>OZ257262.1:0-4361636 GCA_965279745.1 Mycobacterium sp.
GGGCTTGTCGAGGTCAAGCTCGGCTGCTTTGGCATCGATGGCGGCTTGCGGGGGGCGTGGGTTGCGCTGAAGGAGGTTGTTGAGGGGGGCGAATGTCAGGGACGTCAACGCGAACGTCATGAAGGAGGCCAGCGCGAGCAGCACCACGTAGTTGAGCAGTCGACGCGCCAGGAATCGCGTCACTGGCGGCGACCTGGTCTGCGGTGCATGGACCACAGGGTAGGAGACGCGCATGGTGAACGCGGGGAAGGGCCAGTCGTTGTGTTGCTCTGTATGCTGATAAATTAGGTCAGTTCTACCAGGATTAGTGTCTACCAGGATTGATGAGGCCACATGTCCGACCAGGTGCTGGTGCGCCCGACGCCGGGACAATATGAGCTCAGCCAGCTGCGTTCCCTTGAGGCTGAAGCCATTCACATCATCCGCGAGGTCGCGGCCGAATTCGAGCATCCGGTGTTGCTGTTCTCCGGCGGCAAGGACTCGATCGTCATGTTGCATCTGGCGATAAAGGCATTCCGGCCGGGCCGGTTGCCGTTTCCCGTGATGCACGTTGACACCGGACACAACTTCGAAGAGGTCATCGAGACCCGCGATCGGCTCGTAGCCGAACACGAACTGCGATTGGTTGTTGCCAGCGTCCAGGACGATATCGACGCCGGCCGGGTCGTCGACAACGGTCCGTCGCGAAATCCGCTGCAGACTGTGACGCTGCTGCGGGGCATCAGCGAGAACTCGTTCGATGCGGCCTTTGGTGGGGCGCGTCGAGACGAGGAGAAGGCCCGTGCGAAAGAGCGGGTTTTCAGCTTCCGCGATGAGTTCGGGCAGTGGGATCCCAAGGCCCAGCGGCCGGAACTGTGGAACCTCTACAACGGTCGCCACCGCAAAGGTGAGCACATCCGGGTATTCCCGCTATCGAACTGGACCGAGTACGACATCTGGGCCTACATCGGTGCAGAAGGCATTCCGCTTCCGGCGATCTACTTTGCACACCGTAGGCCGGTGTTCCGGCGAGACGGGATGCTGCTGGCCGTCCATGAGTACATGCAGCCGGCCGCTGGGGAAGAGGTCTTCGAGACCGACGTTCGGTTCCGCACAGTCGGTGACGTGACGTGCACCGGATGTGTCGAATCCACCGCAGCGTCGGTAGATGAGGTGATTGCGGAGACCGCCCTGTCGCGGTTGACCGAGCGGGGCGCCACCCGCGCCGACGACCGCATCTCCGAAGCCGGTATGGAAGACCGCAAACGGGAAGGTTACTTCTGATGGCTCCGGGCAATTCATTGATCGCGCCTCTCCTCCCCACCGCCTCACTACTGAGACTGGCCACCGCCGGTTCGGTTGACGACGGCAAATCCACCCTGATCGGGAGACTGCTGTTCGATTCCAAAGCGGTCATGGAAGACCAACTGGCGGCTGTCGAGCGGACGTCGAAAGAGCGTGGCCACGACTACACCGATCTGGCGCTGGTTACCGACGGGCTGAGGTCGGAGCGTGAGCAGGGCATCACCATCGATGTCGCCTATCGCTATTTCGCCACGCCCAAGCGGAAATTCATCATCGCCGACACCCCGGGACACATCCAGTACACCCGGAACATGGTCACCGGCGCATCGACGGCACAGTTGGTGATCGTGCTCGTTGACGCGCGCCACGGCTTGCTCGAGCAGTCCCGCAGGCACGCCTTCCTGGCGTCACTACTTGGCGTCCAGCACATCGTTCTTGCGGTCAACAAAATGGACCTCATCGGCTGGGACGCAGTGCGTTTCAATGCGATTCGTGATGAGTTTCATGCGTTTGCGGCGCGGCTGGACGTTCACGATGTCACCACCATTCCGGTTTCTGCGCTCAATGGTGACAACGTCGTGGCGCGGTCGGAGAATTCGCCGTGGTACGAAGGCCCCGCGCTGTTGCCGTTCTTGGAGGACGTCTACATCGCCGGCGACCGGAACCTCATGGACCCTCGTTTTCCGGTGCAATACGTAATCCGGCCGCAGACCTATGACCACGCTGATCACCGCAGCTATGCCGGCACCATTTCCAGTGGCGTGATGCGTACCGGTGATGAGGTTGTCGTACTGCCTAGCGGCAAGACGACTCGGATCACCGCTATTGACGGCCCGAATGGTCCAGTCGCCGAAGCATTTCCGCCGATGGCGGTGTCGATCAGCCTCGCCGACGATATCGACATCTCGCGCGGCGACATGTTGGCGCGACCGCAGAACCAGCCGACGGCCTCGCTGGAGTTTGATGCGACGGTGTGCTGGATGGCCGACGATTCGGCACTGGAGCCGGGTCGTGACTATGTCATCAAGCACACGACCCGCACGACGCGCGCCCGGGTAACCGGTCTGGACTATCGGTTGGATGTCAACACCCTGCATCGCGATAAGAGCGCTTCCGCATTGAAAATCAATGAACTCGGCCGTGTTACGTTGCGGACGCAGGTGCCCTTGCTGCTGGACGAGTATTCCCGTAATGCCTCGACGGGATCATTCATCTTGATTGATCCCAACACCAACGTCACTGTCGCAGCCGGCATGGTGCGCGACACCACGCCGGCGATCGCCCGCGGCGCGACCCCGAACACGGTGCGTCACAAGTCGATTGTTTCAACGAAAGACAGGCTGACTAAGGGCCGCACCTTGTGGTTCACCGGTTTGTCGGGATCCGGGAAGTCCACGGTAGCTGTCTTGGTTGAGCAGAAGCTGATCGAAAAGGGTTGCCCCGCATATATTCTCGATGGGGACAATCTCCGGCACGGGATCAATGCAGACCTGGGCTTCTCAATGGCGGATCGTGCTGAAAATCTCCGACGGCTTGCCCATATCGCGACGTTGATGGCGGATGCGGGCTTGACAGTGCTGGTGCCTGCGATCTGCCCACTTGAGGAGCACCGTGAAATGGCGCGGAAAGTCCACGCCGACAACGGGGTCGACATCTTCGAAGTTTTTGTCGACACCCCGCTCGATGAGTGTGAGCGCCGCGATCCGAAAGGTCTGTACGCCAAGGCGCGGGCCGGGGAGATCACCCACTTCACCGGCATCGACAGCCCCTACCAGCGGCCAAGGGATCCGGATTTGCGACTGACTCCCAACCACTCCGTCGATGAGCTTGCCCAGCAGGTCGTTGACCTTTTGGAGCGTTCCGGTGGGTGATAGCGAACTCGCGGCTGAGTTGGCAACCCGCGCCGGTGACCTGCTACTCGGGGTTCGCGTCGAATTCGCCGACGCCGAGGTTGCCGAGCGTAAGGCTGCAGGAGACACGCGGTCCCATGAGTTTCTGATGGAAGCGCTGTCGGCGGCGCGGCCCGATGATGCGGTTCTGTCCGAAGAAGGTGCCGACGATCCGATTCGGTTGCGCAGCGAGCGGGTCTGGATCGTCGACCCGCTCGACGGGACGCGGGAGTTCTCGGAACTCGATCGTGACGACTGGGCGGTCCATGTCGCGCTATGGGAGGCCGGTGAGCTGATCGCGGGCGCGGTGGCTCTTCCGGCGCAGGGCATTACGTTGTCCACCCCGCATGTTGCGCCGCCGCCCTCCTCTGGGCCGGCGGCCTCGGGGCTGCCGCCCCGGATCGTGGTGTCGCGCACGCGACCTCCCGCCGTTGCACTGCAGGTCCGAGACGCACTCAACGGCACTCTGGTGCCCATGGGCTCGGCTGGGGCGAAGGTCTGTGCTGTGGTGCAAGGCCAGGCTGACATCTACGTGCATGCCGGTGGCCAGTACGAGTGGGACTCGGCAGCACCGGTTGCTGTCGCCCGAGCGGCTGGCCTGCATACATCGCGAATCGATGGTTCACCGTTGCGCTACAACCGGCCTGACCCGCTGCTACCCGATCTCGTGGTGTGCCGCGCCGAATACGCCGAAGCAGTGCTGGCGGCCACGAGATAATCGACACCAAACTCAGCTAAATCCAAGGCGTGCCTCAGGAAGCGTGGATTTTTGTTGAGGGTTTTCTCAGGTTACTCTCAGATGAGCTGACCCTGTCGGCGTCGATTGATCGCGTCGAAAAAGACATGTCGAACAAGACATGACATGTGGGGCGACAACATACGGAGGAACAACGGAGATGCAAATCTCGCTACGCTCGCAAGTAATCGCAGGTGCTGCTGCCGTCATCGGGGCGAGTGCCATTGCCATCACGCCGGTGATGCAGCCAGCCGTTCAGCTGCCTTCGCTGCATTCGTCATCGGTAGAATTGGCAGCGCTTGCCAACCCGTTCTGGACCGCCTTAGCCAGCCTTAACTTGGTCGTCAACGACGTGTTCAACCCGTACGACACCTATGATCCGCCGGATGTCCCGTTCGTCATGTACCAGGGCATGATCCCTGAGTTCATCTACAACGCCCTGCCGGTCCCCAGTTCGATTGGCTACAACTGGTCGTACTACATCGGCAACGCGCTCACCGCACTGATCACCGGTCCGTATTCCACGGCGTCGGTCATCGTGACGGCGCTCTGGGATCTCCCGTCCAGCGTCATCACTGCAGTGGGCCAAGCCTTGGGTGGCGACTTCTCCGGCGCCGTCACCACGCTGTACAACGCGATCATCGCGCCGATCGGATACGCGGTCGATGGTGTGGTCAACGCAGTGTCGACGGTGGTTGGCGGCATCGTCACCAACGCTCTCAACGTGCTGGGTGCGCTCCCGAGTATCGCGTCCGGTCTGGTCAACACCACGATCACGGCGTTGCAGACGCTGACACAGGTAGCCGTCGGCGTCGGCACCAACATCATCTCGGCGCTCACCAGCCTCAATTTCGAAGGGGCCTGGAATGCGGCCGTGGACGGTCTTCTAGGCCCGAGCGGCTTCCCCGGTTATCTCGAATCTCTGACACTCGGCCCGGGCTTGGGCACGGTCGGAATTGACTACGCCTCGAGCTTCCGGGTTTGGGGTGAGGGTTCGGTGTTCACCATCGCCAATGCCCTCGGTGGCAGCTATCCGTCTGCGGCAGCGGTTGCACCCGCCGCGGGGGCTGCGCCGGCTCTGCGGTCGGCCGCTGCGGTGGAGTCGGCGGCTGCTGCAGAGGAGTCGGCCGGTAGCGGGTTGAGCGGCGTTCATGAGAACGCTGCCGCTGACGCGGGTGCCGGCTTGCCGAGCGGCAGCGATACCGCTGGCAGCAATTCGACAGCTCCGGTGGGAAGTGACTCGTCGAGCAATGGCGATTCCGCGGGTGTTTCGTCGAGCGGCAGCGATGCGGCAGGCGGCCCCAAGGCTGGGCACCGGGCGGGCAGCAGCTCCGCTCAGGGTGGCGGCGCCGGTCACGCCAACAAGGCGCACGGCGCGGCCCGCAAAGCTAGCTGAGATCGCTTCGGGTAGCGGGGTGTCCTCCTTTCTTGGGGGGTAGTGGAGGGCACCCCGTTTCACTCTCTAAATTCGGCCAAAACTCGTCGTTGAATGGGCGGCGCGCGCGGGATTCACAGTATCGACGTTTCCCGACTTATTAGAATCTTCTCAGGTAGTTTTCTCCTTAGCGTGTCCATCGCATCGGGAGGTACTTGAAATGCAGATTTCACTGCGCTCACAACTTGTTGCTGGTGCCGTCGCGGTCGTTGGGGCCAGCGCCGTTGCCATCGCACCGATCGCCCAGCAGGGCGTTGAACTTCCGGGATTGGGGGTTCATTCAACGGAAGTGGCTCTGTCGGCATTTGCCAATCCGTTCTACACGGTTCTGTCGAGCATGAACCTCGTCGTCAATGACGTTTTCAATCCGTATGACCACTACGCCCCGTTTGCCATGTTGCAGGGAATGATTCCGCAGGCGATCGCGGATCATCTGCCGGTGGCCAGCCAATTCGGCAACAATCTGTCGCTCTACACCGGTTCGGTTTTGCAGAACCTCTTCACCTCGCCGACGTCCACGGCGTCGGTCATCTCCATCGCCTTGTGGGATCTGCCGTCGAGCCTCCTCACGGCGGCGCAGCAAGTACTGTCCGGCGATTTCTCGGGTGCCGTCACGACGCTGTACAACGCGATTATCGCCCCGATTCCGTATGCCATTGACCCGATTGTCTCGGCGATACAGACAGTGGTGGGCGGCGTCGTCGGCAACGCGCTGAATGTCGTGGGAGCGATTCCCGGTCTGGTGAGTAGCCTCATCAACACCACGGTCGTCGCGATTGAAACGCTGACCGGAGTGGCGTTCTCGGTGGGCAACAACGTCCTCTCGAATCTCGCCAGCCTCAATTTCGAAGGCGCATGGAATGCCTACATCAATGGCGCCTGGGGGCCGAGCGGATTTGCGGGCTACCTCGAAGCCCTGACTATCGGTCCGGGCATTGGTATCTGGCCCACCCAGGGTTATCTGTCGAGCTTCCGGGTATGGGGTCAGGGTGCGGTTTACACCCTGGCGAATGCCCTTGGTGCCAGCTATATAGTGCCGGCGGCGGCGGTGGCTCCAGGAGCAGCTGCGCGGACAGCTGCTGCTGTTACCGCTGGGGAAGCCAGCAGTTCTGAAGGGTTGAGCGGCAGTGCTGAGGAGAGCAGCGAAGGCCCGAGCTCTGGGGGCTTGAGCTCTGGGGCCGACGAGAGCACTGGTCCGGTGACTGGCGGCAACGCGGCTAGCAGCCTCGCAGGTGACAACAACGCGGATGGCGACGCGGCTGGCGACGCGGCCGGTGGATCGGTCGGCGCTCGCGATTCCGCGGCCGCCGATTCCACAGCGGGCGATGCCAAGACCGGTGCCCATCGGGCCGGTGGTTCAGCCAAGAGCGGCGGGTCTGGTCACGCCAAGTCGCACGGTGCAGCTCGCAAGGCAAGCTGAGGTTCGTAACTGACGGAGTGCCCTCTCGGGGGCACTCCGCTCAGGGATCTGTGTAGCGGGCAGAATTCGCACATGCGGATGTCGGCTAAGGCAGAGTATGCCGTCCGTGCCATGACACAACTGGCATTTGTCGGCGAGGGGGTCCTTGTCACGACCGAGGATCTAGCGAACGCGCAGGGCATCCCGGCGCAGTTCTTGGTGGACATCCTGTCTGAATTGCGTGCAAACCGGCTCGTCCGGAGTCATCGGGGCCGCGAAGGTGGGTACACCCTCGCGCGGGCGGCCAAGGACATCAGCATCGCGGACGTTCTGCGCTGCATCGACGGGCCGTTGGCGAGTGTTCGCGACATCGGACTTGGTGAGCTGCCGTACTCCGGGCCGACGGCGGCATTGTCCGACGTATGGCGGGCGTTGCGTGCCAGTATGCGATTGGTGTTGGAAGAGACGAGTCTGGCCGACGTGGCAAGCGGGGTCCTGCCCGGGCACGTAGCTGAACTCGCCGGTGACTACTTGAACCAAGAAGGCCGGCGTGGTCGCCGCACCGACCGGCCGCCGGACCCAGTCGAGTGAAGGACAACCTAGTGACCGACGATCCAGTGACCGACGATCCAGTGACCGACGACTCCGATGCCCCGTCCCGTGTTGAGGTGCTGGGTCATATCGGACCCAACTGGTTTGCATCGGTGATGGGCACCGGGATCGTCGCGACAGCCGGCGCCACACTGCCCGTTCAGGTTCCCGGTCTGCACGTCTTCACCGAAGTCGTTTGGGTGATTGCCGCGCTCTTGTTGGTCGTGCTGATCCTCGTGGTCGGTGGTCACTGGGTGCGCAACCCCAGGGTGGCCCGCACCCACGCGCGCAATCCGCAGATGGCCCACTTCTATGGGGCCGCACCGATGGCATTCCTCACGGTCGGCACCGGGTCGATTCTGGTTGGCGGAGACATCCTCGGTACGCAGCTCGCCGTGAATCTCGATTGGGCGCTCTGGACGGTGGGCACGATCGGCGGGTTGTTCACCGCGGTCTCAATACCGTTCCTGATGTTCACCCAACATTCCGTGGAACCTGACGCCGCGTTCGGCGGTTGGCTGATGCCGGTCGTTCCGCCGATGGTTTCAGCGGCCGCCGGCGCCTTGCTGATCCCGCATGCGGCACCTGGTGTGTGGCGGCAGACCCTGCTGTACGGCTGCTATGCGATGTTCGGGCTGTCGCTGATCGCCGCCCTCATCATCATTTCGATGATCTGGAGCCGGCTGGTCCTCTACGGCACCTCGGGCACCGCGCGGGTGCCGACGCTATGGATCGTGCTGGGGCCGCTTGGTCAGTCCATAACGGCGGCTGGGCTTCTCGGCGCGATGGCATCAAAGGCTGTAGACCCGGCTATTGCCGAGAATATGAAGGGCTTCGCGATTCTCTTCGGGGTACCGGTGTGGGGATTTGCCGTGCTGTGGATTGCACTGGCGACATCGCTGACAGTGCGCACCGTCCGGCGCGGAATGCCGTTTGCGCTGACCTGGTGGAGTCTGACGTTCCCGGTTGGCACGTTCGTCACCGGCACAACGCAACTGGCGTCGCATACACATTTGCCGGCGTTCAAGATCGCTGCCGTCATCGCCTACATCGGCTTGCTCAGCACCTGGTTGATAGTTGGTATCCGCACCACCCGCGGCAGCGTGCGAGGAAATCTCTTTCGACCGCCACCGAGTGCCGGGCCGATCCGTGCGCGCAAGGATCAACTGACCTGACGCACTGATATGCGTTGCGCTATTTCGGGACTCGCGCGTTCCGTCGTGCGAAGGTAGGACCATGTCGCAACCATCCACTGAAGTCAGCCGGCTCGCGGAGAAGCAGAGCACATCACTGAGTCAGCTGGAGGAGTTGCTCGACAGCACTCCGCTGGTCACGATCGCGTTGATCAGTGACGGGCACCCGGTGATCTTTCCGACGGGCTTCGCCCGGATCGGCGACGAGTTGGTCATTCATGGCTCGACCGGGTCACCGTGGCTGCGCAGCGTGGCCGCGGGTGCGCCGGTGGCGATTTCGGTCACCACGCTGGATGGAGTATTAGTGGCGCGCAGCGGATTTGAGTCGTCATTCCAGTTCCGCAGCGCGGTGCTGTTCGGGGCATTCGAACTGATTCCGGCCGATGAGAAGGTGCAGTATCTCGAAACGCTGACCAACACGTTCATCCCGGGCCGCGTTGCCGAGCTGCGGGCCAGTTCGCGTAAGGAGTTAGCGGCCACCGCTGCGTTGCGCATGCGGATTTCCGAGTCGAAGTGGTCGCTCAAGATCGGGGACGGCTGGTCTGAGGACTCTGATGAGGACATCGCCTCACCCGTGTGGGCCGGGATCGTCCCCCTCACGACGGTCTATGGCGAGCCGCAACGCTCCCCGGACTGCGACCCGTCGATCCCCGTCCCGGGTTCGGTGCTCGGAATGTGTGGAAAGCAATTGGCGAACCGGCGCGATCACTGACCCCGGGTCGAGATAGTTAGCTTGCCTGTCCACCATTTGCCGGACAACCGGTTAGTGCGGCTAAAGAGCCGATGGGTCGACAGACAGTAACTGTGACTTGCGGCACAGTTGTGTCATTGAGAGGAACCCCTAAGCCGGACCTCACGCCAACGAATTGAGGGAATGGACATGATGAAATTTGCCAGTCTTGTCGGTGCGGGTCTCGCCGCGGCGACGCTGATCTTCCCCGCCCCCGCCGTCGCGACGGGCGGCGGACATGCTGCTGGCCCCGGCCATTCCCAGGCTGCTGCCGGCTCTGCTGGCCCCTCGAATATCAAGAACCAAGACCCTAGCGACCCCGCGACGTTCATGTATGACCGCTTCCTCGACGCAGCTGGTTCGGTTCAGCGATAAGCGGCGGACGGAACTGACTTGTCGATGTGGTCTTGCTATTCACGAGCGGGAGCCGCCAGCGGAGTCGCGTGAATGTTGTGCGGGAATCCGTCTGTGCTGGTCAGAAAGTGCCCCCGGCAGGATTCGAACCTGCGGCCTTCTGCTCCGGAGGCAGACGCTCTATCCCCTGAGCTACGGGGGCGCGAACAAAATGCCACGCCAATGGGCTCCGTCAGCCTAGCGCATCAGCTGTGGTGCCCAACCCGGTGACGGTGCCGGTGGACGGACGCAGGGGCTGACTACGGCAGACCATAGGATGGACGCTTGTGACACCCGCCGACCTTGCCGAACTGCTCAGCAGCACCGCTGCAGCGGTACTAACTGAGCATGACCTCGACGTTACGGCGCTGCCCAGAACGGTCACTGTGGAGCGCCCACGCAACCCAGAGCATGGCGACTACGCGACTAATCTGGCGCTCCAGGTGGCAAAGAAGGTCGGAGTAAACCCGCGTGAGCTTGCGGGCTGGCTGGCCGCGGCGCTCATTGACGCCGATGGCATCGCCTCTGCGGAAATCGCCGGCCCGGGTTTCGTCAATTTGCGACTGGAGGCTTCGGCCCAGGGCGTCATCGTCAGAAACATCGTGCATGCGGGAGCCGCCTACGGTGGTACCGGACTGCTCGAGGGTCAGAAGATCAACCTCGAATTCGTGTCGGCCAATCCGACCGGGCCGATCCACATCGGTGGCACCCGCTGGGCGGCGGTGGGCGACGCCCTCGGTCGACTGCTGAGTGCTCAAGGCGCCGATGTCGTGCGCGAGTATTACTTCAACGACCATGGCGCGCAGATCGACCGGTTCGTCAACTCGCTGGTCGCAGCCGCCCAAGGTCAGCCGACGCCGGAAGACGGATACGCGGGCGCGTACATCGGCGACATCGCAGACCAGATTCTCGCCAAAGCGCCTGACGCTCTGAGCCTTCCGGACAGTGAACTGCGGGAAACCTTCCGCTGCATTGGCGTGGACTTGATGTTCAGTCACATCAAGCAGTCGTTGCACGACTTCGGAACCGATTTCGACGTGTACACCCACGAAGATTCGATGCACACCTCCGGCCGCGTCGACCAAGCGATTGCAAAGCTCCGGGAGACTGGCGCAATCTACGAGAAAGATGGCGCAACCTGGTTGCGCACCAATGAATTTGGCGACGATAAGGACCGCGTCGTCATCAAGAGCGACGGGCAGCCCGCCTACATCGCCGGCGATCTCGCCTATTTCCTCGACAAGCGTCAGCGCGGTTTCGATCTGTGTATCTACATGCTCGGGGCTGACCATCACGGCTACATCGCCAGGCTCAAAGCGGCCGCGGCCGCTCTCGGTGACGATCCCGATACCGTCGAAGTGTTGATCGGTCAGATGGTCAATCTTGTTCGTGACGGTCAACCGGTGCGGATGAGCAAGCGGGCCGGGACGGTTATCGCTCTGGACGACCTGGTCGAGGCGATCGGCGTTGATGCTGCTCGCTATGCGCTGACCCGATCGTCGGTGGATACTCCGATCGACATCGACTTGCAGTTGTGGTCATCGGCGTCCAGTGAAAACCCGGTCTACTACGTGCAATACGCACATGCCCGGCTGTCGGCGCTGGCGCGTAACGCAGCCGAGCTGGGTCTGGCACCAGACGTCGAACACCTGGATTTGCTCACCCATGAAAAAGAGGGCGAGCTCATTCGCAACCTCGGCGATTTCGCTGGGATCTTGAAAGCTGCTGCCTCCCTGCGCGAACCGCACCGGGTTTGCCGCTATCTCGAAGATCTTGCCGGCGACTACCACCGGTTTTACGACTCCTGCCGAGTGCTGCCGCAAGGCGACGAGGAGCCGGGCGATCTGCATCGTGCGCGACTGGCGTTGTGCCAAGCGACTCGGCAAGTGATCTTCAACGGCTTGGGCATTCTCGGTGTCTCCGCACCGGAGCGAATGTGAACGCTCACCCGGCGGGCCCGCGGCACGCCGAAGAGATTCACCACGCTGGACTGCCGCAGCGACCTAAGGACACGACTGAGCTTTTCGATCTGGCGCGTAATGTCTGGCCCGACAATGCGGCTCGAGGCGATGACGGCGTAGTGGCGATCGCCGACGTAGCGGTGACCGACTTGGCAGCGGAGTATGGCACCCCGCTCTTCGTCATCGATGAGGCCGATTTTCGTGGGCGATGCCGCGATATGGCAGCGGCATTCGGCGGTGGTGAGAATGTGCGCTATGCGGCGAAAGCCTTCCTGTGCAGCGAGATTGCGCGTTGGGTAGACCAAGAAGGCCTATCCCTGGATGTCGCCAGCGGTGGCGAGCTGGCGGTTGCGTTGCATGCGGGGTTTCCGGCGGGGCGAATTGCCTTGCATGGGAACAACAAATCCGTCGACGAATTGGCTAGCGCGGTCAAAGCCGGTGTCGGCTACGTCGTCCTGGATTCGATGGCCGAGATCGACCGGCTCGAGGATATTGCCGGTGATGCGGGTGTGGTGCAGGACGTTTTGATCCGGGTGACGGTTGGTGTCGAAGCCCACACGCACGAGTTCATCTCGACGGCACACGAGGACCAGAAGTTCGGCTTGTCGTTGGCCGGTGGTGCTGCACTGGCCGCGGTTCGACAGGTGTTCGCCACTCGAAATCTGCGCTTGGTCGGTTTGCATAGTCACATCGGGTCGCAGATCTTTGAGGTCGACGGTTTCGAGCTCGCGGCACGTCGTGTGATCGGGTTCCTGCGGGACATCGTCGCGGAGTTCGGTGCGGAGAAGACCGCCCAGATCGCCACTGTCGACCTGGGCGGTGGGCTGGGCATTTCTTATCTGCCGCAGGATGACCCACCACCGGTGGCGGATCTGGCGAGCAAGCTGAGTGCGATCGTGCGGATCGAATCGGCGGCGGTCGGTCTGCCCGAGCCCCGGTTGGTGGTTGAACCGGGACGTGCGATCGCAGGCCCGGGCACAGTGACGGTGTACGAGGTCGGCACTGTCAAAGACGTAGCGATCGGCACTGGACGACGTCGTCGATACGTCAGTGTCGACGGCGGGATGAGCGACAACATCCGCACCTCGCTGTACGGGGCGGAATACGATGTCCGACTGGTGTCGCGAGTCAGTGGCGCTGCTCCGGTACTGGCGCGCATCGTCGGGAAGCATTGTGAGAGCGGTGACATCGTGGTCCGGGACACTTGGGTTCCGGATGACATCGCACCCGGTGACTTGTTGGCGGTAGCAGCCACAGGCGCCTACTGCTATTCGATGTCGAGTCGGTACAACATGATCGGGCGCCCCGCGGTGGTTGCCGTGAGCGAGGGTCAGGCCCGGTTAGTCCTGCGCCGCGAGACGATTGACGATCTGCTGAGTTTGGAAGTGAGGTAGGCAATGGAGAAGCCGGTAGGTGTGGCGGTGCTTGGGTTGGGCAATGTCGGCAGCGAGGTGGTGCGCATCATTGCCGAGAGTGCACGTGACCTCGCTGCGCGTATCGGTGCCCCGTTGGAGCTTCGTGGTGTCGCGGTACGTCGGGTCGCCGATGATCGGGGCATTCCGGCGGACATGCTGACCGATAATGTCGATGAGTTGGTGTCGCGCGAAGACGTCGACATCGTTGTGGAGTTGATGGGTCCGGTTGAGCCGGCACGCAAGGCCATCCTCGCGGCGTTGGAGGGCGGGAAATCGGTAGTCACCGCCAATAAGGCATTGTTGGCCCAGTCCACTGGCGAATTGGCTCAGGCCGCAGAGCGCGCCCACGTCGACCTCTACTTCGAAGCGGCGGTGGCCGGGGCTATTCCGGTTATCCGTCCGTTGACCCAGTCATTGGCAGGGGACACCGTTATCCGGGTGGCCGGCATCGTCAACGGCACGACCAACTACATCCTTTCTGAGATGGCTTCCACCGGAGCGGAATACGCCAAGGCACTCGCTGACGCCAGCGCGCTCGGGTATGCCGAGGCCGACCCGACGGCAGATGTCGAAGGTTATGACGCTGCAGCCAAGGCGGCGATACTGGCGTCGATCGCATTTCACACCCGCGTCACCGCTGACGACGTCTACCGCGAGGGGATCACTGGGGTGACCCCGGAGGACTTCGAGTCTGCGCGCGCGCTTGGTTGCACCATCAAGCTCCTGTCCATCTGTGAGCGTGTGACGAATAGCGATGGTCAGCAACGGGTTTCGGCGCGGGTGTATCCGGCGCTGGTTCCGTTGACCCACCCGTTGGCATCGGTGAGCGGTGCTTTCAACGCCGTGGTGGTCGAAGCCGAGGCATCTGGGCGGCTGATGTTCTACGGCCAGGGTGCCGGCGGCAAGCCGACAGCGTCGGCGGTGATGGGCGATTTGGTGATGGCGGCACGCAACCGGGTGCAGGGCGGTCGGGCGCCGCGTGAGTCGAAGTACGCCCAACTCCCGATAGCCCCGATGGGTGCGATTTCCACTCGCTATTACGTCAACATGAACGTCGCCGACCGACCGGGTGTGTTGTCCGCTGTCGCGGCGGAATTCAGCAAGCGTGAAGTGAGCATCGCTGATGTGCGCCAAGAGGGCGTTGTTGATGCCAACGGTTTGCCTTGTGGTGCAAGGATTGTGGTTGTCACGCATCGCGCCACCGACGCGGCGCTGTCCGAAACCGTGGCGGCACTTGCCGAACTTGATGTCGTGCAGGCCGTGAACAGTGTGTTGCGATTGGAGGGCACCAGCGAATGAGTTCAGCGAAATCGGACGCCGTGCACACGCCTTGGCCGGGCCTGATCGAGGCCTACCGCGACCGTCTGCCAGTAGGGCCGGACTGGACACCGGTCACGCTGCTCGAAGGTGGCACTCCGTTGATTCGTGCTCCGCGGTTATCGGAAAAGACCGGCTGCACAGTTCATCTGAAGGTCGAAGGGCTGAACCCCACAGGTTCGTTCAAGGACCGCGGGATGACAATGGCCGTTACCGATGCGGTGGCGCGAGGCCAACAGGCGGTGCTGTGCGCCTCGACTGGGAACACATCGGCGTCGGCCGCTGCGTATGCCGCGCGGGCCGGAATCACTTGTGCCGTACTGATTCCGCAGGGCAAGATCGCGATGGGCAAGCTCGCGCAGGCTTTGATGCACGGCGCAAAGATCATTCAGATCGACGGCAATTTTGACGACTGCCTGGAACTGGCCCGCAAGCTGACCGCCGACTATCCGACCATCTCGCTGGTCAACAGCGTCAACCCGGTACGCATCGAGGGCCAGAAGACTGCAGCCTTTGAGATCGTCGACGCCCTCGGAGTCGCGCCCGATGTACACGCACTTCCAGTTGGCAATGCCGGCAATATCACTGCGTATTGGAAGGGCTACACCGAGTACCACCGTGACGGTCTGACCGACAAGCTGCCTCGGATGTTGGGGACTCAGGCTGCCGGGGCCGCGCCGTTGGTGCTCGGGGAACCGGTCACCCACCCAGAGACCATTGCCACGGCAATCCGAATCGGTTCTCCGGCCTCGTGGGGTCCCGCGGTGGCAGCCCAGCAAGAGTCTGGCGGTCGATTCCTGGCTGCCACCGACGACGAGATCCTGGCCGCCTACCGTTTCGTTGCGCGCGAGGAAGGCGTCTTCGTCGAACCTGCCTCGGCAGCCAGCATCGCCGGATTGCTCAAATCGGTTGCGGACGGCTGGGTCAAACCCGGTTCGACGGTGGTCTGCACCGTCACCGGCAACGGTCTTAAAGACCCGGACACTGCCCTGCGTGACATGCCGCCCGTCACGCCGCTACCGGTCGACCCGACCGCCGTCATTGCCGCTCTCGGACTGGCATGAGCAGGGGGGATTGTCGGTGACTGTGCAGTTGCCTACCGGCTTGACCGCACGCGCCACGGTAGCGGCGTCCAGCGCCAACCTCGGGCCAGGGTTCGACAGCGCGGGGCTCGCACTCGGCCTCTACGACGAGATTGTTGTGGAGACGACAGATGCAGGTCTGGCGATCGAGGTCGAGGGCGAAGGTGCCGGCGAGGTCCCGCTGAGCCCAGAACATCTTGTCGTGCGGGCCATCCACTGCGGTCTTGCTGCGGCGGGCGCCGGAGCCGGCGGTCTAATTGTGCGGTGCCGTAACGCGATCCCGCATTCGCGCGGTCTCGGGTCGTCCGCGGCTGCCGTCGTTGGTGGCCTTGCCGCCGCGAATGGCCTTGTCGTGCAAGCGCATTTGCCGGCGTTGTCCGATACTGAATTGATCCAGCTGTCATCGGAATTCGAGGGACATCCGGACAATGCCTCGGCGGCCGTGCTCGGTGGAGCGGTGGTCTCTTGGAGTAGCGCCGAGCCTGATTCCGGCGGTGAACCGCCCCTCTATTCGGCCACCCGATTGCGGTTGCATCCTGATATCCACATTTTCGCGGGGGTTCCCACGGTGCGGTCCTCGACGGCGGAAACCCGGGTGCTGCTCCCAGCCCAGGTAAGCCACGAAGCCGCCCGATTCAACCTGAGTAGGGCAGCTCTGCTGATGGTGGCACTGACGGAACGTCCAGAGTTGCTGATGACGGCCACCGAGGACGCCTTGCACCAACCCCAACGGGCGTCGGCGATGCCCGCGTCGGCGGAATTTCTGCAGTTACTCCGGCGTCGTGGCTTTCCGGCTGTCCTTTCCGGCGCCGGTCCCACCATTTTGGTGTTGACGCCTCGGCCAGAGCTACCGGCGGAGGTGCTGGAGTTCGGCGCCGCCAACGGATTCGCAATCCAGCGGATGGACGTCGGCGAGCCAGTTAGCTGGGGGGCCGGTGTCGCGGTATCGGACAAGATATCCACACGCCGGTGACGAAATCTTGCTTCCGGCCGCGAACGGGGCTATCCTCGTGCCGTCCGGGCAACCGCAGCGCATGTAACTGCGCCGACACTAGGACGACCACCAATTCTTCTTGTGTTTGACTCGTGGGCTAACGCTTAGCCATGCATCCGCGAATCCCGGCTATCACCGTTGGCAGCGCCGACGGTGAGACTTCGCACTCGACGAATCGATTGAGTGCCAGAACCCCTTGCCTGACGAAACGGCAGGGGAAGAAAGGAAATCCGTGACTGATACGGACCTCATCACGGTTGAGGACAAATCCGTTGAGGCATCTGCCCCAATTGTGGAGTTGTCAACTGCGACCGCCGATGTTCCCTCGGCTCCCGCTTCTGTGAGGGAGACCGCAGCGGGTGCGGGCGCCGATTCGACCGTGGCGACCCGCGCTGCGACCGGGTCCCTGTCCACGATGGTGCTGCCGGAATTGCGAGCACTCGCCAACCGCGTGGGAGTTAAAGGCACGTCGGGGATGCGGAAGAACGATCTGATCGCCGCGATTCAGGACAACCAGAATGCCTCCGGCGGCACCACCCCCAGCGGGGGTGATAGCCCCGTCGCTGCTCCGACTCAAACCCCTGATGCGCCCGCAGACGTTAGTGCGGACGGTGTTGATAACAAGGCTGACAGCAACGTCGGCAACCAGGGACAAGGCAACCGGGGTCAAGAGGTGCGTCGGTCCGAGCGTCGCGCAGCCACCCGCGAGGCGGGCGGCCCTGATCGCGGTCAGACCGAATCAAAGGCCCACACCGAATCAAAGGCCCAGACCGATTCAAAGGCCGAGGGCAACCAGGGCAACCAAGGTGGCCAGGGCAACCAGGGCAATCGGGAAGGCAGACGCGACCCAGTCGACCAGGGCGGTGACCCTTCCGGCGGCCAGCAGAACCGTGACGACGATCCCGACGGCCGTCAGGGCCGGCGCGGCCGGCGTTTCCGTGATCGCAGGCGTCGACCTGACCGGCCCGGTGGCGAAGGCGGCGGCATCGGTGGTGCCGAAACCGAGTTGCGCGAAGACGACCAGGTCCAGCCGGTAGCCGGCATTCTCGACGTGCTGGACAACTACGCGTTTGTGCGCACGTCCGGGTACCTCGCCGGGCCGAACGACGTTTACGTATCGATGAACATGGTCCGCAAGAACGGGTTGCGCCGCGGCGACGCCGTCACCGGTGCCGTGCGCGTAGCCAAAGATGGCGATTCGACGAACCAGCGCCAGAAGTTCAACCCGCTGGTGCGACTCGACACCGTCAACGGCGGACCGGTCGAGGACGCCAGGAAGCGGCCCGAATTCGGCAAGCTGACGCCGTTGTACCCGAATCAGCGGCTGCGCCTGGAAACCACCCCTGAGCGGTTGACCACGCGTGTCATCGACCTGATCATGCCGATCGGCAAGGGACAGCGCGCGCTGATCGTCTCGCCTCCCAAGGCTGGCAAGACCACGATCCTGCAGGACATCGCGAACGCGATCACGAAAAACAACCCCGAGTGCCATCTGATGGTCGTCCTCGTCGACGAGCGGCCTGAAGAGGTCACCGACATGCAGCGCTCGGTGAAGGGCGAAGTTATTGCCTCCACCTTCGACCGGCCGCCGTCTGATCACACCCAGGCCGCTGAATTGGCGATCGAGCGGGCAAAACGTCTGGTGGAGCAGGGTAAGGACGTCATCGTGCTGCTCGACTCGATCACGCGTCTCGGCCGCGCCTACAACAACGCCTCGCCGGCGTCTGGGCGCATTCTTTCCGGTGGTGTCGATTCCACAGCGCTCTACCCGCCCAAGCGGTTCCTGGGTGCTGCGCGCAACATCGAGAACGGCGGCTCGCTGACCATCATCGCCACCGCCATGGTCGAGACCGGTTCGACTGGCGACACGGTGATCTTCGAGGAGTTCAAGGGCACTGGTAACGCTGAACTCAAGCTTGATCGCAAGATCGCCGAGCGGCGAGTGTTCCCTGCGGTCGACGTCAACCCGTCGGGCACCCGTAAGGACGAACTCCTGTTGTCGCCGGACGAGTTCGCGATCGTGCACAAACTCCGGCGGGTGATGTCCGGGCTGGATTCGCATCAAGCCATCGATCTGCTGATGAGCCAGTTGCGCAAGACCAAGACGAACTACGAGTTCCTGGTTCAGGTGTCCAAGACCGCACCCGGCGCGATGGACGCCGACTAGGCGAAACTGCCCCCAATCAAGACTGCGCCCGGCGATGACGTCGGGCGCAGTCTTGTTTAGTTCGAACCCGACTCCGGGATAGTCCAGTTCGGACGGCCTTTTTTGCTGGCGGTCCGTCGAAGTTGCTCATGCTCTGGCACGCCGTCAGCTGGTGGAGATAACTAGGACGCAACGATGTTGCGCATTTTCCCCGAAAGCGGCACCTGAACGGGGGTCGCGGGGTGACGATATCTGCTTCTCTGTCTGTTTTTGTGGACGCTGTTGAGCGCCACTTACCCTGGGGGGGCTTCATGACCCAAGATCGTCGTGACCAATCGACTTCCGGCGAGCGCTCCGCTAGGGCGGCTCGGCACCGCCTAACACCAGGTCAAGCTCAGGTGCGGCCAGTCGAAGTGGGCGGCCGGGTGATTCTGCTGCCAACTGACCAGGCGCCGTCTCGCTATGTGGGTCGGGTTGGGGCGTTGGCCGTGGCACTCGGGGTGGGTGCGGCGGTTGCGGCGCTGGTACCGGGGGTGGCGTTTGCCGATACGACCGGGTCGGGCGGGTCTTCAGGATCGTCGGGCTCTCCAGGCGCGTCGTCGGGTGGATCGAAGGGGTCCGCCGCGCCGCGGTCAGGTGACCGCAATGGATCCGGGCGGCCGAGCACCGCGCCGTCTGCAGGTGGCTCATCGTCGGGTGAGTTGGGTTTGGGTTCGGATTCGGGTGAGGGGCCCGGATCATCGTCGGGTGGTTCGGGGAGTGATTCTGAGTCGTCTGGGTCGTCGGATCTAGCTGAGGCGCGGGGGTCGTCTGCTTCGGCGACGGGATCTGGTGGTCATCGCAGTTCTGATTCAGGTTCGGATTCGCACTCGGATTCGCACTCGGATTCGGATGCGGTTTCGGTGGGTTCGGGCGGTTCTGGTGGGGGCTCGGGTTCGAGTGTTTCGGTTTCGGGTGGTGAGCATTCGTCGGCTTCGGTAGCGGATGAGGGTGCGCCGTCTGGTGTTGGTGAACCGGTGGTGGTTGAGCGCACTCCGGTGGTTAGTGGCGCTGTGGTGTCTTCGCCGACGATGGCGAATTCTGATGGCGTTGTGCCTCCGGTGATTTCGGTGGCGCCGCCGGTGGCTGCTGTGCCTGCGGGTGGGGTGTCTAGTTTGGGCGGGGGGTTGCTGTCCTGGTTGGGGTTTGGTGGTCAGGCTTCTGGTTCGGATGGGTCGGGTGTGGGTGGCCCGTTGGGGTGGGCGCTGTTGGGGTTTGTGCGGCGTGATGGTGTGCGGGGTGCGGGTAGGTCTGCATCGGGTGTGACGACCAGTGCGGTGGATCCCTCAACCGGCGATGTTGTGGGCGGGGGCGGGTTACCGACGGCGGCGGCGGTGAGCCCGTCTGCTTCGTCGGCGATAGGCAGCGTTCCGGCTGCGGCGTCGGTGGGCTCGTCGGTGGGTGCGGGTTTGGGTGACATTTGGTTGTTCGGCGATGGCACGGCTGAGCATCCTGATGGCGGGATTTTGATCGGCAATGGGTATTCCTGGACCGGCTATGCAGGGGTGTGCACCAGTGGTGCATGCACAGGCGGCAACGGTGGGATCTTCGGCAGTGGTGGTAGCGGATTTAACGGTGGTAACGGCGGTTCGGCGGGATGGTTCGGACATGGTGGTGCCGGCGGGGCTGGGGCTAGTGGAGTCAATGGCGGGGCGGGCGGCGCTGGTGGCACGGGTGGTTTGTTCATCGGTAATGCCGGCAATGGTGGGGCTGGTGCTGACGCCACAACTCTGAATGGTGATGGTGGAACTGGTGGCGCTGGCGGCAAGACTGGATTGCTGGGGTGGGGTACTGCCGGCAATGGTGGCGCGGGAGGCGCTGGGGGTAAGTCCGGTGCTGGTGGTCAGGGTGGCGCCGGTGGTGGCGCAGGCTTGTTGTCGACCATCACCACGGGTGGTCGAGGTGGTCGGGGCGGTGCGGGCGGCACCACCGGTGGCGCCGGCGGTGCGGGTGGCGGCAGTGGACTGATTTTTGGTGACGGCGGCGTTGGTGGTGCCGGTGGTGTGGGTGGTAGCGGTGTGGGTGGTGCTGGTGGCGATGGTGGTTCGGCTGGCCTGTTCGGTTCTGGTGGTGCCGGCGGTGCGGGTTTGGCGGGTGTCTCTGGTGGTGCTGGTGGTGCTGGTGGTGTCGGCGGTCTGTTTGTTGGCGCTGGTGGCGACGGCGGTGCGGGTGGTAGTGCGACGAGTTCAGCGGGTAATGGTGGTGCTGGTGGTGTGGGTGGGGATACGGGGTTGTTGGGGTGGGGTGTTGGTGGGCGTGGTGGTGCGGGTGGTGCTGGTGGTGTGACTGGGGTGGGTGGTCGTGGTGGTGATGGCGGCAGTGTCGGGGTGGTGTCGACCATCGGTGAGGGTGGTGCGGGTGGTGCTGGTGGTGTGGGTGGGGTTGAGGGTGGTGTGGGTGGTTCTGGTGGTGATGGCGGTCTGGTGTTGGGCGATGGTGGTGCGGGTGGTGCTGGTGGTGCGGGCGGGTTTGGGGGTAGTGGTGTTGGTGGTGATGGTGGGGATGGTGGTGCCGGGGGTAGTACGGGGTTGTTGTCGGTGTGGGGTGCTGGTGGTGCTGGTGGTGCGGGTGGTGATGGTGGGATCGGGGCCACTGGTGGTGAGGGTGTTAGTGGGGTTACTGGTGGTGATGGGGGTAAGGGTGGTGCTGGGGGGGGTGGCAGTTGGGTGGTGGGTGTTGGTGGTGCTGGTGGGTTGGGTGGTCGTGGTGGGGTCGGTGGTAGTGGTGGTGCGGGTGTGGATGGGGCGGATTCCACGGTTGCTGGTGGGGCCGGGGGTGATGGCAGTGATGGTGGTACCGGGGGTGCCGGTGGGGTGGGTGGTGGTGGCGGTGATGCCGGTGAAGGCCGGGTGTTGTTTGTGTTCGGCAATGACGGTGTTAACGGGTCCGGGGGTGCTGGTGGGGTTGGTGGTGGTGCTGGTCGTCCTGGTGATGGTGGTGCGGGTGGGGCTGGGGATAAGTCGACACCGACTGGTGGTGTGGGCGGTAATGGTGGCAATAACGGGGGTACTGCGGGTTCGGGTGGGGCGGGTGGTGCGGCGGGGACTGGGGGTCGTGGTGGGGTGTCGGGGGCTTCTGGTGGTGGCGGTTCGGGGTGGACTGGTGCTGGGGGTAATGGTGGTGTGGGTGGTGCTGGGTGGAACAGCGACGATGTCAACGTTGTCGGGGGTAACGGGGGTACTGGGGGTAATGGTGGGTCGCGGGGTAATGGCGGTACGGGTGGTGTGGGTGGTGCTGGTAGTTGGGGTGCGCAGGGCAGCTCTGGGGTGGCGCAGGGCCAGGTTGGTGGTGTTGGTGGGACGGCGGGTGCGGCGGGTGCTGGTGGTGCGGGTGGTTTAGGTGGGGCGATTTCCGGTGATGGCGGTAAGGGTGGTGCTGGTGGTGCCGGGGGTACCGGGGGTACCGGCGGTAATGGTGTTGATGGGTTTGATGGTGGGTTCCCGGGTGGTTCGGGTGGGGCGGGCAGTGATGGCGGTAAGGGCGGTACCGGTGGTGCTGGTGGTACTGCGGGTAAGGGGGGTGCGGCCCAGGGCGTCGGGTCGGCGGGCGGCAATGGTGATCTGGGGGCTGGTGGTAAGGGCGGTACGGGTGGTAACGGCGGTAACGGTGGTGTCGGTGCTGATGGTGATCAGTTCCATTCGGGTGGTGCGGGTGGGGATGGCGGTAATCGGGGTGAGGGTGGTGACGGTGGTGCCGTCGGGTCCCCGGCGGCGGTGTCGTTGTTCGCGGCGCTCTCAGCTGATCCTGATCCGGTAGCGGGGCCGACCGGTGATCCCGGTTTGGGTGGCAATGGCGGGCATGGCGGGCGGGGTTGGAACAGCACCATCCCGGGTGTTGACGGTACTGCGGGTGGTGCTGGCGGTAACGGGGGTACCGGGGGTGCCGGGGGTAGTGGTGGTGATGGGGGTAGCGGCGGCACGATCGGTAACGGTGGTGCGGGGGGTGCTGGTGGTGCTGGTGGCGATAGCGGTGGTGTCGGTGGGGATGCGGGTAAGGGTGGTGTGGGTGGAACCATTTCGGGTAGTGGTGGTGCTGGTGGTTCCGGTGGTGCTGGTGGTACGGGTGCTGCGGGTGGTGCTGGTGGCGAGGGTGGTAGTGGGGGTGCCAGCGGTAGTGGTGGTGCTGGTGGTGCTGGTGGTGCTGGTGGTGAGAGTGGTGGTGCTGGTGGTGTCGGTGGTACTGGTGGTGCGGGTGGGACGGTCACTGGTGATGGCGGCACTGGTGGTGCTGGTGGTACGGGTAGTGCTGCCACGGCGGATACCCCGGCGGGTGCTGGTGGTGCTGGTGGTGTCGGCGGTAATGCGGGTGCTGTCGGCAATGGTGGTACCGGTGGTGTTGGTGGTACTGGTGGTGCTGGTCTTGCTGGTACTGATGGCACCGATCCGGGGGGTTCGGGGACTTCGGGGACTGAGGGTGGTGCTGGTGGTGCTGGTGGTACCGGTGGCTTGGGGGGGACGGTTTCCGGTAACGGTGGTGCCGGTGGTGCCGGTGGCGCGGGTGGTACTGGTGGTAGCGGCGGTCGCGGTGCTGATGGTGCGACGGCGAGCACTCCGGGTGATGTCGGGGGTACTGGCGGTAGTGGTGGTACTGGTGCTGTGGGTGGTGTGGGTGGTGTGGGTGGTAAGGGTGGTCAGGCCCAGGGCAAGGGCACTACCGGCGGTTACGGTGACGGCGGCACGGGTGGTGCTGGTGGTGCGGCTGGTAGTGGCGGCAATGGTGGTGCTGGTGCCAGTGGCACCTCGGGTGCTCGTGATGGTGGTGCGGGTGGCGATGGTGGTAACCAGGGCGGGCGTGGTGTTGGGGGTTCTGGTGGTGCGGCGGGTGGTCCGGGTGCGAGTAAGGGTGCTGGTGGCGCGACTGGTGCCAGTGGTGGCGGCGGTGACGGCGGCACGGGTGGGGCGGGTTGGGATAGTGATGATCCGACCGCCGCCGGCGGTAATGGTGGTGCGGGTGGTAACGCGGGTACTACCGGTGCTGGTGGTGCGGGTGGTCGTGGCGGTAACGGTGCTGATGGTGTTGCGGGTCACAGTGGTGCTACTGCGGGGGCTAGTGGCACTGGTGGTGGCACGGGCAGTGCGGGTGGCGCGGGTGGTGCTGGTGGTGCGGGTGGTGTTGCTGGCGGTAATGGTGGTGCCGGGGGTTCCGGTGGTGTGGGTGGTGCTGGTGGTAGTGGCGGTCGGGGTGCTGATGGTGCGACGGCGACCACTGCGGGGGGTACCGGGGGTACCGGTGGTAGTGGTGGTACGGGTGCGGCGGGTAGTGCTGGTGGTAAGGGCGGCCAGGGTGGTAAGGCCACCGCCGGCAGCAGTGGTGCTGATGGCAGTGGTGGTGCCGGGGGTGCTGGTGGTGGTGCGGGGAGCGGCGGTAATGGTGGTGCTGGTGCTAGTGGCACGTCGGCGGCTCATGATGGTGGTGCGGGTGGTGATGGCGGTGACCAGGGCGGTTCTGGTGTGGGGGGTGCTGGTGGTGCTGCGGGTGGTCCGGGGGGGAGTAAGGGTGCTGGTGGGGCTAGCGGTGGCACGGGTGGCGGCGGTAATGGTGGGACGGGTGGGGCGGGGTGGGATAGCACCGATCCGGGTGTTGCTGGGGGTAATGGTGGTGCTGGGGGTAACGCGGGGACCACCGGCGATGGTGGTGCGGGTGGTCGTGGCGGTAATGGGGCTGATGGTGATGCGGGTAAGGACGGGGCTACTGCCGGGGGTAGTGGCACCAGTGGTGGCACCGGTGGTGCTGGGGGTAATGGTGGTGCGGGTGGTTCCGGTGGCACGGTTTCCGGTAATGGTGGCGCCGGTGGTACCGGTGGTGTTGGTGGTGCTGGTGGTTCGGGCGGTAACGGTGCGGCGGGTGCGACCGGGACCACGCCGGGTGGTACCGGCGGTGCTGGTGGTGGTGGTGGAACGGGTGCTGCCGGTGGTGCTGGTGGTGGGGCGGGTAAGGCGGGTAAGGCGGTCGGGTCAGGCACTGATGGTGCCGCGGGGAGTAGCGGTGCGGGGGGTTCGGGGGGTTCGGGTGGTTCCGGTGGTGTCGGTGGTACCGGTGCGGCGGGTGTCGACAACAGCGGTGTCGAAGGTGCTAGTGGTGGTGCGGGCGGTAAGGGTGGTGTCGGTGGTACTGGTGGCGGGGCGGGTGCCGGGGGCAGCGGGTCCACCAACGGTGCTACCGGGACAACCGGTGCCGGTGGTGGCGGTGGCGCGGGTGGTGTCGGCGGTACCGGTGGGTTCGGTAAAGCCGCCACGACCGGGTCGGGTGCGGCCGGTGATGCCGGTGGTACCGGTGGTGTGGGTGGTGATGGCGGTTCCGGTGGCACCGGCTCGGCCCAAGGTGTTGGCGGTAATGCCGGTAAGGGTGGTTCCGGTGGTGTGGGGGGTACCGGTGCCGCGGGTGTCGATAACACCGGTGTAGAAGGCGCTTCGGGTGGTGCTGGTGGTAAGGGCGGCACCGGTGGTGCCGGCGGCGCGGCCGGAGCGTCCGGGACTGGTTCGTCGTTCGGGAACACCGCGGCTGCTGGTGGTGGTGGTGCTGGTGGTGCTGGTGGTGTCGGCGGTACCGGTGGGTACGGCAAGGCGGCTACGACCGGGTCGGGGTTGGCCGGTGATGCCGGGGCCACCGGTGGTGTTGGTGGTGATGGCGGTGCTGGTGGTGCCGGTTCGTCCCAGGGCGCGGGTGGCAATGCCGGTAAGGGTGGTTCCGGTGGTGCCGGTGGTACCGGTGCCGCGGGGGCGGATAACACCGGTGTAGAAGGCGCTTCGGGTGGTGCTGGTGGTAACGGCGGTACCGGTGGTGCTGGTGGTGGTGCCGGGTCGGCTGGGTCGGGGTCCACCTCGGGTGCCACGGCTGCGGCTGGTGCCGGTGGTGCTGGTGGTGCTGGTGGTGTCGGCGGTACCGGTGGGTACGGCAAGGCGGCGGCGACCGGGTCGGGGTTGGCTGGTGATGCCGGGGCCACCGG
Source organism: Mycobacterium sp. (assembly GCA_965279745.1). Lineage (GTDB taxonomy): Bacteria > Actinomycetota > Actinomycetes > Mycobacteriales > Mycobacteriaceae > Mycobacterium. The sequence continues at coordinate 25,551 of OZ257262.1, forward strand.
TGGTGTTGGTGGTGATGGCGGTTCCGGGGGTACCGGGTCGGCCCAGGGCGCGGGTGGCAACGCCGGTGCGGGTGGTTCCGGTGGTGCCGGTGGTACCGGTGCCGCGGGGGTGGATAACACCGGTGTCGAGGGCGCGTCGGGTGGTGCTGGTGGTAACGGCGGCACCGGTGGTGCCGGTGGTGCCGGTGGTGCCTCGGGCTCTGGGTCGTCGTTCGGGAACACCGCAGCGGCTGGTGGTGGTGGCGCTGGCGGTGCTGGTGGTGTCGGCGGTACCGGTGGGTTCGGTAAGGCGGCTACGACCGGCACGGGGTTGGCCGGTGACGCCGGCGGTACCGGTGGTGTGGGTGGTAATGGTGGTGCTGGTGGCACCGGCTCGGCCCAGGGCGCGGGCGGTAACGCCGGTGCGGGTGGTTCCGGTGGTGCCGGTGGTACCGGTGCCGCGGGTGTCGACAACACCGGTGTTGAGGGCGCCAGTGGTGGTGCCGGCGGTAAGGGCGGCACCGGTGGTGCCGGCGGCGCGGCCGGGGCGTCCGGGAGTGGTTCGTCGTTCGGGAACACCGCAGCGGCTGGTGGTGGTGGCGCTGGTGGTGCTGGTGGTGTCGGCGGTACCGGTGGGTTCGGTAAGGCGGCGGCGACCGGCACGGGGTTGGCCGGTGACGCCGGCGGTACCGGTGGTGTGGGTGGTAATGGTGGTGCTGGTGGCACCGGCTCGTCCCAGGGCGCGGGCGGTAACGCCGGTGCCGGTGGCAGTGGTGGTGCCGGTGGTACCGGTGCCGCGGGTGTCGACAACACCGGTGTTGAGGGCGCCAGTGGTGGTGCCGGCGGTAAGGGCGGCACCGGTGGTGCCGGCGGCGCGGCCGGGGCGTCCGGGAGTGGTTCGTCGTTCGGTTCCACCGCGGCTGCTGGTGGTGGTGGCGCTGGTGGTGCTGGTGGTGTCGGCGGTACCGGTGGGTTCGGTAAGGCGGCGGCGACCGGCACGGGGTTGGCCGGTGACGCCGGTGGTACCGGTGGTGTGGGTGGTAATGGCGGTTCCGGGGGTACCGGCTCGTCCCAGGGTGCGGGCGGTAGCGCCGGTGCCGGTGGCAGTGGTGGCGTGGGGGGTACTGGTGCCGCGGGGGTGGATAACACCGGTGTTGAGGGCGCTTCGGGTGGTGCTGGTGGTAAGGGCGGTACCGGTGGTGCCGGCGGCGCGGCCGGGGCGTCCGGGACTGGTTCGTCGTTCGGTTCCACCGCGGCTGCCGGTGGTGGTGGCGCCGGTGGTGCTGGTGGTGCCGGCGGTACCGGTGGGTTCGGCAAGGCGGCGGCGGCCGGCTCCGGGCTCGCGGGTGATGCCGGGGCCACCGGTGGTGTTGGTGGTGGCGGTGGTGCTGGTGGTGCCGGTTCGGCCCAGGGTGCGGGTGGTGCCGCGGGTAAGGGTGGTTCCGGTGGTGCCGGTGGTACCGGTGGATCCGGTGTCGACAACAGCGGTGTTGAAGGCGCCAGTGGTGGTGCTGGTGGTAAGGGCGGCACCGGTGGTGCCGGTGGTGGTGCCGGGTCGGCGGGGTCGGGGTCCACCTCGGGTGCCACGGCCGCGGCTGGTGCCGGTGGTGCTGGCGGTGTGGGTGGCACCGGTGGTGTCGGCGGGTACGGCAAGGCGGCCACGGCCGGCACGGGGTTGGCCGGTGATGCCGGGGCCACCGGTGGTGTCGGTGGTGATGGTGGTGCTGGTGGTGCCGGTTCGGCCCAGGGTGCGGGTGGTGCCGCGGGTAAGGGTGGTTCCGGTGGTGCCGGTGGTACCGGTGGATCCGGTGTCGACAACAGCGGTGTTGAAGGCGCCAGTGGTGGTGCTGGTGGTAAGGGCGGCACCGGTGGTGCTGGTGGTGGTGCCGGGTCGGCGGGGTCGGGGTCCACCTCGGGTGCCACGGCTGCGGCTGGTGGTGGTGGTGCTGGCGGTGTGGGTGGCACCGGTGGTGTCGGCGGGTACGGCAAGGCGGCCACGGCCGGCACGGGGTTGGCCGGTGATGCCGGGGCCACCGGTGGTGTTGGTGGTGATGGCGGTGCTGGTGGTGCCGGTTCGGCCCAGGGTGCGGGTGGTGCCGCGGGTAAGGGTGGTTCCGGTGGTGCCGGTGGTACCGGTGGATCCGGCACAGATAGCAGTGGTGTTGAAGGCGCCAGTGGTGGTGCTGGTGGTAAGGGCGGCACCGGTGGTGCTGGTGGTGGTGCCGGGTCGGCGGGGTCGGGGTCCACCTCGGGTGCCACCGCTGCGGCTGGTGGTGGTGGTGCTGGCGGTGTGGGTGGCACCGGTGGTACCGGCGGGTTCGGCAAGGCGGCCACGGCGGGTTCGGGGTTGGCCGGTGATGCCGGGGCCACCGGTGGTGTTGGTGGTGATGGTGGTGCTGGTGGTGCCGGTTCGGCCCAGGGTGCGGGTGGTGCCGCGGGTAAGGGTGGTTCCGGTGGTGCCGGTGGTACCGGTGGATCCGGCACAGATAGCAGTGGTGTTGAAGGCGCTTCGGGTGGTGCTGGTGGTAAGGGCGGCACCGGTGGTGCTGGTGGTGGTGCCGGGTCGGCGGGGTCGGGGTCCACCTCGGGTGCCACCGCTGCGGCTGGTGGTGGTGGTGCTGGCGGTGTGGGTGGCACCGGTGGTACCGGCGGGTTCGGCAAGGCGGCCACGGCCGGCTCTGGGCTCGCCGGTGATGCCGGGGCCACCGGTGGTGTCGGTGGTGATGGCGGTGCTGGTGGTGCCGGTTCGGCCCAGGGTGTCGGTGGTGCCGCGGGTAAGGGTGGTTCCGGTGGTGCCGGTGGTACCGGTGGATCCGGCACAGATAGCAGTGGTGTTGAAGGCGCGAGTGGTGGTGCTGGTGGTAAGGGCGGTACCGGTGGTGCTGGTGGTGGTGCCGGGTCGGCTGGGTCGGGGTCCACCTCGGGTGCCACCGCCGCGGCTGGTGCCGGTGGTGCTGGCGGTGTGGGTGGCACCGGTGGTACCGGCGGGTTCGGCAAGGCGGCCACGGCCGGCTCTGGGCTCGCCGGTGATGCCGGCGCGACCGGTGGTGTCGGTGGTGATGGCGGTGCTGGTGGTGCCGGCTCGGCCCAGGGTGTTGGTGGTGCCGCGGGTAAGGGTGGTTCCGGTGGTGCCGGTGGTACCGGTGGATCCGGCACAGATAGCAGTGGTGTTGAAGGCGCGAGTGGTGGTGCTGGTGGTAAGGGCGGTACCGGTGGTGCTGGTGGTGGTGCCGGGTCGGCTGGGTCGGGGTCCACCTCGGGTGCCACCGCTGCGGCTGGTGGTGGTGGTGCTGGCGGTGTGGGTGGCACCGGTGGTGTCGGCGGGTACGGCAAGGCGGCCACGGCCGGCTCCGGGCTCGCCGGTGATGCCGGGGCCACCGGTGGTGTCGGTGGTGATGGTGGTGCTGGTGGTGCCGGTTCGGCCCAGGGTGCGGGTGGTGCCGCGGGTAAGGGTGGTTCCGGTGGTGCCGGTGGTACCGGTGGATCCGGCACAGATAGCAGCGGTGTTGAAGGCGCCAGTGGTGGTGCTGGTGGTAAGGGCGGCACCGGTGGTGCTGGTGGTGGTGCCGGGTCGGCGGGGTCGGGGTCCACCTCGGGTGCCACGGCCGCGGCTGGTGCCGGTGGTGCTGGCGGTGTGGGTGGCACCGGTGGTGTCGGCGGGTACGGCAAGGCCGCCACGGCCGGCTCCGGGCTCGCCGGTGATGCCGGGGCCACCGGTGGTGTTGGCGGTGATGGCGGTGCTGGTGGTGCCGGTTCGGCCCAGGGTGCGGGTGGTGCCGCGGGTAAGGGTGGTTCCGGTGGTGCCGGTGGTACCGGTGGATCCGGTGTCGACAACAGCGGTGTTGAAGGCGCAAGTGGTGGTGCTGGTGGTAAGGGCGGCACCGGTGGTGCCGGTGGTGGTGCCGGGTCGGCGGGGTCGGGGTCCACCTCGGGTGCCACGGCTGCGGCTGGTGGTGGTGGTGCTGGCGGTGTGGGTGGCACCGGTGGTGTCGGCGGGTTCGGCAAGGCGGCCACGGCGGGTTCGGGGTTGGCCGGTGATGCCGGGGCCACCGGTGGTGTTGGTGGTGATGGTGGTGCTGGTGGTGCCGGTTCGGCCCAGGGTGCGGGTGGTGCCGCGGGTAAGGGTGGTTCCGGTGGTGCCGGTGGTACCGGTGGATCCGGCACAGATAGCAGTGGTGTTGAAGGCGCTTCGGGTGGTGCTGGTGGTAAGGGCGGCACCGGTGGTGCTGGTGGTGGTGCCGGGTCGGCGGGGTCGGGGTCCACCTCGGGTGCCACCGCAGCGGCTGGTGACGGTGGTGCTGGCGGTGCGGGTGGCACCGGTGGTGCCGGCGGGTTCGGTAAGGCGGCCACGGCCGGCTCCGGGCTCGCGGGTGATGCCGGGGCCACCGGTGGTGTCGGTGGTGATGGCGGTGCTGGTGGTGCCGGTTCGGCCCAGGGTGCGGGTGGTGCCGCGGGTAAGGGTGGTTCCGGTGGTGCCGGTGGTACCGGTGGATCCGGTGTCGACAACAGCGGTGTTGAAGGCGCCAGTGGTGGTGCTGGTGGTAAGGGCGGTACCGGTGGTGCTGGTGGTGGTGCCGGGTCGGCGGGGTCGGGGTCCACCTCGGGTGCCACCGCTGCGGCTGGTGGTGGTGGTGCTGGCGGTGCGGGTGGCACCGGTGGTGTCGGCGGGTACGGCAAGGCGGCCACGGCCGGCTCCGGGCTCGCCGGTGATGCCGGGGCCACCGGTGGTGTCGGTGGTGATGGTGGTGCTGGTGGTGCCGGTTCGGCCCAGGGTGCGGGTGGTGCCGCGGGTAAGGGTGGTTCCGGTGGTGCCGGTGGTACCGGTGGATCCGGTGTCGACAACAGCGGTGTTGAAGGCGCTTCGGGTGGTGCTGGTGGTAAGGGCGGCACCGGTGGTGCTGGTGGTGGTGCCGGGTCGGCGGGGTCGGGGTCCACCTCGGGTGCCACCGCCGCGGCTGGTGCCGGTGGTGCTGGCGGTGTGGGTGGCACCGGTGGTACCGGCGGGTACGGCAAGGCGGCCACGGCGGGCTCCGGGCTCGCGGGTGATGCCGGGGCGACCGGTGGTGTTGGTGGTGATGGCGGTGCTGGTGGTGCCGGTTCGGCCCAGGGTGCGGGTGGTGCCGCGGGTAAGGGTGGTTCCGGTGGTGCCGGTGGTACCGGTGGATCCGGTGTCGACAACAGCGGTGTTGAAGGCGCCAGTGGTGGTGCTGGTGGTAAGGGCGGCACCGGTGGTGCCGGTGGTGGTGCCGGGTCGGCGGGGTCGGGGTCCACCTCGGGTGCCACCGCCGCGGCTGGTGACGGTGGTGCTGGCGGTGCGGGTGGCACCGGTGGTACCGGCGGGTACGGCAAGGCCGCCACGGCCGGCTCCGGGCTCGCCGGTGATGCCGGGGCCACCGGTGGTGTCGGTGGTGATGGCGGTGAAGGTGGTGCCGGTTCGGCCCAGGGTGCGGGTGGTGCCGCGGGTAAGGGTGGTTCCGGTGGTGCCGGTGGTACCGGTGGATCCGGTGTCGACAACAGCGGTGTTGAAGGCGCCAGTGGTGGTGCTGGTGGTAAGGGCGGCACCGGTGGTGCCGGTGGCGCGGCGGGGGCGTCCGGGACTGGTTCGTCGTTCGGTTCCACCGCGGCGGCTGGTTCCGGTGGTGCTGGCGGTGTGGGTGGCACCGGTGGTACCGGCGGGTACGGCAAGGCGGCCACGGCCGGCTCCGGGCTCGCCGGTGATGCCGGGGCCACCGGTGGTGTTGGTGGTGATGGTGGTGAAGGTGGTGCCGGTTCGGCCCAGGGTGCGGGTGGTGCCGCGGGTAAGGGTGGTTCCGGTGGTGCCGGTGGTACCGGTGCCTCCGGTGTCGACAACAGCGGTGTTGAAGGCGCCAGTGGTGGTGCTGGTGGTAAGGGCGGCACCGGTGGTGCTGGTGGTGGTGCCGGGTCGGCGGGGTCGGGGTCCACCTCGGGTGCCACCGCCGCGGCTGGTGGTGGTGGTGCTGGCGGTGTGGGTGGCACCGGTGGTACCGGCGGGTACGGCAAGGCCGCCACGGCCGGCTCCGGGCTCGCCGGTGATGCCGGGGCCACCGGTGGTGTTGGTGGTGGCGGTGGTGCTGGTGGTGCCGGTTCGGCCCAGGGTGTCGGTGGTGCCGCGGGTAAGGGTGGTTCCGGTGGTGCCGGTGGTACCGGTGGATCCGGCACAGATAGCAGTGGTGTTGAAGGCGCTTCGGGTGGTGCTGGTGGTAAGGGCGGCACCGGTGGTGCTGGTGGTGGTGCCGGGTCGGCTGGGTCGGGGTCCACCTCGGGTGCCACCGCCGCGGCTGGTGGTGGTGGTGCTGGCGGTGCGGGTGGCACCGGTGGTACCGGCGGGTACGGCAAGGCCGCCACGGCGGGTTCGGGGCTCGCCGGTGATGCCGGGGCCACCGGTGGTGTCGGTGGTGATGGCGGTGAAGGTGGTGCCGGCTCAGCCCAGGGTGTCGGTGGCAATGCCGGTGCGGGTGGTTCCGGTGGTGCCGGTGGTACCGGTGGATCCGGTGTCGACAACAGTGGTGTTGAAGGCGCTTCGGGTGGTGCTGGTGGTAAGGGCGGCACCGGTGGTGCCGGTGGTGGTGCCGGGTCGGCGGGGTCGGGGTCCACCTCGGGTGCCACCGCAGCTGCTGGTGCCGGTGGTGCGGGCGGTGCGGGTGGCACCGGTGGTACCGGCGGGTACGGCAAGGCGGCCACGGCCGGCTCGGGGTTGGCCGGTGATGCCGGGGCCACCGGTGGTGTCGGCGGTGATGGCGGTGCTGGTGGTGCCGGTTCGGCCCAGGGTGCTGGTGGTGCCGCGGGTAAGGGTGGTTCCGGTGGTGCCGGTGGTACCGGTGGATCCGGCACAGATAGCAGTGGTGTTGAAGGCGCTTCGGGTGGTGCTGGTGGTAAGGGCGGTACCGGTGGTGCTGGTGGTGGTGCCGGGTCGGCGGGGTCGGGGTCCACCTCGGGTGCCACCGCAGCGGCTGGTGGTGGTGGTGCTGGCGGTGCGGGTGGCACCGGTGGTACCGGCGGGTTCGGCAAGGCCGCCACGGCCGGCTCCGGGCTGGCCGGTGATGCCGGGGCCACCGGTGGTGTCGGTGGTGATGGCGGTGAAGGTGGTGCCGGCTCAGCCCAGGGTGTCGGTGGCAATGCCGGTGCGGGTGGTTCCGGTGGTGCCGGTGGTACCGGTGGATCCGGTGTCGACAACAGCGGTGTTGAAGGCGCCAGTGGTGGTGCTGGTGGTAAGGGCGGCACCGGTGGTGCTGGTGGCGCGGCGGGGGCATCCGGGACTGGTTCGTCGTTCGGTGCCACCGCAGCGGCTGGTGGTGGTGGTGCTGGCGGTGCGGGTGGCACCGGTGGTACCGGCGGGTACGGCAAGGCGGCCACGGCCGGCTCCGGGCTGGCCGGTGATGCCGGGGCCACCGGTGGTGTCGGTGGTGATGGTGGTGAAGGTGGTGCCGGCTCGGCCCAGGGTGCGGGTGGTGCCGCGGGTAAGGGTGGTTCCGGTGGTGCCGGTGGTACCGGTGGATCCGGCACAGATAGCAGCGGTGTTGAAGGCGCCAGTGGTGGTGCTGGTGGTAAGGGCGGCACCGGTGGTGCCGGTGGTGGTGCCGGGTCGGCTGGGTCGGGGTCCACCTCGGGTGCCACCGCCGCGGCTGGTGACGGTGGTGCTGGCGGTGCGGGTGGCACCGGTGGTACCGGCGGGTACGGCAAGGCGGCCACGGCCGGCTCCGGGCTCGCCGGTGACGCCGGGGCCACCGGTGGTGTCGGCGGTGATGGCGGTGAAGGTGGTGCCGGCTCGGCCCAGGGCGCGGGTGGTGCCGCGGGTAAGGGTGGTTCCGGTGGTGCCGGTGGTACCGGTGGATCCGGCACAGATAGCAGCGGTGTTGAAGGCGCCAGTGGTGGTGCTGGTGGTAAGGGCGGCACCGGTGGTGCCGGTGGTGGTGCCGGGTCGGCGGGGTCGGGGTCCACCTCGGGTGCCACCGCAGCGGCTGGTGGTGGTGGTGCTGGCGGTGTGGGTGGCACCGGTGGTGCCGGCGGGTTCGGCAAGGCGGCCACGGCCGGCTCCGGGCTGGCCGGTGACGCCGGGGCCACCGGTGGTGTCGGTGGTGATGGCGGTGCTGGTGGTGCCGGTTCGGCCCAGGGTGTCGGTGGTGCCGCGGGTAAGGGTGGTTCCGGTGGTGCCGGTGGTACCGGTGGATCCGGCACAGATAGCAGCGGTGTTGAAGGCGCCAGTGGTGGTGCTGGTGGTAAGGGCGGCACCGGTGGTGCCGGTGGTGGTGCCGGGTCGGCGGGGTCGGGGTCCACCTCGGGTGCCACCGCAGCGGCTGGTGGTGGTGGTGCTGGCGGTGCGGGTGGCACCGGTGGTACCGGCGGGTACGGCAAGGCGGCCACGGCCGGCTCCGGGCTCGCCGGTGATGCCGGGGCCACCGGTGGTGTCGGCGGTGATGGCGGTGCTGGTGGTGCCGGCTCGGCCCAGGGCGCGGGTGGCAATGCCGGTGCGGGTGGTTCCGGTGGTGCCGGTGGTACCGGTGGATCCGGCACAGATAGCAGTGGTGTTGAAGGCGCTTCGGGTGGTGCCGGTGGTAAGGGCGGTACCGGTGGTGCTGGTGGTGGTGCCGGGTCGGCGGGGTCGGGGTCCACCTCGGGTGCCACCGCTGCGGCTGGTGGTGGTGGTGCTGGCGGTGTGGGTGGCACCGGTGGTGTCGGCGGGTACGGCAAGGCGGCCACGGCCGGCTCCGGGCTCGCCGGTGATGCCGGGGCCACCGGTGGTGTCGGTGGTGATGGTGGTGCTGGTGGTGCCGGTTCGGCCCAGGGTGCGGGTGGTGCCGCGGGTAAGGGTGGTTCCGGTGGTGCCGGTGGTACCGGTGGATCCGGCACAGATAGCAGCGGTGTTGAAGGCGCCAGTGGTGGTGCTGGTGGTAAGGGCGGCACCGGTGGTGCCGGTGGTGGTGCCGGGTCGGCGGGGTCGGGGTCCACCTCGGGTGCCACCGCAGCGGCTGGTGGTGGTGGTGCTGGCGGTGTGGGTGGCACCGGTGGTGTCGGCGGGTACGGCAAGGCGGCCACGGCCGGCACGGGGTTGGCCGGTGATGCCGGGGCCACCGGTGGTGTCGGTGGTGATGGTGGTGCTGGTGGTGCCGGTTCGGCCCAGGGTGCGGGTGGTGCCGCGGGTAAGGGTGGTTCCGGTGGTGCCGGTGGTACCGGTGGATCCGGCACAGATAGCAGCGGTGTTGAAGGCGCTTCGGGTGGTGCTGGTGGTAAGGGCGGCACCGGTGGTGCTGGTGGTGGTGCCGGGTCGGCGGGGTCGGGGTCCACCTCGGGTGCCACGGCTGCGGCTGGTGGTGGTGGTGCTGGCGGTGTGGGTGGCACCGGTGGTGTCGGCGGGTACGGCAAGGCGGCCACGGCCGGCACGGGGTTGGCCGGTGATGCCGGGGCCACCGGTGGTGTTGGTGGTGATGGCGGTGCTGGTGGTGCCGGCTCGGCCCAGGGTGCGGGTGGCAATGCCGGTGCGGGTGGTTCCGGTGGTGCCGGTGGTACCGGTGGATCCGGCACAGATAGCAGTGGTGTTGAAGGCGCTTCGGGTGGTGCTGGTGGTAAGGGCGGCACCGGTGGTGCTGGTGGTGGTGCCGGGTCGGCGGGGTCGGGGTCCACCTCGGGTGCCACCGCAGCTGCTGGTGGTGGTGGTGCTGGCGGTGCGGGTGGCACCGGTGGTACCGGCGGGTACGGCAAGGCCGCCACGGCCGGCTCCGGGCTCGCCGGTGATGCCGGGGCCACCGGTGGTGTTGGTGGTGATGGTGGTGAAGGTGGTGCCGGTTCGGCCCAGGGTGCGGGTGGTGCCGCGGGTAAGGGTGGTTCCGGTGGTGCCGGTGGTACCGGTGCCTCCGGTGTCGACAACAGCGGTGTTGAAGGCGCCAGTGGTGGTGCTGGTGGTAAGGGCGGCACCGGTGGTGCTGGTGGTGGTGCCGGGTCGGCGGGGTCGGGGTCCACCTCGGGTGCCACCGCCGCGGCTGGTGGTGGTGGTGCTGGCGGTGTGGGTGGCACCGGTGGTACCGGCGGGTACGGCAAGGCCGCCACGGCCGGCTCCGGGCTCGCCGGTGATGCCGGGGCCACCGGTGGTGTTGGTGGTGGCGGTGGTGCTGGTGGTGCCGGTTCGGCCCAGGGTGTCGGTGGTGCCGCGGGTAAGGGTGGTTCCGGTGGTGCCGGTGGTACCGGTGGATCCGGCACAGATAGCAGTGGTGTTGAAGGCGCTTCGGGTGGTGCTGGTGGTAAGGGCGGCACCGGTGGTGCTGGTGGTGGTGCCGGGTCGGCTGGGTCGGGGTCCACCTCGGGTGCGACCGCTGCGGCTGGTGGTGGTGGTGCTGGCGGTGCGGGTGGCACCGGTGGTACCGGCGGGTACGGCAAGGCCGCCACGGCGGGTTCGGGGCTCGCCGGTGATGCCGGGGCCACCGGTGGTGTCGGTGGTGATGGCGGTGAAGGTGGTGCCGGCTCAGCCCAGGGTGTCGGTGGCAATGCCGGTGCGGGTGGTTCCGGTGGTGCCGGTGGTACCGGTGGATCCGGTGTCGACAACAGTGGTGTTGAAGGCGCTTCGGGTGGTGCTGGTGGTAAGGGCGGCACCGGTGGTGCCGGTGGTGGTGCCGGGTCGGCGGGGTCGGGGTCCACCTCGGGTGCCACCGCAGCTGCTGGTGCCGGTGGTGCGGGCGGTGCGGGTGGCACCGGTGGTACCGGCGGGTACGGCAAGGCGGCCACGGCCGGCTCGGGGTTGGCCGGTGATGCCGGGGCCACCGGTGGTGTCGGCGGTGATGGCGGTGCTGGTGGTGCCGGTTCGGCCCAGGGTGCTGGTGGTGCCGCGGGTAAGGGTGGTTCCGGTGGTGCCGGTGGTACCGGTGGATCCGGCACAGATAGCAGTGGTGTTGAAGGCGCTTCGGGTGGTGCTGGTGGTAAGGGCGGTACCGGTGGTGCTGGTGGTGGTGCCGGGTCGGCGGGGTCGGGGTCCACCTCGGGTGCCACCGCAGCGGCTGGTGGTGGTGGTGCTGGCGGTGCGGGTGGCACCGGTGGTACCGGCGGGTACGGCAAGGCCGCCACGGCCGGCTCCGGGCTCGCCGGTGATGCCGGGGCCACCGGTGGTGTCGGTGGTGATGGCGGTGAAGGTGGTGCCGGCTCAGCCCAGGGTGTCGGTGGCAATGCCGGTGCGGGTGGTTCCGGTGGTGCCGGTGGTACCGGTGGATCCGGTGTCGACAACAGCGGTGTTGAAGGCGCCAGTGGTGGTGCTGGTGGTAAGGGCGGCACCGGTGGTGCTGGTGGCGCGGCGGGGGCATCCGGGACTGGTTCGTCGTTCGGTGCCACCGCAGCGGCTGGTGGTGGTGGTGCTGGCGGTGCGGGTGGCACCGGTGGTACCGGCGGGTACGGCAAGGCGGCCACGGCCGGCTCCGGGCTGGCCGGTGATGCCGGGGCCACCGGTGGTGTCGGTGGTGATGGTGGTGAAGGTGGTGCCGGCTCGGCCCAGGGTGCGGGTGGTGCCGCGGGTAAGGGTGGTTCCGGTGGTGCCGGTGGTACCGGTGGATCCGGCACAGATAGCAGCGGTGTTGAAGGCGCCAGTGGTGGTGCTGGTGGTAAGGGCGGCACCGGTGGTGCCGGTGGTGGTGCCGGGTCGGCTGGGTCGGGGTCCACCTCGGGTGCCACCGCCGCGGCTGGTGACGGTGGTGCTGGCGGTGCGGGTGGCACCGGTGGTACCGGCGGGTACGGCAAGGCGGCCACGGCCGGCTCCGGGCTCGCCGGTGACGCCGGGGCCACCGGTGGTGTCGGCGGTGATGGCGGTGAAGGTGGTGCCGGCTCGGCCCAGGGCGCGGGTGGTGCCGCGGGTAAGGGTGGTTCCGGTGGTGCCGGTGGTACCGGTGGATCCGGCACAGATAGCAGCGGTGTTGAAGGCGCCAGTGGTGGTGCTGGTGGTAAGGGCGGCACCGGTGGTGCCGGTGGTGGTGCCGGGTCGGCGGGGTCGGGGTCCACCTCGGGTGCCACCGCAGCGGCTGGTGGTGGTGGTGCTGGCGGTGTGGGTGGCACCGGTGGTGCCGGCGGGTTCGGCAAGGCGGCCACGGCCGGCTCCGGGCTGGCCGGTGACGCCGGGGCCACCGGTGGTGTCGGTGGTGATGGCGGTGCTGGTGGTGCCGGTTCGGCCCAGGGTGTCGGTGGTGCCGCGGGTAAGGGTGGTTCCGGTGGTGCCGGTGGTACCGGTGGATCCGGCACAGATAGCAGCGGTGTTGAAGGCGCCAGTGGTGGTGCTGGTGGTAAGGGCGGCACCGGTGGTGCCGGTGGTGGTGCCGGGTCGGCGGGGTCGGGGTCCACCTCGGGTGCCACCGCAGCGGCTGGTGGTGGTGGTGCTGGCGGTGCGGGTGGCACCGGTGGTACCGGCGGGTACGGCAAGGCGGCCACGGCCGGCTCCGGGCTCGCCGGTGATGCCGGGGCCACCGGTGGTGTCGGCGGTGATGGCGGTGCTGGTGGTGCCGGCTCGGCCCAGGGCGCGGGTGGCAATGCCGGTGCGGGTGGTTCCGGTGGTGCCGGTGGTACCGGTGGATCCGGCACAGATAGCAGTGGTGTTGAAGGCGCTTCGGGTGGTGCCGGTGGTAAGGGCGGTACCGGTGGTGCTGGTGGTGGTGCCGGGTCGGCGGGGTCGGGGTCCACCTCGGGTGCCACCGCTGCGGCTGGTGGTGGTGGTGCTGGCGGTGACGGTGGCACCGGTGGTGTCGGCGGGTACGGCAAGGCGGCCACGGCCGGCTCCGGGCTCGCCGGTGATGCCGGGGCCACCGGCGGTGTCGGTGGTGATGGCGGTGCTGGTGGTGCCGGCTCGGCCCAGGGTGCGGGTGGTGCCGCGGGTAAGGGTGGTTCCGGTGGTGCCGGTGGTACCGGTGGATCCGGTGTCGACAACAGCGGTGTTGAAGGCGCCAGTGGTGGTGCTGGTGGTAAGGGCGGCACCGGTGGTGCCGGTGGTGGTGCCGGGTCGGCGGGGTCGGGGTCCACCTCGGGTGCCACGGCCGCGGCTGGTGCCGGTGGTGCTGGCGGTGTGGGTGGCACCGGTGGTGTCGGCGGGTACGGCAAGGCGGCCACGGCCGGCACGGGGTTGGCCGGTGATGCCGGGGCCACCGGTGGTGTCGGTGGTGATGGCGGTGAAGGTGGTGCCGGCTCAGCCCAGGGTGTCGGTGGCAATGCCGGTGCGGGTGGTTCCGGTGGTGCCGGTGGTACCGGTGGATCCGGTGTCGACAACAGCGGTGTTGAAGGCGCCAGTGGTGGTGCTGGTGGTAAGGGCGGCACCGGTGGTGCCGGTGGTGCAGCCGGGGCGTCCGGGACTGGTTCGTCGTTCGGTTCCACCGCGGCGGCTGGTGGTGGTGGTGCTGGCGGTGCGGGTGGCACCGGTGGTACCGGCGGGTACGGCAAGGCCGCCACGGCCGGCTCCGGGCTCGCCGGTGATGCCGGGGCCACCGGTGGTGTCGGTGGTGATGGTGGTGAAGGTGGTGCCGGTTCGGCCCAGGGTGCGGGTGGTGCCGCGGGTAAGGGTGGTTCCGGTGGTGCCGGTGGTACCGGTGGATCCGGTGTCGACAACAGCGGTGTTGAAGGCGCCAGTGGTGGTGCTGGTGGTAAGGGCGGCACCGGTGGTGCTGGTGGTGGTGCCGGGTCGGCGGGGTCGGGGTCCACCTCGGGTGCCACCGCAGCGGCTGGTGGTGGTGGTGCTGGCGGTGCGGGTGGCACCGGTGGTACCGGCGGGTACGGCAAGGCGGCCACGGCCGGCTCCGGGTTGGCCGGTGATGCCGGGGCCACCGGTGGTGTCGGTGGTGATGGCGGTGCTGGTGGTGCCGGTTCGGCCCAGGGTGTCGGTGGTGCCGCGGGTAAGGGTGGTTCCGGTGGTGCCGGTGGTACCGGTGGATCCGGTGTCGACAACAGCGGTGTTGAAGGCGCCAGTGGTGGTGCTGGTGGTAAGGGCGGCACCGGTGGTGCTGGTGGTGGTGCCGGGTCGGCCGGGTCGGGGTCCACCTCGGGTGCCACCGCCGCGGCTGGTGGTGGTGGTGCTGGCGGTGACGGTGGCACCGGTGGTGCCGGCGGGTACGGCAAAGCGGCCACGGCCGGCTCCGGGCTCGCCGGTGATGCCGGGGCCACCGGTGGTGTCGGTGGTGATGGCGGTGCTGGTGGTGCCGGTTCGGCCCAGGGTGTCGGCGGTGCCGCGGGTAAGGGCGGCGCGGGTGGTGCCGGTGGTACCGGTGGATCCGGTGTCGACAACAGTGGTGTTGAAGGCGCTACGGGTGGTGCTGGTGGTAAGGGCGGCACCGGTGGTGCCGGTGGTGGTGCCGGGTCGGCTGGGTCGGGGTCCACCTCGGGTGCGACCGCTGCGGCTGGTGGTGGTGGTGCTGGCGGTGACGGTGGTGTCGGCGGGGCTGGCGGCTACGGCAAGGCCGCCACGGCCGGCTCCGGGCTGGCCGGTGATGCCGGGGCCACCGGTGGTGTCGGTGGTGATGGCGGCGAAGGTGGTGCCGGTTCGGCCCAGGGTGCTGGCGGTGATGCCGGTAAGGGTGGTTCCGGTGGTGCCGGTGGTACCGGTGGATCCGGTGTCGATCACAGTGGTGTTGAAGGCGCTAGTGGTGGTGCCGGTGGTAAGGGCGGCACCGGTGGTGCTGGTGGTGCGGCCGGGGCGTCCGGGACTGGTTCGTCGTTCGGTTCCACCGCGGCGGCTGGTGACGGCGGTGCTGGCGGTGACGGTGGCACCGGTGGTGCTGGCGGGTTCGGTAAGGCGGCCGGGACCGGCTCCGGGCTCGCCGGTGATGCCGGGGCCACCGGCGGTGTCGGTGGTGATGGCGGTGCTGGTGGTACCGGCTCGGCCCAGGGTGCGGGTGGTGATGCCGGTGCTGGTGGTTCCGGTGGTGCCGGTGGTACCGGTGGATCCGGCACAGATAGCAGTGGTGTTGAAGGTGCTACGGGTGGTGCTGGTGGTAAGGGGGGCACCGGTGGTGCCGGTGGCGCGGCGGGGGCGTCCGGGACTGGTTCGTCGTTCGGTTCCACCGCGGCGGCTGGTTCCGGTGGTGCTGGCGGTGCGGGTGGCACCGGTGGTACCGGCGGGTACGGCAAGGCGGCCGGGACCGGCTCCGGGCTCGCCGGTGATGCCGGCGCCACCGGTGGTGTCGGTGGTGATGGCGGTGCTGGTGGTGCCGGTTCGGCCCAGGGTGTCGGTGGTGCCGCGGGTAAGGGTGGTTCCGGTGGTGCCGGTGGTACCGGTGGATCCGGTGTCGACAACAGCGGTGTTGAAGGCGCTACGGGTGGTGCTGGTGGTAAGGGCGGCACCGGTGGTGCCGGTGGTGGTGCCGGGTCGGCGGGGTCGGGGTCCACCTCGGGTGCCACCGCTGCGGCTGGTGGTGGTGGTGCTGGCGGTGCGGGTGGCACCGGTGGTACCGGCGGGTACGGCAAGGCCGCCACGGCCGGCTCCGGGCTCGCCGGTGATGCCGGGGCCACCGGTGGTGTCGGTGGTGGCGGTGGTGAAGGTGGTGCCGGTTCGGCCCAGGGTGCGGGTGGTGCCGCGGGTAAGGGTGGTTCCGGTGGTGCCGGTGGTACCGGTGGATCCGGCACAGATAGCAGTGGTGTTGAAGGCGCTTCGGGTGGTGCTGGTGGTAAGGGCGGCACCGGTGGTGCTGGTGGTGGTGCCGGGTCGGCGGGGTCGGGGTCCACCTCGGGTGCCACCGCAGCGGCTGGTGGTGGTGGTGCTGGCGGTGCGGGTGGCACCGGTGGTACCGGCGGGTTCGGTAAGGCGGCCACGGCCGGCTCCGGGCTCGCGGGTGATGCCGGGGCCACCGGTGGTGTCGGTGGTGGCGGTGGTGCTGGTGGTGCCGGTTCGGCCCAGGGTGTCGGTGGTGCCGCGGGTAAGGGTGGTTCCGGTGGTGCCGGTGGTACCGGTGGATCCGGTGTCGACAACAGTGGTGTTGAAGGCGCTTCGGGTGGTGCTGGTGGTAAGGGCGGCACCGGTGGTGCCGGTGGTGGTGCCGGGTCGGCTGGGTCGGGGTCCACCTCGGGTGCCACCGCCGCGGCTGGTGGTGGTGGTGCTGGCGGTGCGGGTGGCACCGGTGGTGCCGGCGGGTACGGCAAAGCGGCCACGGCCGGCTCCGGGCTCGCCGGTGATGCCGGGGCCACCGGTGGTGTCGGTGGTGATGGCGGTGCTGGTGGTGCCGGTTCGGCCCAGGGTGCGGGCGGTGCCGCGGGTAAGGGCGGCGCGGGTGGTGCCGGTGGTACCGGTGGATCCGGTGTCGACAACAGTGGTGTTGAAGGCGCTACGGGTGGTGCTGGTGGTAAGGGCGGCACCGGTGGTGCCGGTGGTGGTGCCGGGTCGGCTGGGTCGGGGTCCACCTCGGGTGCGACCGCTGCGGCTGGTGGTGGTGGTGCTGGCGGTGACGGTGGTGTCGGCGGGGCTGGCGGGTACGGCAAGGCGGCCACGGCCGGCTCCGGGCTGGCCGGTGATGCCGGGGCCACCGGTGGTGTCGGTGGTGATGGCGGCGAAGGTGGTGCCGGTTCGGCCCAGGGTGCTGGCGGTGATGCCGGTAAGGGTGGTTCCGGTGGTGCCGGTGGTACCGGTGGATCCGGTGTCGATCACAGTGGTGTTGAAGGCGCTACGGGTGGTGCCGGTGGTAAGGGCGGCACCGGTGGTGCTGGTGGTGCGGCCGGGGCGTCCGGGACTGGTTCGTCGTTCGGTGCCACCGCAGCGGCTGGTGGTGGTGGTGCTGGCGGTGACGGTGGCACCGGTGGTGCTGGCGGGTTCGGTAAGGCGGCCGGGACCGGCTCCGGGCTCGCCGGTGATGCCGGGGCCACCGGCGGTGTCGGTGGTGATGGCGGTGCTGGTGGTGCCGGCTCGGCCCAGGGTGCGGGTGGTGATGCCGGTGCTGGTGGTTCCGGTGGTGCCGGTGGTACCGGTGGATCCGGCACAGATAGCAGTGGTGTTGAAGGTGCTACGGGTGGTGCTGGTGGTAAGGGCGGCACCGGTGGTGCCGGTGGCGCGGCGGGGGCGTCCGGGACTGGTTCGTCGTTCGGTTCCACCGCGGCGGCTGGTTCCGGTGGTGCTGGCGGTGCGGGTGGCACCGGTGGTACCGGCGGGTACGGCAAGGCGGCCGGGACCGGCTCCGGGCTCGCCGGTGATGCCGGCGCCACCGGTGGTGTCGGTGGTGATGGCGGTGAAGGTGGTGCCGGTTCGGCCCAGGGTGTTGGTGGTGCCGCGGGTAAGGGTGGTTCCGGTGGTGCCGGTGGTACCGGTGGATCCGGTGTCGACAACAGCGGTGTTGAAGGCGCAAGTGGTGGTGCTGGTGGTAAGGGCGGCACCGGTGGTGCCGGTGGTGCAGCCGGGGCGTCCGGGACTGGTTCGTCGTTCGGTTCCACCGCGGCGGCTGGTGGTGGTGGTGCTGGCGGTGTGGGTGGCACCGGTGGTACCGGCGGGTACGGCAAAGCGGCCGGGACCGGCTCCGGGCTCGCCGGTGATGCCGGGGCCACCGGTGGTGTCGGTGGTGATGGTGGTGAAGGTGGTGCCGGTTCGGCCCAGGGTGCGGGTGGTGCCGCGGGTAAGGGTGGTTCCGGTGGTGCCGGTGGTACCGGTGGATCCGGTGTCGACAACAGCGGTGTTGAAGGCGCCAGTGGTGGTGCTGGTGGTAAGGGCGGCACCGGTGGTGCCGGTGGTGGTGCCGGGTCGGCGGGGTCGGGGTCCACCTCGGGTGCCACCGCAGCGGCTGGTGGTGGTGGTGCTGGCGGTGCGGGTGGCACCGGTGGTGCCGGCGGGTACGGCAAGGCGGCCACGGCCGGCTCCGGGCTCGCGGGTGATGCCGGGGCCACCGGTGGTGTCGGTGGTGGCGGTGGTGCTGGTGGTGCCGGTTCGGCCCAGGGTGTCGGTGGTGCCGCGGGTAAGGGTGGTTCCGGTGGTGCCGGTGGTACCGGTGGATCCGGTGTCGACAACAGCGGTGTTGAAGGCGCCAGTGGTGGTGCTGGTGGTAAGGGCGGTACCGGTGGTGCTGGTGGTGGTGCCGGGTCGGCGGGGTCGGGGTCCACCTCGGGTGCCACGGCTGCGGCTGGTGGTGGTGGTGCTGGCGGTGTGGGTGGCACCGGTGGTGCCGGCGGGTACGGCAAGGCGGCCACGGCCGGCACGGGGTTGGCCGGTGATGCCGGGGCCACCG
Organism: Mycobacterium sp.; assembly: GCA_965279745.1. Lineage (GTDB taxonomy): Bacteria > Actinomycetota > Actinomycetes > Mycobacteriales > Mycobacteriaceae > Mycobacterium. Next base: position 43,694 of record OZ257262.1, read on the forward strand.
GTGGTGTTGGTGGTGATGGTGGTGCTGGTGGTGCCGGTTCGGCGCAGGGTGCGGGTGGCAATGCCGGTGCGGGTGGTTCCGGTGGTGCCGGTGGTACCGGTGGATCCGGTGTCGACAACAGCGGTGTTGAAGGCGCTTCGGGTGGTGCTGGTGGGAAGGGCGGCACCGGTGGTGCCGGTGGCGGTGCCGGGTCGGCCGGGACGGGGTCCACCTCGGGTGCCACCGCAGCGGCTGGTGACGGTGGTGCTGGCGGTGACGGTGGCACCGGTGGTGCCGGCGGCTACGGCAAGGCCGCCACGGCGGGTTCGGGGTTGGCTGGTAACGCGGGCGCCACCGGCGGTGTTGGCGGTGGCGGCGGTGCCGGTGGCGCTGCCGGTGGTACCGGCGGCGGCCAGGGTGTCGGTGGTGATGCTGGTAAGGGTGGTTCCGGTGGTGCCGGTGGTACCGGTGGATCCGGCACAGATAGCAGCGCAATAGAAGGTGCGACGGGTGGTGCCGGTGGTAAGGGCGGTACCGGTGGTGCCGGTGGCGCGGCGGGGGCATCCGGGACTGGTTCGTCGTTCGGTGCCACCGCAGCGGCTGGTGGTGGTGGTGCTGGCGGTGTGGGTGGCACCGGTGGTACCGGCGGGTTCGGCAAGGCGGCCACGGCCGGCTCTGGGCTCGCCGGTGATGCCGGGGCCACCGGTGGTGTCGGTGGTGATGGCGGTGCTGGTGGTGCCGGTTCGGCCCAGGGTGTCGGTGGTGCCGCGGGTAAGGGTGGTTCCGGTGGTGCCGGTGGTACCGGTGGATCCGGCACAGATAGCAGTGGTGTTGAAGGCGCGAGTGGTGGTGCTGGTGGTAAGGGCGGTACCGGTGGTGCTGGTGGTGGTGCCGGGTCGGCTGGGTCGGGGTCCACCTCGGGTGCCACCGCCGCGGCTGGTGCCGGTGGTGCTGGCGGTGTGGGTGGCACCGGTGGTACCGGCGGGTACGGCAAGGCGGCCACGGCCGGCTCCGGGCTCGCCGGTGATGTCGGTGCGACCGGTGGTGTCGGTGGTGATGGCGGTGAAGGTGGTGCCGGTTCGGCCCAGGGTGTCGGTGGTGCCGCGGGTAAGGGTGGTTCCGGTGGTGCCGGTGGTACCGGTGGATCCGGCACAGATAGCAGCGGTGTTGAAGGCGCTTCGGGTGGTGCTGGTGGTAAGGGCGGTACCGGTGGTGCTGGTGGTGGTGCCGGGTCGGCGGGGTCGGGGTCCACCTCGGGTGCCACCGCTGCGGCTGGTGGTGGTGGTGCTGGCGGTGTGGGTGGCACCGGTGGTGTCGGCGGGTACGGCAAGGCGGCCACGGCCGGCTCCGGGCTCGCCGGTGATGCCGGGGCCACCGGTGGTGTCGGTGGTGATGGTGGTGCTGGTGGTGCCGGTTCGGCCCAGGGTGCGGGTGGTGCCGCGGGTAAGGGTGGTTCCGGTGGTGCCGGTGGTACCGGTGGATCCGGTGTCGACAACAGCGGTGTTGAAGGCGCCAGTGGTGGTGCTGGTGGTAAGGGCGGCACCGGTGGTGCCGGTGGTGGTGCCGGGTCGGCGGGGTCGGGGTCCACCTCGGGTGCCACGGCCGCGGCTGGTGCCGGTGGTGCTGGCGGTGTGGGTGGCACCGGTGGTGTCGGCGGGTACGGCAAGGCGGCCACGGCCGGCACGGGGTTGGCCGGTGATGCCGGGGCCACCGGTGGTGTCGGTGGTGGCGGTGGTGCTGGTGGTGCCGGTTCGGCCCAGGGTGCGGGTGGTGCCGCGGGTAAGGGTGGTTCCGGTGGTGCCGGTGGTACCGGTGGATCCGGTGTCGACAACAGCGGTGTTGAAGGCGCCAGTGGTGGTGCTGGTGGTAAGGGCGGCACCGGTGGTGCTGGTGGTGGTGCCGGGTCGGCCGGGTCGGGGTCCACCTCGGGTGCCACCGCAGCGGCCGGTGACGGTGGTGCTGGCGGTGACGGTGGCACCGGTGGTGCCGGCGGCTACGGCAAGGCCGCCACGGCGGGTTCGGGGTTGGCTGGTAACGCGGGCGCCACCGGCGGTGTTGGAGGCGGCGGCGGTGCCGGTGGCGCTGCCGGTGGTACCGGCGGCGGCCAGGGTGTCGGTGGTGATGCTGGTAAGGGTGGTTCCGGTGGTGCCGGTGGTACCGGTGGATCCGGCACAGATAGCAGCGCAATAGAAGGCGCCACGGGTGGTGCCGGTGGTAAGGGCGGCACCGGTGGTGCCGGCGGCGCGGCCGGAGCCTCCGGGACTGGTTCGTCCTTCGGTTCCACCGCAGCGGCTGGTGACGGCGGTGCTGGCGGCAAGGGTGGCATTGGTGGTGCTGGCGGGTTCGGTAAGGCGGGCACGACCGGTGGTCAGGCTGGTGGAGCGGGGGCAACCGGCGGTGCGGGTGGTGCTGGTGGTGACGGTGGTGCTGGTGGCATCCAAGGTGTCGGCGGTACCGCGGGTGCTGGCGGTGCGGGTGGTGCTGGTGGTACCGGTGCGGCGGGCGTCGATAACAGTGGCAATGCAGACACTGCTGGTGGTACCGGCGGTGCTGGTGGCGCTGGTGGTGCTGGTGGCGCGGCGGGGGCCTCGGGGGCCGGATCGACACCGGGCGGTACGGCTGCGGCCGGCAGTGGTGGCACTGGCGGCAAGGGCGGCATTGGTGGCGCTGGTGGGTTCGGTTCTACGGGCTCGACCGGTGGTCAGGCTGGTGGAGCAGGCGCGACCGGTGGTGCCGGTGGTGCTGGTGGTGCTGGTGGCGCTTCAGGTGGAACTGGTGGGGTTCAGGGTGTCGGCGGTACCGCGGGTGCTGGCGGTGCGGGTGGTGCCGGCGGCACCGGTGCGGCGGGCGTCGATAACAGTGGCAATGCAGACACTGCTGGTGGCACTGGTGGTGCTGGTGGCACTGGTGGTGCTGGTGGCGCGGCCGGGGCCTCGGGGGCCGGATCGACGCCGGGCGGTACGGCTGCGGCCGGCAGTGGTGGCACTGGCGGCAAGGGCGGCATTGGTGGCGCTGGTGGGTTCGGTTCTACGGGCTCGACCGGTGGTCAGGCTGGTGGAGCGGGGGCGACCGGTGGTGCCGGTGGTGCTGGTGGTGCCGGTGGTGCTTCCGGTGGCGATGGTGGCATCCAGGGCGTCGGCGGTACCGCGGGTGCCGGCGGTGCGGGTGGCGCCGGTGGTACCGGCGCAACGGGTGCGGCCGGCGGTGCTGATGAGGTCGGTGGTACTGGCGGGGCTGGCGGCACTGGTGGTGCTGGTGGTGCGGCTGGTGCCTCAGGGGCCGGGTCTGCTCCGGGCGGTACCGCCGCGGCGGGCAGTGGTGGTGCCGGCGGCAAGGGCGGTGCCGGCGGCCTCGGTGGATTCGGCTCGGCGGCAATCACCGGCTCCGGTGATGCTGGTGGCGCCGGAGCTACCGGTGGTGCTGGTGGTGCTGGTGGTGCTGGTGGTGCTGCCGGTGGTGCCGGTGGCATCCAAGGCGTCGGCGGCACCGCGGGCAAAGGCGGTGTCGGTGGTACCGGTGGTACCGGCGCGGCGGGCACTGACCACTCCGGTGATGCCGATACCGCTGGTGGTAGCGGCGGTAAGGGTGGCACTGGTGGTGCGGGCGGTGTGGCTGGAGCCTCAGGATCTGGGTCGGCACCGGGTGGTACGGCCGCTGATGGCGCTGGTGGCGCCGGCGGTAACGGTGGCGTTGGTGGGACCGGCGGGTTCGGTTCAGCGGGCGCGACCGGTGGTCAGGCAGGCGGTGTAGGGGCAAGTGGTGGTGCCGGTGGTGCTGGTGGCTCCGGCGGCACTGGCACTGTGCAAGGTGTTGGAGGGAACGCCGGTGACGGCGGTAAGGGCGGCGCCGGTGGTACCGGTGGTGCCGGCACGGATAACACCTTGAATCAAGGCCTAGCCGGTGGTGTCGGTGGTAAGGGCGGTACCGGCGGCGCTGGTGGTGCTGCCGGTGTGGCGGGAACGGGTTCCTCGGCGGGCGGTTCTGGTGCTTCCGGTGCAGGCGGTGCCGGTGGAAATGGCGGTGCCGGTGGAACCGGTGGGTTCGGTTCGGCGGGAGTGGCTGGCGGTGCCGCTGCCGGCGCGGGTGCTACCGGAGGTAATGGCGGTACCGGCGGTGCTGGCGGCACGGGCTCCATAGCCGGGTCTACCGGCGCCGGTGGGGATGCCGGGAATGGTGGTACCGGCGGCGTCGGTGCGATCGGTGCGACAGCTGCCTCGAACCAGATTGGCAACGTCGGTGGCTCTGGTGGCGCTGGCGGTAAGGGTGGTAACGGTGGTACTGGCGGCTCCACCGGTGCTGCTGGTTATGGCGGTGCGGGTGGTGCCGGCGGTACGGGTGGTGATGCCGGGTTCTCAACTGGCTTTAGCACTGACGGTGCCAAGGGCGGTGTCGGCGGTACTGGTGGTGCTGGCGGTCTCGCCGGTACCGGCACGGGGCCGGCGACGGTCGGTGTTGGTGGCGCTGGGGGTAAGGGTGGCAACGGTGCCGCCGGTGCGACCGGTGCTGCGGGCGCAAGCGATCAGGATGGCTTTGCCGGTGGTAAGGGTGGTGCTGGCGGTAAGGGCGGTAACGGTGGTACCGGTAGTGCGGTCGGTGCAGCTGGTTCTGGCGGAAATGGTGGTACGGGTGGTGTTGGTGGTGTCGCTGGTGCCGTGACTGGTTCTGGTACCGACGGCAGGGTTGGTGGTGCCGGCGGTGACGGTGGCGTTGGTGGGTCGACCGGTACCGGAACGGGGTCGGCCACGGATGGTGTGGGTGGCGCCGGCGGTAAGGGTGGTACCGGCAGCGCCGGGACGGCCGGCGCCGCGGGTGGAACAAATCAGGATGGCAAGGCCGGTGGTGCCGGTGGTACCGGCGGCAAGGGTGGTAACGGTGGCGCTGGTGGCTCGACTGGCGCTGCCGGTTCTGGCGGTCAGGGTGGTTCTGGCGGTGATGGCGGACTGGCCGGGTCGGTGACGGGCGTGGGCAATGACGGCAGGGTTGGTGGTGCTGGCGGTAATGGTGGTGCTGGTGGGTTGGCCGGTACCGGGACGGGGACACTCACCGATGGGGTGGGCGGTGCTGGTGGTAAGGGTGGTACCGGCAGCGCTGGCACTGCTGGTGCCTCGGGTGGAACAGACCAAGATGGCAAGGCCGGCGGTGCCGGTGGTACTGGCGGTAAGGGCGGCAACGGTGGCACCGGAGGCACGATCGGTGCTGCTGGTGTTGGCGGCAATGGTGGTGCAGGCGCTTCTGGTGGTAACGCCGGGGCAGTGACGGGTGCGGGTACTGACGGCAGGGTTGGTGGTGCCGGCGGTACCGGTGGTGCTGGTGGGTTGGCCGGTACCGGGACAGGGTCGCTGACTGATGGTGTGGGTGGTACTGGCGGTACGGGAGGTAACGGCAGCGCCGGCACCGCCGGGGTTACAGCAGGAACGGATCAGGATGGCCAGACCGGCGGTGCAGGCGGCACTGGCGGTCAGGGCGGTGCCGGCGGCACGGGCAGCACGGTTGGCAAGGGCGGTGCCGGCGGTAATGGTGGTGCTGGCGCCACAGGGGGTAATGCCGGTGCGGCAACCGCGCCGGGTGGTGCTGGCAAGGCCGGTGGCAATGGTGGTGCGGGTGGCGCTGCCGGTGCCGGTGGTACCGGGTCGACCGCGGGTAACGCGGGCGTCGGCGGTACTGGTGGCAATGGCGGCAACGGAAGCGCTGGCGTGGCCGCTGGAGCCGTCGCTGCTGACACGCAGGGCGCGGCCGGCGGCACGGGTGGTGCCGGCGGCAACGGTGGTACTGGCGGCGCTGCAGGCGCAGGTGGCACCGTGGGCAGCGGCGGCCGGGGTGGCAGCGGTGGCATTGGCGGCAACGGAAGTAACGCCGGAACCGTCACCGGTAGCGGTGCTGGTCTTGCCGGTGGGACCGGTGGCGCGGGTGGCGATGCCGGCGCCGGTGGAGCGGTCGGCTCCGGTGGAGGTACCGGGGGTACGGCAGGAAACGCTGGCTGGGGCGGTGCCGGCGGTGTCGGCGGTAACGGCAGCAATGCCGGCGCCGCCCCGACAGTGGGCGCGGGCAACACTGGTATCGGTGGCTCGACCGGTGGTGCAGGTGGTGCCGGTGGTGCCGGTGGTAATGCCGGTGTCGGCGGTACGGTCGGCAACGGCGGCACTGGCGGCAATGGCGCTTTGGGCGGTACGGGAAGTGCCGCCAATGGCAATAACGGCACTATTGGCTTGGACGGTGGCGCAGGTGGTGCCGGTGGTGCTGGCGGCACCGGCGGGGCGACCGGAACGGGTGGCGGCACTGGGGGTACAGCAGGAAACTCCGGTAGCGGAGGTGGCGGCGGTGAAGGTGGTGCTGGCAGCGCTGCCGCCGCTGGTGCGAGTGGCGCTGCGGGCCAAAACGGTTCGGTCGGCTTTACCGGCGGTAATGGCGGTAATGGCGGTACAGGTGGCTATGCGGGCATCGGCGGCAGGAACGGTATGGGTGGTCTTGGCGGTGCGGGCGGCGCGGGCGGCGCCGGCGGCAATGCTGGCGCCAACATCGGTGGGGCCGGTTTCGACGGTGGTGCCGGAGGTAAGGGCGGCAAAGCTGGCCAAGCCGGCGCAGCGGGCAGCGGTCCAGGCCAAGGGAACTACGGCGGAATAGCTGGTCCTGGTGGTGCTGGTGGGACGGGCGGGAATGGGTCGGCTGGCGCAGACGGACAAGCGGGCGCCCTTGGCCTAAACGGCACGAATGCGTTTGCCGGCGGTAACGCCGGTGCTGGCGGCACCGGCGGCGATGGTGGCTTCCATAGTTCCGGCGGCAGGGGCGGCTTCGGTGGCAACGGCGGTGCTGGCGGCGCTGGCGGTGCGGGTGGTTCGGGTGTTGGCACTACCGGGGGCGGCGGTAATGGCGGCAATGGTGCTTCCGGTGGTAACGCCGGTGCCGGCGGCGTCGGCGGCGGGGGAGAGTTCGCATCGGCCAACGGAAGGTGGGGTAACGGTGGTGCCGGCGGTGCTGGCGGTAATGCCGGGGCAGGTGGCCTCGGGACCAATGGCGGTCCCGGGGTGACCGGTGGGAATGCCTATAACGGCGGCTTCGGCGGCGCTGGCGGTAACGGCGGCAACAGCAACGGTGCTATCGAAGGGGCTAATGACAACCGAGGAATGCCCGGTGACGGCGGTCGGGGTGGTAACGGTGGCAGCGGTGGGCCAGGCGGACGCGGCGGCGACGGAGTCGGAGAAGTCATCGGCGGTAACGGCGGTAACGGCGCCAACGGCGGTGCCGGTGGTACCGGTGGCGATCAGGGCACTGGCGGCAATGGGGCTAGCGGGATAAGTGGCAACGGTGGAGTCGGCGGCAACGCCGGTGCGGGCGGGGGCGGCGGCGACGCCGATTCCGGCGCGAACGCGGGCGGTGTGGGCGGCGCTGGTGGTGTCGGCGGCACCGGGGGAGCAGCAGGGACGGCCCATAATGGCGGTAGCAACGGCAACGGTGGGGGTGGCGGTCAGGGCGGGAAGGGCGGCCTGGGTGGTGGGGGTGGCCTCGGCGAAGATAGCGCTGGCGGTACCGGCGGTAAGGGCGGTACCGGTGGTGCTGCTGGCAACGGCGGAGCTTCCCCTGGCGGCGGTGGCGGCGGGAACGGCGGTGTCGGCGGGCAAGGCGGCCAGGGCGGCTTCGGCGGTCAAGGTGCACTCGGCTATGACGGCGGTGACGGTGGTGCCGGCGGTTTCGGTGGCCTAGCTGGCGTTGGCGGCTTTGGCTCGGTGTACGGCAACGGCGGCAGCGGCGGTGGCGGCGGTGGCGGCGGCGGCGGTGGTTTGGGAGGGTCCAGCTCCGACGATGTCGGTGGTAACGGTGGCGATGGTGGTGCCGGAGGCGACGCCGGCGCAGGTGGGATCGCCAACGGTAACGGGTCTGGTGGCAACGGTGGTGATGGCGGGCAGGGCGGTCTGGCCGGCAACGGTGGTTTGGGCGGCCCCAACAAGGCCGGCGGCAACGGCGGCGACGGCGGTAATGCCGGCGCTGGCGGTAGGGGTGGCGACGGCACCGGTACGGGAGCCAACGGTAGCGGCGGTCAGGGCGGCGGCGGTGGCGGCGGCGGTCTCGGTGGCGGTGGCGGGTCCGGCACTGGCGGCAACACCGCTGGTGCGGGTGGTGCGGGTGGTGCTGGCGGTAACGCCGGTAACGGTGGTGCTGCGGGTAGCGGTGCCGGCAGTGCCGGTTCCACCGGTTCGGCGGGCAACGGGGGCAGCGGCGGTAAGGGCGGTCTCGGCGGCGCAGGTAAGGCCGGTACCGCAGGTCCCACTCATGGCGCTGGCGGTGCGGGCACCGACGGTGGCAAGGGCGGTAAGGGAGGTCGCGGCGGCAATAGCGGCGTTGGCGGAGTCAACGGCAGCGGCGGTGCCGGCGGTAAGGGCGGCGTTGGCGGTGTCGGTGGCACCGGCGGTAGCGGCCTGGACGATGGTGGTACCGGTGGTACCGGCGGCAGCGGCGGCGATGGTGGTGAAGGCGGCGCTGCCGGCACTGGCGGTGTCAATGGTGTCGGCGGTGCTGGTGCGGGCGGTGGCGCTGCCGGCGCTGGTGGCAAGGGCGGTGCTGTGGGCAACGGTGGTGATGCCGGCGGCCAGGGTGGTAACGCAGGCTACGCGGGCAGAGGCGGCAATGGTGGCAGTGCGAACGGCACCTTTGGTCTCGGCGGCGCGGGCGGTGCCGGTGGTGCCGGTGCTGCTGGTGGTACTGGCGGCACCGGTATCGGCGTCGGAGGTACTGGCGGCGACGGCAGTACTGGTGGTACTGGCGGTGACGGCGGCGGTGCCACCGGCACCAGTGGCACTCCTGGCGCCGGTGGCGCTGGCGGTGCTGCTGGAGCGGCAGGAAAGGGCGGCACTCCTGGCGGCACTGACGGTGCTACCGGAACTACTGGTGCGACCGGCGCTCCCGGCTAGGTAAATCGCACTAGCCACCCGTCCGTCACCGTCGCGTTTGGGCAGGTGGCGACCAACCTGGCATAATGGAAAGCTGACCACCTCAGGTACCGGTTCACGCTCACTCAAGTGGGCGACCCGGCGACCGACGAATGATGAGGACACCATGAAGACAGGCATCCATCCGGCCTACGGCGAGACCAGCGTGGTCTGCGGCTGTGGCAACTCGTTCCAGACCCGTAGCACCAAGCAGGGCGGCCGCATTGTGGTCGAGGTCTGCTCGCAGTGCCATCCGTTCTACACCGGCAAGCAGAAGATTCTGGACAGCGGTGGCCGGGTTGCCCGTTTCGAGAAGCGTTATGGCAAGCGTGCCGCGGCAGGGGAGCAGAAGGCAGCCGACTCAGCCGACAACTAGCTGTCGCACCGACGCCCGATCTGTCGCGGAGTTTCAGCGGGAGGCCGGGCGTCGCTCTGTGTTCGGGTGATGAGGGAGGTTGGATGACGCAAGCCATGGCAATTGACGCCGTACTTGCTGAGCATGCTGATCTTGAGCGCCAACTTTCTGACCCGGAACTGCACAGCGATGCGGTCAATGCCCGCCGAGTCGGGCGGCGATTCGCGAAGTTGGGCCCGATAGTTGCCGCCCATCGCAGGCTGGAATCGGCCCGCGGAGATCTGGAAGCCGCCCGAGAGCTGGCGGCTGATGACGCGTCATTCGCGGCCGAAGTCCCGGAGCTGGAAGCCAAGGTGGCCGAGTTCGACACCCTGCTCACCGACATGCTCGCGCCGCGGGATCCTCATGACGGCGACGACGTCGTACTGGAGGTCAAATCCGGTGAAGGCGGCGAGGAATCCGCGCTATTCGCAGCCGATCTCGCGCGAATGTACCTCCGCTACGCCGAGCGGCACGGCTGGACGGTAACGGTTCTGGGCGAGACGTTCTCTGATCTCGGCGGCTACAAAGAAGCAACGCTGGCGATCGCCAGCAAGGGCGACTCTGCGGACGGCGTGTGGTCTCGGATGAAGTTCGAGGGTGGTGTGCACCGAGTTCAACGGGTGCCGGTCACTGAATCGCAAGGTCGGGTGCACACGTCGGCCGCGGGCGTTTTCGTCTACCCCGAACCGGAAGAGGTCGAAGAGGTTCAGATCGACGAGTCCGACCTCCGAATCGACGTGTACCGGTCTTCCGGAAAAGGCGGTCAGGGTGTTAACACCACTGATTCGGCCGTGCGCATCACCCACCTGCCCTCCGGAATTGTTGTCACCTGCCAGAACGAACGGTCCCAGCTGCAGAACAAGGCCCGCGCCCTCCAGGTTCTGGCTGCGCGATTGCAGGTTGTCGCCGAGGAACAGGCGTCCGCAGAGGCTTCGGCTGATCGCGCCAGCCAGATTCGCACCGTCGACCGCAGTGAGCGGATTCGCACCTACAACTATCCGGAGAGCCGGATTGCGGATCACCGGATCGGCTATAAGGCGCACAATCTGGACCAGGTTCTCGACGGTGACCTCGACGCCTTACTCGACGCGCTGGCAGCCGCGGACAAGCAGTCTCGGCTGCAGCAGGCATGAGCCAGCGGCACCTGCTGCGGCAGGCTATCGACGAGGCCACCGCGGTGCTGTCTGAGGCTGGAATCGATTCTCCGCGAAACGATGCTGAACTGCTCGCCGCGCACTTAGCGGGCACCGAGCGCGGCCGGCTGGCCCTGATCGATGTTCCCGGGGACGACTTCTTTCGCCGATACGGCCAGCTGGTCGCGGTTCGTTCGCGGCGAACACCGTTGCAGCACATCACCGGTACCGCGGCATTCGGCCCGCTACAACTGCGCGTCGGTCCCGGCGTGTTCATACCTCGTCCCGAGACCGAAGCGTTGTTGGAATGGGCGCTGCACCAACGGTTACCGCGCAACCCATTGATCGTCGACCTGTGCACCGGATCGGGGGCGTTGGCGATTGCCCTCAGTCAGCATTGGCCTGATGGTCGCGTGATTGGAATCGACGACGACGCCACAGCACTGGACTATGCCCGCAACAATGCCGAATACCAATCAACCACAACAGAATTCGTCCAGGCCGATGTGACCACGACCGGATTGCTGCCTGAGTTGGCCGGTATCGTCGACCTGGTGGTGGCTAATCCGCCGTATATCCCCGCAGCCACTGCGCTGCAACCTGAAGTCGCCCAGCATGATCCGGATCATGCGCTGTTCGGCGGTCTTGACGGAATGGCGGTGATCGGACCCGTCGTTGCGCTGGCTGCTGTCTGGCTGAAGCCGGGCGGTCGATTTGCCGTTGAACATGACGAGACCACGTCGTCGAAGACTGTCGAAATCATCTCTACAACAGGGCAGTTCGTCAATGTCGTGGCACGATGTGACCTCACTGGACGGCCGCGGTTTGTAACGGCCACCAGGTCCGGTCGAGGGACGGCAACGTGAATCAGGCGTTCGACTGTTCCAACGCGACCCGGCGAGCCGACGGGCTTGCTGCCGCGACCGGCGCGGTGAAGAGCGGCCGATTGGTTGTCTTGCCCACCGACACGGTCTACGGCATCGGCGCCGATGCGTTCGACAGCGATGCGGTTACTGCCTTGCTCGCCGCGAAAGGGCGGGGCCGGGACATGCCGGTGGGCGTACTGGTCGGTTCCTGGCACACCATTGACGGCTTGGCCCATGCTGTTCCACCGAGTGCGCGTGAGTTGATCCGCGCCTTCTGGCCCGGAGCCTTGAGCCTGGTTATTCGACAGGCGCCGTCGCTGCAGTGGGACCTTGGCGACGCCCGAGGCACGGTAATGCTGCGGATGCCGTTGCATCCGGTGGCGATCGAACTGCTACGCGAGGTCGGGCCGATGGCCGTCTCGAGCGCGAACCTGTCCGGGCATCCGCCTGCCACTACTGCTGACGAGGCGCAGCGGCAACTCGGTGATCTGGTTCAGGTGTATCTCGACGCCGGCCCATCACCGCAGCAGGCCGCATCCACCATCGTCGATCTGAGCGGTCCCGCGCCGAGAATCCTGCGTGAAGGGCCGATTAGTGCCCTTGCCATCGCCGAGGTGCTGGGCACCGATGTCGCCTCGCTCACCGAGTGATTTTGGCCCACATGAGCTTGGCCCACACGACTCTGGCGCTTTCTGACCGCGGTGCGGGAGTCCCGCTGCGGGAGTTGGCTCTTGTCGGCCTGGCGGCGGCGATCATCACGTATTTCGCAACCGGGTGGGTCCGGGTTCTGGCCACCCGGCTTGGTGCGGTGGCTTACCCGCGCGATCGGGACGTTCACCTGCACCCCACGCCCCGGATGGGCGGACTGGGAATTTACGTCGGAGTGGTGGCCGCGGTCTTTTTGGCTTCCCAGTTGCCGGCCCTGGCGCGCGGTTTCGTCTACTCCACGGGCATGCCCGCTGTGGTGGTGGCAGGCGGGCTGATCATGGGCATCGGTCTTATCGATGATCGGTGGGGCCTGGATGCGTTGACCAAGTTCGCCGGGCAGATCACGGCGGCCAGCGTGCTGGTCACGATGGGTGTCGCGTGGAGCGTGATCTACATTCCATTCGGCGGCGTCGGGACGATCGTGCTGGACCAGATGTCCTCGATCCTGCTGACGTTGGCGTTGACTGTGTCGATCGTCAACGCGATGAACTTTGTCGATGGATTGGACGGACTCGCCGCAGGTCTTGGTCTGATCACTGCGTTGGCGATTTGCATCTTCTCGATCGGGTTGTTGCGTGACCACGGCGGCGACGTGTTGTTCTATCCGCCGGCGGTGATCTCCGTGGTGCTGGCCGGCGCGTGCCTCGGGTTCCTGCCGCACAACTTCTATCGCGCCAGGATTTTCATGGGGGACTCCGGTTCGATGTTGATCGGCCTCATGTTGGCTGCCGCATCGACGACAGCGGCCGGACCGATCTCGCAAAGCGCCTACGGGGTCCGCGACGTGTTCGCTCTGCTCTCGCCGTTTCTGCTAGTGGTTGCGGTGATGTTCGTGCCGGCTCTCGACATGTTGCTGGCCATCGTCCGGCGCACCCGGGCCGGGCTCAGTCCATTCAGCCCGGACAAGATGCACCTGCACCATCGGCTGCTGCAGATCGGCCACTCGCACCGCCGTGTCGTACTCCTGATCTACCTGTGGGTGGGCATCGTCGCGTTCGGCGCCGCCAGCACCATCTTCTTCGATCCGCGCTACACCGGGGCGGTCATGCTCGGCGCGCTAGGTGTGGCAGGGGTCGTGACCCTCATCCCGTTGTTGCGCCGGGGCGATGACGAATTCGGCGAAATTTACGACGGTCGGTAGTAGCCAGACCTAGCCAGTTGCTGCCAGCTACTGCCATTTGGCGCCGATTTACTTCCGACAACACGGACCTGACCATAGGGTGATCCCAGAGTGTCGTTCGCCCTCCGCTACGCTCGGCGGGCCACGCACAAATCACTCGGCCATTTCTCGACGACACGGATTGAGGTGAAGCAGTGACGACGCCTGAGCAAGACGCGCCGTTCGTGCTTCCGGCCGTTGCCTTCCGGCCAGTTCGTCTGTTGACGATCTGCTGCGGGGTGGCTGTTCTCGCAATCGCCGCGGCGGCCCTTCTCGGCCACGTGATGTTCGGCGTCTTCTTCGGTATCGGGCTGGGGTTGGGACTGATCAACGCGATCTTGGTCCAGCGGTCGGTCGACGCAATCACTTCGGAAACGAACCCGCTGAAACGCAAGATGGCGGTGAACTCCGCGACTCGACTGCTCATCATCAGCGTGGTCGGCCTGACGATCGCCTTTGTGTTCCGGCCAATGGGGCTTGGAGTCCTCTTCGGCCTGGCTTTGTTCCAAGTTCTGCTCATTTTGAGTACAGCAGTGCCGGTGTGGAAGAAGATTCGCAGTGGCGAAACTACAACGACCGGAGAAGCTGTGCCGTCCGTTGAAGTCCCGCCTGTGCCAGCGGTAGCCGACCAAGCATCGAAGGATTGAACACGCGATGAGTGAACGAATCCTCGCTGAGGCCGCGATCGAAGTCGGCCACCACACGACCGCCGAGTGGTTCGGTCTGACGGTCAACACCGACACCGTGCTGGCCACTGCGATCGCCGCCGTCATCGTGATCGGTTTGGCGTTCTTCCTGAAGGCCAAGGTCACCTCGTCGGGTGTTCCCGGCGGCGTACAGCTGTTCTGGGAAGCCATCACCACCCAGATGCGGGGTCAGATCGAGGGCGCGATCGGGATGAAGATTGCGCCGTTCGTGCTGCCGTTAGCGGTCGCCCTGTTCGTTTTCATCTTGATCGCCAACTGGATCTCGGTGTTCCCGGTGCAGTACGGCACGGCCGACGGCGGGACCCATGAGCTGCTCAAGCCACCGGCATCCGATATCAACTTCGTGCTGGCGCTGGCCCTGTTTGTTTTCGTCTGCTACCACGCCGCCGGCGTCTGGCGCCGCGGCGTGATCGGACATCCGATCAAGGTGGTCAAGGGCCACGTGGCGTTCCTCGCCCCGATCAATATCGTCGAGGAACTGGCCAAGCCCATCTCGCTGTCGCTCCGACTTTTCGGCAATATCTTCGCGGGCGGCATCATGGTCACCCTGATCGCGCTGTTCCCGCCGTACATCATGTGGGCACCCAACGCGATCTGGAAGGCGTTCGACTTGTTCGTCGGTTTGATCCAGGCGTTCATCTTCGCCCTGCTCACCATTCTGTACTTCAGCCAGTCAATGGAACTGGACGAGGAACACTAGCCCCAACGTTTTCGACCCACGAACCACCCACAGCCTGGTAGGACACCTACCAGCAATCAAGGAGGATAAGGAATGGCAGACCCCACCATCGTCGCCGGCGCTCTGATTGGCGGCGGGCTCATTTTGGGCGGCGGCGCCATTGGCGCCGGAATTGGCGACGGCATCGCCGGTAACGCACTGATCTCGGGCATCGCCCGTCAGCCGGAAGCACAGGGCCGACTGTTCACCCCGTTCTTCATCACGGTCGGTCTGGTTGAGGCGGCGTACTTCATCAACCTGGCGTTCATGGCACTGTTCGTGTTCGCTACGCCCGGCGCTTCCTAGTCGGCATGGGCGACCTAAGCGCCACTGTCCTGGCGGCTAGCCAGGCAGGAGAGGAAGGCGGCGGTACCAGCAACTTCCTCATCCCCAATGGCACCTTCTTCTTCGTGCTGATCATCTTCTTGATCGTGCTCGGTGTGATCGGCAAGTTCGTCGTGCCGTCGATCACGAAGGTGTTGGGTGAGCGCGAGAGCATGGTCACCAAGACCACTCAGGACAGCCGCAAAGCAGCGGAACAGGAAGCTGCCGCTGAATCCGACTACAACAAGGAAATGGCCTCGGCCCGTTCCGAAGCGTCGGGTATCCGTGACGAGGCCAGGGCGCAGGGTCGGCAGATCCTCGACGATATGCGCGGTCGGGCCAACGAAGAATCGGCGACGGCTCTGCAGAAGGCTGCCGAAGGGCTCAAGCAGCAGGGCGATGCGGTCGCCGCAGACCTGAGGACATCGGTGGAAACGCTCTCGGCAACCCTTGCGAGCCGCGTCCTCGGTGTCGATCTGTCCGGTACGTCAGCAACAACAGGCCCGGGACGGTAGGCGCATGTCAACCTTCATCGGACAGCTCGTCGGCTTTCTTGTCATCGTCTGGCTGCTCTCGCGGTATGTCGTGCCGCCGCTGCGCAAGATGATGGCGACGCAGCAAGAGACGGTGCGCACTCAGTTGGCAGACAGCGCCACGGCCGCCAAGCGGTTGGCCGACGCTGACCAATTGCATGCCAAGCGAGTCGAAGAAGCGAAGGCCGAAGCGAAGCACGTCACGCAAGAGGCTCGCGCCGATGCGGAGCGCATCGGCGAGCAGCTTCGCCTGCACGCAGATGCCGAGGTGGAGCGGATCAAAGTCCAAGGGGCGCAGCAAGTCCAGCTGGCACGCGCTCAGCTCATCCGGCAGCTCCGCCAAGACCTCGGGTCCGAATCGGTCCTGCGAGCCGGCGATCTGGTGCGCCAGCACGTCGCCGACCCAGTGGCGTTGGCGGGCACCGTAGACCGCTTCCTGGACGAATTGGACTCGATGGCCCCGGCCGCGTTTGTGCCGGAAGTGTCGTCCGATCTTCGTTCGGCCAGCCGTGACGCTCAGACCGCGGTGGTTTCGTCGTTCGATTCGGTATCGGCCGGATTGTCCGGTGACGCGCTGTCCGCCTTGTCAGACGAACTGGCATCGGTCGCGAAGCTGTTGGTGCGTGAGCCCATTCTGGCCCGGCATCTTGCTGAAGCCACCGGTGATCCCGAGGCCAAGAAGGGGCTGTTGCAGCAACTGCTGGCGGGCAAGGTCGGCGAGAACACGCTACAACTGCTCAACTCCGCAGTGTCTGCTCGTTGGTCGACGACGACGGATCTGATCAGCACCATCAAGCGCGTCGCCTGGCTGAGCCTGCTGGTGCGCGCCGAACGGGACAATCAGGCCGACGAGGTCGAGGATCAGCTGTTCCGGTTCACCCGGATTCTCGATGCGGAGCCGCAACTGACGACGCTGCTGAGCGACTACTCCGCGCCGGTCGAAGGCAGGGTCGGCCTGTTGCGCAATATCCTCGACCACGGCGGCGGCGCGAATCCGACGGCGGCCGCGCTGTTGGCTCAAACCGTCGAGTTGCTACACGGTGAACGTGCCGATGAGTCCGTGCTGCGCTTGGCGCAACTGGCGGTTGCCCGGCGCGGGGAGGTCGTCGCACAAGTGAATGCGGCGGCAGAACTCAGCGACACTCAGCGCACCCGTCTCACCGGGGTGCTCACCCGGATCTACAACCACCCTGTTTCAGTGCAGTTGAACATCGATCCCACGTTGCTCGGCGGCCTGTCGGTCGCCGTCGGTGACGAGGTGATCGATGGAACGCTGGCCTCCCGGCTTGCCGCGGCCAAGACCAAGCTTCCCGACTAGCTCCCCGACTAGCCACGATCTCTAGACACAACAACGGCAGGAAGACGAAAAGCCATGGCAGAGTTGACAATCTCGGCTAACGACATCCAAGGCGCGATCCAGGATTATGTCTCGAGCTTCGAGGCGGGCAATGCGCGCGAGGAGATCGGCACCGTCATCGACGCAGGCGACGGTATCGCTCACGTCGAGGGCCTGCCCTCGGTGATGACGCAGGAACTGCTTGAGTTCCCGGGCGGCGTGCTCGGTGTGGCGCTGAACCTCGACGAGCACAGCGTCGGCGCCGTTATTCTCGGCGAGTTCGAGAAGATCGAGCAGGGCCAGCAGGTCAAGCGGACCGGTGAGGTGCTTTCAGTGCCCGTCGGTGACGCGTTCCTGGGCCGGGTGGTTAACCCCCTCGGCCAGCCGATTGACGGCCGCGGCGACATCGAGGCCGAAACGCGCCGGGCCCTGGAACTGCAGGCACCGTCGGTGGTTCAGCGCCAGAGCGTGACCGAGCCGCTTCAGACCGGGATCAAGGCGATTGACGCCATGACCCCGATCGGGCGTGGTCAGCGCCAGTTGATCATCGGCGACCGCAAGACCGGTAAGACCGCGGTGTGCGTGGACACCATTCTCAACCAGCGTAAGAACTGGGAGACCGGTGATCCCAACCAGCAGGTTCGCTGCGTTTATGTCGCCATCGGCCAAAAAGGCACCACCATCGCCAGTGTGCGTCGCGTCCTCGAAGAAGGCGGCGCGATGGACTACACCACTATCGTTGCTGCGCCCGCATCTGATGCGGCGGGCTTCAAATGGCTTGCGCCCTACACGGGTTCGGCCATCGCCCAGCATTGGATGTACAACAGCAAGCACGTCCTGATCGTCTTCGACGACCTGACCAAGCAAGCTGAGGCGTATCGCGCGATCTCGCTGCTGCTGCGCCGCCCGCCGGGCCGTGAGGCATACCCGGGCGACGTGTTCTACCTCCACTCGCGACTGCTGGAACGCTGCGGCAAGCTGTCCGACGAGCTCGGCGCCGGCTCGCTGACTGGCCTGCCGATCATCGAAACCAAGGCCAATGACATCTCGGCCTACATCCCGACCAACGTCATCTCGATCACCGACGGCCAGTGCTTCCTCGAGACCGACCTGTTCAACCAGGGCGTCCGACCGGCCATCAACGTCGGTGTCTCGGTGTCCCGCGTGGGTGGTGCGGCACAGATCAAGGCGATGAAAGAGGTGGCAGGCTCGCTGCGCCTGGACCTTTCGCAGTACCGCGAACTCGAAGCCTTCGCGGCCTTCGCTTCCGACCTGGACGCCACGTCAAAGGCTCAGTTGGAGCGTGGTGCCCGGCTGGTCGAGCTGCTCAAGCAGCCGCAGTACAGCCCCCTCTCGGTCGAAGAAGAGGTCGTCGCGATCTTCCTCGGGACTAAAGGCCACTTGGACTCGGTGCCGGTAGCCGATGTCGCCCGCTTCGAGGCGGAGCTGCTGGAGCATGTGAAGGGCTCGAATGGGGAGATCCTGAAGGAGATTCGCGAGTCCAAGAAGCTCTCCGAGGAGCTTGAGGACAAGCTGGTCGCGATTGTGGCGGACTTCAAGAAGGGCTTCGCCACCACCGACGGCAGTTCGGTTGTCCCCGACGCGCACGTCAGTGCAATGGACGAGGCGGACGTTGAGAAGGAGTCCGTCCAGGTCCGCAAGCCCGCTCCGAAGAAGAAGTAGACCGGAGGGTCTGGGAACGCATGGCAGCCACACTGCGCGAACTGCGGGGACGCATCAAGTCCGCCTCGTCGATCAAGAAGATCACGAAGGCACAGGAGTTGATTGCGACGTCCCGCATCGCCCGGGCGCAGACTCGGGTTGCGGCGGCACGCCCCTATGCCGCCGAGATCACCAACATGCTCACGAACCTGGCGGCTGAGTCGGCGCTGGATCATCCGTTGCTTGTCGAACGGCAGGATGCGAAGCGCGCCGGTGTGCTTGTGGTGTCGTCGGACCGCGGCTTGTGTGGCGCCTACAACGCCAACGTGTTGCGGCAGTCCGAGGAGCTGTTCTCGTTGCTCCGCTCTGAGGGTAAAGAGCCGGTCCTCTACGTCGTCGGCCGGAAAGCGCAGGGCTACTACAGCTTCCGCAACTGGAAGATCACGCAGGCGTGGACCGGATTCTCCGAGAAGCCGACCTACGAGAACGCTCAGGAGATCGCCGCGACGCTGGTTTCGGCATTCCTCGCTGGCGCCGATGACAAGGGCGACGATCCCGGTCTCGACGGGCTTCTCGGGGTAGACGAACTGCATATCGTGTTCACCGAGTTCCAGTCCATGTTGTCCCAGAACGCTGAGGCGCGCCGCATTGCGCCGATGGTTGTGGAGTACGTCGAGGAGGACACCGGTCCGCACACGCTGTTCTCGTTCGAGCCCAATGCCACGGCGCTGTTCGGTTCGCTGTTGCCGCGCTACGTGGCGACACGCATCTTCGCCGCACTGCTGGAGGCGGCAGCCTCGGAGTCGGCGTCGCGGCGGCGCGCGATGAAAGCGGCCTCCGATAACGCGGACGACCTCATCAAGGTCCTCACACTGATGGCCAACCGCGAGCGTCAGGCTCAGATCACCCAGGAAATCAGCGAAATCGTCGGCGGTGCGAATGCACTTGCCGACGCCAAATAAACGTCACGAACTAGGCCCGGAGGAAATAGAGAAGAGATGACTGCTACCGCAGAAGCTAAGAGTGACACCGCCGGCCGCGTCGTTCGCATCACCGGTCCGGTGGTGGACGTGGAGTTCCCGCGAGGCGCTGTCCCGCAATTGTTCAACGCATTGCACGCCGACATCACGTACGGCGCGCTCGCGAAGATGCTGACTCTTGAGGTCGCCCAACACCTTGGAGACAACCTGGTGCGCTGCATTTCCATGCAGCCCACCGATGGTCTGGTCCGGGGTGTGGAGGTTCGCGACACCGGCGCATCGATTTCGGTTCCCGTCGGTGACGGCGTCAAAGGCCATGTGTTCAATGCCCTCGGCGTCTGCCTCGATGAGCCGGGCTACGGTTCGGACTTCGAGAAGTGGTCGATCCACCGCAAGCCGCCGCCCTTCGATGAGCTTGAACCGCGCACCGAGATGCTCGAGACCGGTCTGAAGGTCGTCGACCTGCTCACCCCGTATGTGCGCGGTGGCAAGATCGCCCTGTTCGGCGGCGCCGGCGTGGGCAAGACGGTGCTCATCCAGGAGATGATCAACCGCATCGCCCGCAACTTCGGCGGCACCTCGGTGTTCGCCGGCGTGGGCGAGCGCACCCGCGAGGGCAACGACCTGTGGGTCGAACTCCGAGATGCCAACGTGCTCAAGGACACCGCGCTGGTGTTCGGACAGATGGACGAGCCGCCGGGCACTCGTATGCGCGTGGCCCTGTCGGGGCTCACCATGGCGGAGTACTTCCGTGACGAGCAGGGTCAGGACGTGTTGTTGTTCATCGACAACATCTTCCGGTTTACGCAGGCCGGCTCCGAGGTATCCACACTGCTGGGGCGTATGCCGTCGGCCGTGGGCTACCAGCCGACGCTGGCAGACGAGATGGGTGAATTGCAGGAGCGCATCACCTCGACTCGTGGCCGGTCGATTACGTCGATGCAGGCCGTATACGTGCCCGCCGACGACTACACCGACCCAGCGCCCGCGACGACGTTCGCCCACTTGGACGCGACCACTGAGCTTTCCCGCGCGGTGTTCTCCAAGGGCATCTTCCCGGCGGTGGATCCGCTGGCGTCCAGCTCGACGATCCTGGATCCGGCCGTCGTCGGCGAAGAGCACTATCGCGTGGCGCAGGAAGTCATCCGAATCCTTCAGCGGTACAAGGATCTCCAGGACATCATCGCCATTCTCGGCATCGACGAGCTTTCCGAAGAGGATAAGCAGTTGGTGAACCGTGCGCGACGCATCGAGCGCTTCTTGAGCCAGAACATGATGGCCGCCGAGCAGTTCACCGGCCAGCCGGGCTCGACCGTGCCGCTGAAGGAAACCATCGAGGCCTTCGACAAGCTGAGCAAGGGTGACTTCGACCATCTGCCCGAACAGGCGTTCTTCCTGATCGGTGGGCTCGACGACCTCGCGAAGAAGGCCGAGAGCCTCGGCGTCAAGTTGTGATCGTCGACCCCGTGGACCGAAAGGTGATGTGAGATGGCCGAAATGGACGTCGACATCGTCGCCGTCGAGCGCAAGATCTGGTCGGGTAAGGCGACGTTCGTCTTCACCCGCACAACATCGGGCGAGATCGGCATTCTGGCTCACCACATTCCAGTTGTAGCGCAGCTGGTTGATGACGCGATGGTTCGTGTCGAGCGGGAGGGGCAGGATGATCTGCGCATCGCCGTCGACGGTGGCTTTCTGTCGGTGACCGAGGCGGGAGTAACGATCCTGGCCGAGTCCGCGGAGTTCGAGTCCGAGATCAATGCGGATCTGGCCAAGGCTGACTCCGAATCTGATGATCCGCAGACCGCAGCCCGGGGACGGGCCCGGTTGCGTGCGCTGGGGCAACTCGACTAGTCGAGCCACCGATTCATGAGCGCGGCAATGAATTTCATGGCTGCGCTGGTGTGCGCATTGCTAGTCATCGTGCTGGCCATGAGCTATCGGCTGTGGAAGCTGCGCCAGGGCGGGACGGCCGCGATTCTTCGGGACATGCCAGCGGTCGGTGGTCACGGATGGCGTCACGGGGTGGTCCGCTATCGCGGCGACGAGGCTCGTTTCTACCGGTTGTCGAGCGTGCGGTCGTGGCCTGACCGTCGGTTGAGCAGGCGAGGTTTGGAGATCATCTCCAGACGATCGCCGCTCGGCGACGAAGTCGACATCATGACCGAGGGAATAGTCGTCCTTGAACTGCGCGACACCACACCGGATCGTCGCTTGGGCTACGAACTGGCGCTTGATCGTGGGGCGTTGACGGCGTTCTTGTCCTGGGTGGAGTCAAGTCCCTCACCCCGGGCTCGGCGCGGCTCCACCTGATCGTGAGCCGCCAGGCTGCCACAGCACATCGCCATCGGGATTCGCTGCCCGAGACAAGATGAACAGCAGGTCAGACAGCCGATTGAGATACTTGGCCGGCAGCACGCTCACGGAGTCCGGATAAGTCTTCACCGCTGTCCACGCTGAGCGTTCAGCCCGCCGTGTCACAGTGCGTGCCACGTGCAGCAGTGCGGAAAGCGGTGTGCCGCCCGGGAGAATGAACGAGTTCAATTCCGGCAACGCCTCGTTGTAGCTGTCGCACCAAGCCTCCAGCCGGTCGACGTAAGGCTCGGTGATCCGCAGCGGCGGATACTTCGGGTTGTCGACCACCGGCGTGGACAAGTCTGCGCCGGCGTCGAACAGGTCGTTTTGGATCTGGCGAAGGACGCGCTCGAGTTCATCACCGGGCCGTCCCAGCGATACTGCGACGCCGATCGCAGCGTTCGCCTCGTCGCAGTCTGCGTAGGCGATCAGGCGCGGATCGTCCTTCGCCACGCGCGAGAAATCACTCAGTCCTGACGTCCCGTCGTCACCGGTACGGGTATAGATGCGGGTCAGATGGACTCCCATGGGTAAAACCTACCGGCCCAATGACAGCTGTCTGACATGGAGTAGGAGTCTGGCTCATCTAAACTGTCGCCCGTGGGCGAGCGCTTCCTGGTGACCGGTGGCACTCGACTATGTGGAGAAGTCGCCGTTGGAGGCGCAAAAAACAGTGTCCTGAAGCTGATGGCCGCCAGCCTGCTAGCCGAGGGCACCACAACGATCACCAATTGTCCCGACATTCTTGATGTGCCGCTGATGGCCGAGGTGTTGCGAGGCCTGGGTGCGCATGTGGAACTCGATGGCACGGTGGTCCGAATCACGTCTCCGGAGGAGCTCAAGTACGACGCCGACTTTGCTGCGGTCCGCCAGTTCCGAGCTTCGGTGTGTGTGCTTGGGCCGCTGGTCGGGCGATGCAAGCGTGCCCGGGTCGCGCTTCCCGGTGGTGACGCGATCGGGTCACGCCCGCTGGACATGCATCAGGCCGGCCTGCGGCAGCTCGGGGCGGACTGCAACATCGAGCACGGCTGCGTCGTCGCGTCGGCCGATGTATTGCGAGGGGCGGAGATCCAGCTCGAATTTCCTTCGGTAGGGGCGACCGAGAACATCCTGATGGCCGCGGTCCTGGCTGAGGGCGTGACGATCATTCACAACGCGGCGCGTGAGCCCGATGTCGTGGATCTGTGCATGATGCTTAACCAGATGGGCGCCCTGATCGAAGGTGCCGGGACACCGACGATGACGATCACCGGTGTCCCACATTTGCACCCGACTGAACACCGGGTGATCGGCGATCGGATCGTGGCGGCCACCTGGGGTATTGCCGCCGCGATGACGCGAGGCGATATCTCGATCACCGGCGTAGATCCGGCGCACCTGCAATTAGTGCTGCACAAGCTGCATGACACCGGTGCAACTGTCACTCAGAGCGACGATGGCTTTCGGGTGGTCCAGTACGAACGGCCGAAGGCCTGCAATATTGCGACGCTGCCGTTCCCCGGATTTCCCACTGACCTGCAACCGATGGCGATCGCGATGGCGGCCATTGCCGATGGCACGTCGATGATCACCGAGAACGTTTTCGAAGCGCGGTTCCGGTTCGTGGAGGAGATGATCCGCCTCGGTGCTGACGCACGGACCGATGGCCATCATGCGGTGGTGCGCGGACTCCCGCAGCTGTCCAGCGCGCCCGTGTGGTCATCGGATATTCGGGCCGGCGCCGGCCTGGTGCTCGCGGCCCTTGTCGCTGATGGGGAGACTGAAGTGCACGATGTGTTCCACATCGATCGGGGCTATCCGCTGTTCGTGGAGAACCTCACTGGTCTTGGCGCCGAGATCGAGAGGGTAGACTAGGCCTCAACGGTCAGCCGCGCAGGAGATTCCGGAAACGGGTTTGAAAGTGGGGCTTGACGCAGCCAGGATCTTTAGGTAGGCTGGCGGGGTTGCCCTTTCGCAGGGCGGCGAAAAATCTGGTCTGTTGTTTGAGAACTCAATAGTGTGTTTGGTGGTTTTTGTTTGTTGTTTTTGGCCATCTCTTTTGGGGGACTTCCCGTCTTCCTGTTTGAGGGGTGGTTGTTTTTTTGATGCCAGTTTTTGGTGTCTTTTTGTTAGGTCAGATTTTTCTGATTCGAATTCGCCTGCGCTTTGGTGTGGGTTGTTTTTGTTTGGAGAGTTTGATTCTGGCTCAGGACGAACGCTGGCGGCGTGCTTAACACATGCAAGTCGAACGGTAAGGCCCTTCGGGGTACACGAGTGGCGAACGGGTGAGTAACACGTGGGTGATCTGCCCTGCACTTTGGGATAAGCCTGGGAAACTGGGTCTAATACCGAATAGGACCACGGTCTGCATGGATTGTGGTGGAAAGCTTTTGCGGTGTGGGATGGGCCCGCGGCCTATCAGCTTGTTGGTGGGGTGATGGCCTACCAAGGCGACGACGGGTAGCCGGCCTGAGAGGGTGTCCGGCCACACTGGGACTGAGATACGGCCCAGACTCCTACGGGAGGCAGCAGTGGGGAATATTGCACAATGGGCGCAAGCCTGATGCAGCGACGCCGCGTGGGGGATGACGGCCTTCGGGTTGTAAACCTCTTTCAGTAGGGACGAAGCGCAAGTGACGGTACCTACAGAAGAAGCACCGGCCAACTACGTGCCAGCAGCCGCGGTAATACGTAGGGTGCGAGCGTTGTCCGGAATTACTGGGCGTAAAGAGCTCGTAGGTGGTTTGTCACGTTGTTCGTGAAAACTCACAGCTTAACTGTGGGCGTGCGGGCGATACGGGCAGACTGGAGTACTGCAGGGGAGACTGGAATTCCTGGTGTAGCGGTGGAATGCGCAGATATCAGGAGGAACACCGGTGGCGAAGGCGGGTCTCTGGGCAGTAACTGACGCTGAGGAGCGAAAGCGTGGGGAGCGAACAGGATTAGATACCCTGGTAGTCCACGCCGTAAACGGTGGGTACTAGGTGTGGGTTTCCTTCCTTGGGATCCGTGCCGTAGCTAACGCATTAAGTACCCCGCCTGGGGAGTACGGCCGCAAGGCTAAAACTCAAAGAAATTGACGGGGGCCCGCACAAGCGGCGGAGCATGTGGATTAATTCGATGCAACGCGAAGAACCTTACCTGGGTTTGACATGCACAGGACGTGCCTAGAGATAGGTATTCCCTTGTGGCCTGTGTGCAGGTGGTGCATGGCTGTCGTCAGCTCGTGTCGTGAGATGTTGGGTTAAGTCCCGCAACGAGCGCAACCCTTGTCTCATGTTGCCAGCACGTAATGGTGGGGACTCGTGAGAGACTGCCGGGGTCAACTCGGAGGAAGGTGGGGATGACGTCAAGTCATCATGCCCCTTATGTCCAGGGCTTCACACATGCTACAATGGCCGGTACAAAGGGCTGCGAAGCCGTGAGGTGGAGCGAATCCTTTAAAGCCGGTCTCAGTTCGGATCGGGGTCTGCAACTCGACCCCGTGAAGTCGGAGTCGCTAGTAATCGCAGATCAGCAACGCTGCGGTGAATACGTTCCCGGGCCTTGTACACACCGCCCGTCACGTCATGAAAGTCGGTAACACCCGAAGCCGGTGGCCTAACCCGTAAGGGAGGGAGCCGTCGAAGGTGGGATCGGCGATTGGGACGAAGTCGTAACAAGGTAGCCGTACCGGAAGGTGCGGCTGGATCACCTCCTTTCTAAGGAGCACCACGAGAGCCAGGCCGGCCCACATCGTGTGGGAGTTACCGGATTTTGGTCGATTCGTTGGATGGGCTTTCCCTGTAGTGGGGGAGGTTCTGGTGCACAACAAACTTTCGGTCTTTACCCGTTGGGGTGGGGCTAGCTGCCAGACACACTATTGGGCTTTGAGACAACAGGCCCTCACCTCTTCGCCCCGTTGTTGGGGGAACCGGAGGTGGTTTGACCTGAGGTTTGGGTCGGCTCCTTGTTAGGGGTTGGTTGTTGTCGCTCCACTTGGTGGTGGGGTGTGGTGTTTGATTTGTGGATAGTGGTTGCGAGCATCTAGTCGCCGCAAATGGAAGTTCATCTTCTTTCGAGGGTGGGCGGTTTTGTGGTGTCTGATGTGCAATTTTTCCTAATCGAAATGCTTTTGGTTTTGTGTTGTAAGTGTTTAAGGGCGCATGGTGGATGCCTTGGCACTGGGAGCCGATGAAGGACGTGGGAGGCTGCGATATGCCTCGGGGAGCTGCCAACCGAGCGTGGATCCGAGGATGTCCGAATGGGGAAACCCGGCACGAGTGATGTCGTGTCACCCGTATCTGAATACATAGGGTGCGGGGGGGAACGCGGGGAAGTGAAACATCTCAGTACCCGTAGGAAGAGAAAACAAATAGTGATTCCGTGAGTAGTGGCGAGCGAAAGCGGAGGATGGCTAAACCGTGGGCGTGTGATACCCGGCAGGGGTTGCGTTCGCGGTGTTGTGGGGCTTGTCTTCTCAGATCTGCCGGTCTGGGCTGCAGTAAGAAAAGAATGTGTTAGCCGAAGTGGCTTGGGATGGCCTGTCGTAGAGGGTGAGAATCCCGTAGGCGAAAACATGTTCTCTGTAGTGATGAGTACCCGAGTAGCAGCGAGCCCGTGGAATTTGCTGTGAATCTGCCGGGACCACCCGGTAAGCCTGAATACTTCCCAGTGACCGATAGCGGATTAGTACCGTGAGGGAATGGTGAAAAGTACCCCGGGAGGGGAGTGAAATAGTACCTGAAACCGTGCGCTTACAATCCGTCAGAGCCTTCGTGTTAAAGCGTGGGGTGATGGCGTGCCTTTTGAAGAATGAGCCTGCGAGTCAGGGACATGTCGCGAGGTTAACCCGTTGAGGGGTAGCCGCAGCGAAAGCGAGTCTGAATAGGGCGTATCCACACAACAGTGTGTGGTGTAGTGGCGTGTTCTGGACCCGAAGCGGAGTGATCTACCCATGGCCAGGGTGAAGCGCAGGTAAGACTGCGTGGAGGCCCGAACCCACTTAGGTTGAAGACTGAGGGGATGAGTTGTGGGTAGGGGTGAAAGGCCAATCAAACTCCGTGATAGCTGGTTCTCCCCGAAATGCATTTAGGTGCAGCGTTGCGTGTTTCTTACCGGAGGTAGAGCTACTGGATGGCCGATGGGCCCCACAGGGTTACTGACGTCAGCCAAACTCCGAATGCCGGTAAGTCTAAGAGCGCAGCAGTGAGACGGCGGGGGATAAGCTCCGTGCGTCGAGAGGGAAACAGCCCAGATCGCCGGCTAAGGCCCCTAAGCGTGTGCTAAGTGGAAAAGGATGTGCAGTCGCAGAGACAACCAGGAGGTTGGCTTAGAAGCAGCCACCCTTGAAAGAGTGCGTAATAGCTCACTGGTCAAGTGATTGTGCGCCGATAATGTAGCGGGGCTCAAGCACACCGCCGAAGCCGCGGCAACGAACTTGTTCGTTGGGTAGGGGAGCGTCCTGCATCCAGTGAAGCCACGGAGTGATCCAGTGGTGGAGGGTGTGGGAGTGAGAATGCAGGCATGAGTAGCGATAAGGCAAGTGAGAACCTTGCCCGCCGAAAGACCAAGGGTTCCTGGGGCAGGCCAGTCCGCCCAGGGTGAGTCGGGACCTAAGGCGAGGCCGACAGGCGTAGTCGATGGACAACGGGTTGATATTCCCGTACCCGTGTGTGAGCGCCAATGACGAATCCATTTTGCTAACTGCCCAAAACCTGTTCCATCAATCCCTTCGGGGTGCGAGGAACAGGCGCTGCGCAGGACCCAGGTGGGTAGTAGTCAAGCGATGGGGTGACGCAGGAAGGTAGCCGTACCAGTCAGTGGTAATACTGGGGCAAACCCGTAGGGACAACGATAGGCAAATCCGTCGTTGACATATCCTGAGAGGTGATGCATAGCCGAGTGAGGCGAATTCGGTGATCCTAAGCTGC
Source organism: Mycobacterium sp. (assembly GCA_965279745.1). Taxonomy (GTDB): domain Bacteria; phylum Actinomycetota; class Actinomycetes; order Mycobacteriales; family Mycobacteriaceae; genus Mycobacterium. Next base: position 71,363 of record OZ257262.1, read on the forward strand.
CGAGAAAAGCCTCTAGCGAGCACACACACGGCCCGTACCCCAAACCGACACAGGTGGTCAGGTAGAGAATACCAAGGCGTACGAGTGAACTATGGTTAAGGAACTCGGCAAAATACCTCCGTAACTTCGGGAGAAGGAGGACCCCTTACCGTCAAGGCCCTAGCGGCCGGCAGCGGCGGGGGGTGGCACAAACCAGTGAGAAGCGACTGTTTACTAAAAACACAGGTCCGTGCGAAGTCGCAAGACGATGTATACGGACTGACGCCTGCCCGGTGCTGGAAGGTTAAGAGGACCTGTTAACCCCTTAAAGGTGAAGCGGAGAATTTAAGCCCCAGTAAACGGCGGTGGTAACTATAACCATCCTAAGGTAGCGAAATTCCTTGTCGGGTAAGTTCCGACCTGCACGAATGGCGTAACGACTTCTCAACTGTCTCAACCATAGACTCGGCGAAATTGCACTACGAGTAAAGATGCTCGTTACGCGCGGCAGGACGAAAAGACCCCGGGACCTTCACTATAGCTTGGTATTGGCGTTCGATACGGTTTGTGTAGGATAGGTGGGAGACTATGAAGCAGTAACGCTAGTTATTGTGGAGTCGTTGTTGAAATACCACTCTGATCGTATTGGACTTCTAACCTCGAACCGTTACCCGGTTCAGGGACAGTGCCTGGTGGGTAGTTTAACTGGGGCGGTTGCCTCCAAAAAAGTAACGGAGGCGCCCAAAGGTTCCCTCAACCTGGACGGCAATCAGGTGTTGAGTGCAAGTGCACAAGGGAGCTTGACTGCGAGACTGACACGTCAAGCAGGGACGAAAGTCGGGACTAGTGATCCGGCACCCCCGAGTGGAAGGGGTGTCGCTCAACGGATAAAAGGTACCCCGGGGATAACAGGCTGATCTTCCCCAAGAGTCCATATCGACGGGATGGTTTGGCACCTCGATGTCGGCTCGTCGCATCCTGGGGCTGGAGCAGGTCCCAAGGGTTGGGCTGTTCGCCCATTAAAGCGGCACGCGAGCTGGGTTTAGAACGTCGTGAGACAGTTCGGTCTCTATCCGCCGCGCGCGTCAGAAGCTTGAGGAAACCTGTCCCTAGTACGAGAGGACCGGGACGGACGAACCTCTGGTCCACCAGTTGTCCCACCAGGGGCACCGCTGGATAGCCACGTTCGGACAGGATAACCGCTGAAAGCATCTAAGCGGGAAACCCCCTCCAAGACCAGGCTTCTCACCCATCAAGTGGGATAAGGCCCCCCGCAGACCACGGGATCGATAGACCAGACCTAGAAACCCGGCAACGGGCGCAGGGAACTGGCACTAACCGGCCGAAAACTTACAACAACCAAAACAACACCAAAAAGTTGTTCAGGAAAAACACGTTGTAAAAACGCCTCGCAACCACACACACCCACAAACACAACCACACCCCACCACCAAAACAACTTCACAACAAGTGAAAAAAGTTACGGCGGCCATAGCGGCAGGGAAACGCCCGGACCCATCCCGAACCCGGAAGCTAAGCCAGCCAGCGCCGATGATACTACCCAACACGGGTGGAAAAGTAGGACACCGCCGAACACAACATAAAGAAATGCCCCCCCAGAAATGGGGGGGCATTTCCCATTTCTCAGCTGAATAGCGATTGGTCAGCCGGCTCGTTGCCTTTCTCCAGTGCCAGCAGTAGGCGCTTTCGATCAATTCCGCCGCCATATCCGGTCAGTCCTCCGCTCGCGCCTATTACTCGATGGCACGGGACAATGATTCCGATCGGGTTTCGCCCATTGGCTAATCCGACTGCCCGGAATGCGCCGGGCGATCCTATTTGTTGCGCAATTTCTCCGTACGTTCGTGTTTCTCCGAAAGGAATGGTCTGCAGTGCGCGCCACACTTTTTGTTGAAATTCGGTGCCGGACAATTCCATGTGGATATCGAATTCTGTCAACTCGCCGGCGAAATACGCCGACAGCTGCTCGACCGCATCGGGGAATGCGTCAGTTTTAGTCGGTTCCCAATCCGATCGATCCGGCTCATGGGTTTGATCGACCATCCGCAGCTGCATCAACGTCGACCCGACGCCGGCCAGCGTGAGGGGTCCGACAGGGCTGTCGATGGTTCGGTACTGGAGGTGCGCCATCAGATCTCCTTTGGTGGCCAGTGGCTGACGGGCCAATGGTTGACAGGGTGGTCCAGGGTGGTCCAGAGGTGTTGCACGGCGTACGAGCGCCATGGTCGCCAGCGTGCACTATGTGCGGTCAGCGTGTGTGCATCGCTCCCCAGGCCCAGTTGCTCGACCGCGATCCGCACTCCCAGATCGGAGGCGGGGAAGGCATCGGGATCGCCTAGGGCCCGCATCGCCACGATCTCGGCAGTCCACGGCCCGATTCCAGGCAACGCCAACAGTTGCTCGCGTGCGTGCACCCAATCGCAGCCTGGATCGAGGATCACTGCACCGGTTGCCAACGCTGCTACCAGAGCGAGCACGGTGCGTCGGCGACTGGCCGGAACCGCAAGGTGTTCCGGGTCGATGTCGGGCAATTGATCGATGGCGGGGAAAGTGTGGGTGAGGCCGCCGGCGGGGTCGGCTACCCCGCTGCCGTATGCGCTGACCAGGCGGCCGGCGTGGGTGCTGGCCGCCTTGGTGGACACCTGTTGGCCGAGCACTGCCCGCACCGCCATCTCGTGCTCGTCGACTGTGCGAGGTATGCGCTGTCCCGGTGCCTTCGCAACGACCGCCCTGAGATCCGGGTCGGCGCTCAACGCGTCGACGACGGATTCGGGATCGGCATCAAGGTCAAGGAGCCGCCGGCAACGCGCGATGGCGGCGGCAAGGTCCCGGACGTTCTCCAGCACCAGTACGCACCGGACATGATCCGGGTACGGAGTCAGGCTGACGACGCCATTGCCTGACGGCAGCCGCAGAGTGCGCCGATAGGCGCCGTCGCGAACCTCTTCGCAGCCTGGCACCGCGCTGGCGGCCAAGTGACCAAACAATCCCTCGTAGGCGAATGGCGTACGCACCGGTAGGCGCAGCGTCAGCGTCTGGCCCCCAGGCGCCAAGTCATGTTCGCGGGACCGAGTCGCCTTGCGTCGTAGCTCTGTTGGCGTGGTGTCACAGGCGGCGCGGAGGGTGTCGTTGAACTGACGGATGCTGGCGAACCCGGCAGCGAATGCGATATCGCTGAACGGTAGGTCGGTGGTCTCGATCAACACTCGGGCGGTCTGCACCCGTTGAGCGCGGGCCAGCGCCAGTGGCCCGGCACCCACTTCGGCTTGCAGCATCCGCTCAACCTGACGGGCGGTGTAGCCGAGTCGGGCGGACAGGCCAGTGACGCTATCGCGGTCAACGGATCCGTCGGAGATGAGTCGCATAGCCCGTGCGACGGCATCGCCACGGGTGTTCCACTCTGGCGAACCCGGTGACGCGTCCGGGCGACACCGCTTGCAGGCTCGAAACCCTGCTCGTTGCGCGGCGGCTGAGCTTGGGTAAAAGCTCACGTTGCGCGCCAGTGGGAGCCGCACAGGGCAGCTGGGCCGGCAGTAGATGCCGGTTGTCAGCACAGCGGTTACGAACCAGCCGTCGAACCGGGAGTCCTTGGATTGGACGGCTCGGTAGCAGCGGTCGAATTCCTCGTGCATATTTCGACCATTCCACGCGAGCGAGGTCGACACTAGCGGAAAACCGACATCGTGGATGGTGCGGGCTTCTTGCGGTGACCTCCTAAGCTTGCCGGGTGCGCCTCGTTATCGCTCAATGCACCGTCGACTATCTGGGGCGGCTTACCGCCCACCTACCGTCAGCTCGGCGGCTGTTGCTGATCAAGGCTGACGGCTCGGTAAGCGTGCATGCCGACGACCGCGCCTACAAACCACTGAACTGGATGAGCCCACCGTGTCGCCTTGTTGAGGAACACGACGGCCCGCTGCCGGTGTGGGTGGTGGAGAACAAGTCTGGTGAACAACTACGCATCAGGATCGAGGAAATCGAGCACGACTCGAGCCACGAATTGGGCGTGGATCCCGGGCTGGTGAAAGACGGGGTGGAAGCGCACTTGCAGAAGTTGCTGGCCGAGAACATCGAGTTGCTCGGCGATGGGTATCGCCTGGTGCGGCGTGAATACATGACCGCCATCGGGCCTGTCGACATCCTGTGCCGGGACGATCAAGGGCGCTCGGTGGCGGTCGAGATCAAGCGGCGCGGCGAGATCGACGGTGTTGAGCAACTCACTCGGTACCTCGAGCTGATGAATCGGGACAGCCTGCTGGCGCCGGTGGCCGGCGTGTTCGCTGCCCAGCAGATCAAGCCACAAGCGCGGACTTTGGCGACGGACCGCGGTATCCGTTGTGTCACATTGGATTACGACGTGATGCGCGGTATGGACAACGCCGACTACAGATTGTTCTGAGGGTAGTTCGTAGACTGTGCGGATGGCGTTGCCACAACGTATCGAGACCGGCGCTGACGGCTATGACTACGAGGTCCGCAATGTGCCGGGTGCCCGTGCGGCCAGGGTCTATCGCTGCCCAGGGTGCGACCACGAAATCGGCGCTGGTAAGCCACATCTGGTGGTGTGGCGAATTGATGACGGCGACGCTGGGATGGATGACCGACGCCACTGGCACACGCCGTGCTGGGCCTCCCGTGCAAACCGGAGCCCGACCCGCCGCTGGTCCTGAACGATTTAGGAAGCGGCCTCGACGAGCTCCACCAGCACGCCCCCGGCGCACTTGGGGTGAATGAAATTGATTCGCGAGTTTGCCGTGCCGCACCGCGGCACGTCGTAAACGAGTCGGACACCGCTGCTGCGTAGTTGTTCGGAGAGCAGATCGAGATCGCTCACCCGATAGGCGATCTGTTGAATCCCGGGGCCCCGCTTGTCGATGAATTTCGCGATAGTCGAGTTCTCGTCCAGCGCTGCCATCAACTGCAGTTGGGCGCTGCCGGCCGGAGCCCCGCGCAGGGCCAGCATGGCTTCCCGAATTCCCTGGTCATGATTGATCTCTTCATGCACGAGGATCATGCCCAGATGATCGTGGTACCACTCGATCGCGACGTCCAGATCGGGCACCGCGATGCCCACGTGGTCGATCGCAGTGACAAGCGCACCGGCCAGCAGTGGACGGGCGTCAACTTGTTCAGTGGTCATAGGACAACGGTAGCCTGAGACGAGACAACATGCTTATTCGTCGAGCAGATCGGCCGTCCACGTGGGTATGGAGGTAGGAATGACGACTTCGGTGATAGTTGCTGGAGCCCGCACGCCCATCGGCAAACTGATGGGTTCACTCAAGGATTTCTCGGGCAGTGATCTAGGTGGCATCGCCATCAAGGGCGCCTTGGAAAAGGCCTTCCCGGGCTATGAATCACCTGCCTCATTCGTCGACTACGTGATCATGGGCCAGGTGCTGACCGCGGGTGCCGGTCAGATGCCGGCGAGGCAGGCCGCGGTGGCCGCAGGTATCGGCTGGGATGTGCCAGCACTCACCATCAACAAGATGTGCCTGTCGGGCATCGACGCGATTGCGCTCGCGGATCAGCTGATCCGCGCTGGCGAGTTCGACGTGGTGGTTGCCGGCGGCCAGGAGTCAATGACCAGGGCGCCACACCTCCTGATGGACAGTCGCGCTGGGTACAAGTACGGCGACGTCACAGTCCTGGATCACATGGCCTATGACGGTTTACACGACGTGTTCACCGACCAGCCGATGGGCGCGTTGACCGAACAGCGCAACGATAAGGATCAGTTCACCCGGCTTGAGCAAGACGAGTTCGCCGCTCGGTCGCATCAGTTGGCGGCCGCCGCGTGGAAGGACGGCGTTTTCGCTGATGAAGTGGTCCCGGTGCAGATCCCGCAGCGCAAAGGCGACCCCATCGAATTCACCGAGGACGAGGGCATCCGCGGGAACACAACGGCCGATTCGCTGGCCGGACTCAGGCCCGCGTTTCGCAAGGACGGCACTATCACCGCTGGTTCGGCGTCGCAGATTTCCGACGGGGCGTGCGCCGTCGTCGTGATGAACAAGGCGAAGGCTGTCGAACTGGGGTTGAGCTGGTTGTGCGAGATCGGTGCGCACGGTGTCGTAGCGGGTCCGGACTCGACCCTGCAGTCTCAGCCGGCCAACGCGATCAAGAGGGCCGTCGAGCGTGAGGGCATCGGGCTCGACGATCTGGATGTGATTGAGATCAACGAAGCGTTCGCTGCGGTGTCGCTGGCTTCCACCAAGGAGCTCGGCGTTGACCCGGAGAAGGTGAATCGCAGCGGCGGTGCGATCGCGATGGGTCACCCCATCGGGATGTCGGGTGCACGGATTACGCTGCATGCGGCGTTGGAGCTGTCACGCCGTGGCTCCGGCTATGCCGTTGCTGCCTTGTGTGGGGCGGGCGGCCAGGGCGATGCACTGATCCTGCGGGCCGGTTGATCCCGGTCCACCGACGTTGCCGGCGGGCCGGCCGGCGCCCGTTCGGAGCCGTTGTGATCTTCCTCATACGGGCCTCGGAGCCGGTGAGTTATGGGGTCGCGGCGGCGTGCCACACTTGATGGCGTGACTCGACCCCGTCCCCCGGTTGCGCCCGCGATGGCAGGAGCCGTCGACCTTTCTGCCCTCAAGCAGCGTGCCCAGCAAGCCGCGGCCGGTGGTACGCCCACTGGTGGCGGCAGTCCCGCCGGCATCGAGATCACCGAGGCCAACCTTGAAGCGGAGGTGCTGGTCCGGTCCGGACAGGTTCCCGTGGTGGTTCTGCTGTGGTCCCCCCGCAGCGAGGCTTGCGTTCGCCTGGCTGAGGCTCTTGCGAACCTGGCCGCTGCGGACAACGGCAAGTGGTCGCTGGCTACGGTCAACGTCGACTCAGCGCCCCGCGTGGCCCAGATGTTCGGCGCGGAGGCGGTGCCGACGGTGGTTGCGCTTGCTGCCGGGCGGCCGCTGGCGAGTTTCCAAGGTGTCCAGCCTCCTGACCAATTGCGGGCGTGGATCGACTCGCTCCTGTCGGCGACGGCCGGAAAGCTTGGCAGTGAAGCAGATTTGGAAGAAGAGGGAGTCGTCGACCCCGCTCTGGCGGAAGCGCGCCAGCGCCTGGATGAGGGTGACTTCGCGGCCGCGCAAACCTCGTATCAGGCCCTACTTGATGCCGATCCCAATCACACCGAGGCCAAGGGTGCCCTTCGGCAACTGGCGTTTCTGGAGCGTGCCACGGCGCACGGCCCCGACGCCGTAGCAACTGCCGATCGCGACCCCAAAAACATCGAGGCGGCGTTCGCCGCCGCCGATGTGCAAATACTCAATCGGGACGTGACACCTGCCTTCGATCGATTGATCATTTTGGTACGCAGCAATTCTGGCGATGATCGTACGCAGGTGCGGACCCGGCTGATCGAACTGTTCGAACTGTTCGACCCGGCCGACCCTGAAGTCATCGCGGGCCGGCGCAACCTGGCCAACGCGTTGTACTGACACCGCTCGCGCAAACGGACGCTAGGCGGGCTCGAGCCAGATCGCCGACACGGGGGGCAACACCAGCGTGGCTGATGCGGGTCGGCCGTGCCACGGCTCTTTGGCTGCTGCAACCGTGCCGTAGTTCCCAATCCCGTTGCCGCGGTATTCCGTCGCGTCGCTGTTGAGCACCTCGCGCCAGACTCCTGCCTGCGGTAAGCCCAGGCGATATCGGGTGTGTTCGGCGCCGGCGAAGTTGAAGACGCAGGCCAGGGTCGACCCGTCTTTCCCGAAGCGCAGAAAGCTCAGCACATTGCTGGCTGAGTCGTTGGCGTCGATCCACGAGTAACCCTCGGCTCTGGTGTCCTGACTCCACAACGCGGGGCGACTTCGGTAGACCTCATTGAGGTCGGTGACAAAGCGCAGGATCCCTTCGGAATAGCCATCTTCGTCGAGCTGAAACCAGTCGATTCCACGCTCTTCCGACCACTCGGCCCGCTGTCCGAATTCCTGTCCCATGAACAGCAATTGCTTGCCGGGGTGCGCCCATTGGTATGCCAACAGACTGCGTAAACCGGCGGCCTTGACCCGGTCCGGTCCGGGCATACGACTCCACAGCGTGCCCTTGCCATGTACCACCTCGTCGTGGCTGATGGGCAGGACGTAGTTCTCGCTGAACGCGTACAGCAATGAGAAGGTCATCTCGTGGTGGTGGTAGCTGCGATGGATTGGATCGCGGCCCATGTAGTCCAGGGTGTCGTGCATCCACCCCATGTTCCATTTCATTGAAAAGCCAAGTCCGCCAATGCTAGTCGGGCGTGTTACGCCGGGCCAGGAGGTGGATTCTTCAGCAATGGTGACGATTCCGGGGACGATCTTGTGGACGGTGGCATTCATCTCCTGAATAAACTGGACGGCCTCCAGGTTCTCGCGCCCACCGTAGATATTGGGAGTCCAGCCGCCCTCTGGCCGGGAATAGTCGAGGTAGAGCATGGACGCCACGGCATCGACGCGCAGGCCGTCGATGTGGTACTCCTGCAGCCAGTACAAGGCGTTGGCTACCAGGAAGTTTCGGACTTCCGGTCGTCCGAAGTCGAAAACGTAGGTACCCCAGTCGAGTTGCTCGCCACGGTGTGGATCGGAATGTTCGTAGAGCGGCGTACCATCGAAGCGACCCAATGCCCAACCGTCTTTGGGGAAGTGCGCGGGAACCCAGTCGACGATCACCGCGATACCGGCGCCGTGCAACGTGTCGACGAGGAACCGGAAGTCATCCGGTGTGCCGAACCGGGATGTCGGGGCATAGTACGAAGTGACCTGGTAGCCCCAGGAGCCGCCGAATGGATGCTCGGCCACCGGCAGCAACTCGACGTGGGTGAAGCCACTGGCGAGGACGTAGTCGGTGAGTTCAGTGGCCAATTCGCGATAGGTCAATCCCGGTCGCCAGGAACCGAGGTGGACTTCGTAGGTGCTCATCGGCTCGAACACCGGATTGCTGATCGGGCGACGCGCTATCCACTCTGCGTCATTCCATCGGTAACGCGAGATGTAAACCTTGGATGCCGTCTGCGGCGGAATCTCGGTGGCGAAGGCGAATGGATCGGCTCGGTCGACAACGGAGTCATCGAGTCCGTGCACCCGGAATTTGTAGAGGCCGTCGGTGGGGAAGCCGGGCCAGAAGACCTCCCAGACGCCGGAGGATCCCAGTACGCGCATGGGCGCTTCGACGCCGTCCCAGTCGTTGAATTCTCCGATGAGATTGACGCCCTTGGCATTCGGAGCCCACACCGCGAACGACACACCGTTGACGACGCCATCGGCGGTGGTGAATGAACGGGGGTGCGCGCCGAGGATCTCCCACAGATGTTCGTGCCGGCCCTCGGCCAACAGATGCAGGTCAATCTCGCCGAGGGTTGGCAGAAAGCGGTAGCCGTCGGCCCCAATGTGTAGGTCGGCTCCATTCTTTAGGTCCGCTCCGGGTAGGGCCACTTCTAAGCGGTAGTCGACAAGGTTTGTCAACGGCAGTGCTACCCCGAACAGTCCGAAATCAAGCGGAGTGAACGGGTATCGGCGGCCACCGACGAGCGCGGTCACTGCGGTGGCTTGCGGCTTGAGGACTCGAATCACGGTGTGATCGCCGTACTCGTGGGCGCCCAGGATGCTGTGCGGGTTGTGATGCAGCCCGCCGACTAGTCGCGCCAACTCCTCCGGATCGGGCGCCAGGTGTGGGCTGCTGAATTCCTCTGGTTTCGTCATGTCGGTCCCGTCATTCCCTGCGCAGCAGGCTCGCGCGCTGCTCCGGCCCGATCGTCGGCAGATTCAGGATGTGAGCTACCGCCTTCCACGGTTCGATCCGAATGTAATTCGACGGGCCCCAGTGGTATTCCTCTCCGGTGACTTCATCGCGAACCCCGAAATGCTCATCGGGGTGCAATCCCAGCGCGCCCATGTCCAGCCACAGGGTGCCCTGCTCGGCGGAGAAGGAGTTCAGCGTCACGACGACCAGCACTGCATCTCCGGTGGTCGGATCGAACTTGCTGTATGCCAGCAGCGCATCGTTGTCGACGTGGTGGAACCGGATGGTCCGCATCTGACACAGCGAAGGGTGGGCTCTACGGATCTCGTTGAGCCGCCGTAGAAATGGCTCCAATGACCGCCCGCCGGCCATCGCAGCGTCGAAATCCCGGGGGCGCAGCTCGTACTTCTCGGAGTTCAGGTACTCCTCACTGCCTTCCCGGATCGCCTCGTGCTCGAAGAGTTCGAAGCCGGAGTAGACACCCCATGACGACCCCATCGTGGCGGCGAGCACGGCACGGATGGCGAACATGCCAGGCCCGCCACGTTGGAGGCTTTCGTGCAGGATGTCCGGAGTGTTGGTGAATAGGTTCGGCCGCGCGTAATCGGCGTGTTCGGCTATCTGGGTACCGAACTCGGTGAGCTCCCATTTGGCCGTCCGCCAGGTGAAGTACGAGTACGACTGAGTGAAGCCCAATTTGGCCAACCCAAACATCCGCGCGGGCCTGGTGAACGCTTCCGAAAGGAATAGCACGTCGGGGTCCGCCGACTTCACTTCCCCGATGAGCCAGGCCCAGAAGTCCGGCGGCTTGGTATGCGGATTGTCGACCCGAAATATCTTGACGCCGTGGTGAATCCAGTGCCGAACGACGCGCAGTACCTCGTCGTACAGGCCCGCCGGGTCGTTGTCGAAGTTCAGTGGATAGATGTCCTGGTACTTCTTCGGCGGGTTCTCCGCGTAGGCGATGGTGCCGTCGGGGAGTTCAGTGAACCACTGTCGGTGATCCTTGGCCCACGGGTGGTCCGGTGCACATTGCAATGCCAGATCCAGTGCGACCTCCACACCGTGCTCGCCAGCGGCGGCCACGAATCGGTCGAATTCTTTGATGGTGCCCAATTCGGGGTGGACGGCGTCATGGCCACCTTCGTCGCTGCCGATGGCCCAGGGCGAGCCGACCTCACCCGGTTCGGCAGTGACCGCATTGTTGCGACCTTTTCGGTGCACCTTGCCGATCGGATGCACAGGCGGGAGGTAGACGACGTTGAAACCCATTGCCGCGATTCGCGGCAATGCTGCCGCCGTCGTCGCGAAGGTGCCGTGGACCGGCCGGCCGTGCCGGTCCCAGCCCCCGGTGGACCGAGGAAACAACTCGTACCAAGCGCTACAACGAGCCAGCGGTCGGTCCACCCACACGCCGTACTGCGTGCCAGGGGTGACCAATTCACGCAGTGGGTACTCGGCAAGCAAAGCAGTGACCTCGGGCGCGAGGGCCTGAGCAGTCCGGCTGGCTGGGTCTCCTGGACTGCGAAGCGATCTCGCGGCGTTCACCAGCGGCGCTCGGTGCTGGGGTGGGACGTTCGCGGCGGCTCGCTCTAGCAGGGCTGCGCCGACCAGCAGATCGTTGTTCAGTTCTGACTCATTTTGGCCGGCCTCAATTTTGGCGGTGACCGCATGTCGCCAACCGGCAAACGGATCGCCCCAGCCGTCGATCCGAAATGTCCACATGCCCACCTGGTCCGGCACGAACTGACCGTGGAACAAATCGGGCGTGCGGCCCGCCGACATTGGAGACAGGCGCGGCTTCACTGTGACCGGGTGCGCAGCATCGTCGGAAACGTTGAGCAGCCCAGGAAGGTCGTCGCCCAACCGGGGATAGGACTTCCCGAGGTAGCGAACCACCAGGGTCGCGGCTACCGCTTCATGGCCCTCCCGCCAGACCGATGCGGAAATCGGTACAACTTCCCCGACCACTGCTTTGGCCGGATAGGTCCCACAGGACACAACGGGTGCGACGTTATCGATCTCAATTCGACCGGGCACCCATCACTCCAATCATCCGCTGAGAACGCCCCGGATACTCAGTAAGGTACCGAGACGTGAAAGCCCTCCGCAGGTTCACCGTTCGTGCCCATCTTCCAGACAGATTGGCGGCATTGGGACCGTTATCGATCAACCTGCGGTGGTCGTGGGACAAGCCGACCCGAGATCTCTTTGCTGCCATCGACCCTGAGCTGTGGTCCGGCTGCGGTCAGGATCCCGTCGCGCTGCTGGGTGCGGTGCGGCCTGGACGCCTAGATGAACTCGCGGAGGACCAGGAATTTTTGGCTCGCCTTGATCAGCTCGCGGCGGACCTGCAGGACTACCTGACCCGGCCACTCTGGTATCAGGAGCAGGACCCCGCGGGCATGCCGGCCGGCATTGCTTACTTCTCGATGGAGTTCGGTGTCGCCGAGGTGTTGCCGAATTACTCAGGCGGGCTGGGCATCCTGGCCGGTGACCATCTGAAGTCCGCCTCAGATCTTGGTCTGCCGCTGATCGCCGTCGGCTTGTATTACCGGTCCGGCTACTTCAAGCAGTCACTGACACGCGAGGGCTGGCAACAGGAGACGTATCCCTCGCTGGATCCGCAGGGCCTGCCATTGCGACTGTTGACCGATTCCGCCGGAGCCCCGGTGTTGGTCGGGCTTGCGATGCCGGATGCCAAGCAGCTTCGCGCCAGGGTGTGGATCGCCCAGGTCGGAAGAGTTCCGTTGTTGTTGCTCGACTCGGACGTTCCGGAGAACGATCACGACCTGCGGAACGTCACCGACCGGCTCTACGGGGGCGATCAGGAGCACCGGATCCACCAGGAGTTGCTGGCGGGAATCGGTGGTGTCCGAGCGATCCGCGCGTTCACCGCCATCGAAGGTCTGCCCGCACCGGATGTGTTTCATATGAACGAGGGCCACGCCGGCTTCCTCGGTGTCGAGCGGATCCGTGAGTACATGACGGACGATCGGCTCGACTTCGACACAGCGCTGACCCTCGTGCGGTCCAGCACGGTGTTCACCACCCATACTCCGGTGCCCGCCGGGATCGACCGGTTTCCCGTTGAAATGGTGCAGCGCTATTTCGGCGACAACAGCGCGACAGGACTGCTGCCGGATGTGCCAGTCGAACGGGTTCTGGCTTTCGGAGCAGAAGATGACCCGTCGAAGTTCAACATGGCGCACATGGGCCTGCGACTGGCGCAGCGCGCCAATGGTGTGTCGCTGCTGCACGGACGTGTGAGCCGGGAGATGTTCGACGAGCTGTGGCCGGGTTTCGACCCGGACGAAGTGCCCATCGGGTCAATCACCAACGGAGTCCACGGCCCCACCTGGGCGGCACCGCAATGGCTGGAGTTGGGACAGGAGCTGGCCGGTTCAACGGAGGCGCTTCGCGAGCCGAGCGTCTGGCAGCGGGTGGAGCAGGTGGATTCCGGCCACCTTTGGTGGATCAGGTCTCAGTTGCGCGCCGCGCTGGTCGCGGATGTTCGGGCTCGACTGCGGCGGTCCTGGCTGGAAAGGGGTGCCTCCGAAGCTGAACTCGGTTGGATTGCAACCGCATTCGATCCGAACGTGTTGACGATTGGATTCGCTCGGCGCGTTCCGACCTACAAACGACTGACATTGATGTTGCGCGATCCGGCGCGACTGGAGGCACTGCTGCTCGATCCGGCCAACCCGATTCAGCTGATTGTCGCCGGCAAATCACACCCTGCCGACGAAGGCGGCAAAGCACTCATCCAGCAGGTGGTTCGGTTTGCCGACCGACCCGAGGTGCGGCATCGGGTTGCATTCCTGCCCAACTACGACATGTCGATGGCGCGCCTGCTCTATTGGGGCTGCGATGTGTGGCTCAACAATCCGTTGCGTCCGCTGGAGGCGTGCGGCACGTCGGGAATGAAGAGCGCACTCAACGGGGGGCTGAACCTCTCGATTCGCGACGGTTGGTGGGACGAGTGGTACGACGGCCAGAACGGCTGGGAGATACCGACTGCAGACGGTGTCGCCGACGAAGGCCGCCGAGACGACCTGGAGGCCAGCGCGCTTTACGACCTGGTCGAACACACGGTGCGCACGACGTTCTACGACCGTGATGAAAAGGGTGTGCCGACCAGGTGGGTGGAGATGGTGCGTCACACCCTGCAGGTGTTGGGGCCCAAAGTCCTGGCATCGCGGATGGTCCGCGACTACACCCTCAAGTACTACGTGCCCGCCGCACGGTCCGTGGCCAAGACCCTCGAGTCGGTCGACGGACTGCCGTTCGGCGCTGCCCGGGAATTGTCGGCTTATCGGTCCCGGATCCGTGAGGCATGGCCTCAGGTCCGGATCGCCGAGGTCGACAGCACTGGACTGCCAGACACACCACTTCTGGGTTCGGAGCTGACCCTGACCGCCACGGTGCAACTTGCTGGACTCAGCCCGGACGACGTGGCAGTCCAAGCGGTCCTGGGTCGGGTCGACGCCGAGGATGCGCTGATGAAGCCGACCTACATCGACATGACTCACGTCGGAACGGGTGAGGCCGGTACCGACGTGTACAGCACACGAACGCCCCTTCCGGTGGCTGGGCCGGTTGGTTACACCGTGCGAGTGCTGCCGCATCACCGATTGCTGGCAAGCGACAACGAGTTGGGCCTCGTGACCCTGGCGTAGCGACCCTGGCGTAACACCGGGGGCCCCGACAGCGGTTAACAGGGCAGTGCGACGCGCATGTAGGTTGCCTCAGAGGGCGGATCGGCGAGAACAGGCCGGTGCTCCGGGAAGGTGTTCGGGGACGTGTTTATTCGTGGTGCTGCGGCATTGGCGCTCGTAGGGGTCTTGTTGGGGACAGGCTCATTGGAAACGCAGGGACTTGCGTCTGCCGATCCCGGGCCCGATGCGGCGACGCCAGCGGCGGCCGAGGTCGCCTCGCCCCCTGGGCCTCCGGTTGATGACGGCCGGGTGATGTCGACGCCGCCGGCCACCACGAAGTCGCCTGACGGGTGGACACTGGCGATCTCCGCGAAAGACGAGATCCAGATGCCTGCGGCGCCGCTCACCACCGCGATCTCATCTCGGGAGTACATCGTCAGCGGAACGTTCAACGGAGCGCTGACTGGCCCCGGCGACTCACCGCACGGCATATTCGAGGTGGGCTATCAGATCGGGTGCGGTATCGACATGAGCACCTCCAATGGCGTCTCCCTGACTGGCACGGCAGGCGCCAACGCGTCGATCGGCTACTTCGGGTTCGACTTCCCGGGTGTTCAGCCCGACGGAATCCTTCCGGGCATCGGCGGAAACATCGGTGGTGGTATCACCGTCGGCCTCAAACCCGGCATGATCAACGTCGTCCCGGTGACCAAGAAAGAATACAAAGGCGCTGCGCCGTGGGTCTCGATCTCAAATTTCCACGTCAAGATCGACGGATGCGTCGGGGAGTCCTTCATCCGGTCCTACGCGATATTGACCAAGTCGACCGATCAGGGTGACGCCATCTTGTCGTGGTACGGCGTCACCAAAAACGTCTAGCAGCTTGGGCTAAGGGAACCGCTTGATGCAGCGGTCCTGATCACCGATCACACCGATGCGGAATGCATCGATCCGAGAGAAGCCGGCAGGCACCGTCTCCCCGTTCACGTCGCTGGCAACCAGTCCGTTGGTCAGCAGTCCGGAGATCGCCTCGTCGATGTCGCCGGCTGTGAGTCCGACGGTATTGCCGTCCGGCGTGCTGACTTCTTTGGACAGCTTGGCGGTGGCGACACCGGTCATGCACGCGGTGCGGAGAGCGGCTTCGGCGTTATCGAGTGTCAGCCCGCCATGCTGATGCTGAAGGGCCAGCATGTAGCGCGACACCAGAACCGAGTACGCGGTGTTGTCGCCCTGCATCAGCAGATGTTCGTCGCCCTCGATGGAAGTTCCGATCTTCTGCAGTCCCGGCAGGTCGACAGCAATGGTGTTGCTGGCCGGGCAGTAGGAGGCCGGGGTGCTCGGCCGCGCATCGGGGCACTGAGCCGCGGATGCGGCGTCAAACGTCAACGCCGGGGGTTCCTTTGGTTTGAAGAGGATGTTCATCGCGTCGATGATGGATCGTGTCGACTCTTCGGTGACCGGCAGTTCTCCGGTCTCGTTTGCCGGCAACTCGACCGGGAGGTCGCCTCTGCGGGCCGCAACTTCCGCGGCAGTGATGGCCGCGCAGGACGATGGGCCGTCGGTGAAGCCGAACTGGAACGCCGAAATGCGTTCGAACGCCGAACCGTGCTCGTTCTCGGTGTCGTAATAGTCCTCTTCGCTGAGCAGCGGGTCGCGGAATGAAATCATCGCCGCCAGAAGGTTATTGAGGCCGTCACCGGTGCTCAGGGTGAAGCGGGGGGAATTGCCCTCGGCTACCCAACGCAGGTAGACACCCGCGAAGCAGTCGGCCTGCTGTTCTGCCACCAGTGCCGGGGTGCGTTTCTTGTTGAGGTGCGCGAGCTTTTGGACAGCATGACCGGTCTCGTGTGCCAACACCATCGTGATCGCCATGTCGCCGTTGGCTTGTCGCAGCGACGGCAGCAGTACTCCGCGGTCCCAGCCGATTGTGTTGTCCGTTTCGCAGTAAGCCGCGTTGATCTGACCTTCGGTGGACTCACCGCAGAACTCCCCGTAGTAGGAGTTGGAGTCCCACGAGATCAGCTCCTTCACCGGTTTGAAGGGGCCTTTGAATGTGTCGGGAAAGGCGTTGTCCCAGAAGACCTCAAGGTCGCTGACCGACTGCACCGCGATCTCATCGGCCTTGCTGCCGTCTCCGTCGGTGACCTTGCGGGTCGGCTTGTCGGCATTCGGTCGGAGCCCGGTCGGGCCGTCGACGGCCTGGAGTCCGCCCACTTTGAATGGATCATCGAAAACCGACAAGGCCTTGCCGTGGACAGTGTTGGCGCAACCGGACAGCGTTACCGCAGCCACCGTCGCGGTGAGTGCACCGAGTACACGCAGCGGGCGCATCAGCACCGCCTTTCTGAGTCATTTGCCTAGACAATTGTGCCGGGTAGGAGCCGACAGCGCAGACAGCTCACTCGGCAGGGGCTGCGCGTAGCCGCTGAAGTGCTTGTTTGGCCGCGTCTGGGCTAGTTGTGGTCCAGAACGGAGGCAGTGACGCCCGCAGGTAGTCGCCGTAGCGGGCGGTCGCCATTCGGGAATCGAGGACGGCGACGACGCCGCGGTCATCGGTGCGTCGAAGCAGTCGGCCGGCGCCCTGAGCCAGCAGTAGTGCGGCATGGGCGGCCGCGACCGCCATGAATCCGTTGCCGCCGCGGGCCGCGACGGCCCGCTGTCGTGCGGTCAGCAACGGGTCGTCAGGACGGGGGAACGGAATCCGGTCAATCAGAACCAAGGACAGTGACGGTCCTGGAACGTCGACGCCCTGCCACAGCGACAGCGTGCCGAACAATGATGTCTGCGGATCGGCGGTGAAGCGGTCGAGCAAGGCAGCGGTGCCGTCGTCACCCTGACAGAGCACCGGCGTATCGAGGCGGGTCCGCATTTCCTCGGCAGCGGCCCGGGCAGCGCGCATCGACGAGAACAGGCCCAGCGTCCGGCCGTCCGCGGCCTTGATCAACGCTTCGATCTCGTCGAGTTGTTCTCCCGCGCCGGCCCCGTCGCGCCCCGGGGCCGGCAGATGCTTGGCGATATAGAGGATGCCGGACTTCGCATGGTCGAAGGGTGAACCGACGTCGAGTGCGCGCCAGGTTGTTCGACCGCGTGTCGGGTCCTGCGACCCGTAGTCCAGACCCCAGGCGCCTGCCATTGCGTCGAACGATCCGCCGATGGTCAGGGTTGCTGACGTCAGCACCACCGTGGCGGGCTCGAACACCTTGTTGCGCAGAAGATCTGCCACCGAGAGCGGGGCCACCCGCAGCACTGGCCTGGTCGTGCCCTTGACGCCTTTGGCGCCTCGCACTTCCTCATGGTCGATCCAGACCACATCGGTGCGGTCGGGGATCGCCGGGCCGAAGGACGCCAAGACCCGTCCGGCGGTATCGGCGACCTCGGTGAGCGCCGCGATCGCTTCAGTTCGGGCCGCCGCCGCTGCGGGGTCACGGGGGGCTGGGTCGATGGCGGAGCGGGCCGCTGTGGCGGCGTCTCGCAGCACCGTCAGATAGGTCGCCAGTTCGGCGTCGAGATTGTCGATACGGCCCGGTTGAGCGTCATGGATCGCCGACGAGAAGGTGGCCACTGCCGCCTCCAAACGCTGGTTCAGTTCGGTGCTGACCAGACGAGCAACCCGTCGTGCCGCCACGCCCAGCGGGCCTGGTGTCAGTTCGCCGGTGGCCACCGAGGTGACTCGGTCGACCAGTTCGTGCGCCTCGTCGACGACGAGAAGTTTGTGCTCGGGCAGCACCGCGGCGTCGGCGATGGCATTGATGGCCAACAAGGCGTGGTTGGTCACGACGACGTCGGCCCGGCCGGCTTCGGCGCGCGCTTTCTCGGAGAAGCATTCGGTGCCGAATGGACAGCGCGCCACGCCAAGGCATTCCCGGGCCGAGACGCTGACCTGAGACCAGGATCGTTCCGGCACGCCCGGGGTGAGATCGTCGCGGTCACCGGTGTCGGTTGACGACGACCACTCCGTCAGCCGCTTGACGTCGCGGCCCAGTGCGGTCACTGCGACCGGTCCGAACAACTCCTCTTGCGAGGCGCCATCGTTATCTTCGCCGGAATCCGGACCGTTGCGAATCTTGTTCAGGCACAGATAATTTCGCCGCCCCTTCAGTACCGCAAAGGTGGGCCGGCGGGCCAGTGTGTCAGTCAGTGCATCGGCGAGTCGGGGCAGGTCGCGGTCCACCAGTTGGCGTTGCAGCGCAATGGTCGCGGTGGACACCAGTACCGGGGAGTCGTCAGCGACGGAGCGGGCTAACGCCGGAACCAGATACGCCAGTGACTTTCCGGTCCCAGTGCCGGCTTGCACTGCCAAGTGTTCACCGGTGGCGAAGGCATGGGCCACTGCCTCGGCCATCTGCACCTGTCCGGATCGCTTGGTGCCTCCGAGTGCCGCAACGGCCTTGCCCAGCAGGTCGGTCACAGGTGGTTGGTCTGCTGTCATTGCGATCGCCCGACGGGGGGCAACCTGCGGGTCGGAATCGCCGGTTCGCCATCCGACAGGGCGAGCCCCTCCCACGGCAAGCTCTGCAAGCCTTGCGCCATCAGGTTCCGTGCGGCGGCAAGATCTGGGTGGGCCAACGGTTGGCCGGCGCGGGCCAGTGGCACCGTCAATCGCCGAGACGGTTCGGCGGGGTGCGGCGATTCGGAATACGGATGAATCAGCTCTTCGACGATCACGCCGGTTGGTCGGGACAACCGCATGGCCGCCTTGCGGCCGCCCTGAGATTCCTTCTGGCTACTGCGTTTTTGAACCGGCAACCCGTCCACCTCGACAAGCTTGTAGACCATCGAGGCGGTTGGTGCGCCGGACCCGGTGACCACTGACGTGCCCACGCCGTAGGTGTCCACAGGCTCGGCGCGCAGGGCAGCAATCGAATATTCATCGAGGTCGCCCGACACCACAATTTTCGTTTCCGTTGCTCCGAGCCCGTCGAGTTGGGCCCGCGCCTGGCGAGCCAGCACACCGAGGTCCCCGGAATCGATCCGGACAGCTCCCAGGCTGGTCCCGGCGACGGCGATCGCGTTGGCCACCCCGTTCGTCACGTCGTAGGTATCGACCAACAGCGTCGTCCCGACGCCGAGAGCGTCGACCTGGGCGCGGAATGCCGCCCGTTCCCAGTCACTGGTCTCGCATCCTTCGGTGGTGTGCACCATCGTGAAAGCGTGTGCGCTGGTACCCAGAGCGGGAATCCCAAAGCGATGCTGAGCTTCTAGGTTGGACGTGCCGGCGAAACCGGCGATGTAGGCGGCGCGCGCAGCGGCGACTGCGGCGTGCTCGTGAGTTCGCCGCGAACCCATCTCGATCATCGGGCGGCCGTCGGCTGCGGAGACCATCCGGGCCGCGGCGGAGGCGATGGCGCTGTCGTGGTTGAGGATCGACAGTGTCAATGTCTCTAGCAGCACGCACTCGGCGAAGGTGCCCGTCACGGACAGGATGGGTGAGCCCGGAAAGTAGAGCTCGCCCTCGGCGTAGCCGTCGATGTCACCGCCGAACCTAAATGCGCTCAGATAGTCGAGCGTTCGAGTGTCCAAGAACAGTCGTAGCGACGCTAAGGCCGTGTCATCGAAGGTGAAGTCGGCCAACGTGTCCAAAAGTCGGCCGGTTCCGGCCACGACCCCATAACGGCGGCCGCGGGGGAGGCGTCGGGCAAAGACCTCGAACGTCGTCTGGCGGGTGGCAGTGCCGTCCCGCAGTGCCGCGGCGAGCATCGTCAGCTCGTACTTGTCGGTCAACAGCGCCGCGGTCACATGGCAACGGTATCGGCTTGGTGAGATCCCAGTGAGCGCCTGTCAACGTTGTCGTCGCTCGCTATCCTTGACGCATGGGCGCGCCAGCAGCACCGACCCGGCCGGGTACTAGCGAGAAGCGCCACACCGAAGTCGTTGAGGCGATCGACCGTCCGTGGGTGACGATCGTCTGGGACGACCCCGTCAACCTGATGAACTACGTGACGTACGTGTTCCAGAAGTTGTTCGGCTACAGCGAACCGGACGCGACGAACCTCATGCTGCAAGTTCACAACGACGGTAAGGCGGTGGTGTCGTCGGGCAGTCGGGAGACGATGGAAGTCGACGTCTCCAAACTGCACGCCGCTGGCTTGTGGGCCACGATGCAGCAGGACCGCTGAGGGCTGTGCTCAAGTGGAAGCGGATCGAGGCCGCTGACGGTCCTCGCTTTCGATCGGCGCTCGCGCCCCATGAGGCGAAACTGCTGACGAACATGATCACCTCTGTTCAGGACATGCTCGACGACCGCCAATCGACGGCACCCTCGGATCCGCTGGAGCAGATCACCGGAATCCGGATAGGGCATTCCGGTCAGCCTGAGGACTCCAGCATGCGGCGGTTGCTGCCGGACTTTCTCGGGTCCGAAGACGGCGAATCGGACGCGCACTCCAAAGGTGTCAATGGTGCGTTGCGCAGTCTGCACGAACCGACGATCATTGCCGCGAAACATGCTGCAGGGCAACGGGTCTTGGATACACTTCCGCTGGACGGCAGCGGGTTCGAGCTCACCGAAGATGATGCCAATGCCTGGATTGCGGCAATAAACGACGTCCGGTTGACGTTGGGGACCTTGCTTGAGATCGGACCCGACGGGCCGGACCGGCTACCCGCCAACCATCCGCTGGCCGTGCACCTCGACGTGTACCAGTGGCTCACCGTGCTCCAGGAGTATCTGGTGCTCGGATTGATGGGAAAACCGATGCGATGACGGAGGCAATTCGGTTCGGATCGATCACTGACGTGGCCGGCATCGAGGTCGGCCACCATCACCGCCTCGACGTGGATGCGACGGTGGGTACGGCGGATGCGCGCGGGTCAGGTTGGGCCTGTGGCAGCACCGTGGTGATGGCGCCGCCGGGCACTGTCGGCGCGGTCGATGTCCGCGGGGGCGCTCCCGGAAGTCGGGAGACCGAACTCCTCGACCCGGTCAACAGCGTGCGCCACGTCGACGCGATCGTGCTGACGGGTGGAAGTGCTTACGGACTCGCCGCTGCCGACGGCGTCATGCGTCTGCTGGAGGAGCGGGGTCGCGGCGTTCAGATGCCCGGCGGTGTCGTCCCGATCGTTCCAGCGGCGGTGATCTTCGACCTCCCGGTCGGCGGCTGGTCATGTCGTCCCACTGCGGACTTCGGCTACAAAGCGGCCGTGGCCGCCGGCGTGGATGTTGCGATCGGAACGGTGGGTGCAGGCGTCGGAGCCCGTGCCGGTGTGCTGAAGGGTGGGGTCGGCACCGCGTCCGTCGCCCTGGAATCCGGCGTGACCGTCGGGGCGATCGTCGTGGTCAACAGTGTGGGCAATGTCGTGAGCCCGGCGACCGGCCTGCCCTGGATGGCGGACTTGATTACAGACCTGGGATTGCAGAATCCGCCCGACGACGAGATCGCCGCGCTGGCCGCCCGCGATGCCGAGTTCAGCCCGTTGAACACCACCATCGCGGTGGTCGCAACCGATGCTGCACTCAGCCCGGCTGGGTGCCGTCGGATGGCCATGGCCGCCCAGGACGGACTGGCTCTCTCCATCCGTCCGGCTCATACACCACTCGATGGCGATACCGTCTTCGCGCTGGCTACCGGGGCCGTCACCGTGGAACCGTCGCCGGACACCCCGGTGGCGATGAGCCCGGAGACGGAGTTGCTCACCGCGGTCGGGGCTGCCGCAGCCGATTGCTTGGCCCGGGCCGTCTTGGTCGGGGTGCTGGCCGCTGAATCAGTCGCGGAGATTCCGGGCTATCGGGATATCGTCCCGGGCGCGTTCCCGCCGGTAGCCTGAGGGGGATGAACCAGCCGATCGGATATCCGCCGCCGGAGCCCAAGAAGCCACCCACGTGGCAGGTGGGTGGCGCCACGATCTTGACCTTCGTTGCGCTGCTGTATCTGATCGAGCTCGCCGATCAGCTCTCTGGCCACAGGCTGGACCGCAACGGAATCCGGCCACTGGAGACCGACGGACTGTGGGGGATCATCTTCTCGCCGCTGCTGCACGCCAACTGGGCGCATTTGATCGCCAACACGGTTCCCGCGTTGATCCTGGGCTTCCTGGTGACGCTGACCGGTATAGGACGCTTCGTCGGGGCGACCGCGATCATCTGGATTGTCGGTGGCTTGGGCACCTGGCTGATCGGCGGTCTCCCCAGCTGTCACAACACAAACCACATCGGAGCATCTGGACTGATCTTCGGATGGCTCACGTTCCTCCTCATCTTCGGGTGGTTCACCCGGCACATCTGGCAGATCGTCGTCGGGATCGTCGTGGCGGTCGGGTACGGCAGCATCCTGTGGGGTGCGATGCCCGTCCTTAATACCTGCGGCGGGGTTTCTTGGCAGGGCCATCTGTGCGGCGCGATAGCCGGGGTGCTGGCCGCCTACATGTTGTCCGGTCCGGAGCGCACAGCCCGCGAGCAGAAGAAGGCTGGGACCCTTCCCGGCCTAGCGTCGTGACCGACCGGTTCGCCCCGGTCGGGATCTTTGATTCCGGCGTGGGCGGACTGACCGTTGCGCGCTCGATCATCGACCAACTGCCCGACGAAGACATCATCTACGTCGGTGACACCGCCAACGGGCCGTACGGACCGCTGAGCATTTCCGATGTTCGTGCTCACGCACTGGCGATCGGTGACGACCTGGTCGACCGCGGCGTCAAAGCGCTTGTCATCGCCTGCAACACAGCGTCATCCGCCTGTCTTCGAGATGCCCGAGAACGGTACGACGTACCCGTCGTCGAAGTGATCCTGCCCGCGGTGCGGCGGGCTGTGGCAACCACGAAATCGGGCCGTATCGGTGTGATCGGCACCCAAACCACCGTCGCGTCCGGCGCCTATCAAGATGCCTTCGCCGCCGCCCGGGATCTTGAGGTGACGGCGGTGGCGTGCCCTCGGTTCGTGGACTTCGTTGAACGGGGCGTCACCAGTGGGCGCCAGGTGCTGGGACTTGCCGAGGGCTACCTCGAACCGCTGCAGCGAGCCGAGGTCGACACGCTGGTACTTGGCTGTACGCACTATCCGCTGCTGTCCGGTCTGATCCAACTCGCTATGGGCGAGTCGGTCACCTTGGTTTCCAGTGCCGAAGAAACCGCCAAAGACCTCTTGCGGGTTCTCACCGAATTGGATCTGCTCCGACCGCACGACGCTCCTGCCTCATCCCGGCTGTTCGAAGCGACCGGTGACCCAGAGGTGTTCACCACTCTGGCGGCCCGATTCTTGGGGCCCGCGATCACCGGTGTTCAGCCGGTTGCGCGCCCAGTTGTTGTCGACAACTGATTCTCGGCGGGAAACCGGGGTTGTCGTGGCAAGCTTGTTGTTGTGCGAATCACGGTCCTTGGATGTTCCGGCAGTGTGGTCGGGCCGGATTCTCCGGCGTCCGGGTATCTGCTGACCGCACCTGACACGCCGCCGCTCGTGATTGATTTCGGTGGCGGAGTGCTGGGTGCGCTGCAGCGCCACGTTGATCCCAATCAGGTGAGCATTCTGTTATCGCATTTGCATGCCGACCACTGCCTGGACCTGCCCGGGCTGTTCGTCTGGCGTCGCTACCATCCGACGCCGGCCACAGAACGCGGGATCATGCATGGTCCCAGCGATACCTGGACTCGGCTGGCAGGGGCATCGGCGCCATGCGGCGGTGAACTGGACGACTTCAGCGACCTCTTCGACGTGCGGCCCTGGGTCGACGATGAGCCCGTCCAGATCGGGACCCTGACTGTCACGCCGCGGTTGGTGAGCCATCCGACCGAGTCGTACGGCATGCGGATCACCGATCCGAGTGGCACCACACTGGTGTTCAGTGGCGACACCGGCGTGTGCGAATCGCTCATCGACCTGACGCGCGGAGCCGACGTCTTCCTCTGTGAGGCGTCGTGGACACACGCGGCCGACCGTCCACCACATGTGCACCTGTCCGGTACCGAGGCCGGCCGAGTGGCGCAGCAGGCAGGCGTCGGCGAGTTGCTGCTGACCCACATTCCGCCT
This sequence comes from Mycobacterium sp., assembly GCA_965279745.1. Classification (GTDB taxonomy): domain Bacteria; phylum Actinomycetota; class Actinomycetes; order Mycobacteriales; family Mycobacteriaceae; genus Mycobacterium. The sequence goes on from OZ257262.1 coordinate 95,696, forward strand.
TGGACGCCGCGCGAGGAAGTGATCGCCGAGGCCAAGGCGGAATTCGACGGTCCAGTGCGAGCCGTGGTGTGCGACGAGGTCATCGAGATTCGGAAAGCATGAAGCCGACCGGATAGGGCCGACGGGATAGGGTTGGCCCGTGTCCCGACGAGAAGACGGCAGGCTCGACGACGAGTTACGACCCGTGGTCATCACCCGTGGCTTCACCTCCCATCCAGCCGGCTCGGTACTTGTCGAGTTCGGCCAGACGCGAGTGATGTGCACGGCCAGCGTCACCGAGGGCGTGCCCCGATGGCGCAAGGGTTCCGGACTGGGGTGGTTGACCGCGGAGTACGCCATGTTGCCCGCTGCCACCCACACCCGGTCCGATCGAGAATCAGTCAAGGGCCGGCTGGGCGGCCGCACCCAGGAGATCAGCAGGTTGGTCGGGCGCTCGTTACGTGCCTGCATCGACCTCGCGGCGCTGGGGGAGAACACCATCGCAGTCGACTGCGATGTGCTGCAAGCCGATGGGGGCACTCGGACCGCGGCGATCACCGGCGCCTATGTCGCGTTGTCTGACGCGGTCACCTATTTGGCCGCAGCCGGCAAGCTGTCCGATCCCCGCCCGCTGTCCTGCGCTATCGCGGCGGTCAGCGTCGGTGTGGTCGATGGACGGGTGCGTGTGGACCTTCCGTACGAGGAGGACTCCCGGGCCGAAGTGGACATGAATGTTGTGGCCACCGACACCGGAACGCTGGTCGAGATCCAGGGCACCGGCGAAGGTGCGACATTCCCGCGATCCACCCTCGACAAGCTGGTCGATGCCGCACTCGGGGCGTGCGACACATTGTTCGCCGTGCAGCGTGACGCGCTGGCGCTGCCGTATCCAGGGGTACTGCCCGAGGGGCCGCCGCCGAAGAAGGCGTTCGGAAGCTGACGCGCCGGCGACGATGCGGAGCGTAGCGACGAGGAGGAGTGGCGCCAAATGACAGGCCTACTTGTTGCCAGCCGCAACCAGAAGAAGCTGGCCGAATTACGCAGGGTGCTCGACGCTGCCGGGGTATCCGGATTGACCCTGGTGTCCCTCGATGAGGTTCCGCCGTTCGACGAGGCCCCAGAGACCGGTGCCACGTTCGAGGAGAATGCACTGGCGAAGGCCCGCGACGGTTATGCCGCCACTGGCTTGCCCACTGTGGCCGACGATTCCGGACTGGAAGTCGCCGCGCTGAACGGAATGCCGGGCGTGCTGTCCGCGCGGTGGGCGGGCGTTCACGGTGCCGACGAGGCCAATTACCGATTGCTGCTGGCACAACTGCGCGACGTTCCCGACGATCGGCGCGCAGCGGCGTTCGTCTCGGCCTGTGCGGTGGTGTACGGCCCGAATGAGGGCGACAGCAAGGTGGTTCGCGGTGAATGGCGAGGCGTGATCGCGTCGGGGCCGCGTGGAGATGGCGGGTTCGGCTACGACCCGGTCTTCATGCCCGACGGCGAAAACCGCAGTGCCGCACAACTCAGCCCCGCAGAGAAGGACGCCGCATCGCATCGCGGCCGTGCACTTGCGTTGCTGCTTCCGGCGCTGCGCTCGCTGGCCGGCTAAACAGTCGGGGCTCAGACGTTGAGCTCAGACGTTGAACCGGGACTTGATCTCGGTGGTCTGAAAGTGCTCAACGATGATGCCGAGCAAGGGGATGGTCCCGGCCAGCAGAACACCGATGGTCTTGCCGATCGGCCAGCGCACCTTGACCGCAAGGTTGGCAGTGCAGATCAGGTAGACGAAGTAGACCCAGCCGTGCACGATCCCGATCCACGTCGGTGGGTTGTCGACCTTGACCACGTACTTCATCAGCATCTCGTAGCAGAGTGCGATCAACCAGATGCCCGTCGCCCACGCCATGACCCGGTACTGCACGAGAGCGGTGCGGATATTGCTGTGCTCCGACTGGGCCTGGGATCCGGGGGTCTCGGGTGCAGTCATGCGGTCGTCCTGTCCTGTTCCGGTGCATCTTCTTGGGCGTCTTCTGGGGCGTGGCCCTTTGCCAGCTCGGCAAGGTAGGCGTTGTACTCGCGCAGCGCGGGGTCGAGATCAGACTGTTGTTGTGGTGCAGGGCGTTCGGGCAGCAGGCCTGCCGGAACTTCGGTGATGACGCCGGGTGCGGTGAGGGCAGGTGGCTCTTCTTCGTAGCGCACGAATTTGCGGTAGGCGTATACGCAGAATCCGGCGAACATCGGCCACTGCAACGCGTAGCCCAAGTTCTGGAAACTGCCCGACACCGATTCATATCGGGTCCACTGCCACCAACCCAGCCCAAGGCAACCCGATGCCGCGACGATCATCAGAATGATCAGCGCGAATCTGCGACGACGGGTGGTTGCCACGCTACGACGGTACAGCGCCGCGGATTACATGTTCACTGGTGAGCGACGCATCGCGAAGTCGGCACCTTGAGGTCCCCGAATAGTGCTCGCGTTAGGATCGATGGGCTTGCGGGCGTGGCGAAATTGGCATACGCGCTGGCTTTAGGTGCCAGTGCTCGGAAGAGCGTGGGGGTTCAAGTCCCCCCGCCCGCACAATTTTGGTGGCGCGAGCAGACGCGGGGGTCCCGCGACACGCAGTGTCGACGGGACCCCCGCGTCTGCTCGGCGGGGAAAGCGCGGCGCTAAATCATGTCCTTGTCGGTCAGCCAACGCATGATCGGCCAGCCGGCGAAGACCGGCAGCCAGCAGGTCAGCACCCGGTACAGCAGCACCGAGGGCACGCCAACGGCTGCGGGTACCCCAAAGGCGGCCAGGCCACCGATCAGTGCGGCTTCCACAGCGCCCACGCCGCCGGGCGTCGGTGCAGCGGATGCCAGGGTGCCGCCGACCATGGTCACGACGGTGACCGTCACAAACGTGGTACCGCCGCCGAAGGCTTCGACGCTGGCCCAAAGCGCCAACGCGGCACCGAGAGTCGTTGCCGCACAGCCGAGTACAACCAAACCGAGCCGCTTGGGTTCGCGAACCAGTTCTAGAAGTTCGCCGCCGACTTCCTTGAGCCTTGGCCGTACCGCGGTACCGAGCCAGCGACGCAACTTGGGCACGATGAGGAATGTGCCGACCACCCCCAGCGCCACACCGCCGATCAGATACAGCAGTGTCGCCTTCGGCACGAAATGGGAGAGGTCGGCCGACGTACCCGCGACAACGGTGAAGAGGATCAGTAGTGCGACGTGGGTGATCACCTGAACCGATTGCTGAAGCGCGACAGCGGCGGTGGCCCGGAGCGTTCCCAGGCCGGCCTTCTGCAGGAATCGGGTGCTCAAGGCCAGCCCACCGACCCCGGCCGGAGTAGTTGTGGCCGCAAAGGTGTTGGCGAACTGCATGATCACGACATTTCGAAACTTGACCAGCCCGGAAGCGCAGGCCCACAACGCGGCCGCGGCTCCGATGTAGGTCAAAGCCGACACCGTCAAGCCGAGTAATGCCCACCACCAATTGGCTGTTCGCAGTTCGTTGAAGAACGTCGGCACCGTGGTGATGAACGGCGTCGCCACATAGACCAGGGCGACCAGCAAGACCAATTGGATCACCTGGGTGCGGGTGAACCGGGTGATCGTCTCGACCCGGATTTCGTCCGCCCCGGTCTGATGCTTCACCTCGTCGCGGATCGCCGACATCGTTGCTTTGGGGTCATCGACCGAGTTGCGTATTCGGGCCGGAATCGCGAATTTCGTGAGCCGGCGCGATGCGTTGAGAACCGTCTCCTTGCCGAGCACTTCGATGGCCGCCTGCACTGACGGCTCAGTGCCGAAGCGACCTGTCGTCGTCACCAGGAGTTGGGCGATATCCGATTGGAGCTGTTCGTCGGTGGCGCCGTATTCAGAGCCTCCGAAGCCGCCGAACAGGACCTTGCCCGAGTCGACGGTCATCAAGTTGAGCTGTAGATCGCCGTGGGAGATCTGATGGGCATGCAGCACGCCCAGCGATCGCCAGATGGCGTCAACGAGTCCCTGATCGGAGTCTTCGTCGATCGCCACGCCTTGGGGTTGGGTGTGGGCATAGAGCGTCCATCCGCGGTCCAGGGACGCGACGGCCATCGTTCTGGTATTGGCAACTCCGAGATCGGCGGCGGCGATGGTCATAAGCGCGCGATGCTCGACGGCGCGGCGCATCGAGGTCTGTAGAGGTGCTGTCTCGTTGCGGCGCAACATCAGCCATCGCCAGAATTGGACCATTGCGCCGCCGCTGCGCTGGTTGGGGCCATATAGCTCGACTGTGCCGACCGAGCCTGACTGATCGGTCGCCGACAACTCCACCGGCCCGCGGCTGGCCGGACGCACCACCGTCAGCGTGTCCGCAAAAAACCCGCGGCGCGCCAGGGCGTGAACGGCGCCATCGAGGGGCACCTCCAGCGCAGGTGTTCCGACCACAAGAACGATCAGTGCGCCGACGAACCACCCGACTGCGAGCCCCAACAACGATCGCGCCGGAATTACCGCGCTCACCACGAGGTGGATAGGCACGAAAGCGAGCAGGAGTGTCCACCACCACCGCCGCCAGCGGGCGGGCAACCACGGACCCGAGACTGTCAGGACTGCCGCAAGCATGGCGATCCAGCGCGGGTCGTCGAGGAATTGCGACAACGTGGTGGTGGGCCGGTCGGAGATGTCGAAATGCCACTTCGGCGCGGAAATGCCGTTGGCCCGGATCGATAACGGCAGGACCGCGAGTAGCGCAGCCGCGGCGTAGGCGCCGAAGAGCCGCCACTGCCGAGCGGCGAGCAGGCCGATGAGGATGACGAACGGCAGCGCCAGAATCGCAACGCCGTAGGCCAGATAGACGAGATTGGATTGGGTGGGAGTCAGTACGCCGACGATCCGCGATATCGACTTCTCCAGGGCGACCCAGTCATTCCGGGTAATCAATGAGCTGGTGATCACCAGGGCGAGGAACACCGCCGCGAGGACGAGTCGGACGATGTCGTTGGTTCGCTGGGTCAGCGGTTGCAGCAAGCTACCCGATACGGTGATTTGCCGTCCGTCAACGCGCATGAAAGATCATTTCGCTATTGGACGTCATCCAGCGCGAGCGGCGGCATCAGCTCGGGCAGATTGAGTCCAAGCCCGGGCGGGATGCCGATACCCGGAGTGGGTGCAGTTCCCGGTAGCGGCTCACCGAGTTGGTCCAGTGGCAGCTGGCCTAGCAGCGAACCCTTCAGTTGGCCGTCCTGATACATCGAATAGAGCCGCTTGAGGTAGTCAAGGCGGGTGGTCGTAGCAGCCTGGGCGCCCGGGTCCGTGCCTTGATCGGGCGCCGCAGGCAGCGTGTTGAGTGGCAACAGGTACTGGTTGTTGAAAGCATTGAGATCTGGTGCGACGGCGGGGGCGAGAGCGCCGGGTGCCGACGGAATCGGGTTTTGGCCCAGCAGCGGAGTTGAGCCGTACGCGGATATGTCGGGCAGGCCGAGCACCCCGAAAATCGGTGCTGGTGTCGGTGCGGGTTCAACTGGCGCAGGTTCAACCGGGATCGGATCGGCGACAGCGGACGGCGAAAGCACCAGCGCGGCGCCGAGGACGAACGCGCCAGCCAGTGCAGTCGTCCTGGTCACACCAAAGTGCGCCGGCGTTCGCTGTGCGGTACCCATGTCGCGCGGGCCTCCTTCGTTCGACCTGCCACTTTAGTGCGGCGCCGATGTTCGGCTACTCACAGTAAGGTGGAAAGACCGGCACGAAGGTGTGATGACATGGCGATTTCATTCAGATGGGCTGCGAGCGCGGCCTGTTCTGTCGTGTTTTTCGGAGTCACCGCTACGGCAGGGATCGCGCCGGTCGCCACCGCCGACGGCTGCGCGCCGGGTCACGTGAGCAATCCCTACAACAGCCAGTGCTTTGTCTTCGGCAGTGCGCCGACCATCAATGGCGTCCCGTGTGTTGCCAGCAAGATCGGGTTGTGTTCGTCCTTCACCCAGAATCAACAGCCCCCGCGGAAGCCGGTGACCTCGATCGGCTAATAACAGCCGACCGGCGGTCATCATCGGCTATGCCCAACGATGCCGACGGCCGTGTTCGCGGTACCACTCGATCAGGTCTGGATTGTCGATCGAGCGCGGATCCAGAGAAACGTCGGCGTGGCCGGCCATGATTGCGGTGACCGGCACCTCGAGCTTCTTGCCGGTACGGGTGTGCGGTATCCCGGGTGCGGCAATGATGTCATCGGGGACGTGTCGCGGCGAAAGTCGGCTGCGAATCTCTGCGCGAATAGTGTCGACCAGCGCGTCGTCGAGTTGGTGTCCCTCGGCCGGCGTGACGAACAACGGCATCCAGTAGGCGCCGTCCGGACCGTCGATGCCGAGCACGAATCCCTCAGCCACCGCATCAATCGCCTCGACAACCTCGTAGATGTCCGCAGATCCCATTCGGATGCCGTGCCGGTTGAGGGTGGCGTCGCTGCGGCCGTGGATGATCAACGAGCCGTGTTCGGTGACGGTGACCCAGTCGCCATGCCGCCACACGCCGGGCGCCGGACCATCGGCCCAGATGTGATCGAAATATGCTGCACGATAACGTGATCCGTCAGTATCGCCCCAGAAACACACGGGCATCGATGGCATTGGAGCGGTGATCACCATCTCGCCCACCTCATCGATGAGCGCCTCCCGTTGCGGTGACCAACTTTCCAGAGCCACGCCCAGATAGCGCGTAGCCAGTTCGCCGGGTACCGCTGGCACGCCTGTTGTGCCGCCCGCGAAAGCGGTGACGACGTCGGTGCCCCCGCTGATCGAGCAGACTGTGACCTGCTGGCCCACTTCGCTTTTCACCCATTCGAAGAGGTCCGCGGCTAGGGGTGATCCGGTGCTCCCCACGGTATTCAGTCGGCTCAGGTCGTGAGAGATTGCGGGGTGCAGCCCCGATTTGCGGGATGCCAACAAATGTCCGGGGCTGGTGCCGAAGTAGGTGACCTTCTCCCGTGCGACGAGTTCCCAGAGTCGGTCCGCGGTGGGATACAACGGGTGACCGCCGTAGCAGATCACGGTGGCACCGCAGAGTAGACCGGCGATCCGGAAGTTCCACATCATCCAACTCAATGCCGTCTGCCAGAAGAAGACATCGCCCGGCGCCAGATTCCCGTGGAGGCAAGCAGCTTTCAGGTGTTCCAAGATGACGCCCCCGTGTCCGTGCACAATGCCTTTGGGGCGACCCGTGGTGCCGGAGCTGAACAGCACCCACAGCGGATGTTCGAACGGGACCGCTGTGACTTCAGGAGCGACCGGTTCGCTGACGAGGTCGCGATATCGGTCGCTGTCAAGCACCAACAATGCCGGATTATCTGGCAGCAGATTCTGCAATTCGGCTGTGTCGGAACGCTTGTCGATCCATTGCCCGCGGAGGTGATACCCGTCGCAACTGAACAACACTTTCGGCTTGAGCTGGGCCAACCGGGCAGCAGCACCCTCCGCTGCGTAGTCCTGACCGCAGGCCGACCACACCGCGCCGATCGCCGCCGTCGCCAAAAAGGCGACCATCGCCTCTGCGACATCGGGAAGGTAGCCGGCGACGCAGTCCCCGGGGCCAACGCCGAGGTGGCGCAGGCGTGCGCTCACGGCACCGACCCGGCCTGGGAGTTCGGCCCAGCTGACCTCGGTACGCGTGCCGTCCTCATCGATACCGAGGATGGCGGTGCCAGTGCGCGACGCGTGGCGCAGTACCTGGTCGACGTAATTCAACGTCACGCCAGGAAACCAGCGCGCGCCTGGCATCGACTCGTCTGCCAACACTCCGAGGTCATTCGCGGCAGGCTCGTTGTCCGCCTGGATGTCGAAGTATTCCCACAGCGCCCGCCAGAACCGGGCCGGGTGATCCACCGACCACTGCCAGAGCGTCGCGTAGTCGCCCTCTGGCGCTCCGTGTCGGGCGGCCGTCGATGCGGCGAATTGTCGCCATAGCGGTTCGGTGTTCGCTGCGGACATGCCTGAATGGTATTGAAGGGCTGACAGTAAGGGACTTGAGGAGACGGCTTTGGGCGGAATGAGTTTCGACCTGACCGATGACCAGGAAGTGATTAGGGCATCAGTGTCGGAATTGGCGGCCCGGTTCGATGACCAATACTGGATGGAGAAGGACCAGGCTCACGAGTTTCCGGCGGAGTTCTATTCAGCCATCGCAGCAGGCGGTTGGCTCGGGATGACGATTCCGGAGGAGTACGGCGGCCATGGTCTGGGTATCACCGAGGCATCGTTGTTGATGGCGGCGGTTGCCCGAGCGGGCGGCATGAACGCAGCAAGCGCGATCCATCTGTCAATCTTCGGAATGCAGCCCGTCGTGGTTCACGGATCGGCTGAGCTCAAGGCCGCGACGCTTCCGCGGATCGCGACCGGAGATCTTCACGTGTGTTTCGGCGTCACTGAGCCGGGTGCCGGTTTGGAGACGGCACGGATCACCACGTTCGCTCGCCGGGATGGCGACCACTACGTCGTCAATGGCCGAAAAGTGTGGATTTCCAAAGCATTGGAGTCCGAGAAGGTTCTGCTGCTCACCCGCACAACGCCTTACGGCGAGGTGACCAAGAAGACCGACGGAATGACCTTGTTCCTGACGGACTTGAACCGCGACAACATCGACATTCGGCCCATCCCCAAGATGGGACGCAACGCCGTGTCGTCGAATGAGCTGGTCATCGATGATCTCCGAGTGCCCGTCGCGGACCGGGTGGGGGAGGAAGGACAGGGCTTTACCTACATCTTGGACGGCCTGAATCCGGAACGGATGCTGATTGCTGCGGAGGCCTTGGGTATCGGTCGTGCGGCGTTGGACAAGGCCGTGAAGTACGCCAATGAACGGCACGTGTTCGACCGCCCGATCGGCATGAACCAGGGCATCCAATTCCCGCTGGCGGATTCGCTGGCAAGCTTGGACGCCGGCGAGCTGATGCTGCGCAAGGCCACCTGGCTATACGACAACGGAAAGCCGTGCGGACGTGAAGCGAACACCGCGAAGTATCTGTGTGCCGAGGCGGGTTTCACCGCGGCAGACCGCGCATTGCAGACGCACGGCGGCATGGGGTACGCCGAGGAGTACCACGTTGCCCGGTTCTTTCGCGAAGCCCGGTTGATGAAGATCGCGCCGGTGACTCAGGAGATGATCCTGAATTACCTGGGCACGCATGTGCTGGGCCTGCCCCGGAGCTATTGAGGCTGTGCTACTGGGCGTCAGCCGAAGTTACCGCTCGTCAGGCGAACTCGACGTCGGACACTTTGATCTGTCCGCCGTCTCGGACAACCGTGATGATCACCCGCCACACGCGCGGCTGCTTGTCCGCCTGAGGGGCTTTCGCGTCGCTGCGTTCTGATGTAGCGGCCACCAGTACCACCGCGGAGTCACCCTCGATCTTTTCGACGGCGACGTCGTTGACGGTCACCTTCGTGACCACCTTGGCGTCCTGCATGGCTTTGATCAGATCGTCGGCGCCGTCTTTGACGTTGGCCTGAAATTTTCCGGTCGAATTGTCGATGACGCGCTGCACGCTTTCTTTTGCGGCAGTCGAGTCCATCGACATCAGGTTCACCACGCCCTGTCGTGCCGCAGCGGCGAACTCGGCCGCGCTGTGCTGCTGGTCGGCAGCCTTGCGGTGCTGCCACATCATGTAGCCGGTCCCGGCTAGCGATCCGGCGATCAGCAAGGCGGCGAGTGTCACCGCGGCCGCCTTCAGTCCGGGGATGTGAAAGCGCCGTCGCTGCGGAGTCGGGATGTCGAGGGCTACTGCTGGTTCCGGGTCAATCTCGGTACCTTCGGCGTCAATGTCGGTATCTTCAGCCAGTTCCGCGCTGTCCAGTGTTGCCGGAGTGTCCCCGCGCGCTGTTTCCAGCTTGCGGCGCAACTCGTTGGCGCGTTCCCGAGCGACCTGGGCCCGGACTTCGGCCTCGGCCGCCGCTTGCTCGGCTGCCTCTGTCGAGGTCAGGACGTCGGCTTCGGCATCGGGCACCTCGTTATTGCCGGGCGGCATCTGACCTCCTGATCCATCCCACCTGGGTGGTCGCGCTCTGGGACAACGATGTCGACCGCGGTCCAGCATGGCATAGCGCGAGAGCTTTCCGCTTTGGCGGCCAATTCGCTCGTCGGTTATGCGAAAGTAATGCGGTGCGATTGAGCGTTATGGCTATTGCTGCGCTGCTGAGCGCCGGCGTGCTGCAGGCACCTTCGGCGTCGGCGGATGCCACCGAATGTAATGACGCGTTCTGTACGCCCGGAATCACACCGGGCGTGGTCCTTGGCGCTCCGTGCGACAACACCACCTACTACGTGTTCGGCACTGACACCCGCAACGGGTGGGGGCGATTGGTTTTCTGCGGCTCGCCGCGCCGCTACGAGCCGCGTTTCTTCCGGTCGCCTCCGATGATGGGCGTCAAGAATCTCAACGCTGACTGCACCGGCTACGAGAATGACGTTGCGCAAGCGCCGGATGGTCTGTTCCTGACCTGCGGTTCCACACTTAACAACCAGATGGTTTGGCTACGCGGCGATACCTAAACCGCTCAGCGCCGAATCACCAGTGGCGCAGCGAGCAGAGCGCCCCTTTGGGGCCGGCGTTGGTGGCCACGACTACGCCATCCACCGCAAGTACGCAGTGAAAGTTCGGCGGGTTCGGTGACTGCCCACTCGTTGCGGTCACCATCGCCCACTCATCGGGATTCGCGAGCTGCACGTTGAGCACCCATTGCTGGCCCGGTCCCACGTTTGCCTCGATCTTGGGGCTGAATACATACGGATCGTGGCTGTACTCGGCGAAGTCGGGCGGGTCGGTATCGCGGTAGTAGATGTCTGCGGCCGCCGGCTTTTCACTGAAGACGGTGTATGTGACCTGATGCAGCACCGGGTTGTCGGCCTGGCTCGTTGGCGCGGCCGCGACCCCGCCGACAGCTCCGGCAGTAGCCAGCAGAATGGCGGCAGCACTCCGGGTCAAGCTCATGGCGCGGTCTGGCACGCTGCCTCCTTCCCATACGACGATCTCGGATTCTAAAGCGCAACCCACCCGCCGGGCCCTGCAACGCTGAATAAGGGCCAGATTTGGCCTCGCAGCTACGTCATAGACAATGAGCGGCGCGGGACTGAGTAGGAGTTGGAGGCGGGATGGCGGCTGAGGTCGACGACACGAACGTCGCTGACACCGGTGACGACGATGTCGTCTCGGCGGTGATTGCAGATTTGGCGGAGGCCGAGGCGGCCGAAGCCGAGGCGCTCGCCGACGCCGCTCGCGCCAGAGCCACCGCGATTCGTCTTGGTGCCGACATGCCGGAGGAGTCGGCCCGCAGTCGTTGGGCCCAGGTCTGGCCCAGGCTCGCACTCGCAGCAGCGGTGCTCCTGATCTGTGGTCTGTTGACGGTGGCCGGACTGATGATCAGGCAGCACCAGCAAGTGGCGAGCCAACACGCGCACGATGCCAAGTTTGTCGAGGCAGCCCGGAACGGCGTGGTCGCCCTGCTGTCGATCGACTACAACCATGCCAAAGCCGACGTCCAGAAAGTCATCGACGCATCGACCGGGACGTTCAAGGAAGACTTCAGCAGGAACGCTGACGATTTTGTGAAGACGGCTTTGGAGTCCAAGGCCATCACCCTGGGATCGGTCAGTGCTGCCGCGCTGGAATCGGTCACCGAAGACAGTGGGGTCGTGCTACTGGCGGCATCGTCACGGGTGACCAATGCCAATGGTGCGCAACAGGACCCGCGATCCTGGCGAATGAGCGTGACCGTCGCCCGCGACGGAGACCAATTGAAGATGTCGAATGTGGAGTTTGTGCCATGAGTAGTGAAACCGAAAACGCAACTGACGAGGTCGAGGCAAACGAAGTGAGCGGTGAAATCAGCGGTGGAGTGAGTGTTGATGAGGCCGTCGAGGAGACAGTCGCCGCAGCGGATGAAGCCAAAGACGTGACCGATGAAGCCGCGGAGGATGAAGCTGCCGAGGAAGAAGAGGCCGCGAATGAAACGGCAGGGGAGTCCGATCTGGGACCGGGGAAGCGGGCATTGGCCTGGTGCGCTCGGCGGTGGGTGAGTCTGTTGTTGGCCGTTGCCTTGGTGGCGTCCGCCGGCGGGGCCGGTGGCGTCTATTGGTGGATGTATCGCCCGGATCAGCAGACCAAGCCGGCGGTGGAGCAGCAGGTGGCTGATGCGGCGAAGGAGGGCACGGTGGCGCTGTTGTCCTATGCGCCGGACACCCTCGACGAAGACCTGACGGTGGCAAAATCTCACCTGACCGGCGAGTTCCTGAAGTACTACACGCAATTCACCGATGACATCGTCAAACCCGCGGCAAGTAAGAAGGGTGTCAAGACGGAGGCGACTGCGGTCCGTGCGGCGGTATCGGAGATGCATCCCGATCGGGCTGTGGTGCTGGTGTTCGTCAACCAAGTGACCACCAGCAAGGATCGGCCAGAACCTGCGTTGGCGACCAGTGCAGTGATGGTGACGATGGTCAACGAGTCGGATCATTGGAAGATCTCGGAGTTCAAACCCGTCTAACTTAGGGACCCAGTGAGCCGCGCTGACCGTCTCGTCCTCGCCACCGACTACCGGCCACCCGATCCGGATCAGGTGTGGCCGCTGCTGCAGCAGAACACGAAGGCGCTCGCTCAGCTCGGCGCCCACCACGTGCTGGTGTACCGGTCGATCCAGGACCCTGGCCGGATATTGGTGACGGTCGGATTGCACAGCAAGGAGCCGATCCTTGAGGTCCTGCGCTCCCCGCTCTTCTTCGACTGGTTTGACGCGCTCGGCGTGGAGGATATCCCCGCGGTCTTTGCCGGGGAAACGCTCGACAAGATCACGATTGTCGACGCCGACACCAAGCAACCACCTGGTGTCATCATCGCGGCGATAACCTCGGTGCAGGATGTCCCCGATCTGGTGTCCGGACTGCATCGGGGACTGAATCAGGTTGCCGCAGCGGGGATTCGCGACATTCGCGTCTTTCAGGCGTTCGATGACGAACACGAAGTCATGATCCTGCAGGAGATCGACAACGAGGCCGACGCCGTCGACTGGTTGGACAACTCCGATATCTCCGCTGCCTGGACGATAGGCGCCGGAGTCGGTGCCTATCCACCGGTTTTCGTGGGCCGCTTTCAGCACATGCTCCGCATCGACGACAACCGCTAGCCGCCGATGTTTGTGTGTCTGTGCAAAGGGGTGACCAACCACACCGTCGCCGATGCAGTTGCCGCGGGCGCGATGACCACCGGGCAGGTGGCTGAGGTATGTGGTGCGGGGTCGGAATGCGGACGCTGTCGTCATACCGTGCGCGCGATCATCAGGGCGGCCGGGGTAGGTCCGGCCATCGGGAAAGGTTGCCCTACAGGTCCCTCGAGCTAAGGACTTACGTCTCTGTCGGGCGCCAACGGACTCGGCCACAGTGGTCAGCAAGAGTGATGGTCATTGACAGCGATCCGCATCAGGAAGGCAGGGAAAAGCATGAGCGCCCGTTTTCCGGACACCGACACTATGCGTTCGGCTCTGACACTTGCCGCGCAGGCGCCGTCAGTGCACAACTCGCAGCCGTGGCAGTGGCAGGTCAGACCAGATGGGCTGCACCTCTACGCTGACTTCAGCAGGCACCTGCCCAACACTGACCCCGATCGGCGCGACTTGATCATCAGTTGCGGAGCGGCGTTACATCACTGTGCCGCCGCGTTGGCCGCACTGGGCTGGCAGGCGAAGATTCACCGGCTACCCGACCCGAGCCGGCCGGCTCATCTGGCTTCGATCGAGCTGCTTCCGCAGACTGCGAGGGAGCTGGATGTCGTGTTAGCGACGGCGATCGCGCGGCGGCGAACCGACCGCAGGCACTACAGCTCGTGGCCGGTACCTGGTGGCGATATCGCACTGATGGGTGCCCGGGCTGCTCGCGCCGGGGTGATGTTGCGGCAGATCGACTTGCTCCCTCGCCTCAATGCGATCGTGGCCAGGTCGGTGCTCAGCCACGCCACGGATTGCGACTACCTGACTGAGCTGAACGCTTGGTCTGGGCGCCAGGGCTCGCTGGCCGGTGTGCCTGCCCGCAACACCCCTGCCTCCGATCCGACAGCGAAGATCCCTGGCCGATTGTTTGCCGGTAACGCGCTCGAGCAGCCGCCGGACACGTCGGCGTCTGAGGACAACGCCGTGATATTGGCCCTCGGCACCGAGACCGACGATGATCTGGCCCGCCTGCGCGCCGGTGAGGCGACCAGCCTGGTGCTGTTATCGGCAACTGCGATGGGTCTGGCGACCTGTCCGGTCACCGAACCGCTGGAAATCTCGGAGACCCGTGAGGCAGTGCGTGGTGATGTTTTCGGAACCAGCGGTTATCCACAGATGTTGTTGCGTGTTGGGTGGCCGGCCATGAATGCTGACCCACTTCCCGCGACACCACGTCGCCCTCTGGCCGAAGTGGTTAGCTGGCTTAGCGATGGTGCCTTCATTGCCGAATCAAAAGCGGTGGTGGGTGCTCGCAAGTAAGGAGGGCGAGATGTCAACTTCCGCACACCACGGTGGAGTCGTTGTCGCTGTGGATGGCTCACCGGCTTCGAAGGTCGCGGCGGATTGGGCGGCGCGCGACGCGGCCTTGCGCCGGTCACCTCTGAAAATCGTCCATGTATTGAATCCCGTCGTCGCCCCCGGTTTCCCGGAGGTCCCGATGCCGGCGGGCTACTTCAAATGGCAGGAGGATCAGGGGCGCAAGGTTCTCGATGACGTGAGCGCAGTCGTTGAGGCGGCGAGCAGTCAATCGCCGATCGAAGTCAGCACGGAGCTGGTGAACGGCTCGACCCTTCAGACGTTGGTCGATCTCTCGAAAGATGCTCAGCTGATCGTGGTGGGATGCCGTGGTCATGGGGCGCTGGCCCGTGGACTGCTTGGCTCGGTCAGTTCCGGCCTGGTCCATCACTCGAATTGCCCGGTGGCGGTGATTCATGACGAGGATCCGCTGATGCCACATCCGGCGAAGGCCCCGGTGGTGGTCGGCATCGACGGTTCGCCTGCCTCCGAGTTGGCGACCTCAATCGCCTTCGAAGAGGCGTCGTTTCGAGGGGTCGACTTGGTGGCTGTGCACGCCTGGAATGACTCCGAACTGTTCGAGGTCCCCGGCGTTGACTGGTCCGACTTGCAAACCGTTGGTGAAGAGACGCTCAGCGAGCGACTGGCCGGGTGGCGGGAGCGTTATCCGGACGTCACGGTGCGCCGAGTGGTGATCGCCGACAAGGTGACAACGCAGCTCGTGGAGCAGTCCGAGTCGGCCCAACTGCTGGTGGTAGGTAGTCGCGGTCGCGGTGGGTTCGCTGGGATGCTGTTGGGGTCGGTGAGTGCTGCGGTGGTGAATACTGCGCGGATGCCGGTGATCGTCGCCCGCCGGGACTAGGTGAGCGGCGCACTCCAACACACTGCCGTACCGCCGCCGGGCGCTTGGCGCAGGACGAGTTCACCGCCGACTTGCCTAGCGCGGCGACGGAGGTTCATCAAGCCGCTCTCGGTCACTTCGGCTGGAATGCCACAGCCGTCATCGATCACCTCGATCACGAGATCATCTTCGACGCGCACGTTTACGGCCAATGCGTGCGCTCCGCCGTGCCGCACGGCGTTGCTTACCGCTTCGCGGACCACAGCTTCGGCGTGATCCGCCAGTTCCGCGCTGACCACCGATAGCGGCCCGACGAACTGGGTAGTGGTGCGGATATCCGATCCGGCGAAGGCGCCGATGGCTTCATCGAGCCGCTGGCGCAGCCGGGTGGTGCCCGGCGCACCTCCGTGCAGGTCGAAGATCGCGGTGCGGATCTCACTGATGACGTCCTGCAACTGGTCGACGCTGTCGACCAGACGCTGCTGAATTTCGGTAGAGCGAGCTCGGGGGATCGCGCCTTGCAGCGCCAGACCGATCGCGAACAGCCGCTGGATGATGTGGTCGTGCAGGTCGCGGGCGATCCGGTCACGATCGGACAGCACATCGAGTTCGCGGACCCGACGCTGAGTGGTGGCCAACTGCCAGGCCAAAGTGGCCTGGTCGGTGAATGCGGCCATCATGTCGAGTTGCTCATTAGTGAAGGCTCTGGCCCCCTGGTTGCGCACAATCACCACCACCCCGGCGATGGTGTCGGTGGTCCGCAACGGCAGGATCAGTGCGGGACCGGCATTCGGCGTCCCCTCCGGAACCTGATCCAGCATATCGACTCGACGTGGGGTTCTGTCAGCGAAAGTGACGCCAATTAAGTTGCTGGACAACGATATTGGTCGAGTTGCGCCAGTGGCGCCGGCGGTCTCCACGATCACTAGTTCTTCGACCTCAGAGGCAGCCATTTCGGTATCCGCGGGGACTGCCACCAGGACGGCGTGGGCGCCAGTCAGGGCTAGCGCTTCATCGGCGATCAGCCGGAACACCCGAGCGGGGTCGGCACCACCGAGCAATTCGGTGCCGATGTCGCGGGTGGCTTCAATCCATGACTGCCGAGCTTGTGTCTTCTCGAACAGCCGTGCGTTATCGATGGCGATCCCGGCTGCCGCGGCCAGCGCCTCGGCCAGCACCTCGTCGTCTTCGCTGAACGGCTCACCGTCCACCTTTTCGCTCAGGTAGAGGTTGCCGTACACCTCATCGCGGATCCGTACCGGTACACCGAGGAATGTGTGCATCGGTGGGTGGTTGGCCGGAAAACCAACCGAATCCGGGTGATCGAGGATGTTGTTCAATCTGATCGGTTTGGGGTCGTCAATGAGCACACCGAGGACACCCCGGCCACCCGGCAGTGGGCCTATGCGCTTCTTGGTCTCGGCGTCGATGCCTTCGTAGACGAACTCGACAAGTTCGTGGTCGTCGCCGCGGACCCCGAGGGCCCCATACCGGGCACCCACCAATTCGATTGCGTGATGCACGATCGTCCGGAGGGTCACGTCTAGTTCAAGTCCGGAGGTGACAACGAGCATCGCTTCCATCAGCCCGTCGAGGCGCTCACGCAAGTGCAGTTGGGACAGGGCGCCGCGTACCGGTGGCATTGCGGCGATTTCCGGTGCCGCGCCGACGTCATCGGTCACGTATCAGATCGTGCCAGATATGTCGTTACCGCGGATTCACTCATCGTGGTGATGCTGTTGGTCGAGTCGCGATGCGAACACGGCCGCCTGGGTCCGCCGCTCCATTCCCAGTTTGGCGAGCAGCCGGGAGACATAGTTTTTTACCGTCTTTTCGGCCAGGAACATCCGAGCTGCGATCTGCTTGTTGGTCAGTCCCTCGGCAAGCAGCCCCAACAACACGCGTTCCTGCTCGGTGAGGCCGGACAACGGGTCGGAGCGCTCGGCGGCACCGCGGAGCTTGGCCATCAAAGCGGCGGCTGCACGGTTGTCCAGCAAGGAGCGGCCCGCGCCGACATCTTTGATGGCCTTCGCCAACTCCATGCCTTTGATGTCCTTGACTACGTACCCGCTGGCGCCGGCCAGAACCGCGTTCAGCATGGCTTCGTCGGAGGTGAATGAGGTCAACATCAGGCAGCGCAGATCGGGCATCGTCGACAACAGATCGCGGCACAGCTCAATCCCATTGCCATCCGGAAGGCGGACATCGAGGACGGCGACGTCGGGTTGCAGAGCAGGGATCTGTGCCATTGCCTGCGCGACCGATCCGGCTTCGCCGATCACGTCGAGTTCTGGGTCGGTGCTGAGTAGATCGATCAGGCCGCGCCGCACGACTTCGTGGTCATCTACGAGAAATACCGTGACCACCATCATGTGCCTTCCGGGTCGAGAGGTCTCGCAAGAATATCCGGCGTGTGTCTTGGGATCGACATGACAATCGCTACAACAGCCGTTGGTGATCGAGGACCAGCACCGAGCACTCGGCGTCCTGCAGAGCAGCCGCCCCGATCGGGCCGAGGATGCCTTGTACCGCTTCGGTATCACGGGCGCCGACCACGACTAATTGGATCGACTTCGCATGTTTGGTCAGATAGTTCAGCGACGAACCATGCACCGCTATGGGTCGGATATCGAGGTCAGGGTAGCGGTGCAGCCACGGGGACAGCCGGTGATCGAGGTGGATGTGCACCACGCGGTTGTCGTCGGCCACTGCGCCGGTGTCATGGCTGCTGTCATGCACTTCGGTGTGGCTTGATTGCCACGCGCCCAGCACTCGCAGTGGCGCACCGCGCAGCCGCGCCTCCTCCACGCCGCAGGCCAGGACTGCCGCGCTCTCTGGGGATTCGTCAAGTTCGACCACGACCCAGCCGTGGCTCGGCGGAGTCCGGTCGCGGCCCCGCACGATGGCGACCGGGCAGTGCGCGGAGGCAACCAGCGCTTTGGCTGTCGAGCCAACGTGGTTCGGATCGAGGTGCCGGGTACCGATCGCGCCGATGCAGAGCATCGCGGCGGAGCGAGACGCCGCCAGCAGCGTGGCAACCGGTGGGCCGTGCACGATGTCGGTTTCGAGCTTTACCGGCCGTTCAGTGGATTCGATGGCGGAGTACGCGTAGTGCACTGCCAGTTCGGCGCTCGCCAGATCGCGCGACTGCCGTTGAGGATCAACCGATTCCGGCCCCGCTGGTTCGATTACGGCAATCAGGCGGAGCGGGATGTCGCGGCTGACCGCCTCTTCGACCGCCCACAGGGCAGCCCGGACCGCGCTGCGGGACCCATCGACTCCGACAACTATCGACGTTGGAGCGAGGTGATCGGGCATCGGGTGTTTAACGGGTTTCCATTCCAGATCCATTGGGTATCCGACGGTATCGCCGAAAGGCGGGTATTCAGAGGGCAGAAAGTCCCTGATTCAGCTGAATTTGACCAATTCTTGCTGGCCCTACTGGCTGGCATTGCTAGACCAGCTGCTATTGCTTGCCGGTTTTGCGCGGTTCGAGGTCGGTGAAGAACTCGAGTAGGTACTCGCTTTCCTGGATATCGCCGATGGTCTGGCGGGCCTTTTTGCGCGTCACCAGGATGCCGATCACCGCGAGTGCCCACACCGCGTATTGCGCACACCAAGCCAACCGAAACGCCTCAAACGAATAGCCGCCGGTCGCGCTGATGATGACGCCCATTGCCTGTATCACCACGAGAGACGCCAAGAAGCCGCCCATATTCACCGCGCCTTGCGCGGTGCCCAAAGTGGCCTGAGGGTTGAACGTCCGCGCGAAGTCGAAACCCACCATTGAGCCTGGCCCGCCCGCCGAGATCACCACGACCAGCACCACCAGCAACCAGTGCGGCGCGGCGGACGGCAACGCCAGCACAACGGTCCACAACAGCGCATTGATCCCGATGATGCCCAGGACCAATCGGGAGCGCCGGTGCGGACTGCGTCCGGTCAGGACACCGATGATCACGCCGGACACGACTGCTGTGATTACCGAGATCGTGAGCATCCCGCCAGCCTCACTGCGGGACATGTTCTGAGCCACGGTCAGGTATGGCACTCCCCACATCAGCGCGAAGACCGTGACCGAGAACTGAGTGCCCATGTGCGTAAAGAACCCAAGTCTGGTGCCCGGCCGGAGCCAGATGGATTTCACCCCGGCCATTGTCTCGCGCAGGCTAATCCCGGGCGCGCGCTCGACGAGGCCGGGAGCGTTCTTGACGAGCAGAGCCGTCAGTACCAGTGACAGCACGCCAAGTGCGGCAACCGCCGTGTAGGCCGGACGCCACCCCGTGCCGGTCAGCACAGCCAGGAAGGGCACTGCCGAGAGCACTTGGCCGAGCTGGCCGGAGATACCGGTCAACTGCGTCACGACGGGTATCTGACTAGGCCTGAACCAATTCGGCACCAGGCGCAGCACTGAGATGAATGTGAAAGCGTCGCCGAGACCTACCGTGCCGCGCGCCGCGATTGCGGTGGGAAGTGACTCGGTGATGGCGAGCGTCAACTGGCCCACGACCATCAGGCTGCCGCCGGCCAGAATCATCACCTTGGATCCGAATCGGTCTAGAAGCAGGCCCGCCGGTATTTGCGCCGTCGCGTAAACGACCACCTGAAGCACGACGAACGTTGACAGTACGTCGGGGCTGGCACCGAACCGATGGGCCGCTTCCAGGCCTGAGACGCCGAACGTGGTGCGGTCCAATACGGCCACGATGTAGGCGAGCAGCCCGATTGACCACACAACCCAGGCCCGCACAGCGAAAGTGTCGCATGGCAAAAGTGGTGCTGATGTGACGTCGGTTTCGTGCGGTGCGACTGACCCCGAATTGAACGAGCCACAAAACTTACTGACTAGTAAGGATTTGCCGGCAAACTCGGCCAATTCGCTTGGGTGAACAATTGTCGACTGAAATGTCGACGCGCCAGTAAGCCGGTCGGAGCGTCGAGGCCGCTGTCGGACGTGCGACAAAGGCGAATTCTCAGATAACGATTGTGTAACAATCATGCTTTGATCAGCACAGTTGTAGCTACTCGACCGTAACCACCCGCATGCAGGACGTTTGTCACGGCAGGCGTGAGCGATTGTTCAGGCCCGCGTTACCTGCAGCGTGGTTACCCGCCCGTAGTACTCGTCAGTAACCGATATCGCAGAAAAAGCCGAGGTCATTCTTATGACACTCTTAGTGCACCAGGTTGTCCGGACAGACATGGTTCGACGGCCGTGATTCGACGGGGACCCGACAGCGTTAGTCGACACCCCAGGGCAGCGCAGTCGATACGCGCAGACGAACGTACTTGAAGGCGCATCGACGCACAGACGCATAGACGAGCGTAGTAGGGAGAGAACCAAAGGTGACGATCCACGAGCACGACCGATTGTCCGGAAGTTCCAGGGGCGAAGGAAGGGGCTCATCGCGCAATGGTGACGCCTATGGGGCCGCCCATGCTTTGGTCGATCGTCTCGGTGCTGGTGAACCGTATGCCGTTGCATTCGGGGGACAAGGCAGTGTCTGGCTGGAAACGCTAGAGGAACTGGTTACCGCGGCGGGCATCGAAACCGAGCTGGCCACCTTGGCCGGTGAGGCGGAGCTGCTGCTTGAACCAGTCGCAAATGAACTCGTCGTCGTTCGTCCCATCGGGTTCGAACCGCTGCGTTGGGTTCGGGCTCTTGCTGCGGAGGAGCCGGTGCCCACGGCCAAGCAGCTCACCTCAGCTGCAGTGTCTGTGCCTGGCGTGCTGTTGACCCAGATAGCGGCGGTTCGCGCGCTCGCGCGCCAAGGGATGGATCTGGTCGGCACTCCGCCGGTGGCTGTTGCCGGACACTCACAGGGCGTGTTGGCCGTTGAGGCGCTGAATGCCGGCGGCGCCAAGGACGTCGAACTGTTGGCCTTGGCGCAACTGATCGGCGCAGCGGGCACCTTGGTGGCCCGCCGCCGGGGCATTTCGATCCTCGGCGATCGCCCGCCGATGGTGTCGGTCACAAATGCCGATCCAGAACGGATCTACGGGCTGCTCCAGGAGTTTGCTGCCGATGTACGCACGGTCCTGCCGCCGGTGCTGTCGATCCGCAATGGCCGGCGGTCCGTCGTCATCACCGGCACACCCGAGCAGTTGTCCCGCTTCGAGTTGTACTGCGAGCAGATTGCGGAGGCCGAGGCCGCCGAGCGGAAGAACAAACTGCGTGGCGGTGCCGTGTTCAGCCCCGTCTTCGAACCGGTTCAGGTTGAGGTCGGGTTCCACACACCGCGGCTCGCCGACGGCATTGACATCGTTGGCCACTGGGCCGAGGTGATCGGCCTCGACGTCGAGCTGGCCCGGGCGATGACCGAGGCAATCCTGGTTCGGCAGGTGGACTGGGTGGAGGAAGTCACCGCCCTGCATAGTGCGGGTGCTCGCTGGATTCTCGACCTTGGCCCCGGTGACATCCTGACCCGGCTTACCGCCCCCGTCATCCGCGGACTCGGTATTGGGATCGTGCCCGCTGCCACCCGCGGCGGCCAGCGCAACCTGTTCACCATGGGCGCCGTTCCCGAGGTGGCCCTGCCGTGGTCCAGCTATGCGCCGTCGGTAGTCGGCCTGCCGGACGGATCAGTCAAGCTGTCGACGAAATTCACCCGCCTCACCGGCCGGTCGCCGATTCTGCTCGCCGGCATGACGCCGACGACCGTCGACGCGAAGATCGTCGCCGCAGCGGCCAATGCCGGGCACTGGGCTGAACTCGCTGGCGGCGGTCAGGTGACCGAAGAGATCTTTGACCGGCGAATCGCCGAGTTGGGGACGCTGCTGGTTCCTGGCCGGACGATTCAATTCAACTCGCTGTTTCTTGATCCGTATCTGTGGAAGCTTCAGCTAGGCGGAAAACGGTTGGTGCAGAAGGCTCGTCAGTCGGGTGCGCCGATCGACGGTGTGGTGATCAGTGCCGGCATCCCAGACCTTGAGGATGCCGTCGAGCTAATAGATGAGCTGAACAACGTCGGTATCGCACACGTCGTATTCAAGCCGGGCACGGTCGAGCAGATTCGCTCGGTCAACCGGATTGCCGCCGAGGCGCCGACCAAGTCGGTGATCGTCCACATCGAGGGTGGGCGGGCCGGCGGGCACCACTCCTGGGAGGACCTCGACGACCTACTGCTGGCCACGTACTCCGAGCTGCGGTCGCGTTCGAACGTGACCGTCTGTGTCGGCGGCGGCATCGGCACGCCAGAGCGGGCCGCGGAGTACCTGTCGGGCCGGTGGTCGGCAGCGTACGGCTACCCCCTGATGCCGGTCGACGGCATCTTGGTGGGCACCGCCGCGATGGCGTGCCTGGAGGCCACCACCTCTCCTGCGGTCAAGCAGATGCTGGTTGACACCGTCGGTACTGACGAGTGGGTGGCGGCCGGCAAAGCCGTGAACGGCATGGCCTCCGGTCGGAGTCAGCTGGGTGCCGACATCCACGAGATCGACAATGCCGCGTCACGCTGCGGCCGACTGCTCGATGACGTCGCCGGCGACGGCGAGGCGGTCGCGGATCGTCGTGACGAGATCATCGCCGCGATGGCGCTGACGGCAAAGCCGTATTTCGGTGACGTCGGGGAGATGACTTACCTGCAATGGTTGCAGCGCTACCTGGAGCTGACGATCGGCGACGGTGATTCCACTGCGGACAGCAAGTCCGCCGATTCGCCGTGGTTGGACATCACGTGGCGGGACCGTTTCGCCGAAATGCTGGGGCGCACCGAAGCTCGGCTCAACGCCGTCGATAGTGGTCCGATTCAGACGTTGTTCAGTGACGACGGACTACTGGAAAACCCACAGGCGGCGATCAGCCTGCTGCTGCAGCGCTATCCCGATGTCGAGACGGTCCTGTTGCACCCGGCAGACGTGCCGTTCTTCATCCAGCTGTGCAAGACGCTGGGCAAGCCCGTGAACTTCGTGCCCGTCATCGATAAGGACGTCCGCCGCTGGTGGCGCAGCGACTCGCTATGGCAAGCCCACGATGCGCGCTACACCGCAGAGCAGGTCTGCATCATCCCCGGAACCGAAGCGGTGGCCGGTATCAGTCGACTCGACGAGCCGGTCGGTGAATTGCTCGACCGGTTCGAGCAGGTTGCCGTCGACGAGGTGCTTGGCATGGGCGCGCATCCCACGCCGGTCGCTTCACGTTTGCAGGTCCGCAGCGACGTCGCCGGTCCGCTGGCCATCGTTTTGGATTCCCCCGACGTGTTGTGGGCCAACCGGATGGCGACCAACCCGGTGCACCGGATCGCCCCGCCGTCCGACTGGCTGGTACACGACAATCGTTCCGCTACAAACCATTCCACCGGTGCGCGGCTGGAGGTGGTGGCGTCCGATCGAGTCATGATGACCGTCCCGCTTTCGGGTACCTGGATCGATATCGCCTTCACGTTGCCGGATGCTGTCGCTAGCGGTGGCGTGCCAGTGGTGACGACCGAGGATGCGGCAGCCGCAATGCGCGCCGTGTTGGCCATCGCGGCAGGTGTCGATGGTCCCGATGCGTTACCGCCGGTGGTAGACGGCTCGACGACCGTTCGGGTGGAATGGGATCCGGAGCGGGTCGCCGACCACACCGGTGTGACTGCCACTTTCGGCTCGCCACTGGCGCCAACGCTCACCACCATCCCGGATGCACTGGTCGGCCGTTGCTGGCCTGCGGTGTTCGCCGCCGTCGGTAGTGCACTCACCGAGACTGGTGTGCCGGTCGTCGAGGGCCTACTCAGCCTGGTGCACCTTGACCACGCCGCTCAGCTGCTCAAGCCGCTGCCGAAGGACAAGACCGAATTATTCGTCACTGCAACGTCTTCGGTCGCCACCGATACCGATGTGGGTCGGGTGGTTCCGGTCACCGTCAACGTCAGTGGTGTCAACGGCACGGTATTCGCGGTCTTGGAAGAGCGCTTTGCGATCCGCGGCCGCACCGGACTCGCGGAGCTCACTGACCCGGTGCGCGCCGGGGGAGCGGTGTCGGAGAACGCCACTGACACCCCGCGTCGTCGTCGTCGGGACGTCACCATTCCAGCGCCGGTCAACATGCGGCCATTCGCGGTGGTCTCCGGCGACCACAACCCCATCCACACCGACCAGGCCGCGGCGCTGTTGGCCGGACTGGAATCGCCAATAGTGCACGGCATGTGGCTCTCGGCTGCCGCCCAGCACGTGGTGACCGCGACCGATGGCAGGCCAGTTCCGCCAGCGAAGCTGGTCGGCTGGACCGCCCGATTCCTGGGCATGGTGAAGCCCGGTGACGAAGTCGACTTCCGCGTCGACCGAGTTGGAATCGATTTAGGCGCAGAAGTTTTGGAAGTCGCCGCCAAGGTTAATAACGAGCTGGTGATGTCCGCTACCGCCCGACTGGCTGCGCCTAAGACTGTGTACGCCTTCCCCGGTCAGGGGATCCAGCACAAGGGCATGGGCATGGAAGTGCGGGCCCGGTCCAAGGCCGCTCGCAAGGTCTGGGACAAGGCGGACAAGTTCACCCGGGACACCTTGGGCTTCTCGGTGTTGCACGTGGTTCGCGACAACCCCACCAGCCTGATCGCGGCAGGCGTGCACTACCAGCATCCGGAGGGCGTGCTTTACCTGACGCAGTTCACCCAGGTCGCCATGGCGACGGTCGCGGCGGCCCAGGTTGCCGAGATGCGTGAGCAAGGCGCGTTCGTCGAGGGAGCCATTGCCTGCGGCCACTCGGTGGGCGAGTACACCGCGTTGGCGTGTGTGTCCGGTGTCTACGAATTGGAAGCGCTGCTGGAGGTGGTGTTCCACCGTGGCAGCAAGATGCATGACATCGTGCCGCGTGATGCGATGGGGCGCTCGAACTATCGCCTTGCCGCGATCCGGCCGTCTCAGATCGACCTTCCGGACTCCGAAGTCGAGGGCTTCGTCGACGGGATCGCAACGGCCACAGGCGAATTCTTGCAAATCGTCAACTTCAACCTGCGTGGATCGCAATACGCGATCGCCGGCACAGTGCGAGGTTTGGAAGCGCTGGAAGAGGAAGTTGAACGCCGTCGGGAAATCTCCGGTGGCAAACGTTCGTTCATCCTGGTCCCAGGTATCGACGTGCCGTTCCACTCCAGCGTGCTGCGGGTCGGCGTCGACGAGTTCCGCCGTTCTCTGCAGCGGGTCATGCCGCGCGACGCGGATCCGGCCTTGATCGTCGGGCGCTACATCCCGAACCTGGTGCCACGGCCCTTCACGCTGGATCGCGACTTCATCCAGGAGATCCGCGATCTGGTGCCCGCCGAGCCGCTCGACGAGATCCTCGCCGACTACGACACATGGCGTAACGAGAGGCCCCGCGAGCTGTGCCGCAGGGTCGTCATCGAGCTGCTGGCGTGGCAGTTCGCCAGCCCGGTGCGCTGGATTGAAACGCAGGACCTGCTATTCATCGAAGAGGCCGCGGGCGGCCTCGGCGTCGAGCGGTTCGTCGAGATCGGCGTCAAGACCGCGCCGACGGTGGCCGGACTGGCGACCAACACGCTGAAGCTTCCGGAGTTCGCTCACAGCACCGTGGAGGTGCTCAACTGCGAGCGCGACGCTGGTGTGCTGTTCGCGACCGACACCGACCCGGAGCCGGAGGTCGAAGAAGAAGAGGCACCCCACGCAGAAGCCGCGGCGGCCGAGCCTGTCCAAGCAGCAGCCCCGGCGGCTGCTGCGCCTTCCGGAGCTGCGCGACCCGACGACATTCCGTTCGATGCCGCCGACGCGACCCAGGCTTTGATTGCGCTGTCCGCCAAGATGCGTATCGATCAGATCGAGGCGCTCGACTCCATCGAGTCGATCACCGATGGGGCATCGTCGCGGCGTAATCAGCTGCTGGTTGACCTGGGTTCGGAGCTGAATCTGGGTGCGATTGACGGCGCAGCTGAGGCAGACCTGGCAGCGTTGAAGGGCCAGGTGACCAAGCTGGCACGAACCTACAAGCCGTTCGGTCCGGTGCTGTCCGATGCGATCAACGATCAACTCCGCACCATTCTCGGGCCCTCTGGCAAGCGCCCCGCGGCGATTGCCGAGCGGGTCAAGAAGACATGGGAACTCGGCGACGGGTGGGCCAAGCACGTCATCGTTGAAGTTGCGCTGGGAACGCGTGAGGGCAGCAGTGTGCGCGGCGGCAGCCTCGGCGGCTTGCATGAGGGTGCGCTGGCCGACGCCGCTGCCGTGGACAAGGTCATCGATGGTGCTGTCGCTGCGATTGCGGCACGCAGGGGCACCGCTGTATCGCTGCCCTCCGCGGGTGGCGGTGGCGGTGGCGGAGTGGTCGATTCGGCCGCCCTCGGTGAATTTGCCGAGCAGGTCACCGGACGCGACGGGGTACTCGCCTCGGCCGCCCGGATGGTGCTCGGCCAACTCGGCCTGGATAACCCCGTCACCACGCCTCCAGTGGCGACCGACGCAGAGTTGATCGACCTGGTTACCGGCGAACTCGGTTCGGATTGGCCGCGTTTGGTCGCGCCCGCATTCGATGCCAAGAAGGCCGTGCTGCTCGACGACCGATGGGCCAGCGCGCGTGAAGATCTGGTCAAGCTGTGGCTGGCCGACGAGGGCGATATCGACGCCGACTGGGTTCGATTGTCGGAACGGTTCGAGGGTGCCGGTCATGTCGTTGCGACCCAGGCGAATTGGTGGCAGGGCAAGGCGCTGGCGGCTGGCCGCGTCATCCATGCGTCGCTGTTCGGCCGAATAGCGGCCGGCGCCGAGGACCCCGATGAGGGGGTCTATTGCGACGAGACGGCTGTCGTCACTGGAGCGTCTAAGGGATCGATTGCGGCATCGGTGGTGGCGCAGCTTCTCAACGGTGGCGCCACTGTGGTTGCCACCACGTCCAAGCTGGACGACGACCGGTTGGCGTTCTACAAATCGCTGTACCGCGACCACGCCCGTTACGGCGCTGCACTTTGGGTGGTTCCGGCGAACATGGCCTCCTATGCCGACATCGACGCGTTGGCCACCTGGGTTGGCAGTGAGCAATCCGAAAGCCTTGGGCCGCAGTCGGTTCACATCAAGGATGCACAGACTCCGACGCTGCTGTTCCCGTTCGCGGCCCCGCGGGTGTCGGGTGACCTCTCGGAAGCCGGATCACGCTCCGAAATGGAGATGAAGGTGCTGTTGTGGGCCGTTGAACGGCTGATTGGCGGACTGTCGTCGATCGGTGCCGAACGGGATATCGCCTCGCGCCTGCACGTGGTGCTGCCCGGTTCGCCGAATCGCGGGATGTTCGGCGGTGACGGTGCCTACGGCGAGTCCAAGTCGGCACTCGACGCCGTGGTGACCCGGTGGAGTGCCGAGTCATCCTGGGCGCAGCGGGTCAGCTTCGCCCACGCGTTGATTGGTTGGACCAAGGGCACCGGACTGATGGGTCACAACGACGCCATCGTCGGTGCCGTCGAGGAAGCCGGCGTGACCACGTACACCAGTGCCGAGATGGCGGAGATGCTGCTCGACCTGTGCTCGGCGGAATCCAAGGTGGCCGCGGCCTACTCGCCATTGAATGTCGATCTCACGGGCGGCCTCGGCGACGTTGAATTGGACATGGCCGAACTGGCCGCCAAGGCCCGAGAGGACATGGCAGGCGAGTCGGCGGACACCGCCGAAGGCGACGAACTTCCGGCCGGCACCATTGCCGCGTTGCCGTCACCGCCGCGAGGCTTCGCCGCGGCACCACCTCCGTCGTGGGCGGATCTCGACGTCGACCCGGCGGACCTCGTGGTCATCGTCGGCGGGGCCGAGTTGGGCCCCTACGGCTCATCGCGCACCCGGTTCGAGATGGAAGTCGACAATGAACTGTCGGCAGCCGGAGTGCTGGAACTGGCGTGGACGACCGGACTGGTCAAGTGGGAGGACGATCCTAAGCCGGGTTGGTACGACAGTGCGACAGAGGAACTGATTCCGGAAGAGGATCTGGTCGAGCGCTATCACGACGCGGTTGTCGAGCGTTGTGGCATAAGGGAATTCGTTGACGACGGCGAGATCGGCTCGGACCACTCGTCCTCTCTTCTGGTCAGCGTGTTCCTGGACAAGGACTTCAGCTTCGTAGTGTCCTCGGAGGCCGAAGCGCGCGCGTTGGTCGAATTCGACCCCGAGCACACCGTTGCGTTCCCGGTGGACGACTCCAGTGACTGGCGGGTAATTCGCAAGGCGGGCACTGAAATCCGGGTGCCACGTAAGAACAAGCTGTCCCGAACCGTCGGAGCTCAGATTCCCACCGGCTTTGATCCTACGGTGTGGGGTATCAGCCCGGACATGGCTACTTCGATCGACCGGGTGGCGTTATGGAACATCGTCGCCACAGTGGATGCATTCCTGTCCTCCGGCTTCACCCCGACCGAACTGATGCGTTGGGTGCACCCAAGCCTGGTAGCCAGCACTCAGGGCACGGGTATGGGCGGTATGACCTCGATGCACAGGATGTACCACGGCAACCTCATGGATAAGGCCAAGCCGAACGACATCCTGCAGGAAGTCTTGCCAAACGTCGTTGCCGCCCACGTGGTTCAGTCCTACGTCGGCAGCTACGGCGCGATGATCCACCCGGTCGGCGCGTGCGCCACTGCCGCTGTCTCCGTCGAAGAGGGAGTGGACAAGATTCGGCTGGGCAAGGCCGAACTCGTCGTAGCGGGTGGCTTCGATGACATGACCTTGGAAGCCGTCATCGGCTTCGGTGATATGGCGGCCACTGCCGATACCGAGGTGATGCGCGCTAAGGGCATCAGTGACTCGAAGTTCTCGCGCGCCAATGACCGTCGCCGCCTCGGGTTCCTGGAGGCACAGGGTGGTGGCACCATCCTGCTGGCCCGCGGCGACCTTGCGGTGAAGATGGGGTTGCCGGTTCTCGCTGTAGTCGCCTACGCGCAGAGCTTCGGGGACGGCGTGCACACGTCGATCCCGGCACCCGGGCTTGGTGCGCTGGGTGCCGGTCGCGGTGGCAAGGACTCGGTGCTGGCCCGATCGCTGGCGAAGCTTGGTGTGGGGCCCGATGACATCGCCGTGATCTCCAAGCACGACACGTCGACGCTGGCCAACGATCCCAACGAGACCGAGCTGCACGAACGGCTCGCCGACTCGATGGGTCGTCAGGACGGTGCTCCGTTGTTCGTTGTATCGCAGAAGAGCCTCACCGGCCACGCCAAGGGCGGTGCGGCTGTGTTCCAAATGATGGGGCTGTGCCAGATCCTGCGCGATGGGGTCATTCCGCCGAACCGCAGCCTGGACTGTGTGGACGATGAGCTGGCGACCTCCGGGCACTTCGTCTGGTCGCGCGAGACTTTGCGGCTCGGTGACAAGTTCCCGCTGAAGGCAGGTTTGGTGACGAGCCTGGGCTTTGGTCACGTGTCAGGGCTTGTCGCTCTGGTGCATCCACAGGCCTTCATCGCTGCGCTGGGTGCCGACGAGCGTGCCGATTACACGCGGCGCGCCCATGATCGCGTGCTGGCCGGACAACGCCGGTTGGCCTCAGCGATCGCGGGTGGTCGCCCGATGTACGAGAAGCCCGCTGATCGCCGGTTCGGCCATGACGCGCCGGAGAAGCGTCAAGAGGCCGCCATGCTGCTCGACCCGGCAGCACGGTTGGGCGATGACGGCGTCTACTTCGTGTGATGAGCGAAGCGAAGAGCACAATCGGGCTCTGCGTTAGGTTTGCGGCGTGGCGATAGTGGGTGTCGGGATAGACGTCGTTTCCATTCCCCAGTTTGCCGAGCAGGTCGACCAGCCGGGAACGGTGTTCGCCGAGACGTTCACCCCCGGTGAGCGCCGCGACGCGGCTGACAAGAGCTCGGTGGCGGCGCGGCATCTGGCGGCGCGTTGGGCCGCCAAAGAGGCGGTCATCAAGGCGTGGTCGGGGTCGCGCTTCGCGCAGCGGCCGGTTCTGCCCGAGGGAATCCATCGCGACATTGAAGTGATCACCGACATGTGGGGCCGCCCGAAGGTGCGCCTGACCGGCGCCATCGCTGAGCACCTCGCCGACGTGACCATTCACGTTTCGCTGACCCACGACGGCGATACCGCCGCCGCAGTCGCGATCCTGGAGACTTCCTAGCGCATGGACGATCTTATTCAACGGGTGCAGGCAGTGCTGCCGTCGGTGCGCCGCGATCTGGAAGATCTGGTGCGCATCGAGTCGGTTTGGGCGGACCCGGCCCGGCGCGATGAGGTGCAGCGCAGTGCTCAAGCCGTGGCAACCCTGCTCAGCGATGCCGGCTTCGCAACCGTCGAAATCGTCAGCGAGGGGGGCGCCCCGGCAGTGATTGCCCACCATCCTGCACCGCCCGGCGCACCGACTGTACTGCTCTACGCCCACCATGACGTGCAGCCCGAAGGTGAGTACAAGGATTGGGAATCACCGCCATTCGAGCCCACCGCGCGTGACGGTCGGCTCTACGGTCGCGGCACCGCCGACGATAAGGCCGGTATCGCAACACATCTCGCGGCATTTCGGGCTCACAATGGTAAGCCTCCGGTAGGGGTCACCGTCTTTGTTGAGGGCGAGGAGGAATCCGGTTCGCCGTCGCTGGGCCGACTTCTCGCGGCGCACCGGGACAAGCTCGCCGCCGACGTGATCGTCATCGCCGATTCGGACAACTGGACCGTCGACATACCGGCACTGACGATATCGCTTCGCGGACTTGCCGATTGCGTCGTTGAGGTTGCGACACTCGACCACGGTTTGCACTCAGGAATGTGGGGCGGCGTTGTTCCCGACGCGTTGAGCGTGTTGGTGCGACTGCTGGCCAGCCTGCATGACGACGACGGCAATGTTGCCATCGCCGGATTGCACGAATCGGCCGCCGCGGATCTGGATCGCGGACTGAACTGGGTGCGTGAAGAATCGGGCTTGCTCGATGGCGTCCAGGAAATCGGTTCAGGTACTGCGGCGCAACGGCTTTGGGCCAAGCCCGCGATCACCATCATCGGCATCGACACCACGCCCATCGCGAAGGCATCGAACACACTCATTCCGCGAGCAAGCGCCAAGGTGAGCATGCGGGTTGCGCCGGGTGGTGACGCCGAGGTGCACCTGGATGCGCTGCGACGGCACCTGGAAGAGAACGTCCCCTGGGGTGCGCAGGTAACCATCACCCCGGGTGATGTCGGACAGCCGTATTCGATTGATGCCACGGGCCCGGTCTACGAAGCGGCCAGGTCAGCATTCCGCCAGGCGTGGGGCGTCGACGCGGTGGACATGGGCATGGGCGGCTCGATCCCGTTCATCGCCGAGTTCGCGACGGAGTTCCCGGACGCCACGATCCTGGTCACCGGGGTGGAAGATCCTGCGACACAGGCGCATAGCGTCAACGAGAGTTTGCACCTAGGGGTGCTTGAGCGTGCCGCCACTACCGAGGCTCTGCTACTGCAGAAGCTGGGTGAGCAGCAGTAAGTCTGAGAAGCTGGCGCTGCTGCTAATCAGCTTGTACCCACACCGAACGGTGAGTCACCGACGGTGATTGTGCCGATGACGGTGTTGGTGGCGGTGTTGATCACCGAGACGTTGTCGTTGTTGCCGTTGGCAACGAAAGCGCGGGTCCCGTCCGAGCTAATCGCCACCCCGCGTGGCTGGTCGCCGACTGCGATGGTCGCGATGACGGTGTTGGTGGCGGTGTTGATCACCGACACGCTGTCGCTTGAAAGGTTGGTGACGTAGGCGCGGGTACCCGCCGGGTTGACAGCAACGGCGATCGGGAATTGCCCCACGGCGATCTGGGTTATCGGGGCGCTGGTGGCGGTGTTGATCACCGTCACGGTGTTACTGGTGTTGTTGGTGACGTAGGCGGTGGTGCTGCTCGGGTTGAAGGCCACCGCACTAGGACGTTCGCCGACGGCGATGGTTGCCCACACGGTGTTGGTGTCTGTCCGGATCGCCAACACGGTGGCACCATCATTACTGACCGCGTAAAGCAACGAGCCAGCTTGGTTGACCGCCACGCCGATCGGGAAGCCTTGCGGCACGGCGATAGTGGCGACGACGGCATTGGTGGCCGTGTTGATCACCGACACGGAATTGCCGCTGCTGTTGGCGACATAGGCCCGAGTTCCGTCCGGGCTGACTGCCACGCCGAGGGGTGCGTTGCCGACAGCAATGGTGTTGATGACGGTGTTGGATGTCGTGTTGATCACCGACAAGCTGTCGTCATCGCGATTCGCGACGTAGGCGCGGCCCCCGGCCTGCTGGTTGACTGCCACCCCGTATGGGTTGCCGCCCACGGCGATGGTGGCAGTCACCCGGCCGACAGCGGTGCCTCCGGCTCCACCAGCCCCGCCGGCTCCGAATGCACCAGCCTGGCCTCCGCTGACGCCAGCGGTGGAGATAACTGAGACGCTGTCGCCCCCGGCGTTGGCGGTATAGGCGGTGACAGCAATTCCGCCCCCGCTGCCGCCGCTGCCGCCGCTGCCGCCCTTGCCCAACCAGCCGCCGTTACCGCCCGCCGCGCCGCTCCCGCCGTTGCCGCCCGCTCCGCCGAGCAGACCGGCTGCGCCAGCTCCGCCAGCCCCGCCGTCTCCGCCCTTGCCGAACAACGACAGCAGCCCGCTGTTGCCGCCGCGACCGCCGTTGCCGCCGGCCCCGCCGATCAGACCGGCTGCGCCGGCTCCACCGATTCCGCCATTGCCGAGGAACAGCCCGCCGCTGCCACCGTCCCCACCGGCGCTGCTGAGGAAGCCCGCCCCACCGTTGCCGCCATTTCCGAACCAGACGGCGTCGCCCCCGTCGCCGCCGTTGTAGCCGTTACCTCCGTTGCCGATCAGACCGGCATTTCCACCATCGCAGGGTTGCGGGCCGCAAGTCTGTGCGGTCCAGCTGTAGCCGTTCCCTAGCAGGATCCCCGCGTTGGGGTCGTCTGCGGTGCCGTCGCCGACGAAGAATCGGAAGAAGTCGCCAATCGGGTCGCCTACTGCTGCGGCGGTCGGTGTGGCCCCCGCTGTGACGTTCGAGCGCTCATGGTTATCTGCTGCGGACGAAGTGCGGATTTGGTGGTCTGGCCGCTTCGCCAGTGCTGGCAGGGCCAAGGCCTGATCATCCCCTTGGTCGTCCTGTGCACGCGCCGCCACCCGTAGCGCGGACCTGGTCTGCTCTGCGTGCGCACGGGTGGCAGACGCTGGCTTGCGCGACGCTGAAGCGCGCGATGCGGTGGAATTCGGGCGATGGAGTGCCCGCGGCGGTGCGGCGGAATGGGCCACGGTCGATGGACCCCTCGTGCCCTCGTCGCTGTCTGCTGAAGCCAGCGGCGGCAGTGCAGCGATCACCGTACCGGCGCCCAACGCCAGCGCCAGCGCCCCGACCCGCCCCACATAGCGGCTGTCCAACCCTGAAATCGCCACCGGAACCTCCACAGTGAGGAGAGCAATTGCACCACCTATCAACGGCAGTATGCGCCCTCGGAACCGTTGAGGAGTCGGGTTCGCTTGGGCGACTAGCTGTTGTCCGGAAGCTTCGGTTCTAAAGGTCGCTAAAGCGAGATATCACGGCGCAGCTTGGCGACGTGCCCCGTCGCCTTGACGTTGTACTGCGCGACGGCGATCTTGCCTTTCTCGTCGACGACGAACGTCGACCGGATGACGCCCTGCACTGTCTTGCCGTACATCATCTTCTCGCCGAAAGCGCCCCATTGGGTCAGCACCTTCTTGTCCGGATCTGACAGCAACGTGAACGTCAACGTCTCGGCATCGCGGAACTTGGCGAGCTTCTCGGGCTTGTCAGGGGAGATCCCGATTACCTCGATCCCGGCCTCGTTCAGAGCGGCAAGGCTGTCGCGAAAATCGCAGGCTTGCTTGGTGCAGCCGGGCGTCGACGCTGCCGGGTAGAAGTACACGATCACCTTGCGGCCTTTGAAGTCGGACAGCTTGACGGTCTTGCCGTCGGCGTCAGGCAGGCTGAATGCCGGCGCCGTGTCGCCCGCTTCGAGGCGTGCTGTGTCGGTCACCTTGTTGTTCCCTTCGTCGGCTTCGTCCACCGGTGCATCAGTCGCACCCGGGCTGATCTAGGGTAGTGCGGCAGAGCGGCAGTTTGGAGGATGGAAGTGACGGACCGGGATCCCGACGCCATCAAGGCGGATATCGACGAGGCGCGTAACCGCCTGGCGTTGACAGTCGATTCGCTGACCGAGCGCGCCAACCCACAGCGGATTGCCGACGACATCAAGGCGGCGCTGCTGCGCTTCGTCAAGAAGCCGGCTGTCGCCGCAACGTTGGCGGGCGTCAGCGTGGTGACAGTAGTCGTCGTGGTGCGCAGGATTCGGAACGGCTGACTCTAGCGACACCTTCTTCTAGCGACGCCGTAGCCAGTCGCCGAAGGACCATCTCAACGTCGGCGGGTTCGCTTGCCGACCCAGCCGACTGCAGTTGTGTTGGTACACCGGTGTGCCCGTTCCGCCTGCATCGGAGCGGCGGAACGTCGGTTCACCACCGATGCCCGCGTTGTCTGCTACCACGCTAATTGCCCCCTGACGCTTAACCGGCCCTGCCAGCCTAAATGGCACCGACGAGCCGTTCTAGCAAAGGTGACTATATCAGCAGTGATTCCATCAGTGCTGCTTATTGCAGCTTTCTAATGCTTCGTTCCGTTGTCTGGTTACCTTTATGGAGTACGCAATGTGGGTCGCCAGCTGGGCTTAGGCGTCAGTATCTTCGCGACGACGCTTCATCGCGAATAGCCCTGCACCCGCCAGTGCGAGTACGCCGGCTCCGGCTGCGATACCGAGCAGCAGGGGCCGGTTTTCCTCGAACCAGGACTTGGTGGAGTGTCCGGCCGCGGTCAGCTTGACCTTGTAGCCCGGTAGCGGGTCTTGGGCCGGTGGCTTCACTCCGGGCAGCAACTGTGTCTCGGTGATCTGGAACGTATCCTCACCCTTGGCGCTCTTGACCCATTGCCCCCAAGCCGGCACTTCGCCGTCCAGCAGGACCTTGGTAGCCCCATTGACGGCGGCATCCTTGCCGAGGTCATTTAGCGAGCTCACGCGGAACGGGTCGGAGCTCCCACTTGAGAACTTCACTTGAACTAGCGCGTTCTTGATGGTCTTTAGCGCGGACGGCTTCTGCGGGGGCGCCTGCCCCGCTGCCGGCTTGAATCCACCGCCGGAGAAGCTGCCGACTGAGACGTTGGTCGGCGGCCCGGAGGCGGGGCGCGTCATGCTGGTGAAGTTGTAGACCCCGGCATTGGGCACGTCGATCACTGCTCGCTGCAACGGCGGCACGGTGAAGGTTTGGGGTGTCCCGCCGTAGTCGTACATCACCTGCAGCGGGAGTTGGTACGGGTTGGTGAATACCGGACGGTAAAAGGGGTCGTAGCTAGTCCAGCGGGAATTCCATTGCGTGACTGGGCTGCTCAGCACCGAGGTCGTGGTCAGGGTGGAGCTGCTGAATGTCGATTCGATCAATTCGCGGTAGCTGGTGACCTCTTCCGAGGACGCGGCTGCCGCACTGGTCGTGACGACCTCGGCGGCCTTCGCGGTAGCGACATCCTGCTCTGGAGCCTCCAATTCGGCTGGCTTCATCATGCCGCCGCCGCCCGAAGGTTCACCGCCGCTCATACCGCCGCCGGACGGTTCCTCGGTGTTCATGCCGCCACCCGCGGGTTCGTCGGTGTTCATGCCGCCACCGGCGGGTTCGTCGGTGTTCATGCCCCCGCCGGACGGTTCGTCGGTGTTCATGCCCCCGCCCGATGGTTCGTCGGTGTTGATGCCGCCGCCGGACTCGTCTTCCATACCGCCGCCCGACGGCTCATCGCTGATGCCGCCCCCATTGTCACCAGTGGAATAGCTACTGCCGCCGTCATCGTCGTCGCCGTACGGCTCAGCATTGCCAACGGGAGTGCCCACAAACAGTGCCGACAATGAAAGCGCCACCGCCGCTGCGAATGATGCACACCGCTTTGGCAGCTTGGCGAGGCTTTCGTTATCCACAAGATCCTCCATAGGTGGGGTGCGATGTCCCAACCACCGCGGCGTGAGTGGATCAAATCACCCTGTGGGGAGGCTTAGGAAGTCCTCTGTATGCAATATTTGCGTCTCGGTTGGTACATAGGTGTTCCGGTCAGGGCTGATGGGGTCAGCGTGTGTCTAGACACAAGATGCAAAGAGGCTTCACACTCGGGTCCTAGTCCACTGTGCAACGCTACAGACGTAAAGCGGTGATCGTCATTCTGACGAACATGGCCGCGGGCCGAACAGTGAACGTTCCGCTGCGCCGCCAAGCCTTCGATGGCGCCCCTAGGCGGCTGCCACCGCGAACACAGAGCGAATGGTTTCTGGCATCTGCACTGGGGGCGGGATCGAAGCGAGCCGCGTTATCGGCAACGCACCCCCGATGAGGTGGCCGCTGCACGTCTGGTCAACTCTTCGGTGGTCCGGTTTGGTAGATCCTGTCTAGCACTTCCAAAGACTCTGCAGGATAAAGCGTTTCGCATCCGAGCAGAACCTCGATGTACGCGGCTCCGGGATGTTTTCGGGCGTTGTCCAGGGCGGCATTGAACTCGGCATTGGTTTGCACGCTGGTGCAGTACCAATCACGGCAGCCCATGGCTTCTGGAAGCTTGTGGTACTGCCATTGGGCGAGTCTGTCGAAGTTCCGGATCTTGTCGGGGTCGCTGTTGCCGAGCACGATCTCTTCGATGCCGAAGATGCCATTGTTGAGCAGCACGATGATGGGGTTCACCCCATAGTGGCCCATCGTTCCGATATGGTTTGCGGTGAGTTGATGGCCCCCGTCGCCTTGGATCAGGATCACTCGTCGGGACGGATCCGCCAAGGCTATCCCCAATGCGGCGGCGGTCCCCCAACCAATACAGCCCCACAACTGCGCATGGTGGAACTGCACGTCGTCCGGCAGCAACATTGCCGTCGCTGCGATGTCGCATGTGCCTGTATCCGCGACCAGAGTGTCGCCTGATTCCAGGAATTGCTCAAGCCCCGCAAACACTGACGCGTTGGTCACCGGATCACCGGGTGCGCCCGTCACGGGAAACGGTGATGCGGGACGCGAAAACGCCGGCGTGGTGAAGGTGGGGTTTTGCTTCGTGAGAGCGTCAAGCACGTCTTTGATGTGCACGGGCCCGTAGATCGCCTCACCACGACCACCGGTCACTGCTGCCGAACCGATCGCCACATGGTCAGGAAATACGGTGATCATCTTCGATGAATCAAGGTCCGCGCTGTAGCCGCCGGTTTCGGCGTCGCTGTAAACAACGCCGCCCAAGTCGAGTACGAGATCGGCACCCTCGACGATCGCGCGCACGTCGCCAATGGAGGATGCGCCGTTGTACAGGCCGAGGTAGAGCGGATGCGATTCTGGCAGCACTCCCTTGCTCATGCCGGTCGTGGCGAAGGGAATCCCGGTGGCAGTTAGCAGCGCCTCCAGCTCACTTCGCAAGCCGTACCGGTCGATAGTGAATGCGGCTAGCACCACGGGAGATTGTGTCGTCGCAAGCCGCGCCGTGATCGCCGCTAGCGCGGCGTCCAGTTCATTGGGGTCGCTGGAGAACGTCGAAGCTTGGGCAAGAGGTGCGCCGGCCACAGGTATACCCACAACCGGCATCGTCGCGTGATCGGTGGCGATTTGGATGTACGCGGGCATGCGTTGCGAGAGCGCCTCGAAGATCACCCGTTCCAGCTCGGATATGGCGTTTTGCGGCGTGAGGTAGGCGCTCGCGCAGACCGATACGTCGCTGTAGCCACGGAATTGAACGAGATCGCCGTCGCCGTAGGAGTGGTGCATGTGCCTGCCGGTGCGCGTCATCCGCGTGCTCGGAGCCCCAACCAGGTGAAAGATAGGCACGCGCTCTGCCTTGCATCCCATCACTCCGGCCAGTGCTGCAGCTTCGCCAACGTTGTATGTCGTATTCAAAATGGCCGCGCCGGTAATCCGGGCGTAACCGTCCGCGGAGTAGGCCGCGTTCAACTCGTTGCTGCAGTTGACCCATGTGAGCCCGTTGCATTCCTCCACAGCGATATTGATGGGAAAAGCGAAATCCCCCGGCACACCAAAAACATGCTTGATGCCCAGGGCGGCAAGTCGCTGGACCGCATAATCGGCCACCGACGGATTACTGTTAGTCGGCTTGTCCGTCACTGTGGATTGCCCTTCGACTCGGAACGAAATTGCGTTTGCCTGCTCGACTCTGATTCATCTCAGAAGAATCGCCCACGGACTTTAGTCCACAATTCGGTCGCAATTTCCGTTCTGGCCTACAGTTCCAGGCGTGATTGCACCCCCAGGGACGCTGATCGGGTGGCGGCTTGTTCTGACGGGCGCGATGGCGGCCGTGCGGAGGTGAGAACCGCGGTCGTGGATGGTAAATCGATGGTGAAGTCGCAACGAACTTCGCCGCTGTTGATGGCGGCGGGACTTTAAATCCGGCACCCTGAAAGACGTCAAGCGGGTCGCCGCACGACTTGCCGCAGCGGGCTGGCCGCTGGCGGGTACGGGCACCCGTGCTCAATACGCCGCCCGTCTTGGAGCAGCAGCCGAACGGCCTGGCTGGTAGCTGGTCAGTCGGAAAGGGCGCGGCCCACGATCAGGTGGTCGGGTCTGCCGACCACGTCGTGATCTTTGTTGTCGTAATCGAATGTATTCAGCACGTGGCGCATCGCGTTGATTCGGGCGCGCTTTTTGTCGTTGCTCTTTACTACGGTCCAGGGAGCGACTTCGGTGTCGGTCCACGCGAACATGTCCTCTTTGGCGTTTGTGTAGTCGTCCCACTTGTCCAGGGATGCAAGATCGGTCGGCGACAATTTCCATTGACGCACCGGGTCGATCTGCCGGATCAGGAAACGTGTCCGCTGTTCGGTAGCCGATACGGAGAACCACAGCTTGGTCAGGCGAATCCCGTCGTTGGTGAGCATCTGCTCAAACAGCGGCACCTGGCGGATGAACTCCGCATGCTGTTTGGGGGTGCAGTACCCCATGACCCGCTCTACACCGGCGCGGTTGTACCAGGACCGGTCGAACAAGACGATCTCGCCCGCGCACGGCAAGTGATTGACGTAGCGCTGGAAGTACCACTGGGTGCTTTCCTTGTCGGTGGGCTTCTCCAGGGCAACGACCCGTGCTCCACGAGGGTTGAGATGTTCCATGAACCGCTTGATGGTGCCGCCCTTGCCCGCGGCGTCGCGGCCCTCGAAGACGATGACGTGGCGGTGTCCGTTGGCCTGGATCCACTTCTGCAACTTCAGCAACTCGATCTGCAGTAACCGCTTGTGCTCTTCGTATTCGTCGCGGGATATCCGTGATTCGTAGGGGTAGTTCTCCCGCCAGGTGTCGACAGGCAGCCCCTGCGCGTCCAACAGCAGTGGATCGTCGTCGTCATCATCGATGACGGTGAAGTCGTCAAGCGGGAGATACACGGCGACAGGATAGGTGGTCGAAGCAACGTAGACGTGAAGTCCGGCTTAATTCCGGGTGGACGCCACTCATTGGTCCTTCTTGTACGTGATCGCCAGTACCAACTTCCCCGGCTTAGGGGCATCGATGGGTTGGGACAGCGCCTCAAAGGCCTTCTCCCCGAACTCCTTGAGCTTTCCGAGTTCGTCGGCGTTACGGGAGTTCGCGACCTCCATGTTGCCGGGGAGTGCGACGATCGCTTTGGCGATATTGCCGACCAGGGTCAGGTACGACGGCATTTCGGTGAGGGTGAAGTTCTCCGGGCGAAGGCTGGGGTCGGCCTGGGTGCGCAGCCACTGGCCCCAATAGAACTCTTGGAATGCGGGGCTGTTGTCCTCTTGCTCGTAGCCGATGTCGCGGACGAAATAGAGCACGCCGCGATACTGGTCGTTGGCGAACTGCTTCAAGCCGAGACTGGCCGGAAGGTGCTGGGGATCCACGGGTTTGCCGTTGATGTCTTGCAACCAGGCCCACCCGCGAGTTTTCATTTCCTGCCAGAAGGCATCCGGGTCAAGCTTGGATAGGTTGGCTGAGATCTTCAGTCGGATATGTGTACCCGGTCCTCCGCCGGGGGCTTCCCAGAACGAGGTCAAAGTGTGATGGCCATCGGTGAGGTAGACCTGACCGCCGGGGCCGATGACGCCGGTCTTCATCTCTGCCGTGGCTTCAGCGGTTTCCGAGCCGGTCGGTACCTCGCAGGTGAAGGAGGCGGGGTCGGCCACTGTCGATCCGGGTTTGGCCGATTTCAGCCCTTTCTGGCCGTTGGTTGCACACCACGCATCCAGCAGTTGATTCTTGGCGTCGGGGCCCAGGGTGTAGCGGCCCAGCCGGTAGTAGACCTCGTCGTAGCCCAGGGAAGGTTGGGTTGGACGCAGATCACCCAGTGTGACGTCCAGCAGGTCCCCCGTTGCGGCCTTGCAGTACTGCGCATTGAGTGACAGGCATTGTGGACCGGCGGTCTGCGCGCCATGGTGTGCACCACACGCTGTAGCACCCGCCAACGCCAGGATTGCGCCGGTGAGTCGTCCGAGGCTTGTTGACACCATTCGATTCCTCTTCGTCATTGTCGGTCAGCAGGTGGCGAAGGACCCCAGTCTTCCGGTCGGGTCGAGAGCTGCTAGCGACTTCTTGGTAGTGGCGGTCGCTTCGGCATCGCTGGCGGACTTCGTGGCCATTTCACACTTGTTCTGCAGGAACCCTGCTGGCGCAGAGTTGATAGTCGGCTGCAGCATCCAGGTCGCCTCAGGTGCCTTCTCGATTTCGCCGGCGAATCCGGCAGCGAGGTCGGGCTTGTTCATCCGGCTGACAACAAGGCGGTTCGGCGCTCTGCCGAGCATCTCGACGTCGCCCATCGAATCGCCCGCTGCCAAGAACAATTCCCCACGGCTGATGATGTTGTCGATAGCCCCGGTCTTGCCGCCACGCCATGACTCCAGTCCGTCCGGTAGCGCCAGGATCTCTAACTGGGACATCCTGGCGGGCTCAAGATTGATGTAGGCCGGGTCGGGCGATTGTCGGGTGAGTTGATAATCCGACACGAGCTTTCCCGTGCTGCGGTCCTTCATCAGCTGGGTGATCGCCACGACATGGTCGAGCGGCAGGGCTGCATCCTTGCCGTACTTGGCGACGATAGCCGGATTGAGGGCGTTCTGAACCATCCAGCGCACCGCCCATGCGACCCCGGCGGAAACGATCCAGACGTCGTACCCGTTGCTCCGCAGATTGCCGTAGAGATCAGCCATCTGCGGATAGATGAACGGCCGTCCCGCCCCCAGGATCTTTGACTGCACCCCTGACTTCAGATCGGTGGCCCCAGCGCCGTCGTCGTAGACAGCTGATGTTTGCGCAAGGAAA
This sequence comes from Mycobacterium sp., assembly GCA_965279745.1. GTDB lineage: Bacteria > Actinomycetota > Actinomycetes > Mycobacteriales > Mycobacteriaceae > Mycobacterium. The sequence continues at coordinate 137,230 of OZ257262.1, forward strand.
TCGCTGAGGGTACGGCCCGAAAACGCTGATGCGGGCATCGGCAAGGACGAGTATTCACGGAATGGATCGGCGTCTCCGCCGGAATCTAATACCGCCTCGTAGTAGTCGTAGACGCCCTTCGAGACCGAGATCTGGTTACCGTCGGCTGCGGTGAAGGGCGGGAACATCGACGTGGATAGCGACTGTGGATCGATCGTGTTGGTCTGCTGCGCTTGGGCCAACACCGCCTCGCCGATGTCGCGGGCCTGGGTGGTGTTGTCGAAGTCGAACACAACCTTTTTTCCCTGCCCCGCCGATCCAGCGATCAGTCCAGTGAGCGTCGCGTAGACGGTGTCCGTCCACCCAGCCCGATCCAGCGTCGGCACCGCCTTCCCCGAGGCGGATGGCGGGCTGGCGGGGTTCTCGGCCTTTACACACGATGAGGCCAGCAGGACGGTGATCGCCGTAACCGCAGTGATCGTGAGCAGGCGGCCGCATCGCCTCTTGAGTTTCGTCACCGCGTGACTGTGGTCTCACAAGCTAAAGAACCAGTAAACAGTTGATGTCGGCTATTTGAATTTGCGCCAGTCACGTTCAGGGGCGGCGGTTTTCGGTGTGGCGCGACGGCACTTTGTCGGCGGCGATCTCCGGGAAACGCCTGTGCATGCGCTCGATCAGAAACTGTGCGTACGCGATGTCACGACGCAGCGCCACGACCGATTCACGTAGCTCTCGTGCCCGGCCGCTGTGTCGGGGGCCGTGAGCTGCTCCGTCTGCGCGAGCGCCAGTGCCATCTCTCAAGCAGCGCCTCAACCAATACCTTGGCTTGTGCGGTGCCGGGGTCATCCGTCACGACATAAGGGTGTCAGGCGTTGCCGCTGACGCGGAAGCGGTACAACCGCGCAGCCGCTCTACTTGTGTGTGTCTGGCGCGTACCGACAGGGTCCTGCCCGCCGTGTCGATCCACGGCAGAAAACGTCCGGCGTGCCCCCGCTATCCGTTGGTTGTCGGGTGAAGCACCCCCAAAATCAGGCGCTCGTGACGTGGATGGTTCCGTCACGATGCTCAGGCGGGCCGTAGATCGTGTACAGCCGCAAGGTGGTGCTGCTGAATGTTCCTACCTGGATAGTTTCTCGGGGTGAACTTTTCTTCCTCAGCCCGGACGCGGCTCCGAACCGTCGGAGGCGAGGTACCCCCGCGTTTGGATTCGAACGCGACGAGAACACGGGTCATTGCCCTGACCTCATCTCCCCTTTGCCGGTCGGGGAGGACGCCTCAGCGTTGGTCTTGATCTGACGAAGGGTGGCCCGCAGAATGTGGCCGACGAACGGCCTGATCAGCCGCCAATAGCGCAGGAACCGTCGACGTGAATCGGGATCGGTTGTCACTGTGCGGCATTCGTAGGTAAGCCGCGTTGCTGAGGGGCCATAGGGCAAGACGGAGAAGTTGGCGGCGATCTTGCCCCAGCCGAGCGCGTCGAAGCCAGGAAAGTCAGCCGCGGAGATGTCGTGCCATTCGATCGTGGGCTGCCAGAATCTGCCGATTGCGCCGAAGGCGATCTCGCGGTCCAATCGTTGACCGAGGAATGTCCATCCCGGCAACCCCATTTCCGGGCCGATCACAAGTTGGGACAAGCGCGATACGGGTTTACCGGTGAGTCGGTTCGGCAGGTTTCGCAGCCACATTGATAGGTCCAGCAATGGTGAGTGCACCGTGAGCAGGTCGAGTTGGCGCGCCGCAGCGAATGTTGTTGACAGATCGGCTTTTACAATGAGCTGCTCAGCTATGACAGTGTCGTAGGCGGACATCGCTGAATCGATAAGAAATGTGCCCGTGTCCGATGTGGTCATGCTGACAAGGTTCGACCCGCCTGCCAATCAAAGCTAGGGTCCATGGTCCCCGTCCGCAAGGTCTAGTAACCATGTTGGGAGTCGTTGCACCGCCGGTACCGGATAGCAGCCAGGGAGCTGAACCCCATCAGATGCGGGCCGTCGAGATGATGTACATACGCGCGAAGATCCGGTCACGGCGTCAGTAGCGGTGTGCGGTCGAAGAAAAATTCGTTGCGGAGTTCATATCCGAAGATCGATGTCACGTCAGTGGTGCCCACCGGCGACAGCTGTGGTGCCGGTGCCGCCTCACATTCCGAAGTGGGTACGACTCACCGCTGCTACAGCGTGTGGGGTCCAATCATCTCAACGGACGCCGCAGCCGGGAGAGCCGGAAGCTCGGACGACGTGGCCGTGCGAGCCTCCGCTGAACACGGTTACTCAGTCTGGTGTGATCAGCGTGCAGGCGTCGCGCCTACCTGCCGGGGCCGGTGGTCATCGGCTTGTCTGACAGGTGAAAGTGCGGGTTCTCGATGATTCCGACCACGTTGCCAGCGGGGTCGAACACCGTGGCAGTACGTATGTCATCACCGACGTCGGCTACGGCCTCGCGTTGCTGGGCACCTGAGTCAAAACCGGGTAGTGCCGAGCGGAGTGATTCCGGACTAAGTCGATCGTGATCCGGTCGCTCACATCCATTCCGCTGTTGTCGGCCTGCAAGGCACGAACGATCATCGCGTAACTAGAGCCTGCGGCGAGGAGGTTGTTGACCTTCTGGCGCACGGTATCGTTCCGGCAGACACGACACTGGGCGCTCTAGCCGGATTCCACCATGCGGACTTGCTCCCTGATCGGAATCGGACATCGGCTCCAACCTTTCCTGCCAAATCGCGGTCCTTGTCAGTACTTAATTGGCCGGTGCGCGACAGAAAACAGATCAGAGGGGTAACTGACGACGTCGAGCTGCCAGGCATCCGTCACTTGGGATACGCCTATCGCCGCATCTACACGGCGTAGCGTTGGTCGTCGGGACCCAGTTATGGAATCCGATCGCTTATAGGTCGAAGAGCTGGAATCTGCGGGGATACCTGTCAGTGCTGCTGTCAGCATGGCACCCGAAATTGTCAGCAACCCGAAAGTTAAAAACCCCGCCTGAGCAGGGTTTTTGGTTGTGCGCCGTCAGGGTTTCGAACCCCGGACCCGCTGATTAAGAGTCAGCTGCTCTACCAACTGAGCTAACGGCGCGAGAATGCCCAGCGACAATAACAGGCCGCAACGCGCAAGGTGAAATCAAAGGTGACGGTCGCCCCGTGTATCGCAGGCCCTGACCTGCACGGTCGCGCCCAGCCTGTGTTCACCCTTAGACTGTTGCCAATATCCAGCACTGATACGAGTTATGAGGTAAGAGCGTGAAGCGGCAGTTTGGCTCGACAACAGGGTCGCGGTTTCGGACCTCGTTGGCAGCCCTTGCCCTTATTCCTGCGCTGCTGTTGGGGGTTACCGCTTGTGGTGGCGATTCGACGCCGCCCCCAGCCAAGGTGATTGCGGACAAAGGCACGCCTTTCAGCGACCTGCTGGTTCCGAAGCTGTCGGCTTCGGTGAAGGACGGCGCTGTCGGCGTTTCCGTTGATCAGCCGGTGACGATCACAGCACAAGGGGGCGTCCTGGGTGCCGTCACGATGGCCAATGAATCGGGTACCCCGATCCCGGGGCGGCTCAGCCCGGATGGGGTGACCTGGTCGACCACCGAGCCGTTGGGCTATAACAAGAGCTACACGATCAGTGCACAGTCGATGGGGCTTGGCGGCGTCACCACCGAGACAATGACGTTCAAAACCCATTCGCCAGCGAATCTCACGATGCCGTACCTGCTGCCCAACGATGGCGAGGTCGTTGGTGTCGGACAGCCGATCGCGGTCCGATTCGACGAGAACATCCCCAACCGGATGGCCGTCCAGCGGGCGATCAAGGTGACCACCAACCCGCCCGTCGAGGGTGCCTTCTACTGGCTGAACAACCGCGAGGTGAGGTGGCGTCCGCAGAACTTCTGGGCACCTGGCACCACAGTGGACGTCAGCGTCGACACCTACGGTGTGGATCTTGGTGACGGGTTGTTCGGCCAGGAGAACCTGAACTCGCACTTCACCATTGGTGATGAGGTCATTGCCACCGCCGACGATGACACCAAAACGCTCACCGTCCGGATCAACGGCGAGGTCGTCAAGAGCATTCCGATCTCGATGGGCAAGAGCAGCACGCCGACCAACAACGGCACGTACATCATCGGCGATCGGTTCTCGCACATGATCATGGACTCGTCGACGTACGGGGTGCCCTCGAACTCGCCGAACGGTTACCGCACCGAAGTCGATTGGGCCACCCAAATGTCCTACAGCGGGATCTACGTGCACTCTGCGCCGTGGTCTGTGGGTGCGCAGGGCTACAGCAATACCAGCCACGGCTGCCTGAACGTCAGCCCCGGCAACGCCCAGTGGTTCTTCAACAACACCAAACGTGGCGACATCGTCGAGGTGCAGAACACCGTCGGATCGACGATGTCGGGCACTGAAGGTCTTGGTGACTGGAACATCCCGTGGGCGCAGTGGAAAGCCGGTAACGCGAACGCCTAGTGCGGTACCGTTCCCCCCCGTCACGTAGGTCACTGGGGTTGGAGACGGCGTTGGCGACGGATGCGCGACGCCTGTTCGCCGGCCTCGTCTTGGCGCTGGTAAGGCGCTGTCGTCCAGAGCAACGAAATCCTCGGGACGTATTCCTGGCTCGCCTATCGCCTTGGTGCAGTCCCGCAACTCGTTCAGCCGGTGAGCGTGGCCGGCACGCCGATGTTGACCCTGCTCATACAGGTCGTGAACGCGCGGGGTTGCTTTCTAGTGGCTCGTGTATGTGGTGACCGCGGTGATGAACGCCTCGATGTTGGTGAGTTCGCGACGATCACGGGTCGGGGAACGAAAAGGTCAGGCAGTGAAGACGCTCAATGACCCATCCGATGGCTGACGGCGCCAGCTGCGCGACGACTGGGATGCTGGTGTGATGCGTTAGTTGCCGATGCCGCGCCCACCGGACCGGGCTGGCCGGACCGACCGAGCAGCAAGCCGCCTTGGCCTCCTTGACCTCCCGCGCCGCCCTTTCCGCCGCCGCCCCCGTTGCCACCGTTGCCAACGAGGCGGGCATCCCCGCCGTTGCCGCCCTTGCCGCCTGCTGCGGTGGCCGAACCCCCGGCACCGCCATTACCGATACCGATACCGACCGTGCTGTGGCCGCCGTCCCCACCCACTCCATTGATCCCCGTGGCCGCACCTCCGGCGCCACCATTTCCTAAAAAGACGGTATTGCCCCCGTCGCCGCCGTTCCCACCCGCTCCGTAGGCGATGCCGCCCTTGCCGCCGTTTCCTAGGTAGCCGGAGACGGATCCGCGGCCGGCAGTACCGCCGGGGCCGAAGGCGTCACCTCCATCACCGCCGTTGCCTAGGAGAGTGCCACCGCTGCCGCCGAGCATGCACCCGCACTGGAGTGTGGTGGACCAGCCGTCGCCGCCCCGTCCACCGTTGCCTATCAAGTAAGGATGGCCACCCTCGCCGCCTCGGCCCGAGGTGCCGGTGGCAGAACCGCCGTCGCCCCCGGCGCCGATCAGCGTGTCGCCACCGTCGCCGCCAAAACCGCCGACGCCTGGTGCCGAGCCACCATCACCGCCGCGACCGATGATCGCGGATCCTCCTTTGCCGCCAATTCCTTGGGCACCTGCGGCAGAGCCAGCGTCGCCGCCGGAGCCGACGAGGCCGGCGTCGCCTCCCACACCCCCGGACGTCACGCCGTCGGCGCCGTTGCCCCCGCCTCCGAAGATCAGGCCGCCGCGGCCGCCAGCTCCGCCTGAGCTCACGGTTCCCGCGCCGCCGTTCCCGCCGAAGCCGAACAATCGCGCGTTTCCGCCGTCGTTGCCAATGGCGCCGCTGCCGCCCGTGCCACCGTTTCCCACGATCCCGGCGTTACCGCCGACGCCTCCGGCGCCGGTATTGGCTGAATTCGAACCTCCAGCGCCACCGTTGCCCACCAGCAGGCCGCCTCGGCCGCCTCGGCCGCCGTTCTGGGATCCGAAGGCGCTGGCTCCGCCCTCGCCGCCGCTGCCGAAAATCCAGGCGCTACCGCCGTTTCCGGCGGCAGTGGTGGCCGTGGCCTGGTACCCCTTGCCGCCGTTGCCGAGGAGCAACCCACCGCTGTAGCCGTCGGGATGGGGCGCGGTGCCGTCGGCGCCGTTACCGATAAGCCAGCCGTTGGGCCCGATGATGGGGCGGCCGGCAAGTTGACTCAGCATCGCGGCGGTCGAATCGGAGGAGACCAGCTGCACGCGCACATGTGCGTTGACAGGCGTGGAATCGTGCGCGTTCGGGGCGATTGCCAAGCCCAAGGCCCCGACCACGACGCCCGCAGCGGTTAGGGAACCGACAGCCAACGGGGCCACTCTAGGTCCTCTCTATTCCACGGAATTGACGGGGGAATAATACTAAGGATGCGTGCCGCGGCAAGCGGGCTGGAACGCCCTTCGGTGACGCCCGCCGGGTAGCGCTAAGGGCGTAGGCCTCTGCGCAAAAGAGGTCAGGGGCCAAATTTGGCCCCTGACCTATCGGGTGGCTGACGGGACTCGAACCCGCGACAGCCAGGATCACAACCTGGTGCTCTACCAACTGAACTACAGCCACCATCGCCGCAAATCCGTCCAAAGTGGACGCAGCGGCCCGTTGAGTTTAGCTGCTTTCGGCGTCGGTAGCCGAATTGATCCCCGCTGCCGGACTGCCAGGTCCGTCCAGATCGGCCACCGCCGCGACGATTTCGCTGGTAGACGGCCCTGGGGGAGCCGCGAACGCGGTGCGCCGGTAGTACTTCAGCTCGCGAATCGACTCCTGAATGTCAGCTAGGGCGCGGTGTGCGAGCCCCTTCTCGGGCTGTCCGAAATAGATCCGGGGATACCAGCGCCGGCACAGTTCTTTGATCGAGCTGACGTCGATCATCCGGTAGTGCAGGTAGTTGTCCAATGTGGGCATGTCGCGCGCGATGAAGCCGCGATCTGTGGCAATGGAATTGCCCGCCAGCGGCGCCGTTTTGGCTTGCTTGACGTAGGTGTTGATGTAGTCCATGACGAGCTGTTCGGCCGTCGGCACATCGATCGAAGACGCCCGAACTTCTTCGATCAGACCGGACTTGCTGTGCATTTGGGCGACGACCTCGATCATTCCGTCCAGCGCCGCATCGTCGGTGTGGATGACCACGTCGATACCGTCACCGAGGACGTTCAGCTCCGAGTCGGTCACCAGGGCCGCGATTTCGATGAGCCGGTCGGATGCCAGATCCAGGCCAGTCATCTCGCAGTCGATCCACACCAATTCATCGCGCACAGCGCTCAAGGGTAAGCCCATACCCGCTCGGCGTGGCCAATTACCGGCTCCCCGGTTGCGAGCTAACCAGTAGTGTCTTGTCCGGCGAGCGGCACGGACTTAATGGAGGATCGCGGCTATGACGACCGAATCCACAGCAACCCCGGCACAACAGATAGCGGCCGGATACGTCACCGATGGCCAGGCGCTTGAGCTTGGCTCCGTGGTGGTGGACGGGACGGTTTACCCCGAAGCGCAGGTCCGGATCCCCTTGGCGATGATGAACCGCCACGGCCTGGTGGCCGGAGCGACCGGCACCGGCAAGACCAAGACACTGCAGGTGATCGCTGAGCAACTGTCGGCAGCCGGTGTCCCGGTGATGATGGCCGACGTCAAAGGCGACCTTTCAGGGCTGCTGCGGCCGGGAGAGGCCAACGACAGAACCGCCCAACGGGCGAAAGACACCGGCGATGACTGGGCTCCGACGGCATTCCCGGTGGAATTCCTGTCGTTGGGTACTGGCGGCCTTGGCGTTCCGATTCGTGCCACCATTTCCAGCTTCGGCCCGATTCTGCTGTCAAAGGTGTTGGGGCTCAACCAGACCCAGGAGTCGACGCTGGGTCTGCTCTTTCACTGGGCCGATCAGCAGGGGCTCCCGCTCCTGGACCTGAAAGACCTGCGTTCGGTCATCACCTATCTCACCAGTGATGCGGGCAAGCCTGAGTTGAAGGCGCTCGGCGCGGTGTCGGCGACGACCGCTGGCGTCATCCTGCGTGCGTTGGTCAATCTTGAGGCAGAGGGGGCTGACACCTTCTTCGGTGAACCTGAGTTGGATCCGAAGGATTTGATCCGGCTCGACCAGCAGGGTCGCGGTGTCATCAGCCTGCTGGAATTGGGCGGCAGCGCCACTCGGCCGGTGATGTTCTCGACCTTCTTGATGTGGGTGCTTGCAGACTTGTTCACTTATCTGCCTGAGGTGGGTGACGTCGACAAGCCGAAGCTGGTGTTCTTCTTCGACGAGGCGCACCTGCTGTTCACCGATGCGTCGAAGGCGTTCCTGCAGCAAGTCGAGCAGACCGTCAAGTTGATTCGGTCCAAGGGCGTCGGGGTGTTCTTCTGCACGCAGCTGCCCACGGACGTGCCGAATGAAGTGCTGTCCCAGTTGGGTGCACGCATCCAGCATGCTTTGCGCGCATTCACCCCGGATGATCAGAAGGCCCTGTCCAGGACTGTCCGCACTTACCCCAAGACTGGGGTCTACGACCTCGAATCGGCATTGACGTCGCTGGGCATTGGCGAGGCCATCGTCACGGTGCTTTCGGAACGAGGGGCCCCGACGCCGGTCGCATGGACCAGGCTGCGCGCGCCTCGGTCGCTGATGGACACCATTGGTTCCGACGCGATCAAAGCTGCTGCGCTGGCAAGCCCGCTGCAGGCGAAGTATGGGCAGACGGTCGATCCGGAGTCCGCGTACGAGATGCTTGCCGCCAAGCTCGCGCCCCCGCCTGAGGAGTCCGTGGACCTACCGCCGCTTCTGCCGAATGGGATCGACCTACCGCCGATGCCCGCCCCGGTGCAGAAGGCGGAGCCGGGCGTTCTCGGTCAAGTGATGAACAGTCCCGCCTTCAAGAGTGCGATGCGTTCGGCTGGAACGGTCATTGGCCGGGAGATCACCCGCAGCATCTTCGGCACCGGTCGCCGTAGGTAGCTCCTCAACGCCGAAACGGACATTTGGGTCGAAAATCCTCAAGATTTTCGACCCAAATGTCCGTTTCGGCGTACGGGGCGCCGCGCTAACCGCCGCCGAGCTTCTTGTAGACGGCGCCGACGATCGGTGTGACGATCGCCCGCGGTGCGTAACCGCTGGCAACCGACATCGCTTTCGACGTGACACCGGGCACGACGCGCATCTTGTTGCGCGCCAAGCCATCCAAGGATAGTTGTGCGGTGTGTTCGACCGAGATCCACAGGAAGTCGGGGATCAGCTTGTCGACCAACGACGCCTCTGCCGGATCGGGTGCCTCGGCTCGCACTGGCCCCGGCGCCAGAACGGTGACATGCACTCCGGACTTTCGAAGCTCACCCCGCAATGACTCGCTGAACGTGTTCGCGAAAGCCTTGGTGGCCGCGTAGGTCGCGTTGTTCGGGATAGGGGAGTTGCCTGCCGCGGAACCGGAGATCAGGATGCCGCCGGCGGCACGGCTGAGCATGCCGGGCAGCACGGCGAGCACCAGATCGTGCACGCCCAGGACGTTCAACTGCACCTGCGCCAACTCGGCCGCAGGATCGAGATCGGCGACGGGCCCGAACGTCGCGGTGCCGGCGTTTGCGCACAGGATCGAGATGTCGCGAGCTGCCAGCTCATCGGCCAATGATTTTCGCTGTACTGGATCCGCCAGGTCGACGGCACGCACCTCGACTGTCACGCCGTGGCGTTCGGTGAGCTGCGCCGCGAGTTCGCTGAGGACGTCCTCGCGGCGTGCGGTGATGATCAGGTTGTAGCCGCGAGCGGCGAGTTCAGTGGCCAATGCCGCGCCGATGCCTTGGGAGGCACCAGTCACGACGGCCCTACTTTCGGGGGATGGAGCGGGTACTGGCATGCGGCAATCGTAGGTGGGCTGGCTAGGGTGGCCCTCATGAGCAGGCCTCGATCGGATTCGGCCACCGCCGGCCGATCCAAGATTCTGGCCTGGGCGTTGTGGGACTGCGGTTCCACCGGGATGAATGCCATAGTCGCCACTTTTGTGTTCTCGGTCTATCTGACCGGCTCTGTTGGCAAGGACCTGCCCGACGGGACGTCGTCGGCCAGCTGGCTCGGCCGGGCATTGACGATCGCGGGTCTGGTGGTTGCGGTCCTGGCGCCGGTGACCGGTGTCATGGTCCAGTCGCCGCATCGGCGGCGAACGGCACTGATTGTGCTCACCACTTTCGCGGCACTGTCGACCAGCGCGATGTGCTTCATTCGAGACAGCCCCGCGTATCTGGTGCCTGGCCTGGCGCTGTTGGCCTTAACCGCGGCGTGCGGAGATCTGGCGAGCGTGCCCTACAACGCAATGCTGCGGCAGCTGACCACCCCGCAGAATTCGGGGCGGGTGTCGGGATTGGGTTGGGCGTCCGGATATGTGGGCAGTGTCGTCCTGCTGCTCGTGCTCTACTTCGGGTTCATCACCGGCGACGGGCCCACCCGCGGCCTGTTGGGGATTCCCGCCGGAGACGGACAGAACATTCGAGCCGCCATGCTGATGACGGCGGCCTGGTTCGTGGTCTTCGCGATGCCGTTGTTGGTGACGGCGCACACCTTTGTCCCAGACGGTGAGCCCGAAGTCCCGACCGGCGGGGTGTTCTCGAGTTACCGGCAATTGTGGAGTGATCTCAAGGTGGAGTGGCGCCGCGACCGCAACCTGGTCTACTACCTCCTGGTCAGCGCCGTGTTCCGGGATGGTTTGGCCGGTGTGTTCGCATTCGGGGCTGTGCTTGGGGTCAGCGTCTACGGAATCTCGCAGGCCGATGTGCTGATCTTCGGCGTGATCGCCAGCACGGTTGCCGCCCTCGGCGCGCTGACCGGGGGGCACCTCGACGACCGGATCGGGGGCAAGCCCGTCATCGTCGTCTCGCTGTCGGCGCTAATTGTTGTCTGCGCGACCCTGATGGCGCTTTCCGGTCCCGTCACCTTCTGGGTGTGCGGACTACTGCTGGCGTTGTTCGTAGGACCCACTCAATCCAGCGCTCGGACCCTGCTATTGCGGATGGCCGGCGACCGCAAAGAAGGCGTTGCGTTCGGGCTGTACACGATGACGGGGCGCGCAGTGGCCTTCCTGGCTCCGTGGCTGTTCTTCGTTTTCGTGGACTGGTTCCATACCGACCGTGCCGGTCTGGGCGGCCTGATCGTCGTGCTGGCGGCCGGACTGATCGGACTGCTGATGGTCGACGTCCCGAACCACACCCGGGCGCCCGAACCGCTTTAGCCCGCGCCTGTGCAGATCGTCAGGCCGCGGCCAGTCCGTTCGCGCACTTGGGCGCCATTGACCGACACGCTGCAGGTGACATCACGCCCGACGTTGACGATCGCGACGCTGGCGGACCCGCGAGCCGGCGCTGAGAGGCTGACCTGCTTGGTCCACGGCAGCATTACGTTGAATTCGGTTTGCATGACGCCGCCGGTGTCGACATAGGTGATGTTGATCGCGCGGCCCTCACCCGAGACGGTGTAGACGACGTCGTCGGCGCCGGTCGGGCTGGCCGTTGCGCTGGGGCTAATCGATGGCGTGGTCGTCGGGAAGGGCAGCACGGGCGCTGTTGTGGTGGGTGTTCGTGTCGTTGATGTTGTCGCCGGTGTTGTCGCCGATGTGGAACTCGAAACCGACAGCGGCGGCAGCGGCGCCACCAGCGTGGATTCCTTGGAGGAACTAGTGACGATCACCAGTGCTACCACCAGGCCGGTAACCATCAGCACCGCCGCAACAGCCAAGATCCAGAGCCAGCGTGGTGACTTAGGGCCCCCCGGCGGCGAAGGCGGCGGCTCGGAACCGCCGTAGCCCCCATATCCCGTCTGCTGCCAATACGGCGGCAGTTGCTGGGTGGGATTCGCGGACGGAGGGGTGTAACCCTGGCCGTAGGTAGGCCCGTAGCCCTGTCCCGCGTAGGCGGGATCGGTGTTTTGCGGGTAGCCGCCGCCCACTGGTTGCGTGGAGTCCGACCATCCTTGTGGCCGCGGATCGTTCATGCCCACATCACTCCTGAAGGCTACCTTCGGCTGCGAACTGATAGGGCGTCGACGGTCATCGCGCGTAGGACTCTGCGTGACGGTCCCTGATCGGCCGAACGAGCCGGGCGTGGCTTCATGCTGTGCGGCGTGGAATTGAGCAGGCCGAACGCCGCGTGCGCCATCACCCGTGCGTCACCTTCATGCAGGTCGGGGTCGAGCCGGCGCAGCACGTCGACCCAGATCTCGACGTAGCGCCGCTGCGCGCGGCGGACCTGCCGTTGTGCCGACAGCGGGAGCTGGGTCAGATCTCGATCCTGGATTCGGATCAGATTTGGTTCGCCCAGCGCGAAGTCGAGGTGGAATTCGATCAGGCCGTCCAATGCAGCTGAGGCGCCGACTGCCCGGCCTGCGACCGCTTGCGCGCCGTCGAGTAGACGCGTGCTGACGCCGACTAAAAGTTCGACTAGCAGCGCCTCTTTGTTGGGGAAGTGCCGATAGATCGCGGGTCCGCTGACGCCGGCGGCCGCGCCGATGTCCTCAAGACGGACCGCTAAGAAGCCCCGTTCGGCAATCAGTCGCTCCGCAGCCGTGAGCAGTTGCGTCCGGCGGTCCGATTTCAGGCGACTTCTGCGGGTGTCCTGTTTATCGTCGGACGCATCATGCGGGGCGCCTTGGGAAGCGGCGGGGTCCGGTCGTGGAGCTGATGGTGTCATCAACACCTCCGGTGGCGCGTCTGGACCTTTCGGTTAATCTTCACTAACCTAACACGGGTTAGTCGCCATTAACCGAAAGGTGACAAGGTTTCCATCGATGACAACACCGGTAGTTAACCGCGAGGCGCACTTGCGGCTCGTTGAGGAACTGCGGGCCAAACTGGCCGCCGCGGCTCGCGGCGGGCCTGAGCGCTCCCGCGAGCGGCATGTCGGCCGGGGGAAACTCCTGCCGCGAGACCGGGTAGACGGCCTCCTCGACCCTGGCAGTCCGCTGTTGGAAATAGCGCCACTGGCCGCCAACGGGATGTATGACGACGACTGTCCGGCGGCCGGGGTCATTGCCGGCATCGGTCGGGTCTCTGGCCGTGAGTGCATGATTGTGGCCAACGACGCCACCGTGAAAGGTGGCACCTACTATCCGATTTCGGTGAAGAAGCACCTGCGTGCCCAGGAAATCGCCGCCGAAAACAGATTGCCCTGCATCTACCTGGTGGATTCCGGAGGCGCCTTCCTGCCACGGCAGGACGAGGTATTCCCAGATCGCGATCACTTTGGTCGGATCTTCTACAACCAGGCGAAGATGAGCGCAGCCGGCATCGCACAGATCGCCGCCGTGCTGGGCTCATGTACCGCGGGTGGCGCCTACGTCCCGGCGATGAGTGACGAAGCGATCATCGTGCGTAATCAGGGAACGATCTTCCTGGGCGGTCCGCCGTTGGTGAAAGCCGCGACGGGTGAGGTCGTGACCGCCGAGGACCTCGGTGGTGGCGACTTGCACTCCAAGACTTCCGGCGTGACTGACCATCTCGCTCACGACGATCGCGACGCGTTGGGCATTGTTCGCCGAATCGTGGACACCCTGGGTCCCCGTGGGTCGCGTCCCTGGGATGTTCGTCAGACCGTTGATCCGATCGCCGATCAGCACGAGTTGTACGACGTCGTCCCGGTCGATGCTCGAGTGCCTTACGACGTGCATGAAGTCATTAACCGAATTGTCGATGGCGGCGAATTCAGTGAGTTCAAGGCCGAATACGGCACCACGCTGATCACGGGCTTCGCCCATATCCACGGCCATCCGGTCGGAATCGTCGCTAACAATGGCGTGCTCTTCGGCGAATCCGCCCTCAAGGGAGCGCATTTCATCGAGCTCTGCGATAAGCGGTTGGTTCCTCTGGTGTTCCTGCAGAACATCACCGGCTTCATGGTCGGCCGCGACTACGAAGCCGGTGGCATCGCCAAGCACGGCGCCAAGATGGTCACCGCGGTGGCGTGCGCCCGGGTGCCCAAGCTGACAGTCGTCATCGGTGGTTCGTACGGCGCCGGTAACTACTCGATGTGCGGGCGTGCCTATTCGCCACGATTCCTGTGGATGTGGCCGAACGCCAGGATCTCGGTGATGGGCGGCGAACAAGCCGCCTCCGTGCTGGCCACGGTGAGCGGCGATATGACCCCAGAGGAAGAAGAAGCTTTCAAGGGTCCGATCCGCGCGCAATACGAGCACCAGGGAAACCCGTACTATTCAACCGCGCGGCTGTGGGACGACGGAGTCATCGACCCCGCGGATACAAGAACTGTTCTGGGGCTGGCACTTTCGGCCACTGCGAACGCGCCGGTCGAACCGGTGTCCTATGGCGTCTTTCGGATGTAGGCGGCGATGATAAAGCGAGAACCCAGTAGAAATTTCCATACCGTACTGGTCGCGAACCGCGGCGAGATCGCAGTCCGTGTCATCCGAACGCTCAAGGCAATGAATATCCGATCTGTCGCTGTTTACAGCGATGCCGATGCGGATGCGCGCCATGTTGCCGAGGCCGATATCGCTGTACGGATCGGACCACCGCCGGCCATACAGAGCTATCTCGACATCGACAAAGTCGTAGCGGCCGCGCTGCGGACCGGAGCGCAGGCGGTGCATCCGGGTTACGGATTCCTCTCGGAGAATTCCGAATTCGCCGCAGCACTTGAGCGCGCGGGGTTGGTCTTCATCGGACCGCCCAGCGGTGCCATTCGCACCATGGGCGACAAGATTGCCGCTAAGGCCGCGGTTTCGGCGTTCGGCGTCCCGGTGGTACCGGGCATCGCGAGGCCCGGACTGTCAGACGCAGATCTGATCGCTGCCGCGGGTGACATCGGATTCCCGATCCTGGTGAAGCCGTCGGCGGGTGGCGGCGGCAAGGGTATGCGCCGCGTCGACGAAGCCAGCGAATTGCCCGGGGCGCTAGCCTCGGCGCGTCGAGAGTCGGCCGCGGCCTTCGGCGACGACACACTCTTCCTGGAGCGGTTCGTCTTGCGGCCCAGGCATATCGAAGTTCAGGTGCTCGCTGACACCCACGGCACGGTGCTGCACCTTGGCGAGCGGGAGTGCAGCCTGCAGCGGCGTCACCAGAAGGTCATCGAAGAGGCTCCCTCGCCGCTACTGGACCCTGCGACTCGGGCTCGTATCGGGGCGGCAGCGTGCGACACCGCACGCAGTGTCGACTACGTCGGCGCTGGGACAGTCGAATTCATCGTCTCAGCTGATCGGCCCGACGAGTACTTCTTCATGGAGATGAACACCCGCCTTCAGGTTGAGCATCCAGTCACGGAGATGGTCACCGGATGGGATCTCGTCGAGTGGCAAGTCCGGATTGCAGCGGGGGAGAAGCTCGACCGTAACCAAGACGACGTCGAGCTACATGGGCATGCGATCGAGGCTCGGGTGTACGCGGAAGATCCCGGCGCAGGTTTCCTGCCAACGGGCGGGCCCGTGCTCGGACTGGTCGAGCCGGTTGGTCCCGGTGTTCGGGTGGATTCGGGCTTACGCGCAGGCATGACGGTCGGCAGCGAGTACGACCCAATGCTGGCCAAGGTCATTGCCTACGGCGACGATCGGGCTGCGGCGTTGCGCACACTTGATCAGGCGCTGGCAGATACCGCTGTACTCGGGCTGGGAACCAACATCGAGTTTCTGCGATTCCTGCTTGCCGACGACGATGTAGTCGCCGGCCAACTGGACACCGGCCTGCTGGACCGGCGGTCCGGTGAATTCGTGCCAGTGTCCACCGGCGATGAGATGTTCGTCGCAGCCGCGGCCTACCGCTGGCTGAAGCGCTGGCCTTCGACCGGTGGCGACTTGTGGGATACGCCGTCCGGCTGGCGAATCGGTGACCCGGCGCCGACGACCGTCCGGCTGCACAGCGGCGAGCGGACCGACCACGTCCACATCATCGGCACCCCCGATCAGGCGACCGCGCGTGTGGAGGACGCGGTCACCGAGACGCTGTCGGCCGCATTGACCGACGACGTCCTGGCGGTCACCTTCGGCGGTATTCGACGTGACTACATCGTCGCCGCGACCGGCCCGCAGATCTGGTTGGCCGGTGACGGTCGGGTGGCGGTGCTGGAGGAGGTTCGCGAGGCGCCTGTCCGGCCCGAGGCAGAGCAGACCGGTGATGCCGAGTTGAAGAGCCCCATGCCCGGTTCGGTTGTCGTCATTGGAGTCTCGGATGGCGAGACGGTCGCAGCTGGATCGGTAGTGCTCGCTGTTGAGGCGATGAAAATGGAGCACGCGCTGACTGCCCCTGTCGAGGGCGTCGTTGAACTTCTGGTCGCCGTTGGCGATCAGGTCAAGGTGGGCCAACTGCTGGCCCGGGTACACGCAACACAGAAAGCGGAAAGCACTGCCCATGAGTGATTTCTTATCCACCGGAACCCTGCCCAACGAGTACGAGCAATTCGCCAAGACGGTAAGAGAATTCGCCCGCAACGTCGTGGCACCGGTATCGGCTAAACACGATGCAGAGCACTCGTTCCCCTATGAGGTTGTGGCGGGCATGGCCGAGATGGGCTTGTTCGGGCTGCCCTTTCCCGAGGAATACGGCGGGATGGGCGGCGACTATTTCGCGCTGTGTCTGGCACTCGAAGAGCTGGGTAAGGTGGACCAGAGTGTCGCAGTCACCCTGGAGGCCGGCGTATCTCTGGGCGCAATGCCGATTTACCACTTCGGCACTGAAGCGCAGAAGCAGGAATGGTTGCCGCAACTGACTAGTGGACACGCACTCGGAGCATTCGGGCTCACCGAACCCGGCGGGGGCACCGACGCGGGTGCCACCAAAACCACTGCGAAACTTGATGACGGACACTGGGTGATCAACGGTAACAAGCAGTTCATCACCAACTCGGGCACCGCCCTCACCAAGCTGGTGACGGTCACGGCGGTTACCGGCGGTCCGGGGGATAGCCGCGAGATATCGTCCATATTGGTGCCGGTGCCCGCGCCGGGATTCACCGCCGAGCCGGCCTACAACAAGGTCGGCTGGAATGCCTCGGATACCCACCCGCTGACGTTCCAAGACGTTCGGGTGCCTGCGGAGAATCTGCTAGGTGAACGCGGTCGCGGCTACGCGAACTTCCTTCGCATCCTCGACGAAGGTCGTGTTGCTCTCGCGGCATTAGCGACTGGAGCCGCACAAGGATGCGTCGATGAATGCGTCAAGTATGCGAAGGAGCGCACCACATTCGGCCAGCCCATCGCACGCCGTCAGGCCATTGAGTTCAAGATCGCGCGGATGGAGGTTCGTGCCCATGGTGCGCGTACCGCTTACTACGACGCGGCCGCGCTCATGCTGGCGGGCAAGCCCTTCAAGAAGCAGGCGGCGGTCGCCAAGCTGATCGCCAGCGAGGCGGCGATGGACAACGCGCGCGATGCGACCCAGGTCCACGGCGGCTATGGATTCATGAATGAGTACACCGTTGCGCGCCACTATCGCGATAGCAAGATCCTCGAGATCGGTGAGGGCACAACCGAAGTGCAGCTCATGCTGATCGCTCGTCAGTTGGGTCTCTAGATGACGCAGGAGAGGGTTGTCGTCCAGCGCGGTTTGTGGTTCGAAGAGTTCGAGCTCGGTGTGCGCTACATGCACAGTCCCGGGCGGACCATCACTGAAGCCGACAATGTCTTGTTCACTACCCTCACAATGAACACCCAGGCGCTGCACTTGGACGCTGCATTTTCCGATGCGCTGCCGCCGTTTCATCAGCGGCTGGTGAACTCGATGTTCACGTTGTCCACTCTGGTCGGTTTGTCAGTGGCTCAGCTGACGCAGGGCACCATTGTCGGAAATCTAGGATTCTCCGAAATCGCTTTTCCAAAACCACTTTTCCACGGTGACACGATGTATGCCGAGACAGTGGTGACCGATAAGCGGGAATCCAAGAGCCGTCCAGGCGAGGGCATCGTCACGTTCTCTCACACTGCCCGGAACCAGAATGGTGACGTGGTGGCGACCGCGACCCGAAAAACCATGGTCCGGAAGAAGCCCGATTGATGACACTCACCAACCCCGGGGTGGCCTGGCTATTCTGTCCCGCCGACCGGCCGGAACGTTTCGAAAAGGCTTCTGCCGTAGCCGATGTCGTCATCCTCGACCTCGAAGACGGTGTCGCAGCGAAGGATCGGGAGGGTGCCCGGGCGGCGTTGGAGCAGACACCGCTGGATCCCGCGCGCACGGTCGTCCGGATCAATCCCACGACTACGGCGGATCACCACCGAGACCTCGAGGCGCTGGCTCGCACCTCATACACGACCGTCATGTTGGCCAAGACCGAGTCCGCCGAGCAGATCCGGGGACTTGCCGCGCTAGATGTGGTCGCACTCGTCGAGACACCGTTGGGCGCGCTGGCAGTCGCCGACGTCGCTCGCGTGGACAACACACTCGGCGTCATGTGGGGTGCCGAGGATCTCTTTGCTGTCCTGGGTGGAACTAGCAACCGGTATCCGGATGGGTCGTATCGCGAGGTTGCCAGGCACGTGCGTTCGCAGACCCTGCTGGCCGCGAAGGCGTATTCCCGGCTGGCACTGGACGCGGTATACCTCGACATCAAAGACCTCGATGGTCTGCGTGCCGAGGTTGATGACGCCGTTGCGGTCGGCTTCGATGTCAAAGTCGCCATCCATCCCACGCAGATTGCTGTTATCCGCGATGGTTACACCCCGACCCCGGACCAGGTGCACTGGGCACGACACGTGTTGACCGCTGCGCTCGATCAACGTGGCGTCTTTCAGTTCGAAGGCATAATGGTGGATGCCCCAGTGCTCAGGCGAGCAGAGCGAATCGTTGCGCTTGCGCCTGACCGCCTCCGCGCTGAGCAGGCCTAAGGTCGTGCCGGCCCACATGCCGGTGGCTGTTAGGAGGCGGTATGGGACTCGACCCGATGCTGCTGGGAGCCGACGGGGTGCCGGTGCAAGTCATCGCACCGGACGGAACGGCAACAGCAGACGAGCGCTATAAGCATGACCTGCCACCAGAGACTTTGGCCTGGCTGTACGAAAACCTGGTCGTCACCCGAGACCTCGACGGTGAGTTCGTCAATCTGCAACGGCAAGGCGAACTTGCCCTGTATGCGTCGTGCCGGGGTCAGGAGGCTGCCCAAGTCGGTGCGACGGCATGTCTGCGAAAGACCGACTGGCTGTTCCCGCAATATCGTGAGCTCGGCGCATTCCTCGTGCGCGGCATCGCGCCGGCACAGATGGCCGCCGTGTGGCGAGGAGCGTGGCATGGCGGACTGCATTTCACGCAGAAATGCTGCGCTCCGATCTCCATCCCGATAGCCACCCAGGTACTGCATGCAGTCGGTGCCGCCATGGGCGCGCAGCGGCTCGATGAGGACTCGGTCACTGTGGCTTTCCTAGGCGATGGCGCAACCAGTGAGGGCGATACCCACGAGGCGATGAACCTCGCTGCGGTCGAGCAAGCGCCATGCGTCTTCTACGTGCAGAACAACCAATGGGCGATCTCCACGCCGGCGAAACGGCAGTATGCCGGGCCGTCGATTGCTCATCGCGCCAGTGGCTACGGGATGCCCGGAGTGATCGTCGATGGCAATGACGTGCTGGCCTGTTATGCGGTGATGGCTGAGGCCGCCGATCGCGCCCGCGCGGGGGGTGGGCCAACTCTGATCGAAGCCGTCACCTATCGGATGAGTCCACACACCACGTCCGACGATCCGACCCGCTATCGGCCTGCTGGGGAGCTTGAAGCATGGGCCGCCCGCGACCCGATTAGCCGCTACCGCAGCTATTTGCAGCAGACCGGGGTGTGGACGCGGCGGCTGGAAGACCGCGTGACCGCTCGATCTGTGCGGCTCCGCGCGGAACTCCGTGATTCAGTGGTCGATGCGCCCGACCCTGACGTGTCGGAGCTGTTCGACACGGTGTACGCCGAAACCACACCTTCGCTCGCGGCGCAGCGACAGCAACTGCTCGCCGAACTGGTGAAGGAGGTCTGAGATGACGCAGATCATCGAGCGGCCGCCGGCCAGCGGCGGTGACACACCGGACCCCCACGATGCGCTTTGGGCAGATCTTCCCGAACTGACGACGCTGAGCATGGCCAAGGCGATAAATAGGGCATTGCGCGACGCCATGGCTGCCGACGAGCGCGTACTGGTCTTCGGTGAAGATGTCGCGACGCTCGGGGGAGTCTTCCGGATTACCGAGGGGCTCACTGAGACATTCGGCAAGCAAAGATGTTTCGACGTGCCGTTGGCCGAGTCTGCCATCATCGGAATGTCGGTGGGGCTAGCTCTTCGCGGGTTCGTGCCGGTTCCCGAGATCCAGTTCGACGGGTTTTCCTATCCGGCATTCGACCAGATCGTCAGCCACCTCGCCAAGTATCGGATGCGCACGCGGGGTGAAGTAGACATGCCGGTGACGGTGCGGATTCCGTCATTCGGTGGTATCGGCGCGGTCGAGCATCATTCCGAGTCGACTGAGACCTACTGGGCGCACACCGCCGGTCTGAAAGTAGTTGTGCCGTCGACACCTTCGGACGCCTACTGGCTGCTTCGGTACTCGATCGCCGCGCGGGATCCGGTGATCTATCTTGAGCCGAAGCGACGGTATTGGGGACCTGGCATCGTCGACTTCGATCAGCCGGAACCACCCATCGGTGTGGCCGCCGTCCGCCGCACGGGCGGCGATGTCACGGTGATCACCTATGGAGGGTTGGTCGCTACCGCACTCAGTGCCGCAGAAACGGCTGCCGCCCAACAAGGCTGGAGCCTGGAAGTAATCGACCTGCGGTCGTTGAATCCGCTGGACTTCGACACCATCGCCGCGTCGGTCCGAAAGACCGGACGAGCAGTCGTCATGCATGAAGGCCCACGGACGCTGGGATTTGGCGCCGAACTCGCGGCGCGAATCTCCGAAGAGCTGTTCTACGATCTTGAGTCACCGGTGCTGCGGGCCACCGGATTCGACACCCCCTATCCGCCAGCGCGGTTGGAGAAGCTCTGGTTGCCAGGTGTGGATCGGTTGCTCGACTGCGTCGAGAAAGTGTTGCGGCGGCCATGACCGACGACACCGGCGGGCGCGACTTTCTGGTTCCAGACCTCGGTGAGGGTCTCGTGGACGCCACCATCACACAGTGGGCCGTCTCGGTCGGCGACATCGTCGAGCTGAACCAGCCATTGTGCACAGTGGAAACAAACAAGGCCGAGGTAGAGATCCCGAGTCCGTACGCGGGACGGATCATGGAGCTGGGTGGGGTCGAAGGCGAAACATTAGCTGTGGGAGCGCTTTTAGCTCGGATCGAGACCGGAGATCCGGCCGCATCGCCCGCCCGAACGCCAGTTCTGGTTGGCTACGGGACGGACGAGACGATGGACGTCAGCCGTCGGCCTCGCGCGGCGCCAAAGGTGCGAAAGCTGGCCGCTGATCTTGCAGTTGACCTGGCAACGGTGCTGCCGGGTTCATCCACGAACGGGATCATCTCCCGTGACGACGTTTTGGCTGCGGCGGGCGGCAAGTCAGAAGTCGTCGGCGGAGAAGATCTTCCGGTGCAGGGCGTCCGGGCTCGGATGGCGACTCAAATGGTGCTCTCTCGCAGTTCCATTCCGGATGCGCACGCCAGTGTTCAGGTGGACTGCTCTGCGTTGCTGCGGCTTCAGGACAAGTTCAGCGAAGTCGGCGGAGTTACGCCGCTGGTGTTGATTTTGCGGTTGCTGACTATCGCATTGACTCGACATCGAATCGTCAACAGCAGTTGGGTGGCCGCGGCGAGCGGGCCGCAGATCCGAGTGCACCCCGGTGTGCGCCTGGGTTTGGCGGTCGCCACCGATCGAGGGCTCGTCGTTCCGTCGATCGTTGACGCACACGCCAAGACTGTTCGGCAGTTGGCGGTGGTCGTCGAGGATATTGTCCGCAAAGCCAGGGCGGGAACTTTGGCTCCCGCGCAACTGGGTGGTTCGACGTTCACGGTGTCCAACTTTGGTGCGCTCGGTTTGGATGGAGGCGTTCCGATCATCAATCATCCGGAAGCCGCTGTCCTCGGTATGGGCTCACTGAAGCCGCGGGCCGTCGTCGTCGATGACCTCGTAGTCGCGCGGCCGACAATGACGTTGACGTTGGCGTTTGATCATCGCGTCATGGACGGCGCACAGGCTGCCGCTTTCCTCACCGACCTACGCGGGCTTATCGAAGCGCCGGAAACGGCACTGCTGGATCTCTGATCAGGCCTGCGGGTACGGGGAGTAGCGCCTGTTGTATCCCAGTTGTCGTTTGGCGATCTGGGCTCGGCGTTCTTCCGGTGTGACGTAGACGGTCGTGCCGGGCAGCACGGTGCCGAGCTGGTCGATCTGCACTAGTTGGCTGTGGATGGTCGGGTCGTCGGTCGAGCCGGAATCGAAGTCCTGGAAGCGAATTGAGATCGTCCCCTGGTTAAGCCCACCGGTGGACACCCAGTTGGCCACGCCGGGGTCGGTCGGGGAGATGACGAGGGTGTACGTGCCGTCGGGATTGGCCACAGATTGGTCTGTATTCAGACTCGTCTGCTGGTCCCAGTAGTTGTTGGTAATGGTCCAGTCGTTGGTGATCGGAACGCTGAAGTAACCGGCGTTGCCCGGGTCGATGGTGACGACCAAAGCCTGGTCGTTGTCCAACTGGAAGTAGCCGGTGCTCTGCAGTTGAGTGGATAGGAACGATGCGTTGTGGGCCGGGTCGGTCAGCACATTGGGCTGTGTCCGCTCGCCGGTCGTGGGGTTAGTGGTCGCGACCCCCATGTATTCATTCTCGCCATTAATACCGAGCAGCAGCATGATCACCGCCGCCTCAATGGATTGCACGATATGTCCGGGCAACGGCGGGATGATCGAAACCAGTGTTGTCAGCAGCGGGTTGCCGGACACCAGCGGCCCGATGAATGGGATGGCAAAACCACCAATTTGGCTGAACAGGCTAGGCGGCGGCCCACTGACACGCAGCACCGAAAGAGTCATTGGCTCCTGAAGGTTCCAGTCCGACAGGGTGTTTCGCGTTGTGATCAACGTGGTCCCCGGCGGCAACTGCAAGTGGTTCGTGTCTCCCGGTGCTGCGGGTGAGGAATTGGCGGTGATCGTGAAACTACCGTCGGGATTGATCGCCATGTCGCCGCCGTTCAGATTGGCTGCGGTGGCTCCGGTTAGCCCGGTCAGCACGCTGAAATTGGTGTCGGCGGGTACAGCGTCGCCAAAGAAGCGGCCGGTGATCACATACGACGAAGCGTCGTTGACTCCGATGAATCGATAGATGGTGTCGGGGTTGTCGTACCAGATGCGGGTCCCGGCGAACGACTGCATGTACCAGGTGTGCGTTGCTGCGACCTGTTGGTACACCGCGGGGCCGTTCGATTGGAGAAGTTGGATCTCCATCGCGGTTTGCGTCGCGTACTCGGTGACGGCCTGGTCGAGTTGATCCATGTTCGCTTGGTCGGGGCCACCGATCAACGCGTAGTTGTGCTTTGCCGCCAGCCACCAACCCAGCTTCAAGACGATCTTGGCCAACTGCACTGGTAGTGAATTGGCGATTCTGGTGGCCAGCTGTTCGGCGTTGAGCTGATCGGTGGTTGCGAGGTCGGTCCTTGGCTGCGGAACACCCGGATCCTCAAGGACCGTGACGGTCTCGGTCGCTGTGGCACCGTGGTCGGGGGCGAAGATCGTCGCCAAACCGTGCAGGTGCCACGGGTTGCCCGGCTCGTCATCGGCGGTGACGGTGAATGAGTCGGTGCCCCCAATGCTGGCGAATTCCTCGTTCGGTGTGTACGTGAACGTGCCGTCCGCGTGAATCTGCACGGTTCCCTTTTGGGGTGCCGTGGTGGTGTAGGTCAGCGTGTAGCCATTGGCCTGCGAGGCGTTCAGGGTGCCTCTGATGACACCGTCGACATCTTGGACATTCTGCGCCGCGTTGTAGGCAATCACCGGCGTCCTGGCGAAGAGGACGCTTCCTAGTGTCCAGTCCGGGTCGGACGATGCTGTGCCCATTTGTGTCGTGGCCGCGTTGGCTGCGGGGTTCAACTGCTTTCGTTGCACCTCGCGTCGCACCGACCCAAGGATTTCCGGCAGCGCGGCTTCAGATCGCACCGGCGGGGTTGGCTGGCGAGTTGTGCGTTGCGGGGCGCTGATCGCGGCGTTGATCGCGTCTGACCTTTGAATGGTCTTGGGAGACTTCCCGGCTGACGCGGGGTGACCTGACCTGGGATGTGCGGAACTCGATCCAGCCGAACTGTCGCCGCTATCGGCAACGGCGACACCTGGGCTATTCGCAACAGCCATGCCGACTCCGAGTGCAAATGCCAGTGCCCCGATGCGGCCGACATATCTGGAATGAGTTCCATGGCTTTTCCCACGGCTAGCTGGTGAGAGCCGCGACCGCGTCGATGAGGTGTAGATCACACCTTGGACTGTATCGGGGATTGAGTACCAGAAACGAGTGCGTGAACCGCCAGGTTTGATAATATCGCACATATGTTCGAAGAGATGATTGAGGAAGGCCCTGATCTGGGAGAAGTTGTAGACGAGGCAGGTCTCATCAACGCCATCGCATGGTTGGAGCGGCTTAAGGCGGCTGCTGCCGCGCGGCAGGCAACTTTGACTGCTGCGTTCGATGCAAAACGTCGGGCTGCGGAATCGGCGGCTGGCATTCCGTTCGCGCGGCGTCGTCGTGGAGTCGCCTCTGAGGTGGCGCTGGCTCGTCGGGATTCGCCGGTTCGGGGCGGACGGCATCTGGGATTTGCCAAAGCGCTTGTCCACGAGATGCCCCACACGTTGGCTGCGCTTGAATGCGGTGCCTTGTCGGAATGGCGGGCGACAATCCTGGTTCGGGAGTCGGCGTGCCTCGAGGTCGACGACCGCAGGCGCCTCGATGCGGAGCTTTGTTCCGATTGCGCCGGGTTAGACGGGATGGGCGATGCTGCTCTGGCTGCCGCAGCGAAGGAGATCGCCTACCGGTTGGATCCACACGCGATAGTCGACCGGGCGGCAAAGGCTCATTCGGATCGCACCGTCACGATTCGGCCGGCACCCGACACCATGACCTACGTGACTGCACTACTGCCGGTAGCTCAAGGAGTTTCGGTATACGCGGCGCTCAAAAGAGAGGCCGACGTGTGCTGCGACGGGCGATCTCGCGGGCAGGTCATGGCCGACACTTTGGGCGAACGGATGTAGCGCAGAAACTCGTCACGGATGCAGTAGCGGATCGGCGCTCGCGGGCGACGCTTCGCCGGCTGTATGCGAATCCGTTGAGTGGCGCATTGGTGGCATTGGAGTCGCGTTCCCGACTATTTCCGAAGGGTTTGGCCGACTTCATCGAGTTGCGGGATCAACGCTGCCGAACTCCTTACTGCGATGCGCCGATCCGCCACCGCGACCATGCGAAGCCCCATCGGCGAGGTGGTCGCAGTACTGCTGGTAACGGGCTGGGCCTGTGTGAGCGCTGCAACTATGCGAAGGAAGCAGACGGCTGGGAAGTCGCCGCCGATGCGGGCGAAAACGGAAGACATACAGCCGAGTTCACAACTCCCACCGGTGCGCACTATCACTCGATGGCGCCGCCGATGCCGGGCACTGCGAAGGCCCCATCGAGTGACGTTGAAGTGTGGCTCAATCGCGAGCTTGTGCATTCGTTCGCGGCGTGACCTATTTCCGTTGCGCGGCGGCCAGTCGTGCTGTGAATTCCGGTGACTCGATTGACTTGGCTTGCGGCCCAAGCTCAATGTTCTTTGCTGTTTCGTGATGGTCGGCATCGACGAAACCCGGAATAGCGGTGGCGCGCATGGATGCCTTTGTAGACAGCACCACGTCGCGGGGAGCGGATGCGGGTCCGTCGGCGAGCTCAAGGGCGGCGGCAACGGGATCCTGGGCGACTCGGAGGACCAATCCGTGGTGGGCAGCGGCCTCCGCGTCGAATGTCATGCCGAACAACAATGCGGCGCGTGCCACCTGTGGTCCGACAGCGCGCTGCAGCATCCAGGTGGCGCCGCCGCCCGGATGGATACCCAGCTTCTGGAATCGCGTGTCGAACACTGCGTGAGGTCCGGCGATGCGAACGTCGGCGGCAAGTGCGAGGTTCAATCCCGCGCCGACTGCCGCCCCATTCACCGCTGCGATAGTCGGCAGGGTGCAGCGGCCGACAGCCATGAATCCGGCATACAGGCGTTCGAGGCCTTCGCTTGCGGCGCCGCCGAGCGCCGAGAGATCTGCTCCCGCACAAAATGCTTTGCCTGCGCCGGTGAGCACGACCGCGTGCACACCTGGGTCGTTCTCGGCGCGTTCGACAGTGGCCTGCAGTTGCTCCGACATGGATTCAGTGATTGCGTTGCGCCGGTCCGGGTCGTTGACGGTTATGAGCGCGACTCGGTTATGGACCTCGTATCGGATCGAATCTGTCACTGGGCGAGGCTAACAATGCGCGGTGTGGCCCACGATCACGTTAAATCCATGGGTCAGGCGCGACCATTCGGCCTCATGGATGTGCTTGGCTCACTACGCTCGGCGCTGGGCACGACCATCTAAGGAGAGAGCGACCCGATGAAGACGATGACGACGATGATCACGGCGGGGTCCGCCGTTGCGTTGAGCCTCGCGCTCGTTGGGTGCGGCTCGAGTACCAAGACCGAAACGAGTAGTTCGACCTCAGCGCCAGCTTCTACAGCGACGTCGACCAACGTCGCGTTGCCGTCTGAGCGTCCGAATCTAGAGGGCGCGCACAAAACGATCAATGACTACATCACCGAGAACAAGATCGCCGAAACGCCATTCAAGCCCGACGAGCCGGGAACGCCGAATTTTGACTTCCCGTTTCCACCGGACTGGCACGCTGCCGGTGCGCAGAAGCCGGATTGGGCCTACGGCGCGATCATCTATGACAAGCCGCAGGATCCCAGCGACCCGCCGACCATCATTGCAATCGCTTCCAAGCTGACTGGCGCCGTCGACGCGGCGAAGGTTCTTGAATACGCCCCGGGGGCAATTGAGAACCTGCCGGAATACAAGCCGCTTACTGAGCCGAACAAGACCTCCCTGGGCGGATTCGAAGCGATCCAGTCCGCCGGCACTTTTGTGGATAACGGCAAGAAGCGTGCCGTTGCGCAAAAGACAGTGGTTGTGCCCGGTAAAGACGGTGCTTTGTACGTCCTGCAGCTGAATGCGGTCACCCTTGAAGGGCAGGAAGATGTGGTGCTCGACGCCGCCAAGCTGATCGATGAGAAGACCACGATAACGCCCTGATCGAGGGCTACTATCTGTGAACCCTGGCAACCCTGTGGACGACTGGAGAACTGTCCGAATGAAGATTCGAAGCGGGGCTGGCAGGTTTCTGTTGGCGTCTACCTTGGGCGCATTGTTCATTGGCGCCCCGTTGGTGGGTGCGCCAATGGCCTTTGCCGCATGCTCAGGGGGACAGATTCAAGATCCCATCACTGGACTTTGCTGGTCCAGCAATCAGCCGAGCATCGGTTCGGGCTATGGCTCTTGCCAGCCGGGAAGGCTGGGTCTTTGCTTGGGTGCTCTGCAGAACGAGCCGGTGCCAGGCGCCGCGTTGAGCCCAGCCCCTCCGGCCGGACCCGCTCCACGTTCATGGCCGTGACGTGCGGTCTCTAGACGGGATCTGACGGGCGCGACCCCGCTAACGCAGGGCGGATCGGCTTCAGAGTGTCAGCCGCGTAGATGTTCTTCCGCCAAGTTGCTAGACGTCGGAGCTGATGTGTGATGGGCGTCATAGCTTCTGTGATATATCTCCTAACGAGCGTTTGCTGCGTCTAGGTTCGGGGGTTAGGCGATGGGGCCGGAGTCGTTGGGTTCCAGTCGGCACCGCAGAGACTCGGGTGGACGACATCGACTGTCTGTCGGGGCGGTTCGACTGGTCGAGGACCGCACCGGCGCGTGGTCGCTAGCGCCGGTGATCCGGCCGACGCATTACGTAGGTCGGGTCGGCGCGTTGGCGGTGGCCTTGGGTGTGGGTGGCGTAATCGTTGGGCTGCCAGCGGTGGTGGCGGCCGACCCCGGCTCAGGGAATTCTGCGGGTTCGGCTGGCTCAGGCGGGTCTACCGGAGTGACGCGGGACTCGCGGGCCGCTAGTCGTGGAGGGCCTTCAAGTAGTTCCCCGGACGCATCAGGCTCGGGTGACGCTGGCACCACCGAACCGCCCGCCCGCAACTCGGCAGCGGGGCGGCGCAGTGGTGTCCAGCGGCCGGCAACGTCGGGTCCGGAAGCTCGGGATAACCACAACTCTGGGACTCCCTCTGCCTCTGCGGACGCGTCAACTTCGTCGCCCCGAACGGCGACCAGTGGTCCGGCGGTTGCAAACGACGGTGTCCAGTTGGTGTCGACCTCGCCGGCCGACGTCGAACCGACCGTGGCGTCCGCCGATGAAGCCCAACCGGCCTCAGCGGTCCCGCAGACTGTGGCCGTCGAAGCCGCAGCGGAGGCGGCACCCGTGATGACTGCGGCAACGCCGCCAGGGGCTGTGTCGGGAGGCGGCCCAATGGTCTGGCTGGCTGGCGGCGGGGATTCGGACGGCGCGCCGATTGCGGAACCGTTGGGGTGGGCGGCGCTGGCTCTCAGCCGTCGTGAGCTTGCCGGCGCTGTCCCGTTGGTAGCCCCGGCCGCAGCAGTGACCACTAGTGAGCCATCTGAACCGGGTGTGAGTTCGCCGCCGTCGAGTGCGTCGGTAGCGCGGTCGGTTGCAGACAATCCGTTCGCTGACTTCTTCCGGTTCTTCGTTGGTGACGGCACAGCCGACAACCCCAACGCAGGCATCTTGCTCGGCAACGGCTACAGCTACACCAGCTACGAGGGTGCGTGCACCAGTGGGGCGTGCGACGGTGGCAACAGCGGGCTGATTGGCAACGGCGGCAACGGTTTCAATGGTGGTAATGGTGGCGCGGCGGTCTGGTTCGGCCACGGTGGTGACGGCGGATCCGGTTTCGCGGGTATCAATGGCGGCGCGGGCGGCGATGGCGGACAGGGCGGTTTGTTCTTTGGCGACGGGGGCAAGGGCGGTAATGGCGCGTCTGCCAGTGCCGCCGCGGGCGATGGCGGTAGCGGCGGCGACGGGGGCAACGCAGGCTTCCTGTCACTGCAGGGTTCTGGGGGCGCTGGCGGCTTTGGCGGCAACGGCGGCACCGTCAGCGGGATCGGTGGCAACGGTGGCAACGGTGGCAACAGCGGGCTACTGGGCGGCATCGGCGGTAACGGCGGTAACGGCGGAATCGGCGCGGACGCTGGAGGTTCCGGGGGCGACGGCGGTAACGGCGGCTTACTGATCGGCCTCGGTGGCAACGGCGGGGTCGGAGGGGAATCAACCCTGAACCCCGGCAACGCGGGTAGCAGCGGCACGTTTGGTAGGGGCGGGCTGATTCTGGCCAATCGGGGAGTCGCAGGTTTGGCGCAGCCGGCGTCGATCTGGAGCGACATCGGCGACCTTTGGAACGACATCGTCAATGGCGTCACGAGCATCGTCTCGGGCCTTGTAGTGGACGCGCTGAACCTGATTGAGACACCACTAATTGGTTTGGTGACGGACTTAGTCGACGCGATTGGCGGACCCTATGCGGGATCCATCGCCAACATAGTTGCGTCGGCAGCATTCACAATTCTCAATACGGTAATTCTCTACGACTTCGGTCTCGGCAGCCTGGCACCGCTGGGGCCGCTAGTTCAAAGCCTCGCAAATAACGCCGCAATTCTGCAGTTCCTATCCGACACAGTCGCTGGCGCTCTTACGACCGTGCCTGCAGATCTCGCTGCCACCGTCGGATCTGCAGTGGCTTATTTCGTTCAGTCGGTATTCGGCAATTCCACGGTTGCAGCCGCGCTGAACCCAGTTTTCGCAGCCATCTCGGTTCCGTTGGGTATTACCGGAATTGTTGATTTCCTCTACAACCTTGTTACCAACGACTTTTCCTTCAAAGCGGCGCTCGTACAGATGATCGGGGTGCCTGTACAAGGCGCGCTGGGCACGTTCTTTGGTGACTCTGATGTCCAAGCGGTATTGGGCACTGCCGTTACCGGCACGATCAATTTGCTAACCGGCACGCCCGCGATCGCGACGTACGTCGGCGACATGGTCGCCACCATGTTGCTCGGGGACAGCAGCCCTGACCTTGCGGGCGTGAGCACAACCGTCAGCAACGTCGTGGCCAACCTCTTGTCCGCAATCGGGGGTGACGTAGCCGACGCGGCCGGAGCTGCATACGTCACCTTCATCACCCAACCCGGCGTCAATGGCCTCGTGGCCACGGACGCGGTCAACGCAATACTGGGCATGTTGGGTGCTGACCCGCTGTCCCCGCCGTCGAGCGCCACGTCCCTCGCCGAAGCTGCCGGCTCCGCCGCCTCCGGTGCAGTGACGACATTGCTTTCGAATACCGATGTGCCCCAAGCATTGAGCACCGCCATCACGGATTTGATCACAGGTTTGGCGGGAAACTCCGCGGTGCAGCAAGCAGCGGGTGGTCAGGTCGCCTCGATTGCGTCGGGGTTGCTTAGCGGCGGAGCGTTGGGCACTCAAGTGGGTGGTGCACTGAGCACTGCAGTAGTCGGGCTCCTGGCCAATCCGGACGTCAGCGGCGAGCTGGCCATCGTGATCGGGTCATTGTTGCCGGAATTCATCGACCAGACGGGTGTGGTGGATGCGTTGGCCACTGCGGCCGGTGAGCTGGCGACAGCCGTCATCGGTGGGGTTGAACTGTCAACCGTGCTCCCAACGGTGGTCGCGGGGCTGCAGGCCAATACCGACATTCAGTCCGCAGTTGGAGTGACGGTCACCGACGTCGTGGGGCAACTGTTGGGTGATTCCGACCTGTTGGAGGGGTTGGGTTCGACTGCCTCAACTTTGATCGGTGATCTGGTCGGCGCTGCAGCGGTGCAGGGTGCACTCAGTGATGAGGTGGCCTCGATCTTGTCGGGGTTGCTTGGTGGTGGAGCGTTGGGTGCGGCGGTGGGTGCCCAGGTCGGGTCTGCGGTGGTGGACTTGCTGGCTAATCCTGCGGTGACTGGCGGGTTGGGCACGTTGGTCGGGTCGGTCGTGTCGGGGTTCTTGGGGCAGACCGGGATAGTGGATGCGCTCGCAGATGCGGCGGGCCAGCTCGGAACTGCCGTGGTGGCAGGTGATTTGGCGACCGCCATGCCGACAATCGTGGCGGGGTTGCAAGCCAATACCGATATTCAGGGTGCGGTCGGCACCACGGTGGGTGATGCGGTGGAAACACTGCTGGGTGATTCCGGGTTGTGGACGGCGTTGGCCGATACTGCGGGGTCGTTGATCACTGGTGTGGTGGGTGATTCGGCGGTTCAGGGCGCGGTCCACGACGAGGTGGCGTCGGTGGTGTCGGGGTTGCTTGGTGGTGGGGCGTTGGGTGCGGCGGTGGGTGCCCAGGTCGGTGGTGCGGTGGTCGACTTGTTGGCCAATCCTGCGGTGACTGGTGGGTTGGGCACGTTGGTGGTGTCGGTGGTGACGAACTTCTTCGGCCACACCGGTGTGGTGGATGCGTTGGGCACGGCGGCCGGCCAACTGGCTGCCGCTGTTGTTGGCGGGCAAGATATTTCGACTGTCTTGGCGGCGGTGATCGCGGGGTTGCAAGCCAATACCGATATTCAGGGTGCGGTCGGCACCACGGTGGGTGATGCGGTGGAAACACTGCTGGGTGATTCCGGGTTGTGGACGGCGTTGGCCGATACTGCGGGGTCGTTGATCACTGGTGTGGTGGGTGATTCCACAGTGCAGGCTGAACTGAGTGACCAGGTGGCGTCGGTGGTGGCGGGGTTGCTTGGTGGTGGGGCGTTGGGTGCGGCGGTGGGTGCCCAGGTCGGTGGTGCGGTGGTCGACTTGTTGACGAATCCGGCGGTGACTGGTGGGTTGGGCACGTTGGTGGTGTCGGTGGTGACGAACTTCTTCGGCCACACCGGTGTCGTGAGTGCTCTAGCTGATGCTGCCGGCGAGTTGGCTGCGGCTGTTGTTGGCGGCCAGGATATTTCGACTGTCTTGGCGGCGGTGATCGCGGGGTTGCAAGCCAATACCGATATTCAGGGTGCGGTCGGCACCACGGTGGGTGATGCGGTGGAAACACTGCTGGGTGATTCCGGGTTGTGGACGGCGTTGGCCGATACTGCGGGGTCGTTGATCACTGGTGTGGTGGGTGATTACACAGTGCAGGCTGAACTGAGTGACCAGGTGGCGTCGGTGGTGTCGGGTCTGCTTGGTGGTGGGGCGTTGGGTGCGGCGGTGGGCGCCCAGGTCGGTGGCGCGGTGGTCGACTTGTTGACGAACCCGGCGGTCACCGGTGGGTTGGGCACGTTGGTGGTGTCGGTGGTGACGAACTTCTTCGGCCACACCGGTGTCGTGAGTGCTCTAGCTGATGCTGCCGGCGAGTTGGCTGCGGCTGTTGTTGGCGGCCAGGATATTTCGACTGTCTTGGCGGCGGTGATCGCGGGGTTGCAAGCCAACACCGATATTCAGGGTGCGGTCGGCACCACGGTGGGTGATGCGGTGGAAACACTGCTGGGTGATTCCGGGTTGTGGACGGCGTTGGCCGATACTGCGGGGTCGTTGATCACTGGTGTGGTGGGTGATTCGGCGGTGCAGGGCGCGGTCCACGACGAGGTGGCGTCGGTGGTGGCGGGGTTGCTTGGTGGTGGGGCGTTGGGTGCGGCGGTGGGTGCCCAGGTCGGTGGTGCGGTGGTCGACTTGTTGACGAATCCGGCGGTGACTGGTGGGTTGGGCACGTTGGTGGTGTCGGTGGTGACGAACTTCTTCGGCCACACCGGTGTCGTGAGTGCTCTAGCTGATGCTGCCGGCGAGTTGGCTGCGGCTGTTGTTGGCGGCCAGGATATTTCGACTGTCTTGGCGGCGGTGATCGCGGGGTTGCAAGCCAACACCGATATTCAGGGTGCGGTCGGCACCACGGTGGGTGATGCGGTGGAAACACTGCTGGGTGATTCCGGGTTGTGGACGGCGTTGGCCGATACTGCGGGGTCGTTGATCACTGGTGTGGTGGGTGATTCGGCGGTTCAGGGCGCGGTCCACGACGAGGTGGCGTCGGTGGTGTCGGGGTTGCTTGGTGGTGGGGCGTTGGGTGCGGCGGTGGGTGCCCAGGTCGGTGGTGCGGTGGTCGACTTGTTGACGAACCCGGCGGTGACTGGTGGGTTGGGCACGTTGGTGGTGTCGGTGGTGACGAACTTCTTCGGCCACACCGGTGTGGTGGATGCGTTGGGCACGGCGGCCGGCCAACTGGCTGCCGCTGTTGTTGGCGGGCAAGATATTTCGACTGTCTTGGCGGCGGTGATCGCGGGGTTGCAAGCCAATACCGATATTCAGGGTGCGGTCGGCACCACGGTGGGTGATGCGGTGGAAACACTGCTGGGTGATTCCGGGTTGTGGACGGCGTTGGCCGATACTGCGGGGTCGTTGATCACTGGTGTGGTGGGTGATTCGGCGGTTCAGGGCGCGGTCCACGACGAGGTGGCGTCGGTGGTGTCGGGGTTGCTTGGTGGTGGGGCGTTGGGTGCGGCGGTGGGCGCCCAGGTCGGTGGTGCGGTGGTCGACTTGTTGACGAACCCGGCGGTGACTGGTGGGTTGGGCACGTTGGTGGTGTCGGTGGTGACGAACTTCTTCGGCCACACCGGTGTCGTGAGTGCTCTAGCTGATGCTGCCGGCGAGTTGGCTGCGGCTGTTGTTGGCGGCCAGGATATTTCGACTGTCTTGGCGGCGGTGATCGCGGGGTTGCAAGCCAATACCGATATTCAGGGTGCGGTCGGCACCACGGTGGGTGATGCGGTGGAAACACTGCTGGGTGATTCCGGGTTGTGGACGGCGTTGGCCGATACTGCGGGGTCGTTGATCACTGGTGTGGTGGGTGATTCGGCGGTGCAGGGCGCGGTCCACGACGAGGTGGCGTCGGTGGTGTCGGGGTTGCTTGGTGGTGGGGCGTTGGGTGCGGCGGTGGGTGCCCAGGTCGGTGGTGCGGTGGTCGACTTGTTGGCCAATCCTGCGGTGACTGGTGGGTTGGGCACGTTGGTGGTGTCGGTGGTGACGAACTTCTTCGGCCACACCGGTGTCGTGAGTGCTCTAGCTGATGCTGCCGGCGAGTTGGCTGCGGCTGTTGTTGGCGGCCAGGATATTTCGACTGTCTTGGCGGCGGTGATCGCGGGGTTGCAAGCCAACACCGATATTCAGGGTGCGGTCGGCACCACGGTGGGTGATGCGGTGGAAACACTGCTGGGTGATTCCGGGTTGTGGACGGCGTTGGCCGATACTGCGGGGTCGTTGATCACTGGTCTGGTGGGTGATTACACAGTGCAGGCTGAACTGAGTGACCAGGTGGCGTCGGTGGTGTCGGGTCTGCTTGGTGGTGGGGCGTTGGGTGCGGCGGTGGGCGCCCAGGTCGGCGGCGCGGTGGTCGACTTGTTGACGAACCCGGCGGTCACCGGTGGGTTGGGCACGTTGGTGGTGTCGGTGGTGACGAACTTCTTCGGCCACACCGGTGTGGTGGATGCATTGGGCACGGCGGCCGGCCAACTGGCTGTCGCAGTTGTTGGCGGGCAAGATATTTCGACCGCCCTGGCGGCGGTGATCGGAGACTTGGAAACCAACCCGGTCATCGTGGCGGCGGTGCGATCCACCATCGCTGCAGCTCTCAACGTTGTTGATGTCAATTTGTTGAGCAACTCCGCGGTTCAGCAAGCGCTGGGCTCGCTGGTCGAGAATTTGGTCGAGGAGTTGACTGCTAACCCGGTGGTCCAGGCGGCTATCGGGGCTTTCCTGAGCGCGGAAACTGATGCCGCGGTGGGCGCCGGAGTGCTCGCATTGCTGGCTGATTCCCTGTTCAGGAATGTGGTGGGCGAGACGCTCAGCTCGGCTATCACGGGCTTCCTGAGTTACCCCGGGTTCAATACCGCGCTTACGGACACCCTGAACCAGATAGCCAATGCCGTACTGGACGGGACTGATGTTTCCGCGGCACTCACGAGCGCGCTTGCAGCGCTGCAGGCGAACCCCGCCTTCCTGGCCGCTGTTCACACCATCATCCCCGATGTCGTGCAATCGCTCCTGGGAACAGCTGGTATGCGCCAGGCATTTGGTGCGGCGGTGAGGGTTATCGCCAGCGACTTCATCAAGGGACTGGGGATCAACAACGCGTTCCTGCTCGGGGTGGTAGGCCAGCTGGCTGACGGAATAGTGGCCTCCTTGTTGGCACAGCCGGGCACGATGAAGCTTCTCGACGACCTCGCTACCGGCATGCTGAGCGGAACGATTCCACTGTCGTGGAGCGACGGCATCGAGCCCTTCCTAATCCAAGCCGTTATCGCGGAGCCGGGGGTTCAAGCTGCTATCGGCATCGCGTTGGGCCAAGGGATCGGGTCGCTCTTTGGTGACAACATTGTTGGCGTCGTCGTCGGCTTGGCTGCCGGAGCTGCGGCGACGATAACGATTGGCGTGGTTACTGGCCTCGTGCGGCTGTTTACAACGCTGTTCCCAGGAGCAGTACCGATCCTCGACACTCAGCCACGTCATGCGGCTGTTCCACACGACAGCGACTACTACTTCGAGCAGGTGGCTGCCGCGGGTGCTCTGTACGTGATGGGCGCGCTCATTCCGGAGCGAGAGGACGCTGCGGCCCTAGGCGTCGGCGTGGCCACAGACGGACTCGTGCTCACCGAACTGGAAATGGTTGGACCGAACGAGAACCAGTCGGATTTCGTCGACATCAACATGACGATCGATGTTGGCGGGCCAGGGACCGGCCGCACCGGACACGCTCCGTTGCTCGTCGCGTTCAGGTTCGGGCTGGAGCAGCTGTTCCCGATATCGGAGCCGGCGAGGCACATGCCACTGCGTCAAACTCAGCCCGCGGTTTCGGCGGCGTAGTTCGGTAAGAGAAGATAACCCGCAATGCATTACGCCCGCTGGATCGCCCGGTTCGCCGCCGTAGCAGTTTTCTTGGGAGTTGGGGCGGTCGTCTTGAGTGTGCCGGCCACCGGCTACGCATCGCCTGGGACGTCGGCCTCAGCAGCAGAAGATACCTCGTCGACGCAGTCGCCTACACGGTCGTCAACCCATAGGGGACCGGCGTCCGCGGGTTCGATCGCGACATCTGCAAGGCCCGGCAGATCTTTTGACTCAGTCGTCTCGAACCCGAGGCGCACTACCGTGGCGACTGATCAAGGCACTATAACTAGGCGCCCCATCGCCCTGCGAACGATGCCAGCCGTACCCGTGTCGCAAGCGCCAGTCGTAGTCCAGGTCAGGAATGCGCCTGCTGCAACGGTGAAGTCGCCAGCCCCCAGCGGCGGCGCAGCCTCGCCGGCACTGTGGACGATGGTGGCCGCTGCGCGGCGTGAGGTCGGCGATGTTCCGCCTAGCGCAGTGGGTTCGGGGCAGCGCGTGGTCGAGAGCTTCATCAGCGATCTGACGACCTGGATACAAACCTACGTTGACCCGCCCTGGATCGGCTTCATCCCCCGAGTGCTGGCCTCGATCTTCGACAAGCCCCCCACGGTGAGGCCGATGCAGGTCGAAGTTGCCCTGGGCCAGGGGGTTACCAGCGGAGCCATCCCGTTTTCCGCCACGCAATCGAACGGCAATGCGATCGTCTACTCGGTGCCCGATAACGGCATGCCCGGAGGCCCGAGTCGCGGAACCGTGTCCGTCAATAACGCGACCGGCACCTTCACGTACACGCCCGATGAAACATTCACGGGCACTGACAGCTTCGCCTTCGTCGCGAATGAGGCCCCCAGTACCCACGTTCGGGTCTTGGATAATCTCGTTAACTCGGTTCTGGACTTCTTCGGCCTATCAGGCGGATTCCGCGATACGGCCACCGTGACGATCTTCAACGGTGTTGCCATCCAACCCGACCCCGACGTCGCTGTGTACACCGACATCACCGGTGACTTCAGTATGCTGACTTACAACGTCGCGGGCCTGCCTTCCCTGCTATCCGGGGCCGCCTGGCCGCGAATCCCGAACATGCTTCAAATCGGCTCTCAGCTCAACGATTTCGACATTGTCAACGTGCAGGTTGACGTCGCTTACCAATTGTTTCTCGCCGCCAACGCCTTATTCCCGGATCAAACGGCGCCACAGGTCCCGGCCTGGCTAGGTCCCATCGGTATTCCTTTCTCGGACGGACTCAACACGTTCTCCGCGTACCGGATCGATGGTGTGGACAGGGAGGAGTGGGGAGGATGCATCGTGCTCTGCGTAGGGCCGACGGGATTCACCTACTCCCGGTTGGATATTCCCGGTGGGGAATCGATCGACCTCTACAACGTTCAGGCGAACTCCGGTGCGTCGCTGACCAACGCTGATATCGCACAGCTCTCCAACTTCATCCAGCTGAACTCGATAGGCCGCGCGGTCATCGTCACGGGCGCCTTCGACCAGCTGTACTCCACTCCCGGGCAGACTTTGAGCCAGTTCGTCACCGCCAACGGCCTCACCGACGCGTGGGTGCAACTGGAGTACAACGGAGCCACCCCCGTCGACGCGCCGACATGTGCCTACGCAGATAGTTGCGAGCAGGTCGACAAGATCTTCTACCGGAACGCCGCCCTGCTAGATCCCAACGACCCGGCCTCCAGTCCCGTGCAACTGATTGCTCAGAGCTACACCAACGAGGGCCTGAACTTCCTCAACAACAACGGTCAGGGGCTGTCCAATCGCGCACCACAGTCCGTCACCTTCGGCTATAAGGTCACCGCGGTCGGGCCAACGAACGTCGACCCCGAGAACTGGATGGCAACGCTTCCAGGGATTTCGGACCTTCCCCTCACGGAGCTCCCGATCCCGGGGACTCACGACTCCGGCAGTTATGGAATCACTTCCAGGTCGCCGTGGGCACTAACCGGCATCTCCGATTTCGGGATACTCACCGAATTTCCGCCATTGCTGGAAGACCTCGTGATCAAACCCATCGTCGCGGGATGGGCGAAGACGCAGGGCCAGAGCCTTTCTGAGCAGTTCGCCAATGGGATCCGCTACGTCGACTTGAGGTTCACCAACGAACCGGACGGGCAGATATACATCGAACACGGACTTCGTGGTCCCACAGCCGACGATGTGCTCGGCCAAATCGCGCAGTTCGCGGACACTCATCCCAAGGAAGTCCTATTTGTCTATGTGCAGGGCCTCAACAACTTTGATGCGGCTTCGAACGCTGTGCTGGTGTCGAAGATGGAGGATGCGTTCGGATCACGGATGGCCCCCAGTGCGCTCGGCACCTCCGCGACGCTTCAAGACCTCTGGGCGATGGACAAGAACGTCATCGTCGTTTACAACGACAGCAGCACTGTGGCCGGTAACCCTGATCTGTGGCCCGACGACACGATCTTCCGGCCTTGGTGGAACGTCCCATCAATGGACCAACTGTATGTTGCGAATGAGAC
The DNA here is from genome assembly GCA_965279745.1 of Mycobacterium sp. GTDB lineage: Bacteria > Actinomycetota > Actinomycetes > Mycobacteriales > Mycobacteriaceae > Mycobacterium. The sequence continues at coordinate 175,520 of OZ257262.1, forward strand.
GAACCTCGAAGATCGCCCCAGCGGGACCATTTGGGGCCTCTTCGGTGAGGCGACGCCCGACACGACCAATATCGTGATGGGCCTGCTGCAGTTGGGGCCGAGGTCGAGTCAAGGGTTCACCACGCGAGGGCAACCCACCCTGCAGCAGTGGCTGCGCACCGATTTCAAGACCTCGGTCAACCTCGTCACCGAAGATTGGTACGAATTGATGGCCCCCAACGAATCGTCGTACACGCGCGAAGTGCTAGGGGCCGTCTACGAAACTCTGGGGTCCAGACACTCAAGTTTGGCGGCATAGGGAGATCTGCACCTCGCGGTGGGTGTAGCGAAGCTATGCGAGGGTCATCGCAAGGAAGTCGCTTTGCCACAGGTCTCGAAACAGTTTGCGGCCAAATTCGTTGGGGTCATGTGCGTTATCGCGTGGCAGCAGTCCGCTTTGTGCGACCTGCTCCGCGATATCTCGTATGGTGCGCTGCCCGTCGATGCGTTGCACGAATGCCAATTGGGTGGGGCTGAGGCTGACGGTCCAGTCGTCGTGCCGGAAGATTTCCGCGCCCCGGCTGCCGCACCTCCACCGGAACAACGGTGTGTAGTCCATGGACTCACTCGATGAGAAGTCGATTGCGTAGCGCTCTTTTGGCCGGTCTGGCTGGCATGCGATGAAGAAGTGGCAACCATTGAGGCCGTTGACGCGCTCCATGATCGACCACACTTGCGGATGGGGCAATTCATCAAGGGCTGAGGAGAATTCGCTTCCGGGTGCGGTGAGGTTTGGTGGGTAGTAGGGCTCCTTAAACAGCCAGTCCTGGAATTCCAGTCCTGCTGAGCTGATGAGGTCTAGACAGTCGGCAACGGTGTAGGAGCGTTCACGGCCGTGCAGGAAGGTATCGACAAGTCCGGCATCGGACTGTGGATCCCTGGCTCTGTCGAGATAGCTTCGGATGGGGTGTCCCGACGGAAGCAGGGAGATGATTTCTCTGACCATCCGAACCGAGGAGTCGTTTTGGTCCAGCCCGAGGTCACGAAAGACCGATTGCAGAAGTTCGACGCCTATGCGGCCCACCTTCCCGTAGAGCATGATCCCGAAGGCGCCGTCGGAGCGTAGACACTTGCCGAGCGCTCTCGCGCCCACCGCAGGGTCTGCCAGGTGGTGCAGAACCCCGGTCGAAACGATGAGGTCGAAGTCGCGGCCGAGACTGGGTAGTTCTTCGATCGGGAGATGGTGCAGTTCCAAGTTCGACAGACCGTGTCGGTCCTTCAGATACCGCTCGTGTTCCAACGATGATTGGCTGATATCGACCGCCACCACGTTAGCCTCGGGGTTATTGAAGGCGTAGACGGCGGCCTGATTTGTGCCGCAACCGGCGATCAAGATATCGAGATTGGGTCGATATTCCCGGTCGGGCCACAGAATCCGATGACAGTGGCTGGGGTCGAAGCGATCCTGGAACCCCAACTCGAGGTCCATGATCGGCGGGGGATAGGTCCACCGCTCGTATTGGCGTGAGACGGCGTCGGTGAGCGGATTCTCCGTCATTCAGTGCTAACTCCCTGAGCGAGGCGTTCTGGTCGAGATATCTGGCTCTAACTGCGAAAATACACAATAGGCTCCGACGGAAACCGAACCTGCTACCGACTTCTGGTAGTTCCGGGCTGTGTAATGCCAGCGATGCCCTTGTCGATGGCACAACCGCGTGTAGCGTTCGCTCGACGCACTTGCCGCCCTAGATGCTTTCGCCGAACCTACCGGGGGTCATTCACTAACTTGGTCCCATGACGGGAGCGTTGTTGGAGGACTGGCTGGTGGACTCTGATCCCGCGTTGCGCTGGCAAGTTGAACGCGATGTTTTGCGCGCGTCACCCGACGTGTGGGAAGCGACGCGGACGCGGATCGCGACCGAAGGCTTCGGCGCACGCCTGCTGGCTCTCCAAGATGGTGATGGTCAATGGGCCGGTGGTTCGTTCTTCCCGGCTGACTACGACTTCGGCGACGATCAGGTGTCCGAAGATGGTCAGCCGTGTCAGCTCCGGTTGAATTGTGAGCAGCCTGTTCCGGTCGAAAAGTGAGCAGGTGTGCTTACGGGGTTGAGTCTGCCTGACGGTCGACTTCCACGGAGGGCAGTGTCTCGATCGTGGTGTGTTTGATGCGGTAGCTGGCCCCTTTGAGGGCGATGACGTCGGCGTGGTGCACGATCCGGTCGATCATCGCCGAGGCGATGGTGGCCTCGCCGAACACCTGGCCCCAGCGGGAGAACGGCAGGTTGGAGGTCAAGATGATCGAGGATTTCTCGTATCGGGTCGAGACCAGTTGGAAGAACAGGTTGGCCGCTTCGGTGTCGAACGGGATGTAGCCGACTTCATCGATGACGATCAGCCCGTAGCGGGAGATCTTGCGCAGCTCGGCCTCGAGGCGGCCGATGCTGTGCGCTTCGGCCAGGCGGCTGATCCACCCCGTCGCCGGGGCGAACGCGACGCGGTGCCCGGCTTGGGCGGCGGCGATCGCCAACGCGGTCGCGAGGTGGGTTTTGCCTGTGCCGGGCGGTCCGAGCAGCACGACGTTGCGGGCTTCGGCGAGCCAGCCCCCGCCTTCCAGGCGGGCGATCTGGGCCCGGTCGAGGGCGGGTTGGGCGGTGAAGTCGAAGTCGGTGATCGTCTTGATCGCCGGAAAGCCCGCATACCGAATCCGCTGTCGCGCTCCGGATTCAGCACGGGCATTGGATTCCACCGCCAACACCGCGGCCAGATAGTCCTCCAACGACCACGCCGCGGCACGTCCCTGTTCGGCCAGGCGGGCGTAGTGCCCGGCGATCCGCGGTGCCTTCAACAGCCGGGACTGATGGGCGATCAGCTTGTCGACCTCACCCGGAACCGAGGTGCGTTTGGTGGCCATCAGGCGACCTCCCCGGTCCCGAACACCGCGTCATAGGCACTCAGATCGGCGACTTCCACGTCGACCTGCAGATGGTCATCGGGTGATGTTCGGCGGTGCAGATACTGTTGACGCAACACCGATGCAGCAGCGACATGGTCTGGGTCGGATGCCAATCCGTGTGCACCCCAGAGCCTTTGGTGATCGGCGACCAGCCGGTCACCGCAGTGGGCGCGGACCCGATCCAGGGTGGCGGTCACGGTGATCATCCGCCCGATCGCCTCGGGATGCACCGAATAGCTATTCGAGGCGATCGCCACGTAGTAGTCACGGCCCAACCGGGTGCTCACCGTGGTTCCGGTCGCCGGCGCGACCGGCGGCAGACCGGCCATCGCCACCCGGTCGACGATCAACGCCTCAGCCGGGATCAGCCGGGTGCCGGCGTGGCGGCGCACGTTGGCCACCGCGGCCAGCCAGTCGGTGAGTTGGGTGTTGAAGTCCGCCGGCGAGCAGAACGTCCGGCCGGGAAGGAACGACGTTCCGAGGTAGCCGTTGGCTCGCTCCACCACGCCCTTGGTTTCGGGGTCGTAGGGTCGGGCCTGGATCAGTCGGGTGCCCAGCACCCCGCAGAACCCGGCCACGCCCTGAGCTAGGCGACCACGTTGGCCGATGCCGGACTCGTTGTCCCACAGCAGTGTTCGAGGAACCGCACCGATATCGTGGGAGAGCAGTTGCCACATCCCGGCCAGCAGGTCGCCGGTGATCCGTGACGGGAGCATCACCGCGGCGATGAACCGTGAATAGGCCGCGACCATCACCAACACCGGAAACGACCGCAGCGCCCCGGCGTGGTCGGGCACCAGCGCACCGGGGAACCACAGATCGCACTGCACCTGCTCCCCAGGCAGGTGGACCAAGCGGTCACACGGATCGGCCGGGGCGTACTCCGGGCGGATCCTCGCGACGTTCTCCGCGAACCACGAATGCCCACCGCTCCACCCGACCCGCTGGGCGATCACCGAGGCCGCCATCGTCGGGTACTCCCGCAGTAGCGCCCGTACCGCCGGCTCCACCTGCAACCACGCTGAGGACGCCACCGGCGCCCGTTCATAGCGTGGCGGCGACTCCGAATGCACCGCGTTGGCCACGGTGTTGCGCGACAGCTTCAGCCGCCGCGCGATCTCAGCCTGCGACAACTTCTCCGACCGATACAACCGGCGGATCTCGGCCCAGTCCTCCACAGTGATCACTCTCCAATCAGAAGGGTGCTCACTTTTCGACCGGAATCACCTGCTCACTTTTCGACCGGAACTGACACAGCCGTGGACGGCGACGACATGGACTCTAAACACCCTGCGAGAATGGGGTCTTGACGCGTCGGTTCTACGCGAGCGTCGGACCGCGGAGTTGCTCGCAGAGCACAGCCGTTGGGACTACGACGGCTCGCCCTACTGGTCGGGCGAGGTGGATTGCTGTATCAACGCCTGGACAGTGGCCAATGGTGTGTGGCTGGGGGCGGATGTCAGTGCCATCGTTGGTTGGTTCCTGGAACACCAGTTGCCCGATGGCGGATGGAATTGCGAGTGGGTCAACGGGTCTCGCCGGTCGTCGTTCCATTCGACCCTCAATTCCCTCAAAGGTCTGCTGTTCTATGAGGTGGCAACCGGGGGTGGAGCGGGTACCCGCGATGCGCGGCGCTGCGGCGAGGAGTATCTGCTCCAGCGCCACCTCGTTCGCCGGTTGTCGACGAACCAGCAAGTGGGGGAATGGGTTAACGACTTCGCCTTTCCTATTCGCTGGTCCTACAGTGCGCTCAACGCGTGTGAATATTTCCGGATGGCGGCGCTACATGATGGGACTGCTCCCGATCCCCGGATAGCCGAAGCGATCGGCATCGTTCGTGATGCAAGGCAGCCCGACGGCACATGGCTGCAGACAGGTCGGCAACCCGGACGAGTGTGGTTCGAAATCGATCTTCCTGCCGGCGAGCCTTCGAAGTGGCTCACCCTGTACGGGACACGAGTGCTCGCCTGGTGGGAAGCTGAGATACAACCGTAGCGACGTCATCGGGCCTTCGATCGACCTCGGCTTTCCTACCTGCCAGACCGGAGCGCTATCTCGATCAACAGATCAACAACGTCGGATAGCTCGCAGTTGGTGTCGACAACATGCGTCGCGGCCTGCCTAAGTAGTGGCTCGACGACGGCGATGGCAGACGCGATTTTCTCGCGCTCGTCCGGTTGCTTGCCGAAGCGATTATTGGTGCGGCGTTGAATGCGGTCGAGCAAGATGTCGAGAGGCGCGGTGAGTAGTACGACCGCATCGAAAATGGCTCACCGTCGACGTTCTGAATCCACGGACCATTGTCGGTGTCCACAGTGGTGTAACCGCGGCGGGCAACTTCGTCCAACGCCGTTGACTTACCTGCGCCGGACATGCCTGTGATCAGGACAGCGGCGGGAGGCGCAGCACGCACAGCTGCCATTTCACCATAGACGCCGAATAGGCGACTGAAGTTATTCAGCATGGCTAAATACCATGTCTGAACAGCGCCCCCGGCAGGAATCGAACCTGCGACCTAGGGATTAGAAGGCCCTTGCTCTATCCGACTGAGCTACGGAGGCATCGCGTCAGTCAGTCTAACGTCGACACGTTGCCGCCCCGATGGGCCGTGTCGGAATTTTTTCCGCCCTCTGGCCTGCGTGAATACGACTATCTCGGCATCCGTTGGCAAAAATAACGGTTGCGTTAGCGGGAGTTGACTAATGTGTGACCGGCGGCACACGCCTGACCAGGCTGCCGCACCCGCGATCAGGGCAAACGCCCAGGTCATTGACGTGTCGAGGGGGCCGACGGTCATGGGCAGTCCAATCGAGCAGGTCACCGCGCGCTGTACGCGGGCCTATCACACTGGCTCGCTGGTGTTGCGTGGCTCGCCATCGCTGGCCAGCTGGCTCCTGGGGTGGCTGTCCACTGAATTGGCGCCTCATGTGCTCACGGGGCATGCGCTATCGGCAATCCCGGCGTCCCCGTTGGACCGGTTCGCTTGCGGTTTGGCACTTCAGCGAGCCGATGAAGTCCTCGAAACAGCCCTTTGCGAGACGTTCGGCGAGGGCTACCAGGATGCGGTGTACCACCCACTAGAGCCCTATACCGCCAAGCAGCCCAGCCTGGCCGGTGTTTTGGATCCACTGTCCCATCGACGTCGATATGCGGCCAAGACCGCTGACATCGCCTACGGAACCTGCGGGCGCAACAACCTGCTGGATGTGTGGCGTCGGCCGGATCTGCCGGAGGGCTACCGCGCGCCCGTACTGATTCAGGTTCCCGGCGGCGCGTGGTCGATTAATGACAAGCGCGGCCAGGCGTACCCACTGATGAGCCGGATGACCCAGCTGGGTTGGACCTGCGTCTCCATCAATTACCGCAGGAGCCCCGGCAGCGCCTGGCCGGCACACATCGTCGACGTCAAGCAGGCGATTGCCTGGGTTCGCGAGAACATCGCAGAGTACGGCGGTGATCCGGACTTCATCGCAATCACAGGCGGTTCGGCCGGGGGACATCTTGCCTCACTGGCGGCGCTGACCTCAGACGATCCCCGGCTGCAGCCCGGCTTCGAAGAAGCTGACACCAGCGTGCAGGCCGCGGTGCCGTACTACGGCGTTTACGATCTGACCAACCTCGACAACATGCACGACTTGATGATGCCGTTCCTCGAGCGCTTGGTGATGCAGACCCGAATCGCCGATGACCCCGGGCTGTTCAGGGATGCGTCACCGATCTTCCGTGCGCATCGTGACGCACCGCCGTTTTTTGTTCTGCATGGCGAAAACGATGCGATCGTGCCGCATTCGCAGGCGCGTGAATTCTGCAACGCCCTCCGCGCGGTGGGTGCGGGCACTGTTTCGCTGGCCGAACTGCCCAATGCGCACCATGCCTTCGATGCCATTGCCACATTGCGTTGCCAGGCGACGGCCGAGGCCGTCGCGGCGTTCCTGGGGACCATCTACGGGCGCCATGTGGCCTCCTCCAGCAGTCGGGAAGCGGTCGCCGTCAGTCCGGCGAGCTAATCGTGTTGCCCGGCGGCCGTTGGGGTTTCAACAGCGTGATGACGAGCCAGCTGAGGATCAAGCCCCCGATCGCTGCGGTGGCGATTGCCCAGCTGCGACGGACAGTCAGGGACTGCTCACAACGCTCGGTGTAGCGCGTGGTCGAAGTCGCCAGCTCTGGATGTTGTGCATTGAATTCGTCGGCAACCGACGCCTGAATAGGCTCTGCGCCGAAGCCGCTGCCGCATTTGATCTGAACTCCCCAGCGATCGAAATCGTCGAGGAAGACCGGGAAGCGTAGCGCCAGTAGACCAATGGCCAGCAATGCGAAGGCTGCGGCCCAAGTGAGCAAGCGACGATCCGACACACAAAACAGTCTGGCTCATGGTCACTGTCGATGGTGAACCAGGTTGCTCACCTGAACGACGGATGTCGGATCAGCGACAACGGTGGTTGGCTTTCCGGCTAATTGATTGTCGCCGCAGACAATCCAGCGGGTTCGCTGTCGGACTCTTTTACCTGTTCATCGCCATCGACTCCAGGATCGCGACAATCGACTCCCGGTAATGTCGGGTGCGGACTAGCGTGGTGCTGGCGCGGCATGTGGGATGCCCAGGTGACTGGCGTGACAGGAGGAGTGCGGGTGTCGATGGAGAGGTATCGATGAGCGGACCTACCGATGCCAACGGCCTGCCGTCTGAACTCGGAGCTTTCGACCTACTGATGCATCGCGGTGAGGGCAACCCGAGGACCCGGTCCGGAGTAATGGCATTGGAGATCCTCGACACCGCGCCGGACTGGAACCGATATCGAGCAGGGTTCGAGAACGCATCACGCAAGGTGTTGCGGCTTCGTCAGAAGGTCGTCGTGCCGACGTTGCCGACCGCTCCGGCGCGCTGGGTGGTAGATCCGGACTTCAACCTCGACTTCCACATTCGACGGGTTCGGGTACCCGAACCTGGAACGCTCCGCGAGGTGCTCGACCTCGCGGAGATCATCCTGCAGTCGCCACTGGACATCTCCCGGCCCCTATGGACCGCCACCCTGGTCGAGGGACTGGAGGGCGGTAAGGCCGCTACCTTGCTGCATCTGAGCCACGCCGTGACCGATGGCGTGGGTGCCATTGCGATGTTCGCCGAGATCTACGACCTCGAACGCAACCCTCCGCCCAGGCCGGTGCCGCCGATGCCGGTGCCGCAGGACCTGTCGCCCAATGACCTGATGCGCGAGGGCATCAACCACCTCCCCGGGAAAGTCATCGGGGGTCTGATTTCGGCAGTAGCCGGCTCGGTCTCCATGATCGGCCGAGTGGTCACGAGCCCGGGCACGGCCGTCTGGGACGCTGTCGACTACGCCCGGTCCGGGCGCAGGGTCGTCAGTCGCGCGGCTGAACCCTCTCCGTTGCTCCGCCGGAGGTCACTATCGACACGGACCGAAGCCATCGAGATGCCGCTCGCCGACTTGAAGCGCGCCGCTCATGCGGCAAACGGTTCTATCAACGACGCCTACCTAGCGGGTCTGTGCGGTGCTCTGCGGCTGTATCACGAGGCCCTCGGCGTTCCGATCAGCAAGCTTCCGATGGCGGTACCGGTCAATCTGCGTTCGGATGCCGACCCGGCCGGTGGCAATCGGTTCTCCGGCATCAACCTCGCAGCGCCGATCGGCGTCGCTGACCCCGTAGTGCGGATGGCCAAGATTCACAAGCAGATGATCCAGCGCCGGGAAGAAGCAGCCATCGACATGATTGGTTGGGTCGCGCCGGTGCTCAGTCTGTTACCCGATCAGGTCCTGGAATCGATGAGCGGTGCTGCTCTCGGCTCCGACGTGCAGGCGTCCAACGTGCCGGTATTCGCGGGCGATACCTACATCGCCGGCGCAAAAGTGTTGCGGCAGTTCGGACTCGGGCCGCTGCCCGGAGTGGCGATGATGGTGGTTCTGGTATCGCGCGGTGGATACGTGACGATCACGGCGCGCTATGATCGGGCCTCGTTCGCGCACGAAGATCTGTTCGCGGAGTGCTTTCAGCGCGGATTCGACGAAGTGCTGGCCGTTGCTGGCGATCCGGCGCTGCGGGTAGTGCCCGTGTCCTTTCCTGACTCCACTCAGGAGCCCGTACCGGCTCCCGTTTCCACCTCGGGAGGATCGGTGGCGTTCTCATGAGCGACAACGGGAAGTCGCGGCCCATGCGCCTGCCGGGTTCGGTTGCAGAGGTGATGGCCAGCCCGCCGGGACCCAAGGTCGGGGCGTTCTTCGATCTCGACGGCACGCTGGTCGCGGGCTTCACCGCGGTCATCCTCACCAGGGAGCGGTTCCGAAGCCGCGATATGGGAATCGGCGAGTTGATCGGCATGATCTCGGCCGGTCTGAACCACCAGCTGGGCAGGCTGGAATTCGAGGAACTGATTAACAAAGCGTCGTCCGCGTTGGTGGGTCGTCCGTTGTCTGACGTCCAAGCCATCGGCGAGCGACTGTTTGTCCAGAAGATCGCCGAACGTATCTATCCAGAGATGCGTGAACTGGTACAGGCCCACATGGATCGTGGCCATACAGTGGTGTTGAGCTCCTCGGCGTTGACCATCCAGGTCGAGCCGGTGGCACGTTTCCTCGGCATCCAGAACACACTTACCAACCGGTTCGAAGTCGATGACGACGACACGCTCACCGGCAAGATTCTCAAGCCCATTCTGTGGGGCCCTGGCAAGGCCAATGCGGTGCAGAAGTTCGCGGCGGAGAACGATATCGACCTGAAGGACAGCTACTTCTACGCCGACGGCAACGAAGACGTCGCATTGATGTATCTGGTGGGAAATCCACGGCCGACCAATCCCGAAGGGAAGATGGCCGCGGTAGCTCGGCGTCGGGGCTGGCCGATTCTCGAGTTCAGCAGCCGCGGCGGCGGCGGGGTCATGGGGCAGGTGCGGACCCTGCTCGGGATCGGCTCGCTCGTGCCGTCCGCGGCAGGGGCGATCGGCTGGGGATTGCTGACGCTCAGCAGGCGTCGCGGTGTCAATGTGTTCACTACGGCATTCCCACAGTTGCTGTTGGCGGCCAACGGCGTCCGAGTGAACGTGCTGGGGCGGGAGAACCTGACGAAGAAACGCCCGGCGGTGTTCATCTTCAACCATCGCAATAACTTCGACGGCGTGATCACAGCCTCGTTGATCAAGGACAACTGGACCGGAGTTGGCAAGAAGGAGCTCCAAAACGATCCGGTCATAGGCACTTTGGGCAAGCTGGTCGATACGGTGTTTATCGACCGGGATGACCCCAAAGCCGCCATCGAGACTCTGCAACATGTGGAAGATCTGGTCGAAAAAGGTCTGTCCGTAATGATTGCGCCGGAGGGCACCCGGAACGACACCAAGACAGTGGGGCCCTTCAAGAAGGGACCGTTCCGTATCGCGATGTCGGCGGGTGTTCCGATCGTTCCGGTGGTGATTCGAAACGCCGAGGTGATCGCGCCGCGCGACTCGTCCACGATGAGCCCCGGTGAAGTGGATGTGGTTGTCTACCCACCGATTTCGGTCAAGGACTGGACGGTTCAGGACTTGCCTGAACGGATCGCGCAGGTGCGGCAGTTGTACGTGGACACGCTCAAGGATTGGCCCTACGACGAACTCCCGGTGCCGGACCTCTATGAGCCTGCGCCAGCGAAGAAGGCACCAGCGAAGAAGGCGCCAGCCAAGAAGCCTGCTGCGAAGAAAGCGCCGGCCAAGAAGGCTCCGGCCAAGAAAGCGGACCCGCAATGATCGCCGGTGACGACCTGACCGATTTCAGCACCACAGACGATGCGCTCGTGTTGGCCTCGGTGTCCTCGAAGGCCGAATCCGATCTGCTCGACCAGTGGGTAGAGGCACAACGGCGGGCGCATCCCGATACCAAAGTCGAGGTGCTGCGCCTGCCCGGGGAAGATCCCCCGGAAAGAGTGATCGCTCAACTCGCGAACCGGCTCGGCGCCGGTGAAAACCGTTCCGTGGTTCCGGTGCGAGTGTTTTGGGTGCCTGGAGGCCTGCCGACGCGGGTCAAGATCGTTGGCCTGCTGTCGGGCCGCGACACCTACCGTCCACCAGAATTCTTGCAGCGCGGCGTGCTTCGCAAGGACCCGTCACGCGCGCGAATTGTCGCCGGTGAGGGGGCTACGGTCGGCGATCTGCGTCGGCAGTGGCAGGAGATCACCGTCGGAAGTAGCCCCCGTGATTTCGCCCGTTTCGTGCTGCGTCGTGCGACTCTGGCGATCGAGCGGATCGAATTGCGTTTGCTCGGGCCCGAATACAAGTCGCCGCGCCTGATCACCGATGAGTTGATGGCGTCCTCTCGTTTCATTGACGGCTTGGAAGACATCCCCGGAGCCACTCCCGCAAAGGCGGAAGGGATGCTCAACGAGCTCGCCACCGGGTGGAGCAGGTTCTCTGTCGATCTGATGCCGAACCTCGGCCGCGCGATCTTCAGCAGAGGGTTCGATCCGCGGATCGACTACGACTCAGCGGAGATCGAAGCGATGCGGCATGCGCTGGAGGCCCATCCTGCGGTGCTCCTCTTCTCGCATCGGTCCTACCTTGACGGCGCGATCGTGCCGGTGGCCATGCAGGAGAACAAGCTGCCGCCGGTGCACACGTTCGCTGGCATCAATCTGTCCTTCGGTTTCATGGGTCCGCTGATGCGTCGATCCGGTGTTATTTTCATCCGCCGCAAGCTGGACGATCCGCTGTACAAGTATGTGCTTCGGCAGTTCGTCGGCTACATCGTGGAGAAGCGGTTCAATCTGAACTGGTCGATCGAAGGGACCAGATCACGGACCGGAAAGATGTTGCCGCCCAAGCTCGGTTTGCTCAGCTACGTGGCCGACGCCTACCTCGATGGCCGCAGCGAGGACATCTTGCTGCAGCCGGTTTCCATTAGCTTCGACCAACTGCACGAGACGGCCGAGTACGCGGCCTACGCCCGCGGCGGGGAGAAGAAGGCCGAGGGTGCCGAGTGGCTGTACAAGTTCATCAAGGCCCAAGGGGAGCGTAACTACGGCAAGATCTACGTCCGATTCCCTGAAGCCGTGTCGATGCGGCAGTACCTCGGTCTACCGGGCGGGTCCGTCGCCGACGATCCGGCTGCCAAACGCCTTGCAATGCAGAAGATGGCGTTCCAGGTGGCGTGGCGCATCCTGCGGGTCACCCCGATCAACGCCACCGGACTGGTGTCGGCTCTGCTTCTCACCACCCATGGCCGGGCACTCACACTGAGCCAGTTGCATCTGGCGCTGCAGGACTCGCTGGACTATCTGGAACGCAAACAGACGCCAATGACCAACAGCGCGTTACGTCTTCGCACCACCGAAGGTGCGCGGGCAGCCGCGGACGCGATGTCCAACGGGCATCCGGTGACCCGTGTCGACGGTGGCCACGAGCCGGTGTGGCGGATCGCCCCAGAGCATGAACATGAGGCGGCGTTCTACCGCAACACCTTGATTCACGCCTTCCTCGAGACGTCGATCGTCGAGCTGGCGTTGGTCCATGCCGGTCGGGCACCGGACGGTGATCGGGTGGCGGCCTTTTGGACACAAGCGATGCGCTTGCGGGACCTGCTGAAGTTCGACTTCTACTTCGCCGACTCCGCTGCATTCCGCAAGCACCTGGCCGAAGAGCTTGCCTGGCACCAGGATTGGGAGATCCAAGTCGCGGCAGGTGGCGACGCGGTCGAAGCCCTGCTTAGGGCCAAGCGGCCGCTGATGGCCTCCGCCATGCTGCGCCCGTTCCTCGAGGCCTACGAAATCGTTGCCGATGTGCTCTGCGACGCACCCGCTGAGATCTCGCAGGCGGAACTCGACAAGTTGGCGCTCGGGGTGGGTAGTCAATACGCGGCGCAGGGGCGGGTACGAAGCAACGAGTCCGTGTCGGCGCTGTTGTTCGCCACCGCGCGACAGGTGGCCGCCGATCAACAGCTGTTGAAATCCGCGCCGGATCTGGATGAGCGACGGACGGCCTTCTTGCGTGAATTGCGCGCGATCCTCGCCGACATGGACCTGATACATCAACTGTCCGCCGAGGCGTTCCGCGTCCGAGAGGCATCGCAGGAAGCCGCTGGCTGACGTTCGCCGGGTCAGTTGTCCACATATCGGAATTGATCCACAACGTCCGCGCTACTCAAAGGCCGCACGGATCATGCTGTCGGCTCGGTACGGCTCACTGATGGGGCAAGCATGCACCGAAGTGAGGAGTGAGAGCCATGTTCGAAACACCATTGACTGTCGTTGGCCGCATCGTCACCGATCTCCGTCGCCGGGTTGTCGGGGACCAGGAATTGATCAGCTTCAGGGTGGCTAGCAATGCCCGCCGCCGAACAGCCGACGGCAACTGGGAGCCGGGAAGTTCGCTGTTCATCACAGTCAACTGCTGGGGGCGGCTGGTCACCGGCGTAGGAGCTGCGTTGTACAAAGGTGCGCCGATCATTGCCGTCGGACATGTCTGGACGCGGGAGTATGAGGACCGCGAAGGAACCAGGAAGTCGTCGTTGGAAATGCGGGCCACGTCCGTCGGACCCGACCTGGCGAGGGCTATCGCCCGGATAGAGCAGCGGCCCCAGTCGCCGGCCAGTGAATCAGCCGCAGAAGTCGCCACTGTGTCGGATGCGGTCGATAGCGAAGACCCCGATTCGTCGTCGGAGTCCGACGAGTCGCCGGGACTGGCACTGTCTGCCTGACTGGCGATGCGTGGCCGCGGCGCTGAGGTGTCGCTGGTGGTGCGGCCACGCACGCTCGGCGCCCACTGGGTGCACCCCTAGGATGGGCGGCGAGTAATTCGCAGACGGAAGGCGATCCGCGGCAATGGCCGAATACATCTACACGATGCGGAAGGTGCGCAAGGCGCACGGCGACAAGGTAATCCTCGACGACGTCACGCTGGCCTTCTTGCCGGGTGCCAAGATCGGCGTGGTTGGACCCAACGGGGCCGGCAAGTCGAGCGTCCTGCGCATCATGGCCGGCCTGGACCCGGCCAATAACGGTGACGCGCTGCTGGCGCCGGGCGCAACCGTCGGCATTTTGCTGCAGGAGCCGCCGCTCAATGAGGAGAAGACGGTTCGCGGCAATGTCGAGGAAGGCATGGGCGAAATCAAGGTCAAACTCGACCGGTTCAACGAAGTGGCTGAGCTGATGGCCACCGATTACACCGATGAGCTGATGGAGGAGATGGGGCAGCTCCAGGAAGAGCTCGATCACGCCGACGCCTGGGATATGGATTCACAGCTGGAGCAGGCAATGGACGCGCTGCGTTGCCCACCGCCGGACGAGCCGGTCACCCACCTGTCCGGTGGTGAGCGTCGCCGGGTCGCGTTGTGCAAGCTTCTGCTGAGCAAGCCCGACCTGCTGCTGTTGGACGAACCGACCAACCACCTCGACGCCGAGAGCGTGCAGTGGCTTGAGCAGCACCTTGCCGACTACAAGGGCGCGATCCTCGCTGTCACCCACGATCGCTACTTCCTCGACAACGTGGCGGAATGGATCCTCGAGATCGACCGGGGCCGCGCTTACCCCTACGAGGGGAACTACTCCACCTATCTGGAGAAGAAGGCCGAGCGCCTTGAAGTCCAGGGCAAGAAGGACCAAAAGCTGCAGAAGCGCCTCAAGGAGGAACTGGCTTGGGTGCGCTCCGGCACAAAGGCCAGGCAGGCCAAGGGAAAGGCTCGTCTCCAGCGGTACGAGGAGATGGCCAACGAAGCCGAGAAGACTCGCAAGCTCGACTTTGAGGAGATCCAAATTCCGGTCGGCCCTCGATTGGGCAATGTGGTGGTCGAGGTTGACCATCTGGACAAGGGTTTCGATGGCCGGGTCCTGATCAAGGACTTGTCGTTCACCCTGCCGCGCAACGGCATCGTCGGTGTAATCGGGCCCAACGGGGTCGGCAAGACAACGCTGTTCAAGACGGTTGTCGGGTTGGAGCAGCCCGACAGCGGCTCAGTGCGGATCGGTGAGACGGTCAAACTCAGCTACGTCGACCAGAGTCGGTCCGGTATCGACCCCAAGAAAAATGTCTGGCAGGTGGTCTCCGACGGTCTGGACTACATCGAGGTCGGGCAGAACGAGATCCCATCGCGGGCGTACGTCTCTGCGTTCGGGTTCAAGGGCCCAGATCAGCAGAAGCCCGCCGGCGTGCTGTCCGGCGGAGAGCGCAACCGGCTGAATCTCGCACTGACCCTCAAGCAGGGCGGCAACCTGCTGCTTCTCGACGAACCGACCAACGATCTGGACGTCGAGACGCTGGGTTCCCTCGAGAATGCGTTGGAGAATTTCCCCGGCTGTGCTGTGGTCATCTCCCACGACCGGTGGTTCCTGGACCGGACTTGCACGCACATCCTCGCTTGGGAGGGCGATGGAAGCGAAGCTAAGTGGTTCTGGTTTGAGGGCAACTTCGGCGCCTATGAAGAGAACAAGGTGGAGAGATTGGGTGCTGAAGCGGCGCGTCCGCACCGAGTGACCCACCGCAGGCTCACACGCGACTAATGTTTCGGCTGCGTAACCAACGTGGGTGCGCAGCTGATCCAGGAGCGGCGAGCATGACGGTTGATCCCGAAACCTCGAGCCTCGACTTGCCGGTTGAGTGGACTGATCTCAGTCCCGATGCCGTGGACCGCCTCACTGCGGAGCTGGTCGCCGCGTATATCGCGACGTACCACGGTCCGCACGGCGACGCCCCGGAAACCGCGTCTGACGCTGCCGACACCGGGCCACTGATTCATGCCGGGTTTAGCCGGCTGGTGCCGCGGGCGCTGATTACCGCGCATGCGCGGTTGGCGCATCACCGCGAAGTCGGCGAGACCCTCGTCGCGCTGTACGGCTCCGACGACCCGGCTGGCTTCGGCCCGGCACTACAGATCGTCACCGACCAAGCCACGATGGTGATGGACTCGGTGACCGTATTGCTGCACCGACTCGGGGTGGCCTACGTCGCTGTGATGAATCCGGTGTTGGCGGTTCGCCGCTCATCCGGTGAATTGCTGGATGTTCGGCCAGGGCGTGATACCGCGCCGGAGGCCGACGGCATCGACGAATCCTGGATCCACGTGCAGCTGTCGCCATCAGCCGACCCGAGGGCATTGGCGGAGGCTCAGCGAATGTTGCCTCTGGTGGTGGCCGATGCCCGGCAGGTCGCCGAAGACTCAGCGGAGCTGAGCGCGGTTGTGCGCGAGTTGGCCGCCAAGATGGACTCCGACGCGGGGACTCGGTTTCCCGGGCCTGATCGGACCGACGTTGCAGATCTGCTGCGCTGGCTGACGGATGGGCACTTTGTCCTTCTCGGTTACCAAAGCTGCAACGTCAATGACGGTCAAGCCACAGTGAATCCGAACACCCGACTCGGTGTGACCCGGCTGCGGAGCGAGGTGCTGCCGGAGCTTAGCGAGACGGGCCAGCTGCTTCTGCTGGCACAGGCGACCATGCCCAGCTTCTTGAGGTACGGCGCGTACCCGTACATCGTGGTTATCCGGGAGTCGAATCCCGGCGGGCAGGAGCGAAGCGACTCGGGGAATGGCACCGGCGGGCAGGAGCGAAGCGACTCGGGGAATGGCACCGGCGGGCAGGAGCGAAGCGACTCGGGGAATGGCACCGGCGGGCAGGAGCGAAGCGACTCGGGGAATGGCACCGGCGGCCAGGATATCGAGCATCGATTCGTGGGGCTCTTCACGATTGCCGCGATGAGCTCCAACGTGCTTGAGATTCCGCTGATTTCGCGCCGGGTCGAGCAGGTATTCGAGATGTCGAAGGGCGATCCGAGCCATCCCGGCCAGCTGATGCTCGACATCATTCAGACCATTCCGCGATCCGAATTGTTTTCGCTGACTGCCGAGCAACTGTTCGACATGGCGGAATCGGTGGTCGATCTCGGCTCACGGCGCCGTGCGTTGCTGTTTCTCCGTGCCGACCAGCTCGGCAATTTCGTCTCGTGCCTGGTGTATCTGCCGCGTGACCGGTACACCACCGCCGTCCGGTTGAACATGCAAGACATTCTGGTCCGTGAGTTCGGTGGGGCGAGCATCGACTACACCGCACGGGTCAGCGAATCCCCCTGGGCCGTAGTGCATTTCACAGTGCGGCTGGCAGAATCGACCACCCGGAGGTCGATAGACACTTCGGATCCCAACCGCCATCGCATCCAGGCAATGCTCACGGAGGCTGCACGCACGTGGGCGGACCGACTGCTGGGAACGGTTCAGACCGGCGCGATCAAACAGGCCGTTGCGGAGCACTATGCCGAGGCGCTGCCAGCCGAATACAAGCAGGCTGTCACGCCGGCCAACGCCATCGATGACATCGGTTTCATCGAAGGGCTGCAAGACAATTCGGTGAAGCTACACGTCGAGCGGGCCGAGGAAGGGCTTGCTCTGCTCACCTGGTACTTGGGCGGCTGCTCGGCATCACTCAGTCAACTGCTGCCCATGCTGCAGTGCATGGGTGTGGTGGTGCTTGAGGAACGGCCGTTCACCGTCACCCGGCCGGATGGCCTCACTGTATGGATCTACCAGTTCAAGATTCGTCCCGAATCGACCATCGCGGCACCACCCAGTGAGGAAGAGTTTGAGGAGCGGGCCCGCCGATTCGCGGATGCGGTAACGGCGATCTGGCAGGGGCGTGTCGAGATTGACCGCTTCAACGAACTGGTGATGCGCACCGGGCTAACCTGGCAACAGGTTGCGGTGCTTCGCAGTTATGCGAAATACCTTCGGCAATCGGGTTTTCCTTACAGTCAGTCGCACATCGAGTCGGTGCTCAACGAACACGGCCGAACTGCCAGCTCACTGGTAGAGCTCTTCGAAGCGATGTTTGATCCGGAGTCGGCGGAGAAGGGCCTTGACGCCCACGCCGCGGCGACAGCGGTCACCGCGGACATCGACGCATTGGTCAGTCTCGACACCGACCGGGTGCTGCGCGCCTTCGCTTCGATGATCCAGGCCACGCTGCGTACCAACTACTTTGTCACCGACGAACGATCAGCCCGCGCTCAAAACGTGCTGTCGCTCAAGCTCAACCCTCAGTTGATCGATGAATTGCCTTTACCGCGGCCGAAATTCGAGATCTTCGTGTACTCGCCGCGCGTCGAGGGTGTGCACCTTCGGTTTGGCTTCGTCGCTCGCGGGGGGTTGCGCTGGTCCGACCGCCGCGAAGACTTCCGCACCGAAGTGCTCGGATTGGTCAAGGCGCAAGCCGTCAAGAACGCTGTCATCGTCCCGGTCGGCGCCAAGGGCGGGTTCGTGGTCAAACGGCCGCCTGTGCCAACAGGTGACGCGGCCGCCGACCGGACCGCCGCGCAGAACGAGGGAGTCGCCTGCTACCGCCTGTTCATTGCCGGTTTGCTCGATGTGACCGATAATATCGACCGCCACACTGACGCCGTGGTGCCCCGACCTCGGGTGGTGCGCCGTGACGGCGAGGACGCCTACCTCGTCGTCGCCGCGGACAAGGGAACCGCGACGTTCTCCGACATCGCCAACGATGTCGCGAAGTCGTACGGCCATTGGCTAGGGGATGCGTTCGCATCCGGCGGATCGGTGGGCTACGACCACAAAGCCATGGGGATCACTGCCAAGGGCGCTTGGGAGGCAGTGAAGCGGCACTTCCGGGAGATGGGTGTCGACACCCAGACCGAGGATTTCACCGTCGTGGGTGTCGGCGATATGAGCGGCGACGTGTTCGGTAATGGAATGCTTCTCTCCCAACATATTCGGCTGCTCGCGGCATTCGACCATCGGCACATCTTCTTGGATCCGAACCCGGACGCGGCAAGGTCCTGGCAGGAACGAAGCCGGCTCTTTGATCTGCCCCGTTCGAGCTGGGAGGACTACGACACCGCGTTGATCAGTGGCGGCGGTGGCGTCTACAGCCGTGAGCAGAAGTCGATTCCGATCAGCACGGAGGTTCGCGACGCGCTGGGCCTGGACGGCGATGCGACCGAGATGACCCCGCCGGACCTAATGCGCGCCATCCTGAAGGCGCCGGTGGACCTACTGTTCAACGGCGGCATCGGGACCTACGTTAAAGGATCGTCGGAGTCCGATGCCGAAGTCGGCGACCGAGCCAACGATATCTTGCGGGTCAACGGAAACCAGCTGCGCGCAAAGGTGATCGGTGAGGGCGGGAACCTCGGTGTGACGGCGTTGGGCCGGATTGAGTTCGACCTGAACGGCGGACGGGTGAACACCGACGCCATGGACAACTCAGCCGGCGTGGACTGTTCCGACCACGAAGTCAACATCAAGATCCTGGTCGACTCACTGGTGAGCGCGGGAAAGATTCGGGCGGAAGATCGTTCGGAGCTGTTGGCATCGATGACCGACGAGGTTTCCGACCTCGTTCTGGCCGACAACATCGATCAGAACGACGTCATGGGCACCAGTCGGGCGAACGCGGCGGCGGTACTCAACGTGCATGCCCGCCAGATTGCGGAACTCGAACAGCGGCGAGGGCTCTCGCGTGAACTGGAGGCGCTCCCGTCCGACAAGGAAATTCGTCGGCGACAAGACCTCGGACTTGGGCTCAGTTCACCAGAACTGGCGACTCTGATGGCACATGTAAAGCTGGCGCTCAAGGACGAGGTCCTCGCCAGTGACCTGACCGAGCAGGAAGTGTTTGCGGCCCGACTGCCTCAGTACTTCCCGTCTCAGTTGCGCGAACAGTTCGTGCCGGAGATTCGCAATCACCAACTGCGTCGCGAAATCGTGACCACCATGCTCGTCAACGATGTGGTCGACGTTGGCGGAATCACCTTTGCGTATCGCGTCACTGAGGATGCTGGCGTTGGATATGTGGATGCGGTGCGAACGTTCGTTGCCACTGAGGAGATCTTCGGAATCGGCGACGTGTGGCGGCGAATCCGCGAGGCCGGTGCGCAAGGCGTCATACCAGTTCATGTATCCGACCGGATGACGCTGGATGTGCGCCGACTTCTCGACCGCGCCTCGCGCTGGCTGTTGAACTATCGGCCTCAGCCGTTGGCTGTGGGGGCCGAGATCAACCGGTTCGCAGCGAAAGTCGCTGCGCTGACCCCACGGATGATGGAGTGGTTGCGGGGCGACGACAGGGCCGTCGTCCTCAAGGAAGCGGCTGAGTTCACCGGGGATGGGGCATCGGGGGATTTGGCGCAAGTCGTCGCCACCGGCCTGTACCAGTACAGCCTTCTCGACATCATCGACATCGCGGACGTCACCGATCGCGATCCGGCTGAGGTGGCGGACACCTACTTCGCGCTGATGGATTATCTCGGGACCGATGGCCTGCTGACGGCCGTCTCCGGATTGTCTCGGGACGATCGGTGGCATGCGTTGGCACGCTTGGCGATTCGCGATGATATCTATGGCTCACTGCGGACGTTGTGTCTGGACGTGCTCTCGGTCGGTGAACCCGACGAATCGGGCGAAGAGAAGATCGCCGAATGGGAGCAGACCAACAGTTCTCGCGTGGAACGCGCCCGTCGCACGCTCGAGGAGATCTACGCCGATGATGAGCGAGACCTTGCGACGCTGTCAGTTGCGGCACGTCAGATTCGTAGCATGACCAGAACGAGCGGAACGGCCGCGACCAGGGCGGCCAAAGATGGCTAGCGGGTTCACCACCGGTGTTCAGGTGCGCTGGTCCGATATCGACATGTATCAGCACGTCAATCACGCCACCATGGTGACCATTCTCGAAGAGGCGCGGGTCGACTTCCTTCGAGAACCGTTCGCCGATGACATCAGCACCATCGGATTGCTGATTCACGAAGTGCAAGTGCTCTACAAAGGCCAACTGAGGCTTATTGATTCACCGCTGCAGGTGACCATGTGGACCAAGCGGCTACGGGCAGTCGATTTCACCCTCGGTTACGAGGTACGTTCGGTCAACGCCGACCCGGCCAGCCGGCCCGCGGTGATAGCTGAGACCCAACTGGCTGCGGTGCATATCGAGGAACAGCGACTCGTTCGGTTGTCGGAGAAGCACCGGGAGTATCTGCAGCGCTGGCTTCGATGAGCCCCCAGCAAGATGGCACTGAGCATCTAGCGGAGCGAGGGGTCTGGATTCCGGAGGCTGTTCAACGCGAAGATATGGCCGTGTTCGTCGAACGTGCCCTCCGACTCGATGATGCCGCGGTAGTCCGATTGCGTAGTCGGCCCGACGGTTCGATAGCCGCCTGGTTCGCAACCGGTTTGGATGTTTTGGCGGCCCGCGTCGTTTCCGGATCGGTCCGGCCGAACGACTTGACCTGTGGCGCGGACCAGTTGGCGACAGCACTGCGCAGTGCCCCAGCTTCGGGGTATCTCGACACCGGCTATCCGATGGACGCGGCTTGGCGGGGTGGGCTGCCACCTGATGCCGGGTTCGTCCACCTGGACGACGTGCCGGCTGCGATCGTCGCGGATCTCGCCCGTCAGGGAGCAGAACTCGCGAAGGAACACGGCAGCGCCCACGGGCCACCGGTATCGCTGTTGGATCAGGACGTGCTGGAGGTCGGCTCGTCCGATGCTGCGGTGGGCGTGCCGTTGCGCTGCATATTCGCCTTGACGGCAATGGGTTTCGTTCCTGATCCGCCATCGGAGGGTGAGATCGTGCGAGTTCGGATCTTGCCCGCATGGTTGCGGATCGACGCCCGGTTCGGCTCGGTGTACCGGCGGCGCGGCGATCCGGCGCTGTTGCTGCGCTAGTGCGTGCGTAGCCAGACCGCCGAGTCTGGCGGAAGGCCGTCAATCAGGGGTGCGCTGGCTGCGAGTACTTCGTTGTCGGGCAGTGGTACCACTGCGGGGCCGGTGTTCAGTACACACCGCACTCCGCCGGAGACGAAATCCAGCCGATGGACGCTGCGCTCGATCCAGTCGACGTCGTGCTTGACGAAGCGGAAGTTGTTGCGGCGAAGTTCCAGAGCCTCTCGGAAGAACACGAGGGTGGAGTTCGGATCGGAGAGTTGTTCGGCCACCGTCAATGACGCCCACTCGGGCGGCATGGGCAGCCAGGTGTTGGAATTGGACGAGAAGCCGAACGGGGGAGCGGTGCCGTCCCACGGCATCGGCACCCGGCACCCGTCGCGGCCGCGTTCCGCATGGCCGGAGCGTTCCCACACCGGGTCTTGCAGGACTTCGTCGGGCAGGTCGACGTTGGGCAGACCGAGTTCCTCGCCGTTGTAGAGGAATACCGTGCCAGGCAGTGCCAACATCACCATCGCCATGGCGCGGGCACGGGCGAGGCCTCGTTCGCCCCCGCCGTACCGGGAGACTTCGCGGTCCACGTCGTGGTTCGACAGTGTCCAGGTTGGACTCGCATCCGCGATCGACGCGGCCGCCAGCGCATTATCGATTGCGTCGTGTACCTCGACGGCATCGAATTCCGTTCGCACCAAACGGAAGTTGAAGCCCATGTGCAGTTCGTCGGGACGCAGATACTTCGCGAAGTCCTCATTGTCGAAGACCCAGATCTCGCCGATCGACACCACCTCCGGATAGTCGTTGAGCACTGAACGGATACCGCGGTGAATCTGGTGGACACCATCATGGTTGAACCGGGGATCGTCGTCGTCGAGGGTGAGCATCTCGACGTCGGGATTCTTCATGTCGGGAAGGCCGGGCGGTTTCGCCATCCCGTGGGCAACGTCGATGCGGAAGCCGTCGACGCCGCGATCGAGCCAGAACCGCAGGGTCTTGGCCAAATCCGCGAACACTTCAGGGTTGTCCCAGTTGAGGTCCGGCTGTTCGGCATCGAACAGATGCAGGTACCACTGACCGGGCGATCCATCGGGCTCGGTGATCCGTGTCCACGCTGGGCCGCCGAATACCGACACCCAGTTGTTGGGAGGGCGCGCACCATCAACACCTAGCCCGTCGCGGAAGATGTAGCGCAGCCGCTGTTGGCTGTCCGGCCGCGCCGCGAGCGCGGCTTGGAACCAAGCGTGCTGGGAGCTGGTGTGGTTGGGGACCAGGTCCATCGTGACTTTGATGTCGCGGGCGTGCGCTGCCTCGACCAATTCGTCAAGCGCGGTCAGACCGCCGAACAGTGGATCGATGTCACGAGGGTCCGCTACGTCGTAGCCGTGGTCGGCCATCGGGGAGACCATGACGGGGTTCAGCCAGATCGCGTCCACCCCGAGCAGGCTGAGGTGGTCGAGGCGGGCCAGCACGCCACCGAGATCACCAACACCGTCGCCATCGCTATCGGCGAACGAGCGGGGGTAGATCTGGTAGAAGACCGCGTTCGACCACCATGGTGAGCTCGCCATCAGAAACCGTCCATCAAAAGTTTGAGTTGACCATCGAATCTGCGGCCATCTCCAAATAGGCCAGGAGTTGCCGGCGGTGTTCGTTGTCGAGTGTCCTGGCGTCGATGGCAGCTACCGCCGTGTGCATGCAGCGCAGCCAGGCATCGCGCTCGATGAAGGTGATCCGGAACGGCGCATGTCGCATCCGCAGCCTTGGGTGACCCCGTTGGTCGGAATAAGTGCGCGGGCCGCCCCAGTATTGCTCCAGGAACATGCGCAGCCGATCTTCCGCGGCATCGAGTTCATCTTCGGGGTACAGCGGTCGTAGCACCTCGTCCTCGCGGACCAGCTCGTAGAAATGGGACACGAGCGTGCGGAACGTCTCGGCGCCGCCAACCGCGTCGTAGAAGGTCTGTGGGACGTCGGGCACCCCACCATTGTGCGGGGTGCCGCGATCCAGCCAGCGAACACGGCCAAGAATTGCCGTGCGATTGCCGCCGAACCGTGGTGCACTGGGTTGCGGAGGTCGAATGATGCAGCGCAAGCGGAACCGCGGCCATCATCCCGCGTCGGGTTCGCCCGGGTCGGTGCCCGCCTCCGGCCTGCGCAGTGTTGACGCTCAAGCAGCCGCTGCGTCCGATGGCTCATTGTGGGGACGGCGTCGCGTCCTGCTACTGAACTCCACCTACGAGCCATTGACAGCTTTGCCGATGCGTAGGGCAGTGATCATGCTGCTGCGCGGAAAGGCCGAAGTTGTGCATGACGACCCCGGTGGTCCCGTCATCCATTCGGCCACGCGAGTCATCGTGGTTCCGTCGGTGATCCGGTTGCGGACCTATGTGCGCGTGCCGTATCGAGCGCGCATCCCGATGACGCGCGCGGCTTTGATGCATCGTGATCGGGCGCGCTGCGCCTACTGCGGCGGCAGGGCAGACACCGTCGATCACGTAGTGCCGCGTAGTCGCGGCGGCGAGCACTCATGGGAGAACTGCGTGGCGGCATGCTCGACGTGCAACCACCGCAAGGCCGATAAGTTGCTTACCGAGTTGGGCTGGACGTTGAGGTTGGCGCCTAAACCTCCGAAGGGCCAACACTGGCGGTTGTTGTCCAGCGTTAAGGAGCTTGACCCGGTCTGGGTTCGCTATCTAGATGAAGGCGCGGCCTAGAAACCTGGTCCTTCACGCCGTGCCTGCGATACGGTTTGCGGCGTGAGCATGATGGAGACCCACGCCCTGTTGGTAGGCGTACCGCTGTTATTGGTTGCGGTGCTGAGTGTGCTGATCTTCGCCCGCAAGGGCCCCCACCCAGCCAGCTACACGTTGTCGGAGAAATGGACGGACGAGCCAATCCTGTGGAGCTCTGCCGAGAACATCGGTGGCGCACATCATGGACACGGCACGACTGAGGTCAGTGTTGGAGGTGGCGCAAGTGGCAAGTGGTGATCACGCTGGGACAGTCCGGACGCTGGACCCGGAGGCGCTGCCTTACGGGTGGGCGGTCACTTCGAGCGGTCGAGTGTCCGGGGTCACGGAACCGGGAGAACTCTCGGTTCACTACCCGTTCCCGATCAAGGATCTCGTCGAGCTGGACGACGCCCTGAAGTACGGCAGCCGGCAGTCCCAAGCGCGCTTCGCCACCTATGTCGGCGACTTGGGCAGCGATACGGGGGCCTCCGCACGCGACATCCTGGCGAAGGTGCCTACCCCCAACAACGCTGTGCTGCTGGCGGTTTCGCCCAACCAGCGTGCCATTGAGGTGGTTTACGGAGCGGACCTCCGTGGCCGCGGCGCCGAGTCGGCAGCCCCATTGGGCGTGGCGGCTGCCGCGTCGGCGTTCAAGGGCGGCAACCTGATCGACGGATTGGTCAGCGCGATACGGGTGCTCTCGGCGGGTATCTCTAGGCCTTAACGGCTGAGCCGGCCTAGCCCGACTCCAGACCGGCGTCGAACGCCCGCGCCCGCAGGGCGCGCTCGGTTCCGGCTCGGCCCTCGATGACCAAGCGGCGTAATGCCGATGGCGCATCGCCGGTGAGGAACCGGTCTGCGGCCGCTAGTGCGTCTTCGCTGATATCCCACGAGGGGTACAGGCCGATCACCACGGTCTGTGCCACTTCGCTGGATCTGCGATCCCACACGCTGAGGATGGAGTCGAAGTAGCGCTGCGTATACGGGCTCAGCACTCCGCTTTGACCGGGCCGGGCGAAACCGCCGATAATCGCCCGTGCGGTGATGTTGGCCAGCGTGTCGTTCTCGATCACCTGCTGCCAGGCGTGTTCCTTGACCTGCGGTTGCGGACGGGCCGCTGACGCCGTGGCAGCGTGGCGAATGCCGGCTGCGGTTGGATCACGCTTGGCCTCGGCGTCGATGAACGGTGTCGGAAGGTTACCGTCATCGTCAATATCGCTGTCGACATCCCCGCCGGCAGCCAAGGCGGTGATGATGCGCCACCTCAGATCGGTATCGACGGCCAGTCCGGCCAGGCCGAGCTCAGCCGGATCGGTATCCAGCAGGGCAGCCAGGATCGCCGTGTGCCGCAGGGACAGCACCGACGTGCACAGCGCGTTGACAAACGCCAACTGGTGATCTGAGCCCGGTTGTGCACCGCGGGCCAACTCCAGTAACTGGTCGGCGAATGCCGGCCAGCCCTGCGAGCACGCCCACACCGGATCGGCGTAGGAGTTCAGTGCGGCCTGCGCCTGCAGCAACAACCGTTGCGCCACACCAACGTCGGACTCGGCGTGCACCCCAGCTGATACCAGCGCCACGAAATCTCGTGCCGTCAGTTCAGCATCGCGGGTCATCTCCCAGGCGGCCGACCACACCAGGGTGCGGGGTAGCGGTTCGGCTATGTCGGCAATGCGGGTCAGCGCCGTCGCCAACGAGTCGTCGTCGAGGCGAACTGAGCAGTACGTCAGGTCGTCGTCGTTGACCAGGATCAGCTTTCCGCGCGAAATACCTTGCAGCGCGGGAACATCGGTGAGTTCGCCGGACACGTCGAGCTCTTCGCGGTGCGTCCGTACCAGCTTTCCGGAGCCGGACCCGTCGTCGTCATAGATCCCTACGGCCAGCCGATGCACCCGTGTCTCCCCGGCGCCGGGTGCGGCACCGCCCTGGGCGATCGAGAAGCGGGTGAACCGGCCCTGTGCATCGAGGTCGAATTCGGCGCGCAGCGTATTGAGCCCAGTTGTCTTGAGCCACTGCTGGCCCCAATCGGAGAGATCGCGGCCGGAAGCCTTTTCCAGGGCGCCGAGCAGGTCGTCAAAGGTGGCGTTCCCGAAGGCGTGGGCGTCGAAGTAGTCACGCAGGCCGGCCAAGAAATGCTCCAGGCCGACGTAGGCGACCAACTGCTTGAGCACGCTGGCGCCCTTGGCGTATGTGATGCCGTCGAAGTTGACTTCGACCGCTTGCAGATCGGGAATGTCGGCGGCGATCGGATGCGTGGAGGGTAACTGGTCTTGGCGATAGGCCCAGGACTTCTCGGAGTTGACGAATGTCGTCCACGCCTCGGTGTATTCGGTGGCTTCGGCCTGGCTCAAGGTGGCGGCGAATGTCGCGAATGACTCGTTGAGCCACAGGTCATCCCACCACTTCATGGTGACCAAGTCGCCGAACCACATGTGTGCCATCTCGTGCAGCACGGTTCCCGCGCGACGCTCGTAGCTGGCGCGGGTGACCTTGCTGCGGAAGACGTAGTCCTCCAGGTAGGTCACCGCTCCGGCATTTTCCATTGCGCCGGCGTTGAATTCCGGCACGAACAGCTGGTCATATTTGCCGAATGCGTAGGGCACGCCGAAGATGCGGTGGTAGAAGCCAAAGCCTTGCTTCGTCTCGGTGAAGAGTCTTTCGGCGTCCATGAATTCCGCCAGTGAGGACCGGCAGAACAAGCCCAGCGGAATCTCGCCATGTTCGTCGGCGTAGGTATCGTCCCAACGGGCGTATGGCCCGGCAATCAGTGCCACCAGGTAGGTGCTCATTCGTGGTGTGGTCACGAAGGTGTGCACCTGGGATTCGCCGTTGACCTCCGTCGTGGCGGGTGCCCCGTTGGAAATCACCTGCCAATGCGAGGGGGCCGTCACCGTGAGGTCGAACGCGGCTTTCAGGTTGGGTTGGTCGAAGCAGGCGAACATGCGCTTTGCGTCGGCGGTCTCGAACTGTGAATACAGGTACACCTCACCGTCGACCGGATCGACGAACCGATGGAGCCCTTCTCCGGTGTTGGAGTACCGGCAATCCGCGTCCACGACGAGGACATTCTGGTTCGCCAAACCCTTGAGCGGGATCCCGGTTGATTCGTCGTATCCCGAGACGTCGATCTGCTGGCCGTTGAGCACGGCACTGTGAACCTTGTCCGCCGCCAGGTCGATGAAGGTGTCCGCGCCGGCCAGCGCTTGGAACTCGATGGTGGTCGTCGACCGGAAGGTTGTCGCTGAGCCTGTCAGGTCCAGCGTGATTTGGTAGCGGTCGACGGTGATCAGGGCGGCGCGTTCGACGGCCTCGTTGCGAGTCAGATTTGGAAGCACGGGTTCCAACTTATCGCCATACGGAACACTCGAGGCAGTTGGACAGTTGTGCCCAGTAACACATCACACCCGCGAGGAGCCCTACATGACCGAGAAGTCGACCGAAAAGGCCCGTGCCGATTTCTGGTTTGACCCGCTGTGCCCGTGGTGTTGGATCACTTCACGCTGGATCCTGGAGGTCGAGAAGGTCCGCGACATAGAGGTCAACTTCCACGTCATGAGCCTCGCGGTGCTCAACGAAGGCAGGGATTTGCCGGAGAACTACCGGGAGATGATGAAGAAGGCCTGGGGGCCGGTCCGCGTCGCGATCGCGGCCGAGCAGGCGCACGGAGCCGCGGTGCTGGGCCCGCTGTATACAGCGTTGGGTACCCGCATCCATAACCAGAACAACAAAGAGTTCGACGTGGTGATCCCGGAGGCGCTGGCAGAGGTGGGTCTGCCGGCCGATCTCGCCAAGGCGGCCACTGACAGTTCGTTCGATGACGCATTGCGCAAGAGTCATCACGCCGGGATGGATGCCGTCGGCGAAGACGTTGGAACGCCGACGATTCACGTCAACGGGGTGGCCTTCTTTGGCCCGGTGCTATCCCGGATTCCTCGCGGTGAAGAGGCGGGCAAGCTGTGGGACGCATCGGTGATTTTCGCGTCCTACCCGCACTTCTATGAACTCAAGCGCACGCGCACCGAGGCGCCCCAGTTCGACTGAGGCCCACAACTCCTCCTTGGCGTTACTCTAGGCGCGTGGATCCACAGTTGATGCTTGAGGTCGCCTACCAAGAGGCCCGAAAAGGCTTGGCGGAAGGCGGTATTCCCATTGGAGCTGCATTGTTCACGGGCGATGGCGTCCTCTTGGGAAGCGGGCATAACCGCAGGGTCCAGCAGGGGGACCCATCGATACACGCTGAGACCGATGCGTTCCGTGCCGCCGGCCGGCAGCGTGATTACCGATCAACGATCATGGTCACCACCTTGTCGCCGTGTTGGTACTGCAGTGGGCTGGTGCGTCAGTTCAATATCGGCGCGGTGATCATCGGCGAGTCCCAGACCTTCACCGGCGGACATGACTGGTTGGCTGAGCACGGTGTCGAGATCACCCAGCTCGACGATGAGCGGTGCGTGGCGATGATGAATGACTTCATCGCCGGGAACCCGGGGTTGTGGAACGAGGACATCGGAGTAAGCGAGTGACCTTCTGCCCGCCGAGGTCGACACTTCGGCGTGAATCACTTGAACTTCTACGCCCAAATTCACGTTTGGGCGGGACTTCGTCGCCGGGCGGGGGTCAGTAAGGTATCCGGCATGCGCGTCTACCTCGGCTCGGACCATGCCGGATATGAACTCAAGCAAGCCATCATCAAGCACCTGAACGACGGTGGCCACGAGCCGATCGACTGTGGTGCGTTCACTTACGACGCAGAGGACGACTATCCCGCCTTCTGCATCGCGGCCGCGCTGCGGACCGTCGCCGACCCGGGGAGCCTGGGCATCGTGCTCGGTGGTTCGGGTAACGGCGAGCAGATCGCTGCCAACAAGGTGCCCGGCGCCCGCTGCGCGCTGGCCTGGAGCGTCGAGACAGCGTCCCTGGCCCGGCAGCACAACAATGCGCAGCTGATCGGCATCGGCGGGCGGATGCACACCGTGCCCGAGGCGCTGGCCATCGTCGATTCCTTCATCAGCACCCCGTGGTCGAAAGCCGAACGCCACCAACGTCGTATCGACATTCTCGACGAGTACGAGCGCACCCACGTAGCACCGCAAGTCCCAGGCACTTCCGACTGACCCGTGCCTGAGGGCCACACGCTGCACCGGCTGGCCCGGCTGCATCAACGCAGATTCGCCGGTGGACCGGTAACAGTGTCGAGCCCGCAGGGCCGATTCAGCGACGCCGCGGTCGTTGACGGCCGGGTATTCACCAGAGCGTCCGTCTGGGGTAAGCACTTGTTTCATCACTACGCGGGCGGACCCATCGTCCACGTCCACCTGGGCCTGTACGGCACCTTCACCGAATTGCCGGTCCCGATGCCATTGCCGGTGGGCCAGGTGCGGATGCGCATCGTCGGGCTTGAGTACGGCACCGACTTGCGCGGGCCGACGGCCTGCGAGGTCATCGATGAGGCGCAGGCGTCGGCGATCGTGGCCCGGCTCGGGCCCGACCCGCTGCGCAAGGACGCCGACCCGGCGTCGGCGTGGGCGCGGATCGGCAAGTCTCGCAAGTCGATTGGCGCGCTCCTGATGGATCAGTCGGTGATCGCCGGTGTGGGGAACGTGTATCGGAGCGAGCTGCTGTACCGGCACGGCATCGACCCGTACCGGCCTGGCCGCGACTTCGATGCGGACGAGTTCAGCGCGATGTGGACTGATCTGGTGGCCCTGATGAAGGTGGGCGTGCGCGGCGGAAAGATCGTCGTGGTGCGACCCGAACACGATCACGGCGCGCCTGCTTACGCGCCGAACCGGCCGCGCACCTATGTCTATCGGCGGGCGGGCGAACCCTGCCGGGTGTGTGGGATGCCAATCAGCACCGCAGTGCTAGAGGGCCGCAACGTCTTCTGGTGCCCGGGCTGTCAGGCCTAACCGCGCGCAGGTTGGCCCGCCAACCGCGAGAATGCCTGAATGGAATTGATTCTCGTGGTGGTCGGCGCGATCCTGGTCACCGCGATCGCGCACCGCGGCGGTCTCGAGCCGGCGCTGGTCATTGTCGTGGTCGGCATCGCGGTGTCGTTCGTACCGGGATTCGAAGCCCCTGAACTGGACTCGCACGTCCTGCTGACCGTGGTGCTGCCACCACTGTTGTACTCGGCGGCGCTGGACTTTTCCTTTCCGACGTTCATGCGCAACATCAGACCGATCCTGGGGCTCGGTGTCGGCCTGGTGGTCGTCACCGCGTTCGCCGTTGCTGCGGTGTCATCGTGGGTGGTGGCGGTACCGCTGTCATTCGGCACCGCGCTGGTGTTGGGGGCGATCGTCGCGCCGCCTGACGCGGTGACCGCGGTTGCGGTCGGTCGCAAACTCGGACTACCCAAGCGAGTAATGGCAATCCTGACGGGGGAGAGCCTGATCAATGACGCCGCCGCGTTGACGTTGTTCTCGATCGCGGTGGCCCAGGTAGCCAACAGTCACACCTTCATCGACAACGCTGTGCTGTTGTTCGGGTACAGCGCCGTGGTCGGGCCGCTGGTGGGCGTTGCATTGGGCTACGTGACGTTGTGGATCCGCAAGCGCTTGAACAACCCGGGCTTGGAGACCATCCAAGGTTTCGCCGTACCGTTCGCGGCGTTCATCGCGGCCGAACACCTACACGCGTCGGGTGTGCTGGCCGTCGTCGTCGCCGGGTTCGTGATCGGAAACGGCACCCTGGGCGCTGGCTACCAGACTCGGCTGCAGGAACGTTATGTGTGGAACTCGGTGGACGTGATGCTGGAGGCTATTGTCTTCGCCTACATCGGCCTGCACCTGCGGTTCGTTCTTTCCGACCTCCGCGAGGCCCACGAGTCACTGGTGGAGGTCGCGATCGCCTCCGGGATCGTGTTCGTTGTGGTGCTGCTGATCCGGCCCATCTGGGTATCGCTGATGTTCGGCCGCAGTGTGCTCGCCGAACATGTCGATCGCACCCTCAGCGTTCCGGTCCCCGATGGCGGTGGACGGGGTGCGCTCGGAATGCGCAAACGATCCAAGCCACAAGGCAAGTGGCGGTCGATGATCGACAACAGCGCGCTGACCTGGCAAGAGCACGCTGTCGTTTCCTGGACGGGAATGCGTGGGGTGGTGACTTTGGCCGCCGCCGCGGGCATTCCGCTGACCACGGAGTCTGGCGAGCCGTTTCCCCAGCGGGCTCTCATCCAAGCGATCGCGTTCAGTGTCGCGGTCGGAACGCTGTTCTTGCAGGGGTCGACGCTGCCGCCACTGATACGCCGGTTGAATTTGCCATCACACGAGGACGAAGATCGGCGGGAGGCCGCCAAAGCTGCGCAGATTGTGCACGACGCCGCTGATGACGTGCTCGGTCAGTTCCGGGCGAACCCGCCACAAGGACTTGACCCGCGGGTGCTGATCGAAATCCGCAACACCATCGCACGGCATTCTCAGGATGCTGATGAGATGCCCGATCCGGCGACGCACACCTTGCAAGCCGAGGTGTTCACCGAGCTGTACCGCAATGTGCTTGCAGCGCAGCGCGCCGCGTTGATCACCGAGCGCGACGGTGGCCGTGTCGACGACGAAGCTGTGCGCGCCATGCTCGATCGTCTCGACCTGCAGGAGGCGGGGGTCACCGCCCGACTGGAGAGCCGGCTCTAGAGCTCGACGCGGGGCTAGAAGTCGAAGCCCCCGAAGTCGCCTCCCCCGAAGTCGAAGCCCCCGCCGTCGCCCAGGCCACCGCCGCTGTCACCCCAACCGCCGCTGTCCTGACCACCGCCGCCATCGCCCCATCCGCCGCTGTCCTGGCCGCCCCCAGCGTCGAGACCCTGGTCATAGCCCTGGTCGAATCCCTGATCAAAGCCCGAGCCGTAGCCGTTCTCAAAGCCGGATGCGCCATATCCCACCCCGTGCATTCCGGAGAACATCGCGTCGAACAACAGCACCGAACCGAGACCCCACGCGCCGGCAACCAGGGCGGGCTTCCACCACGGCTCGGAGTACCAGCCGGCAGGCACCGGGCGACCCGCGACCCGCCCGCCCGGGTAGTAGTTGGGTGTCCGCTCGCTCGGTCCCGGGGAGGCTTCGATCTCGCGATTTTCGAATTGGACTGTGCGGTCTTCGGTCACGACGCCGGCAGACTTCTGACCTGTCATCGTCTCCAGTTCGGGACCGGGATCCATGCCCATCGCCGTTCGAGCCGCGCGCACGTAGTAGAGGCCCTCAATTGCGCTCTCCTTGGCCAGCATCGCCTGCTTCGCGGTGGTGGCTTGCTCGATCTGCGACGAGGAGGCGGTGAATCGCTCGGATGCGTCGGCGAGTGCCTGCTTCGAAGCATTGTCGGTGCCAGTGAGGTTGATGACCTGTCCGCCCAGTCGTTCGATCACCCGGCGCGCGTCGGCCTTGGCATCGGCCAGACTGGCGGCGTTGCGATTACCGGAGTTCCGCGACGAACTCCACATCGCCAGCGCAATTGCTCCCACGACCACCAAGATGAGCACCAGCAGCACACCGTTCATGGCGTCCACAGTACCCAGGTGCCAAGCTGACTCAGGCTGCCCTTGGTTGGGGCGGCTACAACACCCCGAGGGCCCGGTAGATCTCGTCGCTCATGGAAGTGCTGCGCGGGTCCGCGTTGCACTTGGTGGCATCGAAGTAATTCATCACGTAGGCATAGCCGATGCCGTGCTCAAGGTCGACGAAACCGTATGAGCCGCCCGAGCCGCCATGGCCGAAACTCTGCAGGTTCGGGCCGGCCACGCCGCGCTGATTCAGCATGTAACCCAGTCCCCAGCCGTGGTCGGCCACCCGCGGCCCCAGCACCACATCAGGGTCGAATCCGCCCTGGGAAACCCGCACTGATTCGAGGTGGCTGCGACTCAGCAGCTTCTCCTGCGCCAAGCCGTTGTAGAACGTGGCCAGCCCCAACGCCGAGACGTGACCGTTGGTGCCCGGAAACTCGCAGCTACGCCATTTGGTGAGCTCGTTGGAGCCGAGTTCGTCGTCGGGGGCAAAGCCCATCGCGACAGCCAGTCCGGCCATCGGATGCTCGTCCAGCGACGCCGGGCGATCTGGCGCTTGACCGTTGGCGAGCACGTCGCGAATGTGCGGCTTGTTGACCATCTCTGCACAGCGCCGATGTTGGGCCATCGGTAAGCCGATATGAACGTCGATGCCCATCGGTTCGGCGATCTCGGTGCGCAGGTACTGCCCGATGGTCCGGCCCGTCACCCGACGGACCACCTCGCCGAGGATGAACCCGAATGTGGTCATGTGATATCCCTGCGCGGTACCCGGCTCCCACCAGGGTGTGGAGATCGCCAGCTGCTCGCACACCCGGTCCCAATCGGAGACTTCACTCCAATGCAGCGGAACCCGGGGGGCGATCACGCCGGACCGATGACCCAACACCCAGGCGACGGTGATGTCTTGTTTGCCGGCCTGACCGAACTCGGGCCAGTACTGGGCGACGGGTGCGTGCAAGTCGATCTCGCCGCGATCGGCCAACAGGTGCACGCAGGTGCTGCTCAGACCTTTTGTTCCGGAGAAGATGCTGGCCAGCGTGTTCTCCCGCCAGCGTCGACTCCGCTTTGCGTCGGCATAGCCGCCCCAGAGGTTGACCACGAGTTCGCCGTCAACCCAGGCGGCCACGGCTGCACCGAGATCGTTGCGATCGGCGAAGTTTGCCACGAACTGATCGCGCACTCCCTCGAAGCCAGATGCGCATATTCCGCTGATCGGGGTTGCCTTGCTCGTCGCTCTTTGGGAAGTCAATGCGCCTCCTGGTCGAGGACCCGTCTCGCCCGGGTAGGGGCATCGGATTTGATTCGCTTTGAGTGATTCGACAAACTCCTGCGGGTCCTCCTGAGGCAACCCATCAGCCCGGTTGTGCCGAGTCTAGCGAGGCGGTCAGCTTGAACGCGAACCCAACGGTACAGACGGATTCAGGGGCTGCGGTCACGACGAACAGTCGTTGTTGATTCGGTTCGGTCACGGCCTCGCGGTGCGCCTTGCGACTAGTCCCTGCCGTGCGGCCGCGATCGCTACATCAAATATTCGGGAGCTGGGTGTGCGTGGCGCAGGTGCAGATACACCGTTGATGCGATCACGACCGCGTACAGCAATAGCGAGATCAAGCCCACGCGCCGGTCCACCGCCGCCGTCAGCGCTTGCGCCATTTCATGTTTGTTCCTGCGACTTGCCAGCACGGTGTAGCCGATCGCGATGGCGATGTAGATCATCGACGATGTAGATGACGTCCAGCATCGTCAGGTACTCGACAGACGGCAAGCTACTTTCGGCGCTCCATTGCAGAGCGACAATCGTCAGCAGCGCGGTTATTCCGATGCCTGCGCGGACCTCATCCAAACGGGCAGGCATCGCATAGATCAACGCGGTGACCAGGATGACGATCAAGATCGGCAGAAGAATCTTGACCAAATACGGCAGTGCATTGCGTGTGACTGGAATTTCGATCCTGATACAGGAATAGGGTCATGCCATCGAGACTTTCGTGCATCTGCGGGGGGACTTCCGGCCCTCCGGCCGGGGGCAGATGTCCCCGCCCCACGAGGACAAGCCACGATAGTCGAACATAGGTTCTACCTGTGAAAACACCCCTACCAGGGCGGCATTCGGAGCGGGCGACGGGAATCGAACCCGCGTAGCTAGCTTGGAAGGCTAGGGCTCTACCATTGAGCTACGCCCGCATGATTGGCGCGAGCCCAATCTACCGGCGTCGACTAGATCAAATCCAATCGGACCCAACTCGGGCCGGAACGGACCGCCCCCGGACTGTGCCGTGCAGGTCGATTGGGGTTGAGCTGGGGTGAGGCCGTAGGATCACGGCCGCGACAAGCGCAGAACGGGGTGTAGCGCAGCTTGGTAGCGCATCCGCTTTGGGAGCGGAAGGCCGCAGGTTCAAATCCTGTCACCCCGACACGCCAGACGCATGAGAACCGTCAGCAGAACGACATCGAGGAGTACCGCCAGTGAAGAGCACCGTCGAGAAGTTGAGCCCCACCCGGGTTCGCATCAACGTGGAGGTGCCCTTCGCGGAGCTGAAGCCAGATTTTGACCGTGCGTACGAGCAACTGGCCAAGCAGGTTCGAGTGCCCGGCTTCCGCCCCGGCCGCGCGCCGGCCAAGATTCTCGAAGCTCGCGTCGGGCGCGGCGCAGTGCTGCAGCAGGTCGTCAACGACGCACTGCAAGGCCGCTACAGCGAGGCCGTGACGGAAACAGAGGTACGCCCGCTGGGTAAGCCGGATATCGAAGTCCAGAAGATCGAGGACGGCGAGGAACTGGTTTTCACCGCTGAGGTGGACGTGCGGCCCGACATCAAGCTGCCGAACCTGAATGCGTTGCAGATAACCGTCGATGCGATCGAGATCAACGACGGGGACGTCGATGCTGAACTCGACAGCTTGCGTGCCCGGTTCGGCACGCTGGTCGGTGTCGAGCGTGCCGCCCAGGACGGCGACTTCGTCTCGATCGATCTGTCCGCGACGGTTGACGGCGTCGACATCCCGGATGCGAAGACCGAGGGGCTGTCCCACGAGGTCGGTTCCGGCAAGCTGATCGAAGGTCTCGACGCTGCGCTCGTCGGAATCTCCGAAGGTGAGTCGAAGGAATTCACCACCAGGTTGGTCGCCGGCGAGTACGCGGGCCAAGACGCCCAGGTGACTGTGACTGTGAAGTCCATCAAGGAGCGCGAGCTACCCGCGGCCGACGATGAATTCGCCCAACTCGCCAGCGAGTTCGACACCATCGATGAACTGCGCACGAACCTGCAGGACCAGGTTCGCCGGGTCAAGCAGATTCACCAGGCCGAGACCATTCGCGACACCGCACTGGAAACCTTGCTCAAGCAGGTCGAGGTCCCGCTACCCGAGGCGATCGTGCAGGCGCACATCGAAGAGGTGACGCACGGCGCCCTCCACAGCCTTGATCACGACGAGGCCAGGTTCGCCGAGGAACTTGAGGCGCAGGGCAGTTCACGTGAGCAGTTCGACACGGAGACGCGCGACGCCGCCGAGAAGTCGGTCAAGACTCAGCTTCTAATGGACGCCATTGCTGACGATCTCGATATTCAGCCCGGCCAGAACGACTTGACCGAGCGTCTGGTTCTGATGGCTCGCCAGTACGGCATTGAGCCCCAGCAGCTGGCGGGGATTCTGCAGCAGAACAATCAACTGCCGGCGGTATTCGCCGACGTGCGTCGTGGGCTGACGGTGGCGGCAGTCGTTGAGAAGGCCACTGTCACCGACTCGGACGGCAACGTCATCGACACCTCCGAGTTCTTCGGATCGCCGCCATCTGCCGATGCGGACGTCGAGATTCCTGAGGTTGCTGAGGCGGTCGAGATCGAGGCTGTTGAGGCCGATGTCACCGAGAAGAAGGCCGACGAGGCCGAATAACGCTGACAGCGAACGTGTGGTGTCCCGGGAGTGCTCAGCGCCCCGGATTGGTTAGGGTCGGTAGGACAACAGGCGCTGGAGAAAGCAGGTAGAAATTCGTGACTGATATGCGTTCGGGCGCACTGAACCTCACTGACTCGGTGTATGAGCGGTTGCTCGCCGAGCGCATCATCTTCCTGGGTTCAGGGGTCGATGACGACATCGCCAACCGTCTGTGTGCACAGATTCTGTTGCTGGCGGCGGAGGATCCCACCAAGGACATCTCGATGTACATCAACTCGCCCGGCGGCTCGATCAGCGCGGGCATGGCGATTTACGACACGATGGTGCTGGCGCCCTGCGACGTAGCCACCTACGCGATGGGTATGGCCGCATCGATGGGTGAGTTCCTGCTCGCGGCGGGAACCAAGGGCAAGCGTTTTGCTCTGCCGCACGCCCGGATCCTGATGCACCAGCCGCTTGGCGGAATCACCGGCGGCGCGACCGACATCGCCATTCAGGCCGAGCAGTTCTCCCGAATCAAGAAGGAGATGTTCAGGCTGAACGCCGAGTTCACTGGTAAGTCGATTGAGCAGATCGAGGCCGATTCCGACCGCGACCGCTGGTTCACCGCACCGGAAGCCCTTGAATACGGCTTCGTCGACCACATCATCACCCGCGCCCACATCAATGGAGCTACCAATGGTTGATCACACGGATTCGCGGCTTGCTCCGCAGGCGCGCTACGTCCTGCCCTCGTTCGTTGAGCATTCCAGTTGGGGTGTCAAGGAATCCAACCCGTACAACAAGCTGTTCGAAGAGCGCATTATCTTCCTCGGTGTGCAGGTGGACGATGCGTCTGCCAACGACATCATGGCGCAGCTGCTGGTGCTGGAGTCGCTGGATCCCGACCGCGACATCACGATGTACATCAACTCGCCTGGTGGCTCGTTCACCTCGTTGATGGCGATCTACGACACCATGCAGTACGTGCGGGCCGACATCCAGACGGTCTGCCTAGGGCAGGCCGCCTCAGCGGCCGCGGTGCTGCTGGCGGCGGGCTCGCCCGGCAAGCGGCTCGCACTCCCGAATGCCCGGATCCTGATCCACCAGCCGTCGCTGACGGGTGTCATCCAAGGTCAGTTCTCCGACTTGGAGATTCAGGCCGCCGAGATTGAGCGGATGCGGACGCTGATGGAAACCACGTTGGGCTTCCATACCGGCAAGGATCCCGAGGTCATTCGCAAGGACACCGATCGCGACAAGATTCTGACCGCCGCTGAGGCGAAGGATTACGGGATCATCGACACCGTTCTGGAGTACCGGAAGCTTTCCGCTCAGCAAAGCTGATTGGGGGGCTGTCGAGCCCAGCGGAGACAGTTAATGCGACACGCCCACCAGTCTGCGGCCCGGCACAGCGATCCCAGCCCAGTCAGGGGATATGTTCCATTACGCAGGCGAATATCACCGACGCTATTCACCTCTATCGGTCGCACCCCGACTGAACGAGCGGGTAGCGTCGGGGAGTGTTCCCGGCACAGACATCGGTAACGATGATCGAAGACCGACGGCGAAGGAAGTAGGTCAAACACCACCATGGCGCGTATCGGAGACGGCGGTGACCTGCTTAAGTGCTCGTTCTGCGGCAAGAGTCAGAAGCAGGTCAAGAAGCTCATCGCAGGCCCAGGCGTGTATATCTGCGACGAGTGCATTGACCTGTGCAACGAGATCATCGAAGAGGAACTGGCCGACGCCGACGAGGTGAAACTCGACGAGCTACCGAAGCCGGCGGAAATTCGGGAGTTTCTCGAGGGCTATGTCATCGGGCAGGACACGGCCAAGCGCACCCTGGCAGTTGCGGTGTACAACCACTACAAGCGCATTCAGGCCAGCGAGAAGTCCCGCGACTCCCGCTCTGAACCGGTTGAGTTGGCCAAGTCGAACATCTTGATGCTGGGCCCCACCGGTTGCGGTAAGACGTACCTCGCGCAGACGCTCGCGAAGATGCTCAACGTTCCGTTCGCCATCGCTGATGCCACGGCGCTGACCGAGGCCGGTTACGTCGGCGAGGACGTCGAGAACATCCTGCTGAAGCTGATCCAGGCGGCGGACTACGACGTCAAGCGCGCCGAGACCGGCATCATCTACATCGACGAGGTCGACAAGATCGCCCGCAAGAGTGAGAACCCGTCGATCACCCGTGATGTATCTGGTGAAGGTGTCCAACAGGCTCTGCTGAAGATCCTTGAGGGCACGCAGGCTTCGGTGCCGCCGCAGGGTGGACGCAAGCACCCGCATCAGGAGTTCATCCAGATCGACACCACCAATGTGCTGTTCATCGTCGCCGGCGCATTCGCGGGGCTGGAGCGGATCGTCTCCGACCGTGTCGGCAAGCGTGGGCTGGGCTTCGGGGCTGAGGTCAAGTCGAAGGCTGAGATCGACACCCAGGATCACTTCGCCGAGGTGATGCCGGAAGATTTGATCAAGTTCGGCCTCATTCCAGAATTCATCGGACGTCTGCCGGTGGTTGCCTCGGTGACACACCTGGACAAGGAATCGCTGGTGCAGATTCTGTCCGAGCCCAAGAACGCGATGGTCAAGCAGTACACCCGGTTGTTCGAGATGGACAATGTCGAGTTGGAGTTCACCGCGGAAGCGTTGGAGGCCATCGCCGACCAGGCCATCCACCGCGGTACCGGTGCTCGAGGCCTGCGCGCCATCATGGAAGAAGTGTTGCTGCCGGTGATGTATGACATCCCCAGCCGTGACGACGTCGCCAAGGTGGTTGTCACCCAAGAGACCGTCGAGGACAACGTGCTCCCGACGATCGTGCCGCGCAAGCCGGCTCGCCCGGAGCGTCGGGAAAAGAGCGCTTAGTTTTCTCTGCGCTCGCGGCGAAGCTAAGCCTCGACGCGATCGGGGCGGGTGTAAACGTTCATCGACTCGTCGCGCAGAAACGCGACCAGCGTGACGCCTGACTGTGCTGCCAGGTCTACCGCCAACGATGATGGTGCCGACACTGCTGCCAGCACGGGGATCCCGGCCATCACGGCCTTTTGGGTGATTTCGAACGAGACCCGGCCGCTGACCAATAACACCATGCCAGACAGCGGAATTCGCTCGGACTCAAGTGCCCAGCCGATGACTTTGTCGACGGCGTTGTGACGCCCGACATCCTCGCGCACCACGAGCATGTCGCCCGCGGTGTTGAAGA
The DNA here is from genome assembly GCA_965279745.1 of Mycobacterium sp. Lineage (GTDB taxonomy): Bacteria > Actinomycetota > Actinomycetes > Mycobacteriales > Mycobacteriaceae > Mycobacterium. The sequence continues at coordinate 215,396 of OZ257262.1, forward strand.
GTGCAGCACCGTGAAGTCCGCCGGTGGCGGTGAAAACCCGTTGTGCGGGGCGCAACTGTGCGGGCATTGCGGTGAGCGTCGCGGCGGACACGGTGCACGGGTCGTCGCCGGGGGAGTAGTGGCTGACCAGTTGGACGGCGTCGAGGGAGGCCTTGCCGCATACGCCGCACGATGATGTCGCGTAGAAGTTCCGGGTGATGTCCACGTCGGGCATAGGGAGATCGAGGCGAAGCGTAACGTCCAGAACGTTGTAGGTGTTCATGCCGTCCGGTGTCTCGGCACCGCGACAGTATTGCACGGTGCGCAGGTCGCCGCGGTGGGCAATGAGGCCCTCGGTGAGCAGAAAGCCCTGTGCCAGTTCGACATCGGAGCCCGGAGTACGCATCGTCACCGTGAGTGCAGATCCGTTCACCCGAATCTCCAGCGGCTCCTCGACGACAAGGGTTTCCGGCCGCTCGGTGGATCCGCCGCGAGTGAGGTGACTGACGCGGCGTCGCGCGGTCACCCTACCCACGTTTCTCCAGCCTTATCACGATTGCCTTGGACACCGGCGTATTCGATTTGAGGGCAACGTGATCCAGCGGGACCAACGGGTTGGTCTCGGGGTAGTACGCCGCGGCGTTGCCGATCGGGGTGGAATAGGGGACGACGAGAAAATCCTCGGCGCGGCGCTCTTGGAGCGCACCGTCGGAGGTGGTGAACTCGGACACCAGATCAACCCTATCGCCCTGCCCGAAACCGAACTTCTCGATGTCGACTGGATTGACGAAAACGACCCGACGGCCGCCCTTGACGCCTCGGTACCGGTCATCGAGCCCGTAGATAGTGGTGTTGTACTGGTCGTGGCTGCGCAGGGTCTGCAGTACGAGCCGCCCCGGTGGTACCGGTAGCCACTGCAGGGTATTCACCGCGAAGTTGGCTTTACCTGTCTGAGTGTGGAATTCGCGGGTATCGCGCGGCGGGTGCGGAAGTTGGAAGCCGTCCGGCTGGCGCACCCGATCGTTGTAGTCGGTGCAGCCCGGGACCACTGCGGCGATTGCGTCCCGGATCGTGTCGTAGTCGGCGGCGAACTTCTCCCATGGCACGGGGTCTTCTGGGCCGAGCAAGGTTCGGGCTAGCTGGCAGACGATAGCGACCTCGCTGCGAACCTGATCGCTGGGCGGCTGAAGGCTGCCGCGAGACAGGTGCACCATCGACATTGAATCTTCAACGGAAACAACCTGTTTCCTGCCTTCGATGAGGTCTCGGTCGGTGCGCCCCAAGGCAGGCAGGATGAGCGCGGCACGGCCGTGCACCAGATGGCTGCGATTGAGTTTGGTTGACACCTGAACGGTCAGGGCGCAGTTGCGTAAAGCGGATTCGGTCACTGCGGTGTCTGGGGTCGCCGAAGCGAAATTGCCGCCCATGCCGATGAACACCGAAGCCCGACCGTCGCGCATCGCGCGTATCGCGTTCACCGTGTCATACCCGTGCTCGCGGGGACAGTTGATGCCGAAGTGACCGTCGAGCGCGGCCAGGAAGTCCTCGGGTACCTTCTCCCAAATTCCCATCGTGCGGTCGCCCTGAACATTGGAATGGCCACGCACGGGGCACAATCCGGCTCCGGGCTTGCCGATCATGCCGCGCAGCAGGAGCAGGTTGGTGATTTCGGCGATGGTTGCGACGGCATGGGTGTGCTGGGTGATTCCCATGGCCCAGCAGATGATCGTGCGGCGGGACTTGGTGACCAGCTCGGCGATGCGATCCAGTTGGCTCCGGTCGATGCCGGTAGCAGTCAGGACAGTGTCGAGGTCGACCGCCCGGGCGTCTGCGACGTACTCGTCGAATCCGTGGCAGTGCGTCGCGACGAAGTCGCGGTCGATTACAGTGCCGGGTTCGCGGTCGTCGGCTTCTACGACCAACCGCCCGAGGCCCTTGAATAGGGCCATGTCCCCGCCGAGGCGGATCTGAACGAATTCATCGGCGATCGGGACGCCGTTGCCGACCACCCCATGCACCTTCTGGGGGTCTTTGAATCCGATCAGTCCAGCCTCGGGGAGCGGATTGACCGCGATGATCTTGGCGCCGTTAGCTTTTGCCTTCTCCAGAACCGAGAGCATCCGGGGATGATTTGTGCCGGGGTTTTGCCCTGCGATGACGATCAAGTCGGCGTGTTCGAGATCGGCCACCGTCACCGAACCCTTGCCGATACCGATCGACTCTGTCAGGGCCGTACCTGACGACTCGTGGCACATGTTTGAGCAGTCGGGAAGGTTGTTCGTGCCGAAGCTGCGCACCATCAGTTGGTAGAGGAACGCCGCTTCATTACTGGTGCGTCCGGACGTGTAGAACACGGCTTCGTCGGGACTTCGCAGTGCGCGAAGATTTTCGGCGATCAGTGCGTAGGCGTCATCCCAGGCGATCGGCCGGTAATGCCGGTCGCCGGCCCGAAGCACCATAGGTTGGGTGAGCCGCCCTTGCTGGGAAAGCCAATGTTCGGGCTTACCGGCAAGGGCGGCCACCGAGTGTCGGGCAAAGAACGCCTCGGTGACCACCTGGCGGGTGGCTTCCTCCGCGACGGCCTTCGCGCCGTTCTCGCAGAACTCGGCGAGCTTGCGCCCACCCTGGTCCTCGGGCCAGGCGCAGCCGGGACAGTCGAACCCGTCGCGTTGGTTGAGCTGGCGCCATGTTCGAAGGGTGCGCACAGCGCCCATCTGCTTCAACCCGCGCTGGGCTGACACGAGCACGGCACGTAATCCGGCAGCCGTCTTCTTGGGCGGCCCGATCGTTACCGAATGCTCGTCGTACTCGGCATCGACATCACGACGTCGGCGGTTGCCCACGAGGCGAACTGCGCTGCGCCTTCCGGCTAGTCGCCGTCCTTGCTCGTGTGAGCAGCCCGCCGCGATGACTTGCCGGAACTTGCCCGGTCAGACCCACCCGCGCTGGAAGCGGCGCTCGGACCGTCATTCGTGCTTGCCGCGGCCTTCGCATGACCGTGGGTCTTCGTCCCCCTGCTGCCCGAACGCTGGGTTGAGGGAGCAGGCGCCGGCGTGCTGTCGGGGCCGTCGGCGATGGCCGGCGCTTCTGGCGCGGCGACTGCAGCAGCAGCCCTCGCCGAGCCGGCGGCCGGCAGAATTGTGACTTCACCGTTCAGCGCATCCTGGATGCCCTGCCAAGCCACGGTGACTGCGGTCTTTACGGTCTCAACGCCGTCGCTGACCGCTGCAACGATTCCGGCGAGCGCGGTCTGGATCGCAGCGGGCAGTCCGCCGGGATCGCCGAGCGAGCCGAGTACACCGGTCACGGCAGCCACTACCGCGTTAACGACTGGCGTGATTGCCGCCGGTACGGCTGCCGCGACTGACTGGATGCCGTTGACGACGGCCGGGCCGATCGCCAGGATCGTGCCGATCTGCCCGAGGCCGAACTCGATAACGTTTCCGATGGGGCCGCCGACCGCCTCGGCGATCTGATGGCCCGCGGCTACCAGAGCCGTCGGCAACGGGGTGCCCGAGAGCACCTCGGTGATGACGGTGCTGAATGCTTCCTGCACCGCTTCGGTGAGACCGCTGCCGCCGGTGAAGGATTCGATCAGGTTGATGATGTTGCTGAAGACGTCGCTGATGCCGCCGCTCTCGCTGCCGCCACCGCCCAAGGTCCAGATGTCGGGGAGTTCGAAGTCGCCCGGGAGTTCAAAATCGTCAAAGCCGATTTGGCTGGCCGCGCTCGTGAGTGTGGTGGCCGCTGACGAGAAAGCCGGAAGCGGCGACTGAGCGGCGTAGAAAGCCGGAGCGGTACCAGCGACGACGGCGGCGATGGCGAAGGGTGCGATGAGTCGCGAAGCCTCCATGATGTTCCCCCAAACAGAGTGTTAGACGTTCCCGGGCGTATTCACGTTACGCCGCTGCGCGTCAAATGATAACGGATTCGTAAAGGTCAATTCTCCGCGCCGAACAGGGAAAATGCCCGCTCGTTAACCGGCGATGACCATGCCGTGGTCGCTGGTCTTCCAGGCGGACTCGAAAGTGTCGATGGTGACCTGACTGTCGGGTCCGGCCGCGGCGCTGTCGTTGAGGTGGACGATGTTGGCCGCGCTGTCGATGCCGGTCACGACGAGGGCGTGGTTGTGAATGGTCCGGTCGCCCGGCTTGTCCCAGATCGTTTCACCGTTGAGCGAGACGATCACCTTCCGGCCGTCCGCGAGGTCTTGGTCCAGAGCTGGGAGGCCAGTCGGAGGCCCGCCCTCTGCGGCGACGTAATCGTTCGTATAGACGGAGAAGATGCCGTAATGCCCCAGCAGGATGGGTAGATCCTTGGCGTATGTGCCGTCACCTGAATCGGGATTGTTCATGTCCGGCGGCAATGAGTACACCGGACCCGCGTGCTGACTGCTTGGGGTGGACGTCGCGAATCCAACGATCTGTTCTTCTGTCGGTTTGTTACCGGTCAGCTGGCCGACCACGTCGGCGACTGCCATCAACGCGCAGTCGTCGTACTGCTGTTTGCCCCAGTAGGGCGCTGCAGCGCCAGGATCGCCGCTGAGGCCATCGCCGGTATCCGCATGGGCAACGCCACTCGTCCCGAATAGCGCTGAAACGAAGATCAGCAGGGCGGCAGTGCCGAATCGAAATGAGCCACGCGCAGTGTTAGGGCGCATTCGGACAGTCTACGTCAGTGGAAACGGACGGCGGGAACCCCGCAAGTGGCGAGCTAGTTGCATCTTTCAGTGATCGAAGGGGCGGATTAGTGCACGCTGCACCTTCTTCCACGCCGCGTAGGTCTGGAAAGCCGCCTGGGTGGTCTCCAGGTCTGCTACCTCGCTGACGGGGACCTCCCACCAGGATTGGCTGTCGGGAGCGCTGATCAGGGGGTCGGTCTCGACGTGGATGACGGTGGTGACCTCACTGGCCTTGGCGACTTTGACCGCGTCGGCGAATTCTGCGGCGTTCCCGACGCGGATCACCTCGGCGCCCAGGCTGGCTGCGTTGGCCGCCAGGTCGATCGGCAATTTCGTCCCGTCGAGTCGGCCGCCTGGGCCGCGGTAACGGTACGAGGTGCCGAACCGTTGCGATCCCAGCGACTCCGACAACGAGCCGATGGAGGCGAATCCGTGATTCTGCACCAGAACCACGATGACCTTAATGCCCTCCTGGACGGCAGTGACTAGCTCGGTAGCCATCATCAGATAGGAACCGTCGCCGACCATCACGAACACGTCCCGGTCCGGGCTGGCCAACTTGGCGCCGATTCCGCCGGCGATCTCATAACCCATGCAGGAGAAGCCGTATTCGACGTGATACCCCTTTGGGTCGCGAGTACGCCAAAGCTTGTGGAGATCGCCCGGCATCGAACCCGCTGCGCAGACCACGACGTCACGAGCGTCCGACAGGGTATTGACGAGACCGATGACTTGGCTCTGAGTCAGAGCGTCATCGACATCATCGACGCGGTAGGCCGCGGTGACGGTGTCATCCCAGGCCCGCGCCAGATCCGCTGTTAATGAGCGATATTCATCACCCACGGTGTAGTCGCCCAGCGCATCGCCGAGCGCGTCTATTGCTTCCCTCGCATCGGCGACGACGCATAGCCCGCTGTGCTTGACGGCATCTATCGAGGCGATGTTGATGTTGACGAACCGGACGTCCGGGTTGTTGAACGCGGTCCGTGACGCGGTAGTGAAATCGCTGTATCGAGTGCCGATTCCGATCACGACGTCGGCGTCGGTCGCCAGTGCGTTGGCGGCCGTCGTTCCGGTTGATCCGATGGCGCCGACTGATTGGGGATGGTTGAAGCGGATGGATCCCTTGCCCGCCTGGGTCTCCGCCACCGGAATTCCGGTTCGCTCCGCGAGGCGTGCAAGTGCTTCGGTGGCACGTGAGTAGACCACCCCACCGCCGGCGACGATCAACGGGTTGCGCGCGTTACGGATGATCTCGGCTGCGGCGGTGATCATTGACCGTTCGGGCAGTGGGCGTGCAACGTGCCAGGTGCGTTCGGCGAAGAGCGATTCCGGCCAGTCGAAGGCTTCGGCCTGCACGTCCTGGGGGATCGCGACCGTTGCCGCGCCGGTGTCGCAGGGGTCGGTCAGCACCCGCATCGCGCCGAGGAGCGCGGCCGGCAGTTGCTCTGGCCGCCATACCCGATCGAAGTACCGCGACAGCGGTTTGAAAGCGTCGTTAACGGTCACGTCGCCGGAGTTCGGCAATTCGAGTTCTTGAAGTACCGGGCTGGCGACCCGGGTTGCGAAGGTGTCGGCAGGTAATAGCAATACCGGAAGTCGATTGATGGTGGCCAGAGCGGCCCCAGTCAGCATGTTGGTCGCACCGGGACCAACGCTGGAGGTGACCGCCCAAGCCTGCAGTCGGTCCTGCTGGCGTGCGTAGGCGACGGCTGTGTGAACCATCGCCTGTTCGTTTCGGCCCAGCACGTAGGGCAGTGCGGGCGCGGAACCGGATGCTGCTGCGGCGATTTCCTCTTGCAGGAGTGCCTGACCCAGGCCGGCGACGTTGCCGTGGCCGAAGATGCCGAAGCATCCGGCGAAGAACTTGATCCGCCGGCCATCGCGCTCGACGAACTGGTTGCCGAGGAAGCGGATGGTGGCCTGGGCCACGGTGAGTCGCACGGTTGGTTCGGGGTTGGGTGTCTTCGCCGATGATCGGGGTGCGGTGGAAACCACGTCACGCTCCTTTCGGCGAGTGCAACGGAAGGCGGGGGTCGACGTCTTGATCCGCCCAACTTTCGCGCAGCCAGGCGTGATGCGGATCGTCGACGATTTTCCAGGCGCGGTCTGCGCCCGAGCCGGCCATCACGTTCAGGTAGTACATGTGGTAACCCGGTGCGGCCACACAGGGGCCGTGGAATCCGTGCGGCACGAGGACCACGTCACCGCTGCGCACCTCTTCAAGGACTTCGATGGGGCGGTCCTTCGTGCCGTACACCCGTTGATACCCAAATCCTGCTGAATTCCCGGGACCCGAGGCGATCTCGAAATAGTAGATCTCCTCGAGCTGAGATTCGACGGGCGAATCTTCGTCATGCTTGTGTGCCGGATAGCTGGACCAGTTCCCGCCGGGCGTGATGACCTCGCAAGCGATCAACGAGTCAGCCTGAAAATTGTCGGCAGTGCCAAAGTTGTGCACCTGTCGGCTGCAATTGCCGGCCCCACGGAGCTCGACGGCCACCTCGGCGGCGGGAAGGCGCCGGGTCGGCAGCCGGCGCTTGGCCCGCGCTCCGCAGATGGCGAAGCGGCCAGCACCGGTGATCGTGAAGGCGGTGTCGGTGCCGACATACACCATGTCGGCGGGACCGTCGAAAACTGATGCGCGGTATGCCAGTTCGTAGCTTGCACCGTCGGATTCCACCGCGCCGCCACCGGATAGCGGCAGGATCATCGCCTCGGTTCCGGAGTTATCGAGGGTGAGGGCGTCGTCGGGCCCGAGTTCGACTACGTGCAGGCTGGATTCCTGCCAGCCTGCTGTCGAGGGGGTCACGTTGACGGTAAAGGGCGCGGTGGCGCTGCCTGCCGGGATGTAGTACTTGGAGAGCAACTTTCACCTCGCCTTCGCGACCAGCGTCGCTGCGCTGTCGACTGCGGCGCTGACGTCGTCATCGACGGGATAGAGCAGAGTGCGGCCCACGATGAGACCCCGCACCGACGGGAGCGCCAATGCTTTCTCCCAACTGGCGAATGCTTCATCGGGGTCAGCCGGATCGCCGCCGAGCAGCAGTGTCGGCAGCGTGGTCGCTTCCATCACCCGGTCCATCTCGTCGACCACCGGCAATTTCATCCAGGTGTAGGCGGACGTAGAACCGAGTCCCTGGCTGATGTGGATCGACTTGATCACCGCGTCAGGGCTCAAGTCGTTTCGGACCTTGCCGTGCACCCGGGTGGACAGGAAGGGTTCCACCATCGCGATCAGGCCGTGGGCGGCGAGATCGTCCACGGCCCGTGCGCACGAGGCCAGTGTGGATACGGTGCCGGGATCATCGAGGTCGATGCGGCACAGCATCTTTCCGCCATTCATCTTCGCCTGGGCTGTGGCCTGTGCTGTAGCGGCTGTCATGCGGTCATCGAGCTCGAAGCTGGAGCCGGCGAGCCCACCGCGATTCATCGATGAGAACACCACTTTGTCTTCGAGTGCACCGAGCAGCAGCAGGTCATCAAGAATGTCGGCGGTCGCGAGCACGCCGTCTACACCGGGGTTGGTCAATGCGGTGCGGAGCCGGTCCAGCAGGTCGGTTCGGTTGTTCATCGCGTTGGGTCGCCCGCCCACGGACAGCGCCCCCCGGGCCGGGTGGTCGGCGGCGACGATCATCAGTCGGCCGTTGCCGCGAATCGTGGGCCGAGTGACACGCGATTGCCAGGCCCGGGCGATCGCTTCCGGCCGGGCAGCCCGTATCTCGGTGATCTCGGCGTAGCTGTGGCAGAGGCCCTTGGTATCAGACATGCTGCGCACCTATCGCTGTCTCGGCAAGTGCCGCGATTTCGTTCGGGGTCGGCATTGCCGTCGAGCATTCGAGACGCGATGCGACGATGGCCCCGGCCGCGTTGGCGTAACGCAATGTCTTCTCCAAAGGCCAGCCGCGGATCAAGCCGTTGCATAGGCTGCCGCCGAAACTGTCTCCCGCGCCAAGACCGTTGACGACGTCCACGTCGTTGGGAGGAACGGTCATTGAGGCATCGCGGGTCTTTCCCAGAACGCCGCGCGGACCTTGTTTGACGATCGCCAGTTGCACTCCAAGGTCGAGTAACGCGTCGGCGGCCTTGTGTGGGTCTGTTTGCCCGACGGCGATTTCACATTCCTCCTGGTTGCCGACGGCGACGGAAACGTGCTGAAGTGCCCGCTGCACCTGTTCCGTGGCGGCTACTGGTGATTCCCAGAACATTGGTCGATAGTCCAGGTCGAGAACAGTCAGCGGCGCACGTCGGCGCGCTTCCCAAGCGGCGAAATGTGCACTACGGCTAGGTTCTTCGGATAGTCCGGTGACCGTCGACCAGTACAGCCGGGCGTTGTGGATTGTGTCGACGTCGATTTCGCCGGGCCGAACCTGCAGATCAGGGGCACTGGGCTTGCGGTAGAAATAAAGTGGGAAGTTGTCCGGCGGGAAGATCTCGCAGAATGTCACCGGGGTTGGGTACTCGGGATGCGTTCCAACATAGCGATTATCGACGCCCAGCCGGGCCAGTTCGGTGCTGACGAAGGTGCCGAATGGGTCGGCTCCGACGCCGGAAATCAGCGCCGTCCGGTTGCCCAAGCGAGCCGCGGCAACTGCGACATTGGCAGCGCTGCCGCCTAGGAACTTGCCGAACGTCTCGACATGCTCGAGGCCGACCCCAACCTGCAGTGGGTAGATATCGACACCACAGCGGCCGATCGCGAGGACGTCGAAGGGCTTGCTGTCGGTCACGGCGGTTCCCTAATCGGATAGTGGGGGACTAGTCAACGACTGTGCACGCCGCGACAGTCGTCTGTCAAGACTTTGTCCTGACATTCGGTCTTTCCATCATGGACAGGTGTTACGCTTCGCGTTATCTGGTTCCAGTCCGAGGATCGGAGATGACGTGCCGCTGGCGGTTGAGATCGACCGTTCGAGCCCAGTGCCGCTCTACTATCAGCTTGCGCAGGCAATTGAAGCGGCGATCCGGGACGGGGAACTTGCCCCCGGGGACCGGTTCGAAAACGAGCTGGCCTTGGCCAAGCGACTGACGTTGTCGCGGCCGACCACCCGCCGCGCCATTCAGGAACTTGTCGACAAGGGTCTGCTGGTTCGTAAGCGCGGGGTCGGCACCCAGGTGGTACAGAATCCCGTGCACCGCCGCGTGGAGTTGACCAGCCTGTTCGACGATCTCACCCGAGCCGGTCAATCGCCGACCACGAAATTGCTCGCGTATCAGGTGGGTGCGCCTGATGAGCAGGTGGCGCGGGAACTGAATCTGACCGACCATCGAGACGTGTTGTGCATCAAGCGATTGCGGTGCGCCAACGGTGAACCGCTGGCGGTGATGACGAACTATCTGCCGGCCGAAATCGCTCCCGAGGCCGATCAGCTCGAGCGCAACGGCCTGTACCAATCGCTGCGGGTTCAGGGTGTGCACATCAGGCTCGCACGTCAGCGGATCGGCGCGAAGGCCGCCGACCGGACCGAGGCCCGTCTGCTGGGCGAGAAGCCCGGTGCACCGCTGCTCACCATGGACCGCACCGCGTTCGATGATTCGGGCAGCGCGGTCGAGTACGGAACGCATTGCTACCGGGCATCGCGGTATTACTTCGACACGACCCTCGTCGACCGCTGACGTTTCTTCTGCCGCCCGACATTTGACCTGCAGTCCTAATGTCCGAACAAACTATTGACTTTCCGGTGTGATCCGTATTACATCGAGTTCGGCAAGTGTCGAGGACAAGGGGTGACGATGAGGTCCAGAAAGCTCTCGGCGATCGCGGGGGCGGGGCTGCTGCTAATCGGACTGGCGGCCTGCTCAAGTACGGGAGGCAAGCCGCGGGACACCGGCGGCGGTATGGGCTCCGGCACCGCTGACACCCCCCGGATGACGATCGCGATGATTACCCATGAAGCCCCCGGTGACTCGTTCTGGGACCTTGTCCGCAAGGGCGCCGAGACCGCTGCGAAGAAGGACAACTTCGAACTGCGGTACTCCAATGACCCCGAAGCTCCAAATCAGGCCAATCTGGTTCAAACCGCTGTCGACAGCGGTGTCAAAGGCATCGCGGTGACGCTGGCCAAACCGGACGCCATGCGCCTCGCGGTGCAGAACGCTGAAGCCAAGGGAATTCCGGTGGTGGCCCTGAACGCTGGCATGGACGCCTGGAAGTCGATGGGCGCGAAAGGGTTCTTCGGCCAAGACGACAAGATCGCTGGCGTCGGTGCGGCTCAACGGCTGAACTCCGACGGCGCCAGGAAGGTTCTCTGCGTGGTCCACGAGCAAGGGAACGTTGGCCTCGAGGCACGGTGCGCCGGCGTCCAGGAGGCCTTCCGGGGACAGGCGGTGAACCTGAACGTGAATGGCAAGGACATGCCCTCGGTTGAGTCGACGATCACGGCCAAGCTGCGGCAGGACCCGAGCATCGACCGGGTCATGACACTGGGTGCCCCGTACGCGTTGACTGCCGTGCAGTCGGTCAAGAATTCTGGCAGCCGGGCCCAGGTCGTCACTTTCGACACAAATGCAGCGCTGGTGTCCGCGATCAAAGACGGCAGCGTGCAGTGGGCTGTTGATCAACAGCCATTCCTCCAGGGGTATCTCGCCGTCGACTCGCTGTGGCTGTATCTCAACAACGGCAACGTGATCGGCGGCGGCCAGCCGACCTTGACCGGCCCGGCATTCATCGATAAATCCAATATCGATGCGGTGGCCGAGTACGCCCAGCGGGGGACGCGATAGTGAGCACCCAGACCGATCGGTCCACCCATAAAGTCGTCAAAGACGAGCGGGTTAAGCAACGTAACCACTTGCAGCGGTTATTGATTCGTCCCGAGATGGGTGCGCTTATCGCCGCGGTTGCGATCTTCATCTTCTTTGCTGTCGTGGCGCCACCTTTCCGCTCCCCGGCGGCGTTGGCCACAGTGCTCTACGCCAGTTCGACGATCGGCATCATGGCTTGTGCAGTTGCACTGCTGATGATCGGCGGCGAATTTGACCTGTCGTCCGGTGTCGCGGTCACCCTCAGTTCGTTGGCCGCGTCGATGCTGGCCTACAACCTGCATCTGAACCTTTGGGCCGGGGCAGGTCTGGCGCTGCTCCTAGCACTGGGTGTCGGCTTCCTCAACGGGTATCTGGTGATGAGGACCAAGATCCCCAGCTTCTTGATCACGCTGGGTACGTTCCTGATGATCACCGGTATCAATCTGGCTGTGACGAAATTGATCTCGGGTCAGGTCGCCACCCCAAGTGTCAATGACATGGAGGGCTGGGATTCGGCCAGCTGGTTATTCGCCAAGTCGTACAACATCTTCGGAGTGTCCGTCGAAGTCACCGTGTTCTGGTGGTTGCTGTTCACAGTGCTTGCCACCTACGTACTGTTCAAGACCAAGATTGGCAACTGGATCTTTGCCGTCGGCGGTGAACAGGAGAGCGCCCGTGCCGTTGGCGTGCCGGTGACCAAGGTCAAAATCGGATTGTTCATGTTCGTCGGCTTCGCCGCCTGGTTCGTCGGCATGCACCTGTTGTTCAAGTTCAACACGGTGCAGTCGGGTCAGGGTGTGGGAAACGAGTTCCTCTACATCATCGCCGCGGTGATCGGCGGCTGCCTGCTCACTGGCGGCTATGGGACTGCAGTCGGTGCCGCGATCGGTGCGTTCATCTTCGGCATGGTCAACCAGGGCATCGTCTATGCGGGCTGGAACCCGGACTGGTTCAAGTTCTTCCTCGGCGCGATGCTGCTGTTCGCAGTGGTCGCCAACAACGCCTTCCGCAACTACGCAGCCAAGAGGTGAGAAGTGACCGCGACAGTTGACTGCCCGATCAGTGAGGCGCCGTCCGGGGGCAAAGTGCCGTTGGTCGAGTTGAAAGATGTTGGCAAGTCCTATGGCAATATCACTGCCCTTAAAGGTATTTCGCTACGTGTGCATGCCGGCGAGGTTACCGGCATCCTTGGCGACAACGGCGCAGGCAAGTCGACTCTGATCAAGATCATTGCGGGGCTGCATCAACCGACCGATGGCCAGATGCTGGTCGACGGTGAGGCGACGAAGTTCAGCTCGCCCGCTGAGGCTCTCGGCAAGGGGATCGCGACGGTCTACCAGAATCTTGCGGTGGTTCCGCTGATGCCGGTGTGGCGCAACTTCTTCCTTGGGCAGGAGGTTCGCAAGCAGAGCTTCCCATGGTCGCTCGACACCAATGCCATGCGCGCGACCACGGTGGCCGAGCTGTCGAAGATGGGCATCGACCTGCCCGATGTCGACGCGCCTATCGGCTCACTCTCTGGCGGGCAACGGCAGTGTGTGGCGATCGCCCGCGCGGTGTTTTTCGGTGCCCGCGTGCTGATCCTCGATGAGCCGACAGCAGCGCTGGGCGTCAAGCAGTCTGGCGTGGTGCTCAAATACATCACGGCCGCCAAGGAAGCCGGATTCGGCGTGGTGTTCATCACGCACAATCCGCACCACGCCCACATGGTTGGCGACCACTTCGTGCTGCTCAACCGCGGGCGGCAGAAGTTGGACTGCGCCTACGACGACATCACCCTGGAGCATCTGACACAGGAGATGGCCGGCGGGGACGAGCTCGAGGCGCTCTCCCATGAACTGCGCCGCTGAGTTTCTCCACAACTGCGAATCCGTCCACAGCTCGGGGCGCATGATCCTTACTTGTCGTTGTGCCGCAATATAATTAGGGCATGATCGCGGCCGCGCTGTATGCTCTCAACGAAGTTGTTGAACAGCTCGGGGCGATCGACTTTTCGGCACTATCCGTGGCCGAGCAGCTCCAGATTCTTGAGCGCCTGGAGACGTCTCGGCGACGCCAAGTCGCTTTGACCCACACCGTGATCAACGGGCTGTCCAAGGTCGAGGTGCCGAAGGTCGTGCATAAGGCAGTCGCGGATGTGACCCGGATCAGCCTGGCTGAGGCCCGCAAGAGAATCCGCGACGCCCAGGACCTCGCGCCGCGCACCACGCTGACCGGTGACCGTTACCCGCCGCACTTCCGGCAACCGCCGAAGCCTGGCACGCCGGGGTCCTCGACGGTGAACACCTCAAGGTCGTCCAGAAGTTTCTGCGCGACTTGCCCGAGCACATCGCCCCCGACGTGGTCGCCCGCAGCGAAGAAATCCTGGCCGGCTAAGCCGCCGAACTACGACCCGACCAGTTGGAGAAAGTCGCCACCCCACAACTGCGGGCCGAAATCGAAGCCTGGATGGCCAAACACGCCGCACCCGGAATGTGCCACCCCGACGGCGCGGAGCCAGACAATGACTCCCGCAGTTACGCCCAACGCCAACACGACGCGTTAAGCGCCCTGGTCCGTGGACAACTCGGCGACCCGAAACGCGGCCACCACAATGGCCTACCCGTCACTATCATCGTCTCGACCACCCTCCAAGAACTTCAATCCGCTGCCGGGCACGCCGTCACCGGTGGAGGGACACTGTTGCCGATGCGAGACCTCATCCGCATGGCTAGCCACGCTTACCACTACTTGACGATCTTCGACAAGCACACCGAACGCGCACTGTATCTGGGTCGATCCAAACGAATCGCGTCGGCTGATCAGCTAGTCGTGCTATACGCCAAGGAGCGTGGCTGCAGTGCACCCGGCTGCGATGTTCCGGGCTATCTGACCGAGGTTCACCACACCGACGAATAGGCCAACGGCGGGCACACCGACATCAACAAACTCGCCCTCGCGTGTAAACCCGACCACGCCCTCATCGACCACGGCTGGACAGCCCGAAAGCGCTCCGACGGCACCACCGAATGGATACCTCCACCGCACCTCGGCTTACCCAGCGGTACCAACGATTTTCACCACCCTGAGAGGCTGCTCACCGACCCGGATGACGATGTCGCCTGATGTCTGTGTGGCAATTCGATATGACGGGCCGCCACGTGAGACACATCTCGGTGACTACGGAACTGCGCGGCACCTCTATGTGCGTCGCGCCTGTGTTCGATCCAAACTCATCTCGGCGTCAACGCGAACAGTCGAAGCTCGCGATCTGTGCGGCTGAGGTATGACCGGTACATCGGGTAGGCGAGGAATTTCGCCATGCCGCGCTCACGCTCTTCTCCCGCCAGCAGCGTTGCGGTGACGGGGATTTCGGTGCCACCCATCTTGACCGAGGCCTCGGGGTTGGCCAGCAGGTTGCCGGACCAGGCGGGATGAGTTTCCTGCCCGAAGTTGCTGCCCAATACCAGAGCGCGTTCGCCATCGCGCACGTAGCTCAGGGGCGAGACGCGCTGCTGGCCGGACTTGCGGCCGATAGTCGTCAACAGCAGTTCCGGCATTGAGATAGGTCCGAACAGCGTGTACTTACCGTCGGTCGCCTTCAACAGGCGCCGGTCCAGAGGGACGAGGTACCTGATGACGCGCGACCCGACCCGCGTTGAGGCGAAGGCGAAGACGGGCTTGAACAGCGGCGAGATATCGTCTTGCCCCCAGTGGGCTTCGGGAAAGGCCGGAGACACAATCGTCAGGCTACGCCGGGACGCGACGCAGCACGTCGTGCAGGTAGGCCACGCTGGCCAACACATCCTGCACAGGTCCCAGACCAACGGGCTCGCTGTGGAGAATGGTGTCCTGCTCGAGAACGAACCAGCCGTCGAATCCGTTGCCGCGCAATGCCGAAACAATGCCCGCGATATCGACATCGCCGCCGCCGAGTGGGGTGTACATGCCGTGGGAAACCGCCTCGGTGTAGGTCAGCTCGCCGGAGCGAACCCGGGCTGCGAGTGCGGCGTTGACATCCTTGAGGTGGACGTGGGCGACTCGGTCGGCAAAGGTGCGTGCCAGGCGCAGAGGATCGGTGCCGCCGATCAGAAGATGCCCGGTGTCCAGGCACAGTGGAATCGCGGAGCCGGACAGTACGCGGCTCACGTCAGACTCGGTCTCAACCAACGTGCCGACATGGGGATGCAGCACCGCGGTCACGCCACGTTCGGCGGCCCGGTCGGCGATCCGGTCCAGATTGGTCAGCAGCGTCGACCATTGGCCGGCGTCGAGTTCCGGTCGCGAGTCATAGCCGTCGATGCCGGTCGCAGCAGCCACAACAAGCATCGAAGCACCTACTGCGACGACGGAATCCAGCGCAGCGGTGACGTCGTTGACGGCGTCGTGGCCGGCATCGTGGAGAACTCCCGGCGTGAACGTGCCAACACAACCCAGCTCGTACCGGCCGAGCAGCGTCGTCAACTCGGTGGGATCAGCCGGCAGGAAGCCTTCTGGGCCCAGCTCGGTGGCTGACAGTCCGGCCTGTCGCATCTCGCTCAGTACTCGATCGGGGGAGAGCTGGTAGCCCCAACCGGGCACCTCGCAGACCCCCCACGAGATGGGTGCCGCGGCGATCTTCACAGCACTCATCTGGCCATGACCTCCTCGATGCGGACCGGCGCATGCCGGCGAAGCGACTCGGCCGCAGCCTCAGCCATCCAGGCGACCTCGACGGCATCGGCGGCCGTGCAGGCGGGTGCGGCTTCTCCCTTGGCTACCTTCACGAACTCCGTCAACTCGGCACGGAACGCGTCGGTGAATCGGTCCATGAAGAAGTGGTGCGCCGGCCCCTCGGGGAAAGTGTTGTTGGGGTCCATGTTTCGCATCGGTGCGCCCTGGTCCCAGCCGGCGACCACACTGTCTTCGAAACCGTGAACTTCCAGCCGGCAGTCGTAGCCGCGGGCGTTGTAGCGTGCTGCCGACACCACACCCAGAGTGCCGTTCTCGAACGTCACCACGACGACGGCGGTGTCGACGTCGCCGATCTCGGTGAATCGTGGATCGCCCTGCACGCTGCCGGTGGCGTACACCTCCACCGCGCGTTGCCCGGTGATCCAGCGCAATACATCGAAATCGTGCACAGCGCAGTCCCGGAAGATTCCGCCGGACCCGGCCAGGTAGTCCATCGGCGGCGGGGCCGGATCCATTGTGGTGCTACGGACCGTGTGAAGCAGGCCGACAGCGCCCTCATCGACTGCGCGCTTGACGGCAGCGAAGGCCGCGTCGAAGCGCCGCTGATAGCCGACCTGAACCGGCACGCCGGAGCGGGTGACGATCGCGGCGACTCGAGCACTCTCCTCGGCGGTGGCCGCGATCGGCTTCTCACAGAACGTGGGCAGGCCGTGTTCGACAGCCGCCAGGGTGAGTTCGGCGTGGGCCGGAGTGGCTGCGGCAATCACGACACCGTCGACACCTGAGTTGAGCAGCTCATCGACGGAGTTCACCGCCTTGGCGCCGTGCTTGGCCGCGACAGCGGCCACCACATCAGGCCGCTCATCGGTGACGACGAGTCCGTCGACACCCTCCAGGTTGGCCAGAGTTTCGGTATGGAAGTCCCCGATTCGTCCTAGGCCAATAACGCCGAGCGTGGTCATGGCACAAGTCTTGCCGTGATCATGACGTCTTTCAACACCAAAAACACATCAAAAAGCCATCATTAATCAGTATCGTTGGCGGGACGGCAGAAACCGAGGAGGGGAATGACGCACCGGTTCAAAGTCCGGGAGATTGCCCAGCAATCCGGGCTGAGCGAGGCAACCGTAGATCGGGTGCTCAACAACCGTCCCGGCGTCCGTGAGAACACCCGCGTCGAGGTGATGCAGGCGATCGAGGACTTGGAAAAGCAGCAGTCGCAGCTCCGGCTCAATGGCCGTCGCTACCTGATCGATGTGGTGATGCATACGCCGAAGCGATTCTCCAGCGCGTTCCGTGCTGCCGTGGAGGACGAGCTGAACGCGTTCGCTCCGGCGATGCTGCGGGCTCGCTTTCATCTATGGGAGTCAGGGTCGACGAATCTAACGGTGCAGCAGTTGGGTCGGTTGCGCGGAAGTCACGGCGTGATCTTGAAGGCCGCTGATGAGCCGGAGGTGGTCGGCGCGATCGACCAGCTAGTTGATTCGGGCGTGCCGGTCGTGACCTACACCAGCGACGTCCCGACGAGTTCGCGGTGTGGATATGTCGGCATCGATAACCACGGCGCAGGCGCCACGGCTGCATATCTGATGCGGCAGTGGCTCGGAGATGAACCCGGTGACATCTTGATCACCGTGAGTCGTGACGTATTCCGAAATGAAGGGGAGCGGGAAGCCGGGTTTCGATCCGGGCTGCGCGGATCGGGCAGGGACATCATCGATGTGACCGACAGTGACGGCATTGACGCCAATAACGAACGACTTGTGCTCGACGCACTCCATCGGCACAAATCGGTGCGGGCGGTGTATTCGGTCGGTGGCGGCAATACGGCGACAGTCGCCGCGTTCGAGCGATATGGCGCCGCCTGCCGGGCTTTTATTGCCCACGACCTAGATGAAGACAACCGCAGACTGCTGAGGGAAGGGCGCATCTCGGCGGTGTTGCACAACGACTTGCGCGCCGACGCCCGGCTAGCGCTCCGGATGATTCTGCAGGCGCGCGGAGCCTTGGCGCCCGAGCCGCCCAAACTGGTGCCGGTGCAAGTCGTCACCCCGCACAACATGCCTGCCCATTCCTAGACCTCGGTTGTCAGCAAATGTGACCAACGCCACAGCCTGGGCATACTCAATTGGCGGCGAACCCTCTGACCTGTAGATATCGAGTTCAGATGTCGGCGTGTCAGCTTCGGGCAGGAGGCCGTGGTACCTAAGGGAAGTGCAATAATCGGTACTGCGAGTGACAGCAACTCCGATGGGTCTCAATTCCGGAGTTGGACTGCGTAATGCGATACGAAAGGGCGGGGGCGTGAGTCCGAACCGCAACGGGTCTGCAGACAGTCGGGCGGCTAACCGGCAGAAGCTGGAAAAGGTTGTGATCCGTTTCGCCGGTGACTCCGGCGACGGTATGCAGCTGGCAGGGGACCGGTTCACCTCAGAAGCCGCGTTGTTCGGGAATGACCTTGCAACCCAACCGAATTACCCCGCCGAGATTCGCGCGCCACAGGGCACGCTCCCCGGGGTGTCGTCGTTCCAGATTCAGATCGCCGATTACGACATTCTCACTGCGGGTGATCGCCCCGACGTTCTGGTCGCGATGAACCCGGCCGCGTTGAAGGCGAATGTCGAGGACCTGCCGCGGGGCGGTCTGGTGATCGTCAATTCTGACGAGTTCACCAAGCGCAACCTGGCCAAGGTGGGCTACGAGGCGAACCCGTTGGAGACCGACGAACTCTCCGACTACGTCGTTCATGCAGTTTCGATGACCACGCTCACGCTCGGAGCCGTCGAAACAATTGGCGCATCCAAGAAAGACGGTGAACGGGCGAAGAACATGTTCGCGCTCGGACTGCTGTCATGGATGTACGGCCGGTCGATCGAGACCAGCGAGGCATTCATCCGGGAAAAGTTCGCGCGCAAGCCCGATATTGCCGAGGCCAACGTGCTGGCGCTGCGGGCGGGCTGGAACTACGGCGAGACCACCGAAGCGTTCGCGTCAACTTACGAGGTCGCTCGGGCGAAGCTAGCCCCGGGCGAGTACCGTCAGATCTCGGGCAATACGGCCCTGTCCTACGGGATCGTCACTGCTGGCCAGCTCGCAGATGTCCAGGTCATCCTCGGGAGCTATCCGATCACCCCCGCTTCAGACATCCTCCATGAACTGTCGAAGCACAAGAATTTCAACGTCATCACCTTCCAGGCTGAGGACGAGATTGCCGGGATCGGTGCTGCGATCGGTGCTTCGTACGGCGGGGCGCTCGGGGTGACCAGCACGTCAGGCCCGGGGGTTTCGCTGAAGTCCGAGGCGATCGGGCTGGCCGTGATGACCGAGTTGCCGCTGGTGGTGATCGACGTCCAGCGTGGCGGGCCGTCAACCGGTCTGCCGACTAAAACCGAGCAGGCGGACCTGCTGCAGGCGATGTTCGGCCGCAACGGTGAGTCGCCTGTGGCGGTGCTGGCGGCTTGCTCGCCGGCGGACTGCTTTGAGGTGGCGATTGAAGCGGCGCGGATCGCCCTGACCTACCGCACGCCGGTGATCCTGCTGTCTGACGGCGCGATCGCCAACGGCTCTGAGCCCTGGCGGATCCCCGACGTCAGCACGTTCGAGGCGATAGATCCCGCCTTCGCGAAAGCGGGCGAGGACTTCCAGCCGTACGCACGTGACCCGGAAACCCTGGCTCGCCAGTTCGCGATCCCCGGAACTCCTGGTCTTGAGCACCGCATCGGTGGGCTTGAGTCGGCGAACGGGTCGGGCAACATCTCCTACGAACCGGCCAACCACGAACTGATGGTGCGGTTGCGCCAGGCCAAGATCGCCGGAATCTCGATTCCGGACCTCGAGGTCGACGATCCATCCGGCGACGCAGAGCTGTTGATCGTTGGCTGGGGTAGCTCGTTTGGGCCAATCGGAGAGGCTTGTCGGCGGGCCCGACTACGCGGAGTCAAGGTCGCGCACGCCCACCTGCGTCACCTCAATCCGTTCCCGCCGAATCTCGGCGACGTACTCCGGCGTTACCCGAATGTGGTGGCCCCGGAGATGAACCTGGGCCAGCTCGCCTTGTTGTTGAGGGGCAGGTTCCTGATCGAGGTGCAATCTGTCACCAAGGTGGCCGGCATGGCGTTTCTGGCCGACGAACTCGAGGCCGTCATCGATTCGGCCCTGGACGGATCGCTACGCGAAAAAGAAGAGGACAAAGACAAATTCGCCAGGCTTGCGGCCGTCACCGTGAATACTGGAATCGACGCCGATGCGGGAGTACGGGCATGACCGATCTGATCGGAGTGGACCTCGGCGTGACGGCTGGGGAATCCAAAACTGCTGGGGTCCCCAGAAGTGATCATCCGCTGAAGGGCAAGGACTTCACCACCGACCAAGAGGTTCGCTGGTGCCCGGGCTGTGGCGACTACGTCATCCTCAACACGGTTCGGAACTTCCTGCCTGAGCTCGGATTGCGGCGCGAGAACATGGTGTTCGTCAGCGGAATCGGCTGTTCAAGCCGATTCCCGTACTACCTGGAGACCTACGGGCTGCACTCCATTCATGGCCGTGCCCCGACCATGGCCACCGGCTTGGCGCTGGCCCGCCCGGATCTTTCGGTGTGGGTGGTGACCGGTGACGGTGATGCGCTTTCCATCGGTGGCAACCACTTGATTCATGCGTTGCGCCGCAATGTGAACCTCACCATTCTGCTGTTCAACAACCGGATCTACGGGCTCACTAAGGGCCAGTACTCGCCCACATCCGAGGTCGGCAAGGTCACCAAGTCGACTCCGATGGGCTCACTGGACCAGCCGTTCAACCCTGTCTCACTGGCGCTGGGCTCGGAGGCGACGTTCGTCGGCCGAGCGCTGGACTCGGATCGCAAGGGACTCTCCGCAGTTTTGCGGGCTGCTGCCGAGCATCGCGGTGCGGCGCTCGTCGAAATCCTGCAGGACTGCCCGATCTTCAACGATGGTTCATTCGACGTGCTCCGCAAGGAAGGGGCCGAGGAACGGCTGATCAACGTTGCCCATGGCGAGCCGATCACGTTCGGCGCCAATGGGGAGTACTGCGTGGTCAAGGCAGGCTTCGGCGGGCTTGAAGTGGCGAAGACCGCCGATGTGTCGGCGAGCGAGATCGTGGTGCACAACGCGTACATCGACGACCCGGCCTACGCATTCGCACTCTCCCGGTTGAGCGATCAGAACCTCGAACACACAGTGACGGGGATCTTCCGCCAGGTCAGCCGGCCCAGTTATGACGACGAGGTGCGGGCACAGGTCAATACCGCGAGGGAATCGGCCTCGTATGACCAGATGGCGTTGCAGTCGCTACTTCGGGGCCGCGACACCTGGACTGTCGACTAACCGTGGGGGGCGCGAATAGCCCGCTGGCCGCTGTCGTGCTCGCCGGTGGGGGATCCCGACGAATGGGCCGTGACAAGGCCACGATGATGCATCCACAGCGTCACACGGTGACCATGGTCGAGTACACGGTTGAGGTACTCGCATCACGGTGCGCGCCAGTGTTCGTGATTGCTGCACCTGGACAGCCGCTGCCATCGCTTCAGGCTGAGATTCTGCGCGATGAGGTCCGGGGCGTCGGCCCGTTGCTGGCAACCGGTCGTGGCCTGCGGGCCGCGGCCAACGCAGGCGCCGAGCGAGCCTTTGTCAGTGCCGTTGATATGCCGTTCCTATCGACTGGTGTCATTGACGATCTCATCGCTCGCGAGGGCGTGGACATCGTGCTGCCGTGGGACGGACGCGATCACTATCTCGCCGGGATATACCGCACCGACCTGGCCGACCACATCGACGGGCTAATTGCGGCTGGCCAACGCAGTATGCGGGCACTTGCCGAAACGGTGGTGACTCAGCGGCTGGTGCTGCCCCGCACGCCGGTCCTTGCGAACATCAATTCCGCGGCCGATCTGGACCGGCAAATCGCTGGATGATGGGCCCGGATGATGGGCCCGGATGATGGGCACCGCCCCGTTGCCCTGGCAATAACTTGGTCGGGTACGTTCAGGGCGTGTCCGTATCTTCTTTGATTGACCCAGCGTCCCGCCGGGGTCGTAAGTCGTGAAAAAAGCAATCATTACGGGAGCGACTGGAATGGTCGGTTCCGCCGTCGCGAAGCATCTATCCGCTCAAGGCGTTGAGGTTCTGTGCTTAGGGCGAAAGCAGCTTGCTGAGACCGAGGTGGCAACTTTAATCGGTTCAGGAAATGCCAAATATTTGGCAATCGAAATGGAGTCCATCCAGAATTTGCCGGACGCTATAGATCAGATTGATTGGAGTCCAGGCGATTCTTGCGTGTTCTACCACTTCGCATGGAGCGGGCGGGAGAAGTTGACAGATGGTGACTTCGCTGATCAATTCGTGAATGCGACCTACGCTGCGAAAGCGGTCGTTGCCGCCAAGCATGCAGGCTGCATAAAGTTCGTTAGCGCAGGGACGATGGAAGAAACCTTCGCAGAATCATACCTAGCGGGGCACACCCAACAGGGATCTTACGAGTCGTCGCAAGCTAATTATGCTATTGCCAAGCTCGCTGCCCGAGACATGTCGAAAATCGTCGCATATCTGGAGAAAATAGATTACGTCCATACCCGCCTCTCCGTACCGATCGATGAATCCCTAGCCCGGGGTGGATACGTATCGTCGACGATGAGAAAAATCCTCAATCGCGAGCCGTACCAAACGCCGTCGAACGGTCAGCTTTTCGACATAATAATTAGCCGGGATGTCGCTGAAGCATACTTTCGGCTGGGCCAGCGAGGCAAAAATAAAGTGGACTATTTCGTCGGAACTTCTAGTCCGAAGACCCTCCGAGAATATTTCGAAATCTGCGAACGAATAAGAGACGGTGATCTTAGCTTCTCGGGCGAATCGGAAAGAGATTCAGCCGCTAATGATTTCTTCTCGATCCAAAGCCTGGTCGATGACACGGGCTTCGTCCCATCCACCTCATACGAAAACTTCGTTCGATCCTTGGTGCAGGCATGAAAAAAGCAATCGTAACTGGAGCGACAGGCTTCATCGGATCTGTATTCGTCGAACATCTGACGCAGCTGGGCATAGAGGTGCTCGCGCTCGGACGAAAGACTTTCGATGAGGTCAGACCCCGGAGACAACGAAAACTCCGAGCAGCTCAGTACCTGCAGATCGATATGCGCGATATTTCACGGCTCCCAGAAGCCTCGGCGAGCCTCGGATGGGAGGCCGGCGATGATTGTGTCTTTTTCAATCTCGCATGGGGTGGCGTCACCCAGCTTTCCGACCTGAACGTGCAGGTGCAGTTGGACAATGTGCCATCAGCGGTGGATGCCCTAAACGCGGCCTACGCGATGGGGTGCGAGAGATTCGTCCATGTGGGGACGATGGAAGAGGCATTCACTTACCGGTATCTGGAGTTGGACCACAACCAGAACAGCGAATATAACCGACATATTATTTATTCAGTCGCCAAGATCGCCGCAAAATATGCGCTTACGTTGAAGGCCAGCCAACTCGGTATGGACTTCATCTACGTATTGCATTCTCACGTTATGGCACCGGATGACGATAAAGATTCGTTTCTGCAAGTCACGCTGGGGAAGTTCATCAACGGCGAAGAATTGATCTTCTCGACTGGCGAACAGCTATTTGATGTCGTGTCTGCAAGCGACTTAGTGCGAGGTTACGAACTGATCTGCGAGAAGGGGCTTCCAGGCAAGGACTATTGGGTGGGCTCGGGAGACCCGAGGCGTCTGCGGGAATATGTGGAACGAATGTACAACCTGTACCCGTCGGGCAGGGAGATGCAGTTCGGAAAGCTCCCCTACAACGACGTGAAGCTCACTGAGGAAGATTTCTCCATTGCCGAGTTGGCAAAGGATACGGGCTATACCCCCCGTGTGAGTTATGAAGATACGGTCAGGGAACTCCACGAGAGCCTAACTCGGGGAGACTCCTGACTCTGGCCTACCCGGTCGTGAAAGCTTCGCCAAAAGCTGAGTCAAGTTCGCCGATGCGGTCAGCAACGGGACCCCATTCGAGGTCCTTCTCGGACAACACTTGCGCAGCGATCGGCCACTCGATCCCCAGCATCGGGTCGTCGAATCGAATACCCGACTCATGATCTAGGGCGTAAGCAGCCGATACCACGTAAACAACGGTGGAATTAGGCTCCAACGTGATGAACCCGTGCCCGAATCCCTCAGGGATCAGAAGGCTCACGCCATTGTCGGGTGTCAAGACTGTCCCGAACCATTGAAACCGAGTCGGTGACTCAGGCCGAAGGTCAATGCCGACGTCCCAGATAGCGCCCGCAGCACAAGAGACGATCTTCGCTTCCATGTGAGGTGGCAATTGGAAGTGAATGCCCCGCAGGGTGCCGACCTCAACTGAGCTTGATGAGTTGACATGCACTGCTTCAGTAGGACGACCCGCAGCGGCGAATTCGTCGGCGCCGAACAGCCGGCTAAAGTAACCGCGCCGATCCCGCCTGACCGGCCGCTTTACGACGAAGAGGCCTTCTAGGGGAGTGGTTTCAAGCTCCAAGATAAAAAACTCCGTTCACATTTGTCGCATCGACGGTTGGGCCACCCAAATACGTGCTTGTGGAGCAAGTTCCTGGATACGTTCCGCTAACTCCGGGGCGATATTCCAGGGCAAAATCAGCACATCAGCGGGTTTTGCTGAGTTGAGCTTCTCAGGTGGGAAAACTGGTACTTGGGATCCCGGGAGGAACTTGCCGTGCTTCTCTGGGCTGGCGTCAACCACATAGACCAGGCTCTTCGCCGCTTCGCCCACTGCATTCAAGAATGTGTTGCCCTTGTGGGCAGCACCGTAGCCGGCTACAACGTCTCCCGCCTGTTTCCGTTCGGCTAGCCACTCGCGAAGCCCGGAAATAGCCGTCATCGATCGTTCCGAGAAGGACTTCCAGACGTCAGGCTCAAATAGTCCATCTTGGACTTCGCCGTTCAACGCCGCGTTTACGGTTTCGTCCGGCTGACGATTCCGGCTCAGCCAATATCGATTTGAACCGCCATGGGTCGGCAGCTGGTCCACATGAAACAAATCGAGTCCATGTGACTGCGCGATAGCCCGCACTGAATGCGCGGACAAGTAGGAGTAGTGCTCGTGATAGATCGTGTCGAACAGGGTCTGCTGCAAAAGAACCGAGAACGACGGGTTTTCAATTGTTATGACGGTCTCGTCGTCAGCGAGAATCGCCAGTCCTTCAGTGAAGTCATGCATATCCGGGACGTGGGCGAACACATTGTTTGCAACAACCAGTCGCGGATGGCCGTGCTCTGAAACTATGACTTTCGCCAGGTCCGCACCGAAGAATTTGGAGATGGTTGGGACGCCCCTGGCCTCGGCGATCTCAGCCACATTAGTCGCGGGTTCGATTCCGAGCACCGCTACGCCCAACTGGCGAAATTCGGACAACAAGTACCCGTCATTACTGGCTAGTTCCACGACGAGGCTTGAATCATCGAGTGAAAGCTTCTCGGCCATCACCGAGGCGTACTGCTTCGCGTGTTCTACCCACGTCGAACTGGCTGACGACAGATAGGGGTATTTGGCATGGAAGATTCGTTCGGGCAAAACGTACTCGCCCAGCTGTCCAAGCCCACAACTGGGACAAATGCGGAGGTGAAGCGGGAAGGTGTCTTTCACCTCGTCTTGACTGTCGCCGTATTCGGCAGGCAGGGGTTGCGAACCCAAGTCCAACGCGCTGACAAGATTGTCGGATCCGCAGACACGGCATTCGGAAGAGCCACGTCTTGAAATCAACTCAGCCATGTTTGCCCCCTAGAAATCGATTCCTAAGAATACTATGTCGTGTTTTTCGTCATCCACGGTGCGGTCGGATGGCGGGCTGATGCGGTCTACCGCGCGGGTCAGGCGCGACGATCTGGACCGTTGTCGAAGTGCGGACTAAGGTGCCTCGTCAATAGCCCTGCCAACTGGCACCGGTTTCACATAGGAGAACGCATGACGGACGGCCAGTCGGGCACTGTGTCCAGCTCGGTGATCCACAGGTTCTGCATCACACATGAGCGGCCCCTAATACCCGAAAGCTGGTACGACACCTGCATTTCGCTTGGGGATTTCGACCCCGACTCCGAATTTCACGTACGCCAGCTAGATGTGTATTGGCATGAGGCGAGATCGATTTCCTATGGTGCAGCGGGTTCCTATGTCTTGCCGATTGCAATAGGGCGAATCGCGCCCGATGCACAGTACATTGAATATTCGGCATACCGGAAGAGGATCCTTCCCGCTCCAGTGGGAATTCAGTCTCCAGCCTATATTGTCATGCGGGAAATGACCGTCGGTAATGCAGAGATGGAAGCTGAGCTCGCCACCTTCGTTCCGAGTGCTGACCTGGGATTTCTGATCGCACGACCGGTGATCCTTCATGACATGATTATCGGCAACTATGCCCGGAATCATCACCTGATAGATCTCCTGGATTACGTTTCCGGGGCAATTGAATTGGGCGTTTTGGATTCAAACTCCGCGCTGGAATTCTTGACGATGACGCATTTCGTCACCGGGGGTGTTGAACTGGGAATCTATCCGAGGGAATGGCTGGTGCGGGTCATTTCAGCACTTGAGGCGGTTGGCAGAAATTTCTTGAATCGCTGTGGTGATCGAATCCGAGGGTATGACCGATATCAGGTCAGAGCCATCGGATTTCTCTCAGAGAGGCTGGGGTCGTACCTTCTGTTGCGTCATCTCACCGAGAAGTTCGAGAACAACATTCCTGATGAGGTGTTCGGATATTTGACCACGGTCGTGGAACCCGACGTTGGTTACGCCTCAGGTTTGACCTGATTAGCCGTGGGCGTTCAACTCCAGCACTTCCACGGTGCATTGCCGCTAGTCCATAGTTCTTCTAGCTGATTCTTGTCGCGAAGGGTGTCCATCGGTTGCCAGAATCCGGAATGAGTGAATGCCATCACCTGGCTGTCGGCGGCGAGGCGAGCTAGGGGCGGACCTTCCCAGGAGGTCTGATCATCGTCAATGTAATCAAGCACCGCAGGTGAAAGAACAAAGAAACCGCCGTTTATGGAACCGCCGTCGCCACGTGGCTTCTCGACAAAGCGCGTGACCTGATCGCCGACGCATTCCAGGGCGCCGAAACGGCCCGGTGGCAGGACTGCTGTAACTGTTGCGTGACGCCCGTGCTGACGGTGGAATTCGATGCTGGCACGAATATTGAGATCGCTCAACCCATCGCCGTAGGTAAAGCAAAAGGCATCGTCGTTTTCGATATAGCCAGCCACCCGCTTGAGGCGTCCGCCTGTCATGGTGTCGTCACCTGTATCGACCAATGTCACCCGCCAAGGTTCGGTATTGCGCCTATGCACTTCCATCGTGTTGGCCGACATATCAAACGTAACATCCGACATATGTAGAAAATAATTGGCGAAATATTCCTTTATTACGTAGCCCTTGTAGCCGCAGCAGACGACAAAATCGTTAATACCGTGATGCGAATACAGCTTCATGAGGTGCCAGAGGAATGGTCGTCCGCCGATCTCCACCATTGGTTTGGGCCGGCTGCTGGTCTCTTCGCTCAGTCGGGTACCCAGCCCACCGGCGAGCAATACGGCCTTCATCGGACGTGAATGCGATCTGGAAGCCATTTCGATGAATGGTGGTGTGAGTCAACTCTGACGGACATGCTGGGGACTCTAGTGGAACTGCTTTCGAGCGACGGAATCAGACCATGAGATTGGGTATGCCAACGACCTTCGGTGGGTCAAATGGGTAGTCCGCTCTGGCTCCAAAGCGCAGTAGATCCCGGCGGCCGTACTCGTCGGCAGTCCGCTCGGCGAGCTGTCGGACGGTGATTCCTTCGCCTGAGCAGATGTTCACCGCACCGAGTTGTTGCCCCAGCGCTACAGCCGTAATCATCTCAGCGGCATCTTCTACGTCGATGAAATCCCGCACCTGGTTGCCCTGGGTGAGTAGCGCTTCTTGGCCAGCAGCCAGTTGCCGGCGTATGTAGGGGAGCAGGCGTCGCTCATCTTCGCCTTCGCCATACAGATAGAAGAGTCGGCACCAGGCAAAGTCGATGTTCTCGGCCGCGAGAAAGAAGCCGAGCATCTGAAAGACCGATGCCTTGCACGCGGCGTACAGGGTGTTCGGTACCAATGGAGTATCGATCGCCAACAGACCTGCGGAAGTATCGTATTCAGCGCAGGTTCCAAGCCCAACGAATCGCTTGCCACCGACTGCCGCGAATGCGGCTGCGAGGTTCAAACTGCCGGTCACGCACGACAGGTTCCGCGACGACGTTAGATAGTGGCCTGGTTCCGTGTACCAGGCTGCATGCACCAGGGTTTCTGCCCCTTGGAGAACTTCCGTTAGGCGATCCGTGGTCTCTGCGAACACGTCTGGCGTCTGCACGATCTTCAAGGCCCCGCTGACCGGCAAACCCGCTAAACGTGACGGGTCGCGAACGAGGACCCGCACGGAGCAGCCACGTTCGAGCAGCCGGCGCAGAATTTGCTGTCCGACAAATCCGGTTGCGCCGGTCAACGCAACGGTCATACCGTTGCGCCGTTCCTCCAACGAAGTTCGTCGTCGAGAAAGCCCGCAACGGTCAGTTCCTGCAGGCGTCGCAGGCGGATTCTGTTCGAAGTTCTGAATTCCGGGCTGAGACCCGATACCTCAGTGAGATTGGTGGCTAGCTCTTGGATTGTTTCTGTGAGCGTGGCCGCGGGCTGATGATTTGGCGCGATCTGTTGCCACATCGAAAAGTTCAGCCGATAACTTCGGGTGTCCGGCGCGGCGTCCGAATTGATGGAAACCGATATGCCCCCCATGGTGCCCGCTACTGCATCAGCCAGATCCCGGATGCGGAAGTTCCAATCGGCGCAGCCCACATTCACTACTAAGTAATCCCCGACTGATTGCCGCTCCGGGCTCAGCGCCCATTCAATCGCCAGAGCCATGTCTTTGACGTGTATCAACGGCCGCCACGGTGAGCCATCGGAGAGAACGACTATTCGACCCTCGGTCAAGGCTGACGCGACGAAGTCGTTGAGAACCAAGTCGAGCCGAACTCGAGGGCTCCATCCGCATGCCGTGGCGAAGCGCAGGCACGAGACCTGGAAGTTGGGATTCGCCAGAGCCTGAAGTTCGTTCTCCGCTGCGAGCTTGGATCGAGCGTATTCAGTTTGTGGATCGAGACTGCTCGTCTCCGTGCGGTCATCGTCGCCACGACCGTAAACGCTGGCGCTGGAAGCAAGCACAAACTCCCGAGTCCCTCGATCCCGGGCCAGCGACGCGACCCGAATGGCCTCGCGGTGATTTATTTGATGCGTGAGGTCGGCGAATCGATGTCCCATCGGGTCATTCGAGATCGCGGCGAGATAGACGATCGATTCGTAATCTTCGAGGTCTTCCGCGGTCAGGTCCCGAACATCCATGAACCTGAAGCTGTCGTAGAGGATCTCTGGAACTGGTCCGGCTCCGTCACACTGGCTGGCGAACCATCCGGCGTCGATTCCGTGAACCGATGCGGTCGGTGTCGAATGCTTGAGCCTGCGAATCACCTCGGGGCCGACGTAGCCGGACCCACCGATGACGAGGATTCGCTTCACATGCCTCCTCTTGCCGAACCCGATTGGTTGGCTGAAACTCTAGCTGCCTCGAACGCGACGCTGAACTGGGATGCCGCCGGCCTGGCAAACCACATGGTGTTTGGCGGCGACGCCCTCGTCGTCGCCGCTCACAGCCGTGATGAACATGACATCTGCGGCAGATCGTGAATTAGCAAATTGCAGGATGAGTCGTTTCCGGACAGCCACAATCTCAACTTTCTTCAGTCCCGGTGGCCCAGCTCACTAATTCCGAGTGATTCAACTCACTCAATTTCGGGGAATAATTGACTCTTTGGATCCTCCAAATGACCTCCTACCTGTGCTTTCTGCTCATATAGCGATATAGCAATAACCTCGTTATTTACCTGATATAAGCATCAGTTGAGCGTGACTTTGCGCTTTACGGCCCGTACCGTCGTTCACGGTTCGATAACGCAAGCAAATTATTTTTTTCATCTATTGCGTGAAATCTCTGCGTGCGCGCAGAGATGACGAAAGGAATAGACCTTGAAGTTTTCCAAGAGCGCCCTGGCGACAGTTCCACTCGCGCTGGCCATGACCATGGGCATGGGCACCGCCCATGCGGTTGAGGCCGATCCATACATCGACACCGTGAACGCTGCTCCCAACAACGCTGCTCCCAATAACGCGGCTCCCAACGCGGGCGAGAACCCGGTTCCGGCCAGCAACGCGGGCGAGAACCTCGTTCCGGCGGTTAACGCGGGTGAGAACCCTGTCCCGGTGGCCAACGCGGGTGAGAATCCCGTTCCGGTGGCCAACGCGGGGGAGAACCCCGTCCCAGTGGCCAACACCGGTGAGAACCCCGTCCCGGTGGAGAACGCGGGGGAGAACCCGGTTCCGGCAGTGGCCGCGAACCAGAGCCCCGCGCCGGCCGCGACCGCCTACCGGAACTCCACCCCGGCCAAGTACTCCGGAAGCTCGGGCGTCAACTGGGACGCCGTCGCTCAGTGCGAATCGGGTGGCAACTGGGGCATCAGTACCGGCAACGGTTACTCCGGTGGCCTGCAGTTCTCGCCGAGCACTTGGCGTGCCAACGGTGGCACCGGATCGGCCCACACGGCTTCCCGCTCCGAGCAGATCCGCGTCGCCGAGAACGTGCTCAATAGCCAGGGCATCGGCGCGTGGCCGGTCTGCGGTCGCCGCGGCTGATATTTCTAAGCACACAGGGTGGCGCTGGGATGAAGATCCCAGCGCCACTTCTGTCTCTATAGGCACTGCTGTATCTCCGGCATCACAAAAGTCACTGTGACCCATCTGTAACGCCTGCCCCACTGGGTGCGATTCACATCACAACAGTCGGGAGGGGAACACAGTGACCACATTGCGCAGGATCATCACCCTGGTAGCAGCCTCAGGTGCCCTGGCCCTTTTCGGCTTCATCCTCGGCTCCGGGACCGCCAGCGCGGACAGCGGTGTGAACTGGGACGCGGTCGCGCAGTGCGAGTCCGGCGGTAACTGGGCGGCCAATACCGGCAACGGCTACTACGGGGGCCTGCAGTTCAAGCCGGCCACCTGGGCTGCCAACGGCGGCATGGGTTCGCCGGCCGGCGCTTCTCGTGAAGAGCAGATCCGGGTCGCCGAGAATGTCATGGCAAAGCAGGGCATCGGCGCGTGGCCGACGTGTGGTGCCAAGGCAGGTACGCCGGCCTTCGCGACTCCGGTTTCGGCGGGTTCCGCAGCGCCGGCGCAGTCGGTATGCCAGGGCCTGGGCCGCGGGCCGCTCGGACTGCTCGACTTCGGCAAGATGTGCCGGGCGATCACGGATCCGGGTCAGGCTTTCTCCAACGCATTGGGCGTGCGTTAAAACCTCCGAGCACTAATGCCAGGTAGCAGCTCCCCGTAGTTTGGTGCCATGACTGGCACCCAGAACATCGACCGTGAGTTCGACATCGTCATCTACGGGGCGACCGGCTTCGTGGGCAGACTCACTGCTGAATACCTGGCCCGTGCCGGTGGTGGCGCTCGAATAGCACTCGCCGGCCGAACGCACGACAAGTTGCTAGCGGTGCGTGCGGAACTTGGCGAATCGGCTCGAGAGTGGCCGATCCTGACCGCGGATGCGTCGTCCCCTTCGTCACTGGACGCAATGGCGGCCCGGACGCGGGTGGTCATCACGACTGTCGGTCCATACACCCGGTATGGGTTGCCGCTCGTGGCTGCCTGCGCCGCGGCGGGGACCGACTACGCCGATCTCACTGGCGAGGCGATGTTCGTCCGCAACAGCATCGATGACTATCACAAGCAGGCAATCGATACCGGAGCCCGGATCGTGCACGCTTGTGGATTCGATTCCATCCCGTCCGATATGAGCGTGTACGCGTTGCACCGACGCACCAAGGAGGACGGAACCGGTCCATTGTTGGACACCAACTTCGTGCTGCGCGGCTTCTCCGGAGGTGTGTCGGGTGGCACGGCCGCATCGATGATCGAAGTGTTCGGGGCATCTTCCGCTGACAGCGAAATACGCGGGCAGCTTGAGGATCCGTACACCCTGACGCCTGACCGCGGAGCCGAACCTGAACTGGGGCCGCAGCCCGACCTGCCATGGCGGCGCGGCGCTGATATCGCTCCTGAATTGGCCGGCACGTGGACGACCGGCTTTGCGATGGCGCTCTACAACACTCGAATCGTTCGCCGGAGCAATGCCCTTCTGGACTATGCCTACGGCCGCAGATTCCGGTATGCGGAGAACATGAGCGTGGGCTCGTCGCGGGTCGCCCCTGTCATCTCGGCGGTGGCAACCGGAGCGAACAACGCGGTTGTAGCACTGGGTAGCCGGTACTTCAGATTGCTGCCAAAAAGGTTGGTAGAGCGCATCATTCCGGCGCCTGGGACTGGGCCCAATGAGCAGACCAGGGAGCGCGGCTTTTACCGCGCCGAGACCTACACCACGACCGCCACAGGTGCTCGGTATGTGGCCACCATCGCTCAGCAAGGCGATCCGGGATACAAGGCGACGTCGGTGATGCTCGGGGAGTGCGGTCTGGCATTGGCCTTGGATCGCGACAAGCTTTCGGATCTGCGCGGAGTGCTGACCCCCGCGGCGGCAATGGGTGATGCGCTGCTGGCGCGATTCCCCGCAGCGGGCATTTCGTTGGAGTCGGTCCGGCTGGATTGATCTCCTCCGGTTGTCCCTCTCGTTTCGTCGTCGAACGGCTCGGGTTCGACTACCCTCGGCAGCAATTGCGCAACATCCAGCAGCGTCCAGTAACGAAGGTGGAACCTCATGGCCGGTATTGACGATCTCATCAGCCAGATCCCGGTGGCGGATATCGCCAACCAGCTCGGCGCAGACCAGGGCGAGGTGAGCCAGGCGATCCAGACTCTGGTGCCGACATTGCTGGGCAGCATCCAGCACAACGTCGAGGCCTCGGACATCGACTCGAGCAAGCTTGAGTCGGACATCGCCGCCGGTGGTGCGAGCGACCTCCTCGACGGCGGCGTCAGCGTCGACCAGGTCGACACCCAGCAAGGTGAACAAGCCATCTCACGGATCTTCGGCGGAAACGACAGCGGACAGGTCGCGTCAGCGCTCGCGGGAACCGGCGCTGCCGGTGGCGATCTCATGAAGCGGCTGCTGCCACTGCTGGCCCCGATCGTGCTGGCCTACATCGGTAAGCAGTTCGCCCAGAAAGAGACCGCCGGTGCCCAGGCATCAGGTGGCGGCGGTGGACTCGGCGACCTGTTGGGCGGCCTCCTCGGGGGAGCGTCCGGCGGCGGTGGCGGCGGCAACCCGCTGGGCAGCATTCTCGGCAGTGTTCTGGGTGGCAAGCAGGGTGGCGCGATTGGCGACATCCTGGGTGGACTGCTGGGTGGCAAGCGTTAATCCCACCGGCATCCAGGTCGGCGGCTGACGTCGCCGACCGCATTCCTAGTATTGACCGGTGACCACTGCTGACGATCCGCGCATTGAGGCCCTGCCCAAATCTTGGGAACCGGGTTCGGTAGAAGCGCAGATCTATCAGGGCTGGGTCGATGCGGGGTATTTCGTTGGCGACCCGACGAGTGTGAAGCCGCCCTATTCCATAGTGCTGCCGCCACCCAACGTGACCGGCAGTCTGCACATGGGGCACGCGTTGGACCACACACTGATGGACGCCTTGACGCGTCGCAAGCGCATGCAGGGCTACGAGGTGCTGTGGCTACCGGGCATGGACCACGCCGGAATCGCGACGCAATCCGTCGTCGAGAAGCAGCTGGCCGTCGACGGAAAGACCAAGGAAGACTTCGGTCGTGACTTGTTCATCGACAAGGTCTGGGACTGGAAGCGCGAGTCCGGCGGCACAATCGGTGGGCAGATGCGGCGCCTGGGCGATGGCGTCGACTGGAGCCGGGATCGTTTCACCATGGACGACGGACTGTCGCGGGCGGTGCGCACGATCTTCAAGCGGCTCTTCGACGCCGGCTTGATCTATCAGGCCGAGCGCCTCGTGAACTGGTCACCGGTACTCCAAACTGCGATCTCCGATTTGGAGGTCAAGTACGAGGACGTCGAGGGCGAGTTGGTGTCGTTCCGGTACGGCTCACTCGATGACGACGAGCCGCACATCGTGGTCGCGACGACACGGATCGAGACCATGCTCGGCGACACCGCGATCGCCGTTCATCCCGATGACGACCGCTACCGGAGCCTGGTCGGCGAGAGTCTGCCGCACCCGTTCCAGGACCGGGAGATTGTCATCGTCGCCGACGAACACGTCGATCCCGAATTTGGTACCGGCGCAGTCAAAGTCACACCGGCGCACGATCCCAACGACTTCGATATCGGAGTTCGGCACAGTCTGCCAATGCTGTCGATCATGGATGTACGGGGCAGGATCGCCGACACCGGAACACAATTCGACGGCATGGACCGTTTTGAAGCGCGGACCAAGGTGCGGGAAGCGCTCGCCGACCAAGGTCGTATCGTCGCCGAGAAGCGCCCGTACTTGCACAGTGTCGGTCATTCCGAGCGCAGTGGCGAGCCCATCGAGCCGCGGCTCAGCCTGCAGTGGTGGGTCAAGGTCGCGTCGATGGCCAAAGCGGCCGGCGATGCGGTGCGCAACGGCGACATCGCCGTCCACCCCAAGAGCCTTGAGCCGCGCTGGTTCGCGTGGGTCGACGATATGCACGACTGGTGCATATCTCGGCAGCTGTGGTGGGGGCACCGGATTCCGATCTGGCACGGGCCCAACGGTGAGACGGTATGCGTCGGTCCCGATGAGACCCCGCCGGCCGGCTGGGAGCAGGATCCTGACGTCCTCGATACCTGGTTCTCGTCGGCGCTGTGGCCGTTCTCCACGATGGGTTGGCCCGACCGTACGCCTGAGCTCGAGAAGTTCTATCCGACAAGCGTTCTGGTCACCGGCTACGACATTCTGTTCTTCTGGGTGGCCAGGATGGTGATGTTCGGGACATTCGTCGCGGACGACGACGCCGTGACCCTCGGTGGTGAGCGTGATCCGCAGGTGCCGTTCGAGAATGTTTTTCTGCACGGGCTGATTCGCGACGAGCACGGCCGAAAGATGAGCAAGTCGCGCGGCAATGGAATCGATCCGCTGGACTGGGTGGAACTGTTCGGGGCGGATGCTCTGCGGTTCACTCTGGCCCGGGGCGCCAGCCCGGGTGGTGACTTGTCCATCGGTGAAGACCACGCCCGCGCTTCGCGTAACTTCGCAACGAAGCTGTTCAACGCCACCCGGTTCGCGCTGATGAATGGTGCCGCCCCGGGGCCGCTTGCGGTGTCTGAGATGTCCGATGCCGATCGCTGGATTCTCGGTCGACTGGAACAGGTTCGTGCCGAGGTGGATTCGGCTTTGGATTCCTACGAATTCAGCCGGGCCTGCGAATCGCTGTATCACTTCGCCTGGGATGAGTTCTGCGACTGGTATCTGGAATTGGCAAAGGTTCAGCTGGCTCAGGGTGGTCAGCACACCACGGCGGTGTTGGCGCAGGTGCTCGACGTCCTGCTCAAGCTGCTGCATCCGGTGATGCCGTTCGTCACCGAGACGCTGTGGAAGGCGCTGACGGGGGAGGAGTCGCTGGTTATCGCCGACTGGCCGGCACCTTCCGGTGTCGCAACGGACCATGCTGCTGCGCAACGAATTTCCGATGTGCAGAGGCTGGTGACCGAGATTCGCCGGTTCCGGAGCGATCAGGGACTGGCGGACCGCCAAAAGGTGGTCGCACGACTATCCGGTGT
This sequence comes from Mycobacterium sp., assembly GCA_965279745.1. GTDB lineage: Bacteria > Actinomycetota > Actinomycetes > Mycobacteriales > Mycobacteriaceae > Mycobacterium. The sequence continues at coordinate 251,243 of OZ257262.1, forward strand.
GGCGGAGGCCGGCCTGAGCGACCATGTTGCACCGGTGACGGCGCTGGCATGGCTGACCAATCCGGCTGCGGACTTCACTCCGACGGCCCACATCGAGGTCAGGTTGTCTGGCGGCACCGTGAATGTCGAACTGGACACCTCGGGAACAGTCGATGTGGCAGCCGAACGTCGGCGCTTGGAGAAAGACCTCGCTGCAGCGCAGAAAGAGTTGGCCGGCACCACGGCCAAACTCGGCAATGAGGGTTTCCTCGCCAAGGCGCCCGAAGATGTCGTGATCAAGATCCGGGGCCGCCAGCAGCTGGCACGCGAAGAAGTCGACCGGATCACCGCGCGGCTGGCTGCCCTGGCATGAGCGACTCCGAGCCCACGCCCGACGAGATCGCCGCGCTACTGCAAGTGGAGTATCTGCTGGACAAGCGGTGGCCGGAGACCAAACTGGAGCCCAGTACCGCGCGCATCGCGGCGTTGATGGACTTACTGGGCTCACCGCAACTTTCGTACCCGTGCATCCACATCGCGGGTACGAATGGCAAGTCCTCGGTGGCCCGCATGATCGATGCTCTGCTGACCGCGCTGCAGCGGCGTACCGGGCGCACTACCAGCCCGCACCTGCAGTCGGCGGTTGAGCGGATCTCGATCGATGGCGAACCGATTAGTCCGGCACGCTACGTCGAGACCTATTGCGAGATAGAGCCGTTCGTGCAGATGGTCGACCAGCAGTCAGAATCCGGCGAACTGAGACCAGCTGGCCCGGCGATGAGCAAGTTCGAGGTTGTCACGTCAATGGCGTTCGCGGCGTTCGCCGACGCGCCGGTCGATATCGCCATCATCGAGGTCGGCATGGGCGGGCTATGGGACGCCACGAATGTGGTCGCAGCGCCAGTAGCGGTAATCACGCCGATCGGTATCGATCACACCGAATACCTGGGCAACACGATCGCAGAGATCGCCGCAGAGAAGGCCGGCATCATCGGCGCGGGCACCGGCGACTCGGTTGTGGTGATCGGCCAGCAGTCATCTGAGGCGATGGAAGTGCTTCTGGCGCAGGCGGTTCGCGCCGATGCGGCGGTGGCGCGCGAGGACTCCGAATTCGCGGTCGTGGACCGCCAGGTGGCCATCGGCGGGCAGCAGCTCACGTTGCAAGGGCTGGGCGGGCTGTACTCCGAAATCTTCCTGCCACTGCACGGCGAGCATCAGGCTCACAACGCAGTGCTCGCTTTGGCTGCCGTTGAGGCTTTCTTCGGCGCGGGCGCGCAACGCCAACTGGACATCGACGCCGTGCGGGCCGGGTTCGCGGCCGCGCGGAGCCCGGGGCGCCTGGAACGGATGCGCAGTGCGCCGACGGTATTCATTGACGCCGCACATAATCCAGCCGGTGCCGCGGCGCTGACGGCGTCGTTGACGAGTGAATTCGACTTCAATTTCCTGGTCGGGGTGCTCAGCGTCATGGGGGACAAAGACGTCACAGGCATCCTGACAGCGCTCGAGCCGGCTTTCGATCAGGTAGTGGTGACGCACAACGGCTCCCCGCGCGCTCTTGATGTCGATTCGCTGGCGTCGCGTGCAGAGGAGATCTTCGGTCCGGATCGCGTGGTGCGGGCCGAGACGCTTCCCGACGCGATCGAGACCGCGACCGTGCTCGTCGAGGATTCAGCTGCCGACTTCGACGGTTTGTCCGGTGCCGGGATCGTCATCACCGGTTCGGTGGTTACGGCGGGTGCGGCCCGCAGCCTGTTCGGCAAGGATCCGCAGTGACTGAGGCTCCCGGCGCTCCCGGGGTTGGGGCGGCTCCGGACCCTTGGAAGAGCTTCCGCGGCGTCATGGCGGGGACGCTGATCCTGGAAGCCATCGTCGTCCTGCTCGCTCTGCCGGTGGTCGGTGCGGTTGGGCGTGGTCTTTCGACCTGGACCACTGCCTACCTCGTTGGATACGCGGTCCTGCTGGTTCTGCTGGCCGGTGTACAAGGCCGGCCAGGGGCAATCTGGGTGAACTTGGGCGTTCAGCTGATCCTGGTGGCCGGTTTCCTGGTTGATCCCGCAATCGGCTTCGTCGGAGTGCTGTTCGCTGTGGTGTGGTGCGTTCTCGCCTATTTGCGCGCAGAGGTGCTTCGGCGCCAGCGCAGGGGATTGTTACCAGGTCAGCGGCCCGCGCCGCAGTAGTGGCACGCCCTACCAACGGGAGTTAGCGCCACCGGTACGCTGTGCGCCGTGACCGAACGGACTCTGGTACTGGTTAAGCCCGATGGTGTTGAGCGGCGGATGGTGGGCGACATCATCAGCCGCATCGAGCGCAAGGGCCTCACCCTCGTTGCTCTGGAACTCAAGCAGGTCAGCGACGAGGTGGCTCGCGCGCATTATGCGGAGCATGCGGACAAACCCTTCTTTGGTTCGCTCTTGGAATTCATCACCTCGGGACCTGTGGTCGCCGCGGTTCTGGAGGGTCCCCGAGCGGTGGCCGCGTTCCGCCAGCTCGCCGGTGGCACGGATCCCGTCGAGAAGGCAACACCGGGCACCATTCGCGGTGATCTGGGGCTCGAAACTCAGTTCAATCTCGTCCACGGCTCGGATTCGGCGGACTCGGCCGAGCGTGAGATCGGGCTCTGGTTCCCGGCTCTCTGAGGGATTCAGTGTCTATGGGTGTCTGAATTGGCGCTCGGGTATGGGATACTGACCCCGGATGTAACCACCATGATTTACCGGGGCACATCCGAATGAAGACTTAAAGACGTGCGCGACCACCACATCCGGTGCGGGCGCGGACCGTCCACAGCCGTCATTCAGCCAGGCACTGAACGGAATCGTTTTCGAGCCGTTCGGAGCGAGACCATGACAAGCCCGGGAGAGTAACCCGGGCACCAAGCGGTAGCCCTTGAGTGGCCGCGTCGACCAGACGCGCCCGAGGGCTTGAGGAGATTAAGTGGCCGACGATGCCCTCTTTAAACACGATGCCCTCTTTAAACACGATGCCCTCTTTAAAGAAGAACAGCCCGAAACCCCCACACAGTCGCCGTGGGAACCACCCACAGCTGACGTCGAGGCATTCCCAGAGCGCGTAAGGGTTCACGCCCTGGCCCGGATACTGGGCACCACCAGTCGACGTGTGATCGACACGATGACGGCACTCGATGGCCGCTCGTTGAGTCCTCAGTCCACCGTGGACCGCAGCGATGCGGTGCGGGTGCGCGAAGCGATCGCGGCCGGTGTTGGCGCAGCGGAGAGCGGAGAAGCCGCCGCCGCGTCCCAGGCGACGGACGCGGTTTCGGGATCACTGGGCACACGTGCTTCAGCGCCCATGAATGTCCCTTCGGCACCCATTTCTTCCGATGTCTCGATGCCGTTGTTCGTCGCTCCTACGCCGATCGAAGTCAAAGTCGACGCCGAAGCGGACGACGATGATGACGATTCTGACGACGGTGACGATCATGACGACGACCGCGAAACCGAGACCGACGGCGATCAGTCCGGACCAGCATCCAACCGCCGCCGCCGTCGAGGTCGCCGAGGTCGGGGCCGGGGCCGGGGAGAGCAGGCCGGTGCCGATGGCGAGGATCGTGACGATCCGGACCAGCAGGCAGACCAGCCAAGCGCCGGCACCGATCAGCAAGGCGATGACGTCGATCAGCAGGGCGACGACGGCGAGGATGATGACGACGACGCCGGCGACTCTGCCACTGGCGACGCTGCGACGCGCCGACGCCGCCGGCGTAGGCGCCGTAAGTCCGGAGCAGGTGCCGCGGCGGTCGAGGACACCGACGCCGCCGCGCCGGACGACCCACCCAACACCGTCGTACACGAGCGCGCACCGCGCACCCAGAAAGAGAAGGCCGACCGGGATTCCGGTGAGATCCAGGGGATCAGCGGCTCGACGCGTCTGGAGGCCAAGCGTCAGCGTCGCCGCGACGGCCGCGATGCGGGCCGTCGTCGGCCGCCGATCCTGACCGAGGCGGAGTTCCTGGCCCGTCGCGAGGCCGTCAACCGCGTCATGGTCGTCCGAGACAAGGTGCGTACCGAGCCGCCACACCAGGGGGCCCGGTACACCCAGATCGCGGTGCTGGAGGACGGCATCGTCGTTGAGCACTTCGTCACGTCGGCGGCTTCGGCCTCAGTGGTGGGCAACGTCTACCTCGGCATCGTGCAGAACGTGCTGCCCTCAATGGAAGCGGCCTTCGTCGATATCGGTCGCGGCCGCAACGGTGTGCTTTACGCCGGTGAGGTGAACTGGGAGGCGGCCGGTCTTGGCGGAGCCAACCGCAAGATCGAGCAGGCCCTCAAGCCGGGCGACTGCGTACTGGTCCAGGTCAGCAAGGACCCCGTCGGCCACAAGGGTGCGCGGTTGACCACACAGGTTTCGCTGGCCGGTCGTTACCTGGTGTATGTGCCAGGAGCGGCATCGACCGGGATCAGTCGCAAGCTTCCCGACACCGAGCGGCAACGACTCAAGCAGATCCTGCGGGACGTGGTGCCCGACGATGCCGGCGTCATCATTCGCACCGCCTCGGAAGGCGTCAAGGAAGACGACATCCGCACCGACGTCACTCGGTTGCAGGAACGTTGGAACAGCATTGCCGAGCAAGCGGAAACCGTAAAGGGCAAGGCCGCCGGCGCTGCTGTCGCGCTCTACGAAGAGCCCGATGTGCTGGTCAAGGTGATCCGGGATCTGTTCAACGAAGATTTCTCGGGATTGATCGTCTCCGGCGACACCGCGTGGGAGACCATCAACGAATACGTCAGTTCGGTCGCGCCGGACCTTGTTTCGAAGCTGACGAAATACGAGCCTGCCGGTGGTGCAGACGGACCGGACGTATTCGCCGTCCACCGGATCGACGAGCAGCTCGCCAAAGCCATGGACCGCAAGGTGTGGTTGCCCTCGGGCGGCACATTGGTCATCGACCGCACCGAGGCGATGACGGTCGTTGACGTCAACACGGGCAAGTTCACCGGGGCCGGTGGCAATCTTGAGCAGACGGTCACCAAGAACAATCTCGAAGCCGCCGAAGAGGTCGTGCGTCAGCTGCGGCTGCGCGATATCGGCGGGATGATCGTCGTCGACTTCATCGACATGGTCTTGGAGTCGAATCGCGATCTGGTTCTGCGCCGATTGACTGAAGCCCTGGCCCGCGACCGCACCCGACACCAAGTTTCCGAGGTGACCTCGCTGGGCTTGGTCCAGCTCACCCGCAAGAAGCTGGGTACCGGACTCGTTGAGGCCTTCTCGACTAACTGCCAGCATTGCAGTGGTCGCGGCATCATGTTGCACGGCGATCCCGTCGACACCGCTGCGGCCGCCGGGCGGCGACAGGACTCCGGCTCTGGATCGGGTTCAGGTTCTGGTTCTGGTTCTGGTTCCGGCTCCAGCAGTCGTCGCTCCAAGCGGGGCAAGAAGCCGCGCGTCGAAGAGCCCGTGGCTGCGCCGGCGGATGCGAAGGTGGCTGCGGCCGCGCACGCGCCAAACGAACATCCGATGTTCAAGGCGATGGCGGCCGCCGTCGATAAGCATGACGAGGACCCTGAGTCCGAAGAAGTGCTGACCGACGGCTTTGAGCCTGAGGAGATCGGCGAGGTTGCCGAGGTGGCAGCCACGGAAGATCTGATCGAGGACCTAGATGAGGACCTCGATGAGGACGGGGACGAAGACGAGGACGACGAGGCTGAGGACGACGAGGCTGAGGACGACGAGGCTGAGGACGACGAGGCTGAGGACGACGACCTGGATGAGGACGTCGAAGAGATCGACCTTGACGAGGTCGATGAGGACGCTATCGACGACGACGTTATCGACGTGGATCTCGACGACGAGGACGAGTCCGATCTGGATGACGACGACGAGTCCGACTTGGATGAGGAGGACGACGAACCGGCCGCACCCGTCATCGCCGCTGGTAGGACCCGTCGTCGGGCGGCGGCCAGGCCCGCAGGCCCGCCGGGGTCGGCGGTTTGACCCTTCCGGTGCTGGTCACGTAACCTTGAGCAGTTGTCGCCAGGCCTGGCCGGCGACAGTGGGACCGCTGGTCAGCCAGCGTGACCCGCACACTCGATACCTGCAGTACAGACCCGCTCGCGCTAATCTCCACTAGCGCGCGCCCGCGAACCGAAGAGGACCCATGGCAGCGCAAACAGCCAACTACGCGATCGTCAAGACCGGTGGCAAGCAGTACAAGGTCGCCGTTGGTGACATCGTGAAGGTCGAGAAGATCGAGAGCGAGCCGGGCGCGACCGTTTCGCTGCCCGTCGCCCTCGTCGTCAATGGCGCCACGGTGACCACCAACGCCCAGGAGCTGGCCAAGGTCACGGTGACCGGCGAGATCCTCGAGCACACCAAGGGTCCCAAGATCCGCATCCACAAGTTCAAGAACAAGACCGGCTACCACAAGCGGCAGGGTCATCGTCAGCCGCTGACCGTGCTCAAGGTCACCGGAATCAAGTAGGGGAGCGTTGACAAATGGCACATAAAAAGGGCGCTTCCAGCTCACGTAACGGCCGCGACTCGAATTCACAGCGGCTCGGCGTTAAGCGGTTCGGTGGCCAGGTCGTGAAGGCCGGCGAAATCATCGTCCGCCAGCGCGGCACCCACTTCCACCCCGGCGTCAACGTCGGTCGCGGTGGTGACGACACGCTGTTCGCCACGGCGCCCGGCGCCGTCGAGTTCGGTGTGAAGCGCGGTCGCAAGACCGTCAACATCGTTCGCACCGCGCGACCGGAATAGGTCTCCAATCCGCGAATGTGAACCCAGTGCGAGATTGAGACCGTTTTCTCGCAGCAGGTTCACGCTCGGCGATTGAAAGGACCCTTCCATGCCCCGGTTCGTTGACCGCGTCGTCATCCACGCCCGTGCGGGCAATGGCGGCAATGGCTGCGCCTCGGTGCACCGCGAGAAATTCAAGCCGCTCGGGGGTCCTGACGGCGGCAATGGCGGGCGCGGCGGCAGCATCGTGCTGGTTGTCGATCCCCAGGTTCACACTCTGCTCGATTTCCACTTCCACCCGCATGTCGATGCGCCGTCCGGCAAGCAGGGCATGGGCGGCGACCGGGACGGCGCCAGCGGCGCCGACCTCGAGTTGCGAGTGCCCGACGGCACGGTCGTACTCGATGAGAACGGACGGATGCTGGCCGACCTCGTCGGAGCAGGTACCCGGTTCGCTGCCGCCGAAGGCGGTCGTGGCGGGCTCGGTAATGCCGCTCTGGTGTCCCGCGCCCGGAAAGCCCCGGGCTTTGCGCTCCTCGGGGAGAAGGGCGAGCAGCGCGATCTGACCCTGGAATTGAAGACGGTCGCCGACGTGGGATTGATCGGTTTTCCGTCGGCCGGGAAGTCCTCCCTGGTGTCGACGATCTCGGCGGCGAAGCCCAAGATCGCCGACTATCCGTTCACGACACTGGTGCCCAACCTCGGTGTGGTGTCCGCGGGGGAGCACACGTTCACCGTTGCCGACGTTCCGGGTCTGATCCCGGGGGCCTCGGAAGGCCGGGGCCTCGGTTTGGACTTCCTGCGCCACGTTGAACGGTGCGCGGTGCTGGTGCACGTGGTCGACTGCGCGACGTTGGAACCTGGTCGTGACCCGGTCTCCGATATCGATGTACTTGAGGCCGAATTGGCCGCGTATCGGCCCACCCTGCAGGGCGATTCGACACTGGGCGACATCGCGGATCGCCCGCGGGCTGTGGTCCTCAATAAGATCGACGTGCCCGAAGCGCGGGAGCTTGCCGATTTCGTCCGCGCCGACGTCGAAGAACGCGGCTGGCCGGTGTTCGAAGTCTCCACCGTGACTCGGGAAGGTTTGCGCGAGTTGATCTTCGCGCTGTGGAACATGGTCGAGACCTACGAAGCCGAACGGCCACCCGTGGTGCCCAGGCGTCCGGTGATTCGCCCGATACCGGTCGACGAGAGCGGCTTCGTCGTTGAAGCCGACGACGAGAACCCGGGCGGTTTCATCGTGCGGGGTACCCGGCCGGAACGCTGGGTTGCGCAGACCGAATTCGAAAACGATGAGGCGGTCGGCTATCTGGGCGACCGCCTCGCGCGGTTGGGTGTCGAGGCGGAACTGCTGCGTCAGGGAGCTGAAGCTGGCTGCTCGGTGACCATCGGCGACATGACCTTTGACTGGGAACCGCAGACTCCGGCCGGTGTGGATGTCACGTTGTCTGGCCGTGGGACTGACCTGCGCGTGGAACGTTCCGATCGGATTGGCGCCGCCGAGCGCAAGGAGGCACGTCGCCGGCGCCGTGAGCACGGTGACGACGAGTGACGAGTGCCTATCGAGACGTCATCCGATCCGCACGCAGCGTTGTCGTCAAGATCGGCACAACAGCGCTCACCACTGAGGCCGGCCTGTTCGATGTGGGCCGACTGGCGGGCTTAGTGGATGCGATCGAGGCTCGGATGAAGGCTGGGTCCGATGTCGTCGTCGTCTCGTCGGGGGCGATCGCGGCCGGAATCGAACCGCTCGGTCTGAGCCGTCGGCCTACCGATCTGGCCACGAAACAGGCTGCCGCCAGCGTCGGACAAGTTGCCTTGGTGAACGCCTGGAGCACAGCATTCGCCCGGTACGACCGCACCATGGGGCAGGTATTGCTGACTGCCGATGACATCTCCAAACGGGTGCAGCACACCAACGCGCAAAGAACCTTCGACCGATTGCGGGCGTTGCACGCTGTCGCGATCGTCAACGAGAACGACACGGTGGCCACCAACGAGATCCGGTTCGGGGACAACGACCGGCTTTCGGCATTGGTGGCGCATCTGGTCAGTGCCGATGCACTGATCCTGCTGTCCGACATCGACGGCCTGTACGACGCTGACCCGCGGAAAGGGGACGCCCGGTTCATCGACGAGGTAGCCGGTCCCGACGATCTGGCCGGTGTGGCGGCCGGGCGCGGCAGTCACCTGGGTACGGGCGGGATGGTGTCGAAGCTTTCCGCGGCAACGCTGGCCGCCGACGCCGGGGTGCCGGTTCTGCTGGCTGCCGCGGCCGATGCTGAGCGCGCTCTGACCGACGCATCGGTTGGCACCGTGTTCGTGCCGCGAACCGAACGGATGTCGGCGCGCCGATTCTGGATGCGATACGCGGCGGAGTCCTCGGGTTCCCTGACTCTCGACGCCGGTGCGGTGCGGGCCGTGGTGGGTCAGCGCCGGTCTTTGCTCGCGGCCGGAATCACTGGTGTTTCGGGCCGGTTCCTGGGCGGCGACGTCGTCGAATTGCGCGGGCCCGATGCCGAATTGGTCGCCCGAGGAGTGGTTGAGTACGACACCGTCGAGTTGGCGAAGATGATCGGGCGTTCGACGTCAGATCTGCCCGCAGAGCTGCGCAGGCCCGTCGTCCACGCTGATGATCTGGTCGCTGTCTAACTGCGTGGCCTGCCCCGCCTCGAAGCTGTAATTTTGCGGACAAAGTGTGAGTAGGGGCCTGCGAATCTACAGCCTCGATGTGGCCGAGCCGAGTTCGGCAGCAAGCAGGGCCAACACCGGCGAGCAGCCACTGTCGACCTTGACATCAGCCAGGTCGTCGCCGCGGGTGGGCCCACGGTTGATGATCGCGACGGGGATCTTCAGAGCGGCGGCATGCCGCACGAAGCGGTATCCGGAGAACACAGTGAGCGATGAGCCCGCCACCAGCAGCGCATCCGACTCCTGCACCAGTGAATAGGCTTGTTCCACAATGTCTTTGGGGACACTCTCGCCGAAGTAGACGATGTCAGGTTTGAGCATTCCGGCACAGACCGGGCAGTCGATGATCTGGAACTTTTCGGTGTGTGCCACCACCGCGTCGGCGTCGGGAGCGACGGCGATCCCACTGAGCTGGTGCTGTTCGGCGAATCCGGGATTGGCCGCTTCGAGTTGTTCGGCGAGCGCGACTCGCGAGAGGTTGTGGCCGCAATCGAGGCAGATCACCCGCGCATAGCTGCCGTGCAGATTGATGACGTTGCGGCTGCCGGCTTTGGTGTGGAGTAGGTCGACGTTCTGCGTGATGACCCCGGCGATGACACCGGTACGTTCCAGCTCCGCGAGCGCACGGTGGCCTGCATTCGGGTCGGTCTGTGCCATGTGCCGCCAGCCGAGGTGATTGCGGGCCCAATACCGCTGCCGGTACTCGCGACTGGAGGTGAATTGCCGAATCGTCATCGGGTTGGCCGGCGGGGAATCCGGGCTGCGGTAGTCGGGAATTCCGGAGTCAGTCGAGACGCCGGCTCCGGTCAGCACCGCAATCCGTCGGCCCGCCAATAATGCGACGAGATCGGGTGCGTCCACATTTACGAGCGTAAACGTGGACAATCAACGCATGGACTTCTACTCCGCCTACCGGCACGGATTCGTGCGGGTGGCCGCCTGCACGCACCGAACGGTGCTGGCGGATCCGCACGCGAACACTGCGTCGGTGCTGCGGATTGCTCAGGCCTGCCATGACGACGGCGTGGCCGTGGCGGTGTTTCCGGAGTTGACTCTGTCCGGGTATTCGATCGAAGACATCCTGATGCAGGACGCGCTACTCGATGCGGTCGAGGACGCACTGCTCGGTCTTGTCGCTGCGTCCGCCGGGTTACTTCCGGTTCTGGTGGTGGGTGCACCGCTGCGTCACCTGCACCGGATTTACAACACCGCGGTGGTCATTCACCGCGGTGCCGTGCTGGGCGTCGTACCGAAGTCCTACCTGCCGACGTATCGCGAGTTCTACGAGAGCCGTCAGGTCGCGGCAGGCGACGACGTCCACGGCGTCATCCGGATCGGGCAACTGGAGGTGCCGTTCGGCGCAGATATCTTGTTCGGGGCGGCCGATGTGCCCGGGCTGGTCCTGCATATCGAGATCTGCGAGGACATGTTCGTTCCCATCCCGCCCAGCGCGGAGGCGGCGCTGGCGGGCGCGACGGTGCTGGCCAACCTCTCCGGTAGTCCGATTACCATCGGGCGTGCGGAGGACCGCAAGCTGCTGGCGCGGTCGGCCTCGGCGCGCTGCCTCGCCGCGTACGTGTACGCGGCAGCGGGGGAGGGCGAGTCCACCACCGATCTGGCCTGGGACGGCCAGACGATGATCTACGAGAGCGGCCGGCTGCTCGCCGAATCGGAGCGGTTCCCGAAGGGTGAACGCCGATCCGTCGCCGACATCGACGTCGGGCTGCTTCGGTCGGAACGGCTACGGATGGGCACCTTTGACGACAATCGTCGTCACCATCAAAAGGATGCTTCGGCGTTCCGGTTCATCGATTTTCGGCTCGATCCGCCCGCCGGGGACATCGGCCTGCTTCGGGAAGTCGAGCGATTCCCGTTCGTGCCCAGCGATCCGCTTCGGTTGGAACAGGATTGCTATGAGGGGTACAGCATCCAGGTTGCCGGACTCGAACAGCGGCTGCGGGCGCTGAACTATCCGAAAGTCGTGATCGGCGTCTCCGGCGGTTTGGACTCGACGCATGCGCTGCTCGTCGCGGCACGGGCGATGGACCGGGAAGGCCGGCCGCGCAGCGACATTCTGGCGTTCACCATGCCCGGCTTCGCTACTGGTGAGCGGACCAAGAGCAACGCCGTCAAACTCTCAGCCGCGCTGGGTGTCACGTTCGAGGAGCTGGATATCCGCTCCACGGCGGGCCTGATGCTGACCGAAATCGGCCACCCATTCGGCCGCGGCGAAGCGGTTTACGACGTGACCTTCGAGAACGTGCAGGCCGGCCTACGCACCGACTACCTGTTCCGGATCGCCAACCAGCGCGGCGGAATCGTGCTGGGCACCGGCGACCTGTCCGAGCTGGCGCTGGGCTGGTCGACGTACGGCGTGGGCGACCAGATGTCGCACTACAACGTCAACGCAGGAGTACCAAAAACCCTTATTCAGCACCTGATCCGGTGGGTAATCACATCGGGTGAATTCAAGGACGAAGTCGGCGAGATTCTGCAGTCAGTGCTGGACACCGAGATCACCCCGGAGTTGGTGCCGGTGGCTGAGGGTGAGCAGATCCAGAGCAGTGAGGCCACGGTCGGCCCGTATCCGCTGCAGGATTTCGCGCTGTTCCATGTGCTGCGGTACGGGTTCCGGCCGTCGAAGATCGCGTTCCTGGCCTGGCATGCGTGGGGCGATCCAGAGCTGGGACAGGCCTACTCGCTCAAAGAGATCCGGCACTGGCTGCGGGTGTTCGCGCAGCGCTTTTACTCGTTCAGCCAGTTCAAGCGTTCCGCACTACCCAACGGCCCCAAGGTGACCCACGGCGGGTCGCTCTCTCCGCGCAGTGACTGGCGGGCTCCGTCGGACATGCCGGCCACCACCTGGCTGGCGGAAATTGAACGTGATGTTCCCCAGTAGGAGTCATGATCAGTCCTGAACGAGCCGACGGCCTCATCGACTTCCATGCACACTTCCTGACCGATCACTACGTCGAGATGGCTCGGAGCGCAGGTCATACCCACCCCGATGGCATGCCGACGTGGGCTGCCTGGAGTGTCTCCGATCACCTTGAATTGATGGACCGCAACGACATTCAGCGCGCAGTCCTGTCGATCTCCTCACCGGGAGTGCACTTCGGCAATGATGATGCGGCGGCTGGATTGGCCCGTCATGTCAATGAGTGCGCCGCCGAGATTGCCCGCGAGCACCCCGCGCGGTTCGAGTTCTTAGCCTCGCTGCCACTGCCCGCTGTAGAAGCCGCAGTCGATGAAGCCGTCTATGCCATGGACATTCTTGGGGCGTGCGGCGTTATCGTAATGAGCAACAACGATGGGCAGTACCTCGGTGACACGGCGCTGGATCCGTTGTGGGCGCTGCTTGATCAACGGAAGTCCATCACCTTCGTGCACCCGACATCACCACCCAATGCCGACTTGGTCGCCCTTGATCGACCACATCCAATGCTGGAATTCATGTTCGAGACGACGCGAACCGTTACCGACATGATCTTCGGGGCTGTGGCCGAACGTTTCCCGCACATCCGGTTTCTGATTCCACACTGCGGTGCCACGTTGCCGATTCTGGCCGACCGGATCGAACTCTTTCGCAGCCAGTTACTCGGCCAGCCCGGTCACCCGCCTACAGGTTTGACCACCCGGCAGCAGCTTGAGCGATTCTGGTATGACCTGGCCGGTACCCCGCTGCCGACCCAAGTCGCCGTTCTCACCGGCATAGTCGGGGAGCATCACATCGTCTACGGGAGCGACTTCTGTTGGACGCCGGCGGCGGCCGTCGCCAACCAGGTGGCATCGCTAGACGATGCCAGCGACGCGTCAACCAACTGGCGAACCCTGACGTCTGCCAACGCGATCCGGCTCCTTGGACGTTCCAATCAACAGCGCCGGCCGCAACGCTGATCATTTACCTTCCGGGAACGGAGAATGGCCCGAGCGGGCACCGCATGCGGTATTCGGGCATGCTGCTGTGGTGCTGTTACTCAGCCGGGTAACCGACCAGGATGTGCTGGCTTCCGGCGGGCGGGTGGTCGGCCGGGTTGCCGATCTGACTGTCGACCTGGGTGAGCAAACCGGCCCGCTTCGGGTCGAGCGACTCCTGGTGCGGCGCCGCCGAGGGCCGGACCTGTTGCTGCCATGGGCCGCGGTGGAAAGCTTCCAGAAGAACAGGTTTGTGTTGGCACAAGTCGCCCAAGATCCGGCCGCATTCGCGATCACCTCGGTCGACGATGCGCTTGGTGTGGAAGAAATCCTGTTGAAGCGGGATGTGCTCGACACACAGGTCGTTGATGTGGTGGGGCAGCGACTCGCCCGAGTCGCCGACGTGGTTCTCGCTCGCACCGCCGACGGAGGACTCGAACTGGTGGGTGTCGAGGTCGGCTTCGGCGGGGTGCTCAGGCGACTGGGTCTGCACCGGCTCGCAGCGCTCACCGGCGAGGATGTCGTTGCTTTGACCGACCTGCACCTTACTTCTGAGCGGGGTCATGCGGTGCAGCTCGCAACCCCGCGCTCGGCCGTGCACCACCTCGACGCGCGGGGGCTTGCTGCGGTGGTCAGCCGGGTCGACACCGAATCCGCCGCCGAGATTCTCGCGGTCAGGGGTCCCGGCGTCGCTGCGGAAGTCATCCGCGCCAGCCACCCGGCAGTCGGCGAGCGTGTGCTGCGGGCGATGCCCGACGACGTGGCCGCCGCGATCGTTGCCGCCCTGCACGAAGGTCAGGCGCCGTGAGGCGACCGGAACGCAAGGGACTCGCTGTCGGCGGAATCGGCGGATTGTTCGCGGTGGTCGGGCCGGGGCTGCTCGCCGGCCTCTCAGACGACGACCCGGCCGGAATCACGACCTACTCGGTACTCGGTGCCGACCACGGTTACCAGCTGTTGTGGGTGCTGCTGCTTTCGACTGTGGCCCTCGTGATTTTCCACGGCCTGGCAGCGCGCATGGGCGTTGTGACCGGGCAGGGTCTCATCGGTCTCGTACGGCAGCGGTACGGCGTGCGGGTGGGTGGCGCCGTGCTTGCCGCGCTTGTCGTCGCCAATCTAGGCACAACGTGTGCCGAGTTCGCAGGGATCGCCGCCGGCTTCGAATTATTCGGCATCAGCCGCTACGCGAGCGTCCCCGCCTCGGCGGTGATCGTCTCACTGCTGGTGTTGCGCGGAAGCTTCCACCGCGTTGAGCGCGTTCTGTTGCTCTTGTCGACGATCTTCTTGGCTTACGTCGGGTCCGGGGTGCTGGCTCACCCGGATTGGGGGGCGGCGGCCCACGGGATGCTGGTGCCGAGCATGCCTGTCGACAGAGAAACCATCGCTATCGTCACCGCCACCCTCGGCACCACGCTCGCCCCGTGGGGGCTCTCGTTCATGCAGTCCTACGCCGTCGACAAGAAACTTCGGACTGAGGACCTTCGATTGGTCCGAGTCGACGTAATCACCGGGGCGGTGCTGACCGGGGTTATCGGGTTCTTCGTCGTAGTGGCGTGCGCAGCGACCCTTTTCCGCAATGGCCGCTCCATTTCCGATGCTGCCGACGCCGCTGTCGCGCTGGAACCCATCGCCGGATCAGCGGCGTCGACACTATTTGCGGTGGGACTCATCGGGGCTGCGTTCCTGGCCGCGTCCATTCTCCCGTTGTCGACGGCCTACTCGGTGTGCGAATACGCCGGGGTCGAGTCGGCTGTCGATGATCCCTTTTCCGAGGCCAAGCTCTTCTATCTGACGTTCGGGATGGTCACCCTGGTCAGCGCGCTCGCGGTGCTCATCCCGAATGCGCCGCTGGTGACGATCCTGGTGGCCACTCAGGTGCTCAACGCAATACTGCTCGTGCCGTTGCTGTTCGCGATGATGGGCATCGGGCGGGACCGTGACCTCATGGGACCTTTCGTCATCACCCGGGTCGGCATCATCACCTACGGGGTCACCACCGTCATGGTGGTGCTGTGCGTCGCCGCGTTGGCGGTCACTTCGCTCGGCGGATGAGGTAGTGGATACGCTGGGGTGATGAGTCAGCAAACGACCCAGAATCTGGGGTCAGATGTGAAGACTGAGGTGCATGATGCCGCGCGTCGCGCCCGCGTCGCTTCCCGGGTGTTGGCCTCGCTGACGACGACTGTCAAGGACCGGGCGTTGCACGCAGCGGCCGATGCGGTGCTGGGTCATTCCGAAGAGATCCTTGCCGCGAACGCGCTGGACCTTGACGCGGCCCGGTCGGCTGGCACGCCCGCTGCGATGCTCGATCGGCTGGCCCTCAATCCGCAACGGGTCGACGGCATCGCCGCAGGATTGCGTCAGGTGGCGGGGCTGCCCGATCCGGTCGGCGAAGTGCTCCGGGGCCGGATCCTGCCGAACGGTTTGCAACTACGCCAGCAGCGAGTGCCGCTCGGCGTCGTCGGGATTGTCTACGAAGGTCGGCCGAATGTGACCGTCGACGCTTTCGGGCTGACGCTGAAGTCGGGCAATGCGGTCCTGCTGCGTGGCAGTTCCTCGGCGACCAATTCCAACGCCCGGCTGGTGGGGGTGCTGCGCGGTGCGATGCTCAGCGAAGGTCTCCCCGAAGACTCCGTGCAGTTGCTGCCGAGCGCGGATCGGTCCAGCGTCACCCACCTGATCCAGGCTCGCGGACTGGTGGACGTGGTGATCCCGCGGGGTGGGGCTGGTCTGATTGACGCAGTGGTGCGCGATGCGACCGTGCCGACCATTGAGACCGGCGTCGGGAACTGCCACGTCTACGTGCATTCGGCCGCTGACTTGGATGTGGCTGAACGAATCCTGTTGAACTCCAAGACTCGCCGGCCCAGCGTGTGCAATGCGGCCGAGACGGTGCTGATCGATTCGGCGATCGCCGACGTGGCTCTGCCGCGCTTGCTGAGTGCACTTCGGTCGGCGGGCGTCACGGTGCACGAAGATCCCACGGAAGCGGATCTCCGCGCTGAATTTCTGTCGATGGACATCGCGTGCGAGGTTGTTGACGGCCTGGATGCCGCGGTCGACCATATCGACACCTATGGCACGGGCCATACCGAAGCCATCGTTACCACCGATCTTGCTGCAGCGCAACGGTTCACTGAACGTGTTGATGCCGCCGCGGTGATGGTCAACGCGTCGACGTCGTTCACCGACGGTGAGCAGTTCGGCTTCGGAGCCGAGATCGGCATCTCCACTCAGAAGCTGCATGCCCGCGGCCCGATGGGTCTGCCGGAGCTGACGTCAACCAAGTGGATTGTCTGGGGAGACGGCCACATCCGACCTGCGTGACCCGGGACCCGAAAATGAGGAGAAGCCCGTGACCGAGACGCCGCTGCCCGCAAAGCCGCTGTTCGCGGATATCGATGACGTAGCCCGGCGGCTGGCTGAAACCGGCTATCTGCCTGATGCCGCCACCGCGACCGCGGTGTTCCTTGCAGACCGGTTGGGTAAGCCACTGTTGGTCGAGGGTCCGGCCGGAGTTGGCAAGACCGAGTTGGCTCGTGCGGTCGCGCAGGCCACTGGATCCGGACTGGTGCGCCTGCAGTGCTACGAGGGCGTCGACGAGGCCCGTGCGTTGTACGAGTGGAACCACGCCAAGCAGATCCTCCGTATCCAGGCCGGGGCAGGCGACTGGAATCAAACCAAGACCGATGTGTTCAGTGAGGAATTCCTGCTGTCCCGGCCGCTATTGACAGCGATCCGTCGCACCGAACCCACCGTTCTGCTGATCGACGAAACCGATAAGGCCGATATCGAGATCGAGGGCCTGCTATTGGAGGTGCTGTCCGACTTCGCGGTCACTGTGCCGGAGTTGGGCACCATCACCGCCACCCGGACTCCGTTCGTCCTGCTTACTTCCAACGCGACCCGCGAGTTGTCTGAGGCGTTGAAACGACGGTGTCTGTTCCTGCACATCGACTTCCCCGAACCGGATCTGGAGCGGCGAATCCTGCTGTCCCGTGTGCCTGAATTGCCCGAGGCACTCGCGGCCGAACTCGTCCGGATCATTGGAGTGCTGCGCGGCATGCAGTTGAAGAAGGTCCCCTCGGTGGCCGAAACTATCGACTGGGGACGCACGATCCTGGCACTAGGAATGGACACCATCGATGACGAGACCATCGCGGCCACCCTTGGCGTGATCCTCAAACACCAGTCCGATCAGCAACGTGCTGCCGGAGAGCTTCGGTTGAACTGATGGCCCTTTCCAGGATGCGCCCATCACTGCCGCTGGCGCCGCACGGCCTTCCGGGGCATCTGGTGGGATTCGTGGAAGCTCTTCGTGCCCAGGGTATCTCGGTTGGCCCCTCAGAGACGGTTGACGCAGGCCGGGTGTTGACGGTGCTTGGCCTGAGTGACCGGGAAGCCTTGCGAGACGGGTTTGCGTGTGCGGTGCTGCGCCGCGCTGACCACCGCCCTGTCTACGATGCGATGTTCGACCTGTGGTGGCCGGCTGCGCTGGGTGGTCGCACCGTCCTGGTTGATGAAGACTCCGACGGCACCACACCGGAAGGGCTGCCGCTGGCGGACGTCGAGGCGTTGCGGGCAATGCTGACCGAGTTGCTCACCGACAATCCGGACATCGGAGACCGGGACGACCGACTGGTCGCAATGATCGCGCAGATCGTCGAAGCCTATGGCGGCTACACCTCCAGCCGTGGACCGTCGTACTCGGCTTACCAGGCGCTCAAGGCGATGGGGCTCGACGAGCTGGAGGGACGACTGCTAGCCGGCCTGTTGGCGCCACATGGCGACGACCCCAGCCCAAGCCAGGAACAGATCGCAAAAGCTGTTGCTGCTCAGAAGATTTCACAACTGCGGCGGTTGGTCGATAACGAGACGAAGCGGCGAACCGCCGAACAATTGGGCCGTGACCACGTGCAGATGTACGGCATTCCGCAGCTGGCCGAGAACGTGGAGTTCCTCCGGGCGTCGGGTGACCAGCTGCGCCAGATGCGTCGTGTGGTTGCGCCGTTGGCCCGGATGCTGGCCACCCGGTTGGCGGCCCGACGTCGCCGGAACCGGGCCGGGGCGATCGACCTGCGCCGGACATTGCGCAAGTCGATGTCGACCGGCGGGGTCCCGATCGACCTCGTCATGCGTAAGCCACGACCGGCACGACCCGAGTTGGTGGTGCTCTGTGACGTGTCCGGGTCGGTGGCCGGCTTCAGTCACTTCACGCTGCTGCTGGTGCACGCGTTGCGCCAGCAGTTCTCGCGAGTGCGGATATTCGCCTTCATCGACACCACCGACGAAGTCACGCACCTCTTCGGTCCGGATGCTGACTTGGCTTTGGCCATCCAGCGCATCACCCGCGAAGCGGGGGTGTACACCCGGGACGGTCACTCCGACTACGGCCATGCGTTCACCTCGTTCACCGAGAACTTCCACAATGTGCTCTCGCCGCGGAGTTCACTGCTGGTGCTGGGCGACGGTCGTACGAATTACCGCAACCCCAGCGCGGATCTGCTGGCCCATATGGTCAGTGTCAGCCGGCATGCGCACTGGCTTAATCCGGAACCCAAACACCTGTGGGGCAGTGGGGATTCGGCAGTGCCGCGCTACCAGGATGTGATCACCATGCATGAATGCCGTTCGGCGAAGCAGTTGGCCGGCGTGATCGACCAACTTTTGTAATTTGACGCCCAAACCCACGTTTGGGCGCAGAAGTGCGAGTAGACGTCGACAAAACGTCGATCTCGGCAGAAGGCCGGGCTCCAGTAAGCTGCCCAATCATGCGCAGACTTGGTGTGATGGGCGGGACATTTGATCCCATCCACTACGGCCACCTGGTCGCTGCCAGCGAGGTTGCCGACTTATTCGGCCTTGATGAAGTGGTGTTCGTGCCCACCGGTGAGCCATGGCAGAAAGAGGGTCGCGAGGTCAGCGCCGCGGAAGACCGGTATCTGATGACGGTGATCGCGACGGCGTCCAACCCGCGATTCTCGGTCAGTCGTGTCGATATCGACCGGGGCGGACGTACCTACACCAAGGACACGCTGGAAGACCTGCAGGCGC
Source organism: Mycobacterium sp. (assembly GCA_965279745.1). GTDB lineage: Bacteria > Actinomycetota > Actinomycetes > Mycobacteriales > Mycobacteriaceae > Mycobacterium. The sequence continues at coordinate 270,590 of OZ257262.1, forward strand.
TAAACCCGGACAGCGAGCTGTACTTCATCACCGGCGCCGATGCGCTGGCTTCGATCCTGTCCTGGCAGAACTGGGAAGAACTGTTCGCAGCGGCGAAGTTCGTCGGTGTGAGCCGCCCGGGCTACGAACTGACCGGTCAACACATCATCGCTGCCTTCGATGAGCTGCCTGAAGGGACGCTGCATCTCGTCGAGGTCCCGGCGCTGGCCATCTCTTCCAGCGATTGCCGGCTGCGCGCAGCACAATCCCGTCCGATCTGGTATCTGGTTCCCGACGGAGTGGTGCAGTACGTCTCAAAACGCAAGCTCTATCAGGAGTGCACACCGTGACAGCAACAGATGAAGCGATCAGCATGGCGACCGTGGCGGCCCGAGCGGCGGCGGCGAAGCTCGCCGATGACATCCTGGTCATCGATGTGTCCGAGCAGTTGGTGATCACCGACTGCTTCGTCATCGCATCGGCCTCCAACGAGCGGCAAGCCGGCGCGATCGTCGATGAAGTCGAGGAGAAAATGCGGTTGGCCGGTTACAAGCCAGCCCGCCGGGAGGGTACGCGCGAAGGCCGCTGGGTCCTGTTGGACTACGTCGACATCGTGGTGCACGTCCAGCACCAGGATGAACGCAACTTCTACGCACTGGACCGGTTGTGGCGCGATTGCCCGACCGTCGAAATCGACCTCGACGCCGATGACGTGCCCCCGGACGAGGGGTCGCAGTGACGCTGCGCCGCCTGGTGATGCTGCGGCACGGGCAGACCGACTACAACGCCGGCAGCCGGATGCAGGGACAGCTCGACATCGAGCTGACCGACTTGGGCCGGGCACAGGCCGTTGCCGCTGCAGAGGTACTTGCCAAGCGGCAGCCGCTGCTCATCGTTTCGTCTGACCTGCGCCGCGCCTATGACACCGCAGTGCCGTTAGGGGAGCGCACCGGATTGCGGGTGCAGGTGGACACCAGGCTGCGTGAAACGAATCTGGGCGATTGGCAAGGTCTGACCCACGCCGAGGTGGATGAGGGTGCCCCCGGCGCTCGGGACGCCTGGCGCGACGACGCGACCCTGGCTCCGCACGGTGGCGAGAGCCGTATCGATGTCGCCGATCGCAGCGCGCCATTGGTTGCGCAGCTCGTCAAGGGCGAACCGGATTGGGGCGCAGACGGATCCGATCGCCCGGTCGTGTTGGTGGCGCACGGCGGTCTGATTGCTGCATTGACCGCGGGACTACTGGGCCTGCCGGTTCAGAGCTGGCCCGCGCTGGGTGGCATGGGCAATGCCAGCTGGGCGCAACTGTCCGGACACGGCCCTGATGAATGTGGTCCTGAAGGATCCCGCTTCGAGGACATCCGGTGGCGTCTGGATGTCTGGAACGCCTCAGCCCAGGTTGCCAACGATGTCCTCTGAGGTGTCCCCGGAGCGGCGCACTCTGCTGGTCTTCGCCGACTCGCTCTCGTACTACGGACCCAATGGCGGGCTCCCCGCCGACGACCCGCGAATTTGGCCGAATATCGTTGCTGCCCAGCTTGGTTGGGAACTTGAATTGGTGGGACGAATCGGCTGGACGTGCCGCGACGTGTGGTGGGCCGCAACCCAGGATCCGCGGGCCTGGGCGGCGATTCCGCGAGCTGGCGCGGTGGTCATCGCGACCAGTGGCATGGACTCACTGCCCTCACCCGTTCCTACCGCATTGCGCGAGCTGATTCGATACGTGCGACCGCCGCGGCTACGCCGGTGGGTTCGCGATGCCTACGAATGGGTGCAGGGCCGGTTCTCGCCGATTGCCCGGTCGGCGCTGCCGCCGCACCTGACTGCTGAATATCTTGAGATGACGCGTGCTGCTGTCGATTTCAATCGCCCGGGAATCCCGATCGTGGCGTCGCTACCGTCAGTGCATATCGCCGAAACCTATGGCCGAGCTCACCATGGGCGCGATGGCACCGCCGCTGCGATCACCAATTGGGCTGCCCAGCATGATATTCCGCTGGTCGACCTGAAGGCGGCCGTGGCTGACGAGATCCTGTCCGGACGGGGCAATCCCGACGGGATCCACTGGAACTTCGAGGCCCATCGAGCCGTCGCCGAGCTGATGCTCGAGAAGTTGCGCGTCTGAACATGCCGGTTGTCGTGGTGACCGACTCCTCGGCGCGACTGCTCGCCGACGACGTGGCAACCTGGGGAATCCGAGTTGCCCCGCTGCACGTGTTGGTCGACGGTCGCGATCTCCTGGACGGCATTGATGAAATCCCGGCCGACCTCTACACCCGTGGGGCCGTCACAACGGCGGGGGCGACTCCGGCTGAACTGGGTGCCATATATCGGCAGGCTCTTGCGGACAGTAACGGTGATGGCGTTGTCGCGGTGCATATGTCGGGACGGCTGTCGAGCACACTGAGCGCGGCTGAGCAGGCGGCCAGAGAACTCGGTGGCATGGTGCGAGTGATCGACTCGAACTCGACCGGGATGGGGACGGGGTTCGTTGCGCTGGAAGCCGCCCGCGCATGTGGTGCCGGGAAAGACCTGAACAGTGTTGTCGACAAGGCGGAATCGACGGTTCCGGCCACCCACGCCTACGTTGTTGTGCACCGGCTGGACACCCTTCGTCGCAGCGGCCGGATCGGTACCGCTGCGTCCTGGCTGGGTACCGCGCTGGCGGTCAAACCAGTACTGCGCATTGACGGGTCCGGCCGACTGGTGCTGGCGCAACGGGTGCGCACAGCATCGAGGGCGGTGGCGACGATGGTCGAACAAGTCCTCGAGGTTGTGGGGGAGCGGCGTGCCAGGTTGGCCGTTCACCACGTCGACAATGTCGCTGGGGCCACCGATCTGGCGGCGACACTTGCCGCGGCACTGCCTGCGTGCGGGCCGGCGGTGATCTCCGACCTAGGCCCGGTGATCGGTGCGCACGTCGGAACCGGTGCGGTGGCCATCGTGGCGCAAGTCAGGGACAACACACCAGATCAGCGGTAACTGAATCGTGTCCGGGGTCTGCGTCGTCGCCTACAATTCGGCGCGTGGCATCAGCTCAAGTGGTTCGCCGGCGGATCGCCGCGGGTGTCGGAGTCCTGGCGATCGGCGCGATGGGAGTGCTTTCGGCTTGCAGTAGTGAGGGCACCAAGGAACAACCCTCCAAGACTGCGACGCCGACCGAGAAGTCTCTCAATCCGACCAATGGGAATTTCTTCAGTCCTGGAGCGACTGCCACGACAACGACGCCGGGGAACAACAACAGCAACACCCCCAACCCGCCGCCGGGTCCGGGCGGTCCTCCTCCGGGCGGCCCGGGTGGTCCGGGTGGTCCCGGTGGACCGAGTCACCCGCACTAGCGCCGCCGTTGTCCTCCTGGCCTGTGTGGCGCTTGCGGCGCATTTCGGGCCACGGATTTCAGGGCCACGGATTTCAGGGCCATGGGGCCCTGTGCCGACTGTCATCACCGGCCCGTATGCCTCACTTCTAGCGGCTTCCGCAGATCTCGGCGAGTCCGCGACGCAGATCACGATGACCGCGGCACTGCGGGACGAATCTCCGCCGGCAGATTTGACGCACTGGGCCACCGCACGAGGTCTCACTGTCCAGTGGCGCCCTGGACGGGACTGGGCCACGATCGAGGGCCCGGCCCCAGCAATGGCGTCGGCGTTCCAAGTACCGATCCATGACTATCGGGGCAGGCGTGGACAGGTTTTCTATGCGTCTTCGCAACAGCCGGACATTCCTGCTGTGGCGCACGGCGAGGTCGCCGGACTCGGCCGCATTCTCGGATACCGTCCGCATCGGGAGGCCCTTCCGCGACCGGTCCCTCGAGACGTGCCCGACCGGGGCTTGGTACCTGAGGCGGTCCGCGCGACTTACAACCTCACCCCGCTCAACTCGGCGGGCTTCACCGGCCACGGCGAGACCGTCGTCGTGTTCGCTTTCGGTGGCTTCAGTCAGTCTGATCTCGACAGCTTCGCCGACAAGTTCCGGCTGCCGAAGTTCACCCCGGAGGTCTTCGGCGATCCGTTGAGCGCGCCGAGTGGCGAGACCGTGATGGACTTGGAGGTGGCCCACGCTCTGGCGCCGGAGGCGCGCAAGGTCGTCGTCAACGCCCGGCCGACAGCAGAAGGCGACCGCACCTACCTGAAGGTCGCAGATCTGATGGAGCGCACTGACCGCCAGTTCCCGGGTGCGGTGTGGTCGCTGTCGATTGGATGGGGTTGCGATCGGTTGGAGACGGCGGCCGATCTGGCGCCGGTGCGTTCTGCGCTGGTCACCGCGCACGCCCACGGCACGGTAGCTTTCGACGCCAGCGGTGACCTGGCCGGACTGGACTGCAAGAGCGGCGAAGATTGGTCGGTGCCGCCGGGGGCCGACCAGACCGGGTTGGACTCGGTCGCCTCGCTGCCGGAGGTCACCAGTGTCGGTGGCACCGCGCTCTCCACTGATCAGCAGGGCCGTTGGCTCGCCGAATCGGCCTGGTTCAATTCGGTGCTGACTTTGGGTAGTGGTGGCGGGGTGTCAGCACTGTTCGACCGTCCGCAGTGGCAGCGTGATGTGCTGCCAGAACGGGACAGAGCGCGGCGGCTGACACCCGATGTGGCTGCCGTCGCTGACATGTTCACCGGCATGCAGATCGTTCTCGACGGCGAACTCGTCAACGGCGGTGGAACATCGATGGCGGCACCGATCTGGGCGGGGATGGGCGCGGTGATGAACCAGTACCTGCTGGCGAACGGAGGCCGCAGGCTGGGGGATCTGAACGCGGCGCTGTATCGAATCGCCCGCGGGGCAAGGCTTCCCGCGTTGCACGACGTGGTGCGGGGCGCTAACGCGGTTTCGGTTAGCGGACCGGGATACGACCTGGTAACTGGTCTGGGTACTCCGAACATCGACAACCTGGTTCGGGACGTGCTCGACCTGCAGAAGGCCATGGAATGACGTCTAGTGCGGGGACGGCATGCCCGGTCTGCGGCCGCGACGTACCACCCGGGCGGTTCTGTGGAGCCTGCGGCGCCTTGATGAAGTCAGGGTCAGCGCTGCGGATTCGCCAGTACTGCGCAGCACCTCGGGAGCCTGTGCTGGCGCCGGCGATCGTCAGTACGGTCTTTCCGCGACTGCCTCGTGCGTCTCGCGGTGCGTTCCGGGTCGGCCTGCTTGCTTTGCTGGCCACCATGGCGATCTTCATCCTGCTGCGCTGGCAGGTTCCGGTGATCGCAGCGGCGACGCTGGGATTCCCGGTGCTGCTGGCCATTTACTTGATCCAGAGCGGTGTCGTCAGACGTGGGACCCGGGGAACTTGGCTGTTGGTGGTGTTGTCCGGGGTTGGCCTGGGCGTCGGGTACGCGATACTCAGCGGCGTCCTGATCGCTCAGCATTACGGCCTTGGTCTCGGGGCAGGCATAGCTGGCGGGCCGACGAACAGTGAGACGCTGGGCGTGCCATTGGGCGCTGTGCTGGCCATGGTGGTGCCGGCAATCATCGTGCGGTTGACCCGCAACACCACTCGAGAATCATTGGACGGGTTCGTAATCGGCGTGGTGGGGGCAACTTGCTTCGGTGCTGCGGCCACCCTGGTGCACGTGAGCCCGCTATTCGCCGCTGGGCTGGTGGCGCCGAACCGCCCGCTGCTGAGTCTGCTGGTCGACGCCGGCATCCGTGGGGTGGCAATTCCGTTGACCTCCGCGGCGATCGGCGGACTGGTCGGGTTGGCGCTCTGGTTCCAGCGCGGGCGGGACCGGGCCGGTCGGCGACGCGCGGCGGTCGCATTGCTGGCGATCGTTGTAGGCGTGGTGATGGTCGCCACGGTTGGTCGCGGGTTGACGGACGCGTGGACGTTGTCGGAGCTTGATCAACTGATAGGTCATCTGGTGATCACTGCAGCCGTGGTGCTGACCGCGCGGATCGGCGTGCACCTGGCACTGCTCCGCGAGGTTCACGGTGATGACCGGCCTGAGCAGTCGGTGTCGTGTCCGGAATGTGGGCTTGTCGTTCCGGATATGGCGTTCTGCCCGAATTGTGGTGTGGCCCAGTGCGCATCGACTTTATTGGCTCGGCCCATGTCATCGAGGCGGCTGTTGCTCTCGCTGGGATCGGGTATTGCCGTAGTCGTCGCCGTCGGCTCCGGGGTTTCTGCGCTGCTCACCAAACCTGTTGCACTGTATGCCTGCCCGCCCGATTGCGGCGAGCCCCCGATCGGGATCTCGGTCTCGGTCAATCCGCGCTTCACCGCGGCTGACGGCGCGTTCTCGGTGGCCTATCCGGCTCCCGGTTCTCCCTATCAGGTGTCGACCGGACCTGACGGATTGATTGCGACGCTGACCAGTGGCGACGGCGGAACATTGCGGTTGTCGGGTGAGCCCGCACACGGCCGATCACCGCAACAAGTGGTACATGACCTCCTCGGCCATGCCGCACCGGATTCGACCTTGGCCTACGAAATCCCCAATGCGATGGTCGGCTACGAACTCGGCTACGGCGAGGTAGCCGACGATTATCCGCAGAGCGCTTCGGGAAGTGCCCAACGGTTGCGCATCGTCGCAATGGCTGCTGTCAAGGATGACTTCGCTCTCATCGCTGCCGCGGCCGGTCCGTTCCGCCAGTTCGGGCCTGACTTCGGCCCGGGTCCGCCGTCCGCGGTCAACATGCAGTTAGCGATGGATATGGATAAGTACGTCAACAGTTTTCGGTGGCGCAGCGACTCTCAGCACTGAATCGTGCAGCGGCGGATCCACAACCGGAGGTTCATCCACAGCCGGACCGTTGCGACCCTTCTCAAGGGCAATGCGGGTCGTGTGCCGGTTCTACCGTCGAGACCATGCCAACGGACTTGCCTGCGTCGTCCCTCAGTAGGTTGCGGGCCGGTGATACCGACCCGGACGGCTCGGACAACGCAGACGAATTGGTCCCGAGTTGGGTGCCCGATGGCCGGGTGCGACATCGCGAACGCTGGCTGACGGCCGTCCGTGCCGATCCCGGACGGGCGGGCGGCATTGCACTTGCCGTTATCGCCGCGATCGCCGTGCTGGTCACGCTCTTCACCGTGGTCGACGACGGACCTCCGCCGGTGGTGTCGGCGAAGTTGCCTCCGGTGGAGATGGTGTCGTCGGCGGCCGCGCGGCCCAGTGTCAGCCCCGACCAGGATCAGCCCGCCACGGAACAGGAGACGGTTGTCAGCGTTGTCGGTTTGGTCCACAAGCCGGGCCTTGTCACGCTTGCGCCGGAGTCGCGTATTGCCGACGCCGTCTCAGCGGCGGGCGGCGCACTCGACGGTGCTGATCTCATCGGACTAAACCTCGCGGGTCATGTCGCCGATGGGCAGCAGATCGTGGTCGGCGTCTCGACTCCGGCGGGCCAGCCGTCGACACTGGGCAGCTCGGTGACAGCGGGTTCGTCTCGGGCGGGTGGACAGACTTCGGGACCCGCGGACGCGGCGGCGTCGGGACCGCTCGATCTGAACACGGCAACCGTCGAGCAGTTGGACCAACTGCCCGGCGTTGGTCCGGTCACCGCGGACGCCATCGTGGCTTGGCGGTCGACCCACGGAAAGTTCACCAGCGTCGATCAGCTCGGTGACGTTGACGGCATCGGACCCGCCCGGCTGGAGAAGCTACGGAACCTGGTGCGGGTCTAGGGGTCCGAGCGGTCTAGGGGTTCGAGGCGTGCAGCCCAGCAGTGCCGCGAAGAGCGATACCCCGAAGCTGGACCTGCGCCTGGTTCCCGCCGCACTGACAGCGTGGTTTGTGACAGCGACGGGAATCGCCTGGAATCTTGGACCGGTGTTGGTGATCGTCTGCCTGGCGATCGCTGGAATCGCCTTGGCGGCAGGGAAAATCACGGGTTCGGCGGTGCGAGGCGCTTGTGTCGGCGTGTGCGGCGCGGCTGTTGTCGGCGCCGGTTTTGGAGTAGCTGTCGCCCTTCGCTGCGAAGCGGTTCAGAACCATGCCGTCACCCACTTGTTCGGTACCGCGGCATGGGTGACGGTGGTGCCTAGCGAGAGCCCGCGTCCGATGAACAACGGCCGGCTGATATTCCATGGCAACCTGATTCGCGTCGACGATAGTGAAATGGCCGGGAGGGTGACCGTTTTCGCCTCGGCGGGCTACGGACAGCTGATGAGTGGGCAACCCGCGCGGTTTCGCGCTCGCATCAATCGGCCGAATCGGCGGGATCTGACAGTTGCCACGCTTGCCGCGACCGGTGAACCCAGCTTGGGCCAGGCAGGCCCGGTGCAGCGCGCCGCGCAGGCCGTCCGGACCCGATTCGGTGAGGTCGCCCGCGACGTGTTGCCGGCCGATCAGGCGGCCATGCTGTCCGGAGTGGTGCTGGGCGACACCTCGACAGTCGTTCCGGCGACGACCGCCGAGTTTCGGGTTGCGGGCCTGACTCACCTCACTGCGGTGTCGGGCGCCAACGTCACCATTGTGTGCGCAGCGATGCTGCTCTCCGGCGCGATTGTCGGTCCGCGCATGGCGGTTTGCCTGGCCGCGGTGGCGCTCGTTCTGTTCGTCGTAGTTGTTCAACCGACCCCTAGCGTGTTGCGCGCGGCGGTCATGGGAGCGGTTGGGTTGCTCGCAGTGCTGTCGTCCCGTCGGCGTCAGGCCATTCCGGTGTTGGCCGCCACGGTGATCACGCTGATGGTGGTGGCGCCGCAGTTGGCCGTGGACATCGGATTCGCGTTGTCGGTCACCGCCACCGCCGCGCTCGTCGTCGTCGCACCGATCTGGTCCGAGAGATTGGTCGGGCGGGGTTGGCCCAAGCCACTGGCCGATGCCGTCTGCATCGCGCTCGCGGCGCAGGTGGTGACCGCGCCGCTGATCGCCGCGATATCGGGCCGATTCAGTGTGGTCGCGGTGATTGCCAACCTCGCTACCGCGCCGGTGATAGCTCCCATCACAGTGTTGGGCACGGCTGCGGCGTCGTTGTGTCTGTTGGCCCCAGTAGCGGCGGGAATGTTGATCCGGTTCACCGGTCCTGAGCTGTGGTGGTTACTGAAGGTGGCGCACACGTCCGCCGGGTTGCCCGCGGCGCAGGTGCCGGTGCCTTCTGGATTCGCAGGAGTGCTGACGGTCGGTGGAGCCACGGTGTTCGTGCTGGGTCTTCGGCGGTGGTGCCGCCGTGGCACGATCGTCGAGTGAGCGGTCTGCATCTGGTCTTGGGCGACGAGGATCTATTGGTAGAGCGCGCCATCAGCGGAGTGCTTCGGGCCGCGCGCAAGGCAGCGGGCTCCGTGGACGTGCCGGTGGACCGGCTGCGGGCCGGCGAGGTGTCGGTCAATGAGCTCGCAGAGCTACTCAGCCCGTCGTTGTTCGCCGACGAGCGGGTGGTGGTTCTCGAAGCGGCATCCGAGGCGGGCAAAGATGCCGTGGAACTGGTCGCGTCGGCGGCCGCCGAGCTGCCGCCGGGCACGGTGCTGGTGGTCGTGCACTCCGGTGGCGGTCGGGCGAAGGCGCTCGCCGACCGGCTGCGGGCACTCGGTGCGGAAGTCCATCAGTGCGCCAAGATCGCCAAGGCTGGTGAGCGAGCAGATTTCGTTCGCGCCGAATTTCGTAGCTTCAAGGTCAAAGCCGACGATGAAACGGTCAACGCGTTGCTCGACGCGCTCGGATCCGATATCCGTGAGCTCGCTGCAGCATGTTCACAACTCGTCGCCGATACCGGTGGAAGTGTCGATGCCGATGCGGTCCGGCGCTACCACAGCGGCAAGGCCGAGGTCTCGGGGTTCGAAATCGCCGACAAGGCTGTGACGGGCGACGTGGCTGGTGCGGCGGAGGCGCTGCGCTGGGCGATGATGAGCGGCGTGCCCCATGTAGTGCTGGCCGACGCACTCGCCGAGGCGGTGCACGCCATCGCGCGAGTGGGTCCACTGTCTGGCGATCACTACCGGCTGGCCTCCGAAGTGGGAATGCCGCCCTGGCGCGTGCAGAAGGTACAACGGCAATCCAGACGCTGGTCTACCGAGAAAGTCACTACAGCAATTCGATTGGTGGCTGCGCTGAATGCAGACGTCAAGGGCGCAGCGGCAAGTGCCGACTACGTGCTGGAGAGCACGGTGCGAGAAGTGGCGCTACTGGCCGCAGGTGGCCAGAACTGATCAGAGCTTGCTGGAAATCAGAGCTTGTTGAAGGCCGAAGCGAGCGCCGATTTGCGATTGGCGGCCTGGTTCTTGTGAATGACGCCCTTGCTCGCGGCCTTGTCCAGCTTGCGGCTGGTCGAGGCGAGAAGCTCGCCGGCCTTTTCCTTGTCGCCCTCAGCAGCGGCCCCACGGAACGCGCGGACTGCCGTGTGAAGTGCAGACTTCACCGACTTGTTGCGCAATCTGCGGACCTCGTTGGTGCGATTGCGCTTTTCCTGCGACTTGATGTTGGCCACGCGTGAGCTTCCTTCGTACTGAGCTTGTGGGTCTTGAGCTTGAGGTTTGCCTTGCCGCAGCCCGATAGGGCGGCCTGGCAGCGACTGCTGAGGTTACCAGTTGGGGCACAATCTCCCAAAGTCGAGCCTACTGGCCTGCGGAAACGGCGATCTTGATGCAGCATGTGACGGGTGAGCCTTCGCACTCTGCCTTCTGATGCACGGCCGTCTGGTGACGGTACGAGCCAGCCACGTCAGCACGACCGCATTTTCGGCGGTTACAACAACCTCGGCTCCTATTCCAAGGCCTTCGACGAGATGTTCGACGGCCGAGGCAATATCCGTGGGCCCTACAAAGGCATCTACGCAGAGCTTGCTCCCTCGAACGCCGACGAATTGGAAGCCCGCGCGGAGGCGTTGGGCAGGGCTTTCATCGACCAAGGCATCACCTTCTCGCTGTCCGGGCAGGAGCGGCCGTTCCCGCTCGATCTCGTTCCCCGGGTGATCTCGTCTGCCGAATGGTCTCGGTTGGAGCGCGGGATCCGGCAGCGGGTGAAGGCGCTCGAGATGTATCTCGACGACATCTACGGCGATCAGGAGATCCTGCGCGACGGTGTCATCCCGCGCCGGCTGGTGACTTCTTGCGAGCATTTCCACCGGGAGGCCGCGGGCATCAACCCGCCGAACGGCGTTCGCATCCACGTCGCCGGAATCGACCTCGTTCGCGACGCTCAGGGCGTATTCCGGGTGCTGGAGGACAACTTGCGCTCGCCGTCGGGCGTCTCCTATGTGATGGAGAACCGGCGCACTATGGCCCGGGTTTTCCCTAATCTGTTCGCGACCCACCGAGTGCGACCAGTTGCGGACTATTCCTCGCACCTGTTGCGTGCTCTCCGCAAGGCGGCCGCCACCAACGAGACTGACCCGACGGTCGTGGTGCTGACTCCCGGCCCGTTCAACTCGGCCTATTTCGAGCATTCGCTCCTGGCCCGGGAGATGGGCGTGGAACTGGTCGAGGGCCGCGACCTGTTCTGTCGCGACAACATCGTCTACATGCGCACCACCAACGGTGAGTCTCAGGTCGACGTGATCTACCGGCGGATCGACGACGCGTACCTCGACCCGATGCATTTCCGTCCCGACTCGGTCCTCGGAATTGCCGGCGTACTCAACGCGGCGCGGGCCGGCAATGTGGTGATCTCCAGCGCGGTCGGCAACGGCGTGGGCGACGACAAGCTGGTGTACACCTACGTCCCGACCATCATCGAGTACTACCTCGGCGAGAAGCCCCTCGTGCCCAACGTCGACACCTTCAGGTGCTGGCTGGACACCGAACGTGAGGAAGTGCTTGACCGGGTCAGGGAACTCGTCATCAAACCGGTTGAGGGCTCTGGTGGGTACGGGATCGTGTTCGGGCCGGACGCCTCCGAGAAAGAAATTACGACGATCTGCAAGAAGATCCGAGCCGATCCGCGCGGCTGGATCGCCCAGCCGGTGGTGCAGCTGTCCACTGTGCCGACGAAGGTCGGTGACCACCTAGCGCCCCGCCATGTCGACCTGCGCCCGTTCGCGGTCAATGACGGTGACGATGTGTGGGTGCTGCCGGGTGGACTCACCCGAACTGCATTGGTCGAAGGTTCGCTGGTGGTCAACTCCAGCCAGGGTGGCGGCTCCAAGGACACCTGGGTGCTGGCGTCGCGAACCTCGGCGGGCGCCCGTGAACTCGGCGCCGCCGAGATCGTCCGCAAGGTGCCGGACTCGGCCAAGAAGCCCCTCCAAGAAAAGGGCTCCGAGGGTCCGCAGCAGTCGGGCGGCAAGGATCAGCAACAGCAACAGCAGCAACAGCAACAGGCGGAGATGCACTGATGTTGGCCCGTAACGCCGAAGCGTTGTACTGGATCGGCCGCTACGTCGAACGTGCCGATGACACCGCGCGAATCCTCGACGTCGCTGTCCATCAGCTCCTCGAAGACTCCAGCGTCGACCCCAACCGGACTTCGCGGGTACTCCTTGAGGTGCTCGGGATCAAGCCGCCCGACACTGTGCTCGATATGTGGTCGCTCACCGATTTGGTGGCCTTCAACCGGGAACCGGAGGGTGGCTGTTCGATTGTCGCGGCGATCTCGGCTGCGCGTGAAAATGCCCGATCTGCACGCGAAGTCACGTCCACCGATATGTGGGAGTGCTTGAACACCACCTATAACGCGCTGGCCGAGCGGGAGCGTGCGGCCCGACGGCTCGGACCGCACGAGTTCTTCGTCTTCATCGAGGCACGGGCGGCGATGTTCGCCGGCTTGGCCGACTCGACACTGTCCCGCGACGAGGGCTACCGGTTCCTGGTGTTGGGCCGAGCCTTGGAACGCATCGACATGACAGTTCGATTGCTGCTGACCCGCGTGGGTGACAGTGCGTCATCGCCGGCCTGGGTGACGTTGCTGCGTTCCGCCGGCGCGCACGACACCTACCTGCGGACCCATCGCGGGGTGCTCGACGCGAACCGTGTTGTCGAATTCATGCTGCTGGACAGGCTCTTTCCGCGGTCCGTCTTCTACTCGCTGAAACTCGCCGAGCACAGCCTTGACGAGCTCATGCATTCTCCGAGCACCCGGATCGGCGCCGCCGCGGAAGCGCAGCGCCTGCTCGGGAGGGCGCGCAGCGAGCTGGAGTTCCTGCCGCCGGGCGCACTGTTCGAATCCCTCGAAACGCGGCTGGCCTCGCTCCAGGATATCTGCCGCGATGTCGGAGAAGCCTTGGCAACGAGGTACTTCCATTCCGCGCCGTGGGTTGCGTGGACCGATGCCGGTTGCGATGGCGCTGCCGCAGAAGAAGACGACGCAGAAGAAGACGACGCAGACCAGGACGACGAGTGATGAACAGGAGCCGATGATGTGGCGGATGCGGGTCGTACATGCGACGGGATACGCCTACCGGTCACCGGTCACCGCCTCGTATAACGAAGCCAGGTTGACGCCGCGGTCCGACTCGCGGCAGAACGTGATTCTGAACCGTGTCGAGACCGTTCCCACCTCGCGCACGTACCGCTACGTCGACTACTGGGGAACTGCGGTGACTGCGTTCGACCTGCACGCCCCGCACAGCGAGTTGGAGGTGACGGCGTCATCGGTTGTGGAAACCGACAAGACCGAACCGCCGACAAAGAAAGTCGACTGGGAGGCGTTGGCATCCGAGGCGGTTATCGACCGATTTGACGAGGTCCTCACCCCCACGCCGTACACCCCTGCCAGTAATCGCCTGGAACGAGTCGGCAGGCGCATCGCCAAGTACAACGATCCCTTCGATTCGGTCGTGGCCGCTTGCCGTTGGGCGCGTAGCGAATTGGAATACGTTTCCGGTAGTACGGGTGTGCATTCGTCTGGATTGGATGCACTGCGTGAAGGTAAGGGTGTGTGTCAAGACTTCGCGCACCTGTCGCTGATTCTGTTGCGCGGCATGGGCATTCCCGCGCGGTATGTATCGGGCTATCTGCACCCCAACGGCAAGGCGGCTGTCGGTGACACCGTCGACGGCCAGAGTCACGCCTGGATACAGGCTTGGACGGGCAGTTGGTGGAACTATGACCCGACGAATGACGCCGAGATCAACGAGCAATACGTCAGTGTCGGTTCCGGACGGGACTACGGCGACGTGACGCCGCTGAAGGGGATTTATTCCGGCGAGGGATCCAGCGACTTGGATGTGATTGTCGAGATAACGCGGCTGGCCTAGTACTAAATCCTGCTTGCGGGAACCGGGACGCCGTGCTGGACGACTAATCAGCCGTGCAATCCATGGATACCGGCGTGATGTCCGCCGATCGCGATCAACGCCGAAGCGACGCTGCGGTGCTCCGAAGGATTTGGCGCCTGCATTTCTGGGTCGCACTCTTCGCTGCTCCCGCACTGATTGTGCTGGCCTGCACCGGACTGGTCATTCTCTATTCGCAACCGATCGACCTGTGGTTGAACCACGATCTGAAAGTGGTGGCGCAAGGCAGCGAGCAGGTCTCCCTGGACGGCCAAGTCGTGGCCGCCCGCCAGCATGTCGGATCGGAACATGTCCTCGATGCCGTGATCCCGCCTGATGCACCGGGCCGGTCGACGGAGGTCGATTTCGTCGCGGCTGAGCCGCCCGAGGTGGGTGAGCGCAACGTGACCCAGGTATTCGTCGATCCGTATACGGGTCGCTACCTCGGTCAGCGGCATGAACTATCCGGCCTGGTGGGCTGGGCAAATCAGCTGCACCGATTGTTCGGCAACGACGGGCCGACGGTGTCGCTGCCTGCCATTGGGCACGGCTCGGTGAACGTCGGCGTCGGCAACCTCATCATGGAAGTCACTGCGGTCTGGATATTGGTCCTGCTCGCCAGTGGGATTTACCTGTGGTGGCCGCGTTCCAGCGAGGGGGGCAAGCCGCGGTTCGCGATCCGCTGGCGCAAGGGCGGGCGGCTGCGGTGGCGTGATCTGCACGCCACCACCGGCATCCTGATCTCAGTAGTCCTGATTTGCTACATCGTTTCCGGACTCACCTGGTCGCGCTATTGGGGTGAGAACTGGCGCGCGGTTGCCTCGACGGTCACGCCATCCGCCACGGTGGACGCCCCGTCGACACCGGCCAAGGTCGGAGACTTCGATCGGCTGGGCCGGCGGATCGCCTGGGCCGCTGTGGACGACCCCGTCTATGCGTCCACGCCGAGCGGCCCGGTGTCGTCCCCGCTCGGGTTCGCAGAGATCGACCAGATCGCCAAGTCCGAGAACATGGTTCCCGGCTTTTCAATCATTCCGCCGTCCAACACGGTCGGAGACGGACGCCCGGTCTACGGCAGTTACACGGTGGTCAACCATTGGCCACAGAAGCTGTCCGAACAACGGACGCTGTACCTGAACCAGTTCACCGGCGAGACCATCACCAACGCCACCGCCGCACAGGACGGCGCGCTGTCCCGGATGACCAGTTGGGGCATCGACATGCACATGGGAAATCAGTACGGCCTGCTTACCCGAATCTCGGCCACTCTGGCCTGCATTGGGGTGCTGACCATGATCTGCACCGGGACCCTGATGTGGTGGAAACGTCGACCGGCGGGCACCGCCGGTCTGCCCGAGCGGCCCAGCAAGCCGGCGCGCTCCACGCCGCGGGGAACTGCTGTCGCGGTAGGCGTGATCGCGACCGTGCTCGCGGTGCTCTATCCCGCTTTTGGGGTCACCCTGATTCTGGTGGTCGCCGTTGAGGCCTTCGCGGGGAGGTTGCGGGGGAAGTCGCGGGGGAGGTCGCGTGGGCCGAGGTCGGTTAGCTGACCGAAACGCGAAGCAGGTCGCTTCCGAGCTCCACCGTCCCGTTGAACTCCTTGGCCGCCAGGGCACGCCACTGGTCTTCCTGCCCCGGCACCAGCGGTGGCACATAGTGCGTCAGTACTAGCGTCTCCACCCCGGCGCGTGCAGCGGTCGCGGCGGCTTGCTCAACCGATGAGTGATAATCGAGGATGTCGCGGATTCGTTGAACGGGCATCAATTCGACAAGGTCGGCGCGAATCACGGTATGCACCAAGGCATCCGCCCCCAGAGCGAGTTCGTCCAGCGTGGCGCACGGCACCGAGTCGCCGGCCAGCACCACCGAGTTGTCACCGCTCTCAACGCGGAAGGCCAGGGTCGGCTCCACCGGTCGGTGGTCAGTGGGTGCCGCGATGATGCGCACGCCGCCGGCATCCCAGACTTGGCCGTCGGTGTACTCGTAGACCTGAATCGACGGCGGTTCGGTGATATCGGGGTGATGCCCGATTCGGTAGGAGATGTCCGGTGCCAGCGCGGCAAGGGTGGCCTCGACAACCGCCTTCGTCCCCGGCGGGCCGATGATCGGCAACGGTGTGGGCACGAACGTCGTCACCCACTGGGTGGTGATGACGTCGGAGAGATCGGTGATGTGGTCGCTGTGCAGGTGAGTCAGCAGCAGCGCGGTGAGGTTTGCCGCACCCACCCCCGCGGCGGCAGCCCTCATCAGCACCCCGCGTCCGCAATCCACCAAGAAGATTTGGTCGCCCGCGTTCACAAGGGTTGATGGTCCGGCGCGGTTGGGATCCACGATCGGGCTTCCGGTGCCGAGCAAGGTGATATCGATCATGACCTCATTCCTACACGCGTAGCCTGGTGTGAGGTCGATCACAGGGCCCGATCACCGGGAGGCATAGATGCGCATCGCGGACATCTTGCGGAATAAGGGATCGGCGGTCGCAACGGTCACCGAGACCACCACGGTGATCGGACTGCTCGCGGAGCTCGCTACCCACAACATCGGAGCGATGGTGGTGGTCGGCGCCGGCGGCGTGGTGGGCGGTGTAGTGGGAATCGTGTCCGAGCGCGACGTCGTCCGGGAACTGCATGAGCAAGGCGCGGAATTGCTCGGCCGGCACGTCAGCGACATCATGAGCAATGTCGTGGTCACTTGCACTCCCGACGATGCGATCGATGACTTGAGCGCGCTGATGACCAACAACCGCGTCCGTCATGTTCCGGTGCTTGACGACGGGCAGCTGGCTGGGATCGTCAGCATCGGCGACGTGGTGAAGAACCGGATGGAGGAGCTGCAGGCCGAGCACGAGCACCTGCACGCCTACATCACGCAGGGCGGCTAGCTCCAGGAGTATTGGGTGCGCAGCCGGACGGCGACGATCTCGAAAGTCTGCCGGTCGAGGATCGCGCCCTCCCGGCGGATGCCGTCCTCAGGCACGTCCAGCACCCGATCCAGTCGTACCCAGCTGGGCCGGCCCTCGTAGTCCCAGTTGCCCGGGCCGATGCCGACCCAGTCCGGGTCGTGGGCGTGGTGGTCCTGGCTGGACAGCATCAGTCCGAGAAGCGTCTGACGGTCCCGCCCGACGACGAGCACTGGCCGGTCCTTACCCCGGGTCGGATCGTCCTCGTAGACCACCCAGGTCCAGACCACCTCGCCCGGATCCGCGCGACCGTCTAGGTCGGGGGCATACAGCAGCGTGCGGGCGCGGTGCGCGGTCGGGACTCCGGTATTGGTCACCGGTCGGCCTGCGGTGATCGCCTTTGGTGGGTCCGCCGCGATGGTGGTGGCGACCAGCGCGTCGATCCCCAGCTTGATGCCCTGCTGAATGGTCCGTGGCACCGATTGCGAGCTTTGCAGGTACCGAATCAGCTTGGGTGCTTCGCTGAAGACGAGGTACTCCGCGACTTTCGCGACCCGTTGCAACGTGTTCCATTGCGACGCCATACCGACCAGACTAGCGGCGCGATTGTGTCGTGCAGAGCTGGTGTCGATACGCTGCTCGATACGCAAGAGCATGCCCGACCGCCGTCGACCAGGAGATTCTCATCAGCAGTTTCGCCGACAAGACCTTTACCGCGCCGGCGCAGATTCGGAACTTCTGCATCATCGCGCACATCGATCATGGGAAGTCGACGCTGGCCGACCGGATGCTGCAACTCACCGGTGTCGTGGCCGATCGGGATATGCGCGCTCAATACCTGGACCGGATGGACATTGAGCGGGAACGCGGCATCACCATCAAGGCCCAGAATGTGAGGCTGCCCTGGAAAGTCGGTGATGAGGAATTCGTCCTGCACCTGATCGACACCCCCGGCCACGTCGACTTCACCTATGAGGTGTCGCGCGCTCTGGAGGCCTGCGAAGGAGCGGTGCTCCTGGTCGACGCCGCGCAGGGCATCGAGGCGCAGACCCTGGCCAACCTTTACCTGGCACTCGACCGCGACCTGACGATCATCCCGGTGCTCAACAAGATCGACCTTCCGGCGGCAGACCCTGATCGCTACGCGGGGGAAATCGCCCACATCATCGGCTGCGAGCCAGGCGATGTCCTGCGTGTGTCCGGTAAGACCGGCGAGGGAGTTACCGAGCTGCTCGACGAGGTGGTCAGGCTGATCCCGGCTCCGGTCGGCGATTCCGACGCACCTGCTCGGGCGATGATCTTCGACTCCGTCTACGACATCTACCGCGGCGTGGTCACCTACGTCCGAGTGGTCGACGGCAAAATCACTCCGCGCGAGCGGATCAAGATGATGTCCACCGGCGCTGTGCACGAACTGCTCGAAGTCGGGATCGTGTCCCCGGAACCGAAACCCACCCAGGGCCTCGGCGTCGGCGAGGTCGGCTACCTGATCACCGGCGTGAAGGATGTCCGGCAGTCCAAGGTCGGTGACACCGTGACGGCTGCTCGGAACGGCGCTACCGAGGCGCTCGTTGGCTACCGTGAACCCAAGCCGATGGTGTATTCCGGGCTGTATCCCGTTGACGGCTCGGACTATCCGAACCTTCGTGACGCCCTGGACAAACTGCAACTCAACGACGCCGCGCTGACTTACGAGCCGGAAACCTCGGTGGCACTGGGATTCGGCTTCCGGTGTGGTTTCCTCGGACTGCTGCACATGGAGATCACCCGCGAGCGACTGGAACGCGAATTCGACCTCGATCTGATCTCGACATCCCCGAACGTGGTGTATCGCGTTGAGCAGGAAGATAATTCAGAGCTCATCGTGACTAACCCGTCGATCTGGCCGGAGGCCAAGGTTCGTGCGGTGTACGAACCGGTGGTCAAATGCACCGTCATTTCCCCCAGCGAATTCATCGGCACCATCATGGAGTTGTGCCAGTCGCGGCGCGGCGAGTTGGGCGGGATGGATTACTTGTCGCCAGAACGCGTCGAATTGCGGTACACCATGCCACTCGGCGAGATCATCTTCGACTTCTTCGACTCGCTGAAGTCACGCACTCGCGGTTATGCCAGCCTCGATTACGAAGAGGCCGGCGAGCAGGAGGCGGCGCTGGTCAAGGTCGACATCCTGTTGCAGGGCGAAGCCGTCGACGCGTTCAGTGCGATCGTGCACAAGGATTCCGCGCAGGCTTACGGAAACAAGATGACCACCCGGCTCAAGGAACTTATCCCGCGCCAGCAGTTCGAGGTACCGATACAGGCGGCCATCGGCTCCAAAATCATTGCCCGCGAAAATATTCGGGCAATTCGCAAGGACGTCTTGGCCAAATGCTATGGCGGCGACATCACCCGCAAGCGCAAACTTCTGGAGAAGCAGAAGGAAGGCAAGAAGCGGATGAAGACCATCGGACGGGTTGACGTACCCCAGGAGGCGTTTGTCGCCGCGCTGTCCACCGATGGCGGTGACAAGGCTGCGGACAAGGCGAAAAAATGACACATGCACTGCGCGTCCTGCTCAGTGCAACTGTGTTGTGCGGGTTGGTGACCGGTTGCGTGTCAACGGTGACCGGCGCGGCGGTACGCGATAAGAGTGCGGGTCCGATCGAGCTGCCGCCGCTCAATGAGGCAGATCTCGACCGGGTTCCGATCACTGCCGGCGCGGTCAACCGAATCATGGGTGGCTCCGGCATGGAGGTCAGCGCTTCCTCGGAGTCCATGAGCGACAATTCCGCCAACGTGTCAGACCGGGACTGCCTCAGTGCGATCTACGGCGCCGAGCAATTGGTCTACGCGGGAACCGACTGGACGGCTGTGCGTGACCAGGTCTTGCAGGAGCCGAGCAGCGACAACGACCACTGGGTCGAGCAGACGGCCGTTCTGTATCCGTCAACGAGCAAGGCGAAGGAGTTCGTCGAGAGCTCCAAGACGGCCTGGCAGCAATGCTCGGGCCGCTCGATCGATATCGACCACGGCGAAGTGCACGCCACGTGGGATTTCGGGGACTTCCGCGCAGAAGAGGCCAAGAGCGGCCTGATGCTGACTCAACTCACCACCCAACGTCAGGCCGCCGGTTGGGACTGCCAGCACGCGATGACGTCCTCGTCGAACGTGGTGGTCGAGGTTTGGGCATGCACTCACGGCATCCACGATGAAGCCCGCGCCATCGCAGAGCAGATGCAGAGGAACGCCCAGTAACTACATGGGCGCATTCGCGGGCTGGAACCCGCCGCTGCCGTCAGCCTCATCCTCGGCACGGATGACGTGCACCACGGCGTTGATCAGTGCCAGGTGGGTGAATGCCTGCGGGAAGTTGCCCAGATGCCGGCCGGTGCGCGGCTCGATTTCCTCGGCGTACAGATGCAACGGGCTGGCGAAGGACAGCAGCCGTTCACACAGGTGCCGGGCCCGGCTGACTTCGCCGATCTCGACGAGTGCTGACACCAGCCAGAACGAGCAGATCGTGAAAGAGCCCTCTTCGCCGGACAATCCGTCGTCGGTCTCCTCGACGCGATAGCGCAGGACCAGCCCGTCCTCGGTGAGCTCGTCGGCGATTGCCAGCACTGTGGCCCGGACCCGTGGGTCGTCGGACGGGAGGAACCGCAGCAGCGGCACCAGCAGCAGCGAGGCGTCCAAGGCGTCGCTGCCGTAGCGCTGGGTGAACACGCCGCGCTCGTCGACGCCGTTGGTCAGGATGTCGGCCTTGATCTCCTCGGCGATAGCCCGCCACTGCTGGGCGTAGCTCTTCGAGCCCTGCAGCTCGGCAAGTTTGGAACCACGGTCCAGCGCCACCCAGCACATCACCTTGGACGAGGTGAAGTGCTGCGGTTCGCCGCGGACCTCCCAGATGCCCCGATCCGGTCCCTTCCAGTGTTTGATGGCCTCTTCGACCTGTTCCTTGAGTACCGGCCACAGTTGGTCGGAGACCGTCTCACGGGATTTGGCGTGCAGGTACACCGAGTCGAGCATGGTGCCCCAGATGTCGTGCTGCTTCTGGTTGTAGGCGCCGTTGCCGATGCGTACCGGCCGGGCGTGGTCGTAACCGGAGAGATGAGTCAGCTCTTCCTCAACGAGTTCACGCTCCCCGCCGACGGCATACATCACCTGAAGGGGATGCCGCTCGCCGTTGTTCGCACCCGACACGTCGGCGATGAACGCGAAGAAATCGTCGGCCTCGCGGTCCAGGCCAAGGGTGTAGAGCCCCCACAGTGCGAACGTGGAGTCGCGTACCCAGCCATACCGGTAGTCCCAGTTGCGCTCACCCTGTGGCGTCTCGGGCAGCGACGTGGTGCTGGCCGCGAGCAGAGCACCGGTCGGTGAATACGTCAGCCCCTTGAGGGTTAGCGCGCTGCGCTGCAGATACGCCCGCCAGGGATGGTCGGGGAAGTCGCCGACGTTGATCCACTGTCGCCAGCATTCGCTGGTCGCCCACATCTTGTCCGATGCCTCTTCGAACGTCTGCGGCGACGGATGCTTGGACCACGACAGCGCGACGAACGCGTTGTCGCCCTCTTTCAGCCGGGTTCGGGCACGAGCCTCGCGGCCCTCCAGGCCGATCCGCAAGTTGGTGGTCAATCGAAGCGTCGGATGGGCGTCGGGGTCATTCTTGGCCCGCGCGATCGCTTCGCCGTAGGCGCCCGCGGAGTACTCCCACGTGGCGTTGTTCCGGTGATAGTCGAACGACGGCTCGCAATTCATCACCATCTCGACGGTCCCGCTCACGCACCGCACCGTGCGCAGCAGGATGTGCTCGGCATCCCAGTCCATCGGGGTTCGACGGTGAGTGCGCGACCGTGCCTCGATGTCGTGCCATGGGCCCATCACCAGTGCATCGCGCACGATCAACCAGCCGGTGTGGGTCTGCCAGGTGGTTTCCAGGATCAGGCTGCCTGGCAAGTAGCGCCGGGCCGCCGGAACGGACACACCGTAGGGACCCAATCGGAAGTGACCGGCGGCGCGATCCAGGATCGAACCGAACACGCTAGGGGAGTCCGGTCTGGGTACGCACAGCCATTCCACTGACCCCGCCGACGAGATCAGACAGGTGTTCTCGCAATCGGAGAGGAACGCGTAGTCGGCGATCGGCGGGAACGGGTTTCGCAGTGGATTGCCCGGCGAATGCGGTAACGGCGCGGTGACGGACAACGGTCCCGATGGCTGTCCCGCGATCAGATTGTTGGCGGCGCCGGTGTCTGTGTCTGCCGGTTCGGCGTGCAAAACCATTGGGCCATCATCCAGCATTAGGGTTAGGGCTGTGGCGGGATTCCTGAGTTGGTGGGACGGCGTGGAATTGTGGCTGTCCGGACTCGGTTTTGTGCTGCAGACGATCATCGTGATGCCGGTCGTCCTGCTGCTGGCGTATGGGATTGCCTGGATCATCGACCGCATACTCGGCGCCGGTATCCGAGTGTTGCGCCGGGTACGTCAGGGACGTGCCCAGGGACGTGCCCAGTGAGCGGGATGCCGCGGTCGCGGGTCACGCTGGCGCTGGTCGCGCTGATGATTTTGGTGATTGTGGTGTGGCTGCTCAACCGCTGACCCGGGCGGCGCATTGTTCGGCCTGTTAGGCTTCGCGCCATGCAACCGTATGTGTTGGCGCTCATCGCTATCGGCGCTTGCGCGGTTGCTGACGTCGCTTGTTGTCGGTGACACCACTGCCCGCGTGCGGTCCGGTGTCGGTTACGGTCACCACGTACTTTCGGTGATTAGCCCACCTTTCCCGTTGCGCAGGGCCCCAGCCGCCCCGGTACGCAACGCGAAAGGTCCTCATATGACGTCCACCTCCTGGCTCAAAGCCGCAGCATTACTTACTACCGCCACCGTCCTCACAGCCTGCGGCGGTGGCTCCAGCGATGTCGTTGGTGCCAGCAGCACCGCTGATGCTCAGACCAAGCTGACGCTGGTCGCCTACGCAGTTCCGGAACCGGGCTGGAGCAAGATCATCCCGGCATTCACCGCCACGCCGGAAGGCGAGGGCGTCGAAGTCACCACCTCCTACGGTGCCTCTGGTGACCAGTCACGCGCGGTCGTCGACGGCAAGCCGGCAGACATCGTCAACTTTTCCGTCGAACCGGACGTCACCCGACTGGTGAAGGCCAATAAGGTTGCCCCCGACTGGAACAAGGACGTCACCAAGGGCATCCCGTTCGGCTCGGTGGTGGCACTCGTCGTTCGTAAGGGCAACCCGAAACACATCAAGGACTGGGACGACCTGCTGCAGCCCGGGGTGGAAGTGGTGACGCCGAGCCCGCTCAGTTCTGGGTCGGCCAAGTGGAATCTGCTGGCGCCCTACGCCGTCAAGAGCGACGGCGGCAAAGACCAGCAGGCCGGTCTGGATTACGTGACCAAATTGGTGAACGAACATGTGAAGACCCGCCCGGGCTCGGGGCGTGAGGCCACCGACGTGTTCCTGCAGGGCACCGGTGACGTGCTGATCAGCTATGAGAACGAGGCGATTAACACCGAGCGGCATGGTAAAGACGTCGAGCACATCATCCCGCCGCAGACCTTCAAGATCGAGAACCCGGTCGCGGTGGTGACCACGGGTGCTCACCTTGAGAAGTCCACCGCACTGAAGAACTTCCTCTACACACCCGAGGGTCAGAAGATTTGGGCCGCAGCCGGTTTCCGTCCAGTCGACCCAGCGGTGGCAGCGGAGTTCGCCTCCGATTTTCCGACACCGCAGAAGTTGTGGACGATCGCCGATCTCGGGGGCTGGAGCACCGCCGATCCGGCCTTGTTCGATAAGGAAAACGGATCGATCACGAAGATTTATAAGCAGGCCACCGGGTGACGACAACCACGATCGAGTCCCGTGGCACCACCTCGTTACGGGTGGGCGCCGCGTCGATCTGGTTGAGCATCATCGTCCTGCTGCCGCTGGCGGCCATCGTGTGGCAGTCGGCGCGCGGCGGGTGGGCGGCGTTTCTCGCTGCGGTCACCTCCAACGCGGCACTGGACTCGTTTCGGGTGACCTTGACGATCTCCATCGCGGTCACTGTGGTGAACGCGGTCCTCGGCCTCTTGGTTGCCTGGGTGCTGGTGCGTGACACCTTTCCCGCCAAGCGGTTCGTAGATGCGGTGATCGACTTGCCGTTCGCACTGCCCACCATCGTGGCCAGCCTGGTCATGCTCGCCCTCTACGGTCCGAACAGTCCGGTCGGGCTGCATCTGCAGCACACTCGATGGGGTGTCGGCGTGGCACTGCTTTTCGTCACGTTGCCGTTCGTGGTCCGGTCGGTTCAACCGGTGCTGCTCGAACTCGACCGTGAAGTGGAAGAGGCGGCCGCGTCGTTGGGCGCCACCAACACCGTCATCTTCACCAAGGTGATCCTGCCGGCGTTAATGCCCGCCGTGCTGTCTGGTGCAGGCTTGGCATTCTCGCGTGCGATAGGTGAATTCGGCTCGGTAGTGCTGATCGGAGGGGCCATTCCGGGGGAGACGGAGGTGTCGTCGCAGTGGATTCGTACCCTGATCGAGAACGATGACCGAACCGGTGCAGCCGCGATTTCGATTGTGCTGTTGGTCATCTCGCTCGTCGTGCTGCTAGTCCTGCGGACGATCGGAATGCGGGCAGCCAAGCGAGAAGAGCTTGCGGCATGAGGCTGTCACCGTTGATGCGCAACCTCACCCGATACGGGGCACTGGCATACGTACTCCTTCTGGTGGTCGTACCGGTTGGGCTCATTCTTTGGCGTACTTTCGCACCCGGGTTCGGTGCGTTCATCGGTTCGATCTCCACACCCGCCGCAGTTGCCGCGCTGGAATTGTCGTTGGTGGTGGTCGCTATCGTGGTTCCGCTCAACGTGATCTTCGGAGTACCGACGGCGCTGGTGTTGGCGCGCAGCAAGTTCCGCGGTAAGGCAATTCTGCAAGCGGCGGTCGACCTGCCGTTCGCGGTGTCCCCGGTTGTTGTTGGTGTGGCGCTGATTCTGTTGTGGGGCACCGCCGGATTGCTCGGCTTCGTCGAGAACGACTGGGGCTTCAAGATCATCTTCGGTCTTCCAGGGATCATTCTGGCGAGCATCTTTGTGACTGTTCCGTTCGTCATCCGCGAGGTTGAACCCGTACTGCATGAGCTTGGGACCGACCAGGAAGAGGCGGCCGCCACCCTGGGATCCAGCTGGTGGCAGACCTTCTGGCGGATCACGCTCCCGTCCATCCGGTGGGGACTGACCTACGGGATCGTGCTCACCGTCGCGCGCACACTTGGTGAGTACGGAGCGGTAATCATGGTGTCGTCGAATCTGCCCGGCGCGTCACAGACACTGACATTGCTGGTTTCCGACCGCTATGCCCGCGGAGTGGAATACGGGGCCTACGCCATCTCGACGTTGCTGATGGCAGTTGCGGTGTTGGTTCTCGTTGTCCAGGTCGTCCTGGACGCCCGGAGGGAAACAAGATGACCGATGCGATAACCATCGTCGGTGCCAACAAGCGGTACGGCGAATTCGCGGCGCTGGATAACGTCGACTTCACCGTGCCGACCGGATCGTTGACCGCGCTGCTCGGCCCCAGCGGCTCGGGAAAGTCGACCCTGCTGCGCGCGATCGCAGGCCTGGACCAACCGGACACCGGCACGGTAGCCATCAATGGCCGGGACGTCACCAACGTGCCGCCCCAACGGCGCGGAATCGGTTTCGTGTTTCAGCACTACGCCGCGTTCAAACATCTGACGGTGCGCGACAACGTCGCGTTCGGACTGAAGATCCGTAAACGGCCCAAGGCGGAGATCAAGGACAAGGTCGACAATCTGCTGGAGGTGGTGGGGCTGGCAGGGTTTCAGACTCGCTATCCCAATCAGCTGTCAGGTGGCCAGCGACAGCGGATGGCGCTGGCCCGCGCGCTTGCTGTTGACCCCCAGGTGTTGCTGCTCGATGAGCCCTTCGGGGCGCTTGATGCCAAGGTTCGGGAGGATCTGCGGGCGTGGCTGCGCCGACTGCACGACGAGGTCCACGTCACGACGGTGCTTGTCACTCATGATCAGGCCGAAGCCCTGGATGTCGCGGACCGGATCGCTGTGCTCAACAAGGGACGTATAGAGCAGGTCGGCTCACCGACTGAGGTCTACGACAGCCCTGCCAACGCGTTCGTCATGTCTTTCCTGGGCAACGTCTCGTCGCTCAACGGAATCCTGGTGCGCCCGCACGATATCCGAGTGGGCCGGGATCCCGAGTTGGCGATCGCGGCGAACGATCGCACCGCGGAGTCCACCGGTGTCATCCGCGCCACCATCGACCGGATCGCCTATCTCGGATTCGAGGTACGTGTCGAACTGACGAGTGCGACCACCGGTGGGTCTTTCACCGCGCAGATCACCCGGGGCGACGCGGAGGCGCTTGGTCTGAAAGACGGTGACACCGTGTATGTGCGGGCCACCCGGATTCCGCCGATCGCCGGGGAAGTTCAAGCCGCGACGCGCGCCGAGACAGCCTGATCGAAGCGGTCCAGCACAGTTTCGGCCACCAGTCGATGCGCGCCCAGCGGCGCCGACATCTCAACGCCAGCGGCACGGGCCAGCTCGGCGACGCGATCGGTGATGACTCCCGGAGCAATAAACCACGGCGCCAAAACAACTCGCTGTGCTCCGCGCTGGCGTAGCAGTTCGATTCCCTGAGTGACGGTGGGCTCGGGCCCGGTGGCATACGCCACCATTGCTCCGGACCACCGAGTGCGGGGAGTGAGTGCCACTGCCACCGTCGAGGTGCGGGTATTTGCCTCGGCATGCGACGACCCGACCGCAACCACCAGAACGCCGATCGAGTTGTCGTGCGAGCCAATCCCGTGCTCTGCCAACCGCTCCCGCATGACCTGCACCAGCCGGGGGTCTTCACCCAGCGCTTCCGCGCGGACTGCGTCGGCCCCTGACTCCCGGATCATCGCCGGTATGTCGACGCGCGCGTGGTAAGCGCTCGCCAGCAACAACGGTGTGACCACTGCCGGCCCGTCGAGTTCACCGAGGACATCGCGCAGGTTTGGCGTGCTGTGTTCACAGAACCCAACCCGCACGTCCTGTCGTGGACGCAGTCGACGGATCTGTTCGGCTATCTCGAAGGTGGTCGCCGTCGAACGCGGATCGGCGCTGCCGTGTGCGGCCAACACCAGCGGTCCGGTCATGCGGTGTGCAGTCCGCACTCGGTCTTGTTCAACCCCTGCCAGCGCCCGCTACGTGGATCTGCGCCAGCCTCCGGCTTTGCCGTGCATGGCGCGCATCCGATTGACGGATATCCCTCTTCCACAAGTGGATTGACCAGAATTCCGTTGCCTTCGATGTAGGCCTGCATGTCGTCGTCGGTCCACGCCGCGATGGGGTTCACCTTGACCAGGTTGAAGGCTTCATCAAAAGTGATCAGCGGTGTGTTGGCACGAGTGGGTGCCTCCACCCGGCGGACCCCGGTGATCCACGCCGAGTAGCCCGCGAGTGCTTTGCCCAGGGGGGTCACCTTCCGCAACCGGCAGCACTCGTTCGGCTCGCGCGCGAACAGATCCTTGCCCAGCAGGTGATCCTGTTCGGCGACAGTGTGCTCCGGGGTGACGTTGACGACGGTGATGTCGTAAACCGCCTTGACGGCATCACGGGTCCCGATGGTTTCGGCGAAGTGGTAGCCGGTGTCGAGGAATAATACGTCGACCCCTGGGTGAACTTTGGCGGCCATATCGATCAACACCGCGTCCTGCATGTTGGATGCGACGACATAGTTCCCGCTGAAGTGCTCTTCGGTCCAGGCCAGCAGTTCGGCAGCCGTGGCACCGTCGAGTTCTCTAGCTCCCTGCGCCGCGAGCTCTCGCGGACTCGTCATCGCAATGATTCCTCCTCAGCGCGAACCGCCCACTCAGCAAAGCGCTCGCCCTCGCTTCTTTGTTCCACAAAGTTGCGTACGACGCGTTCGATGTAGTCGCCGAGTTCGGCGCTGGTCACCTTGTGCTGGCGGAGTTTGCGGCCGAAACCGCTGTCGAGGCCCAGGCTCCCGCCGAGGTGAACCTGGAAACCTTCGGTGTAACCGCTCTCGTCTTCTTCGACCACTTGACCCTTGAACCCGATATCGGCTACCTGGATCCGTGCGCAGGAGTTGGGGCAGCCGTTGAGATTGATGGTGATCGGGACGTCCAACGTCGAGTTGAGATCCGTCAGCCGTTGCTCAAGCTCGGGCACTAGAACTTGTGAGCGCTTCCTTGTCTCGGCGAAGGACAGCTTGCAATACTCAATCCCCGAGCACGCCATCAGGTTTCGGCGCCAGTGCGACGGTGTGGAGGGGAGGCCCAGTGCGTCCAGTTCAGCGGTGAGGTTGGCCAGCTCATCGTCGGGAACGTCGAGGATGATCAGCTTCTGATACGGCGTGAAGCGGATCCGGTCGGAACCGGCACGTTCCGCGATGTCGGCGACCTTCGTCAGGATGGTGCCCGATACCCGGCCGGCGATGGGCGCCACACCGACCGCGTTGAGTCCGTTCTTCAGGCGCTGCACACCCACGTGGTCGATAGGGTGCGCGAGTGGCTCCGGGGCCGGCCCGTCGAGCAGGGGGCGCTTCAGATATTCGTTCTCAACGACCTCACGGAACTTCTGAACACCCCAGTCTTTGATGAGGAACTTCAGCCGAGCCTTGGCGCGCAGTCGACGGTAACCGTAGTCACGGAACGCCGAGGTGATGGCCTCCCACACGTCGGGCACCTCATCGAGTGGCACCCAGGCGCCCAGGCGCTGACCCAGCATCGGGTTGGTGGACAGGCCGCCACCGACCCAGACATCGAAGCCAGGACCGTGTTCGGGATGGTTCACGCCGACGAACGCGACGTCATTGATCTCGTGGACCACATCCTGCAGACCGCTGATCGCGGACTTGAACTTTCGCGGCAGGTTCGAGAACTCCGGCGAGCCGATGTAGCGGCGGACGATCTCATCGATCGCGGGCGTGCCGTCAATGACCTCATCTAGCGACTCGCCGGCAAGCGGTGAGCCGAGCACCACCCGGGGGCAGTCGCCGCAGGCCTCGGTCGTCTGCAGGCCGACGGCGTCAAGGCGCCGCCAGATCTCGGGCATGTCCTCGACCCGAATCCAGTGGTACTGCACGTTCTCTCGGTCGGAGATGTCGGCGGTGTCGCGGCCGAATTCGATGGAGATCTCACCGATGGTGCGCAGCGCAGCGGCGGAGAGCGCGCCGCCGTCGCAGCGCACCCGCAGCATGAAGTACTTCGCTTCCAACAGATCGATGTTCTCGTCGCCGGTAAATGTGCCGTCGTAGCCCTGCTCGCGCTGGGTGTAGAGACCCCACCAGCGGAAGCGGCCACGCAGGTCGGTCTTGTCGATGCTGTCGAAGCCGTCCTTGGAATAGATGTTCTCAATGCGCTCCCGCACATTGAGCGCATCGTCGTCCCGTTTGGTCTGTTCGTTGGCATTGAGTGGTTCGAGATTGCCCAGGGCCCACTGGCCCTCGTTGCGCTGGCTCATGGATGGTGCTCCTCATGTCAAGGAGCTGGCTTCAGATCACGCGAAATGCCGGTGGGCTGAACCGGCGGCGCAGATCCGTCGGCCAGCTGAAATACAGGTGGGCGGGTCTACAGCGTCAAGCCGGACAACAACAGGTGCAGACGCGCATCAAGTCAACGTGCCGCCGTGCCACCATATCGGGCATTCTGCCACGGTCGGTTGCGCTGCGATAATCAGCACGTGATGGAAGTGGCGCCTGACGCAGCGTTCGGTGTGTACATCCATGTGCCGTTCTGCGCCACCCGCTGCGGGTACTGCGATTTCAACACTTACACGCCCAGCGAATTGGGGGCGGCCACCCCGCTGGCCTGGCTGGATGCGTTGCGTGCGGAGTTGGCGTTGGCGTCCGATCAATTGGGTTCGATGCAGGTGGATACGGTGTTCGTCGGCGGCGGAACGCCGTCGTTGCTGGGGGCGCAGGGTCTGGCCGCAGTGTTGGACGCGGTCCGAGACCGATTCCCGCTGAGCCCGGACGCAGAGGTGACGACCGAAGCCAATCCGGAGTCGACGTCGGCTCAGTTCTTCGACGACATACGGGCCGCTGGTTATACGCGCGTCTCACTCGGTATGCAGTCGGTGGCGCCACGGGTACTCAAGATTCTGGACCGGACACATTCCCCGGGACGAGCGATGGCTGCGGCCGCCGAGGCGCGGGCGGCGGGATTCGACCATCTGAACATCGATCTGATCTACGGCACACCGGGGGAGTCTGACGACGACCTCCTGGCCTCGATCGATGCAGCTCTGTCGGCCGGAGTGGATCATGTCTCGGCCTATTCGCTGATTGTCGAAGAGGGCACCGCGTTGGCCCGTCGGGTGCGGCGCGGCGAGATCGACCGCCCGGACGACGATGTACTCGCGCATCGGTATGAGCTTGTTGATCAACGACTTTCGGCTGCGGGGCTGGACTGGTACGAGGTCTCCAACTGGAGTCGTCCCGGCGGGGAGTGCCGGCACAACCTCGGTTACTGGAATGGCGGGCAGTGGTGGGGCGCTGGTCCTGGGGCGCACGGATTTGTCGATAAGACCCGCTGGTGGAATGTCAAACACCCTGGCGCATATGCCGAATCGCTCGCCGCGGGTCGGCTGCCGGTGGCAGATTCCGAGCGCCCAACCCCGCAAGAGCGTCACATCGAGGACGTGATGCTGGGAATTCGTCTGCGAAGTGGACTCGAGCTCGCGTCGCTTAGCGATGCGGAGCAACAGCGGGCGCGCCAAGCCACTGCGGATGGCTTGGTGATCGCGGACGGGGACCGCGTGAGGCTCACAAACCGCGGCCGATTACTGGCCGACGCCGTGGTGCGCCAGCTGCTGGACTAGAAGTTGAGCTTGCGTCTTGGTGGTGGTGGGTGGACGGCGAGGACGGCTTCGTTGATGGCGCGTTCTTGTCGGATTCGGTTGGCGCGCTCGGTGGTTCGTGTGGTCTTGCGCGTGGGCATCAACAAGGTGCGCCCGGGTGTTGGTGGTGGGGTGTTGAGCAGGATCAGTTCGCCGGTGGAGGTGGCGAGTTGGGGGAAGAACAGACTGCCACCGGGTTTGGTCACATAGGTGCGTCCGGTGGGGGCGGTCCATTCGATGGTGCCATCGGGCAATTGCTTGTCATTCCAGCCGGTGACGAACGTTTTCAGCAAATGGTGCCGACGGCATAGCAATTTCAGGTTGGACGGGTGGGTGGGCCCGAATGGATAGGGCACGGTGTGGTCGATGTCGGCGATCTCTGCGGGGCGGTCGCAGTTGGGGAAGCGGCAGTGCAGGTCGCGGCAGCGGATGAACTCCGCCAGTGCTGTGGAGGGGCGGTAGTGGGGCTCGGCCCCGAACTTGGCCGGATCCAGCACCGGGCGGACCCGGGTTCCGGGTCGGGCGGCAAGGTCGCGGACGGTGTCGGCGGGAATCGCCCCGAACCCGGGCAGCACCGCGGGGGTATCGGCGGCGCTGGCGACGGTGTCTGCCGACGCTACAAGGTTGATGACCACTTGGGCATTGCCGAGCGGTACGTCTCGTGCGGGGCAGTCCTGATTGTCACACCCACACGCCAGGGTATGGACTCCGGCGGCGAGTGCGGCGACCGCGTCAGCGCGGCGTTGCCGTGTGGTGCGGGGATCGTCGCGGCACACGCTGGCCGCAAGCGCATCGAGGCGTCGGTCGAGCAGGGCGGCGTCGGGG
Organism: Mycobacterium sp.; assembly: GCA_965279745.1. Lineage (GTDB taxonomy): Bacteria > Actinomycetota > Actinomycetes > Mycobacteriales > Mycobacteriaceae > Mycobacterium. The sequence goes on from OZ257262.1 coordinate 302,233, forward strand.
GCGCGCAGCGATCCCCATAGGTCGGCCATCCCGTCGGTGGAGAGGGCCATCTCGATATGCCGGTCGTCGTCACGACTCCGGGCCACCCGTACCGCGGCGGGGTCGATGTCGCGGACGTACCAGTCGATCGCGACGATCAGCTTCTCCTGGGACACCCCATTCCAGTCCGGAGCGCGCACCGCCAACATCTCGTCGAGCTCGGCCAACAGTTCGGGGTCGGTGATCAGGGCGGTGCGGAACATGATCGCGACCAGCACCCGGTAGTCGACCTCACCGGCTAACACCACCACCGCCAGGCGGGGGAAGCGTTCGAGTAGTTCCAGCCCGTAATGCATGCATGAGGAGGCCCGGCCGCGGCCGATGCCTAACTCCGCACCCACTTCGGCTGCGGCGGCATCTGAGTTATCGAGGCACCACTGAGCCCGTTCGGCGGCGTCGACCGCGGCGAGACGACGTTGCAGAAACCGGCCAGCTGCCACCAACCGCTCAGCCATGGCAACCCGTTCCCGGCGCTGAGCGTCCCGCATCCGATCAAGCAGCCCCGCTTCATCTAGTGGTTCGAACATGCTTGCGATACTAGACGGCGGGTCCGACAAGAATCAGGCCCGCGGACCGCCGTATCCGGCATCCATGTCGTATACCCGGGCATGCAGCACAGTCCGGTTCCGGAGCGCGGCCCGGACCGCTCGCTGCAGTCCGTCTTCGAGGTAGATCACGCCCTGCCATTTCACGGCGTGCGGGAACAGGTCCCCGTAGAAAGTCGAGTCCTCGGAGAGCAGGCGGTCCAGCGCCAAGACAGTGGTGGTGGTGACCAGTTCATCGAGCCGGATCTGGCACGGCGGGATCTGTGACCAGTCCCGATAGGTGAGACTGTGCTCGGGATACGGCTTGCCGTCGCGGACTCCCTTGAAAATCATCGAAGCCAGGCTAGCCCCTGCCGGGTGGCGAACCGCAACGGCGCTGATGATGGCCGTAAAATGGCGGTAACCGGGAGGTACAGCACATGGGAACTGCCGACGATCGTCGCTTTGAGGTGCTTCGTGCCATAGTCGCGGACTTCGTCTCAACCAAGGAACCGGTGGGTTCCAAGGCCTTGGTGGACCGTCATCACCTCGGGGTCTCCAGTGCAACCGTCCGCAATGACATGGCTGTGCTCGAGGCTGAGGGCTACATTGCGCAGCCCCACACGAGTTCCGGCCGGGTGCCCACGGAGAAGGGCTACCGCGAGTTCGTCAATCGGCTCGATGAGGTCAAACCACTGTCCACGCCGGAGCGTCGGGCGATCCTGTCGTTCCTGGAGTCCGGGGTGGACCTTGACGATGTCCTCCGCCGTGCCGTTCGGTTACTTGCCCAGCTGACCAGGCAGGTTGCGATCGTTCAGTACCCGACGTTGTCGAGTTCGACGGTGCGTCATCTGGAGGTCGTCTCGCTGACGCCGGCCCGCCTGCTGCTGGTCGTGATCACCGATTCCGGCCGCGTTGACCAACGGATCGTTGAGCTCGGCGACGCCATCAGCGACCATGACCTGGCGCAGTTGCGAGAGCTGCTCGGACAGGCGCTGGAAGGCAAGAAGCTCTCGGCGGCCTCGGTGGCGGTGGCGGATCTGGCCAGCCAATTCGACAAGTTGGGCGGCCTGGGCGACGCCATTGGCCGGTCGTCAACGGTGCTGGTGGAGTCACTCGTCGAGCATCGTGAAGAGCGGCTTCTGATGGGTGGCGCGGCCAACCTCACGCGTAACACCGCCGATTTCGGTGGCTCGCTGCGCCCAGTGCTGGAGGCACTCGAGGAGCAGGTGGTGGTACTTCGGTTGCTGGCGGCCCAGCAACAGGCAGGTAAGGTCACGGTACGCATCGGCCACGAAACAGAGGCTGATGAGATGGTCGGCGCATCGGTGGTGACCACGGCGTACGGCAGATCCGGCACCGTCTATGGGGGCATGGGCGTACTGGGTCCCACTCGGATGGACTATCCGGGAACCATCGCTAATGTCGCCGCGGTGGCGATGTACATCGGCGAAGTCTTAGGCACCCGCTAACGACGGGCGCATGAAAGGTCAGGCGTGGCACGCGACTACTACGGCTTGCTCGGGGTAAGCAAGGGCGCAACGGATTCGGAGATCAAGCGCGCCTATCGAAAGTTGGCCCGTGAACTGCACCCCGACATCAACCCCGACGAGAAGGCGCAGCACCTCTTCAAAGAGATCAGCGCCGCCTACGAGGTTTTGTCCGATCCGGAGAAGCGTCGCATCGTCGACCTCGGGGGCGATCCGTTGGAAAGTGGCGGCGCCTCGGCGAACGGCTTCGCCGGCTTCGGCGGGCTGGGAGACGTCTTCGAGGCGTTCTTCGGCGGCGGGGGGGCCTCGCGTGGCCCGATCGGCCGTGTTCGTCCCGGGTCCGATTCGTTGCTGCGGATGCGGCTAGACCTCAGCGATTGCGCGACCGGCGTCACCCGGCAGGTGACGGTCGACACCGCCGTGTTGTGTGACGGCTGCCAGGGCAAGGGCACTAACGGCACCTCGACGGCGATGGCCTGCGATACCTGCGGTGGCCGCGGTGAAGTGCAATCCGTGCAACGTTCCATCCTCGGGCAGGTCATGACCTCGCGACCGTGCCCCACCTGCCGCGGTGTCGGCGAGGTGATCCCCGACCCTTGTCACCGCTGCGTCGGTGACGGCAGGGTTCGGGCACGTCGGGAGATCAGCGTGAAGATCCCGGCCGGTGTCGGCGACGGGATGCGTGTCCGGTTGGCCGCCCAGGGCGAAGTCGGTCCGGGTGGTGGACCCGCTGGGGATCTGTATGTGGAGGTCCACGAACAGCAACATGACATCTTCGTGCGCGACGGCGATCACCTGCACTGCACCGTGTCGGTGCCGATGTATGACGCCGCCCTCGGCGCGACCGTGACCGTCGACGCGATCATCGACGGTCCCATCGAGATCACCATTCCGCCTGGGACCCAGCCGGGTTCGGTGACGACCTTGCGGGGTCGTGGAATGCCGCATCTGCGTTCCGGCACTCGCGGTGATCTGCACGCCCACGTCGAGGTCACCGTGCCAACGCGACTGGACGCCCGGACTAGGGAACTACTGGCCGAGTTAAAGAGCCAGAGCCACGACCAGGCGGAAGTCCAGTCCGCTCATGGCACGCCGTCGAGTTCCGGGGGCAATGGCGGTCTGTTCAGCAGGCTGCGGGAAACCTTCAGCGGCCATTAAGTCAAGTGGCTGAAACCCTGTTCTACGCCGACGCGATTCCGGACGTCGGCGAAATGATTTCCGTGGAGGGCGACGAGGGCTTCCACGCCGCGACTGTGCGGCGGATCCGGCCCGGCGAGCGATTGGTGCTGTCCGACGGGGTCGGCACTTGGGCGCCCTGCGTGGTGGAGAGTGCGACAAAGCGGGGCTTGTCCGCGCGCATTGTGGATCGCACGACGGCTCCCCGTCCGGTACCCGCGGTGACGGTCGTCCAGGCGATTCCGAAGTCGGAACGTTCCGAATTGGCAATCGAACTCGCCACTGAAGCAGGCGCCGACGGGTTCATCGCCTGGCAGGCGGCCCGGTGCGTCGCCCGATGGGACGGTGATCGTGCTGAGAAGGGGCTGCGCCGGTGGCGGGCGGTCGCTCGATCGGCGGCCCGGCAATCCCGGCGGGCATACATCCCCGAGGTAACCGGACCGCTGGCGACTAGCGCGCTGGTTGCGCGCACCGCCGAGCAGGTGGCCGCGGGTGCAGTAGTTCTGGTCTTGCACGAGTCAGGTGACCGTCCGCTGGCGGATATCGCTGTGGCGCAAACGGAATCGATCACAATCGTGGTGGGCCCAGAGGGAGGCATTGCTGACGACGAGATCGCCGATCTGGTGGCGGCAGGGGCGGCGGCGGTGCGACTGGGACCTACGGTGTTGCGCACCTCCACAGCAGCGGCAGTGACGCTCGGCGCGCTCGGAGTCCTGACGTCCCGTTGGGCGCTCAGCTAAACTGAGAAACCACCTCCCCTACTGAGGAAACGACTGAGAAAGCAGGCATTGAAGACCACGTGACGCCCCGCGAGACGACCGCTGCAGCGCCGGTGCGCAGCAGCATGACGGTTCCGCCCGACTTAGTCGTGGGCCTGCTGGGTTCGGCCGACGAGAATCTGCGTGCCCTCGAACGCAGTCTGGTGGCCGACCTGCACGTTCGTGGTAACACGATCAACCTCTACGGTCAGTCCGCTGACGTGGCTCTGGCGGAGCGGGTCATCTCTGAACTCATCGCAGTGGTGGCCGGCGGTCAGAACCTCTCCCCGGATGTGGTGCGGCACAGCGTGGGGATGATCGGCGGGACTCAGAGCGAATCACCGGCCGAAGTGCTGACGCTGGACATCCTGTCGCGTAGGGGCAAAACCATCCGGCCCAAGACGCTCAACCAGAAGCGCTACGTCGACTCCATCGACGCCAACACCATCGTGTTCGGCATCGGACCAGCCGGCACCGGCAAGACCTACCTGGCAATGGCTAAGGCGGTCAAGGCATTACAGACCAAGCAGGTCACCCGGATCATTCTGACCCGGCCCGCCGTGGAAGCCGGTGAGCGCCTTGGCTTTTTGCCGGGAACGCTCAGCGAGAAAATCGATCCGTACCTGCGTCCGCTCTACGACGCGCTACACGACATGATGGATCCGGACGCCATCCCGAAGTTGATGGCTGCCGGTGTCATTGAAGTGGCGCCGCTCGGATACATGCGGGGCAGGACCCTCAACGACGCGTTCATCATTCTTGACGAAGCCCAGAACACCACTGCTGAGCAGATGAAGATGTTCCTGACCCGGCTCGGGTTCGGCTCGAAGATCGTGGTCACCGGTGATGTGACGCAGGTTGACCTGCCCGGCGGCGCGAGGTCCGGTCTGCGGGCCGCGACGGAGATTCTCGACGGCATCGACGATATTCACTTCGCGCACCTGACGAGTGCCGACGTCGTGCGTCACCAACTGGTTTCGGAGATCGTCGACGCCTATGCAAAAGCCGAGCAGCCCACCTTGATGAACCGCTCTCAGCGGCGCACGCGACGGTAGGGGGCACATCGGGATGAGTATCTGGTGAGCATCGAAGTATCGAACGAGTCCGGCATCGACGTATCAGAGGAAGAGCTGATCAGCGTTGCCCGGTTCGTCATCGCAAAGATGGATGTGAACCCGGGCGCTGAGCTGTCGATGATCCTGCTGGATACCAACGCGATGGCGGATCTGCACATGCGGTGGATGGACCTGCCCGGACCCACCGACGTGATGAGCTTTCCGATGGACGAACTGGAGCCGGGTGGACGTCCAGATTCGCCCGAGCCGGGACCGTCGATGTTGGGGGACATCGTGCTGTGCCCGGAGTTCGCCGCCGAGCAGGCTGCCACGGCCGGGCACAGCCTCGGCCATGAGCTGGCACTGCTGACGGTGCACGGCGTGCTGCATCTGCTCGGCTATGACCACGCCGAACCCAACGAGGAAAAAGAGATGTTCGCACTGCAGCGAGAGCTGCTCGGGGAGTGGGTCGCCGACCAAGTCGCGGTCTACCAACAGGACCGCCAGACCGAGAAGGACCGGCGACTGCTCGACAAGTCACGGTATTTCGACGAGTCGTGACAGGTCTTTGGCCATTGGTCGGCGTGATCGCGCTGATCGCCGTTGGTGGATTGTTCGCTGCGATCGACGCGGCCATCAGCACGGTGTCGATCGCACGGGTCGAGGAAATGGTGCGCGACGAACGGCCCGGTGCACTCCGGTTGGCCGCTGTGATCGCCGAACGGCCGCGCTATATCAACCTTGTGGTGCTGCTCAGGATCGCCTGCGAATCCACCGCCACAGTTCTGTTGGTGGCCTACCTCGACGATGACTTGCCCGTGACGTGGGCGCTCGTCACATCCGCGGCGATCATGACTGTCGCCAGCTTCGTGGTGATGGGGGTGGGTCCGCGAACTGTCGGACGACAGAACGCCTACTCGATCGCATTGCTGTCCGCAGCTCCGCTGCAAGCGATTTCGGTGTTGCTCGCCCCGATCAGCCGGCTACTGATCTTGTTGGGCAATGCGCTGACGCCGGGCCGTGGATTCCGAAACGGACCGTTCGCCTCGGAGATTGAGCTGCGCGAAGTTGTCGACATGGCGCAGCAAAGCGGGGTGGTGGCCGACTCCGAACGCAAGATGATCCAGTCGGTTTTCGAACTCGGCGACACTCCAGCCCGCGAGGTCATGGTGCCGCGCACCGAGATGGTGTGGATCGAGAGTGACAAGACTGCCGGTCAAGCTACGTCCTTGGCGGTGCGCAGCGGACACTCGCGAATCCCGGTGGTGGGTGAGAACGTCGACGACGTCGTCGGTGTCGTCTACCTGAAAGACCTTGTGCAGAAGACGTATTACTCGGCCAACAGCGGTGCGGACACCACCGTGGCCGAGATCATGCGTCAGGCGGTGTTCGTGCCGGACTCCAAACCGCTCGATGATCTGCTCCGGGAGATGCAGCTCGACCGGAACCACATGGCATTGCTAGTCGACGAGTACGGCGGAATCGCCGGGTTGGTCACTATCGAAGACGTGCTGGAGGAGATCGTCGGCGAGATCGCCGACGAGTACGACACCGATGAAGTGGCACCGATAGAAGAGTTGGGCAACAACGAGTTCCGGGTCTCAGCCCGACTGCCGATCGAGGACGTCGGCGAACTCTACGATCTCGAGTTCAGCGAAGACCTCGACGTGGACACGGTGGGCGGCCTGCTGGCACTGGAACTGGGCCGCGTTCCGCTACCGGGCGCAATGGTGGTGTCGCACGGCCTGCGTCTTCGTGCTGAAGGCGGACCGGACCCCCGTGGGCGAGTGCGGATCGGCACCATTCTGCTGAGTCCGATTAATGTTGATAGCAAGAGCGAGAGCAAGGATGCGCATGAGTGAGTTCCGCTCTGGCTTTGTCTGTTTCGTGGGCAGGCCCAATACCGGCAAGTCGACGCTGACGAACGCGCTGGTGGGTTCGAAGGTCGCGATCACGTCGAACCGGCCGCAAACGACGCGGCACACGATCCGCGGAATCATTCACCGCGAGGACTTTCAGATCGTGTTGGTGGATACCCCGGGTCTGCATCGTCCACGAACGCTTCTCGGTAAGCGGCTCAACGACTTGGTGCGCGATACCTACAGTGAAGTCGATGTGATCGGGTTGTGCATTCCCGCCGACGAAGGGATTGGACCGGGCGACACGTGGATTTTCGAACAGATCCGCGCGGTCGCACCGAGGACCACTCTCGTGGTGATCGTCACCAAGATCGACAAGGTCTCGAAAGAAAAAGTGGCGGCCCAGTTGCTGGCCGCGCAGGAGTTGGCCGGAGAACATGCCGCCGAGATCGTGCCGGTATCGGCGACCACCGGCGAGCAGGTCGACGTCCTGATCGACGTGCTGGTCGGCCAGTTGAAACCGGGACCAGCGTTCTATCCCGACGGCGAACTGACCGATGAACCGGAAGAGGTGCTGATGGCCGAGCTGATTCGGGAGGCGGCACTGGAGGGCGTCCGCGATGAATTACCGCATTCGCTGGCGGTCGTGATCGACGAGGTCATGCCGCGCGACGGGCGTGACGACCTGATCGACGTCCACGCCATCCTCTACGTGGAGCGATCCAGCCAGAAGGGGATCATCATCGGCAAGGGTGGTGCCCGGCTGAAGCAGGTCGGCACTGCTGCGCGCACTCAGATCGAAAAGCTGCTCGGCACCAAGGTGTACCTGGATTTGCACGTCAAGATCGCAAAGAACTGGCAGCGCGACCCCAAGCAGCTCGGCCGATTAGGTTTCTGACTCTTGTCAGGCGGTATTCCACCAGGGGTCGGGTTGCTTGGCCGCCCAACCGTTGATCCCTTCGAGTTCGGCGGCAAGCGACACCAGCAGCGGTTCACTGTTGGCCGGTCCCATCAGCTGAACCCCGATCGGCAGGCCGTCTGAGGTGAAACCGGCCGGGATGTTGATCGACGGCCAGCCCAGCAGGTTCCAGGGAAAGGTGGCCGGGCAGGCAGCGATGATCGCCCGGTCAGTGGCTGTCGGCCCGAGATCGTCGAACATGCGCGCCCGCGGTGGCGGTTGCGCCGTCGTCGGCGCGATGACGACGTCGACTTCCCGAAAGATTCGGCCGACGCGATGCGCAGTCACGGCTTCGTGCGCGCGGGCACGACGCAACACGCCCCCGGACAGCAGATTGCCCATCCGCAGGTTGGCTTCGGTGCGCTCGTCGAACTCGACGTCATCGCCGAATCGATCGGCCCAGTCCAGAAGCCCGGATGTAGAGCGGGACAGGAAGTTCCAGGACAGTCGCAGCCCGTAGTTCGGGTTGCCGTCCATCACGGTGTGGCCGAGTAGCTTGAGCTGGTCAGCCATGTCGTGCATTGAGGCCCGGATTTCGGGGTGCAGTTTCGCGGGGAAGAACGTGAACGGGAACCGGGTGGACATGGCGATCTTCAGCTGGCCACGTGCGGCGCCGATATGGTCGGATACCCGGACCGGGGGCGGCTGGTGCAGGTCGCCTTCGACATTGCCGGAAGCGGCGTCCAGTACCAGGGCCGCGTCGGCCACCGTACGGGCGAGCACGCCGTAGACCGTTATGCCGTTGAAGGCTTCAGGCAGCGGCCACGTCGATATCCGTCCGCGCTGCGGTTTGATTCCGACGAGATGGGTCCACGCCGCGGGGATCCGGACGCTGCCCGCACCGTCGGAGCCGATCGCCGCTGCCACCAGGCCTGCTGCGACGGCAGCCGCGCTGCCGCCGGACGACCCGCCCGGCGTGTGCTTGCGGGACCACGGGTTGCGGGTGTGTCCGAAGCCGGGCCCGCTGGTGAAAGGCCACTGGCCTAGTTCGCAGGTGTTGGTCTTGCCGACGATGACCGCGCCGGCGGCGCGTAGCCGTCGAACCACTTCGGCGTCCTGGCGAGCCGGCCGAATCCGTCCGGTAACACCGAATGATGTTGGCACACCAGCGATATCGACGTCATCCTTGACCGCGATCGGGATGCCGAGCAGCGGCGCCCGGTCACCGGCAGCTCGACGGCGATCAGCTTCGGCGGCTTCGGCCAACGCTGATTCGGTAAGCACCACCCGGAACGCATTGAGCGTCGATTGGCTGATCGTGATGGCATGCAGTGACTGCCGTACCAGTTCGCCAGATGTGACTGCGCCACTGGCCAGCTGATAAAGCTGTTCGCTCACGGTCGCGAAGCGCACCCCAATCATGGCGAGGTTGAGACTATCGGCGCGGGGTCCCGAAGTATGTCGGTTTGGAGTGGGAAACTCGTGCGATGCGGCTGTACCGGGATCGTGCGGTCGTGCTGCGCCAGCACAAACTCGGCGAAGCCGACCGCATCGTCACACTGCTGACCCGGGACCACGGTCTGGTTCGCGCGGTCGCCAAAGGCGTACGCCGCACCCGCAGTAAGTTCGGTTCTCGGCTTGAACCGTTCGCGCACATCGACGTTCAGTTGCATCCCGGTCGCAACCTCGACATCGTCACCCAGGTGGTGTCGCTCGACGCCTTCGCTACCGACATCGTCAGCGACTACGGCCGCTACACCTGTGCGTGCGCCGTGCTGGAGACCGCTGAACGGCTCGCAGGCGAGGAGCGCGCCCCGGCAACGGCACTGCACCGGCTCACAGTCAGCGCTCTGCGGGCGGTCGCCGACAGCAAGCGGCCCCGCGGACTGGTACTGGATGCCTACCTGCTGCGTGCCATGGGTATTTCGGGTTGGGCGCCGGCGCTGACCGAATGCGCACGATGCGCTGAGCCGGGTCCGCATCGGGCCTTCCATATCGCTGCTGGCGGCAGCGTATGCGTGCATTGCCGGCCGGCCGGTTCGACTACTCCGCCGCAGGCCGTCCTGGACCTGATGTCAGCGCTGCACGACGGGGACTGGGAGGCTGCGGAGTCCTCGTCGCCGGCGCACCGTAGCCATGCCAGCGGTTTGGTGGCCGCCCACCTGCAATGGCATTTGGAGCGACAGCTGAGGACATTGCCGCTGGTGGAGCGCGTCTATCAGCCCGCCGATCACCAGAAAGACATGCTCAGGCAGGATATGCGCCATGGCGATTCGCAGGCGGAAGGAACAGTCTCCTCAGCTGCCCCCTGCGCCTGACGACTACCCGACCTTCCCGGACGTTTCGAAGTGGCCGGTTGTCTTCCCGGAGTTGCCCCCCGCAGTGGGGGGTGGTCCGTGTCGTCCGCCGCAGCACACCTCCAAGGCGGCGGCTCCGCAGATCCCCGCCGATCAGCTCCCACAGCACGTCGCCATCGTGATGGATGGCAATGGCCGGTGGGCCACCAAGCGGGGTCTGAGCCGCACCGAGGGCCACAAGATGGGCGAAGCGGTCCTGATCGACATCACCTGCGGTGCAATCGAGCTCGGGATCAAACATCTCAGCGTGTATGCGTTTTCCACCGAGAACTGGAAGCGCAGTGCTGAAGAAGTCCGCTTCCTGATGGGATTCAACCGCGAGGTGGTGCGGCGGCGGCGCGAGAATCTCGACATCATGGGCGTGCGGATGCGCTGGGTCGGTTCCCGGGCACGCATGTGGCGCAGCGTGATCAAAGAGTTCGACATCGCCGAGGAGATGACCGTCGACAACCGCGTGATCACGGTGAACTACTGCGTGAATTACGGCGGACGGGCTGAAATTGCCGAAGCTGCAAGGGAAATCGCGCGTGACGTGGCCGCCGGCCGGGTCGATCCCGAACGGGTGAATGAGGCGATGCTCTCCAGTCACATGCATCGGGCCGACATTCCCGATGTGGATCTGTTCATCCGGACGTCGGGGGAGCAGCGGTCAAGCAATTTCCTGTTGTGGCAAGCCGCTTATGCGGAGTACGTCTTTCAGGACAAGCTCTGGCCGGATTACGACCGTCGCGATCTGTGGGCGGCGTGCGAGGAATACGTCAACCGGAATCGGCGGTTTGGCCGGGCCTAACCACCCGCGCGACAGCCGGCACACGTCCCGAACAGCTCGATGGTGTGGTGCACATCGGAAAACCCGTGGGCGGCTGCCACTTCCGCTGCCCAGGCCTCGACTTCAAGGCCGCTGACCTCGACGGCAGATCCGCAGCCCCGGCACACCAGATGGTGGTGATGCTCGTCCGCCGAGCATCGCCGATAGGCGGATTCACCGGTATCGGTTCGGACTACATCCAGCCGGTTCGCGGCGGCGAGCGACTGCAGCGTGCGGTACACGGTCGTCAGTCCGATGTTCTCGCCGCGGCGGCGCAACTCGTCGTGCAGTTCTTGGGCGGAACGAAATTCATCGACCGCGTCGAGCAGGGCGACGATCGCGGCACGCTGTCGGGTGGCACGCACCATCACGGCCGGTCCTCCGCAGCGTGGGCGACCGCCGCGACAACGATTTCGGCCAGGTGGTGATCCGCGAGTCGGTACATCACTTCGCGTCCAGTGCGCTCGCCGGTAACGACCCCTGCGGCTTTGAGAATGCGTAGGTGCTGGCTGACCAGCGGTTGCGGCACGTCGAGCGAATCGACCAGTTCATGCACGCAGCGCTGCGATTCGCGTAGCTGCAGCACGATCGCGATGCGGATGGGCGCCGCCAGCGCCCGCAACAGTTCGCCGGCACTGTCGAGAAGACCGTCAGTTGTCGTGCTTCCCACGCTGTCACCGTTCCATGCACGATCCTGCATGTCAAAGGTCGTACGGATCGGGGTTGGCGACTGATTTTTGTGGCTCGCTACGCTGTCACCCGTGGCATCCGTGATCGAAACCGTCGTCAACCTGGCCAAGCGCCGCGGGCTCGTCTATCCGTGTGGCGAGATCTACGGCGGGACCCGGTCTGCCTGGGACTACGGTCCGTTGGGCGTCGAGTTCAAAGAAAACATCAAACGGCAGTGGTGGCGGTCGGTCGTCACCGGCCGTGACGACGTCGTCGGCCTGGACAGTTCGATCATCCTGCCGCGGGACGTCTGGGTGGCCTCTGGACACGTCGAGGTGTTCAACGATCCGCTAGTGGAGTGCCTGGAGTGCCACAAGCGGCACCGTCAGGACCATATGCAGGAGGCCTACGTCGCCAAAAAAGGCGGCGACCCGGATGCCGTCGCGATGGCCGAGATCGTCTGCCCGGACTGCGGCACCAAGGGGAAGTGGACCGAGCCGCGCGAATTCAACATGATGCTCAAGACCTACCTCGGGCCGATCGAGACCGAGGAAGGGCTGCACTACCTGCGTCCGGAGACCGCGCAGGGCATCTTCGTCAACTTCGCCAACGTGGTCACGTCGTCTCGCAAGAAGCCGCCGTTCGGCATCGGGCAGATCGGCAAGAGCTTCCGCAACGAGATCACCCCGGGCAACTTCATCTTCCGCACCCGCGAGTTCGAGCAGATGGAGATGGAATTCTTCGTTGAGCCGTCTACCGCTCCCGAGTGGCACCAGTACTGGATCGACACCCGCCTGCAGTGGTACGTGGACCTGGGCATCAACCGTGACAACCTGCGGCTCTACGAGCATCCCAAGGAGAAGCTGTCGCACTACAGCGACGGCACCACCGATATCGAGTACAAGTTCGGCTTTGCCGGCAACCCGTGGGGTGAGCTGGAGGGTGTCGCCAACCGGACCAACTTCGATTTGACGACGCATTCCAAGCACTCGGGAGTGGACCTGTCGTACTACGACCAGGCCTCCGATACCCGCTACACGCCGTACGTGATCGAGCCAGCAGCCGGACTCACCCGGTCATTCATGGCGTTCCTGGTCGACGCCTATCACGAAGACGAGGCGCCCAACGCCAAGGGCGGAATCGACAAGCGCACTGTGCTGCGGCTCGACCCGCGGCTGGCACCGGTGAAGGCTGCGGTGTTGCCGTTGTCGCGGCACGCGGACCTGAGCCCGAAGGCCAAGGACCTGGCCGCCGAGTTGCGTAAGTACTGGAACATCGAGTTCGACGACGCCGGCGCGATCGGTCGCCGGTATCGGCGCCAGGACGAGATCGGCACCCCGTATTGCGTGACGGTGGACTTCGACACCCTTGAGGACCACGCCGTCACTGTGCGGGAGCGTGACGCGATGACCCAGGAGCGAATCAGCCTCGATTCCGTCGTCGACTACCTGGCCACCAGGTTGAAGGGCTAGGGCTGGAGGGCTAGAAGCGCCCGCCGCCGCCGAGGATCCCGCCGCCGGACGAGCTCTGCGAGCCGCCGTAGGACGTGGAAGTCCAGCCACCACCGCCGCCACCGAATCCGCCGCCGCGCATGCTGCCGGACAGTATGTTCCCGAGGATGATCCCGCCGATCGTCGCGCCCATATTCGACTGACCGCCGCCGCCGTACTGGTTCACGTATCGGCGTTGTGCGGCTTGAACGTCGTTGTTGGCCAGCTGCTGCGCTTGTGCCGCCAGCATCGCCGCGCCGTTCGCATGGGCGATCGCCTCGCTGATGTTGGCTGTCTTCTTCGACTGGGCGGCTTCGAGTTGACGCACCGCCTCGTTCAGGCGAGTCCGGGCTTCCGGGCCGATGCTGCCCCGGCGCGTGTCGATGTAGTCCGACACCGACCGCACCCGTGACTGGGCGGTGAACAGCGCTTGGTCGTAGGAGCGGGCGAGCCGTTCGGCGGCTTCGCGTTCCTCGGCCACTGTGGCCAGCAGCCGATCCAGATCGGCGTCGGCCTGGGTCAGTTGGGTGAACGCGCCCAGCGGGTCAGCCGCTCCAGTGCTCTGTGCCGCTGCGACGGCCTTGACCGCGGCATCGCGGGCGGCAGTCAGTTCGCTTGCCTTGGCAATACCGCCATCGGCCAACTGCGCTGCGGCCTGAGCGATTCCGTTCTGGATGTCGGTGATCGCGGCCGGCAGGGTGGACATCGCCCGGCGAATATCACTGGCAGCACTGTCTATCGCATCGAGCATCGAACTCGCCTGTCCAAGAGCAGATTCCGCCGCCCGAATGCAGTCGATCAGCTCGGTCTGCTTGCCGGCAACGGGTTTCGCGACCAATTCACGGGCGCGGCTGATGGATTGATCGGCGAACGCGGTGCGCTCCTTTGTGGCATTGACGTTGCGGGCCACCGACGCCAGGGCGGATGCGGCGAACTCGGTGCCCAGTTGGTTCAGCTGTTGTTGTGACGGCTCGATTCGCGCGGTGACGTCGACAAGCTTCTGCGTGAGGCCGTCAAGGCGTTCCGGCGCATTGATGACCAGATCTCGCATCTGGTGGAAGGCCTGGGTCTGGGTGTCGAGTTCACGATTGGCTCGTGCCGCCGCGACGATCACCCGGGTCAACAGGTCGCGCCGTTGGGCCGGCGTCTCGGGTACCGCGTCGTCGAGCTGCTGCCGCACGTTGAAGGCCTGGGCGATGGCGACCTGAGCTGCGCTGACGGCATTGGCGAACGGTTGGGTTTGCGCCGGACCGAACTCTTCGGAGGCCAGGGTCAACTCGTTGTCGCTGGTTCGCACCGCGTTGTCGACGTCGACAACGATTGACTTGGACAGGTCATCGAGGGTTTCGACGGAGACCGACGCCAACGCGGCCGGATCGGTGTGATCGACGCGGTGGGCCGCTTCCAGCTCGGCGGCACGACGCTTGCGGCGCCGGCGGCGGCTCCACAACATCAACAGCGCTATCAACAGCAGGACAATCCCCGCGATGATCAGCAGCTCCACCCAGGACATGCTGCCGCCGGAGGAGCCGGCGTTGGTGACGTTCAGGCCCTGAGCCGCGGCCACGGCCGCCCCGGCCCAGTCGCCGCGGCGCAGCGCAGGCTCGATCTGGTCGCGCCGGATGTCGTCCACCCTGGTCGAGCTGCCGCCGGCCGCCGCGGAGGGCACCAGGAATGCGTACGAGCGTTCGTTGGTGGCTACGGCCAAGATCGCATCATCGGTGCCCAGGTCGCTGGTGGTCCGGGTGCTTTGCGCCCAGGAGACTGCGCCGTTCGGCGCGAAGGTGTCGACGTAGACGACCCAGAGTCGCACCCGCCGGTCGCTGTAGAGCTTGTCGACCGCCCGTTGCACGTCGGCGACCTGCTTGTCGTTCAGGACGCCCGCGTTGTCGGTCACGTAGTCGGGCAGCCGGAACGGAGGCTCCGCGGTGACGGTCGGGGCCAGCAGAACAGTGGTGGTCAGCACCCCCGCGAACAACGTGAGGATCATGCTGATCAGACGAGCAAGGCGCATGAACGTCAAATGTAGTGGCGCTGGCAGACTGTGCCACGGTGATGACGAAACAGCAGGGCCGGTACAGCGGGGCCGACCGCGAGCGGTTGGTGGCTGAACCCTGCAAGACCGCGGGATTGCCCGGCACTGATAGTGAGCACCGAACCGACTTCGCGCGCGATCGCGCTCGGGTGCTGCACAGCGCGGCGCTTCGCCGACTGGCCGATAAGACCCAGGTCGTCGGGCCGCGGGACAGTGAGAATCCGCGGACGCGGCTGACTCACTCGCTGGAGGTAGCCCAGATCGGGCGGGGGATGGGCGTTGCCTTGGGCTGCGATCCGGACTTGGTGGACATGGCAGGCCTAGCCCATGACATCGGCCACCCGCCGTACGGCCACAACGGCGAGCGGGCGCTCGATCAGTTCGCCGCGACCTGCGGGGGTTTCGAAGGCAACGCCCAGAACTTCCGGATCCTGACCCGGATCGAGCCGAAGGTGCTCGACGCGGATGGCAACACCGTTGGGCTGAATCTCACGCGGGCCGGCCTGGACGCCGTCACGAAATATCCGTGGTTCCGCAGCGATCCGGGCGGCAAGTTCGGTTTCTATGCCGACGATCAGACGCGCGCCGAATGGGTCCGCGCCGGCGCGCCCGACCGGCGGTCCTGCTTGGAGGCACAGGTCATGGACTGGGCCGACGACGTGGCGTACTCGGTGCACGACGTCGAGGACGGCGTCACCTCCGGCCGGATCGACTTGCGGGTGCTGGCCGATGACGATGCCGCTGCCGCGTTGGGCCGCCTCGGGTTGGACGCGGGCGCTCTCGAGGCCGCTGCCAGTCGGCTCTCGCAGCTGCCGGTCGTCGCGGCCGTCGGCAAGTATGACGGCACGCTGGCGGCCTCGGTTGCGCTGAAACAGCTGACCAGTGAACTGGTGGGCCGGTTCGCATCGGCAGCCGTCGCTGAAACCAAAAAGACTTCCGGCAAAGGGCCGTTCGTGCGCTATCAAGCTGATCTGGTGGTACCCGCAGCGGTGCGAGCCGAGGTCGCGCTCCTCAAGACCCTGGCGCTGCAGTTCATCATGTCCGACCCTCGGCATCTGGAGTTGCAGACCCGGCAGCGGGAGCGCGTGCTTCAGGTAGCGCAGTGGCTACTTGACGGTGCCCCGGGAACACTCGATGCCATCTTCGTCCCGGCTTTCAGCAATGCCTCCGACGAAGGCGCCCGGATGCGGGTCGTCGTAGATCAGATCGCCTCCTACACGGAGACGCGGCTGGAACGGATCGCTCTAGACTGTGCCGGTGGGCGAGGGAAGTGATCGGAAGGGCCGCATCCCTGACCGCGACATCGCTGCCATCCGCGAGCGCGTCCGCATCGAAGAAGTGGTCGGGGACTATGTGCAGTTGCGTCGCGCCGGTGCGGATTCGCTGAAGGGGCTGTGCCCGTTTCACGACGAGAAATCGCCGTCCTTCCATGTCCGTCCCAACCACGGCCATTTCCATTGCTTCGGCTGCGGCGAGGGCGGCGACGTCTACGCGTTCTTGCAGAAGATCGAACACATCACCTTCGTCGAAGCCGTGGAGACCCTGGCCGACCGAATCAGCTACCCCGTCACCTACAGCGGGGGTGGCACCAGCGTGCAACGCGACCGCGGCAGTCGTAGTCGATTGATCGCCGCGAACGTCGCAGCGCAAGAATTCTATTCTGCCGCTTTGGAATCCGAGGACGCGGCGGCGGCGCGCAAGTACCTGACCGAGCGCAATTTCGATGCCCAGGCGGCGCGCACCTTCGGCTGCGGGTTCGCGCCCGCAGGCTGGGATTTGTTGACTAAGCACTTGATTCGCAAGGGGTTTGAGTTCAAGGAGCTCGAGGCCGCGGGATTGTCCCGAGAGGGCCGGCGCGGACCGATCGACCGATTCCATCGCAGGCTGCTCTGGCCGATCCGCACCGCCAGCGGCGAGACGGTCGGTTTCGGGGCGCGCCGTTTGTTCGACGACGATCAGATCACCGCGAAGTACGTGAACACCCCGGAGACGGTGCTGTACAAGAAGTCTTCGGTGCTATTCGGGATCGATCTGGCCAAACGGGATATTGCGCGGGGACATCAGGCCGTGGTGGTCGAGGGCTACACCGATGTGATGGCTATGCATCTGGCCGGCGTGACGACCGCCGTCGCATCCTGCGGAACCGCCTTCGGCGACGAGCACCTGTCGATGTTGCGCCGGCTGATGATGGACGACAAATTCTTCCGCGGCGAACTCATCTACGTCTTCGACGGTGACAGCGCCGGCCGTGCCGCGGCGCTGAAAGCCTTCGACGGCGAACAGAACCTTGCCGGCCAGAGTTTCGTGGCGGTGGCATCAGACGGAATGGATCCGTGCGATCTGCGATTGGCTTCCGGTGATGGGGCACTTCGTGATCTGGTCGCCCGGCGGACGCCCTTGTTCGAGTTCGCCATCCGCACGGCATTGGCTGAGTACGACTTGGATAACGCCGAGGGCCGGGTGACCGCATTGCGGCGTTGTGCGCCAATGGTGGCCCAGATCAAAGATCCCACGTTGCGCGATGAATACGCGCGCCAGCTCGCCGGCTGGGTGGGCTGGGATGACGTCGCCCAGGTAGTTGGTCGGGTTCGTGAGCAGGCCGGACAGGGATCGGGTCGGGGATCGGGGCAGGGGCGGGGTCAGAGCAATCGCCCCCCGGAGAAGAGACCTGCAGCCCCCGTCCAGGGTGTGGCGCGCCGGCCCGACCCGCGTGACCCGACCCTGTGGCCCCAGCGTGAGGCACTCAAGGCGGCACTTCAGTACCCGGCGCTGGCGGGGCCGGTTTTCGACTCTTTGACTCCGGAGAGTTTCACTCATCCGAGTTACGCCGAGTTGTGGGCCGCGATCGCCGCCGCCGGTGGCGCTGCCATCGGCCTGACCGGAGCGCCGTGGATCGAGAAGGTCGGCGAACAGATTCCCACAGCGTCGACGGAGAGTCTGGTCTCTGAGCTGAGCGTGGAAGCCATCCGGGTTGAGGATGAAGCCACGCTGCCGCGCTACATCGGCAGTGTTCTCGCCCGACTGCAGGAGGTGTGGGTGGGCCGCCAGGTCGCAGAGGTCAAATCCAAGCTTCAGCGCATGTCACCGGTGGAACATGCTGACGAATACCACGCTTTGTTCGGTGATTTGGTGGCGTTGGAGGCGTATCGCCGCAGCCTGCTGGAGCAAGCCAGCGGCGATGACCTAACCGTTTGAGCCGGCCTTGACGGGCTGTCGAGCGGCTATGGTTAACGAAGAGCTTGTCTGGAACGAAAGGTCGGTTATGACTATCGCGAAAAATCGCGCACGGCGCATCGCCGCTGTTGGCGCCTTGGCCCTGGCCGCGGCAGCAGTGCCGGTGATGGCAGAACTGAGCTTTGCAGGTTCGTCCACCTCGGTAGCCACCGGCAATTGCCTGGCCTGGCTCGGATCACGTGACGACGGGCAGTGCATCTCGTACTCGAATGGCAACGGGAGCTCTATCGGGACTCCGGGTGTCGCCGTCGGCGGCTCTAACACCGGCGGTGGCCTCGGTGTCTCGACCGGCCCGCTGATGCCGGGCCAGACGATCAGTGTTCCGCTCGGCTAATTGCTGGTAGACCGCCGGGGCGGCTGGATCACTGTCGTCCCGGCATCGATTTGAGTGAATGTAGCCATGTCGTCGTCCGGCGATACCTTGCTCGCGATCTTGCGGCGTCCGGCATCGATCACGGACTTGGTGGCAGGATTCCCGGCCACAGCGCGGTAGGTGCTGACGATCTGCTCATAACGGCGCCGGCCAGCCTTGGTGCCCAAGACGTAGCCGGCCCCGAGCACGGCCAGATAACCGATCACAGCGCTCCCTCCGCAACAGCTTTCGCCCTCCATCCTGCCTGACGCGGCCGGGTGGAGTGTCAGAGCCCCGGTAAGCTAGAGTCACTTTCCGCCGGTCCCCTGTAGCTCAATTGGCAGAGCTTCCGACTGTTAATCGGACGGTTCTTGGTTCGAGTCCAAGCGGGGGAGCCAAAGCTCATCACCCTTAATAGATTTACCCACCGGCAACACGCACACTAATTGACCCATTACCTGGGTCGGAGCTAAATTTAGAGTGCTCCAGGTCGTTGACCGTGAGAGGGTGGGGTGATGGCGAGGGCGAAGCGTGGTGCGCGGGTTAGCGCGACAGCGTTCGTGCTAGGGCTGTTGTTGGCGGGGCCGCACGTCTCAGGCGTCGCCGCCGCCGATAACCATCCCGATGAGGGTTCGTCGTCGATATCGACAGGCCCATCAAAGTCGGACGCACCGCGTGCCAAGACCACGAGAAGTGCTGCCGGGGTCGGCGCGACAGCCCGTCCGGAGGCCTCGGCGGGCGGCTCGGGACGCAGCGCAATCCTCCCGGGGTCTTCGCAGCCCCTCCCGTTACCTGGTGCGGCGATCGCGGTGCAGGTACCCCGACAGATGCCGTCGGCGGCCGCCACAAACCCGGTTACCGACACCACGGATGACTCGGCTGCGCCGACGGTCAGTGCCCCGGAACCCATAGTCGGCCCGACCGTGCGGGCTGCCACGGCAGCGTTGACTAACACCCTGAATCGGCCCACAGCAGCCCCAGTGCAAGCGGTGACGGTCGCGAGTTCCACCATCGAGCGTGTCATCGACACCGTCGACAACGTGTTGTTGTCGGGTTTTCCGTCCGCTCCGATCAGCGACCTATTAGCCGGCGCGTTGTGGCTGACCCGGCGCACCGTATTCCCGACCGCGAGCAACGTCGCGTCGGAAGGCTCGGCGGCGTGCGTCGCCTGCACCGTTGTGGACATCAGGACGATGGACCTGGCGGCCGTCACGCCGACCTGGATGAATCTCACCGGCACACCTCTGGACTGGGCGAACCTCTTCGATGCGGGCGTTTACGGTGCGAGCCTGACCAGCGCGGTCCTGGGTTGGGCTGATCTGCACGGAGTGCCCCTGACCAGCGTGAACTTGGACTGGGTGAACCTCAACCTGCCGAGCGTGACCGGTGTGCCGCTGATTGGCGAAGATCTGACCAGTGCGTTCCTGGTCTTGGTGTACGTGGCCTTGGCTTACCTGGTCTTGGCGAATCTCACCGGGGTGACCTTTACCGGCCTGGACGTGAAGCGGATGAAACTGGCATTCGCGGACTTGACCGGCGCGGACCGGGCCGACGCGCACGTGAAGTGGCCGACGTTGTACTTGAGGAACCCGAGCTCCACAGACTTCGGTGGCACGGATCTGTACGGCCCCGACGTCGACTCGCAATCGCAGAACGTCAACCCAAGGGCCGACGTACTTCCTGTTTTGTGAACGGGCGACCGGGGTATGCCCGGATCCACCCCTCTGTGAAGGATCCGGACATTTCTCCCCGGTCTACTTCTCACAGTGCCTGACGTGTGCGGTGCTGTCTGTCGGGGAATCGGACCATAGCCGGGACGAATGTGCTGTGGTCCGATCGGTGGATGTTCAGCGATCGGACGCCGTAGCGAGATGCTCGGGATGCAGCATCTCGGCATAGCGTAGTTGTTCGGGAACGCCGAAGCCGTCAACGAGTTCCTCGGCATGGGGGCGTAGTGCGCGGCAGGTGTGGTTGATGGCTCGCGTCACCGCCTTGGCGCGTTCGGTGGACAGGAAGCGGTGCTCCACGAACCATGCTTTGTTTTCATCGATCACCGATAGCGCGTAGAGGTCACACACCAGGCTGAGGATGCGGCGAGCTTCGGCGTCCGGGCAGTTGTCGATGCCGGCTACGAAAGCCTCCAGCACGATGCGGTCGATGTGTGCCCGTGCGGTATCCAGCACATGGTCCTGAACCGCGTTGAATGCTTCGAACGGAGACATCTCCTTCGACTTGCTCCGGAGTCGCCGTGACACGGTGGACATCAAGTACGTCTCCCGGTCTTCGAACATGTTGGCTTGCGTGCCACGGTTGAACAGGCTGCCTTCTTCTTCGTTGTCCTCCCGGGTGTCCAGGATTGTTTGCCAGATCGTTTCCGCCGCAGTCCTTTTCAACACCCGGTCGCCGGCGTAGTTGGCGGCGAACCGCACCCAGCCGAACGGGCTCATGCCTTTGATGTCGTCGGCGTGCGCAGTGAGCAGTGACTTGGCAACCAATTGGAGGAGCACATGGTTGTCACCCTCGAACGTGGTGAACACGTCGGTGTCGGCGCGCAGCCCTATCAGGCGGTTCTCGGCGAGATACCCGGCACCACCGCACGCTTCGCGCGCTTCCTGGATCGCGGTGCTGGCATGCCAGGTGTTGACGGCCTTCAGGCCGGCCGCGCGGGATTCGAGTTCACGCTGATCCTCGGGTTCTGGATGGTCGGAGGTTTGCAGGTCGTGAATCCTGGACACCAGTTCGTTCTGAGCGAACTGCAATGCATAGGATTTCGCGACCAGCGGTAGCAGTCGGCGCTGGTGTACCAGGTAGTCCATGATGGGCACCTCGGTCCCGTCGGGATCGCTGAACTGCTTGCGCTGCAGCGCGTATCGGACAGCGATGTCCAGGGCCACCCGGCCTGCTGCTGCGGCGCTCCCGCCGACGGTGACTCGACCGCGGATCAGCGTCCCCAACATGGTGAAGAACCGCCGGTTCGGGTTCTCGATGGGTGAGGTGTACGTGCCGTCGGGTTCGACGTCGGCGTACCTGTTCAGCAGGTTCTCCCGCGGCACCCGGACCTGGTCGAAGAGGATGCGGCCGTTGTCGACACCCGGCAGTCCGCCTTTGTAGTTGCAATCGGAGGTTGTGACGCCGGGCAGGTCGTTGCCCGCGTCATCGCGGATGGGCACCGCGAAGCAGTGCACCCCGTGGCCCTCGCCCCGCGTGATCAACTGGGCGAAAACCGCTGCCAGCCGGGCGGTTTCAGCGGCACCACCGATGTAGTCCTTGCGCGACGTCGGAGTCGGTGAGTTGATCACGAACTCGTGGGTGTCCGGGTCGTAGGTGGCCGTCGTCTCGAGGGACTGCACGTCGCTGCCATGCCCGGTTTCGGTCATTGCGAAGCAGCCGAACAGATCGAGGTCGATGATGCGCTGCATGTAAACCTCGTGATGGCGTTCGGTGCCCAGATTTTCAATGGCCCCGCCGAACAGACCCCACTGCACCCCGGCCTTGACCATCAACGACACGTCGGACATCGCCAGCATCTCGATACCGATCACGGCGGCGGCGACGTCCCCGCTGCCGCCGAACTCCTTTCGGAAGCCCTCGTGAGAGGCCCCGAATGCGGCGATTCGCCGTAACTGTTCGGTCACCTTCGCCCGGGCGACGTTGGTATTGGGTGTGTAGTGCGGCCGGAACAGTTCGCGGGACAGCAGGTCTCTGAACCTGTTCCTGACGTCGATCCACCGGCCGTCGAGGGTGTTCCGAAGGTGATCCGCAGTCGTGGGCATAGGTGAAAACTAACCCGCTGAGGGCAACCTTGGCAGCGTTGCGACGATCGTCTGGGATTGAATATCTGAATGACCGACGCAGACGGGGTGGCTCCGATCCAGGGGCTGGGGCTTCCGCACGATATTGATCACTCCCATGCTGACGTCACCGGCGGCTGGCTCAGAGCCGCAACTTTCGGCGCGATGGACGGACTGGTCAGCAACACCGCCCTGATCGCGGGGGTGGCCGCCGGCGCCGACGCGCAGACAGTTGTGCTCAGCGGTGTGGCGGGCTTGCTGGCGGGTGCGTTCTCGATGGCGCTGGGCGAGTACACGTCGGTGACAACCGCCAACGAACAGATCGAGTCGGAGGTGCGCACGGAGCGCCGTGCGTTCGAGCGGCACCCTCAGGCCGAACGGGTCGAACTGGTCATGATGCTGATGGACATGGGGTTGACGGAGGAGACGGCGCGTAAGGCCACCGAAGAGATTCACCGGGACGAGGAGAAGGCGGTCCACGTCCACCTCACCCAGGAACTCGGTGTCGATCCACGGGAGAAGCCGTCGGCCTGGGTGGCCGCGGTGTCGTCGTTCCTGCTGTTCGCAATCGGAGCGATCATCCCGCTGTTGCCCTACCTGCTGGGCGTCGAAATGCTGTGGCCCGGACTGGTTTGCGGCGGCATTGGATTGCTGGTCGCGGGCGGTGTTGCGGCCCGGTTCACCAGGGGTTCGATGTGGTACGGTGCGGTTCGCCAACTGGCCTTTGGGACCGTCGCAATCAGCGCGACGTATGCGGTCGGCATGCTGGTAGGGGCAGTAGTTTGACCTCGGTTTGGTGATGCGTTGATCAAGAGCTGGATGTAGTGGAGAGCCGGCCGCGCGGGGCGCTGAGCCCCGTCGAGATCGCCCAAGCTGCAGTGATGGCCGCGTTGAGTGCTGCGCTGGCGATTCTCGCGGTGGTGGTGCCGTTCGGTCAGGGGCTCGGGCTCTTGGTGACGGTTCCGATGGGGCTGCTCGGTTACCGCTACCGCATTCGCGTCGTGCTGGCGGCGGCGTTCGCCGCGGGCGTCATCACCTTCCTGATCGCAGGTATCAGCGGCTTCATGGTTGTGGTGAACTGCGCCTACATCGGCGGACTCACGGGCATCATCAAGCGCCGCGGCCGAGGAATGCCGACGGTGATCGCGGTGTCGTTCGTGGCATCGGTGATCTTCGGCTTGGGGATCATCGCCGCGCTGACCGTGTTGGTGCGGCTCCGCACGTTGACCTTCGACGCGATCACGGCCAACGTCAACGGCCTGGTCGCCTACCTGTCGCGGATCGAGGCGCTGCGGCCCGCAGCGGAGGACTTCAAACATGCGTTCACCGCCATCCTCAACAATTGGCACGCGTTGCTGATGGCGTATTCGATCGTCTCGATCATGATCGTGTCGCTGGTCGGCTGGGTGGTCTTGTCCTGGGTGTTAGAGCGACTCCGCGGAATCCCCGACGTCCACAAACTTGAGACGGTGCCCGAAACCGGGCCGGTTGCACCGATTCCGGCTCGGCTGACTGATGTGCGGTTCCGGTACCCGGGCGCCGAGCACGACGCGCTGGCCGCGGTCAGTCTGAGTATCGACGCGGGCGAACACATCGCCGTCACCGGAGCCAATGGCTCCGGCAAGACCACGATGATGCTTCTGCTGGCCGGTCGACGACCGACATCGGGCATGATCGCGCGCCCCGGTGCGGTAGGTCTGGGCGCGCTGGGGGGCACCGCCGTCGTACTGCAGCACGCGGAAAGTCAGGTGTTGGGAACCCGGGTTGCCGACGACGTGGTCTGGGGTCTGCCGGCCGGCAGTCACCCCGATGTGGCCGCGCTGCTCGACGAGGTCGGGTTGGCCGGTATGGAAGAACGCGATACCGGCGGGCTGTCTGGCGGCGAACTGCAGCGGCTCGCGGTGGCTGCGGCATTGGCACGGCGGCCGTCGCTGCTGATCGCCGATGAGGTCACCAGCATGGTCGACCAGCATGGTCGCGAGGGGCTGATGAATGTTCTGTCTGGGCTCACCGATCGCCACCGGATGGCGCTGGTGCACATCACGCACTACACCAATGAGGCTGAGTCAGCGCAGCGCGTGGTGAACCTCAGTGAGTCCTGGGACAACACCGATACGGTCGAAAGTGCCGCTACGCCTTCGGTATCTGTGGCGGCAGAGCCCCGTACCGGCGCACCCGTACTGCAGGTCGAACATGTCGGGCACGAGTACGGCAGTGGCACCCCGTGGGCGAAGACCGCACTGCAGGACGTCAGTTTCACCGTTCACGAGGGCGATGGAGTACTGATTCACGGCGACAACGGTTCGGGCAAATCCACTCTGGCTTGGATCATGGCCGGCTTGACCGTGCCGACCACTGGGTCGTGCCAAGTGCGGGGACGCCCGGCCCGT
Source organism: Mycobacterium sp. (assembly GCA_965279745.1). Taxonomy (GTDB): domain Bacteria; phylum Actinomycetota; class Actinomycetes; order Mycobacteriales; family Mycobacteriaceae; genus Mycobacterium. The sequence continues at coordinate 327,158 of OZ257262.1, forward strand.
GAGTGTATCGGAGACGTGGCGATTGCGTTCCAGACCGCCCGGCTGCAACTGATGCGCAGCCGAGTCGATTTGGAAGTGGCATCGGCCGCGGGCTTTTCACCTGACGACACACGGCTGGTGGTGTCGGCGTTGGCGAAGGTCGGTCTGGACGGGTCGCTGGCCCGTCGTCGAATCGATCAACTCAGCGGCGGTCAGATGCGTCGGGTGGTCATCGCGGGTCTGCTGGCCCGTCAACCTCAGGCCCTGATTCTCGACGAGCCACTCGCCGGGCTGGACGCAGCCAGTCAGCGCGGCCTGTTGCGGCTGTTGGCCGATCTGCGTCGCAATACCGGATTGACTGTGTTGGTGATCTCGCACGACTTCGTCGGGCTGGAAGAGTTGTGCCCCAGAATTCTGCATCTGAACAACGGAGCGCTGGCACCATCACCGACCGCGACAGGCGGGATGTCGTGAGCGCCCGTCAGCGCAGACCGGTGGTGCTGCTGCGCCCCGTACCTGGGACCTCCCCGATCCACGAGCTGTGGGCGGGAACGAAACTGATTATCGTGGCGTGTGTTTCGCTGCTGTTGTCGTTCTATCCGGGGTGGGTGCCGATTGGCCTGGTTGCCGCTCTGGTGACGGCAGCGGTGTTGATTGCACGTATCCCCAGGGGCGTGTTGCCGTCAATTCCGTGGTGGGTGTGGATCCTGCTGCTGGTGGGTGGACTGACAGCGGCAGCGGCCGGGGGTGCCCCGGTGGTGCGGTTGTGGTCGCTTGAACTCGGACTCGGCGGGCTGTTGAATTTCCTTCGGATAACCGCGCTTTCGATCGTGTTGCTCGCGGCCGGCGCGATGGTTTCGTGGACGACCAACGTCGCCGACATCGCACCCGCGATCGCCAGGATGGGCCGTCCGCTTCGGCCGCTGCGCATCCCGGTCGACGACTGGGCCGTGGCACTTGCTTTGGCGTTGAGGGCCTTTCCGATGTTGATCGACGAGTTCCGGTTGCTCTACGCCGCGCGAAGGCTGCGCCCAAAACCGGTGGTGTCGAACAGTGGGCGGCCTACGCGGCGGTGGAGTGTCGAGGTGGTCGATCTGATGGCCGCCGGCGTCACCGTGGCGTTGCGCCGGGCCGACGAGATGGGTGACGCAATCACCGTGCGCGGTGGCACCGGCCAGATTTCGGCGGCACCTTCAGGACCGCGACGTGCGGACTGGGTCGCTTTCACGATTGCCGCCTTGATCTGCGGGCTCGCGGTTGCCCACGAGTTACTTTTGACAGGCTGAGCAGTTGCACTAACGTTCCGCGGCGGCGTTTGCCGCCGTCTGGGCGGCGGCCAACGTCTCGGCCACCGGACTTCTCCCCAGGAACATCTCATCGAAATACGGGGTGAGCGCCCGGTATCCGGCAGCGAATCCGGTACCACCCGGTGCAGCGATATGAGGCCCGTTCAGCACCGTGAAAAACGGCGCCACGTCCACGCCTTTAGTGGACCAGTAGTCGAAGTACGCCGTTTGGGCGGGGAGCACAGCCGGGATGGCCGCGCCGCGTCGGCCGAGGTATTCGCTGCCGCGAGTGCTGCCCAGCCATTTGAGAACTTCGCGAACGGCCTCCGGATGCGTGGTTGCCGGATTGCCCGCCGCCACAATGCCGTTTGTGACGCTCACGCGTCCCGCCGGCCCGGTCGGCAACATCGCTATGCCCCAGCGGAAGCCGGCCTGTTCGGCGATCTGTGCCAGGTTGTAGGTGCCGGACTGGAATAGCGCCATGCGGCCGGAGAGGAATTGGTTTCGGGAGAAGTCACCGTTGGCGTTGGTGTCTGACGCGGGCGGCGTGACGCGGTCGGTGTTGATCAGACTGACCATGTATTCGAATGCCGTTGCCGCTCGCGGATTGTCGAACGCGAACCGGTCATTCGCTGCGAACACCCCGCCGGCCGAACCGATGTAGTTGAGCGAGATGGCCTGCAGGTCGTTGGCGGCGTTGTATCCCCATTGATTCCCGTGAGTGAGGTGCTTGAGCAACGGGCGCAAGGTGTCTTTTGTGGGGTCGGAATCCCAGCGCACGGTGTCGAGGGTGGCGGGGTCGACCCTGTCGGCTGCCAGGAGATCGGCGTTGTAGTACAACGCGATTCCGGCGTCGGTCAACTGCGGAACGCCCCAGAGTGCGCCGTTGCGGGTGAACTGGGCTTTGACGGAGTTGTCCCAGTCTGGGGCCGGGTCGATCGGCATCAGCCTGCCGTTGTCGGCGTATTCGGCGAAGTTTGCGTTGTTGATCCAGAAGATGTCGTCTGCCCCGCCACCTGCTACATCGGTACGCAAAGTGGTGAAGTAGTTCGCATAGGAGACCACGTCGGTGCGGACTTCGATGTCTGGGTGTTGCCGGGTGAACTCGTCGAAAGACTCGCGATATGCCGCGGCGACCTGCTGATCCCAGAGTCGTACCGTCACGACGGTCTTACCGCTGGCGTGGTCGCGTCCGAGGACAAGTACTGCGCCCACCAATAGCAGCGCGACGCCGATCAGTGCCATCACCAGATCGGCACCAGGGCTGTGAAATCTGCGCCACCACAGCCGTGTGGTCGATTTCGCGGGATCCGGAGGGGTCACTTGAGGCCCGTGACGATGATGGAGCGCACGATGTGACGCTGGAACACCAGGAACAGCGCGAGCAGTGGAACGATCGCGACGGTGGTGGCGGCCATCACCAGCGTCCACTGAGCGTTGTACTGCGATTGCAACCCCGCGGTGGCGACCGTCAGCACCCGCCACCGACTCCCACTGGTGATCACGAGTGGCCACATGAAAGAATTCCATTGCGAAACCACGGTGATCAGCGTCAGCGTCACAAGGATCGGCTTGCTGGCCGGAAGCACGACATGAACGATGACGTCAAGGGTATTCGCCCCGTCGAGACGCGCCGCGTTGATCAGGTCGGTGGGGATGGTTCGGAAGTACTCCCGCAGCAGGAAGATCGCGTACGGCGAACCGAACATGAGCGGTAAGACCATGGCCCAGAACGTGTTACGCAGGCCGGCTTCGGCCATCATCAGATACAGTGGCACCACCGTCACCGTTGCGGGCACCATCAACGTGGCGACGTACACCCAGAACAGCGCCTCGCGACCCGCGAACTCCAGGCGGGCGAACGCATACCCGGCGAGCACCGAGAACGTCAGCTGCCCCAGCGTGATCATCGCGGTCATCAGCGCCGTGACGATCAGCGAGCGGCCAAAGCCTGCATTACCGAGGGCCGCATAGTTGGCCAGCGTCGGAGGCTGGGGGAGTGACAGCGGTGCAGAAGTGGCGAATTGCTGCGCCGAGGTGAACGAGGTGAGCAGCCCCAGCCCGAACGGAGCCAGCGTGATCAGAGCACCGAGCAGCAGACATCCGTAAATCAGTGCGTTACGCCACGTCATAGCTGATCCGCCGGCGGAAGTAGAGATGCTGAACGATGGTCGCACCGACCAGGATGACGAACAGCACTAGCGCCATCACCGACGCCCGGCCAATGGCCGCGGATCCGAATGCCTCGGCATAGATTCGGTGCGCCACCAGGTCGGTTCGTCCGGCCGGGCCGCCGTCCGTGAGGGCATACACGGTGTCGAATACCTGCGCAGCGCTGACAATCCCGGTGACGGATACGAAGAACAGCGTCGGTCGGAGCATCGGCAGGGTGATGTGCCGGAACCGCTGCCAGGAGGTAGCGCCATCGAGTCGGGCAGCTGCGTGCAGCTGGGCCGGAATGGCCAGGATGCCGGCCAGGAAGAACAAAGTGACGTAGCCGACGTTGGTCCAGACAGTCACTGCGGAGACCACCGGCAGCGCCAGGCCCGGGTCGGTCAACCATTCGATGTGTCTGCCCAGCACCGTGCTGACCGCACCGTCGGTGGGCGCCAGGATCCAGCGCCACAACACCCCGATCGCCAGGGGCGAGCAGATCCACGGCACCACGTACAGGGTGCGGAACACCCCGGAGCCCGGTAATTCGCGGGCCAGCAGCGCGGCTGCCAAGAGTCCGAACACCGTCTGGGCCGGCACGACGATCGCGATGAAGATCACCGTGACCAGCAGCGAATTGCCAAACGACGGGTCGCTGAGGACAGAACGCCAATTGTCCATTCCCACATAGCTAATGGGCCCCAGCAGGTCCCAGCGGTGCACACTCAGCCACACCACGACCAGCATGGGCAACAGGAGGAAGCACACCACCCCGAACAGGCTCGGTGCCAGCAGTGAATACCCGAGCAGGCTTGCGCGCGCACGCCGGGTAGTCATGGCCGATACGGTAGACCGGTGAGAGCGCCCTCGGTCAATGCCCGGACTGTAGACCCGGACTTCCTCGCCTTACCCCGCCATCGGTTGGCTGATGCCGCGTTATCGGCGGCCTTAGAAGCGGGAGCCGACTACGCAGATCTGCGCATCCACTCGCTTACCACTGAGGTCGTGCAGTTGCGCGATGGTGAACTGGAGACCGCCGTCCTGGATCGGGAGATCGGGCTCGCGGTGCGGGTGATCGTCGATGGAACGTGGGGCTTCGCCTCTCATGCGGAGCTTGCGCCCGAGGTCGCCGCGGAAACGGCCCGACGGGCGGTGGCGGTGGCAACGACATTGGCATCGCTGAATGCCGAACGTGTCGAGTTGGCCCAGGAACCCGTCTACCAGGACGCCACGTGGGTGTCGGCCTACCAGATCGATCCGTTCGAGATCTCCACCGCCGACAAGATCGCCGTGCTCGATGAGTACTCGGGTCGGCTGTTGGCGGCAGATGGGGTGGATCACGTTTCGGCGATGGTGAACAGCGTTAAAGAGAAGGTGTTCTACGCGGACACCTTTGGATCCTCGATCACTCAGCAGCGGGTGCGGGTGATGCCGGGGTTGGAGGCGATCAGCGTCGATAGTGCGGCGGGTGGCTTCGAGTCGATGCACACGCTGGCCCCGCCCACAGCTCGGGGCTGGGAGGCCGTTGCCGGGGATCAGGTGTGGGACTGGTCCGCCGAGTTAGCTGAGTTGCCAACGCTGCTGGCGGAGAAGACCAAGGCGCCCAGCGTTATTGCCGGCCCGACGGATCTGGTGATCGACCCGACGAATTTGTGGCTGACCATCCACGAGTCCATAGGTCACGCAACAGAATACGACCGGGCGATCGGATATGAAGCGGCATACGCCGGGACGTCGTTCGCCACGCCGGACAAGCTCAATGTGATGCCCTACGGCTCGCCGGTCATGAACGTCACCGCCGATCGCACCGTCGAGTTCGGTTTGGCTACAACCGGTTACGACGATGAAGGCGTGTCATCGCAGAGTTGGGATCTGGTCCGTGACGGCGTGTTTGTCGGGTATCAGCTGGACCGGGTGTTCGCGCCGCGGCTTGGTGTGGCCCGCTCCAACGGCTGCTCGTACGCCGACTCCCCACACCATGTGCCGATCCAGCGGATGGCCAATGTTTCCTTGCAGCCCGGGCCCGAGGACCTGAGTACTGAGGATCTGATCTCACGGGTGCAGGACGGCATCTATATCGTCGGTGACAAATCGTGGTCGATTGATATGCAGCGCTACAACTTCCAGTTCACTGGTCAGCGATTCTTCCGGATCAGGGACGGCCGGCTCGACGGTCAATTGCGGGATGTGGCGTATCAGGCCACGACCACCGATTTCTGGAATTCGATGGAAGCAGTCGGCGGCCGATCGACCTGGCGACTCGGCGGGGCGTTCAACTGTGGCAAGGCTCAGCCGGGGCAGGTGGCGGCGGTCAGTCATGGCTGTCCGTCGGCGCTGTTCCGGGGGGTTAACGTACTGAACACCCGTGCGGAATCCGGCCGATGAGCGAGAGCGAAGAGGTCACATTGAGACGGAGCCGCGCATGATCCCCGCTCAGCAGGCCGTCGAACTCGCACTGCAGGCCGCCGAACGGTCGGGGCGACACGGGGAGACCATTGTGATCGTCACCGATCGGGCCGAGGCGTCCCTGCGGTGGGCCGGCAATTCGATGACCACCAACGGGGTCTCGACATCCCGCAGCACTGCGGTGGTGTCTGTTGTCGAGCGGGGAAGCACCTCCCATACCGGTTCGGTTCGATCGAGCGAAGTTGATCCTGCTGCGATCGCTGCATTGGTGGCCGCAGCCGGGGAAGCCGCCCTTGCCGCACCCGAAGCCCGCGACAGCGCACCACTGGTGACGGGCACGAGTGCGCCGGACGATTGGAACGAACCGGTGCCCGACACCGGTGCTGAAGTCTTCGGTGATGTAGCGCGGTCCTTGTCGACCGGCTTCGGCGGCGCCGACCGGCTTTACGGCTACGCCCATCACGTGGTGGAGACGACGTTCTTGGCTACATCGACCGGGGTGCGCCGGCGATTCACCCAGCCGACCGGGTCGGTGGAGATCAACGCCAAGCGAGCCGGTGCGAGCGCGTGGGCGGGGGTGGGCACGCCGTGGTTCGCGGACGTGTCAACCGATGCGCTGCTCGCTGAACTGTCGACTCGCCTCGATTGGGCCGGGCGCACTGTCGAACTGCCGGCCGGACGCTACGAGACGATTCTGCCGCCGTCGGCTGTCGCCGACATGATGATCTACCTCGGCTGGTCGATGGACGGTCGCGGTGCCCAAGAGGGCCGGACCGCGTTGTCCGCACCGAGCGGTGGAACGCGGGTTGGGGAGAAGCTGACCGATCTGGGGTTGACGATGTACTCCGATCCATCGGCTGCGGGGTTGGAGTGCTCGCCGTTCGTGGCCGCCTCGACCAGCTCGGAAACCTTGTCCGTCTTCGACAATGGGTTGGACATCGGGCGAGTCGATTGGATTCGTGACGGCACCATCAACGCCTTGGCGTATCCGCGCGGAGCAGCCAGCGAGTTCGGAGTGGACGCTGCGGTGCCCGCCGACAATCTGCTGATGACCGGAGGTTCGGCCGGTCTCGCCGACATGGTCGCGAATACTGAGCGCGGGCTGTTGCTGACCACCTTGTGGTACATCCGCACTGTCGACCCGATCACGCTATTGCTTACCGGGCTGACTCGTGATGGCGTTTACCTGATCGAAGACGGCCAGGTTTCCGCTGCCGTCAACAACTTTCGGTTCAACGAGAGTCCGTTGGACCTGCTCCGGCGCGCTAGCGAGGCGGGTATCAGTGAGAAGACGTTGCCTCGTGAGTGGGGCGACTGGGCGACTCGAGCCGTCATGCCGCCGCTTCGCATTCCGGACTTCCACATGTCGTCGGTCAGTCAGGCGCAATAGCGCGCACAGTCGCCAGCGCGGCATCGACTTGGTCGGGGGTAGTGGCCCACGAGCAAACGAAGCGGACGATGGGTTGTAGTGGGTCCGGTTGGTGTACCGCAAAGCTTTTCGAGAGTTCGTTGTAGGTGTCCGAGGTTAGGGTGACGAAGACCTCGTTGGCCTCGGTGGGGGCGGCCAGATCGAGCCCGAGCCCAGTGAATCCGGCGCTGAGCCGAGCGGCCATGGCGTTGGCGTGGCCGGCCAGAGTCAACCACTGACCGTCACCGAAGATGGCCTCAAACTGGGCAGCGACGAACCGCTGCTTGCTGCCCAGGTGACCGATTTGCTTGTGGACGAAATGGATTCCGTCGAAGAGTTCTGGCCGCCGGATCAGGATCGCCTCGCCGAACAGCATGCCGTTCTTGGTGCCACCGACCGTGACGATGTCCGCATCACCGATCGCGTCCCTCGGTGTTGTGCCCACTGCCGCAACGGCATTGGCGATCCGTGCTCCGTCGACATGAACCAGCAAGTCGAGCGCATGCGCGTGGTCGATAAAGTCTGCAATCAGTTGCGGGGGCCAGACACGTCCGTTTTCGGTGGACTGGGTGATGGTGACGATCCGGGGCTGTGAATGGTGTACCTCGCCGCGCCTCATGGTGACGAGACGGTCGAGGTGAGCAGGGTCGATGAGCCCGTCATCGCTGGGCATCGGGGTGAGTTGGGCGCCGGAGAGACGGACCGGTCCGCCGGCTTCGTCGATCAGGACGTGCGCGATATCGCTGCAGAGGATCTCGTTCCAGGGCCGGATACCTGAGGACAAGGCGGTGATATTGGCGCCGGTGCCGGTGAAGGCGAACAAGACGTCGGCGTGCGGGGAGGAAAACGCGTCCTTGATGAGTTTCGCGGCCCGCTCGGTGAAGGGGTCGGAACCGTAGGAGCCGGTCGGTCCGTCGTTGGCGGCGACGACCGCGTCGATGGCAATTGGGTGGGCAGGGGCGCAGTTGTCCGAGGCGAACGCTGCAGAGGGTGTTCCAGACACGAGGGTCATGATCCCATTTGGTGGGTTCGCTCCAGTGCATGAGAACAGCGCATGGGAACATTGGTGCCGCGTCACGCAGGGGGCGGTAGCTCAGTTGGTTAGAGCCGCGGACTCATAATCCGTTGGTCGCGGGTTCGAGCCCCGCCCGCCCTACCAAGCTCTGTGTATGACGTCGGTTGATGCTTGACGTTTCGTCTTCGGGTGATGCCTGACAGTGTTTCGGCTGATGCTTGACAGTTACTTCGGTTGATTCTTGACACTCCCTTAATGAGGGAGATCAGCGTGGCTGAGCAGAGGTATCAGGCGGTGTTGGCCGTCATCAGTGATGGGTTGTCGATTTCGCAGGTGGCGAGCAAGGTCGGGGTGTCTCGGCAGACCGTGCATGCCTGGTTGGCCCGGTATGAGGCTGAGGGTCTGGAAGGGCTGAACGATCGGTCGCATCGGCCAGCGAACTGTCCGCATCAGATGCCCGCCGAGGTGGAGGCCGCGGTCTTGGAGTTGCGCCGGTCACGCCCGTATTGGGGGCCGCGGCGGCTGGTGTTCGAACTGGCTAAACGCAAGGTGCGACCAGTGCCGTCGGAATCGGCGGTGTATCGGGCATTGGTACGAGCCGCCATGATCGATCCGACCTTGCGTGATCGGCGATCCCGTAAGTGGAAACGTTGGGAACGCGGTTCAGCGATGGAGTTGTGGCAGATGGACGTCGTCGGCGGGTTCCCGCTCGCTGATGGCACCAGCGCCAAAGCGCTGACCGGGATTGATGATCACTCCCGGATGTGCGTGTGCGCCCGGTTAATGAGCGCCGAACGCACCCGGGCGGTGTGCGACGGACTGCGCGAGGCGTTGGCTACCTATGGGGCTCCCGAGCAGATCTTGACCGACAACGGAAAGGTGTTTACAGGCCGGTTCAACCATCCGCCTGTAGAGGTGCTCTTTGATGCGATCTGCCGCGAGCAGGGGATCGAGCATCTGTTGACTCAGCCGCGCAGTCCGACCACGACGGGAAAGATCGAACGATTTCACCGCAGTCTGCGCGCCGAGTTCCTCAGCGAACAAACAGCTTTCCGCAATCTGAAGACAGCTCAGCAGGCACTCGACGAGTGGGTGGAGTATTACAACACTGCCCGGCCGCACCAGTCGCTGAGATGGACACTCCCGCTCAACGGTTCACCGCCGGCGGTCCTCCCCAGCGTTCATCGACTCCAACTGCGATCTCTACCGACCGCACGGGCGAACACTGGGTCAGCCGCAAGGTCTGCGCCAACGGCATCGTCTGTGTGTCCTGGCAACAGGTTTCAGTCGGGGTTCACCGGGCCGGAGCTCGCTGCGATGTCCACGTCGATGGTGAGCTGTTGCGTTTCTGGATCGGCGAGGAACTAGTCAAGACCGCCACGCGGACCAGCCACGGCGAGGTAAGAAATAAACGGGCCGCCCGCACCCGCGAGCAGGCCTAACACAACACAAAGAGTGTCAAGGATCAACCGACGCTGAAACGTCAAGAATCAACCGACTCTGAACAGCCCTACCAAGCTCTGGTGTATTCAGTGTGTATCGTTGGTGTATGTCGCGAACCAACATTGAAATCGATGACGAGCTCATCGGTCAGGTGATGCGGCGATTCGGCGTGGCGACCAAGAAGCAGGCTGTTGACCTGGCTCTGCGGCGTCTGGTTGGCGTGCCTTTAACCCGCGACTTTTTGCTGGGTCTCGAAGGCGTCGGTTGGGACGTGGGGCTTGACGACGTCCGCCGAGAGCTGCCCGGCGAGTTCTGATGATCCTGATCGACACGTCGGCATGGATCGAGTACTTCCGCGCGACCGGGTCGGCTGCCGCAGTCGAGGTGCGGCGACTCTTGTCGACCGAGGCGGGTCGGGTTGTGATCTGTGAGCCCGTCGCGATGGAGATCTTGTCGGGTGCGATCGACGATGGACGGTATGCCAAGCTTGAGCAGCTCGTGAACGGGTTACCCTCGCTGAGCGTGGATGACGCTGTCGACTTCCGCACGGCCGCAACGATCTACCGGACCGCCAGGCGCGCCGGTCAGACGATCCGCAGTGTGAACGACTGCCTGATCGCCGCAGTATCGATTCGCCACGGCGCCAGCGTTGTTCACCGTGATGCGGACTTTGAAGTGATCGCGGCGATCACAGGTCTGGCCGCAGAATCGTTTTGGTAGCGATGTGCAAGTTTTGACAGCTGCCCCAGACATTGCTGCAATTGATGCAGGTGCGCCCAGAAGACGCGCCCAGAACAGGGGTTCTGCAATGAGGGTCATCGGTCATGTCACCGCAGTGGCTGCCTTGGTGTGCGGGCTCGCGGCGGGAACCCCCCTGGCGAACGCTTCGGACCAGGTTCTCGACGGCACCTATGACGTCGTCGGCCCCAGCAGCACCCTGGACACCTGGGTGATAACGACCCACTGCGCTGAAGCCGTCGCCGGCTGCCAGGCAGACGTCCACTCGTCGATAGGCAATGGTCAGGCCCACTACCAGGGCGGATCCCTCTGGGGGATGACGTTCGCAGGCTTTGTGCCGGTCTGCCTCGACAAGAGCGTGACTAAAGGCGCGATGTCCTTTCAATGGAGCGCGAAGACGCTTGAGGGCCAGCTGGTGAGCGTCCAACGTGGCCCATGCCAGATGACCCGTCCGGGGCAAACCCAGACCCCATTCAAGCTGGTCAAGGTAGACGTTTAGGGCCACTCCGGCAGGTCCGCGCCATACGGGACAAGCCGCTGGTTATGTGTGAATTCGATACCGGAGAACCTGATCGGATTTGCTGCGCCACCCCGGTCTCGGCCAGCAGACGCTCCAACTCGGCCAGATCGCGGTTGCTTAACGATGGAGTACTGATGGTTCCCATCTTTGCAGTCGATGTAAGACTTGTAATCGTGATCGCGCGTCCGGCTGCGTTCGTGGTGGCCCTTCTGACCCTGTTCGGGGTACAGGGTCCGCGCGCAATGGCGAACCCGGGCGATCCCCCCGGCGGTCTGACATTCGGGGGATTGCAACGCACATTTCTGGTGCATGCGCCCGCCGGTGTAGACCACCCGAACGGGCTGGTCCTCAATCTGCACGGCGCCGGAATGACGGCAGGGGACCAGGCCGCGCTGACCAACTACAACGCGGTGGCCGACCAGTTTGGGTTCGTCGTGGCCTATCCGGACGGCATCGACATGAGTTGGGCTGACGGTCGGGGAGCGTCGGTGCCCGACCGGGACGGCGTCGATGACGTGGGCTTTCTCGCGGCCCTGATCGGTCAGCTGTCCCGCGACTACGGGATAGCGCCGGGCCGGGTGTTCGTCACCGGGATGTCGGCCGGTGCGTTCATGGCGACCCGGCTGGCGTGTGAACGGGCCGACTTGGTCTCGGCTATCGCGCCGGTAGCCGGAACGTTGGGTGCGGCGATGCCGTGTTCCCCGTCAAGACCTGTCTCGGTGCTTCAGATACACGGAACCGCCGATCCTGTTGTGCCCTACAACGGTGGCCCGATGGTCGGCCGCGGCGGAGCCAGCGACGTGGTGTCGGCACCGGCGATGGCCGAGCGGTGGCGGGCGCTGGACCGTTGCCCGGGTCCATTGGTTCCGGACGGGACTGGTGAGGTAGTCCGGATGGCGGCCACAGGGTGTGCGCAAGGCACCGAAGTGGTCTTGGTGCGGATCGACGGGGGTGGGCACACCTGGCCGGCGGGGCGCTTCGCATTGCCGGCGGCGACGGTCGGCCCGACCAGTTTCGCGATCGACGCCTCACAGGCCGGCGGGCAGTTCTTCGCCTCGCACGCCGGTTGATCACCACAGCTGAGAACCCCGGTGGGTGATCAGCGATCTCTTTAAGTTAAGGTGCGCTGGGCCAGTGGCGTCTAGACGTCGTTTGCGGCCAAAGGACTTAGAAACCGAAAGGAAAGCATGCGTGTCGTAGCGTTTGCGCCGTCATTGAGCGCAGTATCGCAAGACGCCGGGGGCGTCACGGTCGAGGGTTTCCCGCTGACGAGCTTCTATGTGGATAGCTTCCCCGCCCAGGTCACCATCCCCATGGTCGTCGCAGTGTGCACCCTGGGTGGCAGCGATTATGAGCCGAAGAAATACATCATCGCCACCTCGCCCGAGGGCGAGCGAGTCGGTGCCCTGGAGTTCTCTTGGACGTGGCCCGATAACCCGCCGATCCCGCTCAAGTACCGGGTCTTTGCCCAGTACCTCCCGGTGCGAGTCGAATCATCAGGCGTTTACACCATCGGCCTGTACGACAGCCTGGACGCGACCGAGAGTGACAATCTGTTTCCGCTCCCGATATTCAAGAGCAATCCGCTGATGGCGCCCACGCCGTTCTCGTAGGCCCTCGCCGTAGATCCATCGCCAAGGAGTCATTGCAATGAGCGACAACCCACTCGCCGACGTTGTTTCCCGTCAGTATGAGAAGTGGCGGTATCCCGCACCGATCGAGGATCTCGGTCAATGGCTCGGGGGGAACTGGCAGTGGTTCGACCCCAGCCATGCGCAACGGATTCTGTGGCCGAACCGGGAGTACCAGCCGGGGATGGACATCCTCATCGCCGGCTGCGGCACGAACCAGGCTGCGGTGTTCGCGTACACCAACCCTGGCGCCAATGTCGTGGCGGTGGATATCAGTGATGCGTCCTTGGACCATCACCGGTATCTCAAGGAAAAGCACGGGCTGTCGAACCTGGAGCTACATCGGCTTCCGATCGAAGAGGTGCCGTCGCTCAAGCGTGATTTCGACCTGATTGTGTCGACGGGCGTCCTCCACCACATGGCGGATCCGCCTACCGGGATGAAAGCTCTCGCCAAGGTCCTGCGGCCCGACGGGGCGATGGCAATCATGCTCTACGCCAAATTCGGCCGTGCTGGTGTCGAGTTGTTGCAGTCGGTCTTTCGCACGCTGGGGTTGCGGCAAGACGAAGCAGGGGTGCAGATGGTCAAAGAGACCCTCGGGCTCCTGCCACAAAGCCATCCGCTGCAGAGCTACATCAGAATTGCGCCGGATCTGGAGTCCGATGCGGGAATGGTCGATACGTTCCTGCACGGCCGCGACCGTTGTTACACAGTCGAGGATTGTCTTGAGCTCGTTGACTCGGCCGGACTCGCCTTTCAGGACTGGTTCTTCAAGGCGCCGTACTATCCGACGCCACTCACTTCGCCGGCGAGCGGGTTCTATGCGGCCGTGGACGAACTGCCCGCCGCGAAGATGTGGTCCGTCATGGAGCGAATCAACACCTTGAACGGGTGCCACTTCTTTGTCGCCTGCCGTCGGGACCGGCCGCAAGAGAACTACAAGATCTACTTCGCATCACCGGCGGCGGCGGATTACATCCCTCGTTTCAGGTACCGCTGTGGCGTCAACGGCACCCAGATCTTCCGGTCCGATTGGCAGCTGAATCTCAGCCCGATCCACCTCGCCTTTGTTCAGCACATCGATGGCACCCGCACGATTGGTGAGATAGCCGCCCTGGTAACCCAAGGTGGACTCCTACCAGCGAGCTACGGTGCTGATCCCTTGGAAGTCGCCCGCAGGTTGTTCGAAGGACTGTGGCGAAGCGACTTTGTGGAGATTGCCCTCAAGACCAAGTCCTAGGGGCGTGACTTAAGGCACTAACGGGGCCTTAAACAGACGGAAGCCGACGACAGACGCTGTCTTCGCGTGAGCAATCGCGCAGGAAGGCAGCGTCTGTCGTCGTTGGGGCTGCATTCCCGGGGTGTCAGTCGAGCCGCATCATTTTCTCTCGGTGATTTTGACGGCCGTTGAGGCCGAGACTTCACGCAATCGTTCCGCGTGGGTCGGTGTGACCGCGCACGCATATTCAGCCTGAAATCGCCGGTCCAAAGCCTGGTGTCCGAAAGACGGCAGTGCCGCTTCAAGGGCCATAGCCGCAGCGTGCCCGCGATGGGTTGTCGAAACCAATTGGTTGGCGACACGCGGGTCATGACCCCGATGTGGCGGTTTGGTTGCTGGCTGGTAGGTTTCCGGGTGGTTTGTTGTGTGGTGTGTGGAATGGGCTGTGTGGGTGTCTTCAGACATCTGCGTGGTTGTGTTTCTAAAACGCTGACACTTGTGGTGTTGGTGTGCATAATGGGCCGAACCGTGCTGAGAAAGTCCTGAGAAGGGGGAGTTGTCATGAGTGTTGTTTCTGGTGTTGAGGGTGGTTCGGATTTTGTTGGTTCGGCCAGTTCAGTGCGGGTTGGGCGGGGTGTGGTGGTGCGTGCTGTGGGGGTTGGTGTGCGTGGTGGGTTGAGGTCTGTGGTGTCGGGTCCTGGGGGTTATGTGGGTCGGGTGGGTGCGTTGGCGGTGGCGTTGGGGGTGGGTGCTGCGGTGGCGGTGATGCCGGCGGTGGCGTTTGCTGATACGACGGGTTCGGGGGGGGCGTCGGCGTCGGATTCGGGGTCGTCGGGTTCGGTGAAGGGTGCGCCGGGTCATCGTTCGGGTGGTGCGGGGTCGCGGTCGGGGTCGTCTGCGGGTGGTTCGTCTGCTGGTGGTGTGGGGTCTGAGGGTGTTGTTGAGGGTGGGGTGTCGGGTTCGTCGGGTGTTGGTGGTGAGTCGGAGGGGTCTTCGGTTGGTGCGGGGTCGGGGGCGGGGTCTGTGTCGGGTGGGGTGAAGTCTGGTCGTCGGTCGGGGTTGGGTTCGGGTGGTTCGGGTTCGGGTGGTTCGGGGTTTGAGGGTGTGGCGCCGGCGGGTGCGGTGGCGGGTGCGTCGCCGGTGGTGGTGGGTTCGTCGGGTGTGGGTGGGGTGTCTGTTGTGGTGCCGGAGGTGGGTGTGCCGGTGGTGGATGAGGGTGTGGTGGTTTCGGGTTCTGATGATGTTGTGGTGGCGCCGGTGTTGTCGGTGGCGCCGCCGGTGGCGGCGGTGCCGTCGGGTGCGGTGTCGGGGTTGGGTGGTGGGTTGTTGTCGTGGCTTGGGTTTGGTGGTGGGGCTGCGGGTGGTTCGGATGGTTCGGGTGTGGGTGGGCCGTTGGGGTGGGCGTTGTTGGGGTTTGTGCGTCGTGATGGGTCGCGTGGTGGGCGTGATGTGGCGCCGCCGGCGGCGGGGGTGTCGTCGGGTGAGTCGTCGGGTGGGTTGTGGTCGGGTGCGGGTGCTGCGGTGTCGGGTGTGGGGAGTGTTCCGTCGGCGGCGTCGGTGGGGTCGTCGGTGGGTGCGGGGGCGAGTGATATTTGGTTGTTTGGGAATGGGACTGCTGAGCATCCTGATGGCGGGATTTTGATTGGTAATGGGTATTCGTGGACGGGGTATGCGGGGGTGTGCACCAGTGGTGCGTGCAATGGTGGTAATGGTGGGTTGATTGGTTCGGGTGGTGCTGGGTTTGCGGGTGGTAATGGTGGTTCGGCGGGGTGGTTTGGTTCGGGTGGTGCTGGTGGTGCTGGGACTAATGGTGTTTCTGGTGGTGCTGGTGGTAAGGGTGGTACGGGTGGGTTGTTTATTGGTAATGGTGGTAATGGTGGTGCTGGTGGTGCTGCGAGTGCTGGTAATGGTGGTGCGGGTGGTGCTGGTGGGGATACGGGTCTGATTTCGTGGGGTGCTGCGGGTAATGGTGGTGCTGGTGGTGTGGGTAGTGGTGGTTTTGTGGGTGGTGTTGGTGGTGCGGGTGGTTCTGCTGGGCTGATTTCGACGATTAGTTCTGGTGGTGTGGGTGGTGCTGGTGGTGCTGGTGGTACGGGTGGTGCTGGTGGTGCTGGTGGTAATGGTGGTTTGGTGGTTGGTGGTGGTGGTGCTGGTGGTACGGGTGGGGCGACCACGTTGATTGGTGGTGTGGGTGGTGATGGTGGTGATGGTGGTTCTACGGGGTTGTTGTCGGTGTCGGGTGATGGTGGTGCGGGTGGTGCGGGTGGTGCGGGTGGTGCGGGTTTGGCGGGTGTGACGGGGACGTCGCCGGGTGGTGCGGGTGGTGTGGGTACTGCTGGTGGTAAGGGCGGTGCTGGTGGTGATGGTGGTGCTGGCAGCTTTGTGTTTGGTGCTGGTGGTGCTGGTGGTGCTGGTGGTGCTGGTGGTGTTGGTGGTGTTGGTGGTACGGGTGCTGCGGGTGCTGGTGCGACGGCTGCGGGTGCTGCTGGTGGTGTTGGTGGTGCTGGTGGTACGGGTGGTGCTGGTGGTGTTGGTGGTGTGGGTGGTAATGGTGGTGATGGGCGGATTCTGTTCTTTGTTGATTCGTCGGGTGCGGCGGGTGTGGGTGGTAAGGGTGGTTCCGGCGGTGGTGCGGGTGTTGCCGGTGATGGTGGTGTTGGTGGTGCGGGTAATGCGGGCACGCCTGATGGTGGTGCGGGTGGTGCTGGTGGTAATCCGGGTAAGGCCGGTGTGGGTGGTGCCGGTGGTGCGGGTGGTTCGGGTAATGGTGGTGGTGGTGCTGGTGCTTCGGGTGCTGCGGGTTCGGCGGCGACCTCGGGGGGTAATGGCGGTAATGGTGGGGCTGGGTTCAGTGCTGTGGTGGCGGGTGCTGGCGGTAATGGTGGTGCTGGCGGTGCTGGTGGCGCGGTGGGTAATGGCGGTAATGGTGGTGCGGCGGGTGCGGGTGCTGGGGGTACGGCGGGCACTTCTGGTGTGACGGGCACTGATGGTGGTTCTGGTTTCGCTGGTGGTGTGGGTGGTGCTGGTGGTGCTGGTGGTAGCACGTCGGGTAATGGTGGTAATGGTGGTGCGGGTGGTGCCGGTGGTGCTGGTGGTGCGGGTGGTAGTGGTTCTGATGGTGCTGCCGGGGTGGGTTCGGGTGCTTCGGGTAGTGATGGTGGTGATGGTGGTTCTGGTGGTAAGGGCGGTAAGGGTGGTGCCGGCGGTAACGCGGGTAAGGCGTTGGGGGCTGGTTCGGCTGGGGTGAATGGCACTGGTGGTGCTGGTGGTACGGGTGGTAGTGCGGGTAATGCGGGTAATGGTGGTACGGGTGCGGCGGGGACGAACATCATCACTCCTGATGGTGGTGCTGGTGGTAATGGTGGTGAGTTGGGTACTGCGGGTACTGGTGGTGCTGGTGGTGCGGCGGGTACTGGTGGTTCTGGTGGTGCGACCGGTAGTGATGGCGGTAATGGCGGGTCGGGTTCTGGTGGTAATGGTGGTGCGGGTGGTGCCGGCTGGAATTCCACGGTGACCAATGTGGCTGGCGGTAATGGTGGTGCGGGTGGTAACGCGGGCACGGTCGGTAATGGTGGTGCTGGTGGTGCGGGTGGTAACGGGTCGACCGGGACTGCTGGTGGTGCTGGTGGTGCGGGTGTTGGTGGCGGTAATGGTGGTGCGGGGTCCACCGCGGGTAATGGTGGTGCTGGTGGTGCTGGTGGCACGTTGGTGGGTAATGGTGGTGCTGGTGGTGTTGGTGGTGTTGGTGGTGCGGGTGGTAATGGTGGTGCTGGTGGTGATGGTGCTACTGGTGGTGCTGGTGTGGCTGGTGGTACTGGTGGTGATGGTGGTACCGGGGGTAGTGGTGCTAAGGGTGGCCAGGGCGGTGCGGGTGGTGCTGCGGGTGGTAAGGGCAGTGTCGGACAGAACGGTAATGGTGGTGCTGGTGGCGCCGGGGGTGATGCGGGTAACGCCGGCAATGGCGGTAATGGTGGTGCCGGGACTGCGTTGAACCCGGATGGTGGTGCTGGTGGTAATGGCGGCAATGTCGGGTTCGCTGGTACTGGTGGTGCTGGTGGTGCGGCGGGTAGTGGTGGCACTGGTGGGGTGAGTGGGGTTACCGGTGGTGATGGTGGTTCTGCTGGTGGCGGTAATGGCGGTAATGGTGGTGCGGGGTGGAACAGCCTTACTGCGTCGAAGGCTGGCGGTAAGGGTGGTGCTGGTGGTGCTGGTGGTTTCGTCGGTAATGGTGGTGTTGGTGGTTCTGGCGGTAACGGTGCGAGTGGTCAGGCCGGTGTTGATGGTGGTGTCGGGGTTGATGGGACCAGTGGTGGTAATGCCAGCGCTGGTGGTGCCGGTGGTGCGGGCGGTGCTGGTGGGGCGATAGCGGGTTCTGGTGGTGCTGGTGGTTCTGGCGGTAATGGTGGTTCTGGTGGTGCGGGCGGTAATGGTGGTAACGGTGCTGCTGGTGGTGCTGGTTTGGCTGGTGGGACTGGTGGTAATGGCGGTACGGGTGGTAACGGTGCTGCTGGTGGTGCTGGTGGTGCTGGTGGTAAGGCGGTCGGTATTGGTTCTGCCGGTAGTGATGGCAGTGGTGGTGCGGGTGGCACGGGTGGTAATGCCGGTAATGCCGGTAATGGTGGTACCGGTGGTGCGGGTGTGTCGTCGGTGACTCCGAATGGTGGTGCTGGTGGTAATGGTGGTGAGCGTGGCGCGGCGGGTGCTGGCGCTGCCGGTGGTGCCGCGGGTGGTCCTGGTGGTACGACGGGTGCTAGTGGTGTTGGTGGTGCTGCGGCGTCGGGTGGCAATGGTGGTAATGGTGGTGCTGGCTGGAACAGCAATGATCCGTCGAAGGCTGGCGGTAAGGGTGGTGCTGGTGGTAACGCGGGTTCGGTCGGTGATGGTGGTGCTGGTGGTGCCGGCGGTAATGGTGCTTCGGGTGCGGTAGGGGCTAATGCCGGTCCGGGTGGCAATGGTGGTCTTGGTGGTGCGGGCAGTGTTGGTGGTGCCGGTGGTGCTGGCGGTAACGGCGGGTCGTCGAAGGGTGACGGCGGTGCTGGTGGTGTCGGTGGTGTGGGTGGTGCCGGCGGTAACGGCGGTAACGGCGGTAACGGCGCTACCGGGGTTGGTGGTGGTGCGTCGGTGGTGATGGCGGTAATGGTGGCACTGGTGGTGCTGGTGCTGCTGGTGGTAAGGGCGGCACGCACGGGTTCGCGCTCGGTGGTGGTGTGAATGGTGCTGATGGCAATGGTGGTACTGGTGGCACGGGTGGTAATGCTGGTGATGCCGGTAATGGTGGTGCTGGTGCTGGTGGTACTTCGGGTTCGCCGGATGGTGGTACCGGTGGTGATGGTGGTGATCGGGGTACTGCCGGTGTTGGTGGTGCCGGGGGTGCTGCTGGAGGGACTGCGGGTTCTGCCGGTGTGACAGGCGCTGATGGTTCTGGGGCGTCGGGTGGTAATGGTGGTGCTGGTGGTGCCGGTTGGACCAGCACGAGTGGTGCTACCGCTGGTGGTAATGGTGGTGCTGGTGGTAACGCGGGTACCTATGGCAATGGTGGTGCTGGCGGTGCTGGTGGTACTGGTGCTGGGGGTACTGCGGGGATTGCGGGGGCGACTGCTGCTGCCGGTGGTGCCGGTAATAACGGCGGCACGGGTGGTAATGGCAGTGCTGGTGGTGCTGGTGGTGCTGGTGGTAAGGGCGGTTCGGTCGCCGGTAATGGTGGTGCTGGTGGTGTTGGTGGTGCCGGTGGCTCGGGTGGTACCGGTGGCGCCGGGTCTGATGGTGGGCTCGGGGTGATCACGATCAACGCTGGTGCTGGTGGTAACGGTGGTACGGGTGGTACTGGTGGTGCTGGTGCTTCTGGTGGTGCTGGTGGTGCTGGTGGTGCTGCGGGTGGTGTTGGTTCCTCGGGTGCGGATGCTGATGGTGGTGCTGGTGGTTCCGGTGGTAATGCCGGTAATGCCGGTAATGGTGGTACGGGTGCTCAGGGTGATTTGAACTTGGGTCCTGCTAATGGTGGTGCTGGCGGTAATGGTGGTACGTGGGGCACTGCGGGTGCTGGTGCTGCTGGCGGTGCCGCGGGTGGGGCGGGTGCTAGCGCGGGGTCGAGTGGTTCTTCGGGTACGGCGGCTACTGCTGGTGGTAACGGTGGTGATGGTGGTGCCGGCTGGAACAGCACGAACCCGGCGTTCGGTGGCGGTAATGGTGGTGCCGGCGGTAATGCCGGTTCGTTGGGTACTGGTGGTAATGGTGGTACTGGTGGTCAAGGGTTCACTGGTGTTACCGGTGCGGTAGGGGCCACTGGTGGTGGTGCTGGTGGTAACGGTGGTACCGGTACCGCGGGTGGTAACGGTGGTGCTGGCGGTAATGGTGGTGTGTTCGGTGGTAACGCCGGTAATGGTGGTAATGCCGGTAATGGTGGTACCGGTGGTGCTGGCGGTAATGGTGGTACCGGTGCTTCCGGTGGTGCTGGTGGTACTGCCGGTAATGGTGGTAGTGGTGGCGCCGGGGGCAGTGGTGGTGCTGGTGGTAAGGCGTTGGTGGCTGGGTTCACCCATGGCAATGGCGGTAATGGTGCTACCGGTGGTACTGGGGGTAACGCCGGTAATGGTGGTACTGGTGGTGGTGGTACTGCGGGCACACCTAATGGTGGTGATGGTGGTGCTGGTGGTACGCGTGGTGGTGCTGGTGCTTCGGGTGCTGGTGGTGCCGCGGGTGGTACGGGTGCGTCGGCGGGGTCGGCGGGGACCTCGGGTGCCGCGGGGACCACTGGCGGTAATGGTGGTGCTGGTGGTGCGGGCTGGAACAGCGACTCGAGTAGCGCTGCTGGTGGTGCCGGCGGTAAGGGTGGTGCCGCGGGTGCTATCGGTGATGGTGGTGCTGGTGGTGCTGGTGGTAATGGTTTTGCTGGTGCTGCTGGTGGTAACGGCTCTACTGGCGGGTACGGGGTTTCTGGTGGAGACGCCACGTCTAATGGTGGTTGGGGCACTGCTGGTGGTGCTGGTGGTGCTGGTGGTACGGGCGGGACGACCTCGGGTAAGGGTGGTTCCGGTGGTGCTGGTGGTGTTGGTGGTGTTGGTGGTACCGGCGGTAACGGCGGTAACGGTGGTACCGGGACGACCGCGGGCAGTGGTTCCGGCGGTAATGGTGGTACCGGCAGTGCTGGTGGTACCGGTGGTACCGGTGGTGCTGGGGGTGCTGCGGGTAAGGCTGGCGGCACGGGTGGTACGACCGGTGCTAATGGCAGTGGCGGTAATGGTGGTACTGGTGGTGCTGCGGGTAACGCCGGTAATGGTGGTGCTGGTGCTGGCGGGACGGCGGGCACACCGAATGGTGGCGATGGTGGTGAGGGCGGTAACCGTGGTGCCGCCGGTAATGGTGGTACCGGGGGCTTGGCTGGTGGCACGACCGGCGGTGCGGCGGCGGGGACCACGGGGAGCACTGGTGGTGTCGGGGCGTTGGGTGCCGGCGGTAATGGTGGTTCTGGTGGTGACGGCTTTGATGGGTCGGGTACCACGGGCGCTAACGGCGGTAATGGCGGTAAGGGTGGTGCGGCTGGTTCGTTCGGTAATGGTGGTGCCGGTGGTAAGGGCGGTAATGGTGGCGGGGGGACCGCGGGGACTGCGGGGACCACGGGCAGCACTGATGGCGTTACTGGTCAGGCTGGTGGTGTTGGTGGTGCTGGTGGTGCTGGTGGTAGGGGCGGTTTGGTCCAGGGTGATGGTGGTGCCGGCGGTAAGGGCGGTAACGGTGCTACCGGTGGTACCGGTGGTGACGGCCATGATGGTGCGGCCGGGGTTACCGGGGTAAATAACGGTGTTGGTGGTGCTGGTGGTACTGGCGGTAATGGTGGTGCTGGTGGTGCCGGTGGTAAGGGTGGTAAGGGTGGTACGGCGGCGTCGGGTACTACCGGTGCTAATGGCAGTGGCGGTAACGGTGCTACTGGTGGTAACGCGGGTAACGCCGGTAACGGTGGGGCCGGTGCTACCGGGACGGTGGCTAACCCGAATGGCGGTAATGGTGGTACCGGCGGTACTCGGGGTACTGCTGGTGGTGCTGGTGCTGCTGGTGCTTCGGGGACCACTCCGGGTGGCGCGTCGGGGTCGACCGGGACTGCCGGGACTACTGGTGCTGGGGCCACGTTCGGTGGTAACGGCGGTAATGGTGGTAACGGCTACAACGACCTGACCACCGGTGCCAGCGCCGGTAACGGCGGTAACGGTGGTAACGCCGGGTTGATCGGTAACGGCGGTAATGGTGGTAACGGTGGCGCGGCGGATGCCCAGACCGGTACCAGCACCGGGGTGATCAGGACTGGCGGTAATGGTGGTGCTGGTGGTGCTGGTGGTGCCACGTCGGGTAACGGTGGTGCCGGTGGTGCTGGTGGCAACGCGCATACCCGCGATTCGGGTTCGCGGGCGATCGGTGGTGCTGGCGGTGCTGGTGGCGCGTCGATCGGGGCCACGGGCTCGAGCAGTGCCGCGGGTAATGGTGGTGCCGGTGGTAACGGGAACTCTGAACAGGATCACGGCTTCGGTGGTACCGGTGGTGCTGGCGGGTCGGTGGCGTTCGCTGACGGTAATGGCGGTAATGGTGGTGCCGGTGGTGGTGCTACGGGTGCCGGTATTGCTGCTGGTGGTGCTGGTGGTGCTGGTGGTGCTGTCGGTTCTGGTGTCGGTAACGGCGGTAATGGTGGTGCTGGTGGTGGCGCCTCTGGTGACACGTTCGTCAGCTCGACCGGTGGTGCTGGTGGTGCCGGTGGTACCGGCGGTGCTGGTGGTGGTGATGGTGGTGCTGGCGCGGTCGGTGGTGACGCGACCTCGGTCAATACCATTGCTACCGGTGGTGCTGGTGGTAAGGGCGGATTCGCGGCGGGCACGGTCGGTAACGGTGGTGCTGGTGGTGCCGGTGGTAGCGGTGCGGCCGGGGCCTCTGGTGATACCGCCACGGGCGGTCAGGGTGGTGCCGGTGGTGGCGCGTCTGCCGGTAACGGTGGTGCTGGTGGTGCCGGTGGCGGCGCCTCAGTCGGCGCGACGGGCTTCGCTGCCTTTGGTGGTGCCGGCGGTGCCGGTGGTGCTGGTGGCGGTGTCGGTAACGGTGGTGCCGGCGGTAAGGGCGGCAACGCACAAGGCATCGGATTCGTTGGAACCTTCGATGCGCAGGCCGGTGTCGGTGGTATCGGTGGGGCCGCGGGGGTGACCGGTACCGGTGGCCAGGGCGGCGACGGCGGTGACGCCGTGTCCACAGGCACCGGCATCGTCAACACCGGCGCTGTTGGTGGTAACGCCGGTAAGGGCGGCACCGGCGGATCCACCAGTGGCAACGGCGGCGCCGGCGGCAAGGGCGGCGCAGCCACCGCGGCGGATAGCTTCGCCAAGGGCGGTGCGGCCGGTAATGGTGGTAACGCTGTCAACGCCGGCAACGGTGGTGTCGGCGGTCGCGGCGGCGACGCCACGATGACAGGCGCCGGTTCCACGGCTAACGGTGGTGTTGGTGGTCAAGGTGGTGCGGCGGGCAGCCTCAGCGGTAACGGCGGTGCTGGTGGCCGCGGCGGCGACGCGTCCGCGACCGGGGCAGGTTCGACCGCCACCGGTGGTGCCGGTGGTACTGGTGCTAACGCCGCCGTCGAAGGTGCCGGTGCTGGTGGCGCCGGCGGTGACGCCACCTCAGCGGTCGGCAATGCTCGCGGTGGTGTTGGTGGTAAGGGTGGTGACGGTGCGCTCGGCACCGCAGGTACCACCGGCGGAGTCGGGGGTGCGGGCACGACCGGTGCGGCTGGTGGGGCTGGTGGCAGCGCTACCGCAGGCGGCACGGGTAGCGCAATCGGCGGTATCGGCGGCACCGGCGGTGCCGGTGGTGGCGGTGGGCTCGGCGGCAATGGCAGTGCCGGGACCACCGGTGCTGCAGGCAATACCGCTGGCGCTGGTGGCACCGCTGGTAACGGTGGTAGCGGTGGTGCCGGTGGAGTTGCAACCACCAGCGGTACCGGGACCGCGGTCGGCGGCAAGGGTGGGCTCGCCGGTGCCGGTGGTACAGGCGGTAAAGGCGGAGTCGGCGGCACCGGCGGAACCGGGGGTGCCACAGGCGGTGCGGGCGGTGCTGGTGGTGTCGGCGGCAACGCCGGCATCGGTGGTGCCGGTGGCGCCGCAGTCGCTACCGGCGTCGGAACAATAGCTATCGGCGGAGAAGGCGGCGGTGCTGGCGCGCAAGGCGCCGGTGGCGTTGGTGGTACCGGTGGTGTTGGTGGTACCGGGGCCGCGCTGGGCGCCGGGGGCAAGGGCGGCAAGGGCGGCGCCGGCGGTAACAACGGCAACGGAGGTGTTGGTGGTGTTGGTGGCACCGGGACCTCTAGCGACGGCAATGCGATCGGTGGTACTGGCGGCAATATCGCCGTTGCTTCGGTTGCTGCTGCGGCGGGTGGCAAGGGTGGTGCTGGTGGCGCCACCGGTGCCGGTGGCGTGACCGGCGGCAACGGCGGCGACGGGGGCAACGGCGGCAAGGCCGGTACAGGTTTTGTCGGTGGGACCGGCGGCAGCGCCTTCTCTAGCGGAACAAACGCTTCTGCGGTCGGCGGCGTCGGTGGGTCGACCATCAGTTCGACTACGGGTGGAGCAGGTGGTGCTGGAGGTGCGGCCGCGGGTGGTGGTGGAACCACCGGCGCGACGGGCGGCACCGGTAGTGCCGGTATCGGTGGTGCTGGCGGCAACGGCGGTAACGCGACCTCCACCAACGGAGCCGCCTTGGGCGGTAACGGCAACATTGGAGGCGATGCTGGCAGCGGTACTGGTGGTGTTGCGGGGACGGCTGGTAATGGCGGTAGCGCCACGGCCGGCGGAACCAATGCCGGAGCCACTGGTGGGAAGGGCGGCGTCGGCGGCTCAGGCGCTCCTGCTAACGCGTTCGGTGCTCAGGGTGGCATTGGTGGCAGTGCGACTTCCACCAATGGATTCGCTGTGGGCGGTACCGGTGGTCGCGGTGGCGATACATCCAGTGTGATCGGGGGTACCGGTGGTAAGGGCGGCGACGCCGTGGCTGGCGGAACCAACTCTCCGGCCACCGGTGGTGCCGGCGGTGCCGGCGGCAACGCCACCGTGGCTGGCGGTACGGGCGGTAACGGCGGTAACGGCGGCGACGCCTCGTCGGCCGCCGGAATCCCGACCGGCGGCAACGGCGGCGGCGGCGGCACTGGTATCGCCCCCGGGGTCAACGGCACCCCAGGCACCCACGGCAACCCCTAAGCACGGGGTAGTCGATACGCACAACTGACAACGACGGCGGGGATCCGCTCCTTTCACAGGAGAGGACCCCCGCCGCTGTTGTGCGCTTGACGCGGTGCAGTGCGAGTTGGGTGAGGTTTGTGGTGCTGCGATAGGTCAGAGGTCGATCTTCCGTAGGACCGTCGTCTACTCGTTGGCCAAGCCCGCGACGCCGGCCAAGGACTGTCTCAACTTCGGTTGACTCGCGGTGTGAAGCTCAGGCCGCGTTTGCGGCAGTGCGAAGCCGCTGAGCGAAATTGGCTGCGTCGATGCGAATGGACCACTGACCAGATCCGGCTCTGATTCCGCGTCCGAGCAGCTCTTCGGCGATGTAGCTGTACCCGTAGGTTGGGTCGTCGCCGTGAGTGTCGATCGCGGCATGGATGGGTGCGTGTCGTCCGGGTTCTGTTGTTGATGCCGAGCTCCCTTCGATGCGCTCAGGATCAATGCCGCAAGGAAGCAGTTGCTCATCGCCGTCGTCACTCTGAACGAATTCGCCTACCACCGGCCCCATGACCGCGCCGAGCAATTGGGCCTGTTGACGACGGTTGAGAACCCGGCCAGTCGGGACGGTTGAAAAGTCGGCCTGACCTGTTCCCACTTTTGACCTGTCCCGGCTTCCCGGACGGCTGGTGTTGGGTGTTCACGCGGCCGTGTTGGTGGTCGTGTGGTGTCTTTCGTAGTCGATAGGGCTGCAGTAGTCCAGAGCGCTGTGACGGCGGACGGGTTCGATCTGCAGGGAGCCAAAGAACGATTCGATCATCGCGTTGTCAAAGGCGGAGGCCACCTGGCCCATAGAAGCCAGGAGGCCTGCCTCGCGGAGCCGGTGGCCGAACAGCCAACTGGTACTGGGTTCCGCGGTCGGAGTGCACGATCGTGCCGACGGGTTTGCGGCGTAGTCGGGCCATGTCGAGAGCGTCGGCGAACAGTTCGGTCCGCAAGTGATCGGCGATCGACCAGCCGACCACCCGGCGGTAGACCGTAGGTCTGCCGTGAGCCGGTATGGATCGCCACGACGGTGTTGGCTAACTCGGCGTCCACACGATCGCTGGTCCTTGGCAACCCGAGCGATCGGCTTCTCCCGCAGCCGGGCCAACTCCACCGCACGACGGCGAAACTCCTCCGAATAAGCAGCGGTCATCGTTTCTCTGACTCCTTCCGTTGAGACGATCATCGCCTCAACCGCGGTGTCTGGGAAAGTGGGAACAGGGGTCGCCCGCCTCAATGCCGCCCACAACGCCGGGCGCCTGCCGGCCGAACTGGTCACGCTGCGTCGCGTCGGATCGCTAGTCGGGACGAGGTCGGCTACATCCCGTTCAAGCAGGACGCCGCGAACCGGGGGCAGACCCTTGCCCTCGGCCAGAGCAGACAACACCGCACAATAATCCACGACCACGTGCCCACTTTTCACCGTCGCTTCCGGGCCTAGGTTTCGACCATCGTCAACAGGGCCGCGCGGTCTACCGTCATCTACTCGTGCAGCAGACACACTCCAGTCGTCGTTTGTGGTTGAGATTTTGAGAGTCGACCTGGGACGGAGTGGTCGGTGGAGGATTCGTTGGCGTGGTTGGGTGGGTCCTCGTGTGCCTGTTGGGTTGCTGGCTGGTAGGTTTCCGGGTGGTTTGTTGTGTGGTGTGTGGAATGGGCTGTGTGGGTGTCTTCAGACATCTGCGTGGTGGCGATTCGACACGCTGACACTTGTGGTGTTGGTGTGCATAATGGGCCTAACCGTGCTGAGAAAGTCCTGAGAAGGGGGAGTTGTCATGAGTGTTGTTTCTGGTGTTGAGGGTGGTTCGGATTTTGTTGGTTCGGCCAGTTCAGTGCGGGTTGGGCGGGGTGTGGTGGTGCGTGCTGTGGGGGTTGGTGTGCGTGGTGGGTTGAGGTCTGTGGTGTCGGGTCCTGGGGGTTATGTGGGTCGGGTGGGTGCGTTGGCGGTGGCGTTGGGGGTGGGTGCTGCGGTGGCGGTGATGCCGGCGGTGGCGTTTGCTGATACGACGGGTTCGGGGGGGGGCGTCGGCGTCGGATTCGGGGTCGTCGGGTTCGGTGAAGGGTGCGCCGGGTCATCGTTCGGGTGGTGCGGGGTCGCGGTCGGGGTCGTCTGCGGGTGGTTCGTCTGCTGGTGGTGTGGGGTCTGAGGGTGTTGTTGAGGGTGGGGTGTCGGGTTCGTCGGGTGTTGGTGGTGAGTCGGAGGGGTCTTCGGTTGGTGCGGGGTCGGGGGCGGGGTCTGTGTCGGGTGGGGTGAAGTCTGGTCGTCGGTCGGGGTTGGGTTCGGGTGGTTCGGGTTCGGGTGGTTCGGGGTTTGAGGGTGTGGCGCCGGCGGGTGCGGTGGCGGGTGCGTCGCCGGTGGTGGTGGGTTCGTCGGGTGTGGGTGGGGTGTCTGTTGTGGTGCCGGAGGTGGGTGTGCCGGTGGTGGATGAGGGTGTGGTGGTTTCGGGTTCTGATGATGTTGTGGTGGCGCCGGTGTTGTCGGTGGCGCCGCCGGTGGCGGCGGTGCCGTCGGGTGCGGTGTCGGGGTTGGGTGGTGGGTTGTTGTCGTGGCTTGGGTTTGGTGGTGGGGCTGCGGGTGGTTCGGATGGTTCGGGTGTGGGTGGGCCGTTGGGGTGGGCGTTGTTGGGGTTTGTGCGTCGTGATGGGTCGCGTGGTGGGCGTGATGTGGCGCCGCCGGCGGCGGGGGTGTCGTCGGGTGAGTCGTCGGGTGGGTTGTGGTCGGGTGCGGGTGCTGCGGTGTCGGGTGTGGGGAGTGTTCCGTCGGCGGCGTCGGTGGGGTCGTCGGTGGGTGCGGGGGCGAGTGATATTTGGTTGTTTGGGAATGGGACTGCTGAGCATCCTGATGGCGGGATTTTGATTGGTAATGGGTATTCGTGGACGGGGTATGCGGGGGTGTGCACCAGTGGTGCGTGCAATGGTGGTAATGGTGGGTTGATTGGTTCGGGTGGTGCTGGGTTTGCGGGTGGTAATGGTGGTTCGGCGGGGTGGTTTGGTTCGGGTGGTGCTGGTGGTGCTGGGACTAATGGTGTTTCTGGTGGTGCTGGTGGTAAGGGTGGTACGGGTGGGTTGTTTATTGGTAATGGTGGTAATGGTGGTGCTGGTGGTGCTGCGAGTGCTGGTAATGGTGGTGCGGGTGGTGCTGGTGGGGATACGGGTCTGATTTCGTGGGGTGCTGCGGGTAATGGTGGTGCTGGTGGTGTGGGTAGTGGTGGTTTTGTGGGTGGTGTTGGTGGTGCGGGTGGTTCTGCTGGGCTGATTTCGACGATTAGTTCTGGTGGTGTGGGTGGTGCTGGTGGTGCTGGTGGTACGGGTGGTGCTGGTGGTGCTGGTGGTAATGGTGGTTTGGTGGTTGGTGGTGGTGGTGCTGGTGGTACGGGTGGGGCGACCACGTTGATTGGTGGTGTGGGTGGTGATGGTGGTGATGGTGGTTCTACGGGGTTGTTGTCGGTGTCGGGTGATGGTGGTGCGGGTGGTGCGGGTGGTGCGGGTGGTGCGGGTTTGGCGGGTGTGACGGGGACGTCGCCGGGTGGTGCGGGTGGTGTGGGTACTGCTGGTGGTAAGGGCGGTGCTGGTGGTGATGGTGGTGCTGGCAGCTTTGTGTTTGGTGCTGGTGGTGCTGGTGGTGCTGGTGGTGCTGGTGGTGTTGGTGGTGTTGGTGGTACGGGTGCTGCGGGTGCTGGTGCGACGGCTGCGGGTGCTGCTGGTGGTGTTGGTGGTGCTGGTGGTACGGGTGGTGCTGGTGGTGTTGGTGGTGTGGGTGGTAATGGTGGTGATGGGCGGATTCTGTTCTTTGTTGATTCGTCGGGTGCGGCGGGTGTGGGTGGTAAGGGTGGTTCCGGCGGTGGTGCGGGTGTTGCCGGTGATGGTGGTGTTGGTGGTGCGGGTAATGCGGGCACGCCTGATGGTGGTGCGGGTGGTGCTGGTGGTAATCCGGGTAAGGCCGGTGTGGGTGGTGCCGGTGGTGCGGGTGGTTCGGGTAATGGTGGTGGTGGTGCTGGTGCTTCGGGTGCTGCGGGTTCGGCGGCGACCTCGGGGGGTAATGGCGGTAATGGTGGGGCTGGGTTCAGTGCTGTGGTGGCGGGTGCTGGCGGTAATGGTGGTGCTGGCGGTGCTGGTGGCGCGGTGGGTAATGGCGGTAATGGTGGTGCGGCGGGTGCGGGTGCTGGGGGTACGGCGGGCACTTCTGGTGTGACGGGCACTGATGGTGGTTCTGGTTTCGCTGGTGGTGTGGGTGGTGCTGGTGGTGCTGGTGGTAGCACGTCGGGTAATGGTGGTAATGGTGGTGCGGGTGGTGCCGGTGGTGCTGGTGGTGCGGGTGGTAGTGGTTCTGATGGTGCTGCCGGGGTGGGTTCGGGTGCTTCGGGTAGTGATGGTGGTGATGGTGGTTCTGGTGGTAAGGGCGGTAAGGGTGGTGCCGGCGGTAACGCGGGTAAGGCGTTGGGGGCTGGTTCGGCTGGGGTGAATGGCACTGGTGGTGCTGGTGGTACGGGTGGTAGTGCGGGTAATGCGGGTAATGGTGGTACGGGTGCGGCGGGGACGAACATCATCACTCCTGATGGTGGTGCTGGTGGTAATGGTGGTGAGTTGGGTACTGCGGGTACTGGTGGTGCTGGTGGTGCGGCGGGTACTGGTGGTTCTGGTGGTGCGACCGGTAGTGATGGCGGTAATGGCGGGTCGGGTTCTGGTGGTAATGGTGGTGCGGGTGGTGCCGGCTGGAATTCCACGGTGACCAATGTGGCTGGCGGTAATGGTGGTGCGGGTGGTAACGCGGGCACGGTCGGTAATGGTGGTGCTGGTGGTGCGGGTGGTAACGGGTCGACCGGGACTGCTGGTGGTGCTGGTGGTGCGGGTGTTGGTGGCGGTAATGGTGGTGCGGGGTCCACCGCGGGTAATGGTGGTGCTGGTGGTGCTGGTGGCACGTTGGTGGGTAATGGTGGTGCTGGTGGTGTTGGTGGTGTTGGTGGTGCGGGTGGTAATGGTGGTGCTGGTGGTGATGGTGCTACTGGTGGTGCTGGTGTGGCTGGTGGTACTGGTGGTGATGGTGGTACCGGGGGTAGTGGTGCTAAGGGTGGCCAGGGCGGTGCGGGTGGTGCTGCGGGTGGTAAGGGCAGTGTCGGACAGAACGGTAATGGTGGTGCTGGTGGCGCCGGGGGTGATGCGGGTAACGCCGGCAATGGCGGTAATGGTGGTGCCGGGACTGCGTTGAACCCGGATGGTGGTGCTGGTGGTAATGGCGGCAATGTCGGGTTCGCTGGTACTGGTGGTGCTGGTGGTGCGGCGGGTAGTGGTGGCACTGGTGGGGTGAGTGGGGTTACCGGTGGTGATGGTGGTTCTGCTGGTGGCGGTAATGGCGGTAATGGTGGTGCGGGGTGGAACAGCCTTACTGCGTCGAAGGCTGGCGGTAAGGGTGGTGCTGGTGGTGCTGGTGGTTTCGTCGGTAATGGTGGTGTTGGTGGTTCTGGCGGTAACGGTGCGAGTGGTCAGGCCGGTGTTGATGGTGGTGTCGGGGTTGATGGGACCAGTGGTGGTAATGCCAGCGCTGGTGGTGCCGGTGGTGCGGGCGGTGCTGGTGGGGCGATAGCGGGTTCTGGTGGTGCTGGTGGTTCTGGCGGTAATGGTGGTTCTGGTGGTGCGGGCGGTAATGGTGGTAACGGTGCTGCTGGTGGTGCTGGTTTGGCTGGTGGGACTGGTGGTAATGGCGGTACGGGTGGTAACGGTGCTGCTGGTGGTGCTGGTGGTGCTGGTGGTAAGGCGGTCGGTATTGGTTCTGCCGGTAGTGATGGCAGTGGTGGTGCGGGTGGCACGGGTGGTAATGCCGGTAATGCCGGTAATGGTGGTACCGGTGGTGCGGGTGTGTCGTCGGTGACTCCGAATGGTGGTGCTGGTGGTAATGGTGGTGAGCGTGGCGCGGCGGGTGCTGGCGCTGCCGGTGGTGCCGCGGGTGGTCCTGGTGGTACGACGGGTGCTAGTGGTGTTGGTGGTGCTGCGGCGTCGGGTGGCAATGGTGGTAATGGTGGTGCTGGCTGGAACAGCAATGATCCGTCGAAGGCTGGCGGTAAGGGTGGTGCTGGTGGTAACGCGGGTTCGGTCGGTGATGGTGGTGCTGGTGGTGCCGGCGGTAATGGTGCTTCGGGTGCGGTAGGGGCTAATGCCGGTCCGGGTGGCAATGGTGGTCTTGGTGGTGCGGGCAGTGTTGGTGGTGCCGGTGGTGCTGGCGGTAACGGCGGGTCGTCGAAGGGTGACGGCGGTGCTGGTGGTGTCGGTGGTGTGGGTGGTGCCGGCGGTAACGGCGGTAACGGCGGTAACGGCGCTACCGGGGTTGGTGGTGGTGCGTCCGGTGGTGATGGCGGTAATGGTGGCACTGGTGGTGCTGGTGCTGCTGGTGGTAAGGGCGGCACGCACGGGTTCGCGCTCGGTGGTGGTGTGAATGGTGCTGATGGCAATGGTGGTACTGGTGGCACGGGTGGTAATGCTGGTGATGCCGGTAATGGTGGTGCTGGTGCTGGTGGTACTTCGGGTTCGCCGGATGGTGGTACCGGTGGTGATGGTGGTGATCGGGGTACTGCCGGTGTTGGTGGTGCCGGGGGTGCTGCTGGAGGGACTGCGGGTTCTGCCGGTGTGACAGGCGCTGATGGTTCTGGGGCGTCGGGTGGTAATGGTGGTGCTGGTGGTGCCGGTTGGACCAGCACGAGTGGTGCTACCGCTGGTGGTAATGGTGGTGCTGGTGGTAACGCGGGTACCTATGGCAATGGTGGTGCTGGCGGTGCTGGTGGTACTGGTGCTGGGGGTACTGCGGGGATTGCGGGGGCGACTGCTGCTGCCGGTGGTGCCGGTAATAACGGCGGCACGGGTGGTAATGGCAGTGCTGGTGGTGCTGGTGGTGCTGGTGGTAAGGGCGGTTCGGTCGCCGGTAATGGTGGTGCTGGTGGTGTTGGTGGTGCCGGTGGCTCGGGTGGTACCGGTGGCGCCGGGTCTGATGGTGGGCTCGGGGTGATCACGATCAACGCTGGTGCTGGTGGTAACGGTGGTACGGGTGGTACTGGTGGTGCTGGTGCTTCTGGTGGTGCTGGTGGTGCTGGTGGTGCTGCGGGTGGTGTTGGTTCCTCGGGTGCGGATGCTGATGGTGGTGCTGGTGGTTCCGGTGGTAATGCCGGTAATGCCGGTAATGGTGGTACGGGTGCTCAGGGTGATTTGAACTTGGGTCCTGCTAATGGTGGTGCTGGCGGTAATGGTGGTACGTGGGGCACTGCGGGTGCTGGTGCTGCTGGCGGTGCCGCGGGTGGGGCGGGTGCTAGCGCGGGGTCGAGTGGTTCTTCGGGTACGGCGGCTACTGCTGGTGGTAACGGTGGTGATGGTGGTGCCGGCTGGAACAGCACGAACCCGGCGTTCGGTGGCGGTAATGGTGGTGCCGGCGGTAATGCCGGTTCGTTGGGTACTGGTGGTAATGGTGGTACTGGTGGTCAAGGGTTCACTGGTGTTACCGGTGCGGTAGGGGCCACTGGTGGTGGTGCTGGTGGTAACGGTGGTACCGGTACCGCGGGTGGTAACGGTGGTGCTGGCGGTAATGGTGGTGTGTTCGGTGGTAACGCCGGTAATGGTGGTAATGCCGGTAATGGTGGTACCGGTGGTGCTGGCGGTAATGGTGGTACCGGTGCTTCCGGTGGTGCTGGTGGTACTGCCGGTAATGGTGGTAGTGGTGGCGCCGGGGGCAGTGGTGGTGCTGGTGGTAAGGCGTTGGTGGCTGGGTTCACCCATGGCAATGGCGGTAATGGTGCTACCGGTGGTACTGGGGGTAACGCCGGTAATGGTGGTACTGGTGGTGGTGGTACTGCGGGCACACCTAATGGTGGTGATGGTGGTGCTGGTGGTACGCGTGGTGGTGCTGGTGCTTCGGGTGCTGGTGGTGCCGCGGGTGGTACGGGTGCGTCGGCGGGGTCGGCGGGGACCTCGGGTGCCGCGGGGACCACTGGCGGTAATGGTGGTGCTGGTGGTGCGGGCTGGAACAGCGACTCGAGTAGCGCTGCTGGTGGTGCCGGCGGTAAGGGTGGTGCCGCGGGTGCTATCGGTGATGGTGGTGCTGGTGGTGCTGGTGGTAATGGTTTTGCTGGTGCTGCTGGTGGTAACGGCTCTACTGGC
Source organism: Mycobacterium sp. (assembly GCA_965279745.1). Classification (GTDB taxonomy): domain Bacteria; phylum Actinomycetota; class Actinomycetes; order Mycobacteriales; family Mycobacteriaceae; genus Mycobacterium. The sequence continues at coordinate 360,318 of OZ257262.1, forward strand.
GGGTACGGGGTTTCTGGTGGAGACGCCACGTCTAATGGTGGTTGGGGCACTGCTGGTGGTGCTGGTGGTGCTGGTGGTACGGGCGGGACGACCTCGGGTAAGGGTGGTTCCGGTGGTGCTGGTGGTGTTGGTGGTGTTGGTGGTACCGGCGGTAACGGCGGTAACGGTGGTACCGGGACGACCGCGGGCAGTGGTTCCGGCGGTAATGGTGGTACCGGCAGTGCTGGTGGTACCGGTGGTACCGGTGGTGCTGGGGGTGCTGCGGGTAAGGCTGGCGGCACGGGTGGTACGACCGGTGCTAATGGCAGTGGCGGTAATGGTGGTACTGGTGGTGCTGCGGGTAACGCCGGTAATGGTGGTGCTGGTGCTGGCGGGACGGCGGGCACACCGAATGGTGGCGATGGTGGTGAGGGCGGTAACCGTGGTGCCGCCGGTAATGGTGGTACCGGGGGCTTGGCTGGTGGCACGACCGGCGGTGCGGCGGCGGGGACCACGGGGAGCACTGGTGGTGTCGGGGCGTTGGGTGCCGGCGGTAATGGTGGTTCTGGTGGTGACGGCTTTGATGGGTCGGGTACCACGGGCGCTAACGGCGGTAATGGCGGTAAGGGTGGTGCGGCTGGTTCGTTCGGTAATGGTGGTGCCGGTGGTAAGGGCGGTAATGGTGGCGGGGGGACCGCGGGGACTGCGGGGACCACGGGCAGCACTGATGGCGTTACTGGTCAGGCTGGTGGTGTTGGTGGTGCTGGTGGTGCTGGTGGTAGGGGCGGTTTGGTCCAGGGTGATGGTGGTGCCGGCGGTAAGGGCGGTAACGGTGCTACCGGTGGTACCGGTGGTGACGGCCATGATGGTGCGGCCGGGGTTACCGGGGTAAATAACGGTGTTGGTGGTGCTGGTGGTACTGGCGGTAATGGTGGTGCTGGTGGTGCCGGTGGTAAGGGTGGTAAGGGTGGTACGGCGGCGTCGGGTACTACCGGTGCTAATGGCAGTGGCGGTAACGGTGCTACTGGTGGTAACGCGGGTAACGCCGGTAACGGTGGGGCCGGTGCTACCGGGACGGTGGCTAACCCGAATGGCGGTAATGGTGGTACCGGCGGTACTCGGGGTACTGCTGGTGGTGCTGGTGCTGCTGGTGCTTCGGGGACCACTCCGGGTGGCGCGTCGGGGTCGACCGGGACTGCCGGGACTACTGGTGCTGGGGCCACGTTCGGTGGTAACGGCGGTAATGGTGGTAACGGCTACAACGACCTGACCACCGGTGCCAGCGCCGGTAACGGCGGTAACGGTGGTAACGCCGGGTTGATCGGTAACGGCGGTAATGGTGGTAACGGTGGCGCGGCGGATGCCCAGACCGGTACCAGCACCGGGGTGATCAGGACTGGCGGTAATGGTGGTGCTGGTGGTGCTGGTGGTGCCACGTCGGGTAACGGTGGTGCCGGTGGTGCTGGTGGCAACGCGCATACCCGCGATTCGGGTTCGCGGGCGATCGGTGGTGCTGGCGGTGCTGGTGGCGCGTCGATCGGGGCCACGGGCTCGAGCAGTGCCGCGGGTAATGGTGGTGCCGGTGGTAACGGGAACTCTGAACAGGATCACGGCTTCGGTGGTACCGGTGGTGCTGGCGGGTCGGTGGCGTTCGCTGACGGTAATGGCGGTAATGGTGGTGCCGGTGGTGGTGCTACGGGTGCCGGTATTGCTGCTGGTGGTGCTGGTGGTGCTGGTGGTGCTGTCGGTTCTGGTGTCGGTAACGGCGGTAATGGTGGTGCTGGTGGTGGCGCCTCTGGTGACACGTTCGTCAGCTCGACCGGTGGTGCTGGTGGTGCCGGTGGTACCGGCGGTGCTGGTGGTGGTGATGGTGGTGCTGGCGCGGTCGGTGGTGACGCGACCTCGGTCAATACCATTGCTACCGGTGGTGCTGGTGGTAAGGGCGGATTCGCGGCGGGCACGGTCGGTAACGGTGGTGCTGGTGGTGCCGGTGGTAGCGGTGCGGCCGGGGCCTCTGGTGATACCGCCACGGGCGGTCAGGGTGGTGCCGGTGGTGGCGCGTCTGCCGGTAACGGTGGTGCTGGTGGTGCCGGTGGCGGCGCCTCAGTCGGCGCGACGGGCTTCACTGCTACCGGTGGTACCGGCGGTCAGGGCGGTGCTGGTGGCGGTGTCGGTAACGGTGGTGCCGGCGGTAAGGGCGGCAACGCACAAGGCATCGGCAGCTCCGGCATCTTCGATGCGCAGGGCGGTCAGGGTGGTACCGGTGGCGCTGCGGGGGTGACCGGTACCGGTGGCCAGGGCGGCGACGGCGGTGACGCCGTGTCCACAGGCACCGGCATCCTCAACACCGGCGCTGGCGGTGGTAACGCCGGTAAGGGCGGCACCGGCGGAACCACCAGTGGCAACGGCGGCGCCGGCGGCAAGGGCGGCGCAGCCACCGCGGCAGACAGCATCGTTAACGCTGGTAACGGTGGTACGGGTGGTAACGCTGTCAACGCCGGCAACGGTGGTGTCGGCGGTCGGGGCGGCGACGCCACTGTCGTAGGAGGCACGGGTGGCTCTGCCTCCGGTGGTGTTGGTGGTCAAGGTGGTGCGGCGGGCAGCCTCAGCGGTAACGGCGGTGCTGGTGGCCGCGGCGGTGACGCGACAGAGGGCGCCCTGAATGCCTCGGCTGCTGGTGGTGTTGGTGGTAACGGTGCTAACGGGGTTGTCGGTGCTGCTGGTGCCGGCGGCGCCGGTGGCAACGCCAACTCGGCAGCGGGCAATGCCTTCGGTGGTTTTGGCGGCAAGGGTGGTGCCGGTGCGCTCGGAACCGCAGGCACCACCGGAGCAGCAGGCGGTGCCGGCACGACAGGTGCGGCCGGTGGGGCTGGTGGTAGCGCCACCGCAGGTGGTACCGGCGCCGCGACCGCCGGTACCGGTGGTACCGGCGGTGCGGGCGGACAAGGCGGTTTCGGCGGCAGCGGCAGTGCCGGGACCACCGGTGCTGCAGGCAATAATGCTGGCGCTGGTGGAACCGGTGGTAACGGTGGCAACGGTGGTGCGGGTGGAGTTGCAACCACCAGCGGTACCGGGACAGCAACAGGTGGCCAGGGTGGGTCCGCCGGTGCCGGTGGTACAGGCGGTAAAGGCGGAGTCGGCGGCACCGGCGGAACCGGCGGAGCCACCGGCGGCATCGGAGCCACCGGCGGTGCCGGCGGAGCGGGCGGTGTCGGTGGCAACGCCGGCAACGGCGGTGCCGGTGGCGCCGCAATCGCTACCGGCATCGGAGCCACCGCGACCGGCGGTCAGGGAGGGTCTCTCGGGGCGAACGGTAAGGGTGGTACCGGTGGCGCCGGCGGTGTCGGTAGTACCGCGGCTGCGGGCGGTGTCGGTGGTAAGGGCGGTAAGGGCGGGGCCGGAGGGAACGCCGGCAAGTCCGGTGTCGGTGGAAGCGGCGGTGACGCCACCTCCACCAACGGCGCAGCCAAGGGCGGAACCGGGGGGTTTGTCGGTGCCCCTGCCCAGTCCGGTGGTGCTGGCGGAGCTGGTGGCGCCGGCGGGGCGACGGGTGGCATCGGCTTGACTGGTGGTAATGGCGGTGACGGCGGCGCGGGCGGTGTTGGCGGTAATGGCATAACCGGCGGTGTTGGCGGTAAGGCCCTCGCCGGCGGTGTGAATGCCCTCGCCCAAGGCGGCGCGGGTGGCAGTGTCGGTGATGGAGCCGCTGGTGGTGCTGGTGGTGCTGCGGGCGCTTCGGGGGCTGGTGGTACCGGCGCATCCACCGGTACTACCGGTGCAACCGGAAACGGTGGTAACGGCGGTAACTCCGGTAATGGCGGCGATGCAGAGTCCACGAATGGTGCGGCGACTGGCGGCATTGCTGGCAATGGCTCCAGCGCTGGAGCTGCTGGTGGTACTGGCGGTATTGCCGGGATCGGTGGCGCTGGTGGTAACGCCAAGGCCGGCGGTACCAATGCCCTGGCCCAAGGCGGTGGCGGTGGCCAAGGCGGCGGCAACAACTCGTTCGCCGGTATCACCGGCGGTCAGGGTGGTGTTGGCGGCAACGCGACCTCCACCAACGGAGCAGCCATCGGCGGTGTCGGCGGTAAGGGTGGCAGTACCCTCAACGCGGTCGGTGGTACCGGCGGTAAGGGCGGCGATGCCGTGGCCGGCGGAACCAACTCTCCGGCCACTGGCGGAACCGGCGGTGCCGGCGGCAACGCCAGCGCTGCTGGCGGTACCGGTGGTAATGGCGGTAACGGTGGTGACGCCAGCGCCCTCGGCGGCGGCACCCCGACCGGCGGGACGGGCGGCGCCGGCGGCATCGGGATCGCCCCCGGGGTCAACGGCACCCCCGGCACCCACGGCAACCCCTAACCACGGGTAGTCGATACGCACAACTGATTGACGCCGGCGGGGATCCGCTCCTTTCACAGGAGCAGGTCCCCGTCGGCGCTTGTCGTTAACACTCCGTAACTGACCCGCGAACACGCAGCGGTTGGCGTAGCTTCATCGGATGACCAGCGCGTTACCGGTAGCACCGCAGGAAGATCGCCGCTTCTTCGGCCATCCGATGGGGCTTGCGACGCTGTTCTTCACCGAGTTGTGGGAACGGTTCAGCTACTACGGCATGCTTGCCATCCTGGTGCTGTACTTGGTCGCTGATAAGTCCGCCGACGGCATGGCGATGCCGGCCACCACTGCGATCGGCATCGTGGGCGTCTACAGCGCGCTGATCTACCTGCTCACCATCCCTGGCGGGTGGATCGCCGACCGGGTGCTGGGGCCGTTCCGTTCGGTCCTCATCGGTGGCTGCACCATCGCTACCGGCCATTACGTTTTGGCGATTCCAGAGCCGATGTCCCTGTGGCCGGGGATGGCGCTGATCGCCATTGGAACCGGCTTGCTCAAACCGAACATCTCGGCGATGGTGGGCGAACTGTACGACCAGGATCCCGACGAGGGGGAGCGTCGCGACGCCGGATTCTCCATCTTCTACATGGGCATCAATATCGGCAGTTTCTTCTCGCCGCTGATCTGCGGATACCTCGGCGAAAAGGTCAACTGGCACGTCGGTTTCGGTGCGGCAGGTGTGGGGATGACGATCGCGATGGTCGTCTACATCATGGCCAGCCCGAAAACGCTGGGCCGCATCGGCCGGGCGGTGCCCGACCCCGAGACGCGCGAGCAGTTGCGCAAGGTCGGGCTGATTAGCGTCGCGTTCCTCGCCATCAGTGCCGTCCTGTTCACCATCGACGGCATGCTTGGTCATTTCCGGGCCGAACACATGATCTGGTTCCTGACGGCCGTCACCCTTGCCACGCCCTTCGTCTACTTCGCCCGGATCTTCCGCAACACCGCTTTGACCGCGCTGGAACGCGACCGGATGAAGGCCTACGTGTGGATCTTCGCCGGTGCCGCGATGTTCTGGCTGATCAGCGACCAGGGCTGGACCACGCTGAGCTTGTTCGCCGAGAACAGCACCGACCGGCATTTGGGTGGATTCGAAATGCCGGCCAGCTGGCTGCAGTCGGTCAATCCGATCGCCATCGTCACGCTGGCGCCGGTGTTCGCCTTCCTCTGGCTCAAGCTGGGAAAGCGGGCACCGACGCTGCCCGCCAAGTTCGTGCTGGCTCTGGTTCTGATCGGATTGTCGTTCGTCGCCATGGCGGTGCTGGCGAACATCGCTAACGGCGGTACAAAGGTGCTGTTGATCTGGCTGATGTCGATCGTCGTGGTCCAGACCGTCGGCGAGCTCCTGCTGAGCCCGACCGGACTATCCGCCTCAACGCACCTGGCGCCGCGGGGGATGGAAAGCCAGGTGGTTGCCTTGTGGTTCCTGGCCAGCGCCGTAGGCGACGCCATCGGCGGGACCACAGCGCCCTGGCAGGACAGCCTCGGTCTGGTGGGCTATTTCACCCTTCTCGGTGGGGCCGCGCTGGTTCTCGCGGGCATCGTCGCCACCCAGGCGAAGCGTATCCATGCCCTGATGGGTGGCATCCACTAGCTGAAGTATCGTGGAGCGGCCGAGCCCCCGGGGGAATGGGATGAATGAAGCCGTGACCTGCGAACAGGAATTGCGCCCGCGCTCGACCTTGTCTGGCATGGCGTGGCCGCTTGTGCTCTATGGACCTGCGGCGACGATGGAAGTCCTGCAAGCGCAATTGCGTGAGAGCGAACGAGCCGCGCCGGACGAAGTTCGCGTCCGCCAGGGCCAGCAGATCGACCTGTTGGCAGCGCATGCGTATGCGAACTCTGAATTCTGGCGAGCGCGATTGGATGCGGCGTCTTTCGGCACGGACGCCGATTGGTTCGCCAGGTTGCCGGTGTTGACCCGCGGCGACGCGCGAACGGCAGATTCGGCCCTTTTTGCCTACCCGGTGCCGCCGGATCATGGCGGCGTTTATCAGATGACGACCTCTGGCTCCACCGGCACACCGATGGCCATCGCCAAGACGGACCTCGCGCTGCAGTTCTGGAGTGCGATGACGCTCCGCGATTCGATATGGCATCGACGCGACTTACGCGGAAAGCTGGCGGTCGTACGCGTCGGCGCGGCGGGCGGATACGGAGACAGTTGGGGCGAGGCTTACGAAGGTTATGCCACCGGCCCCTGCGTGGAATTCGATGCGCGCAGCGATGTCGATAGCCAACTCGATTGGTTGCAAGCTGAGCAACCAGATGTGCTATTGACCCATGCCTCAAACCTCCGGGCGCTGGCGCTACGCAGCATCGAACGGAATGTCAGTCTGCCGGGGCTGCGTGAGGCCCGTTCTTTCTCCGAGCAGCTGGCGCCGGATTTGCGAGATAAGGTGCGGGAGGCATGGAGCGTGCCTGTGTCAGATCTGTACTCAGCGAACGAAGTGGGCTATGTGGCGTTGCAGTGCCCGCAGTCCGGTCTGTATCACGTGCAAGCCGAGGATGTGCTGGTGGAAATCATCGGCGACGACGGCCGACCGTGTTGCGCGGGTGAATCCGGTCGGGTGATCGTGACCTCACTGCACAACTTCGCGATGCCGTTGTTGCGCTATGACCTTGGCGATTACGCCACCGTCGGTGGGCCATGCAGTTGTGGCCGGACACTACCGACTCTTGAGCGGATTCTCGGGCGCACGCGCAACATGCTGCGACTGCCGGGAGGTCGCACCGCTTTTCCCGGATTTCCGCTGCATCCGCTGATGAAGCTGCCGGCCATTCGCGAACTGAAGATGATCCAGCATTCGTTGGAAGACATCGAGATAGAACTTGTCCTGACGCATGCACTCACCAGCAAAGAGGAAGCGACTCTCGCCGATGCTGTTTGTGCTCGGCTGCAACACCCATTTCGTATCAAACTGACTCCGGTACCGGAGATCGTTCGCGGCACCAGTTACAAGCGTGAGGATTTCGAATGCCGAATGAGTTGACCGCCTGGGTACGCCAGTTGTTCGATGACCCCGCGTTAACCGGCATGGGGCAGGCGCAACGGGTGGACGATCTCAATCTCGGGCTGGGCTGGATCTATTACGGTCTCGCGCGGGTAGCCCGGTCCCAACACGTCGTCGTCATCGGCTCATACCGTGGTTTCGCCCCGATGGTGTTTGCCCGTGCGCTCGCTGATAACGGAGAGGGCGGTCGAGTCACCTTCATTGATCCCTCCATGGTCGATGACTTCTGGCGTGATCCAGCCAGCGTTAAGGCGCATTTCGCGTCGTACGGCTTGGACAACATTGACCACCACTGCATGACGACGCAGGAGTTCGCGCAAAGTGCGGCTCGCAGCGAGATGGGCGAAGTCAGCATCCTGCTGGTGGACGGTTACCACAGCGAAGAGCAGGCCCGCTTCGATCACGAGGCTTTTGCGCCACTACTTGGTGTTGGAGGCTATGCGCTTTTCCACGACAGCGTGCGGGAGCGCGTGGCCGACATCTACGGCAAGGACAAGCCCTACCTGCACACTGTGCACAATTACATGGCCGAATTACGGAGTGACCCGGCATGGGAAGTGCTCACGATGCCGTTCGACAGTGGGTTGTGCTTGGTGCGTTCAGCCGTGACGCTTTGACGCGTTCGAAGTCTTGCTTTATGGTGGCCGCTGCAAGCGTCGATCATGAGAGATCCTGGGGCAATTGAATGTCTAGAGAAGTCAACTGCCAGCAGACGCGGACTCTTGCTGCGGCCCTTTCGTGAGTAGCCGACCTATCGCTGGCCAGGGAAATCTGTGGGCGATCACGAGTTTATTCAATCCTGCCGGATATCGGCGTCGGCTTGTCAATTTCCGTCGTTTTCGTGACGCATTGTCTGTTCCGTTGGCGGCCATCGAACTTGGCTTCGATGGCCAATGGGAACTCACCGAGCAGGATGCCGACATACTCGTGCAGGTTGGCGATGGCGACGTGATGTGGCAGAAGGAACGGTTGCTCAACGTGGTCCTCAAGCATCTGCCGCCGGAGTGTGAGTATGTGGCGTGGATCGACAGCGACGTGTTGTTCCAGGACCCGGAGTGGCCAGAGCGCACAATTGAACAACTAGCAACCCTGCCGTTGGTGCAATTGTTCTCCAGGTTGCGTCACCTGGAACGTGACGAGAACTGCGGAACACCCGCACCGTGTTTTTCTTCGATCGCCGCAGATGTATTGGGCGGACGCCCAGTGTCCGCTGACATGATCGGACCGGCTTCTGCTGCGCTGGTCGGACATCCTGTGCCCGGGGCTGCTATTCCCGCGCCCAAGGGTATGGCGTGGGCGGCGCGACGGGAATTGCTGGAGTGCCACGGTTTCTACGATGGCTTGGTGATCGGCGGTGGCGATACCGCGTTGGTATTTGCCGCGTACGGCGCGCCAGAAGTAGTCATGGAACGGTGGCAGCTGAACTCCGAACAGCGCGATCACTTTTCACGGTGGGCTAACGGTTTTCACCGCGATGTCAAAGGTGAGGTCGGTGCGCTGACTGGCGAGATTCACCACTTGTGGCACGGCGATCTCGAAGATCGTGGATACGCTGTTCGGCAGAGCCATATGGTGCCGCATCGGTTCGATCCCAACACCGACATTCGCCTAGGCGTTGATGGGGCCTGGCGCTGGGACAGTGATAAGCCCGAGCTGCATGCACTCCTGCGCGGGTTTTTTCCTAGCCGTCACGAAGACGGCAAGACTGCGGAGTGAACCGAGACCGGCAGGACGGAACTTTGTGGGCGATCACAAGCTTCTTTAATCCGGTCGGTTATCGTCGGCGACTCGTCAATTACCGTCGTTTTCACGCGGCTCTGTCGGTTCCGTTGGCGGCCATCGAACTTGGTTTCAACGGTCGTTGGGAGCTCACCGAGCAGGATGCCGACATACTCGTGCAGGTTGGCGATGGCGACGTGATGTGGCAGAAGGAACGGTTGCTCAACGTGGTCCTCAAGCATCTGCCGCCGGAGTGTGAGTATGTGGCGTGGATCGACAGCGACGTGCTGTTCCAGGACCCGCAGTGGCCGCAACGCGCGGTGGAACATCTGGGCGCTGTGCCATTGGTGCAATTGTTCTCCGAGTTGCATCACCTGGAGCCCGACGGGAACCGCGCGACAACGAGCGCTCCGGGCCGCCCTTCGATCGCAGGCGGAGTGTTGGAGGGCCATGCGCCCTTCACAGTGATGTTCGAGTCACAAGGTATCAACCAGGCGGGCGTCAGGTCGGCCCACGGCATGGCGTGGGTGGCGCACCGGGATCTGTTGGAGTGCCACGGCTTTTACGATTGCTGCGTCATCGGTGGTGGCGATACCGCGCTAAGTAGTGCCGCGTACGGCGTGCCAGGAGACTTGATGGGCAGGTGGCAAATGAACGCTGAACAGCGCGATTACTATTCACGCTGGGCCACCGGATTCCACGCCGATGTGAAAGGTGAAGTTGGCGTGCTGCCGGGCGAGATTCACACGTTGTGGCACGGAGATCCTGAGGATCGCGGCTACGCTCTGAGACAGAGTTATCTGGTTCGGCATCACTTCGATCCCAACACCGACATTCGCCTCGGCGCTGATGGGGCTTGGCGCTGGGCCAGTGACAAGCCGGCGTTGCACGCGGCGGTGACGGACTACTTCCAGAGTCGTCGAGAGGACGGCAAGACGGCTGAATGATCTTGCCGCGTAAGCAATCAGGTTGGCCAGTCCACCCCGAGGAGTGTCACGCCACCGTCGACGACCAGCAACTGACCCGTCATCCACGTCGCATCGTCGGACAGCAGGAACGCCACCACGCTCGCGATGTCGGAAGGCACGCCGAGCCGCTTGAGCGGATAGGTGGCCGCCACGGCCTCCTCCCGATCGGCATATAGCGCACCGGCGAACTTGGTCTTCACGACTCCCGGTGCTACGGCGTTGACCCGAATCCCAGGCCCGAGTTCGGCGCCCAACTGCGCAGTCAAGTACGTCAGCATGGCCTTGCTCGCACCGTAGATGCCGATGCCCGGCGCCGGGCGAACCCCACCCACCGACGACACGTTCACCACGGCCCCGCCGTGTGAGCCCATCCAGACACGGTGTGCCTGCTGGATCCAGGACAACGCCGCAATGCAATTCATCTCGACGGTCTTGCGGCCGGCATCGAGGTCGAGGTCGATCAACGGCCCGCTCGCGAAGTTGACCCCGGTGTTGTTGACCAGCAGGTCTAGGCTCCCGAACACGTCGACGGCTCGTTGCACCGTAAGGGCCTGGTGCTCAGGATCATCGGCGGAACCCGCAACCGCCACAGCAACCTCGGGACCGCCCAAAGTGGCAACCGCCGAATCCAGGGTGGCCTGATCGCGCGCCGTGATCACCACCCGCGCGCCCTCAGACACCAACTGCTGCGCAACCCCGAGTCCGATCCCTCGACTGGCTCCGGTGATGATCGCCGTCTTGCCGGCGAACCTGGATGAGGAGCTTCCCGTCACGTGATGAGCGGGCTCAGGTCGGTCTGCATCAGCACGACGTTGTAGTTGCCCCACAGCGACATGTCCCAATACAGGTTGCTCACGTCAGGGTCGCCGTTGCTGTCGGTCAACTTTCCGGTGCCCGACCACGGGTGGATCATCGGCGCGTAGAGCCCGGGATACTGCAGCGAGGTCGCGATGGTGACCGGATCCGACCAGGGGCCCTCAGGGGTGTCGGCGGTCCGCATGATCACGTTGTTGGCGCCGTTCCCGTAGAGCACGACGTACTTGTCCAGATAGTCGTTGTACTGGACCGACATCTCGCTGACATTCCCGCCGGTCTTGGCGCCGAACAGGCCACCGAGGTACCCGCCGAACACCTTCGGGTCGTTGGCCCAGTCGACAACCATTCCCCAGAGGCCGACCGACTTAGTGGAGTCGCCGATGATCGGCGCGGCCGCGACAGGCTTGCCGACGACCCAGTTGTTTCCGTCCCAGTACTCGTACTTGGACAGGTCGGTCACGTCGTCGGCGGCCACCCGGGACAGGTAGGCCGACCCGGCGCGCCCCGCCGGGGTGCCGAACGCGTACATGTACTGGGTGTCGCCCGGTGCGACCTTGTCTTCTGGCTCAAGGACGTAGGCGGCCTGCTGGAAATTCTGGCTGCCCGGGACGTAGGGCGTCGACGACCGGAACCAGCCCGCGGACCGGATCGTCGACTTCTGCAGCACCCACTTGTCGGTGTTGGGGTCGTACATCGAGATCGCGTTGTAGTTGGTGGTCCAGCGGCCCGGGGTGTCCCAGGACTTGACCGACATGTAGTTCACGTACTGCTGGTTGTTCACTGAGATGGCCGACGTCGGGATGATCGTCGTCTCGGAATTGATGAACGGGAACAAGGTGCCTGGCGAGCTCGGAATGAACTGGTATGCGTAGCCGGTCGGCAGCACCTTCATGCCGTTGGTCAGGTTGGTGTCCTGGCTGAGCAGTAACACGTTGGACCGCCAGGTGCCGGTCATGTTCGGTCCGCTGAAGGTGTCACCGAAGGCCACCTGGATGTTGCCGGTGAGCCCGTTTTCCCAGATGATGCCCAGGTCGGTGCCGTAAATGCCCTGTGCTGAGGTGTTGTTGGTCTGCGACCAACCCCAGCCGGGGATGGCGGAATTGTTCTGACCGGTGACCCAGCCGATCGGCGTCGAGGGCAGGCTGGTCGGCGCGGTGTTGGTCACCGCTGCCGCTGCGATTGTGTTCGCCGCTGCCGCTGCCGCCGACGGCTGGGCGGCGCCACCGCCCAGTTCCCGCCGTGCTGCTGCAAGCAATGTCAACGCCCCGGTGCTCGCCGCCGGCGCTAACGGTCCATTCCCGACGGCGTCTGATGTGGTGTCTGTTTTGGCGCCGCGCGGAGCACGCGCCGGTGCGACGGCCGGGGCCAGTGAATTCGCGGCGGCTTTCGAAGCCCCCGACGACGTGGTCTTGGGGCCGGAGCGCTTGCCAGGAGCGCCCTTCTGATCAGAACCGTGTGACGACGCCGCGGACGCCCCGGAATCGGGGCTGTCGGCAGATGCGACCCCCGCGCCGATGCCCACGGCCACTGCGGTTCCGATGCCCACAGTCACCGCCAAAGTGCCGATCCGGCCAATGCTTTTCGAAGAATTGCGTGCAGATTGCATTCGTGTCCACCCCTGTTGCGGCTAGCCGTATTGGTTACATCCGAAAGCCCCCGCGATTCGGCGAGAATAAGCGGACCATGAAACGTAGGACGCAACGTTAGGCGGCGAACATCTCGGCTCCGCAAATCCTTCTGCTCACTTTAATCACGAGGCCGGCCGGTGGGTAGGGACGCTAAACGGTCACAATCTTGACGATCTCCTCAAGGCCATGGAAATCGTTGGCGTTTCGGGTGTACAGGGGCAGGCCCGCGGCAAGCGCGGTAGCGGCAATGAGCATGTCGGCTGCTCGCCGGCGAGGTTGGCGTCCCGCAGCCAGAACGGCGGCATAGATCCGTCCATATGCCCGCGCGCAATCACCGTCGAACGGTACGGGTTCCACCCACGACTCCAGCTGTTGCAGTCGGTCCTGGCGACGAGCTCTTTCGGCGGGGTCGTCGGTGGCGTGCGGGCCGGCGGAGAGTTCCGCCATCGTGATCGCGCTGACGGACGAATTCGCGGGCAAATCCGCGGGTTCGATGACATCCAGATCGATGACCACAGAAGTGTCGAGTAGCCCGCTCTTCGTCTCAGCCACGCGGGGAGATGTCCTGGTCGACACAACGGTCGAGATCCGCACGGAAGTGCTTGGAATCAATACGTGGCGCTCCGCGGAACGCTTCAGCCAGTGCTGACCCGTTCACGACGCGCCGCCGCCGCAGCGGCACCAGTTCTCCGACTGGTACACCGTTCCGAGTCACGATGAAGGCTTCACCTTCGTCGAGTCGGCGCATGATGTCGCCGCTGTTATTGCGTAGCTCCCGCTGGCTGATTTCGCTACCCACTCAGCGAGCGTAGCACTTGTGCGACGCCTATTTGGCTGCGTGCTCACCAGCGCAGACCTGCGGCTACGAGGCTTCGCCGGACGCTTGAAGACCTGTTAATGTGCGCACAGCCGAGCGGAGGGGAATTCGATGAACCGGATGACGACCAAGTTGTGCCTGGGAATCTGCGGGGGAGCCCTGCTGACAACCGTGATGTCGGGGTGTACCAACAGCGAGAAGGAAGCCCCCACGACCACACCGAGTACAACCAGTTCGGTGCAAGTCACGCCCACTGAGAAATCCCTCAACCCAACAGAGGGCAACAAGTTCACTCCCGGTATCAAGGCCCCCCCGGCGCCGACTGCGATTCCGGGTTCGCACTAGGGCGCGTTTTCCGCTCCGGTGGTATCCACCGTCACCTGCGATGCCTGCGGACGAGACGTTCCCGCCGCGGCCTACTGCGGCGATTGCGGCGCTGACCTGACTGAGCCGGGCAACGGCCGCGGCCGGCTTCGGGCGAGTGCGTTTGTGGCGGCACCTCGGCAGCACCTACTGCGATTATCCGTCGTCAGCACGATTTTTCCGCAGCTGTCCAATAGCTCTCGCAGGTCGTTCCGGCTTGGGCTCGCCTTGTTGATCCTCGCCCTTATCGCCTTCGCGGTCCTCGGGTGGGAACCGCCGTTGATCACCACGATCGTTTTCGGCTTGCCGGTTTTGTTTCTCGCTTATTTGGATGCCAGCGGCGCTGGCAGGGATCTGCCGATCCGGTGGCTGTTGCGGGCGGGCGGGACTGGCGCCGCTCTAGGTGTGGTCTGGGGTTTGGTCAGCGGCAAATTCGTGGCAGGTGCCTATGACGTTGGATTAAGCACTGGCCTCACGACAGGCAACCTCCTACTCGACGGCCTGGTGATTCCGATCTCCGGGTCGATGCTGATGTTGGTGCCGACAGTGCTGGTGCGGATGTCACGCCCCCGCGATCGGCGATCGATGGACGGGTTCGTGATCGGGTGGCTTGGGGCGATCTTCTTTGCCGCCGGCTCGACCATGGCCAGATTGGCGCCGCAGCTGGCGACTGGACCCACAATCGATCACCAGCCGATCAGCGTGCTGTTCGTCGAGGCTGGCCTTCGCGGTTTGCTGGTGCCATTGACCGCTGGTGCGGCCGGCGCGCTGGTGGGAATTGCGTTGTGGTTCACGCCGCGAGCGCGCAAAGCAGTCTTGGCCGCGGTTCTGCTGACGGTGGTCGTCTATGGGGCGATGGGCATGCTGGAGATGGCCACCATCACCGACGATATGCAGTTGGCCCTGCACCTGGTTTTTCCCGCAGTGATGCTGCTCGCGTTGCGGTTGGGTATTCAGGCTGCCCTGTTGAACGAGGCCCAGGACGCCGCGACAGCGACTGACCCGGTGCTCTGCGCGCACTGCAGTCACGTGATTCCCGACATGCCGTTTTGCCCCCGCTGTGGTGGCGCGGCTCGCGCTTCGTCGCGGGTGTCGCAGGCCGCCCGAGTCGCGGCACGGGCGCCGTCCCCCGACGCTGTCCAGTGGCCGGGGTATGCGTTGCCTCCAGGGAGCTATTCGGCAATCTTGTTGCCGCGCAACAGGTATCGGCCGTTGCTGCTTTCGCTGGCTGTCGGGCTGGGTGCTACGGCAATGGTGGCAACCGTCATCTCGATCGCGATTTCACCCGCCAAGAATGCCCGCTACGACTGTCCGCCGGATTGCGGGCGGCCCCCGATGGGCAAGCCGGTGGAGGCCAACCCGCGATTCAGCGCCAGCAATGGCGAGTTCTCGGTGTCGTATCCCCGCGGAAGTTCGGCTTACAACGTCGACACGGACCCCAACGGCGTGGTGCTCAACTATCTCAACGGCGACACCGGCACCATGGAGCTTTTCGGCCAGGACGCGATGGGGCGCACACCGAAACAGATCGCCGATCAACTGATCAAACGCAGTTACCCCGATGCCACCGTCGCCTACGAAATCCCGAACGCCTCAGTCGGATACGAGGCCGGATTTGGCGTCGCTGCCGATGTTTACCCGCAGAATCCGGACGGCCGATACATTCGGCTTCGCGTGCTCGTGCTGATCGCGGTCAAGCACGACTACGCGCTGATCGCTTCGGCTGTTGGTCCGTTCCGCCGGTTCGGACCCGACTTCGGCAACGGCCATCCCTCCGGGGCCAACCTCGAATTGGCAATGGACATGGGGCAATACGTGAACAGCTTTATGTGGCGGGGTGATCCGCCCCGGTGAGGTATTGAGCCCCGGTTACCAGTTCCAGACCGACATGTCGTTCGGCGAATACCCGGCGCAGATATCCGTCGTGTTGGCGGCGACACCTTTGTTGTTGAAGAACAGCTTCGCGTGGTTGGGCCACGCGAGTGTCAACGGGTCGGCCAGGTTCGTCGCCACTTCCTCTGAGTAGGCCCGGCGATCGGCGGAACTCAGTGAGTAGAACCAGTGCATCTGGTCCTGCGTTGCCTGCTGGATTTCGGGGGAGTGGTTGTTGTAGTCGATCATGTAGCGCTCGTAGTAGACCGGCTCGACGTCGCGCGCTGCGGCCATGATCTGTTCGGCTGTGCAACTCGTGGTGATCATCCGATGCGGGATGGGGTAGTCGTCGGTGGCGTCCGCGCCGGCCACCGCAGGGGCGGCCAGCGCCGCCACGCCCAACGCTACTGCCGCTGCTGTCCTAAACATGGTGTGCCTCCTCGAGAACTTGTGGCCGGGGCCACGGTTGGGGTACCGGCCGCTCGCGTATCCGCTGTGGCCACCAGAACCAGCGGCCGAGCATCGCTGCGATGGCCGGTGTCATGAACGCGCGCACCACCAAGGTGTCGAACAGCAGACCCAGCGCGATCGTCGAGCCCACCTGTCCGGCGACCCGCAGTTCGCTGATCACCATCGATGCCATGGTGAAAGCAAACACCAAACCGGCCGAGGTCACCACCGCGCCACTGCCCGCCATTGACCGGATG
This sequence comes from Mycobacterium sp., assembly GCA_965279745.1. Classification (GTDB taxonomy): domain Bacteria; phylum Actinomycetota; class Actinomycetes; order Mycobacteriales; family Mycobacteriaceae; genus Mycobacterium. The sequence continues at coordinate 376,596 of OZ257262.1, forward strand.
ATCCCGGTGTTGACCCCGGCGTGGATCTCCTCTTTGAACCGCGACACCAACAGCAGGTTGTAGTCCGACCCCACTGCCAACAGGATGATCACCGACATCGCGATCACCATCCAGTGCAATGGGACGCCCAAGATGTGCTGCCAGATGAGCACGGACAGACCGAAGGATGCGCCGAGCGACAAGGCCACCGTGCCGACGATGACGGCCGCGGCGACGACGCTTCTCGTCAAGATCAGCATGATGATGAAAATCAGGCACAGCGCGGATATCCCGGCGATCAGCAGGTCGTAGTTGGCGCCCTGCTGCATGTCCCGGTACACCGAAGCGGTGCCGCCCAGATAGACCTTGGACCCCTCCAGTGGGGTGCCCTTGATCGCCTCAAAGGCTGCGGCCTTGATCTTGCCGACGTGCGCAATGCCCTCCGGGGTGGTCGGGTCATTCTCGTGGGAGATGATGAACCGCACTGCTTTACCGTCCGGCGAGACGAACATCTTCATGCCGCGCTTGAACTCCGGGTTATTGAATACCTCCGGCGGCAGATAGAACGAGTCGTCGTTCTTGGAGGCGTCGAAGGCTTTGCCCATCGCGGTCGCGTTGTCCTGCATGGCCTGCATCTGGTCTTGCATGCCGCCGAAGGTGGACTGCATCGTCAGCATCGTCTGCCGCATGTCCTTCATGATCGCGATCATCGGCGGCAAGACCGTCAGCATCTGCGGCATCAGCCTGTCCAGGTGATCCATGTCGACGACCAATGCCCCGAGGTCGTCGGCCAGGGCGTCGACCCCGTCGAGAGCGTCGAACACCGATCGCAGCGACCAGCACATCGGGATGTCGAAACAGTGTGGTTCCCAATAGAGGTAGTTGCGGATCGGGCGGAAGAAGTCGTCGAAATCGGCTAGGTGGTTTCGAATCTCGTTGGTATCGAGGACCATCTTCTTGGTCTTGGTGACCATCGCGTGCGTAACGCCCGTCAGCTGCTTCATCAACGCATACATGCCCTCCATCTGATTGATGGAGATCTGCATGTCGTCGCCCATCTTGAGCATGTCTTTCATGCGGTCTTGGAGGTAGGACATGTTCATCTGCTGGGTGGTGCCCTGCATGCTGATGAGGAACGGAATTGAGGTGTGCTCGATCGTTGTGCCCAGCGGCCGGGTGATGCCCTGCACCCTGCCGATACCGCGGACTTGGAAGATCTTCTTCGCGATCCTGTCGATGACCAACATGTCCGCCGAGTTGCGGACGTCGTGGTCGGTCTCGATGAGCAACAGTTCGGGGTTCATCCGGGCCTGCGGGAAGTGCCGGTCCGAGGCTTGGTACCCCTGATTCGCCGGAAGGTCGGAGGGCAGGTAATTGCGGTCGTTGTAACTGGTCGTGTACGACGGCAGCGCAATCAAGCCGACCAGTGCGAGTGCCATCGAGCCCACCAGAATCGGTACGGGCCATCGGACTACTGCGGTGCCCATCCGGCGCCAGCCACGTGTTCTCATCTTGCGTTTGGGCTCGAACAGCCCGAAGCGGGTACCTATGGTGATCAGCGCCGGTGCCATCGTCAACGCCGCCGCAACAGCGATGAGCATGCCGATCGCCAACGGGATGCCCAGGCTCTGGAAGTACGGCATCCTGGTGAAGGACAGGCAGAACGTTGCACCGGCGATCGTGAGGCCAGAGCCCAGAATCACATGGGCCGTGCCGTGATACATCGTGTAGAAAGCGGCCTCGCGGTCCTCGCCGGCCTCTCGCGCCTCGTGATATCGGCCCAGCAGGAATATCACGTAATCCGTTGCGGCAGCGATAGCCATCGTCGTCAGCAGGTTTACGGCGAACGTCGACAGGCCGATCATTCCGGTGTGGCCCAGGAAGGCGACAATGCCACGGGCAGCAGCCAATTGGATGAACACCATGATCAAGACCAGGACCACGGTGATGATTGAGCGGTAGACCAGAAGCAGCATCACGAGGATCACGAGGATCGTCATCGCGGTGATCAGGTGGACGCCTCTGTCTCCCGCCACCTGTTGATCGCTGGCCATCGCGCCCGGACCGGTGACATAGACCTTGAGCCCGGGTGGCGGAGGGTCGCCCGCCACGATCTTTCGGACAGCCGCGACGGACTCGTTGGCCAGGCTTTCGCCCTGATTGCCTGCCAAGTAGAGCTGTACGTAGGCCGCCTTGTTGTCGGCGCTCTGAGAGCCGGCCGCCGTCAGCGGATCACCCCAGAAGTCCTGAACGTGCTCGACGTGCTTGGTGTCGGTCCGCAGCTTCGCGATCAGGCCGTCGTAGTAGTGATGGGCCTCGTCGCCGAGGGGCTGATCGCCTTCCAGCAGGATCATGGCCGAGCTGTTGGAGCTGAACTCGTCGAACACCTTTCCGACGCGTTTCATGGCCTGCAATGACGGCGCGTCGTCGGGTGCAAGGGACACCGAGTGCGCCTGGCCGACCACCTCCAGTTGGGGAACCGCCACGTTCAAAACGACAACTAGCCCAAGCCAGAACAGCAGGATTGGGACACAGAACAGCCGAACGAACCGCGGAATGGCCGGGTGGGCCCCCACTTGGGAGATGGGGGTTCTGTTCATGCCGATTTGACCAGGCAGAACGTCTGAGCGCTCACTCCGCTCGTTGTTTTCTCGTCCTTCAGCACACCGTCCACAAAGATCCGGCAACCGATGGTGTCGCTATCGCCCTGAGCGACGATGTTGGCGAAGGCGGCGGGGGCGGTCGTGTTCAAGGTGACCGACCACGGCAATGTGACGTCGCGGGCGATCTGGGGCTGCGCTTCGAGGTCAAGGTAGTTCACGGTCGCGACCGTGCCCGGCGGTCCGAAAATCTCGTACCGCACCTGTTTGGGGTTGAACGGCTTGGGATCCTCAGCGAGGCCGCTGCCCGGCCGGGTCAACTCGGTGTGCCCGAAGATCCCGTGCAGCCGGTAGACGGAGAACCCGCCGATGGCCAACACGATCGTGATGAGCAGCGGTATCCAGGCCTTTTTCAGGAGCTTGACCATACGTCTTCCGGTTTTCTTCCCCGCGGTCGTGACAAGTTCGGCGTATTGACGAAGAGATTAGCCTACTTAACTGATCGGGCATACAATCGCCGGTGTGAACGTGACGAGGCTCGCTATTGCCGCTGTGGCGCTGGTGGCGCCGATCGCCATCGCTGCGCCGTCCCACGCGGATCCGGATATCGATTTCGCCAACCAGTTGCACACATTCGGTATCTACGGGCCCCGGGATTACAACGCCTGGCTGGGCAAGATCACCTGCAAGCGGCTAGGCAAAGGGCTGGATGCCGATGCTTACGAGTCGGCGACGTTTATCGGCGCCAACCTTGCCCGCGGGACCTCGCAGGGGCAGGCGTTGCAGTTCCTCGGAGCCGCGATCACTACCTATTGCCCGGACCAGGTCGGGGTCTTGCAGCGGGCGGCCGCCCAGTAGTCCGGCTGTGGATGGCCGTTAAGGCTGTTCGCCATTTGGTGTGACCCTGTGCGTTGTGAGGAAGCTGTCGGGTCCATTCATCGGAAGTGCGGCAGTTGCCGGTGGGGTGCTCAACCGTCATCAGCTGCGTGCCCACTATCGCCGGGTGTTCCCTGATGTGTATTTGCAGAAACAAGCCACCCTTTCGCTTCGACAGCGCACTATCGCAGCCTTTCTCTGGTCTGGCCGGCAGGGCGTGATCGCCGGCTTGGCGGCGGCTGCGCTCCACGGTGCGAGATGGATCAACGATGAGGTCGAAGTAGAGATGTTCATTTCCAACAGTCGGCCACCTCGGGGTGTGATGGCTTGGCAGGGCACAGTGCTGGGAAGAGAACGACAAGTGATTTCCGGTGTGGCCGTGACCACCCCGGCGCGCACGGCCTTCGACATCGGCAGGCGCACCGATGTCGGCGCCGCGGTGGCCCGGCTCGACGCGTTGGCCCGGGCTACCCGGCTGGATGTGCGAGAGGTGTGGTCGATTGCCGGGCAGCACCCGGGAGTGCGCGGTCTGCGCAGGCTAGAAACGGTGCTGCAGCTAGTCGACGCCGGTGCGCAGTCACCCAAGGAGAGCTGGCTGCGTCTGGTGTTGATTCGCGCCGGCCTGCCCAGGCCGCAGACTCAGATCCCGGTGTGCGGGCCAGACGGGGCGCCGTTCGCCTACCTCGACATGGGTTGGCCGGACAGCATGGTGGCCGTGGAGTATGACGGTGACCAGCACCGCACGGACCGCTGGCAGTACGTCAAGGACATCCGCAGGCGTGAGCGGCTTGAGCAGCTGGGCTGGACCGTTGTCACAGTTGTGGCCGAGGACCACCCGGCTGACGTGGTGCGCCGTGTGCGTCGAGCTCTCGACGAAAGGCAGCAATCGAGCATGAACTGACGGCGGGAATTTCGGACTTTCGTCGCCACCACTTCATGCTCAATGCGAAGGATTCATGCTCACATGTGGACGTTGCTGAGTCCAACGGCGTTGCGTAACCCGGAGCAGTTGTAGCAGCCCACACACCCGCGGCAATCACGACACCGGGCACACCCAATGCAGGCGATGCACTCACGGCAGGCGAAGCAGCCCAGGCAGGCGAGGCATCCGGCGACCCACACCGACAACACCGTTATTGCGCACCCGGCCACCCCGACACTGCCTGCGGTGGCAACCGAACCGGCGACCGCGACGCTGCCTGCGGTGGCCATGGATCCGCCGACGGCGGTGCTGCCCGCGGTGGCGATTGATCCGGCGACGGCGACGCTGCCTGCCGTCGCGATTGATCCGGCAACAGCGACGCTGCCTGCCGTCGCGATTGATCCGGCAACGGCCACGCTTCCCACCGTGGCGGGTGACAGAACGGCCACGCTTCCCACCGAGGCGGGTGACAGTACGGCGATACTCACCGCCCCAGCATGACACTAGGTTGAGATGGTGGCTAAAAGAATTGTGATCTGGGGGACCGGTTTCGTCGGCAAGATGGTCATCGCAGAAGTGCTCTCGCACCCCGAGTTCGAACTCGTCGGTGTGGGCGTGAGCAATCCGGCGAAGGTGGGTCTCGATGTAGGAGAGATCTGCGGCGTGCCCGAGACCGGCATCAAAGCCACTGACGACATCGACGCCCTCATCGCGCTAAAGCCGGACGCGCTGGTGCATTACGGTCCGACCGCCGCCCATGCCGACGCAAACATCGACCTGATCGGCCGGTTCCTACGCGCCGGAATCGATGTCTGCTCCACAGCGATGACGCCGTGGGTGTGGCCGGCAATGCACCTCAACCCGCCCAACTGGATCGAGCCGATCAACGATGCCTGCAGTGCGGGCAAGTCGTCGTGCTTCACCACGGGCATCGATCCAGGATTCGCCAACGACCTGTTCCCGATGACGTTGATGGGCCTTACGTCCCAGGTGCGGAGGGTGCGGGCGTCGGAGTTGCTGGATTACACCAACTACGAGGGCGACTACGAGTTCGAGATGGGTATCGGCCGCGAGCCTGAATTCACACCGCTGCTGCAGAACAGCGACATCCTGGTGTTCGCCTGGGGCGCAACAGTTCCGATGATTGCGCATGCCGCCGGGATCACGCTCGACGAGATCACGACCACCTGGGACAAGTGGGTGACCCCCACCCAGCGCAAGACCGCCAAGGGCGTCATCCCGGCCGGACATGTTGCCGCTGTGCGGTTCACCATCAACGGCATCTACCAAGGTGAAACCCGCATTCAGCTCGAGCATGTCAACCGGATCGGCCACGACGCAGCGCCGGATTGGCCGTCGGGAGACCAGGATGACGTCTACCGCGTCGACATCGAAGGCACGCCCAGCATCTTCCAGGAGACTGCGTTCCGGTTCACCGACGGCTCTGGACGCGATGCCGCCGCTGCGGGCTGCCTGTCCACCGGCCTGCGGGCGCTCAACGCCGTGCCGGCGGTCAATGATTTGCCGCCCGGCTGGGTGACTCCGCTCGACCTTCCGCTGATCGCGGGGCGCGGCACCATTCGCTAGTAACGCAGTTGAGTCGTTAGTAACGCATCTGGCCGCACGGCCGACATTCATAACGATGAGTGATCAGCGGAAACCGGGCGAGCGACCTGCTCTCGGTCTGTCGATCGGGGCGACCACATTGGCTGCCGTGACGGCGGACCGATCAATCACGCGTCGGCCAGAGATCGACGCCTACGGGCAGTTGGTCACCGACTTCGTTGAGCGCGTCGGTGATCCGGTGGGCATCGTCGCCGCAGACGGCTCGGTGCACCGCGCGGAAACCTTGCTCGCCGAGTCGCTGAAGTCGCTGGCTTATGCGGCGACCGACGGTAGACCGCTGCCCCCGACGGCGATCAGTCACCCAGCGCACTGGGGTGCGCCGGCCGTCGACATGTTGCGCCGGGCATTGCGCCGGATTCCGGAGTGGTCTGTGGATGAGCCGCTGCTTATCCCAGACGGAGCATGCGCGATCACGGCGCTGCGGGAGGCTCCGGGCATGCCTTCCGCTGGCGTTGTTGTGCTATGTGATTTCGGTGGAAGCGGGACGACCATCACGCTGATGTCCGCCGACAACAAGGTGATTGGCGGGCCGGTGCGCCATCTCGACTTCTCCGGAGACCTTGTCGACCGCGCGGTGCTGGCCTTCGTGCTGGGCGGGTTGTCGTGCAACTCGTGGCCCGGACTCAGCGGGACGTTGGCCTTCGGCCCGTTGGTCCGCTTGCGCGCCGAGTGCCGCGCAGCCAAGGAGCGACTGTCCGCCGATGCGGTCGTTTCACTCTCTGCCCGGGAGACCAGGGTCCGTGGCGGCATCCGAGTTACCAGAGCCGAATTCGATGAGGTCATCCGCGAGATGCTCATCGACCTCGTTGAGATTGTGCGCGGCACAATGATCCGAGCGGATGTGAAGCCGACGGACCTGGCCGCCGTCGCCACTTTTGGCGGCGGCGCGAGCATTCCAGCTATCACCACCACGCTGTCCGAGCATCTGCGGGCGCCCGTCGTGACAACCGCCCGGCCAGCCTTGACGGCCGCCATCGGCGCGGCCCTGCGGGCACCGGTCCCGTTAGTACCAATCCCGCCAGTTCGGTCCGCGTTACCTGAGGCGCCCAGAGCGTCTCTGCGGTTTGCGCGGCCCATGATCGCCTTCGAGCCGGAACCGGCAGAACTTGCCGAGCCCGCCGAGTCGCACCTGCCGTGGTACCGCCGTCCGATGCCTGTAGTGGCGGCAACACTGCTCGTCATCGTCGGATCAGGTCTGGCGACAGTAGTGGGCTTGCGCAGCAACAGCATTGCCCCGCCTAGCGCACCGGAGCCTCCACCGATGGTCATGGCGATTCCGGTGGCCCAGGATCCGGTGGCTGAGTTGCCACCCGCTCCACCGCCGCCCGTCACGCAAACACAGGTGGTCGAAGCCCCACCGGTGACACAGACTCAAATGGTCGATGCGACAGTGCCCCCGCAACTCCCGCAACTCCCGCCACTCCCGTCGATCCCGACCGCGATCCCGATCCCGCCGATCCCGGGGCTGTCGCTGTTTCTCCCGACGCCGCCGGCGTCAGGCTGAGTCACGGCGTTTAGTCAGGACCAGCTTCACGTGCGGGATCGACATCGCCTCCGGGGCCGCGGCCAGGCGCTTGGTAACGGCGGCCTCGAGTTGGTCGACGAACCAGCCGGCGCGGGAGCGGTCACCATCGCTGACCAACGCCCTCGCAAGTGGCCGGAACATCGAAACCCTAAGGAAAGCAGCCCAATTCGCCCCAAATGCCTCAGCATCGCGATCGGCTTGATAGCGCACAAAGAAGCGGTCTTCGGCGTTGAACTCTTCCAGGTGCTCAATCGACAGGCCTTCGAACCGGCCGGACGGTGAGAACGGGGCGCGAAAGTCTTTCTCGGTCCGGCCGACGGTCGGAATGGTCATGCTGTACGACTCTTCGGCGCTGATCAGTCCGCTGCCGACCATCGTGCTCAGGCTGTCGATCACTGTGTCGAACACTGGTGTGAGGCCCGAGGTGCCGTCTTCGTTGAGGCCCATGGTCAACACCACGAGTTGGCCTCCGGGAGCCAGTTCCCTGCCGCGGAATGCCACGAACTCATGCCAGTCCAGTGCAGCCTGACGGGCGAAGGCGCGCCGGGCCGTGTCATCGGTGCTGTAGGAGATATGGACGTGATCTGGCACCGAGGTCGGAGGTGTGCTGAGCCACTGAATGGCCCACGAACTCCAGCCCAGGGCAATGCTGCTGGAAGGCAGGATTTGACTGAAGAACGGCCTGCCGACAGCGGAGGGAAATGTCAGTCCGTCTTTTTTTAAGTAGCTGTCCGGGTCATCGGCCAGCGTGGTGAACAGCTTGGTGAAGTTGTTGCCGGGTCGGTCGGTGTGCGTAACCAGGATGGCGTGGTTAGGGCGGGTGCGCTTGCGGAGCACGCCTATCGCGGCACCGATCGGCAACAGCGCGCTATAACCCATGCCCGCGCCGTAGTCGGCAATGGCGATGGGTTGAGGCGCTGTGGGCAGCGGTACCGCTGCGGCTGCCTCTTCGAAAAGTGTTATCGCCGGGCGCAATCCGGTCTCAAATAGTCGTGAGGCAACGCTGTACTGGTGGCCAATGCCTTTGCGTTCGGTGCGCGGCTCTTTGCTGGGTTCGGGCACGGTCAGTTCCGTCGGCGACGGCCCAGCAGCAAACCGACAATGACCCCTACAGCAAGCATGGCGCTGAGCAGCAACCACATCGGCGCGTCCACGCTGATCCAAAGCACGTGTACTCGGTGCTGTTCACGGTTCTGCAGGATGAAGGTGCCTGCTAGTGCGACTAATGCGATGGCCACCCAATAGCGCAGTGCGAAGCGCCGTACCGCACCACCGGCGGGTTTGTCGATCTGCCCGGGGGACATGGCGTGCCTTCCGTAGTGGATCCGGTTGGGAATTTACTACTCCTTCGGAAAACTCACCCGGGTGAGCTGTTCGGAAAGCTTCCAGAGCCGCAGGCAGTCATTGTCATTCTTGGCGGCCCGGGGTAGTGGCACTTCCTTCACGCCGCCACCCATCAACTCCTGGAATCCCGTTGGCCCGTAGAAGGCCCCGCCGTTAGCTACCGGATCTGCGGCCGCATACAACACCGGGATGATGCCGGCGTCGACCTCCTGCCACATGAAAGGCGTTAAACGCCAACTCAATTGATAAAACTGCGACATCGCGGTCGGCTTACCCTTGCCGTGCGACGGCCCGGAAATCTGCAGGTTGGTCTTGCACAGGCCGGGGTGCGCGGCGTTGGACATCACACCCCACCCGGCGTCGCGACTGAGCCGGTCGAGTTCCAGCGCGAACATCAGGGTGGCCAGTTTGGACTGGCAGTAGGACTGTGTGGGGAAGTAGCGACGTTCGAAGTTCGGGTCGCTGAAGTTGATCTTGCCGGCGCGGGCGGCCACGCTGCTCAGCGATACCACCCGCGCCGACCCGGCGGCGCGCAGCAGCGGCAGCAGATGGGCAGTCAGCGCGAAGTGCCCGAGGTGGTTGCAGCCGAACTGCAACTCGAAACCGTCGGACGTGGTGTCGCGCTCGGGCGGCTGCATGACGCCGGCGTTGTTGACCAATATGTCGATGGGGCGTCCCTCGGAGTTGAGCTCCTCGCCAAGCGCGGCCACGCTGGCCAGCGACGACAGGTCGAGATCCTTGATGGTGAGCTTGGCGTCCGGAACGGCGGTGCGGATTTCGGTGGCCGCCGCTTCGCCTTTGGCGCGATTGCGGATGGCCATCACGACGTCAGCGCCTGCCGCGCTGAGGCGCTTGGCGACGCCAAGGCCGAGGCCGCTGTTGGCACCGGTGACGACGGCGAGTTTTCCGGCGAGATCCGGCACGGTCAGGACGAGATCAGTCATGACAGCGACCTTATCTCTGAGACACTGCCTGCATGAGTCGCGCCTGGTCTGCCTCCCGACTCATGAGGATCTCGGCGATTCTCATGATGGTGGTCGGCGGTGCCGGCTTCATCGTGGCGATGTGCCTCAATGCCTTCGTGCTCGACGAGTTCGACGCGTACGGGGAGGTGTCGATCCCGGGGTCGGGTCAGATCCAGTTGCCCGCCGGCGAGGTCAAGATCAGCTTCCACACGCTGACTACCGGCAGCCCGTCGGGCAGCTTCCCGTCGCCGCCGCTGAAACTGAGCATCGACCCCCCTGCAGGGGCAGCCGATCCGGTGCTCACGGAAAACCACAGTGGCCCAACATCGGTCAACAGCGATGTGCATGTACGGGTGTGGACGGCGCAGGTGCCGACCGCGGGCAGCTATCAAATCCGGACCGATGGCCAGGTGGGTGGCTATATCAACCCCCGGTTGGCATTCGGCTATGACACTCAATACGACTGGGTGACCGGTGTCTTCGCGGTGGTGTTCGGCCTGGGCCTGGTTGAGTTGTTGACGTCGGTGTTCCTGGGAAAGCGCCAGCCCGGCACTCCGCCGCCGGCGCCGATCGACCTTTCCGAACCATCCGACGAGGGCATACGGCTGCAGCAGCTCAAGACGATTACGGGACTTCGTGATTCGGGCGCGTTCACGCAGGACGAATTCGAAGCAGAAAAGCGCCGTATCCTCGGCAGTTAAGCGTCCTGGACTGCGCACAGACTGCGCCTAGACTGCGAATGTGAAAGCTGTCAGTTGCGCTCAGGGGACGTTGTCCGTCGTCAATCTTCCAGACCCGCGGCCCGCCGATGGGCAACTCGTGTTGAACGTGCTCGGTTGCGGTATCTGCGGATCCGACCTTCATGCGAAGGACCACGCCGACGAACTGACCGGTGTGATGACGCAGATCGGCTACCCCGAATTCATGCGCAGCGACACCCCGACGGTGATGGGCCACGAGTTCTGCGGCGAGATCGTCGAGCGTGGCCGCAAGACTCCCAAATCTCTCAAGACCGGGCACACTGTCGTGTCCTTCCCGCTGCGCCGCGCTAACGGGGGAGTGCACCTGACCGGGTTGTCCCCGCTGGCGCCTGGCGGGTATGCCGAGCAAGTCGTGGCCGAAGCATCCATGACGTTCGAGGTGCCCAACGGCCTGTCCACCGATATCGCAGCGCTCACCGAACCGATGTCCGTCGCATTGCATGCGGTGCGCCGAGGAGAGGCGAAAAAGGGTGACACCGCGATCGTGCTCGGCTGCGGGCCGGTCGGTCTCGCCGTCATCTGCCAGCTTAAGGCGCGGGGCGTGGAAATGATTGTCGCCAGCGACTTCTCGGCAGGACGGCGTGCGCTGGCCACCCGCTGTGGAGCCGACGTGGTGGTGAACCCCGCTGTGGATTCGCCGTACGAGAAAGCAGCTGAGAAGGGCATGCTCAAGGGTGCGATCTCCCAGGTGCCCGCTCTCTACGAGCTCGCGATGAGCTCGATGGAGAAGCTGCGCCGGTTACCCGGCTGGGAACACGTCTACCGGGCTGCGGATGTGGTGGGTGCTGCAGGACCGAAGCGGCCGGTGATCTTCGAATGTGTCGGTGTGCCGGGCATGATCGACGGCGTGCTCGGTGCGGCGCCGCTGCAGTCGCGGGTGGTGGTCGTCGGAGTATGCATGGGTTCTGATCAAATCCGGCCCACGATGGCGCTCAGCAAAGAGATCGACATCCGCTTCGTATTCGGTTACACACCATTGGAATTCCGCGACACCCTGCACATGCTGGCGGACGGAAAACTCAATGCCGCGCCGTTGGTCACCGGAACGGTGGGGCTCGACGGTGTGGCGGCGGCGTTTGACGCGCTGGGTGATCCGGAGGCGCACGCGAAGATCGTCATCGACCCGCGGTCGGACGCGATTGCGCCGTAGGGTTCAGCCGCCCTTGGCCACCCACTCGTCGTAGTTCACCAGCTCGTCGCCGATTCGGGTGCTGTCGCCGTGACCGGTATAGACGACAGTGTCGGCGGGCAGCTTCCCGAGCTTGTCCTTGATCGACCCCAGAATCGTCGGGAAGTCCGAGAACGACCGCCCGGTGGCGCCCGGGCCGCCCTGGAACAGGGTGTCGCCGGAGAACACCGCGCTCAATTCGGGCGCATACAAACAAGTCGAGCCGGGGGAGTGGCCCGGCGTGGCGATCGCCCGTATTTCGATGCCGCCGGCCGTCAGCACCTGGCCGTCTTCCAGTGGCCGGAATGCTTTGTCGCCATGCGTCATTCGCCACAACATCTCGTCACCCGGGCTGAGCAATACCGGCGCGTCGAGGTCCTCGCTCAGCTGCGGAGCGACGGTGATGTGGTCGTTGTGACCATGCGTGCAGACCACCGCGACGACATGTCGGCCGCCGACCGCGTCCTCGATGGCCTTGGCATCGTGGGCAGCGTCGATGACGATCACTTCGGACTCGTCGCCGACGATCCAGATGTTGTTGTCGACTTCCCAACTGCCGCCGTCGAGTTCGAATGTCCCGCTGGTTACCACGCGTTCGATAGCACTCACAAGACGACCACCGAACGCAGCACCTCGCCGGCATGCATTTTGTGGAACGCGGCTTCGACGTCATCCAGACCGATGCGCTCCGAAACGAACTTCTCCAACGGCAACCGGCCCTGGCGGTACAACTCGATCAGGGTGGGGAAGTCACGCTCGGGCAGGCAGTCGCCGTACCACGATGACTTGAGTGACCCGCCGCGGGAGAAGAAGTCCACCAGCGGCATGTCCAGGCGCATATCCGGAGTCGGAACGCCGACCAACACAACAGTCCCCGCCAGATCACGGGCGTAGAAGGCCTGCTTCCAGGTTTCTGGCCGGCCGACCGCGTCGATGATCACGTCGACGCCGAATCCGCCGGTCAGGTCTTGAATGGTCTCGACGACGTCGAGCTCGCGGGCATTGACGGTGTGGGTGGCCCCGAAATCGCGCGCCCACTTCAGCTTGGTGTTGTCGGTATCGACAGCGATGATCTGCTTGGCGCCGACCAGGCTGGCTCCGGCGATCGCGGCGTCGCCGACTCCACCGCAGCCGATCACCGCGACGGTGTCGTCGCGGCTGACCGCGCCGGTGTTGATCGCGGCGCCGATGCCGGCCATCACGCCGCATCCCAGGAGTCCGGCAACGGCCGGGTCGGTGTCGGGGTGGACCTTGGTGCACTGTCCTTCATGCACCAGTGTCTGCTCGGCGAAGGCGCCGATGCCCAGGGCAGGGGTGAGTTCCGTGCCATCGGTCAAGGTCATCTTCTGTGCGGCGTTGAACGTGTCGAAGCAGTACCACGGCCGGCCTCGTTTGCAGGCCCGGCATTGCCCGCACACCGCTCGCCAGTTGAGGACTACAAAATCGCCCGGCGCCACATTGGTGACGCCTTCGCCCACGGCGTCAACCGTTCCGGCTGCCTCGTGGCCCAGTAGGAACGGGTATTCGTCGTTGATACCGCCCTCGCGGTAGGTCAAGTCGGTGTGGCAGACACCGCATGCGATGACGTTTACCACCACCTCACGGGGCCCGGGATCGGGAATGACGACGTCCACAGTCTCGACGGGCTCACCTTTTTTTCGGGAAATCACGCCTCGTACGGTCCGACTCATGGGTCAGAACCTTAGCGTGAGTGTGTAGTTCGATGCTTTGCTTGTCGACGTGCCTAAAACCGCCCACGTCGCGACGTTCGCCGCGATCGTGTTCGCCGCGTTCGCGGTGTGGATTCTTGGCGGCTGGTCGCACGGAAGTTCTCTGCAGGTCTTCGACGATTACTCGTTCATGGTCCTCACTGCCGTAGCGGTGGTGAGTGCGCTTCTGGCCGCACGTTGGGCCAGCGGTCGGTTACGGATTGCCTGGCTGGCGCTGGCGGTGGGGCGTCTCGGCTGGGCCGTCGGCGATGTGATCTGGTCCCACTACGAACTTGTGTTGCACCGGACACCGTTCCCGTCGCTGGCCGATGTCGCGTACCTGCTCTGGCCACTGGGCGCCTGCGTGGCATTGCTGTTGTACCCCAGCGGCCCAAGCGTGCGGTCCCGCGGAGTCCTATTCCTCGACGGCGCGATCGTGGCGGGTTCGCTGTTTCTGGTGTTCTGGTTCACGATCCTCGGTGCGATATACGAAGGACCGGTCGCTGAGAGCAGCGTAGGTGAATTCGTCTCCCTCGTATATCCCATGAGTGATCTGGTGATTCTGACTGTGGCTGCGGTGGTGTTGGTCAGAGCCGGAACGGCGATCCGGTTGCCGTTGGTGTTGCTTATCCTCGGCTTGGTCTGTGTCGCTGTGTCGGATGGGGGATTCGCCTACCTAGCGGCGAAGGGCCACTACTACAGCGGTCACCCGATCGACATCGGGTGGGTCGCGGGCCTGCTGCTGATCACGGTCGCCGCAGCGGCCAGCCGCAAAGACGATGCGGGTAGCCTGTCAGTGGAACCAGAGCTGCCGAGTTGGGCATCCATGTGGTTGCCGCATACACCGCTCATGGTGGCGGCTCTCGTCGCAGCGGCGGCGCCGCTCAACCTCGTCTTCGTGACACCGGTCAAATTGGTCGCCGTCGTTTTAGTGGTAGCGGTCCTTACCCGCCAGTTCCTGGTGTTCAGCGAACATCGGCGATTGTTGACAGCCATGACCGAGCTGGCATTCCGAGATCCGCTGACTGGTTTGGCCAACCGTGCTCTGTTCGACGATCGACTGGACCATGCAATGCGGCGACCGCAGCGCACCGGGGTTGCGGTAGGAGTGCTGTCCATCGATATCGACGATTTCAAACTGCTCAACGACACCCTTGGTCATTCGGTTGGCGACGCGCTGTTGGTTGCTGTCGCCAACCGACTGGAGGACTGCGTCCGCAGCGGCGACACCGTGGCCCGGTTTGGCGGCGACGAGTTCGCGATCCTGGCAGTCGGCGCGACCGAGCACTCGCCTCAGATCGCTGAACGGGTCATGGCAGGTTTGTCCAAGCCCTTCCTCATCGACGGACACGAACTATTCGTGAGTGCGAGCGTCGGACTGGCTGTCGCCAAGGCCAATGATCCGGACGTATCACCCGAGGACCTCCTGAAGAAGGCGGACGTGGCGATGTCTGCCGGCAAGCGGACGAGGACGGGTGAAGTTCACACTTTCGCCTCGGAATTAGAGGCGGATGTCGTCAAAAAAGGTCTGTTGAGGCGGGCGGTTCAGGTGGCAGGCGGGGTGGCGTCCGTCGGGCTGGTGCGAGAGCTTCGGCGGGCCATCGACCACCGCGAACTCACGTTGCACTACCAGCCGAAGTACGACCTGGAGACGTTGGAGGTCGTTGGCGCCGAGGCACTGTTGCGTTGGCCCCATCCAAAGCGGGGCATGCTGGGCCCCGACCAGTTTCTGCCATTGGTTCGCCGGCATGGATTGATGCGGCCGGTCACCGACTTCGTGGTCACCCGGGCGCTGGAGGATGTGTCGCGGTGGCGGTCAACCTGGGCAGACGTGCCTGTCGCCATCAACCTGTTCGCCCCCTCGCTGGCCGATCTAGAGATGCGGGACATGATCATCAGCGCTCTCGATGACCGTGGCCTTGGCGGATCGGCGCTCACTGTGGAGATCACCGAAGATCTCGTGCTGGACGACGTCGGCACAGCGAAGAGCGTGTTGAATCAATTGCGGGAGCATGAGATCCGGGTCGCGATCGACGATTTCGGTAGCGGCTACGCCAGGCTGTCCTACCTTCGCGACTTACCCATCGATGAAGTCAAGCTGGATCGGGATTTCATCGCACCGGTCCTGAACGATCCGCGCGCGGCCTCCCTCATCCACGCCGTGGTCGACCTCGCTCACCTGCTTGGGCTCACTACCGTTGCCGAAGGGATCGAGGACGGCGAAGCGGCCACCCGTTTGCGCGAGTACGGCTGCGACGTCGCACAGGGCTATTTCTTCTGTCGGCCGATATCGGTCGAAGAGTTGATGGAGCTGCCGACGACGGCGGCCGTCGGGCCGAGCGGACTGAGCTTTGATGACGCTTGACACCATCGCCTCCTGGCCGGTTGGTGCGGCGTCCGCAGCTGTCGTCGGGCCGTCCGGAGTCTTGGCCGAGTACGGGAATGTGGGCCGTGAGTACCGACTTGCGTCGGTCACCAAGCCGCTTGTCGCGCGCGCCGCTCAGATCGCGATAGAGGAGGGCGCCTTTGAACTGGACACACGGGCCGGCCCGCCTGGGTCGACGGTCCGGCATCTACTGGCGCACGCGTCCGGGCTGTCGGTCCAGTCCGCGGAGGTGGTGGCCGAACCAGGTGCGCGCCGGGTGTACTCCAACTACGGGTTCGCGGTGCTGGCCGAATCCGTGGCAGAACACTCGGGTATCGAGTTTGGCCGGTACCTGACTGAGGCCGTCTTCGAACCGTTGGGAATGACGTCTTCGCGAGTGGACGGCGGTGCCGCGGCCGCGGGCTTCGGTGGGACGTCGACGGTGATTGACCTGGTGGCCTTCGCCGGGGATCTGCTCGCACCGCGGACCGTTTCAGCGCAGATGCACGCGGAGGCCACCGGCGTGCAATTCGCCGGCCTGGCCGGGATCCTGCCCGGCTTCGGTATGCAACGGCCCAATGACTGGGGGCTCGGTTTCGAGATCCGCACGCACAAGTCGCCGCATTGGACCGGCACTTCGAATTCGGCGTCCACCTACGGCCATTTCGGCCAAAGTGGCACGTTCATCTGGGTCGATCCGGCGGCGGAGCTGGCGCTGATCGTCCTCACAGACCGGGATTTCGGGGACTGGGCGAAACCGCTGTGGCCGGCAATCTCTGATGAAGTTATGAGAGAGTTTGGCCGCGACTAGCGCAACACTAGCCACACGAGGCACAATAGACACGCACGGCACAACTGCATCTCGGAAACACCAGGTCGTTGGGGAAGACGTCCCTCGTGGAACCGAAGGAGAAGTGATGCGTGCGTCGAACCAGTTTGCCGACGCGACAACAGGCGTGGTGTATGTCCATGCCTCGCCCGCGGCGGTGTGCCCACACGTTGAGTGGGCGTTGTCGTCGACCCTGAATGCCAGGGCGAATTTGAATTGGACCCCCCAGCCGGCCATGCCTGGTCAGCTGCGTGCGGTCACCAACTGGATGGGCCCGGTGGGAACCGGTGCCCGGTTGGCCAACGCGTTGCGGTCCTGGTCAGTGCTGCGCTTTGAGGTCACTGAGGACCCCAGCGCGGGGGTGGATGGTCAGCGGTTCTGCCACACTCCGCAGCTGGGTTTGTGGAATGGAGCGATGAGCGCCAACGGCGACGTCATGGTCGGCGAGATGCGGCTGCGCACGATGATGTCGGCCGGCGCGGACGCACTGGCCGCGGAATTGGACACGGTGCTCGGCACCGCATGGGATGAGGCACTGGAGGCCTACCGCGATGGCGGCGACGGCGGCGAGGTCAGCTGGTTGAGCCGCGGCGTCGGCTAGCTTCCTTGCGCGCGGAGCACCTTGAGCGCCCCCGGAACCGCAGAGATTTCCGCGGGCAGTGGGCAGACGTAGTCGCCGTCGGCGTAGGCGTTGATACCCGGTGATTCGACGGTGATGGTGCGCGCCCGGTCGGTGGTGACCTGCTCCAGATCGACGTGGGTGCCCTTGAACACCGTCGGGAACAACTTGATCAGCTTGGCCCGCGACGCTGTCCGCACCATCGTGATGTCCAGCAGTCCGTCGGTGTGATCGGCGTTGGGGCAGATCCGCATCCCGCCGCCGTAGGTGCGGGTATTGCCGAACGCGGCGAGCGTGAGATCCGTGACGATTTCGCGCTCGCCATCGAGCACCATCCGGAACGGCAGCAACCTCAGCTTCGACAGCTCGGCCACCATCGCCAGGTTGTAGCGCATCCGGCCGTGTGGCCAGCTCATGCGATTCACCCGGTCGCTGACCAGCGAGTCGAATCCCGTCGCCGCGATCGTCCCGAACCATGTCGAGCTTCCGTCGGAGCCCTGAATGTGGCCCAGGTCGATGGTCTCGGTGACGCCGGCCGCGATGACATCCACAGCTGCGACGGGGTCGCCGACCGGCAACCGGAACTCGCGGGCGTGGTCGTTGCCGGTTCCCGCCGGCACAATCCCGAGCGGGATATCAGTGCGCGCCAGCGCCTGCAGCGCCAGCGAAATGACGCCGTCGCCGCCGACTACTACGAACGCGTCGGGGCCGTCGCTGACCGCTTCCGCGATGAGTTCGCGGGCGTGCGCAGCGTCGCGGCCGACGATTGCGGTGACGTCGATACCCAACTCCTGAAACCGTGCCACGGCCCGCTCGCTGGCATGCGAGGCGTTGCCGTGGCCCGACTTCGGATTCGTGAGAACGGTGACGTGGCCGATCTCGCGGGGCTCACTCACGGAATCAGTTTGCCGGGGTTGAGGATTCCGGCCGGATCGAGCGTTTCCTTGACGGCCCGCAACACCTTCACACCGAGATCACCGATCTCAGCCGTCATCCAGGGGCGGTGGTCTGCGCCTACCGCGTGGTGGTGGCTGATGGTGCCGCCGTTTTGCGAGATCGCATCGCAGGCAGCCTTTTTGGCGGCACCCCATTGTTCGAGGGCGTTACCGCGCTGGCCGGCGACGATCGTGAAGTACAGCGAAGCGCCGGTCAGATACACATGCGAGATGTGGCACAGCACCAGCGCCGGCGTGCCGCTGGCGGCCAGTGCCGTTGTCAGTGCCTCGGTGACCGCAGTTTTCAGCGTCTCGAGGTTCGACCAGGTGGTCGCCGTCTCGAGCGTTTCGCACAGGGCGCCGGCGGCCAGCAGTGAGTCGCGCAGGTACGGCGCATTGAAGCGGCCGTGTTCCCAGGCGCGGGCCGGCTCTTCGCCCAGCGATGTGCCGCCCTGAGCTTCCAGCAGTGCGCGGGTTTCGGCGTGCCGACTTTCGGTGTGGGCGGCGCTGCCCTCGAACAGGGTAATGGCCATGCAGCCGCCGGTAATCTTCTCCTCGCCAATGCTTTCCGTGGTGGCCAGGTTCACACCGCTCTCGGCTTCGTCGGACAGGCGCAGGACGGTGGGTCCGGTGCCGGTCTGGACGACGGCGCGCAGTGCTGCGGCTCCGGTGGTGAAGTCCGGGAACGTCCAGGCTTCGTAGCGGACGGTCTCGGGTGTCGGGTGCACTCGCAACCGGACCCGGGTGACGATGCCGAACGTGCCTTCGGAGCCTTCGAACAGTTCGCGCAGATCGGGACCCGCCGCTGACTCCGGCGCTCGCCCGCCGAGGTCCAGTACCCCGGCCGGCGTGACGATGCGCATCCCGCGGACCATGTCGTTGAAGCGGCCGTAGCCTGCTGAATCCTGTCCGGAGGAACGCGTCACCGCGTATCCGCCGATCGTGGCGAAGCGGAAGCTCTGCGGAAAGTGCCCAATCGAGAAGCCCTGCTCGCCGAGCAACGCTTCGGCATCCGGTCCGGTGAGTCCAGCCCCTAGCTCGGCCTCGCCGGAAACGGTGTCCAGCCAATGCAATTCGTCCAACCGGCGCAGGTCAACCGAAACCACTGAGGTGAATTCACCGCGGATCGGGTCGACCCCGCCGACGACGGTGGTGCCACCACCGAAGGGCACCACCGCGATCTTGTGCTTCGTGCAGTAGGCGAGGATCTGCACGACATCGTCTTCGCTGCCCGGCAGCAATACGGCATCGGGTGCGTCCTGCTGGACCAGCTTGCGCCGCAACAGGTCCAGGGTGGATTTGCCCCCGGCTCGCAGCAGTCGGTCGCGGTCGGCGACCCGGACGTAGTCGGCGCCGAGGAACGCGCTCAACCCCTCGCGGTGGATTTCGGTCAGCGTTGACGGCGTCAGTTCAACCTCGTCGATCGTCGGTGCCGGCACGTCGGACGGGGTTACTCCCAAACCCTGTTCGAGCAGCTTTCGGACGCCGTCGGGCAGCGGCTTGGCGGCGGCAGGATCACCCCACGCGTTCCATGCCATGGGAGGGAGCAGATTTTCGCGGGCGTCACTGGAAACCATGCGTTACAGTATTACAGATGCTGTCAATCAGTAACGAGCTTCAGCCGGATATCGGTGATCGAATTATGGCCGCCGCCGCGAGCTGCGTCAGCGATTTCGGTGTCCAGCGGGTGACGCTGGCCGAGATCGCTCGGCGCGCTGGAGTGAGCCGGCCGACGGTGTACCGGCGCTGGCCCGACACCCGAACCATCCTGGCCGCGCTGTTGACCGAGCGGATCACCGAAGCCTGGCGTGACGTGTCCGCCCGCCGGTCCGGACGGGCCGGTGTGGTTGCCCGGATTGTCGAGGTCGTTCAGCATGTACGCAGCGACGAGCTGATCCTGACTGTCTTTCGGTCTGCGCCCGAGCTGGCCATGGTGTATATCGTCGACCGGCTGGGGACGAGCCAGCAGATCATGATCGACGCCGTCGCAGACGAGTTGCGGGTCGCTCAAGCCGACGGCAGCGTCCGGGCCGGCGACCCCCGGCAACTTGCGGCGATGGTCCTGCTGATTGTCCAGTCCGTCATCCAGTCGGGGCAGATCGTCGAACCGATCCTCGGCGCCCGCGGGCTGGCCACCGAACTCACCCACGCACTGAACGGATACCTTGCCCCATGAGCGATCTCACCGCCCTCGACGCCGCGCGACGTTCTGCGGATCTCACAGCACTCGGCGACCGGGGAACGGTCGACGTCGTCGTCATCGGTGGCGGCATCACCGGCGCCGGTATCGCCCTTGACGCCGCCAGCCGCGGTTTGTCGGTGGTTCTGGTCGAGAAGCATGACCTCGCTTTCGGTACCAGCCGCTGGAGCTCGAAGCTGGTACACGGAGGCCTGCGCTACCTGGCTACCGGGAACGTGGGCATCGCTCGCCGGAGCGCGATCGAACGCGGAATCCTGATGACGCGCACCGCGCCTCACTTGGTGCACGCCATGCCGCAACTCGTGCCGTTGTTGCCCTCCATGGGGCACGGCCCGCGGGCGCTGGTGCGCGTCGGCTTCCTGGCCGGCGACGTGCTGCGCAAATTGGCGGGGACTAAGCGAACAACATTGCCGCGGTCACGTCGTGTCGGCGTCGAACAGGCCGTCGCGATGGTGCCGGGGGTACGTCGGGACGGTTTGGACGGTGGCCTGCTGGCCTACGACGGACAGCTCATCGACGATGCCCGACTGGTAGTCGCGGTCGCTCGCACCGCCGCCCAGAATGGCGCGTGCATTCTGACTCGGGTTTCCGCAGTGTCGGCGACCGGGACGTCGGTGCGATTGGAAGACCGGCTGACGGGGGAGTCTCTCGAGCTATCGGCGCGCACCGTGATCAACGCCGCCGGCGTGTGGGCCGGTGAGATCGATACGTCGATCAAACTGCGGCCCAGCCGTGGCACGCATCTGGTGTTCGATGCCGCCGCATTCGGCAATCCGACTGCGGCGCTGACCATTCCGATACCGGGCGAGCTCAATCGGTTCGTCTTCGCGATGCCGGAGCAGCTGGGCCGGGTGTATCTCGGGCTGACCGATGAGGCTGCGCCGGGGCCGATACCTGATGTGCCACAACCGACTCCGGAGGAGATCAAGTTCCTGCTCGACACCGTCAATACCGGACTGGGCAGTGCATTGGGGCCGGATGACGTCATGGGCGCCTATGCGGGCCTGCGCCCGCTGATCGACACGGGAGAGGGGCGAACGGCTGATGTGTCGCGCGATCATGCCGTTATCGAGTCCGATTCAGGTGTGTTCAGCGTGGTGGGGGGCAAGCTGACCGAGTATCGGTACATGGCTGAGGACACCCTTGACCGCGCAATGGCAGCGCGGGGGATCCACGCCAAGCCGTGCCGCACCCGCAACCTGCCACTAGTCGGTGCGCCCGCGAATCCGGTTGCGACCCTGCGTACCACCAGTCATCTGCCGGGCTCGCTGGTGGCTCGGTACGGCGCTGAGGCACCGAACGTGCTTGCGTCGGCGCGCTGCGACCGGCCCACCGATCAGGTTGCCGAAGGTATTGACGTGACGCGTGCCGAGTTCGAGTACGCGGTCACCCATGAGGGCGCGCTGGACGCCGGCGACATCCTGGATCGGCGCACGCGCATCGGCTTGGTTGTCGCCGACCGAGAGGCGGCCCTCCCCGCCGCGGAAGAGCTGTTGACCCTGCGCCCAAACTAACGTTTGGCCGCAGAAGTCCCTGGAAGGTCCCGCCACAACGTCGATCTCGGCAGTGAGTGGGGTGTGTGCCGAACTCGACGTAATGGTGTGAATTACCCGCACTTTCCCGCCCAAACTCACGTTTGGGCGGGGGAGGCGCAAGTGAAACTAGAGCGGGATGTTCTTGTGCCGACCACGCCGGGCCGGGGCCTCGGCGAGGGTCTGCGTCAGCTTGCTGCGGGTGTGGGCGGGGTCGATCTTCTCGTCGACCACGCCGATCTCGATTGCAGCGTCGACGCCGCCGGCGATCCGCTCGTGTTCAAGCGCCAGCTCTTCGTGCAGGGCTTCCCGCTCGTCATCCGGCGCGGCGGCCAGCTTCCGCTTGTGCAGAATGCCCACGGCCGCTTTCGCGCCCATGACTGCCACTTCGGCGTCCGGCCAGGCGAACACCGCAGTCGCGCCCAGTGAGCGCGAGTTCATCGCGATGTAGGCACCGCCGTAGATCTTGCGGGTCACCAGGGTGACACGGGGAACGGTCGCTTCGCCGAAGGCGTGCAACAACTTGGCGCCGCGGCGCACCACGCCGCCCCACTCCTGGTCCACGCCCGGCAGGTAGCCCGGCACATCCACAATCACGACCAAGGGGATCCCGAACGCGTCGCACAACCGGACGAAACGGGCTGCCTTCTCGGCGCTTTCGGAATTCAGGCAACCGCCCAGCCGCAGTGGATTGTTAGCCAGCACGCCGACCGTCCGGCCGGAAAGGCGGCCCAGACCGACGACCATCGACGGCGCCCACTTGGCCTGGATCTCCTCGAACGGGGTATCCGAATCGAGCAACGCCTCGACGAGGGGATGTACGTCATATGCACGACGCGGCGATTCCGGCAGCAGGGCGTGCAGGTCAGAATCACCGGCCTCGGCCTTGCTGCGGTCGAAGTGACCCTGCTGGGCGAACAACCCGACCAGGCGCCGGCCGCGGCCGTACGCGTCGGCCTCGTCGTCGGCGACGATGTGGCAGACACCCGACTTCTTGTGGTGGGTATCGGGGCCGCCCAGTGACTCCATGTCGACGTCTTCGCCGGTCACGCTACGGACAACGTCGGGGCCGGTAACGAAGATGCGGCCCTCGGGTGCCATCACGATGACGTCTGTCAGCGCAGGCCCGTAGGCGGCACCGCCGGCGGCGAAGCCGACCACCACGGAGATCTGCGGGATGTAACCCGAAGCGCGGATCATCGCCTCGAACACCAGACCAACAGCGTGCAAAGCCTTGACGCCCTCCGCCAAGCGAGCGCCACCGGAGTGCCACAGGCCCACGATCGGGCTCTGTTCATCAATGGCCGTGTCGTAGGCATTGACGATGTGCCGGCAGCCGTCGACCCCCATCGCGCCGCCCATCACGGTCCCGTCGGTGCAGAACGCGATGGTTCGCACTCCGTTGACGTTGCCGGACGCGGCCAGAACGCCGGAGTTGTCCCGTTCGTGCAGCAACTTGACACTGCCGTTGTCGAAGAACGCGCTCAGTCGATGCAGCGGATCCCGCGGGTCAACTGTCTCGCCGACGGTGTCGGGAGCCATGATCGTCATTCAAAACCTCCGTTAGTACTTCCCGAACGCGATCGCGACGTTATGGCCGCCGAATCCGAACGAGTTGTTGAGTGCGTACTGGTAGTTGCCCGACCGGGGTTCGCCGGCAACCACGTCGAGGTCGATCTCCGGATCCAGATTGCGCAAGTTGAGGGTGGGCGGCACGACACCGTCGCGCAGGGCCAGCACCGTGAGGATTGACTCTACAGCGCCGACTGCCCCAACCGAGTGTCCCAGCGCCGACTTGGGCGCGTAAACCGCAGGTCGGTGGCCGCCGAGTGCATTGTTGATCGCTTTGCCTTCCGCGACGTCGCCCACATGGGTTCCGGTCGCGTGGGCGTTGATGTGATCGATGTCCTTCGGTGAAAGTCCGGCGAGCTGGATTGCCCGTGAGATGGCCTGTCCGGCTTGTTCACCGTTGGGATCGGGCGCCACCATGTGGTACCCGTCCGAGGTCACCGAAGCCCCCATGATGCGGGCCAGGATGTTGGCGCCCCGAGCCTTGGCGTGCTCCTCGGTTTCGATGACCATGAGCGCGCCGCCTTCGCCGAACACGAAGCCGTTGCGATCCCGGTCGAACGGACGGCAGGCACCGGCCGGGTCGTCGTTGCTGTTGGACAGCACAATGCGCATCTGGGCGAAGCCGGCAATCGGCACTGCTTCGATCTTGGTCTCGACACCACCGCAGATAGCCATGTCGGCTTCGCCGTAGACGATGTTGCGCCAGGCGTTGGCGATGGCCTCGGAACCCGACGCGCACGCCGAGATCGCGGTGCTGACCCCGGCTTTGGCGGCACGGTCCAGACCGATCACGGCGGCTGGGCCGTTAGGCATGAACATCTGCACCACCAGTGGTGAGACGGCACGCAGACCTTTGGATCGCATGGCGTCGTAGGCGAACAGAACCTCTTCGATCGAACCCATTCCGGTGCCGACGGACACCATCAGACGGCGGGTGTCGACTTCCGGAGAGCCGGCGTTCTGCCAGGCCCGACGGCCGACCACCAGTGCCATCTTCTGCAGGTACGACGTGCGTCGCAGTTCGACCTTGTTCAGCTCACCGTCGAATTCCTCGAGGAGGTGGCCGCCGATGCGTACCGGCAGGTCATATTCCTCGATGAACGGATCCTCGAGCTTGCGGATTCCGGATTGGCCGTCGAGGAGTTTCTTCCACGTGGTCTCTGCGTCGGTCGCGAGCGCAGTCGTCATGGCAACGCCAGTGACGACCACGTTCGGGAGACCGTTACCAGTTGTCAGTGCCATTGGTGCAGTGGGTCCTTCCGCCCAGATCAGTCCAGATCAGTACCGTCCGAACGCGAGCGCCACGTTGTGGCCGCCGAATCCGAATGAATTGTTGAGCGCGTACTGATACTCACCGTGCCGCGGTTCGCCCGCGACGACGTCCAGATTGATCTCCGGATCCGGCGTCTCGTAGTTCAGCGTTGGTGGGATAACACCGTCGCGCAGAGCCAGAACGGTGAGAATCGACTCCAGAGCGCCGACCGCACCGATCGAGTGACCCAGCGCTGACTTCGGCGCGTACACCGCGGCGTGATCGACACCGGCAACCCGGATTGCGTTCGCCTCGGCGACGTCGCCGATGGACGTCGAGGTGGCGTGCGCGTTGATGTGGTTGATGTCCTTGGGGGACAGTCCCGCAGTCTCCATTGCACGCTTCATCGCCTGGCCGGCCCGAAGGCCGTCATCTGCCGGCGCCACCATGTGGAAGGCGTCCGAAGTGATCCCCGCACCCATCAGTCGGGCCAGCGGCTTGGCGCCGCGTGCCAGAGCATGCTCTTCGGTTTCGATGATCATCATCGCGCCGGCCTCACCGAACACGAAGCCGTCGCGGTCCTTGTCGAACGGGCGTGACGCTGCTTCCGGATCTTCGTTGCGGGTCGACATCGCTCGCATCATCGAGAACGCTGCGATGGGCAGTGCCTCGATGGCGCCTTCGACGCCGCCGCAGACGGCGAAGTCCGCGTCACCCATGACGATCTGACGCCACGCGTGGGCGATGGCCTCCGAACCCGAGGAACAAGCCGACACCGGGGTGATGACCCCGGCGCGAGCCCCGAGCTGTAGGCCGACGACCGCGGCGGCACCGTTCGGCATGACCATCTGAACGGCGAGCGGCGACACCTTGCGGGGGCCGCCCTCGTTCATGGCGTCATACATCTCGACGATTTTCTCGCCACCGCCGAGACCGGTACCGATCACCACAGAGAAGCGATCCTTATCGATGTCATCCGGGGAGCCCGCGGACTCCCACAGATTCGCGCTGACGTACTTGGCCATCCGCTGGACATACGACATCCGGCGGAAGTCCAACCGGCCCATGTGGTCGTCAACGGGGTCCGCGAGATGCCCACCGATACGTACCGGCAGATCCCACTTGGTGACGAAGTCGTCCTCGAGAACGCGGACACCGCTCTGGCCGGCCAGCAGGCCCTTCCACGTGCTCTCGATGTCACCCGCGAGCGAAGTCGTCGCCGAAACGGCGGTTACCACAACATTGGGGAAACCGCCGTTGGCAGTGGAGGGTCTGGTCATTCCGTTGCGAACTTATCGCGCAGCGCGGCGGCGGCCTCGGGGTTCTCTTCCTCGAGCTTCTGGATGTAGGTGACGACGTCACCGACGGTGCGCAGGCCCGCGAGGTCTTCGTCCGGGATCTTCACGCCGTACTTGTCTTCGGTCTGCACAGCGATCTCAACCATCGACAGCGAGTCGATATCCAGGTCGTCGACGAACGACTTCTCCGGGGTCACTTCGGACGGCTCGATACCGGTCACCTCTTCGATGATCTCGGCGAGACCGGCAATGATTTCTTCCTGGCTGGCGGCCACAGTGTGGCTCCCTTCGTAATCGGTTGGTATTACTTCGAACGTTCTATCGGTTGTCCTGGTTACAGCTCAGCGAGCGCATCCAGGTCTGCGGGTGTCTTGACGGCATGCGTCGCAACTCCCCGAAGTTCACGTTTGGCGATGCCGGTCAGTGCTCCCGCAGGGGGGAACTCGACGATCGCCGCCACCTCCTGCTGACGCAGGGTTGCGGTGCACAAATCCCACCGAACTGGGCGGGTCAACTGCGCGACGAGTTTGTCCATCGCGTCTTGGGCCGAGGACACTGGCTGTCCGTCTGCGTTCGACAGCAGCGTGGTGGTCGGCTCGCTGGTGGTGACTGCGGCCGCGGCCGCGGCGTAGCCGTCCAGCGCCGAGCTCATGTACTCGGTGTGGAATGCGCCGGCCGTGGCCAGTTGGCGCACCCGGGCCTTGGCCGGCGGGTCTTCAGCGAGCTTCTCCAGCGCGGCGATGGCCCCGGCGGCAACAATCTGGCCCGCCGCGTTGCGGTTGGCCGGAACCAACTCGAGCTCGGCGAGCCGGCTGAGCACCTCGTCCTCGTCGCCGCCGAGTACGGCGGACATCCCGGTGGGTTCGGCGGCGCAAGCCTTGGCCATCTCGGCGCCGCGGACGGCGGCCAGACGGACGGCGTCGTCGGCAGAGATGACGCCGGCGATCGCGTAAGCGGCGATCTCGCCGACCGAGTGGCCGGCGACGATTGTATTCTTGCCGCTGAACAGGCCCCGGTGGACGAGTTCAGCGTTGGCCAGCAGCGTCGCGGCTACCACGAGCGGCTGGGTGATCGCGGTGTCGGTGATCTCTTCCGCCGAGGCTGTCGTCCCCAGGCGGGTCAGATCCAGACCACTGCTATCCGACCATGCGGCGATTTGTTCGGCAGCACCAGACAGCTCAAGCCACGGGGCGAGCATGCCGGGGGTCTGTGAGCCCTGCCCGGGAGCGAGCAGCGCAAACACTGGTTGAAGAGGCACGTCTCTAAGAGAACACTGTGAAACCGCTTTTTCGGGGTGTAAGAGATTATGAACCTTGTCTTAGGTTTTTGTAGGAACCCTACAAAAGTGCACGTGATGCGACGTCATTGACATTTCCGCGACATCTCCGCGCGATCTGCTAACCGGCCTGGTCGGCACCGGCAATAGCGATCGGCACCGGGCTGAGCTGGGCCCCGGAACCGTTTGTGGTGGTCTTGCGGGGCGACGGAGAAGCCAGGCGACCGACAGTGGAGGCCACCCGCAGCACATAGGCATCGCGCGGCACGGTGGGATCGCGGCCGGTGAAGTCGGCAATTCGTTTGAGGCGGTAGCGAACTGTATTTGGATGAACGAACAGTTTCCGCGCGCAGGCCTCAATTGCGCCGCCACTATCGAGGAAGGCGTCGAGCGTTTCGGTCAGGGCCGGCCCGGCGTCAGCGAGGGGTTGCATGACCTCGGTGTGCAGCGCGGTGATCGCCGCTGTGTCGCCGAGGAGCGCGCGTTCCGGCAGTAACTCCCGGGCCGGCACCGGCCGGGGCGCGCCGGTCCAACCGACCACTGCGTTCATCCCCGATATCGACTCGGCGGCACTGTGGTGCGCCGCAGTCAGCATGGGTGCGGTCGGTCCGATCACCACCGGACCCTCGGAGAACGCGGTGAGCAGTTCGTTGAGGAACTTGTCGGTGGGGGAGATCCGTCCGGAGATGATCGCGATGAGCCAGGTGCCATGTACGTCGGCCAGCGCTGCGCGGTCGTTGCGCAGCGCGATCTCGCGGATGCTGTGCGGTGCTGACTCTTCCTGGGCCGGCGGCGGAGTGCCGACCACGACAGTTGCCGGCGCGGTGGTGTCCCAGTTCAGTGCCGCCGCCCTGGACAGCAGTTCCGGGCCGGTGTCACCACGAACCACCGCGTCGACCACACTGGCTTCCATTCGGCTGTCCCAGGACCCGCGGGCCTCTGCGGCGTCGGCGTAGGCGGTCGCGGCAGCGAAAGCCAAGTCGCGGCTGTAACGCAAGATCCCCACGGTCAACGCCGTCAGCTGCACCTCGGAGCGGGCCACCAGTGGCACCACTTCTTCGAAGAATTCCATGGTGACTCGCACCATGTCCACGGTCTGGGCTAGCGCGATCTTGCGGGTCAGATCCTGCGGTACCAGTTCGAAGGCTTGCGCCGTGTAACCCACCTGGCTCGTCGGGTCGCGCATCCATTCCACGAAGTTGACGACGGCGGCCTGCACTACCAGTTGGACGCTCGCTCGTTGAGACGCCTCCAGGTCGCCGAAGAACGGCAGTCGCTCCTGCATCGCATGTACCGCCTGGGTGGCCAGCCGCCCGGAGTACTGCTTGAGTCGGCGCAGCGTCGAGTCCGGCACATCGCCCAGCAGATCCAGCGGTGAGCGAGGCGGCTGGAAGCGCGGTTTGTCGGACATAACCAAAATCTACGCTGGTTTCTTGTTCGCGAGTGTGGGTGTTATGCACGGATTTGGGCTGGATCGCGTGCATAAGCCCCACGGTCGCGGGGGAGTCCTAGGCGCTGCCGGGATCCCTCGTCGATACCGGAGCCGCCAGCACGTCGTCGATGCGGTACTCCCTGGCCGCGGCGATTGCCACCGACGGGTCGATGTTGCCGTCGCGGGCCAACGCTTCCAGGACGGCCACGACGACGGACTCCGCATCGGTGTTGAAAAAGCGACGGGCGGCGGTCCGGGTGTCGGAGAAGCCGAACCCGTCGGTGCCGAGGGTGACGTAGGTATTGGGCACCCACGGGCGGATCTGTTCCGGCACCGCCCGCATCCAGTCCGACACGGCGACCGCCGGTCCGGCGGTTTTGCCGAGCACCTGGGTTACGTACGGAACGGGCGCCGGCTGGTCAGGGTGGCGCAGTAACTGCTTCTCCACTGCCACGCCGTCGCGGTTCAGCTCACCCCAGCTTGTGACCGACCAGACGTCGGCCGCTACGTCCCAGCGGTCAGCCAACATGTCGGCAGCGCGCAGGGCTTCAGGCATGGAGACCCCCGAGCTCAGGATCTGAGCGACGTTGGACCGTCGCACCGTGGCCTGCCGGTAGCGGTAAATCCCGCGCAACAAGCCCTCCGGATCGAAGTGCTCGGGTTCCGCGGGCTGCGGGTACGGCTCGTTGTAGATGGTGACGTAGAAGAAGACGTTCTCGGGGTTCTCGCCGAACATCCGCGACAGCCCGCTTTCCACGATGTACGCCATCTCGTAGGCGAACGCCGGGTCATAGGTCACCACCGCCGGGTTGGTTGACGCCAGTAGAAGCGAATGGCCGTCGGCGTGCTGCAGGCCTTCACCGGTCAGCGTGGTCCGTCCTGCCGTGGCGCCCAGCACGAAGCCGCGAGCCATCTGGTCGGCCGCGGCCCAGAAGGAGTCGCCGGTGCGCTGGAAACCGAACATCGAATAGAAGATGTAGATCGGGATCATCGGCTCGTTGTGCGTCGAATACGACGTGCCGACCGCGGTGAACGAGGCCGCGGAACCCGCCTCGTTGATGCCCTCGTGCAGGATCTGGCCGACCGGGCTCTCCTTATAGGCCAGCATCAGTTCGGCGTCGACGGCGGTGTACAGCTGTCCATTCCGGTTGTAGATCTTCAGGCTTGGGAACCAGGAGTCCATCCCAAACGTGCGTGCTTCGTCCGGGATGATCGGCACGATGCGGTGCCCGATGTTCTTGTCCCGAAGCAGCTCCTTGAAGGTCCGCACCGCGGCCATCGTGGTGGCCACTTCCTGCGGGCCGGACCCCTTCTTCAAGGCCTTGTAGGCGTCGCGCGGGGGGAGCGTCAGCGCCTTGGTCTTGGTGCGCCGCTCCGGCAGGAAGCCGCCCAGCGTGCGACGGCGGTCGAGCAAATAGCGGATCTCCGGAGCCTCCGAACCCGGGTGGTAGTACGGCGGCAGGTAGGGGTTCTCCTCCAATTGTGCGTCACTGAAAGGGATCCGGAGTTCGTCGCGGAACTTCTTCAGGTCGTCCAGCGCCAGCTTCTTCATCTGATGCGTGGCGTTCCGGCCCTCGAAATGGGAGCCCAGCGTGTAGCCCTTGATGGTTTTGGCCAGAATCACGGTGGGCTGACCCTTGTGTTCGGTCGCCGCGCGGTAGGCCGCGTAGACCTTGCGATAGTCGTGCCCGCCGCGCTTGAGGTTCCAGATCTCCCGGTCGCTCATCTTCTCGACCAGGGCCTTGGTCCGGGGATCGCGGCCGAAGAAATGGTCGCGGACGTATGCGCCGTCGTTGGCCTTGTAGGTCTGGTAATCACCGTCGGGCGTGGTGTTCATCAGGTTGACCAGGGCGCCGTCCTTGTCGGCGTGCAGCAGGGCGTCCCATTCGCGGCCCCACACCACCTTGATGACGTTCCAGCCGGCACCGCGGAAGAACGATTCCAGCTCCTGGATGATCTTGCCGTTGCCACGCACCGGCCCGTCAAGGCGCTGCAGATTGCAGTTGATGACGAAGGTCAGGTTGTCCAGCGCCTCATTGGCGCCCAGCTGGATCAGGCCGCGGCTTTCCGGTTCGTCCATCTCGCCGTCGCCGAGGAAGGCCCACACATGCTGGTCCGAGGTGTCTTTGATGCCGCGGTCGTGCAGATAGTGGTTGAAACGGGCCTGGTAGATCGCGTTCATCGGCCCCAGCCCCATCGACACCGTGGGGAACTCCCAGAAGTTCGGCATCAGCCGCGGGTGCGGGTACGACGGAAGCCCGCCCCCCGGGTGGCTGTGCTCCTGACGGAAGCCGTCCAGCTGGTCTGCGGTGAGCCGGCCTTCCAGGAATGCCCGGGCGTAGATGCCAGGGGAGCCGTGACCCTGGATGAAGATCTGATCGCCGCCGCCGGGGTGCGATTTGCCCCGGAAGAAGTGGTTGAACCCCACCTCGTATAGCGACGCTGACGAGGCGAAGGTGGAGATGTGCCCGCCCACGCCGACGCCCGGGCGTTGCGCGCGGTGAACCATGATCGCGGCGTTCCACCTCATCCAGGCGCGATATCGGCGTTCGACGTCCTCATCACCGGGGAACCACGGCTCAAGCTCGGTCGGGATGGTGTTGACGTAGTCGGTCGACGTCAACGCCGGGATGGCGACGCGCTGTTCACCGGCGCGCTCAAGGAGGCGCAGCGTCAGATATCGGGCTCGAGCCGGCCCGGATCGGGCCAGTAATTGGTCGAAGGACTCCAGCCACTCACTGGTCTCTTCGGGGTCGATATCCGGCAGGTACGACGCGACTCCGTCGCGGATCACCCGCACTCGATCGGATTCAGTTGGGCTGCTTGAGTTTTGGGCGAGATCGTGGCGCGCGAACTCGGTGGTCAACGTCAACTCCTTCGTGAGAGTGCAAGTTTTGCCCCGTCTACCAGTATCGTGCCGCACTTGTGCCGGCGGCGACGTATGACTACTTAACCCCGTGCGGTGCACCGAGCGCGCGAATTACCCGGTAACCTCTCAGGCTGTGCTGATCAGACGCCTTGGTGGGCGGACTGTGCTTGTCCTGGGCGTGGCGGGGCTCGTGCTGAGTCTGGCGAGTTGCACCACTGTCACCACCGGGGACCCGGCCGTCAATGCGCGTGAGGCGCCGGCCTACCGGACCTCGGTGTCCGTCTCGCTGTCGGAATCGGCTGCGGCCTCGAGCACGCGCGAATCCCAACGCCAGGCCTCGATGACGATGGAGGCCGTGCACTCGACGTGTGAGGCGCTGGCCGGCAGCAGTTCAGATGCGATCGATGCGGTGAATGCGTACGTCGGCGCCTTCAACAAGGATTCCGCCGACATCACCAACACCGAAGGCCCCGCCGTGGACTCGCTGAAGCAGAGCGCGCAATCGGTCGAGGCCAGCATCACCGACACGCTGCCCCAGGATCTCAAGGACGCATTCACGACGTGGGTGGACAGCGCGAACCAGACCGCACAGTCGATTACCGAGCATGCGCCACCCAGCGAGTTCAACAAGACCATCGGCGGACTCAACGAAGCCAGGTCGGAGGCGTTGCGGTTGTGCGACCAGACGTACTGAAAAACCCTGACCGGACGGGCGGCCACTGCGAGTGGCGTGCGACGATAGGCAAAATGCAGCCAGCCCTTAGGCGATGGTAGTGAAGGAGGTTCCGACGGTGGTCGCGGCGGGTGACAGCGGGCCGAACTACGCCCAGAAGCTGGGCATTGAAAAGAATCAGGTCGTCCAAGAGCTGGGCTGGGACGAAGACACCGATGACGACATTCGAGTCGACATCGAAGACGTATGCGGCAGCGAGCTTCTTGACGAGGATGCTGACGAGGTCGTCGACGTGGTGCTGCTCTGGTGGCGCGATGACGACGGTGACCTCGTCGACCGGCTGATGGATGCGATCACTCCGCTGGCGGAAGACGGCGTCATCTGGGTGCTGACACCCAAGACCGGCAAGCCGGGCCATGTGCAGCCGGCTGAGATCGCCGAATCGGCTCCCACAGCCGGATTGATGCAGACCTCCTCGGCGAACCTGGGCAGCTGGAGCGCCAGCCGACTGGTGCAGCCGAAGTCAAAAGCCGCCGGACGGCACTCATGACCATCGCGGTGGGCAGTGAAGCCCCAGACTTCAAGCTGAAGGACCAGGACGGCCAGTTCGTCACGCTCAGCGACTATCGCGGAAAAAAGAACGTGCTGCTGGTGTTCTTTCCGTTGGCGTTCACCGGGATTTGTCAGGGTGAGCTCGACGATGTGCGAGACAACCTGCCCAATTTCGAGAACGACGACACCGCCACCCTGGCGCTCTCGGTGGGGCCGTCGCCGACGCACAAGATCTGGGCTACCGAGAGTGGTTTCACCTTCCCGGTGCTGTCCGACTTCTGGCCGCACGGCGAGGTGGCGCAGGCCTACGGAGTGTTCAATTCGGACGCCGGTATCGCCAATCGCGGGACGTTCGTCATCGACAAGTCCGGGGTAGTGCGGTTCGCCGAGATGAACGGGCCGGGTGAGGCCCGCGATCAGCGGGTGTGGACAGAAGCCTTGGCCGCGCTAACCTGACCGGGCACGGGCGTGTAGCTCAGTGGTAGAGCTCTGGTTTTACACACCAGCGGTCGTAGGTTCGATCCCTATCGCGCCCACTCATTTCACCCGCTTGCAGGGCGGGATCGCGCAGGTTGGTTTATTGTTAGCTGGAGGTGTCCTTCGTTGGGGTGGCTCGGCAATCTAATGGGGTATGCAGTATCGCTTCTTCAACACACGCAGGACCGTGGTCGGATTCACTTCAAGCCGAATTACGCACCGCGACGAAAGAATTGCATCATCGGCTAGATCAGCACGGTGTTTTATCGCCCTTGATCAACGTCGGGGCCACCCTTGTGCAGTATCAGCGGGCGCTATTTTCCCTTCACGCCATCACCGCTCCAGTTGAACGGCGCGTCGTCGACTACCTCGAAACTCATTGCATCCCTTTCGATTATGTCGCTCGGCGTCGTATGCCCGATCTGGAGCAAGACCTCGCATTTTATGGGTTGCCGCTCCCAACTCCGGCCTGGGACGGCCCGTCGATCACCTCTGACGGTGCACTGATCGGTTGCCTTTATGTCTTGGAAGGGTCCACCAAGGGTGGGCGGGTGATTTTTCGCCGAATGAGCCGCGTGCTGGGTATCAGCGACGAAGGAGGCGGCCGATTTTTCAACGGCTACGGCCGCAGCACGGAAGCGCACTGGCAAGAGTTCTGGAAATTCGCAGCTCACTATTGCCCGAATAGTCAATTGGAACAGGCGCGAGAGTCGGCCGAGGGGCTGTTCGACTCTTACGTCACTTTGCTCGACAGTTATCAGGAGATGATTTAGTCATACAAGATCAGCAGGCGCTAGACACTTTCAGCGACTTTCAGCAAGCGCTCCAGCGTTGCGAATCGGAGCCCATCCATCTTCTGGGAGGGATTCAGCCCGGCGGGGCCTTGCTGGTGGTGTCTGGAAAATCCATGCAGGTGCTCCAGGCCAGCGCGAA
This sequence comes from Mycobacterium sp., assembly GCA_965279745.1. Taxonomy (GTDB): domain Bacteria; phylum Actinomycetota; class Actinomycetes; order Mycobacteriales; family Mycobacteriaceae; genus Mycobacterium. Next base: position 410,885 of record OZ257262.1, read on the forward strand.
TCTGGAGCAGTTTCTTGGGGTAACACCGGAGGCGGCACTGGGTAGGACCTTGATCGAAGTAGTCGGGGATGAGAACGCGCAACGTATCCGCGAGTTGCCGGTGCGCGGCGACTTGCACCCTTCGGTCCCGGCATTCTTTCGATTCGGGCCGACCGGCCGGATGCCCTACTTGGCCGTGCAAGTTCATCGTGTCGACGGGGATTGGGTGATCGAGCTAGAACCCCGCGACGAAACCGAGCAGCAGTACCTCGGTCAACTATTTGTTTCCACTCGCGACGCCTTGTGGGAGTCGGATGTCGAAACGGAAATCGAGAAGTACTGTCAGCTGATCGCCGATCAGGTCCGCTCCCTGACCGGTTTCGACCGCGTTCTGATCTACCGCTTCGATCCGCAGTGGAACGGGGAGGTCATCGCCGAAAGCGCTGGGGGACAGCTGCCTTCGTTGTTGAGCAATCACTTCCCGGCGTCTGATATTCCACCCCAAGCCCGTCGCTTATATGCCCGCAATTTGGTTCGCGTACAGGCCGATATCGATGCGCCACCGGTTCCCCTGGTGCCGCGGGTCCATCCGGTGAGCGGCAAAGATCTGGATATGTCGCTTGCGGTGCTGCGCAGTATGTCGCCCGTTCATATCGAATATTTGCGAAATATGGGTGCGCACGCCAGCTTCAGCATCTCCCTGTTGCGGGGCGGTGAGCTATGGGGGTTGATCGCGTGCCATCACCCAGAGCCGCGGCGTCTGCCCTTTCACCTTCGCGAGCTGGCTGAGTTCATCGGCAAGTCGACATCGGTCAAGCTGACTAGCCTGGAGTCCCTCGCACGCAGCAACTACATGAACCAAGTACAGGAAACCTTGGTGAGCCTCACCCGTCGAATTCGCCAGTCCGACGATGTGGGCGAGGCGTTGGCAGAACTTGGTGACGAAGTCTTGGAGTTGACCCGGGCCACCGGAGGCATCATCAGCATCGGAGGTAGCCGCTACGCATTCGGGAAGGTGCCGCCGGCCCACGAGGTTGATCCATTGGTGGCGTGGCTGGCGGGCTATTGCAGCGGCGACGTCTACCACACGGACTGGCTGGAATGCTGGTATCCACCGGCTTCGACCTTCAGCGACTGTGCTGCCGGCCTGCTGGCCGTTCGGCTGGATCCGCACTTCACCGACTTTGTGCTGTGGTTCAGGCCTCAGCGAGTGCAGGCCATTCAGTGGGCGGGGAATCCGGAAAAGTCACTAGTGGCCGGCCCCGATGGCCCATATATCGAGCCTCGTCGTTCGTTCGACAACTGGGTGCAGGAGCAGCGTGGACACTCGTTGCCTTGGACGACCGTCGAGACCGATGCCGCCCATGCGTTGTCGCTGACCATGGTCGAGGTGCTGACACGAAAAGCGCTGACCTCGGAAAGTAAACGCACCGAGGCCAGGCTGAAATTCCTGGCTTATCACGATCCACTGACCCGGCTCCCAAACCGGCTGCTGTTGAACGAAAAGCTCGAACACGCTCTGGACGATGCGACGGCCAACGACCAGAAAGTGGCAGTGATTTTCATCGACGTAGATCACTTTAAGGTCGTCAACGACGGCTTCGGGCACTTGGCGGGTGACCGCTATCTCATTGAAGTCGCGCATCGGCTGCGAAGCGCTCTGCGCCACACGGATGTCCTGGCCCGCTGGGGAGGTGATGAGTTCGTCCTCGTCATCGAAGGTTTGCAGAGTCGAGAGTCTTTAATTAACAACATTATTCGAATTCAGACCACGCTATCGCGACCCGTGCGCCTGGATGAGCACGACGTCAGCCCGTCGGCGAGCATTGGCATCGCCCTTTATCCCGATGATGGACTTGACATCGAATCCCTATTGCGTGCCGCGGATGCCGCTTTGTATCAAGCCAAGGAGCACGGCCGCAACCGCTTCGAGTTCTACGCCGGGAGCTGAGGAAACTTCGTTCGCCTACCAGATGATCTCTTTGGGCCTGCTGAAGACATATCCCTGAGCGCGATCTACTCCCAACTCGGCAAGCCTGTTGAGCGTTGCCTCGGACTCAACACCCTCAGCAACTGTGGTCAGGCCGTACTGGCGCGCGACGTAGGCGATGGTCTTGACAATGCGTTCGTCGTCGCGATCAGCCAGCATGTTCTGGACGAAGCACTGATCGATTTTCAATGAGTCGAGATCGAGACTTCGTAGCTCGGTAAACGTGCCGTATCCGGTTCCGAAGTCGTCCAACGCCATCCGGCAACCCACCGTCTTCATGCCGATGGAAAATGCCTCGGCAACCGCGGGGGATGCCAGCGCGGTTGTTTCGGTGATCTCAAACAGGACCTTGCCCGTTGTTTCGGGGCCCGCAATGGCGAGTACTTCAAGGATCTCACCGATCGCGGTTGTGTCCCCGATGGTTTGGCCGGTGATGTTGACGCAGACGTGCCTGCCGGAACGCGCCAACTCGATCGCGCGGGCAACCATGTATCGATCGATCGCGGGCATCAGCCCGTGCCGCTCGCACTGTGGCAGAAATTCATCTGGGGTCAGGATCTGCTCCGTGTCAGTGTCGCGGAGTCGCACCAGCAGTTCCTCTTCAACCGTCTCTCTGGTCGCGATGTCCACTATCGGCTGCGAATAAACCAAGAGTCTTCCGTCTGCGATTGCTGTCCGGATTCGCTCGTCCCACAAGGCGTGTTCAGCAGCTTCCTGCTCGGCTTTCCTGCGGTGCGTGACGTCATCTCGTATCGTTACGAGCTCGGTAATTGCCCCAGCGGAGTTGCGTAGCGGAAAGCGCTGGGTGACCACCGGGATGCTGTCTGGCCCGCGACTGATTGACTCTTCTTCAAAGACACTCTCGCCGGCCAGCATTCGGGTCGCGGCAAGACGCGATCGCTCCAGCGCATCGGGTGGTAGAACGCCGGTCAAGGTGTGACCAATCACGCCCGAAGGTGACCCCATCCCGAACAACTGGCAAAAGGCGTCGTTGACGAGGGTGTATCGGAACTGCAAGTCGTGCACGGAGACTGCAGAGGGCGCGTTTCTCACAATCGCCTCAAACCGTTCCCTGTCAGCCTTGAGTTGGCGCTCCGCCTCGACCTGCTCGTCGACTATGCGCGTTGCCGTGATCACCCCGTCAATGTTGCCCTCGGAGTCGACATACGGCCGTCCGTGGGCGTCCACCCAGTGATAGCCGCCGTCGGCGTTGTGCACCCGACACCGTACGACTACCGACGTGTCGCGAGTGACCGTCTGCAGCTTCCTCAACACGTCGTCACGGTCATCGGGATGAATACGGTGGCTGAAGTCTGTGCCGATCCAGTGCTCTGGTGGCCATCCCAACGCGGCCTGCACTGACGGGGAAATCCACACCACATCGCTTCCGCGGACGTGAGCGACGACGTCCACTGCGTTGTCAGCCAACAAGCGGTAGCGCCCCTCTGTGTCAGCACTTTGGCTGATTAGTTGCCGCGTCTCGAGCAGCAATTTCTGTTGCCGATGAATTAGATAGAACACGAGACCCGCGACAACGACGGTGCTGACGGTTATCGACAGGGCCCGCTCCGCTGCCGCGTTCACACCAACCCCTAGGAATATCCACCGCAACAGCATTACCAAGAGTGGGAGGCCGACAAGAATGGCGACTAGCCCAACCAGCGGCCATCGGCGGGGTCTGCCGGGCGACGACAAATCCGCGCATTCCCGATCCATGCAACGATTATGCGTCGCTAGTCCGCACGCGGGAGACTAACTAGTCGTTGTTTGGGGGCGTATTGCTCAACTGAAGGCGCCCTGATCGCGTAGCGATTCACATTGTCTGACTGCTGGGATAACGGGGAAGTCGACCTTCTCGAGGAAACCTTGCACACGTTGCTGGACGCAGTGATCGAAACGGCCGCTCTCCGAATTGGGGTAGACATACATTCCGATTCCGACAGCCAGTACGAGGAAGGCGACCGCCGCAGCGATTACTACTGGCCAGTCGACACCAGTTTCCTGCGGCACGGTGGTGGGCGGCTGGAAGCCGGTCACTGACCCAGCTATCGTCGCCACGGCTCCGCCTCCCGCACGGCTTATCGGGCCGAAGCCCATGGCTGAAGCGTAGGACTGGTTCCGGGTAGGCGCCAGGGTTTGCTAAAGAATTAACACCAACTTCAGCAACATCCGGAGTGCCCCGGCCGTTCGGCCAGTTGAGCATGCTGACTCGGGTCGGTGTCGCTAATCGACGCAACAAATTCATCCAGGTCGATGCGTTGCCCGCCCAGCCACGTTCCACTCACCTGTGCGGCCTCGGCCAGGTTCGCCGGGTCGACTCTGTAAGGGTCAGCGGTGAGCTCGGTGAAGTCGGCGAGCTTGCCGACGGTGATCGACCCGATCAGCGCCTCCCGATGCAATGTCCTTGCGGCGTCGATGGTTTGGGCGCGCAGCGCCTGGTCCAGGGAGATCGTCTGGTCGGCGGCGTGGACGTTCCCTGCGCGGGTGCGACGCGTCACCGCTGTCGCGACGTTGAGTACCGGCGTCGGCGGGGACACTGACCCGTCATTGTGCAAGGAAACGCAGGCGCCTGAGGCCACGGCGTCGGCAAACGCTTGCCACCGGCTGCCGTGTTCGTGGTCGAACATCTGGCCGTCCAGCAGGTCGCCCCAGTAGTAGTACTGGAACGGCGCCATCGACACGTAAACCCCGAGGCGCGCGGCTCTGTCGAACTGGCGGCGGGTTCCACCTCCGACGTGTTCGAGCCGCCACCGATGGTCGGCACCGGTCAGGCCGTGGCGTTCGATAGCGGCCTCGTAGGCATCGAGCGCGAGGTCGATGGCCAAGTCGCCGTTGGCATGGAATGCCATCTGCCAGCCCGCCGGTACGGCTTTGTCGAGGATGGCATCGAGCTGCTCCCGGGTGTAGTTCATGCTGCGTGCCCCGCCGGCCACCGAAGGGTCGATGCCGGCCGTCCTGGTGGCCTCGGTGCTCAAGTAGGGGTACGAGATCGCGATATTGCCCACCCACGGTGAACCGTCCGTCCACAACTTGACGCCTTGTTTGGTCAGCATGGCGTCGCCGGCAACGAACGTCTCTGGTTCGGTGTAGGTGTCGTCGGTCGACACCTCCCACATGCTGACCCGCAGTGGACAGGATGGCGCGTCGGCGAGGGCTTCGTAGGCAGCCTTGAGGGTGCGCGAATAGGTCATCTCAGAGGTCGAGGTGTAGCCGCCCCTCGACATCAGCGCGTAGTACTTCGCGGCGCTGAGCAGAGGGTTCCCCATCTCCGTCATCAACGGTGTCACGACGCTGAGAACCACCGGCAACTCGAATCCCTGGCCGTTGAGGCTGCCGTCCGGATTGCGCCCGAATTTGGCGGCGACGGGATCGGCAGGGGGATTGACGTCCCACCCGTAGCGCTTGATCAGTGCGGTGTTGAAGTACACGCCGTGGCCGGAGTTGTCCGTGAGGACCGCCACTCGGTCGCCGAAGATGCTGTCGAGCTCGGCGGCTTTGGGGGAGGGGTGCTGGTGTAGGAGCGCATCGAAGCCCGCGAACCACAGAGGCGTGTCCGCATCGGTGTGGGCGAGCGCCTTGGCGAATGTTGCCTCGACGTCGGACCACGTCGGAGCGTCCCACGGCGCGATCGAGTGTGCGGGTGCCTGGGTGGCGACACCGCTGACCACCGGGTGACCGTGCGGCTCGACGAAGCCGGGCAGCAGGGCGGCCACTCCGGTGTCGATCACCTCGGCCTCGGGGCTGACGGCCAGGCAGTCGGCCAATGAGCCGACCGCGACGATCCGGTCGCCCGAAACGGCAACCGCCTCGGCCCGCGGCCGATCGGCGTCCATGGTTATTACAGTCCCGGCCTTGAGAATTCGATCTGCCATGCGACCCAGTAGATCACGGTGTGAGAGAGTGCCGAGGTGTTTGGGTCCCGGGTCGCCGGTCTGGTCGCAGGTCACCTGTCCGACCGGGCTTTCGTCGATCCGGCCAGGGGTCACCCGGTGGCGGGTTTCGGTTGGTGCGCAAACGAACTCGAACGTCTGACGTATCGCGATAGCCGCGCGGCCGGTGTGATCCACACGGGTCTCCTGCTGGGCGGCCTGGCCTGTGCGGGACATCTCGCGCAGCGCGCTGCCGGTCGTGGACCGGCACTGGCGATCGCAACCGCCGTCGCCACCTGGGTATCGCTGGGCGGCACGAACCTGGCTCGGACAGGCGGGAGGCTGGCCGATCTCCTGGCTCGGGGTGACGTCGATGGGGCCAGAGAGTTGTTACCCGCACTCTGTGGCCGAGATCCGGCTGCGCTGGATGCGGCCGGGCTGACTCGTGCGGGATTGGAGTCGGTTGCCGAGAACACCTCCGATGCCCACGTTGCGCCGCTGCTGTGGGCTGCGGTCGGTGGGGTACCGGGCGTCTTGGTCTACCGCGGCGCCAACACCCTCGATGCGATGGTCGGACACCGCTCGCCGCGCTATGCCAGGTTCGGTTGGGCGGCTGCACGATTGGACGATGTTGCGAACTACGCCGGTGCGCGAATAGCCGGTGCGCTGGTTGTTGTGTGTGCGCCGCTGGTAGCCGGCTCGGCAGCCGGCGCAGTGCGGGCCTGGCGGAACGACGCGGCACGGCACCCCAGCCCCAACGCCGGAATCCTGGAGGCATCGTTTGCAGGCGCACTTGGCGTACAGCTGGGTGGGCCGACGCAGTACCGGCACGAGCTGGAGATCCGGCCATCCCTCGGCGACGGGCCGCCGCCCGACGTGGACGATCTGCGGCGGGCGGTGCGGCTGTCTCGCCTCGTTCAGACTGCCGCGCTGGGGGTTGGGGTCGTGCTCAGCGCCGTCGCCCGTACCGGTCGTCGAGCTTGTCCGCAACGGTGACCTTTGCCTTGTCAGCTCGGCGTGCCTTGACCTCGGAGTACACGAAGTAGCCGAGCAAGATCGGGGCGGCGATACCGAACGCGATCCACTGGATGCCGTAGGACAGGAATGGACCGGCATCGAGGTGGGGCAACTCGATGACGCCGAGACCGCCGGGTTGGTTCTCCACGAGTTGCAGATACGAACCGGCAAGCGGTACGCCGGTCACACTGGCGACTGACGCGGTGTCGACGGCGTACACCTGCAGCACGCCTTCCCCCCGAAACGGCGGTTTGTCTGTGGGCGCGATCTCGGAATCGCGCAGTCGGGCCGTGATCGTCACGGTGCCGGTCGGTGGGGGCGCGAACGGTGGCACTGCCGTTCCCTGCACGGGCAAGACATACCCGCGATCCACCAGCACTGTTGGTCCGTGGTCGACGACGAAAGGTGTCAGCACCTCGAAAGCCGGCTTGCCGCCGACTACCCTCAAGCGGGCCACGACCTGTGCAGCCGGCAGGTAATGCCCACTCGCGGTGACCCGCCGCCATTGCAGGTCGGGAGCAGACGAATCCTGATGTGGCAGAGCATCAATCACCGCCATTGGTTCCGCGGTCAACGAAGCTTCGATTTGATGGTTCTCGTGCGAGGTTTTGGTGTTTTTGCCCAGTTGCCAGGGCGCCAGTACGGAGAAACATAGGTACGCGAATCCGCCGACCACCAGAGCCAGTGCGATCCAGCCCGGCTGAAAGATTGCACGCAGCTGCCGCATCAGTCGGCCAAGCGTTCGTCGACCCAGGCATGCAGCCCCGGTAGAGCGGCGTCGATGACCGCGTACGTCTCCTCGAAATCCGAGACGTCCCCGTAGTAGGGATCTTCGACGTCCAGCGCCGGAGTCGCCGAACGCGGGTCGAAGGAACGCAGCATCCGGAGGCGTTCGGCTTCGACGCCGAGTTGGCTGAGAATCCGGAGGTGATTTCGGCCCAACGCGATTACCAGGTCGGCCGCAAGGTGATCGTCATCGACCTGTGCCGCGCGATGCCGGGTCGGGTAGCCGTGCTGCCGCAGTACCCGGTTGGCCCGCTCGTCGGCGCCGTCGCCCGCGTGCCAACCGCCCGTGCCGGCGCTGGTGACCCGCACCCGATCTGCCAGCCCGCGCTGGTCGATCTGATGGGCGAACATCTTCTCCGCCATCGGCGACCGGCAGATATTGCCGGAGCACACGAAGGTGACGTGCACCGGCCTAGACATCGAGAACCTCGCGCAATGCGGAAACCGTCGCGACGTGGGCTGTCGCGGCCTCGGCGGCAGCCGCTTCAAGGAAATCCGCGGCGCCGTAGCCCCAGCCGACCACCACAGTGCCGATGCCGTGCTCGGCTGCGCCGTCCACATCGTGAATGCGGTCGCCGATCATGAGGATGCGCTCCGGCAGTGGATGAAGCTGGCTCAGCGCATGGGCCAGCACGTCGGCCTTGCTCGATCGTGTCCCGTCGAGGCTGGCGCCGGCGATCACCTCGAAATGCCCGGCCAGACCGAAATGATCGAGGATGCGCTGCGCGGTGGGTTCGGCTTTGGATGTCGCCACCGCCAGACGCACTCCGGCCGTCTCGAGGTCGGCCAGCAGTTCGGCAATCCCGTCGTACAAGCTGTTCATCGCCCAACCGCGGGCGGTGTAGTCCGCGCGGTAGGCCTTGATCGCGTCATCGGCGCGATCGCCCAAGCCGAGTTCGAGGAGAGTCTGGTGCATGGGCGGGCCGACCAGGCGGTCGGCAAGTTTGCCGTCGGGGATGTCGGCCCCGACCGCGGTGAGCGCGTGACAGAAACTTGCGACGATGCCGTCTGCCGAGTCGGTCAACGTGCCGTCCAGATCGAAGATCACCAACTGCGGGCGGGTCACCAGGCCGGTCACCAAGCCATTGTGGCTGATGGTTGTGGCTCATCGTCGCCCGACTACTGTGCTTGGCGTGGCGAGAAACCAGGTGGACCGGCCAGGGCAGCGCCCCGGTTCGCGCTACCACGGGGACCGAGCCGCTGGCCCGGGCATGCTCGACTTCGCCGTCAACCTCCGGCAGGACCGCCCACCGAAGTGGCTCGTCCGGCGCCTTTCCGCACGCCTTGCCGACTTGGCGCACTATCCCAGCGAGGATGACGAGCGCGTAGCTGTTCGTGCAGTCGCCGAGCGGCATGGGGTTTCCGATGCCAACGTGCTCCTGCTGGCCGGCGGCGCCGAGGGATTCGCGTTGCTGCCAGCGTTGCGGCCACGGTTGGCAGCGCTGATCGCGCCGTCATTCACCGAGCCGGAGGCGTTGTTGACGGCAATGGGGATCGCCGTTCGCCACGTCGTACTGGAGCCGCCGTTCCGGCTTGCGGGCGCCGACGTTCCAGAAGCCGCCGATCTGGTCGTCGTCGGCAATCCGACGAACCCCACCGGCGTGCAGCACTCCCGCGACGCGGTGCTCGCCCTGAGATCGCCGGACCGGCTGCTCGTTGTCGACGAGGCATTCGCTGACGCGGTGCCGGGTGAGCCTGAGTCGCTGGCCGGGTTGGGATTACCTGATGTGCTGGTGCTGCGCAGCCTGACCAAGACCTGGTCGCTGGCCGGGCTTCGCATCGGCTATCTGCTGGGCGATCCCGACGTACTGGCACGGCTGTCGGCGGGTCGGGCGCATTGGCCATTGGGCACGTTGCAGCTGGAGGCTATCGCGGCGTGTTGCGAGCCCTCGTCGATCGCTGCGGCCGAGGCGGAAGCCGAGCGGCTGGCTGTGTTACGTACTGCCATGGCGGTGGCACTGACCGGACTGGGGCTCGATGTCGTCGACGGTTGCGCGCCATTCGTGCTCTTTGCCGTGCCGGATGCCGAACTCGTACGAAAGCACCTGTACGCCAAGGGGATAGCTGTTCGACGGTGCGATACATTCGTCGGCCTGGGAGATAACTACTTGCGTGCCGCAGTGCGGCCGGAATGGCCGGTCTTGGTGGAAGCACTTGCGGAAGTTCTTTCGATGAGCGCTTGCGCGAAGAGCGGTGGGCAATAGTGAGTGTTCGATTGTTTGATGTGATCGCGGTTCTGAACGAGGCTTATCCGCCACACCTTGCGCACAGCTGGGATTCAGTCGGACTGGTGTGTGGTGACCCGAATGACGTCATCGATTCAGTGACGGTGACGGTCGACGCCACGGCTGCCGTGGTGGACACCGTGGGGGAGCGGGGACTGCTGCTGGCTCACCATCCGCTGCTGTTGCGCGGGGTGGACACCGTGGCCGCCAGCACGCCCAAAGGCGCACTGATACATCAGCTGATCCGGGCGGGTAGCGCGCTGTTCACCGCACACACCAATGCCGATTCGGCGAATCCCGGGGTATCGGACGCCCTGGCGGAGGCGCTTGGGCTGACGGTGGAGGGGGTTCTTGAACCCGCCACCGACTCCGGGACTGTCGGCACCGGCCGGATCGGCAGGTTGCCTCAACCGATTCGGTTCGCGGACTTCGTGGCTCAGGTGCACGCCGCTTTGCCGCAGACCACCTGGGGGGTGCGGGCCGCCGGTGATCCAGATGCCCTGATCTCGCGAGTTGCGGTATGCGGCGGCGCCGGCGACTCGTTGCTCGGGACAGTATCGACGGCGGGGGTGCAGGCTTACTTGACTGCTGATCTGCGCCACCATCCCGCCGACGAGTACCGCCGGGGCAGTGATGTCGCGCTGGTCGACGTCGCGCATTGGGCCAGTGAATACCCGTGGTGCGAGCAGGCTGCCCACCTGCTGCGGACGCATTTCGGCGAGGCACTGCCGGTATCCGTCAGTGGCATCCGTACTGATCCGTGGAACATCGAGTATCGATCCGCGAAAGGCACGTCGTGAAAGCTGAAGTGACACAACAGCGTCATCTACTGGAGCTCGCCGATCTGGACGCCGAACTCTCTCGTCTGGAGCATCGTGCGGCCAACCTGCCCGAGCGGCAGCGCTATGAACAGATACAGGGCGAACACAGCGCGGCCAACGATCGCCTCGCCGCGCTCGGCCTTGCGCTTGAGGATGTCGAATCGGAGGTTTCGCGACTCGAATCGGAGATCGACGGCGTACGGCAACGCGAGGACAAGGATCGCGGCCTTCTGGACTCCGGCACCGTCAACCCGAAACGGCTCGAAGAGTTGCAGCACGAACTGGACGCCCTGATCCGGCGACGGGCCAGCTTGGAGGACTCGCTTCTCGAGGTGATGGAAAAGAACGAGCAGCTCGCTGCTGAGCAGGCCGATGAACTGGTGAAGATCGATGCGCTGCAGGGAGATCTGGCCAGCGCGCAGCAGGCATGCGATGCGGCGCACGCGGAGATCGACCAGGTCCGTGCACAGCGGCTCGAGCGCCGCGCTGTGGTGGTCGCCGCCATGGACGCTGACTTAATCGCGCTTTACGAACGGCAGCGGGTGGCATCCGGAGTCGGGGCGGCCCGGCTGCAAGGCCGCCGATGCGGCGGTTGCCGCATCGAGCTGGATCGTGGAGAGCTGGCCCGAAATTCGACCGCTTCCGAGGACGAGGTACTGCGGTGCTCGGAGTGCGGGGCGATTCTGTTGCGTATCGGCGGACCCGCTCAGTGAGAGTGGTGGTCGAGGCTGATGGAGGTTCCCGCGGAAATCCCGGCCCGGCGGGCTACGGCACCGTGGTGTTATCGTCCGACCGCACCACGGTATTGGCGGAACGCGGAGAATCGATCGGTGTCGCCACCAATAACGTCGCGGAGTATCGGGGGCTGATCGCCGGGCTCGAAGAGGCACGCAAAATCGGAGCCAATGAAGTTGCGGTGTCGATGGATTCGAAGCTTGTCGTGGAACAGATGAGTGGCCGATGGAAGGTGAAGCACGCGGCCATGGCAGACCTCCACCGGGAGGCGAGGGCCTTAGCGTCGACGTTCGATTCCGTCACGTATCGGTGGATTCCGCGCGAGCAGAACAAACACGCCGACCGACTGGCAAACGAGGCCATGGATCGCGCTGCCGGCGACACGCGTGACATGCCCGCCGCAGCGGTGGCGATTCCGCCGGCCACCTGGACCGGCAATCGCGGTGCGCCGACACGTTTCTTGTTGTTACGCCACGGGCAGACCGAGCTGTCGGCGCAACGGCGTTACTCCGGACGTGGCAATCCGGCGCTGACCGAGGTTGGCAGGCGTCAGGCCGATTCCGCAGCCGGCTATCTGGGGCAGCGTGGCGGCATCTCGGCGGTCATCACGTCACCGCTGCAACGCTCTTACGACACTGCAGAGGCCGCGGCGAAGGCGCTGGGCCTTGATGTCACCGTCGATGATGACTTGATCGAAACCGACTTCGGCGACTGGGAGGGGCTGACGTTCAGCGAAGCGGCCGAACGCGATCCCGCCTTGCATACCGGCTGGCTCAGCGACACTACTCTGGCCCCGCCGAACGGGGAGAGCTTTGCGAGTGTGGCTCAGCGGGTACGGCGGGCCCGCACTCGGATCATTGCCGAACACGGCGCCGCCACCGTCCTTGTGGTGTCGCACGTGACGCCTATCAAGACCCTTTTGCAACTGGCTTTGGATGGCGGTAGCAGCATTCTGCACCGGCTGCATCTGGACCTCGCATCGCTGAGCATCGCCGAGTTCTACCCGGATGGCGGGGCCTCGGTGCGACTGGTGAACCAGACGGCGTATCTCGGATGACTTTGTGCCCTTGTTCGGGCCATGAGTCAGTGTTGCGATTGCTTCGTGATCAGCGGTCCGTTTACGCCGCCTGAGGAAAACCGTAGCTTGCGACTGCTCATCGATCATCTTCCGGCGTTGATCGGCTACTGGGACCGAGATCTGCGAAATGTCATTGCCAACAACGCATACGGCGAATATTTCGGGCTGACCCCCGCCGAGGTCCAGGGCAGGCACATCAGTGAGGTTCTCGGGGAGTCGGTCTACGAGCTGAACCTTCCTCACATCGAGGGCGCTCTAGCTGGTGAGGTGCAGTTGTTCGACCGCACGCTGATTGATCAACACGGCGTCGACCGGTACACCCAGGCGTCTTACATCCCAGACATCGTCGATGGGGAGGTCCAGGGTTTCTATGTTCTGGTAACCGATGTGAGCGCGCGCGTCGAAGCCGAGCGTGCCCGGGATGAAGCGCAGCGGCTGTGGGAGATCAGCATGGAAAACGCGCCGTTCGGAAAGGCACTGTTCAGCGCTAGCGGGAATGTGCTCTTCGTGAATCCGGCGTTGTGCGGACGGTTGGGATACACCGGCGATGAGCTCACCGGCGAAGGCTTTCACCGTCACGTGCATCCCGACCACCTCGCCGCCGCTCGCGCGGACTGGGCAAGCCTCATCGATGGGTCGGCGGGTCGGACTGCTTCCGAATACCGCTACTTGTGTCGCGACGGGACAACGGTATGGATGCAATGTCATGCCGTGCTTGTCCCAGGGGCTTTTGGATCTAAGGACATCGTCGTGGCTCAGTTCCAAGATATGACTGAGCGCAGACATTTTGAGGCGGAACTCTCCCGGCTGGCGCTCACCGAACCGCTCACCGGGCTTGCCAACAGAGGCGCATTGACTAAGTTTCTTAGCGAGCATCTGGCAGGGGACCCGAACACGCCGGTCGGCGTCATCTTCATCGATCTCGACGGGTTCAAGCAGATCAACGACGTGCACGGGCACGCTGCCGGCGACGCCGTACTCATCCAGGCAGCACGCCGGATTGAAGGTGACGTTGTGCCACCGAACTCGGTCTACCGGGTCGGGGGAGACGAGTTCGTGATTCTGGTCATCGATGCCGAGACCGCGACCAGGGTGCGGCAACTCGCTGACCAAGTCCGCACCGGGCTAGCGCGGTCGTACGACGCTGCTGGGGTGCAGGTTTCTCTCACGGCATCGGTCGGCTGGTCCAGGGGCGACGCGAGTGACGGAGTCGAATCGCTCATCGACAAGGCCGACGCGGACATGTATCGAAGGAAGAAAGCGGCCGGTCGGCGAAAGGCTCAGCGAATCAATAGTTCTCGAGGAACCTGAAATTGTTGCGACGCCCATCGTTTCGTAGAGCAACCCTTCAGCAACGCACTGTCAGAACGCCACCTGAAGGCGATGAGTGTCAACTAGCTCGGCCAGGTGGGCCGCCTACGGTGTCCATGACGACGTCGCATAGTCGGCGCGCAGGGCTGTCATGTCGGTCATCAGAGGGTGGTGACGTAGCCGCCGTCGATGCGGACGTCGGAGCCCGTGATGTTTGTCGAATGTTCACTCACCAGGAATGCGACCAGGTCGGCGACTTCCTGCGAAGTGGTGAAGCGGCCGGTGGCTGAACCGGCGACCACCGATCCGATGATGTCGTCCGGGGTTGCGCCGCTGGCAGCGGCGAACTGGGCGGCGACGCCATCGTCAGCCAACCACAGGTCGGTGGAGACCGGTCCCGGGCTGATGGTGTTGACTCGAATTCCTTTCGGGCCGAACTCCTTTGACAGACTCTTGGCGAAGTTTGCGAGTGCGGCCTTGGTGGCGCTGTAGTCGACGATGTTCCATTCAGGCATGGTCGCATTGACTGAGCCGATCACCACGATCGAACCCCCATTGTTCAACATGTGCGGGATGGCTTCGCGGGTGGTGCGCACCGCTGACAGGAAGTTCACACCAATCGACGAGGCCCACTGATCGTCGGTGACCGAGAGGATTCCGTCGAACCGCGGCGTCACGGTCCCGGCGTTGTTGACCAGAATGTCAATGCCGTCGCGCGCGCCCGCTGCGGCGATCAACGCGACTGGCCCCTCTGGAGTGGACAGGTCGGTCTCGACGAAAGTGACTGAGTCACTTAAGGCCTGCAGTCCGGGCGAGTTGTGCCGGGCGCCGGCGATGACGTGTGCTCCTGCGGCGGCGAGGGTCTGACTGATCGCCAGGCCGATGCCCTTGCTGGCGCCGGTGACGACGGCTGTCTTACCGGTGAGTTCTTGGTTCATGTTCTTGACCATAGCCTGCCGGCTGGGTAGAATCGAACACGTGTTCGAATAAGCCGGGCTTACTGATCTGATCGACGTGATGGGGGAGGCGAGCCGGGTGGAATCGGCGGCGATTGCGACTCGGTTGGCGGCAGTGGGTGAGTTGTATGCCCGGCGGGTTGTGGAGTGGGCTGAGCGGGAGTTGTGGTGCGCCGATCCGTATGAGGCGGTGGCTGCTGAGATTTCGGCGGCGCAGAACATCAGTCGGGCGCGAGCCGGTACCCAGATTCGCTATGCGCGGGAGTTGCGGGAGCGGCTGTCGGCAGTGGCGGCGGTGTTCGCCACCGGGATCATCGATTACCGGATGGTGTCGATCATCATCACCCGCACCGCCAACGTCACCGACGACGCGATCACCGCTCTGGATGCCGCCCTGGCGCGGGAGGCGCCGCGGTGGATGAAGTTATCCAGCCCCAAGCTGGCCGACCGTATCGATATGTGGGTGGCCAAGTTCGACGCCGACGGGGTGCGAGTACCGCCCGCCATCGATGAGAGTCGATACGTGGAGGTAGGCCCCACCATGCCGGGCATGGGTGGGATCTGGGCCAACGTGCATGCCGCTGACGCGGCTGCCTTCGATCAACGCCTTGATGCATTGGCCGCCACTGTGTGCAAAGACGATCCGCGCACTGCGATGCAACGGCGCAGCGACGCCGTCGGGGCATTGGCAGTCGGTGCTGAGCGGTTGATGTGCCTATGTGAGGCACCGGACTGCCCGTCGGTGCTGGCTCCCGAACCGTCACCGGTGGTGGTGCACGTGTTGGCCGAGCAGAACACCGTCGAGGGCAGCGGCGACGCTCCGGGGTATCTGCCCGGGTTCGGTGCGCTGCCTGCCGAAACTGTGCGCGATCTTGCCAGGGCGGCTCGGATCAAGCCGTTGATCACGCCCAAGGAGTGCGACCAACCGGGCTACCGCCCCTCGGCCGCGCTAGCCGAGTTCGTCCGCTGGCGTGATCTGACCTGTCGCTGGCCGGGATGTGATGCCCCCGCCTTGGGGTGCGATCTGGATCACACAACCCCGTATCCGACTGGACCCACGCACCCGTCCAATCTCAAGCCGTACTGCCGTGTCCACCATTTGATCAAAACGTTCTATTGCGGCCCAGCTGGCTGGACTGATCGCCAATCACCAGACGGGACAATCACTTTCACCTCACCGACTGGGTACACCTACACCACCACCCCGGGTGGCGCGTTGCTGTTCCCCACGCTGTCCGCTCACACTTGCGAACCTCCCGACGTCGGCCAGCGCCGGACCACCCGCCCCCGGTCGTGGCCTGGCGATGCCCACCCGCCGTGAAACCCGCGAACACGATCGGCAAGCCCGCATAACCCGGGAACGGCGCCAGCGTGCGGCCATCAACACCGACACCACGCGACAGGAAGCACTCCGCCTCGCCGCCAACTACGAACCACCGCCGTTCGGATCTGAATCAAGCGGTACCGTTATTCACGCGGACGAGTTGGCCGGGCGGCCGCGGCTCACCTAGGTGAGCCGAGGAAAGTCCGGACTTCGCAGAGCAGGGTGATTGCTAACGGCAATCCGAGGTGACTTGCGGGAAAGTGCCACAGAAAACAAACCGCCGCTCGCCCCTGGGATCTTCTGGGGGTGGCGGTAAGGTTGAAACGGTGCGGTAAGAGCGCACCAGCATCCCGGGTGACCGGGATGGCTCGGCAAACCCCACCCGAAGCAAGGCCAAGAGGCCGCACCTGGTGTGGCTGCGCAGGTGTTTGAGGGCTGCTCGCCCGAGCCTGCGGGTAGGCCGCTTGAGGCACCCGGCGACGGTGTGTCCAGATGGATGGTCGCTGCCCATACCTCGGTATGGGACAGAATCCGGCTTACAGGCCAACTCGTCCGCCCCGCCTAGGGCGTGTGGCGAACGGTCCTGCGTAACGCGGCAAGGGCATCGTCAAGCTGTTTGCGGCAACCGTTCGCCAGGTCGTCCTCTTGTTGATAGAGCAGTCCGTAGGTGAATGTGTCCTCGCCAGCGGCGTAGGCGGCGGCGCTCTCCTGCGTCAGATGCGTTCGGCTCACCACGCTGTCCTGATGTTCGCCGAGCAAAGTCTGAATGTTCTTCGCCCGGTCGGCTACTTTCGGCGCACCAGTTGCCGCGGCGACGTAGCGCAACTTCTTGGCGCCTTTGCGAATCCGGTGCAACGCCTCGTCGCGGTCGTGTTGCGCGGCTTCGGTGGCTGATTTGGCAGCCTTCCGGACGCGCCGATACGCGGAGTCCAAACTCGCCTGCGGGTGATCCTTGGCGGGCGCCGTTGGCATTGCCACGACCAATTGGTCCAGCGCGTCGAGCAGCCGGAAATATCGCTGGGATCGCATCGCGACCAGCGACCGCCGGAGTCCTGCTTGATAGCTGTGCTTGGCGCCATCGACCAAGCGCTCGCGAACCGGACCCCGAATCAGCTCTGGCGGCAGGGCGTCGAGCGAACGCTCGTAGCGCTCGGCGAGCACTTCGGCGTCACGGGCAATTCCCAGCACGCCGGCCAACTGGCGTAGCTCGTCAAGAATCCATGCGTCGTCGGAGAGTCCGAATGAGTCGCCCGACGCTTGCAGGAGGCTGCGGATCTTGCGGGTCGTCACCCGCATCTGGTGCACCGAGTCGTAGGTGTCGGCCCGCACCGCGCGGTCCCACTCCAGCAGTTGGCCGATCTGTTCGGCAACGGCTCGATGCACCGGGTCGGACGGTGGGTGCTGCTCGGCTGCCTGTGGGCGGGCAGCGTTGAGAACCTTGGCCAGCTTGGATCCGTGACCGGCGGGCAGTCCGCCAGCGTCGAGTAGACGGTTGCCGAGGCAGTCAAGCAAATCGCTACCACCGGCACCCTCGACCAGTTCCAACTCCCATTCGTGCCAACGCTGTTCGTCGCCGGGGGAACCGTCAGCCGGATCGAAGGCCATCGCTGTGACCTCGTCATCGCAGAATTCCGCTACCGCGGCACCCTCGGAGTCGTACAACATGGTGACGTTGCGGACCGTGGAGATTCCGGCGACGGCGACCAATGGGCGGTCGCGGACGATCGCCCCGACGACGTCGACCAGCTCTTCCGGGGGGCCGGCCGGCGAGGCGTCCAGCGGCATCCGAATCTCGGTGCGGGCGTCGGCCCCGGCGGGCAGTTTGAGGTGCCAGCCGGCGTCTGGTCCGCCGGTGCGGCGGCGCAAAGTCACCCGATGAGTAGCCAGGTCGTGTCCGGCGGTGTCGAAATACACCGCGTCGAGTGTTTGCGTAGGCAACTGTTCGACGTGATTGACCGCGGAGAGCCCGTCGAAGGAAGGCGGCACGCCGTCCGGTCGGACGTCGAACTTTCGCTCTACTTCGACGTGGCGCTTCATTGAGGTGAACTTACTTCAAAAAGCTGTGTTCCTCGGCGGGAAATACCCCAGTCGCCACGTCCTTGGCGTATTCTGTTGCCGCCCTTCGCAATTCGCTGCCAACATCACCGAACCGCTTGACGAACTTTGCAGTCTTGCCGGTGGTCATGCCAGCCATGTCCTGCCAGACGAGTACCTGGGCGTCACAGTTGGGGCCAGCGCCGATGCCGACAGTCGGGATGGTGAGCTTGCCGGTGATCTGGGTAGCCAGTTCCAAGGGGACCATCTCCATCACCACTGCGAACGCGCCGGCTTCTTGGACCGCGATTGCGTCAGCGACGGTCTGCTCGGCGGCGTCACCACGGCCCTGCACCCGGAATCCGCCGAGGCCGTTGACGCTCTGCGGGGTGAAGCCGACATGACCCATCACTGGAATCCCGGCGGCGGTCAGCGTCGCGATCTGTTCAGCGACTCGCTCGCCGCCCTCGAGTTTGACCGCATGCGCGCCGGACTCCTTCAAGAATCGGGTCGCGGTGGCAAGAGCCTGGGCGGGGCCGGACTCGTAGCTGCCGAATGGCAGATCGGCGACGACCAATGCGTGTTGTGCACCGCGTACCACGCCACGCACCAGGGGGATCAGTTCGTCGGCCGAGATCGGCACCGTGGTGTCGTAGCCGTAGACCACGTTCGCGGCGGAGTCGCCTACTAGCAACACCGGGATACCGGCTTCGTCGAACACCCGCGCGGTGGAGAAGTCGTAGACCGTCAACATGGCCCACTTGTGGCCCTCGGTCTTCCACTTCAGCAAGTGATGGGTGCGAATCTTCGTTGGTACGACATTCGTTGGTACGACAGTTGTCGGAACTTCGGAACTTCCGTCGGAACTGCCATAGACAATCTGTTCAGACATCGTTGTCCTAATAAGTCGTCGGGTCGATCCTCGTGGCCCATATCGGGTCCCCGGGTTCGGGTGACGTACTAAGTCTGCCACTCACGCGCGCATTCACGGGTATGCGAGGAGAGTGCACTTGCTCACACTGCCCCCGGCTCCAGCGATGGCGGTTAACATCGGCGACATGCAGAATTTACAGCGGCTGAGCGGACTGGACGCCAGTTTCCTCTACCTTGAGACGCCCTCCCAGCCGCTGCACGTGTGCTCGATTCTTGAATTGGACACGTCCACCATCCCCGGTGGATACAGCTTCGAGCGCCTGCGGAACGAACTGTCGATACGCATTAAGGCCATGCCGAGTTTCCGCGAGAAGCTGGCCAACAGCTTCCTCAACCTTGATCACCCGGTGTGGGTGGAAGACGAACACTTCGATGTCGATCGTCACTTGCACCGCATCGGTCTGCCGGCCCCGGGCGGCCGGGCGGAGATATCGGAGATCTGCGGGCACCTGGCGTCGTTGCCACTCGATCGCAGCCGGCCGCTCTGGGAGACCTGGGTGATCGAGGGCCTGGACGGTACGGATCCGCACAACGGCGGACGACTCGGCATCATGACGAAAATCCATCACGCCGCGGTCGACGGGGTGACTGGCGCGGACCTGATGTCCCAGTTGTGCAGCCTGGAAGCGGACTCGCTGCCACCCGATCCAGTCGAAGGTTCTGGTGGCGCCAACCAAGTGCGGATCGCGCTGGGCGGGCTGGCGCGGGTGGCTATGCGGCCACTGAACCTCGCGGCCAATGTCTTGCCCTCGACGATCAACACGGTGGTCGAGACTGTGCGGCGGGTGGCCAGCGGGCGTGCGATGACGGCACCGTTCTCGGCTCCGCAGACGCCGTTCAACGCCAGCATCACCGGCCAGCGCAACGTGGCCTTCGCTCAGCTCGACCTCGACGACATCAAACTGGTGAAGAACCACTTCGGGGTCAAGGTCAACGACGTGGTGATGGCCCTGGTTGCCGGGGTCCTTCGCAAGTACCTTCAGGATCGCGACGAACTGCCCGAGTCTTCGCTGGTCGCAATGGTTCCCATCTCGGTGCATGACCGTTCCGACCGGCCCGGGCGCAATCAGGTATCCGGCATGTTCTCGAAACTGGAGACCCAGATCGACGACCCGTCCGAGCGGCTGAGGGCGATAGCCGAGGCCAATGACACCGCCAAGGAACACAGTTCGGCGATCGGGGCAACGCTGCTCCAAGACTGGAGTCAGTTCGCGGCGCCGGCGATCTTCGGTGTGGCGATGCGCGTCTACTCGGCTAGCCGACTCGCCGAGGCGCGCCCGGTGCACAACCTGGTGATATCCAATGTGCCCGGACCGCAAGCACCGCTGTACTTCCTCGGTGGCGAAGTCATCGGCATGTATCCGCTGGGGCCGATCTTCGAAGGCTCGGGCCTGAACATCACGGTGATGTCGCTCAACGGAAAGCTCAATATCGGCTTGATCTCCTGCCCCGAACTGCTGCCTGATCTGTGGGACATGGCCGACGGCTTCGCGGTCGGAATGAAGGATCTGCTCGCGGCTGCCAGCTGACCCGCCCTGTGCCTCATGGCAGCATGTCAGCCATGAGGCTGCCCTACCGCTCCCGTGTCGTCTGTGCCGCCGCGACTGTTCTGCTCGTCGCGGTCAGCGCGGGTTGCAGTCAGGTAGTGGATGGTCACGCCACCATCGCGGGGCCCAAGATTGGGCAGCCGGTCCAGTGGGAACCTTGTTCAAGCGGCGGTGGCAGCAACTCACTGCCCATCCCACCGAGTGCTCAGTGCGGAAAGATCGCGGTTCCGGTTGATTACGCCAAGCCGGACGGCGCCGCCGCCGTCCTCGCATTGATTCGCTTTCCGGCGACCGGCGACAAGATCAGTTCGCTGTTCATCAATCCGGGTGGCCCGGGGGAGTCGGGCATCGAGGCAGCCGCCAGCCTGGTCGGCGATATGCCAGGGCCGGTGCGGCAGCATTTCGATCTGATTGGTTTCGACCCGCGTGGGGTGGGTGCCTCCACGCCGGCATTGTGGTGCAACTCAGATGCCGACAACGATCGGATGCGGGCGGACCCCCAAGTGGACTACAGCCCGGCGGGCATCGAGCACATCGAGGGTGAGACGAAGGCCTTCATCAAGCGCTGCGGCGACAAGATGGGGAACGAGTTCCTGGCCAACGTCGGAACCGCCAGTGTCGTCAAGGATCTCGAAGCAATGCGCGTCGCCGTCGGTGATCCCAAGCTCACCTACCTGGGCTACTCCTACGGCACCCGGATTGGTTCGGCCTATGCCGAGACCTACCCCGACAATGTGCGCGCCATGATCCTCGACGGCGCCGTCGACCCCAATGCCGACCCGATCCAGGCAGACATCGATCAGGCCGCGGCGTTCCAGCGAGCCTTCAATGATTACGCCGCCGACTGCGCCAAGAACCCCGACTGCCCGTTGGGTACGGACCCGGCCAAGGCGGTCGAGGTCTATCGCAACATGGTCGACCCGCTGGTGAAAAAGCCCGCCGCCACTGCGGATCCGCGTGGGCTGGCTTATAGCGACGCGATCATCGGGACGATCATGGCGCTCTACTCACCGAACCTGTGGCGGCACCTGACCCAGGGCCTGGGTGAGTTGTCGAAAGGCCGGGGCGACACGATGCTCGCCCTCGCCGACATGTACATGCGCCGCGACGCCCAGGGGCACTACACCAACGCGACTGACGCGCGGATCGCGATCAACTGCGTCGACCAGCCGCCCGTCACCGATCTCGAGAAGGTGATCGACGAGGATCGCCAGCTACGGCAGGTGGCTCCCTTCATGAGCTACGGAGAGTTCACCGGGCACGCCCCGCTGAGCACCTGTGCGTTCTGGCCGGTGCAGCCCACTAGCACGCCGCACTCGGTGTCGGCTCCCGGGCTGCCGCCGGTACTTGTCGTCTCCACGACGAATGATCCGGCCACGCCCTATCAAGCGGGGGTGGATCTGGCGAAACAGCTTGGCGGAGCGCTGCTTACGTTTGACGGCACCCAGCACACCGTGGTTTTCCAGGGCAACGCATGTGTCGATAAGTTCGCGTCGGAATATCTTGTCAATCTGAAGCTGCCGCCGCCCGGTGCGCGCTGCTGAGCAGGGCGGGTCGACGTTGCCGAGGTGCTGCGGTTCTGAGACAGACGTGTGACCCTAGGGAAATCCGGTAGGCGTTCCACCGTGCAACGATGGCAGCCATGGGACGCACGGGTCGGTGGGGCTCGGCTGTGTCTTCGTCAATTCTCTGCGTGGTACTCGCGTTAGGTTGCACCGCCCCACCCGCCGGTGCCACGGGCGAACTGCCGGCAGGACAGCCGACGTGGGATAGCTGCGGGCAGCTCCTCGGCGACAAATCCGATCTCGTCACCGAGGTTGTCACTGAACTGTTCACCGCGAAGTGTGCGCGGTTGCCGGTTCCCATCGATGACGCGGATCCCACTGGCGCACAAGCACAATTGGCGATCATCAAAATCCCGGCTAGCGGCAAGCGCATCGGTTCGCTGCTGATCAACCCCGGCGGGCCCGGCGCGTCGGCTATCGACGCGGCAATCGGACTGGGCACTGCGCTAGCCGGAACCGCAATTACCGAACACTTCGACCTGGTGGCTTTCGATCCTCGCGGAGTGGGGTATTCGACGCCTGAGGCGCGTTGCCGCACCGACGCGGAATTCGATGCCTGGCGGCGCAATCCGATGGTCGACTACAGCCCCGCAGGGGTGGCGGCCATCGAGACGCTCTATACCCAGCTCGCCCAGGAATGCGCGAACAAGATGGGCAAATCATTCTTGGCGAGTGTTGGAACCGCTTCTGCTGCAAAGGATATGGATCGGGTCCGGCAGGCGATCGGCGACGACAAGATCAACTACCTCGGGTTCAGCTACGGAACCGAGTTGGGGACCGCTTACGTGCAGCAGTTCCCGGATCGGGTGCGCGCGATGGTTCTGGACGGCGCCATCGACCCGACCGAGGACCCGATCCAGTCTGTCGTCCAGCAGATGGCGGGGTTCCAGACCGCGTTCAATGACTACGCGGCCGACTGCGCGAAGTCGTCGGCATGCCCGCTCGGCACTGATCCTGCCCAGGCGGTCACTCGCTATCACCAGTTAACCGACCCGCTGGTGAACAAGCCGGGACCCACGTCTGACCCGCGCGGCTTGGGATATCAGGACGCCGTCACCGGCACCATTAACGCCCTCTACACCCCGCAGTATTGGAAATTCCTGACCAGCGGACTGCTCGGGCTGCAGCGCCAGACCGACGCCGGCGATCTGTTGATGCTGGCCGATCAGTACGACGGTCGTGACGACGACGGCCACTACGACAACGGTCAGGACGCCTTCAACGCGATCCGCTGCGTCGATTCACCGACGCCGACGGATCCGGCAGTGTGGGCCGCGGCCGATCTCAAAACTCGTCAGCTGGCTCCCTTCATGTCCTACGGCCAGTACACCGGCTACGCCCCCCGCGACATCTGCGCCTTCTGGCCGGTGCCGGCGACTTCGTCCCCGCATACGGCATCGCCGGCGCCGCCGGGCAGCGTCGTGGTCGTGTCCACGACGCACGATCCGGCGACCCCTTACCAGGCTGGTGTGGACCTGGCTCGCCAACTGGGTGCACCGCTGATCACCTTCGACGGCACCCAGCACACGGCGGTATTCAACGGCGATGAGTGTGTCGACAACGCGATCGTGAAGTTCTTCGCGGACAAGGTTTCGCCGGGCGACCTGCACTGCTGAGTGGGGCGCCGATTTCCGGGCGCGTAACACGGAGTTAACAGCTGATGCCTACGCTCGCGGACATGGACCGCCAGAAGGAATTCGTGCTGCGCACGCTGGAAGAACGGGACATCCGATTCGTCCGGTTGTGGTTCACCGACGTGCTCGGATACCTCAAATCGGTCGCGATCGCCCCCGCTGAGTTGGAAGGTGCGTTCGAGGAGGGTATCGGATTCGACGGCTCGTCGATCGAGGGCTTTGCTCGGGTTTCCGAGTCCGACACGGTGGCTCGTCCCGATCCGTCGACGTTCCAGGTGCTGCCGTGGACGACCAGCGCGGGCCAGCATCACTCGGCGCGGATGTTCTGCGACATCACCATGCCCGACGGGTCGCCTTCGTGGGCTGATAGCCGTCACGTGCTGCGTCGCCAGCTCGCCAAGGCCAGCGACTTGGGCTTCTCCTGCTACGTGCACCCGGAAATCGAGTTCTTCCTGCTGGAACCGGGGCCCTATGACGGAAGCCGGCCGACCCCTGCCGACAACGGCAACTACTTCGACCAGGCGGTCCACGATTCGGCACCGAACTTCCGCCGCCACGCCATAGATGCGCTGGAGCAGATGGGCATCTCGGTGGAGTTCAGCCACCATGAGGGTGCCCCGGGCCAGCAGGAGATCGACCTGCGCTACGCCGACGCGCTCTCGATGGCCGACAACGTGATGACGTTCCGCTACCTCATCAAGGAGGTTGCCCTGACTGAGGGTGTGCGGGCGTCCTTCATGCCCAAGCCCTTCACCGAATTTCCCGGCTCGGCGATGCACACTCACATCAGCCTGTTCGAAGGTGAGACGAACGCCTTCCACAGTCCCGATGATCCGCTGCAGCTCTCCGATGTCGCGCGGTCGTTCATCGCCGGCATCCTGGAACACGCCAGCGAGATCAGCGCGGTCACTAATCAGTGGGTGAACTCCTATAAGCGGCTGGTTCACGGTGGAGAGGCGCCCACGGCGGCGTCCTGGGGAGCGGCCAACCGTTCCGCACTGGTTCGGGTGCCGATGTACACGCCGCGCAAGGCGGCGTCGCGCCGTATCGAGGTTCGCAGTCCGGACTCGGCCTGCAACCCGTATCTGACGTTCGCGGTGTTGTTGGCTGCCGGCTTGCGGGGGATCGAGAAGGAATACGTTCTCGGTCAGCAAGCCGAGGACAACGTCTGGAACCTGACTCACGAAGAGCGTCGCGCCATGGGCTACAAGCAGCTGCCGAGCAGTCTGGGCACCGCACTCTCCGAGATGGAGAATTCGGAACTGGTGGCCGAGGCCCTCGGAGAGCACGTCTTCGACTACTTCTTGCGCAACAAGTACAAGGAGTGGGAAGACTACCGAAGCAACGTCACGCCGTTCGAACTGAAGGCGTATCTGTCCCTGTAGGTCAGCTATTGCGGGTGCGCTACCGTCGTGGGCGTGGCCAAGCCAGCGACGCAACGCCCCAGCGTGCCGAGTGTGGGCCGCCTTGGACTGGTGGAACCGACGGCTGCTGCCGACCTGGCGCTGCTGGGCTGGGATACCGATCCTCATATCGAGTTGCTGTGGTCGCTGTCCCGGGCGCCAGATGCCGACCTGGCATTGCGGGCGATGGTCCGGCTGTCCGAAGCGTTGGGGAGCGACTGGCGCGAGCTCTGTCAGGCCTTGCAGAAGGACCGCGGTTTGCGCGGCCGATTGCTGGCGGTGCTCGGATCGTCGGAGGCCCTCGGCGACCACCTGGTGGCCAATCCCCAGGCCTGGCATCTGCTCGCAGGCAAGCTCGTGCTGCCCACCGCAGATCGGCGGCATCGGGAATTCAGTGACTGCATAACCGAATTCGGCACTGTCCCAGCGGTGATCATGCCGCTGCTTCGTACCCTCTATCGAAACCAGATGCTTGTTCTGGCCGGTCTGGACCTGGCGCCGACGGTCGAAGACGAGCCAGTACTGCCGTTCCGTACCGTCGGCGAGAATCTCGCTGATATGGCCGACGCGGCTCTTCATGCCGCGTTGCAGGTTGCGTTGGGAGTGGTCTGCAGACCAGACGAACCGGCGCCCCCGCTCGCCGTTATCGCGATGGGCAAATGCGGTGCGCGGGAACTCAATTACGTCAGCGACGTCGACGTCATCTTCGTCGGCGAGAATGCCGATGCGCTCACCACCCGTGTGGCGGGGGAGATGATGCGTCTGGCGTCGGACACCTTCTTCGAAGTCGACGCGGGACTGCGCCCGGAGGGCAAGCAAGGCGCGCTGGTTCGCACGCTGGACTCGCATATCGCCTACTACCAGCGCTGGGCGAAGACCTGGGAATTCCAGGCACTTCTGAAGGCGCGGCACGCGGTAGGTGACTCCAAGCTCGGCCAACGTTATCTGGATGCCCTGGCACCAATGGTCTGGACTGCTTGTGAGCGTGAGGATTTCGTTCCGGAAGTGCAGGCGATGCGCCGCCGGGTGGAATCTCTTGTGCCGGCTGAAGTGCGCGACCGCGAGATCAAACTCGGCACCGGGGGACTGCGTGACGTCGAGTTCGCTGTCCAGCTTTTGCAACTTGTGCACGGGCGCAGCGACGAGTCGCTGCACGTCTCGCCGACACTGGATGCCTTGGCGGCACTCGGTGCCGGTGGCTACATCGGGCGAGATGATGCCGCCAACCTCAAGGCCTCCTACGAGTTCTTACGCCTGCTGGAACACCGCCTGCAACTGCAGCGGCTCAAACGCACTCACATGTTGCCCGCCGCCGGTGATGACGAAGCGCTGCGCTGGCTGGCCCGCGCCGCCCATATGCGGCCTGACGGCACTCGTGATTCGCTGGGAGTTCTGCGCGATGAGATCAAGCGCCAAAGCGTCCGGGTGTCACGCCTGCACGCCAAGCTGTTCTACCAGCCGCTGCTGGAGTCGGTCGGACCCTCGGTCGGACTTGCGCCGGGGCTGACCCCGACCGCGGCGGAACGGCAGTTGACGGCGCTGGGTTATGAGGGTCCGCAGAGCGCGCTGACTCACCTTGCGGCGCTGGTCAATCAAAACGGACGCCGCGGCCGGGTGCAGTCGGTGCTGTTGCCCAGGCTGCTGGATTGGCTGTCCGATACCGCCGACCCGGATAGCGGCTTACTGGCCTACCGCCAGATCAGCGAAGCGCTGGTCGATCAGCGCTGGTATCTGAGCACGCTTCGCGACGAGAGTGCTGTCGCGAAGCGGCTGATGCGGGTGGTGGGAACTTCGGCGTTTGTCCCTGAGCTACTTACGCGGGCGCCCGAGGTGATTCAGCAGTACGCGGACGGACCGACTGGGCCGAAGCTGCTTGAGGTCGAACCCGCCGTCGTGGCCCGTGCGCTGGTGGCGTCAGCCGGCAGGTATCCGGACCTGCCGCGAGCCATCGGCGCCGCCCGCACGTTGCGTCGTCGTGAGTTGGCGCGCATCGCATCCGCGGATCTTCTCGGGATGTTGGAGGTGAAGGAGGTCTGCTCCGCGCTGACGTCGGTGTGGGTAGCGGTGTTGCAAGCAGCCCTGAATGTGGTGATCCGCACGAACACCTCGGTGGGCGAAAAGCCGCCGGCCAAGATCGCGGTGATCGGCATGGGCCGACTCGGGGGTGGCGAACTGGGGTACGGCTCGGACGCGGACGTGATGTTCGTCTGCGAGCCGACGGACGGCGTCGACGAAACGCGCGCGGTGAAGTGGTCGGTGTCGATCGCTGAACAAGTCCGGACGCTGCTGGGAGCCCCGAGCTCTGACCCGCCACTGCACGTCGACATGAATCTGCGGCCCGAGGGTCGGCAGGGCCCGTTGGTGCGCACGCTGACGTCGTATGCCGCGTATTACCAACAGTGGGCCGAGACATGGGAGATTCAGGCACTGCTGCGCGCTCACTGTGTGGCCGGCGACGAGGATCTTGGCCACCGGTTCCTGCTGCTGGCGGACAAGACCCGATACCCGGCCGGCGGGGTATCGGCGACGGCAGTACAGGAGATCCGGCGGATCAAGGCGCGGATCGATGCGGAGCGATTACCTCGGGGCGCCGACCCGAACACCCATACCAAGCTGGGCCGCGGCGGCCTGGCCGACGTCGAGTGGACCGTGCAACTTTTGCAACTCAGACATGCGCACGAGGTGCCTGAACTGCATAACACGTCGACCCTGAAGACGTTAGACGCCATCGGTGCGGCTGAGTTGATCGCGCAGGAGGACGTGGACATGTTGCGCGACGCCTGGTTGACCGCGACCCGCGCCCGCAACGCCCTGGTGCTGGTGAAAGGGAAGCCCACGGATCAACTTCCTGGTCCAGGCAGGCAACTCAATGCGGTTGCGGTTGCGGCCGGCTGGCACAACGACGATGGCAGCGAATTCCTGGACCACTACCTTAGGGTTACCCGGCGGGCAAAAGCCGTGGTGCTCAGGGTATTTGGAGGCTGACCGGATGCGACCGGAAAAAGGCTGGGACTGGAGCGTCGTTAGCGCAGAAGAGCACGACCGCCTAGAAGGGCTCTATGCCCCACTGGCCCAGTCGGTGCGCAATCTCATCGAAGCCAGTGCGCGGACGGGCGTTGACGAGGCAACTCTGCGCGCGGCGCAGTTGGCGATCGAGGCGGTGACGGAGACACTGGAAGAACGCCGGAACGACGGTCCGAATGCGTTATGGCACGCCAGCACAGGCCGACCGGTGCTGTTGACCAATCCTGCTGTTGGATGGCGCAATCCGGTGGCGCCGCCGATGTTGGTTCACCACGACGGAGATGATCGGTGCTGGAGCGAATTCAGTCTGGGCATGATCTATGAAGGCCCGCCCGGACTGGTGCACGGTGGAATCTGTGCGCTGGTGCTCGATCACATCCTGGGCGAGGTGGCCAGCGGTGGGATGGTTGAGCCCAGGTTCACCGGCACCATCACGTTGAAGTACTTGCGCGGAACACCACTGGGGCCGTTGCGTGCGGAGGCTTTCGTCGAACGCATCGAGGGCTACAAGACCTACGCGCGCGGATTCCTAAAAGATGCAGAGGGAACGACGGTCGAAGCCGAAGGGGTGTTCATCATGCCGTCGTGGGCGCGAGACGTGGGATGAGGTTCTACGTCAGCAGTGCCTTCCTGAACACCAATGAGATCGTCGAAATCGCTAAGGCCGCAGATGATCTGGGCTACGACGGAATCGCAATACCCGACCACGTTCTGCACCTGGAAAAGCCGGAAACGCCGTATCCCTACACCGACGACGGCGAGCGACGCTGGCCGGCGTTCACACACTGGCCTGACCCGTGGGTGCTGATCGGCGCGCTCGCACAGGCCACCGAGCGGCTGAAATTTGTCACCACCGTGTACGTGCCGGGCATTCGCGATCCGTATTCGGCGGCCAAGGCTGTCGGCACGGCGGCGTGTCTGGCCGACGGGCGGGTGGAGCTCGGTGTCGGAGTGGGCTGGTGCGCGGATGAATTCACCCTGATGGGTCAGCAGTTCGCGCGGCGCGGCAAGCGCACCGACGAGATGCTCGATCTGATGAAGGAGCTGTGGCAGCCGGGCTGGACGGAATTCGACGGTGAGTTCTACCGCACGCCACGGTTGGAGATGACGCCTACTCCGCCGCGGATCCCCATCTATGTAGGTGGGTTCAGCGATATCGCGCTTCAGCGGGCGGCCCGCCACGACGGCTGGATCGGAGACTTGATCAGCCTCGATGAGATCATCGCGAAGGTCAGCAGGCTACGCGAGCTGCGGGCCGAACGTGGTTTGACGATGGACGATTTCGCGATTCTGACCCCGCTGATCGAGGCGTTGACCCTTCCTGACTACGAACGGGCAGCGGTGGCAGGCGTCACGCATGTTCTGACCATGCCGTGGGTGTTCTACTCCGGCTTCGACGCGTCACTCGCCGAGAAAATCGACGGGATGCGCCGCTTCCGCAAGGATCTGCAGCTCGACAGCTAGCCCCAGTTAGGCTCGGCGACGTTGGAGGGCGAAAGCGCCGGCGCCGGCGAACGCGATGAGGAATAGCGAGAAGCAGTAGAGCACCGCCAATTCGCCGCCATTTTCGGCGGGCCACAAAGCCTTCGGCTGGTGTTGGGTGAAATAGGCGAATGCCATCTCACCCGAGCCGAGGAGAGCGGCAAGTCGGGTGAACAGCCCCAGCATCACCAGCAGGCCGACAACCAGTTCGATGAGACCTGCCCACCAGAGCGGCCAGGCTCCGACCGGAATTGGACCGGCGCCCAGCGGGATTGGCCACGCGAAGAGTTTCATCGTGCCGTTCATCGCGAATAGGAATCCGATGACGATCCGGAATAGTCCGAGCACGTGTGGCGACCGACGGTCGAGTTGAGTGTCCAATGTGTGGATCATGACTCGACTTTACTGTTTTGGATGAAGGCCTAACCATCCGGGCGAGGGTGCTCCGACCACTTCACCGATCTCGATTGTGATCTGTTGGCGGAATCGTTCAACCGCGCTGCGATCGGCCATGAATGTGGGGAACTGGTCGAGGTTCGAGTTCGGATAGTCCCAGATCTGTTTGTACCCGTTGGGCGGATCGACATCTGTTCGCACCGACCACATGTAGAAGTTCGCCTGGGTTTGCTTGGACAGCCACCAATTCAGATATAGCTTGGCTGCCGCGGGATGGGTCGCCTTTGACATGATCGCCGCGCGCTGCCCCCATGCCAGGAACGGATCGGATTCTGGGATGACAAACCGGGTTTGAGTGTCGGGTCCAGGTTCAAGTGCACCGTCGGTGCCGAACGCCACTGGCTTTCTGGTTTGTCAGTTCCGGTCGAAAAGTGAGCAGGTGATTCCGGTCGAAAAGTGAGCACCCTTCTGATTGGAGAGTGATCACTGTGGAGGACTGGGCCGAGATCCGCCGGTTGTATCGGTCGGAGAAGTTGTCGCAGGCTGAGATCGCGCGGCGGCTGAAGCTGTCGCGCAACACCGTGGCCAACGCGGTGCATTCGGAGTCGCCGCCACGCTATGAACGGGCGCCGGTGGCGTCCTCAGCGTGGTTGCAGGTGGAGCCGGCGGTACGGGCGCTACTGCGGGAGTACCCGACGATGGCGGCCTCGGTGATCGCCCAGCGGGTCGGGTGGAGCGGTGGGCATTCGTGGTTCGCGGAGAACGTCGCGAGGATCCGCCCGGAGTACGCCCCGGCCGATCCGTGTGACCGCTTGGTCCACCTGCCTGGGGAGCAGGTGCAGTGCGATCTGTGGTTCCCCGGTGCGCTGGTGCCCGACCACGCCGGGGCGCTGCGGTCGTTTCCGGTGTTGGTGATGGTCGCGGCCTATTCACGGTTCATCGCCGCGGTGATGCTCCCGTCACGGATCACCGGCGACCTGCTGGCCGGGATGTGGCAACTGCTCTCCCACGATATCGGTGCGGTTCCTCGAACACTGCTGTGGGACAACGAGTCCGGCATCGGCCAACGTGGTCGCCTAGCTCAGGGCGTGGCCGGGTTCTGCGGGGTGCTGGGCACCCGACTGATCCAGGCCCGACCCTACGACCCCGAAACCAAGGGCGTGGTGGAGCGAGCCAACGGCTACCTCGGAACGTCGTTCCTTCCCGGCCGGACGTTCTGCTCGCCGGCGGACTTCAACACCCAACTCACCGACTGGCTGGCCGCGGTGGCCAACGTGCGCCGCCACGCCGGCACCCGGCTGATCCCGGCTGAGGCGTTGATCGTCGACCGGGTGGCGATGGCCGGTCTGCCGCCGGTCGCGCCGGCGACCGGAACCACGGTGAGCACCCGGTTGGGCCGTGACTACTACGTGGCGATCGCCTCGAATAGCTATTCGGTGCATCCCGAGGCGATCGGGCGGATGATCACCGTGACCGCCACCCTGGATCGGGTCCGCGCCCACTGCGGTGACCGGCTGGTCGCCGATCACCAAAGGCTCTGGGGTGCACACGGATTGGCATCCGACCCAGACCATGTCGCTGCTGCATCGGTGTTGCGTCAACAGTATCTGCACCGCCGAACATCACCCGATGACCATCTGCAGGTCGACGTGGAAGTCGCCGATCTGAGTGCCTATGACGCGGTGTTCGGGACCGGGGAGGTCGCCTGATGGCCACCAAACGCACCTCGGTTCCGGGTGAGGTCGACAAGCTGATCGCCCATCAGTCCCGGCTGTTGAAGGCACCGCGGATCGCCGGGCACTACGCCCGCCTGGCCGAACAGGGACGTGCCGCGGCGTGGTCGTTGGAGGACTATCTGGCCGCGGTGTTGGCGGTGGAATCCAATGCCCGTGCTGAATCCGGAGCGCGACAGCGGATTCGGTATGCGGGCTTTCCGGCGATCAAGACGATCACCGACTTCGACTTCACCGCCCAACCCGCCCTCGACCGGGCCCAGATCGCCCGCCTGGAAGGCGGGGGCTGGCTCGCCGAAGCCCGCAACGTCGTGCTGCTCGGACCGCCCGGCACAGGCAAAACCCACCTCGCGACCGCGTTGGCGATCGCCGCCGCCCAAGCCGGGCACCGCGTCGCGTTCGCCCCGGCGACGGGGTGGATCAGCCGCCTGGCCGAAGCGCACAGCATCGGCCGCCTCGAGGCCGAGCTGCGCAAGATCTCCCGCTACGGGCTGATCGTCATCGATGAAGTCGGCTACATCCCGTTCGACACCGAAGCGGCCAACCTGTTCTTCCAACTGGTCTCGACCCGATACGAGAAATCCTCGATCATCTTGACCTCCAACCTGCCGTTCTCCCGCTGGGGCCAGGTGTTCGGCGAGGCCACCATCGCCTCGGCGATGATCGACCGGATCGTGCACCACGCCGACGTCATCGCCCTCAAAGGGGCCAGCTACCGCATCAAACACACCACGATCGAGACACTGCCCTCCGTGGAAGTCGACCGTCAGGCAGACTCAACCCCGTAAGCACACCTGCTCACTTTTCGACCGGAACAGGCTGCTCACAATTCAACCGGAGCTGACACTGGTTGATTCGACCTGGTCTGCAGGTTCTTGTGTGCCACGCACCCACGTGATGCCCTGCTTGACGAATTTCTCAAGCCATTGCCACCCATGTGCGTTGACGGTTCGTTCGTACAAGAACAAGACAGCATCGTCGTCGTTCGGATATGTCGAGACGATCCCGTTGCGCCAGCGTGGATCGAGTAGGTCTGTAGCGGACTTTGGGCCGTTACCACCGGTGGCTCGGTTGTTGTAGATGATCGAAAACGCGTCGACGAATATCGCCGTCCAGTAGCCGTCTGGGTCTTTGAGTGATGGGTGGATCTGCCCGAAGCCGGCTGGCTTGTACCTCAGGAGCGCACCTTGTTGTTTCCAGCGGTCGAAATCCTGAAGTGTCTGCAGTTGAACAACATCGGGCACCACACTGTCGGTTGCCAACTGGTAGTCGATGCGGGCGTCATGGAACTTGCTGTAGTCCACGACCATGTCGACTGTGACACCAGGAAAGGCTTTCTCGAAGGCGTCTTTGTTGG
Source organism: Mycobacterium sp. (assembly GCA_965279745.1). GTDB lineage: Bacteria > Actinomycetota > Actinomycetes > Mycobacteriales > Mycobacteriaceae > Mycobacterium. Next base: position 444,084 of record OZ257262.1, read on the forward strand.
AATCCTGCTGGTCGCCGACTGATCTCAGACACAGATCTCCCTTTCAGCTGGACGCTCCAGTTGCTGCCAAAGACGAAACCACCCGAGTCGCAATCGGTGATCAGATTGCGGCTCGGGTGGTTTCGTCGAAATGACGACCTAGCAGTCGTAGTAGAGCGAGAACTCGTACGGGTGAGGCCGGATCTGGACCGGCAGGATCTCATTCTCCCGCTTGTACGCGATGTACGTGTCGATGAGGTCGTCGGTGAACACGCCCCCCTCGGTGAGGTAGTCGTGGTCTTCCTCGAGGCGGTCGATCACAGCGGCGAGCGAGGTCGGCGCCTGCGGAATATTGGCGGCCTCTTCCGGCGGCAACTCGTACAGGTCCTTATCGACCGGAGCGAGCGGCTCGATCTTCTTCTTGATGCCGTCGATGCCGGCCATCAACATCGCTGCGAAGGCCAGGTACGGGTTGCCCGAGCTGTCCGGGCAACGGAACTCGAGGCGCTTGGCCTTCGGGTTGTTGCCGGTGATCGGGATACGTACGCAAGCCGAACGGTTGCGCTGGCTGTACACCAGGTTGATCGGTGCCTCGTAGCCCGGCACCAGACGTTTGTAGGAGTTCACCGTGGGGTTGGTGAACGCCAGCAGCGACGGGGCGTGGTGCAGGATGCCGCCGATGTAGTGCCGCGCCAGGTCAGACAGGCCGGCGTACCCGGACTCGTCGTGGAACAACGGCTTGCCGTCCTTCCACAGCGACTGGTGGGCGTGCATGCCGGAGCCGTTGTCGCCGAACAGGGGCTTGGGCATGAAGGTGACGGTCTTGCCGTTCTGCCACGCGGTGTTCTTGATGATGTACTTGAACAACAGCACGTCATCGGCTGCATGCAGCATCGTGTCGAACTTGTAGTTGATCTCGGCCTGACCGCCGGTGCCAACCTCGTGGTGACCGCGCTCCAGGGTGAAGCCGGCGTTCTGCAGGTTGGTCGACATCTCGTCGCGCAGGTCGACGTAGTGGTCGTAAGGGGCGACGGGGAAGTAGCCGCCCTTGGCGCGCACCTTGTAGCCGAGGTTGGGGGATCCATCAGCCTCGAACGGCTCGCCGGTGTTCCACCAGCCCGACTCGGAGTCGACCTCGTAGAAGGTGCCGTTGATCCGCGAATCGAAGGTCACGGAATCGAAGATGTAGAACTCAGCCTCTGCGCCGAAGTATGCGGTGTCCGCGATACCGGTGCTGGCCAGGTAGTTCTCCGCCTTGCGAGCCACGTTGCGCGGATCGCGGGAGTACGCCTCGCGGGTGAACGGATCATGCACGAAGAACATGATGTTCAGCGTCTTCGCCGCCCGGAACGGGTCGATACGAGCTGTTTCAAGGTCTGGCAACAGCATCATGTCGGATTCGTGGATCGACTGGAAGCCGCGAATCGACGAGCCGTCGAACGCCAGCCCATCTTCGAACACGCTCTCGTCGAACGCGGAAGCCGGGATGGAGAAGTGCTGTACGGCACCTGGCAGATCGCAGAACCGGATGTCGACGTACTCGACCTTCTCGTCTTTGATCAGCTTGAAGATGTCTCCAGCGGTCTTTTCTGCCACTTACTTACTCCTTATTGGTGCAGCTTGTGTTTAACCCGCGGCTGACGCTATGGAGCCGATGTTGCACGCCCGTCAACCTGATGTTGCGCTGACGTTACGCATGGTGCCGGCCCTATCCTGGGGTCATGGCACGCGAAATTGGATCCTGGCTTTCTGGTCCGGAACCAGCGCAAACTGCAGGTGACGCCCGGTATCCAGGTCAGACCCTCGGTCTGCCCGAAGCTGGACCGAGGTCGCTGGCGCGGATGGGCCGGCGGATCGCTGCGCTGACGGTGGACTGGTTCATCGCTTCCGGGCTCGTCGCGCTGGGTATTTCGCTCGGCATTGTGAATGGGGAGACTCGTGCGACGGCTGTCCTGGTCGTCTGGTTCCTGCTCGGTGTGGTGTCGTTGCGGTTGTTCGGTTTCACTCCGGGACAGCTGGTGCTCGGGCTCATGGTGGTGCCCGTGGACAACCGGCTTCATGTGGGCACCGGCCGGGCGATCATCCGCGGCTTGCTGATCGCGCTGGCGGTGCCGGCCCTGTTCACCGACGCCGACGGCCGTGGAATGCAAGATCGCCTGACCGCGACGGCGGTCGTCCGCCGCTAACTCTCGACGGCATCGTCTCGCGTCGAGATCGACGTTCTGGTTGCGTCTACCTGGCACTTTCGCGCCCAAACGTTGGTTTGGGCGTTAGGGAAGAGCCGGTTAGCGCCTACGCACGCTGCGCTGGACGCTGCGCATCTTCGCCTGCGCCGGGACTGGGCCCTTCGGCATCGAGGCCGGGCCTGCGCGAGTGCCGAGTGCAGCAAGCTTGGATTCGAGTGAGTCCATCTGCTTGACGGTGATGTTGGCGGGCAGCTTGGTCAGATGCCGCTCCAGCTTGGACAGCGGCACCTGGCCTTCACCGCTGCCGACCATGACGTCGTAGATCGGTACTTCGCCGATCAACCGTGCCGTCCGCTTCTTCTCCTGGGCCAGCAACGGCTTGACCCGTGACGGCGAGCCCTCAGCCACGAAGATGACACCGGGACGGCCGATAACCCGGTGCACTGCGTCGAAGTGGCCGGTGGCGGCAACGCCGGGAGTAACCCGCCATTTGCCGCGCAAATTGTCCAGTGCCCAGGCGGCTGCACCCGTCTGACCCTCGGCCTTGCGGAACACCGATTTCTGCGCGCGCCGGCCAAAGATGATGAATGCAAGTAGAACGCCCAGCAGGATGCCGAACACGATCATTGTGTACATCGTGAAGCCACCGAGGTAGACGCCGAGCGCGGTGGCCACGCCGATGCTCAGAACGAAGGCGCCGATCATGTACGGCAACAGCCGCTTGTCTTCCTTGCGCTGCATCTGGAACGCCTGCCACAGCTGGGTTCGGCGCTGTTTAGACGCTGCCTTGCGGGTGGCCTTCGCCTCAGCCTTCAAGGCCTTCGTCTCGGCGGGTGTGCGGGATTTCGCCATAACTACCAAGCTTACGGTCGTCAGCCCCGAGTGCGGGTCGCCGCCTGCTGATAGAGCTTGCCCGCGCGGTAGGAGGAGCGCACCAGGGGTCCGGCGAGCACCCCGGCGAATCCAAGCCCCTCAGCGTATTCGGCCAGTTCGACGAACTCATCCGGATGCACCCAGCGTTCGACTGGATGGTGGCGCGGCGACGGGCGCAGGTACTGCGTGATCGTGATGATGTCGCAGCCTGCATCGTGCAGGTCGACCAGTGCGGTGCGGATCTCGTCGATTGTCTCGCCCATGCCGAGAATCAGGTTGCTCTTGGTCACCAAGCCGAACTCACGCGCGGCCGTCAGCACGCCCAGGCTGCGCTGGTAGCCGAACGCGGGCCGGATCCGCTTGAAGATCCGCGGGACTGTTTCTACGTTGTGCGCCAACACTTCTGGGCGCGATTCGAAAACCTGGCGCAACAGCTCAGGATCACCGTTGAAGTCCGGGATGAGTAGCTCGACGCCGGTCGACGGGTTGAGTTCCTTGATGGCGCGCACCGTCTCGGCGTAGAGCCAGGCGCCGCCGTCGGGCAGGTCGTCGCGAGCCACGCCGGTGACCGTCGAATAGCGCAGGCCCATGGCGGCGACGCTCTCCGCCACCCGGCGAGGTTCGTCGCGATCGAGTTCGGCGGGCTTGCCGGTGTCGATCTGACAGAAATCGCAGCGACGGGTGCATTGCTCGCCACCGATCAGGAACGTCGCCTCGCGGTCTTCCCAGCATTCGTAAATGTTGGGGCAGCCAGCTTCTTCGCAGACCGTGTGGAGGCCTTCGCGGCGGACCAGGCCCTTCAGCGCCGTGTACTCCGGGCCCATCCGAGCACGGGTTTTGATCCATGGCGGTTTGCGCTCGATGGGGGTTTGCGCGTTTCGGACTTCCAGGCGCAATAGCTTGCGGTTACCCGGCTCGACGCTCACGGGTTCGATGTTACTGGCAGGCGGCCTTCGAGAGCGTCGATGACCGCTTCAGCGACTTGATCGCGAACGTCGTCAACGCCGATATGTCTGCCCAGTTCCGCGGTCAGCGACGTGACCCCGGCGTCGGCGATGCCGCACGGCACGATCGCCGAGTAGGCGCCCAGGTCGCAATCGCAGTTGAGTGCGAAGCCGTGCAATGTCGTGCCGCGCGCAACCCGCACGCCTATCGCAGCGATCTTGCGCGCCGGACGGTCTTCGTCGGCGGGTAGCCAAACCCCGGATCGGCCCTCGACGCGGCTAGCCTCCAGGCCGAATCCGGTGCATACCCGAATCAGTGCTTCCTCAAGGCGCCGAACGTAATTCACTACGTCCATCGGTTCGGCCAATCGGATTACCGGATAGCCGACGAGCTGCCCGGGGCCGTGCCAGGTGATCTTGCCGCCGCGGTCGGTGTCGATGACGGGCGTGTCGTCCAGTGGGCGTTCGTGGGCTTCGGTGCGCTTGCCGGCGGTGTAGACCGCCGAATGTTCGAGCAGCAGAAGGGTATCCGGGCCGCCCGCTACCCGGGCATCGGCCAGATCACGCTGCAACTGCCACGCAACGAGGTAGTCGACGGTGCCCAGGTGCTGAACCTGCACAACCGTTGCACTGGATCGGATTGATTTAGTTTCCGGCACGGCTGGTGGCATAGGTCAGTGCTTCACCGATGGTGTTGTGGTGGAACACGAACCGGGCGCGTTCCAGTGCCGCTGGGATTGCCCGCTGCCCACCGAGCAAACCTTCGTCGGCGAACTCTCCGAGCAGGGTGCGCAACGCGAATGCCGGCACCAGCATCGGGCTGGGCCGATTCAACGCTCGCCCCAATGCGGTGGTGAACTCCGAATTGGTGACCGGTGCCGGTCCGGTGAAATTGACCGGACCAGACAGTTCGTCGTTGTTGATCACGAACAGCAACGCACGGATTTCGTCCTCAAGGCTGATCCACGGCATGTACTGGCGGCCACTGCCGAGCCGTCCACCCAGTCCGAGGGCGAAGATGGGACGCAGTCGGCTCAGCACGCCGCCTGCAGGCGACAGGACCAACCCGGTGCGAACCAGGACTACCCGCGCTCCGGCGTCTTCGGCAGGCAGTGTGGCGGCCTCCCAATCGAGACACAGACGCGACAGGAAACCCGCGCCGGCGGGGGCCGACTCATCGACGATTCGGCTTCCGGCGTCGCCGTAGAAACCCACCGCGCTGGCGTTGATCAGTACCGGTACGCCCGCATCCGCCACTGCCGCCGCAATCACTTCGGTCGGGGCGATGCGGCTGTCTCGCAGGCTCTGCTTAAAGGCGCCTGACCATCGCTTCTGGCCCACGTTGACGCCGCAGAGGTTAACCACCGCGTCGACGCCTTCCAGTCCCGCGGGGTCGAATTCGCCGGTGTCAGGGTTCCAATGGAGCTCGTCACTGCTTGCCGGGGTGCGACGCACGATGCGCAGCACCCGATTGTCGGCCGCCCGCAGGGCTGACACCAGTGCAGTACCGATGAGGCCGGACGAGCCGGCGATTGCGAAAACTTGGCTCACGCCGTCACAGCCCCAAATCGGCCTCGAACGCTCCGTCTTCCAACCGCCGCTTCACGGTGGTGAGGAACCGGCCGGCATCAGCGCCGTCGACGAGCCGGTGGTCGTAGGTCAGCGGGAGGTAGCAGATCGAGCGCACGCCGATGGACTCATTGCCGGCTTCGTCCGAGATCACTCGGGGGCGCTTCACGATCGCGCCAGTCCCCAGCATCGCGGCCTGCGGCGGCACCAGGATCGGTGTGTCGAACAGTGCGCCCTGGCTGCCGATATTGGTGATGGTGAAGGTTCCGCCGGACAGTTCGTCGGGCTTGAGGTCGCCCGAACGGGCCCGCGACGCGATGTCGTTGATCGCCCGCGCCAATCCCGCGAGGGACAGATCACCCGCATTGTGGACCACCGGGGACAACAGGCCCTGGTCGGTGTCGACGGCGAAGCCGATGTGCTCTGCGTCGTAGTAGGTGATTTCCTTGGCGTCCTCGTTGTAGCTCGCGTTGACGTTGGGATGCGCCTTCAACGCGTCGATTACTGCGCGGGCGATGAACGGCAGGTACGTCAGATTCACGCCTTCGCGCTCGGCGAATTCCTTCTTGGCCCGGGCTCGCAGCGCCACGATTTTGGTCATGTCGACCTCGTGGGTCTGCGTGAGCTGCGCCGTCGCCTGCAGCGACTCGCGGGTCTTGCGCGCCGTGAGCTGCCGAATCCGATTGGCCTTCTGCGTCGTGCCGCGAAGGTGTGCCAACGGTGACGGTGCCGCCGGTGCCGCTGGAGCCGGCGCGGCCGGTGCAGCGGCAGGGGCTGCTGGAGCCGGCGCCTTGTTCGCGTCAGCGGTGGACAGCACGTCTTGCTTGCGAATTCGCCCGCCGACGCCGGTGCCCTTGACGCTTGCCAGGTCGATTCCATTCTCGGCGGCAAGTTTTCGGACCAGGGGCGTCACGTAGGGGCCAGCGTCACCACTCGGTGCAGCAACAGCGGCCGGAGCCGGAGCCGGCGGTGGCGTTGGAGCGGGAGCTGGCGGGGGTGTCGGAGGCGCCGCGGGTGCCGGGGGCGGCGGAGGAGCTGCCGCGGGCGGAGGAGCCGACGCGGGCGCAGGCGCGGGTGCAGGAGGGGCAGCGGGTGCTGGGGCCGCGCCCGCTGCACCGATCTTGCCCAGTTCGCCGCCGACCGACACGGTCACGTCTTCTTCGGCGGTGATAGCGAGCAGCGTCCCGGCCGCCGGGGACGGTATCTCGGTGTCGACCTTGTCGGTGGACACCTCGACCAGCGGCTCATCGACGGCTACCGAGTCCCCGACCTTCTTCAGCCAGCGGGTAACGGTGCCCTCAGTGACCGACTCACCGAGTTCGGGCATCAAAACCGGGGTGGAGGGGCCCGAGTCGGCAGCGGGGGCCGCCGTAGGCGCAGGCGGGGCCGCAACAGGGGCGGGCTCTGCAACGGGCGGTGGCGGAGGGGGCGGTGGCGGAGGGGGCGGTGGCGGAGGGGGCGGTGGAGCAGCCACCGGCTCAGCGGCCGGGGCCGGGGCAGCGGGCGCTGCCGGGGCGGGCGCCTCACCGGCTTCGCCGATGATCGCCAGCTCACCACCGACTTCGACGGTGTCGTCTTCCTGGGCGATGATCTTCGACAACACACCTGACGCCGGTGCCGGAATCTCGGTATCAACCTTGTCGGTCGAGACCTCCAGCAACGGTTCGTCAACGACGACGGTGTCGCCCTCTTGCTTGAGCCATCGTGTGACGGTTCCCTCGGTGACGCTCTCACCGAGTGCGGGCATCTGGACGGACACGGCCATGTCTGTTGACTCCCTCGAAGGTCAGTCGTTCGGGTCGACCTCTGGCTTACCACAACGTGGTGCCGCAATCCTGTCATTGGCGTGCCCCGGATATGCAGTCAGGGCAGGCGGTGTTTCTCTCTGGCACCATCGAGGGAGGTGCAGGGAAGGCGTTCCACGGAGGGAGACGGCGGAGTTGGGGCTGTTCGACAGGTTCCGGTCGGGTCGTCGCGGTGCGTCCGGTTCGGCCGCCGACCTGAAGTATCTGCGTGATTGGGCCGCGCAACGCACCGGCGTCGAAGCCTTCGTCGAGCCTCAGACCAACGTCACCCCGATGACGGTCGTGCTGGTGGCGGGGGATGGCGAATGGACTCGCCGCCCGGCCGGCGGCGGCCAGGGTGCGCGACGCGTCGGCGAGAAGCTGGTGATTCCGGTCTACGACGTCCAGAAGGTCGGTTACCCGCAGCGGATGCGTGACTACGACGCCCGCCGTCGCATCGAACGTCGCCGCGCCCTGCGCGAAGAGCTTGAAAATCCGGAGGCTTGATGACGCGCTTTATCGAGAGCAGTGACGGAACCCGCCTCGCGGTCTACGAGGAAGGCAATCCAGACGGACCGACAGTGGTCCTTGTCCACGGCTGGCCCGACTCGCATGTGTTGTGGGATGGAGTTGTGCCGCTGTTGGCCGACAAGTTCAGAGTGATCCGTTACGACAATCGGGGCGCCGGGGAGTCGGATAATCCTGAAGAACACACCTCGTACACCATGCCGCAGTTCGCCGACGATTTCGCTGCGGTGATTGCCGACCTGAGCCCCGGCGAGCCCGTGCATGTGATCGCTCATGACTGGGGTTCGGCCGGGATGTGGGAATACGTGTGCCGCCCCGAAGCTCCGGAGCGGGTTGCATCATTCACCTCCGTCTCCGGACCGTGTGCTGACCACGTCAGCAGGTACGTCCGGGACGGACTGAAGAAGCCCTACCGGCCCAGGCTGTTCGCGCGTGCGCTATCGCAGGGTGCGCACTTCAGCTACATGGGCGTATTCACGATTCCGGTGCTGGCTCCCGCATTGATTCGGGCTTCCGGCAAGCGGTTCCTGCGGAACCTGACTCGCGGAGTCCCGAGATCTCAGGTGCACCACGGCGAGAACGTGGTCCGTGATGCCGCCAACGGCATGAAGATCTACCGGGCCAACTTTCTTCCGACGTTGGGCCGCGCCCGGTCCGATCGGCACGTCGCGCTGCCCGTGCAGTTGATCGTCAACTCCGAAGACCCGCACGTGCGGCCCTGGGTCTACGACGACTCGTCACGGTGGGTACAGCGGTTGTGGCGCAGGGACATTCGTGCCGGGCATTGGTCGCCCATGTCGCATCCCCAGGTGCTGGCCGCCGCGGTCAGTGAACTGGCCGACTTCCTCGATGGTCAGCCCGCCAGCCGTGCACTGCTGCGCGCCGAGGTTGGCCGGCCGCTTAAACCGTTCTAGGGCAACCTGGTTTCGGTGACCGCGGCGATCACCGACAATTTCGGGGCACGCCTTTAGGTCACCCGTTTTCGGCGATATCTTCCAGCACCGCCATCATCGTCCGGACTGGAACTCCGGTGCCGCCCTTGCCGGTGTAGCCCCAAGGGCTGCCAGTGTTGTAGGCCGGAGCAGCGATATCGATGTGTGCCCACTCCACGCCCTCGGGTACGAACTCGCGCAGATAGGTGCCCGCGACCATCATGCCCGCGTAGCGCTGTCCGCTGACGTTGGCCAAGTCGGCAACTGTGGATTTGAGGTCGTCCTTGAGCTCCTCGGGCAGCGGCATCGCCCAACCGTTTTCGCCTTCGCGTTGCGACAGCGAGGCAACGCGGTCGCGGAACTCGTCGCTACCCATAACCCCCGGCGTGCGCGATCCGAGCGCGATCGTCTGAGCACCCGTCAACGTCGAGGTCTCGATCAAGTAGTCCGGGTCATCTTCGCCTGCTCGCACGATGGCGTCGGCCAGGACGAGCCGGCCTTCCGCATCGGTGTTGAGCACCTCGACGGTGATTCCGCCGTACTGAGTCAGTACGTCTCCCGGGCGCTGGGCGGTTGACGATGGCATGTTTTCGGCGATCGGCACCGTGGCGATCACGTCGATCGGCAGTTCCAAGACTGCGGCGAGGGTCACGGTCGCGATCACTGCAGCAGCCCCGCCCATGTCGGAGGTCATGTGATGCATGCCAGCGGCCGGCTTGATCGAGATCCCGCCCGTGTCGAAGGTGATGCCCTTGCCGATTAGCGCGACCTTTTTGGCCTTCTTCGGATGCTTTGCGACCTTCGAGCCGTGATACGTCATCCGGACCAGCCGTGGCTTGCGCGACGAGCCCTGGCCAACGCCCACGATCCCGCCGTATCCCTGTTTGACCAACGCCTTGTCATCCAGAATCTCGACCTCGAGACCGGCTGATTCACCCAAAACTTTGGCGCGCCTGGCCAATTCGGCCGGATACAGATGGCTTGGCGGTGTGTTCACCAGGTCTCGGGCGTTGGCGACGGCTGTGGCGATCGCGGTGGCTCGGACGGCTTCCTTCTTGGCTGTCGGCGCTGATGTCAGGGCGGTGATCTTCGCCAGACCCGCCTCCTTGGGCGCGGTCTTTGCGCTCCGGAACTCGGTGAAGCGGTAGGCGCCGAGGATCAGACCCTCGATCGCGGCCGCCACATCCAATTCGCTCAGCGTGGTGACCACCGCTTCGACGCCGGTCAGCGATCGGGCCGCGACGCCGGCGGCACGGCGAATGACTTCGGCGGGCCACACGTCGCGCGGGGATCCCAGTCCGACCGCGAGCACACTGGCGACTGGCAGTGCCGGTATGACCAATCGGGTGACCTGCTCGGCGCCACCTTTGGCGCCCAGCGCACGCAGGCCCGCTTCGATTTGGTCGACCGCTTCGCCCGTCAAGGACGGGCTGAGGATGACCTTGGCCGCGCCCTCGTTGCCGTTTTTGGCTCCCGCGGTGATGACAGGCACCACCAGCACCGTGGATTCGCCTTTGCGCTTGGGCAGTGAGGTGGCAATCGTGACTGTGGGGGCGATGTAACCGGGATCTGTGCTCACGACCGTTCAGCGTAGTGACGGCGGATTAATGTTGTTCACCGTGACCGACACTTCCGAGTTGTTGCATGACTCTCTCGATACGGGCCCTCTCGATGCGCGCCACCGTGAGTTGGGCGCCACGTTCGCGTCCTTCGGCGGTTGGTCGATGCCGGTGTCCTACGCCGGGACGGTCGGCGAGCACGTCGCGACGCGTGAGGCTGTGGGGTTGTTCGACGTCAGTCATCTCGGCAAGGCGCTTGTCGCGGGTCCGGGCGCCGCCGAGTTCGTCAACTCGGCACTGACGAACGACCTGCGCCGGATTGAGCCGGGCAAGGCGCAGTACACGTTGTGCTGCACCGAGGACGGCGGCGTGATCGACGATCTGATCGCCTATTACGTCAGCGACGACGAGATCTTCCTGGTGCCCAACGCCGCAAACACCGCTGCCGTGGTCGCTGCATTGCAAGCTGCTGCACCGCAAGGTATTTCGATAACAAACGAGCATACGTCGTACGCGGTGCTGGCAGTCCAGGGTCCGCGGTCGGCCGAGGTGCTCGGCGCGCTCGGCCTGCCGACCGACATGGACTACATGGGCTACGTGGACGCCACCTACGGGGGTGTGCCGGTGCGGGTGTGCCGAACCGGTTACACCGGTGAGCACGGCTATGAACTGCTCCCGCCGTGGGAATCGGCAGCCGCGGTGTTCGACCCGCTGGTCGCGGCCGTCGGCGACGCCGGGGGACAGCTCGCCGGACTGGGCGCTCGGGACACGTTGCGCACCGAGATGGGGTATCCCCTGCACGGCCACGAGCTGTCGCTAGAGATTTCGCCGCTGCAGGCACGCTGCGGCTGGGCCATCGGGTGGAAGAAGGACAATTTCTGGGGACGTGAGGCCCTGCTCGCCGAGAAGCAAGCCGGCCCGCGACGACTGCTCCGTGGCTTGCGGGCAGTCGGGCGCGGCGTGCTGCGGCCGGATCTGACGGTGCTCAACGGCTCGTCGGAGGTGGGGGTGACGACGTCGGGGACGTTCTCGCCGAGTCTGAAAGTCGGTATCGGCCTCGCCCTGATCGAGGCCGAAGCGGGAATAGCTGACGGTGCCGTAGTCGCGGTTGACGTGCGCGGCCGTCAACTTGAATGTGAGGTCGTCCCACCGCCGTTCGTTGAGGCAAAAACTCGATAGCGCCCGGTTATACAATCGCTTCATGAGCCGGACCACGACCCCTCAGTTCACGGTTGAGCGCAATGCGAACCCGGCGAACGACGAGGTACGTGGTCAGATTCTGGCCGACCCGGGCTTTGGCCTATTCCATACCGACCACATGGTGTCCTTGCGATACGCCGAGGGGCGTGGCTGGCATGACGCCGCCGTGCTGCCTTATGGGCCGATCGAGCTGGATCCGTCGGCGATCGTGCTGCACTACGCACAAGAAGTCTTCGAGGGCCTGAAGGCATACCGCTGGGCGGACGGATCGATCGTGTCGTTCCGGCCGGAGGCCAATGCGGCGCGGCTGCGCGCGTCGGCCCGGCGGCTCGCCATTCCAGAACTGCCTGACGAGCTGTTTCTCGAGTCGCTGCGTCAGCTGATCGGGGTCGACGGCCAATGGGTGCCGCGCGCCGGTGGCGAGGAATCGCTGTATCTGCGGCCGTTCATCTTCGCCACCGAGCCGGGCCTGGGGGTACGGCCCGCTTCGGAGTACCGATACATGGTGATCGGCTCACCCGCCGGCGCGTATTTCAAGGGCGGACTCAAGCCGGTCAGCGTGTGGCTGTCCACCGAATACGTGCGTGCCAGCCCCGGCGGCACCGGTGCGGCGAAATTCGGCGGCAACTATGCGGCGTCACTGCTGGCGCAGGCCCAGGCGGCAGACAACGGCTGCGATCAAGTGGTGTGGCTGGATGCCCTCGAACGGCGCTACATCGAAGAGATGGGCGGCATGAACCTGTTCTTCGTGTTCGGCAGCGGCGGCTCCGCGCGCCTGGTGACACCTGAACTGAGCGGGGCACTGCTGCCCGGGATCACTCGCGACTCGCTGCTGCAGTTGGCCGGCGACGCCGGCTTCACCGTCGAAGAACGCAAGATCGACGTCGAAGAGTGGCGGAAGGGCGCCGCCGCCGGTGAAATCACTGAGGTGTTCGCCTGCGGGACCGCCGCTGTCATCACTCCGGTGTCCCACGTCAAGTTCAATGACGGCGAGTTCACGATCGCCGACGGCGAACCCGGCGAGGTCACCATGGCACTGCGTGACACCCTCACCGGCATACAGCGAGGCACCTTCGCCGACACCCACGGCTGGATGGTCCGGCTCGGTTAGTGCGCGCCGATCACGAGCCCGACGACCGTCAAGGTGGTTGTCAGCTCGATTGAGGCGCCAAGGACGTCGCCGGTGATGCCACCAAAGCGGCGCACACAGTGGGCGACCAATGCAGCCGAGCAGGCCAGCGCCCCCAGCACGACTACCGGCCCCTGCCAGACCCGACCGGTCGCCCAAACCGACATTCCGGCTACTAGGGCAACCCACGCAGCTACAGCGACGACCGGCTGGGTCCCCGCGACCTGAGCCCCCAGGGTGCTGCCGGGTGCGGCCGATACGCCGCGACGACACGCCAGCACCGCGGCAACTCTGCCAGTTGTGACGGTGGTCAGGACTGCGACTGATGCGGTTATGTCCGTGGGCATTTCGGCGAAGGCGGCCACCTGGGTGATCATGGCGACGACCACCGCTGCGACTCCGAACGCGCCGGCTGAACCCTCGCGCATGACCTGCAACGCGCGCTCGGGAGGCCCATAGCAACCCAAGCCGTCAACCGTGTCGGCCAGGCCGTCGACGTGCAACCCTCTGGTCATGAGCAGCAGTGTGACAACGGGAAGTATTCCGGCGAGCACGCTGTGCGTCCCAAATGCGTGGGTGCCGACCCACAACGCGGCGACACTCAGTACGCCCAGAACAACTCCGACGACAGGTAGCGCCGACATCGAGGACTGTCCGAGTCCGGACTCGCGATGGGGGACAGGCAAGATTGTGCCGAAGCTGAAAGCTGTTGCCAGTGGACCAATCACGGCGCGTCGCGGCCGGACACTCCGGCATCGTCAAATGTGGCCATCGAACCCAACACCGCCACCGCGGCGCGTAGTACTGGCAACGCCATTGCGGCTCCTGTCCCTTCGCCGAGCCGCATACCCAGGTCCAGTATCGGTTCAAGGTCCAGGTGAGTGAGCGCCAGCGTGTGTGCCGGCTCAGTGGAGCGGTGGCCGGCCCGCCACCACGCGCGAGCTCCAGGCGCCAGCTGCTCGGCCACCAAGGCGGCCGCGGTGACTACCACGCCGTCCAACAGCACCGGGGTTCGCCGCACCGCGGCCTGCGCGAAGAAGCCGGCCATCGCGGCCAAGTCAGCGCCGCCGCATGTCCGCAACAGGCCAACCGGATCGGACTTCAGCCCTCTCGCACGGTACAACGCGTCGCGTACCGCTGCGGTCTTGCGCGACCAGCCTGCATCATCGACCCCGGTTCCGCGGCCGACCACCGCAACCGGTTCGGCATCGGTCAGTGCGGCGATCAAAGCTGTTGTCGCCGTAGTATTCCCGATACCCATGTCACCGGCGATCAGCAGATCGGAGCCGGCGTCGATCTCTTCATCGGCGATCCGGCGGCCGGCCTCGATCGCGGCAATCGTCTCGTCCTGAGTCAGCGCGTCCTCCACGGCGATGTTCCCGCTGGAGCGTCGCACCTTATGCGCAGCGATCGACTCGGCCAGTGGCACATCGCAATCCACTGCGATGTCGACGACCCGCACTCCGGCATCCGCAATTCCCGCAAGCACGTTGATGGCCGCCCCACCGCCATCGATGTTGGCCACCATCTGGGCCGTCACTTCTGGCGGAAAGGCCGATACGCCAGTGCGGGCGACGCCGTGATCACCGGCGAATACCACTATCCGCGCCCGCTCGAATTGCCTTGGCGGGCAGTGGCCCTGGCAGGCCGCGACCCAGATGGACAGTTCTTCCAGCCGACCCAGGGCGCCCTGCGGTTTGGTGAGAATGTCCTGGCGACGCTGAGCAGCGGCGGCGGCCTTGGCATCCGGTGGCGCGACGGCGGGGAAGGCGACGGCGGGGAAGGCCAGGGCGGGGAAGTCGGTCACGGTGTTGCCTCCATGTTGGCCGGTTTGAGCCAAACCGGTAGTCCAGCCACCACCAGGACTACTCGGTCACAGCATTCGGCGAGGTATTGGTTGAGAGTGCCGAGTTCGTCGGCGAAACGCCGACCGGACTCTGTTGCCGGCACCACGCTCATGCCGACTTCAAGGCTGACCAGCACCAGGGGTGCCGGGAAGTCGCGGACAACTGAAACTAGTTCTTCGGTTTGAGCGACGATCGATCTCTTGTCCCAGCACTGGCGGTCCAGGACTGTAGTCAGCCAACCACCGATGTCGTCGACCATGGTCGGGGCATCCGGAGCTGAGCGCAATTCGGTTGCCACATCGGCTGTTTCGACGGTCTTCCAGCTCGGGGGACGACGATCCCGGTGGGCGTCAATCCGCCTAGCCCAGGCCGAATCCACCGACCCGTCGCCGCCGGTCGCGATGTACCGTGCGGGGCCGTCACCGATAAGCGTCTCCGCGAATTTCGACTTGCCCGACCTGATTCCGCCCAGGACCAGAGTGCGCACTGCGGGGCCGTGACCGGCTAAGAGACTTTGGCGCCGCGTTCGACCTGGGGTCGAGGCGCGCGCATCCGGCGCATCTGAGAGGCGCGGCCGGCGGCATAGAGCCCGAGTTTCCAATTGCTCTCGGTGTTATCCGGAAACTTGCTGTCAACGGCGCGATTGACCTTGCGGGCCAGCAGGACGCCGTCGATGGCCATGACCGCCATCAGCGCCAGCATCGCCGGTGAGATGAACAACTGAACCTTCGGAACCGCGAGCATCACGAAGATCAAGAACAACGCAGCGGGCATGAACAGGCCCAGCAGGTTTCTGCGGGCGTCGACGAAGTCACGGATGAAGCGACGAACCGGGCCTCGGTCGCGGGGAAGCAGGTAACCCTCTTCGCCCGCCATCATGCGCAGTCGACGATCGTTCGTCCGAGCCCGCACCTCGACCTTTTGGGCGCGACGCTCCTCTTTGGTCAGCGAGTTGCGCGCCTCTTTGCGCCGCTTGCGGGCCTCGGCCATCGTTGTTGGAGCGGGCGCGACGGGACCCCGCCGTTTGGCGGATTCGCTGCGCTTCGGGGTCGGTCTGCCTTTGGGGGCGGTGGTGCCGGGTGCAGAGCCTGCCTGAGGAGCGTCCGGCAGCTGCTCACTCGCCTGCACGTCGCCGTCGTTTTTCTTGCGGCCCAGCAACTTCACACCGTCAGGTTACTTCGTCGGGCGGCCTGTCCGGCATGCACCTCCGTGAGCCCGGCTTTACTCTCCTTGAATGACGGGCGCCCTGCGAGTGCTCATTGCACCGGACTGCTACGGCGACAGCCTTACCGCTGTGGCCGCCGCCGAGGCGATCGCCAATGGCTGGCGCCAGGCCCGTCCCGGCGACCGACTCGTCATCGCTCCGCAGTCCGACGGCGGACCCGGTTTCGTCGGTGTGCTGGCCGGGCGGATCGGGAGTGTTCGGAAGAGTCGGGTTTCGGGTCCGTTAGATACGGACGTCGACGCCGAGTGGGTATTCGACGCGGCGACCACAACGGCCTACATCGAATGTGCCCAAGCGTGCGGTCTGGCACTGCTCGGCGGTTCACCCACTGTGCACACCGCGGTTGCCGCCCATAGCGAGGGCGTCGGTCAACTGATCGACGCCGCGCTCTGTCAGGGCGCGACCACCCTCGTGATTGGGCTTGGCGGCAGCGCGTGTACTGACGGCGGCCGCGGTCTGATGGCGGCGCTCGGCGGTCTGCATGAGGCGCGCCGGCGGCTGGCCGGGACAACGCTGATCGCAGCCAGCGACGTCGAGCATCCGCTGCTGGGCCAGATGGGTGCGGCGCGGGTTTTCGGGCCGCAGAAGGGTGCCGACGCCCGAACCGTGGACCTGCTCGAGTCGAGGATGACGGATTGGGCGCTGGACCTCGACGCGGCCGCGGGCCATGCGGTCAGCGCACTACCCGGTGCCGGTGCCGCGGGTGGTCTCGGGGCGGCGCTCCTGGCACTGGGGGGCCGCCGGGAATCCGGTGCTGCCGTGATCGCCGAGTACACCGGTTTGGCCGACGATATCGCCGCGGCCGATCTCATCATCACTGGTGAGGGGCGGTTCGATGATCAGTCGTTGCACGGCAAGGTGGTCAGCGCCCTTGCCGATGGCGCGCGGCCGCGGGGGATTCCGGTGCTGGTGCTCGCGGGCCAGGTCACCCTGGACGCCGGTGTACTGCGGGGTGCCGGAATCGTCGCCGCTCATGCGATCGGCGAATACGCGGGCTCGGTGCAACTGGCGATCGACGATGCCGCCAGTCAGCTGACCGGGCTTGCCCGGCGAACCGCTGCCGAGTGGTTCGTGAGTCGGGAATAACGGCCCAAGCGGGTACGGTTAAGCAGGCAAGACTGAATTTCCAGGCAAGGGAAGACACATGACTGTTTCTGACGAGTCGGGGACGACAACAACAGCGACGCATGGCGCGGTCTTGACTGACGCCGCGGCCGCCAAGGCCAAGGCGCTGCTCGACCAGGAAGGCCGCGACGATCTGGCGCTGCGCATCGCGGTCCAGCCCGGGGGTTGTGCCGGACTGCGTTACAACCTGTTCTTCGATGATCGTGAACTCGACGGTGACCTCACCACGGAATTCGGGGGAGTGGCCCTGACCGTGGACCGGATGAGCGCCCCCTACATCCAGGGCGCGACGATCGACTTCGTCGACACCATTGAGAAGCAGGGCTTCACGATCGATAACCCGAATGCCGCCGGCTCGTGCGCCTGCGGCGATTCGTTCAACTAATCAACAGTCCTTCACTTCGTTCAGTACTGGGCTGCAGTACGCAGCAGATACGAGCAGACCAGTAGTTGATTGTTCTGGCGTTGCAACTGCGCAACGCCCTGCTCCTCGTTACGGGCGCTCCGGATGCCCGACGATGGCGTCACCTTCATCGTGAACAGCACCTGGGCTTGATACGAGGACGAGAGCACGATCTTGTCGATCGACGTCACGTCGGCGCTGGAGAACTGCCTGCGGAAGGCATCACTGGACAGCCGTGCCAGCGCTTGATCGGATCGGCGGTCTTTGATCCCGTCGTACATCCCACAGAGGTTGTTGCGCGCGATCGTGTCCGTATCGCCCTTGGACAGCGCGGTCAGATAACCCTGAATGGCGGATTGGGCCGCGCCGGAGGTAAACGCCGCTGACGCGTTGGGCCGGTCCGCGCGGATGGTCAGGACTGCGGCCACGATGGCGCCGACGAGCACGAGCACCAATAGTCCCAACCACAGCGTCTTGCGCCGACGTGGTTTCGGATATTCGACCGGCGGGGGCAGCATCCCCGAATAGCCCCAGGGATTGGGACCCGTCGCCGCGCCGCCAGGCCCGAATCCGTCTTCCGGATATGACTCGGGATAGTGCGGCCGATTCACCGGGGCGGACATCTAATAAGTCTCCTGAGGGTGAGCGGACCCGGTCTGCCGGGCCACCGGGCGCGTCGGGGCCATATAGTTCTGGGTTTGTACGCAGGCTAGCGCACCGCGTGGGAATCCACGGCAGCGTTTTACTGCAATGACTCATCTGCTGAAGGGCGGAAGCTTCGTGACCATCGCGGTGACTGGATCCATTGCCACTGACCACCTGATGCGCTTTCCCGGCCGCTTCTCTGAGCAACTGCTGGCCGAGCACCTGCAGAAGGTGTCGCTCAGCTTCCTGGTCGATGACCTGGTGATCCGTCGTGGCGGTGTCGCCGGCAACATCGCCTACGCAATCGGTGTCCTCGGCGGCGATGCCGCGCTGGTCGGCGCTGCGGGTGTGGACTTCACCGACTACCGCGAGTGGTTGGAATCCGCTGGCGTGAACTGCGAAACGGTGCTCATCTCCGACACCGCGCATACCGCGCGGTTCGTCTGCACAACTGATCTGGACATGGCCCAGATCGCCTCGTTCTACCCCGGTGCCATGTCTCAGTCGCGCAACATCAAGATGGCTGACGTCGTCGCCACCATCGGAACGCCTGATCTGGTGATCATCGGCGCCAATGCCCCGGACGCGATGGTCCTGCACACCGATGAGTGCCGAGAGCTCGGTCTGCCGTTCGCGGCCGACCCGTCTCAGCAGCTGGCCAGGCTCTCCGGGGACGAGATTCGCCAGTTGATCGACGGGGCCGCCTACCTGTTCACCAATGATTACGAGTGGGACTTGATGCAGTCCAAGACGGGCTGGACCGATGCGGACGTGCTTGCTCAGGTTGGCCTGCGGGTAACCACCCTGGGCGCCAAGGGTGTTGACCTGGTCAGCGCCGACGGCACCAACATCCACGTCGACGTCGTTCCGGAGACGGATCAGGTCGATCCGACCGGCGTCGGTGATGCGTTCCGTGCCGGATTCCTCACCGGCCGCGGCGCCGGCTTGAGCCTGGAGCGGTCAGCGCAGCTGGGCTCCCTGGTGGCGGTGTTGGTGCTGGAGACCACGGGCACCCAGGAATGGACGTGGGATGCCGATGTGGCCAAGACCCGTCTGGCCGGTGCGTACGGTGCCGCTGCGGCCGCAGAGATAGCCGATGCGATCGCCGCGTCCTCTGCTTAGAGCTGGACTGGGTACTGCGGTTCGCTGATCAGCGGCACCACGCTGTGCTCCACAAAGATCGCATGCCAGAGCATGAAGATCAGCACCGTCCACAACCGACGGCTGTGATCGCTCACGCCGAGCCGGTGCTCGTCGAGCATGGTTCGGACGCCCACTTTGTCGATGAACTCGTCTGTCTGCGAGGCGTCGACCAAATTTGACGCCCAGTCCAGTAGCTCTCCGGTGCGAAGCCAGTGCCGGATCGGTACCGGGAAGCCGAGTTTGGCGCGATTCAGCACGTGGGCCGGCACGATCGGTTCCAGTGCACGACGCAATGCGTATTTCGTGGTGGTTCGGGTGATCTTCTGGTCGTACGGCAGGCGGGAGGCCACTGCGAACACTTCGGGATCGAGGAACGGGACTCGTAATTCCAGCGAATTGGCCATCGTCATCTTGTCGGCCTTCACCAGGATGTCGCCGCGCAGCCAGGTGAACAGATCGAGGTGCTGCATCCGCGCCACTGGGTCCCAACGGGATGATTCGGCGTAGACGGCTGCGGTGACGTCGGTGTGGGTCCAGTTCGGGTCGAAACCCGGTAGTACGGTGCGAAGTTGCGCGTCTGAGAAGCTGCGCGCGTTGCCGTAATACCGCTCTTCCAGGGTGAGCGATCCACGGTGCAGCAGGCTCTTGCCGCGCATGCCCTCGGGCAGTGGCTTGGACACCTTGCCCATCGACTTGCGAACGCGTCGGGGCAGGTAGTCGAACGGCTTCAGGGACAGTGGCTCCCGGTAGATGGTGTAACCGCCGAACAGTTCGTCAGCGCCCTCACCGGAGAGCACCACCTTGACGTGCTTGCGAGCCTCGCGGGCGATGAAGAACAGCGGCACCAACGCCGGGTCGGCCACCGGTTCATCGAGGTACCACACGATCTCGGGCAGCGCGGCGACGAACTCAGCCTGACTGACGACCTTGGCGACGTGGCGGGCGCCGATCGCCTCCGCGGAGGCGACGGCCACGTCCACTTCGGAAAAGCCTTCACGCTCGAACCCGGTGGTGAAGGTGATCAACCGCGGGTTGTGCCGGATTGCCAGGGCGGCGATGGCGGTGGAGTCGATACCGCCCGACAGAAACGCCCCGACGGTGACGTCGGCGCGCATGTGCTTGGCCACCGAGTCCTCTAGCACCGCGGTGATCTCGTCGTAGCGGGCCTGCTCGCTGTCACGTGCGAAAGGCACGGCGGCGAACCGAGGCACGAAGTAGCGGCTCACTTTGGGTTCCTGCCCGGGGCGAATGAACGCGTAGCTACCGGACTCGAGCCGCCGGATACCGCGATGCAGCGTCTCCGGTTCGGGGACGTACTGCAGCACGGTGTAGTGCTGTACAGCGCGTGGATCCAGGGCGCGGTCCCCGGACAGGTCCAAGCCGATTTCGCCGGCAAGGTCCAGTAGGCATTTCTTCTCACTGCCTACCGTGGTGCCGCCTGGACCGGTCGCCATGAACAGGGGCTTGATTCCGAACGGATCCCGGGCGCAGAACAGCTCTTGTCGCTGGGTGTCCCACAGCGCGAAGGCGAACATGCCTCGCAGCCGGGTGAGCGCGGCGGTACCCCAATAGTGGTACGCGGCCAGGATCGCCTCGCCGTCGCCATCAGTGGCGAAGACCGCTCCGAATTCGGACCGCAGCTCTGCCCGAAGTTCCACGTAGTTGTAGATCTCGCCGTTGAACACCAGGACATAGCGGTCCGGCTCGTCGCTCGGGCCCCAGCGCAGCGGTTGGTGCGAGTGCGCGATATCGATGATCGACAGCCGGTTGAAACCGAGCACTATGTGCTCGTCATCCCAGGTGCCGGGCTCGTCGGGTCCGCGGTGGCGCATGAGGTGCGACGCGCCGGCAACGGCGTCGACGGTCTCTTGCGAAATGCTGTCCGCGGCATGTCCTACCAGGGCTAGCAGTCCGCACATTGGGCCAATTATGCCGCACGTGAACAGGGCCGCTAAATGTCCGTGGCAACTGAATTGGTGGTGTGTCGGGCTTGGGGTTCGTACATGCTCTACGCTGCGTAGTATTCGGATGGCGATGCGTGTTGGGCGGAGAAAACCCCGGCTTGTGAAACAGGAGGCGCCAAGGTGACACCCCGCGGGCTAGGTTGTTCTCAAACCCGCTCACGCTGGTCGCGGGCGGTGGGTCTGACCATCGGCTTCGGTGCGCTGGCGCTGGCGCTGACCGGTTGCGATATGCATCACGTATTCGGGTTGGGTTGGCCCAAGGGCGTAACTCCCGAAGCCCACGCCGCCCGTGACTTCTGGGTCTACTCGGTCATCGCCGCATTGGTAGTCGGCGCGATCGTCTACGTCCTGCTGTTCTGGACCTCGGTATTTCATCGCAAGAAAAAGGGCGATACAGAGTTTCCGCGCCAGTTCGGCTACAACATGCCGCTTGAACTGGTCCTCACAGTCATCCCGTTCATCATCATCTCCGTGCTCTTCTACTTCACCGTCGTGGTGCAGGAGAAGTTCATGCACAAGGATCCGAACCCCGAGGTGGTCGTCGACATCACCGCCTTCCAGTGGAACTGGAAGTTCGGGTATCAGAAGATCAACTTCGAGGACGGCACGTTTAAATACGATGGTGCAGACCTAGCGCGCAAAGCCGCTATGGCCTCAAAGCCCGAGGGCAAGGACGCCCACGGCGAGGAGCGGGTCGGTCCGATTCGTGGGCTCAACACCGAAGATCGCACCTACCTGAACTTCGACAAGGTCGAGACGCTGGGGAGCAGCGACGAAATCCCGGTGCTGGTGCTGCCCACCGGAAAGAAGATCGAGTTCCAGCTTGCCTCCGCGGACGTCATCCACTCGTTCTGGGTGCCGGAGTTCCTCTTCAAGCGAGATGTCTTCCCCGAACCGGACGCGAACCACACGGACAAGGATTTCCAGATTGAGGAGATCCAGGAGACCGGTGCCTTCGTCGGACGCTGTGCGGAGATGTGCGGCACCTACCACTCGATGATGAACTTCGAGGTTCGCGTGGTGTCTCCCAGTGACTTCAAGACCTACCTTGAGCAGCGCATCGCCGGCAAGACCAACGCGGAGGCGCTACAGGCGATTAACCAGCCACCGTTAGCCGTCACCACCCACCCGTTCGATACCCGTCGCGGTGAGTTAGTGGCGCCCCAGGCGAGCAAGTAGGGAGCACCCATGCATATCGAAGCCAGGCTGTTCGAAATCGTATGTGCGTTCTGCGTGATTGCGGCGATCGTCTACGGGGTGCTGACCGCGATGTACGAGCCCTTTGGAATTGAGTGGGCCGGCACCACAGCCCTGGTGTTGACCGGTGGTCTGGCTCTGATCATCGGTACCTTCTTCCGATTCATTGCCCGGCGCGTGGACACCCGGCCGGAAGATTATGACGACGCCGAGATCAGCGATGGCGCAGGGGAGTTGGGGTTCTTCTCGCCGCACAGCTGGTGGCCGCTTTTAATCGCGTTGTCGTTCTCGACTGCAGCGGTGGGTACCGCACTATGGCTGCCCTGGTTGATCTTCGCCGGCGTGGTGTTCGTGCTTGGGTCGGTGTCGGGACTGGTGTTCGAGTACTACATCGGTCCTGAGAAGCACTGACGCCGACCAAAGGTCACAATCCAAGCACCACTTGCGCCTCGAACGTGTGCTGAAACGCGCCGGGGTATGCCAGTTCGGTAGTGTGCTGCCAGAGCAACGGGGAACGTCGGCTCCCGCTGCGATGGAGTCCGAAAGAGGATAGGCATAGATGAGTGAGCCGAATCCGCCAGACCGGAAGCCTGGCGGTGAGAGCGAATTCCCAGCGCACGCCTATTCCGCTCCCGATGCCGAGCAATACACCAGCAGTCCCTACATACCCGTCGATCCGGATCTCTACGA
The DNA here is from genome assembly GCA_965279745.1 of Mycobacterium sp. Lineage (GTDB taxonomy): Bacteria > Actinomycetota > Actinomycetes > Mycobacteriales > Mycobacteriaceae > Mycobacterium. Next base: position 467,006 of record OZ257262.1, read on the forward strand.
CTACGAGACTTACGACTCGGAAGCCGATCTGGTCGAGGAGGCCCAGGTACCGCCGAAGTGGCCGTGGGTTGTGGGTATCACCGCCATCGTCGCTGCCATCGCGCTCGTTGTATCGGTCTCGCTGCTAGTGACCAGTACGGACAGTAACCAGTTGGCGACACCGGCGACAACGACGGTCAAGCCGCCACCGGTCCAGGACGAGATCACGCCACCGGCACCGCCGCCACCAGAGTCGCCACCTCCACCGCCACCGGTGACCGAAGAGCCACCGGCGCCGCCACCACCGCCTGAAACGGTCACGGTCACCCCGGAGCCGCCACCGCCCCCACCCCCACCAGCGACTACGGAGCCGCCACCGCCTATGACGACCACCGCTGCGGCACCGCCGCCGACGACCACCACTCCGGCCGGGCCTCGCCAGGTCACGTATACCGTGTCCGGCTCCAAGGCGCCGGGTGACATCATCTCTGTGACGTACGTCGATGCCTCGGGCCGGCGTCGCACTCAGCGCAATGTCTACATTCCGTGGTCGCTGACAGTGACGCCGATCTCGCAGTCGGATGTCGGCTCAGTGCAGGCGTCGAGCCTGTTCCTGGTCAGCAAGCTGAACTGCTCGATCACGACCAGCGATGGCACCGTGTTGTCATCGAACAACAACAACGCCGCACAGACGAGCTGCTGATGGCCCGCGATGACCTCACAGGTAGCGAGACAACAGCGCAGGACGGCCGTTCTCCGGATACCGTCGACCGCCTTCTGGTGGGTGTCTGCGGGGCCATTTGGTTGGTGCTGCTTGCCGTCATAGTCACCGCCATTGTCGCGCTGGTCGACCTCGGTCGAGGGCATGTGGTTGGGGGCGACGGTAAGCAGACCCCGTGGCTGCTCTACAGCGTCATCGTGGTCTCGGCATTGGTCATCGTGGGTGCCATCCCGCTGTTGATCAGGGCGCGGCGCAGCGCGCTGTCTGACCCATCACCGGTCAGCGCCACACCCGCACCGGCAACCCCGCGGATGCCAGAGGGATCTGGTGAGAAGGCGCGCGTCTTCGGCACGACGGTGGACCCGTACGAGCGTTATCAGCCCGATTTCGCCCAGTCATCCCCGTCGCGGCGGGCCGACGCCCTCATCCCGGCCACCGAGCTGGACCGGCTCTGGCTGCGCTGCACCGTGTCGATCATCGGGTCGATGGGCATGGCGTTGGTCGGCGTCGCCTTGGCCACTTATCTACTTGCCGTGGAAAAGGACACTGGCGCGTGGATCGCCCTCGGGGTGGCAGGCGTTATCACCGTGCTGATGCCGGCCATTCCGGTGACGTACCTGCGGCAGTTGCGTGGTGCTCTCGATGAGGCATCATAAGGCCGCGGTCATAACGCCGAGCAGACGGAAAAGTCCCCGACACGCCGTGCGGGTTCACGCGGTCGTCGCAACACTCTCGATGTGGGAGGTTGCGGCGGCCGTGTCGTTTTCGGAGGACTGTGTTCGGTTTGGTGATCGGTTGGCAAAGCTGGTTGATGCGGGTGTACCGGTCAGGGAGGCGAGCGGGCGGCTGGGGATTTCGCGGCAGCGCGGGTATGCAATTCTTCGGGCGGTGGGCCGTCCAGTCGGCCGGCCGCGGCCGGATGTCAGTGGCGTTGATCCGGTCCGGGTTGCGGCCGTGTTCACCGAGACAGGCTCGATCACCCAAGCCGCCAAAGCGGTCGGAGTCTCGCATCCCAAGGCACGCCGTCTGCTGGTAGAGCAGGGTTCACCAACGAAAACACCAATCGCCTACTCCGCCAATACTTCCCCAAAGGCACCGACCTCAGCGTGCACAGCCCCGAAGACCTCGAACACGTCGCCCAGCTACTCAACGGCCGCCCACGCAAAACGCTCGACTGGGACACCCCAGCCGAGCGCTTACGTGATCTACTAGTGCCCACTTAGCAGGCAGTGTTGCAACGACCCCTAGAAATCGCACCATGCGTGCGGGGTCTTTAGCTGGCTAGTGCTGGCCGTTGCCGTTGCCGTTTCCGGATCCGTGCTCTTCGTCCTGCCATTCCCGCAGGGCGGTCAGCGCGCGATGCTCGGATGCGTGTGCGGCCTCGTTGAGAGCAGCATCCTGGTCCGCCGGATCGGCGCTCAGGAAGCTGCCGATACCGGGTTGGCCGGCCGACCCGAGCTTGTTCATTCGCTTCGGTAGAGCCGCGCCACCGTAATCCAAGGGGATTGGATGCCCATGATCGTCGACCGGACCAAGCGGCTGGTGCAGCTCGATGTAGGCACCGTGCGGCAGCCGCTTGATGATGCCCGTTTCGATGCCATGCTCCAGCACAGCGCGGTCGCTGCGCTGGAGGGCAACGGCCCACCGGTATGTGATGAAGAAGACGATCGGCGGTAGCACCAACATGCCGATGCGGCCGATCCACGTCGTCGCGTTCAGTGAGATGTGGAACTTCAGCGCAATGACGTCGTTCATCGCGCTCAACGTCAGCACCATGTAGAAGGCGATTGCCATCGCGCCGATACCGGTGCGCACCGGCACGTCACGAGGCCGCTGCAGCAGGTTGTGGTGGGCATCGTCGCCGGTGAACCGCCGCTCCAGGAACGGGTAGGCGATCAGGAGTCCGAACACCAGGCCCATCACGATTGCCACCCAGAACGCGGCGGGAATTGTGTGATGGCCGATGTAGATCTCCCACGGCGGGAAGATACGGGCCAAGCCTTCGGTCCACATCATGTAGAAGTCCGGCTGGGACCCCGCCGACACATGTGACGGCTTGTAGGGGCCGAGTTGCCAGATCGGATTGATCTGCAGCAGACCGCCCATCAATCCCATGACGCCGGTGATCATCGCGAAGAACGCACCCGACTTGACTGCGAACACCGGCATGACCCGCACGCCGACGACGTTCGTCTCAGTACGTCCCGGGCCGGGGAACTGGGTGTGCTTCTGGAACCACACCATCGCCATGTGAACCCCGATGAGCGCGAGGATGATCCCCGGAATCAGCAGAATGTGCAGGGCGTACATCCGGGGAAGCCAGGTGCCGACCTCGGTGCACTGGTAGCCGAGGCCACCGCAGGGGAAGTCGCCGCCAAACAGCGCCCAGTGCAGCCAGGTGCCGATGATGGGCACGCTCAGCGTGATGGACGACATCGCTGCGCGCAGGCCAATGCCGGACAGCAGATCGTCCGGTAGTGAGTAGCCGAAGTAGCCCTCGAACATGGCCAGGATCAGCAGTAGGCAGCCGATCATCCAGTTGGCTTCGCGGGGCCGGCGGAACGCGCCGGTGAAGAAGATGCGAGCCAGGTGCACCATGATCGACGCGGCGAAGAGCAAGGCCGCCCAGTGGTGGACTTGGCGGACGAACAGTCCACCTCGAACCTCGAATGTGATGTCGAGCGCAGATGCGTAGGCCTTGGACATCTCGATGCCACGCAGTGGCTGGTAAACGCCCTGGTAGGTGACCTCAGCCATCGATGGGTCGAAGAAGAGGCTCAGCCAGACCCCGGTGAGCAGCAGCACGATGAAGCTGTACAGCGCGATCTCGCCCAGCAGGAATGACCAGTGGGTGGGGAAGACCTTGTTGAACTGGCGGCGTAGAGCCGCCGACGGGTGGTACCTGGAGTCGATATCGTCGCCCTGCTTGGCGGCGAGGTCTGCCAGTTTCGGACTCATGATGAGCGCTCCCAGAATGCCGGTCCGACAGGTTCGATGAAGTCGCCATTGGCGACTAGGTAGCCGTCCTTGTCAATGGTGATCGGCAGCTGCGCCAGTGCGCGAGCGGCCGGTCCGAAGATGGGCTTAGCGAAATGCAGCGCATCGAACTGCGACTGATGGCACGGGCACAGAATCCGGTAGGTCTGTTGCTCGTACAGCGAGGACGGGCAACCAAGGTGTGAGCACACCTTGGTGTAGGCGAACAGATCGCCGAAGTTGAAGCTCTCCTGGCCCTTGCGCTTGACCACCTTCGGCACATCGACGGGCCGAATGCGGATAAGCATCACCGGGTTTCGCACGCCCATCGAGATTTCGCCGAGCAGATGATGGCTTTCCACCGTGGTGCCGTCACCGTCGGATTCGCGCCAGGGGAACACCGTCTCCATGCCGCCGGCGTCGATGTCCTCCGGACGCATCTTGACGAACGGGGATTCGCCCGGCAGACCAGTCGCCCGGCCGAGGTAGATCGTCTCGCCGGCGAACCGCGGGGTCCAACCCGAGGTCCAGAGCACGGCCTTCTTGCCTTCCGCGGTGGGCACGACCGGCTTCCATGGATTCTTGACCAAACCACCGATGAACGCCACCAGGGTGCCGGCTCCGAACGCGCCAAGGCCGATCCCCAGCGAAAGCCCGACCATCTTGCGTCGCTTGATCGTGGAGCCTTCGAGTGCATCGCCCAAGTTCGCCGCGATTGTCTTGCGGTCGAGCTCAGTCGAACGCCCGTCGTGGCGATCCTGGATCGAGATCTCCTCAGGAATGAACTTCTTCTGATAGAGCACCGCGCCGATACCGATGGCGAGTACCGACAACCCGAACGTCAGGCCGTACAACGGCGTCGCGAAGTCGTACCACCAGTGCCCTTCGGCGTTTGCCGGCTTCCACTGCCACGGCCAGAACGCGAAGATCACCAGCAGGGCGAGCCCGCTCAGGCCGCCGAGTAGCAGCCAGAACGAGACCAGGCGCTCGGCACGCTTCTCGGCCTTAGTGCCCTCGACCGGCCAGCGCGGCTCTTTCAGAACCGTCTCGACACCGTCGATCCTGCCGCCGAGTTCGACGAGCTCTTCTTGCGACATCGACGCCAACTGCTCGTCGGTGGGCTTCAGTTCACTCATGTCCTCGCTCCGATCCACATCGCGATCCCGATCGCAGCCACCATGCCGATGATCCAGGCGGCCATTCCCTCTGATGTGGGCCCGAACCCGCCGAGACCGTAGCCGCCCGGGTCGCGCGAATTCGCGGCCATCCGGACGTAGGCGACGATGTCTTTCTTCTCTTCCGGCGACAGCTGACGGTCGGAGAACTTGGGCATGTTCTGCGGGCCGGTCAGCATCGCGGTGAAAATCTCTGCCGGGGTGGCGGGTCCGAGGTCGGGTGCGTACTTACCCGACGACAGCGCACCGCCCTTACCGGTGAAGTTGTGGCATGACGAGCAGTTGAGCCGGAACAGGTCGCCACCACGAGCCAAGTCGTTGCCGATCAGCGAATGCTGGGAGACCTGTCCGTTGGCGTCGCGCGGAACCATGGGGCCACCGCCGTAGGACTGCACGTAAGCCCCGAGCGCATCGATCTGGGATTCATCGAAGATCGGATCCTTGCGGGCTGCCTGGGCTTCGCCGCGCATCGCCGGCATCCGGCCCGTCGAAACCTGGAAGTAGACCGCCGCGTCGCCTACACCAACCAGGCTGGGCCCGCGTCCGTCCACCCCCTGCAGGTTTGCGCCGTGGCATGTCACACACGAGGTGTCGAACAGCTGCTTACCGGTCCTCAGGAGGGCCGATTGCGATTCGTCGGCGACCGCAACCTGTGGAACGGGCGTCAAGGTTGCCGCCAGGCCGCCAGCGAGGCCAAGGCCGATCATCAGCAGGAAGGCGCCGGTGAGGCGACGACGAAGCCGGCGCCGCGACTTGTCGTCCATTCGAGATCCGAACCGCCCCGTCTTCTTGAGCATCGAACCCCTTCTCATCAACGGATGAAGTAGATCGTCGCGAACAGGGCGATCCACACAATGTCAACGAAGTGCCAGTAGTACGACACAACTATTGCCGCGGTGGCTTGGGCTGGCGTGAACTTGCTCATCCTGGTGCGGAGCAACAACAGAATGAACGCGACCAGGCCGCCGACGACGTGCAGGCCGTGGAACCCGGTGGCTAGGTAGAACACGCTGCCGTAGGCGCTGCTGGGGATGGTCGTGCCGTGGCTGATCAGGTGGTAGTACTCGTAGGCCTGACCGAGGACGAAGAACGTCCCCATCGCCAACGTCACCACGTACCAACGCCGCAGTCCGAAGACGTCGCCGCGCTCGGCCGCGAACACACCCATCTGGCAGGTGAACGACGACGCGATCAGCACCAGAGTCACCGGGACCGCTTGATACAGATTCAGCTCGGTCGGCGGTGGCGGCCAAACCCCATGGGCTTGAGAGCGCGCGGTGAAGTACATCGCGAACAGTCCAGCAAAGAACATCAGTTCGCTGGAAAGCCAGACGATGGTGCCAATACTGACCATATTTGGCCGGTTCAGCGAATGCACGCGCGACGTGATCGCAGTTCCCGAAGTGCCTACAGCGCTCGTCACATGAAGAAGTATGACGCTTTGTAGTTCTTCGGGTGCGCCGAGGGCCAGAATTGGTGAGAACTTTCCTCTAGACGCACTGGGAAGATCGCTGTCCGCGTGCGACTATCGGCGCGTGAATGTGCCGCCATCGCAGCCTTCTGGGACTCCGTCAAGCCCGCCTGTAACGGCATGGCCGCAGGTCCTGGGTCGATTGACGGCAGGCGAGGAGCTTGCGCCCGGGCAGGCGGGCTGGGCGATGGACCAGATCATGACGGGGGCTGCAACGCCGGCCCAGATCGCGGCTTTCGGCGTGTCGATGCGGATGAAGCGGCCCGCCGCCGCAGAAGTGCGCGAACTGGCGGACACGATGCTGCGCTATGCCCGCAGATTCCCGACGGAGTCGGGCGGTCCGGCTGCTGTCGACGCAGTAGATGTCGTGGGAACCGGCGGCGACGGTGCCAACACGGTCAACCTGTCCACGATGGCCGCGATCGTGGTCGCGGCCGCCGGGGTGCCGGTGGTAAAGCACGGGAACCGCGCGGCTTCCTCTAAGAGCGGCGGCGCCGACACGCTTGAAGCGCTCGGGGTACGCATCGACCTGGGTCCCGAAGATGTCGCGCGCTCCGTGGCGGAGGTGGGAATCGGGTTCTGCTTCGCTCCGGTGTTTCACCCGTCGTACAAACATGCGGCGGCGCCGCGGCGGGAGATCGGCATCCCCACCGTATTTAATCTGCTTGGGCCGCTCACCAATCCGGCCGCGCCGCGGGCCGGGCTGATCGGCTGCGCGTTCGCAGATCTGGCCGAGGTAATGGCCGGCGTGTTCGCCGCGCGCCGCTCCAGTGTCCTGGTGGTGCACGGTGACGACGGCCTCGATGAGTTGACCACCACAACCACCAGCACCATCTGGAGGGTTCAGGCCGGCACCATCGACAAGTTGACGTTCGACCCTCTCGGCTTCGGGTTCGCCCGGGCTCAAGTGGAAGAACTGGCAGGCGGCGACGCCGAGGCCAATGCTGCCGAAGCGCACAACGTGTTCGGGGGAGCCCAAGGCCCGGTGCGCGATGCGGTGGTGCTCAACGCGGCTGGGGCGATGGTTGCCTATGCAGGGTTATCCAGCCACGCCGAATGGCTGCCGTCGTGGGAGAGCGGGCTGCAGCGCGCCGCCGAGGCGATCGACTCCGGTGCTGCTGAACAGTTGCTCGCGCGTTGGGTGCGGTTCACTCAGAGCCTCTGAGGCGACTTGCTCAGCAGCCAGTCGGGCTGACCGCGCCGTCGCCGCCCACTCGGCCCAAGGCCCTGCCGATCCCAGCGGTGTAGTTAAACCTGTTGTCGCGGAGACGATCCGAATGCCAGGCCCAGCAAGCCAGCGTGCGATGAGCGCAGTTTCTTCTACTAGTGCGCCGCCCAACGGTGCGGGTCGCGGAAGGATGGTTTGCGCCGCGGCGCGTAGTGCGTCAACCACCGGCATCGGCGGCACGTGGCGGGCCGCGGTGCCGCCCGCAGCCAGCTGGCCCTGCCGAACCACCGCGAGATGCCACCCGCCCGCACCGTCTGGCTGAGCCGCGACCAGTTCGTCGACGTTGGCCAGCGCCCGCAGCCGCTGGCCGTGCCAGAGGGTCTCGATCAGCGAGGCGATTTGATCGCGCAACCGTGCCGCGCGCTCGTAACGGCCGGCGCTGGCCAATTCGGCTACCTGGCCGACCGCGGCACTCAGCGCAGCGTTGTCCACCCCGTCGATCAATGCCGCTGCCCGCTGCGGCGCGGGCAGATACGCCTCGGCTGTCAGCCCGCGCGGTGCCGGGCATGGCGCGACTTCATGCTCTGGGCAGGCCGGGCCGTGCTCGGCGCTGCGCCCCAGCCGGGTGGTGCAGGTACGCACGCCGGTGAACCGCGCGACCAGGCCGGCTGCGTCGACGGCATCGGTCCGGGAACGGAACGGTCCGATGGCGCGGTCGTGACGCGGTTCGCGCACGACGTAAAGCCGTGGGAATGCTTCATCGGTCAACACCACCCACCACCATCTGTGCGGGAACCGCGAACGTCTGTTGTAGGGCGGGGAATGGGCGGCCAGCAGACGCAGCTCGCGCACGCCGGCTTCGAGCGGGTGGGCACACTCGACGTGATTGACGGACGTGGCTAGGGCCACCATTTCCTTGATCCGCCCGCGTGGGTCTGATCCGTTGAAGTACTGACCGACCCGGCGGCGCAGGTCGGTGGCCGTCCCGACGTAAAGCACCTCGGCTTTCGGTCCGAGGAAGAGGTAAACCCCGGGCCGATGTGGCAGGGCATGCGCCAGCGACCGCTTGCGGCGCTGGGCGGGCGAGACGTTCGGCAGATACGCGCGCAGCTCGGTGTAGGTATGTACGCCTTGATTGCCCACCCGTTCGATCAGTGCGTGCAGCACGTCGACCGTGGCGCGAGCGTCGTCGAGCGCGCGATGGGTGGGCTGGGCAGTGGCGCCGACCAGCCGAGCCAACTCCGCGAGCCGGACACTGGGGGCTTCTTCTCGGGTCAGCACCCGGCGGGCCAGTCGCACCGTGCACAGCACTGGCGCGTTCGGCCAGACGATGTTGCACTGCTGTGCAGCGGCCTTCAAAAAGCCGATATCGAATCCGGCGTTGTGCGCGACCAGTACTGCACCGTGGGCGAACTCCAGGAACATCGGCAGCACTGCGTCGATCTTCGGGGCATCACGCACCATCGCCGTGGTGATTCCGGTCAGCTGCACGATCTGCGGCGGGATGGTCCGCTGGGGGTCGATCAGCGTGGCGAGCTCGCCGAGGACCTGCCCGCCGCGAATCTTGACCGCTCCGATCTCCGTGATGGCATCACAGGAGCCGTCCATGCCGGGTGTGGCGCGCCCACCGGTGGTTTCCAGATCGACGACAACGAATGTCGTGTCGCGCAGCGATGCCTCAAGACCAGGGCCAGCCCCTAGCTGAAGGTCAGCGAAGCTTAGCTGCGTGTCGGTTCCCGGACGGGTCACAGTTCTCGACGTTAGGCACCCGCACCGACAGGTTGGAGCTGCCACGACGGGAAGGACGGAAGTTGGTCCAACTTGGCCCCCGCTTGGCCACCACTTGTCGGTGCCCCCCGCTAGCGTCCGCCTCGAGAATCCAATGAGAGGACCTCTGACATGGACCAGCACGGCAATCCGGTGCTTGCCGGCGACGATGTTGACTTGGCCGACCAGGACACCATCGCGCCCGTGGTCCTCGACTGTGACAGCTGCGCGATGCGGGATGTGGGCTGTCGCGACTGCGTGGTGAGCGTGTTGCTCGGCGTACCCGAGACTTTGCTCGGAGATGAGCGCGCGGCCCTCGAGGTGCTTGCTGACGCGGGGCTGGCACCCCGGCTGCGACTTATCCCCATCCGGCGTGGCGGGACGGACTTGGCAAGTTAAATCCTGATAGCTTTGTTTCTCATGTTGCGGCTGGCTTGCGACTGACTTGGTTGTTCCGGGGTCCATGAGGACCGTCCGACTGAGATTTAGCTGAGTATTTGTCTCAAATTTGGACAACCTCGATGCCATTTCGTAACCTGTTCGAGACCTAAGGCAGTTCGCCGAGGGTCGGTCGACGGCACTCAAAGGATGCGCAATCTTGAGGTTCCCCAGCACGTCCCTAGCGAAACACGTTGTCCGGCGCCCATTCTTGGGTGTCATCGCCGGCTTGACGGTCATTTCTGGTGTCCTGACGGGCGCAGTCCACGCTGATCCGGCGGATGACGGCGTAGCCAAGCTCAACGAGTTGTCACGACAGGCTGAGCAACTCACCGAGGCGATGCACTCGGCTCAGATTGACCTCAAGAACAAGCTCCAAGTGCAGGCCGAGGCCGAGAAAGAACACACCGCTGACGTCGCCGCCGCGGACGCTGCCAAGACCCAGCTTGCGACCTATCAGGGCGCTGTCGATGAGTTTGCTGCGGCGATCTACATGGGCGCTCGCACCGACGGCTTGAACGCCATTCTCACCGCTGACTCGCCACAGGGTCTGATCGACAAGATGGCTGTCCAGAAGGTGATGTCCATCCAGATGGCAGCCCAGATGCAGGACTATCGCCGCGTGGGGGCGGAGTCGGTCAAGGCCGAAGCCGCATCAGCGAAGTCGGCTGCGGATGCCAAGACTGCCGCCGAGCAGGCAGCGGCAATACGTGCCGACCTGCAGCGCAAACAGTCTCAATTGCAGGTACAGATCGCGATCGTCAAATCCCGCTACATGGGCCTGACGCCGGAACAGCGCACCGCCCTGGCCGGGCCCGGGCCTCTCCCGTCAACCGAGATTCTGGCTGCACCCGCGCCTGACGCACTGCCGCCGCTGGACGATGCTCCTGCTCCGGCCGGTATTCCCGCCGGTGATGTGGCGCCGATGGCGGCCGTGCCGGCCATCCCCGCTATGGATTCCGGTGCCGGCGAGGGGGCAGTCGCAGTGCAGGCCGCGCTGACCCGGATCGGCGATCCGTACGTCTGGGGCGGTTCCGGTCCGGGCAGTTTCGACTGCTCTGGCCTGGTGATGTGGTCGTTCCAGCAGGCTGGCATCTTCTTGCCGCATTCCAGCCAGGCGCTGGCATCCGGCGGTCAGCCCGTATCGTTGGATCAGATGCAGCCCGGTGACGTTGTGAACTACTACTCCGACGCCTCGCACTCCGCGATCTACATCGGCGACGGCATGATGGTTCACGCGTCGACATTCGGCGTCCCGGTGGCCGTCGCTCCGGTTAACAACGCCCCGATTTACAACGTTCGTCGGTACTGACGTTAGTCGGGCGTGCGCTAAGCGGCCCTGGTTGGCTGCCTTTCTTGTCGCTGAGTTCGTCGCGGCGGTAGTGATCTTCGCGGTTCCTGGTGAAGGGTCGTCAGCTGCGCCCGCGCCGCAATCTGCTGCCCCAGCGCAGGTACCTGACCCGCTAGTAGTCGGCGATGGCCGGAGTGTGCGGCTGATCAGTCTCGGCGGAATCCGCACAGACGGGCTTCTCACTCGCATAGCCGACAACATCGGTGGCGCTGTAGCGGCCGTCGAGAAATTCTGGGGGACCGATTGGCAGCACGAGATTGTTATCGTCGCCACCGACTCGGAAGCCCAGTTTGTTGCCGACGCAGGGCTTGATCCCAGCCAACAGTGGGACGACACCGCCGCAGTGTCCGTGGCTGACCATGTTGACCTGACGAGTCGGCAAGCGACCGGGCAGCGGATCATCTTCGCGCCGGGTGCGTCACTGATGAGTGACGCCGCATTGCGACTGGTGCTGACCCACGAGCTTTTCCACTTCGCCGCACGCACTGACACCGCATTGGATGCCCCCCGGTGGCTCACTGAGGGCGTAGCGGACTTTGTGGCACGCCCCCCGACCCCAATGCCTCCGGCCCCAGTCCCGCCCGGTGCTGGGCATGAGCTGCCCAACGATGCCGACCTGGACGCGCCCGGCCCTGACCGATCGCTTGGCTACGACCGGGCATGGTGGTTCGCCCGGTTCGTCGCCGATACCTATGGCGTCAGTGCACTGCGCCAGCTGTACGTCGATGCCTGCGGGCCCGGACATGGCGACTTGGCCGCGGCCGTGCGACAAGCGCTCGACGTTGACTTGACGGCTCTGGCTGCTGGCAGGGCTCAGTGGCTGACCCGATAGCCTCGTTGCGATGACGCGGATCCTTCTGGTCACCAATGACTTTCCCCCGCGCTCGGGCGGCATTCAGTCCTACCTCCAGCAGTTCGTCGACGGGCTGGAGGAAGGGGGGGAGCATGAGCTCACTGTGTATGCGCCGCAGTGGAAGGGCGCTGACAACTTTGATCGAGCGGCCCCGTACCGAGTTGTCCGCCACCCGGGCACGCTGATGCTGCCCGAACCCGGGGTAGCGCGCCGAATGCGCAACCTCATCGTCGACCACAGGATTGAGACGGTGTGGTTCGGAGCGGCCGCGCCGCTGGCGCTGCTGGGGGAGCGCGCTCGCCGGGCTGGTGCGGTGCGGGTGCTGGCCAGCACACACGGCCACGAGGTCGGCTGGTCGATGCTTCCGGGTGCCCGTTCGGCGCTGCGACGGATTGGCGACACGACGGATGTCGTGACGTTCGTCAGTCGCTACACCAGGGGCCGATTCGCCTCGGCATTCGGGCCGCACGCCCGCATGGAGCACCTGCCTCCAGGTGTCGACACCGACCACTTTCGGCCGGACCCTGCGGCTCGTTCTGAATTGCGCGCCCGATATGGGCTGTCGGAGCGGCCGACCGTGGCCTGCGTGTCTCGACTGGTTCCGCGCAAGGGTCAGGACATGTTGATCAAAGCCCTGCCGGACATCCGTAAGCGAGTCCCCAACGCGGCGCTCGTCATCGTGGGCGGCGGACCATACGCCGAAACCCTGCAGCGACTGGCCGAGCGAGTTGGGGTGACCGACGATGTGGTGTTCACCCGCGGGGTGCCATCCGCCGAATTGCCGGCGCACTATGCGATGGCCGACGTCTTCGCGATGCCGTGCCGCACTCGGGGCTCAGGTCTTGACGTCGAGGGTCTGGGAATCGTGTTTCTTGAGGCATCCGCAGCGGGCGTCCCGGTGGTGGCGGGCAATTCCGGGGGAGCCCCGGAAACCGTTCGCGACGGTGAAACCGGTCGGGTGGTCGACGGCCGATCGCACGATGAGATCGTCGATGCGGTGAGTGGCCTGCTGGCCGACCCCGAATTGGCCCAGCAGATGGGCGAGGCCGGACGGCGGTGGGCGACCCGCGACTGGACCTGGGCCGCCCACACTGAGCGGCTGTCGCAACTGGTGCGGCCGCAGTGACCCTGCCTGCTGAGGGCGGGCCTGACTTCCTTGAAGAGCATCCGTTCGAGGTGGCGACTTATCCGCTGCCGGAGAGCGTGCTCGTGGAGGATGTGCGCATTCCGATGCGCGACGGGATCTACTTGGGCGCAACGGTTTACCGGCCGCAATCGGTGCCGCCGGTGCCGGTTATCGTCACCGCGACACCCTATGGAAAAGACCGCTACGACCAAACCGACTTCTTCAGGGATGCGCCGATCGGCTCGGTTCCGGGTGGTGGCGGCTTCTACCTCGGGCACGTCGAATTCTGTGACCGGACGCCGTTTGAGGCGCCCGACCCGGGCTACTGGGTGCCGCACGGTTATGCGGTGGCGATTGTCGATCTTCCGGGGTGGGGGAAATCCAGATCGAATCCAGCAGGCACACCCGGCCCGGAGGCACGCTGGTTCGACGTGATGGCCTGGCTAGGCGAACAGCCCTGGAGCACAGGCAAAGTCGGTATGAGTGGTGTGTCGGCGCTCTGTGCGACCCAATGGATTGCGGCCAAGGATCCCGCGCCGCCGCAACTGAAAGCCATCATCCCTTGGGAGGGCATCAACGAGTCCGGACCGGGCGGTGGCTACGGCGGGATTCCCGAGACAGCGTTTTACGAGTGGATGGAAACCTGCTGGCTCGGGCCGAATGTGAATCCTGAGGGCCAAGGACCTGAACCGTACATTGTCGACTGGAAATTTGACACCAGCGCGATCAACGTTCCGGCGCTGGTGTGCGCCAGCTTCTCCGATCAGGAGCTGCATAGCTGGGACACGTTCGATGCCTTCACCCGATTGCGCAGCGACAACAAGTGGCTCTTCAGTCACCGCCGCCAGAAGTGGGGGGCCTACTACGGCAAGGATGAGCTGGCGCTTCAGAAGCGATTCCTGGACCGCTTCCTCAAGGGCGACGAGAATGCGATGGACGGAGTACCTGCAGTCCGTCTCGAAATCAATTCCAGCCGTTTCGAATACAAGGTCGTCGAGGCGCAGTCCTGGCCGGTTGAGGGAACTCGCTATGACGCGCTGTACCTCGATGCCGGCACCCAGTTGCTGCGGTCCGACGTACCGGACGTTGAATCTTCGACCGGCATCGCTCCGCTACCGATCACCGATGCGGCCAATCGGGCCGTCTTCGACTACGCCTTCACGCGCGATACTGATGTCGTCGGCCACATGGCGCTCACCCTGTTCATCGAAGCGGTGGAGACCTCCGATGTCGATCTGTTTGTCGGGGTAGAGAAGCTCGACCGTGCCGGCAACGAGGTGTACTTCTTCAGCGCATCCGGGGGGAATGCGAACGGTCCCGTATCAAGGGGCTGGTTGCGGGCATCCAAGCGTGCGCTGAATCATGAGCGGTCCACCCCGTGGCGGCCGGTGCTCTCGTTCGCCGATGACTCGCCGCTATCACCGGGTGAGATCGCTGAGGCGCAGATCGCGATCATGCCCTCGGGGACGGCATTCCTGGCAGGTGAGACGTTGCGCGTCGTCATTCAATCCTGGTCGGTGCCCGGCCAGTTCGAAGGCGGCGAGACCCGGCAGTGGGCCGCGCACACCGATGGGCATTGCATGATTCACACCGGCGGCCGGTATCCGGCGCGGCTGCTCATTCCGGTCGTAGGTAACGACTACTTCGTGTAGATCGCCGCTATCTCGTCGGCGAACTTCTGTGCCACCACGGCGCGCTTCACCTTCAAGGTTGGAGTCAGCTCGCCAGTCTGCACGGTGAAGTCGAAGGGCAGCACGCGGAACTTGCGAATCGATTCCGCATGCGACACATGGGTATTGGCGTCCTTGACCGCTTGTTCGATCTCGGCGGTCAGGTCCGGGTCGGTGCGCAGGTCGGCCACTGACGCCGCGGCGTCCTTGCCCCGCTGTTGCTTCCACACCTCGAAGGCCTCCGGGTCGATGGCGATCAGGGCGCCGATGAACGGCTGGGCGTCACCGACCGCCATGGCCTGGCTGATCAACGGGTGGGCGCGCAGCGCATCCTCGAGCACTGCGGGCGCGACGTTCTTGCCGCCGGCGGTGACGATGATCTCCTTCTTGCGCCCGGTGATCGACAGGAATCCGTCGGAGTCGATGCTGGCCAGATCGCCGGTGTGGAACCACCCCTCGACGATCGCCTCGTTGGTGGCTATCTCGTTCTGCCAGTAGCCGCTGAACACCACGGGCCCGCGTACCAGTAATTCGCCGTCGGCGGCGACAGCCATTGTGTTGCCCGGTAACAGTTTGCCGACGGTCCCGACCTTCAGTTCGTCCATCCGGTTGATGGTGATGGCGGCACTCGTCTCGGTGAGCCCGTAGCCCTCGTAGATGGGCAGGCCCACACCGCGGAAGAAATGACCCAACCGCTTGCCGAGCGGAGCCCCACCTGAGATCGCGGCGCGGCATTCACCACCGAGTGCTGCGCGCAGCTTGCCGTACACCAGTCGATCGAACAATGTGTGGCCGGCACGCAGTGCCAGGTTCGGCGTGCTGGACCCGGTTTGCGCCTCACTCCAGGCGATCGCGGTCTTGACGGCGAGTTCGAAAACCTTGCCTTTGCCGCTGTTCTGAGCGTTCAACTCGGCCGAGTTGTAAACCTTTTCGAACACCCGGGGTACCGACACCACAATGGTGGGTTTGAAGACCTGCAACATCGGTACCAAATTCTTGATGTCGCTGGTGTACCCCAGCGTCACTTTGTTGGCGAATGCCGTCATGGACAACACCCGAGATAACACGTGGGCCATCGGGAGGAAGACCAGCAGGCGCTCGTTCTTACGTAACAAAGTCGGGAAACACGCTGCTGCGCCTTGGATTTCGTTGAGCAGATTGAAATGTGTCAGCTGGCAACCCTTGGGCCTCCCGGTGGTGCCCGAGGTGTAGATCAGGGTGGCCGGATGAGTCGAACGCAGCCCGGCGAGTCGCCGCTCTATCTCCGTGGGGTCAGCGGAACTGGACCTCAACGACAGCTCGTCGAGTGCCGTGACACCTGAGGTCTCGATCTGCAGGACCTTCCGCAACGCGGGCAGGTCGGCACGCAGGCCCTCGACCATCTCGGTGTGCTCGTCGTTTTCGGTGAAGGCTATGACCGCGCCGGAGTCCTGCAGGACCCAATGCACCTGCTCTGCCGACGAAGTCTCGTATATCGGCACGGTGACGGCGCCGACTGCGAGAATCGCATAGTCGAGGATCGGCCACTCGTAGCGAGTGCTGGACAGAATTGCCACCCGGTCCCCGGCGGCCACCCCATTGGCAATTAATCCCAGCGCTGCCGACCGAATCTGTTCAGCGGCCTGCGCGCACGTCACATCGGTCCAGGCGCCGTCGACCAGCTTGCGCAGGATCACGTAGTCGGGGTCTTCGCGTTCGTGAGAGAAGACGGAGCTGACGACATTGTCATGCTCACCAACGGTGAACGATGCCGGAACGCTGTATTCACGCACTTGGAACCCCTTGTGGAGATCGGTGGATATCGGCTGTGGATTTCGGCCAGTCGCGTTCAGGGTAGTCGGCGGCTCCTGACCGGGGCACCATCGGCCGGGGCACCGCCGGGATATGTGAAGCTTGGTGGGTGAACAGCATCCAGGTGGCTGATGAGACGTTCGTCGCCGCAGAGCCTGCGTTGGTGGGTGAGGCGGTGTCGGACCGGGCCGGCTGGCGACGGTGGTGGCCAGATTTGCGTCTTGAGGTTGTTGAAGAGCGCGGCGCGGCCGGTGTCCGCTGGACTACCGCGGGCCCCCTGATCGGCACCATGGAGATCTGGTTGGAGCCTGTGCTGGACGGGGTAGTGCTGCACTACTTCCTGCATGCCGAGCCTGCCGGGGCATCCGCGGATGAACTCGCCAGGATGGACCTGGCCAAGATGACCCATCAGCGCCGGGTGACGGGCAAGCGAATGGCCTTCGAGGTAAAAACGGCGCTGGAGTCCGCGCGCCCGGTGGGCGTTGCACCCGGGGCCTGATATCTGGGGGGCCTGATATCTGGGGGGCTTGACATTCGGGTCACTCTCCGGCGGTGCGAGCGGGTACCGTTTGTCACCGGAAGGGGGCAGGAAGATGGGAAGCGGCAATAGTGGCTGACAAAACGGCGCAGACCATCTACATCGATGCGGATCCTGCCAGCGTGATGGAGGTCATCGCCGACATCAGCGCGTATCCGGAATGGGTCTCCGAATACAAAGAAACCGAAGTCACGGAAACCGACGGCGACGGCTACCCGAAAACTGCCCGCCTGGTGCTGGAGGCCGCGGTTCTGCGGGACACCATGGTGCTGGCATACGAGTGGCCGGCTGATCGCGCATCGGTGCGCTGGTCGTTGGTGTCAAGTTCACTGCTGAAGGCTCTCGACGGCACATACATATTGGCCGCCAAGGGATCTGGAACCGAAGTGACCTACGAGTTGTCGGTTGATCTCATGGTCCCGATGATCGGTCTACTCAAGCGCAAAGCTGAACGGCGATTGACCGACACCGCGTTGAAGGACCTGAAGAAGCGGGTTGAGGGCTGAGTGGAGCACGGCAATACCACCGACGCCGGGGCGGATTCCGCTGTCCGGGCCCGGATCAGCTTCTTCGTCGGTAAGGGCGGTGTAGGCAAGTCGACCTTGGGCTCGGCAACGGCGGTTCGCGCGGCACTCCGTGGTGATCGAGTTCTGGCGGTGTCCACCGACCAAGCCCATTCGCTTGGCGACGTACTCGGAATCGAAGTACCGCCCACGGGCGTCAGGGAACCGGTGCGCATCTTCACTGAGGAGGAGACGTCCGGCGGCGGGTATCTGGATGCCCTCGCGCTGGACACCCTTGCCCTGCTGGAAGCCAGGTGGCGCGCCATTGCGCCGGTGATCGCCGCGAAGTATCCCAATTCGGACTTCAATGGTCTTGCCCCAGAGGAGCTTTCGGCGATGCCAGGCGTCCAGGAGGTGCTCGGCCTGAACGAGGTGGCCGAACTGGCTGAATCGGGCCGGTGGGACTACGTGGTGGTGGACTGCGCGTCTACCGCCGATGCTTTGCGCATGTTGACCATGCCTGCCACGTTCGGCATGTACCTGGAGCGTGCCTGGCCACGGCATCGCCGGCTCAGCGCGGCCGTCGAAGATTTGCGTAACGCCGCCATGGTCGCAGTGGTCGAGGGTGTCAGCATGGGTCTTGATGGGCTGTCGTCTCTGCTCACCGACGGTGAGCGGGTCAGTGCCCATCTGGTTCTCACTGCCGAGCGCGTGGTGGCCGCGGAGGCGGTTCGGACCATGGGTTCGCTGTCCTTGATGGGCGTTCGGATTGCTGAACTGATCGTCAATCAAGTTGTGATTCAAGATGATTCCTACGAGTACCGGAACTTGCCCGCTCATCCGGCCTTCGACTGGTACGCCGAGCGGATCTCCGAACAGCAGGCGGTTCTCAAGTCTTTGACCCAAACGATTGGCGGGGTCCAGTTGGTGCTGGCGCCGCACCTGGCCGGTGAGCCGATCGGGCCGAAGGCGCTGGGCCAGCTTCTGGACAGCGTCGTGCGGCGTGACGGTTCGACGCCGCCGGGTCCGTTGCGGCCGATCGTGGACCGCGAGTCGGGTTCCGGGCTGGATGCGATTTATCGCATGCGACTAGAATTGCCGCAGGTCGACTCCGGAACCCTCGCCCTGGGCCGGGTCGACGACGACCTGATCATCGGCGTTGCGGGGATGCGCCGGCGGGTGCGGTTGGCCTCGGTGCTGAGGCGCTGCACAGTGCTGGACGCAGCATTGCGCGGCAATGAGCTGACAGTCCGATTTCGACCTGATCCGGAGGTGTGGCCGACATGAGCGCCCACCCCGACATCGGGCCGGAACTGCGTGCACTGGCCCAAGCCATCCTGGACCGTCTCGATCCGGCGGTGCGCGCGGCCGCTGCCATGGCTTCGGGGGCTGGAAGCGGTTCAGGCAAGTGTCAGCAAGTGTGGTGCCCGGTGTGCGCGCTGGCGGCGTTGATCAACGGTGAACAGCACCCGTTGCTCAGCCTCATCGCCGAACACAGCGTGGCCCTGATGACGATGGTCCGGGCGATGGTGGCCGACAGCGCTGCCGATACTCCGCCGCCACCAGACGGCGGCGGGTCCGATCAGGGTGTTGAGCATGAGTCACCCACCAAGGGGCGTTACCAGCAGATCCCCATCATTGTCGAGGACTGACGCCAGTCGTCCGCATTATTGGGGAGGTCTGTGGATCGGCCAATAAGAGCCCTTGGCTATGGTCGCTCGCACCCAGGCTCGGTAGAGTTGGCCGAAAGCGCGCGCCCGAGCGGAGGGTCCATGTGGTATTGGCTGTTCAAGTACATCTTCATGGGCCCGTTGTTGTCACTGCTCGGTAGGCCGAAAGTCGAAGGGCTGGAATACGTTCCGGATTCGGGGCCAGTGATCTTGGCCAGTAACCACCTAGCGGTGGCTGACAGCTTCTACCTTCCTCTGGTGGTCCGGCGCCGCATCACCTTTCTGGCCAAGGCGGAGTACTTCACAGGCACGGGGATCAAAGGCTGGTTCACTCGCTGGTTCTACACCGCGGCAGGTCAGGTGCCGATCGATCGGACAGACGCCGATGCGGCACAGGCCGCGTTGGAAACCGCTGAACGTCTGCTGAACCAGGGCAAGCTGCTTGGCATGTACCCGGAGGGCACCCGCTCGCCCGATGGCCGGCTCTACAAGGGCAAGACCGGGCTCGCTCGGTTGGCGCTCCAGTCCGGGGTGCCAGTGATTCCTGTCGCCATGATTGGCACTGACACGGTGAATCCGCCCGGGTCGAAGATGTGGCGCTTCGGGCGGGTTGGTGTCCGGTTCGGCAAGCCGATGGATTTCTCCCGTTTCGAGGGCTTGGTCGGTAACCGCTTCATCGAGCGGGCGGTCATCGACGAGGTGATCTACGAGTTGATGAAATTGTCCGGTCAGGAATACGTCGACATTTACGCCGCGAAGCTCAAAACGAGTCAGAGCGCCGTCACTGGTACTGACAAAGTTGATGTCACGCCGGGAGCACCAGATCAGCCGCCGGCGCGGTTCCCTGAGACCGCCGCGGGTTAGTGCGACGTGAGGTTCCGGTCAGGCCGATGACCAGGATCGCCGCCAGCGCCCACCATACGTAGGACATTCCAAGCAGCTGGCGCCACCAGGATGCGGTCTCTTCGCGGTGCTTCGGCATCAGCTCCAGCGGAATCCACACCATCAGTCCGATTCCCGCGGCGGCGACCAGCGCAAGTGCCAGGTTGTGCCACCGGTAAGCCACGACTGCCGTCACCAGGATCGTGGGCAACGCCCACACCCAGTGATGTGACCAGGACACCGGCGAGACCATCAACCCAAACAATGCGACACAGATCAGGGCCAACACGGCGGATTCCGAATCGGTTGCACTTCCGGAGGCGGGAGTGATTCGACGCACTGCCCAGCTGGTGAGCCCGAGCACCACGAAACAGGCAGCGGTCCACAGCACGAAATGCGTACTGTGTGCCATCCCCAACCTGGCCAGGGCACCGGCGATGTTCTGGTTGGTGTTGAGGGCTGCGCTGCCGATTCGATCGGTGTGCCGCACTGTGACGGTCCAGTACTCCCAGGAATCACGCCAGGCCAGCACGAAACCGAGCAGGCTCGCCGCCAGGAATGATCCGAGTGCAGTGAGCGCGGCGCGTCCGTCCCGCCGCAGCACGAAATAGAGCAGGAATACCGCCGGAGTGAGCTTGAGGGCGATCGCGATGCCCAGCAGCAGGCCGCGCGGCCACGGCGTACGGCGCGGGACGCAATCGGCGATGACCAGCGTCATCAACACGACGTTGATCTGGCCGAAGGCGAAGTTGGCCTGGATCGGTTCCAGGCAGATCACGGCAAGGGCGACGATGCCGGCCGACAGCCAGCAGCGCCGCAGCCAGGCTGGTTCACCGGTCACGGTGGTGGCCGGCCACACCTCGAGTCGGGTCAGGACCAGCCAGGTGGACACCAGTAACAGCGCCAGGGTGATCACGGTGATTGTCACGCTGGCGACGGGAAAGGACAGCCAGGCGAACGGGCTGAACAGAATCGCGGCCAGCGGTGGATAGGTGAACGGCAGGTCGAGTCCGATGTGGGTGTGGAACGTTGTGTCACCCGCGTAGAGCGGATGACCGTCCAGCCAGGCTCGCGCGCCCATCCGGTAGACCTCGATGTCGATGCGGTAGGGGATGCGCGCGAGCAGTCGCCATCCGGCGTACGCAAAGGCCGCGGCGATGACCGCCTGCATCACCCGCCAACCGACGGCCTGCCCCCGCTTACTCATTTCGCGAAACAGCCTATCTGGGCCAGATGTGGCCTAACGCTTCCTGGGGCGCGGCAGGCAGCACGGCGGTAAGTTCACTCCCCGTGCACTTCGATGTCGTTGCTCCGGGACGCATCCCGCTGATGTGGTGCCTGATCTCGTTTATTGTGACGTTCTTCGTGACCCGGACGATCGTGCGCTACATCCGTCATAACGCCGGAAATGAGGGTCCCCACAAGTGGTGGCAGCCCCGCAACATATCCGGAAGTGGGGGCCTGCACATTCACCATGCGGTGATTGGGGTGATCCTGGTGATGGTGTCGGGCGTCACCATGGTGACGCTGGCCGTTGACGGGGGAGTGCCCGAATTCACCGTTGCTGCGGTCTTTTTCGGCAGTGGCGCCGCATTGGTGCTCGATGAGTTCGCGCTGATTCTGCACCTTGAGGATGTGTACTGGTCCGAAGACGGGCGATCGTCAGTCGATGCGGTTTTCGCCGCGATAGCGGTGACGGGCCTGTTGATCATGGGGTTCAATCCACTGTCGTTCTTCAATATTGGCATCTGGCGGGACAACCACTCGATCGTCGCCCGCGTGAGCGTCATCGTGATGGCGATCGGCACGCTGATGCTGGCGGTGATCGTGCTACTCAAAGGCAAGGTCTGGACGGGGCTGGTCGGGATGTTCATCACTCCGTTGCTGCTGATCGGCGGGATCCGGCTGTCCCGGCCGCATGCGCCGTGGGCGCGCTGGCGGTACCAGGACAGCCCAAAGAAGATGCACCGCTCGCTGGAGCGAGAGCGCTATATGCGGCGGCCGGTGGTGCAAGCCAAACTCTGGCTGCAGGACGTCATCGCAGGTGAACCGCACTTCCCCGACGACAATGCGGTGGACGCCGAATTGGATCGCGAGATCAGGGCCGCGCCGGCGCCGCAACGGCGCATCGGGGCCAAGCCGCATTCCAACCACGGCGCCGCCGGATAGGGTGCGGCCAGTGCGGTACTTCTACGACACCGAATTCATCGACAACGGGCGTGTCATCGACCTGATATCAATCGGAGTGATCGCCGAGGATGGCCGCGAGTTCTATGCCATCTCCACCGAGTTCGACCCGGAATCTGCCGGTCGGTGGGTGCGTACACACGTATTGCCCAAGCTGCCGTCGCCGGCGTCGAAGCTGTGGCGCTCTCGCCGGCAAATTCGGGAAGGCCTGGAGGATTTCTTCGGAATCGACGGTGACGAGCCCATCGAACTGTGGGCGTGGGTCGCTGCTTATGACCATGTTGCGCTGTGCCAGCTGTGGGGTCCGATGACCAGCCTGCCCCCACAAATTCCTCGATTCACCCGCGAACTGCGCCAGTTCTGGGAGGAACGTGGCTGTCCCCGGATGCCACCGCGACCTCCCAATACCCACGACGCACTCGTCGACGCCCGCCACAACCTGCGGCGCTACACGCTGATGACAACGGGCATCGACAACATCGGGGGCGGTTTCTGCCGGTAATTGCGGCCGTTTAGGCCCGGTTACCATGGATGGGTGAACTGGACTGTCGATGTACCCATCGACCAGCTGCCATCGCTGCCGCCGCTACCGGGGGATTTGCGGGCCCGGCTGGACGCTGCCCTCACCAAGCCGGCCGCGCAGCAGCCGAGCTGGGACCCCGATCAAGCCAGGGCGATGCGGACCGTCTTGGAGAGCGTGCCCCCGGTCACGGTTCCGTCCGAGATCGAGAGGCTCTCGCACCAACTGGCCGCCGTCGCTCGTGGTGAGGCGTTCCTGCTGCAGGGCGGCGATTGCGCCGAGACATTCGCGGACAACACCGAGCCGCATATCCGTGCCAACATCCGCACGTTGCTGCAGATGGCAGTGGTGCTCACCTATGGCGCCAGCATGCCGGTGGTCAAGGTCGCCCGCATCGCGGGGCAATACGCCAAACCGCGTTCGTCCGATATCGACTCGCTGGGGCTGAAGTCCTACCGCGGCGACATGATCAACGGGTTTGCCGCCGACGCATCGGCCCGGGATCACGACCCGTCCCGCCTGGTCCGGGCATATGCCAACGCCAGCGCGACGATGAACTTGCTGCGGGCCTTGACCTCATCGGGGCTGGCGTCGCTGCATCTGGTCCATGATTGGAACCGCGAATTCGTGCGCACGTCGCCGGCGGGCGCTCGGTACGAGACGCTGGCCGGCGAGATCGATCGTGGCCTGCGCTTCATGACGGCCTGCGGGGTCAACGACCGCAATCTCGATACAGCCGATCTGTACGCCAGTCACGAGGCGCTTGTGCTCGACTACGAACGGGCGATGCTGCGGCTGAGTAACGACTTCGGCGAGCCTCGGCTGTACGACCTGTCAGCGCACTACGTCTGGATCGGGGAGCGCACCCGCCAGCTCGATGGTGCCCACATCGCGTTTGCAGAGGTGATCGCCAATCCGATCGGGGTCAAGATCGGACCGACGATGACACCCGAACTTGCCGTCGAGTACGTCGAGCGCCTCGATCCGCATAACAAGCCGGGACGGCTGACGCTGGTCACCAGGCTCGGCAACCACAAAGTGCGCGACCTGCTGCCGCCGATCATCGAAAAGGTGCAGGCCACCGGTCACCAGGTCATCTGGCAGTGCGATCCGATGCATGGCAACACGCACGAATCGTCGACCGGTTACAAGACCCGGCACTTCGACCGCATCGTCGACGAAGTGCAAGGATTCTTCGAGGTGCACCGTTCACTGGGCACGCACCCCGGTGGCATCCACGTCGAGATCACCGGCGAGAACGTCACCGAATGTCTGGGCGGTGCGCAGGACATCTCGGATTCAGACCTGGCCGGGCGCTACGAGACGGCTTGCGATCCGCGCCTGAACACCCAGCAGAGCCTCGAACTGGCGTTCCTCGTTGCGGAGATGCTCCGCGACTAGTTCACATCCCCTGCGCGAGCAACGCCTGGATGTTGGTGCCCGCCATCCAAGCGGCGGCTGCCGTCAGGCCGGTGAGGATTAGCACGATCAGAAGCCAGAACGTCGTCGTCCGTCGTGCTCGTTGGCGCGCCAGGATGAATTCGTTGATGTCTATTCCCGCGAATTGGCTTGCCGTATTGGGTAATTCCCGGTCGACCTGACTGCCTGGCTGCTCGGGTGGGCCCCAGTCGGTCTGGCCCCAGTCGGTCTGGCCCCGGTCGGCGGGCTGCCAGTCCTCGGGTCCGCGGGTCAGGTGGCGAGTCGGGTGGGTGACCGGTTGTGGGTGTGCGACGGTACGCGTCGCCATATTGGTTTGGGCCGCAGTGGTTTGGGCCGCAGTGGTTTGGGCCGAGTGCTGGGCAGAATTGCGCGGTGCTGGGACGCGAAAGGGCGGTAACTCAAGCTCTTCGGCGATCGCGTCGAGTTCGGCGCCCATCTCTGCGGCATCGGCAAAGCGATCGTCGATATTGCGTGAGGTGGCGCGCCCAATGAATTCATCGAATTGCGGCGGAACCCCGCTGATGACCGAACTGGCCACCGGTACATCATGGTCGATGCGCTGGTAGGCCACCGTCAGTGGATTGTCACCGGTGAAAGGTGTTACGCCGGTGAGTAGTTCGTAGGCGAGGATCCCCACGGAATAGACATCGCTGGGAGGGCTGGAACTGCCGGAGCTGACTTGTTCCGGTGATAGGTAGGCGGCCGTACCGAGGATGACGCTTGTCGATGTGATTCCGGCCTCTGCGAATGCGCGTACCAACCCGAAGTCGACCAGCTTAACCTCGCCGTCGTCAGAGATCAGCACGTTCTCCGGCTTGATATCGCGATGCACCAGCCCAGCCTGATGCGCGACCGCCAGGCCGCCGAGGACGGGGCGCAGCACCGCCGCCGTGGCGTACGGCGGCATCGGCCCACGCTCACGCAGCAACTCACGCAGGGTGCCGCCCTCAATCAGCTCCATCACCAGGAACGGACGCGTGGCGTCCATGCCCTGGTCGTAGACGGCGACCAGTCCGGCATCCTTCAAGCTGGCCACCGCGCGCGCCTCGAGTTGGAAGCGGGCGAGGAACTGGGCGTCGGTCGCGTAGCGCGAATCCATGACCTTGAGAGCCACCGGCCGATCGAGCCGAAGGTCGAGTCCGCGATACACGGTGGACATGCCGCCGGTGGCGATCATGGCCTCGACGCGATACCGACCGTCCAGCAACGTGCCCTCAAGTGGGTCCGGCGTCACCGACACATGGTATCCGGGTCCTAGACTGGTCGGGTGAGCAGCTTTCCGGCCGGTGACGATGTTCTGGACCCTGACGAGCCCCTCTATGACCTACCTGACGTCGCGGAGCTGTTGGGTGTACCGGTGACCAAGGTCCACCAGCACCTGCGCGAAGGGCAGCTGGTCGCTGTCCGCCGTAATCGCATCCCGATGGTCCCGCAGATATTCTTCACTGAGACCGGCCAGGTGGCAAAGCAATTGCCGGGTCTGCTGGCAGTGTTGCGCGATGGTGGTTTCGATGACACCGAAATTCTTCGCTGGTTGTTCACCGCCGACCCGTCACTGGAGTTGATCCGCGACGGAGTTCGCGAGCCGATCAGCAATGCGCGGCCGGTTGATGCGCTCCACTCTCACCAGGCTCGTGAGGTTCTTCGCCGTGCGCAGGCCCTAGCTTATTGATTTCCGGTGCAGCGCGTACCACGCCGCCACCGCGCACGCCGTGGCGAGCGGGACATGGATCCATGAGTACATGCCGTGCGATCCGTCTGGCTTGAAGATGACCATGATCCAGGTGGAGAAGCCGGCGATCAGAGCGATCGAGGAGCGCGACTGTGCCAGTACTGAGGCAACCGCCAAGGGCCAGGTGTAATACCACGGCAGCGCCGCGGGAACGAACATCACGACGATGACCATCGCCCAGGCGATTCCGAGCAATGCCTCGCGGTCGTTGTGGCGGAATCGCCACCACAGCAACGGAAGTGACACGGCGATGATGCCGATGCCAGCTATCCGGGTCACCTCCAGCACGGCATAGAAGTTGACCGGTACGAAAAGCCCGCCGATTACGTTGGTGAGGTTGGCGATTGCGGTGGGCACTGTCAGCCAGTTGACGATCTTTACCGACCCGGCCAAAGCCGTCAGCCAGCCCAGGCCCACGCCGGCCATTAGGGATAACACCGCGAAGACAACAACGAAGATGCCCACGGACGCCGCCGATGCGGCAACGAAGGCCCGCACAGTGGATCGGCGGTCCGCCGGGGGGGCGGCTTCGCCACCCCGGTCGCGCAGGTGCCGCATCCACACCCACACCATGAAGGGGAGTGCTAGCCCTGCGGTGGCTTTCACCGCCACCGCGATCGCGATCAGCGTTACGCCGAGGACATGGTGTCGGTCCAACGTCAGAGCTATCCCGGCCATCATCAGGCCGACCATCAGCATCTCGTTATGCACGCCGCCCATCAGATGAATGATCACCAGCGGGTTGAGTACGCAGATCCACAGCGCGGCAGCGCCGCTCGCGCCCACGTGGCGGGCCACTCTCGGCGTGGCCCAGATCAGCAGAGCCAACCCGGGCAACATGCACAGCCGTAGCAACATGGTGCCGGCGATGACGTGATCGCCCACGATCATCGTGACGAACTTCGCGACCAGGATGAACGCGGGTCCGTACGGTGCGGTGGTGGTGGTCCAGATGGGACTTACGTTGTCCAGCAACGGATTCTGGTTCTCGACCGGCCCGACCGCGTAGGGATCGAAGCCATCTCGAAGCAACGCGCCCTGCGCCAGGTACGAATAAGTATCGCGGCTGAACAGCGGCACGCTAACCAGGAGCGGGATCAGCCAAACCCCGGTGGTGACGATCATCGTGTATTCGGTTGCGCACCGGCCGTTTTCCCCGGAATCGCTGTCGACAACCCGCCGGCCGAGCCACAACCAGGCGAAGACGATCAGCGCGACGCCACCCCAGAGCAGCACCGAGGACAGCACTAAACCATGCCCAAATCTCATCCATGACAGGTGCAGTGCTTCGAGCACGGGGTCATGCAATCGGGTGCTGCCGGCGCCGAGGCCGCCCACTGTGATCAACACCGTGCCCAACAACCCGAGCAGCGCGGGTCGGCCTTCCTCGGTGGTGGCGAAGGTCTTCAGACGCGCCAGGCTGGTGTTCAGGGGACTGGACATGTTCCTAGGCGGACCGGTTCGCGGCCAATCTGGCCAATTCGCTCAGACCCGCCTTCGCCGGTGTGTTGATCGGTGCCCCGTCCAGGAGACTCAGGGCGCGATTCGTGAGCATGTCGATACGGTCCTCGACAGCGGTCAGTGCTCCGACGGACTGGATCACCAGGCACAGTTGGGCGACTTCGCCGTCGGTCAGGTTGGTGCCGATCGCGCTGCGCAGCAGTTTTGCGGCGGCGGGGTCGGACTTATCGGACCGTTGAACTGCCTCGGCCAGCAGTACGGTGCGCTTGCCCGCCCGCAGGTCGTCGCCGGACGGTTTGCCGGTCACGGCGGGGTCGCCGAATACGCCGAGAACGTCGTCGCGCAGTTGGAAGGCCACTCCGAGATCATTGCCCAGTTCGTGGAAGACCGCCTGCACGTCGGGCCGGTCCGCGGCGGCGGCGGCACCGAGTTGCAGCGGCCGCGACACCGTGTAGGACGCGGTTTTGTATCGGTTCACGTCCATCGCCGACTCGATTGTTTCGGCGCCACTGGATTCAGCGACGATGTCGAGGTACTGGCCGCCCAGCACCTCGGTGCGGATGTCAGACCACACGCGTCTGACCCGGCTCAGCGTCTCCCTGGGCAGGGGGGCGTCGGCGACGATGTCATCAGCCCACACCAATGACAGGTCGCCGAGCAGGATCGCCGCCGACTGCCCGAACCGGTCGGGGGAGCCGCTCCATCCACGGCCACGATGCAGTTCAGCGAAGTGAACGTGGGCGGTAGGCATGCCTCGCCGCGTCGCGGAATCATCGATGACGTCGTCGTGGACCAGCGCGCACGCGTGCAACAGCTCCAAGGCGGAAAACAGCAGCAGAACCGATTCGTCAACTTCGGCATCAGGTTCGGCTGTGACTGCGCGATATCCCCAGTAGGCGAAGGCCGGCCGTAGCCGTTTGCCGCCCCGGAGTACGAAATCCTGCAGTGTTGCGATCAGTTCGTCGTAGTCGGTGCCGATGTATGCCGCTTCGGCGCGGCGCCTGGTGAGATACCGGCGCAGTTGTTCGGTGACGGCACCGGCCAGCTCGAGGACCGATGGAACGGCTGCTTGGACGCTCAGCGCAGGCACCCCCTTCTGCTGTCGCGTTCTGACCGGTGGGCTAAATCAGCGTAGAGCGTTTTGTTTGGGGCGCCGGTTAAAGCTCGTCGGTCGGGTCAACCTGGCTCGCAAAGCGAGGGGACCGGTCACGGTTGACCCAGGCCACCGAGCCGATGATGCCAGCAACGACGAGAGCCGCCAATCCCAGCCACATGGCGGCTCCCGTGAACGACCGGGTACTCGGATCGGTATAGCGGGCCTGGGCGCTCATCGTGGAAACCACCCCCGGCTTGAGCTTCCACTCGACGGTGTCGCTGGAGATCCGGTCGCCGTTGGTGGACGTCACCTCGCCGGGAAATGCCACGGTGAACTGGACGTCGGCGTCGGGATCGTTGGTACTGGTCAGGTCGACCCGCCCCTCCAAGATCACCAGATCGCCCGCGCGTCGCAGTGAGATATCCACGCCGTTCGCCTCGCGACTCAGATTCGCCAGTTGGGGAATCTCGGCAAAACTCAGCTCGGAGAACACAGCTTCGGAACCGACGTATCCATCCTGGCTGTACTTCGACACCGCGACCTTCTGGCCGAACGGTAGGTTCGTGTCGAATTGCGGGCCTTCGTCGCTGGGATCGCGTTGCTTTGCTGCGGCGACGATCTGACCGGACACCTGGTCATCTTGTGACACCGTGAGCGACGCATGTACCCGCACACAGCCGACGAGCAGCGATGCCATCAGCATCAGCAACAACACCAATGCCCGCATCCGGCGGTGGCGGGTTCGGTCTAGCACGAGGGTCCCAGCACGAGGATCATCGTGCCAGACATGATCCACCTTTAGAGCGGCAGGGATCGGCCCAGGATCGCGAAGGGCCGGGGGTCGCCGGCAAAGTGGTAGCCGCGAATGACGTCGGTGAAGCCCAGCCGCCGATACAGCCGCCACGCGCGGTTGGCCTCGCCGCTGATTTCCGGCGTCGACAGCAGCACGTTTGATTCGGAGCACCCGGAGAGCAGCCGTCGGGCGAGGGCCTCGCCGAGGCCTTGTCCCTGGGCGTTCGGATGGATGTGCAATTCAGTCAGCTCGAAGTAGCTACCCATCAGCTGGGAAACCTCTGGCTCGGGGATGCCCACCCGTCGTAAGCCCTGGGTGACCTGCTGTTGCCACCATTGGTCAGGCGCACCGCAGTAGCCGTAGGCGATCCCCAGAAGGATCGCCGATTTGAGGTCCGGGTCTGCCTCGGAACTGGTTTGGACCGCACCCACGGCCTTCCACCCGCGCCGCTGGGTGTGTTCGAGCCACATCGCGGCACGCTGATCTTCGGTGCCGCGCGGATACCGCATCGCGTCGACGTAGACCGTCAGCGCGTCATACAGGCGATGCTGCATGTCGGTTTGCGACAGATCGATGAGGAAAGTCGCCAATGCCAGGTGTCCTTCGTGTTCATCAATGGACCAGCAATGGACGGGTTTTGTCGGTCCACAGACATTATCGGTCAGGGTTGCCGGTCAGGGTTCGGACGGGCCGTGGAAAGCACCTCGCGCGGCTAGAATCGGGTGTAGCAGTGGGCGCGGCAACCGGGTGTATCAACTGGGTGGTACGGCGAAGATTCACCTCGTATCATTGGTTGGTTGCTCGGTGCATGCTGGGCAGTCAACCGATATCGGATCCAATTTCGGCAAGGAGGGACGAATGCCACTCTCCGATCATGAGCAGCGCATGCTCGACCAGATCGAGAGCGCGCTCTACGCCGAGGATCCCAAGTTCGCGTCGAGTGTTCGAGGTGGGACGCTCCGGGCTCCGTCGGCACGGAGGCGCCTCCAGGGTGCCGGTTTGTTCGTGATCGGTTTGGCGATGCTGGTCTCCGGAGTGGCGTTCAAGGCCACGATGATCGGAACCTTCCCAATCCTGTCGGTGGTTGGCTTTGTTGTCATGTTCGCCGGTGTTCTCTTCGCCGTCACAGGTCCGCGGTCAGCTGACGGTCACGGCCGCCCGGCGGGTCCGGCGAGTGGTCCTCGCCAGCGACGCGCCAAAGGTAACGGCGGTTCGTTCGCTAGCCGGATGGAAGATCGCTTCCGGCGTCGTTTCGACGAGTAACAGCGAGTAGCACATAGCGGGGCAGCCATTGCTGCCCCGCTTTTTTGTGCCGAGTGCGAATCGTTGGATTGCCTCGATTGGCTTGCACGACCACCTGCGTGGGGGAACGTGGTGGACTTTGCGGCGACTCGCCCATGTTGTGGAGCAAAGTGGGGGATTGTGGGGTATGGTGGCCGTAACGGAGCGAAGGAGGCTCCGGGGCGGTAGGAGGTGGAGTGCTCTTCCTCGGCACCTACACGCCCAAGCTCGACGACAAGGGGCGGCTGACGTTGCCCGCCAAGTTCCGTGAAGCGTTGGCAGGAGGGTTGATGGTCACAAAAGGCCAAGACCGCAGCCTCGCTGTCTATCCGCGCGCGGAGTTTGAGGAGCGCGCACGTATGCACATGGAGACAGCCAAGGCCAACCCGGAGCGACGCGCCGAGTTGCGGGTGTTCGCCGCCGGCGCCGACGAGCAGCACCCAGACGCGCAAGGGCGCATCACGCTTTTGTCAGACCTGCGGCGTTACGCGGGTCTGGGCAAGGAATGCGTGGTCATCGGAGCTGTCGACTACTTGGAAATCTGGGATGCCCAGGCCTGGAACCACTACCAAGAGACGCACGAAGAGAACTTCTCCGCGGCCGGCGATGAAGCACTCAGCGACAACACTTGATCCGGCCAAGCAGCTGCAGCCGGCCCGCGCATCGTGGTCTCTGCCCGAACCGACCCTGACGTACTTCCCCAACGCCAGGTTCGCGTCTTCGGTCAGGGACCTCGATGCACGGGCCCAAGATGGAGGTCACGCAGTGGCTGAGTCGGCCCCCTCTAATTCTTCTGGACACATTCCGGTCCTCCTGGATCGGTGTGTGGAACTTCTCGCCCCAGCGCTGACTCGCACAGCACCCGACGGATCCGGTGCTGTCTTAGTCGATGCCACGCTCGGCGCCGGTGGGCACGCTGAACGATTCCTGACGCGGTTCCCGGCCGTCCGGCTCGTCGGGCTGGACCGCGATCCCAACGCATTGGCAATCGCACGCGAGAGGCTGACGTCGTTTGCCGATCGGATCACCTTCTTGCAGACCAGATACGACGGGATCGCGTCAGTCCTGTCTGAACCGGTTGACGGCGTCTTGTTCGATCTGGGTGTTTCGTCCATGCAGCTCGACCAGGCGGAGCGTGGTTTCTCCTACTCGAAGAACGCTCCGCTGGACATGCGGATGGATCCAGAAGCCGCACTCACCGCCGCGGTGATCCTCAATACCTATGAACGTCGCGAATTGACCGACATCCTCCGCCGATTCGGTGAGGAGAAGTTCGCCCACAAGATCGCCGGCCTCATCGTCGAACAGCGTTCGCGCGCACCGTTTACGACGACGGCTGAGCTGGTCGAGCTGATCTACCGCGCCATCCCGATTCCGGCGCGGCGGACTGGCGGGCATCCGGCGAAGCGGACCTTCCAGGCGTTGCGTATCGCGGTCAACGCCGAACTCGAGTCATTGGAGCAGGCTTTGCCGGCGGCACTGGATGTCCTTCGGCCCGGTGGGCGGATCGTCGTGATGGCCTACCAGTCGCTGGAGGACCGGATCGTCAAGACCACCTTCGCTGCCGCAACGGCCTCTCGTACGCCGGCCGGGTTGCCTGTCGAGTTGCCCGGATACGGGCCGGAATTCACGGCGATCACCCGCGGCGCCGAGCGCGCGGATGACGCTGAGGCCGAACGTAATCCACGAAGTGTGCCGGTACGCCTGCGGGCGATACAGCGGGTCGAGCCAGGTAACGCAGTACGGGGAGAGGGTCGTTGATGAAGATTGGGCGCAAGGCAGCCGATCCGAAGGGCCGCGCAAAGGCGACGGGACGTCAATCCGCCACGCGCACGCGCACGGTCGACGGTCCGGCACGTCAACGCCGAACCGCGGAATCGACCTCCCGTGCCGGACGGGCGCGCTCCGCCACCCCGGCGCGCCGTCCCCGGGAGGCCCGCGGACTGAAGCAGGGGCCACAGACCGCTCCTACTCCGCACCCGATTGAACGTCAGGCTCGTGCCAAGACCACCAGCCAGGCCAAGGCCCGCTCCAAGGCGCGTAAAGCCAAGGCTCCCAGAGTAGTTCGCCCGCCACTGCGCGAGCGGTTGATGGCCCGCCTGGTCGCCCTGGACCTGCGTCCACAGCGGTTGGCGACCAAAGTCCCGTTCGTCGTGGTGATCATCGCTGCATTGGGAATCGGGCTGGGGGTCACCCTCTGGCTATCGACCGCAGCCGCGGAACGGTCCTATCAGCTCGGCAGCGCGCGTTCCACCAATTCCGCACTGAGTCAGCAGAAGGAAGCACTCGAGCGCGACGTGCTAGAAGCCGAATCGGCGCCCGCGCTGGCTGAGGCGGCTCGCAACCTCGGCATGATCCCGTCGAAGGACACCGCGCATTTGGTGCAGGATGCGGCAGGTAACTGGGTCGTCATCGGCCAGGCAAAGCCGGCGGAGGGGACGCTGCCGCCACCGTTGAACGCCAAGCTGCCCGACGAGAAGCCACCCGCCCCGGCATCGCCGTCGGTCCCGGGCAGGCCGACCGCGCCGTTGCCGATGCCGGGAAGCTCCGCTGAAGTACCGGTACGTCTCACACCGCTGAACACGGTGCCCGTACCGGGAGCCTCACATGCGCCGTCGGGCGCGACATTGCCGGGTCCGGTACCTGGCCTGATCCTGCCGCCAGCCGTGTCGGTCGCTCCGCAAACACCGTTGATGCCCCAGAATCCACTTGTGCCACAGACGTCACAGCTGCCTCAGGCGCCCCTGGTGCCACAGGCGCCTCTCGCACCGCTAGCCCCGCTGGTGGCCGGGGCTGAAAACTTGGCTGGTGCGATCGCAGACGTCCTGCCCCCACCGGTCGCCCCCGCCGCGCCGCCAATCGACGCAGTGCCTGTGCCCGGACTGGCACAGTGACCCGCGGACCCCGGGCGAATAAGCAGAGCTCCAAGGACCGGAGCACTGCCAGGTCGGCCCGGACTGTCGCAGGAACCCAGGAAACCGCCGGCCGCGGTCATCCGGCGAAGTCCCGGCGGATTCGCGAACTCGCCGAAACAGGTTTGCGCACATCGTCATTCGTATTCCGGCACCGCGCCGGAAATGTGGTGATCTTCCTTGCCCTCATTATCGCCGCAACGCAGCTGTTCAACCTCCAGGTGCCACGCGCGGCAGGCTTGCGCGCTCAGGCCGCCGGCCAACTGAAAGTCACCGATGTCGAGAAGGCGGTGCGGGGCAGCATCGTCGATCGGAACGGGGACAAACTGGCGTTCACGATCGAGGCGCGGGCGCTGACATTTCAGCCCGACAAAATCCGAAAGCAACTTTCGGATGCCAAACAGAAGTCGTCGTCCGCTCCCGACCCGGACCAGCGTCTGAGCGAGATCGCCAAGGATGTGTCGGCCAAGCTCAACAACAAGCCGGACGCACCGACTCTGCTCAAGAAGCTCCGCAGCAACGAGAGCTTCGTCTATCTGGCCCGCGCCGTCGATCCGACGATCGCCGACGCAATCACCAAGAAGTTCCCGGAGATCGGGGCAGAACGCCAGGATCTGCGGCAGTACCCGGGCGGGGCGCTCGCGGCCAATATCGTCGGCGGCATCGACTGGGACGGTCACGGACTGCTGGGGCTGGAAGATTCCTTTGATTCTGTGCTGGCCGGCGCGGACGGTTCGATCACCTACGACCGCGGTTCCGACGGAGTGGTGATTCCGGGCAGTTACCGCAACAAACACGACGCCGCTAACGGCTCGACCGTCCAACTGACCCTCGACGACGATATTCAGTTCTACGTCCAGCAGCAGGTGCAGCAGGCCAAAGACATTTCGGGCGCCAAAAACGTTTCGGCCGTGGTTCTCGATGCCAAAACAGGTGAAGTGCTGGCGATGTCCAACGACAACACTTTCGACCCATCCCAGGATCTCGGTCGTCAGAGCGACAAGCAGATGGGCAACCTGGCCGCGTCGTCTCCCTTCGAGCCGGGGTCGGTGAACAAGATCGTCACCGCTTCCTCTGTGATCGAGTTCGGGCTGTCCAACCCCGATGAGGTGTTGTCGGTTCCCGGTGCGATCGATATGGGCGGCGTCAGCGTGCACGATGCCTGGGAACACGGCGTCATGCCCTACACGACCACGGGCGTCTTCGGTAAGTCGTCTAACGTCGGCACGCTGATGCTGGCGCAACGGATCGGCCCGGAGCGCTACTACGACATGCTGGGCAAATTCGGGTTGGGGCAGCGGACCAACGTCGGCTTGCCGGGTGAAAGTGCCGGTCTGGTACCGCCGATCGACCAGTGGTCGGGCAGCACCTTCTCGAACCTGCCTATTGGACAAGGTCTTTCGATGACGTTGTTACAGATGGCTGGGATGTATCAGGCCATCGCCAACGACGGCGAGCGGATTCCGCCGCGCATCATCAAGAGCACTATCGCTCCAGATGGCACCCGTGCCGATGAACCCAGGCCGAACGGCATCCGGGTGGTATCGCCGGACACTGCGCGCACCGTGCGCAACATGCTGCGGTCCGTGGTGCAGCGCGACCCGATGGGCTATCAGCAGGGGACTGGATCCGCCGCGGCGGTGGAGGGCTACCAGATCGCCGGCAAGACCGGCACGGCGCAGCAGATCAACCCGGCCTGCGGTTGCTATTTCGGTGACGTGTACTGGATCACCTTCGCTGGCATGGCTCCGGCCGACGACCCCCGCTACGTCATCGGCATCATGCTGGACAACCCGCAGCGCAACCCCGATGGTTCCCCAGGACATTCGGCAGCACCGCTGTTCCACAACATCGCCGGTTGGTTGCTGCAGCGGGCGAATGTCCCTCTGTCGGCCGATCCGGGCGCGCCGTTGATCCTTCAGGCCGCATAACCGCGGACCTGCGATTGCTCGGTAGGGTGACAGCCCACGGGTGAGCGAGCTGAGGTGACGGCGCAGAAGGGACTGCAATGGCAAGTGTCCTGCGGCCCCGCGTGACGCCCGGGTTGGGCCTGTCGGTGCTGGCCGCTTCGGCCGGAGCTGTCAGTGTTGACGGCGCCGAAGTCCCTGATGTGCGGATTACCGGGGTCACTTTGCGCGCCCAGGATGCCGCGCCGGGGGACTTGTTCGCCGCGCTGCCCGGATCGTCGTCGCATGGTGCTGAGTACACCGGTACCGCCCTCGCCAACGGGGCTGCGGCGGTGCTCACCGATGCTGCCGGTGCGGCGTTCATCCACCGGCAGTTAGGTGAGCCGGCACCGGTTCCGGTACTGGTGCGCGAGGTGCCGCGGTCGGTGTTGGGCGGGGTGGCCTCGGCCGTCTACGGCCACCCCTCGGAACGGGTCGTCGTTTTGGGGATCACCGGTACGTCCGGCAAGACCACGGTGAGCCACCTGGTTGAGGCAGGCCTCCGGTCGGCCGGCCGAATTCCGGGTCTGATCGGGACCGTCGGGGTTCGGATCGCGGGGGAGGATGTGCCGAGTGCGCTGACAACGCCTGAGGCGCCCGCATTGCAGGCGTTGCTGGCGGTGATGGCCGAACACGGCGTCGACACCGCAGTGATGGAGGTATCGAGTCACGCGCTCGAGCTGGGGCGGGCGGATGGCATGCGTTTTGCGGTCGGTGGGTTCACCAACCTGTCCCGAGATCATCTCGACTTCCACCCGACCATGGCCGACTACTTCGAAGCCAAGGCGCGGCTGTTCGATCCGGCGTCGCCCGTGCGTGCTGAGACGGCTGTCGTGTGCGTCGATGACGAGGCCGGACGTGATATGGCCACGCGGTCCGGGCACGCCGTGACCGTCAGCGCCGACGGACACCAGGCGGACTGGCGGGCCGAAGACGTCGTGGACCTCGACGGCGGATTTCAGGAGTTCACCGCAGTGGACCCGGTCGGGGTGCATCACCGGTTACGTATCCCGCTGCCGGGGCGCTACAACGTCGCGAACGCATTGCTCGCGCTGGCGATGCTCGATGTCATCGGCGTTTCGCCCGAACAGGCCGCACCAGGCCTGCGTACCGCTGCCGTTCCGGGTCGATTGGAAGCAATCGATCGCGGCCAGGATTTTCTCGCGGTGGTTGACTACGCACACAAACCTGGTGCGTTGCAAGCAGTTCTGACCACTCTGCGCCGGCCCGGGTCTCGGTTGGCCGTGGTGTTCGGCGCGGGGGGCAATCGCGATCATGGAAAGCGGGCACCGATGGGCAGGATCGCTGCGGAGCTGGCAGACCTGGTGGTGGTCACCGATGACAACCCCCGCGACGAGGATCCGGCCGTCGTGCGCGCCGAGATCATGGCGGGTGCGGCCGAAGTGGTTGGAGAATCCACTGCCGAGGTAGTCGAGATCGGCGACCGAGGTGCTGCCATCGACTACGTCGTGTCTTGGGCTCGCAGCGGCGACGTGGTGGTGATAGCGGGCAAGGGCCACGAGAAGGGTCAGACGGGCGGTGGTCTCACTCGACCGTTCGACGACCGCGAGGAATTGGCGCGGGCACTGACAGGACTGGGGGCCCGACGGTGATCGACCTGACTCTTGCCCGGATCGCCGAGATCGTCGGTGGCGAGCTTGCCGATGTCAGCGCAGCGGAGGCGGCGGCCCTGCACATCGATGGCACCGTCGAGTTCGACTCGCGAGCGGTCACCGCGGGCGGGTTATTCCTCGCACTGCCCGGGGCGCGCTCCGATGGCCACGATTTCGCCGCGGCCGCGGTGCGTGACGGTGCAGTCGCGGTGCTGGCCGCTCGTCCGGTCGGAGTGCCGGCGGTGGTGGTGCCGCCGGCGCACGCCGCCGACGCACAATCCGGAGTGCTGGAGCACGACTCCGACGGATCCGGTGCAGCGGTGCTCGCCGCGCTGGCCAAACTGGCCGCCGCTGTGGCGGCCGAACTGGTCGCCGGCGGATTGACGATTGTCGGGGTGACCGGGTCGTCGGGAAAGACGTCGACCAAGGATCTGATCGCGGCGGTACTTCGTCCGCTCGGCGAGGTGGTCGCGCCGCCGGGCTCATTCAACAACGAACTCGGACTCCCGTGGACGGTGCTGCGGGCCGACCGGGATACCAACTATCTGGTGCTGGAGATGTCCGCACGCCATCCGGGCAATATCGCCGCTTTGGCAGCTATTGCCCCGCCATCGATAGCAGTGGTGTTGAACGTCGGTACCGCACATCTTGGCGAGTTCGGTTCGCGAGAAGCAATCGCCGCCACGAAATCCGAACTGGTGCAAGCAGTTCCGGCTGGTGGTGTGGCGGTGCTCAATGTCGACGATTCGGCGGTGGCCGCAATGGCCTCCCTGACGGAGGCGCGGGTAGTGCGGGTCGGCATTTCGACCAACGCTGATATCCGCGCCGAGAGCGTCGAGCTTGACGAACTGGCCCGGCCACGGTTCAGATTGCAGGCACCCGCGGGCACCGTTGAGGTGGCGCTGGCTGTGCACGGAGAGCATCAGGTGGGCAATGCACTGTGCGCGGCGGCAGTAGCCTTCGAGTGCGGTGCAACGCTGCAGCAGGTCACCGAGGCACTCGGCAGCGCGCAGGCGTCGTCGCGTCGCCGGATGGAGGTGCACACCCGCACCGACGGCGTAACCATCATCAACGACGCCTACAACGCCAATCCGGATTCGATGCGGGCCGGATTGCAGGCGCTGGCGGTGATGGCTCGGCATCGAGGACAGCGCAGTTGGGCCGTCCTTGGTGAGATGGGTGAGCTCGGGGAAGATTCGGTCATGGAACACGATCGCGTCGGACGGCTCGCGGTGCGCTTAGATATCAGTCGACTCATTGTTGTGGGAACCGGGAGACCTATGAGCGCCATGCACCATGGAGCGGTCATGGAGGGGTCGTGGGGTTCCGAGTCCACGATGGTTCCGGACACCGACGCCGCTCTGGAGTTGTTGCGGTCCGAACTCGTCCCGGGTGATGTGGTTTTGGTCAAGGCATCGAACGCGGTTGGCCTAGGAGCGCTAGCCGATTCGTTGTGCACCGATGCTCAGGACAAACGCGCATGAGGCTCATCATTGTGGCGGTCGCCATCTCGTTGGCGGTGTCGATTCTGCTCACGCCAATTCTGATCCGACTGTTCATGCGGCAGGGGTTCGGCCACGAGATCAGAGAGGACGGCCCGCCCAGTCACAAGACCAAGCGGGGCACCCCGTCGATGGGTGGCGTGGCGATCATCGCCGGAATCTGGGCAGGGTATTTCGGGACCCATCTGGTCGGACTGGCCTTGAACGGCGACGGTCCATCTGCCTCCGGACTGCTCGTCATCGGGCTCGCGACGGCATTGGGTTCGGTCGGGTTCGTCGACGACCTGATCAAGATCCGGCGATCCCGCAACCTAGGCCTGAATAAGACAGCGAAGACTCTCGGTCAGATCACCGCGGCCGTGCTGTTCGGCATCCTGATCCTGCAGTTCCGAAACCCCGACGGGCTCACTCCGGGCAGCCCCGAATTGTCATATGTACGCGAGATCGCAACGGTGACACTGAGTCCCGCGATGTTCGTGCTGTTCGTTGTTGTGGTGGTCAGCGCGTGGTCGAACGCAGTGAACTTCACTGACGGACTGGACGGACTGGCTGGCGGCAGCATGGCTATGGTCAGCGCCGCCTATGTGCTGATCACCTTCTGGCAATACCGCAATGCCTGCGCGACGGCGCCGGGACTGGGTTGCTACAACGTGCGTGACCCGCTGGACCTGGCATTGATCGCTGCCGCCACTGCCGGAGCGTGCATCGGTTTCCTCTGGTGGAATGCGGCACCGGCGAAAATCTTCATGGGTGACACCGGATCGCTGGCGCTCGGCGGCATCATCGCCGGGCTGTCGGTGACAAGCCACACAGAGGTGCTGGCCATCGTTCTGGGTGCGCTGTTCGTTGCCGAGGTCACCTCGGTGGTGGTCCAGATTCTGGCCTTCCGGACAACGGGCCGCAGGGTCTTCCGGATGGCGCCGTTCCATCACCATTTCGAGCTCGTCGGCTGGGCTGAGACGACGGTGATCATCAGGTTCTGGTTGTTGACCGCAATCGCCTGCGGGCTGGGAGTTTCGCTGTTCTACGGCGAGTGGCTGTCCGCCATCGGTGCCTGAAATGTCTGGCGAGTTGCTGCCCCTGCAGGCGGGCGCCGCAGTCCTGGTGACGGGTGCCCGGGTGACCGGCCGGGCGGTGGTCCGCGCATTGGCGCCAACGGGCGTCGACATCACTGTGTGCGATGACAACACGACATCGCCTGGTCTGGAGTCGATCGAGATCATCACCCCGGCAGAGGCGATCACCCGGATCGGCGGCTACGCCCTGGTGGTCACCAGCCCGGGCTTCCCCCCGAGCGCGCCAGTGCTCACCGCCGCGGCAGCCGAAGGGGTGCCGATCTGGGGAGACGTCGAGTTGGCCTGGCGGCTCGATGCGGCGGGTCACTACGGGCCGCCGCGCCGGTGGCTGGTGGTGACGGGCACCAACGGCAAGACCACCACGACGTCCATGTTGCACGCGATGCTCATTGCCGACGGGCGTCGCGCAGCGCTGTGCGGCAACATCGGTGATCCGGTTCTCGACGTCCTGAGGCAGCCGAGTGACCTGCTCGCCGTGGAGCTTTCCAGTTTCCAGCTGCATTGGTCGCCGTCATTGCGACCAGAAGCCGGCGCGGTGCTCAACATTGCCGAAGACCATCTCGACTGGCACGGCGGCTTCCGGGCTTACGCCGACGCCAAGGCACGTGCGCTGAATGGGCGCGTCGCCGTCGCCGGGCTCGACGATCAGGCTGCCGCCGGACTCTTGCCGGGGGCCGACGCGTCGGTCAAAGTCGGCTTTCGGCTGGGTGAACCGGCTCTGGGTGAACTCGGAGTGCGTGATGGGTACCTCGTGGACCGGGCGTTCGCCGATGATCTCCGTCTTGCCCCAACTACCGCCATTTCGGTCGCTGGGCCAGTGGGTGTTCTGGATGCGCTTGGAGCCGCCGCATTGGCCCGGGCGGTGGACGTCCCCGCCTCTGCAATCTCCTCTGCATTGTCAGCGTTTCAGGTCGGCCGTCATCGATCCGAGCAGGTGGCCGTCGTCGCGGGCGTGGCGTACGTCGACGATTCGAAGGCGACCAACCCACACGCCGCACAGGCTTCGGTGCTCGCCTATCCGCGGGTGGTGTGGATTGCCGGTGGGTTACTTAAAGGCGCCTCGGTGGACGACATGGTGCTGGGCGTAGCCGAGCGGCTGGCCGGAGTGGTGCTGATCGGCCGTGACCGTGCTGTGGTTGCCGAGGCGTTATCGCGACACGCACCAGATGTCCCGGTCATCCAGGTGGTGACGCGGGAGGATGCTGAGATGCATGTGACTAATGGGTCAGTTGTTACCCATGGGGCACGAGTCATCGAGGTGCCAGGGCCGGTTTCCGGTGCCCGGATCATGAGCGAGGTCGTGGCCGCGGCTGCCGGCCTCGCTCGGCCCGGGGACACGGTGCTGTTGGCCCCTGCCGGCGCGTCGTTCGATCAGTTCGCCGGATATGCCGACCGTGGCGATGCTTTCGCCGCCGCCGCGCGCGCACTGGCCAGCTAACCCATGGGTAACGTGCTGGCCCGGCTGCGACGTGCTGGGGCCAAAGAGTCCGTTGCGGCTGTCGTCGATGAAGAGACGCAGTCGGTTGCCGACGTTGCCCCGGTCACCGACCCGATCACCGATCCGGTTGTAGCCGGCGAAGGTCCCGCGGCATCGGCGAGGCCGAAGTTCGAGCCGCACAAGAAGATGGGCGCTTGGCTGGGCCGGCCGATGACCTCCTTCCATTTGATCGTCTCGGTGGCCGCGCTACTGACCACGCTGGGCTTGACCATGGTGTTGTCGGCGTCGGGGGTCCACTCCTACGACGAAGACGGCTCGCCGTGGACGATCTTCGGCCGGCAGGTGCTGTGGACGCTGCTTGGTCTTGTTGCCTGCTGGGTTGCGCTGCGGTTACCCGTGCGGTTCCTGCGCCGAATCGCCTTCTCCGCCTTCGCCTTCACGATTGTGTTGCTGGTTCTGGTGCTGATACCAGGCGTCGGACACGAATCCAACGGCACTCGGGGCTGGTTCATTATCGCCGGCCTGTCGATGCAGCCCTCCGAGTTGGCCAAGATCGCCTTCGCCATCTGGGGTGCGCACCTGCTGGCCGCCCGGCGCATGGAACGTGCGTCGCTGCGGGAAATGCTGATCCCGTTGATTCCCGCCGCCGTCGTCGCCCTGGCATTGATCGTCTCGCAGCCGGACCTCGGTCAGACCGTGTCATTGGGCATCATCTTGTTGGCGCTGCTGTGGTACGCCGGATTGCCGCTCAAGGTGTTCGTCAGCTCCCTGCTAGCCGGCGTCTCGGCCGCCGCGATACTTGCCGTCTCGGCGGGCTACCGCTCCGACAGGGTGCGCTCGTGGCTTGACCCCAGCGCCGACGCCCAAGGCTCGGGCTACCAGGCGAAGCAGGCGAAATTCGCGCTTGCCAACGGCGGCGTCTTCGGTGACGGGCTCGGCCAGGGCACGGCGAAGTGGAACTATCTGCCCAACGCCCACAACGACTTCATCTTCGCGATCATCGGCGAAGAACTCGGCTTCATCGGCGCCTTCGGTCTGCTCGCACTGTTCGGGTTGTTCGCCTATACCGGCATGCGGATCGCGCGGCGCTCGGCTGATCCGTTCCTGCGACTACTGACCGCCACCGCGACGATGTGGGTGGTCGGCCAGGTATTCATCAATGTCGGCTATGTCATCGGCTTGCTGCCGGTCACCGGTATCCAGCTGCCGTTGATCTCAGCAGGTGGAACATCGACGGCCACAACGCTGTTCATGATTGGGTTGGTCGCGAATGCGGCCCGCAATGAACCTGAAGCGGTGGCCGCTCTGCGGGCCGGGCGCGACGACCGGATGAACCGGTTGCTGCGCCTGCCGTTGCCGGAGCCGTATTCGCCCAGCCGTGTCGAGGCGTTGCGCGACAGGTTGCGGACGCGCCCAGATGCGGCGAAGTCAGCGGCAAAGCCGGCCACCAAGCTGCCGAAGAAGGCCGTCAAAAGACCTGCCCGCGCGCGTGACGAACCACGACAGCGGTCGGCGGTACCCGCGAAAGCTAGGTCGACTGAGCGGTCCACCCGTCGTTCAGGGCATCATGTAGGCGCAGCCCGCGAAGGGCAGGCCGGCGGCGCTGAGCGCCGCGGGCGTTCTGGCGGCCGCCCCGCAAGGCGCGGCGGCACACTGGAAGGTCAGCGCCACGGGTGAGTCTCTCGGTCGTCCTCGCCGGCGGTGGCACCGCGGGTCATGTCGAACCAGCACTGGCGGTTGCTGACGCCTTGACCGAACTGGAACCCGGCATTCGGGTTACAGCTTTGGGCACTGCGCGCGGGCTGGAAACCCGACTGGTGATCGAACGTGGTTATCACCTCGAACTCATCACGCCGGTGCCGCTGCCACGCCGATTGAACCGTGACCTGGTCAACCTGCCCCTGCGGGTCCGTCGCGCGGTCCGCGAGACACGCGCTGTCCTGGACGGCGTCAGTGCCGACGTGGTGGTCGGATTCGGTGGCTATGTGGCCTTGCCGGCATATCTGGCGGCCCGCGGGGGTCTGATGCATCACCGGGTACCGGTGATCGTCCATGAAGCCAACGCCCGGGCGGGACTGGCAAATCGACTGGGCGCGCGCACCGCGCGGCGCGTGCTTTCTGCGGTACCGAATTCGGGGTTGCGACACGCCGAGGTGGTTGGTATGCCGGTACGGGCCTCGATTACGGCGCTGAACCGCGGTGCACTGCGCGCGCAGGCTCGAGAATATTTCGGGTTCACCGACGACGCGGTAGTTCTGCTGGTGTTCGGTGGTTCGCAGGGTGCCGCCTCAATCAACCGGGCCGTCTCCGCCGCGGCCGCGGAGTTGGCGGCGGCCGGTATTTCCGTGCTGCATGCGCATGGACCCAAGAACACGCTGGATCTGCGAACTCCGGACGCTGATGACCCC
This sequence comes from Mycobacterium sp., assembly GCA_965279745.1. Classification (GTDB taxonomy): domain Bacteria; phylum Actinomycetota; class Actinomycetes; order Mycobacteriales; family Mycobacteriaceae; genus Mycobacterium. The sequence goes on from OZ257262.1 coordinate 510,490, forward strand.
CCGTACGTCGCGCTGCCGTATCTGGACCGGATGGACCTCGCGTACGCCGCCGCCGATCTGGCGATCTGCCGTTCCGGGGCGATGACGGTCGCTGAGGTGTCAGCCGTCGGGCTGCCAGCGGTTTATGCACCCCTGCCGATTGGTAACGGTGAGCAGCGACTCAACGCGCTCCCGATCGTCAATGGCGGAGGCGGCCTGCTGGTGGCGGATGCTGACCTCACGCCGGATTTTGTGGCAGGTGAACTAGTGAATCTCCTCACCGATCAAGCACGGCTGCAGGCCATGACTCAGGCTGCCGCCACGGTGGGGCATCGTGATGCCGCACGCCGCGTTGCGGAGGTCGCGCTGGAAGTGGCGCGCCAGGCGGATCGGAAGGTACGTAGGTGAGTGAGTCAAGGCCGGTTCCCGTTGTGCCGCCGCTTCCGCCTGAGCTGGAGCGGGTCCACATGGTGGGAATCGGCGGTGCCGGGATGTCCGGAATCGCCCGGATTCTGCTCGATCGTGGCGGGATGGTCTCCGGTTCGGATGCCAAAGAGTCACGTGGCGTGGTCGCCTTGCGCGCCCGCGGAGCTCAGATCAGCATTGGCCACGACGGCGCCAACCTCGACTTGCTGCCCGGCGGTCCGACGGCGGTAGTGACCACGCACGCGGCTATTCCCAAGACGAATCCGGAACTGGTGGAGGCGCGTCGGCGGGCCATTCCAGTGATCCTGCGCCCAGTCGTTCTGGCCAAGCTGATGGCCGGGCATCAAACACTGATGGTGACCGGCACTCACGGCAAGACAACAACCACCTCGATGCTGATTGTGGCTTTGCAGCACTGTGGTTTTGACCCGTCATTCGCTGTCGGTGGCGACCTTGGTGAGGCGGGCACGAATGCCCACCACGGCACTGGTTCTTGCTTTGTTGCTGAGGCCGACGAAAGCGACGGCTCGCTACTCGAATACCGCCCCGACGTGGCGGTGGTCACCAATATCGAAGCAGATCACCTGGATTTCTTCGGTGATGCGGAGTCCTACACCGCGGTGTTCGACGCATTCGTCGAGCGGTTGACGCCCGGCGGCGCGCTGGTGGTGTGCGTCGATGATCCCGGTGCGGCCGCCCTTGCTGAACGTACTGCCGCACTGGGCGTTCGGGTGCTGCGCTACGGCAGTAGTCCTGCCGGGAGACTGACTGGGGAATTGGCCGGCACCCTGCTGAGCTGGGAACAGCACGGCACCGGTGCGGTCGCGCACATTCAATTGGCCGGCGAAGCTCACCCCCGGGTGATGCGGTTGGCGGTGCCCGGCCGGCACATGGCGCTGAACGCACTGGCAGCAGTGCTTGCCGCCGTTGATGCCGGTGCGCCGGTGGACATCGTGCTCGAAGGGCTGGCCGGATTCGGAGGCGTGCGGCGCCGATTCGAACTGGTAGGGGAAGCCGCGGGTGTCCGTGTATTTGATGACTACGCGCACCATCCGACCGAGGTGCGCGCCGTGCTTACCTCAATGCGGATGATCGCTGAGCAGGACCGCACCGGGCACCCGACTGTCCGCGGTGCCCGCAGCATCGTTGTTTTCCAACCCCACTTGTATTCGCGGACAAAGACTTTCGCGCGTGAATTCGGCAACGCGCTGGACAACGCCGATGTGGTGTTCGTCCTCGACGTCTATGCCGCCCGGGAGCAACCGCTGCCGGGTGTGAGTGGTGCCTCCGTCGCCAACGAGGTAAGCGTGCCGGTGTACTACGTGCCGGACTTCTCGGCGGTCGCCGAACGAGTTGCCGCAGTGACGCGCCCTGGCGACGTGATCGTCACCATGGGTGCCGGTGACGTGACGATGCTTGGCCCGGAGATCATTTCGGTCCTGCGCAACAAGGCGACGTCATGACCGAGCCCGGGCAGGGCTCGGCCGAACCGGATGCGGCCTTCCCGCCCAAACCAACGAATGGGCGGGAAAGTGCGAGTGCAGACGTGCAAAACGTCGATCTCGAGGACCTGCCAGACGGCGAATCACCCGAGCCTCACCCGGCTCACGACGAACCCGCTGACCAACCCGCCGAGGAAGACGGTGCAGAGGAAGACGGTGCCCAGGAAGACGACGGCGAGGGCCCGCGCCGTCGCGCCCGTCGCGAACGTGCTGAACGTCGGACCGCTCAGGCCCGCGCGATGTCCATTGAGCAAGCACGCCGAGAAGCCAAGCGTCGCGCTCATGGCCCCGCCAACGACGTTCCGAAGCAGCTGGGCAAGCGCGCGGTTCGTGGCCTCAGGCTGCTGACTTGGCTGGTGGTCCTCGGTGTGATCAGCGTCGGCTTCGGTCTGATCCTGTATTTCACGCCATTGATGTCGGCGCGGGATGTCGTCGTCGTCGGGACCGGCGGGGTGACTCGTGAGCAGGTCATCGATGCAGCAAAGGTCAAGGACGGGACACCGCTACTCCAAATCGATACCGATGATGTCGCCGACCGGGTGGCCGGAATCCGCCAAGTCGCCAGCGCTCGGGTGCAGCGGGAGTATCCGTCGACGCTGCGAATCACGATCGTGGAGCGGCTGCCGGTCGTGGTCAAGGACTATCCGGACGGGCCGCACCTGTTCGACCGCGACGGTGTGGATTTTGCGACCGCGCCACCTCCTCCCGGCTTGGCCTACATCGACGTGTCCGATCCCGGCCCGGCGGATCCGTCGACAAAGGCGGCCCTGCAGGTGATGACGGCGCTGAATCCGGACGTCGCCGCGCAGGTCAGCCGGATCGCGGCGCCGTCGGTTGCGTCGATCACGCTGACCCTCATCGATGGTCGGACAGTGGTGTGGGGGACTACCGATCGCACCGAAGAGAAGGCAGAGAAGTTGACCGCGCTGTTGACCCAGCCTGGCCGCATCTATGACGTGTCCAGCCCCGACCTTCCCACCGTCAAATAATTCGCAGACGACACGTCGGCGCGCCTCCCCAATCCTCCGCACACCCGCCATAAGTTTCTGCTTGCGCGGCTCAACTTGACATAACTCTAAGCCTCTGGTTGAGGTTGAGGGTTACAGAATTTATCAAGGGGAGTCGCACCACCCCAGCCCTCCAGGGAGGAAGACGAGACGATGACCCCCCCGCATAACTACCTCGCCGTCATCAAAGTTGTAGGCATCGGCGGCGGCGGCGTCAATGCCGTCAACCGGATGATCGAACAAGGCCTCAAGGGCGTTGAGTTCATTGCCATCAACACCGACGCGCAGGCGCTGCTGATGAGCGATGCCGACGTCAAGCTTGATGTCGGTCGTGACTCCACCCGTGGTCTGGGTGCCGGCGCCGATCCGGAGGTCGGCCGCAAGGCGGCCGAAGATGCCAAGGATGAGATCGAAGAACTGCTACGCGGCGCAGACATGGTGTTCGTCACCGCAGGGGAGGGCGGCGGCACCGGGACCGGCGGGGCGCCGGTGGTGGCGACGATCGCTCGCAAGCTCGGCGCGCTCACCGTCGGTGTGGTGACGCGGCCGTTCTCGTTCGAGGGCAAGCGTCGTTCCAATCAGGCGGAGAACGGGATCACCTCGCTGCGCGAGAGCTGCGACACCCTGATCGTCATCCCCAACGACCGGCTGCTGCAGATGGGTGATGCGCAGGTGTCGCTGATGGATGCGTTCCGGAGCGCCGACGAGGTGCTGCTGAACGGCGTTCAGGGCATCACCGACTTGATCACCACGCCCGGTTTGATCAATGTCGACTTCGCCGACGTCAAGGGAATCATGAGCGGGGCGGGCACGGCGCTGATGGGCATCGGGTCGGCCCGCGGCGATGGTCGTGCCCTCAAAGCTGCGGAGATCGCGATTAACTCACCGCTGCTGGAAGCCTCGATGGAGGGTGCGCAGGGCGTGCTGATGTCGATCGCCGGCGGTAGTGACCTCGGGCTGTTCGAGATCAATGAAGCGGCCACCCTGGTGCAGGAGGCCGCGCACCTTGAGGCCAACATCATTTTCGGCACCGTCATCGACGACTCGCTGGGTGATGAGGTGCGGGTGACAGTGATTGCGGCGGGCTTCGACTCGTCTGGGCCGAGCCGTAAGCCGGTTGTACCGGGTACGTCGACCGCTACGGCTGCTGCCGCGGCAGGGCAGCCGATTGCGCCTGCCCGCGCCGGCAAGGTGAGTTCATCGCTGTTCGACCCGATCGAAGCGATGAGCGTTCCGGTGCACACCAACGGGGCGGCAATCGGCGGTGACGGCGGAATGTCGGACGACGATGTCGACGTCCCCCCGTTCATGCGCCGCTAATTTCTCTTGCGCTAACTTTTCTTGCGCGAGCAGACGTGGGTGTTCCCCAATGACCGGCGTGTCGGGGATCTCCGCGTCTGCTCGCCGTGAGGAGATACTGGGTCTGTGACTTTTCGCATCCGACGGGTGACTACTACCCGGGCCGGTGGTGTTTCAGCGCCGCCGTTCGACACCTTCAATATGGGTGACCATGTCGGCGACAAACCGGAGTCAGTGATCGCAAACCGGGAACGGTTGGCAGCTGCCATCGGGCTTCCGGTCGATCATGTGGTGTGGATGAACCAGGTGCACAGTGATCGCGTCGTCACGGTGACGGAACCGCGGGCTGATTCCGTCGACGACACCGATGCCCTTGTCACTACCACGCCAGGATTAGCGCTGGCAGTGGTGACCGCAGACTGTGTTCCCGTGTTGATGGCCGACGGTCGCGCCGGTGTGGTCGCCGCTGCCCACGCCGGGCGGGTGGGCGCAGCGGACGGGATTGTGCTCCGCACGCTGGAAGCGATGGTCGCCGCCGGCGCGCAGTTGGCTGACATTTCGGTGCTCCTGGGACCCGCGGTCAGCGGACCGAACTACGAAGTGCCAGAAGAAATGGCTGCAGATATAGAAGCCCGGCTGCCCGGGAGTTGCACGACCACCGAACGTGGCACCACTGGCCTCGATCTGCGCGCCGGCATTACCCGTCAGCTCAACGAGGCGGGCATCAAAGCCGTCGACATAGACCCACGATGCACCGTGGAAGACCCCAGTTTGTTCAGCCATCGCCGTGATGCACCGACGGGCCGGTTGGCATCAGTCGTGTGGATGGAATGAGTCCCGAATGAACTCGGCGGCCATCCGCGAGGTCGAGCTGGCGAGTTCGCTCGCAACGTTGCAGGCCAGGTTGGCAGCCGCTGCCGCGTCAGCGAATCGCGACGTCGCCGATATCGAACTCCTGCCGATCACCAAGTTCTTCCCCACATCTGACGTCGAGATCCTGTGGCGGCTCGGCTGCCGCAGCTTCGGGGAATCGCGTGAGCAGGAGGCGTCGGCGAAGATCGCCGAATTCGGAGCGCCCGGCGAGGCGCACTGGCACATGGTCGGCCGGATTCAGAGCAACAAGGCCAAAGCCATTGCCGCGTGGGCCGATACCGTGCACTCCCTCGGCACAGTCAAGGTCGCAGCGGCGTTGGATCGGGCATGCTCGCAAGCCCTGGCCGACGGGCAACGAGCTGCTCAGTTGCGGGTGTTCGTCCAGATCAGTCTGGACGGCGATGTTGAGCGAGGCGGAGTGGACGTCGGTGATCCAGCATCGGTCGACGAGGTCTGTGCCGCGGTCGATGAAGCCGAAGGATTGCGCCTGGTCGGGCTGATGGCCATCCCGCCCTTGGGTGTCGAGCCCGACATGGCGTTTTCGGCACTGGCCGTGGAACACCGCCGGGTTCTACAGCTGTTTCCGACCGCCACGGAGTTGTCGGCGGGGATGTCCGGCGACCTGGAAGCGGCGGTGCGACACGGTTCCACATGTGTGCGTGTCGGTACGTCGCTTATGGGACAACGTCCTCTAACGTCTCCCTGAGTAGTCACTCCAGTCACATCTTCATCACAGACACCGCAGTTCACGCGTCAGAAGGGTCCAGCGATGAGCACACTTCACAAGGTCAAGGCCTACTTCGGTATGGCGCCGATGGACGACTACGACGACGAGTACTACGACGACGATCGTGAGTCAGCCGGCACCAGGGGGCGCGGCTACGCCCGTCGTCCCGAGCAGTTCGAAGACGAGCGCTATGAACGCGGCGGGGAGCGCGCCGGCCGCTACGACGACCCGCGCCGCGATCGCGAATACGAAGACCCGCGTGGAGAGGCGGAGTACCCGCTGCCGGGGGGCTTCCGAGGCTACGACGACGAGCCGCGATTCCGTTCTCGTGAATTCGACCGGCCTCATGACATGCCGCGGTCTCGCTTCGGATCTCTCCGGGGATCGACCCGTGGTGCGCTGGCCATGGACCCGCGCCGGATGGCCGAACTGTTCGAGGCCGGCAGCCCGCTGTCGAAAATCACGACGCTGCGTCCCAAGGACTACAGCGAGGCCCGCACCATCGGGGAGCGCTTCCGCGACGGACAGCCCGTGATCATGGACCTGGTATCGATGGATAACGCCGATGCCAAGCGGTTGGTCGATTTCGCGGCCGGACTGGCGTTCGCACTGCGCGGTTCGTTCGACAAGGTCGCTACCAAGGTGTTCCTGCTGTCGCCGGCCGACGTCGACGTCACGGCCGAGGAGCGTCGTCGGATCGCCGAGGCCGGTTTCTACAGCTATCAGTAGGTAGGCTGACTGGCGTCCCGCCCGGGCTCTGCCCCGGCGGAACGACATTCAAGATCCGCTGATAGTGCTGATAGTAAGGACCGCCTTCAGGTGTCGCTGTTCTTCAACATCCTGGGCTTCGTGCTGTTCCTGTTCTGGTTGCTGCTGATCGCCCGCATAGTCGTGGAGTTCATCCGCTCATTCAGTCGGGACTGGCATCCGCGTGGTTTTACCGTGGTGATTCTCGAGGCGATCATGACTGTCACTGATCCGCCGGTGAACCTGCTGCGCCGTCTCATTCCCCAGTTGACGGTCGGGGCGGTTCGTTTTGATCTGTCGATCATGTTGCTGCTGTTGGTGGCCTTCATCGGGATGCAACTCGCATTCGACGCAGCCGTCTAGAGCGGCGCCGCAGACTACTCTATTTCGACTGAAATTGGGCGACGCCACGCTGAAAATAATGTACCGATTCACCGAATTTCCCGGCCCATTCCGGTGCCGAGCCGCAACCTAAGGGTCTGGTGTGACAGGATGGACGCCAGTTACAGTACTGACGAGAAATGCTGTGAAGCGTTCTAAGCTTTGAGACCGGTTCGATCGTCCAGACCCTGAGGGGGCAGATAATGCCACTGACACCTGCCGACGTGCACAATGTGGCGTTCAGTAAACCGCCCATCGGCAAGCGCGGCTACAACGAGGACGAGGTTGACGCCTTCCTCGATCTGGTCGAGAACGAGCTGAACCGCCTTTTCGAGGAGAACGCGGACCTGCGTCAGCGGGTTGGCGAACTCGACCAAGAGCTTTCTGGTTACCGGGCCGGTGGAGGCATCCCGCAGCCGACCCAGGCCATCCCGCTGTACCAGCCGGAACCTGAGCCCGAGCCCGCCCCACCGGCTCCGCCGGTGCAACAGCCGGTGTCTGAGGACCACAACCTCAAGGCCGCCCGGGTGTTGAGCCTGGCGCAAGACACGGCTGATCGCTTAACTGGTACGGCGAAAGCCGAGGCCGACAAGTTGGTGGCCGATGCACGTGCAAGCGCTGACCAGATGGTCTCCGAAGCACGTCACACCGCGGAGACTGCGGTCGGCGAAGCTCGCCAACACGCTGATGCCATGCTCAATGACGCCCAAACGCGTGCGGAAACTCAGCTTCGCCAGGCGCAGGAGAAGGCCGACGCGTTGCAGGCGGATGCCGAGCGCAAGCATGCCGAGATCATGGGCACGATCAACCAACAACGCACCGTCCTCGAAGGCCGACTGGAGCAACTGCGCACGTTTGAGCGGGAGTATCGCACCCGTTTGAAGACGTACCTGGAGTCTCAGCTTGAGGAACTGGGGCAGCGCGGATCTGCGGCCCCAGTGGATTCGGGCGCCTCCGATGGCGGGTTCAACCGAGGCAACAACTAAGTACCCATCAGTGCCGGCTGGCAGAACCAACCTGCTGCCGGAGCCACCTGCCGCCGGAGGATAATCGATGCTCATCGTTGCGCTGGTATTGGCGGTGGTCGGCCTCGCGGCGTTGGTTACCGCGGTCGTCACCAGCAACGAGCTCGTTGCGTGGGTATGCATTGCCGCCAGTGCGCTCGGGGTGCTCCTGCTGATCGTTGACGCGATCCGTGAGCGTCAACTGCGTAGGCAAGGTGGCGTTGAGCCCGCAGAGGATGACGCAGAGGCAATCGCGGATGCGGAGCCAGAGGCCGTCACCGACTATCCCGAGGAAGAACCTGAGGAGACGCCCGAGGAAGCGGCAGCCACCGACGAGGGCCTACCACCGAGCGACGTTGTCGAGGAAACCGCGCACCAGAAGCCGTAGCCGTCGAGCCGCGTCATCCAGTTCGACGGCGGTGCGCTCGCGCAGGTCGTCGTGGCTGAGCCCCAGTTCAAGTGCTGCCCCGTCGGTGTCGTCGGCGATCCAGCTCTCCAGAAGCTCGTTATCGAGTTCCGGATGGAACTGCACTGCCATCGCCCGGCCATGTACGAAGGCTTGTGAGGCGCGGTCATTGCGGGCTATCTCGGTAGCTCTGGGTGGCAAAGTCCAGCGATCGAAGTGCCATTGGAACCACGGGCCTGAGGGAATCAGATCAGGGTCGGTGCTGTCGACATCGTGCCAGCCGATCTCCGGTGCGTTCGATCGCTGTACCGAGCCACCCAAAGCGCTGGCCAATAATTGCCCTCCGAAGCACACGCCGAGCACCCCCACCCCCGCAGCCAAGCCCTGCTGCACCATCTCGATCTCGGAATGCAGCCAGGACTGTTCCAACCGCTCGTCGTACACGGACCAGCGCGCCCCGAGTGGCACGATGATGTCGTAATGAGTCGGATCCGGAAGCGTCACGTCGAAGGTCGGTTCGTCGACCCGGTCGGCCGGAACGGTCTCGAAAGTACTTACCGCAAAACCCAATTCGGTGAAAGTCTCGCCGAGCAGCGCGGCGGGGGCGGTGGGGTCGTTGTAGATGAACAAGACCTTGGGGGTCACGCCCCCAACCTACGGTATGCAGTGTTGGTCTGGATGACCGTGGCGCTGCATCTCGCCTTCCTGGTGTACTTGCTCTGCGGCGGATCGCTGGCGTTGCGGTGGCGACGCAGCATCTGGGTGCACCTGGCGACAGTGCTGTGGGGCGTCGCCGGATTCACCCTGAAGGTGGGATGCCCGCTGACCGAGCTGGAGCGATGGGCTCGACGGCGGGCCGGCATGCCACCACTGGCCTCTGCGGGATTCATCGATCACTACTTCACCGGGGTCATTTACCCACCAGGCCGCGTACGGCATGCCCAGGTAGCCACGTTCGGGACTGTTGCGATGTCCTGGATCGTCTACGTGCGGGCACAGCGCCGACACCACTAGGGGGACGACGCCATAAGTGCCTCCACCGGATAATGGTGGCCATGGCTGTTTCATTGCTGGTATGGGTTGTCACCTGCGCGGTGATTCTCGGGCTCTTCGTGTTCGACTTCTTCGCCCATGCGAGGGTCCCACACGACCCGTCTTTCAGAGAGTCGGCGATGTGGTCATCGATCTACATCGTTCTGGCCATCGTCTTCGGCGTGTTTGTCTGGTGGAAGTGGGGCGGCGAGTTCAGTGGCGAGTATTTCGCCGGGTACGTCACTGAGAAGGCACTGTCGGTGGACAACCTTTTCGTGTTCACCGTGATCATGAGCACTTTCGCGGTGCCGCGCGAGTACCAGCAGAAGCTACTTCTACTGGGGATTCTGCTGGCCCTGGTCCTGCGTGGCGTGTTCATCGCAGCGGGCGCTGCGGCCATCGGTGCGTTCAGTTGGGTGTTCTATATCTTCGGGGTGTTCTTGGTGCTCACCGCGGTCAAACTCGCGATGGAGAGCGGCCACGAGAAAGAGGTGGAGGAGAAGCGCGACAGCCGGATCATTGCGCTGATGCGCCGGATCGTCCCGACGACCGATACCTACGACGGCAATAAGTTCTTCACCCTGATGGACGGTAAAAAGGCCGTCACCCCGATGTTGCTCGCCTTGGTCGCCATCGGCTTCACCGACATCCTGTTCGCCTTGGATTCAATCCCTGCGATCTACGGCCTGACGGAGGAGCCGTACATCGTGTTCGCAGCCAACGCCTTCGCCTTGATGGGCCTGCGTCAGCTGTACTTCCTGATCGGGGGTCTGCTGGACCGGCTGGTGTACCTGTCGTACGGGTTGGCGCTGATCCTGGCATTCATCGGGGTCAAGTTGGTATTGCACGCACTGCACGAGAACACGCTGCCATTCATCAACGGCGGCAATCATGTTGCGGTGCCAGAGATCACGACAGGCACCTCGCTAGGCGTGATCGGCGGGGTGCTGCTGGTCACCGTTGTCGCCAGCTTGATTCGTACCCGCTTGCGCCCCTCCGCCCAAACCGACATATCGCCGGGAAAGTGCGAGTAATACTCGCCAGAACGTTCAGTTCGACGAGTGTCACCGGGCCGCTGGAGTAAATTCGCGCGGCGGTCATACCGATCCGCGCAGAACCGTTGCAGCGCTTGGGAAATCAACTCCGGGGACGTAGTCCAACTGCAGAACTTTCTACCAGATCCGGCAAATTAAACGCGATTATGTTCGTACTCGATGAGCGTCGAGGGATCTTGATCACCTTGCTGTCCAAGGCTGCCAGATTTACATGTGTCCAAAATTGGACTAATTTTCCATGAATGCCGACGAAGACGGTTAAGAACCATCAGAATCTGGCCCAGATAGTAGCGTACATGTCGGGTAGGCGAGTCACGGCAGAAATGCTCTGGACGGCAGCGGGTGTATCGAGATCGACGTACTACAGCAAGCAATCTGAGTTTTTCACCCCAGATCATCTCGTTGCCATCGCGACCGAGTTCGGGATCAATATTGTCTGGCTACTCGCCTACTACGGGGTGATCAGCGACGTCCACGTCATTGAATACGCTGAGCGCGAGTTGGGCATGGCCCGAACCTCGGCAACTGCGGCCCGCGTCAAGCAAACCAGGCGGACTCGCGGTCCCGGGCTATGACGGTTGGGCCCGCCGCAATATTTGCAATTGTTGCTGAGGGTGTTGCTCTCGCCACCGTCATCTACCGGTGGCGCAGCTTCGCTGCGCCCTGGGACTTCGCTCTCACCTGGTCGCTGCTGTTCACAGCAATCGGTCTGCCGTTGACCTTGACCCGCGCACCGACAATCACTCCAGCGGTGAACCGAGCTCTACATGCGATGACGGGCATCTGGCAATTGAACATCTGGCTTGCCCATTGCAGCTACATCGCGGCATTGGTTGCATTGCTGTATCACGCCATGACTCGGCTCATGGATATTGATGAATTGCGTCACCGGTTCCGGTGGCACGTCACGCCGGTCGTCAGTGTTGTGCCACCGGTTTCGTTGGCGCTGCTCTGGGCGTCGCCGGCGGTCGCGGCATCGGGCCCAGCGTCGGTCGTGGACGTGCCGATCGACGGTTGGCTGCTGGCGTACTGGCGGCTCGTCAGCGTGACGCTTTTCTATCTGTTCATATATTGCGGTTGGGCGGTGATGACCATCTACCTCCACGATCGACGCTCAAGGCTGGTTGCCTCAATGCAGTTCATCGCCATCGTGCTCGGGATCATCTGTACGATCCCGTTGAATTCCCCGATAGATCCGATTATCAGGTCCACGGCCACGGTTCTCTTCGCCGTCTCGGCGGCGATCAGTTGGCGCCGACGCATGCGCTAGATGAGCAATGATCAGCAGCTCTGGATTCGCCTCGGAGCGTGAAAGTGGGCGTGCCTTCTTGAGGATGATCTAAAAGTCCAGCTGACCTGTTCAGGCAACGTTGGGAAGCTTGTCGGTGAGGGCATGGGCGATCCGAAGATGTTTCGCCGCAACAGAGTCTGCATCTGGTTGATCGAATACGAGTGCAGCAAGGTGTGTCCCATTGTTGGCCGCGGCCAGTTCGGTCTGTTCACTTGACGCCCGGCAGTTGACCGGTGTCGATCAGTTCCTGCTTGCGCCGGCCACAGATGGTCTGGTCGCTGATCCCCAGATCGGCAGAGATCTGGTCAACAAAGCGACTCCATGCAACCCAGGGCACATCAATAAACCGTTAGCTACGCCCAGGGTGAAGGCCTAACCATCCGGGCGAGGGTGCTCCGACCACTTCACCGATCTCGATTGTGATCTGTTGGCGGAATCGTTCAACCGCGCTGCGATCGGCCATGAATGTGGGGAACTGGTCGAGGTTCGAGTTCGGATAGTCCCAGATCTGTTTGTACCCGCTGGGCGGATCGACATCTGTTCGCACCGACCACATGTAGAAGTTCGCCTGGGTTTGCTTGGACAGCCACCAATTCAGATAGAGCTTGGCTGTCGCGGGATGGGTCGCCTTTGACATGATCGCCGCGCGCTGCCCCCATGCCAGGAACGGATCGGATTCTGGGATGACAAACCGGGTTTGAGTGTCGGGTCCAGGTTCAAGTGCACCGTCGGTGCCGAACGCCACTGGCTTTCTGGCTGATTCGACCTGGTCTGCAGGTTCTTGTGTGCCACGCACCCACGTGATGCCCTGCTTGACGAATTTCTCAAGCCATTGCCACCCATGTGCGTTGACGGTTCGTTCGTACAAGAACAAGACAGCATCGTCGTCGTTCGGATATGTCGAGACGATCCCGTTGCGCCAGCGTGGATCGAGTAGGTCTGTAGCGGACTTTGGGCCGTTACCACCGGTGGCTCGGTTGTTGTAGATGATCGAAAACGCGTCGACGAATATCGCCGTCCAGTAGCCGTCTGGGTCTTTGAGTGATGGGTGGATCTGCCCGAAGCCGGCTGGCTTGTACCTCAGGAGCGCACCTTGTTGTTTCCAGCGGTCGAAATCCTGAAGTGTCTGCAGTTGAACAACATCGGGCACCACACTGTCGGTTGCCAACTGGTAGTCGATGCGGGCGTCATGGAACTTGCTGTAGTCCACGACCATGTCGACTGTGACACCAGGAAAGGCTTTCTCGAAGGCGTCTTTGTTGGAATCCTGCTGATTAGCTGTGTCGCCGCCGGCATAAACGATCAAGGACCCGCCCTCGGCAAGGGCAGCCTGATGAAGCTGATCGAGCGACTTCTCCTCCTCGGCTTCCGTGCCCGAACCCGTTTTGGGTGTCATTGACGACGAACAACTTGTCGCTGCGAACACCCCAAGCGCGGCTAATGCACTGCCAGTCAATGCCCGTCGCCGACTGATCTCAGACACGAATCTCCTTGTCCTGTTGGTTCGGTTGTGTAACGCCGTATCAGCTTCGGAGGGAAAAGATGCCCGTCACCGCGTCGTCATTGAACGGGTATGCGGGGTTGTGAGTACCGTCGGCGGTCGTGCCCGCATATTGGGGCTGTGCTCCCGCCGTGGTTGCGATGCCCATCGACGCCTCGATCGTCCGCAATACGTTGACGTTTGTGATGGGGTTTAGATACGCGCCGGGGATGACGTGTGCACCGTAGAAGAGGGTGAATATCTGGTTCGGCCCGGATTGGGCAGCGCCGCTGGGGTTATCTGCCGTGGCCGAGGGACCTTGGCCTGAACTGGTATAGCCCGGCGCCCCAGGGCTGATGGCCAAGTCACCGTCAGGCCCGCTGTAATTTTCTGCCGTCAAGGGTGGGGTGACCCAATCTGCCGTGGAATCCTCGTCGGTCGTGATGATGAGGAGGCTGTTGTGAGTGAGGGCCCACTGGGCGTAGGCGGAGATATTTTGCTGAAGCCAGGTATCGGCATTGGACATCGCGGTATCGGATGTGGCGATGTCTGAGACTTCTGCATCGTCGCCGCCGAACCCGTAATTGTGCATGTCGTGTTGGAGGGCCGGGATGACGAACGAAACATTAGCCAGCGTTTCGAAATTCGGCCCGAACGATGTGAAACTTGCCGTCACGCCCTCCGGCACATTCGCGAATCCGGCCCAGGGTATATGCCGCACGACGTTGGCCAGCTCGCCGATCACCCCTTCCTGCGAGGCGATGGTCCCGAGGAAACGGATGGTGCCGTTCGGTGCTCGGAAATCGGCCTCGCCGGTGTAGCCCTCTACGTAGCCCGCGAAAGTCTTCGGCGAGCTGAGTGACCGAAGCTCGGTGTAGAGGTTCGGGGCCGTGGAGTTGATTGTGTTGGTCCCGTCTAAGAGGATCGGCGGCCCGTCGGTCGTGATGCCTTGATTGCTTCCCGAGAAGGTCCAATAGTAATTCGGCTGGCTTGGGTGCTGCAGGCCGTAGGCGGCGGTCATCAATGCCCCTCCGGGCACGAGCGTGTCATTGATATAGGGGACGGGCGGCTGGTTGGTGTCGCCTATCCCAAGAATCTCCTGAAAGCTGTGGTTCTCCAACATCAATACGACCACATGGTCGTATTGAGGAACCTTGAAAACGATCATGCCAAGCCGCTGATTAATGTTGTTGTAGGTGTTGGTCCACGCGGTGCTCACCATCAGTAGCCCCGCTTGGAGCAACTGGGTGAACCCGTCCGGGGGTAACCCGTCCAGCCACGAGGACGCAGAGTCGAAAGCCCGAGTGAGAACACCGTTAACCGTCTGCAGGTTCTGAAGCGTTTGTGAGGCCACTGCGGTCCGGACCGAACCGACAGCCGAGCTGGTTGGCAGCCGAGGGGATTTCACCGCCGAGGTGTTGCTGACTACGGATGCTGTCGCAGCTGGAGATGGCAGCAGCGTGGGGGACGCCGACACCTCGGGATCGTCCGGCGGACGGGAACTGAGGTTGGGCACAGCCATCGCGGCTGCGACGCGTGCTGCTGTTGGCCCGCTATGGCGGCCACTAGCCGTCCGCCCGGATCGGGCTGGCCATGCGCTCTGGCTCGCTCTCGTCTGGCTCGACACTTTCGTTGTCGGCGCCGTACCCGACGACGACGAATCCGACGACCCCGCCGAACCACCAGACCCCACCGTGTCCGCAAACGCCACACCCGGTAACGCCACAACAGCAGCACCCACGCCCAACGTCACCGCCAACGCACCAACCCGACCTACATAACTCGACGAACCAAACAATGCAGGACGTGGCAGCAACCCGGCGCAAAACCGGATCGGACGACCCACGCCCGCAACGCTCGCCGGCGATAGCACAGTTTTGACGACACGGTTAGACCTCACTGCAACCCCTCCAGACCAGTAGTGCTAAAAAAAATAACAATTAGTAGTAATAATTGCATGGCAGATCCTAGAATACTGCTACGGAGTGTTGTCCAAAAATATGGTTTGGGCCTGTTGTGCGCTGGAGCTACTGCGGTATGCAGGTGAGCATCCACGACTGGCGAGGTTGTGTGGGTTGGATTCCTACGCTTATCGGATGCCGGATCGACAGGCTGGTACTTTCGCCGGTGATTTCATTGTGGGGTGGAAGCCGTTGTATCGCAATGAATTTGAGGGAGATTCTGAGGATAGCTCCCTGCGTGAGGGGGTTCATCGGTTCGAGTCCTCGCGTCTTGGTGAAGAGACGGCGACGGTGGCTGCTGCAAGAAAATTGTTGGCGTCTTCGGACGTCGAGTCACGGGCTCGGATCAATCATCCGGTCGATGCCATCGAGTGGCAGACTTGGGCCAACCTGGAATTCATGCAGTTTGAACCGGGGCGGTTCATCAACCCCGACCGCAACTACTGGCCCACCAACAGAAAAGCCCCGACCAAAGGCCGGGGCAATCTGTAACCGATGACTCGACTCATCACAAGGGTGTCCGAGGGGGGACTTGAACCCCCACGCCCGTTAATAGGGCACTAGCACCTCAAGCTAGCGCGTCTGCCATTCCGCCACTCGGACTCACAAACCCTGCGCGGGTTCGGGCAGCTAAGGCTAACGGATCGAGCAGTGCAGCCCCAAACCCGGGACCGGGTCAGCTACGCGGCAGGCATCCGATTGGTGATCTGGCTTGCTATGGCCGCCGCTGCCGTAGGTGCTCCGTCCAAACTGCACGCTTCGACGTCGACGGCCACATTGCTACGAACGGTCAGAGCGCGCTGGCAGGCCCATCGTTCGGGAGCCTGCTCGATTCGCGACACCGCGAGGACGTCGTGCTCAGTGCTGATCTGGCCGACTAACCACACTTGCTCAGGTCCCAACGGCTGTGGGTAACGCAGTTCGCGGTTGGAACACTTTGCCCAATTGATGCGCGACGTCTCGTAGAAGTCGGTAGCTGCCTGGCTGGTGGGGAAGAGCGCAACCGACTGAACGGCGTAGTGCGACCAGGACGAAGAGGTGGGGGGTTCTCGCAAGACCTGACTATGGGTGGCGGTCCAGCCGGTGGTGGCGTACACCGCCTGCTGGCCGGCACCGGCAATGGCCAGACAATTCACGTCGTCGAGTCGCGCGCTGTCGTTCCAGATCTTGTCGACGTCGCGGATGACCGCCATATCGTTGCTCGACATCACTGCGCCGATGTCAGATGCCGACAACAGCAATGCGGGCAGCCCATCAGCGGTAGTCAATGGAGCGCGCTGGGCGGGTGCCGCGCTGCCGGCGACAGAGGTCGAGCAGCCGGACAGCGACACGCACAGCAAGGCCGCGATCGCAGGCAGCTGGCTCCACACCGATGAATCAAACCGCGTGGCGGCGTGTTGCGCATGAGGTTTGAGAGAAATTTGTGGTATATCGCACCCTTTGTACCGTCGGTGGTCGGTCGGTGGGCCTGGTAGGAAAGGGAACGTGACAGATTCCGGCCCAGATCCGACTCGCGAGGTCGTCGACCTCGTCAGCGCCTTGATTCGGTTCGACACCTCCAACACCGGCGAGCTGGAGACCACCAAGGGCGAGGCGGACTGCGCGCACTGGGTCGCAGATCAGCTCCGCGAGGTCGGGTACGAGACCGAGTACGTCGAGTCCGGAGCCCCTGGTCGCGGCAATGTCTTCGCGCGGCTTGCCGGCGCTGACCCGAGCCGGGGTGCACTGCTGATCCACGGCCACCTGGACGTGGTGCCGGCCGAGCCCGCGGATTGGAGCGTGCACCCGTTCTCCGGTGCGATCGAGGACGGCTATGTCTGGGGCCGTGGCGCGGTCGACATGAAGGACATGTGCGGGATGATGATCGCCGTCGCCCGGCACTTCAAACGCGCCGGGATCGTTCCGCCGCGCGATCTGGTCTTCGCCTTCCTGGCCGACGAGGAGAGCGGCGGCAAGTATGGCGCGCACTGGCTGGTCGACAACCGGCCCGACCTGTTCGGCGGAATCAGCGAAGCCGTCGGGGAGGTCGGCGGATTTTCGTTGACGGTGCCCCGCAAGGATGGCGGCGAACGCCGGCTGTATCTCATCGAGACGGCGGAAAAAGGGTTGCTGTGGATGCGGCTGACGGCACGCGGGCGCGCCGGTCATGGGTCGTTCGTCCACTACGACAACGCGGTCACCATGGTCGCCGAAGCGGCGGCAAAGCTAGGCCGCCACCAGTTCCCGCTGGTGCTCACTGGTCCGGTGGCCCAGTTCCTGGCTGCCGTCAGTGAGGAGACGGGCTACACCTTCGACATCGACTCACCAGATCTCGAAGGCGCGATCGCCAAATTGGGGTCGATCGCTCGCATTCTCGGCGCGACAATGCGAGACACCGCCAACCCGACCATGCTCAAGGCGGGCTACAAGGCAAACGTCATTCCCGCGACGGCCGAGGCGGTGCTCGATTGCCGGGTACTCCCGGGGAGACAGGCCGCTTTCGAAAGGGAGGTCGACGAACTCATCGGACCCGACGTCACCCGTGAGTGGATTACCGAATTGCCCTCGTACGAAACCACATTCGACGGTGATCTCGTCGACGCGATGAATGACGCTCTACTGTCCGTTGATCCTGAAGGACGCACTGTCCCGTACATGTTGTCTGGTGGTACCGATGCGAAAGCGTTTGCCCGTCTGGGTATTCGCTGCTTCGGCTTCACCCCGCTGAAGTTGCCGCCGGACCTCGATTTCGCGGCGCTGTTCCATGGCGTCGACGAACGGGTGCCGGTTGAAGCGCTCGAGTTCGGTGCTCGAGTGCTCGACCGCTTCTTGAGAAACTGTTGATGACACTGAATGAAGGAATGGCTTAACCATGGCAATTGCATGCAACCCCTACGACTTCCTGCCGAAGCTTCCGAGCTTCACGCTGACCAGCACCGACCTAGCTGACGGTCAGCCGCTGAACAAGGCTCAGGTCAGCGGCATCATGGGCGCCGGTGGCGAAGATGTTTCGCCCCAGCTGAGTTGGTCGGGCTTTCCTGAGGAGACCCGGAGTTTCGCCGTCACCGTCTACGACCCGGACGCGCCGACGGCGTCCGGCTTCTGGCACTGGGCGGTGGCCAACCTGCCTGCGACAGTCACCGAATTGCCGTCTGGGGTGGGCGACGGATCGCTGCTGCCCGGCGATGCGCTCACGCTGTGCAACGACGCCGGCATGCGCCGCTATATCGGCGCTGCGCCGCCAGCCGGTCACGGTGTGCATCGGTACTACATTGCCGTGCATGCCGTTTCAGTGGAGAAGCTGGAGCTCGAAGAGAGTGCCAGCCCGGCCTACCTGGGCTTCAACCTGTTCATGAACGCGATTGCGCGGGCAGTCATTCACGGCACCTACGAGCAGCGCTAGCCCGCTGCTCGGATTAGGAAGCCGAGCCGACGGCCTCCGCTAGCGAATTGAACCCGCCCGCGCGCAGTCGGACGGCAACACCGTCGTGAATGTGCTTGGCCCACAAGCCGCCGCCGTAGATGAAGCCGGTGTAGCCCTGCAACAGCGATGCTCCAGCGGTGATTCGGTCCCAGGCGTCGTCGGCGGTCTCGATGCCGCCGACGCCGATCAGCACGAGTTTGTCGCCCACGCGGGCGTACAAGCGCCGCAACACCTCCAATGCCCGAGCGGCTACCGGAGGTCCGGAAATACCCCCTGGACCAAGGGAGTTGACGTTCGGTGTGAGCAGGCCCGCCCGGGATATTGTGGTGTTTGTCGCAACGATTCCGGCCAGCCCTAGTTCGACGGCCAGATCGGCGATTGCGTCGACGTCCTCATCGGACAGATCAGGGGCGATCTTCACCAGCACTGGCGTCGACGTCTCGGCGACGGCAGCTTCGAGGATTGGCCGCAGCGAATGCACCGCCTGCAGGTCGCGCAATCCGGGTGTGTTGGGGGAGCTGACGTTGACCACCAAGTAGGCAGCCAGCTGACCAAGCAGTCTCGCGCTGGTCCGATAGTCATCGACGGTGTGCTCTGCAGGCGTGATCTTTGACTTGCCGATGTTCACCCCGATTGGCACGTCCGCTTGGAAGCGGGCCAGTCGCGAAGCCAGCGCGCTCGCGCCATGATTGTTGAAGCCCATTCGGTTGAGCAGCGCGCGGTCGGCGGGTAACCGGAATAGCCTCGGCGACGGATTGCCCGGCTGCGCCTCAGACGTCACCGTTCCGACTTCGGCGTAGCCGAATCCCATTGCACCCCAAGCGCTCAGCCCGTGTCCGTCTTTGTCGAACCCGGCAGCCAATCCCAATGGACCAGGGAAGCGCACGCCGAACACCGTGCTCGCCAGAACGGGGTCTCGGGGCCCCAGTGCCTTCTGCAGCTGCATGCGCGCCAGGGGACTGGCAGTAGCACCACGCAGCGCCGCGAAAACCAGTGTGTGGATGCGTTCTGGCGGCGCAAGGAATAGCGCCCGCCGCAAAGCGGAGTACATCACACCCCGGGCCGATCGACAGGCAGTGCATCATCGGTATGAGTCTTCTTGCGCCGCAGGAGAACACGCCTGCTGCCATCAGTGTAGAGGCGCACCTTGGTCAACTCCCACCCGCGGTACTCGGCCTCAATCGACAGCCGTGTCGACGCGCTCACCCGCGTCACCTCCGGCGGCAGTCGCAGCGGAGCCCACTCGTATTCGTCAGAGAGATCGGGCACCCACCCTGCGGGCATCCGGCCGTGGTGGGCCGCACTCATCGTGCACCGGTAGCGCTGCGGATCACTTGAATGCCGCCACCGGAACCCGACACCACGTAGAGGGTGCCTGTCGCGTCGTCGAAGGCCATCGAGTTCGGTTGCTGCACGGTGGGATAGCGCACCTTTTCCACGGGTATTCCAGTAGCAAGATCGTAACCAATTACCGTGTTCGCCGCGGTCTGTGAAACCCACGCAAGTGTGGACGATCCGGCCAATGCGTAGGGCGCCATCGCAACCGGATAGGCCTGACGTTCGATCAGCGGATCGACTCCAAACACCAGCAGTTGGCCGCCGCGGGTATCGGCAACTAGAACCCGACCCGCCGAGTCGGACGCCAGCGTCGTGGCACCTTCTCCCGCGCGCAGGGACTGCTGGGGCGCGCCGTGGCTGTCCAGTGCGGTCACCGAGGTCTGTCCGCGATCCAGTACGACGGCGGTGTCGCCGACGGTGGTTATGGCGTCGATGTGCGCAAAGATCTTGGTTTTGTCGGCAATCTCGGCGTTCGCCGTCAGCGTGTAGGCCGTGCCGTCGGCGCTGCCCAGCACCAGCCTGCTGTCGGCCCGGCGGGCAATTGCGGTGAAATCGGTGCTTGCCTCGCCGGGGATCGCCACGTGCTTGGCGGTGCCCGCGCTCAGGTCGGCGGAGAAATAGCCGCCGCGGGTGGCCAGGTAGACCGAACCGTCCCCAGAACCGGTGATCGACGTCGCCGGCCCCGGCAGGACGAGTGTCCGTGGCTTGCCGACGCCGAACGAGGTCAACAGGGCACGCTGAGGATTGGCTCCCGGCGACAGTGTCACCAGCGACCCCGTGTGCCGGTCGAACAATGCGGCTATCGGGCTACTCGTGAGCGGCAGGACCTCGCCCGCAGGCCGGATTGTCGGGGCGGGCGCTACCGCTGCCTGCGCCGGCGGGATGGTCGGCGGCGCGGAGGTGAAAGGATTCGATGAACATCCGCTTGCGACCGTCACCACCGCCAGCGCGATCCCGGTCGACCTGCGCCAACTGTGCATGCCACGAATTCTAGGTGTCCGGTGCGGCTGTGGAATGGGACGATCGTGCGTGTTTCCGCCGCCAACAGCGTAAGCGCCATTATGGTGGCGGTATGACGTTTTCCGATGGCACGGAACCCGATGCAGACGGGTTTGCCATTGAGGACATCACCACTGGCTTGTTCGCCAACGGGTTCGGCCAGCTCAGCGATGGTCGCAGTTTCTCATTTCAGGTGCACCACGCCGAGTTGATCGTCGAGGTATACCACCCCCGACTTGCTGGTCTGGTGCCGCAGCCGGAGGACGTGGTGGCCGCCGCCACCCGAAACCTGCTGGACATCGACATCGACGACGAACGCAGCCTGGCCGCCGCCGTTCGGGACGCGGTGGCCGGAGCTCAGCCGGTTCCGCGCTTTGCGCGCTGACTTCCCAACTTGATGAAGTACGGTCTGCGACGTGGATGTCGCGCCGATGTCGTGGTTGCAGGTAGTCGTTCTATCAATCATCCAAGGGTTGACTGAGTTCTTACCCGTCTCGTCCTCAGGGCACCTGGCGATTGCCTCTAGGGTCTTCTTTTCCGGGGATGCCGGTGCGTCGTTCACCGCGGTATCACAACTGGGAACCGAAGCCGCGGTACTGGTCTACTTCGCCCGGGACATCGGACGGATTCTCAAAGCCTGGTTCAGCGGGCTATTCAACAAAGCCAACCGCGACAACGTCGACTATCGGATGGGCTGGTGCGTCATCATCGGCACCATCCCGATCGGTGTTCTCGGATTGCTGTTTAAGGATGAAATCCGTTCCAGCGTAAGGAATCTCTGGATTACCGCGACGGCGCTGCTGGTGTTTTCGCTTGTCATTGCGGCCGCAGAGTACTTCGGGCGGCAGACCCGTCATGCCGAGCAGCTCACCTGGCGAGACGGGCTGCTGGTCGGGCTGGCTCAGTGTCTGGCGCTGGTGCCCGGGGTATCGCGATCCGGTTCCACCATCAGCGCCGGGCTCTTCCTCGGCCTGGACCGAGAGTTGTCCGCGAGATTCGGCTTCCTGCTGGCGATTCCGGCGGTGTTCGCTTCCGGGTTGTTCTCGCTGCCGGATGCCTTCCATCCGGTGACAGAGGGGATGAGCGCGACCGGACTGCAATTGCTGGTCTCGGTGATCATTGCTTTCATCGTGGGGCTGGCGGCGATCACCTGGCTGCTTCGTTTCGTAGCTCACCACGCTATGTATTGGTTCGTCGGCTATCGGGTGGTGCTCGCGCTTGTGGTGATGGGCCTGTTGGCCAGTGGGGTAGTGGCGGCGACCTAGTGAAGAGCCTATGACCGTCATCCTGCTGCGCCACGGCCGGTCGGTGTCCAACACCGCACACACCCTGGCTGGGCGCGCTGAAGGGGTCGACCTGGATGACAAAGGCCGAGCCCAGGCAGAGGAGCTGATCGCACGGGTCGGCGACCTGCCGATCAAGGCACTGGTTCGATCACCGCAGCTGCGCTGCCGGCTGACACTCGAACCCTTGGCCGCTGCGCTCGATCTGGAGCCAGAAGTAGACGATCGGCTCGCCGAGGTCGACTACGGCCAATGGACTGGTCGCAAGCTTGGTGAGCTGGTCAAGGAACCGCTGTGGTCGGTCGTCCAGCAGCAGCCGAGTGCCGCTGTGTTCCCGGACGGAGAGGGCTTGGCCGACGTCCAGGCCCGCGCTGTGGCGGCAGTACGGCAGCACGACCGCAGGCTCGCCGAAGCGCAGGGCACCGACGTGCTGTGGCTGGCCTGTACGCATGGCGATGTGATCAAGGCGATTGTCGCCGACGCCCTGGGAACCCACTTGGACAGTTTTCAGCGCATCACAGCCGACCCCGCGTCGATGAGCGTCATCCGGTACACGCCGGTCCGCCCATTCGTGGTGCACCTCAATCACACCGGCGCCCAGCTCGCCTCCGCGCTGAGCGCTCCGCCGGCCGACAAGAGCGGTGATGCAGTCGTCGGCGGGTCAACAAGCTGAGTTTTGGGGCGTTCGCCAGCCCGGCGACTAACCGCACAGCTGGTTCTGCCGGTATTTTGGACGAACCATGGCCCGCGCAATCCACGTCTTCCGCACACCCGACCGATTCATCGCCGGAACGGTCGGGCAACCCGGGAACCGGACGTTCTACCTGCAGGCGGTGCATGACGACCGGGTTATCTCGGTGATTCTGGAAAAGCAGCAGGTGACGGTATTGGCCGAGCGTATCGGCGCGCTGTTGCTTGAGATCAATCGGCGGTTCGGCACCCCGCTGCCGCCGGAGGTCGAGGTCGATGATGTGAGCCCCCTGATCATGCCGGTTGATGCCGAGTTCCGGGTGGGCACCATGGGTTTGGGCTGGGATTCTGAGGCGCAAACCGTGGTCGTCGAACTGCTTGCCGTCACAGATGCCGAATTCGACGCTTCCGTGGTGCTCGATGACGCTGAGGAGGGGCCGGATGCGGTGCGGGTGTTCCTGACACCGGAGTCCGCCCGGCAGTTCGCTACCCGGACTCACCACGTGGTCTCAGCCGGCCGGCCGCCTTGCCCGCTGTGCGATGAGCCGCTCGACCCCAACGGTCACATCTGCGTACGCACCAACGGTTATCGGCGCGGTGCATTTACCGGGGACGAGGGCGATACCGGCTCGTGACGGGTGGCATATCAGCTGACGAGCTCCTCCGCTCGGGCGAATTGACTCCACTCGGGCGGATCCGATCTGCCAGCAACGCCACCTTCCTCTGCGAGGCGCACCTCGGCGAGGACAAGGTCCACTGTGTCTACAAACCGGTGGCAGGCGAGCAGCCGCTGTGGGATTTCCCGGACGGTACGCTGGCCGGCCGGGAACGTGCCGCCTATCTGGTTTCTGCTGCGCTGGGCTGGAATATCGTGCCGCACACAATCATTCGGGACGGACCGGCGGGTCCTGGGATGCTACAACTCTGGGTGGATCAGCCCGAAGAAGTTGAGGAATCCATGGTTCCCGACCTCGTCGACCTGTGCCCGGTCGGTTCGGTCCCGCCCGGCTACCTTTCGGTGCTGAGGGCCTACGACTACTCGGGCAATGAGGTGACTCTGATCCACGCCGACGATCCACGGCTGCGGCGGATGGCGGTCTTCGACATCATCATCAACAACGCGGACCGCAAGGGCGGCCACATTCTGATGGGCGTAGACGGCTGGGTGCACGGCGTCGACCACGGCGTATCGCTGCACGTTGAGGACAAGCTCCGCACCGTGCTGTGGGGCTGGGCCGGCAAGCCGATTGACGACGAGACGCTTGAAGTCGTCGCCGCGCTTGGCCGCGGACTCGCCGGGCCGCTGGGTGAGGAGCTTGGTGAGCACCTGACCGCAGCGGAGATCGCTGCGCTGCGCGGACGGGTCGGCGCCTTAGTCGATGATCCGGTGATGCCTGCGCCGGATCGGCGCCGGCCGATTCCGTGGCCCGCTTTCTAGGATGGGGTGCCGGGTTCCCAGCTGAGCGTTCCGGCATCCCCAACTAACGACAGGCTTCCATCGTGGCTGAAGCGGTAGCTGCGCACCCCGCCCAACATTGAGCTGACTTGGTAGTCCAACGTGGGCCCCAGGCAGGCCATTCGTGTCACAGCGATCGGCCCGAACGTCAGGCTGCCGGTTTCAGGCGACGAAGCCTCGGCGTCCCAGCTCCCGGAGCCACGGTTGCAGTCGATCCGGAACGCGGCGTGGCCGCCGTCGCCGAAGGTCACGGTGTATTTGGTGGGAACGTCGACGGCTGTGGTGCCCGGCTCACCGCCGGTGGATTCCATGCTGACGAGCTGCCAGGTCGTGCCGACGAGCGGATTGGGAGAAGCGGCTGCTGAACCGCAGTCGGCCAAGACCAGAGTCAGGCCGGCAAGGGCGAATAGCAAGCGCATCATTGCGAATCTACCCGCGGGGAGCGGTGCGGCCGTCGTGGCTGATCATCGTTCGGCGATACTGGCACCGTGACTCTGACCGACGCGGCACTGGCCGCCGATCTGGCTGAAGAGGCCGGAAGGCTGCTACTCGAAGTGCGTGCGGAGGTTGGCTTCGACTTCCCGCCGGCGCTCGGTGACGCCGGCGATATCCGCGCGAACACGCTGATACTTCGTAGGTTGCACGCCGAACGACCCAGGGATGCAGTGCTTTCCGAGGAGGCTGATGACGACCTCAGGCGGCTGAACGCTGATCGGGTTTGGATCATCGACCCGCTGGACGGGACACGCGAATTCTCCATGCCCGGTCGCGACGATTGGGCTGTGCATATCGCCCTCTGGCAGCGGACCGCCGGAGCAGACGGTGCCATCACGGATGCCGCGGTCGCGCTTCCGGCGATCGGTGAGGTGCACCGAAGCGACACCGTCAGGGCGCCGGCCGCGGCAGCACCCGGTCCGATCCGGATAACCGCGAGCTCTAACCGACCACCGGCTGTGCTCTGGAGGCTGCGGGACCGGCTCGACATCGAATTCATCCGGATCGGTTCGGCCGGGGCGAAAGCGATGGCAGTGGTCCGGGGTGACGCCGACGCCTACATTCACGCCGGTGGCCAATGGGAGTGGGACTCGGCAGCACCGGCGGGCGTACTCCAGGCAGCGGGTCTGCACGCCACCCGACTGGATGGCTCCCCGCTGCTCTATAACCGGCCAGACCCGTACCTGCCCGACCTGTTGATGTGCCGGCCGGAGCTGGCCGGTCTGCTGCTCGAGACCATGTGGATGGTCAGCTGAGTTCGCAGATTGGCAGCACCTAGAGTTCAGGTATGCAGTCGTGGCCGACCGTCGACATTCCTGAACTTCCGGGGCGCGGGCCGGAATTGCGGCTCTACGACAGCGCTGACCGTCAGGTGCGGCCGGTGACTCCGGGGGAGACCGCGACGATGTATGTCTGCGGAATTACGCCCTACGACGCGACTCACCTTGGCCACGCCGCCACCTACCTGGCGTTCGACCTCGTCTATCGGGTGCTGCTCGACAATGGCCACGCCGTGCACTACGTGCAGAATGTCACCGATGTCGACGACCCGCTATTCGAACGCGCGAACCGCGACGGGATCGACTGGCGAGATCTCGGCGCCCGCGAGACCCAGCTCTTTCGCGAGGACATGACCGCGCTGCGGGTGCTTCCACCCCACGACTACGTCGGCGCGACCGAGGCTATCGACGAAGTCATCGAAGTCGTCGAGAAGTTGCTGGCCTCCGGCGCGGCCTATGTAGTCGACGATACCCAGCACCCGGATGTGTACTTCCGTGCCGATGCCACTGCGCAGTTCGGCTACGAGTCCGGCTACGACCGCGAGACCATGATGCGATTCTTTTCCGAGCGCGGCGGCGATCCGGACCGGCCCGGCAAAGTCGATGCACTCGACGCGCTGTTGTGGCGAGCCGAGCGTCCCGGCGAGCCGAGTTGGCCCTCGCCGTTCGGGTCCGGCCGGCCGGGCTGGCATGTGGAATGCGCGGCAATCTCGTTGAGCCGCATCGGTTCCGGGCTGGACATCCAAGGCGGCGGTAGCGACCTGATCTTCCCGCATCACGAGTTCTCGGCGGCGCACGCCGAATCCGTCACCGGCGAGCGCAGATTCGCCCGGCACTACGCACACGCCGGAATGATCGGCTGGGACGGTCACAAGATGTCGAAGAGTCGCGGCAATCTCGTGCTGGTGTCCAAGCTGCGGGAGCAGGGGGTAGATCCAGCCGCTATCCGACTCGGGCTGCTTGCCGGGCATTACCGCGCTGATCGGTTCTGGAGTGATCAGGTGCTCGACGAGGCCAAATCCCGCCTGCAGCGGTGGCGCGCCGCCGCCGCGCTACCGGCTGGTCCGGACGCCAGCGATGCCGTCGGTCGCCTTCGCCGCTATTTGGCTGATGACCTTGACACCCCGAAAGCCCTTGCCGCCATTGATGGCTGGACAACCGACGCGCTGGAATACGGGGGTCATGACCCGTCGGCGCCCGCCGCGGTGGCGGCTGCGGTGGATGCACTGTTAGGAGTTCGGTTATGAGTTCCGTCAACGGCAAGGTGGTCTTCATCACCGGCGGCGCCCGGGGTGTCGGTGCTGACGTGGCACGTCGTCTGCACCAGAAAGGCGCGAAGCTGGTCTTGACGGACATCGACGCCGAGCCGCTGGCCGAACTGGCGGCCGAGTTGGGCGACGCCAACGTGCTGACCGCCGTCGCCGACGTCCGCGACCTGGCCGCAATGCAGGCGGTGGCCGACCGGGCCATTGATCGATTCGGCGGAATTGACGTCGTGATGGCCAACGCCGGTATCGCCACCTTCGGATCAGTGCTGCACGTCGATCCGGAGGATGTCAAGCGGCTCCTCGATATCAACGTCCTCGGTGTTTTTCACACCGTTCGTGCCGCGTTGCCATCGATCATCGACCGGCGGGGTTACGTCCTGATCGTGTCGTCCTTCGCGGCGTTCGCCGCCGCTCCCGGCCTGGCGCCGTATCACGCCGCCAAGGCAGGAATTGAGCAGTTCGCCAATGCATTACGGCTCGAGGTCGGCTATCAGGGTGTCGATGTCGGCTGCGCACACATGTCGTGGATTGACACCCCGCTGGTGCAGGATGCCAAACATGACCTGAGTAGCTTCAGCGCGATGATCGCCAAATTGCCCTACCCGCTGAACAAGACCACCAGCATCGACAAGTGTGGTGCGGCCTTTATCAAAGGCATCGAGGGCCGTAAGCGCCGGATCAACGTGCCCGGCTGGGTCGGTGCCTTCCGATGGCTGAAGCCGGTGCTGTCGACTCCGCTAGGGGAGCGGCCGATCACCCCGTTCGTCCCGGAGATCCTGCCGAGGATGGACGCCGAGGCGAAGGCGCTGGGCCGATCGATCAGTGCGCGTATCGAAGAATTGGAGAAGTAGTGAGAATTCGCAGCGGTATTGCCATCCTTCTGCTGGCCATTGTGGCTGCGGGCTGCTCCGGCGGGAGCATGCCGAAGGAGACTGCCGCGAGCACTTCGACTCCTTCGTCGCCCGGGTCAGTCACGCCGGAGCAAGCCCGTGCCATCGCGAAAGAGGCGTATATCTATGGCTTTCCGATGGTCGACAGCTACCGAATCCAGTACGCGTACTTCGTCGACTCACACAACCCCGAGTACAAGGGTGACTGGAACAAGTTACACAGCATCGCCCGCGTTTACACACCGGCAGACGTCGCCGTACAGACGCCCAACTCCGACACCCCGTATTCGATGTTGGGCGCTGACCTGCGTGCAGAGCCTTTGGTCTTGACCATTCCGCCGATTGAGAAAGACCGCTACTACTCGCTTCAGTTCGTTGATGGCTACACCTACAACTTCGCCTATGCGGGCAGCCGTACCACCGGCAATGACGGTGGCAAGTACCTTTTTGCTGGCCCCGGCTGGAAAGGGGACAAGCCTGACGGCATCAACGAAGTCATCCGCTCTGATACCGACCTGGCGCTGGTTATCTACCGGACCCAGTTGTTCGGGCCCGACGATCTCGACCGCGTCAAAGCGATCCAGGCCGAATATAAGGTGCAGCAGCTCTCGGCATTCCTGAACCAGCCGGCACCCGCGTTGGCCCCGCCCATCGATTTCGTGGCGCCGCTGACGCCCGATCAGCAGAAGACTTCGCCGGAGTTCTTCGACATCCTCAACTTCGTTCTGAGGTTCGCGCCGACGTTGCCCGCCGAGCAGGACTTGAGGGACCGGTTTACGAGCATCGGTATCGGACCGAGCGGAAACTTCAACGCGGACAAACTCAGTCCTGAGATGCGTTCGGCAATTGAGGCCGGCATGGCTGACGCGTGGACGGAACTCGGTGCGTTGCAGAAGGACAAGATCGCAACAGGCCAAATCAGCTCGGGTGAACTGTTCGGAACCAAGGAAGCACTCAACGGCAACTACCTGTACCGGATGGCTGGTGCGGTGCTCGGTATCTACGGCAACTCCAAACAGGAGGCGATGTACCCGACGTTCACGACCGACACCAACGGTGAAGCGCTATCTGGAGCCAACGATTATGTGCTGCACTTCGCCCCCGGCCAACTCCCGCCGGTTCATGCATTCTGGTCAGTGACGATGTACAAGCTTCCGGAAAGCCTGTTGGTGGAGAACCCCATCAATCGGTATCTGATCAATTCGCCGATGCTGCCCAAGATGGTGAAGGATCCGGACGGCGGTCTGACGATCCACATGCAGAACCAGGCACCGGCCCCGCAAAAAGAAGCGAACTGGCTGCCCGCCCCGACCGGCCCTTTCACGGTGGTGATGCGGTTGTACTGGCCGAAACCTGCGGCGCTCAATGGATCCTGGCAGGCGCCCAAGCCGATGAAGGTCTGATCGCTCTAACGTTGGTGCCAGGCTCTACGGCGTGGGCGCCCCGTACGTTCCGATCTGGCTGCTGAGGATTCGCAACTGGTCGGTCGACGAGCCGAATGTCTGCTCGATGGCAGTCAATCGTGCGGCGTAGTGGGCGACGGGGTATTCGGCTGTCACGCCGATTCCACCGTGCAACTGGATCGCCTCCTGGGCGATGTGCCTACCGGATCTGCCTACCTGCAGCTTGCACCGTGCGGCGACAACCGGATCGATTCGGTTGTCGGCCAGACACATTGCTGCGTAGTAACTCATGCTGCGCGCCAGTTCGAGTGAAACGTACATGTCAGCGGCACGCTGAGTCAGCGCCTGAAAGGTCTTGAGGACGGCCCCGAATTGCTTGCGGGTCTTCAGATAGTCAGTGGTGAGTCGCAACGACTCATCCATTGCGCCGATCGCTTCTGCGCACAAGGCCGACTGGAAGCGGATCAGCGTTGCGTCGATGGCATCTGTTGCGTCGCCACCATTACCGAGTGGGCGTGCTGGGGCATTATCGAATTCGATTTGTGCGCCACGTTGCCCGTCGAAGGTGCGGTACGAATGACGCGCCACAGCATCGGCATCGACCAGGAAGAGGCCAGCTCCGCCGTCTGGCAGGGCGGCAGTCACAATGAGGACATCGGCGTTGTCGCCCGCCAGTACCGGATTCTTGCGTCCGGTCACTGTCCACGAATCGCCTTGTTGGACAGCACTAGTCGCAAGCTTGTGTGAACCGCGGTTTCCCGGCTCGGTGTGAGCGAACGCGAGTAGCCGCTCGCCGGCGGCGACTTCGTCGAGCAACTCGCGCTGCTCGTCGGAGCCGAACTCCGCGATCAGGCCGCCGGGAATCAGCGCCGCCGCTGCCACCGGCTCTGGGGCGAGCCGGCGACCGATCTCGGTCATCACCGCCATGATCTCCAGTGGCCCAGACTCTTCGCGATCGAAACCTAGGCTGAGGATTCCGACTTCGGCCAGTTGGCGCCACACGTCCCGGCTCCACCCGAGTTCGGAGTCGATGACTTTGGTGCGCGACTCGGTGTCGTAACTGCGCGCCAGCATCTCTTGGGTGGTGTCGGCCAGCAGTTGTTGTTCTTCGGTCAGGTCAAAGTTCACAGCAGGTCCTCACAGTCCCAGAATCGTCGAGGAGATGATGTTGCGCTGCACCTCATTGGTCCCGCCGTAAATCGACGTCTTGCGGTAGTTGAGGTATCGCGGCGCCGTGTGCTGGGCCCATGCGCTCGAATCGATATCGCTTCCGGCCTGGTATGGCAGTGCATCGGGGCCCGCGACCTCAAGAAGCAACTCGGTGACGGCCTGCTGCAATTGGCTGCCACGCAGTTTGAGGATCGAGGACGCCGGGTTGGGCTTACCACCGGCCTCATCTCCGCTGACCCGCAATTGGGTGAGTTCCAGCGCTACCACTTCGTTCTCGACTTCGGCGACTCGAGCGGCGAACAGGGGATCGTCCAATAGGCTTCCGTCACCGAACGGCGTTTCAGCGGCGCGTTCCTTGACGTCAGCCAGCCACACCTTGGTGGTGCCGAGACGGGTGATGCCGGTGCGTTCGTTGGACAGCAGGAACTTGGCGTAGGTCCAGCCCGCGTTCTCTTCGCCGACAAGCTGATTCGCTGGCACCCTGACGTCTTCGAAGAACACCTCGTTGACCTCGTGGCTGCCATCGATCAGCTTGATCGGTCGCAGTGTGATTCCCGGCGTGGACATCTCAACGAGGATGAACGAGATACCGGCCTGACGTTTGGGCGCGTTCGGGTCGGTGCGTGCCAGCACGAAGATCCAGTCTGCGTACTGCCCTTCTGTTGTCCAGGTCTTCTGGCCGTTGATGACGTAGCTGTCACCGTCCCGGACAGCCGTGGTGCGAAGCGAGGCAAGGTCTGACCCGGCCTCCGGCTCGGAAAAGCCCTGGCACCACCAGATGTCCATGTTGGCGGTAGGGGCGAGGAATCGTTCCTTGATCTCCTGCGAGCCGAATTGGGCTATCACCGGACCGACCATGCTGGCGTTGAAAGGCAGGGGTTCGGGTACCGAGGCCAGCTGCCGTTCGTCCGACCAGATCTGTCGCTGCAGGGGCGACCAGTCTTTGCCACCCCACTCGACGGGCCAGTTCGGCACCGCCAGTCCCGCCTGGTTCAGGATCCGCTGCGAGGCGACGATATCGTCGGGGTACTTGAGCTCTCCGTTGTGGGCGCGCTCCCGGATGTCGGCGGGCACCTGTGTGGTGAAGAACTCACGCAGTTCATCGCGGAATGCTGCGTCTGCATCGCTGAGCGCCAGTTGCATGGATTTGACCTCGATTCTCCTGGACTTTCCCATGGGGGACAGGCCGCGAACCTAGTGAATGTACTCCAGCCGCCGATATCGCAGCACACGCGTTCGAGCTGGTGGCTAGCCCTTGAAGCCGGGGCCACGGCGGCGCAGATAGCGCTCGAACTCCGCCGCCAGTGCGTCGCCGTCGACCTTCGACATCGCCTCGTTCACGTCGACTTCGGCGTCACCGCGCTCCTCCAGGGAGGCGACGTATTCTGCGATCTCATCGTCATCGGCGGTCATCTCGGTGACGGCCAGTTCCCAGTCCTCGGCTTGGATGGGGAGGTCGGCCAGTGGCACCTCGATGTCCAGGACATCCTCGACCCGTCGAAGCAGGGCCACGGTCGCCTTCGGATTGGGTGGTTGCGAGACGTAATGCGGCACGGCGGCCCAGAACGTGACGGCGGGAATCCCTGCGGCTACGCAGGCGTCCTGAAACACCCCGGCGATACCGGTCGGCCCCTCATAGCGAGTTTCCTCGAGCCCGAAGAACTTCGCCGATTCTGGGGAGTACGCCGCGCCCGACACCGGCACCGGACGGGTGTGCGGGGTGTCGGCCAGTAAGGCGCCCAGGATGACGACGGTGTCCACGTTCAGCTTGTCGGCGATGGCCAGCAGCTCGGCGCAGAATGTGCGCCACCGCATGTTGGGTTCCACGCCGTGCATCAGGACGATGTCGCGGTCCGAACCGGGCGGGCGGCAGTGCGAGATTCGCATGGACGGCCACACCAGTTCGCGGGTAACGCCATCGACCTGGCGGATCACCGGACGATTCACCTGGTAGTCGTAGTAGGACTCGTCGTCAATTTCGATGATCGTGTCGGCCTCCCAGATGCTGTCCAGGTGCTCGAGCGCGTCACTGGCGGCATCCCCGGCATCGTTCCAGCCCTCGAACGCCGCAACGATGATCGTGTTGTGGAGTTCGGGCAGGTCCGAGCCCTTGGCGCCGCTGTAGTTCGACGGAGTCACAACTTCAGCGTAAGCCCTGCCTGGCCGCGATGAGCCGCAGTCGGCGACGGCGTGGTGGGTACCTAATTGCAGGCCACATCACAGGCCGCCGAAATAGGTTCGACTGCTAACTGGTTAACCCTGTTGACTACGAAATGGCGGACTGGGCGTCGCGGACGTCGATCGTGGCTAAAGACGTAGACTTTCCGGGTCGAGAGGCGTTGCAACGGTTCCGGTCCAGCCGGTATCCGCCACGCTCGGCAGAGTAAGGACGCCTTCCGCTGTGGAAGGAACGTGCGTGAACGAGCCGAACATTCGCCCGGACTGCACCGATGAACTGACGGCTGCCCTGCGCCAGCGGATCATGGTGATCGACGGTGCGATGGGCACGGCAATCCAGCGGGACCGGCCAGACGAGGCAGGCTACCGCGGTGAGCGGTTCAAGGACTGGCCGAGCGATCTGGTCGGCAATAACGACCTGCTCAACTTGACGCAGCCGCAGATCATCGAGGGGATTCACCGCGAGTACCTCGAGGCGGGCGCCGACATCCTGGAGACCAACACTTTCAACGCGACCGCGATCTCGCTCTCCGACTACGGCATGGAGGAGCTGAGCTACGAGCTGAACTACGCCGGCGCCGCCCTGGCCCGCGAAGCCTGCGACGAGTTCAGCACCCCGGAGAAGCCCCGCTATGTCGCGGGGGCGCTGGGCCCGACGACTCGGACCGCGTCGATCTCGCCGGACGTCAACGACCCCGGCGCCCGCAACGTCTCCTACGACCAGTTGGTCGCCGCCTATCTGGAAGCTGCCAACGGACTGGTCGACGGCGGTTCCGACATCATCATCATCGAGACGATCTTCGACTCGTTGAACGCCAAGGCTGCGGTGTTCGCCGTCGAGACGTTGTTCGAGGAGCGTGGACGCCGCTGGCCGGTCATCATCTCCGGCACTATCACCGATGCCTCGGGGCGGACGTTGTCAGGCCAGGTCACTGAAGCGTTCTGGAACGCCATCAGGCATGCGAAGCCGCTCGCGGTGGGCCTCAACTGCGCATTGGGCGCGCCGGAGATGAGGCCGTACATCGCCGAAATGGCCCGGATCGCAGACACTTTCGTTTCCTGTTACCCGAACGCCGGTCTGCCCAACGCCTTCGGGGAGTACGACGAGTCCCCGGAGAGTCAAGCTGGATACCTCGCCGAGTTCGCCGAAGCCGGCCTGGTCAACCTGGTCGGTGGTTGCTGCGGAACGACGCCGACGCACATTGCCGAGATCGCCAAGTTGGTCGACGGCAAGCCGCAGCGCGAGCTGCCGGAGATCGAAGTTGCCACCCGGCTCTCGGGGCTGGAGCCGCTCAACATCACCGACGGCTCCCTGTTCGTGAATATCGGTGAGCGCACCAACATCACCGGCTCCGCCCGGTTTCGCAACCTGATCAAGGCCGAGGACTATGACACTGCGCTGTCGGTGGCACTGCAGCAGGTTGAGGTTGGTGCGCAGGTCATCGACATCAACATGGACGAAGGCATGATCGACGGCATCGCCGCGATGGACCGGTTCACCAAGCTGATCGCGGCAGAGCCGGATATCAGCCGAGTCCCGGTGATGATCGACTCCTCCAAGTGGGAGGTCATCGAGGCGGGCCTGAAGAACGTGCAGGGCAAGCCGATCGTCAACTCGATCTCCATGAAGGAGGGCGAGGAGAAGTTCATCCGCGAGGCGCGACTGTGCCGCAAGTATGGCGCCGCCGTCGTCGTGATGGCCTTCGACGAGCAGGGGCAGGCCGACAATCTGGAGCGCCGCAAGGAAATCTGCGGGCGCGCCTACCGGATCCTGACCGAAGAGGTCGGTTTCCCGGCCGAGGACATCATCTTCGACCCGAACTGCTTTGCTCTCGCGACCGGTATCGAGGAGCACGCGACGTACGGGATCGACTTCATCGAGGCCTGCGCCTGGATCAAGGAGAATCTGCCCGGGGTGCACATCTCCGGCGGTATCTCGAACGTGTCGTTCTCGTTCCGGGGTAACAACCCGGTTCGCGAGGCGATCCACGCAGTGTTCCTTTTCCACGCCATCAAGGCCGGCCTGGACATGGGCATCGTCAACGCGGGTGCACTGGTGCCCTACGACTCGATCGACCCTGAGTTGCGGGACCGGATCGAGGACGTCGTCCTGAACCGGCGCGAGGACGCGGCCGAAAGACTCCTGGAGATTGCTGAGCGGTTCAACAGCTCCGAGAAAGCTGACGACCCCGCGGCGGCCGAGTGGCGCAGCCTGCCCGTCCGCGAGCGGATCACGCATGCCCTGGTCAAGGGAATCGACGCCGATGTCGAGACGGACACCGAGGAACTGCGGGCTGAGATCGCCGCTGCGGGTGGTCGCCCGATCGAGGTGATCGAGGGCCCGCTGATGGACGGCATGAACGTCGTCGGCGACCTGTTTGGCGCTGGCAAAATGTTCCTGCCCCAGGTCGTGAAATCGGCCCGGGTGATGAAAAAGGCTGTGGCCTATCTGCTGCCGTACATCGAGGCGGAGAAGCAGCCCGGTGATGCAGAAACGACCAACGGCACGATCATCATGGCCACCGTGAAGGGCGACGTTCACGACATCGGCAAGAACATCGTCGGGGTCGTCCTGCAGTGCAACAACTACACCGTGATCGATCTCGGTGTAATGGTGCCTGCGCAGAAGATCCTGGATGCGGCGAAGGAACACAACGCCGACATCATCGGGTTGTCCGGCCTGATCACCCCGTCCCTGGACGAAATGGCCAATTTCGCGGTCGAGATGGAGCGTCAGGGACTGGAGATCCCGCTGCTGATCGGCGGGGCGACTACCTCTCGCGCCCACACGGCCGTGAAGATCGCGCCGCGTCGCAGCGGCCCGGTGGTATGGGTCAAGGACGCGTCCCGCTCGGTGCCGGTCGCTGCTGCGCTTCTCGACGACAAGCAACGTCCAGCCTTGTTGGAGGCCACCGCGACGGACTACGCAGCACTGCGCGAACGGCACGCGCAGAAGAGTGAGCGGCCGATGCTGACGCTGGAAAAGGCCCGCGCCAACCGGACGCCGATCGACTGGGACGGCTACACGCCGCCGGCGCCTGCGATAGGGACGGTCATACGTGATTTTTCCGACTATGACCTCGCTGAGTTGCGCGAGTACATCGACTGGCAGCCGTTCTTCAACGCCTGGGAGATGAAGGGACGGTTCCCCGACATCCTCAACAATCCGGTTTCGGGCGAAACCGCCCGCAAGCTGTACGACGACGCCCAGGAGATGCTCGACACCCTGATCAAGGAGAAGTGGCTGACTGCCAACGGGGTGATCGGCTTTTTCCCGGCCAATGCGGTCGGCGACGACTTCGAGCTGTACACCGACGAGACCCGTACCGAGGTGCTCACTACTTTGCACAACCTGCGCCAGCAGGGCGAGCACCGCGACGGCATCCCCAATCGGTCGTTGGGCGACTTCATCGCGCCTAAAGAAACTGGTCTGGCTGACTACGTCGGTGCTTTCGCCGTCACCACGGGGCTCGGCAGCCAGGAGAAGATCGTCGAGTTCAAGGCGGCCAACGACGACTACAGCGCGATCCTGCTGGAGTCGCTCGCCGACCGGCTGGCCGAGGCGTTCGCCGAACGGATGCACCAACGAGTCCGCAAGGAGTTCTGGGGATTCCAGCCCGACGAGGAGCTGGACAATGAGGCGCTCATCGGCGAGAAGTACGTCGGAATCCGCCCTGCCCCCGGTTACCCGGCCTGCCCGGAACACACCGAGAAGGCGACGCTCTGGGAGTTGATGGACGTCAAGGAGCGGACCGGAATCGAGCTGACCGAGTCGATGGCGATGTGGCCTGGTGCGGCCGTCAGCGGCTGGTATTTCTCGCATCCGCAGTCGCAGTACTTCGTGGTGGGCCGGATGGCCCAGGACCAGGTGGCCGACTACGCGCGGCGCAAGGGCTGGACTCTGCAGGAAGCGGAGCGCTGGCTGGGTCCCAACCTCGGTTACAACCCGGAGGATTAAAAAGCTAAGGGCCGCAAGACTTTCCGGACTTGTCGTACCCCTCTGCGATGATGGTGCCATGCCTGCCGCACCTCCTGATCAGCGTCTCGAGGTGCTGTTCGGGGAGTTGGCGGAGTTGGCCGGTCAGCGCAACGCGATCGATGGACGCATCGTGGAGATCGTCGCCGAATTGGATCGCGACGAGCTCTGCGGCGCCACGGGCGCACGATCGGTGCCGGCGTTGGTGGCCTGGAAGCTCGGCTCAACATCGGCCAACGCTCACACGATTTCCACGGTCGCGCGCCGGCTAGAGGATTTCCCACGTTGCGCCCAGGGCATGCGCGAGGGCCGACTACCGCTGGATCAGGTCGGCGTCATCGCAGCGGGTGCCGGCGAGGGCTCTGATGAGCATTACGCCCAGCTGGCCGCGGGTAGCGACGGTCAACCAGCTGCGCACCGCTGTCAAGCTTGAGCCGCGACCTGAGCCCGATCGCCGGCAATCGCGGCAGCGCGCCATCACCAAGACCTCCGACGAACAGTCCACCAGCTGGCGGATCAGCCTTCCGCACGACGAGGCGGCGCTATTCGACGCGGCACTGCAGTCTCATCTGGATGCGCTGATCACCGAGTGGAAGCAGGATCACGGCGTCCAGCGACCGCCGATGCCGGACACTGCCGATGAACGCGCCGACTGGTGGTGGTTTGAACCGTTTCAGCCGGGTGGCGCTAATCTCCCGGCATGAAAGCAGTGTTGTTCGACATGGACGGCACCCTGGTGGACTCCGAAAAGCATTGGGATGTAGCGCTGCATGCCCTTTACCGGCATTTCGGCGGTGTACTCACCCCGGCGGTCCGCGAGTCCACCGTCGGCGGTTCCGCCGATGAGGTCATGCAGATTGTCTACGCCGACCTGGGACGCGATCCGAATCCGGCCGACATGGCTGACTCCGTGGACTGGCTACACGACTACACGGCGGAACTATTCGATGACAGTCTGCCCTGGTGTGCAGGCGCCCGGGAATTGCTCGACGACTTGTACGCCGCCGAAGTCCCGATGGCACTGGTCACCAATACGCGACGGGACCTCACCGAGCGGGCGCTGAACACCATTGGCCGCCACTACTTCACGGCGAGTGTGTGTGCCGACGAGGTACCTCGAGGTAAGCCAGCACCCGACCTTTATCAGCGCGCTGCTGAGCTACTGGGCCTGGAGCCCAGCGAGTGTTTGGCCATCGAAGACTCAGCCACGGGCACTGCGGCCGCGGAGGACGCGGGATGCCCGGTGCTGGTGGTGCCCAATGATGTTGAGGTGCGGGTCACTCACCGTCGCCGGCACGTCTCGTCGCTGGTGGAGGTGGATATTCCGCGTCTGCGCGAGATCTATCGCGAGCTGTGCGATTGTTGTCCCTGAGTATGTTTCGCGGAGCTGCGGAAAGGACTAGTCATGGCCGGCCAGGGTGCCATTAGTAACGAGCCGTCGGCATTTGGCGACGATGACTTCTCCTCCGGGCGCACCGCCGTGCGGATCGCGTCTGTCGCAGCACTTGGCGGGTTGCTGTTCGGCTATGACAGCGCGGTTATCAACGGGGCTGTCGACTCCATTCAGCACCGGTTCAACGTCGACAACGCCTCGCTCGGTTTCGCGGTTGCCTCGGCGTTGCTGGGCGCTGCAGTCGGGGCGATGACAGCCGGGCGGCTAGCCGATCGGATCGGTCGCATCGCGGTGATGAAGATCGCTGCGGTGCTTTTCCTCATCAGCGCTATCGGCACCGGTTTGGCACCTAGCGTCTGGGTCATCGTCGTGTTCCGCGTTGTAGGCGGAATCGGAGTCGGGGTGGCGTCGGTGATCGCGCCTGCTTACATCGCCGAGACGTCACCACCACGCATTCGAGGCCGGCTTGGTTCGCTGCAGCAGTTGGCCATCGTGTCCGGCATCTTCCTGTCGCTGGCGATCGACTACTTTCTGGCGCATATCGCCGGTGGAGCCGGCAAGGTGCTGTGGCTCAATCTGGAAGCCTGGCGATGGATGTTCCTCCTGATGGCCATTCCCGCGATCGTGTATGGAGTGCTTGCCTACACAATCCCCGAGTCGCCGCGTTATCTCGTTGCCAGCCATCGCATTCCGGAGGCTCGCAAGGTGTTGACCACGTTGTTGGGCGAAAAGAATCTCGAGATCACGCTGACCAGAATTCAGGACACTCTCACCAGTGAGAGCAAGCCGTCCTGGAGTGATCTCCGCAAGCCGGCCGGTGGCGTGTACGGGATCGTCTGGGTGGGTCTGGGCTTATCGATCTTCCAGCAGTTCGTCGGCATCAACGTGATCTTCTACTACTCCAACGTGCTCTGGCAGGCCGTCGGATTCGATGAAGGCTCGTCGTTCGTCATCACGGTGATTACGTCAATTGTGAACATCCTGACGACGCTCATCGCCATCGCCCTGATCGACAAGATTGGCCGAAAGCCGCTGCTGCTTATCGGGTCCGTCGGCATGGCGGTCACGCTGGCGACGATGGCCGTCATCTTTGGTACGGCACCGCAGGCCAACGGCATCCCGCAATTGGGTGACGTCGCCGGGCCGATTGCCCTGGTCGCCGCGAATCTATTCGTCGTTGCCTTCGGTATGTCGTGGGGTCCGGTGGTGTGGGTTCTGTTGGGTGAGATGTTCCCGAACCGCATCCGCGCTGCGGCCCTAGGTTTGGCGGCAGCCGGTCAGTGGGCGGCTAACTGGCTCATCACCGTGAGTTTCCCGTCGCTGCGCAACACATTGGGCCTTGCCTACGGCTTTTATGCGGTCTGCGCGATCCTGTCCGGCTTGTTCGTGTGGAAGTGGGTCATGGAGACCAAGGGCAGGTCACTGGAGGACATGCACGGCGAGCTGGCAAGCGACTAGAAGACGGGCCTGAGCCGCAAGGGCGTGAGTGCGGTCGCCGAATTCGATTTCATCATCGTGGGCGCAGGCAGTGCGGGCTGCCTGCTTGCCAATCGGCTCAGCGCCAACCCCGATCACCGTGTGCTCTTGATCGAGGCCGGCGGCAACGATGATTGGTTCTGGATCAAAGTGCCGGTGGGATATCTGTACACGATTGCCAACCCCCGAACCGACTGGTGTTTTAAGACCGAGGTAGACCCCGGTCTTGCCGGCCGCAGCATTCACTACGCGCGGGGCCGCGTGATCGGTGGCTGCTCATCGATCAACGCGATGATCCACATGCGTGGTCAGGCTTCCGACTACGAACTGTGGGCGCAGGCCACCGGTGACGAGCGATGGCTCTGGGGCGGCCAGACACTAGCCATCTACAAGGAGTTGGAGGATTACTTCGGCGGAGTCGACGACTGGCACGGTGTCGGTGGCGAGATTCGCGTCGAGCGGCCTCGTGTGCGCTGGAAGATCTTGAACGCTTGGCAGGCTGCCGCTGCGCAGGTGGGCATTGCCCCGATCGACGAGTTCAACCGGGGCGACAACGCCGGCAGTGCGTACTTTCACGTCAACCAACGTCGTGGCCGTCGCTGGTCGATGGCCGATGCTTTCCTGCATCCTGTCGTTCACCGAGCCAATCTCACCGTCTACACCCAGACCCAGGCCGTGCAGCTTCTGATGGACGAGCAGGTCACCGAAGATCAGCGTCACGGTGCCTGGACCACCGCACAGCACCGCGTCACCGGCCTGCGACTGCTCAAGGGCGGCCAATACGTTGACGTCCGAGCCCGGCGGGAGGTGATCCTGAGCGCCGGAAGCATCGGCTCGCCGCATCTGATGCAGGTCTCGGGTCTGGGGCCAGCCGGTCTGCTGACCCAGCATCAGGTGCCGGTGGCTGTCGATCTGCCCGGCGTGGGTGAAAACCTGCAGGACCACTTGCAGCTTCGAACGGTCTACCGGGTGCGGGGAGCAGCGACTGTCAACACTCTGTACCGGAACTGGATCACGCGGGCGGGCATGGGACTGCAATACCTGCTGTCGCGATCGGGGCCTATGACGATGCCGCCGTCCACGCTGGGTGCGTTCGCCAAAAGCGATCCGGCACTGGCCAGTGCCGATTTGGAGTGGCATGTCCAGCCCCTGTCTTTGCCAAGGTTCGGGGAACCCCTGGATCGGTTCGGGGCGATCACTCCCTCGGTATGTAATCTGCGACCGAGCTCGCGTGGCCATGTGCGGATCGCCAGTGCAGATCCGCTGACCAGCCCGAAGATTCT
Source organism: Mycobacterium sp. (assembly GCA_965279745.1). Classification (GTDB taxonomy): domain Bacteria; phylum Actinomycetota; class Actinomycetes; order Mycobacteriales; family Mycobacteriaceae; genus Mycobacterium. The sequence goes on from OZ257262.1 coordinate 551,140, forward strand.
GTGCAACTACTTGTCGACTGACGCAGATCGGCTAGCCGCGGTGCGCGGCCTCCGGATGACCCGGCAGATCATGGCGGCGCCCGCGCTGGCCCGCTACGACCCGCAAGAGTTGTTACCTGGCCCGCAACTAGTGAGCGACGACGAGCTGCAGAAGGCGGCCGGTGAACTTGGTACGACAATTTTCCACCCGGTGGGCACCTGCGCGATGGGGGCCTTCGACGCCCACGGTCGGCCGCGGTCGGCCGCCACGGTGCTCGATACCGACTGCCGGGTGTACGGCGTCGTCGGGCTTCGAGTGGTCGATGCTTCGGCGATGCCCACCATCACCTCGGGCAACACCAACGCTCCGGTGATGCTCATCGCCGAGCGAGCGGCGCGGGCAATTCTGACTACGGAACGTCGGTGTACTGCCAGCTGAATTTGTCGTTGGTGAAGGTGAAACCGTTGTCGGCTTCTTCGCTGTAACAGGAAACCCCGACCTTGTCCTGGACGTTGCAACGGAAACCGGCCGCTGCGAGCACCTTGTTGTAGGGCAACGTTTGGGCAGCCCCGGTGGCCGGCTTGAACTGATCGGCCGATATCGACGCGAATTCGGGGTCGCCCATCGTCGTGACGACGATGGCGTTGGGTATCGAGGCCTTCCCGTTGTCGTCAGTGACGGTCTGCGGTGCCCCGGCGATGGCAATGCGCCCGGCGCCATTCGCGGATTGGCAGCCGGCCCAGGCTCGCGGCAGGATCGCACACCGCCAGCTGCCGCTGGGCGTCACAAAGTAATAACCAGCCGCGTCCCCGGGTTTGTCCCCGGCGCTGACGTAGTAGTCGAATCCGTTGACGAGTTTCTCGTTGCTCGGCCGTTGAGGAGCCGTCTGGGGCGACGAGGCCTCGGCCTGTGTCCTGGTCTCTTTGGTGGTGACCACCGAACTCGAACAGCCTGTTGCGACCAGGGCGACTGCGGCCAGAAATGCCTGGGTCCCGGATGCTCGCACGGGGACACAGCCTAACCGCACTCGACTCGGCGCTTGACGCGCGCACCGAATGTGAAACCTGTGCGACGAATCGCGTGATTTCTCGCAGGGGGTTCACGCTCGCGGCAGGCAACCGCGAGAAACCGCCGTGACGGCACCTCCGTTCGCATGGAACAATCGCTGGCCGTGAAGACCTTCGAGGAACTGTTCGCCGAATTGGGGGAGCGCGCCCGCCTTCGACCGCCCGGCAGCGGCACTGTCGCCGCGTTGGATGGCGGCGTTCACAACCTCGGAAAGAAGGTCCTTGAAGAGGCCGGTGAGGTGTGGCTGGCCGCCGAGCATGAACCAGATGACGAACTGGCGGGCGAGATCAGTCAACTGTTGTATTGGGTTCAGGTGTTGATGATTGCCCGCGGGCTCACGCTTGACGACATCTATCGGAAGCTCTGATGTCCGCCACACTGCGTGTCGCCGTGCCGAACAAGGGCGCACTCTCCGAAGCTGCCGCAGAGATCCTCTCCGAAGCCGGCTATCGAAGGCGCAGCGATCCCAAGGACCTCACCGTGCTGGACCTGGTCAACGGGGTGGAGTTCTTCTTCCTGCGACCCAAAGACATCGCGATCTACGTAGGTTCCGGACAGCTGGATTTCGGTATTACCGGCCGCGATCTCGCTGCTGAGTCGAATGCCCCGGTTCGCGAACGGCTGGCGTTGGGCTTCGGATCATCGAGCTTCCGTTACGCGGCCCCGGCCGGACGGCACTGGACCATGGCAGATTTGGCCGGCCAACGAATTGCCACCGCGTATCCGAATCTGGTTCGAAAAGACTTGGCGGCCAGGGGAATCGATGCGACGGTGATTCGGCTGGACGGTGCGGTGGAGATCTCCGTGCAACTCGGCGTTGCCGACGCCATCGCGGATGTGGTGGGTTCGGGCCGGACGTTGAGCCTGCACAACCTGGAGGCTTTCGGTGAGCCGCTGTGTGATTCGGAGGCGGTCCTGATCGAGGGCACCAATCACGCTGCAAACCGGGCTGCCAATCAGGCTGCCCGCGATCAACTCGCTGCGCGGGTGCAGGGTGTCGTCTTCGGGCAGCAGTATTTGATGCTCGACTATGACTGTCCCCGTTCGGTCCTCGATCGCGCCACGGCCGTCACACCCGGACTGGAGTCACCAACTATCGCGCCGCTGGCCGACCCGGACTGGGTTGCGGTACGCGCGCTCGTTCCCCGCCGCGATGTCAACGCGATCATGGATGAACTGGCGGGAATCGGAGCCAAAGCGATTCTGGCGTCTGACATCAGGTTCTGCCGTTTCTAGTGTTAGCGTCGCTGTAGTTTCACAACCGTCCCCCGGAGGACCGCTATGACGCACGCCCTCGTTCTGCTGCTGGCTCTTGCGATCGGCGTCGTCGCCGGTTTGCGAGCACTCACCGCACCTGCAGTGGTCGCCTGGGCCGCCGCACTGGACTGGATCAATCTGTCCGGGACGTGGGTGTCGTGGATGGGCAGCTGGGTAACGGTCGGCATCTTCACCGTGCTCGCCTTGGCAGAGTTGGTGACCGATCAGCTGCCCAAGACACCCAGCCGCAAGTCGCCTGTGCAATTTGCCACGCGATTGATCACCGGTGGCTTCGCTGGTGCCGTGATCGGGACGGCGTGGGGATACACGATCGGGGGCCTTGGCGCCGGGGTCGTCGGCGCGGTGCTCGGCACACTCGGCGGTTACGAAGCGCGCCGGCAGTTGGTTGTCGCCAACGGTGGCCGCGATCTCCCGGTGGCGCTTTCCGAAGACCTGGTGGCGATCGGCGGTGGCATCATCATCGCGTATCTCACCAGCGTGATGTGACTTTCTACGCCGGCGGGAGCGATTCGGGATGCTCAAGTTCGACGCGATAGTTGTCGGCGCCGGCCAAGCCGGGCCGCCGTTGGCCGGCAGGCTCACCGCGGCTGGGCAACGTGTTGCAGTCATTGAGCGAAAGCTCGTCGGCGGAACCTGCGTCAACTATGGCTGCATCCCCACCAAGACGATGGTGGCCAGCGCGCACGCAGCCCATCTGGCCCGACGCGGTGGTGAGTTCGGAGTGAGTACCGGCGATGTCCGGGTCGACATGGCGAAGGTCAAGGCGCGCAAGGACAAGATCATGCTCGGCGACCGTCGCGGCGTCGAGTCGTGGCTGGACGGTATGGATGGATGCACCCTGATCCGCGGGCACGCGCGATTCGAGGATTCCCACACTCTCAGGATCAGTGATGGTGGGGGTGACGAACTAATCACCGCCGACCGGATCTTCCTCAATGTCGGAGGCCGGGCGGCGGTGCCCGATTTCCCGGGAATCGCTGAGGTCGACTACCTCACCAACGTCGGCGTTCTCGACCTCGACGTACTGCCTGACCATTTGGTGGTCATCGGCGGCAGTTACATCGGCCTGGAATTCGCCCAGATGTATCGCCGATTCGGCGCCCGCGTGACAGTTATCGAACGTGGGCCGCGGCTCACCTCGCGGGAGGACGAGGACGTTTCGGACGCAATCCGCGACATTCTCGAGGCCGAAGGCATCACCGTCATCACCGATGCCAGCGGGATTCGATTCAGTAAGCGGCACAACGGGTTTGAGGTCACACCCCGCGATGGAGCGGACGCAGTAGCCGGGACGCAACTGTTGGTCGCGGTGGGGAGGCGGCCGAATACCGACGATCTTGGACTGGAAGCGGCCGGTGTGGACGTCGACGCCCGCGGTTATGTCGTCGTCGATGATCAGTTACGCACTTCCGTGCCGCACATCTGGGCGATCGGGGACTGCAATGGCAAGGGCGCGTTTACCCACACGTCCTACAACGACTTCGAGATTGTGGCAGCGAACCTCCTTGACAACGACCCGCGCCGGGTCAGCGACCGGGTGCCCACCTATGCGCTCTATATCGACCCGCCACTTGGTCGGGCAGGGATGACCGTCGCGGAAGTCCGTGCATCGGGACGTCGGGCGTTGGTCGGCCAACGGCCGATGTCAAGGGTGGGCCGCGCGGTGGAAAAGGGAGAGACACAAGGCTTTATGAAGATTGTCGTCGATGCTGACACCGAGGAGATTCTCGGCGCCGCGATCCTCGGCGTCGGGGGCGACGAGGTCATTCATTCGATTCTGGACGTCATGTCGGCCAAGCTGCCGTACACGGCGATCTCCCGCACGATGCACATCCACCCCACCGTCAGTGAGTTGGTGCCGACCATGCTGCAGGAGTTGACGCCGCTCTAAGGTAGGTCGGGTCCAGAAAGCAGTAGCGTCCTACTTAAGCGACTGCTGTCAGGGTCCACGATGCTGGTCGATGAGGGGAAACACCACCCCGCCGAGACGACTGATGGGGGAGATCCCATGATCAACAATTCGGGCTTGAAGAGGAACCTCACGGGCGGGATGCTGGTGGGTGCGCTGGCATCGGTGGCGTTTGTTGTACCCGCGCTCAGTGCTGCGCCGGCTGCCCACGCGACCTGCGCATCGTTCTTCGGAATCGGCAACAGTGCGCAGTGCAGCAGCACCTTTGGCAACATCGCGTTCGCGCTCGGCGTCAACGCCGAGGCGCACGCCGACGGGCTCTTGCCGTTCGGCGCTGCCTTTGCTTTCGGCGACGGTGCGCTGGCCCAGAACGACGCGGGCTTCAGCCTCGCCGCAACTGTAGGCGCCAACAGTCACGCCATTGTTGAGTTGGGTGCTGCCAACGTCGCGCTGAACCTTTCCGGCGACGGAACGACTGTTGACGTGGCAGGTCTGGGCAACCTCGCGGTGAACCTGTTCGCTGACAACAGCACAGTCCAAGCTGGCTTCATCCTCCCGGGGAATGTGGCGTTCAATGCGTTTGGCAGCGGCAACACTGTGAACACCTATGTTGGGGGACTGTCCGTCGCTGCGTCGATTCTGCAAAAGGACGCCACGGTCACCGCGAGCACTCTGGGGTTGAACGTCAATGGCCTAAAGATCGGTGGGCTCTTCCCGACGACCGCTGACGTTCCTGCGGCGGCGGGACGGACGGTCCGAAAGTTCGAGCCCCGCACTGCCACAGCCAGTCTGACCGGTAGCCGACCTTCTGCGCCGGTTCCCACGGCCAGAAAGACCGGCAATACGAGCAAGAAGGCATCCCCGGCAGCGGCCAGCGTTCGCCACAGCGGGTAAGCACCGCGTTGGACTAATCCTGACGCTGTACCAGCAGGGTCTGAGCAGACGTTCCGATGAATCCGTCGCGGTCGAAGATTTCGGCATTGGTGACGCCGATCCCATCCGGACCGATCGACGCGCGTGACCGCAGTGCGAAGTCATTGCCGGCCGGCGCGCGATGAAGGTGCACAGTGGTATCGGTGTTCATGAAGACGAAATGCTTCGGATCAAGTGCCGCACCAACGCCATTCGCGGAATCAACGATCATCGCCATCCGCTGCAGGGCGGTCGTCTCCTCATCGTCGACGAGCCGAACCAGTGGACTGAGCCAGTACACCGTGGCGCCTGCGGAGTCCTCGGTTTGTGGTCGCCACTGCACCGAATCCACGTAGCCGCCCGTGTCCTTCCAGGGCAATCGATCTGGTGCGGATTCATTTTCAACGAGTGGCCGATAACGGTCGGTTACAGCATCGACGGTATCCGTGGTCGCCAGCGCCCAAGCGGTAACGCGCGCGACGGTTCTCGGATTCCCGTCTGGTCGGACAGCGGCCATCTCGGCGCTGAGCATGGCGATGCGGTTGCCAGGTCGGTCAATCCGGGCGTGCACCAGAACTTCGCTGACGGGGATAGCGCCGAGGATGTCTAGCGTCAGCCGGCCGATGCGCATTCCGGGTGTCAGAAGCTCTTCGATCGATTTGGTCATCAGTGCCAATGGTGGTGAGCCGTGCTGGATTTCCGGTGTCCAGTTACTGCGGGTGTGATCGGTCGATTTAAAGACGGCCGAATCACCGATGGTGGGCAACCGACGGTAGTAACACTCCGTCATGCTGCCGGCTCGCCGGGCATCCTGCCGGGCCAGCCGGGGTAGGGAGGTGGTGTGCCGCCAAATGCCGGACACAGCGACTGGTGGCTACACCATTGGCACATCCATGTTTTGTTGGGGAGGAATTTGCCTGTGGCGCCGGCAGATTCGATGGCCCGCCAGATCGCGGTCAAGGTCTTCTCGAACCGTAGCAACTCGTCGAGGTCGGGGGTGTAGTCGAGTATCTGGCCGTCGGCGAGATAGATCAGCCGCAAGCGTTTGGCCAATACGTCACGGGAACGAAGCAGGGCGACGGCATAGAACTTCATCTGAAACAGCGCCTTGCCTTCGGCCAGCATTCGGACCTCCGACGGCGACTTGCCGGTCTTGTAGTCCACTACCCTCAGTTCGCCGGATGCGGCTAGGTCGATCCGGTCGACGTAGCCGCGAAGAAGGACACCGCCGGACAGTTCGACCTCGATTCGTTGCTCACAGCTCTGCGGATCGAATCGAGTTGGATCCTCAAGCCGGTAATAGCCGTTGAGCAGTGCGCGGGCCTCCGCCAGGATCTGCTTGTGTTGGCCGGGCTCAAGCCCCTCGGTGAGTTCGGGGTTGGCGGCAAGCACCCGGTCCCACTCCGGGTCCACCAACGAGATTGCGGTCTCCGGGATGCGGTCGACGGCGGGCATGGCATACAGCTTTTCGAGCGCCGCGTGAACCAGCGAACCGCGCAGCTGTGCTGTCGATGACGGCTCTGGCAGGCGGTCGATGGCACGGAATCGGTACAGCAATGGGCATTGTTTGAAGTCAGCGGCTCGTGACGGCGACAGGGCAGGTCTGATGCGATCCGCCTGATCGGACATGAATCTCAGCCTATTGCCGGATGCCGACAAAACTTCGAACCACCCTGCGGCGAGTTGGCTGTGGCAGGCTGGGCGGCCGTGTTGTGGCAGGCTGGGCGCCTGTGACCGACGAACAGCACGCTCCTCGAAGGACGGGCCCCTTCGCCGTCGGCGACCGCGTTCAGCTGACAGACCCCAAGGGTCGCCATTACACGATGATCCTGGCCCCTGGCGGTGAGTTCCACACCCACCGCGGCTCGATCGGCCACGACACTGTGATCGGTGTGGCGGAGGGCAGCGTCGTCAAGTCCACCAACGGTGATTCATTCCTGGTGTTGCGCCCACTGCTGATCGACTACGTGATGTCGATGCCCCGTGGTGCCCAGGTGATCTATCCCAAGGATGCCGCCCAGATCGTCCACGAGGGCGACGTGTTTCCAGGCGCGCGAGTACTGGAAGCCGGCGCAGGATCCGGTGCCCTCACTTGTTCGCTGCTGCGCGCGGTCGGTCCCCAGGGAAAGGTGTTCTCCTACGAACTCCGTGACGACCATGCCGACCATGCGCGACGCAACGTGGAGACGTTCTTTGGGGGGCCACCCGAGAATTGGTCGTTGATCATCGGTGATGTGGTCGACACCGATCTCGCTGAGGGCTCTGTCGACCGTGCGGTTCTGGACATGCTCGCGCCGTGGGATGTCCTCGACGCTGTCGCCGGAGTGCTGATTCCCGGGGCAGTGCTGATCATCTACGTCGCGACCGTGACCCAGTTGTCGAGGACCGTCGAAGCCCTACGTGAGCAGCAGTGCTGGACTGAGCCCAGGTCCTGGGAGACCATGTTGCGCGGCTGGAACGTCGTCGGGTTGGCGGTACGACCGCAACACAACATGCGCGGCCACACCGCGTTTCTGATTTCAGCGCGCAAGTTGGCACCGGGAACCGTCACCCCGACACCGCAGCGACGGAAGCGTCTGGCTTAGTCGTCACTGCTGAGCAGTTGGCGGCGAGCGGACAGCAACTCGATCTCAGGGCGCGCCGCGACCAATCGCTCAGCAGCGTCGAGCACGTCGACTATGTGGGCGCGGTCGGCGGCGGCGACTGCAATGCCGATACCGGCTCTGCGGTGCAGATCCAGGGAATCGGTTTCGGCGGCGGATACGCTGAACTTGCGAATTAGCTCGGCGACGATCGGCCGAACGATCGACCGCTTCTCCTTCAGCGAATGAACGTCGCCGAGCAGGATGTCGAATTGCAGCCAGCCGATCCACATCTGACTAGGGCGTGGGAGTCGGGGTGGCCGGTCCGGGTGGTGTCGGAGGTGCGGGTTCGGGCGCTGGACCAGGCCCGGGGCCAGGACTAGGACCAGGGCCGGTGCCACTGCGGGCATTGCCGAAGGCCATCAGCATCTCGGCTGTCTCCCGGGACAGTTGCCAGCCGTCTTGGTACGGATGGAATTCCATGGGGAAGGTGAACCCGCCGGGGTTCGTCGAATTGGCGGTCGTGATGTTTATGGTCGCCAGGGCGTCTTCCGGCTTGTGGTCCGACCACCTGATTTCGCTGGCTGTGCATGTCAGCGGGGCAAAGCCGCCGTCCCGCAATGCCGCCGCGAACCGGTCGATCGTGACGGCATCGTCGGGTGTGCCGTGCTCCAAGAGTTCCAGCTTGTCGGTGCCTTGGACCGCAGGATCTGCGAGCCGGTACAGAACCCCGGTCAGCGCATCGGGCGCAGGTAGTGGACTGGCGTTCACCGAGGGTGCGGAGACGAACGAAGTTGACTGCGTCCCTGGGTCTTGGACGTGTTTCGACTCATCCTGACTGGAACACCCCGACAAGCCTGGCGCCGCCACGATGGTGGCGACGCTCACGATCGCTAACAGGTTGCGTTGCATCCAGTGGCAACTCGACTAGGCGCTGAACATCGACAACACCGTCGACGCAGACGAGCGGGACAACTTCCACCCGCCCTGGTTGACGAAGGTGATGCTCTGCGTGGTCGGAGACATCGTCGGTCCTGAGGCGGTGATGCTGGCCGTTGCGGCGCCGGGGCCTGCGGCCGCGATGTTGCTGACGGAGAACGACAACGGCAGCATTCCCTTGGCAACGGCATTCTTCATCAGGCCATCGGCAGCGCGGCCCTCGACGAGACCGATCCCGCCTTCGACCAGATAGCCTTTGCTCTGGAACGGAACGCTGGGATCGGCGAGGCCGTACAGCACGCCGGTGAGGTCACTGGCAGCCGGCACGTCCACGGCGGGGTCAAGCGGTAGTGGAACGCCGAAAACAGCTGGTTGCACGGCCGGAGCGGCCACCGGTCCACTGAAGGCGATGGAGGTCAAACCTGCGGCGGCGCCTGCCACGATTGCAGCGGCTGCCACGGAGGTTGCAAGTATTTTGAATGATTTCTGATGGCCCATATTCGATGTCACGGCTGTCCTTTCGATCGCCCGACTCAACCTAGAAGGCTAACAGTGTTGCCAGTGTGTCGAAATTCCCGGAGCGCACATGATCGACGGATCGCCGGTAGCGTTGAAGACATCCACCGAACCAACTCTTGGTACGGAGAATGGAGCGCAATATGAGTGAGTCAGAGCGTTCTGGAGCCAGTGCGGACGGGTTCCGGACCCCCGATGAATCCCAGTTGTCCAGCAGCGAAGCTGCGGAACTGGAAGAACTGCGCAGGGAAGCTGCGGTACTGCGCGAGCAGCTGGCCGGACAACCGGCGCGATCTGCCCGCGATGTTCATCAGCTTGAAGCCCGGATTGACTCGCTCGCGTCCCGCAATGCCAAGTTGATGGACACCCTCAAAGAAGCTCGGCAGCAGCTTCTCGCACTGCGCGAGGAGGTCGACCGCCTGGGGCAACCGCCGAGTGGCTATGGGGTCCTGTTGGCGGGTCACGACGACGAGACGGTCGACGTGTTCACCTCGGGCCGCAAGATGCGACTGACGTGCTCACCGAATATCGAGGTCGGTTCCCTGAAGAAAGGACAGACGGTCCGTCTCAATGAGGCGTTGACGGTCGTCGAGGCGGGAGCCTTCGAATCCGTGGGGGAGATCAGCACGCTGCGGGAGATCCTTTCCGACGGGCATCGCGCTTTGGTGGTCGGTCACGCCGACGAGGAGCGGATCGTGTGGTTGGCCGAGCCGCTGGTGGCACTCGAAGACATGGCGATCGAGGTCGCCGAGGCCCTCGACGACGACCTGCGTCCGCGCAAGCTGCGCCCGGGCGACTCCTTGCTGGTGGACACAAAAGCCGGCTATGCCTTCGAACGGATCCCCAAGGCCGAGGTCGAGGACCTCGTGCTGGAAGAGGTGCCCGATGTCAGCTACGAGGACATCGGCGGCCTGACCCGGCAGATCGAGCAGATTCGCGATGCCGTCGAGTTGCCGTTCCTGCACAAGGAGCTCTACCGCGAGTACTTCTTGCGTCCGCCGAAGGGCGTACTGCTCTACGGACCTCCTGGGTGCGGTAAGACGCTGATCGCGAAGGCCGTCGCCAACTCGCTGGCTAAGAAAATGGCCGAAGTCCGCGGTGAGGATGCGCGTGAGGCGAAGTCGTACTTCCTCAACATCAAAGGCCCGGAGCTGCTGAACAAGTTCGTCGGTGAGACCGAACGCCACATCCGGCTGATCTTCCAGCGGGCTCGTGAGAAGGCCTCCGAAGGCACGCCGGTGATCGTGTTCTTCGACGAGATGGACTCGATTTTCCGCACCCGCGGCACTGGGGTCAGCTCAGACGTCGAGACCACTGTTGTGCCGCAGCTGCTCAGTGAGATCGACGGCGTCGAGGGCCTGGAGAATGTCATCGTCATTGGAGCGTCCAACCGCGAGGACATGATCGATCCGGCGATCCTGCGCCCCGGTCGCCTGGACGTCAAGATCAAGATCGAGCGGCCGGATGCCGAAGCCGCGCAGGACATCTTCAGCAAGTACCTGACCGAGAATCTCCCATTGAGCAGCGACGATCTGGGCGAGTTCGACGACGACAGGGAAGCGTGCATCAAGGCGATGATCGAGAAGGTCGTCGACCGGATGTACGCCGAGATCGATGACAACCGGTTCCTGGAGGTCACCTACGCCAACGGTGACAAGGAGGTCATGTACTTCAAGGACTTCAACTCCGGCGCGATGATCCAGAACGTCGTCGACCGGGCGAAGAAGTATGCGATCAAGTCGGTGCTCGAATCCGGCCAGCGTGGCCTACGGATCCAGCATCTGCTCGACTCGATTGTTGACGAATTCGCCGAGAACGAAGACCTGCCGAACACCACGAATCCTGATGACTGGGCACGTATTTCGGGCAAGAAGGGCGAGCGGATCGTCTACATCCGCACGCTCGTTACGGGCAAGAGTTCGTCGGCCAGTCGAGCAATTGATACCGAGTCGAACCTGGGCCAGTACCTCTAGACCTGCAACGAGTAGCTGTTGGCCAGGTCGTCCTGGGTGACGTGCGCGTCGGTGTCAGTGGTGTCGACTCGCAATCGCTCTGTCAGAGTGCGGGTTTCGTATGACCACCCGTCGGGCAGTGACAGCCGTGACGCCAGCCCGGCCAGATCGTCCAGAGACAGCGTCTTGTCCACCGTCTGGCTCCAGGTCTGCATCACCCAGCGTCGCCCGTCCGGGTCGACGAGTTCGAATACCGGCCTGCCGATGTCGAAGTTGAACACCGTGCTGCGAGCCACCCGGTTGACCGAGTAGGGGGCCGGGTTCATCGACGACAACTGGACGGTGGCCTGCTTGATCATCTCCAATCCGCCGAACGTCGCCGTCTCCCGCGGACCGGTTGCGTGTTTTTCGATGCTGCTCATCAGCCAGTAGCGGGGCCCGTTCAGTAGTGCCGCCACGGCGCCGTGCTCGGTGGCGATGGCGGCGGCGTCGAGGGAGTACCAGAGTGCCGCGGGGCACTCGTTGAGCGGATAGGTGTTGTAGACGACTGCCTCCGGCCCGGACTCGGCAATGCTGACCAGGAGGACTTCGCCGTATCTTCTTCCGAACAAATCACCGGTCTGTTCAGCCATGCCAGAGAGCCTAGGCCCGGTTGGCCCGCAAGTCGGCGCGATACCGGTTACGCGCCACCAGGGTAAGTCGCAGGTCCTCAACCAGCGGATCGAAAAACGTCGTCCGGTATTCCTTGTCGGAAACCGCTTTGGCTGACAGGTACATGAAGGTGATAGCCGTCAGCATCATGGCGGTCTGGATCAACGCGTTGGGTATCGGCAATGTCATCCCGAACAATTGGCCGTCATGGGATCCGGTATCGCGGGTCCAGGAATTGAGCACCTCGGGACTGACCACGATCAGGCCCAACACAAGGAAGATCGCGCCGGTCATCAGGGCCACCGTCAGGACCTGGCCTACTTGTGAGGACGCGACCACGAACACCACGTTCGCCCGTTCACTTCGGGTCAGTGGCGGGCTCGTCGGAGAGTCGGGCATGTTCTCGAACGGCGTCCCGGCCAACCGGATTCCGTCGTCGGATATCGGCTCCGAGGGTTTGAGCAGCGGCCGGACCCTTTCGAGTGTGTTGGAGATCAGGAAGGTCGCCGCAATCAGGAACAGGAAGCCGATCGCCAGCCACAACCGGGCCCGGCTGATGATCGCGGCCATCAACCACACATAGGTGTTGAAGAAGACCAGAAACGTCAGCAACACCACGGGGAGTGCGCGGACGAACATGGCGCCGATAAGGGCCAGGTTCGACAAAGTGTCTTCGGCAGACCACCCGAGGATCGACCCCACGCCGGTGGCTGTCATGACCAGGATCGTCGCGACCGAGATCGCTGCCAGCCACACGTTGACGAACAGCCGTGGGCTCGGTCCGCCAAAGATGGCCCCGAGAATGACGACGACGAGGGACAGATTGGCGGCTACCACCCGCCGCAACGCAGTGTCCATCCGCGATACCAGCCAACCCACCAGAGCTGCGGCTGGCAGCACCAGCACCAACAACGCGAGGACGAACCCTTCGGTGATGTTCGGCCTGCCGTTGATGTCGATGGTGTGCTGACCCGACAGCCTCACGACGAGGATCGAATTGGCCGCGACGACGGCAAGGCCTGCCAAAGCGGGCGCCGATCGGCTCCACACCCGCCGAAGCAGCGCCCCCCGCCGCAGTACCGCGGGCAGCCCCCGGGCGAGGAACCAGTGTTCGGCGGCAAGCGAGTCCGATGACGTCATCGCTCACATCCTCCCTGCGATCCCCGGATGGGTTGCACGGATAGGCTGTGCGGCATGCAACGGATTATCGGTACTGAAGTCGAGTACGGCATCTCATCGCCGTCCGACCCGACCGCGAATCCGATCCTGACCTCGACGCAGGCTGTGCTGGCGTATGCCGCGGCGGCTGGCATTCAGCGGGCCAAGCGCACGCGATGGGACTACGAGGTGGAATCGCCACTTCGGGACGCTCGCGGGTTTGACTTGAGCCGCCCGTCGGGACCCCCGCCGGTAGTAGACGCCGACGAGGTCGGTGCGGCGAACATGATTCTGACCAATGGCGCGCGCCTGTATGTCGACCACGCTCATCCTGAGTACGCCGCGCCTGAGGTCACCGATCCACTTGATGCCGTGATCTGGGACAAAGCCGGCGAGCGGGTCATGGAAGCGGCAGCGCGCCACGTGGCGAGTGTGCCGGGCGCGGCGAAACTCCAGCTCTACAAGAACAACGTCGATGGGAAAGGCGCGTCGTACGGGACGCATGAGAACTATCTGATGAGCCGGCAGACGCCGTTTTCTTCCGTGATCGCCGGGCTGACGCCATTCCTGGTATCGCGGCAGGTGGTGACGGGTTCTGGCCGCGTGGGCATCGGTTCGTCTGGTGACGAACCCGGGTTTCAGCTATCCCAGCGTGCCGACTACATCGAAGTCGAGGTGGGTCTGGAAACCACGCTCAAGCGGGGGATCATCAACACCCGCGACGAGCCACATGCCGACGCGGATAAGTACCGCCGGCTGCACGTGATCATCGGTGATGCCAACCTTGCCGAGACGTCGACCTATTTGAAGGTGGGAACCACGTCGCTGGTGCTCGACCTGATCGAGGAGGGTCCGCAGTTCGGCTTTGACCTGTCCGACCTTGCCCTGGCCCGGCCGGTGCATGCGGTACACGTGGTCAGCCGCGACCCCTCCCTGCGCGCGACTGTGGCATTGGCTGACGGCCGAGAACTCACCGCACTCGCACTGCAGCGGATCTATCTCGATCGGGTGGCGAAGTTGGTGGACAGCCGCGACCGGGATCCCCGTGCCGTGGATGTCGTCGAGACCTGGGCGCGGGTGTTGGATCTGCTGGAACGCGACCCGATGGAGTGCGCGGAGCTGCTGGACTGGCCAGCCAAGTTGCGGCTCCTCGAGGGGTTCAAGCGCCGGGAGAACCTGAGCTGGTCGGCGCCTCGGCTGCACTTGGTCGACCTGCAGTACTCCGACGTCCGGTTGGACAAGGGCCTCTACAACCGCCTCGTCGCTCGCGGGTCGATGAAACGACTGGTCACTGAACAGCAGGTGCTTGACGCCGTCGATAACCCGCCGACCGATACCCGGGCTTATTTCCGCGGCGAGTGCTTGCGTCGGTTCGGCGCCGACATCGCCGCGGCGAGTTGGGACTCAGTGATTTTCGACTTGGGTGGTGATTCGCTCGTTCGGATTCCGACCCTAGAGCCGTTGCGGGGCAGTAAAGCTCATGTTGGAGCGTTGCTGGATTCGGTCGACAGTGCCGTGGAACTGGTCGAGCAACTCACGACCTGACAGTCGTTAGAGCAAGCGGGAAAGGCCTTGCCGGTAGGGTGGAGAGAACCGGCGGCCAGGTAACAGGGGTCGCCGATGACGAGCGGGAGGCAGCTATGGCCCAGGAGCAGACCAAGCGGGGCGGCGGTGGCGGCGAAGACGACGATGTCACCGGCAACGCGGCCGGCGGTCAGGAGCGTCGCGAAAAGCTCGCCGAGGAGACCGACGATCTGCTTGACGAAATCGACGACGTCCTTGAGGAGAATGCCGAGGACTTCGTTCGGGCTTACGTCCAAAAGGGCGGCCAGTGATCGGGCCTACCTCTAAGCCCCTCCCCACCAGTCCATCTTTCAGCGACATCTCGTCGTTCTCCGATTTCTTGCGACAGCAGGCGCCGCATCTGTTGCCCATGAATGCGGCGGGCGGCGCGGTGGGTGGCTCAGCACCGGGGGATGCTCTGCCGCACGGCACGACGATCGTTGCCCTCAAGTACCCGGGCGGCGTCCTCATCGCTGGTGATCGCCGCTCGACGCAGTCCAACATGATCGCCGGCCGGGACGTGCAGAAGGTCTACATCACCGATGACTACACCGCGACCGGTATCGCGGGCACCGCGGCCATCGCGGTGGAATTCGCCCGGCTGTACGCCGTGGAGCTGGAGCACTACGAGAAGCTTGAAGGGGTTGCGCTCACCTTCGCCGGAAAGGTCAACCGGCTGGCCATCATGGTCCGCGGCAACTTGGGTGCGGCACTGCAGGGTTTCGTCGCTCTGCCGCTGCTGGTCGGTTACGACCTCGACCATCCTGACCCGCTCAGTGCGGGACGGATCGTCTCGTTCGATGCGGCTGGCGGCACGCACATTGAGGCGGAGGGCTATCAGTCGGTGGGTTCCGGGTCTCTATTCGCCAGGTCGTCGATCAAGAAGTTGTATTCCACGGTGACAGATGCCGATTCGGCGTTGAAGGTCGCCGTCGAGGCGCTCTACGACGCCGCCGACGACGACTCGGCCACCGGTGGTCCGGATCTGGTCCGTGGTATCTACCCGACGGCGGTGACGATCGACGCCGACGGTGCCATTGATGTGGCAGAGGAGCGAATCGAGCGGTTGGCGCGCGAAGTAATCGGCAAGAGGACTCGATCCGAGGACACCGGTCCCGGGGGTGGGCCAAGCAACGAGGCTCCGCGGGTGGGCTCATGAGCTTTCCGTACTTCATCTCGCCCGAGCAGGCGATGCGTGAGCGCTCGGAGATCGCGCGTAAGGGCATTGCCCGGGGGCGCAGCGTCGTTGCGCTGGCCTATGCCGGGGGTGTGCTGTTCGTTGCAGAGAACCCGTCCCGGTCCTTGCAGAAGATCAGCGAGCTCTACGATCGCGTGGGTTTTGCCGCAGTTGGACGCTTCAACGAATTCGATAATCTGCGTCGGGGTGGCATCCAATTCGCCGATACGCGCGGCTACGCCTACGACCGTCGCGATGTGACCGGCCGCCAACTGGCCAATGTCTATGCGCAGACGCTTGGAACCATCTTCACCGAGCAGGCCAAGCCCTATGAAGTCGAACTCTGTGTGGCCGAGGTGGCCCACTACGGAGAGACGAAAGCGCCTGAGTTGTATCGCATTACCTACGATGGCTCGATCGCTGACGAACCTCATTTCGTGGTGATGGGCGGAACCACCGAGCCGATCATCAGCGCGCTCAAGGAGTCGTACACCGAAAACGCGCCATTGGCCGACGCGGTTCAGATTGCTGTCGACGCTCTGCGGGCCGGTATCAGCAGCGCTAGTGCGAACGCTGTGCCGCCTGCCGAACCGCGGGTGCTGGGTCCCTCGACGCTTGAGATCGCGGTCCTGGACTCGAACCGCCCTCGCCGGGCCTTCCGGCGGGTCACCGGGGCAGCGCTGGAAGCCCTTCTGCCGAAGCCGGATACGAGCCAGGTGTCGGACTCCGACGAATAGGGCGGTGTCGGACTCCGACGAATAAGCCAGGGTCGGACTCCGACGAACAAGCCAGGGTCGGACGCACTTTTGTAAGTCAAGTTAGGCGTGTCTGGCGGGTGTGAGGCGTAGGCTTCGGTCAGATTCTCTTCTGTTGGATTTCCCGGACTGAATGCTTCGGATGCAGGAGGTCGAGATGACGATTGACCGGCTGCGCGCCGTTGGCACGGTTGACCATGCGCAGCTCTGGGCCAACGTGTGCGAGATGATCGATGGTCTGGCTCCCTCGGTCGTGCTGCGGTGCTGGCAAATGCAGGTAGCGATGACGAGGCTAAGAGGTCTGACCCCTCGGTACGCCTGGACGCTAGATATCACCGCTCCAGGTGAGGGTGCGTGGGATTCATTGGCGCACATGCATATTGGCTTCATTTCGAGTGATGAATGGGTTCTGCTCGGTTATTGTGACGGCGACTATCGGCTTGTGGTGGATAAGTCGGGCACGGTCCGTCCCGGGCTCCGGCAAGGTTTCATCTACGACCGGAAGCGTCGCGAAGCCGATGTCATCCTGACGATGTCCAAAGACCAGATGTGGGATGCCATCTTGAGTCAGATCGATATTCTCGGCGCCCTTGAAGGCCAGGAGATCGATCCGATCCTCCCGCGCCCCCGGTACGCCTGATCGCTGCTCGCGCTAGTTGGCGACCCGAATGTGTTGCCGGTCGCCGGCGATCACCGCCAGAATGTTGCTCCAGGCATCGGATGGCTCGTTTAGAACGTCGCTATGAGTTGCCGGTCCGGCCATCGGCCATCCGTTCAGCCGCCGACCGGCAGCCAACGGGATGACTCCGGGCATCGCATCTGGATCCGCGCCGTGCGGCCCGGCGGGGATTCCTTGCACGATGCCGATCCAGTCGCCTGGCGCCGTCATCGCGAACCGCAATACGGCTGGGTTGCGGTTGTGCCAATCAGCCGGACTCTGAACCCCAACCCCGGCGCCGGCGGCCTCGGCGTAGATCACCCGGTCCGCAGTCAGCCCGAACCGCTCCGCCGTCCCGAGGATTGACCCGCCGTACGAGTGCCCGATGTATGTCACCGGCACCGGTCGGTCGAGGCTGTCGACGGTTCGCTTGACGTCCTCACTGAACGCCGCCAGTCGGGGCGCCATGTCCAGTGCATACCGAGGATCGGCTGCGTCGGCAATACCTGCGGCCAGTTCACCGGTAGGGAAGCGGCCACCCAGATAGGTGATCATCGCGACGTTGCCGTCTGAACCACCGACGAATCGCCGCGAGGTCGCGACATCGTCGGCGGATGTCTCCATGGTGGTGTTCAGTCCCGGAATCAGCACGCCGACCGCGCGGGCCCGGCCCAGGTCCCCGGACAACTCAATCAGGGATGATCGGTCCGGGTCGAACGCCAGAATCTGGCGTGGGACGCGATGTTCTGGGTCGGCGGGGTCCGGGACGTCGGCGAGGAGATCCTGATAGAACGCCAGTCGTCGCCGGGCGTCCCGGTCATGGGCGAGGATTGCGGCCGCTTTCAACTCGGGGTCGGCATGAAGAGCCGCCCATAGTCTTTCGGCGTCAGCCGGGTCTAAGGTGGGCGAGATTGCGGCGCGCAGCTTTTCATCGATCGGCCGGTCGAGGATCCGCCGTTCGCCGAGGATTGCGTTGGCAATGTTGATGCGATTGGCGGCCACACGCATGTCCCATGGCACGCCGTCGGTGTTGCCTGTCTGGCCCGGCATGTCGTGGATCAACCGCTCCCGTTCGGTGCTTTGCATGGCGGCGATCTGACCGGCGATCCGGTCTTGGCTCATCCTCGGCCAGTCGCTCGGGGTGTCGGAAAGTCCCGCGGGTCGAACGTCGACCGGGTCGGCAGTCGGGAGGTCGAACACGGCATCGATCGCTCGGGCGGATGCGACATCGGCTTCGCCGAGCCGGTTGAGGGCATCTTGCAACGCACGGGTGAGCTCCCGGGTGCGCACTTCCAGAAGTGCGGCTGCCCCCTCTTGCGTGCCACCGGCCATCGCGACCAGCAGACCCGATGGGTGCGATGGTGGAGTCACCGTACCGTCGTCGACGATTGAACATCCCGCGGTCACGGCATCGCCGACGCGGGCGAGGACGGTGTTGCGGGCCTGCGCGATCGCAACGGCGCCGTCTCGAGCTTCCGCCGCGGCGATGATCAACGTGCTGCATAGCCGCCGAAGGCCGGCCGTCGTTGGCGAAGCCGCACGACGCGCCGCCTCAGCAGCTGGTCCGCGCCAGACTGTGCCGCTACCGGCGACCGCGGCCTCGACGCTGTCAGCGTCTTGCTGCAGTTGCCCGGCAACGCTGTCCCACGCGTGGGCGATTTCGTCGAGGGTTTCCGGACGCCATGCCTGGGCTTGGGAAACAGTCGGTCGTGTCACCGCGCTCGTAGGCGATCCGCGCTCAGCAATTCGGTGGAGTTGAGATCATCGGCGCACCGTTGGACGATCTGGGCCCAGCTGGCCACAGCGGAGCCGAGTCGCCCGGCCTCGGCCATGGCGAGCCGTGGCGCCTCAATTCCGGCCACCGCTGAGCCTGCCAACGTCGGGGCCGCTAGGCGCACCCCGGTGATGTTTGCGGCTACCGTCCGCACCCGATTTGCAAGATCACCTACTGCGACAAGGTCGAGTAAGACCGGATCAGTCATAGCTGATGCTGACATGGCGGTCGTTGTGGCGGCCTTCGTCATCCACAGGCTGGACACAGAAGATCCGGCGCTGCAGATCGGGTGTTGCCGGAAAACGCCGCCCGCCTACCTATGGTGAGTTCGTACTAACCAGTAGGCTCGTGGCGTGCAGCGCAGAATCATGGGCATCGAGACCGAATTCGGTGTCACCTGCACCTTTCATGGCCACCGTCGGCTCAGTCCCGACGAGGTCGCGCGCTACCTATTCCGTCGCGTGGTGTCCTGGGGACGGAGTTCAAACGTTTTCTTGCGCAATGGCGCGCGGTTGTACCTGGATGTCGGGAGCCACCCGGAATACGCAACTGCGGAGTGCGACAACCTGATCCAGCTCGTCACCCATGATCGCGCCGGGGAACGGGTGTTGGAAGACCTGCTCATCGACGCCGAGCAGCGGCTGGCCGACGAAGGCATCGGCGGCGACATCTACTTGTTCAAGAACAACACTGATTCCGCGGGTAACTCCTACGGGTGCCATGAGAATTACCTGATCGTCCGGGCGGGGGAGTTTTCGCGCATCTCCGACGTACTGCTGCCGTTCCTGGTCACCCGCCAACTGATCTGCGGTGCCGGCAAGATTCTGCAGACACCGAAGGCGGCGGCGTTCTGTCTGTCGCAGCGCGCTGAGCACATCTGGGAAGGCGTCTCCAGCGCAACCACCCGGTCTCGGCCGATTATCAATACACGCGACGAGCCACATGCCGACGCGGAGAAGTACCGCCGGCTGCACGTCATCGTCGGCGACTCGAATATGTGCGAATCCTCAACGATGCTCAAGGTTGGTTCCGCATCGCTGGTCCTGGAGATGATCGAAGCGGGCGTGGCTTTCAGAGATTTCTCGCTGGACAACCCGATTCGGGCCATCCGTGAGGTCAGCCATGACACGACAGGCCGCCGGCCGGTTCGCCTGGCCGGCGGGCGGCAGGCCAGCGCGCTGGACATCCAACGCGAGTACTACGCCCGCGCTGTCGAGTACTTGCAGACCCGCGAGCCCAATTCCCAGATCGAGCAGGTGGTGGACTTGTGGGGCCGCCAACTCGATGCCGTGGAGAGCCAGGACTTCGCCAAGGTCGACACCGAGATCGATTGGGTCATCAAACGTAAGTTGTTCCAGCGCTATCAGGATCGCTACAACATGGAGTTGTCCGATCCGAAGATCAGCCAACTGGACCTCGCCTATCACGACATCAAACGGGGTAGAGGAGTGTTCGACTTGCTGCAGCGTAAGGGTCTGGCGACGCGGATCACCACCGACGAAGAGATCGAGGCCGCGGTCGATACGCCGCCGCAGACCACCCGGGCCAAATTGCGTGGTGAGTTCATCAGCGCCGCGCAACAGGCCGGTCGCGATTTCACTGTCGACTGGGTGCATCTGAAGCTCAATGATCAGGCGCAACGCACCGTCCTCTGCAAGGACCCGTTCCGTTCCGTCGACGAGAGAGTTAAGCGGCTCATCGCGAGCATGTGAGCGCAGCATGGTCGCCCGGCTAAAGTTGGCCAGTGGCGACTTCCAAGGTTGAGCGACTGATGAATCTCGTCATCGCATTGTTGTCGACTCGCGGCTACCTCACCGCTGAGCGGATTCGGGTGAATGTCGCGGGCTACGCCGATTGCGCAAGCGACGAGGCGTTCTCGCGGATGTTCGAGCGCGATAAGAATGAACTGCGTGACTTGGGCATTCCGCTTGAGACAGGCAAGGTGTCGACATTCGACACGACCGAGGGCTACCGGATCAATCGTGGCGCCTACGCATTGCCCGACATTGAATTGACGGCTGACGAAGCAGCGGCGGTTGCCGTTGCCGCCCAATTGTGGGAGTCGCCGGAGTTCATCACTGCGACCCAGGGGGCGTTGCTGAAGCTTCGTGCGGCAGGTGTCGACGTCGACCCGGATGCGGCCGTGGCGATCACCACTGGCCCGGCAGGGCTGCGGGGCTCGGAGGAGGTCTTGAGAACCCTGTTGGCGGCCATCGACTCAGGCCAGGCCGTCGAGTTTCGACACCGGTCCTCTCCTGCGGCGGACTACACCGTGCGTACGGTCGAACCGTGGGGCGTAGTGACAGCCAGGGGGCGCTGGTATCTCGTAGGCCATGACAGGGGCCGGAACGACACCCGAACATTTCGGCTCTCTCGGATTGGGGATGATGTGAAAACCCTTGAGCCGCGCAAGGTTGTAACTCGTCCTAACAACGTAGATCTGCGCGCACTGGTCGATGATGCAATCGGCGAAGCACCCAGTGGTGTGCGGGCTTCCGTCTGGGTTGCAGACGGTCGAGCGACATCGATTCGTCGGGTGGGCACATCGATGGGTCGCCGGAAGGTCGGCGACCGACTCGGGGAGGTCATCGAATTGGACTTGGACTCGAGCGGCAGGTTGGCGCGCGAAATCGCCGGTTACGGCGCGGACGTCCTTGTGCTGTCGCCGCCGTCGCTGCGCGCCGACGTTGTGGCTCGTCTCGAAGCCCAGGCGGCGACCCTGTGACGCAGATTGCCACCCGAATTGTTCGGTTGCTGAACATGGTGCCGTACTTCCAGGCCAACCCCAGGATCACCCACGCCGAGGCGGCAACGGAGCTTGGTGTGAGCGTCAACCAGTTGCGTGCCGACTTGAAACAACTATGGATGTGCGGCTTACCCGGCTATGGGCCTGGTGACCTGATCGACTTCGCCGACATGGAGGGCGACACCATCGAGGTCACCTTCTCGGCGGGCATAGATAAGCCGCTCCGGCTGACCTCTCTGGAAGCGACCGGTCTGCTCGTCGCGCTGCGAGGTCTCGTCGATATTCCCGGTGTCGTCGATCCGGACGCGGCTCAGAGCGCGATCGCCAAGATCGAAGCGGCCGCAGGGACAGCGGCCGTCGTTCCGAACCGCACCGAAGAGCGTGGGTCGTCGACGGAAGGCGACACGGCTGGCGCAGTGCGGTCCGCGCTGCGCGACGGGCGGGCGCTGGGCCTTGAGTACTACTCGGCTTCCCGGGACACGCTGTCCAGTCGGATCGTCGACCCCATCCGGGTAGTGCTCGTCGGCGACCACAGCTATCTGGAGGCCTGGTCCAGAGAGGCACAAGGCGTTCGGTTGTTTCGATTCGATCGCATCGTCGACGTGGCAGTACTCGATGAGGCAGCGGTGCCGCCCGAACCTGTCGTCGCGGCACCGCCGGACACCTCGCTGTTCGAGGCTGACCCCAGCCTGCCCGCCGCCACACTGGTGATCGCACCGACGGCGGCGTGGATGCGGGAGTACTACCCGATCCGGGTCAGCAAGGAGTTGCCGGACGGGTCTTGCGAGGCGGTCATGACGTTCGCCTCCGATGAGTGGATGGCGCGCCTTGTACTGGGCTTCGGCGCCGATGTGAAGGTGCTCGAACCAACCTCGCTGGCCCAGCGTGTCAGGGAGGCGGCGACAGGCGCGTTGACCGCTTACCAGGATCTAGGTGACGGGTAGACTCAGCGCAGACGTCTGGAGGTAACCAAATTGGGTGCTCTACAACCGTGGCACTGGCTGATCCTTATCGCGGTGGTTGTGCTGCTTTTCGGGTCGAAGCGGTTGCCTGATGCGGCGCGTTCGCTGGGCAAGTCGATGCGCATTTTCAAGTCAGAGGTCAAGGAGTTGCAGAACGAGGGCAAGACGGCATCGCCGGTAACGCCTGCTCAGCCTCCGATCCAGGTCGAATCCGAGCGTGCCGAGGCACCGCTGACTCCACCGCCTGGCCAGACCCAGAGCGACGCCCGGCCGGCCTGATACCGAACCAACCCGGGCGCCGACACGCCTGTAAATAACACGCTGCCGTGCGCACCCCCAAGTTCCTGACGCGTCTCGATCCGCGTCAGCGTCGAAGCCAGGTCAACCCCGACGGGACGATGTCGCTCGTCGATCACCTGCACGAATTGCGGACCCGTCTGTTGATCTCGCTGGGCGCCGTGGCATTGACTACCGTGATCGGCTTCCTCTGGTATAGCCACGGTTTATTCGGGCTGGAGAGCCTCGGTGAATGGCTGCGCCACCCGTACTGTGCTCTGCCGACTTCGGCACGGGCGGATATCAGCGCCGACGGTGGCTGCCGACTGCTGGCGACCGCGCCGTTCGATCAGTTCATGTTGCGACTGAAGGTCGGGATGACTGCGGGGATCGTATTGGCCTGTCCGGTGTGGCTTTACGAACTGTGGGCGTTCATCACGCCGGGCCTGTATCGGACTGAACGGCGCTTCGCGATGACGTTCGTCGTGTTTGCGGCGACCCTGTTTATCTCCGGCGCATTCCTCGCCTACCTGGTGCTCTCCAAGGCACTGTATTTTCTGCTGACGGTGGGCAGCGATGTACAGGTCACTGCGTTGTCGGGCGACCAATACTTCGGCTTCCTGATCAACCTGCTGTTGGTGTTCGGTGTCAGCTTCGAGTTCCCGCTGCTGATCGTCATGCTCAACATCGTGGGAATGCTGCCCTACGAACGGCTCAAGGCCTGGCGGCGTGGACTGATCTTCGCGGTGTTCGTTTTCGCGGCATTCGCGACTCCGGGCTCAGATCCCTTTTCGATGTTGGCCCTCGGCTTGGCGCTTTCGCTGTTGCTTGAGTTCGCCATCCAGATAGCCCGCCTTCACGACAGGCGAAAGGCCAAGCGAGAAGCCCGAACTGCAGTTCCCGACGATGAAGCCGCGCCGATCGAGCCGGCAACCCCAGTAACAGCGAACGCGGCCGGCGAGCATGACGACGTCACCTGATCCGGGTCCCGATCCGGGTTCGCAACTTGCGGTCTTCACCGGCCTACTGAATTTTCAACTGGACCCCTTCCAGGTCCAGGCGTGTGAAGCGCTGGCTCGCGGCAACGGCGTTCTGGTGTGCGCGCCGACTGGCGCCGGCAAGACCGTCGTTGGTGAATTCGCGGTGCATCTCGCGCTGGCCGCCGGCCGAAAGTGCTTCTACACGACGCCGATCAAAGCGCTCAGTAATCAGAAATACGCCGATCTGGTGCGCCGGTATGGGCCGGAAAACATCGGCCTGCTGACCGGCGACCAATCGATCAACGGCGACGCCCCCGTCGTGGTGATGACCACTGAGGTGCTGCGCAACATGCTCTATGCGGGTTCCGATGCACTGCATGGGCTTTCGTTCGTCGTTATGGATGAAGTTCACTTCCTCGCCGACCGGATGCGGGGTGCCGTTTGGGAAGAGGTGATTCTGCACCTGCCTGAGCATGTGCGGTTGGTGAGCCTGTCCGCCACCGTGAGCAACGCGGAGGAATTCGGCGGCTGGATACAGACGGTCCGCGGCGACACCACCGTCGTCGTCGACGAACACCGGCCCGTGCCGCTGTGGCAGCACGTACTTGTCGGCAAGCGGCTGTTTGATCTCTTCGACTACGGAGACGGGAAGCAGAATCAGCGCCCAATCGCGCCCACTGCTGCACCTGTTGTTGAACCGACACTTCTACGCCACATCGCGAACCGTCGCGAGGCCGACCGGATGACCGATTGGCAGCCGCGCCATCGTGGCCGGCATGGAAGGCAAGGCGGCTCACCCACGTTGTTCCATGCTCCGTCACGCCCCGATGTCATTGGGCTGCTGGACCGGGAGGGTTTGCTGCCCGCGATCACCTTCATCTTCTCCAGGGCGGGCTGCCAGGGGGCGGTGAAACAGTGCCTGCGCAGTTCGCTGCGGTTGACCAATGAGGAAGATCGGGCCCGGATCGCCGAGGTGATCGATCGCCGCTGCGGAGAACTGGATGAGGGCGATCTGGCGGTACTGGACTACTACGAGTGGCGCGAAGGGCTGTTGCGAGGACTGGCGGCCCACCACGCGGGGATGCTGCCGGTCTTTCGGCACACCGTCGAGGAACTCTTCACCGCCGGTCTGGTCAGGGCGGTCTTCGCGACCGAGACGCTGGCACTCGGCATCAACATGCCGGCGCGCACAGTGGTGTTGGAAAAGTTGGTCAAGTTCAACGGCGAGCAGCACTTGCCGCTGACGTCGGGGGAGTTCACCCAGCTGACGGGCCGAGCGGGCCGCCGCGGTATCGATGTCGAGGGCCATGCCGTGGTGATCTGGCATCCCCAGGAGAGCACCGCCGACCCGGCCGAGATCGCCGGTTTGGCATCGACTCGAACATTTCCGCTCAAGAGTTCGTTTGCTCCGTCGTACAACATGACGATCAACCTGGTCAGCCAGATGGGACCCGAACAGGCCCACCGATTGTTGGAGCAATCGTTCGCCCAATTTCAGGCAGATCGATCGGTGGCAGGCCTTGGCCGCGGTATCGAGCGGGGCGAGAAGATGCTGGACTCGATCGCCGCCGAGTTGGGCTGGAACCGCCGCGCTGACCCGGTGCCTGAGCCGGCGGTCCTGGACTACGTACGGTTGCGGGCCACCATCAGCGAACGTGAACGCGCACAATCACGGACCTCACGATTGCGGCGCCGGGAGGCGACCAACGACGCATTGGTGGCGTTGCGCCGCGGTGACATCATCAACATCAATCAGGGGCGTCGCGGCGGGTTGGCGGTGGTTTTGGAACCGGCTCGTGATGCCGACGACCCCAGACCGCTGGTACTGACTGAAAGCCGTTGGGCCGGAAGAATTTCCTCGACTGACTATGCTGGCGCCAACGGTCCGCTGGGATCGATGACCTTGCCTAAACGGGTGGAGCACAAGCAACCTAGGGTGCGTCGGGATCTCGCTTCAGCACTGCTGTCAGCGGCCGAAGGGATCGTGCGAACTTCGACTCGATCGCGTCGAGGTGACGATGAGACCTCGGACGCCGACCCTGAACTTTTGGCGCTACGAGAAGCGATGCGAAGGCATCCGACTCATCGGCTGCCCGATCGGGAGTCGCAGGTCCGGATAGGCGAGCGCTACCTTCGGGTCGAACGCGATAACGAGCAGATCCGTAAGAAGATGAGTGCCGCAACCAACTCGCTGGCCAACACATTCGATCGGATCGTGGGCCTGCTGGCTGAGCGGGGATTCATCGAGAACCAACCGGACGACGAGTTGCGGGTGACCGCCGACGGGCGACTGCTGGCCAGGATCTACAGCGAGAGCGACCTGCTGGTGGCCGAATGCCTGCGTTCCGGCGCCTGGAAGGGCCTTCAGGCAGCAGAGTTGGCGGCCGTTGTCTCGGCAATGGTCTTCGAGTCGCGAGGCGGGGATGGGCCGACGCCGGCCAATTTCGTTGACATGCCCTCGCCACGGGTGCGTGCGGCGCTGGCTGAGACCCGGCGCCTGTCGGCCCGGTTGCGTGGCGACGAAGTTCGCCATCGGATCACACCGTCTCGGGAGCCCGATGAAGGGTTCGTTCCGGCCATCCACCGCTGGGCGACTTCCGGCGACCTCGCCGCAGCGCTCGCGGCGTCAGATATCGCCGGGAACGGCTCGGCTCTGCCTGCGGGGGATTTCGTGCGGTGGTGCCGCCAAGTACTTGACCTGCTCGACCAGGTTCGCATTGCTGGATCGGATCCGGCGCTGCGCACCGCGGCGAAACGCGCTATCCAGGACGTCCGGCGCGGCGTCGTGGCTGTTGATGGCGGGTAGGGTGATGCAACGCTACGGTGGGAGCGGCGAATCTCGACAGGGCCCGATAGAACATGGGCCCCGCAGAACATGGGCTCCACAGAACACGGCTTGACCAGAACGAGGAGAGACGATGAGCGGACCGCAGGGATCTGACCCCAGCCCCTGGCAGGGAAAGCAGCCCCCGCGAGGCCAGGATCAGCCTGCTCCCGGCTCCGACAAACCGGCCGCTAGCTCGGACCAACCGGCGCGTGGGACGACTTCGCCGGCAAGTGGTTCGGATCAGCAGAGTTCCGGTTCGGATCAGTCCGGTCAGGGTCAGTCCGGTCAGGGTCAGCCGACAACGGCTGCCCCGGCGTGGCAGCCCCCGAGCAGCCAACCGCCGAGCAGCCAACCGCCCAGCGCCCGGGATCAGCGGTCAGCCGATACCCCGGCTTGGCAGACGCAGACGTCTTCAGAGCCGCCGAGCTGGCAGCCGCCGGCCTACACGCCGCAGCAGTACCCGCAGTACGGTCAACAGCCCACGCAGAATTACCCGACAACACAGCAGCCGCAGCCGCAGCAGCCCTATGGTGGGTCGCCGGACTACAACCCCTCGGCCTACGGGCAGCCCAGCCAATACGGACAGCAGCAGCCCCAGTACAGCGGTCAGCAACCTCAGTACGGTCAGCCCGGTCAGCCCGGTCAGTACGGCGCGTACCCGCAGCAGCCTGGCCAGTACCCGCAGCCGGGTCAATACCCGCAGCAGCCGGGTCAGTATCCAGATCCGAGCCAGTACGGTCAGCCGGGTCAGCCCGGACAGTACGGCGCCTACCAGCAGCCTGGTGCCGAGGAGACCTCCAAGCG
The DNA here is from genome assembly GCA_965279745.1 of Mycobacterium sp. Classification (GTDB taxonomy): domain Bacteria; phylum Actinomycetota; class Actinomycetes; order Mycobacteriales; family Mycobacteriaceae; genus Mycobacterium. The sequence goes on from OZ257262.1 coordinate 578,607, forward strand.
CTCCATGGCGGTGATCGGGACCGTCGTCGGGGTGCTTGCGGCGATCGTCGTTGCTGCGGTGCTGGTGCTCGGGTTCTGGAAGCCCGGCTTCTTCGTCACCACAAAGCTTGATGTGAGCAAGGCGCAGCAGGGCGTTCAGCAGATTCTGACTGACGAGACCAATGGCTACGGAGCCAAGAACGTCAAGGACGTCAAGTGCAACAACGGCCAGAGTCCAACGGTCAAGAAAGGTGCGACCTTCAATTGTGAGGTCAGCATCGACGGCACGAAGCGCCAAGTGACCGTGACCTTCCAGGATGACAAGGGCACGTACGAGGTCGGTCGACCCAAGTAGGCAGTTGGCCCAAGTAGGTAGCCAGCCCAAGTAGACAGCCAGCTGGGCCGATGACTTATTGACTTGCCCCACAGGGACGGGTACGCCTGAAAGCGGAGCCACATTTTGTGATGCCGCAAAGGGGGTCCCTTGTGATCAACGTCGACTATTGCGTTGTAGGTGCGGGATTTGCGGGCTTGACCGCTGCACTGCGCCTCAAGCAAGCGGGCCAGTCCGTCGCGCTCTTGGAAGCTCGCGATCGGGTTGGCGGCCGCACGTTTACCGAGACCCGCGACGACGGACTGTGGATCGACCGCGGCGGCGCCTGGATCGGCCCGGGGCAGGACCGGATCTATGCACTGATGGACGAATTCAACGTGACAAGCTACAAGCAGTACGTCGAAGGCGACGCCATGATGTTCGTCGACGGTAAGAAGTACCGGTACCAGGGCACAGTTCCGCTGTCGATGAGCCCGTGGGCCGTGGCCAACATCGGTGCGGTCTTTCTCGAACTCACGCAGATGTGCAAGTCGATACCTGTGGAGGCACCGTGGGAGGCGCCGAAGGCGCATAAGTGGGATCAGACCACCTGGTCGAAGTGGCTGGATAGCAACACTCTGTCCAAGCCCGCCCGTGAGCTCCTGGAAAACGCCGTCGCCGGGCTCTACACCTCGGCGGCTTCAGAGATTTCGCTGCTTTTCGTTTTGTATCAAATGGCTTCGGCCGGCGGGCCGAGCTTTGTGCTCGGGGTAAAGGACGCGGCTGAGGACGCCCGGCCGGTTGGCGGCATGGGTGCGATCTATCGAGCCATGGCGGCAGAACTCGGCGATGTGATCCACCTTTCGCAGCCGGTCCGCAGCATCACCCAGGATCCCCACGGCGTGACGGTCCGCTCCGACGGCATGGAGGTGCGCGCCCGCCGCGTCGTGGTCGCTGTGCCGATCGCGATCGCCGCGCAGATCAGTTATGACCCAATGTTGCCTGTGGATCGATCGTTCCTGCATCAGCGGATGCCATCCGGCGCGGTGTTCAAGATCGCGCTGGTGTACGACGAGCCGTTTTGGCGGGCCGATGGACTCTCGGGGCAATCGTTCGGATCGGGGTCGGCGGTGAACCTCACCATTGATTCCTGTACGGACTCCGGGCTTCCGGGTTCACTGACGGTCATCACCGAAGGGCGTGAAGCGCGCGAGCTTGGGAAGCTCACCGCGGATCAGCGACGCAAGGTGGTCCTAGCTGGGGTAGCCGAGCGATTTGGCGACAAGGGTTTGTCTCCCATCGACTATGTGGAGCAGAACTGGACGGTCGAACGCTATTCCGGCGGCGGGATGATCTCGCATGCACCGCCCGGTGTGCTCACTGAATTCGGGCCGGCGCTGAGGGTGCCCTGTGACCGAATCCATTGGGCCGGAACGGAATCCTCTGCGGTCATGTACGGCTTCATCGACGGCGCTGTACGGTCGGGCGAGCGGGCTGCGACTGAAGTGATTGAGTGCGAGGAGAAGTTGGTCTCGGACCAGCAATTCCTGGTTACTCTGGAAGGGCGTCCAGGGCCTTCTGAAGGCGACTGATGGACGATGTGACCCCGTAGGCGCCGGCAAGTTCGGTAACTCGCGCCGGGTCGGCCGCGGCCAGTGGCAACTGATCAGTGTCGGTGGACATTTCGACCGGTGCGTCGCGGGCGACCAATACCACCCGCCGGGCGGCCTCGATATAGTCGGTGGCGGCCAGCAGTTTTGCGCGAGAAGGCTTGGGCAACTTCGATTTAGGATCGCGAGCGGCCGTCAGGATGGCGTCGAGAGATCCATATTGAGAGAGGAGCGTCGCGGCAGTCTTCTCGCCGATTCCAGCGACTCCCGGGAGTCCGTCTGACGAATCGCCGCGTAGCAACGCGAGTTCTGCATACGCCGCGCCGGCGCGATGCGCCGGAACGCCGTACTTTTCGGCGACTTCGTTCGGCCCGAACATCACCGCATTCGACAACCCACGGCCCAGGTAGAGCACTCGCACCGGCACAGGCTCGTCGGCTGCCAACTGCAGCAGGTCCCGGTCGCCACTGACGACGATCACCGGATCGCGCCGTTCGGCATCGGCTAGGGCGCCCAAGACGTCGTCGGCTTCGAAGCCGATCGCCCCTGCGGTCGCAATCCCAAACGCATCGAGCAGCTCCATGATCATGTCGACTTGCGGCGTCAGATCGTCGGGCACCTCTTCGACGTCTGGACCCCCTTCGGGATCCATCTGGTCGGTTTCTGCGGCCACCCGGTGGGCTTTGTAGGACGGAATCAGGTCCACCCGGAACTGTGGCCGCCAATCCAGGTCGAGGCAGACCACCAGTCGACGCGGACGCTCCCGGGCGATCAATGTCGCCATGCTGTCCAGGAACCCGCGGACGGCGTTGACAGGCCTCCCGTCGGGAGCCGTGATCGACGAGGGCACACCAAAGAAAGATCGAAACCACATGCTGGCGCCGTCGAGCAGCATCACCGGTGCGGACATGCCCGCCATCCTGCCAGCCGAGTACTACCCTTTCCTGCGTGACCGCCAGCCGATTCAGCAGCGATGTGTACGCCGGCCGATTAGCCGCGGCCGCGGCCGCAACCAGAGCGGCCGGGTTGACCGGCCTGGTCATCACGCCGGGCTACGACATGCGCTACTTGATCGGCTCCCGGGCACAGACACTTGAGCGGCTCACCGCTCTGGTTCTGCCTGCGGCAGGGAAACCTATCGTCGTGGTGCCCAGGATGGAACTCGCTGCACTGGGGGCTTCGGCAGCGGTTGATCTTGGTCTGACTGTGCGGGACTGGGTCGACGGCGATGATCCCTATCGCTTGGTGGCAGCTGGCCTTGAGAGCAGTTCAGTCGGTGGCCCACTTGCGTTTGCCGTCACTGATTCGATGCCCGCGCTGCACCTGCTGCCATTGGCTGAGGTTTTCGGCGTCACTCCCATCTTGGCCACCGGGGTGCTCCGATCCATGCGGATGGCAAAGGATCCGGCTGAGGTGAAAGCTCTGCGGGCGGCGGGCGCCGCGATCGACCGGGTCCACACCCGGGTGCCGCAATTTCTCCAGCCCGGCCGAACTGAGGCTGACGTCGCCGCAGATATAGCGGAAGCGATTGTGGCCGAGGGACATTCGGAGGCGGCATTCATCATCGTCGGGTCAGGTCCGCACGGTGCAGATCCGCATCACGAGGTCTCGGATCGTGTCCTGCAGGCAGGAGACATCGTCGTTGTGGATATCGGGGGCCCGGTTGAGCCTGGCTACAACTCCGATTCGACTCGCACATACAGCCTGGGGGAGCCGGATCCTGAAATCGCCGATCAGTATGCGGTACTACAGCGTGCGCAGGCAGCCGCGGTAGCGGCAGTGCGCCCCGGGGTGACGGCCGAACAGGTTGATGCGGCTGCACGCGATGTTCTGGCCGAAGCGGGACTGGCCGAGTTCTTCGTTCATCGCACCGGTCACGGCATCGGGTTGTCGGTGCATGAGGAGCCCTACATTGTTGCCGGGAACGATCTGCCATTAGCCGAAGGCATGGCGTTCAGCATCGAGCCGGGGATCTACTTCCCGGGAAAATGGGGCGCTCGGATCGAGGACATCGTGATCGTCACCGCTGACGGCGCACAGTCCGTCAACAACCGTCCTAGAGATCTCACGGTCGTACCGCTACCGATCTGAGACGGGATCAGGCCTCAGATCGGTCCAGCAGGTCAGACGATCCCAGCACCCGCTCGACGTGTACCTCGATGACGACTCGGCGCGGGTTCACCCGCGGGGTGCGGTAGCGCTGCGCGTATCGCAACTCGGCATCGCGAACCGCCTCGGCGTCGCGATTGACGCGGGCCGTGCCTTCAAGCGACAACCATCGGGCGCCGTCGACCTGTGACAACACGCCCACGTTGTTGCGCTCGGCGTTGACTGCCTTCTGCGAGCCGTCACTAGTGATCACTCGCGCGATGTGGGTCTTGGGATCGAACGTGAAACCTACGGCCACGACATGCGGCGAGTTATCGGCTCGCAATGTCGTCAGCATCGCGAGATGCCGCTCGGTGAGGAACGAAAATGCATCGTGGGTCAGCCGGGCCGTTGAGTTCGCCATCACCGTCAACGTTAGTGCAGTGGATAATCGCAGCCATGAAGGACACGGCGCACATCGGAACCGGGCCGGTGGTGATCTTTGGTGGCCGAAGCGAAATCGGTGTCGAGCTCGCGACACGGCTGGCGCCCGGAGCCGTTGTGGTGCTGGCCGCCAGGGGCACTGAACGGCTCGAGCGGGAAGTGGCCGCCGTGCGTGCGGCTGGGGCAGCCGCCGTTCATACCGTCGAGTTCGACGCCGATGACCTGAGCTCGCATGGCCCGTTAGTGGCCGCGTTGACGGCCGAATATGGGCCAACGGGTGTCGCTGTTCTGGCGTTCGGCATCCTTGGCGATCAGGCCCGGGCCGAGACAGACGCCGCGCACGCCGCGGCGGTCGTGCACACCGACTACGTCGCGCAGGTCAGTCTGCTCACTCACCTCACGGTCGCGATGCGAGCCGCCGGTGCGGGAACGCTGGTGATGTTCTCGTCAGTGGCCGGGGTTCGGGTTCGGCGTGCGAATTACGTGTACGGCTCAGCGAAGGCAGGGCTGGATGGTTTCGCCAACGGCCTGACTGACGCATTGCATGGCAGCGGTGTTCGGCTCCTCGTCGTCCGGCCCGGTTTTGTCGTAGGGCGAATGACAGAGGGTATGGATCCGGCCCCGTTGTCGAGCACCCCATCGCGGGTGGCGGAGGCAGCTGAGCGCGCGCTGATCAAGGGGCGCCGGACGGTATGGGTGCCATGGGCATTGCAGCCTGTCTTCGTCGGAATGCGATTGCTACCGCGGTTCATCTGGCGCAGGTTGCCGCGGTGACGATCGTCGTCGTCGGGATCGGCGCGGACGGGATGGTCGGACTCGCCCGCGCTTCGAGGGGCGAATTAGTCAATGCCACAGTGATTTACGGATCGCAACGGCAGCTGGACATGCTCGATGAGGCGGTGACTGCGTCGCGGCACTGCTGGCCGTCGCCGCTGCTGCCTGCACTAAATCAACTGCTCGACAACCAGGCCGGCGACGTCCACGTGGTAGCCAGCGGGGATCCACTTTTGCATGGCATCGGCGGCACTCTGATTCGGCTGTTCGGAGCGGGTCAGGTCCGAGTGCTCCCGCATGTGTCGTCGGCAACCTTGGCCTGTGCGCGGATGGGTTGGTCAGTCCAGGACACCGAGGTAATCAGTCTGGTAACCGCACCGGTCCACACTGCGGTGCGCCGCGGTGGTCAGGCGGTGGTGTTTTCCCGCGATGGCGCAACACCCGCCGCCCTGGCCAGGCTGCTGACTGAGACAGGCCGCGGGGCAGCTGAATTCACGGTACTGGAGCAACTGGGCGGTCCTCGGGAGCGGCTGCGCAGTCGCTCGGCCGATGACTGGGCCGCAGTTCCGCCGGCGGACGTCGACGACCTCAACGTCGTCGCTGTGCGGTACCTGCCGGACGAGCGGATCGGCCAGGCGCTGCCCGATGACGTGTTCCATCACGATGGGATGTTCACCAAGCAGATGATGCGCGCGGTGACTTTGGCGGCACTGGCGCCGCGTCCTGGAGAGGTGCTGTGGGACGTTGGATCAGGCTCGGGGAGTATCTCCGTCGAATGGTGCCGTAGCGGAACCGGCTGTCGAGCAGTCGCATTCGAAGTTGATCCAGATCGTCGCGATCGAATTGCCGCCAATGCAGTGGCATTCGGTGCGGACATCGATATCCGCGGCAAAGCCCCCGAAGAATTCAGTGATGTTGCCCGGCCGGATGTGGTGTTCGTCGGCGGTGGGCTCACTAAACCGGGACTGCTATCGGCCTGTCGGGACAAGCTTCGGCCAGGCGGCAGGCTCGTCGCCAACACCGTTACGGCCGAGTCGGAAGCGGTTCTGGTGGAATGGTATTCGCGCCTTGGCGGTGAGTTGCGACGGTTTCAGAACTACCGGGGCGAGCCGCTGGGCGGGTTCACCGGCTGGCGACCTCAAATGCCGATCACCCAATGGTCGGTGACAGTGCTGTGACGGTGTACTTCATCGGGGCCGGTCCAGGCGCCGCCGACCTGATCACCGTCCGTGGTGACAGGCTGTTGCGGCGCTGTCGGGTGTGCCTCTATGCCGGTTCGATCATGCCCGAGGATCTGCTGTCGTTATGCCCACCGGAGGCGACGGTCATCGACACCGGCCCGCTGACCTTGGATCAGATCATCGGTGAACTCGCTGCTGCTGATGCTGCGAGCCTGGACGTGGCGCGATTACATTCGGGCGACCCGTCGCTCTACAGCGCGGTAGCCGAGCAGTGCCGTCGGCTCGATGCGTTGGGGATCCACTACGAAATCGTCCCCGGGGTACCGGCATTCGCGGCGGCAGCGGCGGCGCTCGGACGGGAGCTCACCGTTCCCGGTGTGGCCCAGACGGTGACGCTGACCCGCCTTGCCACGCTGTCGACGGCCATGCCGGACGGGGAGGATCTGGTGCGACTGGCAAGGTCCGGATCAACTGTGGTGCTGCATCTTGCGGCGCATCTGATCGACGAGATCGTCCCGCAACTCCTGGAAGGTGGATACCGTCCGGATACACCTGCCGCGGTCGTGGCTTTCGCGAGCTGGCCGAACGAAATTGTGCTGCGCGGGACTTTGGCTGACATAGCGGAGCAAGTGCATGCCGCCTCGGTCACCCGAACCGCTGTCATCATTGTCGGGGACGTACTTGCTGCCGAAGGATTCACCGACAGCTACCTGTACTCCTCGGGACGGACGAGGACGATCAGACACTGATGCGGGTCTTGCTACTGGGCGGCACGGGCGAGGCGCGGGAGTTGGCTCGGCGGCTGCATCCGCGCGTCGACGTCATCAGTTCGCTCGCCGGCCGGGTACCGAACCCCGCGCTTCCGTTGGGACAGATCCGCATTGGCGGCTTCGGCGGCGTTCCCGGTCTGCGGCAGTGGTTGAGCGAGAACCATATCGGAGCGGTCATCGACGCCACTCACCCGTTCGCCGCCAGCATGACGGCGAACGCTACCGCGGCGTGCGCAGAACTCGGCCTGCCGTACCTCGTGTTGTCCCGTCCGGCTTGGGACCCCGGCGATGCGATAACGGTGGCATCCGACACGGAGGCCGCTGAAGTCATTGCCCGGAAGCACTATTCGCGGGTGTTCCTCACCTCGGGTCGTTCGGGCGTAGCCGCGTTCACTGATAGCGATGCGTGGTTCCTGATCCGAATGGTCACCCCGCCTGAGCCGGAGTTGCTGCCCCGACATCACGAAGTGCTGCTGTCGCGGGGGCCTTACGAGTTCGACGACGAACACGCCTTGCTGCAGAGACATCGCATCGATGTTCTGGTCACCAAGAACAGCGGCGGGGCTCTGACCGCAGCCAAACTCGCGGCAGCCAACGCACTCAATACCGACATCGTGATGATCGACCGCCCACCCTTGCCGGCCGGGGTGCACCCAGTGGGCACCGTCGATGCCGCCCTCGACTGGCTAGCTGCCGGATTCCGCTAGGCGTTCGGGGTGGCGGAAGTCGTTGGTGCCGGCGGCCAGTGGTAGTCAACCCCACCGACAAGTTGGGAGAAATCTCAGGCGGGGTAGCGCCGGGGGGTGAACACCACATCTCCGGATTGTGCCTGGTACCAACGAGTTTGTGAGGAACCGATGATCAGTAGGCAGCGCATATCAATCTCAGTCGGATTCAGGTCGGCCAGTCGGACCACCCGAACTGACTCCTCGGGCCCGGCGACATCACGTCCGATCACCACCGGGGTGTCTGGATCGCGGTGCTCCAGCACCAGGTCACGCATCGCGGCCACCTGCCAGGTGCGAGTCTTCGAAGCCGGGTTGTAGATCGCCAACACCAGGTCAGCTGCTGCTGCTGCGGAGATACGGGTGGCGATCACGTCCCACGTCTTGAGGCGATCGGACAGCGAAATCACCGCGTAATCGTGGCCCAGTGGGGCGCCGACCCGGCTGGCAACGGCCTGCGCGGCCGTCATCGCCGGGATGACCCGTACTGAAACGTTCGGCCACTCCTTGGCTTCCTCGAGAACCGCTGTGGCCATGGCGAATACCCCTGGATCACCGGATGACACCACTGCCACGCGTCGTCCCTGCTCTGCGAGTTCGCAAGCCAATCGCGCCCGAGCCGGCTCGTCGGTGTTGTCGCTGGGGTGACGCAACTGCGCGGCGTGGGTGGGTACTCGTTCCAGATACGGTCCGTAGCCGATCAGGTCGGTGGCTTGGGCCAGTTCCCGACGGCTTTGTGGTGTCATCCACTGAGCGTCGCCCGGCCCGATTCCGACGATCGCGACCCCGCTCGCTCGGGCGTCCAGAGTCTTTCCCCCGGGAACAATCGCCAGCGAAAAGTACGGCACCCCTTCAGGATCCACATCCGCTGCGGGAAGTACCCGTTGATCGTCAGTGCTCGCCCGCTCCACATAGAACGCGTCGTCGAGGCGGCCGGCGATCGACAGTGCCTCGCGCACTTGGGGATATGACCGGCCGAGCTTGAGTATCACTGCGGCGTCGGTATCGGCGAGCCGGTTGGCCAGCTCATTCACGGGGAGGGTGCCGGGCAATATCGAGAGGACCTCGTCACCGGTCACCAGAGGCGTCGCGATCGCTGCCGACGCTGCGCTCACCGAGGTGACCCCCGGAATGATCACTGCGTTGAAGCGTTCCGTTAGCCTCGTATGCATGTGCATGTAGGAGCTGTAGAACAGTGGGTCTCCCTCAGCGAGAAGCGCGACATCGCGGCCGTCGGCCAGATGCGCGGCGATCCGTTCTGCGGCCTCGCGATAGAAGTCCTCCATTGCACCGGCATAACCGCCCGGATGGTCGGTGGCTTCGGTGGTGAGCGGATAGATGAGGTGTTCCTCGATCTGGCCGTACTGCAGATACGGTTCGGCTATCCGCCGAGCGATGCTGCGGCCATGGCGCGCACTGTGATAAGCGACCACATCGGCCTCGGCGATCACCCGAGCCGCCTTGACTGTCATCAGATCCGGGTCGCCTGGGCCCAGTCCGACGCCGAAGAGCGTCCCGCTCATTCGCGTTCACTCGCGATCGCGTTCACCGCGGCCGCCGCCATCGCACTGCCCCCCCGGCGTCCCTGGACGACCAGATACTCCATCCCGCGGGGACGGTCGATGAGTTCCTGCTTGGACTGCGCTGAACCGACGAATCCGACCGGGCCGCCCAACACCGACACCGGGGGATGCACGCCCTCGTCGATGAGTTCAAGGAGTCGGAAGAGCGCGGTAGGGGCGTTGCCGATTGCTACCACCGCGCCGGCCATTCGATCGGCCCACAACTCCACCGCAGCTGCCGACCGGGTTGTCTCCCGCAGTTGTGCCAGCCCGGCAGCGCGGGGGTCAGCGACCAGCGACACCACTTCGTTGGCTGCGGGCAGGCGGGCAGCGGTGATCCCGGCCGCAACCATTGACGAATCGCAGAGAACCGGCGCCCCGGCGGCGAGTGCCGCGTGCGTGGCGGTTACTACCGCCGGGCTGAATGCCACGTGCTCGGCGACGTCGACCTGGCCACACGTGTGGATCAGTCGGACAACCACGGTCGCGACGTCGTCGGGGAATCGGCTCAACTCAGCCTCGGCGCGGATCGTCGCAAACGACTGCCGGTAGATCTCGGCGGCGTCGCGGATGTAGTCGAGCACGCGACAACCCTACGACCGGGTGTCCGCCACCAGAACTGAACCTGTCGGAGGACTGCCGCAACCACGTTCGCACCCGACGTAATGCACCCGTCCGGTGACGCTTCCGGTGACTTCGTGAGACTCGACCGCGAGGGTCGCCAGTGCGCGAACATCGGCTCGCGATCGGGCGCAACCGGGGCTGCCGACGCAGGCACTCACGTCCAACCAAGGGGAGTTCGCGTCGAACACCAATCCCATCGGCGCCAGAACCCGTAATGACGTGTCGGCGACGCCATCGTCCAGATCGCATACCAGCAGTGAGCGCCAAGGGGTGATGACCACCGGTGCATCGATCGCGGCCACGAACTCCGCCTGCCTTGCAGTCAGTACGCCCAACGGCACCGCGGCGCCCAATGCGATTCTGCCGTCGTCTTGAGCGATCCAGCCAACCGGCGGCCGATCGGCCCCGGACAACGTGATTGGGGATCCCACAACAGGAAGGCCGGAAATTAGCTCGGCAACGTCGTCGAGTTCAGTTATCCGCCAGGCATTTCCACGTAGTGATTCAAAGCGGCGGGCCACCTCGGTGAGCGCCGGTACCACTTCGGCATGGCTGAGCCGGATTCCGGTGTCCGCGCCGGAAAGCAGTAGGGCCGCCTTGTCGCTGAGGAGATGCACGCCCAGGTCGGCGCAGAGGCCCGTCACGTCACCGCTGCCGTCGTCGATGCTGAACAGGAATCGGCCCGGCAGCCCGGCCAAGTCTGGATCCGACTGAATGGCGTGGTCCAGATCGGTGACCCAGGGCCGAACGTCGACCAGTCCACCGCGGCGGCCGGACAGCGGCGATGCGACGATGTTGCGCACCCGCTCATGAGTGAGCGAGGGGAGTAGACCTCCCTCGGCTACCACATCGGCGATGGCTTCGGTGTCGGTGATGCCGCGCAACTGGATATTGCCCCGTGCCGTCAACTCCAATGTGCCGGCCGCGTATTGCGAGGCCGCATCGGCCAGCATCTGCAGCTGGCCGGGCGTCAAAATGCCGCCGGGCAATCTGATCCGGGCCAGTGCACCGTCTGCGGCGTGATGCACCTGTAGCGCACCTGGGCAGGCGTCGTCGTGCGTTCGGCTCACCAGTTCACGGTACGACCCACCCATCGGCAGCATCGATGATGAGGTGGCCAGCGCGGGTAGCGGTCTCGACGGCCTTCGGGTCGTTGATGATCGGAGCGGTTGCGTTGAGCGTCGACAGTCTGATTGCCGGGGGTGCGCTGATTCTCGCCGCGATCGCATTGATTGGCGGGCTATATCTCCCAGCCGCCGCAACAGCGGCCGTACTGGCGACGGGCACCGCCATCGTGGTTTCTGACCAGCCGGCGTTGTTCACCGCGCTATCGGGCCTCTCGGCTGCGGCGTATCTCGTGCTCAGGCACGGCGCGGTGACGCTGTCCACGGCAGTTGGAATGGTTGGGTTCGTGCTGGTTGGGATCTTGGCCGTTACCGTGCCATTCCACACGCCATGGTTGCCGTTGATCGCTCCGGTTGCCGTTGTCATCGTCTTTGCCTTTGCGCTGGGGCCGCTGCCGCTACCGGGTCGTCGCTCGTAGGGTGCGAACGCTCGTAGGGTACGAATGACTGGTGTCCGGCCCCACCGTCTTGCTGCTGTCAACATCCGACACTGACCTGATCACGGCGCGCGCCAGTGGTGCGCAATACCGGTGGGCGAACCCGGCAAGGTTGTTGGACGGAGACCTTGAGCGGCTTCTGGATGGCGCTGACGCGGTGGTGGTCCGCATTCTGGGCGGGTACCGGGCCTGGCAGGACGGCATTGACGCAGTGATCGCCAGCGGACTGCCGTCCGTCGTGGTCAGCGGTGAACAAGCGCCCGACGCAGACTTGATGGCGCAATCAACGGTGCCTGCGGGCATCGCGGTTCAGGCGCATATCTACCTGGCGCAGGGTGGGGCGGAAAACCTTCGCCAATTGCACGCCTTCCTGTCCGACACGTTGCTGATGACGGGGTTCGGATTCAACCCGCCCGAGGTCGTCCCTTCCTGGGGAGTCTGGGATCGCGGCAGTGGGGACGCTGACGGCCCGACCATCGCGGTGCTGTACTACCGAGCCCAGCAATTGGCCGGTAACACCACCTACATCGATGCCCTGTGCCACGCGATCGAAAGGGCCGGAGGCCGGCCGGTTCCGGTGTTCTGCACATCACTTCGCACACCAGACCCAGGATTGCTGCAGGTGCTCGGAACCGCTGACGCGATGGTGGTGACGGTGCTCGCCGCGGGAGGCGCGCGGCCCGCTGCGGCCGGGGCCGGCGGTGACGACGAGAGCTGGAACGTCGAACAGCTTGCAGCCCTTGATGTGCCGATTCTGCAGGGGCTGTGCCTGACTAGTTCCCGCGCGCAGTGGTGTGCCAGCGATGACGGCATGACGCCACTCGATGTTGCCACCCAGGTTGCGGTACCGGAGTTCGACGGACGTGTCATCACTGTTCCGTTCTCCTTCAAGGAGGTCGACCCTGACGGATTGATCGCGTACGTGCCCGATCCGGAGCGGTGCGCACGGGTCGCGGGGTTGGCCGTCAAGTACGCGACCCTGCGGCATGTCGCACCATCCGAGAAGCGGGTTGCACTGGTCTTCTCGGCGTATCCGACCAAACACTCACGCATCGGCAATGCGGTAGGTCTGGATACTCCGGCCAGCGCGGTCGCGCTGCTGAAAGCGCTGCGCGATAACGGCTACGACATCGGAGACATACCCGGCGTCGAGGCCGGTGACGGGGACGCGCTGATCCATGCACTCATCGATCGCGGCGGGCAGGATCCGGACTGGCTGACCGAAGGTCAATTGAGCGGAAATCCGATCCGGATATCCGCTGCGCGGTACCGGGAGTGGTTTGCGGACCTGCATCCCGGACTTTCCGAAGCAGTCACACGCCACTGGGGTCCGCCGCCGGGTGAACTGTTCATCGATCGCAGTATCGATCCAGACGGTGAGATCGTGGTTGCGGCAATTCAATCCGGAAACATCGTTGTGCTCGTCCAGCCGCCGCGCGGCTTCGGCGAGAATCCGGTGGCGATCTACCATGATCCCGATCTGCCGCCCAGCCACCACTATCTGGCGACCTACTTTTGGGTGCGGTACGAATTCGGAGCGCACGCAGCCGTCCACCTAGGTAAGCACGGGAACCTGGAGTGGTTGCCCGGCAAGACGGTTGGTATGTCCGCGGAATGCGGTCCGGACGCGGCTCTCGGCGATCTGCCGCTGATCTACCCGTTCCTGGTCAACGACCCGGGGGAGGGCACGCAGGCCAAGCGCCGCGCGCACGCCACCCTGGTCGATCACCTGATTCCGCCAATGGCGAGGGCTGAAACCTACGGTGACATAGCTCGTCTCGAGCAACTGCTCGACGAACATGCGAACATCGCGGCACTAGACCCGGGCAAATTGCCCGCCATTCGTCAGCAGATCTGGACGCTGATGCGTGCGGCGAAAATGGACCACGATCTCGGACTGGCAGAGCGGCCGGAGGAAGATTCATTCGACGACATGTTGCTGCATGTCGACGGCTGGCTCTGTGAGATCAAGGATGTCCAGATCCGCGACGGCCTGCACATACTGGGCGTCGTCCCAACGGGGACCGTTCAATTGGACCTGGTGCTGGCAATCTTGCGGGCTCGGCAGTTGTTCGGCGGCGAGCAGACCCTGCCCGGTCTGCGTCAGGCGCTCGGTCTGATTGAGGACGGAAGCGACGATCGCGTGCAGGTGGACGCGGCTGAAGCGCGAGCCCGCGAACTGCTCGCCGGACTGCAGGCGGCCGGGTGGGATGCCGGGTATGTGGATACGTTGAGCACGCATTCGGACATGACCGGCGAAATTGCGCGAATACTGCGATTCGCCGCCGATGAGGTGGTCCCCCGACTGGCTGGAACGTCGACTGAAATCGACCAGGTGCTGCGCGCTCTCGACGGCCACTACATCGCTGCCGGACCCTCTGGCTCGCCGTTGCGCGGGCTGGTCAACGTCCTGCCGACCGGGAGGAACTTCTATTCAGTCGACCCCAAAGCAGTACCGTCGCGGCTCGCGTGGGACACCGGTGTCGCAATGGCGGACTCGTTGCTGGCCCGCTACCGCGCCGATCACGGCGTGTGGCCCCGCTCGGTGGGCCTGTCAGTCTGGGGTACCTCAGCAATGCGTACGTCCGGAGATGACATCGCCGAAGTGCTTGCACTGCTGGGTGTTCGGCCGGTGTGGGATGACGCATCGCGGAGGGTGATCGACCTGGAAGCGATGTCCCCTGCCGAATTGGGACGGCCGCGGATCGACGTCACCGTGCGGATTTCCGGCTTTTTCCGCGACGCCTTCCCTCATGTCGTCGCGATGCTGGATGACGCGGTGCGCCTTGTCGCCGAACTGGACGAGCCCGCTGATCAGAACTACCTGCGCGCTCATGCGCAGGCCGACCTCGCCCTTCACGGCGACCAAAGGCGCTCCACAACAAGAATTTTCGGCTCGAAGCCAGGGACCTACGGAGCTGGATTGCTGCAGTTGATCGACAGCCGGAATTGGCGGGACGATGCCGACCTGGCACAGGTCTATACAGCCTGGGGCGGATTTGCCTATGGGCGGGAACTGGACGGCAAGTCGGCCGCCGACGACATGTCGATGCAATATCGGCGGATCGCGGTGGCTGCGAAGAACACTGACAGCCGGGAACACGACATCGCCGACTCGGACGATTACTTCCAGTACCACGGCGGCATGATCGCCACCGTGCGCGCGTTGACTGGAAAGGACCCGGCAGCCTATATCGGTGACAACACCCGTCCGGACGCGGTACGCACCCGGACACTTTCAGAGGAGACGACGCGGGTATTCCGGGCGCGTGTGGTCAATCCGCGCTGGATGGCTGCGATGCGCCGGCATGGCTACAAAGGCGCGTTCGAGATGGCGGCCACTGTCGACTATCTCTTCGGCTATGACGCCACGGCAGGAGTGATGGCCGACTGGATGTATGAGGAACTAACCCAGCAGTACGTTTTGAATCCGGAGAACCGCAAATTCATGTCGGAATCGAATCCGTGGGCGCTGCACGGTATGTCGGAGCGGTTGCTGGAGGCTGCCGGCAGAGGGCTGTGGGCTGAACCTGACCCCGCGACCCTGGATGGCCTGCGCCAGGTGCTCCTGGAAGCAGAGGGTGATCTCGAGGCGCGTTAGATTGGGTATATGCCCGTGACTTTCGCCGATGTTTCCAAGGCCAAATATGTTTCGCTGACGACGTTCACCAAAGATGGCAAGCCCAAGCCCACCCCGATCTGGATCGCTGCCGACGGCGACCGATTGCTGGTCATCACCGAGAAAGACGCGTGGAAGGTCAAACGGATCCGCAACACGCCCCGCGTCACATTGGCGATCTGCGATATGCGTGGAAACGTCAAGAGCGACGCCGTCGAAGCGGTCGGGCGAGTGCTGGACGAGTCGGAGACCGAATCGGTCTATCGCGCGATCGGCAAGACCTACGGGATCGTCGGTCATATCTTCACCGTCTTCTCGAAACTGCGGGGCGGCGCCAAGCGCACCATCGGTCTGGAATTGAAGGCGGCCTGAAACTCACAGGGTCTTTTAAGCCCCAGATAGGAACCCGTCTGTGCATCTGATCGTTGCCGGTACATGGTGAAGCGGACGTTCCTCGTCTACGCCCTTGTTGAGCTGGCGGTGCTAGGTGGCCTGACGTGGGCGATCGGGCTTGGCTGGACACTGCTGGTACTGCTCGCGACCTCGGCCGTGGGTGTCGTCATGGCGGGCTCTCAGGCGAAACGGCAACTTCTGCGCTTGCGGCAGACTCAAACCAATCCGCAGGGCGCCGCCGCAGACGGCATGCTGGTCGCGTTGGGCACTGTCTTGGTGTTCATCCCCGGTCTGGTCACCACGGCGCTGGGCACTTTGATGTTGCTGCCGCCGACGCGTAGTGCCGTCCGGCCGGTGGCCGCGATGCTGCTGACCCGGAGCCTGCTCGGGCAGGTCAGAGTGATGAAGGTGGGTCACGTCCCAGGCGGCCACGGTGACTACATCGACGGTGAGGTCATCGACGAGCAGGTTTCCGCACCCGTCCACGACGCGAACATCGTCCGTTACTACGGCGCCTGAGCCGAACTGATCCACGGGGCAGACTGTCCCGGTGACCACACTGCTGCTCAATGGGCGCGTGCATAGCCCATCGCACCCTGACGCCACCGCGGTGGCGATGGCCGATGGGGATGGTGGCGGGGTTGTCGCCTGGCTCGGCAGCGACGACTTAGGCCGGAAGCAATATCCCGACGCTGACGTCGTCGACCTCGAAGGTGCCTTCGTTGCGCCGGCCTTCGTTGACAGCCACGTCCATACAACTTCCACCGGTTTGCTGCTGACCGGGCTCGACCTGACCGCCGCGACATCCCTGCGACATTGTCTGGAACTCGTCGCCGAGTACGCCTCCGCGCACCCGGGGCAGCTGATCTGGGGACATGGCTGGGACGAAACCACTTGGCCTGGCGATGCTCCACCAAGCACCCAGGACATCGATCAACTGCTAGGCGCACGACCGGTGTACCTGGCCCGGGTGGACGTCCATTCGGCCCAGGCTTCAAGTGCATTGCGTGAACTCGTACCCGGGCTGACTGATGCCACTGGGTTCGAGCCCCAACTGCCGTTATCCGCCGAAGCCCACCACCGAGTGCGTGCAGAAGCCCGCCGGCTCCTGGCGCCCGGCCAGCTGGCCGATGCGCGCCGCGCCGCGCTCGATTCCGCGGCCGCGGAAGGCATCGTTGCCGTCCATGAATGCGCAGGCCCGAACATCGGCGGACTCGACGACTGGCTGGCACTTCGTGCCTTCGAACATGGTGTCGAGATTGTCGGGTACTGGGGGGAGTCTGTTTCCACTGCTGCGCAGGCTCGCGCTTTGGTGGAAGCCACGGGGGCGCGCGGACTCGGCGGAGATCTGTTTGTCGATGGCGCCCTGGGCTCCCGTACCGCCTGGTTATGCGAACCCTATGCCGACCTTCCTGCCGACAACCGCACCTGGCGCGGCAATTGCTACTTGGACACCGACGCGATCACCGAACATTTGCTGGCATGTACGGACGCCGGCGTTACCGCAGGTTTCCATGTGATCGGTGACGCCGCCGCAGGCTCGGTAGTGGCCGCTTTCGAGCGGGTTGTGGACCGTTTTGGCACGCCCGCGGTTGCCCGGTGCGGACACCGGTTGGAGCACCTGGAGATGGTGTCGGCGGAACAGGCGGCCAAATTGGGAGCCTGGGGTGTCATGGCCAGCGTGCAGCCGAATTTCGACGCACTCTGGGGCGGCGACAGCGGCATGTATGCCCGCCGGCTCGGTATCGAACGGGCTGCGCATCTCAACCCATTCGCGCTGTTAGCATCAGCTGGCGTGCCGCTGGCGTTCGGTTCGGATAGTCCGGTGACCGGCACGAATCCCTGGCTGACGCTTCGCGCGGCCACCCATCACCAGACCCAGGGGAGCGCGATTTCCATGCGGGCGTCGTTCGCTGCAGCGACCAGGGGTGCTTGGCGGGCCGGCGGGATCCGCGACGGTGTCACCGGAACACTTGTCCCCGGCGCTCCGGCTTCGTATGCGGTGTGGGAAATCGAAGGCGGTCCCGACGGCTTGGACGTCAACGCACCCGCAGATGCCGTGCAGCGCTGGTCGACTGATCCGCGGTCGCGGGTGCCTGCACTTCCCCGTCTCGGCCCATCCGATCCATTGCCGCGCTGCCTGCGGACTGTTCACCGAGGCGCGGTGCTGTATGACCGGCTCTGACCGATTGATTGCCCGGATCGGTCGCGCGCTGGTGCCCCGGTTAGCCCGGTTGGGCGTTGCGGTGCTGGCCGGCTTGACGCTGTGTATGAGCTTCCCGCCGATCGGTTGGTGGTGGTCGGCAGTATTGGCTTTCGCGCTATTCACCTGGGTGTTGATACATCCGAAGACCACAGCGTCCGGTGGCTTTGGCTACGGATTTCTGTTCGGGCTGGCGTTCTACCTACCGCTGCTGCCGTGGATCAGTGGATTCGTCGGTCCGACGCCGTGGTTGGTGTTGGCGGCGCTGCAGGCGTCCTTCACAGCGGTGTTTGGGCTCTTTGCCGTGGTGGTGCGGCGCCTGCCGGGCCGGCCGATATGGATCGCGCTGGTGTGGACACTGCAGGAATGGTTGAAATCCACCGTTCCCTTCGGCGGATTCCCCTGGGGTGTTGTCGCATTCGGACAGACGGGCGGACCGCTCCTGCCGCTGATGCGACTCGGCGGGGCGCCGCTGCTGTCGTTCGCGGTCGTGTTGCTCGGCACGTCGTTGTGTGCACTGACGCTCGGGGCGATCCAGTGGTGGCAGCGCACCGACGGACCCGAATCCGATGAGCAGGCAGCCTCCGTGCCGTTGCCGGTCGTGGTGCTGCCCGGCTTGCTGATCTGCGCTGTCTTGTTGACCACGGCGGTGGTTGCACCGCAGGTACGCAAAGCCGGAGCAGGGCCGGGGAGTGAACCGACCATCAACGTCGCCGTGATTCAGGGCAACGTTCCGCGGCTCGGGCTGGATTTCAACAGCCAACGGCGTGCGGTCCTAGACAACCATGTGCGCGAAACACTTCAACTCGCCGAGGATGTGCGCGCTGGTATGGCGTTGCGCCCGCAGTTCGTGATTTGGCCGGAGAACTCGTCCGACATCGATCCGATGACGAATGCCGACGCTGCCGCGCAGATTGACGTCGCCGCGCGAGCGATTGGCGCGCCAATCTTGGTGGGCACAGTGCTCGCACGACCGGAGCAGACGCAGGACAATCCTGCAGCGTCGAACACTGTGGTCGTGTGGGACCCGGTCACCGGGCCAGGGGAGCGGCACGACAAGAAGATCATCCAGCCGTTCGGCGAATACCTGCCGTGGCGAGGCTTCTTCAAGCACCTTTCGTCCTACGCCGGCCGGGCCGGCTTCTTCGTCCCCGGCGAAGGTTCCGGTGTTGTTCACGCAGCGGGTGTGCCGATCGGCGTTGCCACCTGTTGGGAGGTCATCTTTGACCGGGCGTTGCGCGAATCGGTGCGCAACGGTGCTCAGGTGCTGGCGGTACCGACCAATAACGCGACCTTCGACCAGAACATGAGCGAACAGCAGCTGGCTTTCGCGAAGGCGCGCGCAGTCGAGCACGACCGCTACCTAGTTGTGGCGGGAACCACCGGCATCAGCGCCGTGATCGCGCCAGATGGTCGCGAACTCGGCCGCACCCAGTTCTTCGCCCCTGCGTATCTGGATGTTCCGGTGCGGTTGCGCGCCAACGAAACTGTGGCCACCAAATTTGGACCGATGGTCCAATGGCTGCTGGTAGGTGCTGCTTTTGCAGCCATTGCCGCCGCGATATTGCACAATGGATGGTTCATGCATCCGGTGCGCCGCATGCGGCGGCGCCGGGACCACTCCGGGCGCAGGACGGAGGACACTCATGAGTAACCAGGCCAAGGAGCATCCCAGCGACCGCGCTCTGGTGATCATCCCGACCTTCAACGAGCTGGAAAACCTGCCGTTGATTCTGGGTCGGGTACACAAGGCGCGTCCGGACGTTCATGTACTGATCGTTGACGACGACAGCCCGGACGGGACCGGTGATCTCGCCGATGAGCTGTCTCTGGCCGATCCGGATCGGGTGCATGTCATGCATCGCACCGAAAAAGCTGGCCTCGGCGCGGCCTATCTGGCCGGATTCGCCTGGGGTCTAGGGAGGAAATACGACGTTCTGGTCGAGATGGATGCCGACGGGAGCCACGCGCCGGAGCAGTTGCACCGGTTGCTTGATGCCATCGACGCCGGAGCGGACGTGGCGATCGGCTCCCGCTACATAGAAGGGGGCACAGTGCATAACTGGCCCCGGCGCAGGCTTGTGCTTTCCAAGACGGCCAACACGTACTCCCGGATGCTCCTCGGCGTGCGTATCCACGACATCACCGCCGGCTACCGGGCATATCGGGCAGAGGTCCTCGAGAAGATCGATCTGGGTGCGGTCGACTCCAAGGGCTACTGCTTCCAGATCGACTTGACTTGGCGTTCAATCAACAACGGGTTTTCCATCGTCGAGGTACCCATCACGTTCGCTGAGCGCGAGCTTGGGGTGTCGAAGATGAGCGGCTCAAACATTCGCGAGGCGATGCTCAAGGTGGCCCGCTGGGGCATCGGTGGGCGGATAGACCGAGCCCGTGGCGTCGCGCCCTACAGCTGCGTTAACACCTGAATTACCGGGCTCAACTGCCGCGGCGCTTGGTCTTGATCAGGTCGAGACGCTCTTTCAACAGTTCGTCGAGTTCTTCGACCGAGCGGCGCTCCAGCAGCATGTCCCAGTGGGTACGCGGCGGTTTGACCTTCTTCGGTTCGGGCAGGTCGCCCTCGATCAGGGTGCCCTCGAGGCCGTTGCGGCACAGCCAGTTGCCGGGGATCTCGGCGTCGTCGGCAAACG
The DNA here is from genome assembly GCA_965279745.1 of Mycobacterium sp. Lineage (GTDB taxonomy): Bacteria > Actinomycetota > Actinomycetes > Mycobacteriales > Mycobacteriaceae > Mycobacterium. Next base: position 599,104 of record OZ257262.1, read on the forward strand.
GCACCTCGAATTCTTCGCCGTTCTCGGTGCGATAGCGCGCTACCTGACGCGGCGCAAGATCGTGGTTGCGGTCAGTCTCGTAGCTCACTGCTCCGAGACGGCTGCCCCTCAAAACGCGATCAGCCATCGTCATATCTCCTAAATGCCAGCCGTAACGCCATTGGTGATTCTGCAGTCCATGATAGCCGGACAGCGGCCTCAGCCGGTCTACAGTCTCATGGCGTGACCCGTCGTTCCCGTTCACAACCGTGCCGGTGGTGTGGCCGTGAGGTGGCTGACGTGGGGATGGGTCGGCGCAGGCAGTACTGCCGGCAATCATGCCGTCAGCGAGCCTACGAGCAACGGGCGCTGGTGAAAGGCACGTCGGTGCCCTCGGATGCTGTGGTGCTGTCGGCCGATGAAGCCGCCGAGCTTGCCGATCGCGTATTCCAAGTGCGCTGTGCTGCCGAAGACGTTGCGACGGCAGTGGCGGAAGGAGCCGCCGATGAGGAACTGCGGGAACTCTGCGATGCGTTGATGCGCGCCGCAAAAGCAGCCGATGGTTGGCGCTGAGCGCGCCGTACCGTCGGAAAGCGCCGTACCGTCGGAAAGCAAAGCGAACCCGGTGATTCGTGACTAAAGTGAGAGGTCGGGAGTTGCTGTACGGGTCTTCATCGTCATGCACGGAGGTGCGTAATGAACGTCAACGGCTCAACTCCATCTGGCGCGCAAGAAACCGCTGAGTTCACTGAAGCCGACTACGCGCGCGGGATGACGCGCTTGGTCCAAGCGGTTCAGGAACTTTCGCTCGCGCGCAGTCTGCCCGAAGTGCAGCGCATCGTTCGCACTTCTGCCCGCCAGCTCACTGGCTGTGATGGCGCCAGCTTCGTGCTGCGCGACGACGGCATGTGCTTCTACGCCGACGAAGATGCGATTACCCCGCTGTGGAAGGGCAGCAGGTTTCCGATGGAGATCTGTGTCAGCGGCTGGGCGATGATCAACCGCGATTCAGCCGTCATCCCGGATATCTACAGCGACCCCGCGTCCCGCATGAGGCGTACCGGCCCACGTTCGTGAAGAGCATGGTGATGGTTCCGATCCGCAAACTCGACCCGATCGGAGCGATTGGCAACTACTGGGCCAGTCAGCGACAGCCATCTGACCAGGAAGTATCGCTGCTACAGGCGTTGGCCGACGCGACCTCCGTCGCGATGGAGAACGTGCAGGTCTACTCCGAACTCGAGGAACGAGTACGCAACCGCACGGCCGCCCTTGCGCAAGCCAACGAGGAGATCCATCAGCTTTCGGTCACCGACTTGCTGACCCAGCTCAACAATCGTCGCGGTTTCTTCCTGTTGGCGGATCCGGCGCTGGAGCTGGCCCGCCGAAATAATCGCTGCTGCCTGCTGGCCTTCCTAGATGTCGACGGGCTGAAGCGGGTCAACGACGAGCTGGGACACGAGATGGGCGACCAGCTGATCACCGACGTTGCCGATTCACTGCGTGCCACGTTGCGGAAGTCCGACATCATCGCCCGACTCGGCGGCGACGAATTCTGTGTGCTTGTCACTGAGCCGGAAGGAAATCCGGCGGTGCTCCGAGCGCGGATCCTGGAGGGATTCCGCGAATTCAACGAATCGCACGACCGGCCATACAGCCTTTCGGCCAGTGTTGGTCTGCTGCAAACGTGGCCGGGGGAGTCCGGCAGCCTCGAAGAGCTGCTCAAGAAGGCCGATGAATTGATGTACGTGGACAAGAAGTCGAAGCCTGGGGCGCGGTCTCAGACCTAAGTATCGGCCTAGCAGGCGTACCGCACGCCAACGCCGGCCGGAGGACTTACCTGTCGCGCGCAGGCATAGGTATCGACACCGTCGGCCGACAGGCGTACAGCTGAGTGGTGCGCGTAGTTGACGCAAACAAGGACTGTCTCGTCGGTCCGGCACCGATAGTCGCCAAAGGAAAGTGATTTGCCCGGGGGGAATTGGGGTCCCTGGCCGTAGCCGAAGCGACCGGGGTCGCCGTGTGACGACCCGACCTCGACGCTTGAGCCGTCGAAATCCACCCAGCCGCCCTTCCACTGGCCGTACACATCTGGCGGTTGCGGAGGCGGGTCAGTCAGGTTGACGATGCAGGCCAACGCCGGCGCGTTGTGCTTTGCGTCGGTCATGCAGGCAGTGCCCGCCGGGGTGGTGAAGGCGATATCGCTATCGAGTTGAGTGGTTGTCCCGCCACGGAGGGCGACGTGGTACTCGGCTGGATCCGCGGGAGCGCCGGCCTCAACCCAGGCGATCGCCTCCGCGATCGGAACGCCGGGCGGTGGCGCGGGGGACGACGCCGTCGGCGTCCCCGATGAAGTGGTCGTCGATTCGGTTGGGCGCGGACCATGTGAGGAGTTGGATGGAGTCAGCTGAGATTGACGGGGCTGGCCGCCGGTTTGTTGGGAGCACGAAGCTACCAGCAGCAATGGGATGAACAGCACTGCGATCCGCACTCGCACCAGGCTAGTGCCCCGAAGTCGGCTACCGTCGAGTGATGCATGAACACACCGTCCGCACGACCACCACCAGTGGTGTCGTTGAGGGGTTCACCCGGGATGGTGTGCACCGCTGGCGTTCAATTCCGTACGCGCGTCCACCGGTGGGCCGGTTGCGGTTCCGCGCACCCCAACCATCGCAACCGTGGCGCGGCGTCCGCTACTGCCACAGTTTCGCCAACTGCGCTCCGCAACAACGCCGCTACACCATGCTTGGGCTGGGAAAATACCAGCCGATGGGCGAGGACTGCCTGACCGTCAACGTCGTCAGCCCTGCCGGCCCGGTCCCCGATTCGGAGCCGCGCCCGGTGATGTTCTTCATCCACGGCGGCGGCTACATCATGGGAAGCTCTGCCACACCTATCTATGACGGCGCTTCGCTGGCCCGGCGGGGTTGCGTGTACGTCTCGGTCAACTACCGCCTCGGCCCACTGGGCTGTCTTGACCTCTCGTCGTTGTCTGACCCGGAGACACCGATCGAGGGCAACTTGTTCTTGCGCGACCTGGTGATGGCGCTTCGCTGGGTGCAGGACAACATTTCGGCGTTCGGTGGCGACCCAGACAACGTCACAATCTTCGGAGAGAGCGCTGGTGCCCATGCGGTAGCCACGCTCCTCGCTGTCCCGGAGGCGGCGGGGCTCTTCTCCCAGGCGATTGCTGAAAGCCCCGCATCAGGTTTGGTCAGTACTACGACGCTGGCTGCTGAAATCGCCGACCGATTCATCGATGTGCTCGGAATTCCCAAGGACGAGGCCGCCCAAAACCTGATGCGGGCGCGTCCGGCCGATCTGGTCAGAGCGGTGGACACCCTTCTCACGCGGAGCTTGGACAACATCGCGGGTGCGTTCGCTGTTGGGCCCACCTGCGGCGACGATTATCTGCCCGAAGATCCTGTTCATGCTATGAAACGTGGTGCTGCACACAAGATTCCGTTGATTATCGGAACCAATGCCGACGAAGGCAAGTTGTTCACCCGCTTCCTCAAACTGCTGCCGACCACTGAGCCGGCCATTGAGCGACTACTTGCGGTAGCAGGCCCGGAAGTGCGCGACCGCATCACGTCGGCGTATCCCGGCTACCCCCAGGCCCATGCCTGTATTCAACTTGGTGGGGACTTCGCCTTCAGTTCCGCTGCGTGGCAGATCGCTGAGGCGCATGGAGTGCATGCACCCACCTATGTGTACCGCTACGACTATGCGCCGCGCACGTTGCACTGGTCGGGGCTCGGCGCCACGCATGGGACCGAATTGCTGGCGGTGTTCGATATTTACCGAACGCGATTGGGGTCGGCGCTGACCGCCGCTATGGATCGAGCTTCCGCGCTGAAGGTCAGTCGCGAGTTGCAAACCCATTGGCGTGACTTCAGTCGCACCGGAGTGCCGGGCGATGGCTGGCCGGCCTATGTTCACCCGGAGCGGCCCGTCATGGTGTTCGATCGGCACACCCGACTTGAGTTTGACCCGCACCCCCTACGACGCCAAGCGTGGGAGGGATTCTCGCTCGCTGCGCGTTAACGCGGTCAGTGAGCGCAGTTGTGTAATGGCTCGAGTGGTGTAATGGCTGTATGGCCGAAGCCCCTACATATCTCGCAAAAATGGAACGCTTCGAAGCGCTCTATGACGATCGGGTTGCCCTGGCGTTGCCGTATGCGGCCGGGGATCCACTGATCAGTCAAGAGATCACGAAATCTCAGGCCATCATCAAGAAGGCCATCGCGGAATTGGTCGAACGCTACAAAGCCCAGTTCCTCACCGAAGGCGCGACGCCGGCCAAGGATGGCGTCGTCGAGTTGATGCACTTGGAAGCCAACATCGCGATGGCGGCCCAGCAGACCCTCGATGCGATGCAAAAGATGATCAAGCTCGAGTTGAGATCGACGATTAAACTGGCCCGGTCAGTGCGGTTGAGAGTTCTTCGGCACTCGATGCATAAGATCACTACTAGCCTCGATCGCCGTGATGACGCCGCGCCACTGGCTCCGTCTGTCGGGGCCAAGGAGATGCTCTGCGCTGGCCGCAAGCCGTTCAAGACGGCCTTCACCGTGATCGCGTTGATCGGCTTGCACCGACCGTTGTCTGACTGGCGCATCTATCTGGATTCGGCGAACTTTTTCCGATCGGGCGACGTCAAGTTCGAGGGCGTGGACAGCGCGCTGGAAGCGCTGTCGCAGCACCGGCGCAAGGTCATGGTCGTCATCGGAAATCACGACACGTCGCTCTACGACGGCACTATTGCGCACCGATTGGCGCTTTCGCTCGGCACTAATCAGCACATCAGAATGGTCCGGAAATCGGTGTATCCGATCCCGCCACCAGAATCGGCCGGGGACGTGGTGTACGTCGACGAGTACGACACAACCTCGTCACCTGTTGCGCAAAGCGTCGCGAAGATCAAAGAGGCGCTGAAGAAGAATGACACCGTGAGCCTGTCCATCTATCCCGAAGGCATGCTTCCCTTTGCGGGGGCTCAGATGCCGTTGGTGACCAAGGAAGGCGCCTTTCTGATCGCCAGGAAACTGTCGACTGTATTGAGCGATCAGGACATTCCGGTGTTCATCGTGGAGACGAAATCCAACACGCTCATGCACTTGACTCAGGCGGACGTCACTGAAGCGTGGGTGCGGATTTCCAGCGTGGAGGTCGTGCCTGCAGACCCGATGGCCAAAGGCCAGAAGGATCAGTGGATCTCGGGCCGTCGGGTGGAGGCCGAGAACCGGTTCAACGCCGATCGGGGTGAGCGAATGATCGACATTGTGGGGAGCAAGCGAATTCCGGACGCGATCACCTATGAGGCCCGCGGGTTGAGTCGGGAATGGAAGGACGTCCCGTCGCAGGCGCACTGAGTGGCCACAGTTACCCCACAGGACGATGGCGCGCTTGGTATCTTGCACGCACAACTTGGGGTAGCCGTCGGCGCCCCACTGTGAGGAGGTCATGATGCAAAGAGTCGGTATGCGCCAGGGAGTGGGCGCAACAGTGGCCGTGCTTGCCCTCACTGGGGGCGCCTTGGCCGGGTGCTCATTCAACTTCAGCGCGGGCAAGCCCGTCGTTGCGAAAGCCGATCTGCAGAAGGACATCTCAGAGCGACTTGAGAAAGTCGGCCAGAAGCCCGAGTCCGTAACCTGTAAGGACGACCTTGAGGGTGAGGTCGGTAAGACGACCCATTGTGAGGTGGCACTCACCGCGTCGAACACATTCGAGCCGATCGTCACCGTGACCAAAGTTGAGGGAACGACGGTCAGCTATGACATGACCCCGGCCGTCTCGAAGGAGCAGTTGGAGAAGTCTGTTTCAACGCTGGTCTCCGATGCCGCCGGCGTGAAGGTGGACTCGGTTATTTGCAGCTCCGGGCTTGAAGGCAAGAAGGGTGCAGAGGCGCATTGCGATGTCACTGCGGGCGGAGTGACATTGCAGCGCACCGTTGACGTCACCAAAGTCGACGGGTTACTCATGAACTTCACTCTGATTCCGGTGTTGCCCAAGGCAGATGTCCAGGAGTCCCTCTTGAATCAGCTTGCGGAACAGCTGGGTCAGCGTCCAGATTCGGCAGACTGCGCGGGGAATCTGGAAGGAAAGCCCGGCACCACGATGGACTGCGCGGTGGTCGCCGGGTCGGAGACCCAGGACTTCACGTTGACCGTCAACACTGTTGACGGCGACAAGATCAACTACAGCTACGCCCCCAAGGGCTGATCAGGTCTTGACGTCCCTCAGGCCTTGACCACCTGGGTGCCGCCGGCGAACTCGTCGTGCTTGCCCTGCTTGGTCGGGCTGCCGTTGATCGTGACCGCGATGACGATGTAGGCGATGAACGCCAGCAGGCCGCCGATGTACGGGATTATCGCCAGCAGCGTGAACAGATTGCGTTTAGCCGATTCCACTGCCGTCGGTTTGGGAGCACCACTCGGGCCGTGAACGCTGAGGCCGAGGAGCTTCTTGCCCGGCGTCCAACCCTGAGTCACTTCGAATGCAACGAAGTAGCCGAACATCAGCAGACCTGAGAACAAGCCTGTGACGAGGATATTGCTCGTGGCATCGAACACGAGCGCCAACCCGAACGCGATGATCGACACCAGGATGCCGTCGATGACGCGCGCGCCGAATCGCACTCCCAACCCTCCTGGCCGACCACCCTGAATAGGTGGCAGTGGCGGGGGGTAGTCGCCTGGCTGGCCGTATGCGTTTGGGTCGTAAGCGCCTGTCATGTGTCTCCTCCGCGCCGAAGTCGGTCACCACAAATCTACGCCAACGAGTTAGGTTCTCCCACGATGAGTAACACCGATCACAGAGCAGAGCAGACGGCCCGCTTGTTAGACCTAGCTGAGAGCATCAACGGATTCATGCCCGCCGATGAGGGCCGCGCGCTGTTCGATGCTGCCATCCGCCACCTCGATCGCGGTGTTGCAGTCGAGATCGGCACCTACTGCGGCAAATCGACAGTCCTACTGGGGGCCGCTGCTGTCGCAACGGACAGCGTGCTCTTCACGGTTGATCATCATCACGGCTCAGAAGAGCATCAACCGGGATGGGAGTTCCACGACTCGACTCTGGTCAATCCCGACACTGGACGGTTCGACACGCTGCCGACGTTCCGGCGGACGCAGGATTCGATGGACCTCGACGACAACGTCGTGGCTGTGGTTGGCAAGTCGACGGTGGTGTCCGGCAATTGGGGAACTCCCTTGCAATTACTGTTCATCGACGGCGGACACAGCGAAGCCGCAGCGCAGCAGGATTTCGATGGATGGGCAAAATGGGTCTCTGTGGGGGGAGTCTTGATCATCCACGATGTATTTCCGGACCCCAATGACGGCGGCCGCCCGCCCTATCACATCTATTGCCGGGCTTTGGATTCCGGTGACTTCAACGAAGTGGGCAGTCTCGGATCATTGCGGATCCTGGAGCGGATCCTGAACTAGATCAACGGATGACGCACTCACAGTCGTAGTCGCTCTCCAGACCGCGGGGGAGGGCGGACCCTCGGAAGATGCCGTTGCCGCCAGTGGTGGCAGACAATGCATCGGCCGCAAGGATCACCGCGGCTCCGGTCCATGTAGTTCGTTCCACCGGCCAGCGCTTCCCGTCGCTGAAAACCAGTCCGGTCCAATACGAACCGTCGGCTTCGCGCAGGTGCTGCATTGCGCCGAATTGCTCATGTGCTTGGCGTCGATGGCCGATTGCCTCCAAGGCCATGACGAATTCGCATGTCTCAGCACCGGTAACCCACGGACGGTCGTTTACGCACCGGATCCCCAGTCCGTCGACTACGAAGGCGTCCCAACGTTCGGCGATTCGTGCTTGGGCGTCGGGGCCTCGGACCGCGCCGGCCAGAATGGGGTAGTACCAATCCATTGAATGGCGGGGCTTTTCGGTGAACGAGTCTGGGTGCGCGGTGATCGCGTGGCCGAGTCGACCCAGTGAGATTTCCCAGTCAAGCTGCGGGTCGTCGACGTAATCCGCGAGCGCAAGTCCGCACCGGATGCTGTGGTAGATGCTCGAACAACCGGTGAGCAATATCTCCCGTAGCGGCCCGGAAGAGCTTTTCGCCCAGTAGATCTCACCGGTAGGTGCTTGCAGATCCAAAACAAAGTCGATGCCGGCACGTACAACGGGCCACATGTCCTCGGCGAACCGGCGATCTTCGGTGACCAGGATGTGATGCCAAACACCGGTAGCGATATACGCGCAGAAGTTGCTATCGCTGTTGGCGTCTTCGATCACGCCGCGCCGAAATTGGATCGGCCACGAGCCGTCTGGGCGCTGCATACGTCGACACCAGTCGAACGCTGCGCGGGCGGACTCCACGAGCCCAGCGGCGGTCAGGGCCATCGCGCATTCGATATGGTCCCATGGATCGGTATGTCCCCCGTCCGACCATGGGATTTCTCCTGACGAATACTGCAGCGCGGCTATTGATTCCGCGGTCTGCAGGCACTGCTGCGGTGTCAGCACACCGGCCACTCCAGGCGTCCGTTCGAGATCAGACCAGCGCCGCATTCTTCACCGGCTTCTCGAAGTACAAGGCAACGCTCTTGCCCACCAACGGGTTGAGTATCGATTCCGCGGCGCGGGTCACCATTGGTTGCGACATCATGTCCCAGACCAGCAACTTGTGATAGGCCGTCACTGCCATATGGTCGGAATTCTCCACTCCAATAGCACATTTCAGCCACCAGAACGGTGAATGCAAGCCGTGCGCGAAGTGTTCGTTGGTGAACTCCAACCCGGCGTTGGTGACCTTCGACCGCAGTTCGGTCGCCCTGTAGATCCGGATGTGACCACCCTCGTTCGCGTGGTACTCGTCGGAGAGCAACCAGCAGATCCGCTCGGGCAGCCAGCGCGGCACAGTGATAGCCAGCGTGCCACCGGGTTTGAGGACCCGGATGAGTTCAGCGATCGCGGTGTCGTCATCGGGGATGTGTTCCAGGATCTCCGAGGCGATCACACAATCGAAGGTGCCGGCCGGGTAGGGCAGCGCGAGCGCGTCGCCCACCACTACTTGTGCACTGGCCGATTCGGGTACCTCGCCCGCGTCGCGCATCGCGTTCAGCATGATGTCAACGTTGGCCAACTCGGCGGCATCTTGATCGAAGGCAACCACATCGGCACCGCGTCGGTACGCCTGAAAGCTGTGTCGGCCCGCACCGCAACCCACGTCAATGACTTTGCTGCCCGGTCCCACGCCTAGCCGGTCGAAATCCACGGTCAACATGGTGATCCATTCCTGCGGGCGATGGCTTGTTCATAGACGCGAACAGTCTGTGCCGCCACCGATGTCCAGCTGAAAACTTCCAACGCGCGACGGCGACCGGCACTGCCGAGACGATCACGCTCGCTGGGGGAGTCCAGCAGGCGTTGGATCGCCCCCATCAGTTGGTTGACGTCACCCGGTGGGACGAGTTCGGCGCACTCGCCGTCAGAGCCCAGGACTTCTGGTAGCGCACCGGCCCGGCTTGCCACGATCGGCGTGCCGCTCGCCATCGCTTCCACCGCGGGCAGCGAAAAGCCTTCGTAAAGCGAAGGGATGCAGGCGATCTCTGCGGAGGAGAACAGTCTGGCGAGTTCGGTGTCGCTCAGGCCGCTGGAACTGTGGACGATGTCGGCGATGCCAAGATCGGCAATCAGCTTTTCGGTCGGCCCATGTGGCTCAAGCTTGGCGACCAGCTGTAGTTCGAGGTCGTGGGTGACGCGCAATTTGGCGATCGCCTGCAGCAGATGGCCGATGCCCTTGAGCGGGCGGTCGGCGCTGGCGATGGCAATGATGCGTCCCGGCACTCTCGCATGCTGGGTGGGAGCGAACAAACTGGTGTCTACCCCCAGCGGCACGACGGACAGTTGATCGGGGCTAACTCGGAAGTCCTCAGCGATATCGGCGGCAGAGGACGACGACACGGTCACCAGATCCGGAATGCGTCGTGCCACCTTCTTCTGCATCGCTGAGAATCCGTACCAGCGATGAACCAAAGGCTTCCGCCGCCAGGGAGCCGCAGCCAAGTCCAGCGCGCGGTCCCGGGTGATCGGGTGGTGCACGGTTGCGACTACCGGTAGTCCAGTCCGGTTGATCAGCAACAGGCCGGTGCCGAGGCACTGGTTGTCGTGCACTACGTCAAAGTCGTTGCGGCGTTCGGCAAGTATCCGGGCGGCCCGAAGGCTGAACGTGCGCGGTTCGGGGAAGCCCGCCGTCCACATGGTGGCTAACTCGAGTAAGTCGATTCGATCTCGGATCTCGCTGAAATGCGGTGTGCGGAAGGGGTCAGGGTCGCGATAGAGATCCAGGCTCGGCACCTCGGTCAGGTGAACGCGCGGGTCGAGTCCCTCCGGGTAGGGCTGGCCGGAGAACACCTCAACGCGGTGACCGAGTTCCGCCAGACCTCGACTGAGGTGACGAATGTAGACGCCTTGGCCGCCGCAATGCGTCTTGCTGCGGTAAGAAAGTATCGCGATGCGCATGCTCTGGGTAACATAGTTCGATCGGCTAGATAGTGCAAAGCGTGCCTGAACTGCCTTATCCGGCTTTGGTCCGCTTATCGGCGTACATGGCAGCGTCGGCCCTAGCGAGAACTGATTCAGCAAGGTCCTGGCCGCCGACGATCGCCATTCCGCAACTGACGCCGACGGTCACCGATCCAGCGCTGGTCGTGATCGGCTCGCGCAGAACGCCGGTGAGATGATCGCGAAGGTCCAGAACGCCCGGCCGCCCAGATGCATTGAGCAGGACTACGAATTCGTCGCCGCCGATCCGGGCAGCCAGATCGGTGGGACTGCAGAGACTCGCGATCCTGTTGCCGATCTGTCGCAATACCTCGTCGCCGATGAGGTGGCCGTAGGTGTCATTGATGGGCTTGAAACCGTCGAGATCCAAGTAGAAGACCGCGGCTACCGGCTTGGTGCTGCCGGCCGCCGTCGAGATTGCCTTCTCAAGTTCGGACACGAACGCGCTGCGGTTGCCCAGACCCGTCAGACCGTCAACCTTCGCGGCGTGCGCTTGTTCGTCCATGACGGTGGCGCGCCGCAGCGCCGTGGCAATGAACTGTGCGAGTTGTTGGAGCAGGGTGACATCGTCGTCAGTGAACGCCTGGGGTTGATCAGAGACGACCTTCAGTACTCCAATTGCCCGATTCGAATGAAACAGTGGGACTGCGACCATCGAGCGAGCGTGCACTCTGCGGCATGCCTCAAGGTCAACCCTGTCGTCGGTCTCGGTGTCATTGGAGACCAGGACCTGTCCGCTGAGCACCGCTTTGCCCGACAAGCTGGTGGCGAGAGCCAGCCGCAGTCCTTCGGTGCCGGCCAGGGTTCCGGCTGTAGCTGCGTAGACCATCTCGTCGCCCTCGGCGAGCTCGACCACCGCACCCGGGGCGCGAGTCGCTTCGCGGGCCTGGTCGACGACGATGCGCATGACTGCGTTGGTTGAAGGATCCGCGTTGTTGATGGCCTGTTGAACAGCGATGATCGTGCGCAGAGTCAACAGGTCATCGCCCGATGTCACCAGCTAATAGTAATTAGCAGCGGGCTCGATCGGTCGGAAAATCGAAGCGCAAAGACGTCGCTACCTGAGCGGCAGTTCGTAGTGCCGGTATTCGGTGTCGAGCGTCCAGCCGAGCCCCTCGTATAGGCGCTGCGCGGCGATGTTGGTGTGCGCCGTCGCGAGCTCAAGGCGGGCGGCGCCCGAGCTGGCGCCGAACTCGCGCGCGGACTCCATCAGGGCGGCGGCCACGCCGCGGCCGCGGCCGTCGGGGCTGACGAAGAGATCGAAAAGCACGAAGATCGGAGCGAGTTCCAGCGAGCACCACGTGGGGTAGAGCTGGGTGAAGCCGAGCAGGGGAGCCGAAGGCTCCTCTGAATCGGCGGCGACGAGCACGGTCGAGTCGCCCCCGGCGATCCTGGCTTCGATGTAGGCGCGAGCGACCGGTAGATCGCTCGGGTAGCCGTAGAACACCCGGTAGGCGTCGAACAGCGGAGCGAGGTCATCGAGATCTTCGAGGGTGGCGTGGCGAACTATCATTTGGGTGACTCTGCCAGGAAGATCTCCGAAATGCAGTACGACTGGGAATCGTTGGCCGACAGCGTGTACCGGTGTCGCCTACCGTTTTTGGACGTCACGGTCGGCGTGGTGCGCGGGAGTGATCACGTTCTGTTGATCGATTGCGGCACAACGCTTCTCGAGGCAGCGACGATTGCCGGTGACGTCCGGCAGCTGACCGGTGCCGTGGTGACGCGTCTGCTCCTGACTCACCAGCATTTCGACCACATCTTGGGGTCGGGCGGCTTCCCCGAGGCCGAGATCTACGCCGCACCGGCCGTTGCGGTCGCGTTGACCTCCCGGATCGGCGACGTTCGCGCCCATGCGCTTGAGTATGGGACCGACCAAAGTGAACTCGACCGTGCCGTCGCTGCGGTGCGAGCCCCCGACCGTCAAACACTCTCGGCCAATCTCGACCTGGGTGATCGAGTGGTCCGTGTCGAACATCCGGGTCGTGGTCACACCACTCACGATCTGATTGCCGTCGTTCCACCAGACGACCAGGCACAGCCCACGGTGGTCTTCTGTGGCGACCTCGTTGAGGAATCCGGCGACCCGGCGATCGATGCCGATTCGGACCTCGCAGCGTGGCCGCACACCCTAGATCGGGTGCTGGCACTCGGCGGCCCGGACGGGATCTATGTGCCGGGCCATGGCGCCATCGTCGACGCGGCGTTCGTGCTGCGTCAGCGGGACTGGCTCGCTAGCCGATCCTGACGGCTACCAGCCGGTGCTGAGCACCCGGTCGAGCATGTCGACGAAGAAGTCGGCAGACTCTCGGGAGATACACATCGGTGGCTTCACTTTCAGCACGTTCTTGCGGTCCCCGGTGGGCTGCACGATGACGCCGAGTTCAAGCATCCGGTCGCAGATCGCTGCGGTCTCCGCGGCCGCGGGCTCCAACGAAATGCGATCGCGAACCAGTTCGACGCCCATATACAGGCCGCTGCCGTGCACTGTGCCGATGAGCTCATGCCGGGTCGCCAGCTCGTTGATGCGGGCCTTCAGGTGGTCACCGATCGTCAGCGCGTTCTGCTGCAGCCCTTCACGTTCCAGAAGATCGAGCACGGTGAGGCCCACCACACAGGACACCGGACTGCCCCCGGCCGATGAGAAGAAGTAGCCCTGAGTGCGGTACATGTCGGCGATCGCCCGGGTGGTGATGACCGCTCCGAGTGGCTGGCCGTTGCCCATTCCCTTTGCCACGGTGACGATATCGGGTATGACCTCTTGTTGCTCGAAGCTCCAGAACCATCGGCCGGTGCGGCCGTAGCCAACCTGAACCTCGTCGGCGATCGCAAGACCACCGGCTGTGCGAACGGCGCCGTATACCGCCTTGAGGTATCCATCGGGGAGTGCCATGCCGCCGGCGTTGCCGTAGAACGGCTCACAGATGAATGCCGCGGGTGGATGTCCTTCTGCGGCAAGGCGTTCGATGATGCCGACAGCCTCTGGGGCATAGCGCTCGGCGTCGGCGCCACGGTAGGTGCCGCGGTACGGGTTGGGCGACGGAACGGTATGTATCCACGCCGGCCGGGTCTCCAGCGCGTTGGGGTTATCCGCGACTGAGGTCGAGACAGCATCGGTGGCATAGGTCCAGCCGTGGTAGGCCTCCGCGACTGCGATGACGTCGTGGCGACCGGTGGTTGCCAGCGCCAGTCGCAGTGCGAGATCACCTGCCTCCGAACCGGAGTTGACGAGGAACACCGTGTCCAACGGGTCGGGCAGGGTGGCGGCCAGCCGTTCTGAGAGTTCAACGACGGCACCGTAGTTGAACCGCGAGTTAGTGTTGAGCCGGCGCCACTGCCGTGCGACGGCATCAGCCAGGACTGGATGCCCGTGGCCGAGAAGCGCCACGTTATTGACCATGTCGAGATAGCTGCGCGCGTCCGTCCCGACCATGTGCTCGCGGTAGCCCCGCTCGATGCGGGGTGGGTCGCTGTAGTAGTGCTCTTGAACCGTGGCGAACGATTGCGCGCGGCGCTGCCAGAGTGTCTGGCCGGCTTCGTTCGTCACAGGTGGAGCGGACGGCAGTCCGAGCAGCGGGCTGGGGTCGTGGACATGCGCCAACCAGCCCGCCGCGTATTCGGGACGGACCACTTCGGGTACCTGACTGATGCCAGGCCGACGGCACTGGATCCACAGATGTCCCTCAGCGCTGCCGAGTTGTGTACCCGCGGAGACCTGTTCGCCACTGCGGAGCGCTTCCGTACTCAGTCGCCCACGCACCTCAACTGTCCCCGACGTGCCGGTTAGGGCGACGGCATCTGCTCCTATTTTTTCGATCACCCCGTCCCACGGCGCGGCAAGCGTGAGGGGCGTCGTTGGCCACAGATCTACTCCAGTGGCAACTGTGGCCGGCGACTCGGGGCTCAGCGGTGACGATCGCGTGAGCCGAGGCTGCCCGAACGTCGTGACGACCGCCGAAGCGCCGTCAGCGATCGCGTCCAACGCGAAGCGATCTTCGCAACCACCGCTCAGCCATGCGCCGGCGTCCATCGCATCGGAATCCAACGACAGATCGAGCTGAACCGTCGTGCTGGGGTCTAGACCGCTGACCAACTGCGCCGCCACTGCGATTACCTCAGCGCCCGAGGACAGGCCAAGTTCGTGGCGGATCTGGGCTGTCACCACCCCGGTAGGCAGCTCGGTCGCCCGCTGGAAGATGCCCCACTCATTCTCCAACGCGCCTGTGGCGTAGGCGTTATCAGCATCGATCGCCGCCTGATGATTACCGCTGACCACCAACACTGCTGCGCGCAGGATCACCAGCGGCCAGAGAGCATCTATCTCGGCGGGTCCAAGCGGTCGAACAGCATGAAACGCTCTGACGGCAGGCATGATGCCGGCGGGTTCACCGCCTTCATGTCGCAGCACCGATGACACTGCAACGGCGAGCTCGGCCACCGTCCAAGAGCGGGTGAGGTCACCGAAATCGATGATGCCGTCCGGAATCCGCCCGGTGGCCGAGCTGCTGCACACCACGTTGTCGTCAGTGATGTCATCGTGGATCACTTGAATCGGTAGATCATCGCCGAGTCGGGTCACCGTGCGCCAGGCCGCGGCGGTCGCCGCTTCGACGGCCGCGCGGCGCTGCCCATCGCTGACATACGGCGCGAGCAATTCGACGGTCCGCGCGGAGTGACGGGTGTCCCATTGCAGGATGCGGTCGACGCCAGGGTGGTCGAAATCAGCCAAGGCGCGGCAGGTCCGGCCGGCGAGCGTCCCGAGCGCCGCCCACCGGTTCGGTGCGACATATCCGGTCCCGCTCATCGTCCCGCCGCCCAAATAGCGGATGATCCGCGCGAACGTGGGAGTTGACGAGGTGGCCCCATCCGCTGCCGTCAGCTCGGCGATCGGCGGCACTCCGGGTGGTGCGAGGTTGGTCGCGGTGCGCACCCCCGCCTCCGCCGCGGCGATGTAGGCGGCCGCGGCATCCTGGGCTTCCAGTTCGGTCAGGGAGAACGCCGGATTCGCGACCTTGAGCACCCCGATCGGCTCGCCGGCGAGGTCTTTCAACAGGAAGTTCGCATCCTGCTGGCTGCCCAACTCGATGATCTGAGTGTCAAATCCGAAGTGCGTCTTAGCGATAGCGCGTGCCTGCTCCGGAGTGATCTCCGGGACGGGCAGCGCCTCGGCTTGGAAGAAGTCGAACAAGTTGATCGGTACCCTTCTTCTGGCAGCTGGCCGAATCACTGTACTGCCGGACAGTGCTCCCCATCTGCCGATACCGTGAAGGGATGCGGGCCCTCGTCATTGTCGACGTGCAGAACGATTTCTGCGAAGGTGGATCGCTCGCGGTGGATGGTGCCGCCGTAGTAGTGCGGGCAATCAATGAACTCCTGGGCGGGGCACACGACTACCAACATGTGGTGGCCTGCAAGGACTATCACATCGATCCTGGCGAGCACTTTGCCGACGAGCCCGACTATGTGTCGTCCTGGCCACGACATTGCGTAGCGGGGACAACCGGCGCCGAGTTCCATCCGGAGTTGGACACAGTGCCGATTGAGGCCGTCTTTCTCAAGGGCACCCATAGCGCGGCGTACAGCGGCTTCGAAGGCGTCTCCGATGGTGTTTCCCTGACGGACTGGCTACGGTCCCGTGGTGTCGACGAGTTGGACATCGCGGGAATCGCAACTGACTATTGCGTTCGGGCAACTGCCGCCGACGCCACCCGGGCCGGATTCGCCACGCGTGTTTTGGTCGACTTGACGGCGGGGGTCGCTCCCGACTCAACCGCTGGTGCGCTGGATGAGATGTGCGGGCTCGGAGTCGAATTGGTTCGGGGCACCTGATGGAATCCCTGCGTTCGACTCTCCTGGCGACGGTGGATCGGTCGCCGCAGATGGCATCAGCTCACGACCGCGCGGGCTGGGTCGGGTTGTTCGCCGCGAACGGTCGTATCGAAGACCCGGTGGGATCGAGCCCGCATGCCGGACCGGAGCAGATTGCCAGGTTCTATGACACGTTCATAGCGCCGCGCGACATCGTCTTCCACAGGGACCTCGACATCGTGTCGGATAGCACCGTCATCAGAGACCTGGAATTAGAGGTCGGGATGGGCGCGACGGTGCGGATGCGCATTCCGGCGGTGCTCCGTTACGACCTGTCCAACGAGCTTTCCAGTGTGCCCGACGAGTGGCAGATCAAGCGCTTGCGGGCCTATTGGGAATTGCCGGCGATGATGGTGCGGTTCCTTGGCAACGGACCATCAGCCGCGCCCCAGGCGCTGAATCTGACCCGCGCATTGCTCCGGAATCAGGGGCTAGGCGGTTCCGCGGGCTTCATGTCGGGATTTCGCGGAGCCCGCGTGCGTGGCAAGCGAACGTTACGTGCCTTTCTCGATGCGAATGCTGCGGGCGATCAGGTGAGTGCGTGGCGCTGCCTGGCTCCCGGTGCGACTATCACCGCGGGGGAGCGAAACCCGCTGAAATTCGGTGCATTCAGCGATGAGCTCAAGGGATCTTCATGTACGAAGATGATCGGGGCAGGTTCGTCGCTCACGGCGTCAATGCGCGGCGGTGCTACCGGTGTTTTGATTGCGGAGATGGCGGATGGAGGCGGTGCCATCGCGCAGCTTAGTTATTTCGCCGAGTGACTTCGCAGGGTCTCCCAGTCGTGCTCGGCCTCGAGTTGGGCGATCAAGCGCCCAGTCCGCTCCTTTAACAGGAATGTCATCCCGATACCGATGAGAATTGCCACGACCAACGCCACCCAGGAGAACCGGGACAGCCACTTTTCGGCGGCTATACCTAGGTAGTAGACCACCGCGGTGGTGCCGCCAGCCCAGCAGATGGCTCCGGATGCATTGGCGGCCAGGAAGTGTCCGTACCGCATCCGCAGTGCGCCGGCGAGCGGCCCGGCGAGAATCCGCAGCAAGGCGATGAAGCGGCCGAAGAACACCGCCCAGACTCCCCACTTGGTGAACAGTTGTTTGGCCAGCGCCACGTGTCCCGTGCCGAAATGTTTGGGGAATCGTTTGCCGAGCCGCTCGAATAGCGACATCCCGAATTTACGGCCGATCGTGTAGCCAATGGTGTCGCCGATAATCGCCCCGATGATTGCGGCCACTCCAACCCATAGCGGGCTGATGTCCAGGGTCTCGCGCGATGCGAGCAGTGCTGCACTCACCAACACGATCTCGCCCGGCAACGGGATGCCTAGGCTCTCGACACCTATGACGATCCCGACTATCAGATAGACAGCCAGCGCCGGGATGCTCGTCAGAATCGATTCCACGTCCACCCGCCCTAGGATGCCCTATCGGGTGCCGTTGCGTTTGCGCTCGGCCATCATATGAACCAGCACGCAAATGCGAGTCGTAGTGTGTGAAGCGCCCTTATTGGTCGACTGCTCCAATAATCTCCCGAATCTCGGCCGGCAGTTGCATGGGGTCGAACGGCTTCGAGATGACACCGATTGCACCTTTTTCGAGGTACGACGAGCTTTCGGCGGGCTGCACGCTGGCGGTCAAGAGGATTACCGGGATGTCCTTCAGATAGGGGCTGCGGCTCAGTTCGGTCAGCGCGGCCAGTCCGTCCATTTCGGGCATGATCATGTCGAGCAAAATGACGTCTGGCTGATTTGCCTCCGCCAGATCGATACCTTCCCTTGCCGAAGCGGCCACGGTGGTCTCGAATTGGCCCACTTCTTCAAGGCACCATTGGCCCAGGCTGCGGATATCTTCGTCGTCGTCGATCAAGAGAACCTTCATCGTCCGCGCCCCATGATTCATCATTGTTCGGGTTGAGCTGCCCCAGGCTTGATCTCGGCGGGTACAACTTGGTTTCGTCCTCGAAGCTTGCCCACATACAGCCTTTCATCCGCGTGGCGCACTAGGGCTGATATGGATGCGCCGTCTCCTGGATAGGCCGCAACCCCTGCCGTAGCCGTTACGTGAAATGGCTCGCCGTCGTCGGAGGTGAAACCGAGCTGGCACAGTTCGTCCAAAAGTAGCTTCGCCGCGAGTGTGGCAAACTCGGCGCTCTCTCCGGGGAATACGAGCAGAAACTCTTCGCCACCCCAGCGGCCGCGTATATCAGTGAGTCGGAATCGCCGTCGCAAAAGGTCTCCGAATCGAGCGATGACTTCGTCTCCGGCCAGGTGGCCGTACGTGTCGTTCACATTCTTGAAACGGTCGATGTCTAATAGGACTATCGCAAGGGGCTTTTCCTGTCGGGTGACTGCGGCCAGTGCTCTCTGGAATGCTTCTATGAGGGCGCGCCGGGACAGTAGCCCAGAAAGTGCATCCTTATCGGAGCGCTCGCGCTGAAGCCGCTCGCGCTCTATCTGCACTCCGACGCGTGCCAATAGTTCCTCAGGAAGTATGGGCTTAACCACCACGTCAGAGGCACCAGCGCGAAACGCCGAAAGCCTGGTCCGATCATCCGCCTGCGCGGTAACCATCAGAATCGGTAGGAGCCCAAAGCGTTCCGACGCCCTGAGCGCGCGGCAAACATCGAGCCCGGAGACTCCTGGGAGATTTACGTCAAGCAGGAGCACGTCCGGACAGACCTCGTCCATCTTTGCGGTGAGCCCGTCGACATCATCGAGGGTTTCCACCATGATCCCCGCGCGTCGCAGGTGAATCGTGTAGTGCTCCAATACGTCGGGATCATCGTCGACGATGAGAGCCTTTCCTCTTGGGACATCGGAGAGCCCCGCAAGCTCCTCAGCTAAGGCGGCGAAACTCTCCTCGGATAGCGGCTTCTCCAAAAACCGCACGCCACCCGCTTCAATGGCGGCAACGCGAGTCTCGATCCGGTGGTCCGCGGAGACGAAGGCAATCGGGATGTCGCCATTCGCATCGGTGCTGCGAATATCGCGGGCCAGCGAGAACGAAGTCTGGCCGGTTAGATGTATGTCGAGGAACATCCCCGAAAATTGCGCCCCGCGCGCCCGCTGTATGGCCTCAGCCGCGGTCTGGGCAGTGACTACGTTGAAGAGGTTTCTTCTTCCGACACTCCGGACGAAGTGCAGAAAGTCGGGATCGTCATCAACGACGAGCAGTGTTTTCTGCGTCGCCGCAGCAGTCCCGAATCTCAACTGTTCGTTGGGGTTTGGCCCACGTTCGAGGCATAGCCGTGCATCGGCAAGCGCGATGTTCAGCTCTTCCCACAGGTACCGGCGGATCGAAGTGGGATCGGCTAACGCCTCAGCTAGCAGATCCTCCACATGCCCTGCAGCCTCACCAAGGATCGAGTGTCCATACGCGCCGGCTGAACCGCGCAGTCGATGTGCCAGCACCCGGGCATCACCAATGCTGTTGTGGTCGATCCTGGCGCCCTCAACCGCCTCCTCAAGCCCTCGCAGTTTTTCGGGAAGCTTCTCACCAAATTTCTTGTACAGCGCCGCGACTTCGGCTGCCGATTTTGTGGGATCAGTTGCGGCAATAGTGTTTACGCGCGTTTCGAGTAGTCGTTGCACCTCGTCGACGAGGTCTGCGACATCGAAGGGTTTGAACATGACGAGCGAAACATCGCCGCTCCTGGCCAAGGTCTCGAAGCTCTGGATCTCATCAGGTGCGGCCGAAACGGCGACGACGCGAATCGCTTGATTATCGGAGCGCAGTCTTTCGACAAAGGCGGTACCAAGCCCATCGGGCAACACACCATCCAGGACGACCAGGTCGATAGCGATGTTTGCGAGAACTTTTTCGCCCGCCGCTATCGTGTCAGCCTCGACTACCTCAAGAGGCGCTGCCCGCAACATAGCGGCAGCCAGCAAGCGAAAATCGGGATCGTCGTCTAGGAGAAGGACAGTTTTCACACGCGGGCCAGTGAGTCCTCGGTGGCCCTCAACGCAACCACTTGGTCCGACAGCTGATGTTCGAGGTCATCGAGTTCACGAGCACACTCCCCACTAGGGACTAGCACCGACATCGAATCGCCCGCGGAAGCCTCGCCGGGGCACCGCCAGCAAGTTTGTCGATCATAGCCCAGATGATGCAGCTAGAGTGAGCTAACCAGCGCCCGTGGCAGCACCCACAAAGATGGCGCCACCACTGGCGAAAGAGGGCAATGTCCAAAAAACGGCATGCCGCAATTGGAATGATTGCAGACGATAGGTTTGCCACCGGACTCAATTCCGGGACGGACTTTGAGGCGCAGATTGAGGCGATCAACAGCACCCAGGCAGTCGTTGCGTTCACTCTCGATGGCGAGATCTTGGATGCCAACCGTATCTTTCTCAGCGCGATGGGATACATCCTCGACGAAGTGCGCGGGCGGCACCATCGCATGTTTGTGGATGGCAAAGTGGCGCAGGGTAGTGAATACGCTCAATTCTGGGCCCAGCTCAAGGACGGTCGTACGCAACAGGGCCAATTCCTTTGCCTCGCAAAAGACGGAACGGAACGCTGGTTGCAGGCAACCTATACGCCGATCCGTGACCGTGCCGGCAACCCGCAGAAGGTGATTTGCTACGCGACAGATCTGTCAGCGCATCGGCGTTTGCGCGACGGACTGCTGGATGAGCTTGCACAGCCCATTCCCGGATTGTTGACGGCTTCTGAGCAGCTCCTGGAGATCTCCGCGGCCCTTACGAACCACGCTCAGAACACGAGCGAAGCCGCGATGGTTGCAGCCGGACGTACCGAAGAGGTTTCGAGTGCGATGGAAACGGTCGCCGGCAGCGCCGAAGAGCTCACGGCAACGGTCCGCGAAATTAGCCGCCAGACTGCGGCAGGATCGGACAAAGCGATGCAGGCCAAGAGCGAGTCTGGCAAGGCCAACCAAATGATGCAGCAACTCAACGACACGTCGGCCGCGATCGGGAAGATCATAAAAACCATCTCATCGATCGCTCAGCAAACGAATTTGCTTGCTCTGAACGCCACTATCGAAGCCGCGCGTGCAGGCGAGGCCGGCAAGGGGTTCGCTGTGGTCGCGAACGAGGTGAAGGAGCTCGCCAAACAGACTGCGGTCGCGACTGACGACATCACCAGTAGGGTAGAGGCGATTCAGAGCGCCAGCGAAATCGCGGTCGGCTCCATCCAGACCATTTCTGAGATGGTTGAAGGTCTGAACCAAATCTCGGCATCCATTGCTTCCGCGGTCGAACAGCAGGCAGGTACCACGAGCGATTTGGCGCGCATCGTCGCCGAGTCAGCTACAGCGGTCCGGGGCGTGTCAGAAAACATCACTTCCGTGAATGCTATGGCCGGTCAAACCTTGACGTCGGGGATAGAAACGGAAGCTTCGGCAAAAGGTCTTGGCGAGGTTGCCAATAAGCTCGACGATATGTTGGAGCGGCTCAAGCAGATCTGACCGCAGCGATACGAACTACTGCATGATAGCCATCCCAGTCGAACGGCAACTCCGTCATGTCCGAGGTCGGAGGCGGTGTTGATCGGTCTCTGAAAACCTCCGGTACCGACAACTGTTGCGCCTGAAGCGCAAGGGAGGCTTTGAGATTCCCGGCTACCGTGTTCACCAGCTCTCCCCAGGCATCCAGAACGTACTCATCAGCAGTCATGACCTTCTCCCCGCGGGTCCCGCTGACTAAATCACTCACTCCCAGCATGCGACGAGTGGCTTCTTCCGCGGAGTTCCACGAACCGCGTAACGTCACCTGCCATACCACCTCGCCACTTATGTAGACCGAAGCCTCGACTGGGTCTTGGCCAACACCCGAGTCGGACCCGGGCTCGCCGCGAGGAGCGCATAGTTCGATAGCCGCGGCGAGGTAGGTGTTCCAGGTATCTCCAACGACGTCCTCAATTATCGATACATCGATCACAGCATCCATGCTCTCCATGCCGCTCCACTTGCTAGTCGCGTTGGTTTCGTTCATTGAGAGTCTCGCCTCCGGAAATATCCATGCCCGAAGCTAGCGGGCATCAGTTCATCGTTGATCCCCAGCGGTGTCTCCGATCCTCCGAAGAGGATTAGTCCTTGCGGTGCAAGCTTCGAGACGATGCGCGCCAAGATCTGCTGCTTGGCTTCTAGCGGAAAATAGATGAGTACGTTTCGCAGCAAGATCAGATCCCATGCCCCGAAGGGCAATTCGCCGGTTGTCAAATCCACGCACTGGAAGCGGACGCGGTCGCGCAGCGCCTGGCTCACAGTCCATTCTCGCGCGGTCCGCTGGAAGTGCCGGGTCAACATTTTGGTCGGGAGTCCGCGGTTCACCTCAAGTTGCGAATACCTGCCGGCGGCGGCCCTCTCAAGTGATGACTGGGAGAAGTCTGTCGCAAGTATGTCGACGCTCAACCGCTCAACAAGGGGCATTTCACTGAGTTGCATTGCGACGCTGTATGGTTCCTGGCCCAAGCTGCAAGCGGCCGACCAAATCCGAAGGGACGTGGGTCCGGGTTTTGCTTCCAGAATTGCTGGTATCGCGTCCGTTTCGAGTATCCGAAACGCAGCCGGATCGCGAAAAAACGACGTCTCCCCGTTCAAGATGAATTCGACGGTCTGGCGTTGCAGCGACTGATCGCCGTGGAGTCGGCGTACCAATTCAGATACGTTCGCCATGCCCTTTGAGTCCGCGAGTTGAGCGAGCTTCAATACGCAGAGCGTACGCCGATGCGGCTCAAGAACTTGCCCTGACTGACGTTGCACCAATCCTTGGACGATCGCGAATTCGGCGTCCGAGATGGTCATCGGGTCCTAGGAAACACGGGCAAAGCACACAGAGCCTGTACCCGCGCCGCCATCTGGTCGACTGGCAGCACCTCGTCGGCCAACCCTGCCTCGACGACAGCGCCAGGCATGCCCCAGACGACAGACGATGCGCGGTCTTGGGCGAGGACCGTGCCCTGGCGTTCCACGATCTTGACGGCGCCGGCAAGGCCGTCGTTACCCATCCCTGTGAGCTGAAGCGCCAAAACCCGACTTCCGAACACGGCGGCAGCGGACTCGAAGAGCACATCGACTGACGGGCGGCAAAAGTTCACCGGGGGGCGATCGTGTTGTTTCAGCACAGCGGAGGAGCCCCGTGAGGCTGCAGCGAGTTCCAGGTGACGCCCGCCCTTGGCGATCCATATGGTGCCTGCCTCGACGGGTTCGCCGTCGTCACTCTCCCGCACGCTCAGAGAACAGCGTCGATCGAGCGATTCGGCGATCCTCCAGGTAAAGGTGGCCGGCATATGAACCACGACCACGATCGGCACGGGCAGCGAGCTGGGTAGCTGGGGCAAGATCGCGGCCAGCGCTTCAGGCCCGCCCGTCGAACCGCCAATCACGATGACCTCAGGGCGATGAAATACGCGGCGCCGAATTTGGCGATCCGAGTGGTTGGCTGACGACCTTGCGCCGTTGGTGGCGGAATCGCGAGCGAGAACCCGGATCTTCATGATGAGGTGGTTCAAGGCGCTCTCTGCTGTAGCGCCATGGGTCAGTGAAGACGGCTTGGCGATGTAGTCTCGTGCGCCGAGTGTGAGCGCCTCAACCGTGATCGCTTCCCCCCGCTGGGACAACGCGCTGAACACCAGTACAGGCAACTGCGGATGTTTGACTCTCAGCACGCGAAGCACATCAAGCCCGCTCATGTCGCCCATCTCCAGATCGAGAATTACCAGATCGGGCTTGGCCTGTTCAACGAGCTTCAGGCCCGACGCACCATCCGGGGCGGCACCGGCAACTACCATGTCGGATTCTTCATCGATAGCCCGACTGAGCTGAAGACGAGTCAGCGGACTGTCATCAATGAGTGCAATGCGAATCTGTTTGGGGCTCAACGAATTTGCGTCCTGCTACCCTGCACTTGGCAGGCCGAGGAGAGCTAGTTTCTCTAGCACTGCTTCGCGAACAAATGGCTTCATGAGATATTCGTCCACTCCAGCGTCCAAGGCCACGCACATCGATTCCCCTTCGACCTCTGTGGTAACCATCAGAATCTTCAGATTCTCGTATGCCCCGGATGCTCGCAGCTGACGCACGAACTCAACCCCGGTTATGCCTGGCATGTTCCAATCGACCACCAGCAACGCGAACGTTTCCGCACCTTTCAACACTTCGAAGCCCGCCTCGGCGCTGCCAGCCTGACTGATGTCGTAAATTCCGCTAAGGGCGCGCACGATCATGGCTCGCGCCACTCGGGAATCATCAACCACCAGTGCGCGCGGCTGGTTCTCGGAAGTCATCTGGCGGTTGCCTGCACTTCGGTGACTCGTTCGGGGTCGAGGAGCAATAGGAGCCGGTCGCCAACTTCGTACACTTTGCTCACCAACTCACGAACCTCCAGGTTCAGCGTATCCGGAGGTTCCTGGCCGGCGCTGCTGTCCAACTCAATCACATCTTCCACAGCATCAGCCCAAAGGCTAATCGCCTCATTCGACGACCTCACAACTATGCTCACGGCCTCGAGTCCAGGAGGTGCGGGCGCAAGGTGGAGTTTCCTTCGCAAGTCGATCACGGTGAGCACGTCGCCACGAACTGCTGCCAGACCGCTCACCGCACCCAGCGCCAGGGGCGCGCGCGTGAAGGTCATTTTTTGGATCACTTCCTGCACCGCCGAAATCGGAATACCGCAGTAGAACGGGCCGACATAAAATGTGCACACCTGGGTTTTTGTCACGGCTATAGCGCCTCGGCTTGGGCTTCAGCCGTTGCCGAGGGGACCGCCGTATCCAGATCAAGTACCTCGGTAGCGCGGCCGTCTAGAACGACGCTGCCGAGGATGCCTCGCCGAGGCCGGATCTCTTGAAACTCGACGCGCTCCTCGATGATGTCGAGGATTTGATCAACGACCAACCCGATCTCGAAGCCGCCGTGCCTATGTACGAGGACTTGTAGCGAACCGGTATTCGCGGCCCCGACTCCGTTCCCGGTCTCTGGCGCCAGAGGCGGCTCCTCAAGCAAGTCCTCGACGCGCAGCAGTCGCAGAAGTCCACCACGGTATTGCACCACTTCCCGCCCCCCGATCCGTTCGACGTCCCGCTCCGCTATTTCTTCGAGACGTAGGACTTTGTCGAGGGGGACTGTGAGGCGCGCCCCAGTTCGCGTTGTCATGAGCAACATTCGGGATATTCCACCCTCGCCTGACGCGCCGTCGGCATCGGAAGTGGGTGCGTCATCGGGGCTGGACTGGCGCGTCCTGTCGGTCCGAATACCTCCCCGTTGAGCAATGCCCGCCGCGTCCAGGATCAGCGCCAAGCGGCCATCGCCCAAGATTGTCGCCCCCGAAAACGCCGCCGTGTTCGCGAAATGGCGGCCGAGTGGCTTAACCACAATCTCTTGCGTATCAAGCGCCGAATCAACGATCAAACCGAAGCGGCGACCGCCCGATAGCAATACGAGGATGAAGACGTCATCAGACTCCTGCGCAAACTCCGTCCCGAGTTCCAAAATTTCGCTGAGGTACAAGATGGGTAGCAATTTGCCCCGCAATGAATAGACCAGCGCGCCCTCACCGACCTTGCGGATCTGAGCTTTCCCACTCTCACCTCGGAGGTGCACGAGTTCCAGCAGGTTGGATTGAGGGACCGAATAGGTATCGCCAGCGCATTCGACGAGCACACTGGGCAAAATCGCTAGCGTCAGAGGCAGTGTCAGGGTGATCCGGGTGCCCATTCCCGCTGTCGAGTGCACTTCTACACGACCACCGACCCGTTCGACATCGGTCTTCACGACGTCCATGCCCACGCCACGACCAGAGAGCTCGGTGACTTCTTCGCGAGTCGACAAGCCAGCCGCGAAGATCAGGCCCAATACGTCGTCGGTGGAAAGCGCCTCAGCTTCGGCCGGCGAGAACATCCCCGAGGTCACCGCCCTGCGTCGAACAGCCGCTGCATCGATTCCACGGCCGTCGTCCTCGACCTCGATGTGGACTTGGCCCTCTTCGTGATAAGCGCGCAGTTGTACGACACCTTCTGCCGATTTTCCTGACGCCGATCGTTGCTCCGGACTCTCGATGCCATGGTCGACCGCGTTGCGAAGCAGATGGGTGAGAGGATCGCGCATGGCTTCGACCATTGTGCGGTCGAGTTCGGTGTCGGCTCCCTCCATTTGTAGTCGCACCTTCTTGCCGCAGCTATTGGCAGCGTCGCGGATCAGGCGGGGGAAACGGCTCCAAATGTGCGACAAGGGCTGCATCCGCGTCAGCATTATTCGGTCCTGGAGTTCGCTCGTCACCACGTTGAGTCGCTGCGACGCTGCAATCAGAGTTGACGGGTAAGTGCTACCTACGAGCTGTGCCACTTGATTGCGCGTGATGACGAGCTCACCAACGAGTTTCACAAGCTCGTCGAGGAGTTGGACATCCACCCGGATGGAAAGATCTGGGGCCGCGGGTATCAGCGCGCCAGTCGGTTCCAAAGCTGGCTGCGGCGCCTTTGGCAGCTGCTGCTCACTGTCCGGCACGACTGCCAAAGCTGCCTGATCGGGTGCCTCTGAACTCCGTGTCGCTGCGGGCGCGTCTGTCGGCAGAGTAATGCCATCGGCCAGCGCGCGAAGTCTCGCGCCCCATCGGTCGATTTCACCGTCGAGCGTCGGGTCCTTGGCATCCCCGGTAATCGCCGCGAGTTGTTTGCGCGTGAGATCTATGGTCGCTAACAGCCCTTCAATGATTTCTGGCGAGACGGGACCCTCGACCGAGCGACTCTTCGCGAGCAGACTCTCTGCGTCGTGAGCCAGCTGTTCCAGTTGCCGAAACCCGAGCCAGCCGCAACTGCTCTTCAACGTATGGACGGTCCGAAACAAGAAGCGTATGGGCTCAAGATCGTTGGGTGTCCGTTCCAGGTCGAGAAGACACTGGTCTGCGCGTTCGAGATTTTCGTTCGTTTCTGTGACGAATTCTCGCAGAATCAACTCGTCGCCCTGCTCCACATTCGCCGGGTCCGTCACGAATCCACCTTTAGACTTTTGGGCGCTACGTGGCTCGCTACTTCGACCCGTTCATGCATCGTCGCAGAAATTATCACTTTGCACCTGCTATTGCGGTGCCTCCGTTACGGGCGCATCCTTTGCTGGTGGTCTCGAAGGACGCAGAACGACGTGGGGAAGCGCTGCGCGCCCACTACATTGCACAGCTGCCGGAGAAAGTCGCGGCATTCGAGTCTCAAATCCTCGCGTGGCCCGTCGGCGGTAGCGTGCCCAAAGAGCTCAGCCGAAAAATTCATTCGCTGAAGGGATCGGCCGGCGGGTACGGCCTGAAGTTTGTCACCGACGTGTGCCACCGGCTAGAGGACTTGCTGGCAAAACATTCGCCTGAGGAAGATCATCAGCTTTACATAGACGCTTTGCTTCGATACGTCGACTTGATATCTGACTACGCCGCAACTGTGGCTAACAGCGAAGGGAAAGCAGACGCGGACTTCGCCACGCGACTGCATGACCTAGCAGGCCACAGTGCGGCACCACGCTCGCGAATGCTCATCGTCGAACCCGGGCTCAGTATGGCCCGCGCATTGCGAAGGCTTTTGGAATCCCACGGAGTGGCCACTTCCAAGAGCAGCAGTGGCTATGAAGCGCTAGGGCTACTTCTGCAGGACAACTACGATGCGGTACTGACGAGTTACGAGACCGCGGATATCTCTGGGCTTTCCCTGGCGAAGGCCGTGCGCGCAATCGACGAAATTTCTCGGGAGCTCAAAATCATTCTGGTGACATCAAACAATCTGGAACAGCTCTCGCCGGCGGTGAACCGAGTTGTCCGGAAAGACCGAGATATTGCAACAACGCTGATCGAATCTCTAAGGGCTGAAAACTTAGTCGAATAAATCCGTTGCATCCGAATTGGAGTGCTAATGACTGGCGCAGAAGCGTCAGGTCGGCATGCGCTTGCGCCGGTACAGCGTGCCGATGCCGAGCAGGATCAGGCTGATCGTCAGGATTGCGGTGGCCAGCACGTTGATCTGTGGTGGCACAGCGGCTTTCACCGCGCCGTTGACGTAGAGCGGATAGGTGACGGACGATCCGCTGACGAAGTAGGTGATGATGAAGTCGTCCAGCGACAACGCGAACGACAGCATCGCAGCGGCCACGATGCCCGGCACAATGAGCGGCAGGGTCACTTTGAAGAACGTTCGGGCAGGGCCTGCACCCAAATCCAGCGAAGCGTCTTCCAAGGTCCAATCGAAGCCACGGATCCGGGCTCGGACCGTCATCGCGATAAAGCTGATTTCGAAGGCCACGTGGGCGATCAGGATCGTGACGTATCCGGTTGCCCAGCCGAGGTCGAGAAAAAGGGTCAACAGCGAGGCGCCCATCACTACCTCGGGTGAGGTCAGCGGCAACACGAGGAACGTATCGACTGTTCGGCGTCCGCGAAACCGTTGGCGAACAAGAGCAATGGCCACCAAGGTGCCGAGCACCACCGCTATCGCAGTGGAAACACCGGCCACATTGAGGCTCAGCTTGAGTGCATCGGTAAGTGCCGGGTACTTGAACGGGTTGGCCCAGTTGTCCAGCGTGAAGCCTTGCCAGGTGTAGTTGAACTTCCCGGCCGGCTTGTTGAACGAGAAAACCACGATTACGACAATCGGCAGGAACAGGTACAGCAGCACCAGGCCGGCGACGATCCGTAATGCCATGTCGCCCAGGGCGAATCTGCCTCGTGTTGTCACACCGAGTCCTCCGTCATACCAAGTCCTCGGTGCCGAGTGCCCGGGTATACATGAGCACTCCGACCAAGATGAGCGCCATCAGTACGAAGCTCAGTGCTGCGGCCCCCGGGTAGTCCTTCACCACCAGGAACTGCTTCTGAATCACGTTGCCGATCATGGTGTTCTTCGTGCTGCCCAGATAGTCGGCATTGATGAAATCGCCGACGGCCGGAATGAAGACCAGCATGCTGCCGGCCAGCACACCAGGTATCGATAGCGGCAGGATGACTTTTCGGAAGGTCGTGCGGTTCGTCGCATAGAGGTCGCGCGAAGCCTCGAGCAACCGAGGGTCGATCTTTTCCAGACTGACATAGAGCGGCAGGATCATGAAGATGATCCAGTTGTAGGTCAGGCCGCCGATCACCGCCCACTGCGTTGAGAGCAGTCGGCCGTCCGCAGGCAACAGGCCGGCAGATCCCAGTGTGCTGACCACCCAGCCGTCGTCGGCCAGGATGGTTTTCCAGGCCAGTGTCCGGATGAGGAACGTAACGAAGAACGGCAGAATCACCAGGCCGAGAAGAAGATTCTTGAATCGGCCCGCCTTGAACGCGATCACGTACGCCAACGGAAATGCCAGCAGCACGCAAAGCACAGTGGCGGTAAAGGCGTAACCGAACGAACGCAATATTTGATGGCGATAGAGGCTCAACGCATTGGTGTAGTTGCTGAAATCCCAGGCGAAGGTGAGTTTCGGCATGTAAACCGATCCGCTCATCGTCGACAGGGACGTCCGGAACAACGACACGAACGGCACCGCGTAGAAAATCGCGAGGTAGAGCAGCGCGGGCAGGATCAACAGATACGGGGCGAGCTTGCTCCGCTGCCGATTGCTACTGGCTACCCCGGCCATGGTTTTCGGGCCGGCTCAGGAACCGGTGATGGCCGTGTAGGCGGCGGTGAACTCCTGCATTTGCTCGTCACTCAGTGCAGCCCACGCCGTGAGTTTGTCCAGTGTCTCCTTCGGCGGGTTGATCAACGGGTTGCTGGCCAAGCCCTTGTCGATCTTGTCCAAGTCCGCAGTCATGTCGGACAGCACCGGAACGTATTGGGTGTGCGCTACCAACTTCGCGTAGTTGGCCCGGTCGTAGACGTAGTTGATCCATTCCTCGGCGGCGGCCTGATTCTCGGTTGTGTACGGGATCACCATGGTGTCGACAAACTTGGTGCCACCCGATGCCGGCACGACGAACTTCAGGTCGGGATTGTCCTTTTGCAGCTGCACGACGTCACCCGAATATGCCTGTGCGATAGCGACATTGCCTGATGCAAGGTCATCGGAGTAGTCGTTGCCGGTGAACCGGCGGATCTGACCTCGGTCTTTCTGCTCTTTGATCAGATCGACGGCCTTCTGCACGCTCTGGATGTTGGGGTCGGCGGGCGAACTGCCCTGCGACAGCATGATCATGCCGAGACCGTCCTGCATGTCTGTGAACAAGCTGATCTTGCCTTTGAACGCCGGATCCCACAGATCATCAATCTTGGTGATGTCGCGGTTGGTGGCGGCGCGGTTGTATGCGAGACCGACCATGCCGGACATGTAAGGGGCGCTGAATTTTCGGCCAGGATCGGCCTTGTCCTCGAGTAGGTCGGGGCGCATGTTCTTCTTGTTGGTCCAGCGCGCATCGCTGATGGGGTTGAGCCAGCCCAATCCGCTCAGTCTGGACGCCATGAACTGGCTGGGCACCACGAGGTCGGCGCCGATGTCCTGTTTGCGCGACAACGGTTCTTTGTTCTTGGCGAACCATTCTTCGTTGTCGTTGAAGTCTTCCTTGTAGTCCACGACCAAGCCTGTCGCAGTCTGGAACGCAGCGACGAACCCGTCGGCCATATACAAGGGCCAGTTCGAAATACGCAGCTTCCCACTGGCCTTTGAGCCGTCGTCCGAGCCGCCGGATTCTGACGACTTCTTTGAGTCGCACGCGGCAAGAAACGACGGGCCAAGCACTATGGCCGCGGCCGCGGCCGCGCTACCGCCGATGAATCGGCGGCGGGAGGGAATCTGAGCCGACGAGAATTGGGCCATTACTGCTGCCTTCCTTATCTGGATCGCTATGTATCTGGATCGCTACGTGGGATCGCTGTCGAGCATGTCCTCAAGATCCCCCGCGGTCGGAATATCCGCTGCCGGAAGCACCAGGGAAGCGTCGGGGGACCAATGGGCGTAGACCTCGTCACCGGGGCGCAGCAACGGCAAATCTTGTTCGGGGCCAACGTGCGCAACGATAGGTGACCCATCAGGTGCTGTCAGTGACACGCGCAGCACCGGACCCTGGAACGTCAGATTGACGACCGTGGCCCGCACTGACGCAACTTGCCCGGTATCAGATCCGGCAGGCTGCTCCGTCCCTACCCGAACCCGCTCCGGACGCACCATGAGGGTGGCTTGCCCGCCCGGTTCGATCGTGGTGTCGCCCGGCCGGGATTTGAGGGTGGCGCCGAGAACCTCCACTTCGACGTAATCACGATTGCTGCGACCGGTCTGGTGCCCGTTCCACAGATTGGCCTGACCGATGAAACCCGCGACGAAGACGGTGGCGGGACGGTCGTAAATCTCTGTGGGAGTGCCGATCTGCTCGACATTGCCCTGATTCATCACCGCGATCCGGTCGCTCATCGTGAGCGCTTCCTCTTGGTCATGTGTCACGTAGACGAACGTGATACCGACTTCGCGCTGGATTCGCTTGAGTTCGAACTGCATGACGTGTCGCAGCTTCAAGTCCAGAGCGCCAAGCGGTTCGTCGAGCAACAGCGCGCTCGGGTAATTGACCAGCGCGCGGGCCAACGCCACTCGCTGCTGCTGCCCGCCGGAGAGCTGAGCGGGTTTTCGCTGGGCGAAATCGGTGAGGCGGACGATCTCAAGCATCTCATCGACGCGCCGGCGGATCTCGCCTTTGCCGTTCTTCTTCTCCAACTTCAGGCTCCGAGGCCCGTAGGCGACGTTGTCCCAGACGTTCAGGTGCGGGAACAGCGCGTAGTGCTGGAACACGGTGTTCACGTTGCGCTTGTTCGGTGGAACTCGGGAGACGTCGACGCCTTCGAGTCTGATCGCACCTTCGGTGGGGCTCTCAAACCCAGCGATCATTCGCAGGGTGGTGGTCTTCCCGCAGCCAGATGGACCGAGCATTGAGAAGAACTCCCCGGCACCGATGGAGAAATTGGCGT
The DNA here is from genome assembly GCA_965279745.1 of Mycobacterium sp. Lineage (GTDB taxonomy): Bacteria > Actinomycetota > Actinomycetes > Mycobacteriales > Mycobacteriaceae > Mycobacterium. The sequence goes on from OZ257262.1 coordinate 631,350, forward strand.
CGGCCACGGCGTGGTAGTCGTCAAACCGCTTGGTCACATGGTCGATCTCAATAACCGGGTCACCCTCGGCGTGACCGGAGGTGGTCGCGCCCGCAGACTTTGCCGTGATGGAGTTGCCGGTCATTGTCAGGGCCCGCTCCAATCTCGCTTCGCCGCTCCTAGCTTCTTCGATTAACGATTACGGATTCGCGCGCCACGTGCAACCGATTCCGCAACGAATTTACAAGTCCGCTATTGATTCCCTCAGAGGTTAGCCGGGTAACGCATCGGTTTCAGTTCCGGTGCTGATTCGGCCACGAACCGCGGATGTTGCGATGCAGGGGATTCCTGCCCGCCGGGTTTAGGCTGCGGCTACTCTGATCCACCGTTACTGGCACACGTTCTAATTAGCGGACTTCGCGCGTGCCGGTGGCACCGTAAAGACCGGGAGGCACTGGGGCGCGAATGGCGAACAAGGCTGCGGATCGCTGGTCCCCAGGCATTGCGTTGGGTCGCGGTGTATCGGGGCCGATGCAGGCTGTCGGGGGCTTGTTCGCAATGTCCGCCGACGCTTTCCGGTACATCTTCGCCCGGCCTTTCCAGTGGCGGGAATTCCTGGAGCAGTCCTGGTTCGTCGCCCGGGTTTCGCTGGCGCCGACCCTCTTGGTCGCTATCCCCTTCACGGTCTTGGTCAGCTTCACGCTGAACATCCTGTTGCGCGAGTTGGGTGCTGCCGACCTGTCCGGGGCCGGTGCGGCATTCGGTGCGGTGACGCAGGTGGGTCCACTGGTGACGGTGCTGATCGTTGCCGGCGCCGGGGCCACCGCCATGTGCGCTGATCTGGGTTCACGCACTATCCGCGACGAAATCGACGCGATGGAAGTGTTGGGGATCAATCCGGTGAAACGACTGGTGACGCCACGGATGCTGGCGTCCGGGTTGGTGGCGCTGTTGCTCAACAGCCTGGTGGTCATCATCGGGATCCTGGGTGGATACGTGTTCTCGGTATTCGTGCAGGACGTCAATCCCGGAGCGTTCGCCGCCGGCATCACCTTGCTGACCGGCATCCCGGAGGTGATCATCTCGTGCGTCAAGGCGGCTCTGTTCGGGTTGATCGCCGGACTGGTCGCCTGCTACCGAGGCTTGCTGATCACCGGCGGCGGGGCTAAAGCCGTGGGCAATGCGGTCAACGAAACAGTGGTGTACGCGTTCATGGCGTTGTTCGTGGTCAACGTCGTGGTGACCGCGATCGGGATTCGGTTGACGGCCCACTGATGACAACGGCGACAGGCCTTCGCTCGCGGTATCCGCGCCTGGCGAAGCAATTTGAGAAGCCCAGGGATTGGTTCGGCAGCATCGGGGACCACACCCTCTTCTACGGTCGCGCACTTCGTGGCGTTCCGCACGCCGCGGTTCATTTCCGGAAAGAGATCATCCGGCTCATCGCCGAGATCAGCATGGGCGTGGGGACGCTCGCGATGATCGGCGGGACGGTAGTGATCGTCGGGTTCTTGACGATGGCCGCGGGCGGGACGATCGCCGTCCAGGGTTACTCCTCATTGGGCAACATCGGCATTGAAGCGCTGACCGGCTTCCTTGCGGCCTTCATCAATGTGCGAATCTCTGCGCCGGTGGTCGCCGGCATTGGACTGGCCGCCACCTTCGGTGCAGGCGTGACGGCGCAGTTGGGTGCGATGCGGATCAACGAAGAAGTCGATGCGCTGGAGACCATGGGCATTCCGCCGGTCGAGTATCTGGTGTCGACCCGGATCGTGGCCGGGATGATCGCGATCACCCCGCTGTATTCGATCGCTGTCATCTTGTCCTTCGTGGCGTCCCAGTTCGTCACGGTTGCGTTGTTCGGTCAGTCCGGTGGGTTGTACGACCACTACTTCAATACCTTCTTGAATCCCGTCGATCTGCTCTGGTCATTTCTGCAGGCGGTTTTGATGGCGATAACGATCTTGTTGATACACACCTATTTCGGGTTCTTCGCCGCCGGCGGACCGTCTGGTGTGGGTACCGCGGTTGGCAACGCGGTGCGGACCTCGCTGATCGTGGTCGTATCGGTCACTCTTCTGATCTCACTGGCCGTTTACGGCTCCAATGGCAACTTCAACCTCTCCGGCTAGAAGCAAATACAGGTTAGGACGGACGTCTAGATGAAGCGCGTACTCGCGGGATTGGTAACGGTCTTGACGATCGCTGCCATCGTCGTGGTTGCGTTCGGTCTGTTTCAGGGCAGCTTCACCAAGACGATTCCGGTCACGGTGATATCGGAACGTGCAGGCTTGGTGATGTATCCGTCCGCCAAGGTGAAACTGCATGGCGCCAAGGTCGGCGAGGTCGCATCCATCGAACCGCTCCCCGGCGGGCGGGCAGAGTTCCATCTGGCGATGGATCCCTCAGCGATGGAGCTGATTCCGGCGAACGTGGGTGCTGAAATCGCATCGTCGACGGTGTTCGGCTCCAAGTACGTCGAGTTGGTGCCGCCCGCCGCGCCGTCATCGCAGTCGCTGCGTGCCGGTCAGGTGATCGAGGGTGACCACGTCACGGTCGAACTCAACACGGTCTTTGAACAACTCGTTTCGGTTCTGTCGAAGGTCGATCCCGCCAAACTCAACGAAACGGTGGGCGCCGTCGCGAAGGCGTTCAACGGCAGGGGAGAGCAGTTCGGCCAGACATTGGTTGACCTCGATGCCGCGTTGGCGAAAGTCAACCCAAGCCTGGACAGCTTGAATCATGAACTCGCGGTGGCACCGGCTGTCCTCAATTCCTATGCCGACGCCGCACCTGATCTGATGACGACCGTCCGGGAAGCTACTCGCGTCAGCGACACGATCGTCGATCAGCAGGACAATCTGGATTCCCTGCTGATCAGTGCAATCGGTTTCGCCGACATCGGAACCGATGTGCTCTCCGAGAACCGGCAGCCGCTCACCGATGTCGTGCATCTGCTCGCGCCCACGCTGGATCTGACGAAGCGCTATGGCCCCGCCATCACCTGTGGCTTGCAAGGTCTGCTCCCGCTGGCAGAGGGGCCGGGCAGCGAGGTTCCCGGGGTCATGCTGCTGGTGTCGTTCTTCCTGGGCCGCGAGCGCTACCGGTATCCGGGGAACCTGCCCAAGGTCGCCGCGACTGGCGGTCCGCAATGTACTGGTTTGCCGACCGTGCCATTCGAGAACCGGCCGCCCTATGTCGTCACCGACATCGGCGCCAACCAGGCCCAGTACGGTAATCAGGGCATTGTGCTGAATTCAGATGCACTCAAGCAGGCACTCTTCGGACCCATTGACGGCCCGCCGCGCAATACCGCTCAGATAGGGATGCCGGGCTGATGGCACAGAGCGCATTGTGGAAGACGGTCGTCAAGATCGGCATCTTCGGAACGGTGATGGTGTTTTTCACCGTCGCGCTGTTCGCGATCTTCGGGCAGTACCGAACCGGAACGGTTGAGAGTTATTCGGCGCTGTTCGCGGACGCATCCAGCCTCAAGTCGGGGGATTCGGTACGAGTCGCCGGCGTCCGGGTCGGAACGGTTAACGGGGTTGCACTGCGGCCGGACAACAAAGTGTTGGTGGATTTCGATGCCGACCGCGACGTCGTGCTCACCTCGGGAACGAAAGCCGCCGTTCGCTATTTGAACCTCGTCGGCGACCGCTATCTCGATCTGGTCGACAGCCCGGGGTCTGCGCGGATCCAGCCTCCCGGGTCTCAGATACCCGTCGACCGCACTTCCCCTGCGCTAGATCTCGATTTGTTGCTCGGTGGGTTGAAGCCCGTCGTCCAAGGTCTGAATCCAGGCGAGGTCAACGCGTTGACCACGTCGTTGCTCCACATCCTGCAGGGGCAGGAAGACAACCTGGATTCGTTGTTCTCCAAGGCCTCGTCGTTCTCCAACTCCATCGCGGACAACAGCCAGACGGTCCAGCAGCTGATCGACAACCTCGACACTGTGGTTGCCACGATCTCGAACGACGGGGATAACTTCTCTGGGGCGGTCGACCGGCTGGAAAAGCTGATCACCGGACTTGCGCAGGACCGCGACCCCATCGGAGAGTCGATCACCGCACTGGACAACGGAACCGCGTCGCTGACCGACCTGCTCTCCGAAGCCCGTCCGTCGTTCTCCGGCAGCGTCGATCAACTCAGCCGTCTTGCCCCGATCGTGGAGCAGGATCAGGAGAAGATCGACCTGATGTTGCAGACCGCACCGAAGAATTACCGCAAGCTCGTGCGACTTGGTGCCTATGGCAGCTGGCTGAACCAATATCTGTGCGGAATGTCGTTCCGGGTCACCGACCTTGAGGGCCGCACCGCGTACTTCCCCTGGCTCGTCCAACACACGGGGAGGTGTGCAGAGCCGTAATGCTTAAATACCGTGGAACCAAACTCATCCGGTCCGGCATCATCGGCGTCGTACTGGTCCTCTTGATCATCGTCGTGGGTTTGCAGACCCCGCAGTTGGTCACGATGGCAACCTCGATTCGACATCAGGCGTTGTTCACCGACTCCGGCGGCTTGACTGTTGGCAACAACGTCAAGGTTTCCGGTGTGACAGTGGGCACCGTCTCGGACATCAGACTGCAGCGCGGCAAGGCGTTGGTGACGTTTGTTGTGGATGGCAAGGTGCCCCTCGGGGCGCAGACCACCGCGCACATTCGCACGGGGACCTTGCTCGGTCAGCGGATTCTGACGCTGGAATCCAGTGGCAGTGGATCACTCAAGGCCGCGGATGTGATCCCGGTGTCTCGCACGGGCTCGCCGTATGCGCTGACTGACGCACTCGGTGAGCTTGCATCCAACACCGGCGGCGTCGACACGGCGACACTGAATCAGTCGCTTGACACGTTGTCCGACACCATCGACCGCATCGCGCCTCAACTCGGGCCGGCCTTCGACGGCCTTAGCAAGTTGTCGCGGACACTCAACAGCCGAAACGAATCGTTGAGCAATCTGCTGAAGACTGCGTCCAATGTCACCGGCATTCTGTCGGAGCGCAGTGCACAGGTGAATGCGTTGATCCTCAACGCCAACGATCTGCTGGGTGTTCTCCATGAACGCCGGTACGCCATCGTCAACCTGTTGGCCAACACCTCCGCGTTGTCGCAGCAGTTGACCGGGCTCGTACACGAGAATGAGAAAGAACTCGCTCCGGCGCTGGAGAAGCTCAACTCCGTGCTGGCGATCCTGGAGAAGAATGCCGACAACATCGGCAAAGCATTAGCGGGTCTGGCGAAGTATGAGGTGACGCAGGCCGAAGCGGTGAACAACGGGTTCTACTACAACGCCTTCATCTCCAACCTGCTTCCGGGACAGACGTTGCAACCGTTCCTCGACTACGCATTCGGGTTCCGCCGAGGTATCAACAATGGGCAGCCGCCGGACAATGCCGGGCCGCGGGCACAGTTCCCGTTCCCCTACAACGGCATTCCGCAACCTAACGAGCAATGGGGACCACCATGAAGTCGCGCAAGCGGTTGACCGTAGGGGTCGCAGCGGCATTGGTCATCTTGCTGGGCGGCGGGATTGCGATCCTGCTGAACCAGGCGTTCTTCAAACCCAAGACGATCGTCGCCTACTTCACCAGTGCCACCGCGATCTATCCGGACGACCAGGTCCGGGTTTCCGGCGTGAAGGTCGGCAGCGTCGAGTCGATCGAAGCTCAGGGGACCAGGGTCAAGTTGACCCTTGCCGTCAATCGTGACGTGCCGATCCCTGCCGATGCTAAGGCGATCATCGTTGCCCAGAACCTGGTCGGGGCTCGGTTCGTGCAGTTGACGCCGGCGTACGACTCCAGTGGGCCGAAGATGGCCGATGGCGCGACGATCGGACTTGAGCGCACAGCGGTGCCCGTCGAATGGGACGAGGTCAAGTCCCAATTGATGCGACTGGCAACCGATCTGGGGCCAACCGCAAAGTCGTCGAACACCTCAATCGGTCGTTTCATCGACAGCGCCGCCAGCGCTCTGGACGGGAACGGCCAGAAGTTGCGTGACACCATCAGCCAACTGTCCGGCGTGGGTCGAATCCTCGCCGACGGCAGCGGAAACGTCATCGATGTCATCAAGAACTTGCAGACGTTCGTCACAGCATTGCGGGACAGCAACGTTCAGATCGTTCAGTTCGAGGATCGGCTGGCGTCGGTTACCAGCGTGATCGACGGCGGAAAGTCTGATCTCGACGGCGCGTTGACCAACCTGTCGGCCGCCGTTGTCGACGTGCAACGGTTCATCGCCGAAACTCGGGACCCAGCTTCGGAATCCGTGCAACGGCTCGGCAACGTGGTGAAGAACCTCAGCGACAACCAGATGGCGTTGAAGAACGTGCTGCACGTGACTCCGAACGCTCTTGGAAACGCCTACAACATTTACAACCCGGATACCGGAAGCGGTATTGGGGCGTTCGCCCTCGGCAACTTCTCGAATCCGGTTTCCGTGGTCTGCTCGGCCATCGGAGCCATTCAGAATGCGACGTCGTCGGAAACCGGCAAGCTGTGTGCGCAGTACCTCGGACCCGCGTTGCGACTGCTCAACTTCAACTACCTGCCGTTCCCGTTCAACTTGTACTTGGGCAAGTCTCCGAGCCCGGAGAACCTCATCTACTCCGATCCGAAGCTGATGCCTGGCAGCGGTGGTGCCGAGGCACCTCCCGGGACCATTCCACCCACGGTGTCCGCCTACACGGGACTCAACGGTGACGTACCGCCGCCGCCGGGCTGGGACAACGTTGCGCCGCCGCCGGGAGCGTATGCACCCAACGGATTGCCGGCTGACCCCCAACCTGCGTTGTACCCGGGCGCGCCCGTTCCAGCCGGGGTCCCTTCCGCGCCTGCTGGACCTCCGCCGTCGACCGTGCAGGGGATGCTACTCCCCGCGGAAGGGGCACCCGCGTCATGATTGGTTCATTGGGCCGCTCGACAGTCCTTGCCGTGACTATCGCGCTGAGCGCTAGCGGTTGTGCGTTCGGTGGTTTGAACTCATTGCCACTTCCCGGCACCGTGGGCCACGATCAGGGTTCGACCGTGTATCACGTCCAACTCGCCAATATCGGAACCCTGGAATCGAATTCACCGGTCCTGGTCGGTGATGTGGTTGTCGGCAGCGTCGGCAAGATGACTGTCAAAGACTGGCACGCCGACGTGGAAGTGTCGGTCAAGCCGGGCGTCGTCATTCCCGCGAACGCCGTTGCGACAGTTGGTCAGACGAGCCTGCTGGGATCAATGCACTTGGCACTGAACCCACCACTTGGTCAGCAACCGTCGGGGGTGCTGCAGGCCGGAGCAACGCTCGGACTCAGTAAGTCGTCGACCTACCCGTCAACAGAGCAGACATTGTCTGCACTTTCGCTGGTAGTCAATGGCGGTGGTGTGGGGCAGATCGGCGACTTGATCCGGGAGTTCCATTCTGCGTTGAACGGTCGACAGGACCAGATCCATGACCTCTTGGGACGGCTGAACGAATTCGTCGGTGTACTCGCCGCCCAGCAAGACAGCATCAACGCGTCGATCAAGTCGCTGAATAACCTCGCCGGCACCTTTGCCGGGCAAAAAGAAGTCTTGACGACGGCGCTCAATCGGATCCCCCCTGCACTCGACGTACTCGTCAAGGAGCGACCGCGCCTGGTCACCGCGCTGGAGAAGTTCAAGACGTTCAGCAACCTTGCCGTTGGAATCGTCGATGACACGAAGACTGACTTGGTCAAGGACCTTCAGAATCTGGAGCCCACGCTTCAGGCATTCGCTGATGTCGGTCCAAAGCTGGACAGCATCATTGCCTACGCGCCATTCTTTCCGTACCCGCAGAGCTTCATGGACCGGGCGATTCGCGGGGATTACCTAAACCAGTTCCTGGTCTTCGATTTCACGATCCCTCGGCTCAAGCGGACATTGTTCCTCGGTACCCGATGGGGTGAGGAGGGCGCGAAACTGGTTCCTGCGCCCGGTGATCCGTGGTATGCGCGGTATACCTACGATCCGCTCAACGCACCTTTCGCGCCGCCGCCGCCGACGCAGGTCGCCTCGCTACCGCCGTTGGTCGATGCCACATCGGTTGCTTCGCATCTGCCGCCCGCAGACGCAGCGGTGGAGCCGGGTACTGGAACAGGACCCTTGCCGGGTCCTGCACCTCAGGATGGAGGTGGCAGCTGATGCTGACTCGATTCATCAAGACACAGCTGATCATCTTCGCCATCGCGTCGCTCGTCGGCGTCACCGTGATGCTGACGGTGTACATGAAGGCGCCAACCTTGTTGAACATCAACCGGCTGATCGTGAAGATGGAACTGTCCAGCACCGGTGGGCTCTACAAGTTCTCGAACGTCACCTACCGGGGTATGCAGATCGGCAAGGTCACCGATGTCCGGGCGACTCGCAACGGTGCGGAGGCCGTGCTGTCGTTGGACACATCGCCCAAGATTCCAGCGGACCTGCAGGCAAGTGTGCTCAGTGTGTCGGCAGTCGGCGAACAGTATGTCGATCTACTGCCGCGGTCGGATTCGGGACCCTATCTCCAAGACGGCGCGGTGATTCCGGTCAAGGACACAAAACTGCCGCAAGCCGTCGGACCGATGCTGGATCAGGTGAGCGCTCTGCTCGACAGCATCCCGAAGGATCGGCTGCACGACCTGCTTGAGGAAGCGTTCACCGGGCTCAACGGCGCCGGCTACGACTTCGGTTCGCTGCTGGACTCGTCGAACAAGTTGGTCGGCGATTTCAACGGTGTGGCGGACAGGGCCAAATCGTTGGTCGACGACCTCCGTCCACTGCTGGATGGGCAGGCAGCATCTGCCGATGCGGTCCGCACCTGGTCTCGCAGTCTCGCCGGGATCACTCAGACGGTGTCTGCCGATGACGCCCAACTGCGTGGCCTACTCCAGAACGGTCCCGGCGCGGCCAATGAGGGATCGCGGTTGTTCACTCAGCTGAAGCCGACGCTGCCGATTCTGCTGGCGAATCTCACCACCGTCGGCAAGATCGCGGTGACATACAACGCGTCGCTCGAGCAGATGCTGGTGCTCTTCCCACCGTTCGCCGGTGCCACTCAGGCGCAGGGGTCCCCGCCGCACAATCCGACCGGTATGACGTTGGGCGACTTCACGATCGTCAACGACGATCCGCCGGCCTGCACAACAGGCTTCCTGCCGCCGTCGTCCTGGCGTTCTCCGAACGACCTCACCGATGTCGATACCCCTGATGGCCTGTACTGCAAGCTGCCCCAGGATTCACCGATCGGCGTGCGCGGTGCGCGTAACTATCCGTGCATGGGGCAACCCGGGAAACGCGCACCGACAGTGGAGATCTGTGAGAGCGACAAGCCCTATGAGCCGCTGGCCATGCGCCCGCACGCACTCGGTCCCTACCCGATCGATCCCAACCTGATCGCGCAAGGTATCCCGCCGGATGACCGGGTGACACTGAATGATCACATCTTTGGGCCACTGCAGGGCACGCCCATGCCCGCTCCAGCATCGGCGCCGGCCGGTGCGCCGCTGGCAGGGGATGGTGCTCAGGTTCCCGATCTGGCGCCGCTCGATGTCGGAGCTCCGGTGGTCGCGCCAAGTAGCTACACACCGACGGCAGGCCCATCAGTTGCGACCGCCACATACGACCCGAAGACCGGCCAGTACGCCACCGCCAACGGTGTGTTCTGGCAGTCCGATCTGGCTCAGTCCTCAGGGGAAAGATCGTGGAAGGACCTGCTGCCAACTGCATGAGGTCGGGGTCCGAGGTCGGAGGGCATGAGGTTAGGGCATGAGGTCGGGACCGGAAAGGAGAACAATGAAGGCATCAGCGGTTCTGGCGCCGGTCGCGGCCATCGCGGCTGTGGGGCTCTCCGGATTGGTGGGCCCCGCGCCTGCCTTCGGATCCGATAACTGGGGTCTCAATGGCACCTACCTCGCGACGTCGAACGGCGAGTGGGCGAAAACCAATGACGTCTTCCACAACGAGCGGAGCGTGCGGAGTACGTGGACCGTCTCAACAGTGTGCAGTTATCCCACCGAATGCTCGGGCACCGTCAACAGCGATGCCGGTTGGAGCGCACCGATCTACCAGAAGAGCAGCGTGTGGTACGTGCGGCGGGTCGTCCCGGGCTGGGAGACATGCCAAGACGGTCCAGCCGGCGACGGCCTCCAACTCTTCCGGTTCATTGCCGCCACACCCGATGGGGGATCGGCGGACGGGAACTCGAACACCTTGGTGGGCGAGGATCAGACGACGGGTGCCGGGGGCTCCTGCGGTATCAATCTCCCGCTGTTTATCACCATGCCGTTCAAATTGGTGAAGCTGAGCTGATCCCGAACTTCGCCCATCTGGGCACCGAGTCGAACCCGGTTCAGTAACAGCCGCCACCGTAGACTCACTAGCCACAAGTTGCTGGCTGCAGGGCCGGCCGGCGAAGGGATGCGGATGACGGAAGTGTCTGAGCCGGATCCCCTTGCACCCGGTCGGCTGAACAAGTTGCGGCGACATCAGATTCTGGCGAGAGTCAGCATCCAGTCCAAGCTCATCCTGATGTTGGTGCTGTGCACCATCCTCGCTGCGACGGTGGTGGGCGGCATCGCCTTCGGGGTCGGCCGCATCTCGCTGCGGACGGCCGTGTTCAACAAACTGACCGAAACGCGCGAGTCGCAGGCGCGCACGCTGGGGATTCAGTTGTCCGACCTGCGGAACTCGCTGCTCATCTACACGCGGGGCGCCACCGCTGGCGATGCTCTGCAAGCGTTCGCGACGGGATTCGACCAACTCGCCGCCGCTCCGGTAAGTCCGCCGCAATGGCAGAGCATCGTCGACTACTACAACAACGACTTCATCAAGAAGACCGCAGAGAACAGTGGCGTCGAGTTGAATGCTGCGGCGCTGTTGCCGACGTCGAATGCTCAGAAATACCTGCAGTCCAACTACACCGCGCGGCGACAGAACGATGCCGCGGCGCTTGCTATGAACGACGCCGGCGATGCCAGCGCATGGACAGCGGCAAACGCTCGCTACCAGAGTTACTTTCGTGAGGTCGTCGGCAGATTCGAATTCGAGGACGCCCTGTTGATCGACGCGCGCGGGAACGTGGTGTACAGCGCGTTCAAGGATGTCGACCTCGGTACGAACATCGTCAATGGCCCGTTCAATGGTTCCAAGTTGCACGACGCGTACCTCAAGGCGATGTCTGCCAACGAAGTCGACTACGTGGGGATCACCGATTTCGAGTTCTATCAGCCTGCCGAGATGCAGCCCACCGCGTGGATGGTCGCCCCGATCGCACCTGGCGGCAAGACCCAAGGTGTTCTCGCCCTGCAGTTTCCCATCTCGAAGATCAACCGGCTCATGACATTTGACCGCCGCTGGCAGGAAGCCGGACTGGGGAATACCGGCGAAACCTTTCTGGTGGGTCCCGACGATCTGATGCGTTCGGACTCGCGATTGTTCCTCGAGAACCCGGAACAGTACAAGACCGATGTCGTCGCCGCCGGGACGGCGATTTCCGTCGCTGAGACAGCGATCAAGCACGGTGGCACGACGCTCGTGCAACCAGTGACCTCCCAGGCGACGAAGAACGCACACAAGGGGCAATCGGGGACTCTGATCACGACCGACTATCTCGGACGCCGGACGCTGCAGTCGTATGCCCCACTGGTGATACCCGATACGGATCTGCAGTGGTCGATGATCGCCACCGTCGATACCTCCGAGGCTTTCGAACGCGAGTCCTCATTCACCCGGATCATGGTGTTGACGGTCACCGGCATGATCTTCGGTGTTTGTGTGTTGGCGATCTATCTCGCCCAAATTTTCGTGCGCCCGATCAGGAGGCTCGAAGCCGGCGTGCAGCGCATCAGCTCCGGCGACTACAGCGTCGCGATCCCGGTCGAGACCCGCGATCAGATCGGCGAGCTGACGCACGCCTTCAACGAGATGAGCCGGAGCCTGGCCGTCAAGGATGAGCTGCTCACCGCGCAGCGCAAAGAAATCGATGGGCTACTCAAGGCGCTGATGCCCGACGCGGTTGTCGACCGATACCGTGACGGCGAGGAGACGATCGCCAGCGAACATCACAACGTCACAGTCATCTTCGCCGACCTCGTCGGACTGGAACAGTTGCAGGTCGACCTCGCGCCGGCAGAGTTCCTGGCACTAGCCAATGAACTGATCCGCCAAATCGACGCGGCAGCAGAGGATCACGATGTCGAGCGGGTCCGTACGGTGCGTAACGGCTATCTCGCCAGCTGCGGATTGACGGTGCCAAGGCTGGACAATGTTCGCAGGACAGTTGAATTCGCGCAGGAGTGCCAACAGATCGTCGAGCGGTTCAACAGCGAGGAAGGCACCCATCTGCTCTTGCGTGCCGGGATCGATACCGGCGATGTCGGTAGTGGTCTGATCGGCCGGCCCGGGTTGGTCTACGACATGTGGGGTACCGCGGTGAACTTGGCTCACCAAATCAAAAATGGTGCGGCGCAACCGGGCATCTATGTGACATCCAGGGTCTACGAGCCGCTCCAAGACATTGTCACCTTCACCGAAGCGGGCACCGTGTCGACTGGCGATGGAAGCCAACAGATTTGGCGACTCGGGGGCAGTCGCTGATGGGCGACGTATTCAAGTCAGCGTGGTTCTACTGGGCCATCGGCATCACATTCGGCTTACCGCTGTGTTTGATTCTCCTCACCGAACTGCAGCAGAAGCTACAGCGGAGGAACAGTTTCCTGCTGAAGCCAGTGTCGTTGCTACGCAACTACTTGCTGCCGTTGGGTGCGCTGTTGCTGTTGATGGTGGAGGCAAGTCAGATTCCGCCGGAATCGACCTCAGTGCGCATGATTGGCACGTTGGTCGCGTTCGTCGTCTTGGTACTGCTGTTGTCGGGAATCAACGCGACCCTGTTCCAGAGTGCGCCCGATGGGACGTGGCGCAAGCGAATGCCCGCCATATTCATCGATGTCGCGCGTTTCGTCTTGATTGCGGTGGGTGTGGCGATGATCTTCGCCTACATCTGGGGAGCCAATGTCAAAGGGCTCTTCACCGCGTTAGGCGTCACCTCGATCGTTGTCGGCCTGACGCTACAGAATTCGGTCGGTCAGATCATTTCTGGCTTGCTGATGCTCTTCGAGCAGCCGTTCAAGCTGGGTGACTGGATCGACACGCCCGCGGCGAAAGGCCGCGTCGTCGAGGTCAATTGGCGTTCAGTGCACCTTGAGACCGGCGCTGGCCTACAAATCACACCCAACTCCGTCCTGGCCGGAGCCTCGCTGAAGAATTTGAGCCGTCCCGCGGGCAAACACGCTTTGAGTCTGACGAGCGTCTTTGCGCTCACCGATCCGCCGGACCAGGTGTGCGCCATGCTCGCCAAGGTGGCAGCTCAGTTGCCCGAGTGCGATCCGGACCGGACGCCATCGGCAGTTGCGGTGGGGTCAAAGGAATATCAGACCACAATTCCGCTCAGGTCTCCGGGCGAAGACGGCAAGGCGAAAGCGACTTTCCTTCGCTGGATCTGGTATTCGTCTCGTCGGGAGGGACTACACCTGGATGAGGTAGTCGACACATTCCCAGAACCTGAGCAAGTCGCCGAGGCGGTCAATGAGGTGGTGACGTCGACACTGCGACTGAGCCGAGAAGACGAGTTGGCGCTCACCGCGCGCGCAACGATCCATCGTTACGGCGCCGGCGAATTGATGCAGATACCCGGGGAAGTTCCGGACGGCATGAAGTTCATCGTTTCCGGGACAGTCGATTTGACCGTCGCTTCGGATGACGGGTCGACACTGGTGGTCGACACCCTGGACGATGGCTCGTTCCTGGGGCAGACCACATTGACTCGCCAGCAGGTGATCGGTGCGGCTTATGCGGTCGATGAGGTCACGGTGGTGTTCGTCGAACGGGAGATCATCGCGACGATAGTGCAGCAGAATCCGCTACTGGTACAGGAATTCGCCCGCAGTATCGATGAACGCCGCAAGAGTGTGCTCGAAGTGCTGGCGGAGGCCGCCGAAGCCGAAGATGCCGAAGTAGCGAAAGATGCCGATGGTGCCCGAACAATGGAAGGAGTTGTCGGCAGTGATGGCGGGGCGACCTCATGACCTCGTAGTGGTGGGCGCCGGGATCGTAGGCCTGGCGGTTGCTCGGGAATGGAAGTTGCGCCGTCCTGATGACTCGGTGGTTGTTCTGGAACGCGAGGAAGGCCCGGCCCGTCACCAGACCGGCCACAACTCGGGAGTGATCCACGGCGGTATCTATTACCAACCGGGTTCGCTCAAGGCCAAGCTGTGCGTCGAAGGCGCACAGCGGATGTATGAGTTCTGCGAGCACAACAAGATCCCACATGAGCGGTGCGGGAAGTTGATCGTGGCACTGTCTCCGGATGAAATGCCTCGGTTCGACGACTTGGAGGCGCGCGGTCGCGCTAATGCGGTGCCGGGGTTGCGCAGGGTGGGGCCCGAGGAGCTCGCAGAGATCGAACCCAATGCTGTGGGATTGCAAGCGCTTCACGCGCCAAACACAGGCGTGGTTGATTACCGGGCCGTTGCTGACGCGCTGGCGAAGGAACTCGCTGCCCTCGGGGTTGATATCCGGTTCGGGAATGCGGTGCTGTCGATTGATGGCGCCGGCGTGGTCGAAACCGATTTGGGGCCAGTACGTTCCAATGCGGTGATGGTGTGCGCGGGCTTGTGGGCTGATCGACTGGCCCGCCGCGCCGGAGCCCCGCGTGATCCGCAGATTGTCCCGTTCCGCGGCGCCTACCTCGGTTTGAAAGGCCCGGGCTCGAATGGCACCGGGCGGCCGCGACTGAACGGCATGATCTATCCGGTTCCGAATCCGGACTTACCGTTTTTGGGCGTGCACATCACGAAGCACATTGACGGCGCGGTCACCTTGGGGCCCACGGCGATGATGGTGCCCGCCCGCGATGCCTACTCGCTGCGCCGGTGGAATAGTCGCGATGCGTGGGAATCGTTGACCTGGCCGGGTACCTGGCGGGTGGCGCGCCGGTACTGGCGCGTCGGGCTGGGCGAGCTCCGGATGGCCGCGAGCGCAAAGACTTTCGTAGCCGCTGCGGCACGGTACATGCCAGGCTTGTCCATCGATGACCTCGACGGCAGCCAGCACGCGGGCGTGCGGGCCCAGGCGGTTGGCCGTGACGGGGTGCTGGTCGACGATTTTGTGATATCGGTCGACGGCCGTGTTTCGCATGTACGCAACGCGCCCTCCCCTGCAGCGACGTCTTCATTGGCGTTGGCGCGGGAGCTGGTCGACCGCATAACCGGTGAGACCGGCTAGGTGGGTAGTCGTCCGGCTCTCGCCGGAGCCGCCCTGGCCGTGGTGGCGATGCTCTGCGTTCAGCTCGGGCTGGCCGTCTCTGTCGGCCTGATCGAGCGCATCGGGGTCGAAGGTGCGGCCTGCCTGCGGCTGGTGTGGGCGGGGCTGCTGTTCCTGATCGTGGTGCGTCCGCGCCGGACGGCTTTCACACGAAAGACGTTCGTCGCCTGTGTCGTACTCGGTGTCGTGACCGCGATGGTGTCGATGTTGTTCATGGCTGCGATCTCCCGAATCCCTCTTGGCACTGCCAGCGCGCTGGAGTTCCTCGGCCCATTGGGGGTGGCTGTCGCCAAGGGTCGTGGCCGAGGGCGGCTGGTGTGGCCGGTGCTGGCCGCTGCGGGCGTTCTGCTGCTGACCAGACCGTGGCTCGGTGCGATCGATACTGTGGGCGTGGGATTCGCCTTGGGGGCGGCTGGATGTTGGGCCGCCTACATTCTGCTCACTCAGCGCGTAGGTGATGGCGTTGACGGCCTTCAGGGACTTGGTATTTCGATGCCTGTTGCGGCATTGGCGGCCAGCATTGTCGTCGGTCCCGCCCTGTTGCCTAGGCTGACGCCGGATCTGATCCTGATCGGATTGGGCCTGGCGATTCTCCTCCCAGTGGTGCCGTTCACCCTGGAACTGCTGGCGTTACGCCGATTGACGACAGCCGCTTTCGGGACGTTGATGAGCCTGGAGCCGGCCTTCGCGCTGTTGGTCGGACTGATAGTGCTGAATCAAGCGCCGGACAGCTTCGCGATCATCGGTATCGGGTTCGTTGTCAGTGCGGGTGTCGGGGCAGCGCGTGGCGGCGCCCGCGCTCACGGCTAGCCCCACTCGTGGTTCATCGCACGTCTGTTGGCGATATCGTCGGGTGACTCGATGTCGCGCAAGCGGGTGCGGCTGAGCAGGATGAGAAATATTGCAGCGCAGGCGGTCACAGCGCCAAGTGTGAACATGATCGTATAGCTCAACCTGGGGTCGGAGCTGTGACCCGATCGGGTGAGGAGTACGGCGATCAGCGCGGCGGCGAGCGCTGCGCCGATCGTACGGGCAATCGCGTTCATACTGGTTGCCACGCCCGTCTCGCCCGGCTCCACCTCACGGATGATCAGCGACGGCAAGGAACCGTAGGCCAGGCTGATGTAGATGCTGGTCAGAATTGCGGCACCGATGACTTCCCAGCGGGCCAACTGTGGCAGTGCCAGCAGCGTGTATCCCACGGCGCCAACGGCTGCACCTGCAACGAGCACGGCTCGGGCCCCGAATCGGTCGATGTACCTGCCGCTGACCAAGGTGGCGAGGAAGCCGGCCATCGCTCCCGGGAATTGAAACACCAAACTGGCAGTAAGCACGGTGGCCCCGAATCCGGACTTGCTGACTGGGGCCTGCGCCAAGCTGGTTACGCCGAGGAAGCCGAAGTACAGGCCCATCCCGACTAACACGGTGGCGATGTTCGTCACCAGGATCGGTCGGTGGGACAGCATCGTGAGTGACACCAGTGGATGCTGACAGCGCTGCTCCCAACGCCACCACAACCACAGCACGATCGCGGCGGCGAACAGGCTGCCCATCGTCTGCGGCGACACCCATCCCCAGGTCTGGCCCTGGGTGATGCCCATGAGCAGCGCGGAGAGTCCAAGCGCCAATCCGACTGCGCCGGCCCAATCGACCGTTCCCGTCGCGTGCGATTGCCGTGCGGGGACAACGAATACGACGGCGATCAGAACCAGTGCCGAAAACGCCGTCGTTACCCAGAACACGCGGTGATAGCCCGCATTGCCGTTCATCAGCAGCCCGGTGACCACTAGGCCGGTGCCGCCGCCGACTCCCAACGTGCCAGAGATGACTGCCATCGCCCGCATGAGGCGGTCCGCCGGGAGTTCCTCGCGCAGGATGGAGACGGCGACCGGATAAAGCGAGAATGAGGCGCCCTGGAGGACCCGCGCGAAGATGAGCAGCGGGAGCGAGGTCGTCGTCGCGGCCAACACTGAACCGATCAACACCACGGCGAGCACACCGAGCAGCGCCCGCTTCTTACTGTGCAGGTCTGCCAGCCGGCCAATCAGCGGTGTAGTGGCAACGGCGGACAACAGGTTGGCCGTGATCACCCAACTGACGTCGACTTCGGAGACGTTGAGTTGCCTGGCGATGACCGACAGAATCGGGACGACGCTGGTCTGCAGGATCGCGACGGTCAACGCGACGACGCTCAGCGTCGCGATCAACAGCCCGGGCCGTTCATGGGCGGCACCGGAATCGGACACGTCGTCGACGCTATCTCTATTGACCATTAACGTCGGACCAATGACAACGCGCGCCGATGTGCTTATCACTGCCGCCGAGCTGATGAACCAATTGTCGGGTGACCAAAAGCCGGCCATTCTGGACGTGCGCTGGCAACTCAGCCAACCCGATGGACGACCGGCTTACCTCGAAGGACACCTTCCCGGCGCGGTATACGTCTCGCTGGATGATGAACTCACTGATCACACTCTGACCGGTAGGGGACGGCATCCGCTTCCCGCTGGGCCCGCACTTCAGGCTGCTGCCCGGCGTTGGGGACTGTGGAAAAATCAACCTGTCGTGGTGTACGACGATTGGAATCGCGCCGGCTCGGCCCGGGCCTGGTGGGTGCTGACCGCCGCCGGCCTGAAGGGAGTGCGAATTCTGGACGGGGGCCTATCGGCGTGGCAGTCAGCCGGCGGCACCCTCGAAGAAGGCGAATCCGCCCAATTGCCCGGTGATGTGACGGTGTCGTTCGATGACCTTTACGCCGGTGGCCTGCCGACGTTGACTGCTCAGGAAGCGATCAATGCCGGCATCCTGATCGATGCCCGGGCGCCGGAACGCTTCCGGGGCGACGTCGAGCCGGTCGACTCTGCCGCCGGCCACATTCCCGGTGCCCGCAATGTGCCCAGCACATCGCTGCTGTCCGACGACGGCACGTTCCTGGCTCACGCGGAGTTGATTCGCCGATTCTCAGACAAGGGGATTGGCGCGAGTACGAGTAGCAATACGCAAGTTGGCGTGTACTGCGGTTCCGGAGTCACCGCGGCGGTGGCACTCGCGGGGCTGGCTGCCGCCGGATATGGCGGTGCGCTGTTCCCCGGATCGTGGTCCCAGTGGAGTTCGGACCCGACCCTGCCGGTGGCACGAGGTGCCGAGTGACAGGCTAGTCAGTCGCTGACCCACACCGAGATGTACCCGATGGGGATACCGGTGCGGGCTGCAATGCATTCGCGGGCTGCCGATTCGACAGCTGCCCGAGTGCCGGCCTCAGTCGCGTCATCGATTTCCGGAATACGGATGATCCATCGGCCACCTTCGTGGCTGATGTTGATCTCAAAGAATTGGCCGGCGACTGGACCCAGAACCTGGTTGGAGCGAATCCGTCGCTGTGTGTTGGGGGAGGAGCCGCAAGTCTTGTAGTGGGTGCGCATCTTCTGCTCTCGGAAACGACATGATTCAAATTCCGGCGGGGCTTGATCCCAATTCCGGCGGGCCGGGGACCGCCGAACAAGATACAACGTTGCGGGCCAAATGCCAAGGCTGCGGTGTACGTTTCCGGACATGACTGGTGCATTCGAGAACCGCGTGGCGATCGTGACGGGTGCCGGCGCGTCCGGTGGGATCGGCGGCGCGATCGCCGCGAAGTTGGTTTCGGAGGGTGCCCGGGTGGTGCTCGGTGCGACCTCGGAACGGGTGCACCAGCGAGCTGCAGAACTTGGCGACAATGCTATTGGGGTCATCGCCGACCTGACAGTGGACGGTGCCGCAGACACTCTCGTCGCGGAGGCGACTAACCGCTGGGGACGGCTGGACATCCTGGTCAACAGCGCGGGCATGACCTCGGTGACTCACGGTGCGGACTCCACCAACGAAGTCGCCGACCTGACGTTGGACGAATGGAATACCGCCATCGCCCGCAACCTCAACACTGCATTCCTGATGTGTCGCGCTGTCCTGCCGGTGATGAAGGCAGCCCACTATGGGCGGATCGTTTCGATCGGATCGACCACCGGCACCGTGACGGCCATGCCGGGGCAGGCGACGTACACGGCAGCGAAGGCGGCACTGGCCGGCCTGACGCAGGCACTTGCGATCGAGGTCGTTGGGGATGGCATCACGGTCAACCTGGTTGCACCGGGATTCATCGCCACACCGTCTCAGTTCGAATTCGAAGCGAATGCCGCCGCCGCGGGCCCGATCGGACGCAGCGGTACGCCGGCCGAGATCGCCGCGTGCGCTGCATTTCTCGCCCACGAGTCGGCCTCGTTTGTCACCGGCGCGATCCTGGTCGCAGATGGGGGCCATAATCTGCCCGAAACCTGGCCGGTTGACTGAGTTATTGATCGGCGGGCAGTTGGTGCCCGGTCGTGCAGGAACATTTCCGACGATCAACCCCGCTACCGAGGAAACGCTCGGCAGCGCGGCTGACGGCGATGCCGCCGACATGGACCAGGCCATTGCCGCAGCGCGGGCGGCCTTCGACGAGACCGAGTGGTCGCGTGACGCTGTGCTGCGTGTGCGGTGCCTGCGCCAACTCGTCGACGCGTTGAACAGCGAGATCGAGCAGCTGCGGACAATGACCGTTGCCGAGGTGGGCACGCCGGTTTCCTTGACCTACCGGGGGCAGCTGCAAACGCCCATTGAAGGGCTGACATTCGCCGCAGACACTGCTGCTGGCTATTCCTGGTCCACGGATCTTGGTGTGGCAAAAGGTGCGGGAACCAAGATAGGAGTCGAAACTCGACGCACTGTCCTGCGAGAACCTTTCGGTGTGGTCGGCGCGGTGACACCGTGGAATTTCCCGCACCATCTCAACTTCGCCAAGCTGGGGCCGGCATTGGCGGCCGGTAACACCGTTGTCCTCAAACCGGCACCTGAGACGCCCTGGTGCGCAGCAGAAGTCGGATGCTTGATTGCGGAGAAGACGGATTTTCCGCCGGGTGTGATCAACATCGTCACATCCAGTGACCACCGTCTGGGCGCCCAGTTGGTTGAGGATGCCCGGGTGGATCTGGTGTCGTTCACCGGGTCGACGGATACCGGCCGGGCGGTCATGGCCGCGGGGGCGCAGACAATCAAGAAGGTCTTCCTCGAATTAGGCGGTAAGTCAGCGTTTATCGTGCTCGATGACGCTGATATAGACCGCGCGTGCGCGGTAGCTGTCGCCACTGTGTCGACTCACGCCGGACAGGGATGTGCGTTGACGACACGATTGGTGGTGCCGAGGGATCGCTATGACCACGCGGTGGCGATGGCAGCAGCGGCAGCGGCGAAGATCACCGTGGGCGATCCGACGGATCCGGCCACCGTATGCGGGCCGTTGATCTCCGCCCGGCAGCGCGATCGCGTCCAGGGTTACCTGGAACTCGCCCGCCAAGAGGGCGGGGAATTCGCCTGCGGCGGTGGGCGGCCCGCCCGGCAAACGAAAGGCTTCTACGTCGAGCCGACCATCGTCAGCGGCCTCACCAACGAGGCGCGGGCTGCCCGCGAAGAGATCTTCGGCCCAGTGCTGGTGGTGCTGGCCCACGAGGGCGATGCCGACGCCGTCCGGATCGCCAACGATTCACCATATGGATTGTCCGCCACTGTGTTTGGATCAAACTCTGATCGACTCGGCTGGGTGGTGTCACGGTTGCGCACCGGAACGGTCAATGTCAACGGCGGTTCGTGGTATTCGGTCGACGCGCCGTTCGGCGGCTACAAGCAGTCGGGTGTGGGCCGGGAGATGGGTCTGGCCGGTTTTGAGGAGTACTTGGAGATGAAGTTGGTCGCCGAGGCCATCTCGTAGCTGCGGTTCAGATCGAGAAGTCCTCGCCATGCCACACGCCGGCTTCGGGTGGACGGATGACGCGATCGTCGTGAGGAGTGTCGGCGAGCGCTTCCAACCGTGACACTCGGCTGAGTAAGGAATGCATGCTGGCGCCCAGTGGGTCCGGAAAGGTGTCAGGTTCAGCCAGGCTGGGACGAGTCTGGCCGATGATCTGTCCGGGAACCCCGACCACTACAGAGCCGGGTGGAACTGCTTTGACGACAACGGCATTCGCACCGATCTGACTGTCGGCTCCGACGGTGATAGGACCGAGCACCTTTGCGCCCGCGCCGATGGTTACCCGATCTCCGACGGTGGGGTGGCGTTTACCGGGATCGAGGCTGGTGCCGCCGAGCGTGACTCCGTGGTAGATCGTGACGTCATTACCGACTTCGGCGGTCTCGCCAATCACCACACCTGTGGCGTGGTCGATGAAGACACCGCTGCCGAGGACCGCGCCGGGATGGATCTCGACCCCGGTGAGCACGCGGGTGAATTCGGCGATCACGCGCGCGGGCAGCTTGAGGTGCCGCTGCCATAACCAGTGGGTAATCCGGTGACCCCAGATCGCGTGGATTCCCGGGTAGCAGAGGATGATCTCCACCGCGGATCGGGCCGCGGGGTCGCGATCCTTGACGGACCGGACGTCGCGGAGGATGTTGGCGATCATCGCTAGTCGGCAAGGTCGGCGAACAGTGCCGTGCTCAGGTACCGCTCCCCGAAACTGGGGAGGACGACGACTATCAGTTTGCCGGCATTCTCCGACCGCCGGGCGAGTTGAAGCGCAGCCCAGACGGCCGCACCGGAGGAGATTCCGACGAGCAGTCCTTCTTCCCTGGCCAGTCGCCGCGCCATATCGAAGGATTCGTCGTTGCCAACGGTGATGACTTCGTCGATCAAATCCGTCTCGAGCACCGGTGGGATGAAGCCGGCGCCGATTCCCTGAATCGGGTGGGGACCCTTCTGACCGCCGGAAAGCACGGGTGAAGCTGCTGGTTCGACGGCGACGATCTGCACCGAGGGCTTGCGTTCCTTGATGACCTGCGCCACGCCGGTGATCGTCCCGCCAGTGCCGACACCGGACACGAAGATGTCGACCTTCCCATCGGTGTCGCGCCAGATCTCCTCCGCGGTGGTCGCGCGGTGGATCGCAGGGTTGGCCTGATTCTCGAACTGCTGGGGCACGAAGTACCGCTGGTCGCTCTTCGCCAGCTCTTCGGCCTTGGCGATGGCTCCGGCCATGCCGTCTGGACCGGGCGTCAGAATGAGGTCGGCGCCGTAGGCACGCAACAGCATTCGACGTTCGATGCTCATCGTCTCGGGCATGGTCAGAACGCATTTGTAGCCGCGTGCTGCGCACACCATCGCGAGCGCAATGCCGGTATTGCCGCTTGTCGGCTCGACGATAATGGTGTCCGGCGTGATGAGCCCGGCCTCCTCGGCCGCATCGATCAGGGCAACCCCCAGTCGGTCCTTCACGCTGGCTGCCGGATTGAAAGACTCCAGCTTGGCGACAACCTCAGCGACGGCCCCGTCGGTTACCCGGCGCAGTCGGACCAGCGGCGTATTCCCGATCAGTTCTGTGATGTCACCGGCGACGTTCATCTACCTTCTCCAATGGTGTCGGACCAGACCCATTTTGGATCGCGGGGTCACCCGCGCGCCCAGCCTAACAGGCAGTCCGTCACGTCAACGTCGTGTCAATTCAACGAGCGAAACAGTCACGGGGAGTGCTGCTTTGACTTCCTATAGATTGGCTCACCGGGATTATTATCTGCGTTGACCGCCACCCTTTGTCGATCACAATTTCGCGTCGAGCACAAGGCTAAAGCGCACCCTGTGAACATGGCTCCCCAGGTGACTGGCCGGTAGCTACAGTCGCAGCGGAGGTTTGCGGCCGTCGGTCGCGTTCGAGCGACGAGCGGTCGACGGGAGGTTGCGGTGGATTTGTCTGTGATCCAGCAGAGTCTGCCGTTGTTCGTGCACGCGTTCTTCACCACACTGTGGTTGTCAGTTGTCGGTATCGCCCTGGCGGCCGTCATCGGGGTGGGATGTGCTCTGGTCCGCTTTTACGACATCCCATTCTTGAGCCGTGCCGCGAGCGCCTACGAGGAACTCTTCCGTAACACCCCACTGCTCATCCAACTCTTCTTCCTGTACTACGCGCTGCCCACACTGGGTATCAAGTTGTCGGCGTACACCTGTGCCATCGTCGGGCTGGCCTTGTTGGGCGGCGCATACATGGCGGGCGCCTTCCGCGGTGGCTTCGGCGGAGTGCCCCGCATTCAGACTGAATCGGCGCGGGCGTTGGGGCTCACACGCGTACAGAACGCCCGTCACGTGGTTCTTCCGCAAGGTTTGGCGCTGAGCATCGCGCCCTTCGCCGCGAACGCCATCTTCCTGGTGAAGGAGACCTCGATCTTCACCGCGATAGCGGTACCGGAACTGACCAACGAAGCACGTGACCTGATCGGTATGTACTACCACACCAACGAGTACCTGTTGATGCTCGTCATTGGCTACGCGATCATTTTGGTGCCGTTGTCGATCGGGCTGACTCTCCTCGAAAGGAGGGTTCGCAGTGGCGCTTTCGGGAATTGAGGTCCTGTTCGACGGGGGTAACTTCGGGCGGTTACTTGGCGGGCTTGCGGTCTCGGTGCGGGTCTCGGCGCTGGCACTGCTCATCGGTGTCCCGGCCGGCGTCATCCTGGGAGCTCTGTGGACGTTGGGTGGACGTATTGCCGACATCGCGCTCAGGCTTTACCTGGAGTTCTTCCGTATCGTGCCCACTCTGGTGTTGCTGTTCCTCGCGTACTACATCCTGCCGCGGGAGTTGGGCTTCCGGGTCGGCGGTGAGACGGTCGCTGTCGTCGCCTTCGCAATGTGGATCGCTGCCGAAATGAGTGACATCGTGCGGGGCGCGCTGATCTCCGTGCCGGTCGCCCAAGTCGAAGGTGCCCGCGCACTGGGTTTGGGCAGGCTCAAGCAACTTCGGCACGTCCAACTCCCACAGTCGGTGAATCTGATGGCTCCGGCCACCATCAATCTCGCCACCCGGGTGATCAAGACAACGTCATTGTTGCTGTTGATCAGTGTCATGGATGTGGTGAGTGTCGGCCAGCAGATCATGGAGACAAACCGGCAGCAGTACCCCGATGCGGCGCTGTGGGTGTACAGCTTCATTTTCGTGCTCTACTTCCTGGCCTGTTATCCGCTGGCCGCGGCAGCGAACCGTCTGGAATCCCGGGCAAAGGAGCGAATCCATGGGTGAAACCCTTCTCGCAGTTCGTGACTTGACCAAGTCCTACGGTGATCGAACGGTGCTGAATGGCATCAGCTTCGAGGTACCGCGAGGCGGTGTTCAGGTTCTGCTCGGCCCATCCGGTAGCGGGAAATCGACGGCGATTCGCTGCTTGAACGGGCTGGAGACATTCCAGTCGGGCAGCATCGACTTCGACGGCGAACCCGTGGTCCAGACCGAGAAGGCCTGGCAACGGCTACGCACCCGGATTGGAATGGTCTTCCAGAGCTATGACCTCTTCCCGAACCTCACTGTTGCCGAGAACATTCGACTCGCACCGGTAGAGGTACAGAAGCGCGACCGCGACGAGGTCGACGGGCACGCTCACGAGTTGCTGACCCAGGTCGGAATGGCCGACTACTGGGACCAGTACCCGCGTCAACTTTCCGGTGGCCAGAAGCAGCGCGTGGCAATTGTGCGGGCCCTCGCGATGAGACCCGACTTGATGCTCTTCGACGAAGTCACCGCGTCACTGGACCCTGAGATGGTGCGCGGCGTGCTGGAGATCCTGCTGAAGCTTGCTCGCGGGAACATGACGATGATCGTTGTCACCCATGAAATGGAGTTCGCCCGCCGGGTGGCTGACACGGTGCTCTTCCTGGACGGTGGGAAGATCCTGGAAGCCACCCCGAGTGAAGAATTCTTCACTTCGCCCCGAAGCGACCGCGCGCGTCGCTTCCTTGACAGCATGGCCCCACTCTCAGATTCGCTGCCATCGGACGTCATCGCCGAATCGGCTTGATAAACAGGAGGATTCGCAATGCGTAGCAGTTTGGGAAGTCGTATTCGCCGCTGCCTGACACTCGTCATGATCGTCGGCTTCGCCGCAATGATCGCCGGGTGCTCTGGTGGCTCCGGAAATGCTGGGCCCTCGGTCGAGGACATCAAGGCAGCAGGCAAGATTCGTATCGCCGTGTTCGGTGATCTGCCGCCGTACGGCTACGTCAAGAACGACGGCAGCAGAGCCGGACTGGACGTAGCGCTGGGGGAGAAGATCGCTACGGATCTCGGCGTGAAGCCCGAATGGATTCAGGTCAACGCCGATAGCAGGGTCGACGCTCTCAACTCCGACAAGGTCGACCTGGTTCTGGCCAACTTCACAGTGACCGAAGATCGCAAGAAGGTCGTCGATTTCGCCAGCCCCTACATGAAGGTGTCCATCGGCGTGGCGTCGCCGACCGACGCGCTGATCACCGACCCCGCTCAGCTCAACGGAAAAGAGCTGGCTGTGACCAAGGGCACCACCGCGGAGGCGTACTTCACCCAGAATCATCCCGACGTCAAGCTGGTGAAATTCGACTCGAAGACTCAGCAATTCCAGGCATTCAAGGACCATCGGGTGGCAGCGCTGGCCGATGACAACTCCTACTTGTTCGCGTGGGCGAAGTCCAACCCCGGGTTCACGGTGGGGATCAAGGAACTCGGTCCGCAGTCGTTTATCGCGCCCGCCGTGAAGTTGGGAGACAGCAATCTACTCACCTGGGTCAATACCGAGATCGGCAATCTGATCAACAACGGCTTCTTCGAACACGCCTACAACGAGGATCTGAAGCCCTATTTCACCGACGATGTGAAGCCCCAGGACATCCTCATTCAGAAGAGCTGATCGGCTCCGATCCTGAGCACGCTGTCGACCAGCAGTTCGACATCCTCCGCCCTGGTCCGGTGATTGACGATCGCGGCCCGGATCGCAGGCTTTCCGTCAAGAGAAGTGAGCGACGGAGCTACCTGACCCTCGGCGTGCAGGCGTTCGACGATGCGGCCGTTGAGTGACGGGTCAGCGCCGTAGGAGAAGCACACGACGTTGAGCGTTACCGGTGCCAGCAGGGTGAGCATCGGTTCGGAATCGATCCGATCGGCCAACTGTGTTGCCAGGCTGCATGTTCCGGCCATCATGTCGCTCAACTGGTTGAGCCCGTAGGTGCGGAGGGTCAGCCAGGTCTTCAGCGCCCGGAAGCCTCGTGAAAGGTCCGGTCCGAGATCGCACGGCCACCAATCACCGCCAGCCAGGCCGTCGTCCGCGCGACTCAGATAGGCAGCCTCGGTGGAGAATGCATCGCGCAGCCACTCGCCTTCTGCGACGAGCAGAAAGCCTGCGTCATAAGGGACTTGCGGCCATTTGTGAAAATCGAACGCGAGACTGTCGGCTTGGCTGATGCCGAGATACAGGGGCTTGAGTTCAGGAACGAGGACGCCGAACGCTCCGAGTGCGCCGTCGACGTGGTAGTGCAGGCTGAATTCGGCGGCGATATCGTGCAACGCTGCCAGATCGTCGATGGCTCCGGTGTTTACGGTCCCAGCATTACCCACCAAAAGGAAGGGGAGCCGCCCCTCGGCGAGGTCTGTCAGGATGGCGGCCCGGAGGGCAGCGATATCAATGCGGCGATGCTCATCGGTCGAAATCGGCCGGAGTTGAGCAGAACCTACGCCGGCGATGTCCATGGCACGCGACACACAAGTGTGTGCTTCACCGCTGGCGTAGGCGGTGAGCCTGCGCTGTGCCGTAAGGCCCTTGGGTCGTACCTCTTTGCCGAGTGCACGAGTGCGGGCGGTGACCACAGCGACGAGGGTCGCCTGACTGGTGCCAGTGAAGAACAGCCCGTCGGCCGTTTGCGGAAAGCCGAAGATCTCCCGCATCCAGCGTCCGACCTGGCGCTCCACATCGAGCGGAACATGTTCTCGCCCAGCGAGGTTGGAATTCAGCCCAGCGGCCAGCATCTCGCCAAGCATGCCGACCGCAGTGCCGCCGCCCTGCACCCAACCCATGAATCCCGGGTGGCCGTTGCCGCTGCCGTAAGGCAGGACGTTGTCCCGGATGTCGGCGTGCACCTCGTCGAGCGGTGTCGGCGCGTACGGCAGGGGGGCGTCGAACGCGGCCCGCACCGCCGGCGGCGCTGATTGCCAGAGTGGACGGTCAGCGAGGCCGGCGATGTGGTCCAAAACGTCATCCAACATCTGATGCGCAGACGATCGCAGGCTCTCCCAGTCGGGAGGGTCAAGTCCCATTAGCCGGTGTTGCTACCACCCTCGGCAATACGATGCATGGCCTCGATGAAGACGTCGAT
Organism: Mycobacterium sp.; assembly: GCA_965279745.1. Taxonomy (GTDB): domain Bacteria; phylum Actinomycetota; class Actinomycetes; order Mycobacteriales; family Mycobacteriaceae; genus Mycobacterium. The sequence goes on from OZ257262.1 coordinate 658,799, forward strand.
CTCGTCGTAGGTGTTGTAGAACGCGAACGACGGCCGAACCGTTGTCTCCACGCCCATTCTCCGCAGGATCGGCTGGGCGCAGTGATGCCCGGCGCGAACCGCGATGCCTTCGGCGTTGAGTGCCTTGCCCACTTCGAGGGGGTCGTGGCCGGCCAGCACAAAAGAGAGCACGCTGGCCTTTTCGTCGGCCGTGCCGATCAACCGCACACCGGGGATCTGCGCGAGTCGTGGCGTGGCGTATTCCAGCAATGCGTGCTCGTAGGCTGCGATCCGATCGATACCGACCTTCTCCACATAGCGGATGGCCTCGCCGAGCCCAACCGCATCGGCAATGTTGCCGGTGCCCGCCTCAAACTTGTTCGGCAGCCCTTGGTAGATCGCCCGTTCGATGGTGACGTCGGCGATCATGTTGCCGCCGCCCTGCCATGGCGGAGTCTCCGCCAGCACCTCCTCGGTGCCATACACGATGCCGATTCCGGTTGGACCGAAGATCTTGTGTCCCGAGAACACCAGGAAGTCCGGGCAGGTCTCGCTAACATCGATCGGGATATGGGGGACCGACTGCGCGGCGTCGGTGAGCACTCGTGCTCCATAGCGATGGCCGAGTTCGACGATCTTGTCCATCGGCGTCACAGTCCCGAGCGCATTTGAAACCTGAGTTGCCGAAACCAGTTTGGTGCGCGGGCCGAGCAGGTCTTCGAATTCGTTCATCAGCAGATTGCCCGCGTCGTCGACCGGAGCGACCTTCAAAATTGCGCCGGTCTGTCGGCAAATCATCTGCCAAGGAACGATATTGGCGTGATGCTCGAGGTTGGTGATGACGATCTCATCGCCGGGCTTGAGGTGTTTACCGCCCCACGCCTTGGCCACCAGGTTGATGGCTTCAGTCGTTCCCCGGACGAAGATGATCTGTTCGGTCTTGGCGGCTCCGATGAAGCGCCGAACGGTCTCCCGGGCTTCTTCGTAGGCGTCGGTTGCCCGCGCGGCCAATTCGTGGGCAGCGCGATGGATGTTGGAGTTCTCGTGGGCGTAGAAGTACGAAATTCGGTCGATGACGGACTGCGGCTTCTGAGTGGTGGCCGCGTTGTCGAACCAGATCAGCGGCTTCCCGTTGATCGTCTCCCGCAGGATAGGGAAGTCGGCACGGATTGCGTGCACGTCGAAGATCTCGTGCTTGTCGGCAACCTGGGGGACTGGCTCGGCGAAAGCCGGGATACCGGAAGTGAAGTAATAACTGGCTTCGTCGCCCTGTACCGCATCAGCCCCGGACGGGAGCGTCGGCGCCGCTGGCGTTGCACCGAAGCCGCCGTAGCCCAAATTGGGAACACTGCCTAAATTGGGAACACTGGGAACACCAGGGGGCCAACTTGGCGCCGAACCACGCGGTGCCGCCGGTGCTGATGGGGTTCCACCGGCCAGCAATCCCGGCCCCGCCAGCAGACCCGGCACGGTCGGCACGATGCCGTTTGGCACCGCGTACCCGTCGGGCACGTTGAAGCCGTCGGTAATCGCGAAATCCCTGGCGTGTGGCCGATCAATTCCGGTGTGTGCGTCGAATGCATCGCCAGCTGCTTGAGCCGTTGCCGGCGCTACACCCACATCCGGCGCGCTGCCCCGCGGAGCTACCGGTGTCGTCTGAGGCGGAAAGAGTTCCGGCCCAGGCGAACTTGGTGGCGGCAGCGTCAGGCTCGGTGCCTCCACGAATGCCGTCGGCGGAGAGAGTGGCTGGGCGCCAGCGGCGCCGGCACCGTACGACGCCGCCGAGGTGGTGTCCGGAACGTCACCGCGAGGCGCTACTGGCACCGATTGCGGCGGCGTGTCATTACCGGGCCGGTAGCTGCCGGCGAGCAATTGGCTCGCCATGGCAGCTATCTCGGCCTCACTGATCGGGAGGTCGCCTTCGGCGTCTACCGACCGATACTCACTTGTACTCATGGAACTGGTCCACCGAGGCGCCTTCAAGCACGCCCAGCGCATCGTCGGTCAGCACGGCCAGCGATGAATACAGCGAAACCAGGTACGAGGCGATGCCGGACCGGTTGATCCCGGTGAATCGCACCGAAAGACCGGGCGCCTGCTCACCCACCAGGCCGGGCTGCAACAAGCCGACCACGCCCTGACGCTCCTCACCGGTGCGAAGCAGGATGAACTTCGTCTTGCCCTTGGTCACGGGCACCTTGTCGCTGGGGATGATCGGGATGCCGCGCCAGGTGATGAACTGTGCGCCGAAGAGGTTGACGACAGCCGGGGGAACACCGCGGCGGGTGCATTCCCGACCGAACGCCGCCACGCCGAGTGGATGGGTCAAGAAGAATGCGGGCGTCTTCCACACCTTGGTGATCAGCGCGTCGAGGTCGTCCGGGGTCGGGGCGCCGGACAGAGTCTGGATCGTCTGCTCGGGGGTCGCCTGTGCCAACAGGCCGTATTCGGCGTTGTTGATCAGCTCGGACTCCTGGCGCTCTTTGATCGTCTCGATGGTCAGCCGGAGCTGCTGCGCGACCTGATCGTGTGGGCTGGAGTACAGGTCAGAGACCCGGGTATGTACGTCGAGCAGCGTCGAAATGGTACGCAGCGTGTACTCGCGCGGGCTGGTCTCGTAGTCGACGTAAGTCTGCGGGAGCGGGCCCTCGATGTTCTCCCCACCGACCTCCGCGTGAATCGCGACCTTCTCGGGGCTGACCACGCGGTTGACCCGGTAGATACCGGCCTCGACGGGGACCCAGCTCAGAAGGTGCAGCAGGAACCGAGGCGTGATCGTGCCCAGCTGCGGGACGGTTTTGGTGGCATTGGCTAGCTGCCGTGCGGCAAGCGCACCAAGCGCTTGGGATTCATTCTGGGGCATTGCGGCTCCTCGACTCCTTCTGTGCGGTTCGCCCAATCATTGTCGATGGTGTACCGAATTGCACAGACTTCAGACTCACCGTGATGAAAATACGTTGGTCGAAGGACGGTGACTGTCGTATGGTGGGGGGATGCAACAGCACGCACCGCTGCGTTATGTCTCGACGCGCTGCTTCGCCGTGCGCTTCTGTTGTTGTTGATCCTCTGACGCCGTAGCTTCCTGCGCTCAGTTCCGTCGCCTTCTTGGCGCGCTGATCTGCGCTGCTCACCGTCCGCAGAAAGATCAACTCATGACTTCTTTGCCTCTAGCCGCCAGCCCGCTCACCGGGGTCGCCGTGGGACGGCGCATGCAGCCGCTATCGGAGACCGACCTGTCCCGGATGACCCACTACCGTGGCGGCACGTACTCGCACACCGTCGACACCATCGTGTTCACCGACGGCTCAAAGGCGCGCACCGACCTCATTCGGCTCAACCCGAACATCGATGCGTATTCTCTGGACTTTTCCGCGATCGCGCCGAGCACCCCGTCGCGCTACCGTGCGGACAGCTGGTCGGCGGTGCCGCACCTGCAGGCCCGTGCGCACGAGGCTGAGGTCGACTGGATTCTGCGCAATTCGTATCCGACGCTGTCAACTACTGAGATCAGCCGTCGGCTGCGTGCCGCCGGCTACCCGCTCGGCACCCGCAACATCGCCGACCATGAGGCGATCGCCGGCACCCAGGCCGCGATCTGGCGATTCACCAACGGCTTGGAGTTGGACGACCGTCCGCTCAATGTTCCGATCCAGGTGATCACCGCCGAGGGCAGTCTCACGGTGGAGTTTGATGACCATCGCCAGCTGGCCGCGTATACCGCAGTGGTGTCAGCACATGGAGTTGCGACGCTGCGGCTGCAGAAGTCGGTTGACGGCGGGGACTGGTGGGACGTCGCGGCGTCGCAGGTCGCGGTCGGGCCCGGGAACGCCGAGGTCACCAAGTCCCTTGGTGTGGGCAGCACAGTCTCCGACAGTCAGCAGGGTGGGGGTGGACACGGACACCGTCATTACCGGCTGGTGATCGACGGCGATGCAGTCGTCACGAGTCTCACGTTCCGGCTGGACGGTTCCCGTAACTACCGCAACAGCGAACCCATCGTCTTCCTGTACGAATACCTGCTCGCGGGGGCTCGGATCGCGCGCGAGTCAGCCGTCACACCGGCTTTGGAGGATTCGGAAGCTGTCGTCGATGGTGATCTGGTCGGGCCGTTCCGGTTGGTCACGGCCGACTCCGCTGCGGTGCGGGTATCGGGTGGACACACAGTCGTCGACGCTGACGGGATCGAGATCACCGAACCACTGCGGTCGGGTGACGAGTTCTACCTTCGAGTCGCGCTGGGTGCCCTAGCTGCGACGGTGACCATTGAAGTTCCCGGACATGCCGATGGATTCGGTGGTCGGGTCATCACCGGCGTCGCGCGTGACGAAGTGGCCGGCCGCTACACGCCGCTGGCGCTGGCGGTTCCCGCGCAGCTTGTGGTTGAGTTCGACGTCGACTGGGCCGAGGCGTTCAGCATCGCTCAATAGCTGAGGGCCTAATAGCTAAGGGTCCCAATAGTCCGCTATAGCGGATGCAGAATCCGGTTGAGGAATTGCCGGGTCCGATCGTGGCTGGGATTGCCGATCACCGCATCCGGCTGGCCTTGCTCGACGATCACGCCGCCGTCGATGAACAGCACTTGATCGGAAACCTGTCGGGCGAACTGGATTTCGTGAGTGACGATCACCATCGTCCATCCCTCAGTCGCAAGATCGCGAATGACGCCCAGCACCTCGCCGACAAGTTCGGGATCCAGTGCCGATGTTGGTTCATCGAACAGCACCAGTTTGGGACGCAGAGCCAAAGCTCGGGCGATACCCACCCGCTGTTGCTGTCCACCTGAAAGCTGGTGTGGGTACTGATCACGCTTTTCGGCCAGGCCGACGTGACCCAGTAGTTCCACAGCCTCAGCGGTCACCTCGTCGGCTGGTCGCTTCTGGACGACCAACGGCCCCTCGGTGACGTTTTGCAGCACGGTTTTGTGCGGAAAGAGATTGTGCGCCTGGAACACCATGCCGCTTTGTGCGCGGTACCGGGCAAGTTGCGCCTTCGTGATGGGCTTGCCGAAGTCGGCGGCGACGTCAGCAATGGTCACCACCCCGGCGTCCGGAACGTCAAGAGCGTTCAACGAGCGCAGCAGCGTGGTCTTCCCAGATCCGGACGGGCCGATCACCGTGGTGGCAGATCCCGATTTCACGGTGAAGGACACGCCTTTAAGGACTTCGTTACTGCCGAAGGCCTTGTGAATTCCTTCGGCGACAACCAGATTCGATGGTTCTGTCATCGGGCCACATACCTCTCCAGTCGCCCTTCAAGTCGGCTCTGCCCGACGGACAACACGAGACAGATGACCCAGTAGTAGATCGCCGCCGTGCCATACATCGCGAAGAATTCAAACGTCGGGGCTGCCGCGATCTGTGCAGTGCGCAAGAGTTCGGTCACTAGGATCGTCGAAGCGAGCGAGGTGTCTTTGACCAACGAGATGAGTGTGTTCGACAGCGGCGGCACGGCAACCCGCGCCGCCTGTGGCAACACGATCCGGCGCAACGATGTCGCGTAACCCATCCCGATCGTCTGCGCTGCCTCCCACTGGCCCTTGGGGATACTGAGGATGGCCGACCGGATGATCTCCGCCGCATAGCCGCCCACGTTGAGACTGAACGCGATCACGGCGGCAGGGAACGGGCTGATCTTGATGTGTAGTTCCGGCAGCGCGAAGAACACGATGAACAACTGCACGAGCAACGGGGTACCGCGGATGATTGAGATGTACCACCGCGCGATGCCCTGCAGTACGACGTTTGGGGACAACCGGGCCAGCGCCACCACCAGTGCGATGGCCAAACCGATGACGAAACTGATGATTGTCAACGGAATGGTCATGGTGACGGCAGCTTTGGCGAGCGGCGCCAGGTTGTCTTTGATCAGCCGCCACGTCGACGGCTGCGTGGCGGCTTGTCCAGATGGTCCAGTGGCGCCGGTTACGTTGGCCTTCAGATACTTCTCGGAGATCTTGGTCAATGCGCCGTCGGCGCGCAGTTCATCGATGGCTTTGTTGAGTTCTGGCAGCAGGCCACTGTTCTTACGTGCGGCGAAGCCAGTCTCGCTTTCGTGGCCCGCGGGTGCGGCAATCTTCACCGATTTGTCGTCGGTCGTGGCTAGGTACGCGTAGACGGCGATGCTGTCGTTGACGATGGCGTCGACCCGCCCCTGATTGAGCAGCTTGATCGCCTGGGTGAACCCATCGACGGATTCGACGTTGGCGCCGGCGTCGCGGGCGATCTGGGCCCAGTTACTGGTCATCGACTGGGCCGCGGTCTTGCCCTTCAGGTCCGCCAGCGAACTGATAGAGGAGTCGTTCGCCCGGGTGACGATCACTCCCTCGCCTATCGCGTACGGCTCGGAAATATCGTATTTCGCTTGGCGCTCGGGCGTGATGGTGACCTGGTTGGCTACGACGTCGAATCGGTCAGCTTCCAGCGCGGCGAAGATCGAGTCCCATGGGGTCTCAACGAATTCCACCTTGACGCCGAGTTTGTCGCCGACCGCGCGCGCAACTTCGACGTCGTAGCCGGTGAGTTGACCGGTGGCCGGGTCGTGATAGCTGAAGGGTGCGTAGACCCCCTCGGTTCCCACCCTCAATACGCCTGAGGACAGCGGACCGTCATTGGCGGATTTAGCACCACACCCGCCGACAAACACGCCGATAGCGAGCAACACGACCAGGATCGCTACCCGCTGCAGATGCCGCATTTGGCGGACGGTAGCAAGCAAGCCGACGTCGGCCAAGGGTTCGGATCAGGCAGTTCGCAATTTAGGGTGAGGGCGGCAGCACCAGCGACTGCCATGTCTTGGCGTGGTCGGTGCTCGGCGCATATTGCGGGACGCCCTGGCCGGACAACGTCGCATTGGGGTCGCCCTTCCAGAAATAGCCGTCGTTCAGCGGCACGTACTGCTCGTCGCTCTCGCACATCTCGACGGTGGGGGCGCGTTTGGCGGGATTGGTCTCGCACGGAATATTGCGCACGCCGCGGACATTGAGATCCGAGTCCTGGGGGACCCGGCAATACAACTCTCCAGCGGGCCGTTCGGGCGCATCAACAGCTGACGGCACGCGTTGCTGCTGGACTGGAAGGAATCCTGTGTTGCAAGGAGGCGGCAGATTCAGGTTGAGGTTGAAGTCAAGGTAGATGCCGCGGTATGCCTGCTTCACACCAGAATCCGGCACCGTAATCGCCGACATGACCGCTGTGCCTTGCGGGAAGAGAACGAGTAACTGTTCGATGTCTGAGCGGTAGGCCACCGCGATATCGCCGAGACTCACCATGTTCGCCAGTAGCACCGGCAATGTGGGGGAAACCCGGTCGAACAGTGCCCTACCTTCGTTCAGCGCAGGACCTCCCTGGGTGAGCAGATCCGCAAAAGCCTTGTCCTGCTCCTTTATCTGCCCGGTGATCGACGCCATATGCTGAGCCCAGCTCGCGATGGAATCGGCGGTCGTCACTTGAGAGTTCAACACCGACGGTGACTGGTCGATCAATGTCGTGAGCGGATCGACGGTCCTGCTGCTCTCGATCGCCAGCGCCGTTGACCCGTTGACGATTCGGGACAGCTCGGGTCCCAGTCCGCCGACGGCTTTGGCCGCTTCATCGACGACAGTGCGGAGGTTGTCTTGCGGGATTGCCTGTAGAGCTTTGTTGGTGGCGTCGAGGAGGCTTCCGATATCAGCGGGAACGCGCACTTTGCCGACGGGGATGACGTCACCGTCGCGCAGCGACCCTGGCTTGGAATCTGGCTGTGGTGTCAATTCAAGGAACTGCTCGCCGACCGCAGATCGACTGTGGACTGCGGCCGATACATCGGACGGGATCTTTGTGGCCGAATTCAACGTCAGGACCGCGCGAACTCCGTCCGCGGTGACGTCGACCGAGTTGACCCGGCCGATTTCAGTACCGCGGTAGGTAACCACAGCCGTCGGGTACAGCCCGCCGGCCGCAGGCAGGTCGACGGTCACGGTATAGCGCCCGACTCCGAGGAGCGCAGGAACCTTGACGAACCCGAATAGCATTATTCCGCAAGCGATTACCGTCACGGCCGCCAGAATCGCCAGCTGTATCCAGACGGTGCGGGAGAGACGGATCATGTCAGTACCCACCGAAGTGGTAGGGCGCGGTGAGTGGATTGTTCGCTGTGTATGGGCTGGGCATCTGGCCGATGGTGCGACCCCATTGCATCTCGAGTTCGGTCAGATCTCCCTCCCAGCGGGTGCCGGTGAACAAGCCGCTGTCCAACCGGCTCAGGGTCAGGTCGATGACGAGGGTGATGTTGGCGAAATCGCCGCGGAACCAGTTGGGAATGGTGCTCTTGACCCAGGGGTAGGTGGACAGGAAGTCGAGTCCCCTGGTCAGGGCTGGTCCGGCATCGGCCAGCGACCGCAGCACCGGCGCGATGTTACGTAGGTTCGACTCCAGTGATTCTTTTGTCTGATCGACGGTCGAGGCGGCGATAGCGCTGAACTTGCCTAGCGCGTCGATGGCGTCGGCCAGTTTCGTGCGTGAATCAGCCAGTACTGCCAGGGCTTGCGGAATGGTTGTCAGCGCTTTGTCCACCGTCTGGTCGCGCGCGGCGAACTGCCCGGCGAGTGAGTTGAGATTCTCAGTGGCGGTGATGATGTCATCGGTCTGGGTGTTCAGCTGCGAAATGAATATGTCCAACTGATTGAGCAGGCTTCGCATGTCGCCCTCACGACCGGCAAGCGCTTTGGCGAATGTCTGGTTGATCTCCTGCAATTGGGCCAGTCCACCACCGTTGAGCAGAACCGACACCGAGCCCAGCGTCTGCTCGGTGGTCGGATACAGGCCAGCTCGAGAGAGCGGAATCAGCGCTCCACTTTTGAGTTCGCCCTGGGGCGCTTCGTCGGTGGGTGGTGCGAGTTCGATGTGCATGGAGCCGAGCAGACTCGTCTGCCCGACCTTGGCGGTGCTATTCGCCGGCAGGTGGACGTCACCGTTGATGCGCATAGTCACCAGCGCGTGCCAGCCCTGTACCTCGATCTTGGTGACGTTGCCGACGTTAACATCGGCGACTCGCACTCTGGTGTTCTGTTGAATGGAGACGACGTCGGGCATCTGCGCCCGGATCGTGAAGGAGCCGTCGCCGTTACCTTGCGTTCCCGGGAGGTTCAGCGAATTGAGGCCCCGCCATTCACATCCCGCAACAGTGGCTAGGACGAGGAAGGCAAGTCCGGTCGCGAGGATGCGCCTCATGGGGTGCCCTCTGCCGGCAGTGGTGCGGTCGACGGAATCATCAGGCCCGGCAGTCCTTGGGCGGGGTCGGTCGCAGTGGCCGGCTGCGGGGCGATCGCCGGAGCGTCGGGACGGAGCCAATCTTCGCTGTAGGTGACCTCGTTGGGTCTGGCTGCCGCGCCGACGAAGGGGTTGCCACCTATCGGTGGATAGTTGTATTGGCGATTCTTGATGATCGGTGCCAGGAATTGCACGCACATCTTGGAGGACTGCTGGTAGTTCTCTCGCGACGCGGCCTCAATTGCGCCGCAAATGAATTGGACAGTGTCAGCGAAGTTGACCGGGGCCATGATGCCGGTAATCGCGCTCTGGGCGGGCTGGTAGATGTTGGTGAAGTTCTGGAAGACCGTAGGGGTGATGTGGAGTATCTGTTTGACGTCCACTCGGCTGTCATTCAGGGCACCGGTAATTGCGTTGAGATGATCGAAGGTGACGCCCAGGCCGTCGCGATTCTCGGCGACGAAGCTGCGTAGATCGGTGACCGCGCTGTCCAGACCTGTCGTCGCGTCGGCAACCTCGTTGGGTGTGTTGGACAGGACGGTGGACACGTCGGCCAGATTCTTGTTGAACGCGGCGAGCAGATCGCTGCTGGACGACAGTGCGGACACCAAGAGTTGCAGGTTCCGCACTGTGCTGAAGATGTCGGTGCTGTGGTCGCCGAGAGCCGACATCGCTTGGGAGAGTTTGATCACCGTGGTGCGCGCCGTGTCGCCCTCGTCACGGAGGTTGGCCGCGGTGGTGTTGATGAACTCGCCGAGCGCGTTAGGCCCGCCGGGGGTGGTCGGCTGCAGCGATTCGGTCAGTTTCTCCAACTGACTGCGAAAGTCGTCCCACTCGACGGGGACCGCTGTGCGGTCTTTCGGAATGGTCGCGCCATCGGCGAGTTTCGGGCCGGCGGAGTATGCCGGAACAAGCTGAATTGCCCGTGCGGTGACTAGGGAAGGTGACAGGATCGCAGCCCGGACATCGGCAGGCACCGGATATTGCGAGTCGACCGAGATGGTGACTTTCGCGGCGTCTGGTTGGGGCTCGATCTTGTCCACCGTGCCCACGGCAACCCCGAGGATGCGGACTTCGTCGCCGGTGTAGAGACCGTTGGTGTTGTCGAAGTAGGCGACGAAGGTGTTGCGGCTGGCGCCATTCCACCACGGCGTTGCCACCATGGTGATGGCTGTGGCGAGGATGGCGAGGAGGCTGATCCCGGTGGTGATGCGCAAGGTAGGCCGCGACATGTCAGTTGCCGCCTTCGTCGATGGGTGCCAAGTCTGGGGGTACCGGCGGAATTGATGGGGGCGGCAATTGGCCGGGCGCCGGGCCCAGGGCAGGGGGGCCTGGTGGTGGTCCACCAGGCGGCGGCGCTGGCAGCGGCTCCCGGTACGGGTAGCGCGGATCGCCGGGTTTTCCGGTAATCGCATCGGGCAGTGTCAGATTCGGCTCGCCGCCTTGCCCGGTCCGCGGAAACGGCACGGGCTGTGGTGGGGTGCCGGGTTGGCCGACCCCGGGGTCGGTGAGTTGTGATGGCAGCAGCACGCTGGGGTCCAGACCCAGATCGGAGAAGGCGGCATCGATGAAGGGCTGGGTGAATTGGCCCGGAAGCAGATTCACCACCGAGGCTTTGAAGAACGGCCCAGAACCGAGGACTTCGCCGAATGACATCGCGTACCGCCGCAGCAGATACAGCGTGCGCTGCAGTTCCCGCTTGCGGTTGTCCAGAATCGCCAGCACACCATTGAGCTTGTCTACTGCGGGTTTGAGCTGGGTACGATTGTCGGCGATCACTCCGGACAACTGGTGGGATGCCGCGGTGAGATTGCTCATCAGCGCGTCGACGGAATCGCGCTGGGACACCAACTCCGTCAGCAGTGCGTTGGTGTTGACCACCAGCGCGGCGATCTGATCGCTGCGCTTCGCCAGCACGGAGGTGACCTTGTTGGCGTTGGCCAGCAGGTTCCGCAGTTGCGCGTCGCGAGTGTTGAGGGTGTCGGAGAAGCGTGCCACCCCCTCTAGCGCCAGCTTCAGATCGGGCGGAGTGTCCGAGAATGTGTGCGCCAATGTTGTTAGTGCCGAAGATAACTGGGTGGTATCCAGTCCGCTGATGGTGGTGGTCAGATCGCCTAGCGCAGTCGGCAGGTCATAGGGCGACGTGGTCCGCTCGACGGGGATGGTGCCGGATAACACGCCATCCCCGCGCGGCGTCAACTCGAGCACCTTGGTGCCCAGCACGGTTTCGGTCCGAATTGCGGCCTCGGTGCGATCGCCGAGTTCAACTCCGTCGCGGACAGTGAAGTCCACCCGCACCTTCGTCCCCTCCAGGTGGATGTCAGATACCCTGCCGACCCCCAGTCCGGACACCCGCACATCGCTACCGGGCTTGATTCCGCCGGCTTCGGTGAAGTAGGCGGAGTAGTCGGACGTGCCTTTGATGAACGGCAGCTTGTCGTAGGAGAAGGCGATTACTACAAGGGCGATCAGGATGAGGCTTCCGACCGCGCCGACGGCCAGTCGGTTGCGCTCGGCCAGGGGCTTGATAGTGGGTCGTTTCACTTTGGCGTGCACCGCCCCGTGTCCTGTCCGGCGACCTTGACGAACACCGGGTTGCCGCCCTTGCCATTCAATTTGAGCACGGCGTCGCAGAGGTAGAAGCCGAAGTAATCGCCGTAGAGGCCTTGTCGAGCCAAGACCTGATACGCATCCGGCAGAGTCCTGACCAGGTTGTCGACATAGTCATGATCGGCCATGATCTGACCTGCGAACCGATCCGTCTGCTGCACAGTGTCTTTGATCGGCTGCTGCGCTTGGGTCAAGAGGTCGGCCACCGAACCCGCCGCGGCATTGATGTAGGCCACGCCTTTGGTGATATCGGATTTGCGGTCGGCCAATGCCTGTGTCAGTTGTGACAACTTGTCCAACCCGTCGGAGAACTGGCGATCGCGGTTGGCGAATGTACCGAGCACCGTGTTCAGGTTGGTGATGACCTCGCCGATGAGTTGATCGCGACCGGCCAGTGTCGACGTCAATGCCGAGGTCTGCGACAGCAGCGACGAGATCGTGCCGCCCTGGCCCTGGAACACCTTCAGGAGTTGACCACTCAACGCGTTGACCTGATCCGGATCCAGTGCCCGAAACAGCGGTCGGAAGCCGCCGATCAGAACGTCGACGTCCAGTGCCGGCGAGGTTCGTGACACCGGAATCGTGGCGCCCGGCACCAGTCGCCGCACCGGACCCGGGCCGTCGTCCAGCGACAAGTACCGATCACCGATCAGGTTCTCGTAGCGGACCGCGGCCCGGGTTCCTTCGGTGAGCACGAGGCCCTTATCGATAGCGAAGTCGACCGTGACAGTCCCGTCCCGGTGCAGGGTGAGGTCCTTGATTTTTCCGACCTCGACGCCCGCGACGCGGACGAAGTTTCCGCCCTTCAAGCCCGACACGTTGGTGAAGATCGCGCTGTAGGAGGTGCGCGGGTCGAACCGGAACTGCCCGAAGACCGTCACAAGCGTGAACATGAAGATCAGGCACATCAGGGTGAACAGCGCAACCCGCAGGAGGGTGCGCCGGGTTCCGGCCCTCACGGCGGCGGACCTGGCGCCGGACCGCCGGGATAGCGGATGCTCGGCGGCTCCGGCACCAGACGGGTGACCGGGAAGTAATTAGCCCAGCCCGGAAAGCCGATGCCGGGATTGGGCCGAACGTCGAGTCCGGTGCCGAATCCGGTATCGGTGACCAGGTACTTGACCGGGAAATTTTGGCTGGCGTCAGGTAGCGAACCGCAACCCGGCCGCCCGCCGGGCCCACCTGTGGCGTTGACCTTTGGCAGATTGTCGGGAAAGCGGTATGGATCGTCGCCGGCCAGCATTGCGGCATCCATGATGACGGACTTTCCGTTGCCGCCCATGGCATCTCGACCGCCGTGCTCCAGGAACCATTGAGCGCCCTGGAACAGGCAGGTATAGCTCGGCGAGTACTTCATCAGCAGGGCAGTCGTCGGATCTAGGATGTTGATCGCACGGACCAGGTTGGGCTGATTGGTGCCGATCGTGGCTATACCCGATTGGGAGAACCCGACGGCCGAGAGCAGCAGGTCGTCGAGGGCGCCGGCGTTTGTCGCGATTGTGCCGCTGGTGGTGGTGAACGAGTCCAAGATGGAGAGGATGTCTTGCGCCGCATCAGAATATGCCCGAGTCGTCTGGCCGAACAGCCGCCAGTCCTGCTGAACCGTAGACATTCTCGGGTTCACGGAGAGCAGCACGCTGTTGGCGCCCGTGATCGCCTGACCGATTACTTCGCCTTTGCCGCGCAGCGCTTCGGCGACGGCCGAGAGCACTGAGTTCAGCTTCGCGGGGTCGATGGAGCCGACCACTGATCGAAGGTTCTCGAACACTGTGTTTACCTCGACGGTCACGTTGCGCGAACGCAATACAGCACCGGAGGCTAATGGTTTGACACTGGGGGAGGCGGGTGCGATCAGATCGACGTACTTGGCTCCAAATGCGGTGCTGGACTTGATTTCCGCCTCAATATTGCCCGGAAGGTACTTGAAGGGGCCGGGGTCTAGTTTCAGATTCAGCGTCGACAACGCGGGTCCGCCCCGATCGGACTTCAGTCCGATCGACGCGACCTCGCCGACTTGCACTCCGCGGAACTTGACCTTGGCGCCGGGCTCCATCACCAGCCCGGCCCGGTCGGAGACCAGGGTGACCGGCACGAAGGACTTCAGCGCTCCGGAGAACAGCAGGGCAGTCATCGCGATCAGTCCACCGATCACGAGGAACAAGACAGGCGCCCACCAGATCGGATCGATTCGGCTCCGCCATGGCGCATTCGGTATCGGGTTCGGCATCTGGGGCGGCCTCACCCTGACAGATGGAAGTTGCCGGACTGCCCGTAGACGGACAACGTAATCGTCAGAAGCACGAACACGGTTGCAGTGACCGAAGTGCGCACCGCACGGCCGACGGCCTCGCCGACACCCGCTGGACCCCCGGTCGCGGTGAACCCGTAATAGGTATGCACAACCATCACCGCCGCCGCCATCGCCAATGCGGCTACGAAGGACCAGAACAGGTCACTCGGGTTCAGGAATGTAGAAAAGTAGTGGTCGTAGACACCCCGCGACTGTCCATAAATGATCGTGGTGCCGAACTGCGTTGCGAGGAAAGACATCAACACGGCAACGGTATACAGCGGAATGACCACCAGCACCCCGGCGACGATGCGGGTGGATGCCAGATAGGTGATCGCGCGGATGCCCATCACCTCGAGCGCATCGATCTCTTCGTTGATGCGCATGGCGCCGAGTTGCGCGGTCGCGCCCGCTCCGATCGTGGCGGCCAGTGCCACACCCGCGGTGGCCGGAGCGATGAAGCGGACGTTCAAAAAGGCCGAGAGGAAACCGGTGAGCGCTTCGATACCAACGTTGGACAGGGTGTTGTAGCCCTGCACCGCGATCAGCGCGCCGGTGGACAGAGTCAAGAATCCGATGATCGACACGGTGCCACCGATGACGGCTAGCGCCCCGGTGCCGATTCCCATGACGGCGATCAGGCGCAGCACTTCGCCCGGATACCGCCTGATCGCGTCGCCGGTGGATAGGAACGCCTGGCCGTAAAAGGCTGTCTGTTCGCCCAGCCTTCGGGTTGCATCGACCAGTGTCTGGCGGGTCGTCACGGCGCCACCTTCACGCCGAACGCGGTGGCCAGAATGTTGATCAGGAACAGTGCCATAAAGGCGAACACCACGGTCTCGTTGACCGCAGTGCCGACTGCGGTGGGGCCGCCGCCCACTGACAACCCCTTATAGCAGGCGATCAGGCCGGCCGAAAGTCCGAACAACAAAGCCTTGACGAGCGAGATGATTACCTGCGGCAGCCCGGTCAGTAGTGTCATCCCGGCCACGAACGCTCCCGGGGTGACGTGCTGGACGAACACCACGAAGACATAGCTTCCGGTCAGGCCGACAACGGCCACAACCGAATACAACATCAGTGCCACGAACGTTGCGGCAATGACCCGGGGCACCACCAGTGCTCGGACCGGGTTGACGCCGATGACCGACATCGCGTCGATTTCTTCACGAATGGTCCGGGCGCCCAAGTCGGCGCACATTGCGGTCGCACCCGCTCCCGCTACGACGATCGCGGTAACCACGGGTCCCACTTGGGTTACCGCCGCCAGTGCGGCTCCGGCTCCGGACAGGTCACCGGCGCCGACCTCCAGCAGAACGATGTTCAGCGTGAAGACGATCAGCACCGTGTAGGGAATGGAGAGCATGAGCGTCGGGACGATCGAGACCCTTGCTACGAACCAGATCTGATCCAGCAGTTCGCGCCAGGCGAATGGCCGTCGAAACATCGCTGCGAAGGTCTCGCCGGTCAGAACGAAAAAGTCTCCGATGGCCAATACGGCTTTGGTCAGGGTCCGGACGTTCTGGGTCGGGGCGGTCTCGATCGATGCCACGCGCCATCCCCTTGGTTGTCCAGCTCTGCCGGAACGCTAAGAGCGCGCTGATGGGCTGTCAAACGCGACTACGTGCGAGAACTCAAGGTTCGTGAACGATATCGGCTGGTTGTCCCCACCCCATCCGGTTTCGATCTACCTGATTGAATCAGGGCTGAATCCAGACTGGTTCGGGCCGTCCTCAACCAGGCCACAGGTCATCGACCAGAACGACCCGGCGATGACTCTTATCCAGCAGGGATGCTGCGATCGATGCGCGGTATCCGCTCGCGCAGTGGACCCAGATTTCCGCATCGGGCAGTTCGTTGAGTCGCTCGGCCAGTTCGTGTACCGGAATGTTGATGGCGTCCGGCAAGTGGTGTTGTGCTTTGATCTTGAACCTCTCGGTGCGCTGCGCCGGGACTTTCGCGCTTGATGAATCGATGGGTTGCCCGGCGGCACTGGGCTAACGACTATCTTCTCAACGGCGCCGGGCCGACTATCTCTGTGGTCGGAAGGATCCGATGGAGGCAAATATGACGGGTTCTGACAGTTCGCTCAGGGACGAGCCGCTCAACGTCGAGCTGAGCAAGGGTCTGCGGCGGCGGCACATGAATCTGATCGCACTCGGCGGGGTGATCGGGGCGGGGCTGTTCGTTGGCAGCGGGGTGGTGATCTCGAGTGCCGGTCCGGCCGCCGTCGTGGCGTTCCTGATCGGCGGCCTCATCACGATGCTGATCATGCGGATGCTGGCCGAAATGGCGACTACACAGCCGGTGGTCGGGTCGTTCTACGTCTACGCCCGCCAGGCCTTGGGCCCTCGCGGTGGATTCGTGACCGGCTGGATGTATTGGTACTTCTTCGTCGTCGTGGTGGCGGTGGAGGCGGTCGCCGGCGGCCGGATTCTGCAACTGTGGTTGCCGACGATTCCGCTGTGGATCCTTAGTCTCGGCTTGATGCTGGCGCTGACCGCGACGAACTTGGTGTCTGCGAGGTCCTTCGGTGAGTTCGAATATTGGTTCTCGTCAATCAAAGTGATTGCCATCGTGATCTTCCTCGGTTTGGGCGTGCTGTGGATCACCGGCCAATGGCCGCACTCCACACCCGGACTGGGGAACTTGGTCAACCACGGCGGGTTTGCCCCATTCGGGTGGGGCGCTGTGCTCGCCGCGGTAGTGCCCTGTGTTGCGTTCTACACCGGCGCCGAGATCGTCACCGTCGCTGCTGCTGAGTCTGCCGAGCCGGAGCGCTCGGTGGCCCGGGCTATGAAATCGATTGTGCTGCGGATCATTGCGTTCTACGTCGGTTCGATCCTGGTTGTGGTGACGGTCGTGCCGTGGGACACAAAGGGCGTCGGGGTGAGTCCGTATGCGTCGGTGCTGGAAGTCCTGGGCATTCCGGCGGTTGCGACCGTCATGAACGTCATCGTCCTCACCGCGGTGTTGTCCTGCCTCAATTCCGCGCTCTACACGACCTCTCGCATGGTGTTCGCGCTGACCACCAATGGAGACGGACCAAGGTTCTTCACCAAGCTGTCCAGCAGTGGCGTGCCGCGTAGAGCCATCCTCCTCGGGACCACCGTCGGTTACGTCTCGGTCGCCGCGACCTACATCTGGGGTGATGTGGTCTTCGACTTTTTGATCAATTCCTATGGCGCGGTAGCGCTTTTCGTCTACCTGATCATCGCGATATCGCAAGTCGTTCTGCGGCGTCGTCTTGAACGTCAGGACCCGAAAGCGTTGCGGCTCAAGATGTGGTTCTTCCCCTGGCTGAGCTACGCCACCATCGCGCTGATGGCCACTGTCATTCTGGCGATGGCATTCCTGCCCAGTACGAGGTCACAATTCGTCATGAGTGGCGTGACGCTTGTGGTCATTCTGGGCGCCTATGAAATTCGCCGTAGGCGGCCTACTGCAGGTACTCCATTGCCGACACCCGAGAGGCAAGTGCCGGCCAAAGCCTGAACTCCCAGATCTCGGTCCCAGATCGCAGGTCTCAGATCGCAGGTCTCAGATCGCAGGATGTAGCGGGGGAGGCGTGCCGTGCAGCAGGCTGCGGCCAAGGTGCTGGTATTTCCACCTGATCGGATCGTGCAAAGTATGGATCCGAGCGTTACGCCAGAAGTGATCGAGATTCAGTTCTGCTGCTGCACTTCGTGTTCCGCCGACCTCAAACAGAGCGCTTGAGACATCGTTGGCGGCCTTATCGGCGAGTATCTTCGCGGTAGCCACCGCGAGAGAGGCATCCGCTGAACTTCCGGGGATAGCAACGGATCCGCCGGTCATCGTCGCGTCGACTTTCGCGCCCGCCACGGACAAGGTGGCTTCAGCAGCACTGACTTCGACGCAGAGCTCCCCGAATCGCTGGATCAGCAGCCGATCATCTATTGCCCGCGATTCCTCGGCTTCGAACCACGGTCTGCTCTTGTCTCGGGCGAATGAAGCTGCGGCTTCCAAAGCCCCTCGTGCGATGCCGACGTCGATTGCCGCGTGCATCAATTGCGCGAATGCGCCATAGCCAGTGGGCGCATTGGCGGCGGAGGCACGGGCGACCAGTTGACCTTGCCCGACTTCGACGCCGTCGAAAATGATTGTCCCGCTGCAAGTGGTCCGCTGGCCCAAGCCGTCCCAGTCGTCGATGATCTGCACCCCCGGCGTGTCGGCGGGCAAGAAAGCGACATACTGTCCGGCCGCCAACCCGGTGGTCTCGCGCGGGTCGTCGAGGCGGGTCAGCACGGCCAGAGTATCCGCGAACAGCGAGCCAGTGCAGTAGTACTTGGTGCCGTTGATGCGGAAGCGTCCATCGAATTGTTCGGCGGTCGGGCGCAGCGTTGTCGCGATGTCGGCCACCGTCCGGCTGGCACGTTCGGACTGGGCGTTGGCGATCCGGCCACCTCGCAGAACCAGGTCGGAATAGTGCTGAAGTTGCTCCACCGAACCGGCCAGCCGAAGCAGATTGATATAGACGAAATGGCTGTGGGGAATTTGCGCGATATTGGGGTCGGCCGTACTGATGATGCGGATCACCTCGGCGATGACGCTGGGTGGCAGCCCGGCGCCGCCGTATTTCGGGGGAATCGTGGCCGCCAGTAGTCCGCTGGCCGCAAGCTGGTTGATCTGGTCGAACGGCAACTCCCGACATCGGTCGCGTTCGGAAGCGCCAATGGCAAATTCTGCCGCCAGATCCGTCGCGGCGGATATCGCGCCTTCGGCCGACAGCACGGGGCACAATTCAGCTCGCGTGATCACACCTGAGACTGTCACTCATGGCAGGTCGATCCGCACCACTTCGACACGCCAAGATTCGAACTGCTGACTTCATTCGCCGGCGAAGGCAACATGGTGACGTCGACACGAGGAGAACAAGGTCATATGCCGTCGCAGCCGTTGCAGTCACTGTCCTTCCATTGGTTCCTGCCAACCTACGGTGACTCCCGGGGCCTGATTGCGGGTGGGCACGGGATACCGATGGCAGGCAATCGGCCGGCGACCCTTCGCTACCTGAACCAGATCACGGCCGCCGCAGAGGCAAACGGCTTTGAAGCAGTGCTGACGCCTGCTGGTCTGTGGTGCGAGGACGCATGGTTGACGACGGCAATGTTGGTTCAGACGACGGAGACTCTGAAGTTTCTGGTGGCCCTCCGCCCCGGACTGATCAGCCCGACACTGGCCGCGCAGATGACCGCGACGTTTCAGCGCCAGTCGCAGGGGCGAGTTTTGCTCAACGTCGTGACCGGCGGCGAACCGCATGAGCAACAGGCATACGGCGACTTCTTGGACAAGGACCAGCGCTATGCGCGGACCGCCGAATTTCTCAATGTGGTGCGCAGCCTGTGGCGCTCAGCTGAACCGGTGACCTTCGAGGGCGAATACATCCACGTAAAGGAGGCGGAGTTGGGCAGCCGACCCGACCCGATCCCGCCAATCTTCTTCGGCGGCTCGTCGGCCAGTGCTGGGCCGGTAGCCGCTGAATTCGCCGACACCTATCTGACCTGGGGCGAGCCACTCGCTGCCGTTGGGAAGAAGGTTGATTGGATTCGTGGTCTGGCCACCGATTACGGCCGGCAACTGTCCTATGGCCTGCGGATACATGTGATCACTCGGGATACCGCTGACGAAGCCTGGGCTGTGGCGGATGAGTTGTTGGCCGGAATCGATCCGGCTGACATCGAACGCATGCGAGTCAACCTGTCGCGCAGCGAATCTGAAGGGCAACGGCGGATGGCCGAACTCAGTGGAGGCGGCGTAGACCAACTCGTGATTGCGCCCAACCTGTGGGCCGGGGTGGGTCTGGTGCGCGGGGGCGCGGGCACTGCACTCGTGGGCTCGCATGAGGAAGTCGCCGAGCGCATCATCGAGTACTCGCGCCTCGGAATCACACATTTCATTCTGTCCGGATATCCGCACCTCGAAGAGGCGTATTGGTTCGGCGAAGGTGTTCTGCCGATCCTTGAGCGCAAGCAACTGTGGAAACGGGCCTGACGTCCGCCACCCGGTTTCACCCGTCGGGCTGTGTTACATTCCTTGCGTGTTTTCGAAGGTCGCGGAGTTCCTCACGGTATTCAACTGTGAGTGTTGTCGTTGTCGACACAGCCGCGCCTGACGATCTCGTGACGTAACACTTCCTCCGAGTCGTGGCGCTGCAGAAGCCCCGCCAACCCGACTCGAAAGGACACGTCCATGCACCCGAAATCCTCCGGAACCGCTCCGATCCGGCGCCCGGCCCAGAACCATCACCATGTGGTTGCGCCTCCGCTCAGTCTGGCTGACAACGCAGCAGCGTCGGTTTTCGCTTCGGTTCGAATGCGCGGGCCGATTGCTCGTGATGCGATCGCTCGCCTCACTTCGCTGAGTATCGCAACGGTCAACCGCCAGGTCGGTGCGCTTCTTGAGGCTGGGTTGCTCCGCGAACGCGCAGACTTGTCAGCGAGCGGCGCAATCGGACGCCCACGAGTTCCGGTGGAGGTCAATCACGAGCCGTTCATGACGCTTGGTATTCACATCGGTGCTCGAACCACGAATATCGTTGCCACCGATCTACTCGGACGGACCCTGGACGCGGTGGAAACACCTACCGCCACTGGTCGTCCCGATATCGCGTTGGCGGCAATTGCGGAGACCGCGAAGCGGTATCTGCGGCGGTGGCATCGGCGCAAACCGCTGTGGGTTGGCGTTGCGGCTGGTGGGATCGTTGACAGCAATGCTGGAACTGTCACGCATCCGCGGCTCGGATGGTCGGCGGCACCGGTTGGCGCAGTACTGGCCAACTCATTGGGTCTGCGGGTTTCCCTAGCCTCACACGTCGATGCCATGGCGGCGGCAGAGTTGATCCTGGGACTGCGCCGCTTCGTTGCTCCGCGGACAACCAGTCTCTACGTCTACGCGCGTGAGACGGTTGGCTACGCGTTGGTGATAGATGGAAGGGTCCACAGCCCGCAGAGCGGACCGGGCAGCATCGCTGCCCTGCCTGCACAATCGACGTTGTTGGGTCAGTCGGGAACTCTTGAGTCGACCGTCAGCGATGAGGCGGTGCTGATTGCAGCGCGGCGGCTGGGCATTCTGCCGCGGGAAGGCGGTGGGTCGTCGATCGGCGCGCTGCTGCAGTTGGCCCGAGGAGGCGATAATGACGCTCGTGGAAGCGCGCGGGAGTTGCTCGACGAACGCGCGCGTGTCCTCGGTGAGGCCGTCGCGCTACTCCGTGATGTCCTCAATCCGGATGAAATCGTTGTTGGCGGTCAGGCATTCAGTACTTATCCCGAAGGCATGATCGAGATGGAGAAGGGTTTCGCGAACAAGTCGATCTTGCCCAAGCGCGAGATCAGAATGACCGCCTTCGGAAATCGCGTTCAGGAGGCGGGTGCAGGGATCGTGTCGCTCAGTGCGCTGTATGCCGACCCCATCGCTGCGATGCGAAGGGCGCAGATCGTTCTCACGGGTACGCCAGGCGTGACCGCTATTTAGCGGCCCGCTATTTAGCGGCCCACTATTTAGCGGCTAAGTGCCGTGCCGCTATTCAGCGGCGGAGTGCCTTGTTGGACAACCAATTCCCGAAGAATTGTGCTGCCTGCACCAGCACGATGATGGTGAGAACCGCGGCCCACGTCACCCACCAGTTGAATCGCTGATAGCCGTAGACGATCGCGAAGTTGCCCAATCCGCCGCCGCCCACTGATCCGGCGACCGCGGTCATGTCCACCACGGAGATGAATACGAAGGTGAAGCCAAGGATCAGCGGCCCCAGGGCTTCGGGCAAGAGAACACGGGTGATGATTCGAAATGGGCTGGCGCCCATGGCTTGAGCTGCTTCGACAACCCCGGGGTCGATGGACACCAAGTTCTGTTCGACAATCCGCGATATGCCGAACGTGGCAGCGATGATCAGTGCGAAGATAGCCGCTTTGGTTCCGATCGTGGTTCCGACGGCGGACAGCGTCAGGGGTCCGATCGCGACGATGAAAATGATGAACGGGATCGGCCGGACGAAATTGACCAAGACGTTCAGGAGGTTGTAGACCCACTTGTTTTCAAGCACCCCGCCCTTGCGGGTGGTGTACAACAGGACGCCGAGGATCAGCCCAAGCAACCCGCCAACCACGAGCGTGGTGATGACCATCTGAAGGGTTTCCCATAGGGACTGCCAGAAGATCGGCCGCAACACATCCCAGTTGATGTTCATCCCACCTCCTGCACTTTCGCGTGTGAACGTAGTTGTGCGACAACTTGATCGATCGCGGTGTCGGAGCCAGTCAGGGCCAACGTGATGTTGCCCACCGATCTGCCCTGCAGCGCCGAGATCCCGCCGTAGACGAACTCAAAACCGATGTCGGTGGCGCGCACGGCATCGACCAGAACAGCTCCGACCCGATCTCCGTCGGCAACGCTCACTGAGACGAGGCGACCGGGGTGTCGTTTGGACAGCTCGGCCGCATCTGTTGCCGACGGCTTGTCATGCAGCGAAGCCTCGACGATTCGGACGGTGAGGTCCGCCTTCGGTTCAGCGAAGACGCTGTAGACGTCGCCTTCTTCAACTAGCACTCCGCGATCCAAAACCGCGACCTGGTCGGCGATCTTGCGAACCACGTCCATCTCATGGGTGATCACGATGACAGTGATCCCCAATTCGGCGTTGACGCGCTTGAGCAGTCGGAGTACATCGTTGGTGGTCTCCGGATCCAGCGCCGAGGTGGATTCGTCGGCGAGCAGAATCTTGGGATTGGCGGCTAGCGCCCTTGCGATTCCCACCCGCTGCTTCTGGCCCCCAGAGAGTTGCCGAGGGAATGCCCAGGCTTTCTCGGCTAGGCCAACGAAGTGCAGCAACTCGGCGATGCGGTCGCGATGAGTCTCTTTCGGCACGCCCGCGCACTGCAGCGCGAACGCGATATTCGCGTAGACCGTCCGGGAGTTGAGCAGATTGAATTGCTGGAAAACCATTCCGATTCGAGTGCGCAGCTCACGGATCTGCTTGCCGCTCAACGTCGTGATGTCGGTGCCTTCGATGATGACTTGGCCCGATGTCGGACGCTCGAGCGCGTTGATCATCCGGACCAACGTGCTCTTGCCCGCGCCCGAGCCGCCGATGATGGCCGAGATGCTTCCGGCTTCGATGGCGAAGTTGATCGATGACAGCGCATCGAAGGTGTCTTTCGACCCTTCGACGGCATATGTCTTTGTGACGTTGACGAACTCAACGATCGAGGGCATCTGTGCTCCTTGCTGCCGGCTCGGTCATTTCTTGCGGATCTGGGCTTCAAGATCGCTGGTGATGCGCTGCAACTCCGCCGCTGGCTTGTTGACGATCACCGCGGTGTTGCGGGACGCGTCGACCACAGCTTTGAGGACTGCCGGGTCGTGATAGAGCTCGACGATCTTCAGATACGTCGGATTGTCCTTGTCCTGTGCCCGCGACACGAATGCGTTGATGTATGGCTCGGCTGCCGGGCTGTTCGGGTCGTCGTTGTAGATAGCCGAGGAGGGATCGATGTTGGCATCCATCGCGAATCCGTTGTTGATGACCGCCGCGGCTACCGACGGCAGTGAGGTCACCGTCTGCTGTGCGCTGATCGGCACTACCCGAACCTTAGATGCTTGCGTCTCAACGTCGGCCGGTGTTGAGACGGTGGAGCCGCCGCCTCGCAACTTCACCAGCCCTGCTTGCTGTAGCACCAGCAATGCCCGGGCCTGGTTCGTCGGATCGTTGGGAACCGCCACGTCGGCCCCGACCGGGATCTGGCTCACATCTGTGTAGCGCTTCGAATACAACCCCAGTGGCACTACTACTGTGGAGCCGATCGGCGTCAGATTCTGGTTCGCCGCGACGTTGTAGCTCGCCAAGAATTGCAGGTGCTGGAACAGGTTCAGGTCCGTCTGCCCTTGGGCAAGTGCGGGGTTCGGCTGTGCGTAGTCGGCGAAGTTGACGACCTTGATTTTGATGTCGTTCTGTTCGGCCAGTTTCTGCAGGATCGGCCAGAAGTCGGCGCCGCCCTCTGTGGTGCCGATCGTGACTTCGTCGGACTTGTCGCCGCCCAGAATGGCGTTCGCGCCACCGAACAGCGAGAACACCAGGCCCGTGACGAGTCCGAGCGCCACCACGATGCCCGCGACGATCAATGAACGGTCCGGCTTGGGCTTAGGCGGAAGCCAGTGTGGGTCCGCTTTCTCGTCGCTGTCGCCGTGATCCGGGTTCGTCACCTGGTGTCCCACTCCATTCAGCTATGCCAAGATGTGATCAGTATTGCCGGTGCATTATGACCTGATTGGCGATTCGAGGCCACCTCAAGGTCGGCACATGTCTCGGGTGTGTCGCGACATACATGCTGGCGGGCGCACAGAACCGGATTATCCGCATCGTGCGTCAAACTACAACTTGGCGCCGTTGGCAGTGACCATTTTCCCTACCCGTGATTCTTATCGGCAAGTGGTGGCAGTGGCGCTTCGCGGATGTCATAGCGGGACATGCGCGAGAGCTCTCTCGGGTCGTCAGAGTCCGAAGATGGATCGGCGAATCATGTTGTTATGCAATGAGAGTCGACATTTCCCGGATGTGCCTATTCGCCTGAACGCCCGATCGTGGAAATGCGCGCGCCCGACCCTCCCAGTTCGAGTGGCCGAGGCGGGTGGTGGCTGGTGACGATGGACTGCCCGCCGGCTGTGGAACACTGGCGATCGTGATGCTGCCTACTGGACTGCGGGAGTGTTGTCGAGGCTAACGGCCCGACCCAATCTCCCTGTCCATTCGTCACTTTCTGAGGCGGCGCAGTGCTTTCCGTATCATCCACTTCTTTGCGGTCCAAGCGAATTCCAGCGGTCTCGGCTCCCACACGGCTGCGGATCCCTGACCTGTTAGACATGACCGACCACGGCGCCGACGGCGTGCTCAGTGGTCATTTCGATCATCTGCTTCCGGCCGAGGGCATACCACATGATCGGCGGTGGTTCACGCGAATCTACGGTGATGACGAGCTGGATCTCTGGCTGATCAGCTGGGTGCCCGATGAGTCAACGGAGCTGCACGACCATGGTGGTTCGTTAGGTGCCGTGACTGTCGTTTCTGGCGCTCTCTGTGAAACACGATGGGATGGATGGCTATTGCGTAATAGGAGACTCGTCGCAGGGGATCAAGCAGGCTTCCCGTTGGGTTGGGTGCACGATGTCGTTTGGTCCTCTGGAGGCGATTCGTCGGCCCCGGTGTCTCCTGCTCTGAGCGTGCACGCATACGCGCCGCCGCTGACCGCCATGTCGTTTTACGAGGTGACGGAACGAAATATGTTGCGCCGCAAACGGACCGACTTGACCGAGGATCCAGAGGGGTGATGAAGATGACAAGTGTGTTGAATCCGAGGAGCACGTTGACTGTGACTACTAGTCGCGTCGACACATTGCTGTTGGCTGCCCGCGCCCGAATCAATCGGTTGACTGCCCACGAGGTGCCGGCCGCGTTGAGGCGTGGTGCGGTGCTTATAGATATACGACCACAGCAGCAGCGGGCGCGGGAAGGGACCGCGCCGGGGGCGGTGATAATCGAGCGAAACGTACTTGAGTGGCGCTGTGATCCCACCAGCGACGCCCGGCTGCCGCTAGCAGTAGACGAAAATGTTGAGTTGATCGTGTTGTGCTCGCAGGGCTACACCTCCAGCCTGGCCGCGGCATCCCTGCTCGACCTTGGACTGCATCGCGCCACCGATGTTGTTGGTGGCTTTCAGGCGCTCAAGGACGATGGGCTGCTCGCGGAGTTGGACGCGCTGGTCTGGCCTGAGATCTATTAGGCGATCCGGTACGTGAACAAATAACTGCTGTCGTCCGGAACGCTATGGGTCAGGGCCATCTCGCCCTGGGAGTTCGCGTATTGGCCGGTTCCACCGACGATGGCCAGAACGGAGTTGGCCTTGTCGAAGAACGGCCCCTGCACCATGATCTGACCGTCGCCGAGGTTGAGCGTCCACCGGCAATCCCAGGAGACTCCCGGTAGCACGCGGATGCATACCCCTTGATCGGTACCCACCTTGTTGGTGTTCGATGCGTCGAAGACTTCGTTGGCGAAGGTGAGGATGTCGCCAGCGCTGTCGCCTTTAGCGCCGATATCGGTGACCATATCCGTTGTCGCGCGCTCCGTCACCGTAAGAATGCCCGGATTCGCAAGCGCCGGCGCGGCCGACACCAGAGCCGCTGCTGTCATGACCGGGATCGCAGCGATCCCGCTGCTCGATAGCTTGATGCGCATCGGCCCGATCCTAACCGGCCGCAATCCGGATTCATCCCCACGAGTGGGGGTGTCATCACTAGGTTGGGTGCGAGTGAAAGAGCATGAAGGTCTAGTTGTCGGCGCTGCCGGGATGATGGTTGCCGGGATTCTGACCGCCAACCTGTCGCCGCTATTGGCGGTGTCCTTTGCCGACGGCCTGGGATTCGGCATTGAGCGGGCTGGTGTGCTGGTGTCGTGCGGGCAAGGCGGCGTGGCGCTTTCAGTTCTGTTGATGGTGCCGCTTTTGCCGCGCCTCAACCGAAGATTGGTCGGTATGACGGGCGCTGTAATTGCGTCGATGGGCCTTGCCCTGACTGGTTTCGTCACGGCTTTCGGCACGGTGCTGGCGCTCCAGGTCCTGGTGGGAATAGGCGCTGGGCTGGCCTTTGCGAGTGCGAACTCCGCGCTTGCGTACTCACGCCTGCCGGAGCGCGCGTTCAGCATCGTCACCATTACCTGGATGTTGGTCGGGTCAGCCTTGTTGACGTTGGGCCCGACACTGCACAAACTGTGGCCAGAGGCCGGTGTCTACCTGGGCATCGCCGCGGCGGAACTGCTGTGTGTCGTGTTCATCGCCCGCTTGCCGGATGTGCATTCCCTTCCCAAGGAAGCCCTCGATGCAGCGGAGTCCGACGACCTCGCCGAGCAATCGCCCGCGACACCGAAATGGCTTGCGGCCGGGCTGCTTCTGATCGGTGCCATGTGGCTGATGAACATGGGGAACGCGATTATCTGGACATTCGCGCAGTCGATCGGTGTGGATGCCGGGCTCTCACAGCAATCGACGGCGACGTTCCTCGGGGTGTCTCAGCTCATCGGCATAGTGGGTACCGGAATAACCCTGGTGTTCGGCCGCAAGATCAACAAGATGATCATCATCGTTCCGGCCGGCATCGCATTGGGGGGTGGCGGCTTCTTGGTTGGCACCGCAACCACTCCGGCACCTTTCATCATCGGATTTCTCGGCATGTTCCTCGGGTTCTACTGCTTGGCACCCCTGTTGTTGGCCTTGGCGGCGGAACTGGACACAAATTCTGGCCGCTTCGTCGTGCTTTTGAGTGCCATGACGTTGGCGGCAGGAGGTATCGCTCCGGCGCTGGGCGGGTCGATTGCGGGACCGGGTGAGCAGTGGTCTCGGCTCGGCGTCTTTGCCCTGGTAGTCGTGCTGGCGGCAATTCCGATGCTCGTCGTGCCGGTCCGTGCAGCGAGGGAGCGGCTAGCTCTCACCCGCCGTGGGTGAAGCGACCGTTCATCATCGTCATGTCCACCGTGGTCGCGGCGATCTGATGGCTCTCCACCTCGAATAGGTTCTCGCCCAGAACGATAAGGTCGGCCAACTTGCCGACTTCGATAGATCCAACGATGTGGTCCAACCGTAACTGCCGGGCGGCATTGATGGTGTTCGCGTGCAGTGCCTCGGCCAGGTTGAGGCGCTCGTCGATCGGGTCGAGTACTGGTGCCTCGGGTGAGCCGACCAGCTGCCGTGTGATCGACACCTCGATGGCATCCAACGGTTTGTAGGTTGAAAACCAGCCTGCCGCGGGCCAATCGGAACCGAATGTGATCATTCCTCCGGAATCAAGAATGGTCTTGGGCCGGAATATCTTTCGTTGCCGATCATGACCGCACCTGATGATCGTGGTGTCCACAGTGCCGGGGTCGGCCGACAGCCAATTGGCCGAGAACTGCGCAATGACGCCGAGCTGCCCGAATCTGGACTGGTCTGCCTCATCGACAAGTTCCAGATGAGCGATGGTGTGTCGGCGATCCCGCGGCGGGTTCGCCTGTATCGCGGCTTCGATGGCGTCGAGTGCCGATCGCACCGTGCGGTCCCCGATAGCGTGAATGTGAACGTCGATTCCGGCTGCGTCAGCCGCGGTGACCAATTGGCGCCATTGCTCATCGGAGAACGGTGGCTGCCCTGTGGACTCGGGTTTGTCGAGGTAGGGATCCAACAAGCATGCCGTGTGTCCCTCGACGGTTCCGTCGCCGAGGATCTTCATGACACCGCCGGTGACCAGCTCGGTGGCGAGTGCTTCTCGCTGACGCAGCGTCTCGGACACCGCGTCCTCAAGCGGTGGTGACTTGACCATGTGCGAGGCGACGACCCGGAATGGCAGATGCCCTTGGACCTCCAGATCGGTGTAGATGGTTGCTAGTCCGTCAGGTTCCTCACCGACCGGTGGTATGCCGGCGTCAAACACCGCGGTGATTCCAGCGGCGGCGGCTTTCGGCGCCCACTGGCTGAACAATTGGGACAGAACGGGTTTCGTCATCGGCTCGACAGCGTCAACGATGCCCAGCACGGCTACCGTCTCCAAGACGAAACCGGTGGGCTCGCCGGCGGCGTCCCGCGTGTAGAAGCTGAACCCGGGTACCGGGTCTGGTGTATCTGCTGTGATCCCGGCAATTTCAAGAGTCTTGGAATTCACCCACACGCTGTGAGCGTCGATCGCGAAGAACAGTGCTGGACGGTCGGGAATGATCGCATCGAGGTCGCCCCGGTGTGGTCCGGACGGGCCGAACATGTCCACCCGCCAACCGAATCCGCGCACGATGCCAGTCGGGTTGGCCAGGGCGTGCTCCCTGATGGCCGTCAGCGCAGCTTCCTTGGTCGGCAGCTGGAGATCAACCCCCGAGGCCAGCAATCCGCCGAGGATCGGGTGAATATGTCCTTCGACGAAGCCCGGCAGAAGCATCCGACCTGCCAGGTCGATGATGCGCGCGTCGTCGGTTGCTACTGCCGCCACTTCGGCATCGGTTCCGACTGCGATAATCTCGCGCCCGCGTACCGCGACGGCATCCGCCCATGGACGTTGCGGATCGCAGGTGTAGATGGCGCCGCCGCGAAATACGGTCGTCATACCTGCCTCAGCGCGTCTAGTGTCAGGTCGGCAATCGAGCGGTAGCCGTCGATGGCCATCAGCAAATCGGCCTCCGCGAGGATCGATCGCAACACGTGCACTATCCCATCGGTGCCGGCCAGTGCCGCCCCGTATGCGTAGGGGCGACCGATCCCGACCGCGGTAGCGCCTAACGCCAGCGCCTTCACCACATCGCTTCCGTTGCGGATGCCGGAGTCGAACAGCACCGGCACGTCGCCGGATGCGGCGACCACCTCGGGCAAACAATTGATCGCCGGTAGACCACCGTTCGCCTGCCGGCCGCCGTGGTTCGAGCAGTAGATGCCATCGACTCCTGCGTCAATGGCGCGGCGGGCGTCATCGGGATGACAGATGCCTTTGAGGATCAGGGGGAGCGCTGTAAGTTCGCGAATCCAGGTCAGGTCATCCCAGGTCAACGAGTTGCCGAACTGCGTCACCCAATACATCACTGCAGTCCGCGGATCAGCGTCCAGATCACCATCGACCTTGGATCGGAAGTTCGGGTCACTGATGTAGTTGGCCAAACATTTCCCGCGCAACTGAGGGAAGTTGGCCGTTGACAGGTCGCGTGGCCGCCACCCAGGCACCCAGGTGTCGAGTGTAACCACGATCGCGGCATAACCGGCGGCCTCGGCGCGATGAACAAAGCTCGCAGCCAGATCACGATCTTTTGGAGTGTATAGCTGGAAAAAGCCTGGGGTGGTGCCGAATTCGCTGGCAATGTCTTCCATCGGGTCCATCGTCAGTGTCGAGATACACATCGGCACCCCGGTCCGGGCGGCGGCCCGGGCCGCCGCCAGATCGCCATGTTCGTCACGGGTGCAAAGCCCTGTCACGCCTATCGGCGCCATAAAAACCGGTGTAGGCCATCGACGTCCGAACAACTCGATCGAGAGGTCACGTTCGGTGGCGCCGACGAGCATACGAGGCATGAGACCCCATCGGCTGAAGGCGCTGACATTTGCCGCACCAGTGCTTTCATCACCGCAGCCGCCGAACACGTACGACCACAGGGAAGGCGACATGGCCTGCTGGGCGCGCGCCTCCAATTCGGCGAAGGTCATCGGCAAACTGGGAACCACACCGTTCAGACCCTGGAAGTAGATCTCATACTGAAAATTGCCGTATTGCTCGGCCATCGCAGCCGCCTTTCAGCGCATCGTGATCAGGGGTCGCTACGGAATCTATCGACCCGACGGCGCCTGAGGTCGCGCAACACTAAGTCTTGCCAACATCCAGGGTCACCGCGACTTCGTTGCGTCGCCGGAAGGGAACGGTCCACGGCGGGTCGTAGAACCATGCCAGCGGATCGCCGGTGGTCTCTATGCCGTTGTCCTGCAGGATCGTCAGCAACTCGTTGGTGCGTGCGACGACAGTATCGGGGCTCGCGATGCCGGAGAACCGGAGCACCGCGACGGTTTCTGCAGGAACCGGCACCACACGTACCTCCTCGTCGATGGGCGTGGGCAGCGTGTCCAGGGTGTACTCCGATGGCATGAAGAACCGGATAATCCAGTCGCCACACGAATTGCGCTGCGCCGCGACCGGAGCGGTCATGGCTATCTTTTCGGTCTGCTGCTGGGCGACCGGCGCGGTCATCGAGATCTTGGCCTTAGACGAGTTTTCGCCGAAGATGTAGCGCGCGAGCCGCCGGAACCCCTCAACGCGGGCGGACTGCTCATCGGCCGCTATCGCCGTCTCGGCCGCCAGGCGTGGCCCGTAGCGGCGAATCTCGACAATGCCGACCTTCTTCTCCAGGCTAAAGGCCGGTTCCTCGGTGCCTTGGCGGATCCCTACAATCGTCCCGGCGGCCTGTGCCACCGGCGTGAGCGCATCGATAATCTCGGTCAACATGCCGGCCTCCTTGGAATGAATCCACTCGTGCGTCGCACATAATCGGCGTAACCGGGACGTTGCGCCATGTGCTTCTCGAGTAGCGATTTACCTGACACCCTGATCAGCAGGGTGCTCATCACGATTGGCGAGCCGATCGTGAGCAAGACTTCCGGACCCCCGGTGAGTGCGACGAGATACAAGCCCCACCAGACGCAGGCGTCGCCGAAGTAGTTCGGATGGCGGGTGTAACGCCATAGCCCCTGCTGCATGATGGTGCCGCGATTCGCGGGCTGCGATTTGTATGCTCGTAGCTGAGCATCGCCGACGGCCTCAAACGCCAAGCCCAGAAGCCAGACTGCGATACCGACGTAGATCCACCATGAAAAGCCCTGCGGCAGAGTGGCACTGAACTGAATTGGCAGCGAGATGAACCAGACCAGCGCGCCCTGCAGGAGGTAGATCCGGGACAGCACCGAGATCAGGCGTGAGGCCCGGGACTTGGCCAGCAGCGCTTTATAGCGGGGATCCTCACCGAGGCCGCGAGACCGGATTGCCAGATAGATTGCCAGTCGCAGACCCCACACACAGGTCAGCCCTGCCAGCAGCCAGCGCCTGACGACGTCGCCGTCACCCAGTGCCGCCGAGATCACTGACACGACCGCGAAGGCGAGACCCCAGGCCACATCGACCACGTTGTGCCGCCCCAGTCGTTCACCGATGAGGAATGTCACACCGAGGACCACCACCACGGCCGCCGCACTAGCCGCAGCAATGACCCAGAAGTCACCGTTCACGGTGTACTCCTCAGCACGAACTGTCGGACGTTGAGGTATCCGGCCTCGAAGCCCGCACGTGTGTAGCAGAGGTAAAAGCGCCACATTCGGCGGAATGTGTCGTCAAAACCCAAAGACCGCAGTCGGTCCCAGTTGGCGTCAAACTGTTCCAGCCAGAGTCGAAGCGTGGCGGCGTAGTGGTCACCAAAAGACAGGTGGTCACAGATGTGCAGGTCCGTGTAGTCGGCGACGGTGTTTTCAATCGCTTCGACTGATGGAAGCAATCCCCCGGGGAAGATGTATTTGTGGATCCAGCCGTATGTGTTGCGGGTCGCTTCCAGCCTGTCATGCGGCATGGTGATGGCTTGGATCGCTATCTTTCCGCCTGGTGCGAGAAGCCGCTCCAGCGTCGTGAAATATGTCGGCCACTGGTGATAACCGATTGCTTCAATCATCTCAACCGAGACGATGGCGTCGTATTGGACAGCGTCGTATTGGCCAGTGTCGTATTGGCCAGCATCGTTTTGGTTGGCGGCGTCGCGATAGTCCTGAAGTCGGATATCTACTACGTCCGCCAAGCCGGCTTCCTGAACCCGACGGGCGGCGAGACTCGCTTGCTGTTCGGACAGAGTGAGTGTCGTGACGAGCGCACCGCGCTGGGCTGCTCGGATCGCCAGTTCGCCCCAGCCCGTTCCGATCTCGAGTAGCCGCGTACCCCGGCGCACACCGGCGTTGTCGAGCAGGCGGTCGATCTTCGCTCGCTGAGCGATGGGCAAATCCAACCAGTCAGCCGATGCGGCATTCTCGAAGATGGCCGAGGAGTACGTCATGGTCGGATCGAGAAATGCCGCGAACAGATCGTTCGACAAGTCGTAGTGAGCGGCGATGTTCTCCTTCGATGCTCGCCGCCAATCTCTTGACTCGATGGGCATCGTCTGCAACGCGAAGCGGCGCAGGCGTTGCAATCCGGCAGGGATGAGGGCGCTGACGTTCGCGGCCAGAACTGTCATCGCCGCGGTAAGCGTTTCTGCATCTGCGGTGTCCCACTCGCCGGCCATGTACGACTCGCCGAAGCCGATCATGCCGCTGCGGCCGACGCGCCGGAAGAATGCATCGGGGTTGGACACGACGATGGTTGGGGCGCCGACCGATGCGGAACCCCATACCTCGTTTTGGGACAGCTCAATTCGCAACGGTAAATCTCGGACCGCGCGGCGCACCACCGTCTTGGCAATTCGGGTGCGCCAAGTGCGGGGCGGCAGGGCGTCAATGTCGGGCCATCGCACCGGGTCGATACCTGGTGCCGGTCGCTGCGTCGGTGGAAATAGGGTGGTCTCAGCCATGGCGGGCTCCCTGGAATTGGCGACGGGGGTGGATGGCGAGTCTTTTGCGCCACAGCGTGATCCCTTGGTATCTGATTCGGGCGCTGGTAAGCAGTGCGGTTCCCAGGGTCAGCGATGCGGCAACCGTCTTCAGGGTTATCGGCACTTGCTTCCCAATGGCCGAGGCGATGAAGGGCGGCTCGCCGTCCCGGTGCAGTCGCACCGTCAGTCGCAAAGCGGAATCAGGGGCGGGGGAGTGGATGCGATAGTGGCCGGACAGGTCGAAGAACGGTGACACCGACATCTCTTTGGGCACCTCAGACTCGTCGCGCGCGTCAGGATGAAGCAGATAGCGATGTCGGTCACCGTAGGTGTTATGAACTTCGGCGATCACGGCGGCGAAAGCCCCACCAGGACGGCGAGTGCAGTAGAAGACTGTGATGGGGTTGAACGTGTAGCCGAATTGCCTTGGTGTAGTGAGCATCTGGATGGTCAGGTCGGTCGTATCAATGTCCGCGGCGGAGAGGAAGGCGTGGACGTTCGCGGCGATCGACGCGTGCGGGTCACCGCAATAGTCACGGGACCGGGGTCTGATGACCGACCGTAGCGCGAGTGGTATCGCATCGAGTTGATCTATATCGATCAACCACCAATAGCTGGGATAGCTGAATTGATGGCTGATCGGGTGGCGCCGCTGATGTCGGATCTCAGTGCGGTACAGGATAAGTGGCGCTACCATCGCGCTCCCAGCGATCGGGCAGCGGCGAGGCCGGATCGTGCGCCGTCTTCGTGGAATCCCCACCCGTGGTAGGCGCCCGCGAAGGCGAGCCGTCCGGAGTTGAGTTCCGGAAGCCGTCGCTGCGCCGCGATGGAATGGGGTGTGTATTGCGGATGTGAATAGCTCAACTGCGCAGTCGTTCTCGTAGGATCCACCTCGACGGTGGAATTGAGGCTGACGAGATAGCGATGAGGACTGTGAATGGTCTGCAGACGGTTCATGTCGTAGGTGACGGCGACGGGAGCGCCCTCAGTACCGCCGCAGGAGTTAGTTCGGAAGTTCCATGATGCCTGGGCGCGCGAGCTCTGGGGCAAAAGGGACTCATCACTGTGCAGCTGAATGAGATTGGGTGAGTAATTGAAAGAACCGAGGACCTCGCGCTCTGGCTCAGTGGGGTTCGTCAACAAGGCGAGTGTTTGGTCTGGGTGGGTAGCGATCACTGCGGCGTCGTAGGTATCAGATGCACCCGCGCTGGTCGTGATTGTGATGTCGTCGGCCCGACGAGTTACGGCAGTGACTGCGGTGTCCATTCGGATGTCGGCTATCTCCGAAGCGATCCGATTCACATATTCGCGTGACCCGCCGACGATTGTCTGCCACTGAGGTGAACCTTTGATTCGCAGCATGCCGTGATTGCTGAGGAACGAAAATAGGTAACGGGCAGGGTAATCCAGCGCGATGCCGGGGGAGCAGGACCACACGCAGGCAACCAGTGGAATCGCGAAGTGGTTAACGAAATAATCCGTGAAGCGGTGGTCGCTGAGAAAATCGCGCAGCGGCGCATCGCTATTCGGCTCTTTGGCCAGCAGCGCTCGCGCTGCACGGTGAAAGCGGGGAACCTCGGCCAGCATTCGCCAGTACCTGCGATTTCGGACAGCCGCTGTCCCCGAGACTAGACCGGAGAGACCTCGTGCTCCCGCGTACTCGAGGCCACACCCGGCGCAAGACACGGACATCGACATCTCGGCTGGTTGCGTACGTACCCCAAGTTCGCCGAGCAGTCGGATCAAGGTGGGGTAGGTCGCGTGATTCATCACGATAAATCCCGTATCCACGACATCATGGGTGCCATCCGACCGTGGGATGACATGGGTATGTGCGTGTCCGCCTAGCCGCACGTCGGACTCGTAGACGGTGACTTTCGCCTCGCTCCGCAACACCCAAGCCGCTGTCAGCCCCGCGACCCCGCTGCCGACGATGGCGATCCGCCTCACCGCAGCTGCCGTTCTACGCACTTCTGCCGAGAATCGATGCGGAAGTGATGCATGCATCGATTATGCATCAATCGAACGTGGGGGGCGGATTTGCGGGTAATAATGAGCGCATCACTCCCACGTCTGTCACTGACTTGGCGCCGGCACCGGGCTACCCCGTCGGCGTGGTCGCGTCGCGATTGGGTGTTCCGACGGCGACATTGCGGAGCTGGAGCCAACGTTACGGGCTGGGCCCGGACGGTCATCTGCGCGGAAAGCACCGCCTCTACAGCGAAGCCGACATAGCTGTGCTGACTCAGATGATCCAACTGGTCCAGTCGGGGGTACCGCCGGCAAGCGCCGCGGCAAGCTTGCGCCCAGAGTTTCAGCGGGATGAGGTGGCCTGCGCCGACGATGACGCTGCCGACCTAGCAGCACATGCGCAACGGCTCGACACCGTCGCGATGTCGGATCTGTTGGACCGAAGCTTGCGTCAGCGCGGCGTCGTTGCGACCTGGAACAAGGTATGCCGGCCGGCTTTCGCGAGCATCGTGGCGCGTCAAGTCACGGGCTCGTGCATCGATGAGGAGCACGCGTTGTCGTGGGTCGTCTCCGGGAGTCTGCGACAGGCCGTGCGGCGCAACGGTGCAGCGCAAGACGCGCAGATCGTCTTGGCCTGCACACCTGGCGAGCATCACCTGCTGTCCCTGGAGGCGCTTGCCGCGGTGCTTGCTGAGGAGTCCACCGCAGTACGCATGCTGGGCAGCGACGTCCCGGTTTCGGCGCTTCATGACGCCCTTGACCGCACCCGGCCGGCAGCTTTGGTGCTCTGGAGTCACACGGCAGCCACGGCAGAGTTTGACGCGATTGAGGTGGGACTGCGCTTTGCAGGCCATGTCTATGTAGCTGGGCCCGGGTGGCCGGAATATGGTCTATCTCAATCTGTTACGCGGCTGCACGACATCGAAAGCGCCCGCGACGCACTGGTCCGGGCTGTTGTTGACGAACGTGGCGGCGTGTCGGTTTCGCCGTGCTGAAGTGACCGTCATGCTGAATGGACCTAGGTGGGGAAAGGTGGCTGTAGTGAGCGATCGACGAGAGTGGTGGGGGGCGTGTGCGCTGTTCGCCGGGGTGGGCGCGGCGTTGGTGTCCGGCGCAGCCGTCGCGACCGCCGACACCGGCGCGCCCAGCGATCATCCGGGGAAGTCCACAGCCGGCCCGTCATCGGCCAAGGCGGCCTCGGCCGCGTCAGCCAAGTCAATGCCGCGAAAGGCGACGACTGCCCGAACGCTAGCGGCCCCTGTCGTCCGAACATCTGGGCTCAAGGCCGGCATCGATTCGCGAAAATTCAGCAGCACCGTTTCCGAACCACAGCAGTCGGCGGCCGATAGCCCACGGGTGGCGACCGCTAGTCCCAGGGCTGCCGCGAAAGTTGCGTTGGCCGGTCCAGTCGCGGCCGTTGTGGACGCTCCTGCGACCAACGGGGTGACCGGAGTCAAGGTGGGTGCGGCTAAGCTGGACATTCCTTGTGGTTCAGACGGTTACGTCGCGAACGCTCGGTGGTACTTCCCGACGCAGTCCGACGGTTCGGTGCAAGCCGACGGCGTCATCTGGCTGCAGCACGGCTTCGGTGCGATCGGCCCGTTCTATTCTGCGTTGGCCACCGCGTTGGCACAGCAGACCAATAGCATCGTGGTCGCTCCCACACTGCCGTTTCTGCCGCCGCTGTTCTGCCCTGACTGCTGGCTGAATGGGGCTCCGATGCAGGAGGCCATCGCCACGATGTTCCTGGGTAGCCGGGCAGCACTGAACATCAGCGCCAATGCGGCCGGATATCAAGGCACGCTGCCAGAAGATTTCGTGATGGCCGGCCACTCTGCCGGTGGCGGACTCGCGACCGCTGTTGGCGGCGATTACGTTGCGGATCTTGGGCCGGATCCCACGGACAACCACCTTCTCGGTGTGGTGATGTTTGACGGGGTTTCCTCGAACTCTTCGGCCTTCGCCGAATCGATCGCCAACCTGGACACCCTGAACATCCCCGACTACACGGTCGCCGCACCGCCCCAGGCGTGGAATGCCTTTGGCGCCACTACAAATGAGCTGGTGAGTCTGCGCCCAGGTCAGTTCGTCGGTGTCGAACTGGTCGGCGGCTCGCATGTTGACTCGATGCTGGGCACCAATCCGCTCCTCGACTTCGTGCTCCAGTTGGTGACGGGATTCTCCCCGCGGGGCAACACCCAGGCCGCATACACGCTGTCATCGGGCTGGATCAACGACATGTACGTCGGAGCAGGTCCATCCGACCCGCAGTACGGCATCTACGGGTCAGCCGGTGACCCGATCATTCTGGGCGAGGCTGCCGGGATCGTGCTGCCGGGCCAGGTTGTCTAGAACGGCCGCGCCGAGGTGAGAGACCTTGTCGTTCACAAGTTCTCGCACCTTTGCCTTCCACAGCGAAGGGTCGGGATTGTCACCGAGGTCACTACCTCTGGTGCGGTCCACGCCGTCGAGCGACGGCGGCGTGGTGGAAGGTGTCGGTGATGACCGTCTCGCGCTCGGTGAACGCCGACACGAGGATGGCGGGAACCCGAATCCCTAAGCGGTCGAAAGCGAAACCCTCCTTGCTGACGTAGCCGTCGGGAACTGCTGCCGGGGGTGCCACATGGTCATAACAGCCGCCGCCCTCGTCGAAGACGATGAGTAGCGCTGTTTTCCCACGCGGGCGAGGCGCGCACGGCGTTGTAGACCTACGCCAGGAATGCTTCACCCGTGCGAATGTCAGTGGGTGGGTGGTAGTCCTCCAATTCGCCGAAGAGCATGCAGGGCTCGACCCAGCTGAAGGCGGGTAAGTTCCCTTGCTCGCAATCCTGGAAGAACTGTGTCTTGGATTTGGTATGCGACTTCCAAAGTTTGTGATGGCGGAAGCCGCCGAGGCTCAGCGCCGACATAGCCAATTTCTGCGAGGGGTCGATGTAGGCCGCCCAGAGCAGATTGTGACTCTCGAAACGGGTGAAGATGCGTCAGGTTCGCTGAACTCAGATGGTGATCTCCCAGAACTCGTCAACCTCAGTTGCAGGATGTGTCGTTGCGGTACGCAACGCAGTGCATACCGCGTGTAGCGCGTCGTCGATGCCGGCATCGGACGTGTGTTGCTCGGCGTCGATCAGAGCGTTGAGCGCCGCGCCCAAGTGATTCAGCAGCCGTTCGGCCGCAACGTCGACGGTAGCGGGCAAAGTCGCGTGGGTGTTGGCTGCTGCCACCGCGGCGGACGGCAGTGGGTGTGCCCAGAATTCGTGGCGGGCGGCTAATTCCTGGGTGCGCGCAGAGTGGTCGATCGCGGTGATGGCGTCCTGGATGGCCAACGACAGGTCCCAGCCGGGACGGTCGCGGTAAAGGGGGTCCGTCACGGCGAGGTGTTGTGCGATTGCCGCGGCGCGGTGCAGCCTCAGGTATGCCACTGCGAGAGTGTCCGCGATGCCGTCCATGGTGTCCTGGTCGCGGTCTGCCAGTTGCGCTGCGTTCATGTGGACTCCTGCTGCTACTCGTGTGCTGTCTTGATTCGTTTAGTTTGCCAGGCTTAGCACTTGCCGCGCGCGGTGTAACAGGTTGATACGCAGGAGGAATTTCGTGTCCCCCGATTGGAGGACGCGCCTCGTGAGATGATGCGGTTATGCGAATCGGTTTGCATGCGCTGGGTATCGGCGCAGGTGCCGAACGATCAGTAATCGAGGCGGTGGCTGTCGCGGCGGAGGAACAGTCCTTTGCGACACTGTGGTCCGGCGAGCACATTGTGATGGTCGACGAAGCCACCTCCCGGTATCCGTATGCCGACGATGGCAAGATCGCTGTCCCTGCTACTGCGGACTGGATTGATCCGATGATCGTGTTGTCCTTTGCCGCGGCCGCTACGACGACGATCGGGATCGCCACCGGCGTGTTGCTGCTGCCCGAGCACAACCCGGTGATTGTGGCCAAACAAGCTGCGAGCCTGGACAAACTCAGCGGCGGCAGGTTCTCGCTGGGTATCGGAATCGGTTGGTCGCGAGAGGAATTCGGTGCCATCGGTGTCCCGTTCGCAGGCCGAGCCGCCCGCGCGGCCGACTATGTAGCGGCGATGCGTACTCTCTGGCGCGACGACGTTTCCTCCTATACTGGCGAGTTCGTGGAGTTTGCAGACATTCGGGTCAATCCAAAGCCATTGCGAGACAGGAGAATTCCGGTCTTATTGGGAGGTAACAGCGATGCAGCGTTGCGCCGGGTCGCGCAGTGGGGTGACGGCTGGTACGGCTTCAACCTCCGCGATGTCAACGATGTCGCCGGCAAGCTGTTGACGTTGCGAGCACACTGCGATGATGCCGGACGTAGTCTGGCCGACTTGCGGTTGGCGGTGGCCCTGCGCGCTCCACTGCCGGGCGACGCGGCAGGACTGGCAGAGTTGGGGATTGATGAGTTCGTTCAAGTTGCCGCACCGCCAGCCGACCCCGCCAAGGCCGCCGACTGGGTATCTGAGTTAGCCACATGCGCAGCCGCCTGATCGACGCCTACCGCCGCACGGGCGCTGACGTCCCATTCGGAGACCCGTTGCCTTCGCACGGTACCGAGATGGAGGGCTGGTTCTGGCGGGTCTCCGATGAGAGATCCGGCCGGGCTCTGATCGCTCTGTGCAGCGTCAACCGCCAGCCGGGTGGGGACTGGTCCACTGT
Source organism: Mycobacterium sp. (assembly GCA_965279745.1). Taxonomy (GTDB): domain Bacteria; phylum Actinomycetota; class Actinomycetes; order Mycobacteriales; family Mycobacteriaceae; genus Mycobacterium. Next base: position 698,684 of record OZ257262.1, read on the forward strand.
GGCTGTCGGCGTGCATCCGGGCACGTTTGTGCGGTCCGGGGCGCTGGGCGGTGCGCGGGCTCTGCAATCGCCGTTCTCGGTGACCGCGGGCGACGAATCAGGCAGCTTCACTGTCGGCACCGACCGCGTTCGCTTCGAGCTCGGAGACCTACGGCTGAACATGGAGATCAGAGATCCGGTCAGGTGGCCGAAGGCGTTCGGCGGTGGCGGCGTGTTCTCCGCGGTTCCGTTTCTCAATCAGTACTGGCATCCGCACTGTCTTGGTGGAAAGGCAAGCGGCACAGTCGAGTATGGGGATGAGAGCTGGACATTCGACGGTGCGAAGCTCTATGCCGAACGAAATTGGGGTGCCGGTTTCCCGCTCCGGTGGTGGTGGGGTCAGGCCCATGATTTCGGCGATGACGACGTGTGCGTGGCATTTTCCGGGGGGCTGCTATCGCTGGGACCGATAGCGCGTGATGTCAACGGTGTAGTGGTGAGAGTGGGCGAGAAGGTCATTCGGATGACCCCACCGGTGCTGGTGCGCTCTGTGCTGGGGGACAACCAGTGGGTCATTCGCGGAAGGTCGCTGCGTTATCAGATCGAACTGGAAGGGGATGGTAGGCACCTGCCACCGCACGTCCTGCCGGTGCCGTTGCCGGCGCAGAGACGCAATATCGACACCGATTTCGAGCATCTCGGTGGCAGGCTTCGCTGCACAGTTCGCGAGTTTGGACGCCTGCTGTTCGAGGGCACGTCCGAGCTTGCCGGACTCGAGGTTGGGACGCGACCGAAGTGACTGCACAACCGCCTCAGCACTGGGCGCTCGCTGGCTCCCAATAATTCCCACTAGCCGGGCGCCTCTTGAACCTCAGCAGATCGATGTTGGTCACTGTCAAACCACATCAAGTAGCGGCACGTCGGAATGGCCAGAGGCACTACAACCGGACGTAGTGCAGCAACTGCACCGGCGTTCGCAAGGACATTGCGGAGTCGCACGGTAGCCGTCGAACGGGTAGTGTCAGTTTTGGCTGAGAATTCAGTCCGGTTCGGGGAATGTGTTCTGCTGTCCGCCGCGGAACCCACGGAGCATTGGCTTCAAGACCCAACATTTCAGTGAATATCCCAGTTCGGGGTCACTATGACTGCGCCACCTTACGTTTCCCGCTCGCCGGTCGGATTTTGGGCCGAACGGGCTCCTGAGTCAGGGAACTCGACCGAAGAGTACGCCGACGTTAGTGAGATATTTCGTGAGCTCGTCGGGTTGGAAGACGAGTCTGTGGAGCGTCGTCGTCAACGTGATGCGATCATCGAACGCTGTCTGCCGTTAGCAGACCACATTGCGCGCCGCTATGCGAACCGCGGTGAGCCGCTTGAAGATCTGGTCCAGGTGGCGCGGGTCGGGTTGATCAAAGCGGTGGACCGCTTTGACACCGAGAAGGACGATGCGGGATTCCTGCCTTATGCCGTTCCCACCATTATGGGCGAACTGCGCCGCTACTTCCGCGATCACGGGTGGGCGGTGAAAGTTCCTCGCCGACTCAAGGAGCTTAGTTCGCAGCTCAAGCAGGCCAATGAGGAGCTGTCTCACCAGTGTGGCCGTGCGCCGACCGCCAAGGAGATCGCTAGCCATCTCGGAATCGGGCGTGACGAAGTGGTGCAGGCGCAGATTGTTTCCACCGTGTACTCCACGTTGTCCTCTAGCGCTGCGGCGGAAGCCCATCGCGATGGCAGGGGGCGATTACCGGGCGACGGTTTCGGCAGCGTTGACGCCAACCTGGCTAAGGTGATCGACATCGAGACGGTTCGTCCGCTCTTGGCAGCCTTGCCGGAGCGCGAGCAGACGGTGCTGGGGCTCCGCTTCTTTGAATCCATGACACAGACTCAGATCGCGGAGCAACTCGGAATATCGCAGATGCACGTGTCGCGACTGCTGGCGCAATCTCTGGCAAAGCTGCGGCATGCGGTGCAAATGACTGACTGTGCTTGACGGCGAGGGCTGGGCTATCCATCTCTGCGGGTCCCAGTCGTGCGGTGAATTCAAAGGCGTCTGTCGTGAATGGGTTTGAGCCTCAGCAGGATCGCCAATTGTCGACGCACTCCGAGCCGACGCCCGCCCAGGTGCTCACCGATGAGGCCACTCTCGCGGAGGGGTTGCGGAGACTGGCGGTGCCGGGGAGTCGGACCATCATCGCGACAAGCGTGTAGAGCTGAAGGGCTGGGAACAGTTCGATGAGCGCGTCGACCGTATCGTTTCGATTGGCGCGTTCGAGCACTTCGGCTTTGAACGCTACGACGCCTTCTTCTCGATGGCCCACAACGGGATGCCGAACGATGGGACGATGCTGTTGCACCAGTTCACACTCCAGAAGTAGTCTGGCGGAAATGGATGCGCCTTCAATGCCAGAGCCGACAGATTCATTCGAAAAGGCGATCGGCGATGCGCTCAACTCCTTGCCATCCGAACTTCGTTCAGCCATAAGCAATGTCGAGATCGTCGTCGAAGATGAGCCTCCCGCGGGGCAACGGCTGCTCGGCTACTACCACGGAGTACCGTTGACGCAACGGACGAGTACCTACAGCGGGGTGCTGCCGGACAAGATCAGCATCTTCGCGGGTCCGATCAGGCGGCTTGCCGCGGGCGACGCGGATCGCCTACACCGCGAGGTGAAACATGTTGTGCTCCATGAGATTGCACATCATTTCGGAATCAGTGACGAGCGGTTGATTGAGATTGACCGCTACTGATGTGATTGACTGACAGCTTCCCTCGCAGCAGTACGACTGCGAGGCCGATCGCCGTCAACGGTACGACCGCCATGACGAGATTTAGCCTATGGGCCGTATCGATCATGCTTGAGGTGGCCTCTGAGATGATCCATTGAGTCTGCTGTGGATCTAAGACGGCCTCGCCTGGCGAAGTCGGGACGTGCTGCAGCAGCAGGGTGTCCCGAGCCTGCTGGGCGTCGATGCCCGCACTCGCCAGATTCGAATCTCGATTGACCAGGGTGACGCCCAGCAGGGCGATGAGCGAAGACCCGAGGCTGTGGGAAGTTCCTGCCACTGAAGCCTTCACCGCGGAGACCACGCCACCGAGATTGGTTGGCGCGCTGCACATCATGATCGTGGTCTGCGGGGTCTGCACGATGGCACCGCCAATGGCCGTCAATGCCATCACCGTGGCGACGGCGGCGATCGGGGTATTGACCTCAAACAACTGGCGCAGCAGCAGACTCAGCGTCAGTACGGCTAGGCCCGTCACCAGAACAGTTCGGTAGCCGAATCTCTGCGTGGCCAGACCCGCACCGAGCGCAGCCAATGCGGACAGCAGGGTAGCCGGGATCAGTAGCAGCGCGAACATTTCGGTTGGCACGCCGCGGATGATGATGAAGTAATAGGTGACCATGATCGTCGCTGCGCCCTGGACGAAGTTGCTCGCGGCGCCCGCGGTGACCGCTGCGTTGAACCGATGGGAGCGGAAGATTCGCAATTCCAACGCCGGCTGGTCAGTGTGCAGCTCCCACCATACGAAAACGGTTGCGGCGAAGATCCCGATCAGGATGGGTGCCAGCGCCCCGACATGTAATCCGGTCTGCAGTCGGGAGATCCCGTAGATCAGGCTGATGAGGGCGACACCAATCAGCAGTAGGCCGAGGACGTCGGTATTCCGTTGTGAACGAGGCGTTTCCGGTACATAGCGCAGAGTGAGCACTAGAGCGACTATCGCTATGGCCGGTGTTACCAGAAAGCCGCTACGCCAATCAGCATGTTTGACTAGCAGACTGCCCACTACTGGCGGCACTACGCCGAAGGCGTAGACCGCGGCGAGATAGCGTGCGATCGCACCTGCGCGCTGGTCTGGAGGGAATACCGCGTTGATGATGGCCAGCGATAGACTGCTCAGGAACGCGAACGACACCCCGATACACGCTCTGGCGGTCAGCAGCACCGCGGCGTTGGGTGCTACCGCGGCCAGCACCCCGAATACGATGGCACCGCATGCACCCGCGACGAACATCCGTCTCATCCCGTACCTGTCGCCTAAGACTCCCGCTCCGAGTACGGCGGCGGCCATGGTCAGCGTTGCGAGCGACCCAACGAAAATAGTTGTGCCGGCTGAGCATTGCAGGCCGCGTTGAACGGTGGCGAGGTTGGCCGACAGGATGATCAGATCGCCCAAGACCATCGCGCTGCCCAAACTCATTGCCACAATCGTCATGGTGGCGGCCACACCAGAGACCTGCGCTTGCTGCCGCACAACGAGATGCTATTTGCTGACGACGTGTTGGGTGCGGGATCGGGTCAGGGTCCGTAGCTATGTCCTCCGCCGTGTTGTTTGGCGTAGTACATGGCTTGATCGGCGCGCTCCAGCGCACCGTCCAGCTGGCCCGGAACCATCATTCCGATGCCGACGCTGATGCTGCCGCGGGAAGTGGCTTCGACGAGGCTGACCAGATCCTGTGCCAATTTCCGAGCCTGGTCGGCAGAGGTATGCGGCAGTAGAGCGGAGAATTCGTCGCCACCGATGCGGGCGAATACATCCGAAAGGCGCAAGCGCCGGTTGATGGTCTGAGCTACGGTCTTGAGGTAATCATCGCCCGCGGCGTGGCCGTCCCGGTCGTTGACCTGTTTGAGGCCATCGACATCAATCATGAACACGGCCGCCTCATCGTCGTAAGCGTGGCGTCGGGCGAGGGCGCTGTACCGGGCTAATTCTTCTTCGAATCGGCTACGGTTGAGCACTCCTGTCAAGGTGTCGCGGGTTGCTCGCCGCGTGAGCAGTTCCTCGTCGCGCTTGCGGCCAGAGATGTCTTCAATGTGGGCTATGAAATGTAGCGGCTGATCGTCCGCATCCCGCACGATGGACGCCGATAGGTGAATCCAGATGAGGTGCCCGTCCGCGGCGTAATAGCGCTTGTCCATCTGATAGCTGGTGATCTCACCGTGTAGCAGGCGGGTGGCTTCGTTCACGTCAGTGTCGAGGTCATGCGGAAATGTGATGTCTTGGAACGTCAACTCGGTCAGTTCGTGCTCTTTGTATCCGGTGATCGTGCACAGCGCCAGGTTTACTCTTTGGAAACTGCCGTCGAGCCCGACGACGGCAATCCCGATCGGTGCGTTGGCGAATACCGCTTCGAACGTGGCGTCACTACCGCGCAGGGCGGCTCGAGCCTCGGAGAGCGCCGTCATGTCGCGAACGAAGGCATGGAAGGTCAGCTGCGGCCCGGAGCCGATTGCATTCACGATCAATTCTGTTGGCAGTTCAGTGCCGTCTTTGCGGCGCAGCGTGAATGTTGAGACCTGACCGACCACGGGCGACTGGCCGGCTTCTATGTAGCGTCGCATGTCTTGGGAAACCCATTCGCGCTGATCGGCGGTGACCACCAGCTCCGTCAGCAGCCGTCCGATCGCTTCCTCTCTGGACCAGCCGAACATCTGGGACGCCGCCTGGTTCCACTCGATCACCCGACCGTCGGCATCGAGGCCCCAGTAGGCATCTACTAAGGAGTCCAGTACTTGGCGACTGAGTTCCTGGTGCATTGCAGGAGAGGGAAGTCCTCCGAAATCAACCACGCCCACGAGTCCCATGATGCTCCGTGACTCCTGCACTTTTGTCGACAACGTTATTTCTGATCGGCATGGAGGACTTTGGTCATTTGCAGTTGTCTGCCTTCAGCCTCCTGGCGGCCGCGAGCATGGAAGGCGGTGGCCGAGTTCGCTTTGACTACCAGGCACGTAAATACGTCACAGTGACGAAATCATGTGTAGGCACAGTAGGGTCGGTGAACCGTCGGCAAGGGCGCATGGGCGGCCATCGAGACGAATGGTCGATCTCGGCCCCGCATCGAAACGTGATGAGATGCGCATTAAACGAAAGAGTGGACGACTCTGGTGCGCTGGTTCAGCGACCAGTGAAAAAGTCAGAGATTAACTGCAAAACGACAACGGGTCGTCGCATCTGTTGCAATCCGGACCGGAAATTGCCGATAAGACACATTATGTCAAGTTAAGGGATGCCGTATTCCCTAGTCGCCCAAGTGAAGATCCCCGCACGGCAGTTGCCCTTGCTTGTCAGTCGAGGTCGAACGCGTGCTGGATCGCCGTTGTCAACAATGCCTCTTGATCAGGAAGAAAGAAACCGATCTGACGCCCCAGCGCCGCAACCGGGATCGTGACAATGTTGTCGACGCTGACGACGGAATCTTTCTCGAGCCCGTTACGCACACCTACTGGAACTTCGGTCGACAGGCCGCGAACCGTTCCGGTGATCGGTGCCACGGTGACCCTGGTTAGGTGAGGCCGCACGAGCCCCCGAGTCAGGATCAGAACCGGCCGAGCCTTATCAAGTTGGGCAACGTGAATCGGTCTCAATCGATATCCAGTTCGAAGGTGGAGGCATGGGCAGCGAGCGCATCGAATTCATCGTCTGCGGTGGTCCGCTTGGCGAGAATCGCGGCATCGCGGGCAGCGATCAGCCGGCGACGCTCGCGTTCGAGTGCTTTGAGTACAAATGATGCGCGGCTCGCGGCGTGCCGTTGGTCCACTTCACTGTCAATGAAGTCGACGACTTCGTCCGGAAGCCGAACGGCGATCTGCTTGCTCACAGCGCGATGGTACCGACATGGGATGCGAAACGCTACCGGTAACGCATGTTCAGGGGGCAAGGCTGAATGAACTACTCAAACCCGATGGCCAGTGTGCGTAGCTCTGAGACCATCCATGTCATGGCCATCGGAATAGTCGTCGTGTCACTTAGTCGGCCACTGGCGACCGCAGCCGTCGAGTTCGCACTCGCATTGGTCACAGATGCGCGCCCGCAAATCACCATCGCGGCCGGTCTTGACGCGACTGCCTTGGGCACCGATGCGACCGAGATCGCTGCTGCTATTGGCAACGCCGATCAAGGCGAAGGTGTTGTAGTACTGATGGATGTTGAAGGCGCCGCGCTGTCCGCTGAATTGGCGCTTGAGTATCTCGACGCCGGTGTTCGGCAACGGACAGTCCTGTGCCCAGCGCCTCTGATCGAGGGGCTCATTGCCGCCGTCGTCGCCGCCAGCGGTGGACAATCTGTTGGTCAAGTGGCAGCTGAGGCATGTAATGCGTTGGCGAACAAAATATCTCGAATTGAAGCCAGTGAGGGCAGGGAGCCCTCCTATGTCTTCGCGCCGGATGAAGTTGCGGGCAGTTTCGTAGTGCGTAATACGTACGGACTGCACGTTCGCCCAGCGGCCCAATTCGTCAAAACCGCCACAGTGCTCGATACCCAAGTGATGATCCGAAACCGTAGCGCCGGATCCGCGTGGGTTCCGGCCAACAGCCTGTCGAAGGTTACAGGTCTGGACATTCGGCAGGGCGACGAGATCGAACTGCGCGCAACCGGCGTTGAGGCCATTGATGCTGTACACGACTTACTAGCTTTGGCCGCTAAGAACTTCGGTGAGTCGGCCGAAGAGCAAGCCACTGCCTCTCCCGTCGAACAGTCGAACTGCAATGACGTCAGTGCCGGCTGAATCAACATCAGCGGTATTGGTCAGGTGAGGACTGACACGGTTTCTAGCGCATCAAGTTCTCTGGACACACCGTCATCGCCGGCCTATTCGGTCCGGACACATTCACCTTTGACAACTCGGCGCCGCGTTAGGTGACAATGCTCGTATGGTCGAGCAGAGCGTCTGGATGCAAAAGGTCGCGGCCAATCCCGAGCATTCACGTTGGTATGTCGAGCGCTTTCGCGCGATGGCCCGCGACGGTATTGATCTCGCCGGTGAGGCGCGCCTCCTGGATGCGATGGCTCCACGCGGCGCGCGGATCCTCGACGCCGGCTGTGGCTCCGGTCGCGTCGGGGCCTATCTGGCCGCAGCCGGCCACGACGTGGTCGGTGTCGATGTCGATCCGGTACTCATTGAGGCGGCCCAGCAGGACAATCCCGGGCCGCGCTGGCTGGTAGGCGATCTCGCTGAACTCGACTTGCCTGCACGCGGCATCATCGAGCCGTTTGAGCTGATCGTGGCGGCTGGCAACGTCATGGCCTTCGTTGCTCCGAGTACCCGCGTCGAGGTGTTGTCCCGGTTGCGCGCCCACCTAGTGGGCGACGGTCGTGTGGTGATCGGGTTCGGCGCCGGCCGTGAGTACGAGTTCGTGCAGTTCTTCGACGATGCTGCGAGTGCTGGGCTTACGTCTGACGCGCTGCTATCAACCTGGGATTTGCGACCGTTCAGCGATGATGCTGACTTCCTAGTCGCGATTCTCCGTCCGTCTCGATAACTGGGTTGCATACATCGGGGATAGCCGCGTTGACTCGACACCATGGATGGCCTGCGTTCCTTGACTCGCAAGCCTGACCGCGGTGGCGATCGGCTCCTCGTCAATGAGGTCTTCGACAATTGTCAGGTGGCCACGCTCGCCACCGTCATCGGAGACGAGCCGTGGTCAGTGCCCATCCTGGTGGCCCGCGACGGCGACCGGCTTCTGTTGCATGGCTCGACCGGTGCGGGAGCGCTACGGCACGTTGCGGCGGGGGCCAAGGTGGCCGTCAGCGCGTTTCTGCTGGACGGTCTCGTCATCGCTGAGCGGGCGTTCGACCATTCCGCCAACTACCGCTCAGCGGTCGTGCGCGGTGTTTGCCACCCAACCGAGGACAAAGATGCAGCTGCTGCTCTCGACCGCTTCACCGATGCTCTCCTGCCCGGACGATCAACAGAGTGCCCAGCGCATAGCGGCAAAGAGCTCGCACAAACTCTTCTTCTGGAACTGCTTATCACTGAGCACAATTGGATCGCCAAGCAACGCAGCGGACCACCCGCGACACCGGTGAACGCTGGATGGACGGGCGTCATCCCTGTCACATCCACCTACGGGCAACCGGAGCATTCCGCCCCTGGCCCGGTGCCGCGTTCGGTGCAGGAGTTGCTCAGCTAGAAGTAGTGACAGCTAGGCGGGGATGGGCAATGGGATTCCGATCGCGTCCCCCATGATTATCTGCTGGCCCGCGTCGCCATAGATCCCGAACCGCGGATCACTTGGTCCTGCGCCGACGTACATGTCGTTGATCCAGCCGCTGGCCAGTGTGTAGATCGCAGCCGTGGCGCCGGGCGGCGACAGATGTGCAACCAGCAGGTCGTACCGACTGGAGGACTTGCTATCCAGAATCGCGTCGGAGTGCGATCCATCTTCAATCTCAATGCCGACAAACTGACCCGGATGCAGAGCTGTCAGATCGGTGGTGGTCAGGCCCCTGGTGTTCCACGTTTGCGGTGGTGCGGCGAGCTGATAGACCGGGATGCCAAGGGAGTCAAGGCTGGCCAGTGCGTCCGGGAAGGTATCCACCAACGAGAGGCCGTCCACCATCAACGAGACGCCGTCGAACATCACCACGCCGCGGAGGTTGCCGTCGGCGGCGCCGTTCTGGACGCTGTAACCGCCCGCCGCGGCAGCCAGTCCTCCCCCGATGGAATGCCCAGCCAATATGTAATTTTGGGGCAATGTGCCGACGTAACCGGCCGCGTTCGCGCTGGCGTTCAACGCTGTCCGATCGCCGACGAACATCTCGGCGATCGCCTGGTCCATCCCGACGCCATCTATCCAGCATCCAGTACAGATCACCGGTACTGACGTCACAGTCGGTGCCACAACGATGCTGTTGGTCCGCTGCGCGAGCTCGCGGGCCAACACCACGAACAAGGTTTTGTCGCCCAATAATCCGTGCTGTAGCCAGATCACGCCGTTTGCTTGCACCGACCCGTCGGCCTGTGTCGGCAGGTACCAATCTGCCGACGCAACGTATCCAGATTCGCACGGAATCGTGAGATCCGAATTGCGGACCCTGACTCCGGTTACCCCATTCGACTTTGTCGGAGTGGTTGTGCCGTAACCGGAGTCGGTCGCGGCGAGCCCGAAGGCGGTGGCATCGCCCAAGATGATCGGTTCGCCGGCGCTGGCATAGAAGCCGTACTGCGGGTCAGTTGGACCAGAGGCGGCGTACAAGTCGTTGATCCAGCCTGCGCCCAGCGTGTACGCCGCGGCAGTGTTGCCGACTGGGGACGTTTGGGTGATGAATTGAGCGATGGCGTCGACGATCGGGATGCTTCCCAACATCGAATCGACGTGAGATCCTCCGGCCAGCACAACGCCGTCGAACTGGTCTGGCCGAAGTTCGAGCAGATCAGTTGTTGTGGCGCCAAAGGCATTCCACGCTTGTGCTGGAGCTGCTACCTGGTACACGGGGACGCCGAGCGTATCGAGACTCTGCAGCGCGGTCCCCAGCCGATCACCCATCAGCACACCATCGAACATCACGACACCGGCCAACTTTGCATCATCGGCGGCACCATTATCGACGGTGTAACCAGCTACGGATACGGCGAACCCGCCGCCCGCAGCGTGCCCAGCCAAGATGTATTGCTCGGGCAGTGTTCCGTAGTAACCGGCTGCTACGGCACTGTCGTGGAGCGCTTTTCGATCGCCCAGGAACATGGCGGCTACGGCTTGTTCCATCGGCGCGCCATTGATCCAGCAACCGGAACAGGCAATTGGGAGAGATGGCAGGGTTGGGGCGACCACGATGCTGTTTGTCTGTAGAGCCAGCTGCGTGGCCAGCTTTGTGTAGAACGAGTTGTCGGCCAAGAAGCCGTGCTGGAGCCAGATGATGCCGTTCGCATTCACTGAACCGTCTGCCTGGGTGGGCAGGTACCAGTCGGCGGATGCGGTGTATTTGTGGGTACCGATCGGGATGACCAGATCCGAGTCGCCGGTCTTGACGCCGGTAATTCCGTTGGTAGACGGTGTAGTAACTGCCACAGGGGTTGGTGTGACGACCACCGAATCCGCAACTGCCCCGGAGCGGAGCGGCGGTGTCGCTGCCTGCTCGACCCGCTGGACAATGCCCAGACGGGATGACCCCAGACGGGATGACGAGGACGCCGGCCGTGATGGCAACTTGGCTGCGTTCGCGCGTGCAGACGGTCTAGCTGTTGACGCGTGATTCGGGGCCGAATGCGACTGATGGACGCCCCGGGTTCCGGTGCCGGTACCGTCGCCATTGTCGGCGGCCGCAATACCAGCCCCGACGATCATTGCCAGGGCGAAGCCACCGATGGGCGCACCCGCCCACAGCCACGCTCTGCGGCCACCCTTCATTGTTTGTCCCCCACGCAAGCAATCCCCCGCTAGATGCCTCCTGGGCGATTTGATCGTATGTCGACTTCGCGCCGATTGCCGACTGTTCCAGATCAGGGCTCGAGGATCAGTTTGCCGGTCATGCGGCTTGTCTGGCTGAGCTTGTGGGCTTCCTCGGCGCTCGTGAGCGGCAACTTCTGTGAGATGGAAACATGCAGATTGCCTGCGGCTACTGCGGCCACCAACGGCTCCAGTCGCGCGCCGGTGGGCCTGCCAAGGATTGACTTGGATTTGAACGGCGGGATCAGTAGCTGCACCATCGCGCTGGGCTCGTCGCCGGCCACCATTATGTGCCGACCGCTGGCCGATAAGAGCGCTCGGCACTCTCCGCCGGAGTAGCTGCCGACGCAGTCGACCACGACCTGAAATGGCGCATGCTGCTTGGCTTGCTCAAGTGCGTCGCCCTGGTTGTAATCGATTACCACGTCGGCACCCAGGCCCTTGACCATCTCCGCGTTCTTCGTCGAACAGACGCCGGCCACGAAGGCGCCTTCCAATTTGCCGATCTGCACGGCCAGTTGGCCCACGCCGCCGGACGCACCGAGGACTAGCACGCGCCTGTCGGCAGGCTGCACTTGCCGGATGCGGCCCAAGTCAATCACTGACATCCAGGCGGTGACACCACTCACCGGCAGTGCCGAGGCGACTGCGATGTCCACCGTGTCCGGTATGCGGCAGAGCTGGTCCTCTCTCACCAGCACGGTGTCGGCATAAGAACCGCGCTGACCACGCGAGAAATTAGTGCCGCCCACCACCCGATCACCCGGGGCCGCACGTGTCACACCCGGGCCGACCGCCTCGACGACCCCGGCGAAGTCCACCCCTACAACTACCGGCGGTTTCGGTCCAAGTAGGCGTGCCGCCAACCGCAGTGGCCCAGAGTCGCGCATCTTCCAGTCGACTGGGTTGACGCCGATCGCCTGTACCTTCACTCGGATTTCACTCTTACCCGGTTCGGGCGTGGGTAGCTCTAGGAGCTCTAACGGTTCAGCTGGATCCCAGCTCCGCTGTGTCATGGCTTTCATGGGCACGACTGTATCCACATCGTCCTCGACCTCGTCCTCGACGCGGGCAGATGGCGTATCGCCGCAGATCAATGGCGCAGCCGCGCCAGAACAACTGAAGTCATTCAACTGATGGATTGGAAACATCGCTGTCAGGCACAGGGCCTGCAGAGTGTCATGTCCGAAGCAATTCTCTAAAACTTTGCTAGTTTCGCATTCACCTGCACAAACGCGACTGCCATGCCGCTTATTCGCGCACAATCAAAACGTGAGTGTGTGACGAATACTGTTGACGCAGAGAATAAATCACAGTTTGGTCAGCATCAGATGGGTGTAGCTCCCAATCTCAATTAGAACAGCTATATACGTCGCTGAAATACACTCCGCGAAGCAATTCGAAGCCGCGAATTTACGCCTCTGATTCTTTGCGAAAAATTGCGTTGCAAAGCAGGCATTTTTTGATAGCTTTCGGATAACGACGTCGAAGGCAGTTCGAAAGCGAAGTGCTGGAGGCATCGGCTGACAGGGGTCATGGCGATGGGTAATAAAGCGCATCGAACGAACGCTGTGTCGTTCGGCGAGCCCATTTCTAAGTGCCGCGCCCAGGCTGACAAACCCCGCCGGCGGCCGCGCCGTCAGCCGTATGCCTGGCTCGGAGTCGGTGCGTTAAGCCTGGGTGTCGGCGCTGCGCTGGCTATCGGTGCCGGAGTGGCACACGCGGAGACCGGCACCGGTGGTTCAGCATCGTCGAGCAGCCAGTCTGATCGTTCCGCCGCCGGATCGTCGCCCTCCAGCCACTCCGGAAAGTCGTCGAAGCCGAATGCGGGATCAGGCAAAGATTCGGGAACCGACAAAGGCGTCTTGACGGTGCGGGTCCCGCGCAGTCCGGCCAGCAAGTCCTCGGGGATCAGCGTCAGTACGCTCCGGCCAAGCGTTTTGAGTGCGTCCAGTCGGGCGGCGGCCGCGGTCTCTCCGGCCGCGATAGCACCCGCGGGATCGACCGACGACACCTTGCCCGCACCGAGTGCTGTACCGGTTGCGTCAGCAGCTTCGGCTGCGCAAGCGCCACCGTCTATCTTCCGCACGACGCGATCGCTGGTTAGCGTCGTTGCTCTGGTCCCGTCGGCTCCCCTGACACCGACGATCGGCCCGCTGGCCGGCTTGCTGTTTGGGGCGTTACGGAAGGAAGAGTCGCCGCAAGCTGCGGCGAGGGCAGCCACTTCATCGCTGGCCGCGGCGGCGACGCCGGTAACCAGTGGGTCGGTCGTCTACAGCGTCACCAACGACTGGGAGACTGGCCACAACGCTTCCCTGACCGTGACTGCGGGCTCGTCAGCCCTCAATGGATGGACGGTCGAGTTCGACACCCCCGCTCAGATCTCGAACATCTGGAATGCCCAAATCACCAGCCATGTGGGCACGCACTATGTGATCAGCAACATGTCGTACAACAGTAAGGTGGCTGCGGGTCAGAGCACTTCATTCGGCTACCAAGCCAGCCCGGGCGCTGCTGGGTCGGCACCGACCAGCCTCAAACTCAACGGTGTAGCGGTTGGAAACCCACCCGTCGTGCCCACCGTGTCGGTCTCGGATGTGTCTGTGGCTGAGGGCAACAGCGGCACGAGTAACGCGAATTTCACGGTTACCCTGTCGAAGGCTGCTACCACGGCGGTCACTGTGGGGTATTCAACAGCCAATGGCACGGCAACTGCAGGCTCTGATTACACCCCTACTTCGGGGACTTTGACTTTCGCCCCGGGTGTGACGTCGCAGACTGTGGCGGTGAAGGTCACTGGCGATACCGCCGTGGAATCGGACGAGACGTTCACGGTCACTCTTGCCAACGCGTCCGGAGCAACTGTTTCTCGGGCGACGGCGACTGGGACGATCACCAACGACGACGTGGCTGTGAAGCCCACTGTGTCGATCTCGGATGTGTCTGTGGCTGAGGGCAACAGCGGCACGAGTAACGCGAATTTTACGGTTACCCTGTCGAAGGCTGCTACCACGGCGGTCACTGTGGGGTATTCAACAGCCAATGGCACGGCAACTGCGGGCTCTGATTACACCCCTACTTCGGGGACTTTGACTTTCGCCCCGGGTGTGACGTCGCAGACTGTGGCGGTGAAGGTCACTGGCGACACGGCCGTGGAAGCGAACGAGACGTTCACGGTCACTCTTGCCAACGCGTCCGGAGCAACTGTTTCCCGGGCGACGGCGACTGGGACGATCACCAACGACGACGCCGCCGTGAAGCCCACCATCTCGATCTCGGATGCGACTGTCACGGAAGGTAATAGCGGCACCAGTAACGCAAACTTCACAGTGACTTTGTCGAAGGCATCTACCACTGCCGTCACAGTGGGCTATTCCACGGCCAACGGTACGGCGACCGCAGGGTCGGATTTCACCGCGGTGTCCGGCACCTTGACGTTCGCCCCGGGCGTCACCTCGCAGACTGTGGTCGTCAAAGTCAGTGGCGACACGGTGGCAGAGTCCAACGAAACCTTCACCGTCACAATCGCTAATGCGTCGGGGGCGACCGTCTCCCGTTCAACGGCTACCGGCACGATCGCGAATGACGACGCGGCGCCAAAACCCACGGTGTCCATCGGGGATGTCACTGTCACAGAAGGCAATAGCGGCATTAGCAATGCGAATTTCACTGTCACGCTCTCTGGTGCTTCGACCACCGCGGTCACGGTCGGCTACTCGACTGGAAACGGTACGGCTACTGCTGGAACGGATTTCACCGCCGCATCCGGCACTCTGACTTTCGCACCGGGCGTGACATCGCAGACGGTGGCGATCAAAGTCACCGGCGACACGGCGGTTGAATCAAACGAAACCTTCACCGTCACCCTGGCCGGTCCATCTGGAGCAACCATTTCACGTGGCAGCGCCACCGGTACGATCACGAATGACGATGTTGCACCGACGACCATCAACGTCAAGGATTACGGTGCGGTCGGCGACGGTATCACCGATGACTCGGCGGCCATCAAGGCGGCGCAGGCTGCTTTGACTTCTGGTGAGCGCCTTTACTTTCCGGCGGGTGACTACCGGTTCGCCCAGCAGAATCCTGCCGGTAACGCCGCGATTCTCATCAAGGGACTGTCGAACGTCACAGTGGAGTTCCAGCCGGGCGCCAGGCTGCTGATGGACAACCTCAATGCAGCCGGGAACGGTACGAGCCACGGCATTCGCGTCGAAGGTTCGGCCTCAAACGTGACGATCCTCAATGCGACCATCGAATGGACTACCCGACCGTCGAACCGTAGCTTCGGCGACGGGATTTCGGTGCTGGGTTGGCCTTCGGATTCCCCTCCCCCCGCTGGGTGGTCGGGCTCGACCGGAACCGTCTCGAACGTGTCAATCATCAATGTGCGGGTTGTTAACTCACCGCAAGCTGGTGTGGTCGTCATGGGGTCATCGGACGTGACGGTCACCAACCTCACTGCGGTTGGCACACTTGCCGATGGATTGCATCTGAACGCAAACCGCCGGGTCACAGTGAATGGGCTTGTCGCGCAGAACACTGGCGACGACGGTTTGGCCTTCGTCACGTATTACGACCCCAGCCAGCCGTGGACATATGGGCCCACTGATGGCCCATTCAATCAGTCAGGCGTCGGCGAGTGGAACAACAGCGGCTCGACGGCCACGAACATCACGGTCACCGGGGGCCGTGCGAATGGCTTCCGAGTGCAGGGCGGCTACGACATCAAAATCAGTGACGTCACCGTCACCGATAAGGAGTTGGGATTCCAGGTCAACTCGGCAATCGCCACCGGCCCTGGCGACTGGACAAGCTTGGCATCGCGCAACATCGACATCTCCAACGTGACCATCAACGGTGCCCAGACGGGCGTTGTGCTCGCGACGAACAACATCAGCGGCACCGAAGACCCCATGTGGTGGGACTTCTCCGGCGTCGTGATCAGTGATGTCACCATCAACGATTCGAAGAACTGGTCGCTCGCGGTGGAGACACCCGCTACTCAGACGAGCAGGTTCGCCGGCGTCACGTTGCGCAATATCTACGCCGAGACCGGCGACGTGCCGACGGGCGGCGGAAACGGCGGCATTTTGTTGGCATCGCTTCGCGACGCGGTAATCGACAATGTGCGGCTCGTCTCGGGTCATGCTGCGGATATCAATCTGTTTGGCGCTGCACAGATTCGGAGCGGTGTTGCCGTCGCCGATCTGCCGTCATCGAACCTGACCGTGAATGACCTGACTCTCGATGGCCCCGGGCGAATCCTGATCCAGGACATTGCGGGCGTGAAGTTCGGCGACGTGACGTCGTCGGGGGCCGCGGGTGCTGCCGTCGAGCTCTACCGGGTCAGAGACGCCTCGTTCGACACCATCAAGGTATACCTGCCCGGACGTGGAACTGGCGCCGGATACGGGGTGCGACTCCTGCAGGTCAACGACATCGACATCGCGAACATCAACGTCACGATGGACAACCACGTCGGATCATCGTGGTTGGCGGTCGAACTCAGCGGCGGCAATCCGACCCAGTCCATCGCTGGCCGCGGAGTCCGCGTCGACAAGGTCAACTATGCCAGCGGCCTGGGTGACACGGTTCCCCCGATCGGCGTCCAAGACGGGCCTTACGGGCCGGTGGCCTGGTACATCGGCACCCTCGGCATCCGCGCCTGAAGTAGCCCGACCTGTAGCGTGACGGCGGTGAACTTCTCTCGTGTTTCTTCGTCAGTCGCGGCCATCGTGTGTGCCGCATCCTTCGCCATGGCGCTCGCCGCATGTGGTTCGGAAACGGCTACTTCAGCCAGCGCCTGTCCGACGGTTGCGCCTCAGAGCAGTGGTACACCGGACTGGACCCTGGCTGGGACCACCGGCAGCATTGCCGTTACTGGATCCACGGATACAGCGGCGCCGCGCGTCAACGTTGAGGCTCCGTTCAGCGTGACTGAGACCCAAGTGCACACCCTGCACGCCGGTGAGGGGCCCGTTGTCGCAAACACGGCGCGGGTTTCAGTCTGCTACCAGGGCGTCAATGGACGTGATGGCTCAGTGTTCGATAGCAGCTATGAGCGGGGTGCGCCGGTCGAATTTTCGCTCAATGGAGTCGTACCGGGCTTCCAGAAAGCCATAGCTGGACAGAACGTCGGGTCCACGGTCGCCGTCGCGGTCACTTCTGCGGACGGCTACCCCGAAGGTCAGCCCCGAGCGGGAATCCAGCCGGGCGACACGCTCATCTTCGCGATCAAGATCCTCGGCGCCTCATGACCACTGTTCTCATCACCGGCTGTTCGAGCGGAATCGGCGCGGCGACTGCTTCTGACCTCGTAGCGCATGGCTACACCGTTTACGCCACCGCACGACGCCCCGAGACGCTGCAAGCGCTCGCCGTTCAAGGTTGCCGAACCCTGGCCCTTGACGTTAACGATGACGATTCGATGGTGGCCGCAGTCGCCGCTGTCGAAAGCGAGGAAGGTTCGGTCGGTGTCTTGGTCAACAACGCCGGCTACTCGCAGTCGGGTGCGGTGGAGTCGATCCCCCTCGACGACATCCGCCGACAGTTCGAAACGAATGTCTTCGGACTGATCCGGATGAGCCAGCTCGTTCTTCCCGGTATGCGCAAGGTGGGCAGCGGTCGAATCGTGAACATCGGCTCGATGGGCGGCAAACTGACTTTCCCCGGTGGCGGCATCTACCACGCAACGAAGCACGCCGTCGAGGCGATCTCGGATGCTATGCGATTTGAAGTCCAGGGTTTCGGCGTCCAGGTCGTACTCATCGAGCCTGGATTGATCACCACTGAATTTGCCCACGCCGCAGTGGGATCGACGGACGGATTGAACGACGGACCGTATGCGGATTTCAATTCCCGGGTCGGCAAGGTGACGGCAGGCATCTACGAGAGCCAACTGGCCAGTCTCGTGGGCGGTGGTCCCGAATCGGTCGCAGAGGTGATTCGGAAGGCAGTCAAGAGCAAGCGCCCGAAGGCGCGGTATACCGTCACCCCGTCAGCGACGCTCGGGATTCTCCAGCGCCAATTCACTCCTGACCGGCTGTGGGACCTGATGATGCGCGCCCAGTTCCCGGTTCCTAAGGGCAAATAGCCAGGAGCTATGGAGTTGGCGCAGGCGGCGCCGCCGCTGGCACGCCGTATTGGTAGCCGGGCGGCGGCGGCCCGTCGAGCGAGTAGTACCCGGGAGGCAGCGGCGGCCCACTCGCCGGTGGCCCTGCCGCCTTGGCGGGAGCTTCGGAACCCGGTGCGTTAATGGATACGTATCCAGGAGGCAACTGTGGCGCCGGACCTGCGCTGGCAGGAACCCCGGTAGCGGGACCAGCCTCGTCAGCGCCGTAGTAGGGGTCACGCACCTGGTGCCAAAGGTCGATGATGGTTCCGAATACACCCGATCCAGACTGGCCGGAGCCGTATGTCTGGTTGGGAATCTCGGGGACTGACGGCTGATGGACGGGTGGCGGCGGCGGAACACCGGGATCGCCCGGATCTGCCGAAACTGGATCAGCAGCTATCGGCGCAGGACTGGACGCCGCCGGATCCGGTGGTGCCGGTAACGGTATCGGGCTTGGTGCTGCCGGGTCCGCTGCGGCCGGAGCGATCCCGGCCAGCGCCGCGCCGACGGCAGTCAGGGCGGCGATTGTGAATCTGACTGCGCTGGCGAGCGGCATGCTGGTCACCCCCGAAAGGGTAGAGCGTTGGGGCATCGTTGTGCACATCGGCTAATGCGGGTCAGGCCCAGTGCCGCACTGGCACTGATACCACCCGGGGGTATATGGTGGAAGGCATGTTGAACATCACGCCGATACCAGGCTGCGACAACCCGAACTGCAATTGTGGACCTGACTGCACATGCGGCTCAGGTTGTACGTGCGGATCCACCGAAGCCAAATAGACGGAAATCTCAACGGTTCCCGGACGGGACCAGCGACGGCGTTCCCACTCCGATGGTGATCTTCGGCGACGCGGCTGGGTCCAGCCACTTGAGTACTGAACGCATTTCGTCACGACCGATGGCAACGCACCCCCAGGTGGGATTGCCGTCGGTGACGTGCAGGAAGATTCCGGCGACTTTTCCGGGGATGCGCTGCGGGTTGGACGCAATGTTCACCGCGTAGTCATAGACAGGCCCGGAGTCGTACAGGTTCTCCGTGATGGACGACGGGTTCTTGGCCGAATGTACGTGGGTGTTGTAGGTGGGCGAATCGCCATCCTCATCCCACCAATCTTGTTTGGTGGCTTGGAAATACGGCATCTTCGTCCCCGGGTTCGGCTCACGGCCGAAAGCTTGATCGAAGCCGAACGTTCCCTCGGGAGTTCGATAGACGCCGTCAGCGGGGGCGCCGACGCCGAGCTCGCCAACCTTGGCTGGCGTCGGCCCCAGGACAATCTTCCAGTCCTGACCGACTCGTTGGAATGCGGTGAGGGTGCCCGATGTCGCGTTGGCCGCGGGCACACCGACGACGACCCACTGGGTTGATTCGCCAGCTGGGGCAGCAACAGGATCGGCGCTGGCCGGCCCAGCGAGGGGCAGACTCAGTAGCGTCAACCCAATCGACCCCGCGAGGGTTGCGAGTTTCTTGGGCAGTTTCACTGGTTACCCCCGAAGTTGGGCTGAGCAATCGCGTCGAAAACACATTTATCGTAACCGCGAGCAATAGCCGAATCCGGGCAGCAAAACGCCCGCCCCGCGATGAAAGTGTGGCCTTGGGCACCTGAGCCCCGACCTTAAGCCCTTAGACCACCGTCAAGCTCAGCCTGGCTGGCCGGGTTGACCCGGTAACCCCGGCTGACCTGGTTGGCCAGGTTGGCCGCCTTGACCCGGTGCGCCCCCGGCTCCGCCAGCGCCGCCAACGCCGCCGGCCCCGCCATTGCCGCCGGCGCCCCCATTGCCACCCCGGCCGCCGTTACCTCCTGCGCCGCCGGCCCCGCCCTGACCGCCCACTCCCCCTGCATCGGGGGGCAGCGGAGCCTCGGTGGTTGTGGTGGAGGTATCCGCCGTTGTCGGTTCCGAATGCGTTGTGGAGCTTCCGCTGTGCCCACAGCCGACAGTCAGGAATGCAAACGCCAATACTGCGCAGGTGCGGGTGCGTGTGATCAAAGTTGAAACCCACTTCTCTTGAACCCGAGTCGGCGGCCGCCTGCCGCCTGACAGCAACTCAGGCCATCGTACAGCTGTGTGGCATACGGCTGACTTTCTCGTCACGCCGCCTTGGTTGCCCGCCAGCGCTGGTCTCCACCTTTGGCGTCGACGTGGACGTCACGAAAGCCGATGTTCTGCAATCGATCTGACAGAGTGCTGGGGTCGACGGAGCCGATGGAAGATGTTCATCGCCATGTCAGCGCACCCGCACACTCAGGCAGGTGACGCAGCCCTCGAGCTTTTCGTATTCGGAGATGTCGACGGTCTCCAGTCGATACCCGCGGTCGGCAAGAACCTCGGCCGTGCGGGGTGCACCTGAGCTCATCAGGAGGAGGTCGTCGGCGAGGATTACGACGTGCGAGCCCCGCTCCTCCGGAACCGCAAGGAATTTCGAAAACAATGATGGGTCGTCCACGATCGGTTCGTATCCGATGACGGTGCCGTCAGGCAGTGCTGTGATGGCGCTCTTGAGGTGCAGGGCCTTGGTCACTGGCACAGCAGTGACCGTGTACCCCCGCGGAGCCAAGATTTGTGCCAGCTGTTCGATCGCCGGCGCGGTGGTCGTGCCGGTCAGGCCGACAAATATCTGCGTGCCGACTTTGAGAACGTCGCCGCCATCCAGGTTGCCCTCGGTGATGGCTGCGGTGTCGAACCCCAATTCTCCAATCGACTGTTGTACCGCAACGATTTCCGGATTCCGGGTCGAGCGGAGTGGATTGGTGATGACGGCAAGATCGCCGAACATCACGACCGTGTCCTCGATGAACACACAATCCGGCATTGAATTGTCGGCGTCCAGCACCACCGTCGGCCATCCATTGCGATGAAGTGCCGCGACGTAGTTGTCCCACTGCCGCTTGGCGAGTGCCAGATCGAGCGACTGTCGTTCGATGAACGTGACGATTCCATCGGCGAGGGTTTCTGCGGGACGCCGAACCAGCGCATACGGACGGTCAGGCATCCTGTTTCCACCGCTTCCAGTTATAGAAATTGACGCAATCGTAGAACCTCCCCAATGTCAGGGACGGTCGATGAAATAGTATTCGCAGGCCCAGCACCGCTGCTTTGCGAAATCAGGGGTATTCCGTGGTTCGATCGTCCAAGTCTGTTTCGAGTCCCAGCGGGCGCCGCCGGGCGTTTGGGTTTCAGTCGAAATTGTTGGTCATGCTGTTGCTGGTCAGTGTCATTTCTGTGCTGGTCGCGGGGACCGTCGGCTACATCTCCGGGACGCATTCATTGCGCGCCGCCGAGTACCAGCGGCTCACCCAGCTGCGGGAATCACGGGCCCGCGAGATCACCGCGTTTTACAAGAGTGTCACCGATGCGGCGTCGATCGTGACGCACGGAGCCACGACGGTGAACGCGGCACGCGATTTCGGCTCGGCATTTCGTGACCTACAGAAAGTGCCGCTACCTCCTGGCGCCCCAGAAGCGGTTTCAAACTACTACTCGACCGTCTTCGGTCCCGGCCTCGCCAAGGAGACCGGCAAGCAGGTCGACCCGACGTTGTTCAAACCGACCTCCGACGCCCAGACCTACCTCCAGTACCACTACACGGTTCCGGCACGCGGTGATTTTGAGGCCGCCATAAAGGTTGGCTCCGCGGGAGATCCCAGCGCTTGGTCGGCGACCAACGCTCGCTATCAGCCATTCTTCGCTGATCTGACCGAACGATTCGGATTTGAAGACGCGCTCATCCTCGACACTGGCGGGAACGTTGTCTATACCGCGTACAAAGGTATTGACCTCGGGGCGAATGTTCTCGGAGGCTCGTACCTGAACACCCGCCTCGCAGACGGCTATCGCCAAGCAATGCAAGCCACCTCAGTGGATGAGACGTTCACAACCGATTTCGAGCGTTATGCCCCCGCCTACGGGAAACCTACTCCCTGGGTGTTCTCCCCAATCGGGAGTAATGGGGCGATTGTCGGTGTTCTTGCCCTCCAGTTGTCTCTCGACGGCATCAATAACGTGATGACCGGCGATCGGGATTGGGTGTCAGACGGTCTCGGGGAGTCTGGTGAAACCTATCTCGCCGGTCGCGACAAGCTGATGCGATCAGTGTCCAGGGAGTTGTTGACCGATCCGAAGCGCTACGCCGCAGCGGTGGAGGCCAACGGCACCCCGGAGTCTGTGGCCGCCCGCGAGGTCGAAGTCGGCGGCAGCACGCTGCTGCAGCCGGTGGACACCCTAGCCGTCAATAGAGCACTGGCCGACGAATCCGGGGTCACCACCGCGCCCGACTACATCGGCCCAGAGGCGTTGGTTGCCTACGCCCCACTCCAGATTTCCGGCGTGGACTGGGTCATTGTCGCGAAGATCGATAAGTCCGAGGCGCTCGCGCCAGTCGCCAGGTTTGCCCGCAACATCGCACTGTCGACGGCGGCGATCGTGCTCGCCGTGTGCCTGCTGTCCTTGATCTTCAGTCGAATACTGACCCGCCCCGTCAACCGGCTCGCCTCAGCAGTACGGCGGGTGAGCGCCGGGGAACTTGGTATTCACGTCCCGGTTACGACGGGTGATGAATTCGGTGATCTGGCAGCGTCATTCAACGACATGAGCGCGAGCCTGCGAACCAAGCAGCAACTGCTCGATGAGCAGCGCCAGGAGAATGACGAGTTGCTGCACAGCCTGATGCCTGAATCGCTAGCCCGGCGCTACCGGAAGGGCGAGGAGAACATCAGCAACGCTCATCGCGACGTCACGGTGATCTATGTCCAACTCATCGGCTTTGAGGAATTCGCCCGGGGACTGACATCCGACGGGTCGATGGCAATGCTGAATTCACTTGTCGAGGCATTCGATGACGCGGCCGAACGACACAGCATTGAACAGGTGCGCAGGTTGCAGGACAACGGATTGCTCGCGACCTGCGGGCTAGTCGTACCCCGCGTTGACCACGCCAGCCGCACGATTGCCTTCGCAACGGAACTCACGGACATCGTCAACAGATTCAACGAACAACACGAGTCACAGTTGGCCATTCGTGCCGGCATTGACAGCGGGCCGATGTCCAGCGGGTTGATCGGCCAGAGATCGAAGGTCTACGCATTGTGGGGTGAGGCAGTCGATCTCGCGCACCGCGTTCATGACGCCACAAGGGTTCCCGGGGTGTTCGTCAGCAACCGGGTCCACGATTCGGTGGATGGCATTTATCGCTTCGTTCAGGCAGGGACGCTGACTGGTGCTGTCGATGATGCGGTCTGGGAGCTCGAATTAGGGGCGAGAAGGCCAGTATGAGCAGTATCACCGGGCAACCCTGGTTCGTCCCAACGCTGATCATTGTCGTTCTCCTGCCGTTGGCGCTGTTGCTCTTGACCGAACTGCACGCGTTCCTGACCCGTCGAGAGAGTGGCTTTGCCAAGCCGGTCTTTCTGCTCCGCAGCTATGTGCTGCCCGCATGTGCGCTCTACCTGTTGGTCAGCCAAATCGAGAGCGCTGATCTCGATCCCACGTGGTCGAAAGTGGCTGCGACAGGTTTCGGCTTCCTGCTCATGTTGTTCCTGCTGTCAGGTGCAAATGCGGTGCTCTTTGGTAGGGCGGCAGCTGGCACGTGGCGCGAGCGGCTGCCGGGAATCTTTGTCGACCTCGGTCGGCTGGTGCTCATCGCTATCGGTTTGGGACTGCTGTTCTCGTGGGTATGGGGCGCCAATATCGGCGGCTTGTTCGCCGCGGTCGGAGTCACATCGATCGTGATCGGCCTGGCCGTCCAGACGGCTGTCGGACCGGTCATTGCAGGCTTGCTGCTGCTTTTCGAACAGCCGTTTCGGATCGGCGATTGGCTGGACACAACTCCAGCGAAAGGCCGCGTGGTCGAAGTCAATTGGCGGGCAGTGCATATCGACACCGGCAATGGGATCCAAGTTGTGCCCAATGCGATGCTTGCCACCGGGTCATTCACCAACCTGAGTCGCGCCCAGGGTGCCGCCTATCAGGCCACGGCGACGCTCGCGTTCGGCGCTGAGGACCCGGCCGGTGAGGTGGTGGCCGCCATGACGTTCGTGGCGAACGCGTTGCCAGCCAAACTGGCTGACGTGCCGGCCAAAGTCGTTGCGCTGGGCGGCGCTAGCTACAAAGTATCGGTTCCGATTTCCTCGCCGGCCGACGAGTCGTCCACCAAAGCATTGTTGTTGCACCGCGCCTGGTATGCCGCTCAACGAGCCGGACTACACCTGGACGCCGCAAAGCCCAAAGCGAAGGCGGCCAACGCCTACGTCGAGCAACACTTGCATTCGATCGCGGCGTCGCTCGGTTTGGACCGCGGTGCTGTTGCCACGATGACAGGCAGAGCGCGTCGGCTGCTCTACGCCAAGGGCGAGGTCATCCAACCGGTCAAGAGCGTTCCGGAATCCGTTGGTTTCATCACGGCAGGGTCCGTGGGGATGGTCGTGTACGCCGAGGATGGTCGGGAACTGCCTGTAGGCCGGCTCGGCGTCGGTGACTACATCGGAACGACGGCGCTCACCCGCCAGCGCATGCTCACCGGCATGGTGGCGCTCGCCGACACAACCATCGTCGCTGTTCACCGCGACGCGATGAACATCGTCGTGCAGCAGGATCCGCGTTTTGCGCGGCAGATCGGCGACGTCATCGAGATGCGTCGCACAGCCGCCATTGAGGCGCTCGCGGCAGCCGACGGAGTCGCGATGATCACGGGAAACTCACCTTGAGCAGTGTCCATGTGGTTTCATTCACCGCTATGTCATCACGCACAGTCGCTGGGTTCCGATGAGTGCCATCCCGCTGTCCGGCGCCGCCGTAGCAATCACCGGTGGTGCACGTGGAATCGGCTACGCGACCGCGAAGGCATTCGCGGCTAGCGGCGCCAAGGTGTTCATCGGCGATCTTGACGCGGATTTGGCCAAGACTGCGGCGGCCGAACTCGGCTGCGTCGGATCCGGTCTCGACGTTCGGTCGCGGCACTCGTTCGCCGAGTTCCTCGCCGGCATCGATCTGCCGCTGCAAGTGCTGGTGAACAACGCGGGAATCATGCCCGCCGGGCGATTCGTCGAGGAGTCGGACGCGGTCACCGATGCGATTGTCGGTGTCAACCTCGGTGGGGTGTTGAACGGCTGCAAGCTGGCACTCCCCCGCATGCTTGAACAAGGGTCCGGCCACATCGTCAATGTGGCGTCGTATCTGGGCAAGGCGCCGGCTGCTGGGCTAGCCACGTACTGCGCCACCAAGCATGCGGTTGTCGGCTTCAGTGAATCCCTGCGCGACGAAGTCGCCGGCAGCGGGGTCACCGTCACCGCTGTGTTGCCTTCCGCGGTGCGCACAGACCTGGTCTCCGGCGTGAAACTCGGCGGCCTGCTGCCGACAGTTGATCCTGAGGACATCGCCGCTGCCATTGTCGAGTCGTGCCAGTCCCGGCACGCCATCATCGCGGTGCCCGGCTGGATGCGGACCTACGAGACGGCAGCCGCAGTGATCCCTGATCGTCTTCTTGGCGCCGTTCGCGGCAAGCTCACGCGGGACCGTGTTCTGCGAAGGCTCGACACCACGGCCCGAGCCGGATACGACGAACGGATTCGCCGTGGCGCTGGCGAATCCGTCGACGACTAACTTCGGGCGGTCAGTCCCGCGAGGGCGAACCAGGCGGAGGCGTCATCGGTATCAGGCGAACCAACCCTGCTGTTGATGATCGCTTGTCGTCTAATCGAATGACACGGACCGCTACTTGCGTCCGGCTTTCTTGGTCGGCGGCCGGTCCGCCTCTTTGAACCGGGCGCCGAACTCTGGCACCTCCAGTGGACCATCTTTTCGGGCGGCCGCGACGGCCGCGCTCAACAACGGTGCCAGGCCGGCGAATGAGCCCATGTCGAACAGCATCACGGTCAGCAAGCGGTTGTGCACGTAGCCGAATGAGCTGCCGGTGTCCGGATCGGCCCAGCCGATCGTCCCGCCCAGGCCGATGTGGCCGTACCCCTCCAACAGCCCGGGAACCGGTGATGATTGAAATCCCCGGTGATAGCTGAACGGGATACCGAGGTTCAGATCGAGCGACGCATCGTGCTTGCCCTTAAGTCCTTGAACCAGCTCGGACGACAGCAGTTCAGCGCCGTCAATCGAGCCGCCGTTGGCGATGGCCCCGTACACCTTGGCCAGGGCACGAGCAGTCACGACGCCGTTGGCGGCCGGCATCTCGGTGTCGAGGAACTGCATGTCCTCCTCGAGCAACGACGTGATACCGGGAAAATAGACGGCACCGAGCAACCCCGAGAAAGACAGGCCGGCAATCATCGGAGCCACGAAGTCGAACACCGGTGTGGGGATGGCACTCTTGGGGAACAGGGTCTGCGCCGCCACGGTGGGTGAGCCGGCGGGGGGACGACCGAGATGCAGACCTTCGACACCGAGCGGGCCGGCCAGCTCTTCGCGAAACAGCTCACGCATGCCCTTGCCCGTCACCGCGCGAGCCAGCCCGGAGAGCAGCCACCCATAGGTGATGGCGTGATAGGCGAGATTCCCATAGGTGGAGTCAAGCGGCGCGGCGGCCAGCTTCTCCTCCATCAGGAGATAGTCCATCACCTCGTTCTTGTTGACGCCCTTGAGATGTGCGAGGCCGGCACGATGTCGCATCACATCGTTCACGGTGACTTTGGCTTTGCCGTTGGCTGCGAATTCGGGCCAGTATTCGGCAACCGGCGCGTCGTAGGACAGCAGCCCGCGGTCGACCAATCGGTGAATCACGGTCGCCGCCAACCCTTTGGTCGCGGAGAACACCATCGCACCGGTATCGGCGGTCCAGGGCACCTCGCCACGCCGGTCGGACCAACCCATCCACACATCGACGACTGGGCGCCCATCGATGTACACCGACAATGCCCCGCCGCCGAATTGGCGGGTGGGGTACAGGGCCGCGAACGCTCGGATGACTCCGCTGAAGTGCGGATCGGCGGCGCCCTGAACATTGGATGGAAGGCCGTTCCCGGCAACGAGGACAGACGACTGCGTCATGCGGTCAACGATGCAACGCAGGTATGACTGCAGGTGCGGGAATTGCGATATCCGATCCGGCCGCACAATCCGCATACTGTTGCTGGGCATGTTTCTGTATTGGCTTAGAAGGGAACTGTTGTGGAGTTGTTGATCAAGACAGGTGCTGCCCTGGGAGCGTGTGCCATGACGATCCTCGTCGTCGGATGCGGCCACGACGGAAAGCCAGCGGCGACGTCATCATCCGCTCAAGCACAGGTCGCCTCGGAGGCCCCGGAGTATCCGTCCGCGACCCCAAGCCAAGCAGCCATCGATCGGGGGGCTGACGCTGCGGACTGGCCCGGCCGCATGATTGTCACGTATGAGGACGCCACCACACCGGACACCCAGGCAGGTCGCGATCTGATGCAGAAGCCACAGTTTCTGGAAGGACTGGCCGACAGCATCAATCAATCGATGAAGCTCCCCAACGACATCGCGCTCAAGGGAGCCGAGTGCGGTGAGGAGAACGCCTTCTGGAGTGCAGCCGACCAGACGATCACCATGTGCTACGAGTACGCGGACTGGGCGTTGAATACGTTCACCAAGCTCGGTGACCCCGACCCCGCCGAATCGGCCCGGGGTCTGCTGATGGCAACCTTTTACCACGAGACCGGCCACATGGCGTCGAGCATTTACAACCTGCCGACTACTGGTCGCGAGGAAGATGTCGCTGATCAAGCCGCTGCGTTCATTCTGTTGCAGCCGGGCGAAGACGGACACGTCGATCCGGATGCGTTGGCGGCCATCATGAATTACGCCCGTGGCTTCCAACAGGACAGCGAGGAACGCGGCCCGGACGTTCCGGAATGGTTGCTCGCCGACCCCCACACCCTGGACAAGGCCCGTATGTACAACTTCGAATGCTGGGTCTACGGTGCGGATCCCAGCGGTAATGAGGGGCTTGTGAAGGACGGGATTCTTCCCCAAGATCGGGCCGACGGCTGCTCAGACGAATTCGACAAGCTCACTAGAGCGTGGGGAACGTTGCTGGATCCATACCTGAAGTAAGGGCAACGCTGTTTGAAGTAGGGGCTATTTGAAGTAGGGGCCGAGCAAAGCATCCCAAGAACTGCTCAGCTTTTGGTATTCCTCTTCGCAGCCGTCGGCCCGGTCCTGAGGTAGCAGACCGTCGTTCACGAGGTCAGCGTTGTCCGTGGGATCGGCGCCATAGACCCAGCATTCAAGGTTGTACATACGGGCCTTGTCGAGCGAATGAGTGTCGGCCAGTTGGCCTTCATCGATCTCGTCGCCCTTCTGTTCGCTGTACCCCTTGAATTCGCGGGCGAAGTCCTTGACCGCCTGCACCGAGCCCGCATCGATCTTGCCGTCAGCGCCGGGCGCCAAGAGGATGTACGCCGCGAGTTGGTCCGCGACGTCTTCCTCGCGACCGGTCGTGGGCAGGTCGTAGAGGTCGATCACCATGTGGCCGGTCTCGTGGTAGAAAGTGGCGATTTCAGAGTTGATCGCTGAGGTGGCGGGATCGGCATCGCCGGCTTTGGTGTAGATATCCAAGGCGTCGGCGGCGTCCTCGTAGCAAATTGTCACCGTCTTATCGCTGGGGCTCCAGTAGGCGTTGGCTTCATCGCACTGTTTGCCGATCAACGGGATGTCATAGGGCAGCTTCAGAGATTGGTTGATGCTGTCAGCCAGATCCTCCAGTAGCTGGTCCTTCTGAATGAGGTCGCGGCCGGTAATCGCCTCTGGGGAAGTCGCTTGCTCGTAGGTGGCCGTCATCCTCCCGGGCCAATCCGTATCGGAGGCAGACGCATCAGGCGTTCCGTTGCCGTTGACATCGGTTTCGTGGGGCTGCCCTGACGGGGCTTCGGCCGTTTCCGCAGCAGTCGCCATCTGCGGCTCGGGGGTCGATGGTTTGTCTCCGCAACCGGCAGCAGCCAACACCAGCGAGGCTGCCAATGGCGCTGCCAATGACTTCGCCGTCACACCAACGATTCCGGTCCGCTCCCACATACCCACGGCTATCAATGTTATCCGCACTGGATACCCGTGATGTAGTGTCCGCAGGCCATGGCTGAAGCGATCCGCTATGTAGAAGCGAACGGGCTGAAGTTCGCGTATCTGGAAGAGGGCACCGGGCCTCTGGTGCTCATGCTGCATGGTTTCCCAGATACCGCGCACACTTGGGATGACCTTCGCCCTCGCGTGGCGGCTCAGGGCTACCGCGTGGTTAGTCCGTTCATGCGCGGCTATCACCCAAGCGCGATTCCGGACCGCGATCCTGACCAAGAGACGTTGGCGCGCGATCCGCTTGCGTTGATCGAAGCGCTGGGGGCCAGTGAAGCCGTCATCATCGGACACGATTGGGGCGCCTCGGCCGCCTACGGAGCAGCCGCCATCGGCGGCCCGGAGCGGGTGACGAAGTTGTTCACGGTCGGGATACCACATCCGGCTGCACTCAAGCCGTCGCCGAAGAAGCTTTGGGGTGTGCGCCATTTCGCGGCGTACAAGTTGCCGGGGGCCGCACAGCGATTTGCCCGCAATGATTTTGCAGCGCTTCCGGAGATCTATCGGCGTTGGTCCCCTGCCTGGACCCCGGAGTCAACGGAGTTCGACGCCGTGCGCGCGAGCTTTTCGAACCCGGCAAGTCTGAATGCGGCATTCGGCTACTACCGGAAGCTCTCACCCATTCCCAGTGCTTCGCTGAAGGCGCGGATCTCTGTGCCGACGGTCGTGTTCGCCGGCTTGAATGACCCCATCGTCGACCCCTCGGACTATCGAGGTGCCGCTGGCATGTTTCTTGACGACTACACAGTCGAAGAGGTCCCGGGCGGACATTTCATGCACCGGGAACACCCGGAGGTTTTCGCTCAGCGGCTTCTACAACACCTTTAGCGGGAGCACCTTTAGCCCGCCAGCACCCGCAGCTGCGCCCACGGGATGTCGTCCATGTCGTAGTAGTCCCACGAGAGCCCGGCGTTGGTCCACACCGAACCCGGGTTTGTGGCGGTGGCGCCGGAAACCACTTCGAAAGCAAACGCCATCCGGGCGCCCCCCTGGTCCACGACGTAGGCGCCGTAGGTCTGCAGGGTCTTGGCAATCACCTTCTCTGCCGCTGATATCCCGGGAATGGCGTCGACGTTGATCGACGGATCCAGTTGGATCCGATAGCCCTCGGGGATCGGCGTTGCCACGGCCGCGATATTGGTCCCGTCCGACTTGATTGCCGGTCCGACGAACGTTGATGCGGCGATGTCGGTGGAGAAGACCAGCGCGTGATTGATCGCGGAATTGGCCGCTATTGCAGCACTGAATTCGGCGGCGGTGATAACTCCGGCGTATCGCGAGATCCCGGTTGCTGTAGCCGATCCCGCTGTGTCGATCCCATTACCGTTCAGCGGGGTTGATCCGCCCCAGGAACCGCTCCATGTGTCGGTGGTGCTGTCGTACTTGGCCTGCCAGATGCCGAAGGCTTTGCCCGCGATCGGATCAAGGATGGCGACCTGGCCGTCCGTCCCCGTCGGGATCTTGGTCCCTCGCGGGATCGCAACGGTGGCGGTTCCGAATGGGTCGCTGCCCCACGCCTTGGTGAACTTGACGTCGTAACGCGGTGTGCTGCTTGTGATTGCTGATGTATTGATCAGCGTGACCCCGTACTGATAAAGGTTGGCCACATGCTGGGTGCCTGTTGCGGTGAAGTACTTCACCCAGGTCGCGCTGTTAGCCGCCACGGCCGCGTTCGATGCGATCGGATTCCACAGCCAATCGGCGTCTTGGAAGTAGGGAGCGTTGTCGGCGGGGTTCGATGCCGGGGTTGGGGCGGTGGTGGCGCTGCTTCCGACCACGGTGATCGTGTCGATTTTTAGACGTCGGTTTGCAACGGAGTTGGTGTATCCGATGCTGATGGTGTGTGTTCCGGCGGCACCGACTACGGGAACTGTGTAGTCGGTCCATGTCGTGACTGACACGGAAGTCGTCGCCACAAGCTTTCCGTCAACAGTGACGGTCATGATGGGTGCACCCTGGAACTGGTCCCCCTTGGCGCGAATGACCAGACTCGTGAATGCCGGTAGCGCAACGGTGGTTGAGGCCGCGCCGTTGGTCGTCAGCTGCAGCGCTTTCGTGCCGGTGGCCGTGCTATCGGTGATCGCGTTAGCGACTTTGGCGGTGAAGGTGAGCGATTCGGCTTCGATGATGAGTTTCGTCGGTGTGGTCGCGGCGGCGGTGGCGGTGGCGGTGCTACCCGAAGTCGCCGCCGCGCTGGGCGCGCCTGAGCCCGACTGAGCTGATGTTGTCAGCGCCCCGACCGCGGTGACCACGCTGACCACCGCACTCGTGGCTGGGGTGACCGCTGTCGTCGTTGGGGCAGCTGTCGTCGTTGGGGCAGATGAAGCGACTGCTTTTGTGGAAGTGGCTGGGAGTCGAGTGGCTTCCCGGAGGGCTGCGGCCGGGCTGACGGGGGCTGGTTTGACCGCTGCAGCTGATGGTGCGCTGACTTGAGATGCGGTGGACCGCACTGCTGACGTGTGGTGCGCGCCTCGCGATGACGCTGCAGAGCTCGAGGCGGAGGACGCATGTGTCGTATTTGACCCAGCCTCATCGGCGTGTGCAGCGCCGGCCGCGGCGATCGCTGTACCGATTCCCAGCGCGAGCGCAAGCGCTCCGACGCGGCCGATGTGCAGGCCTCCAAAATGGAGGTTATTCGTGATTGTCGGCTTTGCGGCTGCAGACATGTCCGGCTCCTCCGACGTCAGCGCGAAGAGGACATGGCAACGACAAAATCGTTGCTCATGCCCGACCTTCGCTACGGGTCTTTTCGAACTACCTTCGACGTCGTGATCCGAAAGCTATCAAACAATGCAGTGCTTTGTGATGCGAATTTCGCAAAGAATCAGAGGCGTAAATTACCGGTTTTTAATTACTTCGCGGAGTGCATTTCAGCGACGTATATAGGCGATCTAATTGAGATCGCTAGCTATAGCTGGCGGAACTCGTCTGGATTTGAAATTGTCTCCAGTGCAGAAGTATTCACCGTTGGCCAGCGTTCTATATGGGTCTGCCGCCCGGCTTGGCAATCGCATTTGTGCATGCAAATGCAGAACTAGCAACGTTTTGGAAAATTGCTTGCGACACGTCACTCTGCAGCCATTGCGCGTGTCGGCGATTTTTACAGTCGATCAGTCGAATGACGTCCTGGGTTTCGGCACATCGGATGCCGGCCTGCAGCGGTGATACGCTCGCCGCCCGTGGTTCGCCGCGTAGACGCATGATCAGCAACCGAACTGACAGAGGTAGATAGATGACCGACAACGATCCGCGCACCGGCAGCCGCCGATCCCGGCGTTACGTACTGAGCGCGATCCCGGTCGTCGCGTTGGGAGTCGCAGCGTGTGGGTCGAAGCACTCGGACGCCGATGATGAAAAAGACGCAGCGCCCCCGCCCGCGCCGAAGCCCGCAACGCCTGAGGAAGCGATCAAGGTACTAGCCGACGGCAACGCGCGATTCGCCGCGCAGGAGCCGCAGATCCGCGGCATGGCCACCATCGATCATCTGTGGGCCGACCACGCCGACGGACAAGCGCCATTTGCGACGGTTCTCGGGTGTGCCGACAGCCGCTTGGCGCCGGAGTTGATCTTCGATCAGTTCGTCGGCGACATCTTCGTCGTACGTGAGGCGGGCAACCTCGCGGAGTCACCCACCAACCTGGGCAGCCTCGAGTTCGGTCAAGCGGTATTGAAGTCGAAGGCGATAGTGGTGCTGGGGCACTCGTCCTGTGGTGCGGTGAAGTCGGCTCTGGAAGGTGCGACGCCCGGCGGCAATATCCAGGCTGTTGTGGACGCCATCAAGCCCGGAATCGCGGGCGCCGCAAATCTCGACGACGCCATCGTCCGCAACGTGAACGCGGTCATTGCGACGATCCGCAAACGCAGCAAGCTGCTCAGCGATGCCGAGCAGGCGGGCACCATCAAGATTGTGGGAGCCGTGTACGACATCAAGTCTGCAGTCGTGCGCTTCCTCTGAGCGACTCCGTGTTGATAGCGTGCGAAACATGAGCCCTAACACCTATCTCGCCGGCGCTGCAGCAATGGCCATTGCTTTGACTTTGGCGGGCTGCGGCCATTCGTCGGATTCGGGCACCACGAAGACCGAGACCAAGACGGTAACGGCATCGGCCACAACTACATCTGGGTCGGCCACCACCACATCAGGGTCTGCCTCGGCTACAACCTCGTCGACATCGACGTCAGCAGGCGCGAGCGGCACTGGCGACATGCAGTCGCTCATCCCGACGCCTGCCAATGCGCAGCGCACCGATGGTCCTGATTCCATCGGCGAGAACGGCATTCACCAGCACTTCGGGGTCAGCGGGTCGCCGACCTCGGTGATGGATTCCTATAAAGCTGCGCTGGAAGCCAAAGGTTGGTCGGTCAGCGTCCTGCACTCAGGTGGCGGTGGCGGTGGCGGCGGGGCAACCTACACCGGCACCAACGGCAATGCTTACGGTGTGTTCACTGGCGGGGGCTACGGCGACAACACCGATCTCGATGCCTGTGCGTGGCCGGCAAAGCCGTCCAACCCCAACTGCGGTAGTCAGCAAGGCAACTGACCATCGGGTGAATGAAATCTTGGCCGAACGGCGCTGAACTGCACAGCCATGAGCCTTGTTACCTACGAACTCGACGATCATGTCGCCACCATCACGCTGAATCGGCCCGAGGCCGCCAATGCGATCAACGGTGCCCTACGCCAAGAGTTGAACGCAGCCTGGGATCGATTCCGCTCCGAAGCCGATGCATGGGTGGGCATCCTGACGGCAAACGGAGATGTTTTCTGTGCGGGTGCCGATCTCAAAGATGGCGAAGCTGCGGTCGGCACGTTCGCGGGCACGTTCTGGGAAAAGCCGACGGTCAACTCCTTCGAGAGTGGAATGGAGTTATTCAAGCCGACGATCGCGGCCGTGCACGGTCCGTGTGTTGGCTACGGGCTGACGGGATTGTTGTTCTGCGACTTTGTAATCGCCAGTACCGCAGCTACATTCGCCTTCCCTGAAGTATCGATCGGGGTCCCCACCATCGTCGGAGCGATCCGGCTCCCCCAGCGGGTCGGCTGGTCGAACGCTATGGAACTGCTCTTGAGCGGCACGCGGATCAGCGCCGACCGGGCTAAGGAGATCGGTCTCGTGTGGAGGCTCGTCGAACCAGACCAGCTGCAAGCCGAAGCTCGGGCGTGGGCGCGGACGCTCGTCGACGCAGCACCTCTGGCGCAGCGGGCCACCAAGGAAGTGGCCTGGCGAAGCGTGGATATGGGCTGGGTCGAGTCGGTTCGCTTTGGCGAGACGATGCGCAAGGTGGCTGCCACGACCGAGGATGCGGCCGAAGGCCTTCAGTCATGGCGCGAGAAGCGCAGACCGAACTGGAACGGCCGCTGACGCAAGGCGAAAAGGTCGCTAGCCTCGGCCGACGCTAGTGGCGGCAATTGTGTGCAGTAACCCCCAAGTCTTGGCTTGCCAGGACTCGTGAGCCGGATCACCCGCCACCGCACCGACAAGTATCGCCGCCGCGATCATGATAACCGCGGTCAAACGCACCCACCACAATTCCCAGAAGCCGGGTTCCCTTTCCACAGTTACAGTGTCGCGCAATCTTGTTGTGAATTTCCTGTGAGCCCGCTTCTTGTGACCGCCGGGTACGCTACCGACGCTCAGTGAATCCGCTGCTCGCAGAACTCGGCGAAGGTGCCATCGGTCAGTACCTGGTTCAGCCAGGAATTGACCTGTCCGGTCAGCTGGCTGCCAGTGGGGAGCAGGTAGGCCTTGCTGTCAGTGGTGAACGGTCGTTCCGGGTGGACTACTACCAGTTCTGGATGTTCCGTTGCCTGGTACTCCGCTTCGATCGCATCGGTGATCATCACGTCGGCGGCTCCGACTCTGAGCTGATTGAAGATGGTGGTGTTATCGGGCCAGATGGTGATAGTGGCGTTCGGGAGGTTCTGCCGTGCGAACCGTTCATTGGTTCCGCCGGGATTCTCGATGACTCGCACTCCGGATTGATTGATCGCCTCGATCGATTGGAACCGGTCGGCATTAGCAGCGGCGACCAATGGGGCCTTGCCGCTAGACAGATAAGGCGATGTGAAGTCTGCGCGTTCTTCGCGTTCTGCGGTGATCGAGATGCCGCCCACAGCGATATCGCACTTGCCGGGAGTGGTCAGGTCGACTAACAGGGTCGGCCAGCTGGTGGCGACAAACACGGCCTCCCGGCCGAGGTGGGCCGCCAGGTTATTGGCCATGTCGATGTCAATGCCGCGGTACTGACCTGTTACGGAGTCGCGGTAGGTCAGCGGCCGGTAGTCGCCGGTCGTGCAGATTCTCAACGGTGGTGGGCCACCCCCAGTGGCGAAGGTCGTCGCACCGGCAGTGGCAGCGTTGAGGCTGCACAACCAACAGGTGACAACAGCACATACGCTAGCTATCGCCTTGTAGCGCAACATGGTTCGAATCATCGTTCGGAACCGGATGTTGGTTGGCACCGGCTCATCGTAGCCATGGCGACCGCAGCGGCTATCGTGAGTTTGAATCTCGCCACCTGCGAATGCTGGAGAACAATGTCGAGCTGGATTGCCCAGTTAGTACGGCTCGAACGTAGCGGTCGGACGTTTCACACGTCGGCTGCCTACGGCACCGGCCCGCGCCTGTTCGGTGGCCTCATCGCCGCGCAGGCGCTGGCTGCCGCCGGCGCTACCGTCGACGCTGACCGCTTACCGCAATCGCTGCACGGCTATTTCATCAGCGGTGGCAGGATCGGCGTCGATATCGAGTTCGTCGTGGAACTGACGCGAGACGGTCGCTCGTTCACCAACCGCCGTGTCACTGCGTCTCAGCAAGGCACGACGATCTTTGAGATGCTGACGTCATTCCATCGCCCCGAGGTGTCCACCGATTGGCAGGCATCCGATCCGCCGCGGCTTCCCCTCGCCGATGCGACGGCGATCACCGGACTGCCCGAATGGTGGGCCGACCATTTCGAAACCCGCGTCGCGCCAGGCAGTTCGATGGAATGGCCGATGCAGCCGTTCTGGTTCAGGACCCGGTCACCGATTGAGGATGACGCGCTGCTGCGTGCGTGTGCGCTGACCTTCATCTCTGACATCGGCTTGGTTTCCGCTGCCCGCCCGCCCGGCCCTATTCACAGGCCAGGACCCGGCGGCGCGGCCAGTCTCGACCATGCAGTGTGGTTTCACCGGTCGGTGGACCCGCACCGATGGCACCTCTACGACGCGGTTGCCGTCAGCCACAGTGACGCGCGCGGTCTGGCACGAGGATCGATCACCACTGTGGACGGCACGTTGACGGCCAGCGTTATCCAAGAATCGTTGTGGCGCCCCTGACACCCGAGCCCCGATGTGCCAATCGCGTCAGGCGATGATTCGGACTAGATACGGCGTCATGTCGTTCGTGCGTACCGGCGAAACCGTCACAACGGGGTCGGTGGCCTCCAGCATCTGCCCGTTGCCGATGAACATGGCCACGCTCTGAGTGCCTTCCGGTCCGTAGAAGAGCAGGTCACCGGGCAGAGCTTGGTCGGGAGTCACCTTCTGCCCCACCTTGTACATCTCACCCGAGGACCGGGGCAGCTTGGCGCCGACTCCGGCGTAGATGTACTGGATCAGTCCCGACGAGTCGAACCCGACGACCGCCGGAGCGGGGGCCGGATCAGGGGCAGCGGCCGGGGCCGGGCCGAACATAGGAAGGCCTGGAATGAGCGGCGCGGCGATCGGTGCCGGCTCGGGGTTCACGGCTGGTCCGGAACCGGTTCCGAGGCTTGGGCCCGAAATATTGCCGCCTGCCCAGGAATACGGCACGCCGCGCTGGGCCAGCCCGCGCTGGATGACGTAGTTGACGGCCTGCTGGCGGCTGACCGGCGCGGTCGCCGCATCGGCTGATGACACAGCAGGTGTCAACAGCAGCATCGCCAGGCTGATCACAACAGCAAGTACGCGTTTCATTCGAACTACCACCTCTCCGTGCAACGGGCCGACAGTTGGCCTATTTCACAACAATCACCTCAGTCACTTCTACAACACAACCGCGTGCGGCTACCACCCGTGATTGCGTTTACGCAGGTGCCTTGTCCCAACCGTGACCGAATAGTGTCCCGACACGACCGAAACGTGTCCGGGCAGTTGCCATTTCAGAGCTGCTGCGAGTCGCATTCAGGTGCTTCCGAGACCGCTGACTTTCGGCCTAGGCGGCACCCAGAATCAATAGGGCAATATGCAATGACGTTCTCGATTCGGCATCGTCCAGATCCAGTCCGACGATTCGCTGAAGAGCGTCCAAGCGGGCATAGAGCGTAGGCCGGGACATATGCAGGAATCTGGCCAATTCGGCTTTGTTTCCACCGACTTTCAGGAAGTTACGTAGCAATTCGAACGTGTCGTCGCCGTGCTTGGCCCGATGGGCGAGCAGGCTGGCCAGTTCCGTCTCGGCAAATGTTTGTACCCGCGGATCAGATCTGATCAGCGAGATCAGTCCGCGCACCCGTAAGTCGGCAGCTTGGTAGAACGGCTTGTCCTCAGTCGACCCGGACGTTGCGAGGGATACGGCGACCTCTGCGATGTGGCTGGCCTGTGCCAACCCGCCGACGGCATCCACCAGCCGACTGGATTCCGGGCCGACGCCGATCACACAGTCGATCACCCCGTCGACCCGGTTCACTTCGCGCCGAATCATCGTGCAGACCTCGCTCAGCACCGAGCTCAATGCGCCTGTCTGTCCACTGGCTCGCTGCGGGGCAAGCAGCAGATCGATTTGGCCATCGTCACGTGCTGTACTCAGGCCCGTATGTCCTGAGGAGCGGATCGCGTGCATCACCGCGTCGCGGGTCCGGACTCGGCGCTGCTGCACGAGAACCGCGTCGACGCCGGAGTGTTCCCGGAGTCGGGCCGCCATCGGAACGTAGGTCAAAGCCGGCCGTAGACCCAGAGCATGCGCCCGGGCGGTCGCCTCCGCCTCGTCGGTGATTTTCCCCCTCCGCAGATCGTCGACCAGCCCACCTTGTGCTCGTAATTCCAGCGAGCTTCGGTTCTGCTCCACCATGCGATGCAGCGCCAGCGCCTGAGCAGCGCGCTCGAGCGTCAGCACGGTTCTGGTGTCAACGTCTGGAGCCGCTGATATCTGCGGGGCGATCAAGCGGCCCCACTCCTCGCGGAAAGGGCCGACCCGGCAGGCGGTCCACGTTGCGTCCCCCGCCAACCGCGATCGCTGTTCCCAGTTGGCCAGCAACGCCGTGGCTGGCACGCCGCGGCGCGCGAAGGCCAGCACCTGACGGTTGAGGTCTTCCAGGACGATCGGTGTCTCGAGCATTTCGGCTGCGGCGCCGATGATTTCGTCAATCGACGCGCGCCGCATGCTGAGGGCGGTGAACGCCTCGTGGACCCGCTGGCCGTAGGCAACCTCGGCGTATTGGTCGGCGATGATCCTGCGGTGCACCTCTTCGGTGACGTCGATGAACCGGATCGGGTGATGTAAGGCCACCACGGGCAGCGACAACATCGCACCGTCTGCCAGCACCGGCTGTGGAATAGCGTGGATGTGCAACCCCAACTCGATGATGACGCCGACCGCACCGGCTTGGGCCAACCGGGGCAGGTAGCCGCTGCACTGATCGGGGTCGGCGAGCTGCCGACCCGTGGTGAGGACGAGTTCTCCCCCGGCCAGCAGGCCAGACAGGTCCGCGAGGTCGCTGGCGTGCACCCACCGGACCGGCACGTCGATAGGCCCGGCGCAGACGATCTCGGGCTGTCCGGCACGCAGCACCGGAAGGTCGAGGACGTCGCGGAGCGTCGGTTGCATTTACCTAGTGTAAAAAAATCTGCCGCTTGGCTTACAGGATGTCGACAGATTCGAGCCACTTCTCGTCCGAGAATGGAGGCAGGCATCGATTTCCGCGAAAGCTACGACGAATAGGACCCCCATGACTCTCGCCGCGCCGGCCACCCGCGTTCGCACCATCGGCCACTGGTCCGGAGGTAAGGCATTTGCCGGAGATAGCGACCGCACCGCGCCGGTGACCAACCCGGCCACCGGACAGGTGACCGGCCAGGTCGCGCTGGCCAGCGTCGCCGATGCAGAAGCCGTCATCGAGGCTGCCCGCGCGGCTTTTCCGGCCTGGCGTGACACGTCGCTGGCGAAGCGGACAAGCGTGCTGTTCGCTTTCCGCGAGCTGCTCAACGCCCGAAAAGGTGAGTTGGCCGAGATCATCACCGCCGAGCACGGCAAGGTAGTGTCCGACGCGTACGGTGAGATCAGCCGTGGTCAGGAAGTGGTCGAATTCGCTTGCGGCATCGCTCATCTGCTCAAGGGTGGGATGACCGAGAATGCCTCGACGAAGGTCGACGTCGCCTCGATCCGACAGCCGTTGGGGCCCGTCGCGATCATCTCACCGTTCAACTTCCCCGCCATGGTGCCAATGTGGTTCTTCCCGGTCGCGATCGCGGCGGGCAACACCGTCGTCCTCAAGCCATCAGAGAAGGATCCGTCGGCCGCGCTGTGGATCGCCAACCTGTGGGCCGAGGCCGGCCTCCCGGCGGGTGTCTTCAACGTCCTGCAGGGCGACAAGGTCGCCGTTGACGAACTGCTGACCAACCCCGCCATCAAGGCCATCTCGTTCGTCGGGTCGACGCCGATCGCGCAGTACGTCTACTCCACCGGCACCCTGCACGGAAAGCGGGTCCAGGCCCTCGGCGGTGCGAAGAATCACGCCATCGTGCTCCCCGACGCTGACCTCGACGTCGCCGCCGACGCAATGGTCAACGCGGGATTCGGCTCAGCTGGGGAGCGCTGCATGGCGATCTCGGCGCTGGTTGCCGTCGGCGATATCGC
This sequence comes from Mycobacterium sp., assembly GCA_965279745.1. Taxonomy (GTDB): domain Bacteria; phylum Actinomycetota; class Actinomycetes; order Mycobacteriales; family Mycobacteriaceae; genus Mycobacterium. The sequence continues at coordinate 738,803 of OZ257262.1, forward strand.
AGACGATCTGGTCGGCAGAATCGCCGAGCGCACAAGAACTTTGAAGATCGGCGATGGAACCCGCGACAGCGACATGGGTCCGTTGGTCACCCGGGCGCACCGCGACCGCGTGTCGTCCTATATCGACGCCGGCGAGGCCGACGGTGCGACGATCGTCGTTGACGGCCGCGGTGTCGAGGTCGACGGTGAAGCCGATGGCTTCTGGCTTGGACCCACCCTGATCGACAACGTCACCACCGACATGAGTGTGTACACCGACGAGATCTTCGGGCCCGTGTTGTCCGTGATCCGCGTTGACACCTACGACGAGGCGCTCGACCTGATCAACTCCGGTCCGTTCGGCAACGGCACCGCGATCTTTACCAACGACGGCGGCGCAGCCCGGCGGTTCCAGAACGAAGTCGAGGTCGGGATGGTCGGCATCAACGTGCCGATCCCGGTCCCCACCGCCTACTACAGCTTCGGCGGCTGGAAGAGCTCGCTCTTCGGCGACACCCACGCCCACGGCAGCGAAGGTGTGCACTTCTTCACCCGCGGGAAGGTCGTCACCTCACGTTGGCTGGACCCCGCTGCGCGTAGCCAGAGCGGAATCAACCTAGGCTTCCCCCAGAACAACTGAGCTTCGAGAGGGTATTTCCACATGACGGTCACCACTTCATCGATCCTGCCCAGCGGCCAGGACATTGACACCGCGCTTGCTGAAGGCGCGCGGGCCTACGAGCTGGATCGCAAGCACGTCTTCCACTCCTGGTCGGCGCAGGCGCAGATCAAACCGATGACCATTCTGGCGTCGGAGGGCTCCTATGTCTGGGACGGCGACGGCAACAAGCTGCTCGACTTTTCGTCTCAGTTGGTGTTCACCAACATCGGCCATCAGCATCCGAAAGTCGTTGCGGCCATTGCCGAACAAGCGGCCAAGCTGTGCACCGTCGCACCGCAGCACGTCAATTCTGCTCGGTCGGAGGCGGCCCGGCTGATTGCCGAGCGCACCCCAGGCGACCTGAACCGGGTGTTCTTCACCAACGGTGGCGCCGACGCCGTTGAGCATGCGGTCCGGATGGCCCGCCTGCACACCGGTCGCTACAAGGTGTTGTCGCGATACCGCTCCTACCATGGCGGAACCGACACCGCGATCAACCTCACCGGCGATCATCGCCGGTGGCCGAACGACTACGCCAGCAGTGGCGTCGTGCACTTCAACGGTCCGTTCCTGTATCGCTCGTCGTTCCACGCGGAGAACGAGCAGCAGGAAACCGAGCGTGCGCTCGACTATCTGGATCGCCTCATCCAGCATGAGGGCGCAACGTCATTCGCCGCCCTCATCCTTGAGTCGGTGCCAGGAACTGCAGGAATCATGGTGCCGCCTCCCGGCTACATGGAAGGCGTGCGGGAGATCTGCGACAAGTACGGCATCATGTTCATCGCCGATGAGGTGATGGCCGGCTTCGGCCGGACCGGAAAGTGGTTCGGCATCCAGAATTTCGATGTCATTCCAGACTTGATGACTTTCGCCAAGGGCGTTACCTCCGGCTATGTCCCGCTTGGCGGCGTGGCTATCAGCGACAAGATCGCCGCGACATTCGCCGACCGCGCCTATCCGGGTGGCCTGACCTACTCCGGTCATCCACTGGCCGTTGGTGCCGCGGTGGCGACGATCAACGTCATGGAAGACGAGGGAATGGTGGCCAACGCGGCCCGTATCGGGCAGGACGTCCTAGGCCCCGGGCTTCGCGAACTGGCTGCTCGGCATCCCTCCGTTGGCGAGGTCCGTGGCCTGGGCGTGTTCTGGGCGATCGAGCTCGTGGCGAACCAGCAGACGCGTGAGCCCCTAGCGCCCTACGGCGGCTCGAGCCCGGCGATGAACGAAGTGATCGCCGCGTGCAAGGCCAACGGCATGTTGCCGTTCGCGAACTACAACCGGATTCACGCCGTGCCGGCGTGCAACATCACCGACGCCGAGGTTGCCGAAGGTCTGGCGATCCTGGACAAGGCGTTTGATGTCGCCGACCAGCACGTGACCGGGTAGACCTATTGAGCGTGAATCCTTGGCGCCGAGCGTGCACTCAGGGCGGCTTTTGAGCGAAAACCCCGCCTACAGCGCACGCTCGAGTGCGTGAAGGCACGCTGGATTGCCTTCAGTAGTGGTACGTGTCCGATGGCGCCGGCACGTGGACCGCTTCGTCCTCGAATTCCGACACCTCGATTCCGTACGCGCGGGCCAGGTCAAGAATCTTGTTGGCCCGTGCGATGCGGGGTAGATCCGACCCGTTGCGGATCTCGCCGCCGTCGCGCTCGTATTCGGCGAAGAACTCCTTCGCCCAGGCGATTTCCTCCTGCGAGGGCGACAGGCCTTCGTTGACGGTCGGACACTGATCGGGGGAAAGGCAGATCTTGCCTGTCATCCCGAACTCGGCGGAGACCGCGGTGGCTTCGCTGAGCTTCAATGCGCTGGAGCCCACCGTAGGACCGTCGATTGGCCCCGGCAGGTGGGCCGCTTTCGCGGCTATCGTGAAACGTGACCGCGCGTAGGCCAATGTGGCCGGATGGTCGCCGAACCCGGTGTCGCGGCGGAAATCACCGATGCCGAACGCGAGCCGAAAAGTCCCTTTGGCAGAAGCGATTTCGGTGATCCGCTCCAGTCCCCGTGCCGTTTCGACCAGCGCGACGATCGGCACCCCGGGCAGCCGCTTCGCCGTCTCGGTCACGTGGTCGACCGATTCGACCATTGCCAGCATCACTCCCCCGGCTGAACTGCCCTCCAGGGCGGCGAGATCGTCGGCCCACCAAGGCGTGCCGAATCCGTTGATCCGGACCCAGTCGCCATTGCCCTCTGCCAGCCAGCGAACCACGCTGTCCCGCGCGCTCGTCTTGTCCTTGGGCGCCACGGCATCCTCGATGTCGAGAACGACGATGTCCGCGCGGGACCGCTGCGCCGCGGCGAAGCGGTCGAACTGTGATCCGTTGATGAGCAGCCAACTTCTGGCCAATACCGGATCGATGCGGAAGCCCACATCGTGGGGGTCGTGGCTGGAGTCCCATCCGCTTGGGTTCTGGTCATACATGACGTAGCAGGCTACATCGTCGCATCGGCGGTAGGCATCGCTCAGCACGAGTAGGCTCTGCCGTCATGATCGAGGTCGGTCGCATCTCGTCGATCTGGCGTTATCCGGTGAAGTCGATGGCGGGAGAACGCGTTCCCGAGGCGGGAATCGGTCAGTTCGGTTTGCATGCCGATCGGACCTGGGCGGTCCGCGACGTTGAGTACGACGCAACGACGGGCGCAAAGAAGCACCCCGGGCTACTCATGTGCACGGCCCGTTACGCGCACACACCTCATCCGGAGGCCGGGCCCGGCCATGCACCAGAGGTGGTCGTCAGGTTCCCCGATGGTGTGGAGGTGTCGAGTTCGGATCCCGGCATTCACGGCGCGCTGTCGTCATTCCTGAACCGGGACGTCACGCTGGAACCCCTCCCGCCCGTGGGGCGACGTGATCGATACCGCGGATCGCTGATGACGAAGGCCGAGTTGCGCACCACCTTTGGACTTGACGATGACGAGCCACTGCCGGACATGTCGATGTTTCCCATCAAGAAGCTCGCTGAGTTGACCCGCTACGCAACGCCGGTCGGCAGCTACGCGGATGCCTATCCGGTGCACGTCCTCACGGAGCAGACCCTCCAGGCCATGTCGGTCATCGCGCCCGACGCCGACTTCGACGTTCGGCGATTTCGTCCCACGATTCTCGTCGACTCCCCCGGCACCTCGGATCAGCCTGAATTGGATTGGTGTGGTGGTGAACTACATCTTCCGCACGCTGGTCTGCAACCGCTGATTCCCACCATTCGATGTGTGATGCCATCGCTGGAACAGCCAGGCCTCGAACGAGACCCGACGATTACCCGGACGGTGGCCAAGCACTCACGCCGGTGCCTGGGGGTATACGGCGCGGTCATCCGTTCGGGCCGGATTGCGGAAGGCGAAGCGTTGCAACGTGAATCGCAGAATCGGGCAGTGGGCGGATTGGCTACCCTGCCTGGCGCCGCAACCGTCAAACGTATGATCACCAGGGCCGCGAGCGCGGCACTGCCGTCCGGTGGAAAGGCCTGAAGATGCGTATTGCCATCGTCGTCGTTGGTGTATTCGTGGCGCTGTCGGGACTCCTGTTCACCCTGCAGGGCTTCGGGGCGGTGTCCGGCAGTCCGATGAGCAACACGACCACCTGGTCGGTCCTGGGTCCGATCATCGCGTTGATCGGACTTGCTTTGGCGATCGGCGGAATCCGCCGCCGCGGGCCGTAACTGGCGCCTACACCCAGGCCTGTGCTGCCGAAAGGCGATTCCGCCACCACGCGATCCTGGCGTGATCGGTCATCGCGTACTGGGCGAGGAGCGCTGGATCGGGTGCCGGCGGCATTGGTGCGACGGGCAGAAATCCGTCGTCCGGAACCAGCACTCGTGCGTCGTTGACCAGATCGCCGGACATTCCTGAGGTCACTGACAGTCCGCATGCCGAATTCAGGTCCGGCAGAATGCCGGCCAGTGCTAGTCCACCGGCCAGTCCCACGCTGGTCTGCAGAGTGGATGACACCACATATGGCAGTCCGGATACCTGGGCCGTTCGCAGCGCACGGCGCACACCGCCTAGCGGCCCCACCGCAAGGATCACGATGTCTGCCGCCGCGGAGAGTGGCACTTCGGTGGCGATCGGCACATTGATTTTTAGTCTGAGGTCGGCAAGATCCTCGATCGTCGAGCAGGGCCGCGCGATGAATTCCAGTCCTCCAGCAGCGTTGGCTAACAGTGGAATTGCCGCTGTCGCCTTGTCGGCGTGCCATCGCCCGCCAACGTTGCAGCGAATCGCGCCGTGGTGGCCAAGGGCGTCCCGGACGGCTTCCAGTCGGGCGATGTCGTCGCGCAATGAATCCGGGTGGGCGCCGACCTCCACGTCGGCAGTGCGGCACGCGGCCGTTGTGATGATCTGATGAACCTGATCGGGAACGACTGCCGGGACAGCGACGGAAACTGGCACCCGTCCGCGTACCGGGTCGGGCCAACCGACGGTGCCTGCCTCGATTGCGGACAACAGCCAACGGGCCGCCTGCCGATCATCGCAGTCCAGCGGTGGGCTGAACTCGCCCCAGCCCTGTGGCCCCTCGATCAACATCCCCTCGTGTACTCGGGTGCCGCCGAAGGCATCGATCACCGGAATTGAAAAGACCGGAGCGTCCTCGAAGTCGATCAGAGTTTTCACTGGCTGGATGCAGCAGGCGACCAATAGTCGAGCATCGCGGTCAGGGTGTCGAAAGCCACGCGGGTAAACCCGTATGTCGCTTCGAAGTGAACACTCAGCGGGAAGCCGAGATCGGCGACGCCGTCGATGACCCGCTTGTACAGATCGACCATTCTCTGTTGACGCTCGGCTGGTTCGGTGGCGGCGAGCACCTTGACGAATTCTTGTTCGTTTGCGACGGCCGCGTTTCCCGGATCCTGGATCAGCCAGTTGATCAGCCCCACGCGCGTTTCGACCTTCGGGACGAAGCCGAAAGAGAGCAGGACCTCTGGCCGGTGATCGGTGTCGCGGGCGAAATCTTGCAGGAACCCGACGATCGCATCGGAGTACAGCAGTTGAGTCATCCCGTAGGTCGCACCCTGGTTACATTTGAAATCAAAGCGCTGTGACTCGCCCTCGCGGGTGGGGATCAGGATCGCGCCCCGATTCGGCACCAGGTCGCGGTAGATCTCGAGTGCATCGGTCGGTGGGACGCCGGAACCCTCGCCGTCGGCCATTGTGCGCGGCACCCCGACAAAGGCAACGCCTTCTATACCGGCCGTTAGAAGAGTGGTTAGACGTTGATGCAGGGTCGGCTGGTCCAAAAATGACGTGACTTGGGTGCACAATCCCTTGAAACCGGGCAGTTCTGGGGCGATCAGCGACCAGTACTCCAACACGTCGAGCTTGGGTTTCATGGTGATCGGGCGATCGTCGTCTTCGTCGATCATCCCGGGAATCATGACGTGCCCGATGTGGTGTGCGATGCCCGTCTCTGCCGCGAAGCGCACGACCTTGTGGGCTTCTTCCAACATCTGATCGGGGCTGCGATCAGTGTTTGGTGGCACTAGCTCGAGCGCGACCGTTTTCAGCGGCACGAATTCTCCTGTTTGACGGTGGGCTTCCCGCACCCTACCGAGCGCCCGGCGAGCCATCGACTGCGGTAGTTTCAAAGCGGTGGAAGGTGCGTACGCATGAAGGATCCGACGCGACGTCCTCGGTCGGTTTTGATGGCTGTCGTGGCGGCACTAATGGTGCTCAGCGTCGGGATGATGACGGGGTGCGGCCAGGCCAAAGCCCCCGACACACGGTCATCGACACCGCCACCGGAACCCACCACCAAGATCGTCAAACCAGGTGGTCCGAATTCGTTTACCCCCACCCCGATCACGCCGCTCTCGCCCACCGCTGGATCCGCCCCGGGCGGCGGCGTCGTGCGGCCCTGACGAAATACTTGACTGAGTCCAGAAAAGGGGACAGTATCGTTCTGTGGGTTCCCCGTCGGAATTGTCCGATCTGTTGCGGATGGCCGATCTGCGCGTGACTCGCCCTCGGATAGCTGTGCTGGACGCGGTGCACGCCAATCCGCACGCCGATACCGAAACCCTTGTTGGCGCGGTGCGCGCCGGTCTGCCGGAAGTGTCCCGACAGGCGGTGTATGACGTCCTCAACGCACTGACTGCCGTCGGGCTCGTGCGGCGGATCCAGCCGTCGGGATCGGTGGCGCGTTATGAGTCCAGGGTGGGTGACAACCACCACCATGTTGTCTGCCGGGCCTGCGGTGTCATCGCGGACGTCGACTGTGCTGTTGGCGAGACGCCGTGTCTGACCGCGGCGGAAGACCATGGCTTCGTCCTCGATGAGGCCGAAGTCATCTATTGGGGCATGTGCCCCGCCTGTTTGCACCAAGAAACTTCGGGATCACAACCGTGATCACGGCAGGATTGATCACCTTATGGAAGGAATGCTGTGTCATCCAGCGATAGTGAATGCCCCGTCACCCCCGAGCGCCAGAGCCCCGGTTCGCGCTGGGTGGAGGTCAACCACCCGGATGGGGACGTACACCCGCCGAAGGCGAATCGAGACTGGTGGCCTAATCAGGTTGATGTCTCGGTTCTGAACGCGCAGTCGGAGAAGACCAACCCGCTCGGTGTGGATTTCGATTACAAGGAAGAGTTCAAGAAGCTCGACGTAGATGCGCTCAAGCGGGACGTGTTCGACGTGATGACGACGTCCCAGGACTGGTGGCCGGCCGACTTCGGGCACTACGGTCCATTTTTCATTCGACTGAGCTGGCATGCCGCGGGCACCTACCGGATCCACGACGGCCGCGGCGGCGGCGGACAGGGCGCTCAGCGCTTTGCTCCGTTGAACAGCTGGCCGGACAACGGCAACCTTGACAAAGCGCGCCGACTGCTGTGGCCGATCAAGCAGAAGTACGGCAACAAGATCTCCTGGGCCGACCTGCTGGTGTTCGCCGGCAACTGCGCACTCGAGTCAATGGGGTTCAAGACGTTCGGCTTTGCCTTCGGCCGCGATGACATCTGGGAGCCAGAGGAGACCCTGTGGGGATTCGAGGACACCTGGCTCGGCACTGACAAGCGCTATCAGGGCGACCGCGAACTGGACAACCCATTCGGCGCCACCACGATGGGTTTGATCTACGTCAATCCCGAAGGCCCGGAAGGCAACCCGGATCCGTTGCTGGCTGCCAAGGACATCCGCGAGACGTTCGGCCGGATGGCGATGAACGACGAGGAAACCGCCGCGTTGATTGTTGGCGGTCACACCTTCGGTAAGACTCATGGCGCCGGCAACCCCGACTTGGTCGGCCCGGAGCCCGAGGCCGCCCCGATCGAGCAACAGGGCCTTGGCTGGAAGAACTCTTTCGGCTCCGGTGTTGGCGCCGACGCGACGACCGGTGGTCCGGAAGTCATCTGGACTCACACCCCGACCAAGTGGGACAACAGCTTCCTGGAGATTCTCTACGGCGTTGAGTGGGAGCTGACTAAGAGTCCTGCGGGCGCGTATCAGTGGAAGCCAAAGGACGGCGCGTGGGACCGGACCGTGCCGGATGCTTTCGGAACGGGCAAGACCCATCCGTCGATGCTGACGACCGACCTGTCGATGCGGCTTGATCCGATCTACGGCCAAATCACGCGCCGTTGGCTGGATCACCCGGACGAACTAGCCGACGCATTCGCCAAGGCGTGGTTCAAGCTGCTGCACCGTGACATGGGGCCAATCTCGCGCTATCTCGGTTCGTCGATTCCCGCGCCGCAGTTGTGGCAGGACCCGGTGCCTGCCGTTGGCGGCGAACTGATCGACGGGTCTGACATCGCCACACTGAAGAGCAAGATCCTTGATTCTGGCTTGTCGGTGGCTCAGCTGGTCAAGACCGCCTGGGCGTCCGCTGCCAGCTTCCGTGGTACCGACAAGCGTGGTGGAGCCAATGGCGCCCGGATCCGCCTTGCCCCGCAAAAGGATTGGGATGTCAACGAGCCAGCCGAACTGGTGACCGTGTTGGGTGCGCTTGAGCGGATTCAGCAGGACTTCAACAGTGCCGGCGGCAAGCAGGTCTCATTGGCCGACGTCATCGTGCTCGGTGGTTCGGCAGCTGTCGAAAAGGCCGCGAAGGAAGCCGGAGTCGCGTTGACGGTGCCGTTCGCTCCGGGACGCACCGACGCCACTCAGGACCAGACCGACGTGGAATCGTTCTCGATTCTGGAACCACGCGCTGACGGATTCCGTAACTACATCCGGCCGGGCGAGAAGACTCAGGTGGAGCGACTGCTCGTGGATCGGGCCTACATGCTCAACCTGACCGGTCCGGAGTTGACGGCGTTGGTGGGTGGTTTGCGTGTTCTCGGCGCGAACGTCGGCGATTCCAAGCACGGCGTCTTCACGGACAAGGTCGGCGTACTGACGAATGACTTCTTCATCAACCTGCTCGACATGAGCACGCAGTGGAAGCCGTCACAGTCGACCGAGAACGTCTACGAGGGTGTTGACCGGACCTCCGGCCAAGCGAAGTGGACCGCAACCGCGAATGACTTGGTATTCGGGTCGAACTCGGTGCTGCGGGCACTCGCAGAGGTCTACGCACAAGATGATGCCAAGGAGAAGTTCGCGCACGACTTCGCCGCGGCGTGGGCGAAGGTCATGAACAACGATCGCTTCGACCTCTGCTGATCTCGTCCTTATGACAGAAATGCCCCGCGAGTCGGCTCGCGGGGCATTTCTGTAAGGAGCCGTCCGCCGAGGCGGTGGCACCTAGTCACACGTGTTGGCTAGTTACACGTGTTGGCGCTGACCCACCGGCCGTTCCAGCCCACGCAGGCGTTCACCCCGGGTGCGGGCGGGTAATAATCCTCGGGCATCGGCGCGTAGTACGCGGGCGGTGCGACGTAGGGCGCCATCACGTCGCCCAAGTCTGCGCAGCCGCTGACCGAGATGCGCCGGCCTGCACTGGCGCACACGTCGGCGTCGGCAGTCCCGCTCGGGTGGATTGCCTCAAGCGCCGCAGGCACACTGCTGAGAGCCATGACAGCTGCGGTGGCAGCACACCAAGTTCGCACCGAATGTTTCATGGTCCGTTGATCTCCTTGTCGGCTGCCCGTGTCCGCTGATAGAGCCAGGCTACCGCTAGTGCCAGTACCAGGATTCCGAGTGTGAGAGCCCACGGCGCGACACCGTGCCCGTATACCCAGCCTGCCAGAGCGCGCTGCAATCGGCCTGCGGCGTTGATGATCGGATCGTCCGGGCTGCCGTTCGCGGTGAACAGGCGGACTTCGTAGTAGCCGTAGTAGGCCACGTATGCGCCGACCAGGACAAGTACCGCGCCACTGATCCGACTGATGTAGGGCAGCGTCCGGCGAAGCCGCTCGATCAGTGCCGAGTTCGTCAGGGCCACTGCGAAGGCCAATACGCCAACGATGAGACCGAACCCAGCTGCATAGGCGACGTATGCGAACAATCCATCGACCACCCTGCCGCTGCGAAAGCTACTGCCGGTGACGGCTAAGAATGGTCCGATGGTGCACGACAATGAAGCAATCGCGTAACCGACACCGTAGCTGAACATCGAGCCGAGCCGAGCCGTCGGTGTCCACTGGCGCCCCGACGGACTCCAGGTTGGCAATCTGAGCCCACGTCCGGACAACAACCAGATGCCAAGGACGACAAGCACAATGCCGATGGTCACCGTCGCGTAGGGAATGTAGCGCTGGACCGTTGACGCAACGGGCACAGTCAACAGTCCGAACAGCCCGAACACCGCGAGGAAGCCAAAGGTCATCATCGCCGTCGCGACCAGTGCTCGGGTTACCGCCGTCAGCCGGCTTTGGTGTTCGCCCGCAATCTCGCCGCGAATCACCAGAGTCAGGTAGGCCGGCAGCATCGCGAATCCGCACGGATTCAGCGCAGCGACCATCCCGGCTGCCAGGGCAACGCCCACCAAATCTTGGTTCACCTGAAAGCGCGAATCAGGAAGACAGCGCGTGTACCCGGTCGCTGAGTTCTTGGGCCGACATCGCCGATGTCGGATTATTCACAAATGTGGAGGTCCCGTCGGGCCGCAGGAACACGTACGCCGGCTGCCACGGCACGTTGAATTTCGCCCAGATGGCTCCATCGGCATCATTCAGATTTGTGAAGTTCAGGTTGTATTTGGAGACGAAATTCTGCATTTGTGTCGGATCGGATCGCGCCGCCACTCCAACGAATGTCACCTGCGGATTGGCCGCCGCGACCTGACTGACGGTAGGTGCCTCCTGATTGCAGAACGGACACCACGGTGTCCAGAACCACAGCACAGCAGGCTTGCCCTGGAGGCTGGCGCCGTTGAACGACCCTCCGCTGAGTGTGGTCCCGGTGAACTGCAAGTCGTCGGCACGCGCAGTCGGTGGACTGGCGATCCCGAAGGTGAGTGTCATTGCAGCGATCACGAATGCGAACACCGCCAACAAGCTGTGCGATCGAAGCTTCATATACCTAACCTTCGTCTCGATCTGCTCGTACCTACTGATACGTCCGGATCAGCCGGCAGTTGGCACGATATTCAGCGGGCACCGATATTTGGCCCCGACGTGATCACGAGATCGACGCTCGGCCGGTTCAACGTGTTCTTAAAAGAGATTTACTCCCCGCTCCCAGTGACCTTAGATTTGCGGCTTAGCGTTCGTCTCAAGGTGGTTAGGTCCACGAATTCGGGATGAGGTTGCATTATGGCCAGCACGACGAGCAATTCGGTAACGAGCTTCACATCGCGCTACGGCAGCCCCGTCGTCGATCAAGATGGTGCCCGGATCCGGGCACACTGCCGCCATGTGGCGACTGTGGTGACGATCAGTGGCCAGATCGACGCGGCCAATGTCGAGTTCGTCACCGCGGTAACCAAGCGGTTCGTTCTGTCCGACAAGCCGATCGTCCTGGATCTGACCGGTGTGAGCTCGTTTGCTCCGCAAGCGATTCGATTCCTGCAGACATTCGATGACCTGTGCCAGGCCGCCGGTGTGGGCTGGGCACTGATCGCCAGCGAGGCCGTCTCCCGGCGCCTGACTCGCAGGAATGACGTTCAGTTGCCTGAAGCGATTTCGGTCGCGCAGGCACTCCACAACTTCGACGACGCAATTCTGGACCGCCGCCGGTTCTTGCTGCCACTGCTGAGCAAGACCGCCTGACTTCAGGCGGTTTGCGTACCCTGATGCTGTGGGTCGGACGACGTCTGTAGTTAGCGCCTTGGCTCGTGGGCTGGCGCTTGCCGTGTTCACAAGCGTTGCGGTGGCCGCTGTTGCTTGGGCGGACCCGCCAACTCCGACTCCTCCACCCGTGCCGGCAACAGCTATCGACCACGACGGCACCTATTCGGTCGGAGCCGACATCGCGCCGGGCGTGTACGCATCGGCTGGCCCGACCGAAGGCAATAAGTGCTACTGGAAGCGGGTGGGTGGGCCGGATGGCACCGCCACTCTTGACAACGCGCTGAGCTCCAAGCCGCAGCTTGTCCAGATCGACCCGACGGATAAGGCGTTCAAGACCGACGGCTGCCAGCCGTGGCAGTTGGCGGACGGGCAGACCCCGGCTGCCGATACGCCACCGTGGCTCGCGCAGCTCCAGCTCCGCCACTATCTCGACGTTCTCAACGGTCTGGCCGGCCAGTCCGGAAACGGACAGCTGCCACCGTCTTGAACTCTGTGCTTATTTCCCACGGAGCGCTGGTGGGCAGGAGCCGTAGCTTGAAGGTCTAGCATTCGTGGCTGTGATCAGGGCCACTTCTGCATGCATCTGGGTGTTGGCATTTCTGCTGGTTGGATGCAGTTCGGATCATCAACACTCTCAACAGTCTTCGAGTGGCAGCGAGTCGATCGTCGTCTTTGCCGCGGCATCGCTCAAACGGGTATTCACCGATATTGGGCAACAGTTCCAGAAAGAAAACCCTGGAAAAGCAGTCGAGTTCTCTTTCGCGGGCTCGTCCGATCTTGTCTCGCAGCTCACCCAGGGAGCCGCCGCAGATGTGTTCGCCTCTGCCGACACCGCCAGCATGGACAAGGCTCAGCGAGCCAATCTGCTGGCTGGTCGGCCGCGAAATTTCGCCTCGAACACCCTGACTATCGCGGTCGCTCCCGGAAACCCTAAACACATCAATTCTTTTCGGGACCTGGCAAAGTCAAACCTCAGTCTCGTGGTGTGTGCGCCACAGGTGCCGTGCGGCGCCGCGACCAAAAAGGCCGAGACGGCGGCCGGCGTCGAACTGACCCCCGTGAGCGAGGAGTCTTCCGTCGCGGAGGTTCTCAGCAAGGTAACCACCGGCCAGGCCGATGCTGGATTGGTGTACGCGACGGACGCGATCGGAGCAGGCGACAAAGTGACAGCTGTGGCCTTCCCCGAAGCGGTTGACGCGGTCAACACTTATCCGATCGCAGTCCTCGCACAATCCGGAAATGCAAGTCTGGCAAGCAAATTCGTCGAGTTTGTGACCGGTTCGTCCGGGCGTGAAGTGCTTGCGAAAGCGGGTTTCGGCGCGGCGTAAACACTGGGCGCGGGACGTCCACCGCGCTTCGTGTCTGACGAGTACTCTATGGCGGTGCCCAGGGACCTGAAGCGGATGACGTTCGGAGCCGGCGGGCTAGATCAGTACTACGCGTTGACGGCCATGCTCGCCGCCCGAGGTGGGCAGCGGATCACCTCACGTCTGATCGCTGCGATCATGTTTGGGCTTGGTGCTGCAGCCCTGCTGCTGAATAACAGCTCGGTCACTCCAGCGTGGACTGTGGGACCACTGCTGTTGGTCCTACCGGCTGTCGGTTGCTTCGCGATGGGCATCGTCTGGCTACGCCAGCACTGGCCGACGCGACCGCAGTCAATTCTCCTCGTCGGAATTGGTACCGCGTGCGTGGCCGTAATCTGCATTGTCCCGGCTGACCCGGCTTACGGATTGGCGGCTGCAACGGTATTTGCGCTGGTTGGCGGCTACGCCGCGCTGTTTCACACGTTGCGGGTTCTGGCGTGGATCTGGCTGATCGGCGCGGTGACCGTCGCCTATCTGGCGGTGCGGTTAGCGCATCACGACCTCCCATTGGCCGTCGCCGGGGTCATCGTGATCCTTTGTCTCAACGCATTCGGTGCATTCGCATGCCGGACCGTCGTCGAGCTCACCGGTGCCGATACGACGGCACGCCCCGTGGAACCCCTCACGGGTTTGCTCACCAGAGATTCGTTCGACGACCTGGCTGCCACGCTCTTGGCGTCCCGCAGTCGCGGCGATGATCGCTATCTGGTGATCGTCGTCGTCGGTATCGACCACTTCGAGGAACTGGTCCGGATGGGCGGGGTCCGAGGGGCGGCCGCTGCACGTATCGCAGCCGGACAGGCGTTGCGTGAGAACCTTCGCCGCGACGCAGTGGCGGCGCACGTCGGTGAGGCCGAGTTCTTCATCGCCGACACGTTCACGATTCCGGACCCCTCCCCGCTCGTCGAGCGCGTCCGCAGCGCGATCGAGGCGATCCCTTCGGGATTGACTGTCAGCGCGGGTGCAGTGAGCACGCCGTTGCGTCCGTTAGCTGATCGGCCGCCGTACGAGGTGCTGAGCGAAATCATCGGGGTGGCCACCAACGCCATGCAAGAAGCGGCTCGCGCTGGCGGCAACCAGGCCCGATACGTGCTGCGCCCTCGTGTCGGTACCAGCGAGGAGTCCTAAGTCTTAGAGAGCATCAGCCTTAGGGAGCATCCTTAGGAGGCGAAGTTGATGTCCACTGAGAGGTGGTCGCCGATGGAGCGGGCCGCTGCCCAGTCGCCAACTCGGGCCGCCTGGGCTAGTTGTTCGACCAACGGACTGTGCACGTCCAAATCGGCGAGCCACCCAGCTACCGTGTCGGCGATTTCGGGGCCGGGGACATTCACAATCCGACCTTCGTGGAGCCGGTCACGCACCTGATACATCTGGGGTGTCGACGCCGCGTGCTGTTGAAATAACGATTTCGTACTGAAGTGGTTATTTCGCAACGAAAATAGTCGAAACATGACGCCGCTCCCCTTTATTGCAGCTGTCGCATCCTCAAAAGACAGTGGAATCAGTATCGCCTGCCGGAGCGGATTGGTAAAGGGTTTCCAGCACCTGAATCTGAGAAATTCTCAGATTCAGGTGCTGGCTACCGTCGACCCGTTCGGGGCGTGCGTTTGGTGGGCCTGGCAGTTTGCCGCCGTGCGGCCGGCGGGGTGGCCTTGGCCCGTTGTCCCAGCTGATGAATCAGCAAAGCGGTTCCGCCGACGCCCACAATGATGGGCCACTCCACCAGACCAACAGCACCGATCGTGGCAAGTGTGAGTGCCGCCGCGACCGACGAACCACCGCCGCGCTTCACACCGTTCTTCACTCCTGCGGTGGCGCCCTCGATCGCGCCGAGCGTGCCTGTGACGATCGCACCGCCGAACGCTCCGGCGGTCGCGGTGGTCGCGTCCGCGGTTCGGATGACGCCACGGCGTGCGCTGCCGACTAGATCCATGTCCGTCTCCTCTGGCCGACCGAATAGCCGTCAACCCCATCGAGAGTAGCGCTTAGCCCGGTAATCTTTGCCCGATGAGTTCTGGTCACGATCACAAGCCCAATCGCGAACTGCCGCCTGGCATGGCAGACCAACTCGACCTTCCCTACGCGGGTCTAGCCACCTTCGGGCATCGGCCATTTCTGACCGAGGTCGAGCAGCTCGACTCGTGGCAACCTGATGTCGCGATCGTTGGAGCGCCGTTCGATGTCGCCACCAGCAACCGGCCCGGTGCGCGCTTCGGACCTCGTGCAATTCGCGCCACTGCATATGAACCCGGCACGTACCACATGGATCTCGGCTTGGAGATCTTCGACTGGCTGGAAGTCGTCGACTTCGGCGACGCGCACTGCCCGCACGGTCTTACCGAGGTGTCGCACGCGAACATTCGGGAGCGGGTGCGTGCTGTCGCTTCGCGCGGCATTGTGCCCGTCATTCTGGGTGGCGACCACTCGATCACCTGGCCGGCGGCGACGGCAGTGGCCGACGTGCACGGCTACGGAAATGTGGGCATCGTCCACTTCGACGCACACGCCGACACCGCCGACATCATCGACGGCAACTTGGCCAGTCACGGAACTCCGATGAGGCGTCTGATCGAGTCTGGAGCGGTGCCGGGTTCGCACTTCGTTCAGGTTGGTTTGCGTGGGTATTGGCCGCCTCAGGACACCTTCGAGTGGATGCAGGAACAACAGATGACCTGGCACACGATGCAGGAGATCTGGGACCTTGGATTCAAGGAAGTGATGAATACGGCTGTTGGTGAGGCGCTGGCGAAAGCTGAAAAGCTTTATGTTTCAGTGGATATCGACGTGCTCGACCCCGCGCATGCGCCCGGCACCGGGACTCCGGAGCCGGGCGGAATCACCAGCGCTGACCTGCTGCGAATGGTCCGTCAGTTGTGCCACGAACATGATGTCGTCGGGGTTGACGTGGTCGAGGTCTCCCCTGCCTACGACCATGCCGAACTGACAGTTAACGCGGCTCATCGGGTTGTCTTCGAGGCTTTGGGTGGCATGGCGGCACGCCGTCGCGACGCCGCCAACGCCAAGCCGGGGCCGCCATCGCCGTTGGCCAAGTAGGCGCTGGCATGGTGGTGGCAATCGCGCGTCCCAGGCTGGAGGGCAACATCGCTGTCGGTGAAGGCCGACGGATCGGATTCGCCGAGTTCGGAGCCCCCCGGGGCAAGGCGATCTTCTGGTTTCACGGCACACCTGGCGCGAGGCGGCAGATCCCGGTGGAGGCGCGGATATGCGCTGAGCGGGAGAACATTCGACTGGTCGGTGTTGACCGGCCCGGAATCGGATCGTCGACGCCGTTCCAGTACGAAAATGTGTTGGGGTTCTCGCGGGACATGGAGACGATTGCCGACACCCTCGGCGTGGACGAAATGGCAGTTGTCGGTTTGTCGGGTGGTGGGCCGTACACCCTCGCCTGCGCGGCAGGGATGCCGAACCGAGTCGTAGCCGCCGGAGTCCTGGGCGGCGTGGCCCCCACCGCAGGTCCAGATGCGATCGGCGGCGGTCTTATGGCACTGGGTTCGGCGGTGGCACCGTTTCTTCAGGTTGTCGGCGGGCCGATCCGGCTGACGGCGAGCACGCTGATCCGAATTGCCCGCCCGATCGCCTCTCCTGCGCTCGATATCTACGCGCTGCTATCGCCCGAGGGTGATCGCAGGCTGTTGCTGCGGCCGGAGTTCAAGGCGATGTTCCTCGATGATCTGCTGAACGGCAGCCGCAAACAGTTAGCGGCCCCGTTCGCCGATGTCGTTGTTTTCGCCCGGGATTGGGGGTTCCGGCTAGACGAGGTGAAGGTCCCGGTTCGCTGGTGGCACGGCGACCGCGACCACATCATCCCGTTCTCACATGGCGAGCATGTCGTGAACCTGTTGCCGGACGCGGAGCTGTACCGCCTACCCGGCGAGAGTCACCTGGTCGGATTGGGACTCGGTGAGGACATCCTGCACACCATGATCGAAATCTGGGGCTAGCCGCCCAGCTGATTCTTGATCGCCGTCGCTTGGGCCTGGCCCAGATCCTCCACCAATTCGACCGGGACCGGATCGCCTGCCGCACCGAGGAATTGGATCGAGGACGCGGCATTCCCCTGCGTGAAGAACAGCACGCCCAGCGTCCGGCCGTCCGGTGTTGTACCGGTGATCAGCTGGCCGTCGGCACCGACTGCAACTGACTGCGATTTCGGGTTGACGATCTGATCGTCGTCACTTGAGGTGGCATTCGCCGCCGTGGCGCTGGCCGGGTCGGACAGCACAAGAACGGTGTCGGTGATCGAACGGCTGCCATCGCGGTGGCTGAAGACCGTACTGGCGCCAGGCTGACCGCCGGGGTTGATCGTCGGCGCGCCCGCGGACCATGCGGTGGAGTCGGTCACGACGTTCGGGTCGACGATGAGTGCGGTGTAGTCCGCCTGCGCAATTGCGGCAGAACCGATTGCGCCGACCATTCCCGCCGAGATCAGCGCAGCAGCGGTCAGTCCCCGTGCAGAGGTGAAAGCAGGTTTCATCGTGAGTTCCTATCGAGAGTGGTGGATTGCCAACCGGTGATCACCGGTAGTGCCGGACATCAGCAGGGGTAGCAGGCCATGCCTTTCCAGCCATCACGCCAGTACCAGCCCGGCCCGCAGCCCATATTCCCTGTCGTTCCCTGGCAATCGAGGGCTGTGATGATAGGTGACGGGTTGTACGGATTCACTGGCGTGGGTTGAGCGGCATTCGCCGTCTGTGCACCCGCAAGTGAGCCGAAGACCGCGCCTGCCACCGCGATGCCCATAACGATTCTTTGCATTGGCGACCTCCTAGTTCGAACGTGCTCAGCGATGCGATCAGACTAACGCGGAGGGGTGACAAGCGGCATGCTGACCGGCGCGCCGACCGGAAAACACACAGTCCGCGATTGACAACCCGCTCACATAGGAGTTGGAACAGATTCCGATCGCGGTGCGTCCCGCACTGAAGAGGCCGGGAATCGGTACTCCGGATTCAGTGATGACCGCACCGGTGTCCTCATCCACCTTTACTCCACCGAGGGTGAGCATCGGCGTGGGAGCAATCAGACTTGGCTGGATCGATATGTCCAGCAAGGTGAATGGGGCTTTGTCGATCCGGCGCACGAATTGTTCGGGCTTGCCCGCGGGGTCCTCGGCGTGGTTGTCGATGGCATCGTTGTGGGCCAAGACGGTGGCGATCAGTCCATCAGGATCGACGCCCGCCCGGTGCGCGACTTCGCCGAGCGATGAGCCACACGTCGCGCCGACCGTCATGAGTGCTGCGCCCTGCGCGCGCTGGAACCACAACGTCTGGGTGAACAATTGGCGCCTGGCTTCGGACATCAACGTAGCGTCGGCGAGAATCCATGCTCTCGCGTTGTGATCTCGGATGATGGCTCTCCCGACTGCGGCACCGTATCGACTCTCGTCGATGACTCGCTGACCTTTCTGATCGACGATGATCCCGCTGATGAACGCACTGGGAGGTGTGATGAAGCGCCATGCCGAGACGTTGTCCATGCGATCGGTGACTGCCCCGGCGCTCTGCGCGAGTGCGATTCCGCTGCCATCATCACCACTGGTGCCCAACTGAAGCCCGTTCATGTACTGCGGTGCAAAGCGTTGCACCCAGGCACTGTTCGAGATGAATCCACCCGCGCTGAGCACTACCGCTCGGCGCGCAAGGGTGCGGACTGGCCGGGCATAACGGTGTTCCAGTTGCCGCATGCGTTGTTCCACGATCCGCCGCAACGGCGGGTAGTAGATGCCCGGTTTCGCCGACACCGCCGCCAGTCTCGTGTAGAGGCGGCGAATGGCGGGCGGCGCATGCGTCATAGTCAACGCGTCCACACCGATCACCCGGCCGCTGGAATCTTGGATGAGCTGAGTCGCAGTCGTGTGGGGTTGGAATCGGACGCCCAAGTCCATGGCTGATCGGGCCAACGGGGCGTACAGCTGTTTGCCCGAGGTTCCCTTGCCCTTGACCCGATGACCACGCTGCACTGGTGGGGTGTGGCGACGGAAGGCGCCGGAGTTCTCACTGCCCGAGTGATAGAGGTAGTAGCGGTTGTTCGGGAACGAGGTCTTGTATGGGCACAGCGTGGAGTCGAACGGGACACCGTATTTGCCTAGCCAGCTGATCATTTCGGGGCTACCGCGTACGAACGATTCGAGGGTCTGCTGACTGATGGCGTCGCCGACTTCGAGACGCAGATAGGCCAGCATCTGCTCGAAGCTGTCCTCGACCCCGGCCTGTTGCTGCACGGACGTCCCGGCGCCGGCGTAGATGATGCCGCCGGACAGAGCCGTTGCGCCGCCGCCGTTGGCGCGGTCCAGTGCCACCACCTCAGCCCCCTGTTCACGGGCGGTGATGGCTGCGCAAACACCCGCTGCCCCGAAGCCCACAACAACCACGTCAGCGACGTCAGCCACACGGTCGGCCACGAGTTACTCCGGTGTCTGCTGAAGGAGGGTTTGGCGCAGCAGGTGCATTGCGACTGTTGTTGAACGTTCCCGGATGTCGGACCGCTGGCCCGGGAGGTGGACCAAGCGAGTCACCGACGGACCTTCCGACAACTTCACGCTGAACCACACCGTGCCCACGGGCTTATCTTTGGTGCCGCCACCGGGTCCCGCGATGCCCGTGATCGCGATCGCAGTGTCTGCGTTGAACCGTCGCAGCGCTCCGGCAGCCATCGCCTCGGCGACTTCCTGCGAGACCGCGCCATACTGTGCGATCAGCGCGACGTCGACGCCGAGCAGATTAATTTTCGCCTCGTTGGCATAGGACACCACCCCGCCGATGACGTAGGCAGATGAGCCGGGCTGATCGGTCAACCGCGCGGCCACCAGACCCGCGGTGCAGGACTCGGCTGTCGCTACCCGTCGGCCACGCAGCATGCTGACAATCTGATCGTCGATGCGGGAACCGTCTTCGGAGAAGATGGTTGGTCCGTGCCTCTCCCTCATGAGTTCCATGAGGCCGGTGTAGGGGGCGAGGCCGTCGGGCTCGTATCGGGTGACCATCTCCACCTCACCGCGGCGTAGGCACGTGGTGATCTCCAGCGCGGAGAAATCGGGAATGGTGTGCTCCGCTTCGCGCAATGTCGCGGCGAGCGCGGACTCGGCCAGACCGAACATGCGCACCGTCGCCTGCTGATAGACGGTCGCTCCCGCCAGGGCTCGCTGCACAGGATCGGTTGCGACCGCGGCTGCCCACATCGCTTGCAGTTCTCCCGGCGGCCCCGGGAGCACGACGATCGTCGAATGGATTGTGCCGTGGCCTTCAACTATTACACCAGGCGCGGTGCCAACCGGGTCGATGACGTATGCCCCGGCCGGAATCATCGCCTGCTTGCGGTTGGCCGCGAGAAGGCCGTCGAAATCCATGTCGGGAAGGCGAGTCATGAACGATCGCAGGATCGCCGCGATCTTTTCTTCCAAGTCGGTGTCCAGGATCAACTCGCGACCGCAGAAGCGGCTGACGGTCTCGACCGTCATGTCATCGGCGGTGGGTCCCAGACCCCCGGTGGTGATGATCAGGTCAACGCCCTGGTCGGCCAGGAATCGCAACTGGGCATCGATGTCGGCAGCGCGATCACCGCAGATGGTGATGTGGGCGAGTTCGACACCCAGTTCCAGCAATCTGTCTGCGACCCACGGCCCATTGCGATCTTGGACCCGTCCGGTCAGCACTTCTGTTCCAGTGACCACGATTCCCGCGCGCACACTCATCGGTGACGAGGTTACGCGTCTGGCACCACGCGGGTCGCCTGCCCGAGCGCGCTCAGCCAGGCGGCGTTGTTCACTGTGAAGAAACCGATCTCGCCTGACCTGGTGCGGACAATGAGGTGAATCCACCCACCGGCGACGCTGCCCTTGAACACCCGCGATTCGCCCAGACCGGTGATCGTGTCGAGGGGAATGTCGATCGTCTTGCCCGTGTACGTCACGAACGCCAACCGTTCTCGGGTCAGGGCCATCTTTCCGTTGTTCTTGACGCTGGGAAAGCTGGGCGCGGTGGCGCCGCGGTAGACACCTTTCTGTGGCGGGAGGATGACCGCCTCGCGTCCTAGCTCGGCGTCGAGGCGGTCGAGGGCACCGCGGTAGCGGCGCCGGTAGACGACGATGAACGGGGTGGCGACCAGCGCCAGTGCCACCGCGATGCCGAGCACCAGGGTCAACACGAACATGGCGATGTTCATAGTGAACTGACGGTCATCGTGAACTCTCGGACGGCCTGCCTGTCGTGATCAGCGGGATGGGACGCCGGGTGCGCGCACCACTAGCGGCACGGCTGGAAAACAGGCCGCCAACTCCGAACGCGACTTGCGCAGCGCGGCGGTGCCGTACCCCTTCTTGCGATGGTCGGGATGTATCCAGATGCGCACGTTCACTTCCCCACCGATAAGTTCGCCGAACACCATGCCCACCTTGTCGGCGCCGTCGATGGCGATGAACCAGGCCGCTTCCTCAGCCCGCACGCGTTCGCGCGCTGACCGGATTTCGTCATCGAGGCTGCCCGCCGGGGAGCCCGAGCCATCGCCGGCGGCACCCATCTCATCGGTACGGGCACCGAAGATATCGCGGTCCTTCTCATGCGAGAACGGACGCAACTGCAGGCTGTCGTCGGCGCTTGCCGGGCGTTCCTTCAGGGTGAAGCTCAACTTGCTGTTGAGATCGTCGATTTCCTTGGCGATTCGACGCCGAGAATCGATGGTCAACTGGTCGAACGACATCCCCATCACTGCCTCGCTCCCAATCCGGGAGGTACCCAACAGTTGTGTGATGGCGTCGACTGCTGCTGAGCGGTTACCGGACTCCACGATCACATCGAGCACCTCGTGGCGGCGCTCGAGGGCGGTGAGCAGGGCATCGGCAATCTCGCGGCGTTCAGCGGCGCGGTCGTGATCGGTCATGACCCAAGCCTAGATGGCGAGATGCCGCCGCGTCTCTGCGAAGATGAACGTCGAGAGATCACCTGCAGCGCGAGGAGTCCTGAGTACCGTGGCGAAGACCGCACTCACGATCTTCGTCGTCACCCTGCTGGTGCTGGTGGCCGGTGATTATCGCGTTTTCGTGACCCCCGGGCCTCCCGAGGCGCACGACGTGGAACTGGCCGATGGCTGGCGAATGACCTCGGCTTCTGGTTTGCCGACTGACGCCAAGGCGCTGTCCGTTCCGACCTACGACGCCTCCTCGTGGTTGCCGGTTCGCCGAATGCCGGCCACTGTCTTGGAGACCCTCCAGGACGACGGCGTATATCCCGATCTCTACTACGGCAAGAACCTGCAGACCGTTCCGCAAGACCTGTACAAGCAGGACTGGTGGTATCGGACAACGTTCAGCGCGCCAGCGGGCGCGCAGGTCTATCGGCTGGACTTCCCCGGTATCAACTACCGCGCGGATATCTGGCTCAACGGCCATCAGATCGCCGACCGTCAACGAATAGTCGGTATGTACAACGACCACGAACTCGACGTAACCCCATGGATTGATCCAGGCAAACAGAACACCCTTGCCGTGAAGGTCACTCCGGAGCGAGCCATCCAAGACGTCAACGGCGTCGAGCTGGCTGACAGTTGGTACGACTGGATCAATTGGCGCTACCTCGGTTACCAGGCACCGGGCAAGAACCCGGGCGACAACCCAGGCACTGGCACCTCGTTCGTCCCCGACCGCAACGCCGGAATCTGGAAGCCGGTGTACCTCAAGACATCCGGACCGGTATCGATCGGTGCGGCGACGGTCAACTCCGAGCTGCCGCTGCCCAACACCGACCGGGCGCGATTGACGGTGCACGCGACCCTGCGCAACAACACGTCGCGGCTGGTTCGGGGAGTCATACGGGCGACCATTAGTCGCGACGGCAAAGCGCCCATTCGAGTTGATGAGCCGGTGTCGCTCCAGGCCGGTCAATCGCAGGAGTTGAGCCTCGACCCGGACAAGTTCGCTCAGTTGACCGTCCACCACCCGGATTTGTGGTGGCCGTACACGATGGGCGATCCCGATTTATACGACCTGCGTCTGGATTTCGTGCAGAACCAAACGGCGACCGAGACGGCATCGCTGAAGTTCGGTATTCGAACCATCACACAAGGGCGCGATGCCGACGATTCCTTCGCCGATTTGGGCACCGGCGGCAATTTCTATCTGAAGGTGAATGGGAAGGACTTCTTGGTTCGCGGTGCCACCTACACACCGGACTTGCTGTACAAGGACGATCCCGACCGTGACGCCGCGATCCTCGGCTATGTGAAGGATCTTGGTCTCAACATGCTGCGCCTCGAATCGAAGATTTCGTCGACGCGCTTTGTGGAAATGGCCGACAAACTGGGCATTCCCCTGATGTACGGATGGATGTGCTGCAACCAGTGGGAGAAGTGGCAGCAGTGGGATGCCGAGGATCGCCAGGTGGCCCAAGAAAGCCTGCGCTCGCAGATTGACATGCTGCGGTCCCATGCGTCGGTGTTCGTCTGGGCCAACGGTAGCGATGGGCGTCCACCAGTCGATGTGCTGGCCGGGTACCACCAGACCCTGAGAGATCTGCACTGGCCCAACGCGATTGTCGACACCGTCTCGTCGTTGAACCGGGACGCCGAAGGCCAGGCACTGTGGGACGGTATTCAAATGGCGGGTCCATACAGTTGGCGTCCGCCTTCGTACTGGTTCAGCGGTCGCTACGGTGCGGCCCGCGGGTCGTCGGCGGAACAAGGCGACAACGAACATATCCCGCCTTTCCCGAGTCTCAAGAAGTTCATTCCGCCGGACAAGTTGTGGCCGATCAACGACACCTGGTTCTTCCACGCCGGATCCGGGCCGCAGAACTCAAAGCTGATCAACGTGCAGCGCGTTATCAACCGCAGATACGGCTTTTCGACTGGCGCCGAGATGTTCGCGAACAAGGCCCAACTCGCGCATTACGAAGCTACTCGCGCGCAGTTCGAGGCGTTCGCGGCCAACGGTTGGGATCGTCACAAGATGACGATCTACTGGATGCTCAATAGCCACTGGCCGTCTTTCTTCGGCAATCTCTTCGACTATTACCTGCGTCCTGGTGGCGCGTATTACGGCGCCAAGAAGGGCCTACGGCCGTTGTCCGTGGTGTTCGATTCGTATGCGACCGGAAACCACCACCAAGCCAAGGTCACCGTCGTCAATCAGACCGGCGCCGCCCACCAAGGCCTACGTGTCCGCGTGCGCACCTACGACCTATCGGGCAAGCTTCGCGACGATCGATCGGCTGACGACATCAGTGTGGATGCCGGAGGCTCGGTGCAGTCGATGACCCTGCCGCCCGGACCCGCCGACTCCCCCGTCTTTTTCGTCCGCTGCGAATTGCTCGACGAGTCCGGTGAGGTCGTGACTGAGAACGTCTACTGGCAATCGCAGCAGGCCGATGACGTCGGACCTCCTGGCAACGATGCGGCCTTCGATTCCACGCAAGTCAGCTGGGCCGACATGACCGCGTTGAACTACATGGCCAAGGCGCCGCTGGATGTCAGCGCCGTCCAGAATTCCGCTGATACCGGCGGGGCTGGGCAGAAAGTGACCATTCGCCTGCACAACCCGTCACAGCGGGTCGCCTTCTTTGAGCGGGCCGAGTTGCTTGACGCACCCGACGCCGACGAGATCCTGCCGATCGAATATGACGACAACTACGTCACAGTATTCCCAGGTGAAACCGTCGAAATTGATGGCCGGGTTCCGGAGACCGGAACGACGGCACCGCGCGCATCATGGGTTCGGGTGACCGGTTACAACAGCGCGCCAGTGGTCGTCCCTGTGCGCTGATGGGCCGGGTCGACCCCTTTCGACCGCCCAAATCAGGCCGCTGGCCTAGATTCGGACCTACCCCGGCTGGGAAGGACAACTAGTGCTGGAGCATGCCCTCGTGGTGGCCGCTGCGCTCGCGGGCGCGGTATTCGCTGCCATCGGGATTGTGGTGCGTCAGCGGGCCACCCTGGACGTTCCGCGGGATCAAGGTGTCAGCACGGTCATGGTGTCAACACTGTTGCGTCGACGCCTGTGGTGGGCCGGCACAGGGGCGGCCGTAGTCGGCTACGCATTCCAGGCAGTGGCACTCGCCTTCGGATCGATACTGCTGGTGGCCCCGCTGCTGGTGTCCGCACTGCTGTTTGCGCTGCCGTTGAGCGCGCGGCTCGCGCACCGGCGGGTAACGCGAACCGAGTGGGGATGGGCAGTCGTTCTCACGCTCGCCCTGGGCGTGTTCGTTGCGTTGGCCCGGACGAAACCCGGTGATTACGAGGGGTCTGCCCTGGTGGCCGCCGCCGTGGCGGGCTGCGCTCTCATATTCGTGGGTGGTTGTCTTCTGGTGGCGATGCGATTGGCGGACTGGCGGCGGGCGATCCTGTTGGCAGTAGGTGTGGGTGTGCTGTTCGGTGTGGTCGCGGTCCTCACCAAGGTCGTCATGCAGCTCGTCAGGGAGGGCAATATTCCGCGTCTGCTCGGCTCGCCGGTGTTGTATCTCCTGATCGTCGTGGGGGTCATCGCCACTCTCTTACAGCAGTCGGCGTTCCATGCCGGCTCGTTGCGGGCATCGGTGCCGGCGATGCTGGTTCTTGAGCCGGTGGTCGCGGTGCTCTTGGGCGAGGTTGTGCTCGGCGAGCATCTGGCGGTGAGTAAGCCCGCTGCCGTTGTGATCGGGTTCGCGGTCCTTGCGATGGCGGCAGCGACAGTGGCGCTCGGGCGCGACGAGGGGGCTTACGAAGAAGAACTGGGCGCGACGGTGGCACCTAGCGGCATCAGCTGATGTCGGCAGACCCCCTGGCTGAGGTCGAGGCCAGCCCGCCCGGTCGTGCGGTCGGCGCGTTCTTCGATCTCGACGGCACCCTGGTGGCGGGATTCACCGCGTCGGCACACGCGGGCGACCGCATCCGTCAACGCCAGGCCGGTATCGGCGAAGTGCTCGGAGTGATCGAGGCGTCGGTCCGCTATCGACTGGGCCGCATGCACTTTGAGCGTCTGCTGGCTCGTGCGGCCGGCTATCTTCGCGGTGAATCGCTGGCTCATCTCAACGAAGTCGGCGAACGCCTGTATGTCGAGCAAGTTGCCCAGCGCGTGTACCCGATGATGCAGGCGATAGTCGAAGCTCACCAGGCGCGTGGTCACACCGTGGTACTGAGTTCGTCGGCATTGACCATCCACGCTGAGCCAGTCGCCCGGGCGCTCGGCATCAAGCACCTGGTGTGCAACACCTTTGAGGTGGACGGTCACGGAATCCTGACCGGCATGGTCAACAGACCCATCGTCTGGGGGCGTCGGAAAGCTGCTGCGGTGCAACAGTTTTGCACGGCCAATGAGGTGGACCTGAATCAGAGTTACTTCTACGCTGACGGCAACGAGGACGCGCCGTTGATGGCACTGGTCGGACACCCTCGGCCGGTCAACCCTCGGTCCGGACTGGCCGCGATCGCGACGACGAATGGCTGGCCCGTCTTGCGGGTGCGCCTCGCATCGCGTGGTGCGGCGCGTCGGTAGGCACGACTTTTCCCCGCGAGCACGCGTGGAGGTACTCGACACGCCGGGAATTTGAGAGCGCGCACGTCTGCTCGGCGGAGATTGCGGCGGCAGGGGCGACTTTCGGGGTGGGAGGCAAAGTACTAAACTAGAACACGTTCTAATAATTCTTCACCTGCTTGAGGAGCCGGCCATGCACACTCCCGTCTGCGACGAACTCGGCATCGAGTTCCCGATCTTCGCGTTTACACACTGCCGCGACGTCGTGGTTGCCGTCAGCAAAGCCGGCGGATTCGGCGTGCTGGGCGCGGTGGGCTTCACTCCCGAACAGCTTGAAATTGAACTGAATTGGATCGATCAGCACATCGGTGATCACCCCTACGGCGTCGACATCGTGATCCCCAACAAATACGAGGGCATGGACGCCAACATGTCACCTGACGATCTGTCGAAGATGTTGCAGTCGATGGTGCCGCCCGAGCACCTCGACTTCGCCAAGAAGCTCCTCGCCGACCATCATGTACCGGTCGACGATGCTGACTCCAACGCGTTGCAGCTGCTGGGCTGGACCGAAGCCACCGCAACTCCGCAGGTCGAGGTTGCGTTGCAACATCCCAAGGTGACTTTGATCGCCAATGCGTTGGGAACCCCACCGGTGGAGATGATCAAGCGAATTCACGAATCCGGCCGCAAGGTTGCGGCACTGTGCGGCTCCCCTGCGCAGGCCCTGAAGCACGCCGCAGCCGACGTCGACATCATCATCGCTCAGGGCGGCGAGGGCGGCGGTCACTGTGGCGAGGTGGGATCAGTTGTGCTGTGGCCGCAGGTGGTCAAGGCGGTCGCGCCACGTCCGGTGCTCGCGGCAGGTGGGATCGGCAGCGGCTATCAGATTGCCGCCGCGCTGGCCATGGGATGTCAGGGTGGGTGGTCGGGCTCGCAGTGGTTGATGGTCGAGGAGGCCGAGAACACATCCGTGCAGCAGGCGGCTTACATCAAGGCAACCAGCCGCGATACGGTCCGCAGCCGCTCTTTCACCGGCAAGCCATGCCGGATGCTGCGGAATGACTGGACCGATGCCTGGCAGACGCCGGGCAACCCCGAGCCACTTGGAATGCCATTGCAGTACATGGTTTCCGGCATGGCAGTGGCCGCCACGAACAAGTACCCCAACGAGACGGTCGATGTGGCGTTCAATCCCGTGGGGCAGGTGGTCGGGCAGTTGTCCAAGGTCGAGAAGACGTCAGCGGTGATCGAGCGATGGGTGCAGGAGTATCTCGAGGCAACCAATCGGCTCAACGAACTCAATGAGGCTGCCGCCTCCGTCTGAGCCGCCGTGCCCGGCTTAGTGCATTCGGGGATTGGGGTCCATTCGGAGATTAGGCCGGAACGAACGAACTTCCGTTGCCCCACTCCCCGCTTCTGAGGTAGCCCGGTTGCCAACCTTGCGGGCCGAGGCACAGCATGGGCAGGCCGTCGGGAGACTGTGCGGCTGCCTGCGACCCAGGACACGGCGTACCCGGTACCTGCACGCCGTAAAGCTTGGGTGAGATCACCCAGAAGCCGACGCCCTCGGGGGGTCGGTCCATGCCTATCGGCGACTGGCCGGGAATCCAATGGCAGGCCAAGGGCTCGCCACCAGGGCCGCGTCCGAAGATGAAGCGGTCCCATTGGTAGCACGGCGCGCTCAAGTAAGCCTGGTAGTTGATTCCAGGTACATCACCGGCCCAGTTGCTCCCGTGGTCTTCATCAGCCATGGCCGCCGGTGCTGCGCTGATCGCGGTGGCGGCGATACCCGCTGCGATGACGAATTCGCGAAACATGCGCAGAGCCTAGCGCCGCGACTCGCCGACGTCGGGACGAAACCCCCAATTCGGGGAAACGCCGCGGCGGCAGCGCCGTAATCAGACCGGAAGGTGGTTCGCTTGGAGCACTACCCTGAGGAGCTTTGAATGTCCGATCACCAGCCATCTCATCTGTTGGCAACACTGGGTGCAGGCGCGGCCGTCGTGTCGGTTGCACTGTTTGTTGGCGTGGCAGTGAACTCCGGTCCGTCCGAGTCGTTGCCGACAGCTGTGGCGGCGCCCACGACGTCCACTAGTGCGACGTCGTCGACCAGCGCGACTAGCGCCACGACATCGACCACAGCGACCACATCGACGTCTTCATCAGCGTCAACGTCCACATCAACGTCGACATCAACGTCGGCGTATCCGAGCGACGAACACGGCTACCAGGATTCGTCCGCACGATGTGACGCGAGTCAGGTGTTGATGGCATATGGCCGTACCGAGCGGTCATTGGTGGCGATTTGCGTGGACCGCGATGGGGCACTCGAATATCGCGGGGTACGACTCAGTGACGAGGCCTCGCTCAAACTCTCCGTCACTCGGGGTTCAGATGGCACTCTGATCGCGACCAACGACGGAGTCACCTACTCCATCTCGCCCAAGGTGTTCCTGGTGTCCGATGGTGACAACGTCGTCTACCGCGACCCGTGGATCGAATTCAAGCAGCCCACTTTCGCTACCGGGACCAGCACCTCGGCGACGCCCACTACCTCGGGCAGTTCGACGCCGGGCAGTTCAACAGGCAGTTCGACGTCAGTGAGCACCACGACGGTAACCGTTACCAATTCAGCGACCCCGACGTCGAGGGCCGGCGGCTGACGGTGTAGGCATGGAACGGCGAGTACGCCCGTGTCGAGGAGCAGCGCTATGCCTATTCCGAAGCCTATTCCGAACATGCCGCCCGGATTCGACTTCACCGATCCGGACATCTACTGCGAACGATTGCCGGTAGACGAGCTCGCAGAGTTGCGCAGAACGGCGCCGATCTGGTGGAACGAGCAGCCGGCGGGCGTCGGCGGTTTCAATGACGGCGGCTTTTGGGTGGTCACCAAACACAAGGATGTCAAGGAAGTGTCGCGCCGCAGCGACGTCTTCTCCAGCCTGGCGAAGACCGCGCTGCCGCGCTACAAGGACGGCGCTGCGCCCGAACAGATCGAAAGCGGCAAGTTCGTGCTGCTCAACATGGATGCGCCGCACCACACGCACCTGCGGAAGATAGTGTCGCGGGCCTTCACCCCCCGCTCGGTTGAGCGGCTTCGGGAAGACCTACGAGAACGTGCAAACACGATCGTGAAGACTGCGCTCGCCGAAGGGCGCGGCGACTTCGTTGAGCAAGTCTCATGTGAACTCCCACTGCAGGCGATCGCAGGTTTGATGGGTGTGCCTCACGAAGATCGCAAGAAGTTGTTCGACTGGTCTAACCAGATGGTGGGCGACCAGGACCCGGAGTTCGCCGCCAATGATGCGATTGCCGCCTCAATCGAGCTGATCATGTACGGAATGCAGATGGCCGCCGACCGGGCAGAATGTCCTGGGGAGGATTTGGTCACCAAGCTGGTCCAGGCCGACGTCGAAGGCAACAAGCTATCCGACGACGAGTTCGGCTTCTTCGTCATTCTGCTGGCGGTGGCGGGCAACGAGACGACTCGCAACTCCATCACCCAAGGCATGATGGCGTTCACCGAATTTCCTGACCAGTGGGAGCTGTTCAAGGAGCGGCGGCCGGCGACCGCCGCCGACGAGATCGTTCGGTGGGCCACTCCGGTGACGTCATTCCAGCGGACCGCACTTGAGGACACCAGTCTCGGTGGTGTGACGATCAAGAAGGGCCAGCGGGTTGTGATGTTTTATCGCTCGGCCAACTTTGACGAAGAAGTCTTCGAGGACCCGCTCGCGTTCAACATCCTGCGTGACCCGAATCCCCATGTGGGCTTCGGCGGAACAGGGGCGCACTATTGCGTTGGTGCCAACTTGGCCAGGATGACCATTGATTTGATGTTCAACGCCATCGCCGACCACATGCCCAATCTGACCCCCCTGGCCCAACCTGAACGGCTTCGGTCGGGCTGGCTCAACGGGATCAAACACTGGCAGGTCGACTATGTCGGCGGTCAGGGTGGCTGAAACGAGTTGGATGCTGGGCCCCGAAGACGGCGAATTGCTGATCCTGACGGGGGTCGCTGGCCCCGCGGCAAAGATGGGTCACCGGCTGACCATCGCGATGAAGTCGTGGAAGGCCACTGTGCAGTGGCAGGGCGACGAGCCGATCGCAGCTGAACTGCTGGTAGACGTGGACTCACTTGAGGTCCTAAACGGCCAGGGCGGGGTCACGCCGCTCTCTGGGGCAGAGAAATCAGTGGTGCGGTCGAACGCGCTCAAGTCATTGAACGCAAAGAAGCACCCGCAAATCCGATTTAGCACCGAGGGGATCACCAAGACGGGTGTCGGCTTCCGGCTGGAAGGAACGGTTGAGATTCACGGTAAGTCCCGGACCCAGGCCGTTGACCTGGTCATCGAGGACCGGGGTGCGAGCTGGGCGATGTCGGTGACGGCGCCAGTCCTTCAGACCGACTTCGGTCTGAAGCCATTCTCGTTGCTGATGGGGTCGATGAAGGTCGCCGATGAAGTTTCGGTGCAGTTCAACGCGGAGCGTCCTAAGTAATTGGTCTGACCACTTGACCATCAAAGGTTCAGCCGTCATGCTGGATGCATGGCTCTGCAGCCGGTCAACCGGCGTTCCGTACCTGAAGATGTCTTCGAACAGATTCTCGCCAACGTGCTCAGCGGTGAGATGCAGCCTGGTGAATCGCTGCCCAGCGAGCGTCGACTCGCCGAAGTGCTCGGGGTGTCCCGACCTGCGGTCCGCGAAGCGCTGAAGCGTGTCGCGGCGGCAGGTCTCGTCGAGGTTCGGCAAGGGGACGCGACGACGGTCCGCGACTTCCGTCGGCATGCGGGGCTTGACTTGCTCCCCCGATTGTTGCTGCGGGCAGGCGAACTCGACGTCGCCGTTGCGCGCAGCATTCTGGAGGCCAGGCTGCACAACGGTCCCAAGGTGGCCGAACTGGCCGCGCAACGTCGGCCGGCCGGACTAGCGGAGAATCTTGCGGAATCGATCCGCAAACTGCAGTCGGATCCGGACCCAATGCAACAACAAATTCACGCACTGACGTTTTGGGACCATGTCGTCGACGGTGCGGACTCGATCGCATTTCGCTTGATGTTCAACACGTTACGAGCTGCGTATGAGCCGGCGTTGCCGGCCTTGAGCGCGATGATGGCAGCGGAAGTTGCGCAAACGGACAAGTACCGCGCCCTGGCAGATGCTATCGAGGCAGGTGACTCGGCGGCCGCCTACAAAGCCGCCCGTGAACTTCTCGAACCCGCGACTACCGCACTTTTGACAGTGTTCAACACCCTGGAGGCTCAGAAATGAATGAATCGAACCCCGGTCGTCGAGGCATGACACTTCGCGACGCGAATGCGGAATTCTGGCGACATCCATCGCCGTGGTTGCTCAGTATCGCCTTGATGGCGGCCGTTACCGCTCGTCTGGTGGTTGGTGATTGGCAGCTCACTGACGCACTGCTGCCACTCGCGGTATTGGCGCTATTTCCCTTCCTGGAGTGGGTCATTCACGTGACCGTGCTGCATTGGCGACCACGTCGCATCGCCGGGGTCACCATCGATTCGCAGCTGGCACGCAAGCACCGTGAGCACCATGTCGACCCTCGCGCTCTGGACGTTGTCTTCATTCCGACCATGTCCCTGATCGGTGCGTTGGCCGGTGTGGTGGCTATCGGCGCCTTCGCGTTTCCGAGGACGGGTTTGGGCATGACGTTCCTGATGCTGATGCTGACGTTGGGCCTCGGCTACGAATGGACCCACTACTTGATCCACACTGATTACAAGGCGAAAACTGCTGTCTACCGGGCGATTTGGCGGAATCACCGGCTGCATCACTTCAAGAATGAGCGTTATTGGTTCGCCGTGACCACGTCGGGCACATCCGACCGAGTGCTGGGGACATATCCCGACCCCGCTACGGTGCCGAACTCCCCCACCGCCAAGAACCTGCACGGCGTCGCTGCGGTTGTCGAAAGTAGCGCTGGACCCGTTCGCGGTTAGGCGTTGATGATGACCGGGTCGCCAATACCGACCTGGCTGTAGTACCAGGCCGCATTATCGGGGTTGAGGTTGATGCAGCCGTGGCTGACGTTCGCGTAGCCCTGGGACCCGACCGACCACGGAGCGGAGTGCACATACACACCGCCCCAAGTGATTCGGACAGCGTTGGCCACCGTCAGCTTGTAACCCTCGGGATCGTTGAGCGGGATGCCGATGGTGCGGGAGTCCATCACCACTGAAGCCTGCTTTTCCAGGACTGTGAACGAACCGACGGGCGTTGGGTGCTTGGGCTTTCCCATCGATGCCGGCATTTGACGGGCAATCACGCCATCGATGCTGACCGTGAAGGTGTGCCCCGAGATGCTGGCTACACCAAGAACTTCGGCGCCAGTACCGAACGTTCTCGGCACGCCGCCAGCCATCGCTGTGATCTGCGAGTGAGCCGGATAGAAGCGGTCGGGAACCCACTGCACCACGTTGTTATCAAGCCATTCGAAGCGGCCAGACAGCTGCGCCGGCGACGTCACCGTGATGGTCCGCTCCGCAGCTGAACGGTCGCGTACCGGCTTGGTGAACGTCACGATGATCGGCTGCGCCACGCCGACGGTCTGTCCATTCGTCGGCTGGACTGAAGCAATGTCTCCAGGGCTCAGAGCTGGGGCAACTGCCGCCATGCTGCTGTGCACCGAAGCCGCCATGGCCATGACCGCGATACCTGATGCGGCGATGACACGTCGAAATGTGCTGGCCATGGATCCCGTCCTTCGGTGGGCGATCGGCAGGGTCACAGTGTAGATGTCGCTCGGAACGGCCGAGTCGTTACCCGGTTGGCTGGTTGTCGTCGATAACCGCTACCGGTGTGTCGGTCGCTTCCGGCGTGGCAGGCTCGTCGACAGCAGGCAATTCCGGCGCCGAAACCGACATCGTCGCCGCTTCAGTTGTGGGCAGCAGTGGCGCCTCATCGGACGTCGACAGCTCTGCTTCCGGTGCTGGCGCGGGCGCATCGAGTGGTGCAGGGGCAGCTGGTGCAGGCAGCATCGCGGGTGTCTCAGCGGTGTTGACAATGTGCTGGTTGACCTGGGCGGCGCCCCTGTTCGGCAGCAGTTCGATGCCGATCGCCATCGAGGCTGACACCACGAACGTGAGAATCCCGCCCACCAGCAAGGCCAAGGGGGCGGCGGGCATCGACCACAACCGCCGCGGGCTGCGAGCCGGCTGACTCAGAGCGGCGCCGCGGGCTAGCGCCAGTTCGGCCTCTGCCGGGGCGAACACCGGCAGGCCCAGGATCCCCTGGAGATCCTGGGCAATCGTGTGCAACTCGCCGGCAGCGCCTAATAGCACCAGTCCGTCGGGTTGCCAGCCGTTGCGGTCCATGACATCCGAGATCCACTCGATGAGGTCATATTCCGTTTCCAACTGGCCGCTGGTCGCCGTCGATACGTCGGAATCATTGGCGTTCACCACCAGCATGATCGCGGTATCAGACTCGATGACGCAGACAGCGGTGACGTCAGAACCAATGACTTCCCCGATACCCCGCGCGAATGCTTCGGTCGCCACCGGGAGCCGGATGGTCACGACGTCGTCAAAACCCGCGTCGGCGAGGGACTCCAGGAGCAGTGAGGCTTCAGTGGCGGCGTCTTCGCTCCAGGTCACGCGAATCGACTGCAGTTGTTGACCATGCGTGATGGCCTGCGTCCGTGACAGTGCCTCGGCGACGAATGCCGACGTGGTGACGGGGCTGTATCCGCCGCGCCGAACCCCGAAGGCGTCCTGCCCGCGCGTCGAGCTGTCAGCCCCATCGCCCTCAACAAGTACGAGCCCGACAGTCGTCGGGGTCATTGACAATCCGAGAACGGTATCCACTGGAAACACTCCTCTCCTGCCCTGCTCGTCCGTGGCAGCACCACACGCAAAGGCCGATATGGCCTGCTCGCGATGCTTTTCGCCGAGTGCGCCGGAACTCAGCCGGGCAGCGTGGTCGTTATCGACCTCTGGGGCAGCTTACCTGCATAGCCAGTTGCCAGCTAACCGTGAGATGCGGGTGCCGAAGGACTGGGTGCCGAAAGAAGGCGGCCAGTAAGCAGTAGTCAGACCGCGCGGACTGGCAGGTTTGCCACCATCGGGGTGTCCACCCCGATGGGCCCCAATTCAGTTGCCCCGCCGGGTGTGCCGAGGCGCGCGTCGCGTCCGGGTAGCACCTCGGCGAAAAACGCGGCGTTGTCGGTGAGGAACTTGCGCTCGCCCTCGGGCAAGTCGGTTTCGTAGTAGATCGCATCGACCTCGCAGAGGAGTCGGCACGCGCCGCAGTCAACGCATTCGTCGGGGTTGATGTACATCGCCCGATCGCCTTCGTAGATGCAGTCCACGGGGCATTCCTGCTGGCAGGCCTTGTGCTTGACGTCCACGCAGGCGCTGCTGATTACGTAGGTCATGCCCAGAACTGTATCTGTTACTCGACGTACCGGATAAGGATCCTGGGCCCGTGATGGGGGGTCAAAAGTCCCCATCTTCTGGGATCCGGGGTAGCTGGGTTCTAGCGCAACTGGCCGGTGATATCGACCCATCCGGTGGTGTCGCGCCGATGGTCGTTGGTGTTGTGGCACTCGCCGTAGATCTGCATTGTCGCGCGATTGGGGACATCGGGGTCGAGCTTGTACATAGCGGTGACGCCGTCCTTGGTCAGGATTGGTCGTCTGCTCCCGCCGTCTAACGCCTCCGGTTGAGTCCATCCCCGAGCTGTCATCGCCGTTGCGACCGCGCCGAAATATTTTGGGACGTCCTTCAACGCCGGAACGTCGAAGTTGAGCCGGACTGCGCCCTGGTACGGCGGATCGTCACTGTTCTCACATGACATCAGCAGGTAGCTCGCGGTCGGCTTCTTGAGCTGACTGGCACTGACGAACTGCCTGGCCGCGGTCAAGACCTGAAGTTTGGACTGCTCATCACTCATCGGACTGGGAGGTCCCTCGACGGCAGCGCCCTGGAGGTCCCGAACCCGGTGCAACACAATGAATCCGGCGGCGAGGGCAAACGACAGCGCAAAAGTCACGGCAAGCAGCAATACTGCGGGCTTCGACCGGAGCCAACTGGTGCTCCGGGTGATGGAATTACGCGACTGGCTCAATCCAACGGAGAACAGCTGAACGGCTGCTGATTGAAGTAGTGCACGGCCGGCATCCCATCGACATCGATGTACTCGACATCGGATCCCCAGGCGGTGCCGGGGACCACCCACGGTGGAACGCCCTTGGGATACGCCACAGTGAAATCGGAGTAGAACTGGACGTTCTCGGGGCAGCCCGGTTGGTCAGCCGGCAACGGGTTCCACGCATGCACCACGATCGGATTCAACAGGTGCGGTCCCTGAGCGCAATTGGGTTGGCATTCAACGGCATTGTCGGTACCAGTGCCCTGAGCTCCGTTAGCTCCCCATGAACTCCAGGTCATGTCCTCCATGACATTGGTTGAGTCGCAACCGTAGACGATGCGTTGCGGCCGTTCCTGAATGGGCTGGCTCGGGTCGTAGCAACGACCGAACATGTATGCGGTGGTCGCTGCCGGTGCGGTCGGGTCCGCCGCGGCGGGTCCAGCGCCGGGAACCATGCCAGTGAACAGGGCAGTGATCAGGGCAACCAGCGTTGCCGGCACAACGAATGTGCGGACCATGCCTTCCCCCTTGATCTGTTGTTGACGAGGCAAATTGAGGACGCGCGAATGCTAACACCTGCAAACTCTTGGTCGCTTGTCCACCGCAACCGTCCCTTTTCAGGCAGAGTTGAGCTATGGACGTAACGCGCACGGGGCGGCTGGTCACATTTCTGGCGGCCCTTCTGCTGATGCCCGGACTGGTTGCTGCACCGGTCCACGCGACGCCGGCGTATGTGCCGATGGTGCCGCGGGCTCCTCTCGACCAAGCCGCGGTCATGGGTCAGGTGACACCCGGGTTGGTGGACATCAACACGATGTTGGACTACCAGGGTGCGGTAGGCGCGGGAACTGGCATCGTGCTGGATGGCAGTGGCGAGGTTCTGACCAACAACCATGTCATCGAGGGCGCAACGCAGATCAGTGCAACCAGCCTGGCCAACGGCCGGGTCTATCCGGTCGACGTCATCGGTTACGACCGCGCCAGCGACATCGCGTTGGTACGCCTCAACGGTGCAGGCGATCTGCCGGTGGCGGCACTGGGCACCTCCACGTCATTGGTAGTGGGCGACCCGATCGCAGCTATCGGTAATGCGGGTGGCGCCGGCGGTGCACCCAGTTTCTCCCCGGGCACGGTGACTGAGCTCGGCGCTGCTGTCAGGGCTTCCGACGAGTCGGGCGGGGGTTCTCGTGAGCTCACCGACCTGATCCGGGTTGCCGCAGACGTTCGGCCCGGCGACTCAGGCGGGCCGTTGGTGAACAGCGCCGGTCAGGTGGTCGGGGTCAACGTCGCTGCCACGCTGACCTATCAGATGGGTGGAGTGCACGGCGGCGAGGGCTTCGCGATCCCGATCGACAGGGCAATCGGCGTCGCCAACCAAATCCGTGCGGGCGCCGCGTCTGATGCTGTCCATATCGGTGATACGGCTTTCATCGGTGTCGCTGTAGCCGACATCCACGGAGGTCCCGCCGGAGCAATTGTCCGGCAGGTTCTGCCGGATACACCGGCGCGCCGGGCTGGATTGGCCAGTGGTGACGTCATCACCGCAGTCGACGGGATTCCGATCAACTCTGCATCGGATCTGTCCGACATCATGGACCAACGGCACCCCGGTGACACCATCGCGCTGAGTTGGACGAGCCGTGGTGGCGGGTCGCGGACCGAGACGCTCGTGCTTGCCAAGGGGCCGGTCGGCTGATCGCACCCGCCGGCACTGGACTGACCTGATGGACCTATTCGATCGCCAGTGGGCGACGTACCGAAGCGTCGTCGACAACGACTGGATGGAACACAGCGCGATTACCGCGGCATGCCAAGGGGCGCTTGAGTTATGGATGACCGAGCACCCTGAGCGAAACGGGACCGCTCGGCTGTTGGATCTCGGATGTGGTGATCTGGCGCAGATGGGTCCGGTGTTTCGGACGCTGCCGCTGGGAGGCTATGTCGGGGTAGACATCACCGAGCAAGTATTGGGTCTTGCGCGGGCGGCCCTCGGCCCGGCGCCCTTCGCGATCGAGTTTCAGCACTCCGATGTCGAGACTTTCGTTGCGGCCGAGGGCAGCTCGTTCGACCTCGTGCACGCCTCGCTTGTGCTTCACCATCTTCCTGATGAGGAGAAGGCGCGCTTCCTCTCCGTGCTTCGCCGGCGCCTCAGACTTGGCGGTGCCTTCCTGTGGGCCGACGTATTCTGTGAGCCAGCCGAATCTCGTTCGGACTACCTGGCGCGCTATACCGAGCGCATTCGCCGCGACTGGTGTGCAATCGACGCAGATGCGCGCGAGGCGATCGTGACGCACGTCAGTACCTTCGACTTTCCCGCCGACCGTGCGGCAATCGTTGTTGCTGCCCGCGAAGCTGGCTGGAACTGGCAGTGGCTCTGGCAGGGGCGCCACAGAGCGGAAGCTGTCGCATTGCTTACTCCGGCGCCTGCGCAATCTGCTCCTGCACAATTGACGCCATGAATCACGCGTACCGATATACAGCTGTGGTCTTGTCAGTGACCGCGGTGTTGATTGCCGTCCCGGCGCACGCGGATCCGTCCGGAGGTTTGACCGACCTGGTTGACGCTGCGGCACAGCGATTGCAGATAGCCGACCCGGTGGCGGCCAGCAAGTGGTTGACGGGCGGATCAATCACTGACCCGGCGCGGGCGCAGCAAGTGATCGACGCGGTTGCCGCAGAAGCCCAGTCAGATGGTGTCGCATCGGATTACGTCAAGCAGGTTTTCGTTGATCAGATCAATGCAACGGAGGGGATTCAGTACAGCCGGTTCGCCGGATGGAAATTCGATGTCTCCACCGCGCCCACGTCGGCTCCGGATCTCACGGCGTCGCGCTCGCTGATCGACGGGCTGAACAGCAAGATGGTCGACCAGATCGTCGCGCAGTGGCCGCTGCTGCATTCACATGAGTGTTCAGCTGAACTCGACGCGGCCAAGTCGTCCGTCGCTGCCGCGCACCAATTCGACTCCTTGATGCGGCAAGCGCTCGATTCCGCGACGGATTCGTACTGCCCCGCCTAAACGACACAGCCGAAATATTCCTGAGATGGGCGATTGGGGCGCGTAACCTAAGTTTGTGGTTGATGTGACAGGTGAGGCTTCTGATGTCACGGCGGTCATGTGCCCGACGTAACCCGGCGGCGATTCGTCGTAGGTCTGCTGACATCAGCGGGCCTGGTCGGCGTATCCCGCACGCTCGGGTTGTCCGGTGCGAGTCCACAATCGGCCATTCCAGATGCCGCTCCAGGCGTCTCGCCTGGGTTGCTCCCGGCCCCGCCATCCAGCCAGCGAATTCCATTGCCGGGCAGCGGATCTCTCAACAAGCTGCCCGGCGACGGCGATCTGTTGGCATTGACACTGGATGATGGGGTGAACTCCGAGGTGGTTCGGAGCTACACCCAACTCGCCAAGGACACCGGTATTCGGCTCACGTATTTCGTCAACGGTGTCTATGACTCCTGGCGGGAAAACGCGCAGCTGCTCAAACCGTTAGTGGAAGCCGGCCAGATTCAACTCGGCAATCACACCTGGTCGCATCCCGATCTGACCACGCTGAACAAAGATCAGGTGGTTGACCAGTTGCAGCGCAATGACCGGTTCCTGCGCAACACATTCGGGGTGGATGCGACACCGTATTTCCGCCCGCCGTATGGGAATTCCAACGCGACCGTCGATAGTGTGGCCGCCGATCTGGGCTACCGGACCAAGACTCTTTGGTCAGGATCACTGGCGGACTCATCGCTCCTACCCGAGGACTACATCGCCAAGATGGCCGACCAGTCCTTTATTCAGCAGAACATCGTCATTGGGCACCTCAACCACCTGCCGGTCACGCGTGTCTATCCCCAGTTGCTCGGCATCATTCGTTCCCGCAGCCTGCGCACCGTCACGCTCAATGACGTTTTCCTACAGTCCGAGGTGTCCCGGCTCGTCACCGCGTAGCGCGTTTCCCCGGGTAACCGCGCCCGCACCGCACAACGCAATCACCATGTCGCCGGCCGCCGGGAACTTGCTGGCCACTGCTGCCGCAAAGCAGACTGATGCAGTCGGTTCGACGAGCAGGCCCTCACTGGCCAATTGCTTATGCGCGGAGATGATTTCGATGTCATCGACGGTGACGATGGTACCGCCCGTCGCGCGCACGGCAGCCAGTATT
Source organism: Mycobacterium sp. (assembly GCA_965279745.1). GTDB lineage: Bacteria > Actinomycetota > Actinomycetes > Mycobacteriales > Mycobacteriaceae > Mycobacterium. Next base: position 778,654 of record OZ257262.1, read on the forward strand.
TGCCGGGCGCGGGGCGGCGCCGAAATGGCGATTCCTTCGGCAACCGTGGGGCCTACTACCCCGGCGATGATGGTGTCGTCATCACGGCCGAAGGCTGCCGCTAGTGGCGCACAGTTGGCCGCCTGCACTGCGAGCAGTGCTGGCATTCGATCTGCCAACCCGCCAGCGACCAATTCGCTGAATGCCAGGTAACAACCCAGCAGCAGGGTGCCGTTGCCTACCGGAACCATCACCGCCGACGGCAGCGTGCGCCCGTTGCGCTCCCAGATCTCGTAGCCGTATGTCTTGACGCCATGCAGGAAGTACGGGTGATAGACGTGACTGGCGTAGAACACTTCGCCCCGTTCCGAACCCCGTTCCGCGATTTCCATCGCAGCCGCCGCGGTGTCGGCCCTGCTCCCCTGGATGACTGTCACTGTTGCGCCGTACGCCGCGATTTGCGTGAGCTTGCTCGGTGATGTGGACGCCGGGACCAGCACCTCGCAGGGGATTTCAGCTCGCGCAAAATATGCCGCCGCCGCTATCCCGGCATTTCCGCTGCTGTCGACCATGACCGAGTCGACTCCGATGGAGGCGGCCAGTGTGGCGAGTACCACTGCACCGCGATCCTTGAATGACATTGTGGGACTGAAGAACTCGAGCTTGAGCTGAATTCCGGGCAGAGTGCGCGACCGCACGGTTGGTGTGCCGCCCTCCCCCATGCTGATCGAGTCATTACGGGCAATGGGCAGTACGGACTGATATCTCCACAAGGAAGTGTCTTGGTCGGCCGTGGTCGTCAGCTCCGGCCGCCAGTCTCCGCCAACATCGAGTACACCGCCACACGGGCAGCGCCACACCAGTTCTCGCACGTCGAAACGGCATTTGCACACTCCACATTCCAACGGAGGTAAGTGCTGCGCCGGGGCCATCGGCCAAGCCTGCCAGGTCTACTGTCCATATGGGACATCGGACTGATATGGGACATGGGCCCCGGCGCACTAGGAGGCGATCACGATGAAGGAGCGACTGCACTGGTTCGCGATGCACGGTGTGGTGCGCTCGCTGGCTAATTGGTCGGCGCGACGCGGCGATCCACAGGCGCGCCTGGTGGCAGATCCTGCGACACGTGCCGATCCGGTGCCGTACTACGACGAACTGCGAACGCAGGGTCCGCTAATTCGTGCTCAGGCCAGCTTGCTGACACTCGATTATGCGGTAGCTCACGAGTTACTTCGCTCCGATGACTTTCGGGTTGTCTCGCTGGGCGCCAACCTGCCGGCGCCGCTGCGGTGGCTGGAGGAACGCACCCGGCCGGATCTGCTGCACCCTTTGCGGCCGCCATCGCTCCTGGCGGTTGAGCCTCCGGAGCACACCCGTTACCGGAAGACGGTCTCGTCGGTTTTCACCACTCGCGCGGTTTCGGCGCTGGGTGACCTGGTCGAGGCCACTGCAGTGCAGCTACTCGACGGGCTTGACGACGGCCCCGGTGTGGTGGATGTCGTGGCCCGGTATTGCTCCCAGCTTCCGGTGGCGGTGATCAGCGAGATCCTGGGCGTGCCTGCCGCTGACCGCGCCCGGATCCTGGAGTTCGGCGAACTCGCGGCACCCAGCCTGGATATCGGGCTGTCCTGGGCGCAGTACCGCAAGGTGCAGCACGGAATCGCGGGATTCGACGCCTGGCTGGCCAAGCACCTGAACTGGCTGCGCGATCACCCGGGCGACAACCTGATGAGCCAGTTGATCCAGGCTTCTGAAGGTGGCGCTCGGCTCAGTGAGGCCGAACTACGGGCAACGGCCGGGCTGGTGCTGGCCGCCGGGTTTGAAACCACGGTGAACCTCTTGGGTAACGGGATTCGGTTGTTGTTGAACTCCCCGGACCAGCTTGCTGACCTGAGTGCGGATCCGTCGTTGTGGCCGAATGCGGTCGAGGAAATCCTGCGGCTCGATTCTCCGGTGCAGCTCTCGGCACGTACAGCGCGGATCGACACCGAGGTCGCCGGAGTGCCGGTGCGGCGGGGCGAGCTGGTCGTGATCTACCTGGCCGCCGCCAATCGAGATCCGGCCGTATTCGACGATCCGAACCGATTCGATGTAAGACGGTCCAACGCCAACAAGCACCTCGCCTTCTCGGGGGGCAGACATTTCTGTCTCGGAGCGGCGTTGGCACGATCGGAAGGCGAGGTCGGATTGCGCCGGTTCTTCACGCACTTCCCCGACGCGCAACTTGCCGGTATTGGCAGTCGCCGCGATACCCGTGTTCTGCGGGGTTGGGCCGAGCTGCCGGTCAGCCTTGGCCTTGCTGCCAGAACGCCCAGCTAGAAGCCACTAATCAGCGATACTTGACACATGTCAAGTTTTGTCGTTTCATGGTGTTATGACCTTCGACACGATCATCCGCAACGGCCTCTGGTTTGACGGGACGGGAGCGCCCTCGGCGGTTCGTAACATCGGCATCCGCGACGGCCGCATAGCTGCGGTGACGGCGCAACCGCTCGATGAAGCCGGCTGCACCGAGGTCGTGGACGCCGCCGGCAAGTGGGTGCTGCCCGGCTTGGTCGACATCCACACCCACTACGACGTTGAGGTGCTGAATGGTCCGGGTTTGCCGGAGTCGGTGCGGCACGGTGTCACCACGGTGATGTTCGGATCGTGTTCGCTGTCAACAGTCCACGTCGGCGCTACCGATGCGGGTGACTTATTCGGACGGGTTGAGGCTATCCCCCGCGAGCACGTCATCGCTGCGGTTGATGGTGCCAAGACCTGGAAGACCGCAGAAGAGTACGTCACCGCGTTGGAGACAATGCCGTTGGGCCCCAACGTTAGTGCTTTCATCGGGCACAGCGATATGCGCACCGCCACCATGGGTCTGGAACGGGCTACCCGCAAGGATGTCCGTCCGTCGGCTCAGGAACAGGTCGAGATGGAACGCATGCTGGCTCAGGCGCTTGACGCCGGATTCGTCGGCATGTCATCGCAGCAGTTGCTCTTCGACAAACTCGACGGTGAAACCTGCCGTTCCCGCACGCTGCCGTCTACCTACGCCAAGTCGCGTGAGCTGCGGCGCCTGAAGAAGCAGTTGCGTCGTCGTGGCCGGGTGCTGCAGTCCGGGCCGGACATTCAGAACCCGATCAATGTGGCATCCCAAGTGGCCCAAACTCTCCCGGTGCTCGGCAAGAAGCTGAAGACTAGCCTGCTGTCGGCGGCGGATATCAAGGCCAATCCGTTCGCGGTCCAGATAATGGGCCCGCTGGCCTGGGTGGTGAACAAGCTCGGTGGCGACTTCCGTTGGCAGCATCTGCCGATACCTTTCGAGGTCTACGCCGACGGCATCGACCTAGTGGTGTTCGAGGAATTCGGCTCCGGTGCGGCCGCGTTACATCTGCGAGATGAGGTGGAGCGCAACGCGTTGCTCGGTGGCGAAGAGTACCGTCGCCGGTTCCGTAAGGAATACGACAGCAAGTTCGGCATTCGGGTCTGGCACCGCGATTTCTTTGATGCTGAAATCGTCTCCTGCCCAGACGAATCCGTCATCGGCAAGACTTTCGGTCAGGTGGGAGTCGACAGGGGCGGCTTGCATCCTGTCGATGCGTTCCTGGACCTGGTGATCGAGCACGGCACGAAGGTGCGCTGGCGCACCACGATCTCCAACCACCGCCCGGAGGTGCTCAAGAAGCTCGCTAAGGACTCGGGCGTGCAGATGGGCTTCTCCGATGCCGGCGCCCACTTGCGCAACATGGCGTTCTACAACTTCGGGCTGCGACTGCTGCGCCACGTGCAGGACGCGCAACGGGCTGGTGAAGAGTTCATGAGCATCGAGGAAGCCGTGCACCGGCTGACCGGAGAACTGGCCGACTGGTACCAGATTGACGCGGGCCACCTACGACTTGGCGACCGCGCAGACCTCGTTGTGCTGAATCCTGATTGCCTGGACGGTCGGCTCGATACCTATGCCGAAGCGCCGGTCGAGCAGTATGGCGGCCTGGAGCGGATGGTCAACCGCAACGACGAGACGGTCGCCCTCGTGCTGGTCGGTGGACGCACGGTCGTCCGTGACGGGGTGCCCACCGAATTGCTCGGCAACCAGCGCACCGGCAGCTTCCTTCGGGCGGGTCAACTGACTCCGGCGCCGGCTAGAGCAGCACAGGAAGTCGCTGTTTAAGGCTGATCGGCCGGCGGGCCGTCCATGGGGCCGTCCAATGGGCCGGCACCGCAGCGGTTCCGCAGGTCAGTGAGCGGTTGGCGGATGGCCTGAACCTCGGCCTTGGTCTCCGGGTTGGCGTCGAGGTAATCCTGAACCATGGGCAGAACCTGGTCGACGGGTTGGCCCTTCAGGCTCGTCATGAATTCGTTGACGTCCGGGTGGGTGAACAGATAGGCAGACGTCGCGGCGGATACACCTGCGGAGACGCTGGCACGGTCGGCGGCGGTGCAGTTGGGAGCCGGATCGGCGACAGCCATCGGTGCCAGGGCGCCGACCACCGCGCCGGCAGCGATCATGCCGATAGCTGTGCGGCGAACCATTCGTGGGTTGAATGACATGAGCGGGTTCCTTCGTATGGGGCGGTTCGAGTTTGGTGTAGACGGGCTAGCGCGGAGTGCCCCCGCCACCGGGTCCACCCCCGCCGCCCGGTCCGCCGCCCCCGCCAGGACCGCCACCGCCAGGCCTGCCGGGGCGGCCGGGCGGGTTGGGCCGGGGAGAGAGATCGAGGTAGAGGTTCGGGTCCCAATTGTCGTAGTACATGCAGGTCGGGTCGCCGGTGCACGGATACGGGTTGAATGTGGCCGGCGGAGGCGCAGATCCGCCACGAACGCTGCCGGTGCTGGAACACAGCGTCGACCCACCGCTGGTATTGCAGTCCGCTTGGGCTGGTGCCGCGGCTCCGATTCCCACAACGGTCGCGCACAGCGCGAGTGCGGTTATCAGATACATCGGTCTGAGGTGCATGGTTGGCCTTTTCTCTACGATCAACGAGTCAAATCGTAGACCCACAGGGCGTTGTCCCTGCCGATGAGTCCCGCCACCCGAATCGCATCGGTTTCGCCCCACTCACCACGATCGACGAAGCCACTCAGCACTGAGTGAATTCCGTGGCGCCACAAACGTGCGCCCAGGTAATGCAGTTCAGCCGGACCGAAAGCGTCGGAGGAATACAGGATTTTTCGAAAGGGCGCCAGTTCCAACGTGCGTGCAATGAATGCCTCTGCGCGTGCGCCGAGGTGGTTGACGGTCAATCCGACATCGAGATAGACGTTGTTGAACGCTTGGGCTAGATATCCCGCTTCCCTCTCGTAGGGATAACAGTGCAGCAGCACGACCGGTGTTTCGCTGGTACCGCGCAAGAAGTCAAGTAGGTGCAGCGGATTGGTCCGGTGCAAATCGCAATCCCGGTCGCCGAATCCGACATGGAGCTGCAGTGGCTTGCCCATCTCAAGCGCCCGATGCAGCCCGAATCGCAGCAGCACCCGATCGGTGAGTCGCACTCCCCCGGCGTCCCGCCACCGGTCAGCCGCAGCCGCCACCTCAGGAGTTGACGGCGCGGACAGGTCACCCTCGAAACCGCCGCGATAAGCCAGCACGGATTTGGTGGCCACTGCGGTTGCCATTCGGGTGGAAAGGATTTCGTCGAACGCGGCCGCGTACTGACCTGGGGCTGCGGCAGCTTGTTCGGCGACTTGCTCGAGCCGCACAATTTCGTGGGCATTCCCACCGGATAACTCTGCCATCTCAGCTGGTGCGGCGACGTCGGCGGATAGTCCGGTATCTACCGCCCAGTCGCTGACACCCGCGGCGGTGAGCATCAAGCGCGCCAATTCGGGCTCGGTCAATTCACTGCGACGTTGCCAATAGTCTTGTGGAGCAGCGTGTTTCGGCAGACCGAGAAGCGGAGCGCAATGTGCACGAACGGCGAACCCCAACTGAGTGTCGAACCCCGAGTCGAATGCGGCCAGCGGTTCGGTGTTCGCCTCGTTGAGGCTGTTCTCGAAGCGACCGAGAGTGACAGTCGACGACCAGCACCCGTGCACGTGGTTGTCCACCAGTCGCAGGGTTGCAATGTAATCGGCCAGTGCCGAGGTAGCGGTCACAAGCGTGCTACAAACTCCAGGCCATGCGGAACTTGTCGCTGATTTGCTGGGCGTCCAGATCTGCGTACGTGTCGCTCTCGTAGCGCCGAACCGCAACAAGGACATTGACGGCTGCGTCCCCGAGAATTACGCGCATCCGCGGTGAGCTATCCAGGGCCGCAATCGCATCGGACTGGTCATTGGAGAGCTGGACTACGCCCGAAGCGGTACGTTCGGTACTCGTGAGCGTGCTGGGGTCTACGGCGACCTCCGGTGGAAGGGGCGCGTTGCGCTCGATACCGTCCAGTGCAAGACCGAGGATCGCCGCCGTGGCGAAATACGGGTTGGCCGACGGATCAACAAGTTTCACCTCGACGTTCGCACCGTACGGATTTCCGTGGCTGGCTCGGAGGAACCGCACGGCGGCCTCGCGGTTCTCAGTACCCCAGCACGTATAGACGCCCGCCCAATTGCCAGGCTTCAGGCGGAGTCCTGAAACGATCGACCCGCAGAAGATCAACTGGGCCTCGGCCAGTCCGTCGACGATCCCGGCGATGGCACTCGTTCCTTCAGCCGTCATGCCTTGGACTTCTGCGCCGCCGGAAAACACTGATGTATCACCGCGGAGAAGTGAGAAATGTTGGTGTGCACCAGAACCCACACTCCCGGCGAACGGGACGGGCGAGAAGCTAGCCCGCGCCCCGTGTGCGCGGGCCACCCGGCTGATGATGATCCTGGCGAGAATCAGTTGATCGGCCGCGGCTACCGGCGAGAGCGGGGACAGTGAGATCTCGAACTGGTTCAGTCCATATTCGGGATGAAATTGCTCGATCCCGACTCCTGCAGCAGTCGCGGCGGCGGTGACGTCGTGAACGAACCCCTCGTGCTCAAGGACTCCGGCCAGCCCGTACGGGGCCCACAAGTCGCTGGGCAGTCGGTTACCTTCGGGATCGACGAGTAGGAATTCGATCTCGTGGCCGACTAAGGCTCGCAGGCCGGCGGCTGCCAACCGGACCTCAGTTCGGGCGAGTGTTCCTCGAGAGCACGCCGGTATGGGGCTGCCGCCTTGGTCGAAGAATGAGGCGGGCGCCCATGCCAATCCGTTGCCGATGGCGCGCAGCGCGTTCAGATCGATGCGCACTCGCTCGTCGCCGACAACGCTGATGTCGTCGGTAAAGGCGATGCCTGTCCGGTCTATGGCGAAGCCGTGCCAGGTCGGGCTGGCGCCCAAGCCAGGATCGGTGAACGCGTTCAGGCGGTGAACCGGCACTGTCTTTGCGTGCGTCAGCCCGGCCGGTCCGACGACCGTTCCGACGATTGCATCGACCCCGGCTAGGGGCAACGCGGACGAATCAGTCATCCGGACCGGCTGGGCAACGTCAGTTTGCAGGTCTGCCCGATGTCCAATGTGCGCAGCATCCGACCCATTCCGAGCCACATCGCGCACGAGATGGTGAGGTCTGACAACAGCTCGTCGGTGAAGTGTTCGTGGCAGCGATTCCAGAAGTCCTCGTCATCGCGCAACTCGACGTGCTCGGTGGCGAACCGGTGGGCGAACTCTGCGGCGATACGTTCCTGCTCGCTGTAGCCCGGCCACGTACGCCATTCCCGGCAGTGCTCGTAAAGCTCCTCGTCCACGCCGGCTGCGGGCCCGTCGGCGTCGCGAGTGTTCACACACACCACGCAGCCATTGTCATGGGCCATGACAGCGCGGGCGATTTCGCGAACCCGCATCGGCAATCTGTTCTTCGACGAGTACACCGCCGTGCTGAAACGTGCCATCGCAGTACCCAACTCAGGCGATTTCGTGACCCAGCCGGCCACGTCGTCGTCGGCGAAACTTCCGATTCGGCTCATGGCGCGATGTTACGCCGGGCCACTTTTTGCCGCCTCCGCGGCGGGTGTGGGCGCCCACATCTCATGCCGGTCCCATTCCCACTGCACCAGCATTCGATGCCCGATCCGCTCCAATGCAGCCTCGACGTGTACGCGATCCGGGCGTCCCTCAAAGCTGGTCGACTTGGCCAGCTTGTTCACAATCTTGCCGACGATGGCCGCAGACGCGCAGTCGACCTGGCGCAAGCCTGTCTGGGTGAGCCAGAATTCGTCGCCGGTGCGCAGCGCGTATCCAGTGGTGACCAAGCGGTTGAACGTTGGCTCGAGCACTTCGTACGGAACTCGCCGGCGTTCGGCGATGTCGGTGAGCTGCGCCGAGCCGAACACCTGCTTATTGCGGTAGATCTGGAGCAATGCCCACATGCCTGCGACGTCGAGTTCGCAATCCAGCTGTCCGGCCAGCGACCGCAACCGCAGATCCGGCGAATCGCGCATCATCCGGCCAACGGTTACCTCAAGCATCTCCTCGGGTGTACTCGTACACGGCACAGCGAATCCGTCGGCGAGATCGACGGGCGGGCTTTCAAGGTCGCGCAACGGCACCTCTTTGAGCAGCAATGCCAGAACGAACCCGACGAGCGCAACCGGTGCAGCGCAGAGGAATACCTGGCCCAGTGATTCTGCGTAGGCATCGACGATCGGCGCCGCCACCCGGGCGGGGAGGGCATGCAGCGCCTGCGGTGACTGCGCGGCGATTGGCGCGGCGCCGGCGGCAACCAAGGCCGGTCCGATGCGATCGGCGAGAAAATTGGCGAACAGTGACCCGAAGATCGCTGCACCGAATGCGCTGCCTATGGTCCTGAAGAACGTCACCCCTGACGTGGCGACGCCGAGATCATCGAATTCGACAGTGCTCTGCACGGTCAGGATGAGCACCTGCATGCACAGGCCGATACCGGTGCCGAGCACGAATAGGTACAGCGATTGTTGCCAGATCGGGGTGGTGGCGCCCATTCCGGAGAGCAGCACGAAGGCGACCGTCATGATTGCGGTGCCGACCACCGGGAAGACCTTGTATCGACCAGTACGGCTGACCAGCATGCCGCTGCCGATTGAGGTGATCAGGAGTCCGACAACCATCGGTAGTGTCCGTAGACCGGACTCGGTGGCTGACACCCCGTCGACGAACTGCATGAAGGTCGGCAAGAACGTCAGCGCGCCCAACATCGCGAAACCGACGACAAAGCTCAGCACGCAGCACACCGTGAACACCGGGCTCGCGAATAATCGGATGGGCAGCACCGGTTCTTTGGCGCGCAACTCCACCCACACGAAAATCGCCACCGCCACCGCTGATCCGGCGAACAGCGCGATGATGGTCGGAGACAACCAGGGGTAAGTGCCACCGCCCCAACTGGTGGCCAGTGTTAGACCGGATGCACCGAGTCCGACGAAGAGTATTCCCGCGAAGTCGATGGAAGGCTTGCCGGTGCGTCCCAGTGCGGGAATCGCCACCGCAGCGACGGCGAACACCACCACCGCGACCGGGACGTTGATCCAGAACGCCCACCGCCAGCTCAGGTGGTCGGTGAAGAATCCTCCCAGCAGTGGTCCGATGACCGTGGTCACACCGAACACCGCCCCCAGCGCGCCCTGATATCGGCCGCGTTCTCGCAGCGGGATGACCTCGCCGATCACCGCCATCGACGTGACCATGACGGCCCCGCCGCCGATGCCCTGGAGAGCGCGGGAGGCCACCAGCATCGACATCGACGAGGACAGCCCGCACAACACGGACCCGGCGAAGAAAAACATGATCGATGCCTGGAATACCGCCTTGCGTCCGAACAAGTCGCCGAGTTTCCCGACGATCGCGGTGGCGATCGTCGACGCGAGCAAGTAACTAGTGACTACCCAGGACTGGTGTCCCGCACCGCCGAGGTCGGCAACGACAGTCGGGAGCGCCGTCGCCACGATCGTCTGGTCCAGGGCAGCCAGCAACATGCCGAGCAGCACTGCAACGAAGATGAGGTTCCGTCGCGGCCGGCTGAGCCGGGCGCTGGACGACTCCGGATCGCCGGCGTTCACCCCGTGGTCAGGCGGGCGGGCGTGACACGCACTGCGCCGAATACAGCTCTTCGCCGAGTTTGTTCATCAGCTCGAGTTGCGTCTCAAGGTAATCGATGTGGTGCTCTTCGTCGGCCATGATCTCCTCGAAGAGGTTGGCCGTCGTTGAGTCTTGCTTCTCGCGACATAGGACGATGGCCGGCTTCAGCCGCGCCACTACCTCGTACTCGATCAACAGATCGCTTTCGAACTGTTCGCGAAGCGTTTGACCGACCCGAAGTGAGCCGATGCGCTGATAGTTCGGAAGACCGTCGAGCAGCAAGATTCGGTCGGTGATGCGTTCGGCGTGCACCATCTCTTCGAACGACTCGGCCCGGGTGTGCTTCGCCAGTTCGGTGAAGCCCCAATTGTCTTGCATCTTGGAGTGCAGGAAGTACTGGTTGATCGCCGTCAGCTCACTGGTCAGCTGCTCGTTGAGCAGTCGGATGACTTCGGGATCACCTTGCATGACTTCTCCTACCAAGTGGGCTGTTGGTGAACGATTCGGTGGTGCCTCTCAAATCTAGTTGAGCGGGGCGACGCCGGCGCTGGGATTCCACAGCATGTCCCTCAAAGCATTACCTAAGTAAGGGTAGACTGCGCTAAGGTCTGCGGGCGGCGTGTCGCTGCGGCCACAGGGGAGGGATTTCGCGGATGTACGTGTGCCTGTGCACTGGTGTCACCAGTCAAGCGGTGACCGACGCCGTTGCCGGCGGCGCATCGACGTGCAAGCAGGTCGCGGCTGCGTGCGGGGCGGGGTTGGACTGCGGTCGTTGCCGGCGCACCGTTCGCGACATCATCTCCAGCAAGGTCTGCCCGTTGCGTGCCGTCAGCCCGATCTGCCGCGTGTGAACTCGGCCAACGCCTCAGCGTTTGCGGCCGCTCCCATCAGCTTTTCGAATAGCGCGTTCTCTCTGGCCGTCGCGGCGGCTATCTGATCGCGGTGCGGTTCCGTGATGGTCTGCTTGACGGCCATCAGGCTTGAAATGGGCCGGGAAGCAAGCACTTCGGCATGTCTGCGCGTGTCGGTGAGCAACTCGTCAGGCGAGCTGACCTTCCACACCAGGCCCATTCGCAGGGCTTCTTCAGCATCGACCCACTCGGATGACATCAGCATCCAGGCCGCGTTCTGCCGGCCCATCAACTGCGGCAGCAGGTATGACGACGCCGCCTCGGGGGCAACTCCCAAACTGGTAAACGGACATTTCAGCTTCGCGGCCGTCGACATGAATGCCAGGTCGGCAAAACCCAGGATGGTGGTGCCGATGCCGAGGCCGACCCCGTTGACCGCACAGATCAGCGGTTTGGGAAAGTCGGCGAGCGCACCTATCAGGCCGGGAAACCCATGCCTGCCCGTCGCAAAGTCGGGGTCTGTGATTCGGGCTTGCATCTCGTTGAGGTCTTGCCCGGCGCTGAAGGCACGGCCCGCTCCGGTGATCAGCACCACCGCGACGTCCGGATCCGATGCAGCGGTCAGAAGTGCGTCGGTAGTGGCATCGTAGAGAACCTCGTTGAACGCGTTGAGCGCCTCGGGTCGATTGAGAGTCAGGGTGCGGACGCGGTTCTGATCGGCGATATCAAGTGTCACTCGCGGGAGCCTAATTGGAGCGCTCTGCTGAACGGATCTCGGAATAGATACCGGCTCGTCGGGACTGCATCAACGTTCGTGTTGGCCCCGAAGGCCGCGGTGCTGGCGATCATCTTCTCTAATCGCCGGCCGAGATCGGCGTCATCGGCGGCACCGAAAAACGCGTGCAAACTCCCCACCGCCTCAATGGGGAACAGTTCTTCGACTATTGCGGACACTGGCGGCGCGTCCGGCGTCAACGCTCGCACCACATGGTTTTGGACGTACCCGAAAGTCGCTTGAGTCTGGATCGCAACCGGCGTGTGGTCTCGATGCCAGCGAGTCAGCCAGGTCTCTTCGTCGATATCTTCGGGCCGACGCAGCATTGCCATGTTGGCGAGGCCGGGCGCGCGTTCGCCCAACGGTGTCAGCGGCGGCGGCATCGGCGCCGATTCCGTGACCAGATATGCCGCAACGTGTTCGGTGTGACCGACTTCCCGTGTGAGCAGGTCCAGGGCGGCCTGGATCGGTTCGCCGTAATGCTGTTCAGTCCACAGACTGACGAACGCCTGCACCGGCGGGTCGAGTGTGGTCAGTGTCATCAGGGCGTCGCGCACCGGAGCATCACGGACGTTGACTGTCAGCCCTGCGACGTCCAGTGCGAGGATCTCGTCGGCAACCTCGTTGCGAAGCCTGGTCGTCCAGTCGTCGTCGGCGGTCCCCTTGTCTTCGCCGGCGGTAGTGCTGCGCAGAGTGATGATCACTTTCTCCATGGCTCACGGTATCGAAGTACGGTGAATGCCGGAGCACGTGTCTTCCGCAATCCCACCCGAGGAGAATCTTCTATGGCGACGGAGTCGTCCGAACCGCATCTGGCCCGCGAGCACCTTCCGATCCCCGACCAGAAGCATGTCGGTCTCACGACCTACGACGCTAAGGACCCGAACACCAAGTACCCGCCGATCAAGGAGTTGCGCCCGCCCGCAGGTGCTCCCAACGTGTTGATCGTGTTGATCGACGACGTCGGCTTCGGCGCCTCGTCGGCGTTCGGCGGCCCGTGTAACACCCCGGTTGCCGAGCGGTTGGCCGGAAACGGTGTCAAGTTGAACCGCTTCCACACCACAGCGTTGTGCTCCCCCACCCGCCAGGCCATGCTGACCGGGCGCAACCATCACTCGGTTGGCATGGGTGCCATTACCGAGATGGCGACATCGGCGCCTGGCAACAACAGCATTCGGCCGAAAGACAAGGCGCCGATCGCCGAGACGCTGCGATTGAACGGCTATTCGACCGCACAGTTCGGCAAGTGTCACGAAGTTCCCGCCTGGGAAGTCACCCCGGTAGGGCCATTCCATCAGTGGCCGACCGGTTCGGGCTTTGAATACTTCTACGGTTTCGTGGGCGGGGAAGCCAACCAGTACTACCCCGGCCTCTACGAAGGCACCAGCGCTGTGGAACCGCCGCGCACGCCTGAAGAGGGTTACACGCTTACCGAGGACCTCGCTGACCATGCGATCACCTGGGTGCGCCAACAGAAGGCACTTTTGCCGGATAAGCCGTTCTTCATGTACTTCGCGCCCGGTGCCACACATGCGCCGCACCATGTCCCCGAGGAGTGGTCCGAAAAGTACCGAGGCAAGTTCGACGATGGCTGGGATATCCTGCGGGAAAGGATCATTGAGCGACAGAAGAAGCTCGGCGTGGTCCCCCAAGACGCCGAGCTGACAGCGCGTCATGACGAGATTCCGGCGTGGGACGATATGCCCGACGAGCTCAAGCCTGTGCTGGCGCGACAGATGGAGATCTACGCCGGCTTCCTGGAACAGACCGATCACGAGGTGGGCCGTGTGGTCGACGCCATCGCCGATCTCGGAGTGCTCGACGACACGCTGATCTACTACATCATCGGTGACAACGGCGCCTCTGCCGAAGGCTCGTTGAACGGCTGCTTCAATGAGATGACCACGCTCAATGGTCTGCCGGGAATCGAGACCACCGAGTTCCTCATCTCCAAGATCGATGACTTCGGCACCCCAGAGGCCTACAACCACTACGCCGTTGGATGGGCACACGGACTTTGTGCGCCGTATCAATGGACCAAGCAGGTCGCTTCGCACTGGGGCGGCACCCGCAACGGCACGATCGTGCACTGGCCCAACGGGGTCACGGTGCGGGGCGAGACTCGCGACCAGTTCCACCACGTGATCGACGTCGCGCCAACGATTCTGGAGGCAGCTGGCCTGCCGGCGCCGTACTCCGTGAACGGAATCACACAAGCCCCGATGGAGGGCGTCAGCATGATTTCGACTCTTCGCGAAGCGAAGGCGCCGGAGAACCACGAACTCCAGTACTTCGAGATGATGGGCAACCGGGGCATTTACTTCCAGGGGTGGACGGCGGTCACCAAACACCGCACTCCGTGGAAAGCCGATACCCCGGTTCCTTTCGACGAGGACGTGTGGGAACTCTATGCACCCGATGACTGGACTCAGGCCCGCGACCTCGCCGCTGCGAACCCGAAGAAACTTGCAGAGCTGCAACGGCTCTGGCTGATTGAAGCAACGAAATACAATGTCGTCCCGATTGATGATCGGGGCTTCGAGCGGATCAATCCTGATATCGCAGGACGGCCCCAGCTCGCTAAAGGCACCTCTCAATTGCTGTTTGAGGGAATGCGGGTCAGTGAGCACTGTGTGCTGAATGTCAAGAACAAGTCGCACTCTGTGACTGCCAATGTCGAAATCCCCGAGGAGGGTGCCAGCGGCGTCATCGCCACTCAGGGCGGCAGCGTCGGTGGGTGGACGTTGTACGCCCACGAGGGCCGGCTCAAGTACTGCTACAACTACTTCGGGATCGAATATTTTATGACGACCGCCGCGACGGACATCCCAGCGGGCAAGCACCAGGTCCGGATGGAATTCACCTACGACGGAGGCGGTCTCGGAAAGGGTGGCGGCGTCACCCTGTACTACGACGGCAAGGCTGTCGGTGACGGCCGGGTTGAGCGTTCGATTCCGATGGGCTTCTCCGCGGATGAGGCGTGTGACGTCGGTCGCGACACCGGTTCGCCGGCGTCCACCGACTACGGGCCCAGTGGCAACGCATTCTCAGGCCGGATCGACTGGGTGCAGATCGACATCGGCGGGGACAGCCACGACCACCTGATCACTGCTGAAGATCGATTCAACATTGCAATGGCTAAGCAGTAGCGCTTGAGCAACTGTTAGACGCGGAGCGAGCGCGGGGTAATGAAGACACCCTGCGCCTCGACGGTGACTCCTTCTGCATCGGCGATGTGGCCGGTGCAGAAGGTTTTCACTCCCTCCGTGCCGGACATCACGGCCTCGGCGCGCAGTGGACCGAGTGGGGTTGCCCGCAGATAGCGGATCGTGATGGTTCCGGTGAACCGAGGCAGGCGATCGGGGCTCGCCGCTTCTCCGAGCAGGTGGTCGAGGATCAACGCCAACACCCCGCCGTGAACATGCGCGGGCGGGCCTTCATACGCGGCGCCAAGATGAAAGTCGGCCCATACGCGTCCGGACCTGTCCCGGTTCGTGACCACCGGTGGCGCTGACGGATTGCGCTCTCCGACAACGGCGTTACCCCAAGCCAGGCTTTGCCCGGACGTGGTGCGCCTAACACCGAATGCTCCGGCAAGCTGGTTTTCCCTCAACCGTGATACTGCGGCCTCGATATCGGCCCGCACCGCCGCGACGGTCTGCGGGTCCGCTTCAGTTCTGATCGTGGCGTCGATCAACGCCCTGACCGACTCGGTCAAGGGGATATAGGTAGCGCGAAGTCGAGCGATGTCCTCGGTGGACAGATCCTCGACGGGGAATTCGAACACCGTTGCACTAGAACACGGTTGGCACGGTCCTGTCCAAAGCGGCACGGCGTAATTGCTTTGTTACCAAAGAATCCGGGGCGTCTCCTGATCGTTAGCCAACCGCGACTTGGCGCACCGATTCGCGTTCCGGATCCGGTGTGGCACGCGTGTTTGACTACCGACGCAAAGCAATTGACCGCTGATTGAACGCCTATGAAAGGTGAAGGTTTTCGTCATGAAGATCGTCGACATGTTACGAGGCACGTGGTTGCGCCGGCTGGCCGCAGCCATCGTGGCCGCGCTTCTCCTGCCCGGCCTGATCGGCGTCATCGGCGGTTCGGCAACAGCCGCGGCGTTCTCGAGGCCAGGGCTGCCGGTGCTTTATCTCGATGTGCCGTCGGCCGCGATGGGCCGCAATATCCGAATCCAGTTCCAGGGCGGTGGGCCGCACGCGGTGTACCTGCTGGACGGTCTTCGCGCCCAAGACGACTACAACGGCTGGGATATCAATACTCCGGCCTTCGAGTGGTTGTACGGCTCGGGGCTGTCGACTGTGATGCCGGTTGGCGGCCAGTCCAGCTTCTACAGCGACTGGTACCAGCCGTCGCAAGGCAACGGTCAGAACTACACCTACAAGTGGGAAACGTTCATGACCCGTGAGCTGCCGGCCTACCTGCAGACGAACTACGGGGTCGATCCAAACGGAAACGCCGTTGTCGGTCTGTCGATGGCGGGCAGCGCTGCGCTGACGTACTCGATCTACTACCCGCAGAAGTACGTCTATGCCGCATCGCTGTCGGGCTTCCTGAACCCCTCCGAGGGTTGGTGGCCGATGCTGATCGGTCTGGCGATGAACGACGCCGGCAGCTTCAACGCGCAGAGCATGTGGGGCCCGTCATCCGACCCCGCTTGGCGACGCAATGACCCGATGGTCAACATCAACCAGTTGGTGGCCAACAACACTCGGGTCTGGGTCTACTGCGGTACCGGTACCCCGTCGGAGCTGGACACCTCTGGTGGTGGCGGCAACCTGATGGCGGCACAGTTCCTGGAGGGCTTCACGCTCCGCACCAACAAGACCTTCATGGATAACTACCTGGCGGCCGGCGGACGCAACGGGGTGTTCAACTTCCCCGCCAACGGCACGCACAGCTGGGGCTACTGGGGTCAGCAACTCCAGGCGATGATCCCCGACATGCAGCGGGTCATGGGCGCTACCCCTAGCGCAACCTGATTCCGCGATAACGGATACCCAGCGAGCCTGTCACCGAAATGGTGGCAGGCTCGCTGGCTTTGTACAGACCGGCTCTAGAACAGCTGACTTTTGGCAGTGGCGAATTCCTCGTCGGTCAAGTCGCCGCGGTCTCGCATCATCGTGAGTCGGTGGAGTCGGGCGGCGGTCGCGGGAGGAAGATCCGGGACGTTCGTCGAGGCGCGCAGGATTGGTTCGTTCTCAATCAATTCGATGTGTTGTGGCTGGGCGGGATCGACTCGGATGACGAGCGTGTCGCCGGGCTCCGGAATTTCGCCGAGCATGAAGATTCCTGTGAATTGGGCCGCATACGGCGGTGTGCCGTCGAGGCGTTCGACCCGTAGGTGCATCGTTCGTCGGGCGCGGATGTTGTCGATCACCACGTTGAGTGCCGGTCGGATGACTTCCAGCACCACGCCAGCCGCCTCGACACCATCGCGGCGCAGCACGTCCACCTGATAGACCGATCGGGTCAACACGGCCGAATAGCCGATGACGATGGCCGCAGTCGGCAGCACAAACCACGGCGACACCAAAGCGGTCCAATCGGCCAGCCACGGGACGATCGCGGCGAGGACACGGCCTAGCGCAGTGCCGCAGGGTGACCGTCGCCCGATCATGATGAACAGCACAAACTGACACAGGTACCCGGCGATCCAGATCCCCGCGATCCATCCGATGCTCGACTTGCCCGCCGGCTCGTCGAGCAGTCGGGCGCCGATCAGCGCCGGGACGATAACCAACACACACCACAGCGCCATTAGCGCGGCGATCTTCCGCCACATCACGGCGCCACCGTAGCGCGTGTGCCTTAGATCAGCACCGCTCGGCCATCGGGATGAACCCTGACCTTGGCGCCGGCGATGTCATCGCGGACGGTAGCCGCGGCCTCGTCCGGGTCGGCGATCATGGCCCAGGTCCGGGAATCGTCGGGGGTCCGCACCGCCAGGAATGTCCTTTCCGGGCGTCCTTCCCTGTCGAACGGTGTGGTCCACGACTCGATCGTGCCAACGCCCTCCCATTCCGCCAGCGCAGCGCGGGTGGGCTGACGATCGACGAGCGTCTGGACGTCCTCCCAACGGAACCCAGCGGCCGGCGGCGTCGCGCTGTACACCCCGAAACTGTGTTTGGTGAGGTAGCCACCATTGGCGGTGATCAGGCCGCGACGCCCCGGATGTTCCCGCAACAACTCAGTCATCGTCGCGATGGAATGCATGACGTAGTTATTCCACGGGCCGCCTGCGAAGGTGAGTCCGCCGGTCACGGTCAGCGGCCGGTCTTCAGCGTCCAGCGGCAGGTTGAGTTCATTGGCCGCCACCTGCACGGCTGACGGGAAGCACGAGTAGATATCGATGTGATCCAGGTCGTCGATACCGATTCCGGCCAACTCGAGTACCCGGTGGCCACCAATCCGGATCGCGGGGCACCTGTGCAACGCGTCGCGCTCGGCGACGGAGTAGGTGTCATGGGAATCGGTGCCGGCGTGTGGAAACACCCACATGTCCTGCGGGATCTGCAATTCGATGGCCTTTTCGACCGAGCACATGACAACCACTGCGGCCTGATTGACCATGTTGTTTGAGTTCATCAGCTTGGGATACGGCCAGCTGATCATTCTGTTCTCCGGCCCCACCTCAGTGATTTGCTGGGGGGTCAGGGCGTTTCGACTCCACGCGTGGGGATTGTCAACTGCCACTTTGTTGAATTTCGCCCACAGTAGCCCGACCCTGCCCCGATGCGCGTCTACCGATTCACCGTTGGCGATGCGCAGCGCCTGTTCGAAGATCGGGTAAACGAATGCGGGCCGGTCCAGCCGGACGTGATCCTCGGCCGGACCCGACATCGGGACGTCTTCTGCGCCGACGTTGGGTATGGGTACTGCATCGTCTTGACGGGACCAGTTCGGTCGGATTCCCTTGGTGCGCAACCGCATCCTGGTTCGCCAGGTCTCACCGCCGGCCAGCAGGACAACTCCGGCCCGACCGCGCTGGATGTCCAGACAGGCCTGGTTGACCAACGACTGCGGCGTGTTGCCCCCCACCGCGGAGTACTGAGTAGCGGGCTTCTCTGCGCTGATCCGCTCGGCCAGTAACAGACCGGGGTCGCGATAGCGCCACGACAGTAGGTTGACCACCCGGATGGAGTCCACAGCGCGCAATACCCGAGGATCGACGGCCTCACGCGCTGCCAGCGCAATCAGATCGATCGGCTCAAGTTCCAGTAGGTCGTCGTGCTGATTGACCTGGCCCACACCGATCAGCACCGGCGTCCGGGCATCCAGGCTCATGGCGCCCCAACTCGGTAGATCGATTTCAGCGTGAAGAAGGATTCCAGGCCTTCGGGTCCCAGTTCGTGGCCAAGTCCGCTGGCCTTCACCCCGCCGAACGGCGCCTGAATGTCGAGTTGATAGTCGTTGACGCCGACCGTGCCGGTCTCTAGGGTCCGAGCCACCTCGGTGGCCCGTGACACGTCGGCCGACCAGACCGTACCGGCCAGGCCGAACTCGCTGTCGTTGGCCAGGGCGATGGCTTCCGCATCGCCCTCGTAGGAGATAACCGTCAGTACCGGCCCGAATATCTCTTCCTGGGCAATGCGGTCGGAGTTGTTCACGTCGGCGAACACAGTCGGCGAGACAAACCAGCCGCGCTGTTGGTCCTGCGGAACCGAACCTCCGACAACAAGTTTCGCACCGTTCTTCTTGGCGGCCTCGATGTGGCCCAACACCCGCTCGCGTTGTCGGGAGCTGACAAGAGGGCCGATATCCGTCGAGGTGTCGAGCGGGTTGCCGATCCGTAGCGTGCTGGCCAGCTCGGCTACCGCTTCCACAACATCGTCGTAGCGTGAGCGTGGCGCGAGGATCCGTGAACTCAGAAAGCAGGTCTGTCCGTTGTTGATGAATGACGCCGAGCGCAGACCACGGATCGTTGTATCGAGGTCGGCGTCGTCCAGAATGATCGCAGCCGATTTGCCGCCGAGTTCAAGCGTCACGGGCCGGAGTAAGCGGCCACAGACTTCGCCGATGATTCGGCCCGTTGCGGTGGAGCCGGTGAACGTCACCTTGTCCACACCGGCGTGGGAGACCAGATGGGCGCCCGTCGATGTGCCACCGGGGACGACGTTCAGTACACCCGGTGGCAACCCACAGGCTTGCGCGGCTTCGGCGAACACCAGCGCGTCGAGCGCCGTCTCCGGCGCGGCTTTGAGTACCACGGTGCATCCCGCGGCCAGGGCCGGCGCAAACTTGAACGCGGCCAGCGCCTGCGGGTAGTTCCACGGAACAATTGCAGCAACCACACCCACCGCTTGGCGGCGCACGATGGTGTGACCCATCATGCTGGGCCGGACTTCTTCGATCGGAGTCTTAGTGATGAGCTGCGCGTAGTAACGCAGGAGGGCGGCAGGAAACGCGCCATTAGCATTGCGGGACAGCGAGATTGGCATGCCGTTCTCGCGAGTCACCAGTTCTGCTGTGCCGCGTGCGCGTTGCTGCAGTTCGGTAGCGAAGGCAATGAGAATCTCGGCGCGCTGCTGCGGTGGAGTGGACCTCCAATCGGGCAATGCGGCGCGCGCCGCCGAAACCGCCTCGTCCACGTCGGCATTGGTGGCGCTGGCTCCGTCGCCCAGTCGTTCGCCGGTGGCGGCCTCCAGCACGGTCTCGGTTTGGCCGGCGGCACGAAACTGTCCGTTGATGTAAAGCAGCGCGAAATTGCTTGCGGGGGTGGCCATTATGCGTCACCCGTGAACAGAACGTCGTCCGTGAACAAAACGCCGTCGGCAATCAGTTTGCCAGTCTCCTCATCAGTCATGCCCAGGACCTCCTGACAGATCTGTCGAGTATCGGCACCGGGTAGCGGCGCCGGGCGCTGTGGCGCTGGCGGGATGTGCCGGTACGGCGCCGGACCGGATTCGGTGGGTAACGGCTGGTCAAACGCGGGGTGGGCCATATCGCTGAACACCTTCCGCAGCTTCAGCTGTGGGTCGTTGTACACATCTGGGGCACGTTTCATCGCTCCGGTCGGCACGCCGACGGACTGAAGGAGGTCGGCGACTTCGTCGGGCGTGTGGGAGCGCGTCCAATCGGCCAATTCCGGTTGACCGGTTCCGTCGGCAATGACCTTTTCCAGTGCCTTCCACTGATCGACGGATTCGATTGACACGACGCACCATTCATCGTCGCCGGCGCAGGCCAGGACAGAGCTGAGCGTCGGGGTATCGCGGACGTCGCCGGAGCTCGCCTTAGCGACATAGCGGACATCCAACTGGTTGATGACGGCTTCTGCCTGCGAGACATGGACGCGAGCCCCCGCTCCGATCCGTTCGCGGCGGATCAACGCAGATAACGCACCGATGGCGCTGATCCGGGCGACGACATGGTCGGGAAAGATCGTGGTCGCGTCGTAGAACGGATGACGCGCGCTGTCAGGCACCGGCCCATCGGATGTCCACAGTCGGGTCACACCGATAGTCGATCGGACGAGAGGGCCGTAACCCATGCGCCGGCTCCACGGGCCGGTATCGCCGAACGCGCTGCTCTCTGTGAGAACTATGCCGGGGTTCAGCTGATGAAGCCGGTCGTAAGGAAAGCCAAGTGCTGCAAGCGTTCCGGGCTTGAAGTTAGCGAAGACGGCGTCAGATACGGCAACCAGACGTTCAAACACTTCTGCACCCTGCGGGTTGCGAAGCTCCAGCCCCAGAGCGACGCTGTTGCGATGGGCCCGGGCGAATGACTCGCTGATCGTCTGGTGTGCACGTTTCTGCCGCAGACCGTCGGGGTAGGTCTTGCTCTCGACTTTGATGACCTCGGCGCCGAGATCGGCGAACAATCGGCTCAATTCGCCGCCGGCGACGATGACGCCGAGATCGATGACGCGGATTCCCTCCAGTGGACGACGGCCCATCGGTTGTGTCGGTACGGGCGCGAAGCGCTGTGTGATCCAGGTGGCTTCATCTTGACCGGCCGGTGGCGCGGCAGCGGCGAATCCGGCATGCGCACCGTCAACGGTCCAGTAGCCCACCGGCACGCGTGCACGAACCCCCGGCTCCAACTCGGTATCGACAAGCGCGCCGACAGCGGCCAAGTGTTCAGATTCCAGTGCTTCTGCCGGGGTCAGCACCGCCGCGATCGGTACGCCGTGTGCCTGGCCATCGGCGACCAGCCGGTCCATGGGCTGCTCCGCGAACAAATCTGCGATCAGAGCGCCCAGCTCGGGAAAGGCGTTGGTGCGCGCGCCGATCGTGTCGAAAAGTGGGTCTTGGAACTGCGACGGCTCCCCCAGCCAGGACCTCATGCCGTGCCATTGCCGCGGCGAAAGGACGCAAATCCGCACGTATCCGTCACGGCACCGGAAGATCGGGTAAGCGTCCTGGTTCTTGGGTCGGCCGCGCCAGCGCTCAGTGGTCGAGCGCGCCGTCGCGGCCTGACCCTGGGTGCCGAACGGTGGATCCAGGGCCAGTACCACTGCATCGAAACGAGAAAAGTCAATGTAATCGCCGACCCCGCAACGCAACCTATTGAAATAGGCGACGAGCGCAGCCCAGGCGGCCTGAACCGCGGCGGTTGCTGAAGCGATACCGTCGGGCGGCAATACCGGGGTTCCAACGGTTGGCCCCGACCGGGACAGCGCAGTCGACATGGCGTACAACACCGGATCGGTGGCCGTCCATTCGGCGTGCGGACCTTCGGTTCCGAAATCGGTCACCGACATCGCGACCAGGTGTGCGAACCGATCAGCCAGTTGTGCACACGATGTGCCATACGCGGCCAGCTGTCCGGGGAACCCGCTGTCGATCAGAATGTCGGCCTCGGCCGCCAATTCGACCAGTCGGAGGCGGTCGCTCTCTTGGGACGGGTCCAGAACGGTGCTGCGCTTATTGGCGTTGTGTAAGGCAAAGGGGATGCTCACGCCGTCGAGGGTGGGCAAAGCGGTCCGTGCAGGGCTGCCTCCAGGCGGTTCGACCTTGAGGACCTCTGCGCCCAAGTCGGCCAAGAGTCGGCTCACCCAGTCAGCTGCGCCAGCAGAGATGTCAAGCACCCGCACTGAATCCAACAACGGCGAGGCCAACAACGGTTGATCCACGCCGGTCAGCGTAGTTGGTGCTGACGTGGCTGCCCCGAACCTGGTTCGCGAGTAGAGTTGGCGAGGTTATGTCTGGACAAATCGTGATGGCGGCAACCCAGCGTCCCACGCTGTCGCAGCCGGCGCCGGTACACCGATTCCGCGTCTACGCCGATATCTGTGTGGTGGTGGTGGTGCTCGTCGTCGCCAACCTCGTCGCACACTTCACTACGCCATTAGCCAATATTGCGACGGTGCCGATCGCCGCCGTGGGTCTCGTAATCCTGGTGCGGTCGCGTGGTCTGGGTTGGGCGGAACTGGGTTTGGGCCGGGAGCACTGGAAGTCTGGAGCCGTATACGCGCTGGCAGCTGTCGCCATCGTGGCCACGGTGATCGCTGTGGGTGCGCTATTGCCGTGGACACGACCGATGTTCCTGAATAACCACTACGCAACAATGTCTGGCGCGCTGATCGCGTCCATGGTGATCATCCCGCTGCAGACTGTCATCCCCGAAGAACTGGCATTTCGCGGCGTACTCCATGGGGCGTTGAACCGGGCCTGGGGGTTTCGGGGAGTTGCGGCTGGCGGATCACTGCTTTTCGGCCTTTGGCATATCGCGACCTCATTAGGTCTGACCGGCAATAACGTCGGTTTCAGTCGGTTATTTGGTGGGGGGTTCGCGGGCATGCTCATTGGCGTGCTCCTTGCCGTCGTGGCGACCGCAGCGGCGGGTTTCGTGTTCACCTGGCTTCGGCGCAGAAGCGGCAGTTTGATCGCACCGATCGCGTTGCACTGGTCGTTGAACGGGTTGGGTGCGCTGGCCGCCGCGATGGTGTGGCACCTCACAGTCTGAATCGGAACATCCCGCTCACGGCACCTGTTGAACAGTTCGGCGGCTAGAACGCCTTCGGGAAATACCCGAATCGGCTCAGGCCTTGCGTCGCGGTGTGCGACCTCGAGCGGCCTTCAGTGGCACCGAGCCAAATAACCAAACGGGCAGACGAGTGGTCAGCCCGGGAGGAGGAAATCCCATGACTAAGAATAATTACCAGTACGACACCATGGTTCAGGATGTGGCGCTGCCCAGCATTGTGGGCGCCAACGCTGTTGGACCCGACACTGCGCCACTGCTGACGCGCCTGCGCGCCCGGGCCGCTGCTGCCAGGTTGGACCGCGAGGTAGTAGCCGGCAACGTCCCGACGCCCGGCAGCCCGCTTGAAGTGCATGTGGCGCGGCTGACATCGGTTCGGGAGCGGGAAAGCATCGCCCGCGCGTTCCGGCGCATGCTCACAGTGACCGGAACCAACTCACGGGCATTGTTGCGCGTCCCGATTGTGTCGCACCAGATCAACGGATCCAGCGGCTTGATTGACGACATCACCATGCGGCTGCACTCCCCCCGTCCGGTGCATGCAGAGGGTATGGCGCGACTGCGCGTGCTGCTTTCCGACGGAACCGGTCCGCTGTACTGCGATGGCGGTGCCAGCCTCGCGGTTGAACTGCGGGCCGCACTCCAGGCTCTCTAATCCCCACTAGGAGCCACACAGCTAGACCCTGTGCGTAAGCGGCGCCCAGTGCCAAGAGTGAGTTCTCTGGCCTGGGCGCCGCGCGGCATAGTGACCAATGGCGCGATATCGGGGCCTCTGAGGGCTTCTTCGACTGCCGTGCGGGGTGCGACGGTGGTTATTGTGACAACGCAGGACATGCCTGATGGGCCGAACTTCGCGGCTGCGCTGGCGCTGGCAGTCCGGGCGCCGTCGGTGCACAATTCTCAGCCGTGGCGTTGGCATATCGGTGATGCGCGCGTCGAGCTTTACGCGGACCGGGCCCGACACCTGCCTCATATCGATCCGACGGGTCGGGACCTGCTGCTGAGTTGCGGTGTGGCGCTGCAACATTTCACCGTTGCGTTGTCGGCGCTCGGGTGGGAATCGAAGGTATTCCGCTTTCCGAACCCGGCCGCGCCGGACCACCTTGCGTCCATTGAGATCGTTGGCCCGAAATTCAGCGAACCGGATATCGCACTGGCCGCGGCGATTCCGCGCCGGCGCACCGATCGACGCTGGTTCTCACCCTGGCCGGTTCCAGCCGGTGATATCGCCCTGATGGCATCCCGCGCTGCACGCTGGGGCGTCAGTCTTCGCCGGGTGGCGGATCAAGCCGAGTTGGCTGCTGTGGTGGCGTCGGCTGTGCGTGAGCACTTGGTGGACCCGGAGTACCTCGCCGAATTGACGCTATGGAGCGGTAGGCATGGCACGGATGCCGGGGTCCCCGCACGGAGCACGCCGATGCCCGACAGGCGCGGCAAGTTCCCCGCGCGGGTTTTCGCTAATCCTGTTCTGCAACAACCAGGGCAGGTCGTTCCCGGTGACGATGCCGGAGCGGTCCTGGTACTCGCCACTGCCACCGATGACGCGATCGCGCAACTGGAGGCCGGAGAGGCGACTGGGGCGGCACTGTTGACTGCCACGGCACTTGGCCTGGCGGTGTGCCCGCTCACCGAACCTCTCGAGCTGGCTGATACCCGTGCGGCGGTGCGCTCAAAGTTGCTTGGTGGCACTGGCTTTCCGCAGATGCTGTTGCGTGTTGGATGGGCCGCGCTCAATGCTGATCCGCTACCGGCCACGCCCCGCCGGCAGTTGGTCGATGTGGCATTCCGTCTCGATGGCGGGCCACTGCAATCGACGGATTGAGTGAAGCTCCATTGCGGCTAGGTCTTTCTCACGAGTTTGACGATCCAGAGCAGCAAAATGGCGCCACCCAGGGATGCGAAGAAGGTGAACCACCTTCTGCCGTCAATTACGTCAACTCCCAACCAGGTCAGCAGGAATCCGCCGACGAATCCGCCGACCACGCCAACGAGGATGTTCACCAGGATTCCCGATCCGGTGCCCTTGACGATCTTGCTCGCGAGCCAACCGGCGATTCCGCCGATAACGATGTACGCGAGCCAACTGACGGCGGTCGGGGTCGATAACGCCAAGATCTGAGATGCCGCCAAAGTGTCCATCAGGATCTCCTCGCTGTCGTCGGCCAGCATGACTGCTGAGCCAATATCTCCGGTATACCCGAGAAAGGTGACGATTGGCGCCCCGAAACGGCGTCGATTAAACGGCGTCGATTACTAGATCAGCCCGGCGGCATCATCTCTGGGACCGGAGTCTCGACAGGAACTGGGACGCCCAGTGGGATCAGGCCACCCGGCACCGGCGGTGGTGCATTCGGGTCGGCGGGTGCGTTCGGATCCGCTTGAGGCGTAGGCGGAGGCGTGTAGGGCCGGATCGACTCGGTCAGCGCCTTGGCAGCAACCGGGTCAACCGGGTCCTTGCCCGTTCCGAGCCAGACCACGAACCAACGCTGGTTGCGTTGATTCTGCGGTGCGTTGGGGTTGGCGTTGCCGACTACCCCGGCCCAGATCTGGCCGTTGGGCTTGGTGGTGTCGGTGAACTTCACTTCGTAGGACGCCGCGTAACCGGACATGTCGCCAGCCTGCAATGGTGCTGTCTGCTGGTTGATGCGGACACCGGGGAACGGCATGAAGAATTCGCCCATATCGGACGCCAGTCGGACTGCTGCCTTGCTGTTGTCTTGTTCAGCGCCGGCGAACAGCTTCAAATCCAGACGTCCAAGCAGAATGCTGGTGTCGTTGGCGGTCGGCGCGGGCTGCCCGTTCTGGGTAGGGCCAATTGCCTTGCTCAGCAACGCCTGGCCGTAATTGAGCCGAGAGGCGTCGGAGACGCTCCAGCCTGCCGGTACGAGGTAGCTGAACCCACCCGCCGCATTGTCGACTCGGCCGGGCTCTGAAGCTGGCGCAGGCGCGGGAGCCGGTGCCGGAGGCGCGTTCGGATCTGCTGGTGCTGGTGCTGGTGTGGGTGCCGGCTCAGCCGGGGCATTGGGATCCGCCGGCTCAGGAGCCGGGGCAACCGGTGAGGCAGGGGCGGGTGCTGCAGTGGTGGCACCGGGTGATGCAGGTGCCGGTGCAGCTGCCGTTGTGCTTGGTGGCGGTGGGACCGGATCAGCGGTCGCGTTGGGTGAGGGTAGGGCAATGGTGATGGCGCTGGCCCCGGTGACCGCGGTGACGGCAAGCGCCGCCCACAGGCCCGGGCGTCGTCCAGCAGTCCGGTCCGGCTCTGTCATGGCGATGAACCTACATTGTCATGGCCGTGACGCAAGCAAGGCATGCGGACAGTTTGGCTTCACAGTTAATCCACAGCAGCTAATTCGGAGCCGGCCGGGAGGCGACTTGGAGGGTGACTTCATGTGCCTTGATCGTGAACCACACCTCCTGTCCGCTGGTCAGTCGCAGATCCGCGGCGGCTTCCACCGTGATGTCGGCAGCCAGGCCGGGAGACCCATCGGCCTGTTCAGCGCCGCGCACCCGGACAGTGCCCCCGACGGTAGCTATTTCCGCCACGGTCACCCGCGCGCTATTGCGTGGGCTCCCGTGCGGGAGTTCCAGATAGACCGCGACTGCGGCGGGCGGAAAAATGGCGACTACATCCTGGCCTGGCGTCGGTTGATCCGATTGGGTCCCATGCCACAAGGCTCCGGTGACGGTTCGTAAGACGCCGTGCCCTGCGGCAATGCCACGGACGAGGTTCACCCCGGCGATCCGCGCGCCGAATCTGCTGCGAGGGGCAGTCAGCACCTCGGCGACTGGACCGACTTCCGCCACCTGACCCGCCTCCAACACCAGCACCCGGTCGGCCAGGGCCAGCACGTCCAGGAGATCGTGGGTGACCAGCACCGTCGAACGCCGGTCTGCGGCAATCACCCGCCGCAATGCTGAACGAACCGACGTGGCTACAGCGACATCGACGCCGGCCAGCGGCTCGTCCATAAGCAGGACGTCCGGTTCGGCGGCCAACGCCCGGGCGATCGCGACCCGCTGGGCCTGGCCACCCGATAGGCCCGTCGGATTGCGACCGGCTAGATCCGCCGCGCCGACTTCCTCAAGCCATCGCATCGCGATCTGCGCGGCCTGGCGACGGCGGCCCCCTCGGCGGCTGTGTGGCGCGAATGCCACGTTTCCCAGGACGCTGAGGTGTGGGAAAAGGAGGGGATTCTGCAAGAGCAGGCCGATCTTGCGATCGTGAGTGGCGACGTGAATGCCGGCGGTCGTGTCAGTCAATGTGCGCCCGCCCACGCGCACCAATCCCGTATCGGGTCGCAGGAGTCCGGCGATGACGTGCAGCACGGTCGACTTGCCTGCGCCGTTCGGTCCGAGAATCGCCAGCACTTCTCCCGGTGTGACGTTGAAATCGACGTCTAGTGCCCTCGCACTGACGGTTGCCGCTAGCTGGAGTTCAGCCATTGCCGATCACCCGCCGTTCCAGCCGGCCAGTCGACGGGCGCCAAGGCCCAGCACCACCACTGCCGCCACCGCGACGAGCAGTATTGAAAGCGCCACCGCTGCGTCGGGGTCGCTTTCGCGTTGCAGATAGATCTCCAGCGGCAATGTCCGGGTGACGCCCTGTCGAGAGCCCGCAAAAGTGAGGGTTGCTCCGAACTCGCCGAGCGAACGAGCGAAGGCGAGAACGATACCCGACACCAGTCCCGGGACCAGGAGTGGGAGGCTCACCCGCCACCACACGGTGGACGGACGAGCGCCGAGCGTTGCCGCCACGACGTCATAGTCGGATCCGGCGGTGCGCGCTGCACCGTCTAAAGCAATGACCAGGAACGGTAGCGATACGAAGGTCTGTGCCAGGACGACGGCGGTAGTGGTGAAGGCGATCCGGATCCCGGCCGCTTCGAGGTAATGCCCCAACAACCCCATGCGCCCGAAGGCATACAGCAGAGCGATACCGCCCACCACCGGTGGTAGTACCAGGGGCAATAGGACCATCGGTCGCAGCACCCGGTTCAGCGTTCCGGTGCCGTGCGCCAGAGCCGATGCCATTGGCACTCCCAGTACCACGCACAGCACTGTGCTGGCCGTCGCGGTACGCAGACTCAGCAGCAGAGCAGCCTGCGACGGTGTGCTGGTGACCAGTGACCAGAAATGTGCCCAATCCACCTTCGCTGCCATCGCTATCAGTGGCAGGAGGACAAAAGCCGCACCGAGGCTCGCCGGCAGGTATACCCACCGTGGAAGACCGGGGTTGGTGAGCTTCACAATTTTGCACCCTAAATGCCTGGACAGCCATTAGCGCCTTATAGCTACTGTCCAGTAACATTTGTTGGGAGTCGACGCCATCATGCGGTGGCGTTCGCAGAGGTTCAGTGTTGAACACGAGGAGGTCATTGGCGATGGACGTGCTGGTCACCGGAGGTGACACGGAACTGGGTCGTACCGTTGCCGAAAGCTTCCGCGACGCTGGGCACACGGTTGTGCTGTGCGGCGCTCGTCGTGACGAGTTGGAAGTTGCGGCGAAAGAACTTGAAGTCGATGCGATCGTGTGCGATACCACCGATCCTGTCGCGCTCGCCTCCGCACGCACCGAATTCCCGCACCATCTCGACAGCATCATCAATGTGCCTGCCTCGACCTGGGCTGGTGGCGATCCGAGAACATTCACCTTGGCGGACACCGCGACGGCGTGGCGCGCGGCGCTGGACGCCACCGTCATCTCGGGCGTTCTTCTGGTCCAGAACATCGGCGATCACCTCCGCTCCGGCGGATCCATCGTCACCGTGGTGTCCGAAAACCCGCGTGAGGGTAGTGCGGACGCGGCGATCAAGGCAGCCCTGTCGAACTGGACCGCGGGCCAGGCGGACTACTTCGGCACTCGAGGCATCACTATCAACACCGTCGCGTGCGGGCGCAGCTCGCAGCCGTCCTATGACGGACTGACCAGCACGCCGCCGTCGGCGGCCAGTGAGATCGCCCGGTTGGCGCTGTTCTTGACCACCCGCGCCGCGCGGCACATCACCGGCCAGACGCTGCACGTCGGCCGTGGTGCCCTGGCCAACTTCGGCTAACGCAGAGAGCTGCCGACCCGGCTCAGAGCTAGTGTCGACGGCGTGACGATTCGACTTGGTCTGCAGATCCCGAACTTCTCCTACGGCACCGGTGTCGCTGAACTGTTTCCGACGGTCATTGCGCAGGCACAGGAGGCTGAGGCCGCGGGCTTCGACTCCGTCTTCGTAATGGACCACTTCTATCAACTGCCCATGTTGGGCACGCCCGATCAACCCATGCTCGAGGCCTACACGGCGCTGGGTGCTTTGGCCACCGCAACCAAGAAGGTCCAGTTGGGTGCATTGGTGACGGGAAACACCTACCGCAACCCGACGTTGTTGGCCAAGGCCATCACCACCCTGGACGTGGTCAGCCAGGGGCGAGCGATCCTGGGCCTCGGCACCGGCTGGTTCGAGCTGGAACACAACCAGCTCGGCTTCGAATTCGGTACCTTCACTGATCGGTTCAACAAGCTGGACGAGGCACTGGAAATCCTTCTGCCGATGCTCGAAGGACAACGAGTGACGTTTTCTGGCAACTACTACCGGACCGAAGAGGCCGTAGCGGTTCCCCGTTTCC
This sequence comes from Mycobacterium sp., assembly GCA_965279745.1. Lineage (GTDB taxonomy): Bacteria > Actinomycetota > Actinomycetes > Mycobacteriales > Mycobacteriaceae > Mycobacterium. The sequence continues at coordinate 808,826 of OZ257262.1, forward strand.
GCGACCACATTCCGCTCATGATCGGCGGCAGCGGCGAGAAGAAGACTTTCGGGCTGGCTGCTCGTCACTTCGATCACCTCAACGTGATAGCCGGGTTCCCGGAACTACCGTCGAAGATGACCGCGCTGGCACGTCGTTGCGATGAGGTTGGCCGGGACCAGGCGACTTTGGAGACGAGCATGCTGTTGACGGTGGTTCCCGACCCCAAATTCACCGACGACATGATTCCTGAGCCCATTCAGGGCCGCGTGGCTGTCGGCAGCCCCGAACGGATCGCCGAAACCATCCATTCCAAGGTGATCGACGTCGGCATCGACGCTGTGATTGTCAATATGCCCGCATATGTGCCCGGCTCGATTGCCAAACTTGGTGAAGCGCTGCGTCCCGTCGTGGGACTGTAAAGACGCGCGAGCGGGGTTGGCCGGATACGGTAGAGGTGTCTTGCGGATGTCGGAAGAGGAGTCGATATGAGCCATCCCGGTGCAACTCCATCGGAAAGGCACCAGGTCGTAGTCATTGGGTCGGGATTTGGTGGGCTCAGCGCAGCCAAGAAGTTGAAGCGCGCGGACGTCGACATCAAGTTGATCGCCAAGACCACGCACCACCTGTTCCAGCCGCTGCTGTACCAGGTGGCCACCGGCATCATCTCCGAAGGTGATATCGCCCCGCCCACGCGTGTCGTGCTGCGAGACCAGAAGAACTGTCAGGTGCTGCTGGGTGAGGTCACCCACGTCGACCTGGTGAACCAGACTGTCGACTCGGTCTTGCTCGGTCACACCTATCGCACCCCGTACGACACGTTGATCGTGGCGGCAGGTGCCGGTCAGTCCTACTTCGGTAATGACCAGTTCGCCGAATTCGCCCCCGGCATGAAGAGCATCGACGACGCGCTTGAGTTGCGCGGCCGCATCCTGGGTGCGTTCGAGCAGGCCGAGCGTTCCAGCGACCCGGTGCGTCGCGAGAAGCTGCTGACGTTCGTGGTCGTCGGAGCGGGCCCGACCGGTGTGGAGATGGCCGGCCAGATTGCCGAGCTCGCCGATCACACCCTGAAGGGCGCTTTCCGGCATATCGACTCAACCAAGGCCCGAGTGATCCTGCTCGACGCCGCACCCTCGGTGCTGCCGCCAATGGGCGAGAAGCTCGGAAGGAAGGCAGCTGCCCGGTTGGAGAAGCTGGGTGTCGAGATCCAACTCGGCGCCATGGTTACCGACGTGGATCGCAACGGGATCACCGTCAAGCACAGCGACGGGACGATCAACCGCATTGAAGCAGCAACGAAGGTCTGGTCGGCTGGTGTTTCTGCCAGCGCACTGGGCAAGGACATCGCTGACCAGTGCGGGGCAGAGATCGACCGTGCCGGACGGGTCAAGGTGCTGCCCGATTTGACCGTTCCCGGTCATCCCAACGTTTTCGTCGTCGGTGATATGGCCAATGTCGAGGGTGTCCCAGGAATGGCCCAAGGCGCGATTCAGGGTGCCAGGTACGCCGCGAAACTGATCATGGCTGAGCTCAAAGGCGCTGACACCGCAGGCCGCGAACCTTTCAAGTACTTCGACAAGGGCTCGATGGCGACCGTTTCCCGTTATTCGGCAGTGGTCAAGGTCGGCAAGCTGGAGTTCAGCGGCTTTATCGCGTGGCTTTCGTGGCTCTTCCTGCATCTGGTTTACATGGTCGGATTCAAGGCCCGGCTGACGACCGCGATGTCGTGGACAGCCACGTTCATCGGCAGCCAACGTGGGCAGCTCACGATCACCGAGCAGCAGGCATACGCCAGGACCAGGATCGAACAGCTGGAAGAGATTGCTGCAACAGTCGAAGACACCGAGAAAGCGGCGTCCTGACCATGACCACAGCTGTAGGGACCCCAACTGTAGGCCGGTCTGTGCGTCGGGCAGCCGCGGCGGTGCTGGGTGCTGGCGCGATGCTCTTGGCCGCGGCCGGGTCCGCGCTGGCAGATTCCCCGGCGGATCCCCCGCCCAATTGCACGACCGCTGACATGACCGCAGTGATGTCGGGTGTGTCCGCTGCTATGTCCGCTTATTTGTTCACGCACCCCGATGTCAATGCGTTCTTCAGCGGGCTGCAGGGGTTGCCCAAAGTGCAGGTCCGCGATCAAACGCAGAGTTATCTGAATGCGAATCCGCAGGTTCGCGCCGAAATTGACAACATCCGGCAACCGTCGGCTGACTTCCGGACGCGGTGCAACATCCCACAACGCGCCCTCGCTTTCGGGGTGCTCTAACTGGCCTCCTCACCTGATCGAGTGCGTCGCAGGGTCGTGAAACCCGACGAGGTCGTGTACCGGCTGCTGCAGCACCTGCCGACTCGCATGCTTTCGTTGCGCACGATCGTCATTGTTGCCGCATTGTCAGTGGTGATCCTCGTCCTGACGTTGGGCACCTGGGTGTGGGTCGGCGTGAGTCACGACCAGTACAGCCAGCTTGACCGCCGCCTGGATTCGGTGAGCAGTCTGGGCGACTTCAGCACATTGCTGACCACAGCTCCCCCGGTGCCAGGTTCAACTCCGACACCGGACGGGAATCTGGTGCGTACGGTGCGCATCGGTCCGGCGACCATCTCAGTGCCCGGCGAAATCGTCTTGCCCAAGTTGGACAACGGCTATGCGGACACCACGATCGACGGTGTCGAATACCGGGTGCGCACGTTCACGGTGGCCGGCGCGTCGATCGCGCTGGGGGCGCCGTTGGCCGAAACTCAGCGCCGGATAGCCGAATTGCACTGGCGGGTGTTATTGATCTGCGCCGGGGTCATCGTCGGCACCGTGATCATCGGCTGGCTGATTTCGTTGATCATGATCAATCCGTTTCGGATGCTTGCGCAGCAGGCCCGGGCCATCAATGCCCAGTCGAAACCAGACGAAGTCCAGGCCCGCGGCGTCCGGGAAGCCGTGGAGATCGGCGAGGCAGTCGAGGGCATGTTGGCTCGGATCGGTAACGAACAAGCGCGCACCAAGGCGGCGCTGGATTCTGCCCGCGATTTCGCTGCCGTCGCATCGCATGAGTTGCGCACTCCGCTGACGGCGATGCGCACCAACCTTGAAGTGCTCTCGACGCTGGAGATGGCGGCTGATCAGCGCCAGGAGGTGATTGGCGACGTTATGCGCACCCAAAGCCGGATCGAGGCCACACTCACCGCGCTGGAGCGGCTGGCGCAGGGTGAGCTGACCACCATCGACGATTTCGTACCCTTCGATGTCGCCGAACTCTTGGATCGCGCGGCCCACGATGCGATGCGTATCTACCCGGAATTGACTGTGTCCCTGGTGCCGTCACCGGCGGTGCTGATGATCGGATTGCCGGTGGGGCTGCGATTGGTGATCGACAACGCCATCGCCAATGCGGTCAAGCACGGTGGCGCCACGGAGGTCCGCCTGAGTGTCAGCAGTTCTGCCGACGGCGTGCAGATCAGCGTTGACGATAATGGCTCCGGGGTGCCGGAAGAGGAACGCAAGACGGTATTCGAACGCTTTTCACGTGGGTCGACAGCGTCCCGTTCGGGCTCTGGACTTGGCTTGGCTCTGGTTGCTCAACAGGCCGAATTGCATGGGGGCACAGCATCATTGGAGACAAGTCCACTCGGCGGTGCCAGGCTGGTACTACGACTTGCCGGCCGTCCGGAATAGAATTACGCGGCTAGGACTTCTCGAGGTTCTGTAGACGTACCTGGCCGCGCGCGATCAAGCGGTCGCCGTTGTCGCGCAACGTCACCAGCCAGAGCTGCTGACGTCGCCCTCGGTGGATCGGCTCCGACACCCCGAATACCGTGCCTTCGGAGACGGCTCGAAGGAAGTCGGTGTTGTTGTTGACGCCGACCACGTCACCGCCGCCGTTGGCCGACAGCCAGATGTAGGCGGAGATGCTCGCCATCGATTCGATGATTGAGCAATATACCCCGCCGTGGACGATGCCGGCCGGCTGATGCAGCTTCGGCGTGATAACCAGCTGCGCCCTGACCCCGTTGGGTGTCATCTCGGTGTAGTCGAGTCCGATTTCGCTGTCGAACGGTGCCTGCACGGGTTGCACATGTTTGTGTCTACACCCGCGATGCGTCGAACCGGTGATCGGGGCACGTAGAAAGACGGCCCGGAAAAGACAGACAGGCCGGAAAAGACAGACAGCCCGGAAAGACAGAGAGCCCGCCCTCGGCAAGGACCGGGGGTCTCTGCAGCCCACAGGAGTCCGGCGCGGTCCGATTCGTCTCGGACCCTCTCAGTGAGAGGATTGATTTAGGTTAGCCTAACAATAGCTCGCATAGGAAGGGCCAAATTTTGGATACGACTCGCGGTAGTAAGCCGGAGTACCGTTGTTTGTGGCGATCAATTGATTGGACGTGGGCTTAGACATGGGCAGGATGACGCGTCTCGGCGATCTGGAACGGGCGGTGATGGACCACCTGTGGGACACCGCCGCGCCTCAAACGGTGCGCCAGGTGCATCAAGAACTCTGCACTCAGCGAGACCTCGCCTACACCACCGTGATGACCGTTCTCCAACGTCTTGCCCGCAAGGATCTGGTTGTGCAGATTCGCGACGATCGCGCCCATCAATACGCACCCGTGAACAGTCGTGACGAGTTGGTCGCGGGATTGATGGTTGACGCACTCGACCAAGCAGCCGATGTCGGTGATCGCCGAGCGGCGCTGGTGAATTTCGTTGAGCAGGTGAGTGCTGATGAAGCTGAAGCCTTGCGCGGCGCCCTCAACGATCTGGAAGCCAAGTGCGAACTCGAAGCCAAGCATCGATCTGAATAGTCTGCTGGCGGTGTGGCCACCCGCTGAGGGACACTATCTCCGTGTCCGCGCTGGCCTTTGCTCTCCTAGCGTTAGTGCTGGCTGGCCCGGTCCATGCTCTGCTTGCGCGAGCCTCCTGGCCGATGCGCGCTCCGAGGGCTGCCGTGGTGCTGTGGCAAGCGATTGCCGCAGCCGCGGTCCTGTCGGCGTTCAGTGCGGGTCTGGCTATCGGTAGTCGGCTCCTGCTGCCCGGGTCAACAGGGTTCGGCTGGCCGTCATGGCTCGCTTACGTCCTGATATTCGCGCTGACGGTGCTGATCGGCGCCCGGTTGATTGCGGCAGTGCTGCAGGTCGCCATCGCGACCAGACGTCGGCGCGCACACCACCGGATGCTGGTTGATCTGCTTGGTGATTGCCGTGGCGGAGACAGCGGACTGCGGGTTCTCCGCGTGGCTGAACCACTCGCCTACTGCCTGCCCGGCGTACGCAGCCGGGTGGTGCTCAGCGAAGGCACACTCTCGGCGCTGACGGACACTGAACTCGCGGCGATCCTCAGCCATGAACGCGCCCACTTGCGGGCCCGCCATGATCTGGTGCTCGAGTCCTTCGTGGCCGTGCACACAGCATTCCCGCGCTTTGTGCGCAGCGGTAGCGCGCTGGCCGCGGTGAGCCTGCTGGTAGAACTCCTGGCCGATGATGCCGCGGTGCGGGCTGCCGGCCCAGCGCCCCTGGCGCGGGCGCTGGTCACCTGTGCGACGGGACGGATTCCGTCCGGAGCGCTGGCCGCCGGGGGTCCTACGACGTTGGTTCGGGTGCGTCGGCTTTCCGGCCGACCGAATAGCCGCTGGCTGTCGTTGGTCGCCTATACGGCTGCCGTTGCGGTTCTAGTGGTACCCACGATCGCGCTAGCGATCCCCTGGCTGACGGAGCTGCATCGGCTGTTGCTCGCCTACAACTGAAAGGCACTTGATGAGCCCATCCCAGCGCGGCACCGCAGAACGCGGTGTCGCACAAATCGGCGTCACGGGTCTGGCGGTCATGGGCTCGAATATCGCCCGCAACTTTGCCAGCCACGGCTACACCGTGGCATTGCACAACCGCTCCATCGCGAAGACCGATGCGCTCCTGGCTCAACACGGTGCCGAGGGCAAGTTTGTGCGCTCAGAGAGCATCGAGCAATTTCTTGCCGCGCTGGAACGGCCGCGTCGGGTACTGATCATGGTGAAGGCTGGCGAGCCCACCGACGCCGTGATCAACGAACTCGCGGACGCCATGGAGCCGGGCGACATCATCATCGACGGTGGCAACGCGCTCTTTACCGACACCATTCGCCGCGAGAAAGCCATGCGCGAGCGGGGGCTGCATTTCGTCGGCGCCGGCATCTCGGGTGGAGAAGAAGGCGCGCTTCTCGGGCCGTCCATCATGCCGGGCGGTCCGGCTGAGTCGTACGAGTCGCTGGGTCCCCTCCTCGAGGAGATCTCCGCACACGTCGACGGAGTGCCGTGTTGCACCCACATCGGTCCCGATGGGGCCGGACATTTCGTGAAGATGGTGCACAACGGAATCGAGTACTCCGACATGCAGTTGATCGGCGAGGCCTATCAACTGCTACGGGACGGACTAGGCCTCACGGCGCCCCAGATCGCCGATGTCTTCACCGAATGGAACTCCGGTGTCTTGGACAGTTTCTTGGTCGAGATAACCGCCGAGGTTCTTCGCCAGATCGACGAGAAGACCGGCCGGCCATTGGTCGACGTCATCCGCGACGAGGCGGAGCAGAAAGGAACCGGTCGTTGGACGGTCAAGTCTGCCCTCGACCTCGGGGTCCCGGTGACGGGTATCGCCGAAGCGGTATTTGCGCGGGCGCTGTCAGGCTCGGCGCCCCAGCGGGCCGCTACGTCGGGACTGGCCTCCGGCGAACTCGGTCAACGTCCAACCGACGCAAAGCAATTCACCGAGGACGTCCGGCAGGCTTTGTACGCTTCGAAGATCATCGCCTACGCGCAGGGTTTCAATCAGATCCAGGCGGGTTCGACCGAACACGGTTGGGGTGTAACACCCGGCGATCTGGCCACCATCTGGCGTGGCGGGTGCATCATCCGGGCCAAATTCCTGAACAGAATCAAAGCGGCGTTCGACGAGGATCCAGACCTCCCGACGCTGATCGCCGCACCATACTTTCGCAGCGCCGTCGAATCGGCGATTGACGGCTGGCGGCGGGTCGTGGTTACGGCTACCGAATTGGGCATTCCGGTCCCCGGGTTTGCGTCCGCGCTGTCTTACTACGACGCGCTGCGCACCGAGCGACTCCCGGCGGCACTGACCCAGGGACTGCGGGATTACTTCGGGGCGCACACCTACGGGCGTATCGACGCCGACCCCTCGGCCCGGTTCCACACCCTGTGGAGTGCGGACCGCACCGAAGTCGAGGCCTGATTTCCTCCCGCGAGCAGCCAACTACGCTGACGGCGTGCGCTTTCTTGACGGCCACCGGCCGCGGTACGACCTGACCTACGACGACGTCTTCATCGTCCCGAACCGCTCCGACGTCACGTCACGGTTCGACGTCGACCTGTCCACCGCGGATGGCACCGGCACGACGATCCCCGTTGTGGTGGCGAATATGACCGCGGTCGCGGGTCGACGGATGGCCGAGACTGTCGCGCGCCGTGGCGGAATCGTGGTCATCCCGCAGGACCTGCCGATCGAGGCGGTCCGACAGACCGTGGAATTCGTCAAGAGCCGCGATCTGGTGGCCGACACCCCGGTCACCCTGGGCCCCGACGACTCGGTTTCCGATGCGGTGGCGCTGATCCATAAGCGTGCACACGGAGCTGCCGTCGTCGTCTCCGACGGACGGGCCGTCGGCCTGGTTACCGAGGCCTCAACCGTCGGCGTCGACAGGTTCGCCAGGGTCCGCGATGTCGCTGTCACCGACTTCGTGACGGCGCCGGTGCACGCCGACCCCCGGCGGATCTTTGAACTGCTTGAGCACGCGCCGATCGACGTGGCTGTGCTCACCGATGACGACGGGGTACTGGCCGGCGTGGTGACCAGGATCGGTGCAGTGCGTGCCGGTCTCTATACCCCTGCTGTGGATGGGGCCGGACGGCTGCGCATCGCTGCCGCCGTCGGCATCAACGGCGATGTGGCCGCGAAGGCACAGGCGCTGGCTGAGGTCGGAGTCGACGTGCTGGTGGTGGATACCGCGCACGGCCACCAAGTCAAGATGCTTGACGCCATCAAATCCGTCGCGGCCCTGGAATTGGGCCTTCCTCTGGCGGCGGGAAATGTGGTGTCGGCCGAAGGTACCCGGGATCTGATCGCTGCCGGAGCATCGATTGTCAAGGTCGGTGTTGGTCCCGGCGCAATGTGCACAACCAGGATGATGACCGGTGTCGGCCGTCCACAATTCTCTGCTGTCCTGGAATGTTCCTCTGCGGCAAGGCAACTGGGCGGTCATGTGTGGGCTGATGGTGGAGTGCGCCACCCGCGCGATGTGGCGCTGGCGCTCGCCGCCGGCGCCTCAAACGTGATGATCGGCTCATGGTTCGCCGGTACCTACGAATCGCCGGGCGACTTGATGCTCGACCGCGACAACCGACCCTACAAGGAGAGCTACGGCATGGCCTCGAAGCGGGCGGTGGCGGCCCGCACCACCGCTGAAGGCCCGTTCGACCGGGCCCGCAAAGCGCTCTTCGAGGAGGGCATTTCCACGTCGCGGATGGCGCTTGACCCGGGCCGCGGCGGCGTGGAGGACCTCCTGGACCACATCACCTCCGGGGTTCGCAGTACCTGTACCTATGTCGGCGCAGCCAACATCGCCGAGCTGTACGAGCGAGTGCTGGTCGGCGTTCAGTCAACTGCCGGTTTCGCAGAAGGTCATCCGCTGCCAGCCGGGTGGTGAGCCGGTCTGATCTTGCCGAACTGCCGCCACAGCTAACATGGGTATCTGTTTTAGCGCCGAACGAGGGAAGGGATCACGTGCCGCCGGCACCCGTCGAGGCCTCAGTTGTGAGTTCAGCCCGGGAAGAAAGCGACGCCGAACCCTCCCCTAGTCGGCCGGGCATGCGGCCCGGCGACCAGGTCGTGAGTGCGCTTGTGAGTACGCCATGAGCGCTACCGCCATGCTGCTGAGCTTGGCCGGATTTATCCTGCTTACGCTTGGCACTGCGATATTCGTGGCGGCTGAGTTCTCCCTGACAGCCCTTGAACGCAGCACCGTCGAGGCCAATGCCCGCAACGGGGGCCGTCGCGACCTGCTCGTTCAACGGGCGCACCGGACACTCTCATTTCAGTTGTCCGGCGCCCAGATCGGCATCTCCATCACCACGCTGATCACCGGTTATTTGGCTGAGCCGCTGATTGCACGGCTATTGCGCCCGGCCCTGGTTTCGATGCACCTTCCCCAAAATTGGCTGGACGGCACCAGCCTGATCGTCGCACTGCTGATTGCGACATCGGTGTCGATGGTGTTCGGAGAGCTGGTGGCTCAGTACCTTGCGGTGGCTGTACCTCTGCAGACCGCGCGCCTGGTCGCCGGCCCTCAAGTGCTGTTCTCGTTGCTGTTCACCCCGCTGATCCGCCTCACTAACGGCACTGCCAACTGGGTCTTGAAGCGATTCGGCGTCGAGCCCGCCGACGAACTCAGTTCGGCCCGTTCGCCGCGGGAGTTGGTGTCGCTGGTGCGGACGTCGGCGCGCCAGGGGTCACTCGATCTGCCCACCGCCACGCTGGTGGACCGGTCCCTGTTGTTCGGGGCCCGCACCGCAGATGAGCTGATGACGCCCCGGTCGAAGATCGAATCCCTAGAGGCCGACGACACCGTTGCCGATCTGGTCGCCAAGGTCAAGGAAACCGGCCACTCGCGGATCCCGGTGACCGAAGGTGACTTGGACGAAACGATTGGCATCGTTCACCTCAAGCAGGTCTTCGCGATACCTCGCGATCAGCGGGCCCACACCCGGCTTGCGACGCTGGCCCGGCCCGTTCCAGTGGTTCCGTCCACCCTCGACGGTGACGCGCTGATGGCGCAGCTTCAGGTCAGCGGACTCCAAACGGCTCTCGTTGCCGACGAATACGGCGGCATTGCGGGCATGGTCACCATCGAGGACCTGATCGAGGAGATCGTCGGTGACATTCGCGACGAGCATGACGAGGCGACTCCCGACGTCGAGCACTTCGGCAATGTCTGGCGAGTATCGGGTCTGCTGAGAATCGACGAGGTGGCCGAAGAGACCGATTTTCGTGGGCCGGAAGGCGACTACGAAACCATCGGCGGACTCGTTATGCATGCATTGGGACACATTCCCGCGGAGGGTGATTCGGTGGAACTGCGGGCGTTCGATCCTGACACGCTCCTCAAGCCGCCGCGCTGGTGTGCGACCGTCGTCCGGATGGACGGCAGGCGTGTCGACCTCATCGATCTGGTTCAGCTGCGCCCCGACGAAGCTGGCGAAATCGACGAGGAGCAGAGCTGATGAGCGATCTTTTCGCAATCCTGCTGACGGTAATCTTGTTGCTGGCCAACGCGTTTTTCGTGGCTGCCGAGTTTGCGTTGATCTCAGCGCGCCGAGACCGGCTCGAGGCGCTTGCCGAACAGGGCAAGAGCCGGGCGGTGACAGTTATTCGCGCTGGCGAGAATCTCTCGATGATGCTCGCCGGGGCGCAGCTCGGCATCACGATCTGTTCGATTGTGTTGGGGCGCGTGGGTGAGCCAGCTGTGGCACACCTGTTGCACACGCCGTTTGACCTGCTCGGTGTGCCGGATGCGGTGTTGCATACGGTGTCGTTCTTCGTCGCGATCACCATCGTGGTGATTCTTCATGTGTTGCTTGGCGAAATGGTGCCGAAGAACATCGCGCTCGCCGGTCCGGAAAAGGCCGCGATGCTGCTGGTTCCGCCATACTTGTTGTGGGTCAAAGCAACTCGTCCAGTGCTGCGAATCTACGACTGGTGCGCACGGTTCGTTGTGCGCGGGTTGGGCGTTGACCCCAAGACCGAACTGGAGAACGCCGTATCAACGGTGGAGCTCTACGAAATGATCGCCGAATCGCACTCCGAGGGCCTGCTTGACGTAGAGGAACACACCCGGCTGTCCCGCGCCCTGGAGATCCGAAACCGCGTCGTCAGCGATGTCGCCGTGCCGCTCGCCGAGATCTACTCGGTCCGCGCCGCCGCCGACGGGGTCGGCCCGACGGTGGGTGCGATCGAACAGGCGCTGGCCGACACCGGGTACTCCCGATTCCCGGTGACCGACTCATCCGGCTGGTTCGTCGGATTCGTGCACATCAAGGACGTCCTGGATCAGATCGACAATCCGGATGCCGTAGTTGACGCCTCGTTGGTTCGAACATTGCCGCACTTGCCCGCAGCTATGCCGCTGCCCGATGCGCTCGCCCATCTGGTTCGCGATAACAGCCACCTCGCCTTGGCCACCGGATCTGATGGCCTGGTGTGCGCCATGGTGGCACTCGAGGATCTGGTCGAAGACTTGGTCGGAACCGTTCGCGACGGTATTCATCGTGGTTGAGGAGATCCTCTCCGAATCCGACTGGACCGAACGGGCCGCGGCCTACCGCGCACGTGTCGCTGAGTTCACCGCACCGCACCGCCGCCGGGCGCGCCGTGGCGAACGTCATCCGGTGTGGGACTTCCTGTTCACCTACTACAGCCTTCGGCCCGGCAGACTGAAGATCTGGCATCCTGGGTACGGCACGGTGCTGGCAGGCGCGCGTGCCCTGGGTTACCTCGACCGCACCGGATACACAGCCCAGCACAACGGTGTGACGGTTGGCGAGGAATATCTCCGAACCCGCATAGACACAATCCGTTTCGTGGCTGCACTCCTGCGAGCCACCCAGGAACGCACCCCACGGTTCACCTGCTTCGGTCTGCACGAGTGGGCGATGGTGTACCGCGAGGACAACCCACGGCACGATGCGGTGCCGTTGCGGCTCGGCTCGGCAGGAACGGACGCCGTGGTCGAATCGATACCGCTGCGGTGCAGTCACTTCGATGCATACCGCTTTTTCACCGCGGCGGCTGCGCCACTCAACGGTGGCGTGCCGACCCGCGCCACGCAGGGCGATTGGGAACAGCCGGGCTGTCTTCATACCAATATGGACATCTACAAGTGGTGCTACAAGTTGATCCCGATCGCCGATTCCGATCTCCTGATGGACTGCTTGCAATTGGCGGCGGCCGCGCGCGAGCTTGATATGAAGGCAAGTCCATATGACTTGACCCGGTTCGGATTTGACTCGATCAGAGTCGAAGAGCCCTGTGGGCGTGCGGAATACGTCAAGCAACAGGGCGTCATTGCAGAACGCGCGGCACCATTGCGCGCGGCATTACTTGAGCGTTGTGAGCGTGCGCTGACGCACGACATGGAATCGAAGGCCGTGTCGGCTGCGGGTACGATTAGTCGATTGTCGTGAGGGAGGAATGATGACCGAACGCGTGGCCGTGGGCAATCTGCAGGTGGCGCAGGTGCTGTACGACTTCATCACGAATGAGGCGCTGCCGGGCACCGGCATTGACCCCGACAGCTTCTGGTCCGGCGCTGACAAAGTCATCACCGATTTGACGCCCAAAAACCAGGAACTGCTTGCTCGTCGGGACGACCTTCAGTCACAGATCGATCGGTGGCATCGCCAGCGCGTTATCGGAGGAATCGACCCCGGGGAGTACAAGCAGTTCCTCCTCGACATCGGCTACCTGCTGCCCGAGCCCGCGGACTTCACCATTACGACGTCCGGCGTTGATCCAGAGATCGCTTCGACAGCAGGCCCGCAACTGGTGGTGCCGATACTCAATGCGCGCTTCGCACTGAACGCAGCCAATGCGCGATGGGGCTCGTTGTACGACGCTCTCTACGGCACCGACGTCATCTCCGAGGAGGGTGGAGCCGAGAAGGGAAAGGGCTATAACCCCGTGCGCGGTGACAAGGTCATCGTCTACGCCCGCAAGTTCCTTGACGACGTTGTTCCGCTGGCCTCGGGCAGTTATCGAGATGCCACCGGCATCCGCATCGACGACGGTCAACTTCTGGTCACTCTGGGTGACGGTCTGGCGGTTGGCCTCGCTGATCCGGACAAGTTTGTCGGTTTCACCGGTGAGTCGTCCGCTCCGGCGTGTGTCCTGCTGGTCAATCACGGCCTGCATGTCGAGATATTGATCGACCGTGACTCGCCGATCGGCTCAACCGATGCGGCCGGCATCAAGGATGTGGTGCTGGAGTCAGCGATCACCACGATCATGGATTTCGAAGACTCGGTGGCGGCCGTCGACGCCGACGACAAGGTGCTCGGATACCGCAACTGGCTTGGTCTGAATCGCGGTGACCTGGCCGAGGAGCTGACCAAGAACGGCAAGACTTTCACCCGAGTGCTTAGTGGCGACCGGGTTTTCACGGCTCCGGACGGATCTGAGTTGCGCCTGCCAGGCCGCAGCTTGTTGTTCGTCCGCAATGTCGGACACCTGATGACCAATGACGCGATCGTCGATGTCGACGGCAATGAGGTGCCCGAGGGCATCCAAGATGCTTTGTTCACCAGCCTGATCGCTATCCACGGGCTGAAGGGCCAGAACAGCCGCACGGGGTCGATCTACATCGTCAAACCCAAGATGCACGGTCCCGATGAGGTCGCCTTCACCGTTGAACTGTTCGGTCGTGTCGAGGATGTGTTGGGCCTGCCGCGGAACACGATCAAGGTCGGCATCATGGACGAGGAACGCCGCACCTCGGCCAACCTCAAGGCGTGTATCAAGGCCGCGGCTGACCGGGTTGCCTTCATCAACACCGGATTCCTTGACCGGACGGGCGATGAGATTCATACCTCGATGGAGGCCGGGCCGGTGATCCGCAAGGGTGCGATGAAGACGCAGCCGTGGATCGCCGCCTACGAAGATCAGAATGTCGATATCGGGTTGGCCACCGGCTTCTCCGGTCGAGCCCAGATCGGTAAAGGCATGTGGGCGATGACCGATCTGATGGCCGATATGGTCGACCAGAAGATCAATCAACCGAAAGCCGGTGCCACCACCGCGTGGGTGCCATCGCCGACAGCAGCCACTCTGCACGCCATGCACTACCACTATGTGGATGTGTACGAGGTGCAGAATGAATTGGCGGGCAAGACTCGGTCAACCCTCGACGAACTCTTGACGCTTCCGCTGGCCGGAGAACTGGCCTGGTCTCCGGAAGAACTCCACGAAGAAGTCGATAACAACTGCCAATCCATCCTGGGTTACGTGGTGCGCTGGATCGATGCGGGCGTCGGCTGCTCGAAGGTGCCCGACATCCATGATGTGGCCATGATGGAAGATCGTGCGACCCTGCGTATTTCCAGTCAGTTATTGGCTAACTGGCTCCACCACGGGGTGGTTACCGAAGAGGAAGTCAAAGCCAGCCTCAGGCGGATGGCTGCGGTGGTGGACCAGCAGAACGCGCAAGATCCGGAATATCTGCCAATGGCGCCAGATCCGGAGGGAAGCATTGCGTTTCAGGCAGCGCAGGAACTCATCCTGTCTGGGGCGAGCGAACCGAGCGGGTATACCGAGCCGATCTTGCACCGCCGCCGCAGGGAACTCAAGGCGAGCACCGGCGCCTGATCCACTAACGCATCACTGAGGATAAGACACCGGCATGGGCAGACACAGTGGCGAGCAGGACCGTGATAGCGAAAGCGAGCATGTCGGATGGCGCGGTGGGCACCGAAGCGAAGCCAACCGGCGAGGGGTAAGCATCGGGGTCATCGTCGCCGTGATCACTGTGGTTGTTGTGATCGCCGGGGTGATCGTGTGGCGCTTCTTTGGTGACTCGCTGTCACAGAGGTCAACTAGCGCCGCGGAACAGTGCATTAAGGGCACGGCTACGGTAGCTGTGGTGGCTGATCCGTCGATCGTTGATGAGATCAAGAAGTTCGGTGACAGTTACAACCAGCAGGCCACACCGGTTGGCGATCAGTGCATCAAAGTAGTTGTCAACAAGTCGGACTCAGATTCGGTGATAAACGGCTTCGGTTCCAAATGGCCGGGTGATCTGGGCGACCAACCGGCGTTGTGGATACCCGCAAGTACGGTGTCATCGGCGCGGCTTCAGGGTCTGGTCGGCAAGGAGACCGTTAGCGACGATCGTTCCCTGGTCACCACGCCGGTGCTGCTGGCGCTTCGGCCGCAGTTGAAAGATGCTCTGGCTCAACAGAATTGGGCAACTCTGCCTGGCCTGCAGGGTAATCCTACCGCACTGGATTCACTGAACCTGCCAGGCTGGGGTTCGTTGCGCCTGGCGCTGCCGACCATCGGAAATAGTGACGCGTCATATCTGGCCGCGGAAGCGGTCGGCGCTGCATCGGCTCCCCCGGACTCGCCGCCCACAGCCGGCCTGGGTGCGGTCAACGCACTGATCGCGGCCAGACCCAGGTTGGATGACGACACCGCCGATGTGGCATGGAAGGCGCTTGTCAGTAGTGGAGACCCGGCGGCTGCCCCCGTGCATGCCATGGTGACCACCGAACAGCAACTCTTCCAACGGATGTCGGCATTGCAGGATGCGAAAAGTGCGGTCGCGGCTTGGCTTCCCCCAGGTCCGGTTGCGCTCGCCGACTATCCGACTGTGCTGTTGGCTGGGGCATGGCTGTCCGATGAACAGGTAACTGGCGCCAGTGAGTTCGCGCGATTCATGCGTCAGCCTGCTCAACTCGCCGAACTCGGCAAAGTTGGCTTCCGGGCCGAGGGCGCCACGTCACCAAGCAATGGCGCCATCGATTTCCCTTCGTTGGCCGCGCCGCTGACTGTCGGTGACGACCCCGTCCGTGCGACGCTCGCCCAGGCAGTGTCTGTGCCCGGCACGTCGACCACCACGATCATGATCGATCAATCAATGACCGATCTAGCCAGTGCGACTCGAGCACTCGGCAACCGTTTGACGGTTCTGCCGCCGTCCTCGGCAGTCGGGTTGTGGACGTTCGACGGCTCCGAAGGTCGCAGCGTTGTGCCAACCGGACCACTCTCGGATCAGGTGAACGGAACGGACCGCGGGTCGGCACTCGCCGGCACCCTCGGCGGGATGCAGGAGGCCAGTGGCGGAGCAGTGTCATTCACCACGCTGCGACTGTTATACGGCGAGGCGTTGACGAATTTCAGACCAGATCAACCGAACTCGGTTCTGATTATCACCAAGGGCCCGCACACGGACCGGACGTTGGATGGTCCGGGCCTTCAGCAATACCTCCAGTCGGCGCAGGATCCGAACCGACCGATCAAGATCAATGTGATCGATATCGGCGATGACTCGGATCACACCACCTGGGAGGCCCTGGCACAGATGTCCGGTGGCACTTTCCAGCCCGTCCCTAGCCCGGACTCCCCCGATGTCGCTGCGGCGATCACCGCGATGCTGTCCTAGCACGAAACGCAGGAGGCCAAGATGACCACAGCGGCTGAACATCCGGCGACGTCGAGTCGCGCACAGACTCGGCGGGCGATCTGGAACACCATCCGGGGATCGTCCGGTAACCTCGTGGAGTGGTACGACGTTTACGTCTACACGGTGTTCGCCACGTACTTCGAGAGCCAGTTCTTCGACAAGGCGGACCGGAACTCGACGATCTACATCTACGCGATTTTCGCCGTCACCTTCGTGACCCGGCCGATCGGGTCATGGTTCTTTGGCAGATTTGCTGACCGTCGCGGTCGCCGGGCCGCCCTCACGGTCAGCGTGTCGATCATGGCCGCGTGTTCACTGGTGATAGCTCTGGTACCAGGCCGTTCGACAATCGGAATTGGCGCACCGATCATCCTGATCCTCTGCCGGCTGGTGCAGGGCTTTGCCACCGGTGGTGAGTACGGGACGTCGGCGACCTACATGTCGGAGGCGGCTACGCGTGAGCGGCGCGGTTTCTTCTCCTCTTTCCAATACGTGACCCTGGTGGGCGGGCATGTGCTGGCCCAATTCACGCTGCTGATCGTGCTCACCACTCTGAGCACTGACCAGGTTCATGAATTCGGTTGGCGGATAGGCTTTGCCATTGGCGGTGTAGCCGCCGTCGTGGTCTTTTGGCTGCGCCGAACAATGGACGAATCACTGAGTGAGGAGCAACTCGCAGCGATCAAGTCCGGACAAGACCCTGATGCCGGCTCGATGCGCGCACTGTTCACCCGCTACTGGAGGCCGCTGCTGTTGTGCTTCCTGATTACCCTGGGCGGCACGGTTGCGTTCTACACCTACAGCGTCAACGCCCCTGCGATGGTCAAGAGCGCCTACGGTTCAGAGGCGATGACCGCGACATGGATCAACTTGATCGGACTCATCTTCTTGATGCTGCTGCAGCCTGTCGGCGGAATCATCAGCGACAGGGTGGGCCGCAAACCGCTGCTGGTCTTCTTCGGCATAGGCGGGGTGCTGTACACCTACATCCTCATCACCTATCTGCCCAGAACGCATTCGCCAATAATGTCTTTCCTTCTGGTGGCAGTGGGTTACGTGATTCTGACCGGCTACACGTCGATCAACGCGCTGGTGAAATCCGAGTTGTTCCCCGCACGGGTGCGGGCACTCGGTGTCGGGGTTGGCTATGCACTCGCCAATTCAATTTTCGGCGGCACAGCACCACTGATCTACCAGGCACTCAAAGCGCGTAATGAGGTTCCGCTGTTCATTACGTACGTGACGCTGTGCATTGCGATCTCGCTAGTCGTCTACCTGTTCTTCATCAAGAACAAGGATCAGACGTATTTGGATCGCGAGCAGGGGTCGGCGTTCTAGGCAGGGGTGATTGCCTGACTTCTCCTCGGGGCTCGTTCCTCGCCCCGCATCGTCGTCAGGCGTAGGTAATTGCCTGACTTCTCCTCGGGACTCGTTCCTCGCCCCGCATCGTCGTCAGGCGTAGGTAATTGCCTGACTTCTCCTCGGGACTCGTTCCTCGCCCCGCATCGTCGTCAGGCGTAGGTAATTGCCTGACTTCTCCTCGGGACTCGTTCCTCGCCCCGCATCGTCGTCAGGCGTAGGCCTCAATCGGAGGGCACGAACACACCAGATTGCGATCGCCGAACGCTCCGTCGATTCTGCGGACAGGCGGCCACACTTTGGGTCGGAAATGTGTGCCCAGTGGGTAGGCCGCCTGCTCGCGCGAATACGGATGCGTCCACTCGTCAACCAGCAGGCATGCGGCAGTGTGTGGAGCATTGCGCAACGGGTTGTCATCAAGCGGCCAATTCCCTGATGCCACTTTGTCGATCTCAGCGCGAATCGCGATCATCGCCTCGCAGAATGCGTCGACCTCGGTCAGGCTTTCACTCTCGGTCGGCTCAACCATGAGTGTGCCGGCCACCGGAAAACTCATGGTGGGAGCATGGAAACCGTAGTCCGCCAGACGCTTTGCCACATCGTCGACTGTCACCCCGGTTGACTTGGTGATTCCACGCAGGTCCAGGATGCACTCGTGGGCAACCATGCCGTTCTCGCCGGTGTAGAGCACCGGGTAATACTCATCGAGTCGGCGGGCAATGTAGTTGGCCGACGCAATGGCAGTGAGCGAGGCCCTTCGCAGGCCCTCAGCGCCCATCATGCGGATGTACGCCCACGTAATCGGAAGGATTGAGGCCGAGCCGAATTGGGCGGATGACACCGGATGACCCTGTGGCAGGGCGGGTTCCAGCGGATGGCCGGGTAGGAATGGCGCCAGGTGGGCACGAACTGCAACTGGACCGACGCCGGGGCCACCCCCACCGTGCGGAATGCAGAACGTCTTGTGCAGATTGAGGTGGCTCACGTCACCGCCGAACTTCCCCGGTCTCGCTAGGCCCACCAGGGCATTGAGATTGGCCCCATCGACGTAGACCTGCCCGCCCGCATCATGCACGGCCGCGCAGATATCCGCGATGTCGTGTTCGTACACGCCATGGGTGGACGGGTAGGTGATCATCAACGCCGCCAGGTCATCGGCGTGTTCGGCGACCTTGGCCCGCAAGTCATCCAGGTCGACGTCACCGTTCTCGCGGCAGCCAATAACCGCGACGCGCATTCCGGCCAACGCCGCAGATGCGGCGTTCGTACCGTGCGCGCTGGACGGAATCAGGCATACATCGCGATGACTCTCCCCCCGCTCGGCGTGAAAGTTGTGGATTGCGAGTAAGCCCGCGTACTCGCCTTGAGAGCCGGCATTCGGCTGCAGTGAGATGGCGTCATACCCCGTCATCTCAGCAAGCCAACGCTCCAGGTCCGCGATGAGTTTGCGGATCCCAATAGTGTCGCCGGCAGGGGCGAACGGGTGGAGCCGGCTGAACTCTGGCCAGGTGATCGGCTCCATCTCGGCGGCCGCATTGAGTTTCATCGTGCATGAGCCAAGCGGGATCATGGTGCGATCCAACGCCAAGTCCTTGTCGGCCAACGTCCGCAGATAGCGCATCATCTCGGTCTCGGTGCGATACCGCAGGAAGGCCGGGTGAGTGAGGAACTCGCTTGTCCGAGTGCCTACTTCGGGGCTTGCATAGCTCGCCGGTTCGGCTTCGAAGGCCGCCAGCACCTCAGTCACGTGGTGATCGACAGTGGCCTCGTCGCAGGAGATGGCCACTTGGTCTGCATCTACCAGCCGGATGTTGATCCCGTGCGCTTTGGCTGCAGCCTGCACTGCGCGTGCGCGGCCCGGGACCGCCACCAACACCGTGTCGAAGAAAGTGTTGTGCACCACTTCATATCCGGCGGCCGCCAAACCGCCGGCCACAGTGCGAGCGTGTCGATGAACGCGGCGGGCGATGGCAGTCAGTCCCTCGGCGCCGTGATAGCTGGCGTACATCGCAGCCATCACCGCGAGCAGCACTTGTGCCGTGCAGATATTCGAGGTCGCTTTGTCGCGACGGATGTGTTGCTCGCGGGTTTGCAACGACAACCTGTATGCAGGGGCGCCGTCACTGTCTACCGAAACCCCGACCAGTCGGCCGGGGAGTTGTCGGGCGTGGCTGTTTCGAACTGCCAGATACCCGGCGTGCGGGCCACCGAATCCCATTGGCACGCCGAATCGTTGGGCAGTTCCGAACGCAACGTCAGCACCGATCTCACCGGGCGGCGTGATGAGCGTCAACGCCAGTAGATCGGCTCCGAGCGCAACCAGCGCACCCCGGTCGTGTGCCTGCGCGACCAAGGTGGTCCAGTCCGTCACTCGCCCGCTTGCGCCTGGCAGTTGCGCAATCACCCCGAAGAACTCGCCGTCGGGAAGGCCGTGATCCAGATCGGCGGTCACGATCTCGATGCCCAGCGGTTCGGCCCGGGTAGCGAGGATGGCAGCCGTCTGCGCGAAAAGGTCGCTGTCCACAGCCACACGGTTGGCCGCACCCCGTGATGCGCGATGCATTAGTGCCATCGCTTCGGCAGCCGCGGTGCCTTCGTCGAGCATGGAGGCATTGGCGACTTCAAGGCCGGTGAGGTCGGCGATCATCGTCTGGAAGTTCAGTAACGCTTCCAGGCGGCCTTGGCTGATCTCCGGCTGGTACGGGGTGTACGCGGTGTACCAGGCGGGGTTCTCCAAGATGTTGCGAAGCAAGACCGGTGGGGTCAACGTGTCGTAATAGCCCTGACCGATCATCGACACCGCGACGGTGTTGGAGTCGGCCAGCGCCCACAACTCGGCCAACGACTCATGCTCGGTGGCAGCGGGCGGAAGGGCCTCAAGTCCAGGCGCCAAGCCTTTTGCTGACAGTGAGTCGAGGATGCCAGCCGGCAGAGCCTTCGCCGCCAGCTCATCGAGGGATCCAACGCCGATGACCCTGAGCATGGTCGCCACGGCCTCCGGGCCGGGACCGATGTGGCGATCAGCGAAACTGATTTCAGACATAAGGCACTCCTGACTGAGGTTGACGAGCCGTCAGCGGCGTCCTCTCCCTCTGTCGTCAACCCGTGCCGGGTGCCTGAGAGATTCGGCGGCGCTCTAGAGCGGGCGGTCGCCTTTCCCCATGGGCGGGCGGCCGGTTACGGTCGCCACTTTCCAGAGGCATCGTTGCCCCGCGCGGTCCGGGTGCCTGAGAGGTTGACGGAGAGGTGTTGCTCCTTCGGCGCCCGTGACTGGCTGTCACGGAACTCTCCCGCGCGAGGGCGATGCAAATTCGATTCTAACGCCCGCGCTTTCCCGCCGCCCAGCAGACGCGAACGGCCCCGACACGCCGAGGCGTGCGGGGCCGTTGCGCCTGCTCGCGCAGAAAAAATCAGCCGATCTTGCGGTCGCGGCTCTTACGGCGCGAGGCTAGTTCGTCTTCGGGTGCGGAGATCGATTCCCCGCCGTCGGCGCGCTCGCCGGGGAAGTCGGCGATCGTGCCGGTGAGCTCGCGCATCGCACCACTGACTGCGATACCGAATACTCCTTGACCGCCTTGCAGTAGGTCGACGACCTCTTCGGCCGATGTGCACTCATACACCGTCGTGCCGTCCGAGAAGAGTGTGATGTTCGCGAGGTCCTGAACGCCACGCTGGCGCAGGTGATCTACAGCGACACGAATGTTGTGCAGTGAGATGCCGGTATCGAGAAGCCGTTTGACGATCTTGAGGACCAAGATGTCCTTGAAGGAATAGAGCCGCTGGCTGCCCGAACCGGCGGCACCGCGGATCGACGGCACCACCAATGATGTACGTGCCCAGTAGTCGAGCTGGCGGTAGGTGATTCCGGCGATCTGGCAGGCACTCGGCCCCCGGTAGCCGACCAGTTCGTCGGGTACTGAATTGTCGGGAAATAGTCCAGGCTGCATCGGACCCGTTCCGGCATGTGGCTCGCGGCGAACTTCAGTATCAGAAGTACCGGCACCAGCGAAATCCAGCTGCTCCTGACGTGGCGGTTCGCTCACGATGCTTCCTCTCGCCGTTCCAACCGATGGCCCTAACTGATGGCCCGTTGACTACCCCGCCAACCACGACTGCCCAGAGTTCAATCTTCCGAGCATACGCTTGCGGAAGGGCAGTAGTGATCGTCGTCGCAATCAAAAGTATGGCCTCCCCAAACATGTGTTCCGGCAACCGTCGCGCGTGTCGGGACGAGGCTGACCGAGATGAGACGCATCCGTGATCTTGCTGATCACGAGGGGTATCTGGCTAAGTTGCCTTGAAATCGTCCGGTGAGACGCTGTCCAAGAACTCCTTGAACTTTTCGACTTCATCCTCGCGGACCGCGCCGGCGGTTTCTTCGTCGCTCTCGTCCGGGATGAGCAGTCCGGCCTCGGCCATCACGGCCTCTTCGACAAAAATCGGTACTCCGACGCGCAGCGCAACCGCGACTGAATCAGATGGGCGCGCGGACACCTTGATATCGCGATCGAAGATCATCTCTGCGTAGAACGTGCCTTCTCGCAGATCCACGATGCGAACTTCTTTCAGCGAATGCCCAAGTGCGGCAATCACATCGCGGATCAGATCGTGAGTGAGCGGGCGAGCGGGTTCGACACCCTGCTGTTCAAGGGCGATAGCGCTGGCTTCGGGCTGGCCAATCCAAATAGGCAGATAGCGGTCACCCTCGGATTCGCGCAACAACAGAACCGCTTGATTCTGGGGCTGCTCGACACGAATGCCGACAACGCGAACCTCACTCATCTGCGTCTGCCCCTCCGCACCTCGATGCCGCCTTGCCTGAGTCTAGTACTCAGCGATCGAGAACGTCGCGTACGGCCGACTTGATCAACGAGGTGTGGAGTGTGATGGCCAGCGCTGCAACTTCCCGGGCCAGGTCATCAGCACGGTCACGGGCACCAGCCTTGCCTGCCTTGACGACCGGACCCGCGATCTGCGCAATCAGGTCGGATTGCCGGTCGGCTGCTGATCGGAAGGCGCGCAAGTGCCGGGGTTCCACGCCGTACTCGCCGAGGGCCCGCGCACATTGCGCAATCACTACCGAGTGCTCGTCGAAGAAACCGCCGGGGCCGGTGGTGATCACGCCGGCTTTGCGTAGCGCGGTCAACGTGTCGAGGTCGACACCTGATCGTTCCAGCAGATCTTCCTGGCTTAGCCGTACCTGGACGGGAGTGATAGCGACGGCGTCGCCCTGGGTGTTGTCGTCTGAAACCGGCACCAAACGCGGCTGCGCGTAAGCAGATCCAGCTTGCGGTAATTCGCCGTCGGATCGGGCGTCCAGTTGTGCCTTGATCACCTTCAGCGGCAGGTAATGGTCGCGTTGCGCGGTCAGGATGAACCGCAGCCTCGCGCAGTCATAGGCCGTGAACCGGCGATAACCCGATCCGGTGCGTTCCGGTGTTACTAGGCCCTCAGCCTCAAGAAACCTGATCTTGGAGATGGTGACGTCCGGGAAGTCCGGTCGCAGCAGGTCCAAGACCGCTCCGATAGACATCCCGGCGAGTGCGGGAGTATCGGGAGCAGTCACTAGCTTCCGGGGCCACTCACATCGTCAGACGACCTGGGGCCGATCAGGAATACCAAGCGGAACTTGCCGATCTGAACCTCGTCGCCGTTGGCCAACGTGGCCGAATCGACGGGCTCGCGGTTGACATACGTGCCGTTCAAGCTGCCCACGTCGACGACTTGGAATTCATTGCCGTCTAAGCGGAACTCGGCATGGCGACGGCTGACCGTCACGTCATCGAGAAAAATGTCGGAGTCGGGATGTCGGCCGGCGGAGGTCGTCGGCTGATCGAGCAGGAACCGGGACCCTGCGTTGGGTCCCCTCTTCACGACCAGCAGCGCTGAACCCGTGGGGAGGCCTTCCACCCCGGATGCAGCGCCCTCGCCACCGGCGCTGGCCGGAGCGTCCAGTTCGTTAAGGAAGTCGGCGCGGAAGACGGATGTCGTCTCCACAGTGACTTCTTCAGACGACTGGTCAGCCCCAGAGTTCTGATCCTTGTCCGTCACCCGTTGCTCCTCACTGGCTTCACCGATCGCAGTGGCATCACTTAACTCGACTGGTAGGTCGACCGTACCGTGCGCTTGCTGTCATTGTGCCTGCCACCCGTGGATCGGTTGGCTGATCACGCCAGCGTGCCGCCGTAGGCATCTGCATCGAGAAGCGCCGCCCAGCTTTCTTCCAGGGTATCGCCGTCGACCTGAAGGTCCAGCAGCCAGCCCGCGCCATAGGGGTCCGTGTTGACCAGTTGAGGGCTGCCGGTCAGATCGTCATTGACGGCGACGACTGTCGCTGACAGCGGCGCAAAGAGGTCCGAGACCGACTTGGTGGACTCGACCTCGCCGAATGTGTCGCCGGCCTTGACGGCGGTTCCGACGTCGGGCAACTGCACGTACACGACGTCACCCAGCGATGACTGAGCGAAATCGGTGATGCCGACTCGCACGGTGTCCGCGCCGGTGCGGCGGATCCATTCGTGCTCAGCGGTGTATCGCAGGTCAGCTGGAATATCTGAATCAGACACTGTGCTCCTCGGGGCGGTACGCGGCGGCGCTCACTTGACGGGCTGAGCGTATTGGCGGGCTTTCGGTTGTCGCAAGGTGGTGATGTCCACTCGATCAGATTGGGTAACGGTCATTCGCCCGCCGACTCGTTCCACACTGTCGACTGCGCCGCCGGGAATGTTCGTCGCCGCGGCCAATGTTGGTGGATCGCCAATGGCCAGAACCGAATACGGAGAGCTGAGCGTGACCGAGTCGATGACCAGTGCGCCAGGGCTACCGACCACCCAGGTGTCGACTCCCACCCGGACCGCACGCTGGCCGGAACGGATTTCCATCGCTTCTGCGCCGGCAGCTCGGAGTTCGTTGACGACATCCAGCAGAGTTTCTGGAGCGACGCCCGGTCCCGGGTCGTCGATCGTGATGCTGACACCTGGTCCGGTCGCGGCGACCGTGCCGATCAGGATCGACAATGCGGCAAGCCGGGAACGGGCATTCTCGATCGCGGCCTGGTCGCTGCTGCCGGCGGCCTGCATGGCATCCAGATTGTGCTGCAGTTCAGCCACTTCGGTGTTAAGCGCCGCCTCCCGCTGTTGCAGCGAGTCCAGCAGAACAAGCAGGTCGGCCGGCCGGGCGGTGTCGAGTGCATCGCCTGATTCGGTCTGTCGAACCTGCGTGACGATGGCAATGCCGAGAACCAAACATAGGAGTACGCCGAGGGCGCCGAAAATCAGTTGTGACCGGCGGGACCGGCCACTGGTCTGCGGAACGGATTGACCAGGCGCTAGTTCGTGACGGCCATGCTCGTCTTGGGCATCCGGGTCCGGCTCCCCCGGTTGTTCGCTGTCCGACGTCATCTCAGGCACCGAACAACCTGCGCCGCAAGGCGGCGGCGTTGCCGAAGATCCGGATACCTAGCACCACGATGATCGCCGTCGACAATTGAGTTCCGACCCCAAGCTGGTCGCCCACGTAGACCACCAGCGCGGCAACCAGCACGTTGAAGACGAACGAGACGACGAAGACCTTTGCGTCGAAGATCTTCTCCAGATAGGCCCGCAGACCACCGAACACCGCATCCAATGCGGCCACGACGGCTATCGGCAGGTATGGCGCAATGAACTCCGGGACGCTCGGATGAAACACCAGACCCAGCACGATGCCTACGACGAGTGCGGCGATACCGATCATGTGGGCCGGCTCATTTCAGTTCGGGTTGTCTATTTCGGCTGTTCACGACATCTGCTTCGCAAATTTAGTCTCCCGAGTCGTGCCTGCCGGCAGCGACAGGCCGTCGCCCCTGCTCACGCTCACGCCCACGCCGTACGCGGCCTCCAACAGGCGCAGGCGGTGCAGTCCGCTGCTGCGGTCGAATCCATCGACCATTACGTCCGGGGAACCGATTGCGGCAATGGTGTACGGGCTGCTGATCGGATGGTTATCCACCAGAATCGAGCCGCCCGCCTGCCGGATCGTCACGTTCGGTCCGATCCGCACACCGCCCACAGAGACAGCCTCGGCACCGCTCGCCCAGAGTGAATTGACCGCTAATTGCAGGTCTCGGTCCAAGATCACCTGCCGGCTGCCGGGGACGCGCTGCTTGGACACGTCCGTTAAATCTCGTCCGATCCCGGGCTCCGTCACCGTCACGGTCAGACCGGGGCCGATGACTGGGATGGTGGCTGCCGCCAGACTGACTTGGTCAAGTTTGGCCAACAGTTGACGGCCGGCGGCGTCGTCGCGCAGTTGGGCATGCTGAATCTCGTTGGCCTGCCTCGCCAACTGATCGCGCTGGGTCGTGAGCCGGTCGGTGTTTCCTTCTGCTGACCGCACGCTGGTGACGAGCACCTGTTGCGCGGCACTGACGCCCGGTGCGGTGGAGCGCGCCTGCGCGACAGCCGCGGCGAACACAACCGCGACCACCAGCGCCGCCACTCCCTGCCAGAGTCGCTCCACGATGACGCTGCGGGTTCCTCCGCTATCGCCACGCGCGGCAGCGGCCGCTGCATAGCCGGGATCGAGGTGGTCGGACAACAGCGAGCGAAGCAGGGAGGGCACCGGCAAACGAGTCGGGCGGTTTGCAGAGTGCGCGGCAAACCCGGCCTGCGGGTCATAACCGCCGAGTGCCGGGTCAGGACGCGGGTGCATCGATCACCTTCGGCAGCCGTTGCACCACCAGGCGGACTTGCCACAGGTAGAGCACCGCAGACCACAGGTACATCCCGATGCCCCAGATCAGGAACCCCCAGCCGCAGGCGCCGACGACCCGGCTCCACAAAGCGTCCCACTGTCCTAACAGGACCAACGGGAACCCGGACATCAGGGCAAACGTCGCCGCTTTCCCGATGTACGTGACCGAAAGCGCCGTCAGCCCGCGGCTACGCACGATCGGCAGGGTCGCGGCGAGCACCGCATCACGCCCGACCAGCAGGGCCACCACCCACCACGGCACGACTCCCGCCAGCCCGAGCCCCAGCGGAACGGCCAGCATGTACACGCGGTCCACCAACGGGTCCAACAGCTCACCCAACCGTGAGGACTGGTTATCGACAAGCCTGGCGATCTTCCCGTCGGCCCAGTCGGAGACGCCGCTGAACATCAGGATGGCCACTGCCCAGCCGTACGCATGGGCTGCCAACAGCAGGTACAGAAAGACCGGCACCAGGATGAGCCGCAGCGTGCTGAGCACATTCGGGATGGTCAGCACCCTGCTTTGGGCGGATGGCATACAGGTCCTCCGAGAAACTGTGTCCGACTAGCGGAACACCCCAGGCAGGCTCAGCGCCGACAGTGTGTCGTCGTTGAGTGGATTGTCGTGGACCATGTAGGTCCACGTCGAGGTCGGACGGGCGAGCTTTGAGAGATCCAACCCGGGTTCCTCTTCGAGCACGTTGGCTGTCTCGAAGGTCTGCTGGCCGGCTTCGATCGCATCGGCGGCCAGGTGTGCAAATGCGTCCACGGCCAGACGGTGAAACTCGTCGAGCGGATTCTGCCGGCCCAGGGCACGCAAGTGGATGCTCTCTCTGATGTCGGAGAGGTAGGCCAAGTGATCGGCCCAACCGCGGTCCAGGTGATACAGCATGATCAGTCGGCAGATGCGCTCCAGATCGTCCTCTGACACGTCTGTCGCGAGTTCCTCGTAACGCTCTGGCGATAGCTCCTTGAGTTCGGTGCGCGCGGCATTGGTGCTCAACAAGGTGTTTCGGCGTTCGACGATGATCGATCTTTGCTGGGCGATCAGCTGGTTGTAGCGCCAGGTGTTGGAGTGAACGTCCAACAGCCTGCCCTCAGCGATCCGCTGGGCGTGATCGAGTAGGTCGGTTGTTTTTGGGCTGACGATTCGCCCGGTGTCGTCGCAGTCGGTCGGCAATTTTGTGGAGTCCAGGTGCGCAGCGACTACATCGTCCTCAAGGCTTGAGAAGAACACTGATGAACCCGGATCACCTTGTCGGCCGGACCTGCCCCGAAGTTGATTGTCGAGCCGTTCGGTGAGGTGGCGACCGGTTCCGATGACGTGCAGGCCCCCCAGCTCAGCGACTTCCTCGTGTTCGGCGGACTGATCGGTCGCATCGGCGCCGCCCAACCGGATATCAGTGCCGCGTCCCGCCATTTGGGTGGATACCGTCACCACCCCCAGCTTGCCCGCATCGGCGATGACGTGGGCCTCCTCTTCGTCGTTCTTCGCGTTCAGTACGACGGCCGGAATTCCGCGCCGCACCAGCCGCTCGTGCAACTCCTCGGATTCGGCAACGTCATGGGTGCCCACCAGGATCGGCTGTCCGGTGGCATGCACCTCGATGATGTGGTCAATGATCGCTTCGGTTTTCGCGTCGGCAGTGACGTAGACGCGGTCGGCTTCGTCATCACGGACATTGGGCATGTTGGGCGGGATCGGAGAGACCGCCAGCTTGTAGAACTGCCGGAGCTGCTCACCCGCGGCGAGCGCTGTGCCGGTCATTCCGCACACCGTCGGGTAGCGGTTGATCAACGCCTGAACGGTGATGGTGTCGAGCACCTCACCCGTCTCGGTGGTTTCTATGCCTTCCTTGGCTTCCACCGCAGCTTGCAGGCCGTCTGGCCACCGTTGGAGCTGGGCAATCCGGCCTCGAGACGAGTTGATCAAGTGCACCGCGCCGTCACGCACGATGTAGTGCACGTCGCGCTGCAACAGGACATGTGCGTGGAGTGCGACGTTGACCTCGGTGAGGACGGTGCCGACGTGATCCTCGGAATAGAGGTCGATGCCGCCCAGGGCCTTCTCAATTCGCCGGGCCCCGGCCTCGGTGAGGTGGACGTTGCGGTGGTCTTCGTCGGTGGCGAAGTACTCGCCATCTCCGCTGGACGACTCCGTCACCAACTTGCCCACGAGCCGGATGATCTCCAGCTTGGGCGTCTCCCGATGGGTGGTTCCGGCGAGAACCAGCGGCACTAACGCCTCGTCGACGAGCACCGAGTCGGCCTCGTCGACGAGCGCAACGTCCGGGTCGGGTGACACCAGGTCGGCAACGTCGGTGACTAACTGATCGCGCAACAGGTCGAAGCCGATCTCGTTGACAGATGCGTAGGTGACGTCGCAGCGGTATGCAGCACGGCGATCCTTGGCTGACGACTCGGCAGTGATCCAGCCGACCGTGAGACCCATCGCCTTGAGCAGCGGTCCCATCCATTCGGCGTCGCGTCGTGCCAGGTAGTCGTTGATGGTGACGACGTGCACGCGGCGACCGCCCAGTGCGTATCCGGCAGCGGCGATCGCGCCGGACAATGTCTTGCCCTCGCCGGTCGCCATCTCAACGACATCGCCGGCAAGCATTCGCAGTGCGCCAAGCAGCTGAACGTCGAAGGGGCGGAGGTCGGTGGTCCGCTCTGCGGCCTCACGTGCCACTGCCAGGAATTGCGGAATGTCGGACGCGCCCGCCAGCGCCTCCAGGTGCAGTAGCTCGGCCGCGTTGCGGAGTTGTTCGTCGTCGAGGCCCTTGGCCTTCTCCTCGAATTCGTCGGAGGCCCGCACCTCGTCCAGCGACTGGGCCTTGACTCGTTCAGTGCTTGCCCCGAGCATCCGCCAGAAGCCCTTGCTCAGACGGCCCCGGCCGGCGTTTCCCGTTTTGCTGCCGGTCTTGCGCGTATTCGCCACAGTTCAACGGTACCGGCGGACATCCCAACCGCGACGGCGACCAGCCGGGACGGCGCAACCAGCCCGTCATTTAGTACTGCCGCACCTCGCATGCCGATGTCGCGGTAGGTTCGCCGGGAGTGACGTGAACGCCGCCGCCAGAGGAGATCGCGTTGGAGACCTTCAAGCCGTCCATGGATTGGGCGCACGAACTCGTGCCGTCGCTGCTGTGGATTGCCAAGGCGTGGGTGATCAGCGGCGCGGTGACCATGGTGCTGCTGGTGGTGCTGGCGCGTTACACCGTGTGGGGCCGTCAATACTGGCGGATCACCGGCGATTACTTCAAAGGCCGCCAGAGTGTGGGCATCTGGATCTGGTTGGCGGTGTTGCTGCTGTCCACGATCGCCTCAGTTCGCCTCGACGTGCTGTTGAGCTACTACAGCAACGACCTATTCACGGCGCTGCAGACGGCATTCCAGGGCGCCGGCGCCGGCGATGACGCTGTTCGCAATTCCGGCATCCATGGCTTCTGGACGGCCATCATTATCTTCGCGATCCTGGCAACCATCTACATCACCCGAGTGATGTTGGACATCTATTTGATGCAGCGGTTCATCATCCGCTGGCGTGTGTGGCTTACCGATCGGCTGACCTGCGATTGGCTCGACGATCACGCCTACTACCGGACTCGGTTCACCGAACGCGACATCGACAACCCCGATCAACGCATCCAGTACGACATCGATACGTTCACCGCCGGGGTGGGTTCCTCGCCGAACACCCCGATGATCGGCACCTCGAGCACCCTTGTGTTCGGAGCGATCAATTCGCTGGTGACGGTGGTGTCTTTCACGTTGATCCTCTGGAACCTTTCCGGCCCACTGACATTCGGCGGTCTCACGCTTGGCCACGCATTGTTTTGGGTGGTGATCGTTTATGTCAGCTTCGCCACGATCATCGCGTTCTGGATCGGCCATCCGTTGATCCGGCTTAACTTCCGCAACGAACTCACGAACGCCGCGTTCCGCTACGCGCTGGTCCGACTGCGCGACGCCGCCGAGGCGGTTGGGTTCTACCGCGGCGAGGACGTCGAACGTGGACTGCTGCGAACTCAATTCGCTGCCATCATCGCCAACTATCGCCGATTCGTGAACCGCACGATCGCGCTTACTGGCTGGAACCTCTCGATGAGTCAGATCATCAATCCACTGCCGCTGGTCATCCAAGCGCCACGGTTGTTCGCAGGCCAGATCGACCTCGGCGACGTGACCCAGTCGTCAAGCGCGTTCGGCTCGATTCACGACTCGCTGTCGTTCTTCCGCAACGCCTACGACTCCTTCGCTAGCTATCGGGCAGTGATCATCCGTCTGCACGGATTGGTGGAGACGAATTCAGTTGCCCGGCAGCTCCCAAAGCTGACAACTGTTGCCAGCGTCGACGGTTCGGTCGAACTCAAGCAGGTTGAAGTCCGCACCCCGAGTGGTGCTCAGTTGGTGGACCCGATCGATCTGCGGTTAGAGCCTGGCGAGACCTTGGTTATCACCGGCGCGTCCGGCGCCGGCAAGACGACGCTGCTGCGCAGTCTCGCGCTGCTGTGGCCCTACACCTCGGGCACTTTGAGCCGGCCCACCGACGAGCACGACACCATGTTCCTGTCGCAGATGCCGTATGTGCCGCTGGGTGATCTCCGCACGGTGGTGTCCTATCCCGCGGCTTCGGGCGCGATCCCCGACGACGATCTGCAGCGGGCACTGACCAGGGTGGCGCTCTCCCACCTGGCTATCCGGCTCAACGAAGTCCAGGATTGGGCCAAGGTGCTGTCTCCGGGTGAGCAGCAGCGCATCGCCTTCGCCCGTGTCCTGCTCAACAAACCCAAGGCCGTGTTCTTCGACGAGTCCACGTCGGCACTTGACGAAGGCTTGGAGTTCGCGCTCTACGACCAGGTTCGCCATGAGTTGCCGAGGACGATCCTGGTGAGTGTGAGCCATCGCCACACGGTGGAGCAGCATCACGACAGACATCTGGAACTGCTCGGCGGAGGCGAATGGCGGCTCGGCCGCATCACGGGAGACGAACCGGCACCTGTCTGATAGCCACTACCGGAGGGGACGCCCGTGGAGATGTACAAACCGTCTTTGGACTGGGCGCACGAAATCCCGGCGTCGCTACTCTGGGCGGGCAAGGCGTGGCTGATCAGCGCAACGGTTGCGGTCGTCGTGTTGGTTTTGCTGGCCCGGTTAACTCCTTGGGGCCGGCAGTTCTGGCGCGTGACGGGCGGCTACTTCAGCGGCAGATCGAGTGTCTTCGTTTGGGTTTGGCTGGGCGTGCTGCTGTTCTCCACGATGATTTCGGTGCGCCTAGATGTGCTGCTCAGCTACTACGCCAACGATCTGTACTCGTCGCTGCAGGTGGCTTTCGAGGGCGCCGGCGCCGGTAATGACGCGGTTCGTGATTCAGGAATCAACGGCTTCTGGACTGCCATCCTGATCTTCGTTCTGATCGCTGCCGCCTACATCGGTAGGCAGATCGTCGATATCTACTTAATGCAACGCTTCATCATCCGCTGGCGGGTATGGCTAACGGATCGCCTCACCGGTGATTGGTTGCGCGACAAGTCCTACTACCGAAGTCGATTCATCGAAGACCCAATCGACAATCCCGACCAGCGGATCCAGCTCGACATCGATATTTTCACCACTTGTACTGGTGCGGAGGCAAATTCGCCCACGGTTGGCACGTCAACTACCTTACCTTTTGGTGCGATCAACTCGATGGTGTCAGTGGTGTCGTTCACCCCGATCCTGTGGAATCTCTCAGGTCCGCTGACGTTCTTCGGGACCACGCTGGGGCACGCGCTGTTCTGGATCGTCTGGCTCTATGTGTTGATCGCTACTGTCATCGCCTTCCGGGTAGGAAAGCCGTTGATTCTGCTAAGTTTTCGCAACGAGCTGACGAACGCAGCTTTTCGGTATGCGCTGGTTCGACTTCGTGATGCTGCTGAAGCGGTTGGGTTCTATCGGGGCGAGCGAACTGAAAGTGGCATCCTACGAACAAGATTCATGGCGGTCATCGAAAACTACCGGGCGTTCGTGGTGCGAAGCCTGGGGCTTTTGGGGTGGAACCTGGCGATGAGCCAGATCATCACTCCCCTGCCATTAGTCATTCAGGCTCCGCGGCTCTTCACCGGTCAGATCAGCTTCGGGGACGTCAACCAGTCCTCAAGCGCCTTCAACAATATCCACGACTCCCTGTCGTTCTTCCGCAGTGTCTACGATTCTTTCGCGGCATACCGGGCCACGATCATCCGTCTCGACGGCCTTGTTGACGCCAACGAGAAGGCACGTGCGCTGCCGCGCCTGGCCGCGCAGGAAAGTGCCGATGGGGCAATCGAATTGCGCGATGTCGAGGTGCGTCGGACGACTGGCGAGCCGCTGATCGACACACTCGAGTTCCGGCTTGCACCGGGCGAGTCGCTTGTGGTTACCGGGCCTTCGGGATGTGGCCGCACCACGCTCCTGCGCACCATCGCCCAGATGTGGCCTTATGCCTCAGGGGAATTGCGCCGGCCCGGGGGCGAAGGCGACCTGATGTTTCTATGCCAGGTGCCCTACGTTCCGCTCGGGGATCTGCGGGCCGTGTTGTCTTATCCGAGCGCCGAAAGTGCATTCGTTGACGAAGAACTCATCGCCGCGCTCGAGGATGTCGCGTTGGGCCACCTGGCTTTCCGGCTGAACGACGGAGTGGACTGGAGCAAGGTGTTGTCGCCTGGCGAGCAGCAACGCATCGCCTTCGCGCGGGTGTTGTTGACCAAGCCCAAGGCGCTCTTCCTCGATGAGTCCACCTCCGCGGTCGATGAGGGGCAGGAGTATGCGCTGTACCGATTAGTGCGAGCGCGGCTACCGGATTGCATTGTCGTTTCAGTTACCCACCGCTCTACCGTTGAACAGCACCACGATCGTCACCTGCGACTCCTTGGCGACGGCGGGTGGCAATTCCTCACGGCGAGCAGTCGCTAGGGTCTCGAATTCTCCGGCGTGTTGGGAGCGGCGCCGTCTGCTCGCGCAATAAACAGCGCTAGAAAAGGCGAGCGGCGTGGGTGCCTGCACGCCTGCCGAAGAATGAGCCCTCACCCAGTTGGGTGCCGCTGGCATAGCCCTTTCCGTCCTGGGCGATATTCGACGCGCACGCTCCGGCCGCGTACAGCCCAGCGATCACACTGCCGTCGACCCGCTGCACCTGGCCGTCTACCGTGGTGGCCAAACCGCCCACTGTGAAGCCGGAGTAGATCGCCTTACCCAGCGAGAGGTCGAATGCAGCCCACGGTCCTTTGTCTTGTGGCGCAAGGAATTCCGGCTGCTTGTGAAAATCGGGATCCAGGCCGTCCGCGGCATGCCGGTTGTAGTCGTCGAGTGTCGCGACCAAGGCGCCTTGGGGAATGCCCAGGGCGGACTCCATCTCATCCACGGTCTCCCAGCCGTCGATGAACTTGATTAGCGGTATCGAGGGCCGCTTCATATGCGCTTCGTCGACGATCAGGAAGGCCGCGCTGTCCGGCTGATCCATCACGAACCCCGATGTTCGAGAGTGGTACGAATCCTCGGCGACGAACCGCCGGCCCAGCTTGTTGACGATGATCCCGGTTAGCAGGATGGACGGCGGGTAGACCGGCGCGGTGATGAACGCCTGATCCATGTGTTTGGTATCGGCACCGGCAGACACACCTAACCGGATACCGAGCCCGTCGTCGTAGGTGTTCCCGAGGACGAACGGCTTCTCCGCAAGTTTTGGCGTGTACGCAGCGACCATCTCCGGATTCATCACGAAGCCGCCCGCGGCGATGATGACCGCCTTCGCCCGGATTGCGCCGGCCTCGTTGAAACGCCTCCAGGTCAGGCCGGCGACGGAATCCTCGGACATCACCAGATTCGTCGCCCCGGTCTCGTACCGGATCTCGACGCCAAGCTCGGCGGCACGTTTGAGCAGCAGTTCGACCACCAAGGCGGCACCCTGGGTGTCACCCGGCACCGGCACCTTATGTCCCCGCGGTGCGGGAACCGCCATTTCCTTGAACGGCCACACCTTCTCATTGCCAGTGAACATCAAGCCTTCGGTATTGGGCTGGATCACCGCCTTCTCTGGGTAGTAGCTGCGCTCGAAGTGAACGCCCAACTCCTCGAGCCAGGTGAAGTGTTCGACACTGTCTTCGCAGTACGCGCGGATCTTGTCGAGCTCTGGCTCGCGCGAGACCGCTACCAGGTACTTGTACATCTCGTCGGCACTGTCCGAATGGCCGGTTGCCTGCTGTACCGCGGTCCCACCACCCAGATAGAAGTGGCCGCCGGCCATCGAGGTAGTGCCGCCCGCCGCGGCTGCTCGTTCCAGCACCAGCACCCGGGCGCCGGCCGCCGCTGCGGATACGGCCGCGCAGCCACCGCCAATGCCGAACCCCACCACCACGACGTCGACGTCGTCCGACCAAACGTTGATCTCCGCGGGGTCTATTACCGACGGGATGTCCAAGCCGCTCATGCGAGTTGCTCCTGCTTCACGTAGTCAAAAAAAGCCTGAATCTCCGGCGGAATGAACGCGATCTCCAGGCACGGAACTCCCGCCGCGGGCGCGGCGAGATAGGCGAATCTCATGCCACCGGGCATTACTCCTTGGGCGACGATGGTGGCCACCGATTCGGCCTGCGCAAGCGCTGCATCGAAATCATCGACCTCTTGACAGATGTGGTGCAGGCCGGACCCATTCGTGGCGAGGAACTCGGTGTAGATGCTGTCGCCGCGGGTCGGTGCAATGAGCTCGAGTTGGGTGTCGCCGGCGTAGCTCAGCGAGATGTCGGCGCAGTAGTCGGCCGGCGCGCCGCGGTGCACACAGGTGTCGGGCCCGAAATGTATGCCGGGCATCCGAATCCACTTCTTGGCGCCCAACAGGGTCGTCAAGGCTGCCTCGGTGGCACCGAGATCGTCGGTAACCCAGGCAATCTGGACAGGTGTCTGGTGGAACATCGCTTCGAGGATATCCCCGAGCGTGGCTCAGTTCCGCTGGGATGCCGCGATGTTGACCACGCCGATGTCCTCGCGGACCTGTTGGTCAGTGGCCTGCCATGACACGGCGGCCGGAAGGTCGCCCCAGGTGCTGTTGAACAGGCCGAGGATGATCGCCTTGTTGCTGTCCGCGAGCATATAGACCGGCCCTCCGGAATCGCCCTTCTTGCTGATCACTCCGTTGTTCATGGTGAACCAGCCATTGTTGACCCGTTCGACGGCGCCGCAACTCTCGCCGGTGACGATCCCGAAGTGGCACAGCGGCTGACCTTGCGCAAGTGCTGTCGGCTCAACCACCAACTGGCGGCCACCCGGAAGGATGTTGTTGACGGTGATGTCACTGGCCAGGCTGATCGTCTCGTAGTCGGAGATCACCTGATCCGTGCGCACCACGGTGCCGTCGGGCGTGTTGTCCCGGAACGTGGAAACCGTACCGATGAAGCGGCCGTCCTTGTCAGTGACTGGTCCGTTGCCCCGGCAGTGCCCGGCCGAGTACGCGATGCGCTGCACCGGATCGACGAAACCTAAGGTGCAGACATTGCTGTCCTGACGAATCTCCATACCGGGCGATACCACTACACCGGGGTCGGCTTGGGCGGCAGGAGTGGCCAGCGCGGCCAGGCCCGGGAGGGCTACCCCGATCAAGATTGTGGCGACAGCAGTTGTGAGAGAGAAGCGAGCCACCGTACACCCCGATCGGTCGGCGACCCGTTAACGACGCGGTCGCAATAGTGTGTCGACCTTGTATCGGCAAAGAGAGCCGATCGTTACCAACGCACTATTGCGAATCCGCGTCGTCCCCGCGGGGTTTACTACAGGGGGTTACTACTAGGGGATGGTGACGACCTGCCCGATGTTGATCAGATCCGGGTTGGAGATGCCACTGGCGGCGGCAATCTCGGGGTAGCGGTTGCCGTCGCCATAGAAACGCTCGGCAATCGCGAACAGGGTGTCACCGGAAACCACCGTGTAGGTCCGGGCTGCCGGTGGCGCTGGTTCCTCGATGGTCTCCTCGACCGCTACCGGTGCAACCTCGATGGTCTCCTCGGCCGGCGGGGGCGGTGGGGCATCGGTCTCAGTACGCGATGACCAGGCCGGCCCGCTGCCGGAGTACAGGACCAGGTTGCGGTCGTCCTGCAGAACCAGCTTGACGTCCTTCTTGCCCTTGGTGTCGGTGTGCCAGACCGGCTTGTCCGACGTGTAGAGCACAAAGTTCCCGTCGTTCTGCACCTCTGCGCGCACGACATCCTGTCCGTTGGTGCCGGAAGACCATACTGCTTCTCCACGCGCCGCCAGAACCAGATTTCCGTCTTCCTGCAAGGTCAGGGTGTAGGCCCCGTTGTTGGAGGTGAGCGAATCGCCCTTCCCCAACTTCTGTCCTTCAGTCAGTGTGTCTCCCACGACTTTCCTCTCATTCGGCGCCCACGTTCTGGACGCTCCGACCGCAAAGCCTACTGACGCCGGCTGTGAATGTGGCGAGTTCCGATCCAGATGATTGACGCAGACGTCAGGAGTCGAAGCCGAGTCCCAGGCTGTCTAACGTCCGCAGGAAGATGTTGCGCTTGCCGGCGTTGTGGTCGGCCCGGTTCAGTGACCAGCGCGTGGCTTGGATGCCGACACTTGCCAACGGTTCCGGTGGGAAGGGCACGGGCTTCGTTCGCACCATCTCCAGTTCGGTCCGCTCGGTCGGACGGCCATCGAGGAGATCAAGGCAGACGTCGGCAGCGAACCGGGCGGCACCCACGCCGAGGCCGGTGAACCCGTTGACATAGGAGATCCGGCCCCCGCCGGCTACGCCCCAGTGCGCGCAGAATCTGGAGTTGGCGTCGATAGCGCCGGCCCAACGGTGAGTGAACTGAACGTCGTCGAGTTGCGGGAAGGTGATGAAAAAGTGTGAAGCCAGCTTGCGGAATGTCTCAGGTCGGTCTTCGTAGGTCGAGTCGACGCGTCGGCCGTAGAAGTACAGCGCGTCATATCCGCCCCAGACGATCCGATTGTCGGCCGATAGCCGGTAATAGTGGAACTGGTTGGCACAGTCGCTGAGCCCCTGCCGTGAGCGCCAGCCGATGCGGTCGAGTTGTTCGTCGGCCAGCGGTTCGGTGGCCAGCACGTAGTCGTACACCGGCACCGTGCGCAGCCGATTGCGACGTAGCAAACTAGGAAAGACGTTGGTGGCCAACACCGCTCGCTCCGCGGTGATCAAGCCGCTACTGGTGGCAACCCGTATTGCGCGACGATCGTGTTCGATCGACTCGGCCATAGTGTGCTCGAAAATCTGAACGCCGCTGTCGACGCAGGCTCGTGCAAGTTCGAAGACCAATCGGGCGGGATTGACGATGGCGCACGAGTCGGGAATGGATAAACCGGCCAGGTAGGTCGGTGACGCCACCTCGGCGCGGATGGCCGCTTCGTCAAGGAATTGACCTTCACCGGCATCAGCGGCCTCGCGCAGCCATGGAACCTGATGTTGTTCGGTGGCTACCGAGACCGCGCCTGTGCGCTCCCACTCCACCTTCATGTCGTACCGCTCGATGTCTGCTTCCATACCGTCGAGGTTCGCCATGCCCAGCTGCTCGAGGCGGTCGAATTCGTCTGCCCAACGGGTCTTTCCGTTCTCGGAGCCGTGAGTGAGGCTGGCATCGACGAAACCACCGTTACGGCCCGAGGCCGCCCACCCTACCTGCTGCGCCTCGATGAGGATGATGCGCGCACCAGGATTACGTTCTGCTGCGTGCAGCGCGGTCCATAGCCCGGCATAACCGCCACCGACGACGAGCAGGTCGCAATTTGTTGCACCGGTGAGCCGCGGATACTCAACGCGGGGCGTGTCCAGCCACATCGATCCGAACTTGGCGGGCGACAGCGCCCGGGCGATCAGGCCGGGATCAACACTGCGATCAAAGACGGTCTGCACGTCAGCATGGTGCCATTTTTCGGCGTTAGCTATTTGGCAAACCGATTAAGCAGCGGACCAATGGATGCCAGGACGAACACGTAGGGGGTGGCGACGGCACCGATCGTTTCAATCGTGGTGCCTGCCAAGCCAATGATGACCAACGAAAACTCACCCCGGGCGATCAGTGCGGTGCCGGCGCGCAGCTGACCGGGGCGGGCTACGCCGTCACGGCGAGCGGCGTAGGCGCCGGTAGCGATCTTGGTGAGCGCGGTTACGGCGGCCAGGGCGACCGCCGCAGGCAGCATGGGCAATAGGTCGGCTGGATTGACCATCAGGCCGATTGCCACGAAGAACACCGCGCCAAACAAATCCCGTAGCGGGATCAATACGCTTCGGGCCCGCTCGGCAGTCGGCCCGGTCAACGTCAGACCCACCAGGAACGCACCCACCGCTGCCGAGGCATGAAGGTGCTCGGCGACCGCCGCCACGATGAGCGTCAGTCCCAGGATCCGCAGTAGGAGTTGTTCGTCATCGGGATGTGAGATCAGGCGACCCAAGTGGTGGCCCCAGCGGTAAGAGGCGCTGAAGGCGGCGCCGAGCGCAGCTAGCGCCGCGGCCATCCAGAGCAGGGCCTCCCACCAGGCGCCGCCGGCCGCGAGGACGGCCAACATCGGCAGATAGGCGGCCATTGCGAAGTCCTCGAGCACCAGGACCGACAACACCGATGGGGTCTCGCGGTTACCGAGTCGGCGGAGGTCGTTGAGCAAGCGGGCGATGATTCCCGATGACGAGATGAACGTGATGCCCGCCATCGCGAGGATGCCGATCGGGCTCAGGCCAAGCAGCCAGCCTGCTACTGCACCGGGAGTGGCATTGAGGACTAAGTCGACTGCAGCGGATGGGAGGTGCCGACGCATGCTGACGGCGAATTCAGTGATGGAGAATTCCAGGCCCAAAGTGAGAAGTAACAACACCACGCCGATGGATGCACCCGTGGAAACAAACTCCCGTGCCGCTGGCACTTGGGCGACACCACCATTACCCAGGGCCAGACCTGCCAGGAGATAGAGCGGAATCGGCGACAACGCGAAACGCCGAGCGATCGAGCCCAGGATGGTCAGCACAGTCAGGATGACGCCGAGTTCGAGCAACAGCGCCGCCGAGACAGTCACCGTCTCAGCCTTGATCGACGATGCGCCGAACTCCGGAAATGCCGTTCTCGGTGCCGATCACCACGAGGATGTCGTGGGCGCGTAAAGGTTCGGCGGGACCTGGTGAAGCTAGGACTTCGTCGTCTCGAACGATGGCCACGATCGACGCACCCGTCCGGGTGCGCGCCTTGGTGTCGCCCAGTGGCCGGTTCACGAAGCTGCTGCCGGCGCCGATCTCGACCTGCCCGGCGTTCAATCCCGGCACCTCTTTGGTCAAGTCCGCAAAGCGCTCAACAATCTTGGGTGCGCCAAGGATCTGGGCCAAAGCCTCGGCTTCTTCATCGGTGAGCCGGAACACCGGACGCGCCTGATCCGGGTCCGACGCCGCATAGACAACGACTTCGAAGTCGCCGCCGCGGCGCGCGATCACGCCGATCCGGTCCCCATCGTCGTTTTCGAACTCATAGCGAAGACCGACCCCGGGAAGCAGCACTTCTTTGATCTCCATGACCAGGATCCTCCCTAGCTGGCTGGCGCAGGTTCGCGACGCTGCTGCGCGGGCGCCCAGCCCGGCGGACCGAACGCATAGCCGAAGCGGTCCCGCCACCGAGTGGCTCGTCGCACGTCGCGGACGATCGCCGCGTACTCGTGGGTCTGCAGGTTCCACACGTTGAATGTGGTCACTTGCTTTGTCAATCCATAGTGCGGCCGGAACACCTCGGGCTGGAAGCTACCGAAGATGCGGTCCCACAAGATGAAGATCCCGCCGTAGTTCCTGTCGATATAGAGCTTGTCGGTGCCGTGGTGCACTCGGTGGTGTGACGGTGTGTTGAAGACGAATTCGATCGGCCGCGGCAAGGTCTGGATCCGCTCGGTGTGAATCCAGAACTGGTAGATCAGGTTTATCGAGAAGCTCGTGAACACCATCCATGGCGGAATTCCCAACAGCGGCAACGGAGTCCAAACGATGATCTCGCCCGTGTTGTTCCATTTCTGCCGCAGCGCCGTCGCGAAGTTGAAGTATCGGCTGGAGTGGTGCGCCTGGTGGGTCGCCCAGATCAGCCGGACTCGGTGCGCGGTGCGATGGTAGGCGTAGAAGAGGACATCGACGCCGACGATGGCGATCACCCAGGTGTACCACTCGGTCGGCGACAAGTGCCATGGCGCGACATAGGTGTACAACGCTGCGTAGCCGATGAGAGCCAGGAACTTCCAGAGGCCCATCGTCGCCACCGACACCAGGCCCATGGAGATCGACGCCCACGCATCCCGCGCGAAGTATGCGCCGGACGGCACCTGGTCTGGATCTGAGGTGTCCTCAAGATGTTCAAGCTTGCGTGCGGCAGTCCATTCGATGATCAACAGCACCAAAAAGAATGGCACCGCGAACAGCACCGGTTCGCGCATCTGTGGGGGGATAACGGAAAGCCAATCCCCGATTCGGTCCACCGTCGATCCCTCCGAAACGCCTGGATAACTCCCGAACTGACTCTAGCCGACAGGCGTCAGCGAAAGCCGAGCACCTGATCGCCCCAGATCAGACGGATATCGCGATCCAGATCATCGACCAGACGGTCGTGGCGGTTGATCACGAATGTGGCACGGCCGTCGGGGCTGTACGGAGTCCAGTCCGGCTCGCTAGCAGGCCCGTTCGGTTCCGCGCAGCGCGCGAAATTCGTCCAGCGGGTCCGCATCCGGTCGGACAGCGCCTGCGCTGTCTTGAGGCCGCCGAGCTTGAACGTGAAATCTCGGGGGCCGGCCACCAGATTTCCCCACATGTAGATGAGCTCCGTGGCATGCGCTGCACCCAGTCCGATTGCTTTGAATAGCGGTGTGGCCCAATCGAATCGGTACAAGTAGACTGGAGCCACTGTGCTGTGTCCTTCAGCGAACCACACTGTGGGCATCCGGAAGCCGACGTCGCGGGCGACCCCCAGAGTGCGGGCTCGGGTTCGCCTTCCCGAATAGGCGGCGATGATCTGGTCTCCGGTAGGCACCTGCAAACCCGGCTGATCCTCGGCGATCTCTTCGAACATGGTACGTATCGCTTTAGGAGTGATGGGCATCAATGGTGACCGCATATATCTGAACAACGCTGCTTCATCGCGGTTGGTGCCGATCAGCAGGGGTACGGGGTGAGTCTCGCCGGCGCGGGCCAGCGATACCGGGTAGTCCGGCACTAGGTCGCCATCGACCGTGGGTGCGAAAGCCAGGCGCCCCGGGTTGGTCAACGGTACCTGGTCGAATAAGTAGGACGAAGCCTCCACCAGCGCCTCTACCGGGGCGCGCTGGGCATCGATGACTGTCATGCCCAGCCGATCCAGAAACTGGTCGGCCAGCCTGCGGGCGTAGCCGCTGTCATACATCGAGGTCGCCGGTGAGCTCTGGGCGATCCCACGGGCGAACAGTCCCGCCGCCTCGGGCACCGCGAGCAGAGTCGTCACGATCCCCGCGCCGGCGGATTCACCGAATAGCGTCACCCGCTTCGGGTCGCCGCCGAATGCGGCGATGCTGTCGCGCACCCAGCGCAGTGCCGCCAGCACATCCCGCAGTGCGAGGTTGGAGTCGAACCGCGAATCAATCGTCGAGAAATCGATGAAGCCCAACGAGCCGAGTCGGTAGTTGATCGTCACAACGATGACCCGGGACTCGGCGGCCAGTGTCTTGCCGTTGTAGAGCGGCTGACTGCCCGAACCGAAGATGTAGGCCCCGCCGTGAACCCACACCATCACCGGCATGTCGTCGCCGGCCGATACGTCAGCCGGAGCCCAGACGTTGAGGAACAGGCAGTCTTCGTCAGTGCGCGCTCCTGGGCCCAGCGGTACCGGACTGCGGGCTTGTGGGCTCACCGGGCCGAAAGTCGTCGCATCCGCCACCTCGGTCCATGGCTGTGGGTCTTCGGGCCTATGCCACCTCAGCTCGCCCACCGGGGGCGCCGCGTAGCGGATGCCTTTCCAGACCTTGGCCCGATCATCCTGGCTTCCCCGCACCGGCCCGTAGCGGGTTTCGGCCACCGGCCCGTCGGCGGTCCGGCCTGTCGACGCTTTCGCAGTCACCGGGTCCACGCTACCGGCGGGTATTGGGGTACGGGCCGGGCTATCCTTTGCCAGGCTGGTGAGTCCGGGTGGGTTCCGTCACGGAGGTGCGCAGTATGCGGGAGTGGGCACTGCTATTAGGGGCGATTGTCACCGAGGTCACCGGCACTCTGTCGCTGCGTGCGTCGCATGATCAGAAGCTGTGGATGATCGTCGTCGTGGTCGGCTATTTCTTGTCGTTCTTCTTCCTGACGATGGTGTTGCGGGCCGGTATGCCGGTCGGCGTCGCCTACGGGATTTGGGGAGCACTGGGCACAGCAGCGACCGCCAGCATTGCGGCAGTCCTCTTCGGCGACCCGTTCACCACCCCGATCATGGTTGGCATCGGGTTGATCATCGCCGGGGTGCTGTTGGTCGAATTCGGTTCACGGGAACATGCTGAGGATGCGCCATCATGACGATGTGGCTGACACTGGCGGGCGCGATCATTCTGGAAGTATTCGGGACTCTGGCGATGCGTTTCTCGGATGCCTTTCGCAAGCGGGTCTGGATCTTTCCTGTCGCCGTGGCGTTCACGGCCTCCTTCGGATTGTTGTGGGTCACTCTTGAGCAGGGCATGCCGGTCGGTATCGCTTACGGTGTCTGGTCCGCCTGCGGTGTGGCACTGGTCGCCGTAATAGCTCGGGTCTGGTTCAAGGACCCGCTGACGCCGTTGATGGTCGCGGGCATCGCGCTGATCATCGGCGGGGTGATGACCATCGAACTCAGCGGGTCAGCGGACTGAGCGCTGTCCCTATGACGCAGCCACATTCTTCGCTGTCCGAACTAGCCCGTCGATTCGGTGTGGCGACCGACTACCAGGACTGGAACGACGAAGCTGTTCCGGTCGAGGCGTCGACGTTGGTGGCGGTGTTGGGCGCACTGGGCGTGGATGCGGGCACCGAAGAAAGCTGCATCGCCGCTCTGGCGCAACACACTCGTCGGTACTGGAGTCGTTGGCTGCCGCCGACGATCGTCGGGCGCGCGGGCACGGAAACGTCGTTCTGGGCACACGTCCCGCACGGCGATCCGGCGCATGCATGGGTCGGACTGGAGGACGGCACTGTCCGCACCAGTGTTCGGCAGGCAGACAACTCCACTCCCCCATTCGATCTCGACGGACAATGGATCGGCGAGGCGACCTTCGTGTTGCCGGCAGATCTGCCGCTCGGATATCACCGGGTGTACCTACGATCCGGCGACTACGAGACCAGCACACCCCTGATCATCACTCCGGGGTGGCTGGGCATTCCGGCGCGTCTCGGCGCGCGACGTACCTGGGGGCTGGCAGTCCAGTTGTACAGTGTGCGGTCCGAGAACTCCTGGGGTGTGGGTGATCTGACCGATCTGGCTGACCTGGCCGTCTGGGCAGGTGCCCGGCACGGCGCTGGTTATGTGTTGGTCAATCCGCTGCAGGCGGCTGCACCGACGACGCCGATGGAACCCTCGCCCTACCTGCCCACCTCGCGGCGATTCACCAACCCGTTGTACCTGCGGGTGGAGGCGATTCCGGAATTCGGACTGCTACCGAAGCGTGGCCGGATCCGGAAGCTTCGGACCGCTGTTCAGACCCATGCGGCCGAAGTGGACACAATCGATCGCGACACGACCTGGGCTGCCAAACGTACTGCGTTCCAGGCAATTTACGAAGTCGCCCGCACGGCGGGAAGGCAACTGGCGTTTGATGCCTACAAAGTCCGCGAGGGCCGGGCCCTGGACGAATTCGCGATCTGGAGCGCACTGGCGGAGAAGTTCGGCGCGGACTGGCATTCCTGGCCTGAAGCGTTGCGTCATCCCGCGAGCCCGGCCGTCGCCGAGTTCGCTGAACGGCATGAGCGCGACGTCGACTTTCACCGTTGGTTGCAGTGGCAGCTTGACGATCAGTTGGCGGCGGCGCAATCCCAGGCCATTCGCGCGGGAATGCCATTGGGCGTCATGCACGACCTTGCGGTGGGGGTACATCCCACCGGCGCGGACGCTTGGGCGTTGCAGGACGTGCTGGCCCTCGGCGTTACCGCCGGAGCGCCGCCGGACGAATTCAACCAGCTCGGGCAGGATTGGTCGCAACCGCCATGGCGGCCGGATCAGCTGGAAGAGCTTGGCTACCAACCATTCCGGTCGCTGATCTCAGGCATTCTTCGGCATGCGGGTGGGGTGCGCATCGACCACATCATCGGCCTGTTTCGGCTGTGGTGGATACCCCAGGGTGCCCCGCCGACGCACGGTACCTATGTCCGCTACGACCATGACGCGATGATTGGAATCGTTGCGCTGGAAGCTCATCGCGCCGGTGCCGTGGTGGTCGGGGAAGATCTGGGAACAGTAGAACCGTGGGTCCGGGAGTATCTGCTCGACCGCGGGTTGCTCGGCACCTCGATCCTGTGGTTCGAGTTGGATCGCGACGATGGCCATTCGAATTCGGTCCCACTGCCCGCCGAACGATGGCGCGAGTATTGCCTTTCGTCGGTCACAACTCATGAT
The DNA here is from genome assembly GCA_965279745.1 of Mycobacterium sp. Classification (GTDB taxonomy): domain Bacteria; phylum Actinomycetota; class Actinomycetes; order Mycobacteriales; family Mycobacteriaceae; genus Mycobacterium. The sequence goes on from OZ257262.1 coordinate 853,670, forward strand.
CTGCCGCCCACGCCGGGCTACCTCGCCGGTGAACATGTTCGGCTGCGTGATGCCCTTGGACTACTGACCCGGCCCCCAGCTGACGAGCTAGCCGATGATCGGGCTCAGCAAGCGGCATGGATGGCGGAGTTACGTCGTGTCGGTCTGCTCAATGATGCCGCTCCAACGGAGGAGGCTGTCATCACGGCGCTGTACCTGTATCTGGCTCGCACCCCGTCGCGCCTGCTTGCATTGGCTCTGACCGACGCGGTCGGTGACCGGCGCACGCAAAACCAGCCAGGCACCACTGATGAGTACCCGAATTGGCGGGTGCCGTTGACCGGTCCTGACGGAGCGGCGATGTTGCTTGAGGACGTTTTCGTGGACCGGCGCACCGCGGCGCTGGCCAATGGGCTGGATCAGGCGTTGTCCGCCGCCCCGGGGCCGCGCCAGTAGGATTTGCTCCCATGCCGCTGGCCGAGGGCGAGAAATTCGCCGGCTACACCATCGTGCGCCTGCTTGGAGCAGGTGGAATGGGCGAGGTCTACCTAGCCCAGCATCCCCGGCTGCCTCGGCGAGATGCGCTCAAAGTGCTTCCAGCGAGTGTCAGCAGCGACGGTGAATACCGGGCTCGCTTCGAGCGGGAGGCCGATATCGTGGCCACGCTCTGGCATCCGCACATTGTCGGCGTGCATGACCGCGGCGAGTTCAACGGTCAGCTGTGGATCGCTATGGACTACGTCGACGGCACCGACACGGCCGAACTGCTGGCCACCTATCCCCAAGGGCTGCCCCAGCGCCAGGTGCTCGACATCGTCACCGGTGTGGCCGAGGCGCTCGATTACGCCCATCAGTGCCAGTTGCTTCATCGCGATGTGAAGCCGTCCAACATCCTGCTTGCCAGGCTGGAGTCGGGCGAACAGCGAATCCTGTTGGCGGACTTCGGCATTGCACGTCATGCGGACGAGACAAGCAATTTGACCCAGACGAACATGACCGTCGGCACGGTGTCCTATGCGGCCCCTGAACAGCTGATGGGCGAAGTAATCGACGGGCGGGCCGACCAGTACGCACTGGCGGCGACGGCATATCACCTGCTGAGCGGCTCACCGCCGTTTCAGCACACCAACCCGGCGGTGGTGATCAGTCAGCACCTCACCGCCGCACCGCCGAGCCTCGCTGATCGTCGGCCCGACTTGGCAAACCTTGACCCGGCGCTGGCGAAGGCAATGGCGAAGGATCCAGCAGACCGCTACACGCGCTGCGTAGACCTGGCGCATGCGCTGGCTCACCAGATCACTGCGCCACTTCCGGGCAGTCCGCTGACTGACCCGGATGCAACCAGAATGACTCCGATCCCCGGCACCGTACCGATGGCCGGTGCGCCGCTTCCCGGCCACAAGAGCGTGTGGCGGCGTCCGAGGTTCGTGTTTCCGGTGCTTGGAGTGCTGCTCATCGTGGCTGTCGCATTCATAGCGGGCCGCTTCCGCGGGGAAGACATCGAGAACCAGGACCTGCACAGTTCTACGGCGTCCGCCTCGACTACAGCCTCATCTGGGGCCTCCTCGACGTCTGGGACGACAATCTCCCCGACCACCACCTCGAGTAGCCCGACGTCCCCAAGTAGCCAGACGTCAACCAGCGTGTCGACCGTCACCGATACCGTGACCGCGGCGCCGGCGGCCACGGCTGCAATCGGGGCCCGCTGCGGTTCACCCGGCGCCACCGGGCTCACCACGGATGGCACGACCGTTTACTGCAGTCAGCTGCAATACACGAACCGGTACCTGTGGTCGGGTAGCCAGGGCGTCATTCCGAATCCGGTGCTGACCAGCGCGCCCGCGGCGGCGCCCCCCTCCGAAGATGAGTCCCCGGTGCAGATTTGCATGCAGCAAACCGGTCACACCAGGCTGCGATGCGCGGAGGAAATCCTGCGCGGTAACGGCGGGTAGCTCGACGGACGATAGACAGTCGAGGCTGCCTTCAGGTTTTCTCCTGGCAACCCGATTGCGCTATGTTCGGTTCGAAAGACACACGGAGGTCTGGTGAGGAAACTGATCCTGGCGGCCGCAGGCGCCGTAGCGGCGGGCTCAGCTGCGGTTGCCCTCGGTATGGGTTCCAGCAGCGCCGACTCATCAAACAGCACCTTCAACGTGCTGGGCGAGCCCTATGCCAAAGCAGTGGCGATTCTGCACGCCCAGGGCATGTCGACCGTATTCGGTGGCTCTGTCGGCAGCGATGTCCCACAAGCTCAGTGCCTAGTGCAGAGCCAGAAGGCGATTACCGCGGCGAAGATGCAGTTGATCCTGAACTGCACCGAGGAGGCGCAGCCCCAAAAGCCAGCGGCCACTTCGGTCGTCAATGGGCCGGGCCAGAGCGGTGCTCAGAGCCCCGCCGACGCGGGTGGTCGACCCACCGCAGGCGCACCGGGCGTCGTTTCAGTGACTCCGACCCGGGTCGGCTGACCCGGCCACCTAGGCGCCAGACTCCAACCGCCTAGACTCGAAGAATGCTTCGGCCACGCCGCTTCGGGCAGGAAATCGATCCGGGTCCGGTACAGATCCAGGCGCGCAAAGTGGACTTCGACGTCTCCAACACGCCTTTGCACTGGATACCCGGTCATCCGGTTGCATCGAATGTGATCAGCGTGCTCAATCTTGTGCTACCCGCCGCGGAGCGGTGGTTCGTAGCCACCTACAACGAGGCGCTACCGCTGGTGGAGGATTCGCGACTTGCTGATGACATGCGCGGGTTCATTGGCCAGGAGGCTGTCCACGCCGACACTCACGACAAGATCCTTCAAGACTTCATGATCGCGCGGGGCGTCAATCCGCGGCCGGTGCTCCATATTGTCGACTACGTGTTCAGCAAAGTGCTGGCTCCGTCCACATCAGTCAATCCCAAGCGGCGGCGCAATCAGCTGTGTGACCGGCTCTGGTTGATCGCCGCCATCGAGCATTACACCGCGGTATTGGGTGACTTCGCGCTCAACTGCGCTTGGGATGACTACGGTGCCGATCCAACACTGGTCGACCTCTTCCGCTGGCATGGCAGCGAGGAGGTCGAACACCGCAACGTGGCGCACGAAGTCGCCAAGTATTTCCACGACAGCTATCTGAGCCGAATCCGTTCGATGGCACTTGCCGTGGCGCTGATGTACGCGTTCTTTCTGCGTACTGCCTGGTACCTGTGTAAGACCGATCCCGAGATGAAGATCAGCTGGTGGCGCATGCAGTTGATGCGTGCACACGACTCCAAAATCAGGCTGCTACCCACGTACTGGAATCTGTTCGTCACCACTACCATCACCTATTTCCGGCCGAGCTATTCGCCGGAAGATGTGGGCTCGACCGCGCAGGCTGTCGCCTACCTGGCCAGTTCTCCGGCTGCCCGCGCCGCGCACCTATAGCCCAGGCTCATGTTCCGTCGACTGCGCGAACTCCCGCTAAGCGCTTCAAGCCGGACGCGGCCCGACTTACTGCTCGGCATTGCCGACGCGACGATCACTGCACTATGGGCGATCAGCGGGTCGATACGGACTCCCGCACCGCTGGCCCGCCGCGATCGAACGCTGACGCTCACCGTTCTAGATCGGGAGGTGGTCGCGCACGACCAGAATGTCGTCGCGCTCACATTCGCCGCCCCCGACGGCGGGTCCCTGCCGCACTGGCATCCGGGCGCGCATCTGGACATTCACCTCCCGAGTGGACGGGTGCGGCAATACTCCCTGTGCGGCGATCCCACTGAGCGGAATCGCTACCGCATCGCCGTGCGCCGCATTCCGGATGGCGGTGGCGGCTCCATCGAGGTGCACGACACTCTCGGGGTGGGTTCGACAGTCGTCACTAACGGTCCCCGCAACGCCTTCCCACTGGCTGTCCCGGGTTACGGCTCCCCCACTCAGCGTTTTCGATTCATCGCAGGGGGCATCGGTATCACCCCGATCCTGCCCATGATCGGCCTCGCTGCCCGACTCGGTATCGACTGGTCGATGATCTACGTCGGTCGTAGCGCCGACAGCCTCCCCTTCATCGAGGAGGCTCGCGCGTTGGGCGACCGCGTTGCGATCCGCACCGATGACTTCCACGGACTGCCTGTCGCAGACGATCTCCTGGGTGACTGTCCCGACGGAACCACCGTCTACGCCTGCGGGCCGGCCGCCATGTTGACTTCGATCAGACAGCGGTTGGCTGGTCGCGACAACGTCGAACTTCATTTCGAGCGGTTCGCTGCACCCCCGGTCATCGACGGTGCTGAATTCACCGTGACCACCGCCTCCTCAGGGTCCACTATCACGGTTGCTGCCGATGAAACCTTGTTGACTGCACTGCAGCGTGAGGGTATCGACGCCCCATATTCCTGCCAACAGGGATTCTGCGGAACCTGTCGTATTCGAGTTCTCAAAGGCGTTGCACAGCACCGTGATACGTTGCTGACTGACCCCGAACGCGACCAAGGGATGATGCTGGTCTGTGTGTCGCGGGCCGAACCGAGCGGTCATCTGGTTCTGGATCTGTAACTGCTGGCAGGATGAGAAAGGCCATGGGAGAACCAAAGTCGCGTTCACTCGGTCTCGCACGGTGGGATCTCCTGCGGCCACTCGACATGCTGTCGTCACTATGGTCAACGGCGGCGGCACTGCCACCTGTTAGCGCCGGGGCAGCCGTCGCCTATCGCTCGCTGTTCATGACCGTGAAACGTCTCGTGGTTGGCCGCACTCTGACGATTCGGCGGGACAGCGGTGACATCACGCTGACGGTCACCGAGTTCGAATCCAACCTCGACGTCGGACGGCTGGCGGTCGGCCAACTCAACGATATCGAACTCAAGGCAACAAACATCACTTGGGACAACCAGGTTTTCGATCAGGCCAGCCTGCTGCTCCGCAACGTCCACCTGCGCCCGGGCGCGCCACCTGTCCTGGTCGCCGCGCCGGTTGACGTCACGCTAGAAGTGCCTGCCCAGGCTCTCAGTGACCTCATTAGCGCTGCGTTACCCCGACTATCCGCCCATGTCGACGGTGATGGCGTAGCCGGGGTTCGGTCAGCGCGATTGCCTCGACTGGCAAATGTGGAGCTCGAGACGACATTGGACGGGTCCACTTTGTGGCTCAGCCCACGAATACTGCGATTCGCTGGACGGCGATGGCGGCTCCCGGCTCGCATACCGCCTTATCCTGTGCAACTCCCGGAACTGGCTGGCGGGTTGGCGTTGACGAGTTTGGAATTGAGTCCGAACACCGTGCACTTGACCGGCCGATTGCCGGAATGGCGTACGGAAGTGCCTCGCGCCCGCATCGAGGATGTTCTGACCCAGCTCAGCGCTGTCGGTAAGCCGCTCATTCTGGGGCTTGGGCGCAGAGGTTAACGGGCGCAGAGGTTAACGAGCGCAGAGGTTAACGGCGATTAGGGTCCTGCCCAAGTTTCTTCAAGCTCGCGGGCCACGTCGATGATCTTCGCCTTCTCGGAGGCCGGGCTATCGATTTCGTCGGCGACATAGGCAGCGATGAACCGCCGGATCTCGGTGTCGACACCAGCGACGAGGCGGAGGATCTCGCCGCGTACCGATGTTGACGTCACGTGCACTGAGATATCGGACGCGCGCGGCTTGGCCAGGTCGATGACCAGAAGCAACGGCTCTGCGGCACGCGCTGTCGCGCGCAGTGCGATGTCACCGTCGACCGTGAACCGTTGCTTATCGAGGCGGAGGTCAACAACCATGTCAATGGTCAGTGGGATCCGGATGCTGAAGGTGATCGTGTCCCCAAGATTTCGGCGGACGTGCGGCTCCTGGATTTTGACCTTCGCAGTGATTCGGGCCAGTCCGCCTGGACCCTGAGCCATCGGACCCATCTCGAACTCGCCACCCGCTACTTCGGCGAGTGCTGCGGCGACACGATCCTCAGTCACCGCGATGTTGAAGAACCGCCGGCCGAATTCTTCGTACGTGACGTAAGTGTGCGTGTCCATAGCGATCTACATTCTCACGATTAGTGGCACTGCCGGAGCGCAGTCCGATAACAATTGACGCGCTGCTAGATTTCCAGCAGCAATGTGACCGGGCCATCGTTGATCAATTCGACTTGCATGTCGGCACCGAACAATCCTGTCTCCACCTCAGCACCCAACGCCTTGAGGGCTTCAGCGAACGCAGTCACCAGCGGTTCGGCGATCGGTCCGGGTGCGGCGGCGTTCCAGGCCGGTCTGCGGCCCTTGGCGGTGTTGGCGTACAAGGTGAACTGACTGATCACCAGAATCGGCGCGTCGATATCGGCAGCCGACTGTTCGTCATCGAGAATGCGCAACCGCCAGATCTTTTCAGCGATTCGTTGGGCTATCTCGTGATTATCGGTGTGGGTGACGCCGACCAGTGCAACCAGCCCTTGGCTGGCCGGATTGATCGCGCCGATCGTCTCGCCGGCTGTGGACACCGATGCTGATTTGACGCGCTGCACTAGAACACGCATAGCGGTTGCCGTGACGCCCTAAGTCTGGTCGTTAGGGAAGTCAGCGGCGAGTACCGTCCAGGCGGAGATCACCGAGGTCACGTGCGGAGACTAGCGCAGTTGGTCGATGATCGGCATTGCGACCTGTTGTTGCTTCGCGCCTCAAAAGCGCGTGAAGCTGGTCACCATTGGGTCAGCAGCGTGACACATGACAATAACGAGACTGATACGGACATAACGAATGGCACCATAAGTAAATGCAATTCGTTATCTAGTCCCGTCAGGTAGCCGCTATCACCAGGCATTTCAGTGATTTTTTGTGATGCACAACATACCAATTCCCGAATTGTGATGGACGACATAAAGTTTGGCTAATTACCAACTCGTTGTTAGCTTCGAATTCATGTTTGCTCTTGCAACGGTGCTGGCACTGATCCAGCAAGTCTCAGGGACACCCTATGTCCCCGGTGGAGACTCCCCGGCAGGCACGGATTGTTCCGGCCTGGCTTCTTGGGTCTCCAACGTGTCAACTGGGCGGCCGGCGTTTGGCAGCCGGTTCAATACCGGAAATGAAGAAGCTGCCCTTTTGTCCCGCGGCTTTCAGCACGGCGTCGCGCCCAACGCGGTGGTGATCGGCTGGAATGGCCGGCACACCGCAGTGACACTGCCCGACGGCACTGCCGTATCCAGCGGTGAAGGCGGCGGCGTGCGGATTGGCGGCTTGGGCGCCTACCAGCCGCAATTTACCCACCACATGTTCCTGCCTACGGCCGAAGGCGAGTTGGAGATCGACCCCAACGCGGGGTTTGTCCCCGGCGCCGAGTTAGTTGATACCCAGCTTGTTGATGCGGGTCCTCGTCCGGCGGTACCTGTCGATGCCGATCCTGCCCGGCTGCCGGACGAGCCGCTGCCGCCGGCCGGCGAGTTGCCCCCCAGCGTTGCCATCGATATGCCACTCTGAGGATTGAGACGCTGGACGACTTCGACGACCGCATCGTGTTGGGATCGTGGCCAACGCCGCTTGAACCGGCTCCACGGCCGTCGACCACGCCCGACTCACTGCCGCTGCGGGTGCGCGGCTGGGATTGCCGGTCGTCTTGGTGGAGCGACGATGGCAGGTCTGGTTCGCGGCCTGGGCGCTGACCGCGTGCTCGGTGTGCATTGCGGGGCAATCGAGGAACCGAATCGAACAGTGACCGAACTCATGGATCGGATTCCGGCGTCGGCCAGGACACCACAACTTCGCATCCGCTACGACCAGGTCGGTCGCGGATATGCGCATCTCAATCCAACCGTGATGGCTGCAATGACATTGGCGGCACGCACTGAAGGCATCGTTCTGGATCCCACCTATACCGGACGGGCGATGGCCGGCCTCATTGCCGAGGTCCGCGACGGCTATATTCGTGCCGGCGAGCGCACCGTATTCATGCACACCGGCGGACTTCCCGGACTGTTCGGACATGACGAATTGCCTACCGCTAGGGACGTCCAGGAGCCAGGTCAATAGTCGGGCGGCTTGACCACTTCGAAGATGCGGTAGGCCTCTAGACCATCGGCTCCTGCTACGGCCAGCACGGGGACACCGATTTCTGCCCCGGTCCCCCAGATCGTGGGATAGCGAATTGCGACAGCATCGGCATTGAAGTTCTGCGGGCTGCTCACCACGATGTACTTCACGCCTCGCTCCCACGGGCGATTCAATGCTGCGGTGAAGTCGTAGTCGCTGGTGATCACAAACTGTTTGGTATTGCTGGACTTAAGCCAGATGCCCCAGGTGTTCGCGCTATCCATCAGCACCGTGCCGGGGAGTAAATGCTGCTCATCAAAGAACGTGGCCAATTCGCGTTCGTTCACGTTGAGCCTTCGGAACCAGGTTTCCCCGGTGTGGAAGCGGTCCGGAAACAACACCGAACTCAAGCCATATTGCAGCTGAGGATCGCCGATACGGGGATCGAACATTGATATGGCGGTGACAGGCGCGGCCAGCAGAACTGTGGAACACAGGAGGGCCTTGCCGACCAGACGTGACCGCGCCTCTTGCGGCGGTAGCGGCGGCTGTGCGGGTGCTGGGAGCCAGCAAGCCAACGCGATACACGCCACCAGTGGAATCGCCGTGATGTAGAAGCGGAAGAAGCCGAACGTGGTGGGAGTGTGCTGCCCATATATCGCGAAAGCCAGGATCGGCCCGATGACGGCAAGCGGAACGAGCGCATCAAATCGCCTGCGCAACAAACTGATCACCACCGAGGTCCCTGCCGCAAGCACGACCAGCGGCTGCATGGCGAATAATCTGCCGCCGATCACAGACCAAGCCGTATACGGCGGGCGGACACCACCCTGATGCCCCACCGAGTTGGCAACCTGGGCGGCATTCCCATACCGAGATGTCAACTGGGCGAACAGCTCATTGGCGAGCACCCAACCTGCAACCGCCCAGATGATGAAGATCACCATGATCGGAAGCACAAGCACCAGTATTGAGATCGCGATCGACGTAAGCCGGTTTCCGCCAGGAGTTTTCAGGAATATGACGATGCCGATGAGGATTGCCGCACCTACCGTGGCGATCACAAACTCGTACCGAGAGAGGTACCCACCAGCCATCGCGACCCCGGACCATGTCAAATCTTTGGGCAGGCCAGAGTCGAGCCATAGCAGTAGATATCGGACGGCCCACAGGAGACAGATGACTTCTCCCGCCTCGCTCAATCCGGATTGGCCGTAGATGACGATGATGGGATGGAAGGCGAAACTCGCCACTGCGAGCCACCGCCACCCCTTGGCCACACCCCGATCAATTGCTATTGCACGGAGCATCACCACTGCACCTGCCATGAGCAACGAGCTCTGTGCGCAGCCGGCCAAGGCGTGGGTCTTCAGAGGCGGCCACCAGTGACTCAGCCATACGAACGGGATCTCGATGAGACTCGGCAGGGGGTTCCACACAAAGCCGATAGCTGACAGATGCGGTTGTCGGCTCATGAAAGCGAATCCGGCGTTGGCGACCCGACTGGCGGCGTCGGCATCAAACAGGTTGTACCTGAGTATCAGAAGTGTGCCGACCCCGAAATAGAATGCGCTCAATGAGATGAAAAGCGCCACACCCCAACGCCGGGACGGTCGCGGGCTTGAAATCATTTCGCCAGTTGCGGATTTCGATCCCGGAGCTGTTGTCGCGATGGTCACGGCTACAGTTCCGATTCGTCGCTGCGTTGACGCTGCCTTCTGATTCGGACGAACGCGAAAATTGCCCCGAGAATAACGGCGGCCGAGGCAACGGCAATGGAAATCCAGGCCCACAGGGCCCAGCCCTTACCTGGATTCAGGTCGTGCCATCCCCCGCCTTGATTGAGGGTCATGTCTACGGACTCTCCGAGCGCACCGGTGACGACAGCGTCGCCGGTCAAGGCAGTCCATTGGCCCTTGAGCCCGCGAATGTAGTCGAACCCGCGGTCGACCAGATTCCAGTCCTGCGTAGCGGTGATCGCGAGGACTGTGCGCTTATCGTCTGTGGCGGTTTCGATTACGCCGAGCGGCCCGTTGAGGTCGACGGTGGTGGCCGGCTTGCCGCTGATATTGGCGTCCTCCCCTGTGGTCGACAACGGAAGCTTCAGGCCTCGGCGCGACAACTCCTCACCCGAGGCAACAGCAAGCAACCCAGAACCGGAGGCCACTGCCGCCTCCAAAGTCGTCAGCCGGGGCTCGAGTGTCGTGGCGGTCACCTGGCCCAGCAGATTGATTGCGGCAGCTGCATAACGAATCTTGTTGGGGTCGTCTACTGCCACGTTGAAAACGGGCGAGAATGCCATCGGGAGCACGCTGAAGCCCCGACGTGTTCGGGTACCCGGGATCACCTCAACAGTCGACTCCGGTTGCGCAAAGAACGTTATGCGATTCGCTGGTGGTAGGCCGCCCTGGTGGGGCAGGTATCGGATGTCCAGTGCCAGGCCCACATTGGATTGAATTGCGTCAGCAGGGATCTGGAACGTGGCATCTAGTTGTCCCGAGTTGTCCAGGGGGTAGGTGCCCAAGACTGCGGATCCGGCACGAATCACCACCGAGCCTTCGCCATCGCCGATCGGCGTGTAGCGGGCCAGAAGGTTGACCTCGGCACCTTCGATCGGACCGACGCCGAACTGGGATGCGTCGAATCCTAGGTACATCGTGTCAGTGCCTAGCACCGACAGCTGGGCCGCCATCCCAAGCTCGCCAAACTTCTTGACTGTGGAGACCGTATTCGTGAATTCAGTCGCGCCGGTGATGTCGACTGACCGCGTCTGCGCGATCTCGAATCGGTGATCCGCGAACAACTCAACCTGCTGCAGCAGTTCATCGCCCTTGCCCGAGATCACCAGCGTTGCTTGGGCGGTTCCTGGACTGTCGACGGTGATTCCGGCTGTCGGATCCTCGCGGATGGCAATGGTTCGGACGGTGCCGTATGCATCAGCAGGCGGCGGCGTGGGCGCCGCCGAGGTGTCCACGTCAATCCGAACAGGTACCGGGCGGTACAGGTGGGTGAGGTTAGCAACCAGGGTCAGGGCGGTCTGTTGGAGGTCCACCGACGGGTCGCTACCGATGCGGATGGTCACCTGGCTGAGGTAGCCCGGGAGAAAATCCGCGATGGTGGTTGGCGCGGGAGTCGACCCGTTGTATCCGGTTGCCAAGCGATCCAACGTGATTGACGAGGGTGTCGACGTCTGGGCGCATAGTTCCGCTGGTGGCCCATCTTGGCGCAGTGCGAAGTTGAGTTCGAGGCCTTTGAGTCCCGACGCGACTCCCAAGGACGCTTTGGACAGATCAAGCACGAAGGGTGTCGTGTTCAGATCCTCTGGCGGCACAATGGATCCGAGGAGCTGGCGCTTGCTGTCGTACACCTCGATCCGGCAGTTCACCGCATTGGACATCGCCTCGACCTGGCCGGTTAACACCATGGGTGTGGTGCCATCCGGAACCGGTATTGTCACCGTCTTTTGCGCGTCAGCGCTTTTCAGGACCAACTGGTCGGACAAGCCCAACTGGGGCCAGGCGACAACGGGCTGCCCAACTGGCTCAACGGGTCCAGCAATCGGGCCCGGCGGAGCAGGCACCGGCTGGGTGACCGGATCGGCCCCCGCCGAAAACGAAATCAGGCCAGGTGTGATGCCTAGCGCGAGCACACAGCAGACGATCGCACGAAGCGCGATTCCCCAGATCGCCATTACTCGGATGCTCCAGGCCGAGGTCCGCTGGCAAACCCGTGCGCGGTCTTCTCCCAGTACGACGGCCGAAATGCAAGCTGATAGATCGCCTTCACAGCGGCGATCGACTGTAAGACCCAGTACATCGGCACCAACAGAGCAGCCCACCACAGATGTTGCTTCCCCAGCGCTCCGGTGCACACCAGTCCCACCAGGACAGAGAGTGGCGCTCCGAGGAGGAACAGCGTCATACAGATGAAGTAGGTCACCGGCGGGAACAGCATGTTGACGAATTCAGGTCTCCCTGTGATCCAGATCAGCAGGAGGAACCCGAATGGGATATTCAGCGCGCTGCTAATCGGCACACAACCGGTCATCCCGATCAACCTCAGAGTGGCCAGGAGGCCGATCTCGCGAACCAGCGCGACCGGCTGGCGCAGATGAACCACCATCGTTTGCAAGTAGCCCTTGTACCAGCGCGATCTCTGACGGATCCAGTTGATCACATCTGTGGTTGCTTCTTCCAGGGTGACGGAATCCAGGATCATCGTGCGGTAGCCGGAACGTGCCAGCCGCACGCCGAGGTCCGCGTCTTCGGTGACGTTGAATTCGTCCCAGCCACCGACTTCTCGCCAGATTGCGGTGGGCATGTGGTTGGACGTCCCGCCGAGTGGGACGACGCAATGGGCCGCTTCAACAGCCGGAAGGATCAGGCCGAACCATTGCGAGTATTCGAGCGAGAACCACCGCGTCAGTAGATTCTGTCGCTCGTTGTAGAAGCTCAGGCGCCCTTGCAGGCAGCCGACATCGGTGGGGAGTCGGCGAAACGCCGCGACCGCCCGGCGGAGTTGTAGCGGGTCCGGCAGGTCCTCGGCGTCGTAGATAGTCATCAATTCGCCGCGAATATCGGGTAGCGACATGCCGTGATTGCAGGCCTTGGGCTTCGTCTTTGGCAGGCTGTGCGGAACAATGACTACGCGAATCTTCTCTGTCGCAATGCCTTCCAAGGCCGTCAGGGTCTTGGGGTCGTCCTCCTCGACAAGCAGCAATACCTCGAGTTTGTTCGCCGGGTAGTCGAGCTTGCCGACGCCCTGAATGAGGTTCTGCACAATGTCGGGTTCGTCGTAGACAGGAAGCAGAACGGTGTATACCGGAAGGTGTTCATCTGAGAGGGCCAGCGCCTCGTCGTCGTCGACTGTGACCGGTGCCCAGCCTCGCATTCCGCGAATTACCAGCCATTGACGATCAAGCGTCATTGCGAGGTAGCACAGCGCGAGTGCTCCGGTCAGCACGGGCAAGCCATAACGGGGCCAGGTGACGACCGCTGCGATTACGGCAGCCGCGACAAGGGTCATTCGCACTAAGGATTGCTTGCCGAACGTGGTGCGGGCGGACAGTTCGGGCGGCAAGCGCCGTTCGATCAGTTGGCTGTCAGCCGGCACGGAATCCTCCCAGCCCAGCTGCGTCAACGATTTTCCAGGCCAGTTGTTCTGCTAGTTCGACGGTGCTTGGTTCCACTTCTGAAATCTGCCTCGGCTGTTGGCGAGCGATCCACAACAGCGGAGACAGCACCGATTGAGATACGGACGGAACCGACGGCGCGGGAAGAGGACGGTTCTTGTGTTGACTCACGACCACAGTGATCTGCTGGAATCCCGCCTTGACGCGCCAGATCCAGCTCAGGACATACCACTGCGGACTGTCGGGATTCACTGCTGTGTCGGCATTGGTGTGCGCTGTGCGGACCATCAGCGACCCGGGCCATGGCCCTTTCATGCTCATCGGTTGGTAGTCGACGGGTTCACTGCTCGGATACCACTGGGCGTCCGCGAAGTTCTCGAGCACTCCCCACATCGGAGTGGTGATCACGTCGACAGCCGCCAACGGCGAGGTCATCGGCAGCGATTCGGTGTAGCGGGTGATCGTTGAATATGGGCCAAGGAACCGCGCGGCGAATCCGAAATCCGTGGAAGCCCGCAGTCCACTGCGCGTCGCCCAGTCATCGGCAGCCTGCGGGGCCGCAGGGTGCTGGGGCGGCCCCGGATAGGCCAACAACATTGCCATTGAGAGGCCGAGTATCACCAACACTGACACCGCCGAAACATCGGGAATCGCCGCGACTGGCGCAAATTGTTTGTCTTCCGACCTCGCCGGAGCCAACCTGGTCACTCCAAAGGTGAACGCGAAAGGGATGGCCCCGGCGCCGACGACAGTAGCGACCAGCAGTGTGGCTTGTCCCTCCGGCGCGGCCGTCAGCACAAGACCAGAACTCACCAATCCGACACTCAGCGAAACTGCGGCGCTCGCGACGCGCCAAAGTGCCGCACACCTACGACTGGCTCGGAACACGACGACTGTCGAGAACAGACAGGCCAGCGCGGTCAGAACTGCGTCACTCCCGCCGAATAGCGCAGCCACCAACAGAAATGGCAATGGACTCGCGCACACCGCCAGCAGCAGCCAGATATCCCAAAGCCCTGCGGCATATCTAAGCCCGAGAAGCACCGCCGTTGCACCCGCCGTCCAGACCACTGGACCGAGCATGTCAACGCGCCACAGTTGGGTCAGGGTGGGAATTCGATCGGTGAGCAGTGCGAGGGCAACTAATGTCCCGGCACCGCCAAGCAGAGCAACGATCCAATTGACTTCGGTGTCGACCACTCCGTGTGGTGGGTCGCTGTTTAGAAGAAGAATGCAGGCCAAGATCGGAGCAACCACAAACAACACCGACCGTGAGCCCTCAGTGATGGAACCGACGGCGTCAAAGATCGGTGGAAACCAAGGTGCGGCGGAAACCGCCGCAACGACGAGGATTCTTTGCCAGACATCCTGACGCGAATGCGGGATTTGAACGGCACTTGCTTCCTGCACCTCGGTACCGGTCATTCGGCGCTGCAGGAGATTGGCGTTAGCACTCCGCAACTGAGGCATACCGACATGGGGGGCAACAGGCCACCCAGTACGCGCTAAGCGGCATGTGGTAATCCCCCTCAATAGCCCTTTGCTGCGGGACTTACTTTACGGAGACGTAACTCACAATTCAAATCGAATAGAGGCCGAAACGGCGACAATTTCGCATCGTATCCCCGGCCATTTCGGATCCAACCCACCTGATAAATCCGGAGTTATCGTTCGGGGCTGCCGCGCAGGTCAACAAATTGCCGACATCGTTAATTAATTGTTGAACCAGCAAATTGCGTGAACGCGAGCCTACCGAATTCGGGGTGCGTTCACTAGGTAGGCAATGGAGATCAGTAGCCAATGGACAATGTGAGCAGATCCGGTGCCGAGGTGTTGTTGAGGATCTGCACCGGACTCTGGCCGTTCACATCGTCATAGGGAAAGCCGTAGGCATAGTGCTCCACGCTGAGCCCGTGGAAGAACTTGGCGTAGTTGTTCCATCGCTGTCCCTCCGGGTAGTAGGCACTCGCGGTGCCCCACAGTTCTGGTCGGCTGGCAACGCCTCGGTTGAAGGCGGCATTCAACTCGGCCAGAAACGCCCCTTGTGCACCGGTACCCACGAATGATCCATCGGCTGCGAAAATTTCGGCTGATGTGGGTTTGGGCATCGTGTAGACCGTTGAGTCCCCGCCGGAATTCACGGTGTACGTGAATTGAGAATTTCCGTCGATACCGCCGGTCACTGTGTAGCCGGGGCCGTCGAACGTGAATGTGTCAGCATCGTACTTCGTCCAGAAGTCGTTGACTGGGTCGTCGAACCAATGGGCCAGCGGGCCAGTCGCTCGTGTGCGTGGGGCCAGGATCCGCACGGGGTAACCCGCGTTGTCCGTAACGACGAGCCCCTGAAACGCTGCCGGCATTGTCTCAGCGAATGAGTCGAACACATGGCTGCGGGCCACGGCCAGACCTCGACTACCCGAATAGCCGCTGGCGGCCTGCTCAAGCGTGACCAGGATCGGCAATCCGAACTGATCGACTTGGGTCGTGTTTCCCCCGAACGGGATGTGGCCATAGTTGGTGGTCAACTCGTACCAATCGAAGACCGTCGCGAAGTTGGGGTCGGTGGGATTGTTGGGGTCGGGTCCGGCCCACCCGGAGTTATCCGGGGCGATGCCGATATACAGCGGCGCGCCCAACGAAATGTAGATTCGGGCACCTTGCAGGGCTGGTGGCACTCGCAGGTTCTCGGCCTGACCGATGGTGAAGGCCATGTTCGCGTAGTTGACCCCGTTATGGACCAGGTGTTGGGGCAGGTCAGCCGCCGTGTGATCGATGGGGTGAACATCCCCGGCCGCATCGACCCATGACCATGCGCCCGGCGTCGCCTGGCCAAGGATGGTCACGAAGATCTGATCGTCGCGATAGGCGCCTCCGGTGTTGTTGACGAACAACACCGGAAATGTGCCCGGGACGACGACCGGCGGCGGGGTCTCGTCCTCCGGCCGCTTCGCCGGTATCACGTGCACCGTGACCGTCGCGGTCGCGGTATCGCCGTCGACACCGAGCAGGCCGAAGCTCAGCAGATGCAGCAGACCCGGGAGACCGTGAATGTGAAAGCCGTTGCCCGCATCCGATGTGACGACCGTGAAAGCCTCGTCAAACGAGGTTTCCCCACTCCACGTCCCGGGTGGGGTGTAGCTCGCCGCACCATTCACTACCTGCAGAACTCCGCCGGCGTTGCCGGACCCGGATGCAGCGCCGGCGATCGTGTACGTCAGGGCATCGCCGTCAGGGTCATTGCCGCCCAATGGAATTGGTTCGCCGGTCTGACCTTGGCCGAGTTGGAGCGTCGCCGACTGCGAGGGGAATATCGGCGTGGCGTTGTTGAAGGTGTGCTGAAGCCAACTCACTGCGCCGTCGAGTATCGACGTCAGGGTCGGGCGGGTCGACGGGGTGATCGCTGCGGGTGCAGCACGATATGACGAAGGCTTCACCACAGCCGCACTCGACGACCGCTCTCTTGCTGACGCCGCCTTTCGCGCGGATGCCGGCGCGGATTTGGCCACGCCGCCGGTCGGTCGCGACGGGCTCTCAGCAGAGCTGGAGACTTGAGGGTCAGCACAAGCGATCGCCGGTGCTGACAACAGCGCCGTGGCGGCGCCCACCGCGAGCGCGCCGCAAACCAGTCTTACCTCAACCATGACTCCCCCAATCGCCGCACGTCGTCATTGAGCTGCCAAAAGCTCGGATTCGATGGAGCGCCAACTTCATTCTGGCAAACATTGCAGGTGGTTGTGGCGATTCGCCGGGTTTCACAGTTCGCACGGAGCCCGCATAACATCTGTCACGTGATACGGAGTAGCGCGACGACCGCGAGGCTTGCCCTCAGCCTGTTCGCAGCGACCACGATTGTGGTGGGCGGTTCGCTGACAGGCACACCGCTCGCAACCGCGGACCCATCCTGGAACGGTTGGTACAAGGTGACTTTCCACACCGACCAGAAGTCCGGCACCAGCGTGGCAGCGACGCAACCAGAGACGCCGTACACCGCCTCATACCTTTTCGCGACGGACTGCACAGCCGGTAACTGCATCGCGTCTGTGGTCGACGGACCGACGCCCAAAGACAACGTCGCGCAGTCGACGAAGTTCGACTGGACCGGCTCCCAGTGGTCGCGAACCAACAGTTGGCGCTGGGACTGCCAGCTCCCGGATAGGACAATCACTTTCGACCCGGCAACGTCGGTCACTACCTACGCCCCACAGTCTGACGGTTCACTGGCAGGGACGTTCCAGACGACAATTAACAGCGGACCATGCCAGGGCACAATCTCCATTCCGCTGACGGCGACACCCTCGTGACAACCAGCGCGGTGTGTTGCCGGGGTTTGGCGGGAGCCATGGCAGTGGTGGCCATCGCACTGGCGAACTCACCTTCCGCGTTTGCCAATCCAGGATCGCCTCCGATGCCGGGAATCGAGATCGATGACGACAATGGACGGTGCACTGCGGGTTTCGCGGCTCAGGGTGACGACGGAAGCTACTACTTGCTGACCAGCGGACACTGTGACGAGCACGACGGCTCGCTCTGGACGTATGGGGACGATCTCACGCTGGGCCAGATCACTGCGAGTGAGAAAGACGGCGAGGAGAGGGACGCCGCGATCGTTCGCCTGGCACCGGAGGTCGGTGCGCCGATCGGCGACCTTGGCGGACAATATCCGGTACGGGATGTGCTGAGTGCCGCCGAGATCGAGATTGGCACTCCCTTCTGCAAACTGGGGGCAGTGACCGGAGAGACGTGCGGCGCGATCACCGATATCGACGGCGACGTGATTGAGACGAGCGTATTCAGCCTGCACGGCGATAGCGGCAGCCCGGGTTTCGTGAAGAACGCGGACGGTACCGTGTCCGCAGTCGGCCTGTTGATGTCGTCGCCCGACGATGACGACAACACCACCTACTTCACTTTGGTGGACCCCTTACTTGATAAGTGGGGCTTGACGATCCTGTCCTGAATCCGCCTAGGCAGGGTTGATCTCGGAAAGGTCGGACAACCGGTAGGCCTTAACGCCGGTGTCTGAAACCGCGTAGATCACGTCATCGATGCGCACGACGCGAATGACGGCTTCCGACGTCTCGATCTCGCCGACCTCTTCAATGCCAGTGGCACTGACCCTCAACACTTTCAGGAGTTGAGCGTAGCGATAGGCGCCGGTCTCCGGGTCGTAGCCGCTGGCCGCCATCGGCAACACCAGCAGTCCGTCCTCCGGGGTGTAGAGCATTGCATGGTGGTCGAATTGCGCTTCAGACCATGACCATTGGGCGTCCTCATCCAGATACTGGCGATCGATCTGCGTCGGATTCGTCCCGTCACTCACGTCAAACAGCGAGGCATGCAGATGTGTGTTCCATGAACCCGGCAGCCTTTCCTGACCGATCCCAAGCAACAACCCGTCGCCGACCGACTGTAGGTAGTTGGAGAAGCCCGGAATGACCAGCTCCCCTTGAAGAGTGGGGTCCGTCGGATTGCTCAGGTCGATGGCGAAGAGCGGGTCGGTTTGCAGGAACGTCACCAAATATGCGTGGTCACCAACGAACCGCACTGAATAAAGCTGCTCCCCCGGGGCCAGTCCGGTCACACTGCCGACCTGGTCAAGCACCGCACCCGCGGTGTCGAGAACGTAGACACCGTTGTCATTACGGGTGACCCAGGTGCCGGTTGAGTCTCGGGTCGGGCGGTCCGGAACCCACTGCGTCCCCGATGTGTGGGTCGCGACATGCAAGTAGCCACCCTGCTCATCCATCGCGAACTGATTGATCAAAGTGCCCGAGACCTCGCCGCTCGCCTGCCAATCCACTTTCGTGCCATCGACAGTGAAGCGATCGATGTGTGTGTCAGTCGACGACCCCGTCGATGAGTAATGACTATCAGTGGTCGCGATGTACAGCGCATCGGATGTCATGTAGACGGTGCTGCCGTAGGAGGACGGCACCATGCTGCCCACGCTGCCGTCGAACCCCGAGCCTGTTGAGCTGTTCGCGGAATCGATCGACACCACAGTCACCATCGATTGCTGAACGTCAGCATTCTGGCGGACGATGTTCTCCGCGTCGACGACGACGCCAAGATCTACTGAGTTTCCCTCAGCGTCAAGGCTGTAGGCGTGCGGCAGCGACAGCGGCACAATCTGATCGCCAACGCGAGCCACATAGGCGTCCCACGTCTCATAGGTGCGATAGGCCGTGATCTCCGAACCCCACGGACCCCACTTGGCTGGTATTGCAGCAACATCCGTGTCCGAGACGGGATCGTCGATCTCGCCCGGTTCCACGGGGGTGTCGGTGTAGAGCGGCGGCGGAATCTTGAACGGTGTGTCGAGGACGAGATAGACCGTGCCGTCAACTGCCCGTGCATCGTGGTAGCTGCCGTCGAACACGGTTTGGCGCGCGATCGTTGGTGCTCTTCCGTCAGTGACGTCGTAGACGGTCACCGTCGTCTGCGGATTGCCGGAAGGGAACGGAGCGAAATCCGCCATCCGCACCAGGGGTCCGTACCCGTACCAACCGCCGTAGCCCGATTGCGTGATAACGGTCAGGCGTCCATTCGACAAGAACGAACCGACTACATTTCCGGACAGCGCGACCTGCGAGGCGACATTCAAGTCGCGATCCATGATTGTCAGTGACCCGTTACGAGCCACATACAACATGTGGCCGTCGGTCTCCACGAAATCGGCTTCGTCGACGCCGTCCACCTGGGTGTTCGTATCCGACACGATGGGCTGGGGCGCGCTGGCCCCACGTCCGCCGGCAACACCACCGCCTGCAACGTACGCCACGTCGTAGTACCAAGGGCCGCCGTAGGCGTATTGCGGAATGGTCTGGCCGAACAACCCGCCGTACTGCTGTTGAGCCAGCTTCAGCAGGTAGTCATGCAGTTCCGCATCGCTGAGGTAGGGCGGCGCGGTTGTGGTGGTGCCCTGGCCGGTGGTCGGCCCAGGATTGCTGGTCGGGAATCCCGGGAACAGAGTGCGTCGTACCAAGAGCAGCGCGCCTTGAAGGAATTGGGTCACTGGACTGGACGGCAACCCGGACAGCCAGTTGGCAGTGGAGTTGAAGAAATTGGTGATTACCGGATTGATCGCAGCTGCCGCCCCCAGGCCGGCATGCGATTGCATGCCGATATTGCGGCTCGTCCTGGACGGCAGTTGACCGAAGGAAGCAGCAACTGAATTTGATGCCGCAACTGAATTCGATGAATTCGCCGACGTAGGTACTGCGGCCGCGACCGGCAGTGTCGCAACGACGGACTGTGTCGGCCGATCCTGTAGTGCCGTTGAACGGTCAACCCGCACACGAGCCGACACTGGAGAATCCGAACCCACGCCGCGACTTGATGACTTGCTACTGCTGCCGCTACGCACTGCTGGCCGCTTCGCTGCCGCGGGCCGACTGCTTCCACCGGACCCGGCCGAAGCTCCCCCCGAAGAAGCATCGGCCGAAGAACTCGAATTATCAGAAGGGGACGGCGCAGCCGAGGCCGTGCCTGCCACTTGCGGCCCGGCCAGAGATAAGCCCAGTACAACAGCGGCGGCGCTGATGCGCGCACCTGATCCAGTCACCGACACAAGCCTGCCCCCGCCCCAATTCAAGCTTAAAAATAGCTGTGAAGTATTCGTCAAGGTAGCTGTGATTCGTCGCACGCGTCAACAGATTGAGTGCGGGTGTGTCACGACCGCTACCTTGGCAGACTGGGCCGATGCAGGGACAGTGCAGCGGCGGACGGGTCGTGAAGGCCGGCATCGGCGCCATCGCATTTGCGCTGATCGGGTGGCTGACCACGGTCGTTGTCATTTCTTGCGGTGCTCAACCCGACTCCGCGGAAGACCTCACGTCGGTCTGGGTCGCGGCAGGTCCAACGCCACTGGGCACGTCGACGACAGTGGAAGTTCCGTCTGGCGCGACGCTGGTCGCGTTTCTGGTGGGAACCGACCTGTCGAGCGCAGCCGGCACGACGACGGGGACCTGTTCGGCCAGCGCCGCTGGCGAACCTGTGGAACTCGGCTGGCCAGTCCATATCGACCAATCAATCACCGGCCTGCTGGCCGAAGGCGAGCAGACCGTCCCCATAGCGGGCTGGACGAACGGTCGCCCCGGCGGTAGCGCGGTGACCGTCAAGATCATCTGCGACACCCATGATTCGACGGTCCACCATTTTGTGGCGGTGTCCACCAAAACAGCCGTCGTTGAGACGCGTCCTTGGTTCCAGCCGTGGGGTTGGCTGGCGCTGGCAGTCTTCGGCGGAGCGTTGATCGGAGTCGGGGTTTTCCGGCTTCGGTCGGTCATCGATTGACCCGCTATTTGCAGGAACTTGCAGGCCCGCCGGTGTTACGTTGGCGCGATCGGCCGGGCGGAGGCGGCGGATCGGTGTTCGCGCGAAGGGCGGTTCACGTGGGTCGGGTTGTCGGTGATGTCAATTGGGAGACGCTTCGGGAAGCAGCGGTCGCTGCGAGCGCCAACTCGTATGCGCCTTACTCCAACTTCCCGGTCGGGGTCGCTGGCTATGTCGACGACGGTCGACTGGTTTCGGGGGCGAACGTCGAGAACGCCTCCTATGGCCTCACTCTGTGCGCCGAATGCTCGATGGTCTCAGCGCTTTACGCCACCGGTGGTGGCCGATTGGTCGCGGCTTACTGCGTTGACGGCAATGGCGATCCACTGATGCCATGCGGCCGCTGCCGCCAGCTGCTTTATGAACACGGCGGACCTGACCTATTGGTGATGACCCCACTGGGTGTACAGACGATGGCCGAGATCCTGCCGCAAGCGTTCGGTCCGTGGGATCTCGACGAGAGGAAATCCGGTGGCTGACGAGAAGGCGACCAAAGCGGCTTGGGCGATCCTCGCGGCGATGGGGTTCGGTGCACTGATCGCGCAGATGTTCAGCACAGTGATCGGCCCGGCACTACCCACCATCAAAAGTGATCTGGCGCTCGGTCTTTCGGCCCAAACTTGGACGATCTCCGCCTATAGCCTGGCGTTCGGCACCGCGCTGGTGGCCGGTGGCCGAATGGGCGACCTTGTGGGCGAGGTCAAGATGATCGTTATCGGCTTCATCATCTTCGGTGGCGGTCTGGTGATGTCTGCCATTGCCGTCGGCGGCCCATTGATGATCAGCGGTCGCGCGATCCAGGGCATCGGCATTGGTATCTCTGCCCCCGCCACGCTGTCGATCGTGGTCAACTCGTTCCCGATAGCCCAACGAGGATTCGCGGTCGGCGTGTGGGGCTTCGCGCACGGGTTCGGTCTGCTCTTCGGTCCGCTGTTCGCCGCCTGGATGATGGAGATCGCCAGCTGGCGCTGGGTGTTCTGGGTGGCCGTGCCTCTCACTGCGTTGGTCATCGTCGTCACGCTCGCTGCAACCCGCGGCTATAAGAGCGTGATAGCCACCGGGAAATACGACTGGCTAGGGCTCATCATCGGTGGTGCGGGCATCACGTTGCTCACCTACGGATTGCAGAACGCGGCAGAGAGTTGGACGGCAGCCGCAACGTGGGGCTCGATAACCGCGGGAATCGCGCTGCTCGCGATCTTCGGTGTCGTAGAGGCAAAGATCGCCAGTCCGCTGGTGGATTTCGGTCTCTGGAAGGAGCGGCTCTTCTCCGGCGGGTTCTTCGCCGAGAGTGCAGTCGGCTTCGTCTACATCCCATTCCTGACGTTCATCGGGTCGCTATATTTCATCGACGTCCTCAACTATTCCCCTGGCAAGGCCAGCTGGGTGATCGTGATAACCACGGGTATCTGCATGGTGTTCGAACCACCGGCGGGCAAGTGGGTCGACAAGATCGGCCCAGGTATCCCGATCACTGTGGCCCTCCTCATGCAGGCTGTGGCGCTGGGGTGGATCGGACTCTTCTTCGGCCCTCATACGTCGTTGACGGAGATGGCCGTGCCCCTTGCGCTCATGGGTATCGGCGTCGGAATCTCGCTGCCGGCCTGTAACACGGCGGGGATGATGGCGGTCGACGCCCAACGGGCTGGCATGGGGTCGGGTCTGATGCAGATGACGTTCAATATCCCTGCGGCCCTTGGTGTTGCGCTCGTGACATCGGTGATCGGAACCCTGACGTCAATCAACGCCCCGGCTGGTCTGGGCGACCGTCCGGAACTCCGTGAAGTGGCGCAACGGTATGCCCATGCCATCGATGACGGGAACACCTCTGGGGCCCGGGAGATTCTTGCGGCATTGCCCCGGGACGCGGCCGCCGTGGTCGAGCAGGCCGCTGTCAGCGCCTCGTCAGCTGCCATTATGACGTCGATGCTGGTGCTGGCGGCCGTTGCGCTGGCGGGCGCAATCTTCGCCTGGGTGACGATCGGACGTCGTCGCACTCCCGACCACGTTGAGATGACGCACGCTGCACAGATATAGCCCTACAGCGCGAGCGCCTCTTCAACGCCGTCGCGCAACGCGGTCAACTCGGATTGAGCTGTTTCCCTGGCTGTTTCGATACCATCCGAGACGGGAACCACGACTTGCAGATAGCACTTGAGTTTTGGCTCGGTGCCACTGGGCCGGATGACAACCCGTGCGCCGTCCAATGTGAAACGCAGACCGTCGGTAGGTGGCAGTCCGTCGCAACCCGTCTCAAGGTCGTCCATAGTCACCACGGAGCGCCCGCCGAGCGACTGAGGCGGAAGCGCCCGCAACCGGGTCATGGCGTTCGCAATGACAGAGGTGTCGGACACCCGCACGGAGAGCTGGCTTGTCGCGTAGAGCCCGAACCTTCGCGCTAGATCGTCGAGGACGTCCTGCGGTCCCCGCCCGTCAGCTTTCAACGAGGCCACCATCTCCAGTATCAACAGGGATGCGGTTATGCCGTCTTTGTCCTTGACAGCTGCAGGGTCGACGCAATAGCCGAGTGCCTCTTCGTAGCCGAACCTCAACCCTGGCACCCGGGATATCCACTTGAAACCGGTGAGTGTGGCCGCGTAGCCGAGACCAGCTTCAGTGGCGACGCGCTCCAGAAGCGTCCCCGACACGATGGATTGGGCATACACCCCCTGGGCAGGCGAGCTGCTGCGTCGCCCACGCTCGATGATCCACCACCCGAGAAGTGCACCGACTTCGTCACCGGAGAGCATGCGGTAGTCGTCGCCGACGCGAATACCGGCCGCGCAGCGATCGGCGTCAGGGTCGTTGGCGATGATTACATCGGCCCCCACTGCCCGTGCTTCGACGAGTGAAAGATCCATCGCCCCTGGTTCTTCGGGGTTGGGGAAGCTTACGGTTGGGAAACGCCCGTCCGGGGCGAATTGCGCCGCGACCTTCGCCGGTGCCGCGAAACCGCTCTTCTCGACAGTACGCATGAATACCTCGCCACCGACACCGTGCATGGCGGTGTACACGGCCGAGACGTTGCGTGAGCCATCGGCCAGGAGCGAAACCGCACGTGCCACATAGGCATCCAGCACTGCGCCGTCCAGAATGCTATAGCCATCGGATTGCGGCATTTCGGCCAACGGGCCGACGGCGGCGATACACGTGGAGATGTCCGCGTCTGCCGGCGAGACGATCTGACTGCCGTCGCCAAGGTAGACCTTGTACCCGTTGTCATCCGGCGGGTTGTGCGACGCGGTAACCATGACTCCTGCATCGCAGCCGAGTTCGCGAATCGCGAAGGCCAGCACCGGCGTTGGCAGCGGTTTGGGCAGCACCTTTGCGGCGATGCCGGCTCCCTCCATGATGCGTGCTGTGTCGTGGGCGAATACGTCAGAGTTGCGGCGGGCGTCGTAGCCCACCACCACCGACTTACCACCCCGTGAAGTGAGATACGCCGCTAACCCAGCCGCCGCCCGGGCGACGACGACACGATTCATTCGATTGCTGCCCGGGCCCAGCCGGCCCCGCAATCCGGCAGTGCCGAATTGCAGCGTGCCGTCGAACGCGTCCGTCAATTCAGCAATGGCATGCTCATCGCCGGCTTCTGCCTGTTCGAGCAATATGGCCAGTTCCTGGGCGGTCGCTGGATCCGGGTCCTCCGCGAGCCAGGCCTTTGCGGTGGCGAGGATGTCGAGATGCATGCGGCTTTAGTAGCCGCCCGCGCCGGCAGCTGTGCCGCGCACGATCGCCACTGACGAGGACGCTCCGACCCGGTCGGCACCGGCCGCGAGCATCGTCTCCGCATCTTCTCGGCTGCGAACGGCCCCAGAAGCCTTGACTCCTAGCCTGTCCCCCACCATCGCTCGCATGAGGGCGATGTCAGCTGCGGTGGCGCCACCTCCGCCGAAGCCGGTCGACGTCTTCACATATGCCGCGCCGGTTCGTAGTGCGATCACGCAGGCGATGGCCTTCTGGTCGTCATCGAGCAAGCAGGTCTCAAGTATCACCTTGACCGGCACAGGTCGGGCCGCGTCCACAACACCAAGCATGTCCTCGTACACACCGACCAGGTCACCCGACCGAAGACCTCCAATGTCGATCACCATGTCGACTTCTTGGGCACCTTCCGCGACAGTAATCCGCGCCTCCTGCGCCTTTGCGCGCGGCGTCGTCGCGCCGAGTGGGAAGCCCACCACAGTGCAAACCAGGACATTAGAACCGGCGAGCAATTCGGCCGCGCGCGGCACCCAACGCGTGTTCACGCAGACCGATGCGAATCCGTTCTCCATCGCTTCAGTGCATAGGCGCTCGATGGCGTCGGCCGTGGCATCGGCTTTGAGTAGGGTGTGATCGATTCGGCCGGCCAGATTCTCGGATTTGCGTAATACGCTTGGTACCGCGACATTCTCGGGAACGGGTCCGATGGCCGCAGTGACAGCGTCGTTCGCTCGGGCGAGCATGACTGCGTAGTCGGCGTCGGTGTAATCGGACACGCTGTAGTCACCCAATTCAGAGCCCTCCCTTGAGGTAGTTGAACAGCGCGACACCCGAATCCTCGCTGAACTTCCGCAACTGTTCGGGTGTCGAGATCACCTGGTCGCCGTCCAACCGGTTCAACAGCGTGCAGCAGATCATCCCGAATTTGGGGAAGCCCCAGTGGTTGAGATAGCCGGCCAGCATCGCGCCTTCCATCTCGATATTGCGTACGCCGTTCTCATCCAGCCAGCGGAGCCAAGTCATCTTGTCCTGCGGCGTCGCCAGGCTGATGGCGCCGTCGAGTCGGAACTGTTCTAGGAAGAACTCGTTACCGGCGACCGTCTTGCCGGACAGCACCGAAAAGTCGACGACACCCTCGCTAGCCGCGATGATCGCCGCGGTTGTCGCAGCGGGAAAGCTGCCGTCAAACCAGTATTCGCCGTTGGCGCCGTTCAGCACCCGATAGGGCTTGAGGTCAGCCATCAGGCCCTCGGACGAGACAACTACCGTGCCTCCCGGTAATCCGACACCACCGCTGGTCCCGACTCTGCACCAGAACACCTCATCCAGTGCCGCCAGGTCGCCGCGCTTAACGAAGAACACCAACCGCATCAGCTCCTGCAGGGCGATGGACGCGCTGGGCATGCCCATTCCGTGCGAGGCGAAGAGCACGCCAGCGCAATAGCGCGCCGTGAACCGGTCTTCCTTCGGAAACGCGAGGACCTCAGAGCCGCCATTGAAATCGCTCCAGCGAGCGGCGAATTCTTTGATTCGGCCACCGGATCCGGCCAGGACGACCGCCTTCAGTTCAGCGAGTGCGGCGAGAATCGGATCAGCGGACGAGACTCCGAAGTGGTAGTAGACGTCCTCATATTCTCGGGTGAGAACCCCGTCCAGGAAGCCGTGATTGATGTTCTCAGTCTTCACGCTACTTCCGTCCGGGCAGCATCATCACCGTCCGGACCATCGGCAAGAGCGCCTTCTGCCACATTGCCGTTGTCATGCCCAGCGGTGGATCGAGATTGAGCACGCGGGCCGTCGCGATCGTCTGCGATTCGGTGTACTTCAGCAGTCCTTCGGGGCCGTGCCGGCGTCCTACGCCGGAGAGGCCCATCCCGCCCATCGGCGCGCTGAGGCTTCCCCACGCAAATGCGTAGCCCTCGTTGACATTCACAGTCCCGGAACGCAATCTGGCAGCGATCTTCTCGCCCTCCGCGGTTGAGCCGGCCCAGACACTGGCGTTCAGCCCGTACTCCGTATCGTTGGCCTTCTCGATTGCTTCCTCGACATCGGACACCGGATAGATGGATACCAGCGGTCCGAACGTTTCGGTTGCCGCGCACTCCATTTCGGGTGTGACGTCGGTCAGAACTGTTGGCTCGTAGAACAGTGGTCCGATGTCCGGCCGGGCCTTTCCTCCTGCAATTACTTTCGCACCCTTGGCTGTTGCGTCATCGACGTGTCCTGACACCGTCTTCAACTGACCATCGGAGATCAGGCTGCCCATATCGGCTGAGAAGTCATACGACGTACCTAGTTTCATCTTCCGCACGGCGTTGCCGAACTTCTGGGTGAATTCCTCGGCGATGTCCTTCTCGACGTAGATCCGCTCAATCGAGATGCAGAGCTGGCCCGCGTTGGAGAAGCAGGCGCGCGTAGCGGCCTTGGCGACCTTGTCCAGGTTGGCCCCGCGGGTCACGATCATCGCGTTTTTACCACCGAGTTCGGCCGAGAACCCGATCAGTCGACGGCCTGCGTGCTCGGCGAGCTGGATACCGGTCGCAGACGAACCGGTGAACATCAGGTAGTCGCAATTGTCGGTGATCGCTGTACCGACGACTGATCCCGGACCGGGCACGACCGCGTACAGCGCGCGTGGCAAGCCTGCCTGGTACAGCAGCTCCGCACAGGCCAGCGCACAATATGGCGTCTGGCTGTCCGGCTTGAGTACCACGGCGTTGCCTGCCAGCAGTGCGGGCACCGAGTCCGAAGCCGTCAGAGTCATCGGGTAGTTCCACGGCGAGATAACTCCGACCACACCCTTGGGCTGATAACCCACGGTGGTCTTGCCGAATCCGGGCAGCAACGCCTGCACTTTGTGGGTCTTCAACAGGCTTCCGCCGACCCGGGCGTAGTAGTTCGCGTTCGCCATCAGATCGACGATTTCTTCTTGCGCCGCCCAGCGCGCTTTGCCGGCTTCGGCCTGCAGCAGATCCATGAGGAAATCCCGATTCCGGATAACCAGATCCCGATACCGGCGGACGACTCCGAGTCGGTCGCTGACCGGACGCTTGGCCCAGTCGGCCTGCGCTGCCCTGGCCTGGGTGAACGCTGCTTCAACGTCGGCAGCTGTACCGACCGGGATGGTCGTCAGCGGCTTGCCGGTGAAAACCTCGGCGATGGTCTTACTCGGACGTGCATCGATGTCCTGGATAGCGGCTAGGCCGCGTAGGCGATCAAACACTTCTGCTGTTGGCGCGGGCATACCGCCGCCTCCTGCCTGTCAGTACCAAATGGGCGTCTCAGCACCCAGAGTATTCGGTCAGCGAATTTTGAAACCGAAAAAGGGGTCTGGCCCCAGAAAGAATCGAACCCAGAAAGATTCGAACCCAGGAGGAATTGAGCGCAGAAGGAATTGAGCGCAGGAGGAATTGAGCGCAGAAGGAACTGTTGGACCTGCTCGGATGACGAGCCTCAAACAGAGCGTCGCTGCGGATCGGGCAGAAACTCGTGCTCGCTCAAGGTCGAGTGATCGTAAGTCAACTCTGCCAGCGTGCCAGCGAGCCCGAGGACGACCCACAGGACCATCAGAATGAGAAGCCCGAAGGAGTCCACAGACAACAGACCTAAGACTGACATTGCAACATCACCACCCCTCCTGGTCCCTTGAGTGAATGCCGAACTCCGCCGGCGGATTTCTACTGATCCAGTAACCGAACTCGACGGGTCACCGGAAACGTTCCGCCGATTCTAGCTCGCGCGACCGCCGTGGTCCGGAGCCGAAAAGGCCAGTTCGGGACCTCTTGTGCGGGCACAGGATGCCTGGATAACGTGGCTGACGTGCACAGATGGGCCCATGGTTACTGCTGTCAGTAGCTGGCGCGCGATGTGGACGACACGCCAGGCGGTGTGGCGCATTTCACGGATTTGGCGCATTTTCCATGGATTGCCGCGACCGAGTCGACGCCACCCCGTGTCCAAGCTGTGATCTGACGCCAGCCAACGCATTTACGTCGTGACGGTGGCTG
Source organism: Mycobacterium sp. (assembly GCA_965279745.1). Taxonomy (GTDB): domain Bacteria; phylum Actinomycetota; class Actinomycetes; order Mycobacteriales; family Mycobacteriaceae; genus Mycobacterium. The sequence continues at coordinate 882,781 of OZ257262.1, forward strand.
CCTCGAGTTCCTCGAATGCTTCACCGGTGTACTGCGCGAGGCGCTGTAGATGCGGCATCGTGTCTCGGCAGCCGACGAAGCCGAGTGCCACCTTGTCGGTGTACCCGACCAATGTCACGTTCAGTCCGTAACCGTCACACAGAAATGACACTGGGACGATCACGTCAAGCTTTGCGCCGCAGAGATATAGGGGCTGTTTGGAGAGGACGACGTTCGAGACGGTGAGATTGAACAGCGGCGGGATTACTCCCACCACTCCGGTCCTCTGGCCCAGCGCTATTGGCAGTAGTCCGGCCAGCGAGAAGTGTTCCAACGCATTTGTTGACATTGCCTGGAGATCGCCCTTGGCGCGACTGGTCGCTGCCGAGATTTCCCGTAGCCGTTCGCGCGGGTCCTCGGTCGAAGTGCCAAGCGGCGTAACAAATCCGGCTGCGGCATTGATGGTGTCAACGTCCCGCTCAAGACCGACGGGTACCGATGCGGTCAAGGAATTGTCGGGCAGCGCATCCAGTTCCGCTAGATAGCGCCGGCATCCACCACCGACAGCAGCCAGGATTACGTCGTTGACGGTCGTGTCGGTCGCATTGCTGACCGCCTTGATTCGCGGCAGGCTAAGCACTTTGACGGCGAGGCGGCGATGTTGCGTGACCTGTGCATTGAACGGCGTCCGAGGTGTCTTTAGTGCGGCTTGCACCATGCTGTTGGCGCCAACCATCATGCTCGCCAGTTTCGGAACGAGTTCGCCTGCCGCTGAGACGCTCTCGACCGCGCGCTTCAGGGTGGCGATCGCGAACACGTTCGGCAGATTGAAATCCTCGTCGTCGGTGTCCGGCCGGCCCGACCCTGGCGGCGCGTCGGGATCGGTGGTCAACCACCGCTTGATGTAGTTCATCGCACCCATGCCATCCGTAGCGCAGTGGTGGGCTTTGAAGTAGAAGGCGAAGCGGTCGTCGGCCAGCCCTTCGATGAGGTGTGCCTCCCACAGCGGTTTGCTCATGTCCAGCGGAGTTGAGTGCAGCCGCTCAACCAATGCGCCAAGATCTCGTGCTGTTCCGGGCGCGGGTACCGCGGAGAGGCGGACATGATAGCTCGGGTCGGGCTGGACCTGCTTCCAATACCCCATCGTCGGGCCACCCGCGATCACGCTGTCGAAGGGGAACGGCAAGTAGGCCAATTGGGAAAACGCTTCGTAAAGATCGCGGACGAAGGTCGTCTGCGCGCCCTCTGGAAGTTCGAAGATCGCCAGCGCGCCGATGTGCATCGGGGTCCGCGATGTCTCCATTCGCGCGAACATCTGGTCCAAGGGGCTGAGCAGCTTCACCAACTCACCCTAAAGCGTGCTCTCGCTACAATGCGGATTAGCTGCGGGATTAGCTGCGGGATTAGCTACCGGATTTGCCAATCAAAGGTGAACACAGTTGAGACGTAACCGAGTGGTCGTTACATCGTTTGCGCTTGCGTCGATTGTGGCCTCGATCAGCAGCTGTTCCGCTCCCCCGACACCGGCCGCAAAGACGCCGTCTGAAATGGCGACGGCTGCCCAAACGCCTGCCGCGACCGGCCTTGGGTCCACTGCGAAAGCCGCGCCTGCCATAGACGCCACACCGCCCGGTGCGCAGCCTCAGCTGGCATTGGATCCCGCGCAGCTCGCTGACGATCTTGTCGCCGACGAGCTCGCACTGCGCGATCCCGCGACACCAGAGGATGCACTGGTTGCGGCAGCGCGCCGGCAGCAGGTCGCCTACCGCGCGATCGGCCGGCACCCCGATTGGGACGCGATTATTCGACCCCGAATCCCGGCGTCGCTGATCGCCACCTATGACCGCAACATCGATGCCCGGCGCCAACTTGCTGCGATGGCGCACCCGAAGGACACCTTGCCGGCGTGGACCATCATTTCTCCGGCGCCAGTGGACGAGTTACTCGGCTACTACCACCAGGCGGAGGCAGAAACTGGCGTCGGATGGAATTACCTGGCCGCGATCAACTTGATCGAGACGCGTTTCGGCAGCATTTCCGGTTTGAGCACCGCCGGCGCTCAAGGCCCCATGCAGTTCTTGCCCTCGACGTTCGCCGGCTACGGGCAGGGCACCGACATCAACTCGCCCCACGACAGCATCATGGCCGCCGGCCGCTACCTCAAGGCCAACGGCTTTGGCACCGATCCTGATCGCGCCATCTACGGGTACAACCATGCCAGCCAGTACGTCGAAGCGGTCAAGGACTACGCCGCAGTGCTCGCTGACGATCCGGGTTCACTAGCCGGCTATTACCGATGGGACATCTACTACTTCTCTACCGTCGGCGATGTGTTGCTGCCCATCGGCTATTCGGAGGCAGCACCAATCCCGGTCGGCGAGTATCTCGCAACCCATCCGCAGTAGCCGGTTGGGCTGCTATCACTTTCATCTATGTGTCAACGTGGGCGTCCCATCACCAGATACCCAGCCGTTCTATTCCTTCTGCTTGTTGCGTTGACCGCGGTCTGCGGGTTTTTGCTGGCGTCGCCGCCAAAAGCCAACGCGGAACCCGAATCCACCAAAGTGACGTACGGCGTTTACATCAACAACCTCGAAGACATTGACCTGACAACCAACAGTTACAGCGTCGACCTCTACCTCTGGTTGCGCTGGAAGAATTCGAAGATCGACCCGTCGACCTCGATCGAGCCGATGAACACCGTGCACGGCGACGACGCCGTTGAGATGCAGCGACTGTTCGACGAACCGATGAATATGCCTGACGGGTCGAAGTACATGGCTTTTCGTGTGCAGGGCTCCTTCAACAGCAAGATGGACCTGGCGAGGTATCCGTTCGACGTCCAGAACCTGACCATGGAGTTTGAGGACTCTACGAACGCCGCCAACGTTCTCGAGTACGTTCCGGACACAAACCCCGTGACCATCAGCACCAATCTGACACTCCCGGGTTACATCGTGGGTACACCCACCGCCATCGCGACCAATCATCCATACCCCACCAATTTCGGTGACCTATCAGCGGTCGGCAATCCGGCATACTCCCGAATCACCATCACACTTCCGGTGACGCGCAATGTGCTGCCGTCCGTCGTGAAGATCCTCGTGCCGATCTTGATCGTGGTGCTGATCACGTCACTCACCTTCCTGCTTCCCGCCCGCATGGAAGACGCACGAGTGGGTATTGGCATTACCGCAATGTTGACGATGGTGGCCCTGCAATGGACTACCACCGGCACCCTCCCCAACGTGGAATACCTGATGATGATCGACCTGGTCTACATGCTGTCGATCGGCTACGTTCTGGCCACGATGGCCTACACGGTGCTTGCCAGTCGCAGGGCGATGCACGATGCTTCCGAATCGACGCTTGACCGGCGCGTTGGCATTGTTTCGCTGGTTGCTTACATTGCGTTGATGGCTCTGACGGTGGTCCTGTTTCTGTGGATCAGCCGCTGATCCTTCGGCTTCTCAGCAGGCCGCCACGACGTCGGACATGGCCTTTTTCTCGCGGGCCGTAACCCATAGGCCGTAGACCGCTTTGACGTTGATCTGTCGCGCAACGAAGTCGCACCGGAACGCCAGATTCGGCGGCAGCCAGGACGCGGCATCACGGAACGCCTTGTCAAAGTTGGCTTTCGGGCTCACCGCGAGCAGGTTCAGCGGATCGTTGGCAAAATTCAACCGGCGCTGTGGATCCCACGACCGCGCGCCTTTGTACCAGGCGTCGGCCAACGAGACGACATGGTCGATCTCGACACTGTTGGATGTGTCCGGGCCGCGGACGAAGTCGATCGTCGTCCCGGTATAGGGATCATGCAGAATTCCGGTCTGAGCAAAGCAGGTGCCCTGCCGCACAACAAGGTTGGCTAGATCACGGCGCAAGACATCGTCTCGAGTGTTGCATCCGTTATGCCCGAATTCCACGTTGACGTCGTCGCTCCAGGCCTTACCGAACAGGTATCGCTTGAAGTCCTGGATGCGGTCCCACCCCTTAACCGGCAGTGCTGCAAGTTGTTGTCGGGCAAGGTCATACCGTTGCGTTCCCGACGGCGACGGCGGCGGGGCGGGAGCCGACATAGCGCTTGGGGTGGACGTCCACGTCGGCGACGGCGCCGAGGTGGACTGCCGGGATCGTTCGTCGTTCCAGGCGATTAGCCCGATCACCCCGACCGCTAGGACCGCAAGCACGGCGATGGCCAGTCGGCGTCGGCGCCTGGCCGCCGGACTGTACTTACTCGTCGCCGTGCTTCACATGCGGCACCGGGGTGCCCTCCTCAGCGAGGGTTTCTTCCTCGATCCTCATCGTGAGTGGAGCGCGGAAGCCGCGGGTGATCACGAGCAGCACGATGATGCCAACCGTGAGCCAGATGGCCCCGTAAAGAAGGGCGTCGAAGTGGAGGTTGATCCACAGCACCCCGGTCAGGATCATGCCGATGAACGGCAGCACGATGTTCCTGAAGATCTCCTTGGGCGTACGGCGCTGTTTGAGTCGGATCGCGAAGAACACGATCACCGTCAGGTTGACCACGGTGAAGGCGATGAGCGCGCCGAAGTTGATCATCGATGAAATGAATTCAAGCGTGAAACTGATCGCTAGCAACGATACGGCCCCGACGATGATGACGGCATGCGTCGGCGTCAGGTAATGCGGGTTGATGTGGGACAGGAATTTGGCTATGCGGCCCTTGCCATTTCGGCCCATGACGTAGATCATCCGCGACACGCTGGCATGCGATGACAAGCTCGAGGCGATAACGGCAGCGAGGGCGGCCGAGGTGAACAGGATCTTGAAGAATGTGCCGCCAACCTTCAAGGCGATCTCGGGAAGCGTGTCATCGGTGTTCTCGAAACCGTCGAGTGTCGGGAAGGCAGCTTGGCTGAACCAGGCTCCGATGAAGAAGATCGCACCGCCGATCAGCAACGCCAGCACGATCGCCCTTGGCACGGTGTCGGGACTCTTGGCTTCCTCGGCATACATCGTGATGGCATCGAAGCCGATGAACGAGAAGCACACAACGGTCGCACCCGCGATGACGGCCTGCATGTGAACGTCTTCGTGATAGAGCGGGTTGAACGTGAATACCGTCCCCTCGCCCATACCGCCGGTTATCGCCTTCCACGCCAAGACCACGAATACGGCAATGAGGACAATCTGGAACACCACCAGGATTCCGTTGACGCGAGACGTTCCCTTCATGCTCCAAAGGTTGAGCAGCGTTATGCCACCGACGTACACGACGACGAATACCCAGGCCGGCAGGTTGGGAAAGAACGATTCGAAGTAGATGCGGGCGAGCACCGCATTCACCATCGGGAGCAAGAGGTAGTCAAGAAGAGAAGTCCAACCGATGAGGAATCCAAAGTTCGGATGCAGCGTCTCGGAGGCGTAGGTGTACGCCGACCCAGCGGACGGATAGACGCGTGTCATCCGTCCGTAGCTGATTGCCGTGAACACCATCGCGATCAGGGCCACGATGTAGGCAAGTGGAACGACGGCATTGGTCTCGTCAGACACGATGCCGAAGGTGTCGAACACTGTCATGGGCGTCATGTATCCGAGGCCGAGTCCGACGATCGCCCACAACCCCAGCGATCGGGATAGATGTGGCGTAGACGTATGAGCTGTCTGCTGCGCGTTTTGAGACACTGCGCCTGCCCTCCAAGCAACTGAATCGGTGTCAGCCACAGCCGCGGGCGCCTCGCTGCGCACGCCGGTGGAGCCCTTGCGGCACGTCGGTCCTTTCACCGCATTCACAACCGCGCCAAGTGCGATTATTTCACGCGCGAGCACCGAATCTTCTGAATCTTCGGCATTTGCTGGACGGCGAGCCAGCAGTAGGTGAATACTTTGCTGCACTGGCGCACGGTCGACTTCGGAGGCCCTCATGGAATTCCCTGCACGAGGTGTACGGATAGGTTCAGCCGCGTTTGCTCTGGGGTTGGGGCTGGCGTTTGCCGCCAACCCGAGCGTCGCGGTCGCAGACGATTCCGACGGGGGTGCACCCGCCCAGTCGTCGGCGTCCGGACCGCCGTCTTCGGCGGGCGCTCACGGGCCAGCGTCCAAATCGGCGACTCCCGGGAGCCGTGCGCGATCGGCACCGTCCCGTCAATCGCGCACGTCAAGCGCGGTGCCATTTGGCACGCAGTCGCCCAAGCCGGCGGCTGCGACTCCTGATCTACCGAGCCCCGATTCCTCAAGCGGCACCGATTCCTCGAGCGACGGCGCGGACTCGTCGAGTCAACCCGCCGCCGCCGCGAAAGCCGCGGTGACTCGACACGATCGCCCAGCCCGCAGGACTGTGGATTTGGCGGATAAGCCGGCGTTGCCGTCGCTGGTCCCGTCGACCGCGGGCAATTCAGCGACGGTAGCGACTTCCGTAGCGGAGGTTGCCGTGCAACCGGTAGCTGCGGCGGTATCCCCCGCGGCAGCCTCGGTGGTGAAGCCGGCGGGAATCGTATCCGGGTTCTTGCGACTGCTGGGGTTGGCTCCGTCGGGCTCCGGCAGTGGCATTCCAACAACGCCGGCTGAATTCATCACCGCTGCCTTGGCGCTCGTCCGCCGAGAGCTTGAGAAAATCTTCGCACCGGGCAACGCGGCTCCTGCGGCTGCTGCGGTTGCCGCTGCTGGCACGACGACGACGATCACCTGGGCATGGGGCACCAACCCGGTGATCAATTTCAACCCGGCGACCGACAAACTGGACTTCGGCTGGATGCAGCCCAGTCAGTTCACCGTCAGCGAGAAGGCCGGCTCTACCGTCATTTCAGTCGTCGACAACAGCCACAGCTACACCCTGCAGGGGGTGCCGCTGAGCCAACTGCAGATGAGCAACATTGTCGCCAAGGACGCCACCACGGTTTCCAGGTGGCAGAGCCTGATCAGCGGCGCGCAAACGACATCGCCCGGCGTGTCGATCGCCGATGCGAGTGCTAACGAAGGCAACAGCGGTACATCGAATTTGGCGTTCACGGTGACGTTGTCGAAAGCCTCAACCAAAGCTGTGACGGTCGGGTATGCCACGTCCAACGGCACCGCAACTGCGGGCCAGGACTTCACCGCGACGTCCGGAACGGTCACCTTCGCGCCGGGGGTCACGTCACAGGTCGTCAACGTCGGCGTGATCGGTGACACCGCCGTGGAAGCCAATGAGAGCATGACCGTCACGTTGTCCGGTCCGTCGGGAGCTACCCTTTCCCGTGCGTCGGCAACCGGAACGATTGTCAATGACGACATCGCTCCGGTCGCACCGACCGTCTCGATCGCCAATGCCACCGGCAACGAAGGTAATTCGGGCACATCGAATTTGGGCTTCACGGTGACCTTGTCGAAGGCCTCCACGACCCCTGTCACCATCGCCTACGCCACGTCCAACGGCACCGCAACGGCTGGCCAGGACTACACCGCGACGTCCGGAACCGTCACCTTCGCACCAGGGGTGACTTCGCAGGTGATCAACGTCGCCGTGGCCGGCGACACCACAGTGGAATCCAACGAAACATTCGCGGTCACGCTGTCCAACCCCTCTGGGGCGACCATCTCCACCGCGTCGGCGACCGGAACGATTGTCAACGACGACACCGCTCCGGTCGTACCGACCGTCTCGATCGCCAATGCCACTGGTAACGAGGGCAATTCCGGTACATCGAATTTGAGCTTCACGGTTACCTTGTCGAAAGCCTCGACAACACCGGTCACGATCAACTACGCCACGTCCAACGGCACCGCAACGGCTGGCCAGGACTACACCGCCACTACTGGAACCGTCACCTTCGCTCCGGGGGTGACTTCGCAGGTGGTCAACGTCGCCGTGGCGGGTGACACCACCTCTGAGCCGACCGAAACATTCACCGTGACACTGTCGAATCCGTCAGGAGCGACAATCACCACCGCGTCCGCAACCGGGACGATCCTCAACGACGACAACGTGGTTACTCCGCCCGGCGGGACCACAGCCCAGTGGGGCAACGCCTTCTGGGCTCCCTATGTCGACATGGCAGGTTGGCCGGTGCCGAACCTCCTGCAGATGTCCAAGGCCACCGGGGCAACGTTGTTCACCCTCGGCTTCATGCAGGTCGATCCCAACGGCAATCCGGCCTGGGGTGGGTACAACGTCCTCGAGGCAAACTCGACCAACGATCAGGCCAAGGCGATCAATTCGTCGATAGCGACATTCCGCGCAGCCGGCGGCGATGTGGCGATCTCATTCGGCGGCGCGGCGGGAACCAGCCTGGCGGAGTACTACGCGTCGAAAGGCCTTAGTGCCCAGGCGCTGGCAAACGCATACGGAGGCGTCGTCGATGCCTACGGTGTGACTCACCTCGACTTCGATGTCGAGGGAGCTGCGATTGGCAACAAGAAGGCCGTCGACCTCAACAATCAAGCGCTCAAGTTGCTCCAGCAGGCTCATCCTGAGGTGCAGGTCTGGTACACGCTGCCAGTGCTGCCCAGCGGGCTGACCACCGATGGCGTCAACGTCGTGGAGTCAGCGTTGAAGGCTGGGGTCAACGTCGCCGGAGTCAACGTGATGGCTATGGACTACGGGGAATCCGCAGCGCCCACCAGTGGGCCTAATGCTCAGACGATGGGCACATATGCCATCAGGTCCGCGCAGTCGACCTACAACCAGATGGCCACGTTGTACGCAAAGTATGGGAAAGCGTTCGCCTGGAACCAGATTGGCGTCACGCCGATGATCGGAGTCAACGACATCACCAGCGAGGTGTTCACAGTCGCCGACGCGCAGGCGTTGGAGGACTTCGCCCGCACCAAGGGCATCGGGATGTTGTCGTTGTGGTCAATTGAGCGGGACAACCCGGGAACTCTGGGCCAACCTACGCATAATGCGTCCGGATTGAGCGACGCCGCCGGGAGTTTCAGCAAGGTGTGGAACGACTATGGCGCCGCCAACGTCGTGAACTACGGGACGACGACTGGCGGTGGCACGACTACAGGTGGCGGCACCACGACAGGCGGCGGCACGACGGGTGGCGGCGGGACCACGACCGGCGGGACGCCGGTGACCGGTGGCCCGACGACCACCGTCACTTGGGCCTGGGGCACCAATCCGGTCCTCAACTTCAACCCGGCGACGGACAAGTTGGACTTCGTCTGGATGCATGCTGACCAGTTCACCGTCACCGAAGCGGGCGGTTCGACCGTGATCACCGTCATCGACAACAACCACAGTTACACCTTGCAGGGCGTCAAGCTGAGCCAACTTCAGATTGGCAACATTGTCGCCAAAGATGCTGGAACGCTTGCTAAGTGGCAGGATCTAATCAGCGCTGCACAGAAGGTGTAGCGGTCTCGCGCAGCAGCAACACACTTACCAGGCTGACCGCCGCAAGGCCAGCCATCATGACACCGATTGACCAACCGCCGTATGAGGCCAGCAGTGGCTCAGACAGTACCGGCGGCACGGCACCGCCGATGATGCAGCCGACGCTATGGGACAGCGCGGCTCCGGTGTAGCGGTAATGCGGCGCGAAGATCTCTGGAATGAAGGACGCCATGGGGCCCAGGCACATTTCGGTAATGGCATAGGTGAAAACGACCGCGACACCGAACACCAGTTGATTCCCGATCGCGATGAGAGGGAACACGGCAAACGACCAAGGTACGGCGATTATGTACCCGATGGCGACAATTCGTCGCCGGCCGTAGGTATCGCTGAGGACCGCTGAGACGGCAACCAGCGCTACGGAGCACAGCCCGCCGATCACCCCGACCAGAAGGACAAACCCCGCCGAATAGCCGAGGTGCAGCACGGCATAGTGGGTGAAGAACGTGCCGACTTGGTAGACCAGCGTGACGCCGCCGACCATGACGCCCGCAGCCAGCAGAACCTGCCGGGCCTGGCGATGCATCAGAGCGGCGAAGGGCACCCCGGTATCTCGCTGGATCGCGGCGAACACCGGCGACTCCTCGACCCGTAATCGGAGGTAGAGCGCTACACCGATCAGCGCCGCGCTGAGCACGAATGGGATTCGCCAACCCCATTGAAGGAATGCGGTATTCGCATTGCTGAAGATGTTGTTGGACAACAGAAATACCAGGTTCGCCAGGACCAGTCCGGTCCCCATTCCCAGCTGCGTGGACATGCCGTAACGGCCGCGCTTACCAGTCGGCGCATGCTCTGTGCTCAGCAACGCCGCCCCGGCCCATTCGCCGCCGAGCGCTAAGCCTTGCAGTAGGCGAAGAGAGATCAACAGCAGTGGCGCCGCTACGCCGATCATCGCCGCGCTGGGTATCAGCCCAACACCTACGGTGGAGACATGAGGGGACGGCTACACCGGCGGAGCCGGGTCGTACTGGATGTACCGCCTGACCTCTCGGGCTCGATCCGCGCCGGAGAACTTGGAAACAAGGTGCAACGCCATATCAATTCCGGCTGAAACCCCTGCGGCAGTGATGATGTCGCCGTCATCGACAAAACGCTCGTCACGCCGGACATCGATGGTGGAATCCAGCTCGGCCAGACGGTCGAGCGACGCCCAGTGTGTGGTCGCCGGACGATGTGAGAGCAGGCCCGCGGCGGCGTAGACAAGTGAGCCGGTGCAGACGCTGGTCATCAATGGGATGGTTGCCCGCTGCCGTCGCACCCAATCCAGTTGATTATCGTCCTGCAACTGCGGACGGGTGCCCTGACCACCGGGATAAATCAACACATCAAGCGCGGGCGCGTCCTCGAAGGTGTGATGGGCTTGCAGCACCAACCCCTTCGCGCACTGCACCAGGCCACCCGCTTCAGACATACAGGACACGGCATAGCCGTCATCGGGATATCTCCGAGTCCAAGCCGATAGGACTTCCCAAGGTCCGACCACATCGAGTTCTTCGACATCAGAGAAGAGCACGATTCCGATGTGCTTTGCCGCTGTCATGTTGTTATTAGACAGCACAGCAAGACCACCGGGGACCGCAGCGAACGGAGTGTCCTGGCCCATGGCCGAACCGATCGACGACTACTTCACCTCCGCCCTGCTGAGCCGCGGGGACAGCACTGAGCCGCCGTCGCCGCTCCATGACGATGACGCGCCTGTATTACCGGGTTCGTCCCTGACCGTCGCTCAAGCCCTGGAGATCTTCGATTCGCAGCTGGGCAGTCGGCACCTCGATCTCGCCGCTCGCGCACTACGGGCCGAGAGCACGGGCTTCTATACGATCGGATCATCGGGGCACGAGGGCAATGCTGCGGTTGCTGCAGCGCTGCGTCCTAGCGATCCTGCGCTGCTGCATTACCGCTCGGGCGCGTTCTTCCTGCAGCGCGGCCGTCAATGCGGTGGCAGTGATCCGATCCGCGATGTGCTGCTCGGTATGGTCGCCGCTTCGGAAGAGCCGATTTCCGGTGGCCGCCACAAGGTATTCGGCCGCTACGACCTGAGCGTGATCCCGCAGACGTCCACGATCGCCTCGCATCTGCCGCGCGCCTTCGGCGTGGCGTTCATGCTGGGGCGGGCGCACAAACTCACCGCGGGCTGCCCGTGGCCCGCTGATGCCGTGGTCGTCACCAGCTTCGGGGATGCGTCAGCCAACCATTCCACAGCGCTTGGCGCGATCAATGCTGCGCTCAATGCCGCATATCGGGGTATAGACACTCCCCTGCTCTTCGTTTGCGAGGACAACGGCATCGGGATCAGTACCAGGACGCCGGAAGGATGGATTGCCAACACATATGGGAATAGGTCCGGGTTGGCGTACTTCAGTGCCGACGGTAGCGATCTCGACGAAACGTGGTCGGCATCAAGGGCTGCTGCGGACTGGGTCCGGGATCGCCATCAACCCGCGTTCCTGCATTTGCGGACGGTTCGCCTCATGGGACATGCCGGCACCGACTACGAACTGTCGTACCGCACTACCCGTGACATCACTGATGAATACGCGCGCGACCCGGTTCTGACCACCGCGCAGTTACTCATCGACCGAGGGCACCGCACTGTGGGGGAGGTCATCGACCTCTATGAACGCAAGCGGGCCATCGTCATGGGATTCGCCCGCGAAGTCGCCGAACTGCCGCAGCTGGAATCGGCAGACGCGGTAGCAGAACCTCTCGTCGCTGGACTACTTGCAGCCCAACAGGCTTCACGGTCGGTGCCGGTGGCACCACAGGCCGGCAACACACTTGCCCAGGCAATTAACGCGGCTCTCCATGACGTCCTCGATGAGTATCAACAAGCCATCCTGTTCGGCGAGGATGTCGCCCGCAAGGGCGGTGTGTATGGAGTAACCCGCGGCTTGCAGAAGAAGTTCGGCGCCGCAAGGGTTTTCGACACCATTCTCGACGAGCAGACAATTCTTGGTATTGCACTGGGTGCAGGACTCAATGGACTGCTACCGATTCCGGAGATTCAATACCTGGCCTACATCCACAACGCCCTCGACCAGATCCGCGGCGAAGGAGCCACGCTGCAGTTTTTCTCCAACAGTCAATACCGCAATCCTGCAATTGTTCGAGTTGCCGGATACGGCTACCAGAAAGGCTTCGGCGGGCACTTTCACAACGACAACTCCGTGGCAGCCCTACTCGACATCCCCGGAGTCATCGTCGCTTCGCCATGCCATCCCGACGACGCCTACGCCGCATTACGCGCCTGCGCCCGGGCCGGCATCGATGCGGGCGCACTATCGCTATTCCTGGAACCTATTGCGCTCTATCACACCAAGGATCTGTTCGAGGATGGCGACGGTGGTTGGCTGAGCCAGCCCGACGCGAGCGTCGACGGGTCGATTGGAACGGCGCGCACCCACGGCGCTGGCGCGGATCTCACAATCGTCACGTTTGGCAACGGCGTACCGATGAGTCTTCGCGTGGCGCAACAACTCCGACAGCGTCATGGAATAGCGGCCCGCGTCGTGGACCTCCGCTGGTTAGCCCCCCTGCCCGTGCAGGACCTTGTACGAGAGGCGAAGGCGACCGGGCGCGTGCTCGTCGTGGACGAGACTCGTCACACGGGGGGCGTCGGTGAGCGCGTTATCGCCGCACTCATTGAGAACGGATACGACGGCGCCATTGCCCGAGTTGCCAGTGCAGACAGCTTCATTCCGTTAGGCGACGCCGCGTTACACGTCCTGCTCGATGAAGAAACCGTCGAGGACGCGGCCGTGGAAATCTGTGGCGCGGGAAACGCGCGCTGACGCGACAACCGCCGGCGACCCGGTGCGCGGACCGCTTATCGGTTCAATCAAATAGTCCGCCAATAGGCCGATGCGCTGCGCGGTAACGGCTACCGGGTGCGGTAACCTGATGCGTTCTTGTTGGTTTTCATCAGCGGTTGGGGTTGGTACAGGTGCGGGTCTTAGGAAAAGTCGTTCGATTTGATGACATGCGGGGTTACGGGTTCATAACACCGGATCTCGGTGGTGAAGATGTGTTTTTGCATGCCAATGACCTCGAAATTGATCGGGATCTGATCAGACCGGGCGTGCGGGTGTCGTATGAGGTGGAAGACGGCCCCCGGGGGCAGTTTGCGACCGGGGTGCAACGGGACGGGGATTCACCCGGCCAGCCTGAGATTCGCACCAGCGGTGGCTCGTCGTCCTCCGATGACTATTACGACTACCTGTCGGGCCAGGAATTCAAGCAGACGGTCACTGAGATCCTGCTGGAAATCCCCTCGATCACGGGCGAACAGATTCGACAGGTGCGTGCGGCATTCGAGGCTCTGGCCCGGAAGCACGGTTGGGTCGAATAGTTCGACAATTAGCTATTGCTCTCTGCGGTAGTCCCGGGGGATGATCTTGGGAGCAAAGGCCGTCCCGACGGGTGATGTGCCAGAAGCCTAGCGTTATGGGGGATTCACCTATGTCTGTGGCAAAGAGTAGCGGGCTGGCGGGCGCCGCAATTGCGCTGGGACTTTCCTTTGCCGGGCTCCCGGCAATTGAGATCGCCACCGCTGGGACTGCCGCCGCCGACTCACCGGATAATTCCGGATCGCAGACATCGGGCGCGAGTAGCCACACCGACAAAGCCGAAGGGCCGAGCGCTAATGGACCCAGCAAGGGCCCACGGCGCGGTGCGAAGCCGCACGCCTCCGAGCTAGCGCCTGCAGCGGCAACCACGGGACCTGGGACTGCCACCGACGGAAGTTCGGCCAGCTCAGCGTCCCGCTCCGGTGCCAAGGCCAGCCAACCGGCACGCAGGACGCGAACCAGCGCTCCAACCGCCGACGCGCCCACTCCTAACGCCTCGGCGATCTCAGATGACACGCAGCTCAATACCGCGCAGCTCAATGCGACGTCACGACCGCATTCCACGGCGACGGCACTGGACTCAACAGCGCCGGATGCGATTAGCTCGCCCGCCGCCGCAACGCCCTCGATCAGCGACACCGCGCCGGCGGCGGTTACCGCCCCCAGCACCTCGCATGTCTCGGCGGTGCGCGTGCCCAGCGCCAACAGTGCGTCTGCCACGACGAACGTGTTCTCGGGAGTGTTGAGCTCGATTCAAGGGTTCTTTGAAGGCGCCCTGCTGCTGGTCCGCCGCGCCCTGTTCAATCAGGCACCTACTGTCGACCCGATCCAGATCACCGGACAGAGCTCTGGACCGATCACGGGCACTATCGGCGGCGTCGATCCTGAAGGTGAGGCAATCACCTACACCGTGACCCGTGCCCCAAGTTATGGGACCGTCGCACTGAATGCCGACGGCACCTACACCTACACCCCCGGGTCTGATTTCAACGGTGTCGACGCCTTCACGGTTTCAGCCGCTGACGCGGGGCTGTTCCATATAAACCTCCTCGATCTGTTTCGGGAGCCCAGCACTCAGGCCGTCGCAGAGGTCACTCAAGGGCTCACCGGTCCGAGGGTGACGTTCAACTTCATCTACGGGACGGGTGCGCAGTTCTGGTCTTCCACCGCTCGTACCGCACTGCAAACGGAGGCGATTCTTCTCTCGTCCTACTTTGTCGTTTCAGAGCCTGTGACAATCACCTACGCGGTGACCGGCCAATACCAACCGTTCACGTCGACGCTCGCTACGGCGGGTAGTGATCTGGTCAGTAGCGACGCCGGCTTCTTCCAGACTGTCGTGCAGAACAAGATTCTGACAGGAGTGGACTCGAACGGCGTGGCAGCCGACGGTGAGATCACCTGGAACTTCGCAAACCCGTGGGCGTTCGGCAACACCGTCAGTAACACGGAGTACGACTTCGACTCCACTGCCATGCACGAGCTGCTGCACACCTTCGGATTCCTGTCCAACGTCGACAACGCCGGATCCAACACCGGCAACAACTGGACGATGTTTGACAGCTTTATCGTGAACAACGCTGACACCAAGGTGATCGATCCAGACTTCGACTGGAACACCGCGTACAACCCGAATCTGAGCGGGAACAGCGGAGGTTTGTACTTCGGCGGGCCGAACGCGGTCGCGGCGTATGGCGGACCCGTACCGCTCTACACACCCAATCCATGGTCCTCGGGTAGTTCGATGTCGCACTTGGACGACTCGACGTTCACCGGGAGTAATACCCAACTGATGAACGCCATCAGCGACACCGGGCTTGGCGTCCGGACACTGAGTCCCATCGAACTCGGCATACTGAAAGATCTCGGCTATACCGTTGTGCCCCAAGGGGCTTCGGTCTTCCTCTTCTTCAGCTTGGCATTGCTTCGCCGGAGAAAGAACAGCTCCGCCCGCTGACCTCCGGGCCTTACGAGACGGCGCTTGACCAGGAATCCGCAGCGCGGATGCCGTCGAAGATCAGTTCTGAGGTGACTTCGAAGGGCTCGTGGTGCGCTGTCTCGGCTGGGACCACCGTCCTCCCGGCCACCCGACGCAGATCTTCGCTCGACGCATCGCGCAAACCGATATCGGCGAGCCGCGTGGGTAGGCCAACCTCGCGACAGAAGGACACCACCTCGAGGAACTCCGAGCTGTGCCGGCCTTCCACCGCCAGCTGGACAAGGAGACCGAATGCCACCTTCTCGCCGTGCAGGAATTGATGGGTCGGACCCAGCATCGTGAGGCCGTTGTGCACCGAGTGGGCGATGGCGAGCCCTGCCGACTCGAATCCGAGGCCCGACAGCAAGGTGTTCGCCTCGACGAGCCGTTCGACGGCCGGTGTGACCGACCGGGCTTGGACAGCAGCCAGGGCAGACGGTCCGTCGGCGAGCAGGGTGTCGTAGCAGAGCCGAGACAGCGCCAGCGCTGACATGCTCGCCGCACCGCCGAGTTCATTGGGCTTGTTGGCCTCGACCACCGTCCTGGCCTCGAACCAGGTGGCCAGCGCGTCGCCCATCCCGGCTACCAGATAGCGGGCTGGGCTGTTCGCGATGATCGTGGTGTCGACGAGCACGAGTTCGGGGTTGCGTGGGTGGTGCATCACCTGCTCCACCTCCCCTGCTTCGGTGTAGACGACCGAGACGGCGCTGCATGGCGCGTCGTTTGAAGCCAGCGTCGGGCACATCACCACCCTGAGTCCGGCGGCGACCCCGATCGCACGGCCGGCATCGAGCGCCTTACCGCCGCCTACCGCGATGATGGTGGCCACCCCGGCCGCGGTGGCGGCAGCGATACCGGCGTCTATCTCAGCCCGTGAACACTCACCGCCGAAGCGGTGGACGGTGAACTCGATGCTCGACCCGCCGAGAGTTTGTCTCCAGATATCGGCCATTTGGCGACTGATCCGCTCACTGGCCAAAATCAGTGCCGGACCGATAAGCCCAACCTCTGTCATTACCGCGCCGAGCTGGCGCGTGGCGTCCTTGCCCTGGATATACCGGCCGGGGGCGGCGAATGTTATGAGCACCTGAACGCCCAATCAGAGAAGTTGTGCGCTGCCGACCTGTGGCCCGCATCGGCAACATAATCCCTCTTCATCGAGGGTGGTGGCGTTTTCACCAAGCGGCTTCAGTACCGGATTCACCTCGAATTCGGAGTCGGTCTGCCGGTTGGGCTGACCCCAGCTGTGACGCGAAACGTAACAACATGATGCAATAGTGCGAATCCTTACCTGACAGGCAAGACAACGGTGCCCCCGCAACGGGCCCCAAGGAGGAACGGCATGAATCTGACCGGGAAGGCAATGGCCTCCGTCCTTGTCGTAGGCGGTCTCGGCATCGGGCTCGCCGGCCCGGCCCAAGCGGCCGATCCGCACGCCCTTGGCACCTACACGTTCGAAGGCGAGGGAGGGGAATCCGCCACTTGGACCCTGTCCCCTTGCCCGGACGATAGCGACCACTGTGTGTACGTCGTCTCTAGTGGCGACTCCAAGCACGCGCCGTGGAGTGCCAACGCGTACTGGACTGTGGGCTCGTGGATCCTCTTCGTCGACCAGCCGGACGCCGAGGAGTGCAGCGACGGCAGCAAGGTCGCTGGCCGTAACAATTACTCATGGGACGCGACCAGCCTGGCCGGTTACGCCAGCATCAATAGCAGTGCCTGCGGTGGCGAGAATATCGCCATTCCGTTCCAGCTCACCAAGGCTGGCTCAGGGCCAATTGAATACCCGACCGCGCCGGTTGAAGCTACGCCATACCTGCCGCCGGCGCCTCCTGGCGAGCCCTTCCCAGCGGTGAGCGCGCCGATGCCTGCTGAAGCCGACCCGGCCATTGTGGCTACGCCGCCTGCGATCTCGACTCCCAGCGATCAGCTAACTGAGGCAGAGGTCGCCGAGCCGGGCTTCAACGGCGGTGGCGGACACGGTCGCTGACCGCACCTCACTAACGACGACTCGGCAGGCTGACTGTCGATGGCGGCAACAGAAGACGGAAGACAAATGAGCCACGCCCGTCCCCCGGAACCCGCCGCCTGCGAGGACATCCGCACCTCGATGAACGCTGACGCCTTGCGTCAGGCGATCGAGGATCACCTGAGGTACTCCCTCGGGCGGCCAGCCGCGCTGCTGGAGCCTCAGCACTACTACCACGCTCTTGCGCTGGCGGTTCGCGACCGCATGCAGCAGCGTTGGAGTGATACCACTCAGACCTACCTCGATCTCAACCGCAAGGTGGCCTGCTACCTGTCGGCGGAGTTCCTGTTGGGTCCACACCTGGGCAACAACCTGCTCAACCTGCAGATCGAGGACGAAGCCCGTTCGGCCCTCACCGCACTGGGCCAGAATTTCGATGACGTTCTGGCGTGCGAGCAGGAGCCGGGGCTGGGCAATGGCGGGTTGGGACGACTCGCCGCTTGCTATCTGGACTCGTTGGCGACTCTTGAGCGCCCGGCAATCGGCTACGGCATCCGGTACGAGTTCGGCATATTCAGCCAGGAGCTGCGCGACGGCTGGCAGGTCGAGACCACCGATACCTGGTTGGCCAACGGGAATCCCTGGGAGATCGTCAAGCCTGAATTGAACTACCAGGTTGGCTGGGGCGGCCGCACCGAAGTCTATACCGACGAAAACAGCAACGAGCGGGTGCGCTGGGTGCCGCAGCGCGTGGTCAAGGGTGTGTACTACGGCACCCCGATCCAGGGTTACGGCGTCAATACCTGCAACACGCTCACGTTGTGGAGCGCCAGCGCGGTCAACGCATTGGCACTGGACGCCTTCAACGCCGGCGAGTACTACCGCGCAGTGCAGGACGAAGTCGTCTCCGAGACCATCACGAAGGTGCTCTACCCCAACGACGAACCGGCAGTCGGCAAGCAGTTGCGGCTGGCGCAGCAGTACTTCTTCGTGTCGTGTTCGCTGCAAGACATCCTGCACCTGTTGGAGGACTTCGCCGGCCGGTCGGCCCAGGAGCTTCCCGACCGAGTTGCTATCCAGCTCAACGACACTCACCCGTCCATCGCGGTCGCCGAACTGATGCGGCTGCTCGTCGATGAGCGCGAATTCGATTGGGATGAGGCGTGGCGCATCACAGTTGCGACTTTGGGCTACACCAACCACACGCTGCTACCCGAGGCGCTCGAAACCTGGCCGCTGCCAATGTTCGAGCAATTCCTGCCGCGGCACCTTGAGATCATTTACGAGATCAATAGCCGGTTCCTCGATGAGGTGCGCGCGCGGTTCCCCGGCGACGAGGATCGGGTTCGACGCATGTCGCTCATCGGCGAAGACGGCGGCAAATCCATCCGGATGGCACATCTGGCTACGGTCGGGAGCCACGCCATCAACGGCGTCGCCGCGTTGCACTCCGAATTGCTCAAAGAGACTGTGCTCAAGGACTTCTACGAGCTGTGGCCGGAGCGTTTCAGTAATAAGACCAACGGCGTCACGCCGCGCCGATTCCTCGGCCTGGCCAATCCCGGTTTGAGGGAGTTGCTCGACGACACCATCGGCGGCGACTGGATGGTCGACTTGGAGCGGCTGCGCAGATTGGAACCACTCGCCGACGATCCCACCTTCCAACAGAGTTGGCGGGCGGTGAAGCGTGGGAACAAGGCTCGGCTCGCGGACTATGTGAAGACGACGACTGGCACCGAACTGAACCCGGATTGGATGTTCGACATCCAGGTCAAGCGGATCCATGAGTACAAGCGTCAGCACCTCAACGTCCTGCACATTATCTCGCTGTACAGCCGGCTCAAGAAGAATCCCGATCTCGACATCGCCCCGCGCGCTTTCATTTTCGGCGGCAAGGCCGCGCCTGGTTACACCATGGCCAAGTTGATCATCAAGCTGATCAATGCCGTCGCGGAGACTGTGAACGCCGACCCGGACGTCAACCGTCGTATCAAAGTCGCGTTCGTCCCGAACTTCAGCGTGAAAAGCGGGCAGCTGATCTACCCGGCAGCCGATCTTTCCGAACAGATCTCGACTGCAGGCAAGGAAGCATCCGGCACCGGCAACATGAAGTTCATGATCAACGGTGCACTGACCATCGGCACGCTCGACGGTGCCAACGTCGAGATGCGCGAAGAAGCCGGTGCAGAGAACTTCTTCCTTTTCGGGCTGACCACCCCGGAAGTCCAGCAACTGGTAAGTGAGGGCTACCACCCGAGCTATTACATCGAAGGCAACGAAGGACTGCGCCAAGTTCTGGGCCTTATCTCAGAAGGCCGGTTCTCCCGTGGTGATACCGAGGTCTTCCGGCCGCTGATCGACAACCTGATCCACCATGACCCGTTCTTGGTGCTGGCCGACTATGCCGCCTACATCGCCTGCCAGGACCAGGTGAGCGACACCTGGCGGGACAGTGCGGCCTGGACGCGCAAGTCGATCCTCAACTCCGCGCGCAGTGGCAAGTTCTCCTCGGACCGTGCCATCGCCGAATACTGCGACGAGATCTGGAATGTCCAGTCGGTGACCATCCAACCTGAAAGAGGGTAGCGTCGCAGGTAACGGGCAGCTCTGTTGTGAGCGAAAATGCTCGTCTGAAAAGGATATTGAGATGGCTTCGCCAACAACCCTGCGTACTCCCTACACCCAACGTGTCGATCTGGTGAAAGACACCATCAAGGCTCATTCGAAGCTTGGTGATGATGATGCCGGCGACTTGGCTATCCTCATCCTTGCCAAGCTCAATTCGATCCCCGAGAACATTCGCTGAATTGCAGCAGGGCGTAAGCCCCGCGGAACGGCTTCATCGGCGGAAACTGCCAGACGGCAGGAAACACCTTTCCGAAGAAGAACCCGCGACCTTTGGGCATGGGCACGTCGTAGACCGCCTGGATCCCCGGAACAGTGTTCACCAGGTCGGCAAGCTCGGTTGTCGACAGGCTGAACGGCATTGGCGGTACCCGGTAATGCCGCGACGCCCGCATCCCTTTTCGGGCCACCTTCTTCACGATCGTCGGCGGTAGGTCGAAGAACATCTGCCCGCCGGGAAATCGCTTGGCACACCGGGCAATCAGATCCATCGACTCGGCGGGCTGCAGGTACATCAGCAAGCCCTCGGCCGTGATGAATACACCGTTGCTGCTGTCCACTTGGTCCATCCAGCTGTAGTCCAGCGCGGATTGGGCGATGTTGGTGATCCGCGTCGACACCGGAAGCGCACGCCGGCGCAACTCGATGACGGGCGGCAGATCGACTGACAACCAATGGAACTGGCTATCGGGCAGCGCGCTGCTCAGACGCCAGAAGCTGGTCTGGAAACCTTCCGCCAGAGCCACAACGGTTGCGCGTGGGTGTTTGGTCAGGTATTCGACGGCGCACTTGTCCACCGCCAGCGAACGCAACGCCAACTCTTGACCCTTGCGCCCGAACTTGTCGAAATCAAAATCGAACTTGCTGACGAGCTCGATCGCCATCGGATCACTGATAATTGCCCCCGGCAGTCCGGCCTGGTGGGCCCTGCCGTTGAGAGTCAACAGCGCCGTCTCCGAGACGCCGCGCAGCGAGTTGGCGTCGATCTTGTCATTGGCCGGTTGGTTCATCGAGGAAAGACCACCGGCATCACAAACTCCCTTAGCATCTCCCGCTCGTCGTCCGCATCGTTGCCGGGGAAGGACAGCAGCGATGTCAGCACTCGCACGATCCAGCGCGACCGACGGTCGAGGGCATCCTGGTCCTCTGGCTGCAACTCCGACAGGAAGCTGGCAATCATCGCTCGGATCACATCGGAACGCTCGGCTATTTCGGTACCGATTGGCGTATCGCCAGTTGTGAACCACGCTGCCAGCGGCGGGCTTTGGCGCACCAGGCCGATCGAGGTCGTCAGCGTCGCGAGCAGCTTCTCACGAGGATCTTCGATATCCGCGACGATGGCGGTGAGCCGCTCGTACGTGCGGAGTGCCTCGCGGTTCACATAAGCCGTGTGCAACGACTCCCGGTTTTCGAAGTAGCGGTACAGCGTTGCGCGCGAACATCCGGCAGCACGTGCGATCTGATTCATGCCGATCTGCGAAATCTGGTGGTGCGCGAACAGTTCACCGGCAGCGTCAAGGATTCGATCGGCCGCGACCTCTGAGCGCCGATTTCCCAGCCAGTCGTTGCCGGCCACTACGGCACCGCCTGACTTGGCGCCGATTCGGATTGCATGTCTACATCATGAGACATGATTGCTCTCGAGTCTCACCGATTAGACGCATTATCAGAATTTCGGCGCACTCTTAGGACCACCGACCGCGGCCGGACTACTGACTGGCGGGCGAAAGCGACCACACTGCGGGGTTCTCAGCTGGGAACGTCGAGCACTTGGCCGCGACGGCATTGGCCGTCGGCTCAGCCGTACGGAACAGTCCGACGTATTCCGGGAAGATGTTCGCCAGAGAATCCACCTCGGCCTGGCGATCCTGCGGAGACTTCTGCAGCAACAAGTTGAAGTGGTAGCGAACGCCGCCCTGTATCCATCCCGGCTCGGAGTTGTACTTCTCGACGATCGCACCGTAGGTGATCGGATCGACGACCTGGGTGGCCGCCATCAGTTGATCCAGCGAGCACTGGGTATTGAGCATTGCCGGTGGAACCGCGTCGGGGTCGTCGGCATGGGCGACAGCGGGCAACCCCAATGTGCCGAAACCGAGCGCCAAGGTGAACGTCGCTACCCGAATCGATTTGTTACTCGTCATAGCGATGAAACCTAACGGAGCCGAACCGCTAATCGGAAATCGTCAGAAGCAGAACGACTTCCGCATTCTCATGGACGTTCTTTCTGCCACCTGAAGACGCCAAACTCGGCGCGGAATTGTTGCCCTCCAGAACAATCGATGCCAGTTCCGCAGATCCACTTTGGTAGATGCAACACATTTGACCGACGAAATGTGCTTAACACTCCCAGAGTTGCCGCTCATCGCTCTCTGGATCGATGCACAACTCCGGCACCGAGTTGAGCACCATGACTGAGCGGCGCCCGGCGCTGTAACGGGGCCACTCGATGCCCAACCCCTCCCCCGGGGGGCGACCGCTGATGAACGCGGCCCAGGCGTCGCCGATCGACTGCGCTAGCGCGGGCCGGTCGGTCGAGTCCCCGGTCATGTACTTGCCTTCTCCGCTGGAGTCGTAGGTGCCGAACACGAACGGAAGCTCCATCATGTGGCAGGCTCGGACCGGGAGCTTGCCGTTAGTGGGAGCCCAGTCGAAGCGGTACATCCACACCTCGCCGCCGACCCGGTCCTGAGCCTCGACCATGCGCAGGGTCGGGATCCACCACTCATGGCTGGTCATTAGCCTGAGTCGGCGCTCGTCATCGGATAGTTGCGGGAAATGCTGCCGGTATGCGGAGTTGATCCGGTCGGCGACGTCCTCGGAGTCAACGTTAGTCATCTGCTGCGCGGTCGGGTCCGCGGTCAACGGGTCGCCAAGCGCAAACAGGTCGTATTCGTTCAGGTTGTTCCCGATCATCAGGCGAATGTCCTTGGCGCGGCCCTCGCGGATCGCCTCCAATCCCGTGCGCTCGAACACGGCTCCATCGACGACTGGGCGCCACAGGAACGGCATCCCGGGCGTTGTGAGTGCCTTCTCCGCGGCGATGAGTTCGGCCGCATCGACCGTCAGCAGATCCTCGGCATCCGCGGGATCGATACCCAGGGCCGCGAGCATGGTCGCGGTGTTGTCTTCAGCCTGCTCGGGAGTGAACGTGGATTCGTACCGCACCGATTGGACGATGGCCGCGTGGAACTTGCCCCGTGCTGCCTCGAGGCCGAGCATCGAGCAGGTGTTCTTGGCGCCCGCGGACTCCCCCGCAATCGTGACCCGTTCGGGGTCGCCGCCGAAGGCCGCGATCTCAGCTTGGACCCAGTCCAACGCCGCCGCGATGTCCAGTAGCGCGTTGTTCTCTGCGCCGGCGTAGTCGCTGCCGAGCAGGTGATCGACCTTGAGAAAACCCAGCGATCCGAGCCGGTAAGTGATGTTGACGACGACAATCCCGCGCGCGGCGAGGTTTGACCCGTCGTAGAGCGGGTCGGAGGGTGAGCCTTTTATTTCACCGCCGCCGAAGATCCAGGCGAACACGGGGTGCGGTCCCTCGGCAACCGGCGCCCAGATGTTCAGATAGAGGCAGTCCTCGCTCACGCGTCCGGCGGCTAACTGTCCTGGGGGCTGCATCGGCGACGCCGCGAACTCCGTTGCCGCACGGACGTCTTGCCACGGCACCACCGGTTGCGGCGCCTTGAAGCGCAACCTGCCGATCGGTGGGGCGGCGAACGGAACCCCACGAAACACGTTCAGGTCATCGATGACCTCACCACACAAGGTGCCCGCGCCAGTCACGACCGCGACGTGGCTCCCCGAGCCGGATTCAAATCCCATCGATCCTCCCGGTTGCACTGGTCTGCCAACCTACGCCCCGCGCCGCAGGTAGCATCAACCTTTCCCGCGCTCGTGGTCTGCTGGGTCAGATGTAAAGGGAGTCAGCAACCATGTGATGTTCGCGGCCCAGGCTCTTCTCGCCGATGCGCCGTCAATCGACCAGCCGGTGCTAGACCGCGACGAAGTGACGTTCAAACTGATTTCCTGGCTGACAACTCACTCCTGACCCTCACAATCACCACTACGGAAGTGGCACATGGAACAGCTTGAGCAGCAACAAGACCGGATGATGCGCGACCTGCTGTTGGTGGTGGGGTTACGTGAGACGCTCGGGAGCGGTGTTCGATTCAGTGGACCGGGTGATCCGCTCTACGACTCGCCCCTCTATCTGGCCCAAGGGGCCGCAGCACTGCACGGAGCGATCGGTGCCGCCATCTCTGAGATCTGGCGTCAACGAAGCGGCGAGAGTCAAACCGTCGACATCGACCGGCTGCACGCCGTGCAGTCGCTACATCGGGTGACGTTTCTGCGGCAGAACGGGTACCCGGTCGAGCACACGGAGCTGTTCAACGCGACTGCGCTGACACATCGTTGTGGCGACGGTCGGTTCATCGAGATGTCGAGCTCGCTGCACCACCTTGAGCAGGGTGTCTTACAGGTGCTGCGTTGTGAGAACACAGTTGCCGCTGTTCGGGAAGCGTGCATGGGCTGGACGGCAGCCGAGCTTGAGAAAGCCCTCACCAGCGCTGGGCAATGCGGAACCGTGCACCGTAGCCGCGAGGAATGGCGCCAACATCCGCAAGGTATCGCCCTTGGTGCGATCCCGGTGATCACCATCGAAAAGATTGGTGAGTCCGAACCGATTCCGTTCGGTGAGGCTGATCGCCCACTGTCGGGTTTGCGAGTCTTTGACCACACCCATGTCTTGGCCGGCCCGATGATCGCCAGTGTGCTTGCGGAGCAAGGTGCGGATGTCGTCCGGTTCAACTGTAACCGACTCGAAGAGGACATCACCTGTCACGCGATCGACACGGGGTTCGGCAAGTTCGCGGCATGGCTCGATCTCGCCCGACCCGACGATTTGATTCGTTACGTGGAAATGGTCAAGGACGGCTGCGACGTCGTCACCGAGGGCTACCGCCCCGGCTCGATGGACCAACGAGCACTCGGCGCTCGCCGCCTCGCGCAAATCCGCCCCGGACTCATCTACACAAGCGTCAGCGCCTACGGTCACGTCGGGCCGTGGGCGATGCGTAAGGCATTCGACAACGGAGCGCAAGCCTCGACCGGCGTCACCTTCGAACACGGCAGTTCCGATTCCCCGATGTACGCGCCGGTGCAAATGCTCACCGACTACGGGACCGGATACCTAGGTGCGCTCGGCACGCTTGCCGCATTGATTCGACGAGCGAAAGAGGGTGGGAGCTACCACGTTCAGGTATCGCTCGCCCGCACCGGCATGTGGTTCCAAGATCTGGGCACCGTCGATCGCGACAGCAACCTCGATGGACAACTCATGGAGGAGTTGATGGCGACGCAGAAGCCGACCGTCATCCGGGACAAGGTCAACGAGTCGGCCATTCTGATCGAGACCGAGACGCCTTTGGGAACCCTGACTCATATGGCTCCGGTTGCGCAGTACTCGCAAACCAAGTCGTATTGGGACAGGCCCGTTGTGCCTCTGGGGTCGTCAAAACTGCAATGGCCGGATCGCTAGGCCGAGCACCCTACTAGGCGGTCTGGCTCGGCTCATCGAGCAACTCGCGCGCGGCCAGTCCGAGCAATGAATCCGGATCATCGCTATTGCGGATGTCATCATCGAGTTGCCAGAACATGATGCCGCCAAGGCTGAAGTCCTTGATGTAGTCGAGCTTGTACTGCAGGGCTTGGGGGCTCTCGTAGGTGATGAACGTTCCGCCGTCCGCGGTGCTGGACACGTAAGACGCCTTCGCCTGGTCGTCCCAATACACGTGGTAGAGATTGGGCTGCTGCTCAACAAGATTCATGATCTGCCAGTACGAAATGCTTCCGTTCAGGTCGCCGTAGGACGCGATGCCAGGGCCGGTGGCCGCATTGTTCAGCCCGTGATCGTTGCCTGTGGTCACGCCCTTCCAGCTGTGCCCGTACATCGGCGCACCCAACACGATCTTCGATGAATCGACCTGGTCGAGATAGAGCTGGATGGCGTAATCCGAGTAGTAGGTGCTTTGGGTGGAATCAGGTGTGCCGTACAAACCCGACCCGTGTCCGGTCTTCTTCGGCTCCCAGCTGGCACCGTGGAAGTCGTACGCCATCACGTCGAACCAGTCGAGATAGGGTGCCATCCCGTCAAGGTCGTAGTTCTCGATCTTGTCGTCACCACCTGGGGCCGCGATGGTCAGCAAGTAATGCTTGTCGATGCCGTCGGTGGCTTCCAGCGCGTTGAGCTGCTTCCGGATTTCCTCCACTAGCAGTACGTAATTAGCGGTGTCCTCGGGTCGATAGATGTTGGTCTCGAGTCCGCCGGCGACCGGGTACTCCCAGTCCAAGTCGATGCCGTCGAAGCCGTAGGTCTTCATGAAGTCGATCGCCGACGCTGCGAACTTCGCCCGTGACTGTGCGGTGAGAGCCGAGTTCGAGAAATTCTTCGACAGAGTCCAGCCGCCGATTGAGATGAGCGTATTGACGTCAGGATTTTGTTCCTTCAGCTTCGCCAGCTGATTGAAATTGCCCTTGATCGGTTGATCCCAGGTGTCTCCCGGGTACGCCTGATCGATTGCAGCTCCCCGGTCGTAGAGAACTACCCGCCCGTCGTCGCTGACATCGGCGAACGCGTACATGATGTCGGTCAGTTTGTCGGCCGGAATCTGGGAGACCTCGTAATCACGCGCGTAGACGCTCCACTCGGCGAAGTAGCCAACCACCCGGTACTGAGGGTCTTCGCCAGTAACCGGTTTCGCGTCATCATTGTTGATCAGCCCGACGCCCTGAGCGTCGTCGAATTGGGCCCCGTTGATATCGGTGAACACCAGAACCAGCGACTCGTTGCCTTCGTATGTGGTGTCACCGATGATGGTGACCTTCACCTGCTTGCTGGTCTCGCCCGCCAGGAACGTCAACACCCCATCGAGGGCTTGGTAGTCGGTTCCGGCCGCGGCAGTGAAATCCTCGGTGTGATACTTCACCGTGACGACGTTCTGGGCTGGTGTGGAGAGCGCGACGTTGAATACCAGTTGCGATGTCCCGCTATTTCCCTCTTGCACCGTGCTGTCCGACACCGACAACTTCGACACGGTCGACTGCGGGGTGTCATCGTTGACGATCGTGCCGATGGCTGTCCCTTTGGCCAAGGTGGCTCCGGACGGGCTCGACAGCACCACGGTCATGGTCTCAGTCGGCTCGTCGACAGTATCGGTGAGGATTCCGATGTGGAGCACCTGGGTGGTCACCCCGGGCGCGAATGTGATTGTCCCGGTGCCGGCCTCGTAGTCGGTGCCGCCCGTTGCGGTGCCGTCGACGGTTTGGTAATTCACCGTAATCGTCTCCGACGACGCCTTGTCCAAGGTGACCTTGAACAGGAAGTGCGAGTGGTCCCCAGGGTTCATTTCGCTATGTGACAAGTCCTCGATGGACACCTTTGGCGGTGTCGCAGGTGACTGGTCGATATCGTCGTTTTCGATTGTGCCGATGGCGTTTCCGTCGGCGACGGTCGCATTGACCGGCGACGACAGGCTCACGACGAAGTTCTCATTGAGTTCCACCATGGTGTCACCGAGCACTGCGACGTTGATCGTCTTGGCGGTCTCGCCCGGGGCGAAGGTCAATGTGCCCGCCGCCGCGGTGAAGTCCTCAGCACCCGCAAGGCCATTGGTTGTTGTGTAGCTAACCGTCACCGTCTTTGCCGACGCCTCCGACAACGTCACGCCGAACCCGATCGTCTTGGTGCCGGAGTTCCCCTCCGTCACATGGGCGTCCGCGATCGACAACTTGGGCAGCGATGCCGGTTGAGCGGCTGTGATGAGGTTGCGCCACTTCGTTTGGGTGCCGGAATCGAGCGCGATGATATTGGTGGTGCTCAGTGCACCAAGTGACACCCCGTTGAGCGTGTAGCTCTGATCGTTGTCGACGATGTCGATGCGGGTGGAACCCGCGGTCTCAGTGACATTGAAGTTGGCTGCCTGGAACCAGCCGAAGTCCAACTTGTCCTTAGCCGGGTCGAACTGCAGCACCTCATGCGAGCCCCAGTGCCAGCCGATCACGGTTGTCGTACCCGTCTGCCCGGTGGGCGGGGTGCCGTTTCCTGTTCCGGTAGGCCAATTGTTCGTACCCGCCACCGGCACACCCTGAGCCTTGACTTGCGCATCGGCGACAGGACCGATACCCAGTTGTTCGTTCAACCGGTCCTCTCGAACCTGCGCGGGGTGGAAGACGAAATTCCTCGCGGTGAGTTGAGATTTGGTGACGCCCTGCAGGATCAACGCTTGGCCGGTACCCGCGTTGGAGATGATCACCCCTTCGGCGCTGTCGACCATCGAGATCTGTTCCCGTGATCCGTAATAGCGGAAGTCCACGACATCGGTGCTGGGGTTGAACGCCACTCGATCGATCTGGCCGACTTCATGGGACCGCGCATACACGGTGTTGGGCTCAGCGGTGATCCCGTGCTCCCATGCCATCGCTCCGGACAGGTCCTGACGGAGGTGATCGTTCAGCACCGGCGCGAAGTTGTCCACGGTGAGCTGGCCGAGTGAGACGCCCTGGACGATGATGGTGTCGCCGGTCCATGGGTTGCGGAATCCGACGCCTTCGGCTGTGTCGACAACGATGAAGCTATGTACCGAGACGTCGCCCAGGTCAAGCTTGTCCTTCGCCGGGTTGAATCCGACAATGTCGGCACCAGTCGTGGTGACCTTGTACATCGTGCCGGGCTGGCCAGGGGCGCTGTCATCGTTGGTGATCTTGCCTGTTGCCGATGCGGTAGCGATGCTGGCGCCGTTGGCATTTGACAGCGTGACGGTGAAGTCTTGATCCGCTTCGACCGTCGTATCACCGTTGACCACAACATTGACGGTCTTCGAGGTCTCCCCCGCCGCGAAGGTTAGGGTGCCCGATGTGGCGGTGTAATCCTCACCAGCAGAAGCGGTCCCGTTCGACGTCGCGTAGTTAACTGTCACTGCGGTGGTCGCCGCCTTTGACAAGCTCACCGTGAACGTCATGTTCGTGGTGCCGGTGTTGCCTTCAGCCTTGCTGACGTTGGCGATCGAAATCGACGGCGTCGTCTGCGCGGCATCATCATTGGTGATGGTGCCGGTCGCCGTACCCGTCTTGATCGTGGCACCAGTCGAAGGATTCGACAGGGTCACGGTGAAGGCCTCATCGCCCTCGGTGGTGGTATCACCATTGATCGCGACATTGACGGTCTTGGACGTCTCGCCCGCAGCGAAAGTGACTGTCCCGGAACCGGCTACATAGTCTTCACCAGCAGTGGCGGTTACATCCGACGTCGCGTAGTTAACCGTGACCGTTCCGGTGGCTGCCTTCGACAGCGTCACGGTGAACGCCAAGTTCGAGGTACCGCTATTGCCCTCGGACTTCCCCGCATTGCCGATCGAAATCGTCGGCGTCGTCGGCGTCGTCGGCTGAGCACCGGTGATCAAGCTCTGCCACTTGGTCTTCGTATCGGAATCGAGGGCAACGATATTGCCCATTTGCAGGTCACTGAGCTTGACGCCATTCAGCGTGTAGGTCTGCCCGCCGGAGTCCTTGATGGTGATAACTGTTGAGCCCGTGGTGTCTGAGATGTCGAAGTGAGCCGGCTGCATCCAGCCGAAGTCCAGCTTGTCCTTGGCCGGGTTGAAGTTCAGAACTGCGTTCTGGCCCCACGCCCACCCGATGACTGTGGTGGTACCGCCGGTGACCGGAGTGCCACCCCCACCCGGGGTGGAGAAGTTCATCGTATTGACCGTGCCGTAGTCGTTCCAGGTGCTCGCAAAACTGCCCGCTGGATCGCTGAGCCCCGAAGCGGTCGACGACGCCTGACCCAAACTGCCCGGGGTGTCGCGCTGCACCGACCACATCGACAACATGCCCATGCCCTTGTTGCGCGCAAACGTCTCCAATGCTTGCGCATCGGCGACTGTGAACACCTCACTCTGGATGTCGTTAACGCCGATCATCGGAGTCACACCGATCTGACGCCAATTGAACGCCTGGCCATACTTGCTGAACAACGGCGTCATCTGGTCATAGGTCGACTGCCCCGCCTGAATCGCGTAGGCGCCCATACTCTTTGCATTCGGGCCGCTCGTCGGTGCCGTGGACTCCCCATAATCCATGGCCATCACATTGATGCCATCGAGCTTCACCCCAGCCTTGAGCGCCTGGTCGACCACGTTGAGCCCGTTGTTGTCCAAACCCGTGGGCAGCACCGGCAGCGTGTACCAAACCTCAAGTTCTGGACGTGCGGTCTGCAGGATCTTCAACGCCTGAGCGTTCAACGCGATCGACGCCGGATCGGCAACAGCCCCACCCTCGATGTCAAAGTCGATTCGATTCAGCCCGTATGCGTCAACGACGCCTCCGTAGGCGTCGGCCAACTGCTGCGCCGACATCCCATGAGCGGCGTAATACTGCGCCAAGCTCGTGCCATTCGCTCCGCCGAAGGACACCATCACGTCGCCGCCGGCGGCCTTGAACGCCGCGATGGTGGCATCAATCGACTGTGCTTGACTATCGGTGGAACCTGGAGTCAGCGTCGAATACCCACCCCACGCTGCCTTGCCATCCGTGGTGGACTGGATGAAGGCCAACGTCAACAGCGAGACCCCACGTTGCTGGGCAATCGCCGTCAAGTCCGGCGTCGGCCAGCCGCCCATATCCACGTACGGTGCGAAGAACGCCTCGCCCCACCTGGCGTCCGCGGCGTTGCCCGAATTCATCCCTGCCGTCCCCGCCCCGGGACCCGCAGCATCGTCATTGGTGATCGTGCCCACTGCGGACGCCGCTGCGATCGTCGCGCCGGACGGAGCCGTCAACGTGACAGTGAAAGTTTCATCGGCCTCAACGGTCGCGTCACCGGCAACAGCAACGTTGACCGTCTTCGAGGTCTCCCCCGCGGCGAATGTGACCGTGCCCGATGCCGCTGTGTAATCCTGGCCCGCGGTGGCCGTCCCGTTCGACGTCGCGTACTGCACCGTGACCGGAGTCGCCGAAGCTTTCGAGAGCGTGACCGTGAACCCCAGATTGGATGTTCCGGAATTGCCCTCAGCTTTACTCGCACCAGCGATCGACACCGTCGGCAACGCTTGAACCGCGTCGTCATTGGTGATCGTGCCCGTGGCCGACGCCGTGCCGATCTTTGCACCCGAGGGCGCCGATAAAGTCACGGCGAACGTTTCATCGGACTCCACGGTGGCGTCACCGATCACAGCCACGTTGAGCGTTTTCGAGGTCTCTCCCGCGGCGAATGTGATGGTGCCCGAGCCTGCCGTGTAATCCTGCCCGGCAGTGGCCGTCCCATTCGACGTCGCATACTTGACGGTCACTGGAGTCGTGGACGCCTTCGACAGCGTCACTGTGAAGGCGAGATTCGCTGTGCCGCTGTTGCCCTCAGTCTTGCTTGCACCAGCGATCGATACTGTCGGCTGCTGGGGAGTGCTGATCAGGCTCTGCCACTTCGAGACCGTGCCCGCATCTTTCGCGACAATATTGCTCATCGACAGCTGGCTCAGGGCCACACCAGTGAGCGTGTAGGTATGGCTGTTGTCGGTGACGCTGATCACCGTCGAACCAGACTTCTCGGTGACGTCGAAGTTGGCGGGCTGCATCCACCCGAAATCCAGCTTGTCCGTGGCCGGGTTGAAATTGATCGCCGGGTTGGTGCCCCAGTTCCAGGTGATCGTGGTCGTCGTACCCGCAGCAACGGCCGCTGCCGCCGCCCCACCTGACGAACCCAACCCCGGCGCAGCATTGACAACCACCGTAACCGGTGCCTCAGCAGTCGTCGGAGTCCAGAAATTCAGATGCATCCCGGTATCGCGAACCGCAACGACGAACGAGTCCGTACCACCCGTGGCCGCCAACCCCTCGTCGGCGGTGTAGGTGAAATTGCCGTCAGCATCAACAGTCACCGTGCCGTTCGCGGGACCTTGAGTCACGCTGTACGACAACAGATCACCCTCCACATCGGAGGCGTTGATCGAACCCGTCACGACACCCGGATAAGTCTCACTGATCACATAGGGGTCGGCCGTCGGACCATGGTTGGCGAAGAGTCGGGTGATCTCGCGGCGGATCAACGACAACGCGGCAGTGACAAACTCCATCGGCGTCGTTGGAACACCAGTCCCCGACGATCCCAGCCCGAACAACGACAAGAGCCCTGACACCAATCCCACGGGCTGCGCGGTCGCAGCCGCCTGGGGAGCAGCCGCCTGAGGTGCAGTCGCCGATACAGACGCTTCCGACACGGCAGCAGCGGCAGTCGCCGCCGGCGCTACCGCACCCGCTGCCCGCACACCACTCGGCAACTGAGACTGAGCGACACTGCCAGCGTCACCCAACGCCTGCTGCACGGAAGCACCACCCGGCCCAGGCGACACAGAGTCATGATCAGAACCCGCATCAACCGACCGAGATACCGAAGGGGCCGACGAACGTGACTTGGACTCCGACAACCCCGACTGCTGCTGCGACTCAGCATCGGAATCCGCCTGTCCCCCAGCATCCGAGTCCTGTGACCGAACCGCCCCGGCACCACCCGAGACCCGCACCTGAGTCGACGGACCGGCACCTCTCCCGGATCGCTGCCGCGCCCGCGTACCAGTGGGCGACTTCGACGACGAAGATCCTGCGGAAGTGGGTGGACCAGAGTCGGTCGATTGTGCCGACGAACCCGAATCAGAATCGTCAGCTACGGCGACGGCTGGGTTGGTGGCAGCTGCCAATCCCAAGCCCAGCGCGAACGCTGCCGAACCGATGCGTACCCCAAACCCAGCTGAATCCATCGCGTGTCACCTTCGCGTCGTTGCGATAACCTCTGCTACAAGTATGTGATCTATGTAACAGCTACGCGACACCGTAGCATTTAGTGTCACATTTCAGAAAATCTTCCGCCTAGACGGTTGACAGACACCAGGAACAGCATGTTTTCCCTCGAAAGTCCGGCAATTCCTCCTTGTCCGGTGCAGACATTTGGAGCCGTAGTCGGGCGTCACGCACGGGTCGCGGTGTGTCGATGACCTCAATCGCAGCGCCCTTCATTGCGCTGACGACTGCTTACTTCGTGGCCTCAACGATTGATCGCGCCTACCTAGTGCATCGCGGGAGCAGCGGCCGAACGACCGGCAGGAGCTGCGAGAAGTCGATCTACCCCATTGCTGACAAAGATCTTCCCGTCTATACGGTGTTGCTTCCGGTGTTCGACAAGCCGGACTTCGACTCCCTTCTGGGGAGGATTCGACAGATCGACTACCCGTCCGATCGGCTCGATATCTACGTTGTGATCGACGACTGGGTCGTGACGCGTGGCGCATGGGCGAAAATCGCGGCAGCGGAAGCGCAGTTCGGCCACAACATCAGACTCGTCGTCTTGCCGCCAGATCTCCCTCGGCTCAGATCCGCGGCGTGCAATCACGCAATGCAATTGCCGGGCGAACGCGGCAAATACGTTCTGGTCCTGGACACCGATGATGTCCCTGATCGGCTTCAACTCCGAAAAGCCGCCTCCGCGTTCGCAAGTGCCCCGGCAAACGTCGCCGCCCTCCAGAGCAGACGTAGCTACCGCAATGCGGACGAAAGCCTCCTGACAAGATGGCTGTCGCTTGAGTGCGACCGATGGTATTCCTATCTGCTGCCGGCATTGGCCCGGCTCAACTGTGTCGTTCCGTTGAGCGGATCGTCGGTCCATATTCGTGTGTCAGCACTGCACGCCGTCGGTGGCTGGGATCCTGCGAACGGCGCCAACGAATTAGACCTGGGAATTCGCTTTGCGCGCAATGGCTATCGCACATTCATCCTGAACTCCGTTACGGAGATCAAAGCCGCCACCGAACCCCTCGACTGGGCACGGCAACGTTCGCGTTGGTGCGTGCGCTCCTGGCAAACCGTTGCGGTGCACGCTCGACACCCGATTCGCCTCTCCCGAGAACTCGGTCCGAGTGCGCTGATAAGACTCATCAATGTGACCGCGGGATGGCCACTGTGGTGTGTGGCGAACATGTGCTTCTGGGCCATGTTTCTGGCGTGGTACCTGGGCCGACCAACGTTCGGCAGCGGTGTCTTCGCCTCACCCGTTTGCCAGGTGTCACTTCCGCTCTTCCTGGCCGGCAATGTGATCGCGCTACTGGCAGGAGTGACCACGGCGCGAGCGTCCGGCAAACGCGAATGCCTCTCGGCCGCAGTGCTATTTCCCGGGTACTGGCTACTGCAGGCTGTTACCGCCATCACGGCTGTGTCCAGGCTTGGATGGGAGTGGTTCTTCCGAGCATGGATGTGCCGTCGAGCGGTTGAGAGCGAGGCGCCGTAAGGCGTGCGTTAGCAGGCTGTGTATCCGCCGTCGAGATACATGACCTGACCGGTATAGAAGGTTGACGCATCACTTAGCAGGTACAAGAGGGCACCGATGAAATCCTCCGGTTCGGCGAAGCGGCCCAACGGGATACGGGTCAATGCCATTTCCCTGAAGGCCCTTCCCTTCTCGTCGTCGGCATACATCCAGGCTGTCAGTTCCGATCGGAACACCGTCGGAGCAAGGGCATTAACTCGGATACCCTGACTACCCCACTCCGATGCCAATGTCTTCGCCAGCAGATCCGTGGCGGCCTTCGAAGGGCAATAGGCGCTATACCCGGCGGGAGCTCCGAGTGCGCCACGAACCGACGACACAAGCACGACGCTTCCGCCCTCGCCTTGTTCCAGTAGAACGCGCCCGGCCGCCTGGCACACCAACCATGCTCCACGCAGGTTCGCGTTCATCACCCGCTCGAAATCTTCGACGTCCATCTCGACGATGTGTTTGACGTGATTCATCCCTGACGCCACCAAGACTCCATCGAGCCGACCGTGCCTGGCGACAGCCGCATCGACCATGGCTGTTGCATCGTCTGGAGTTTCAGGTCGACGTGTGACCAATACCGCGTCGCTGATTCCCAATTCAGCCAGCCCCGCCGCATTGGCCCCTGCCAGCGTCAACAGGGCTCCCGCGTCCGCCAGCGCGCGGGCGGCCATGCTGCCCAGGGCGCCCGTGGCACCGGTGATAAGTATGGACTTGCCCTCAACGCTGAATCGATCCATCGGGCAACTGTGCCACACGCGATCCCTACTTCAGACGGTCGGCGTTCAATAGAATGGTCGTGGCATGGCACGCAGGGAGGACAGATGAATCGCTCTATCCGGATTGTCTTGACCTCCGGGGTGGTTGGTATGACCGCGAGCGGATTGGTCGGGTGCAGTGCCAGTACCACCGCGCCCGCGCCAAATTGCACCAAGGAGGCCATTGCGCACCCGGCGACAGGAGCAGCGCAGGCCTTGGGTAAAGAAAACATCTATGCCATCGACGACCTGCACTGTGCCGATGGATGGGCCGTCACCGCAGGCGTATTGGCTAGCAAGGACGACCCGCAGCGCGGCGCACCTACCTCTTTCGTGTTCAAACAAGAGGGCCAATCCTGGGTCGTCCAGGACAAGATAAAAGTGTGCGGGACAAACCCCATCACCACGACGGCACCCGCCGATGCCAAGATTCCCGCCGCGCTGTTCATCCCCGGGTGCGCCGCGGGCTGATCTCCGCACCACATACAGGTGACCCTGTTCCGGCCGGCATCCTTGGCCCTATACATCGCCCCGTCGGCACGAGCCATCATGGCGGTGACGCTTTCACCAGGGACAGCGAGGGTGGCGCCAATGCTGAGTGTCACGTTGACGTTGATCCCGGATGCGTGAATTGGCTCTGCGGCACGACTGCTATCTCGCTGTCGCGCAAACGGACCACGACGTCCACGGCGTTGTCGCCGAGAATGTGGTAGCGCGTCGCGAGGCACAGCACTGCCCACGGAGTCACCTCCGGCCAGGCCGAGGACGCCAGCGCAGGTTGCTTGATGGTGGTCCAACTCACCCATTCCGCGGCCGCGGCGAGGAGGACCACGACGACGGCAGCACGCCCGCACCGGGCCAGCATCACTTCGTCACGCGTCAGCTTGCGGTCATGTACCTGTTGTCGGTTTTGCCGGTGGGAGCTGCCAGGACCCGTCGATGAAAGGTGCGGTGGGCCGGTAGAGGCGCACCAGGTAATTCCAGAGTGGCGGTACCGGGATGCTGTTGGGCGCACTCGGCGGCCCCGTGACAAACCGAACGGTGACCGAGCCATCCGGGTTGGGTTGCGCAGTAACACTATTGACGGTGTATCTGTCGTAGGCGTTCTTCTCGAAGTAGCCCTGAGCGTTGTATACCGAGACAGACCAAAAGGCGTCCACTGGAACGTCTTTCAAAGTCAACTCGTAGTCACCATCGGAGGCATTCGGTTGCACTCCGACATAGGAGGCCTCGCTGGTGGGGAGTCCACCCCACCCGGCTGCTGTCCCGATCAGGTGACGCACTGGGTCGATTTGTTCCCGGGTGCCAAACATATGGCCGAATCCCTGCAGCCCGCTGGCGAGGATCAGCAGGGCATCACGGGTCTTGTCGAGGCTCGTGACGTCATAGTCGGCACCGATGAACGCTTCTGCTTCGTCGGCAGTGACGGAGATCTGGTCTTGCAACCGAACGACTTCGGCAATGTCGGCAGGTTGGGTGGGGTCGACCAACGTGCGCACCCCCACCAGGGCGAATCGCGTGCCGATCGACGCCTCGTCCAGTGGATATTCACGGGCATCGTGGTAGATCGCCGTCACTAGGTGGTCGTTGTTGACAATCATCGCGGACATGTAGCGCCCGGAGGCGTCGGGCAGTGTGAGAGTTGCACCGGCTTGGGTATCGATAATCGCGAAGCTGTACAGCGTGTCTCGGTTCATCCGGATCACGGTCTGCGCGTCGATCGGCGTTGGTTCACGGTGGTGTCTCAACCGGTTCACACCACCGGCGTCTCGCTGGATATCCCGAAACATCCGGTCGGATTCAGCGCGAACAAAGTTGTCGACATTCACCTGGATACTCACCCGAACAGCTTGCCCGATCGACGTGCTAGGGCAGTCGGAATTTGATATCACCAGCGACATCAAATTTCAGCTAGCCTCCAGGTCATGGGTACGGTCCTCACGGTCAACCTCGCCGAACCCCAGCAGAATGAAACCGAATTGGAGATGCTGACCGGCCACCACAAGGTGCCGACTGCTGAGGTGATCACCGTCCGCGCGCCCGGACCCATGCACGGCGGTCTTGGCAGCGGACTGGTCGGCGACATGATCGGCAACCACCAGTTCCACGGCGGTGACGACCAGGCCGTCTACGCCTACGCGCGTGAGGATCTCGACGGCTGGGAGACCCGCCTGAAACGCAAGCTGCCGAGCGGCATGTTCGGCGAGAACCTCACCACCCTGGATGTCGATGTCAACGGCGCTCTGATCGGCGAGCGTTGGCAGGTGGGCACCGACGGACTCGTCCTCGAGGTGGCATCGCCGCGCATTCCATGTCGTACATTCGCGGCGGCCTTAGCCGAGTCGGGTTGGATCAAGACCTTCACGGAGGCGGCAATACCGGGGGCGTATCTCCGAGTGATATCGCCGGGAGATGTTCGGGCGGGCGATCAAGTTACGGTGACCAGTCGCCCGGACCACGACGTGACCATCGGCATGGTCTTCCGGGCACGAACGCGCGAACCGGAACTGCTACCTGAGATCTTGGTAGCCGATGCGTTGCCGGATGAGACGAAAGAGCTCGCCCGGCGGCGAAGTCGGTGATCACTGCTTTCGGACTCGCCAGCGGGATCTTCTGGATCATCACTTACGCCTGCGTGATACGACAAGGCTTACTGGACCGCACGACCGCGATGCCCTTTCTCGCCTTGGCGATGAACATCACGTGGGAGTTCCTCTTCACCTTCGTCTACCCGTCGGTGGGCGGGCTGGTGCAGGTCCCTCGCTATCAACGTGTTTGATCGCTTCCGGCGAATATGCGGGCGGCCACGATCGCGGCGAGAAAACATCCCAGTGCAAGCAAACCCGCGGAATCGCCCAGCCCGTTCTTAGCGAGTAAGACGAGGGCGACGCCCGAGACGCACACCGCCACACCGGCTGCTGTCGAACGGACGCCAGTGGCGCCAACTGACGCGTCCCACCACGGCAGCCGGCGATGCTCAAGCGGTAGCAGCATCCAGAACAGGAGCGCCATCACGATCGCGAACACCAACGCTCGCAGCGCAAGCCGGCCCCAGAAGCCGGGCTCGGTGACGTCGTACGCGTCGAGACCGGCAGCATGCAATGCGAATGTGGCAATCGCGATGGCCACAATGTGCCAGAGGTACAGCGTCATCGCCCCGGAGTTGCCAATCGCGACGGCGCGCCAGACGCGTGGCCGGGTTGCCCTCCGCTGGATAGCCTTTGCGGCCGACACGAACAGGCAAGACATCCAGGTGCACTGGAGTGCCAGTAGGAGTGTCGGCGGTGACACGTTGGACATCTCCTCGGTGCCGGTCACTACCAGCGCGACTTCATAGATCCCCGTCATTGCCAGCGCTGTCTGACCGGCCAACGCCGTCACCGCAACGGCGAACGCGACCCGTGGGCTGATCAGCCGCCGCGCGTAGGCCACTCCGATCGCCACCGGAATCAGCCAGACGACGACGAAATTCGCGGCTCCGGATTCGGGGACCCCGAAGGCGAGTCGAATCCTGTCGACGACGAACGTCGCGGCCAGTAGTGCCGCGATCAACATCGCGAACGCACGTCCGGACCGCACTCGCATCAGCGCCGGCACACATGCCAGAACCACCAGGTAAACACCGAGAAACCACAAGAGCGCCACACATTCTCGGCCAAGGCCTTCCGCGGACTCAGCACCGAGGATCCTGCGCACGACAAACAGTGCCGCCACCCACGTCCCGAGGTACCAGAACACAGGCCGGCACAACCGCTGCGTCCGTGTGAATAGCCAGGTACCCCAGGAGGTGTTGGTTCTCAAGCTGTACGCGCCAGCGGCTCCGCCAGCGAGAAAGAACAAGGGCATCACTTGAACGAGCCACGTGATCGGAGTGATCGCGGGAATTTCACCGAGCAAGTTGTCGATTCGCAACCCGCCCGCGTTGATTGTCGCCAGCAGCAGCGCACAGTGTCCGAACATCACCACGACGAGAGCCGCGATCCGCGCAACGTCCACTGCGCGGTCTCGGTCGGCGGGCGTCTCATCGGCAAGCGTGCTGGCGTCGGGCATCACCTTGGCATGCGGCATCTCACCAGCATGCCGCACCGATCAGCGGACCGGCCCGACCCCTTGCTGAATCCGGTGATTCGGAGTCATATTGACAATATGAGCAAACCCCCCGGGGTTGATGGTCGAGTTGAGCGCAGCCATTTCCCTCCGATCGAGGACTACGCATTTCTGTCTGATTGCGACACAACGGCTCTGGTCGCTCCGGACGGCGGGGTGGAGTGGTTGTGCCTGCCGCGGATGGATTCACCGAGCGTCTTCGGCGCGCTGCTGGACCGTGATGCCGGCAGCTTTCGGGTGGCTCCCTCCGGCGTCTCAGTTCCCTCTGCCCGCCGCTACATCCCCGGAACCCTTGTGACGGAAACGAGTTGGTGGACGACTGGGGGCTGGCTCGTCGTCACCGACGCGCTCCTGATGGGACCGTGGCATCACGAGTCCCGACGATCGCCAACTCATCATCGTGCTCCGACCGACTACGAGGCTTCGCACGTGCTGCTCCGCGTGATCCGCTGCGTCAACGGCAAGGTCCAAGTGAACATGGACTGCAGCCCCGTTTTCGACTACGGCCGAACTCCGGTGGAGTGGAGATACGCTGATGACGGATACCGCGAGGCAGTAGCCAGTGCCGAGGGAAGCGAACTTGAGTTGCGGTTGACCACCGACCTCAACTTAGGGTTCGAGGGCACGGCCGCCACTGCCCGCACATTGCTCAAAGAGGGCGATCGTCGCTTTGTCGCGTTGTCTTGGAGCGACCACGCGCCGCCCCGGACACTCGCCGATGCATCGGAAGGGATGCAATGGACCTGCCATCATTGGCAGCACTGGCTTGATCGCGGCAGGTTTCCCGACCACCGCTGGCGCGGGCACCTCCAGCGCAGCGCACTGACGCTCAAGGGCCTCTCATTTGCGCCGACCGGCGCCATCGTCGCCGCCTCGACCACATCCCTTCCGGAAACACCTGGCGGGGAACGCAACTGGGACTATCGATACACCTGGATTCGTGACACCGTCGCCACCCTGTGGGCATTGAACACTCTGCACCTGGATTGGGAGGCCAACGACTTCTTCAACTTCATCGCTGATATCGCCGACGCTGAGGGCGGGCGTCTGCAGCTGATGTACGGCGTCGGCGGAGAACGGATCCTCACCGAGACCACGCTGGACCACCTGTCGGGCTACGAGAACGCGCGACCCGTACGCGTCGGCAACGGTGCATACAGCCAGCGTCAGCACGATGTCTGGGGAGCTATCGTCCGAGCGATTGACCTCCACACCGGGGGGCACCGCGTCGAGGACCGGCTGTGGCGAATTGTCCAGACTCAAGTCGAGTGCGCCCTCCAGCATTGGCGCGAACCGGACCAAGGTATCTGGGAGGTTCGCTCGGGCCCGCAGCATTTCACTTCGTCGAAAGTCGCCTGCTGGATGGCCGCTGACGCCGGCGCCCGGATCGCCGACCTGCGCGGCGAACACGCAGTCGCCACTCGGTGGCGAGTCGCCGCCGAGGAGATCCGCGACGATGTCCTGGCGAACGCCCTGGACGAGCGTGGTGTATTCACCCAGCACTACGCCACAAAGGCCCTCGATGCCTCCGTACTTCTCATCCCGCTAGTGGGCTTTCTGCCCGGCAGCGACGAGCGGGTA
Organism: Mycobacterium sp.; assembly: GCA_965279745.1. GTDB lineage: Bacteria > Actinomycetota > Actinomycetes > Mycobacteriales > Mycobacteriaceae > Mycobacterium. Next base: position 923,823 of record OZ257262.1, read on the forward strand.
CGCAACACCGTCCACGCGATCATGGACGAGTTGGCCGAGGACGAAATGGTGCTGCGCTACCGGGTCGAGGACACCGAGGACGGCCTGAGCGGCGAGGAAGGAACCTTCACGATCTGCTCCTTCTGGCTGGTATCCGCCTTGGTGGCGATCGGTGAGTTGCCCAGGGCGCGCGCGCTCTGCGGGAAGCTGCTGGGTGCCTCCAGCCAACTCCAGCTCTACGCCGAGGAGATCGATCCGCGCAGTGGGCGTCATCTAGGTAACTTCCCGCAGGCGTTCACGCACCTGGCGCTGATCAATGCTGTCGCTGCGGTAATCGAGGGCGAGCGTCACCTCACCTGAACCGGTTCAAGCCCCGTTGCACACGCCCGAATCGCGGATGACGGTGCCGTAGACGTTCATCGTGGCGATGTTGGCATTGATCTGCCCGGAAGGCAGTTGGCGCGCGATCTTGTCGCTGATCTGCGTGAGTTGGTACCACAAGTGGTAGATCGAGTCGCCGTTGTACAGGGGCGAGTACTCGCTCTGGTCCGGATAGTTGATGACGAATAGCGTGTGGGCGCGCGGATCCAAGAACGCCGCCGACTGGTCGACATTGGCCCGGACCACATTGGCTACCCCCTGGACTCCGGGTGCGGTCCAGTTGTCGTGTCGGTCGTTCAGATAATGCTGGAATCCGTAGATCTGGTCACGGAGCGGGTCGTACTGGGCGTTGAACCACTGGCATGAATCGCGTTGTGCGGTCAGCTGTTCCGGTGTCACACGGGTCTGCCAGAGGTTGTAGGGGAACGTGACGTAGTCAGGTGTCCAGTCGGACGGGTGTGGGACGAAGACGGGCAACGTGGCAGGTGAATCGTCGGCACCGGCACTGCCACCACCAAACAGCGTGGCGCCGATTGCCGCCGCCGCGCACCCGATCGCAACACCGACGTGCCGCAGAGTCGTAGTCCAGTCGACCATCACCCAACGATCATCCAAGGCGATCGCTGCGCGACGCGCGGGATTCAGAAATTCGGGGCAGCAGCCGCGTCCGATGCGACAGCATCGCGTGTCTTGTCTCATTCGCCTGCTCATCCCCTTGCTCACACGCAGCAAACTTGGAGTTTTCAACTTTTTTGTCTGAATGCGTGACTTTTTGACACCTGTCAGCAAAGCTTGACACGTGTCAGTATTGCTGGCGCGTCGGGTGACAACAGGGGGTCAGAGCGATGGATCGTTCCGCGCAGCGCACGGAAACCGCGGCCTTTAGCGAGGTCAGCACCAAGAACGGCGGGCAGAATCGTGGTGCGCGTCGCCGTCCCGCCCGCCGAGAACCCTTCGCCTGGTTAGGTGTCGGAGCGATAAGCCTCGGTGTAGGCGCCGCACTCGCCACTGGATCCGCGGTGGCGTACGCGGACACCGGCGATTCACCAGCATCGAGCAGCCAGTCCGACAACTCAAGCGGTGGCTCGACTCCGGGCAGTCGCCACGGAAAGCCGGCAAAGTCTGCGCGACCCAATGCGGTTGGCAACGGCCCCTCGACCGGGCCGGTTTCGCGTAGTTCGGATAACAAGACTTCACGGAGCGCACCCACTGCGGCGGTGATCGCGCCACGCTCGGACATGGCCAGCGACGCGCCCGAGGCTCCGTCGCTGCCGACCTCGCCTACAACTCCTGCGGCGCCGAGCACGCCCACCGCTGCACCCGCACCCGCACCCGCACCCGCGATTGCTGCCGATTCGGTCGCGAAAACTAGCGCTGACCGCACGAAACCGCGCCCTATTTCTGCCACCGAACTTCAGGCACAGATCAGTGGGGCGATTCACGCGGTGCTTTCGGCGTTTGGGTTGGCGCCGTCGGCTCCGGGGACACCGGTGGTCAATCCTCTGGTGGGGCTGCTGTGGGGGGCTTCGCGTAGGACGGAGACGTCGCGCGTCTCGCTCACCGCGGGCGCTACCGCGTTGACCGCGGCCGCTGCACCCGCCAGCACGGGATCTGTCTCCTACGCCGTGACCAACGACTGGGGGGCAGGCCATAACGCGGCCATGACCGTGACGGCCGGTTCGACGGCGCTCAACGGCTGGACGGTGGAGTTCGACTCTCCCGCGCAGATCACTAATATTTGGAACGCCCAGATCACCAGCCATGTGGGCACCCATTACGTCATCAGCAACATGGCTTACAACGCCAAGGTTGCCGCCGGCCAGAGCACCTCGTTCGGCTATCAGGCGACTCCTGGGGCGGTCGCATCGACGCCGACCAACCTCAAAGTCAACGGTGTCGCGGTCGGCACTCCGCCGGTCGCGCCCACGGTGTCGATCGCGGATGTGTCTGTCGCTGAGGGCAACAGCGGCACCAGCAACGCGAACTTCACTGTCTCGCTGTCGGGTGCCTCGACCACGCCGGTCACTGTGGGGTATTCCACAGCCAACGGCACCGCGACCGCGGGATCTGATTTCACCGCCACCTCGGGCACCCTGACATTCGCTCCCGGGGTGACCACGCAGACCATCGCGGTCAAGGTCACCGGCGATACCGCGGTGGAATCCAACGAGACCTTCACCGTCGCACTGGCCAACCCGTCCGGTGCCACCATCGCCAAGGCATCGGCCACCGGAACGATCACCAACGATGACGTGGCACCGGTTCCGACCGTGTCGATCGCGGATGTGTCCGTCGCTGAGGGCAATAGCGGCACCACCAACGCGAACTTCACCGTCACCCTTTCCGGTGCGTCCACGACCCCGGTCACCGTCGGCTACTCCACCGCCAACGGCACCGCCACCGCAGGAGCGGATTACACCGCAAAGTCAGGCACGCTGACCTTCGCCCCCGGTGTCACTTCGCAGACCGTCGCTGTCGCGGTGACTGGCGATGCGACAGTTGAGCCGAGTGAGACCTTCACCGTGACGCTGGCCAACCCGTCGGGCGCCACAATCTCCCGGGCTTCCGCGACCGGCACCATCACCAACGATGATGTAGCTACGCCTACACCGGGCAACAACTCGGTGAGCTACGCGGTAACCAATGAGTGGAACGGCGGCTACAACGCCAACATGACCGTGAACGCGGGTCAATCAAGCCTCAACGGCTGGACCGTCGAATTCGACTCCGCAGCCCCCATCGTGAACATCTGGAACGCCCAGATCACCAGCCACGTGGGCACCCACTACGTGATCAGCAACGTGGCCTACAACGCCCCGGTGGCGGCCGGGCAGAGCACATCGTTCGGATACCAGGCGAGCGGTACCTCGGCCGCGGGAGTACCGAAGAACCTCAAAGTCAACGGGGTTGCAGTCACGAATCCGCCGGCAACACCGACGATCTCGATCGCCGACACGGCTGTGGTTGAAGGCAACACCGGCACCGGCAACGCCACCTTCACGGTGACGTTGTCGAGCGCATCCACCAGTCCGGTCAGTGTGGGTTACGCGACGACCAACGGAACCGCTACGGCGGGTGTGGATTACACCGCCACAACAGGAACCCTGACGTTTGCCCCGGGCGTGACGACGCAGACTGTCAATGTCGGGGTTATTGGCGATGCGACGTATGAGGCCAACGAAACCTTCTCTGTCGCATTGTCGAACCCCTCCGGCGCAACCCTTTCTCGTGGCACGGCTACGGGCACGATCACCAACGACGATGCCGACCAGCCGCCCTCCACACTCCCCTCTGCATCGATCGCGGATGTGTCTGTAACCGAAGGCAACGGAGCGCATGCGCATTTCATGTTCAACGTGAGCTTGTCTAAGGCGTCGACCACGCCGGTGACTGTCCAGTACGCAACCGCGAACGGCACCGCGACCGGGGGCGTCGATTACGTCGCAGGATCGGGAACGGTGACATTCGCCCCGGGAGTGACCTCACAAACCGTGCATGTCGACATCATGGGCGATACGAACGTCGAGCCAGATGAAACGTTCACCGTGACGTTGTCAAACCCGTCGGGAACCACCATTTCTCGTGCCACCGCAACTGGGACGATCATCAACGACGATGTTGATCAGTCACCAACGGCGCCGCCGTCGGCGTCTATCGCCGACTTGTCGGTCGCTGAGGGCAACGGCGATCATGCGCACTTCATGTTCACCGTGACCTTGTCGAAGGTGTCGACCACGCCGGTGACAGTCCAGTACGCAACAGCAAACGGCACGGCAACCGGCGGCGTCGACTACGTCGCAGGATCAGGGACGGTGACATTCGCGCCTGGCGTGACCTCCCAGACCGTGCACGTCGACATCAAAGGCGACTCCGTCGTCGAGCCCAACGAAACCTTCACAGTCACACTCTCAAACCCGTCCGGGGCGACCATTTCACGGGCCACCGCGACCGGCACGATCACCGATGACGATGGCGCACAGGCGCCCCAGTACGTCGACATCTCGACGTACGGCATGTTCCATGGCAGCGACCACACGTCGATGACGAATGCATTTGAAGGCGGACGGACGGCCATCACCACCGAGGCGTTGGTCGCCTACAACAATCAACGGCAGTTTGCCGGGCTTCCACCGGCGACCATCGAACAAGTCGGCACCTGGGCCTTTGCAAATGGCATGACTAACAATGCTCAAGCGTGGGGCACCGACCTGCAGGGCGTCGGGCTGTTCTACGCGATGCAGGGCGCCAAAGTGGGCTGGATCGCCGACGACAAATTCGACCCGCAGATCGTCGCGGATATCGAACGAACTGCCAGGCTGGGATCCGCAACTGACGTCATGGCGATGGTCGAGCTGTACGGCCACGAAGGTTTCGCCGATTTCCTGATGGACAACGGCTATGAAACGGCGTTCATCAACACATTGAAGATGGAACCGCATTACGCCGGATGGATGCATGATCGCGCGCAAGGGAAACTATCCATTGAAGGCGTTGCCACCAACCACGACGTCAATCACCTCACGGTCCTCAGCCACGACCAGATGAAGCCGTTCATGAACGACACCTGGGATTGGCCGCAGTGGCCGGCGCTCAACGTGTCTCGCTCCGGCGTGATCGAGTACTTCCAGAGCATGGTGGCACTCGGCAATCCGGTGGGCAAGAACCTCACTGCACTTGACGCCCACTCCGGCATGTCGCACTAGCGGCGCGACCTATGGCTGTGCCCACCCGCGGCACTGCAGCGTGAACGGATCACAGGCGACCGGTCCGGTAGTCCAGCCGCCGTAGTATCCGGGCGTGTTCCACGTCGGCATCAATTGCCCGTTCCAGGGCGCCGGACGGCACCCGCCTTGATTCATCACACCTGTACATCCTTCATCCGCAAGAGCATTCGGTATTCCGGTCGATGTCATCGCTTCAACCGCCAGAACTCCGGCAATCACGAATCGCCTCGCCGTACTACCTCTCATGTGCCCTGCCTCTCATGTGCCCTGCCTCTCATGTGATCTGGGGTCATGCGATCTGGGGCCGAAGGGCACCCGTTACTGGAGCACCCATCGGCTGCTGTTGAGATTGGTAACTGCACCGCACTGAAGGGTCGTTGGAGAAGGCGCCGGCGGCGGCTACCGCCGCATTGAGCGCTTCCGCGGGAGTATCGGCGGCAGCCGCGTGCGGGCGGTTCATTGGCTCATCGGCATCCCAAGCCACGGCAACGCAATTGGGTCCAGACGCCAGAATTCTGCAGTTGCCGGCATTCTGCATCACGGCACAGCGCCGAAGCGCCATGGCCTCTGCAGCAACCTGGCTGACGTTGATGTCCCAATCCAGGGATTCCCGTGAAGGTGACGCCGCCACCGCAACCCAGCCAAACTCTGCGTGCGCATTCGCACATGGCGTAGTGGCAAACACCACAGCGGCGCCGCACACCGCAACAATTCGACCTAACACCGAATCCCCCTCAGTATCGGCAAGTCCCAACGGGATCCGTATGCCCCGCCTCGAATCCGATGGTTGCAGCACCGACCGACAAGTCGTCCGGGGCTTTCGCAAGCGATCAAATTGTCAGAGGTCGGCCCTAGCATGCGAGCCATGATCGGCTCACAGCGTCAGTCCCTCCGGAAGGCTCTGGTTTTCGGCGGTCTCGCGTTTGGTCTCGTGCTGCTGCTCGTTTGGTGGCTCCCAGCGGAGTGGTGCTTACCCGTCGGCCTACTACTTTCCGCGGCAGCTCTCGGGAGCCGTCCTGTTCAGCATTTGATAAGCCGCCGCAATGAGGCTGCGCAGTGGCGGCGGGAACATTTCAAAAGAACTGCTGATCAGCAGAATTGGTGGGCCTCGCGGGGTGACAACAGGGGGATCTATGGACCATCGGGTGCCGAGTCGATGCGCTCGATCTCACCACCGCCCGATATCGAGCGTATTTCTAATCCCGGCGATGAAGTCGAGCCCGCATCGATCGCGCATACGGCCGACGAACTGAACACACTCTTGACGGATCAGCCGCCCGGCTGGCGATATGCAGTTCTCGCGTCCGTGGTTGTTCAACGCCGCGCAGCGGTCCGGCGTCGGTTATTGGACGCAGAATTCAGTTATTGCCCGACCCGCCGGGGGCCCGTGCTGTACGGGGCACAGCTGCACGCAGTGCTACATCGGTTGCTGTCCGAAACGGTCGAGAACGTCGGGAAGGTCGACAATCTCATGCTCTCCAAGTCGTTCACGACGGTCTTCGAGAGCTCACAGGCGGCAGACCCTGGCGTCGCGGAGGACATCGTCCACATTGCCAATCGCCTGATGGACTACCACGACCGGTTCCTCAGCACCGCTGAGGAATGTCGCGATCTCTCGGTGTGGGTGAAACACGTCGATGTTCAGCGAGATTGCATGGAGATGTTGAACCTTCCGCTGCACGGGTATCGCCGCTTCGAAGAGGAATTCGTCAAGCGAATCGGTGAGATGGGCGAGATCTACCAGTGGGCGGTAGGCGATGTCGTGCTCGATCGAGTAACGATGAACCTGGGCGATGACCCTAGGCTGCTAAAGCGCGTGATGAAGGAATTGCGGGCACTCAGTCGCTAGCGATGTCGCAGACTACCGGCCTGCCTCAATATCAGCGACGATTGCTGCAGCATCAGACCCGCATAACTGCGCGAGATTCACACCGCCGGCGATGAGGTAGTCGTCGATTCGCCGCTTAAGATCTCCATTGCTCACTTGACTGTACAAGCTCGCGCCGGGGCATTCCGTACCTGGCGCAACGTCGCGGTGACCCGCCAAAGTTTGCGAGGTGATGCCGAATATCTCTGCGGCCCGGGCGAACGCCATGGCAGCGCCATTGAGTTGGGCTTCGCTGATTTGTTCTTCATCGAAGTTTCCCTCACAAACAACCAGGAAGTGTCCGGAAGTGTCGTAGCTAGTTGCTGTGTCGCCAGCCAGCTCGGTGGTGCGGAGTTCGAAGATGTTGCCGTTGCGATCGACGCCGACGTGGTAGGCAATGTCAATCCAGCCCAGGTCGTCCATGTGGTAGCGCTGATGCTGGCGCAGACGGCCTGGACTGTTGCTGTTGTCCCCGAGTACCACTGCGGTGTGGTGGATCGTCATTCTCGAAATCGTGTGCGGCCGTCCACCCGGACGGGGTGGACGCGCATTCCAGGCGTCCCGGCACAACAGAACCGCCGGGGCGGCAACCGGTGCGGGTACCGCTGCGGGTTCTGCCGGCGCACTGGGCTCGGCTGCAACAGCGGGACTTTCGGGCGGTTCCTCACTGTGTCGCGTCGTTGGCTGCGAGGCAGAAGTTGAACACGCACCCACCATCGCAGCCAAGCCTGTACCCCCAGCCGCTTGGAGGATGCGGCGACGACTGACAGGCCGCGGTGAACCGTCGGGCGGTTCGGGGGAAGACGAGGGCATGACACACAATACGAAGACATGAGATACGAAAGACATGGGAATCGCCGGTGCAACTGAACTCCGGTTAGGCATGCTGGACGAATGACTCTCCCTTGGCGCGGCCCGGCGAATCCACCGCTTGAGGTTGACCGACTCCCACTGTTCCGCGGCTTCCGGCCGCTCAAACGCTGGCGCTATCTGGGCGTATACGGCTCGGACGTTCAGATGTGCGTGGGTATCGCGCGCATCGCAGGTGCCTATCAATCTTTTTGGGCTGTGCACAACCGGGTGACAGGTGACTTCCGGGATCGGGCAACGCTGTGGCCGACCGCTCACTTCGACTCGACGTCGGTGCGGTTCGACGGGGTGGATCTCGTCTACGAACGAGCAGGCGACCCGGTCGAGGTCGTCTCGTTGCATGGGAAGCACCCAATCTGGACCAGGAAGACCCCCGTCCGAGTCACCGGCGTCATCGACGGCCTCGACATCGACTCACCCGGTCTGTCTGACGAATCGGCCGGCCACCACGCGCGAGTGACTCAATGGTCCTGGAGCGCAGGTTGCGGCATCTCCGAATCTGGAAATGCGGTGACCTGGAATCTTGTTGACGGCGTTCATGATTCCCCCAGCAACTCGGAACGTACAGTTTGGGTGGACGGGGTGCCGCGCGAAGTGGGTCCGGTCACGTTTGCCGAAGATCTCTCCCAAGTGGGTGAGCTTCAATTCCAGCCAGAGGCCGAGCGGTCCAGGCACGACCGCATGATCCTCATCGACAGTAAATATCGTCAGCCATTCGGGACGTTCACCGGTTCGCTGCCGGGCGTGCCTCTCAGCAGCGGCTACGGCGTGATGGAGTCACACGACGTGCGCTGGTGATCTCGTCGGCAACTGGAGTCCCCCAGCTGGGGAGGCGGTCAGACTCGGGGGGTGTGTGCCCGACCGCCTCCACCCAGCGCGCCCGAGGAGTTCAGGGGGGATCTCTCTGCGGGCGACCCCTCGGTTGCTTGAGGAGCTGACACAGACTTTGCCCGCGATCTGGCCGAATGTCTGTCCACCAATGAGCCCATCCGCAGGATGAATCGCCCTATCCCCCAACCAGAGGGCCTCCCAATCGGTGGGCCCTCCAATCGGTGGGCCCTCCAATCGGTGGACTTAGACTGCAGGGGCCATGGTCTCCACCGATCTTGAGAACCGCCTGACCGCCGTCAAGCACGCCGGTCAATTCACAGCGTCAGTGATTGCCGACTTCGGCCGCTACCTTGCTGAAGCATCCGACGAGAAGCTCTTCCGCACGAATCCGTACCGCTATGCAGCAGAGACCGGCACAGCCGAGCACGTCGCGGCAGAACTGTTCCTATACGCAGCGCATGCGGGTGTGCTCGAATTCAGCTGGGGTGTCATCTGCCCTATCTGCGGATCGTTCGTCAGCACCGATCATGCGCTACGTGCCCTTAACGACGAGCGCATCTGCGCATTCTGCGATGTTGCCATCCCACCGGTGATGGACGAGAACGTCGAGGTTGCATTTATTGTCGCCCCGGCCGTGCGAAGCCTGCGGTTCCATTCACCGGAGCTAGTCGACTTTCGCCGCGACAGCCTCGCGCTGTTCTTCTCCCCCACAGTCGCCGACACCACGTTCATCGAGCGGTGCTTGGATGACCCGATCTGGTACGGAACTGTGCCGGCAGGCGCGAAGCTGGAGACTGATGAAACCCTCACGCCTGGAAGGTATCTCCTGGCGCTCCCCCAACACCACGTAGTCCAGCGCTTCACCGTCGCCGACGGCGGACACGCCACGACATCGAACTACGAAGTGCTCGCCGGCGGTCAACTCATTCAGGGCGAGTCTCAACTTGCCTCTGGCACAGTGCATCTGACGCTCAACAACCGGCTCAGCCGACCGGTGATCTTTGGTGCCTTCGTCGATCCGCGATCACCAGAACTGCAGGCGGCGGCCCTCGCCGCTAATCCGATACCGCCGGGACAGAACCTCCACCGATTCTTCACGGCCAAAGACCTCGTCACCACGCAAGCCTTCCACGAACTCTTCCGCGCGGAGAGCATTCCAGCCGAGGGCGGATTGACGCTCAAGAACTTGACCGTGCTCTTCACTGATCTCAAGGGCTCGACCGAGCTCTATTCGCGCATGGGTGACATGCGCGCCTATGACCTTGTCCGCGAACACTTCACCCTATTGCGGAAGGTGATCGCCGACCATAACGGCGCGGTCGTCAAGACGATCGGCGATGCGGTCATGGCGAGCTTCGCCACGTCCACGCCAGCTCTCGAAGCAGCCGTTGTGATGAACCGCGAGATCGCCAAGGCCGGCCACCTGGAGCTCAAGATCGGCCTGCACTCCGGCCCCTGCATCGCAGTCGATCTCAACGACCGTCTCGACTACTTCGGCCAGACTGTGAACATCGCCGCACGTGTCCAGGGCATCGCCGACTCACGCCAGATCGTCTGCACCGACCCCGTGCACGACGCTCCCGGCGCGGCCGAGTTGATCTCAACACTGAACCCCGTCGGCTCGCGACAGTTCGCCGCGCTCAAAGGAGTTGCCGGCGACGTTGCCGTCTGGCGATTCGAGTAATCGACTCAGGGACGGGTACTCGCCTGGAACGATGTCGGGATGAGTTCCCGCCGGACCACGCAGCCTGTGCTGATGATCGTGGGTTCGTGCGTTTCCCTGCAACTCGGCGCTGCAATCGCGGTGCCCTTGCTGGCAAAGTTCGGCTCGGGCCTCACTACTTCTCTGCGCCTGCTGTTCGCTTCAGGTTTGCTGCTTCTCGCCTTTCGCCCGCGTCCATGGATGTGGAACGGCAAACAGTGGATAGCGGTGCTGCTGTTCGGCGCCTCCTTGGCCGGTATGAACTCGTTTTTCTATGCGTCCATCGCGCGCATTCCGCTGGGTATCGCCGTCACCATTGAATTCGCGGGGCCACTCCTGCTTGCCGCCGTCCTGTCCCGCCGAGTTCGAGACTTCGTCGCGGTCATTGCGGCCGCGATCGCGATCGTGACACTGGGCGTCGACGGCTCTGCAACCCAAGCAACAGACCTAGACATGCGTGGTGTGGCCTACGCCCTCATTGCGGCGTTGTTCTGGGCGCTCTACATCCTGGCAGGCAAGCACCTCGGCACAAGCATTTCCGGACACGGACCGTTGCCCATCGCTATGCTCATCGGCGCGGTTGCGGTCATCCCGTTCGGCATCGGCCGCCTGCCCGACCTCGCCCAGCAGGCTCACCAGTTGCTCCCCCTTGTCGCTGTGGCGATCTTCTCCTCGTTCATTCCGTACTCGTTGGAGTTCGCGGCTATGCGCTCGCTCAGCTCGCAGACTTTCGGGGTGCTGCTCAGTCTCGAACCCGCCATCGCCTGCCTGATGGGCTGGATATTCCTGCGCCAAGGGATCACCGCCGTGCAGGGCCTGGCAATAGCTGTCGTCATCGCAGCGTCGATCTTCTCGACGCTTGGGCGGACCTCCGCTGAACCCGAGTCACCTACCCGGGAGCCGGACGATCTGGCGATGCTCAGGTAGTCGCCGAGGCCAAGTTAGCCACCGCCGAACCGGGCGTCAGCTGAATGCGCACGGACGAAGTCAATCAACACGATCGCGACTTCTCGCGAATAGAGCAGCGACAGATGCCCGTAGCCGTCGATCACCACATCGTGGCCGCCCCGGGGTGCGAGTTCACTGGTTGAGGGTGGGTGCACGATGTTGTCGTGCGTCGAATAGACGCTGAGCGTCGGCGTAGCCAGTTCGCGCAACTTCCGCTCGCTCAGGTAGGGCGCGCCTTCCCGAAGCTCGTGCCGGACTTTGCCGAGAATCGGACCCCGCCACTTCACGCCTCCATGCGGCGATCCCACCGTGATGCACCGCGCCACCCGACTTTCGGTAGCCGCCGAGCATTCCAGTGCAACGAGTCCGCCGATCGAATGCCCCACCACAATGACATCGCTCGCTCCCGTCTCAATGCAGACTGAGTCGACGAACTTCCCGAGTCGCGCGGCGTCTCGGTCAATCGAGTCGATCCACAGGTAGTTGAAACCATAGAGCGGGCCGAGTGACGCCTTCCTGAATTGTCTTGCAAGCCACCAGAAGTTAGACCGATTCTGAAAGTAGCCGTGAACGAAGATCACCGGTACGCCGTCGCCCCTGCCGAGGCGACGGCCGATGAAGTAGTAGAGCGGCACGAGCGGCTGGGTGATGATCACGTAGAAGTACTCCCGCAGCATCGCGGCCAGTTGATGCAACCGCGAACGGGGAGCTACGTGCGGGGCCATGACAAAGTACGAACCAAATAGATACACGCATGCGCCGAATATCAAGAGTCCGACAATCCCGATGCTGAGGAGTTCGACGAGCCGCGTCACGACTCAATCGTCACATGAGCGGTGCAGTCCTAGGCGTAGGTTGGGCGGCGTAAGTTGGCCAGGATTGCCTCCGGGTGATCGCCGCATCTCAGTCCTTCGTCCCGGGAGTTCTCGATGGTCCGCACTTGCCGCAGTTTGGCCACCCTGTGCTCGATGCTGGCAACGCTCGCGGCGATGCTCGTCCCTTCAGCCGGGGTAGCCCTCGCAGATGATGTCCCAGGGATATCTCTGACCAGCACGTCCAGTGCGCCGCTGCAGAACGGCGGCACCTATGGCGTCGGGATGGTCGTCGTCGCCCACTTCGATGGGCCGGTCGGCGACTCACGCGCGGCCGAACGTGCGCTTGGTGCCTCCACGTCACCCCCGACGGACGGTGCCTGGCATTGGACGAACGACACCACCGCACACTTCCGGCCTTCGCAGTACTACCCGCCGGGCACGGTGGTGACGTTTGAGAACCCGCCAATGAGCATCACCATCGGCGCATCCCACGTGTCAGTCGCCGACGACGCCACGAAGCAGGTCAGTGTGTTCGACGGCGGAAAGCTGGTTCGCACCATGCCAACGTCGATGGGCCGCGGGGGCACCGAGAAAGTCGGGAACACCACGCTGAGCTTCTGGACGCAGCCGGGGATATACACGGTGCTGGACAAGAGCAATCCGGTAGTGATGGACTCCTCGAGCTACGGATTGCCGATCAACTCGCACTTGGGTTATAAGGAATCGATCGCCTACGCGGTGCGCATCAGCTCGGACGGCGTGTACTTGCACGAACTCGATGAGACGGTGTGGGCTCAAGGCAATACCGACACCAGCCACGGCTGCCTCAACCTCAACCAGGCCAATGCCCAATGGTTCTACGGCTTCTCGATTCCCGGCGACGTCGTCGAGATCAAGAACACCGGTGGGAGTCCACTACAGCTCTGGCAGAACGGTGACTGGAGCGTGCCATGGGATCAGTGGGCCAACGGCTGATATCACCCGCTACGCACGGATCCGGTACGTAACGCGCGCGCCACGACGATGGTGACCACGCCCAGCAACACCCCGACGATGATGCAATTACCCGCCAGGCTCAAGGTGAATGCCCGTGAATCGACGGCGTCGCTCAAGTTCGCCGACGATCCGCCGATGACAAGGTAGAGCACGGAGACCGCGCTGCCGGTAAGCGCGATAGCCAACGCATTACCGAGCTCGAACGCCGTTTCCGAAATCCCAGTGGCCGCCCCAACACGATCTGCGCTGGCGCTAGTCAGAACAAGGTCCGAGGCCGTGGTGACAACGAGCCCGAATGAGAAGCCCAGCACCAGAAGTGGACCCACCATCGCGGGATACGAGATGGGAATCGTCAGGCCGAGAAGGACCATCGCCACCGCGCCCGCCGCCAAGCCAACCAGCATGGCGCCGCGGTGATTCCACTTCCGTATGAGTCGCCCAGCCGTCATCGCCGTCACCAACCCGGCCAGAGATTCGGGCAGCAGCGCCAATCCGGACTGTAGTGCGGAAAATTCGCCGACTTGCCGCAGGAAGATGGGCAGGAAAAACAGCGCACCGATGTTGGCGAACACGACCACCAGTTGCGCGATGATCGCCGCACTGAACCTCATCTCGGAGAACAGCTTCAGGTCTAGGAGCGGCGTCGGCAACCGCCGCTGTCGGCGCAGAAAAATCAGCAATAGCGTTGAGCCGAGGGTCAGGCCGACGTACGCCGGCCAGAAGTCGACGCCGGAGTGCGCAAGTTCAGTGATCCCGTAGACAACTCCGAAGATGCCCATTGTGGAATACACAACGGAGACGAGGTCGAGCGGGTGCTTTGCGCCGCTGCGCGCCTCGGGGAGCGTCCAGGCACCTGCCACAACTATCAACGCGACAACAGGAATGTTCACCAAAAGCACTGAACCCCAGTAGAAATGCTCAAGCAGTATGCCCGCAACGGTCGGCCCCATCGCTGCGCCTCCGGCACCGCTGGCGCTCCATATCCCGACGGCCCGGGTACGAAGCCGTTCTTCGCTGAATACAGTCCTTAACAATGCGAGCGTGGAGGGCATCAGGCCCGCGCCGGCTACACCTTGAAGCACTCGCGCCAAGATGAGCAGGCTCGCAGTGGACGCCAACGCAGCGGCGACCGAGGCAATGCCGAAGGCGACACTCGAGATCAACAGCAGGCGCTTGCGCCCAATCCGATCCCCGACGTTGCCCATCGTGATCAGCAGCCCGGCAAGCACGAACGAATACACATCGCCGATCCACAAGATTTGGTTGTAGTCGGGCTTCAACTGCTCGGTGATCGCCGGCACCGCGACGCTGATAACCGTGCCGTCGATAGCCACCATGAAGACCGCGAGGCAGAGCACCATGAGTGCCGTGACCTGACGCTTGGTCATTTCGCTTCGCTCCCAACGTCACGGCAGACCCAGAAGGAGGTTACCCAGAAGGAGTCTGCCAGTTTGCTGGTTAACGTCCTACGCTTTAAGCAGCGGGGGTGGCAGAGCCCCGGGATCGGGGTGCTCGAGTTGACAGCGGGGGTGGTCTGCGGATCATGCGGCATCGACCTGCGGGCGAGCGCGAAGTTCTGTGATGAGTGCGGCGCTCCAGTGGTATCGGGTGCCGGGTATTCGGGTGATTGGGCCACATATAAACAGGTGACGGTGCTGTTCGCTGACGTGGTGCGCTCGATGGATATCGCCGCCAGCGTGGACATGGAGCGATTGCGCGAGATTATTACCAGGCTCGTTGAGCGGGCGGCGGCGGTGACGCGCCGTTACGGGGGCACAGTGGAATACACCGGCGACGGTGTGATGGCATTGTTCGGTGCTCCAGTAGCGATGGAAGACCATGCTTTTCGCGCCTGCCTGGCTGCGCTGGGTATCCAGGACGAGGCGAATACCCTGGCTGCTGAGGTTCAGCGCCTCGATGACGTGTCGCTACGTGTGCGAGTGGGTCTGAATTCGGGACGCGTGATCGCCGGTGAGATCGGTTCGGGGTCATTGGGTTACGCCGCGACCGGCGAACAGGTCGGACTTGCGCAGCGAATGGAGTCTGCGGCGCCACCGGGCGCGGTGATGCTGTCCGAAGCCACCGCCCGGCTCGTCGAACACCTCGTGGAGCTGAGCGAGCAAGAGTGGGTCCAGATCAAGGGAGCCGACGCCCCAGTGCCCGCTCGCCGACTAGTGGCAATCCGGCCATGGCGTGATCTTGTCCGGGGTGCGGAATCAAGCCTGGTCGGTCGACGCGAGGAGATGGCAGCCCTTGAAAGCATTCTGGACAGCGCGACCCGTGGTCAGGGTGGCGTGGTGAATGTACTGGGACCCCCGGGCATCGGCAAGAGTCGGGCGGCACGGGAAGCCGCGGCCCAGGCTGCCCGGCGCGGAGTCGCGGTGTTCTGGACCTACTGTGAGTCGCACGCCCGCGATGTCCCGTTTGGTGTTTTGACGCGGCTGCTGCGGGCGGCCACAGGTGTTGCGAACGCCGATGACGACGCCGCACGCGCTCGGTTGCGGACGCTCATGCCCGATGCAGATCCGCAGGACCTGCATCTGCTAAGTGACTTGCTCGGCATAGCCGACCCAGATCTTTCGCCTCCCCAGATTGACCTGGATGCTCGGCGCCGTCGCGCGACCGCGCTGATCAACGCCGCTTCGCTGGCACGCAACGATGCTGTGTTGTTCATCATCGAGGATGCGCACTGGATCGATTCGGCCAGCGAATCGATCCTCGCCGACTTCTTGACCCTCATTCCGCGCACCCGGTCGATGGTGCTGGTTACGGCCCGTCCTGAATACCGGGGCGCGCTGACGCGGGTGGCCGGTGCCCGAGCGATAAAGCTTGGACCACTGTTGGATTCAGATATTTTGGCGTTACTGGGTGACCTATTAGGTTCGGATCCTTCCGTCAGGCACATCGCATCAACGCTTGCCGAACGGTCTGCCGGAAACCCGTTTTTCGCGGAGGAGATGGTGCGCGAACTGGCCCAGCGCGGGGTGTTGAAAGGTGAGCGTGGCGATTACTTATGTGATGCTAAGCCCGCCGAAGTCACTGTTCCTGCAACGGTGGAGGCCGCCATTGAGGCACGCATCGACCGGCTGGATATCCGCGCCAAGCGGACGATAAGCGGGGCGTCAGTGATCGGGGCCCGGTTCGACGTGGAGTTGTTGTCCAAGATGGGCATCGACGCGGTGGTCGACCAGCTGTTGAACGCGGAACTGATTGATCAGGTGCGATTCACCCCGAGCGCCGAGTACGCGTTCCACCATCCGCTCATCCGCGCAGTTGCCTACGAATCACAGCTGAAGTCTGATCGTGCCATGTGGCACCGACGCCTGGCCTCCGCGATTCAGGAGCGCGCACTGGGGTCGGTGGATGAGAACGCCGCACTGATTGCCGAACATCTCGAGTCTGCCGAGGAACTGCGGGCAGCGCACGGCTGGCACATGCGTGCCGGCGCATGGTCCGCCAACCGCGATCTCGTCGCCGCCCGGGCCAGCTGGGAACGGGCCCGCCACATCAGCGACACGATGTCCGACCCTGACTCTGGCCAAGACCCAGAACAGATCTCGATGCGCATCGCCCCACTCACGATGCTGTGCGCCACAGACTGGCAGGCCAGGGAGGTCCAAGATAGCCGGACCCGCTTC
The DNA here is from genome assembly GCA_965279745.1 of Mycobacterium sp. Taxonomy (GTDB): domain Bacteria; phylum Actinomycetota; class Actinomycetes; order Mycobacteriales; family Mycobacteriaceae; genus Mycobacterium. The sequence continues at coordinate 940,574 of OZ257262.1, forward strand.
GCGGAGCTACGGGAGTTGTGCGCCGCGGCGGGTGACAAGGTCTCGCTGGCCATCGCTATGACCGGACTGGCGACCGAACTGCTCTACGCCGGGCGCGCGGACGAAGGGGCGCTGCTGGCCTCCGAGCAGATGGCGCTGCTTGAGTCGATCGGCGATCACACCCCGACCATGGGACTGGCGGCAATAGCCTTCTGTAACTGGCTCGGCGTAGGTGAATTCGGCGAGATCTCCCGTTGGTCGCAAACCGTCATCGACCTAGCCGACGGCGATCCTGCCAAGGGTGCCGGATTCGGTGTCGGATCACCGCTGGCGATCGCTTTGGCCTGGCGGGGCACTGCGCGGTGGTGGCTGGCCCGTCCCGGATGGCGTGACGACCTCCACAATGCCGTCACGATGGCTCAACGTAGCAACCCGGAGACGCTCTCCGGAGCGGTCGCCTGGAGCTACGGTTTCGCGATTCAATACGGAGTCCTTAGAGCTGATCGCTCTGTGCTTCGCGCGTGCGAAGCTGCTCTACAGACCGCCCGTAGCGCCAGCAGCGATCGTGCAGTAGGCCTGGCCGCTTATACGCTGGCTGTCGGATTGTTGAATCAGGACACCTCGGCGGACCGCGTACTCGGGCTTGAATTGATGATGCAGGCCCGAGACATCTGGCTGCGCAAGCGTGCCCACTTCCTCATCCCGGTTACCGACTTGTGGGCTTCCCGGGAAACGGCCCGGGGCGGGGATCACGACGCTGCCATTCCGGTAATGCGCCAAGCCGTCGGTGAGTTGCGTCGCGGATACCGCTTCTATGGCATTTGGGGTACCCGAGTCTTGGTTGAGACGCTGCTCCAGCGTGGTGCCGAGGGCGATCTCGCCGAAGCCGAGGAAGCGATCGGCTGGTTGCCGAACCCATCGACCCACCACACTTCGGGGATGCTCCAGGTCACCCGGCTCTGCCTGGATGCGCTGATGGCCGGTGCCCGCGGCGACGTCGCCGGACACCATGATCTAGCGATTCGCTATTGCGCGCTAGCGAAATCGCTTAGCTACGAAGGGCATATCGACCAGGCCACCAATATGATCGCGCAAGCCACTAGCGGGATCAGCAACGGCCGCCTGTATACCGGATCAACTGCTGCGCAATACCTCGACCGCTTCTAACCGGCGAGAATGAATGATTGGATAAGCGGCTGCAGCGAAGACGAGTCCAAACACGGCCGCGGCGCCGGTCCGTAGCGGCAGGCCCCGCACGCCCCAGTCGATCTTCATGCCGTAGTACACCGGTGAGCCCAGCGACCACAGATAAGTCAGCCCCACACCCCCCAGCACAGCGAATCCGGCGACCAATAGGCTGAGCAGACCCGCGTAAGCCGCGATCACCGCCTGCTCCTGCCCGGACGTCACCCCGATCGCCCGCAGCACGGCCCGTTCCCGTTTGCGTTGCACAAGTCCGAGTACGAACACATTCAGCACGCTCAAACCAGCAGCCGCCATCACCACGTACCCGGCGATCGTGAACGGCTCCAAAAATCGGGTGATGCCTTGCCCCGCGACCGAGCGCCATTGCTCGTCGTCGTACACGAACAGTCCCGCTCCCAGGCGGAGGAAATCGTCTCGGTGGGCTGTCGCATCGGCGGCCGAGTCATAGTCCACGGCGACCTGGTCACGAACAGCGGCCCAATCGGCGCGCGCCAACCTGTCTGACACCAGGACGATGTCTCCCACCGCTGTGTCGTTGATCATCTCTGGACGAAAGATTCCGGCCACCCGGTAGGGCTTGGGTCCAGCGACGGTGGGCAAATTGACAGTTCCACCCGCGACGACCCCCAGTCTGCTGGCGGCCACCTCGCTCAGTCCGACCCCACCGTCGGCCAGACCTTGCCACAACGTGTCGGTGGCAACAGTCGGCTGATAAAGCGCCCGGCTGTACCAATCACCTGGCGTGACGCCGATGACAAGGCGTGACGCCGTCCCCGACGAAATCGTCGCGCGCCAACGCGATGAAATGTTCCGGCCCCCTGCTGCCCTACTCACCAGTGAAAATGTGGAATCGGCGATCTGGCCGTCACGCTGATCGAGGACCGCCTGGCCGGCGATCAGCAACGCCTTGGGCAGTCGGTCAGCCTTCTGCTCGGCGATCTGGTTGGCACCAAGCAGTTGCATGCTGTGCGAACCGATGGCCACGCTCGTGCCTTCCGCGAGTAACGCCGCAGAGATAGCAAACAACACCGCGTAGCGCTGTACATCGGCACGTAGCAGACGTCCTACATCGGGACGCGCGGCAGTCAACAGCCCAATCAGCGCCCCCGCTCCCCGCGGCGCAATCCACATGCTCGCCAACACCAGTCCGCAGAGCCCGACTGACATTGCGTAGATACCTGCGTTCAATGGCAGTGACCCGTGCGCGAATATCTTCGACACCACAACAGATCCCACCAACAGCCCCACCCCGACTATGAGCGTCCAGAACGGGATTGTCCTGGCCCGCTGCACCCCGCCGGCGCTTGCCATTGACGCCAGCGGCCCTTCGCGAACCAGCCGAACGACCGGTCCAATCATCGCGAGGACGCCGGCGAGAGTGCCTGCGACAGCGCCGATCGCTATCAACTCCGGCGTGAAGTGTGTTGCGATGACTCCTCCGGAGCCCGTCAGCATGGCTTGCCCGAACTTGTCCACCAGATAGGTTCCAAGAAGGAAACCGCTTGGCACTCCGAACAATCCGCCGATTACGCCTACTACGGCACCCTCCCCGAGCATCCCGGCGAAGAACGCGCCGGGCTTCGCCCCGATCGCGCCAATCGTCCCGAGCACTGCCCGGCGGTCCTCGATGGCCAACAGAATGGTGTTCATAGCGATGAGGAAGCCGATCAGGACGCCCGCCAGCATGGTCAAGTTAAAGATTTGGGTGCCGTTCTCCAGAACAGCAGGCTGGTGTGGCCGGGGTGGACCGGCGGTGGCGATACCGGCGATGATGCGGTCGACGTCACCGCTGATCTCAGCGCCGGCTCTGGGCAGAATGAACGCGGCCGTGACATAGCCCGGCGTCCCGAGCATGCTCGCAGCAATGTCTGATGAGGGGGCGAACATTACGTATCCGTCGTTGATCCCTGCGACACGATTAAATTCGGAGAACGTCCAGCCTAGGTGCGCCGAACCCGGCGGCAGCCCGGGAAGCCGCAGCTCCTGGCCGAGCTGCAGACCCAGCCGCGCGGCGATCACCGCCGGAATCTCCACCGGCACGCCGGGGCCGGGTGCCGGCCGCTCATCCCGGGCGCGCTGTTGGCAATTGAATGAGCCGACCAGCAATTCGATCTGACATGACCCACCGAGCAGGAGGAACCCGTGACCAGGCCCAACTGGAATGTCCACGGGTGTCAGTGCGGCGACGGTCGGAATGACCGCCTGCGCCCCTGCCACCCCGTCGCGTAACCGTGTGACGGTCTCAATCGGCAAGCGGCCGCTGACGTCCGGGGTCACCTGAACAACCCCGGCGTCGGCGGCGTGAGTGAGCGACGGGCCGAATGAGTCAAATGGGCGGGCGAGCTCAGTCTTGAGAATCACCGTCCCGAGAACCACGGTCACGCCCAACGCGACTCCGATGACGCTGAGAAGCGTTCGGCGCCATTCGGCCAGGAGTGCACCCAAGTGGATCCGCCGGAAGGTCAGCCAGCCGGATTGCAGCCGGCGCATCACTGCACCTGACCATCGACAAAGTGCACCTCTCGAGTTCCGTAGCGCGCGGCGGACCGGTCGTGTGTCACCAGGACCACGGCCGTGCCCTCTTCGTCAGCCAGCGAACGCAGGAGCTCCAAGACCTCGGCCGACGAATGACTGTCCAGGTTCCCGGTCGGCTCGTCAGCGAGGACTATGGAAGGACCGGCCACCAGTGCCCGTGCCACCGCTACTCGCTGCATCTGACCGCCCGACAGTTCAGCTGGCCGGTGCCGCGCTCGATCGCCCAACCCCACTCGCTGCAGCAACTTCTCGGCGCGTGCGTCCGCCGTGCGGGCCGGAACACCGTCGAGCACCAGCGGCAACGAGACGTTCTCGACCGCGGTCAGCATGGGTACCAGATTGAAGAACTGGAAGACGAATCCCAGGTTGCGGCGCCGGTATGCTGCGCGCGCACCGTTGCGCATCGTCCACACGTTCTGGCCGGCCACGGAGACAGTGCCGGCATCCGGCGCGTCCAGCCCACCCGCAATGTGCAGCAGGGTCGACTTACCCGCCCCTGATGGACCAGTGACGACGACGAATTCGCCTGCGTTCAAGGTGAAATCGAAATCGGCAAGCACCTGCACCTGCTCGTCGCCCCTGCGGTAGATTTTCGTCACGCTGTCAAGCTGAAGTACTGGCATTGCGGTCACCGCTCCTACGTCCCTTGGCGATTTCTCCTGCGCTGCATAAAGCTTCGCCTCCGCAATTCGATACACGCCTTCCAAAGCATCTTGTTCCACCTTGACGTATTGGCAGATGACCTCGGCCGGGACACCCGCGTCTCGCATCCTCAACGCCAGCGAGTACGGCAGCGGTAGCTCGCGGAGTGCGTCCTCGCGTTCGCGGAGTTCATTCGTCATCTCAGCATCGTGCCTTCCTCCCGGCCAGAACAATTCAGTAAGCGACTACTGCAGTTGGTCGTGGACGCGCCGAAACCGGTTCAGGTTCTCCCGAATCGCGGGTTTGGACAGGGCGTTGAATGTGCTGGGCGGCAATGACATCTGAAGATCCAGGCCGTTGCCGGCATACCCCTCGACTAGGACGCCGAGTCCGGCAACGGGTGCTTTCATCACCGGCGTGCAGTAGGACGTGAAGGTGTCTTCGAATTGAATGCGATAGACGCCGAAGCCGCTCCAATTCGAGATGAACGGGTTCCACTGAGTTGGATTGAATGCAGTGGAGACGCAGCGCGCGCCCCGCCATGCACCCGCGGTATCCAAGAACTGCTGGTTGATACGCAGGTCGCAGTGCTCGTCTGCGAAGTGGTCAACTTTGTGGCGAAGGCGTTCGGCAATCGAGTCGGCGGCCTCGTCGCGCTGTAGGTCGAGGTTCAGAGTGGTCAGAATATTGCCGATAAGCATCGGATCGATTCCACAGCGATTCCGTACATTCACCGCGATCGCCAGGGTGCGGCGATCGACTGCGGGATCCGCCTTCATCAGCGCCTCAGACACATGGGCGCAGACAACGTCGTTGGTTGAGAGGTGCTTCCGGCTTCCGTAGGCATCTCGCATTCGGGTGATCTCGTCGTCTCCGAAGTGGAGATGCACAGTCCGCTGCTTTCGCGAATCCTTTGCGATATACACCGCGCTACGAACAGTCTCGAGCAGGCTCATGCAACGCACACCCGGCTCGCTAGCGCTATCCGCGCCCAACTGCTCGTCGAGGTAGCCGGCACGGTCTTCGACGATCAGCGGCTCGGCGAGTGGCTCGCCGGCAGCGGCCGCGGCCCACGCGTTCATGAAGTGCATGAACGTCTGCATATCGCCGATTGCGTGGTGCCACGAGAGTCCAATCGCGGTCGCGTCGTCGGCGAGATGGGTAACACGCACCGTGCTTAGCGGTCCGATCCCCCATCGGGCTGTGGCGCCGTCCACCGGATCGACGAGCCATCGCCCGCGGTCCTGCGACACTGAATGGATCGCTTGACGGAGTGTGCGGCCTGAGGTCACCACTGTGAAGGGCACACCCTGGCCCTGACAACGAATTCGCATCCTGCCGCCGACCAGGGCCATTCGCCCCGCGAAGACCGGAATGTTGTCAAGCGCCTGCGCGAATGCGTGGGTGAGCGCCGCTGTGTCGAGTTGTCGCTTGAAGAAGAAGACGATGTGGACTGCCAAGTTCGCGACTACAGCGTCGCTTACATTGCAACGGATTTCGAGCCGTTCCGCTTTCGTTGGTTTGATCAGCTGAGCCGACATGTGTTCTAGCTCAGACGATTCAGGGGGCGGCGATTCACGGAGATGCGACCGCCGAGTTTCGGTATATGGGCGATTCCACGGAAATGCGACTTCTCATCGGCCGTGGCATCAGTCTGGATTCGGAAGTTCTGCAGCACCGTTCGCAGGACGATATCCATCTCGGCGATCGCGAAGTCGGCACCGGTGCATCTCCGCGCTCCGCCGCCAAAGGCCAACCATGCCGGTGCTGCCGGTCTGACCCCCGTGCCGCCGCAGAATCGCGAGGGGTCGAACAGCTCGGGGTCTGGGAATACCTCCGGATTCTCATGAACGTCGGCAATGCGTACCAACACCGTCCGAGCCTCTGGAATCCGCCACTCACCCAGTTCAACGTTTGACGAATTGGCCCGGCGGCCAAACACATCGATAACCGTGCGTGCGCGCAGCACCTCAGCAATCGTGGCGCGACGCACCTCGCTGCCACCCTCATCGACCTCCCTCACCAGCTCGGCCAGCACGTCTGGATGGCGGCGCAACCGCTCGAACGTCCAGGCGAGTCCTGCCGCTGTGGTTTCGTTGCCAGCACAGATGAGGGTCATCAGTTCGTCACAGAGGTCCTGCCTCGACAGCGCGGCCGAGTTTTCGTGGCTGCCGCGTACTAGAAATGCCAATATGTCGGTCCGCTCAGCGAGACCCGGATCGGCTTCGGCGTGAGCGATCCGCGCGCACACGATCTGGTCGAATGCCCTACGCAATTCGTGCAGCCTGCCCCACGGGTTGTGGCGTCCGGTCCGGAGTTTCGGCGCCGGCGCGAATGCCAAGACCTGGCCGAGCTTCATATAGGGCAGGATGATCGCGCTGAGCCGCTCAAGTTCGTCGTGTTCCGTCCCATCCACACCGAAGATGGTCCGCAAGATCACGTTCAACGTGATCCGGTTCATTGGTTCGAGAGTCCGGAATTCCTTATTCTCAGGCCAATTCGCGCATTCCCGCAATGTCCCCTCTTCGATGAGCTTCTCGTGCTTTCTAATGCTCCGACCGTGAAACGCCGGCGCGAGCAACCGGCGGCGATCGCGATGTTTACTGCCGTCGAGCCCGAATACCGACCCCGGCCCAAACCAGTTGCCGAGATTCGGCTGCACGTTGACCAACTGTTCAGCGCTCGCGGTACACACGGATCGGACCAATGCAGGGTCAGAGACGACGACGGATTTGCCGAAGAAGGGAACATTGATTTCAAAGATGCGTCCGTGCCGTTTGATCCAATTCCGCATCGCCCTGCGGCGATAGAAGGCGAATCCAATGCCCTGCGCAACTTTGGGCAGGCGCACCTGCGGCGGGTATGCCAGCGCCGACGGAGTGATCGTGTTTTCAGACACCTCAGAATCGTCGCCCCGGCAATCCGGGTAGAGCGCAGTAGTCCACCACTGCATTGCCCCGGGGACGGAACCGCCGCTACTGAGAGCGCGGTAGCAGGAGGTTGGCAAGTTCGTCGCGGCTGGTGGTTCCGGTCCTCGCCATGGCGCGGTAGATGTGACTTTCAACGGTGCGTACCGACAACGTGAGCCGCTGGGCGACGTCCCGGTTGGACAACCCAGCACCGATGAGCATCACGATCTCGCGCTCACGATCAGTCAGCGAAACCGGTTGACTGGCCTGCCGCAATGCGGGGGTGCTGGCACCGCCGCACCTTTCAGCGAGCGCGTCTGCTCGGGTGGAGCAGCCCAGCGCCGAACCACGCAACTCTTGGTTGCGGTACTGAATCGCCGCATGGGCGGCTGCATCAACAGCGGCGACGAGGTCGCCCATCCGCTCGAATTCCTCCGACAGTGTGGCCAATCGAGCGGGATCCCCGTCGTGCATGGCCTCGGCGAAGCGTGCAGCAATGCCCACTCGCGGTCCCGCCACCGTGGCTTCAAGCTCGCGCAAACGGCGCCCGCCTGAGCGGTCACCGAATTGGGTGGCGGTCTGTAGCAGCAGCACCTCAGCCGCAAATTGGCCATTGGCGGAGGCCCTTTCGGATGCCGCGAGGACAACGGCAATCGCCTCGCTGACGGCGCCCTGGCCCGCCGCAACCCATGCACGGGCCAGGCTCAGTTCATAGTCCAACGACCGAAAACGACGTCGCAGCTTGTCGAGCGCCATCAACACATCTGCGGCTTCTTTAACCGAACCACGAATCGCTAGTGCAGTCGCCCGAGGGACCTGGTATCGGTATCCCCAGCCGAGCGCATGCCCCGCGGCGGTCAAACCGACAGTCGCCTGCTCGAGCAGTTCGGCCGCGGTATCTAGGCGACCGGTCCCGAATGCCACCCGACCCTCCACCGCGGCACTTAACAATTGAGCATCCCCTGGCAAATCAGCTGCCTCCCGGCGCACCCGATCGGCCACATCACCGGCGTCGAGAACCTGTCCGGTCAGTACGAGTGCACTGACGTGCGCGTCAGCGATGTTGAACCTCATCTGCGGGGCATCGAATGCGCTCGTCGCAGCGCGGTATCCCGCATCGGCAATGCCGACGGCTTCGGTTCCGCGGCCCGCGTCCGCGTACATGACCGCAAGTACCCAGGCGATCTCAGCGCCAACGATGTCGGGCAGATCCGCCAACGCCAGGCTTGACGACGCCTGCATCGCCAGGTCCGGTCTGTCCATCGCAAACCAGTAGACCGTCAGGAAGGCGTCGATGTAACCGCGCGCCTCTGGGGGCGTAATGGCGGCGGTATTGTCGATGAGATCCTTCGCCCGGTCCGGGTCACCGAGCACCCACAGCAGATTGCTAGCACGCAGGAATGCCGCTCTGGCCCGATCGATGCCGGTCAAACGTTCGGCGTTCATCTGGGCGAGCACCGCGTCGGCGTCTTCGCCACGACTGAGCCACGAGAGTGCATGTGCACGAAGGAAATTCGCCTCCGGCCCTGCACCCGCCCTAACGGCGGCAGTTGTGAGCCGATCAGCCAGTGGCAGGTCCGCCAGCCAGATAGCACCCCGCGCCGCCCCAACCAGAAGATCGGCATCGGGGGTCAGATCGGAATCCAGTGTCAATGTGGCGCGGCGCACCAACACTCGGATGTCGTCGGGGTCCTCTGACCGTGCGAGTTCCGCGGCCACCAATCCACGGAGCCGCCGCAGTCGGGTGGGCGCCGCACGCCTGCGACGCACTTCACCGTAAAGCGGGTGAGCAACCCGCACCTGCACAACGGTCCCTACGTGTTCAAGCGAGATCAGCCCACGGATATCGGCCTCCTCCACCGCAGTCGGATCAGTGATCCGGGTCAACGCCGCCAACTCGATCGGCTCGGCGACTGCGAGGGCGTCCATCACGTTGCTCACGGCGGCCGGGAGTGCACCGATACGAGACTCGATCAGTTCGACCAAGCCCGGCGGCATAATCGGATCACCGGTCCACCGCCAACAGCCGTGCTGTTGTTTCAGCCGGCCGTCGACTACCTCCTGGTCGACGATATTGCGCAGATACAAGACGTTTCCAAGACTCAGGTTCCAAAGGCGCTGCGCTGCAGCGGGATCCACGACGCCACCCAGCGTAGTCGAAAGCAGGGTGGTGGTTTCTATCGCTGACAGCGGCTGCAGGTCTAGCCTGTCTATCTGGCCGACCTTCCACAGCTCCTGTATCGCGGCAGGAATCTCTTCTCCCGCACGAACGGTGAGAAGAACCTTCGCCGCACCCCGTTGCACGATCTGGTGCAGCACGAATATCGACAAATCGTCGAGCAGATGCACGTCGTCTACCCCGACCACCACAGTGGTTCCCGGGGGCGCCGCGGTGAGCGACTCGATGACTCCCCGAACCAGTTGGACGGTGTCGGTGAGGCCCGACTGTGCCCACGCGGCGAACGCACCCAGGGGAAGTGCCCGCGCCGCCGACGTTCCGATCGTCCACCGGCCTACGAATCCCCGCAACGCCGCGGCAGATACCGCCTCACGGACGACCCGACTCTTCCCGACACCAGCGGCGCCACTCACCATGATCCCGGCGACGTCTGGTGTCGAGATGGCGGCCTCGATGGCGTCCATCTCCTCCGAGCGGCCCACTAGAGGCCACGACAAGCGCACCTGAAGAGCGTACTTGCGGCCAGCAGTCCTACGCTTGGAGAATGGCGGGGGTGGCGTGCGAATATTGCGGCGCTGACCTGCGAGAGAGCGCCAGGTTCTGTCATGAATGCGGCGCCTCAACAGCAATTTTGGGCGACACCGCGAAATACAAGCAGGTAACGGTCCTGTTCGCTGATGTCGTGCGCTCGATGGATATCGCCGCCAGCCTGGACATGGAGCGGCTGCGCGACATCATGACCGATCTGGTGGAACGGTCGGCAGCAGTAGTACGCCGCTACGGAGGCACCGCGGAGTACATCGGAGACGGTGTCATGGCGCTGTTCGGCGCGCCGGTGGCATTGGAGGATCACGCGTTTCGGGCATGCCTGGCCGCACTCGACATTCAAGACGAAGCGACCATCCTGGCCGCCGAGGTGGCACGCCGTGATGGCGTGGCGCTACAGCTGCGTGTCGGCCTGAATTCCGGCCGCGTCATAGCCGGTGAAATCGGTTCTGGATCGTTGGGGTACGCCGCGTTCGGCGAGCAGGTGGGGCTGGCACAGCGGATGGAGTCGGTGGCTCCACCGGGAGGGGTGATGCTCTCCGTTTCGACAGCGCGCCTCGTCGAGAATGTCGTCAAGCTGGGGGAAGCAGAGTCGGTGCACATCAAGGGATCCGACTCCCCGCTGACCGCCCGCCGGTTGATCGCGATCCGGGCGCGCGGCGGTCCGGCCCTCGGTACGGAATCCAGCCTGGTGGGTCGCAGCCACGAGATGACTGACCTCAAGACCATTCTCGCCAGCGCGATCAGTGGTCGCGGCGCCGTCGCGAGTGTGGTCGGACCACCGGGAATCGGCAAGAGCCGAGTCACCCGCGAGGCCGCCGCGCTGGCGGCTAGCCGCCGGGTCGACGTGTTCTGGACGTTCTGCGAATCGCACGCTCGGGACATCCCGTTTGGCGTGGTCGCGCGACTGCTACGGACGAGCACCGGCATAGGAGACGTCGACAGCGAAGCCGCTCGTGCGCGTCTGCGATCACAGATGCCTGATGCCGACCCGCAGGATCTGCTGTTACTTGACGATCTGCTCGGGATCGCCGACCCCACAGACCGGCTCCCCCAGATCGACCCGGATCCGCGGCGACGCCGGTTGACAGCACTGGTCAACGCCATGTCGTTGGCGCGCAACGAACCGGCGCTGTACATCATCGAGGACGTGCATTGGATCGATGCAGTCAGCGAGTCCATGCTCGCCGACTTCCTCACCACCATTTCCGCCACTCCGTCGATGGTGCTGATCACCGCTCGCCCAGAATATGACGGACCGCTTGCCCGGAATCCTGACCAACGGACCATGGTTCTTGCGCCACTGGATGATTCGGACACCGCGTCCTTGCTCGATGAGCTCCTGGGTTCGGATCGGTCGCTTGCCGAACTGAAGGCGATCATCACGGAGCGGGCCGCCGGCAACCCGTTCTTCGCCGAGGAGATGGTCCGCGAGTTGGTACAGCGGGAGGTGCTGCACGGTGAGCGCGGCCGATATGTCTGTCTCGCAGACGTTTCCGAACTGAGTGTGCCTGTGACCGTGCAGGCCGCGATCGGGGCGCGCATCGACCGCCTCAACCGTACTGCCAAGCAGACGCTTAACGCGGCATCGGTGATCGGAGAGCGCTTCGATGTGCAGCTGCTCACCGCCCTCGGGATCGATCCGGTGCTCGACGGATTGCGCAACGCGGAACTGATAGATCAGGTGCAGGTGACGCCAGGTCTCAAGTACGCATTCCGACACCCGCTTATCCGCGCTGTGGCCTACGAATCGCAGCTGAAATCCGATCGGGCCGAGTGGCATCGGCGCCTGGCCTCGGCACTCCAGGAGCGTTGGCCCGCGGCAGTGGAAGAGAACGCTGCGCTAATCGCCGAACATCTGCACGCCGCCGGCGAACTGCACGCTGCCTACGGCTGGCACATGCGCGCCGCCGCCTGGTCAGCCAGTCGCGATCCCGGCGCAGCCTGGACCAGCTGGGAGCGGGCGCGCCGGATCGCTGACGCCATACCCGGCGACGGCCCCGAGCACTTATCAATGCGCATCGCCCCGCGCACTATGCTCTGCGCCACAGTGGGGTGGGCCCGAGCGGTCCATGAGGTCCATGACAGGTTCGCCGAACTGCGTGAATTATGTGATATTGCCGGGGACAAGCTATCGCTGGCAATAGCGATGGCCGGGCTCATCACCGAGTTCGTATTCTCTGGACACTCATCGGAGAGCGCGCAGCTCGCCTCCGAACAGATGGAGTTGCTTGAGTCGATCGGCGACCCTGCCCCGACCGTGGGCTTGGCTTTCCTGCCGTTCTGCAACTGGTTCGACAGTGGTGAGGTCAACGACGTCTTGCGGTGGTCACAGACTGCTGTCGAACTCGCCGGAGGTGACCCGACTTTAGGTGCAGCCTTCGGATTCGGATCGCCGCTGGCGGCCGCGTTCGCCTGGCGCGGAACTGCCCGATGGTGGCTGGGCCGTTCCGGCTGGCGGCAAGACCTCGAAGACGCCGTGACGATGGCTCAGAGCAGCACCCCCGAGACTCTCGCCGCTATCGTCGCCTGGACCTACGGCACGGCCATCGCGTACGGCGTATTGCGGACCGACGACGCCACGGTGGACATCATCGACGAGGTCGAGCGGGCCTCTTCGGAATCCAGCAACGTCGCGGTCAGGCTCGCCACGTATGCGCTGGGCGTAGCACTGCTGCACCGCGACGCGGTGGCCGACCGTGATCGCGGGGTGGAGCTGATGGTGCAGATCCGCGAGTTCTTTCGGGACGCGGGCGCCCCCTTTCTCGTGCCAGTCGCCGAGTTGTGGATCGCGCGCGAGGGAGCCCGGCGCGGCGACCACGATGCCGTAATTCCGGTGATGCATCGGGCCGTCGATGAGTTGCACGAAGCTGGCCGGCTTGGCTACGGACTCTGGGGCTTCACGGTTCTGGTCGAGGCGCTGCTGGAGCGCGGCACCGCGGCCGACATAGACCAGGCGCAGCGGGCGATCGATCGATTGAAGAACTTTCGCGCCGACCAAGAATCCGCGGTTCGCGACATCATGCTGCTACGACTACACACGCTGCTGGCCCGGACCTGGGGCGACGATAGTGCCTTCCAGGATTGGGTGATTCGCTATCGCACGATGGCGGTCACGCTAGGCTTCGACGGGCACATCGCCTGGGCCTCTGCGCTATTGCGCGATTCGTAGCAACTTCAACGATTGCCGCCTACCCCCGCCGGGGTGTGGCGATAGCCCACACGACTGGCGGACCCGAATCTGGCCAAACATGCATGCCATGCTGGCGCATCGAAATTGGCGGTGCACATCGATGTTTGAGCACGCTCAGGTTGGGAATCCAGGGGACGGGTCGAAACGCGACTCGCCCCGAATCGCAAATCGAATGCGGAAGGAATTTATGTCTGCGTTGAGGGTCCGCGCCTGACGGCTCGGCGCCTCAACCGCAACTACGACAGAAATGAGATCATTAATGAGTTACCTTGGCGTTAAGCTTTCCCCAGTGGCCATTGGCATTATCGCTATCGCCGGCGCAGCACCGGCTACGGCTAACACTGTTGCGGTGCAATTCGGCTCGGCGCAGCACCTAACAGTGGGACCAGCAGTCGTGGAGTACACGATCGATGCACCGCACCCCAGTACCGACCACCTCAATGTTCCGGTCAGTGGACAGCTGTATGAAGCAGATACCACTGTCAAAGCTCTGCAAGGCGCGACTGCCCCTGCAATACCGCTCTTCAATGCCCGTTCAGCTAGCGGTGACACCTATCGCGTTCTGTTTCAAGCGACGACAGCTGCCAGCCTGAATCCTGCACCCTTGACGCAGGGACAACAGTCGAGCGGAAAGCTGTATTTCGATGTCACTGGGCCAGTTCCAACCGAGATCTTCTATAGCGACACCATGCAGGACACGTTCGTGTGGGAGACGTAGTTCAGCAGCATCTCTGCCCAGATACGGCCCCGGAGGAAGGAATGCCTCCGGGGCCGTATCTGTCCGTGGGCTATATCTGGGCGAACGTCAAACCGCCGGCGGCTCGCATGGTTCGCCTGGATCGGCCTGCTGGTCGTGTTCAATTTCTCGCAACCTTCGATGGGCGACTGCAAACCCACCCAAGCCAACTGAACCCAGCACGAAGGCAACACCGAAGCTGGATAGCGCGATACCGATAAAGCCAACCGCCATGCTGTAGAAGCCGATGATCAGTGCCATTCCAGCGATCCAGACAATAGCCATTCCCGGTGAGTTCAAGCCATCTCCGAATGACTCACCAGCAGGCTGCCGTGTCGTCCGTGCGTGATCGACGGGATCCTGGGAATAGCTCTGCATGGTCGTTCCTCTCCGCTGACGCATCAGGTCGCTTCGTAGTACCCGATATTGACATCCGAAACCCCCTTCCCTAGAGGGAGTTACGCGGCCGCACGGAGTTTGGCCATCGTCCCGATCAAAATCCGGGAAACCTGCATCTGCGAGACGCCGATTCTGGCGGCGATCTGACTTTGCGTCATTGAGTCGAAGAACCTCATTTGCACAATCCGGCGTTCACGGTCGGAAAGTGTGTTCAACAATGAGCTGACCGTCTCGCGATCGGTGACGGCTTCAAGCTGATGATCGATATCGCCGATTGAGTCTGCGATGCAACGATTCTCGTCGTCGCTGTCGGGGGCCGGCGCGTCGAGCGATCTGGGCCGATAGGCATCCCCCGCAACTAAGCAATCGACAACAGTCTGGCGATCGACACCTACTTCTTCTGCCAGTTCACCCGCGGTGGGCGCTCGCCCCAGTTGTTGCAGCAATCCAGTTGTCGCACGGCCGATCCGAACGTGCAGATCGCGAATCCCTCGCGAGACGTGCATCGCCCAGCTGTGATCGCGGAAGTAGCGCCGGACTTCTCCCATCATGGTCGGGACGGCAAACGCCACGAAGTCGCCGCCCTTGGCGGCGTCAAATCGATCGACTGCATTCACCAGGCCGACACGGGCAACCTGGACGAGATCGTCCAGCGATTCCCCGCGCCGGCCGAAATGGCGTGCCACATGGTCCGCTAATGGCAGGCACCGGGTGATGATGCATTCGCGCTGGTGCTGATGCGCCGCAGAACCCGGAGGCAGCTCCTCAAGGGCGCCGAACATCGCAACTACATCAAGGTATCCATTATCGAACGGCCGCCGGCGGCCACCGGCACTGTGACCACTGACCGCTGCATCCGGGCGGTCGATAAGTGTTGTCCGAATCGTCTTGTTGCTCATCATTGTCGAGCCCCCAATATTTTCGGTGTATGCAAGTTACGGAATAGCTCCAAGCTTGCAATTGCCGATCGAGCCACATCGCTCAACGCGAACGCCGCTGCTCGCAGCCGTGACCCCGACGGTCCCGATCTCCTGCCGAAGTCGACTGGCAGTAGCTGCATTTCAAAACCAGCTTCTCGCTTTCTTCTAAACGAGATCAAGCTGGTCACGCGCACGTGATTAGCGCGTGATCAAACAGTTATATGTAGAACAAGATTGATCCTACGCGCAATCGGCGAACCATGTCAGCGGTGCTGAGCCATTTATCACCGATTTATAATCGATTCTTTAGATGCGCTGCCGCAGATGGACCGTCATCAACAGTCCGTCGTACACCTCACGTGCCGGCAGATCCTCACCGCAGTCCAGCTCGGTGAAGTCAGTGATTAGTTGCTCGGCGATCGCGCGCAGCTTGACGTTGCACTCCTGGGACCGCCACCTCAGCAACTCAAATGCCGTATCAGCGTCGATGCGGTATACCACCATCAGCATTCCTTTGGCCTGTTCGATGCATGCTCGAGATTCGGCGATCTCGGCAACCGCCTCGGTGACGATCGCTTCGGTCTCCCGCTGAATCGTCGGCGTGACGTCCACATAGAAGCCGTCGCTGCCGATTACCTGGCCTACGCGGTCGTAGAGCCGGCCACCCACTACTACAACCTGGTGAACTTCCCCGTTGGTGTCGATGATCCGGTGGCGAGTGCTGAACGCAGCGGCATTTTGCCGAATGTCGTCCAACGTCGCAGCCACCCTCCCGATGTCGTCTGGATGTTTGTGCGACAGAACTAATTCCGTTGTCGGATTGGCGGTGCCGGGCGCATATCCATGCATTGCCTCGACTTGCGATGACCACTCCCATCGCTCGCCTTCGAAGTAGAAGCGAAACCACCCGATGCGTTGCGGTTCGCCACCCGCTAACGCGTGTTCGACGGAAGTCTCGCCACCGCTATTAGCCGGCAGCTCAGCCATGTTCGCGCGCCGACGGTCGATGTGTTGTCATCGAGATGCCCACAACCCGCGGCCAGTCCGTCGCATCACCGACATTGAATAACTTCACGTCATCAGCCAACGATTTCAGAATCTGCCAACTGAAGTTGTCAGGTGAGATCAAATCCACTCTGTCGCACATGGTGGAGACGTCGATCACCACCGCGTCTGTACCGCGCGTGACGACAAACGTCAGGAATGCGCCCGGCACGGCTGCTGCGATCAGTCGAGCGCAGGCTTCATCGATGGCCAATCGGCAGTCGGCGATCGCATCGAGGTCCAGATCTTCAAACGTGGCGATCGCTCCGATAATGGTGCGGATCAGCTGAAGATTAGACGCGTGAGCAGCCACGCGCAGCTCCAGCGTGCGGAGCAATGCGTCCACCGGGTCGCCATACATGCTCCTCATCGTGCACATTCCTCGACTTCCCTCGCACGGGTTTCGGGGAGACTGGGACGGTCATGGCTCCCTGCTCTCAAAGGTAGGGATCCGCCCATGCGCTGATAATTCGAGCAGCCCGGGCAGCCTGATTCTTACCAGTGAGAAGGTGGTCAGCCCCTTCCAGGGAGACGAAGCTCCGCGGATGCCGGGCGGTACGGAAGATGTCGCTCGCATTGGCGATGCCGACGGTGTTGTCGGTCGGTGAATGCATCACGAGCAGTGCCCTATGCAAGGTTCTGATCCGCTCACGCAGATCGGCTGCGCGGACGTCCTCGACGAAGTGCCGCTTGAGGGTCAACGCCTTGCCGCCTACGAGGAATGGCGCTTCGCCCTCCGCCTCGATGCGCTGGACTAAGGCGTCGTAGTTGTGCTCCACGTGGGCGGGTTCGAATGGCGCTCCCACGCTGGCCACCGCCTGCACGCCGGGGCAATTGTGCGCCGCCGCAATGACGGCCGCACCGCCGAAGGAATGCCCGACCAGCAAGCGCGTGTCACGGCCCGATGCGTTCATGAACTCCACGGCGCGGACGGTGTCGTCGACTTTGTGCGAAAAGGAGCCGTTGCTCCAGTCCCCCTCGGAATCACCGAGGCCGAGGTTGTCGAAGCGGAGCATCCCGATGCCTTCGCTGGCGAGTTGCTTGCAGATCCTGCTCGCCGCCGGACAGTCCTTGCCGAGCGTGAATCCGTGGGCAAAGACACCCCAACCACGGACGTCACCCGCGGGTACGTCGATGATGCCGGCCAGCAGGGGCCCGGTCGCGCTGGCGAAACCGATGCGTTCTGCCACGTCGCTCTCCTGTTCTGGTTCCGGCTGAGCTAGTGCCGGCCAAGCAAGTCCCTGCGCAACGGGCGCACATCCGCCCACCTTGCGACGCTGGCAAGCGCATTCAGGCTACGAAGCCTTCCACGCAGAACCGCGCTGGAGATCAATCCACAGCCAAAGCCCAGAACGAAGAACACTCGTGTGCGTCGCTTTTTTCGCTGCGTAACTGCCGATCCCACATAGCCACACGTCGCTGCGATGACGGATACGGCGATGAGCAGGAAGATCAATTGTGTCGGTCCGATCGCCCCCATGTCGCCTGATCCAACCATTGCTGTCATCGGACCAGCACTGGTCGCGCTCGTTCGTGACCAAGGTGAGTATGAAGCGTTACCCGACATGCAGCGTCAGTCGAACCCTGTTGCACCGTCGATCTGTTCACGCAAGATGTCCAGGTGTCCGGCATGTCGGGCGGTTTCTTCAATCATATGAACGTAGATCCACCTCAACGACACCTGTCCGAATCGACTATGCGGGACAACGTGATCCAACGAGAACTGCGCGGCTATCTGTCGAGACTGTTCGCACTGCTCCTGATATTCAACAATCAACGTCGCCAACACTTCATCGGGCAGGAACTCGAATTCCCAAGACCGTTCATGCGCGCGCAGATTCTCAGCCGTCTGCTGTTGGAGGACCCGGTCGAACCACCCGTACTCGGCCCACCGTAGGTGCTTTATCAGCCCACCCACCGTCGTCTGTGACGGAACAAGATGTCGACGAGCGTCGGAATCGCGTAGCCCAGCCACCTTGCGCACCGCGATGTCTCGGAAGTCGTCCAAGAACGACTCCAAGGTTTGACGTTCACCAAGTGTCGCCCGCATCCGTAGGACGGGCGGTGGAGGCAATTCGTTCACGAGGACATCATCACCCACGGTTGTGCTGATGATCGTGATGTACCTGCGTACCAGGCTGCGGCATGTTGTCTTGATTTGGAAACGCCGGGTGGGCAACCGGGGCGGTAGTTGAGGTAGCGGGGACGCCGGTGGAATCGGCATGGCCGACAGCAGAGCTGCCCAGTGCGATCAACGCGCAGGCGACACCCACGAGTGCGAATGCGGCAACACGGCGGTTCTCATTGATTTTCATAACCGAGATGCTCGCCGCATGCAGACACGTCGGGTAGTGGTCGCCGACTTGTAGCGCCACAACCTGGAGTTGTACCCCCGAAGCTATCGCCGGCCGATACCCACCGGGCCAACCGGGCCCACGACAGGGCCGACGCCACCGACTCCGACTGGGCCGGCAGGTCCCAGGATCGGGTCCGGGCCGATACCGACCGGGCCAACCGGGCCCACAATCGGATTCGGACCGATGTACACGTCCGGATTCACGGCCAAACACTGATTCGCGGGGTAGCTCCAGAACATGCTGTCATCACAGAACTCGCACACCCCGGTGTTGTAGTTCATGTAGAAGCTGTAGGCGCAGTTATCCTCGGCCTGACTGACTGCCGGTGATGCGAGCGCAGCCAGTGGCACTGCAACTGCGGTGAATCCCAACGCGGCGATGGCGCCGTAGGACTGACACTTGCTGATCATTGGGATCTCATCTCTGTTGTCAAACGCACCACCATGATGCCTACCTATCGCAGGGGTAGCCGTGGAAGTTACATAACGCGGCACAGCTGATCAGCTTGCGATGAAGCCTTCCCGCTTATGCGACCCGTCGCACATCGGCTTGTTCGCCGAGTGGCCGCAGCGGCACAGGAACACCTTCGCGCCCTCCTTCACGACGGTGCCATCGCTCCTCACCACGACGGACGCGCCGTCAACTTCCAGAGGGCCGTTCTCAAGGGCAGTGATCTTGACGTCGCTCATCTGCTGAATATAGGCGCGGGGCCACTAATGAATCTTGCTTGCTGCGAATGTCGCTGCCTGGCTTACCATTCCGGATTGAATGTAGGAGACATGAGCCATGAAGTCCCCACCTGGCGAACAGATTGGATCACCGGGAACGCACTGGTCGATGGTCTTTGCGCTGTAGAGCGGGCCGATGGTCGGCAGCGGGGTTCCACCCGCCAACATGCTCGAAAATGAACTGGTTGGATTGCCGAAAAGAACGACGGCGGCGACATGATCAGCCACTGAAGGCGGCATTGCCGACGTGGATAGTTCGGTGACGGCTGCTCCCTGAGAGTAGCCACCGAGCACGAGTTTGGTGTTGGGGCAGTCGGCGACAACGCCTTGGACATAGGTCCGCGCGTCGTCGGAACCTTGTGCCGCGCTGCCGACGTAATCGTCGCTGGCCGGGTAGTCGACCGCGTAGACAGTGAAAGAACGCGCAGCCAGTTGCGAGCTGAGGTCGTCGGCGAATGCGCGCCCGACGTTGCCGACACCAGGAGGCTCATGGGTACCACGGGCAAAAACCACAGCGACGTCAGAACATGGATCGGCCAACGCCGAAGGAACGGCAAAAGACACGCCGAGCAGTGGCCACATGGCCACTGCCGCGACGCCGCCGATACGAGGGATGCTGGGTGCACTCATGCCTAGATGCTGACATACCCAAAGCGAATGGGCTGGTGCGAATTCCTCCGCACCAGCCCATTCAGCA
The DNA here is from genome assembly GCA_965279745.1 of Mycobacterium sp. GTDB lineage: Bacteria > Actinomycetota > Actinomycetes > Mycobacteriales > Mycobacteriaceae > Mycobacterium. The sequence continues at coordinate 960,644 of OZ257262.1, forward strand.
AGCTTGGTCCCTTAAATAGCGGTGACCCCTACCGCCTGAGGCCCCTTGGCTCCCGGGGTGACCTCGAACTGAACACGCTGATTTTCATCGAGCGAGCGAAAACCACTTCCCTGGATCTCCGAGTAGTGGACGAAAAGATCCTTACCACCATCGTCAGGGGTAATGAAGCCGAAGCCCTTCTCGCCGTTGAACCATTTCACAGTTCCCTGTGCCATAACTTTCTTCCTTCATTCAATTGCGGATGTACCAAAAACATCCGTATTTACCCTATACCACCACCTGCAATATCTCGTCACCTACCGATCGCGGCGGCGAGGCCTTGTGGGTCAGAAACGCTCACCCACAGCGCGGAATGGTTCTTGAACCCGATCACTTTGGGGATTTTCTCCTTGAAAGCGATGCACAGACCGGACTTGTTGTTAGTTCCGAATGTGATGCCGTCGTCGGTGAAACTCAACCGCAAACCCACGGCGGTGTACCAGCGGTGCGGCCCCGTGACCAGGGTGTGGTCGACGTTGTCGAGCGGCGTTTCCACCTTGAATCGGCCGTATGTGGCCCGAAGCAATCCGTCGTCGGTGAGGTCGACACCGTCGCCGTCATGGACGCCCAGTGCCGCGAACAACGGTGTCCACCGGCGGTCGAGCCGGTACGGAAATGCTGCTGAAGGAGACATCAGTCCAGCCTGCCAGATGACCGATTACTCAGGAGGTGGCGGCGGCACCGGAGCGCCGGATGGGGCTGGGATCTTCGGGTAACTACGGCCGACAGTGACCGCACCGCTCACAGGTGCGCCGGCTGTGAGCTTGGGCCGGCCCGGGGCGGGATCCCAGTTGGTGTCGACTAGCTTGCGCTGCACTCCGACGGCCAGCGCCAACAGCACGGCGCCGATCAGCAGCATGGTGACGACTCCCCACACCGTTCCGAGTTTGGCAGCATTGCCAAGGAGAATTCCGTACCAGCCGAAGTCGGCATCTCCGAAAGTGGTGTTTTCGCCACCATTCTGCGTCCTGAAGACGAGGGGCGATATCGGCCAACTCTCGGCTCGAATCGAGCCGTCTGGGGCCGGTCCAGAGGACGCAGCGTCGATCGACGTAATGCGCGGAGGCTCCATTGTGGCGTCAGTATCGATTGCCGGGGCCACACCGCAGATAGGTGATCGCGACACCGTCAGCGCCTGGATTGGTACGAGCGGAGAACGACAACAAGTCTTCAGTCCCGGCGTAGCGCTGTGGGACGATCCGGACGCTCAGGTGTCGTTCATCAACCTGGCTACCGTGCGCGCTATCGGATCGACGATGGGTGTCGACCTCGATCCGCTGCGTTTCCGTGCCAACGTCTATCTCGACGGCTTGCAACCCTGGGAGGAGCTGGGTTGGGTCGGACGTCGGGTCCAGATCGGCGATGCCGTCATCGACATCTTCGGTGCAATTGAGCGCTGCCGTGCCACCAGCGCGCCACCGGGATCCAACGGATGGGACCTGAACGTCCCCGGCGCACTCGCGGCACACTACGGCCACATCCACAACGGCGTCTACGGGCGGATTATCAAGAGCGGTCAGGTCCGTGTGGACGATACGGCGACGCCCACAAGCGTATTCAACATCGATCGGGTAATGCTGGACGAGCCCGAGGACACCATCCGCGCACCAAGAGTCGCCGACGTGGTCGAGTCATTCCAGAGTGCGCCCGACACCTGGTCAGTGACATTTCGGGACTCTTACAACCTTCTCAACACAGCACACGCGGGACAACACCTGCGAATCCACCGGCTCGAGGCGACTGCGGACTGGCGTAATTACACCATTTCCGGCAACTCCCAAGCGGGAGCACGAATCACCTTTCGGCGCAATATGTCTGGTCGGTTTTCGCCCTGGGTCACTAGCCTCCGAGCAGGCGATCGGGTTATCGTCAGCGGCCCCCACGGGACCGCTCATATCGAGCAATCCGCGTCGACGCCCATTGTCGTACTTACCGCAGGAATCGGCATCACTCCGGCACTGTCGATCGCACAGTCTCTTGCCGAGGGCAAGAGCGTCCGCCAACTGCGGTTGCTCCACGTCGACCGCGCAGCGGAACTGGTACCCCACTTGGACGAGCTGGCCGCAAATGCCGACAGTCTCGCGAACGCGCGCCTAGACGTCTTCCTCACCGGCGACCAGTCGCCGACTGGTAGGTGGCACAACGGCCGACCGGACCCAGAGTTCATCCGCCAAGCCATCGACGATCCCACCGATGTCGCCGTATTCATCTGCGGCCCAAAGCCATTCCTCAGCGACATGACGGATGCCTGCCGACAACGAGGTGTCCCGCATAAATCGATACACATCGATCCGTTCTATTCCCCGCCAAGCCCCAACCTCGAGCCACGCGACCCACCCAAGCCCGGACCATTCCGTGTGCGGTGGCCTGATAACTCAATCAGCTCCTGGACCCCCGACGAAGGAACCCTTTTAGACCTAGCGGAAGCAGCCGGTCACCATCCACCTGCGGGCTGTCGTTCCGGCGCGTGCGGAACGTGCCAGGCTTCCGTGTCAGGCGAAACATGCCTTCTGTTGGACACTTTCGCGCAGCCTGGCGAGGGCCGAACGCTGCTCTGCTCATCGGTACCAGTGGGCGACCTCGACGTGACCTCTTTCTCGTGACGGCTCGAGCACGACAACTACCGCAGTAGTTACAATCTGCTGTGAGTTCCGACGGGCAACCAGAAAATCAGTTCGGCATCGACCCGGACAGATTGCAGGTGACGCTCGACGTTTTGGCAGAACTGCACCAACTCGATGAGAAGCATCCCGATTTCATCGCGGTACGTCGCGCCACCGCGCACATGTTCAAAGCAGCTAAGAAGGCCCGCCGGGATGAGAAGCGAGCGGTGATCGCCGAAGCCGACCGCGCAGTGGTCGCCGCCACCGCGACCGGCGCCCCCGACCGCATCGACGACGAAACCCGCGGAGTCCCGCTCTCGACATCAACGACCGCGCCGAGCGCCGGCACCCTGCTCAGATCGCGGGCCTGCTATATCTGCAAACAGCACTACACACAGGTCGACGCGTTCTATCACCAGCTGTGCCCGGACTGCGCGATCCTCAACCACGCGAAGCGCGAGGCTCACACCAACCTGACCGGCAAGCGCGCACTGCTCACCGGCGGGCGCGCGAAGATCGGTATGTACATCGCACTTCGCCTACTTCGCGATGGCGCGCATACGACCATCACCACCAGGTTTCCCCGAGATGCCGTACGCCGATTCTCAAGCCTTCCGGATTCTGCTGAGTGGTTGCACCGGCTACGCGTTGTCGGCATCGACCTGCGCGACCCGGCCCAGGTCGTCGGGCTCGCAGACGCCGTCGCAGCGGCCGGCCCCCTCGACATATTGATCAACAACGCCGCCCAGACGGTGCGTCGCTCCCCCGGCGCCTACGCGCCATTGGCCGAGGCCGAGTTGACGCCACTGCCGGACGGTCCGCTTCCCGAACTGCTGACGTTCGGGCACACCAACGACGCGCATCCCCAAGCACTGGCCGCTTCCGTTGCAAGCCATCCGATCCTGGCTGCGGCGGCCTCTCAGGCTGACGCTCTTACGGCCGCCGCAATGACGGCCGGATCGACTTCGCTTGAGCGACTGGCCGCCGGAACCGCGATCGACGCGGGCGGGCTCGTGCCCGACGAGCATCATGTGAACAGCTGGACACAGCATGTGCAGGAGGTCGAGCCGCTGGAAATGCTCGAGGTACAACTGGCCAACACCACAGCGCCTTTCCTGCTCATCAGCCGGCTACGTCCGTCGATGGCCGCGTCCTCCGCCCGACGCACCTACGTCGTCAATGTGTCCGCCATGGAAGGTGTGTTCTCGCGCCAGTACAAGGGGCCGGGACATCCGCACACCAACATGGCAAAGGCCGCCCTCAACATGCTCACCCGGACGAGTGCCGGCGAGATGTTCGAGACCGATGGAATCCTGATGACCAGTGTCGACACCGGCTGGATCACCGACGAGCGCCCACACCATACGAAGATCCGACTCGCCGAGGAAGGGTTCCACGCCCCGCTCGATCTTGTCGATGGCGCGGCCCGCGTGTATGACCCGATCGTGCAAGGCGAGGCCGGAGTCGATCTGTATGGGGTGTTCCTCAAGGACTACCAACGCTCAGGCTGGTGAGCCGGCCCCGCCCCTATTTCTGGCCGTTCAAGGGGTGTGTTTGAGGCGTAGCCGCCATTAGTGGCGGAGCCATCGTGCCGTCCACCGCGCCTTTGTAGTCGCCCTGGGTACCGTCGGAGTCCAGGAAGGCGTCCTGATCACCGTCGGCGTCGACTCCAGCGCCGTCTTTACCGCTGTCCTGCACCGTCACGTTGCTCGAGGGACTCGCCGCGGCCAGGAACGTTCCGCCGAAAGCCGTCGCCCACACAACGCCGGTCGCGATGACTGCTCCCCTGAGGATTGTCTTCATAGGTACTGTGTCCTTCCCTGTAGCCAGCGAAAGTACGCCGGTCACCTGGGAATTGGGCTGTGAGGTACCTGGGAACTGCCGGGATTCCTCACAGGTACATCGGGCCAGCTAGCCCCAGAGGTAGTTGGTGATTCCGAAGTAAATCGCCGAGGCCGACGCGACACCCGTGACCGAGCTGGATTGCCAAGCGGCGTAGTGGCATAGAGCGGGAAATTCCCGGACAGATTCCGCCGCCGGCTTGGCCCGAGCGAGCTGAAGCATTTGCCAGGTCCTGACCATCGGCATGGTGTAGCCGGCCAGTAACACCAGCACCGACGCGGCCCACGCGATAGCGATGTGCCAACCGGGCCGGACCGGGTCGCTTTCGGCCGAGCGCTCGAAGTACATGACCAACAAGGCACCACACATGATCGCCAGCCCAGCCAATGGCACCCAGAGTGAGGCCCACAGCGACTTCACGATGCCCAGTCGCACCGCGGGCGTCAGCAAGCCCGCCGCTTTGTCTTCGATGTAGTCGAGAGCCTGATTGGCGTATTCAAAGCCGTACTGCCCCACTGCAAAACCCACGATCATTGCGGCGAGTGCCACTGGGACGGTGCCCAAAAACGTGTACGCCGAAAATATAAAGGGGATGGCGCAGACGGCCAAGGCCAGGGACACGGCGTGCCACCAGACCCCGCGCAACTTGAACTGCAACGGAGGTACCGAGTACCCGTACGCCCAAAACATGTTGACCAGAACCATTACCAATGGGATCGGGCTCCGGAAGGTAATGCATAGGCTGATGGCCAATCCCAGGGCGATGACAATCATCGCCGCAAGAATCACCCAAATACGTTGTACACCAATTGCATTCACGGAACTGGAAATTCGACTCTTCTCGGTTTCGTACTGCCCGTCAATCTCTCGATCGACAACTGCATTCATCCCGAGGCAGGAGAAGATGACTAATGCGATGACCAACAGTCCCTCGATTGGTCCGTGCCGCAATAGGTCCGCGGGCGACTTGGCGCACAAGAAGAACGTCAGGCTCAGTCCAGGGAACGACGCTGCCAGATATTCAAACCGGAAAATCCGTGCCAGCGCCCCCAAGGGCGAAGGTGCCGTCGTCGTCATCCGACGGCCGCGATCTTCAGTCGGCTCATTTCGGCAATATTCGATACGCCACAGCCATGCAGGCAAATCCGCAGCTCTTCGATGAATCCGTGCAAGAAATCAAGTATCGCCCCCACTGATTCGATGGCCGGCGCAAGGAGCGGGCGGGCCAGGGCGACCGCATCGGCACCCATTGCCAACGCCTTGGCGGCGTCCATCCCGGTACGGATTCCTCCGGAGGCAATCAACGGCATCCCCGGCAGCACCTGCCGCACCTCCTGCAGCGCCTGCACAGTCGGCACGCCCCATTCGGCGAGCTCCGGATGACGCACCTCGCCAAAGCGAACCAACTGTTCAACGCGCGCCCACGAGGTGCCCCCCGCGCCGGCGACGTCGACCGCGGCGATTGGGATACCGCGCAGACTTTCGGCGGCCGCCGCTCCGATGCCGTGGCCGACCTCTTTCACCAAAACCGGATAGGGAACGTTGTCGACAATCTGACGCAGCCAGTCCAAGGATCCACAAAAGTCTGTGTCTCCGTTGTGCTGCACGGCCTCCTGCAGGGGATTGGTGTGTACAGCCAGCGCATCCGCACCGACCCGCTGCAGCGCCGAAGACAGTTTGGGTAGTACTGCCGGTGAGCATTGCGCCAATCCGATGTTGCCGATCAGCAGGACGTCCGGTGCAAGTTCGCGGACTTCGAAGCTGGCACTGGCTTGATCGTTGTTGAGCATGATGCGCTGCGAGCCCAACATCATCCCGATCCCGAGCTTCTGCGCAGCCTCGGCCAAGTTGCGATTGATCGTGCCGGACAACTCGGCTCCACCGGTCATGGCCCCGACGAGCACCGGCGCCTGCAACGCGGTGCCGAGAAACTGAGTGGAAAGGTCAACGTCCCCAAGGGAGGTCTGCGTCAACGCGTTGTACGGCAGCCGGTATCGCTCGAATCCGGTAGTCACGCTGCGGTACTCAACTTGCTCATTCAGGCAGGCATCGATATGACGAAGCTTGCGGGTCCTGATCCCACCGCAATCCATAGCCATTACGCACCCCACCCGGTTGTATTGCCAGCTTGAGCATAATGCTCACAATGAAACGTCGACGCGGCAAAGTGCTTAACCCGATAGCACAGCAGGCCATCTCGGCGCCCCGTCGGATCATCCTCGGCGCCGCATTGCTCACGCTGATCTGCGCCATTCTCGGCTTACCGGTGGCCAGACACCTGTCGGCTGGCGGGTTCCAGGATCCCGCCTCGGAATCGGCCAGGGCGAGCCAGATTCTCACCGATAAGTTCCACCAGACCGACATGCAAATGCTGATCACCCTGACCGCGCCCGACGGTGTCAGCAGCCCCGCCGCCCGATCGGCCGCCACCAACATTGTTGATCGACTAGGCAAGTCGCCGAACGTCGCCAACACCATCTCGGCGTGGACCGCTCCCCCCGAGGCTGCGGAAGTCTTGACCACCAAGGACGGCAAGTCGGGACTGATCGTGGCCGGTATCAAAGGCGGCGAGGACAAGGCGCCCAAGTTCGCCAAACAGCTTGCCGACGACATCGAAAAGGAAGTGGCCCACAATCGTGACGGTGTGACCGTCCGTACCGGCGGCGTTGCGATCGCGTACGCGGAGACCATCGAGCAGGTCGAACGGGACCTGCTGGTGATGGAAGTCGTCGCGATCCCGCTCAGCTTCCTTGTACTGATCTGGGTGTTTGGCGGCCTCGTGGCGGCAGCCGTGCCGTTAGCAGTCGGGATGATGGCGATTCTCGGCTCAATGGCGGTGCTGCGGGTCTTCACGTTCTTCACCGATGTGTCGATCTTTGCAATGAACCTGAGCGCCGGGTTCGGCCTCGCACTCGCGATCGACTACACGCTGTTGCTCGTCAGTCGATATCGCGATGAGCTCGCCGACGGCTCAGACCCGACTAGGGCGCTGACGCGCACCATGGCTACGGCGGGGCGCACGGTGCTGTTCTCTGCCGCGACGGTCGCGCTGTCGATGGCCATGCTGATTCTGTTTCCGATGTACTTCTTGAAGTCATTCGCCTACGCCGGAATTGCCACCGTTGGCTTCGCCGCGCTCGCCGCCCTCGTGGTGACACCGGCCGCCATCATGCTGCTCGGCGACCGCATCAACTCGCTGGATGTGCGACGCCTGGCCCGCCGACTGCTGTCCCGACCAGAACCCACGGCTCGTTCGGTAGAGCAGCTGTTCTGGTACCGGTCAACCAAGTTCGTGATGGCCCGTGCGGTTCCCATGGCGGTTATCGCCGTCACGGTGCTGGTACTGCTCGGCCTGCCGTTCTTGGGAGTCAGGTGGGGGTTTCCCGACGATCGCGTGCTGCCTACCACGGCCTCGGCACATCAGGTCGGCGACCAGTTGAGAAACGACTTCGTCGCCAACTTGGATACCGCGGTGACCGTCGTGATTCCGGAAGCCGACGGCATACAACCCGCCGAACTATCCCGCTACGCCGCCGACCTGTCGCGGGTTCGTGACGTCACCGTGGTATCGGCGCCGACCGGAACGTATCTGGCAGGCACCCAGATAGGGCCACCTTCGGCACCGACCGAGATGTCGCAGGGCAGCGCGTTCCTCACTGTATTGAGCACCGCCCCATTGTTTTCCGACAGCTCTGAGGCACAACTCGATGCCTTGCACGCGTTGCCCGGTCCCAACGGCCGGTCTGTCGAATTCGCCGGGCGGGCTCAGATCAATCGAGACACCGTCGCAGGCATGACATCACGGTTGCCGTTGGTGCTGGCCTTGATGGCCGTCATCACGGTTGTGCTGCTGTTCCTTCTGACGGGCAGCGTGCTATTGCCCGTGAAAGCGCTTCTACTGAACTTACTTTCGCTGACAGCGGCTTTCGGTGCACTCGTGTGGATCTTCCAGATGGGGCACCTCGGCGCGCTCGGCACCACGCCAAATGGGACGCTCGCGATCAATATTCCGATCATGTTGTTCTGCCTCGCGTTCGGACTGTCGATGGATTACGAGGTTTTCCTGGTATCGCGGATTCGGGAGTACTGGCTGGCTTCCCCGGAGCCGAGGACGGCCGCCGACAATGACGAGAGCGTCGCCCTCGGTCTGGCCCGCACAGGCCGGGTGATCACTGCGGCCGCGGCGATCATGGCGATCGCCTTCGCTGGGTTGATCTCCGGCCAGGTGTCATACCTGCGAATGTTCGGTCTTGGACTCGCACTCGCGGTGCTGATGGACGCCACCCTGGTCAGGCTGATGCTGATGCCGTCGTTCATGCACGTGCTGGGCCGGCGGAACTGGTGGACGCCTAATCCGCTCGCCAGGCTTCACGAGCGCATCGGCATCACTGAATCCGACGACGCCGCGCGATGACCCGAATCCCGTGTTTTGGCCGGAGCGTGATGGCGGCCTCCAGTTCCACTGGATGCCCTGGTTTTAGATCGAAGGTATGTCGCTGACTCAGGGTGGCGGCGATTAACACCATCTCCATCGCCGCGAAGCTCTGCCCGACGCAGACTCGGCGGCCCCCGCCAAACGGTATGTAGGCGGAGCGGTGACGCGCATTGACCGCACCCTCGTCGGGGCTCCCACTCGAGGGGACAAACCGGTTGGGATCGAACCGCTCAGGGTCGGGCCACCACCGTGAATCGTGATGAATGTGGTGAGCGGGGATCATCACTGTGGTTCCCGGCCGGATGGGGTGCCCTGCGATCACGTCATCCTCGATGGCCTCGCGGCCGAGCAGCCAGACCGGCGCGTAGAAACGGAGCGTTTCCAACACACTTGCGGTGGTCCACGGCAGCTTGCTGAGATCGTCGGCACACGGGCGTCGATCGCCTAGGACGGTGTCGACCTCGTCGAGCATCTTGTTGCGAGCGTCTTCGTTGAGTGCCAGCAGGTACCAGAACCAGGACATGGCGACCGCGGCGGTCTCATGACCCGCGAGCATGAATGTCATCGCCTCGTCCCGTACACGCTGGCGCGGCCACGTCCCACCGTCGGCGCGGAACAGTGCGTTGAGCAGGTCGTTGTCATCGGTGGGCTGGTTGATTCGACCATCGACTACCTCGTCGACTGCCCGGTCGAGGCTTTTCACGATGTTCTGAATTCCGCGCGCCGGCGGCGGCAGGCGCACTTTCGAGCGCACCACTTTGATCATTCCGTCGTAGACGCGGCGAGGAAGTAAACCCCACAATGCGAGTCGCGCCAATTTCTCGTGCTTGCGCATCCCCTCGGCGATCAGGTCGTTCACAGTGTCGACCAGAGGCCCGACGTCCTGCGAGAAGAGCGCATTCGCCAGAACGCGAAGCGTGACGTCGACCATCACGTCATGCATGTCGAATTCGTTGCCGTCACCCTGGGCAATCAGACGTCGATCCATGTCGACAATCGGGTCCATCATCAACTCAACGAGGCTGTTGAGATGCCGACGCGCGAACGTCGGATTCAGCGCACCACGATGCGCGGCCCAGGAGTCCCCTTCGTCGGTGAGCACGCTGATCCCGGCTCCGGCCCGGATGGGTTCGTACTCGTTGGATTTGACGTACTTCAAGCGCGCCGCGTGCAGCACATGATCGACATGATCCGGATGGCTCACCACCACGAATCGCCTTCCACCGCATCGGAATGTCGTGATGTCGTTACCTCGGGTACGACCAAGGAAACCCTCCCCCGCATCCAGACCGACAGTGAGGGCCTCGCGGGTCATAGTCCATGCGCTCAAGCGCTTCACGGCCATGGACGCGCCTGCGCCGGCCGAGAGATCTTGCGCCATAATCCAGAACTGTAGCGACAGGCATCGTGGCCTGTTGATGGGCGACAGCACCTCGTAGGTGACACCGAGTGCCCGATATGTCGGCTCGGCAATCCGGTCGCACGTGATGAGCGGCAACCTGTGCTCGCGAGCAGTCGCACCCAATCGCATCAATGGACCTAAGCCTCGTGCGTCCCGCCCCGGTTGGGAGCACGATGAACCTATGAACAGCGTGGTGATCGACGCCGAAGGTTTGGCGCAACTGGTGTCCACGCTCATTGACCGCGGATACCGCGTTGTCGGCCCCACCTTGGCGGACAACTCGATCGTGCTCGCCGAGTTGGCCTCAGCCGACGACCTACCGGCGGGATGGGGCGTCGATGTGGGTCCTGGCCATTACAGGCTGCGCCGCCGTCACGACGACGCACTGTTCGGCCATTCCGCTGGGCCGCAGTCGTGGAAGGTGTTTCTGCATCCCCCACGGCAGCGGCTGTGGACTTCCGACGACGCCGATGAGCCAGAGGAAACTCCGCGGTATGCGTTCATTGGGGTGCGGGCCTGCGACCTCGCGGCCATGGCCCGACTCAACGGAGTGCTCGGTGGTGGCGCACATCCCGACCAAGGGTTCGTCGGTCGACTCCGACAGATTTTCGTGGTGGCCGTTAACTGCACTGAACCGGGCGGTCTGTGCTTCTGCGCATCCATGGGGACCGGACCTGCGGTCGGCCCGGGCTACGACTTGGCGCTCACCGAGCGTATCGACGAAGACGGTCGTCGATACGTCGTCGACATCGGCAGCGATGACGGCGCACAGGTGCTGGCCTCGTTACCCCACCGCGATGCTGATGCATCCGAAATCGGCTCGGCGCAAGGTGATGTCGCGGAAGCGGCAAACCACATGGGCCGCCAAATGCCCATCACCGACCACCGCGAACTTCTCATCCGATCCCGTGAGTCACCGCGCTGGGACGAGGTGGCCAGCCGCTGCTTGACGTGCGGAAATTGCACGATGGTGTGTCCGACTTGTTTCTGCACCAGCGTCGAGGACGTCACAGATCTCAGTGGTGAACACGCCGAACGCTGGATGGATTGGGCATCCTGTTTCGAGCTCGACTTCACGTCCGTGCATGAGGGTCCCGTCCGGGAGTCCACACCCTCGCGCTACCGGCACTGGCTGACTCACAAGCTCGGCACCTGGCATGATCAATTCGGCAGTTCGGGATGTGTGGGCTGCGGACGGTGTATCGCCTGGTGCCCCACGGGAATTGACATCACCGAAGAGATGAATGTGCTGGATTTGCTCGCGCGCGAAGAGGATGTCGCGCGCGATGACTGAGGCCGCCACCGAGTTGGCGCCGTACTCGGCGATGACCCCGGTGCAGTACCGGGTGCGCAGCAGGGTAGTCGAGAATCGTGATTCGGCCACTCTGTGTCTGGAACCGGTTCACCACCCCTTGCCGGCCCCGAGGCCGGGCGAATTCATGATGATGTATGCCTTCGGGATCGGCGAGATAGCAATCTCGGTCAGTGGAGTGCCGTCCGCCTCAGACGCGGCCATCACCCACACGATCCGGTCGGTCGGTGCCGTGAGCCGGGCCCTGCACGACGCGGAGCCTGGCACGGTGATCGGCATGCGAGGCCCGTTCGGCACCAATTGGGGATTGGACGATGCCGCAGGCCACGACCTCGTGGTTGTTGCCGGCGGGGTGGGACTGGCACCGCTGCGGCCCGTCGTGCTCGAAGCGCTCGCCGACCGTGGCCGATTCGGGCGCGTGACGCTGATCGCCGGCGCCCGCACCCGCGATGACTTCTTGTTCGAAGAGGAACTCCAGGATTGGGCGCGTGACGGGTCCATCGACGTGCACCTGACCGTCGACGTTCCGGTGCAGGGCTGGCCGGGCGAAGTCGGATTCGTGACCGAGCCGCTCCGCCGGGTTCCTGTGCGACCGGACCGTACCACCGCATTTCTGTGCGGGCCGGAGCTGATGATGCGCAACGGCGCCAACGAACTGCTACGGAAGAAATTGCAGTCCAAAAGAATCCGTGTCTCGTTGGAGCGCAACATGCAGTGCGGGATCGGCTGGTGCGGACACTGCCAGCTGGGTCCGCTGCTGCTGTGCCGAGACGGGCCGGTAACCGGCTTCGACATCGCCGAGCCGCTACTGCAGATCAAGGAGCTCTAGATGGGAACACCCCGGTTGGGAGTCTGGAAGTTCGCCTCCTGCGATGGTTGTCAGTTGACACTGCTGGACTGCGAAGACGAACTAATCACCCTCGCCGGGCAGGTACAGATCGCCACCTTCCTCGAAGCCTCCAGCACAAACCTCGGCGGACCCTACGACGTCTCGCTCGTGGAGGGCTCCATCACCACCGCCGCCGACGAACGACGCATCAAGGAGATCCGAGAACAGTCCACTATTCTCGTCACAATCGGCGCGTGCGCCACGGCGGGCGGCGTCCAGGCACTTCGGAATTTCGCGGATGTCAAAGAATTCACGTCCGTCGTCTACGCAAACCCCGAGTACATCGACACCCTGGCGACTTCCACCCCGGCCGCCGCCCACGTCACAGTCGACTACCAACTGCAGGGCTGTCCGATTGACCGCGGTCAGCTGCTGGACACCCTCGCCGCCTTGCTGGTTGGACGCAAGCCCCGGCTGCAGGCTAAGACTGTATGCACCGAGTGCAAGCTCCGTGGAGTAACCTGTGTCGTTGTGGCCGAAGGGATTCCGTGTCTCGGACCGGTCACACATGCCGGGTGTGGGGCACTGTGCCCGGCGTTCAACCGCGGCTGCTACGGATGCTTCGGGCCGGCCGCCACACCCAACACCGCCGCTTTGATACCGCTGCTGCGCCGCGACGGGATGTCGACTGGCGATGTCGACCGGGTCTTCTCGACATTCAACGTCGCTGCATTCGCGGCCGAGCGGAACGACGAATGAATCCCGAGATCCGCACGCTATCGGTCGGAGCACTCACCCGCGTCGAAGGTGAAGGCGCACTGCATGTCACGCTGACCGATGGAGTCGTCGAGAGTGTGGAGCTCAGTATCTACGAGCCGCCACGCTTTTTCGAAGCGTTCCTGCGCGGCAGGGCTCATACCGAGCCGCCTGACATCACCGCGAGGGTGTGCGGCATCTGCCCGGTCGCCTATCAAGTAAGCGCCTGCAATGCCATCGAAGACGCATGCGGGGCGACCGTCGATCCCGAGCTTGTCGAGCTGCGTCGGCTGCTCTATTGCGGGGAATGGATCCATAGCCACGCGCTGCACATCGTCCTGCTGCATGCACCGGACTTTCTTGGCTACCCGGACGGAATCAGCCTCGCCAAGGACCGGCCGGACTTCATTGAGCGCGGGTTGGCCTTGAAGAAGGTCGGCAACCGGTTAATGGAGCAGATCGGCGGGCGCGCCATTCACCCCGTCAACGTGCGACTCGGTGGCTTCTATTCCGTCCCGCATCGCCGCGACCTCACACCACTCGCCGAACAACTGCGGCTCGCGCTCGATGACGCTCTGGCCATGGTCAGCTGGGTCGCCGAATTCGATTTTCCTGATGCCGAATTCGACCATGAATTCCTATCGCTGACGGATTCTGACCGGTATCCCATTGAGAATGGGACGATCCGCCGCAGTGCAGGAACCGGTTTCACCGCCGCCGAATTCGGCGACCACGTGGTTGAGTCACAGGTTCAGCACTCCACAGCGCTGCACGCAACCCTGGACGGCCACCGCTACCTGACGGGTCCATTGGCGCGATATTCGCTCAACTCCGCTGCGCTCTCACCGATTGCCCGCGAGGCAGCGGCCCAAGCCGACCTCGGCGTAGAGTGCCGCAACCCGTTCCGCAGCATCGTGGTGCGCGCCGTCGAAGTGGTCTACGCCATCGAGGAGGCTTTGCGCATCATCACCGAATACGAGCGGCCAGGGCGGCCGTTCGTTCCTGTCCCGGCACGCGCCGGCATCGGGCACGGTGTCAGCGAGGCACCCCGCGGACTGCTGTATCACCGCTACGAAATCGGCCAGGACGGCCTCGTCAAGGCGGCGATGATGGTGCCGCCAACTTCTCAGAACCAGGCCGCGATTGAACATGAAATGGCCGAATTAGTCTCCGCGAACATATCTTTGGGCGATGAAGCGTTGACGTCCCTGTGCGAGAGGTCAATCCGCAATCATGACCCGTGCATTTCCTGCTCAGCGCACTTTCTCACACTGACCATCGACCGCAGATGAGCAGATGAGCGATCGAGTCCTGATAGGGGTCGGCAACAGCTTTCGCCGCGACGATGGCGTGGGGATCGCAGTGGTTGAGGAAATCGGCCGTTGTGGCCTTGCCGGTGTCAGCGTGGTGACTGCCATCGGCGAACCGGCGGCGATGCTGGACGCCTGGACGGGTGCCCGGCTTGCGGTTGTCGTCGATGCCACCATGGGTGCGGGGGCTAGTCCGGGTCGAATCCGCCGCTGGACACCGGGCGACAACACCGTGGCAAACATGCTGAGCTCACATGCATTTGGTTTGCCGCAGACCTATGCGTTGGGAGAAGCGCTCGGCCACCTACCCGATAAGCTCGTGGGTTTGACTGTGGACATCGCCGATGCCAGTCTCGGCGTTGGACTCACACCAGCGGTGGCCGCTGCCGTCCCAAGACTCATCGCGGCGGTGCTGGCAGAGTTCTGAGATCACGCTGGAAACCGAATAGTACTGCCCGGCGCAAGTTGTTCGACCCGGCCGCGGCATTCGATGACGACGGGCGCGACATCGCGCGGGTCCGCGCTGACTTCAGCCCCCTTCCCGCTGACTCGCACGTGAATGTGGGCACCCCGATAGTGAATCGGAACACCCAGAACACCAAGCGATTTCGGCCAGTGCGGCGATAAGACCAAGCGATCGCCACGGGTTTCCAACCCGGTGAAACAGCGCTGGACGAGGTCCACACTGCCCGCGAGTGCGGCGAGGTGAATGCCCTCCGAGGTGGTGCCGCCCTGACTGTCGGCGACATCGGACTTGAGCACCTCTTGAAAGAACTCCATCGCACGATCGCGGTTGGCTCTGGCGAGCACCCAGGTATGCACGACACCGCTGAGGGTCGATCCGTGCGACGTTCGGGCGATGTAATAGTCGACCATCTTTGGGATCTGTTCGGGTTTGAAGCGGTATCCGAGTCGATCAAGCAGCTCGCGCAACTCGTCTGAGGAGAGCAAGTACAGCAGCATTAATGCGTCGGCCTGTTTGGACGCCTGGTACCGGTTGATGTCGTCATTCTCAGCTTCCAGGATTCGATCGAGGCGCTGAATGTTGCCGTACTTCACCCGGTAGGCGTCCCAATCCAGGTCAAGCAGCTTGTCGTAACCCTCGAATTGGCTGATCACGCCATCGTGGAACGGAACGAACATCCGTCGGCTGACGTGATCCCAGCGCGCCATTTCCTCAGTGGTTATCCCTAACTTTTCGCACAGGTCAAGCCGATTGGGCAGCGGCATCAATTCGAGCGCTTCAATGGCCCGCAGGATCACCCACACCGCCATCACATTCGTGTAGGCGTTGTTGTCGATACCGTCGTACCGCCGGTCCGGGTAGCCGGCGTGAAACTCATCCGGTCCGATGACGCCCAGGATGTCGTAACGATCGCTTTCGTCGTCGTAAGTGGCTCTGCTGACCCAGAATCGGGCGACCTCCAGCAGCATCTCAGTGCCGTAGTCGATCAAGTAGGCCAAGTCTCCGGTGACCTGGTAGAACTGCCAAACGTTGTAGGCCACCGCGATGCCGATATGGTGCGCGCGATGGCTCGGATCGGGGTTCCACCGACCCGACCGCGGATTCAGATGCAGGGCCGGGCTCTCCTCGCGGCCATCGCTGCCGGACTGCCATGGGAACATCGCGCCGCGGTATCCGGCCAGCCTGGCGGCACGACGCGCCTCCGCCAGCCGGCGGTACCGATATCTCAGCAGCGCCCGGGTGATAGTGGGAAACCGCAGGTTCAGCACCGGAAAGATGAACAGTTCGTCCCAGAAGATGTGGCCGCGGTATGCCTCTCCGTGCAGGCCACGCGCAGGAACTCCGATGTCGAGGTCCTCACTGTTGTAGGAGACCGTCTGCAGCAAATGCAGCAGATGCAGCCGCAGGATTCGCAGCTCATCGGCATGGTCGTCGAAATTGATCGCGAGCCGCTCCCACAAATGCGCCCACGCGAGAGTGTGCGCATCCCTTATCTCGGCGAATCGCTCCAGACAAGTCAGCCTTCGTTCGGCTGCCACCGCCGGCTGTGACGTGGCGACATCACGTCCGGTGACCAACGTGACGACTTTCTCCACGGTCAGTGACTGACCGGCCGCCAGCTCGACGAAGATCTCGTGGCCGATGGCAAACTCCTCGTCGACAAGCCGGTACGTCGCGAGTGCAGGTGAGTCGGCACGCCAGACCGTGGTTCGGGCGGCGAGCGCGACGGGGATCTGTGACTGCGTCGTCTCGACGGATAGCACCACCGAATTCTCCGTCAGTGCAAGCTTGTTCAGCCCCTGAAGGTGGTTGCTGGCCAGCTCTCGGTACCGCTCGACCAGTGAGTTGCGGACATTGGCGTCGAGGGTCGAGCGTATCTCGATCGTTCCCGACCAATCCTCGGCGACGATCGTGGACTCAAGCGCCGCGACGTGCGCCATGTGCATGGCGACGAGCCGGTTCTGCGTCACCCGGGTCGTGCGACCGGCATCGTCACGGAAGCGAAACTCGCGGGTCAACACAGCGCTACGAATGTCGAGAGTCTGGCGGTAGAACAATAATTCGACCGTGTCGATGTCGAACCAGTCTCCGCCATCAATCCGGAATGTCAGCGGAAGCCAGTTGGGAAGATTGACCAGGCTCTCGTGGTCGGTGTCGGCGCCGGCCACCACATCGGTGAGCCGGTTGAACACACCGGCGGCATAGGTGCCCGGGTAATGGACCTGACCGGCATTCGACTCCGGCGCGGCGCCCCGTGTGGCGAAGTAGCCGTTGCCTACCGTGCACAACGCCTCTCGTAGCTTTTCGGACTGTGGGTCGTAGCCGTCGAACGTGAAAGTCCATGCCTCATCGGAGATCTGCTGCTCGTACGCCAGCCAATTGCCGCCGCGGTGCAGGAATTCGAGGACTTCGGTAGGACTCCTCAGAGTGAACCGGGCCGCTGTCGGGCGGTCGCCGTCCTCGTCGTTTCGCACCACCACCCCGATGCCGTTGAATCGAACCGCGTCGAAGGCATCTTCATCGGTCAGGTCGTCGCCGAGGTAGATCGGAAGCACCCGGCTTGATTGGTGGATCAGGCCGCCGATCCACGCCAGCGCGGCGCCCTTGTCCCAAGCGATGTCGGGTCGCAACTCAACTACTTTGCGGCCGCCCGTCACGCGCAGGCCGTGTCGCTGTCCGCGACGATGAGTTGTCGCGACGATCTCCGCTACGGCTTCCGGAGAGACATTGCGGTAGTGGACCGCGACGGCATAGCGCTTGTGCTCGACGCGCACCCCCCGGATGTGCATGAGTTCATCGCTCAACTCGGCGGCCGCTCTTGCCAACGCCGGCACCGCGGTGGTCGCCGCGTCGTTGTGATGGCTTATCCCGTCGGGCCCAATCAGATCGAAACCGTGGCTGCCCGCGTACCAAATACCGGGTAAGCCGACCCGGTCTCGGACGTCCACCAGATCTCGGCCGCTCAATATAGCCACCGGGCAGTGCGTCGCAAGGTTCGCCAATGCCGCGGCGGCGCCATCGATGAGGCTGGCCGTATCGGGATCGGAGACGATCTCGGAGAGGGTGCCGTCGAAGTCGAGGCAGACGAACGGCTCGCGATCGCGGACGACTCCGATCAGCTGACCGTAGGAGTCCAGTGCGTTCGGCAGCCCTGACATTCGCGTGTCGCCCTTGCGCACTGCGATCTCGGCGAGATCGCAAACCACCAGGTCGGCGCCGTGGCGAAGAAGTTCCTCAGAATGACCGTTCCGGTCGACACCGATGACCAGTGCAAACCCGCCATTGCAGCCAGCTTGAACCCCGGCCTGAGCATCCTCGATCACCACGGAGCG
Organism: Mycobacterium sp.; assembly: GCA_965279745.1. Classification (GTDB taxonomy): domain Bacteria; phylum Actinomycetota; class Actinomycetes; order Mycobacteriales; family Mycobacteriaceae; genus Mycobacterium. The sequence continues at coordinate 978,970 of OZ257262.1, forward strand.
ATCCGGCGTGGCGCCCAGCCTTCTGACGGTTTCCACGAGCATGTCGGGGTGAGGCTTGCCCCGTAGTTCAAGTGCTGCCGCGACGACGCCGTCGACACGAACCGTGAACAAGTCCGCCAGTCCGGCCGCCCGCAGTACCTGCTCGCAGTTGCGGCTCGCCGAATAGACGGCCGTCGCGACGCCCGCTTCGGCCAACCTGCGGATCAGGACGACGGTCGACTCGAACACTGGCACGCCGGCATCGAGTCGGTCAAGAAACATCTGTTGCTTGCGGGTGCCGAGGCCGCGCACGGTGTCTTGGGTGTGGTCGTCGGAGTTCCCGGCCCGGAGTGAAATCCCCCGTGCACGTAGGAAATCTGTCACGCCGTCCAGTCGGGGCTTCCCATCGACGAAGGTGCGGTAGTCCTCGTCGGTGAACGGCGCGTGATTCTCGCCCTCCACGTCAGGTCGACAGGACAGGAATTCGTCGAACATGAATTTCCATGCCGCTGCGTGAACGCGTGCCGTGTCGGTGACCACCCCGTCGAGATCGAAGATGACTGCATCGTGCAAACGGGGGTCGATGGTCACCACCAACCCATCCGACTCCGCGGGCAAGGGGAACGGTAGGGGCTGAAGTCCTCGGCCGCCGGTCCGTATCGTGGGCAGCGAGATGCATGAAATGGCGATTACGCGCAGTGTTGTTGACGCGGTGTGCGAGCACGCCGCCGGTCGCCGAGTGCACAGCGTGCGGATTGAGGTGGGCGCATTGTGCGCACTGTTGCCCGATTCGATCCAATTTTGCTTCGGCCTGGCCACCGAGGGCACAGTGGCCGAAGGCGCCCGCCTCGATGTCGACGTACGGCGAGCCTCGGCGGTGTGCCACTCGTGCGGTCGGGAATTCGTGCTCGATGACCTGCTCTTGGATTGCCCGTGTGGCTGCGCCGACGTCGAGTTGCTCGCCGGGATGGAACTCAAGATTCTGTCGATGGAAGTGAGCTGATCATGTGCGCGAGCTGTGGGTGCGGTACTACCCATCCACACGACCACGGAGCGCCTCAGACCGACACGATCTTGCTGGAGCAGCAGGTGCTCGCGAAGAACGACCTCCTCGCCAAGCAGAACCGACGCTGGCTCACCGAGCGAAACATCCTGGCCCTCAACCTGACCAGTTCACCCGGCGCGGGCAAGACGACTCTGCTCGAGCGCACCATCCGGGAACTTGGGTCGGACCGCCCGATCACGGTCATCGAGGGTGACCAGGAAACGATGCTCGATGCCGAACGGATCGAGGCGACGGGTGCACGGGTTGTACAGATCAATACCGGCGCGGGTTGCCACCTCGATGCGGCGATGGTCCACCGCGCACTCGAAACTCTCGACCCCGAGCCAGGATCACTACTGTTCATCGAAAACGTCGGAAATCTGGTCTGCCCAGCACTGTTCGACCTGGGTGAGCACGGCAAAGTCGTCATCATCTCGGTCACCGAAGGTACTGAGAAGCCTTTGAAGTATCCGCACATGTTCGCTGCCGGCGCTGTCGTGATCGTCAACAAGATCGATCTCCTGCCCTACGTCGACTTCGATCTCGACAAATGCGTCGGTTATGTCCGTAAGATCAACCGCCAGGCGCAGACTCTGCCGATGTCGGCAGCCGCAGGTGTGGGCTTTCAAGCGTGGTACGCGTGGATCGATGGCCAGGCGAGGCAAACCCAATGCCTGCCAACGTCATGAGTTCCCGCCGCAGACTCCGCGTCCGCGTGCGTGGTGTGGTCCAGGGTGTGGGCTTCCGGCCGTTCGTCTACACCTCCGCAGCCGCGTCGGGGCTGTCCGGTTCAGTGCGCAACGACAGTTCCGGCGCGATCATCGAGGTGGAGGGCGAGTCCGGCGATGTTGACGAGTTTCTGACTCGCCTACGAAACCAGTCACTGCCGCTGGCAGTTGTGGAATCGCTTGAAGCGGAAGCGATTACAGCAGTAGGTGGCAGCGAGTTCGTCATCGCGGATTCCTCAGGATCCGGCGCCGGACGCACGTTGGTCTCCCCCGATATTGCGATGTGCGCCGAGTGCGCCAAGGAACAGCAGAACCGGGCCAACCGGCGTTACCGGCACCCGTTCATCAACTGCACGAATTGCGGTCCGCGTTTCACAATCGTCGGGTCGCTGCCCTATGACCGGGCTGGCACCACGATGGCGCCATTCGCGATGTGCCTCGATTGCGCCCGTGAGTATGCCGACCCCGCGGATCGGCGGTTCCACGCCCAACCGGTCTGCTGTCCGAATTGCGGTCCGGCGCTGATGTTTCAGGACGGTCATCGCGACGGCGCGCAGGGAGAGACGGCGCTGCGGCGGGCCAGGGACCTCCTGCGCGACGGCGGCGTACTCGCGGTCAAGGGCATCGGCGGATATCACCTAGCATGCGATGCCTCAGACGAACGCACGGTGGCCGAGTTGCGTCGGCGCAAGCAGCGTGGCGACAAGCCGTTCGCATTGATGGCGCCCGACTTGGCGACGGCACGCGATGTGGCCGAGGTCGATACATCCGCGGCCCGAGTGATGAGTGGCCCACAGCGCCCGATCGTCTTGCTGCCGCGCCTACCCGATGCGCTGGTCGCTGTTTCGGTGGCACCGCACAACCCCGACCTAGGCATCATGCTGGCTCACACGCCACTGCACGTGCTGCTGTTCGGAATGCGAGGCGACGAGCCGGGACCGCGCATCCTGGTGATGACATCGGGCAACCTGGCTGGTGAGCCGATCTGTTTCAGCGACGACGATGCCTTCGACCGGCTCTCGCACCTGGCCGACGGCTGGCTATGGCACAACCGGGCGATCTTGACACCTTGTGACGACTCGGTCGTCCGGGTATTTGACGGCGCCGAGTTGCCGATTCGGCGATCCCGCGGCTACGCACCGCTACCTGTCGCGTTGCCGATCTCAGTGCGGCCCACGCTCGCGGTAGGGGCTGACCTGAAGAACACCCTGGCCGTTGCCGAAGGCAAGTATGCATGGCTGAGCCAGCACATCGGCGACATGGACGACCTGGGAACCCTGTCCGCGTTCGAGTCAGCGCAGCGCCACCTGCAGGCGTTGACCGGAGTCAGCCCGGAAATGCTTGTCGCGGATGCACATCCACGCTATCGGTCGACCGGCTGGGCCCATCGCAACGCCGGGGCCCGCCCCGTACGTCTCGTGCAGCACCATCACGCACACATCGCCGCTGTGATGGCCGAACATGGCCTCGACGGGATGCGGCCGGTCATCGGGTTTGCTTTCGACGGAACGGGTTACGGTCCGGATGGCGCCGTCTGGGGCGGTGAGGCGCTACTCGCCGACTACACGGGTTACCAGAGGCTGGCCAGGCTGAAATATGTGCCATTGGCCGGTGGAGATGCCAGCGTGCTGCGTCCGTACCGGATGGCACTGACGCACTTGTGGGCAGCCGGACTGCCCTGGGATCCGGAGCTTCCCCCGGTGGAAGCGTGTCCCGACGATGAGCGCCGTGCGCTCTCCCATCAACTGGAAACCGGGCTGGGTTGCGTACCCACATCGAGCATGGGCCGCCTGTTCGATGCAGTATCGGCCCTGGCCGGGGTTCGGCAGTTGGTCGGGTACGAGGCGCAGGCAGCGATCGAACTCGAGGGTCTTGCGCGCGGCACTGATTGCGGTGAGAAGGCGTACACGTTTGATGTTGACCTTGAAGAAGCGCCTGCGGTCATCGACCCCGCTCCCCTGCTCACCGCCGTCATCGATGATCTACGGACCGGCGTCGCCGCGAGCGTGATCGGAGCCCGATTCCACTTCGCCGTGGCCGAATTGATAATCAACCTCGCCTCCGTCTGGGGCTCGGACATGCCCACCATCGCCCTGTCCGGCGGAGTGTTCCAGAACACCTTGTTGCTCCATCTGACACTGAGTGGTCTGCGCGCCAGGGGTTTTGAGGTCATCACCCACAGTCGCGTCCCGCCGAACGACGGCGGCATAGCGCTGGGTCAGCTATTGGTGGGTAACTCGGCATGAGAACGGGAGATCACTGATGTGCCTGGCAGTACCTGGCAGGATCGTGAGCATCGAAGACCGTGAAGGCATCCTGATGTCAGTCGTGGACTTCGGTGGCGTCCAGAAGGAAGTCTGCCTACAGTACCTACCGGACGCGACCGTTGGCCAATATGTCGTGGTCCATGTCGGTTTCGCAATTCAACAACTCGACGAGGAGTCCGCTTTGCGCACCCTCGCCGAGTTTGAGCACCTCGGGTTGCTGGAGGAAGAGTTCGGCGGTGGGCCGGAACAATGAAGTACCTTGACGAATTCAGCGATCCGGAACTCGCGCGCAATCTCATCGACCAGATCAAGGCGGTTACCACGCGTCGTTGGGCGATCATGGAAGTCTGTGGTGGGCAGACGCATTCGATCATTCGTCACGGTATCGACCAACTCCTGCCCGATACCATCGAGATGATCCACGGGCCTGGCTGCCCGGTATGCGTCACGCCGTTGGAGATCATCGACAAAGCTTTGGAAATCGCCTCGCGGCCCGATGTGATCTTCTGCTCGTTTGGGGACATGCTCCGCGTGCCGGGCAGCGAGATCGACCTATTCCAGGTCAAGAGCCAGGGCGGAGATGTGCGGGTGGTGTACTCACCGCTCGATGCACTGACAATCGCTCGCCAGAACCCGGACCGGCAGGTGGTCTTTTTCGGTATCGGGTTTGAGACGACCGCGCCCGCCAATGCGATGACGGTGTATCAGGCTAAACAACTTGGTGTAGAAAACTTCTCGCTTCTGGCATCTCATGTGTTGGTGCCACCGGCGATTGCCGCAATCATGGAATCGCCGACCTGTCGGGTGCAGGCCTTCCTTGCCGCCGGCCATGTCTGCTCCGTGATGGGTACCACCGAATACCCCTCCCTGAGCGAAAAGTACAAGGTGCCGATCGTTGTCACCGGGTTCGAGCCACTCGACATTCTGGAGGGCATTCGGCGCACGGTCCTGCAGCTTGAGTCAGGTCGCCACGAATTGGAGAACGCCTATCCGCGGGCGGTCCGAGCTGAGGGGAACCCGGCGGCAATGGCGATGCTCAGGGACGTCTTCGAAGTGACAGACCGCAACTGGCGCGGGATCGGGCTGATCACGAGCAGCGGTTGGCGTCTCTCCCCCGCCTATCGCGAATACGATGCGGAATACCGATTCTCGGTGAGCGGTATGCGCGCCGAAGAGTCCGCGATGTGCCGCTCGGGTGAGGTTTTGCAGGGTCTAATCAAACCTCGCGAATGTTCGGCATTCGGCATTCAATGCACACCGCGCCATCCGCTCGGCGCGACAATGGTGTCGTCCGAAGGCGCTTGCGCCGCCTACTACTTGTATCGGCGGCTAGAGGTGACTGGTGCTTGAGTGGGTGTGTCCGGTGCCGCTGCGAAATTCGCCGAACGTCGTGATGGGCCATGGCGGCGGTGGAGCGATGTCGGCCGAACTCATCGAGCACTTGTTTCTGCCGGCATTCGGCGCGGCGGCCGACGCCCAGCTTGGTGACGCGGCAGTGGTCTACATCGGGGGCGCGCGACTGGCGTTTTCCACCGATTCGTTCGTCGTCAAGCCGCTGGTGTTCCCTGGTGGCAGCTGCGGGGATCTGGCCGTGAACGGCACCGTCAACGACCTCGCGATGGTGGGCGCACGGCCACTGGTGTTGTCGACAGCCTTTATTCTTGAGGAAGGCCTAGCACTTGACGAGCTTGCCCGCGTGGCCCAGGACATCGGCAGCGCCGCCATGGCCGCCGGTGTGAAGCTGGTGACCGGAGACACCAAGGTGGTCGATAGAGGTCACGGCGACGGCGTGTACATCAACACGACAGGTATCGGGCTCGTCGATGAGCGCGCGGACATCCGGCCGCAGCGGGCCGCCCCGGGTGATGTAGTCATCATCAGCGGCGACATCGGCTTGCACGGCGTGGCGGTGATGAGTTGCCGAGAAGGCCTGCAGTTCGGGACCACCGTCGCCAGCGACACCGCACCGCTACACGGGCTGGTCTCAGCGATGATCGACACTGGCGCCGACGTGCATGCCCTGCGCGACCCCACCCGGGGCGGTGTGGCAGCGACGTTGAACGAGATCGCCACGGCAGCAGGCGTCGGGATTTCGCTCAACGAGCGGACGTTGCCCATTCCGGCAGCAGTGCGCGACGCTTGCGGTCTGCTCGGCTTAGACCCACTCTATGTCGCTAACGAAGGCAAGCTGGTCGCGATCGTGTCTCCCAAAGACGCCGACCGAATACTCGAAGCCATGCAGGCACATCCGCATGGGACGGGCGCGACGGCGATCGGCCGTTGCGTCGCTGAACATCCCGGGATGGTCGTCGCCCGCACGGCGCTCGGCGGCACACGAATTGTCGACCTGCCAATCGGCGAGCAGTTGCCCCGGATCTGTTGACTTCCGGCCCTGCCCCCAGACTTGTGTTGCGGCAATAGTTGAGGATCGTGGCGAACTTGACGACATTGGATGCAGGGTTTCTCCAACTTGAGGACGCCGACGATCACATCAGTCTCGCCATCGGCGGACTGTTGATTCTTGACGGCCCGATTCCTGAATTCGATGAGTTGCGCGGCACCATCCGCGAGCGTTGTCTGGCCGACGCGCGCAGCACCCAGGTGCTGCGAACCCATCCGTTGGACCTGACCGCACCCGAATGGGTGGATGACCCGGCCTTCGATCTGAACCATCACATCCGGCGCGCCGCACTACCGACACCAGGCGATGACGCCAAGCTGCACGCCGAGATCGCGACGATCATGGAACGTCGGCTGGACCGGGACCGTCCGCTGTGGGAGTGCTGGGTCATCGAGGGCCTCGCTGAGGGCCGCTGGGCTCTGCTTCTCAAAGTGCACCACGCCCTTGCCGACGGCATCTCCGCGGCGAATCAATTGACGGGACTGTGCGACGAAACCGAAGTCGAGAGCTTCGCCAGCTCAATCGGAGCGGCACGGCACAAGCCGAACCCGCCTGTTCCAACGGCCCCAAGCTTAAATCCCCTTACTTGGCTTGGTGATTCGGCGCGATTCTCGCTCAATGCCGGAAAGCTGGCGATCCGCGCCGCATCCGGCGCCGCCGAGATCACCTCCGGCCTGCTGCGCCCTGCCTCCACGTCGCCGCTCAACGGCCCGGTGGGTAATCTGCGCCGCTACAGCTCCGCGGCGGTGTCGCTCAAGGACGTCGAGGAAATCGCTCACGCCTTCGGAGTGACCATCAACGACGTTGCCCTGGCAGCGGTAGCGGACAGCTACCGCGCTGCCCTACTGCGCCGTGGCCAGCGGCCGCAGCCGGACTCCCTGCGCACCTTGGTTCCGGTATCGGTGCGGGCCACCGACGCCATGGACGTCTCCGACAATCGCGTCTCACTCATGCTGCCCTTCCTGCCGGTCGACGTGGCCGATCCCTTGGAGCGCTTGCAGGTCGTGCACGAACGGCTGCAGACCGCCAAGTCCAGCGGCCAACGGCAGGCCGGCAGCATCGCCGTGTGGGCGACCAACTTGCTGCCCTTCGCGCTGACGGCATGGACAGTGCGGTTGCTCTCGCGAATCCCCCAGCGCTCCGTCGTCACAGTCGTGACGAATGTTCCGGGACCCCGCCAGCGGATCACGATGATGGGCCACCAGGTAGTCCGCCTGCTGCCCGTCCCGCCGATCGCAGCAGACTTCCGCACCGGCATCGCAATCTTCAGCTACGCCGACGAACTCACCTTCGGCCTGATGGTCGACTTCGACACCGCACCTGATGTCGATGAATTCGCTTCCGGTATTCAGCGCGCTGTAGATCTCCTGGCCGGGCTCGCCAGGACCGGAAGCCGACGCTCACCCGATCCGCGCGAAGGGAATTGGGCCTGATCTGGGCCAGCCGCGCGGCCGCCTCTTCGCTAGTCAGTCCGTTGGTCGATGTATCCAACCAGGCGAGCACATCGGCCAGCGGAGCGCTGGCGACCACAGTGGCCGTCAGTGGTTGACCGGTCAGCACCGCTTGGCCGTCGCCAGATAGCAAACCTCCTGAGCCTCGGCCACGGATTCCGCCAGTGGCCTGGTCGTGTCGATCAGGTGTGCAGCCTGCCAGGACTCGTGTGTGCGGTCGGCCAGCGCGGTGGCGATCTCAGGGGTAACCTGAGAGGTAGTCTCAGTGCGGATCTGGATTCGCGCCACCGACGCGTCAAGTGTTGCGGTACAGACGAATTCGGACAATTGTGCCGAGACTTCTCCAGCCATTAGGGCAGCGCGGTCCCGGTGTCGCGCATCACGCCAGGTGCCATCGAGGATGACGCTGCGCCCGGCACACAAACTCAGGCGCGCAGTTCGCAGCACCGAGTCGTACACAGCATCGACGTTCGCCGGCGTGTACAGACCCTCCTCGAATACGCCAGGCGTTCCAGCGATTTCGCCCAGCCGGACCATCTCAGCGCGTACATCATCGGTGGAGACGACCCGTGCCCCGATCCGATCGGCGAGCGAACGAGCCAGCGTCGTCTTGCCGGTCCCGGGCCCGCCGCCGATGAGAATCAGCCGGACGGCGCCTGCATGCAGGTGATCCCGCGCGATCTCAAGATGCCGGCGGGCATTGGCCGCCGATCGGGCATCGCCCTGGGCGTGGCGAACACAGTCCACCTTCGCGCGCACGACGGCACGGTAGGCGATGAAGAAATCCTGCAGCGATATCGGGGCGTGGTCGTCGGAGATCTGCCGGTATTGCCGCAGAAAGTAGTCACTCAAATCCCGACGGCCCAGGAACTCCAAATCCATGGCGAGAAAAGCCGCGTCGTCGATGACGTCGACGTAACGCAGGCGGTCGTCGAATTCCAGGCAGTCCAGCAGCGCCGGCCCGTCAGGAAGGCAGAAGATATCGTCTGCCAGCAAATCTGCGTGGCCATCGACGATCTTGGAGTCATTGATTCGGCGATCGAAAAGCGCCGAGCGGCCGGCGATGAATTCCGTTGCCAATCCTTCGATTTCCGCGACCAGACCCTGATCCACTCCAGGTACCTTCCCCTGCGCGTAGCGGTCCAGTTCCCCAAGGTTCTCCTGCCATCGCTCGATGATGGGGTCCACTCGGGCCTCGGCGTTTATGTCCTCACCGCGCATGGCTGAAGCATGGAATTCTGCAAGCACCCGCGCGACGGCCGACAAATGCTCCTCGACGGATTCGCCGTGGATCACCATCGTGGCCAGTCGACGCTCGTCGGGATGACGGCGCATCATGATCACCGGCTCACCGACGCCGCCCCCGGGCGGTACGAAATGGCCCACACCCAGGTAGCTGTCCGGCGCGAGCCGACGATTCAGGGTCACCTCTTGAGAGCAGGCGCGCTCGCGGCGGTCAACAGTGGTGAAGTCGAGGAAGTCCGTGGCGATCGGCTTCTTGACCTTGTACGCCTTATCTCCGACTAGGAATACCAGCCCGGTGTGCGTTTCAGCAACGTGTGGACAGGGGCTGGACGCCAATCGCGGCAGCGCCTCGTCGGCATCGTTCATCGGCACCACGTGCATACCTCGATCCTGCGGGCCGGCCCACTGCGATTCAGCGGTCCCACGGCCACACTTCCAGAGCACAAAGACCTTTGGCAGCCTTTGGTGGGCGTCTGGGCACAGACAAGGGGACTTCGTACCCTAACGCGGCAACGCTGTAGATCTAGGGTTGAAGGGGAACCGAAGGCGGTGATTGACGATGACGAGAATGGCTCCGTCGGCGCTTGAACTCCGAGTCTTGTCAGACGCAGTGGAATTAGCATGCCGCGCTCCGTCCGTGCACAACACCCAGCCCTGGCATTGGATTGTCGAGGGGCCCGCCCTGAAGTTGTTCTTACAGCCGCGCCGGGTGCCCCACGCCACCGACATCAGTGGCCGCGAAGCGTTCATCAGTTGCGGCGCTGTGCTGGACCATCTGCGAGTGGCCACCGCGGCCGCAGGTTGGCAGGCCCACGTTGCCCGGTTCCCCAATCCCAATGCCGTTGACCACCTGGCTACCATCTCCTTCAGCCCGATGAAGTTCGTCACCGACGCCCACCGCGCGCGCGCCGACTCGATCCTGCAACGCCGCACTGACCGGCTGCCGTTTGCGCCACCACCGAATTGGGCAGCATTCGAGCCCGTTTTGCGTAGCACAGTCGATACCGACCTGGCAGTGCTGGACGTCTTTGCCGACAGTGTGCGTCCTCAGCTGGCGGATGCTTCCCGGTTCACCGAGTCCCTTCGTCGTTACGACGCCTCATATCACCAGGAATTGAGTTGGTGGACAGCACCTCTCGAAGTATCCGATGGTGTCCCTTACACGTCGCTCGTCTCAGCCGCCGAACGCGACCGAGTGGACATCGCACGTACGTTTCCGATCGGCGAAGATCTAGACCGCCGCGCCGAGGTTGAGCGCGATCGTTCCAGGATTCTCTTGCTATCCACCTACGCCGATAGCCGCCGCGACGCACTCGGCTGCGGCGAGGTGCTCTCCCAAGTACTACTGGAGGCGACCATGGCCGGGTTTGCCACCTGCACCCTGACTCACATGATCGAGTTGGAATCCAGCCGCCGCATCATTCGCGCGCTCACCGGCACCTCCCACCAACCGCAACTGCTGATCCGCATCGGCTCGGTTCCGGCGAGTAGCCCGCCACCGCCGCCCACCCCCCGTCGGCCCCTCTCAGACGTGCTGGAATTCCGCAACTGATTCCCAGGCAATTGATGGCGCCGCCCCATTTTTTCGAACCACGGTCCGGATGACCGACGACAAGGAGTCACCAAATGTCCAGCACTAGAGGAGATCACGGAATCATTGTGGGCGTCGACGGTTCGCCGCACTCGAAGGTTGCCGTCGCCTGGGCAGCGCGAGAGGCCGCGATGCGCAATCTTCCTCTGACGATTGTCCACGTCATGCAGGCGGCGACGGTGGCGATGTGGCCCGAAGTACCCATGCCCGAGGAACTCTCCACACGATTTGAGGAGAGTGGACAGGCGATCTTGCTTGCTGGGCGCATGGTCGCAGAGGATTCGACCCAGGAATCTGCGGCAATACGCGTCCACACCGAATTGATTTCCGCGGCAGTTCTGCCGACGCTGATCGATCTTTCTAATGACGCGGAGATGATAGTCGTCGGATGCCGGGGACTGGGCGCGATTGCGCGACGCCTGCTTGGCTCGGTCAGCTGGGGTCTTGTCCACCAGGCGAACTGCCCGGTCGCGATCATTCACGCCGACGGCCCGTTGGTACACAGTCCCGCGGCAGCTCCAGTCGTACTGGGGATTGACGGTTCACCCGCATCGGAGGCGGCGACGGCGATCGCCTTCGATGAAGCCTCACGCCACGGCGTGGAACTCATTGCCGTACATGCGTGGAGCGATTTCGAAGTATCGGAATTTCCTGGAATCGAGTGGTCGGAGCTGAAGGGGGAAGCGAGCGAGATATTGGCCGAGCGATTGGCCGGATGGCAGGAGCGCTACCCCGATGTCCGCGTCCGACGTGTCGTCGTCCTCGACCGGCCGGCGCATGAACTCCTTGAGCAGTCGGAGTCTGCGCAGTTGACCGTCGTCGGTAGTCACGGTCGTGGCGGATTCGCCCGAACGCTGCTCGGTTCAGTCAGTTCGGCCGTCGCAGAGTCAGCCCGGAATCCGGTAATCGTCGCCCGCCACATCCGAGATTGAGGTTAAGTGCCATGAACTCGTCGTCGCATGGTCAGGATCGCACCCGCATGTTTGCCCGGGTGCTCGGGCCCTATCTGTTCTTAAGCGCTCTGTCGTTGGTGGCGCGCCCCGCCTATGTCGATTCACTTGTGAAGGCCTTCGGCGACAACACCGAGTGGCCTTGGATCGCTGGGGCTTTCGTACTACCGATGGGCTTGGTCGTGATCGCCCTGCATCCCTATTGGCGCGGCCCGGCAGAGGTCATGGTGTCGGTACTGGGATGGCTCACCGCGCTCAAGGGGCTGGCGTTGATGACGTTTCCGCAGAGCTACCTGTTGATGGGTCAGGATACGATCGGCTCCGCCCCATGGTGGCAGATCAGCCTCGCCGTCATGGGATTAATAGGGCTTTATCTAACAGCCGTCGGGTGGGCTCCCGCCTCGCGCCGGCCCGCTGTGCGGCACGATGCCGGTGACCATTACTGCAATCGGCCTGATCCGGCCTGACTGATTCGGCGCCAACGAGAATCGCAGACGAACGTCCCACCGCAACAGGACTTCGGCCCCTTCAAAGTGCCTGGCCCGAGTGATCTGATGAGTATTGCAGGACTAGTGACTGCCGAGGAGCACCCAGATGAACACGCTTGCCGCTCAGCGTCGCAGTCGCCTGACATTCCCCGAGTTCTCCGAACTGCTCTTGAGCTTGCCCGCAATCATCGGAGGACGATCATGACAGTGACGGGATTACCGCGTCAGCAGCCACGCAGGATATTTAAAGACCGTCGCGAGGCCGGACAGGTCTTGGCTGAGTTGCTGCAGTCCTATCGCGGCCAGCCGAACGTCGTGGTGCTGGGGCTGGCTCGCGGCGGCATCCCCGTCGCCTATGAAGTCGCGCGTTCGCTGGGCGCACCACTGGATGCCTTCATCGTGCGCAAACTCGGCGCACCCGGACACGAGGAATTCGCCGTGGGTGCACTCGCCAGCGGTGGGCGCGTGGTGGTCAATGACGATGTGCTGCGCGGCCTTCGGATTACCCCACGGCAGCTGCGCGAGATAGCCGATCGAGAGGCCCGCGAGCTGATACGCCGCGAGGCGGTCTACCGCGAGGGACGGCCACCCCTGGACGTCACCGGCAAGACCGTGATCCTCGTCGACGACGGGCTGGCCACCGGCTCCAGCATGATGGCCGCGGTGCAGGCATTGCGTGAATCGGAGCCCGCAGAGATCGTCATCGCGGTTCCGGCCGCGCCAGAGTCCACCTGCCGCGAGTTCGCCAATCTGGTCGACGACGTGGTGTGCGCGTCGATGCCCACACCCTTCCTTGCGGTGGGCGAATCCTTCTGGGAATTCCGCCAAGTCACCGACGATGAAGTACGCGAGTTATTGTCCCTGCCCACGGCAGGAGTACCCAGGCCGCTGGCCCAACAGAGTGCTGCCGACCTCGTTGCGCACGCTGCCATCGACGCTCCCGGCGGCATGCCGCCTAGCGAGGCACTCGACGATCTGATCGGCGACGCGCGGATCGTGCTAATAGGTGAGAGTTCCCACGGAACGCACGAGTTCTACAATGCGCGCGCGGATATCACCAAGTGGCTCATCGAGAAGAAAGGCTTCAACGCCGTTGCGGCAGAGGCGGACTGGCCGGACGCCTATCGGGTTAATCGTTACGTGCGGAGCCTCGGTGACGACACGTCGCCGGAAGAGGCACTTCGTGGGTTCGAACGATTCCCGGCGTGGATGTGGCGCAACACGGTCGTGAGGGACTTCGTTGGGTGGTTGCGTTGGCACAACGGGCGCTGCGCGGTCGATGGCAGCCACCAGACCGGGTTCTACGGGTTGGACCTGTACAGCCTGCACCGCTCCATGCAGGAGGTCATCGCCTACCTTGACACCATCGACCCCAAGGCCGCCTCCCGAGCGAGGGCTCGCTACGCATGTTTCGACCACTCCTCGGGCAACGACGGTCAGGCCTACGGCTATGCGGCAGCGTTCGGGGCGGGGCCGACATGCGAACGCCAAGCCGTCGAGCAACTCGTCGAATTGCGCCGCAACGCAGAGCAATACCTGGCCAAGGACGGTCAGCTCGCTGAGGACGAGCTGTTCTACGCCCAGCAGAACGCTACGACCGTACGCGACGCAGAAGCCTATTACCGCGGCATGTTTCGTGGCCGGGTCACCTCGTGGAACATGCGCGATCAGCACATGGCCTACACACTCAACGCCTTACGTGCCCACCTGGACAAGCACAGTGGTGCCCAACCGGCCCGAATCGTGGTATGGGCACATAACTCTCACGTTGGCGACGCCCGGGCCACCGAGGTTTCGGCGGATGGCCAGCTCACAATAGGCCAGATCGCTCGTGAGCAGTACGGCGAGGACTGCCGGCTGATCGGGTTCTCCACCTACCGCGGGACCGTGACCGCGGCCAGCGACTGGGGCGGAGTCGCCGAACGAAAGGTCGTTCGACCGGCGCTCGCGGGCAGCATCGAGGAGTTGATGCACGAAACCGGCAAATCCTCATTCATGGTGCCCATGCATGACGGATCCCCTGCCGCTCGGGTACTTGAGGTGGTGCGTCTCGGTCGTGCCATCGGGGTGATCTATCTGCCACAGACCGAACGACAGAGCCATTACTTCCACGTGCGCCCATCCGACCAGTTCGATGCGATGATCCATATTGATGAGACGCGCGCGCTGGAACCATTGGAACCTGCAAGCGTATGGATCGCGGGAGAGACGCCGGAAACCTTTCCGAGTGGTCTGTAGTTTGAAGCACTTCGACATTGGAGCCGCATCGGTGAGCGAAACTGCGAGGCCCAACGTTGCAGCAAAGCGAATCGTCACGTTGACGATGAACCCAGCCTTGGACATCACAACGAGCACCGATACGGTGCACTCGACGGACAAGTTGCGCTGCGCGGCGGCTCGCTACGACCCGGGTGGTGGAGGTATCAACGTCGCGCATGTTGCCGACGCGCTGGGCGCCCAGACAACAGCGGTGTTCCCCGCGGGCGGTTCGGCTGGCGAGGCGGTAAACGATCTGCTGATTGCTCAGGGACTCTCGGTTCACCGGATCAAGATCGGCGGGTCGACCCGCGAAAGTTTCTCTGTCAACGAGCTCACCACCCAACGGCAGTACCGATTCGTCCTTCCTGGCCCGGAACTCACGCTTGTCGAGCAGACCGAGTGCCTGCTGAAGCTCCGCGAAGTCGCCGAGTCGGCGGCGATCGTGGTGGCCAGCGGCAGCCTGCCGCCTGGGGTGCCGTCAGACTTTTACCAACAAGTGGCCCACGTCTGCAATGAGATTGGCGCGGTGTTCCTGCTGGATACTTCGGGAGGCGGGCTCAAGCACATTGAATCAGGGGTGTTCCTACTCAAACCGAGTGTGCGGGAATTGCGC
This sequence comes from Mycobacterium sp., assembly GCA_965279745.1. GTDB lineage: Bacteria > Actinomycetota > Actinomycetes > Mycobacteriales > Mycobacteriaceae > Mycobacterium. The sequence continues at coordinate 993,987 of OZ257262.1, forward strand.
GAGTGTGTCGGACGCGAACTGGAGACCGAGGACGAGCAATACGCGGCCGCTCGCGAACTCATCGATCGCGGATGCACCGAGCACGTGCTCGTTTCGCTCGGTTCGCAAGGCGCTCTACTCGCCACCAGGCACGGCGGACAGCGGTTTTCTCCAGTTCCAGTGCCTGCGGGCAGCGGCGTCGGAGCCGGGGACGCGATGGTCGCAGGTGTGGCTGTCGGCCTCACTCGGGGCTGGCCACTGACCAGGGCGATCCAACTCGGGGTGGCCGCGGGAGCCGCCTCGCTGCTGACTCCGGGCACGGCGCCGCCGACTCCGGAGGACGCGGAGCGACTCTTCGCGCAGACCGAAACTCCAGCCGAGCTAGTGGGTGAATTCCAGTAGTTCAGTTACCGGACGCCGCGGTGTAGCAGGCAGGACATGCTGATCTGCCGGCGCGACGCCGATCCTGATCAGGAGTTGCGGAGAGCCGATCTGTCCGGTCAGCTGCCGGATGATGTCCCGGCTGGGCAGCACCTCCGTCATGTGCGTCAACGTGCACGTCGCCAACCCTGCGACCGTGCATTCGAGTAAGACGGCGGATAGCGCTTCGCCACAACGCAATACGTCTTCGCGCTCATCTTCACGGTGCGTGGACAGCACGAAGATCCTGGAGCGGTCCTGGTCAATTTCAGCGCGGCGGTCCTTCGACCGAGCCAATGAAGCGGAGGGAAAAGTACGAGCCACATCGACGCGGCCGGCCTCCGAGCGGGAAACCAGAGCGGCCGGGGGCACGCCATCCGTTAATTTCAACGGTGATGTCCACCAGTCCAGTTCCGACTGGTATGTGGGATCGTAACTACGCAACTCCTCGGTGAGCCGGGATGCCTCCGCCAGCACCGGGCGATCACGGTCGAGCAAGATGTCCGACATCACGCCATAAGGGATGACAGTTTGGCGCAATCGCACTTCGAATGCCGGCCAGTCAGAGGGCGCGCCAAACGGCAATCGGTCTGTACGGCGCGCCAGAATCGCATCCGCCCGCTCGCGCTGCGTGGGGGTGACGACCGATATCGGCGTAAACCTAAGAGTCGCAAGGTGGTCCGGCTCATGTGGGTTGGGGAATCGCTCTACAACAACATCCCACCCCGCTGCGACCATCGCGACCCGAAAGTGGTCAAGGACCGCGCCACAGCTCAAGATGACTTCCCTGCCAGTGCTGTCGGTGGCGATGGCCACCCGCCGCCGATCAGCAAACAGATCAAGTACCGAGCCGTGCGAGGTCCATCGCCATGGCTGGGTGTTATGCAGTGACGGCGCGCGGGACGCCAGCAACACTGCGTTCCGGATGACGTCCGGCCCAGGCTCAGTGCCCGTCATTTCTCGCCTCAATCAATCGGGCTCGGAGCCGAAGACGAATCGGCGACCAGTGACGCTGTCTGCGCGAATTCGCACAAAATGATCCTTCGCCGTCGCAATCCACGGAAGCAGCTGTGCTCGATCAGCCTCGTCTACCTCTTCGCCGGTGCGGAGCAGGCGGGCACTCCCCTTGAGGATCACGCTCCAGCCATCGGCGACATTGTGCTCATCAGCCTCAAACAGCACCCGACTGTTGATTGCAGCGCTGACGAGTTTGGTGCCCTGCGCCGTGCGGAATAGCACAGTGCGGTTCTGCACTACGAAGTTGACCGGGAAGATCTCCGGTTGGCCGTCGACACTGGTGACCAGTCGTCCGAGTGCGACACTCGACAACAAATCCCAGCACTCGTTTGCTGACAGGATTGAAATCGGTTGAGACTCTATGGACATGGACGCAACGCTACCCACCGCGGCCGCCAACGGATGCTGCCGAAAGTCCCCAGAATTGGGACTGTCCGCATCTGCTCACGGAGCCGGGACGAGTTGAGCCTCAATCTCGAGAACCTGGCGAGTCGTTTTGATCACCGTGTCGGGATTCAAGCTCATCGATTCGATTCCGAGCCGGACGAGAAATTCGGCCATGTCAGGGTAGTCGGACGGCGCCTGTCCACACAGTCCCGAGTGAATTCCGTTGCGGCGACAACCCTCAACCGCCATCCGGATCATCTCCTTCACGCCTTCGTCGCGTTCGTCATAGTCGAAGGCGACGATCTCGCTGTCGCGATCGACCCCCAGGGTGAGCTGGGTCAGGTCGTTGGAACCGATGGAGAAGCCGTCGAATCGCTTTGCGAATTCGTCGATCAGGATCACGTTGTTAGGGATCTCGCACATCGCATACACCTTGAGACCGTTCTCTCCCCGGCGCAGACCAAGGTCAGCCATTGTCTGCAGTACTAGGTCTGCCTCGACGATCCGACGCACGAACGGGAGCATCAGAATGACGTTCGTCAGCCCCATCTCATTTCGAACCCGGCGCATCGCCTGGCATTCCAGCGCGAAACCCTCGGCATAGGCGGGATGCGCATAGCGCGAGGCGCCGCGGAAGCCAAGCATCGGATTGATTTCGGACGGCTCAAAGGCAAGGCCGCCCAGCAGGCTCGCGTACTCGTTGGTCTTGAAGTCCGACATCCGTACTACTACGGGCTTGGGCCAGAACGCGGCCGCGATAGTGCCTATCCCTTCGGATAGTCGTTCGACGAAGAATTCGCTCCCGTCGGGATAGCCCCGTGTGACCTGATCAATCGCCCGCCGCGCTTCGAGGCTGTCGACTTTCTCTGGGTGCAGAAGTGCCATCGGGTGGACCCGAATGTACTCGCTGATAATGAACTCCATCCGAGCGAGTCCCACCCCGTCGTTCGGCAGGAACGAGGTCTTGAACGCAAGATCGGGATTCCCGAGGTTGATCATGATCTGCGTCCGCGGCCGACGCAGGTCCGCCACCTCGGTGCGATCCACGTGGAAACCCACCTCGCCGCGGTAGACGTGGCCCGAGTCGCCCTCGGCGCACGACACAGTCACGACCTGACCATCGGGCACAGTCGTGGTCGCGTCGCCCGTCCCGACCACGGCGGGAATACCAAGCTCGCGAGCAATGATCGACGCGTGGCAGGTGCGGCCACCGCGGTTGGTCACGATTGCTGCAGCAGTTTTCATGACCGGCTCCCAATCCGGCGTAGTGGTGTCGGCGACCAACACCTCGCCAGGCTTGAATTCCGCTAGCTGCGTGAGGTTTTCGATCCTTCTGACTGCCCCTGAGGCAATCCTCTCGCCGACCGACCTACCGTCGGTGAGAAGCTCACCGCGGCGCTCAAGCACGTAGGTCTCCAGTGCGGTCACGCTGTGCTGAGAAGCGACGGTCTCCGGGCGCGCCTGCACAATGTAGAGCTTTCCGTCGATTCCGTCCTTGGCCCACTCCAGGTCCATCGGCCGCCCATAATGTGCCTCGATCGTGCATGCGTAGCCAGCAAGCTCCAGGACATCGCTATCGGTGAGGCAGAACCGGGCTCGATCGGCTTTGGGAGTCGGGATATTTCGTGTCGTGTTCTTCGTCTCACCCTCTACGAGGATCATCTTCACCGCCTTGTCCCCGATGAGACGGCGCAGCACGGCGCGATGACCCGCGAGGTAGGTCGGTTTGTGGACGTAGAACTCGTCAGGGTCGACAGCGCCCTGAACCACGTTCTCGCCTAGACCGTAGGCGCCCGTCACGAAGACCGAATCGCGAAAGCCCGACTCTGTATCGAGGGAGAACATCACCCCCGACGAGGCGATGTCGGAACGAACCATCTTCATCACGCCGATCGACAGTGAAACCTTGAAGTGGTCGAAGCCCTGATCGATCCGGTAGTGGATCGCGCGATCAGTGAAGAGGCTTGCAAAACAACGGCGGCAGGTGTCGAGCAGGCTTTCGTCGCCCTTGATGTTGAGGTACGAATCCTGCTGGCCGGCGAAACTTGCAGTCGGCAGGTCCTCGGCGGTCGCCGAGCTCCGCACGGCCAGGCTCACCTCATCGCCGTATTCCTGCTGAAGTGCGCGGTAGCCGTTCAATATCTGGGCAGCCAAGTCCTCTGGCAGTCCTGCGCCGTAGACGATCTCGCGGGCACGTTTGGCCTTTCGCGCCAGCGCGGCGACGTTATCGGGGTCGATGTCGTCAAGTTCGGCGTGCAGGCGGTCCCAGGCGCCCGCCTCGTCCAACATGTGGCGATAGGCGGCCGCGGTGATGGCGAATCCTTGCGGGATCCGAACGCCTTGGCTGGACAGCTTCTGGAACATCTCGCCGAGCGATGCATTCTTACCGCCAACGAGCGCCACATCGTCGATGCCGAAATCCTTGAAAAAGCGAACGTACTCGGATTTACTCAATTTTCCGGGCCCTCTCATGACGCGTCACGCCATCACACAGCGTCGAGGCGCTCAAATGTCGTTGCCCTACAAGGGCGTACGCAATTGCCAACCTCCCACCGCAGGGCGGACAGTGACAGGGCCGAAGGTCACTGGAATGGGTTACAGCCACCGGAGGCCTTGTCCCCTGTCGCTCGGCCGTGTGGGTGGTCAGACTCAATTTGGCGTGCAGCAGATGCCGAGCCGACCATGACATACGAGGAGTTTGACGATGGCGATACGAGTGGGCGTGAACGGTTTCGGCCGGGTGGGCCGAAACCTCTTCCGCGCAGTTGCCGCACAACAAACGGCAGGAACCACCGACATCGAGATAGTCGCGGTGAACGACCTCACCGACAACAGGACTCTGGCGCACCTACTCAAGTACGACTCCGTCTTGGGGCGCTTCCCGCACCCAGTGTCGGTCGACGGCGAGGACATCGTGGTCGGGGGCCGAGTCATCAAAGCGTGGTCCATCCCCGACGGACCGGCGGCACTACCGTGGGCAGATCAGGGTGTAGATGTCGTCGTCGAGGCCACTGGCCGATACACCAGCGCGGAACAAGCCCGAGGTCATCTACACGGCGGGGCGAAGAAGGTGGTGGTATCCGCGACGTCTAAGGGCGCCGACCTCACCGTTGTTATGGGCGTCAACCACCGCGATTACGACGGCACCCAGGCTGTTGTCTCGAACGCCTCCTGTACGACTAACTGCCTGGCTCCGATGGCGAAGGTGCTGGACGAGGTGTTCGGCATCGAGCGCGGCCTGATGACCACCATCCATGCCTACACCCCGGACCAGAACCTGCAGGACGGCCCGCACCGGGATCTTCGTCGGGCACGCGCGGCGGCGATCAACTTGGTGCCCACGTCCACCGGGGCCGCGCGTGCGATCAGCCTGGTGCTGCCGCAGCTCGAGGGGCGGCTCGACGGGTATGCCTTGCGGGTACCGGTTCCCACCGGCTCAGCCACCGATCTCACCGTCGTCGTACGCGAGCCGGCAACAGTAGAGACGGTCAACGCCGCATTCGCGGCAGCCGCTGACGGCGAGCTGAAGGGCTTCCTCACCTACACCGAGGAACCCATCGTTTCATCAGACATCGTGACGGACCCGTCGTCGTGCATCTTCGACGCCGGACTTACGAAAGTGACCGGTGATCTGGTGAAGACCGTCGGCTGGTACGACAACGAGTGGGGGTATTCCCAGCGCCTCGTCGATCTGATCGGCCTGGTCGCCTCGACGCTCTGACCCGCCCCTCTCCGCCCTTAAAGACCTCGGGACCGTGACCGAAGAGCACAACGGCAAGTTCACCGTGACCCTGGGACCCGAAGCAGAAGTATTCGAGGCTCCGCGCGGCAGCGACATCAACTAGCAGATAACCGTCGAACACACCAGACGGCGGAACGAGCGTCCCGGAAACACTTCAGCGCAACCACGCCGATGGACAATGGGGGAACCCACCTAGAGCGCGGGCGGCGCTGACAAGCCTAGTTACACAGGACCGCAGCGCCATCGAACCGGCCCGCTTTGAGATCGGAGAGCGCCTGCTGCGCCTGCGCAAGTGGGTATTCATGAGTTTTCACCTTCAAATGGTGATCGGCCGCAAACCGCAGGAAGGCCTCGCCATCCGCTCGAGTATTGGCGGTGACAGTGCGGATTTCGCGCTCGTAGAACAACTCTCGTTCGTAGTTCAGCGGAGGGACGTCGCTGAGGTGTATACCCGCAATCGACAGGATGCCGCCACGGTCCAGGGCGCGCAATGCAACCGGCACAAGATCACCAACCGGTGCAAACAGCACGGCGCTATCCAATGGTTCCGGTGGCGCGCTGTAGGCCCCCGTAGCCGAGGCGGCACCAAGATCGAGCGCTAGCTTTTGTGCGAGCGCGCCGCGGGTCATCACGTGGACAGTTGCGCCCTGCGCGAGTGCGACTTGCGCAGTGAGATGCGCGCTGCCACCAAAACCGTAGATTCCCATCCGTCCGCCCCGGGGAAGACCTGCACGTTGCAGCGCTCGGTAGCCAATGATGCCCGCGCACAAAAGTGGTGCAAGTTCGGCATCGTCGTAGCCCGATGGCATGCGGTAGGCCAAAGTAGCTGGCACCGTCGTATATTCGCCGTAGCCGCCATCGTGGTCCCATCCGGTGTATTGCGACTTCGGGCACAGATTCTCTGCACCTCTCAGGCAGTAGCGACAGACACCACATGTCTCCCGCAGCCACGCGATACCTACCTTGTCGCCCACCGAATAGTTCGACACCTCAGGACCCAGTTCGACCACAACACCCACGATCTCGTGGCCGGGTACGACGCGCGCACGATGTGGCGCCAAATCGCCCTCGGCCACATGTAAGTCGGTGCGGCACGAGCCACATACACTGACCCGAACGAGTAGCTCACCCGGTTGGGGTCGCGGTACCGGCCGACGCTCATACGCGAGTGGAGCCGTATCGATCGGACCGGGGGCACGAACTACCCACGCGTTCATCGTTTCCGTTGAGTGCGGTGTCATCGATTACCTCCAAGCAGATGCCGACACTCCTTGGCGATATCGGTCTCGGTGACTGAAGAGCTCCAGGTCGGATGCGCGCTCACGTTGTCGACAATGGCCGTCACGCCGTGGATACGCAGAGCGGGCATGCGTCGCCGCGATCCGGGCCGAGTAATTATCGACCTCAGCGGACAGCGAGACGACTCCATCGTCGACGGCCACCCCTATCCTGGCGGCATCCACCTCGGGGGTCCAGTCGAGTTCATCTTGGACTGCGGTCTGGATGTCCTGATCACCGCAGATAGCAGTTGTAATACTCATGCATTCCTCTCGTGAGCATGCGGGTTGAGCAGTCCCATCCTGGATCGTCACTTATGGTGCCGGCTTCGCCTAGTGCCGATGGTCCTAGACCTTTGGGGTTACTAAGATCTTGGGCACCGACGCAATACAGTGCTTCACCGCGGTGTCGGGTGGATGCGCAGAAGAGAGCAGTAGTCCCCGAATGGCCCGAAACGACCGCCAGTCCCCAGCGCGATGTGCGACCGCTCCTCGCCATCCACGATCATCAGCCGTATCGTTCGGGAGGTCTCACAGAGAAAGCCCGCGGGACTGGCGCCGATCACGGCTGTCTCGACTTTCACGTCGGGATAGCGATGCCGCCATTGGGTAAGTGCCCGAACAAATTTGGCGGGGGTATGGCTGAATTGGTCGGTGCCTGCGTCATCAGGTTCGGAAGACTTAACACTAAGCGTCAACAACGGCAGCTTCCGCAGTCGCGCCTCGTCCATGGCCGTTACCAGGACGGAGTCACACTGCTGCGAACCCCCGGCGATGACAGCGATGACATCGCAATCCGGCCGTTGAACATGTGGGGTGCGGATAACCTCTAGTGGGCATCGCACTGACCGGAGCAGGACCGTGGGAGTGGAACCGAGTGGCTTCCGATGGGGATATTCGGCGCCGAATGCTCCGACGACGAGCATCCCAGCGTGCTGTGCCTCACCAGCGAAGACGGCGTGGATCCGACCGCGCAGAATTGATGTCTGGATCTTGACCTTCTGTCCAACCGCTTCAACCGCTGCGCAGGCGGTAAGCAACGCACTCTCGGCGTACTCCGTTTCCAGACGGACGGCTTCGGAACGTTCGTCGAGAATGTAGATCAAGCGAAGCGGTTTGCCGCGGGAGGCGGCTTCGTCCGCCGCCCACTCAGCAGCGCGTATGGCTGCTGTGGATCCATCGATACCAACGACGACTGCCGACCCGGATTTCTCGTGTTTCAAATGTGCTCCATCTGGGCATTTCGGATCGGTATCCAGTTCGCAGGGGGTGCTCCGACGAAATCTTCCACCGACGTTGACGTTGATGGTTCGTAAGCCTCTGTTGCGGCTGCCAGAAGTATTCCGGCCAGCCGGCGCCGAGAGATGTTGAGAGTCAACGGAATCAGATGGGTGGTGATCCGGGCTTGGGATGCCAGCACTTGATAGACGTCGCGCACAAGCCTCGCAACGTCCGCTTGATTGATCCCCGCGTTCTTGGCGCATAGCGCTGCGCACATCGAGTTGAGCTCGTCGCTGATCACGCGCACCATGCCGCGCTCTCCACTAAGACCCGCCGCCTCAGAAGCGTCATGACCAGATTGGCCGGTCGTGCTCTGTGCACCAGTTGCATCGGCGGGGATGGGTCGGGACCGGAGGGTCGTCACCGTAGCGCGTGATGCGCGTACGAAATGGACATTCGCTGCTGTCGTGGAAGCGAAATCGATCAGCGGTGCTGGGGGTGCGCCGACAGTCGCGGACTGGTTCCCGCACAGCCCAATTCGGCATCTCCTGTGGCTTGATCGTCATAGCGGAGCCAGCAGTCGTTTCAACAGCGGATCGTCATACAAGTGAATCCGGGCCGTTGGGGCAACCGGTCTCCGCGAGGGGCTCGTCCCGGGTGTGCTTGCCGACGACCTTGCCCAGCGTGGTTTGGGCGATCTCATCGATTGCGGCGTAGACATCCTCGTTCGCGAACACCGAGTTCACCGCGTCGACGACCTTGAAATAAGCAACCGTCGAAATGATCTCGTATTCTTGGATAAATTCCGCAGAACAGTCATAGTGATCCGATGTGAAGACGATCACCGGGTTGCCAGGCATCGGAGCATATGCTCCTGAAGTTCTGCAGCGGACGGCTGAACTCATCCCAAACCAGCTGAAATTCCCAGCAACTCCGAGGTTACACCCCGACACACTACGGGCCACGTAGTAAGCTACTGCGCACGCAGCCGAACCGAAAGCTGACTCGATCCCGCGGCCCGTTCCGGTCCATCCGCGTCAAACTCCTCGCGTACCGCATCCTCAACTCGGCACAACCCGCGAAGAGCGGAGCATAGACAGAGACCACGAACTCGCGGCCAAATATTTTTCGGGACAATCGCATCCGCCCGCCAATGGGTGTAGCGTTGGATCTGGCTGAGAATCTCAGCTGGTCGGGGATGGGTTCCGCTGCCCGCTGCAGAACCCTGGGAGCGCTGGCTCCGAGCCCGCATACGCCGATGATCGACTCGTTCTCCGGACCGCCATGACTGGCTCGCGTGCGCTACCTGCTCCGGGTCAGACTCTGCCGAACTCCGCCACTGCGAGCACGATGGTCCGGTGCGGAGTAGTTTGCGGGTCACCAGTTTGGGGATCTGACGGACTTCTTCCGGACGCAATTGGTCATCAGTGCCCAAAGTCTATGTCTGGCAAGCAATATCACGCTCAGTCTGTGCTCTACAAAACTCAAGGAGCCGAAGTGGCCACCAGTGCGGTAGTCTTCGCGCTCTTCGCACTCGCCGCCATTCTGTGCTTTTTGGTTGTGGATCAGCGTAAAGAGGACCGGCGCTCGGAAGGCGGGCCCATCCGCGTCATCGTTGCTGAGGACGGCCGCGATGGCCGTGGTTAACGATCTTCAGCCGGGCCGCAGCGATTTGCTAGCGCCCCAATCGGAAGCTGAGCGCGCCGCTCGCTTTGAGCGCGAGGCGATTCCGGCAATGGACCGGCTCTACGGCGCTTCGCTGCGGATGACGGGAAGCCCCGCCGACGCCGAGGATCTCGTACTGGACACGATGATGACGGCCTATGACGGGTTCGGATCAATGCGTGCCGGGACCACACTCACAACTTGGCTGCACCGAATCCTGAACAACACCTACATCACCACCTACCGCGAGAAGCGATGCCGAACCGCCGCGCACCTGACCGACGACGTCCACGAGCGGCCAAGGGATCGGCGCCCTGGCCACAGCTGGACCTGCCTGCGGTCCGGTGAGCTTGACGCGCTCGAATCCCTGGAAGACAAGGAGATCGACTCCGCGTTGCAGGCGTTGCCCGACGACTCTCGGATGGCGGTTCATTACGCCGACGTCGAAGACTTCACTTACCAGGAGATCGCCGAGATCATGGGCATATCCGTCGGAGCGGTAGTGTCACTGCTGCACTGCGGACGCCGGCAGTTGCGCGACTCATTCGCCGATCTGGTCTACGAATTGCCGGCGGATCGCGATGCGATGGAGCGACTCCTTCGCATCATCGTGGACATCAGCTCCAACCTCGACCTCGACGCCACCCTGCATCGGGTCGTGACCGCGGGGATGGAGGCGGCCCGGGCCGGCCATGGCGCGCTCGGTGTCCGTAGCGCGGACGGGACCACAGGCTCGCTTGTGCATGCGGTGTCGTTGCCTCGTGCGGGTACATCTCCCGAAACGCCGCGATGGATCGGGCAAGCGCTGTCCCTCAGTGGTGACCGCGAGGAGCCTCGCGCCACACGCAAGATCCTCGCGCTTACGATTGCCATCCGCAACAACACCTTTGGCACCCTTTACCTGACCGACAGTCGGTCCGGGTGCGGGTTCACAGATGCGGATGAAATTGCCGCTCGTGTAGTGGCTTCTGCTGCAGAAACGGCCATCGCGAACTCGCAGCTCTTTGACCGGGCCACCACCACGGCGATGTGGATCGAAGCAGGCAATACCATCACCACCGCCGCCCTGTCGGGCGCGGACCCGCATCTGCAGCCCCTGCAACTGATTGCCGACCGGGCCTGCGCGTTGACCGACGCCGAGCAGGCGATCGTGCTTATCCCTGACTCCGACCTGCCAGTTCAGCAAGTCGACACCTTGGTCGTAGCGGGGGCATTTGGCCGGCACACCAACGAGGTGATTGGCCAGCTTGTCCCGGTGGCAACGTCGACGACCGGCGACGTGTTCCGCTCCGGCAGAGCGGTAGTCACCGAATCGTTTCGAGGCACGATCCCGGCGTTCACTGATACCGGTCGGCGCCCCGCGATCGTCGTTCCACTGCATTGCCAGAACTCGGTTATCGGCGTCGTCGCAGTGGCACGAGGCGCGGACCGACCGGCCTTCGACGCTCGTGACCTCGAGCTGATGAGCGACTTCGCCAACCATGCCGCAGTCGGGCTGAACTTGGCGGGCGCCCGTGAACTGACCATGCACGCCGATCGCGAACGGATCGCACACAACCTGCACGATCGCGTCATCCAGCGGGTGTTCGCCGTCGGTATGGACGTGCAAGGCACCGTTGCCCGTTCACATTCTCCCGAGGTGACTGACCGGCTCAACCAGACGCTGTCAGACCTACAGTCGATTATCGAGGACATCCGCACCGCAATTTTCGGTCTGCAGTCTGCGATGACGCGACCTTGCTCGTTTCGCCAACGAATCGAGCAAGCGGTGGCCGATATGACCGACACCTGTTGCATCACAACGACTGTGCACATCTCTGGACCACTCACTGCCGTCGGTGACGTGGTCGCCGAACACGCGGAAGCGGTCATCATGGAGGCCATCAGCAATGCCGTCCGTCACTCGGGTGCGACCAGCTTGACCGTGAACGTCGCCGCTGACGATGAGCTCGCCATCGACATCATCGACAACGGTATCGGCATCCCTCCCGGCAACCGACGCCACAGCGGTCTGGCGAACATGCGTCGCCGCGCCGAGCAGGTCGGGGGTAGCTGCATAATCGAGTCCCCTGCTGCGGGCGGCACGCATCTGCAATGGACCTCCCCCTGGCTGCCGGGCATCACCGCCAGGTAGCTCGCCTCGATCTGCTCGATCACCAGTTGCGCGTTCTCGCGGCGCGGTAATTTCCAGGGACGCTCTACCCGCCCTGCAACTTCCGAATCAGCCCAGGAAAACAAGTTGAGTCACAAAGACAACGCCGAACCGCCCAAGCCACGCACGGTGAACACCACCTACGCGTTCGCGACCCACCTTGTCGGCGAGCTGGACGCCCCCGCCACGGACAGTCTTGAACTTGGCGGTTCAGAGGTGCAGGGATCGCCGAACCAGCCCCTGCTCCGCGTCATTCGAGGCCCGAATACAGGAGCTGAGTTCCTGCTCGATCGGCCAGTGACATCCGCCGGCCGGGAGCCGGCGTGCGACATCTTGCTCGATGACGTCACCGTCAGCCGGCGCCATGCCGAGTTTCGGCGGGAGGACGGCGAATTCGTGGTCTTCGATCTCGACAGCCTGAACAACACGTACGTCAATCAGGACCCCGTCTATTCCTCGCCGCTATTAGACGGCGACGAGATTCAGATTGGAGTGTTCCGACTACTGTTCCTCACCGGCGAAGCCCCTGATTAACATAGTCAGCTGCAAGTGGGCTGAAGTCCGTTCACGAGTGCGTAGACGTCGTTCTTCTTCTGATCGGCGTAATCGATGACAGTCCAGGTAGCTGGCTGCGGCCAAGCCAGCGACAACGTGGACCCGCCGTACCCGAACCCGTAGCCTCCCCCGGTCGGCTGAAACAGCGCTTCGACGGCATCACTCATGTCATCGGTTGCCCGATTCAAGTTGTCGAGGAGGGTCGCGAGTCCCGGGACGATGTTGTCTCGATTGACGTCTTGCATGGCGTGAACGCCGTGGCTGGCCAGGACGAGGTTCGCCTCTGCATCTCGGTTCTGCTGCCCACCACTCACATACGGTGAGGTGATGACGGTCCGCACACCGTCGATGCCGGCAGTCACACTGTTGTCCAGGTTGTCCCGAAGCTGGTTGAGCACGCCGCAAGGCACCTGGCCCACCGAGTCCGCGGCCGCCGGCGCCGTCGCGCTGACCGCCGCGCAGGCGACGAATGCCAGGGCGGTAGATACGAGTCGGGCTGGCTTCATCGTTCACTCACATTCGCCGGGGTCGGGCCATATACCCCGGCTATATCGGGATAGCCCGATGATTCGTTACGCGTAAGCAAGGAAAATCCCGCCCCACCCGGCTAAAGGCGGGCGGGGCGGGAGGTGTGCGTCTGCTGTGAAACTCAGAACCAGATCATCGTGGTATTCCTTTCGGGAGTATGCGAGTCGGGAGTATGCGAGCGGTTTAGCGGCTGTGCCGGACGGTGGTGTCGACGTGCGGTACGTAGGCGTGCTGCTGATTCTGGATATTCCAAGTGAGGTCGCTGAGATCGGCATGGGCCGGACCAGCCAGGCCCAGGACTGCTCCGAGTACTCCACCGGCCAGCAATGTCGAGGCTGCGAAACGCTTCATGGTCGTGTCTCCTGATGTCTTCGAGTTCGTCGCCAGCTGGAGGTTCTTTTCTTCCGGCTGGCCTGACAACAACACTGCCGGGGTCAGCGCCCGCGCGGCATCCAGCAGTCCAAGGGTGTCCTTGATGATTTGGTGTCCTCTAATCGGAGGACACCTAGACATTCAGCAGCCATGTCGGTGGGTCATGGGAGCGTCGCCAACATGAGAATCAGCCAGCTATTTTGCGGTGGGGCCGCGGTTGCGCTGGGCATGGCGTTCGCGTTCGTGACACCTGCCTACGCCGGCCCGGAACAACAGTGCGTGCGGCCTGACGGGACGGTATGCCCACCGATGCCACCAGGGTGTGTTCAGGAAAACGGCATGCCGTGCTCGGGATCTTTGCCCGATATCAACGCCGCGTGTATGCAAAACCCGGTGGTCTGCAGGTGGCTCATCGGCGGGTGATGGACGGCCGCTAACCTCGAGCGATGCTCATCGGTGTCGTGGCGGCGCTGCTGTCGTGTGTGGCATATGGGGTCGGTTCGGTGCTACAGGCTTACGGGGCGCGCAAATCCGCGGCCGCGGCGCGGCACAGCGGGGCGATCGACCATGTCACCACGACCGGCGGTCCGACCTTGCGTTCGACCATCGGCGCTGTACTGACCGTCGCATTCCTCGCCGGGATGGCTCTTGACATGGTCGGGTTCGGCGGGAGCATGGTGTCGGCCCGGTTGATCCCGCTGTTCCTGTCGCAGACGATCATCAGCGCGAACATCGTTGTCACTGCCGTGCTCGCCGGTCCTGTGCTCGGCATCCGGCTGCACACTCGCGATTGGGTGGCCATCACCGTGGTCGCTGTCGCGCTGGTCGTGCTCGGGCTCACCGCCGGCGAACAAGGCGGGGGAAGCTCAGATCCGTTGCTGCACTGGGCCGTGCTGTGCGCCTCGGTGCTTCTCCTGGTGTGCGGGCTGGCGGCGATCCGCCTCCTCGGTTCTCGTGCGGCGGTGGTCGCAGGGTTGAGCGCGGGCGTGCTGTTCGGAGGGCTCGCGATTGCGGTTCGGATCCTTGAGGGGCTCGACCCACTGCACCTCGGCACCGTGTTGGCCGACCCGGCGCTTTGGACCATTCTCGTTGCCGGCGTCGGCGGCTTCTATCTCTTCACCGTGGCACTGCAGGTGGGGTCTGTGAACGGAGCCACCGCTGCGCTCGTCGTCGGCGAGACAGTGGTTCCCGGGATCGTCGGCGTAGTGCTGCTGGGCGATACCGCGCGACCCGGGTTCGGCTGGCTGGTGGCCCTCGGCTTCGTGAGCGCCGTCGCCGGCGCGGTAGCCGTCGCGATTTTCGGTGCCGCCAGCCATCATCCCGACGAGGCGGCATCCAGCTGAGCCTATTGTTCCGGGCCAGGCCCGGGCATACGCTGCGAAACTATGTCCCCTACGCGTTTGCGGTGCGTGACGGCTGTGCTGGTTGCCCTGGTTGCGCCGATCGCAGTTGTTTCACCGGCCGCCGCCGACCCGATGGACCCCATCCCGGGCAACGGTTTCTTCATCGTCGGGCCTGATATCGCGCCAGGCCTCTACCGCACGAGCGGGACGGGATCGACCTGGGGCGTCTGGATAAACGACGTGCCGACAGAGGATTCGATGTGCCTGTGGTTCACCTACAGCACGCCCGACTCGAACAAGGACCATGTGGTCGCGACGAATATCTCGATGGGTCCGATGTACGCGAACATCAACTCAACGGTCAAGGCCTTTGAGTCGCAGAACTGCGAACCCTGGACCCGGGTCAACTAAGCGCTTCGCGGATCTCGCCTCAGCGAGCGTGAATCTCCTGCGAGAAATCCCGCGATTCCTCGCACAGGCTTCACACTCGCGCGGGGACACCGGCGGCGACGACGCTGAGGTTGTTCAGCTGCTTCGAAACCGTGGCCGGGTGACGCCGAATCGCGTCAGCAAGTGCGCGCTGGTCTGCCGGCGTCCACACCCTGCGTCGAAGAATGAAGTCCATTGGAATAACCAACCTTTCAGATGGGGTGGGGACGATTACTTGGCGGGCTGCGACTGCGCGACGAAGCCGGTGCCCAGGATCCGAAGCAAGTTACGCACGTGATTCAGGTCAGCCGGGAGAGTGGCGGCTTGGCTGTCCAAAGTGCTGATCATCGGGATCCTCCTGAGCGATGCGGCGTGTGAGATAAATCTCCCGCATTTCACGAGGTGTGTATGTCCGGCGAACAGCCAGACTTCATGTCCCCCGATTGGTGGACACGGTGGCACTGGCGCCCAGCAAGGCGGCGCACATCGATACGCACGCGCCACCGAGAAACACCCCGCCAACGACGTCGCTGAAGGTGTGCGCGTGAGAGTACAGAGCCAGGAAGGCGACGGCCAGAACTGCGGTCACCACCAGAACTGTCAGCGTCGCTCGCGCCGCGCGACTGCGTCCGATTCCGATACATACCGCGATCGTGCCCAACAGCGCAGCAGCCCCCGTGACGTGGCCGGACGGGAATGAATGCTGATAGCTAAGCGGCGCTTCAGCTTGAACGGTCGCGACGGTTGTAGCTGTCCGCGTCACAATGGCCTTGAGTGTCTGTTCGACGACCACGCCGATCCCGACCGCCCCGATCACGAGCACCAACGGCCGCATTGATCGTGCTTTCAACGAGAGCAGCGAGCCACACACCACTGCCGCGGCACTGACGTGAACTGGCAGACCGACGAAACGGAAGATCCCGTTGGCGTCCACCTGCCAGTGCCGTGACCGATGGGCGACGAACCAATCCTCGACGGACGTGTCGAGTGTCGATACCCACTCGGCATTTATCCCAACGGCAAGCGCCCCCAAGGCGACGAACAGTCCGGCGGCGAGAAGCAACAACGCCACGCGGCCACGGGCGAACAGCGCACAAGCGCCGAGAACCGCGGCCACGCCAATCAGGGCTATCGAAGTGATGTCAATAGTCGGTCATTGTGCAGGACGCTGAGCCCGCTATCCTACTGTCAACCTAGTTGACACCGAGACTTCCGGAAGAGGCCTCAAAGGATGAAGCGGCATTCGGTTCCCGACTTCATCCGGCGCTACTCGGTGCTCATCGCACTGTTCTGGCTGGGTCTGGCGGTACTGACGAACGTATTCGTTCCGCAGCTGGAGACCGTTGCTGAATCGCATAACGTGTCGCTGAGCCCGCAGGATTCGCCTTCATTGCAGGCCGCGAAGCGCATCGGCAAGGTGTTCGGCGAGTTCGACTCCGACAGTTCAGCGATGATCGTCCTCGAAGGCGATCAGCCGCTCGGCGCGGAGGCGCACCGCTACTACGACGGCCTGGTTCAGAAGCTCGCCAAAGACACCAAACACGTCCAGCACATTCAGGACTTCTGGGGAGACCCGCTTACCGCGGCCGGCTCCCAGAGCTCCGACGGCAAGGCGGCGTTGGTGCAGCTGTACCTGGCCGGCAACCAGGGCGAGTCGCTGGCCAACGAGTCCGTCGATTCAGTACGCAACATCGTCGACCACACACCGAGGCCGCCCGGCATCAACGCCTACGTCACCGGCGCCGCTCCCCTGGTCACCGATCAATTCGAAGTGGGCCGGCACGGCACCCTGAAAACCACGCTGATCACCATCGGGGTGATCGCCGTGATGCTGTTTTCCCTGTACCGCCGTCTCACCACGGTGTTCCTCGTGATCTTCACCGTCATGATCGAACTCACCGCATCCCGTGGAGTCGTCGCGGTGCTCGCCAATGCGGGCATCATCAAGCTGTCGACATATTCGACAAACCTGCTGACACTCTTGGTGATTGCTGCCGGAACCGACTACGCGATCTTCATTCTCGGCCGGTTTCACGAGGCGCGATATCGCGGGCAAGATCGCGTCACCGCGTTCAACACCATGTACCACGGGACTGCGCACATCATCTTGGGGTCCGGCCTGACCATTGCCGGCGCCGTGCTCTGCCTGATGTTCACCCGACTCCCCTATTTCAACAGCCTCGGCATTCCCGCTGGGATTGGCGTCCTTGTCGCAGTGGTCGCCGCGTTGACCTTGGCGCCGGCGCTGCTGAGCATCGGCCGTCATTTCGGATTGTTCGAACCCAGCCGCCCGATGCGCACCCGGGGCTGGCGACGAATTGGCACGGCCATCGTGCGCTGGCCCGGACCCATCCTGGTCGCGACGATCGCCATTGCCGTCATCGGTCTCGTGACCCTGCCCGGCTACACGACGAGCTACGACGCCCGGCCCTACATGCCGGCCAACGCCCCCGCCAATATCGGCTATGCCGCTGCCGAGAAGCACTTTTCGCGGGCACGGCTGAACCCAGAGCTGTTGATGATCGAAGCCAACCACGACCTACGAAATTCCACCGACATGATCCTGCTGGAACGCGTCGCCAAGGCGGTGTTCCACACCGACGGCATCGCCCAGGTGCAATCCATCACCCGGCCGCTGGGGACACCACTCGACCACACGTCGATACCGTTCCAGATCAGCGCGGGCAGCGCTGCTCAGATCAACAACCTGCCGTTCCAGCAAGCCCGCGGCGCCGATCTGCTCAAACAGGTCGACGTCATCAACACCTCGATCGACATTCTGCGGCAACAGTTTGCGCTGCAAGAGCAGGCCGGCGTAGTCACCGACGAGCAGGCCAAGGCATTTCAGCAGACCGTCGCCACAGTCCAGGACCTGCGCGACAAGATCGCCAACTTTGATGATTTCTTACGGCCGATACGCAACTACTTCTATTGGGAGCCGCACTGTTTCGACATTCCAGCCTGCGCCGCACTGCGGTCGCTCTTCGACGCACTCGACGGGATCGATGCGCTGTCTACGCAACTGGGCAACGTCTCGGCGAGCATCGCCACGTTGGATGCACTGCAGCCGAAGCTGCTCGCGCTGCTTCCACCTCAGATTGCTAGTCAACAGGTCAATCGCGAGCTGGCACTGACGAACTACGCCACCACCACCGGAATCGAAGACCAGACCGCGGCAGCCTTGCAGAACGCAACCGCCTTAGGTGCTGCCTATGACGCGTCGAAAACAGACGACTCCTTCTACCTGCCGCCGGAGGCGTTCACCAACCCCGAATTCCTGCGCGGGATGAAGCTGTTCCTCTCACCCGACGGTCATGCCGCCCGCATGATCATCACCCACGATATCGATCCTGCTACCCCGCAAGGCATTTCGCATATCGATGCCATCAGGCACGCCGCACAGGAAGCCATCAAGGGAACGCCACTGGCTGGATCCAAAATCTTCATCGCAGGAACCGCAGCCACCTACAAAGACATTCAGGACGGCGCTAAGTACGACCTCATGATCGCCGCGATCGCTGCACTCTGCCTGATCTTGCTCGTCATGATGTTCATCACCAGAAGCCTCGTTGCTGCGTTGGTCATCGTGGGCACCGTGGCCCTGTCCTTGGGCGCCTCGTTTGGGCTATCGGTGCTGATTTGGCAGGACATCCTTGGTATCCAGCTGTATTGGATCGTGCTGGCGCTGGCCGTCATCCTGCTGTTGGCAGTGGGTTCGGACTACAACCTGCTGTTGATATCGCGGTTCAAGGAGGAGATGGACGCCGGCTTGAAGACCGGAATCATCCGGTCAATGGCAGGCTCAGGAGCGGTGGTGACGGCCGCCGGCCTGGTCTTCGCGGCGACCATGGCGTCATTCGTGTTTGCCGACTTGCGAATTCTCGGTCAGATCGGGACGACGATCGCCCTCGGCCTGCTGTTCGACACGCTGATCGTGCGTTCGTTCATGACGCCGTCGATCGCGGCACTACTCGGGCGCTGGTTCTGGTGGCCGCTCAGGGTGCGCACCCGACCCGCACCCCAGAAGTGAGCTCACCGGACTGCTCGGACAGACGCCCCTCCATCCCTGCGACCCGACGCAGCTGAGCGGCAATGTTCATCGACGTCAGCATGGGAATTCCCCCGATGAACGTCCGGAAGGAGGGCGAGCCGCCGTGGACGTGGAGTTGGTACATGCAGCCGACGACGTAGAAGAAGCCCATGGTGAAGAGGGCGGCCGGTATCGCGTAAGCCAGCGGTGATCGGGCATCAGAAATCAGTTCGGCCGCGTAATCCTTCTCGTCATGCGACAGCGATTCGCGTTTACGCAGCTTGGCCAGAACCGCCTTGTGGGCTCCCACCTGTTCGCCTAACGGAGCGGGCGTGCGCTTCTCCAGCCGCCGGATGTACACGAAAACGCAAGTGCCGAATACCACTTCCAGCACTCCAGCCAAGATCGTGAGATAACCCCACAGCCCGAGATTCACCTGCAACTCCCTGGTCCCTGCCGAACGTATGTCGAACGCCTGCCGACATCAACGTATGCCCATTCCCGTTACCGCGCACAAAAGCAGGTGTGGGCCTCTAGCCTTCTGTCCAAAGACGTTTGCTGAGAGGAATGTAGCGATGGCCGTTACCAGCCCCGCCGCACCCAGCGTGAGGGAACTGACCGTACGCGGAATTATCCTCGGCGGGCTGATCACGCTGGTGTTTACCGCTGCCAATGTCTACCTCGGCCTCAAGGTTGGACTGACATTCGCGACGTCGATTCCGGCTGCGGTCATCTCGATGGCGGTACTGCGATACTTCGCCAACCACTCGGTAATCGAGAACAACATCGTGCAAACCATCGCCTCGGCGGCGGGCACGCTCTCGTCAGTCATCTTCGTTCTGCCTGGGCTCGTCATGATCGGTTGGTGGACCGGCTTTCCGATCTGGACCAGCACTGCCATCTGTGCAGTGGGCGGCATCCTTGGCGTCATGTATTCGATCCCGCTGCGGCGGGCTCTGGTTACCGGCTCCGATCTGCCCTACCCCGAGGGTGTCGCCGCGGCCGTGGTCTTGAAAGTCGGTGACAGCACTCGGGGCGTGGAGGAGGGCCGCACCGGAATCCGGATGATCGCCACAGGTTCATTCGTAGCGGCGGGCCTGGCCCTGTTGGCCAATCTCAAGGTGATGACCAGTGAAGTCGCGTTGTTCTTCCGCGTTGGACCGGCCGGCTCGATGTTCGGCGCCAGTCTGTCGTTGGCGCTGATCGGCGTCGGCCATCTCGTTGGCCTTGCTGTCGGCATCGCGATGCTCACCGGGATGCTGATCTCCTACGCCGTGCTACTGCCGATCTACACAGTCGGGAAGTTCGGGTCTGGGGATCCGATCGACGACATCATCAGCACCATCTTCTCCAAGGATGTTCGGATGATCGGCGCCGGTGCCATCGCGATTGCATCTGTCTGGACCCTGTTGAAAATCATGCGGCCGATCCTGAAAGGCATCTCGGCGTCGATCTCTGCCGCACGCAGCCGACGCGACGGAACGCTTGTCGACATCACCGAGCGCGACATCCCCTTCACGATCGTCTGTGCGACCTCCGGGTTGTTGATGATCCCGATTGCGTTCCTGCTCTGGGACTTCGCCCGAAAGTCGACGTTGCATGGCAGCTCGGGCGGGGTGGTCATCGTCAGCGTGGTGTTCATCGCCATTGTTGGCTTCATCGCAGCAGCCATCTGCGGTTACATGGCTGGTCTTGTCGGCTCGTCGAACAGTCCCGTTTCAGGGGTCGGGATCCTCGTGGTGGTCATTGCCGCCCTAGCGATCAAGTTCACCTTCGGCGACGCCAACGAACATCAGGCGCTGGCTCTGATGGCGCTCACGCTGATTGCAACGGCAGTGACGTTCTGCGCGGCCACGATCGCCAACGACAACCTCCAGGACCTCAAAACAGGCCAATTGGTCGGGGCTACGCCGTGGCGACAGCAGGTTGCGCTGATCATCGGCGTGGTCTTCGGTTCGCTAGTCATCCCTCCGGTGTTGAACCTCATGCAGACGGCATTCGGCTTTGCCGGGGCACCCGGCGCGGACGCCAAGGCACTGGCCGCCCCGCAGGCAGCACTGATCTCCTCACTGGCCAAGGGCGTGCTGGGCGGCTCGCTGAACTGGTCGCTACTTGGAGTCGGGGCCGCGATCGGGGTAGTCGTGATTCTGGTCGACGAAATCATCACTAAGACCACTCGATTCCGCATGCCTCCGCTGGCCGTCGGTATGGGCATGTATCTGCCGATGAGCCTGACACTGACGATCCCGCTCGGCGCATTCCTCGGGCATTTCTACGATCGATGGGCCGAACGGTCAGGCGGCGACGTCGAGCGAAAGAAGCGCGTCGCGGTCCTGATGGCGACCGGCCTGATCGTCGGCGAGAGTCTTTACGGCGTGTTCTTTGCCGGTGTCGTGGCGGCCACTGGCAGCGACGATCCGTTCGCCCTATTCCCCGCCAACACTGGCAATCTCGCCGAGATCATCGGCGTCACGCTGTTCGTGATTGTCATCTCGTGGCTATACAAGCGCGCCCGGACGGTCGCATCTAAAGAAGACCCCGCAATCGCCGGCTAGACCCTTTTCATCACAGGTCGAGCACCACGTCCTCGGCAGGTTGTGCGCAACAGATCAGGACGTTCCCGACGGCGGGCGGGTCCAATGGTTCGGGGTAGTAGCTCACGCTGCCGGACAGCAGTGCGGTCTCACAGTTGTGGCAGACACCCGTGCGACAGGACCAACGAGTGGGGACGTCGCACGATTCCGCGAATTCAAGCAGGCTGGTGTTCGGTGGACCCCACGGCGCCGAGATGGCACTACGTGCAAATTGCACCTCTGGGCCGGTACCGAGAACCCCTAGTGGTACGTGCGGTGGCCTCGACGTCGCGGCGATCCCCGGTGCGAGTGCTGCGTTAGCCCCGAATCGCTCGGTGTGGACGTTGGCGGGATTCAGACCGTAGCTCACCAGGCCTGCCCTCAGGTCATCCATGAATGCTGCGGGGCCGCAAAGGTACGCGTCGGCATCACTGGGCAGATCGAGCTTCTGAATCGCTTCTACCGTCAGCCGGCCGGGCTGGGAAAAGTCGACGCCCTTCCTGTCCGCCGGGGACGGTTGGCTGTACACAATGTGGAATTGGCTGCGCGACAGCCGATTCAGTAGATCGCGACTCTCCGCACCGAAGGCGTGTGCGGCGCCGTCCCGGGTGCCGTGCAGCCACCACACCGGACGGTCCGAGCCCGCCTTGACCAACGCATGCAGCATCGACAGCACCGGGGTGACACCGATTCCTGCTGAAATCAGGAGGACTGGTGCGGTTGCGTCGGTCAGGAAGAACGACCCCCGTGGCGCCGCCACTTCGAGGAGAGCACCGGTCCGGACTTCTGTGTGGAGGAATCCACTGGCCGCGCCGTTCGCTTCCCGCTTCACGCTGATCCGGTATTCCGCGGAGTCGGGCCGGTTGGACAGCGAGTAGTTGCGGATCACCGGCGCGCCGTCCGGTTCGGGAAGCAGTCGAAGCGTGATCGACTGGCCCGGAAGCCAATTCGGTAAGGCCCCTCCGTCAGTGGCACCGAGCGTTATTGAGCGAACCTGTTGACTCTCGTCATGAACCGCCGTCACCTTCAGCGGTTGGAACCCAGCCCATGCTGGCGAGGGACTGGTTGCGGCTTGCGACAGTCCGACGTTGCCCGACTGTCCGACCGACTGTTCCAGCATGTTCTGTAACGAGCCCTTCCAGCCAGGGCTGAGCGCCTCAATACGCAGCGCCCGGGCGAGAGCATCGCGAGGGTGTCCGGGAAGGTACAGAAGTGCGTCGATCTCAGCCACCGTCACGTGCTCTGGACCGGAGAGGACCTTGACGATCTCCTGACCCGCCTCCACCTCTCCTTCGGTGATCACCCGGCAGTAGAACCCGGGTCGACGGTGAGACACCAGCAGTGCGGCCATCCTCGGCTCACCGATCCGCATACCCGCGCGGTAGCAGGTGACTCGCGGTTGAGTGACCTCGAGGATTACCTCACCAATTTGGTAGCGGTCTCCGATGCATACCTCGTCATCAGGCAACCCCTCGACGGTCAGGTTCTCACCCAGCAAACCGGGAATCAGGTCATCTCGGTGAAATTCCTTGGCCCAGTGACGATATGAATCAACTTGGTACACCAGGACAGCGCGATTTTCGCCGCCGTGTCCGCCGAGATCGCCCTGTCCGTCCCCATCGATATTCAGCCGCCGGACCATCCGGCGGCCGGTGACGGGCGTCTTCCAGGCACCGGTGTACACAGTGCGGTCGTTCCAGATGACGTTCCGGGGAAGGCCCACGTTCACCGATACGAGGGTGGCCACGATGCGCTCTCCTTCTGATGCGGTTTGACGATCATTGTGGTCGTGATAACAGCTCGCCGCAGGTTCCACGCTGACGGGCCTCTCAGTAGCGCGTACGGTCGGATCTGAGATGAGTAAGCACTACGGAGATATCGCATTTACCGACGCCGTCCGCGGGGTTCAGAATCGCTACGGCAGCGGCGCCTTCTTCGAGGCCAAGAAGACAAGAGCGCCTGCTTCTGCGGGCCCCGATCCATTGACGGACGACGAGCGTGAGTTCCTACGCGAGCGTGATGGCTTCCACCTAGCAACGATCAGCGAAACGGGATGGCCCTACGTTCAATTCAGAGGCGGTCCTCAGGGCTTCCTGCGTGTGATTGACGATCACACCCTCGGCTGGGCCGACTTTCGAGGAAACCTGCAGTACATCAGCACCGGCAATCTGACGAGTGACGACCGAGTCGCGATGTTCGTCATGGATTACGCGCGCCGCAGGCGACTGAAGATCTACGGCCATGCCCAGATCGTCACAGTCGAGGACGACCCCGATCTTGCTGCCGCCCTGGCAGATCCCAATTACGAGGCTGTCGTCCAACGCGCCGTGGTCGTCCACGTGGAGGCATTCGATTGGAACTGTCCCCAACACATCACACCTCGGTTCACCGCGGCTGAGATCGCACCCCGGGTGGCAGCGTTACGTGACGAGCTGGAGGCACTGCGAGCCGAGAACGCCGAGCTTCGCCGAGCACTGGAGTCCCAGCCGTGAGTCAACTCGCCGACAAGGCCCAGACCGTCGTCTCCACCGCGGATGTTGGTCAGGCGATGACGTGAGCCGCGGGCCAGCCGCGAGCCAATCGCCGATCAGTGGTCAACAACAGCAGACCAGTCGTATCGGCTAGTTCGACGTAGAGGGCATCGGTCAAGCGGAAGGTATCTCGGCGTGCCCACGCCCCAACTAGCAGCGATGGAAGTGCGTGCCGAATCACTGGCGCGCGTTCCAAATCCGCCAACGCGTCGGCGACGTCGACAGCAGTCAGTTCGCCACTGCGGTGTAGACGTCCTAGCGCCGACAACACCTCAGCATCAAAATGCGCGGGCGCGTGCATCACTGTCCTATTCAGACGCGCTCGCACCGCAGCGGCTCGATCGGTTCGAGCAAGTAGATCCACGATCGCGCTGGCATCGACAATTACCGACTCAGACAGCGCTGCGGCCTCGGTCACGCACCGAACTCATCGCGGGCGGCGTCGACCGCCTCCAACACGGCCTCATGCAAGACGCCCGTCTCACCAATCCCCAACCCGTCGAGCCAGGCCACAGTGGCGGAATTCTCCAACTCGGCCTTGATCGCCGCTTGGGTCAAGGCAGACACATTCAAGCCGCGCTCCCTAGCGCGGTTTGCCAGCTCATCCGGAACATACACATTCAACCGAGCCATACACACGAATGTACACACTCACGCCGCTATCTCGTTCTCTAAGCCCGCATGACTCAGCCTGCTGCCGCAGTCACCCGTCGCACCTGGGCACTAAGGGCCAGCGCCCGCAGCGGCCACCCTGCAATCCAGTACGCCCGCCCCGGCAGCCCTCGCGGATAGAACGTGGCTCGCTGTTCGTAGCGGCTTCCGGCGCCCTCGGCGGTCACCTTCATCTCCAACCAGCGTTCGCCGGGCGCGTGCCGGTCGGCGCGCAGCTTGAGCACCCGGCCGGGATCGCGGTCCTCGACGTGCCAGTGACGCGGGACGCTGCTCTCGACCGCCTTCCACAGCTGCTCCGGATTCGCTGAGGTGTGACAGGAGCGGACGTCGGTGTACACCGCCTCGCCGGCCCACTCCGGGTCGCTCGGCAGCTGCGCGAAAGTACTTGTGTTCCAGCTGCTCTCGACTTCGCCACGGGAAACGCGGGCCAGCGCCAGTGAGACCGAATCTCGGTATGGGGTCAGGCCGCCGTTGCGCGGCGGGATGATCGTATCGATGTCATGGTTGTCCATCACTGCATCGCAATGCAGTGACTCGACCAACGGACGCGCCAGCCCGGACGGGATCGGCGTCACCAGGCCCACCCACAGTGCAGCGATGCGCGGGGTGAGCACCGGCAGCACCAGGATGCGCCGAGGACGCAGGCCGGCAACGTCGGCGTAGATCTGCATCATGTCGCCGTACTCAAGCACATCAGGCCCGCCGATATCCCACGCCCGAGACTCGGGAACCGGGCAGGTCGCCGCAGCAACCAGATAGGACAAGGCGTCGGAGATGGCGATCGGCTGAATCTTGTTGTGCACCCATTTGGGGGTAGTCATCACCGGCAGGCGATCGGTGAGGTGGCGGATCATCTCGAAGGATGCCGACCCCGATCCAACAACTACCCCGGCCTGCAGGACGACGGTCTCGATACCGGAGGCGATCAGGATCTCACCCACCGTGGCGCGCGAACCTAAATGCGTTGATAGCGCTGCATCCTCGGGATGCAGGCCGCTGAGGTACACGATGCGCCGCACCCCAGCACGCCGTGCCGCAGACACCAGATTCTGGGCGGCCCGGCGCTCCTCGGCGGCGAAATCTTTCGCCAAACCCATCGAGTGCACCAGGTAGTAGACGACGTCTGCGTCGGCGACAGCGGCGTCCAGCGATGCCTCGTCGCCCAGGTCGCCGCGCGTAACCTCGACGCGATCCCGCCACGGAACGCCGGCCAGCTTCTCTGGGGTGCGGGCCAATGCCCGCACCGCGAACCCGTGATCGAGGAGTGCCGGAACCAGTCGCCCACCGATGTAGCCGGTGGCCCCAGTTACTAAACACCGAAGCTGCTCGTCTCCCACCTGCCACCTCCGCTACTAACCCTAGTGGGTCCGGTCGTCTACCCTTCGGAACCATGCGACCTCGACGACTGCCACGGCTAGCTCGCGGCCTGGTAGCCGGCGTGAGCGGAACCGCAGCGATGGCCGCCTGGTATCACCTCGAGCGAACTATGCGCCGCGGCCGCCATAACGGTGTGACGGCGCTGGCTGACCGCACACCGGTCGAAGGGTTGTGGTCGCGCGAAGGCCTCGATTACGACGACAGCATCGTGCCCGGACAGATCGTGGCCCGCCTATTGCGACTACCCGAACCGGAACCCCGGGAAGCCAAGGCGCTCACCCTGGCCCTGCGCTGGACCTACGGCCCGGCGTTTGGAATCGCACATGTGCTGTTGCGCAACCGGATTCGCGAGCCATACGCCAGCATGGCGTTCGGAACGGCGCTGATGACCGTGACCTCAGTGGCCTTCCCACTGTTGGGCCGCACTCCGGTGCCGTGGCGTTGGCCAGTTGACGCCCAAATCAGTTCGATCGGTAGCCACACCGCCTACATCGTCGCCGCGTCGGTTGTAGACAACATCCTGCGTTGAGTGTTGCGGCCAGCCCTCCATCTGGAATTCTGGGAAATGACGTCCGCTAGGTACGAGAGCCGGTACATCCGCGCCAACCATCCTGATCGGGCACAGGCAATCTGGCTCCGTTGGACATTGCTTGTGCCCAACCCCGGCGAGCCGGTGGCTGACGTGTGGGTGATGCTCTTTGACCCAGAAGGCAACGGCAACCGCGCGGTCAAAGTTCCACGTCCGATCAGTGCAGCCGACTACCGGTCCGAACCATGGTCGGCTCAGATCGCAGACACCGCGATCGATGACACTCGCGCACGCGGAGTATTGGCCGACCACACGTTGGGATCCGACGATCACCCCTGGACAGCAACCGGCCGTCAAGCTACTTACCGATAGGGGTTACCGAGCCACGTTCCCCACCGCGAAAAGTCTTGTGCGGCATCCGCTGGCGCGGTTCGACGGAACAGTTGCACTCGGCGACAGCACCTTGTCTCTGGAATCCTGGACCGGCAGCGTCAATCACAACTGGGGCCGCAGGCACACCCCGGCGTATGCCTACGGTCAGGTTTGCGGGTTCGATGGCCATCCAGATTCCAGCCTGGAGATCGTCACCGCGCATGCCACAGTGGGGCCGTTACGGTTGCCCGCGGCCACGTTATTCGTGCTGCGCCACGCAGGACGCGAGTACGCCGTGCGCTCAGTGGCCGGCGCGCGGCGGACTCGTGGGTCTTATGAGCCTTTTGAGTGGTCGTTCGGGGCGAACCTTGACGGTGTCGAATTGCGCGGTGAGATGCGCGCCGACCCGCGCGACGTCATCGGACTCACCTACGGCAACACCAACGGCGGCACCAAGTTCTGCTACAACTCGATGCTCGCGGACTGCCGAATAGCTCTGTCCGGCAACGGCAGTGATGTCGAGCTGACCGCCACCAGGAGGGCCATGTTCGAGATCGTCGTCGGCGATCAACTCGCCGCGGTGCCATTGCTGGTGTAGACGCTTCATCCACCAATCGGAGTATTCAGATTTCCTCCCCCACCGGGATCGGCTGGGGGACAGACAGCCAGGACAACGAACGGCACGATTGGCCTCCGCGGCTCACGACGAGAGCCGACTAGGCAACGCGGGAGGATCACAATGTCAGGACGAATTTCAAAGCGCGCAGCGAGACTGCTGACGGCGGGCGCTGTGGCCCTTGGCTCGTTGGGCGTAGGCGCGGTTGCCGCGCCGATGGCGAGCGCGGCCGACGGGTGTGGACAGGGCTATCACTGGGACGAAACTACCTGCGTCCTCAACATCCCCGGCCCAGGTGCCCAGTTCATCCCGGGCCGTCCGGGCTGCTGGATCAATGACAATGGCGATACCCGCTGCTTCCCCGGTGCCGCCGGCGCCGGCTAAAGATTGAGCATTGCGAACCTGCCCGGACCTTTTGGTCCGGGCAGGTTTTTATGTGTACCTGCTGTGCACTGTTTACAGTCCGCGTGATGCATTCGGCGACGGCGATCTCAGAATCCCCATACGCCACCGATCGATACATCAATAGCGCACACTCACAAGGTGCGATCGACGCTCATTCGCCGCATTGCGTCCGGCTCTGCGGCAGCGTTATTGCTTTTATTGATCACGGTAATCGACACGCCCGCAGTGAATTTCGCGGACTGTGGAGATGACGCGTGGTGGGATCCGGCGAACAATGCGTGCCAGCCTACGGTCGTACAACCGCTCCCCTGCGACAACGACTGGTGGTGGGACCCGTACGTCAATATTTGCCGACCGCCAATGGTTGGTCCGCCCCTGATGTGCGGTGACAACTGGTGGTGGGAGCCAATTATCAGGAGATGCCGGCCGCCGATGATTCCACCGCAATAGCCTCCCCACCGCACTCAGAGTCCGTCGCCGCGGCCCAGCTGAATCTGATTCTTGATCTCGCGATAGGCCTGAACTCGCCCCAGCACTGCGTCGGCCGCCGAGTCTGATGGCGAGGCGTCTGGCGTTGCCTCAATCCCGTAGAGCATGCCGCTCAACTTCGCGTGCAGCGCCGCGCGTTGCTCGGCGGTCCGCGCCTCCTGGCGTTCGTTGCTCAATGATTCATCGATCAGCCTCGCTTCGATGGCGCACTTCCCGATCAGTTCCACGCGCTCGATTGAGATGCATTCCAGATTGGCGGCAGTGGTCTTTGCCTCCGCGAGGATTCTCCGATCATCGGCGCTGGGCTTGTCCAAGGCGGACAACTCGGCGGCGACCTTCCGTAGGGCGTGCACTTTCCGGAAGTTCTCGGTGATTCCCTGGATGTCCGCAGTGAAGTCAATATCACCGAGCCACCCTGTACTCGCGGCTTCCGATGCGGCCACCTTCTTCACGGCAGCCAGTGCAGAGTCAACGCGGGCGGCATTCTTCGCACCGAGCTCTTCGATCCGCCTTTGCTTCCTCTTGCTTGCGTTCTCTTCTCGCTGCCGCTTGGCGTCAGCTGCTTGCGCTTCCTGATTCGCACGCGACCGCTCGGCAGCTGCGGCTCGGTTCTTCTCGTGGGCCGAGAGCATCTTCACGATGAGCCCGACGACAACGGCAACCGCGGTGACGACGCCGAGAAAGATCCACACCGGTTTCGGGATCATCGCAATCAGCACGATGACGAAGACAACGAAACCGCCAACAACATTGGCGCATCCATCGTTGTCGTCCTGACGTTTCGCCATCGCAGTTCAACCCCCACTCCCCATTGATCAACAGGTGGCCGAATGCTAAGCGGAGGCACCGACACCGCTCGCGGCTCTGATGTCGTACCCCACGCCTAGCCTCGGCAGCATCGGGCTATCGGACGGGAAATCGTCCAAATTTCAATGTGGGAGAAGTTCGTCATGAAATTCAACTCCGTGTGCACGGGGTACGGCCAGTCGTGTTACCTGGCATCCGACAACTGCACGACGGTGAAAGGCGTACCGGGCACTTGGAATCCTGACGGGTACACCCCCTGCCAGAATCGGTATGGCTGCTAGCACCAGGCCCTTGCTGCCGGCGACTGCATGTAACGCTGAGACGACGGTGCGCGAAGTGGTTGAAAGGTGGTTGAATGCTGTCGCTGAAAGGTGGACGAATTATGCGGTCGACGTTGAAAGTTCTTGTGAGCGCGGGAGCGGTATCCGCCGCGATGCTGGCTGGCGCCGGGGCTGCCTCGGCAGCACCCGATTTCAGTGGAATCGCGAACTCGACATGCACATATCCGCAGGTTGTCGCCGCCCTGAGTGCGCAGTCACCAGATGCTGCACAGAAGCTGACGGCCAGCCCGGTAGCGACCGCATGGCTACAGCGCCTGGTTGCATCCGGACCAGCTCAACGTCAGCAGATGCTCACTGACGTGCAGGGACTGCCCGCGCTTCAGCAGTACACCGGACTGATCTCCCAGGTCGCGAGCACCTGCAACAACTTCTGACCTGCGACGGTCGGCACTGGCAGCATGGGACCCATGCCAATCAGTAGCACGTCCATCGCCCACGTCCGCCTCACCGTCACCGACATCGCGAGGTCTCGTCGCTTCTACGAGAGCGTCTTCGGCTGGCCGGTCTGGTTAGCGCTTCCCGACGACGCTGACGAGGCGACCCGTGACAGCCTCGCCTTCCTCTTCGGCGGCGTCATCTACAACCTGGGCGGGGCCCTCATCGGGCTGCGGCCAGTCGGTGCCGACGCGTTCGACGAGGATCGGGTCGGCCTGGACCACATCGCGTTCACCGTGTCGAGCAAGGCTGATTTGGATTCCGCCGCGGCGCATCTTGACGAGCTCGGTATCGCCCACGAAGCCGTCAAGGACATCGGCCCGGCTTACATCCTGGAATTCCGCGATCCTGACAACATCGCGCTTGAATTGACCGCACCAAAGTAGGTCGTCGCGGTTAGGCCAACACCTACGCTGCCCGATATGGCTGACTTCGCACCGTCTCCTCCCCCGGATCTTGAGAACGTTCCTTCTGCCGAGGGACCGCTGCCATCTCCGTCGGAATTGGTCGGCCGACCCTACGCCCTATCCATCGATATCCTCGGCGAGCTCCACGGGCCGCTGTTCTACGCGGACTACAGCGGCTTCCGGAAGCTGTACGCGTGCTCGCTGGAGTTGGTCGAGGAGTTGTGCGACGAAAGCCGGTTCGCCAAGAACCTCATGAAGCCACTGGCTCGGCTGCGCCCGATGGCCGGCGACGGGCTGTTCACCGCCTACCACGGCGAACCGAATTGGCAGAAGGCTCACGACGTCCTGATGCCCGGATTCAGCTATGCCGGTTTGCAGAACTATCACGGCGCGATGCTTGACATCAGCAATCAGCTGACCGCTCGCTGGGACGCCAGTGTTGGACAGCGGCCGGTGGATGCATCCACCGACTTGCAGAAGCTCGCAATGGATACGGTCGCGCTGGCGGGTTTCGGGGCGCGATTCGATTCGTACAGCTACGACGGCCTCGCCCCATTGCCGCAGAGCTTCACGGTGGGCATGGCTGAGCTCGCAACGGGAGGCACCACACCCGAATTCGAGAAGCAGCTAGCGTTCCTGCATGGCGTCTTCGACGAGCTGATCGAGAAGCACAGCAGCGGCCCGACTGATGGTCTGGACGATCTCCTCTACGCCATGCTCGCACGGGACTCCAGCGGCAGTCCTGTCCTCGACACGGACAACATCCGCAACCAGATCATGACGTTCCTGATCGCCGGTCAGTTGACGACGTCGGAACTGATGCCCAACACGCTCTACAACCTGGTGCATCACCCGGCCGTGCTGTCCCGCGTCCAGGCCGAGGTCGACGCGGTGTTCGGCCCTGACGACGATTATCAGCCGACCTACCATGACATCGGCAAACTGATGTATCTGCGCCAGGTGATCAACGAGACGCTGCGCCTCTCCCCGCCGGTGCTCGGATTCGATCGAATGGCATTGGCAGACACCACTATCGGCGGCAAATACCCGATCAAGGCGGGCGAAGCTGTCACCGTGCTCACCGGCGCGCTTCATCGCCAACCTGAATGGGGCGACAACGTTGAACTCTTCGACCCCGACCGGTTCGATGCCGACCGAGCTGCCGCCAGGCCCGGGGGGTTGTTCAAGCCGTTCGGTACCGGCCCGCGATCCTGCATCGGGCGTCAGTTCGCCCTGCACGAGGCCACCATGGCGATCGCCCGACTGGTCCACCGGTACCGCCTGATCGACTCGCAACACTATGTCCTGCAATGGGAAAGCGAGCGGAGCCGCCGCCCGGTGGGCTTTCACCTCGACCTGATCCGGCGCACACCGCAGGACCGCCGCGTCCCCGAACCCCAAGTAGCCACCGCAGAACCCGCTGCCCCGTCGCGCGCGGTCACGGCCATGAAAGCCGGCACCACGCTCGCCGTCCTGTACGGCTCGAATCTCGGCACCTGCCGGACCATTGCCAAGGTCCTCGCCGAAGAAGCCACCGAGCTCGGGTGCACCTCCACACTCGCGCAGTTGGACGACTTCGCCGGCGGCCTGCCGGAGGCCGACGCGATCGTCATCGTCACGTCGTCCTACAACGGACAGCCGACAGATGACGCGCGCGAGTTCCTTGCCTGGTTGCTCAGTCCTGATGCCGAGCTGAAGGGCAGCCCGTATTTCGCAGTGCTCGGTGTCGGAGACCGTAACTGGGCGGACACTTACCAGGCGGTTCCCAAGCGCATCGACGAACGGTTCACCGAGCTCGGCGCCCGGTGTCTGGTTCCCCGAGCGGCGGCCGACACCTCCGGAGATCTGAACGGGACGGCCGAGGAGTTCGCCGCGGCTCTGCGGTCCGGGTTGGCTGAGCACTTCGGTGATCCCGATGCGGCGCCGCTCGACGAGCAGGACGAGCCGCTCTACGATATGCATGCCATCGTCGGCCCCGTGACCGCCGCGATCGATGCCCGGTTCGGGGTCACGCAGATGACCGTGTTGGACAACACCGAACTGGTGGGTGACGACGAGGCCTTCGGACAAGCCAAACGCTTTGTCCGCGTGAACCTTCCCGAGGGAATCGAATATCACACCGGCGATCATCTGACTGTGCTCGCCGACAACCCGCCAGATCTCGTCGGCGTTGTGCTCGACTTCCTCGAGTCTCGTGGCGTCGACCCCGAACTGCGACTGTCTATCAACCCCCGCAATCCCCGGCGCAACGCGCGGCGGCTCATCGCGCTGGACCGCGAGGCGAGCGTGCGCGAATTGCTCACCCACTTTGTGGAATTGCGAAAGCCCGCCACCCGCAACCAATTACGCCGTCTCGCAGCATCTAACCCGTGCCAACCCGAACGTGAACGCCTGGAGGAACTGGCCGCGTCCTCGGATCCGTGCACACTCAGTCCCCTCGAATGCCTGCTGGAATTCCGGGCGTGCGAGATGAAAGGGTCGGAACTGCTTGAGCTCTTGGAGCCGATGACACCGCGGCACTACTCCATCGCGTCGTCGTCGCGCCTGGTTCCTGGGATTGCCGCGCTCGTTGTGAGCGTGCTCGACGGGCCGGCCCGGTCCGGTCACGGGCTGTTCAGGGGTGTGGCGTCAAACCACTTGGCTGCCATCGCCCCGGGAACCCAGATCCGGGCGCGTGTCGATGCCGCACGTCAGGCTTTCCGTGCGGGTGCCGACCCCGCCAAGAATGTGATCCTGATCAGCGCGGGTACCGGTGTTGCCCCGTTCCGCGGCTTCCTCGGCGACCGCCTGGCAGCCAAACAAGAGGGAGAGCCTTATTCGCCAGCGCTGTGCTTCTTCGGCGTGCGAGATCCTGACGTGGACTACATCTTCCGCGAGCAGTTCGAAACCGCGGAAGAGATGGGGATCGTGCGGATGCGTCCCGCCTTCTCCCGCGCCCCGCAGGGTGGAATCCGTTACGTGCAGGACCGGATCGCCGCCGACGCCGACGAAGTCTGGGACTTTCTCGGTGATCCGGGCAAGGACACCCACGTCTACATCTGCGGCGATGGCGCCAAGATGGCCCCGGCTGTGCGGCAGGCATTCATCGACATCTACCGCGCAAAAACCGGAGAAGACGAGAGCCAAGCTCGCGACTGGCTGATCGGCCTGGTGGAGTCCGACCACTACGTCGAGGACGTATGGGCCGGCTGACACGACTAACCTGATAGGCGCACAGGTTAACGCTGCGGGAGTCCGGGCAACCGGTCTGAGAAGGTGGCATACGGCGCCGCCGACCGCATGACCGTCCGGGTAATGCCGGGCAGGGAGCGATCGCTGATGAGCGTGCTGTTCACGCTGTGGGGTTACGACGTCACCGTTCTCGAATGCCTCTCGGTGATCCTGGCCGTTCTCGCAGTCGGCCTGAGTATCAACGGAACCCGGTGGACTTGGCCCTTCTACTTCTTGTCGAGCCTGCTGTACGGCTGGCTGTTCGTTCAGTTCAACCTGTTTGCCTCCGCCGCCATGCAACTGATTTTCATGGTCGCGGCGATCTGGGGCTGGTATTCCTGGGGGCGCGAGGGAGTCGGGGTACCGGGGCGGGCATCCGTGGCCCAGCGTGTGGGCCTCGGTGTCGGGGCGCTGTTGTTGTGGTCATTGTTGACGCCACTGCTGCGCAACGCTGGCGGGGCGGCCAGCCCGGCGGATGCCTTCATGGTGGTGGGGTCG
Source organism: Mycobacterium sp. (assembly GCA_965279745.1). Classification (GTDB taxonomy): domain Bacteria; phylum Actinomycetota; class Actinomycetes; order Mycobacteriales; family Mycobacteriaceae; genus Mycobacterium. Next base: position 1,028,366 of record OZ257262.1, read on the forward strand.
CTGGCGGCTCAGCTGTTGATGGTGCGGCAGAAGGTTGAGACCTGGCCCACGTGGATCGCGGTGAACACCGTCGGCGCAGTGCTCTATGCCAGCCAGGGGCTGTACTTCACGTCCGTGTTCTACGCGGTCCTGGTCCTGATGGCGGTCACAGGTTGGCGGGCATGGCGACTGCGCGCTGGCCAGCCCGTACCGCCGCCGGTGGATGCCCATGGCTGAACAAACACGTGCAGGTCTGATCTCAATTGTGGGCGGCGAATCAACCGGCAAGTCCACCTTGGCTGCCGCGCTCGGGCTGCGACTGCCAGCGGTTGTCGTCGCCGAGGTCCTGCGCGCCTGGATTGAGCGCCACCATGGACGGGTCCCCGGACCGGGCGAGCAGGTGGAAGTGTTCGCCACACAACACGAGTTGGAGTTCGCTGCGCTTCGGCAGGCGGATCGCGCCGGAACGTCCTGGGTCGCTTCCGACAGCGGCCCGCTCATGACCGCGGTGTACAGCCTGCAGTACTACAACGATGCGTCCCTACTGCCCCAAGCTCTGGAATGGACGAAGCACAGCCACGCTGTGGTGTGGTGCCAGGACGACTTCCCCTGGCAGCCCGACCCGCAGCGCGACGGCCCACACGCCCGCACCAGTTCCCAACAGATCCTCGCGGCGATATTCGCCGAGCACCCCGAGCTGCCGGTGCTCGCCGTCCACGGCTCACTCGATGAGCGCATCGCAACCGTGGCTAGCACAGTGGTGGCGCAGCCCCTCAAATGATGGGCGAGGCACTCGTCTCTTCCGCGAGCGCAATCAACCGTGCCCGCACCAGGTCGGGCCGCTCGTCGATGATGAAATGACCGGCGTCGACTGGCTCGAACGTGTAGTCGTCGGCGTTGGCGGTTTCCGGCGATGCGAGCGAGTAGTGGACAGGGAAGTCGCTCATGCCGAACAGTGCGCGGATCGGCACCGTTGCGCGGCGCTGCTCGGGATGGCGTGCTGCGGCAGGTAATTCGCGCAGCAGGAAGGTGCGGTAGGTATCGGTGGCCGTGCGAGCACAAACCGGATCGCGGAACCGGTCGGCATAGACCTTGGCGGCGGCGCGATCCACGCGGTGCGCCCTAGGGCCGTGGCCGAAGACAACGCGCTCCACATAACGGGTGCGTTGACTCAACGCCACGCCGATGCTCGCCATGAACGGTTGATAGGTCAGCATCCGCCAGAAGTGCGGCAGCGTCGTGAGTGCGGTCTGCCACGGGTGAGCCATGTTGCACACCAGATAGCCGTCGAACCGCTCCGGCGCGGCCAGCAGCATCCGGTAGGCCACGAAGCCGCCCCAGTCATGGGCGACAAGCAGAGTCCTATCCAGCCCGATCGCGTCCATCAGTGCCAGCACGTCCTGGGCGACGTCCTGCTTGGACCATCGGTGTGGCGCTGGGCCAGACCAGCCATATCCGGGGAGATCTGGGGCAATGATGCGGAGTCCGGGAGGCGGGTCTGCTAACAGTTCCCGGTAGACCCAGTGGTGTTGCGGCCACCCGTGCAACACCATCACCGGCCTGCCGTCTACCGGTCCGGCTTCGGTGACGTGGAACCGAACCCCGCGTGCTTCGACGAAACAGCGCCGAACGCCAGCGATGGCGGGAGGCTCGCTTACACGTTGAGCCTGGCCCCTATTCCGGGTCATTGACGGCTTCAAGCCGCTGCTGCACCCGGGCCAGTGCCTGGTCGAAGATGTCCACCTTTTCGCTGCGCTTATCGTTGGCCGGTTCGGCGGCACCGCGGGAATGTTCAGCCGCTACCCGGGCCGCGCCCTGGCGCCGCAACAGGCTGAAGTTCTTCTCGCGTGCTTGCCTGAGCCTGCTCTGCAGTTCCTTCAACGACTTCTCATCCAAGCGCGCGAGGACGTCGGGGTGAGTCTCGTCGATCAACGCATTCTCATCCTGGGTCAGGTTCACATGATGGTTGCTCACCGATGATTCATAGCCTGCTGCAGGCGCACCTGTGCGATGAATCGCCCGACGGAACCGTTACTTACTACCGGAGTGGACCGAGTCCGCGGAAGCTCGTCAGCAACGACAGAGCCAACATCGCAGCGACACGCCTGTGCCGTGGCGTGGTCACGGTCGTTCCGGTCACCAGCAACACCGACGAGATCTTTCCGTTCCAAGTCCTGCCGACGGCGTCTGCAAACGGGCTCATCGCCGACTCCAAGGCTCAGGCCGAACAGGTCCGATCTATTGCGGTGCACCGCCTATCGCGCCAGATTGGACAAATGCCGATCGGCAGCGAGGCCTTTGCTGCTAGTTGTCAGGTAGCCCTCATACGATTTCGCTATGTCCGCAGTACGAAAATTCCAGCACCTTCCTAACGTCGCCAGGGTCAGCCTGATCATCGGGATGGTCACCATGCTGTTGGCTCTGATGTCCCGAGTCTGGGTGTTTGGCCTTGTGGGCATCTGCGCACTGGGTGTATACAGCGTGACGGCCCATTCCAAGCGGACGCCGAAGGTAGCTACCGAGCCGTGGCAATGGCCAGCGGATCTTCGCTCCGGGGCAGAGGGAATGTCCCACAAAATCGACCCGACACCAAAGCGCATCCTACCGCTGGATACGAATGGATCTGAGGTTGCTCAGGTCGCCTCCACCAAAGAGGACCTCGATTGCCTCCTAGCCGATAAGCCCCCACTATGGCGGTGGGCGGTATTCACCTCGGTGTTGCTCCAGCGACGCAACGCCGTTCAACCTCGACTCCTCAACTGCGCCTCGGGTTATCAACCCGGACCAGGGTTTCCACTCAACGGCGAGCGGTACTCCCAGGTGGCCCGGCAGGCGATGAACCGTATCGCCGAACTTGTGCAGCAGGTGGAACAGTTCATGTTGAGCCCCGGGTTCACCGGCACCCTCGCCGGCGACGGGAGCGACGCCGACCCCGATTCGATAGTGCGCATCGCGAACCGGCTGATGGACTATCACTCTGAGCTTCTGGGCGAGGCTGAACGTTGCGTACAAACACCGGTCGAGTCCGAGGTCATAATATTCGTCCAGGACACAAGCGCATTGGCAATGTGTCCGCTGGTCGGGTACGACAAATTCATCATGACGATGTGCAGCCGAGTGGCCGAGATGCAGGAACTACTCCCCTACGCCAAGGGAGGGATCGTGCTCGACGAGGCCGGCTTGGCAATCGAGATGCCCGACGGGTTGCTGGCGCACATCGTCGCACACATCAAGAGGTTCAACCCGTAATAACGAGGCTGGATGCTCGCTTTATTTATTGCCGAAGTCGTCAATTGAATACCTCGGTAAGCAAACGGCTTTCGAGATCTTCGACTCGACCTCAGCATCGGCGCGGTATCCCAGTCGCAGTAGAGTCTTCCCGTCGTGCGCGGTGCCTAAACATCGTTCCGCTGGCCCGGTTCGCGACGAAAAATCGTGTAATATGACCGTTGCTGAGAGTCCAGCTCGTCTGGGATGAGTTCCGCCGTCCGCTGCCGAACTCTAGGAGCTCCTGCTCTGAGACCCGACATCCCCATGTGACCGTTTTCACGCTCACCATCACCGCATCGCGCTCAACATTGCGTGTGCGGTTATCTCGTTGTTTCGATGCTCCTCCCGTCGTAATTCGCGAGAACTGCATCGCTGCAACGGAATTAAGAGAAAGACAACATTGCTCATGGCGCAGCAACTGATGCCGCACTTCGAGGATGTGCAATCCCACTACGACCTGTCGGATGACTTCTTTCGGCTGTTTCTAGACCCCACCCAGACTTACAGTTGCGCCTACTTCCAACGCGATGACATGACTCTGGAGCAAGCTCAGCTTGCCAAGGTCGATCTGTCGCTGGCCAAGTTGGGTCTGCAGCCGGGGATGACCCTGCTCGATGTGGGGTGCGGATGGGGCGCCACCATGTGGCGCGCGTTGGACAAGTACGACGTCAACGTCATCGGATTGACGTTGTCGAAAAATCAGCAGGCACACGTCGAGAAACTCCTTGCCCAAACGCACAGTTCACGCACTAAGCGGGTAGAGCTCAAAGACTGGGAGGAATTCAGTGAGCCCGTCGATCGAATCGTCTCCATCGGAGCTTTCGAGCATTTCGGCCACGAACGCTACGACGCCTTCTTCGCGATGGCCCACAACGTGTTACCCCCCGACGGGGTGATGATGTTGCACACCATCACTTCGCTGACGCCTGCCCAGTTCGCCGAACGTGGGATTCCGCTCACATTCGAGTTCGCACGGTTCGCGAAATTCATGCTGACCGAGATCTTCCCGGGGGGCCGGCTGCCGTCGGTCGAGATGGTCGGAGATCGTTCAGCCGCAGCAGCATTCACGACTACTCGGATCCAATCGCTGCAGCCGCACTACGCGCGCACCCTCGATCTGTGGGCCGCCGCTCTAGAGGCACATAAGGACGAGGCTATCGCCATCCAATCTGAGGAAGTGTACGAGCGCTACATGAAGTATCTGACCGGATGCGCCGACGGTTTCCGGGTGGGTCAGTGCGATGTCCATCAGTTCACCCTGAAAAAGTAGTGGATGATGGTCGTATGACCCTTCCAGCGCCTGCGCTGTCCGACTTCCGCACCGTCCTCCGAATCGGCAGTCGATAGGCAGTAGTGGCCATCCTGGAGCAGCTTCTGGAGGCAGTTGGCGACGAGCGCGGAGCGGACGCGGCGGATCGGTTGTGCGAGGCGTGCGTTCGATTACTCGGCGTGGATGCGGCGGCGATCTCGCTGGTATTCGACGGCACGAACAACGGCACACTGGGTGCTAGCGGGCCAGATGCCCGGGCGATTGATGAGCTCCAGTTCATTCTGGGCGAAGGTCCGTGCCTGGATTCGGTGGCTGAGCGCACGCCGGTGTTGGTCGTGGATCTCGCCGATCCGATGCACAGTCGATGGCCGGCGTACAGCCCGGCGATGCTGGCCCAGCACATCCGCGGCGTGTTCGCCATGCCGGTTCTCGTGGCAGGTCAGTACATCGGTGCGCTGGATTTATTCCGAAGCGAGCCCGGCAGTTTGGACAGCGACTATCTGGCGGGCGCGCTGATCGCCGCCGAACTCGCCGAGATGCCGTTTCTGGACCTCGTCGGCGTCGACCTCAACGCCGCGATCACCGATCCCGACAGCGCCGCCTGGGCAGAATTGAATTCTCTGTCGCGCGCGGAGGTCAGCCAGGCCACCGGCATGCTGGTCGCCCAACTCGACGTCGAGCCCGCTGTAGCACTGGTTCGACTGCGCGCCCACGCCTACTCCACCGGTACCACCGCCACGGCAGTGGCCCGGGAAATTCTCGCCCGACGCCTATTTTTGGAGGCCCACTGATGATCGACCAATCCCGTGAAACCCGCGTCCTGCACGCGGTGGTGTCGCTGGTGGACAGCCTGCTTGACGATTTCGATGTCGTCGATCTGCTCACCGAGCTCACCGAGAGCTGCGCTCAGCTGCTGGACATTGCGTCAGCCGGGTTGCTGCTCGCCGACTCGCGCCAACGGCTTCATTTAATGGCGGCCACGTCCGAGGCCACCCGCGACTTGGAGCTGTTCCAGCTGCAATTCGACGAGGGTCCTTGCCTGGATTGCTACACCACAGGCCACCACGTCTCGGTCGCCGACCTGCGCCACGCGGACACACGGTGGCCGCGATTCGTCCCCGCAGCCACGGAGGCGGGTTTCACCTCCGTGCATGCAGTACCGATGCGCGCGGCAGGTACCGTCTTGGGCGCTCTGGGTTTGTTCGGCACCGGGGTCGGTGAACTTTCCGATGCGGACCAGCTGCTGGCCCAGACCCTGGCGCACATCGCCTGCGTCGCGATCCTGCAGGAACACGCCCCCACCCTGGGCACTGTTCTGCCTCAGTTGCGGACTGCATTGATCAGCCGCGTCGCGGTCGAGCAGGCCAAAGGTTTTCTCCGCGAACGCCTTCGGGTGTCCGTCGAGGAGGCGTTCACCTTGTTGCGTCGCTATGCCCGCACCCATGGCGAGCACATGACAGATGTGTCGCGTCGCTTGGTGACCATACGTGAGGATCGCGAGGCGATCCTGGCGTCGATGCAGAACCTGGCGCGCACCCTCCCCTGACCGCCGCTGGCGCAGCGCGTCAGGACGGGTGGTTTCGGGCGCGGGCCCGGCCTACCGCCTCTTCGACGAGATGGCGCGCGACTTCATGCAGTTTGGTGTGCTCGCCCTGACTCATCTGGCGCAGTCGGTCGAACGCTTCCTCGGCGGTTCCCCCGGAACGGGCCCGGATGATGCCAATGGCCTGATCGATCACTCCGCGGCTGTCCAGCGCATTCTGCAACTGAACCGCCTTCTCTCGAGCAGCGCTGATCAGCTGTGCGTTGTAGACCGACACCGCGGCCGGCCTCGCGAACTGAGACCCCAACCGCACTGCATGCTCCCTGAAGCGATCCCGGCTATACGCGTAGCAATTGATCGATCCGACAACCTGATCGCCGATCAGTAGGGGCAGAGACAACGACGATGAGACACCCAACCGACCGACCCTGCCACCGAATCTCGGCCACCGTTGATCGCCGCCCAGCGACCCGCTGATCACTGCGACGCGCTCCTGCATGCAGGTTATGCAAGGTCCTTCCTGTAGAACCTCGTATTGGATGAGATCGATCTCTCGCACGAAGGGCGCGGTCACCGCCCAGGCCGCAATGCGCATCGTGGAGCCAGCCGGGCGGATCATCGTCACCCCCGCGCCATCGACACCGGGAATGGCTTGCGCCGCGAACTGCGCGACTGCCGTCAACAAGGCATCGAGGCTCAGACCACCGGTGACCAGCTCAGCCAGCCCCCTCAACCCATCCGCGAGATCAACCTCATCGGAAACAAACTGGGCGTGGGCCAACTCCGTATCGGTCGCTACCCCCGGACCCTGGTGAGCCTCAAACTCGACCACAACACGCACTCCTCAATTCCCATGGGGACTTCAGCATGAGTTTAGGGAGCCGGCATGCCTTGCAACGTGAGATACCAGGTCTGATACCACCGAACGGCCCTGCCCGCGAGGCGACTCCCGTGCCGCATTCATGAGGACGTCAAGATATTTCAGTATTCCGGTTGCGATGTCCTCAACGGCGGGAACGGTGTCGGGGCACGCGCACACACTGATGTCCAGGTGATCCCCCCGGAAGTTCAGACTGAGCTGATCCGAGCGTTCCAAGACCACGACCGCGACAGTGGCCGACGTCGCTGAGTACAACTCGCCCGCCTTAGCGCCCGATATACGCATCACCATAACTACGCCCTTCTCAATCGATGTCGCATTCGATGAATAGCGTTGTGCGCCAGATTGTTTTATGTGCACAGCAAACGAAGTGCGATTGGACTCAGACGCGGGAATCACCATGGTGTAGGGTGCCGGAGTCAACACTCCTCGAACTCTGCAGCGAACAGCAGAACCGTCCCAGACCGGCTAAATTCCTAGCCGACAATGAGTGTACGCCCCGAGTGACGGACTCTGCCCGGTTAGACGGGTCAGGGTGGCGGGATTCTCCGAAAGCCGTCATCGGCGTCTGCGGAGGTACTACGCCTGATCAGAAAGCCGGTTCACAACCTCTTCGCCCAGACTTGTCCTGGGCTGCAGTCCATCGTTGGGGAGTGAATTAAATGAAGTTCATGTCGGTGAGCTTCAGCTTGCTGGCCTGTACCCCGAGTAGCGACACCTTGTCGCCGCCGAAGTAGACGACAGCGTTGCCGCCCTCATTGACGATCCGGACTCCCGAACTTCCCGGCTGCCCAAGATTCTCGAATTGCAGCTTGTCCTGGCCTATTTTGAAATCGGTGATCACCGCGTCGACACCCTTAGTGCTCACGATGAAGGTGTCGGCGCCGGCGGCACCGGTGAGGGTCTGGCGGCCAGTGCCGGCGATGAGCAGATCACCTTTGGTGCCACCGATCAGGGTGTCACCACCATTGGACCCGACAACCAACTGAGGCGAGGCGGGATTCTCCATCACCCCGCCGCCGGCCTGTCCGCTGCGGCGCTCGTAAAACACGAACGCGTCGGCCTGCATGTGCTGGGTATCAGTGTTCTTGAGGATCAGCGAGGACAGCGTCGTCGATTCGATGTCGCGGAGAGTGGCCGCATCAAAGCCTTGGTTCTGATACCAGAACCGGTCGCCGTCACGGAGATTCTGGAACTGCTGGCTGATGATCACGTCGAAGGTCTGTCCCACCATCGCTCCGGGCACATGGTTTTCGGCCAGGCCCCCGATCCACAACTCCACCTTGTTGACGTCGCCGTAGGCAGCCTTCAACGCCGCGGCTGTCGCGGGATCGGAGGTGATGGCCGTAAAGCTCGTGTAGGGCTTGAGCCCGAGCGCGATCCGCGTCTCGTTGAGCGTGCCCAAGCCGAGGTCGCGCCCGCGCTGCAGATTGATGGACGCCAGGTCCAGACCCGCCGCCGGACCGAACAGGAAGTTCCGTAGATCGTCGACGATGTGCACATCAAGTGCGTTCGACAGATCGTTGGTCAGGTGACGCAGCAGCCCATTAGCTCCACCGTCGGCGACGAAGCCCGACGGTGTTTGGAAGAAGGCGTCCTTAAGACTGACCGCTTCACCGATCTCGGCACCTTGCTCATCAGTCTTCTCCAAGTTGGCGGAGACGATTGAATGCCCGAAACGGAATGCGGCACCGGCGAATTCCTCGGTGAGCCTGGGATCTGCGGTGGATTTGTAGCCCTGGTATGGCTTGATCGCGTTCGGGCCGAGCAGATGCGGCAAGAATTCGTTGTAGGTGATGCGCGCGATCTCCGCCGTGACGATGGCCCGCGCCTGGTCGTACAGCTGGTCACTGGTCCAGTCCGGATGGGCGGCTTTCAACAAATCCACCTGCCGGTTGTGCTCTCGCATAAGCAATGTCTGCACGGCGGTGAGATCAGGGTTCTCCTGCACGCGGATGTCTCCGGCTACGAACGCGCCGTCGACAATGGGCAGGTTGTTGCCCGCGGAAGTGAGTAGGTGGCCGTCGGCGGCCCGCAGGCTGGCAGCCGTGGCCGCAGAAGAGCCGTAAACCATTGAGCCGTCGAGCCAGCCCGTCACATTGTTGGTGGTGAGTGCCGGCTTTCCGGCTACACCGGTCAGCGGATCGATGACCGCGCGTGTCAACGGGATCGATCCGCTCAGCGTGGGATCGTTGGCGGGTATCGCGATATCGATGTGGTTGATGCCATCGGAGAGAGTCAGATTGATGTCGTGGTCGATGAATTGACCCCAGGCATACATCATGCCCGACAGCCCTTCAGGGTTCGGGACGTCGCCATTACCGTCGACGACCAGATTGCTGATGGTGCGAGTGTTGGGCAGATCAGTTCGAATGGCCCAGACCTGGTCGCTGAATCGGGCGGTACCAATGCGGCTGAAGTCGGCGCCGAGCGCGTTGAGGCCGGCATTGGTGAGGCTGTTGCCGCTGCCGTCGATCGAGCGATAGCGGACGGTCGGCTTCGGCGGCGGCGGTGGAGCGGGCTGGGCGGCACCCGGTCGGGGAGTTTGAACAACTGCGGCAGCGGCCGGCACGGTTTTAGCTGCCGCTAAGGCACTTTGGGCCAACGTGGTCGGCCTTGCGCGGTGCAGCTTGGCGCCCGAGTCGGTCGGTACTCGGGAAGCCGTCTGGGTTCGGGGTGTGTGCTCGCTTCCCGCTCCGGATGAGGGCGAATCATCCGCCCAGGCAACGCCGGCGGCCATCATGCCACCGGCACCCAAAGCGATGGCCAGAGCGCCAACGCGTCCGATATATCTGACAGCAGGGGGAACCCGCCGGTGTGTGCTCAACGTCTGGTCTTTGAACATCCAACACCTCCAGGGCGCGTGCGTGGTCAAAGTGTTGCAGCCGTTTGCTAGAGGCTGTCGCCATTCGGAATTTATTGAACAGATTCTTAGGCTTCCCACCGAGCGTCGGGGCCTACTGACATGGTGTGGAAGTTTTGGCGGAGCAGCGGTTGAGCACAAACTGCCGCGGAAGTACTTCACCAATCAAACACAGGCAGCTGGGGCGCGGCCGCCCAACCACTTCTCCGCGGATAGTGTTTGCTTCGAAGTCCAATTTGAGACGGTAGTTGAGGTCGGGGCGACCGCTTCTTTGTACTCCGCTAGTCGTTGACGCCGGTCAAGCCGTGTCGGAGGAATCGGGTAGTCGGCTACTCGCGCCTACCCAGTTTCCCGCGGATACGCTTCTCACGACCAATTCGCAGGAATTTGCCAGCAACTGCCCAGATCGGCATTTCGCACCACCCTGCGCAGTAATGAGCAAAGGACGTGTTTCAGGTGAGTTACTCACGCAACGTAGGGCGTGTCGGAGTTTTGGCAGTTGCCCTCGGGATCGGAAGCGTTGCCGGCGGGTACGGAATTGCCGCCGCTGACACCGATCATGCAGTTAACGAGACGGCTTCCCCCGCGGCGGACAGTGGAAAGAGCGCAGCCGCAAGTGGTCCTCGACGCCACTCGCCGAAACCGGCCGGTGGAGAGGCTGCACGTCGCCTGGTCGGCAGCACTCCGACTCTCACAATCGCGCCCAGTAGGCCCGACGTCCGGCCGCCTAACACCGAAGCACCCGATTTCCCTGCCGCCAACTCGACAGCACTCACCCCGGCAACCACAGCCACGATCCCCAGCGGGCTGCCCGCGACTATGCGCGCCGTATCGCCGCGTGCAGCGGTCCCAGCGGCCGCACCTTCGACCGCCTTCGATGTGCCGGCAAAGCCTGCGCAGACGTACGAGAAGCAGAATCCCCCGCTACCGGCGGTTGCTGCGCCTCAGGCCGCAGCAGCTTCGGGGGTCGTGGAGTCGTTGTTGGCTCCGCTGCACGGTTCAGATGCACCTGTGGAATCGCCGGTGTCATGGGTGATGCTCGCTGCCGCCCGACGGGAGGGCAACGAAGCGCAAGCAGCCAGCCCGACCGCCGCAGTCGTCGCCGCTCAGACCGGCGCCCCAACGTTTGGGGAGATCCTTCAATACACCTTCTTCAACAAAGCATCGACCGCACATCCGACGCAGGCCCCCGGACAATCAGTCAGCGGCGTGGTCACGGGCGACCTGAATGCCAGCAGTCCGACTGTGGCCGTGCTGACCTATGAGCTCGCCTCCGTCCCCAACAACGGGACTGTGGAGCTCGGTGAGGACGGCACCTATACCTTCACTCCCGATGCGAATCTGCTGCACAACGGCGGATCCGCCCTGTTCGCTGTCACCATCGACAACGGCAGTGCCTACCGACTCACCGGCTTGCCCGGGACCATCCAGGGCATCCTCCACTCATTGGCCCAAGCCGTCGGTCTGAGCGCACCCGACACGATGGCTGTGATGGTTGCGGTCACCATCGCCGGAACCAACCCACCACCCCCGAACACCGCCCCCATCGCCGAGATCGTCTCCATCGGCTCCCCCGATCCCTCGACCGGGAAAATTATCGGCACCGTGGCCGTAAGCGATGCCGACGGTGACGAAATCACTTACAGCGTTCCGACTTCCACGGCTAAGGGCGATATCACCTTTGCCTCCGATGGCACTTTCACCTACACCCCGAATGCCGCGGCCCGGAATGCCGCCGCCAACCCCAACGCCACCGCTGCAGAAAAGACCGACACCTTCACTGTCACCTTTACTGACGGCCGCGGCGGAGCGACCAACCTCCCAATCGCAGTGACGATCAGCCCGAAGGCCATCGTGGTGGTGGCTGCTGAGTTTTCGAGTCTGTTCCTGTCGACGGCAGAGGGCAACAGCGGGATCACGACGGTACCGCTGACGGTGACACTGTCCGCCCCCTCGACCGAAACGGTCACCGTCACCTACAAAACCGAGGCACGAGGACTGTCACCACTAGCCACCCCCGGCCAGGACTTCGTCGCCGAAACCGGCACCCTGGTGTTCGCACCCGGACAAACCCAAGCAACACTGCCGTTCAAAATCTACGGCGACACCACCTACGAACCCGACGAATACGTCCACGCAGAGCTCACCGGCGCCACCAACGCCATACTCTCCCTCGACGGCAACACGTCCCACTACTTCACCATCAGGAACGACGACGTGAGTCCTGTTCCCGCCGTAACATTTTCGAGCGTGTTCCTGTCGACAGCGGAGGGCAACAGCGGGATCACGACGGTACCGCTGATCGTGACACTCTCATCCCCCTCAACTGAAACGGTCACCGTCACCTACAAAACCGAGGCACGAGGACTGTCACCACTAGCCACCCCCGGCCAGGACTTCGTCGCCGAAACCGGCACCCTGGTGTTCGCACCCGGACAAACCCAAGCAACACTGCCGTTCAAAATCTACGGCGACACCACCTACGAACCCGACGAATACGTCCACGCAGAGCTCACCGGCGCCACCAACGCCATACTCTCCCTCGACGGCAACACGTCCCACTACTTCACCATCAGGAACGACGACGTGAGTCCTGTTCCCGCCGTAACATTTTCGAGCGTGTTCCTGTCGACAGCGGAGGGCAACAGCGGGATCACGACGGTACCGCTGATCGTGACACTCTCATCCCCCTCAACTGAAACGGTCACCGTCACCTACAAAACCGAGGCACGAGGACTGTCACCACTAGCCACCCCCGGCCAGGACTTCGTCGCCGAAACCGGCACCCTGGTGTTCGCACCCGGACAAACCCAAGCAACACTGCCGTTCAAAATCTACGGCGACACCACCTACGAACCCGACGAATACGTCCACGCAGAGCTCACCGGCGCCACCAACGCCATACTCTCCCTCGACGGCACCACGTCCCACTACTTCACCATCAGGAACGACGATCCAGTTCAGGCTTCGGTGTAGCCCCACCTGGCGCTCCCGCCCTAACGGACGATTGCGCCCAACTCTTCGCGGTTCGACAGGTCCAGCTTCGTGCAAGCCCGGTAGATGTGGCCCTCCACGGTGCGCACGGACACCGAAAGTCGTTCGGCAACTTGGCGGTTGGTCAGGCCCTCACCGATCAGGGCGGCAATCTCGCGTTCACGCGAGGTTAGTGGCAAGGGACGAGCTGCGGCCCGGGTGGCCGGCGTGGTGATTGAACCGCACTCAGCAGCTAGGCGGAATGCCCGCTCGGCGGACTCGAGCCGACGCTGTCGCGGCCGAGCCCCATCGTGATGCGACGCAGCCTGAGCGGATGTGTCGGCAGCCGACAACAACATCCCGGATTCTTCGAATTCCAGGCTCACCAGGTCGAGGGCTACTCCGTCGCGGCCGGCAAGCGCGGCGGCGTGGCGCGCATACATGGCGGCGACTCGACCATCGACACGTTCGGCAAGCCAGGACAACCGATCTGCCACGCTGCGGCCGCCAAAGCGTGCCGCGTGGTGTAGCGCCTCAGCCTCAATCATGTACTGACCGGATTGGCGAGCCTCGTCAGCAGCGTTGTGCGCCAGTCGGATTGCGGCGCCATTAGCACCCCTGGCGGCGGCGATCCAGGATCGCGCAATTGTCATCTGTGGCCCGTAGATGGCCATATGAGCACCCATATGTTTGGCGGCTTCCGCGAAGGCTTGTTGCGCCTCGTCCGGTCGGCCAAGGGCTGCGTGAGCTCGGGTGAGCAATAGTCGCACCGGCAGGTCCCACGGCAGCGTGTTCTCGGCTTGCAGTGCCGCCAGTGCCTGCTCGCATGCGGACACAGCGTCAGGGAATCTGCCCCGGTAGCTGGCAACAAGGGCATCCATCGCCTTGGTGATCGCCCAGCCGAGGAACTGGCTTGGCTTGCAGAATTCGGCGTAGGCGGATGCCTGCTGATCCGCCTGATCGAACTCGCCGAGGAGAACCAGCGCGAGCACGTCGGTGTAGCGGGCGAGAATCCCGGCCATGGTCCCGGTATCGGCCGACCGAGACCGGATGAGGGCACTAATCGGCCGGAAGTCGTTGCCGCGCCCCACCAAGGGCATAGCTTGCCCTGCGGCGAAGGCCGCGCTCTCAAGAGCCTGTGGGGGTGAGGTCGGGTTTGACAGCACCGCCTCGGCGGCGAGTAACCCTTCCTCGACGCGACCTTCTTGCACCGCGAATCCGGCTTCGTAAGCATCGAGGATGGCGATCAGGGTGGGGTCGGTGACCCGCTGCCGCAGCTTGTCCAGCAGTTCATGGGCTCCGTCGACATCGCCCATCCCGAAGTACCGGATGCCCATCATCGGCGCGCCCCAGAAAAGCACCAACTGCACTTGATCGTCGGGGTCCTCGGGTTTCATCTGGTCGACAATGGCCTCAGCTTCCGCACGCCGGCCTTGCACCATGACTGCGCGGAACAACAACAGTTGGGCGGTCAACAAGAGAGCCGGATTGCCCGGCACCATGTTTTGGGTCTGCTCGACCAGCCTGCGAGCCAGACGTTCGGCCAGCGGTACATCGACCATTGACAAGGCGTCTTGGGCGGCCCTGACAAGAAGCGTGGGTTCGGCGTCGTGGTTGCTGTCCACATACAGTTGGGCCAGCTGAAGTCGGCGGATAGCGGAGTCGAGGTCACGTCTACTCAGTACGTCGGCAATGCGTCCTCGCAGCTTGGACGCAGTAGCTTTGCCGAGACGGCGCCGAATCACCTCCGCGTATTGCGGATGGCTGATCTGCACCGTGGGTCTGGAATCTTCGGTAATGCGAATCAGTCCCGAGTTTTCGGCATCGTCGATGGCTTCCGCACCAGCCAAGGCGAGCAAGACGTCAAGGTCGAGCGGTTCACACAGCGCAAGGAGATTGAGCACACCCATCGCCGGCTCACCGACCTCGTCGAATCGGCTCTCGAGCAGTGATGCCAGTCCGGATGACACGGAGGCGTCGCCTCGCAGCTGCCATATGCCGGCGACTTCGCGTAGCCGCCCGGCCTCCAGAGCGTCGCCGATGAAGTGCTTGAGGAACAACAGGTTTCCCCCTGATGCGTCCCAGATGGAAGCCGCGCTGAGTTCCTCCAACTTCCCCCCGACGACGGACTCGACGAGCCCGGTGGTCTGAACTCGATTCAGTGGCTGCAATTCCACGAAGCGCAGGTGGCCGTCCTTCCACAAAGACACCACCGCATTGGGTGCCGGCTCGTTGCTGCGCACCGTGGCCACGATTCGTGCGGCTCGGTCGAGCGCGAGGTTGTGCAGAAGCGTCGCGGACAACGGGTCGAGCAGATGAGCGTCATCAACTCCCAGGATGATCTCACCGTTGCCGACCAATGCCCTTCGGGCAGAAGCAATTTGCGCAGCAGGGTTGCCGACCGCATTGGTATCAATCAGATGGGCAAAGACACCCAGCGGAGTGTGCCGTGAGGACTCGGTGCACGCCACCCAGCGCACCGGGATCGGCGACGAATCCGCCGCCGCTCGTGCGAGCGTCGTCTTACCCACGCCTTCGGGTCCCACCAACACGATGCCGCCGACTCCAGCGTCGACCAACGCCGAGCGGATCGCATCTTGTTCCGCCGGGCGGTCCAAGAACTGCCATCCCCCGCTCATAGCGAACACGTTATGTCACCCCTCCGACAAGGCTGGGTCACTGCTGTGAGCGCTGAAGCACCCGGCACGGCTGACCGTAGAACCGCAGCACGCGTTCAGGTTTCGGACGTTGGGTCAGACGATCCCGAGTCAGGCGACCGGGATTTGGACATCGACCCACGCCTGCACCCCACTCGAGAACCCCTTCAAAATTCCACCAAAAGCCGAACGGCACGTCGGCCGAACCAGCAAACTAACGCCCGCTACCGACAGCCACCTCACCACGTCTGCCAGACGCGCGCACGAGTAGTCCACTACCTCAATTCGGGTTGCAGCTGGGAATTCACCTGAAGACGGCAAGTCGCGCGTGGCTAACTCAACGCGTCGTCGGCGTCCGGTCGGTTCCAGAGACGCCCACATGTCACGCCCTCATGGGATCCTCGCGGGCATGACCGGTGAAACGATCCCGATGCGCCTCGTTGAGTGGAACGTGGCGATGTCCCTTCAAACCAAGACACACCTGTTGAAGACGCTGAATCCGACGATCGCGGTCCTTCCAGAATCAGCCTGCCCGGAGAAGACCCGGCCCGCTCTTGACGCCATCGGGGCAACCTCGGTGCAGTGGATTGGTGCCGGCGCGAACAAAGGTTTGTCGGTCGTCGCATTCGACGGGTGGGAGCTCCGGGTCGACGAGAGTTACGACCCCGGCTATCAGTGGGTTCTGCCGCTGCATCTCAGCGGCCCAAGAGATGTCCGACTGCTCGCCGTCTGGGACATGAATCATCGAGGCAAAGGGCACGAGTCAGCCCGGCGACTGGGTGCCTGCCGCGCATCCATCAACCACTACGCAGATTTCCTTTCTGGAGAGTCAGATTTGGTGTTGATCAGTGGTGACTTCAACAATTCTGTCTACTGGGACAAGCCCAACAACTCAGTGAAATTTGGCGACTTCATGGATCAACTTGAGGCGCAGGGCTTTGCAAGTGCCTACCACTTCGATCGCGGATGCGACCGTGGGGCCGAACCTGACCCAACGCTGTGGTGGATGAAGAACATCGAGACCACCTACCACATCGACTACACGTTCGTCTCACGTCCTGACGCCATCGAATCCGTTGCAGTGGGCTCGCATAGAGACTGGCTTCAGCACAGCGACCATCCGCCGATGACGGTGGATTTGTGCATCTAGACACTGGAGGATTGCCTGCAGTACATGCGTTGGGATATCAACGGCAAGTACATCTGCGACATCTGCTGCGCTGATGTCTGGCGGAAGGACCGGCGATGACGAAAGGCCACAGCGAGGACCAAATTCCGACGACCACGCGACTAGTGAGAAAACCATCGCTGGGTTCCCCCTTCACCATCGCCACGTGGAACACGCAATGGGCCACGCCGAGGACCGACCGCGGCGTCCGGATAGCGGCCAAGTCGAGTGCCACCGATGCGGATGTAATCGTGGTCACCGAAGGTGTCCGAGAGTTGCTCCCGGACGGGGGCGATGTAGTCGACGCAGGTGCCGATTGGGGTTATGGCTCCAAACCGGATCGTCGCAAAGTGATTGTGTGGTCGCGGTTTCCGCTCTCGCTGGAGACGGTCGGTGATACAGGTGCAACCCTTGGACGGCTCGCTGTCACGACAGTGACAACTCCTGGCGGCCTCGTGCGTATCATCGGAGCCTGTATCCCGTGGCGGGACGCTCACGTAGGTACAGGTCGGTCAGACGCCAGGCCGTGGTCTGAACACCTGCAATACCTTGACCAACTTGAAGCTCTGCTCGGTGCACTCGACCGTACGGTGCCCACCATCATTGCCGGGGACTTCAACCAGCGTATCCCCCGTGCTCGCCAGCCAGTCCGCGTCGCAAATCGGCTGGCAGAAGTACTCGCAGGCTGGACAATCCACACCGCAGGTGATCTGACACATGGCCCGCACATCGACCACGTCGCCTCAAACCGTCATCTCGCCTGTCGCTCCATCAATGACTGGCCCGGCGCCGATGGATTTGGCCGCCTGAGCGACCACGCCGGTGTCAGTTGTCGACTTGTGCGGTTGTAAGCGAATCAACGTAATTTCCCGAACTCCCACTAACCTAGGATCTTCCCACAATGGACACTTCAGACGAGACCTCAAGCTCCCTCTTGTCGGAGCTGGCGAAGGCGCGAATCCCTTCCCAGAACCATGCATTCATCCGGCAGATCACCGAAGGTGTCGGAATCTGCGCCTACCGAGCGGTTGACGTAGCCGAGCCGTATGTGGCCGCAACACGGCGAGACGGACTCCGCGATTTACGCATCTACTCCGGTTACACGATTGGTTTCGCGACCGAAGAGGAAGCGATCCGCGTCGGGACTGGCGCGGAAGTCATTCGACCGAGCTACAAAACGACGGGCGTCTGGCTCGTCTCGCACCCTTTGCATGGCGACCTCGGGCGGAGAAGCGGGACCACCCGCAAGCCGCAGCGCGAAGCGGTGATGTGCCCCAAATGCTTTCAGGAGTTGCCGGGCACCCGCATCTGCGACAACTGCGACTAGCCGGCCGGCTACCGACATGTCGTTGAAGCCAGCACACAGTTCGACCGAGGAACCGGTCAGCAAAGAACCGCCGTTCTTGCAGGTGAGCAGCTACGATCCGCGAATGCGGTTCCTGTTCAACCCGCTAACCCTGGCGATCGGGCCGATGCCTGACCGCCACAGCTGCTTGGCCGGCGAGCCCTGATGACTACGCCGGGGTGGTATCCGGACCCGATGGGTGGCCCTGGGAATCGGTATTGGAATGGCACCCAATGGGATGGGACACCGACCGAGGAACTCCCGCAAGAGCTTCCGCCCGACAAACCTCAGCGGGCCCGGCTGCTAGTTCCCTTGTTGATCCTTGCCGTTGGCATCCTGAGCGGCATGCTCCTGATGGTTCTGTGGCCCAAGGCCGAGTCGCCGAAATCGTCAGGACCCAGCTTTACCTCCGCTCCGCCAGCAGCCACTTCGACAATCACAATGACAACCTCGATGTCTCCGACAAGCTCGCCCACGAAGGCAGTCGCGGAGATGGTGCGGAAATCCATGCAACACAAGTTCGACTCCGACCCAGACGCGGCGACACTCGGACTGAAGGTGCTCGACGTCAGTCTCGTCAACAAATCAGGCAACGAGTACAAGGGGATCGCCACAATCCGCGCAGGCAATGGGGTGAAGGAAGACGTCCCCGTTGAGGTCACAGCGGATGGCGACAACGTGCTATGGGAAATACCGCCAGGAGCGCTCAGCTTTGCCATGCCCGATAACGCGGCGCCGCAGCCGAGTCCGGTTCCAGGGGCTGATAGTCAAGGCTTCCTGGACGGACCACGCTGTGCCAGTCGGGCTGCCCTGATAGTCCGCACGGCCCTGTCGGCGGTTGCCGTTTGCAACACTCCGGTCGGGCCGCTGTATGAGGGGCGGCGACTGTCGGATGATGCCACGATCTCGCTGCGCGCCGTCGCTACGTCGACAGGGTTCTCGGCCACCAATGACAGCGACGGCACGCGCTACGAAATCACGCCGGACGGGCTGACCATCTACTCCAACGGCGACGTCTACACCGAGCAAGCCACCGCGTCTGGGCCGTAATCCCAATGCGTGACTGATTGGAGATCGCCGTGAACGATGCAGAACCCACCTTCCGCAAGCGGAGCGAGGTTCTCGCCCCTGTCGACACGGTATGGGAGCGGGTCGTCTCGCAAGAGGGCATCAACTACGAGATGGGGCCCTACATCAAGATGACCATGCCAAAAGCCTTCCGGGGCAAATCTATCGGCGAGGTGTCCCCCGGCACCCACATCGGCAAGAGCTTGCTCCTGCTTTTCGGCGTTATCCCCTTCGGTTACGACGACATCACCATCACGCAGATCGAACCCGGCCGCATGTTCCTTGAGCAGTCTTCGATGACCGGGATGCGAACCTGGATCCACCACCGGACTCTGGAACCCATCGGCGACAAGACCATCGTCACCGACTCGCTCACCCTCGCCCCGCGTCTGCGTATCCCCGGCCTCGCAGGGCTTCTCGGAACAATCGTGGCGGCATTCTTCGAAAGCCGTCATCGCCGACTGCGGAGGTACTACGCCTGATCAATCGGCGCTGTGGCTAGAACCGATAAGGCAGGTCGCTCCGGCGCAACGCAGCTACCAGCGATTCAACCTTGCCACTGCTCCAACTTGTTCCGCCAAGCATCCAGCTTCTTCCTCGCGGATCGCAGCGCCTCACCTTCAACGCCCACAGCGCTCTCGCTCAATGCCTTGTCGATCAGTTTGATGCGGTCGTCGGCTTCGTCGCTGCTGTAGGCCATTAGCCCTATCTCATCGAGGCCTCGACCTGCCATTGGCCGATCAGTAGACCCAACCCGAACATGGCCCGCAGTCACCCGCTGGTCTATAGAATCACGCTCAATTACCAACTCTGCCAGCACTTCCGACACTGGACGAATGCCGTCGAGCCGAGCCAGAATCTGTTCGACTTTCCGAGGCCGGACTTGGAGCTCTTGGGCGAGCTCGCCGACATCGGTCGTGCCTTCTTCGATAAGTCGTAACGCTTGAACCACGTAGCTGAGCTTCTGAGTTCCCGCATCCCAAGTGAACGGACTGGTGGCCGACTTCCAGCCCAGCCGGTCCCGGGCGGCCCTCAGTGCATTGTGCTCATCGAGAGTCAGGTACATCCGCGGATCCTTCTGCGGCACAGTCAGCTTGACGCTCCGGCTGGGCCGCAGATCGATGTAGGAGATGAGTCCGACCCGACGTAGGTGCTCCATGTCATCGCTGAACCGGCGATGAACCGCGACCTCATTCTCTCCCGGATACGCGAAGAACAGGGAACCTTTTATCTCGTCTGACCGCACCCGATTCGGCTCTCGGCGCCGAAGATAGCCAAGAATCATCAACTGCCGCATCTCGCGATTCAGCGAATCCGCACTTCGGCCCACCGCACCCCCGACCCAAAAATGTCCAGTTGCCCAAACTTCGCATGAGACAAATAAGTATGCCCACCCGCACAGGGCGGTTGGGGACGAAAGTATCGGAGCAACTTTGAATAAGACCGGACATGCCATCATTTGGGCATTTGGTCGGCGGACGAGCACCGCGAACCTATTCCATCTTATCGACGGCCCAGTACAGACCTGGAGCGGCGGTCCAACGATGGATGCATTCCTCGACGCCCCGCTGGCCAATTTGTTCGCCAGTTACCTCGTTCGCGACGGCGGAATCGAGGCGGTGCTGAATAGCGACCCCGACGAGGATGCGCTCAAGATCAACCTCTACCGGCGCCTCGCAGGCTATGCGGTCACCATTGTTCGCTATCGCGACTGCGCGATCACCGATGACGAGATCGCGACAGCCAACAGTCACGGCGTGCTGATCGAGGTGGTTGACCTCGAGACAACGGCGGCGGGCAGCGATCGATGAGTCCTTGGAATCAGCGGCCGGTAGACCAGTGGCCCTCCTCCCCCTACCCCGGGGAACGCCCCGATTGCTCGTGGCGGCCAGTCGGCGATGTGGTGCATCGGGTCGTGCCGATCGACAGCGGGTGGCTAGACGTGGCGACCGGCAACGTCTTCGACCTGGCCGACCGAATCTTCATCCTCGCGTACGGGTCGAACGCAAATCCGAACAAGCTGCGCCAGAACAACCTGCATGGAATGGATGTCGTCATGCTCCAAACGGAGATCACCGACGCGCGGGCGGTTTGGTGCAATGGCCGAAGGCGCAGGGACCATTCGGTGGTCGCGACACTCGTGGAGACGCCCGGACACGTCGAAGCGTGCCCCGTGGTGGCCCTTCGCCCCGAAGATGTAGCGGCGGTCGATGGTTGGGAGATGCCGGCGTATCACCGGAGACCGTTCTGGGGCCAGTGCACCCTGGAAAACGGCGCCTCCATCGATACCCAGGTCTACGTCGGCGGCCCGAACCGGCAACCTCTGTTGTCGCGGGGCGAGTACGTGCCGTTGCACGAGGTCGAGCACGCGGTTATTGATCGGATGGTGCCGTAGTGATCGGGCACGTATTCGTGTACGGCACGCTCATGCCCGGCCAGTGTCGCTGGAACGCACTGGCCCCATGGGTGGACGGTGGGCCTACTCCCGATTCCGCCGTCGGTGCACTGTTCGATACCGGCAACGGATGGCCGGCAGCGGTGTTCGGTCGCGGTGGGCCGATCCCGGGGTTCACCGTCCCTTTGGAGGTGCAATCGCTGTCGGTGGCCCTCAACAGCCTTGACGAGATCGAGGGCACAGGCCAGGAACTCTTCAGACGGATCTCCATCGTGACGGGAGGGAAAGTCGAAGCGTGGACCTACAAATGGGCAGGGCCGACGGAGCAATTCCACCGAATTGACTGCTGGGCGTGTGCGGTGATGCCCGCGATCTCGTTGGCCTGCGCGCACTGCCGAAGTCACCGCGAGGACATCTCGCGTTAGGAGCTTGCTCTCCGGGTCGAATATTGCTCAGGCACATGACTGTCGGTGCTCGGTGCTACAGATATGGCGCTACACCGAGATGGAGGTATTGATGACGCAGAGTGCGCCAGTGAAGATTGTCAGGGACCAGCTTGTGCTGGGTGCGGTAACCGTGGGGTTCCAGCGGACACTCCGAATTCCAGAGACGGGGTTGCATCCGCTGCCACCCGGACTGGGCCGCTTTCCTCTGCGCCGAGTGGCGGATTACCCCGACACCGCTCCGTCGGACTGGCTGGCTCGAGGTGGAGTGATGTTGCCCATTTACCAGCGGGAAGCAATGTGGCTGTCGTTCAGTGCTTCCGAGCCCACCGCCCTGCAGGTGGGTGTGGGAAAGGTGTGTGCGGTCAGCGGCCTGCCCTGGATCGAACATCTCATTGGCGATCCGCAGAATTACGTCGCACTGCCCCGTCAGCCGTGGCTTGACGGCATCAATGCCGGAGAAGGGTTCATCCGGCAGTTCGTCGCCGCGCCGCTGGGTTCGGGCGCCACGGTCGAAGGCCAGGTGACCGGAGAGGAGACCCACGGCGGAGTCCAGCTCCGCGCAGTCGGCCTGACCGCGCAGGCGCTTGCGGAATGGCACGCCGCAAAACTGCGGCGTCCGGATTGCGATGCCGTCCTGGGCGGAATCATGCCGGCGCCTTCTGGCTCAGCCATGGGGTTGGGCGCGGGTGGACGAATGCGCCAGGAGGTCTACACCGACCACCGCCCCCTCGCTGATTATGACGAGAGCGGTGCCCGGCGAGTGTTCGTCCACTTGTCCTCCGCCGCGCAATGGACTGCCATCACCGGAGAGGTGCCACCCGCGTCGCCCGTCGATCGCGACGCCTACGTAGAGGCCGGCCTCCCATGGTTCGACTATTACGACGGCGATGCCCAAAGCCTCGCACCGTCAGAAATCTTGGCGAAGGTCAAGAGTGTCGGTACCAAGCTGGGCCTGCAGGAGAACCCGTACGTACCCGTCGACCCGAAGACGGTGATCGGGCTGGGCGGCGGCAGTCCCGACATGGTCAGTGACGGAACATGGTAGGTGCCGGGTTCGCGCCCTTAGGAGGAATCATCAAGGGCCACAACGACACTAATCTTCGGCAACAACACCAGGACCGTCCTCCACGAGGTCGGCCACCGCCAGCGCCACCCGCGACTCCAGGGTGCGTTGGTCCACCGATCTGCCCAACCTGCTGAAGACTGCCGAACACATGATCTGGCCCTACGACGACCAAGGCCGCCTCATCGGCGAGGAGGTCTGGGAATACGACGACACGGTCCGCGAGATCATCCCGCTCCAGCCCCACGAGGTTCTGACCGCCGAACAGGCTGGCAAGCTGCTCGATCCGCTCATCAAGCCTCTCCCTGAGCACAATCCGTTCATCGCTGGCTGAGTAGTCTTGGGCGACTGCGGTTCTCGCTCCTATGCGATGGCCGCAGGCATCCTGCGATTGACCACGACGATGACGGATGCCACGTCCTCGGGTAGTTCGACAGCGGTTGGCGCCGTGGCGATGGCCTGACGGGCCGGGCCACCCACGGCTGCCGCGAACACTGCGAGCACTGCGACGAACGGACAGAGTTCCGCGGCAGCGATACCGCCGATGGACAGAAGCGATGCGGCACTCCGGCAGGCGTGCCTACGTGGCTAGCCCCTGGCCCGTATGGATTCCGCCAAAACTTATACGCCCATCGACGTTTCACACCGACCCGGCCGACTCCGCGGGCAGGCGTCGGCAACAAAAAACCTGCCCGGCCAATGACGGCTCGGGCAGGTTCCTTGTTGCTCAGCGATTAGCCGCCGGGCGGGCAGCGGTAATCGCCGTTGTCGTTGTACCAGCAGTTGGTACCCGAAACGAACCGTGCGCCGGGGCCAGGCGCGTTGACGACGCAGGTGTCACCGTCCAGGTGATAACCCTGGCCGCAGCCTTCCGCGGCACTCGCCATCGGTGCGACGGTGACTCCCACGCCCAGCGCGCCAAGGGCCAACGCCCCGCTCGCCAGAAGTCCAGCCGCCCGCTTCGTGAATCGTCCTGACATGTGCAAGCCTCTCTCTCGGTTTCCTTCGACCACTCCTCGATGAGCGCCGCTGAGAGCAATAGTGGTGTGCGTCACAGCAGCTGTCTGTCGGCCAACCGGCCATGACTGGGCATGAATCGGCATGTCCCCCAGACGGGGGAATCAGCCAACTTGATATCCGACTTCCAGCTCGCAGCCCGGTGGATTTCTGTGAGTCTTGTGTCAGTGGGAATCAGGAGTTGTAGCGTTTTTGATGCTGCACAGTTGATCGTCAGTCGCACGTATCGGAGGGGCCGAGATGACAGTCAGAATTCCTCGCCTCGGCGTTGCGCTCGTGAGTTGTGCTGCCGCGTTCATGTTTTCCGCGCCGGTGGCCAACGCCGATCCGCCGCCTCCCGATCCGCACAGGCCGGACATGACTACGGGCTATTGCCCCGGTGGCCGGTGGGGTTGGGGCAACTTGGCGGTGTGCGACGGCGAGAAATATCCCGACGGATCGTTCTGGCACCAGTGGATGAAGACTTGGATGACGGGTCCACAGTTCTACTACGACTGCGTCGGCGGCGACGAACCTCTTCCCGGCCCGCCACCGCCGGGCGGCTGCGATGGGGCTATCCCCCAATAGCTTTGAACAGTTTCCCGGACCGGTAGCTGTGAGCCTCCGGGTCTGGAGTCCCAGGAAGCCTCTGTACTCTCACCGCGTTCGGCCCGCTCGCGGCCGGGAGATGTGAGGTTTCAACGTGGGTCTGTTCAACAAGGTGAAATCTGCTTTCGGTGGCGTCGACCATCACCTGATCGAGACCGGCACGCTTGCCCGTGGCAACCTAAAGTCGGTCGAGCCCACCGCGATGAGCGTCGGCCGGGCCGAGCAGGGATTCGGCACTCGGGTGGTGTGCAAGGTGACCGTCGAGGTCGTCCCCCTCGATGGATCCGAGGCTTATCTCGCCAGCTGTCTGCACCCGATACCTCAGGTCTATCTGCCGAAGATGAACGAACCGGGCGCGGCTGTCGCGGTGCGCGTCGACCCCGCCGATCCAGCCCACATCGCACTGGATCTGGAAAATGATGTCCCGCCGGCGCCAGTCGTGTTGGTCAGCGACGACGGTACCCACGAGACAGTCAAAACCAACAAAGCGAGCTACACCAGCGACGAGATCCTTCGCGACGGCCGCCCCTGCACAGTCGAGGTGTCGGCGGTGTTCCCGCTTGGACAGCTAACACAAGCCGGCTTGCCGGCATCAGGCCTGATCGTGCAGGTACACCGCACCGACGTCGCGCCGTATCAGGCACAAGTCGGGATGCATATCCCCAATGAGTTCGCGAATGTCGTTGTGCCCGGCGCGACGCTGCCCGCAAAGTGGGTACCTGGCCCCGGTCTGCCGACTGACGTCAACCTGGTGACGATCGATTTCGCGGCGTTGCGAGGCTGACGTCAGCTCGAAGAACCTACTTGTCGTACCCCTCATGGACGATGTGTCCATAGAGAAATGACGAAGTGCCGCAACCGGTCCGGACCAGTCAACTTGTGCGGACCGCAGTTGTGCTGCTTGCGAGTTTCTGAATGGCCATTTACAGAGGAGGACGCCCAATGACTAATCCCAATCTCACCTTGATCGCTGCGCTGCTCGATCGTTCTGGCTCGATGGAAGACTGCAAGCGCGCTACTGAAACGGGTTTCGACGAGTTGATCGCCAAGCAACGCAGCGAGCCCGGTGATGCGATTGTCACGTTGTCGATGTTCGACGATGTCTACGAAGGCGTCTACGCGAATGTCCCCGTCGCCAACGTGGGTCCGCTGAACCTGGTGCCGCGCAACATGACGGCCATGCTCGACGCGATCGGCCGGTTCATCACCGAGGTCGGTGAACACCTGGCCGGGTTGAGCGAGGAAGAACGTCCGGGGACTGTGATCTGTCTGATCATGACGGACGGCATGGAGAACGCCAGCAAGGAATGGAGCTGGGACGCAGTCAACGCGCTGATCACCCAACAACGCGAGCAGTACGACTGGAAGTTCATCTTCCTAGGCGCCAACATCGATGCCGTCGAAGTCGGCGGCCGCATCGGAGTTCCGCAGGCCAGCGCGATGACTTATAGCCCCGCACCCGCCGCCGTCGCGTCCAGTTGGGCGTCGGCAGGCGACGCGGTGTCGCGAGGCCGGGCGCGGCGTGTGATGGATTTCAGTGATGAGGACCGCCGCCAGGCCAGGAGCGGTCGGGCGACAAAGGGCGCGACATGACCTGATCGGTGGCGGCCAGCGCGGTGCGACTTCTCACACGTGAGAGTCGTTGCCGCTGGCGGCCGCCCAGCCGATTATCCACAATCCGTGGTCAGACTCGATCTGCCTGGGCTTCACACCGGAATCAGCGGTGGGTTCCTCAAACGGGTTGGCTTCCTCTGCCAGGCCATGCTCGGCAGCTTTCTACCCCAAGGAAAAACGCACAGCCGCCTGCACCTTTCGCTGACTCCTGGAATTCGACGTCGTAATCACCACGTGTGAAGTCATAACTCAGATCGGTCTCAACCCGCGCGGATGTCCGCTCCCGCACCGTCATACCGACTCTTCGGTCAAAGAGGCACCAACGAATAGAACAGGAAGGCAGCAGCAGTCATTTCGGCTGCTTACCCAGTTCAAGAAGCCAGACGCCTGTCGGTGACGCAAGATCGTCCCTCGCGGCTTGGGTCACTAGTAGGCACCTGCCTGGGACCTAACACGATGCTCCCTGCTGCTGTCACAGCCCGTAGGTGTCAATCAGCCATTCAAGATCGCTCTCCCAGTCGCCTATGGCCTCCGACATGTTGGCGTTCGATTTTCGGCGCGCCCCCCGAGCGAATCCCGTGAGACAGTTGGCCATCTTCTGCAGCCTCTGCCTACTGCTCGGCGCGCCCCATTCTTGTATGTATGCCAACGTCTCCTGCGACACTGCTACAAGCTCGACCCCAACTACCTGTTCCAGGATCGCGCGCCGAGGTCCGGGGGCAAGACCGGACTGGCCCACGTGGTAACCCATCTGACTCAGCACCCCTGAAGCGGGCCACTCCCCCGCATCAAAGTTAACAATCAGGCGGTAGTGCGGCGCAGTCGACATAGGCGGCGGAGAGGCGGGCGACTCTAGAACGGGTGTATCAACCTGCGCGTAATGCCATCGTTCCAACGCGGGGTGGTCGGCGATGACGTCCATAAGGTCCAGACCCTCCCCCAGAAGTTCAAAGATATCGGTTCCGATCGCCATCGAGGCAACGACCATCTCCTGGGAATAGACCCGCACATCCCCGTCTGTACGCAAAAACAATTCATCGATGTCATCCCCACTCCAGTCTTCGCGACCAAGAATGATGACCGATGGCGGAACCTCGCCCCCTGCAACGTGTCTCACCTCCACCCCGCACGCGTCAAGAAATTCATCGAAGTCCGACTCGTCGTATGGCCCGCTTCCTTGGGTTGCCACCTGATGACCCAAAATTCCCCGGCAGACCGTCTTGTTCCGAGACAAGCATGGAAGCACTTGCGCCCAGGGAAACTCGCCTACGGACATCTGTCCTCCTATCCTCCGCATGGCTCACGTGCTTTGACCCAGCGGTCGTGGTCGTCGAACAGGCAGCCTCAGTTACCGCGCATTGTGATCCAACGTGACAACCCAAATACTGCATTTTTGAAGCCGCTCCTGCGTCGGCCATCACTTGCCGAGTCCCGGCAACCCTCCACGGACGAAGTAAATGGGTGGCCTGTTCATCGCTGAAAGGGTTTTGTGTCTGACCCTGTCGCTCAGTCTCGTCCTCGCCCAATGTAAGAGCATCTCGAATGTGTTGCGGCCATGAAAACCTGCCGATTCAAGCTCAACCTTCAGTCCGCTCTGGTCCACGTTCGCAAGGTCGTCAAAGAACGGCTGCATCAACCTGCGGAGTCCATCCTTCTCCTCGGCCAACGTGGTCAAGTTGTTGAGGGATTGTCCTCGCAGGCAGTCGTTTAGCCACTTTTGTGCCTGCGGCAAGAGGGCGGTGTCTTCCCGGCTGAATTCCGTCTGGCACTGCGAACAGAACTTTTGGCCCTCTGGTGTTTCTTCGCGCACGTAAAGGCAAGAAGGACAGACGAAAAACGGCTGGGCGGTCGGTTCTTTCTTCTGCGGGGCTTCGTCGGATACGGTCGGACTGTTGGAAGGCCCTGTTGCCCATTGCCAAACATCTCCAGCCCATTGCAATGGATTAAACGCCACGTTCTCCCTCCCAGATTCGCCGAAGATCCACCATAAGCACAACCGAGTATCGCGCGATCCGGCAGAGGTGGGTGGGCGCGGCGGATTGTTGCGACTCAGTCCGTACCCGGTGACTCAAGCTCGTCGGGTGGCCCGCTGTCCTGGTCAGCACGTGACTGCCGGTCTGGTGACTGAAACTCCTTGATCCGCCCCTCTATTGCTCGAAGACCCTCGCGGTTCCTTTCGTTGTCGTAGTAACTCAACCTCATCTGGCAAATCTCTTAAGGCCTTCACATTGCTGTTCGCACGGATCATTTCCAGGAAGCTCACGCGGGGTGTCAGTTCCGGTCGAAAAGTGAGCAGGTGATTCCGGTCGAAAAGTGAGCACCCTTCTGATTGGAGAGTGATCACTGTGGAGGACTGGGCCGAGATCCGCCGGTTGTATCGGTCGGAGAAGTTGTCGCAGGCTGAGATCGCGCGGCGGCTGAAGCTGTCGCGCAACACCGTGGCCAACGCGGTGCATTCGGAGTCGCCGCCACGCTATGAACGGGCGCCGGTGGCGTCCTCAGCGTGGTTGCAGGTGGAGCCGGCGGTACGGGCGCTACTGCGGGAGTACCCGACGATGGCGGCCTCGGTGATCGCCCAGCGGGTCGGGTGGAGCGGTGGGCATTCGTGGTTCGCGGAGAACGTCGCGAGGATCCGCCCGGAGTACGCCCCGGCCGATCCGTGTGACCGCTTGGTCCACCTGCCTGGGGAGCAGGTGCAGTGCGATCTGTGGTTCCCCGGTGCGCTGGTGCCCGACCACGCCGGGGCGCTGCGGTCGTTTCCGGTGTTGGTGATGGTCGCGGCCTATTCACGGTTCATCGCCGCGGTGATGCTCCCGTCACGGATCACCGGCGACCTGCTGGCCGGGATGTGGCAACTGCTCTCCCACGATATCGGTGCGGTTCCTCGAACACTGCTGTGGGACAACGAGTCCGGCATCGGCCAACGTGGTCGCCTAGCTCAGGGCGTGGCCGGGTTCTGCGGGGTGCTGGGCACCCGACTGATCCAGGCCCGACCCTACGACCCCGAAACCAAGGGCGTGGTGGAGCGAGCCAACGGCTACCTCGGAACGTCGTTCCTTCCCGGCCGGACGTTCTGCTCGCCGGCGGACTTCAACACCCAACTCACCGACTGGCTGGCCGCGGTGGCCAACGTGCGCCGCCACGCCGGCACCCGGCTGATCCCGGCTGAGGCGTTGATCGTCGACCGGGTGGCGATGGCCGGTCTGCCGCCGGTCGCGCCGGCGACCGGAACCACGGTGAGCACCCGGTTGGGCCGTGACTACTACGTGGCGATCGCCTCGAATAGCTATTCGGTGCATCCCGAGGCGATCGGGCGGATGATCACCGTGACCGCCACCCTGGATCGGGTCCGCGCCCACTGCGGTGACCGGCTGGTCGCCGATCACCAAAGGCTCTGGGGTGCACACGGATTGGCATCCGACCCAGACCATGTCGCTGCTGCATCGGTGTTGCGTCAACAGTATCTGCACCGCCGAACATCACCCGATGACCATCTGCAGGTCGACGTGGAAGTCGCCGATCTGAGTGCCTATGACGCGGTGTTCGGGACCGGGGAGGTCGCCTGATGGCCACCAAACGCACCTCGGTTCCGGGTGAGGTCGACAAGCTGATCGCCCATCAGTCCCGGCTGTTGAAGGCACCGCGGATCGCCGGGCACTACGCCCGCCTGGCCGAACAGGGACGTGCCGCGGCGTGGTCGTTGGAGGACTATCTGGCCGCGGTGTTGGCGGTGGAATCCAATGCCCGTGCTGAATCCGGAGCGCGACAGCGGATTCGGTATGCGGGCTTTCCGGCGATCAAGACGATCACCGACTTCGACTTCACCGCCCAACCCGCCCTCGACCGGGCCCAGATCGCCCGCCTGGAAGGCGGGGGCTGGCTCGCCGAAGCCCGCAACGTCGTGCTGCTCGGACCGCCCGGCACAGGCAAAACCCACCTCGCGACCGCGTTGGCGATCGCCGCCGCCCAAGCCGGGCACCGCGTCGCGTTCGCCCCGGCGACGGGGTGGATCAGCCGCCTGGCCGAAGCGCACAGCATCGGCCGCCTCGAGGCCGAGCTGCGCAAGATCTCCCGCTACGGGCTGATCGTCATCGATGAAGTCGGCTACATCCCGTTCGACACCGAAGCGGCCAACCTGTTCTTCCAACTGGTCTCGACCCGATACGAGAAATCCTCGATCATCTTGACCTCCAACCTGCCGTTCTCCCGCTGGGGCCAGGTGTTCGGCGAGGCCACCATCGCCTCGGCGATGATCGACCGGATCGTGCACCACGCCGACGTCATCGCCCTCAAAGGGGCCAGCTACCGCATCAAACACACCACGATCGAGACACTGCCCTCCGTGGAAGTCGACCGTCAGGCAGACTCAACCCCGTAAGCACACCTGCTCACTTTTCGACCGGAACAGGCTGCTCACAATTCAACCGGAGCTGACAGCGGGGTAGCGAACATGGCTGGGCGGTGGCCCCGCTCATTTTTCCTTGTGACACTCCTCGTGAAAAACACGGATAGTCACAACCTGGTCAGACAACAACCAAGGAATGCGAATCTAGCGGCGAAGATAGGGGTTGGGGCGGTGCTTGGGGCGATCTCGGCGGCCTAGCGGCGACCGCTAAGCCCGCCGCATAGGTTCGCAGTTTCGAAGCCGCAAGTTCGTCCACGTCTTGGGCCGTAGCGACACGGTCGGCTCCATGGGCCGCGTCGGCGCAGCCAGCGACAGACCACCACCGCTAGCTACCCTTCCCCGCCACAGTCGCAGACCCGAACCTTGGCAGTAGCGAGGACGCCGGTGGGATGACGGTAGACCTTAGAGCTTCCGCTAAGGATGGTGCCGGCGTTGAATCAGCGATTCCTCATTCGCCATCTGAAACCGGCCTAGGCCCAACACAATTCGATGATCACCACAACCATGGATTGGCAGATCGGTTGCTTGAGGCAGTGCGTGCTGTCATTCGCGCCCTGCTCACACAACCGATGGTCGCGGAAGGTGTCGCGGCAACGTTGGATATCCTCCAACGTTCAGGCTGACGTTTGGTTGCGACAGATGCTCGCCGAAGGTGTCATTGAGCGGCGTTCCGACGGCCCCGGATACGTTGGGAAGTAGAAACCCGAATCTCCGTCAGCGGCAGCCTGTGGCGGGAATTGGATCACCAATCTCGCCCGCAGGGCATCTTCCCGATCCCAGCAAGAAAACTCTCACAACTGAAGCCTCGAACTCGTTCAGTTGCCGGGCATGTGACCTCGATCCGTGGCGGCGGACGGGAGCGCCAGTGGACTGGCGACGTCGCGCCTGCCTGTCAGGCGCGCGAGTTCGCTGACAACCGCCATCAGATCGCGAGGGGCGTCGCCCCCGATTAGTGTGGAAAGCGAGAAGCCTCGGCTGGGTCAATTGGCCTTGCTCCCCAACCGGGGTTTCTCACCCTTTCAGAACCTGGCCCACGCCCTGGGCCGTCACGACATCGTCGACTCCATGGGCTGCGTCGGCGCGCCCGGCGACATCGCCGCTATGACGAGCTTCTTTCCCGGCGCTACAGAAAGAACGTCCCCGAAAGCTGGGACCCCCGCAAACAGCTCCGCATCACCGTCGCCTGGATCGAACGCAGCTACCTCCGGCCCCGCCGCCCGCCTGCGCGTCCACGTTGCGCTGCGAATTCCCACCCCGGGTGTCAAGATTTAATCCGCCGGGGCGGCGTTGCCCGCTCCTCAGGAGCCCGGGAGGCATTGATGGCGGGATTGGAGCGGCTGTTTCGGCGCAAGCCGGTTGTGGAGATGTCCGAGGAAACCGGCAGCGATACCGGTAAGAGCGAACTCGCCCGCAGCATCGGTTTGTTCCAACTGTCCATGTTCGGCGTTGGTGCCACGATTGGCACCGGCATCTTCTTCGTGCTGTCGCAGGCAGTTCCCGTCGCCGGGCCCGCGGTGATCGTGTCCTTCGTCATCGCGGGGGTGGTGGCCGGCCTCACGGCGATCTGCTACGCGGAGCTCGCCAGCGCGGTGCCGGTTTCGGGTTCGTCGTATTCCTACGCCTACGCCACCCTGGGTGAACTGCCCGCCGTCATTGTGGGGGCATGTCTTCTGCTGGAGTACGGGGTCTCTGCCGCCGCAGTCGCCGTGGGTTGGTCGCAGTACCTGAATCAATTGTGTAACAACCTTTTTGGCTTCAAGATCCCGGAGAGCCTGTCGCAGGCGCCTGAGCAGGGTGGCGTGATCAATCTGCCCGCCGTGATCCTGGTCGGACTGTGTTCGCTGTTACTGATCCGTGGGGCGAGTCAATCCGCCAAGACAAACGCCGTGATGGTCATGATCAAGATCGGCGTGATACTGCTGTTCGTCGTTCTCGGCATAAAGGGCTGGAATTCCAATAACTTGCACGATTTCGCACCCTTTGGCATCTCGGGCATTACCTCTGCGGCCGGCATCATCTTCTTCTCCTACATCGGTCTGGACGCTGTCTCGACCGCAGGTGAGGAAGTCAAGAATCCCCGTAGGACTCTGCCGCTCGCGATCATCACGGCATTGATAACGGTGACCACGCTGTACATCCTGGTCGCCATCGTGGCGGTCGCAGCACAACCGGCAAGCGGTTTCGAGGACCAAGAGGCTGGGCTGGCGGCGATCTTGGAGAACGTGACAGGGTCGGTATGGCCCGGCACGGTGCTGGCGGCTGGAGCGGTGATCTCGATCTTCAGCGTCACACTTGTGGTGCTGTACGGCCAGACCCGCATCCTGTTCGCGATGTCGCGCGACGGGATGATCCCCGAGATCTTCCACAAGGTGAACCCGCGCACATTGACGCCAATCCCCAACACAATCATCGTCGCTGTGGTGGTTGCACTACTGGCCGGGCTGATCCCGATCAACTTCCTGGCCGAAATGACCAGCATAGGAACGCTCGTCGCGTTTCTCGTGGTGGCCGTGGGGGTGATGGTGCTGCGGCGCGCCTACCCGGATTTGCCGCGTGGCTTCAAGGTGCCCGGATACCCGGTGACTCCGCTGCTATCGATCGCCGGTTGTCTTTGGGTGATCTGGAATCTGCGCCCGGCGACGATCTATGTGTTCCTGATCTGGGTAGCCGTAGCGCTGATCTGGTATGCGTCCTACGGCTATCGACACTCGCATCTCGGCAAGCACGAACATGTCGGTCTTGCACACGATGCCTGATGTTCCCGTTCTCGACCCGCATGTTGCAATACGCTCCATGCGCGGCTCTTCCGGCCGCGTTCTTGTGTCTAGAAGCCCGACGCTTGATGAGGATGGCCCCGCATGAATATCGATTCCCTCTCGGTTTATGTCGGTCCGAACGTTCATGCGCGAGAGGCGGTCATCCGGCTCAAGCTGGACGTCAAGCCGAGTTACGCCGAATCCCTCAAGGACCTCGGGGCGGATGTCATCGACAAATTGGCAGCGGTGCTGCCGGGGCTTGCGCAGGAACAGGCCGAGTGGCTTGCCGCATTGCGCGCCGGCGAGGCGCTGTCCGTCGGCGATCTGGTCGGAAAGCTGGCTTTGGCGCTGCAGCATGCCGCCGGCATTGACGGCACGTTGGCGTGGTCGGGGCCTACGGATGATCCGGACATTGTCGAAGTGTTCTACAGCTATGGCAATGAGGACATCGGTGTCGAGGCCGGTGAGGTTGCCTGTGACATGCTCGCGGCCATCGCCCGCGCCGACGAAGAGGGAGCTCCCGACCTCGACCAAGACGTCGAAGATTTCCTGGACTACGCCGAGCGGCGTTCTCTGGGGCCCTCGGCCATGGAATTGGTACGCGCGGCGCAGGCCCGCGACATTCCGGTCTACCGGCTCAACGACGCCAGCCTGATCCAGGTCGGACAAGGCAAGTACCAACAGCGGATCGAGGCGGCGCTGACTTCGAAGACCTCGCATATCGCCGTCGAAATAGCTTCGGACAAGAATCTCGCCAACAACCTCCTTGCCGATCTCGGTCTGCCCGTGCCGCGGCAGAAGCTGGTCTACAGCGTCGACGAGGCGATGGGGGCGGCCGACCGAATCGGCTATCCCGTGGTCATCAAGCCGCTCGACGGCAATCATGGCCGGGGCGTCACCGTCGACATCACATCCGAGGACGCCATCGCCGCCGCCTTCGAGACCGCTGATGCCGAAGGATCGGCCGTGGTGGTGGAGACCATGCTGCGCGGCGACGACCACCGGCTTCTCGTGGTCAATGGCCAGCTCGCCGCCGCCGCGCGCCGGGTGCCGGGTCATGTGAAGGGCGACGGCGATCACACCATTGCCGAGCTGGTGGAGATCGTCAATCAGGACCCGCGCCGTGGCGTCGGGCATGAAAACGTGCTGACCCGGCTCGAACTCGATGATCAGGCCAAGGCCTTGCTTGAGGAGAAGGGCTACACCGCAGAGACGGTCCCCGCCGAGGGCGAGGAGGTGTATCTGCGCAAGACCGCGAATATCTCGACGGGCGGCACGGCGGTGGATGTCACCGACACGATCCATCCCGACAACAAGCTGATGGCCGAGCGGGCGATCCTGGCGATCGGGCTCGATGTCGGTGCCGTGGACTTCCTGACCACCGATATCACCAAGAGCTATCGCGAGACCGGCGGCGGCATTTGCGAGATCAATGCCGGACCTGGCCTGCGCATGCATATCGCGCCTTCCGAGGGCACGCCGCGCGACGTCGGCGGGGCGATCATGGACATGCTCTTCCCGCCGGGAACCGAAGCGCGCGTTCCTATCGCCGCCCTGACTGGAACTAACGGCAAGACCACGTGCTCGCGCATGCTGGCGCACATCCTGAAGATGGCGGGTCATATCGTCGGCCAGACCTCGACCGACGCCGTGATGATCGACGGCAACGTGACCGTGAAGGGCGACATGACCGGGCCGCTGTCGGCCAACATGGTGCTGCGCGATCCGTCGGTCGACATCGCGGTCCTGGAAACGGCGCGCGGCGGCATCGTCCGCTCCGGCCTGGGCTATAACTTCTGCGATGTGGGCGCGGTGCTGAACGTCGCGTCCGACCATCTAGGGCTCGGCGGCGTCGACACGCTGGAAGGCCTTGCCCGGGTGAAACGCGTCGTCGCCGAAGTCACGCGCGGCACGGTGGTGCTCAACGCCGATGACGAGCAGACGCTGAAGATGGCGGCCTTCTCCCCCGCCGAGCAAGTCATGTACGTGACGCAGGACCCGGAGCATGAACTGGTGCGCGAACATATCCGACTCGGCAAGCCCGCGATCGTTCTTGAGCAGGGAGTGAACGGCGACCAGATCGCGATTTACGACAACGGCAGGCAGATGCCGCTGATGTGGACCAACCTCATCCCCGCGACGCTGGAGGGCAAGGCGCTGCACAACGTCGAAAACGCCATGTTCGCCGCCGGCATGGCCTATGCGCTCGGCAAGACACTGGATCAAATCCGCAACGGATTGCGCACCTTCGACAACAGCTTCTTCCAGAGTCCTGGCCGGATGAATGTCTTCGATGAACACGGTTTCCGGGTGATCCTCGACTACGGGCACAACGAGGCGGCGGTGGGTGCCATGGTCGAGGTGGTCGACAGGCTGAAGCCGCGCGGGCGCAAGATCGTCGGCGTGACCTGCCCGGGCGACCGGCGCGACGAGGACGCGGCAGCGATTGCGAAGACGGTCGCCGGTCATTTCGACGTCTATATCTGCCACCGCGACGACCATCTACGCGATCGCGGGCCGGATGAAATACCAATGCTGTTGCGGGACGCCCTGATTGCCGAAGGCGTCGACCCCGAAGCGATCAGCATCATCGGGGAGGAAGATAAGGCGCTCGACGCGGCGCTTGAGTTGGCGCAACCCGACGATTTGGTGCTGTACTTCTGCGACGCGATCACGCGCAGCTGGAAGCAGATCGTTCACTTCACCCCGAAATTCCCTGCGCCCGGACCGGAGCCCGTCTCAAAGCGTCTTGCAGGATTCGACGTTCCCGACGGCTTCGTTCTCACATCGGATGATCGCGGTGTGCTGATCGTTCCGGCTAAATGACGCGGCGGCGTAGCAGAATCTCATTCACTCAACGCGGGAGCACCACCCCGAAGCTGGCCATCATCGGCGGTCGGCTCGAAGATGACAATGTCGCTATCTATGACGAGATGCGCCGTCTGGCGGGCGGACGAATCGTCGTCTTCGCGACGGCGTCGTCAGTACCCGACGAGGTCGGCGCCGAAACCGTCGACGTGTTTCGCGGCCATGGCCTCGATGCCGTCCAAGCCCCCATGCATGGCCCCGGGGCGGCGGCGGCCGCCCAGGACACGGGGATCGCCGCTCTCGTCGAGGACTACGGCAGCGTCTACTTCACCGGCGGCGACCAGGCACTGATCACCGGGACGCTGGCGCCGCACGGTCGGGAAAGCCGGGTGCTGAAAGCTATCCGCAAAGCGCAGCGCAAGGGTTCGCTGGTCGCCGGGTCGAGCGCTGGGGCCGCGATCATGTCAGAGGTGATGTTTTCCGGAGGCACGTCGCTGGAAGCTGCGACCTACGGTGTGGTCGGTGATGCGGACCAGCCCGGCATGCTGCTGGCGCCGGGGCTCGGCTTCTTTCCATGGGGAATGGTCGACCAGCATTTCATCAAGCGCGGCCGGTTCGGCCGAATGGTCGTCGGCATGTTGGAGACCGGTGCGAAGCGCGGCTTCGGCATCGACGAAAACACCGCTCTGTTCGTCGAGGGCCGGAGTGCGCGAGTGATCGGCGAATACGGAGTCTTCGTGTTCGATCTTGTGGAGACGAAAGTCGATCCCGACCGTAGGCTGATCGAAAATATCGGTGTCAGCTACGCCGACGACGGTGACAGCTGTGACCTGGAAACGGGCGAGGTCCGGCCCGGCCCCGGCAAGCGGCCGGTGACCCGGCGCGACATCACCTACAAGGCCCCCGCCCGCTCGCTCCGCAACGTCTTCGGCGCCTATACGCTCTACGACCTCATGGCGCGGCTGGTGCTGGGCGATCCCGAGGACTATCCGGCGGATCGCGCCCGTGCGATAGAGCCCCGAGAGGGATGCGCAACCACCGTCGAAATTTCCCGTGAGGGTGGCCGTGCGGCCGCCTATATTCCTGGCGCCGGGAGTGATTTCCGCATGACGGCGGTGGATTTTCGGGCCAGCATGCGGACGCGTCAGCTCAACGAGGCGCAACTGGCGGAGAACCGGCGGGCGGCGCTGTCTCACGACTACGGTGCGAAGCCGGGGCTGCAGGCGCAGGTGTTGATGTTGGGCTCGGCACCGCTTGATCGCGGCAGCCTGCTGCTTGCGGAGCTGGCGTCGCGGTGCGAGGGGCCGGTGGGTGTGCTTGCCGCCGCGTCCGCCGAGCCACGCGCGGCCGCGCGTGACTACATCGCCGCATTGCACGGCCACGGCGTCGAGGCCACCGACCTGGGCATCACCATCGACAATGTTGATCGCCTGATGCGCGAGGAAGCCCTAGTCGAGCAGATCGCTGCCCTGCGCACCATCGTCCTGACCGGCGGTAACCAGATCAGGCTGGTGGAATCCTTGCTCTACCGTGGCGAGGTCACGCCGCTGCTGATGGCGATTGCGCGAGCGCGGGCGGCCGGCGCGATGATCGTCGGGGTCGGCGGTGCGGCGTCGGCGCTGTCCGGTTTCATGATCAGCGGCGGCACGTCCTACGAAGCGCTGCGGTTCGGCATTGCCTCGGATATGGGACGGCGCGGATTGGTGATCCAGGAAGGGTTGGGATTTTTTGGCGCCGCCATCGTCGACCAGAAACTGTCGACCTCGCGCCGTCTCGGCCGCCTTGCCGTCGCCTGCGCCGAGGAGGGCGTACGGTTCGGGCTCGGTCTTCTGGAAGACAGCGGCGTTGTTGCCAACCACGACAACAGCAAACTCACCGCGATCGGCGCGCGCGGCGCTGTCCTAGTCGAGATCGATCCGCTCAAAACCGAGCTTGCGGGAGACGATTTCGTCGCGCCCGACATCAAGCTGCGTTTCGCCGGCCCGGGAGATGTCATCAACATGGAGGCCGGGACCGTCACCCGGCTTGCGCCGGCTACCACTTCCGCCGCCGTGCTGGATACGCTGGTGGCCGAACTGATCGAGGACTGTATCGGTAGTGCCGACCCGGTGACCGCGCCCGGTGTCACACACGAAGCGCATATTGCCTTGCTCTACAGCTCGGATGGGGATGGCACCGGCCATCTCGATATTGAATCAATCCGTGATCGGCACGGATAGAAACTGATAAGGACGGACAGAAATGTATTTCGACGGAGCCTCCCTGGCCACGCTGCTTTCCGATGCGGATAAGGCGGCTGCAAACGCCCCCGCCATTGCCGCCGATGGCCGCGCTCAAACCTCGGCGTTCGCCGTAATCGAGGCGGCCATGGAACTGCCGGGAGTGGGCGAGGACGGCGTAACGGCCTTTCTCAATGAGCACGGGATCGAACTGCGCGACCTGCCCCCGGATACCCGTTTGATCGCGGCGACGTTGGCGGCCGAAGGCACGCTGAAAGACCGCCTGCATGCCGCCTGTGCGGCCTACTACGAGACGGAAGTGTTCGTCGTGTCGGACGAGGTCGTCGTTCCCGAGGTGTCCGTCGTTCAAGACGATTTCATCGTTCCGGACGTGTTCGCCGCACCGGCCGGCGAGCCCGATGCTCCGCTGACGGACTGAGACCGTGCTGCGCCAGAACTACGATCTGCCGGGCTCACCACATAGCCTGACCGTGCTGCGCTTCGGTGCGGCGGGGACGGGCAGGAAAGCCTATTTGCAGGCCGGACTGCATGCCGACGAGTTCCCCGGCATGCTGGTCTTGCGTATTCTGGCCGGGCAACTGGCCGAAGCGGAAGCTCGCGGCGCGGTCCCTGGTGAAATCCTGCTGCTGCCACAGGCAAACCCAATTGGCTTGGCGCAGAACGAAACCGGCTTCCTGTTCGGTCGGCTCGAAAGCGGCACGGGGGAAAATTTCAACCGGGACTACGCCGATCTGTCAGACCTCGGAAGCCTGTCACTGGGGCCGGACGCGGCGGCGAACATCGCAACGATCCGGGCCGCGATGTCCGCGCGGCTTGCTGCGATGCAGCCGGATGGAGCAGTGGCACATCTGCGCCACACATTGCTGACGCTTGCCCACGACGCCGACCTCGTGCTCGATCTTCACGCCGACAACGAGGCTGAGCCGCACATGTATGTCGGCCCAGCGCTGTGGCCGGCGGCCGAGGACATCGCCGCGGCGATCGACTCGCGAGCGGTGCTTTTGGCAGAGGCGTCGGGTGGTTCACCCTTCGATGAGGCCTGCTCCAGTCCATGGTGGGCGCTGGCCGCGAACCATCCCGGCCTGCCCATTCCGCCGGCCTGCCTCGCCGCCACATTGGAACTGGGCAGCAATGACGACGTCAATCCCGAACGCGCCGCCGAGCAAGCCACGGGGCTGCTGCGCGTGTTGGAGGGACGCGGGTTTGTCGATGGGTCGGGCGGGCGCCCGCGTTTGTCCTGCCGCGCCACGCCTGCGACGGCGATGGCACAAGTGCGCTCGCCGGTCACGGGGCTCGTCGTCTATGACCGTCGGTTGGGCGATCGGGTCCGCAAGGGCGATCTCGTCGCCACGGTGATCGACCCGCTTGGCGATGAGACGGAATTGCGGGCCGAGACCGACGGGCGGCTGTTCGCTCGCCATAGCCAGCCTTACGCCTGGCCGGGACGGGTGATCGGCAAGATCGCCGGCGAAGTTCCGCTGGAAAGCCGAACGGGCAACTTGCTTTCGGATTGATGTTCGTCGGGCGGAACTGTGTCGTGCTGGTCGGGCTGACAGTTCTAGTCAACACCTCGGCATTTCCGGAGGACCGGATCAATCTGGGCGAAAATCTGGCGTGACAGCTCCGACCGTTGTGACTCGGCTCCCTCCGCACGGGGACTATGGGCTCTAGTTTTGACCCGCAAGGCCGTCGAACCTTGTCAGCATGACCATGTCGACCTGGGCGCACTTCTCATCGAGAAACTATCCAGGTAGGAACATCCGGCAGTGCCAACAGGAGGGCGCACTATGAAAGGCTTTGTCCACAACATCGAGCAGCTCACCGAGCAGAACAACGACTTTCGGCGCGTCCTGTATACCGGCCACAACATTCAACTTGTCTTGATGGCCATCGCGCCCGGTGACGAGATCGGTGAGGAGGTCCACGACGACATCGACCAATTCTTTCGCATCGAGACCGGCGACGGAGAAGTGTGGATTGATGGCGTGTGCACCAATGTGAAGGCGGATGACGGGATCATCGTGCCGCAGGGTGCCAGACACAACGTCGTGAATACCGGCAAGGAACCCTTGCGGCTGTACACGATCTACGGCCCGCCTGAGCATCGTGACGGAACCATCCACGCCACTAGCGCCGACGCCTCAGCCGCGCATGAACATTTCGACGGCAACACCACTGAATAGCGGCAGAGGCAGCCTGATCCGGGGTTGCGCCCCTTCGGTTTCGACGGATACCACCACCGGCCGCGAACGCGTGACATGCCACCTGGGAGTACATGTACAAACCCTGTCGCGTGTTGAGCCCACAGTCCGCGAACTGATAGCACGTGTCGCCGGTTTCACCATGCAGTCGGTCGCAGCCGTCAAACCGGCAGCCTCTGCACCCGCGCTGGCATCGTGAGGCGGACATGGTCGTTGCATTGCTTTCGGGTGAGAGGAATCTAGGGCGATTCCAACCGGTAGTCGATGGTATTAGCCGGCTGTCCTGTGGAGGATCAATGGTGTCCCCACCAAGGGGTCGCTCCGCCGGAGGCTTCCCCCCTTCAAAAGTTTCCCGCGGAGCGGAAATGGGCAGCGGCCCTGGGATAACGGCCACAGCACGGAATCGAATCCCAGGGCCGCTCACCAAGCCACACAGAAGTACCTTGTCGACGGCAACTGAATACTGACCAGTGCGCGGCAACTGAAAATTGACCAGCTTCCTGAAGATCCTTGGCTATGGGCCAAGGAGGAAGCGAGTGTTGAGCGTGGAGGACTGGGCAGAGATCCGGCGGTTGCGCCGGTCGGAGCGGTTACCGATTGCGGAGATCGCGCGGGTGTTGGGGATTTCACGGAACACGGTGAAGGCGGCGTTGGCTTCTGATGGTCCGCCGAAGTATCAGCGTGCTCCGGTCGGTTCGGTGGCTGATGAGGCCGAGCCGAGGATTCGGGAGTTGTTGGCGGCCTATCCGCGGATGCCGGCGACGGTGATCGCTGAGCGGATCGGGTGGTCGTATTCGATCCGGACTCTCAGTGAGCGGGTGCGGGAGTTGCGGCCGGTGTATCTGCCGCCGGATCCGGCGTCGCGCACGACCTATGTGGCTGGGGAGATCGCGCAGTGCGATTTCTGGTTTCCCGATGTGGTGGTGCCGGTGGGGTGTGGTCAGGTCCGCACCGCCACTGCGTTGCCGGTGTTGACGATGGTGTGCGGGTATTCGCGCTGGGCTTCGGCGATGTTGATCCCGACCCGCACCGCAGAAGACTTGTATGCCGGGTGGTGGCAGCATCTTTCGCTGTTGGGTGCCACGCCTCGGGTGTTGGTATGGGACGGTGAAGGCGCGGTCGGGCGGTGGCGGGCACGTCAACCCGAATTGACCGGAGCGTGTCAGGCGTTTCGTGGCACGTTGGCGGCCAAGGTGCTGATTTGCCGACCCGGCGACCCCGAAGCCAAGGGGCTGGTCGAGCGTTTCCACGATTATCTGGAGCGGGCGTTCCTACCTGGTCGGGTCTTCGCGTCGCCGGCGGACTTCAACACCCAGCTTCAGGATTGGCTGGTGCGGGCCAATCATCGCCGGCACCGGGCGTTGGGATGTCGCCCGGTGGATCGGGTCGAGGCTGACAAGGCGGCGATGCTGGAGTTGCCACCGGTAGGCCCGAGCACTGGGTGGCGGACCTCGACTCGGCTACCGCGTGATCACTATGTGCGCTTAGACGGCAACGACTACTCGGTGCATCCGGCCGCAGTGGGGCGGCGCATTGAGGTCACTGCCGATCTGGGGCGGGTCCGGGTGTGGTGTGGTGGCGCCCTGGTCGCCGACCATGCCCGGGTCTGGGCCAAACACCAAACGATCTCCGCTCCCGACCATGTCGATGCGGCCAAGCTGCTGCGCCGCAACCGCTTCGACGTCATCAGCCCGCCCGCCCACGTCGAGGTCGAGCAACGTCGGCTGGCCGACTACGACACCCTGTTGGGTCTTGACGGGCCGGTGGCGTGATGGCCGCTAAAACACTGACCAGCAGCCGCGACGTGGCCGCCGAGTTGGCATATCTGACCCGGGCCTTGAAAGCGCCGACGCTGCGGGAGGCCATCGACCGGCTCGCCGAGCGGGCCCGCAACGAAACCTGGACCTACGAGGAGTTCCTGGCTGCGTGCCTGCAGCGTGAAGTGTCAGCACGCGAATCTCATGGCGGTGAAGGGCGTATCCGGGCTGCCCGCTTTCCATCACGGAAATCGTTGGAGGAGTTCGACTTCGACCATGCCAGAGGTCTCAAGCGTGACCTCATCGCGCACCTGGGAACTTTGGATTTCGTCACCGCTAAAGACAACGTCGTGTTCCTCGGTCCGCCCGGAACCGGCAAGACACACTTGGCGATAGGGATCGCGATCCGCGCCTGCCAGGCCGGCCACCGCGTCCTGTTCGCCACCGCCAGCCAATGGGTCGACCGCCTGGCCGCCGCCCACCACGGTGGCACGCTGCAAGCCGAACTCGCCCGCCTGGCCCGATACCCGTTGCTGGTTGTCGATGAAGTCGGGTACATCCCTTTCGAGTCCGAAGCCGCGAACCTGTTCTTCCAGCTGGTGTCGTCCCGCTATGAGCGGGCCAGCCTCATCGTCACGTCCAACAAGCCCTTCGGCCGGTGGGGCGAAGTATTCGGCGACGACGTCGTCGCCGCAGCAATGATCGACCGCCTCGTCCACCACGCCGAAGTCATCGCACTGAAAGGAGACAGCTACCGCCTCAAAGACCGAGACCTCGGCCGCGTGCCTACCGCCACGGCCGACGATCAATGAAACCGAGCTGGTCAATTTTCGATTGCCGACAGCTGGTCAGTTTTCGGTTGCCGTTGACATACCTGATCTAGGTCCGTCACCTGTTCGCTGCGGCGCTGATCGAAGCAGCCGGCGGAATCGCAGGCTCGGGTAATCCACATCACGATTCAACACTTGTGGACACTTGGCGCTCGGCCCATCACCAGATGGCAACGGCGGGCCGGACCCATTCGGGCCAGCCTAGTCAGCGGGCTTTCCTTCTTCATGGTGTGAACCCCAACTAGGACGAATTTCCTGTCTCCCTAACGGTGGACCTCAGCAAATTCGCATTAGAATGAACGCTGCAGCTCATCGCATAAATTGAGGCCGTACAGCACACCGCGAGGGAGTCGACGAGCATAAACCGAGACAACGAGGAGCACACTCCATGACGACCCTTCAAGAAGCAGCATCGCTGTCCAGCCACGAGCAGGGCCTGGTTGTGGTTTCAACTTTGCGGGCCAACAACACCATCCAGTCGTCGCTGGTCAACGCCGGCATCCTGGCCCATCCCGTGACCGGGCAGAACACCTTGGCCTTTGTCGCGTCGGGCACTGTCAAGCTCGCGAACCTGCGGGCTCGACCTCAGGTCACGGCCACCTTCCGCAACGGCTGGCAGTGGGCGGCGGTCGAAGGGCACGCCGAGCTCGTCGGACCCGACGACCCCCAA
The DNA here is from genome assembly GCA_965279745.1 of Mycobacterium sp. GTDB lineage: Bacteria > Actinomycetota > Actinomycetes > Mycobacteriales > Mycobacteriaceae > Mycobacterium. The sequence continues at coordinate 1,072,172 of OZ257262.1, forward strand.
CCCTGGTTGGACGCCGAGGGGCTACGGCGATTGCTCCAAGCGATTTTCACGGCGGCGGGCGGCGAACACGACGACTGGGACGAGTACGACAGAGTGATGGCCGAGCAGCGCCGGGCAGCGGTGCTCATCCGCCCCGACCGGATCTACAGCAACTGATGCTCGGCTTACTCGAGGATGAGAACTGATGAGCCGCGAGAAGAAGACGCGGATAGAGATGGAGCGCGCCCAAGACCTGGCCGGGGCACTCGACGGGTGGCGGGAGCCGTTCATATCCGCCACACCCGCCCCTGAGTGGGCCGATGCCTTCCGCAACCTGAGTGTGGAACTGGGCACCGAGATCGCGGTGTGGGAGCAGCGGCTTCAGATGCTCATTGAGCAGAGGGAACGGCTAGACCGGCCGGAGAACGGCACGGATGGGAAGTTATGAAAACGACGGCTCCACATCTCTGCGAAACCGCTCTGACCTGCTACTTCTTCTCGTCGGGCTGACAGGATTTGAACCTGCGACCACTTGACCCCCAGGGACAAATGTTGCGTTTCCCGATGTGTGTCGACATCCACCGATGTACCACTCCCCTACAGCTTATCGCCTGTTTTAGATATCCACGGACGTCGGTAAACATTGGTGGACAGATGGCCGATTTTTGGCTGGTTGGCGTACGCGTTGGCGTACGTACCCATACGGGGTATACCTCAAATTTTGGAATCCAGCAGTGTGGCGAAGTCCGATGAGACCGGTCCGGCGACTCGGTGGGCCTCATCTGCGATGACGAGATCGAATCCCGGCACCCGCTCGTGCTTGAACGCCGCCCCGATCTGCCATGAGGACTGATAAGTCGAGAACACCACCCGCGGTCCGGACTTGCGGCGCAGGAACTCGGCGATCCGGTTCGGGTCCGTGGTGACCGGCACGCCGAGATCGGCGGTGCGGGCGATCGCAGCATCCTCAACATCGGACACGGTGTCGTCGGAACACACCGGCAGCGAGGCGAAGCCGTTGGTGCAGTTGGCCCGCCACTCGTTGAGGGTCTGTTTGAGGAGGGACAGCGAAGGCAGCAGGACCAGGGTGCGTTTGCTTTTCAGCTTCTCGGCGATGAACAGCCCGGTCAGGGTCTTGCCGGTGCCGCACGCAATGATCAATTGCCCACGGTCGGAGGTTGTGAACCCTCTCACGACATCGCGGAGCGCCTCAGCCTAGTGCGGCCGGGGCTCGGCTGGCTTGCGCCGCTTGGCCGGGCGCAGCTGCGCCGGCGACGTCGGCCAGTCCACCGCTGCGGAGCGGAGGTCGTTGAGGCGGAAGAAGCTGCTCCGCTTCTCCTGCTGCTGGATGGTGCGCTCGCCGGTGCGGTCGATCAGGTCGGTGGTGGCGATGAGCATCCGGTACACGAAGACCTTGCGCCCTGATTCGGCGAGGAACTTGTCGACGTCCTTCTTGCTGACCCGGTACTTAGGGTCGTACGCCTTGGCCTGGATCGCCCAGGTCGCCGGTACGGTCCTCGGCCACCAGGTCGATCCCGGCATCGCCGCCCCACCGGCCCGGCCAGTCTTTCCACAGCCACACGCGCTTCAGCTCGTGGGCATAGACCGGGTCGTTCTCGAGGAACCACTTGCAGACATGCTGAAAATGCGCGCCCCGGACATGGGAGTCCTCGGAGAGGGCGGCGTACAGCCTGTCGAAATCTCCCATAGCGGGAGTGTAGGGACGCCCGCAGACAGCGATCCCGAAGCGGCCCTTCGGCGGCGTCTCCTGCGTCCAGCAGGTGGGCGGCCCAGCTGAACAGCCATTGTCGCGTCCTCACCCGATAGGATCCGTCCGTGATGCTGGGGGCAGGTGAGGAGTTCGCTGGCTACACCGTCGTCCGCGAAATCGGCAGCGGCGGAATGGGCGAGGTGTACCTGGCCCAGCACCCGCGACTGCCCCGCCGGGAAGCGCTGAAAGTCCTTCGCCCCGAGATCTCCACTGACGAGAGTTTCCGGCAGCGCTTCATCCGCGAAGCGGACTCCATCGCCGCCCTGGAGCACCCCCACATCGTCACCGTCCACGACCGCGGCGACACCGATGGGCGGCTGTGGATCGCAACCCAATTCGTTGACGGCCCCGATGCCGCCCGGCTAGTCGGCGAGCGTTACCCGGCCGGGATGCCAGCCGATGAGGTCGCCGCGATCACGACCTCGATCGCCGATGCGCTGGACTACGCCCACGGCAGGGGGCTGCTGCACCGCGACGTCAAGCCAGCCAACATCCTGCTTTCCCAACCGGAGCACGACGGGCACCGCCGCGTCTACCTGGCCGACTTCGGCATCGCCCGGCCCCTTGATGATCCGGCCGGTTTGACCGCAACGAATTTCACCGTGGGCACCGTCGCCTACGCCGCCCCCGAGCAACTCATGGGTAACCCGATCGACGGCCGCGCCGACCAGTACGCCCTGGCGGCTAGCGCCTATAACCTGCTCACCGGCCGGCCCCTGTACCCCGACTCCAACCCCGTGGCCGTGATCAGTCGACACCTCACGGAACCGCCGCCACCACCCTCGGCAGTCCGCGCCGAACTGGCCCCCCTCGACAAGGTGTTCGCCCGCGCCCTGGCCAAGAAGCCGGAGGATCGGTTTCTGCGCTGTCAGGACTTCGCACGGGCATTCACCGCGGTCACCCGACACAGCGGTGCCGGGTACTCCGCGTCAGCGCCCACTCAACAAGCACCCACCCCACCCAGAACAAGCCCACCGCGAACAAACAGGCCAGCAGCAACAACCCCTGCAGCCAGCACCCCAGCGCCGAGTAAGCAGCGCAGCTGGGGTAGCCGCAGACTCGCGGTGATCGGCGGGGTGAGCGTCATCGGCCTGCTCGGTATCGGTGGCGTACTTTTCGCAAGTACCCACCGCGCCGGGAACGAGGTCAACGCCACAACTCCTGCGCGACCATCGCACGTGTACTCCTCGTCGATCACCGGCACCTGCGATCAGCAAATGATCTGCCACGGGGCTAAACAGCGCGCGGAGCCGAAAAATGATGCACCGCAGCTAGTTCCCGACATCCTCCCCGAGGGCGCCACGGTAGAGATCTCTTGTCAGATCCGCGGCGAGCTGAAAACAGAGACCGACCACGCCCCCAGTGACCTCTGGTATCGGCTGACCAACGGCGCCTACATCAATTCGATCTACATCACTCCACCAGGGACGGAGATCCCTGCGTGCAGCGAGGCCGCCGCCGCTGCCCCGCCGCTATCAACGACGGCACCGCAATCCACCACTGCGACGAATGCGTCGCTCCCGGTAAGCGGCGGAGCGGCATATGTCATCACCCCAACGGGGAAGACGGCCTGCCGCGTCGCCGGCTCACGGGTCGACTGCTACGTCCAGTTCAACGACGACGTCACGAGGGAAATGGTCGACGGAAAACCGATGACTGGAGTGGCGTTCTCACCCGACGGCTCAATACGGTGGCTGACGGCCGACCGAGGAGACCACGACTACACGACTCTCGACTACGGATCCAAGTTCCAAGCCCTCACCTGGACCATCAAGTCCTCCAGCCAAGGAACCATCTTCACCAACGACGCCACCGGCATGGGAATGATGATCAGCGCGAAGGGGTTCACAACGATCCAAGCCGGCAGCCCCACCGATCAAGGCGACGACCCCACACAGGGCAGGCCGTGCACCGACAAAGACAAGATCGTCCCCGGCGGAAGCGGGGAGATGACCTGCGGCATCGTCAGCACCGGTCCGCTCGTCCTGCAGTGGCAGCCCTTCACCAAGACCGGACTGGAATCGGTCACGCGGGGTGCAAGCTGCGCTCCGACTGACGTCAGCGGCGACTTCCGCTTCGCCCGCTCCACCGACGACTATCTCGTCTGGTGCGTCGGCTACCCGGGAAAGCCGGTATGGGCGCCCGTTCAGCCCTGATCGCGGCCAGGTGATCACTCACAGCTGCTTTGGTCAGCCGCGGGGGGTTCAGGGCGTCCAGGTAGCGGTAAGTGATGCGCTCCTGGACCGTGAGGCGAGGTCGTTCGGGAGTCCTGACCGTAACTTGCCACCCACCCGGTGTGGTCCCAAAGTTGCCACCACTGGAGCTGCAGGTCAGACGCTGTTTTTGGGAATTGGCAGGTCAATGAGTGTTTCCCCAGCGGTGGCAGAAGTGGCAAGGACACCTCAAACCTCCCATGAAAACACCTACCCCTACCGTTCGCTCACGTGGCACGTCGGCGTTCAACTCCGCGTCGGCCAACCACTTTCACCGCGTTGGCGATGTACTTCCAGTCCTCCGATGGTGCGACCAGTCCATTTCCGTATCGCTTGATAAGCATCGAGCCGCGGCCGAGATCAACGGACGTAACCACGCCGAACTGCCAATACTGGTGGTCGTACACGATGAGATCCCCGACCTGCGGCGGCAATGGGTACGACGGTAGCTCCTTGCCGTGCCGAGCGTATTCGTACCCGCGCAGGAAGTTGAGATGACAGGCCCGCGCCTCGTCGGGCCAATCAGGCCACCCATCGGCGGATGCCCACGGCGGCGGCTTCTTCTTGCTTTCGGTCATACTCGCTTGCCTCTCGTATGCGGCCAATTCGGCTGCCCAACAGTGTCTGCCGCGATGCCCGCACGGGCGGGTTTCGCACAAACTTCCGTGAGTGTCTTTGTCAACCCGATTCAGGACCATGTGACGGCTTGATTCAGGTCCATCTGGGCGCTTGTGGTGCTAGTTGGTGGTTCGGGTATGGCTGAGTCGGTATGAGGTGGTGCCGGTTTCGATGATGGTGCCGTGGAAGGTGAGGCGGTCGACGATCGCGGCGCATAGGCGCGGGTCGGTGAATGTCTTGGTCCAGCCGGAGAAGCTCTCATTGGATGCAATGGCTACCGACGCCTTCTCCTCACGTTCGGTGATCACCTGGAACAGCAACTCGGCGCCACGCCGGTCGAGTTCCATGTATCCGAGCTCGTCGATACAGAGAAGATCCACGCGGCCGTAACGGGCGATCGTGCGGGCGAGTTGCTTGTCGTCGGCGGCCTCAACGAGTTCGTTGACTAGTTTGGTCGCCAGTGTGTAGCGGACTCGGAAGCCTTGTTCGGCGGCGGCGGTGCCCAGCGCGATGAGTAGATGAGACTTGCCGGTGCCGGAGTCGCCGATCAAGCAGAGCGGGTCGCCGCGGCGTATCCAATCGCTTTGGGCGACGGTGTGCACGGTGGCGGCGTTGATGTTCGGGTTGGCGTCGAAGTCGAAGTCGCCCAACCATTTTTGACGTGGGAACCCGGCTGCTGCGACCCGACGCACGGTGGATCGGCGGTCCCGGTCATCGTAGACGTCGGCACGCGGAATCGATCGCTGCCTGCGCAGCCTGTTGGGTCATCCCCCGTGGGCGGCGCAGGGTGTTAGTGACTTTCGTGACCGTGCTCATAATCGGGCTGTTCCTTCCATTCCGTCGCCGGGTAGCGATGTCGCGGGTCTGCGTTGAAGCAACTCGTCATAGGCCGCGACGTCGGGTAGCGGCCGAGTGTCGGGTGGGAGGCCGGCGATCACGGTCGCCGGATCAGCCAGGCGGCGCTGGGTCAGACTGACAACCCGGTGACCGACGGTAGTGGCAGGGCTACCGGTGTGACGGTCTGATTCGGGACCACCACCGGTGGCATGCAGGCGTGCTTCGACGGCGACCACATCCGCCGATACGGCACCCACCGAGAGGGCTGCGTGGATCCCGGCGATCACATCGGCGGGACGCATGCTGCGGTGCAGGACCAACACCTCGATCAGCGAGCGGGTTCCGGTGGCGTCGCCGTCGACCCGGCGTGCCTGCTGCCAGAACGCCTCGTGCGCTGCGGTGAACGCACCCGATCCGCGGGCCTGGGCAAGTGCGGTCGAGCCGGGCAACGCGCCGGGTTTGCAGTGCAGCACCTCGAGATAGTGGTCGAGATTGATCGATTGCCCATTGCGGGTCGTGACGCGTTCATGGCGTGCCGCGATGGTGCGGCCGTCGAAGACGACCAGTTCCGAAGCCCGCAGCGAGACCCTGACTTTGCGTCCGATCAACCGGGCGGGAGCAGAGTATTTCGCTGACCGTGCGGTGATCAGTGCGCAGCGATCCACCCGCGGATACAAGACCAGCCCCGGGTCGAACCGCTCGGCAGGCAAGAGTGCGAGATGGTCTCGTTCGGCCTGGAAGTCTTGGCCCACGGTGTGCAGTCGGCCGCTGATACGCCGATGGTCGTCGCGTGCTTCGCAGCGGCGGATGTGGTCGTTGAGTTCGGCCAGCGAGTCCACTTCCGGCATGGGTGTGAGCCAGGTGCGGCGGAAACGTCCGATCTCGCCTTCAACTCCGCCTTTCTCATGGGCGCCCTTCACCCCCGGCTGGCAGTAGAACGGGTCAAATCCGTAGAACGATCGGAACAACACCCACCGGTCATTCTCAACCCTGCCCCGACCGCGACCGAACACCACCGAGGTGACCGCAGACTTCAAATTGTCGTAACGGATATGCCGGACAGGGACGCCGCCGATCACATCGAATGCTTCAAGATGGCCCTCCAGGAAAGCCTCCTGCGACTGTGTCGCGTACACCCGATGGATCGCTTTGCCGGACATGGACATTCGGAACGCGAACATGTGGCAACGGGTTCTGACACCAGCGAGGATGACGTACACCTCGCCGAAATCAACCTCGGCTTCGGCACCTGGCGCGTGTTCCTGCGGCACGCACGCTTCCTGCGCTTGCCTACCGGATTCGGCGATGATCTCCGCACGACGAACACGGACATAGTCACGCACCGACGAATACGACAAATCCGCCGCACCGTGCTCATCAGCGAGACGAACACAAATCCTTCTCGCCGTGTGGCGTTGCTTACGGGGCGCATCCAGATCGGTACGCAACATCACGTCGATCGCTGATTTGAGCGGGCCGAGTTTCGGCGACTCCCGCACCGGCGTCTTCCGCTTCGGCGGCTCTGGATTCGCCAACGCCGCCCGGACCGTATCCCGGCCGACCTTGTACTTGCGAGCGAGCGCCCGAATACCCAAGCCCCCGACCCGCGCATCCCTACGAATCTGGGCGAACAGCTCCACACGACATCCCATCCGGAACCCCTCCGACAGCGAGCCAATAATCGACACGCCAACCGTCGAGGGTGGTCCTGAATCAAACCGTCACAACACACCGGTCCGAAGGAACGTGGTCTTGAATGAGGCCGTCACACCGGTCCTGAATCAAGCTGTCATAGCCAGCTCGCGCCCAGTACGACGTTGTGCAACGAGCAGCGCAATTGCTTTCGCCTCAAACGACTCTCGTCGACAGATACCCGCCGGTGCGACGGGCAGTCTTCACCGGTCCACGGGCAGATGTCCGGGTCGTACGGAAGGTAGCGAAGGATCCCGTCGTAGACCCCTCGGTACGTTCGTCGTTCGTATCGAGCCACCGGCCGATCGCCAGGATGGATACCTTTGCTGCTCCCGCTCGCTTAAGCGTCTGCACAGATTCAGCATGCCTCTATAAGCGGTGGCACAGTTTGCGACCTTCGTCGCGATCCGGTCAGACGACCGGCGCTGCCGCCAGGTGCCTGTACACCGTGGCGCGGGAAACCCCGAGCATCTTGGCTATGTCGTGGGCGGTGATGCCCTTCTCCCGCAAGGTGCGCGCCTTGGCCGCGTCAGCGTCGTCGACCTTGCGGGGACGCCCGCCGTGGCGTCCGTTGGTGGCGGCAGCAGCCAGGCCGGCGCGCGTCCGCTCGATCATGGTGTCCCGCTCCAGTTGAGCGAAGGCGGCCATGATCGTCAGCATCGCCTTGCCCATCGGGCCCTCGGTGTGGAGACCCTCGGTGAGACTGCGGAATCCGATGCCCCGCGAGGTGAGATCATCGATAACGGTGAGGACGTGTTGGGTGTTGCGTCCGAGCCTGTCGAGCTTCCACACGGTGAGGACGGCCCCCTCCCGGAGGTGATCAAGGCAGGCGTCGAGCTGTGGTCGGCTGGCGGTAGAGCCACTGATCCCATGGTCGGTGAAGATGCGGGCGGCACCGGCCTCGTTGAGGGCATCGAGCTGAAGCTGTGGGTCCTGATCCGTCGTCGAAACCCTGGCGTACCCGATGATGGCCAATGTCGCTCCCGTCTCATAATCCCGTTTCCGATCCCGGTAATGAGACTACCGGTTATGAGACGGGTTTCAAGACAACTAACGGCCCCCTGGGGCCTGCTCGACGGGTGCGAGCGTTACCTCGCACTCGTTCGCATCAACCCATCGGTTTTGAGACTCTGGCTCACACCTGAATCACCCACACTGATCCAGCAAGTGTCACGAAATCACAAGTGACCACATAGAGGGTGTTCGCGTCGGGGCTGACTGCCAGCCCGAACGGAAGGTCGCCGACGGCGATTGTGCTGGTGACTGTGTTAGTGACAGTGTCAATCACCGAGACGGTGTTGCCGAAGGCGTTGGCGATGTAGACGGTGGCGCCGTCTGGACTTACCGCCACCGCGGACGGATAGTCCCCGACCGCGATGGTGGTGGTGACTGTATTTGTGACGGTGTCAATCACCGACACATTGCTGCTCAAGCTGTTAGTGACGTAAACGGTGGCGCCGTCAGGACTGACCGCCACCGCGTACGGATAGTTGCCGACCACGATGGTGGTGGTGACTGTGTTGGTGACGGTATCAATCACCGACACACTGCTGCCGCCGGTATTGGTGACGTAGGCGGTGCCGCCGTGGGCACCGATCGCGACCCCCCACGGACCGTCGCCGACGGCGATAGCGGTCGTGATGGCGTTGGTGGCGGTGTCGATGACAGAAACGGTGCCGTTGGTGTAGTTGGTGACGTACACGGTGGCGCCGTCGCGACTGACAGCCACTTCGGGCGGATCATTGACGGCGATGATGGTGCCTGTGACCGTGTTGGTGGCGGTGTCGATCACCGACACGCTGGAGGTGAAGAGGTTGGCGACGTAGGCGGTGGTGCCGTCGGGACTGATCGCCACCCCGAGTGGGGCGCCGCCGACGGCGATCGTGGAGGTGACCGTGTTGGTGACAGTGTCGATCACCGACACGTTGTTACTTAGGTAGTTGGTGACATAGGCAGTGGCGCCGTCGTTCAGGAGAAGCACGTTGTGCGGCTCATCGCCGACGGGGATGACGACAGCAACAGAAGCCGAGCCGTTGGCCCCGGTCGTGCCGTTCGCTCCTCCAGAACCTCCGGCGCCGGCACTACCACCCACGCCGCCGATGGCATTGACCAATAGTGTCGCTGCTGCGTCACCGCCCGTGCCCCCGGTCCCGCCGCCGGTGTTGGGGGTCAGCCCGTCACCGCCCGCCCCTCCGGTGCCCCCTGCGGCTTGTCCGGTTGATGTATTGGTGGCGGCGCCGCCATTACCACCGTTCCCGGCGATGCGCATAGCTGAGACAGCATCGCCACCTGCGCCGCCTTCACCACCTGTGGCTGTACTGGCGCTGCCCGAGAAGGCAGCTCCGCCGCCGCCTCCCGTACCGCCACCAGCTCCGGTGCCACCGATTCCACCGTTGCCGCCAGTGGCAGCTGCGTCGTTGGATATAGCTGACCCGCCAATGCCCCCGTTGCCGCCGACACCACTTAGTGAGCCGCCGGCGCCTCCGTCACCGCCGTGACCCCCGCTGGCTGGACCTGTCGTTGGGGAGACGGACTCGCCGTTACCGCCGGCGCCACCGCGGCCGTACTTGCCGCCGTCGCCGCCGTTACCGCCGTTACCGCCGGTGTTACCTGTTATCTCACCAGGGCTGGCAGCGTATCCGTTGCCGCCGTTCCCGCCGTTACCGGCGGTGCGCGATTCGGCGCCGATAGCCCCCATGGATGATCCAGTTCCACCCGCACCACCGGCACCACCGTTACCGCCATTGCCGCCGTTGGAACCATTGTGGATTGCTAGCGTGCCGTTCGCGCCATTGCCTCCATCGCCCGGACTTCCGCCATTGCCGCCCTTGCCGCCCACACCCGCGGTTCCCGTGACGCTTCCCGCACCGCCGGAACCACCTGCACCGCCTGTACCGCCGGCACCCCCGTTGCCACCGTTGCTGCCGGCTTCCGTCGGATCGACGGAATCAGCCCCTGTAGTGCCGGCACCTCCGTTACCGCCCGTGCCACCTGTGCCACCAACCCCGCCCCTACCCTGACTGCCACCCGACCCCGCACCGGCCGCCCCGCCGGCGCCACCGTTGCCGCCGTTGCCGCCGGTTGTGCCTGAGGTGCCATCACCGCCGGCCTTGGTGCCGTTGCTACCGCTCTGACCGGCATTACCGGAACCACCAGCCCCTCCGACTCCGCCGTTGCCGTTTGAACCACCGTTGCCTCCAGCTCCACCATTGCCGCCATTACCGCCGACGGCAGTTGCGTTGAAACCGGCGCCGCCAGTCCCACCATTACCGGAAGCGCCCGTGATTCCAGCACCGCTAGCACCCGCAGCGCCTGCAGCGCCTCCGTCGCCGACGAGACCTGCCGCACCACCGATTCCGCCGGTACCTGCAGTACCGGCATTACCGCCGTTACCGCCCTTACCTCCATCCGGGGTGACGGCATCGCCAGTTCCACCAGCACCACCGTTGCCAGGCGCGCCCGCTGAGCCGCCGGCACCGCCCTTGCCGCCGTCACCGTTGGATCCGTTGGACGGGATGAGGAACAAGATCCGGCCCTGACCGGCATCACCACCTACCCCGCCCGCACCGCCAGTGGCACCGCTACCGCCAGCGCCACCATTCCCGCCAATTCCGCCAGCCGTGCTGGCATCCGATCCGATCGTGCCAGTACCGCCGCTGCCGCCAGCGCCACCTACGCCACCGATACCGCCAGAACCACCAGGTCCAAAGACAATGCCACCGCCACCCCCAGCACCACCCGCACCGCCATTGCCGCCCGTTGTGCCATCGCCCCCAGTGGTGCCGGATTTCCCGGCACCACCCGCGCCGCCAGCGCCGCCAGCACCCCCCTGGGCGATCGTCGAAATCGCTCCAGCACTACCCCCGTTACCTCCCGCACCACCGACACCACTTTCGCCACCCACACCACCTGCACCACCGGATCCAGCGTTACCCCAGCTGATGAGACCGGTGCCACCGCCGTTTCCACCAGTTCCACCGACTCCACTCGTGCTCAGCGCACTACCCCCGGCGCCGCCTGTGCCTCCGTTGCCGATGAACAAGCCGCCGGTACCACCGTTGCCACCCGCTCCGCCGTAGGTGTCGTTAATGCCGACGCCGCCGTTGCCACCGTTGCCCCACCACCCGGCTGACCCGCCGTTGCCACCGTTAAACCCATCACCACCGCTGCCGAAGATCCCGCCGTTCCCGCCTGTGCAAGCACCTGTGGTGCAGACACCCGCGTATCCCGTCCACGAATACCCATTTCCAATCAAGATCCCGCCATCAGGATGCTCAGCAGTCCCATCACCGAACAACCACACATCCCCCGACCCCGCACCCACCGACGCCGCAACAGGATTCGCCGACGCCCTAGAACCACCCGCCGCCAGGCCAGCCTCGCGACGGACAAACCCCAACAAGGCCCACCCCAAGGAGGCACCCAAGCCCGACCCTTTCGAACCACCCGGAGCACGATCGCCGAGCCACACCAACACATGCCCACCCAAACCAGACACACCACCCGAGGGAACCGCAACAACAGGCGGAACCACCGAAACCACCACGACGTCTGAACCAGACACGACCCGTGTCGACACCACCCCATCGCCCGTCCCAGCTGAGCCCTCCGCGGCCACCGTCGAACCACCCACAACCAACGAATCGGCAGCATCCACTACTGCAGCCGCAGCCACCGGACCACTCGACACCACCCCATCCGAGCCACCCGCATCACCGGCACCCGAACGATCCCTAAATCGCACCCCAGCACCCGACTCACCGACGCCCGACGAACCACCTGAGACTGTTGACGACCCCCGATGCGACCCCGATCGCGGCCCCGCGTGACCCTTCGCCGACCCCGACGACGAACCAGAGCCAGACGACGCAGACGACCCTCCCGACCCCGCTGAATCCGCAAGAGCCACAGCAGGCAACGCCATTACCACCGCGCCCACACCCAAAGCGACGGCCAGAGCACCGACCCGACCGACACTGACGGCTGTACCCATTGCAAATCCCCTCACCACTCCACATAACGATTAGGTCACAGCGACCTCACGGCAAATTACCTCACGGTGCCGACAAAACAGATCATGGCGGCAGGCAACTGTCTTGAGTAATGAGCTACCTAGAGTCCAGGTCGTCTAGGTCATAACGAGTCCCACATGTCGGCCTCGAACCGTTCAGCATCTGTCATGTGATCGTCACCTCGATCACCGAAATCCGTCTCCCCTCGCACCCAGCTTGTCTAAGCGATAAATGCTATGTCGACCGAAGTCAGCGCCCAGCTCAACTGGTGTTTGGCATTCTGCGGGACCTGTGTCTCTGCGGGACCTGTGTCAATGCATTCACCTATATTTCTGGGCCTAGAGGACGTGGTGGACCGTCGGTTGGCCGACATCCTGGTGTGGCTACTTCGGTATCCGTGTCCCTTGCGTGATCCGCGATACGCCGTACAGTCACGGGCCCGTAGCCCTCTGCCGGTATGGCCCAGGAATCACACTCGCAACGTCGCCAGAACGTGCCGTCCCACAGATCGTGGTACCAGCGGAGCATCATCGGACACTGCGCACCGTGACTGCACGCACCCGCAGTGCATTTGTGTCAACGGCAACCGAAAACTGACCAGCTGTCGGCAATCGAAAATTGACCAGCTCGGTTTCATTGATCGTCGGCCGTGGCGGTAGGCACGCGGCCGAGGTCTCGGTCTTTGAGGCGGTAGCTGTCTCCTTTCAGTGCGATGACTTCGGCGTGGTGGACGAGGCGGTCGATCATTGCTGCGGCGACGACGTCGTCGCCGAATACTTCGCCCCACCGGCCGAAGGGCTTGTTGGACGTGACGATGAGGCTGGCCCGCTCATAGCGGGACGACACCAGCTGGAAGAACAGGTTCGCGGCTTCGGACTCGAAAGGGATGTACCCGACTTCATCGACAACCAGCAACGGGTATCGGGCCAGGCGGGCGAGTTCGGCTTGCAGCGTGCCACCGTGGTGGGCGGCGGCCAGGCGGTCGACCCATTGGCTGGCGGTGGCGAACAGGACGCGGTGGCCGGCCTGGCAGGCGCGGATCGCGATCCCTATCGCCAAGTGTGTCTTGCCGGTTCCGGGCGGACCGAGGAACACGACGTTGTCTTTAGCGGTGACGAAATCCAAAGTTCCCAGGTGCGCGATGAGGTCACGCTTGAGACCTCTGGCATGGTCGAAGTCGAACTCCTCCAACGATTTCCGTGATGGAAAGCGGGCAGCCCGGATACGCCCTTCACCGCCATGAGATTCGCGTGCTGACACTTCACGCTGCAGGCACGCAGCCAGGAACTCCTCGTAGGTCCAGGTTTCGTTGCGGGCCCGCTCGGCGAGCCGGTCGATGGCCTCCCGCAGCGTCGGCGCTTTCAAGGCCCGGGTCAGATATGCCAACTCGGCGGCCACGTCGCGGCTGCTGGTCAGTGTTTTAGCGGCCATCACGCCACCGGCCCGTCAAGACCCAACAGGGTGTCGTAGTCGGCCAGCCGACGTTGCTCGACCTCGACGTGGGCGGGCGGGCTGATGACGTCGAAGCGGTTGCGGCGCAGCAGCTTGGCCGCATCGACATGGTCGGGAGCGGAGATCGTTTGGTGTTTGGCCCAGACCCGGGCATGGTCGGCGACCAGGGCGCCACCACACCACACCCGGACCCGCCCCAGATCGGCAGTGACCTCAATGCGCCGCCCCACTGCGGCCGGATGCACCGAGTAGTCGTTGCCGTCTAAGCGCACATAGTGATCACGCGGTAGCCGAGTCGAGGTCCGCCACCCAGTGCTCGGGCCTACCGGTGGCAACTCCAGCATCGCCGCCTTGTCAGCCTCGACCCGATCCACCGGGCGACATCCCAACGCCCGGTGCTGGCGATGATTGGCCCGCACCAGCCAATCCTGAAGCTGGGTGTTGAAGTCCGCCGGCGACGCGAAGACCCGACCAGGTAGGAACGCCCGCTCCAGATAATCGTGGAAACGCTCGACCAGCCCCTTGGCTTCGGGGTCGCCGGGTCGGCAAATCAGCACCTTGGCCGCCAACGTGCCACGAAACGCCTGACACGCTCCGGTCAATTCGGGTTGACGTGCCCGCCACCGCCCGACCGCGCCTTCACCGTCCCATACCAACACCCGAGGCGTGGCACCCAACAGCGAAAGATGCTGCCACCACCCGGCATACAAGTCTTCTGCGGTGCGGGTCGGGATCAACATCGCCGAAGCCCAGCGCGAATACCCGCACACCATCGTCAACACCGGCAACGCAGTGGCGGTGCGGACCTGACCACACCCCACCGGCACCACCACATCGGGAAACCAGAAATCGCACTGCGCGATCTCCCCAGCCACATAGGTCGTGCGCGACGCCGGATCCGGCGGCAGATACACCGGCCGCAACTCCCGCACCCGCTCACTGAGAGTCCGGATCGAATACGACCACCCGATCCGCTCAGCGATCACCGTCGCCGGCATCCGCGGATAGGCCGCCAACAACTCCCGAATCCTCGGCTCGGCCTCATCAGCCACCGAACCGACCGGAGCACGCTGATACTTCGGCGGACCATCAGAAGCCAACGCCGCCTTCACCGTGTTCCGTGAAATCCCCAACACCCGCGCGATCTCCGCAATCGGTAACCGCTCCGACCGGCGCAACCGCCGGATCTCTGCCCAGTCCTCCACGCTCAACACTCGCTTCCTCCTTGGCCCATAGCCAAGGATCTTCAGGAAGCTGGTCAATTTTCAGTTGCCGCGCACTGGTCAGTATTCAGTTGCCGTCGACAATTTGCGGCATTCCGTCACATTCCGTTCTCCTCTGCCGAGTGCTCCAAGTCGCGATGATGCCAGCAGCACGCCCACTACGAGTAGATGCCGCTGCCGGTGATGCTCAGAAGCAGATCTCGCAGGTCTTGATCAAGGTGCCCACCGTGCGGCTCGCCCACTCATCAAGCGCCGCCCGTCGCGAGCCACAAACCTTCACGTAGTCACCGACAAACACATCCCCACGTGCGGGATCACCGTTGATCGTGTAGCACGTTGCCTGGTGCAAAACCGCGTCACTCGGGTTGTAGCTCCGCTGGATGTTGATCACGTAGCCACCACGATGGAAGGCCACCCAGGCCCGGTAGCCTTCGTCGTCGCCATCCGCGAACACGGTCACGGTCATCGCAGGCGGAATCAACTTCGCGCACTCATCGCACACTCCTTTCACGGACAGCGCGACATCATGTAACCCGCAGCGGCGTGGTCGCCGCGGTTGATCTTTTTCCATGTCTTCGGCGATCATCGGTCGGCTACCTTTCGGTCGAGTTTGGTGAAGGCGACAGAGCCTCTGCTGCCGGGGTAGCGGCCTGGCTCGCTGTGCGTTTCCTGCAGGTCGCGCATGCGTAGGTACACCGACGTGGACACCCGTTGCAACCGCTCAGCTAAGGCGATGAGATCAGGATGCGTGGGACCGAGCAAGGTGTCATGTTGTCGGTAGAGATCGTCCACTGCGATCACGTGCTCTTTGGTCCACTGATTGGTGTTGTATATGGTCGCCCGGCTGAAGTCGTACTCACGGCTCAGTACTGCCGCCGGGATTCCGTGTCCTCCAAACCACCTCGAACCCATCGGCGCGTAACCCCGCGAGCAGTCCTCAACGATGACGCCCAACCGATACGACGGGACGGGCCGACACCGCTCCAGATCACGACAGCAATTCGACACATCGATCGGCCCTGCCTCACTCCTACCCAGAGCGCGTAACAGCGAACACAAAATCTCGTAATCCCCACTCATGTCCTAGTCCTTCTCAACCGGATGAGCGCGAGCACCTCAAGCCGCCAACGAACCGCAGGTGTTCTGGAACTGAAAGCCGCAGTGTTTGCAAACTTTGGCCGCCCGCGCTTTCGCGTAGCTCAGACGTAGGCATCTGCGAGTACGGCATCCGAGATGTCACCTCAGACCCCTCGCACCGGCACTCCCTGCAGCGGAGGCACATCAGCGCTGTCGCCTGTTCACGCGCCACCCATTGCCTTCAGTGCCGGACTCCAGAGATTCACGCGCGTAGCCCCTGGCGAGGCGATAGTCGGGAGTGCGCTCATAGACAATCTCCGGCATGCACCAGGAGGCACTCAGGGCACACCCTTTCGGGCTTCTCCGGCTCCGACGGGTCGTTCCCGCCGAGGTGGACATGGCCGAGAGGTGTCAGCAGAATTTTGGTGTCCAGCACCCGTAGCTTCGCCAGCTTGGTGTTGACGTGTTGCTTCAACTCGGGCGAGCACCGATAGTTCAACAGCTCGCGATAGAACCCGGCTTGCGCTGCGGCGTCAGATGGAGCGGGAACAATCTGGTCGTCAAGCGACAGTCGCACCAGCCTGCGAACGTAAGCAATGCTCTCAGCCTTGATCGGCTTGCCTGCCTTGATGGCCTCGTCGGCCATCTCGGCGTCGGTTAACCCGCTCCGCATGCCGATCAGTACCTTGGCGTAGCGGGTGCGCGGGTGGTTGACCAGGATCTGCTCGATCTCGGCGCGAATCGAATCGGGAGGGCATTCGCCGGTGTGAACCTGGTTGCACCTGTTGCAGTGCTCGGTGCGCAGGATGGATCGAGGGTGTCCGGCTTCGAGCCGGGCTTGCGCAGCAGCGATACCGATGATTACGTCGTGACCAAGATCTGGATCGACAGTGACATGCATACCGAGTTCAGTAATTCTGCCGTCGCGCGGATGCCAGGCGCGGTCGGGGTAGGTACGTCCCAGGAGTGGGTCGAGTGAGTCGATTGTCTGTTTCCAGAGGTTCAGCCAGTTCCTGCCTGGACCGACGACGAAAGATAGTTCGAGTCCGACGGGTCCGGCCGGAAGTTCTGCCGCATCCGCTAGGGCGGCGTAGATCTGTTCTTGGGCGGCCTGAGCAGCCCACGACGCGGTCGTTGTCACGAGCAACACCTCTGTCGCTGACGGCGGCGGAACCTCGCGGGCGGCTTCAATCCGCACGAATGATTGCTCGCTGTGCTGTTTGGTGCACCAGACTGAAACCAGTCCCGGAGCGTTCAGCTGCTCAGCCAGGGGTTGGGCATAATTGTCGACGTCGGCCATGTCGAGCAGATCCCGCCCGCTGGGCCGACCGACATCGAGTCGGAGCGCCCAGAGGCCCTCGATCCGCGAGTCAGCAACCAGCTCCTCGGTGTCTTTAAGGTAGGCATGCAGCCGTTTTTGATCCGGGTGGTCGGCCGCTTCCCAGCATGCCAGCTGAGGCGCGACTCTCAGCTGGTGGGCATTGTTCTCAGGGCGGGCAAACCAACGCATCGCCACAAGGTAACGCGGTGCACCGACAAGTCTTCGAATTCATTGCTGTCAGCCGGGCTACGAGCGCAAGGCGAACGCGACGAGCATGATCCAAGGGCTGGTCTAACCGTCCGGCTCGGGACATGTCGCGTTGCTCTGGATCTCAATCCGAGAATTTCCGGTGGTCAATGCCAATACTTTGTCCAGAGCAATTGCCCGCGGGTTACCCTTGACAAACACTATCGTGCGTCAAATAGCACGCGGGCCAGAACAAAATCTAGATATGCCCTGTTTACGCAGGTAAACCAGTTGTCGGGCTGACAGGATTTGAACCTGCGACCACTTGACCCCCAGGCTATGGAATCGGTTTCGCACGCGTGTGCGGGTGTTCGGACGCCGGCGGTATCAGCGCAGGCCACAGCCATTTTCCGACAGGCGCGAATGGGCGCGAATGGGCGCGAACAGTGTTCGCCCTCCCCCGTTTTTGGGACCAATGGCCGTCACAATGGCCGTCAAAGGCCGTCAAAGGCCATCACAGACCTAGCCCCGCACCGAGCGCGTCGACTGCAGCCCGCGCCCCCGCCTCGCTGGAATGCCCATAGATGTCCCCCGTGACCGCGATGCTGCTGTGCCCAAGCAGATCCGCGACCTGCTTGATGTGCGTGCCGGCCTCCAGCCACGCCACCGCAGCCGAATGGCGCAGCGTGTGCGTGCCGATGCCCTCGACCTTGGCCGCTCTGGCTGCGGACTCGATCACCCGCAACAGGTTGCGCGGGTCGACCGGGGCGCCAAGCTCAGTAGTGAACACGAGGCCGACGTTCACCCACTTGTTGGCAGCGCGCATCCTCTCCTGCTTCTGCTCAGTGCGGTGCGCCCGCAGCATTGTCACCACCGACGGATGCAGCGGAATCTCGCGGCGCGACCGCGCAGTTTTGGGCGCGGTGATCTTCAACTGCCCGCCAACACGGCCGATCGTGGCCGCCACCTTGCACACACCAGCATCAAGGTCCACGTTGCCCCACGACAGTGCGAGCGCCTCACCGCGCCGCAGACCGGTCGAGGCGATCAGCACCAGAGCGGTGTAGTACCGCGACGCTTTCGCCGCGTCTAGGACGGCAGCGACCTCACGGGCGCTCAGGTGCCGCGCCTCTGTGCGTTCCACCGTGGGCCGCCGCACCAGGGTGGCCGGGTTGGTCGCGATCAGCCCGTCGCGCACCGCCCCGTCGAGCGCAGTGCGCAGCACTGTGTACGTCGAGCGGATTGTGGAGTCTGACAACGCACGCACCGGCGCAGCCGGGCTTAACTCGACATCGTCGCCCGCGGGTGCGGACTTAGTTTTGGTGCGCATCGCCAAGATCAGCGCGTCGATGTCTGAGGGCCGCAGCCGATCCAGCCGGATATCAGCGAACGGGGCCACCTCCAAATACACCCGGCACAGCGTGGCGTACAACTCGCGGGTCGACTCCTTGCGGTCCGAGGCAGCCAAAGTGGTTGTGCGCCAACGAGCTAGCCAGTCCCCGACAGTGCACGTCGCGTCTTTGGGCGGTGCGCCGGCCTCTAGGCGGGCGCGTGTCTGTTTCAGCTTCTCGCGCACGGCCGCCTTGCTCGGCCCGTACACGCTGACCCGTCTGGGTTTTCCGGTGATCGGGTCGGTGTAGCGGACGGAACCTTCGAATCGGCCGTCTTTGCGGGCGAAGATGCTGCCTTCACCGTTGCCGCGTCGTGTGCCCATGCCGGGCAGTGTGCGCCACCTGGTGGCGACACGTCAACACTCCGCGCGAATGGAGATGGTGGACGACGCACTATTTGTGTGCTGTACTGAATTCGCCCGCAGCACTGGCGTTTTGGGTAAAAGCTATGAACACGCGTTTTGGGTAAAGCACACCATTTCCCCACGAGATGGAAAGACCTCCCCCCGGGGAGGTATTTCGCCCTCCCCGGACCACCCGGCCCAGGGAGGAACATCGATTAGTGGGGTTTTTTCATGGGTCATCCGATCACGTCGGCTGAAATACCGCACCTGCTGTACACCGTCGACGAGACGATGCGCATCCTGCGGGTCGGCCGCACCAAGCTGTACGAAATGCTCCGGGACGGGTATCTCGACCGCATTTCCATAGGATCTAGGGCGTTCGTTACCGCAGCTTCTGTTGAAAGCTACGTACAACGACTGGTCGATGAGGGACGCGCGAAAACTTATACCCCACAACCTGAAACCGTTGAGGTGGCCGCTGCGGCCACTAGCCCTGCGGCAACAGGATCGGACGTGCGCAGCGTCGCCCGCGCCATCGGTGCCCCTGTGCGCGACGTAGCCCGTGCCAGGGCGATCCGTAAGGGTGCCCCCGACCTTGCCGAGCAGGTCATGGCCGGGACTATGTCGCTCGACGCCGCCGAGGTTGAGATGCGCACCCGGGGCTCTCAGGTGGCGCTGGCTCCCGCTCACCGTGACTAACGACTGCCGCGCGGCCGAGATCGCGCCCTCGATGCAGTCATCATCCCGTCACCGGAAGCCGTAGCCATGCCTGAAAGAAACAGGTCGGCGGGGCAAACACCCGCCGACCTCAACGCCCGAGAAGCGCAATCCCATTGCGCCACAGGCCCCCGACACATCGCCGACACGAATCGGTTGCGGCGATGAACGGCAGTGTCGCGGTCAATTGCGTGTGCGCTGCCGCCGAGGCCGCCGGGCTGGCTGTTACCTATCTGAGCGGCGGGCGGGCACGCATCCAAGCCCCAGGCCATTCCGCCGCCGACCGCTCGGTGTCTGTCAGGCCGCGCCCCGATGGCACCGACGCCCTCGTGACTCTCTTTGCCGGGGATGACAAGGACGACTTCCTGAACTTTATTGGCCTGAGAATGTCGGATCTGTTCGACAAGCCACGGGAGTACACGCAGCAACCGCCGCCGCGTCGCTGCCCTAAACCTCGCGACCCCGCCGAGAACGCTGAACAGGTGCGGAAGCATATTGCCGCACTAGTAGAGCATTTCGGGTCGATCGTCGCCGCTGGGAAAGCGTTGGCGGACATACTGTCTGCCGCTGACCCGAGGTGCGTGGCCTGCAGGACCGGAGAGAAGCTCGGCGGCCTGCTGTGGTGGCGCAGCTACTGCCGCGACTGCGCTACAGGCTGGGCACCCCTAACAGAACTTGACGAGGCTGCACGGTGGAACGCGGTCAAGGCGGCCGCTGTGTCAATCTCCGGCTACCTGGTAGCCGAGCGGGGCAGGCGACGCCGGTGAGCGCCGACGCAGATGTGGAACAGGTCATTGCAGATTTGACCGTCGAGCTGGACGCAGCAGCCCTGGTGCAGCGCAATGGGCGGCACCCGGACGATCCTGGACCGACAGAGCCACCACCCGACGAGCAGACGCAGCCCCGCAATGGAGCCGACCGCGACAAGCTACCCGCCCAGGAACAGCCAGTGCCTGCGACTGTCATCGCGAAGACATTCTTCGATCGGGACGGGCTACGAGCACGCACACTCGCGGACGCCGCCATGGACTCCATCCCGTGCGGATACAACCTGACCGACGACAAGCTGTACGTCTACGAGGAAGGTGTGTGGGTGCCCAACAGGGGCGCCATCGAAACGGTCATCGCCGCCTTCCTGGCCGACCGCTACCGACAAGGGCACTGCCGCAACGCTCTCGATCTGATCCGCTACTCACCCAAGACACCGCGCATCGACTGCATCCCCCAACCGCGCTACATCAACGTCGCCAACGGAATGCTGGACTGGGACAACGGGACCCTGGTTCAGCACTCACCCGACTTCCTCTCCACCGTGCAACTCCCCGTCGCCTACGACGCCGACGCGACCTGCCCCGAGTTCGAGAAGTTCCTCATCGAAGTCCTGCCCGAAGACTGCCTCACACCGACCGACGACGGCCCCGGCTTCATCTGGGAACTCCTCGCCTACGTCGTGTACTCCGGCAACCCTCTGCACATCGCGATCCTGCTGTACGGCAAAGGCCGCAACGGCAAAGGCACCCTGGTGCGACTCATCAAACATCTACTCGGGGAACGCAACTGCACCGACGCCAAACTGCACGAACTGGCCGAGAACAGATTTCGTGCGGCCACCCTGTACGGCAAGCTCGCCAACCTGGCCGGCGACCTCGACGCCCGCTGGCTCACCAACACTGCCGTGTTCAAGTCCATCACCGGCGGCGACAGCATCCAGGGGGAACACAAGTACGGCGCGGTATTCAACTTCACCCCCTGGGCCTTGCCGTTCTACTCGACGAACCGCGCATTCGGATCATCGGACTCATCAGAGGGGTGGATGGCCCGCTGGGTCGTGGTGCCCTTCCCGAACAGCTTCCTCGGGCAGGAAGACCGGGGCCTCGATCAGCGTCTACAGACCGACAACGAGTTACGTGGCGTCCTCGCAAAGGCCGTGGCGGCGCTGCCGTCGCTGATCGCACGCGGCCGCCTCACCGAACCGAAGTCGGTCGCCGAAGCCAAGACGGACTTCATGCGCGATGCCGACGCTGTCCGCGGATGGCTCCTCGATAACTGCGAATTCGATGAGGACTGCTGGGTGAACCGAACCCAGCTGTATCGCGCCTACCTCAGAGACGAGGACAACAAGGGGCCACACCAGTTGACCGCTCGTGACTTCTACGGCCGCGTCTTGCAGATCGGCAAGATTCGCCACGCCGTCCGGACAGGGGAACGCGGGTTCGCGGGCATCAAGCTGCGCGGACAGGACCGGGACAGCGGCAAATGACCAGGGAAATGCCGCGCCGTCATCAGACCTGCACCAGACCTGCACCCTGCGTTTCTGCATTTCAGGCGATATTTTTCGCTGTCAAGGTGCAGAAGGTGCAGGTTCTAACACCCTTGTACGTACACACGGGAGAAAGAGTGCAAAACCTGCACCTTCTGCACCTTCTGCACCCCACGGCCCCGGGCCTCATCCGCCCTGCCCTTCCAACCAACAACATCGACCTCGACGACTTGCTGCCGTTCTGACCCCCAACCCGAAAGGCCACACCCATGACCGACCATTTCCGAATCGACATGATCGCTGCCAGCTTGGGTATCAGCTTCGGCTACTGCCATGCCCCTGCCCACCGCTTGTGCAAAGCACGTACCGGTAAGTCTCGGGATGGCTGGCCACATCGCCGCCGCGAGTTGGACGCCGACTTCCAGCGGTTGGTCGACCGTGCCCGACCCGCACCACCGCGGCCGTACACCGACCGGGACGCCGAACTACTAGCCGCGGCCGAACATCTCGAAGATGCGCTGCGCACTCGCCGGATGAGCGTCGACCACGCCCTGCGAGGCCTTACGGCGCTCCGCGAGTGCGATCCCGTCGAGATTGCCCGGTCGGTGCGGACCGAAGCGAACCGACTGCTCACCGACGCGTCGGATGGGTAACCACCGCCGCCACAAGCAGCAGATGCGGCAGGAACGCAGGCAAGCACGGACACACCGGCCTCCAGTGCCCGCCCAGGGCGTCGAACAACAGCCCACCGACCCAAACCGCCCAGCCGCATCCCACTTCGTGATCGGCCGGCACTACACCACTACCAGCTGGCCCGCCCCCTACACGCAGCGCGCAGCAGCAACCCCGACCCTTCCCGAGCCTGGCCGATGCACCCTGCTCGATACCCCCACCACCCGAGGCGCGGTGATCATCTGCTTCCGGGTCAACGGCGTATCTGAAATCACCAACTGTCACACCCCACAAGACGCACTCACACTGCTCGCCGAAATCGACGACAAGTGCACCCACGGCTGCCAGGGCACCCACTCCGCCGTGTTCGTCGCCAACGGCCGCTACCGCGTCATCTCCCATCCAACAACCGAAAGGCACCAAACATGAGCCGTGAAAACCTGCCCCCTTGGCGGACACTCGCGAAAGCCCTTTACCGCCGCCTCGCCAATCACCTTGACGGACTGATCGGGCCTCACCCGGCGGCGGCCAGCTCGCCACCACGGCCAACACCGTCGGACTTGGCCGAAATATGCGAGGCCTACCGCCAGCAGGAGCCCCTAGCACCGGATGGCACCTTCAACGGCCCCATCGCACGGCTGCAGCTTTTTTTCGCGGATCTCCAAACCCGTGAGGCCGAAGCCCGCCGGCTGGTCCGATCGATCGAGCCTGAACCGGATCACACCGGCATCCCACCCTGGTCGCAGGCCTCCCAACCTGGCGGCAGCGATCACGGCCCGTTCTGCGGCTGCGGCTGCAGACCCCGCTTGAGTGTGTCGCGCGAATTGTGATGGCACCCGGCTTACCGTCTCCGGCAGGTCCGCAGTGAGCCGGGTTGCGACGGCAACTCGCAGCTCACCGGACTAGGTTCGCACTTTGGCCTCCCGGCGCGAGACGGCGGCAGCCAAAGCCCCGAACCTGCTCGACTGGCGGGAGATCGCCAGGATGGCGGGGCGGCGACGGCCCCGGTCGAAAACCGTTACAGATCGCGCGGCGACAGATCAGATTTGTCGCCGCCCAGCCATCACACCAAAGCCCTTGTGCGGTCCCCGCACGCATAGCCCTTCCCGAAAGGCTTTTGCCGTGTCAACACTCACAGAAATACAGGCGTTGCAGGCCACCCGCCGAGACACCCTCCGTGATGCCGAAAAGATCTGCCTCGAAGCCAGATCCCAAGGCCGCGAGCACCTGACCGGTGGGGAAAATCTGCGATTCTCCGAACTCACCGAACTCGCTTTGTCGCTTGAAAAGCGGATCCATCTCGCGCAAGCCGACTACGACCGCGGCGCTGCCTCGCCCGGCCTGAACAACCTGTCCCGTCGCGTCGCCGCCAACAACCCCCCAACCAAGTCAGGAATGTCCATGGCCCGTACCGAAGTCTTCGAGCAGCGCACTTACCAGAAAGGCGATCCGCGACGCAGCTACCTGCGCGACATCGTCGCCGTGTCCACCAACAACGACACGACCGGTGAGGCCCGCGACCGGCTCCAGCGCCACGCCCACGACGTAGACACCGGGAGGGAGTACGCCGAGGTCCGCAACCTGTCCCGCACAGAAGGTTCCGGCGGCTACGCCGTCCCACCCGCGTGGCTGATGGATCAGTACATCGAGCTGGCCCGCCCCGGTCGCGCCTTCGCGAACCTGTGCCAGCGTCAGCAGCTGCCCGGCGGCACCGACAGCATCAACATCCCGAAAATCCTCACCGGCACCGCTGTTGCAGCGCAGGTCGGCGACAACACCCCAGTGACGGAAACCCTTCTGACGGACACATTCGTGCGGGCCGACGTGGTCACCATCGCCGGCCAACAGGGAGTGGCGCTGCAGCTGTTGGACCAGTCGCCGATCGCGTTCGACGACGTGATCTTCCGCGACCTGACTGCCGCCTATGCGGGCCAGTTGGACGGTCAGGTGATCGGCGCTGACGGCACCGGCGGGACCGTCCGTGGCGTGACCAACACCCCGGGCATCATCACAATCTCGGCCTCAGCCACCAGCGTCCAAGGCGTCTACTCAGCTGTCGCGGACGCGATTCAGCGGATTCACACCCAGCGGTTCGCACCGCCTGAGGTGATCGTGATGCACCCCCGGCGTTGGGGCTGGTTCCTGTCGCTGCTGGACAACGACGATCGGCCAGTCTTTGTGCCCACCGCCAACCAGCCGATGAACGCTACCGGCATCCTGACCGACGTCGACTCCCAGCAGGTCGTGGGCCAAATGCACGGACTTCCAGTGGTTACGGACCCGAACGTCCCACCTGGCGCGGGAACAGGGAACGACGAGATATTCGTGATGCGCAGCTCTGATCTGGTTCTGTACGAAAGCGGCCTTCGGACCCGTGTCCTGCCCGAGACCAGGGCAACCACCCTGACAGTGCTGCTGCAGCTGTATGGGTATGTGGCTTTTACAGCGGCTCGTTACCCGCAGTCGGTGGCGGTTATCACGAACCTGACCCCGCCGATGTTCCCGTAACAGGCTGAGCACCATGACCTTTCACGACGAGAACGGCGAGGCGGCGCCTAACGGATTCTTCTACGTGCGGGATCCGGAGGCTGCCGCCGAACAAGCTCTGCGCGACCGTCACGCCATGTTCGAGACGAACGGTCTGCAGGTGCCGGATGACTTGGTGGCGGCGGTGGCGGCGCTACCGTCACCGCCACGCCCGGTGGTGGTGCTGGTGGCCGCTGATCCCGAACGGATCGACAAGTCCCTGGACTTGCCGCACCTGTCGGAAGTCCCGCCCGCCGAGCCGGTCCGGCCGGAACCGGCACCAGTGCCCGCACCGGAGCCACACGCCGACGCTTTCGACGACATCGCACCTGAACCTGAATCCGAGGCGGAACCAGAGTCTGAGTCAGAACCCGAACCGGAACTAGAACTGGAACCGGAACCGAAGCCCCCGCCGCGCCGGCGGGGCAGGCCACGCAAAACCTAGACAGCAGAAGGGTTTCG
This sequence comes from Mycobacterium sp., assembly GCA_965279745.1. GTDB lineage: Bacteria > Actinomycetota > Actinomycetes > Mycobacteriales > Mycobacteriaceae > Mycobacterium. The sequence continues at coordinate 1,097,925 of OZ257262.1, forward strand.
ACGTGACCCAACCGCAGCAGCCGGTTCTCGTCTCGCCAGACGACCCCGATTGGGCCTCATTCCAGGCGCAAGACGCGGACTGGTTCCTCAAGGCTGCCAGTGACGAACTGCGCCGGTGGTGCGGCTGGCACCTGAACCCGGTGGTTACTTCTACGTACACCCAGCTACGGGTGGGTGAGCGCGGCATTGTGATGCTGCCGTCCCGCTACGTCACCGACGTGTCCGAAGTGAAAGTGCAACGGGGCGTCGGGGAAACACCGGAGTTGGTCGACCCCAACAGCTACACCTGGTATCCGGCTGGCTGGATCGAACCCATCAACGCCAACCAGTGGGCCAACAGCGGCTACTACTACGGCTACGGCCCCGCCTACACGCCGGTGTATCAGGCCGGCACAGTCGATGTGACGTTCACCCACGGCTGGGACGTACTGCCCAACGACATCAAAGAAGTGGTGATGGAGCTCGCCGCACAGGGTGCCCAGCACGCCGCAGCCTCCAACGTCGACGAGGTCGCTTCCCCTGGCTTCAAGCTGAGACTGCGAGAGGGCGGCATGGCCATGTCGCCCAGCCAAAAATCGCGGCTCGCGTCCTACAAGATCGGAGCCACCCGATGACGATCAGCATCATCCCCGCCCCGCACACCGTGGTTCAGATCCCCAGAACATTGTCTGCGCTGCCTGACCCTGACACCGGCAACCACGAGTTCATCGAGGGCACACCAGTGGTGCGCAAAGTGCAGTCGCTGACCCAGTACTACGGCAATCACGGCTCCTCCAACGAGGTGATGGGCGCAGACGTGACCGAACGCATCAACACAGAGATGCAAATGGTCGTCGCCGACCCCGACACCTACAACCCATCCGACCTGATCGTCATAGACCCCAAGCTCGACGACGCAGGGGCATGGGTGCCTGACACCGGCGAGATGTATTTCGTGGACGGTAAGCCGCACGACGAACGGAAAGGACCGTGGCCACAGTTGCTGTCAATGTTTGGCGGCAGCGTAAAACTGCGGAGGATCACGTGAGCGGAGCCTGGGGCGACGCCTACAACGACGAGTGGGCGCCGACTAGCGACGAGTGGGTGCCGCAAAGTTCGGTCACGGTCAGCAACGGCGTGTCAGTGATGCTGAACAACGAGGTGTTCCGCAAGCTGACCCACCACCCAGCGGTGGTCGCCGCGATCTGCGAACGCGCACAACAGATCGTGGACCTGGCCAACACCCTGGCGGTCATCGACGGCGCTGAATACACTTACACGCTGCAGAACCGCGCCGACACGACACGCGCCCGCTGCCGAGTCAAGCCCGGCAACATGGCCGCAGTCATCGACGACAACTACCACGGCACCCTGATCAAGGCACTCAACTCGGTGGGTTCTGATCCTGTCGGTGGCCACCGCGAAGGCGACCCAGACCCAACCGTCAACGCCGCACCTGACAGCGAAGGCGGCATCATGGTCGGCACCGATATCACCGTGGGACCGGCAGAGTGATCGCCCCGGCACCGCGCCCTAATCCGACGCTGAAACCGCCGCCCACCCAGCGGCTCGCTGTCGCTTACTTCACGCCGCTGCTTAGTCCGCTGCCAGTCGGCACCCGTATCCCGCAGGCCGCCCCCGGTCAGGAAGTGATCGACTACTTCCTACGGGTGGAGGCCGGTGGTGGTGCTGCCATCAACGATCGGCTGTTGTTCCGTATCGGGGTGATCCTGCATTCGTACTGCCCGAATAGCGATGAGACGGTCGGCGAGGAAAACATGCAGGACGCGCTGGCGTGGGGCGGCAACGCACAAGGCGTCACCATCGAGCTTCGCAACGGCGAAACGTGGTACGTCACAGACTCATCCGCGTCAGCGGCCATCACCAAACACGGCGACCCCCTGACCAACCTCACCCGGTTCCGCGGCATGGTCACCTGGCTCATGCCCGGCAAAACACTCGCCGCAACAGCCCGCGGAGTGGTCGGGAACCGCCACCGACAACCTCGGCGGCCAGCGGACTGATAGCTTCCTGCCATGCGGCCTCTTACGCTCCTACTACTGGCCGGTGCAACCGGCGTACTGACCGCCTGCAGTCCAATACCGCTCAGCTCACTGACACACGACGTCACCCAATCGGAACACATAAGCAAAGACACCGACAGCGACGGCGCCTGGCCAGTCTCCCCGGCCGGCGGAACACTAACCTGCAACGTCTCCAAGGGCGGAGCCATCACGTTCACGCCAGACGGCGACAACGCCACCTACGCACTAAACGCTCCCGCGATAGATCGGGCCTCCGAACAGGGCTGGCAAAATTTCAGAGACATCTGGCTGGATGACCCCGACCCCGGTGCGTCGACGGGCCTGAAAATCAATGACGGGTACTTCATGGAAGAAGGCCAAAAGCTCTGCGACTGGGCCAGTTCAACCCCCACAACCTGAGGGTTGTGGCAAATGCGTACTGCCACGGCCGCCGACCCGACACATTCCCTCACCTCACCCCGCCCTCTAGCGGCGGTACACAGGTTCGATGATGCGCAGCGTCGACAAATGTCGGACAAGGTGCACCGTGCGGGCGAACCGCGCCAAGCGAACGACACGCAACGCACTACCGCCAACCAGGTCAGGCAGCAGACTCAACATCACCACGGCGGTATCGAAGCTGGCCCACGGATCGCGCAGGAACCGCGCCAGATGCCAGCCGGCCATACGTAATCGCACCACCAGTTCAACGACGAACCAGCAGATGATGCCCGTGTGAACGTGCTCCAGCACGTCCTCTGCGCTGTGAAAGAGCAGCCCAAAGATCACGACCGCCAGGTTCACGACGATCACGCCGTCGGTGAGGCGGTGAAATACGCGCATCATGCGGCGCTCTTGACGCACTTGTTCGTGCTGCGCTTGCCTGTGGCGCGCTTGCGTACAGCACCACCCTTGGCTGCGATGCTGGCGGTCAGCTTCGCAAGCAGGTCACCGACCTCAACCTCGGGATCAGGTGCCGCCACGACCATCTCGACACCGGCAGCCTTCGCCGCCACCCGCTCGGCAATGGCAACCGTGTAGCTGTCCTGGTAGCTGCCCAGATCAAACTCGCCAGTCATGCTGTCGACCAACATCGTCGCCGCCGCCAATATCTGCGCAGGCAACTCCACCGGCTGAGCCAACAGCTTGAAGACAGGCTCTCTCATGTCCTCAGGCCACACCATCGCAGTGAGCGTGAGAACGTCGCCGTCGGCACGCAGCACGCCCAGGTGCTGGCTGTCGGCGCGCAACGCGAACCGCACAACCGCCACCCGGCCACTGTCAGCCATTACCTGACGCAACAGCGAATACCCTTGCACCGCAGCCGCATCCGTCCGCGCAATGTGGTACACGTCCCGCAGCAACGCGACCGGCACACTGTCCGCGTCCACGAACTGCTCCACCGTGATGCCATGCACCGCCAGGCGCTGCACGCTGTCTAGGTCGTCCTGCGTGACGATGACCACCTTGCCCTCGACCTCTGCGCCTCGTGCCAGGTCGCCGTAGCCGACTTCCTCACCGCAGTCAGCGCACCGCCGAACCTGATTGATGCGCGCCGGTGCCTTGTCCTCGTGCACATGAAACTGGTGAAAGCGGTAACCGCCGTGCTCATCGGTCGCTTTGAACACCGACACCGGCACCGACACCAACCCGAATGAAATGCTCGTCTTCTTGATCGCTCGTGCAGCCATGATGAGTCTCCTATCTCTACTAGTGGGGAAATGCCTTGCAGAAGGGGCCGCGAGATCAGCCGCACAGGCGCAGGTGGGCCCGGCGTGCAGCCAGCGCCTCCACGTCAGCGCGCCTAAAAAGGAACGCGCCCCGCAGGCCGTGTCCTCGCCTCACTGGCTCTAGCTTCTCGGCCTTTACGAATACCGATATGGACTTCACCGTGACCCGCAGAATCTCCGCGGCCTCGCGGGTGTCCACCGTTTCGGACAGGGCTATGTCGTCCATGGCCCGTCCTTCGACTGCAGGACGCCCAAAGGCATGATCGTGATAACCCAGCTCCAGTCGCGTCTAAGGATGACGAGCAGGTCGTCGTCGAGATCCGACTGCCTCCACGGCTCGGTTTCAGTCCGCTCCAACTCCTCGGCGAAATCGTCGCGCAACGCATCACGCGCCGCTTCCTCCGATGGCCACACACTCAAGTTGATTTGAGCGTCTGGCAGCCGACCGCCCCATTGGATCATTGCCATTACTACCGGCCCCGTGCCGCGCCGCAGTTGCTTCAGAGCCTCATCCTCTGTGTACATCACTCAATCCCCTTCCGGTACAGCATGTTTCTCGATCAGAGCGTCAGGCTCACTCATGGCCGCTTACCGCCCCTCGACACGGACAACCGCCACGACGCCAACGATCCGCCATCTCGCAGGTATCGCTCCCACTGCTCAGCAGCTGCTTGGGCCACCGCAGCATCCGTGTACACGCCAACCGTGTAAGCCTCACCGAACTCGATGACATCGAGCTTGTAGCTGTGCCCGTCACGCGGATGAAACCCCGCTTGCATGAGCAATGTCGTCGCGCCGAACCGCTCAGTGCGCGTGACCTCCCAGACCGTCGGCTTGAACCGCTTAGCCAGCGCATCGTTGCCAATCCAGACGCCAGCGCCGATCACCATCGCCTTGAACAGTTCGCCGATCACGACGCCACCGCCGCACCCTGCGAGGCAGCCAGACGTTCCTGACGGCGCTCCAGCCACCACTTCAGCGAATACACGATCGCCAACACCACAGCCACGATCACGGCGATTCCGGTTGCGAACACGCATAACCAGAAGAACGCCGCGAACTTGATGATCGCCACCATCAACCCTTTCTGTGAATGATTTGGATTCATATGCGCACCAACTGATTTCGTGCGTCTGTACAACATTCTACCCATTTCGGCGCTCATGGCAACCGTTCACAATGTAAACAAGACGACCGATAGCCTGTGTATTGCAACATGATTGGGCATTACACACTGCCAGTCGGGGGCGGGGCAGCAAACATCTCGCAAGCGGCGAGGCGCGCGAGGGGTAGCTCGATATTTCTGCGTTTACAAGACGGACGCAAAAATGCCTCAATTGGCAAGTGATGCAAACACTTTCAAAAAGCTCCAATGCTATGCAGCACAACATCTTTGAGAACATGAACTTTCAGATCGCGCTGCATTGCTGGCGAATTAAATGGAACGAGCAGTTCAGGCGGCACCGCCGACGCTGGCATCACACTGCATTCGGCGTTCTGCATTCCAGTCGGGTTCGCGGCGGGTTATCCTCCGTTCGATGGGTACACCACCGGCGGGTCGGTCACTGGCTGATGCCGCTCCGCTCGTGGCGGCGGAGTGGCACCCCTCGCGCAACGGTGATCTGACGCCGGTTGACGTGTTTCCGGGCAGCGATATGAGGGTTTGGTGGTTATGCGCCGAGTGCGGGCATGAATGGGAAACAAAGATCGGCCATCGGACTCGCAGAGGTCAAGGCTGCCGATATTGCGCCGCCGAACGGAGCAACAAAGTCCGGGCTATCCCGCAACCGGGAGAGTCGCTTGCTGAAGTCATGCCAGCGTTGGTCGCCGATTGGCATCCGTCTCGGAACCAGGCACTTTCGCCTTACGACGTATTGCCCGGGAGTGCCGCGATGGCGTGGTGGCTATGCGCTACGTGTGGGCACGAGTGGGAAACCAACGTGTATTCGCGGGGGAAGCTAGGGCGCGGCTGCAAGAAATGCGGGTATGCGGCGCGAGGAGTCAAACGGGCAACGCCGAAGCCTGGACAGAGCTTCGCTGACCGGTATCCGGCAGCCGCGGCGGAGTGGCACCCGACGCGGAACGGCGATTTGAAGCCGACGGACGTGCGGCCCGCCAGCGGTAAGCGTGTGTGGTGGCTTTGCGCTGAGGGCCATGAGTGGTCGGTCGATCCTGCGGATCGTCAACGTGGTGAGCAGTGCCCTACGTGCGCGGAACGGCAAAGGAGCCTCACCAAGTCCACTCCTAAGCCGGGGCTATCGCTTCAAGATGTTCGGCCTGATGTCGCTGCCGAGTGGCACCCGACAAAGAATGCGCCAGTCACGCCAGCCGATGTGAACCCGGGGAGCAAGCAGAAGCGGTGGTGGATTTGCCTCTCGTGTGGACATGAGTGGCATGCCCAGCTCGCTCATCGGGCGATACGAGGTGACGGCTGCCCCGGGTGTCGCTACGCGAAATTGAGTACGACCAAGGCGACACCGAAGCCGGGAGAGTCGCTGGCGGAGAAGGATCCGGAGCTGGCAAGTCAGTGGCACCCGACGCTGAACGCACCACTCACTGCGTATGACGTTCGGCCTCGCGGCCGAGCATCAGCCTGGTGGCTGTGCCCCCTCGGGCACGTGTGGAAGGCGAAGATAGCGCCCCGCGCGGTGGGCGTCGGTTGTCCTGAGTGCTCGACGGTAGGAGTCTCTGAGCGCCAGGTTCGTCTTGAATACGAACTTGCCGCCGCGGGGCTTCCTGTCGAGCACGGATTTCCGCCGATAGCGGTGGACGGGCGGCGTTCCGTGAAGGCTGACATTGTGCTGCCGTCTCTGAGGGTCGTGGTGGAGTACGACGGGTCGTATTACCACCGGGACAAGCCGGACGGAGACCGCGCCCAGACCGCGGCGCTTGAGTCGGTGGGCTGGACAGTCCTGCGGGTCCGTGAAGCGCCGCTGCCCCCGCTTGGCGGGCACGAAGTCTCGGTGGAACCAACGGAGCCCATCAAGTCTGTCGCGGTCAAGGTCTTGCGCTCGCTGGAAGCGATCGGCTACGTGGCCAGCCATCTGTCGAAGTATTTGGACGACCCAGAAGCATGGGCCGATCGGGAGGCTGGCGAGGCTCTGTACAAGTACAGGGCGAAAAGCATCGCGAGTGAGTTTCCTTATGTTGCAGAAGAGTTCGATCCGGGCAAGAACAATGGGATAACACCTGACCGAGTGCATCCTGGGAGCAACACGAAGTTTGTGTGGACTTGCCGTGACTGCTCACACGAGTGGCGGTCGATGGTGTGGATTCGTACTGCTGGCCACGGGTGCCCAAATTGCGCGAAGTACCGCGGTGCGGCAAAGCGCGCGGCGCCACCCGAAGGAGGGTCATTCGGTGACTTGTTCCCCGAGTCGGCTGCAGAGTGGCATCCCACTCTCAACGCGCCTCTGACAGCGTTCGATGTCAAGCCCGCGAGCGACAGAGAGGTTTGGTGGCAATGCGAACGCGGCCACGAATGGCAAGCACGGGTGGTCGTTCGTAGACGCCATGGGCGCTGTCGAGAGTGTCGACAGGTCGGTGCGTTCAAGACCTAGGGCCCACCTGGCGCGTCTAAACTCCCAGCTCATGGCGGTGGCCAAAGGCGAGATTCTGGACGAGATACGGCGGTGTGCCGCTCAGAACGGCGGCGTGCCGTTGGGTCGTGGCAGGTTCGCGGCAGAGACCGGCATTAAAGAATCTGATTGGTGCGGACGCTATTGGGCGACATGGGGCGAGGCAGTCAGTGAGGCAGGACTGGCGCCGAATGCAATGAATGGTCAGAAATTCGAAGACGTCGACGTATTGCGGCGACTAGCCGAATTGACTCGGCAGCTTGGCCGATTCCCCACTGACGCGCACCTACGGTTGGAACGCCGATCAGACGAATCGGTACCGAACGTGACCACGATCAGGGACCGCTTCGGTGATAAGGCGCAGCAGCTCGCCAGCGTGTGCGCGTTCGTGGCTTCCGACGTGGCGTTCGCTGATGTCTACGAAATTCTGTCGGCTCAGGTGAGCAGTTCTGAATCGTCTGAGCGGACCGAATCTTCTGACGATGTGCCGGTGCCGGCGACCGGCGTTGTCTACCTGATTCGGTCTGGTCGCTATCACAAGATTGGACGCTCCAATGACCTCGGTCGGCGGTCCTATGAGTTGGCGATCCAGCTTCCCGACAAAGCGGTGTTAGTTCACTCGCTTGAGACCGATGATCCGGCGGGTATCGAGCGTTACTGGCACGAGAGGTTTAAGGATCGTCGCCAGAACGGCGAGTGGTTCCTGCTTTCCGCTGCTGACGTGGCGGCGTTCAAACGCCGTCGGAAATTCATGTGACACCTGCCAAAGGCCGTCTTATTGGCCGTCAGATACCCTGGCAGGGTATAGAAAAGGGGCGGCCTTGATTTCTCGAAAACCGCCCCTCAACTGCTGTTTCTCTCTGTCGGGCTGACAGGATTTGAACCTGCGACCACTTGACCCCCAGTCAAGTGCGCTACCAAACTGCGCCACAGCCCGCCGCTGCCTCAGTACGTCCGGCAGCAGGTCGAAAGCCTACCGCAGCACAAAGCGCGGCCCCGAATCCGGCCAAGCAACCCTCAGATCGCCAGCAACCGGTACAGCCCGATCAGCCCCACCACCACGATCACCGCCCGCAGCGCGTTCGGGGACAGCCGCCGTCCATACCGCGCACCGAGGAAGCCCCCGACCAATGACCCGGCAGCAATCAGGCCCGCGGCAGGCCAGCTGATGCGATCGAATGCCACCAAGATGTAGGCCATCGCGGCGACGACATTGACCAACAAAGACAGCATGTTCTTCGCGGCGTTCATCCGCTGAACGTCCTCGGGGAGCAATGCGCCCATTACGCCGATCAGCAGAATGCCCTGGGCCGCAGTGAAATAGCCGCCATAGATACCGACCGCAAATGTGCCCGCAACCAATAAGACCATCCTTCGCGCCGACACGTGCTCCGCGGACCGCCCCGCGGCCTCAGCCCGCCGCCGCGCATAGCCCTGAATTCGGGGGCCAAGAACCACCAGCACCAGCGCCAAAACCAGCAGTACCGGAACTATCTGGATGAAGACCTTCTCCGGCAGATGCAGCAGCAGAAACGAGCCAATCAACGCGCCGAACAAGGACGCCGGAATCTGCCAGCGCAGCCGGTTCCACTGACCGCGGAGCTCAGCGCGATAGCCCCAGGTACCGGAAACCCCCCCGGCCACCAAACCGATCGCGTTCGACATCGTCGACGTCACCGGCGGATAGCCGAGCGCAACCAGCGTGGGAAACATGATCAACGTTCCAGACCCGACGATGGCATTGATCGCGCCCGCCCCGACCCCGGCCAGGACGATCAATACCAGGTGGGAAGTGGGCACCCGCGAACACTAATCCAGCGCCGCTAAGCAGGCCCAGCCCGTAGCGTCGGGAAGCATGAGCCAACCACCTAATCCGGTCCCCACGACCGCGGAAGCCTTCGCCGGCCTCGACATGCCATTGGCCGACGCGATGATGACCCAGCGAGCCGTCCGGCGCCTGCTGCCCGATCCGGTCGACGATGCCGTCATCCTGAAGTGCATCGAGCTAGCGCTGCGGGCGCCCACCGGTTCCAACGGGCAGAACTGGGAGTTCATCGTTGTCAAAGACCGCGCCATCAAGGAGCAATTCGGTAAGCGCTACCGCCAGGCCTGGGCGCTATACCGCCCCCTGGCCAATCGGCTAGGCAGCGAATCGGACAAGAAGATACTGCGCGCCGTGCAGTGGCAGGTCGACAACTTCGCCGACCTTCCTGTGCTCATCGTTCCGTGCCTGCGCGGTGGAATGCGCTTCCCCTACACGCCGTCGCCGTTCTTCGGTGAGTCGTCGTTCTTCGGGTCGATCTACCCCAGCGTGCAGAACCTGTTGCTCGCGGCGCGCGGGATGGGGCTGGGCGCGTCCTTGATCACGCTGCCGCTGTGGAGCGTGACCCTGGCCCGCAAGACCCTCGGCCTGCCGCTGTCAGTCACGCCGGTCTGCATGGTTCCGGTGGGCTGGCCCAAGGGCCGTTACGGCCCGACGACCCGCAAGCCAGTGGAACAAGTTGTCCACCTCGACACCTACGGCAACAAGCCCTGGAACTAGCGCGACCTCGCGCCTCTCTTCTCGCGAACCCGGACGTTGATCCGGATCGGACTCCCCTCGAATCCGAACGTCTCCCGCAGGCGGCGCTCGATGAAGCGGCGATACCCCGCCTCGAGAAAGCCTGAGGTGAACAACACGAATGTCGGCGGGCGTGCAGTTGCCTGTGTTGCGAACAGGATTCGGGGTGCCCGGCCGCCACGCGCAGGCGGCGGCGTGGCCGCGACGACTTCCTTGAGCCAGTTGTTCAGCTGCCCAGTGCCAATCCGGCGGTCCCAGGACGCCAGCGATGTTTCCATTGCCGGCACCAGCTTCGCCACTGCGCGGCCCGTCATCGCCGAGATGTTCACCCGCGGAGCCCATTGCAGCTGCGCGAGGTCACGATCGATCTCCCGATCGAGCACGTAACGCCGGTCCTCGTCGACCAGATCCCACTTGTTGAACGCCAGCACCAGTGCCCGGCCGGCCTCGATCACCATGGCCAGCACTCGCTGATCCTGCTCAGTGACCGGATCCGACGCATCGATCAGCACGACCACCACTTCCGCCGCGTCAATGGCAGAATGCGTACGCACTGAAGCGTAGAACTCATGGCCGCTGGCTTGGGCCACCCGCTTGCGCAAACCGGCGGTGTCGACGAAACGCCATGTCTTGCCGCCCAATTCGATCAGCGAGTCCACCGGGTCGACAGTTGTACCGGCCACGTCGTGCACCACCGACCGTTCAGATCCGGCCAACCGATTGAGCAACGAACTCTTACCGACATTCGGCTTGCCGACCAACGCAACCCGGCGTAGTCCCCCGCCAGTGGACACCACCTCAGACACCGTCGGCAGCGCAGCCACAACTTCGTCGAGCAGATCGGCTACTCCCCGACCATGTATCGCGCTGATCGAATGTGGCTCGCCCAGCCCCATCGACCATAGCGCGGCGGCGTCGGACTCGCCCTTCTCGTTGTCAACTTTGTTGGCAGCCAAGAACACCGGTTTGCCGGAGCGCTGCAGAATCTTCGCGGCCGCTTCGTCACTGGTAGTCGCGCCGACGACCGCGTCGACAACCAAGATGATCGCGTCAGCGGTTTGCATCGCGATCGACGCCTGATCGGCGACAAGCTGCTGCAAGCCTTTTGCGTCAGGCTCCCAGCCGCCGGTGTCCTGCACGACGAAGTGCCGTCCGGTCCACGAGGCGTCGTACGACACGCGGTCCCGGGTCACCCCGGGCAGGTCTTGGACCACCGCTTCGCGCCGCCCGAGGATCCGGTTCACCAACGTCGACTTCCCGACATTCGGCCTACCGACAACCGCCACTACCGGTGGCGGGCCCCCAGATTCGCCAGATTCATCGTCGAACTCACCTGGTTCGAGCTCCCAGTCACTCTCGTCCGACCAGGTTCCGTCAGCAGCCCCGTCCAGGGCCCCGTCTTCGGTCATCGCACCGCTCCGGTTCGTTGGTTGACCAGGTCTACCAGCCCGGCAATAACCTGCTCTTGGTTCATGTCGCTGGTGTCGAAGATGACGGCATCCTCTGCGGGTCGCAATGGCGAAATAGCACGGGTGGAATCAAGGTGATCGCGGCGAGAAACATCTGCCAGCACAGTCTCGTAATCGTCGGGAAGCCCGGCCCTGACGTTCTGATTATTGCGCCGGCGCGCTCGTGTCTCAGCTGATGCGGTCAGGAAGATCTTCACATCCGCATCGGGCAAGACAACCGATCCGATGTCGCGCCCTTCAACCACCACGCTCTCCGAATCCGCGACCAATTCGCGCTGCAGTTTGACGAGCCGCTCCCGCACCTCGGGTACGGCCGATACCGCTGACACCGCGCGGGTCACCGCATCGCCCCGGATTTCGGTCGAAACATCCTCTGCGCCAAGGTATGCCTGACTGACATCGGGATCATGACTCAACGACAACGGAACATCGGATGCCGCCGCCATGGCAGCAACATCGGCGAGGTCGATGTCAGCGCGCAGCATCGCGAGCGTCACTACCCGGTACATCGCGCCGGTATCCAGATAGCGCGCACCCAGGGAACGCGCCAAACCTCTTGACACCGAAGACTTCCCAGTGCCGGCCGGACCGTCGACGGCAACTACTACGCGCATCACATCCGCACCGCCTCGTACAGTTCGCCGACTTCCTTGCGGGTCAACACCCGCAGGCTGCCCGGTCGCTGCTCCCCCAGTGAAACCGATCCGATATCGGTGCGCACCAATCCCTCAACCGGAAATCCGGCGGCGGCGAGCAGTCGGCGGACAATCCGATTCCGCCCTTCGTGCAGCGTCACCCGGATCAGCGTCTTGCCGGGGACGGCATCGACTACCGCGAAATCATCGATCCGAACTGGTCCGTCCTCGAGTTCAATGCCAGCCTTCAAAGTCTTGCCCAAACCGCGGGGTACCGAACCGCTCACCGTCGCCAGGTAGGTCTTGGGCACCTCGTAGGACGGATGCATCAAGCGGTTGGCCAACTCACCGTCGTTGGTCAACAAAAGCAAGCCCTCAGTGTCGGCATCCAGACGCCCGACGTGAAAGAGGTTCCGGTTCCCGCGAACTCGATGCTCCACCAGGTCGCCGACGCACGGCCGACCCCGGTCGTCGGACATCGTCGAGTGCATTCCCAGCGGCTTGTTCAGCGCGAGATAGACCATCGAATCGTCGACGGTGACGCGGGCTCCATCCACCCGGATCTCCACGGCGGTCGGATCGACGCGGGTGCCCAGTTCGGTGACGACCTTGCCGTCGACTTGCACGCGGCCGTCAGTGATCATCCGCTCGGCCACACGCCGCGACGCAATACCGGCCTGCGCCAAGACTTTCTGAAGCCGGATTCCCTCAGCGTCGGCCATCACTGGTCCACATCAAAGGCGATGGGCTGCGCGGCCGGTTGGCTACCGGCGAGTTTCGCGAAACGTGGCTCACTGTCCAGACTTTCACTCAGGTCATCGATCACGTCGATATCGGGTAGCAGCGGCGCGATATCGGGCAAATCGGTGAGCGACGTTAATCCCAGCCGCTCCAGGAACAGCTCGGTGGTGGTGAACATGGTCGCTCCGCTGTCTCCGTCGGTGCCGGCTTCGGTGATCAGCCCGCGCGCCAGCAGGGTGCGGATGATCGAGTCGCAGTTGACTCCACGTACCGCACTGACGCGCGCTCTGGTCACCGGCTGGCGATAGGCCACCACCGCCAACGTCTCCAGCGCGGCGCGGGTCAGTTTGGACCGCGCGCCGTCCAGCAGCAGACGTTCGACGTACGGGGCGAACCGAGAGCGGGTGTACATCCGCCAGCCCCCGCCGGCCTCGCGCAGTTCGATACCGCTGTCGCGCTCGGCCCACTCGGCTGCCATCACCTCTAACTTGGCGGTGATCCGGAAGACGGGCTGTTCGGTGACCGTCGCCAATGTCTGAGTACTGACCGGGGTGTCTACGACTAGAAGCATGGCCTCCAGCACACGAGTCAACTCGTCGTCGTCCAGCTCGGCGTTCGCGACGTCGATACCCAAATCGACGTCGGAAACTTCATCCGTCATGTGGTTAATCGATCCTGTGATCTTGCTCTTCTTCCAACTCGGCTCTGACCAGCTCGTCGGTCGTGGGACGGTCTCCGGTCCACGAAACCTGGAGGACACCAAGCGGTTCTGACTGGTCGAATGCTACCGCCCTGGTCCGGTAAAGCTCGAGAAGTGCCAGGAAGCGCCCGACGATCTCGATCGGGGCCTCACAATCGGCCACCAGCTCGGAGAACGACGCCCACTGGCCGGCACCCCGTTGTTCGAGCAGTTCCAGCAGCCGTTCCGCCTGCTGCGGTACCGACACCATCAGGGCATGTAAGTGTTCGAGGTCCACGACCGGAACCGGCCGCGGGGTGAAGGCGGCCGCAGCGATCTGGGCGAACGCCATGCCGTCGACCCCCAGCATCACCTCGGGCAACAGCTCGGCATAGCGATCCTCAAGCGACACCGAACGCGGATAGCTCCGCATTGCCGCGGCTTCAAGCTCGGCGAACATCTCGGCGACGTGCTTGAACGCGCGATACTGCAACAGCCGCGCAAACAGCAGATCCCTAACCTCCAACAGGGCGAGGTCCTCTTCGTCATGCACCACACCCGACGGCAACAACCGAGCGGCCTTGAGATCCAGCAGCGTCGCGGCGATCACCAGGAACGTGGTCGTCTCGTCGAGCTCCAACAGCGGACCGATTTCACGGGTGTAGGCGATGAACTCGTCGGTCACCTGATGCAGCGCGACCTCGGTCACGTCGAGGCGGTGGGCGAAGATAAGCTGCAACAGGAGATCGAACGGGCCCTCGAAATTGGTCAGCCGAACCCGGAATCCCTTCTCGGGAGTCTCGGGGGCCGATTCAACGGTCACTTGGTGAATCGGTCGATGACCTCGCGGGCCAGCGAGCGATAGGCTTGTGCGCCAGTGGATTTCGGCGCCCAGGTGGTAATCGGCTCGCCCGCGACACTCGTCTCCGGGAACCGAACCGTCCGGCTGATGACGGTGTCGAAAACCTGATCGCCGAAACGTTCGATCACGCGGGCCATCACCTCGCGGGCATTGACGGTACGGCTATCGAACCGGGTGATCAGAATCCCGCTGATGGACAGCCGCGGATTGAGCCGTTCGCGAACCTTCTCGACGGTGTCGGTCAACAACGCCAGACCGCGAAGCGAGAAGTACTCGCACTCAGTCGGGATGATGACCCCTTCGGAGCACGCCAACGCGTTGACGGTCAGCAGACCCAGCGACGGCTGGCAGTCGATCAGGACGAAGTCGTAGCGATCGAGCACCGGATGCAGCGCCCGGGCCAGCGTCTGCTCACGCCCGACCTCGTTGACCAGCTGGATCTCCGCCGCCGACAGATCGATATTGCTGGGCACCAGGTCCAAACCCTTGACCCGGGTGTTGATCAACACCTCTTCGATCGACACCCGCGGCTCGACCATCAGGTTGTGCACCGTGTGGGACAGCTCGTAATGCGGAACCCCAAGCCCCGCCGACAGCGCACCCTGCGGATCGAGGTCCACCAGCAGTACCCGGCGACCGTATTCAGCCAGTGCCGCGCCGAGATTGATGGTCGACGTCGTCTTCCCGACGCCGCCCTTCTGGTTACACATCGAGATGACCGTGGCCGGCCCGTGCGACGACAGCGGCGCGGGCTCAGGAATGTGACGATGTGGACGACCGGTCAGACCGGTCTGTGCGCCATCGTCAACCTCGTCGGTCACGCCGCGAGTCTAGCGATACCCGCTGTTCAGGCGCGCGGGTGGGCACCGGCCCAGACCTCGCGCAGCGCGTGCACGGTAACCAGTGTGTAGATCTGCGTTGTCGTCACCGAGGCGTGGCCCAGCAATTCCTGCACAACGCGCACATCCGCTCCGCCCTCAAGCAGGTGAGTCGCGAACGAATGGCGCAGCGTATGCGGCGATACCGCGGCCTTCACCCCGGCCCGCTCGGCGGAATCCTGCAGCACCTGCCACGCGCTCTGCCGCGACAGCCGCCCACCGCGAGCATTGAGGAAGATCGCCGGAATACCTCGACCGCGGCGGGCCAGCTCAGGGCGGCCACGAACCAGGTAGGCATCCAGCGCGGAAACCGCCGGCCGACCGATCGGAACCAGGCGCTGCTTGCCGCCTTTGCCGCGCAGCAGCACCGAGCGCGCTTCGGTATCCACATCGTCGACGTCCAGACCAACCGCCTCCGAGATCCGTGCGCCAGTCGAATACAGCAGCTCCAACAGCGCGCGACTGCGCAAGCTCAGCGGCCCGTCCGATTCACTGTCGCCGCCGGCACCCTCCAGGATCGCCAGTACCTCGTCGACCGTCAGGCTCTTCGGCAGCCGGCGACCGGGTGTCGGCGGTTTGACCGACCGGGCGACATCGATGTCGATGATGCCTTCCGACGCGGCGAAGCGGTGCAACCCGCGAACCGCGATCACTGCCCGGGCCGCTGATACCGCCGACAGGCCGACGACACCGGTGTCCGGATCGCCGCGGCGCAGCTCAATCAAGAAGTCGCTGACGTCGGTCTCGGTGACATTGCGCAAGTCGTCAATGCCGCGGCCGGTCAGATGTTCGGAATACCGCCGGAGGTCACGCCGGTAGGAACTGATGGTGTTGGCCGCGACGCCCCGCTCGATCGTCAAGTGGTCGAGGTAGCCCTGGAGCTGCCCGTCCAGCGCGGGCCTAAAGGTGGTCATGATTGGGACTGACGCGCGGCAAAGGAGGTGGACCGGTCCGGCCAGGGCGCGTCAACCGGTCGCGCCTTCTTGCCGCCGAGGATGACGTTGTGGGCAGCAAGGATGCCCACAACTGCGGTGGAATTCACGATCTCGCCGCTCAAGACTTGAGCTACGGCGTCATCCAGGTCGAACCACTGCATGCGGATGTCGGATTCCTCGTCGTCGTCCGGCACCGGACGACCGACATTACGCACACCGCGGGCCAAGAAAATACGCAGTGACTCATCGGAGACGCCCGGCGATGAGTCGACATCAGCCAGCACGCTCCACTCCTGGGCGATCAAGCCGGCTTCTTCCTCAAGTTCCCGTGCAGCCGCGACCGTGGGATCTTCCCCCTCAACATCGAGCAAACCCGCCGGCAGCTCCCACAACCTGCGTCCCAATGCGTGGCGATATTGGTAGATCAAGGCGACCCGGTTGTCGTCATCGACAGCGACGACCGCCACTGCGCCGTAGTGCTCCACCACGACCCGTTTGGCAACCGTCCCGCCGGGCATCCTGACCTCGTCGACGCGCAGCGCCAGAATCCTGCCGAGGAATGCGGTCTCCGAGCTGACCGTTTCGAAGTCGTGCTCACCCACGGGCAGCGTGTTCAGGAAGGTGCTCCCCGATCCCGTTGTGGTGGTCCGGGATTTCCACCGGCAGCCGTTCACCGGCCTTGTAGTCGAGGGCTGCGCCCACGAAGGCAACGAACAACGGATGCGGACGGGTCGGCCTGCTCTTCAGTTCCGGATGGGCTTGCGTCCCGACCAGGAATGGGTGGATCTCGCGTGGGTATTCAACGAACTCCACCAAGTGCCCGTCGGGTGACGTCCCGGAGAACTTCAGACCGCTCTCGGCGATCTTGTCGCGGTACAGGTTGTTGACCTCGAAGCGGTGCCGGTGCCGTTCCGACACCTTCGTCGACTGATAGGCCTCCGCCACGATCGATCCTTGTTCCAGCACTGCCGGGTAGGCGCCGAGCCGCATCGTTCCGCCGAGATCGGCTTCACCGGCCACCGCCTCGCGCTGATCGGCCATCGTCGAAATGACCGGATCGGTTGTGGCCGGGTCGAATTCAGCGGAGTTGGCGCCCAGCACACCGGCCACCCGGGCCGCCTCAATCACAATGCACTGCAGGCCGAGGCACAATCCCAGAACAGGAACTCCACGGGTGCGCGCATAGCGGATTGCGCCGATCTTGCCCTCGATGCCGCGAATGCCGAACCCACCGGGAATCAGCACAGCGTGCACGTCGCCCAGTGCCGCCGCCGCGCTGCTTTCGCTCTCGCAGTCGTCGGAAGCCACCCACCGGATATCCACCCGCGCCCGATGCGCGAAGCCACCGGCACGCAGCGCCTCGGCCACCGACAGGTAGGCGTCGGAGAGGTCGATGTACTTCCCCACCAAGGCGATCCGCACGGTCTCTTTGGGTTCGTGGACGCGACGCAGCAGATCGTCCCAATTGGTCCAGTCGACGTCGCGGAACGGCAGATTCAGCCGGCGCACCACGAAGGCGTCGAGCTCCTCACGGTGCAACACCTTCGGGATGTCATAGATCGACGGCGCGTCCGGAGTGGAGATCACACCGTCGATGTCGACATCGCACATCAGGGCGATCTTGTTCTTCAACGGCTCCGGGACGATGCGATCACAACGCAGGATCAACGCATCCGGACTGATGCCGATGCTGCGCAGCGCCGCCACCGAGTGCTGCGTCGGCTTCGTCTTCAATTCCCCGGAGGGCGCCAGGTAGGGAACCAGCGAGACGTGCAGGAAAAAGCAGTTCTCCCGACCGACTTCGTGGCGGACCTGACGAGCGGCCTCCAGGAACGGCTGGGATTCGATGTCGCCGACGGTCCCACCGATTTCGGTGATCACGACATCAGGCCGATTACCGTCCTCGTCCGGTTTGGCCATCGCCAGAATGCGGGCTTTGATCTCGTCGGTGATGTGCGGAATGACCTGGACGGTGTCGCCGAGGTATTCGCCACGACGCTCCTTGGCGATCACCGTCGAATAGACCTGCCCCGTGGTCACATTGGCAGAACCGGACAGATTGCGGTCAAGGAACCGCTCGTAGTGGCCGACATCGAGATCAGTTTCCGCACCGTCCTCGGTGACGAACACCTCACCGTGCTGGAACGGATTCATGGTGCCGGGGTCGACGTTGAGGTAGGGGTCGAGCTTCTGCATCGTCACTTGCAAACCACGGGCGGTCAGCAGTTGACCCAGGCTGCTGGCGGTGAGTCCCTTGCCAAGCGAGGAAGCGACACCGCCGCTGACGAAGAGATGCTTAGTAGCGGTCTGCGAGTGCTTGCGCAACTGTGGCAAGAGCGACCTCCGTGACGACGGCGCAGGACTTGATTTCACTAGAAAATTCCTAGTTTGGGGCCTGCCGACCCACGGAAATTCACCCTAACACTGACAACGACAAGATCCGGCTAACACGCTTGCGTTCGATTACTGAGTCGGTCGGTTACTGGGGAACCGTCACCGATCCAGCCCCGGGACCGGTGCCGAACTGGCCGGGTTGCGCGCCATGGACCAAGTTCTCGAGGGCCAGCGCCGTGGTGATCCGCCCGGATTCTGCGCTGACGTCGTCGACCGTGGACAGTATGGCGGCCATTCCAGCGTCTGCTCTTGTGACCGCCACCGCCGACGTGCCGGTGGCTGAGCCGTCCCGACCAGCCAGGACGACGCCCGAGCTGTGTGGCGCCAGGGCAGCCGCGAAACGCGCGACCGTAGCGCCCTGATTGCCCGCGTTGTCGCCGAGTTGTCCGCCCGTCACGACCACGGCGGTGTTGGCGGCATTGATCTGATCGCCTTGATAGGTCAGGAAGCCGGTATCGCGCAGGGCGGCCAGCACGGTCTCGCGCTGGGCGTCGTCCACCGGCGGGGCGGCCGGGTTGCGGTTGATCAACAGAGCGATGCCGAGTAGGTCACCGGCTTGCGATCCCTGGTCCACCAGGGTGGTGCTCAGCTGCGAACCAGCCGGCACGATCGATGAGTTGACCACCGAACGCAGTTTCTCGGCCGAGTTGGCGTCCACGAATTCTTGTGTCAGGGACACAGTGCCGGTGACGTTGCCGCCGGCAACGCCGATGACCCGCGCCATTGCATCGACGTCGTCGCTATCGGCGTCCGGGGTCCGGAACAGCACGACCGTCTTGCCGGCCAGCGAATCGTGCACCATGCGGCCGGCCATCTGGGTATCGAATTCATTGGCTGCGCTGAGCTTCTCGTTGACCGCATTGCGTTGATCGGTCAAGGAGACGATCTGTTTGCTCAGGTCTTGCTTTTCGTCACGCAAGCCGGAAAGCAGCGTGTCAGATAGCACGCCAGATCCCAAGACCACGCCGACAGCTAGTGCTAGAAACACCGCTGCCAGCGAGATCGCATGGTGGCGAAGGGTTATCACGGCTATGTCACCCAGCCATGAACCATCGCGTAAAACCGGTCCCAATAGGTCATGAGCCATTCGAGGACAACGCCATCCGCCTTCGACACCCACAAGGCCGCGACGATGGCGAAAAGCACTGCAAGCACCAGCATCGCGATCGCGCCGCCGGAGATGTTGTTGCGGTACAGCGTGGCAACGGCTTTCGCGTCGACCAGTTTCTCGCCCACCTTCAGCTTAGTGAGGAACGTCGACGGGTTGCTCTGCTGGCGGGTCCGATCGAAGAACTCTTCGATCGTGGTCGAATGACCGGCGGTCACGATCAGCGAAGCGCCGTGATGATCGACGAGCAGCAGTGCCAGGTCGGCAGCTGAACCGGCGGCTGGGAAGGTCATTGCCCCAATACCCAGGTCTTGAATCCGCTCCAGCCCGGCGGCGTGCCCGTCGGAATCAGCCGGCAACACCACTTGTGCACCGCATTTGAGCACCTCGATGCTCATCTGCTCGGGGTTTCCGACGATCAACCTTGGGATGTAACCGGCGTTCTGCAGGTAATCAGCACCGCCGGCGACCCCCACCAAGATGGGTTGGTACTCCTTGATGAACGGCCGTAGTGATTTGAGATCTTCCTCGGCGCCTGGCCCGTCGGTCACCACTACAACGTGCCGACGGTACATGTCGACATCGACGTCCGGAATGCCGATTCCGTCGATGAGCAAAGGGCTTTCGCTGCGGATGAATTCAATTGTGTTGCCTGAGAAGGCCTCCAGATGTGCGACGAGGCCAGTCTTGGCGTCGTGCATCAGGTCGGCGATTTCCTCGTCGTCGCGCTCGACGCCGTGAATCAGTCGGCGATCACCGTGATACACCCCGCCGCTGTGCAGGCGGATCTTCGAGCCGTCCTTAATCTTCTTGAATACGTCGGGTCCGGTGCTGTCGATCAGCGTGATGTTGTTGGCGACCAGAACCTCAGGTCCCAGGTTGGGATAGCGGCCGGAAATCGACGGTGACGCGTTGACAACACCCGCGATTCGCGCGTCCACTAACGCGTCAGCGGTGATCCGATCCAAGTCGAGGACATCGAGAACAACGATGTCGCCCGGCCCGACCCGACGGAGGAGTCGGTCGATGTCCTTGTCGACTCGTGCCGTTCCGACGACACCGGGCCGTGAGCTGGAATTGCGGGAGAGAAGCGCTGACATCTTCATGGGCCGATTCTGGCGAGATTTGACGCATATCAGCGGAGGCGCGCCGTAACACTGGCCTCATTAGTTATCTCTTGTCACATCTGTAACAGGTCAGTGCTTGACAGATTCTTCCCTAGCTGCGGCCAGAAGTTCACGTGCATGAGCCCGTCCGGTGTCGGATTCGCCGAGTCCTGCGAGCATTCGGGCCAGCTCGGCGACACGCGCCTCAGCGTCCAGTCGACGCACTTCGCTGGAGCCCTTGCCGGCGCCACTGTCGACGGCGAGATGTATGTCAGCGAAGGCAGCCACCTGCGGCAGGTGGGTAACCACGATCACCTGGTGAGTGCGTGCGAGTCGTGCCAGCCGACGGCCGATCTGTACTGCGGCGCGCCCGCCGACCCCGGCATCGACTTCGTCGAAAACCATTGTGGTGCCTTGCGCTGACGCCGCCAAGACAACCTCAAGAGCCAGCATCACGCGCGATAACTCACCGCCGGAGGCACTCTTCGTCAGTGGCAGGACTTCGGTTCCGCGGTGTGCGGTGAAGCCGAATTCGACGGTGTCGATACCGTCACTTCCGGCACGCACTCGTTCCCCCGATGGAAGCCGCAGCGATGCGCTGTCGTCTTCGTTCGCGGGCATCGTTGCCACGCTGACGGTGAAATCAGCGTCAGTCATCGCTAGCCCTGACAACTCGGCCGTCACCGCCTTCGCCAAATCCTTGGCTGCCTTCGTCCGTTTCTTGGAGAGCTCGATGGCAGTGATCGCCACCTGCTGAGCCAGTTCGTCGACACGACGTGCCAACCCGGTCAGCGCCTCCTCGGACACATCAAGTTGCGCGAGGCGCTCGCGAGACTCGGCTGCCCACGCGAGCACCCCATCAATGTCCGCGGCGTATTTACGGGTGAGACTGCGAAGTTCGCCCTGCCGCGCCAGCTTGGTCTCCAGCGCGCTGGCATCGATCGGCAGTTCAGCAAGGAACCCGCCGAGCTCTCGTGCGGTATCGCCGACGACAGCCTGCGCCGCGGTGAGTTGGTCGCCCCAGGCCTGCAACGCGGCGTCATCGGTTGACTTCAGCAGAGCGATGGCCCGGCCCAGTAGAGCCGTCGCAGACTGCTTCTCCTCTCCCGACGCATCGTCGGACGCCCCCGCCAGCGCGCCTCGCGCTCCAGCGACAGCTTCTCGAAGCGAGTCGATCTCGGAGAGACGGCGAATGTCGGCCACCAACGCGTCGTCCTCACCAGGTGCGGGGTCGACGGCGTCGATCTCGGTGAGCGCGAACTTCAGCCGGTCAGCCTCCAAGGCGAGTTCACGAGCCCGGTTGGTCCGGTCGACGAGATCGCGACGTGCGACCTGCCACTCATCGCGGAGTTTCTTGTATCGCTCAAGGAGTGCATTGCTGGCGGCGAACCGGTCCAGTGCCGCGCGCTGCTCATCCGGCCGCATCAACCGCAGCTGATCGTTCTGTCCGTGCAGCGTCAGCAGTTCGTTGGCGAAATTGGTCAGTGATTTCACCGGCACACTGCGGCCACCGAGGTTCGCCCGCGACGGTCCGTCACGACTCACCGAGCGCAGCGCAATGATGCTGCCGTCCTCATCCCGATCGGCGCCCGACGCATCCAGGGTCGCGTCGACCTTAGCGGTGATGGATTCATCAAGGTCATCGGTGGTGAAACGGCCCTCGACGACGGCGCGGTCCGCGCCGGTCCGCACGCGGGTCGCGTCTGCCCGAGCACCGCTGAGGAGCAGGAGGCCGGTGACCACCATGGTCTTTCCGGTGCCGGTCTCGCCGGTCAGCACCGTCAGCCCACGGCCGAACTCGGCGGTCGCGGCGCTGATGGCACCCAGCGACTCGATCCGTATTTCAGCGAGCATCGTTGTCTATTGCCCGCGCCAGCCGGTGACCGGCAGCCGGAACTTGCGCACCAGCCGGTCGGTGAACGGCGCACTGTCCAGCCGGATCCACTTCAGCGGCGTGCCGCACTTGGTTACCTCGAGGCGTCCGCCGGCCGGCACTCGCATCTCACGGCGACCGTCGCAGAAGACCAGCGCGTCGTGGCTGTCGGCTTCGATCTCGATAGCGATCATCGAGTTCGGGTTCGTCACCATCGGTCGGGCGAACAAGGCGTGAGCATTGTTGGGGACGACGATGATCGCCTCCAACGCCGGCCACACCACCGGTCCCCCGGCCGAGAACGCGTAGGCGGTGGATCCGGTCGGACTCGACACGAGCACTCCGTCACAGCCGAATGCCGAAACCGGCCTGCCATCGATCTCGACGACCACGCCCAGCACACCCAACCGCGAGCCCTTCTCCAAACTGGCCTCGTTGAGCGCCCAGCCCTGGCCGACCACCTCACCATCGACACGGACTTGGACGTCAAGAGTCATCCGCTGCTCGACGCGGTAGTCGCGGGCGACGACATGTTCCAGCACGGAATCGATAGCTTCGGCTTCGGCCTCCGCGAGGAAACCGATGCGACCCAGGTTGACCCCCAACACCGGGATCTCGTGATTGCGAGCGAGCTCAGCCGCACGCAGGAACGTGCCGTCGCCACCGAGCACCAGGACGAGTTCGCAGCCTTCGGCCGCATGTTCGTCTGGGTCGACCACATCGATCTCGATGCCCATGGCACGCAGATCGGCGGGATCAAGATGTAGCGACCCACGGTCGACGGCCTCTGCCGCCAAAACCCGCAATCCGATCCCGTTGTCTCCCAGCACTTTCTGCACTCTTCGGGCGGTTTCGGTGGCTTCGTCGCGGCCGGGGTGAATGACGAGCAGAACCGTCCGTTCACTGGTCATTGAGGCCCCTCCGCGACGGCGCCGGTGACCGCGGCAGTCAGAGCCTCACCGATCAAAGGACGTTCCGTTTTAGCACGCAACCAGAGGAAGTACTCGACGTTGCCGGACGGGCCGGGCAGCGGACTCGCGGTAACCCCGACCGTGTGCCAGCCGAGTGTGGCTGCTCGGCCTGCAACCGACAGCACCGCACCGGATCGCAGTTCCGGATCGGACACCACACCACGGGCGCCCACCTGAGCCTTCCCGACTTCGAACTGCGGCTTCACCATGGGAACGATATCCGCGTGCGGCTGGGCGCACGCGGTCAGCGCCGGTAGAACAGTGGCCAGGGAAATGAACGACAGGTCAGCGACCACCAGATCAACCGGCCCACCGATGGCCTCCGGGGTCAGGTCGCGGACGTTCGTCCGCTCGATTGTCTGCACCCGCGCGTCTGACCGCAGCGGCCAGGCCAACTGTCCGTACCCAACATCGACGGCGACTACCTCGGCTGCACCACGATCCAGCAGTACCTCGGTGAAACCGCCTGTGGAAGCACCGGCATCCAGGCAGCGACGGCCGCTCACCTCGAGTTCAAAGGCGTCCAACGCCCCGATGAGCTTGTGCGCACCCCGCGACACCCACGATTTTTCGTCGCCGGCCTCGACGGTCAACGCTGCGGTGATCGCGACCGCGGTGGCAGGCTTGACCGCACGCATTCCGTCGATGCTGACGCGCCCGTCCCCGATCAGTTCGGCGGCCTGTTGACGCGATCGGGCCAGTCCCCTTCGGACCAGCTCAGCGTCAACCCGGGCGCGCCGCGTCACGACGGCTCAGCCCTTCTCCACAGACTCCAGCGCACGGACCAATACCTGGTGCGCTTCCTCAAGCTGACGTCCGATCGCATTGATGTCGACGCCGTCATCTACCGAGGCATCAGTGCCGACGGTGTCGACGTTCGGCAGCTGAGCCAGCATGGCGTCGACCTCGGCTCGAATCTGTTCTGGATCGCTGTTCATCTCAGCATTCACGCTAGTCGATTCCCCTCCGGCAGCAGCGACCAGCGGTCCAGTGCTGCGTGGGCGGCGTCGTCGCCGGCCTCAAGCCTGGTGGCTCCGGTCTCCCAGACCGCGTGAGCAGCGGCCCTGACCACGGACAGCCTGTCCGCGGTTAGGTCGGTCGCGGTCGAGTAGACGGTGATCGTTACGCCGTCATGCTCGGTTCGCCACGCCGACTGTTGGGCGATCCGGAGGACGTCGACGTCGTCCAGCAATCCGCGAAGATCCGCGGCTACGTAGGTGGGCCGCTGTTCGGGCGCGGCATGTACGGCTTCGGCCGCAGTGCTGACCCCGGTGAGTACCAAGAGGCTCGGCAGGTCGGCGGCGTTGGCTCCCTCGATATCGGTGTCCAGCCGGTCTCCCACAACCAGCGGCGCCTGAAATGAGCCGCGAGCTAACGCGTCCGTCATCAACCCCGGCGAAGGTTTGCCTGCCACTTGAGGCTCAACGTCGGTCGCTGTCTTGAGCGCGGCGACCATCGACCCATTGCCGGGCAGGAGTCCACGCTCGGTGGGCAAGGTTCGGTCGACGTTCGCTGCCACCCACAATGCACCAGCGCGGATTGCCAGCGCCGCCTCTGCGAGATCCGGCCAACCGGTGGCAGTCGAATGCCCTTGCACCACAGCGTCCGGGCCGTCATCGAACAGTCGCACCGGTTGCAGACCCACGGCGGCGACCTCGCCCGCGAGGGCATCGGTTCCCACGATCAGAACTTTCGCCCCGGCAGGAAGCTGCCTTGCCAGCAGTCCTGCGGCTGACTGCGCACTGGTCACGACGTCATCTGCGGTGGCCGTGAAGCCCAACTCCCGCAGATGCGCAGCGACGTCGCGTGCGGCGCGCGACGCGTTGTTGGTGACGTAGAGGTTGCGAGCGGCCGTGACATCAAGGGTTGCAACGGCGCCCTCAGTCGGTGCATGCCCGCGAAACAGCGTTCCGTCTAGATCAAGAAGCAGGCAATCATGTTGTTGGGCAAGTTTTTTCACGTCACGACAGCTCGTTGAGGCGATCTTCCGCGTCGGTGACACCATCGACGTCCGCCGCCGCCGAGTGCATGAACCACTGAATTGCCTCATCGGTACGCGCGAGTGCGAGCAGCACCTCGGCATATGCGTAGGACAACCGGGCACCCGTCGATCCGAGGCGCGTCGGGTCGGGCTGTGGGTTGGACAGTACGGTCAGCGCTTGCTCGAGTTGGCCCAGATCCGCGCGTGCCCCGGCGGCGACGATGCGCAGTTCGTCGACGTCATCGCCGGTGAGTTCGGCGGCTTCGGCGCTGCGAGCCAATTCGAGTGCTTTCTCGGGCCGGCCAATGCCGCGCTCGCAATCGGCTATGAGTGGGATGAGTTGCGACTTGCTGCCCATTCGCCGGGCTGCGCGGAACTCCGACAACGCCTGCGCCCAGTCACCGACGTAATAGGCCGCGATGCCGGCGGCCTCCCGCACCCCGGCGATACGCCCGGCCCGGGCGCGAGCAGCCTGCGCGTGTAAGAGTGCGGTCTCTGGATCCTCGTCGAGAAGTTCACCCGCTGCGACCAGATGGCGGGCCACCGTGTCAGCGGTCGATTTGTCCAAAGTTGAAAGCTCACGGCGGATTTCGGGTGCCAGTTGTTTCGCCTCTATCGTCGCCGGGATCGGCGGTCCGCTCGGCTGACGATCAGGCTGCTCGGAAGCTGCGTGCTGCGGCTGCGCACGACGGGCTCGATCTGGACCCGATCGCCGTGGCGCCGACGACCGACGGTTGCCGCCTGGTCCGCCACCTCTACTGCCCTGCCTGTCATCACCCACGAGTGAAGGATACGGGCAGCCGGACTTCGCTCCACTACGTCAGATGCTGAAAGTGGTCGTCCCGAAACCGCTGGGGCTCTGCCCGGTATAAATCGGTGACAGCATGTAGGGCGTATAGCCGGTATTGAAACCGCTTCCCGACTGAACTGCTGGTCCGTTGGTCGCGGTCGTTATGTACGAGTACAGCAACGTACCGTCGCTGGTGTAGACCGTGATTCTTGTTCCCGCCGGCACCCTGCCGCTTTGAGTCGGTCCGGTATATATCGACGACCCGATGGTTCCGTTGTTGTAGCCGGTATCGATGTATGCACCGGACACCGCTACTTTGGGCCCGCTATTGATCTGTACCAATAGGGACGCCAGCGGTGCTCCGGCAACCGCGGTGCCGGGTAGCGGGTTCGGACCGAACTGCAGCTCGCCGGTGGATCCGTCGATGAGAGCACCCTGATTGAGGGTCCCCAGCAACGCGGTGATCACGGTGCTCGTGCCCGGGGACCCGTTATTGGGCCCAATACCCAGGACGCCGTCTATCGGGATTCCAGCCCAATAGAGCTGGAAAGTTGCCGCCGAACTCGGAGTGAGGACGTTGACGGCGGTCGGCGCGGTGACGATTCCGTTTCCGAAACTCACCGTCGTGTCGTACGTGGTGTAGTAGAGATTGCCTGAGCTGCCGTAGACGAACGGGCCACCGGAATAGACCGGGGAGCCGAGTCCGGTTGGGACGTAATCGATAACGAGACCAGAGGATCCGCTGTCTAGCAGCACAGGATGCATCGGCCCGCCGTTTACCGAGATGTTCACTATTGGATACGGGTAGATGCCATTTTGTACGAACGTCTGTATCTGGACGGTTTCGTAATCGACAAGCGGGGTGCCGTCAGCGCCGTGCGGCGCGCCGCTGCCACCGATACCGCCCGCGCCGTTGACGCCGGACGAGCCGACAGGGCCGCCGCTGCCGCCGACGCCGCCAGTGCCACCGTCGCCGCCCTTGGCGCCGTTGCCGGTCGCTCCGGCATTGCCCCCGGCACCACCAGTTCCACCGGTGCCAGCGGCACCCGCATTGCCTCCGTCGCCACCTGTGCCGCCACCGCCGCCGAATACTCCAGTGCCGACGAATTGGGCGGTGCCGCCGCCGCCCGCGTTCCCGCCCGTGCCGCCTAGGCCAGCGTTTCCGCCCTTACCGCCGTTCGCACCGAGTCCGCCTGCGCCGCCGTCGCCGCCTAAGCCGCCCGCACCGCCTGTGCCGCCGTCGCCACCCTCGTTGCCTTGGGCAAGGCTATTGCCGCTGCCGTCGCCGCCACCACCGCCAACGCCACCGTGACCTCCGTCGCCGCCCACGCCGCCGACGAAGCCGACGTCGCCTTTTCCGCCGTCGCCTCCGGACCCGGCGGCTCCGCCGTTGCCGCCGACGCCACCCGTTCCGACTGGCAACCCCGTGATCCCCGGTGCGGCACGGTAGCCGCCGCCTGGGGCGCCCCCGGCCCCTGCCGACCCGCCGTTGCCGCCGGTGCCGCCCGCGCCTCCTGCGCTGTCGCTCCCGGTGCCGCCATTACCGCCGGTCCCAGCGGTGCCGCCATTACCACCGCTACCGCCGTCGCCGTTGGATCCGAACAGCCCGTGATAGTCGCCGGTGATCTGGCTGGCCATGCCGCCTTGACCACCTTGGCCGCCACTGCCGCCGTTACCGCCCGAGAAGCCCGCGTTGGCGCCGGTCGCGCCGTTGTCGCCGTTGCCACCCGCGCCGCCGTTACCTCCAGCGCCCCCGTTTCCGCCGGTGCCGAAGTAGATGGAGTTGTTGATGTTGTCTTCTTTGCTGGCGCCGATGCCCGGGTAGCCCCCCAGCCCGCCGACACCGCCGGTACCGCCATTGCCGCCGTTGCTTCCAACGCCGTTGATGGTGCCGACACCGCCGTCACTGCCGTGCCCCCCGGCGCCGCCGTTGCCGCCTCTGCCCCCAGTTCCACCCGCGACGGCGCCCGTGCCGCCGTCACCTCCTGCGCCGGCACTGCCGCCCGCACCGCCATCGCCGCCATTGCCCGTGGCGGTGGGCGCGCCGCCGTTGCCTCCCGCGCCCCCGTTGCCAGCGGTTCCGCCGCTGCCACCGTTCTTGCCGGCGCCACCAATGCCGCCGTTACCTCCGGCGCCACCAGCACCGCCCGTGCGGCCACCAGCCGCGTCATAGCCACCTGCGCCACCCTTGCCGCCGTTGCCGCCTTGTCCGGCGGCGCCGCCGTTGGTGGTCAAGCCAGCGTCGTAGCCGTTGCCGCCGGTCCCGCCCTTGCCACCTGCTGCGCCGATGGTTGCCGAACCTGAGGTGCCGTTGGCGCCACCATTGCCCCCGTTGCCGCCAGCGCCCGCCAGGCCGGCTGTTCCGCCGTTACCACCGTTACCGCCGGATCCGCCGTCGCTGCCGCCCACGCCGGTGGGACTGCCGATAGAGCCGTTGCTGCCGGCCTTGCCGGTCGCGCCGCCGCCAGCCGTTCCGGCATTACCGCCGTTGCCACCGCTACCGCCGGTTGTCGTGTTAGATCCGCCAGTGCCGCCCTTACCGCCCGCGCCACCGTTCCCGCCGCTGCCCCCGTTGCCACCGGCTCCGCCGTCGGTGTCTAGGGCGGCGTTATAACCGTTGCCACCCGAGCCACCGCTACCACCTGCCGCGCCACTGGTGGCCAGACCCGCAGTGCCATTGGCACCACTCTTGGCGCCGGTGCCGCCGGCACCGGCCGCGCCACCATTACCGCCCGACCCACCGGCACCACCATCAACTCCGCCGACACCATTGCGGCTGCCGACAGAGCCATTACCGCCCGACTTTCCGGCGGCACCGCCACCGGCAGTCCCGGCATTACCGCCGCTGCCACCGCTACCGCCGGTTGTCGTGGTAGATCCGCCAGTGCCGCCCTTACCGCCCGCGCCACCGTTCCCGCCGCTGCCCCCGTTGCCACCGGCTCCGCCGTCGTTGTCTAGGGCGGCGTTATAACCGTTGCCACCCGAGCCACCGCTACCACCTGCCGCGCCACTGGTGGCCAGACCCGCAGTGCCATTGGCACCACTCTTGGCGCCGGTGCCGCCGGCACCGGCCGCGCCGCCATTCCCGCCCGACCCACCGGCACCACCGTCAACTCCGCCGACACCATTGCGGCTGCCGACAGAGCCATTACCGCCCGACTTTCCGGCGGCACCGCCACCGGCAGTCCCGGCATTACCGCCGCTGCCACCGTTACCACCGTTACCGGTGCTGCCCGCCTTAGCGCCCAGCCCACCAGCGACACCGCCAGTACCACCTGCTCCGCCCGCGCCGCCAGCAGCGCCCGAGCCGCCATTTCCACCGTTACTGCCATCGATAAGGGCTGAGGCGTCATATCCGTTGCCACCATCGGCACCCGCGCCACCGGCACCGCCCTTAGTGCCGTCACCGCCGTTTCCGGCGGCCCCCGCCGTACCGTCGGTGCCGCCAGTACCCGCCGCGCCGCCCGCACCACCAGCACCGCCAACGCCACCGGTACCGCCAGCACCACCTTTGCCGCCGCCCTGGCCGTCGTGGACGATTCCGGTACCGCTGAGCCCGCCAACACCATCGCCACCATTACTCGCACTACCGGCAGCACCACCGTTTCCGCCGTTGCCGCCAGAACCGTTGGCACCCACAGTGCCCGCGCTTGCTGCCCCGCCGTTACCGCCAGCACCGCCCTTGCCGCCGGCCGCACCGTTACCGCCGCCGCCGCCAGCACCCCCGGCATCACCGGCGGTGGCGCCCGACGCCCCAGCGACGCCGTTACCGCCACCGCCGCCATTACCAGCAGCCCCGCCCTGTCCGCCTGCCCCGCCGTTACCCGAAGCCGACCCGCCGTTACCGCCAGCACCGCCAGCACCGCCGGATCCGCCGGTCTGCCCGGCACCGCCGGAGACACCCGCGCCTTTGGCATCGATACCGGCCTTACCTGACGTGCCGAACCCGCCGACACCACCATTGCCGCCATTGCCCAGCGAGCCGCCGTTACCGCCGGCCCCACCATCACCACCATCGCCACCAGCGGCGGTGTTGTTGTAACCCGCGCCACCGGCCCCACCGTTACCGGTTGGGCCGACCACCGCAGAACCGGCCGCACCGCTGCTGCCAGGCGAGCCACCCACACCTTTGCCGGCCGCCCCACCGGCCCCGCCGGCACCCGCGGTGCCCGCGTTGCCGCCATTGCCACCTGCCCCACCATCGGGCGTGCCGGCGCTGCCGGCCCCGCCGGCACCGCCGTCGCCGGGGGTGCCGGCGGCCCCGCCGCTACCTCCGGTCGCGCCCGTACCGCTGGCGCCGTTGGCGCCGAAGAGGAACAGAATCCGGCCCACGCCGGCGTCGCCACCGGCCCCGCCATTGCCACCGGCCGCTCCGTTGCCGCCACTGCCCCCGTTTCCGCCGGCCTCGCCGGCGCTCGCCGCATCGTCGCCAGTAACACCGTTACCGCCATCGCCGCCGCCGCCGGCTGCTCCGCCCGCACCACCAGAGCCACCGGCTCCGAAGACCCAACTCCCCGCACCGCCGGCACCCCCGGCCCCGCCGTTGCCGCCGGCGGTGCCGTTGATGCCTGATCCCCCCGCACTCGAGGCGCCGGTCCCGGTGGATCCGGACTGGCCGGCCCCCCCAGTCCCGCCGAGTCCGCCGTCACCGAGCACCGATAGCAATCCGGTGCTCCCGCCAGCACCACCATGGCCACCACTACCGCCGGCGGCCGTAGCCGCACCGCCAGCCCCACCATTGCCACCGTTACCGGTTACCAACCCGCCCGCGCCGCCGTGACCGCCGTCGCCGCCGCTGGTAGCGGCCACCCCTGCCCCGCCGTTGCCGCCGTACCCGAACCAGCCCGCCGCGCCGCCGTTGCCGCCGTTATAGCCGCTACCGCCATTACCGATCAGCCCGCCATTACCACCAGCGCACGCTGTAGTCCCCGCGCACGACAACGAGGTCCACGAATAGCCGTTACCGATCAAGATCCCGCCATTTGGATGTTCGGCCGTGCCATTGCCGAACAACCAGACATCACCAACCGCGCTCGCCGACACCGCTGCGTCATGACCTACCTCACGGCGTGCGAACCCGACCGCGGCCCACATCAGCGGCGCCGTCGTCGGTGCCCCCGGGCCTCCAGCCGCCACCCGCGCCGACACCACTACCGGCGACGCAGATACCGGTGCTACTGGAGCTAGCCCGCCCCCACCAACGCCACCCGATATCGCACTGCTCGGTGACTTCCGAACTCCTAAACCGCCACGACGCGAGCCCCTACCCGTACTGGCCGCCGCCGGCGCAGGCACCGACCGACCTGGCCGCGCAGAACGCTCCCGCGGACTCGCCCCAACCGCCGACCCCGACCTCGCGGGGGAACCGGAGGCAGAACTCGGCCCCGACTCCACCCCGGAGCCCGCCGTATCGGCAGATGCCACGCCCTGCGTTGACGCAACCGCCGCACCCAGTGCCACCGCCACTGCGCCAACCCCGGCACGGCGCCGCAGCCTCTTGAGTCGGTCCGAATCAGTCGACGAACTCATCAGGGTCCACCTCTCCGGAGCTTCGCGACAACTCGTTCTTATCATGCTCGTCGCCATGTCCTGCTCGCGGTCATTCACGGAGATACCCACGAATGATCCGGGCTAGCGCAAATAGGAAATAGCAATTACGCATTTATCCGGAAATGGGAAATGCCCCCCCATTTCTGGGGGGGCATTTCTTTATGTTGTGTTCGGCGGTGTCCTACTTTTCCACCCGTGTTGGGTAGTATCATCGGCGCTGGCTGGCTTAGCTTCCGGGTTCGGGATGGGTCCGGGCGTTTCCCTGCCGCTATGGCCGCCGTAACTTTTTTCACTTGTTGTGAAGTTGTTTTGGTGGTGGGGTGTGGTTGTGTTTGTGGGTGTGTGTGGTTGCGAGGCGTTTTTACAACGTGTTTTTCCTGAACAACTTTTTGGTGTTGTTTTGGTTGTTGTAAGTTTTCGGCCGGTTAGTGCCAGTTCCCTGCGCCCGTTGCCGGGTTTCTAGGTCTGGTCTATCGATCCCGTGGTCTGCGGGGGGCCTTATCCCACTTGATGGGTGAGAAGCCTGGTCTTGGAGGGGGTTTCCCGCTTAGATGCTTTCAGCGGTTATCCTGTCCGAACGTGGCTATCCAGCGGTGCCCCTGGTGGGACAACTGGTGGACCAGAGGTTCGTCCGTCCCGGTCCTCTCGTACTAGGGACAGGTTTCCTCAAGCTTCTGACGCGCGCGGCGGATAGAGACCGAACTGTCTCACGACGTTCTAAACCCAGCTCGCGTGCCGCTTTAATGGGCGAACAGCCCAACCCTTGGGACCTGCTCCAGCCCCAGGATGCGACGAGCCGACATCGAGGTGCCAAACCATCCCGTCGATATGGACTCTTGGGGAAGATCAGCCTGTTATCCCCGGGGTACCTTTTATCCGTTGAGCGACACCCCTTCCACTCGGGGGTGCCGGATCACTAGTCCCGACTTTCGTCCCTGCTTGACGTGTCAGTCTCGCAGTCAAGCTCCCTTGTGCACTTGCACTCAACACCTGATTGCCGTCCAGGTTGAGGGAACCTTTGGGCGCCTCCGTTACTTTTTTGGAGGCAACCGCCCCAGTTAAACTACCCACCAGGCACTGTCCCTGAACCGGGTAACGGTTCGAGGTTAGAAGTCCAATACGATCAGAGTGGTATTTCAACAACGACTCCACAATAACTAGCGTTACTGCTTCATAGTCTCCCACCTATCCTACACAAACCGTATCGAACGCCAATACCAAGCTATAGTGAAGGTCCCGGGGTCTTTTCGTCCTGCCGCGCGTAACGAGCATCTTTACTCGTAGTGCAATTTCGCCGAGTCTATGGTTGAGACAGTTGAGAAGTCGTTACGCCATTCGTGCAGGTCGGAACTTACCCGACAAGGAATTTCGCTACCTTAGGATGGTTATAGTTACCACCGCCGTTTACTGGGGCTTAAATTCTCCGCTTCACCTTTAAGGGGTTAACAGGTCCTCTTAACCTTCCAGCACCGGGCAGGCGTCAGTCCGTATACATCGTCTTGCGACTTCGCACGGACCTGTGTTTTTAGTAAACAGTCGCTTCTCACTGGTTTGTGCCACCCCCCGCCGCTGCCGGCCGCTAGGGCCTTGACGGTAAGGGGTCCTCCTTCTCCCGAAGTTACGGAGGTATTTTGCCGAGTTCCTTAACCATAGTTCACTCGTACGCCTTGGTATTCTCTACCTGACCACCTGTGTCGGTTTGGGGTACGGGCCGTGTGTGTGCTCGCTAGAGGCTTTTCTCGGCAGCTTAGGATCACCGAATTCGCCTCACTCGGCTATGCATCACCTCTCAGGATATGTCAACGACGGATTTGCCTATCGTTGTCCCTACGGGTTTGCCCCAGTATTACCACTGACTGGTACGGCTACCTTCCTGCGTCACCCCATCGCTTGACTACTACCCACCTGGGTCCTGCGCAGCGCCTGTTCCTCGCACCCCGAAGGGATTGATGGAACAGGTTTTGGGCAGTTAGCAAAATGGATTCGTCATTGGCGCTCACACACGGGTACGGGAATATCAACCCGTTGTCCATCGACTACGCCTGTCGGCCTCGCCTTAGGTCCCGACTCACCCTGGGCGGACTGGCCTGCCCCAGGAACCCTTGGTCTTTCGGCGGGCAAGGTTCTCACTTGCCTTATCGCTACTCATGCCTGCATTCTCACTCCCACACCCTCCACCACTGGATCACTCCGTGGCTTCACTGGATGCAGGACGCTCCCCTACCCAACGAACAAGTTCGTTGCCGCGGCTTCGGCGGTGTGCTTGAGCCCCGCTACATTATCGGCGCACAATCACTTGACCAGTGAGCTATTACGCACTCTTTCAAGGGTGGCTGCTTCTAAGCCAACCTCCTGGTTGTCTCTGCGACTGCACATCCTTTTCCACTTAGCACACGCTTAGGGGCCTTAGCCGGCGATCTGGGCTGTTTCCCTCTCGACGCACGGAGCTTATCCCCCGCCGTCTCACTGCTGCGCTCTTAGACTTACCGGCATTCGGAGTTTGGCTGACGTCAGTAACCCTGTGGGGCCCATCGGCCATCCAGTAGCTCTACCTCCGGTAAGAAACACGCAACGCTGCACCTAAATGCATTTCGGGGAGAACCAGCTATCACGGAGTTTGATTGGCCTTTCACCCCTACCCACAACTCATCCCCTCAGTCTTCAACCTAAGTGGGTTCGGGCCTCCACGCAGTCTTACCTGCGCTTCACCCTGGCCATGGGTAGATCACTCCGCTTCGGGTCCAGAACACGCCACTACACCACACACTGTTGTGTGGATACGCCCTATTCAGACTCGCTTTCGCTGCGGCTACCCCTCAACGGGTTAACCTCGCGACATGTCCCTGACTCGCAGGCTCATTCTTCAAAAGGCACGCCATCACCCCACGCTTTAACACGAAGGCTCTGACGGATTGTAAGCGCACGGTTTCAGGTACTATTTCACTCCCCTCCCGGGGTACTTTTCACCATTCCCTCACGGTACTAATCCGCTATCGGTCACTGGGAAGTATTCAGGCTTACCGGGTGGTCCCGGCAGATTCACAGCAAATTCCACGGGCTCGCTGCTACTCGGGTACTCATCACTACAGAGAACATGTTTTCGCCTACGGGATTCTCACCCTCTACGACAGGCCATCCCAAGCCACTTCGGCTAACACATTCTTTTCTTACTGCAGCCCAGACCGGCAGATCTGAGAAGACAAGCCCCACAACACCGCGAACGCAACCCCTGCCGGGTATCACACGCCCACGGTTTAGCCATCCTCCGCTTTCGCTCGCCACTACTCACGGAATCACTATTTGTTTTCTCTTCCTACGGGTACTGAGATGTTTCACTTCCCCGCGTTCCCCCCCGCACCCTATGTATTCAGATACGGGTGACACGACATCACTCGTGCCGGGTTTCCCCATTCGGACATCCTCGGATCCACGCTCGGTTGGCAGCTCCCCGAGGCATATCGCAGCCTCCCACGTCCTTCATCGGCTCCCAGTGCCAAGGCATCCACCATGCGCCCTTAAACACTTACAACACAAAACCAAAAGCATTTCGATTAGGAAAAATTGCACATCAGACACCACAAAACCGCCCACCCTCGAAAGAAGATGAACTTCCATTTGCGGCGACTAGATGCTCGCAACCACTATCCACAAATCAAACACCACACCCCACCACCAAGTGGAGCGACAACAACCAACCCCTAACAAGGAGCCGACCCAAACCTCAGGTCAAACCACCTCCGGTTCCCCCAACAACGGGGCGAAGAGGTGAGGGCCTGTTGTCTCAAAGCCCAATAGTGTGTCTGGCAGCTAGCCCCACCCCAACGGGTAAAGACCGAAAGTTTGTTGTGCACCAGAACCTCCCCCACTACAGGGAAAGCCCATCCAACGAATCGACCAAAATCCGGTAACTCCCACACGATGTGGGCCGGCCTGGCTCTCGTGGTGCTCCTTAGAAAGGAGGTGATCCAGCCGCACCTTCCGGTACGGCTACCTTGTTACGACTTCGTCCCAATCGCCGATCCCACCTTCGACGGCTCCCTCCCTTACGGGTTAGGCCACCGGCTTCGGGTGTTACCGACTTTCATGACGTGACGGGCGGTGTGTACAAGGCCCGGGAACGTATTCACCGCAGCGTTGCTGATCTGCGATTACTAGCGACTCCGACTTCACGGGGTCGAGTTGCAGACCCCGATCCGAACTGAGACCGGCTTTAAAGGATTCGCTCCACCTCACGGCTTCGCAGCCCTTTGTACCGGCCATTGTAGCATGTGTGAAGCCCTGGACATAAGGGGCATGATGACTTGACGTCATCCCCACCTTCCTCCGAGTTGACCCCGGCAGTCTCTCACGAGTCCCCACCATTACGTGCTGGCAACATGAGACAAGGGTTGCGCTCGTTGCGGGACTTAACCCAACATCTCACGACACGAGCTGACGACAGCCATGCACCACCTGCACACAGGCCACAAGGGAATACCTATCTCTAGGCACGTCCTGTGCATGTCAAACCCAGGTAAGGTTCTTCGCGTTGCATCGAATTAATCCACATGCTCCGCCGCTTGTGCGGGCCCCCGTCAATTTCTTTGAGTTTTAGCCTTGCGGCCGTACTCCCCAGGCGGGGTACTTAATGCGTTAGCTACGGCACGGATCCCAAGGAAGGAAACCCACACCTAGTACCCACCGTTTACGGCGTGGACTACCAGGGTATCTAATCCTGTTCGCTCCCCACGCTTTCGCTCCTCAGCGTCAGTTACTGCCCAGAGACCCGCCTTCGCCACCGGTGTTCCTCCTGATATCTGCGCATTCCACCGCTACACCAGGAATTCCAGTCTCCCCTGCAGTACTCCAGTCTGCCCGTATCGCCCGCACGCCCACAGTTAAGCTGTGAGTTTTCACGAACAACGTGACAAACCACCTACGAGCTCTTTACGCCCAGTAATTCCGGACAACGCTCGCACCCTACGTATTACCGCGGCTGCTGGCACGTAGTTGGCCGGTGCTTCTTCTGTAGGTACCGTCACTTGCGCTTCGTCCCTACTGAAAGAGGTTTACAACCCGAAGGCCGTCATCCCCCACGCGGCGTCGCTGCATCAGGCTTGCGCCCATTGTGCAATATTCCCCACTGCTGCCTCCCGTAGGAGTCTGGGCCGTATCTCAGTCCCAGTGTGGCCGGACACCCTCTCAGGCCGGCTACCCGTCGTCGCCTTGGTAGGCCATCACCCCACCAACAAGCTGATAGGCCGCGGGCCCATCCCACACCGCAAAAGCTTTCCACCACAATCCATGCAGACCGTGGTCCTATTCGGTATTAGACCCAGTTTCCCAGGCTTATCCCAAAGTGCAGGGCAGATCACCCACGTGTTACTCACCCGTTCGCCACTCGTGTACCCCGAAGGGCCTTACCGTTCGACTTGCATGTGTTAAGCACGCCGCCAGCGTTCGTCCTGAGCCAGAATCAAACTCTCCAAACAAAAACAACCCACACCAAAGCGCAGGCGAATTCGAATCAGAAAAATCTGACCTAACAAAAAGACACCAAAAACTGGCATCAAAAAAACAACCACCCCTCAAACAGGAAGACGGGAAGTCCCCCAAAAGAGATGGCCAAAAACAACAAACAAAAACCACCAAACACACTATTGAGTTCTCAAACAACAGACCTGCTCTGCACCCACCAGGCCGCGCAAACTACCCCGCGGCTTTCGCCGCGAAATCGTAGAGCGGACTGGTAGAACGCTCCGGAGCCCGGAGACATTCCCTAGAGGGTGCCGTCGCGCTCAGCGGGCATCCGCGTCGCAACGACTTGCTTAAGTTACGTCAGTGAAAACTAAGAGTCAAATCCGCTGGTAGAGCGTGGATTTGAACCTTTACTGCCGATTGCCTACTACTCAACACGTTCCACGCCGGCAATATTCCGCTTGCCTCGGCGCAGCACCAACCAGCGGTTATGCAGGAAGTCGGCGGGCTGAGCCGTCCACTCCTCACTATCGATGCGTTGGTTGTTGACCGACACACCGCCTTCGGCGATCGTTCGTCGGGCCGCACCTTTACTTGCCGACAATCCACTTGCGACCAGCAGATCGACGATGCCATCTGGAGCGCCGGCCTTCAGTTCGGCAACCGAGGTCTCCCGAAGCGCGGCCGTTAGCGTCGCATCGTCTAGCTGGGACAGTTCGCCGCGCCCGAACAGCGCCTGAGATGCGTGTTCCACCGCCGCCGTCGCCGCCGCACCGTGCACGAGCGTGGTGAGTTCCTGCGCGAGCCTGCGCTGAGCGGCCCGCTCGTGTGGTCGCGTGACCGTCGCGTCTTCAAGATCGGCCAGTTCGTCGGCAGATAGGAAGGTGAACCACCGCAGGTATCCGACGACGTCAGCATCGGCGGCGTTGACGAAGTACTGATACCAGGCATAAGGACTGGTCATCTCGGGATCGAGCCAGAGGTTGCCGCCGCCGGTCGACTTGCCGAATTTAGTTCCGTCCGCCGAGGTCACCAACGGCACAGTCAGTGCATGCACGGTTTCGCCCAGCTTTTGCCGGACCAGTCGCACGCCGGCGATGATGTTGCCCCACTGATCGGATCCGCCGATCTGCAACGAGCAGCCGTACCGCTGGTGCAACTCCACATAGTCATTGGCCTGCAAAAGCATGTAACTGAACTCGGTGTAGGAGATCCCCTCGCCGTCGAGGCGCCGGCGGATGGTGTCGCGGTCGAGCATCACGTTGACCGAGAAGTGCTTGCCCACATCCCGGAGGAACTCGAGCGCCCCCAGTTCGGCGGTCCAGTTCAGGTTGTTCTCGACGATCGCGCCTGTCGGCGAATCGTCGAAGTCGACAAACCGTTCCAGCTGACCCCGAATGCGTTGCGACCATTGCGCCACCGTGTCGGTGGTGTTGAGGGTTCGTTCGCCGGCGTCGCGGGGATCACCGATCATCCCGGTGGCCCCGCCGGCCAGCACGATCGGCCGGTGGCCGGCGCGCTGAAAGCGCTGCAAGGTGAGGAGTGGCACCAGGTTTCCGGCGTGCAGGCTGGGCGCGGTGGGATCGAAGCCCGCGTAGACCGTTAGCGGTCCCTGAGTAGTCGCCGCGCCGAGCGCATCGATATCGGTGGACTGCGCGATCAGCCCTCGCCACTTCAGTTCGTTGAGAATACCCATGCTCATGGGTCGATCCTCCCGTACTGGATACCGCGAGTCGCTTTAACTCGGCCTCGGAGGTTGCCGCGACACGCCTAAGCCCCCGGGGCACTCCGCGAGATAGGACTCGCCACGCGAGCTTGCTGCGTGCCCGGCGCTCGGGTACGCAGCAAGTTCGCGTGGCGAAGTTGGTCCTAAGGCCCGGTAGCGCCGGTCGCACCCGTCTCGCCGGTCGCTCCAGTCGCTCCAGTCGCCCCGGTAGCCCCAGTCTCTCCGGTAGCCCCAGTGGCGCCAGTGGCGCCGGTCTCACCCGTAGCACCGGTAGCTCCGGTCTCGCCGGTAGCCCCAGTACCACCAGTCGCCCCGGTAGCGCCGGTCGCACCCGTAGCTCCGGTCTCGCCGGTAGCCCCAGTACCACCAGTCGCCCCGGTCTCACCCGTAGCCCCGGTACCACCCGTCGCCCCGGTAGCGCCGGTCTCACCCGTAGCCCCAGTACCACCAGTCGCGCCAGTAGCACCAGTCGCCCCGGTAGCGCCGGTCTCACCCGTAGCCCCAGTACCACCAGTCGCCCCGGTAGCGCCGGTCTCACCCGTAGCCCCGGTACCACCCGTCGCGCCAGTACCACCAGTCGCACCCGTACCACCAGTCGCCCCGGTAGCGCCGGTCTCACCCGTAGCCCCAGTACCACCAGTCGCACCCGTACCACCAGTCGCCCCGGTAGCGCCGGTCTCACCCGTAGCCCCAGTACCACCAGTCGCACCCGTACCACCAGTCGCCCCGGTAGCGCCGGTCTCACCCGTAGCCCCAGTACCACCAGTCGCACCCGTACCACCAGTCGCCCCGGTAGCGCCGGTCTCACCCGTAGCCCCAGTACCACCAGTCGCACCCGTACCACCAGTCGCCCCGGTAGCGCCGGTCTCACCCGTAGCCCCAGTACCACCAGTCGCACCCGTACCACCAGTCGCCCCGGTAGCGCCGGTCTCACCCGTCGCCCCAGTACCACCAGTCGCACCCGTACCACCAGTCGCCCCGGTAGCGCCGGTCTCACCCGTAGCCCCAGTACCACCAGTCGCACCCGTACCACCAGTCGCACCCGTACCACCAGTCGCCCCGGTAGCGCCGGTCTCACCCGTCGCCCCAGTACCACCAGTCGCACCCGTACCACCAGTCGCCCCGGTAGCGCCGGTCTCACCCGTCGCCCCAGTACCACCAGTCGCACCCGTACCACCAGTCGCCCCGGTAGCGCCGGTCTCACCCGTCGCCCCAGTACCACCAGTCGCACCCGTAGCACCAGACGCCCCGGTACCACCGGTAGCCCCAGTCGCCCCAGTACCACCAGTCGCACCCGTACCACCAGTCGCCCCGGTACCACCAGTCGCCCCGGTAGCGCCGGTCTCACCCGTAGCCCCGGTACCACCCGTCGCACCGGTACCACCAGTCGCCCCGGTAGCGCCAGACGCCCCGGTACCACCGGTCTCACCCGTAGCCCCGGTACCACCCGTCGCACCCGTAGCACCAGACGCCCCGGTACCACCGGTAGCCCCAGTACCACCAGTCGCCCCGGTCTCACCCGTAGCCCCGGTACCACCCGTCGCACCCGTAGCACCAGACGCCCCGGTACCACCGGTCGCCCCAGTACCACCCGTAGCCCCGGTACCACCCGTCGCACCCGTAGCACCAGACGCCCCGGTACCACCGGTCGCCCCAGTACCACCCGTAGCCCCGGTACCACCCGTCGCACCCGTAGCACCAGACGCCCCGGTACCACCGGTCGCCCCAGTACCACCCGTAGCCCCGGTACCACCCGTCGCCCCAGTAGCGCCCGTCGCCCCAGAACCGGTCGCCCCAGTAGCGCCCGTCGCCCCAGAACCGGTCGCCCCAGTAGCGCCCGTCGCCCCCGTCGCGCCAGAACCGGTCGCCCCAGTAGCGCCCGTCGCCCCCGTCGCGCCAGAACCGGTCGCCCCAGTAGCGCCCGTCGCCCCTGTCGCCCCAGTCGGACCAGGCGCTGCGGTCGCTCCAGCACCGCCAGTGGCGCCATGAGATCCATTCGCGCCGGTGGCGCCATGTGCCCCACGAGTTCCGTTGCCACCGTTTTCGCCGAACACCCCGCCACGGCCACCAGGACCGCCAGCACCACCAGCACCACCAGCACCGGGATTACCTGGGGCACCACCAGCGGCCCCGCCAGGTCCACCAACACCGCCATTGCCGCCGCTACCGGCCTTACCACCACCGCCGCCAGCGCCGCCGTTGCCGCCCTTGCCGCCAGATCCGAAGAAGTTCAACGACCCCACGCCGCCGCCGGCGCCGCCATTACCGCCGCTAAGCCCAGCAGTACCATTACCGCCCGGGCTGGCACCACCACCACCACCACCGGGATAGCCGTCTCCGCCGTCAGCGCCGTTCGGCCCTGCCGCTCCAGTCGCACCAGCGGCCCCGTTGCCGCCATTCCCACCGTTGCCCCACACAACGCCACCCGACCCACCGTCGCCGCCGTCGGCACCACCGCCTTGCCCCGCACCGCCGTTACCACCCTGACCAATCAGACCTGGCGCGTAGCCCCCGGCACCACCCGGGAATCCCGCTCCGCCATTACCGCCCGAGCCATATACGAGCCCGCCGTGGCCACCGTCGCCACCGACACCGACGACACCGCCAGAGCCGCCGGCACCACCCGCCCCGCCATCGGCGAGGGTCGAGAACAGGCCAGCGTTACCACCCGCGCCGCCACTACCGCCAGACCCGTTCGCACCACCAGAACCACCCGCGCCACCCGAACCGGCGAGGCCCCACCCCATCAGCCCGGTATCGCCACCAAGGCCGCCTGCCCCACCGGTGCCACTCGCACTGCTGGCAGCGCCGCCCGCTCCACCGTTACCGCCGTTCCCGATGAACAACCCGCCGAGTCCACCATTGCCGCCTGCGCCACCAGTGAAAACTCCGGACACCCCGGCGCCACCATTACCGCCGTTGCCAAACCATCCGGCCGCGCCACCATTACCGCCGTTATAGCCGTTGCCACCGTTACCGATTATCCCGCCGTTACCGCCGGTGCAGGCGGTGGATCCGGTGCACGTCCCCGACGTCCAGCTGTAGCCGTTGCCGATCAGAATTCCGCCATTGGGATGCGCAGCCGTACCGTCGCCGAAGAAGAAACTCCACACGTCGCCCAACCCGGCACCCGCCGCCGACCCTGTCGCCGCAGCCGTAGGACTACTCGAGCCGGTCACGGTCGCCGCGGCTGGCGCAATACCCCGATCCAGCAACTCACCCGTGGACGAATCAGCCGCACTCGCGGCAGGTTTGCTGCTGCGGGCGCCGTCGCGACGCACGAACCCAAGCGCCGCCCACATCAACGGCCCACCCAGGCCCGACCCATCCCCACCACCGGAAGCCCGATCCCCAGACGCCAACCACGACAGCAATCCGGAGCCCAACGCAGATACAGCGCCCTCCGGGGCGGCAGGCACCGGCGGAGTCACCGAGATCACCGGTGGCACGAAGCCATCCGGAGCCGAGACCAACGGAGGCGACACTACGACGACCTCATCCGCAACTGGCCTTGCCTCAGCCACGGCATCGCGCGGTGAGTCACTCAAATCGATCGTCGCGCCCTCACCGACGACCGCCGCCGCCGGAGCCGACGGTGTCGGCGCTGCAACATCCGGCGTCGAACTATCCGAACCCGACGACGCAGGGCGGGAGTCGCGACGCGCTACAGCGCCCGACCTGTCCACACCAGCCGAGCCACCATCCGACCCCGTCGAAACGGTGCCACCATCCGAACCCGCAGGTGAGCCGCCAATTGGCTGCTTCCTAGAGGGACCGCGCGAACCTGCCGACGGCCGCGACGACTCCTTCGAAACGCCCGGCGAATCGTTCGAGGGCGACGAACCCGAACCAGCCGAACCAGCCGAACCAGTGTCGGCCAACGCCACACCCGGCAATCCCGCAACCACAGCACCCACCCCAAGTGCTACGGCCAACGCGCCAACTCGACCCACATACCCCGCATAACCAGAACCCGCTGGCCGCACCACTACGCCAGCGGACATACCGAGCGGACGTACCCGCGCGCCATCACCTGAAATGACCCAGCGTCGCCAGGCGCCGAACCTCGACGTACCAGCAACATCCTCGTTAGCGCGCGACTCACTCATGGAGATCCCCCTGTTTCAAACACATCCAGCACGGATGACAGACCTAAGTTGGAAAGCTAACGGCTGACGCAACATTAGGCAATACCTAATGTTGGATACGGGAGATGTTGATCACCAGCGTGTCGTAGATCGTCGAATGGACGCGCCACTCTCAATTGCCACACGTGTAGTGGTTTTCAGATGCGCACCGACCGGCGGGGTCATCAGCCCGATGAAGACTGGTCCACTCAGGGACAGAGCGCCGGCAAGTCCCCGTAGCCTGTACAAGAGGCGTGGGCGCTTGCGGGAGTTACGCAGCCAGCACTGGTCGACCGCGGAACGAACGGAGGCAGGGACCGCAACGTGACATCGACCCCTGACTCGGTGCGCTTGGACGATCGGAACACCGCCCATCGTCCGTACCGCGATCTGGCGCTGTTCCTCGTCTTGCTCACCGGGGTCTACCTGTTGGTCTTCCTTACAGGTGACAAACAGCCCAACACCAAACTCGGCATCGACCTGCAAGGCGGTACCCGAGTCACCCTGACCGCGCGCACTCCCGACGGATCGCCGCCGACCCGCGCGGCGCTCATGCAGGCTGCGCTAATCATCG
Source organism: Mycobacterium sp. (assembly GCA_965279745.1). Lineage (GTDB taxonomy): Bacteria > Actinomycetota > Actinomycetes > Mycobacteriales > Mycobacteriaceae > Mycobacterium. Next base: position 1,141,652 of record OZ257262.1, read on the forward strand.
GTTCTCGCGTCAACGGTCTTGGCGTCTCCGGATCTGAAGTGGTCATCGACGGCGACAACCTGGTGGTCACAGTTCCCGGTAACGACGGCGGTGAGGCTCGCAACCTAGGGCAGACCGCACGGCTCTTCATTCGGCCGGTAATCGGGCAACCCATCCCAGTTGAGGCAACTAAGACACAGGCGGAGGGTCAGGCTGCGGGTTCGCCCGGCGCTCCGCACCTTAGCGATCTGCCACCTGGTGCCCCGCCGCCTCCCGGCCAGCCCGCGCCTCCCGGACCGCCGGATCCGCGCAAAGACCTGGCCGCACGAATCAAGTTCGAGAAAGACTTGCGCCAAAGCACCAGTCCCAGCCTGCTGCAGTTGGCGGCGCAGTACATGGCTAGCCGATGCGACCAACAGGACGTGCTGGCCGGCAACGACGACCCCAAGCTGCCGCTGGTTGCCTGCTCGATCGACCACAAGTCCGTCTATGTCCTGGATAAGTCGATAATTGACGGCGACCAGATCAAAGACGCCAGCTCCAGGCTCGACCAGCAGGCTTGGGCCAATGTCATCGATCTGCAGTTCAAGGACCAGGCGGCGGCCACGTGGGCCGACTGGACAGCAGCCAACGTCGGCCAGATGGCGGCGTTCACCCTCGACTCGCAGGTGGTCACCGCGCCGCAGATTCGCGTACCCATTTCGGGCGGGCGAACTCAAATCACTGGCGGAAACCCGGGTTTCACCGAGGACTCTGCCAAACAATTAGCCAACACCCTCAAGTATGGCTCACTGCCGTTATCGTTTGAAACTTCAGAAGCCGAAACCGTTTCTGCGACATTGGGATTCACGTCATTACGCGCCGGACTGATCGCGGGCGCGATCGGGCTCGCGCTGGTGCTGGTCTACTCACTGCTTTACTACCGGGTCCTTGGCATCTTGACCGCATTGTCACTGGTGGCGTCCGGCGCCTTGGTGTTGGGCATCCTGGTGCTACTAGGTAGATACATCAACTACACGCTCGACCTTGCCGGCATCGCGGGTCTGATCATCGGTATCGGGACGACGGCGGACTCGTTCGTAGTCTTCTTCGAGCGGATCAAAGACGAAGTGCGCAGTGGCAATACGTTCGAATCCGCGGTTCCGCGGGGTTGGGCGCGAGCTCAAAAGACGATCCTGTCGGGTAACGCGGTCAGCCTCCTGGCTGCTGTGGTGCTTTACGTGTTGGCCGTCGGTCAGGTGAAGGGCTTTGCCTTCACCCTTGGCCTGACAACCGTCATTGACGTTGTCGTAGTGTTCCTGGTCACGTGGCCCCTGGTGTACCTGACGTCGAAGTCGCCGCTGCTCGCGAGACCTGCGCTCAACGGCCTAGGCGCAGTTCAGCAATTCGCAGAAGAGCGTCGTGCCACCACGGAACGGGTCGACACGATGACAGACGAGACCGCGGATGCCGATGACGATTCGACCGAGGGGACGTCGGCTGAGCTACAAATCCGGAGCTAGTTGCACAGGAGGACTCACACCAAGTGCGCCGGTGGACCAATTGGTGGGTCCGGGTCCGGAGTTGGATACTGCGCGGCTTAGTAGGCTGACTCAACCATGAGAGGACCCTTGTGAGCGAAAACGAGCGATCATGACGCCCGTCGTGTTCATCATCGGCACCAGACCGGAAGCCATTAAGGTCATCCCCGTCTACCTTGCCTTTCAACAGGCGGGTATTCCCAGCCTCATCTGCTCCACCGGACAACATAACGATCTCGTCGACGATATCTACGCCATCTTCGGTGTCACCCCCGATATCGAGCTCTCCATAATGAAGCCGGGCCAAAGTCTTGCGTACGTAACCGAATCGGTTCTGCGGCAGACGCAAAAGCACTTTCAGGAAATAAAGCCGTCACTGGTCATTGTCCAAGGCGATACCGCCTCGGCGATGGCTGCTGCACTCTCGGCTTTCTATTGCAAAATTCCTATTGCGCATATTGAAGCAGGCCTTCGAACTCACGACCTCTACGCCCCATTCCCAGAAGAAGCCAATAGACAGATCATCTCCCGAATCGCAAAGTTCCACTTTGCGCCCACAGACGCGTCCGCTGCCAACCTCAGGAATGAGGGCATCCCCGCTGAGAACGTCTTCGTCACGGGCAACACCATTGTCGATGCACTTCACATCATTGTCGACAGACTTCAGCGTGGAACCGTCAAGCCTTCGGAGAAAATCCAGCGGGCGATCAGCGGACTCAAGCGCGAGGGGCGAATTGCCTTTCTACTCACCGCACATCGCCGGGAGTCGTTCGACGGTGGACTGCACACTATTCTGAAGACGATCAGGGGCTACCTTGAATCCCACCCAAACGTGGTCGTGCTCTTTCCCGTTCACCCCAATCCCGTCATCTCCGCCACCATCAGTGAAGTATTTGGGGATCGGACGGACGGCCTCATCCTCCTCCCGCCCATCCCGTATCACGACTTGGTGTACCTGCTTTCTCAAACCAACGGAGTGCTGACCGATTCTGGCGGTATCCAGGAAGAAGCTGTGAGCTTGCATCGCCCGACCCTCGTGCTACGGAACGAAACCGATCGTCCTGAAGCCATCGAAAGGCAGCTTGCAGTCCTGGTTGGCACTGACCCCGCCAAAATCATCCGGGGAATGGACGAGATCCTCTCGCGGCCTGACACATCAGAGACTTCCCAGAGACAGTCCGTCTACGGCGATGGCAGGGCGTCCGAAAGAATCGTCGCCATCGTCCGGGGCGAAACACCAGAACCTTTCAAGGGTCGACAAGATGATGAGGCCAGAGACAAATGAAGATCGGCGATAGAGAATTTAGCGTGCGCAAATTCTCGTTTTTCTCAAACGAAGATCCATACGACATGCGATTTGGGCACCTAATATGCTGGTCGCGCATCTATGAGTATCCGTTTGTGCTTTCCGAAATCCGTAGTTTCGGCGGAAGCGATCTAGCGATCCACAATTGTTGTTGGGGTTTTGCCGATATCCATCTTGTTTTCAAGACCTGGCTCGACATCAGGTATCCGGACGTTGTCCATTCGGACATCCAACCCTCGACGCTCTGGAATACCGCAGTCTGGAATGTGATGGACGCCCCCACCGAAACCCATGTCGATCGGTTTGATGTCGTCATCAACATCTCGACCCTCGAGGAAGTAGATGCGGACCATATCGAGGTGATGAAAAACCACCTCGTCCAGTTACGCAAAGGCGGCAGATTCATCTGCACCTTCGATCTCCCCGGCCTCCAACTGAGCCCCATCGAGGCGTTCCTCGAGGAAGAGATCGCTGAACCGCCGACGCGCCTCACACCAAGAAACTCGAGACTTCCCAATACGTCGCTCCGCCTGCCAGACGGATTCACGTGTGGCTACCTAGTCATAGAACGGACCGCCTGAACGTGGGAACCGCGCACCTGATGGATTCGCATCTGCCGGTGGAAGTTAGACTTCCGACCTGTTCGACCGGAAGCCGACGTTCGTCGTCGATGCAGGATGCAGGCAGAAAGACCTAATGGCTGAACAATCACACGCATGCGACCCGACCGGAAACATCACGGTCGTACTTAACGGCTATCGCCGCACCAGCTATCTTAATGAGCAGGTCGATGCCATTCTTGCTCAGACTGTCAAACCGGCGGAAATCCTGGTCTGGCACAACGCGACGGATTCCGACACCATCCAACAGAACACGGACATCGCATCTCGCACTGTCTCTGCGTATTGCAACAAGAACTTCGGGGTCTGGGCTCGCTTCGCGTACGCGCTGAACGCGGGAACAGAATTTGTGGCCATGTTCGACGACGACGTCATCCCGGGCGAGCGCTGGATGGAGAATTGCCTGGAGACTATGAGTGAGCGTGAAGCTCTCCTGGGGTCGATCGGACTGCTGTACCTCGATCCGCCACCCGCCGATTCCCCTGACGTTTCCTACTACAATCCTTACGTCAAGATCGGGTGGTACTCATCGGGGTGGCGAGACGAAGCTGTCGAAGTCGATTTCGTCGGCCATGCCTGGTTCTTCAAACGCGCCTGGTTGTCGGCGTTGTGGCGCGAGCTGCCCGATCCGAGATTCCGCCTGTGCGGCGAGGACATGCACTTCTCTGCGATGCTGCAGAAGTATCTGGGCATACCGACGGTAGTTCCCAAGCATCCTGCTGGGCAGCCCGAGTTGCACGGAAACACGTCGCTCGCGAAGGGCATGGACGAGCACTCACTGTGGGAGAGCGATCCCGTCGACGGCACGCGACTGCCCTTCCGCGAGAGCATGAATGAGTGGTTCGTCATGCAACGGCGCGCCGGTTGGCGACTGGTCAACGATCCGCCGAGACCGGTGCGGTCACCGTGGTGGTAGCCCGCAGATAAGCGGCTACTACGTCAGGTGGTCCGCTCAATCACGAGGTAGCCGCACGTGAACCCGTCTGGCAGACCAAGTGACTTGTCGGGAAGATGCGAGTTTCTTGGTGTGAGGCGCGTCGGCGGTTCAGCGATCTTTTCCTCGAGGAACGCCTCGATGGGGCTCAGTTGGAGGCCGGGGAGATCGAAGGTGCAGATGAATCTGCCGCCTTTGCGTAACTGGACGAGGTGGTTTTTCATCACCTCGATATGGTCCGCATCTACTTCCTCGAGGGTCGAGATGTTGATGACGACATCAAACCGGTTGCAATAAGCCTCTGTCGGTGCCGTCGAAATGTCCCAGGTCACAGTATTGAAGAGTGTCGAAGGGCGCAGGTCCGAATGAATCACGTTCGGATGCTCGATATCGAGCCAGGTCTTGAAGACAAGATGAATATCGGCAAAACCCCATGAGCAATTGTGGATTGCAAGATCGCTGCCCTCCGCACTCCGGATTTCATCGAGGACAAATGGATATTCATAGATCCGTGACCAACAGATCTCGTGCCCAAACCGCATGTCGTATGGATCATCATTCGAGAAGTACGAAAATTTACGCACCTTGAATTCTCTGATGTCGATCTTCATTAGTCCTCTACTTTTCATCGTTGCGGGGTGGGCCGGGAGTCAGAGGGCCGTCTTGCCCGTCCGTCGATCTTCCCGCATGGGCTGGCGTTAGTCGCTGTCGCCCACCCGCGGCGCGCGGGGACTACGCCGATAGGCCGAGACTTCGGGCCGCCCGTTGAGCCAAAACCGCCATGCCCGGTCCGCGGCTTGGCTGACACCAACCCGAGGTCCAGCGCTCGTGCGGCTCGATTCACTGAGTTGCACGTTGACCGGCGAACCCGTGTCGAAGACGTCGACGCCGTTATCGTCCATCCAGATGCCGAGTGCCGCACACAGGTTGCCAGGCCCGCGAGCCAGGCCCACCGACTGAACGAGTGGTCCACGGCGGGACTGCGCCAAGTCGGCACCCGATTCGACAACGGCGGCGCGCAACAAGACCGCCGCTGCGACACCGTCCGGTCCGCAGGAGATGTTGGCGCAAAGATGGATTCCGTAACTGCGATATACGTAGAGCCGCCCTGGCGGACCGAACATCACGGTGTTACGCGGAGTTGGACCGCGAAATGAGTGTGCAGCGGCATCTGGCCATGGGCCGTCGGGCGGACCGCCGTAGGCCTCGACCTCAACGATCCTCGCACCAACTCCCCGGCCGGTGACCGCGGCTCCGAGCAAGCGCCTCGCTGCCAACACCGGATCCACGGCAAGCAGGTCAGCACTCACGCATGCGATTATGCCCTGATTGACATGCCTCCATCCGAGGCGCATTATTCATCACATGATGAGTTCATCGCCTGATGAATTATTGGCAGACGGCCGTGACGCCGCCGTTGCTATCAGTAACCTGCACGTCGTCCGCGGTAAACGGGTCGCGTTGGAAGACCTCTCGTTGCATATCATCCGAGGGACAATCACCGGCCTGTTGGGGCCGTCGGGCTGCGGAAAGACCACGCTGATCCGCAGCATCGTCGGCACGCAGCTCGTTTCCTCCGGAACCGTGACCGTGCTAGGGCATCCGGCCGGCTCCCCCGCGTTACGCCGACGGGTCGGTTACGTCACGCAGGAGCCGACCATTTACAACGACCTGCGAGTGATCGACAACGTCCGGTACTTCGCAGCGCTGTACGGCACCGCGGCCAACGCCGCCGACGAAGCAGTCCGCAACGTCGGCCTCACCGACCACGCCGACTCCTACTGCGGCAACCTCTCCGGCGGACAACGCACCCGGGTTTCGTTGGCCTGCGCGCTCGTATGCAAGCCCGACCTCCTGGTTCTCGACGAGCCGACCGTCGGCCTCGACCCGGTGCTACGGGCCGATCTGTGGGATCAGTTCGATGCACTGGCCCGCCACGGCACCACACTGCTGGTTTCCAGCCACGTGATGGACGAAGCCGACCATTGCGCCGACCTGCTACTGATGCGCGAAGGCCGACTACTGGCCCACACCACTCCAAACCAGCTACGAGAGGACACCGGATGTACGTCTCTGGAGGAAGCGTTCCTGTCAGTCATCCGACGCACCACCGCAGCCCCAGCCGTCTGAGTCCGCGCGCCTACTTCGCGACGACGGCGCGGATTCTGCGCCAGTTGGGGACCGATCATCGCAGCGTCGCAATGATTCTCGTGGTGCCCAGTGCGGTGATCACGCTGATGTACTTCATGTTCCAGAATGCGCCGACGCGGCCGGGTGTGCCGTCGCCGTTCGACACCGCCTGCTTGATCCTGCTGGGCCTCTTCCCACTGTTCATCATGTTCCTAATCACCTCGATCACCATGCAGCGGGAACGTTCATCGGGAACTCTCGAGCGAATCCTGACCACACCGCTACGACGGTTCGACCTCCTGGCCGCATACGGCACCGCGTTCTCGATCGCAGCCGCTGCCCAGGCTGTGCTGGCGTGCGTCGTATCGTTCTGGCTCCTCGGATTCGACACCGCGGGTAACCCGGCCTGGGTGTTCGTCATAGCGATCATCAATGCCATCCTCGGTGTCGGATTAGGCTTGCTGGCAAGCGCTTTCGCCCGCACCGAATTCCAGGCCGTGCAGTTCATGCCGGTGGTGATCGTTCCGCAATTGCTGCTCGCGGGGATTATCGTGCCTCGGTCGCAGATGCCGACCTGGCTGGAGTGGATCAGCAATGCGATGCCGGCGAGCTACGCCCTCGAGGCACTGCAGCAGGTGAGCAAGCACACCGGATTGACCGAGATCGCGCTCCGCGACATGGCCGTGGTGCTGGCTTTCGCGGTGACAGCCTTGGCGCTAGCGGCAGCAACCCTGCGACGGCGCACCCCATGACGGCCAGGAACACCAAGCGCCCGGGGCGACCGCCGGGTAGCTCCGATGCACGTGAACGCATTCTGGTGAGCGCGCGAGAACTGTTCGCCAGCAATGGTTTCGACAAGTCATCGATCCGCGCGATTGCCACCGCGGCAGGTGTCGACTCAGCCCTCGTGCATCATTATTTCGGCACAAAACAACAACTGTTTGCCGCTGCCATCCACATTCCGATCGATCCGATGGCCATCTTGGTGCCGATCCGGGAAACTCCGATCGAGGAACTCGGTCACACACTGCCCATGCTGTTGATTCCGGTGTGGGACTCGGAGATGGGCGCAGGTCTGATCGCAACACTGCGTTCGCTGCTGAGCGGGTCTGACGTCAGCCTGATACGGACGTTCATCCAGGAGGTCATCGTCGCGGAAGTCGCTCCGCGCGTAGATAATCCGCCGGGGACCGGTCGGATACGGGTGCAATTCGTGGCGTCTCAGCTCGTCGGCCTCGTCATGGCCCGATACATCATCGGACTCGAGCCGTTCGCATCACTGAGCGCAGACCGGATCGCCCACACAATCGGCCCGAATCTTCAGAGATACCTGACCGGAGAACTGCCGGCATTCAACTAATTGCCCTGTGCCACCAGACGCTCGTGTTCCTCGGGCCCGACGTCGACGGCCTCATCGACCAACAGAACAGGGATTCCGTCGTCGATGCGGTAACTCTTGCGCAGCCGCGGGTTGTACAACATTTCCTCACCGATGACCAGCAAGGGACCGCGGTCGGCGGGACAGACGAGGATGCTCAGCAGCTTCTGGTCCAGCAAGGTCACTCCGGCGGCAACAGCGGCGCAACCGCATTGCCCGGGTCGCCCGGCGACATCCCTGTGGCGGGTCGACTGTCACCGGGCATCTGACCTGCACCCATCACGGCGCTGTTGGCGTTCTGTCCTTGGGAAATCATCGCCGTCTGAGCCTTGATCTTCTGCTGGTAGCTCACAGCGTTGCTCAGCGCTTCGATCAGCGGCTTCTGGTTCGGGCGGTAGTCCAGCGCATTGGTGATCGCCTGGTAACTCGCCTTAGACGGCCGGAAGCCCTGCTGGCGCAATTGGAGCGAAGCCTTGAGCAGATTGGCTAGCTGACCTGCGCCAGCGCCTATGGAGTATTCCTGAGCGAGGTCATCGAGCACGTCGGCGTGCGCCCGCGGCGCAGCCGCCCCGAACAGCAGTCCAACCGCCAGAAACGCGCTGATCAAGCCGCTGAATACGGCCTTTCGTGTCGTCTGCACAGTCATGCATTCCTCCGACGCGTGGGCACCCGAACTTCCGCCGAGCCTAACAGTGCGGCTCATCGGCGGCGAAAGCTCAATCCTGCGCAAGCAGCTTGGCCCGTGCCACCGCCGTGAACCTCTTGTACTTGCCTGTATCGACGTCGAGGTACCAGCTGTTACGCGACGGCGTGGGCAGGCCCTCGGCCCGTAGCGCGGACACGGTCGGCCGGTAGGAGGCGCTGAGCGGCAACTTCGGTACGACGTGGACGATGTCGGGTGGTAACCCGGCCTCCATCCCATCGATCGCTTCGGTGATGTCTGCGATGGTCACTGTCTTGCCGGGCTGCGCCGTGAGCGCGGTGATCGCCAGCGTCTGCCCCGGAATGTCGACGTTGTACGTCACAGCCAGATCGACCGATGTAATCATGCCGATGGCGTCGGTGATCGGTTCCGGAAAGACCACGCCACGGGCAGTTCGGATCAGAGTCGGGCGGATGCCGAGTAGCCAGAAGTCACCGTCGGAATCGCGACGGAAGACGTACTCCGTGGAGATCCACGTGTCGCCCGCGGTGAACACTCCGCGCTTGACTGACGCCGTCGGGTCGATCGGACCCCACGGCTTGGCCAGCAGCACCCCGACTTGATTCGGCTCAGCGACCTGGACGAAACCGCGATGGTCCTCCAGGATCAGGTCGAGCTCGGCGTCATACGCGGCCAGTTCCACTTCACCGCCGCCAGGCAGCGGGCGGCCCTTGCTGCCGACCTTGGAACCGGACACGTTGGCGAGCACCGCCTGGCCGTCGGTGGTCGCGAAGAATTCGACGACGTTGGCAGGTGCGAATTCCTCGGTGAGTCGCTGCCACAACCCGGTCGGCATGCCCGATCCGATAAACAGTCTCGCAGGGTTGTTGCCCTGCAGGGTGAAGCCAGGAGCGTCGATGACATCGAGCAACATCGCCCAGGTGTAAGAGATGACGGTGACGCCGTACTGGTGGATCTCGGCGACGAACCGATCGGGTCGCAGCCCTCTCGACAACGCGATGCGCGTCCCGCCGACGACCGCGCCGCCCAAGCTCACCAATAGACCCGACTGGTGGTGCAGCGGCGTGAGGCAATAAACCGTGTCGCTATGGTCCAGCGCCGCGGCAGAGGCCGTCCCGAACGCCGACAACGCCCACCGGTAGTTGGTGATCTGCTTCGGAATCAACCCTCCGCCAACGGAACTGAACGCCACGAAGGCCAGATCGCGGGCTAGCCCTGGGTTGGGTCGATACCAGCCGGGCAGCGCTACCCGATCCGGATCGATCTTCTCCATGTCGATGACGTCAGCGTTGGCCGGCGCGTTGAGGTCGCGGTTCTCACCGCCACCGAGCACCAACACCTGCCTTGACAGTTGGCTTGCCACCGCAAGGTTCGTCGGGTCGGTGATGATCTCGGTGACACCACCGAGGCGGACCACCCGTTCGAGGTCGGAGTCGGGCGGCATCAGGACAGCGACCGCACCGAGTCGCGATAGCGCGGCAATAGCGACCAGGGCGCTAGGTCGAGTTTCCATCAGGACGCCGATGCGGGCGCCTTGACGCACACCTACCTCGATCAGACCTCGTACGACGTTGTCGATACGGCGATTCACCGCCTCGTAGGTGTGGACGCGGCCGTCGAACAACAGGAACTCACCGTTCGGTGTGTTGTCCGCTTGCTCGGCGATGATGCGGCCCAGTGATATCCGGGTGTGATCGTTGATCTGGCCGAGCCGTGTCAGGCGCGGCAGCGTGCGGGCGGTCTCGACGGCGAGCGTCTTGAGCGACTTGTTCGCCGAGACGACGGCACTCGCCGCCCCCCGGACCAACGAGGCAGCCAATCCGGTGGCGTCAGCCATCCCGTGCATCAGCCGCGCGTTCAACGGCACCCCGGAGTCGGAAGGTTCGGCGTGCCACTCCTCCATCGGCGCGATGTTCGTCGGTTGGGGCTGCTGACCAGCCACCCAGAGCACCCAATCGGCCACTGTTGGCCACGTCGTCGCTGCGGCCTTCGAACCCACGACGAGGCCGAAGTGACCGGCCCGGATCATGACCTCGTAGACGTCGGCATTCGGTGCGGCGCGCTTGATGCCGCGAACCGAAGCCGGCTGACCGATGTCGTCGACCTCCCCGACGAACGCCAGGATCGGGCAGGTGATGTCAGTGAGAGTCGATAGCACGCCGTCGATCGCGAAACCGCCCGTCATCATCCGGTTCTGGGCGATGAACTGTTTGAGCAGCTCGGCGATGGCCGGCCCGGACCAGGCGATCCAGCCTTCGCTGTCGAGGAATCGGCGCTGCTGTTCGCGGGGTAGCAATGCTTCGCGGTCATGCAGCTGGCGCAGGAAGTCGACCCGCCCCTTCGCGGTCTTCCACGGATCCAGCATCTGGAATCCGACGCGGGCCAGCCAGCCCGGAATGTCGATGTGACTGAACACGTGGTCGGCCATGAATTCTGCTGCGGCCGCACCGAAGTTCGCCGGGATCCCCATCGGCAATGCAGCCAGGGTGTCCACCGGTGATCCGAAGGCCATGATGCTGGCCACGTCCTTGGTGCGCCGATAAGCCACGGTTTGATAGGCCCACATACCGCCCTGGGAGTAGCCGGCGATGTGCACGCTCTCACCGGTCGCGTCCCGGACTGTGTCGATCGCCGCACTGAGCGCAACGATGTGGTCGGTGAGGGTGCGGTCCATGCCGCCCTCGATCTCGTCTGGCGAACCGAAGTCGATGACCCAGCAGTCGATGCCCGCGTCGTGCAGGATGCCCACCGCGCCATCGGCTTTGGTCACGTCCCACATGTTGGCCGACATCATCATCGGGTGGACCATCAACACCGGCGGTCCGGGGCGTGGCTGACCTTTCCGATTATCCGGCGGGAAGTAGCGCCGAAGCTTGTACATCGGGGTGCTCTCAACGATCTGGAACGGCGATGGGATGGCACCGGTCTCCAGACCGCCCCAGCGCATCACCTCGAACCCGTTCTGGGCCGTCGCCAATAGGCGTTCCACGGGTCGGGTGACCGCCGACAAATTCAAATCCACCGCTACTCCCCTGTCGCACATCGCTGCTGCATGTGGCCTCAACAGCCTGCACATCATGGCATACCGGGGTGTGCGCCCCGGCTGCTTTGCGGCCGGGCTCACGACGATTAGGGTCGTCCCGATGGCACACCTGCTAGGCGGCGAAGCACTACGCCTCGAGTATCCGACGCAGGTGGTCTTCGAGTCTTTGACAGTCGGCGTCAACGAGGGCGCCCGCATCGGAATCGTCGGTCGCAACGGCGACGGGAAATCCAGCCTCCTCGGGATGCTGACCGGGCGTATTACGCCAGATGCGGGACGGGTGACTGTTCGCGGTGGGTCACGGGTGGCCGCGCTCGATCAGGCGGACACGTTGAATCCTGCCGACACCGTGGGTACCGCCCTGGTTGGCGATCGGGCGGACCACGAGTGGGCCGGTGATCCGAAAGTCCGCCAGGTGGTCGAAGGTTTGGTGTCCGATCTGGACTGGAATCGGTCCGTCAGCGAACTGTCTGGCGGTCAGCGCCGCAGGGTCCAGCTTGCCGCCCTGCTGATCGGCGATTGGGACGTCATCGCCCTCGACGAGCCGACGAACCACCTGGATGTCGAGGGCATCACCTGGCTGGCCCAGCACCTGCAGCAGCGTTGGTCCGCCAACTCGGGGGGCCTGCTGGTGGCGACCCACGATCGGTGGTTTCTCGACGAAATCGCCGACACAACGTGGGAAGTGCACGACGGCGTTGTTGAACCGTTCGAGGGCGGCTACTCCGCGTATGTGTTGCAACGCGTCGAGCGGGATCGGATGGCGGCTGCCAGCGAAGCCAAACGGCAGAACCTGATGCGCAAGGAGTTGGCCTGGCTGCGCCGCGGTGCCCCCGCGCGGACGTCGAAGCCCAAATTCCGGATCGATGCCGCCAATCAGCTGATCGCGGACATCCCGCCGCTGCGCAATACCGTCGAGCTAGCCAAATTAGCCACGTCGCGGTTGGGCAAGATCGTCGTCGACCTTCTTGATGTGTCGGTGTCTTACGGTGACGTGCCTGTGTTGCGGGGTGTCGAATGGCAGATCGCACCCGGCGAGCGGACCGGGATCGTCGGGGCCAACGGCGCGGGAAAATCCACGTTGCTGGGGCTCATTTCCGGAACCATCGCCCCTACCACTGGGCAGGTGAAACGTGGAAAGACGGTGCGGCTGTCGACTTTGGATCAGCAGGCGGGCCGGTTGACTGAACTGGCGTCCGACTTGGTTCGAGATGTGTTGGGCCGGTTGAAGACCGGCTATGTCGTCGATGACCGCGAACTCACGCCGGCACAGCTGTTGGAGCGGCTCGGATTCAGTCGGGAACATCTGTCCTCACGAGTTGGTGAACTGTCTGGCGGGCAGCGTCGTCGCCTGCAACTCATGCTGACTTTATTGGACGAGCCCAACGTCCTGGTACTCGACGAGCCGACCAACGATGTTGACATCGACATGCTCTCTGCCACTGAGGATCTCCTCGACTCGTGGCCAGGAACATTGATCGTCGTCTCGCACGATCGGTTTTTGTTGGAGCGGGTCACCGATCAGCAGTACGCGATCCTGGACGGCCGGCTTCGGCATCTTCCCGGCGGGATTGACGAGTACTTGCGTTTGACGGCGGGGCGGTCGTCCGGTGGCGCTTCCGCGCGACCGGCAGCGCCTGTTTTGCGTGCGACGCTCGCCGGTGCCGAATTGCGAAACGTGGAAAAGGAAATCGCTTCGCTCGACCGCGGCCTGAGCAAGCTGACCGAACGGGTCAACGCGAAGCATGTCGAACTGGCCGAACATGACCAGTCCGACCACATCGGGATCGCCCGGCTGACCCGGGAGCTCCGCGAACTGGAAGCCGAGGTGTTGGTTAAAGAGGGCCGCTGGCTGGAGCTTTCCGAGCTGATCGAATAGGTCAGGAGTCTTCTCTGACTTCTTTGACGGCGTCGGACAGCGGAAACCTGCGAACGAGCAAGAGTCCGCTCATAACCACGAATCCGGACAGCAAGATGCTCGCGCTCACGCCCCGATGTTCAGCAAAGAGCCCGAAGAGCAGGCTGCCAACCGCGAAGGATCCCTGAACCGTCAGGGCGTAGAAGGACGTCAGGCGCCCCCGCATATCGTCCGGGGAGGCCACATGGAGGGAAGCCTGGTGGCTGACTCCCAGGATGCCCCAGGTGAATCCGGCGACGAGCAGGAATGCGGCGTCCAGAAACATGCTGTCCCATCGGCTGATCCCGAGCACAGCCACGGAAAATGTGGCGAGGGCCGCCGACCCGATTGCGTTCACCCCGAAATGTCTTTGGAACCAGGGCATCAGCGCTACACCGGTGGCCGTTCCTACCGCGAGGGCGGTCAGCAATCCGCCGAAGCCGATCACCTCGGTCTGGATGTTGTCCTTTGCCTCAAGTGGTAGCAGCGACACCATCCCTGCACACGGAATCATGAACATGGCGGTCCTGAGGAGGGGGCCATGGGCCGCTCGCGATCCCCTTACGAATCGCCATCCCTCGCCGAATGATTGCTTGACTTCGCTGAACGAGTGGGGTTCACCCCTTTCATGGGCCCGCTTCGGTACCCGCCACACGGTCAGCAGCATGACGACATGCGCAACCGTCCGGAAGGCGAAAACAGCTGCTGCGCCGCCCAACCCCATCAGAAAGCCGCCGATGAGCGGTCCGGCGGCCTGGGCGACTTTGCCGTTCAGCGAGTTCAACGACACGGCAGCAACAGTCTGGTCTCGTGGCATCAGGTCGTAAAGCATTGGCTTCCAGGTGGATTGCTGGATCGCCATACCCAAACCGGTCAGGAAGAGCAGCGATAAAAGCAGCCAGGGAGTCAGCTGTCCCCGCCATGCCAGCAGTGCGAGCGCACCGACGGGAAGCACCATCCAAGTCTGGGCGATCAACAGGAGCCGCCGATAGCCGAAGACATCAGCCATGACCCCGACCGGGATGCTCAGGAAGATGAACGGAAGACTCACCGCGGTCTGAACCATGGTGACCAGCAAGGCGTTCTCGGTGAGCGATGTCATGGCCCACGCCGCAGCGAGCAGGAACATCACCTGCCCGAGATTCAAGACGAAATTGGCGGTCCAGAGTTCCCGGAATTGCCGCTGCTTGAAGAGTTCGTAGCCCGAGCCTGGCTTCTTTGTCACCTGCGGGAGCGGTGCAGCCGAAGCCGTAGTTGCTCGGCCGTGGCGTGGACGACACCTAACTGGTTGGCCACCTGTGCTGGGGCGGTGCCACCGCGGGCGTCGCGTGACGATACCGAACCGGCCACGGCCAGCACTTCCCTTACCTCGGGGGTGAGGTCTTCGCTGATTGCCGCGAGTTCGTCGTCGGTGAGTTCGTCGAGACCTACGCCGCGAGTTTCGGCTTGGCGCACCGCCGCGCCCGCGGCCTCGTGGGCGACCCGGAACGGAACACCTTGTCGCACCATCCATTCCGCGACATCGGTGGCCAGGGTGAAGCCGGCGGGCGCCAGCTCGGCCATCCTGTCCACGTCGAAGCGCAGGGTCGCGACCAAGCCGGCCATCGCCGGCAGGATCAGTTCCAATTGAGCGGCCGAATCGAAGAGAGGTTCCTTGTCTTCCTGGAGATCCCGGTTATAGGCCAGCGGTTGAGCCTTCAAGGTGGCCAGCAGTCCGGTCAGGTTGCCAATCAGCCGGCCGGACTTACCGCGCGTCAACTCAGCGATGTCGGGGTTCTTCTTCTGCGGCATGATCGAACTACCGGTAGACCAGGAGTCGTGCAGCGTGACGTAGCCGAATTCCGTTGTGCTCCAGAGAATGATGTCTTCGGCAAGCCTCGACAGGTCTACGCCGATCATTGCCATCACGAAGGCTGCCTCTGCGGCGAAGTCGCGCGCTGAGGTAGCGTCGATCGAGTTGTCAGTCGCTGCCTTGAACCCGAGTTCTTCGGCGATCGCATCCGGGTCGAGGCCCAGCGATGAGCCGGCCAGCGCGCCGGATCCGTACGGGGAGATCGCTGTGCGGTCATCGAAGTCGGCAATGCGGTCCACATCGCGCAACAGCGGGTGCGCGTGCGCCAGCAGGTGGTGGGCCAGCAGTACCGGTTGGGCTGCCTGCAGGTGCGTCTTGCCCGGCATGATGGCCGTCGGGTGGGCGGCGGCTTGGGTGGCCAACGCCTTCACGACGTCGAGGGTGGCGACCGCCACCCGGCCCATCGCGTCGCGCAGCCACATCCGGAACAACGTCGCGACCTGGTCATTGCGCGAACGGCCGGCCCTGAGCCGTCCACCGAGGTCTGCACCCACTCGATCGATGAGTCCTCGTTCAAGCGCGCCGTGGACGTCTTCGTCGGTGACGATCGGCGTGAAGTTGCCATCCGCGACGTCTTCGCCGAGGCTGTCCAGGCCTGCGAGGAGTCCGTCGCGCTGATCCGCAGTGAGCAGCCCGGCGCGGTGCAGCACCTTGGCGTGCGCTTTGGAGGCGGCGACGTCATAGGGGGCGAGGACCCAGTCGAAGTGCGTGGACTTGCTCAGCGCGGCCAGTGCTGCGGACGGCCCCTCGTCGAACCGCCCGCCCCACAGGGAGCCCTCGTTGGTTGTCACGTCACGCCCCTCGCGGTGCCGAGATCGACCTTCTGGCGGGTTTTACTCGCACTTTTGCGCCGAAACGTTCGTTTGGGCGTTCTGGAGATCCCGGCGAGCGGCGATCTTTGAGCTCAGGCCGTGCACGTGCACGAAGCCCTTGGCGGACGACTGGTCGAAGGTGTCGCCTTCGTCGTAGGTGGCCAGGTTGAAGTCGTACAGCGACTCCGGGCTTCGCCGGCCGTTCACCGCGATATGGCCGCCGTGCAGCACCATGCGGATCTCCCCCGTCACCCGTTCCTGGGTCTTGGCCACGAACGACTCCAGTGCCGTCTTGAGCGGCGAGAACCACAGCCCGTCGTATACGAGTTCGCCCCAGCGCTGATCAGTGTTGCGCTTGAAGCGCGCGAGCTCGCGCTCGAGGGTGACGTGTTCGAGTTCGGTGTGCGCAGTGATGAGGACCATTGCACCCGGCGCCTCGTAGACCTCGCGGCTCTTAATACCGACAAGCCGATCCTCGACGACGTCCAAGCGGCCGACGCCCTGCGCGCCGGCCCGGCGGTTGAGTTCGACGATCGCCTCCAGCACGGACACGTCTCGGCCGTCGATCGATACCGGCACACCACTGCGGAATCCGACGATGACTTCGTCGGGAGTGTTCCAGTTCAGCGTCGGATCTTCGGTGTAGTCGTACACGTCCTTGGTGGGTGCGTTCCAAAGATGCTCCAGGAAACCAGTTTCCACCGCCCGGCCCCACACGTTCTGGTCTATCGAGAACGGCGAACGCTTGGAGACGTTGATCGGGATCGCGTTCTCCTCCGCGAAGGCGATGGCCTTCTCACGGGTCCACGCATAATCGCGGACCGGAGCCAGAACCTGAAGATCCGGTGCCAGCGAGGCGAATCCGACCTCGAAACGCACTTGGTCGTTGCCCTTGCCCGTGCAGCCGTGGGCCACGATGGCGCCACCATGCTCGCGGGCCGCTGTGACCAGGTGCTTGACGATCAACGGCCGGCTCAACGCCGACACGAGTGGATAGCGATCCATGTATAGGGCGTTCGACTGGATCGCCGGCAGGCAGTACTCCTCGGCGAATTCGTCCCGGGCATCCACCACAACGGCCTCGACCGCACCACAGTCCAAGGCGCGCTGGCGCACGACCTCCATGTCCTCGCCGCCCTGTCCGAGGTCAATGGCTACGGCGACGACCTCACGGCCGGTCTCCTTGCCGATCCAGCTGATAGCCACCGACGTGTCCAGACCACCGGAATACGCCAAGATGACGCGCTCGGACATCAAACTTCTCCTTCGTTTGCCGCGGTTAGCGGATGTTGTCGAACATGGCGGCGAGGTCCGCGCCGGTCATCGGATCGCGGGCCACCGCGAAGATCGTGTCATCACCGGCGATGGTCCCGACTACATCAGGCAACGCCGCGCGGTCGATGGCACTGGCGAGGTAATGGGCAGCCCCCGGCGGAGTGCGCAACACTGCCAGGTTGCCGCTGGAATCGACGCCCACCAGAAGCTCGCCCAAAAGCCGGGACAGCCGGTCTGTGCCACCGAGGACACCCCGAACGGGGCTCCCGTCCTCGGGGACGACGTACATGCCAACGCCGCCGTCAGCCCCCCGCAGTTTGACCGCCCCCAACTCTTCCAGGTCTCGCGACAGCGTGCCCTGGGTGACATCGATGCCGTCATCGGCCAGTAGTGCAGCCAACTCCGCCTGGCTGTGGACGGGCCGCGAGGACACCAGCGCCACGATTCGGGCTTGTCGGCCGACGCGGGTGATGCTGCCCTCAGCCGCCTTGTGTGCTCTCACCGCTGCTCCAACAGCCATACCAGCAACGCCTTCTGTGCATGCAACCGGTTTTCCGCCTCGTCCCAGACGACGCTGTGTAATCCGTCAATCACCTCATCGGTGATCTCATAACCACGGTGAGCCGGAAGACAGTGCAGGACAACCGCTTCCGAATCAGCCAGCGCCAGCAGATCCCCATTGATCTGGAACCGCCGGAATGGGGCGTCGCGATCGAGTCCGTCGTCTTCCTGACCCATCGACAACCAGGTGTCGGTGACGAGAACATCGGCCCCCCGGGCGGCTTCGTTCGCATCGTCGGTGACGGTGACACTCGCACCGGTCTCTGTCCCGCGACGCTGAGCATCGGCAACGAACTGGGGATCGGGTTCGAAACCCGTTGGTGCCGCGATGGTCACGTCAATGCCGGCGGTAACCCCACCGATCATCAGGGAGTGCGCCATGTTGTTGGCGCCGTCCCCGAAGTAGGACATTCGTAACCCTTTGAGCCGTCCCTTGCGTTCGGCAAGGGTCTGCAAATCGGCGAGCACCTGGCAGGGATGGAACTCGTTGGAGAGCGCATTGACCACCGGCACGGTGGCCGCTGAGGCAATGGCGTCCAAACGTTCCTGACCGTACGTGCGCCACACGATGGCATCGACATACCGGGACAGCACCCGAGCGGTGTCTTCGAGCGTTTCCTCGCGGCCGACTTGCGTGCTGCGACTGTCGACCACGACGGCGTGACCACCGAGTTGCGCGACACCGACCTCGAATGAGAATCGCGTTCTGGTCGAGTTCTTGTCGAAGACCACCGCGACGCCACGCGGGCCTTCAAGCGGCCGCCACTTGAATGGATCTTTCTTGATAGCCGCGGCGAGGGCGAGCACTTCCGCCTGCTCAGCGGGGGTCAGATCGTCGTCACGCAGTAGATGTCTCAAGGTCATGATGCGGCCTTATCCAGGATGCCCGGCAAGGCCGCGACGAAGCTGTCGATCTGGGCCTCGGTGATGATCAGTGGTGGCGCCAACCGGATGACCTCGGGACTGGCGGCATTCACCAGGAATCCCGCTTCGCGCGCCGCAGCTTCAAGTTCCTTGCCGCGGGGCGCGGTCAGCACCAGACCGCGCAGGAGTCCGCGGCCGCGCATGTGGTCAACGAGGGGGTGGCCCAACGCTTGCACTTCAACATTCAGTTTTTCTCCGAGATCTCCGGCACGCTCCACCAGCCTTTCGCTGTCCAAGGTCTGCAGCACTGCCAGTGCGGCCGCGGCGCAGACCGGGTTGCCCCCGAAAGTGCTGCCGTGCAGTCCGGGCGTCATCAGGTCGGCCGCCGGGCCGATGGCCAGACAGGCGCCGATCGGCAAACCTCCGCCGAGACCTTTGGCCAGCGTGACGATGTCCGGTGTGACCCCGTCATGCTGATGGGCGAAAAACGTTCCTGTGCGGCCGATTCCGGTCTGAACCTCGTCAAGGGCAAGCAGCGCACCATGTCTTTGGGTGATAGCCCGAACGGCCGCCAGGTATCCAGCTGGTGGAACAACGACACCGCCCTCGCCCAGGATGGGCTCGAGAAACACTGCGGCGGTGTCGTCGCCGACTGCCGCTTCCATCGCGTCGACGTCGCCGTAAGGCACATGTGTGACGTAGCCGGGCAGCGGCTCGAACGGCTTCTGCTTCGCTGGCTGGCCGGTGAGCGCAAGCGATCCCATAGTACGCCCGTGGAATGATCCCTGTGCTGCAACAAGTTTGGTGCGACCTGTCAGGCGAGTGAGTTTGATGGCGATCTCGTTGGCCTCGGTGCCCGAATTGCACAGGAACACTCGGGCCAGAACTCTTGTGCTCAGCTTCTCAACGAGAGCTTCGGCCAGTTGCACTCCGGGCTCAGTGGCGTAGAAGTTCGACGTATGCCCCAGCGTGTTCAACTGCTTGGTCACCGCCTCGATGACGGCGGGGTGACGGTGTCCGAGGATGTTCACCGCGATGCCCGCCAGGAAATCGAGGTAGGTCTTGCCATCCACATCAGTGACCACGGCGCCGTCGCCGCTGGCCAGAGCTAGTGGTGGTGTCGGGTAGCTAGTCATCATGACCGATTGCCACCGGTTGAGTAAGTCGCTCACCTAACGCACCACCTTCGTGCCGCTGCTGATTTCTGTGAACAGTTCGGCCAATACACAATGCTCGACGCGGCCGTCGACGATATGTGCACTGGGCAGTCCGGCTTCGACCGCTCGAAGGCACGCCTCGACCTTGGGCACCATGCCTTCTTCCAGGCTCGGCAGGAGGCTATTCAATTCCTGCGCGCCGATTTCGCTGACCAGCGAATCCCGGTCGGGCCAGCGAGTGTAGAGGCCCTCGACGTCGGTGAGCATCAGAAGCGTCTCGGCGCCGATCGCGTAAGCCAGGGCGCCAGCGGCGGTATCGGCATTGATGTTGTGAACGACTCCGTTGACGTCCGGGGCGATTGTCGAAACCACTGGAATGCGACCATTTGCAATGAGATCCAGTAGCGGTTCGGCGTTGACCTGGTCGACGTCGCCTACGAGCCCGATGTCAGTCAGGACGCCGTCGACTATGACGCGGCGTCTTACGGCAGTGAACAACTGAGCGTCCTCGCCCGTCATGCCGACGGCATACGGGCCGTGGGCGTTGATGAGGTTCACCAGTTCCCGGCCAACCTGTCCGAACAGCACCATCCGCGCGACGTCGAGAACCTCAGGCGTGGTGACCCGGAAGCCGCCCTTGAAATCGCCTGGGATGCCGAGTCGTTTGAGCATCGCGCTGATCTGCGGTCCACCGCCGTGCACCACTACTGGGTGCACTCCATGGTTGCGCAGGTAGACGATGTCCGCAGCGAACGCCTTTTTGAGAGTGTCGTCGGTCATCGCGTTGCCGCCGTACTTGACGACGACGATCTTGCCTTTCAGTTCCTCCAGAGCGGCGGCAGTCATGAACTGTAGGCCGAATTCTCTTCGACGTAAGCATGGGACAGATCGGTGGTGCGGATTGTTGCGCAGCCGTCGCCCAGTTTGAGGTCGACCGTCACGTCGATGTTTTCTCCCGACAGGTCAACATCACGAGCTCCTGATGCTCCGGCGCCGTCGATGCATACCGGGAAACCGTTGAATGCCACTGTGATCCGATTCGGATCCAGTGTGAATGGCGACATCCCCACGGCGGCCAGCACTCGGCCCCAGTTCGGATCCGAACCGAACAGCGCCGTCTTGACTAGACTGTCGCGGGCGATGACTCGCGCGGCCGCGACCGCATCGGAGTCAGTCGGGGCACCCGTTACCGTGATCGCTACCTGTTTGGTCGCCCCTTCAGCGTCGGCCTGCAGCTGCGCACACAGGTCCTCACAAACCCGGAGGATCGCGTCATCCAGATCTTGCTGACTGGGCCGGATCTCGCTGGCACCCGACGCCAGCAGTAACACCGTGTCGTTTGTCGACGAGCTGCCGTCCACGTCTAGGCGGTCGAAAGTTCTTGCGACGGCGTGCCTTAGCGCGGCCGCGAGCGCTGTGGCGTCAGCGACCGCGTCGGTGGTGAGCACGCATAACATGGTCGCCAGCGAAGGGGCGAGCATACCTGCCCCCTTGGCCATACCGCCGACTGTCCAGTTCTGGCCGGAATCCATGGAGTGATGCAGCGCAACCTGTTTGGGCACGGTGTCGGTGGTCATAATGGCGTGTGCGGCGTCCTCCCCACCTGTGAGTCCACCCGCCAATTCGTGCACGATCTCGTCCACGCCAGTCAGTAACGCATCCATCGGGAGCCGGTCGCCGATCAGGCCGGTGGAGCACACGGCCACCTCGATGGGTCCGGTCAGGGTGCCCCAGTCAGATAGCGCGGCGGCGACCGCCTCGGCTG
The DNA here is from genome assembly GCA_965279745.1 of Mycobacterium sp. Taxonomy (GTDB): domain Bacteria; phylum Actinomycetota; class Actinomycetes; order Mycobacteriales; family Mycobacteriaceae; genus Mycobacterium. The sequence continues at coordinate 1,163,409 of OZ257262.1, forward strand.
TGGCATGGGTGTCCTGAAATCCTGGCGGCCCGGTGCAGGCGTTGGCGCCTCCGGAATTGAGGATCACGGCACGCAGCCGTCCGGTGTGCAGTACCTGCTGAGTCCACAGCACGGGCGCCGCCTTGACCTGATTGCGGGTGAATACACCTGCGGCCGCGTAGTCAGGACCCTCGTTGAATACCAGCGCGAGGTCGGGTGCGCCTGACTGTTTGATTCCCGCGGCAATTCCCGCAGCCTTGAACCCGGCCGGTGCTGTAACACCCTGGGTGCGAATCAATCTCGTCTGACCGGCGGTCATGGTGCTATCCCGACCACCGACAGGCCTTCTGTCTCCGGCCAATTCAGTGCGAGGTTCATCGATTGCACCGCAGCGCCGGCGGTTCCCTTCACTAGGTTGTCGATCGCACAGACCGCGACGAGAACGCCGGCGTCGGAATCGACTGCCACGGCCAGCTGCGCCGCGTTGCTACCGATGACGGATCCGGTGCGGGGTAACTGTCCCTCAGGCAGCAAGTGCACGAACGGCTCCTTGTCGTAGGCCTTCTCGTAGACGGTTCGAACTTCTGAGAGCGACGCCTGGGTGCGTGCCGTGCAGGTCGCCAGAATGCCGCGGGAAGTTGGGATGAGCACCGGGGTGAAGGACACACTGACTGTGCGGTCAGTGACGGACTGCAGGCCCTGGATGATCTCGGGGGTGTGCCGGTGAGCACCGGCGATGTTGTAGGCGCGGGCCGACCCGATCACCTCCGAGGCCAACAGGTCGACGTTGGCGGCGCGCCCGGCGCCCGAGGTACCGCTCACAGCGACGACAGTGATATTCGGTTCGATGAGGTCCGCAGCGACTGCGGGCAGCAGTGCCAGCAGCGCTGCCGTCGGATAACAGCCTGGCACCGCAATTCGCCGGGCTCCGCTTAGTGTTTCACGTGCGCCTGGCAGTTCGGGTAGTCCATAGGGCCAGCTGCCGGCGTGCGTTGTTCCGTAGAACCGCTGCCAAGCGACGCTGTCGGTGAGCCGGAAGTCGGCGCCGCAATCGATGACGAGGGTGTCGTCCCCCAGTTGTTCGGCCAGTGCCGCCGAATGACCGTGCGGGAGTCCGAGGAACACCACGTCATGACCGGCAAGCTGCTTGAGTTCAGTCGGTTCGAGGACGCGGTCGGCCAGTGGCAACAGGTGTGGGTGGTGTTCGGCGACCTGAGTGCCGGCGCTGGCGGCGGCGGTCAGTGCGCCGATCGTCAATCGCCCGTCCAGGAATGCCGGGTGGCTGAGGAGCAGCCTCAGGATCTCGCCACCGGCGTAGCCACTGGCACCCGCCACGGCTACCGAAGTCATGGGCGTGATTCTGCATGATTATGCAGCCCGGTGCAAACACATTCTGCAGCCGCGCGCCGAGATCGACGTAATGGCGGGATTTACTCGCAAGAGTTCGCCCATTTGTTGGTTTGGGCGATGAACCTCAGGTGCGCAGGGTGGCGCCGAGAGCAGCGGTGGCGGCAGCCACCGCCGCGTCGCGGGCCGCGCTGGCCTCATCTTCAGTGAGGGTGCGGTCAGGTGCGCGGAACCGCAGCGCCAGCGTCAGCGACTTCTTGCGCTCACCGATCTGTGCGCCGGTGTACACGTCGAACAGGGCTACGTCTTCGAGCAGCTCGCCGGCGCCCTCACGAACGGCGTCCACCACAGCCTGGGTGGCCGCGTCGGCATCCACCACCAGGCTGACGTCCTGGAACACCGCAGGAAAGGGCGACACCCGGGGCGCAGGCTGCGCCTCGACGACCGGCACCGCGTCCAGGTCAAGCTCGACCGCGCAGGTGCCCTTCGGCAACCCGGAACGCTCGATCGCGCCCGGGTGCAGCTGTCCGGCGTGGCCTACAACGCGCCCGTCGACAATTACCTCGGCGCAGCGGCCCGGATGCCATGGCAGGTACTGCGCTGCCCGCAGCGTCACATCGACACCGCACGCGCGGGCAATCACCCGCACTGCCTCAAACGCATCGGCGGCCTCGACTGGACGACCGGGCCCCCACGGGCCCCGTGGCTCCCGCAAACCTGCCAGCACCACTCCGACACGCAGCGGCTGCACCGGCAGCGAGGCATTGAGCGCCGCGATCTCTTCGTCAGTGGGCCGGCGATGAGTGGGGATCAGTTCGACGGCCCCGGTCTCGACGCCGGGCTGCACTACCTGTGCGATCGAGTACACCGCAACATCGGCAATACCGCGGGAAACGTTGCGCGACAGGGCTTCCAACAAAGCCGGCAGGAGCGTCGTCGCCAAATGTGGGCGGTCCGCCTCGAGCGGATTGAGTACTGATGCAGCCCCACGTCGTGGATCGTCAGCCGCCAACCCCCAGTGGTCGAAAACCCCGGCGGGCAAGAACGGCGTGGGCAGCACCTCGACATACCCCGACAGGGCCAGTGACTTACCGACGGCGCGACGCCGCCGCTGGGATGCCGTCAGACCGCGACCGGCAGGCGCATTGGGCAATACCGAGGGGATAACTTCCAGACCCTCCAGGCGCAGCACCTCTTCGACGAGGTCGGCAGGTTGAACGATATCGGGCCGCCAACTCGGCGGCGTCACGGTCAGCTTGGCGTCGCCGGGTCCGGAGGTGACGGAAGCACCGATCTGGGTCAACCGCCGAACGGTTGTCCCGGGCGCGTAGTCAATACCGGCGATCCGATCCGGCAGGTCGGCCGGCAACACGACCGCGGCAGGCGACCAGTCGGCGCGGGGCGGATCACCACACCAGTCGGTGAGCTGGGGCTCGACGATCCCACCGGCGATGTCGGCCAGCAGGCTCGCGCAGCGATCCAGCGCAGCCACCGACACAGCCGGGTCGACCGACCGTTCGTAACGTCGGCCGGCCTCGCTGACCAGGTGCAGTCGCCGAATCGTGCGGGACACCGCAGCCGGATCCCAGACCGCCGCCTCAAGCAAGATGTCGGTCGAGTTCGCGTCGATCTCGGTGGTGCCAGCCCCCATGACGCCGCCAATCGCTGCGGTGGCCACGTCGTCGACGATCAATACATCAGCCGGATCCAGTTTTCGGTCAACGCCATCCAGCGTGACGACCGTCTCCCCCGGCTCGGCGAACCGCACGGCGAAGTCGCCCTTGATCCGACTCCGGTCGTGAGCATGCATCGGGTGCCCTAGTTCGAGCATCACGTAGTTTGTGACGTCGACAGCCGGCGAGATCGGTCGAATGCCGCACAACATCAGCCGTCGCTTCAACCACCACGGTGACGCGGCGGACGGATCGACGCCCGTCACTGGTCGCAACGCGAAGCGGCTGACACCCGTTCCAGGCTGGACCGTCACCGGCAGTGCCGGGCCGGTGACCGGCAGGGAAGGCACGTCAGCGGGGTCGACGAATTCCAAGTCGTAGGCGCAACTGATCTCACGGGCGATACCGCGGATCGACATGCAATAGCCGCGGTCTGGAGTGACCGCCAGATCGAAGACCACATCGTCGAGCCCAAGCACGGCAATCCCGTCAGCGCCCGGCTCCGCAGTCCCGGGTGGCAGCACCAGAATGCCGGATTGATCTGTACCCAAACCCAATTCGGCAGCCGAACAGATCATGCCGTCGGACACCCGACCGTAGGTCTTGCGGGTTGCGATGTGAAAGTCACCGGGCAGCGTCGCGCCGGGCAAAGCCACCACCACAAAGTCGCCGACAGCGAAGTTAGTTGCCCCGCAGACGATATCGCGGTCTTCCGATTCGCCGACGTCAACCCGGCACGCGCGGATGGGCTTCTTGAACTCGGTGAGTTCCTCGACGACGGTCACCCGCCCAATGGTCAGCGGGCCGGAAACCGGACCCAGCCTGATGATGTCCTCGACCTCGTGACCGACCCGGATCAACGCCTTCTCAAGGTCCTCAGCCGAGACGTCCCACCCCGGAGCACCCGCCTGGACGACCTCGCGCAACCAGTTGTACGGAAGGCGCATCAGACACCGACCCCGAACGGAAGCGAGAACCGCACATCACCCTCAACCATGTCGCGCATATCGGGAATGCCGTTGCGGAACTGCAGGGTTCGTTCAAGGCCCATGCCGAACGCGAACCCGGAGTACACCTCTGAATCGATCCCCGCGGCGCGCAGGACGTTGGGGTTGACCATGCCGCAGCCGCCCCACTCAACCCAGCCGGGGCCGCCCTTCTTGTTCGGGAACCAGATGTCGACCTCGGCGGACGGTTCGGTGAACGGGAAGAAGTGCGGACGCATCCTGGTGCGCGCGGTGGGCCCGAACTCGGAGCGCGCAAACGCGTCGAGTGTGCCGCGCAGGTGCGCCATGGTCAGGCCGCGATCCACCGCGAGACCCTCGACCTGATGGAACACCGGAGTGTGCGTGGAGTCCAGCTCGTCGGTTCGGAAGGTCCGCCCGATCGAAACGATGTACACCGGCAACTCACGCGACAGCAGTGTGCGGACCTGTACCGGCGAGGTGTGGGTGCGCAGCAGTTGCCGGGAACCCTCCGGCGCGACGTGGAAGGTGTCCTGCTCACTGCGCGCCGGGTGATCCGCCGGGAAGTTCAATGCGTCGAAGTTGAACTGCTCGGTTTCCACCTCCGGCCCTTCAGCCAGCTCCCAGCCCATCGCGATGAACGTGTCCGCGATCCGCTCGGACAAGATGGTGATCGGATGCCGCGCCCCGATCGGCTGGCGGGTAGACGGCAGCGTCACATCGATCGCCTCGGCCACCAATACCGCGGCGTCGCGCTCGGCCCGCAGGACCGCCAACCGCTCGTCGTAGCTGCTCTGTGCCTCGCTGCGAGCGAGGTTGACCTGCTTACCGGCCTCAGCCCGGTCTTCCTTGCGGAGGGTCGCCAGCGATTGACGGGCCTGTGCCAGCGGCGACCGGTCCCCCAGGTGTTCAGTCTTGGCGCGCGCCAGGGCATCGAGATCGCTTGCGGCACCGAACGCTTGCCGGGCCGCACCGACGGCGATGGTCAGAGCGTCGGACGACAACAGATCTTCGGATAACTCACCCACGCAGCGAGACTCTCCTTGATTCTGGGTGTGCACGGCACGGGCGTGACGCAAGTGCCGATCATAGGTGATGCCAGAATGACGCTTCGCGGGCATTTCGCCCCGTCTAGGAGGAAAGCCAGGATGCTGATCAGACCCCTCATCATGGCGTCGCTGTGGCTGGCGGCCATCGCAGCGGGCGTTCTCGCTTTCGCGACGAGGACCCATTGGTGGCTGTGGGGCGATTGGTGGACGGTCGCGGCACTACTCGGCGGATTGGCGGCGCTCGGTACCTACGATCTGATCCAGACCTCCCACACCATCATTCGCACCTATCCGATCCTGGGACATTTCCGGTTCCTGTTCGAGCGAATTCGCCCGGAGATCCGGCAGTACTTCATCGAGTCCAACACCGAGGCGACCCCGTACGACCGAGAGACCCGCGACATGGTCTACCGGCGCGCCAAGGGGGTCAAGAGCGACGAACCGTTCGGCACCCTGCGGGACGTGAACGCGATCGGTTACGAGTTCCTTCGGCATTCCCTGCGTGCCCGACCTGCCGCCGAAGTCATCGGCGACGGAGTACCGCGAGTCCGTCTTGGTGGGCCGGACTGCACCCAGCCGTACGACATCGCCTTGCTCAACGTGTCGGCGATGAGCTTCGGGGCACTTTCAGCCAATGCGATCGAAGCCCTCAACGGCGGAGCAGCGAAAGGCGGATTCGCCCACGACACCGGCGAAGGTGGCATCAGCCCCTACCACCTCAAGCATGGTGGCGACTTGATCTGGGAGATTGGCTCCGGATACTTCGGCTGCCGCGACCACGACGGGAATTTCGACGAAGACCTGTTCGAGCAAAAGGCAGCCCTGCCATCAGTCAAGGCCATCTCGATCAAGCTGTCCCAAGGGGCTAAGCCCGGCCTCGGCGGGGTGCTGCCCGGCCCGAAGGTCAGCGCCGAAATCGCCGCGACTCGCGGTGTGCCAGAGGGCAAAACAGTGGTTTCACCGCCGGCGCACACCGCTTTTCACACTCCCCTGGAGCTCGTGGAATTCATCGCCACATTGCGCCGGTTGTCAGGTGGCAAGCCGGTGGGATTCAAGCTCTGCGTGGGCGCCCGCACCGAATTCCTGTCCATCTGCAAGGCCATGCTCGCGACCGGGATCAAGCCCGACTTCATCATTGTCGACGGTGCGGAAGGTGGCACCGGCGCCGCGCCACAGGAGTTCGAGGATCACGTCGGAATGCCGTTGACCGAGGGTTTGATGCTGGTGCACAACAGCCTGGTCGGCGCCGGCCTACGGCCGCACATTCGGATCGGCGCATCCGCCAAGGTCGCGAGCGGCGTCGATATCGTCAAGCGGATCATTCAGGGTGCCGACTTCACCCTGGCGGCTCGCACCATGATGTTCGCGGTCGGCTGCATCCAGGCAATGAAGTGCCACACCAACACGTGTCCGACAGGTGTGGCCACCCAGAACAAGGCCCTCGCTCGAGGGCTTTATGTGCCCGACAAGATCGATCGGGTGGCCAACTACCAGAACGCCACCGTCACTAGCGCCGCGCAACTCGTCGCATCCATGGGACTCACCTGTTTCGACGAACTGCAACCGTCGATGCTCAACCGCCGGATCGAAGGCCAGCGCTCCAGTACCTACGCCGAGATCTACGAGTGGCTGATGCCCGACGAACTACTGAACGATCCACCGGTGTCGTGGCTGACGGACTGGATCGAGTCGTCGGCCGACGAGTTCCGCTGATCTGAGCAGGCTGCGGTTTAGGACATCCCGCCTAGGGCGCTGAGGGCGAGTGTCCGCTTCACCAGACGTCGGCGACTGATCCGCCCGACAATCACCGCGCCCAGCACCCCCAGACCCGTGGTGGTCAGAACAGATAGCTCGTCGTTGGCGATCAGCATGTACCCGAAAGCCGCCGCAATCGCCAGCAACCCGTAGCGCGGAACAGTCCAGTTGGCGGGCTGGCCGAATCGGGTGCCCAACAGCATCCCGAGCACCAGCGCGATGGCATGTCCGACGTTCGTGAAGTCCAAGCCGCTCAGTGCCGCCGCACCCAAAGCCACGGCCAGCCACCAGCCGGTCCACGCGCCCCGCCACCGCCTCGGGATCGCAGATGTCAGGGTGCCGAGCACGCCGATGGCGCCATAGCTCATACCGACGTCGGTGACGTAGCGGATCGACGTCGACATCATGCCGACGCCCAAGGCCGCAGCCAGCCCAGCCGCCACCAGCAATGTGGCACCGATGTGACCGACCATGAAGGCGACTACCAACCGAGAGCTGCGCCAGGTGAGCTCCGCCAAAGCCAGTAGCGCTACCAATCCCGGCAGCCAGTAGAGCGGCCCGGATTCAGTGACAAACGCGCTTCCGATCAAGGTGCCCAACCGGCCGTCGCCGAGATTGTGCAGGTTCGTGCTCGCCAGCCAGATCACTTTTTCGCGAACGTGTGGACCCATCACCACTAACGCGACCGCCACCGCGACCAACAGCACCGTGTAGCCGACGGTGACCCGCAAGCGGACCAGACGCGACAACGCTGCGAGAACCATCAGTTCCCACTATGCATTCGGATCTGTGTCGTCCGCATCGTCATCGGCGGACGGATCCCTGCGCGTCTTGAGTCGGTACATCACCAGATCGGCCGGCACACCGGTGACGCGGGGTCCAAAGACCTGACGCTTGACGCGCTTCACCGACACCCCGAGCGACTCCAGATCCTCCTCGGAAACTCGCTCCAGAGTGCGGTCCGAGACGATCAGCCCACCGTGTGTGGCGCGTTCCATTACCCGAGCGGCGATGTTGACGTCGACACCGAGCCAATCAGAGCCGATGTGTTGCGGCCGACCGGTATGAATTCCGGCGCGAATGCGGGGCGTGTAGCCGTCCATGTTGATGGAGCCCACCGCACTGCGCGCCGCAATCGTGGCGCGGATGGCCGTCGCAGGGTCGTCGAAGACGGCCATCAGTCCGTCACCCATGCGTTTCACAATGCGTCCACCGGCGTCGAGGATTGGCGCCTCACCGACCTGAGCGACCTTGCGCAGCAGGCGCAACGTCACCTCGTCGCCGACCTGCAATGCCCAGTCCGAGAAGCCGACCAGATCGGTGAATACCAGGGTCACTTCGGGATTGGCGGGCCGTCCGGACACCCGCTCGGTAACCGCCTGCCAGAGCTGGAGCGTCGCGAGGCCCACCTCGCGGGTGGCTGCTTCGCGGTCGCGCAGTAGTCGATCCGCAGCGCGCGCGGCTGCCCGAGCGCCCCCCTCGCCGGCAGCCGACAGCGGATCACCGAATTCAGGGTCCCCGGGGAGCGCGCGCCGGGCATTCCGAATGAGCGCTACAACGCGAGGATCGTGGTTGGTGTCGTACAGCCAGTTGCCGAACTTGCCTCGCGAATGCGGAGGCAGGTCGACGTCCACATAAGTCAGAGTAGGGAAGGTTGTCTGACCCGGCCAATCGAACGCGCGTGGCGAGTGTCTCAATGCCATCTCATCAGCGCGTCGGCCATAGACAACACCTGTTGTCAACATTATGGTGAGGTCATCATCACTGGCCTGCGTATGTGCTGAGGCACAGGACCGAGGTATCGATGAGGTCGACGAAGACCGAGAAAGCCGCCGAGCCTATGCCGCTCGGCCCTGACTCGCTGACCTGGAAGTACTTCGGTGATCTGCGCACCGGCCTGCTTGGCGTGTGGATTGGCTCCCTGCAGAACATGTACCCGCAGCTGGGAGCCGGCGTGGAAGACCATTCGATCCTGCTGCGCGAGCCGCTGCAGCGGGTCGCGCGTTCGGTCTACCCGATCATGGGCGTGGTCTACGACGGCGAACGGGCGCGCGAGACCGGCGAGCAGATCAAGGGCTTTCACAACACCATCAAGGGCGTCGATTCCGCCGGCCGGCGCTATCACGCGCTGGATCCCGAGACGTTCTACTGGGCACACGCGACGTTCTTCATGCTCATCCTGAAGGTCGCCGAGTACTTCTGCGGCGGCCTCACAGAGGCCGACAAACGCCAACTCTTCGACGAACACGTTCAGTGGTACGAGATGTACGGGATGAGCATGCGTCCGGTACCCAAGACCTGGGAAGAATTCTGCGAGTACTGGGATCGGGTCTGTCGCGATGAGCTGGAGATCAACCGCGCCACACTCGACATCTTCCAAATCCGGATTCCCAAGCCGAAATTCGTGATGATGCCGACCGCCGTCTGGGATCAGATGTTCAAGCCACTGGTCGCCGCCGAGCGATGGATCGCCGCGGGACTGTTCGACTCCGCCGTGCGAGAGAAAGCAGGAATGCGCTGGACGGCCGGTGATGAGGTGTTGCTGCGTTTGTTCGGAAAGGCGGTAGAGGTTGCGTTCTGGACCCTGCCCGACGAGATCCGGTTGCATCCACGCGCCTTGTCGGCCTACCGCCGAGCCGCCGGTCAGATAGACGCCGACGCACCACTCGTGGAGGCACCCGGCTTCATGGCACCCCCCAAAGATCGTCGCGGCATGCCGATGCACTACGTACCCAAGGGACCAAAGAGTCTCATCGAACGTGCCGGATCCCTCGTCCACACAACGTTTTCCCTCGCCGGTCTGCGCCCTGCCCGGGGCCGCAGAGCCGCCGCCTGAAACCGGAGAAGTAATGATCGAATGGTCTGACGTCGACCTTGCCGTGCAAACAGCCGTTCGCGAGTTCGTCGACAAGGAAGTACGGCCCCACGTCGACGCGCTGGAGAGCGGCGACATGGAGCCCTACCCCATCATCCGGAAGTTGTTTGCCACCTTCGGAATTGGACAGATGGCACAGGAATCGCTCAACAAGCGACTTGCGCGAATGCGCGAAGACCAAGCGTCGGGCGCTAGCCCGCGTAAGCCGAAGTCTGGTGGCATGTTCGGCGAAGGCGGTTCGGCCGGCATGGGATTCGTTCTGCTCAGTGAACTGTGCCGCGTCAGCATGGGTTTGGTCACCGGCATGGGCGTCAGCCTCGGACTGACTGCACCCACCATCGCTTCCCGGGGCACTCTCGCTCAACAGGAACGCTGGTTGCCTGATCTGGTGACCTACGACAAGGTGGGCGCGTGGGCGATCACCGAACCCGATTCGGGCTCCGACGCATTCGGTGGCATGAAGTCATACGTGGTGCGCGACGGTGACGACTACATCCTGAACGGACAGAAGACGTTCATCACCAACGGACCCGACGCCGACGTGGTCGTCGTGTATGCCAAGTTGGACGAGGGCGACCCGGCGATCAATAAACGGGATCGTAAAGTGTTGACCTTTGTTCTGGATCGCGGAATGGAGGGCTTCGTCCAGTCAAAGCCATTCCGCAAGATGGGTATTCACAGTTCCCGCACCGGTGAGCTGTTCTTCAGCAACGTTCGACTGGGCCGAGATCGACTGCTTGGGGAAACCGAAGACAACGCGTCCGGCGATGGTCGCGACAGCGCCCGATCCAATTTCGCCTCCGAGCGCATCGGGGTTGCCGCAATGGCACTCGGGGTGATTGAGGAATGCCTGCGGCTGAGCGTCGACTATGCCAAGACTCGGACGTTGTGGGGTCAGGAGATTGGCCAGTTTCAGCTGATCCAGCTCAAGCTCACCAACATGGAAGTGGCCCGGATGAACGTCCGCAACATGTTGTTTCGGGTGATCGAATGCGGGCAGACCGGCACTCCCATCTCCCTGGCTGAAGCGTCCGCAATGAAGTACTACTGTTCTCAGGCGGCCACCGACGTCGCGATGGAAGCGGTGCAGCTCTTCGGCGGGAACGGGTATATGACCGAATACCGGGTGGAGCAGCTTGCCCGCGATGCCAAGTCTTTGATGATCTACGCCGGGAGCAATGAAGTCCAGATCACGCATGTGGCCAAGGGGTTGCTCAGCGGGTGATTTTCCGATGGGCCCGCGCGCTCTGATAGAGGCAAATCGCAGCGGCCGCAGCCACATTCAAGCTCTCAGCTCCGCCATCCATCGGGATCAAAACCCGATGGTCGGCCAGTGCAGCTGTCTCCGAAGACAAGCCGTGGGCCTCGGACCCGAACAGCCACGCAGTCGGCGCCGCCAGTGCGGCGTCATCGAGGGACAGTTCGCCGGACAGCGTCGTCGCAAGGATCTGCAACCCGGCGGTCCGCAGCTGCGCAACCACATCGGGCACGACAGATTCGATCAAGACGGGGACGGAAAAGATGCTGCCCGCCGAGGATCGCAGGCACTTGCCGTTATAAGGATCGACGCTGTTCCCAGCGAAGATCACCGCGCCGGCCCCCATCGCATCGGCAAGGCGGATCAATGTGCCCGCATTGCCCGGCTCGGATAGATCCACAGCAACGACAACCAGCGGAGGCGCGGTGTTCAGAACGTCAGACAGCCGCAGTTCCGGCAGCCTGCACACGGCTACCAGACCAGATGGAGTCACGGTCTCGGACAACGCCTTTACTGCCCGCTCAGTCACCAGATGCACAGAGACGTCGGTCAGAAGTGCGGCGTGGCGGGCCGCGGCAGCGTCTGTCGCGAATACCTCGTCAACGAGTCCGCGATGCGCGGCAGCCTCAACCAGATTGGGCCCTTCGGCAAGGAAGCGCCCAGCATGACGGCGCCCGGTATGGCGCTGCAGCTTTACCGCAGCCACCACCCGGGCGGACCGTTCAGTGAGTAGTACCGATGTCAGGCGGCATCCCCGGCCGGAGCGTTAACGTCCTCCGGCAGAGCAGCCTTGGCCACCTCGACCAGTGCGGCGAACGCCGACGGATCGCTGATGGCGATGTCGGAGAGGTTCTTGCGATCGACCTCAACACCAGCAGCCTTGAGGCCCTGAATCAGCCGGTTGTACGTGACGCCATTCGCGCGGGCCGCCGCGTTGATCCGCGAGATCCACAACTTGCGGAACTCGCCCTTGCGGGCGCGACGGTCGCGGTATGCGTAGGTCAGCGAATGCAGCTGCTGCTCTTTGGCCTTGCGGTAAAGCCGCGACCGCTGGCCACGGTAGCCCTTGGACGCCTTGAGGACTGTCCGACGCTTCTTCTGGGCATTGACTGCGCGTTTCACGCGTGCCATGGGGTGTTCCTATTCTCGTTGGTTCAAGTTTGGGGGTGCGGCTGTCAGCCGTTCAGCATCGCGTTCACGCGCTTCGTGTCATTCGGCGCTACGGCGGTACGGCCATCCAGGCGCCGAGTGCGCTTGGACGACTTGTGCTCCAACAGGTGACGACGGCCTGCCTTCTGCCGCACGATCTTCCCCGTGCCGGTTTTACGGAAGCGCTTGCTGGCCCCGCTGTGGGTTTTGGCCTTAGGCATGATTCCTCAGTTCCAATCAGTTCTCAGGTTGTTTCGATCTCGGGCTCGGGCGGCGCTTCCACCGGCGATCCCCCTGCTTGCTGCGCCGCTCTGGCGCGAGTCTTCGCGCCGCGGTGCGGTGCCAGCACCATCGTCATGTTGCGGCCGTCCTGCTTGGCGGACGTCTCGACGAAGCCGTAGTCGGCGACATCGGCGCCCAACCGCTGCAAGAGCCGGTACCCAAGTTCGGGCCGGGACTGCTCGCGACCGCGGAACATGATGGTGACCTTGACCTTTGACCCCGCTTCCAGGAAGCGGATTACGTGACCCTTCTTGGTCTCGTAATCGTGCGGGTCGATCTTCGGCCGAAGCTTCTGTTCTTTGACGACGGTCTGCTGCTGGTTCTTGCGTGACTCGCGCGCCTTCTGCGCTGTCTCGTACTTGAACTTGCCGTAGTCCATGATTTTGCAGACCGGGGGCTTGGCCTCCGGTGCTACTTCGACAAGATCGAGATCGGCATCCGCGGCGACGCGGAGTGCATCTTCGATGCGCACGATGCCTACCTGTTCCCCGCCAGGTCCAATCAACCGGACTTCGGGTACGCGAATGCGCTCGTTGACACGGGTCTCAGTGCTGATGGGCCCTCCCTGGCTCGTTCTCCTAGAACCGCCAGCCAGCGGATTCACCACATCATCAGCAAAAAAGCCCTGCTCAAAGCAGGGCCCAGTGCCGACCGATCACGGCTCGCGCCGCCTGCACAGGCAGAACGGATATTCGAAAATATCCGTGACCGGACCGCTGAACCTTAGGAGAATCTCCGTGGCCAACGGTGGGAGTGGGACTCCACTTGCTGTCCCCGACATCTGCCGGGACGGTCGTGCATGCCAGTCTAGCAGCCATGACGGGCACTCCAAACATCCGCGAACTCGCCGATATCCCTGCCATCGAGGTCATCTCCCGCGCTGCGGTGATGTTGATGAGCTCAGCGGCCGAGAAGATCGGCCTGGCTTCACCCGATCCTGATAGCAGCGACCATCGGGACCTCGATGAGGCGCGACGGCTGATCACCGCACTCGCAGGCCTGGTCACAGCCTCCGGAGAGTACCTCGGGCCGCACGCTGGGCCGCTGCGCGACGGGTTGAAAAGCCTGCAACTGGCCTTCCGCGAGGCGTCCGCCGCTCCCGACGAGCCGGGCAAGGGTCCGGGTGAGAAGTACACCGGGCCGGTCCGGTAGCGCCCGCCCGACGACAAGACCGAATATCCTGCGCCCTTATGACCGTGACGACGACTCGGCCAAGAACCAACTTCCACTGGGTCCCCCCAGCTGCGGGCTGGATCGTCGGCATCATCGCAACGCTGTCGCTGATGTCGAGCGTGTCGACGTTCGTCCGGCACATGATCAAGGTTCCCCGCGAGTTCATCGACAAATACCTGCTCAACTTCCCGGATACCAGTTTTGCGTGGGCATTCGTGCTGGCGTTGCTGGCAGGGGCGCTGGCGGCCCGTAAACGAGTCGCCTGGTGGGCGCTTGTCCTCAACCTGCTGATCGCCATCGCGTTCAACGTCAGTTACCTCATCGGCGGCGACGAGACCCCGCTTCAGACCAGCGGCGAGATCATCGGTCTGACATTCCACATCACCTCGATCGCCATCCTGCTGCTCTCCTACCGGGAGTTCTGGGCCAAGGTGCGGCGGGGGGCCTTGCTCAAAGCGGCGGCCGCACTGGTCGCCGGCAACACCATCGGCATCCTGTTCGCCTGGGGTCTGCTGGTGTTGTTCCCCGGATCACTTCAGCCCGACTATCGCCTGGCCTACGCGATCAACCGGGTCAGCGGATTCGCGACGGCTGATCCCGACCTGTTCGTCGGCCGACCGAATGTTCTGCTCAACGCGATCTTCGGCCTGTTCGGCGCGGTCGCCCTGATCGTTGCGGCAATCGTGCTGTTTCAGTCGCAGCGTGCCGAGAACGCCCTAACCGGCGAAGACGAATCGGCGATCCGCGGATTGCTCGAGTTGTACGGCAAAAACGATTCCCTGGGATACTTCGCCACCCGCCGAGACAAGTCGGTGGTGTTCGCGCCGAACGGGCGCGCCGCCGTCACCTACCGCGTCGAGGTCGGGGTCTGCCTGGCCAGTGGCGACCCGATCGGCGATCCGCACGCCTGGCAACCGGCAATCAGAGCCTGGCTGGAACTGTGCCAGGCCTACGGTTGGGCGCCCGGAGTGATGGGTGCCAGTTCAACTGCGGCGCAGGCATTCCGCGAAGCCGGCCTGAGCGCGTTTCACCTGGGCGATGAAGCGATCCTGTACCCCGACGCATTCCACCTATCCGGGTCCGACATGCGGGCGGTACGCCAGGCGGTGACCCGGGCCCGCAGAGCGGGATTGACCGTGCGGATGCGCCGGCATCGTGAGTTCTCCGCCGAAGGTATGGCAGAGGTGATCAAACGGGCGGATGCCTGGCGCGACACCGAAACTGAGCGTGGTTTCTCCATGGCCCTGGGTCGGATCGGCGATGACGCCGACGGTGACTGCCTGCTGGTCGAAGCAGTTCAGTCCGACGACGACCGCGTCGTCGCCATGCTGTCGCTAGTGCCCTGGGGAAATAGTGGCCTGTCGCTCGACCTCATGCGCCGGTCCCCCGACTCGCCCAACGGAACCATCGAACTGATGGTCAGCGAGCTTCTTCAGAACGCGGAAGATATTGGTGTCAGCCGTGTCTCGCTGAATTTCGCCATGTTCAGATCCGCCTTCGAGCAAGGCGCTCAGCTGGGAGCCGGTCCGGTAGCCCGCTTGTGGCGCGCACTGCTGGTGTTCTTCTCACGCTGGTGGCAGTTGGAGACGCTGTATCGGTCGAACATGAAATACCAACCGCAGTGGGTGCCGCGATACGCGTGCTACGAGGACGCCCGACTGATCCCCCGCGTCGGTGTCGCATCGGTGATCGCCGAGGGCTTTCTGGTGCTGCCGTTCTCCCGGCGCAAGAAGCGCCATACCGGCCACCATTCGGCGGTGCCACAAGACATCTTGGCATCAGGTCGTCTGCATGCCGACGGCAGTTCGCCGGACATGCCCGAATTGCTGACCGAACCGCAGCGAACCGAAAGATCGAAGCTGCCGGACCAGGTGCGGGTCCGGATGGCGAAGCTGAAGTTGTTGCAGGACCAGGGAATCGATCCCTATCCCGTGGCAAATCCGCCAAGTCACACCGTAGCCGAGGCGCTGGTGGCCAACGATGACGTGACCGTCACTCTGGCCGGACGAATCCTCCGCATCCGTGACTACGGCGGCGTCCTATTCGCGTCGCTTCGGGACTGGACCGGGGATGTCCAACTGCTGCTGGACAAATCGGAGCTCGACGAGTCGGCAATCGATTTCGCCAGCGTCGACCTGGGTGATCTGGTCGAGCTGACCGGTCACATGGGCTACAGCAAGAACGGCACCCGCTCACTACTCGTGACGCAGTGGCGAATGCTCGGGAAGTGCCTGCGCCCATTGCCCGACAAATGGAAAGGGTTGACCGACCCGGAAGCGCGGGTGCGTGCCCGCAGCGTCGACCTAGCCATCAATCCTGACGCGCGGGCATTGATCCGTGCGCGGAGCAACGTGTTGCATTCCATTCGGGAAACGTTGTTCGACAAAGGGTTCCTCGAGGTCGAGACCCCGATCTTGCAGCAGATCCATGGCGGTGCCAACGCACGACCGTTCAAGACCCACATCAACGCCTACGACCTTGATCTGTACCTCCGCATCGCCCCTGAGCTGTACCTGAAGCGGCTGTGCGTCGGCGGTGTCGAGCGTGTCTTCGAGCTGGGCCGGGCCTTCCGCAATGAGGGTGTGGACTTCAGTCACAACCCCGAATTCACCCTCCTGGAGGCCTATCAGGCGCACGCCGACTACCTGGTCTGGATAGATGGCTGCCGAGAACTGATCCAGAATGCCGCCGTCGCAGCCAATGGCTCCGCCGTCGTGATGCGACCGCGCGGCGACGGGTCTGATAAATCTGTAGAGGCCCTTGAACCGGTCGACATCTCCGGGCAGTGGATGGTCAAGAGCGTCCACGATGCGGTCTCTGAAGCCCTCGGCGAGGAGATTCGACCCGACACCGAACTGCCCACGCTGCGAAAGCTGTGCGACTCGGCCCAGATCCCGTACGTCAGCCACTGGGACGCCGGCGCCGTGGTGCTTGAACTGTATGAGCGTCTGGTCGAGGAACGTACCGAGGCCCCGACGTTCTATACCGATTTCCCGACGTCGGTGTCGCCGCTGACTCGCCCGCACCGCAGCACCCCGGGCATCGCCGAGCGCTGGGACTTGGTGGCCTGGGGAGTCGAATTGGGCACCGCATATAGCGAACTCACCGATCCGGTAGAGCAGCGGCGCCGGCTCAGGCAGCAGTCGTTCCTGGCTGCGGGCGGCGATCCCGAAGCCATGGAACTGGATGACGACTTCCTGCAGGCGCTGGAATACGCCATGCCACCCACCGGCGGTCTCGGGGTCGGAGTGGATCGTGTGGTCATGTTGATCACCGGGCGAAGCATCCGCGAGACGCTGCCCTTCCCACTCGCTAAGCCGCGCTAAAGCCATTCACAGCAAGCACCAAGGAACGTTCGCCACGATGAATGCGTGACGCCATCGCCGACGAGTGTCGCCTTGCGGCTGCTTGCCGACTCCGCTGATTCCCTGGGCGCCGATCCCCTCGGTGCTGATCCCTTGGGCGAACACATTCCGTCCGCGTCGCTGATACATGGGTGGCTGCCGCTGACCGCGCAGATCGTCGCGGCTGTGGTATTGGTCGCGGCCGTGGGTTGGCGCTCGCCCCGCTGGCGACTGCGCTGGCTGCCGGTGGCGGCGGGCGCGGGAACGGCGTTGGCGCTTCTGATGAACTGGGCCATTTCAACGAACGGTCTCGCCGGCGACCCGGCGCCAACCCAGTTGTCGGTCTGGATCGCACTGACCGGACTGGCCGCCGTAGTGGTGGTCGCCGGCTGGCGCAGCGCGCGGTGGTGGCGCCGCGCAGCTTCCCTGGTGGCGGTGCCACTCTGCGCTCTCTGCACAGCACTGATGCTCAACCTTTGGGTGGGCTACTTCCCCACTGTTCACATGGCCTGGAACCAGTTGACGGCCGGCCCACTGCCGGATCAGACAGATCGCGCAACTGTCGCCCAGATGGTGACCCGACACACCATCCCCGCTCGGGGCACTGTGGTCTCGGTCAGTATTCCGGCCGCGGCCTCACACTTCCAGCATCGCGACGAATGGGTGTATTTGCCACCGGCCTACTTCGCCACCAACCCGCCACCGAAGCTTCCGACGGTGATGATGATCGGCGGCGAATTCAACACCCCCGCCGATTGGATGCGCGCCGGCGACGCGATCAAGACCATCGATGGCTTCGCACAAGCTCACGGCGGCAACGCGCCGGTATTCGTCTTCGTCGATTCCGGCGGATCCTTCAACAACGACACCGAATGCGTCAATGGCCCGCGCGGCAACTCCGCCGACCACCTGACCAAGGATGTGGTGCCGTACATGGAGTCCAATTTCAATGTGAGCGCTGAGCCCGCGAATTGGGGAATCGTCGGCTGGTCGATGGGCGGCACCTGTGCCGTCGACCTCACCACGATGCATCCCGACATGTTCAGCGCATTCGAGGACATCGCCGGTGACTTCGCCCCCAACTCCGGGACCAAGGCACAGACGATCGCCCGACTCTTCGGTGGCAATGCCGCCGCCTATGCCTTGTTCGATCCGGCTACGGTGATGACCAAACATGGCCCCTATAAAGGAATCTCCGGCTGGTTTGCGATATCCGGCAGCCCGCAACAACCGCGCAAGGGCAAAGCCGTGGATGCCAGCGCGACAGGCCTCGGTGGTCGAGATGCGGCGCCGATGCCAGCGGACCCGACGGCAGCAGCGAATGCACTATGCGCTCTCGGCGGCGCGCACGGCGTCAACTGCGCGGTGGTTCCACAACCGGGCAAACATGATTGGCCGTTCGCAGAACACGCGTTCGCCGCGGCATTGCCGTGGATCGCGGGCCAGATCGGCACTCCCGGTCTGCCCTTCGTTCCACTGCCCACGGCCGGCCATCCGACGGATGTGACCATCACAGCGTCCGGGAATGCGCCCGCGGCGCAGGGAGTACGGTGATTCTCATGCCTGAGGAACCCACGCCCCCACAGGTCGACCCCAACTACACCCAATCCGGGGTGCCTACCTTCGACTCGGTGCGGGAGAAGATCGAGACGCGCATCGGAACCGCTTTGGGCGCTTCAGAATTGGCTGCCGCTACACCCGAGGGGCACAGCGTTGAAGAGCAGTACGAAGCCCGTCAGAAGGCCGCGGCCGAGAAGCTGGAAGAGATCCGGGCATCGATGAACAAGCAGGCGGGCCAGGACTAGGAAGGTCGCCCGTAGCGGTCACCGTTCCACTTGAAGCTGTTGATGTACTTGCCCACGTCTATCGCCACTTCAAGATTGGCTCCCGACGGGTGGCCAGTCCCGTAAGACGGACTGAACTCGTGGTAGGGGCCAGTGGCCGAGGCGATCAACGCGTAGTCATGTTTGACCGCAGCCATGATGATCACCCGCAGTCTGGTGTAGGTACTGGACGTGGTCCGCGGGTAGAGGTCGGCGACGATGCCGTAACCCGGTTGGTAGCCGACTGACGCGTTGGGGATCTCGTAGGCGACGGTAGCGCCCGAGTATTTGGTGTTGAGGAGTTGCTCTGCGATTTGCTTGGGAGTGCGGCCCTCGGCCGGCTCGCCAAAGAGAGTCACCATGCCTGTGTCGCCGCCGACATATTTCAGCTGGACACCGTCGATCCCGGGCGGATCGAGCGTCACCTCGTAGGCGGAGCCTTCGCCGGGATACGCGACGGAGAACGCCCCGTTATCCCCGCTGTACCGAGGGTTGGTTTCGACTGGGTCCCCGAATGGCGGCTTGCCGCAATCCGGTGGGCACACCAAGGTGGTGGGAGCGGGCTTGATGAGCATCGCCAGCACCACTACGGCGGCGGCGGTTGCACCGACAACGGCAATGAACGGGATCAATACGCTGCGGTAGGTACCTGTCCGCCCAGACGCCGAACCCGCGCTTACTGCCACCCCGCAATCGGTGCAGAACGCCATTCGGGGAACGACGTGATCGCATTCCGCGCATGTCATCTGCTCGTCGTCGGCGGGGGCTTCCGCCACCTCGTGAAGAAGTGCGTCCGCGATGACAATTCGCAAAGCCAACACCGCGCACACCGCCAACAGCAGTTGCAACCCGGTGTAGACAGGCAGCGGCATGGGGGCGACGTCCACCACTCCCATCGCGACTACAACCATCAGGACCACCACTAGGGAAGCGGTCAGGAGCACGGATCTGCGATGTCGTCGGGAAGCGCTGGCGGCCGGGGTGAACCACAAAGCGATGCCGAAGATGCCACCGGTCGCCAGTGATGCCAGGGTCCACGCCAGGCCCTCGACCATCGCCTCGGCGAACAGTCCGTCGACCGCATGGTTGTCTGCGGTCACTCCCATTGCCACTTGCGGCAGCAGCAGGGTGGCGGTGGCAGCCGCGTTGACGACCGTCGCGCCCCATGCGCCGATGGTGAAGCCGTCCAAGGACTCCCTGGTTGAGCGGTCCAACGCCCGCACCAGTGCCGCGGGGACGACCATCAGAACCGCGAAGCTCATCGGGATGACTACACCGCAGAGAAGTATCTGGGTGCCATCCATCTCGCCACCCAGCGCCGTGCTGTACGCGTCGGCGACAATCGGACCCGCGATCAACGCCCACCCCACCCCCACCCCTAGGGCGAAAACCGTTGCTAAAGCTAGGTTTCGAAAGGGGAGGTCGTGATGACCAGCAATCTCCCGCAAGTAGCTGGCGAATAAGACGGGCAGTCCGAACACCGAAGTCGCGATCATCGGCGCCTGCCAACCCAGCAGGGCAAATCCCGCCAGCGCCATCACCAGAATGATCAGTCCGACCCGAAAGTGCTTGCGCGAACGAGGCGTCAACTGCGGGAACAACGAACTCGTCAGCCAGGGCCGAAGGACATGCTCTCGTGGCGCGGCGGCATAAGCATCGAGCCGCAACTTTCCCCGGGCGCCGCCAGTGGACCGCCGGGCACCGCAGGACGGGCAGAATTCTCCTGCCGGGACGTCCTCTCCACACGCCAGGCAGGGTCCGGTCGACACTGGTTACCCGCCGTCGCCCAGCAGGTACGCGCTCTGAGATTGTTCCCGCTGCACCTCAAGGAGATTGCGAGCGAGATTGTCGACGTTGGGGCTTCCGAGCCCCGACACCAGGTCATACCCCCGAGTGGGAGTGTCAACCGCGTTGCCGCCCACTGTTATGTCTCGGAATCCGGGCAGCCGGGACCCCTCTGCCACTCGATACAGCAGCGGATTGATGTCACCAAGCGCCCTGCCGCCGTTCTCAAGGACGAACTGATTCATCAACGCTGTCATGCCTGCCCAGATCGGTGCGGACTGCGAGGTGCCGCCGCCGATCCTCGGAGTCTGATCGAACACGATCCGGACGCCCGTGAACGGATCGGCCACAGCTGAAACGTCTGGGACGAGGCGGTTTGCCGAATCTCGGGCCGCGGCAACGTTGTGCTGATAGTCAGGGCGGGCAAACAATCGAGACACCCCCCCGCTGGACCCCTGGGACAGCGGCGGGTCGATCCAGCCCTGCTCCTCCATCCACCGCCCTCGCCGATCTGTCGACAGGGTGGTGCCGCCTACCGAAGTGATCTCCGGTAGGGATGCGATCGTGTCCACCCCGATGTCGGCCGGACCCGGCGGAGACGACCAATCCTTGCCGCCCTTGCATTCCAGGCCGGCGGTGTCGCCGCTCGCGTCGAAAACTGAAATGCCCCGACTATGCGCATTGACCAGTGCGGCGCGCACGGGGGCGACGTCGGCCGCGGTGACCAGAGCCTCACACCCCCACCCGATCGACAGACTCCAGACCGAATTCGGGTACTTCTCTGCCGCGTCGTTGAACATTCGGCCGATCTTCTCGAAGCCGCCACCACCGCCTTCGACCGTCGGGCGGGCGTTGATGACTACCAGTCGGGCATCCGGAGCAACGGCATGCACAACTTCAAGGTCCATCACGGTCTCCCCGTGCGCCTCGCTGAGTGGGCCACCGACCACCTCAGGAGTGAACCGCGGCAGTCCTGACGTATCCGCGAACATGTCGAGGTCCCGCTGGTCGAACCCGTCGAACGCGAAGATCACGACGGTTTGACCTTTGCCCGTGATGCCGGCGCTGGCCAGCGGTGTCGCGTTGTAGGCCTCCAGCAGACTCTTTGGTGTCAAACCGTGTCGCGGTACGTCCAGCGGCACCACCGGGTACGCCATCCGGTGCGGGAGGTAACTCAGGATGCGCCCAACTTCAGCAACGTGGCCGCTCAGTTCGGAAGGCAAAGCCGGCTGCTGGGGAGAAGCATAGAACCGTTGGCCCTGCCGACCTTGGAAGTCGTGGACCTGGACATCGAAGGCAGCTGCGATGTTGTCTGCGGACCCGGTAACGATCGCCCAGTCGTCACCCGGTCGCCAGCGCACCGCGAGTCGGTGTGTTTGGGCCCATCCGAAGAGTGCCCCGGGGCGCTCCCCCGACGGGAGTTTGACCGTGAGCTGTGCATCGTCGATACGCGAGGGGCCCAAATTCTTCGATGCCGACAACAGCGACGCGTACGGACCCGTGATGGTGCCAGCGGCGGGACCAGTACGCAAAATCGACGGTCCCGATGCTGCGACCAAAGCCAACAGCGCGGTAGCCAGGAGAACCGCAGGCCGGCGACGACTGCCCATCGGCCAATACCTCTGCCGCGCAGCAACTTCCCGCCTCATCGCGACCATCCTCTCGGTACCGGCCTACTCGTCCCCGGCCAGGCTAAGCTCGGAGATGCAGGGCCTGACGTCAGTACCTGAATGATCGCACAGCTAACAACCCGAGCGAAGCCATTCGCCTGCTCGACAACCACGGAGGTGCCGATGTCAGTGCCTGGTCGGCCAGGTCCGAACCGTCGACAGTTTCTCTATCGCGCGGCCCTGCTGGCGGCGGGAACACCGGCGCTCACCGCTTTGCTTGACTCATGTTCCAAAGGCGACCAACCGAAACCGACGGCAACCTGGAAAATTGCCTCACCGGACAACCCAGTCACGTGGGACATCCCCGTGGACAACAAGCCGATCCCAGACGGCCTGGGTCCCACTAAAGACGAAACACTGCACCTGTACACCTACAGCGGCTACATCTCACCCGAGGCGGTCAGATCGTTCGAAGGAAAGTACGGCGTCAAAGTTCGAACGTCGACGTTCAACAACACCGACGAAGCTCTGACCAAGATCCAGAGCGGCACAGCCGATTACGATCTCTTCACCCCCAGTTACGACCAGATCGGCCAGCTGGTGACTGGTGGAATGCTTCGTCCGCTGAACCACAGCTACATCCCCAACATCAATAACTTGTGGCCAGTCTTCACCAACCCCTGGTACGACCGCGAATGGCGCTACAGCGTGCCCTACACGGTGTACACCACCGGCCTAGGGTGGCGGACCGACCAGATCGACACCGACATCGGCGCGCTGAAGAACCCCTATGCGTCACTCTGGGATCCGGCGCACAAGAGGGAAACGGCCGTTATCGACGACTGGCACACCGCGATGGCAATGGTGCTCCTGAAGCTAGGCGTCACCGACGTGAACACCTCGTCAGCAGATGACCTCAAGAAACTCAGTGACGCATTGAGTGAGATGAAGACGAACACGTCGCCGGCTGTGACTGCCACTGTGGCCAGCGACTTGGCCTCCGGCGAGATCAGCCTGGCGCAGATGTGGTCGGGCGACATCATCAATTCCACGAGTTTCCTGCCGGCGGGAGTCAGCCCCGACATCCTGCGCTATTGGTTCCCCCCCGACGGCAAGGGACTGGTGGACAACGACCTGTTGGTGGCCCTGCACGGCGGCAAGAGTCCCGTGCTGGCGCACCTGTTCATCGACCATATGCTTGAGCCGGCGATCGCCAGACAGAACTTCTCCGCAACCGGCTATCAGCCACCGCAGGTGTCCCTCAATCCGGACGCCCTGCTGGCAGATGGCTTCATTCCGAGGAACCTCAAGTCCGCGATCGTCAAGCCCCAGTACTTCGATGTCGGCTATCGAATACTGGAGTTAGATTCCGCCAATGATGCCGCCTGGCACAAGGTCTGGCGGACGTTCAAGACCGGCAGATCTTGACTGGATCACCACTGCACTGGATCGCTATTGGGGCCCATCCCCAAGCCGGCTCCTAATCGCTTCCGCGGTGTGGCGATGGCCAAGTAACTCGAAGCCGACCACCGACACTACCGGCGCGAGCATGATGACCAACAGACACACCGCCATCGACAACCCGGCCGCGGCGAGTACGACCGCCGCAACCAACGCAGCGGCGGTCAGTACCAGCAGCAGCGCGTGAAAGCTGTCCCATCCGCCCACCAACAGGGCGTAGAGCAAGTAGACGGAGGCGATGTAAATCCCCACCGGGATGGCAACGGACAGCACGGTCGCGACCGAACCAAGCTTGGAGTGGTGCTCGATGTAGTAAGCAGCGGCGTGCAAACCGGCGCCGGTGGCGACGATCGCGCCGAACACCACGATATGCCCATATGCGTACGGAATGGACTTCCCTCGCTGGGCATGGAGGAGATGCGCTGACGGCAGCACAAAGTAAACCCACCACATGCCGAAAGTCAGGCCAGTGCCGGCCACCGCTACCAGAATGGCGTCGGCGGTCCAGCCTTGTGCTTCAACCACCGCAGACAGCGAAGCGACGGTGCCGACCACACCCTCACCAAGGGCGATGATCGTGAGCAACCCGTAACGCTCGGCGATGTGGTGGGCATGCCATGGTGTGCCGCCCTTCCGACTCTCGACGAGAAAGGGGCCGGCCAGTTCGACCGCCATCATCGCCGCAACCAGCAGGAAAGTCACTGGGACTGACGTTTCCGCGAAGAAGATGCCAATCCAACCGATCTGCGCAACCGTAATCGTGGCGGCGTAGGTCAAGCAGGTGGACCGCCGATCCGGATCCTGCCTGGCAGCACGAATCCACTGCCCCACCATGGCAATTCGCATCACCACGTAGCCAGCGACCATCAGCCGGTTGTCGACGTGCGAACCCTCTTCAATCGATGCGTAGACCGGCGGGATTCCCAGAGCCAGGACGATGACTCCCACCATCTGCGTCATCGTCATCAGCCGGTACACCCAGTCATCGGTGTCATAGGCCGAGGCGAACCAGCTGAAATTGATCCACGCCCAACACACCGCAAAGGTGACAAACATGAAACTGGCCAGGCCCGCGCCGATGTGGTCTCCGGCGAGTTGATGCGCGAGTTCAGCTGCTGCCACACCAAAAGCGATGACGAACGTCAGATCGAAGAGCAGTTCCAGCGGGGTGGCGACTCGATGCGGCTCGTGCGGATCACGACCAGACATCCGGCGTAACCGATGGGCGGGTACCGCAGGTTCTGGAATGTATTCTTCCGCGTTCACGAAGACATCCTCTCCTGCAGGCTCTCCTGCCGGCTGATGCGGTGGCTTAGGCGCTGACTTTCTTTCGACGCGTGGACCGCTTGGGCACCGGGGCTCGCAGCACCTCCGCCAGAAACTTTCCGGTGTAGCTCTCCGGAACGGTCGCGACATCCTCTGGGGTTCCTTTGGCAACCACGGAGCCGCCGCCCGCACCACCCTCGGGCCCCATATCGATGATCCAGTCCGACGTCTTGATGACATCCAGGTTGTGTTCGATGACGATCACCGAATTACCTTTGTCGACAAGGCCGTTGATCACCCTCAGCAGTTTTCGGATGTCCTCGAAGTGCAGTCCGGTCGTCGGCTCGTCGAGAATGTAGACGGTTCTGCCGGTTGAGCGCTTCTGCAGTTCGGCAGCGAGTTTGACGCGCTGGGCCTCCCCACCGGACAGCGTGGGTGCGGGCTGGCCCAACCGGACGTAACCCAGACCCACATCGACGAGTGTCTTCAGATAGCGGTGGATGCTGGTGATCGGTTCGAAGAACTCGGCCGCATCTTCGATGGACATGTCCAGCACTTCGGAGATGGTCTTGCCTTTGTAGTGCACCTCAAGTGTCTCGCGGTTGTAGCGGGCGCCTTGGCAGACCTCGCACGGGACGTAGACGTCCGGCAAGAAGTTCATCTCGATCTTGATGGTGCCATCGCCCGAACATGCCTCGCAGCGGCCACCTTTGACGTTGAACGAGAACCGGCCGGGCTGGTAACCCCGAACCTTCGCCTCGGTGGTGGCGGCGAAGAGCGTCCGGATCTTGTCGAACACGCCGGTGTACGTGGCCGGGTTGGACCGTGGCGTACGGCCGATCGGTGACTGATCCACCCGCACCAGCTTGTCGACATGCTCAAGCCCGGTGACGCGGGTGTGGCGACCCGGAACCTGCCGCGCGCCGTTGAGTTTGTTGGCCAGCACGGATGCCAGAATGTCGTTCACCAGAGTGGATTTCCCGGATCCGGATACCCCGGTCACCGCCGTGAGCACGCCCAGCGGGAAAGCTACGTCGATCTCGCGCAGATTGTGTTCGCGGGCGCCGACGACCGTCAGCTGACGACGACGGTCGGCCGGCCTGCGGGTCGCCGGCAGTTCGATGCTCTGCCTGCCGGACAGGTAGGCGCCCGTGATCGAGTCGGGATTCTTGAGCAAGTCCGCGTACGTCCCGCTGTGCACCACCCGACCGCCGTGTTCCCCGGCGGCCGGACCGATGTCCACCACCCAATCCGAATGGGCGATGGTGTCTTCATCATGTTCGACAACAATCAACGTGTTGCCCAGATCCCTTAGCCGCGTCAAGGTTTCAATGAGCCGCCGATTGTCCCGCTGGTGCAGTCCGATAGAGGGCTCGTCGAGGACGTACAGAACCCCGACTAGGCCCGAGCCGATCTGGGTGGCCAACCGAATCCGTTGCGCCTCACCGCCGGACAGCGTGCCCGCGGCCCTGGACAGCGACAGGTACTCCAAGCCGACGTCGAGCAGGAAGCCCAACCGGGACTGCACCTCTTTGAGGACTTGACCGGCAATCGCCTGCTCACGCGACCCGAGGGTCAGCGCCGTGAGGAACTGGGAACAGTCTGCGATCGAGAGCTCGCACACCTCGGCGATGGACTTCTCACCGTGCTCCCCCGCCGCCAGCGTGACCGCGAGAATCTCGGGCTTGAGCCGGGTGCCGTGACATTCCGGGCATGGCACGTCGCGCATGAACCCGTCGTAACGTTCCTTCATCTGCTCGGAGTCGGTCTGATCCATCCGCCGCTGCAGAAACGCCATCACACCTTCGAATTCGGCGTGATACGAACGGGTTCGGCCATAGCGATTGCGATACCGAACATGCACTTTCTCGTCGCAGCCCTCGAGAATCGCCTTGCGCGCCTTGAGAGGCAACTTGCGCCACGGGGTATCGACGTCGAAGTCCATCGCCTCGCCGAGGCCGACCATCATCCTGGTGAAGTACTCCGCGGTGTGCCCCATCGACCACGGCGCCACGGCACCTTCGGCCAGCGTCAGATCGGGATCGGGCACCACCAGCTCGGGATCGACTTCCTTGCGGATGCCTAGGCCGCTGCATTCCGGGCAGGCACCGTACGGAGAGTTGAATGAGAACGATCTCGGCTCAAGGTCGTCGACCGCCAGTGCGTGGCCGTTGGGGCAGGCCAGCTTCTCTGAGAATCGCTGTTCGCGCGGGAGGTCTTCCTCGGCTCCATCGCCCATGAACTCAAGCACTACGATGCCGTCGGCCAGGCCCAGCGCGGTTTCGACAGAATCCGTCAGCCGCTGTTTGGCGCTGGCTTTGACGGTCAACCGGTCGACCACGACCTCGATGTCGTGCTTCTCCTGCTTCTTCAGCTTCGGCGAATCAGTGAGCGAATGCACCACCCCGTCGACCCGCACCCGGCTGTAGCCCTGGGAGTTGAGCTTCTCGAACAAGTCGACGAACTCGCCTTTCCTGGTCCGTACGACGGGCGCTAGCACCTGGAATCGGGTGCCTTCCGGCAGCGCTAGCACCTGGTCGACGATCTGCTGGGGGGTCTGTTTGGCGATCTTCTCCGCACACACCGGGCAGTGCGGCGAGCCAGCACGCGCGTACAGCAGACGCAGGTAGTCGTAGACCTCGGTGATGGTGCCGACTGTGGAGCGGGGGTTGCGGTTGGTGGACTTCTGATCGATCGACACCGCCGGCGACAGTCCCTCGATGAAGTCAACGTCCGGCTTGTCCATCTGACCAAGGAACTGACGCGCGTAGGCAGACAAAGACTCGACATAGCGACGCTGGCCCTCGGCGAAGATCGTGTCGAATGCGAGTGACGATTTCCCCGATCCGGACAGCCCGGTGAAGACGATGAGGCTGTCCCGGGGGAGGTCTAGGTCGACGCTGCGCAGATTGTGCTCGCGCGCCCCTTTCACGATCAGCCGGTCAGCCACCAACTCCCCTTCCGATTTTGCTCCCCATGCTATGTCCCACCACCGACACGCTCTCCCTCCGACAAGTAACGTGGCCACCATGACTGTCGTCGGCGATACATACACCGGTCATGTCGAACCTGGGACCGCGGTCAGACGCACTCTGCCGGGAGCCACCATCATCAAGATGTCGGTCGGCCCGATGGATAACAACGCCTACCTGGTCACGTGTTCCCGGACCGGTGACACGCTGCTGATCGACGCTGCCAACGATGCCGAAAAACTGCTCGCCCTGGTCAGCGAGCACGCTCCCAAACTTACGTTGATCGTCACAACGCATCAGCACGGAGACCACTGGCAGGCACTGGAAGCCGTCGCCTCAGCGACAGGCGCACCCACAGCCGCACACGAGCTGGACGCGGGGCCACTGCCGGTCACACCCGACCGGCACCTGGCCCACGGCGACACCATCGAGGTCGGCGATCTGGTATTCGACGTCATACATCTGCGCGGCCATACGCCGGGGTCCGTGGCACTGGCCCTACACACCACGCCGCACCGCAAGTCAACGCACCTTTTTTCCGGCGACTGCCTCTTCCCTGGCGGTCCTGGCCGGACAACACAGCCAGGTGAGTTTGAGCAACTGCTCGGCGACCTGATGAGCCGCGTGTTCCACCAGTACGACGACGCTACGGCTGTCTACCCGGGGCACGGTGACGACACGACTCTAGGGGCTGAGCGACCCCATCTGGAGAAATGGCGCGAACGCGGCTGGTGAATCAATCAGGGCGTCACCCATCGTCACCATCGTTGCGGCCGCAGGCGTCGCGAAAGGTGGAGTAACAGTGAACCCGCCGGTACCAGCAGCCCACGCCGACGAAATCGAGTTTCTTGATGCAGCTCGATAACAACAGTCCCTCTCAAAACTGGGGACGACAACACTACGACGACTGTGCGCTGATGGCGGTCGCCGACGTCGTCGGCGAACTGACCGGCAACAAGCCTTCTGAACAAGAGATCATCGCGCTGGCCACGTCCACCCGCAACAGTCAGGACTCGGGGCCGATCTATACCCTGCGTCCGAACAAGCCGGACGCGGGTGCCGGAACCGGACTCCGACGGGATCAGCTTCCCGTCATCGGGGATCTACCTATTCTGTTGGCCCACTACGGCGTCGACTCTATCCACATCAACGACTCGATTTCCGCCAGCGGGGGCGCGCCGACCGGCATGCGCGCCCTGGAAGCCGCTCTGAGTGCAGGCAAGAAGGTGATCGTCTCGCTCAACGGCGAGACGATCTGGGATCAAGCAGGTGACCGCACGGTCCACGATCACGCCGTCGTCGTCACTGGCCTCGACACCGGGGCCGGGATCGTGCACCTCAACGACAGCGCCATGTCCAGCCCCGGCCCTAACTCGCAAGTCAGCATCGCCGTTTTCGAGACCGCCTGGAAGACCAGCAACCGCGCCATGGTGGTGGCTGGTTAACGACTCGGTCATCGACCCGCCAGTTCCCACGAAGCCGCTCGCAGGGCAGGTTCCTGGCCCCTGGATTGGGCCCCTGGTGGCTGCCGGAAAGCCACCCACGGGGTTCTGGCAGTGATTCAATCCCCAGATGGATCCGAATTACTCGTCAAGACCGCATTACGAGCGGGACGTTTGTGACGTGTTCTGCAAGAACGGCTACGACACCAAATTCACGGAAAACGTCCGGCACGACTGGGGCGTTGATTTGACTCTCAACGACTCCATAGCAGTCAGGGTCAAGTTCCAGTCATCCCCCGTCGGTCCCAGAGCCGTTCAGGAGGTTTTCACCGGCAAAGTCATGTACAGCTGTTCTGAGGCGTGGGTGGTCACGAATAGCACATTCTCAGAGGCAGCCGAGCTTCTTGCTCGCTCCAATGGTCTGCGGCTGATCAATGGCGACGAATTGCGTTGGTTGGCCGATAATCCCGATTCGTCTGCCCTCGATCACCAGGCAAGGTACAAGGCAGCCATGGCAGAGCGCGTTCTTGCCGAACTCGATGAGGCATTGCAGGCCATATTCCCGGAGTCATCTGAGCCACCGACTTCGTGATGCCGCGACGAAAGCGCCAGGATCACGAAGTAGAGCACGGTGGCGGTGAGGTCCATGTCGACATCGATCATCCCGAGGCCGTCCGGGCAGCTCGGCCTATTGGCCTAAATCCCCCTGTCGGCGTGCTGGGTCATTATCTTCATTCGGAGACGAACAGGTCTTCTATGTGAGAGGGGGTGGCAGTGGGGTCGATCAACGACGTGATCGAAGCCTTCCGCCGCGCCCCCACCAACTACGACCGAGGTGCGCTGTTTGAGCGGCTGATGGTCCGCTCCTGTTCTTGGTCCCGTCGATCTCGCTGCTGAGCCAGACGCTGCGGGAGTGGACCGCTCAGAGCAAACTGGACATGCGGGCTTTCGGGGTGTGCACAGACACCAAGGTCGGCAAGCTGCGCAACATCGAAGACTTCAACGTCTACGACGTGCCGGTCCCGGTGACGACCGACCCGGCAAAGCTGCGTGACGAGATGGAGCACCGCAAACGGGCCAAGGGCCTGACTGTCGTGTTCTCCACCTACCAGTCCTTGCCCACGGTGGCCGATGTCGGAGTCACCCGGAGTGAAACCCCGGCCGCTGTTGTATTACCGGGGTGAATACACCGGTGTCGAGCCAGCCAAAAGCATCCCGACACAGTGGCGCGACGACCTGGGCAGCTGGTGTCGCACGGCTCTCATCGCGCGGGTGCCCACTCCCTTGCGCCGGCGCTTGTGATGCCGTCTAAGGCAGTCGCAGAGTTCACGCCGTTTGAGGTACTCCCGGATCGGGCCTAATGTCAGAACCAAATACGCGGAACATCAAGGAGAATCCAATGGCCTTCGATCCGAAGAACGCAATCAACGCCGCCAAGGACATCGCGACGCACGCCGTTGAAAAGGCCGCGGACATCGTCGAGGACGCCGGTCACGTGCTCAAGGGTGACATCACCGAAGGCACTACCGCCATCGTCCAGGACTCGATGGACATCGCCACCCACGCAGTGGACAAAGTCAAAGAGGTGTTCACCGGCAAAGACGGCTCAGCTGAGGCCGGCGACGCTTAGTCCGCTTTAGATCCAGCCGCGGCGTTTAAACGCCACATACAGCACCGCCGACACGACCAGGATGATCGCCGCACTCGCAATGACGCCAGTGGTGCTGTTAAAGCCCGGATAGGGCACGTTCTGGCCGTACCAGCCCGTCACTGCGGTGGGCACGGCGATGATTGCCGCCCAGCCGGTCAACTTCTTCATGATCGTGTTCAGTCGAGCATCTTGCAGGGACAGATTCGTCTCGAAGACAGTGGTGATCATGTCCCGCAACGACTCTGTCCATTCCGCCGCACGGATGCAGTGGTCGTATAGATCGGAATACCAGCTGTCCAGTTCGACTGTGCCGGTCCGCTCCGCATGGCGGCGCATGATCGTGTTGATCACCTCGCGCATCGGCAGCACGATGCGCCGCAGTTCGACGAGCTCCTTGCGCAGGCGGTAGGTATCGCGCTGGATCTGGCGAGTCACCGCCTTGTCATCGAACAATCCGTCCTCAAGCGACTCGATCGCGTCGTCAAGCTGCTGGATGGTGTCGAACTGCCCATCGACGATGACGTCGAGCATGCCGTGCAACAACGCGGGGCTGCCAAAACGCAGTAGGTCCGAATTATCGTCCCAGCGACGCACGACCTCCGCGATGTCGAAAACGGGGTGCTGCGGATCGATTTCGTGCCGGACTGAGACGATGCCGTTCTCCAAAACGAAGATCGACACCCTCGCCGTCTTCAGCCGGGACTGGAGGTCGTTCTCGGATACCGGCCCCAACGCCGTCGCGTAAGCGGTCAGGAAGGTGTGGTTGGCGTAGCGGGTGGCCTTGGTCCGTTCGCCGTGTTCGACGACATCCTCGACCGCGTGTTGATCGAAGCCGAGCTCGTCGGCCAGTGCGAGCACCACACCGTGATCCGGATTGCACATATCCACCCACACCAAGCCATGGGCCTGGTTGAGGTGGCCAGAGACCTCGGACAGCGGAAAATCGTGGGCCTTGAGCACTCCGTTGACCCATAGCCGGGTCTGCACGGAATCCGAGGGTGCAGTCACGAGTCCCTGCCCGCCGACCGCATGCCCGGCTTTAGCCCGTGGTGTGCACGATCAGCACGTCAGTCTTAGACCGACGGGCCACATTCGCGGGTACCGAACCGAGCAGCCGCCCGGCGATCGAGCTGAGGCCCAGGTTGCCGACGACGAGGAGATCGGCGCCGGCTTCCACAGCGAGATCAATCAACGCGTCTACCGGCGCTCCGACGATGGCACGTTCCTCGACGTTCGTCGCGCCTGCGGCCTTGGCCCGGTCGCTCGCGTCACGAAGAAGTTCGTAGATTGGAGCATTGCCCGCGACCTTGTAGCCCTCTGTCTTGAGGACGTCGGCAGCGTGGGTGTCTTCGTGTGCAGGCAGGTATGCGGTCGCCACGATGACCTTCGAATCCGGACCGGAAGCGAGCGCACCCGCCCGGTCGACTGCACGTAGCGATGATTCCGAGCCGTCAGTTCCGACGACCACGGTGTTGTAACCGCCCATCCGTACCCTCCAGTTATCTTTTGCAGCGCCACCGGGAACATTAACGTGTCGGCACCGCAACAGGGTGCGATTCCCGACAGGTCGCGCGTCGGAAGCGCCGCGATCGAACAATCTACCTGCGCAAACCAGGGCCATAACCGCTGTGGTGAGCTTCATGACAGTGACCCGACAAGTGCGCAACACGACCGATCCCGGGTTACCGTCTTGTCGACCAACGAACATGGGGACCAGTGACCGGCGTGACGACCACCCTTCGGCCAGACCCCGTCATCGACAAGACGGACCTACCGGCCAGACCCGCGCGATCGTTCGACGCTGTCGCGATCGCGCTGCTTGCGGTCGCCATCAGTGCCGCGGGCGCCGCCCGGCCGTCGCTGTGGTTCGACGAAGCGGCCACGATCTCCGCATCCACCCGAACTGTGCCGGACCTTTGGCGGATGTTGGGAAACATCGATGCGGTCCACGGCTTGTATTACCTGGTCATGCACGGTTGGTTCGCCGTCTTTCCGATCACCGAGTTTTGGTCACGGCTGTCCAGTGCGTTGGCAGTCGGCGTCGCTGCGGCCGGAGTCGTCGTGCTAGCCAAACGGCTGGCTACGCGGCGGGTGGCCATCGCAGCAGGAGTGGTGTTCGCCGTCCTGCCCCGCGTGACGTGGGCGGGCATGGAGGCACGGTCGTATGCCCTGTCCATGGTGGCAGCCGTGTGGATCACGGTGTTCGTACTGGAAGCCGTACGACGCGACAACCCCCGGTGGTGGGTGGGCTATTCAATACTCGTCTTCTTGAGCGGCTTGCTAAACGTCTTCCTGGTCCTGATGGTCCCAGTGCACGCCGTCGTAGTGGCGCTGATGACGGATTCCCGGAGCGCGCGACGCTCATGGGCCACCGCGACCGGCGCCGGTCTGGTCGCGGTAGCGCCGTTTTTATGGTTCACCCAGACCCAACTCTTTCAGGTCTGGTGGATCGCCACACTGCGTGACAACCCACTAGTCACCTTCTCGCGAGACCAATATTTCGATCACGCTTTACCTTTCGCGATTCTGGCCGGCATCGTGATCACGTCCGGACTGCTGTGCCTGCGACGCTCCGGTGCGATCGCGTCCGATAACCCGGGACGATTTGTCATCGTTACCGTCGTGTGGGTGGTGACTCCGACGGCGATCCTGCTCACCTACTCCGCACTGCGGCAACCCCTTTACTACCCGCGCTATCTGAGTTTCACCGCGCCCGCGATAGCGTTGCTGATCGGATTCTGCATCGTTGCGGCCCTCAAATCCCGAACCGGCATCACCATCGTTGTGCTGCTCTTTGCCTGTGCCGCTGCCCCGAACTATCTGGTGCAACGAGGCCCGTACGCCAAGGAGCGGATGGACTACAGCAGCGTCGCGGATGTGATCACGCGCTACGCCAAGTCCGGCGACTGCCTGGTAATGGACAACTCGGCGGCGTGGAAGCCCGGCCCGATCAGACCGATGATGGCCGCCCGCCCCGCGGCGTTCGAGAAGCTCCACGACTACGGACGCGGCCGACGCGCCGTAGACCGAAACTTGTTGTGGGATGGTCACGCAGCAATCTGGGTCTGGGCCGACAAGTTGCCGAGTTGCCCCGCGCTGTGGACGGTCTCAGAACGGGATCGCACCCGTCCCGACCATGAGCAGGGCTCTGCACTTCCGCCTGGCCCGCGGCTGGCCAAAGCGATGGCCTATCAGGTGCCGAGCCGGTTCGGCTTTCATGTCGTAGAGCGTTGGCAGTTCAGCTTTGCCCAAGTGACGAAGTCCACGCAGTGATCGTCCGACTGCGTGACGGCCGCGCACTGTCGTACGAGCAGTACGGGAGTCCGGATGGTGCCGTCGTCGTCAACGCGCACGGCGGTCTGGCATGCCGGCTCGATGTGGCCGCAGCACATTCAGTGGCCGTAGATGCCGGCGTTCGACTGATCTCGCCGGATCGCCCGGGGATCGGCGGTTCCGATCCCAAACCTGGCCGCACCATTGTGGATTGGGCAGACGACGTCGCCGAGTTGGTGAATTCTCTCGGCGCCGAGAGATTCTCGGTGATGGGCTGGTCGATGGGTGGACAGTACGCGGCGGCCGTCGGGCATGCGTTGGCACCGCGAGTAAACCGGGTGGCAATTATCGCGGGTGCGCTCCCGCTGACAGAGCCCGGAGTCTTCGCCCAACTTCCGACGTTTGACCGGGTCTATACCCGGTTGTCGCAACGCGCCCCGTGGTTGGTGCGTCCATGTTTCCGGGCGATGGCAGCCGGGGCCCGCATCGCGCCCACGTTGTACGGCAAGCTGGCCGCCCGGGAGTTGGGGGCTGCCGACGCCAAAGTGCTACGCGACGAAGGGTTTCCGGCGTTCGCACAGATGTCGGCCGAGGCGCTTCGCCACCCCGAGGGTGTGGTCGAGGACTACCGCGCCTGGATGCGGCCCTGGGGATTCCGACCGGAGGACTTGACGGTCCCGATCGATGTCTGGGCGGGCGAGCAGGATCATCTTGTCAACCAGGACTGGCCGCAAGAACTTGCCCGGCGCATTCCTGGTGCCACTCTCCAACTACGTTCGGGCGGCCACTTCCTGGCGCATCTGCACTACCGAGAGATCTTCGACCGCCTGCTGCTCTAGTGATCGAGCCACCTGCCGGCTGCGGGCAGGCCTGAACCGATCAGCGCGCCGGCCGGGGCTCCGGTGCTCGGACCCGCCGCCGTTGCCGACCATCCAGTGGCCATGCAGAGCAGGTCATGCGGTGCCGAGATGGTCGATGGCAGCGGGATCCCGAAGCCAGGGATGCCTGGGATCGTCACCTGTGGCGGCGAGAGCAGAGTCGCGACACCCTGCGCCAGGTTCGGAATCACCTCCACCGGCGGGGTCGGCAGTGACCCGGCGGCCTCAGCGATGGGCGCTGCCGGAATCAAGCCAGGCAGTCCCGGTGTAGCCGCTGCGGTGGGCATACCGGGAGTTCCGGGCACCCCGCCGGGCGGCGTGGGCAGTGTGGTGATGTTGTGGAATCCCGGGAAGCCCGGAGTCGCAGCGCCTGGCTTCGGCGGAACCCCGATTGAGCCGCCACCGGGTACGCCGGGAACAGCTGCCGGCGGAGTCGGCGGAAGCGGTGCGGTGTTGATGAACGGTGCACCCGGCACAGCCGCAGGCGGAGTCGGCACACCAGGAACCCCACCACCGATCGGACCACCCGGCACAGCCGCAGGCGGAGTCGGCACACCAGGAACCCCACCACCGATCGGACCACCCGGCACAGCCGCAGGCGGAGTCGGCACACCAGGAACCCCACC
The DNA here is from genome assembly GCA_965279745.1 of Mycobacterium sp. Classification (GTDB taxonomy): domain Bacteria; phylum Actinomycetota; class Actinomycetes; order Mycobacteriales; family Mycobacteriaceae; genus Mycobacterium. Next base: position 1,199,045 of record OZ257262.1, read on the forward strand.
ACCGATCGGACCACCCGGCACAGCCGCAGGCGGAGTCGGCACACCAGGAACCCCACCACCGATCGGACCACCCGGCACGGCGGCGGCAGCTGGCGGCGCGGGGAGTCCGGCTGCCGCCTGAGCGATTGCCTCAGCAGGCACGCCCGCTGCGGGATTAGGCAAGATGCCCGATGCGTCCGCGATGGGTGCACCGACAGCACCACCACCTCCGCCACCAGCTCCCCCAGCTGCCCCTGAGGCCAAGTCCGCGGGTGCCGACACCACGCCTGAGCTGTCTGCCAGCGCCGCGGCGGGGACGCCCCCGGCGACCTCGCCGGCAGCTGGTGTCACAACAGCGGCCGGCGGACCGGGCACACCTGCGGGCGGACCTGGGATCGCCTCACCGGCACCCCCACCGGGCAAGCCCGGCACAGCAGCGGGCGGAGTCACAACACCCTCACCACCGCCGCCACCAGGCAACCCGGGCACAGCAGCGGGCGGAGTCACAACACCCTCACCACCGCCGCCACCAGGCAACCCGGGCACTGCGGCGGGCGGAGTCACAACGCCCTCACCGGCACCCCCGCCAGGCAAGCCGGGAACAGCAGCGGGCGGAGTCACGCCGCCTTCAACCACTGTCCCGCCTGGCGTGCCCGGCACTGCGGCCGGAGGGGTGGAGACGCCTTCGACTGCGCCGCCACCGGGAACCCCGGGCACCGCCGCGGGCGGCGTCGGCACGCCATCGACTACAACCCCGCCCGGCGTACCCGGCACTGCGGCCGGAGGGGTCGGAACCCCTTCGACAGCCGCTGCACCCGGCGTACCCGGCACCGCGGCGGGCACACCTGGAACACCTTGGACTGAGGGAACACCCGGCGTACCTGGTATCGAGGCACCCGGTGTCGAGATCCCCGGCACGGATGCGGCGGCCGGCGGACCGCCCAGAGTCATCGGGTTAGTTCCCGGGAAATCGAGTGAGCCACCGCCCAATGGCACACCGGGCACCGAGACCGGAGGAGGCGGCAGGGTCGCAGCCGAATCTGACACTGCTGCACCAGGATTCGCGATCGGTGCAGCTGGAACGCTTTCCACCGCAGCACCACCGGGCAGACCTGGAGCGCCCGCTCCCGGCACCCCTGGTGTATCCACTACTGCCGGCACCGCTGCACCGGGATTCGCAATCGGCGGAGTCCCCGGGCCGTCTACTGCGGCGGCGCCCGGAATGCCGGGAACCTCTACTGGCGGAACCGGAGGAGTCGCGGCAGCACCCGGCACCACACCACCCGGCACGGCCGCTGGCGGGGTTGGAACACCGGGGATTTCGCCACCAGCCGGGATACCCGGAACGGCGGCCGGTGGAGTCGGAACACCGGGAACCTCGCCGCCAGCCGGGATACCCGGAACGGCCGCGGGCGGAGTCGGCACACCAGGAACCCCACCACCAATCGGACCACCCGGAACGGCTGCGGGCGGAGTCGGCACACCAGGAACCCCACCACCAATCGGACCACCCGGCACCGCGGCCGGTGGCGCAGGCACCACGGCACCGGCATCGGCGATCGGGGCAGCCGGAACTGCGGCGGCTGGTGCAGGCAGTCCGCCCGCAGCATCCGAAACCGCGGCGGCAGGGACACCCGCAGGCAGACCGGCGGCACCTTCAACTGCGGCAGCAGGCAATGCGGGTTCAGCGCCAAGCGCGCCACCCGCGACAGCTCCTTCGGGCAGGCCGCCAGCTGCTTCAGCCAGCGGCGCTCCACCAGCGCCAGCTGCAGGCAGCGCGCCTGCACCAGGCAGTGCGCCGGCAGCATCAGCAATAGGCGCACCAACGGGTGCGCCGGGACCAGCCAGGGGCACACCGGCACCACCTGGCGGGAGTCCGGGCACTCCAGCAGGAGGCGTCAACGTGCCACCACCCCCGCCACCACCCGGCAGACCCGGGATCGCGGCAGGCGGCGTCAAGGTGCCACCACCCCCGCCACCACCCGGCAGACCCGGGATCGCGGCAGGCGGCGTCAAGGTGCCACCGCCGGCACCACCGCCCGGCAGACCCGGGATTGCGGCGGGCGGCGTTACCGTGCCACCACCAATACCTGTCCCCGGCAAGCCAGGGACAGCAGCGGGCGGTACCGGAACCCCGCCAACGACGCTGGTTCCTGGAGCGCCCGGCACGGATGCCGGCGGAATCGCCGCAGTTGCAGGTGTACGGGGTCCAGGCAGGCCCGGGATGCTCGCCGGTGGAAGTTGGACACCGGCGGCCCCGGTTGCCGGTGGGATCGGCCCGCCGGCCACCGGCGGGGTGCCATTGACGATCGAAGATGCGGCGGCTGGGATGCCTTCATTCAGATTCGGCGGCTGAGTGACGAGTGTCTTGATGATGCCAGCGCACGGCACACCCGGGGTGCCGAAGTCGGCAGCGGCGGTGAAACTGAACAGCGGAGCAGTCCAGACAAACCCAGCAGTCGCCATGGCGGTGATCGCCGCCAAGCGATTGGTGGTCCGTGACATGGTTCCCCCATTTCGTGGAGAGGTATGAGGGCGAAACTACAGGCGTGTAAGTAGAGTTCCGCTACGACAATTTGGCGGTTACCGAACTGTTGCCAATGAGAGTCGGCGCAGTTATACCGTGTCGTCATGCAGAACTGGATTGCTGATGCGGCGTTTTTCGGCGGCCCGGGGCAGGACGACCGTCAAGTCGTGCAGCTGTTGATCGCCTTCGGACTGACCGCACTGATCGGCATGGAACGCGAGGTTCACGGCAAAAGCGCCGGGCTGCGGACCCAAACGATCGTCGGCACGGCCGCGGCTTTGATCCTCATCGTCAGCAAGTACGGCTTCTTCGACGTCCTCGAAAAAGGCCTGGTAGAACTCGATCCGTCGCGTGTCGCTGCCCAGATCGTGTCGGGCATCGGCTTTCTCGGCGCGGGTTTGATCATCACCCGCCAGGGTTCAGTTCACGGGCTGACGACGGCGGCTTCGGTCTGGGAATCGGCGGCTATTGGCATGGCCGCGGCCGCCGGACTGGTCAAGCTGGCCATCATCGTCACGATCCTGCACTTCGTGATCGTGCTCGGATTCACCCCGTTGACCAAGCATCTGACCGCCCGACTGGCAGGCACCGTGCAACTTCGCGTCGGATTTGCGGAAGACAACGGAGTGTTGACGCGCATCCTGCATGTCTGCGACAAGCGCGAATGGGCGCTCGCGGAGATCACCAACGATCCCACCGGGGGTGTGGTGATGACCCTGTCGGGCGTGGGTATCCGACACGCGCCGAGCGCGATCGCCAGTGTCGACGGCGTAACCACCGTTCGCCGTATCGACGACAAAGACGAATAGGTGACGAATAGGTGACGAATAGCCACTACCCAGCAGGACGGCACGACCTACGGGCTGAGAACCAGCCCACGGCGGCCAATAGCGCGAACAATCCGAACATCCAGCGACTCGCTGCGGCGGCCGGCGAATCCCACGCGTTCACCACGACGCCGGCAAGCCCGGCGCCGAAGGCACCGCAAATCAACTGAACGGTGTTGATTGCCGCTGCGGCGACCGCCTGGTCGGCCGGGTCGCTGACCGACCCCATCGCCCAGGCAGACAAGTGCGGCCAGGCGGATCCGATGCCGAGGCCGCTCAGCACGAGGGCCGCGGCCCAAGCGATGATGACGCCCATTGACGCCCCATCCCGTTGGATGAACATGACCGCGGTGAGACCGGCAGCCATTATCAGTGGAGCGACTGAGACGATGCGAGTGACCATGCGGTCATTGGCAATTGACGCGCTGCCAATTTCACCGACAGTCCATCCCACCGATAGCGCCGCACCGAGGAAGCCTGCCGCCACCGGCGGCAAAGCACCGAGTCGCTGTCCGAACAACGGAACATACAAGTCGACCATGGTTGCGGCCATCAAGATGCCGAGTGTCAAATAGATCCACTTCAACGGACCGGACTGAAACGCCTTGCGAGGCAACACCGTCGTTCCTGAGCGCCGATCAACCGCAATGAAGGCGACGACGGACACCAGGCCAAGCGCAAGCAGGCCCGCGGTGGCCATCCAGTTGTGCGGAATCACGGCCATACTCACCAGCAGCGCTGCGATACCGAGAAATAACAACGACGCGATCGGAATCCGGGTGCCCGCCGACCGGCCGTTGGCGTGTCTCTCACGGGCCGGCACGGAGAGCGGCACCAACGCGCCCATCGCAATGGCGAATACCGCGAGCAACCCGAATCCCCAACGCCAGATACCGAATTGGGCGAATAATCCGCCGGCCAACGGACCGACCACGGTGCCCACTCCCCACATCGCGGACACGATGGCAGATGCCCTTGTCCACAATCGTTGTGGCAGTGCCACGCTGATCACGGCATAGCCAAGGCCGGCGAGCAGGCCACCGGCCAGGCCCTGTACGAGGCGACCGACGAGCAGCAAGGGCATTGTCGGCGCGATGGCGCACAGTGCACTAGCTAAAGCAAAGGAGATGAGTGCAGCCAAGTACGACCAACGTGGGCCGAGCCTCGCCAGAGCCGACCCGACGGTCGTCGCAGCAACCACTGACGCCACCAAATACACCGTCGTGACCCAGGAGTAGATCCGCGCGCCCCCGATGTCGCTGATCACGCTGGGAAGCAGGCTTATCGTGACGAACTCGTTGATCGCGTAGATCGCCACCCCGCCGGCCAGCACGGTGGTGACACCGCCGTATTTGCGGCCCAGCAGCTCACCCCAGCTGCCCACGGGGCTAACGGAGGCCGGCTGCATCCATACCGCGCAACTCCCGCTTGAGGTCCGTCACCTCGTCGCGGATCCGGGCCGCCAGTTCGAATTGCAGGTCACGGGCGGCCGCCATCATCTGGGCCGTCAGATCCTTGATGAGATCAGCCAACTCGGCCCGGGGCATGTTCGAGGTGTCGCGGCCCTCAATAATTCCCGAACTCCCGGACCGGCCGGGCTCGCCTTGCGCCCGCCGGCCACGAGAGGAGTTCCGCCCTGATCCACCTACTGGGACCGACTCACCAGCTTCGGTGTCGTCAGCCTCTTGGTACACCTGGTCCAGGATGTCAGCGATCTTCTTACGCAACGGCTTTGGGTCAAGCCCGCGCTCCTCGTTGTAGGCGATCTGCTTGACCCGCCTGCGATCGGTCTCGTCGATGGCCTCGCGCATGGAGTCGGTGATCTTGTCGGCATACATGTGCACCTCACCCGACACGTTGCGCGCCGCACGACCGATGGTCTGGATGAGGCTGCGAGCCGACCGAAGGAAGCCCTCTTTGTCGGCATCGAGGATGGAAACCAACGACACCTCAGGGAGGTCCAGGCCCTCTCGCAACAAGTTGATACCAACGAGGACGTCGTACTCACCGAGTCGGAGTTGACGCAGCAATTCGACGCGGCGGAGGGTGTCGACCTCTGAGTGCAGATAGCGAACCCGGATCCCCATCTCCAGCAGGTAGTCCGTGAGGTCCTCGGACATCTTCTTCGTCAGGGTGGTGACCAAGACGCGTTCGTTGCGCTCGGTGCGGGCGCGAATCTCTCCGATCAGATCGTCGATTTGGCCCTTCGTGGGCTTCACCACCACCTTGGGATCGAGCAGACCGGTCGGGCGGATCACCTGCTCGACGAACTCACCACCGGTTTGGCTGAGTTCGTAAGGGCCCGGCGTGGCCGACAGATACACCGTTTGCCCAATCCGCTGAGAGAACTCCTCCCAGGTCAACGGCCGGTTATCGACAGCTGAGGGCAGCCGGAACCCGAACTCCACCAGGTTGCGCTTCCGCGACATGTCGCCCTCGTACATGCCGCCGATCTGCGGCACGGTCACATGCGACTCATCGATGACCAGGAGGAAATCCTCGGGGAAATAGTCCAGCAGCGTCGCGGGCGCCGACCCCGCCGGCCGGCCGTCGATGTGCCGGGAATAGTTCTCGATTCCCGAACAGAATCCGACTTGGCGCATCATCTCGATGTCGTAGTTGGTGCGCATCCGCAATCGCTGGGCCTCCAGCAGCTTGCCCCGGTTCTCCAGATCAGCCAGCCGCTCGGCCAGTTCCTGCTCGATCGATGAGACGGCCACAGCCATTCGCTCCGGACCCGCGACATAGTGGGTGGCAGGGAAGATCCGCAACGAATCCACCTGCCGGACCACGTCACCGGTCAACGGATGCAGGTAGTACAGCGCCTCGACCTCGTCACCGAAGAACTCAATGCGAACCGCGAGCTCCTCATAGGACGGGATGATCTCGACGGTGTCGCCGCGCACCCGAAACGAACCGCGGGTGAACGACACATCGTTGCGGTTGTATTGAACGTCAACCAGCAGCCGCAACAGCGCGTCGCGGGGCACTTCAGTGCCGACCTTCAGCTCCACCGATCGATCCAGGTATGACTGCGGGGTGCCCAAGCCGTAGATGCACGACACCGAGGCCACCACCACCACGTCCCGCCGCGACAGCAAGCTCGAGGTAGCGGAATGCCGGAGCCGCTCCACGTCGTCGTTGATCGAGCTGTCCTTCTCGATGTAGGTGTCGGTCTGGGCGATATAGGCTTCCGGCTGGTAGTAGTCGTAGTACGAGACGAAGTACTCGACTGCGTTGTGCGGCAACATCTCTCGCAACTCATTGGCCAACTGCGCCGCGAGCGTCTTGTTGGGTGCCATCACCAGAGTGGGCCGCTGTAGGCGTTCGATCAGCCAGGCGGTGGTCGCGGACTTGCCGGTGCCGGTCGCCCCGAGCAGAACGACGTCGCGCTCCCCCGCCCTGATCCGCCGCTCCAGCTCCTCGATGGCCGCGGGCTGGTCACCCGCTGGCACATGGTCGCTGACGACCTCGAGTCTCGCCCCGCTGCGCACTGCGTCTTCGATCGCCCGGTACTCCGAATGCGCGAGCACAGGTTTTTCGCTAGCGAATGCCATGTGTTCAGGGTAGGGGGCGACACCGACCACTTTCACTTTGCGTAGTCGTACGCTGACGCGGTGCCCGAACCCCTTCGGATAAGCCTTCGCATTTTTGGATTGCTGCTCCTGATCGTGAGCGTGTGCTGCCTTATCGCACTGTTCTGGCCGGGCCCTGCCGGCGTTGCCGAGGCGATGGGGATGAGCTGTGCCAACGACCGGCAAGGATCGAACTATCAGTGCTCATGGCTCGACGCCGCCGACGTGCTGATCACTGGATTCGCGATATCGCTGGTCGCCGGCATCGTCCTGCGATTGATCAGCCGGCCCGCAGGTAAAGGGCCCCGGACGATCGACCTACAATGGTTGCGCGGCTCATGACGCCCCACATCCATCCTCCGAAACATGAGACGTTCGACCTGTTCGCACGCACAAACACCGATCCCAAGGGGATCGTGCGCGCTGTCGATGTGTACACCGTGCGCCCATGGGGTCTCTATATGGCGCGTCCTACCCCGGGCCGGGCCCAATTCCACTACCTGGAGTCCTGGCTGCTGCCGTCAGTGGGGATTCGGGTGAACGTCTTTCACTTCAACCCCGGTTACGAGCGCGACCAGGACTACTACCTCGACATCGGCGAGATCACGGTCGCCGAGGGTATCTGGGAGTCGGTGGACCACTACGTCGACCTGGTGGTCCACACCGGCGATCGTGTGGAACTTCTCGATGTCGACGAACTCCTCGACGCCTACCACCAAGGCCTGGTGACCGCCGAGACCGCAGAAACCGCCATCCAGCGTGCGGCAGCGGCGATTGACGCCTTGGCCAGGCACAACTACGACCTCAACGGGTGGCTGGCCGAGAACGGAATGGAACTGTCCTGGCAGTAAGGCGTACCCTCCACAGTCATGAGTTTGAAGGGCGGCGCAGCTACCGTCAGTGCCGTATTAATGCTGGCAGGCGTGCTGACAGGGTCCGGGGCGGCGAGCGCCGACGACCTCCACAACGTGACATATCGGGCCAGGGTCGACGGGCTGGCGCGTGGCGCCCTGATCACCTACAAGATCAACGACACCCAGGTCACCAGCGCCGACCCCGCGATGCTGCCCGGCCGCATCTTCGAGGCGAACGCCGTACTGGCCGATCCGGCACTGGCGGGCATGCAGGTGTCCATCCAGTGGCCGTACTCGGCGAACCTTCATTGCGAGATCCTGGTCGATGATGCGACGGTCGCTCAGGCCGATACGTTCATCGCACCGCGGCTGACACCTGCCAGGGACGACCCGGATTACGGGGCATTGGAGTGCGGCGCACCGCTGATCAACTCGCTGGGAGATCCGAGCATTCCGGCGACTGGCGACCCCAGTGCACCCCCGCCTGTTCCCACTCCTCTGCCCGCGCCTGCTACTTAGCCGACCAACCCGTCGTATCCGCCCACAAACGCGCACGCTCGTAGCCGTCGAGGAACCAGGGCTCTTTAGCTTCGACGTAGTGGTCGATATCGCGCTGCTCGGCTGCGGCACGCTTGGTGGCCAGGTAGTCGGCCTGCACCTCGGGGTTCGCAGAGAGCCAGTCGACGAATAGCAACGCGAATTGCTGGCCTGGCCAGTCGGCCACCCTGAGATGAATATTCGTTGGACGTCCGGGATCGGCAGACGCATGAAACCGCTTCTGCCACAACGCCGCATCATCGGTGTGAGGCACGTCGGAGGTGATTGCCTCAACTCGGGGATAACCTGCGTGCAGCAGATCGTCGGCAAGTTCATCGGCCACCTCCAACGAGGCAACCGTGATCTGAATGTCGACGACGTCCTTGGCATCCATCCCGGCGACGGCGGTGGAACCAACGTGGTCGATGCGCAGAGCCCGATGCCCGCACGTCGTGTTGAGTCGCGCTCTGATGCGCCCAGCCTGTTCCGGCCAAGTCGGGTCGGCGGGCACCAGTTGTGGTTCGGCACGCACCGGTGTCTTGGCCGCGATGTTGTGGGCGAACGGAAGGATCCGCTGGTGCCACAGCTCCCGCGCCTGTTCGATGAGCTCGCCCTCGGTGCCGGAGTTATCCAGCCACACGTCAGCGACGCCGCGCCGTTGCTCTTCGGTGGCTTGCGCCGCGATCCGAGCCCGGGCGTCCTTTTCATCCATCCCGCGCTGCCCGATCAGTCGCTGCAACCGCACGTCGGCATCGGCGTGCACCACAACGACCATCGGGAAAAGCGGTGCCATTCCCGACTCGACGAGCAGCGGGATGTCCTCGATGACCACAGCCTCATCGTCAGCGGCAGCGATCAGTTCCGACCGGCGGCGAGCCACCAACGGATGGACTATCCCGTTCAACGCATGGCGTCGCGCCTCGTCGCTGAACGCGATAACGGCGAGTGCCGGCCGGTCGAGAGCACCATCGGGACGCAGGATGGTTGACCCGAATTCCTCGGCCAGCGCGGCCAAACCTTCAGTGCCGGGTGCGACAACCTCACGGGAGATGACGTCGCCGTCAACGATGACGCCACCACACTCGGCGAAAGTCGTCGACACTGTGGACTTCCCGGCACCGATTCCGCCGGTCAGACCAATGCGTAGCACCGCGGCACGCGGTTAGGCGTTACCGGCGAGCTTCTCGCGCAGCGCTGCCAGCTGAGCATCGCTGGCGAGCGAACCGCCGGCAGACTCATCGGACCGCGACGACGACGAGGACGAGGTGACACCGTCTTCCGAGGGGCCAGCGGCGGCAGCCTCAGCGTCTGCAGCAGCGAACTTCTCGATCTGCGTGGTGTGCATTTTGTGCCGGCGCTCGGCCTCGGCGTATCGAGCTTCCCATTCGGTCCGCTGCTTGTCGAAGCCCTCGAGCCATTCGTTGGTCTCGGAGTCGAAGCCCTCGGGGAAGATGTAGTTGCCCGCCTCGTCGTAGCTGTCGGCCATGCCGTACTTCGACGGGTCGAACTCTTCGAGGTAGTCCTCGTTGGCCTGCTTGAGGCTCAGCGAGATACGACGACGCTCCAGGTCGATATCGATGACCTTGACCATGGCATCGTCGTTGACGCCGACAACCTGATCCGGCACCTCGACGTGGCGCTCAGCCAGCTCGGAGATGTGCACCAGGCCCTCGATGCCCTCCTCGACACGGACGAACGCACCGAACGGCACCAGCTTGGTGACCTTGCCGGGCACGATCTGGCCGATGGCGTGAGTGCGGGCGAAGTGGCGCCACGGGTCTTCCTGGGTGGCCTTCAGCGACAGCGAGACCCGCTCGCGGTCCATGTCGACGTCGAGCACCTCCACGGTGACCTCGTCGCCAACCTGCACGACCTCGGACGGATGGTCGATGTGCTTCCAGGACAGCTCGGAGACGTGAACCAGGCCGTCGACCCCACCGAGGTCGACGAACGCGCCGAAGTTGACGATCGAGGAGACGACGCCCTTGCGAATGGCGCCCTTGACCAGCTGGTTGAGGAACTCGCTGCGAACCTCGGACTGGGTCTGCTCGAGCCAGGCACGCCGGCTCAGGACCACGTTGTTGCGGTTCTTGTCGAGCTCGATGATCTTGGCCTCGATCTCCTTGCCGATGTACGGCTGCAGATCACGGACGCGGCGCATCTCGACAAGCGATGCGGGCAGGAAGCCACGCAGGCCGATATCGAGGATCAGGCCGCCCTTGACGACCTCGATGACGGTGCCCTTGACGGCCTCGTCCTTCTCCTTGAGTTCTTCGATGGTGCCCCAGGCGCGCTCGTACTGAGCACGCTTCTTGGACAGAATCAGGCGGCCTTCCTTGTCCTCCTTGGTGAGGACCAGGGCTTCGATCTCATCGCCGACGGACACAACCTCGTTGGGGTCGACGTCGTGCTTGATGGAGAGCTCACGGGAAGGGATGACGCCTTCGGTCTTGTAACCGATGTCGAGCAAGACTTCGTCACGGTCAACCTTGACGATGGTCCCTTCGACGATGTCGCCATCGTTGAAGTATTTGATGGTCTTGTCGATGGCGGCGAGAAAGTCCTCTGCCGAGCCGATGTCGTTGACGGCTACTTGCGGCGAGGTGACGGTGGGACTGGGCATTTGTTGGGTTGCTCCGGACAGGCATAATCGCAGGGACGGTTTATTTGGTGCTGCACACCGCGACTTGTGCACACGGGTACCGGGCGAGCCTACTTGACTGGGCACACGCTGGACAAACCCGGGCTGCCGGCCCCGCCCCGACTACCCTCTTCTGCTGTGACCTACGCCACGCCACCCGCAGCCGGGCCGCAACTACCGAGGCAGATTCGTAAGGTCGGAGCACCGCTGGGCGTAATCATCGCGCTCGGCACCGTTGCCGGACTGATCCTGATACTGCTTACCGCCGTCAACCCGGTCGGAACGTCTATCGGATTCGCGTTATCCACGCTGGCGATGGCCCTAGTCTTGCTGGCCTACCTGTGGCTCGACCGATGGGAGCCCGAGCCGCCCCGACTGCTGGTACTGGCCTTCCTCTGGGGCGCCTCGGTCGCTGTCCTGGTGTCGTTGATCCTCGAATTGATGGTCGAGTCCGCGATCAACCCGGGCCAGAAGGAGACGAGTTTCGCCGGCGCCGCCATTGCCGCCCCAGTGATAGAGGAGGCGGCCAAGGGACTTTTCCTGCTGATCATGATGACCGGGCGGCGCCGTCGTGAACTCAATTCCCTCACCGATTGCCTGGTCTATGCGGGCGTCACTGCAGTGGGCTTCGCCTGGCTGGAGGACGTGTTCTACATCGCCGACGCTGGATCAATCGGCGATTCACTGGCTACCGCCGGGATGCGTCTCATAATGGCTCCATTCGCCCACCCGCTGTTCACCACAATGACCGGCATTGGCGTGTATTTCGCTCTACAACAACGGAATACGCTGACGAAGGCTGCCTATGTTCTGCTCGGTTTCATGGCGGCGGTGGTCATGCACGGACTGTGGAACGGCTCTGCCCTGGTGAGCGTGGAGGCGTACTTGGCTGTGTACGTCGTGTGGATGATGCCGATATTCGGTCTCGCGATCACGCTCGCCGTCCACAGCCGCCGTCGAGAGCAACGAATCGTGGCAGCCAAACTGCCCGCAATGGTGTCGGGCGGCCTGGTCACCCCGAACGAATCCACCTGGTTGGGGTCGATGCGCACCCGCAAGGCGGCAATCAGCACGGTCAGCGGCTTCGGCGGCCGGGCGGCGAGAACCGGCGTCAGGAGGTTCGCCGTTCAGGTCGTACAGCTGGCCTTTGTTAGAGACCGTATCGACAGGGGATTCGGTGATCCACGGGTATTCGCATTGCAGGATGAGACAGCTCACGACGTAATCGCAGCCCGCTCAGCCGCTGGACCTGCACTGCAGTGGCTAGCCGGCTACCAGGCGCCGCAGAAGTCGTAACTGGACGCCGCAGTGGGCTTAGTGACATCGCGACAGTAAATTGCCACGCTAGCGGGCCACCTTCTTATACAGCGTAGGTAAGGTCGCCAATAGCAACGATCTCAGCAATGGGATCAGAGGGGGCCGAAATGCAAACTCGGATAACCACACTCGTATTGAGGATCCGGCCACAGACTTAGCAACAAGATCTGGTAGGTGCAATTCAATGCGCCAATCATCTTGTCCGCCAGCCGGCAATCCAAAGGAATCAATCATGCGAACTCCCCTACTTGTCATGCCCGAATACACCATGTCCACCCTGGATGCCGCGACGCGAGCCGCGCTGTGGGATGACTATCAGAACTGGACATTGATCCAACCGCCCAGTGCAGCAACAGAACCGACCGGAGGAAAGAGGCTCGCGTTCCAGGTTCGCGGTCCGGATGCTGGAAATTGGAGACATGCCACTCTATTAAGAGGAATAGCTTCGACCTGGCAGTCCTCGTGGCGAAATGTAGGCGCACACTGCGGAGTTGGACATTGGCTGATCAGTCTGATGCGCCCCCTTCGCGTGCTGACCCGTCCGCGGCGTGACTAGTGCGCAGCCGTATCCCAACTGCGGCCGTAACCCACGGAGACTTCCAGCGCCACGTCTAGCGGATACGCCGAGCCCATCTTCTCGCGCACTAGCTTCTCCACCGATTCCCTTTCGCCTTCAGCCACTTCGAGCAAAAGCTCATCGTGAACCTGGAGCAGCATTCGGGACTTGAGCCCCTCAGCACGCAGCGCCTTGTGGACGTCGATCATCGCGACCTTGATGATGTCGGCGGCGCTGCCCTGGATCGGCGCATTCAGGGCAGCGCGCTCGGCCGATTCGCGGAGCTGCCGATTGCTGCTGTCCAACTCCGGTAGGTAGCGCCGTCGGCCCAACACCGTCGAGGTGTACCCGTCTTTGCGTGCCTGGTCCACCACATCGAGCAGGTAGTCGCGCACTCCCCCAAACCTGGAGAAGTACTGATCCATCTGCTCCTTGGCTTCTTCAGTGGAGATCTTCAACTGCTGGGCCAGACCGTAGGTACTCAAGCCATACGCCAGTCCATAGGACATCGCCTTTACTCGCCGCCGCAGTTCAGGCGTCACCTCGTCGATGGGCACTCCGAACGCCCTAGATGCAACGAACGAGTGCAAATCCTCCCCGGTCCGGAACGCCTCGATGAGGGCGTCGTCCTTCGAAAGGTGGGCCATGATCCGCATTTCGATCTGGCTGTAGTCAGCGGTCATCAGTTCGGAGAACTCAATGCCCTCGCCCGACAGGCCCTCGCCGGACCCCACGATGAATGCATCGCGGATCCGGCGGCCGGTGTCTGTGCGGATCGGAATGTTCTGCAGATTCGGCTCGGTCGACGACAGACGGCCGGTTGCAGCGATGGTCTGGTTGAACGTGGTGTGGATACGCCCGTCGGCGGCTACCGACTTCAGTAAACCGTCGACGGTGACTTTCAACCGGGTGGCATCACGGTGGGCCAGCAGATGCTCAAGGAACGGGTGCCCGGTTTTGTCGAACAACGACTGCAGCGCATCGGCGTCCGTGGTGTAGCCGGTCTTCGTGCGCTTGGACTTCGGCATGCCGAGCTCGTCGAACAGCACTACCTGAAGCTGTTTGGGCGAGCCGAGGTTGATCTGCTTGCCGATCACCGCATACGCAGCATCGGCGGCTTCGCGTATCTGATCACCGAACTCGCGCTGCAGCGTGGTGAGCTTCTCCAGATCGACGGCGATACCGGCAGTTTCCATCCCGGCCAGGACCGCCTGCACCGGCAACTCCATGTCGCCCAACAGTGCCGAGGAGTCAATCCGCTCCAGTTCATCGTCGAGGGCGACCGCCAAATCGGCGACCGCCCGGGCGCGCAGGATTGCGGTCTGCACCGCCTGGTCATCGACGCCGTCGGTGTCATCGAGAAGTGAAAGCTGTTGTTGCGCGGGATCTTCGGCTCGCAGCTCTCGCCGGAGATAGCGCAACGAGAGATCGTCCAGAGCAAAGCTGCGCTGGCCGGGCCGCACGACGTAAGCGGCAAGAGCGGTGTCGGACGTCACCCCCGCGACGTTCCAGCCTCGTCCGTTCAGGTCATGCATCGCACTCTTAGCTTCGTGCAGGGCCTTTGGCTGTCCGGCGTCGGCCAGCCAGTCGCCAAGTGCGGCTTCATCTTCCGGGGTCAGCGCCGCGGTATCGAGATACGCGCCTTCCCCGTCGGCGGCGGCGATCGCCAGAGCGGTGGTATCGCCGTCGTAGACGCCCCGGGTGCCGACCACCGTCAGTCCGGCGCGACTGCCGTCGCCGACATGTTCGGCAAGCCATGCCGGGACGGCGCCGGGAGTCAACGCGGCCCCACGTACCTCGAAACCGCCGTCGCCTTCGGGCTCGACGGTAGCCAGCGTCTCGAACAATCTGTCCCGCAGCACCCGAAACTCGAGATCGTCGAACAGGCGATGGATGCCGTCCCGGTCCCACGGCTGCAACCGAAGTGTGTCCGGTGTCTGCGGTAGTGGCACGTCCTTCACCAGGTCGGTCAGCTCGCGGTTGAGTACCACGCTGGACAGGTTCTCCCGCAACGCATCACCGACTTTTCCGCGGACCGCGTCGACGTTGTCCACCAGACTCTGCAACGAGCCGTATTCGATGATCCATTTGGCTGCGGTCTTCTCGCCCACTCCCGGTATGCCGGGCAGGTTGTCGCTGGGATCACCGCGTAGCGCCGCGAAGTCCGGATACTGCTGCGGGGTGAGGCCGTACTTCTCCACCACGGCCTCCGGGGTGAAACGAGTGAGGTCGCTCACGCCCTTGCGCGGGTACAGCACAGTCACGTTGTCGCTGACCAGTTGGAAGGAGTCGCGGTCACCGGTAACCACCAGCACCCGATAACCCTGCGCCTCGGCCTGGGTGGCCAGCGTGGCGATGATGTCGTCCGCCTCAAAGCCAGGCTCCGCCAGCACGGTGATGCCCAGCGCGGCCAGCACTTCTTTGGTGATGTCTATTTGGCCGCGGAATTCATCCGGGGTCGCCGAACGAGTCGCTTTGTACTCCGGATACCGCTCAGACCGGAAGGTCTGCCGGGAGACATCGAAGGCAGCGGCCACGTGGGTAGGCTTCTCATCACGCAGCAGGTTGATCAGCATGGCGGTGAACCCGTACACCGCGTTGGTTGTCAGGCCGTTCTTCGTTTTGAAGTTTTCGGCGGGCAACGCATAAAACGCCCGGAATGCCACCGAATTGCCATCCAGCAGGAGCAGGGTCGGCTTCTCGTCGGTAGCGGTAGTCGTCACGCCACTTACTCTAAGTGAGTGGCAAAACTGCAACAGGTTTCAGTTCCATGGTCGAGGTCGCGTAGGCTGGCCGCGTGCCAGCTACTTCAGACGCACTCAGTGAACTACCCGCAATCGACGGGTGGTGGAACCACGACGATGTCGGGCAACCGCATCTAGTTGGCGGCAAGTGCCCGCGGTGCGCAACGTACGTCTTTCCGCCGCGGGCCAACAACTGCCCGAATCCGGCATGTGACAGCGACGAGCTACATCTGGTGCCCCTCTCACGACGTGGCACGGTGTGGAGCTACACCGAGAATCGCTATCCTCCACCCTCGCCGTATCCGGCGGCTGATCCTTTCGAGCCGTTCGCAATCGCCGCGGTCGAGCTCGCCCATGAAGGGCTGATTGTGTTGGGCAAGGTCGTGGCAGGCACCCTGGCCGCCGACTTGAAGGTCGGTATGGAGATGGAATTGACCACGATGCCGCTGTACACCGACGACGATGGCGTCGAACGAAGCGTCTACGCCTGGAAGATCGTCTGATGGCAGGTCCAGAACCGCTCTACATCCTCGGCGCAGGCATGCACCCGTGGGGCAAATGGGGCCGCGACTTCACCGAGTACGGCGTCATCGCGGCCCGCGCAGCCTTGGCCGAAGCCAGCCTGGACTGGCGCCAGATCCAACTGGTGGCCGGCGCTGACACCATCCGCAACGGGTATCCCGGCTTCATCGCTGGATCGACCTTCGCCCAGAAGCTGGGCTGGAACGGCGTGCCGGTGAGCTCGAGCTACGCGGCCTGCGCCAGCGGATCACAGGCACTCCAGAGCGCCCGTGCCCAGATCCTGGCGGGGTTCTGTGATGTCGCCCTGGTCATCGGCGCGGACACGACCCCTAAAGGCGCCTTCGCCCCCGTGGGCGGAGAACGCAAAAACGACCCGGATTGGCAGCGCTTCCACCTTATCGGCGCGATGAATCCGGTGTATTTCGCTCTGCTGGCGCGGCGCCGAATGGACCTCTATGGTGCGACGTCCGAGGACTTCGCTCAGGTGAAGGTAAAGAACTCCCGACACGGCTTGCAGAACCCGAATGCCCGCTACCGCAAGGAATCTGCAGTCGAGGACGTGCTGGCCAGTCCGGTGGTCTCCGATCCGCTTCGGCAACTCGATATCTGCGCCACCTCCGACGGTGCGGCCGCCTTGATTGTGGCGAGCAAGTCGTTCGCCGAGAAGCACTTGGGCTCGCTCGAAGGCGTGCCATCGGTGCGCGCCGTCAGCACTGTAACTCCGCGCTATCCGCAGCATCTTCCCGAACTGCCCGATATCGCAACCGATTCCACCGCGGTCGTCCCGGCTCCCGATCGCGTCTTTAAGGATCAAATCCTCGACGCCGCGTACGCCGAAGCGGGCATCGGCCCCGAAGATGTATCCCTGGCCGAGGTCTACGACCTTTCCACTGCCCTGGAGCTCGACTGGTACGAGCACTTGGGCCTGTGCCCGAAAGGTGAGGCCGAAGCGCTACTCCGCAGCGGCGCAACGACAATCGGCGGACGTGTCCCGGTGAACCCGTCCGGTGGGCTCGCGTGCTTCGGCGAAGCCATCCCGGCCCAAGCCATCGCGCAGGTGTGCGAACTGACGTGGCAGTTGAAGGGGCAAGCCATCGGCCGTCAGGTCGAGGGGGCCACCGTCGGCGTCACCGCTAATCAAGGTCTCTTCGGCCACGGTTCGTCCGTCATCGTCGCCCGATAAGCTGGTGGAGACCCTCGTCGTCACGGTGAAACCAGGCAGCCGCAAAGGACCACTGGTTGATGAATCGGACGACGGCACCCTGACGATCTTCGTGCGCGAGCCTGCCCTCGAAGGCAAGGCAACCGAGGCCGCCACCCGGCTTCTCGCAGCACATCTCGGTGTCGCACGCAGCAACCTTGAACTCATCTCAGGCGCTACTTCGAGGATCAAACGATTTCGAGTGAAAGGCTAAGCCACGCCCAGGTAGGCGGCTCGAACACTGTCATCGGCCAACAGTTCTCGGGCCGGACCGGTGCGGATCACGGTCCCGGTCTCCAGAATGTAGGCGCGATCCGATCGACTCAGTGCCTGCTGTGCATTCTGTTCAACGAGAAGAATCGTCGTGCCCGAGGCGTTGATCTCGGAGATGATCTTGAAGATCTGGGAGATGATCATCGGCGCGAGCCCCATCGACGGTTCGTCAAGCAACAACACCTTCGGTCGCGCCATCAACGCCCTGCCGATGGCAAGCATCTGCTGCTCGCCCCCAGAGAGTGTGCCACCGACCTGCGTGCTTCGTTCGGCGAGCCTCGGGAAGGTCTCGAACACCCAATCAAGCCGCTCATCATGCGCGGACTTGGAGTCGAATTTCCTCCCATAACAACCCATTTCGAGGTTCTCGGTGACCGTCATCCCGGGAAATACGCCGCGACCCTCAGGGGCCTGAACGAGGCCGTCGATAGCCCGTTGGTGAGCCTTCACACGCGTGATGTCACGGCCGTCGAACCAAACTGACCCTGACGACAACGGATGCAAGCCGGAGATGGCACGCATAATCGTGGTCTTGCCGGCACCGTTGCAACCCAGCAGCGTCACCAACTCACCCTGTCGGACTTCGAGCGAAACACCATGTAGCGCTTCAATCTTGCCGTAGTGCACGACGGCATCCCGAACCTCAAGGAGCGGTCCGGATTCAGAGTTCGTCATCTGGCACTCCCAAATAGGCGGCGACAACAGCCGGGTCGTCGCGGATGTCAGCGGGAGCACCGTCGGCGATCTTGCGACCGAACTCCAGCACAACAATGCGATCGGTCACCCCCATGACCAGCTTCATGTCGTGTTCAATCAACAGCACGGTGTAGCCGTCATCGCGGATCGCTTGAATCAGTTCGATCAACGCAGACTTTTCGCTCGGGTTGAAGCCCGCGGCCGGTTCGTCAAGGCACAGCAATTTCGGCTCGGTGGCCAAAGCCCGAGCGATTTCAAGCCGGCGCTGGTCACCGTAGGACAGGTTCTTTGCCTTTTCTTCACCTCGATGAGCGATGCCGACGAAATGCAGCAGCGCCGACGCACGTTCGATCGCCTCGCGCTCTTCCCTGCGGTGGCGCGGAGTGCGAAGCACCGCACCCGGAACCGAAGTCCGATGCCGCGCATCGGTACCTACGACGACGTTCTCCAATGCCGTCATCTCGCCCCACAGCCGAATGTTCTGGAAGGTGCGGGCGATGCCGCGGCGCGTGATCTCATATCGTTTAGTCCGGCCCAGTGGCGCACCGTCGAACGTCACCGAACCTGAGCTGGGCCGGTAGATACCGGTGATGGCGTTGAAGCAAGTGGTTTTGCCTGCACCGTTAGGTCCGATCAACCCGAGAATCTCACCGCGTTGGATCGAGAAGCTCACCGCATCCAACGCGATGAGACCACCGAACTTCACGGTGAGTTCGGTTGTCTTAAGGAGTGGTTCGTTAACGGTCATGATGCCGCTCCGCTGCTGTCGGCCCCGCGCAGCAACTTTCGTGCCGACTTACCGTAAGCGAGCAACTGCTGCCGCACCGGGAACAGGCCTTGCGGGCGGAAGATCATCAAGACAACCAGCGCTAGGCCGAAGAATAGGTACTTCAGTTCTCCGACATTGACCCCCATCAGTTCGACACCCATCAATCGGTTGGGCAGGTAGACGATGATGAAAGCCCCGAAGATGACACCTAGCTTGTTGCCCTGCCCGCCAAGCACCACCGCGCACAGGAAGAGCATCGAGTTGATGATGTTGAAGTTCGTCGGCGCGACGTACTGGACCTGCCCGGCGTACAACGCACCCGACAGTCCGCCGATGCCGGCGCCAATGACGAACGCCCACAGCTTGAAACGGAAGGTATTGATGCCCATGACTTCTGCGGCGTCCTCATCCTCCCGGATCGCCACCCAAGCACGCCCAACACGGCTGCGCTCGAGGTTGCCCACCAACAACAGGACAATGACGATCAGGGCTAGGCCAAGCCAGAACCACCAGGTTCCGTAGTCGACGTTGACCAGGGAGTTGCCGCTGGAGAAGTACCCACCCCGAACCCTGTCGTCGCCCAAATGTGGGAAGGCAACCTGGTTGAGGCCGCGCGAACCGTTGGTGATGTCAGACAGGTTGTCCGCCAACAACCGGATGATCTCGCCGAAGCCAAGGGTCACGATCGCCAGGTAATCCCCCCGCAACCGCAACGTCGGGACGCCGAGGACGAGGCCCGCTAGTGCTGTGAATGCGATCGCGAGCGGCGCACAGGATAACCAGGCCCAGTCCGAACTCAAGAAGCCGTTAAGCCCCACCTGGTTCCACGGACTTTCCGGACTGGTCAGCAGCGCACAGGTGTAGGCACCAACAGCGTAGAAACCGACGTAGCCCAGGTCGAGCAGACCGGCCTGTCCCACAACCACATTGAGCCCGATGGCGATCAATGCGACCATCGCGAACTGCGCCATGACGCCGTCGAAGTTGATGCCCGGGGTATCCAGGAACGGCGGGGTGTACACAGGCAGTAACGCCAAAAATGTGAAGCCGATGACGCCGAAGCCCCACTTCTGGACGCGGGTCAGATCTGCCCACCAGGAGCGCACTCGGTCGCCGGGGGCCGCCAGCGAGTGCTTGGCACTCATGCCCGCACCTTTCCGAGACTCTCCCCGAGAATCCCGGTCGGCTTGATCAGCAGAACCAGAACCAGCAGAACGAATGCGATGACGTCGCGCCACTGAGTGCCAAACAACGCCTGGCCGTAGTTCTCCATGATCCCCAGCA
Organism: Mycobacterium sp.; assembly: GCA_965279745.1. Classification (GTDB taxonomy): domain Bacteria; phylum Actinomycetota; class Actinomycetes; order Mycobacteriales; family Mycobacteriaceae; genus Mycobacterium. The sequence continues at coordinate 1,219,347 of OZ257262.1, forward strand.
GCAACCCGCCGAGCAGGGCACCGCGCAGGTTGCCGATCCCACCGAGCACGGCTGCCGAGAACGCCTTGATCCCCAGCAGGAAGCCTCCCGAGTACAGAATGCCCTGCGGCACCTTCAACGTGTACAACAAGGCGGCCGCACCTGCCAGTAGTCCGCCGATCAGGAACGTCGTGACGATGATCCGCTCCCGGGAAACGCCCATCAGCGTCGCTGTCGTCGGATCCTGAGCCACCGCACGAATACCGCGCCCGAACTTCGTTCTGTTGATGGCGATGTCGGTGATGGCCGCCAGCACCAGCGCGCCCGCGACGATCACCAGCGTGACGTCGGAAACCGTCGCGCCGAACACCGTGAATTCAGTCCTCGGCGTCACCAGAATGATCGGCTGCTGGGCGTTACTGCCGCCGTAGCCGTGGATCAGTTTCGGCAGGATGAAATGCACGAACTCCTGAATCACGAACGACATCCCGATCGCGGTGATCAGGAACGTCAACGGCCGGGCATTCCGGCGGCGAAGCGGCCGGTAGGCGACCGCTTCCAAACCGATTGCGGCGGTGCCGGACACGAACATCGCAAAAAGCATCGCGATGCCCAGGTAGAACACCGTGAGCACCCAGCCCTTGTCGTACGCGTTGCCGCTCGGACTGAAGCCCAGAATCATGTCAAGGCAGAAGTACGCCCCGAACGTGCCCAGCATGAAAATCTCGGAATGTGCGAAGTTGATCAGCCGCAGCACCCCGAACACCAGCGTGTAACCGACGGCGACCAGGGCGTAGATCGCACCCCAGGACAGCCCGTCGATCGTCAACTGCCAGAAGCCTTGTCGCAGGTTCTCGACATTGAAGCCGATGTTGCCGGCGAGACATGCGTACTGGCCGAGGCAGTCGTGAATCACTGAACCTTGTAGATCCAGATCATGTTCGAGGTGAGCTCCCCGTTTTCCGTCCACTGGTACTTGCGGGCGATTCCTTGCCCGTCGTAGGTCTTGACGAAGTCCAGCAGCTCTGGCCGGGTGACCTTGCCAGCGTCGATGCCCTTCAACAGGATCGTCGCCAAGTCGTATGCCTCGAGGCTGTAAGTGCCGGGGGCTTGCCCGAATTTCTTCGTGTACTCGTCGGCGAAGGCTCCGGTTGCCGGGCCGCAGGGGCACGACAGGACAGCGTCCTTGGATGCTGATCCGGCCGCCTTAACGAACTGCGGATCCTTGATGCCATCCGGGCCGGCGAACAGACCGGTGTAACCGGCGTCGCGCAGCTGCTGCAGCAGGAGCGCCGCCTCGGTGTAGTACGACGCATAGACAACCGCGTCCGGCGACTGACCCTTGATCTGGGTCACTGCGGCGGAGAAGTCCTTGTCGCCCTTCTTGACCGAGATGTTGCAGGCCGAGTCGGCAATCGGGCCGAGCGTTTCGCGGACGGCATTCGCCTGACCCAGACCGGCATCGGTACTGTCGTCAACGACGCACGCCTTCTTGATGCCCAACGTGTTCTTCAGGTAGTTGGCGAGAGACGGGCCTTGCACGCCGTCACTGGAAAGGCCGCGAAAGAAGGTCTTCCAGCCCTGCTCGGACAGCGCGACGTTAGTTGCCGACGGCGTCACCGAAACCAGCCCGGCCTGATCGAATGCCGCACCGGTCGCTTTGGTCTCCCCCGACCACGTCGGACCGACGAGTCCGATGATGGACGGGTCGTCGACGATCTGCGGGGCAACCTGCGTCGCCTTCTGCGGATCGCCCTCGGTGTCAAAGGTTTTCAGCTGGACCTGGCAGCCGGGGTTGGCGGCGTTGTGCTGATCAATCGCGAGTTCAGCGCCGTCCTTGACGTTGGCGCCAAACGGAGCGTCCGCGCCGGTGAGTGGACCGGCCATGGCGATTGACACCGCTGGGCAGGTGGCCTTGCCATCGCCTGCCGGGTTGACCGGGGTGGCACCAGCCTCGAGCTTGATCTGGGCGCCGTTCTGGTCGATCGGCATCTGCTCGACGATCTTCAGATCGCTATGCCCCGAATGGTCGTCCGACGACTGCTTGCTGCAGCCCGCCGCGCCCAACACCAACAGCGCTGCCGCACTGGCAGCGATCACACTCCGTGTCACGTCACCGCGCACGTTTCACCTCCGAATAGTTAGCGAGCGAATAGATAGCGAGTTATTGAACTTTGTACATCCAGATCAAGGTCGAGGTGAGCTCCCCGTTCTCGGTCCACTTGTATTTGCGGGCCACGCCTTGACCTTCGTAGTTGCGCACGAATTCCAGCAGTGCCGGCCTGGTCACAGCACCGGAGTCGATCCCCTTCACCATGATGGTGCCCAAGTCGTAGCCCTCAGTGCTGTAGGTGCCGGGGGCGGTGCCGAACTTGGTCGTGTACTCCTCGCCGAATTCCTTGCTGGCCGGCCCGCACGGGCAGGACAGCAGGGCGTCCTTGGCGGCCGCGCCCGCCTGCTTCACGAATTCCGGATCCTTGGTGCCGTCACCGGAGACGAACGTCGCCTTCACGCCGGCGTCGCGCAACTGCTGCACAAACGGCGACGCTTCGGAGTAGTAGCCGCTGTAGAAAATGACGTCCGGCGAGTTGGACTTGACCTGCGTCACCGTTGCGGCAAAGTCCTTGTCGCCCTTCTTCACTGATGCGTTGCAACCCGACTCAGCGACCTGCCCCAAGGTCTCCCGAACCGCCTTTGCCAGGCCGAGTCCGTAGTCCGTGCTGTCGTCGACGACGCAGACTTTCTTGGCCCCGAGTGTGTTCTTGATGTAGTTGGCGACCGACGGACCCTGAACGCCATCGTTGGCGAGCCCGCGGAAGAACGTCTTCCAACCTTGATCCGACAACGTGACGTTGGTGGCCGAAGCAGTGGCCGCAACCAAACCGGCCTGATTGAAGATGCCGCCGGTGGCTTTCGTCTCACCGGAGAACGCCGGGCCGACCAGGCCGATCGTCGATGCGTCATCAACGACCTGCGGTGCGACTTGCGTGGCCTTCTGCGGATCGCCCTCGGTGTCGAACGTCTTCAGCTGAATCTGGCATTCGGGGTTCGCGGCGTTGTGCTTGTCGACGGCCAACTGCACGCCATTCTTGATGTTGATACCGAGTGCGGCGTCCGCACCCGTGAGAGCCCCCGCCATCGCGATGGACACCGGTTGACAATGGGCCTTCCCATCACCCGCAGGGTCCACGGGGCGAGTGCCTTCCTCGGACTTGACGGGCGCGCCGTTCTGGTCGATCTGGACCTGCTCGACGATCTTCAGGTCGCCAGTTGCGTTGTTCGATGACTGCTCAGAGCAGCCAGCGCTGCCAAGCATGAGCAACGGCACAGAACTGATGACGATTGCTCTCCGTGTCGCATGAACGCGCACGTTTCACCTCCGAGACAGCAGCAGATAATTCCGGCTAACCAGTCAAAGCTCTGCTAGAACATAGCCAACGCTGCGCTGAAGTGCCTCATCTGAGAGGCCCCACTGCCGGGCGCGGCATGGATCCGCTGGTCAGAGCTAAGCCTCTGTCGGGGTGTCCAGCGTTTCGAGGACCACCTCAGCAACCCTTTTCATGGTGGTCCGCCGGTCCATCGCTGCCCGCTGGATCCAGGTGAACGCCTCAGGCTCGGTCATCCCCTGCTTTTGCTGTAGAACGCCCTTGGCACGTTCGACAAGTTTACGAGTCTCCAACCGTTCGCCCAGATTGGCGACTTCGCGCTCAAGCCCGAGCATCTCCTCAAAGCGACTGATCGCCACCTCGATAGCCGGCATCAGATCGGTAATCGAGAACGGCTTTACCAGGTAAGCCATCGCCCCGGCATCGCGTGCCTTCTCGACCAGATCCCGCTGACTGAAGGCCGTCAGGATCAAGATGGGAGCAATCCGCTTGCTGGCAATTTCGGCAGCGGCGTCGATACCGTCCCGACGTGGCATCTTGACGTCCATGATCACCAGGTCAGGGCGCAGTTTCTCAGCCAGGTCAACGGCCTCCTGACCGTCGCCGGCCTCACCAACGACGTCATAGCCTTCGTCTCGCAGCATTTCTGCCAAATCCAGTCGGATGAGGGCCTCGTCCTCAGCGATCAGTACTCGGCGCGGCGCAGGTTCCGGAGGGCCAGTCATGGAGCCCATTGTCGCGTGGATTGCGATAAAGAGCGACGCGGGGCGTGACTGGAGGCCTACAAGCGCACCGCTGATGAAAGGACAGTCGAGGATCAACTATGGTGGGACACCGCGATCATGCGGCCAGCCCTCGTATCCCAACTGGCAGAGGAAACGGATTCAAAACCCGTGCAGTGTGAGTTCGAATCTCACCGAGGGCACCAGCGTAAATACCTACGAAATTTTTGCGCGGCAAAGTCTTGAAAGAAGATCCGAACAGGCGAAACATTGCATGACAGCAAACACAATCGTCTGAACGAATAGGAACCGCTTCCATGAAGGTACTGGTAAAGCAAGCGGTCGTGACGTCAGGTCTGGTCCTTGCCGCAGCGCTCAGCGCCGACGTCGTTGCATCCGCAAACCCATCGCCCCAACCCAGCCCCATCACGCGCCTCACGAATGCGGTGGGCAAACATGCCACTCTCAACCGAGCCCCCACGCCGTCCACCAACATCACGGATGCGGAGAAGGGTGTTTTCATACGTGCCAGGCAACTCCAGGAGCGCGCCGGTGGGTAGGTCGTGGGGAGCCGGATGTCAATGATGCGCTGCGGGCCGAGCCTGCCGCGGCTGTTCTCGCCGGGCCGGCTGACGGTGGCTTGAACCTCCACCGCTCGATCCTGCCGAAGCTACCGGCCGCTTGGACCCTGCTCTTGCGGCCCTAGCGGACTCGTTCACTTTCGACCGTGCAGGCTCTGATCTGGCTGATCCACCCGAACTGGCATTAGCCACCACAGCGCGCTCAGCCGACGACCCGTATGGAACGCCGTCGGTCGCGTTCCGAACGCCCTCTTGGACCGCTGCAACGAACTCGTTGAATTCCTGAAGGGGGTCGTAGTCGACGAAAGGTATGCGAAACAGCCGAAAAGGCGTCGGCTGGCCGGGGTTGATAGTCCGGTCGTACCCGTTATCGACCTCTAACTGCAGCACCGGCTCGATCAACTCGAGAATCGGGGCCACGATCGGCATTAGCGCCGCAGGCGTCGCCTCAAGGATCAAGTGCACGATCGGTAACTGCGGTGACGGGATGGTGATGTAGCGGGTGTCGCCGTAATAGGCAAAGTTCTCGGGATGCTGCAGCGGATCCATCTGCGCGGCCATCTCTTGCGACGAATACCCATCTGGCAGGCCGCCATACGCCGGGCCAAGATACGTCGTATGCGGGTACACGATTCCGGCTAGAGCGTTGACGACAGCCGCCACATTGAAGAGGTACAGCGGAAAATCCGAGACGCCATCGTACTCAAACGAGACGTCGGTGACGCGACACGTTGCCGGAGCATCCGTGCAATCGGAGAATGTGTCGGTGGGTGTCGGATCACCGAATGTCACATTCAGGATTGGAATGCTTGGAAGGTTGGTGAACCGCGCCCAAACTCCCCCGTTGGGGCGATTGGTGTTTCCCGCCAAGGAAACCGAGAGCCGATCCTTGAAGCTCGGTGGAAGCGTAGTGACAAGGTTCTGCACCGAGAGACCGACGACGCGGGTGCCCTGCGAGTAACCAAACAGGTTGATCGGATCCGTAGAGGTTGCAAGTTCCAGCAGGAGAAGGTCATTGAGGTTTTCCACGCCATGTGCAACGGATACGTTCCAGGTGTCACCCTGCAGCCCGCCCGAGACCGGCCAAAAAGTGGCTGGGTAGTTGACCCCGATACAGTTCTCCGCGCTGGTATTGCACCGAGAATCGAAATCCGGGTAGTACGGCTCGACGTAACGAGACCGGGCCATGTCGTTAAACCCGCCCAGGACATTGGAGTTCGGCACTGACGTCGGCGGCACAATCAATGTGGTGGCCGCGAGCGCCGGGGTGGTCATCAACACCGGAGCCAGAAAAACAGCAGCGCAGCCAAGCCACGACCTGCTCTTGCCGCGCGCAGAGCTGGTACCCACTCGTCCGGATGGCTGGCTCGTCATGTTAGGTGGCCCCTTCTTGCCGGGACGAGAGAATTGCCCCGCCGGCTAATCCCCCGGATCAATCCAGCAGAACCATACGCAACAAGCGAGACCTCGTAGCGAGGCCCACGCCAGGCAGTTCGTTGTCCTAATTAGTGGGATACATGGCGTTGACGCCATTGGCTTTGTCCTTAACTCTGGGTGTTGTGACGTACTCGATCGTGATGCTCGGCTTCTCCGGCGTTCAGGCACTGGACCTCGCTGGACCAAATGACGTGTTCACCCGCGCGGCGCAATTGAATGGCGGGTACCGGGTCAGCATCGCGTCGATCGATGGGGAACCCGCGGTTACCAGTAGCGGACTCGCCTTTGCCACCCGGCAGGTCCGCGAGACAGAACCCATTGACACACTGGTTCTGCCTGGCGGGCCGGGCGTCGACGCGGCGCGGGCCAATCCTGAGGTCATGGCATGGATCGCGACGGCGTCGAGCAGAGCCCGGCGCACCGTGAGCATCTGCACGGGTGCCTTCTTTGCAGCACAGGCAGGGCTGCTGAACGGTTGTCGAGCAACTACTCACTGGTCGGACGCCGACCGTCTTGCCCAAGAATTCCCCGCAGTCGATGTCGACCCTGATCCCATATTTCTGCGGAGCTCAGAGACCGTGTGGACAGCGGCCGGAGTAGCCGCTGGGATCGATCTGGCCCTGGCGCTGGTCGAGGACGACCATGGCACCGAAATCGCCCAGCAGGTGGCTCGCTGGCTGGTGTTGTATCTACGCCGACCGGGCGGACAAACGCAGTTCGCCGCTCCGGTGTGGAAGCCGCGAGCAAAGCGCCGGCCGATCCGTGCGGTGCAGGAGAACATCGAGACGGAACCCGGCGCGGGACACACCATCGCGACGTTAGCGCGCCGCGCCGCGATGAGCCCCCGCCACTTCACCCGGGTCTTTACCGAAGAAGTGGGCGAAGCTCCGGGGGTCTACGTCGAGCGAGTGCGCGTCGAGGCCGCTCGACGCGCACTCGAGGAGACCACCGACACAGTTGCCGCCATCGCATCGCACTGTGGGTTTGGAACGGCCGAAACGCTGCGCCGCAGCTTCATCCGACGGGTTGGCGTCTCGCCCGATCAGTACCGCAAGACTTTTGCCTAGTTGCTCTCGCTTGCCGATACGACACGGTTCCGACCGTCTGATTTGGCACGGTAGAGCGCCTGATCGGCGTGACCTATCAGGGTGGTGATTCGATCGCCAGTGGTACCGATGGTGTACCCGACGCTGCACGTCCACTCTATTGTGTGGCCTTTGTGTGGCCTTCAAACTGAATTGGCTCCCGCGACAAACTCTCGCGGATTCGTTCAGCGACTACCGCCACATCCTCGGGTCGCACTGTCGTCATGACGACGATGAATTCCTCGCCGCCATAGCGGCCCACCGCGTCAGCCGGACGGACCGCCGCGCGCAACCGTTCACCGGTCACGCGCAGGACTTCGTCGCCAGCGGGGTGCCCGTATTCGTCATTGATCTTCTTGAAGTAGTCCAAGTCGATCAGCAAGACCGCGACAGGACGCGCATTCTGGTTCCCATACTCGGATTCCGCTGGACTTCGCTAGGCGGACGGGGGGCTTCAGGCATCGCTCAGCCACCTCACGGTAGCGCGGCCCGCCGCCAAGTCCGTCACCTCTAGCGATACGCCGGCGCCTAGTCGGAGATTCATTGAAATGCCCCTCAATGTGTGGTGGCCCCAGCCTTCGGGGAGTCCATTTCACGATGCAGACCGCCGAAGCGGAATCGTCGCTGGCCATAGAGCCGCTCGGCCGCATTTTCCGAATCACACTACGAATCCCCAGCCGGGTAATTACATTTTCTTTCAGGGGATCTGGGGGTCCCGGTGGGTGAATTCACAGGATTCGGGAGTCGAAGAATGTCGCTAGCCAAGCAAATATGTCTCGGCGTTGCAGTCGCGGGAATGATCGGTGTCGGCTCGGCCGCCACTGCAGCAGTCGCGAATGCCGACTCGTCCGGCGCAACCCAGTCAGCAAGCGCCGACAGGAGCTCATCGACCAGCACGGCACAGCGCCCGGGCAGGCGCTCTCAATCCGCTCTAGCGACGCAGCGCAACGCCGGTACAGCAAGTCGACTCAGCGCGCCGGCCGCGTCCGCGTCAACGGCTCCGCGCGTTCCGCGCCGCGGCATCGTCGCTACTTCGAGTGCGGTGATACCAGCGCCCACGCCGCTCCCGGTTCCTCAGTCGCCTATTCCTGTGTTCCCGATATCGCCGGCCAGCGCAACGGCAAGCAGCACTTCGACTGCCATCGGCCGCAGTCGCATCGCACCTTCCGCTGCCACTCAGCCGCTGCAATTCCAACTCGCGGCACCGGCACAGCACGTCCTGGTCATTGGCCTTGACGGCACGAATTTGAGCGCCATCCTGGCTGACGACTACAACCAGAATCTCTTCGACCTGATGAATGACGGCACCACTGCGGCGTCGACCATCATCGGACACACCACCATCTCGAACCCGTCTTGGACTGGAATCCTCACCGGCGTATGGGGCGAGACCGCCGGCGTTTCCAATAACGTCTTCACTCCGTCGACCTACGACACCTGGCCGACGATCTTCAATCAGCTGGAAACCTACAACCCGGCCATCAAGACCACGGCCATCGCTGACTGGGCCGTCATCGCCCAGATCGCCGGCGCAGGATCAGCCCCCGCGGAAAACATCCTCTACTACCCGAAGATCAACGACAGCTGGCTAGACACTGACGACGAAGTTGGCGTCGCGTCAGTCAATTCGATCCAGAACACTTTGGCGGGGACGCCAAGCTTCCAATTCTCCTACTTCGTCGGGGTCGATGAGACTGGACATGATTTCAGTGCCGGGTCGCCTGAGTACGCGAACGCGCTGCGGAACGCTGATGAAAATGTCGGAGCCATCATGGATGCGGTCCGTGCCTGGGAACTCGCGAACCCCGGCGAAGAATGGACGGTGATCGTCACGACAGACCACGGCCAGGATCCATCGAGGCAAATCGGACTTCTTGCCCACGGTTTCCAAACACCTTATGAGACAACGACTTTCGTGATCGCAAATGGCCCCGGATTCCGGCAGGGCGCCGTTAACAACACGTATGTCAACATCGACGTCACGCCGACGGTTGCGCAACTCTTCGGGATCTCGCCGGAACCGTACTCACAAGGCAAGCCCTTGATGGACCGATCTGCCAACAACTACCAACCGGTCATTCCCGGCCAGGACGCACTGCATCAGGCGCTCACCGATGCGATCAACATGTACGGCTACCCCGACATCGTCACGAACCTGGTGCTCGCCTGGCGAACCATCGCGATGACGATTCCGTATGTCATCTACACCGCGTTCAACGACCTCTCTTCCGGTCTTCCCGAAATCCTGGACTTCGCAGTCAAGTTCATCGGCGCTATCGCGTACAACATCGCGAATATTCCCGCGCAGATCGTCGCCCGGATAACCGGCGTGACGGGCAACAGCATCCTTCCGGTGGACTGGTGGCCCTACAACCCGGTGCCGGGTACTCAGACCGAGCCACCGACGGCGAATCCGGCTGCCGCCGCTGCCATCGCCGCCTAGTCGGCTGGACTGCCTGAGTCTCAGGTCATTGGACGACGGTCAGTAGCGGACGGTCGTCACTGCGACCCGACTCGACCCGCTCTGCCACCGGCCGCAGGATCGCGATCAGTGCAAGCACTTCCTCGAGCTGCAGATCCCTTGGCGTGAATTGTTCAAGCAATTCCTGCAGATCCAGTCGGCGCTTATACGACAGTTCACGTTCCGCGAATACCAACAAGTCATTCATACTCGGAGTATCGCTTTGAATTACACAGTTGTTATCCCATCGTTGCATGAGAAATATCTACGGAAATTCCAATGCAATGTTGATGGCTTATCCGCCCTGCGCGGTCGAGTATGTGTCAGCCGCCGTTCAACGCCGTGGAACACACCGAGTCCACGGCACTGCTAAGGGGATCGTCACACCATCCGATAGGAACGGTAGTTAGAGCGGCAATTGCGACAGCCCCAAAAGCGGCTGCCAAGATTTTCTTCACAATGCAGTCAGCGTCTTTGAGACGCACGCTATTCCATTCCTGGGCTACAACTCCTCGGCTACAACCACATACCCAACACATCCGCGACGGTGTCGAGACTGTGGGAGGCGGCAGAGCCGTCATCCCACTGAATGATCTCGTCACCCTTGCGGGCGTGCTTGGCCAACTTACGGAGGAACTTCGGCGAGTCCTCGGTATCGAAGGCCGCGATCATCGCGTTGACGACCTTGCAGGCATCAGTCCACGTCAAGCCGACGAACGCGCCCTCTAGTTGAAGGAAGGGCGCAAGGCTCTGCATCAGCTCGGTCAGCAGATCTGCATCCGACTCGTCGGAATGTCGCAGCGCTGGATAACGGCACAGGAGGTCCAGCGCGGCGGATTCGACGTCGGCGGGCACGGTCTCGATGCTCATGCTCATATCGTCTGTTCGAAGGCCCACAACGTTACGGATCGATGAGAGCGAACCTCATTCAGTTTGCGAGCCAGTCCGCGAAGCGGGTCGAAGCGATGACAGCCTTCTTCTCGGTCAGCATGGGGAACGAGCACGTACCAACACATTTCGCGAGAAATCCAGCGACTGCATCGTGAGCACTTAATAATGACGGCATCGAAAATATCGCCGTCGCAAGAACGTGTGCCGGCGGCGCTTCCCAGGGAGATAGACAAGATGACGTTGAATGCTGCGCTGACAAATTCTGCGACGACAACGAATCCGCGGTCCGGTCTCTCCGTAGGCCGCGTTGGTGCGCTAGCGGTGGCTTTGGGTGTGGGCGCCGCCATCGCTTCGATGCCAGCAGTGGCCTTAGCCGACTCAAGTGGGTCGGCGGGTTCGTCAAGCGCATCGTCACGCACGTCATCAAGCGCTTCTCCAAGTGAGGCACCGACTTCGAAGCGGCAGTCGGCCGCGGCGCCGACAGGGTCGCGTCAGCGGCCCGCGAGCGGCGCATCAAGTGCCGACGCCGCCCACCGCATCGGAGTGGCCAAGTCAGCAGTCGCAGCGCAGCGAACGGCAACCGAATCGGGGCACGCGAGCGGCAGTGGTGCAGGCGACCCGGCCGCTGCGCCGTTGCTGTGGGCTGCGGCCGCCGTCGCACGCCGCGACTTCGACACGCCAGCCGCCGCAGTGACCAGCACTCCAACTTCGGCATCGGTGGCCTCGGCCGGGACGTGGTCGATTGCCAACATCTTCTTCGGCGATGGCACCGCAGAGCATCCCGATGGCGGACTCATCGCCGGCAACGGATTCTCGTTCACCGCAAGCACCTGCACAGGCACGACCGCCTGCAACGGCGGCCACGGTGGGCTGATCGGTAACGGGGGCAACGGCTACAACGGCGGCAACGGAGGCGCGGCCGGCTTAGTGGGCAACGGCGGCAATGGGGGTGCCGGCGTACTCACCGTCAGCGATGGTGACGGCGGTGACGGCGGCCGCGGCGGGCTGGTGAAGGGGAACGGCGGAAATGGCGGAGCCGGCGCGACTGCTATCGCAAACGGGACCGCCGGAGGCCGGGGCGGCTCCGCCGGCTTGTTCGGCAACGGAGGAAGTGGCGGGGCCGGCGGGCTCATGTCAGGCACCGGAAAAGCAGGTCCAAGCCCGGTGCCCGAGGGCACCATCGGCGGGTCTGGAGGGGCTGGTGGCTCGGGTGGAGTGTTCCGTGGGAATGGCGGCAAGGGCGGCGCAGGCGGGAATGCGGTCCCCGAGGGGACAATCGGTGGCACGGGCGGTCTCGGAGGCAATGCTGGGTTGCTCTCGATCTGGGGCGCAGCCGGTGACGGCGGCGTTGGCGGAGGTGGGAGCAACGGCGGTCAGGGCGGCGACGGCGGTATCGGTGGGTTGCTGTTCGCCAATGGTGGCGCGGGCGGCACCGGTGGAGCCGGGGGCGACGGCGCCGGTCTGGCAACTGGCGGCAAGGGCGGTGAAGGTGGCGACGGCGGCCTGTGGATGGGCAACGGCGGTAACGGTGGAGCAGGCGGCGCCGGAGGCGGCGACGGAGGGGACGGCGGAAGTGTTGGAGCGCTGTCGGTGTTTGGCGGCGGCGGCAATGGCGGCAACGGCGGCGAAGGCCGGACCGGCAGAGTCGGAACAAAGGGCACCGGCGACGGCGGCGACGGCGGTGATGGCGGGCCCGGTGGGCCGGGCGGCAATGGGGGTTTTGGTGGTGGCGGCAGCTGGATCTTGGGCAACGGCGGTGACGGCGGCGCCGGCGGTGTCGGCGGTTGGGGCGGCGACGGTGGAATAGGCGCGAACGGTGCCGACGAAGAAGACGGTGACGGCAGCAGCGGCGGTAAGGGTGGCGCCGGCGGGAACGGTGGCGCCGGGGGTGCCGAGGGCGGCGAAAGCGGTGTTGGACGCTACTTCTTCTTCATCAATTCCGACGGCGATCCTGGCAACAGCGGCGCCGGCGGTTCGGGCGGCAAGGGCGGCGCGGGCGGTCGGGGCGGCAACACGACCGACGCCGACGGCACCGGCGGCACCGGCGGCCAAGGCGGATCCGGTGGTGCTGGCTCCACCGGTGGCGCGGCAACAGATACCGGTAACGCGGGCGAAGGTGGACCGGGTGGCGACGGCGGCGCAGGCGGGGGCGGCGGCAACAGCGGAGTAAACAAGACCGGAGCGACGGGCGGGGCCGGCGGGACCGGCGGCCCAGGCGCCGCCGGCGGAGACGGCACCGATGCCCAATCAGGTAATGGCGGTGGCCAAGGTGGCGACGGCGGCCAGGGCGGCAACGGCGGCGCAGGCAAGAACGGCGGCAACGGCGCCGTTGGCGGCAACGGCGGGACAGGCGGTAACGGCGGCGCGGACGGGGGCGCTGGCGGTGGCAGCGCCGGCTTCGGCGGTGGCGGCGGAGGCGGCGGTGACGGCGGCAGCGGCGCAACGGGTGGCGAGGACGGCGAAGGCGGTAAGGCCGGCCAAAACGGGTCAAACGGGAATCCAGGATCGGCTGAAGCCTTAGCCGCGAAAGTCTCGAACGTGGTGGCGATGCAGTCGGCTCAGCCCCAGGAGGGTGCATCGCTCGCCGACCAACTCAACTACATCTTCTTCAATCGTCGACCCACCGCGAATCCCGATGTCAGCCCTGCGGACGGCGCAGAAAAGCTGGTATCCATCAACCTGAATGCGAAGAGTAACAACGGGTTTGATCCGACGATCACTGTGACAATCCCACCCAAGTACGGTGAGCTGTCACCGGGCGACGGACCGGGCAAGTACGTCTACACACCCAAAACCGATCTGGTAATTCCGGGAATCACCGATACCTTCACGGTCACGATTAACAATGGCACCACCGCCCAACTGACCGGACTCCTGGGCGCAGTCCAGCGGTGGATACACGCCGTCGCCGTCAGTTTCGGCGTCGCCAAGCCTGACACCATCACCCAGCAAGTGACTGTGAAGATCCCCGGCACAGGCAAATATGGCGTTCTCGCCAACAAGATCTGGTGGGTCGAGCAGAGCTACTTCAACTGCACCCTGATGGCGTCGGCGATGGCAATCGGCCAAGTCACGGGAACCAGGCCGACGGAAACCACCATGGTCACCTTGGCCAAGACCACGGACAGCGTCAGCCGGCCCGGCCAGAAGATGTACCTCGACGAGAACATCGATGACGGCGTCGACATCACCGACGCGGTGGTTTTGATGCAGAAGAACTACCCCGTCACCGCGGTCACCACGAAATACGGCACCTACGACGCAACCGGCAAGACGATCACCGCCGCGACCGCGGCCGACGGCCAGCGCGCACTCAGCGATCTCGAAGCCGCGTTGGCTTCCGGCAAAGCGGCCATGGCGACCGTCAACAGCAGCGTGATCTGGACTGCCGCGTCGAACTATTCACCGTCAGGAACTCCCAATTACGTGGACCTCGACCATGAGCTGGTGGTGATCAGAGTCGACCTGACCAACGGCCAGGTCTATCTGAATGACAGCGGGACCGCGAACGGCGCCGGAATGAAGGTTCCGCTCGGAGCGTTCTTGAATGGGTGGCAGAGCAACGACTACGAGTTGACGATTGTCACTGCCAATCCCTGATGCGCTGCGAGCTACTGACTGAGCACCACCAGCCAGTTAGGCTTCCCCCGTGAGGCCTCTTCGGAAGTGCGCTGATCGGGATCGCCCGAAACAGTCGTTCCGTGGGCAGGACTGCGAGCGGATGCAGCGCAGCGCTCCGGCCCGCAACCAGCATTGGGCCGAGGCGTCGATGCGCAAGCAGCGCGTCCTCAACATCGCGACCTGGATAGCTGGTGCCTTCACCCTGGGCATCGGGATCCTGCAGATGATCACCGGGCATAACGTCTGGCATATCGGCTTCATCAACTTGTTCAGTGCCGCCGTCTTCCTGGCCATCCCAGTCCTGTACCGGTTTGGCGATCTGGTGGCTCCGCTGACCTTCGTGTTCTGCGCCTACTTCTCCTTGACGGTCGTTGGTTGGCAGATCGGCACCGATACCGGGTTGCAGTTCTTCTACATAGTGTCGGCGTCGCTCACGGTTCTGGTGCTGGGCACCGAACACATTCTGATGGCCTCGGTAGTGGTGGCCATCGGCGCCGGACTGACAATCGCCGCGCAGTACCTGGTGCCCGGGGATACCGGCGTTCAGCCCCTCTGGCTCGTCCACACCGGCTTTGTCGTGACGACGATCTGCACATGCGTGTTGATCTTCGCCACTGTCTGGTATGCGATGCGTCAGGTCTCCCGCGCAGAAGCGGCGATGGAGGTCGAGTACGAGCGCAGCGAGGCGCTACTCGCCAATATTCTGCCCGCCGACATCGCCGCCCGACTCAAGGATCCGGGGCGCGGCGTCATCGCTGACCACCACGATGCAGCATCGATCCTGTTCGCCGACATCGCGGGTTTCACTCAGCGAGCCAGCAAGATGCCACCCGCCGATCTGGTCCGTTTCCTCGACCGTCTGTACACCACATTCGACCGCCTGGTGGACAAGCACGGCCTGGAAAAGATCAAGACCACCGGCGATTCCTACATGGTGGTCAGCGGGGTGCCCCAGGCTCGACCGGACCATGCCCAGGCATTGGCCGCGCTGGCGCTGGACATGTCGCGCGCGGTCGCAGACCTCCGTGACCCCAACGGCCAGCCTGTCCCCCTTCGGATGGGGATGGCGACCGGACCGGTGGTAGCGGGCGTGGTCGGTGCGCGCCGGTTCTTCTACGACGTTTGGGGCGACGCCGTCAACGTCGCCTCCCGAATGGAAACGACGGACCAAGAGGGCCACATTCAAGTACCCCAAGACATGTACGAGCTCCTCAAAGACGACTTCGATCTATTCGAACGCGGGGACGTCGAGATCAAAGGCAAGGGCGTCATGCACACCTGGTACCTGATCGGCCGCAAGCCTGACGTGTCGATCGTGGCTACATCACCTTCGACAGAAACGCTTTCGTCCGCTCATGCTGCGGATTACTCAGAACCTCACGGGGCGGGCCGCTTTCGGCGATGACACCGCCGTCCATGAAGACAAGCTGGTCGGCAACCTCCCGGGCGAATCCCATCTCGTGGGTCACCACGATCATCGTCATTCCCTCAGCTGCAAGCTTTTTCATCACGCTCAGCACCTCGCCGACCAATTCCGGATCCAGCGCAGAAGTGGGTTCGTCGAACAGCATGAGTTTGGGGTCCATCGCCAACGCCCGCGCAATAGCCACCCGCTGTTGCTGCCCACCCGAAAGCTGGGCCGGGTAAGCCTCGGCTTTCTCGGACAGACCCACTTGGTGGAGTAAATCTCGGGCGCGCTCCACAGCCGCCGCCTTCGGAACCTTCTTGACTTGGATCGGCGCCTCGATGAGGTTCTCCAACGCTGTGCGATGCGGGAAGAGATTGAAGTGCTGGAACACCATTCCGATGTCGCGGCGCTGCTTGGCCGCATCACGCGCGGCCATCTCATAGAGCTTGCCTCGACCTTCCCGGTACCCGATCAGCTCCCCGTCGACGCACAGCCGGCCAGCCGTCACTGTCTCGAGGTGGTTAATGCACCGCAGGAAAGTCGACTTGCCGGAACCGGACGGGCCGACAAGGACCAAAACCTGGCCCCGCTCGACCGTCAGAGTCACACCCTTGAGAACCGACAGCGCGCCGAAGCTCTTGCACACGCGCTCCGCCGACACCATTGGCGCCGAAACCATTGGGGCCGAAACCATTGGGGCCGTCATACGTGCCCTTCTTTCGCACCGGTCTGCGCCAGTGCCAGCGCCTCCAGCTGCTTGGAAGTGAGTTGGCGTGAAATACCGCGGGAGAAGTGCTTCTCCAAGTAGTGCTGCCCCACCATCAGAATGCTGGTGACCGCCAAATACCAAGTCGCAGCGACGAGCAGCAGCGGGACGGGCTCGAAGGTCCGGGCGGCGATCTCTCGGGACGTGATGCCGTACAACTCCAGTGTGTAGGGCACGGCAGTGACCAGTGACGTGGTCTTCAACATGCTGATGAGTTCATTGCCCGTCGGCGGGATGATGACCCGCATGGCCTGCGGTAGTACGGTGCGCCGCATCGTCATGCCCCAGGACATGCCCAACGCGGTTGACGCCTCCGATTGACCTTCTGGCACTGAACTGATGCCGGCGCGGATGATCTCTGCCATGTAGGCGGACTCATTGAGGCCCAGCCCGACCACCGCCAGCAGGAAAGGGATGGACAGACTCTGCAGATCGAGGTGGAAAAACGTCGGCCCGAACGGCACCCCAAGTTGGATGTTCTTGTAGATCGTCGGGATCAGACCCCAGAACACCAACTGCACGTACACCGGCGTGCCGCGGAACAGCCACAGGAACGCCCACGCTACCGACCGGAGTACCGGGTTCGGCGACAGCCGCATCACAGCGAGGATGACACCCAGCACGATCCCCAACAGCATCGCAAAGACGGTCAGCTGCAGCGTGTTCCAGGCACCCATCACTACCCGCTCGTTGAACAGGTACTCCCGGTACGTCGCCCAGCCGTAGGCAGGGTTGGTTGCCGCGCCGTAGAGAAACAGCCCGACCAACACGACGATGACGGTCGCCCCCACCCACCGCCACGGATGCCGTAGCGGTATCGCGTGGATCGCGGTGGGAGCGGGCTCGTCTACTGCCATGCGGCTCAGCTAGCGCCGTTAATGGCCGGCTTTTCGATCATGCCGCTCTCGACACCCCAGTTCGACGCGATGAGCTTGTAGTCACCGGTCTGAATCAGGTGATCGAGGGCCTTCAGCAGGGACTGCGCCAATGGGGACCCCTTCGCGACGGGCCAGCCATACGGAGCCGAGTCGAAGAGCTCACCCGCGGCCTCCAGCTTGCCGTTGCTCTGCTTGATCGCGTAGGCAGTCACCGGCGAATCCGCCGACATGGCGTCGGCCTGGCCGAGCACCACAGCGTTGGTGGCGGCATCCTGCCCATCGAATTTCAGAATCTCGATCGCAGGCTTACCGGCCTCGGTGCACGCCTTGCTCTTGGCTGGCAGCTCGTCTGTCTCCTGGACGGTAGTGGCCTGCACCGCAACCTTCTTGCCGCAGGCATCCTTCGGGTTGACCGGAGGTCCGGGGCGCTGCGCCCACAGTGAGCCAGCTGAGAAGTAGTCGACGAAATCGACCGACTTCTGGCGCTCCTTGTTGTCGGTGAAGGACGACATGCCCACGTTGAACGTTCCGCCCTGAATTGACGGGATGATCTTGGCGAAGTCCGCCTCGCGGTAATCGACCGTCAGTCCGAGTGTCGAGGCGATCGCGTTCATCAGGTCGACGTCGAAACCGACGATCTTGCCCCGCGAATCCTTGAACTCGTTGGGCGTATAGGGAATGTTGACGCCGACGATTAGCTTGCCGGACTTCTTGATGTCCTCGGGGACCGTCGCGGCGATCTCGTCGACCTTCTCCGCTTTCACCGCCACACCTGTTGTGGACGGGCCGGAATCGGTCTCAGATTTGGTGCACCCAGAGAGTGCAAAGGTGCCCGCAAGAGCGAGCACCGCGGTCATGCTGGCCGACGCGCGCCACCAGCGCGTTGCCACCGAACTGTCTTGACATCCACTCATAAGCGAGACGTTAGCGCAGTTGGGTGCGTTTAGCGCCGCAGCCTGGAGAAGCCGCCCAACTTGACGGAGTCGAATAGCCCCTTTTTTAGGGACGAATCCGCTGTCCACCAATCAGCCGATTGCGATTGTGAAAGACTGCCGCCATGGAAACGGCCATCGGAAAGCACCCAGCCCCCGCCCTACTGCCGCATCTGTGGAAATCGGTTCTTCTGACCGGAATCCTGTCGCTGGTTCTAGGAATCCTGGTGCTGGCTTGGCCCGGCATCTCGATCCTGGTCGCCGCCATCTTCTTTGGCGCCTACCTATTGGTGACTGGCATCTCACAGGTGTTCCACGCGTTCACGATGCACGTATCGGCAGGCGGCCGAGTGCTGCTGTTCATCAGCGGCGCGGCCTCTCTCATCCTTGCGGTGCTGTGCTTCCGGAGCATCCAGAACTCACTCCTGTTGCTGGCCATCTGGATCGCCATCGGATTCATCTTCCGTGGCGTTTCCACGTCGGTGTCGGCAATCAGCGACCCGGATATGCCGGGACGCGGCTGGGAGATCTTCATCGGCCTCGTCAGCTTGGTGGCCGGCGTCATCGTGCTTGCCTCGCCCTTCTCCTCGCTGGCAACGCTGACGCTCGTGGTCGGCATCTGGCTGGTCGTGATCGGCGTGTTCGAGATCGCGTCATCGTTCGGTATTCGCAAGGCCTCCAACAACCTCTGAGCAGCGGTCGGCGCAGCGTTGCACAATTATGGGCGGCGCCGAACTCCAGAACTGACGGCAGGGAGCACGGATTGTGACTGCTCTTGACGTATCCCGGTGGCAGTTCGGGATCACCACCGTCTACCACTTCATTTTCGTCCCGCTGACGATCGGGCTCGCCCCGTTGGTCGCATTGATGCAGACCATGTGGGTTGTCACCGACAATCCCGCCTGGTATCGGATGACGAAGTTCTTCGGGAAGATCTTCCTGATCAACTTTGCCATCGGGGTTGCCACCGGCATCGTTCAGGAGTTCCAGTTCGGAATGAATTGGAGCGAGTACTCGCGGTTCGTCGGCGACGTGTTCGGTGCACCACTGGCGATGGAAGGCCTAGTCGCCTTCTTCCTTGAATCCACCTTCATCGGCTTGTGGATCTTCGGCTGGACCCGGCTACCAAAATTGATTCATCTGGCTGCGATCTGGATCGTGGCCATTGCCGTCAATCTGTCGGCGTTCTTCATCATCAGCGCCAACTCATTCATGCAGCACCCGGTGGGCACACGCTACAACCCGGAGACCCGTCGCGCCGAACTGGAGAACATCTGGGAGCTCTTCGGCAACAACACAGGCATCGCTGCCTTCTGGCATGCGGTCACTTCCGCTCTGATGGTGGCGGGAACATTTGTGGCTGCGGTGTGCGCGTGGTGGATGGTGCGCTCCAAAACCACGCCCGATGCGCAGGCCCTATTCCGTCCCGGCGCAATCCTCGGCTGTTGGGTTGTGCTGATCGCGTCAGCCGGACTGGTTCTCACCGGCGATATTCAGGGCAAGCTGATGTTCCACCAGCAGCCGATGAAAATGGCTGCGGCTGAATCGTTGTGCCACACCGAATCCGACCCCGACTTCTCGATACTCACCGTGGGAACGCACAACAACTGCGACAGCATCACCCGCGTCATCGAAGTTCCCTATGTGTTGCCTTTCCTTGCCGAGGGCAAGTTCTCCGGCGTCACACTGGAGGGCACCAACGACCTTCAAGCCCAGTATGAAAAGCACTTTGGGCCAGGGTGGTACGTCCCTAATCTGTTCGTCACCTACTGGGCGTTCCGAGCGATGATCGGTCTGATGGCGATCCCAGCACTCTTCGCTCTGACGGTGTTGTGGCTGACCCGACGCAAGCACGTTCCAGACTATCGCTGGTTGTCCCGCTTCGCGGTGTGGACCATTCCGACGCCGTTCCTCGCCACCATCGCCGGATGGGTGTTCACCGAGATGGGCCGCCAGCCGTGGTCGGTGCACCCGAATCCCGATGGTGATCCGATGATCCGACTGACAGTCCAACAGGGTGTTTCACCGCATGGCCCGGGGTTGGTGTGGGTATCGCTGATCTCCTTCACACTGCTGTACGCGGTGCTCGCAGTGATCTGGTTCTATCTGGTGCGCCGCTACGTCACGGCCGGGCCTCTAGAACACGACGCCGAACCCACGCCCCCTGCGCCGCCGAATGACGACGAGATCGCACCCCTGTCGTTTGCGTACTAGAGGAGCTGATCACCGTGGGACTTCAGGAATTCTGGTTCATCGTCGTTGCCGTCCTGTTTCTCGGCTTCTTCGTCCTGGAGGGCTTCGACTTCGGCGTGGGAATGTTGATGGCGTGGTTGGGCCGCAACGAAACTGCACCCGAATCGCATCGCCGCGCAGTGCTCAACACAATCGGACCGGTGTGGGACGGCAACGAGGTCTGGCTGATCACTGCCGGCGGGGCTATGTTCGCGGCATTTCCGCACTGGTACGCGACCGTGTTCTCCACGCTCTACCTACCACTGCTGGTCATTCTGCTGGCGATGATCGCGCGCATTGTGGCCATCGAGTGGCGCGGAAAGATCGACGACCCCAAATGGCGGCACTGGTGTGACATCGGGATCGCTGTTGGCTCATGGCTTCCCGCGATTCTTTGGGGGGTCGCATTCGCCATCTTGGTTCGCGGACTGCCGATTGGCCCCGATAAGAACGTGGCTAATCTGTCGGTCACCGATGTTCTGAACGCTTACACCTTGTTGGGCGGCTTGGCGACGTGTGCGCTCTTCCTTTTCCACGGTGCGGTGTTCGTGTCACTGAAATCCGGCGGCGTAGTCCGTGAGAACGCGGCGAAAGCTGCTGCTGCCGCGAGCCTTCCCGCGACGGTCCTTGTTGCGGGTTTCGGGCTGTGGACCCAGCTCGAGTACGGCAAGACGTGGACTTGGGCGGTGTTGGTGGTGGCGGTTGTCGCTCAATTGGTCGCTGTAGTGCTGGCCCGAGGCCGGGTCCGAGAAGGCTGGGCCTTCCTTTGCACCACTCTCGTGGTCGCTGCGGTGGTGAGTCTGCTCTTCGGTTCGCTGTACCCGAATCTGCTGCCGTCCACACTCGACCCGGCCTACAACCTGACGATCTACAACGGATCGTCGAGTCCGTACACCCTGAAGGTGATGACCTGGGCGGCCCTGCTGTGCACTCCGGTCGTCCTGATCTACCAGGGCTGGACTTACTGGGTGTTCCGTAAACGCGTCTGGGCCGAATCGATTCCGCCGCCGATCGGTCTTTCGTTGAGGCGTTCACGCTGAATCCTCGCTTATGGCGGGCGTCAACGGCGATGCGCCGCTACCTGATCGCCACAGTCGCGTGCGGAATTGTCATCGCGTTGTGCGCGATTGGCTGCGCCGTCGTGCTCGGCCACCTGGTGGCCGGCATCATCACCGACCCCTCCACGCGAAGCCTCGAACATTGGCATTCTGCACTGCTAACCCTGTTGGCGCTGTGGACCGCTCGTGTCGTCATGCAGTGGATTCAGGGCCGACTGAGCCAGCACGGGGCCAGTGCGACGATCGCTGATATCAGCGGGCAGGTCCTAGACCAAGTAACCAGGTTGCCAACCACCGAATTGGCCGCTCAACGCGACACGGCCACAACATTATTGACCCAGGGGCTGGACGCACTGCGCCCGTATTTCACCGCCTACCTGCCGGCGCTCTTCCTCTCCGGGATCCTGACGCCCGCAACAGTTGTCGTCATTGCTTTCAACGATCTCCAATCGGCGGCGATCGTGCTGGTGGCGCTGCCGCTGATCCCGATATTCATGATCCTGATCGGCTTGACCACGGCGCAACGGTCCTCGGCAGCCCTGACCGCGATGACCACGCTGCAAGCGCGGTTGATGGATCTGATCGCGGGAATCCCGACGCTGCGCGCCCTCGGCCGAGCCGATGGCCCAGCCGACCGAATCACAGCTCTCAGTGCCGCACATCGCCGTTCGGCGATGGCAACCCTGAGGATCGCGTTCCTGTCGGCGTTGGTAATGGAACTCATCGCAACCCTGGGTGTGGCGCTTGTCGCGGTCAGCATCGGTCTGCGACTGGTGTTCGGCGAGATGACCCTGGCCGTCGGCCTGACAGTGCTGCTGCTGGCTCCTGAAGTCTTCTGGCCCCTTCGCAGAGTTGGTGTGGAGTTCCACGCAGCTCAAAACGGAGTCGCCGCATTGAACCAGGCCTTCGCCTTGACCGAAGCGTCCGCGCCGTCACCTGAGGGCAGCAGGACCGTCAACGCAGCGGGAGCGACGATCCGTCTTGATGGCCTGTCGATCGACGGCCGCGACGGATTCGCACCTTGTGATCTGCACGCATCCATCCTGCCCGGCCGGGTGACCGTGCTGACCGGTGCCAACGGCGCCGGAAAGAGTTCCACCCTCCATGCAATCGCCGGATTGGTCACGCCGACCCACGGCCGGGTTACTGTCGACGGGCTCGACGTGA
Source organism: Mycobacterium sp. (assembly GCA_965279745.1). GTDB lineage: Bacteria > Actinomycetota > Actinomycetes > Mycobacteriales > Mycobacteriaceae > Mycobacterium. The sequence goes on from OZ257262.1 coordinate 1,241,951, forward strand.
CCGAGCTCGACCTCACCACCTGGTGGCATGAACTGTCCTGGCTGCCGCAACGTCCGGTCCTCATTCCAGGCAGCGTCGCCGCGAATCTAGAGCTCTACGGGCCGCTCGATGACCCCGAGTCAGCCTGTCGGGCAGCCTGTTTCGATGAGGTGCTGGCGTCGTTGCCCGACGGAATCAACACCGTTATCGGCCGCGGCGGCGTCGGCCTGTCATTGGGACAGCGCCAGCGGCTGGGCCTGGCCCGGGCTTTCGGGTCCGGCGCACCCGTACTGCTCTTGGACGAACCGACAGCACACCTGGACGCAGCGGCCGAGGCCGCGGTGTTGCGCGCCCTCGCACGACGCGCATCGGGTGGTGCCACCATCGTGGTGGTCGGTCACCGCGACAGCATCCTGTCCATCGCCGATCAGGTCATCACCGTGGAGGCGAACCGCCATGCGCCGGTCTGAGGGCTGGCGGCTCGCTCTGGCGGTCGGGCTGGGTGCACTGTCGCTGGGCAGCGCGCTGGCGCTCGCCGGTATGTCGGCCTGGCTTATCACCCGCGCGTGGCAGATGCCACCGGTACTCGACCTTTCGGTGGCAGTGGTCGCCGTCCGCACTCTCGGAATTTCACGAGGCGTGCTGGGCTATTGCGAGCGATTAGCCTCGCATGACGCCGCACTGCGGGCGTCCGGAGACACCCGTCGCGAGATCTACCGCCGGCTTGCGCACGGACCCGCGGACGTCGCCACCCGGTTGCACAGTGGCGAGTTGCTGTCTCGCGTCGGGGGCGATGTCGACGCATACTCCGATGCGCTGGTGCGCGCCTTCGTCCCCATTGGTGTCAGCCTGCTCCTGGGGGTGGCTGCGGTGTCCATCATCGCCGTGATTTCTCCGGTCGCTGGAGTCGTTCTGGCGGTATGCCTGCTCGTAGCGGGTGGACTTGCACCCTGGCTCGCTTCCCGCGCTGCCCGCGCACAGGAGGACGTGGCCAGTCAACGTCGCACTGGCCGAGATACCGCCGTTGTCACGGCACTCGACCACGCACCGGAACTCCGCGTCGCTGGACGTCTTACCGCAGTGATAGCGGAAGCCGATCAGCAGCAACGGGATTGGGGCCAAGCGATGGACCGGGCGGCGGCCCCCGCAGCGGCCGCCGTCGCAGCCCCTACCGCTGCGACCGCTGCCACCGTGATCGGAGCGGTGATCGTGGGTATCGGAATCGCGGCCACGACCGCTCCGACCACGCTGGCAGTTCTGATGCTGCTGCCGCTTTCGGCATTTGAAGCCACTTCTGCGCTACCAGCCGCTGCCATCGCTTTGACCAGATCCCGGATCGCTGCCACTCGACTGCATGATCTGGTTCCCTCCCCCGCGCCGCCCTCAAACAGGGCCGTCCTTGCCGTCCCGCCAAAACAGACACCCCGCTTCGACGCCGTAGCGATGCGGGCCGGCCATCCGGGATCACCTGTTGGCCAACCCATTACGCTCACGCTCTCGCCTGGTTCCCGGTTGATGATCACCGGCCAGAGTGGCGCAGGCAAGACCACTGCGCTGATGACACTGGCGGGCCTGGTACCCCCGGTCAGTGGCTCGGTGACACTCGACGGTGCGCCGACGGAGTCCCTCACCGAATCCGAATTGCGCGGCGCGATGTGTTATTTCGCTGAGGATGCCCACCTGTTCGCGACTACCGTTCGGGACAACCTCTTGGTAGCACGAGGCGATTGCAGCGATGCCGAGTTGATCGACGCCGTGAGCCGAGTCGGCCTAGGCACCTGGCTCGACGGTCTCCCCGACGGCTTGAGCACCGTTCTGATTGGCGGGGCCGCAGCGGTATCCGCCGGGCAACGTCGCCGGCTACTGCTGGCCAGGGTGCTGCTCTGTCCGGCGCCCATCGTCTTGCTCGATGAACCGACTGAGCACCTCGACGCGGCCGATGCCGAACACATACTGAGCGCACTACTGGACCCGGACAGTGGACTTCTCGCCGCGGAACGCACGGTCGTGGTTGCCACCCACCAGACTTTGACCGGCAGGTACCCTGACCTCATGTTGGAGGACCTGATGCTGGAGTGCGAGCGATGACCGACAACCCGGATCCCTCGGGCAACCCGCAGCCAGGGCAGCCTCGACATGCCGCCCCTCAGCAGTACCCCAACCCGTACCAGCAGGCCCCTCAGCAACAGGCGCCGTACCAACAGGGGCCGTACCAACAGGGGCCGTACCCGGGCGGGTATCCCCCGCCACCGCCGATTTCCTATCAGGGGTCGTACCCGGGCTATGGACCGCCTGCGACCGGACCCCGCAACGGATTAGGTGTCGCGGCACTGGTGGTCGCCATCATTGCGCTGGTGTCGTCGTTCTCCGTCGTTGGAGGAATCCTTCTGGGAATCGTCGCGGTGATTCTGGGTTTCGCCGGCCGCGGCCGAGTTAAGAAGGGCGAGGCCAACAATGGCGGTGTCGCCATGGCCGGGATAATCCTCGGTGCCGTCTCGATCGTCATCGGCCTCGCATTCATCCCGATCTACGTGCAGGTGTTCAAAGACAGCGGTGCTGGCGATTACTTCGACTGCATGAACAAGGCCGGGCAGAACCGATCAGCACAGGCACACTGCGAGGACGAATTCCGCCAGTCCGTGGAGAACAAGTTCAGCGTCACCATCACGCCTACCCCATAGCCCTTCGCGATTAGCCCTTAGCGGCGAAGTGCTTGATGATGCCTTCCTGCGCCACCGTGGCCACGACATCACCGGACCGGTTGAAGAAGTGGCCCATGCCTAGCCCCCGCGAGTCGGCGGCCGCAGGCGACGTCGTCGAATACAGCACCCAATCGGAGAAGTCGACCTGACGGTGAAACCACACTGAGTGGTTGATACTGACGGCGAAGATCCTGTCCCAGCCCCAAGACAATCCGTGTGTGGTGATGATCGAATCCAGCACGGTGGTGTCTGAGGAGTAGACCATCGCGGCCGTATGCATCGCGGGGTCGTCCGACATGTCACCGGCGGTCTTCAGCCAGACCTGATTGTGGGCCAGCCGGTCGCCCTTGTCACGCATCACCCACGCCGGGTCGTTGGTGTAGCGCCATTCAATGGGCCGCAACGCCTCGACGAAGTGCGGCACTACTGTCTCGTAACCAACCAGCAACTCGTCGATCGTCGGCAGACCGTCCGGCTCGGGTACGTCGGGAAAGGCGATGTTGTGTTCCAGTCCTTTACCGCCGCTGAGGAACGACACCAACGCGGTGGCCAAAAGCTTGCCGTCTTGCATGGCGTCGACGCGGCGGTTGGCGAACCGGCGCTCGTCACGGAGCCGCACCACGTGGTATTCGATATCGGCGCTCGGGTCGCCACCCGCGATGAAATGCACTGTCAATGCGGTCGGCGGCAGGTCATGGGGCAACGTCCGGCTCGCGGCAATGAACGACTGCGCCATCATCTGGCCGCCGAAGGTGCGAGGCGGATTCTTGCGGGGATGCGCGCCGGCGAACACGTCATCGCCGATCGGGGAAAGGTCGAGAATTGCCAGCAGATCGTCGAGATCAGAAGTTGGCACTAGTGGTCGTCTTCCCCGATCCGGTGGACGTGAATCAGGTTAGTGGAGCCCACGGTTCCGGGCGGCGCGCCGGCAACGATGACCACCAGATCCCCCCGCTCGTAGCGGCCCAACTCCAGCAGCGAGCGATCCACCTGCCGGATCATGTCGTCTGTGGTCTCCAGGTGCGGAACGATGAATGTCTCAGTGCCCCAGGTCAGCGCGAGCTGACTGCGGACTTCTTGGACGTCGGTGAAGGCCAGCAACGGTAGTGGCGTGTGCAGCCGGGCCAACCGTCGCACGGTGTCTCCCGACGAGGTGAACGCAACCAGCGCCTTCGCGTCGAGCCGTTCACCGATGTCGCGGGCGGCATAGGAGATGACGCCTCGCTTGGTGCGCGGCACGTGAGTGAGCGGCGGTGCTGCCGTCGAGTGATCCTCGACCGCGGCCACAATTCGGGCCATCGTGCGAACGGCCTCCAATGCGAACTTGCCGACCGACGTCTCCCCCGACAACATCACCGCATCCGCGCCATCCATCACCGCGTTGGCCACATCGGAGGCTTCGGCTCGGGTGGGCCGCGAATTCTCGATCATCGACTCGAGCATCTGGGTGGCGACGATCACCGGCTTCGCGTTCTCCCGTGCCATCTGGATAGCCCGCTTCTGTACCAGCGGGACTTCCTCCAGAGGCAATTCAACGCCGAGGTCGCCACGCGCCACCATCACCGCGTCGAACGCCAATACGATGGCCTCGAGGTTTTCGACGGCCTCCGGCTTCTCGAGTTTGGCGATCACCGGGACACGCCTACCCACGCGGTCCATGACTTCGTGCACGAGGTCTATATCGGACGGGGAACGAACAAATGACAGTGCCACCAGATCCACGCCGAGCCGAAGCGCGAACTCGAGATCTTCAATATCTTTCTCGGACAAAGCCGGAACTGAGACATTCATCCCCGGCAGTGACAACCCCTTGTTGTTACTGACCGGCCCACCTTCGGCGACCGTGCACACCACGTCGTCACCGTCGATGTGTTCGACGACCAACGCCACCTTGCCGTCGTCAACTAGCAGGCGATCACCTGGCGCGGCGTCTCTCGCGAGATTCTTGTAGGTCGTCGATACTCGATCGTGGTCACCGTCGCAGTCCTGAACGGTGACGCGGACGGTCTCGCCATTGGCCCACACGGTCTTACCCGTCTTAAACCTGCCGAGCCGGATCTTCGGCCCCTGCAGGTCGGCCAGAATGCCGACGGCGCGGCCGGTGGCGTCACAGGCCTTCCGCACGTTTTCGTAGGAAATCTTGTGATCGGCGTAATCACCGTGACTGAAGTTGAGCCGGGCCACATCCATCCCAGCCTCTACCAGAGCCTTAACGGTTGGTTCGGTGCTGGTCGCCGGACCGAGAGTACAGACGATCTTGCCGCGTCGTTCCACGACGCCTCAGCATAGTCCTGGGTTGGGGTTCATCAGGCTCATCCGTCAAACAACCGCTAATGGCAACTGACCCGGCCGCACTGGCTCCGGCAGATCTGACTCGCCCATCAAATAGGCGTCCACCGCGTGCGCTGCGGCGCGACCCTCAGCTATCGCCCACACCACCAGCGAGGCACCGCGGTGCGCGTCACCGCACACGAAAACCCCCGGCGCGGACGTCTGCCAGTCCGACCCGCACGGGATCGCGCCGCGACGATTCAGGCCGATGCCCAAGCCTGTGAGCAACTTCATGTGTTCGACGCCTTCGAAACCGATTGCGAGCAAGGCCAAATCACATGGGATCTGCATTGGTTCGCCGACCGGCGTGATCACCCGCCGTCCTTCCGCATCACGCTGGACCTTTACCTCGGCGATTTCCATACCTCGTAGATTGCCGTCCGCGTCACCGAGGAAGCGCTGCACGGCTACCTGGTACTGGACCTTTCCGCCTTCGGCGTGCGCAGGCGACATCCGAAGGACCAGCGGCCAGGTTGGCCACGGTGACACGTCGTCGTCTCGCACCTCGGGTGGCTCTGGGTTGTAGTCGAGTTGGGTCACCGATGCCGCGCCTTGCCGATGGGCGGTTCCCAGACAGTCTGCGCCGGTGTCGCCGCCACCGATGATCACGACGTGCTTTCCTGCGGCCGAGATGTTCGACGGTCCGTCACCTTCACATTCTCGGTTGGCCGGGACAAGGTGTTCCATAGCGAGGTGCACGCCGTTCAGTTGGCGGCCCTCGACGTCATGGTCACGTCCACGTAAGGCACCGACGGCCAGCACAACTGCGTCGAATCGGTTACGTAGTTCTTCGACCGACAGATCCACACCGACCTCGCAGTCGGTGACGAAACGCGTTCCCTCCGCGCGCATCTGAGTGAGCCGCTGGTTCAGGCCGGCCTTCTCCAGCTTGTACTCCGGTATGCCATACCGCAGCAGACCACCGATGCGGTTATCCCGCTCGTAGACTATGACGTGATGTCCCGCTCTGGTGAGTTGTTGAGCCGCAGCCAAACCCGCCGGTCCGGATCCCACCACCGCGATGGTCTTGCCGGTGCCGATCGCTGCCGGCTGAGGTTCGACGATGCCCAGCCGCCAGGCCTGGTCGACGATGGTGTTCTCGATCCGCTTGATCGTCACACTGCCACCGGTCTGTTCCTCGGATATCGACAGCACACACGCTGCCTCGCATGGCGCGGGACAGAGTCGGCCGGTGAATTCCGGGAAGTTGTTGGTGGCGTGCAGCCGTTCGCTTGCGGCATCCCAACGGTCCCGGCGAACCAAGTCGTTCCACTCCGGGATCAGGTTCCCCAACGGACAACCAGCAGTCCCGGAGTGGCAGAACGGAATTCCGCAATCCATGCAACGCCGGGCCTGCTGTGACACTTCAGCAACCCGCTCTTTCGGCGGCTGGCTTTCGTACACCTCACACCAGTCGCCAACCCGTTCATCGACGGATCGCTTCGGGGCCTCCACTTTCGGGATCTTGAGGAATCCACTCGGGTCAGCCACGAGACGCCTCCATGATTGCGCTATCCACGTCGCGACCTTCAGCCTTGGCCATCCGGGTCGCCTCCAGCACTCGCTGGTAATCGGTTGGCATGATCTTCGTGAATTGGGCACTCCGCCTTGGCCAGTCAGCCAACACCGATCTAGCGAGCGCACTTCCGGTGTAACGGGCCTGCCGGGTGACGGTCTCGTGTAACCACGTCAGATCATCGAAGTTGGGTGGCTGCAATTCGACCATCGCGGTATTGACCTTCGCAGGATCCAGACCCAGAACGTAGGCGATGCCACCTGACATGCCGGCGGCGAGGTTTCGGCCCGTGTGACCCAGCACTACCACCCGGCCGCCGGTCATGTACTCGCAGGCGTGGTCGCCGACTCCTTCTGCCACCGCGGTGGCGCCAGAATTTCTGGCGCAGAACCGCTCTCCGACCCGTCCACGCAGATAGACCTCTCCCGACGTCGCGCCGTACAGCAGGGTGTTGCCGGCAATCACGTTGTCTTCGGGAAGGAAGAGGACATCGTCAGGTGGTCGCACGATCACTCGTCCCCCGGAAAGCCCCTTGCCCACATAGTCGTTGGCATCGCCGATGAGGTCGAGAGTGATTCCCGGCGGCAGGAAGGCACCGATCGACTGACCAGCGGATCCGGTCAGCGTGATGTGAATCGTCTCGTCGGGCAGGCCCTGAGCGCCGTAGCGCCGGGTCACCTCCGAACCGAGCAAGGTCCCGACGGTCCGATTGACGTTTCGCACCGGAAGTTCCAGCCGAACCGGATAGGCGTCCTCGAGTGCGCGGTCGGCCAGCGCGATCAACGTCTGGTCGAGCGCCTCGTCAAGACCGTGGTCCTGGGATCGGATGCGCCTGCGCTGCGGCAGCTTGGCGCCATGGGAGTCGGTTGGGACTGCAAATATCGGGCTGAGATCAAGCCCCTTGCTCTTCCAGTGCGCTAGGCCCGTATCAGTGTCGAGCACCTCGGCATGACCAACCGCCTCATCGATACTGCGGAAACCAAGTTCGGCGAGCATCTTGCGCACGTCTTCGGCGATGAACCGGAAGAAGTTCTCGACGAACTCAGGCTTGCCGTTGAAGCGCTCCCTCAACTCGGGATTTTGCGTGGCCACGCCGACCGGGCAGGTATCCAGATGACAGACCCGCATCATGATGCAACCGGCCACCACCAGCGGCGCGGTGGAGAATCCGAACTCCTCAGCACCCAACAGTGCCGCGACCACAACATCGCGCGCAGTGCGCAGGCCGCCGTCACACTGGACTGTGATTCGGTCGCGTAACCCGTTGATTACCAGCGTCTGCTGTGTATCAGCCAGGCCGATCTCCCAGGGAGTGCCGGCATGCTTAAGACTCGTCAGCGGGGCTGCACCGGTGCCCCCGTCGTAACCGGAGATCAGCACGACGTCGGCATGCGCTTTGGACACCCCGGCAGCGACTGTGCCAACACCGACCGAACTCACCAACTTCACATGGATTCGGGCCTGCGAATTGGCGTTCTTCAGGTCGTGAATCAGCTGCGCCAGGTCCTCGATCGAATAGATGTCGTGATGCGGTGGTGGGGAGATCAATCCAACGCCGGGTGTGGAATGTCGGGTCTTGGCGATGCTCGGATACACTTTGAATCCAGGAAGTTGACCACCCTCACCAGGTTTCGCACCCTGCGCCATCTTGATCTGGATGTCCGTGGCGTTGACTAGATAGTCGCTCGTCACCCCGAATCGGCCCGACGCCACCTGCTTGACGGCGCTGCGCCGGCGAGGGTCATAGAGGCGATCGGTGTCTTCACCGCCTTCGCCGCTGTTCGATCTGCCGCCAAGATTGTTCATCGCGATGGCCATCGTCTCGTGCGCCTCAGCAGAGATGGATCCGTAACTCATTGCCCCGGTGTTGAATCGAGTGCAGATTGCGTCGACAGACTCCACCTCATGCAGGGGCACCGGCGGTCGTTGCCCCTCCTTGAAGGTGAACAGTCCACGCAGGGTGCCACCTTCCCTGGAGAGCTGATTGACCTCCTCGGAATACTTCGCGAACAGGTCATGGCGACCAGATCGGGTCGAATGTTGCAGCAGAAAAACCACTTCCGGAGTGAACAGGTGCAGCTCACCTTCCCGGCGGAACTGGTATTCGCCCCCGACTTCCAACCGTCGGTGAACCCGTTCGGTGGGGTTCTCCGGATAGGCGCGACGGTGGCGCTGTTTAACTTCCTCGGCTAGCACGTCGAGGCCGACCCCGCCGATCTGGCTGGTCGTTCCGGTCAGATACTCGTCAATGACCTCGCTGCTCAATCCAATGGCCTCGAATGCCTTTGCGCCGGTATATGACCCGACAGTCGAGATACCCATCTTGCTCATCACCTTCATGACGCCCTTGCCCAGCGACTTGAGGTAATTCCGGACTGCGGCCCCGCGATCGATACCGGTGAGCTCGCCCTCACGGATCAAGTCCTCGATCGACTCGAAAGCCAAGTACGGGTTGACCGCGGCCGCTCCATATCCGATGAGCAGTGCGATGTGATGCACCTCGCGGGCATCGCCGCTCTCGACGACGAGGGCCACCCTGGTGCGTTGTTTGGTGCGGATGAGATGCTGGTGCACAGCCGCGACAGCCAACAACGACGGGATGGGCGCCCGGGTGTGGTCGGAGTCGCGGTCCGAAACCACCAGTGTGCCAGCGCCATTGGCAATCGCAGCGGAGGCCCGTCGGCCGAGCTCCTCAATGGCTTCCGCCAGGCCGTCCCCGCCCCGCTCGACGTCGTACAGCGCGCGCAGGACAGCACTGCGGAAGCCGGGCTGCTCCCCGTCATCGTTGATGTGCACGATCCTGTTGAGCTCATCATTGTCGAGAACCGGCCGGTGCAGGAGAATCTGGCGACAAGATGCGGCAGTGGGCGCCAACAGATTCTGTTCGGGGCCCATCACCCTGGCCATTGATGTGACGATCTCCTCGCGGATCGCGTCCAGCGGCGGATTGGTGACCTGAGCGAACAATTCGACGAAGTAGTCGTAGAGCAACTTCGAACGTTGCGACATCACAGCTGTCGGGGTGTCGGTCCCCATCGACCCCAGTGGCTCCGCGCCGGATGCGGCCATCGGCGTCAGAAGCAGTCGGAGGTCTTCTTCGGTGTAGCCGAAGGCGATCTGACGACGCACCACCGATTCGTGGTTCGGCTGGACACGACCACGTGGCGGAAGGGTTTTCAGATCCAGTAAGCCGGAATGCAGCCACTCACCGTAGGGGTGCTCATTCGCCAGCTGGTCCTTGATCTCGTCATCGGACACGATGCGCCCGGCGGCGGTGTCGATGAGGAACATCTTCCCGGGTTCGAGGCGGCCCTTGGCAACCACTTTCCCCGATGGGATGTCTAGCACCCCAGCCTCGCTGGCGAGGATGACGCGGTCGTCAATGGTCCGCCACCATCTGCCGGGACGTAATCCGTTGCGGTCCAACACCGCTCCCACAACCGTTCCATCGGTGAACGTCACACAGGCCGGACCGTCCCAGGGCTCCATGACCGAGGCGTGGAACTGGCAGAACGCCCGCCTCGCCGGATCCATCACGGTGTTGTTCTCCCACGCCTCCGGGATCATCATCATCACCGCATGCGGAAGGCTGCGGCCACCGAGGTGCAAGAGTTCCAGCACCTGGTCAAACGATGCCGAATCCGAAGCACCAGGAGCACAGACCGGTGACAGCCGGCTCAAGTCGCCGGGGATATTAGTGCTGGCGAGCATGGCCTCGCGGGCGTGCATCCGGTTTCGGTTGCCACGCACGGTGTTGATCTCGCCGTTGTGGGCAACGAACCGGAACGGGTGTGCAAGAGGCCAGGACGGAAAGGTGTTTGTCGAGAAGCGACTGTGCACGATCGCAATTGCGCTCGCGCAGCGTTCATCGCGCAGGTCCGGGAAGAAGTTCGGGAGCTGCATCGTCGTGAGCATGCCCTTGTAGGCGATGGTCCGACTGGACAGCGACGGGAAGTAGACGTCCGTTTCCGAACGCTTGCGAGCCGGATAGACGCGGCGGTCGAGGTCGATACCCCCGAGTCGTGTCCCGCCGTCTTCTGGTGCGGCCACGAACAGCATCGACATGTATGGCATGCAGCTCACCGCAGTCGCTCCGACACCTGCCCCGGCGGGATCGACCGGCACCGGGCGCCAGCCAAGAACCTCGAGGCCCTCATCCTTGACGATTGCTTCGACCCCGTCTATCGCGCGCTGCCGGGCGATCGGGTCTTGCGGGAGGAAGCAGATTCCGGCGGCGTATGTGTTGCGGCCGTCAGGCGTCGGGTTCGGTAGTTCAAACTCGACGACATCCTTGAGGAGTTCGACCGGCAACTGAAGAAGAATGCCGGCCCCGTCGCCGCTGCTGGGCTCAGAACCTGCGGCGCCGCGGTGTTCGAGGTGTTCGAGGGCGACCAGACCGTCGACAACGATGGAATGCGAGCGTCGGCCGTGGATATCCGCAACCATGGCGACGCCACAGGAATCCGATTCGTGCCGCGGGTCGTAGAGACCCTGCGCTTTGGGAAGTGCTGAGAACAGCATTTCCACGCTCCTCCGCAGTCGTCCGTACGGCGTGAAAGCTGTTGTGCGCGAAGGGCACCAGCCGCAGGGTAATCATTGATCTGCGGGACTGCACCGGCCCGCCTGAAGTCTATCAGCGCAGCCGAATCCCTACCTGTTGAGAGCAGTCGGCACCAGCGGGAATCCGGGCAGGTTGCGCGTCACCGTCCAGACCAGAATCCCAACGACGATGACGATGATCGCGGGGCGCGAAAGTGAGTTCGTCCCCCGTCGCCGGTTCCAGAACACCCAGACCGCCAGCAACGGGAGCCCGACCAGCAGGAATACATTGTCGACCACCGCGGCGCCCAGATCGCCGTGGAGCAGATCGTGGGTCATCCTCAGGCCTCCACAGGCCGGGCAATTCCACCCGGTGAGCATCTTGAACGGGCAGCCTGGGAACAGAAAGCCGGGTCGATGTGGATCGGCCAAGCCGATATAGGTGAGCGCTCCAGCAGCTAGCGCACCGGCACCTACGGTGGGGGCGTTAAGTTCCATCGCGCAACGGCAGACCTCGAGGATCGCGCACCCTGTCGGTGAGGATCAGAATCGCATCGACCAGGCCCCAAATGATCGCACCGGCGCCGCAGGTCAACAGCCCGACGACCAATTGGGCTATCCCCAGACCGACGTATCCCAGGTACATCCGCCCGACGCCGACAATCCCGAATACTCCGAGTAATTGCAGCAGACCACCGATCACCTTCGACTTGTCCGACAGCGGTTCACCCGTGACGGGGTGTCGACCGTATGGCGCTGCCGGATCGAAGTAGCCGTCCGGCATCGGAGCGGGCATGGGGTATTGCAACGGCGGCGGGTAATTGGGTGGGTAGTTGGGTGGTGGCGGGTAACTCTGCGATGAGTTGCCGGCTTCAGTACCGCTGAACGGCGGCTCGGTCATGAATCCAGAATGCCAGAGCCGCGTAGTAGCTAGAACGGCGGCGGCTCATAGTCAGTAGCGATCCGTTCCTCGTACACGCGCTGTTCGGCGGCGAGGCGCCTCTCATTGACACGACGTTCGGCCGAAACGCGACTTGCGCGATCCTGCGCTCGCGTCCGCTTCCTGGTCGGCATCATCACCCCGCGACCGGCGTTGTCTGGTGGGACGTGGATGGGAATAGCCAACTCGCCGGTCGGCGTAGCCAACGCGGGGAAGAAGATGCTGCCCCCAGGTTCCGTGGTGTAGGTGTGGCCAGTCGGCGCGGTCCAGATGACTGTCCCGTCGGCCAGTTGCTGATCACTCCAGCCATTCAGACCCGAACGAAATGTCTTCAGCAAGTGATGTTTTCGACAAAGCGCCTTCACATTCGATGGATGTGTCGGCCCGCCGGGGTACGGGACAGTGTGGTCGATATCTGCGAATTCCGCAGGGCAGTCACATCCGGGGAACCGGCAGGTGACATCCCGCATTCGCACGAACTCCGCCAGCGCCTTCGACGGGCGGTAGTGAGCCTCCGCCGCCGCATCCTTGGGAATCACCAGTGGCCGCAGTTTGGCGGTCTTGACCAACTCCGCCATCAACCGCGGGGGCACCACCCCGAACCCTGGCAGATGGCCGACCGCCGTCGACGGATCCGAGTCGGTGAGTACGTGAATCACGACATCACCCGTTGGCCGCACAGGCGCCGGGCAGTCGGGTGAACCACATTGGCATTGCATTACCTGGTCGCTAGAGGACAGCGCCCGCAGTGCATCGGCGCGCCGTTGCTGCTTCGTCCGGGGATCATTGGCACACACCGAAGCTGCAAGTTGATCAAGCCTACGGTCGAGGATCGCGGCATCCGGCGAACGCATGGCACCCCAGATGCTTGCCATTCCCTCGGCGTCGCGGCCGATCTCGATGAACCGACCGGCATCCGTTTGACTCGGGACCCGTACACCTGCCGGGTCGAACCTCGCCACCCAGGAATCCACCACCTCGGCAACCTTGTTGCGCGAGAACTTCATCCACTTGGTAGCCCGTTCGGCCACTGCCGCATCGACCTTCGCGACCAGATCGTCGTCCTCGATCAACGCAGTGCGGTAGACGATGACCGACACGATCCGCAGGTCGATGGCTCCCGTGGCGAAAACCTCAGCCAGTCTGGGCAGACGATCTCGCAAGGCCTCCGCGTAGCGCATCTGCCCGGCTGCTCGACCCACGCTGATGCCCAATGCGGCAGCGATCTCGCAGGCGGTGGCATCCCAGGTGTCTTGTATCCACCAGTCTCGTTCGGCCGAGTCGTCGCGTTTGCGCCGCGCGAACAACTCGCCGATGGCAGTGAACCGACGGGAGATGGCCACCGATTCCAGTCGTGACGCCGCCGCCATCGAATCGATGAGTTCGGCACTCGTCAGTCCGGTTACAGCAGGGCGATCCAGAATTGATTCGCACATGCGTTCGATTATAGGTGGACCCACCGACACCGACTCGACCAGAGCGAACCGCCCTGTGGATGGGTTTAGTCGTGGGATCCAGTCTCGACGCCCCACAGCACTCGTCGAACGGTCGCGCGGAACCCACGGGGTGGGACTTGAGGCTCAGGCTCAGGCTCAGGCGCTGCATCAGCCACCACGGGTTCGGGCTCGGGCTCAACCTCAACCACCGGCTCAGGCTCAGGCTCGGGCTCGGGCTCCGGCTCCGGCTCCGGCTCAGGCTCGGGCTCAGGCTCAGGCTCAGGCTCAGGCTCAGGCTCAGGGGCAACCTCAACCACTGGCTCCGGTTCAGGCTCCGGCTCCGGCGCAACCTCAACCACCGGCTCCGGTTCAGGCTCCGGCTCGGGCTCGGGCGCAACCTCAACCACCGGCTCCGGCTCCAGCTCCGGCTCAACCACGGCAACCGGCTCGGGCTCCAGCTCCGCCGCGGGTTCCTCCTCAGCTTCAGCCTCAACCGGGGCCTCAGCTTCACCCTCATCCGCGGACTCGGCTTCGGCTTCACCCTCGGCTTCAGCTTCACCCTCGGTCTCAGCGGCATCGTCGACATCGCCAACCGCGGCCGCGTCCTCCGCGTCATGTGCACCGGCCACGGTCGCAGCGGCCGCTATTCCCCCACCGGTGGCAGCGCCGACCAGCTCCTCAACCAGTTCCTCAGCCGGGGATTCCTCGAACTCGGCACTCGTTGGCTTACCGCGAAGGGTCGCAGGATCCTCGCGTCCCTTCTTCGCCAGCATGATGTAGACAACCGCGCCAATGAACACAAACGTGGACGTGAACGAGTTCACCCGGATACCGGCGATGTGCGTCGCACTATCGTCACGCAGCAGTTCCACCCAGAATCGTCCGACGCAGTACGACGCGATATACAGCGCGAACAACCTGCCATGACCGATCGTGAACCGGCGGTCGACATAGATCAGGAGCGCGAAGACTAAGAGGTTCCACAGCAGTTCGTAGAGGAACGTCGGTTGAACGACAGCCGCGATCTGGCCCGTCGATACTCCGTCCAGGGAATGAACGTCAACCATCCCCGACGAATCCCGCCGGTAGAAGATCTCGAGCCCCCAGGGCAGGGTCGTCTCGCGCCCGTACAGCTCCTGATTGAAGTAGTTGCCCAGCCTGCCGATAGCCTGCGCCAAGATGACCCCGGGTGCCACCGCATCAGCAAATGCCGGGAGCGGAATACCCCGGCTCCGGCACGCGATCCAAGCACCAACAGCGCCGAGCGCCACGGCTCCCCAGATGCCGAGACCGCCGTCCCAAATCCGCAGCGCGGCGCCGATGCCTGCGCCACCCTCTCCGAAGTAAGTCTTCCAGTCGGTGGCCAGGTGATACAGCCGGCCGCCGATGAGGCCAAACGGAACAGCCCAGAGCGCAATGTCGTAGATGACCCCGCGCTCACCGCCACGAGCCACCCATCGGCGATCACCCAGCAGCAACGCAGCGATGATCCCAGCGATGATGCACAGCGCATACGCCCGAATCGGTACCGGCCCAAGGTGCCAAACACCCTGGGACGGGCTGGGGATGTACGCGAGCAGCGTTGTCGTCACTTGGCAGATACCTTCTGTCGAACACCAACGGCCAACTCTTCGGTCAGGGCCCGCAAGGCCGGCACACCGTCGGCCAACGCCGAGACAAGCGCCGATCCCACGATGACGCCGTCGGCGAACATTGCGATCTCAGCCGCCTGCTCACCCGAGCGCACACCCAATCCGACTCCGACCGGAATGTCAGAGATTTCCTTGACCCGGCTCACTAGTTCCGGGGCAGCCCGCGATACTACATCCCTGGCGCCGGTCACTCCCATCGTCGACGCTGCGTAGACGAAGCCCCGTGACGCCTGGACAGTTTTAGCCAGCCGTTCCGGAGTCGACGACGGTGCGACCAGAAAAACACGATCCAGGTTGTGCAACTCCGAGGCCGCCAGCCAGTCGTCAGCCTCGTCGGGAATCAAATCTGGAGTGACCATCCCGAGCCCGCCCGCCGCGGCAAGGTCACGCGCAAAGGCATCGACGCCGTAGCGCAACACCAGATTCCAGTAGGCCATCACGACAGCACTTCCGCCTGCCGCACTGATCGCTTCGACCGCTCGCAAAGTGTCGCCGACGCGGACGCCACCCTGCAACGCCGCCTCGGTTGCGCTGGCGATCACCGGACCGTCCATCCCCGGATCGGAATAGGGAACGCCCACTTCAATGATGTCGCAACCAGATTCGACCAAGGCGACCATCGCGTCGATCGACGTCGACACATCGGGGTACCCGGTAGGCAAATACCCGATCAGCGCCGCGCGGCCGCCCGCATGACACGCCTCGAAGACGGAAGAGAGTCGACCCGACTCGGTGTGCTGAACCGTCATGAGGAATCCCGCTGACCGTCGAGCAATCCGAACCACTTGGCCGCGGTCTCCACGTCCTTATCCCCCCGGCCGGACAGGTTGACCACAATCACCGAGTCGGGGCCCAACTCCGGCCCCAACTTGATCGCGCCCGCGACGGCGTGGGCTGACTCGATTGCCGGGATGATGCCTTCCAGACGACACAACAGCCGGAATGCATCCATGGCCTCGACATCGGTAATCGGCTGGTATTCGGCACGGCCGGCATCCTTGAGGTATGCGTGCTCGGGACCAACACCCGGATAGTCGAGCCCAGCCGAGATCGAATGCGATTCGATCGTCTGACCGTCATCGTCCTGCAGAAGATACGAATACGAGCCGTGGAAGGCGCCGGGCGATCCACCCGTGAAAGTGGCTGCATGACGGCCAGTTTCAACTCCGTCCCCCGCGGCTTCGAAACCGATCAGGCGGACGGCGGGATCATCAATGAAGGCGTGGAAGATGCCGATCGCATTGGAACCGCCTCCGATACAAGCGATTACGGCATCCGGAAGTCGGCCAGCCTGCACCTGGACCTGCGCTCGTGCTTCAAGTCCGATGACCCGCTGGAAATCCCGAACCATCAGCGGAAACGGGTGCGGTCCCGCTGCCGTACCGAAGCAGTAATAAGTGTTGTCCGCGTTGGTAACCCAGTCACGGAATGCGTCGTTGATCGCATCCTTGAGCGTCTTCGAACCAGATTCGACCGACACGACTTCGGCACCGAGCAGTCGCATTCTGGCCACGTTGAGCGCTTGGCGCGCGGTATCGACCGCACCCATGTAGACCACACATTCAATCCCGAGCAGCGCACACGCGGTGGCCGTAGCAACGCCGTGCTGGCCGGCACCCGTCTCGGCGATCACCCGGGTCTTACCCATCTGCCGGGCCAGCAGAGCCTGACCGAGCACATTGTTGATCTTGTGTGAACCGGTGTGGTTGAGGTCCTCGCGCTTCAGAAAGATTCGCGCGCCCCCTACGTGCTCGGACAAACGGGTCGCCTCATAGAGGGGCGACGGCCGTCCGGCGTAGTGCGTTTGCAAGTTATCGAGCTTGTCCAGAAAAGCCTGGTCGGTGCGGGCCTTCTCGTAGGCGGCAGTGACCTCTTCGATGACCGCCATCAACGCCTCTGGCACGTAACGACCACCGAATGGCCCGAAGTGGCCGCGACTGTCCGGATCGTGGGTCGTCGGCTCGGCCACGGCAGCACTCGCGCGCGGCAGATTAGGGGTGGATATGTCGGCCATCTCGAAGACTCAACCGCGCAGAAGTATCGGGTTCACCTCAGCGTGCCTGTTTGGGGCACGACGGGTGGGCACCGGCGGTCACGAGGTCGGCCACGGCGGCGCGCGGATCACCGCTGGTCACCAGACCTTCTCCCACCAGGACGGCATCGGCGCCCGCACCGGCATAGGCCATCAAGTCGGCGCGACCGCGCACCCCTGACTCAGCGACCTTGATGAGGTTGGAGGGCAAACCTGGGGCAATTCGGGCAAAGCAGTCCCGATCCACCTCGAGGGTCTTGAGGTTGCGCGCGTTCACCCCGATGACGGAGGCGCCGGCTTGCAGCGCCCGGTCAGCTTCCTCTTCGGTATGGACCTCAACCAGGGCAGTCATTCCAAGCGATTCGGTGCGATCCAGCAGCGACGCCAACGCGGGCTGATCCAGCGCCGCCACGATGAGCAACAGCATGTCCGCACCGTGTGCTCGGGCTTCGTGGATTTGATACGGGCGGATGATGAAGTCTTTGCGGAGCACCGGCACCCAGACAGCTGCACGCACCGCATCCAGGTCGGCGAGGGAGCCATGAAAACGGCGTTCCTCGGTAAGAACACTGATCACCCGTGCACCACCACTTTGGTAGGCCAGCGCCAGCTCCGCGGGGTCGGGAATTGTGGCCAGCGAACCTCGTGATGGGCTGGCGCGCTTGACTTCGGCGATCACACCGATGCCGGGTTGACGCATTGCGGACAGCACGTCACGTGGCGGTGGCGCGGCGGCAGCGGCGGCCTTTACCTCGGCCATGCTGACAATCGCTTCACGAGCGGCAACGTCAGCGCGAACTCCCTCGATGATGGAGTCAAGCACCGTTGCCGAACTCATCCCACCCGGGTCCCTTCTCACGGCTGCCGACGATCGCGCCGGTGTCCATCGAAGGGTAGCCGCCGTCCGTGCATGGTCCTTCACCGACCCTGCTGCTCTGTGGGATCGCGTCCCTCGTCCAAGGCATCCCACATCCCCCGCTCGGATACCCCGGAATCGGCGTCATCACTGCGCACCGCCGCACGACGAGCGGCCGGCACCGCGTATCGGGTGCTCGCCGGTCCCGCGGAGGCCGCCGAGCGCATCAGCAGAATGGCGGCCAGCAAAGCGCACACGGCAGCAATCAAGGTGACGATGGCACCACCGTAGTTACGCTGGCTGCCCACCAAGGAAATCACCGACACCCCGGCCAAATCAGCGCCGCGGGCCCCGACATCGGGTGTCACGATCAGACTGACGCCGAGGTAGCCCAGAGTCAGCGTGACCAGAGCTACCAGAATCGCGAGCAACCTCAGCAGCCAACCTCGCACCGCAAGGCCGGCGACTGCCGCCGCGAGCAGCAGAACCGCGAGTGGCAGTAACGCGTTCGACCAACCAGCACCGGTCAACGTCGACGTCCTGGGCGGCCCGAGACCGTCGAACGTCTCCACGGCTACCCACGGCATCCGTGACGCAACCCACAGACCGAGGGCAGACACAAGCAGAAGCAGCTGTGCGACGCGGATCACGGCGTGCTCAGCGTTTCCGCGGCGGCGATGGCGTTAAGTACCGCCTTGGCTTTGTTCGCCGCCTCGGTGTATTCGTACGGCCCGTTGGAGTCGGCAACCACCCCGCCGCCGGCCTGAACGTAGGCCGCCCCACTCCGCATCAGCGCGGTGCGGATCGCGATCGCAAAGTCCGCGTTCCCGGCGAAGTCGAGGTAACCCACCACCCCTCCATAGAGGCCTCGGCGGGTCTTCTCGACTTCTTCGATCAGTTCCATTGCTCGGACTTTGGGGGCACCAGACAACGTCCCCGCAGGGAAGCAGGCCGTGACTGCGTCCAGCGCGGTCCGCCCCTCGGCGAGGAAGCCGGTCACCGTCGAGACCAGATGCATGACGTGGCTGTAGCGCTCGATGTGGCTGTAGTCGTCGACGCGGACCGTTCCCGGTTCACACACCCGCCCAAGGTCGTTGCGGCCGAGGTCCACCAACATCAGGTGCTCGGCACGTTCCTTCTCATCGGCCAGCAGTTCCTTGGCCAGCAGGTGATCCTCTTCCTCGGTCTGACCCCGCCACCGAGTTCCGGCAATCGGATGTGTTGTCGCCCAGCCGTCTTGCACGGTCACCAACGCCTCCGGGCTGGACCCGACAATCGAAAAGTCAATTCCGCCAGACTCATTGGGCACATGCATCAGATACATGTAGGGGCTGGGGTTGGACACCCGCAACATGCGGTAGACGTCGATCGGGTCGACGTCGGTGTCCATCTCAAACCGCTGCGACGGCACGACCTGAAAGGCCTCACCGGCCTCGATCTCCCTCACGAGGCGCTCCACGACCGCGCCGTACTCCTCGAGCGTCCGCTGCGAGCGGTGTCGCGGTTCCGGCCCCGAGAATGTCGCCACGGTCGACGGCAGAGACTGACTCAGCGCCTCTGTCATCACATCCAGTCGGTCCACCGCGTCCTGATAGGCGTTGTCGGCGCCGTCGTCGGTGCCGTCCCAGTTCACCGCGTTCGCGATCAGAGTGATGGTGCCTTCGTGATGATCGACGGCCGCCAGATCGGTGGCCAGCAGAAGCAGCATGTCCGGCAAGCCAAGATCGTCAACGGCCAACTCGGGCAAGCGTTCCAGACGCCGGACGAAATCGTAGGCGAAGAATCCCACCATCCCGCCGGACAGCGGCGGCATACCCGGCAGCGGGCCGGTAGACAACAACTCCATCGTCGCGCGTAGAGCAAGCAGCGGATCACCGCCACTCGGCGCGCCCTTCGGCGGGGCGCCGAACCACACGGCTTCATCGTCACGAATGGTCAACGCGGACGGAGCCCCAGCGCCAATGAACGACCAGCGCGACCATGATCGGCCATTCTCAGCTGACTCGAACAGAAACGTTCCGGGACGGTTCGCGGCCAGCTTGCGGTACGCCGACAACGGCGTCTCACTGTCGGCTAGCACCTTGCGCGTCACCGGCACCACGCGGTGTTCAGCGGCGAGCGTCAGGAACTCGCTGCGCGTGGTCGTGGAGGTGAGGTCCGAGGGCACGGGATACATCCTCCCAGACCGCCACCGGCGTAGCGTTGTGCGCTATGAAACGTGGTGACCGGGTAGCCGAATTCGAATTGCCGGACCAGAGCGGAACCGTGCGGTCATTGTCGAGTCTGCTGGCGAACGGACCGATCGTCCTGTTCTTCTACCCTGCCGCGATGACGCCCGGCTGCACCAAGGAGGCGTGTCATTTCCGCGACCTGGCCAGTGAGTTCGCTGCCGTCGGCGCCACACCGGTCGGGATCAGCACAGACACCGTCGAGAAGCAGGCCAAGTTCGCCGACGTCCGTAAATTCGACTACCCGCTGCTGTCGGACAGCGACGGCAAAGTGGCAACGCAATTCGGCGTGAAACGTGGCCTGCTGGGCAAGCTCAGTCCGGTGAAGCGCACGACCTTCGTCATCGATACAGACGGGACCGTTCTGGAGGTCACCGCCAGCGAGGTGAACATGGACACCCACGCCGATACAGCGTTGCGGGTGCTGCGGGAGTGCTAGGGCCCCAGAAACTAGGGGCCCAGCAACAGATCTGCGTCGAAGCACGTGTGATCCCCGGTGTGGCAAGCGCCACCCACTTGATCCACCTCCAGCAGTACTGCGTCGCCGTCGCAATCCAGCCGCACCGAGTAAACGTGCTGGGTGTTTCCCGACGTGGCGCCCTTCACCCAGTACTCGCCACGGGAGCGCGAGTAGTAGGTCGCCTGGCGGGTGGCCAGTGTGCGCGCCAACGCCTCGTCATCCATCCAGGCGACCATCAGGACGGCGCCTGTTCCGCGCTCCTGTGCGATCGCGGCGAACAGGCCGCGATCGTCGCGCTTGAGACGCTTGGCGATCTCGGGGTCGAGGCCGCTCATCGGACGGGTATGCCCTCCGCCGCCATAGCCGCCTTCACCTCACCAATCGTCAACTCACCGAAGTGAAAGACGCTGGCAGCGAGCACCGCATCGGCGCCTGCCGCGACAGCCGGCGGAAAATGCTCCAGCGCCCCGGCGCCACCGCTGGCGATGACCGGCACAGTGACGGCTGCGCGCGCTGCCCTCAGCATCCGCAAGTCGAAGCCTGCTTTGGTGCCATCGGCATCCATCGAGTTCAGCAATATCTCACCGACGCCGAGATCCGCTCCACGGCAGGCCCATTCGATGGCGTCGATGCCGGTACCCTCGCGCCCACCGTGGGTCGTCACTTCCCAGCCTGACGGTGTGGGCGCAGACGCAGCCGGAACGGTGCGGGCGTCGACCGACAGCACAATGCACTGGGAGCCGAACTGCTGAGCCAATTCCGCCAGCAGTTCGGGCCGCTTGATGGCCGCAGTATTCACTGCGACCTTGTCTGCGCCGGCCCGAAGCAGCGAGTCCACATCGGCCACCGATCGAACGCCGCCACCGACCGTCAGAGGGATGAACACCTGGTCAGCGGTTCGGCGCACCACATCAAGCATGGTGGCCCGCCCGCCGGACGACGCGGTGACGTCGAGGAAGCACAGTTCGTCGGCGCCTTGCGCATCGTAGGCGGCGGCCAGTTCGACGGGATCACCTGCATCCCTGAGGTTTTCGAAATTAACTCCCTTGACCACCCGGCCTGCATCGACATCCAGGCAGGCGATCACCCGCACAGCGACGCTCATGATAGGTACTCCTCGGGTGAGCCCACCTGGTCGAGCACCGCCATGACGTGCTCGTGCACACCCGGCGCGGCTGCCAGGGCCGAACGCGACTCGATGGTCCACCCATTGCCGGACAGGTCGGTAACCACACCGCCGGCGGCCCGAACCAGGGCTACTCCGGCGGCATGATCCCAGACATGATGTCCGAAACTGATTGCTGCACCCAATACTCCGGAACTCACATAGGCGACGTCGATACCGATTGACCCGTGCATTCGCAGCTTTGACGAAACTCGGCTCAGATTCTCCAACACCGCCAGCCGATAGCGGCCGGGGAACGTGCCCCGCCCGTCGATGTTGAAGGTGCCGATCCCGATGATGCTTTGCTTGACGTTCGTGTGCGGCAACGAAGGCTGTGCGATTCCGTTGATGAACACCGGGCCACCTTGCACCGCTGTGTAACGCTGGTCGAAAAAGGGCAGCCAGGTCAGGCCGGCCACCGGTTCGCCGTCACGCAGGAGGCCGAGCAGAATCCCCGCCATCGGTGAACCTGCCGCATAGTTGAATGTTCCGTCGATCGGATCCAGGACCCACACCATCGACGAATCCAAATTCGGACCGCCGAATTCTTCGCCGTGCACTCCGATGCCCGTCGCAGCCTGCAGGGCTTCGACAACATCGCGTTCGATGCTGAGATCCACCTCAGTGGCGAAGTCGTTGCCCTTCTTCTGCACCGCAGACTGCGCCCGGTGGCCCGCGATGAACTGCTTCGATGCGTCATCCAGAATAACCGCGGCCTTGGTGACCAAGGCTTCCAGATCGACGGCGTCGAGATCGACGGAGCGTGATGCCATTTCGGTTAGCGGCTCACCGCGGCCAGTGCTTCTGGCAACGTGAAACGCCCCGCGTAAAGAGCCTTGCCGACTATCGCACCCTCGACGCCACAGTCGGTCAGCGTTGCAATTGCGCGCAGATCATCCAAGCTGGACACCCCGCCAGAGGCGATCACCGGTGCATCGGTGCATTCCGCCACCCCCTCGAGCAGCTCTAGATTGGGCCCAGTCAGCGTGCCGTCCTTGGTGACGTCGGTGACGACGAATCGTGAACATCCTTCGCTGTCCAGGCGTTCCAGCACCTGCCATAGTTCGCCGCCATCGGTTTCCCAGCCGCGCCCCCGCAGACGGTGTTCACCGTCGACGATCTGGACATCCACGCCAACCGCCACCTTGTCGCCGTATTCGGCGATCGCCTGGGCGCACCACAGCGGGTCTTCCAATGCGGCAGTGCCGATATTGACCCGCTCACAGCCGGTGGCCAGCGCAGCCTTCAGCGACTCGTCGTTACGGATTCCTCCGGAAAGTTCGACCTTGACGTCGAGCGATCCAACGACCTGGGCAAGCAGCTCCCGGTTGGATCCGCGGCCGAACGCCGCGTCGAGGTCCACCAGGTGGATCCATTCCGCGCCGTCACGCTGCCACGTCAGTGCGGCGTCCAGCGCCGAGCCGTATTCCGTCTCACTGCCGGCTTTGCCCTGGACCAGGCGAACGGCTCGTCCGTCGATCACATCAACCGCTGGTAAAAGAATCAATGGCACGTTCACAGTCCCCCAACCCAATTGGCGAGTAGTGCCGCACCGGCGTCACCACTCTTCTCCGGATGAAATTGTGTTGCCGACAACGGGCCGTCCTCGACTGCGGCCAAGAACGGCACGTGGTGCGTGGCCCAGGTCTGCAGTGCCGCCGGCGCGCCTTCCCACTTCTGGGCGGCGTAGGAATGCACAAAGTAGAACCGGGTATCGGCGGAAAGTCCCTTGAACAGCTGGCTTTCCGGCGCTGCATCCACGACATTCCAGCCCATATGCGGGATCACCGGCGCATCGAGCTTGGTAACCGACCCCGGCCACTGCCCGCAGCCGCGCGACTCGACCCCGAACTCGACGCCCTGCTCGAACAAGATCTGCATCCCCACGCACACGCCGAGTACGGGTCGCCCCGCCGCAACCCGTTGGGCGATGATCCGGTCGCCGCCAACGGCGCGCAATCCCACCATGCAGGCTTCATACGCGCCCACCCCCGGCACCACCAGACCATCCGCTTTCAACGCGCGCTGCGGGTCCGCCGTCACTTCGACGTCGGCGCCAGTGCGCTCCAGTGCGCGCTGCGCGGAGCGTAGATTGCCTGAGCCGTAGTCGAGTACGACCACCGACCTAGCGGACCCAACTGTCACAACACACCTTTGGTGGACGGCACACCGGTCACCCGCGGATCTAGTTCGACGGCCTGTCGCAGCGCACGGGCTACCGCCTTGTACTGAGCTTCGGTGATGTGGTGCGGGTCGCGGCCGTAGAGAGTGCGTACGTGCAGGGCGATCCGAGCATTGGTCGCCAGCGACTCGAACACGTGCCGGTTGATCACGGTATGGTACGGCACGCCCGACCCCTTGATCGTGAAGTCGACCATGAATTCGGGCTCACCCCAATGTACGAAATACGGCCGGCCGGAAACATCGACCGCGGCGTGCGCGAGCGTCTCGTCCATCGGGATGAAGGCGTCCCCAAACCGGCGAATGCCTTTCTTATCGCCAAGTGCTTGTCCCAGAGCGGTTCCCAACACGATCGAGGTGTCTTCGATCGTGTGGTGACTCTCGATTTCGACATCGCCACGGGCAGTGACGGTCAGGTCGAAACTCGCGTGGCTGCCCAGGGCGGTCAGCATGTGATCGAAGAACGGAACTCCGGTATCGATGGACACGTTCCCGGTGCCGTCCAAGTCGAGTTCGACGACGATGTCGGACTCTTTGGTCTTACGCTCGATTCGCGCCCGGCGGGTGGAGGTGGCGTCGGCAGTCAGGCCGGAAGTCATGGTGCTCCTAAGGACTGGGCGAGTTCGGTGGCGGCCAGGCGCGCGCTGGCGGCGAGGAATGCATCGTTTTCGTAGACCAAACCGATTGTGGCGCGCAAATACCCGGCGATACCGACGTCTCGGATGAGGATGCCGTCGTCGAGGTAGCGCTGCCAGGCGTGGGCGGCGTCAGCGAACTCACCGAACAACACAAAGTTGGCGTCGCTGGGGATGACGCGAAACCCGAGGGCTGTCAGCGCCGCGCTCACCCGGTCCCGTTCGGCCGCAAGCTGAGCCACGCTGCCCAAGGTGTCGTCGGCATGCCGCAGCGCCGCCCGGGCCGCGACCTGCGTGAGAACCGACAGGTGATACGGCAACCGCACCAACTGAATCGCATCGACGATCGCAGGAGCGGCGATGAAGTAGCCCAGTCGACCGCCGGCGAATGCGAATGCCTTGCTCATGGTGCGGGTCACGATCAGCCGGGTGGGATAGGCGTCTATCAACCCGATTGCGCTGGGCTGCGAGGAGAATTCACCGTAAGCCTCATCGACGATCATGATTCCGCGCGTCATCACGTCAAGCAGCCGACGCAGATCAGCAAGCGGGATGCTTTGTCCCGACGGGTTGTTGGGGCTGGCAATGAACACCACATCGGGCCGACGGCCGGCAATCGCAGCGGCCGCGACATCGACGTCGAGACCGAAGTCATCGGACCGAGCGGCTTCGAGCCATTCGGTCTGGGTGCCGTCGGCGATGATCGGATGCATTGAGTAAGACGGCACAAAACCGATTGAGGTGCGCCCCGGTCCACCGAACGCCTGCAGCAGCTGTTGCAGAACCTCGTTGGATCCGTTTGCAGCCCAGACATTCTCGTACCGCACCGGAATGCCAGTGCGGGCCGCGAGATAGTTCGCCAAATCTTGACGTAACTCGACTGCGTCCCGATCTGGATAGCGGTGCAACCCGGCTGCTGCAGCGTGTACCGACGCGGATACATCGTCGACGAGCGCGCGACTGGGCGGGTGCGGATTCTCGTTCGTATTCAACCGCACCGGCACGTCAAGTTGCGGCGCGCCATAGGGAGTCTTACCGCGCAGGTTCTCGCGCAACGGCAAGTCGGAGAGGACGGCACGCCCGCCCGGGATGAAGTTCATCACCGCTCGAACCTCCGGCGCACTGCCTCGCCGTGAGCGGGCAAATCCTCTGCGTTCGCCAGCGTGATGACGTGGCGGGAAACATCTTTGAGCGCCGCCTCGCTGTAGTCCACGACGTGAATACCGCGCAGGAATGTCTGCACCGAGAGCCCGCTGGAGTGACGAGCAAATCCTGCCGTCGGCAGCACGTGGTTGGAGCCCGCGCAATAGTCGCCGAGGCTCACCGGTGACCAGGGACCGACGAAGACCGCACCGGCAGCACGGACCCGGCCCGCCACGCTCGCGGCGTCGGCCGTCATGACCTCCAGATGTTCGGCGGCGTAGGCATTCACAACCTGTACCCCGGCATCGAGATCGTCGACGAGTACGACGGCGGATTGCCGGCCGCTGAGAGCTTCGGTCACGCGCTCGCGATGTCTGGTGGTGATGAGCTGCTCGGCCAGTTCGGCTTCGGTGGCCTCGGCAAGCTCAACGCTATCTGTGACCAACACGCTGGCAGCCATCACATCGTGCTCGGCCTGGCTGATCAGATCGGCTGCCACATGTACCGGGTTGGCAGTGCTGTCGGCCAGAATCATGATCTCGGTGGGACCTGCTTCAGCATCAATACCCACTTGGGAACGGCAGATTCGCTTGGCCGCGGTGACGTAGATGTTGCCCGGTCCGGTAATCATGTCGACCGGCGCCAACTCCTCGCCGTCGGTGTCGGTGCCGCCGTAGGCAAGCAATGCCACACCCTGGGCACCGCCGACGGCCCACACCTCGTCGACACCGAGCAGTCGGGCCGCGGCCATGATCGTCGGGTGCGGCAGTCCGTCGAACTGCTTCTGCGGAGGGCTGGCCACGACCAGTGATTCGACGCCCGCCGCCTGCGCCGGCACCACATTCATGATCACGCTGGACGGGTAGACCGCATTGCCGCCCGGAACGTAGAGCCCGACACGCTCGACCGGCACCCACCGCTCACTGACCGACGCCCCGGACGCGAACACCGTCGTGGTGTCGATCCTTCGCTGATCGGTGTGAACGGCACGAGTGCGGTCTATAGCGACTTCCAGCGCGGTACGGACGTCGGAGTTCAACGCAGACAAAGCGGCATCCAGGCGGCCTACCGGAACGCGGACCCGCTCGGGCGCGACGCCGTCGAATTGCTCGCCGTACTCCAGGGCAGCCTCCGCGCCGCGCTCGGCAACGTCGGTAACGATCGGCCGAACCTTCGATACAACTGCGTCAACGTCCACGCCCCCGCGGGGCAGTGTGGAGCGCAACAGTGCGGCGCCGAGCTTGCGACCACGCAGGTCGATCCGGGCCATCGAAAAAGACGGGGCGAATTTGGTCATCACAGCGATTGTCCCTGATCGGTACACCGAACAAAAATTCATTTGAGAGTGGGGCCGTTGCGCTCGATACTGCTGGAATGGGTTGGGAGCTGTGGCTGGCATTCGTTGGCGCGTCGATCGCGATCAGCGTCTCCCCCGGCGCCGGCGCGATCCAATCAATGGCGACCGGCCTGCGGCACGGCGTGCGCCGGGGCTACTGGAGCATCGCGGGCCTGCAGGTCGGGCTGATGATGCAGCTGGTGCTGGTCGCGATCGGCCTCGGTGCCCTGGTGACGAAGTCGGTCCTGATGTTCACGGTGATCAAGTGGATCGGTGTCGGCTACCTCATCTACCTGGCGGTTCGGCAGTGGCGCGCCGCGTCCATCGATCTTGGCGAGCAACTGGAGGCGCCTGTCGAAGGGGGGCGTTTAGCGCTGCTGACACGGGGCTTTCTGGTCAACATGACGAACCCGAAGGGGCTGGTGTTCCTGCTCGCAGTGGTTCCGCAGTTCGTAATACCCACCGCGCCACTGCTGCCGCAGTACTTGGCGATCGGGCTCACGATGGTCGTGGTCGATCTGATTGTGATGGGCCTATACACCGGCCTGGCCTCGCGACTACTGACGTGGCTGCGCACCCCGAAGCAGCAGACGGCGCTCAATCGGACGTTCTCGGGCCTCTTCGCCACCGCCGCACTGGTGCTGTCGTTCGTCCGCCGAGGCACCGCCCTATAGACGGATGCACGCTCGATAGGCTCTAGGCATGTCCACGACTGACCATCCGAACAACGTTCCCGGCGTACCGATGAAGTTCCCGGTGTGGCTGGAGAACTTCCAGATCAAGTACATCAACCCGATGATCCGGCCAGTCGCCAAGTACATGCCGGGTGTCGCGGTCATCACGCACCGGGGCCGCAAGTCCGGCACTCCATACGAGACTGTCGTCTCGGCCTACCGTAAGGACGATGTCCTCGCGATCCTGCTGGCACACGGGAAGACCAACTGGGTCAAGAACGTGCTGGCGGCCGGCGAAGCCGACATCCGCGTTGCCCGCAAAGACCTCAGTCTGATCAATCCACGGGTGTTGCCCGCCGGGACCGACGACGCGAACCTGCCGCGCATCGCGCGCACCGGTGCGCGGCGCGGAGTCGGGGTCTTCGTCGCGGATATCGCCTGATTCCAGCCCAGTTCACATATCCAGACCGATATCGAGCACCCGCACCGAGTGGGTGAGCGCACCGACGGCAAGGAAATCGACCCCGGTACCGGCGTATTCGGCAGCGGTGTCCAGACTGAGGCCGCCCGAGGATTCGAGCAGAACCCCGGGTGCGCGGGCATTGCGGCGTTGCACCGCAATCTGCGTCTGCCAGATCGGGAAGTTATCCAGAAGGACTAACTGAACATCTTCAGCGAGCACCCCATCGAGCTGCTCGAGGGTGTCGACTTCGACTTCACAGGGCAGGTCTGGGGCGGCGGCACGCACGGCCCGCAGAGCGGCCACCACCGATCCGGCCGCGGCGACGTGGTTGTCCTTGATCAATGCGGCGTCGCCGAGGCCCATCCGGTGGTTGACCCCGCCTCCGACCCGCACCGCATATTTCTGCAGCGCCCGTAATCCGGGCAGCGTCTTGCGCGTGTCCCGGATCGCCGCCTTGGTCCCCTGGACTGCCGCTACCCAAGCGGCAGTCGCTGACGCGACGCCCGAGAGGTGACACACCAGGTTCAGCAGAGTGCGTTCAGCAGTAAGAAGCCCGCGTGTCTGAGCCCGGACGGTCAGCAACGATTGCCCTTCCTCAAGCCGCGTTCCGTCGCCTACTCCGTCCACGATGTCGTAGCCGCCGGCACCGAGAACCTCGTCGAGCACCAGCAACGCGACGCCGATACCTGCGGCTACGCCCGATTCCCGGGTGGTCAAACTCGCGACAGCGACGGCATCGGCGGGAACCGTTGCGAGCGTGGTGATGTCCGGGCCATAGCGAAGGTCCTCGTCGAGCGCCTGGCGGATTAACTTATGGGCTTCGCTGAGCTCGTGTTCAGACAGCTTCATCAGGCGCAGGCCACCGAGGATCCAGCACGCAATGACCTGCTGACCGCTTGGGCCGGATTTGTCTCCGGATAGTCGGCGCGGTGGTGGCAGCCACGGGTTTCGTTGCGGGCCAGCGCCTCAGTGGCGACCGCACGGGCGGTAGCAGTCAGCGCGGCATCTTCGAAGTCGGCACGGGCGCTCATCGGACGTGCCCCAGAGCTCTCCAAGACGTCGAGCAACTCGCCGAGGCCAGCCGCGTCCCGAACCACCGAGGCCGTCGCGCTCATCGCGTGTTGGAGTACCCGGCGATCAAGCGCATTTCTTTGTTGAGGTTCGGCTTTCGCCATCCCCACATCCGCCGTAATGGAATGCTCGGCGGCGGCGCGGCCCGCCCGCGCACCCACGACAAGGCCTTCCAGCAGACTGTTGGACGCCAACCGGTTGGCGCCGTGCATCCCAGTTCGGGCGACCTCGCCTGCCGCGAACAAGCCAGGCAGATCGGTGCGGCCGGATACGTCGGTGGTGACCCCGCCGCAGCTGTAATGCGCGCCCGGTACGACTGGGATCGGCTCGCGGGTGGGATCGATGCCGGCCGCGCGGCAGGCGGCTGTGACCGTCGGGAAGCGTTGCGGCAGTTGCTCAACCGCTCGAGCGTCGAGGTAGACGCAATCGTCGCCGGTCTCGCGCAAGCGCGCCTCGATCGCAGCGGCGACTACATCGCGTGGCGCCAGGTCACCCATCGGATGAACACCCTCAGTAACCGAGTCGCCACGAGCGTCACGCAATACCGCCCCCTCACCACGCAAAGCCTCGGTGATGAGCGGCCGCCTGCCCGCGGCGTGGCGTTCGAACAGCATTGTCGGGTGGAACTGGATGAACTCGAGATCACTGATCGAAACGCCAGCCCATAACGCCAATGCAACACCGTCCCCGGTCGAGCCCTCGGGGTTGGTGGTCGCCCGGTATAGGTGACCGAGCCCACCGGTGGCCAGGATCACCGACGGCGCATGAACCACGCCAATGCCGTCCGGACTGCGCACCAGGACGCCGGTGACGGCCGATCCGTCGTGCAGAACCTCCAGTGCCACATGGCTCCGACGGATATCCAGGGTGGCCGCGGCTTCGTTGAGAGTTCGTTGCACCTCGGCGCCGGTGGCGTCGCCGCCGGCATGGATGATGCGCCGCCGGGAGTGGCCACCCTCTCGGGTCAACGCCCACTGACCGGGTGCGCTCTCATCGAAATGGGCGCCGCTCGCCACCAGATCGGCGACCGCCCGGTAGCCATCGGCGACGATCGAGCGAACGGCGACGGGATCGCACAATCCGGCCCCTGCGGTCAGCGTGTCGCGCACATGAGCTGCCACTGAATCGTCGGTGCGTGGCAGCACCACGGCGATCCCCCCCTGAGCGTAGAAGGTCGCAGTGTCGCGGTCCTTACTCAAAATGACTGTGCGACTCCCCTTTCGGGTGGCAGCCAGCGCAGCAGCCAGACCGGCGACACCGGTGCCGATCACCACGACATCAGCGCGCTGCTGCCAATCCGGGGTCATTCCCCACCGCCAGATTGGCCGATCTCGATCATCCGTTGCACGCTGGCGCGCGCTCGGCGGGCGGTCTCGGGGTCCACATCGACTTCGTCAGCGCCGACGATCAGGCAACGCAGCAACGCGGCGGGCGTGATCATCTTCATGTACTTGCACGACGCCCGATCGTTGACCGCCAGGAAGTCGATACCCGGTGCAGCGCGGCGCAATTGGTACAGCATGCCGACCTCGGTGGCGACCAGGACCTGCTTGGCCAGCGATGCCTTCGCGGCGTCGAGCATGCCGCCGGTGGACAGGATTTTCACCCGTTCAGCCGGAACCGCGCCTTCACCCGCCAGGTACAGGGCCGACGTGGCACAACCACATTCGGGGTGAACGAACAACTCGGCGTCCGGGTGCCTGCGGGCTTGATCAGCCAGTTCGTCACCGTTGATTCCGGCGTGCACATGGCATTCGCCCGCCCAGATGCGCAGATTGCTCCGCCCGGTCATCCGGCGAACGTGGGCACCGAGGAACTGATCCGGGCAGAACAGCACATCGCGATCCTCCGAAATGGAGGCAACCACGTCAACGGCGTTAGATGAGGTGCAGCAGATATCCGTGAGTGCTTTCACCGCCGCGGTGGTGTTCACATAGGACACCACGACCGCGTCCGGATACTCGTTCTTCCAGGCCTGCAGGTCGGCCGCCGTAATGGAGTCGGCAAGCGAGCACCCAGCGCGCTGGTCGGGAATCAGCACGGTCTTGTTCGGGCTGAGGATCTTGGCGGTCTCCGCCATGAAGTGCACACCGCAGAACACGATGGTGTCCTCGGGCGCCTCAGCAGCGATACGTGACAGCGCCAGCGAATCACCGACATGGTCGGCGACGTCCTGGATGGCGGGCAGCTGATAGTTGTGCGCCAAGATGGTCGCGCCACGCAGGTTGGCCAGCCGACGTACCTCGGCGGCCCATTCCCCATCACCGGCAACGCCCGTGTAACCGCCGGGGGAATCGGTGATGCCGGACGCCAGCCTGTCGCTACGTTCGTCCGCACGATTCAAGACGGTCATGGCCGCCTCCTATCTTCGCCCGGGGTTTTCGACTTATAATCGAAAACATGGTTCATACTAACACCGAACATGAGGTGCTGGCCGTTATATTCCAGGTGGCATTTCCCGCCGGAAACGCGCGTTCGCGCAAACCAATGCTCAACGTGCTGTTATGGCAGCGCGCGCTGGAGCCGCAGCGGGGCAAGTGGTCGCTGCCCGGTGGCCGCTTGGAGGCCGACGAGGACCTGATCAGTTCAGTACGTCGCCAGTTGGCCGAAAAAGTCGACCTCCGTGAGATTGCCCACCTGGAACAACTCGCGATCTTTTCTGACCCACACCGAGTGCCCGGACAGCGGACGATTGCGTCGACGTTCCTGGGGTTGGTGCCCTCCCCCGCCACCCCTGAGCTGCCGTCCGATACCCGCTGGCATCCGGCGAACGCGTTGCCGCCGATGGCCTTCGATCACGGCCCGATGGTGGCGCACGCCCAGGCCCGACTGGTCGCGAAGCTGTCGTACACCAACATCGGGTTCGCCCTTGCGCCAAAGGAATTCGTCCTGTCGACCCTGCGCGACATCTACGGTGCCGCACTGGGCTACCAGGTCGACGCAACAAACCTGCAGCGAGTGCTCGAACGCCGTGGCGTCATCACCCGCACTGGCACCACCGCGCACTCGGGGCGCAGTGGCGGCCGCCCCGCGGCGGTGTATCGCTTCACCGATGCCAGCCTTCGGGTCACCGACGAGTTTGCTGCGCTGCGCCCGCCCGGTTAACTCTGTGGAGCGTGGGGGTAGATTCTTAGGGCCTCCTTAGGGTAAGAAGAGTGTGATGAACGTTGGCAGCGCAGCCGGAGCGGTCGCATCCGAGGTGGTCTGGCTCGCACCCCACGAGCCACTAACGTCCGGCGAATCCCCAGCTCATCCTGCTGAGGACCCGTTCTACGAAGCTCCGATGGGGTTCGAACTCACCCACCCCGGCACCGTACTGCGCTCACGTGATGTCGAACTTGGCTTTCTTGGGCTGATTCCGCAGCGCGTCAACGCCACCCAGTTGCTGTACCGGACCACTGACCGGCTTGGCCGGGCGCAGGTGACCGCCACGACGGTGCTGG
Source organism: Mycobacterium sp. (assembly GCA_965279745.1). Taxonomy (GTDB): domain Bacteria; phylum Actinomycetota; class Actinomycetes; order Mycobacteriales; family Mycobacteriaceae; genus Mycobacterium. Next base: position 1,274,733 of record OZ257262.1, read on the forward strand.
TTCCGCCCAATCATTCGCCCGGGGACATCCGCCCGATGCTCTCCTACCAGTGCGCCATCGACGCGGTGTCAGCTCGCTGCTTCCCCTCGCACTCCCTTAGGCACCGCGCGAAGCTGATCGGCTGCTTTGCTCAATTCGAATACCTGATGATCGCTGCAGCCCTCGCGGAAGGCTGGCTGGTATCAGTTCCCGACCACGAAGGACCCCACGGAATCTGGGGCGCACCCTACGAGCCGGGTTACTACGTCCTGGATGGCCTACGCGCCGTCCTCGGTTCCAGCCGTTTCGGCCTGGCATCCGACACCCAGATCGGCCTGTGGGGCTATTCGGGCGGTGGGCTGGCCAGCGCCTGGGCAGTCGAGGTGCACGCTGAATACGCGCCCGAACTCAACATCGCTGGAGCGGTGCTGGGGTCACCGGTGGGCGACTTGGGCAACACCTTCCGCCGGCTCAACGGCTCCGCATTAGCAGCGCTTCCGGCGCTGGTGGTTACGGCGCTTATGAAGACCTACCCGCACCTGAATCGGGTCATCGAGCAACACACCACCGATGAAGGGCATGCGTTGCTCAAGCGGCTGGAAGGGATGAGCACCCTCGGAGCCATCGTCCGATTCTTCAAGAAGGACATGGACGACATGGTGCATCCGCCCCTTGAAGAGCTGATCGCGATGCCCGAGGTGCAACACGTCTTCGAGGACATCAAGCTGGGCAAGGCCATTCCGACTACCCCGGTGCTGATTGTGCAGGCAGTGCACGATTCAGTGATCGGTGTGGAGGATATCGACGAGCTCGCGGACACCTACACCGCAGGCGGAGCGCAGGTGACCTACCACCGCGACAAGCTGAGCGGCCACATCCTGCTGCACCCGATGTCAGCGCCGATGACTATGCGGTGGCTCATCGACCGGTTCGCCGGTCGCCCGGTCAACGAGCACGTCATCCGGACCACTTGGCCGACCCTGCTCAACCCGCTGACCTATCTCGGCATGCTGCGCCTCGGCGGCATCGTCGCCCGGGTGATCTCGGGTAAAGACCTCCCGCTTCGTCCACTCTGATTGGACCCCCTCCGATTGGGCCCCCTCCGATTGGGCCCCCTCTGATTGGGCCGGCCAGCCACCAAGGTCATCTCGCGGCGTAGCTGCCGCACACAATGAATAGACCAGCGCGGCGAGCGCAGCGGGAAGTAGCAGTGTCGCCGCGATGTGCAACGGGGCGTGCCCGAAGAACACCGACGGCGCTTCGGTGAAGTAGTACACCCGTTGTTCTGGTGTCACCGGCGCCGTCTCAAAATCGAGTGCGCCGTAGCGCCAATGCACAAGTGCCGCACCAGTTCCGGCGGCCGCCGCCGCAGCCAGCGCCCCACCAATCCACAGTGCCGTCACGATGACCGGACCCCGGTGCGCACGCCACTGCCAGACCAGAACTGCGGACACCACCGCGAAGCCTGCCAGCAGCCCGGTGAGCATGGCCGCGGCCACGAAGAAATTGTCGGACTCATCGCCGAGATAAGCGTGAACCCGCTGACCGGCTTTGGTCAACGCAACGACACCGTGGATCGGTGGCGCCACCCACGCCCACAACGCACCCAACAGCGCGCCGGCGATCGTCAGCCCAACGACGACGATGACAGCAGCGCGCCGTCGGGACAGTCGGGGTTCAGGCGCGCAGCTCTGCTCTTCGCGCGGGGTGCTCATCGCTCACTCTCCAGGTCTTTTGAGTCGACCTTGCCATGACGGGAGCACTCCGCCCACCAGCCGTCGGGACGGACCTGCACCACCATGCGTCGACCACACTCGGCGCAGAATCTGGGCGGTTCGAGTCCGAGCTGAACTGCGGACGGCAGGACGTTTCCGTCCAGACTGCCGGCCGGGGCTCCGTTGTAGACGTTGTAGACGCCGGCGCCGACCGGGGCGGGCAGTCCTTCGATCATCAACTGGTTCGTCTACAGGCTGGCGTTCAGTGCCTTGATCGGCATCTGAAGCTCTTCGAGCAATTCGAGATCGGCCTCTGCTGGACGCCCCAAAGTGGTCAGGTAGTTTCCGACGATCACGGCGTTCACGCCGCCCAGGATGCCCTTCTTGGCACCCAGGTCGCCGAGGGTGATCTCGCGGCCACCAGCGAACCGCAGCATGGTGCGCGGCAATGCCAGCCGGAAGGCGGCCACCGCTTTGAGCGCCTCGCTCGCCGGCATCACCTCAAGGTCGCCGAACGGCGTGCCCGGGCGCGGATTGAGGAAGTTCAACGGCACCTCATGCGGGTTTAGCTCAGCGAGGTTCGCGGCGAATTCGGCACGCTGCTCGAGCGTCTCGCCCATCCCGAGAATGCCGCCGGAGCAGACCTCCATGCCGGCTTCGCGAACCATTCGCAGGGTGTCCCAGCGCTCTTCCCAGGTGTGGGTGGTGACCACTTCCGGGAAATGCGACCGCGCGGTCTCCAGGTTGTGGTTGTAGCGGTGCACGCCCATGGCCGCGAGACGATCGACTTGTTCCTGCGTCAGCATGCCCAGCGAGCAGGCGATCTGGATCTCGACCTCGTTGCGGATGGCCTCGATGCCAGCTGCGACCTGGGAAAGCAGCCGCTCGTCGGGGCCTCGAACCGCCGCCACGATGCAGAACTCGGTAGCACCGGATTTCGCCGTCTGCTTGGCCGCCTCGACCAAGCTGGGAATGTCCAGCCAGGCGCTGCGCACCGGGGACGAGAACAGTCCCGACTGCGAACAGAAATGGCAGTCCTCGGGGCAGCCGCCGGTCTTCAGACTGATGATGCCTTCGACCTCAACTTCGGGCCCACACCAGCGCATACGCACTTCATGGGCGAGCGCCAGGAGGTCCTCAAGGGCGTCATCGGGCAGTTGCAGAATCTCCAGCACCTGGTCCTGGGAAAGTCCCTCACCACGCTCGAGCACCTGATCCCGGGCCAATGCCAAAACGTCCACGGCTGCCTGCGTCACGGTAATCAGGTTAAGGGAGCACCGCCGTCAAACCACCATCAGGTGCTCGAGGTGCTGGTCACCGTCCCAGCGACGCAGGCCGACGACCTGGGCGGTGATATCCGGACACGCATCGAGAACGGCGAGCGCCTGCCCGACCTGGGCCGGGGTGAAACGACGGCCCAGCGTGGCGTGTGGCGTCCAGTGGCCCGGTTCGCTGTGTGGGAACGGCTCGGTGGCCACATGCGGCAAGCAACGGCGGTAGACGGCGTGGTGCACCGCGAGTAGCTGAGCCGACGGCACGATCATTCGGGTGAGAGTGAGCTTGCCCGCTCCGAATACCAGCGGTGCGCCGATCACGCACGGGATGGGAAACTCGGTGCTCAGTTCGCGCAACTCGTCGTCGACCTCAGGGCTGATCTGGGAGGCGGCGATGAGCGTGATGTGCGGACGGTTGGTCGACGCACGGATCGACGCCGCGCTGGGTAGCCCCGCGTCATCGAGCGCACGCCAGAGGCTGCGGATTGCGGTGTCGCTGGTGTCGTCGAGAAGCAACTCGACCGAGTGCGTCATCTAAACCAGGCCCGCAACCCAGTCGGTGTCGAATGCAGTGTCGCTCAGCGCGGCGAAGTCTCGCGGGGACAGGTCGGCGGCACCGGTGGGCAACGAAGCCCGCAGCGGGGCCAGCCGTGCCAATACGCCACGGTTGGATTGCTCGGCGACACCCGGCTCAGCGGGCCAACTGCCAATCACCAGTCCGGCGCAGGAAACTCCCTTGGCTGCAAGGGCTTCCAACGTCAGCGTGGTGTGGTTGAGCGTCCCAAGACCGGGCTCGGTGACGATCAGAACCGGGGCGGTCAATTCGACGGCCAAGTCTCGCAGGGTCTCACCGCCGGCGGCCAACTCGACGAGGAGGCCGCCGGCGCCTTCCACGATGGTCAGACGGCCCGGACGGTCGACGCCCCGAATCGCCTCTAGCAGCTCGGCTTCCGACGGAAGCGGCAGACCTGCGCGCTCGGCGGCGGCGGCGGGAGCTAGCGGCTCGGGATACCTTGCCACACCGATCAATTCGGTGACCCCGGACAACCGAGCGACTTCGGCGAGGTCATCGTCACCATCGGTCGTCCCGGTCTGCAAGGGTTTGCACACCGCGACGTCGAGACCGCGTGTCCTGGCGTAGCAGGCCAGCGCCGCCGTCGCGACCGTCTTTCCAACGCCGGTCCCGGTTCCGGTGACGACGAGAATGCTCACGGTTGACGGTCGGCAAGCACCGTCGTCAACACCGCGCGCGCCAGCTCCAGCTCGTCGGCAGTCAGCGACGCCCGTGCGGTAAGCCGCAACCGGGCCGTGTCGGCAGGCACCGTCGGGGGCCGGAAGCATCCGACCCGCACCCCGGCGTCCAGGCAGGCGGCAGCCGCTGCCATAGCGACATCGGGATCGCCCAGGATGACCGACACCACGGCTGACTCCGGCAATTCGGGGACGTCGCACATCTGGGCCAGCGCGCGCGCGTTGGCGATGACCGCCCGCGGTAGCGACGGCTCCTTGACCAGCACTTTCAACGCCCCCAACGCAGCACCGACGGCCGCGGGGGCCAACCCCGTGTCGAAGATGAATGGGCGGGCGGCGTTGACCAGATGGTTACGGACTCCGGCCGAGCCCAACACCACGCCGCCTTGGCTGCCCAACGACTTGGACAGCGTCGTGGTGACGACAACGTCCGGCGCACCGGCCAGACCCACTTCGTGGACCAGACCGCGACCGCCGGCGCCGCGCACACCCAGACCGTGAGCCTCATCGACAAGCAGTACCGCCCGGTGACGACGGCACACGTCGTGCAGGGCGCGCAGTGGCGCCAGTGCGCCGTCGGTGCTGAACACCGAATCAGTGAGTACTACCGCTCGTTCCTCGTCGCGATCCGCCAATGCCGCTTCGACAGCGTCGACATCGCGATGTGGCGTCACCACTACCCGGCCGCGGGACAACCGGCAGGCGTCCACCAGCGAGGCATGCGAATACGCATCGGAGACCACCAGCGAACCCGGCCCCGAAAGCCCCACCACAGCACCAAGATTGGCGGTGTAACCCGATGAGAAGACCAACGCGGATTGCGCGCCGATGAATTCAGCGAGGGCGATCTCGAATTCCTCGTGCAGTTCGGTATTGCCGGTTACCAACCGCGAACCGGTGGCACCGGCACCCCAGGTCCGCAGCGCGTGCACGCCGGCATCAATGACCGCAGGATGCTGGGACAGGCCGAGATAGTCGTTGGACGCAAGATCGAGTTCGGTGGCGACGGCTGACCGGGAGCGCAGCGACCGGCGCAGGCCGGCCTGCTGACGCTGGTTCTCGACATCGTCGAGCCAGGCCAACGGTGAGGTGTCGGTGCCAGGCTTCATCGGCTCCTAGCCTAAAGCCCGCGCGACCTCCACCATTGCCGAGGTGATCTGGTCGATCTCGGGCGGCGAGCAGACGAACGGCGGCATCGCGTAGATCAGATTGCGGAACGGGCGCAACCAGACCCCATGATCCAGCGCGACCGGTGTGGCAATCCGCAGGTCGACCGGCTCGTGGGTTTCGATGACGCCGATCGCGCCGCACACCCGGACGTCGGCAACTGTTGGCAACGCCCGCGCAGGCTCCAGACCGGCCGTCAGACTCTTGCCGATGCCAGCCACCCGGGTACGCCAGTCCTGACTGAGCAGGAGTTCCACCGACGCGACCGATACCGCACAGGCAAGCGCGTTGGCCATGAATGTCGGTCCGTGCATGAGCGCACCGGCCGGGCCACCGCTGATTTTGCTCGCGATATCGCGAGTGCACAGCGTTGCGGCGAGGGTGACGTATCCCCCGGTCAGAGCCTTTCCGACGCACATGATGTCCGGGCTGACGCCGGCGTGGTCAGCGGCGAACAGCTCTCCGGTTCGCCCGAACCCAGTCGCAATCTCATCGAAGATCAGCAGCACGTCGTGACGGTCGCAGATGGCCCGCAGGTCGGTCAGGTACCGAGGGTCGTGGAAGCGCATGCCGCCGGCGCCTTGGATCAACGGTTCGACGATGACGGCCGCCAGTTCGTCGGCATGGGCGCTCAGTTGCGCCTCGAAGGCCGCTGTGTAGGCAGGTTGATAGTCGGCGGGGACCTGGGGCGCGAAGACCTGCGGAGTCAGCACCGAATGCTCACCTGTCCAGAGGTCGTGCATGCCGCCGTCCGGATCGCACACGCTCATCGGCATGAAGGTGTCGCCGTGGTAGCCACCCCGCCACGTCATCAGCCGGTGTTTGCTGAAGCGTCCCTGGCTGCGCCAGTACTGCAGCGCCATCTTGACTGCCACCTCGACCGCGACGGATCCGGAGTCGGAGAAGAAGACGGTGTCCAGGCCCTGCGGGGTGATGTCCACCAGCAACTGCGCCAACCGTGCCGCCGGTTCGTGGGTCAGCCCGCCGAACATGACGTGATTAAGCACCCCAAGCTGGCGAGACAGTGCTGCGTCGAGTGTCGGGTGGCCGTGGCCGTGGATGGCCGTCCACCAGGAACTCATCGCGTCGAGGACCCGGATTTCGGCGCCGTCGCGAGCCAACGTGAGCCAGGCGCCGTCAGCAGCGAGAGCCACCACCGGCGCCAGCGCTCCGGCGCCAATCGTGCTGTACGGGTGCCAGACATGCGCGGCATCGATGGCGCTGATCTCATCCGGGGTCAACGCCGACACGGTTGCAGAGCCTAGTGGGGCGGCTTCACGATTCAGCCAACCGCAGGCCAGCAGGGTAGATTGTCATCGATCATGATGACGCTCAGCCCACCCCGGCCGACCGTCGTGACTACCGCCCGGCCGGACGCCAACAGCCGGGTGGCTCCCGTTATGGGGTCACGTAAGTCCGGGTTCTACCGCCACGACCTGGATGGTCTGCGCGGTGTGGCCATTGCGCTGGTAGCCGTGTTCCACGTGTGGTTCGGCCGGGTGTCCGGCGGCGTTGACGTTTTCCTGGTGTTGTCCGGGTTTTTCTTCGGCGGTTCGCTGCTGCGCACCGCACTCGATCCCGCAGCGTCGCTGTCGCCGGTTTCGGAGTTCGTCCGCCTGGCGCGGCGCCTGCTTCCGGCGCTGGTGGTGGTGCTGGCAGTCGCGGGCTTACTGACCATCCTGGTCCAGCCGGAAACCCGATGGGAGACGTTCGCCGACCAGAGCCTGGCCAGCCTGGGCTACTTCCAGAACTGGGAACTGGCCGAGACGGCGTCGAGCTACCTCCGGGCCAGCGAGGCCGTCAGCCCGCTCCAACACATCTGGTCGATGTCGGTCCAGGGACAGTTCTACATCTCGTTCCTGATCCTCGTGGCGGCGATGACCTTCCTACTTCGACGACCGCTGGGCAAACACCTGAGGCTCGCATTCGTGGCGTTGCTGACGGCCCTGACCGTGGCGTCTTTCGTATACGCCGTCTTCGCGCATCAAGCCGACCAGACCACCGCGTACTACAGCAGCTTTGCCCGGGCGTGGGAGTTGCTGCTGGGCGCGCTCGCCGGCGCGCTTGTTCCGTACGTGTCCTGGCCGATGTGGCTGCGGACGGCACTCGCCAGCCTGGGCCTGGCCGCTGTCGTCTCGTGCGGCGCCTTGATTGACGGCGTAAGGCAATTCCCCGGGCCGTGGGCGCTGGTCCCCACCGGTGCGGCCGTCTTGCTCATCCTGGCTGCGGCCAACCGGCACGCCCACCCGTCGACCCGGGACCGGCTGCCGCTGCCCAGCCGTGTGTTGGCGACTGCGCCGCTGGTGGCTCTTGGCGCGATCGCCTACTCCCTCTATCTCTGGCACTGGCCGCTGTTGATCTTCTGGCTTGCATACACAGACAAAGCTCACGCCGGCTTCTACGACGGTGCAGCGATCCTCGCGGTGTCGGTGGTGCTGGCCTACCTGACGAACCGCTATATCGAAGAGCCACTACGCCAGCGCCGCGCTGCACCGTCCACTAGTCCGCAGGTGATGGCCGTCCCTTGGCGCCGACGGCTGCGACGACCCACTATTGCCCTGGGAACGACGATCGCCCTGCTCGGCGTGGCGCTGACCGCGACGTCATTCACCTGGCGCGAACACGTCATCGTCGAGCGCGCCAGCGGCAAGCAACTCGTCGGCCTCAGTCCCACTGACTATCCCGGTGCCATGGCGCTGATCGATCACGCCAAAGTGCCGAACGCGCCGATGCGGCCCACTGTCCTAGAGGCCAAGGACGACGTTCCGGAATCCACCAGCGACGGGTGCATCAGCGATTTCGACAACGTCGGGATCATCAACTGCACCTACGGCGACGTGACCGCGACCCGGACAATCGCACTGGCCGGCGGTTCGCACGCCGAACACTGGATCACCGCACTGGACGAACTTGGCAAAGAAGAACACTTCAAAGTCGTCACCTACCTGAAGATGGGCTGCCCGCTCACGACCGAGCAGATGCCGCTCGTCATGGGCGACAACCGTCCGTATCCGAAGTGCCACCTGTGGAACCAGCGGGTGATGACCCGTCTCATCGCCGACCGTCCGGACTTCGTGTTCACCACCTCAACGCGACCATGGAACATCAAACCCGGCGACGTGATGCCAGGGACCTACATCGGCATCTGGCAAACCTTGTCGGACAACAGAATTCCGATCCTGGCAATACGCGACACACCCTGGATGGTGCGCAACGGCAAACCGTTCATGCCAGCCGACTGCCTGGCCAGCGGCGGCGACGCGGTGTCCTGCGGCATCAAGCGATCCGAGGTGCTGTCGGACCGCAATCAGACACTGGACTTCCTTCCCCAGTTCCCGTTGCTGAGAGTGCTGGACCTCAGCGACGCCGTCTGCCGGGCGGATATCTGCCGCGCGATCGAGGGCAATATCTTGGTCTATCACGACGCTCACCACATTTCGGCGACCTATATGCGCACCATGGTCCCGGAACTCGGCCGTCAGTTAGGTTCTGCCACCGGTTGGTGGTGACAACCCGGCAGCCTGCCTCGCGCGCGGATAAGGTCGAGCGATGTCGTCGAACGAGCCCGCACTGAACACGGTGTGGCCAGGCACGGCCTATCCGCTTGGTGCGACCTACGACGGGGCGGGAACAAACTTCTCGGTGTTCTCCGAGATCGCCGACAGGGTTGAACTGTGCCTCATCGCCAAGGACGGTTCGGAACAACGGATCAACCTGGATGAGGTAGACGGTTACGTCTGGCACGCCTACCTGCCGACGATCACGCCCGGTCAGCGGTACGGATTCCGGGTGTACGGCCCGTGGAACCCTGCCAACGGGCAGCGCTGCGACCCCAGCAAGCTGCTACTCGACCCCTACGGGAAGTCCTTCCACGGTGAATTCGAGTTCACCCAGGCGTTGTTCTCCTATGACTTGAACGCCGAGGACCCCGCTTACGGCGGAACTCCGCCGATGGTCGATTCGCTGGGCCACACCATGACCAGCGTGGTGATCAACCCGTTCTTCCAGTGGGGGTCCGATCACGCGCCGCGAACCCCGTATCACGAGACGATCATCTACGAGGCTCACGTCAAGGGCATGACCCAGAACCATCCGGGAATCCCCGAAGAGCTGCGCGGCACGTACGCCGGGATGGCACACCCGGTGGTCATCGATCATCTGAAGTCGCTCAATGTGACTGCGATTGAGCTGATGCCGGTGCATCAGTTCATGCACGACCACCGGCTGCTCGACCTCGGGTTGCGAAACTACTGGGGCTACAACACATTCGGCTTCTTCGCACCCCACAGCCAATACGCCGCAACGCGGCATGCCGGCGGCGCGGTCGCGGAGTTCAAGACGATGGTGCGACTGTTCCACGAGGCGGGCATCGAAGTGATCCTCGACGTCGTCTACAACCACACCGCCGAAGGCAATCATCTCGGCCCGACGATCAACTTCCGCGGGATCGACAACGCTGCGTACTACCGCCTGCTCGATGCCGATCTGCGCTACTACAAGGACTTCACCGGCACCGGCAACAGCCTCTACGTCCGCCACCCGCACACACTTCAGCTGATCATGGACTCACTGCGGTACTGGGTGCTGGAGATGCACGTCGACGGCTTCCGCTTCGACTTGGCATCCACCCTGGCCCGTGAGTTCTACGACGTCGACCGACTGAGTGCCTTCTTCGATCTGGTCCAGCAGGATCCGGTGATCAGTCAGGTCAAGCTGATCGCCGAACCCTGGGATGTCGGCGAGGGTGGCTATCAGGTCGGTAACTTCCCCGGCTTGTGGACGGAATGGAACGGCCAGTACCGCGACACCGTGCGCGACTACTGGCGTGGCGAGCCAGCCACCTTGGGCGAGTTCGCTTCGCGACTGACCGGTTCGTCGGATCTCTACGAAGCCACCGGCCGGCGGCCCAGCGCCAGCATTAACTTCGTCACCTGCCACGACGGCTTCACACTCAACGATCTGGTGTCGTACAACGAAAAGCACAACGACGCCAACGGCGAGGGCAACCGGGATGGCGAGAGCCACAACAGGTCCTGGAATTGCGGCGTGGAGGGTCCCACCGACGACCCGGAGATCCTGGCGTTGCGGCATCGGCAGATGCGCAACATCATGGCCACGCTGATGCTGTCGCAGGGCACACCGATGATCTCCCACGGCGACGAGTTCGGGCGCACCCAGCAAGGCAACAACAACGTGTACTGCCAAGACTCCGAATTGTCCTGGATGGATTGGTCATTGAAAGACACCAACGCCGATCTGCTCGACTTCGCTCGAACCGTCACCGGTGTCCGACGCAGGCACCCAGTGTTCCGGCGCCGGCGGTTCTTCGACGGCGAACCGATCCGCACCGGGGACCAGAACCGCGATATCGCCTGGCTGACACCGGCCGGCACCGAGATGACTCACGACGACTGGTGGTCCGGAGTCAAGGGAGTGGCCGTCTTCCTTAACGGAGAAGCAATCACTGCCCCCAACGCCCGTGGTGAGCGTGTCGTCGATGACTCTTTCCTGATGTGTTTCAACGCCCACAGCAAGCCGGTCGACTTCATCACTCCAGCAGGCGATTACGCCCAACAGTGGACGGCTGAATTCGACACTTTTGACGCGACGGGCGCCAGCAGTTTGGTGGTTCCCGCGGGTGACAAGGTCACCGTGGCCGGGCGCTCAATTTTCTTGCTTCGTAAAACCGCATAGCCGCCAATCATGGCCCTTCCCGTGCTGTCCACGTATCGGCTGCAGTTGCGCGGCAGTTCGGCGCCTGACCCCTTCACGTTCGCCGACGTCGAGAAGTTGCTCGACTACTTCGTTGCGCTCGGAGTGTCACATCTCTACCTGTCCCCTATCCTGACCGCCGTACCTGGCTCTACCCATGGCTACGACGTGACAGACCCGACCACCGTGTCGGCCGAACTCGGTGGCCCCGACGGATTGGCACGGCTGTCGACCGCGGCCAAAGCCGCCGGTCTGGGACTTGTCGTGGACATCGTGCCAAACCACGTCGGAGTGGACCAGCCAAGGCACAACGCATGGTGGTGGGATGTGCTGCGGAATGGCCGGGACTCTCGATACGCGTCGTTCTTCGATATCGATTGGTCCGCTGATGCCCGCGGCCGAATTGTGTTGCCTGTATTGGGTTCTGACTCTGATGTCACCAAGTTGTCCGTTGACGGCGACGTGTTGCGGTTGGGTGAGCTGGCATTTCCGGTAGCGCCGGGCACCACTGACGACGGTGCTGCTGGTGCGGACGTGCATGACCGGCAGCACTATGTGTTGACCGGATGGCGCAACGGGGTGTGCGGTTATCGAAGGTTCTTTTCCATCACATCGCTGGCGGGGTTACGTCAAGAGGATGCGGCGGTGTTCGGCCAGTCCCATGCCGAAGTGGCCAGATGGTTTTCCGAAGGTCTGGTCGAGGGCGTCCGCATCGATCACCCGGACGGCTTGGCTGACCCGTCGGGATATCTGGCCTCGCTGCGTGATCTGCTCGGCCCCCGAGCCTGGATTGTGATCGAGAAGATCCTGGCTGACGGCGAGCCGCTGGATCCTTCGCTACCCATCAACGGGACAACCGGGTACGACGTCTTGCGGGAAGTGGGCGGAGTCTTCGTCCACCCCGGCGGCGCCGACACGCTCGCGGCACTGGCTGAGTCGGCTGGCTTCAATCCCGTCGCAGGTCCGGACCTAGTGCGGGAGTTGAAGATCGAGGCAGCTTCAGAGACGCTGTCCAGTGAGTTGAGCAGGCTATGTCGGTGTGTTCGGGATAGCACTGGATCTGATCACCCACTCTTGGCAGACGCCGTTGCCGCGTTGCTGTCGAATATCGGGGTCTACCGATTCGACTACCTCACGTTGTCCGGCGTGCTGCCCGGCGCCATCTCGGCAACCGTAGCCCGCCATTCCGAGTTCGCGGCTCCGTTGGCGGTGTTGACGACGGCGTTAGCCGGTGGTGGCGAACCCGCCACACGGCTGCAGCAACTCTGCGGCGCGGTCACCGCAAAAGCCGTGGAGGACTGCTATTTCTACCGTGACGCCCGGTTGGTGTCGCTCAATGAGGTCGGCGGTCAGCCCTGGCGTTTCGGGGTGAGCGCTGCCGAGTTCCACAGCAGCGCTGCAACCCGCTCGTTGTTGTGGCCGCAGACCATGACAGCACTGTCCACCCATGACACCAAGCGCGGCGAGGACGTCCGGGCCCGTATCGGCGTGCTGTCGCAAGTTCCGGGGTTATGGACTGAGTGCGTTGCCGATTGGGAGGAAATCACGCCGTCGCCCGACACGCTCACTGGACTGTTTCTGTGGCAGAACGTCTTCGGCGTGTGGCCTGCGGATGGCGCGGTGACTCCGGATCTGCGTGCGCGGCTGCACAGCTATGCAGAGAAGGCGATCCGCGAAGGTAACTCACGCACCTCGTGGGACTCGCCGGACAATGACTTCGAGACCGCCGTTCACAACTGGCTGGACTCTGTGTTGGACGGACCCGTCGCTGCCGGATTGACCAGTCTGGTAACCCAATTGGAGCCACACGCGCACAGTGACGGGCTGGGCCAGAAGTTGCTTGCACTGACCGTCCCTGGGGTGCCGGACATCTATCAAGGCACTGAACTCTGGGAAGACAGCCTGGTCGACCCAGATAATCGACGATCGGTGGACTACGAGTCTCGTCGTGCCGAATTGCAGTCGCGTACACACCCCAAAATTCGCGTGGTGACAGCGGCACTGAGTGCCCGGAACGATCGCCCGGCATCATTTGCAATCGGGAGCTACTTACCGATTCTCGCGCGCGGCGACTCCAGCGAGCACGTGGTTGCTTTCCGGCGAGGTGAGGACGTATTGGTCGCGGTCGTCCGCTGGACGGTCCGATTGTCTGAGACAGGTTGGCAAGAGACAGTTTTACCGCTGCCGGATGGGGTCTGGGTCGATCGGATCAATGGTTCACGCTGGGCCGGCGTGATTCCGGCTGAGGAATTGTTCGCCGAACTGCCGGTGGTTCTCCTGGAGAAGGCCAATGCCTGACTTCGCGGTGTGGGCTCCGCGACCGCAACTCGTGCGACTGGATGTCGACGCAGCCTTGCATGAGATGACCCGCAGCGATGACGGCTGGTGGCGTGCTGCCGCCGATTGTCCGACGAATGCTCGGTACGGGTTCGTCATCGACGACGATCCAACGGTCCTGCCCGATCCTCGGTCGCCTCGGCAACCCGATGGCGTGCACGAGCGTTCGCAACTCTGGGACGCAAGTACTTTCCACTGGACCGACGATCAGTGGTCGGGCCGCTCGATCGCCGGCTCAGTGATCTACGAATTGCACACCGGAACGTTCACCCAGGGCGGCACTTTCGATTCGGCGATCGAGAAGCTGGACTACCTGGTGGATCTTGGTGTCGAGTTCGTCGAACTGATGCCTGTCAACGCGTTCAACGGCCCACACGGATGGGGATACGACGGCGTGCTGTGGTACGCCGTGCACGAACCCTACGGCGGCCCCGACGGATTGGCGCGTTTCGTTGACGCCTGCCACAGCCGCGGACTGGGCGTGTTGATTGACACAGTGTTCAACCACTTCGGACCGTCGGGCAACTATCTGCCCAGATTTGCACCCTACCTTTCGTCAGTGAGCAACCCGTGGGGTGAAGGCGTCAACCTGTGCGGACCGGACGCGGACGAAGTGCGTAGGTATGTCATCGAGTGCGCGTTGCGCTGGATGCGTGACTTCCATGTCGACGGGCTTCGGCTTGACGCTGTGCACGCCCTGATCGACAACACCGCGATCCATATCCTCGAGGAACTGACCGCCGAAACAGACTCACTGTCAGCGGTTCTCGGCCGGCCGCTGTCGCTGATTGCCGAGAGTGATCTGAACGATCCGCGGCTGATCACCCCGCGCGATCACGGCGGCTATGGGCTTACCGCGCAGTGGGATGACGACATCCACCACGCGATTCACACGGCCGTGTCCGGTGAGCGGCAAGGCTACTACTCCGACTTCGGGAGCATGGCCACGCTCGCGACGACTCTGCAGAACGGTTACTTCCATGCCGGAACGTACTCGTCGTTCCGGCACCGCAGGCATGGCAGACCGCTGGACACGTCGACGATCCCGGCGACAAGGTTGATGGCGTACACCTGCACCCACGACCAGATAGGAAACCGGGCGCTCGGCGACCGTCCCGCGCAGAATCTTGACTACGGACAGCTTGCGATCAAGGCGACGCTTGCCCTTGGATCGCCCTACACCGCAATGCTTTTCATGGGTGAGGAATGGGCATCGTCGCGACCGTTCCAGTTCTTCTGCTCCCATCCCGAGCCTGAACTGGCCAAGGCGACAGCCGAGGGCAGGAAGGCGGAATTCGCCGAACACGGCTGGGACGCTGCCGAGATTCCGGACCCGCAGGATCCGGAGACCTTCCTGCGCTCAAAGCTGGATTGGGACGAGGTCGACCGTCCCGATCACAAGCGATTGCTCACCTTCTACCGGGATCTGATTGCATTGCGGCGCAACGAGCCTGACATGGCCGACCCTTGGCTGACCCATCTGCTCGTCGACTACGACGAGGACCAACGATGGATCGTCATGCGCCGCGGGCAAATTGTCGTCGCCTGCAACCTGGGCACCGAACCGGTGACCGTTCCTGCCACAGGCGAACTACTGCTGAGCTGGGGCGAACCCGACACCAGCGCGGAAGGCACAGTGCTGTCAGCGCATTCCGTCGCGGTTCTCAGGTGAGGTAACGGTAGGCAGGCGACCCCGGCTCGAGTGCCTCGACGTGGAGACCCGATGTCGCCATGCGGGAACGCAACCCATCAAGCCCGGCTGCCGAGCCAAGTTCGACACCGACCAGCGCCTCACCGGTTTCGCGGTTGTTGCGCTTGACGTATTCAAAGAGTGTGATGTCGTCATTCGGTCCGAGCACCTCATCGAGGAAGCGGCGCAATGCTCCCGGCTCCTGCGGGAAGTCGACCAGGAAGTAATGCTTGAGGCCCAGGTGAACCAGAGATCGTTCCAGAACCTCGCCATACCGGGACACATCGTTGTTGCCCCCGGAAATCAGGCATACCACCGTCGAACCGGGAGCAATATCTGCCTCCAAGAGCCCGGCCACCGACAGCGCACCGGCGGGCTCAGCGATGATGCCCTCGTTCTGGTAGAGGTCGAGCATTGCTGTGCAGACGGCGCCTTCGTCGACCGTGGTGACCGACACCATGTCGCCCGCCGCCGCCAACGCCTGATAGGTGAGCGTGCCGGCCCGGCTGACAGCGGCGCCGTCAACGAACTGGTCGATGTGCTCAAGGGTGACCGGCTCACCTGCTGCCAGCGCCGCGATCATCGCCGCGGCTCCGGCCGGTTCGATACCCAGCACCGCGGTGCTCGCGGTGCGCTCGGCCAGGTAAGTAGTGATACCGGCGATACAGCCACCGCCACCGACCGGCACGATCACTACATCAGGCTCGACTTCGAGCTGGGCGAGGATCTCGACGGCGATAGTGCCCTGGCCAGCCATCGTCCGGGGATCGTCATAGGGCGGCACCAAAGTGGCGCCGGTGCGGGCGACATCCTCGCGCGCGGCAGCGGCGGCCGAGTCGTAAGTCGCCCCGCCGACAATGAGTTCGATGAATTCGCCGCCGTGATAGCGGATCCGGTCGCGCTTCTGTTTGGGCGTCTTAGCCGGCACGTACACCCGGCCGTGAACGCCCATCGACCGGCACGCCATCGCGAAACCCTGCGCGTGGTTGCCAGCTGAGGCACACACCACACCGGCGCGCAGCTCCTCAGGGGAAAGCTGCATCAACAGGTTGTGGGCACCGCGCAATTTGTACGACCGAACCGTCTGTAAATCCTCACGCTTCAGGTAGACGTGCGCGCCCGTGGCGGCCGACAGGCGGTCGCTGTACTCCAGCGGGGTGGGTGTCACGACACCGGAAATCCGCTGAGCGGCCTCGTCGATGTCAGCCGCAGACAAGGGCGGTGACAGACGGCGTTGGCTCAGATCGGCGGACACCGAAATAATGGTGCCACCAACCCGCCGTATTCAGTGAATCGGGCTCAGGACGAAAAGCGGGATCACCCGGTCGGTCTTCTCCTGGTAGCCGGCGTAGTCGGGCCACACCTCGACGGCGCGCTCCCACCACAGCGCCTTCTCGTCGCCGAACACCTCGCGAGCCTCGTAGTCGGAGGTCTCGGTGCCGTCCTGCAACTCCACGCGAGGATGGGCCTTGACGTTGTAGAACCAGACGGGATTCTTGGGGGCGCCGCCGAGTGAGGCGACGATCGCGTACTCACCGTTGTGCTCGACCCGCATCAACGGCGTCTTGCGCAGCTTGCCCGACTTGGCGCCGACGGTGGTCAGCAGGATGACCGGCTTGCCCTTCATCTCCATACCGGCGGTGCCGCCGGACGACATGATCAACTCGGCATTCTCGCGGGCCCAGTCAAGTGTGCTTGGTTCGTAATCTCCGTTGAGCGGCATGGCTCCAGAGTAGAACGCTTGGACCGCAATGGAGGGTGCTGCCTGCGCAACGCGTCGGCCCCAATTTCGGGTTTCGGTTGACCGAAAAAATAGATAAGCGTTATCGTCATGTTATGACCAGCGTTGATCAGCGGCGTTCAGCGACGGCTTCGACCGAGTCGCAAGTCCTGATCGCCGGCGTGCCGTGGCCCACTTACAAGCTGATCGCCCTCGCCGTTGGACTGATCGTGCTGGTCGCTGCCGCTGCAGCCACCGCCAGTGCCGCTCCCGCAGTGTTGGCCGGCGCAGGCTCGACGACTGTTGTCTGGCTGGTTCTGGGTCTAGCCCGCCAACGGCGCGGCTAAGCCACTTCAGCCTTCCAAGATTCGTTTCAACGTTGCCAGGTCCGTGGCAATTGCTATCGCATCAGCCTCAAAATTCGCATCTGACATTTCAGGTCTGCGGCGCAGCGTAAAGACGACTTCGCTCCAATCCACGCCCCCGGGTAGCACCCGCAGCGGATTGAACACCGCCTCACCCGAGGGAAGCGTGACGGTGTGGTCCAGCACGCCGAGATCATTCGCCGGGGTGAACTGCATCGTGACCTCACCCATCGGTGATTGCGTCACCCAGTTGTCGCCGACTCGAGTCAACTTCCCCTGAGCCAGGCCGGCCGCCCACTCCGAGATACGCCCCAGGTCAGAGGCATAGCGGTAAACGTCTCTCGCCGACCGATGAACCCACACACCGATGTGTCGTGACTCTGTTGAAGGGTCTGCCTCCATCCACCCATCTTCGCCGACACAATGACGTTATGGAACACGTGTCCTCCCTCGACTCGGAGTCCTATGCGGCCGGCCCCGTCGACACCTCCCTGCTGGATGAGACGATCGGGGCGAACCTCGAACGCACCGCCGCTGCATATCCTCAAGTCGAAGCCCTAGTCGATGTCACTACCGGTCGGCGTTGGACGTACTCCGAACTCGATGCCGAAATCAACGTCTTGGCACGCGCACTGATGGCCAGTGACGTCAAACAAGGTGACCGCGTCGGGATCTGGGCGCCCAACTGCGCCGAGTGGACCATCCTGCAGTACGCCACCGCGAAGGTGGGCGCTGTCCTGGTGACCATCAATCCGGCTTATCGGACACACGAACTGGCTTATGTACTAAGGCATTCCGGCGTCCAGATTTTGGTATCAGCGACCAGCTTCAAGACGTCCGACTATCGCCAAATGGTCGCCGAGGTGCGCGCCGAGGTTCCCGATCTCACCGAAGTCGTGTACCTGAACTCCGACGACTGGGAGCAGCTGCGACAGCGTGCCGATCAAGTGTCCGCGAGCGATCTCAGGACCCGGATGGACGCCCTGGCCCCGCACGACCCGATCAACATCCAATACACCTCCGGCACAACAGGTTCCCCAAAAGGTGCGGTGCTGTCGCATCGCAATATCTTGAACAACGGCTTCTTCGTCACCGACCTCATCAACCTGGGTCCCGCAGATCGGTTGTGCATTCCAGTGCCGTTCTATCACTGCTTCGGGATGGTGATGGGAAATCTCGGCTGCACCACTCACGGTGCCACCATGGTGATCCCGGCCGCCGGCTTCGATCCGGCAGCGACATTGGCCGCGGTCGAGGCGGAGCGTTGCACTGCTTTGTACGGCGTACCGACGATGTTCATCGCGATGCTCGGCCACCCCGACCGCAGTATCCGCGACGTGTCATCGCTGCGAACAGGAATCATGGCTGGCTCCCCGTGTCCGGTGGAGGTGATGAAACGCTGCGTCGACGAACTGAATATGCGAGAGGTGTCAATCGCCTACGGAATGACCGAGACATCACCGGTGTCCTGCCAGACGCTCTTCGACGACAACCTGGAGCACCGCACCGCGACCGTCGGTCAGGCTCACCCGCATGTCGAGATCAAGATCGTCGACCCCGAATCAGGCATGGTCGTCAGCCGCGGCGAGCCCGGCGAGTTCTGCACCCGCGGCTATTCGGTGATGCTCGGCTACTGGCGCGATGACGCCAAGACCCACGAAGCCATCGACGATGACGGTTGGATGCACACGGGCGATCTGGCGGTGATGCGCGACGACGGCTACTGCCAGATCGTCGGGCGCATCAAGGACATGGTGATCCGCGGCGGGGAGAACGTATATCCGCGCGAAATCGAGGAATTCCTCTACTCCCACCCCGATATCGACGATGTGCAGGTGATCGGTGTCCCCGACGAGACCTACGGTGAGGAGATCTGCGCGTGGGTCAAGATGCGAGCCGACCGCACCCCGTTGGACGTCGACGCCGTCCGGGCGTTCTCAACAGGAAAACTCGCGCACTACAAGATCCCGCGGTACGTCCACATCGTCGACGAGTTCCCGATGACGGTGACCGGCAAGGTTCGAAAGGTCGCCATGCGCGAGGAGACCATTGCGCTGTTGGGACTAACAGACCCCGACTAGCCGCCCAAACAGCCGGGCCCCAATAGCGCCTTGAGATCTCCCATCAGCGCCGATGACGGCGTCACCCGCAGCGACTGATCGAGCTCCAACGTGGTGATCCTGTCGCCACTGATCAGGCGCAGATGCACCTGCGATGTCCCCGGGTGACGTGTCAGTACCTGCTTGAGTGCATTGACCTTGTCCATGGTGCACTGTCTGGTGGGCAAGCTGACAGCCAGCGGCCGATCAGCCTGCGCCGTCGAAAAGTCAGGAACGACAAGTTCATTGGCGATCAACGAGACACGGTCGTCTTGAATCCGCACCTTGCCACCGACGAGCACGACCACGTCGTCGATGATGTCGGCACCGAACGCGGAATATGTCTGCGGGAAGAACATCACTTCGATCCCGCCGGTGAGGTCTTCCAACTGGGCTGACGCCCAAGGAATTCCGTTCTTGTTGACCCGCCTGTTGACCGAGGCCAGAATGCCGCCGACCCGGACTTGAGTGTCATTGGCGACATCGCCATCGAGGATCGCGGGAATAGCGGTGTCCGTCTGCGCGGCTAACAGGTGCGCTACTCCATTGAGTGGATGGCCGGACACATACAACCCAAGCATCTCGCGCTCAAGAGCCAACTTGTGCTTGTCATCCCACTCGTCTGCCGGCACCTTGATCGTGAACACTGCTCCAGCATCATCATCGTCCGAGCCGCCGCCAAAGAGATCGAACTGGCCCATCGCTTCGGCCTTCTTGGTGCCCAGCACCGAGTCGACGGCGTCAGTGTGCACCAAGAACAAACCCTTGCGGGGATGGCCGAGGGAATCGAATGCCCCTGCCTTGATCAAGGATTCGGCGACCTTCTTGTTGCACGCCGCGATGTTGATCTTGTTGAGGTAGTCGGAGAAGTCGGTGAACTTGCCCTTTTCGGAACGAGTCGCGATCAGCGAACTGACCACGTTGGCGCCAACATTGCGGACGGCCCCAAGGCCGAACCGGATGTCCGTGCCGACAGAGGCGAAGTTGAGCTCCGACTCGTTGACGTCCGGCGGCAGCACAGTGATACCGAGCTTTCTGCAGTCGGCCAGATACACCGCCGCCTTGTCCTTGTCGTCGCCTACCGAAGTGAGCAGACCCGCCATGTACTCGGCCGGGTAATTGGCTTTGAGGTAAGCCGTCCAGTAGGACACCAGTCCGTAGCCGGCGGCGTGGGACTTATTGAACGCGTAGTCAGCGAACGGAAGGATGGTGTCCCACAACGCTTTGACGGCGGCTGCTGAAAACCCATTGGCTTTCATACCTTCGGAGAAACCCTCGTACTCTTTGTCGAGTACCTCGCGCTTCTTCTTGCCCATGGCCTTGCGCAGGATGTCGGCTCGGGCGAGTGAGTAGCTGGCCACCTTCTGCGCGATGCGCATGATCTGCTCTTGGTAGACGATCAGCCCGTAGGTCTCAGCCAGAATCTCCTTGAGCGGCTCGGCCAGCTCTGGGTGGATGGGTTTGATCGCCTGCCGGCCGTTCTTGCGGTCGGCGTAGTCGTTGTGGGCATTCATGCCCATCGGGCCGGGCCGATACAGCGCCAGCACCGCGACAATGTCCTGGAATCCGGTGGGCTGCATCCGGCGCAGCAGGTCGCGCATCGGCCCACCGTCGAGTTGGAATACTCCGAGGGTCTCGCCGCGCGACAACAGTTCGTAGGTGGCGGGATCGTCGAGCGTCAGGCTCTCCAGCTCTAGTTCCACGCCCCGATTGGCCTTGATGTTCCAGAGCGCGTCGCCGATGATCGTGAGGTTTCGCAGTCCCAGGAAGTCCATCTTCAGCAGACCAATGGCCTCACACGACGGGTAATCCCAGCCGGTGATGATGGCGCCGTCCTGAGGCCGCTTCCACAGCGGGATCGAATCGATCAACGGCTCGGAGCTCATGATGACCGCGCACGCGTGGACACCCGCGTTACGGACCAATCCCTCTAGACCACGGGCAGTTTCGTAGATCGTCCGGACGTCCGGATCGGTATCGATCAGACCGCGAACCTCGACGGCCTCCTTGTACCGCTCGTGGTTGGGATCGGTGATCCCGGACAGCGGAATGTCCTTCGCCATGATCGGCGGTGGCAGCGCCTTCGTGATCCGGTCGGCGATGGCGAAACCAGGCTGGCCGTAATGCACCCGAGCGGAGTCCTTGAGCGCCGCTTTGGTCTTGATGGTGCCGAAGGTGATCACCTGGGCGACTCGGTCGCTGCCCCACCGCTCAGCCGCGTAGCGCACCATCTCGCCGCGACGGCGGTCGTCGAAGTCGATATCGATATCGGGCATCGACGCGCGTTCAGGGTTGAGGAAACGCTCGAACAGCAGGCCGTGCTCGATGGGGTCGATATCGGTGATCCGCAGCGCATACGCCACCAGCGACCCTGCCGCAGAACCACGGCCTGGTCCGACCCGGATGTCGACGGAACGTGCGTGATTGATCAGGTCGGCGACGATCAGGAAGTACGACGGGAAGCCCTTGTCACAGATGACTTCGATTTCGTAGGCCGCCCGGTCGACGTAGTCCGCCGGCACGCCGTCGGGGAACCGCTGACGCAGACCGGCGTCGACTTCGTGACTGAGCCAGGTCGCCTGAGTGTGTCCGTCCGGGACCGGGAATATCGGCATCCGGTCGCGGGGCGCCCACACGTCGGCGTAGGACTGCACCCGCTCTGCGATCAGCAGTGTTGAGTCGCACGCCTCTGGAATCTCGGCATCCCACATCTGGCGCATCTCAGCAGCCGATTTCAGGTAGTAGCCGTCGCCGTCGAACTTGAACCGGTTGGGATCCGACAAGGTCTTGCCGGTTTGGATGCACAGCAGCGCTTCGTGATTGTGTGCCGCTTCACGAGTGACGTAATGGCAGTCGTTGGTGGCCAGGGCCGGAATGCCCAGTTTTCGGCCCACCTCAAGCAGGCCTTCACGCACCCGGCGCTCGATGGACAGCCCGTGGTCCATCAATTCCAGGAAGTAGTTCTCCGGACCGAAGATCTCTCGCCACTTTGCGGCCGACTCCAACGCCTCACGCTCGTGGCCGAGTCGCAGCCTGGTCTGCACCTCACCGGATGGGCACCCCGTGGTGGCGATGACGCCCTTGGAATGCTCGGCGATGATGTCGGCATCCATCCGGGACCACTTGCCCAATTGCCCCTCAAAGGAGGCCAGGGACGAGAGCCTGAAGAGGTTACGCAGTCCCGTCGCGTCTTCGGCGACCATCGTCATATGCGTGTACGAACCGCTGCCTGAGACGTCGTCGGACTTCTGCCCGGGGTCGCCCCACAACATGCGGCGGGTGTCGAAACGCGAACCGGGGGCGATATACGCCTCGACACCGATGATGGGCTTGATCCCGACGCTGGTCGCCGCGTTGTAGAACTCGCTCGCACCGAACATATTTCCGTGATCGGTCATGCCGATCGCAGGCATCCCAAGCCGCTGGGCTTCGGCGAACATAGGCGTGATCTTCGCCGCGCCGTCCAGCATCGAATACTCGGTGTGGTTGTGCAGGTGCACAAACGAATCGGCGCGACGAGCAGACGAACTGTCCATAGGCCCGTCAGTCTAGGTCCGGCGGCCGACACGCTTCGGCGTGTCGTGCCTCGTGTCCCTGCGCCAGCTTCTGGCTAGCCCGGTCAAGCGTTGTCGCGCAGCATGCGGGCGATCTGCGCGGCCTGCTCAGGGGTGAGTTCGCCGGTCAACTGGAGCACTGTGCCCTCGATCGGCTCGGGGATCTTGGGGGCCCACACGACGATCCCCGCCCGCATGAATGCCGCCTGCTGACCGACGTGATCTCTGGTGTAGTCGGTGAATTTACGGGAGGACTCCGGGGTCATGGCGAACTGCACTGTCTGGCCATTGGTCAATGGATTCTGGAACGAGTCCACGTCGGTCAGATCGAGCCGAATTCCCTCCGGGGCCAGTTCGTAGATGGCTGTCCTGGTGATATCGCAGGCTTTGAGCGGTTGATCGGCGGGAGCGGCCACAGCCGGCGGCGGACAGTCCTCCGGTTTGGTCACGAAGGCGGTGAGGACCGGGCGGACCGGAAGCGGCTTGATGGTCAACGGTGGCTTGGTTGAGGTGGGTGCGGCCGTCACCGTGGTGTCGTTCTTGTTGAGGCCACCCGGCACCAGCAGAACACCCAGAACCGGCACGAACGTCGCGGCAGCCGCCAATGCGCCCGTGATGGCAATCATTATCCGCTTGTTACGGCGCATTGGTTCGCTCATGGTTCCCCGCAAGTTACCTGAGCGTCGCCGACACGTGTGACATAGGGCCGCACATCATGATTCGACATCTAGCACATCCAGGGCGCGTTGCAGGTCAGCCGGATAAGGACTAGTGATCTCCATTCGCCTACCGCTGGTGGGGTGGGTGAACGCCAGCGACCGCGCATGTAGCCATTGCCGGTCCAGGCCGAGCCGCTTGGCCAGCACCGGATCAGCGCCGTAGGTCGGGTCCCCGACACAGGGGTGATGCAGTGCGGCGAAATGCACCCTGATCTGGTGAGTACGTCCGGTTTCGAGATGGACATCAAGCAAGCTGGCGGCCCGGAACGCCTCGATCGTGTCGTAATGCGTGATGCTGTCGCGACCACCCTCGGTGACCGCAAACTTCCAGTCGTTACCTCGGTGCCGTCCGATCGGCGCGTCGATGGTTCCGCTGGACGGGTCCGGATGACCCTGGACCAACGCGTGGTAGCGCTTGTCCACCTCGCGGTGTTTGAAGGCGCGCTTGAGCACCGTGTACGCCCGCTCCGACTGTGCGACCACCATCACGCCGGACGTGCCGGCGTCCAATCGGTGCACGATGCCCTGCCGTTCGTGAATTCCGGAAGTGCTGATCCGGAACCCTGCCGCCGCCAGGCCGCCAAGCACCGACGGCCCATGCCATCCGACCGTGGCATGCGCTGCCACTCCGGGTGGTTTGTCGACGGCGACGATGTCGTCGTCCGAGTACAAGATCGTCATACCCTCGATCTCGACCGGCGTGTTCTCCGGTGGTGCCGGCTCCTCGGGTATCTGGACGTGCAGCCAGCCGCCTGCAGCGAGACGATCGGACTTGCCAACCTGGGCGCCGTCGACCTCCACCCCGCCCGCCTCAGCTATCGCGGCGGCCGCGGTCCTGGATAAGCCGAGCAGCCGGGCCAGGCCGGCGTCGACACGCATACCCGCGAGGCCCTCGGGGACCTCCATGGAGCGTTCGGTCATTCGGGCTTCCGCCGACCGGCGTCGGCATCGGGCTTCCGCCGACCGGCGTCGGCATCGGGCTTCCGCCGACCGGCGTCGGCATCGGGCTTCCGCCGGCCGATTTCGTCGAATTCATATCCAAACAGGGACAACGCCACCAGCAGGATGGCCCCGCCAACCACCGCGGGGTCGGCGACGTTGAAGACCGGCCACCAGCCGATGGAGAGGAAGTCAACGACATGACCGCGCAGCGGGCCAGGTGAGCGGAAGAAACGGTCAACCAGATTGCCCAACGCACCGCCAAGGATCATCCCCAGCCCGAGCGCCCACCACGGCGATACCAGGCGGCGGCCCATCCACAGGATGCCCACCACGACGCTCATTGCAACCAGAGTCAGCACCCAGGTGTAGCCGGTCGCCATCGAGAAAGCGGCACCGGAGTTCCGTACCAGGGTCCACGTGACGGTGTCGCCGAAGATCGGCACCGGCTCACCGGGGACCAAGAGTTTCACGGCGAGCACCTTGGTCACGATGTCGAGGCCCAACACAACGGCTGCCACTGCCAAGAGAAGACGCAACCGCCCTTTGGTCCCAGGCCTCGTCCCCGGCTTCGTGCCGTGCGGTGTCTCGGACTGCGCGTCGCCGTCGGCGGCCGCAGTCAGCGGCTCAGCTCCCGCGGTTTCGTCAGTCACGTGACACATCATCCCCCATGCCATGATTGCGGCATGCCTCGTCTCGTTGTCATCGCCACAGGCGGGACTATCTCGACCAATCGCGACGCCGACGGTGTGCTGCGCCCCGCCCGCAGCGGAGCGCAATTGGCGGACGGGCTGGGCGTACAGGTGGTGGACGTCCTCAATCTGGACAGTTCGCAACTGACCCCCTCCCACTGGATGCTGATCGAGACCGCAGTCAACACGGCAGTGGCCGAAGGAGCCGACGGGATCGTCATCACCCACGGCACCGACAGCATGGAAGAAACCTCACTGTGGCTTGACCTCACCTATGACGGCGAGGTCCCGGTGGTGTTGACCGGCGCGATGTTCTCGGCCGACTCCCCCGAGGCCGACGGCCCCGGCAATCTGCGGGATGCCCTCGCGGTCGCGGCCAGCCCTCAAGCCCGAGGGCTCGGTGCGCTGATCTGCTTCCACGGCGCTGTGCTGGCGCCACAAGCCACCTACAAGGTGGGCGGACTTCAGGGGTTCACCGGTGGTGTGCAGGTCGGCACCGTGTCAGATGGGTCGTTCACGCTGACCGGAATCAAGGAGCGCCCCTTCCTCGGCACAGTCACTGACACCCCCCGGGTGGACATCGTCGGGGCTTACCCCGGTGCCGATGCGACGGCTATTGAAGCATTTGTGGCAGCCGGCGCCCGCGGTCTGGTGATCGCCGCGATGGGGCACGGCAATGCGGGCTCGATGGTGATCGAAGGTGTGCGTCAAGCCGCTGCCTCAGGAGTTGAGGTCGTGATCACCACTCGGGTTTCCGGCGGACACACCGGCTTGCTGTACGGCCCCGCACATGACCTGATTCAGGCCGGCGGGGTCCTGTCCCGCGGGCTGTGGCCGAGCCAGGC
Source organism: Mycobacterium sp. (assembly GCA_965279745.1). Taxonomy (GTDB): domain Bacteria; phylum Actinomycetota; class Actinomycetes; order Mycobacteriales; family Mycobacteriaceae; genus Mycobacterium. The sequence continues at coordinate 1,300,791 of OZ257262.1, forward strand.
ACGCGTGCTGCTGATGGCTGCACTGGCGACAGGCCTACCCGTCCGCGATGCCGTCGCCCGTTGGGGCTAATCGCTCCAACTCCCCGAGATAGTCAGCCCAGTCCAGGCTTTCGATCGGGTCGGCGCTGACCAACCTGGCCCCGTCGATGGCGAACGTGCGCATGAAACCCGCTCCTGTGCTTCGGGTTTCGAATCGAACGCTGACAACACCATGCCCGGCGCCCTGCACCCAGCCATGCCCGAATTCGGGATGGGCCACGTCGTCGCCGATCCGCCAACTGCCGGTGTCAGGCACCGACTCCGGGACCGGCGTTCTGGTGTCGGACGAGTCGGATACATATGTCGCTTGCTGATCCAGATCCGGAAACAGCGACTCCTGCAAGACGTCGGAAAGGCCCGAAAAGCCCACTCCTAAAAGCCGAATAGGTCCGACATCCCGCGGATCGAGGAGCAGCCGGAGCGCGGTCGCGGTCAACGTGCCGGCGTCCGCGGTGGCGTACGGAAGCGTTGCTGAGCGGGTCAACGTCGACATGTCGGACTTCTTGAGCTTTACGGTGATCGTCCGGGCGCCACGTCCGTCACGGCCGAGCCGCCGGTGCGCATGTTCCGCAATCGGCCCAGCGGCGTCGCGCAGTTGCTCCACCGTGGTCAGGTCAACTGCGAACGTGGATTCAGCGCTGATCTGTTTTGCCTCACCGCGTTCCATCACGGGCCGGTCGTCGATGCCTTTGGCGAGGCGGTGCAGGGCAGAACCCACCGCCGCACCCATGATGTTGGCTGCTTCGGCATCCGACAACGCGGCCAGCTGCCCGACCGTCTCGATCCCGAGACGATGCAGCTTCTCTTCGGCGACGGGGCCGATTCCCCATAAGCGACGTACCGGCAGGCTGTGGAGCAAGCTCTGCTCCGCGTCGCGCCGCACTACACAGATACCGTCGGGCTTGGCTAGCCCCGAGGCGATCTTTGCGATCTGCTTACCCGAACCGGCTCCCACGGAAGCGATCAGTCCGGTCTCCTCGCGCACCCGGGCTCGCAGCCGTTCGCAGAACCCCTCGGCACCTTCGGCAGTCGCCCCGACCAGTTCTGCGGGCTCCCCGAAGGCTTCGTCGAACGAAAGTTGTTCGAGCACTGGAACGATCGCCCGAACGGTATCCAACGCCCGCCGGCTCGCCAGTCCGTAGACGGCTCCGCGCGGCGGCAGCACCACGGCAGCGCCACCCACCATGCGGCGGGCCTGATGCATCGGCATCGCTGAACGGGCACCGAACGCACGGGCCTCGTAGCTGGCGCCGGCGACCACGCCGCGACCGCCGAGACCCCCGACCAGCACCGGACGGCCCCGCAGCGTTGGGCGAGTCAATTGCTCGACGGACGCGAAGAACGCGTCCATGTCGAGGTGCAGTACCCAGCGCTCCACGACATCCGATGCTAGGGGCTGATCGAAGTGCAGTGGCCCGCTACTGCACTCAGTCGGCACATCGTCAGCCAACATTCAGTCAACGAGATGATGGGGAATGATATGAGATCTGGGCATTTCGTTGGCCATGTCGGAGGCTTGGCCGTGGCGCTTGGGGTGGGCACGACCATTTGGCTGGGAGCACCGGCCGCGTGGGCTGACGAGCCGTCAGGCCCTAGGTCGTCTGAATCCGCTTCGATCACGAAGCCGGCGCAGCACCGAGACCGGGTCGCGTTCTCTCGCGTTTCGTCGCCCTCGGTCAGCGCGATCTCCACGCCAACATCGGCGCGAACCCGGCCACCCCGGCCGCCCGGTGGAGACTTCGGCAGCCGGGAGTCCTCACCAGCGGCCTGGCTGACAGCCGCGGCCGCGCGCCGGGAACTCGGCGCGGTCGGCATGCCGGCTCAACGCCGAACGGTCGCCCAAGCCGTATCCGCCCCGGCGGCCGCGGCGTCGGCTTCCGGCACACCCGGGATACCGATCGACAGCGGGCGCGAGTTGACCACGACCGGGGGCTATACGGCCAACGGCTACACCACCCAGGTAGTGATCGCGGACACCGCTACGGGTACGCAGATCGGCGATCCCGTCGTTCTCACCGGCCGACTAGTGAAAGACCCGGTGCTCGCTGCCGACGGCAAGCACGTCCTGATCGCAACGAGTGACAACTACGCCACTCCATACACCGGGCAGGTAGCGGTGTTCGACACGACCACCGGCGCCCAGACGGGCAACACTCTCACATTCGCCGGCGTTGTCGCCGATTTGGCGCTCATCGGGACGGCGGGCCGCGTAGTCGTCACCAACTTTCAGTACAACGCGGCCACCGGCACGGGCACAACACAATTCACGGTCATCGACGCCAACACCGGCGGGAAAGTCGGCCCCGGGCTTGCCCTCGACGGCAGTCCCTGGGACACCTCAATCGTGAGCACTGACGGAACACACGCCTTGGTAATGACCACAGTGTTGGACGAGGGGAACAAACCAATAGCTACAAATCTAGCGGTGCTGGATACGACGGACGGCACTGCGGCCGGTACCGCACACACTCTCGACGGTGGACTGTCGGGCGATCCGCTGGTTAGCGCGGACGGGGTACACGTTTTGATCACTGCGAATGACGACCCTTGGCACCTGCGCCCCGACAGCCACACCCAGATCCTGGTCGTTGACGCCACCACCGGCCAACAAGCCGGCACCACCCTGACCCTCGATGGTCACACCCTGCTAGGCCCAGTGTTCAATGCCGACGGTATTCACGCACTCTTCGTCGCGGGAGCGGGCGGCACTACCCAAGTCGCGGTCGTCGACACCAGCACCAGCGGACAACCAGGTGTCATCACGCTCGCCGGAACGGCCAGCTACACCTACACCGCCCCCGACCGCGCCCACGTGCTGGTCACCACGACGGACGGCGCCGCCATCCGAACTGCTGTCATCGACACCGCGACTGGCGATCAGACCAGCAGCGCCGCCATCGCCCTCGCCGGGCCGATCGGCTACACGTTCACCGATGACGACGAAGCCCACGCGTTGTTCACCACAACGGACGGCGAATCCACACACATCGCGGTCGTCGACATCGCTACCGGCCAGCAGACCGGCACCACCCTGACCCTGGCCGGGGCGATGGCCAAAGTAGTGGCCAACATCAACGACGGCCACGTCTTGGTCGCCACAACTGACGGCGACTCCACACACGTGATGGTCGTCGACGGCACGACCGGTACTCAAACCGGGACGATAGTCACCGTCACCGGCGAACTCTCCTCGCTGGAATGGCCACAGACAACCGCGGACGGGACCAGGGTCATCTTGCTCGTCCACTCGCCGTTGGATCCCATCGACAATTGGACTCGGGTAGTGGTGATCGATACCGTCACCGGCACCCAAGCCGGAACCACCGTCGGCCTGCCCGGCTGGGTCTACGGGCCGTACTTGAGCCCAGATGGTAGCCGCGCGACGTTCGCCGCAAGCGTCCCCGCGTCAGACAAACACGGCAGCAGTACTCACTTCGCGGTCATCGACACCACGACTGGCAACCAAGTGGGCACCACGATCAGAGTCAAGGGTCGCCCTCGGGACCTACCGCAGGTGAGCGCCGACGGCTACCACGTCATCGTCGAGACCGCTGCCGGGTTCCAGGTGAAAGTGAATAGCACCACAGGCGAAGCAGCTGTCACCCTCACCGGGCCACCATGGGGCTTGGATACTGAAGCATTTCTACTTACCCCGATCGGTCGGGTACTGAGCGCCATTTCGGCAGCGGTGGCCCAGGTCCAAATTATCGTGGGCAGCATCCTTTTCTGGGGTGCGGTGTTCCTCGGGAGTATCTTCGCGCATTAGGGAGTGCGGAGCGACGTCAGACTTCGGTCGCTTTGGAGATCGCCACCCGGACACCGTCGCCGATCTCAACGCCGCCCTCAGGGTCGCCGAAATCGAAACTGGTGGCCAGAATTTCCCCGGCGATCAAGTCCCGGTGTGTGCGTGCCCAGTCGCCACGTTCGGCTGGAACTGACATCACGACGCGAATCCGGTCGCTGACGTCCAGTCCGGTGGACTTCCGCAGATCCTGCAGTTCGCGGATGCGGTCCTTGGCCCAGCCCTCGGCTTCCAGTTCCTCGGTCACGGTGCCGTCCAGCACCACAAGTCCGGCGCCGCCGGGCAATTCGGCGGTGAAATCCGGATCTGCCGCAACCAGTTTCGACGTGTACTCCCCCGGCTCCAGCGTCGCCGGGCCAGCGGTCAGCGTGCCATCCGGGTTGAGCACACCCTCGCCAGCCTTGACCGCCTTGATCGCAAACTGCACGTCCTTGCCCAGACGCGGGCCGGCCGCCCGGGCGTTGACGGTGAGCTCGAACCGGCCGTAGGCATCGATATCATCGGTGAGCTCCACGTCCTTGACATTCAGCTCACTGGCGATCAAGTCGACGTACGGGGCAAGCAATTGCGGATCTGCCACGGCAACAGTCAATTTCGGTAGCGGCAGACGCACGCGCAGCTTCTTGGCCTTACGCAGCGAGGAGCCGACGGAACACACCTCGCGAACTTGGTCCATCGCTGCTACCAGGTCCGGGTCTTTGTCCACAATGCCCGCTGTCGGCCAGTCGGTGAGGTGAACCGAACGCTCCCCGGTGATGTTGCGCCAGATCACTTCAGTGGCCATCGGGAGCAAGGGTGCGGCCAGACGCGCGGTCACCTCGAGCACAGTATGCAGCGTGTCGATGGCATCGGGATCCTCGTCCCAGAACCGGGAGCGGGACCGGCGCACATACCAGTTCGTCAGCGCCTCCACGAACTGACGTAACTGTTCGCAGGCACCCGAGATATCACAGCCATCCATTGCCGCAGTGAGATCGTCGCGCAATTCGGCGAGCTTCGCCAGGATGTAGCGATCCAGCAATTGAGTTGAATCTGTTCGCCAGACACCGACTTTCGGCGCGTACAACGCCAGGAAGCTGTAGGAGTTCCACAGCGGCAGCAGCACTTGGCGCACCGCTTCCCGAATACCCTGCTCGGTCACTATCAGATTGCCACCGCGCAGGATGGGAGACGCCATCAGGAACCAGCGCATCGCATCGGAGCCGTCGCGGTCGAAGACCTCGCTGACGTCGGGATAGTTTCGCAGCGATTTGCTCATTTTCTGGCCGTCGTTGCCGAGGACGATCCCATGCGAGACACAGGTTTTGAACGCCGGCCGGTCGAAGAGTGCCGTCGCCAGAACGTGCAGGGTGTAGAACCAGCCGCGGGTCTGCCCGATGTATTCGACGATGAAGTCGCCTGGAAAGTGGGTCTTGAACCAATCGACATTCTCGAACGGGTAGTGCACCTGGGCGTACGGCATGGACCCGGAGTCGAACCACACGTCGAACACGTCCTCGATGCGTCGCATCGTCGACTGTCCACTCGGGTCATCGGGGTTGGGGCGGGTCAGTTCGTCGATATAGGGCCGGTGCAGATTGAGCGGTCGAACACCGAAGTCCTGTTCGAGTTCGTCCAGGCTGCCGTACACATCGATCCGCGGATACTCCGGATCGTCGGACACCCACACCGGAATCGGCGTGCCCCAGTAGCGGTTTCGCGAGATCGACCAGTCCCGTGCGCCGGACAACCACTTGCCGAACTGTCCGTCTTTGACGTGCTCCGGGTACCAGGTGATCTGCTGATTGAGCTCAACCATCCGGTCGCGGAACTCGGTCACCTTCACAAACCACGACGACACCGCTCGGTAGATCAACGGGTTGCGGCAGCGCCAGCAGTGCGGATAGGAGTGCTCATAGGTCTCATGCCGAACCAGCACTGGCGCGTTGACTGCGGCTGGGCCGGTGCCGTTCTTCAGGTCACGGATGATCTGAGAGTTGGCGTCGAAAACGTGCTGGCCCCGGTAGTCAGGCACAGTCGCGTCGAATCGGCCCTTAGAGTCGACCGGGGTTACCGGCACGATCCCGACGGTGTCCGTGGTGGCTTTGTCGTCTTCGCCGTAAGCCGGTGCCATATGCACGATCCCGGTGCCGTCCTCAGTGGTGACGAAGTCACCGCGCAGGACTTGGAAACTGTTAACGGCGTCAGCGAAATACGGAAAAGGCGGCAGATAGCTCAACCCGAGTAGTTGCTCCCCAGAAACCGTCGCAACGACTTCCGGTTCCTCCCCTAGTTCACGCGTGTAGGCAGCCAGCCGTGCCTCGGCCAGCACGTAGCGGCGGTCGTCCACGAGGACAACGGCATAGCTGACGTCGGGGTTGACGGCAACTGCCTGATTCGATGGCAGCGTCCACGGCGTGGTGGTCCAAATCAGCAGATAGGCGCCGTCGAGGTGGGAATCTGTTGCCGTTACCTGGAATCCGACCGTAATGGCGGGGTCCTGGCGGCTCTTGTAGACGTCGTCGTCCATCCGCAACTCATGGCTGGATAGCGGCGTCTCGTCGTTCCAGCAGTACGGCAACACCCGGACACCCTGGTAGGCGAGCCCTTTGTCCCATAGTTGTTTGAAGGCCCAGATCACTGACTCCATGAACGACAGATCGAGGGTTTTGTAGTCGTTGTCGAAGTCCACCCAACGCGCCTGCCGAGTGACGTAGGCGCGCCACTCGCCGGTGTACTTGAGCACCGAGTTGCGGCAGGCTTCGTTGAACTTCTCGATGCCCATCGCGTCGATCTGCGCCTTATCAGTGATACCGAGCTGGTTCTGAACCTCCAACTCAGCGGGCAAACCATGGGTGTCCCAGCCGAAACGGCGTTCCACCTTGTAGCCGCGCATGGTGCGATAGCGCGGAACGATGTCCTTGACATACCCGGTCAGCAGATGCCCGTAGTGCGGCAGACCATTGGCGAACGGCGGGCCGTCGTAAAAGACGTACTCTTCGGCGTCTTCGCGGTGGGCGATGCTGGCCCGGAAGGTGTCGTCCGCCGCCCAGTAGTCGAGGACCTCCAGCTCGAGCGCGGGAAAGTCCGGCGAGCCTGCTGCTGGCCTCGGGTAACCATTTTCCGTCACGATGGCGCTCATCTCCTGTGCCAAACATCTAGGCACGGGGACGACGACGCGCTGGTGCGCGAGCGCCGCGGTACCACCCCGCTTACGCACGCTCCAGGCGTGCGTCGCTCATTCCAGGCTGTGACGGGCCTGCCCGTTCGGTTCTACTGGGCCGCTAATAGCGATATCGATCGATACCGATTAATCCAGAGGCTGTTCTTCCGAAGGCTCCCCGGTGATGGCCGGATCAGCGCCGCTCACGAGATTCTAACCGGCATGGCGGGCCGGGTCCGCATGCGTGCCCGGCAATTGCTCGCTCATCAGTAGGATGGATTGGTGGCACGGCGGACCAGCACCACAGAACCGGCCGCCGAACGTCTGGGTATCTTCCCGCGGATCGGCGCCGTTGTGGTTCGCTTTCCGTGGCTGGTGATCGCGTTCTGGCTGGTCCTGGCCGGGGTTCTTCCGGCACTGTTCCCGTCCCTCACCGAAATGGTGCAACGGAAGCCGGTGCCCATTCTTCCGGCAAACGCGCCAGTCACAATGACCACGGACGCGATGAGCAAGGCGTTCCAGGAGAACTCCTCGGCGAACATTTTGCTGGTGGTCCTCACCAACGAAAAGGGCCTCACCAAAGCCGACGAAGCCACCTACAAGAAGCTGACCGACTCCCTTCGCGACGATAAAAAGAACGTCATCATGCTGCAGGACTTCATCACCGTCCCGCCGCTGCGCGAGATCATGACCAGCAAAGACAACAAGGCGTGGATGCTCCCTGTCGGCGTGTTCGGCGAACTGGGCTCGCCGGAGGCCTACGTCGCGGCCACCGAGATCGCGAAACGCGTCCAAGCCGCGGTCGCCGGCTCCGATCTGACGGTGAATCTGACCGGGCCCGCGGCCACCCTGATCGACATGGTCAACGTGGGCGAGAAGGACAAGGTCCACATCGAGCTCGCGACTGTCGTGATGCTGTTGTTGATATTGCTGATGATCTATCGAAATCCGATCACCCTGCTGTTGCCGCTGATCACCATCGGGGTGTCGCTGACGGTCGCTCAGGGGGTGATCGCCGGCATGGCAGAGCTTGGTCTGAGTATCTCGAATCAGACCATCATCTTCCTCAACGCCATGATGGCCGGGACGGGCGTCGATTACGCAGTATTCCTGATCAGCAGGTATCACGACTACTTGCGAAAGGGTGACGACACCGGCGCGGCGATCAAGGGTGCCATGGGTTCGGTAGGCAAGGTGATCGCCGCCTCCGCAGCGACCGTGGCAGTCACCTTCCTTGGCATGGTCTTCACGCGCCTCAGCATCTTTTCGACGGTCGGCATCGCGCTGGCAGTCGGGGTCGCGATCGCCTTCCTGGCAGCGGTGACCTTCCTGCCCGCCCTCATGGTTCTCGCCGGACGTCGCGGATGGATCAAGCCGCGGCGCGACCTGACCTCCAGGTTCTGGCGGCGCTCAGGTATCCGGATCGTCCGTCGGCCGAAGAGTCACCTAGCCTTCAGTTTGGTCATCCTCTTCACCCTGGCCAGCTGCTCGATGTTCGTCAAATACAACTACGACGACCGCAAGGCACTGCCGCAATCGGTGGACAGCTCAATCGGCTATCAGGCACTCGACCGCCACTTCCCGTTGAACCAGACCATCCCGCAGTACATCTTCATTCACTCACCAAACGACCTGCGAACCCCGCAAGCACTTGCCGACTTGGAACAGATGGCGCAGCGCGTCAGCCAGATCCCAGGCGTCGCCATCGTCCGCGGCATTACCCGACCCACCGGCGAATCACTGGAACAGGCCCGGCTGAGCTACCAGGCGGGCGAAGTCGGCACCAGGCTCGAGGATGCGTCGCACCAGATCAACGATCGCTCGGCGGACCTCGACCGGCTTAAAAACGGCGCCAACCAGCTGGCTGACAGCCTGGGCATGATCCGCGGTCAGGTCACACAGGCGATAACCACCGTGCACGGTCTGGTTGATGCGCTGTCCTATATGCAGAATCAGTTCGGCGGCGGCAAGACCTTCCAAGACATCAACAACGCCGCCCAACTGGTAACCAATATGCGCGCACTGGGCAACGCCATCAACGCGAACCTCGCGAACGCCTTTGACGTCACCAACACCGTGAGTTCCGTGCTCGTCGCGCTCGATGCCAGCCAGATCTGTAATGACGACCCGAAGTGCAGCCAGAGCCGCGATCAGTTGCATCTGCTCGTCGAAGCACGCGATAACGGAACCTTCGACCGAATCGGCGACTTGGGCCGACTCCTGTCAACGACGCAATCCAGCCAGACTCTTGATGCCACCGAGAAGAGTCTGCGCGGCGCGATGGACTCCGCGACCAAGGCACTGAACGCCGCCGGGATGAACACTCCGAGCGGAATCCAGTCTCAACTCAACCAGGTCCAGCAGGGGGCCGACATGCTCGCCAGCGCGAGCCGCCAAATCGCCGACGGTGTGCAACTGCTGGTGGACTCCACCAAACAGGTCGGTTCCGGCCTCAGTGAAGCATCGTCGTTCCTGTTGGGGATGAAGACCGGTGCAGCCAAGGAACCGATGGCCGGCTTCTACATTCCACCGCAATTCCTCGCGGCCGAGGAGTTCAGAAAAGCTGCGGCAGCATTCATTTCACCAGACGGCCACTCGGTGCGGTACCTGGTCCAAAATGACATCAACCCGTTCAGCACTGAAGCCATGGATCTCGTCAACAAGATCATCGACACGGCGCAGCAAGCGCAACCCAACACCAAACTGGAGGGTGCGACGATCTCGATGGCCGGATTCTCGGTCATGCTGCGCGACGTCCGTGACTACTACAACCACGACATCCGGCTCATCATCCTGATGACCATTTTCATCGTGCTGGGAATCCTGATCGCACTACTGCGAGCTATCGTCGCGCCGCTCTATCTCATTGGGTCAGTGATCATCTCGTACTTGTCGGCCCTCGGTATCGGCGTGGTGGTGTTCCAGTTCGGTCTGGGCCAAGAGTTGCATTGGAGTGTGCCTGGACTGACGTTCATCGTCCTTGTGGCGGTGGGGGCCGATTACAACCTGTTGCTCATCTCGCGCATTCGTGACGAGTCCCCACTAGGCATCCGCGGCGGGATTATCCGAACAGTGGGTTCCACCGGCGGTGTCATCACCGCCGCGGGCCTCATTTTTGCCGCATCGATGTTCGGTCTGCTGTTCGCCAGCATCTCGACGCTCCTGCAGGCCGGCTTCGTGGTCGGTATCGGAATTCTGTTGGACACTTTCCTGGTTCGCACTATCACGGTGCCCGCCATCGCCACCCTTGTCGGGCAAGCCAATTGGTGGCCGTCCAAGCCGAAGGCGCCGCCGAAACAAGAGCGCCAGCCGCTGCATACCGCCGAGTCAGACGAACCAGCCTCCGAACCCCCAGCGACCCCTCTCGATGACGCGCTTGGGAGTCCTGACTGGGAAGATCACCTAGTTGGAGAGCCCGCTGTGACGGGTCAGGCCAAGCACCGCGCGGACGTCACCTAGGGACGCCAAAACTCACGTTTAGTAGACAAAGTCCCAGATAGAGCCAACCAAAACGTCAGTCTCGAGCCGCACATGCCAAGAGCAGACGATGGTGAGCAAACGCGACCGCACCCGTGTCGAGATCGACGAAAAGGTGGGATCTACTCGCACTTCCTCGCCCAAACTCACGTTTGGGCGCGGAAGTGGGGCCGGAGGCGGCTAGGCGCTGACGAGCTCGCCGTCGAGGCGGTTGAATTCGTTCTTGCGGTATTTCTCCACCGCACCTGAGCGACGGATCTTGCCGCTCGTGGTGATCGGGATAGCACCCGGCTCAACGATGACCACATCAGCCACGCTGATGCCGTGGGACCGTGAAATCGCTGATGTCGCATCGGACTTCACGGTGTCCATCCGCTCGGCAAATTCCTCATCGGAATCAGTGGCCCGCCGCTTGAGCTCGATCACCACGACCAACTGCTCCTGCTCCGACAACGGATCGGCGATTGCCGCGACTCGGCCGTTGGAGATCATTGAGACGGTTGCCTCGATGTCATCCGGGTAGTGGTTACGGCCACGAACGATCAACAGATCCTTCATCCGGCCGATGATGAACAGCTCGCCTTCGGAGATGAACCCCAAATCGCCGGTCCGCAACCAACGGTTGTCAGTCACATCGCTGGCAGCATCAACGATCTCACCGCCGAAGGTGTGCTCAGACTCGGCCGGCTTGTTCCAGTAGCCCAGTGCCACGTTTTCACCCTGGGTCCAGATCTCACCGATCGTCCCCGCCGGCATCTCCGAACGCGTATCCGGGTCAACGATGCGGACCGGCGGATTCTCCGGCATCCCATAGCTCACCAGACCAGTTCCAGACTGGGTCCGCTTGGCATGCCCAGCCGACAACTTCTCCGGCTCGAAGTGCACGACCTCCGGAGACCGTCGCGACCCGGCAGTAGCCACGTACAACGTCGCCTCAGCCAAGCCGTACGACGGCCGCAGGACCGTTTCCTTCAGGTTGAACCGGGCAAACCGCGACACGAACCGGCGCAACGTTGCCACGTGAACTCGCTCGGCACCGCTGATGATGGCCAACACGTCACCGAGATCACGCCCGGCCAAGTCCTCATCCTTGGTCCGCGCCGCAGCCAGATCAAACGCAAAGTTCGGCGCCGCCGTCACCGCACGCGGATGCGAGCCCAACAACTGAACCCACCGCGCCGGGCGCTGCAAGAACGCCATCGGCGTCATCACCTGCGTGCTCCACCCACCCAGAATCGGGGCACACACACCCAGCATCAACCCCATATCGTGGTAGAACGGCAACCACGAGGCCACGGTCGTATTCGGCGGTGCCACCCGGCCGTGCTCCGGGAAGAAGTCCGCCATCATCTGCTCATAGTTAGCCGACAAGTTGCGCGTCGACACCATCACCCCAGCCGGCGTCCGCGTCGAACCCGACGTGTACTGCAAATAGGCCGTCTCCGGCTTCGCCTCCCGCGACCCCTTGATCTTGCGCCGCGAATCCAAATCCAACCGGTCGACCTCAAGAATGGTCGGCGCCGGCCGCCCCTCAGCCTCCACCGCATACGGCGCAACCGAATCCACAATCGAAGACGTCGTGAAAATCGCCGTCGGCGCAGCGTCCCGCAACACCGCACTCACCCGCTCGTCATGGTGACCCACCATCGGCGTCGACAACGGAACCGCAATAACCCCAGCCTCCAACGAGGCCAGGAACGCCACCACATACTCCAACCCCTGCGGCGCCAAGATCACTGCGCGCTCCCCCGTGCTCGAGCACGCCTTCAAATCCTCAGCCAAGTTCCGCGACCGCCGATACAACTGCGACCACGTCAAACTCTCGGCAACACCTTCCCAATCCTTGTCGAAGTCAGTGAACGTAAACGCGACATCATTCGGCTGCAAACTCGCACGCTCACGTAAAACAGCGGAAATCGATGACTCACTCATTGGTGTTTCCCTCCTGTTCATCGGTTCCAGCCCTCGCCCGCTCCCTTGCTGGCTTGAACCGTTCCCCGCTGCCTTACCGACTACCGATGAAATCTGTGTGGTCATGCTTTCGCCAATTCGTTCACGGACGCGTCGCGTCCCTCTGCGACCCGCAGGAACACTGATCGCACTGCCTTCACGTACGTCTCGATCGATTCCCGCGCCACCGGGTTGCCCGGGTAGAGAACCGTCACCATGGTCTGGTGTTGAAGGCGGACCACCCAGAAGCACAACGGGTTGGACAGACGTCCGTCGAAGTACATCCCGATATTTGCTCCGGAGAGATCCGACGTCAGGAACGCCGACAGCGGTGGAAGGCCGACATCGAAATAGTTGACCTGCGGGAAGGCCGCACGCGGCCGGCTCAGCCACGACGCCAGTTCCAACACTCGGTCAAACGGAACGCGCGACGCCTCGCGGCCCGCGTCGAAGGAGGCCGACGCCGCCTTGGCTGCGTCAGCGAAAGACCCGTCAACCGGAACTGTCAACGGCACCAGGCCGGTGAACCAGCCCAGTGTCATCAGTTCTTCGGGCTCCCGCGTGTCGGTGGGTGTCAGCCCGAAATAGGTATCGACACCGCTGAGCTCCTTCTCCGCAATGCCGAGCGCTGCGAAGACGCCACCGATGAAACGAGCGCCACCATCGGAGCACGCTTTTTCAAACCGGTGCGTCTGCTCTTCGTTCATCAGTTCGTGGGTGACGAGTTCGCCGGGGCACGGGACCAATGATTCACCCAGCGGCAACGGGAAAGTCGGGAAGCTCCCGTCGTTCTGGTCGGCAAAATCGGTCCAGGTACGAATCTCTGGCGACTCCAACGTCAGCGCCGAGGTGTACTCGCGCTGACGAACGCAGAAGTCCAGATAGCTGCTGGTATCCGGCAGGCGCAAGGGCGGACCACCATTGACCAGCGCCACGTACATCAGATGGAACTCCATCAGCGCGACGCCGAGGAACTGCGCGTCTGCGTGAACGTGGTCGATGCTCATATAGAAGGTGAAGTGGTCTTCGCACTGGACGACCCCGAAGCTGAAGCAATCCCACTCCACCGGAGACGGCGTAGACCGGATGACGTCACGGAAAGCCTCCGCCGAGAGCTCGCCGTGTTTGGTAGGAACCATCTTGATCTGGGCTGGATTCTCGATGTGGTGCCGAACGATCTCGTCACCCTGGTATTCGAACCAGCTGCGGTACGTGTCATGCCGGCGCACGTGGGCATTGATGACGTAGGTCATCGTGCGCAGATCGCACTGGCCGGGCGAATCGTAGGAAGCGATCATCAGCCGGGAGTAGTCGAGCCCCTTAGCGGCGTACTCGCTGTACCCCCGAATGTGCTGGGCCTGCATGTAGCCGGGCGGCACCGGGCTCACGGGAGCTTCCAGTGCCTTCGCGCGCGCAGCGGCCGACGGGTTCCAGGACACGACTGATCCTGGCCCCACCTTCCACTGGTCAATCGTCCCGATTGACACCGGCCCGATAAGCAATGCCCGCTCCTAAATTTCCGTCTACCCGAATAACTGACTTAGCGCGTTCATCGAAATCCCCACCCCACCCGTTACGTCGCCGCTGGTGCGTCTGCTTGGGCGGCCAGCGTGTCGCACAGGTGCGCCGCCAATGCTCGCGCGGTTGTGATGTCCGCCGGACTGATGCGGATTCCCGTTTCCGTCTCAATGCGAGTACGAACTTCAAGGTTGCCCAGTGAGTCCAGGCCGTACTCCGCCAGCGGCCGGTCCGGATCCACCGACCGTCGCAGGATGATGCCGATTTGGTCGGTAACCAGGTGTCGAAGCTTGCCCGGCCACTCTTCCTGCGGCAGCGTGCTGAGCTCGGCGAGGAACTTGCTGCCCTCGCTGCGGCCCTGCCCCATCGACTGGAATTCCTCAGCGAACCGGCTGCGCTGCGCAAAGGCGGTCAGCCACGGGGAACCCATGATCGGGGTGTACCCGGCGTAGGCGCGGTCGTAACGCAACAGCGACTCGAAGGCGAACGCACCTTCGTCAGGGGCGATAGCGCTGTCGGTCTGCTCGGCCATGCCCTGGCCGCGCCCGATTTCGCTCCACGCGCCCCAGGCGATCGCAGTGGCGGGCAGCCCCTGCGAACGTCGCCAATGGGTGAAGCCGTCCACCCAGCTGTTGGCAGCCGCATACGCTCCCTGACCCGGCGAGCCCACCAGAGCGGCAGCCGAGGAGAACGAGCAGAACCAGTCCAGCGGCAGCCCGACTGTTGCCAGGTGCAGGTTCCAGGCGCCGTGGACCTTCGGTCCCCAGTCCCGGTCGATGAGCTGGTCGGTGATGTTGATCAGGGTGGCGTCCTCGACCAGAGCCGCGGCGTGCAGTACGCCCCGAAGCTCCAGCCCCGAGGCCGTCGCAGCCTCAACCAGGCGCTGGGCGGTGGCCGGCTCGGCTATATCGCCCCGCTCAACCTCAATCTCGGTACCGCCGCTGCGGATCCGCTCGATGACCTCAAGCGCTTCCTGCTTGGGCTCGGACCGACCGTTGAGGACGATCCGGCCGCAACCGGCGGCCGCCATCTTCTCGGCCAGGAAAAGACCGAGACCACCGAGTCCGCCGGTGATGACATAGGCGCCGTCCCCGCGGAACGGGACCGCCGCCTGCGGCGGAACTACAGCCAGACCCTTCTCTTCGTGCGAAACGGTCAGCAGCAGCTTGCCGGTGTGCCGAGCTCCGCTCATCTCGCGGATCGCCGTTGCAGCTTCCGCGAGCGGGTACTCAGTGAGCTCCGGCACCGGCAGCGTTCCGTCCGCCGTGCGCTCGTACACCGTGGTCAGCAAACCGCAGGACAGCTCCGGGTTGATGACCGACAGCAACGCCAGGTCGACGGCGAAGAACGCCAGATTCCGGCGGAACGGGAACAAGCCCATCCTGGTGTCGCCGTAGATGTCGCGCTTGCCGATTTCGATGAAGCGTCCGCCGAAGGCCAACAGCTCCAGCCCGGCACGCTGTGCAGCGCCGGTGACCGAGTTCAACACGATGTCGACGCCGTAGCCGTCGGTGTCGCGCCGGATCTCGTCGGCGAAGGCGGTGCTGCGGGAATCGTAGACATGCGTGATGCCCATGCCGCGCAGCAGTTCCCGACGCTCATCGCTGCCGGCCGTGGCGAAGATCTCGGCACCGACCTCCTTCGCGATGGCGATCGCCGCCTGCCCGACACCACCGGTAGCAGAATGGATCAGCACCCGGTCACCGCGCTTGATCCGGGCCAAGTCGACCAGGCCGTACCACGCGGTGGCGCTCGCGGTGGTGACCGCGGCGGCTTGGGCATCGGTCAGCCCCGACGGAAGCGTGACCGCCATGTCGGCGGCACAGATGACGAACGTGCCCCAGCAGCCGTTGGGAGACAATCCCCCGACACGATCACCGACCTTGTGGCTGGTGACGTCCGGACCGACCGCGGTGACCACGCCCGCGAAGTCGGTGCCCAGTTCCGGCAGACGGCCTTCGAAGCTGGGGTAGCGGCCGAAGGTGATCAGCACATCGGCGAAGTTGATGCTCGACGCGGAGATCGCAACCTCGATCTCACCGGGACCGGGCGCGGGCCGCTTGAAGGTGGTGAACTCCAGCGTCTCAAGATCGCCCGGCGTGCGAATCTGCAGCCGGACGCCGTCGTTGGCATAGTCGACGTTCGTGTTGCGCCGGTCCTCAGCGCGTAGCGGGGCCGGGTACATGCGGGCGACGTAGAACGCGCCGTCGCGCCATGCCGTCTCGTCTTCTTCGGATCCGGACAGCAACTGGTCTGCCACCTGCTGCGCGTCGGTGCTGTCATCGACGTCGATCTGGGTGGTGCCCAGATGCGGGTACTCGGTGCCAATCACGCGAATCAGGCCACGCAAGCCTGCCGCCTCCAGATTGACGACGTCCTCGGGAAGGACGGCCTGAGCTCCGCGGGTCACGATGTACAGCCGCGATTGCAGGCCTTCAACCGCCGCCAACTGACGGGTGATGCGCACTAGATGGTGAACGCTGTCCACTCCGCGAGATGGACCCTCACCGTCGGAGCCGCTCGCAGCTCCGGTGAGGATGACGACCCCGCCGAAATCGCCGCTGTCGACGTACGACGTCAGCAATTCGGCATTGGTCTCGTGATCGCCATCTTCCGGCCACGTGATGCTGGTGACCTCGGCCTCGCCCGCTGTCAGCGCACCGGCCAAATCCGTAGCCAGCACATCGGCAGAATCTCCGGTGCTGACGAGAAGCAGTGGGCCTGCATCGCTGTATTCGGCGGTGCTATCCGGTTGCCCGAGCTCGTGCTTCTTCCACTCGACGCCCAGCAGTCGTTCGTTCAGAACGCGGTCTCGTCGGGCGGTGGGCGACGCGGTCCCGAATCGCGCCCCCCGTAGGGACAGCAGAACGGTTCCGTTCTCATCGAGCAGTTCCAGGTCGGCCTCGACCTGGCCGCCCGGGTCGAGGTTGACGATCCGGGTGTAGCAGTAATGGGTGTTGCGAGTCGGGCCGTGCACGCGCAGTTCCCGGACACCCAACGGGATCGGGAGGTAGCCGTGGCTGACGGCCCGCACACCGGGGTGAGCATCAACTGACTGGAAGCAGGCGTCCAGCAGTGCGGGATGAATGCCATACGCGCTCTGCTGAGAGCGGATCGCGCTGGGCAGTCCGACCTCGGCAACCACTGAATCCGAGGATTCATCGGCGAAGTGAACCGCCGACAGACCCGAGAACGCCGGGCCATACTGGACGCCGCGATCGGCGAATGACGTCCGCATCTCGTCACCGTCAACGCTGTTCGGGTGTGCTGTCAGCAGCTGTTCGATGTCGTGAGCCGGGGGCACGTCGTCAGCTGCCACGGCTCGCAACACTGCGGCGGCACGCCGCACGGTGACACCCTCGTGGTAGGTCTCAACGGCGAAGTCGATCGCGTCCGGCGAAGCTACCGCCGCGGTCGCGGACACCGGCGTCTCAGCGTCGAGCAGCAACATTTCATCGAACGTCAGGTCGCTGACTTCGGAACTCTCGCCGATCAAGGCACGAGCCGTCGCCACGGCCATTTCGCAATACGCGGCTCCTGGTAGTGCGGCCACGTTGTGAATCTGGTGATCTCCCAGCCACTCGTGCACGTCGGTGCCCACGTCCGCCTGCCACACGTGGCGTACCGGATCCTCGGGCAGCTGAACGTGCGCGCCAAGCAGTGGGTGAACGGCTAGCGTCTGACCACCCTGGGTGTGCGATTCGTTCGCATCCCTGGTGAGCATGAGCGGGACGCGCGTCCAAGTCGGAAGCGGTGCGTCGACCAAGCGGCCGTCGGGGTAGAGCTGCGAGAAATCCACTGCCGCGCCGGCGCTGTGCAGGTCCGCGAGGAACCCGCGCAGCCCGTAGGGAAGCTCCTGTTCACGCCGCAGCGCGGCCAGGGTCGCGGTCGAGATGTCCAGGCTGCGCGCCGTCTGGTCGACCGCATGGGTCAACAGCGGGTGCGGCGCCAGTTCGGCGAACACCCGGAAACCGTCCTCAAGCGCGGCTTGCACGGCGGCCGCGAACCGCACTGTGTGGCGGAGGTTGTCGACCCAGTAGTCGCCGTCCCAGAATGGCTCGTCACGTGGGTCGTAGAGAGTCGCCGAGTAGTACGGGACGGTCGGCTCAAGTGGCTCCAGATCCTCCAGCGCTTCAGCCAGCTCATCGAGAATCGGGTCGACCTGCGGCGAGTGGGAGGCGACGTCGACGGCGACCTCGCGGGCCATCACGTCGCGGCTTTCCCAGGTCTGCACCAGATCGCGGATCGACTCTTTGGCGCCTCCGACGACGGTTGACTGCGGTGATGCCACCACCGACAGCACCACGTCGTTGATGCCGCGAGCGGCCAGTTCAGAAAGAACCTGAGCGGCGGGGAGCTCGACGGACGCCATCGCACCAGAACCGGCGATGCGCGCCATCAGGCGGGACCGGCGGCAGATGACCTTTACCGCATCATCGAGGGTGAGCGCCCCGGCGACGACAGCAGCGGCGGATTCACCCATCGAGTGGCCGATCACCGCGCCCGGCAGTACCCCGTAGGACGCCATCGTCGCGGCGAGCGCAACCTGAACGGCGAACACGGTCGGCTGCACCCGGTCGATGCCGGTCACCGTCTCGGGAGCCGCCATCGCCTCGGTGACCGAGAAATCGGATTCGCGGGCGATCAGCGGTTCGATCTCAGCGACCTTCGCCGCGAAGGCGGGCTCGCTGGCAAGCAGGGCCGCGCCCATGCCCGCCCACTGGGAGCCCTGCCCAGAGAACACCCAGACCGGTCCGCGATCGTCTTTCGCGACCGCCGCCTGGTAGGGGGTGTCGCCGTCAGCGATCTCGCGCAGGGCCTTGATCAGTTCATGGTTGGTGCCGGCAAGGGCCGCGGTCCGCACCGAGCGATGCGACCGCCGCCGGGCCAGGGTGTAGGCCAGATCGCCGAGATCCGCCCCATCGACACCGTCCTGGTCAACGTGAGCTGACACCCAATCGGCCAACCGGCCCGCGGTGTGACGAAGTTCGTCGGCCGAAGTGGCGGACAACGGGAAGAGCAGCGCGCCGGTCAATGCCGATCCGGCATCGCCATCCTGGGCAATAGTGCGCGGAGCCTGTTCCTGAGGCGCCTGCTCGAGGATGGCGTGCACATTGGTCCCGGACAGGCCGTAGGACGACACCGCCGCACGCCGGACTTGGTCACCAGTGGTGGGCCAAGGAGTGGCCTTCTCCGGCACGAACAAGCCGGTTTCGACTTTGGCCAGGTCTTCTGGCAGTTCGGTGAAGTGCAGGTTCTGCGGCACCACACCGTGCTGAAGCGCCAGGATCGCCTTCATCATCCCGACCGCACCCGACGCGGACTGGGCGTGGCCGAAGTTCGGCTTGGCAGACCCGAGCACACATGGACCCGCGGTGCCATAGACCTGCGCGAGGCTGTTGAACTCGATGGGGTCACCCACCGGGGTGCCGGTGCCATGTGCCTCGACATAGCCGATCGTGCTGCCGTCCAGGTCGCCCGCGGCGAGGGCCGCTTGGTACACGGCAATCTGAGCGTCGCGAGACGGGGTGGCGATGTTTACGGTGTGGCCGTCCTGGTTTGCGGCCGACCCACGCACCACCGCCAGAATCCGGTCGCCGTCGCGGACCGCGTCAGGCAATCGCTTCAACAGGAACATCACGCAGGCTTCACCCGACACGAAGCCGTCTGCGGCGACGTCGAAGGCGTGGCAGTGCCCAGTGGGCGAAAGCATTCCCTGCGCCGAACCGGAAGCCATTTTCCGGGGCTCAAGGCTGATTGACACACCACCAGCCAGCGCGAGATCGCTCTCTCCGTCGTGCAAGCTCCGGCAGGCCATGTGAACCGCGCCCAGGCTCGACGAGCAAGCCGAGTCGACGGTGTAAGCCGGGCCGTGGACGCCCAGCATGTAGGCGACGCGGCCAGAGGCCAGGCTGTAGTTGTTGCCGGTGAAGCCGTACGGCCCCTCCAGCGAGCGAGCGTCAGCGGCCAGCAACTGGTAGTCACCGTGCGTCATGCCGACGAACACACCCGTCAGCGAGCCCGCAATCGACGACGGATCCACGCCGGCCTGTTCGACCGCCTCCCACGACGTCTCAAGCAGCAACCGATGCTGGGGGTCGATCGCCGTCGCCTCGCGCTCGCTGATTCCGAAGAATTCGGCATCGAAGCCGGCGATGTCCTCAAGGAACGCGCCCCACTTCGACACTGAACGACCAGGTACGCCGGGCTCGGGGTCGTAGTACTCGTCAGCGTCCCAGCGATCAGCCGGGATCTTCGTGACGTAGTCCTCGCCTCGCAGCAGTCCCTCCCAAAGGAGTTCGGGCGAATCAATACCCCCCGGAAGTCGGCAAGACATGCCGATTACAGCGATGGGGGTCACGGACACGACTGTCACCTCAGTTTCTCGAAACGCTGTGGCTCCACGGCGTCCCAGCAAACGCGTTCACGTTAGCCAGGCATCCCTCCGAAAGTTGCCGATGTGCTGCGTAGCTTAGCGGCTGACGCCCAAAACCGCGAGAAAGTCATCTCGATTTTGATTAGAGAAAAGGTAATGTAACCGACATCACATCCGACGGGCGGATCGACGACCCCGATTGAGTGGTCGGACCGGCCGGCTCGAACCAGAGTTCGCAACAATCGACGGCCGACTTCAATGCAACGAATCATGCTGCTAGACAACATGATTGGATGACTTCAGAGACGGACGTCGATCGAGTCGCAGGGGCCTACTGACGTAGCAGTGAAACGTCCGGATCTGGACCGTCTCGGGGGGATCTTCGCAATTTGGACACGATTTGCTAAATTCGCCGCTCCAGCAAATTGCCCCAAACGGTTGATTTTGCACTCGCCGAACAGCACATTTGACAAACTGCGACTACCGACAATTGGACCGGGATGACTTTGCCGCCAGCCTGGCCCACCCTGTCGAAAGTCGACACAACCCTGAGAGCAGGCGCAACCTTCGCTCAGGTTGAGATATACGTCTGAACTGGCATTTTGGTAACAGCATGCGAGGTGTGGCAATTTACCTGAGAATAGGCTGAGAGGCGTACATCAAACAGTTATATACCGTGCCGAAAATATCCTGGCTCCGATCATTCCGATGATGATCGTCGCGTCGCAAGAATGAAATACCGAAGTTCAGCAAATGGTGGATTGATAAACGTCCGGCTATTGATTGTTTGGCCGAAAGGAATGCCATTCAGCACCTCCGCGGGACGGCGAATGTTCACTCCAAGCCAAATATTTCGGTTACGTGAACCAAGGTTGGCGAACCAAAATTATGTTAGCTGGAGGGGGTTTCGTGGGCGGGTTTGCTGGCCCGCTGCCAGCTGGAGGCGCCTTCCCATCACTGCGCCACCGAGACACGCAAGAACGCCCGGCATCCATCGATGACCAGCAACAATGGCGAAACCGGCAGAGGTCTTCTAACCCGTCGCAACTCCAGAGGGCACCAAGGCGTACGGCTGACCGAACTCAGCGACCGGCTCAAAACCGTGTCGGCGGGCATCACCGGCGCCATTCCGAACCAAGGCCGCGGTGGCAATGAATCCCGCCTGGTCGGTGAGCAGGAACGGGGTGAGCAGCCGGTTATGGACCAGGCTGAATGCCAAGCCGGCCTCCGGGATCGCCCAGCCGACCGAGCCGCCGAGTCCGACGTGGCCGAATCCCGGCAGAACCCCCGGTACCGGGACCGAGTGGTAGCCCAGGTGGAACGACATCGGCAGCACCAGATTGCGGTCGGGGGCCAGACTGCGTCTGCCTGTGAAACCCGCAACCAGCTCGGACGACAGGTAGCGCACACCGTCGATCTCGCCGCCGTTGGCGATGGCCCCGTACATCCGGGCCAGGCCTCGGGCCGTCGCGACGCCATTTCCCGACGCCAGCTCGGTGTCGAGCAGCGGGGTGTCGCCCTGAACCACGGCTCGCATTCCGGGGAAGTACATACAGCCGAAGGCGGCCGACGCATCCAACGCGGCTACATGGGGAGCAATCGCGTTGAAGATCGGGTTCCGGACGGTCAGTTGCGGACCGACGATCTGGGCGGCATGGGTTGGCGCCCCGACCGGCGGCCTTCCCAAGTGCATCCCATCGGTGTTGAGCGGGCCGGCCACCTCGGTGCGGAACAAGTCGCGCATGCCGTGACCGGTCACGGCACGGGCAAGGCCGGACAGCAGCCAGCCATAGGTGATGGCGTGGTAGGCGGGCTTCCCGAAGGTGCGGCCTACCGGGGCCGCAGCGATCCGCTCCTCCATAAGCAGGTGATCAAGCAACTCGCGCTTGCGCACACCCCGCAGGTTCGACAGACCGGCACGGTGCCTCAGCACGTCACGCACAGTGATGGCTGCCTTGCCGTTTGCCCCGAACTCCGGCCAGTACTCAGCTACCGGCGCGTCATAATCGATCAGCCCGCGGTCGACCAGACGGTGGATGACCGTCGAGGCAACGCCCTTGGTCGCCGAGAACACCATGGCTCCGGTATCCGCGTCCCAATGCGTCCGGCCGGCACGGTCGCACCAACCGGTCCACACGTCGACCACCGGCTGACCGTCGAGGTACACCGAAAGGGCTCCGCCACCGAACCGCGGATGGGGAAAAAGACTTGCGAAGCTGCGCACAGCGCGCGCGAAATTCGGGTCAGCTGCCCCCCGCACTCCGCGTGGGAGCACTCCGTGGGGCGGTTCCGATATACGACGACCGACGCTGGCCAAAGTCACCCGAAAAAATTTACTCCCACGCAGGAAGAACGGGGACAAAGTTGCGAATCTGTTAACTTCGCTGGTCGGCGGCGTCCAAGAGTTTCTGAGCCGCAAGCGCGGGAGTCAGCTCACCGTCGCGAACCTGACGCTCGATCTCGGCCCGCAACTTCTTCACCGCCGGATTGGTGAGCACCCGGTCCAGCACAGCGTCGCGAACCAGCGACCACGTCCAGTCCACCTGCTGCGTTCGCCGGCGCGCCTCGAACGTTCCGGCCTCCGACAGGACATCGCGGTGCTTGATCACCGTCTCCCAAAGTTGTTGCAGTCCAGCGCCTTCCAACGCACTCATCGTCAGGACCGGCGGACGCCAAAGGGCATCATGCGGATGGATCATCCGGATTGCCGCCGCCAGTTCGCGAGCGGCCGCCCTCGCTTCGGCGACATGGTCGCCGTCGGCCTTGTTGACCACAACGATGTCGGCCAATTCGAACACGCCCTTCTTGATCCCCTGCAGTTGGTCGCCCGTGCGCGCCAAGGTAAGGAACACAAACGTGTCGACCATGTCGGCGACTGCCACTTCGGACTGCCCGACGCCGACCGTCTCGACCAGGATGACGTCGAACCCTGCCGCCTCCAGCAGCACAATCGTCTCGCGAGTGGCCTTGGCCACCCCGCCCAACGTGCCGGATGTGGGTGACGGCCGGATGTACGCGCCGGGATCCACCGCCAGCCGGGCCATCCGAGTCTTGTCCCCCAGGATCGACCCTCCGGTCCGGGTTGACGACGGATCGACCGCCAGTACCGCGACCCGGTGCCCTTGTTCAATCAGGTACATGCCCAGCGCGTCAATGGTCGTCGACTTCCCTACGCCGGGAACTCCAGTCAGACCGACATGCAGGGCACCACCAGCCTGCGGCATCAACTCCTGCAGCAGCTGCTGCGCCTGTTGACGGCGGTCGGGCCGGCTCGATTCCACCAGCGTGATCGCCCGGGCCAGAGCCACCCGGTCACCCCCGCGGATGGCATCGGCGAGGACAGAAATCTCTGGATCGCTAGGCATCAGGAGATGTCGTATCCGAGCCGCTCAGCGAGCTTGTTCAGCAAGCCCACAGCGGCGTCGGAAATCACCGTGCCCGGCGGGAAGATCGCCGTAGCGCCAGCGGCGTACAACTCATCGAAGTCACCCGGTGGGATCACACCTCCGACGACGATCATGATGTCCGGCCGGCCCACTCCGGCCAGCGCATCACGCAACGCCGGCACCAGAGTCAAGTGACCCGCGGCCAGCGATGACACACCCACCACATGGACGTCGTTGTCGGCGGCCTGCCGGGCGACTTCGTCGGGTGTGGCGAAGAGCGAACCGACGTCGACGTCGAAACCGATGTCCGCGAAGGCCGTCGCGATGACTTTCTGACCGCGGTCGTGGCCGTCTTGTCCCATTTTCGCGACCAGGATGCGCGGTCGTCGACCGTCCGCTTCGGCGAATTTCTCGACCAGACGGCTGGCCTCGGCTAGTCCGGTGATGCTGCCTCCTGCCCGCACTGCGTCGCGATAGACGCCGGCGATGGTGCGGATCTCCGCTTGATGGCGGCCGTAGACCCGCTCAAGGGCGTCGGAAATCTCGCCGACGGTTGCTTTCGCGCGGGCGGCGTCGATCGCCAATGCCAGCAAGTTGTTGGCCGGGCCGGATTCGGCTGCAGCAGCCCGGGTCAGCTCATCCAGGGCAGCCTGCACGGCCGTGCTGTCACGTTCGGCGCGTAACTTCTGCAGCTTCGCCAGTTGTTCATCACGGACCCGGCTGTTTTCGACCTTGAGGACCTCGATCTGCTGGTCTTCGTCGACCTGGTACTTGTTGACGCCGACGACCGGCTGCTGCCCGGAATCGATGCGTGCCTGGGTGCGCGCGGCGGCTTCCTCAATACGTAACTTCGGAATACCGTCGCTGATGGCTTGGGCCATCCCACCGTGCTCGGCCACCTCGGCGATGTGGGCGCGCGCCCGTTCCGCCAGCTGATACGTCAGCCACTCGACGTAATAGGAGCCGGCCCACGGGTCGATGGGCCGGGTTGTCCCCGACTCCTGCTGCAGGAGCAACTGGGTGTTCCGGGCGATTCGTGCCGAGAAGTCGGTGGGCAGCGCCAGCGCTTCATCGAGGGCGTTGGTGTGCAGCGACTGCGTGTGACCTTGAGTTGCGGCCATCGCCTCGATACAGGTGCGCGCCACGTTGTTGTAGACGTCCTGGGCGGTCAGTGACCAACCGGAGGTTTGCGAATGAGTTCTCAACGAAAGGGATTTCGGGCTTTCCGACCCGAATCCGGCGACCAGTTCACTCCACAGCAACCGGCCGGCCCGCAGCTTGGCAACCTCCATGAAGAAGTTCATTCCGATACCCCAGAAGAACGACAGCCGGGGTGCGAATGTGTCGATGTCCAAACCGGCATCCAGCCCGGCCTTGATGTAGTCGATGCCGTCGGCCAGTGTGTACGCCAACTCGAGATCGGCTGTCGCGCCGGCTTCTTGGATGTGATAGCCGGAAATCGATATCGAGTTAAATTTCGGCATCTTGGCGCTGGTATAGGCGAAGATGTCCGAGATGATCCGCATGGACGGCTTGGGTGGATAGATGTAGGTGTTGCGGACCATGAATTCTTTGAGGATGTCGTTCTGGATGGTCCCGGCAAGTTTCTCGGGCGGAACGCCCTGCTCTTCCGCGGCAACGACATAGAGCGCGAGGATTGGTAGTACGGCCCCGTTCATGGTCATCGAGACGCTCACTGCGGAAAGGTCGATGCCGTCGAACAACTGACGCATATCCAGGATCGAGTCGATGGCAACGCCGGCCATACCGACATCGCCTTGGACTCGGGGGTGGTCGGAGTCGTAGCCACGATGGGTAGCCAGATCGAACGCCACTGACAGGCCTTTCTGGCCGGCAGCCAGATTGCGTCGATAGAAGGCATTGGAATCGGCCGCTGTCGAAAACCCCGCGTACTGGCGGATGGTCCACGGCTGATTGACGTACATCGTGGGGTACGGCCCGCGAATGAACGGCGACTCACCCGGGAAACTGTCCAGTGGGTAGCCCTCCGCGACGGCGGAATCACGGTCGGTTTCGGTGTACACCGGTTTGACGACAATGCCTTCGGGGGTGTGCCAGTCCAATTGCTCCGATGTGTAACCGTGTGCGGCGGCCGCAGCCGAAATATGTTCGGCGACATCGGATTCTGTTGGCGTTTCGGTCGCGCGATCACCGAGCAGCGGAATGCCGGCGAAGTTCGGGACCGTCCCGGTTGTACTCGCGGTCATGTCAGTCAGGCTCCCAGTCCGGTGAGTAGCGACGAAAGAACTTCGACTGCATCGATTTTCGCGGTCAGATACGCGTCGGGCCGGAATTCGGCGGGCACGTCGACTACGGCCTTCTCGGGTCCGGCCAGGTAGATCTGCGCGACGCCGGTGGCCCTGGCCTGTGCCACCACATCAGCCACGTCGGTGCCATAGCGAGCGTCGGTCCCGCAGATCACCGCGATGGCTGCGCCTGACGTCCCCGCCTCTACTGCCTCGATACCGCCAGCAGCCAGCAGGTTCGTCACGAAGGTCGCGCGCACATTGTGCTCAACCAACGGGCCCAATGGCAGTAACAACACCTGCGGACGGCGTCCCGTTCGCGCCAGGAAGACATCCGAGCGATCGCGCAACGCCTCAAAGGGGGCCGCGTAGCGCTGGTCATCACCGCGCGAACTCAATGGAGGCAGTGGCGTTTCCACCAGGTTCGGGAACTCAGTGACACCGGTGATGGCAGTGCGCCGGTGAGCGATGTCATCAGCCCGGCGGCTCCGCACGACCTCGATCTGGTCAGCCAGGTAGTCACGGGCAGCGGCGAAACCGCCACGCGCTTCCAGATCTTGAAAATGTGACCAGGCCCGAGCGGCAAGGCTTTCGGTGAGATCCTCGACATACCAGGAACCGCCAGCCGGGTCAAGCACCCTGCCGACGTGGGACTCCTCCAATAACAGCAACTGGATATTGCGGGCAATGCGCCGCGAGAAGCCGGGACTGATGCCGGGCAGACCGCCCGGGATGGCCGAATCGAACGGCAGCACCTCTACCGTGTCGGAGCCACCGACACCCGCGCCGAATGCCGCGAGCGTGGTGCGCAGCATGTTCACCCAGGGATCTCGCTGCGTCATCATCAGCCCGGAAGTGACGGCGTGCAGCGTGGTCGCGCCATTATCGCGATACCCCAGCACGTCGGCCACCCGCGCCCAGAGTTGACGCACCGCACGGAATTTGGCTATCGCCATGAACTGATCGTCATCGGCGACCACTCGGAAGCTGATCTGCCGCAACGCCTCCTCGATCGGCAGGCCAGCGTCGATCAGTAGCCGCAGATAGTCGACCCCGGCCGCCACCACGCCGGCCAGTTCCCAGGTCGTGTTCGAGCCCCGATCGTGGAAGGCGGCACCATCAACGGTGATGGTTCGGACGCCGGCCCGGCCAGCCACATCAGCGGCGACGGCGACGACGTCTTCGATGGTCGGGGCACCTCGGCCACTCAACGGTGCAGTCAACGGATCGGTACCCAGGTCAATCGACATTGCCGCCTGACGAGCGTGATCGACAGCCTCGATCACCGGCAGCAAGGCATCGGTAACCGCCGCGAGCTGAGAACCTGCGTCGAAGCGCACGGGGACCAGATCCAGGTAAACACCCTCCAACAGCTGAGCCACGTCAGCTTCGCCAGCCTGGAGTACCAACGCGCTCACGCCGTCGTTGAGTGCCGTCAGGACAGCAGAATTCCCGTCGGCTCCCGAGAACGCTTCGGCGACTTTCCACCCGCCGACAACATCCCGGGTCGCGTCTCCGCCGCGGATGAACGGCCAAACCCCCGGTAGCGGCGCCTCCGCGAGACCGTCTAGAGCCGTGTACAGCGGGCGGACCGGAAATCCCTCGTACGTCGGCGAGTCGAGTAGCCGCTCCGGTTCGGCAGGAAAGTCCGCCAGATCATGCCGAGTGCTCTTGGCCAGCACACCGGCGACCGCCTTGCGCCACCGCGCCCGACTCTCTTGCGCCCGACTCTCTTCCAGCTCTACCGACACCGTCAACTCCTGTTATCGCAGCCATCCGACACCAGGCTAATTGATGGCCGTCGTAGTGTTGAGGCGTGACGCCCCCTCCCGCTAGCGCAGCTCACAACGCGCTGCGCAGCATGGGGTCGGCGATGGTCGCCACCGTTCGCCAGTTGTCACCTCGGCGCATGGTTTTCACGGCCCTGGCGATCGTCGCCCTAGTCGTAATCGCATGGTTCGTACCGCTCCCAACCGCGATACAAATGCGCGACTGGGCGGATTCGATGGGCCCCTGGTTCCCGCTGGCGTTCTTCGTGGCACATGCGGTGATCACGGTGTTCCCCTTCCCGCGCACCGCGTTCACCCTGGCTGCCGGTCTGTTGTTCGGGCCCGCGCTCGGCATCACCATCGCAGTCGTCGCCAGCACCGTCAGCGCGGTGATCGCACTCTGGATGGTTCGCGCGGCAGGCTGGCAGCTGAACAAGCTGGTCCACCACCGCGGCGTGGAGTCCCTCGACGCCGTAATGCTCCGGCGAGGTTGGTCGGCCGTTCTATCGCTGCGGTTGATTCCCGCTGTCCCGTTCTCGGTGATCAACTACGCCGCGGGTGCGTCCACCGTGCGGGTAATCCCGTACACGCTCGCCACAATGGCAGGGCTAGCGCCAGGCACCTCCGCCGTGGTGATTCTTGGTGACGCGCTGACCGGCAACGTCAGTGCATCGCTGGTTGTGGTGTCGTTGTGCACGGCCAGCCTCGGCATCGCCGGCCTGGTGTACGAGGTACACAGGCACCGGCGAGCAGCGTCAACGAGCGATATCGGTCCTGGCTAAGGACCGTTGTGCCTGGGCTCTTGAGACCCGGGCTGCGGTGCGTACTGCGACGGCGTCTGCTCCTGCTGGCTCAACGGCAGGTATTCGCGCACCGGTGGCGGCGGCGGGATACTCGGAGTCGGGTCACTCGATCCGCGGGCGTCCGCTTCGGCCTTAGCCACCGCCTGCGCAATGGCCGGGTCAGTCGTGGTGGTGAACCAGTCCTTGACTTCCTCGGAATCGTCTTCGGGCTTCGGCAGCTTTTCGTCCACCGGCGACGGCACATAGCGGAACACACCGTCGTCACCGGGCGCCCCGAGCAACTTGGTAAAGCCCTGCAATGCCGATCCGAAATCGCTGGGCACCACCCAGACTTTGTTGGCCTCACCCTTGGCCATCAACGGCAAGGTCTGCAGGTACTGGTACGCCAGCATTTCCGGGGTCGGACGGCCTGCCTTGATCGCGGCGAAGGTCTTCTCGATCGCCTTAGCCTGCCCCTGGGCTTGCAGATACTGTGCGGCACGCTCGCCCTGGGCGCGCAGCATGCGTGACTGCCGATCCGCTTCGGCGGCCAGGATCGCCGCCTGCTTGGCGCCTTCGGCAGACAGGATCTGCGCTTGCTTCTGGCCCTCGGCCTGCTTGATCGCCGCCTCTCGACTGCCCTCAGCGGTCAGGATCATCGCCCGCTTTTCCCGGTCGGCCCGCATCTGCTTCTCCATCGAATCCTGGATGGAGGGCGGCGGGTCAATGCTGCGCAACTCGACGCGTGCCACCCGCAGACCCCAGCG
The DNA here is from genome assembly GCA_965279745.1 of Mycobacterium sp. Classification (GTDB taxonomy): domain Bacteria; phylum Actinomycetota; class Actinomycetes; order Mycobacteriales; family Mycobacteriaceae; genus Mycobacterium. The sequence continues at coordinate 1,330,066 of OZ257262.1, forward strand.
CCCGGTGGCCTCATCCAGCACACCTCGCAACTGGCCGTTGATCTGATCTCGGGAGGTGAGCGTCTGCTCAAGCGTCATGCCACCCACCACGTTGCGCAGCGTGGTGGTGGTTAACTGCTCGACGCCGACGATGTAGTTACTGATTTCGTAGACGGCTGCCTGCGGGTTGGTTACCCGGAAGTAGACGACGGTGTCGATGTTGACCGTCAGGTTGTCCTCGGTGATCACCGGTTGCGGCGGGAACGACACCACCCGCTCACGTAGGTCGACACGCGCACGAATCCGGTCGATGAACGGCAACAGCAGTGTGAGCTGCCCGGAAACCGTCTTGCTGTACCGGCCCAGTCGTTCAATGACGGCCGCCTCGGCCTGCGGGATCAAGGCGACCGACTTCGCAACGACGATGACGGCGAAAATCACCAGCACCGCGAGTAACACCAGACTTGCTATGGCACCGTCCACGTCAGCCCCTCCTAAATTCTGTGCGGCTTGACTCAATCAACTTTGTCACATGCTCTTCCACACGACCGCGGTGGCGCCGTCGATGCGGTAGACGGTGACCTGGTCACCAGGCTCATACACGTCGTCGTCGTCGAGGGGACGGGCTGTCCAGATCTCGCCGTCCAGCTTGACCTGACCCGCGTGCTGGCCGACGCGATCCAGCACCAAGGCGTGCTTGCCCTCTAAAGCCTTCATCGGATCCGGGAGGCCCTTCCCCTCGGTCAACCGCTTCCGCAGGCTTGGCCGAACCACGAACAGAAGCAGCAGGGACACCACCAGGAACACCACGCCGTCGGCCCATGCCGGCCAGTCCAGCAGCCAGTTTGAGCCGGCCGCAGCCAGCGCCCCGCCGCTGAGCATGAGCAGGAACATGTCGCCGGTCAAAGCCTCAGCCGCGGCCAGACCAAGGGCGACCACGAGCCAAATCAGCGCGGCAGGCATACCGCCAGGATAACGCGGGAAACGACCCGCATGTTTGCAACAAACTCATACGACCTTGTTAGGCCGGAACGCATTAAACTGCCTTGATCATGTGGTGCCCTAGTGTTTCGCTGGCGGTGTGGGCCAATGCCTGGCTCGCCGGTAACGCCGCGCCTGACGACGTCCTAGACGCGCTATCAGCCTGGGCCCCAAGGCATCTCGTTACCGCATATGATGCGGCTGCAGCCGGCCGAACCGGCCTGCCGTGGCCGGACGTCAATGATGCGGGAGTGGTCTCACTGCTCCAGACATTGCGTACCGCCGCCAACAGTCCTGGCGACACGCGGTGCTCGGACCACCCAGCGATCGCCGTGGCGCTGCCGATTCCGGGCGACGTCCGAGGCCTGGCTCCGGGCACACAGTTCCAGGACGACGCCCTGGCCGCAGGTGAGGCAATCATTGTGACCGGTCCCAGGTCTGAGGCAATCGGCCTGGTCCCGGACTTCGAATACGACGACACCGATGACGAAATGCCGGACGACGACCAGGGGCCCGACTTATACGCCCTGTCGTGGACTGTCTACTCGTTCCCCGCCAACCCGGTGCACGAACAGCTGGATCTCGGTGAGTCCGAGTTCGCACTGCGTTCTGCTGTGCGGTCGGCCGCCGAAGCCCTGGGCGCGCTGGAGTTGGGCTCAACCGGCGGCGTCGATGACCCGCGCGGGATGGTCGAGCAGCTGCTCGAGTCCAACAGACATCACCGCGCCCCGGACTGCGCCCCTACCCGTGCCCTTCAGGTATTGGAGAATGCAGCGCACGTCGACGCGATCATCACGGTCAGCGCCGGACTGATGCCGATCGGGACCCAGAGCGCATCGGAAGCCCAGATCGCCAGCGATGCCCTGCGCCCGCTGGCATCGGTGGTGCGGTCAGCCCGGATAGCTGCGGTGAGCGCGATTCTGCGTTCGGCGTGGGAGCGCTAACAGTCAGGCGTGCAGAACTGTCCGTTGGTGCTGGTTCCAAAGCCGGGAACAGGGCCAACCCCGGTTGCCCGGGCGGGTACACGACCGTCCCGCAGTTCGTCAACGAGGTCTAGAACGAGCCGCGCAAAGCGGCGTTGCGCATTGGGTGTCAACGCCCTGGCGAACGCGATTCCGAGTTCGTCGGCCCGCTCGCGAAGCTCGCTGTCCAGATCCCACACCACTTCGATATGGTCGGCGACGAATCCGATCGGGCAGACGATGACAGCCTTGACGCCCGACTCGCCCAGCGCCGAAAGATGTTCGGCAACATCGGGTTCCAACCACGGAACCTGTGGCGAACCGGAGCGGGACTGCCACACCTGATCGTAGTCCGGGTAGCCGGCCGTCGCGGCGACCAAACCGGCCGCGTAACCCACCTGGCGCTCATATAGATCGGGGCCGCAGCGGTTCGCCGCCCGCATCGGGATCGAATGGGCGGTGAACACCAACCGAGCACTCTCACGCAATGATTCGGGCAGCGTCGCGGCGGCATCGGCGATCGCATCGGCGAACATCTCCACCAGCAGTGGATGATCGAAGAACTGCCGCAGCTTCACCAGTTCCGGCGCACCATCGCCGACAGCGGCGCGCGCGCGGGTGATGTCCTCCTGATACTGGGCACAGCCCGAGTAGCCGCCCCAGGCTGATGTGGCGAACACCGCCGCACGCCGGACACCGTCGGATTTCATTGCAGCGACGGCATCTTCGACGTAGGGCTCCCAGTTTCGGTTGCCGAAGTACACCGGCAGCTGTTCGCCACGGTCAGCTAGTTCAGCGCGAATCTCCTCGATCAGCGCCCGATTGATCCCGTTGATCGGCGACACCCCACCGAAATGCAGGTAGTGGTGAGCGACCTCATCGAGACGTTCCGGCGGGATGCCGCGTCCTCTGGTGACGTTCTCCAAGAACGGGCGTACCTGTTCCGGTCCTTCCGGGCCGCCGAAGGACAGGAACAACAACGCGTCAAACTCTTTGCGCGGCATTTCCTTACATCAGCTGCGTGCTGGCGCCGCCATCGGCGTAGATGATCGTCCCGGTGGTGGCAGGCAACCACTCAGACAGCAAGGCGCACACCGTTTTCGCAACGGGGGTGGGATCCTTCATGTTCCAGCCCAGCGGGGCGCGCTGGTCCCAGCCGTCTTCCAGTAACTGAATCTGAGCTCCGGCGTCGTCGCCCAGTGCACCGCCGACGATCGCTGCCATCGCCAGCGTCCGGATAGGTCCGGCGGCAACGAGATTCGACCGCACCCCGAACTTGCCCGCCTCGCGTGCAACGAATCGGTTGACCGACTCCAGAGCGCTCTTGGCCACCGTCATCCAGTTGTACGCCGGCATGGCACGAGTCGGGTCGAAGTCCATCCCGACGATTCCGCCCCCGGGGTTCATGATCGGGAGTACCGCATTGGCCAGCGATGCATACGAATAGGCCGAGATGTGAATGCCTTTGGCGACATCTGCATACGGCGCGTCGAAGAACGGATTGATACCCATGCCGGTCTGCGGCATGTAGCCGATCGAGTGCACAACGCCGTCGAGCTTGTTGCCTTCGCCGATTACCTCGGTGACGCGAGCGGCCAACGTGGCGAGATGATCCTCGTTCTGCACGTCGAGTTCGAGTAACGGAGCCGGGCTGGGTAACCGGTCGGCGATGCGCTGGATGAGCTTCATCCGGTCGAAACCGGTGAGCACCAACTCGGCACCCGCCTCCTGCGCAACCTTGGCGATGTGAAACGCGATCGACGAGTCGGTGATGATCCCCGTCACGAGGATGCGTTTGCCCTCGAGAATCCCTGCCATGTCTGTCCTTCTTTCCTAGTGGCCCATGCCCATGCCGCCGTCGACCGGGATCACGGCACCTGAGATGTAGCTCGCGTCCTCAGAGGCGAGGAAGCTGACCACGCCCGCGACTTCGTCGGCCGTACCGATCCGCTTCGCCGGAATGAACTCGAGCGCCCCCTCCTGAACCCGCTCGTCCAGCGCGCGGGTCATCTCGGTATCGATGAAGCCAGGAGCCACCACGTTTGCGGTAACTCCGGCCTTTGACAGCTCCCGCGCGATTGAGCGGGCCATACCGATCAGTCCGGCCTTGGAGGCCGCGTAGTTGGCCTGGTTGCCGATGCCCCAGGTGCCGGACACCGAACCAACGAAGATCATCCGGCCGAACCGCTTGCGCTGCATGCTGCGCGATGCGCGCTGAGCCACCCGAAAAGCGCCGGTGAGGTTTGCGTTGATGACCTGTTCGAACTTCTCCTCGGTCATCCGCATGAGGAACGCATCCGCAGCGACGCCCGCGTTGGATACCAACACCTCGACTGGACCTTGGTGCTCCTCGACCTCTTTGAACGCGCGATCGACGGCTTCGTTATCGGTGACGTCACATACGACGCCGAACAGCCCCTCGGGGGCGCCGGAGCCGCGATGCGTGACGGCAACCTGATGTCCGTCGGCGGCAAGCCGCTGCGCGATCGCCAGTCCGATGCCCCGATTGCCGCCTGTGACCAGCACCGAACGAGATACGAACGGGGGTTTGCCGGCCGATTCGGCGGTAGCGGTGGCGGTGTCTGTCATGCCCGACAACTTAATGCCTGGCGTCGATGGCACCGAAATCGTGCAGGCCATCCCAGTGCCGAAATCGACGTTCCGCAGATTTTTACTCGCACTTCGGGGCCCAAACGTGAGTTTGGGCGTAATGAACTCCGCGGCATCAGCCGGGGAGGCGACGGTTGATCAGCAACGCCGTCAGTGCAGCCAGCGCGAGTACCAGCGCTCCGAGGCGCAACCAACCAGCGCTGGCGTCACCCTTCTGAGTCTCGTAACCGATCTGCTCCTGCAGCGAGGTGAACACCTCTTTGAGCTGTTGCAGGCTGGATGCGGTGTAGGCGCTGCCGTTGGACAATTCAGCGATCTTCTTGAGCATCTCGTCGTCGACCGGCACAGGTTGGCGCTGATTGTTGATCTCGACGTAGCCGTACGGGGTACCGAATGACACCGTCGAGATCGGTACGCCCTGGTCCTTCGCGGTGCGGGCAGCGGTGAAGGCACCCTTCGGGTTATCCGGGTTGGACGGCACTGTCTCCTTGCCGTCCGACATCAGCACGATGCGGGCCGGTGGTGGAGCATCGCCGCCACCAATGACCGCACCCACCGTCGCGATGGCCTGCAGTGCGGTGAAGATGGCCTCACCCGTTGCGGTGCGGTCGGCCAGTTGCAACTTGTCGATGGCCGCCTTGGTCGCATCGCGGTTCGTGGTGGGCGACACCAGGACGGTGGCCGTTCCGGCGTAGGCGATCAACCCGAGATTGATGCCCGGGGTGAGCTGATCGGCGAACTGCTTGGCGGCTTCCTGCGCCGCGGCCAACCGGCTCGGTTCAACATCCGTCGCGCGCATGGACTGAGATACGTCGATCGTCAGCATCACCACGGCACGGTTGCGCGGAATCCGCACATCGTTGGTCGGACCTGCCATGGCGATGGTGAGCAAGACCAGTGAGGCGATCAACAGAATCGCTGAGAGGTGACGCCAGCGGTTAGGCCGTTTGGGCGCAACACTTTCCAGAAGTTCCATGTTGGCGAAGCGCAGGACTCGCTTCTGGCGGGCCGCCTGCACGATGATGTACAGCCCGACCAGCCCGGCAACGGCGACCAGGAACACAAAGAACCACGGGTGGGCGAACCCGGCAAGGGTCATGGGTCCGAGCAACGGCAATGTCATTGGCTACCCGCCTGAGCACTCATTGGCTACCTGCCAGGGCGCCACGACGGCGGGACGCGACGAACCGCACGATGTCGGCAACCCAGTCCCGGTCGGTCCGCAGGGTCATGATCGGCGCCCCGCAGCGACGCAGGGTCCGAGCGACTTCCTCGTGGTGCACCGCGGCGGCCCGGGCGAAGTCGTCGCGCAGTTGCGCATCGATGGTGAATTCACGCGTCACACCGGATTCGGTGTCTTGCAGAACGACGTCACCGACATCGGGCAGCTCCACGTCACGAGGGTCAAGAACCTCGATGCCCAGCACCTCATGCCGCGCGGCGATCGCTCGGAGTGGCCGCATCCACGTGATCGGTCCCAGGAAGTCGCTGATGACCACGGCCATACCGCGGCGACGTTCCGGCCTACGCAGGGCGTCGATCGCGCCGGCGAGGTCGCCGCGCACACCCAGTGGCGGTCGCGGCGAGGTCGCAATCGTGCGCAGCAAGGTCTGCTCATGCTGGCGGCCGGAGCGGGCCGGCAACCGAATGATCGACTCGCCGTTGGCAATCACCGCGCCAATCCTGTTGCCGCCGCCACTGTTGAGATAGGTGATCGCAGCAGCAGCGGCGACTGCCAGGTCACGTTTCTCGCAACCGGCTGTGCCGAAATCGAGGCTGGCCGACATGTCCACCACCAGCCAGGTCTCCAACTCACGGTCGGCGATCATCTGACGCACATGCGGATGGGTAGTACGCGCGGTAACCGACCAGTCCATCCGACGGACGTCATCGCCCGGCTGATACATCCGGGACTCCCCCGGCTCCGAGCCCGGACCGGGGATCAGTCCCAGGTGGTTGCCCTGCAGCACACCGTCGAGCTTGCGCCTGACCGTGAGCTCCAGCGTGCGCAGCGCGGCCGCCAGCTTGGCGTCACCGATCTCACCACGCTGGAACGACGGCGGGTGGACGGTTTCGGACTCGCTCACCGACCGTTGACGCCTGCCCCGGCAGGAATCACCGGAGGAGCCGAATGCCCTTGTTGCCCAACAGCGTTGATTTGAGGCAGCCCGACGGTCTGCAGGATCCGGTTGATTACCGTCTCAGCCTTGACGTCATCGGCCAGGGCATCGTAAGTGAGCACGAGACGGTGCCGCAGCACGTCCGGAATCACCTCGATGACGTCCTGCGGGATCACATAATCGCGGCCGCGCACCAAAGCCAGCGCACGGGAAGCGGCGATGATGCCCAGCGACGCACGCGGCGAGGCGCCGAACGCGATCCACGCCTTGACGTCGGGCATGCCGAACTGCTCTGGACGCCTGGTTGCGGTGACGACTCGCACTACATAGTCGACTAGTGCGTGATGCACGAAGTTGTTGGCGGCCACATTCTGCAACCGCTCCAACTCGCCGGTGTTGAGGATCGCCTTGGGCTCCGGCGGGGAAACGCCCATCCGGTAGATGATCTCGCGCTCTTCTTCGGGCGACGGGTAGTCGACGTTGATCTTGAACAGGAAGCGGTCGCGCTGAGCTTCCGGCAGCGGATAGACGCCCTCGTTCTCGATGGGGTTCTGGGTTGCCATCACCAGGAACGGCTTGGGCAATGGGTAGGTCTTGCCGCCAATCGAGATTTTGCGCTCGGCCATCACTTCGAGCAGAGCCGACTGGACCTTCGCCGGCGCGCGGTTGATCTCGTCGGCAAGCAGGAAGTTGCACACCACCGGGCCGAGTTCGATGTCGAACTCTTCACGACCCTGGCGGTAGATCCGGGTACCGATGATGTCGGTGGGCACCAGGTCGGGGGTGAACTGGATGCGCGAGAAGGTGCCGCCGACGACCTTGGCGAACGTCTCCACGGCCAACGTCTTGGCCACGCCGGGAACACCCTCAAGGAGCACGTGCCCCTTGGCGAGAAGCCCGACGAGGATGCGTTCGACGAGCTGGTCCTGGCCCACGATGATGCGCTTGACCTCGAAGATCGCCCGTTCCAGGGCTTGCACCTCGCCGGCCAGACCATTACCGGCCGGTGGCGGGGACGCAGGCGCTCCACTCGGGCCGGCAAAACCTCCGGGACCTGCGGGCGACCCACCAGGTGACGTCATCAACTTCCTCCACAGCTTTGGGTGACTTCTCGGGGCAGTTCTCAAAGACGAGCGTGCCCGCACACAACTATTCCAGGCGTTCCTGGATCCGTCGACGTCGCCTCGCGCGGGCCGCGCAATTAGACCCAGCGCGGGCCGCGCAATTAGACCCAGCGCGGGCCGCGCAATTCAACCCAGCGCGGGTGGCGCGGGTCAGGTCTCGATAATGCGGGTCAGGTAAGGCGTCATACCGGCTGTACGGACCGGGCTGACGGTGACCTGGCCAGCTGCGGACGAGGCCTCCATCATCTGGCCGTTGCCCAAATAGATGGTCACGTGCTGGGTGCCGCCCGGCCCGTAGAAGATGAGGTCTCCCCGCTTGGCTTGAGAAGGCGACACGTGCCGGCCCGCCGTGTACTGGTCACCGGAGTACTTCGGTAACTCCACCCCTACCCCAGCGAAGGCATATCGGACGAAGCCGGAGCAGTCGTAGCCGATCTTCCCGGCATCCTGTTCGACGCCCGCGCTAGGGCCGTTGATGGCACCGCCACCCCAGGAATACGGCACGCCTCGTTGTGAAGCACCGCGGCCGATGACATATTCAATGGCCTGCGGCCCAGACACCCGGCCACCCGGCAGGGCTGCGGTGGTCCCGCCGCCGATACCGAGTCCGGCCAGGAACTTTCGACCCAGATCCATGGTTGCCTGGGTCGCTTGCGCGGTGGCGGCCAGCGACGCATTGGCAATGGCAACGGGGTCACCCGGCGCCCCGGCACTGAGGATCGCGGGCAGTGTCGGGTCCCACCCATCAGGCGCGGCCTGCGCTGGCGCAGCGAGGCCGAACGTCAACGCCACTGCTGCCAGCACAGAGCCTACTGCGCCTAGCCATCGAGATCGTTTGCGAGACATGGAATTACCCGTCATTACCTATCAGTACTCGATTCAGTACTCGATGTAGCGGACGACGGACGGCGTCATGCCACTGGTGCGCACCGGCGAGATTTTGACCGTAGAACCGGTGTAGGGAGCCTCCAGCATCTGGCCCTGGCCCAAGTAGAGCGTGACGTGCTGGCTGCCACCCGGGCCGTAGAAGATCACGTCACCGCGGCGCATCTGCGCCGACGGGATCTTGCGCCCCATGTTGTATTGCGATCCCGAGTAGTGCGGCAGCTTGATACCGACGCCCGCGAAGGCGTACAGGATCAACCCAGAGCAGTCGAATCCGATGGTGCCGGCACCTTCATCAATGCCCCGGCCGGGTCCAGCCGCCGTGCCACCTCCCCACGAGTAAGGCACGCCGATCTGGGCCATCGCCCGCTTAATGACGTACTCCACGGCCGTCGAACCGTTGGCGTACGGGATGACTCCGTTGGTGATCCCGGTGTCAGTCGGCTTGAGGATGCCCATCTTCTGCAGGAAGCTCTTGCCGAGTTGCTGAGTGACCTGGAGAGAGTTCGAGGCAATTTGCAGGACAGCGTTGATGATCTGGATCGGATCACCGGAGAGGAATGCGCTGGGCACCGCCGGCAACGTGAGATCCCATTCGGAAGCCTTGCCGTACGGGACGGCCTTGCTGTCCGCCGGCGCTGCGGCCGATCCAGGCGAAGCGGGATCCCAACGATCTCCGGAACCACTGCCGCCACCGGAACCACTGCCAGCGCTGATACCCGGCGCCGCCGACTGCGGGACCGCGGCCGGACCGCCGGCGGGCGCCGACCAGTTCCGGACAGCGTCCAGCTTCTGCTGTGCCGTCTTGCGTTCGGCGGCGATCCGGTCGATGTCAGCCTGCTGCGCACGGAAGGTCTGTTGCGCCGCTGTGAGGGCAGACACCGCGGAGGCCTGGCTGGCTTCGGCGTCGGCGACCGCTTGATCGGCCTTCTGCTTGGCGAGGCGGGCTGCCGACTCGCGGTTGACCTGCCCGGTGCGGGCCTGTTGCAGCGTGTCGAGCACCTGTTGGGAGCTCAGCGCCATCGCCTGACCGGCGGCAGCGCTGGAGATCATCTCCTCGGGATTGACCGCCAACACCAAGGATGACGACGGTCCGTTGATATAGGTGGCCGCCGCATAGGTGTCGAATCGGCGCTGCGCGTCGGCGATAGCGGCGTTGGCGTCCTTGACGGCCACTTGGCTCGCATCCACCTGCTGCTGGGCTCCGGCGGCAGCGTCGCGCGCCGACTGCACGTCCAGAATGGCCTTGTTGACGCTTTCTTGCTCGGCCTGCACCTTCGCCCCGATGTCCTCGAGTCGCTGGTTCGCCTGGGCCACATCGGCAATCAGGGCCGCCAGTGTGTTGGGCGCCGGGTCCGGTTCAGCGCTCCCGATGCCCGATCCCACAAACGTCAGAGCGACACTCAGTGCCAGCGGGCAGATCGGCCGGATCATCCGGACAGCCGGCCGGACAAGAGAGTCGCGATGGACTGAATGGAATGGCCTCATTCGACTCCGGTCTCCTTGCTGCTCTACCTACGGGTCACCCCAGATCACACGTGTCACTTGAGTCACATAAGTCCCATACATCACACCAGCGACAATTGCACCGTACGTCACATTTGTCCCAGAGGAAACTTCCATCACAAATTACATGTTTGTCATTCGAATGATGTGACCGAATGGTGATCTTATTGATTTGCCAGAAATAACTATTCTGGCTGGTCAGATCCCGTTTTTGGATGCGAATAGTTCTTTGCTCGAAGCTGCAGAATTCGGGTCAGAACGGTCGCTACAGCCACCGCAATTACCAACACAATCGTGAATGCAGTCCACGGGAAATCCGGGGTCCGCAACTGGTCAACGAATGCCTGCGCACCCTGCACTGGGGACGCACTGGTCTTGGCCACATCCTGGCCGGCTTCGAGGGTTACCCGGTCGAAGTGCCCGCTATACGTTCCCGCCCAGCCTGGGCTGAGAACCAGCACGGTGGAGTCCGGATGCACATTGCCGATCTCACTGGCCACATCCCGCAGCGGCGTATCGATGACCGGACTCTTCGCGAGTACGACGACCTTCAGGTCGATACCGTTGGCCTTGGCGTCGGCCACTACTTTCTGCAGCCCGGCCACGTCGGCCGCCGGAGCGGCCACCCCGCCGTTGGCGACCTCGGCCTGCACCTTGTCCATGCACTGCGGAAGAGGCGTTGACGGGTCCAGCCCGACGCTGCTGCACACCTCTACAGGGAGGTAGGTCGGCAGGTGATGAACCGTCACGATCCCAGACGGTACCGCGGCCGACGGACAGGGAACGGCTGTACGCGCCGGGTGTACCGGACTGCTCCTTTCCCACCTCTCCCTTCCCACCTCTTACAGAACTGCCGTGCGGTTAATATCAACGCGAATGTCGACACAGCCCGTCGGCACGATCCACCTAGCCTTTTCACCCACGCCTCTTCACCCACGCCGGGAGTTCATGTGAGCAGCTCGAAGTCGTCCCTGAATTCTTTCAAGGCCCACGACACCTTGAAGGTCGGGAACAGCAGTTACGAGATCTATCGCCTCGACGCGGTGCCCGGCACCGAGAAGCTCCCGTACTGCCTCAAGGTGCTGGCCGAAAACCTGCTGCGCACCGAGGACGGCGCGAACATCACGACCGACCACATCCGGGCCATCGCGAACTGGGATCCGTCGGCAGACCCAAGCATCGAGATTCAGTTCACCCCGGCCCGGGTGATCATGCAGGACTTCACTGGCGTGCCCTGCATCGTCGACCTGGCCACCATGCGTGAAGCCATCTCCGTTCTGGGGGGCAATCCCGACCAAGTGAACCCGCTGGCCCCTGCAGATCTGGTGATCGACCACTCCGTCATTGCCGATCTGTTCGGCCGCGCCGACGCGTTCGAGCGCAACGTCGAGATCGAATACGAGCGCAACGGCGAGCGCTACCAATTCCTGCGCTGGGGCCAGGGCGCGTTCGATGACTTCAAGGTAGTGCCCCCTGGCACCGGGATCGTCCACCAGGTCAACATCGAATACCTCGCCCCTGTCGTGATGGAACGCGGCGGGGTGGCCTACCCCGACACCTGCGTCGGCACAGACAGCCACACCACGATGGTGAACGGCCTCGGCGTGCTGGGCTGGGGTGTCGGGGGCATCGAAGCCGAGGCCGCCATGCTCGGTCAGCCCGTCTCGATGCTCATCCCCCGCGTCGTCGGCTTCAAGCTCTCCGGTGAGATTCAGCCCGGCGTGACGGCCACCGACATCGTCCTCACCGTCACCGAAATGCTGCGCAAGCACGGCGTGGTGGGCAAGTTCGTCGAGTTCTACGGCGCCGGGGTGGCCGAGGTGTCGCTGGCGAACCGCGCGACGCTGGGCAATATGAGCCCCGAATTTGGCTCCACCGCAGCCATTTTCCCGATCGACGACGTCACGATCGACTATCTCCGGATGACGGGGCGTACCGATCAACAGCTGGCCCTGGTCGAGGCCTACGCCCGGGCTCAGGGCATGTGGCACGACCCTGCTCACGAGCCCAAGTTCTCCGAGTACCTCGAACTCGACCTGGCCAACGTGGTGCCCTCCATCGCCGGACCGAAGCGCCCGCAGGACCGAATCTCGCTGACCGACGCGAAGACGGTGTTCCGCAAGGACATTCACAACTATGTCGAGGAGAACCTGCCGACCCCGGAGACCAAGCTCGACGAAGCCGTTGAAGAGAGCTTCCCGGCCAGCGATTCGGCCGCATTGTCGTTTGCCGACAACGGTGCCGTCGATGTGCACTCCGCAGCCAAGGGCGCTGAGGGCCGACCCAGCAAGCCAGTCGCAGTGAAGTCGGCCGAATTGGGCGATTTCGTGCTGGACCACGGCGCGGTGGTGATCGCAGCGATCACGTCGTGCACCAACACCTCCAACCCGTCGGTGATGCTCGGTGCCGCACTGCTGGCCCGCAACGCCGTCGAGAAGGGTCTTAGCTCCAAGCCGTGGGTGAAGACGACGATGGCGCCGGGGTCGCAGGTAGTCAATGACTACTACAACCGGGCTGGCTTGTGGCCCTACCTGGAGAAGCTCGGCTTCTACCTGGTCGGCTACGGCTGTACTACCTGTATCGGCAACAGTGGCCCACTGCCAGAAGCGGTTTCGAAGGCCGTGAACGACGCTGACCTGTCCGTGACCGCCGTGCTGTCGGGCAACCGGAACTTCGAGGGCCGGATCAACCCTGACGTCAAGATGAACTACCTCGCTTCGCCGCCACTGGTGATCGCCTACGCACTGGCGGGGACGATGGACTTCGATTTCGAGACTCAGCCACTCGGCACCGGATCGGATGGCAAGGAAGTCTTCCTCCGTGACATCTGGCCGTCGCAAAAGGACATCTCCGATACTATTGCCGCGTCGATCGACCGGGAGATGTTCGTCCAGAATTACGCCGACGTCTTCAAGGGCGACGATCGCTGGCGCAACCTCCCCACCCCCAGCGGTGGCATCTTCGAATGGGATCCGAAGTCGACCTATGTGCGGAAGCCTCCGTACTTCGACGGGATGCCGGCCAAGCCACAACCGGTTTCGGACATCACCGGAGCGCGAGTGCTCGCACTGCTGGGTGATTCGGTGACCACCGACCACATCAGCCCGGCTAGCACCATCAAGCCTGGAACGCCGGCGGCGCAGTACCTAGAAGCCAACGGGGTGGCCCGCAAGGACTTCAACTCCTACGGTTCACGGCGCGGCAATCACGAGGTGATGATCCGCGGTACGTTCGCCAACATCCGGCTGAGCAACCAGTTGCTCGACGATGTCTCAGGTGGCTACACCCGCGACTTCACCCAGCCGGGCGGGCCTCAATCGTTCATCTATGATGCGGCGCAAAACTATGCGGCACAGAACATTCCGCTGGTGGTACTGGGCGGCAAGGAGTACGGTTCCGGCTCATCGCGTGACTGGGCGGCCAAGGGCACCAGCCTACTCGGCGTCCGGGCGGTGATCACCGAATCATTCGAGCGCATCCACCGCTCCAACCTGATCGGTATGGGTGTCATCCCGCTGCAGTTCCCGGCCGGAGAGTCGGCTCCGTCGCTGAAGCTGGACGGCACCGAGACGTACGACATCACCGGGATTGATGCGCTGAATAGCGGCAAGACCCCCAAGACGGTGAAGGTCACGGCCACCAAGACCGATGGCTCGAAAGTCGAATTCGACGCCGTCGTACGCATCGACACCCCCGGCGAGGCCGACTACTACCGCAACGGCGGCATCCTCCAGTACGTGTTGCGAAACATGGCCTGAGGCAAGTAGGCGTCGGCGGTCACTCCATGAGGCTCGACGCTGCGCCGGGATCGGTCGTGCTGATGCGCGATGCCGAACCCACTGCCTGGCCCCAGTGCATCCGGTGTTGGATTGGGAATCCGACCGCGCGCTGGCCTAACTGATCCGGGACGAGATCTTCGTCGCCCGGGACGCTGGCGCTCAACATGACTCAACACGCAGGGCTGCAACAGCGGGCACGGCGCATTGATGACGAACAAGCGTCACCCGTCAAATATCGGCACGCCCGTCTCGGAGCACGCAGACTTCAGTCGTTTGTCTCGGGTCCAGAGCTGCGATCCGGGCACCAATGCCACCGCGGCCATCAGGTGCACGCCTACTGCACTCAAACCACGACCCCAAAGCTGCTGCCGGTCCGTGAGGTGCAGGATCTCGTCGTGGCTGACTGTTGACAACTGGCACAGGTTGTTGAGCAGATCTAGAACGACATCACGTTGCCGGATTGAGCCGAGCGCGACTTCCTCCACGATCAACGGATGGCAGGCAACCTGATCCAGACCCAACAGATCGACGAGTTGAGGCTCGGCCCTGTGTAAGTGGTCAATCCATATTGCGGTGTCAACCAGGATCATTCGACATTCATCCGGCCCCTGGCCGCCGGCGAGGACCTGACGTCGCGGACTTGTCTGTACCGCCGAGATTGGCGAGCCGGCGTGCGCTCTCTACGCGAATCAAAGTCTGCAGCCCTTGCCGCAGCAGAGCGGCGTTCTCACTAACACCGGTCAACTGGGCAGCCTTGGCGAGCAACTCATCGTCAATCGTGACCGTGGTACGCACTGTGCACCTCCAATGACATCATTTGATGTGCATTTTGATGCTACCCGAGCGTCGCGCTTCCCGTCCATAAACCGGTCAGCTCAGCGATGATGTCAGCCATGCGGGCGAACCAAGCAGCTTGCTGCCCTAACTAACTGCGGGTGCGGTGATTCGGGCCACCACGACTGCGCATTGTGGTTCCGGCGTCGCGCAGCATCGCGTGGATGGCACCGTAGGACCGGCCGGTATTCGCCACCAGCGAGCGGATGCTCGAGCCGCCTTCGTACGCGCTGCGCAACTCATGCGACACCTGGTCACGAGTATTGTCAGGTTGCCGCATGACACCCTCCCGGTAGTGGGTCCACGTTTGGACACAGCGTAGGAGGGCCGAGCACGCGACGTGGCTGAAATTGCCGAAATCAATTGCGCCAGTGGTCAGGCGAGTTCGATCAGGCTGGCATAGTCCTCGGACCAGTAGTCCTCGGTACCGTCCGGCAGCAGCACCACCCGCTGTGGCTCAAGCGCTTCGGCAGCGCCCGGGTCGTGTGTCACCAAAACCACTGCGCCAAGATAACTTCGGAGCGCATCGAGCACCTGTTCGCGGGAGGCCGGATCGAGGTTGTTGGTCGGCTCGTCCAGCAACAGGACATTGGCCTTCGAGGCGACCAGACCCGCAAGTGCAAGCCGGGTCTTCTCACCACCGGACAGCGTGCCGGCCGGCTGATCGAGTTGCGGTCCGCTGAACATAAAGGCACCGAGCAGACCGCGCAGATCTTGTTCGCCGGTATCGGGTGCGGCGTGCCGGATGTTCTCCCACACCGTCGCGTTGTTGTCGAGGGTGTCGTGTTCCTGTGCGAAATAACCGATCTTGAGCCCGTGACCGGGTTCCAGTCCACCGGAATCAGGGGTCTCCGTGCCAGCTATCAGCCGCAGTAGCGTGGTCTTGCCCGCACCGTTGAGACCCAGGACCACCACTCGGGAACCGCGGTCGATGGCCAAGTCCACTCCGGTGAAGACCTCGAGGGAGCCGTAGTTCTTAGTCAGCCCCTTCACCACCAACGGAGTGCGCCCGCACGCCGACGGCGTCGGGAACCTGATCTTGGCCACCTTGTCGGCGACGCGTTCGGCGTCGAGCTCAGACATCATTCGATCGGCGCGTCGCAACATATTCTGTGCGGCAATGGCTTTCGTCGCCTTGGCGCCCATTTTTGCCGCCTGGGTGCGAAGTGCTGACGCCTTCTTCTCGGCATTGGCTCGTTCGCGACGACGGCGTTGTTCGTCAGTGGCACGGGCATCGAGGTATTTCTGCCAACCCATGTTGTAGATGTCGGCCTCACCGCGGACCGCGTCGAGATACCAGACCCGGTTGACTACGTCGGCGAGCAAATCCACGTTGTGGCTGATGATTACCAATCCGCCATTGTGTCCCTTGAGGAAGTCGCGCAGCCAACCGATGGAGTCGGCGTCCAGGTGGTTGGTGGGTTCGTCGAGCAGCAGTGTGTTGGAGCCGCTCGCTCCGGAATCTGCCGCCGCGAACAGGATGCGGGCCAGCTCGACCCGGCGACGCTGACCACCCGACAACGTCCTTAGCTGTTGCGTCAAAACCCGCTCCGGCAAACCAAGACTCGCGCAGATTCGGCCGGCTTCACTCTCGGCGGCATAGCCACCCAACGAGGCGAACCGCTCCTCGAGTTGGCCGTAACGACGAATCGCCTTCTCGCGCGCCGAATCGTCGGCCACTTCGGCCATCAGTCCCTGCTGCTTCTCCAGATCGGCCAGCAGGGTGTCCAGGCCGCGCGCGGACAAGACCCGATCGCGAGCCAAGATGTCGAGGTCGCCTTCCCGCGGATCCTGCGGCAGATAGCCGATATCTCCGGTGCGGACAACCGCACCTGCATAGGGCTCGCCCTCCCCTGCCAAGATTCGCATCGTCGTGGTCTTGCCGGCGCCGTTGCGACCGACAAGACCAATCCGGTCGCCCGGCTGGATCCGCAGCGCCGCGCCCTCGGCGTGCAGCAGCGTGCGTGCTCCGGCGCGAACCTCAAGGTCCGTTGCGGTGATCACGGTGCTGCTCTCCCTCGGATTGCTAGTCGTCTACTTGTCGTCGAGGAACTCAGGTGACCGCTTTTCCGCGCGCGCTGCAACCGCCTCTTCGAAGTTGGCCGTCAGCAGGCGCACATAAAGCTGCCCGAGACCCTCGGCGTGCATGTGTCCTTCAAGATTACTGGCGTCCAGTCCAGTCCATAGCGTCCGCTTGGTCAATTCGGTGCCCGGCCGCGAGAACGCTGCAATGCGCTCGGCGATCTCATAGCAAGTCGGTAACAAGGCCTCCTGCGACACCTGCCGGGACACCAGGCCGATCCGTTCGGCCTCCTCCGCGTCGACGTCGCGGCCGGTGAGCATGATTTCGAAGGCCCGGGAGGAGCCGATGGCCCGCGGTAACAGGTAGCTGAGCCCCAGCTCACTGGCGGTAAGGCCATTGTTGATGCCGGCTGCCCGGAAATAGGCGCCGCTGGACGCGACCCTGATGTCGGCCGCCAGCGCCAGGCAGAGCCCACCACCGATCGCCGCACCGTTGACCGCGGCAATGACAGGCTGGTGCAGGCGCCGTATGGCCAGGATCACATCATCGAGCAATTCCATTGAGCGCAACGCATAGGTCGGCCGGGTAAGCCCCGCGACGTGCGGCACCGAACCGGCCGACTTGTGGTCGGCACCCGACGAGAACCCGCGTCCGGCGCCGGTCAGAACGACAACCCGGACCGAGTTGTCGTACGTCAGCTCGGCAAGGACGTCCTTCAGCGGGACCATGATGTCGAACGCCATGGAATTCATCCGCTCCGGCCGATTGAGCGTGACCAGGGCGATGTGAGGCTGCGGGCGGTCGACTAGGACGAAATCAGAAATACTGGGCACAGGCTGAACGCTATCGCGCGCCCGGGCAGATTAAACCGCCGCAGATCAAACCTCTGTGGCGCTCGATTGTTCGGCGACGGCCGCGTCGACGTCGAAGGCCTTGATCTGACCGATCAGATCCTCCAGCGCCGCCGGAGGTAATGCGCCGGCCTGGTTGAAGACCAGCTGGCCCCGCTTGAAAGCCATCAGCGTCGGGATCGACCGGATCTCGGCGGCGGCCGCGAGTTCTTGTTCAGCCTCGGTGTCGACCTTCCCGAAGACGATGTCGGGGTGATTCTCGGAGGACGCAGAGAACGTCGGCGCGAAGGCCCGACATGGGCCGCACCACGATGCCCAGAAATCGACCAGTACGACCTCGTTGCCGGAAACGGTTTCGTTGAAAGTCTGCGCAGTCAGGTCTTGAGTAGCCACGAGAAACTCAACGCCTGCACGTGCGGATGTGTTCCCGGTTAGACGGTGAAGCCCAGCGCCCGCAATTGATCGCGCCCGTCTTCGGTGATCTTGTCCGGGCCCCACGGTGGATTCCACACCCAGTTGATCTTGATTCCGGTGACCAGTCCGGTGCCAACCAAGGCCGCGAGTGTCTGATCTTCAATGACATCGGTCAGCGGGCAGGCAGGCGACGTCAGCGTCATGTCGATCAACGCCACCTTCTGGCCTTCTCCACTGTCCTCGACATTGATCCCGTACACCAAACCGAGGTCAACCACGTTGATCCCGAGTTCCGGGTCGACGACGTCGCGCATGGCCTCCTCGAGGTCAGCGAAATATTCATCGTTTGGAAGTGTGGTCTCGGTCATCGCTTCTCCTCTTGATCAATCGTGTGGGAGGCCTGTACGAGGGCGTCCTTGAATGCCATCCAGCCGAGCAGCGCGCACTTCACCCTCGCCGGGTATTTAGCTACGCCCGCGAACGCGATCCCGTCACCAATAACGTCCTCGTCGCCCTCGATCGTGCCTCGCGAGGAAATCATCTCGGTGAAGGCCGCCAAGGTCTTCAATGCGTCACCCACGGTTTCGCCAATGACCAGATCGGCCATGACAGACGTCGCAGCCTGGCTGATGGAGCAACCCTGCCCGTCATACGAGACATCGGCGACACGTTCGCCGTCGTCGGACAGCGCCACCCGCAACGTGACCTCGTCGCCGCACGTCGGATTGACGTGGAACACCTCGGCGCCGAACGGCTCACGCAGGCCGCGGTGATGCGGGTGTTTGTAGTGGTCCAGGATCACTTCCTGGTACATCTGTTCCATTCGCATTCAAGCGCTCCTGTCCGCGCCAAAGAATTCGATTGCTCGACGCACACCGGTGACGAGCCGATCCACTTCGTCGAGGGTGTTGTACACGGCGAAAGACGCCCGTACCGAAGCTGCGACACCGAACCGGCGATGCAACGGCCAGGCGCAGTGGTGTCCGACGCGAACCGCAACACCGTCATCGTCGAGGACCTGACCGACATCGTGAGCGTGGACGCCGTCGACTATGAACGCGACCGGCGAGTGACGCCCCGCTGGAGTAGACGGTCCGATGAGGCGGACACCCGGGATCGTGGCGAGACCCTCCAGGGCGGCGGTGACGAGGTGCTGCTCGTGCTGTTCGATCGCCTTCATACCGATATCACTCAGATAGCTTGCTGCGGCGGCCAATCCGACCACCTGCGAGATCATCTGGGTTCCGGCCTCGAAACGCTGCGGAGCCGGCGCGTAGGTAGCGCCCTCCATCGTGACGGTCTGGATCATCGACCCGCCGGTCAAGAAGGGTGGCAGTGCGTCCAGCAGATCGGCTCGCCCGTACAGAGCACCTATTCCAGTAGGACCGAGCATCTTATGGCCCGAGAACGCCGCGAAATCTACGTCCAGCGCGTGGAAGTCCACCGGCTGATGTGGCACCGACTGGCACGCGTCGAGCACCGTCAGAGCGCCGACCGCCTTGGCGCGTCGCACCATCTCGGCCACCGGTGCGCCACTGCCTGTCACGTTCGAATGATGAGTGAAAGCAATGACTTTCACCTGCTCGTCGAGCTGCAGTGAATCGAGATCGATCTCCCCATCATCGGTGAGCCCGTACCAGCGCAGGGTCGCGCCAGTACGCCTGGCCAGTTCCTGCCACGGGATCAAGTTCGCGTGGTGCTCCGCCTCCGTAGTGACGATGACATCGCCCGGCCTGACTGCGCGCTCGAATCGGCTGTCCCCCAGCACATACGACAACAGGTTGAGCGCCTCGGTAGCATTCTTGGTGAACACCAACTCGTCCGGGTCGGCCCCGACGAAGGACGCGATATCCGCCCTTCCCTGTTCATAGGCGTCCGTCGCCTCCTCCATCAGCTGGTGTGCACCGCGGTGCACACCGCCGTTGGACGTCAACAGAAAATGCCGCTCGGCGTCGAGAACCTGCAGCGGCTTCTGCGACGTGGCACCTGAATCCAGATATGCCAGCTGATGTCCGCCCCGCATCACCCGCGCCAGAATCGGGAAGTCGGCGCGAATAGCGTCGAGATCCAGGGCGGCAACTGACGGCGTCGTGGCGGTCATAGTTACGCTCCGGCCGCAGCCTGGGTAAAGCGCTCGTAGCCGTTCTCCTCGAGTTCGTCGGCCAACTCTGCGCCGCCGGACTCGACGATCCGGCCGTCGACGAAAACATGCACGAACTGCGGCCGGATGTAGCGCAGGATTCGCGTGTAGTGGGTGATCAGCAGAACACCGCCGTGCTCGGCCTCGGCATACCGGTTAACACCTTCGCTGACGACGCGCAACGCATCGACGTCCAGACCTGAGTCCGTCTCGTCGAGGATCGCGATCTTCGGCTTGAGCAGCGACAGTTGCAGAATCTCGTGTCGCTTCTTCTCGCCGCCTGAGAATCCCTCGTTGACGCTGCGCTCGCCGAACGTCGGATCAATATCTAGATCGGACATCGCCGCTTTGACCTCTTTGACCCAGAGTCGCAGCTTGGGCGCCTCACCCCGGATGGCGGTGGCCGCGGTCCGCAGGAAGTTCGACATCGACACGCCCGGCACTTCAATGGGGTACTGCATAGCCAGGAAGAGCCCCGCACGGGCTCGTTCGTCGATGCTCATCTCCAGCACGTCTGCACCGTCGAGGGTGATCGATCCCGAAGTCACGACGTACTTGGGATGCCCGGCGATGGCGTAGGACAGGGTCGACTTGCCAGATCCGTTGGGCCCCATCACCGCGTGGGTCTCCCCCGACTTCACGGTGAGGTTGACGCCGCGCAGGATCGGGATGTCGCCGTCATCGTTCGAGGTGACAGAGACGTGCAGGTCCTTGATTTCCAGTGTGGTCATGATTGCTGTGTTCTCGATTCGCTGATGGCTAGTTCGTGTTCGATTGCGTCAGTAAGGCGGTCGCGGATTTCCGGCACTGTGATCTTCGCGATGAGTTCGCCGAAGAATCCGCGCACCACGAGGCGGCGGGCCTGATCCTCCGGAATGCCGCGAGCGCGGAGGTAGAAAAGCTGCTCGTCATCGAAACGCCCCGTGGCGCTGGCGTGTCCGGCGCCGGCGATCTCGCCGGTCTCGATCTCCAGGTTGGGCACCGAGTCAGCGCGTGCACCGTCAGTCAAGACCAAGTTTCGGTTGACTTCGAACGTGTCGGTGCCGGTTGCTTCCGCGCGGATCAGCACATCGCCGACCCACACGGTGTGGGCATCCGGGCGCTTCGAATCCGGATCACCTTGCAGCGCACCCTTGTAGAGCACATTGGACTTGCAGTTCGGCTGCGAATGATCCACCAGAAGCCGCGACTCGAAGTGCTGACCGTCGTCGGCGAAGTACAAGCCGAGCATTTCGGCATCACCGCCCGCCGCGTCGTAACGGACGGTCGCCGCCATCCGGACCACGTCACCGCCGAGAGTCACCGCGACATGCCGCAAGACGGCGTCCTTGTGCAATCGGGCGTGCTGGGCACTCACCTGGACGGCGTCATCGGCCCAGTCTGCGACCCACACCACGGTGAGGCGCGCGGCATCGCCCACGACGAATTCGACGTTGTCGGCGTAGGTTCCGCTGCCACCCTGGTCGATCACGACGACTGCCTCGGCAAGTTCCTCGACCCGAACCTGGAGGTGGCCGTAGGCAATTGCGCCGGCACCCGGCCCGGTCAGGACGATCTCTACCGGTGCGGCAATCTGCGTATCGCGCGCAACCGTGACGACAGTGGCGCTGTTGAACGACGAGAAGGCCTGCGCGGCAACACGATCAGCCGGGATTCCGCCCTGACCGAGGCGTTCGTCACCGCGGCGGACCGTTTCCACCGTGACACCCGGCTGCTCGCTAACGCTGATCGTTGCGGTGCCCGTCGCTGGCGCTGAGCCGTCATGCAAACCACGAAGTCGCTTCAGCGGGGTGAACCGCCAGAGCTCGTCGCGGCCGCCGGGCACCTCGAAGGCGTCGACGTCGAAGGACGCGAACTGCTCGCCCTTGTTCTTAGCGATCCCTTCGACCGCCTCAGTCAGATTCTGGGTCATAGTAATTTCCCGTCGCTTCGCTCGCCCGTCAGCCGACCGCGCCTTCCATCTGAAGCTCGATGAGCCGGTTGAGTTCGAGCGCATATTCCATCGGCAGTTCCTTGGCGATGGGCTCGACGAAGCCGCGCACGACCATCGCCATTGCCTCGTCCTCGGTGAGGCCGCGGCTCATCAGGTAGAACAGCTGATCCGCGCTGACCTTGGAGACCGTGGCCTCATGGCCCATCGTCACCTCGTCCTCGCGGATGTCCACATAGGGATAGGTATCGCTGCGGCTGATCGTATCGACCAGCAATGCATCGCATTTCACGCTGGATCGCGATCCGTGCGCACCCTTGTTGACCTGAACCAAGCCGCGGTACGAGGCACGGCCGCCACCACGAGCCACCGACTTCGACACGATGTTACTGCTCGTGTTGGGAGCCAGGTGGAGCATCTTGGCGCCGGTGTCCTGGTGCTGACCTTCACCGGCGAACGCCACCGACAGCACTTCACCCTTGGCATGTTCGCCGGTCATCCATACCGCCGGATACTTCATGGTCACCTTGGAGCCGATGTTGCCGTCGACCCATTCCATGGTGGCGCCGGTCTCGGCGCGGGCCCGCTTGGTGACCAGGTTGTAGACGTTGTTCGACCAGTTCTGAATGGTCGTATACCGAACGCGCGCATGGGGTTTGACGATGATCTCGACGACCGCGGAGTGCAGCGAGTCGGACTTGTAAATTGGCGCGGTACATCCCTCCACGTAGTGAATGTAGGAACCTTCGTCGGCGATGATCAGCGTCCGCTCGAACTGGCCCATGTTCTCGGTGTTGATCCGGAAGTAGGCCTGCAGTGGGATGTCGACGTGCACGCCCGGCGGAACGTAGATGAACGAACCACCTGACCACACAGCGGTATTCAGCGCTGAGAACTTGTTGTCGCCAGCCGGGATCACGGTGCCGAAGTACTTCTTGAAGATCTCCGGATGTTCCCGCAGGCCACTATCGGTGTCGAGGAAGATGACGCCTTGCGCCTCCAAGTCCTCTCGGATCTGGTGATAAACGACCTCGGAGTTGTGAACCACAAGGCCTTCGGCGACGAAGTTGTGCGGGCCGTCAACCTCGATGTCGTACACCGGCTCAACGGCATACGGCTCGATCGAGGTGACCCGCTCGAAACCGAGCCAGTCGTTGCAATGCGTACGAATGGTTGTGCCGTGCGCGCCAGTGGACGAGTGCACATACTGCCGCCGGCCGAATCGGTTGGTGCGCTTGGGGTTGCGGCAGCCGAGCCGTTCGAATTCGCCGGAAATTCCCAGTCGCCATGCCGTCTGGATACGTTCTGGCGCATGCCGATACGGCTGGGTGAACGACCACGGACCACCCGCCCGCAGACCGCACAGCTCGGCAAGTTCCCGAGCCTGGTTGATCAGCGGTTGGTTGGCACACGTCAAGAGGACCGAGCCGCTATCAGCCGGCCCCACATAGCCGTCAGCATCGATCCAGCCGCCCAGGAAGGCCAGCCGCTGATCGACAGGTGTCGAGTACACCCACTCCGGCACGTGCTTGGTCAGTGACAAACCAGCGAATCCGATTTCGGTGATCCACTCGGTCAGCGCCTTCGAGTTGATCACGATGCGGTACTCGTCGGCCTCGATGCAGCGCAGCCCGAATAACTCACTGACGACGCGCGTCACCTCGGCACGCAATTCGACATCGGTCGCCGGGATCGCAAGCTGGACACGGTAGGTCTTATGCGACAGGTGCAGGTTTCCATCGCCGATGTACAAACCCAAGAGCCACATCAGATCGACCGAACTGGTCTGCGGTGCGTTCAAGCCGGCAACAGCAGGAAGCTCAGCCGGAAAACCGAATTCGGGGATCTGCCGCGGAACGGCGATGAAATCACCTGGCTGGATCTCACCGACTGTGACCCAGCGGCGCGCATAGCGGGCGCGTTGACGGTCGGGCTTGCGCTCGTCGCGCAGAACCAACATCGGATGGTTGTCGGTGGCTCGCACGCTGCGGCGGGTCGTTGCGACCGTGTAGGTCTGACGGGTATCGGTCTGCGCCGACGCCTTGACCGGCGCGACCACGAATCGCTCAGCAGTCTCGTCGTAGGCGAAAACCCGGTCGCCGCAGGCGATTTCCTTGATCGGCACCTGCCCGCGATTGGCCGTCCACACCGCGGTGTCACCGGCCAGACACTCGTATTGAGCCGCTACACCGGAGACCAGCCGCTGCTTCTCAGCCTCCGGAATCCCCAGTCGGTCATAGGTATTGCGGATGTCTTCCGGCAGTTCCTCCCATGAGGTGGCTTGCTTCTCGGTGGAACGCACGAAGTACTTGATGTTGTCGAAGTGGATGCCGTCGAGGTTGGAGCCCCAGGTCGGCATCGGCTTCTTCTCAAACGTGCTGAGGGCCTTGAGGCGGATGTTAAGCATCCACTCCGGCTCGCTCTTCTTCGCAGAGATGTCGCGCACCACGGCCTCGGATAGACCGCGCTTCGCGCTGGCACCGGCGACGTCGGAGTCCGACCACCCATAGCCATAGTGGCCCAGCGAGGCGATCGCTTCCTCTTGCGAGAGCTGCTCTGCCGGTGCGGCTTCCGGGGTCCCTAACACTTTCGGGGTCCCTATCACTTCCGGTGAGGTTGTCATGCGACGCTCCTTCATGGACTGGTAGCGGTTGACGCGGGCTGTGCGCCAACGTGTTGGTCTAGGTGTGTACCGGTATCAGCGGTACGTGGGTGGTGCAGGCGCAGTCGCCGTTGGCGATCGTCGCCAACCGCTGAACGTGGGTGCCGAGCAGGTCAGACATGGCCTGCTGTTCGGCTTCACACAACTCGGGGAACTCTTCGGCGACATGCGATACCGGGCAGTGGTGTTGGCAGATCTGGATGCCACGGATCGGGCCGCCCACGCGGGTGGTCGTCGTCGCGTAGCCGGCTTTCGTCAACGCGTCGGCGATGCGCTCAGCGCCCTCCTCGACCGAACTGTCGTCGGCTGCATCCCCGACACTCGCCACGTCGGCCAGAATGCTATCGATTCGCTTGCGCGCGAAAGACCGCACGGCGTCATCGCCACCAATCTCACGCAACTGACGCATCGCGGCCGACGCTAGATCGTCATAGGTGTGCTCAAGCTTCGCACGCCCGGCCGACGTCAGTCGATATCGCTTCGCAGGCCGCCCTCGCCCGGCATGTTCCCAAGCGGCGGCCGCGTTTGCCTCAGCGTCACCGGTGTCAATCAGAACGTCCAGATGCCGACGCACCCCGGCCGGCGATATGCCGAGCCTGCGTCCGATCTCGGCCGCCGTGATCGATCCCGACTCCAACAGGAGTTGCACGATTGCGCGGCGCGTCTGACCGTCATGCGACGTCTGGCCGGGCAATTCCACAACACCAGTGTGATGCAATTCCGCACGCAGGTCTAGCAAGGGTCCCCTCACCACCCAAGAGGTCAGCGGGTGGACCGTTACAGTTCAGAGGTGGCAGCCCGCCAACGCTCGCTGAGCTCCTCAATCGCCCGGTTGCACGGCGATGAACGCGTGGCCTCGCCCCTCAACGATGCCGAGCTGACCTCGATGCGCCGCACTCGTCTTTTCGGCGCCACCGGGACAGTGCTGATGGGTATCGGCGCTCTCGGCGCTGGGGCGCGGCCAGTGATCCAGGACCCGACGTTCGGGGTGCGCCTGCTGAACCTACCGTCGCGCATCCAGACCGTCTCACTGACGATGACCACCACCGGTGCGGTGATGATGGCCCTGGCCTGGCTGATGCTCGGTCGCTTTGCGCTGGGCAAGCACCGCATGTCACGTAGCCAGCTCGATCACACGCTGCTGCTGTGGATCGTGCCCCTGCTGATCGCCCCACCGATGTACAGCAAGGACGTCTACTCATATTTGGCGCAGAGCCAGATCTCCCGAATCGGTCTCAACCCGTACAAGGTCGGTCCGGCACCTGGCCTCGGCCTGGACCACGTGTTCACCCTGTCGGTGCCGAGTCTGTGGCGGGAGACACCGGCTCCCTATGGACCGCTGTTCCTCTGGATCGGGCGCGGAATTTCGGCGCTGACCGGTGAAAACATCGTCGCGGCAGTCCTGTGCCACCGCTTGATCGTTCTCCTCGGCGTCGGGCTCATCGTTTGGGCCCTACCCCGATTGGCGCACCGCTGCGGGGTCGCAGAAGTCAGCGCGTTGTGGCTCGGCGCAGCCAATCCCCTGCTGCTGATGCACCTGGTCGCCGGCATCCACAACGAAGCGCTGATGCTCGGCTTAATGCTTGCGGGTACTGAATTCGCATTGCGGGGTACCGCGAGCACGGGAGCGCTGATGCCACGGCCCGTGCACTGGCCACGCAGCCGCGAGCAGTGGGCACAGTGGACACCGTTGGGCATGCTGATTGCCGGGGCGACGCTGATCACGCTGTCATCGCAAGTCAAATTGCCCGGGCTGCTGGCGTTGGGCTTCGTGGCAATGGCACTGGCCTGCCGCTGGGGCAGCACGGTGAAGGCGTTCATCGTTGCCAGCTCATTGATGCTCGGGCTATCCGTGGCGGTGATGGCCTTGATCGGCTGGGCCAGCGGGCTCGGGTTCGGCTGGCTATTCACCCTGGGTACCGCCAATGTGGTGCGCAGCTGGATGTCACCGCCGACCTTGCTGGCATTGGGCACCGGGCAGGTCGGAATCCTGCTGGGCCTGGGTGACCACACCACCGCCGTGTTGTCGCTGACGCGCGCGATGGGCGTCTTGATCATCGCGGTCACGGTGACCTGGCTGCTCCTGGCCGTGTTCCGCGGCCGGCTGCACCCGGTCGGCGGGCTGGGCGTGGCGTTGGGCGCGACGGTCTTACTGTTTCCGGTTGTGCAGCCGTGGTACCTACTGTGGGCCGTCATCCCGCTGGCAGCGTGGGCCACCCAGCCCAGATTCCGGATCGCGGCGATCGCCGTCAGTCTGATCGTCGGCATCTTCGGACCAACCGCGAACGGCGACCGGTTCGCGCTCTTTCAAATCGTCGATGCCACGCTGGCCAGCGCGACCATCGTCCTACTCCTCATCGCCCTGACCTTCAATCGGCTGCCGTGGCGTGGTGTGCCCGGCGGCGGCGCCACCCTCAACGCGCCGTCATCCGAGCCGCCGGCTGCCAGTCCGGCATCGGGGGCCTACGCTAAGTCCCCGTGAGTTCCGGCCCCGAAATGTCCGTGCGGTTGCGCGGGGTCTCCAAGAGCTACGGATCGACGACGGCGGTGTCCGCTCTCGATCTCGATGTGCACACCGCCGAGGTGCTGGCACTGCTGGGACCTAACGGCGCCGGCAAGACCACGACCGTTGAGATGTGCGAAGGATTCGTGCGTCCCGATGCGGGCACCATCGAAGTGTTGGGCCTGGATCCCATTACCGACAACGCCCGAATGCGCGCACGCATCGGCGTGATGCTGCAAGGCGGTGGCGGCTATCCGGCCGCGCGGGCGGGCGAGATGCTCCGCCTGGTCGCGTCCTACGCCGCCGACCCGCTCGATCCAGCATGGCTACTGGAGACCCTGGGTTTGACCGACGCCGCAAGGACCACCTACCGACGGCTGTCGGGCGGCCAGCAGCAACGGCTAGCCCTGGCGTGTGCATTAGTCGGCCGTCCGGAGTTGGTGTTTCTCGACGAACCGACCGCAGGCATGGACGCCCACGCGCGAATAGTGGTGTGGGAACTGATCGACGCCCTCCGGAAGGACGGCGTGACCGTCGTCCTCACCACCCACCAGCTCAAAGAAGCCGAGGAGTTGGCGGACCGGATCGTCATCATCGACCGCGGCGTGACCGTCGCATCGGGCACACCCGCCGAACTGATGCGCAATGGCGCGGAGGGCCAACTGCGGTTCACTGCTCCCCGAAAGCTGGACTTGTCGCTGTTGATCGCCGCGTTGCCGGAGCAGCACAAGGCGTCCGAGGTCGCGCCCGGTGAATACCTGGTCGAGGGGCGGATCAATCCGCAAGTGCTGGCAACGGTGACGGCGTGGTGCGCCCGGTTGGACGTGCTCGCCACCGACCTGCGGGTGGAACAGCGCAGTCTTGAAGATGTTTTCCTGGAGCTCACAGGCAAGGAGTTGCGGTCATGAGTGAGACCGGCCTCTTCCCATCGGGGACGTTCACTCCCGATCCCCGCCCGAACACCGTCGCGCGCATGCTGGCGGCACAGTACGGCCTGGAACTGAAACTGCTCCTACGCAACGGCGAGCAGTTGTTGCTCACCATGTTCATTCCGATCACCCTGTTGGTCGGCCTCACGTTGCTGCCATTCGGCTCGTTCGGCGAGCACCGGGTCGACGTGTTCGTGCCCGCCATCATGTCCCTCGCGGTGATCTCTACGGCATTCACCGGCCAGGCGATCGCGGTCGCGTTCGATCGCCGCTATGGCGCGCTGAAACGACTGGGCGCCACGGCATTACCGGTATGGGGAATCATCGCCGGCAAGTCCTTGGCGGTTGTCACAGTGGTCTTCCTGCAGGCCATCCTCTTCGGCGGGATCGGTCTGGCGCTGGGGTGGCGCCCGTACCCGGCCAGCTTGGCGTTGGGCGCGATCGTCATCGCCATCGGCACCGCGTGCTTCGCGGCGATGGGCCTGCTGCTCGGTGGGACGCTCCGCGCCGAGATCGTGCTCGCATTAGCGAACCTGTTGTGGTTCGTCTTCGCCGGACTTGGCGCGCTGACGTTGACGACGGCGATTCCGCGAGCCGTCGCGTGGGCGGCGCGGTTGACACCCTCCGGGGCGTTGACCGAAGCCCTGACTCGTGCCATGTCACTATCGGTCGATTGGTTCGGACTCCTGGTACTTGCAGTCTGGGGTGGCATCTCGGCACTGGCTGCGCTGCGCTGGTTCCGATTCAGCTGAATTGCCGCCCGGCAGCGGCCGGAAGCGTGAGCGTGAACGACGCACCCTGCCCCGGTTGGGACATGACAGCGATGTCACCGCCGTGGCCCCGCGCGATTTCACGGACCAGTGCCAGCCCGATTCCATAGGGCCTACGGCGTTCCTGTTGGGTGTGCTCGGCGCCGTGCGAGAACCGGTCGAACAACGTCGCCATGGTCTGCGGATCGATACCAGCCCCGTCGTCGTCAACTGTTGCGATCACCTTCGTGCCATCGCGGCGAACCCCTAACTCGATGGAGCCGCCGTCGTGTTCATGTGCAAGTGAATTGTCCACCAGCGAGGTGAGCGCACGACGCAACGCCACCTCGGAACCCATGACATCGAATATCCCTGTGCTACTGGGTGTTTCGGCCACGTAAGTCAACGTCACGCCGAGCGACTGCGCGTACGACGCCATGCTGTCGCATACCGATGATGCGACGACCGCCAGATCGACCCGGTCGCGTAGCGGATCGCCTGCCGTCATCGTCGCCGAAGCGAGCAGGTCTTCCACAATGTCACCCAGCGCCCGAGTATCGACGACTAAGGCTTCGGCGTCCCGGCGCACTGCCTCCACATCAGCGGTGCCCGCCCGGCGCGCCAGCAACTGTGCACGGGTGTGCAACACCGTCAGAGGTGCCCTCAACTCGTGTGAGGCATCGGCGACGAATCGGCGCTGTAGCGCTAGCGCTTGGGCGAGGGGACGGGCCGAACGCCGCGTGAATACGGCGACCACGAACAACGACGCAATGATCCCTGCCAATTCGGCAAAACCCACCGACATCAACAGGCGGTTGCGGCTTACCCGGTACGGGGCCAGGTCCATCATCGCCACCACCCGAGCCTCGGGTCGGTCCGTCACCAGCGCGCGGTAACTCCGACCATTGACGTTGACGACGGAGAATCCGGTCGGGCCTGTGAGCAACGGCAGGCCAGGTTGTCCACCGTCGCTCGTTGTGGTTTCGCCGTCGTTCTGACGAATCGCAAGTTCCATGTCCGGGGGTGGGTCACTAGCGTCGTCGGCTGTGACTGCGAGGGTGTGAAGTTCGTTGTCGATTTGGCGGTTCTGTGTCCGCACGTACACCGTGAAGACCACTCCTCCGACCACCAGCAATATCAGCGCGAGCGCTACGGAAGCCTGGAGCGCCGCGATCCGGCCGGAGCGCTTCACAAGTGCAAGATCGCTGGAACGGACCCGAGACGACGTGGTTCGGCGCTGTGTCATTCGAAGCCGAAGCGATAACCGGCGCCGTGCACAGTTCGCACCACCTGCTTGCCCAGTTTGCGACGCAGGTAGTGGACATACAGGTCGACCGCTCCGGGTGACTCAGCACCGTCGAACACGGCGTCGAGCAGTTGAGTCCGGCTGAACACCCGCTTAGGTGCGGCCATCAGGGTGCATAGCAGCGACGCCTCGCGCTCGGACAGTTCGACCTCGTGTGTGTCAAGGGTCGCGCCGCCGACCCGGCGGGTTACCCGGTCAAGTCGCAGGCCGCCAGCCTGCACCACCACGGCCGCATTGTCGTTGCGGCGCAATAGCGCGCGCACCCGTGCCAGCAACTCCTGGATCTCAAACGGTTTGACCACGTAGTCCTGTGCGCCGGAATCGAGGCCTTCAACACGATCTTCGACTGCTCCGCGGGCCGTGAGAATTAGCGCCGGCGTGGTGATTCCGCGTGAGCGCAGCAATGCCACCAGATCGGAACCATCCATGACCGGCAGCCCCCGGTCGACGATCAATACGTCGTAGCGGCCGCTCAGCCCACGGTGCATTCCCTGTTGACCATCGTGAGCGATGTCCACGCAATAGCCCTCCCCGCTGAAAAGTTCGGCGAGCATCGCGCTTAACGCACGGTCGTCCTCGACCAGCAGCAGCAGAGGTGAAGCCCTCGGTGCGGACATGTAACGAGGGTGCCACGGCAGTTCTTTGAATGCTGAAAGAAGCGGTTGTCAGGATCGGCAGTTATGGACTCACCTCGTTCGGGATTTCGCCGGGCCGCCGCAACTTCGTGGGCGTTGGCCGGAATTGGCATTCTCGGTGTGGCCGGCGCATCGACCCTCGCGTATGCCGACACTGTGAAGCCGGTCCCGGCAGAGACACCAGCCGAGGTAGTCGAACCGAGCGCCTCCATTCCGACCCCTGACCCGGCGTTGATTCTCCCGATGCCGCCCGCCGCGGTCACTCCCAGCGTCGATCCGCCAGCTATTGCGCCTCCCCCTGTGGCGACGGCTCCAGTGCCGGAGACCAACCACAGCCAGGCGCCCGCCCAGACGTACGTACCGGCGCCCCGTTACACCCCCAGTGCCGCCGCCCCGCAAGCTCCCGTCACTCCACCAGCGCCGGTCACCCATGTGACGCCACCTACGTCCCAGGGTGGCTTTCCGATAAGAACCAGCCACGTTCCGGCGGGAGGGAGCTCGCCCAACTTCAACGCGCCGCACGTCACCCGGTCGCGCGGGTCGTGACGGAGCCGCTAGTGGACACCGGCGTTCCCATCGCGACGACCGAGTGGCGGCAGTGGAGCACCGACATGCAGATCGTCGTGACCGATCCCGATTCGCTTTGTGCCGCCCGTCAGGAGGTTGCCGCCGAACTCGACGCTGTCGATGCCGCTGCGTCGCGATTCCGGCCGGATTCCGAAATCAACCGGCTCGCGACGTCCGCCGACCGGCCCACCTCGGTGAGCCAAGTGCTGGCAGACCTGCTGAACGCAGCGCTCGCGGCAGCGCGCTTGACCGACGGAGATGTCGATCCGACGGTCGGTGCGGCCCTGATCTCACTCGGCTATGACCGGGACTTCGCTTCCTTTGACCACGACGGCTGCTTTGACCACACCGGCCAACTGGCCGCGTCAATGACGGTTCCGGCGTCGTGGTCGATGGTCGAGTTGGACGGCCGGTCGGTGAATGTCCCGTCCGGGGTTGTGCTCGATCTCGGCGCGACAGCGAAAGCCGTCGCGGCCGACCGCTGTGCCCAACGAGTCCACCAAGCCACCGGAATCGGAGTACTCATCAACCTCGGTGGCGACATCGCCACCGCCGGACCGGCACCTGGGGGCGGCTGGCGCGTGCTGGTTCAAGACGATGACGACGACCCGGCAAGTTCGGTGGCACTGCCGTCGGGAAGCGCATTGGCCACGTCGAGCACCATTCGGCGCCGATGGCGCCACAACGGCGACTTCGTTCACCACATACTCGACCCGCGGACTGGCCGAGCCGCGGACACGGTATGGCGCACGGTCAGCGTCGCCGCGCAAACCTGTTTTGCTGCCAACACCGTCAGCACAGCCGCTATCGTCCGAGGGCACCGGGCACCGGATTGGATTCGGGCCCTTGGCCTTCCAGCGCGGCTCGTGGACTGTGGCCGGGCCGTCCACACGATGGGCGGCTGGCCGGCTTCCGAGACGGCACAACCAGATGAACAACGAGGCCCGATGAACAACGAGGCCCGATGAACAACGAGGCACTGTGGGCGTTGGGGCGCGGCACCGGAATCATGGCGCTTGCCTTCCTCACGGTCTCGCTGGCGATGGGTATCGCCACGAGGTCGGGTCGTCGGCTGTTTGGGTTACCAAGGTTCGCGGTCGCCGATGTCCATCGCTTCGCTGCATTGGCCGCAACGCTCCTGGTCGCGCTTCATCTGGTGCTGTTGTTCTTGGACCCCTATGCGCAGTTGCGGTTGCTCGACCTCGTTGTGCCGTTCCTCGCTGACTATCGACCGCTGTGGCAGGGCCTGGGGACGCTCGCCTTTGACGTGTTTGTCGTGGTGATTGTCACCAGCCTGGTGCGTCATCGCATCGGCGTGCGCACCTTCCGTGCGGTGCACTGGGCCACCTACGCGTTGTGGCCGATAGCTCTGGCGCATGCGATCGGCAACGGTACAGATTCCGGACACACTTGGTTCCTGGCCTTCGCCGGATGTTGCACGCTGACCGTGGCGGCTGTGCTGGTGTGGCGGCTGCGGACCAACTACACCGAGTACCCCGAACTCCAGACATCCCGTCGCTCATGACGACGTCGCAGCAACACACTCAGGCCCCACCGGCCGTTCCGCGTCTGTTTGCCGCCGACGGGCCCGGGCTGACTGACCACCAACTTCAGTTCGGCCTACCGCGCGATATCGCCGGATCGGAGTTGATTGAGTCTCTTGACCAGGCTGGTCTGTCGGGGCGTGGCGGCGCCGGCTTCCCCACGGCACGCAAGATCGCCGCGATCACCGGACCTAAGCCGGTCGTGATTGGCAATGGCGCCGAGGGCGAACCCTTGAGCCACAAAGATGCGGTCCTTCTGACTCAAGCACCACATCTGGTGCTTGACGGCCTCGACATAGTCGCCGGGGCGATCGGGGCAGACAAGGTCTACCTGTACCTGCATACCGATGCGATGCTGGCGGCCACGCTCGCCCTTGATGAGCGACGGGCCGCGGGACTCGGTCGATACAAGGTCGTCGTGGTCGCGGCTCCTGACAAATTCGTCGCCGGTGAGGAATCTGCGGTGGTCAGGCGAATCGAAGGGGGCGCGGCGTTGCCGCGCGATCGCACGGTCATCACCGCAATATCGGGAGTGCGCGGACGGCCGACCCTGGTCAACAACGTCGAAACCCTGGCCCACATAGCTTTGATCGCCCGGTTCGGACCACGCTGGTTCCGGTCGGTCGGCGACGAAGGCGACCCCGGCAGCATGCTTGTCACTCTGTCGGGTGCATTGGAGAAATGCGGGGTCATCGAGGTTCCGACGGGGGCTCTGCTGACCGAAGTGATTGGTCGCGAAGGCGCTACCGACCCGCGCACACTGCGCGCCGTACTAGTCGGCGGCTATCACGGGAGTTGGGTTCCGGCGTCTGCAATCGACCGCGCGCAGTTGTCGAGGGCCGGTCTGCAGTCGCTGGGTGCTAGCCTGGGTGCCGGGATCATCCATGCGCTCGGCAGGAATGAGTGTGGGCTCGCTAGAACCGCGGATATCGCCACCTACCTCGCCGAACAGAGCGCACGCCAGTGCGGTCCCTGCCGCAACGGACTGCCCCGACTGGCTCAATTGCTCGACGATCTCGCCTACAGCCGGGTCAACGACTTTCTACTCAAAGACTTACGTCGGATGGTCGGCCTCGTAGACGGTCGAGGATCTTGTCGACACCCCGATGGAACCGCCCGTCTGATCCGCAGTGCGTTGGCCACCTTCGCAACCGACATCGAACTCCACCGACATCGACGCTGCGAAGCCGCAGAGGTCGCCCTATGAAAGCAGCGAAAGCGTCAGCACGACTGCACATCGACTGGACACGCTGCGACGGGCGAGGACTATGCACCGAACTGTTGCCCGACGTACTCAGCCGCGACGACTGGGGTTATCCGCTTGCGCGCGACGGCTCCCGCGAGCCGCTGATACCGCCCGCGGCGCTCGTCTACGCCCGAGCGGCCGTCGACCGATGCCCGCGACTGGCGCTCTCACTGATCACCGCCCCATCGAAAATCCCCGGCCCGAACTCTCACTGCGGTTCCTAGTTTGCGTTCCTCTAGGATCGGCCGGTGCCCGTCGGACGGTTCTTCCTGCGGATCGTGGACCTACTACCGCTCCCCAGCCTGCGCGTGCAGCGCCTCATCGCTGCGGCAGTCATTCTCACCCAGGGCGGCATCGCGGTCACCGGCGCGATCGTGCGGGTCACAGCCTCCGGACTTGGTTGCCCGACTTGGCCGCAGTGTTTCCCCGGCAGCTACACGCCAGTTCCGCATGCCGCGATCCCCCGCATTCATCAGGCAGTCGAGTTCGGCAACCGGCTGATCTCAATCGCGGTCGTCATCACCGCGATCCTGGCGGTATTGGCCGTCACCAGGGCGCGGCGACGTCGCGAGGTTTTGGTGTACGCCTGGCTGATGCCGGCTTCCACAGTGCTGCAGGCCGTGCTGGGCGGCATCACGGTGCTGACCGGATTGCTGTGGTGGACGGTCGCGATTCACCTGCTGGTATCGATGGCAATGGTCTGGCTGGCGACATTGCTCTTCGTCAAGGTCGGCGAACCCGACGATGGCGATTCGGACGGCGATTCCGACGGCGACTTGACGGTATTGGTGCCGAAACCATTGCGACAGTTGACTGTTCTGTCAGCGCTCGCGCTATCCGCAGCACTAGTCACCGGAACGCTGGTGACCGGAGCGGGACCGCACGCCGGCGACAAGAGTCCCCAGCGAGTCGTCCCCCGCCTCGAAGTGGAGATCCTGACGCTCGTGCACGCGCACGCGACGTTGGTCGTGAGCTATCTGACGCTTTTGGTCGGATTGGGGGCAGGACTGCTGGCGGTCCACGCGGCGCGGCCGATCATGAAGCGCCTCGGCGTGCTGATCGCGTTGGTGCTAGCCCAAGGCGTTGTCGGCTCGGTGCAGTTCTTCACAGGGGTTCCGGCTGGCCTCGTCGCGTTGCATGTCGCGGGTGCCGCGGCGTGTACTGCGGCTACCGCCGCGTTATTTGCGTCGATGCGAGAGCGGACCCAGCCCCAGACGCTCAAGAGCTGACTCGACGCACACGGCGAACTGCCGCTGGCGCTCCGCGCGGGTGGCGTCGTCGAGCTGTCGCCAGCCCAACGACGGCTCAACTAGTTCGAGCTCGAGAAGTGCCGGGTCATCAGGCCCACCGATGAGGTCAACCCGGGCGTACAGCAGGTCACTGGTCGCGATACCCAGGCACGAGGAAGCTGCATTCAGAGCGGCGTACCCGACATCCCACATCTGGAAATCCGGTTCCGCCGGCGTTAGGTCCTCGGTCGCATAGGTGCCTGAGTCATCAAGTTCCGGCGCCTGCCCGGGCGGCGGCAGAATCGGCCCCTTGGTGAACGCGTGCGATTGTTCGCCGCCGAGGAACACCAGCGCCGTCTCGCCGTTCTCGACCCGAGCATCGTAGGGCTGGATCAGCACCGCCCGGCCCTGCTTGTGCAGCGCCGTCGCGTGCGCTTTTGCTGCGGCGGGGTCGCTGAAACGCAGGGTGTCGAGTGCACCGGCGCCGATCGCGGGTTTGACCACAAGTTCAGCGACGCCTTTTGGTTCAGGCAACCGGACCTTCTCCCCCGGCTTGAAGAAATACGACGGCAGCGTCGGTACGCCCGCCGCGATCAGGTCGAGCAAATAGTGCTTATCGCTGTTCCAGGCTACGACCTCCGGCGGGTTCAGCAGGTTTCGCACCTTGCGTGCCCAGACCAGAAACTCATCCCGCCGCTCGGTGTAATCCCACGCGGCGCGCAGGATCACCACGTCGGCCTTCTCGATTTCAGGGTCGTCCCACGCCATCCAGCGCGCCTGCAAACCCCGCTTGCGCAACGCCGGAACCAGGCCATCGTCGTCCCCGTCGCCCTCAACCAATTCCCGACATCCCGCCAGGACGATCTTGGGGTGAAAGACGTCTGGCCGGGCAAGCTTCATGGGCGACCTCACACCGGGGATGATAGTGACATGCACGCAATCGAAGTTGCCGCTACAGGCGATCCCGAGGTTCTGACCTACGTCGAGAAGCCGACGCCGACCCCTGGTGCCGACGAGGTACTCATTCAGGCAGATGCCATCGGCGTCAACTACATCGACACATACTTCCGGTCCGGCGCTTATCCCCGCGAACTGCCATTCATCGTGGGCAGCGAAGTCTGCGGCACCGTGGCGGCCGTCGGCGACGAAGTCGCGGCAATCAACGTCGGAGATCGGGTAGTCACCGCCACCGCGACTGGTGCTTACGCCGAATACTGCACGGCCCCAGCAGATTTAGTGGCATACGTCCCGGATGCCGTTGCCTCGGACGTCATCGCCTCCGCTCTCCTGAAGGGGATGACGGCGCACTATCTGATCAAGTCGGTCTATCAGGTGCAACCCCGGGACGTCGTCCTCGTACACGCCGGAGCGGGTGGAGTCGGGCTAATTCTCACCCAATGGGCGACCAGCATCGGCGCTCGCGTGATCACCACCGCCTCCACTGCGGACAAGGCAGACCTGTCCCGGCAGGCCGGCGCCGTCGAGGTGCTCCAATACCCGACGGATCCAGCGGAATTCGCCAAGAAAATCCGCGACCTGACCGACGGGCAAGGGGTCTCCGCCGTCTACGACGGCGTGGGCAAGTCGACATTCGATGCCAGCCTGAGCAGCCTGGCCGTCCGGGGCACCCTCGCCTTGTTCGGCGCCGCCAGTGGCCCAGTGCCGCCAGTGGATCCGCAACGACTCAATGCTGCCGGATCGGTGTATCTGACCAGACCAACTCTCGCGCATTTCATTCGCACCGCCGACGAATTCGCATGGCGCGCGGGCGAAGTCCTCGATGCCATCGCCGACGGGTCGGTCACCATCACAGTCGGCGGACACTATGCGTTGTCCGATGCCGCCCGGGCGCACAGTGACCTGCAGTCGCGCAAGACGGTCGGCTCGATTGTGCTGCTGCCTTAGCCGCGCGACAGCAACGTGCCTGAGCGATGAGTGGCCGAAGCGCATCTAGATTTATCGCATGACTCCCCTGTGGCGCCTAGGGCCGATCACGGTACCGGTGCACGGGCTGTTCATCGCCCTCGCGGTCGTGGCCGCGGCGGCGATGTTCACCGCGGAAGCGCGCCGCCGCGGCGCGATGAACGAACAATCCCTGGTTGCCGTCGCGGGGGCACTCATCGGCGGGGCAGTCGGAATGCGTCTGTCGGGCTGGGCGCGTCACATTGATGTGGACGCCAACACGAACCTGGCGTATGCCTGGCAGTTCGGGTCGAAAAGCATTCTCGGCGGACTGCTCGGCGCCTATCTGGGGGTGCTGATCGCCAAACGTATCGGCGGCTATCGGGGTAAGACCGGCGACCTGTTCGCCCCCGCGGTGGCGTTGGGCATGGCGATCGGGCGGATCGGCTGTCACCTCACCGAGGCGCCGGGCCGACCGACAGGGATGCCCTGGGGTATCCACGCCCCGGCCAGTACACCTGAATGCCCCGGATGCCTTACCGGACAGGCAATGCATCCGTCATTCATCTACGAGATCATCTTTCAACTGGCGGCCTTCGTTGTACTGCTCTGGTTGAGATCGAGAATCGACCGACCAGGCGAGCTGTTCGTCATCTATGTTGCGAGCTATGCGGTGTTCCGATTTTTCGTCGAGTTCGTCCGCGCCAACGAGACAGTGTGGCTTGACTTGACTCGACCGCAATGGTTTCTGCTTCCGTCGTTGGGGTTGATCGGTGCCCGACTCTGGATCGGATACCGCCGCGGTTACTACGCGCAGCCCTCGTCCCACACACAGAGCGATCACGCATGACCACGCCGCCTGACGAGCCCGAAGATTGGCCCGCGTACGCGCTTCCCCCGCAACAACCTCCGCCGCACCAGCCCCCTCCACCCGAATATCCCCCGTATTACTACGGGCCTTACAACGGGCCTTACTACGGGCCTTACAACGGGCCTCCCGGCTATCCGTATCCACCACCGCAGGTACCACCATCTGCGTCCCGAATCTCCATCGGCTTGGTGTTTGCCGGGATCGCCGTATGGATGATCTTCAACGCCGTCGTCGCATTCGTAGCCTTCGTCGCGGCGGACGGTGCGACGAGCAGCAACTCAGTCCTGGCCGGCGCCGCGCTGGGACTTGCACTCGGCGCATTCGGTGGTGGTGGCGGCCTGCTCCTGGTGCGCAACAAGTACGCACGAGGACTTGGTTTGGGACTAATGATCGGATGGGCGCTGATGTCGCTGTTCACAGTCGGGTTCTGTACCGGTATCAACCCCGAGCTGTACAGCCAGTGAGCGGCATGCCGTTGCGCGGCGACCGAATTCACCGATATGTGACCGCGTTTTGCCCCGCCTGCCACGACGAGGCGCCGGAACGGCCGCTGACGGCCGTCGCCCGCCTGACGGGATGGCTGGCCGAGCGCGACGGCCAAGTCTGGCTTGAGCGCGGCTGCCCAACACACGGACTAGTGAAAACCCTCTACGACGAGGACCCCGAGATTCTGTCGTATTTGGAGGAGTGGACGGCCCCCACCAAGGCGCACACCCCCGATGTCGTCGGCAACCATGACCCTGTCCCGGCCGCCTACCTGCGCGGGTTGCCGGAGATGCAGACACAGCACACTTGCATCCTCGTCGAAGACATCGCGGAGACGTGCAATCTGCGCTGCCCCACCTGCTTTGCCGACTCCTCCCCCGATCTGCGGAATGTGGTGCCAGTAGCCGACGTCTTGGCCAACGTCGACCAGCGGTTGGCACGCGAGAATGGCCGACTCGACGTCCTGATGCTCAGCGGCGGCGAACCAACGCTGCATCCTCAGCTCGCCGAATTGCTGACCAAGCTGACCGCACGGCCGATTACCCGAATTCTGGTCAACAGCAATGGCTTACGTATCGCCACCGACGACGAATTGCTCGACCTGCTTACCGAACACCGCGAGCGGGTGGAGGTGTATCTGCAATACGACGGACTGTCGGCCCAGGCACACCGCCATCACCGCGGCGGAGATCTGACCCGGACGAAACGGCAAGCGCTGCAACGGCTATCCGAGCGCGAGATCTTTACAACGCTGGTCATGGCCGTGGCGTTAGAGGTCAACGACGACGAGATCGGGGCGATGGTCAAGTTGGCCCTCGACACACCGTACGTCGGCGGCATCACCATCCAGCCGCTGTTCGGCTCCGGGCGATCAGGACACATCGATCCTCAGCACCGACTCACCCACACCGGGGTGCTCAAGCGACTGGGTCCGCAGACGGACAGCCTGGTGACCTGGCGAGACCTCACCGCGTTGCCGTGCTCACACCCACATTGCTGTTCAGTCGGCTACCTCATCCGCGACGACAGCCGGCAATGGCACTCGCTGGTGTCGTTGATCGGAGCCGAGACCCTGAAAGAGAAGCTCGGGCTGGTCGCAAACCGCATCGCCGATCAGGAGATACCAAAGCAACTTCGCATTGCCGTTCAGGAGTCATTGCTCGGGCTGTTGTCCGAACAGGCGTCGTTGTCCCATCCGCAGATCGGTGAGTTGTGGCGCACGATCTGTGAGAACTGCGATCTTGGTATGCCGACCCTGCTAACCCTCGCATCCTCGGCCCTACCCGGGCGGCGTCGCAAGATTCGCCGCCTCCTCGGTGACCGGGTCGTTCGGATCACCGTCAAACCTTTCATGGACATGTCCACGATGATCGAAGAGCGACTGCTGCAATGTTGCGTGCACGTGGGGACCCGCTCCACACAAGATCAGTGTGCACCGTTCTGTGCGGTCCAGGCCTGGCCGGAACTGGGCCGCCAACGGCTGTCGCTGGTCGCTCGTCAGTCAGGTTCAGTCCGCTGAGCAGCAAGAAACTCAGCCAAAGAGCGTCGGCACGCCGATCGCTGAATCGACGGCCAAGGCGACAAACACCGCAGACAGATAGTTATTCGACTGCAGGAACAACCGCAGTGGCTTGACCGGGTCGCCGCGCTTAACGCCGGCATTGAGCTTGTGGGCCATGCCCAGGAACCAGGCACCGGCCAGCACCGCGACCACGCCGTACAGCCACCCAGCTGCGGGGGTCAGCGCGAGCGTCGCCAGCACCGTCAACCAGGTGTAGACAACGATCTGCTTGGTGACCTGTCGTTCGGTGGCGACTACAGGCAGCATCGGCACACCTGCGGCCCGGTAGTCTTCCTTGTAGCGCATAGCCAGCGCCCAAGTGTGCGGCGGTGTCCAGAAGAAGATGATCGCGAACATCGCCAGCGCCTGCCAGCCGATGGTCCCGGTCACCGCGGACCAGCCGATCATCACCGGCATGCACCCGGCGGCGCCGCCCCAGACAACGTTCTGGGAGGTGCGGCGCTTCAGCAGCAGCGTGTAGATGAACACGTAGAACGCGATGGTGGCCGCGGCCAGATGAGCCGACAGCAGGTTCGTCGTCCACCACAACCAGAAGAACGAAGCAACGGACAGCGCCAACCCGAACACCAGCGCATGGCTGCGCGGCACGGTGGCCCGGGCCAGCGGCCGGCGCTCCGTGCGCTTCATCAGTTTGTCGATGTCAGAGTCGGCCACGCAGTTCAGCGTGTTGGCACCGGCTGCCGCCAGCAGGCCGCC
Organism: Mycobacterium sp.; assembly: GCA_965279745.1. Lineage (GTDB taxonomy): Bacteria > Actinomycetota > Actinomycetes > Mycobacteriales > Mycobacteriaceae > Mycobacterium. The sequence goes on from OZ257262.1 coordinate 1,371,111, forward strand.
GAACAGAGTGTTCAGAATTAGGAGCGGGTCGACGCTGCCCCGGTGAGCCAGCAACATGGCCGGGATGGTCGTGACCAGCAGGAGTTCGATCACCCGAGGCTTGGTCAGCGCGAGGTAGCCCAGCAGGCTGGTACGGAATCGACTAGGCGTCTTTTCAGCGAGATCACCAAGCGAGTCGGAGTCGCCTACATGGCCTTCGCTCATGCGCACGCAGTCAACTCCTCACAGCTACCAGTGACGCCCCCGCGTCTACTACACAAGATGGTAGACCGCGACGTGGTCATCTCTGTACTGAAGCACAGATTCCCGGCAATTCCGCCGCGGCAGGGCGTTACATGCCTAATGCTTCACCTGCAGGTAACGCTGCGGCATTAGGGTGAAGATGACCAGCTTGCCAGCCGATTTGCCAATCCCAGGAGTGAGGCCAGGAGTGCGCTTGTGACCACAGCCGAAGAGATTTCCGAACTGACCCAGCCGCACCACCCGGACGATTGGACCGACGTCGACTCCCGCGCGGTCGATACCGTCCGCGTACTGGCCGCCGACGCGGTGCAGAAGGTCGGCAACGGACACCCCGGCACCGCGATGAGCCTGGCACCGCTGGCCTACACGCTGTTTCAGCGGGTGATGCGCCACGACCCCAGCGACACCGAATGGCTGGGTCGGGACAGGTTCGTCCTGTCCTGCGGGCATTCCAGCCTCACGCTGTATTTGCAGCTGTACTTGGGCGGCTTCGGCCTGGAACTCTCCGATATCGAGTCGCTGCGCACCTGGGGCTCAAAGACCCCCGGCCATCCGGAATACCGACATACCAAGGGCGTCGAAATCACCACCGGCCCGCTCGGGCAGGGCCTGGCTTCGGCGGTCGGGATGGCGATGGCGGCGCGCTACGAGCGGGGGCTCTTCGATCCCGATGCCGCAGCGGACAGCAGCCCGTTCGACCACTACATCTACGTCATTGCCTCCGACGGTGACATGGAAGAGGGCGTCACATCCGAGGCGTCGTCGATCGCGGGTACCCAGCAACTGGGTAACTTGATCGTCTTCTGGGACAACAACGAGATCTCGATCGAGCACAACACCAATATCGCGTTCACTGAGGACACCGTGGCCCGCTACGAGGCCTACGGCTGGCATGTCCAGGTGGTCGAGGGTGGCGAGAACGTCGTCGGTCTCGAAGAAGCGATCGCCGCGGCCAAGAAGGTCACCGACAAGCCGTCGTTCATCGCGGTCCGCACCATCATCGGCTACCCCGCCCCGACCAAGATGAACACCGGCGGCGTGCACGGTTCGGCGCTAGGCCCCGAGGAAGTCGCGGCCACCAAACGAGTGCTCGGTTTCGACCCCGACAAGAGTTTCGAGGTCAGCGACGACGTCATCAGCCACACCCGCGAGCTGGTCGCCCGGGGCAAGGAAGCCCACGACGCCTGGCAACAGGAGTTCGAGGCGTGGGCGGCCCGTGAGCCGGAACGCAAGAAGCTGCTTGACCGGCTATTGGCCAACGAGCTGCCCGACGGCTGGGACGCCGACATCACCTACTGGGAGCCGGGTTCCAAGCCGCTGGCCACCAGAGCAGCGTTCGGCAAGGTGCTCAACGACGTCGCACCGAAACTGCCCGAATTGTGGGGCGGCTCGGCGGATCTGGCCGGCAGCAACAACACCACGATTGAAGGCGTCAGGTCGTTCGGGCCGCCGTCGATCTCGACTGAGGACTACACGGCGGACTGGTACGGCCGCGTCCTGCACTTCGGTATCCGCGAGCACGCGATGGGCTCGATTCTGTCCGGCATCGTGTTGCACGGGCCGACCCGCGCGTTCGGTGGCACCTTCCTGCAGTTCGCCGACTACATGCGCGGCGCGGTCCGACTGGCCGCGCTGATGGACATCGACACCATCTACATCTGGACGCACGACTCGATCGGTCTCGGTGAAGACGGACCGACCCACCAGCCGATCGAGCATCTGGCCGCGCTGCGCGCCATCCCGAACCTAGCGGTGGTACGCCCCGGCGATCCGAACGAGACCGCCTACGCGTGGAAGACGATCCTGCAACGCAGTGCCAGCACTGGCCCTGTCGGCTTCATCCTCACCCGGCAGGGCATTCCGGTGCTCGAAGGCACCAGCGCCGATGGTGTGGCCAAAGGTGGATACGTGCTCGGTGGCGGCAACCCCGCCGACGATGCCGACGTCATCATCATCGCTACCGGATCCGAGTTGCAGCTTGCCGTGGAGGCACAGAATTTGTTGGCCGAGAAGGACATCAATGCCTATGTGGTGTCGATGCCCTGCGTCGAATGGTTCGAGTCCCAATCGGATGAGTACCGCAACAGCGTCCTGCCGCCGGAGGTGTCGGCACGCGTCGCCGTCGAAGCGGGCATCGCGATGCCTTGGCACAAGCTGGTCGGCGATACCGGTGAAGTCATCTCAATTGAGCACTACGGGGCATCCGCCGACGACAAGACGCTCTTCCGCGAGTTCGGGTTCACGGCCGAGGCAGTCGTGGCCGCCGCGGAACGATCACTGGACAACTGACAACCCAGACCATCCCGACCAACACCGAAGATAGGCAAGCCCATGACCCAGAACAAGAACCTGGCCGCGCTGAGTGCTGCAGGCGTATCCGTTTGGCTCGACGACCTGTCCCGCGAGCGGATCAGGTCCGGCAACTTGCAGGAACTGATCGATACCAAGAGCGTCGTCGGGGTCACGACCAACCCGTCGATCTTTCAGGCTGCCCTCTCCAAGGGAACCGCCTACGCCGCTCAGGTTGCTGAGCTAGCGGAACGTGGAGCCGACGTGGACGCCACGATCCGCACCGCCACCACCGATGACGTACGGGAAGCCTGCGATGTGCTGCGCCCGCAGTGGGACGAGTCCAACGGAAGCGACGGCAGGGTGTCGATCGAGGTCGATCCACGGCTGGCGCATGACACCGACAAGACCATCTTGCAGGCGATCGAACTATGGAAGATCGTGAACCGGCCCAACCTGCTGATCAAGATCCCGGCGACCAAAGCGGGCCTGCCCGCCATCACCGCCGTTCTGGCCGAGGGGATCTCGGTGAACGTGACGTTGATCTTCTCCGTTGAGCGGCACCGGGCCGTCATGGATGCCTACCTCGACGGACTGGAGGCCGCCTTCAAGGCCGGCCATGATTTGAACAACATCCATTCCGTTGCTTCATTTTTCGTGTCCCGGGTGGACACCGAGATCGACGCACGACTGGAAAAGATCGGCACGAAGGAAGCACTGGCTCTTCGGGGGAAGGCCGGGGTGGCCAACGCCCGACTCGCCTATGCAGCTTTTCAAGACGTGTTCTGCCACGGCGGGCGCTGGCGACGGATCGCTCAGGCCGGCGGGTGGGTACAACGTCCGCTGTGGGCATCCACCGGCGTGAAGAACCCGGACTACTCCGACACGCTTTACGTCACGGAACTGGTTGCACCCGACACGGTTAACACCATGCCGGAGAAGACTATGGATGCGGTGGCACACCACGGCCATGTCAAGGGTGACACCATCTCCGGCACCGCCGCAGCAGCGCAAGCCGTCTTCGACGAACTGACCGCCGTCGGAATCGACTTGGACGACGTCTTCGTGGTCCTGGAGGACGAGGGTGTCGACAAGTTCGAGAAATCGTGGCAGGAACTGCTGGACGCAACCCAGGTTCAGTTGGACGCCGCCGCGAAATGAGTCCGACGAGCACTCCTGTCCCCGGTGTGACGGCGCCCGCACCATCCGGTTGGCTTAACCCGCTAATCGACAAGCGCGACAAGCGAATGCCCCGGATCGCCGGGCCGTGCGGCATGGTCATCTTCGGGGTGACCGGTGATCTGGCTCGCAAGAAGCTGATGCCGGCCATCTATGACCTGGCCAACCGTGGTCTTTTGCCGCCGTCGTTCTCACTTGTCGGGTTTGCCCGGCGGGATTGGGCTGACGAGGATTTCGGCCAGATCGTCCACGATGCGGTCGCTCAACACTCTCGCACTCCGTTCCGGCAGGAAGTGTGGGATCGACTGGCCGAAGGCATCCGCTTCGTCCAGGGCACGTTCGATGATGACGCGGCGTTCACCCGACTGTCCGAGACACTGGAAAAACTTGACGTCGAGCGGGGCACCGGCGGCAATCACGCCTTCTACCTTTCGATTCCACCCGGGGCATTTCCAGTGGTGTGCGAGCAACTCAAGAAGTCCGGGTTGGCACGTCAGCAGGAGGGTCGCTGGAGTCGGGTGGTGATCGAGAAGCCATTCGGCCATGACCTGCAAAGCGCCATCGATCTGAACAAGGTTGTCAACAGCGTCTTCCCAGAGGAGTCGGTGTTCCGCATCGACCACTACCTCGGCAAGGAAACGGTGCAGAACGTCTTGGCATTGCGGTTCGCCAACGAGATGTTCGAACCGATTTGGAACAATCACTACGTCGACCACGTCCAGATCACGATGGCCGAGGACATCGGATTGGGCGGCCGGGCAGGGTATTACGACGGCATCGGTGCGGCTCGCGATGTCATCCAGAACCACCTCATCCAGCTACTGGCACTAACCGCGCTGGAAGAGCCGGTCAGCTTCCACCCACACGAGGTGACCGCCGAGAAGATCAAGGTTCTGTCGGCAACCTCAGTGGCTGAGCCGCTCGACCTCACCACCTCGCGAGGCCAGTACGCGGCGGGCTGGCAAGGCGGCGAGAAAGTCGTCGGGCTGCTGGACGAGGAAGGGTTCTCCAAGGAATCGACCACTGAGACGTTCGCCGCGATCACCCTCGAGGTCGATACCCGCCGTTGGGCCGGCGTACCGTTCTATCTGCGGACCGGAAAACGGTTGGGCCGCAGGGTCACCGAGATCGCGTTGGTGTTCAAACGTGCTCCCCACCTACCGTTCGACGCGACCATGACAGAAGAACTCGGCCACAACGCCTTGGTGATCCGGGTGCAGCCGGACGAGGGCATCACATTGCGATTCGGCTCCAAAGTCCCGGGCAGCACAATGGAAGTCCGTGATGTCAGCATGGACTTCTCCTACGGTGCCGCGTTCGCCGAGGACTCCCCAGAAGCCTACGAGCGGCTCATCTTGGATGTCCTGCTCGGGGAACCATCTCTGTTCCCCGTCAATGCTGAAGTCGAATTGTCCTGGAAGATCCTCGATCCCGTCCTCGACTACTGGGCCGAACACGGTAAGGCGGACTCGTACGAGTCGGGCACCTGGGGGCCGGAGTCGGCGTTCGAGATGTTGCAACGGACTGGCCGTGAATGGAGAAGGCCGTGACGAGCGCTTGCGCAAGGAGCCAGAAACGATGATCGTCGACCTGCCCAACACGTCAACGAACGACATCAACAAGAAGATCACCGCCCTGCGCGAAGAAGGTGGATCGATCGCCCTTGGCCGAGTACTGACGTTGGTCATCGCTCCCGACACCGAGGATCTGGTCGAGGCATCCATCGATGCGGCCACCTCAGCGAGTCGGGAGCACCCTTGCCGGATCATCGTCGTAGTGCCCGCGGACCGGCTTGCGGCCGAGTCTCGCCTGGACAGCCAGATCCGCATCGGCTCAGACGCGGGCGCGGGCGAAGTGGTGGTGCTGCGCATGTCGGGTCCGCTGTCGGCACATGCCAGCAGCGTGGTGCTCCCGTTCCTGCTACCTGACACACCGGTGGTGGCATGGTGGCCCGGCGTGGCCCCGGCAAAACCAGCAGACGATCCGTTGGGCCAGTTGGCTGTTCGACGGATTACCGACGCGACGGCCGCCGAAGATCCGTTGGACGCAATCAAAAGCCGACTGGAAGGCTACGCCGCCGGCGATACTGATCTGGCCTGGAGTCGCATTACCTACTGGCGGGCACTCTTGGCCTCAGCTATCGACCAGCCGCCGTACGAACCAGTCACTTCCGCGGTGGTTTCCGGACTGAAAGATGAACCAGCACTTGACATTCTGGCCGGCTGGCTAGCCAGCCGGATCGACGGTCCCATTCAGCGGGTCGTGGGCGATCTCAAGGTGGAGCTGAAACGGCCCTCGGAAACGGTTGTCCTGAGCCGGCCCCAAGATGGCGTCACGGCAACCCTGACCCGCACCTCACGGCCGGAATCCCGGGTTCCCCTGCAGCGCAGAGAAACCCGTGACTGCCTTGCCGAAGACATGCGTCGGCTCGATCCCGACGAGATCTACCATGAGGCGCTAGCAGGCATGGAGAAAGTGCAGTACGTGTGAGTGTCATCGTCGAGACCCACCCGGATACCGCCGCCCTGGTGGTTGCGGCCGGCGACCGCCTTGTCGCCGCGATCACGGACGCCATCGCTGCACGGGGACGGGCGTTGATCGTTCTGACGGGCGGCGGGACCGGGATAGGCCTGCTCAAGCACGTGGGCGCAAACGATGAGGCGATCGACTGGTCCCAGGTTCACCTGTTCTGGGGTGACGAGCGCTACGTGCCGCTGGCCGACGACGAACGCAACGAGAAGCAGGCCCGGGAAGCGTTGCTGGACCACATCGACATTCCGGCCGGCAACGTTCACCCGATGCCAGCCAGTGATGGCGCGTTCGGTGACGACCTGGATGCCGCCGCTCGGGCTTATCAGGAAGTGCTCGGAACGTCGCCAGATTTCGACGTTCACTTGCTGGGGATGGGCGGCGAGGGCCATATCAATTCGCTGTTTCCGCACTCCCCCGCCGTACTGGAGTCCGAGCGATTGGTGGTCGGCGTGGAGAACTCGCCGAAGCCGCCGCCGCGGCGGATCACCTTGACACTGCCCGCGGTTCGACTCTCGCGCGAGGTGTGGCTGGTGGTGTCGGGTGAGGCGAAAGCCGATGCGGTTGCGGAGGCGCTTGGCGGTGCTGCCCCGGCAGACGTTCCGGCCGCCGGCGCCGTCGGCCGCGAGGCTACGGTCTGGCTACTCGACTCCGCTGCCGCAAGCAAACTCAAGCGCTGAATCATGTTCTGTGGATAGATCTTTGGGCTGTGGATAAGTCCGCACTCTGACCTCATTTGTCGGTGGCTCGAACTATTGTTCGAAGTATGGATTCAGCGGTCGTTCGCCAAACATTGGCGGCACTCGAGGCCAACCTGGATACCCTGGCCGCCAACCTCGACGGGGCAGTGCCACACCGGATCGAGTTACTGACCCAACTGGAAGGCGTGCGGCGCCGCGCCACAGTCATCAGCGCCGATCTGATCGCGGGCTTGTTCCGCGAGGATCGCAGCGAACTAGGCGGCCCGGCGCATCAGGTGATCGCCAACTGGCTGCGGATCAGCCCCGCCGAAGCACGACACCGCAACCGGCAGGCCGAACCACTGATGCCGCGGACCACCCTGACCGGACAACCACTACCCCCACACCAACCAGCGACCGCCGAGGTATGGCGGGCAGGCCTGCTCGATGGTGAGCACGTCCGAGTGATCCAGAAGTTCCTGGACGACCTCCCCACCGACATCGACGACCTCACCTTCGCCTGCAAACCCCACCACCGACTCATCAAACCCGGCGGCTGGACCACCCAAAAACTCCCCAACGGCCAAACCCAATGGATCCCACCACCAGGAAACCCAGAACGCGGCGGCACCAACTACTACCACCACCCCGAACGGCTCCTCGGGGACTATTGAACTGAAGCGTTACCACCACTCGTCATCCGGGTCGGCGACCGTCCAGTCCGCCAGAACAGGCGGAGCGACGAGCGGTAGCGGGCCGATGAGTTCTGCGCTGTTCTCCATGGAGACTCGATAATCAGGTTGGCTCATGACATCTCTGACGTCGACAGAGGCCTGTGGGTTCCCGACTATCCGCTGTTTCGCAACGCTGACGCCAATCCATTCATCGTCAGCAGGATGCCGCGCTGGACCAACTCATCAGTCTCCCCAGAGCGGTAGCGACGCAGCAGTTCAACCTGCAGGTGATTCAACGGCTCCAGGTAGGGAAACCTGTTGAACACCGATCGAGCCAACGACGGGTTATCGGCGAGCAGATCGTTCTGGCCGGTGATGAGCTTGTACATCGCGATGGTCCGGCCGTGCTCGGCCACGATCTTGGCGAACACCCGCTCCCGCAGCGCCTCATCGGCGACGAGCTCGGAGTACCGCTTCGCCAGGCCCATATCCGCTTTAGCGATCACCTGAGCCATGTTCGACAGCACGCTACGGAAGAACGGCCATTTCACATACAGGTCCTGCAGCACCTCAAGGCGGCCATCACCTTCGGCGATGAACTCCTCGAATGCGGTCCCGGTGCCGTACCAGCCCGGCAGCATCACCCGCGACTGACTCCAGGCCAGCACCCAGGGAATCGCCCGCAGATCTGAGATCGACGTCGTCGGCTTTCGTGAAGCTGGGCGGCTGCCGATGTTCAACGCACCGATCTCACTGACCGGCGTCGACTCTTTGAAGTACTCGACGAATCCCGGTGTTTCGTGGACTAATTCGGCATAGGCGCGGTGCGCCCGGGCAGCCAATTCGTCGAGCGCCGCGTAGGCCGGATCCGCTGCGTCCTCAAGTCCTTCGACGTCGAGAAGTGTCGCCTCCAGCGTTGCCGCAAGCAGTGTCTCCAGGTTGCGATGGGCAACACGCGGTTCAGCGTATTTCGCAGCGATCACTTCGCCCTGTTCGGTGAGCCGCAACGAGCCCTCAACGGCGCCCGGCGGCTGGGCCAGGATCGCGTCATAGCTGGGGCCGCCGCCGCGACCGACTGTCCCACCGCGACCGTGGAACAGCCGCAACCGAATTCCGGTCTTGCGGGCGGACTCAACTAGATCGAGTTCGGCCCGGTACAGCGCCCAGTTCGCTGCCAGGTATCCGCCGTCCTTGTTTGAGTCGGAGTAGCCCAACATGACCTCTTGACTCTCGCCACGGGCATGCACCATCGCCCGGTAGAGCGGCAAGTCGAGCACTGCCTCCATGATCGCCGATCCACGTTGCAGGTCGTCGATCGTCTCGAATAGCGGCACGATTCCCACCGGCGCATAAGTCTGGGCCGACGAAACATCAAGCAAACCTGCCTCTTTCAGCAGGACCGCGGCCTCCAGCATGTCCGAGACCGACTGGCACATCGAGATGATGTAGTTGGGCACAGCCTGCGCCCCGAACACTTGCACCGCCCGTGCGGCCGCGAACACGATGTCGAGTTCCTTGCGGGCGAGCTCCGACAGTTCGGCGTGGGCCCCGATCAGCGGCCGCTTCGTCGACAATTCGGCGACCAACACCTTGACCCGCTCATCCTCGGGCAATGAGTAGTAGTCGGACTGCACCCCCGCCCAGGCCAGCAACTCGGCGATGACCTCTTCGTGGACGTCGGAGTTCTGCCGCATGTCCAGCCCGCAGAGGTGAAATCCGAAGACATCCACGGCTTCTCGCAGTCGGGCCAGTCGGTCGTCCGCCACCAGCGCGCTTCCGTTGTCACGGAGCGAGGCGTCGATGGTGTCGAGGTCCGCAAGTAGTTCGTCGGGCGATTGGTACGGCTTAAGACCCAGCTCGACGAGGTGCTCAGGCCGTCGGTCGAGGATCGCAAGCGCAGTGGCGCTGAGGCGGCCGTGCACCACCCGCTGTGCTCGCCGGTAGGGCTCATCGGCTCGGGCCGGCTCGTCGCACGGTTCGGCCAATGCCGCGAGTTCAGGGCTGGTTTTCACCAGCCGAGCTGACATCGACAACTCCTGACCGAGTTTGGTCAGCTCCTCGAGGTAGTGCGCCAACGCGGTGTATGAGGCACTTCCGGTGGCCAGCCGGACCACTTCGGCGGTGACATTCGGGTTGCCGTCGCGGTCACCCCCAATCCACGATCCCGGCCGCAGGATCGGCTGTGCCAACAAGTCCGTCTCAGGCCAGCGGGCCCGCAGCGCATGACGAACCGCCGCGTTGACCTTGGGAACCACTTCGAAAAAAGCCGCCGGGTAGTAGCGCAGGCCGCCTTCAATCTCGTCCTGAATCTTCAGTCGCGACAATCGAATAAGCGCTGTCTGCCACAGCGTGAGAATCTCGCGCCGTAGTTCGGTATCGATCGAATTGCCAGCCGGAGTCTCGGATAGGCCGTGCATCCGCAACCGCATGAGCTCCGTGATGGCGTGCTGGGTGTCGAACACCGTCCGCCTGCGTGTCTCGGTCGGATGGGCAGTGATCACCGGCGCTACCAACGCTCCCCGGAGTGCGTCGGCAACCGTCCGAGCATCCAGGTCTGCACTGTCGAGCTTGAGATACGTAGCCGCCAGGCTGCTGTCTTGAGGTGGCTCACCTGCGTCGACATGGACCGCACGGCGGCGCTCCCGGTGGATGTCCTCGGCGACGTTGGCGAGCAACGCGAAGTGGGTGAAAGCACGGATGACTGGAAGCGCATCACGGATACTGACGCCGTCGAACATCGCCGAGAGTTCAGCCCGGTCTATTTCCGAGCGGCGCACCCGGAAGGACGCTACACGCGCCCGCTCCACTAGATCGAAAACGTGCTCACCATTCTGTTCGCGGACAGTCTCCCCCAGCATGGCGCCGAGTAACCGAATGTCCTCACGCATCGGCTCAGTAGCCTCGCGGCCGACGCGGGTGCGGCCAACCGCCCCGAAGGGATCGAGAACAGCGTCCGATACTTCGACCATCGCTCAAGTATCTGTGCCCAGGCGATCCTTCGCAGGCTGAGCATGAGGCGCGCGATTATCAACAGCGGAGAACAACTTGTTGACCAGTGTCGAATTCGATAACCATCTGGCGTTGTCCACGTCGCTGATTACAACGTGTCGGCCGTGCAGCCGTCGTACCCTGTGCCCATGCCCTCACCGGATCTGGAGGCGCAGATCGTCGAAATCCAGACCACTCTGCTGAACCGAAGCAACGAGCTCGGCGTAATACTCGCCGACACCGTATGGCGAGAAGTCGATTACTACGCCGACACCGGTCAGATCAGCCGTGACGAGCTCATTGCCAATTGCATCGAGAGCCTGCGCCTGATCTTTGAAGTACTGGATGCTTCGACCACATTTGATACCGCCCTTGCAGCCAAGACTGGCGCCGCACGAGCGCGCGCCGGGATCCCGTTGCCGGCGATCATGGACGCCTACCGTGTCGGTTGCCGGCTGACCTGGGAGGAAATCGTCGACCTGGCGGCCAGCCGCCCACACATCAGCCGAGAAGGCCTGATTCGGGCTTCCGCGCGGATTTGGCTGGCTTTTGACGTCTATACCCACGCGATGGCCGGCGCATACCGCGAAACTATGACGAATAAGGTGCTCACGCAGGCTGTCGAGCAGGCAGCACTGGTGGAGGCGCTGATCGACGGCAGGATTGTCGATCAAGCCAACCTGTGGGAGATCGCCTCGATGCTGCGGTTGCCTGCCAGAGGGCCCTATGTAGTCGTCGCGGCAGAGTGCGGATCCGTCGGCAAGTCCGCGCTACCCGGCATCGAGTCCAAGCTCAGCAGCATCGATATCGCCTCCGCCTGGCGGCTGCTACCCGATGTCCAACTCGGCCTCGTACACGTCCACAACGACGAGAAATTCGAAACGCTGAAGCAGACGCTGTCGCGGCTTGCAGCCACCCGAATCGGCATCAGCTCACGGTTCGACGAACTCAGCCACACGCCTGAAGGTGTGAATTACGCGCGAATAGCACTCTCCGCCAAGCGGCCCGACGGATCGTTGCTGAGCGTATTCGAAGCCGAACCGCTGGCGATCGCCGCCGTCAGTGCACCCCGGGTGATGAAGCAAATCGCGTCCGCAGTGTTCAGTGGTTTCGCCGACCTCGACGAACGCGAACGCGAGAACCTCTTCGCGACGTTTCGAGTCTGGGTAGAAGCCGAAGGTTCGATATCCACCGCCGCTGATCGCTTGTACTGCCATCCCAATACCGTGCGCCATCGCCTCCGCAGGATCGAGGACCGGACCGGAAAGTCGCTCAGCCACCCGCGTGAACTCGCCGAACTATGCCTCGCCTTTGAGATCGACCTTCGGCTGGTCTGAAATTCCGCCAGGGCGTTAGACGTACAACTCGCGCAGCTTCTTTCGGTCGGGCTTGCCCACCGAAGTGACCGGCAGCTCGGCGACGAACACGACCTCTTTGGGCACCTTGTAGGCCGAGAGCTCTGATTTGCAGAACTCGCGCACTTCCGCCTCGGTCATTTCTTCACCCGGCTTGAGCACCAGCGCGAGTTTTAAACTCTCGCCACGCTTTTCGTCGGGTATGCCGAAGGAGCAGGCCTGCAACACCTTCGGATGGCTGTACATCAGCTCGTCGATCTCGCGTGGATACACGTTGAACCCGCTGGAGAGGATCATGTCCTTCTTGCGGTCGACGATGAAGATGTGGCCGTCTTCGTCGATGTAGGCGATGTCACCGGTGAGCAGCCAGCCATCTTTGAAGGCCTTCTCGGTCTCGGCTGGATTGTTCCAATACTCCCGCATCACGGTCGGCCCCTTGGTGACCAACTCCCCAGCCTCACCGATTGGCATCTCTTTGGTACCCGTCTCTAGATCAACGATGCGAACGTCATTGTCCGGGAACGGAATCCCCACCCCACCCGGCTTGCGCAACGTGAAGAGAGGATTGGCAGTGACGATGTTGGAAGTCTCCGACATCCCGTACCCCTCGGTGATCACCGCACCGGACAGCTTCTCGAAGGTACGCATCGCTTCCAACGGAAGCGGCGCCGAGCCGGAAATGACCGCCTTGACCGATCCGATCTTGGAGGTAGTGATGTCCGGATGCTGGTTAAGGCCCATGATCATCGTCGGCACGGCCGGGAAAATATTGGGCTCGTGCTTGTTAATCGCCTCCAGCACGTTATCGACACTCGGCTGCGGCACCAGAATGATCGTCCCACCGCTCACATGATTGGCGTTGACGTTCATGTTGAAGCCGTAGATGTGGTAGATCGGAACAGCTGCGAGACACCGCAGCGGCTCGTCCTTATCGATGAGCGGAGCTATCCAGTAGTTCTCCTGGTAGGCAATCGACACCAAGTTGTCATTGGTCAGCACACACCCTTTGGACAAACCGGTTGTGCCGCCGGTGTACTGAAGCATCAACACATCAGAGGGCCGGACGTTGACGTCCGGCTCCGAGTCTTCAGCAGCGCCGACCAACTCTGTGAAGTCGTGGATGCCCGAACCACTCTCGACTTCTGTTGTCACACTGGGGATCTGAAATGTAATGACATTGCGTAACGGTGTGTCCCCATTCTTGAGGATGGCAATCGGCCCCTTGGCGAAAGCCGCCAACACAATGAGTGTCTCAGCACCGCTGTCCTTGACGTAGTGATGCACCTCCGGCACCGCTGCCAATGGGTTGACCTGCACTACGATCGCACCGATCTTGGCGCAGGCCTGGAATGCGATGACGTACTGGGGCACGTTGGGCGACATCAACGCGACCCGGTCGCCCTTCTTCACACCGAGTGCCGAGAGGGCGTTCGCCGTCTTACGCGCCATCATGTTGACAAGCCCGTACGGCATCTTGATGTCGTTGATGATCAGGTAATCGCGCTCCGGGTTCGCTTCCGCACACGCATTGAACATCTGCTTGATAGACAACGGCGGATAGATAATGGAGTGCGGCACTCCTTTGTCGTAGAGCTTGAACCACGGCTTCTTCTGATCGATCACGACATGCTCCTTTTGAGAATCACGAAGTCCCATCGGACTTCCTGCGATGAGGTGTTTTCCGCCGCGCAAATGCGGTGGCCTAGCATGCGATTTAGGGCATGTAGGCCCGCACGGTGTCGGCCAGACGGATCACTGCACGCTTTTTGCCGGGACGGGCTGCGCCCATCTTCGGCCAGGGCGCGAAGACGCTGGTCTCCAGATCGCCGATCGCCGGCTCCAACTCCGGATAGTGCCGCAGCAGAACATCTTTCATCGTGGTGTTGTATACCCAGTCGTACCCGACCTGGGTGTACACCTCGGGCCGCAGATCGTTGGTGAAGAACCTGTCACTCTTCAACCGCCGCGCAGCCATCAAGACGAAGATCCGGGTCGCCGTATCAGAGAACCCGTTGCCCTTGACCGGCTGCTCCGCCTGCATGCCGATCTGCAAGTCGACCGCATCCACGTCACCGTTGTAAACCTCGTTGATCTCCCTGGCCCACTCGGCGTTGGGGGTGATCTCATCGATGGTCTTACGACGCGGCATCCGCAACGCTTCACGGAAATCGTTGTAACGCGGCACCCCGCGCTCACGGTCACGAACGATGTCCAGAGTGGCCAGATCGGTGATCTGCCCGTCGATCCGCTCCAACTGTCGCAACGCGTTCGGGTAATTGTGCAGGCACACCGCACCCGCACTGGCCAGACCGAACGAGTACCACATGTCCGCCATCTCCATCTTGTCCATGAAGTCGCGGGTATGACGCCCCTGCAGCTCGGTGAAGCTGCGATTCACCAGATGCTCGCCGCTCTCCAGCGAGAAGAAATTCCAGTCGTCCGGAATCAGCGGATGCATCCGGTAGACCGACACAAACTCCTCAGTCAACGAGAACGGACTGGAATACTGATCAGTCCGTGATCCGGCCGTGCCCGAGAGCGCCTCGCCCAGTGCTGTGCCCGTGCCGATGCGGCCGACCTTGGACTGGAACTTCTCGCCGAGCAGGCCGTACCAGGTGGCCTTCAGACCGGCCGCTGTTGCGGGATGACGCAAGATATTCGGAGTCCACTCGACGCCGTGAATCCGTGCGATCAGCGCCGACACCGTCAACACAGCGACCTCGAAGAGCCGCTGATCGTTGAACTCCGGGTAGGCCTTCTTCAACGCATCGCATACAGCGTTGTGCTCACGGGCAAACAACGTGTGCAATAAGCCCACACCGACCCAGTAGTTCTCCTTCATACCGACCAGGTCGACACCGGGGATATCGCTCTTCGGCAACCTGCCGTCGTCACCGACCTTGATCTTGCCGTCAACGAACGTGCGAATCTCCGACTGGACCTGCTTGCCACTGCCGTAGATCTGAGAAGCGTCCCACCAATGGGTTTCGGAATTCTGGAACACCGGCGCCGGGCAGCCATCCTTGATCTCCCCGTGCAGCGGAATCGTTTCGCGAATCCGCATCGGGTTCTCAGGGAACGTATCGCCGGGACACAGCGGAATGTCGATCGTCTTCTCCGGCACACCGTCACCGTGGAAGAACCAGTTGTGATTCTCGAACTGAATCCACGCCGCCGAAATGGCGCTCAAGATGCCAGCCGGCTTGAAAGTGTCACGCGCCATCAACCGCCGACTGATAGTTCGCGGATCCGGCTTGAGCAGCCGCTTCCGATCGATGATCGTCATCGACAGCGGAACATTCCGACCGAAACCGGTGCCCTTGGCACCCGCCCAAGGCTCGCTGAGGTCATTCCACGTCCCATCAGCGGTTCGCGCCCGCTTGACTTCTTCTGTGGGCTCGCCGAGATCTACGTCCGGACGAATTCCATCCGCTTCGAACAGGTTGTTATCGCGCAATCCGTTGCGAATGTCGAGCAGCGCCTTCTCCTGGAGAATGAATGACGGCTCTTCGTACCAATCTCTAGCCACGTAAATTCCAACCTTTCGATTTGTTTGTCTCAGATCTGTGATGACGTTCGTTTTCTCTATGTGCGCAGCGCGAAGTATCCGATGTCACTGAATTTGTCAGAAGTGCTGCGGTACAGGATCTTCCCGAGGAATACCGAGTCGACGATCTCGACCAGCTCTTTGCGAATGTCGCGGATCACCAGGGTCGGGTCGGATTCGATATCGGCGTAGTCAATCAGCAGAACCTCGCGGTCGGGATCGCTCTTGCCGGCGTCCAGATAGGTCTTGAAACCGAATGCCAGGTTGCCTTCTTCAGCGTCACACATCGAGTACAGCGGCCACAACAGCTTCGATTCCATCGCGCTAGCTGAATGACATTCGACAGCTGCATCATGTGAACGAAACGGCCTGCCCTGCCATGGCATCCAGAGTTCCGCTACGGCATAAGCCGCGGCGGCCAGGTTCTGGTCCGCTGTGGTCACGAGCAGCGCACCGTTGATGGGGCTGTCTAGGATCGTCGGTGGTGTGCCGAGCCGGAACAATGCATTACATTCCTCTTTGACGGCAGCAGCGTTGCTTTTGGACTGCTTAGCAAGTTCGGCAATCCAAAACCACGCGGCTTGAGCAGCTGCGACGGGCATGACGCGGCCAGCGTCACGCAATCGCTGCAGGCGCCCCTGCACCCCGCCGATCGCAATGCCGACATCAACACTCAACGCCTGTCTCCACACTTCCGCTTCACCCGCGACATGGCTGCCGCGCGGGTTTCAATTAGTAGGAAGAGTCGCCCAAACAACAACCGATGAAGTGCTGGACGGGACGGAATTGGTGCACTGAACAAATATCGCCGAATCTAGACGCCGCGATTGGACTCCCCAACAACCAAAGCGTGCATAGATTGTGGAATTGACGATCAGGATAATTGCTTCGCTGTCGATGCTTCGGCCAGGGCTTCAGGCTTTTCCGTAACGCATCGGACTCCTAACCCCTGAAGCCGCACATAGGAGTTCGCGTGTTCGTTGGATTTCTGCGCCATTTCCAAGTTGTCATCGTAATCTTTGCCCATGCCGTCACCGGATCTGGAGGCGCAGATCGTCGAGATCCAGACCGCCTTGTTGAAGCGATGCGACGAACTCGGGACGATCGTTGCCGATACCATCTGGCGCGAGATTGACTACTACGCCGAGACTGGTCAGATCGGGCGAGACGAGCTCATCGCTAATTCCAGGAAGAGTCTGCGCGAGATCTTTGAGGCACTGAACGCCGATAACCAGTACGACACAGACATAGCGACCCGGACCGGGGAGGCACGCGCACGCGCAGGAATTCCGTTACCGGCGATCATGGAGGCGTATCGCGTCGCAGCACGATTGACGTGGGACGAATTGGTGGATTTGGCAGCGAACCGCCGACGCCTCAGTCGAGAAGCCTTCATCCGGGCCACCGGACGACTCTGGCTCGCACAAGACGTTTACACCTATGCGATGGCCAGTGGCTACCGCGACACAGTGAACCGAAAGGTTCTCAACCGAGCGACTGAGCGGGCAGCGTTGGTAGAAGCCCTGATCGACGGCAGAATTGTTGAGCAGGCGGACCTTTGGGAAATCGCGAAGATGTTGCGTATTCCGGCGCGCGGACCTTACGTCGTCGTTGCAGCCGAGTGCGCATCGATCGGCAGATCAGCTCTTACCGGGATCGAGGCCAAGCTCAGCAGTGTCGGGATCGCTTCAGCCTGGCGGCTATTGCCCGACGTTGAACTGGGTCTTGCATACGTGCGCGACGACGCAATGCTGCAAACCCTTAATCAGACGCTGGCCAGACTCGCTGTCAACCGGATAGGCGTTAGCTCACGGTTCGACGACCTGCGCCGCACGCCCCAAGGGGTCACATACGCCCGGATAGCACTTTCCGTCGAACGGCGTGACGGATCATTACTGGCCATGTTCGAAGCAAAACCGCTTGCGATCGCCGCAGTCAGCGCCCCCACTGTCATGAAACAGGTCTCATCAGCGATTTTCGCCGGGTTCGCCGCCTTCGATGAACGCGAACGGGAGATGCTGTTCACGACGTTTCGGGCGTGGGCCCAAACTGGCGGGTCCATCAGCGATGCCGCAGAACGTTTGTACTGCCACGCAAATACCGTGCGCCACAGGCTACGCCGGATCGAAGAACTGACTGGCAAGTCGCTAAACCGACCGCTCGAACTGGCGGAGTTGTGTCTTGCGTTCGAGATCGAACTCTTAGTCACCTAACGCAACAAGCTGACCCAACCTACAGATACATCCCCCGCAGCTTCTTACGGTCAGTCTTGCCGACCGGGGTAAGTGGCAGCTCGTCGACGAAGAAAACCTCCTGCGGCACTTTGTATCCCGACAGGTTCGCCTTGCAGAAATCCCTGACCTCGTCCGCAGTCAATTCCTCGCCCGGCTTCAGCACGACAGCGAGCTTGAGGCTCTCGCCCCGCTTCGCGTCGGGTACGCCGAACGAGCATGCATTCAGCACCTTCGGGTGGGTGTACATCAGCTCGTCGATCTCGCGCGGATACACGTTGAAGCCGCTCGACAGCACCATGTCTTTCTTGCGGTCGACGATGAAGATGTAGCCATCGTCATCCATATAGGCGATATCGCCCGTCAACAGCCAGCCGTCTTGGAAGACCTTCGCCGTTTCGGCAGGGTTGTTCCAGTACTCGCTCATGATGGTCGGACCCTTGGCAAGAATCTCGCCGGGCTCGTTGAGCGGCATGTCCTTGGTCCCGGTGTCGAGGTCGACAATACGAATGTCGATGTCCGGGAAGGGCAGACCGACACTGCCCGGCTTACGCACGGTCCGGGTGGGGTTGGCGGTGAGGATGTTGGTGGTCTCCGACATCCCGTATCCCTCAGTGATCACAGCACCTGAGAGCTCCTCGAACTGCCGCATCGCCTCCAGCGGCAATGGGGCCGACCCGCAGATGACGCCCTTCACCGACTTGATCTTCGACGTGCCGATGTCTGGATGCTGGTTCAGGCCGATGAGCATGGTCGGAACGGCGGGAATCAGATTGGGCTCGTGGGCATTGACTGCCGCCAGGATGTTCTCCGTGGTCGGCTTCGGCACCAAGATGATGGTCCCGCCGTGCACATGGTTGATATTGATACTCATGTTGAACCCGTAGATGTGGTACTGCGGTGCAACAGCCAAGACACGGAGTTCCTCGCCGATGGCAAGGAGCGGCGACATCCAGTAGCTCTCCTGGTAGGCGATCGCCACCATATTGGCGTTGGTCAGCACGCAACCCTTCGAAAGGCCGGTCGTGCCGCCGGTGTACTGCAGCATCAGCGTGTCGCCCGGTTGAATGTCGACGTCAGGCTCTGTCTCAGCGCCGCCGGCCGCGAACTCTTGAAGATCATGTATGCCCGGGCCACTCTCCAACTCGACAGGGCTGCTGGGAATCTGGAAGGTGATGACGTTCTTCAGTTGGGTGTCGTTGGCCTTCAACACCTCGATAGGCCCCTTGGCGACGGCAGCCATCGTCACGACCGCGGAGGCTCCGCTGTCCTTGATGTAGTGGTGAATCTCCGTCACCGCGGCAAGGGGGTTGATCGGGACGACGACTGCGCCGAGCTTGGCGCAGGCCTCGAACGTAATGGCGTACTGCGGAACGTTGGGCGACATGATGCCGACCCGATCGCCTTTGACCACACCGATGGACGCCAGGCTGTTCGCGAGTTTCCTCGCCATCAGATCCACCAGGCCGTACGACAGGTGGGTGTCGTTGATGATCAGAAAATCCCGGTCAGGGTGCTCCGCCACCTGCGCGTTGAACATCTGCTTGATCGAGAGAGGCGGATAGATGACCGAATACGGAACCCCTTTGTCGTAAAGCTTGAACCAGGGCTTGTTCGTATCGATCATGTTGTCCTCCTCATTGAGGTCTATGGGGCCGAATCGAGCTCCCGGGAATACCTTGCCTGACCCCGCCAGAATGCGGGGCGTGTCGCTGAAAGATGCCACCCTGGACCCCTTCGCCTCCGGATCGGACGGATTGGAGACGAAGGGGTGTCGGGCGGATTCTGGGGGGGTATCCGCTCGTACTAGCGCATGCTCGTTTAGGGCATGTAGGCGCGCACGGTGTCGGCCAGACGCATCACGGAGCGCTTCTTGCCGGGACGGGCTGCACCCAGCTTGGGCCACGGCGCGAAGACGCTGGTCTCCAAATCGCCGATCGCCGGCTCCAACTCCGGATAGTGCCGCAGCAGCACATCTTTCATCGTCGTGTTGTACACCCAGTCATATCCGACCTGGGTGTAGACCTCGGGCCGCAGGTCGTTGGTGAAGAACCGGTCGCTCTTCAACCGGCGCGCAGCCATCAAGACGAAGATCCGGGTTGCCGTATCGGAGAACCCGTTGCCCTTGATCGGCTTTTCGGCTTGCATGCCGATCTGCAGGTCGACGGCATCCACGTCACCGTTGTAGACCTCGTTCAACTCGCGAGCCCACTCGGCATTAGGTGTGATCTCGTCCATCGTCTTACGACGCGGCATCCGCAGCGCTTCGCGGAAGTCGTTGTAGCGGGGTACGCCGCGCTCCCGGTCACGCACGATGTCCAGGGTGGCCAGATCGGTGATCTGCCCGTCGATACGCTCCAACTGACGCAGCGCATTCGGGTAATTGTGCAGACACACCGCACCGGCGCTGGCCAGACCGAACGAGTACCACATGTCCGCCATCTCCATCTTGTCCATGAAGTCGCGTGTGTGACGCCCCTGCAGCTCGGTGAAAGTGCGATTCACCAGATGCTCACCGCTTTCCAGCGAGAAGAAGTTCCAGTCGTCCGGAATCAGCGGGTGCATGCGGTAAACCGAGACGAACTCCTCGGTCAACGAGAACGGGCTGGAGTAGTGATCCGTCTGTGATCCGGCAGTGCCAGAAAGGGTTTCGCTGTCACCGACACGACCGAGCTTGCTCTGGAACTTCTCGCCGAGCAGGCCGTACCAGGTGGCGTTGAGGCCCACCACAAGGGCGGGATGACGCAATATGTTCGTCGTCCACTCGACGCCGTGGATCTTCGCGATCAGCGCCGACACCGTCAGCACCGCGACCTCGAACAGTCGCTGATCGTCGAACTGCGGGTAGGCCTTCTTCAGCGCATCACACACTGCGTTGTGCTCACGGGCGAACAGGGTGTGCAGCAAGCCCACACCGACCCAGTAGTTCTCCTTCATACCGACCAGGTCGACACCGGGGATCTCGCTCTTCGGCAACCTGCCGTCGTCACCGACCTTGATCTTTCCGTCGACGAACGTGCGAATCTCGGACTGGACTTTCTTGCCACTGCCGTAAATCTGAGATGCGTCCCACCAATGGGTTTCGGAGTTCCGGAACACCGGTGCGGGGCAGCCATCCTTGATCTCCCCGTGCAGCGGAATAGTTTCGCGAATCCGCATCGGGTTCTCGGGGAAAGTGTCACCAGGACACAGCGGAATGTCGATCGTCTTCTCGGGAACTCCGTCGCCGTGGAAGAACCAGTTGTGGTTCTCGAACTGAATCCAAGCAGCGGAGATAGCGCTGAGGATGCCCGCCGGCTTGAAGGTGTCACGAGCCATCAACCGCCGGCTGATGGTCCGTGGGTCCGGCTTGAGCAACCGCTTCCGGTCAGTGATGGTCATCGACAACGGCACGTTGCGCCCGAAGCCGGTGCCCTTCGCGCCCAGCCACGGCTCGCTGAGGTCATTCCATGTCCCATCAGCGGTACGCGCCCGCTTCACCTCATCGGTGACGTCACCGAGATCTTCCTCGGGCCGAAGGCCCTCAGCCTCGAACAGGTTCAAGTTGCGCAGATCGTCGCGGATCTTGAGCAACGCCTTTTCCTGCAGGATCAACGAGGGCTCTTCATTCCATTCTCGAGTACTCACCCGACTACCTTTCGTCCGTTATGTCTGAAGTTGACTTTGATGTGAATTAGCCCTGGGTGTGGAGCGCGAAGTACCCGATATTGGTGTACTTGTCGGAGCCTGTCCGGTAGAGAATCTTTCCGAGGTAGACACCGTCGACCAGTTCGACCAATTCGTCGCGGACGCTCCGGATTGCCAGCCGCGGGTTGGACTCGACATTGGCGTAATCGATCACCATGACCTGCCGGTCCGGGTCATCCTTGCCGGCTTCGACGTAGGTCTTGAAGTCGAACGCCAACTTGCCGTCCGCAGCGTCTCGCATCGAATACAACGGCCACAACAGCTTCGAAACCACGGTGCTGCTTCGCGTCATCCGGTTATCGCCGGTGCCCTCTTCGGAGTGGAAGCGCTTACCCTGCCACGGCATCCACAAACCGGTCACAGCGCGCACCGCAGCGTCCATCGCCGGGTTCGTCGTCGTCATCACCAGAATGCCGTCAGTCGGGCCATCGAGATTGGTCGGCGGTACACCGAGCCGGAACAGCTCGTTGCATTCAGCGGCAGCGGCAGCCGCGTCCGTCTTCGAACGCTTCGACAGCTCGGTAAGCCAGACCCAAGCCGATTCGGCCGTCGCGACCGGTCGCGTGGTCGCGGCTTCTCGCAGCCGCTCCAATCGCCCTTCTACTCCGCCGGTCGTAGTGCCCGAATCACTCGTCATCAATTTCCTCCAGCCATAGACATGCCGCAACAACGTTGTTGCGCGTGCTGCAATTACAAGGCCAGATCCACGAAACAACAAGGAGTACAGCGTCTTACGGACGAGTAATGTCGTGCGTGACATAACCGGACGGGACGTTGTATGACCGATTGTAGGGTTCGACAGCAGGCGGGTCCCGAGTTTGTCGAGTTGACGATCACGACAATTCGAGTGCAGGGATTACAGTCATGTCAGCGGAGCCTCGGTGCGCGAGGCGCTACGCGCAATCACGATCGAAGCGGCCCATTCGGAGCGGTTGAAGAATGACCTGGGCAGCATCACGCCCGGCAAGAACGCGACTTTTTACGGTGCTCGGCACCGCCCAAGTGGGGCGCTGGTTTCCCGGTCAGCTGTACTTGATCTGCAGTGCCATCCCGATGATGGACACCACCCAGATGCCGGTGACGAAATATGTCAACCGGTCAAGGTTCTTTTCAACCACTGTGGACCCTGCCAAACTGGACTGGACACCACCACCGAACAGCGTGGACAAGCCACCGCCTTTGGCGCGGTGCAGCAACACCAGCAGCACCACCAGGACGCTGGTCACCACCAGGATGATCTGCAGGGTCAAAATCATGGCCGCCAGCCTACCTGTTTGCCCTGATCGTTACCGCCACACCCCTACGGCAGGGGCCCACCGGCAGCGATCGCTGACAGGGTGGCGAACTGTTCCCCATCCAGCGACGCTCCGCCCACCAATGCCCCGTCGACGTCATCCTGGGCAACGATCTCACCAACGTTCTTGGCACTGACCGAACCGCCGTAAAGCACCCGAATACCGCCAGCAACCTGCTGCGACGTGAGCGCAGCCAGTTCCGTGCGAATGGCGGCACACACCTCTTGCGCATCGGCGGCGCTGGCAACCCGCCCGGTGCCGATCGCCCACACCGGCTCGTAGGCGATCACCACGTTGGCGATCTGCTCCTTGGAGAGACCCGCCAGCGATCCACGTAGCTGGGTGACGTTGTGCTGAACATGCTCCCCGGCCTCACGCACTTCGAGATGCTCCCCGATGCACACGATCGGAGTCAGCCCGTGCCGGAAGGCCGCGGCAGCTTTTGCGGCCACTACCGCGTCGTCCTCGTTGTGATAGGTCCGCCGCTCCGAGTGCCCGACGACGACGAACGTGCATCCCAGCTTGGCCAGGAACGCCCCGCTGATCTCCCCGGTGTAGGCACCGGAATCGTGCTGGGAGAGGTCCTGCGCACCGTAGGTCAGCAGCAGCTTGTCACCGTCTACCAACGTCTGAACGCTGCGCAGATCGGTGAACGGCGGGATCACCGTGACATCGACCTTGTCGAAATACTTGCTGGGCAAGGCGAACGCAATCTTCTGGACCAGCGCGATGCCCTCGAAGTGGTTGAGGTTCATCTTCCAGTTGCCGGCGATCAGCGGCTTACGGGACACGAGGCTCCTAATCGGGAACGGCCAAAATTTCTAAACCGGGCAAAACCTTGCCCTCAAGGTATTCCAGAGATGCCCCGCCGCCGGTGGAAATGTGCGAGAAGCCATCGTCAGGCAGGCTCGACTGCCGAACCGCGGCCGCCGAGTCTCCCCCGCCGACGACACTGAACGCGCCCTTGGCGGTCGCGGCAATGATCGCTTCGGCGACGCCTTTGGTCCCCGCGGCGTACGCGGGGAACTCGAAGACCCCCATCGGGCCGTTCCAGAAGATCGTTCGCGCATTGGACAGCAGCGTGCTGAACCGCGCCACTGTCTCCGGCCCGATATCGAGGCCCATCTTGCCGGCTGGGATCTCACGTGCCGAAACAGTTTCAGGCGACGAGTCCGCGGCGAACTTCTCGGTAACCACGATGTCAACCGGCAGACGGATGACGTCGCCGAAGGTCTCCAGCAGTTGACGGCAGGTGTCGATCATTTCTTCCTGCAGCAACGAGGTACCCACCGAAAACCCTTGTGCAGCAAGGAATGTGTAACACATGCCACCGCCGATGATGACACTGTCCGCTTTGCCGGCGAGGTTCTCGATGACGGCGAGTTTGTCCGACACCTTCGACCCGCCGAGCACCACGGCATAGGGACGATCGTCTGCCTTGGTCAGCTGCTCGAGAACCTTGACTTCGGCGGCCACCAGGGTGCCCGCATAGGACGGCAATAGCGTGGCGACGTCGTAGACCGATGCCTGCTTGCGGTGCACCACACCAAACCCGTCAGACACGAAGGCGCCGTCATCCCCGACGAGTTCGACCAGCTCCTTGGCCAGCGCCAATCGCGCTTTGTCGTCCTTGCTGGTCTCCCGGGGGTCGAACCGGATGTTCTCCAGCAGCATGATGTCGCCGTCGGTCAGACCCTCGGCCCGCGCGAGTGCATCAGTGCCGACCACATCACCGGCCAGCTGGACATGCCGCCCCAGCTGCTCGCCCAGCGCGGCAGCCACCGGCGACAGCGAGAACTTCGGATCCGGACCGTCTGTGGGCCGGCCCAGATGCGCCGTGACGACGACTTTCGCGCCGGCGTCTGACAATGTCTTCAGCGTCGGCACCGAGGCGGTGATCCTGCCCGGGTCCGTGATGACGGATCCCCCGTCAGCCGAGGTGTCGAGCGGCACGTTGAGGTCGCACCGCACCAGCACACCACGACCCTCAACGCCTTCGGCCAGCAGGTCGGAAAGTGTCTTAACAGCCATTACAGCGATTTGCCGACCATGCCGACCAAGTCGACGAGGCGGTTCGAGTAGCCCCACTCGTTGTCGTACCACGACACCACCTTGGCCTGGTTGTCGATCACCTTGGTCAGGCCGGAGTCGAAGATCGAGCTGTGCGGGTCGGTGACGATGTCACTGGAGACAATCGGTGCGTCGTAGTACTTGAGGATTCCCTTGAGCTTGCCTTCCGCAGCCGCCTTCATCGCGGCGTTGATATCGGCGGCGGTGCCCGGCTTCGCCAGCTCCACGGTGAGGTCGGTGACCGAGCCGGTAGGGATCGGCACCCGCAACGCGTAGCCGTCTAGCTTGCCCTTCAGTTCGGGCAGCACCAGGCCGATGGCCTTGGCCGCGCCGGTGGAGGTGGGGACGATGTTCAGTGCGGCAGCGCGCGCGCGACGGAGATCCTTATGCGGACCGTCTTGCAGGTTCTGGTCCTGGGTGTAGGCGTGGATCGTGGTCATCAGACCGCGGACGATGCCGAACTCGTCGTTGAGCACCTTGGCCAGCGGACCTAGGCAGTTGGTAGTGCATGAGGCGTTCGAGATGACGTTCTGACTGCCGTCGTACTTGTCGTCGTTGACACCGATCACGATGGTGATGTCTTCGTCGCTCGCCGGCGCGGAGATGATGACCTTCTTGGCGCCTGCCTCGAGGTGCCCCCTCGCCCGTGCATCGGTGAAGATGCCGGTCGACTCGACGACGACGTCGACGCCCAGGTCACCCCACGGCACACCAGCCGGACCCGACTTAACCTCAAGGGCCTTGATCTTGGTCTTACCGATGACGATCGTGTCTTCACCCTCGAGGCTCACGTCGTCTGCCAGACGGCCCAGAATCGAGTCGAATTTCAGCAGGTGAGCCAGGGTGGCATTGTCGGTCAGGTCGTTGACGGCCACAATTTCGATGTCCGTGGCCTTCCCCAGTGCCTGCTGGGCTGCCAGGGCACGGTAGAAGTTGCGTCCGATGCGGCCGAAGCCGTTTACGCCTACCCGGATCGTCACGTGCATCTCCCTTGTCGGTTCGTCTTTCCGGAGTCCAGACTAGTAGCGGGGTGGCCCCAGCGCTGCCCTCTCCCCAGGAACGCCGACCAGCCCAGCAACGCACCAGCGTGCAGCAGCAAAGTGAAGGTCAGCGGTTCGACCAACAGCGCCAACGCGGCGGCAGGCACGCTCGCCCGTCGCGGATCGCCCACCCAGCGTCGATATTGCCGAAGCGCCCACAGGTGAAACACCACGTCGATGCAGAGCTTGCCGACGAGCACCAGCACTATCGGCCCGAGAACCGCGACCCGCCAGGTGGCCACGAAGTACAGGAACAACCCCAGGGCGGTGAGACCGTAGAGCGGCGCCACAGTGTCGAACGCTTTGACCGGCAGCATGACAGTGCCTAGTCGGCCTAACCGGCGATCGCCGACCATTCCCCGGTACCACCAATGGGTCTGCAAGAACCCGCCGAACCAGCGGCGCCGCTGGCGAAGGAATGCCACCACAGAACTCGGCGCCTCGGTGCTGGCTTGCGCGGCGCCGAGCACCCGGAACCGCCAGTCCAGTTGGCTTTCACCGGCGTGGCGACGCATCCGCGCCACCAACTCGTAGTCTTCGACCAAGCACGCATCGTCGAAGCCGCCGACCTCGACCACCGCGGCGCGGCGGAAGCCGGCGAACGCCCCGGACACCAGTTGCAAGCAATCCACCCGCATCCAGGAGTACCTGGCCAGGAAGTTGCGGATGTATTCGTAGGTCTGGAACCACTGCAGGATGCGGCCTTCCGCTGTTGGCTCACACTTCGGTGTCACGATGCCAGTGCTGCCCGCCAACTCCGGCTCGGACGAAAATGCCTGGCGGACAACACTAATCGCGTCTGGCTGCGGAATTGTGTCGGCATCCACGGTGATGATGACGTCTGCAGACGTCCCAAGCAGGCCCGCGTTAAGTGCGGCCGACTTGCCCCGCGCTGGTAGCCGCAGCCACTTCAGCACACTGCTGCCGGCCGGCAGCACGGCGGAATCACCCAATTCGGGCAGCGCGAATCCGTATTCAGCACAGAGCATTTCGGCAGTGCCATCAGACGAGCCATCATCAGCGATGATGATTTCGTCTGGGACGTCGACCTGTTCGAGCAGTGCCGTCAACGCCGCCGGCAGCGCTCGAACCTCGTTGCGCGCAGCGATGATGACGGTAACCGTCGAACTGGGGGTCGGCCCAGTTACGGGCACACCCGACGGGTCGGGGCGCGTGATCCGACTGATCTGCAATGCGGTGAACAACAACAACGCGGTGTCGTAGCCGAGATACGCCAACCCCAGTGACCAAGCGAGCAAACCGCCATGTCCAAAGGCCAACACAAACAACGCCACCCACAGCAGGAGCACCAGGCCATGGATCACATTGCTGATGACTGGGGTCGGCGGCCGGGCCAACCGCGACGAAGCGCGACGCAACGCGGCAGTGAGTGAGTCGGTCACGGTTTCAGTCCGAAAAGGGCTGCGGCACAGACTCTTCGAACGATACGGTTCAGGCGTCCTCGAGCAGGTCGGGGGTTACCGCAGATTCGGTATCGGGAATACCGTCCTGCTTTGCTTTCCGGTCGGCCATCGACAGCAGCCGACGAATTCTCCCGGCAACAGCATCCTTTGTCATCACCGGATCAGCCAACCGCCCCAATTCCTCCAGCGAGGCCTGCCGGTGCTCGACACGTAGCCGGCCGGCAGCAGCCAGATGCTCGGGCACCGTGTCACCAAGAATGTGCAGGGCACGTTCAACGCGCGCAGCCGCGGCTACCGCAGCGCGCGCGGAGCGCCGCAGGTTGGCGTCGTCGAAGTTGGCCAGCCGGTTCGCGGTTGCCCGGACCTCCCGGCGCATCCGCCGTTCCTCCCAGGTCAGCCTGGTGTCCTGGGCTCCCATCCGGGTCAGCAGCGCGCCAATGGCCTCGCCGTCGCGCACCACCACCCGATCGATGCCACGGACCTCGCGCGCCTTGGCGCTGATCCCGAGACGTCGCGCAGCACCGACCAACGCCAATGCCGCTTCCGGACCCGGACAACTGACTTCGAGGGCAGATGAGCGGCCAGGCTCGGTCAGCGATCCATGAGCGAGGAATGCGCCCCGCCACGCGGCCTCGGCGTCAACGACGCTACCTCCCACCACCTGCGCAGGCAGGCCGCGCACCGGGCGTCCACGCAGATCCAGCAGCCCGGTCTGGCGGGCCAACGCCTCGCCGTCCTTGGCGACACGGACCAGGTATCTAGTGCCCTTGCGAATACCACTTGCCGACACCACATGCACGACAGCGCTGTAGCCGTAGAGGTCGTGGATGTCTTTACGCAACCGGCGCGCAATGCTGCCCAGTTCGACCTCGGCTTCTACTACCACCCGGCCGGAAACAATGTGCAAGCCGCCGGCGAACCTCAGCAGCGCGGCCACTTCAGCGCGGCGAGCACTGACCGAGTTGATCACGATCCGACTCAACTCGTCCTTCACCTCGGCAGTCATTGCCACGGCTCGTCACCTTTCGGTCCGGGACCAGTCGCTCGTTGCACCGCGTCCCCCCGCAGGTACACACCTTCCAGCGCCGCGGCCAGCTTGGCCGGGTCATGTAAAGGTGTACCAGGTCGCGAAACGTCAGCGAACTGAACCGACGCTTCCAACAGCCCTGCGGTACGACGAAGCTGGTCACGCTCGCGTTCTGAGGAAACCTGCGACGAATCAACGATGATGTCGTGCACGGTGAATTCCGGCGCATGCTGGGCAAGAACATGCAGATGATGCTCCGCCGAGAACCCGGCCGTCTCACCGGATTCGGCGACGAGGTTGAGCACCACCGCCCGCCGCGCGCGGGTGGCTTTCAGAGCATCAGCCAGACCGGGCACCAGGAGGTGCGGAATCACACTGGTGAACCACGAGCCCGGGCCCAGGACGACAAGGTCGGCTGCCATGATCGCGTCGACGGCCTGCCGGGTTGCCGGTGGGTCGCCGGGCACCAGTCGGACTCTGCGGACCTTTCCGGGAGTTGTGGCCACCGCGACCTGACCGCGGATGACCCGGCTCATCCGCGGGTCGCTTTCCAGTCCCACGACATCAGCTTCGATGCGCAGTGCAATGGGGCACATCGGTAGCACCCGCCCCCGGATATCGAGAATCCGGCCGAGTTCGTCGAGTGCGGCAACCGGATCGGCGAGCACCTCGCTGAGCCCGGCCAGAAGAAGGTTGCCAATCGGATGCCCGGCCAACGCGCCGCTGCCACCGAATCGGTGCTGAATGATCGTGGCCCACAGTCGGCCATGCGGGCTATCGGATGCCAAAGCCGCCAACGCCATTCGCAGATCTCCGGGAGGAATGATCGGCAATTCTGCTCGCAAGCGTCCCGAGGAACCACCGTCATCGGCAACTGTGACCACGGCGGTCGCATGCGAAGTGAGCCTGCGGGCAGCCGACAACGTCGCATACAGACCGTGTCCGCCGCCGAGCGCGACAATGCGCTCCGTCATTCGCGACCCAGATCGCGGTGGAGCGCTCGCACCGACAGGTTCTTGTCATCGGCCAGCAACCCAACCAACGCCTCCGCCACCGCAACGCTGCGGTGTTTGCCGCCGGTGCAGCCGATGGCCACGGTCATGTACCGCTTTCCCTCCCGGCTGTAGCCGTCGATGACAAGCCTCAACAGCTGATGGTAGGTCTGCAGAAATTCCTCGGCACCCGGTTGGCTCAGTACGTAGTCGCTAACGGCTGAATCTCGTCCGGTCAGGGGACGCAGCTCGTCCACCCAATGGGGGTTGGGCAGGAATCGGACGTCCATCACATTGTCTGCGTCCATCGGCAGGCCGTACTTGAATCCGAACGACTCGACGGTGACGGTTGTCGGCGCAACATCCTCACCGCCGAACGCCTGCTCGATGATTTCCCGCAGTGCCCGCACTGACAGCGTTGAGGTGTCGATGACCAAGTCGGCGGACGCGCGCACCGGGGCCAAGTGCGCCCGCTCGGCAGCCAGCCCCTCCGACAGCGTCTGGTTGCCCTGCAACGGATGGCTGCGGCGGTTGCTCTCGTAGCGGCGCACGAGCACGTCGGCGGAGGCTTCCATGAACACCACCCGCGGACGAATGTTGCGGATGGCCAGCGCGCTACGCACATACTCGAGATCCCCGGTGAAGCCGCGCGAACGCACATCCATCACCACAGCGAGCTGGGTGATCTGCGACCCGGCAGCCAGGCCGAGATCGACCATCTGCGCGATCAACTCGGGCGGCAGGTTGTCTGCGACGTACCAGCCCAGATCCTCAAGAACCTTTGCCGCAGTTCCACGGCCGGCACCCGACAACCCGGTCACCAACACCACGTCTATCGGCGACTCAGTCGAGCCGGACGGCTGATCATGCACGTTGTCGGTTGCACTCTGATCTGTCATCGATCTGTCTTCGCCTTTGCCTGTTCAGCAGTGTCCGGGTGAGGTGGCTCCACGCTTAAAGCTTCCAGCACCGCAGCAGCCGTGGCGGCCCCAATGCCCGGTATTGCGGTGATTTCTTCGATACTGGCATGACGCAGCCGGGCCAACGAGCCAAAATGCGTGACCAATGCCTTGCGACGCATCTCCCCCAACCCCGGAACGGCGTCGAGCGCTGAGGCCGTCATCCGCTTCGATCGCTTGCTGCGGTGATACGAGATAGCGAATCGGTGCGCCTCGTCGCGCACCCGCTGCAATAAGTACAGGCCCTCACTATTACGGGGCATGATCAGTGGGTCCGGCTCAGCCGGCACCCAGATTTCCTCCAGTCGCTTGGCCAGTCCGATCACCGCGACGTCGGTCACCCCGAGTTCGTCAAGGACTGTCTGGGCCGCATTGACCTGAGCCGCGCCACCGTCCACGACGTAGAGGTTCGGCGGGTAGGCAAACCGGCGCGGCTTGCCGTCCTGGGGCTCCTGCTCATCCTGAACGTGGCGCAGGAATCGGCGTCTGGTGACCTCGGCGATAGAGGCGACATCGTCCGATCTGCCACCGCCCGCTGCTTCCCGAATCGCGAAGTGTCGATAGTCGGACTTGCGTGGCAACCCGTCCTCGAACACCACCAGTGATGCCACCACGTCGGTGCCTTGCACGTGGCTGATGTCGACGCATTCAATGCGCAGCGGCGCATCCGCCAGACCAAGCGATTCCTGAATATTCTGCAGCGCAGCGGATCTGGCAGTGAAATCGCCGGCTCGCTTAAGCTTGTGTTGTTGCAGCGCATCGTGCGCGTTTCGCTGCACTGTCTCCGCCAGCGCACGCTTGTCACCGCGCTGCGGCACCCGCAACACAACCCGGGAGCCGCGCAGCCCGGACAGCCACGCACCCAGTTCTTCGGCGTTCGGAGGAAGGGTGGGCACCAGTACCTCGCGGGGCACTGGATTGCTGGATTCGTCTGCGGCGCCGCCCAGTTCGGCCTGATCGCCGTAGAACTGGGTGAGAAACTGCTCGACGAGTCGCACCTGGTCGGTTTGGTCCTCCGACTCGCCAGGATCGCCGGGCTTCTCCACGATCCAGCCACGCTGGCCACGCACCCGGCCCCCACGGACATGGAAGACCTGTACTGCCGCCTCCAGATCGTCGTCGGCAAACGCAACCACGTCGGCGTCTGTCCCGTCACCGAGGACGACCGCCTGCTTCTCCAGTGCGCGTTTGAGTGCGGCGATGTCATCGCGCAACCGGGCCGCTCGCTCGAAATCCAACTCGGCGGAGGCCGCGTTCATCTTGTGTTCCAACTCGCGGGCTAACCGATCGGTTTTGCCTGAGAGAAAATCGCAGAAGTCCATCACAATCTTGCGGTGTTCCTCAGCACTGACCCGACCGATGCACGGGGCCGAACACTTGTCGATGTAGCCCAGCAGGCAGGGCCGTTGAATTTGACTGTGCCGCTTGAATACTCCCGCCGAACAGGTGCGTACCGGGAATACCCGATTCAGTAGATCCAAGGTCTCTCGGATTGCCCAGGCGTGCGAGTACGGACCGAAGTAGCGGACTCCCTTGCGTCGTGGACCGCGATAGACGAGCAGTCGGGGGTACTCCTCGTTGAGAGTCACGGCAAGCACCGGATAGGTCTTGTCGTCGCGATAACGGACATTGAATCGCGGGTCAAATTCCTTGATCCAGTTGTATTCCAACTGCAGGGCTTCGACCTCGGTGTTCACCACCGTCCACTCGACCTTGGCCGCCGTGGTGACCAACTGGCGCGTGCGTGGATGCAGTCCGGCGATATCGCTGAAGTAGGACGTCAATCGGCTGCGCAGGCTCTTGGCCTTGCCGACATAGATCACCCGGCCGTGCACGTCCCGGAATCGATAGACGCCCGGCCCCTGCGGAATAGTCCCCGGCGCCGGGCGATATGTCGCGGGATCAGGCACAAGTTCAGGCTAGCTGGCGATATTTGGCCACCAATTCGCGAAGGGTATCCATCGCATTAACGGCGCGCTCACGGTCTACCGCTTGGATAGCCAAGACCGGGATGTACTCGTAGTCGGGTAGATCCACCCGGGCCCAATGTGCCCCCACCGGAAATGACACTGCCACGACATCGGCCCACGGGATCAGGCGGTAACCGAGAACATTGCGCACTCCCAACCCTGCCGGTCCAATCCGAAGTCGCGGCCTCGCCAACAGCAGGATCGCCCCGGCAACGATGAGGCCAACCCCGGCCACCGCGATCTGGTCCGCGGTCCGGAACACCACCCCGGTCGACGTGATTCGCATGAAGACCGCAGCGATCACTGCCACCACTGCAACCACTACCGCCGCGGCATAGGCGAATAGCGGCGTGACGTGTGGTCGCAGAACCACATCCCACTCATCTCGGGTCATGCGCCCCGCAGGTCTCGTAGCGTCACAGCCGTCGACAGGGCCGCGGCGGCCGCCTGCGCTCCCTTGTCCTCAGCCGAACTCGGTAAGCCGGCGCGATCCAGCGCCTGCGCTTCGGAGTTCGTCGTCAGCACGCCATTTGCGACCGGCGTCGATTCATCCAACGACACCCGGGTCAAACCCTGTGTGACCGCATCACAGACATAATCGAAATGCGGTGTCTGACCACGGATTACGACTCCCAGCGCGATGACGGCATCGTGGCTGCGGGCAAGTTCCTGGGCAACCACGGGTATCTCGATCGCGCCGAGCACGCGCACCACAGTCGGATTGGCGACACCCGAATTATCGACCACCTTGAGGGCACCGCTGAGGAGTGCGTTGCAGATCTTGGCGTGCCAGGTGCTGGCCACAATTGCCACTGAGAGTCCCGAGGCGTCGACGTCCGGCAGTTCGGGAATACCCGCACCGCTGCTCATTTTTGCGCTCCGCGCGGGCTACTCATCAGCGCGCCCCACCCAGATCGCCGGGCAGTTGTACGTTTTCATCGAAGTCGTCGAGCCCGCTCAACTCATGTCCCATCCGGTCCCTCTTGGTCATTAGGTAGCGGATGTTCTCGGAATTGGCACGTACCGGCAGCGGCACCCGCTCGATGATGTGCAACCCGTACCCATCCAGCCCGACCCGCTTCGCCGGGTTGTTTGTCAGCAGCCGCATCGAACGCACGCCGAGGTCAACCAGGATCTGGGCACCGATTCCGTAGTCGCGGGCGTCAGCCGGCAGACCAAGTTTCAGATTCGCGTCGACGGTGTCCGCCCCGGCATCCTGCAACTGGTAGGCCTGCAGTTTGTGCAGCAGGCCAATGCCCCGACCTTCATGGCCGCGCATGTACAACACCACCCCGCGTCCCTCGCGGGCCACCATATCCATCGCCGCGTCGAGTTGAGGGCCGCAGTCACACCGCTGGGAGCCGAATACGTCACCGGTCAAACATTCGGAATGCACTCGTACCAGGACGTCGTCGCCGTCGCCCGCAGGTCCGGCGATGTCCCCGCGCACTAGGGCGACATGTTCAACCTGGTCGTAGATGCTGGTGTATCCGACTGCGCGGAACTCGCCATGTGCGGTCGGAATGCGCGCCTCGGCGATCCGCTGAATGTGCTTCTCGTGGCGCCGCCGCCACTCGATGAGATCAGCGATCGATATCAGCGCCAGTTCATGCTCATCGGCGAAGACCCTCAGCTCATCGGTCTGAGCCATCTCGCCTTCGTCCTTCTGGCTGACGATCTCGCAGATCGCTCCCGCAGGCTGCAAACCCGCCAGCCGAGCCAGGTCAACCGCGGCCTCGGTATGTCCGGGACGACGCAGCACGCCTCCGTCTTTCGCCCGTAGGGGCACCACGTGGCCGGGTTTGGTGAAATCGTTCGCGGCGCTGTCAGGATCGGCCAGCAACCGCATTGTCGTCGCACGGTCCGACGCCGAAATTCCGGTCCCGACACCGCTTCTGGCATCCACCGTGACGGTGTATGCGGTGCCGTGTTTGTCCTGATTCACCGCATACATCGGTAGCAGGCCCAGCCGGTCGCAGACGGAGCCGTCCAAGGGCACGCACAAATAGCCTGAGGTGTAGCGGACCATGAAGGCGACGAGTTCGGGTGTCGCCTTCTCGGCGGCAAAGATCAGGTCGCCTTCGTTCTCGCGATCCTCATCGTCGATGACGACGACGGCACGTCCCGCCGCGATATCGGCAACCGCCCGTTCGACGGTGTCCAGCCTTGTCATCGTTGCCACCTGCCAGGTCTGAGCGCATTTCTGCGTACTGCTGCACACAGTATGAACCAACCGGGTCGGCAGGTTATTGCCCCGTTAGACCTGACTCCGCACGGGAACGCACGGCGCCTACGTGGTCATTACACGGCGTACGCCCTCCGCAGGACCCGCTTCTCGGCAGGTCCCAGGTTCATTCCCAGGGTGTTGGCGGCGAATCTGATGACGTCGTCGGGAGTGATGCCGTCAGGTACCTGGTCGTCCTGCGCCTTTTCTATCAGCAGTTCTCTGGTTCGTATCCGCAGGACTGCCCGATCTTCAAGAGTTGCTAAGGCACTCATACCAGGTTGTATGCCCACAAGCCGCGCAGATCAATCATCAAATTGCGGCATTCTTCATTAGCCTTTCGTTCACGATTCAATTCAATTCGGCTGCAATGCCAGCCAAGGAGTAGGTGGGCGTATCGTTCGGCGCGTGGCAGGAACCATGCCGGAGGGCGCGCGCCCCCTCCTTGAGGAGCTCGCGCGACGCGCCAAGGAAGCCCTTCAGCCGATCATCGAGGACGCCACTCGACGCGTCACCGCAGAGCTCATGCTGAAAGATGCGGAAGCGGTGGCAGCGCTTGCGGGCAAAGTCCGGGAAGCGATCACCGCCGAATTCTGGAGCCATCCGAACTTGGCGAACCGCATTGCCCCCGGGACGGATGTCGACCCGGTTCTGGGAGCGATGTCGACCGCCGCGGTAGACGTGTTCCAGGAATACCTGAAGAGCCTGCCCGTACCGCCCGTCGGCGAGTAGTCGTTCAACCTATTTTCGCGATCAAGAACGACTCAATGCTCTAGCTGACCTGCATTCACTCGATGTAGACGATCAAGGTTGCACCGGAAGAGTTCACACCAACGCAGCGTTTCGCCGCGGGCCAAGCGGTCGTCGACGCCGGGGTGCATCGCATTGTGTACACCTGCTGGGTTACCGGGCTGTACGCCGAGATTATGTCGCCAGGACTTGAATACCAAGACCGGCGGACGCTGTCCGCGAAAGCACAACTGGTGTCGTCGGAGGCGACCCCGCTCAACCCCGATGGGCAAATCGTGAAGTGCTCAAGGGGCTCCGGCGCCGCAGATGGCCGTGTGGGGGCTTTCGGCGGCGACGAACTGTCGGGGATGGCGAAGTCGAACGCGCCGACCGGAGTTTCCCACAACACGTTGTCGCCATCAGCGGTCACCTCAACCGGGACGTCTTCCTTCACTCCGTTGCCCGCCCGAATCCTGGCAATCCCTTTGTATTCGTTGCCCGATTTATTGACGAGATCAACTTCCAGCACCTTCAACCCAAGTTCCGCCACGTCGGGGTCGACGTCGAATTTGTGTTGCATGGACTTCCGCACCATCTCTGCGACCGCCTTCGTTGGGGCGCTTGTTGGTGTCGCAGGAGCTGTCGCCTCAGTCGTCATCATGGGTGCTGGCGGGTTGTAACTAACACTCGGCGCCGACGAATTCACAGGCTCGCTCTTGGGCCACAGCAGCATCAACAGCATCCCGCCCATTAGCCCGACAACCCCAACCAGTGCTGGCACCAGCAAACGGGCCTTAGAAGACTTCTCCGCTGGATGTAGTTCGGCTGGCACATCTTCGACGACCGGCAACCCGTCCCACTTATCGCCGTTCCAGTACCGGTTCCCCGACCCCCCCAACGGGTCCGGATACCAACCAGGTGCTGTCATGGGCGGATTTTAGTCCGCTAGCTGCGAGGATGCTGTTAATTCCCTGATCGGATCGAACTAACTCGCCAGTCGCACTGGGCCGCAGCAATGCAGCCACATTCAGCAGTGCAAGAAGCGATTCCGGGCGTGACGACTAACCGACGACCAGCGCGATCCCTAGTACGGCCCGCCGTTGACGAACTGCGACAAACACAACCCGCGTGCTATCTGGCTGCCGACGCTGCAATTGAGAAGCGCAGTCTGATCCGGCGCCGACCCGTTAACGCGGGGCGGACGCGACGGGAGGGCGCAATTGTCGACATAGGGATTCCACGGGGTAACGCCGTTGTAGCAAGGCGCGGGCGCGGACGGCACCGAACCGGAGTCTGCCGATGCCACCGGGGTCACGGACACGACAGCAGCGGCCAGCGCAGCGGCACCGAAGAAAATCAGATTGCGGGGCTTGGCCATTGCTGACACCTCATCTCGACAACACTCAACTTACAGCCATGACGCTACCCGCACTGCGGAGTCGGACGCGCTTACCGGGCATCTTTGATCTGTCCCGCGTTTCCGCTGGTCAAACCATCACTGTGAGTGAGCAGCCGTTCAACGTATTTGGCGATTAGGAGCGAGCTAGCGCTGTACTTGACCTGGAAAGACCCGGTCATATCGGAGCGCTGTAGGCCAAAATATGTTTGAACTGTTCAACCGCTCCGAACCCACCTCAGAAGGTTGGTTCCCAACATGACGAAGTTGGCCTCCGTTGTATTCGCTGTGATCTTACTCACCACTATGGATGCACCCACCGCCGCCGCCGATCAGTGCAACGGCCCACTAGGGTCATGCACACCGGCACCTTGGAACGGGCAGCTAATGCCGACGTGGGATACACCCGGCTACTACGGCGGGTGGACTACCACGCCGGTGATCTGCTCACCGTTCAGCTACAGGTGCGGCGGATACGCGGACGAACCCAACGAGTGACGGCGAGCATCACCTGCGCTGTTGCTGCTCCCGCAGGACCGCCTCACGACCTGCCTGCCACCCCTGTTGCCACCCTGTTTGATGACCGGCTTCGCGACCCGCCTGGTAGCCAGCCTGGTACCCGCCTTGGTAGCCCTCTTGATTCGCCTGCTGCTGTACGTGTGTGTTCGCAGCCGCAATCTGGTCAGCCTGGTATTGAGCACGCCAGCGGTCACGAAAACTGGTAGTCCACCAACCTCTCGCCATGACGAGCATCGTAACTCTGGCGTGTTCAGGTCACAGTGTCTTGATCGCCGCCCATAGTGGTGCCGCCGCCAACTGTTGGCCTTCTGGTGTTGGCCCGGTCAGGGTGTGGTGGGTGTGGGGAACGTGGATGCCGCAGCAAGTGTTAGTCACGGCGCAGACAGTAGGGCATCACCGAGACATCTGGAAGTGATTGCACCACTTTATATTTCGTGTCTTTCGTACAGCACCCATGCCTAGATGACCTGCACAGTGCTTCAAGGCACCCTAGATACAGCAACAGCCCGCACCAGGGGAAAGATGGCCCGGTGCGGGCTGTCGGCGCGGTCACTCCTGCCGCGCTGACCACTTCGGCGGCTAAGACCGAAGCGGTTTGCCAATTACCCGCCGGGTGTATCCGCTCCACGACGGGCAAACCTAATCAGTTGGCAGTT
Organism: Mycobacterium sp.; assembly: GCA_965279745.1. Taxonomy (GTDB): domain Bacteria; phylum Actinomycetota; class Actinomycetes; order Mycobacteriales; family Mycobacteriaceae; genus Mycobacterium. The sequence goes on from OZ257262.1 coordinate 1,408,814, forward strand.
GCCTTTATCCAGCGGAACCGTGCTGGGTTGCCGGTCAATGAATGCGGACGGCCCCACAAGACAGGACCGCTGATCGCATACCGCTGACCGTCCACCTGAAGCACATCCCCGGCCTGAAGCTGGATCAGTGAAGACACCGGCCACCCAATCAGTCCCTCAGTGGACACCACGTCACCGCGAACGGGCAGAGAGTCAACCGTGCGGGCACCAAAGATCAGACCCTTGATGATGCCCAGCTTCGCGGTCCCATCACCGTAGAGGCGCACAGGTTCGCCCTGAGCGTCCACCGGGTCGCCGTGCTCATCCCGTGCCGGTGCCCGATACACAGTGCCGTAGACCATCAGACCGCCTTGACGCGGTAACGGTCCAGAGTCACCCGTTCGGACACGGTCCAACCGTTGAACGCTGAGCGGAACTCAACACTCGACGGCCCTTCGCTCTCCGAATACAGCAAGCCGCCTGGATTCGATAGAAGCCGCGCCGTCGCCAACACAATCACTGACCGAATATCCGCAGACGGCTCGCCCTCAATGAAGCCCCGGCCACGCGTGTAGCCAGCCGCCAGATCGGTAACCGCTGATACGGCAACGTCAATCAAATCCGCCTGCTCACGGTCCAACTGATGCGTCCCCGGCACGAACTTCGGCCTACCCAGCAGGCTGCGGACATCGTCAGCGATCACGGCTCTAAGCCTCCGTGAGCAGCGTTACCGCGTGCGCCTGCAAAAGTGCTGTGTCCCAACGGCTCACAACACGGATACCCACGGAGTCGTAGTCGCCCCACGTCTGATCCAGAAGCTTGACCTCAGCATCAACATCACGGGCCACGACAACCTTGGAGAAGTCCACCAGGGCCACGCGAGCCTTACTGGATACGTTGCCGATGTTGTCCGTGATGATCACGGGTAGCCCAAACAGTGTGAGCGCGGTGCCCGACTGGATGGTTGATGGGTCGAACAGATAGCGGGAATCGCCTTCACCGATCTTGAGCTTCCTCAGTTCCGCGAAGCTAGCCGATGTCATCACCCAATGACTGGCGGTCACCTTGTTGCCCTGAGCCGTAGCCAGACCATCAATCAGCGAATCAGGGTCACTCAAATCCAGTGTGCCCGTGGCGATACCGGTAGCACGGAGGATGCCCTTAACGGTGTTGGATGAACCTGCCCCATCGAACAGTGCGGCGTCAAGAGCGTTCGCCACATCAGTCACCAGGCGTGTACGAAGCACTGCTTCAAGCCCGACAACGCTGGTGCGGATCAGTTCGTTGCTGAGCTTGACCAACACCTTCAGACCCTTGAGCGTGGACGGCAGAAGCGTCACTTCGTCAAAGGACACGTCACCATCACTGATCTGTGCACCCTCGGCCGTGAACCCGGCAGTGACACCGCTGGCGATCCGTGGAACACGCACCGGCTGATTGCTGTCAAGGATCACCGGGCCAGCGGCTAGGAATGTGCTCTGCTGTTCTAGCGGCTGGACGAGTAGGTTCGCAACCTGACTCTGTAGAAGAGTGCCGTTAGCACCTGTTACTTCAATTGTCATGTCTCTGTTTATCTTTCATCAGAATGTGAATGCGTCGGCGTCAGGCGTCCGCGAAGGATGTGGGCATCAGGCCCAAAAGGTAGGCGAGGAAATCAGTTCCTCTAACCACCATTCTACCCGCCTAGACGGCACCCTTGAGGGCACCTAGAAGGCTGAACTGTTCTGTCTGCGTGCCCTTTACACCCTGACCGATGTTGCCTGACGGCTTACGTGTCTTGATGTATGGGCGTGCTTCGATGGCCGCGTCGATGGCTGTGTTCAGTGCGTCAGCATCGTCCAGCATGTCCGCGTTGTATTCGATCTCGGCGGCGTTCTCCACCTTGCCGGTTGCGGCTACGCGGGCGGCGAAGAGGGCACGGGATAGCTCATCCGTGCGGGCTTCTGCGGCTGACGCCTTCTCCCGGTAACCCTTCGATTCCTGCCGCAGATTCTCAACGTAGTCACGCGGGAATGTATCGGCGTCGTCGGTGTTTTCGCCCGCGCTCGCATCGGACCCTGCGCCACCGGCAGAATCGGCATCTATTGGCGTGCTTGCGTTTTCGGGTGTTTCGTCAATGTCTTGCATGGTGTCCTCTCGGGGTCATTCGTGGCTCTGTACGCAACGCTGAGCCACCGTTACGCGGCGGGTGGGTCAGCCTTAACAACCTGATCCAGGTAGCGGGACATTGGTTCACGGGCCACGTCGCGATCACGCTCGGCTAGCTCCGCGTCAATCTCATCGTCGGACAGGCCTAACCGCTGCAACGTGGCGCGGCGCGAGAGTAGACCGGACTGGAAAAGCTTGACTGCGGCATCACATTCCTGTGCCACGCTCCGTGTGGATGCGTCAGCCCACTTCACCCGCAACGGAATGCCCACCGGATCAGACCCGGTATCGACGGCAATCAGCAAGCGTCCGACTTGTTCCCATGCCCGCCCGAAGGCGAGTTGCTTTGATTCCGCACGTGCCGTCAATGACGCCTCAGCCGCACGCAACGCATCCGCCGAAGCGAGATTGCTTGTCGTAGTGGAGATGTAATGCGCCGGAAGAGCAGACACCGCCTGAATCTGGGAGATGATCACCCTGACCCCGGCCTCAAACCCAGCCAGATCAGACGCGGGTAGCTGACCAAACTTCGTGTCAGCGTTCTCGCTGATCATCGTCTGAATGACGTTCACGTCATCAATGGGACTGACAACGTCGATGACCGGGTTGCCGTCATCGTCAAGCACTGGGTTGCCGTCGTCATCGACGCGTGGGCGTTCGATCAGTTCAAGACCGGCAATGTATCGGCGTGGCTTACCCGCCGCCTCACTCGCGGTCATCATGTCCAGAAGCAACTTATTCAGCGCGTCAACCAACGGCAGAAGGTCAGTGATCTCGCTGCACCCGTTACTGATTGGCGTCATCGGCACCACGCCTAGAGCGTGCTCAACAGTCTCTACCAGTTCAAAGCCTGCGGTGGCTGCGCCAGGCGTGTTCGCAACCCAGTGCTGCACTTCGGTAGGCAGGTAAACGTATGCGTGGGCTTGTGTCTTAGTGCGGTAACGTTTCACTGCCGAAGTAACCACGCGGCTCGCGGGGTCACGCAACACCGCCACCTGACGCGGGTCTTCAACCGACGCAACCGGCCTGCCACCCTGACTCCACACCAAGACGTATCCCGTGCCGAATAGCAGGGCGTCGTACATGGCCTGAGCCGCGATCTGGTCAAGGTCATTCGCGGTGAACAACTCCCACGCGCGAGGATCAGAGAAGCCGCAGATACGCAGCCGCTCCGTTAGCGAGCACACCGCCAACCTTGGAATGTTCGACGCCATACGAGGTAGCCTGTTACCCAACGCCTTACGGCTCTCGGGCGACACCCACGCCAACGCCTGCGTACCCGTCGCGTACCGCTCAAGCTCCGCGAAGTGGCCCTGAGGCGCATCCAATTCCTGCAACAATTCAACCAACAGGTCAGACATTCAGACACCAATCATTCGGTTACGTTTCCTCGGCCTAGAGGCCAGCCATGAGCAGCGGGATTGGCACATGAGTAAGCCAGCCGCGAGATCAATACTCGGCGCGTTCCTAGACCGGGACTGCTTAGCCAGCCTCAGCCCGCCGTTCTCTTCCTTCACCGTCGCATTCATCACATGCGCCGTCAGGTCAGCATTCCCGCTGTGGGTGATCCGCCCGTTCACGATGGCGCTGTGTAGCTCTGTCGTGGCCTTAGTGACGCGCGACGGGGACCACGGGAACTCTGACACCACCAAACCCTCAGCGGCCAACACCTGTAGCGATCTCGCCCACCGGAACGGGTCAGCTACCAATTCCTTTACATCCCAGCGGGTGCGGGCCTCACGGATGGCCTGCTCCACGGCTAGTACGTCAACCCTCCACGACGGGTCACCAGGATTAGCCCATAGACCCAGCACATCGAAGTGGGGAACGTCGGCAACAGTTCCGATGACAAGCGCGGTGCAGTCCCGCGAATGCGAACCATCAAGCGCCACCACCACGGGCGAACCCTCGGGAATACCAACACCAGTACCCAGCCTCTCCCAAACCTCAGCGGATACGAACGGTGATTCGTTCGTGGTCACCACCTGACACAAACGCTTGCGCCGATACTCGCCCTCAGTGGTTTGCCTCAGCAGCGCCGTCGCCCGGTCACGGCTCAACAGGTCATCAAGTTGCGGGTTCGCCAACTCCAAGCAGTGGACGCATGCCACGTCGTGGTGCTGGAAGCCGTCGGCGCTGAACTCAACAAATGCCATCGTCCCGTCGCCGGGTTTGGCCGCACATGCATCCCGAATGTCGGTCAGGACCGACGTGGGCCTGTTGGGTGGTGTGCCGATACCCAGCGCCATCGCGTTGCCCAGCTTCCCGGCACCCAACAGCAACGTGCTCCACGTATCCGAATCAATCTCGCCCAACTCATCCGCCAACGCCAGCGTCCACGTACCCAAACCCTCAATGCGCTTAGCCTCCGCAGGCAACGCTGACAGGGTGCTTCGTTTCCCTGGTACTTCGATGCGGTCCCGGTAGATGACGGCCCGAGAGGCAAGCTCAGGGTGCATTTCAACCATCTGAGCCGCAGGCTTGAGCAGGCGCATAGCCATACGTTCATCAACGGCGACGATGGGAATCTCATTACCGTCAGGACCGTTGAATAGCTCAAATAGACCCAGAGCCGCGAACAGACCTGTCTTACCCAGCCCACGCGGTCCCATGATCGCGCCGACTACCGGCCTCGGATCAGGATCAAGGAATGGCCTCAGCATCTGAATCTGCCAGTCCCGCAACCTGAACGGCTCACCCACGCCCTGACCCTTCGGCACGATCAGGTACTGACCACACCAGGCGGCGAACCGCTCCACACCAACGAGGTCCGACACGAACGGCAGCGGCGACAGATCAACCTGACCCTTAGGGCCGCGCTTCATCGTCATTCGCCTTCTCCGAGATAATTCGTGGGCGCGCTTTGCAGGGGTGTCCCAGGTCACAGTGGCGACCCTTGCCCCCCACCTGCGGATTCGCACGGAACCGCACGCCGCGAGCGGTATGGAAACGCGAGGCTCTGACCAGCGGAAACGATGCGGCCTACTGCTGACCTGCCGCGTACCGCTGCCAACGCTCGCGCTTGGCGGTGATTGCGGACTTGACGGCCTGGCGCTCTTCGTCGGTCACGTTGGTTCCGCGCCGACGGTTGCAGCTTCGGCACAACACCCGTGTGTTGAGCGGCTCTAGGGCTAGCGCCGCACCGTCGGGATCGGACACGGGAATTATGTGATCGCACTCAAGCAGTGACGTTGAGCCACACCACTCGCAGAAAGGCGAACGCCGCCGCTGCCGTCGGCTGAGTGCGTCCCATCCTGCCGGACGGTTGCGGTCTGCCCTGGTACGTCGGGTGTCCGGTTTGCATGCGTTACAGCGGCTTCCAGACACCAACGCTCCACAACCCAAGCACGGCTTCACGGGCGGCTGTTCGCCAGTGCGGCTAGTGCGTCGGTGAGCAACTCTTCACCGGGTGTGAAGCTGACCGAGTCGTCTTCGTCCCTGCCCAGTACGTAGCTGATGTATTTGCCGTTGGTGAAGTGGATGAGTGCTACTTCGGTCTTGGTGTTGTCGTCGTGGTCGGTGAGGTTGTGGAAGGTGATGGTGCTGATGGCGGTCATTAGCTCTCTCCGTTGGTTGCTTCTATGTCTGCCCATGCGTGCCATTCGCGACGGCCTAACTGCCTCGTATGGCGGTGCCCCGCACAGAAGCGACTAGACGTGGGTGCCGCGCAGTCTGTGGCGCTACACGGCTTCACGGGCGGTATCACTGGTGACGGTTCAGGCATCGTGTTCGGTTGCCCCGAGAACACCGGCCAGTACAGCCTTCTCTATTTCGGTGCGGAGATTCTGTAGCTCTGCGGCTGAGGCTATGAAGTTGGCTGTTGTGCCGTCTGGCCTGCCTAACCTGACGACGTAACCGCCTTCACCACGCCCTGACTCCAACGCCCTTACGAGGCATCCGGTCAGCGAGTACACGCCCGGTATCTGTACGTCGATGTGATCGGCCATCAGTCACCCACGTTCAACTTGTAGGCGAGCTTCGCGACCAGGACTGACGCCTGGTCGATGGTGATGTTGATGCGTGTCACGTCGGTCTTGTTGAGGTCCAGCAGGACATCCAGGGTGCCGTTCTCGCGTCGTCCGATTACGTCGATGGCGGTTGGGAAGAGGACGGGGGCGGCGGTCACTTCGCGTGGTTTGCGTGGTGTCAGCATGCGTTCCTCTTCGTCAGTCGAGCTACGTCAGTAGCGAGGTGCCAGCCGCATAGGTTCCGATGGATGACGGGCTGCTCGCAATGGTCTGGATGGGTGCATCCGTTCGGCTGACGCTCACTCTTCTTCTCCTCCATGCCCGCGCCTCCCGGCGCGGTGGGCCTGGAAGGGGAGATATGTTGAGCGACATAGGTTGTGGAGCCGTCAGGGTTCACTCGCATTGCATACCAGTGTCCCCGCCTTGAATGACGAATCTCGTAAACATCTTCCCCGTCGCGGTAGATGCAGGGTGCGGGTAGCTCGCTGACGCTCACAACTGACCACCACGTCGCGACGACTCCCGGAGTCGCGCTAACCACAAGTCCAAACCGGATGCGGGGTACATGATCTTCGTACCCTCTTTCCACGACAATGGGCCTCGGCCCTCTTGGCGCAGCCTGTACAGCCATGACGTGGAATAGCCGGTGTAGGTGGCTGCTTCGTGGATGTTGAGTAGCTCAACTTCGGTCATGGTTTGCTCCTGCGTTTTATTGCGTGTGAATATGATTGGGGGCAGCGTCAGCCAACCTCGTATTGCGTTGGGTAGCAATCGCGTTGGGGCATTCGCCTGTAGATATACCCTTGCCCCCTACTGGCCTGGGACGGGCACTTGATCACAAACATGTGCGACTGCTCAGGTTCCAGGTTGGACAGTCCTTGTGTATCAATCTGATTGGTGCTATCTGAGTCTCACGCCGTTGCTCAGCCGCACGCTCACTCGTCCCATTCTGGGATTGACCGTCAATTTAATGCGGGGCAGGTAACACTTTGTGCCCGAAGGCTACTGCTCTTACAGCGTGCAGGAACAAACCCCTTCTGACGGGGTTCTCACCGGGGCTAGCGGGAAGCGTCACATTCCCTATTCCGTGACGCAGGGGGTCCGGTTTCTTTGGGTTCAACGTTGACCGGCAACGTCATCTCTGCCTCGTACCGGCTTCGGTGTTTATAACCTATTTTCCGGCGATGTCCGCGAGATGATGCGGGGATGGCGGGCGTGAATGTTTCTGCCGCGCTTGCTATCTATAGTTTAGCACGACTAACCAGTTTACAGAGTGGCTAGGTGTTGCGCTCGGTCTAGTCGCTCGGCTCGTCGCGTCGAATAGAAAAGCGCCGAGGAGGTTGGTGATCGAAAAGGCATGCGGCACAGAGGCATAGAATTCCACTACTCGCTTGTCGGTACTGCCTTTTGCCCCGCAGGTCTTTGCCGCACGATTCACACGTTGCGTTGTCTTCTCTGCTGATGCGCCACACGTTGTCTGGGTTCTCAGTTCCCTTCACCCGTCCAAAGTACCACCTTCTGTTCTTTGGAAAACCGGCCCTGACCTGCGGCAACACTTTTCTGTTCGCTAGAAATTTCGGGGACTACCCTGAACGGCGTGACTAGTGCGGCAACAATCGACAGGCAAACCAATATGGTTGCCGCCGTTGATGTTGCCGCTGAAACAACAACCGCCGCCTACAGTGACCGCAGACTCATCGGCTCCATCGGCGGGCATGAATCATGGAAGAACACCACCAATCGCACCGCCAGGACCGCAGCGCCAAGAGCCGCGTTCATGGCGCGCTTTGAGCGAGAAGTTGACCCGAACAGTGAGCTAACGCCACAAGAGCGAGCCAAGAGGGCAGAGAATGCCAAGAAGGCTTACTTCAAGCGAATGGCGCTCAAATCTGCGCAAGCCCGTCGGAGTTAGAGATCACCCAATCCCAGACCCCGCGCTTCTGCGGTGGCCCTTTCTGCTGCGGACGCACTTGTATAGCGGTCAAGCATGCTTCGGGTAGACCATCCGGCCACAGCCATCAGCCCTTGCTCGCTTCCCCCGGCGCGTAGCCACCGTGTGGCCGCTGTTGATCTGAGCAGGTGCATGTGGAAGTTGTCGATCCCCGCAGCCTGTGCGCGGCGCTTGATGGCCGCGTCTAGACCGTGATACTTAAACCCTTGCCCTCCCCCGCCGAGCCACAGCGTTGGTCCGTCACTGAGTCTGTGACTCTTGCGCGCCCGTAGATAGCGATCAATCGCCGCCCCGGTCTGGGGACCGAACGGTACAACGCGGCCCTTGCCACCTTTACCTCTACGTACTGTCGCGATCTCACGTTGCAGGTCAATGTCGTCCAGGGTCATAGCGAGCAACTCCCCTGCCCGTAATCCAGTCTCTGACACCAGGCGCACCACGGCTTCGTCACGCCGGTCAAGAAACTCCTTACCCGCACACGCTTTTATCAACGCCTTCAGCTGTTCGTCAGTGAGCGCCTCAACCACTTTGGTGTCGAGTTTCGGCGGGTTGAGGTTCTGTAGCGGGTTATCAGGAATCTCGCCCTCATCCACCAGCCATGCTCCGAATCGGCGCAGGGCCATATGTCGGGATCGGGCGGTGGTTGGTTCCGCGCCGTTGTCGAGTAGTGCCGTGGTGAATCTTTGGACGTTTGGTCTGGTCAATTCGGGGGTTGTTTCGGTGGCTTCGCACCAGCGGAAGAAGGCCAAGACACCTTCGGTGTAGGAGGAAACGGTGGCCGGGGACTTGCGTTCCGCCCTCAGGGATAGCTTCCACGACGGAAGTAATTGAGCCAGGTCAGGTGGCGTTGTCGGCATGCAGTTATTTTGACACGAAGCGCTGTAGTTAGGTGTTATCTTCGATCTGTTCAGCATTTCCGCTGTTCAAACGATATTTCGGAGAAAGTAGCCGTTCAACATATTTGGCAATCACGTCGACTTCGAGGTTGACGGTCGATCCCACCTCAGCACGGCCGAGAGTTGTCATGCCCAGCGTGGTCGGTATCAGTGACACCTCGAACCAGTCGTCTCCCAATGCCGACACGGTGAGCGAAACACCGTCGACGGTGATGGAGCCTTTTTCAACGACATAGCGAGCCACCGCTGTCGGCAGGGCGATCCGCACCACATCCCAATGCTCCGATGAGGCACGGGACAGCACAGTCCCCGTGCCGTCGACGTGACCCTGGACGATGTGGCCCCCCAAACGGCTGTTAATCGCAGCGGCGCGCTCCAGGTTGACCCGGCCGCCGGCCTCGAGAGTCGCCAGACCGGAGCGGTTGAGCGTCTCAGCCATCACGTCGGTGCTGAACTGCCCGCCCGGCAGGACCTCGACGACGGTCAAGCACACTCCATTGACCGCGATGGAATCCCCATGCTTGGCATCAGCGGTGACGATGGGTCCACTGATGACGAACCGCGCCGAATCGGCGAATTGCTCTTTGCCGGCCACTTCGCCCAATTCCTCGACAATCCCGGTGAACACGTCCCCAATCTAACCGGCTCATTTCGGCGGCTGATTTCTCGTGAGCCGAATCCCCCGTGCACGGGCGCTGCCGATGCGATCAAGTCGGACGGACCATCTACGATTGCAGTCATGCCGACGCGCCACCGAATGTTTGCCGTGCCCGCCGCCCTGATCACCGCCGCCACTCTGTTCGTGGCGAGCTGCTCATCCTCCAAGCCCGCCGAACAGCTACCGGATGCGCCAGGACTGGTGCAGCAATCCGCCCAGACCACGAAAGCGCTGAAGAGCGCGCACCTGGACATCACCGTAAACGGCAAGATCGAGGGGCTGCCGGTCAAGAAGCTGACCGGCGACCTGACGAACGTGCCGGCCGTCGCGGTCCAGGGCAACTCAACCATCTCGATGGGTGGCTCGGATGTCGACATTCAGCTGGTTGTCATCGACGGCACCCTCTATGCGGCGCTGACTCCGAACAACTGGCTCGACATGGGACCGGCCACTGACATCTACGATCCCTCTGTCATCCTGAATCCCGACACCGGCCTAGCCAACATGCTGGCCAGCCTCTCCGACACCAAATCGCAGGCCAGCGAAACGATCAACGGAGTGGACGCCATCAGGGTGGGCGGCAAGGTCAGCGCCGACGCCGTCAACAAACTGGTTCCACAGCTCAAGGCAACGGACTCACTTCCGGCCACTGTGTGGATCGGCAAAGATGACCCACACCAACTGGTGCAGGCAAAGATTGATCAGAGCGGCAGCAACAACATCCAGTTGACGTTGTCAAACTGGGACAAGCCGGTCACCGTTACCAAGCCCGCGGTGTGATTGCCCGTGACTTCTAGCACGGGGCGCAATAGGCGCGTTGCCATCAGCGCCGGCAGCCTCGCGGTGCTCCTCGGTGCCCTCGACACCTACGTCGTGGTCACGATCATGACCGACATCATGCGCGACGTCGGCATCCCGATTAACAAGCTCCAGCAGGTCACCCCGATCATCACCTGGTACCTGCTCGGCTACATCGCGGCCATGCCGCTGTTGGGCCGCCTATCCGACCGATTCGGCCGCAAGCTGGTGCTGCAGGCCAGCTTGTTGGGCTTCGCCGCGGGCTCGGTCGTGACCGCCATGTCCACCGATTTGACGATGCTGGTCATCGGACGGTTGATCCAGGGCATCGCGAGCGGCGCCCTGCTGCCCGTGACGCTTGCGCTCGCCGCCGACCTGTGGGCGGCCCGCAGCCGAGCGGCAGTGCTGGGCGGCATCGGCGCCGCGCAGGAACTGGGTAGCGTGCTGGGCCCGCTGTACGGCATCGCGGTGGTGTTGATGCTCTCCGACTGGCAGTACGTGTTCTGGATCAACCTGCCGCTCACTGTCATCGCGATGGTGATGATCCACTTCAGCCTCCCCGGACATGACCGGAGCGCGGAACCCGAGCGGGTAGACGTCGTCGGCGGCATTCTGCTGGCCATCGCGCTAGGTCTGGCCGTAATCGGCCTGTACAACCCGGCACCGGACGGCAAGCAGGTCCTGCCACACTACGGTCTGCTGCTGGTCGGCGGGGCCATCGTCGCAGCGATCACATTCGGGCTGTGGGAGCGGTTCGCCCGCACCCGGCTCATCGAGCCCGTCGGCGTGCGATTCGTGCCGTTCCTGGCCTCGCTGGGCACCTCAGTGTGTGCGGGTGCGGCCCTGATGGTGACGTTGGTGAACGTCGAACTGTTCGGCCAGGGTGTGCTGGGCAAGGACCAGACCGGCGCGGCGTTCCTGCTGCTCCATTTCTTGATCGCCTTGCCGATCGGGGCGTTGGTCGGTGGCTGGATCGCGACCAGGATCGGCGACAAGTTGGTAGCTACCGTCGGAATGGTGATCGCCGCGGGCGCCTACTGGCTGGTGTCGAAGTGGGGCGTCGACGTGTTGTCGGTCCGACATGACTTGGGCTTGTTCTCGCTTCCTGCGCTGGACACTGACCTCGCGCTGGCTGGCATCGGCCTAGGCCTAGTGATCGGTCCGCTGACCTCAGCGGCGCTCCGGGTGGTTCCGGCAGCCCAGCACGGCATCGCATCCTCGCTGGTAGTAGTGGCCCGGATGACCGGGATGCTGGTGGGGGTCGCCGCGCTCAGCGCATGGGGGCTCTACCGGTTCAACCAGATCCTGGCGGCGCTGCCCTCATCGAAAGCCACCAGCCTCGCAGCGAAACTCGCCGAAGAAGCCGATCGCTATCGCAACGCGTTCGCCCTGCAATACGGCGAGATTTTCTTCATCACCGTGATCGTGTGCCTGGTAGGCGCCGCGGCGGCACTGTTCGTCAGCGGTAAGCACTCCCATGCCGACGAAGAGAGCTCGCCCTCCTTAACGGCTGCCCGGTAGGACGTCTCGGGCCAGTAGGTCCGCCCAGGTGTCCCGCCGGACCACCAGCCGAGCGTCACCGCCGGACACGAACACCACCGGAATACGCCTGGCACCGTTGTACTGGTTGGACATCGTGTAGCAGTACGCACCGGTGACCGGGATCGCCAGCAGGTCACCGACCACCGGCGCATTCAGTTCGACACCATCGACCAGCTCGTCGCCCGATTCGCAGTGCCGCCCCACCACCGTGACGGATTCGCCCCGCCCCGATCCGTCGGCCGGCCGATTGACCAGAGCGGCCTCGAATCGCTGTCCATACAGCGAAACTTCGAGGTTGTCGCCCATCCCGCCATCGACCGCGACGTGCGTGACGACACCGCGCTTGATCGTCGTAATCCGATAAACGGTGCACGCAGTTGTCGCCGTCATCGAACGACCAGGTTCGACGATGACGCGCGCCTGGGCCGGGATCAGCTCCCGTGCCTGGTCCATCACGGCGCGCGCATATGTCTCGACCGTCGGCGGCTGATCGGCGTAGGTATAGCGGACGCCCAACCCACCCCCGAAGTCATACACGTCGAAATCGCCCAATTCGGCGACCGGGGCGACAGCGGCGGCCAACTGCCCGGCGTCCATGATTTGCGATCCCACGTGGGTGTGCACTCCGTCGCAGCGCAGCACCCGACTGCGCCGAATCCGGTCGATCGCAACCCGCGCCTCGTCGGGCATCAGGCCGAACTTGGACCCGGCGTGCCCGGTGGCGATCGCCGCATGAGTATCGGCCTGTACGCCCGGAATCACCCGCACCAGACATGCCTGACGCTGCCCGGGCGCCACAATCCGCTCCAGACGGTCGATGTCATCGAAGTTGTCGACGACCACGAGCCCAAGGCCGTTTCCTACAGCCATTTCCAGCTCTTCATCGGTTTTGGCGTTGCCGTGCAACAGCATCCGGGCCGGGTCAGCCCCGGCCGACAGCGCGCTGACAATTTCGCCTCCGCCGGCGACGTCCAGCAGCAGGCCCTCTTCACTCATCACCCGTTGGATCGCGGTGCACGGAAAGGCCTTCGATGCGAAGGCCACATCCGTGTGAGGCCAGAGGTCGCGGAACGCCGTCAGATATTCGCGTGCCCGGTCGCGCACGGCATCTTCATCGACGACCAGCACCGGCGTGCCGAATTCTGCGGCCAGTTCATCCAGTCGGCAACCGCCAACCGTCAGTGCACCTTCGTTGACCTGCGAGCCAGGCGGGAAAAGACTGAGAACCCGGCCTGTGCTCACCTCATCACTCACGGTCACATCCTTGCACCCATTGGGCACCGATTTGCCGGAAGCTCCCGCCTGATGACGACTCGGGTCGGTACCCTCGCTGCATGCTGGGGACGACGTGCTGAAGGCTGCGCTGCGCGATCTGCAGTGGCGCAAGCGCCGGTTCGTGATCGCCATCGTCGGAACCGGCCTGGTGTTCGCAATGACCCTGGTACTGACCGGTCTGGCCAACGGATTTCGCGTCGAGGCCACGCGTACGGTCGATTCACTCGGTGTGGACAACTACCTGATCAAGTCCGGCGCCGCCGGACCGTTCCTGGGCTCGTCGCCCTTCCCTGCCGCCGAACTCCAGAAGGCCGCACAGCTTCCCGGCGTTTCGACTGCAGTAACCCTGGTTTACGGGAGCTCGACGATTCCCAACGGCGGGACGACCGGCAATGTCAACGTGTTCGGTGCTCCAGAAGGTGGCCCTGGACTGCCGGCGATATCAACCGGCCGGGCGCCATCAGCCAACGACGAAGTCGCTGTGTCCAGCACGATGAATCGATCGGTGGGCCAGGACGTCGAAATCGGTTCCCAGACAATGAAAATCGTCGGCATCGTCACAGACTCCACTGCGCTGGCCGGCCAACCCAACGTCTTCGTCACCGTCACCGGGGCCCAGCAGTTGCTCTACTCCGGACAGCAGTTGATCTCATCAATCGGTTTGCGAGGCACACCGACCGATATACCTGATGGGTTCCGCTTGGTCAGTCGCGCTGCAGCGATGGACGACCTACTGCGCGCACTCAACGGCGCACGAAAGGCCATGACCCTGATGGCTGGACTGCTCTGGGTGGTTGCCGCGTCGATCGTCGGTTCGATGATCTACGTGTCAGCGCTGGAACGCACTCGAGACTTCGCGGTGTTCAAAGCCGTCGGAGTGCCGGCTCGCTCGATCCTAGGCGGGCTCGCTCTTCAGGCGGTGATCGTTGCCATTCTGGCGGCACTATTCGGCGCTGGATTGTCGAATCTGCTTGGTCCGCTGTTCCCGATGCGGTGCGACATTCCGACAACGGCATTCGTAGCGCTACCCGTAATTGCCGTGGTGATCGGCCTCTTGGCCAGCGTGGCTGGGCTGCGCCGAGCCGTGACGGTTGATCCGGCAATGGCATTCGGGGGGCCGTAATTATGGCTGACCTGCGTATCAAAGACCTCACGGTGGAGTACTCCCGCGGCGAGTACGCCGTCCGCCCCATTGACGGGCTGAGCCTGGACGTCAGCGAGGGGTCACTGGCGATTCTGCTCGGTCCCAGCGGCTGCGGGAAGACCACATTGCTGTCCTGCCTCGGCGGGATCCTGAGCCCCAAGGCGGGCCGGATCGAGTTCGGCGACGTCGACCCGACCAGGCTCGGTGCACGCGAATTGTCTGAGTACCGGCGTAACACCGTCGGCATCGTGTTCCAGGCGTTCAACCTGGTCTCAAGCCTCACCGCGCTGGAAAACGTGATGGTGCCGATGCGGGCAGCCCGGATACCCCGGCGCCAGGCTCGGCAACGCGCAGAGGAACTGCTGCTCAGAGTCGGCTTGGCCGACCGGATGCGACATCGCCCCGGAGACCTCAGCGGAGGACAGCAGCAACGAGTCGCGGTCGCGCGGGCCATCGCGCTGGACCCACCACTCCTGCTTGCCGATGAACCGACCGCACACCTCGACTACATCCAGGTCGAAGAGGTGCTGACGCTGATCCGGGAACTCGCCGCGGGAGAGCGCGTGGTGGTGGTCGCCACCCACGACACCCGTATGCTCCCGCTGGCGGATTGCGTGGTGGAGCTGACCCCACAGATCACCTACACCGAGCATGAGCCCGAGACGCTGACCCTAGAGGCCGGCGAGACGGTGTTCGAGCAGGGCACCATGGGCGACTCGATCTATGTTGTAACCGAGGGCGAAGTGCTGATCGTTCGTGAATTGGCAAGCGGCGGTGAGGAAACCGTCAATACCGTTGGACCTGGCGACTATTTCGGCGAGATGGGCCCACTCTTCGGCCTTCCGCGATCGGCGACTGTACGAGCAACCGTCCCGACAACGGTGGTGGGCTACTCGGTCCAGGCATTCCGGGAACGATTGGGAGCGGCGGGATCTCGCGAAATCGTCGACCACAAGATTTTGCGGCCCGAATAACTCAGGATTTACTCTGGGACGAGGCTCAGCAGCAGATCGGGACCGAGGTGCTCGACGCCGTCGTAGCTCCAGCGCAGCGCCCGTGCAATATTCAGAACGCCGACATCATTGACCGCTGCGATCGGACCACCCAGCAGAATCGGTGCCACATAAGCCAGAATCCGGTCGATCACACCTGCCCGCAGGAAAGCTCCGGCAAGTGTGGGTCCACCTTCGATGATGACGTCGGTGCGATCTGACAGGGCTCGGATCACCTCATGCGGGTCACGGGTACGGATCACCATGGTGCGTGAATCATCGTCGAGGACATTGGCTTCCGACGAGATCTCCCGCATACCGACAACGACGCGCAGCGGTTGACGGTCAGCCAGGGTGCCATCGGGTAGCCGAGCCGTCAGGGTCGGGTTGTCGGCGAACACGGTGCCGGTACCCACCACGATGGCGTCCGCCGCCGCCCGGCGGCGATGCACATCGGCACGGGCGATCTCGCTGGTTATCCACCGCGAGGATCCGTCCGCCGCGGCGCTCCTGCCATCGATGCTGCTGGCGAATTTCCACGTGACGTGTGGCCAACCGGTCCGCTGTTTGTGCAGCCACTCACGCAACGGGCCGTCCGCCACGTCGTCAGCGCACGTTCCCGCCGTGACATGGACGCCCGCGGCACGCAATCGCGCGGCGCCACCCGTCGCAACCGGATTGGGGTCCGCCACCGCGTAGACCACTGCGGCGATCCCGGCATGGAGCAAAGCGTCGACGCACGGGGCCGTGCGCCCATGGTGATTGCACGGCTCCAACGTGACGACCGCGGTACCGCCGATAGCCCGATCCCCGGCGGCACGCAAAGCCACTACCTCCGCGTGCGGCCCGCCCACGGGTTCAGTACCGCCAACCCCCACAACTGCGCCGCTCGGGTCCATGATCGCGGCCCCCACAGGAGGATTCGGATAGGTGGTGCCCTTGACCCGCCGGGACTCCTCGATCGCCAGCCGCATGGCGGCTGCAATCCAATCGGTCATGGGCGCCAATCGGTCATAGCTGCAAGTGGCTCGAGCCGCCGGCGGCGAGGTGCCGTAGCGCTTCCACGGCCGCAGCCGGATCTTGGGCTCCGTACACCGCCGAGCCCGCTACGAAACAGTCCACGCCGGCTTCAGCGGCCTGCTCGATGGTCTCGGCGTTGATACCGCCATCGATCTCCACAAGGATCGTCAGCTCACCGGCGTCGACCAGTCGCCGTGCGGTCCTGACCTTGCCGAGCACTTCCGCAATGAAGCTCTGCCCCCCGAAACCCGGCTCGACCGACATCACCAGCAGGGTGTCGAAGTCCCGCAAGATCTCCAGATACGGCTCCAGCGGCGTGCCCGGCTTGACCGAGAGTCCAGCCCGGGCACCGGCCGCGCGGATGTCGCGCGCCACCCCGACCGGATTGTCTGTGGCCTCGGCGTGGAAGGTGACGTTGTAGGCCCCGGCCTCTGCGTAGCCAGGAGCCCAGCGATCGGGGTTATCGATCATCAGGTGGCAGTCCATCGGGATGTCCGTGGCTTTGAGCAGACTCTCCACCACCGGCAGGCCCAGCGTCAGGTTCGGGACGAAATGCCCGTCCATCACATCGACGTGCAGCCAGTCGGCACCTCCAACGGCAGCCGCTTCGGCGCCCAGGCGAGCGAAATCGGCGGACAGGATCGACGGTGCGATGAGTGGTCGGGATGGCGCCATGGCTGACACCTTAATTGCCGAGCTTCTGTAGGACTGCCGCGAACATCGCATCCGTGCCGTGCCGATGCGGCCACAGCTGCACGTACGGACCCCCGCCGATTCGGTCCGCGGGACCGAACAGCGGTCGGGCATCGATGGCGCGCACCGGATAGCGACGCAACGCATCGGACACCACACCCACCGTCTCAGCCACATGCGGCGAGCAGGTGGCATAGAGCACCACACCACCCGGCCGGGTCAGAGCGATCGCCGCGGCCAGCAATTCGCGTTGCAGTTTGGACAGGGTGGCAACGTCCCCCGGGGTGCGCCGCCACCGCGCTTCCGGGCGACGTCGCAAGGCACCCAGTCCGGTGCAGGGTGCATCGACGAGGACCCGGTCGAAACCGCTCAATTCTGCCGGCAGTTCGCGACCGTCGACTCGTAGTACCTCGACCGGCAGGCCTTGAGTGTTCGCCTCCACCAGATCCGCGCGGCTGGCCGCGGGCTCTACAGCGGTGACACTGCCGCCCTGCTGCGCGGCGATAGCAGCGATCAAGGCGGTCTTTCCGCCTGGTCCCGAGCACAAGTCCAGCCAGCGACCGGTGTCATCACCTTCCAGCGGAGCCAATGTCAGCGCTTGGGCAACCAGCTGACTGCCTTCGTCCTGGACCAACGCTCTGCCGTCACGCAGCGGGGCGAGCAAACCGGGGTCTCCACCAGTCAAATACACCGCATACGGCGAATAGGTACCGACAGTGCCTCCAACTGCGTCCGCCAGTTCGGTTGCGGTCAGCACCCCGGGACGCGCCGCCAAATGAACTGTGGGCCTGGCGTCATCGGCCGCGAGTGCGGCGTCCAACTCACCGGCATCAGCGCCCAGTGCATCCGTGAACGCTTGGGCAATCCAACGGGGATGCGCATGGGTGAATGCGATATGACCGACCGGATCAGTTGCCATGGCCGGTGCCAGCTCCGCAACCCATGACGCTTCATCGCGCCTGGAAATGGCACGCAACACACCGTTGACGAAACCGGCTCGCGCCATGTCGAATTCGATGCCCGCCTGCTCAACAGTGGTGGACACGGCCGCGTGTTGAGCAACGTTGGTCCGCAACAACTGGTAGGCACCCAGACGCAGTAGATCCAGAAGTACCGGGTCGATCTCGTCCACCGGCCGTCCAGCCGCAGCAGCGATGACGGCATCGAGAAAGCCTCGCGTGCGGCACGTTCCGTAGGTGAGTTCGGTCGCGAATGCGGCGTCCCGTCCGCTCATTCCGCGCTGCGACAGCAATGCCGGCAGCGCCAGGTTGGCGTATGCATCACGCTCAGATACAGCACGAAGCACGTCGAACGCAGCGCGGCGAGCGGGATCCAGCTGCGCGCGGCCCGAACGCCGGCCACCACCACTGGTGCGACCCTTTCCGTCGTTCGGCTTCCCGGTCATGAGAGCCGCACTCCATCTTCAAGCCGAGCACCCCGGGCCCAGTCCGCCGCGTTCATCAGCTTCTTCCCGGGCGGCTGCACCTGTCCTAGCGTCACCGGACCCGAACCAGTGCCCACCCGTATCCGGTTCCGCTCCACAGCAATCACTCCCGGCGCTAAATCGTCCGCCTCATCCACCGTCACCGGGCCAAGCTTCAACCTGGCATCGCCGCTCATTGTCCACGCGCCGGGACTTGGAGTAACTGCCCGGATCCGACGTTCGATGACATGCGCCGGCAGATCCCACCGAACTCGCGCCTGCTCGACGGTGATCTTCGGGGCCAACGAGATTCCCTCCGCCGATTGAGGAATTGCGGTGATCACACCGTCGGCGACACCGTCCATAGTGCTCTCCAACAGCAAGGCTCCCGAGACGGCAAGGCGGCCCAGCAGGTCCCCTGCGGTGTCCACCGGCCGAATGGTCTCGGTGACCACCCCGTACACCGGTCCCGAGTCCAAGCTGGGTTCGATGCGGAAAGTCGTTGCTCCCGTGACGGTATCGCCGGCAGCAATGGCTGCCTGCACGGGCGCGGCTCCACGCCAGGCCGGCAGCAGCGAAAAATGCAGGTTCACCCAGCCGTGTGCCGGCACCGCCAACAGTGCCTCACTCAACAGGGCACCGTAGGCCACCACCGCGCAGCATTCCGGCGCGATCTCAGCCAACTCTGCCTGGAATTCCGGCGAATTCGGCCGGGACGGACGCAGCACCTCGATCCCGGAATCCAATGCGAGCGCAGCCACCGGCGAGGGCGCCAGTTTGCCGCGACGGCCAGCGGCAGCATCCGGCCGGGTAAGTACGGCGATGACATCGTGGCATGGGGACTCGATCAGCCGCCGCAGCGACGGCAGCGCCGGCTCCGGTGTCCCGGCGAAAACGATTCGCATTCGGCTACTTTGGCACCTGGTAGAACTCGCGCTCTGACACTCCGGCCATTCCGGCGACAAACATCGTGGGGATCGTGGTGATTAACCGATTCACCGTGGCGACGGCGTCGTTGTAGTACTGGCGGGCGAACGCCAGCTTGTCCTCGGTATCGGTGAGGTTCTTCTGAAGATTGATGAAGTTGTTCGACGAGTTCAGTTGCGGATAGCTCTGCCCCAACGCCACCACCTGGCCTAGTGCGCTATCGAATTGCTTCTCTGCCGAACCGCGCTGTGCCACCGACTTTCCGGCGGTCGCAGCAGCCAATGCAATCTGGGCGTCCGCAACGTGGTCCAGGATTTCCTTCTCGTGGCCAGCGTAGTTCTGGACTGTGCTCACGAGGGCGGGAATCAAGGACGCGCGACGGGTCAACTGAACGTCGATACCGCCCAAGGCCTCGTCGACCCGGACGTCCGCAGACCGAACCTTGTTGTACCCCAACACAAATCCGATGAGGATCAGCACCGCGATCGCCAACACCACAACGAGCAGAAAACTCACCATGAACCGCCTCCTCCCCCGCCGCCGCCCCCGCCGCCGCCGCCCCCGCTGCTGGAACTGCCGCCACTGCTACTGGAGGACGAGGACTGCGATGCGGTGTAGGCGCCGATCGACGATGACAATGCCGACTCGAAGCTGTCGAAACTAGCACCTCCCGAGGAAGTGGTTCCCCAACTGGTGCTAGACGACGTGTGATACCAGTCTGGTTGCGGAGGAATCTGACCGGTGGAGGCTTTGTACTTCGCCGCCCACAGGGCAGCCGCGCCGCCGGCGATCGCGAAGGGCACGTAGGCGGCGTACAGATCCTTACGGGCAGCGAAGTCAAACCGTGCCTCCGCAGAGTCCGTCGTCAGCATCCGGTGGAACCCACCCGCCCGCGACCATAATTCACGCCCAGCCGGGGTGCGTCGGCTTCCCACACCACTTCTCCACGATCGGGCCGAGAGCAGGAAGAAGACCGCGAACGGCAGCCCCCACAGGGTGAACGGGAACCCCCAGCCGATGAAGCCACAGATTGCGAGCACCAGAGCGATGGCATTGGCGAATCGCAGCCACAACTCCTTGCCGCGCTTCACCATCAGCCCTTCGTCCAGTGCCCACTTCCGGACTGCGGTGTCCAGATCAGATTTCGCGGCATTCAGCTTGCGGCCCGATGACACCGTGCCGTTGGCGTCGAACCGCGACCCCGGTGTGGTGACCCCTAGCACCGAGCCGACGAACACGCTGACCGGATCGACGTCGGCCCACCCACCTTGTTCGCCGCTGGCACGAACAGTCCACTTCTTGTCGCCGACCTGGTCTAGCGACACTAGGCCCCGGTCCGCGAGATAGAACAGCGTTGCGGTCACACCCTCCTTCGGGACCTTCTCGGTGCGGATGTAATCGCACTGGACCGGACCCAGACCCTCCGGCGGGGCGTATTGCAGCGGAAATCCAGGCGGTGTCTCGACTGTGGTGCGCCACCACAACCACGAACCCAGGCCAGCCACCAAGGTCAGTCCAAAGAGCCACAGCGCGACCGGGACCGAGCGTCCTAACACCCGGTCCCAGCGATAGGACCACGGCAGTTCCGCGCGTGGCGGAGTCGGCACGTCGACACCTGCCCGCAACGTGACCGGAGTGCGCGGCGCAATGTCGGACGCGGATACGTCGACCTTGTTGCCACTGACAGTGAGGTGTGAGCATTTCCGGCCGAGCCCGTAGCCGACCGAACAGCCGGCCCCGGTCACGTTGCCGGGCAAGGTGACTGAGATGTCGGCCTGCTCAATCTGGTTGTTCCAGGCCGGCGCAATCACGTTCCAGAAGAAGGCCGACGGTGCCGACAGGTTGCCGGTCGACGATGCGAAAGCCTTGTTGATGCCGACAGTGCCGGGATCCAGCGCACCTTCGATGGTGTAGCGGATGCGGAAAACATGCGGGCCGTAGGAGAGGTACCTGTGCGCGTCACCGATCTTGGCCACCCGGAATCGGCCGCGGCCCTCCCACAGCATCTGGTACGGCACTGACTCACCGTCGAGCGACACTTCGGTGACCTCAGGGATCTGCCGGACATCCGCAGTGTTGGGATTTGCCACGTCCCAATAGCGGAAAATGCCGTGCCGATCCCCCGGGAAGTTGCCGGTGATCGTTTCGGTCGCATCGAGGTGGCCATTCTGGTCAACGACGAACTCGGCTCGGAGATTCGTGATGACAACCGGATCGGAATTCGTCCCGGCCTGAGACGAGACGGGCACGATGGCCGGCCACATGAATCCAACAAAGGTGAGCAGCAACAGGATCGCCCAGGTCACGGATCTGCCGATCCATTTCATGTCGTCTCCCTTGGTCGCACTCCGGCCAGTGGTCGTACTCCGGCCAGCCGTCGTACTCCGGGGTCAGCCTATGTGTAACGGATCGATCTGTACCCGAACCGCCTCGTGATCGTGCCGGGCGCTACTGACTGCAGTGGCATGGCGCAACGCGGAAGCCAACGAGAGACCTTCATCGCGGCGCACCCGGACCAGCATCCTGACCGCGCGCACATCCGCGCCGGTGGTGGGGGGCCGGCGGACACCGGGCGGCAAATCGACGGGCCCCATGAAGACGGCGTCCTCGGGCAGATCAGCGTGGTTGAGCAGTGCCGCAACGGCATCCGCGGTGCCGTCGATGGCGGCCATGTGCACGCTGGGCGGCAGGCCCACTTCGGCGCGGGAGCTGAGTTCGGCCTCTGCGTGGCCAACCGGATCCCACTTGATCAGCGCCTGAACCGTCGACATGGTGGATTCTGCAATAACAGCCACCATGCCGCCGTCCGCGCGGGAATGAACCTGCGAGGCAGCGGCCATCCATCGGCGCAAGGTGTCCTCGGCGGCCCGCAGGTCCTGCCGGCCCAACAATGCCCAGCCGTCCAGGAGTAGGGCGGCGCCGTAGCCGTCGGGGGCGCGCGGCTCGGCGCCCGGGGTTGCGACCACCAGGGCCGGCCCCGGGTCGATTTCCTGCCGGATGTCTTCACCCGCCGAGGTGATGACGGTGATACCGGGAAAGGTCCTGCCCACCTCCTCGGCCGTCCGCCGCGCACCGACCACCACCGCACGAATCGCGTCGGAACCGCATTTGCGGCAGCGCAGCGCAGGATCGACGCGCCCGCACCATCGGCACAGAGCTCCGACTGCGTCGCGATCGCTCAGCGAGAGGGGACCCATGCAGTGCCGACAGCGCGCGACGGTGCGACAGCGCGCGCAGGCCACGGACGGTAGATAGCCTCGCCGAGGTACCTGAATCAGCACGGGTGCGCCACGATCCAGAGCCGACCGCGCCGCCTGCAGCGCCATCGACGGCATCCGGGCGGTGCGGGCCGCCGAATCGCGTTCCTCTGCGTGAACGCTGTCCTCAAGTCCAACGATGCGCGGTGCACACGCACGAACCACGCTCCGTGCGGCGACCAGATCATGCGCCCATCCGCTGCGCACCAGCGCCTGCGCTTCGGCCGTGCGGGCATATCCCCCGATCACCGCTGCGCAGCGCAACTGGTGAGCACGCAGCATGGCCACCTCACGGGCGTGCGGATACGGCGCCCTGGGCTCGGCCAGAGTGTCGTCGCCGTCGTCCCAGACCACCACCAAACCCAGCTTGTCGACGGGGGCGAACACCGCACTTCGCGTTCCGATGACCAGCCTGGCGTGCCCGCGCAGCACCGACAGCCAACGCCGATAGCGAGCCGACGGGCCAAGACCTGCTGACAACGCAACCACAACAGCCTCGTCAACGCGGGCGATGACAGCTCGCCACAGGTCATCGATGTCACGTTGATCCGGAACGATTGCGAGCACCCCATGACCGCCGGCCAGCGTGGCCGCAGCCGCCTCGGCAACCCGGTCACACCACTGCTCGCCGGGTAGTGCCTGCCATACCGCGCGCGCGGCCCGTCCCTCCCCCAGCGCGGTCAGGAACTGCTCGCCACCGGTGTAGCGGGCCCACGCCACCGGGTCGACCGCGGCCGATTCGACGCCCGGCAACGGCGGGGTGGCAGCGCCTGTCGGAGCGCCTGAAGCCTCTGCCCTCGCGTGGCGCGGCGGAATAGCCAGCCGAAGCACGTCGGATCGGGTACCCGCGTAGCGGGCCGCGACCGCGTCGACCAGGCGCCGTATCTCCGGCGTCAACACAGGTTCAGCGGAAACCACTCGATCCAGCCAGCCGAGCTGGCCCACGTGATCGGTGTCGGAGCGCCGTTCAAGCACGAATGCGTCAACCAACCTGCCATGGAAACGAACTCGCACCCGCACGCCAGGTTGGGCATCGTCTGATTGCTCAGCCGACACCTGGTAGTCGAACTCCCGATCCAGGTGCGGCACCGACAGCATCGGCAGCACCCGGGCGATGGGTTCGTGTTCGGCCTGCCGACGGGCTGTGCTCAAGCGCCAACCGGCCGTGCGTACCGTGTGGTAATGCCCAGTTTGGCGGACAGACCTGCGGACAACAGACCCCCGATCGATGCCATCCTGACGAAGGTACTGGAAGCGGTGCCATTCCAGTTGTCGACCGAGAGCGGAATTGTGGAGGCCCGCCGTCAGCTGCGGGACCTGCCTCGCCGGGTTGTCCATCCCGAATTGCGCGTCGAAAATCATCAGATCGACGGACCTGCGGGCGCAATTCCCATCCGGGTCTATTGGCCGGATGACGTGACATCAGTTCCTCCCGTCACCATCTACTTCCACGGCGGCGGGTTCGCCCTTGGCGACCTCGACACTCATGACGGCACATGCCGTCTGCACGCGGTCGGCGCCGGCACGGTAGTTGTGTCGGTGGACTACCGGCTCGCCCCCGAACATCCGTATCCCGCCGCCGTCGATGACGCCTGGGCAGCGACCACCTGGGTTGCCGAGAACGCAGGCAGCTTCGGCGCGGACGGATCGCGGCTGGCAGTGGCCGGCGATTCCGCCGGCGGGACGCTCGCAGCCGTCATCGCCCAGAAGGCTCGGAATGTTGGGGTCCCGAATCTGACGTTCCAACTGCTCTGGTATCCATCCACCCAGTGGGAAACGTCGCTGCCGTCGTTCACCGAAAATGCGGACGCCCCGGTACTGAACATCGAGGCCGTCAGGACGTTCTCCCGCTGGTATGCCGGCGACGCTGACCTGGATAGCCCGCCTCCCGGGATGGCCCCCGGCCGTGCCACTGACTTCACCGGACTGCCACCCGCCTATGTCGCCACCGCTGGGCACGACCCGCTGCGCGACGACGGAGCACGCTACGCCGAGCAGCTGGCCGCAGCAGGCAACGACGTCGAACTGCACAACGCCGAAACACTGGTGCACGGCTATCTCGGCTACGCCGGAGTGGTTCCTGCAGCGACTGAGGCGACCCAATTGGGCCTCACCGCGTTACGAAATCGGCTGCACGGGCGATAAGTAGATTGTCGCCGCCCATATTTGGCACTTTGGCACGTGCATGCGCGACGCGTCACAATTGTTACGACACGTCACACTTGTTGCGTCACAATTTTTCAGCGGCAACACACGTCACAACCAGGAGGACCACACGCATGACATCTGGAGAATCCACCGCAGCCCGTCCAACGGTGGGTATCCGCCTCGGCTCTTTCGGCGGCCTCCTCGGCTGCATCGCCGGAGGTGTCGTGCTCGCCGGAATCGTGGCGCCAACGGCGTCCGCCGCACCGGACTGCAGCCCACAGGGCGTGTCCGCCACCACTGACTCGGTGACCGCAGCGGCGCAGCAATATCTCGCCAACCACCCCGACGCCAATCGGGTGCTGCTCACCGCCGCACTGCAGCCACGCGATCAGGCCGAGGCCACGGTTCGCACTTACGCCGGCTCGCATCCGGCGGAAACCGCTGAGTTCAAGCAGATTCTGAATCCGCTCTATCAGACCCAGCAGGTGTGCAACGTGTCCGTGTTGCCGGGAAATATCTCGTGGGCTTTCAATCTGTTCATGAACAGCTGATCGGCAGGCGCACAATCGAGAGATGCGACCGGATCACGAGACGCTGATTGTCGGTGCCGGATTCTCCGGCATCGGCGCGGCAATCATGCTCGACAAAGCGGGGTTGGGGAATTACCTGATCATCGAAGCCGGGAGTGATGTCGGCGGCACCTGGTTCTGGAACACCTACCCCGGCATAGCGGTCGACATCCCGTCGTTCTCATATCAGTTCTCATTCGAGCAGCGCCCGGACTGGTCGCGCACCTACGCCCCCGGGCATGAACTGCGCGCCTACGCCGACCACTGTGTCCGCAAATACGGGTTGCGGCCCAAGATCCGCTTCAACACCAACGTTCTCGACGCGCGATTCGACGACGAGGATGGTCTGTGGCGAGTCGAACTCGACTCTGGCGACTCCGTGAATGCGCGGTTCCTGATCAATGCCAGCGGCGTTATGACCATCCCGAGGCTTTCGGAGATCGACGGAGTCGACGCGTTCGCCGGTCGCACAGTGCACACCGCCCGGTGGGACCACAACCTGGACCTAGCGGGTAAACGGGTGGCAATCATCGGCACCGGTGCTTCGGCCGTTCAGGTGATTCCCCAGATCGCACCGATCGCCAAGCAGCTCAACGTCTTTCAGCGCACGCCAATCTGGTGCTTTCCTAAACTGGACATACCACTACCCGCCGCAGCGCGGCTGGCAATGCGAGTTCCTGGGGGCAAGACCGTTAACCGGCTGATCAGCCAGGCCTACGTCGAATTCACCTTCCCGCTGGCCGCGAACTACTTCACAGTCAACCCGTTCGCCAAGCAGATGTCGGAAGTGGGAAAGGCCTACCTGCGCAAGCAGGTGCGTGATCCGGAGATCAGGGACAAACTCACCCCGCGATATGCCGTCGGGTGCAAGCGCCCGGGATTCCACAACACCTACCTGTCGACCTTCAACCGGGACAACGTGCGCCTGGTAACTGAACCCATCGACAAGGTCACCGCTTCCGGTGTGGCCACTGCCGACGGCAACTCCCACGAAGCAGACGTGTTGATCCTGGCCACCGGCTTCAAGGTGATGGACGTGGACGCCATGACATATCCGGTGAGCGGTTCGGGCGGGCGTTCACTCAGCGAGTTCTGGGAGGCCAATCGAATGCAGGCCTACGAAGGGGTCAGCATCCCCGGCTTCCCGAACTACTTCACCGTGATGGGTCCCTACGGTTACGTCGGATCCTCGTACTTCGCCCTGATCGAGGCGCAAACCCATCACATCGTCCGGTGTCTGAAGCAGGCCCGCCGCACCGCAGCGACCCGAGTCGAGGTGAGCCAAGAGGCCAACGACCAGTACTTCGCCCAGGTGATGCGCAAGCGTCACCGCCAAATCTTCTGGCAAGACACCTGCCAGTCAGCCAACAGTTACTACTTCGACGCGAACGGCGACGTGCCCATCCGGCCGACCAGCACCGTCGAGGCGTACTGGCGCAGCCGGCGGTTCCCGCTGGCCGCATACCGGTTCAGTTCCTAGGGCGGGAGAACTAGACCGAGTTTTTGAGGTCCTCGACCTTGTCCAGCTGCTCCCACGGCAACTCGATGTCGGTGCGGCCAAAATGGCCATAGGCAGCGGTCTGCGCGTAGATCGGGCGCAGCAGGTCCAGGTCGCGAACGATCGCGCCGGGGCGCAAGTCAAACACCGCGGTGATGGCCTTCTGAATCCGGTCCGGGTCGACGGTCTCAGTACCGAATGTCTCCACGAACAGCCCCACCGGGGCGGCCTTGCCGATCGCGTAGGCAACCTGAACTTCAACTCGTTCGGCCAGCCCGGCCGCAACGACATTCTTCGCCACCCAGCGCATCGCGTAGGCCGCCGACCGGTCCACCTTGGACGGATCTTTGCCGGAGAACGCGCCGCCACCGTGGCGGGCCCACCCGCCGTAGGTATCAACGATGATCTTCCGTCCGGTCAGGCCGGCGTCACCCATCGGCCCACCGAGCACGAACTTGCCGGTGGGATTGACCAGGAGCCGGTAGTCCGAGGTATCGAGGGTCTCGTGTCCGAGCTCGCTGAGGACGCTGTTGACGACCTTCTCGCGAATGTCCGGAGTCAGCGTGCTGTCCAGGTCGATGCCTTCGGCGTGCTGGGTGGACAGCACGACGGTGTCCAACCGAACCGGGGTGTTCCCGTGATACTGAACGGTGACCTGAGTCTTGCCATCAGGCCGCAGGTAGCCCAGCACACCGCTCTTGCGGACCTCGGTCAGCCTGCGGGCCAACCGGTGCGCCAGCGCGATGGGCAGTGGCATCAGTTCCGGGGTGTCGCTGATCGCGTAGCCGAACATCAGGCCCTGGTCGCCGGCGCCTTGCAAATCGAGGGGGTCGGCAGCACCTTCTACGCGTGTTTCGATAGCGGTATCGACACCCTGCGCGATATCCGGCGACTGCGCACCGATCGCAACGTTCACGCCGCAGGAGGCGCCGTCGAAACCCTTGGTCGATGAGTCGTAGCCAATCTCAAGGATGCGGTCCCGAACGATCTTCGGGATGTCGGCGTAGGCCGATGTGGTGACTTCACCCACAACGTGAACCTGGCCGGTCGTGACCAGGGTTTCCACCGCGACACGCGAGCGCGGATCCTCCGCCAGCAGTGCATCGAGCACCGAGTCACTGATGGCATCACAGATCTTGTCGGGGTGCCCCTCGGTTACCGACTCACTGGTGAACAGCCGACCCTTATCAGTCACGCTCGCATTCCTTCCAATACCTAGTTAGACGCCGAAAACTCAGGAGGCGTTCAGACCAGCGTTGTGATCGCGTCCACGATACGGCTAGCCATTACTGTCTTCGACCCATGCTCCAGTGCCACCTCGGAACCGTCGGCTCCCAGTAGCCAGCCATCGTTGCTGTCGACTTCAAACGCGCGGCCATCCCCGACCGCGTTGACGACCAGCAGATCGCACGCTTTCCGGCGTAGCTTCGCCCGCGCATGGAACAGCACGTCGCCGTTCTCGTCACCGGTCTCCGCGGCAAAGCCGACGATCGCGCGCATGTTCGGCAGCTGCCCTTCAGCTCGCTGGCGTACCGCGCGGGCCAGCACATCATCGGTGCGGACGAGGTCGATCGTCGGGGTTTCCCCCGCGTCTGCCGTCTTCTTGATCTTGCTGGTGTGCACGTCGGTGGGACGGAAGTCCGCGACGGCGGCGGCCATCACCAGCACGTGAGCCTCGGCACTGTATTTGGACACCGCATCGCTCAACTGGGCAGCGGAGGTGATGCGCAGCACGTGAACTCCGGCAGGATCCGCCAGTCCCGCGGTATTGCCCGCGATGAGGGTGACATCGGCGCCGCGTTGAGCGGCGACCCGGGCCACCGCGTAGCCCTGCTTACCGGAACTGCGGTTGCCGATGAAGCGCACCGGGTCGATCGCCTCGCGGGTGCCACCGGCGGTCACCAGCAGCTTGATCCCCGCCAAGTCGTACGGCAGGGCGTCAGAACGCGCCAGGAGCAACTCGACGAACGTGGTGATCTCGTCCGGTTCGGGTAGCCGGCCAGCACCACTGTCTGAGCCGGTGAGCCGCCCCGAAGCCGGTTCCAGCACCACCGCGCCATGGCGGCGAAGTGTCGCCACATTGTCGACCGTCGCGGGGTGCTGCCACATCTCGGTGTGCATTGCCGGGGCGAAGATCACGGGGCATCGCGCGGTGAGCAATGTTGCTGTCAGCAGGTCGTCGGCTCGGCCAGTCGCAGCGCGGGCGAGCAGGTCCGCCGTCGCCGGGGCGACCACGACCAGATCAGCTTCCTGCCCCAGTCGCACGTGCGGCACCTCGGGCACATCTTCAAAGACGCCGGTCCGGACCGGATGGCCCGAGAGTGCCTCGAAAGTGGCGGCACCGACGAACTGCAAAGCCGATTCGGTCGGTACGACACGGACGTCGTGTCCGGACTCACTGAGCTGCCGGACTACTGAGCACGCCTTGTATGCGGCGATGCCACCGGCGACGCCGACGATGATCCGCTTCGGGTCCATCAGCAAGCCCGCGTCTGTTGGCTACTCGCCTTCGGAGTGCTCGAGCAGATCCGAGTGAATCTCGCGGAGCGCGATCGACAGCGGCTTCTCCTGCAGGCCCGGCTCGACCAGCGGACCGACGTACTCCAGGATGCCGTCGCCGAGCTGGTTGTAGTAATCGTTGATCTGACGGGCGCGCTTGGCTGCGTAGATCACCAGCGCGTACTTGCTCGACACGCGGGCCAGCAACTCGTCGATCGGCGGGTTGGTGATGCCCAGCGGCGTGTCATAGGCCGTCGCGGCACCCGGCGCCGGGTCGTAATGGTCCGCAGCGGCTTGCGAGGTGGTCACGTAGAGGTTCTCCCTGACAGGTTGAAGGACCCTGCTATTGACGGGTCCAGTAGTGCTTGATTCTTGGGCCTGAATCTTGGCCTGGCGAGCAATTCCGATCTGTCACACCTAGGCCGGCGTGTTGCCTACCAGCAAGGATAGCAATTCAGCACACGCAGACTCCAATTGGCTGTTCACGACGACCACGTCGAACTCATTTTTGGCGGCCAATTCGGCCCGCGCAGTGGTCAGTCGTCGTGCCATGACCTCTGGTGACTCGGTGCCTCGATCGACCAGCCGTTGTTCCAGTGCTTCCCAGCTCGGTGGAGCGAGAAACACCGTTATCGACTCCGGCATCGCCTTCTTGACCGCTTGCGCACCAGCCAGATCGACCTCGATCAGAACAGGTTGCCCGGCTGCTGCCGCGTTGGCGACGGGCTGCGCCGGTGTACCTGATCGCTGTAGGCCACCATGGATGTCCGCCCACTCCAGGAGGTCACCGCTGTCGATGAGCTGCTGGAACTGTTCGGAACTGACGAAGTGGTAGTCCACGCCGTCCACTTCGCCCGGACGCGGTGACCGTGTGGTCGCCGAGACACTGAAGTGCAGGTCCGGAACCTCGGCACGGAGCCGCCGGACAACTGATGACTTACCAACAGCAGACGGACCGGACAGCACCACCACGCGGCCTTGCGCTGCGCGGCGGGGTGACTGATCACCCCGGCCGTCCGGCCCTCCGCCGGCGTCCATCGACCTCCCTAGGAGAAGTCGAACTTTTCGAGCAGAGCCTTGCGCTGACGATCGCCAAGGCCACGCAGACGACGCGTCGGGGCGATCTCAAGCTCGGTCATGATCTCCTGCGCCTTGACCTTGCCCACCTTCGGCAGTGCTTCCAACAGAGCGGAGACCTTCATCTTGCCGAGAATCTCATCGCTCTCAGCATCCGTGAGGACCTGCTTGAGGTTGGTGCCACCACGCTTGAGGCGATCCTTCAGCTCCGCACGCACTCGACGTGCGGCAGCAGCCTTTTCCAATGCGGCCGCGCGCTGCTCGTCGGTCAACTGGGGAAGAGCCACGGTTCCTCCGTCTCATCACATTCAATCGATTGCCTGGCCGTACTTCAGCCAACGACGACGACCGTACCCACGCCGTCTGACGAAATCTAACCCCACCCCCTGTTTACGCCTGCGAAAGCCCATGAACCTGGCGGACGAAACGCTCGCCGGGTCACCTTGCCTAGGCCTTCCGGGGATTGAGAAAAGCCTCATCTAGCTGCACATACGTCAATATCGCATGCATGTTCGATAGCAGACTGCAGGTGGCGCTCTCCGGGAGACGCAACTCTCATAGCGTGGACGCACGACGGCGTGTCGCGCGTGTCGCCGTTATCCGGCCAGATAAGCCAGCGAATCCCTCATCCGTTCGCCTGCCGACCGCACGTCGGCGGCGTCAGGACCAGCCCGGAGGATCTCCCGGGACACCGCGGGCAGCAGTTGACCCGGCCTCGTGCCACCGAGGCCCGCCAGTGCCTCTGGACGGCCGCCCTGGGCGCCTATTCCGGGCACCAGCACCGGTCCGCCCAGAGCGCTGAGGTCGGGCACCTCAGCCAGCGTGGCGCCGATGACCACACCTACCGAGCCCGGTTGCAGCCCCGCATGATTCACAGCCGCAGCGTCGTCGACGACGGACTGTGCGACGGTCCGCCCCCCCGTGACCGCGCGCTGAATGCCGGCGCCCTCAGGATTGGAGGTAGCCGCGAGCACGAACACCCCGCGGTCATTGCCGGCAGCCACATCGAGCAGCGGCTGCAACGAACCAAAGCCCAGATACGGCGAAGCCGTGACAGCGTCTGCTGCCAACGGACCGTCCCCCGCCCAGGCTTGCGCATATGCCGCCATGGTCGAGCCGATGTCACCCCGCTTCGCGTCAGCAATCACCAGCACTCCGGCCGATTGCAGAGCCCCGATGGTGTCCTCGAGCACCGCGAAGCCGGCCGATCCGTAAGCCTCGAAGAAGGCAACCTGTGGCTTGGCGGCGGCGAACCCGGCGTAGGCACGCACACAGATATCGCAGAAGCGGGCCAACCCGTCCGCGGTGGCAGGCAGGCCCCAGGACCGGAGCAGCTCGGGATGGGGGTCGATACCCACGCACAGTTGCCCACGCTCGGCCATGACGGATACCAGGCGTGCGCCGAAGCCACGCCCGGCCACCGCGTCACTCACTTGCTGATTCATTACCGAGGGAGGCGTGCAACTCCTGCAGGGACCGCACGTCGATCTCACCGCGGATGCCGGCCTCGATCCCCTGCACCGCCGCCGAGGCGCCCTGCACTGTCGTGATGCAGGGGATGTTCATCGCCACCGCAGCGGACCGGATCTCGTAGCCGTCGATGCGTGGGCCCGAATTGCCGTATGGCGTGTTGATCACCATGGCCACCTCGCCGGCTTTGATGGCGTCCAGCGCAGTCGTCGGCGGACGTCCTTCCCCGGGCTCCTGGAAGTGCTTACGCACGACGTTGCAGGGAATCCCGTTACGCCGCAGCATCTCCGCCGTCCCCTCGGTGGCGAGAACCTGGAAACCCAAGTCGGCCAGCCGTTTGACGGGGAACACCAGCGACCGTTTGTCACGGTTGGCCACCGAGACGAACACCGTGCCCTCCGTGGGCAATGACCCGTAGGCCGCGGTCTGGCTCTTGGCGAAGGCACTACCGAAGTCGCGGTCGATGCCCATCACCTCACCGGTCGACTTCATCTCGGGGCCGAGCAACGAGTCGATGCCGGAGCCGTCCGCCCGGCGGAAGCGGTGGAACGGCAACACGGCTTCCTTCACGGCGATCGGCGCATTCGGCGCTGGGCTCGCGCCATCACCGGTGCGCGCCAACAGCCCCTCCTCTCGTAGCTCGGCGATGCTGGCGCCCAACATGATTCGGGCACAGGCCTTTGCCAACGGAACCGCGGTGGCCTTAGAGACGAAGGGAACGGTTCGGCTGGCACGGGGGTTGGCCTCAAGCACGTAGAGCACGTCATCCTTCAGGGCGTACTGAACATTCAGCAGACCGACCACCCCGACCCCGTGCGCGATGGCCTCGGTAGCCCGGCGCACCGACTCGATATCGCTGCGGCCCAGAGTGACCGGCGGCAGCGCACAGGCGGAGTCGCCGGAGTGAATGCCGGCTTCCTCGATGTGTTCCATCACCCCGCCGATATACACGTCGGTTCCGTCGCACAAGGCATCGACGTCGATCTCGATCGCATCTTCAAGAAACCGGTCCACCAACACCGGGTGCGCCGGTGAGAGCTGAGTGGCACGGGTGATGTAGCCCTGCAGCGTCTCGTCGTCGTAGACGATCTCCATCCCCCGACCACCCAGAACATAGGACGGTCTCACAAGGACGGGATAGCCGATCCGAGCCGCGGTCTCACGGGCCTGCTCAAAGCTGGTGGCCGTACCGAACTTCGGTGCGGGCAGGCCGGCTTCGGCCAGCACCTGACCAAACCGGCCGCGGTCTTCGGCGAGGTCGATCGCCTCCGGCCGGGTTCCGACGATCGGTACCCCGGCGTCAGCCAGTCGTTGAGCCAAGCCGAGTGGAGTCTGACCACCAAGTTGGACGATCACCCCGACCACGCCGGGGCCACCCTCGCCGGACTTCGCCTCGGCGCGGTACACCTCGAGGACGTCCTCGAAGGTGAGCGGTTCGAAGTACAGCCGGTCCGCGGTGTCGTAGTCGGTCGACACCGTCTCGGGGTTGCAGTTGACCATCACGGTCTCGAATCCGGCTTCGGTGAGCGTCGTGGCGGCATGCACACAGCTGTAATCGAATTCGATGCCCTGCCCGATCCGGTTAGGCCCAGAGCCGAGAATCAAAACCTTCGGCTTCTCGGTCTGTGGCGCTACCTCTGTCTCCGCAGCAGGATCGAGTTCGTAGCTCGAGTAGTGATACGGCGTCTTGGCTTCGAACTCAGCGGCACAGGTGTCCACTGTTTTGAACACCGGGTGGATGCCCATCCGCTGCCGCAACGAGCGCACACCCGTCTCACCGGCGAGTTCTGGCCGCAGCGAAGCGATCTGGCGATCGGAGAGGCCGCTGTGTTTGGAGCGGCTCAGCAGGTCGGCATCGAGTACCGGCGAATCGATCAACTGCTGCCGCAGCGCGACGAGCCCATTGATCTGTTCGACGAACCACGGGTCGACACCGGACGCCTCAGCTACCTGTTCGACGCCGGCACCCAGCCGCAACGCCAGTTCGATGTCATACAGGCGCCCTTCGGTGGGTGTTCGCAGGCGCTCGAGAACATCCTCAACCCCACCATCGCTGTCGGGCGCAGTCCAGAACCCGGCGCGGGTGGTTTCCAGTGATCGCATCACCTTGCCCAACGCCTCGATGAAATTGCGTCCCAACGACATCGCCTCGCCCACCGACTTCATCGTCGTGGTCAGTGTGGGGTCGGCACCGGGGAATTTCTCGAATGCGAAGCGAGGCGCCTTGACGACGACGTAATCCAGGGTCGGCTCGAAACAGGCCGGGGTTTCCTTCGTGATGTCGTTGACGATCTCATCCAGGGTGTAGCCGATCGCCAGCTTGGCGGCGATTTTGGCAATCGGGAATCCGGTGGCCTTCGAGGCGAGCGCACTCGACCGCGACACCCGCGGGTTCATCTCGATGACGACGAGCCGGCCATCTGCGGGATCCACCGCGAATTGGATGTTGCATCCGCCGGTGTCGACTCCGACCTCGCGGAGGATGTCGATCCCAAGGTCCCGCATCCGCTGGTATTCCCGGTCGGTGAGCGTCATCGCCGGGGCGACGGTCACCGAATCGCCGGTGTGCACGCCCATCGGGTCGACGTTCTCGATCGAACAGACCACCACGACGTTGTCGTGGCTGTCCCGCATCAGTTCGAGCTCGAATTCCTTCCATCCATAGATGGATTCCTCAATCAGGACATTGGCACTGGGCGATGCGGTCAGGCCTTCACCGGCCATTCGCTCGACGTCGTCCAGTGTGTTTGCCATGCCCGATCCGAGTCCACCCATCGTGAACGACGGTCGTACAACAACCGGAAGGCCAAGCTCGGCAACCGTCTCACGCACCTCGTGCATGGTGAAACACACCCGGCTGCGGGCGGATTCACCGCCGACTTTGGCGACGATGTCCTTGAACCGCTGCCGGTCCTCACCACGCTGGATCGCCTCGAAATCAGCTCCGATGAGCTCGACGCCGTATCGTTCCAATGCGCCGTTCTCGTAGAGCGCGACGGCGGTGTTCAGCGCGGTCTGCCCACCCAGCGTTGCCAACAGCGCATCGATTCGGTTGCCCCGATTGGCCTGCTGAGCGATCACTCGCTCAACGAAGGCCGGCGTGATCGGTTCGACATAGGTGAAATCCGCGTACTCCGGATCGGTCATGATGGTCGCCGGGTTGGAGTTGACTAGGCTGACCGTCAACCCCTCCGCACGCAACACCCGGCAGGCCTGGGTGCCCGAGTAGTCGAATTCACAAGCTTGACCAATCACAATCGGCCCCGAACCGATGACCAGCACATGCTTGAGGTCAGTACGACGTGGCATCTAGCCGTCTCCTGCCATGAGATCAACGAACTGGTCGAACAGGTAATTGGCGTCGTGTGGACCGGCCGCGGCTTCCGGGTGGTACTGCACCGAGAACGCTCTGCCGTTCACGAGCCTAATGCCTTCCACAACACCGTCATTGGCGCAGGTGTGGCTCACCGCTGCCGGACCGAAGTCGGTATCGAACTGCTCACCGGCCTCGCCTTCCAACGCGAATCCATGGTTCTGCGCCGTGATTGCGACGCGTCCGGTGGTGTGGTCGATGACCGGTACGTTGATGCCGCGATGACCAAACACCATCTTGTAGGTGGACCGGCCCAACGCGCGGCCCAGTATCTGATTGCCGAAGCAGATGCCGAACAGCGGAATGCCGGCGCTGAGAACTTCACGAGTGACCTCGACTATATGGTCGGCGGTGGCCGGGTCGCCGGGTCCGTTCGACAAAAACACCCCGTCCGGTTTGATCGCGGCGATCCCATCGAAGCCGACTGACGCCGGCAACACATGGGTGCGAATTCCTCGCGAGGCGAAGTTGCGCGGCGTGTTCGTCTTGATGCCGAGGTCCAGCGCAGCCACCGTAAACCGTTGTGCACCTTCTGGTTCTACGATGTAGCCGTCATCAGTGCTGACCTCACCGGCGAGGTCGGCACCCAGCATGGCTGGCTGAGTCCGCACCCTGGCCACCAACTCGTCAGGATCAGCCAGAGCCGGGCCGGAGAACACCCCGGCCTTCATCGACCCACGAGTTCGCAAGTGCCGTACCGCAGCCCTGGTGTCGATACCGGCGATACCCACGATGTGCTGGCGGATGAGTTCGTCCTCGAGGGATCCGGTGGCCCGCCAGTTCGATACCCGTGGCGACGGGTCGCGAACCACGTAGCCGGCCACCCAGATCTTGTCGCCCTGGCTTTCGCCGTCCTCGTGGTTCCAGCCGGTGTTGCCGATCTGCGGCGCCGTAGCTACCACGATCTGCCGGTGATAGCTCGGGTCGGTCAACGTCTCCTGGTAACCGGACATCCCGGTGGAGAACACCGCTTCACCGAGGGTCTGCCCCACCGCGCCGAACGCGGTACCCGTATAGATGGCGCCGTCCTCCAGCACCAGTCGGGCCGTCCCTGTCACTGTGCCCGTCATGCTGCCTCTCCCAACCATTGCGCGTAGTCCCGGCGGTCATCGCCGCGAAAGCCGGTGTCGATCTCTGTCCCGGACGGAAGCGTCCACCGAATGGCGAGAACGCCGTGCGACTTTGTTCCGTGCGGAATCACCTTCCCCGCTAAGGCACGCTCAGCGCGGATCGCAGTGACGGCATCGCTGGGAATCCAGATCGGGCCTGCGCCGGAGCGTTCCAGAAGAATGCCCTCCGGGTACCGGGTCAGCATCGCCTTCGACCGATAGCCGAGGTCGCCGGCAGCGACCCGCTCGAACCAGTCCGAGGCCAACGTGCTGCCCACGTACAGCCCGCCGACGGGTCCGATGGTCGCTGAACTCAATGTGTCTGGCACTGGCGGCAATTGACCGATCAGCTGGGCCTGCCGTTGACCGCGCCGTCGCCAACCCACAACCATCCGCCGGAGTGCGATGCTGATGATCAACAGCACCACCACCCCGAAGATATAGGTCGCAATCGCGGTCTGGTCGTTCACACCGGGCACTTCCCGTCGCGGGCGGTTACCTTGCCCCGCAATAAGGTCGCGGTCACCGTCGCCGGCAACGTCATTGCCTGGTACGGGGTGTTGGCCGATCGGCTGGCCAATTCGCCGCCATCCACGACCCAGCTGGCCTCGGGGTCAACCACAACCAGATTGGCCGGTTCACCGACCTCCAGTGGCCGCCCCTGATCGTCGAGGCCGACGATCCGCGCGGGATTCTCGCTCATCACCCGCGCCACACCGCGCCAATCCAGCAGGCCGGGCTGAACCATGGTTGCCGCCACGACTGACAGGGCAGTCTGCAAACCGAGCATGCCAGGGCGGGCGACGGCGAACTCGGCACACTTCTCGTGTTCGGCGTGCGGAGCGTGGTCCGTTGCCACGCAGTCGATGACGCCTTCAACCAACGCTCGGCGCAATGCCTGCGCGTCGGTGGCTTCGCGTAGTGGCGGGTTGACCCGGTTAACCCCGTCGTAAGTCGCCAATCGGCTGTCATCGAGCATCAGGTGGTGCGGCGTCACCTCGGCGGTGATCGAAATGCCCTGCTGCTTGGCCCACTTCAGGATTTCGACAGTGCCGGTGGTGGAGGCGTGGCAGATGTGTACCCGAGCGCCGGCGTCGCGAGCGAGCAGCGCATCGCGGGCAACGATCGACTCTTCTGCGGCACGGGGCCAGCCCGCCAATCCGAGCCGGGCGGCGTTGGGTCCCTCGTGGGCGACTGCCCCGTCGGTGAGGCGAGGCTCCTCGGCATGTTGGGCGATCAGGACACCCAACCCCGTGGCGTACTCCAGCGCGCGTCGCATGACCAACGGGTCGTCAACGCAAATGCCATCGTCGGAGAACATCTTGACCTGAGCCATACCGCCAGCCATCAGGCCCATCTCGGTGAGCTGCTTACCGGCCAAACCGACCGTCACGGCACCGACAGGGTGCACATCGACCAGGCCTACCTGCTGACCGCGGCGCCATACATGGTCAGTCACCACCGGACTGTCTGCGACGGGATCGGTATTCGCCATCGCGAAGACCGCTGTATAGCCACCCAACGCGGCTGCGGCCGAGCCGGTTTCAATGTCTTCGGCGTACTCGCGGCCAGGCTCACGCAGGTGCGTGTGCAGATCAACGAGGCCGGGTAGCAACACCTGACCGGTCGCGTCGATCACTTCGGCATCTTCGGGAGCTGTCAAACACGCGCCGATCTCGGCGATTTGGCCGTCCGCCACCAGGACGTCAACGTGGTCGCCTGCACCGTACAAACGCACGCCGCGGATGAGAACCGGCAACTGACTCATACGCTGACCACCTCGTCCGTGCCGACCAGGAGGTGGAACAGCACCGCCATCCGGACATGCACACCGTTGGACACCTGCTGCAGCACAGCTGATTGCGGCGAATCAGCAACCGAGAAGGCGATTTCCATTCCGCGCAGCATCGGTCCTGGATGCAGCACCACAGCGTGGCCGGGCAACATCGCCTGCCGTCGGTCCGACAGTCCGTAGAGGACGGAGTACTCCCGCGTCGACGGGAAGAATCCGCCGTTCATCCGCTCGGCCTGCACCCGCAACATCAGCACCGCATCAGCGGCAGGCAGTTCGGCATCCAGATCGTGCGACACCGTCACCGGCCAATCAGAAACCCCGACCGGCAGCAAGGTGGGTGGCGAAACCAACACGACCTCTGCGCCAAGGGTGGCGAGCAGCAGCACATTGGACCGGGCCACCCGGCTGTGCAAAATGTCCCCGACAATCACCACCCGGCGACCCTCGATGTCACCAAGCCGCTGGCGAAGCGTCAGCGCATCCAAGAGCGCCTGCGTCGGATGCTCGTGCGTGCCATCCCCGGCATTGATGATTGACGGCCCTCCCCCGGCCGCCTCGGGCTCCGCCGTCCACTCGGCCAACTGCTGAGCAGCCCCAGACGCCGGATGCCGGATGATCAGCGCGTCGGCACCGGCAGCACGCAACGTCAGCGCGGTGTCACGTAGCGATTCACCCTTCGACACCGAGGACCCCGACGAGCTGACGTTGATCACGTCGGCGCTCATCCACTTTCCAGCCACCTCGAACGAGACCCGAGTTCGAGTGGAGTTTTCGTAGAACATCGTGATGATGGTGCGCCCGCGCAATGTCGGCAGCTTCTTGACCTCCCGACCGACTAGCGCCTGACGAAATCGATCAGCGTCATCGAGGATCGCCGTGGCTTGGTCGCGATTCAGGTCGGCCGCGGACAGCAAATGTCTGAGCGTCATTAGCGGGCGGGGCCTCCGTACGGCGCGATCCAGATGCCTTCGACGTCGTCGTCCTCCACCAATCGCACCTTGACGTTTTCACTGCGCGACGTGGGCACGTTCTTGCCGACGTAATCGGCGCGAATCGGCAGTTCACGGTGACCGCGATCGACCAAGACGGCCAGCTGCACCGCCTTGGGCCGACCGATATCGCGCAGGGAATCAAGTGCCGAGCGGACCGAGCGCCCGGTGTAGAGCACGTCGTCGACGAGGATCACCAGGGCGTCATCGATTCCACCTGCGGGGATCGATGTCTCCGCGAGCGCGCGCGGCGGCTTGAAGTCGAGGTCGTCGCGGTAGAGCGTGATGTCCAAGCCGCCGCGCTCGACCGTGACGCCAGAGAACTCGTTGATTTTCGCGGCCAGCCGGCGCGCCAAGGTGACTCCGCGAGTCGGAATGCCGAGTAACACGACACGTGGCGCGTCGGCGCCGTCAAGTGCGGTCTTCTCGATGATCTCGTGGGCGATACGGGAAATGGTTCTGCCAACGTCCGTATCGGACATCAATACCCGGTCAGTGGAGCCCACGAAAACCAGACCTCCTTCTCCGCCTCTCGGGACGGATCGTTAAAGGATGTCGAACTGCCGGGAGCCTAACACCGGGTCCGGCCTCACCGGAAACGACACTCGTGTCCCGGAAATGAACTGGCATGTCTGGGTAGAATTCTGCCGATGCGTCTCGACGACAACCAGGCCACAATCGTGCAGGCCGTCGAGACCGGCCTCCTCGCCGGCGCCATCACCCTGGTTTGGCAGCGCGGGAATGTCCTGCAAATCAACGAGATCGGCGATCGGGACATCGAAGCGAAGCTGCCGATGGAACGCGACACGATTTTCCGAATCGCCTCGATGAGCAAGCCCGTGACGGTGGCCGCGGCCATGACCCTGGTCGACGAGGGCAAGCTGGCGCTTTCCGATCCGATCAGCCGTTGGCTGCCCGAACTGTCCGATATGCGGGTGCTGATCGATCCGCACGGCCCGCTGGATCAGACCGTCCCAGCACGACGCCCGATCACCGTCGACGACCTCATGACGCACCGAAGCGGGCTGGCCTACACATTCTCCGTGGCCGGACCGCTGAGCCGCGCCTATAGCCAGCTGTCACTGCGCCAAGACCAGGATGACTGGCTGGCCGAGGTTGCAACACTGCCTCTGGTTCACCAGCCCGGCGATCGGCTCACCTACAGCCACGCCACCGATGTGCTCGGTATCGCCCTGTCCCGTATCGAGGGAAAGCCACTGCACGCTGTGCTCGCCGAGCGGATCTTCACGCCGCTGGGCATGACTGATAGCGGCTTCTTCATCTCGATGGAAAAGCGGCGCCGTGCCGCCACGATGTACCGGCTCGAGGGAAGTGCCGACGGAGCCACGACTCTCAACCACAACGCTCTGGGACCCGTCCCGGTCACCGAACCCCGGTTCTGCCAAGGCGGCGCGGGCCTGTTGTCGACCGCACCCGATTATCTGCAGTTCGCGCGAATGCTGCTGGGCGACGGCGAGATCGACGGCGTGCGGGTGCTGTCTGCGGCGGCCGCGAAGTTGATGCGAACCAACCAGCTGACCGAGGAGCAGATGAAGGTGCCGTTCCTCGGCATGCCGTTCTGGATCGGCCGCGGGTTCGGGCTGAACCTGTCGGTGGTGACCGACCCTGCCAAGTCAGCGCAGCTCTTCGGACCCGGCGGTCCGGGCACGTTCAGCTGGCCGGGCGCGTTCGGAACCTGGTGGCAGGCCGACCCGTCGAATGAACTGATCCTCATCTACCTGATCCAGAACTATCCTGACCTGTCCTCCGCTGCTGGCGCGGCCGTCGCCGGCAACACCGATCTAGCGAAGTTGCAGTCCGTGCAGCCGAGATTTGTTCGGCGCACCTATTCGGCTCTTCAGTAATCCCCGTGGCGGGCCGCGGCTATCCGCGCGACGGTCTCCTCGGTGAAGACCGACAACCCGAGATCGGGGTTGTAGCCGTGGATTTCCTTCACATCGAGTTCCGCCAGGAAATACAGAATCTCTTTCGAGACGACCTGACCGGGCACCAGCACGGGGAAGCCCGGCGGATACGGCACCACGAAAGTGGTTGACACCAAGGTCTTTCCGGCAGCGATCCGTCGCCCGGCAGCGCCGAGCAGGACATGCTCGCGGTCCGATTCCTCGTATCCGACGTAGAACGCCGCCCGCATGTCGCCGTACGGGCTGCCGGCGTGCGGACGGAACGCGTGGTCGAACTCACTGAAGTCGGGCAGAGCCGGGAGGTCACCGGTGATCTCGTCAACTCTGCGCTGCTGCAGGGCGCGGTCGTCTTTGCCGCGGGTGCGTTCCTCACGATCGAAATCGACGGCGATGCGGCGCAACACATCAAGCAGATAATGCACACTCGACCAGGTCACGCCGATGGTAAAGATCAACAGCACGCTATTGATCGACGTTTTGTTGATCTGAATGCCGTACCGCTCCATGAGAATCTTCTCGCGGAAGTCGTAGCCGTTCATCCCGGTCTTGCCGATGAACAGCGTCACTCGGGTCGGGTCCAGAACGAACTGATCCGACCGCCAGGCCTCATTCCATTCCGCCAGCGCCCCCTGCCGGACCTGTCGATACGAGCTCACCCCGTCGGATCGGTACTCGTCGGGCACCAGATCGGATTCGTCGAGGATGCGGAACCATTTGTTGATCAACCGGTCCTTACGTACCCGATGCCGGAATACCAGCGCCATGTTGTACACGTGGCGGACCATTTCGAACCCCTCCATGTCGACCTGGCGGCGAGCCAAGTCGAGTGAGGCGAGAAGTTGCTGGTTCGGCGAGGTCGAGGTGTGCGTCAAGAACGCCTCGTTGAACGAATCTCGGGTGAGCGCTTTGAAGTCCTGGTCCCGGACGTGAACCATCGATGCCTGCCGAAGCGCCGACAACGACTTGTGCGTCGAATGCGTTGAGTACACCCGAACACGAGCCTGAGCGGGATCCGGAAGCAACCGACGGTCAACCCATTTGGAACGGTCGACCCCCTCCATCGACTGCCACCACTCCCGGTATTCCTCCGCATACGCCGGCGATGCCAGCATGGCTTCCAGCCGTTCAGCCGAGATCATCGCCGTCCGTTGCCGGGCCCACGGCACCGCGGTGGCGAACGCGTACCACGCCTCATCCCAGAGGAAACAGATGTCCGGCTTGATCGCCAGAATCTCCTCCATCACCCGCAACGGGTTGTAGACGACGCCGTCAAAGGTGCAGTTGGTGAGCAACAGCATGCGCACCTTGTGTAACTGTCCGGCCGCCTCAAGATCCAGCAGTTGCTGCTTGATCGTCCGCAGTGGCACAGCACCGTAGATCGCATACTCCGGCAGCGGATAGGCGTCCAGATACAGCGGATACGCCCCGGCTAGCACCAGCCCGTAGTGATGCGACTTGTGGCAGTTGCGGTCGATGAGAACGATGTCCCCTGGCCTGACGAGTGCCTGCACCACAATCTTGTTCGCGGTTGAGGTCCCGTTGGTCACGAAGTACGTCTCGTTCGACCGCCAGGTGACGGCGGCCTTGTCCATCGCCGCCTTGATGTTGCCATGCGGATCCAGCAACGAATCCAGCCCGCCCGAGGTGGAGGACGTCTCGGCCATGAAGATGTTGCGGCCATAGAACTCGCCCATGTCCTGCAACGACTTCGAGTTGAAAATGCTGGCCCCGCGCGCAACGGGTAGAGCATGAAATTGGCCGACAGGGGCAGCAGCGTAAGCACGAAGCGCATCGAAAAACGGTGTCTCAAAACGACTCCGAATGCCGGAGACCACTGTGCTGTACAGGTCGGTGACATCGTTGAGCCGGTAGAACGTTCGGTTGTAGAGGTCCGGACAATCACCGGATTCGGCCGCGATCGACTCATCGGTCAACAGATAGAGATCGATATGCGGACGCAACTCTCGGATCGCCTCACCACATTCGATCCAGTCGTGGCTGCGATCCACCGCTACCGGATCCTCGTTGGCGCCGAGCAGAGTGGTCATCACCGGAAGCCGATCGTCGGAACGCAACGGCAGGTCGTCCCGGATGATCGCGGCCTGAATCTCGCCATTGAGCGCAATGGCGGTGATGGCGTCCTCGAAGCTCGACACAACGAGAAACTCGATCTGCACGTGGTCCGAAGGTTCGCGAAGTGCCCGCATACTCTCGGCGAGGCTCTCGGGCGCATTCGCCGAGGTATCGTCGGCGAGCAGCACGGTATAGAACTGCTGGTGCTTGGCCCGGGCCACCAACTCTTGCTCGACCAGCGATGCGGAAGTATCGAATAGTGCTGTGCGGTCACCGTATTCGGAGAGCAGCCGAACCGCCAGCGAGACTGCGTCAGCAAGCCGCCCGGTTTCCCCATCTGCCAGGTACTCGCGAAAAGCCATCAGGTTGGCCGGCCCCGGATAGAGCCAATACCGCTCGTATGCACTGAGGCGATCCAGCGAGCGCTGCACCTTGGCCACTTCGTGCGAGGTGTCCTGCCCGACACGGTCGACCTCAGCGAGCTCCCGACAGGCGTCGTCGAGCAGGTTCCAGGTATCGACGCGCGTGTACGACGGGTTCGCTACCGCAGCCAACGCAGAAACACAGAGCCGACGGTGGCGGCGGTCGTCTCGGTGCATTTCGGTGCCACTCCCGTTCATTCGATCGTTCACTGCCGATGCGGGTGAACCCTTTACAGTCCGGCACCATAGTGGCCGGATTTTGCTCAGGACGTGGGCATTTCGTCAGCTAGCCCTGATTGTGCACGGCTGCGGCAGCTGCCCGAATCTGTGGCGTGACCAGCATGATTTGACCGAGAACACCGTTGAGGAAGCCCGGTGAATCGTCGGTGGAGAGCTCCTTGGCCAACTCGACCGCCTCGTCGACGGCCACCGGTTCCGGCACGTCGTCGGCGTGCAGAAGCTCCCATACCGCGACCCGCAGAATCGCGCGATCGACCGCCGGTAACCGAGCCAACGTCCAACCCTGCAGGTGCGATGCGATCAACTCATCGACATGCTCGGCATGTTCGCCGACACCGCGGACCACGGTCACCGTGTACGGGCTAAGCGCCGTCACATCCACGTTGGACTCCGCGAGAGCGGTGCGCACGTCGGCGATCTCTGCCGGCGTCAGTCCGCGAGCTTCCGCCTCGAAAAGGAGGTCAACGGCTCGTTTGCGTGCCTGATGCCGGCCTTTAGCCGGTTTGCGTTCCGGCATAACTAGGCGTTCACGCGGCCAATGTAGCTGCCGTCGCGGGTATCGACCTTCAACTTGTCGCCCTGATTGATGAACAGCGGGACCTGAATCTCAGCGCCAGTCTCCAGGGTGGCGGGCTTGGTACCGGCGTTGGACCGGTCGCCCTGCAGGCCAGGTTCGGTGTGACTCACCTCGAGTTCCACCGTGACGGGCAGTTCGAGGTAGAGCGGGCCACCGTTGTGGAATGCGACCTGGACCGGCATCCCCTCCAGCAGGAAGCGGGCGTCGTCGCCGACCAGCGCCTCGGGCAGCAGATGCTGCTCATAGTCTTCGCCGTCCATGAACACGAAGTCCGAACCGTCGCGGTACAGGTAGGTGGTGTCGCGGCGGTCGACCGTAGCTGTCTCGACCTTCACACCGGCGTTGAACGTCTTGTCGACGACCTTGCCCGACAACACGTTCTTGAGCTTCGTCCGCACAAAAGCCGGGCCTTTACCGGGCTTGACGTGCTGGAACTCGGTGATGGTCCACAGATTGCCCTCAATCTGTAAGACAAGGCCGTTCTTGAAGTCG
This sequence comes from Mycobacterium sp., assembly GCA_965279745.1. Lineage (GTDB taxonomy): Bacteria > Actinomycetota > Actinomycetes > Mycobacteriales > Mycobacteriaceae > Mycobacterium. Next base: position 1,453,741 of record OZ257262.1, read on the forward strand.
GCGGTAGATGCCACGGGCGGTTGTTCTCCTAAGTACGTGGGCGGTGCGTCAATGGTACCGACGGCACCCCGGCCAGCTAGCCCAGCACCATCAACTCCTTGGGGAACCTTGTCAGCAGCTCCGGCCGCTGGTCGCCGACAACCAAGGTGTCTTCAATTCGAACGCCGCCGCGACCCGGTAGGTAGACGCCGGGTTCCACGGTCACCACACTGCCGTCGCGCAGGCTGCCTGTGGCTGCCGAGTTGATTCCCGGTGCCTCGTGGATCTGCAGCCCCACCCCATGGCCGAGACCGTGGCTGAAATAGTCGCCGTAGCCTGCATCGGTAATCACGGTGCGTGCTGCCGCATCGACGTCACTGAGGCCTGCACCGACCCCGAGGGCTTCCCTGCCGGCCTGCTGAGCAGCGGCCACTAATGCGTAGACCTCACGCTGCCAGGCTGATACTTCGCCGAGCACGAACGTGCGGGTCATGTCTGAGTGATACCCACCGACCAGTGCACCGAAATCGATCTTGACGAAGTCGCCGGTGGCCAGCACCGCGTCAGTTGGGCGGTGATGTGGGATCGCCGAATTGGCTCCGGCGGCCACTATCGTCTCGAAAGCCACAGCGTCGGCGCCGTGGTCGAGCATCAGGGCTTCCAGTTGACGGCCCACGGCACGCTCGGTCCGCCCGGGCCGTAGGCCATCGGTCGACACGAGGTCGGCCAGTGCAGCATCAGCGGCCTCACAGGCCAGTCGGAGCAACGCGATCTCGCCGGCGTCCTTGATCTCCCTGAGCTCCTCGACGGTGCCCGATACCCGCATCAGTTCCGCTTGAGTGCCCTCAAGCTGACGCTGAAGTGAACTGAAACCGTCGACCGTGACGATGTGGCTCTCGAACCCGATGCGGCGGGCACCTACGGAGGCCGCCCGCTGCAGTAAGTAGTCGCCGCACGCCCGTTCTATGGCGACTTCGAGGTCGGGTGCCTGCCGAGACGCCTGCGTGCGATACCGCCCATCGGTGGCCAACTGCGTCGGCGTGTCGTCGGCGAACACCAACAACGCCGCATTCGAACCGGTGAATCCAGACAGATAACGCACGTTGACCAGGTCACTGACCAGCATCGCGTCCAAATCGGCTTGTGCCAGCCGAGCCGCCAGGCGGTCCCGACGCTGGGAATGTGTCACGATCGCTGACGGTACTCGCTACGCTATTCCCCCATGACGACGTGGATGTTGCGCGGACTGCTGTTTACGGCCGGGATGGTCGTGGTCCGTCTAGTGCAAGGCGCCTTGATCAACACCTACGAAAACAAGGCGTCGACCATCAGCGTCAGCCTCGTAGCGGTGTTCGGCGTCGTGGCGTTCCTTTGGGGCCTTTTCGACGGCCGTTCCGACGCCAAGGCGCAATCGGACCCCGACCGCCGTCGTGACCTGGCGATGCGGTGGCTGCTCGCCGGACTGTTCGCCGGTGTAGTCAGCGGCGTGATCATCTGGATCGTCTCGCTGTTCTACAAGAACGTGTATGCCGACGGCCTGCTCAACGAGATCACCACCTTCGCTGCCTTCACGGCATTGATGGTGTTCCTCCCCGCCGTCACGGCTGTCGCCATCGGCCGCTGGTCGGTCGACCGTGGCCAGCCTGACCAACCTCGCCGGCGCGCTGATGGCACCAGAGAAGATGCCGACGTGTTCGAAGCTGTGCGCGACAACGAAACCCCGGCTCCTGCCGAGTAGCAGTCGCGCGGCCATTGCGCCGTAGCGTGGCCGTCTCGTGAATCCCGACCAGTCATGCAGCTCCGACCAATGGAGCATGGTGACCTCGGCGGCATCGACCTCGCAACTTGCAGGTGTTCTCGGCGGATTCCTGATCACCGCTATCGCGTTGGTGTTCGATCGCGCCAGTCGCGAGAGCGTCCACACCATGGCGTTGTTCTCATCAGCGGTATTGATTCTGATGCTGGACAGCTTCTTCTTCAGCCTGATCAGCGGTACGACTGTTCCGGAGGACGGCGACCGACGTGGTATCTGCGCCATCGCATGGACCCAGGGAACTCTGTCCACGGGGATGCTGGCGGCGGGTACGACAGCCCTCTTCGGTGGGCTGGGATGGATGCTCGCCAGCCATGCGATCAACAAGGTCACCGAAGAGGACCCCAACGACCTTCGCGCCTTCGGCCTCCTGGCCAGCCTGGGCGGATGGCTCACTTTCGGCTCCGCCATGACAACAACGCTGATTCTCAGTGAGACATCAATCGACTACCTGCACTTCATGTACGGCCAGCGGCCCGAGACATGGGTCGTCGGGATCATCACCGGGTCCGCGGCCATCATCATCGTGCTCGATTTTGCCCTCGTCTATCGACGCACCAAAGCGCTGCACTGGTCATTGCTCGACACCGGCCAGCCCGCCCTGTTCGCCTTACGTTCGATCAAGGTCGCCATCGCCGGCATACTTGTCCTGGCGATCGTCGGCTCCTGGATGACGATGAGTCTGGCGAGGTTTCCCAAGGATTGGCTAACTACGCCGAACACCGCGGTAGTGATAGTGGTACTCGTTTTCGCCGGCTTGTTGCCGTCAATCGTCTCAACGGCGATCTGCTATTCGGTCGCGAGCACCAAAGCCAAGTGACGCCGCTGGACTCAGTCCACCGAAAGGTAGCGCAGCGCAAGCAGATAGCCCTGCACTCCGAGCCCGACAATGACCCCGGTGGCCACCGCACTCAAATACGAGTGGTGCCGAAACTCTTCGCGCGCATGCACATTGGAGATGTGCACCTCAATAAGCGGAGCGCGGAGCTCGGCACAGGCATCGCGCAGGGCGATAGAGGTGTGAGTCAGCGCTCCCGCATTGAGTATCACCGGGTCACCGGCATCCGCTGCGGCGTGCAGCCAACCGATCAGCTGAGCTTCGCTGTCGCTTTGCAGCACAACGGCTTCGAAGCCAAGTTCAGTTGCCTCAGCCTTGATCATCTCGACCAAGTCGGCATAGGTGGTGCTGCCGTACACCTCGGGCTCGCGCCGGCCGAGTCGGTCCAGGTTCGGCCCGTTCAGCACCAGTACGGTCTTCACCGCTTCACCACCTCCGCATACGCCGCAGCGAGAAGGGCGGGATCGGGCCCCTCCAGTCGTCCCGGTTTAGCCAGTCCGTCAAGAACCACGAACCGCAGCACGCCCGAGCGAGTCTTCTTGTCACCAGCCATTATTTCAACGAGTTCGGGCAGCACGTCCGCGTGATAGCTGACCGGCAAACCCAGTGAGGTCAGCACCGCACGGTGCCGGTCGGCCGTCTCATCATCGAGTCGGCCAGCCAACCGGCCCAATTCTGCGGCGAACACCAAGCCCACCGAAACCGCTGCGCCGTGCCGCCATTGATAGCGCTCTCGCCGCTCGATGGCGTGCGCCAAAGTGTGCCCATAATTGAGGATTTCGCGCAGCGCAGACTCTTTCTCGTCTGCACTGACGACGTCCGCTTTGACCTTCACAGCGCGATAGATGAGTTCGGGAAGCACTACCCCGGCGGGGTCGACAGCCGCCTCGGGATCGGCCTCGATGATATCCAGAATTCGCGGGTCGCCGATGAACCCGGCTTTGACGACTTCGGCCATGCCTGCGACGAGCTCGTTGCGCGGCAACGTTTCTAGCAGCGCCAGGTCGTCCAGCACGGCGATCGGCTGGTGAAATGCGCCGACCAGATTCTTGCCGGCGTCCGTGTTGATACCGGTCTTGCCGCCGACCGCGGCGTCGACCATTCCCAGCAACGTGCTGGGCACATGAACGATGTCGACACCGCGCAGCCAGGTCGCAGCGGCAAACCCCGACACATCAGTGGCAGCACCGCCACCAAGGCTGACTACCGCATCCTTACGCCCGATACCGATACGCCCCAACACTTCCCAGATGAAGCCGACGACCGGCAGGTCTTTCCCTTTCTCGGCATCGGGTATTTCGATGCGATGTGCTTCGATGCCGTTGTCCGACAGAGTGTTCCGGATCGCTTCCGCGGTCTGGGCCAGTACAGGCTGATGCAGAATCGCGACCTTGTGCCGACCTTTCAGCACTTGCTGCAATTCGCCAAGTAGGCCGGTGCCGATGATTACCGGGTAGGGCCGGTCTACAGCCACCTCGACAATGGCTACCTCGCTGGCTACCTGGCTGGGGATCTCGTTGGGGATCTCGCTCATTTGCGAACTCCGGCGCGGCGCGCGGCCAGTGTCGCCGGTGTGGCGGGTGTAGTCGGCGCAGCGGGCTCTGAAGGTACGACCGGAACTGGCGTCGTCGAAGCCGTCGGAGTCGGGGACGCGGAAGCGGAACCCGATCGCCGCCACGGTGGCCGGCGTCGGCGCTGGGACTGGGGACTCTCCAATCGCGTCACGATGTGTCGAACGACCGCTCCGGGATTTCGCCGGTTGGTGTTCACCCGGACAGTGGCCACCCGTCGGTACAGCGGAATCCGATCGTTCATCAGGTTTCGGTACTTCTCGGCGTGATCGCCGCCAGCCAGCAGCGGACGAACCGTGCTGCCACTGGTGCGGCGCACCCCTTCGGCAGCACTGATCTCAAGGAAAACCACAGTATGGCCGCTGAGCGCTTCACGCACTCCCGCGGTGGTCACTGCACCGCCGCCCAGCGACAAGATCCCGTCATGGGTTTCCAGCGCATCCCGGATCACCTCTTCTTCGATTCGGCGGAATTCCTGCTCACCGTCTTCGGCGAAGATGTCGGCCACGGTTCGGCCGGTCTTCGTCTCGATGGCAGCGTCGGTGTCGAGCAGGGTGAGCTCTAAAGCCTTGGCGAGCCGGCGCCCGATGGTGGATTTGCCCGAGCCGGGCAATCCGACCAATACGGCCCTCGGCGCCATCGCCGCTACCCCGACACCCATACCGGTGCACGCTCAGCGATCGCCTGCAAGTATCCGTCGATGTTGCGGCGGGTCTCGGCCAGCGAGTCACCGCCGAACTTCTCCAGCACCGCACGCGCCAGCACCAGCGCCACCATGGTCTCCACCACCACTGCGGCGGCAGGCACGGCACACACGTCAGAGCGCTGGTGGATGGCCACCGCTTCCTCACCGGTCGCCATGTCGACGGTGGCCAGCGCGCGCGGCACCGTCGAAATCGGCTTCATCGCGGCTCGGACCCGCAACGGCTGACCATTGGTCATGCCACCCTCAAGGCCACCGGCACGATTCGTAGAGCGAACCACCCCGTCTGGCCCGGGGAACATCTCGTCATGCGCCAGGGTGCCGCGCCGGCGGGCGGTTTCGAACCCGTCGCCGATCTCGACGCCCTTGATCGCATGGATGCCCATCACCGCGGCGGCCAGTTGACCGTCCAGCCGGTTGTCACCGCTTGTGAACGAACCGAGCCCTACGGGCAGACCGTGGGCGACCACCTCGACGACGCCACCCAGGGTGTCACCGTCCCGCTTGGCGGCTTCGATCTCAGCGATCATCTCCGTCTCGGCGGACTTGTCGAGGGCGCGGACCGGGCTTTCGTCGATACGCGCGAGGTCATCAGCCGCGGGTGGTGGGCCGTCGTAGGGCTGCGATGCGCCGATCGAGATGACGTGAGACACCACCTCGACGCCCAGTGACTGCTGGAGGAATGCCCGAGCGACAGTGCCGGCCGCGACTCGCGCCGCGGTCTCACGAGCGCTTGCGCGTTCCAGAACAGGGCGAGCGTCATCGAAGCCGTACTTCAGCATGCCCGCATAGTCAGCGTGACCAGGCCGGGGCCTGGTGAGCGGGGCGTTGCGAGCGACTTCGAGTTCGGCCGGGTCGACTGGGTCCGCGGCCATCACGGTCTCCCACTTCGGCCACTCGCTATTGCCGATCTCGATGGCGATCGGGCCGCCGAGCGTGCTGCCATGCCGCACACCAGCGAGCACAGCGACCTGGTCCTTCTCGAACTTCATCCGAGCGCCGCGACCGTAACCGAGTCGACGTCGGGCCAGCTGGTCAGCAATGTCCGTAGACGTGACATGCACGCCCGCGACCATTCCCTCGACCACGGTCACCAGCGCTCGACCGTGAGATTCGCCGGCCGTTGTCCATCGCAACACGGGCCCATCTTCCCACGTCGGTCACTCCAGACCCAACCTGCGCACCGCGATCACACAGCGAGCGCGGCGGCAGCCAGGCTTGCCAAACACATCGAGGGACCGTGCGGGACCGTGGTCCCCCTTCCCCGCACCGCGGACACCGTCCCAGTGATCGCTGTCAGCAGTGGCGCCCCCAGCGCCGCCAGTGCCCACACCGCACTGCCGAACGCGCCCGTCAAAGCACCCAGTGCGAGCGCTAGTTTGACGTCACCGGCTCCCATCGCGTGCGGGGCCACCAGGTGCACAATGAGATAGATCCCCGCGAGCGACGCCGCACCAGCCAGCGACGGCAGACCACGCCCGAAAGACGCGGCCGCAACCAGGATCACCACCGCCCCCGGCAGCGTCAATGCGTTGGGCAACCGCCGTTGCCGCACATCAATACGGATCAGGGTGGCCGACCAGACCAGTACCGCGCCGCAGGCAAGGGCTGGGACGGGCGATAACACGGGGGCAGGCTAACCCAACGCTGCTGCCATCTCCTTGCGCGGCGCAGGCCGCCCTGTGAATTGTTCGACCTGACTGAACGCCTGATGCAGCAGCATCTCCAGACCGCCGATAACCTGACCGCCCATCGTCCCAACAGCCTCAGCCAGTGGGGTGGGCCACGGCTGGTAGATCACGTCGAGCAGCACAGGCGCGGCAGCGAATATCGACGCGTAGGCGGCCGCAGCATCCGCCGGAATCGTGCTCACCAGCACATCGGTGCACTCAACTACGGCACGCAGTTCCGGGTCGGCGAACTCGCAGAACTTTGCGGCGATCCCCACCGCCCGACCGAGTTCGATCAGCCGCTCGGCTTTGTCCTGGTTGCGGGCAACGACCGTCATCTCAATCACACCAAGTTCGGCCAGCCCAACGACAGCAGCCGGTGCAGTGCCACCCGAGCCCACCACTATCGCCCGGCGAAGGTGTCGAACATGACCCAGCGCGCCGGCCACCCCGTCTACATCTGTGTTGTCCGCGCGCCAACCTCGGCCGGTACGTACCAGGGTGTTGGCCGAGCCGACCAATTCGGCACGCTCGGTGCGCTCGTCAGCGAACTGCAATGCCGCGAACTTGTCCGGCATCGTGACCGAGACACCGATCCACTCGTCGCCGAAACCACTTACCACCGAAGGCAATTCATCAGCAACACACTCGATGCGGTCATAGGTCCAGTCGGTCAGACCGAGCGCTCGGTAGGCAGCCAGATGCAGCAGCGGCGATTTTGAGTGCGCAACAGGCGAGCCCAGCACCGCCGCCTTCATCGAGCCGAATCTAGAACGCCGTTCCCCCGCGCCAACTCAATGTTCGACAAATGCTGTTGGTAATCGTGGGTGAACAGGGTGGTCCCGTCTAAATCGACGGTGACGAAGTACAGCCAGTCCCCCGCTTCCGGACGCTCCGCGGCGGCCAGTGCGTCGTCGCCGGGTGAGCAGATCGGAGTGGCCGGCAGACCATCGGAGGCATAAGTGTTCCAGGGCGTCACCTGGGTCCGATCCGCATCGGTGGTCGCAATCTCCTGGCGGTCCAGCGGATAGTTGACCGTGGAGTCGAACTCCAGCCGTTGCGGCTCAGCCAATCGGTTGTAGATGACCCGTGCCACCTTCGCGAAGTCGTGCGGCTTGGCCTCACGTTGCACCAGCGAGCCGACGATCAAGATCTCGTACGGCGACATGTTCATCGCCTGGGCCGTGTCGAGGATTCCGCCGTTCACGTAGTGCTCGGCACTCTCCGCAACCAACGTCGCCAGGATCTCCTGCGCCGACCCTGCCGGGTTGACGTTCCAGGTACCCGGTGCGATCAGCCCCTCAAGACGCCGGTGATTGTTCCCCAGTGCGGTGACCGGCTTCAGCGCCCATTCAGGCACATTCAGCTCGGCCGGCGCGCCCTGTCCGGCAGCTTGCTTAAGGTCGCTGGCCGCGACGCACTTCCGCTGACCATTCAGCTCGACGCAGCTGGCATCCGAGATCATGGTGAAGATCCCCTCAGTGACCGCTCCGGAACCAACCGCTCCCACGTCGTCAAGCTGGCGGCCTTCCGGTATCACTACCTTGCCCACCCGGCTTCCCGGATCGGCCAGCCGCTGGACAGCTGACGAAGCAGACGTCTCGGTACGTACCTTGTAAAACCCCGGCTGGATCGCGGCAATCGCGGCATTGGTGCGCGCCGCGTCCACGAAAGCCTTGACCGTCGCAATGACGTTGCGGTCGAGCAGCGTCTGGGCGATGGCCGTGGTCGAGTCGCCGTCATGGACCTGAATGACGATGTCGTCTTTGCCATCACCGGCGAAGTCTTTCCCGGACTCCTTGAAGAGTCTCCCGCTGAGGAACATCGCAACTATCGCTGCGATCACGCCCACCACCACGGATCCGGCAATGATGTTGCGACGCTTCCGGCCTTGCCGATCAAGAGGCCGGCCGCCGCGATCCGTGCGACGTCGTCGGGGCGCAACCTCAGTGGGCTGGGCACGCTCCAGTTCAGAATCCTCAGTCATTTTCGATCTCCGGCGATGTCAGCGTGGTGTTGCGTCGTTGGTCAAGCCAGCCCTGCAGGATGGCTACCGCGGCTGCCTGATCAATCACGCCACGCTGCTCCTTCGCACGTATGCCCGCATCTCGCAGCGACCGTTGAGCGGACACGGTAGTCAGTCGCTCATCAGCCAGCCGCACCGGCACCGGTGAAATCTTGGCAGCGAGGGCATCGGCCATGCCGATAGCGTCATGCGCAGAGGGGCCGGCCCGGTCAGCCAATGTCCGCGGTAGCCCGACTACGACCTCGACGACCTCAAGTTCGCCGACCAGAGTGACGAGCTTGCGTAGGTGCTTGTCGGCCTTGTCTCGACGGACCGTCTCAACCGGTGTAGCCAGGATTCCGTCTGGATCGCTGACCGCCACGCCGATCCGCACGGATCCCACGTCGATCCCGAGCCGTCGGCCCCGGCCAGGGTCATCGGCGCCGGGCCGGTCGGGGACGCGGTTGTCCACCGAAAGCACGCCGGTCAGCTCCGGGCCATCTCTGCGCGTACCGCGGCCAGTGCGGCGTCGATCCCGGTCGAGTCCTGCCCTGAGCCTTGCGCGAGGTCGGCCTTGCCGCCGCCTCGCCCGCCGACCACCGCAGCGATCTGCTTAACCAGTTCGTCAGCCCGCACACCCGCGTCCTGCGCGGCCGGGTTGGCTGCCACCACAAACGGCACAGGCCGCTCGCCGTCTTTCTCGGGACCCTCCGCGATCAGCACCACAACCCCAGGTTCCGAGCCCAGCTTGCCGCGAATGTCGCCGGCCAGCGAGCGGAGGTCCGCAGCGCTCATCCCCGCCGCCATCCGTTGCGCCACGAGTCGGACCTTACCCACCTGCTCGGCGCCCGCGGCGGCATTAGCCCCCGCTGCACGGGCAGTGGCTAGCCGCGTCCGCTCAAGTTCTTTCTCCGCGACTTTCAGCCGCTCGACCAGTGTGGCCACCCGAGCCGGGACTTCCTCAGAAGGCACCTTCAGCGAGGAAGCCAGGCCGGCCATCAACGCGCGCTCCTTGGCGAGGTGACGGAATGAGTCCAGCCCGACATACGCCTCCACTCGACGTACACCCGAGCCGACGGACGACTCCCCGAGGATGGTCACCGGGCCGATTTGCGCCGAGTTGTTGACGTGGGTGCCTCCGCAGAGCTCAATCGAGAACGGTCCCCCGATCTCCACCACCCGGACTTCGTCGGGGTACTGCTCGCCGAACAACGCCATGGCACCCATGGCTTTGGCCTTATCGAGCTCGGTGGTGAAGGTGTTCACCGCGTAGTCGGCCTGGACGGCCTCGTTGGTGACTTCCTCGATGGCGGTGCGCTGCTCGTCGCTCAACGGACCCTGCCAGTTGAAGTCGAACCGCAAATAGCCCGGTCGATTGAGCGATCCGGCCTGAACGGCATTGGGCCCCAGGACTTGTCGCAGTGCCGCGTGGACCATGTGAGTGCCCGAGTGGCCTTGTGTCGAACCGTGACGCCACCCGGGGTCAGCCGCTGCCACCACCGTGTCGCCTTCGACGAACTCGCCGGACTCGACAGTGACACTGTGCACCCAGAGGGATTTCGCGATCTTCTGCACATCAGTCACGGCAGCCTTTGCCTGCGCGCTACCGCCGGTTCCGGTGATCGAACCAGCGTCGGCGATCTGCCCGCCTGACTCTGCGTACAGCGGGGTCCGGTCCAAGACGATCTCGACGCGCTCGGTACCGGCGGCCACCACGGGCACTCGCTTGCCGTCGATGAAGATGCCCAGAATCCGAGCCTCCGACGTCAGCTCGTCGAAGCCGGTGAACTCAGTCGGACCGGCGTCGACGAGGTCACGGAACGCCGAGAGGTCGGCGTGCGCATGCTTGCGTGCGGCGGCATCGGCTTTGGCGCGGCGGCGCTGCTCGGCCATCAGCTCGCGGAAGCCGGCTTCGTCGACGGTGAGGCCGGTCTCGGCCGCCATCTCCAGAGTCAGCTCGATCGGGAAGCCGTAGGTGTCATGCAGGGCGAACGCTTCCGTACCACCCAACACCGATTTGCCAGCGGCCTTGGTGGTTGCAGCGGCATCGTCAAACAGCTTTGAACCCGACACCAGCGTGCGGTTGAACGCCGTCTCCTCGGCTACCGCAATCCGGTTAATCCGGTCGAAGTCGGTGACGATCTCCGGGTAGGACGGACCCATCGCATCTCGCACCGTGATCATCAGTTCACTGATGATGGGCGTGTCGATGCCCAGCAGTTTTGCGGCGCGGATGATGCGGCGCAACAGTCGGCGCAGTACGTAGCCACGGCCCTCGTTGGATGGGGTGACACCGTCGCCGATGATGATCGCTGCCGTGCGGCTGTGATCGGCGATGACCCGGTAACGCACATCATCGACATGATTGCCGGCGCCGTACCCCCGCAGCGCGACCGCGGCGACCTTATCGATGACCGGACGCAAAAGGTCGGTCTCGTAGACGTTGTCGACGTTCTGTAGCAAGCAGGCGATGCGCTCGACACCCATGCCGGTGTCGATGTTCTTGCGAGGTAGCGGGCCGAGGATTTCAAAATCGTCCTTCGAGGTGCCCTCGCCGCGCTCGTTCTGCATGAAAACGAGATTCCAGATCTCGATGTAGCGGTCCTCGTTGGCTTCCGGCCCGCCGTCGATCCCGTACTCGGGACCCCGGTCGAAGTAAATCTCCGAACACGGCCCGCACGGTCCAGGGATACCCATCGACCAGTAGTTGTCGGCCATTCCCCGACGCTGGATCCGCTCAGGCGGCAGTCCGGCGATCTCCTGCCACAACTGGACGGCTTCGTCGTCGTCGTAATAGACCGTCGCCCAGAGCTTCTCCGGATCGAACCCATAGCCACCATCGGCGACCGAGTTGGTCAACAGGGTCCAAGCGAGTTCGATGGCGCCGGGCTTGAAGTAATCACCGAACGAAAAGTTGCCCGCCATCTGAAAGAAGGTGTTGTGACGGGTGGTGATGCCGACCTCGTCGATATCGGGCGTGCGGATGCATTTCTGGACGCTGGTCGCGGTGGCGTATGGCGGTGTCCGCTGACCTAGGAAGAAGGGGACAAACTGCACCATGCCGGCGTTGACGAACAGCAGGTTGGGGTCGTCGAGGATCACCGAGGCACTCGCTACCTCTGTGTGGCCCGCTTTCACGAAGTGATCCAGGAACCGCTTCCTGATCTCGTGTGTCTGCACTTGAGTGACTGTCCTTGCTTTGGGTGCGACCCTTGCTGTGGGTGCGGCCCCTTGCTGTGGGTACCGCGTCGGCCGCTTCGACCGCACTACATTATCGGGTCAGACTGCCGTCGCCTCGACGAAGCTGAACGGGGATGCTGTTTCGACCACGCGGTCCAATCGAAAGCCCGCCTGCGCGAGCAGTGAACGATATTGCGCGGCGGTCCGCTCACGACCTCCCACGACCAGCATCATCTCCAGATCAACCCACTTGCCCGAGAAAGCCCGGTCGTGTTCGGGTATGACCATTTCGAGCAGCAGCAGGGTCGCTCCCGGGCCCGCCGCGGCATGGATGTTGCGCAGTATGACGAGGGCTTGATCGTCAGCCCAGTCGTGAATGATGTGCTTGAGCAGGTAGGCGTCGCCGCCGTCGGGGACGCTGTCGAAGAATGAGCCACTGTCCACTCGGATCCGGTCTGTCACACCGCGCTGGACTAGATGATTTGGCGCGTCCGCGACCACTTCCGGCAGGTCGTAGAGCACCCCGCGGGCCCCCGGCGTCGCATTGACGATCGCCGCCAGCAGGCTTCCGTGTCCGCCCCCGACGTCAACGATGGTCTGGAACCGGCTGAAGTCGTATCCGCTGACGACGGGGCCGACAGCCAATTCCGAGACGCCGGTCATGGCGGCATTGAAGAGGCTCCCGAGTGCCGGCTCGTCGGCGAGATAGTCGAAGAACTCCTTGCCGTGCAGCGGCTCGACGACAGGTCGGCCAGTTCTGACCGAGTCCACCAGATGGGTCCAGAACGCGCGGTGCTGCGCGGAGCCGTAGAACATCGCGGTACCGACCATCGAATCCGGCACGTCCGAGCGCAGCGGAGCGGCCAGCGGAGTCAAGTCATAGCGGCCGTCGCGACGCTGCCGGAAAATGCCACGGCTGATCAGCGCCCGCATCAACCGGCTCAGGCCGTCCTGGTCCGCACCAACTCGTTCGGACAGTTCGGGCAATCGCAGCGGCCCACCTGCGAGCGCGTCGGCGATGCCCAGCACGGCGGCTGCCTGCACCGCCTGCGCAACCCACCCGCCGATGAACAAGTCGATGATGGCCGCGGGCGGGGGAACCAGCCGCTGATCAAATCGCGACAGAAGGTGGCGAACGCGGTCAATTATGCGGACGAGCCTGGCGGGCGGCACTTTTGCGTCGGCGTTCACAACGGGTTTCCTTCCAACACGGTGTCAGCCCCCGCGCTTGCGGCGGATGATGGCTCTCAGCTTGTCCAGTCGGCCGGCGATCTCACGTTCACCGCCGTGGCTGGTCGGCCGATAGTAGTCGACGCCCACCACTTCGTCAGGTGGATATTGTTGCGGCACAACCCCATCCGGGTTGTCATGAGGGTAGCGATAGCCCTGGGCATTCCCGAGACGTGCCGCACCCGAGTAGTGCCCGTCACGCAGGGGCGTAGGCACCGACCCCGCCTTGCCCGCTCGGATGTCGGCCGTCGCAGCCGCCAGCGCCACGGTGACCGCATTGGATTTCGGAGCGGTGGCCAAGTGCACAGTCGCGTGCGCCAGAGTCAGCTGGGCTTCCGGCATCCCGATCAGTTGAACCGTCTGAGCTGCGGCGACCGCGATCGGCAATGCCGTCGGATCGGCCATACCAATGTCTTCACTGGCCAGGATCATCAGCCGGCGGGCGACAAACCGGGGATCCTCCCCCGCGACCAGCATTCGAGCCAGGTAGTGCAGGGCAGCGTCGACGTCAGAGCCGCGAATCGACTTGATGAAGGCACTGACGACGTCGTAGTGCTGGTCGCCGTCACGGTCGTAGCGGACAGCAGCCCGGTCGAGCGACTGCTCGACGGTCTCGACGGTGATCCGCTCATCGGCCTCGGCAGCGACCTCGAGAGCTGTCAGGGCACGCCGGGCATCACCCGCCGAGAGTTGGACGAGTAAGTCGACCGCCTCGGTGTCGATCGCGACTTTCCCGTTCAGCCCGCGCGGATCCTCGACGGCGCGCAGCACCAGGGTGCGAATGCTCTCGGCGCTCAGCGGCAGCAACTGCAGAATCAGCGACCGGGACAACAGCGGTGCCACGACCGAGAACGACGGATTCTCGGTGGTGGCGGCCACGAGCAGCACCACTCGGTTTTCCACCGCGGCCAGCAATGCGTCTTGCTGGGTCTTGGAAAAGCGGTGTACCTCATCGATGAACAGCACCGTCTGCTCTTGCATCAGCAGCGAATGGCGTGCCTTATCTAAAACCGCGCGCACTTCCTTAACCCCCGCCGAGAGCGCCGACAATGCTTCGAATCGGCGGCCGGTTGCTTGGGAGATCATCGAGGCGAGCGTGGTCTTACCCGTCCCCGGCGGCCCGTAGAGGATCACCGACGCTGCGCCCGATCCTTCGACCATCCGGCGCAGCGGCGAGCCGTTTCGGAGCAGATGTTCCTGGCCGACGACTTCGTCGAGCGTGGCCGGTCGCATCCTTACCGCCAGTGGCGACCCAGAGGCCGGATGCGCCCCCAGCCCAGCAGAACCGCTCGGCACATCGAACAGGCTCTCGGACACCACCTCAGGCTAGCCATAGGGTGTCCGGGTGAGCCTGCGCGGATGGATCCTGTTCGCCGCGATGGGCGTTATCTGGGGAATCCCCTACTTGATGATCAAAGTGGCGGTGGCCGAAGTCTCGGTTCCAGTTCTGCTGTTGGCCAGGGCAGCGATCGGGGCACTTCTTTTGCTGCCATTGGCCCTGTCGCGTGATGCCCGTACTGCGATCATCAGGCACTGGAAACCGGTGTTGGCTTTCACTCTCGTCGAGATGGTCGTCGCGTGGATGCTGTTGTTCGACGCGGAACGGCACCTGACGAGTTCGCTGACCGGACTGTTGATCGCTGCCGCACCGATCATCGCTGTGGTGCTCGACCGATTCACCGGCGGCGAGCAACACTTGATTCCGCGTCAGCTGATGGGACTTGGCTTGGGATTGGCCGGAGTAGCAGTGTTGGCCGGTGCCGGCCTCAGCGGCGGGAGCACCTGGCCCGTCATCGAAGTGCTGTTGGTGGCCGCCTGCTACGCAATTGGGCCGCTGATCGCCGCTCGGTATCTCGATGACGTGCCGGGCCCGGCACTTACAGTCGCGTGCCTTGGGCTCGCCGCGTTGATCTGCCTACCGATCGCCTTGCCTCACTGGCCAGCCCACACCCCTTCCGGCAGAACGCTTTTGGCCATCAGCGGATTGGCCATCATCTGCACGGCTTTGGCGTTCGTGGTGTTTTTCGCGCTCATTCGCGAGGTCGGCCCGACGCGCGCACCGATCATCACCTACATCAACCCGGCGGTGGCGTTGGCGGCCGGGGCGGTGATTCTGCAGGAACCGATCACCTGGTGGAACATCGTCGGCTTGGCGATGATCTTGGCCGGCTCGGCCTGGGCGACGCGGGCGGCGTAGCCGTTTGTCAAGCGCTGAATCATGTTCTGTGGATAGATCTTTGGGCTGTGGATAAGTCCGCACTCTGACCTCATTTGTCGGTGGCTCGAACTATTGTTCGAAGTATGGATTCAGCGGTCGTTCGCCAAACATTGGCGGCACTCGAGGCCAACCTGGATACCCTGGCCGCCAACCTCGACGGGGCAGTGCCACACCGGATCGAGTTACTGACCCAACTGGAAGGCGTGCGGCGCCGCGCCACAGTCATCAGCGCCGATCTGATCGCGGGCTTGTTCCGCGAGGATCGCAGCGAACTAGGCGGCCCGGCGCATCAGGTGATCGCCAACTGGCTGCGGATCAGCCCCGCCGAAGCACGACACCGCAACCGGCAGGCCGAACCACTGATGCCGCGGACCACCCTGACCGGACAACCACTACCCCCACACCAACCAGCGACCGCCGAGGTATGGCGGGCAGGGCTGCTCGATGGTGAGCACGTCCGAGTGATCCAGAAGTTCCTGGACGAGCTGCCGCTTGACCTGCCGCTGGGCAAACGCGAACAAGCCGAGACCCTGCTGGCCACCGAAGCCAAGAATCTGCGCCCCGATCAACTGGCCAAGCTCGCAGGCCAGTTGGCGCTGCGACTCAACCCAGACGGAAAATTCAGCGACGAAGACCGCGCACGCAAACGCGGCTTCACCTGGGGACCCCAACAACTCGACGGCATGAGCCAAGGCCGACTCTGGGCCACCCCAGCCTTCCGCGCCGAAATCGACGCCTGGCTCGCCAAATTCGCCGCACCCGGCATGTGCAACCCCGACGACCAAACCCCCATCACCACCGGCACCCCCAACGAAACAGCAATCACCAGCGATACCCGCAGTCACCCACAACGCCAACACGACGCCCTCGCCGCCCTGGTCCGCAGCCAACTAGGCAACCCCGCACTCGGCCACCACAACGGCCTCCCCGTCACCGTCATCGTGTCCACCACCATCGAGGACCTGCAAGCCAAAACCGGACACGCCGTCACCGCCAGCGGCACCCGATTGCCCATCACCGACCTGATCCGCATGGCCAGCCACAGCTATCACTACCTCGCCATCTTCAACGGCGCCACCGGCCGGCCGTTGTGGCTCGGCCGCTCCAAACGCGTCGCCTCAGCCGACCAGCGAATAGTGCTGCACAGCAAAGAACGCGGCTGCACCCACCCCGGCTGCGACGCCCCCGGCTACCTCGTCGAAGTCCACCACAACAACGAATGGGCCAACGGCGGACGCACCGACATCGACGACCTCACCTTCGCCTGCAAACCCCACCACCGACTCATCAAACCCGGCGGCTGGACCACCCGAAAACTCCCCAACGGCCAAACCCAATGGATCCCACCACCAGGCAACCCAGAACGCGGCGGCACCAACTACTACCACCACCCCGAACGCCTGCTGCCCCCGGAGGAACAGTGACAAGTCAATCAGGTTGTGTGACAAAGTCGATGAGCTCCTCGACCCGCCCGATCAGGTCAGGCTCCAAATCAGTCCAGTCGCGCACGGACGCCCGGATGCGCTGCCATGCCGCGGCGATGTCAGCCTGCCCACGATGCGGCCAGCCCAGTGCAGCGCATATTCCGTGCTTCCACTCCACCGAGCGCGGCACCACCGGCCAGGCCGCTAGGCCCAGTCGCTCGGGTTTAACCGCCTGCCAGATATCAACGAAAGGATGGCCGACGACAAGGGTGTGGACGCCGCCGGGGCCTCGCCGAACGGCCTCGGCGATACGGGACTCCTTGGAACCGGCGACAAGGTGATCTACCAAGACACCCAGTCGGCGGCCAGGCCCCGGCCGAAATGTAGCGACTATGTCGGCAAGGTCGTCGACGCCACCCAAGTACTCGACGACGACGCCCTCGACGCGCAAGTCGTGACCCCACACCTGCTCAACAAGTTCAGCATCGTGGCGACCTTCGACATAGATGCGACTGGTCAGCGCCACCCGGGCACGGCTGTCGGCGACCTTGACCGAACCGGACGCAGTACGCTGCGGCCCAGTCGGCGCCCCCAGCTTCGGGGGCGTCAGAACGACCGGCCGGCCTTCGAACAGGAAGCCCGGGCCCAGCGGGAACACCCGTCTGCGCCCGTGCCGATCTTCGAGCTCGACCCGGCCACCTTCTACCCGGACGACTGCACCGACGTATCCGGACTGCGGGTCCTCGACGACCATCCCCACCTCTGCGGGCAGCGGCGTAGAGCGCACTTTTCGCGACTGGTGCGGATCGTCAGCGAGGACGTCCGCACCATAACGATCAGCCACGCGCGGTGGACTCGTCGATGACTGTGTGAATGAACCGCATCTTCTCCAGCACCGGTACGGGCAACACGAATGGGTACAGATCGTCCTTGCCCATCGAACGATTGACCATGTTCAACGACCACGCAACTGGCAGCCACATCTGAATTATCGTGTCAAATCCACTGGGCCCCAAGTGTCTTCTGTCGAAAGTGGCATTGGCCGGGGCAATCCCGAACGCCGCCGCGGTGTCCAGGGTGTCGCGGATATGCAGGTAGTGCGCGAAGGTTTCAGCCCAGTCCTCGGCCGGATGCATAGTGGCGTACGAGGACACGTAGTCGTGTTCCCAGCCGGCGGGTGCGCCCTGGCTGTAGTGGCGGTCGAGCGCTTCCTGGTAGTCGGCGTCGGGATCACCGAAGAGTTCGCGAAATGGGGCTAGGTAATCCGAGACGGTGCCGACCAGTCGGAAGAAGTAGTAATGGCCGATCTCGTGACGGAAATGACCCAAGAGGGTGCGGTACGGCTCGTCCATCGCGATCCGTAAATGCTCGCGGTGCACATCGTCGCCCTCGGCCAGATCCAGCGTGATCAAACCGTCGTCGTGGCCGGTTACTGCAGTCCCGTTAGCGCCGGACAGCAGGTCGAACGCAAGACCCTGTGCCGGGTCAACGTCACGGCCGACAATCGGCAGCCTGAGTTCGCTTAGCTCGGCAATCAGCCTGCGCTTGGCGCGCTCAGCACCGGCAAAGGCAGACATCGCCGGGGCGTCGTTGTCGTTGGGCCGAATCCGAGTGAGCTGACACGACGTACACATCGCGCGCACCGGCTCAACCTTCACCAGCCAGTTGCACTCAGCCACATGAAGATTCGCGCACAGTTGATAGTCCGCGGCATCGACCGCGCCGCCGTGCTCGCTCTCCTCGCCCGCGGCGATCACCAGGAATGCGTAATCGTCCAGCGAGAATCCGACCGAACTTCCACAAGACAGGCACAAGGAATTCTCGAATGCCAGATGCTGACCACAATTGGGGCAGGTGAAGTCACGCATGCAAGACACCTCCCTCGAACGGCGCAACGTCCACGGCGACGTCGATAATGCTCGTCTCCGAGTCAGTGAAAATGACGCCCATCAACGGTGGAACATCAGCATAATCGCGGCCCCAGCCGACGACGATATAGCGCTCGTCAACGAGCTGATCGTTGGTCGGATCCAGCCCCAGCCAATGATTCTGCGGCGTCCACACGGCGGCCCAGGCATGGGTGGCGTCATAGCCGAACAGGTGTTCCTTACCCGGTGGCGGATCGGTAGCCAGATAGCCTGACACGTAGCTGGCCGCTAATCCGTTGGCACGCAAGCAGGCAATGGCCAGCCGCGCGAAGTCCTGACAGACCCCCTCACCCGCGGCCAGGACATCGTTAACCTTCGTCGACACCGTCGTAGACCCCGACCGATACGTGAAGTCCTTGTAGATCCGCGAATTCAGGTCGCGAAGCACCTCGATGAGCGGACGGTATCGAGCGAAGCTCGGAGCCGCGTATTCCCTTACCGCATCAGTGATTTCGGGTGGGTACAGATCCAGCGTGAATTCAGTTGCCAGCACCGCTTCACGACCAACCGGCCTGGCCGCTTCCCACGGAGACAGGGCCGAACCGGTCGAGTAGAGCGTCTCAGGCGGCGCATCCACTTCAACGACGGAGTTGCTCACCACAGTGAGCGCTCGATGATGTTTGGTGACATGGAAATACGAGCTGATGTTGCCGTAAACATCCCGACTGGTGGATCGGTCCGACGGCTCGGGATCGATCTCCAGCTGAAATGCCAGACATCGTTGCCGAACGGTGTCGCGCGGAGTCAGATGGCCACGCCCGTAGGAGCTGGTCACCACATCCGAGTACCGATACTCCGTGCGGTGGTTTATCTGATAGCAGCGATCGCCAGGTGGATGCGAGCTCATGACTCCACCTGATTCTGATCGCGACCCCACAGCGGCTGCATGCCACCGGGCAGGGACAGTTGCGTCCTGGTGAGGATGTCGGACAGGTCGCGAAGCGCACGCTCCATCCCGTTGAGCAATCCGTCGAGCTCCGTCCGGCGGCCACTTTCGTCCACGGCCTCCAGATCGGTCGGGTCAAGCCTGCGCAACCGGGTGCTCACCTCTTCGACCAGACGTTCCGGACGGGACGAACCAGACGAGGTCCCGGGCAACGACCGCAGATTCTGCCGCAGTCTCTCCAACTGATAGGCAAACGATCTCGGATTCTCCTTATCGAACAGCACCAGTTCGGCTACCGCCGCAACACTGACCTTGCCCAGGTTGCGCCTGCGGTAGATGACCGACGATTCGCAGGCCACGAGTGCGGACTCGGTGATGGTCTGTTCCGCGCCAAGACTCCGCTCGGTACTCAGTGCTGCACGCAGCAGGGCAGTCAACGACAGACCGCGCTCAATTCGCTTGCCGACATCCATCATCGTCCAGCCGGCATCGTGCACCATCGACTCGGCAGCCACACCGGAGAGGGCGAGCATGCCGGCCAGAGTCTGTTGTTGAGCCGCGGCAAGCTGAGCGTCATCGGCGACCCGCGGCCCACGGTTGGCAACGGGTGGCGTTTCGGCCTGTTCGGCCAGCGCGCGTTCGACCGCACCCAGCACCATCCAGGTGTCATTGGACATCTGGTCGCGCACAGACCGGGCCGAGAGCCCGAGTCGCTCGATCGACTGGGCCAGCGATCCGGGCCGCAGCCGGTCGACAGTCATTGACCACAACGTGTGCTGCGCACCGGCCACTATCTCTGCGTACGAGCCGTCGTTACCCGTGTCTGTGCCGGTGAGGTCACCGAGAGCGCCCAGCAGCACCGGCACGCACTCACTACCCTCCATGTCCTCCCGGTAGCGGTAATCGTGATACCGCTCGCGCGTCACGATCAACAGCCGGGCCATATTCTCCGCCCGCTCGGCGTATCGGCCCATCCAGAATAGGTCGGACAGCACCCTGGGCGAGCTGATGAAGCGCGTTCCGCTGGGCAACTCCACCGAGGGTACGGTCAATGTCTCAGTCTTGGCCCGATCATGTGGGCGCACCCAAATATCTTTGGCTGCAACGGTACTGAGCCGGAACGCTTCGGGCCCAGGAGGCAGGACGTAACCGAGTCCACCCACCATCGCGGAATAGCCGCCGCTCTGGGACACGGTGAACAGCCGGATCCCGAAGTTCGCCCCGACCAGACCCGCCGGGTCGTGATCGGCCGGAGCCGAGGAGAACTGCGGGAGCTCCTGTCCGACCCACTTCCACGGCGCCGCCTTGATGCGAGTGGTCAACTCATCGCGCTCAGTCGCCGACAATTCGGGGCCGACAACGGTCTCTCCGCCTACCGCCGACTTGATCAGCAGCGACGACAGGTGGCTTAGCAGGTGCGACAACTCCCGGTCGATCCCTCCCCAATACAACTGCGGGGTGTCCAGAAGTGGCTTCTCCCCCAGCAGTCGCTCGGCGAGCTGCGGCAGAAATCGCTGCAGCCCAGGGCTTTCCAGGATTCCGCTGCCTATCGTATTGACCACACTGACCGCACCGCGCCGTTGCGCCTCGACGAGACCGACCACACCGAGTCGGGAGTCAGGCCGAAGATCGAGCGGATCGACGTACTCAGCGTCAACGCGACGGAATACGACGTCGACACGCTTCAAGGTGCCCAGCGACCGCATCCACAGCTTTCCGTCGCGGACCACCAAGTCGGCACTCTCGACCAAGGGGAAACCCAGCAGGGAAGCCAAATATGCTTGATCAAAGGCGGTTTCGGAATGAATGCCCGGACTCAGGACCACTACCACCGGGTCTTCGGCGGTTTCCGGTGCCGCGTCGATGAGGGCCAACCGCAGCGCCTGGGCGAACGGCGAAATTGGCCGCGGCCCGATCCGCTCGTAGACGTCCGGCAGAGCATTGGCGACGATCCGCCGGTCGGCCAGCGCATAGCCCGCGCCGGACGGCGCCTGGGTCCAGTCGGCGTTCACCAGAAATCGGCCATCGGCGGACCGACTGAGATCACACCCGAGCATGAAAAGCTGGCGGCGGCCAGGGTTCTCGATGCCGCGAACCGCCCGGATGTAACCCGGATGAGCAAAGAGCAACTGCGGCGGCAATATTTGACTGGTCAGTGCGCGACGGGCGCCGTACAGATCGGTGAGCACCGCGTCCAGTAACCGGGAACGTTGCTCGACGCCGGCTTCAAGCTTGTCCCATTCCGCGGCGTCCAGCACCAACGGCAGACCGTCCAGATGCCACTGTCCCGGCGGCGCGAGGTCGAGTTCGTCAGGGTCTGAGTCGCTGCTCCCGTCACTCTGACGTTCGGCCTGTCGATCGACCTCGATATAAGTGATGCCGTCGTTGTCCACCAAGCCGCGTACGACGCTCCGGAGCCGGTCCAGACCGGCCCGGCCCTCTTCGCTGATCAGGTCGGCGACTTCTCGCCAAGACGGGCTGACCATTCCGGCGGCGTCGACGAATTCGTCACGTCCGGTGCTGCCGAACGCGCCCGGCTCGGGCCGGCCGCCACGCGGATCGAACAACGTCACCTGCGCGCGGGCGGCTTGGTAGGCAGCGAGCAGGTGCTCTGCGGGAACGTCGCTCGGTTGGCCGGCGTTGGGTTGGCCGGCGTTGGGTTGGCCGAGGTCAGAGCCGACGGTCGACAACGACAACAGCCCCACCTCCCGATTTCGATTCCGAATTCAACCTACGGTTTCCAGGGCGCCATCAGCTCTGCAGCACGGTACGCACCCGTCGTAGGTCGAGGATGCCAGGCGCGCCGACATCGGTTGACTGACGGGCCTGCTTCTCCCGAATGTCGGACATGTCAACCTTGCCCGCGGTGAAGCCTGTCGCCTCGAACCTTCTGCCCCGGCGTGACTCGGCCTCCACGGCATTGACCGGCGGGGTGTCATAGGCCCGGCCGCCGGGGTGCGAGACGTGATAAGTGCAGCCACCGCGGGACATACCGGTAGCGATGTCGACCAACTCGAAGCGCAACGGGGTGTCGACCGTGATCGTCGGATGCAACGCGCTGGGCGGCTGCCAGGCCCGGTACCGCACGCCGCCGACCTGGATGTCCGGGTTATCGGTGACGAGCATAGGAACGGGATAGCCGTTGCAGGTGACGATGTGACGCTGCCGGTCGGCGCCGATGGTGCGCACCTGGAGTCGTTCTACCGAGGAGTCGACGTAGCGGGCGGTGCCGCTGGCGATGGATTCCTCACCGAGCGTGTTCCACGGCTCGATGGCACCGCGCAATTCGATCTCGACGTGATCGAATACCGCCGTTCCCACCCGCGGGAACCGGAACTCGGTAAACGGGTCCAGCCAACTGGTATCGAAGTCAATGCCGTGCGCCCGCAGATCGGCTGCCACATCGGCGATGTCATGAATGATGAAGTGCGGCAGCAAATATCGGCCATGCAGGTTCAGGTCGTGGCGAATGAGCGGTGCGCGCAGCGGTTCATCCCAGAACCTGGCCACCAGTGAACGCACCAGCAGTGATTGCACCATCGCCATCTGGAAGTGCGGTGGCATCTCGAAACCACGCAACTCCAGAATGCCGAGTCGACCGCGGCTGCTGTCCGGACTGTAGAGCTTGTCGATGCAGAACTCGGCTCGGTGGGTATTACCGGTGATATCGGTCAACAGGTGCCGCAGAGCACGGTCGGTCACCCACGGGCTCTGCACACCCGACGCGGTCAGTCGCGCTATCTCGGCGAACGCGATCTCCATCTCGTAGAGCGCACCCGCCCGACCCTCGTCGGCCCGAGGTGCCTGCGAGGTGGTGCCGATGAATCGGCCGGAGAACAAGTACGACAGCGCCGGATGACGCTGCCAGTAGGTCAGCAGCGACACCAGCAGGTCGGGCCTACGCAACATCGGTGAATCGGCCGGCGTGATCCCGCCCAGCGTGATGTGGTTGCCGCCGCCGGTACCGCCGTGAGTGCCGTCGTAATCGAAGGATTCGGTCGACAAGCGAGCCAGCCGGGCCTGTTCGTAGAGAGTCTCGAGTTGGGCCCGCTGCTCGGCAAAGGACGCTGTGGGGGCGACGTTGACCTCGATGACGCCGGGATCCGGAGTAATCGACATGGAATGCAGTCGCGCATCCGGCGGTGGCCCGTAGCCCTCGATGATGACCGCGCAACCCGTTTCGGCTGCCGCCGCCTCGACCCGGCCGACCAGATCGATGAAGTGTTCCAGCGCATCAGTGGGCGGCATGAAGATGTGCAGCAGTCGAGTGCCGTTGTTACTGCGGACTTCGGCGACCATCGCGGTAGTCGGCATCACGTTCGCCGAGCCTTCGAGGATTGCCTCGTCCTCCTCCGCTTCGGCCACCAGCGCCTCCGCTGCGCTCGCGAGCGGGTCGGCCGGGAATGTCGCGGGCGGCGGCTCCCAGCTGATCGACTTCAGCGGCAGTCGCAGCCCGGCTGGTGAGTCGCCGCCCACGAGCACGATCCGGCCCCGCCGCAGCTGCCAGTTGGCACTGGCCCAACCGGCATCGTCATCGCGGCGGTGCAGCGGCAGCACATAGGTGCTCGGCTCGGCGATCGACTCCTCAAGCCGGGCCAGGAGTGCTTCGCGGCTTGCCGCAGTGTCGAATTCCAGATCATCGCCTGGTTCGACGGCCGGCCCGGCCGGCATCTGCACCGCTTCGGCCAGCTTGGTCAACGGATCCTCATGCGCAGACCTGACCTGGGTGGCGGGGAGGCCCAGTCCGTCGGCGATTGCTGCCAGCACCCGTCGAGCGGCGTCGGATTCCACGTCGACCGCACCGGCGGTCCAGGGGTCGGCCAACAACGATGCGTCGGTCCACAGCGCCTCACCATCCCGGCGCCAGTGCAGCCCGATCTGCCAGCGCGGCAGCGGCTCGCCCGGGTACCACTTGCCCAGGTTGCGCTGAACAAGGCCCTGCGGCGCCCACAGCGCCTTCAGTCGCGCCGCCAGATCTGAGGCGCGCTCGCGTTTGTGCGGCCCGTCTGCGTCAGTCGTCCACTCTGGGTCGACCTGGTTGTCGAGCGAGACGAACGTGGGCTCACCGCCAACCGTGAGTCGCACATCCCCGGCAGCCAGCCGTTCGTCGACCCGGGCCCCGAGGTCGGTGATCGCGTTCCACGCGGCGTCGGTGTAGGGCAGGGTGATCCGCGGGTCCTCGTGGACCCTGGTCACCGTGTTGGAGAACTCCATGGTCGCTTCGGCAAGGCCTGTCGCACCGGTGATTGGAGCGGCCGAGGAAGGATTCGGCGTGGCCGCCAGCGGGATGTGCCCCTCACCGGTCAACAGCCCCGATGTCACGTCAAGCCCGACCCAACCGGCACCCGGTATGTAGATCTCGGCCCAAGCGTGCAGATCGGTGAAGTCAGCCGACGGGCCGGAGGGGCCGTCGAGTGCCGCGATGTCGGAGGTGAGCTGCACCAGATAGCCGGACACGAACCGGGCCGCCAGGCCCATCTGGCGCGCGATCGACACCAACAGCCACGCCGAGTCACGACACGACCCGATCCCGGTTTGCAGGGTGTGGTCCGGTGTCTGAACACCGGGCTCCATCCGGACGCTGTAGCCGACGTCGGCGTTCACCGCATGGTTGAGCCCCACAAGGAAGTCGTTGGTATGCGTGCCGGGCTCAATGGCGAAGTTGCGCACCCAGGACTGCACAAGCTCGCCGGGCCCCGAGCCCTCTTCGCCCTCGTCGACCGGACGCAGGTACGGCTCCAGATCGTCCCGCAGTTCTTTGGGATAGGTGAACGGGACCGTCTCGGCGTAATCCTCTACGAAGAAGTCGAACGGGTTGATCACCTTCAAATCTGCAATCAGTCCGACCTTGATCGACAGCCGGTTGGTGCGGGTGGGAAAGACCAGCCTGGCCAGGAAATTGCCGAACGCATCCTGCTGCCAGTTCACGAAATGGTCAGCCGGTTCGATCTCCAGCGAATACGCCTCAATCGGCGTGCGGCAGTGCGGCGCCGGCCGCAGCCTGACGACGTGCGGGTAGATCTCTACTTGCCGATCGAAGTTGTAGGTGGTGCGATGCTCCAGCGCCACTTTGATGCCCATAGGCCGCAATCCCACCACAACTAAATGCGCGGCGCAGGCTGCGCGCTCGATCGCTGACCGCAGCGGTCAGGTGTGGGTGCTCGCGGCGGTGTCAGCAACGGGCCCGACGGCAGGCCCCCGCCGGGCAGGCCAGGGCTGGGCCACCGGACGCGGTCTGACCCGCTGCGGCCACCAGAACCACCTGCCAAGCAGGGCCGCGATCGACGGCGTCATGAACGACCGGATCACCAGGGTGTCAAACATCAGCCCCAATCCGATCGTGGAACCGACTTGGGCAAGGATGCGGAGTTCGCTGAACGTCATCGACGCCATGGTCAGCGCAAACACCAGGCCCGCCGAAGTGACCACCGACCCACTGCCCCCCATGGCCCGGATGATGCCGGTGTTCAACCCCGCGTGGATCTCCTCTTTGAACCTGGCAACCAGCAACAGGTTGTAGTCCGAACCCACCGCCAACAGGATGATCACCGACATCGCCAGCACCATCCAGTGCAGCGGCTGGCCCAGCAGGTCTTGCCAGATCAGAACGGAAAGTCCGAACGACGTCCCCAGCGAGAGCACCACGGTCCCGACGATCACCGCTGCGGCCACCACGCTGCGCGTGATGATCAACATGATGATGAAGATCAGGCACAACGCGGCGATCCCAGCGATCATCAGGTCGTAGTTCGCGCCCTCCTGCATGTCCTTGAAGGTCGCCGCGCTGCCCGCAAGATAGATCTTCGAGCCCTCCAGCGGCGTGCCCTTGATCGCCTCGAACGCCGCGTTCCTGATGGTCTCGATGTCCTTGAGACCTTCCGGCGACATCGGATCACCTTCGTGAGAGATGATGAACCGCACCGCTTTTCCATCCGGCGACAGGAACATCTTCATACCGCGCTTGAAGTCCGGATTGTTAAAAGCCTCCGGCGGCAGATAGAACGAATCGTCGTTCTTCGACTGATCGAAGGCCTTGCCCATCGCGCTTTGGTCTTCCTGCATGGCCTGGATCTGGTCGTACATGCCCTTCTGCGTGGTCTGCATGGTCAGCTGCAACGTGCGCATGTCCTGCATGGTCGCGATCATCGGCGGCATCAACGTACGCAGTTGCGCGGTGAGGGTGTCCAGCCGATCCAGCTCCGGCATCAGGTTCTGGATGTCGTCGGTCATGGTGTCGATGCCGTCCAGAGTGTCGAACACCGACCTGACCGACCAGCAGACCGGAATGTCGAAACAGTGCGGCTCCCAATAGAAGTAGTTCCGGAGCGGACGCATGAAATCGTCGAAGTCCGAGATGTGGTCCCGCAGTTGCTGCACATCGGCCAGCGTCACATGCATTTTTCCGACCATGCTGTGGGTGACAGCGTTCAGCTGACCCATCAGGTCATACATCTGAGTCATGTTCTCGATGGTGGCCGTCATGTTGTCGCCCATCTTGAGCATGTCGTCCATGCGGTCCTGTAGGTACGACTGATTCATGGTCTGGGTGGTGCCCTGCATACCCATCAGGTATGGGATCGTGGTGTGCTCGATCGGTGTGCCCTGCGGTCGGGTGATGGTCTGTACCCGACCGATACCCGGTTCATGGAAGATTGCTTTAGCCACCCTGTCGATAACCAGGAAGTCGGCCGAATTGCGTAGGTCGTGGTCACTTTGGATCATCAGCAATTCAGGGCTGAGCCGGGCGGACGGAAAATGTCGCTCGGCCGCCGCGAACCCCTCGGACGCCGGGATGTCGGGGGGCAGGTAATGCCGATCGTTGTAGTCGGTCCGGTAGCCGGGCAATGCCAGCAGACCGATCAGCGACAGCCCGATCGTCGCGATCAGAATCGGCCCCGGCCACCGCACCACGGCCGCACCGATACGGCGCCAGAACCGTTCCCGCAATGCCCGCTTGGGTTCCAGCCAGCCGAAGTGACTGGCGACGACGACCACCGCGGGACCCAGCGTCAGCGCCGCGAACACTACGACCACCATGCCGACCGCCAATGGGATGCCCATCGATTGGAACATCGGCAACCGGGTGAAGTGCAGGCAGAACATTGCACCGGCGATCGTGAGGCCCGAGCCCAGAATGACATGGGCCGTCCCGTGGAACATCTCGTGGAAGGCGGCTTCTTTGTCCCGGCCCTTGCTCCGCGCCTCCTGATAGCGGCCGAACAAGAAGATCACGTAATCGGTTGCGGCGGCGATCGCCAACATCGTCAGCAGGTTCACCGCGAATGTGGACAAGCCGAAAAGATGCGCGTCGCCAAGGAACGCCACGGCACCGCGCGCCGCGGCCAACTCGAGAAAGACCATCAACATCGCTAAGAGCACGGTGATGATCGATCGGTAGACGAAGAGCAGCATGACTGTGATCACGCCAAACGTCAGCCCGGTGATCAGCTTCAGGCTGCGGTCGCCGGCGATGTGTGTGTCGGCGATCAGAGCCGAAGGTCCGGTCACATAGGACTTGATCCCGGGCGGCGCGGGCACGCTCTCGACGATCTTCTTTGCAGCCTCAACGGATTCGTTGGCCAGGCCCTCGCCCATGTTGCCGGCGAGATACACCTGCACATAGGTCGCCATTCCGTCGCCGCTCTGCGAACCAGCGGCGGTCAGCGGATCGCTCCAGAAGTCCTGTACGTGTTCGACGTGGATCGTGTCGGCGTTGAGTTTCTTGACGATCTCGTCGTAGTACTTGTGAGCCGCTTCTCCAAGCGGCTGCTCGCCTTCCAGAACGATCATCACCACGGTGTTCGAGTGGAACTCCTGGAATACGCTGCCGACCTTGTTCATCGCAATGGTGGAGGGCGCGTCGTTGGCCGCCATCGGAACGGACTGTTCCTGTCCCACCACTTCGAGTTGCGGCACCGCAGTGTTGGTGATGACTGCGAACGCCAGCCAGCCCAGGATGATCGGGACGGAAAGCCGCCTGATCCATCGCGAAAGCGGGGAACCCGCAGCGTGCGCTCCGGCTGGCGGACCAGTGGGTCGCTGCTCCACAGTTAGCACCGCTACATAATAGGGCTAGCGGCACACAGGGGACGAACTAGACCCGTTCGAGCTCGAACAGTGGGATGACCCTGCTGGTCTGAGACTGATAGTTAGCGAAGACCGGAGACAGTGCCGCAATCTTCGCGTACGTCGCATCGCGCTCCTCTGAGAGCAATTCGCGAGCGGTCACGTCGTAGGACTCGGTGCCCACCTCGACGCGTGCGCGTGGATTGGCCCGAAGGTTGTGCACCCAATTCGGGTTGGTGTCGGCGCCGGCCTTCGATCCGACGATGATCGTCCTGCCGTCGATCTCCAGGAAGGCCAACGGGCTGAGTCGCGGCTGGCCGGACTTTGCTCCGGTGGTCGTGAGGAGCACCAAGGTCGCGCCCTCAAACGGCCCACCGACTTTGCCGGCATTGGACCGGAACTCGTCGATGATGTTGGCGTTGAAAGCCTCCAGAGTGGCTTTGTCAGTGAAATCGGTCACGATTGATCAAGCTCCTCAGGTTTAAGTTCTATTCCCATGGTGGCAGCCAATCCGAAGTCGGTCAGGATGCCGTCGAGCAACTCGGACAGTCGTTGCGTCGTGAAGGACTTGTCTGGTGTGACATACGAGACAGAGACGAAGACCTTGCCGCGCAACCTCCCGGACGCGACAGGGAACAGGAAGCCATTCGGCAGCGCGAGGGGGCTCATCCGGCAGTTCAACCGGACCCACCTGGCGCGGACATAGTAGAAGTCGGCATCCGTACCGTCGGGACGATTTATCGCCGGGTCCAGGTTTCCGAGGTTGGAACAGTTGATGGCCATGTTCTTCACGCCGACCCGTTCGACCCGACGCGCGACGAACTTAGGAATGAAAGGGGTGAGAGCCATCGGTCCACCCATCGCGTTGGCGTCGTCCGCCAACGCGGAGAGGGCTGACTTCAATCCCGCGCGGACCTCCGAGAGATCGTCGGTGACGCCTGCGGGGTCGACTGTGAGGGTTACCCCGTTGAGCGCATTCCCCCTGGTGTCGCCCTCGGCTCGTTCGCTTACGGTAATTCCGAAGTTGACCAGTCCATCGGGAGTGACCATGTTCAGCGACTCGCCCAGCCTGGCCGCCACCGCCAGGAAGAGCGAGTTGCTACTTCCGCCAAGGCTTTCCGCGCGTCGATCCCACTCTTCGATCCCAATTCGGGCGAGTGCGGCGTGGAACGTCACCGTGCGATCGGCAACACTTGTGCCCAATTGCTTCGGGCGGGGGGCGGCCTTCGTCGTGGATTGTTGCCAACGCGACGCATCTTTGGCTGCCGACGGAATCGAGGCCAGCGCCTTGGCCACGTGCGGGATCGAGCGCGCCGTCGCACGCAAGTCGTCAAGCAGCGTTTGAGTTTTGGTTCGTGCGTTGGGCGGTGGATACCCAAGGTCTCTGGTTATGCCGTTGACTGCATCGACGATTGCCAACAGGGCCAGCCCACCGTCGGACACGGTGTGCGAGATCACCAGCGTCACAGCGGCGCCACCCTCAGACAAGGGCAGCACGGCGATGCGCCACGCCGGCCCATGTTCCGGATCGACCCACACCTCGGCCTGCTCGTCGAGCCACGCCCCGACCTCGCTCGCGGGTCGCGCTGTTGAGCTGACCTCGATGTCGGCCGGACCCGGCCAGTTGATCCAGGAATGCCTGCCGAACGGGACTCGCGACCGCTGGATTCGGCGGCCAAGCAGCCCTTGCCCGAGATTGCGATTGAATTGCCGCAAAGCATCCAGGTCAACGTCGTGGCTGTAGATCCAGATGTGCTGACCGATTGGACCGTGGTCGAGTGCCCTAAGACTCAGATAGAACGCCTGGTCGAGATAGTCGAGCCTGTTATCCATGTGGACTCTCCATCTGAGCAACCTTACGAAGTGCCGCGACTGCTGGGTTCGCTTTGCTTCGGTGGCGGCCCGTCGATCCCCGATTCCTTGCGCTGTTGAGGCGTAATCGGTGCAGGCGCGTCGGTCAGCGGGTCGATTCCGCCGCCTGATTTCGGGAAGGCGATCACCTCGCGAATCGAGTCGGCTCCGAACAACAGCGCGACGATGCGATCCCAGCCGAACGCGATACCCCCGTGCGGCGGTGCGCCAAAGGTGAACGCGTCCAACAGGAATCCGAACTTCTCGGCAGCCTCAGCGCTGCCGATGCCCATCACGCCGAAGACCTGTTCCTGGACATCCCGGCGGTGAATACGGATCGATCCCCCGCCGATCTCATGCCCGTTGCACACAATGTCGTAGGCATCAGCGAGCACGGCGCCAGGATCGCGATCGATGGACTCGAACTCCGACTTGGGTGCGGTGAAGGCGTGATGCACTGCCGTCCAGACCCCCGAGCCGACAGCCACATCGCCCGCGGCCGTCGCATCACCGGCAGGCTCGAAGAGTGGCGGGTCGACCACCCAGGTGAACGCCCATGCCGTCGGATCGATCATGTCGAGCCGCTTGGCGATTTCGCCGCGCGCGGCGCCCAGTAATGCCCGGGAAGGCTTCGCAGGTCCGGCCGAAAAGAACACGCAGTCACCGGGATTGGCTCCGACCTGAGCGGCCAGGCCGTCGCGCTCCGCGTCGGACAAGTTCTTGGCGACTGGCCCGCTCAGTGACCCGTCTTCGGCGATCAAGACGTATGCCAGGCCCCGATGTCCGCGCTGCTTAGCCCAGTCCTGCCAGCCATCCAGCGTGCGGCGCGGCTGAGATGCGCCGCCGGGCATGACGACCGCGCCCACATACGGCGCCTGGAACACCCGAAACGGCGTGTCCTGGAAATACTCAGTGCACTCCACCAGTTCAAGGCCGAAACGCAGATCGGGTTTATCTGATCCGAATCGCCGCATCGCGTCGGCGTAGGTGATGCGGGGAATCGGCCGCGGCAGTTGGTAGCCGATCAGCGCCCACAGCGCGGCGAGGATCTCTTCGGCGACAGCGATGACATCGTCAGAGTCGACGAAGCTCAGTTCCATATCCAGCTGGGTGAATTCCGGCTGGCGATCGGCGCGAAAATCCTCATCCCGGTAGCAGCGCGCAATCTGGTAGTAGCGCTCCATCCCCGCGACCATGAGTAACTGCTTGAACAGCTGCGGGCTCTGCGGCAACGCGTAGAACGATCCGGGCTGCAGGCGGGCCGGAACGAGGAAATCGCGGGCGCCTTCCGGAGTTGACCGGGTCAGGGTCGGGGTCTCGATCTCGACAAAGTCGTGCGAAGCTAGCACCGTTCGCGCCGCCGCGTTGACTTTCGATCGCAACCGGATCGCGTCGCCGGGTCCACCCTCGCGCCGCATATCGAGGTAGCGATACTTCAGCCGCGCCTCTTCACCGGCCGCTTCGTCGAGTTGGAACGGCAACGGAGCACTCTCCCCCAACACCGTCAAGGACGTCGCATTGACTTCAATCTCGCCGGTGGCGATCTCGGCGTTGGCATTGCCTTCGGGCCGGACCTCAACAATTCCCTCGACCACAACACAGAACTCGGCCCGCAACCGGTGCGCCTGGCCCAGCACTTGCCCCTCCTCGAGGCCGTCCCGGAACACCACCTGCGCCACTCCGGTGGAGTCCCGCAGGTCGATGAAAATCACTCCACCGTGGTCCCGCCGACGGGCCACCCAGCCGGCCAGGGTCACCTTCTGGCCCGCATCGGTGGCACGCAACGATCCGGCGGAATGACTGCGAAGCACTGAAAACTCCCGGGGAATCAGAGGAATGGGCAAACCGAATGCTCAGTGTAGAGGGGCGCCAAGCCAGGTAGTTTCACAGCTCATGGCCGCCTCCCCCTGTCAGTACCCCTGTGAGCTCGTGGACCTGAACTTCATCCAGAGTGCGCCTTTCCGGTTCTCCAACACCGTCGACCTGGCCATCACCGGCGAGCAACTGTTCGAGGTGCTCGCCGACGCCGACGCCTGGCCCAAGTGGGCGAAGGCGATCACCAAGGTGACGTGGACCAGTCCGAAGCCGTTCGGTGTCGGCACCACCCGAACAGTCGACATGCTCGGCGGACTCAGGGGCGACGAGGAATTCCTGGCCTGGGAACCCAACAGCTACCTCGCGTTCCGCTTCAACGCCTGCTCCAGCAGCGTGGTCGCCGCGTTCGCAGAGGAATACCGCATCATGCCGATCCCGGGCGGCTGCCGTCTGACCTGGACCGTGGCGCAGAAACCGGCCGGACTGGCGCGCGCGGGTCTCGTCCTCGGCGGGCCGCTGATGAAGCTCACATTCAAATGGTTCCTGACCAATTTGCGCAGCTACACCGACGAGCGGTTTGCCGGGCATTCCTAGTCGAGACGCCCTAATAGAGACCGGCCCATGCAGTTCGACGCACCCGATCGGGATCCTCGACGGAGACGTCACGCGTAGAGCGAATGATCCGGGTCCGCCGGTGGACGGTGTCATACGCCGGCCAGTCGTCTAACGGCGATTCGTCTAACGCGGCTTCACCTGCCCCGCTGGTCACGAAGTCCAGCCAGGCTCGCTGCATCCGCCGGCCGACCGACGGCCGCACCCGCTGCCCCAGCGGGTGGATCATCCGACCCAGGTATGACCCATAGCTGTGCTGGATGTGCACGATCTCGCTGCCGTGGGTCGCGCCGAGTCCGAGAATCCGCAAGCTCCAGGCAGCGTGGTCAAACCGGTAGGCGTAAGTGCGCGCATGCGCACTGTAGGCATCGGCGAACGCCCAGGTAGGCGCTCCGAACATGACGTCAGAGCCGAACGCGATCAATGCCCGTCGTCGCGGATAGTCGGGGTAGGCGGCCAATACCCGATCCCGCAGCACCCGATCCCGCAGCCCCCGATCCCGCGTGTCGAGTTCAGTCCGGGCGAAATATGCATCGACTCCAGCGGTCGTCGTGGGCAGCATCGGCGGCTTGGACCAGGCGAACATCGACGCCTCGTGGGTATTCGTTCCGATGATCAGGGGAACCCGATTGAGAGCGCCCGCCCGCGCCGCGTCGATCGGGTGCCTCGGAAGTAGATCGACGCCATAGGTGAGCCCGTAGGCCAACGTAGGTGAGCTGTCCACGCTGCGGCGTTGCAGCTCGCCTGCGGCACGCCGCAGGACCCGCTGCGGAAGGCTCTTGAAGTGGGCCGGATCGACGCCGACCAGGTCGACAAACTCATGTGCCCGCTTGGCCCGGACGGCCCGGTCAGCGATCAGCGGCAGCGCGGGACTCTGCGCAATCGCCCGGGCGAACAACCCCTCGCCGGCCGGGCTGGCCATGAGGGCGAGCACCGACGTCGCCCCGGCGGACTCACCAAAGATAGTGACCATGTCGGGGTCGCCGCCGAAGGCCGCGATGTTGTCTCGCACCCAGCGCAAGGCGGCGATCTGGTCGCGCAGGCACAGGTTGTCGTCGAATCCGGCGCCGAGGTCGCCGAGTTCCAGACCACCGAAGACGCCAAGTCGATAGGTCACATTGACCACCACGACATCGCCGTTGCGGGCCAGTCGCGATCCGTTGTAGAGCTGCAGTTGCCCGGCGCCATAGACGAATGCCCCGCCCGGGATCCACACCATCACCGGCAATGAGCCGCTGGTGTCAGGAGACCACACCGTGACTGTCAGACAGGCCTCATCGCGGACCTTCGGATCGTCGCGACCACCCCCGACGAAAGAGCGGCCTTGAGGCGGCACCGGGCCATGGTGCAGCGCCTCGCGCACCCCGGACCAGTGTTTCAGCGGCTCTGGGGCCTCGAATCGACGGCTTGCAACCGGCTGCTCTGCGTACGGAACGCCGCGCCAGACAGCGACCCCACCCTCGGCGGTCCCGCGCAACGCGCCGTGCGAGGTGTGAACCACGCTCGACGGATTGACGACGATGGACACCGCTGGATCGTAGAGTGGCAAGCTGAACTCGATTAAGCCCTAGTTAGACGGGTCAATCTCAAGGAGCGGCAATGACCTTCAACGAAGGCATGCAGATCGACACGAGCAGAGCCAGTACCAGCGGTGGCGGCGGTGGGCGCGGGATGGCCATCGGCGGCGGTGTGGGCGGATTGGTGGTCGTGCTTTTGGCTCTGTTCCTCGGAGTTGATCCGGGTCAGGTGATCAGCCAGCAGCCGATGGGTCAGGTTGAATCTCAGCCCGGCTACGACCTGGATAAGTGCAAAACCGGCGCCGACGCCAACAAGTACGTGGAATGTCGCGTGGTGGCCACCGGGAACTCCGTCGACGCCGTGTGGCAGCAGTTGCTCAAGGGCTACACCCCGCCGAACATGCGGCTCTTCAAGGGCCAGGTGAACACCGGTTGCGGACCTGCCACCAGCGATGTGGGGCCGTTCTACTGCCCAGTCGACCGGACCGCCTATTTCGACACCGACTTCTTCCAGGTGCTGGTCGACCAATTCGGTTCCAGTGGTGGGCCACTCGCTCAGGAGTATGTCGTGGCGCACGAGTACGGACATCACGTCCAGAACCTGCTCGGAGTTCTCGGCCGCGCGCAGCAGGGGGCGACAGGCGCCACCGGTAACGGCGTGCGCACCGAACTGCAGGCCGACTGCTACGCCGGAGTGTGGGCGCATTACGCCGCCATCACCAAGCAACCCGGTACCGATGTGACCTATCTGGAGCCTCTGAGTGACAAGGACATCGCCGACGCGATGTCGGCCGCGGCATCAGTCGGCGACGATCGTATTCAGAAGCAGGCGACCGGCCGCATCAACCCCGAGCAGTGGACGCACGGCTCGTCGGTGGAACGGCAGAAGTGGTTCACCACGGGCTACCAGACCGGCGACCCCAACCAGTGCAACACCTTTAAGTCCAACGCCCTCGGCTAGTTACCCGCCCTCTACCAGGGCCGCAGCGCGCATTGCACTCCGCTTCCGCCTTGCTGCGCCACCACCACCTGGCCGTCGACGGCGATCTCGCAGTGGAACTCCGGATTCACCCGGAGTCCCCCGCTGGCACTGACGAACGCCCACGCGGTCGGATCACCCAGAGTAGTGGTCACCGTCCATGGCGCATCAGGGCCGACCTGAGTACGGGCCAGCGGCATGAACTGGGGATCGTTCGCCGCACCTTGATTGGGCGGATCCGCAGTGACGTAATAGATATTGGCCGTCAGGTCACTGGTCGTGGTGATCGTGTAGGTCACCTGGTGGGGTGTGGCCGGGTCGGCGTTTGCCGCGCCGTGAGCTACCGCAAATCCAGTAGCCGCAATAGCAATTGCGGCACCGGCCCTCGTTATGGCTCGCATAGTGGCCATATCGATCACGCTACTGGGAGCGTTACCGGTCAGCTGGCGTCCAGCAGCGGATGGTCGGCCGGACCGGATGGCACCAACCCCGCTGAAACTCGCGTGCGGCCGAACAGTTCTATCGCGGACTGGATGGTTTGATCCACGGCGGCAGCGAAATCAGCCCCGTCGGCGCTCGAGTAGCTGTTCTCAGCCGCGACTGCGATCAGCGTAGGGTCGGATGATTTAACGACAACAGCCTTGGCCCACGGACTGGCCCGGTTCCAGGCATCGGTCAACGCGGCCAACCGCCCGCGCAGCTGCACTGGGAAGTACCGCTCCGCGGCGACCCCGATCCTGATGGTGTCGCCGTAGGCGCCACTCACCTCGAGATGAATGTGCAGCCGGCCATGATGCGCGTTGATCAGGAAGAAGAATTCGTCGTCGTGATGGCCTCGGAAGTACCGCACCCGTCGGGTACGTAGGTAGTTCTCGATAAGTTCGGCTCCGAACAGATCGGACCTCATGACACTCCAGCAATTGGGCGGGACAACTGACTCCACTCTGCCCACGCCGTCTTGCCGATCTCAAAGAAACCTTTGAGAATTTGCTAAGTACTCAGAAGCCGCACTTCCGTTTGTAGACGCGCGATTGCTCAGCTTGGTCAGGTCAGCCGCGCCAGAACCTCATCGACGACGCTTGTCAGAGCGATATCCGCCTGCTCACCGGTCGCGAGATCTTTGACGCCGACGGTGCCCGCGTCGATATCGCGGTCCCCGGCGATCAGGGCGATCCGTGCTCCGGACCGGTCCGCAGCACGCATCGCGGCTTTCATACCCCGGTCTCCATAGGCCAGGTCGACCCGCACCCCGACGGCGCGCAACGCCGCGCCGAGTCCAACGAGTTCGAGCTTTGCCCGGTCTCCCAGCGGAACGCCGAATACCTCGCAGCGGGTGGTCTGGCCGACCGCCTTGCCTTCGGCCCGCAACGCCAAGACAGTGCGGTCCACGCCGAGTCCGAACCCGATGCCGGACAGATCCTGGCCGCCGAGTTCCCGCATCAACCCGTCGTACCGTCCGCCCCCGCCAATACCGGATTGCGCACCCAGCCCGTCGTGGACGAATTCGAAGGTGGTCTTGGTGTAGTAGTCCAATCCGCGGACCAGCCGCGGATTGACCACGTACGGAACGCCCAGCACGTCGAGATGCGACAGCACCGTGTCGAAGTGCCGTTTAGCTTCGGCCGAGAGGTGATCGAGGATTACCGGTGCTTCGGCGGTCATCTCACGCACACGCGGCCGCTTGTCATCGAGCACCCGCAACGGATTGAGCCGCGCGCGATCCCGGGTCGGCTCGTCGAGATCCAATCCAGCCAGGAAGTCCTGCAACAGTTCGCGGTACTGCGGCCGGCAGGTCTCATCGCCCAGCGAGGTGATTTCCAGCCGAAAGTCGTTCAGCCCCAAGGTTCTGAAGCCGGAATCGGCGATCGCGATCACCTCGGCGTCCAACGCCGGGTCGTCGACGCCGATCGCCTCGACCCCGACCTGTTGCAACTGCCGATAGCGACCGGCTTGTGGCCGCTCGTACCGAAAGAACGGGCCCGCGTAACACAACTTGACAGGCAGCGCGCCACGGTCCAACCCATGTTCGATGACGGCGCGCATCACGCCGGCTGTTCCCTCCGGCCGCAATGTCACCGATCGTTCCCCGCGATCGGCGAACGTGTACATCTCTTTGGAGACCACGTCGGTGGACTCGCCCACGCCCCTGGCGAACAGAGCGGTGTCCTCGAATACGGGTAGTTCCACGTCCCCGTAGCCGGCACGCCGCGCTACCTCGAGCAACCCGTCACGGACAGCGACGAACTGAGCCGACTCGGGCGGCAGGTAGTCCGGAACGCCCTTCGGTGCTTGAAAATCGCTCACGAATCGCTCACAACGTCATCCTTTGAGGTCATCCTTTGAGGTCATCCTTTGAGGTCATCCTTTGAGGAAGGGGTTAGTGCGGCGCTCCTGGCCGATGGTGGTGGATTCACCATGACCGGGAAATACCAGGGTGTCATCGTCGAGCACCAACAGTTTGCCGATGATCGAAGTCAATAGGTCGCGCCCACTCCCGCCCGGCAGATCGGTACGCCCGACGGATTGCTTGAACAGAGTGTCACCTGTGAAGGCGACATCTCCCCGGCTGCCGGCGTCCGCGACGCGAAAAGTCACCGACCCCCGAGTGTGGCCCGGCGTGTGGTCGACGACCACGGTGATTCCACCGAGATCGAGCTTGTCGCCGTCGCGATCCAGCTCGATCACCTGCTTGGGCTCACGAAACAACGCTCCGAACGCAATCTGGCCGAGCCGGGGCCCGAAGCCCTTAATCGGGTCGGCCAACATGAACCGGTCCTCGGGGTGGACGAAGACCGGACAACCGTAAGTATCGCCAACCTTTTGCGCCGACCACATGTGATCGATGTGGCCATGGGTGAGCAGCACCGCTGCCGGAGTCAGACGATTCTCATCGAGAATGCGACGCAACGGACCCATCGCACGCTGACCTGGGTCCACCACAATTGCATCGGCCCCGGCGTGTGGGGCCAGCACATAGCAATTGCACGCCAACAAGCCGGCCGGGAACCCGGTGAGCAACACGGTTCCCAGTTTCCCATGCCCCGGTGGGAGAGCCGCACAGGATCGACTGGCACACTCGGTGCCGACTCATCGATCACAACGAAGGACATCGGCGGTGCCCACCAACGAACAGCGACGTGCGACGGCCAAGCGCAAACTCGAGCGACAGCTGGAGCGCCGCGCCAAGCAGGCGAAAATTCGGCGACTGCTAACCATCATCGGGAGCGTGGTGGCCGTGGTCGCCGTGGCTGCCGTCATCGCGAACTACGTTCTGACAGACAAGGATGCCGGCAAGAACACCACCGCCTCCGCGGACACGTCGGCATCCAGCAGCGCGGCGCCCGCGCCTTCGACGCCCGGCCAGCTTCCCGCGTTCAAGGCCGCCGCAGATCTTGGCGCCAACTGCCAGTACCCGGCCACTCCCGAACCCGCCAGCAAGAAGGTGGACGCCCCCAAGGGCGGGAAGGTGCCAACCGATCCAGCAACGGTCAGCGTCAGCATGACAACCAATCAGGGCAATCTCGGTCTGACACTGGACAACTCCAAGTCCCCCTGCACGGTGAACAGCTTTGCTAGCCTGGCGCAGAAGGGTTTCTTCAACGACACCCCGTGTCATCGGCTGACCACATCGGAGACACTGGCGGTACTGCAGTGCGGCGATCCCAGCGGCAGCGGGTCCGGCGGACCCGGGTACCAATTCGCCAATGAGTACCCGACGGACCAGTACCCGAAGGGCGATCCTGCGTTGCAGGAAACGGTGACCTACCCGCGCGGCACGCTCGCGATGGCCAATGCCGGCCCCGGCACCAACGGCAGCCAGTTCTTCCTGGTTTACAAGGACTCGAAGCTGCCGCCGAACTACACCGTGTTCGGCACCATCGATCCGACCGGTCTGGCCACCCTGGACAAGATCGCCGCCGCTGGTGTCGCCGGGGGTGGCCAGGACGGCAAGCCCGGCACCGACGTGATGATCAAGTCGGTGCTGCTGGACTGAGCGGATGAGTCTTCCTCCGCCCCACCAGGCGTCCGTCCCGAACGGTCCGGTCGGATCGGGTCCGTACCCCTATCCGCAGCCAGCGCCGACCAATAGCCTGGCGATCGCGTCGCTGGTCTGCGCGTTCCTGTTCGCCCCGCTCGGGATCATTTTCGGCCACATCTCGTTGTCGCAGATCAAGCGCAGCGGCGAAGAAGGTCGCGGGCTGGCGATCGCGGGCCTGGTGATCAGCTATGTCGTCACCGTCGCGACCATCGTGGTGGTGATCATCGCCGCGATCTTCGTCAGTTGGTTGGGCGGCTCGATGGGCAACATGTACGGCCCCGGCGGACCGAACAATCACTACCGCACCAGCACCTCAATGCCGGACTCCGGGCTACCGCCGTTCGTCCCGCCGGCCAACCTCGGCGCCAACTGCACCTACCCGGCAACCACAACACCGGCCAGCAAGCCGGCGACACCACCGCGCGCCGGGCAAGTTCCCACCAAACCCGCCACCGTCACCGCGACCATGACCACAAACGCTGGCGCCATCGGCCTGAAACTCGACAACGCCAAGGCACCGTGCACGGTCAATAGCTTCGTCAACCTCGCCCAACAGGGGTACTTCGACGGCACCCCCTGCCATCGGCTCACCACATCACCGGAATCAGGGCTGCTGCAATGCGGCGACCCGACCGGTACGGGGTCGGGCGGACCGGGGTATCGATTCGCCAACGAGTACCCGACCAACCAGTACCGCCCCTTCGATCCGGCGCTGAAGCAGTCCGTCAGGTACCCACGCGGCACGTTGGCCATGGCCAACGACGGTCCGGGTGCCAACGGCAGTCAGTTCTTCATCGTGTACCGCGATTCGCTGATGCCGCCTACCTACACAGCGTTCGGCACGGTCGATGAGACGGGGCTGGCCATCGTCGACCGGATCGCCGCTAGCGGTGTCGACCGCAAGACTGGGAGTGCCGATGACGGTCCGCCGGCTCAGCCGGTGACGCTGGAATCGATCCGGCTGGACTAACGCGAGACTCGGCTGGAACAGCGCCAGATTGGGTCAGTCGTCAATCGACGCCTGAAGCAGACGCCGCTGTGACCCCCTCGTGCAGTATCGCCACCGGGCAGGTGGCATGGGCCACCACCTTCTGGCTCACCGATCCCATCACGAGCTTTGCGAAACCGCCTGCGCCGCGACTACCGACGACCAACAGATTGGCGCCCTTCGCTTCAGCAATAAGGACTTCCGCGGGACGGCCGACGCCGGCCACGAACGACACCGGCACGTCGGGGAACGATTCGGCGGTGACGATGACCGGCGAGTGGAACGCCCCGGTGTCTGAACCCGGAAGAGCCGCGGTGGGGTTCACCTCCTTCGACTCCGGATCGATGGCTTTCGGCTCCACCGTCACCACGACGACGCCACAACCGAGGGCCTCGGCATGCCGGAAGGCGAAGGCAGCCGCACGGTTGGCAGCCGTCGAACCGTCGTAGCCCAGCACTACCTGCCCCGGATTCCCTTCGCCCTCTTGACTTTCGCCGTCCGCTTCGTCTTCGGTCCGGGCGTGCACCACCACAACCGGGCACTCCACGTATGGCGCGACATTGAGCGTCGTCGACCCCAACAGCAGGCCTCGGAAGCCGCCGACACCGCGCGAGCCGAGCACCAACACATCGGCCGTCTCGCCCGCGGTCAGAAGTGACTTCACCGGGGAGTCGGGCATCTGCAAAGCGCGGACAACCAGCCCGGGCCGATCGATTTCCGCCTCGGCCACGGACTCGCCCAGCACGCCGGTGGGCTCGGCGAGAAGCTGCGGTACACCGGCGGCGTCGGGGCGGGCGAACAGCACTGTCAGCGGCAGCTCGTAGGCAAGCGCGGCTTCAGCAGCCCAGCGGATCGCGGCCTTGCCGTGATCGGAGCCATCGGCTCCGACGACGATCCCGTTTGCCTCGATGTGAGTCGCCTCGCTCATGGGCTTCCTTCCGATCTCGCCGCGATGCGGCGCCAAATTCATGTGACTACCAAGTAAAGCAGGGCAAACAGCACCAGAAAGTCATGTTCTCGGCGGTAATGTGCTGTCACCCGGCATTGTTCTCCAGAGAAGCTTTCTAGAGAACCGTTCCCGAGCACCGTTCCGACTACCTGACGAGGCTGGCATGCAGATCGAAGAACATGACCCGCACCATGCGGTGGAGACCGATCTCGAGCAGAAGGGGCTGTCGAAGAACTCGGTGGGCGTCTTGGGCAGCGTCGTCCTCGGGATCTCCTCGGTAGCACCGGCGTACACGCTTACCGCCACGATCGGAATCCTGGTCACCCAGGCCGGTACCAAGATGGCCGTGGTGATCATCGCGGGATTCCTGCCGATGTTCTTCGCCGCCTACGCGTACCGGGAACTGAACAAGGTGGCCCCCGACTGCGGCACATCGTTCACCTGGACGACAAAGGCGTTCGGGCCGTATGTCGGTTGGCTCGGCGGTTGGGCTGCGATCCTTGCGACGGCCATCGTGTTGTCGAACTTGTCCGGGGTGGCCGTCCAATTCTTCTACCAATTCCTCGGCGACGCCTTCCGAAACGAACACCTGGGACACCTGTGGCAGAACAAGGGCGTCAACGTCTTTACATGTATCGCTCTACTCGCGATGGCCACCTACATCGCGTACCGCGGCATCACCACCACCGAGAAGATTCAGTTCTTCCTCGTCGGCTTCCAGCTGGCCATCCTGCTGGCCTTCGCGATCACGGCGATGGTGCGATCGGAAACCTCGCCTACCGCGGCCATCTTCAGCTGGGACTGGTTCAGCCCCACCGGCCTGACCCTTTCCGCATTCATCGCCGGCCTCTCCGGATCGATCTTCGCGTTCTGGGGATGGGACACCTGCCTCACGGTCAACGAAGAGTCGAAGGGGTCGACCAAGACACCGGGTAGAGCCGCGTTGCTGACAGTGATGTCGATCCTGCTGACCTACCTTCTGGTGGCAACAGCCACCCAGATGTACGCCGGGACCGGAACCGAAGGACTGGGCCTGGGCAATGAGGAGATCTCCGAGAACGTCTTCGGCGCACTCGCCGAGCCGGTGCTCGGCGACCCCTGGCACCTGCTGCTGTATTTGGCCGTCCTCGCCTCGAGTACCGCCAGCCTGATCACAACGTTCCTGCCGGCAACCCGAACGATCCTCGGAATGGCTTCCTACAAGGCCCTGCCGCCTCGATTCGCGGCAATCCACCCGCGTTTCCTCACTCCCTCGTACGCGACTGTGGTCGCGGGGGCGTTCGCTGCCACCTTCTACACGGTGCTCACTATCCTGAGTCAACGCGTGCTCACCGACACGATCTACTCGCTGGGCATCATGATCTGCTTCTACTACGGCCTGACGGCGTTCTCCTGCGTCTGGTATTTCCGGCACGAGTTGTTCAGCAGCTTCCAGAGCTTCGTCTTCAAATTACTGTTCCCGCTGCTCGGCGGGCTAGGCCTGTTCGGCGTACTCGGCGTCACTCTGCACGACGCCGCGTCACCCGAATACGGCAGTGGTGCAAGCGTTTTCGGTGTCGGCCTGGTGCTGGTACTCGGCCTCGGCCTGATCCTCAGCGGTCTGATATTGATGTTCGCTTGGCGCGCCGCCCAGCCGGCGTTCTTCCGTGGCGAGACCCTGCGGAGGGACACGCCAGTGCTCATCATGGACGACTGAGCGCGACCACTACAGAAAGACGCCCCCCGGCCTTCAAGCCGGGGGGCGTCTTCTTGGTGCGTTCAGCCGTTGTGACAGGAACCCGATCCGCCCTTGCCGGATGGCGCGGCGTCGATCGACGGGTTCTGGTCGAAGAAGCCAGAAGGCTTGAGCCAGAACGAAATCGTGTCGACCGACATGATTGGCCACTCCTCGATCCGGGTGATGTGGTGGACCCCGAAGACGTACCACAGCACCACGTCGGTGTTGACCAAAGACGCGTTGTCCTTGATCCACTCGCTCATCCCGGTGTCGACCTCGGACTGCGTCGGGTAGTTACCCGCCGGCCACCGTTCGTCGGCATCGTTCTTGGTCACCCACAACGTGTGCCCGATGACGGGCGCCCGCAAGTACTGCGGTGTCGACGGATCCATCATCGCGGGGAAGGCAGCCCCCGGAACAAGTTTGTACGACACGTCGGCGCCGACCTTGTTCTGCTTGTTGGGGTTG
Organism: Mycobacterium sp.; assembly: GCA_965279745.1. Classification (GTDB taxonomy): domain Bacteria; phylum Actinomycetota; class Actinomycetes; order Mycobacteriales; family Mycobacteriaceae; genus Mycobacterium. Next base: position 1,497,187 of record OZ257262.1, read on the forward strand.
ACGACCTTCCACGCCCGCTGCGTGGACCAATCGAAGTCGCGCGCCGCCTCCGACTCTGAGGTGATCGGTGTCGACTTGGTCACCAGAGCCAAGCCGTACGGATTCTCCTCCGACAGCGGTGATGCCATCGAATCGACCTCGACAACCGTGTTCTCGTCACCGTCGACATCGAGGTCGAGACGAGCCACCAGGAAGTGCTGGTGGTACGGCGCGTAGGTGTTCTTGTCGACGACCGTGCCGAACGGTGGCGGCTTCTCACCTTCGAGGAACGGGGTGGTGACCATGATGCCGGTCGCCCGGACCTCGCACTCGATGTTGCCGTCCTGGTAGAAGCGCCAGTAGACGAGATACTCATAGTTCGCCACCGTTGCGTGAACCGACACCACCATCCGACGCTGCCGGCGAACTTCAGCTCCGGTTCGGTGGTCGACATGCTTCCATCCCACAGCGTTGTCTTCTTCGTGCAGACAGATCGCTTGCTTGATGTCGAATGGCTCGCCCTTCGAGTCCGCCAGAGTGGCGTCGACATAGCGAATCTCACCCAGGCAGTCGCAGCCGAGTTCCAGCGACGTGGTCATGCACCCCAGGCCCCACTCGCCGATGTCGTAGGCGGTGCGGCGGTAGTGATCGAACGTCGGGTCGCGGTAGGGAACGATCATCTCAGCGAACGACATCCGATAAGCGACATCGCGTTTGGTGCCCTTGTCATCGAAGGACACCTGGTAGATCACTGGACCTTCGCGGTAGTTGAATCCCAGTCGCATGGTCCAGTTCTGCCACTTCAACTCGGTGCCCTCGACAGTGAACGAGGGCCCCTCGGGCTGAGTGATGTTCAGCGGCTTGAGATCGGTACGCACCTCGGTGCCACGCACCGACGGGATGTACTCGCAATCCACGTCAGGGTGGCCGTAATCGTGATGGTCCTCGATCTCGAGGAGTTCCAGCGTGTTCATGTCGACCAGCAACTTCAGGCCGGAGATGGGGTGGCCGTAGGGATTTCCCTGAGGAGTGGCACGAGCCCACAGGTCGGCCCAGCCGAGCCGCCGGTCGCGGTACTTCTCCGGCATCATCGCCTTGCCGTAGGTCCACACGTCGATGAGGATCAGATCCATGTCGGTGAACCCGCGCTTCGCGAGCGCGGCGAGCACCTCGGGGTTGGCGCGCATCGCCTCGTCTACTTCGCCCCACTCGTCGTGGGTGAAGTTCGGGGTCACGTCGGGAATGTGTTCGAAGGACAGAACCTTGCCGCCGGTGAGGTCGACGGTGGCTTCGTAAGTCTTGTTCGTGGCGCGGTCCCACAACACCGCAAACGATGTCCGGGGAACGGGGTCGCCGGTTCGCCACGCTTTCACGTCAGCCTTGAGCGGCTCCTTCAACTCAAGGGCCGCGAAGCGGAAGCTGTCGGACACGTGCCCGCCGCTGCGCAGAATCGCAGTGGTCTCCCGAAACTCGTCCGCGGTTAATGGTTCAAGTGGGTGTTGGGCCATAGGTAATCTCCTCATCCGACGACATCCTGGGTAAGTCAACCGTTTTCCGACTCTCTTGTCCCAGTCATGGGACAATTCGTCGTCAATATCCGGAGAGAATACGGCCCGAGGTGACAATGAGCGGCGAACGCCAGAGTTTGATTTCCAAAGTGTTGGGATCCCGAGGTCTGAAGGGGATCTCAGAAATCCGCACTTTCTTCAGAACCAACGAGCAGCCGATCTTCTTCATCGGCGCCACCGGGTTCAATCTTCTTGGAATCGATCGCTGGGTTCGAGGATTTGAATACATCGTCTATTACGACTCCTGGGACGGCTCGCATCCACGCGTCTTCACCCCCTCGAGCAAGCCGTACGTGGAGTTCAAGAGCAGCGAGGAAATCAACAACTACCTCCTGCGCGATCCCGAGGTCCAGAAGCACATCGAAGCAAAGTGCAAGTCAAAGGGCGTGCGACCGATGGTCGCGATGGTGTTCTTCGACGAGGAGACCGAGAAGATCTGCCGTGAACTCGACTACAACCTGATCCTGCCCACCGACGAGCTTCGCCGGCACCTGGACTCCAAGATCGTCACGACGAAACTCGGCGAGGAAGCCGGCGCGCCCTCGGTACCCAATGTGCTCGGTCGGGCTGACAGCTACGAAGAGCTGAACAAGCTGTCCGTTGAAGCCGGGCTGGGGACCGACCTGGTCGTACAGACGCCATATGGCGACTCCGGCAAGACCACCTTCTTCATCACTAAGGAAGAAGATTGGGACAAGAACGCCGAGAACATGATCGATCAAGACCTGAAGATCATGAAGCGGATCAACAACCACGCTGTCGCTGTGGAAGCCGTCAACACTAAGCACGGCACCGTCGTCGGTCCGTTCATGACCGACCTCACCGGCTATCCCGAACTGACCCCCTACCGTGGCGGCTGGTGCGGGAACGACCTCTTCCCGGAGGCACTGTCGGACATCCATCGGGCCACCGCCATCCAGCACGTGCAGCGCCTCGGCAACCAGCTTCGCAAGGAGGGGTACCAGGGCTTCTTCGAGGTCGACGTGTTGGTGGACCTCGATTCCGAAGAGGTCTACCTCGGCGAACTGAACCCACGCATCTCCGGCGCATCGTCAATCACCAACGTCACCGCGGGCGCCTACTCCGACATTCCGTTGTTCTTGTTCCACCTGCTTGAGTTCATGGACGTCGACTACACGATCGACGTCGAGGAGATCAACGAGCGGTGGCGGGAGCTCGCGGCACTCGACGTGTGGGCCCAGCTGATCATGAAAGAGCCCAACGACTCGGTTGAACGCATCCTGGCTGCGCCCCCAACCGGGCGTTACAAGCTCAACGATGACGACACCCTGACCTTTATCGGGCTCACCAACGACTGGCATGACGTCACTCATGAGGACGAGTGCTTCTTCATGCGGGTGTACGGGCCGGGTGACTACCGATTCAAAGGTGCCGACCTCGGGATCCTGGTGACCAAGGGCCGCATGCAAACGTCCGACGGACTCACCAAGCGGTGCCGTGCCTACATCGAAGGCATCCGCGCCCTGTATGTGAGCGAGCCGTTGAAGGAGCCGCCGAAGGTGGTCCCCATCGGCTGGGTGAAGTAACTTCACCCGGCCGGGTAGACGCAAAATCCCCCGCACGCCTTGCGCGTGTCGGGGGATTTTGCGTCTGTTCGGCGGGTGACTCAGGCTTTCTTGACGCGGTCGCGACCCTCGACAAGTCCACCGGTCGGAATCGGGCCGGTGTGGTTCATGCGCGAGTCATCATCGGACGGCGTGAACCCCGACACATGCTGACCCGCCGCAACAAATGCCCGGACCGTGTCCAGTAAATACGCCGGGTTCTGCGCGTCCGGCCACGTCGACAGCTTCACGGACACCGTCCGGGTAGAGCGATCCACCACCACCATCTGACCGTGGATCCCCAGGCACACCTGCAGGTCGCCGAGCACCCCTGGCATGAACCAGAACTGACTGCGATACCAACCGCCGGTGAGGAATGGCTCGGAGTCCGATGCGGTGAACGCCGCTCTGATGTCCGGATCGATCGTCCGGGCATGGGTAATCCACTGCTTGGGAAGTACGGGCTTGTCATCGACCAGTCCGTCATCGAGGATCAGCTGACCGAATCGGGCCATATCCCGCGCGCGCGCCGACATTCCCCCATCGTGGATAGCCGAACCGACACGGTCGCAGGTGATCTCGGCATCGAATTCGGCGCCCATCGGCTGCCAGATCAGCTGCGAGATGAGGTCCGCCATGCGGACGCCGGACGCCCGCTCGCACACCCAACCCAGCATGTCGGTGTCCGCCGACCGATACACGAACGCACCGCCGTGCGCGGTCTCCTGCTCCATGCTGGCCAGGTAGTCGTACATCCCCCGAAGTTGGTGCTCCAAGCCTTCAGGACGCCACCCCATGGCCCGCTCCATCACGCGGACCTCAGCGTCGATGTTGGTGTATTCCTCACTGAACTTGACGCCGGTGCGCATGTCGAGCAGATTGCGCACAGTCGCGCCGCCGTAGCCGGAGAGTTCAACCTCAGGCACGTATTGACTCACCTGTGCTTCCGGGTCTAGCAAGCCTTGCTCAGCAAGGATTCCGGCAACGGTTCCGACAACTGACTTCGTCACCGACATCAACAGGTGCGGGGTGTCGGCAGCCATCCCGTTGTAGTACTGCTCGAAAACGATGCGACCGTCGTGGACGATCACAACAGCGTCCGTCCAAGTTTCGGCCAGTACATCGGCAAGGGTGGAGGTGTGCCCTTCAAGGCGCTGCACAGAAACTTCTTCGGGGTGCAGCAGCTTGTCGTCCCACTGAAACAGCGCCAGCGGGCCGAATCCACGCGCAATCCGCTGGGTGGGGATCACTTCACGCAGATGCTGGAACGCCCAACGGTTATACGGCGGCTCCTGCCAATTCGCTAGCGTCACGAGCGACGCTGATTCCGCGGGAAATCCGGTCATCAATGGCAGATCTGACACGGCGATTACCCTACCGGTAGCGCCCTCAGTATTTGACAGCTCCGTCAGGCTGCGCTCGTCACGCGGTAAACGTCGTAGACACCTTCGACATTACGAACAGCATTGAGCACGTGGCCGAGGTGCTTGGGATCGCCCATCTCAAAGGTGAACCGGCTGATCGCGACCCGGTCATTGGACGTGGTGACCGAGGCCGACAAGATGTTGACCCGTTCGTCGGCCAGCACGCGGGTGACGTCGGAGAGCAGTCGGTGCCGGTCCAGCGCCTCCACCTGGATGGCGACGAGGAAGACCGACGTCGGCGAAGGCGCCCAGTGCACCTCGATGATGCGTTCGGACTGTTGCTCCAGAGTCGCCGCGTTGGTGCAATCGGTGCGGTGCACGCTGATCCCGCCGCCGCGGGTGACGAAGCCCAGAATCATGTCGCCGGGAACTGGTGTGCAGCACTTGGCCAGCTTGGTCAGCACCCCGGGCGCTCCGGGCACCGCGATGCCGGTGTCGTCCGTGGCGCGCTGGCGCATCGGCATGGTCGCCGGGGTGGACCGCTCGGCCAGCTCGTCTTCGGCGCTGTCGGCCCCACCAAGGCGGGCCAGCAGCCGTTGCACCACGTGTCGCGGCGAAACATGACCCTCACCCACGGCGGTGTACATCGCCGACACGTCGGAGTAGTGCAGCTCATGCGCCAGGGCGGCCATCGCTTCACCATTGACCAATCGCTGCAAGGGAAGTCCGCCACGACGGACCTCGCGGGCGATGGAGTCCTTGCCCGCCTCCAGCGCCTCCTCACGACGCTCCTTGGCGAACCATTGCCGGATCTTGGCCTTGGCCCGCGGTGACACCACGAAGGCCTGCCAGTCGCGGGTAGGGCCCGCATTGGGGGCCTTTGAGGTGAAAACCTCTACCACTTCGCCGTTTTCGAGTTTGCGCTCCAGTGCCACCAGCCGGCCGTTGACCCGCGCGCCGATACAGCGATGGCCGACCTCGGTATGCACGGCGTAGGCGAAGTCCACCGGCGTGGACCCAGCGGGCAGGGTAATCACATCACCCTTAGGGGTGAACACGAAGATCTCTTGTACCGCAAGGTCATAACGCAGCGACTCAAGGAACTCCCCCGGGTCTGCCGCTTCTCGTTGCCAGTCGAGAAGCTGTCGCATCCACGCCATGTCATCGATTTCGGCAGCTGCGTGAGCGTGCGGTGAACCGTTGCGTCCCTTGGCTTCTTTGTAACGCCAGTGCGCCGCGATGCCGTATTCCGCCGTGCGGTGCATGTCACGCGTGCGGATCTGCACCTCCAGCGGTTTGCCCTCGGAGCCGACGACGGTGGTGTGTAACGATTGATAGACCCCGAACCGGGGTTGCGCGATGTAGTCCTTGAACCGTCCTGGCATCGGCTGCCAGAGCGAATGCACAACGCCCACAGCGGCATAACAGTCGCGGATTTCCTCGCAGAGGATCCGCACCCCGACGAGGTCGTGGATGTCGTCGAAGTCGCGGCCTTTGACGATCATCTTCTGATAGATCGACCAGTAGTGCTTGGGCCTGCCCTCGACGACCGCGTCGATCTTCATCGCGCTCAAGGCGCTGTTGATCTCTGCCCGCACTTTGGCCAGGTAAGTATCGCGCGACGGCGCCCGGTCGGCTACCAGTCGGACTATCTCGTCATACCGCTTGGGATGCAGGATGGCGAATGACAGGTCCTCCAGCTCCCACTTCACCGTGGCCATACCGAGGCGGTGCGCAAGGGGGGCAATGACTTCCAGCGTCTCCCGGGCTTTGCGGGCCTGCTTCTCCGGGGGGAGGAAGCGCATCGTTCGCATGTTGTGCAGCCGATCGGCGACCTTGATGACGAGCACTCGAGGATCACGGGCCATCGCGATGATCATCTTGCGGATGGTCTCGCCCTCAGCAGCAGTGCCGAGTACCACTTTGTCTAGCTTGGTCACGCCGTCGACCAAGTGGGCGACTTCCTCGCCGAAGTCAGCGGTGAGCGCCGCCAACTCGTAGCCGGTGTCCTCGACGGTGTCGTGCAGCAGTGCGGCCACCAATGTGGTGGTGTCCATCCCGAGCTCGGCCAGGATGTTCGCAACCGCCAGTGGATGGGTGATGTAAGGATCGCCGGAACGGCGCATCTGGGTGGCGTGCTTCGCCTCGGCGACTTCGTAGGCCCGCTGCAGCATCGTGAGGTCTGCCTTCGGGTAGATCTCCCGGTGCACCGCAACCAGCGGTTCGAGCACCGGGTTGACTGTGCTGCGCTGTGAAGTCATTCGCCGGGCCAACCGGGCACGCACCCGACGCGAGGCACTGCTGGCGGTTTTTGAAACTTCCGGGATCTTTGGAGCTTCCGCGCCTAATTCGGTTGATCTCAACTCAGCGACGGACATCGGGGCAGTCATCGCGAGCTCATCCTCGGCCACTCCGGATCACCTCCTGTCGCCACCTCGATGCCGATCCCGGCCCACCGAGGATATCGCCTTTCCCGCGATGACATTCGGTGCTGAGATACCGCGGTCAGATGAGGTGCAGGCTGGCCACCGCGAGGGGGGCCACCTTTGCGCGACCTCCGAGCGCTGCCAGTTCGAGCACGACCGCCGCAGCCGGCACCACGGCGCCGCCGGCGGCTAGCAGAGCCTGCGCAGCGGCAACTGTTCCGCCGGTGGCCAGCACGTCATCGATGATGACAACGCGACGGCCGCGCAGATCGATGCCCTCGGCCGGAATCTCCAACGTGGCAGTCCCGTACTCCAAGGTGTAGGTCTGACGGTGAACCGGTGGAGGCAGCTTGCCTCCCTTCCGGATGGCCAGCACGCCGATACCCAATCGGTGAGCTACCGCCCCGCCCAGCAGAAATCCCCGGGCGTCTATCCCGGCCACCAGATCGGCGCCCTCGGCGATCTCCGCCAACCCGGCTGTCACGACCGCCAATCCGTGCCTGTCGGCCAGCACCGGGGTGAGATCCTTGAACTGGACGCCGGGTTCAGGGAAGTTAGGCACCTCACGAATAAGGCCGGCGATCACGGCTGCAACGTCGCTGGCACCGCCGGGAGCCGTCATTCGTCGAGCACCCATCGGTCCATGTTCCACCCCGCGCCCCACTTGGTCGGATTGGCCTCAACGCCATACATCTTCTTCGGGAACATCACGACGCGCTGCTGCCGGTACAACGGCAGCGTCGGCATATCTCCCCACAGGATCGGTGCGCCGTCACTCAGCAGGCGGGCTTGTTCTTTGAGGTCGCTGGTGATGGCGAGCGCCGAGATGATGCCGTCGATCTGCGGATTGGAATAACCCGAAAGATTGTTGCCGTTGCCGGTGCGCAAGGCATAGGCATCCATTGCTGACGACCCGGTCGAACCGCTGCCGGTGGCGCCGCCGGTGCTGGCCACCAGCACATCAATCTGGCCGTCCCGCAAGGTCTGTGGACCGGTGGAGTCGGTGGCGATCTCCTGAATAGTGATCCCAACCGCGGCACAGGACTTGGCGATCGCGCCAACGGTCGCCGCCAACCGCGGATTCGGCGACTGGTACCCGATCCGCACGCTCAGCGGCTGCCCATTCAGATCACCGTTGACGATGGCCAGTGCCGCATCAGGGTTGGCGACGCCGTACTGGCCGCCCTCGGCGGCACCTTCGGCAATGCTGAACGCGTCGTCGCCGACAGGACTGAGTCGCGCGTTCGAGATGGGCGCTTCGGCGTTTCGGGCGATCAGATCACGCGGGGTGCACAAGGCGACGGCACGCCGTGCCGGCGGCGCGGCCAATGGCCCCTGCGCCGCGAAGATGAGCTGCTCAATTCCGTCGGAGGGAATCTCGCTGCGGCGGTAGTCGTCCGGAGTCGTCAGAGTGCCAGACGATCCGGTCGCGACATCGACCACCTGAAATGTGCCTTTGTCGATACGGTCCTGGACATCAACGCCGCGCGGCCAGACCGTGATCCGCTTGGTGATGGGCTTTGTACCCCACCACCGTTCGTTGGCAACGAGCACGACGGCCCCTTGCGGTTGAACTGAGTCGATCTTGTACGGACCCGCCGATGGGAACTTCTTGAGGTCGACGCCCGGCTTCAGGTCCCAGGTGGTGTTCCAAGCGCCGGCGATGTTCGCGACGGCGGCGCCGTCGTTGGTCTGCAAAGCCTTCTGCAAGACGTCCGTGACGTTGACACCGAGTGCATCGCCAATCACGTGGGACGGCATCAACGCGGTGGCCGCGAAAAGCTGGGTGTAGTCGTCGATAGCACGCCCGGGGAAGTAGCTCACCCGGGCCCGCTTCTGGCCGGGCTGACAATCAATCCCGGCAATGTCGACATAGCCTGCCTGACTGGCGGCATCGAATCCGGGCAGCCTCCCCGACTGAGCAGCCCAGGCCAGCACCATGTCATCGCACGTGAGGGGTTTGCCGTCGGACCACACCGCGTTGTCGGCAACCTGATAGTCCAGCACCAGGGGGTCGCGCCCAACCACCGACACCGAGCCGAAATCAAGGTCGGCCACCGCTTGGCCGTCGGGACCGTGGAAGAAGAACCCGGTCAACGCTCGCGCGAAAGCCTGCGGGCCGGCAGATGCAGCTCCGGCCACCGTGTTCGTGTTGTAGGTACCGAGAGCACCATCGACTGCGTAATTGAGGTCCTCACCGGCGCCGCCGGAACACGACGTCACAGCGACCGGTGCGCACACGGCTAACAGGATCGCCGCTACAAGTGCGGCACGGCGTCGACGCCTGACAGCCATCCCCGTTCCTAACTCCCCGGGGTGCGTTTGCCGGTCGGTCGACCGGCACTCGAACTCGATGGCCGGATCGGGCGAACTCCCGGCTGCGGCTTGTTGCCCGCAGCGGGGGTCGCGCCGACTCCGGCAGCAGCCGGCTGCGGAACCGCGCTGTCGACCTTGCCGGTGGCGCCCTTGCCGGTCTCGCCGGTCGGCTTGCGGCGACTGAGCACCCGCCGGGTGTGGGTACGCACCAAATCAGTGCGCTCACGCAGGGTCACCAGCAGCGGCGTGGCGAAGAAGATCGATGAATAGGTACCCACGATGATGCCGACCAACTGGATCACCGCGAGGTCCTTCAGCGTCCCGACCCCCAACAGCCACACGGCGACGACGATCAATGCCAGCACCGGCAAGACGGAGATCAGGCTGGTGTTGATTGACCTCATGAACGTCTGGTTGACCGCCAGGTTGGCCTGTTCGGCGAAGGTCCGCCGCGTCGTGTGCTGGAATCCGTGGGTATTCTCCTCGACCTTGTCGAAGACGATGACGGTGTCGTACAACGAGAATCCCAGGATGGTCAGCAGGCCGATCACCGTCGCGGGGCTGACCTCGAAACCCACCATCGAGTAGATGCCCGCCGTCATGCCGAGGTCGAAGCCCAGCGCAGCCAACGCCGCCATCGCCATGTATTTCTCATAGCGCACGGTGATGTAGATCGTGACGAGCACCAAGAACACTGCCAACGCGATCAGCGCTTTTTTGGTGATCTGGCCGCCCCAGGTCTCCGACACCGCTGTATCGCTGATTGCCTGCTTGTTGGGTTGACCGTCCGCGCTTTTCGGCTGGAACTTGTCGAACAGCGCGTTGCGAAGCTTTTCCGTCTGGTCATTGCTGAGCGTTTCCGACCTAATCTGCACGGTCGAGGTTTTGCCGCGACCGACGATCACTACCGACTCCGGACGCTTGCCGATGGCTTGGTCGAAAGTCTGCTCAACCTGGGTGACGCTGGCCTCCCCATTCGCCCCGTCCCGGGGGAAAGACACCTTCGTGCCGCCCTCGAAGTCGATTCCGAACGTGAAGCCACGCAGCAGAATGCTGGCCACGGCCGCCGCGATCATCAAGCCACTGATGGCGAACCACATTCTGCGCTTGCCGATAACCTCGAACCCGCCAGTGCCGGTATAGAGGCGACTCAGGAACCCGTGGCGGGGACCGTCAACGGCCTCCATTGCGGTGGATTCGGGCTCCGTCGCCGTCGCCTCGACCGAATCGCTATCCGCGGCTTTGGTCTTGCTCTTATCGCGCATTGAGCTAGCCCCCTCCCGTTGCTGCCGTGGCGGCTCGCCGCTCACGGGCGACCTGCTGAACCGCACCAAGACCGTTGAGCACGGGCTTGGACAACAGCGGCGACTTCGACGTCAGGTACACCAGCGGCCAGGTCACCAGGAACACCACGACGACGTCAAGGATGGTGGTCAGACCCAGGGTGAAGGCGAAGCCCTTAACCTGGCCGACGGCCAAGAAGTACAGCACCGCGGCGGCCAGGAAGCTGACGGCGTTGCCCGACAGGATGGTCTTCTGCGCGCGCGCCCAACCTCGCGGAACCGCTGATCGGTAGGTGCGACCTTCACGGATCTCGTCTTTGATGCGCTCGAAGAACACCACGAACGAGTCGGCGGTCGTCCCGATACCAATGATCAGACCCGCGATGCCGGCCAGGTCAAGGGTGTAGTTGATGTATCTGCCGAGCAGCACCAAGATCCCGAAGACCATCACGCCCGAGGCTACGAGTGATAACGCCGTCAACAGGCCCAGAACCCGGTAGTACAGCAGTGAGTAGACCAGCACCAGTGCCAGTCCGATCCCGCCAGCAATCAAGCCGGCACGCAGCGAGGTCAATCCCAGTGTTGCCGAAACGGTTTCGGCTTCTGAAGACTCGAACGACAGTGGCAGCGAACCGTACTTGAGGACGTTGGCCAATTGTTTGGCCGAGTCGACGTTGAACGGCGGGTTACCGCCACTGATCTGGGTCCGCCCGCCCGGAATGGCCTCGCGGATCTGCGGAGCGCTGACCACCTGCGAGTCGAGGGTGAAGGCCGTCTGTGTGCCGATGTTGGCTGCTGTCCAGTCGGCCCACGTGGTCGCCGCCTGGTCCTTGAACTCCAGATCGACGACGTAGGCCCCGCTCTGCTGGTCGAGTCCGGACGAGGCGTCCTTGATCTGGTCGCCACTGATCAGCGACTTTTCCAGCACATAGATGTACTTGTGATCACTGGAGCAGGTCACTAGCGGCAGGTTCGGGTCGTCGTTGCCGGCCAGCACATCCTGTTGGTCGCAGCGGCCCGCCATGTACTGCACCGCCAACAAGAGCAGGTTCTGGTTGGTGCTCTGGCGCAATTCCTTCTCAAACTTGATTCGCGCGGCTAGATCCTTGCGAGGATCCGGCGGACCGGGAGGCGCAGGCGCTCCGGGCGGCGCAGGCGCTCCGGCTGGCGGCGCAGGCGCTCCGGCTGGCGGCGCGGGGGCCTCAGCGGTCGGCGATGCAGACGGTGCCGGACTGGGTGCCGGACTCGGCGGTTCGGCAGGGTATGGACGAGGCTGCGGTGCCGGGGTGGCCGGTGCTGGCGAGCCACCAGACTCAGCGGGAGCAGGCGGTGCACCCTCTGCGGGCGGTGGACCACCGGGCACGGGCGCTCCAGGCGGCGGAGCACCAGGCGGCGGACCACCCTGCGGCGTGGCACCGGGCGGACCTGGCGGACGACCTTCGGACTGTTTCTTCACTGCCTCAACCGGGATGGGCTGCCCCACCACCGGCCGAATGTAGAGCCGTGCGGTCTGCCCGAGGTTGCGGGCCTCGCCGCCATCATTGCCGGGAACGGTGATGACGAGGTTGTCACCATCGATGACCACCTCGGAACCCGAGACGCCAAGACCGTTGACGCGAGAACTGATGATCTGCTCGGCCTGCATGAGCGCCTCGCGGGTCGGCGGGGACCCGTCGGGGGTGCGCGCAGTCAAGGTGACTCGGGTACCACCCTGCAAGTCGATACCGAGTTTGGTGCTGGGCTGTTTGTTGCCAGTGAGGAAGACCAGCAGGTAGACCCCGATGAGCAGGATCAGGAACAGCGCCAGGTAGCGGTACGGATGCACCGATGCCTTCGACGATGCCACGTTGTTGTCTCTCCTCCGTTCGTGCCGCGTTGCGCTCCCGCGACAGCCTGCGCACCCGCACGATCCGCCTGCGCTTCCCGCACAGGGTACGTGGCGTTGCTGGTGCTCAGTCCTTGGTTGGCCGGTCCGCGCTGCTCTCGGTGAGCTCAGCGGGCTCAGCAGCGTCGAAGTCGTCGGATTCCGGAGTTTCGTCGACGATGCGATCCCGGATGGCGAGCTTCATCCACGTGGTCACCACGCCGGGGGCGATCTCCAGGTCAACGGTGTCGTCGGAGAGCCCGGTGATGGTGGCCTGCAGGCCGGACGTGGTGTGCACCCGATCGCCGATCCCCAGCGACTCGTGCAGGTCGATCGTCGCCTGCATGGCCTTCTTCTGCCGGCGCGACGCAAAGAACATAAAGGCACCCATGATCACGATCAGGGGCATGAATACGAGCAGGTCCATGACAGGAAACATCTTTCGTATTGAGTACGGGGTCAGCGCTCCGCGACCGGCGGGTCACGTGCCATATCTGTCAACAGTGTGCCATTAGCCGTGTTGGTGGATTCGCCGGGACTCAGCGGCTGAGCACTTGTCTTGATCACGAACCGGGTTTCGATTCGCGCCTCGCCGTCACCCGACTAGGCTCTGATCCCACAATGTCCAGGCCCAAGTCCAGGCCGTATCTGTCGCGAGGAGAACAGACGTGACCACCGTCGAGCAGAGTCGGAAACTCGTCACCAGCATCCCCGGACCGAAATCGGTCGAACTGTCCAAGCGCCGCGTCGCCGCGGTGTCCCGGGCGGTCGGCGTCACGATGCCGGTCTTCGCAGCACGCGCGGCAGGCGGGATCATCGAGGACGTTGACGGCAACCGGCTGATCGACTTGGGCTCCGGAATCGCAGTGACGACGATCGGGAACTCTTCGCCACGGGTTGTTGAAGCCGTACGGGCGCAGGTGGCCGACTTCACCCACACCTGCTTCATGGTCACCCCGTATGAGGGGTATGTAGCGGTCGCCGAGCACCTCAATCGATTGGCGCCGGGTCCAAGCGAAAAGCGCACCGCCCTTTTCAATTCGGGCTCAGAAGCGGTGGAGAACGCCGTCAAGATCGCTCGCTCCTACACCGGTAAGACGGCGGTGGCGGCGTTCAACCACGCCTACCATGGCCGCACCAATCTCACGATGGCACTGACCGCCAAATCGATGCCCTACAAGAGCGGATTCGGCCCGTTCGCCCCGGAGGTCTACCGCGTACCGGTGTCCTATCCGTACCGGGACGGCCTGATCGACAAGGAGTGGGGCACCAACGGCGAACTCCCCGCCGAACGGGCGCTCACAGTGATCGACAAGCAGATCGGAGCGGCCAATCTGGCCGCGATCATCATCGAGCCGATCCTCGGCGAAGGCGGCTTCATCGTCCCCGCACCGGGATTCCTGCCCGCCCTTCGCGAATGGTGCACCGAGAACAACGTCGTGTTCATCGCCGATGAGATTCAGAGCGGATTCGCCCGCACCGGAACGATGTTCGCCTGCGACGACGAAGGGATCGAACCGGACCTGATCACCATCGCCAAGGGCGTCGCCGACGGCCTGCCCCTGTCTGCAGTCACCGGCCGGGCCGAAATCATGGACGCCCCGCATGTCGGCGGACTCGGCGGCACCTACGGCGGAAACCCGGTGGCTTGCGCCGCCGCACTGGCCACCATCGAAACCATCGAACTCGATGGTCTGCTCGATCGCGCCAAGCGAATCGAAGCGCTGATGAAGGACAAACTCGGCCACATGCAGGCCGACGATGACCGGATCGGCGACGTCCGCGGTCGCGGCGCGATGATCGCGGTCGAGTTGGTGAAATCCGGCACCGCGGATCCCGATCCGGAGCTCACCAAGACGTTGGTCGCCAAGGCTCATGCGCAGGGTGTCGTAGTCCTCAGCTGTGGAACTTTCGGCAATGTGCTGCGATTCCTGCCGCCGCTGACGATCAGCGACGAGTTGCTACTGGAGGGTCTCGACGTCCTGGCACAGATCCTCGCCACCCTCTGACGCACTTTCGCGGTAGCGCCTTTCGCGCCCAAACTCACGTTTGGGCGCGAAAGGTCAAGTAGAAGACACCAATTCGTCGATCTCGACGAGCAATCAGACGCAGACCAACTCACGGTCGAGGCGGTTGAATTCGTTCTTGCGGTATTTCTCCACCGCACCCGAGCGACGGATCTTGCCGCTCGTGGTGATCGGGATAGCACCGGGTTCGACGATGACCAGATCGGCCACGGCGATGCCGTGCGTCTTCGAAATCGCAGAAGTCACTTCCGCTTCCACCGAACTGATCAGCTCGGCGAATTCCGCGTCAGTCTGCTCACGACGTTTGAGTTCGGCAACCACAACCAGTTGCTCCTGCTCTGAGAGCGGATCGGCGATTGCCGCGACCCGGCCGTTGGAGATCATTGAGACGGTTGCCTCGATGTCATCCGGGTAGTGGTTACGGCCACGAACAATCAACAGATCCTTCATCCGGCCGATGATGAACAGCTCGCCTTCGGAGATGAACCCCAAATCGCCGGTCCGCAACCAACGGTTGTCAGTCACATCGCTGGCAGCATCAACGATCTCACCGCCGAAGGTGTGCTCAGACTCGGCCGGCTTGTTCCAGTAGCCCAGTGCCACGTTCTCACCCTGGGTCCAGATCTCACCGATCGTCCCCGCCGGGCTCTCCGCACAGGTTTCCGGGTCAACGATGCGGACCGGCGGATTCTCCGGCATCCCATAGCTCACCAGACCGGTGCCAGTCTGGGTCCGCTTGGCATGGCCCGCCGACAACTTCTCGGCCTCGAAGTGCACGACCTCCGGAGCGCGCTGCGAATCAGCAGTCGCCACATACAAAGTCGCCTCAGCCAACCCGTAGGAGGGCCGAATCACGTTCTCGCTCAGGTTGAACCGAGCGAACCTCCGAACGAACCGGCGCATAGTCGCGACGTGAACTCGCTCGGCACCGCTGATGATGGCCAACACGTCACCGAGATCACGCCCGGCCAAGTCCTCATCCTTGGTCCGCGCCGCAGCCAGATCAAACGCAAAGTTCGGCGCCGCCGTCACCGCACGCGGATGCGAGCCCAACAACTGAACCCACCGGGCCGGGCGCTGCAAGAACGCCATCGGCGTCATCACCTGCGTGCTCCACCCACCCAGAATCGGGGCACACACACCCAGCATCAACCCCATATCGTGGTAGAACGGCAACCACGACACCGTCGTCGTATTTGCGGGCGCCACGCGGCCGTGCTCCGGGAAGAAGTCCGCCATCATCTGCTCATAGTTAGCCGACAAGTTGCGCGTCGACACCATCACCCCAGCCGGCGTCCGCGTCGAACCCGACGTGTACTGCAAATAGGCCGTCTCCGGCTTCGCCTCCCGCGACCCCTTGATCTTGCGCCGCGAATCCAAATCCAACCGGTCGACCTCAAGAATGGTCGGCGCCGGCCGACCCTCAGCCTCCACCGCATACAGCGCAACCGAATCCACAATCGAAGACGTCGTGAAAATCGCCGTCGGCGCAGCGTCCCGCAACACCGCACTCACCCGCTCGTCATGGTGACCCACCATCGGCGTCGACAACGGAACCGCAATAACCCCAGCCTCCAACGAGGCCAGGAACGCCACCACATACTCCAAACCCTGCGGCGCCAAAATCACGGCCCGCTCCCCCGTCGAAGCGCAAGACTTCAAATCCTCAGCCAAGTTCCGCGACCGCCGATACAACTGCGACCACGTCAAACTCTCGGCAACACCTTCCCAATCCTGGTCATAATCAGTGAACGTGAATGCAACATCATTCGGCTGCAAACTCGCACGCTCACGCAATACGGCGGAAATCGATGACTCGGTCATCTAGTCCTAATCCTCCTGCTCATCAGGTCCAGCCCTCACCAGGCTGACCTCAGGTCAGCGGTGCCGGGAATCCGAACCTCGAATTGACCCCTCAAATTGCGGTAAAGCAATCCACCAAGCGGCGAATGCGAATCCCGACCGACTCGCTGGTTCGGGTGCGCATCACCTCGACCGGTGCTTTACCGGCCACCCTGAATTTTTCCAGTCGGACGCCACGCCGGGTATCGGGTGATCGACGGGCACTGCTGTCCACCGTTCGGTGGACAGCGTGGGTCAACCCAAAAGGGGACCCGAAGCATTCATTCAGGCAAGTGCAATTGCCAGCAGCGCGACGCTAATAAGCGGGAAAGCACCTTGCGTTACGGCTGCCCGCGCCTTGCCGGGAGCGGCTGCCAGCAGAACAACCGCCGCGGCCAACATGGAGCCCACGCCCGCGAAGACCAGCGCGGCGCCGACGGCTCGATGCCCCACGACAATCGCGACGATGCCCACAACAGTGACGATCCCGAGGAACAGGTTGTAGAAGCCCTGGTTGAACGCCAACAGTTTGGTGGTTTCCGCTTCCTCTGCGGTCGTACCGAACACTGCGCGAGTGCGCGGAGTCGTCCATGTCAACGACTCCATCACAAAGATGTAGACGTGTAGCAGTGCGGCGAGCCCGGCGAAGATCAGCGCTGCGGTAACCATGGGCGAATCATAAACGGCCGCAGAGCCCGATCCACCATGCCGGACTATTCAAAGAGGACGGCCTATTCGAAAAGTCCAGATTGTCCGAACCCACCCGCCCGTGGCGGCGCTGTCATACCGAGGTGCGTCCAGGCCTGCGGCGTGGCCACCCGCCCGCGCGGCGTTCGGGCGAGCATTCCAGCCCGCACCAGGAACGGTTCGCATACTTCCTCAACGGTGCTGGCTTCCTCCCCGACTGCAACCGCGATTGTCGACACCCCCACCGGACCGCCACCGAAGTTGCGGATCAGCGCCGACAACACAGCACGGTCGAGTCGATCGAGTCCGAGTTCATCGACGTCGTACACCTCCAGCGCAGACTTCGCGATGCCAAGGGTGATGATGCCGTCCGCGCGGACCTCCGCGTAATCACGGACACGGCGCAACAAGCGGTTGGCAATGCGTGGTGTCCCTCGGGATCTGCGTGCGATCTCAGTTCCCGCCTCGACACCCAAGTCGATACCCAGAATTCTGGCCGAGCGGCTGAGTACCCGTTCCAACTCGGCAGGCTCGTAGAAATCCATGTGAGCGGTAAACCCGAATCGGTCGCGCAGCGGTCCGGTCAGCGCACCGGAGCGGGTGGTCGCTCCAACAAGTGTGAACGGTGCCACCTCCAGCGGAATCGACGTCGCGCCAGGGCCTTTGCCGACCACAACGTCAACCCGGAAGTCCTCCATCGCCAAATAGAGCATCTCCTCGGCGGGTCGCGCGATCCGGTGGATCTCGTCGATGAACAGCACGTCGTGCTCGACGAGATTCGACAGCATTGCCGCCAAGTCGCCGGCCCGTTCCAACGCGGGGCCGGACGTCACCCGCAACGTGGAGCCCAGCTCGGCCGCGATGATCATCGACAACGACGTCTTACCGAGGCCCGGCGGACCCGACAGAAGAATGTGATCCGGTGTGCCACCTCGATTCTTGGCACCCTCGATCACCAACTGCAGCTGTTCGCGTACCCGCGGCTGGCCGATGAACTCGTTCAGCGACCGGGGTCGCAAACTGGCGTCGATATCGCCTTCGCCGACTGTCAGCGCTGGAGAAACCTCGCGCTCCTCGATTTCCTCGCCGTCCGCGTCGTCAAACCGGCTCATTTCTTACCCAGCAATGACAACGCTTCGCGGAGCGCGCTCGACGTCGTAACCTCGGGATCACCGGCGAGCACCTTGTCAGTCGCCTCCTCCGCCGACTTTGCCGCAAACCCAAGTCCGACAAGGGCTTCCACCACCAGCGCGCGAACCGCATGCCCGCCGCCCCCAGCGACACCCGCTGACGCCGACACCGCCCCGACCTTGTCGCGCAGTTCCAGCACCATCCGTTCGGCACCGCGCTTTCCGATTCCCGGCACGCGCGTCAACGCGGTGACATCGCCATCGGCCAGCGCCTGCCGCAGTGCGTTGGCGTCGTAGACCGCCAGGGTCGCAAGCCCGATCTTGGGCCCGACACCCGACACTCCCAGCAGTGTGAGGAACAGGTCGCGTGCCTCTGCGTCCTCGAAGCCGTACAACGTCTGCGAGTCCTCTCGCACGATCATCGCGGTGATGAGCCTCGTCTCCACGCCACGGCGCAATGTCGCCAGGGTCGACGGAGCGGCCATGATCTTGTAGCCGACACCGGCGGCCTCAATGACGACGTGATCCAGCGCGATGTCGAGCACCTCGCCACGCACCGAAGAAATCATCTCGCCGCCTTCAATCGAGCCTGATATTTGCGTTTTTGCTCAAGCGCCATCGCCTCCGCCTGGGCCATCCTGGCGATCATCGGAGCGCGCCAGCAATGACAGATGGCCAGTGCCAGTGCGTCTGCAGCATCGGCGGGTGTCGGCTTCTGTTGCAAACCAAGGATTTTCGTCACCATTGCGGTGACCTGAGCCTTGTCGGCATGGCCATTGCCGGTGACCGCAGCCTTGGCCTCAGTGGGCGTGTGAAAGTGCACGTCGATCTCACGGCGCGCGGCCGCTAAGGCGACGACGCCACCGACCTGGGCGGTACCCATCACCGTCGAAACGTTTAATTGGGAGAACACCCGCTCGATTGCAATGACATCGGGCCGGTGAGTATCCATCCAGTATTCGACGGTATCGCTGATGGTGAGCAACCGGCGCGCCAGCGGCTCATCGGCCGGGGTTCGGACGACGTCGACATCGAGGGCGACGACATGCCGACCGCGCCCGGTTTCGACCACGGAGAGACCACAGCGCGTCAACCCCGGGTCTACACCCATCACCCGCACGGGACCACCTTTCACCAGTTACCGAACAGCTGTTCGATAGCCTAACCGCCGCCTCGGACAATGCCCGGCAGCGACATACCGGCGCTTCGGTCGCGGTTTACTGTGAGGAACCAGCCTCAGAAGGGGACGAATATGGCCGACGCATTTCATCCCGATCTTCCCGACGCGGCACCAGCCGCCGCTCGGGTCCACCATGTGCGGGCCGGCGATCTCGACGCTGGTACGGCACAGACCGACGGGATGCGGCGCTTCGCCGCCATCAGCGGCCGGTCGGTGGGCTCCGACAAGCTGTGGATGGGTGAGACGCACGTCCACCCGGCGATGGCGTCCGACAACCACCACCACGGTGAGTCCGAAACCGCGATCTTCATCCGCAAAGGCCACCCAGAGTTCGTCTATCACGATGGCGAACGCGAGGTTCGCATCACGACAGCGCCGGGCGACTACATCTTCGTGCCGCCCTACCTACCGCACCGCGAGGAAAATCCCGATCCGCACGAAGCAGCGGAGGTGGTGATCGCCCGCACTACGCAGGAAGCGATCGTGGTCAATCTCGAAAGTCTCTACCCGCTGTAATCAGTCCTCATCGAGCTGGGCAGCGACATCGTCAGGAATCTCGATGTTGGTGTAGACCTCCTGCACGTCGTCGCTGTCTTCAAGTGCGTCGACAAGTTTGAGGACCTTCCGCGCACCGTCAAGATCAACGGCGACGGTCACTGACGGCTGGAAACTGGCTTCGGCCGAGTCGTAGTCAATGCCGGCGTCCTGTAACGCGGTGCGAACGGCGACCAGATCGCCGGGTTCAGAGATCACCTCGAAGCTGTCACCAAGGTCGTTGACCTCCTCGGCGCCGGCCTCGAGAACCGCCATCAGGATGTCGTCTTCGCTCAGACCGTTCTTCTCGAGCGTCACGACACCCTTGCGGGAGAAAAGGTAGGCCACCGACCCCGGGTCGGCCATGTTGCCGCCGTTGCGGGTCATCGCGATGCGGACCTCGCTGGCCGCGCGATTGCGGTTGTCTGAGAGGCACTCGATGAGCACTGCTACGCCGTTGGGCCCGTAGCCCTCGTAGGTGATGGTCTGCCAGTCGGCACCGCCGGCTTCCTCACCCGCGCCGCGCTTGCGGGCCCGTTCGATGTTGTCATTGGGAACCGAGGACTTCTTCGCCTTCTGAATGGCGTCGTAGAGGGTCGGGTTTCCCCCCGGGTCGCCCCCACCGGTGCGGGCCGCGACCTCGATGTTCTTGATCAACTTGGCGAACTCTTTGCCACGGCGCGCGTCTTTGACGGCCTTCTGGTGCTTCGTGGTGGCCCATTTGGAATGGCCGCTCATCGTGGTACGTCCTCACTCTGGTTTCGCTGGCGGTGCCTGGTAATCCGACGAGTCTAGCGTCCGGACACACCGCGGCTTCGGGCGCTTTTGCCTCTGCGCGCGGAGACTGGTGACATGCGCGAACTCAACGGTCCACAGACCACCGGCCGGGAATACCAAAACCTGAGCCAGCCTCAACACCGGATCCGGCACGACGTCAATGTCGCGGTCGCCATGCGCGACGGCGTCAGCCTGCTGGCCGACGTACACCGTCCCGCTGGGGACGGCCGTTTCCCGGCTTTGATCGCAGCGTCGCCGTACCCCCGTCAGATCCAAGACCTGGGCGCGCCGATGGGCTTCATCGAGGCGGGCGCGACCGCCTTCTGGGTGCCACGCGGGTACGTCCACGTGATCGCCAACCTGCGCGGAACCGGCGGATCAGGCGGCGAGTTCGGGTTCTTCGATGCCCAGGAGCGCCGCGATATGTACGACCTCGTCGAGTGGGCGGCCGCCCAGCCGTGGTGTGACGGCACGGTTGGCATGATCGGCATCAGCTACTTCGCGATGACGCAATTGGAGGCGGCAGTCGAACGGCCTCCACACCTCAAGGCGATCTTCCCGGTCGCGGTCACCACCGACCTCTTCGAAGCGGCATCGCACCATGGGCTGTTCAGCTCATCATTTGTCACACCGTTTCTGGCGATGACCGGCCTGACATCCGAGCGCAGCGACGATTTTTGGCGCAGCATTCCGATGCGCCTGGCCCGTGAGGTGCTCAGCACTCCTGCGCTACACCGGAAGTTCGCGACGATGAACGGCGAAGCTGCCGTGACGATGTTGCGAGCGATGATGCGACTACCTCACAACCCGCACCCATGGGACGACCTGTGGCTCGATATCGCCGTGCGTCATCCCACCCGCGACAGTTGGTGGGACGAGCGGGATCTCACGCCGCTCCTGGGGGCCGTCGACATCCCGGTCTACCTCGGCTGTGATTGGCAGAACGTGCCTCTGCATCTCCCGTCGACTTTCACTGCCTGGCGCGAACTCACCAACAGTCCCTGCGTGCGTATCGGGATGCTCGATGAATACGGACTCACCTGGCCATGGGAGAGCCTCCACGTAGAGGCGCTGGCCTGGTACGACCACTGGTTGAAGGGCAGCGATACCGGCATCCTCGACGGACCGCCGGTCCGCGCCGTCCTGCCAGGTTCCGGCGATTGGCTCTCCCTCGAAAACTGGCCTCCCAGAAGCATTTTCCAGGATTTCGCGCTTCGCGGCGACGGCCTGTTGGATCTCGAGGAAGGTGATCCCGCCGCCCGGGAGTATCAGGTCCTGGGCGCTGGCCTGAATCGCCCGAAGTCCAGCCCGCTAGACCTGCCTGCGGAACTGACCTGGACCAGTGCGCCTCTGGCCTACGACATCGATGTATGTGGCGAAATCGAGCTTCGGTTGGTTGCCTCCGCGACCGCAATCGACACGGCGTGGATCGTCACTCTGTCCGATATGTCCGACGACGGCACCTCGACTCCAGTCACCGCAGGCTGGCTGCGGGCGAGTCTACGAGAAGTCGACGAGGAAGCGAGTCGCCTCGGCGCACCTGCACTCCCCTGCCGCAACGCGACCGCCATACCCATCGGAGCGGACGTCGAGTATCGAATTCCATTGGTCCCCAATGCCCGACGATTCAAGGCTGGCCACCGAATCGCCCTGACGATCACCAGCGACGACCAGGACCAGGCCATCCAGGCAATCATGAATTTCCGTCACGCCAGTGTGGGTACTAGCAGCCTCAACACTGTTCGGTCTTCGTCCCGATTGCTGCTGCCGGTGCTCGGCTAGTCCCCGCGAGCAGACGGGGCGGCCCCCTTCGCCGGCGTGTCGCGGAGCCTCCGCGTCTGCTCGCGCTAAGAAATCGAGTCGACGAACAGCTTGTGCACCCGGCGGTCGCCGGTCACCTCCGGGTGAAAGGCGGTGGCCAGCATCGGCCCTTCCCGAACCGCGACAATGTGGTCGCCCGCGCGGGCCAACACCTCTACGCCCGGGCCAACCCGCTCGACCCACGGCGCACGAATGAACACCGCGTGCACCACCCCATCGAGGCCGTCGAATTCGACATCCCCCTCGAAAGAATCGACTTGGCGGCCGAATGCATTGCGGCGCACTGTCATGTCGATGGCCCCTAGAGGTACCGCCGCACGGCCCGGCACTCCGGCATCGAGGATCTCGCTGGACAGCAGAATCATTCCTGCGCAGGAGCCATAAGTAGGCATCCCGTCGGCAATCCGTGATCGGAGCGGATCGAAGAGGTCGAACTCACGCAGCAGATGGCTCATCGTGGTCGATTCCCCACCCGGAATCACCAGCGCGTCAACAGCATCCAATTCAGAACGGCGGCGGACCGTGGATGTCTGCGCACCGGCTTCGCGCAATGCGGCCACATGCTCGCGGGTGTCACCCTGCAGTGCCAGCACTCCGACATGGATGCTCACTGCGGCGGCGTGTATCCGCGTTGGTAGCGGGTCAGACCTTCTTGCATGACTGCGGCCACCATCTGTCCGGACTGGTTGAAAAGCTTGCCCTGGGTCAGCGACCGGCCACCACACGCCGACGGTGAACTCTGGTCGTAAAGCAGCCATTCGTCGGCGCGGAACGGCCGCATGAACCACATCGCATGGTCCAGCGAAGCGATCATCAGATGCTGACGCTCTTCCGGATGATGAACCTGCGCAGAGCCCAATAACGTCAAGTCGCTCAAATAGGTCAACGCGCAGATGTGCAGTACAGAATCATCGGGCAGCGGATCGCGATGTTTGAACCAAACTTGTTGCTGGGAGACCTTTCCCGGAAGCAAGGTCATCTCTTCATTCGGCACCAGTCGCACATCCCACTCCGCGAACTGGGCAAAGCTGGCATCGTCGAAAACGCCGCCCTTCCTGACAAATCCGGGGACGTCGTCAGGCGGCGGAGCGGACGGCATCGCATCCTGGTGCTCGATGCCCTCCTGATCGGTCTGAAACGACGCCGACATGGAGAAGATGGTCTTTCCGTGCTGCACCGCACTGACTCGGCGCGTGCAGAATGAACCACCGTCGCGAAGGCGCTCTACGAGATAGACCGTCGGCGCCTTGGCGTCACCGGGACGCAGAAAATATCCATGCAACGAGTGCACCTGAAATTCCGCGCCGACGGTTCCAACCGCCGATACCAGCGACTGCCCCGCCACGTGCCCACCAAAGGTGCGCTGCATGAAGCCCGATTCAGGACTGAACACCCCGCCGCGATAGATATTGACCTCGAGCTGCTCAAGGTCGAGGATCTCCTCAATCGCCATTGGTAGCGCTACCAGCCGCGCTGCGCGAGTCGGTGCGGCTCCGCGATCTCCTCCACATTGATACCGACCATTGGCTCACCCAGCCCACGCGATACCCGGGCCAACACATCGGGATCGTCGTAGAACGTGGTCGCCTTCACGATCGCGGCCGCCCGGAGCGCCGGATCGCCGGATTTGAAGATGCCCGAACCGACGAACACGCCCTCGGCCCCGAGCTGCATCATCATCGCCGCGTCAGCCGGGGTGGCAATGCCGCCCGCGGTGAACAAGGTCACCGGAAGCTTGCCGGCCCGCGCGACCTCAACAACCAGGTCGTAGGGCGCCTGCAACTCTTTCGCCGCGACGAACAGCTCGTCTTCGGACAATGACGACAGCCGCCGGAGCTCACCGCCGATCGCACGCATGTGAGTGGTCGCGTTCGATACGTCGCCGGTCCCCGCCTCGCCTTTGGACCGGATCATCGCCGCTCCCTCAGTGATCCTGCGGAGCGCCTCGCCGAGGTTGGTGGCTCCGCACACGAACGGGATGGTGAACTTCCACTTGTCGATGTGATGGGTGTAGTCGGCAGGTGTGAGGACCTCGGACTCGTCGACGTAGTCCACGCCGAGGCTCTGCAGAATCTGGGCCTCGACGAAGTGTCCGATCCGGGCCTTCGCCATCACTGGGATTGTGACAGCAGCGATGATGCCCTCGATAAGGTCGGGGTCGCTCATCCGGGCGACACCCCCCTGGGCGCGAATATCGGCAGGCACCCGTTCAAGTGCCATGACGGCAACCGCGCCAGCGCCTTCCGCGATACGTGCCTGCTCGGGTGTGACGACGTCCATGATCACGCCGCCCTTGAGCATTTCGGCCATGCCGCGCTTGACCTTTGCCGTACCGGTCTGCGCCTGCGGGTCCGAACCGTTGGATCCAGCCGCGGTTTCCACTGCTTGCTCCTTCAATCTGTTTGAGTCCAGTCTAAGGCGCTGCCCCAAACCGAATATCTCGGCCGTTCAGCGAATGGCCTGCAACCGCCCGAGAGGCCCACTGCTGCGGCCCTCTGCCACCAGGTTCGCCTCGTTCAGCAATTCGGCCAATTGCAGCGGATATACCGTCTCACCACCTGCAACGAGCTCGCCGATCGTATCGGCGTTGCACCAGCGATGGTCGTGAATGTAACTCAGCTCAAGCGGTGTGCGTCCCCCCGCCGAAGGCTCGAAGCGGCGAGTGCGGAGCACGAAGAAGAATTCCTGGCTGGCGATGACAGTCCCGTTGAAATCGATCATCGCGTCCCGTCGCCAGACCGGACCAACCATCGCCGCCGGGTCAACTCGCAGTCCGGTCTCTTCGGCCAGCTCCCGAACCGCGGCTTCAGCGAGGCGCTCCCCCGGCCCGACCTGCCCGCCCACCGTGAACCACCACCTCGGCGCCGCGTTGTCAGTGATCGCCGGATCGGATCCACACAACAGAAGCACGCAACCCTCGTCGTCGAGCAACACGACTCTGGCCGAGGTGCGCCGGTCGACCGGGACGGTATTGGCCGCCTGCGCCGACCGGTCTGCGCGCGCGCCGCTGGCCCCGGATTCGACGATCTCGAAGTACCTGGGCAGCGGCGCAGTTCCACCGAGCCGCAGCCAACGCACCGGTCGCCGCTCCCGGAGCGCCAGCGTGTCACGCACCGCGTCATTGTGAAACCGTCGGGCCAGCAGCACCCGGGCCTCGGCGTCTGCCAGCTCCGCGACCAACGCAACCGGAACCGAGTGCGGATCGACGAGCGCGAGCGCAGCCGACAAGTCGTTCTCGCACGTTTCGCGCTCCGACCGCGGGGCCCGCTCAGCCGTGTCAGCCATCGCCGTCAATTGCCGACCCTCGCCCCGTCCGCCATAGGCGTCGACGGCGACAGCCCGGGCCACCACAGCTCGTCGGCCGAGCGCGCCATCGAGCGCTTGCCACGACAGGTCGTAGCGGACGTGCAGCCGGTCCAACCGGGTAGCTGTCTGATACGCCCAAACGGCTGTCAAGACCAAGATGGCAATCAGCACGGCAGTCGCGATCACCCACCAATCCGTCACCTGCCCTCCCGGGCGGCGCGGGCGGTTCCGGCCACCTGAACCTTGGCACCCGATCCGGCGACCGTTTCGTAGACCCGCATGATCTGGTCCGCGACGACAGGCCAGTCGTAGCGCTGTACCGCGGCCTCAGCGGCCTCGACATAGCGCGACCGTAGCTGCTCGTCCTCCAGGACCGTGATCAGCGCCTCGGCCAGCGTGGCGGGGTCATCGACGGGTACCAGCAGACCGGCCTCACCATCGAGCAGCACTCGCCGGAACGCGTCAAGATCACTGGCCACCACGGGTGTGCCCGCTGCCATCGCTTCGACCAACACGATGCCGAAACTCTCCCCACCCGTATGCGGAGCGCAGTAGACGTCAGCACTGCGCAGCGCAGACGCCTTCTCCGCATCATCAACGAGGCCCAGGAACTTCAGATGTGAGGCGAGTTCGCCGGCATCTTCCCTCAGGTCATCCTCGTCACCTCGTCCGACAATGAGGATTTCCACGTCAGGAAGGCGCTCGGCCAACGCTGGCAACGCGGCCAGCAGCACAGCCATGCCCTTACGCGGTTCGTCGAAGCGCCCGAGGAACAGGATTGTCTTACCCGGCTTCGGATAACCCTCCAGCGGCGCAGCCGATCTCAGTGACTCAACGTTGACCCCATTGGGGATCTCGACGGCGTCGGATCCCAGCGCCTCCATCTGCCACCGACGAGCCAGATCTGACACCGCGATGCGCCCGACGATCTTCTCGTGCAGGGGCCGAAGCATGCCTTGGAACACACTCAAGGCCAGTGACTTCGTCGTAGAAGTGTGGAACGTCACCACTATCGGTCCCTCGGCGATCATCAGCGCCAGCATCGACAAACTGGGCGCGTTCGGCTCGTGGAGGTGCAGCACATCGAATTCGCCATCAATCAACCACCGCTTGACTTTTCGGTGGGTGGCCGGCCCGAACCGCAGCCGCGCCACCGAACCGTTGTACGGGATCGGCACGGCCTTGCCGCCGGAGACGACATAGTCGGGAAGTTGCGCATGCGCCTCGGGAGAGGCCGGCGCCAGAACACTGACCTGGTGTCCCCGGGTGCGCATCTCCTCGGCAAGTTGCAGAACATGTGCCTGAACCCCGCCCGGCACGTCGAACGAGTAGGGGCACACCATTCCGATCCGCATTAATGGGCCGATCCGGGACCAAGTTTTGCCCGGCGTTCATCGGAAAGGTCAGCCAGCCACTGCGGTTGCAACATGTGCCAGTCTTCGGGATGCCGGGCGATGTTGGCCCCGAACTGGTCGGCCAGTGCCTGCGTGATGACGCCGACGTCCCCACTGGAGCAATCGAGCGCCGGAAAGAACTCCAGCCCCCACCCGTCGCCGTCGAACCAGCAGTGCACCGGCACCACCGCCGCCCCAGTCGCGATTGCTAGCTTGGCCGGACCGGCGGGCATCCGGGTCGGTTCGCCACAGAGATCCACCGGAACTCCCGAGCGGGTGAGGTCACGTTCTGCCATCAGGCACACCAACCGGTTGTCCTGCAACCGTTCCAGCAGAACCTCGTAAGCCGGTCGAGCACCCCCGGTCAGCGGCAGCACTTCGAAACCCAGGCTTTCCCGATAGTCAATGAACCGTCGGTACAGCGATTCGGGTTTGAGCCGCTCAGCGACCGTGGTGAAGGTTCCGTACTTCTTGACAAACCACACCCCGCAGAGATCCCAGTTCCCACTATGCGGAAGTGCCATGACCGCGCCGCGGCCCAGTGCCAGCGCCGCATCGACATGCTCGACACCGACCACAATCTGGTCGATCCGGGCAGCGACGGCGGCCGGGTTCATCGTTGGCAATCGAAACGCTTCGCGCCAGTATCGGGCATAGGAAGCCAGCGACGCCCGGATCAAGCTCTCCGGTACTTCGGCCGGCGGCTTGCCAATAACCCGGGCCAGGTTCTTACGCAGTTGTTGAGGGCCGCCGCCCCGAGCGGCATACCGGGCACCGGCGTCGAATGCGTTACGCGCCAGAATCTCCGGCATAACCCGCACCACTCGCCAGCCGGTGGCGTATCCCCAGTCACTGAGATGTTCCCCGAGCGCAAGTCGATTGCGGCCAGCCGACCGCAACCCCGCCGGGGTGCTCATCACTGCCCGCTCTCCCCGGCTTCAGAAGATCCGGGTAGCGGAATCTTGCTCATGGCATCGGGCGAACTGCGCACCGCATGCAGGCGCTGCCCCACTGTCACCAGGCTGGCGACGGCGAGCATCCACATCGAGATCGGAAATAGCGCGGACGGGAAGAAAGGCAGACCCGACAATCCGGCACCGGCGAGCACGATGATGAGCCGTTCCGGACGTTCGATGAGTCCACCACCGCCGACCAGACCGCTCGCCTCGGCACGGGCCTTGACATACGAAATCACTTGGGAGCTCACCAAACAGATCAAGGTTGCCACCACCAGATGTGAACTGTGCAGCCCGAACGCCGCCCACCACATCAACCCGCAAAAGATCGCGCCGTCGCTGATCCGGTCACAGGTCGCATCCAGTACCGCACCGAACCGGGTGCCGCCACCGCGCTCGCGAGCCATCGCACCGTCAAGCATGTCCGCAAGCACGAAAACGAAGACGGTGAATGCACCCCACCACAACTGGCCGATCGGGAAGAGGATCAGCGCTGCCAGCACGGACCCCGCGGTGCCGATGATGGTGACCGTGTCCGGCGTCAGCCCGATCCGCAGCGCCCCCTTTGCAAGCGGCTTGCTGAGCTTCGCGTACGCGGCTCGCGTCATCAGGTAGAAATCGCTCACGGCTGATTGACCCATTCTTCCGCCAACAGGCTGCGGGTGTCGCGCAGCAACTGCGGAATTACTTTGACCGCACCGATGATCGTGATGAAGTTCGCGTCGCCCGACCAGCGCGGCACAATGTGCATGTGCAGGTGCTCGGCCAGTGAACCGCCTGCGGACTGGCCGAGGTTGAGCCCGACGTTGAAACCGTCCGGCCGCGATACCGCTTTGATCACCCGAATCGCCTTCTGCGTGAAAGACATGAGCTCCGCACCCTCATTATCAGTGAGGTTCTCCAACTCCGACACCCGCCGGTACGGCACGACCATGAGATGGCCGGGGTTGTACGGGTAGAGGTTGAGTACGGCGTACACCGATTCTCCCCGCGCGACGACCAGACCATCTTCGTCGGAGAGCGTCGGGATGTCGGTGAAGGGCTGCGACGACTTCGATGAGCGCGTCGACGTCCGGTCGGGTGGCGCCCCGACGATGTAGTTCATCCGATGCGGGGTCCACAGCCGCTGAAGCCGGTCCGGCTCCCCAGCTCCCGTATCGACTATGTCAGTCACGATCGACCTTCACCAATTCCGCTGTCGGAGATACATTCTCACGACTGGCGATCCACGCCAGGATGGCCGCCACCGCTTGCTGACGGGGCACGCCGTTGATCTGAGTTCGGTCACCGAATCGGAAGGACACCGCGCTCGCCTCGACGTCACGGTCGCCGGCGAGCAGCATGAACGGGATCCGCTGGTTGGTGTGGTTGACGATCTTCTTGGCCATCCGGTCGTCGCTGCCGTCGACCTCAACCCGGACTCCGTGAGATTTCAACTCGGCAGCAACATCTTCCAGATAGGCGACGTGGTTGTCGGCAACCGGTATGCCGACTACCTGGACCGGTGCCAACCACGCAGGGAAGGCGCCGGCGTAATGCTCCGTGAGTACACCGAAGAATCGTTCGATTGAGCCGAACAGTGCTCGGTGGATCAGAACGGGCCGCTGGCGCGACCCGTCCGATGCGGTGTATTCAAGTTCGAAGCGGTCCGGCATGTTGAAGTCGAGCTGGATCGTTGACATCTGCCAGCTGCGCCCCAGTGCGTCCTTGACCTGCACCGAAATCTTGGGACCGTAGAACGCCGCGCCGCCAGGATCGGGGATCAGCTGCAAGCCGGATGCCTCCGCGACTTCGCGCAATGTCTCGGTAGCCTCGTCCCAGACCTCGTCTGAGCCGACGTACTTCTCCGGATTCTTGGTGGACAACTCCAGATAGAAATCGTCAAGTCCATAGTCAGCCAGCAACGCGAGCACAAACTTCAGCAGCGACGTCAGTTCGTCGCGCATTTGATCGAGAGTGCAGTAGATGTGCGCATCGTCCTGCGTCATGCCACGAACGCGGGTCAGCCCATGCACCACACCGGACTTCTCGTAGCGATAGACCGAGCCGAACTCAAAGAGCCGCAACGGAAGCTCCCGGTAGGACCGTCCGCGTGAGCGGAAGAT
Source organism: Mycobacterium sp. (assembly GCA_965279745.1). Taxonomy (GTDB): domain Bacteria; phylum Actinomycetota; class Actinomycetes; order Mycobacteriales; family Mycobacteriaceae; genus Mycobacterium. The sequence goes on from OZ257262.1 coordinate 1,527,311, forward strand.
CAAGTGGTGCATCGGGCAGTTCATCGGCTTGAGGTAGTAGTCCTGCCCTGGCTTGCGCAACACACCATTTTCATCAAACTCAGCGTCGATGTGCATCGGCGGGAACATGCCGTCGGCGTACCACTCAAGGTGCCCCGAGGTGATGTAGAGCTGCTCCTTGGTGATGTGTGGTGTGTTGACGAATTCGTAGCCTGCCTCGATGTGCTTCCGCCGCGAATACTCCTCCAACTCGCGTCGGATGATTCCGCCCTTGGGGTGGAAAACCGGTAGGCCGGAACCGATTTCGTCAGGAAAGCTGAACAGGTCGAGTTCGACGCCGAGCTTGCGGTGATCTCGTCGCAGGGCCTCCTCGATCAACTCGAGGTGGCGGTCCAAGGCCTCCTGCGACTCCCACGCCGTGCCGTAGATGCGCTGCAGGCTGGCATTATTCTGGTCGCCGCGCCAGTACGCGGCGGAGCTACGGGTGAGCTTGAAAGCCGGGATGTACTTTGTCGTCGGGATATGCGGACCCCGGCACAAGTCACCCCAGACCCGTTCCCGGGTGCGAGGATTCAGATTGTCGTAGGCGGTGAGTTCGTCGCCGCCCACCTCCATGACGTCGGGATCGCCGGACTTGTCATCGACGAGCTCAAGCTTGTAGGGCTCATGAGACAACTCTTGGCGGGCCTCATCTTTGGACTCGTAAACTCGGCGCGAGAAGAGCTGGCCGTCTTTGACGATCTGGCGCATCCGCTTCTCCAGCGCCTCCAGATCGTCCGGGGTGAAAGCTTCCGGAACGTCGAAGTCGTAGTAGAACCCATCGGTTATCGGCGGACCGATACCGAGCTTGGCGGCCGGGAACTGTTGCTGAACGGCCTGAGCGAGAACATGGGCGGCCGAATGGCGGATGACGCTTCGGCCGTCGTCGCTGTTGGCAGGGACCGGCGTGACATCGGTGTCGATCTCCGGAGTCCAGCTCAGATCGCGCAGCTTGCCCTCGCCATCACGTACCACGACGATTGCGTCCGGCTGGCCGCGCGCAGGGAGGCCGGCGTCCCGCACTGCGGCGCCTGCCGTGGTCCCGGCGGCGACCCGGATCGGGGCTGCGGGGGCGGTACTGGCAGGGGCGCTCATGAGTGGTCTCTTTCAGCAGTAGGGGATGCAGTCGATCGCGACCATGCTATCGGGGCAGGGGTTCGTTCACGGCTAGCCCGGCTTCAGCAGCGCGAACAGTCCTTCACCAGCCGCACCTCACCGCTCGTATGCTGGCGCTGTGACCGTTGCTGCACCGGCGAAGCTGCCGCCGGGGCCTCCACTTCCGCCAGCGCTTCAGGCCGCGCTGATGTGGAGGTTCTGGCCGCGCTTCGTCACCGCTTGCCGCCGCCGTTATGGAGGTACCTTCACCCTCCGGGTGGCAACGATGGGCACCATCGTCTACATCGACGATCCCGCGGAGATCAAAAAGGTCTTCGCCGGCGATCCGGCGACATACCATGCGGGCGAAGCGAATTCGATGCTGCAAGGCATGCTGGGCGCCACCTCGGTTCTGGTGATCGACGACGATGTTCACCGGGACCGGAGACGGTTGATGCTGGAGCCGTTCCACCGTGACGCCGTCGCGCGGCAGGCCTCAGTGATGGCGGAAATAGCGGCAGCGAACATCGCGACCTGGCCGGTGGGCCGGACTTTTCCCGTCGCACCCCGGATGTCTGAGATCACCCTGGAGGTGATCCTGCGGACAGTCGTCGGCGCCAGCGACCCGGCGCGAATGGCAGCACTACGCCAGGTCATGCCCCAACTGTTGAATTTGACGTCCTTCGGACTACTGGCTATCTCCAACCCAGACTTACAGCGAAAGCTGCCATGGCGCGAAGTCCGCCGCCACATCGACGAGGCCGATCGCTTGCTCTACGCCGAGATCGCGGAGCGACGCGCCGACCCGCAAATCGAGGACCGGCACGACGCATTGGCGATGCTGGTGCGCGCCGCGGATCAAGATGGCCGCAGCATGACTGACGCCGAACTGCGCGATCAGTTGATGACCCTGCTCGTCGCCGGACACGACACCACAGCCACAGGTCTGGCTTGGACAATCGAGCGCTTGACCAGACACCCGGCGATACTGGCTAAGGCGGTGCGGGCTGCCGAGGCCAGCGCGGCAGGCCACCCGGACGGCGACGAATACCTCGATGCCGTCTCGAAGGAAATATTGCGAGTCCGGCCGGTGGTATTCGACGTGGGACGCATCCTGACGAAGCCCGTCGACCTGGCCGGATATCACCTGCCTGCCGGTGTGATGGTGGCACCGGGAGTCGGACTCGTGCACTCCACCGCCGCGCTATACCCCGACCCGGACCGATTCGATCCCGACCGCATGGTCGGCGCTGCCCTCAGCCCTACCACGTGGCTGCCTTTCGGCGGGGGCGCTCGCCGGTGCCTGGGGGCCACCTTCGCCATGACCGAGATGCGAGTAGTACTGCGGGAAATACTGCTCCTCACTGACCTGGTCACGACCTCAGCGCGTGGCGAACGTCAAAAGGTCAAGCACGTGATCCTCACGCCGCACCGAGGGGCGCGTATTCGCGTCGCGAAGATGAAGCCGCTGGCGTTGAATTCGCTAGCTACGGGTAATGCCCCAACTCCCACGCCGGGGGATTGTTGCCCGGGCGATCGACGCAGGTAAGCAGAAAGCCCTCAGTGGAGAGGGCCCGCGGCTGTCCCAGATCAGGCGTGCACGGCGCGCCGGCCGGACGTACGCCAAGAACAGAAGGAGCGACAGCCCACACCGTCTTGTTGCAGACGATCTCGGAGTTTGTGGTGGGATCGTAAATGAGCTTGCCGGGCTCGTTGCATTCCCGGCCGGTGGTCGGTCCAAGCAGTCCCGAGAACGGAACATTGCCAACCGCTGCCGGGTCGGGAACGCTGACTCCCTGCGGCACACCCCCCATGCGGGTGGCGACGATCGGCAAGACCATGGTGAGGCCCTGAGTTCCACACTCATTGCTGGTGATCACTGTGCGCTGCTCACCGCTGAAAGTTCCGTCGGACTGCTTGGTCAGCGTCCACTGGGTCGCATACTGGGCTGAAATATCGGGGCTTGTCGTACACGACCGCGTCTCCACCTCCGGCGGCAACTCACGCCACTTCGTGTCGACGTACTGCAATGCCTTGGAGAGCAAGTCGACTGAGCCTTTCTGGGCCACAGCGGCTTTCTGGTGAGTCTCATCGTCGAGTTTCACCACCGTAGCGACGCACCCCTCGGGCCGACAACCCGTTCGAAACGCCCACCAGGTAGTCAGGGTTGGATTGGGCAGCTTCAGATCGTTTGCGCTCATCTCAGGAGCGAAGTCGAGCCGAAACGTCCCATCGAGAAGCGGCGCCGTTGGAATCGGCTGAGCAACCTGAGACTGACTCGGGGTCGCGGCCTGCCGGCCAGTGAACAAGCCGGGCTTCGCCCAGACCAGGCCGCCGACAACCGCCACGACGACAGCCACGCTCGCAGCGATCCACCATATCTTCCGCGATCGCCGCGACGACCCTGCTGTCTTCGCCGAGTGAGGTTTGGAAATGGCCACCGCGGGCAGAGTCGGTGCCGATGGCGCCGACATGACGATATTCGCGCCGGACGGCCTGAACGGCCCGGTATCGAAATGCGCACTGGCAGCGCTGGCGAAAGCCAATGCGAATTCGGTGCACGAATCGAATCGATCCTTGGGATCCTTCGCCATTGCTTTGGCGAAGATGTCATCGAAGGCAGCGAATTCGGGACGATAACTGCTCGGTTTGGGTGGGGCCAGGCTGAGGTGCTGGCTGATGACGGCTACCGGGTTGGTGCTCTGGAACGGCGGATATCCGGTCAGCAAATGAAATGTCGTCGCCGCCAACGCATATTGATCGGCGCGCCCATCGATCTGCGATCCCATCAGCTGCTCCGGCGCAGCGTAGGCGACAGTCCCCACGGTGAGATTGGTCGCCGTGAGCCCGTCGATATCGTCGAGCTTGCGGGCAATTCCGAAGTCAGCCAGGGCGATGCGCTGCTTACCGGCTTCTGGGCCGGTGCGCAGGATGTTGGCAGGCTTCACATCTCGATGGAGCATCCCTTGCTCATGGGCGTAATCCAGCGCCGAGCCGATCGCAGTGGCGATATCGACGACTTCAGCAAGCGGCATACCGCCCGGATACCCGGTGCGCATCAGCTCGCCGACATCCGATCCGTTGATGTAGTCCATCGAGATCCACAGGCGGCCTTCTGCTTCGCCGCGATCATGCAGACTGATCAGATGCGGGTGCCATAAGGTGGACGCCAGCTCGGCCTCCCGCTGAAAGCGCTGGCGGTATTCCTCGTCGGTGGTGAATCCCTCCGAGAGAACCTTCAAAGCTTCCTCGCGAGGCAGCCGAGGATGCTCAACGAGGTAGACCTCCCCCATCCCCCCGTTGCCCAGCTTCTTCACGATCCGGAATCCAGCAAAGGTTGCGCCGGCCTCTAACGACACCGTCCACCTCGCAACTTCCCGGTTCTCACATGGGCCGACATTACCGGTCCCCGACAGAGCCATGACGGCGCGCTGGCAGGCTTCGCGCTTTCACCGCGGCGGGTCACCTGCCCAGGCGAGGCTGTTGACGTACTTCCCCATGTCCTCAGCGATCTCCAAGTTCGCCCCAGACAGCAGCCCGTGCCCGAAATCCGGTCCGAACGCGTGATACGGCCCGACAGCGCCCGCGACCAATGCCAGGTCGTTCTTCACCGCCACGAGCAGCAGAGTGCGGATGCGGATGTACTTGTTGCCGCTGCCCTGTGGCCACACGTCGGCCACCTCGCCACAGCCGGCCTGGTAGCCGATCGTCGCGTTCCGGGATTTCGTAGGCGGTCTTAGCGTCGGGAAACCTACGCTTGATCAGCGCCTTGGCGACGTCCCGCGCCGAGCGGCCGTTGGCAGGCTGAGAGAACAGCTGCCGCAGCGGTCAGCGGGATCGTCACTCCGCAGGTCACAGCCTCCAGAACCAGTACACGCACTGGCCGGTGGTGGTCGATCAAACCTGCGGCAAACTGCGGCGCCAAGCGGGTCAGCGTTGCGATCGCGGCGAAGGTCAAGGCCGACAGTGCACCAACGATGTAGCCGTCCAACGCCTCCTGGGACTTCGGCCGTGTGAGTCGCACGACAGCGACCGGTACGAACATCACGATCATCGCCCCCGCCGGCATGGCGAGCCCTTCGCGCAACAGGTGATGAATTGCGAGGCCGGTGGCCATCGGAACACCGTAGGAGCGGGCAACCAACTCGCCGGTCAGCAATATCCAGGACACCGCGAACACGCCGCTCAGAACCCCGGCCATGACCAGTCGCCACACGGACAAGTCGCGGTAGCGACCGGACTCAGAGATATACAGCACAAATAGCAGCGGCAGACCGAGCGCGGCCACCGCGATCATCGGGCGGGAAGCTTCAGTAGTGCGAATCCGACTAATCCGATCAGCGTGAGTATCAACCCAACCTGGAACGGCGCCTGAGGCCGCTTCGGCAGATCAGGAAAGAGCGAACTCGTGATCCACGGGCGCACGACCTTCTCGCCAGGCGATGCTACAAACTCGTTGCGCTGCAAGAGATCAGGTCTGTCACCGGCCCGACGCGGCGGATCGGAGACAGCAGACATAAACCCGGAGCGTACTTTGCAGTACTGCTCGCAAAGGACGCTCCGGGTTTATCAGCGCTCTGTGTTTATCTGCGCTCTGCCGTTACGACGAAACGCGGTTGGAACGACGTTGACCGGCGGGCCGGCCACCACTTCGGCGACGCTGCGCACCGGAACCTGGCCGGCGTGCCTGCTGCGCGGCCGGAGCTGGAGCCGGCTTCTGATACGGCGCCACTTCACCCACCAACGCAGTCACGGAATCCGAGTCAGCGGACACCTGTGTTGGCGTTGCCGAGATTCCAGCTTTGCGAAGCAGCACCTGAGTGTCCTTGCGCTGCTCGGGCAGTACCACCGTGACGACGTCACCAGCACGCCCGGCCCTGGCGGTACGTCCCGAACGGTGCAGGTACGCCTTGTGCTCAGCGGGCGGATCGATATGGACCACCAGCTCGACATCATCGACGTGCACTCCGCGCGCCGCGATGTCAGTAGCAACCAGTACCCGTGCGGTTCCAGCGGTGAATGCCGCCAGGTTGCGGTCACGAGCGGGCTGAGAAAGGTTGCCGTGCAGATCAACCGCCGGAATTCCGGCGTCAGTCAGCTGCTTAGCCAGCTTGCGCGCGTGGTGTTTGGTGCGCAAGAACAGAATTCGGCGACCCTTGCCGGACGCCAGTCGGTGAACCAGCTCCTTCTTGGCTTCCACACCGTGCACATGGAAAACGTGGTGGGTCATTGCCGCCACTGGCGAGCTGTCGCTGTCGACGGCGTGTGACACCTCGTTGCGCAGGAAGCGATTGACGAGCTTGTCGACGCCATTGTCCAGCGTGGCTGAGAACAGCATTCGCTGACCGCCGCCCGGGGTGGCGGTGAGGATGCGGGTGACGCCGGGAAGAAACCCGAGGTCGGCCATGTGATCGGCTTCGTCGATCACAGTGATCTCCACGGCGTCGAGGGTGATGAGACGCTGCCGCATCAGATCCTCGAGGCGGCCGGGACAGGCCACCACGATGTCAGCACCGGCACGCAGTGCCTGCACCTGTCGACCCTGCGGCACCCCACCGAAGATCGTGGTTACCCGCAAGCCGCAAGCGGTTGCCAGCGGCTCAAGTGTCGCCGTGATCTGGGTAGCCAGTTCACGGGTGGGCGCCAGAACCAGACCCGAGGGTCGCGACGGGCGCCGCTTGCTATCGGCGAGCCTGCTGACCAGCGGAAGTGCGAAAGCCAGCGTCTTACCACTGCCTGTCTTGCCACGGCCGAGGACGTCGCGGCCGGCCAACGTGTCAGGCAGAGTCTCGACTTGAATCGGGAATGGATGGTTGAGTCCGCTTGCCGTGAGCACCCGCACCAGAGATGCAGGCACGCCCAGATCGGCGAAGGTCTTGTCCGAAGTCGGTGCTTCGGAAGTCGGTGTATCGGAAGCGAAAGTTGAATTGGAAATCATGAATCGGTGCCTTTCCGGGCATCGTGATGTGCCGGATCCACGCGACGGAGTCGTCAGACGTAAGACAGCACAGTGTTGGCGAGATTGCCGGCTGGCAAAATCGATCGCCGCGAGACGGGAGTGCTGGATAGCACTGCATCAGTGAACTCGGCTTTGGGCTGCAATTGCGGCCCGGTGCCGGTGAAGTGAAAGCGTTCCACGACGCATTGGCGACAGTCGCGAAGCCAACGTTGGCACCATCATAGCAGGTGGGCGTTCAGAGCCCGGGTTGTGGCCGCCTACTCAACAGTGCGGCGGCGCCTCGCCACTAGGAAGCCCACCGCTGCCAGCGCCAGAAGGCCCGCACCGGCCGCAACCCCGATCAACATCGTCTTGTTCTCTTCGAACCAAGACTTGGTCGAGTGTTCCGACGCAACCAGCTTGACCTTGTAGCCCGGCAATGGCTCTTGGGCCGGTGGCTTCACACCGGGCAGCAGCTGGGTCTCAGTGATCTGGAATAGATCCTCACCCTTGGCACTCTTGGCCCACTGCCCCCAAGCCGGCACTTCCCCGTCCAGCAGAACCTTGGTGGCCCCGCTAACCGCGGCATCTTTGCCCAGGTCATTGAGGGAACTGACCCGGAACGGATCAGAACTTCCAGCAGTGAACTTGACCTGAACCAGAGCGTTCTTGATGGTCTTGAGCGCCGGCGGCTTTTGCGGAGGTGCCTGACCTGGGGCCGGTTTGAAGCCGCCGCCGGAGAAGCTGCCGACCGAAACGTTGGTCGGCTTGCCATTGGGCGAACGCGTCATGCTGGTGAAGTTGTAGACGCCCGCGTTGGGCACGTCGATCGCCGCCCGCTGTAGCGGCGGCACGGTGAAGGTTTGGGGCTTGCCCCCATAGTCGTACATCACCTGCAGCGGGAGTTGGTATGGGTTGGTGAATACCGGACGGTAAAAGGGGTCATAGGTCGTCCAGCGGGAATTCCACTGCCTTACTGGGCTGCTCAGTACAGAGGTGGTGCTCAGTGTGGAGCTGCTGAATGTCGATTCAATCGACTCACGGTAGCTGCTGATCTCCTCCGAGGACGCCTCCGTCGAACTGGTCGAGACGACTTCTGCGCCTTTCGCAGTTGCGACGTCTTTGGCCGGGGCTTCCGATTCGGCAGGCTTCATCATCCCGCCGCCGCCCGACGGGTCATGCATGCCGCCGCCGGACGGCTCGTCACCGCTGGGGTCATGCATACCGCCACCCGACGGCTCTTCCATCCCACCGCCGCCAGGCTCCTGCATACCGCCGCCGGCCGGCTCGTCGCCGCCGGGGTCATGCATACCGCCACCCGACGGCTCTTCCATCCCACCGCCGCCAGGCTCCTGCATACCGCCACCGGACGGCTCGTCCCCGCCTAGACCGTCGTCGGAGGGATCTTCCATCCCGCCACCCGAGGGCTCCTCCATGCCACCACCGGACGGCTCTTCCATGCCACCACCCGACGGCTCTTCCATGCCACCACCGTCGTCACCGCTGGAGTAGCTGCTGCCGCCGTCATCGTCGTCGCCGTACGGCTCAGCGATGCCCACCGGGGTTCCGACAAATAACGCCGAGAGAGATACCGCCACTGCTGCCGCGACCGCCACCGGCCGCCTGTAGAAATTGGCGGCGTTCTCGTTTTGCATCAGCACTCCCTCAGGCCGGTCACGCAGGCAATGATGCCAAATATTGACTGACCCGTCACTACTGGAATCTATGTCTAACTATCTGAGGGCCGCGATGCGGGCGAGCACAGCGCGCGACGAAAGGCGGCTGCCGATCGTGATCCGCACTGATCCGTCGCCATAGTGGCGGACCTTCAACTCAGTGCCGTCGAATACTTCCCGCCAGGGCTTCCCGTTGGCTGGCAGAAATACGAAGTTGGCGTGCGAGTCGGTGCTGTACACCCCCATCGAACGCAACCGGGCGCGCAAATACTGACGTTCTGCGGTAATCACCTTTATTCGTTGCTGCAGTTGGTCTTCCGCGCAATAGGATGCCGCAACACCGACCAGACTGGTGAGTCCAACACCGAATGGCAGTTGCATGCTCCACAGCTTGCGGGTCAGATCCGGCGCTCCGAACCCGTAGCCGATTCGCAATCCTGCCAGACCATACGCCTTCGAAAATGTCCGCACCACAACCACATTGGGAAACCGCTGAACCAGCGATCGCCCGTCGATCCGATAGTCGGGATCGACGAATTCGACGTACGCCTCATCCAGCAGAACGATGACGTCGGAAGGAACTCGACCAAGGAATTGCTCCACGTCCGCAACTGTCTCGATCGTGCCGGTCGGATTGTGCGGCCGGCATAACACCACGACCCGAGCGTTGGCAGCCGCATCGGACATTGCGTCAAGGTTGTGACGGCCATGGCGATCGAGCGGCACAGACACGGACTCCAGTCGTGCCATGTGCGCAAATATCGGGTAGCCGTCGAACGTCGGCGCACTCATCACCATGCGCTCGCCCGGATAGGTGGTCGCGTGCAGCACCTGCATCACCACCCCGGTGGCGCCTGAGCCGAGCACAACCTGTTCCTCACCCAAACCGATGTGATCGGCGATCAGACCGCGCAATCGCTCCGGCAAAAACTCCGGATACCGGTTGGCCGACTCAAGCGATGCGACCAGCGCCGAGCGAACTGCAGGCAATGGAGAGAAGGGATTCTCGTTGAGCGACAGCGCCAATGGATCAACAGCGGCGGGCAGGGCTGCGATAGCGTCGTCGTACGCACGTTTGGGGCTGGCCATCACGCTGCCCGCCCACCCCAACGGACAGCGGCCGCGCCCGCGAAATCACCGGCATGAGCGAATGCCGCCATCAACACCACGCCGCCGGGTTCAAGCCGGCCATCAGTGATAGCCCGATCTAGGTTGATCGGGATGCCGGCCCCGAACAGATTCCCACAGTCATCGAAGGTGTCGACGTGGCGTTGCTGTGGAAGTTCCAGTGCTTCACGCCAATTGCGAAGAAAGACGCGATTGGGTTGGTTGGTGACCAGGAGGTCGACGTCCTTCGACGCTATGCCCGCCTTGTCACACACAGCGAGCGCAACCTCTGGGACCTGACGATTCCCGCGCGCTAAGACCTTGGTGATCTTCGTTTCGGTGAAGCCGATGTATCCCTCACCAGAGCCGGGCTGCCACCACTTTCGCGGCGGGTCCGTCACGATTGTCATGTCGCCCGCGTATTCCCCGTAGTTGCGGGTCTCGATACCCAAGATCGGCGATTCGCCCGAGACCGACAACAGGCCCACCGCGGCACCGTCACCCGGTACGGATGCCTGTGCCTTGCTGCGCACACCGGGCTGGTCGAAGACCTGGCCCGCAGCGTTCTGCGCGATCGCCACAAGTGCGGTCTCCCCCGCGCCTGAGGCAAGCAGCTTTTGAGCCACCTGCATGCCGAGGACGAATGCCGCGCATCCACCGTTATGCAGGTCGAGCACCAGGCCCGGACGCATACCCAACCGATGCGCAACCTCGCCGCCACAACCGTAGAACGGCATATCCGGCATTTGAGAATGGGTAATCAGCAGATCGACCCCGGCAATGACATCCTCGCCGTGACGCTCGAGGAGGCTGTCCGTCGCTCGCACCATCATGTCGGCCGCGCTCTCATCTGCCCCTACGTGATGACGGAAGCTGGGCGACCGGAACATCAGGTTGTCGCGGAGGTCATCGGACTCGGCAAATTGGGCATAGTATTCCGCGCCGATCGGCTCCCCGGGCAAGTAAGTGGACACGTCGACCAGGCTCACTGTGCGTTGATTCATCACCGACTCATTCCATCCAGGCCGGAGTCACCGGCAGTCCGTTGCGGTGCCGGTATTCGGCGATCGCCTTGAGGTTCTTCAACTCCAGAAGGTGCCCTGCACCGAACATGTCCCAGAAGTCGCCAACCCAGACCGGGCGTTCAGTCGGAGCGCTCTCCGGATACGGGTTCTCGTCGTAGAACGGGTGGTGACAATTCGTCCACAGCACGACCGAGCCAGGCTTATCGAATACCACCTGGGCGTCGACGACCCGCATGAGATAGACCATCCACAGGTGCTTGCCCTGGTCCCATGCGCAGTGGTAGTCCACAGTTCGGGCTTCGGCATTCGCGGTTGTGCGGGTGAATATCTTTGTTTCCGAACCTAATCGGTCGTACGCAGCCCACAATCCCGGCTCGTCGGTCTCCTCGAAGTCGCGCAAGCTGTACGTCCACTCCGCCAGAGAGCGAGTATCGGACAGATACTCGAAGAGTTCGTCGGGTGGGCAATCGACGTAATCGTTCACCGTGCAGTACTCACCGAATACCTGATCGTGCGGGTAAACCGACCGCATCATCTCCATGATGATCGGGGTGGCTTGCTGTCGTGGTGAGGTTTCGATGCGGATCACACCATCGATAGGTTCGGCGGATCCATTGTGGGTGGCAATATCATCAAGTGCGGGTGCAGACATTGACACCAGCCTCCTTTGTGTTTGTTGCGGTTACTGAATGTCCCTGCAATCCACTCTGATTGAGGAAAGGCGCGAAGGGCGGCAGCTCGTCCGCCGAGCACTCGATGCTGACGACTGATGGCCCGTCAACGGATATGGCGCCACGGAGCGCATGCATCAGCAATCCCGGTTCCGCGACATCGACAGCATGCAGACCAGGGAACATTGCCGCAAGCCCCGCACCGAGCAGACTGGGACTAAACCGGTTGTAGCTATACAGATCCCGGTAGTAGAGCTGCTCGCGTGTGACGCACATGGCATGGGCGTTGTTGTTGAACAAAACGAACGTGATGGGGAGTCGGTACTGCACGGCGGTATGCACCTCCATGCCGTGCATGAAGAACGAGCCATCCCCTGCCACCACTATGGTCCGTTGCGCCGAGCCGAATTTTGCTCGCCCAAAGGCCATTCCGATCCCAGCACCGAAGCTGTAGCCCATGCCGCCCATGCCGAGTGCCACGACAAAGCGCCCCGACCGGCGCACCGGCAGATTGTGGATGGCAGCTGCACCAGAGTTTCCCGCGTCGACGACGATGTCGGCGCAGTCGGGCAATACCGCGTCGAGCGCAGCGATCGCGTCCCGGTAGCGAATCCCTGAGCCATCGTGGCGGGGCGGCGTGAGTTCTGTGCGCGGCGCCGAAGCGTGCGGCGGTAAGACATCCATCTCGTCGATGGCCGACAGCTCAATTGCTATTTTTTCCAACGATATTCGTAGATCGTTGCTGTGGATGTGCTGGAACGACGGATAAGGGGCAGCTGAACCAATTGAGAAGACCGGGACGCGGGCGAGCGCTTCGTCCAAGCCAGCGCGTGACGTCACGCTGAGCCTGGTTCCGACAACAAGGCACACTGCACTGTTCGTCACAGCATCGACCACACCGGGATGTCCCATTACCCCGGTTACCCCCAAAGAACCATCGCCTGCACTGCTGACGTCCTTTGCGTCAGGCACCGTGGCAACCGAGGCGTTGAGCAGTGACCGCACCAGTTCGAGTTGTGTTCTGGCGTCGTCCCGCGCGACCTGCTCACCGGCGATGATGGTTACCGGGCCGCCAACACGTCGCAGCGTTTGGACGATCGGCCAGATATCGCCGTCCGGCGCCGATGTCGGCATTACGGCGGCGGGCCGGAGTCTGCTGGAGGTTGGCGACAGCTCACTTTGCTGAATATCCTTTGGCAATAGCAGAACTGCGGGACCACCACGGCGCGCAGCCGCGATCGCCTCAGATAACGCTGCGACGATTTCAGTCGGCTCAGTGATGCGGCGGCAATACAGCGATACGGCGGAGAACAAGGTTTCAGCGTTCAAGGCTCCATTGCATCCGCTGGTGTCCTGAAAGCTCCCCAACCCGTCCATAGTGGTGGGCGGCTGACCTACGAGTGCCAGCACTGGCACTCGGCTGGCGAGGGATTCGCCCAACCCCGGCAATAGATTTAGCGATCCCCCGCCGGAAGTGGCCACGACGACGCCCAACCCGCATCCGGCGCGACTGTAGCCATCTGCCATTGTCGCAGCGGAGAACTCATGCTTCGCCAGGACCGCAGTGATGTCTGCACAGAAGTGTGCAGCATCGTAGAGGTCCTCGATGTTCGCGCCATCGACGCCAAACATGTACTCGACGCCCGCGCTCGCGAGCTGACGAACTATGTGGTCGGCAACATGGAATTGTCTAGTCATCTCCCCGCCTGACTCATCGGCCCTACTAGGGCAACGAACGGCCGGAATCGAGCGTTCGATCATGAAGGGAATTCACACATGAGGGGAATTCACATGTCCTATGTCGGTCGCATCGTGAACCGTCGCGCTTGTCGAATCGTGTGGTCAATATGGACGTACCAATCCGCTTGCGCGCCAGCGTCGCAATTGCATCGATCGCAGCCGTCGGCATCACTACCATTGGAGCGGCACCGCTAACCGCGCCAAATCAGCCCTTCCTGCCCGCGGCCGCGTCATACGAGAGCAGATTGACCGCCAGCGAGGTTCCACTCGGTGGGCTAATCGCCAGCTTTCTAGGCAATCAGGCGACCTATTGCTCAATCATCTGTCCGCAGATCGCGCAAACAGGCGTGACGGCTCTAACCACGGCTACGGGGGCGCCGGGCGTCTTCGTTACTGCACTGCAGTCCGGAGACATTCTGAAGGCGCTCGGCGTCGCGGCAGCATCGGTCACCGGACCCACCAACGCCGCAGCAGCGGCCGCCATCCTTGCCGACGGTACGGAAGTGGCACCTAGGGCGCTAAACGCGTTCGAAGTTGGGATGGTTGGCCTGCTCAACATCTTGCCGGCTGCCGCGAGCGGGCTGCCTGGAATCATCGACGCGATCAAGAGAGCGCGCGAAGACACGTTCGCCGCGCTGAACCTCCCGATAGTTCCCAACCCGGCACCAACCGTCATGCCGCACGGAGTCTTCCAGGTGGCAGTGATCGCCGGAATCAATGTGGTTGCGGCAGTGATTTTCCCGGCTTTCAATGACATCTTGAGCGCTGCATTTTCGGCGCCCAATGCCGCAGCGCAAGAACTCGCAGCAACCGGCGATCCGACCAAGGCCGTGGCTGCAGGGTTGGCCAGTGCGGCCGCCTCTACGAACGCGGCGGTCGCTGTGGTCTCACAGGCGATTGCCACCGGCATGAGCGATATTCAGGCCGCCGCTAGCCAGCAGTCAGCCAGGATCGCGGCTACGCGGATCGAAAAGACCTCTCCAACAACTCTATCCGCGCAGGTCAATGCGAAGCCCTCCCCACGTTCGGCGTCGGCGGAGGTGCCCTCCCGGTCGACGGCCGGTGCCCCAAAGCCATCGAGGGACGGCGCGCCGACAGCCCGGAGTACACCGGGAAGTGCCGAAAGGAACGTGACCCACCTGCCTTCGAAGCGAAGCCAACCAACTCACTGATCTTCTGCCGCAGAAGCGGCCGATCACCCTGCTATGGGCCAATTTCGAGTCGCAGTGGTGTACAACGCGGGCCGTTGATGGGTTCGATGTCCATCGAGCAAGCCGTCACGATAATGAAGATCGGCGCCTCGGCGCGCAACGTGACCGAGTCTCCGGGGTCGCTCAGGGCGGGCAGTGCCGTGAAGGCCCCTTTGGTATCGACCGGAGTGCGCTGAAAGAAGTTCACCGGGTCCGGCACGTGCAGCGGTCGCCAGTCCACCAAATTTGCAACGCCACGGAAATTCTCACTGCAGCTGGGGTGATAGCCCTGATGGCCTAATGCCGAATACATCTCGGCGCTGCAGGGCGCGGCAAGCATGTCGTGGACACCGGGAGAGTCATCCCGCTCGAAGGTGAGCATCGGCTGATATGACGTGCTCAAGAAGGACTCACCGACTTGTGGGAACAACCGCCAGTTGACCGCCCGGGTAACAGCGACGCTGAGCCAGTCGTCAGCGTTGGCAGCCATAACCGCGAACAGGTCTGCCACCTGGGCACCCTCGACGTCGATGAGTCGTAGCCGGTGACCCGCGTCAAGATGTACGACCGCCCCACTCCGAGCTGGCACCTCGACCGTTGTTGGGTTGCTGCTGGCGGGCACAGTCATTGGGCAACTCCTTGGGGCGTGGGGCGATCTACACACATGGACTTTGGGGCTAACCCCTAGGCGGGACGACGCCCACCGGGAGATCGCCCCAACACAATCAACCGGCTTATTCCTCGAGATCAATGCGGATGGTCAGCAGGTTTCGCCCATTGCGCGTACTGCCGCACTGTTTATCCGGGGCAACATCTCAAGCCTGGCTTTCGCGTCGTCATCTGGCATCAGGTGAGCGGTGCCGCGATAACAGCGGCCCCGGACGCGCACCCGAACCAGCGGATTGGCCTTAATGTTTCGGACATACTGCGACCGCTCGCCGAACTCCGAAACGAGCCAGAACCGATCGCCGTCCAACCGTCCGCCGATCGGTGTACTACGCCGCTGACCCGACTTTCGCCCCGCAGTCTCCAACAAGGTTTGGGTGGGCACCGATCGCATCAGCAGATTGGCGAACCGCCGCTGGACAAAGTTGACTACGCGCTGGCGGGGAGTGGAAACCATCAACTCATTCTGACAGTTCAAGGCCAGGGATGGGCCCGTGAAAACTTGGTGGTCCCGGCTGGGATCGAACCAGCGACCTTCCGCGTGTGAAGCGGATGAAATAGCCACTGACCTGCGGTTTATCTGCGTCTGTGCGGCGTATGCGCCGCATTGAGCAGGGCTGACGTACTCAGCCTGTCCGGCGAACGGACATAAACCGGACACGGTGCTTGCGCTCCCGACCAGGAGCTCCCGTGCTGCCGCGTGCTTTGCGTGCAACGTCGTGGGCTCCGGGGAGCAGGCATCCCGATGCCCAGCATCGCATCATCAGTCACCGGGCCGACACCCTCGCCAGACGACTCGACATCGGCATCACAACAACCGGCCGTCCAGCACGGTGCTGACGGTGTCCCGGTTGGCGGTAGGTCGCGAGCGCCCGAGGCCGCCCCGGCCGCAGGGCGCGAGAGCGACAGTGGTCGGCCGGACGCTAACCGGGGCACCGGCCTCAACCCGCCCCCGGGCGACGGGCTTGTTATATGTGCCGAAAATGTCCGCGACTCGCTGTTCGACGGGACCGCGACCGGGGAACTGCGAGCGATCGACGCGTTGGGGCTGCGGTTCCCAAGCCCCGAGATGGTCACCGCAGCTGCGGCACTGTTCGAGCCGGCAGCACCGTGGGCCTGTGGTCCTGGGCGTCGAGGTATCGAACCCGAATCCGGACGCTTTCGTATCACGGTCGGCCCCGGTGTCGTAAGACTCGGGTGGACCAATCCCGTCCGGGCTGAGAAAACAGCAGAACGGGCCGTCGGTCATCATCAACGTGACGTTGACGATGCGCAATTTCACGTCAGAGAGGACCTCGCCCTCGCAGATGGGGACGGTGATCAGGCCGTCGTGTCTTCGACACGACGGAGCAATTCGGCGGCCGACCACCGCGGTGCTGGCGCTGTCATCACCGAGTGGTCCCGCAAATCACGGTCGGCAATGTGCCGCACCTTCGCCGAACTCGACTACAGCCCACTCGTCGAGTCCGGCCGTGTCCCGGCCATGATCACGCTCACCTACCCCGGAGACTGGGAGGTCGTTGCCCCGGACGGAGCCAGCGTAAAGCGGCATATGGTGTTGTGGCGTAAACGATTTCAACGCGAGTATGGCGAGCCAGTTCGCTACATCTGGAAACTCGAATTTCAGCGGCGCGGCGCACCACACGTTCACCTCTGGATGGCACCGCCTATCTCGCCCGGCCGTTCCGGCCGCAGCTTCGCCCAATGGCTATCCGAGATGTGGGCTCAGATCGTCGACCATCCCGATGCGGAACAGAAGGCCCGGCACCGGCTCGCCGGTACCGCCATCGATGTCCGCAGCGGACTGAAAGCCTGCGATCCCAAACGGCTGGCCATCTACTTCACCAAGCACTCATCACCAAATCTGCACGGCGGCAAGGAATACCAGCACATTGTTCCTGACCTGTGGGCGCGGCCCGGACACGGCCCCGGCCGGTTCTGGGGTGTGTACGGACTAAAGAAAGCCGTTGCCGTCGTCGAGGTCGCCCAGGACGCATACCTGGCCGCTCGCCGGATCGTGCGGCGCTGGTCACGTAGTCAAGTTGTCTATGGCAATTCGGCTGACCGCTTCCCCACTGCCGTGGTGCCACGCACTGCTTATCGCATGGTCGCCCGCGTAGACATCGACACCGGCGTCGTGACTCATCGGCGTGTACGGCGACGACAAACTCTTTGCAACCAAGGCGGCTTGGCCGGCGGATATGCACTCGTCAACAATGGACCGGGCTTCGCCGCTCAGCTCGCCCGCGCAATCAGATAGGCGCTCAACTCGATTCGCTGATCCGATGTGTCAGTTGATCTCCGTAGATTCTGACCATGGTGACCTACATGCTGAGCGAGACCGCCGAAGGGTGGGTGCTCTACGACGACGAAGGTCGCACGGAAGTGCTGACCGGCAACCTCGATTCCGCGCTGCTCGATGCAGCAAAGGTGATGAGGGATCACGGCGACCCGGTTCAGGGAGGATGGGTGCTCGTGTCGAACGAAGAAGTTATGACGCTGCGGTTCACGCCGGCCGCGTAGCCACCCTCCCTGCTCGGCTGCGCGATCAAAAAGCAAAGAACCCGGGTCGACCGCTAGGGCCGAATACCGGGCTCTTCTGAAATCTCAACCAGAACATCCTTTGGGATGCGACTCTGGCCTTTGCGTAGCTCAGTCTACACGGCCGCCCTGTCGACCAGCAACGCCGTGATATGACTGCCTGCATGGCGGTGCCGTACGGACCTTGGGTCGAGAGCTGGTTGAGTTCCGATCGGTTCGCAACCTACTTGAGAATGGCTGGCTACGACAGGTCGCGCGCCTTGTCACTGTACGAATGGAGCACCAGCCTGAACGCTGCCCTGCTGCATGACTTCGCCCATCTTGAGGTCGGACTGCGAAACATGTACGACACCGCGCTGACGGCGGCGGTCGTGGTTGGCGACAATCACTGGCTCGACACCATTTCGGCCGATCAGCTGTTCCCGAGAAATGTGGCCGGGAACGCGCGAACGCATCGCGACATCACCACTGCGCGTGCCAATGCTGGCGGGAACGGGGCGCCAGCGGGCAAGGTGATTGCTGAGCTCACATTCGGGTTTTGGGTCTTCCTGACGTCACGTCGGCACGAACCTCTCGTCTGGCTGCCGCACCTGGCACACGCTTACCCCAGCGGAACCCGCCGCGTACAGTTGCACAGCGATTTGAGTGACCTGTTGAAGGCTCGCAATCGGGTTGCGCATCATGAGCCGGCGACCGTGCGTTCTGGCCGAGAGATAAACCGCCGAATCCGCGGGCACGCCAGATACGTATCGCCGGAGCTCGCCCTGCACATCGACGCGACAAGCACCGTCGAACAAATCATTAGGAACCGGCCGTAGCCATCCGTCGCGGCGAGTACAACAAGTTTGTCCGCGGGTAAGTTCCCAGGGGCGAGGTTTCGAGCCACCACGACTCGATTGGCCTCATCATGATCATCACCATCCGAGTTCCCAACGAGAGCGACTGAAACACTTCCCAGCGGACACATCAATGACCCAGATGATGGTGTGATCGTGGCATGACGGACGTTCAGGTGGAGCTGACCACCAGCGAAGCGAATCGACTCCGAAAGTGGGGATCTCTCTGGCTGGACCTGCTCCACGCCAACGCGTTTCTGCATGAACGTCACAACTTGCCTGACACCGCCACCAACGCCTTCACCCGGCGCGCTCTATGGGAGTCTGCGGTCATCACCTACGGGCGCATGGCGTTCAGCGACAAGAAACGCAAGCTGGCCCATGACGAGCTGCTGAGAGCTTCCGGAGGCGAGAAAGCGGTCGCATTCCACGACCAGCTCACGCGCTGGCGCCACGATCACATCGCCCATCGACTCAGCAAAGACTTCGAGGCCACGGCAGTCGTCGCCGGTTACGCCGACACCGAGCAGCATCGGCTGGAGTCCGTGGCCGTCGGCGTCTCCACATGGATCGGACCCGCCGACGACTCTGTCGAAGCGCGCATGTTCAGGGAGCACGTCAAGGCGCTTCAGGACAACCTGTGGGAGACCTACCTGGCGCCCATCGGTGAGGCGCTCGCGCAACGTCAGCAAACCGTGCCCGATCCCGTCCCGCCGTTCCAAGGACTTGAATCCAAGCCCGAGCGCCTCATAGTGACCTGCACACTGTGGGCGCGATCCAACGGAACAGGGATGCCTCGTTGATCCAACAGCGGGAGCTGCGGCCGTCTGCCGGAGGCCGAGCGTCAACCATCGCACGAATCGGTAGGCTCGCAGCTGATGACGTGGCTCTCAGCTGCTCTGCCGTACGCCGGCGGGGGCGTTTTTGGTGCTGCGGTGACGTACGGGCTCACCTGGGTTCGTGAACGACGACGCACCCTCGACGCTTACCGCGCTCCGCAGCGGCAAGCTATGGGCGATATCGTCGCTGCGACGCACGCGCTCATGCTGCACGAGCTCGAATCGCGGACGACACAGACCGAGATGATCCAGCACATCCGCCAGGACGTGCTTCCTAGCGGCCAGCTCGTAGGGCAGCTTTGGGCCGCCGCCGCAGCGCTGGGTCGAGCGACTCTCGACGCCGAACGGGCGCTCCAGATTGGACGACTGACCATTGTCGACGCACCGTGTTGGGAAGCGATGGGAGCTGCCTACGTCGCGCTCAACAGCCTGCGCCGCGCGATGGCTGCGAGAGTTGGCGCGCCCGAAATGCGAAGCCCTGAGGAGATAGACCAATACGTGGAGAACATCAGGGTGCTCGCCAATCAGTACAACCAAAGCGTCTTGGCGCTGGTAATCGCAGCAGCTGACCGCATATCGCCGGCGGAGACCATATGCAACCGCCGACGCCGACGCGCCGCCCGCCGGCGGTTGGGTGAGCGCTTCGGGAGTGCAGCTGGTGCACTGCAGCGCACAGACGAACCGCAGCAGCCGGAAGACGCCGAGTGAGCAGAAATACGTGTCGAACTGCGCACCCCATGATCCGCCGGGACGGAGGCCACGAAAAAGCCACGGCAACTTGTCGGGGGCCTCTGGCAGTGTCTTGCGCAAGCCGGCCGCGCTGCCGGGATGAGCATCAGCAAAAGGGAGCACAGCGTGGTGCAACGAGCTTTCATCAGCTTCGACTACGACAATGACGCGCGGTTGAAGGACCTGCTGATCGGCCAGTCGAAGAATCCCGACTCGCCGTTCGAGGTGCACGATTGGTCGATCAAGAGGGCCTCTCCGACATGGCGTGATGAGGCCCGGCGCCGCATCCGTGCGAGTGGATTGGTGATCGTGCTGTGCGGCAAGTACACCCATCTTGCGACCGGTGTTGGTGTCGAGCTCGGCATCGCTCAGGAGGAGGGAGTGGACTACTTCCTTCTTGCCGGATACAACGAGGGCAGCAACACCCGTCCGACAACGGCGAAGTCGACCGACAAGATGTACGACTGGACCTGGGACATCCTCAAGAAACTGGTGAACGGCGCGCGATGAGCGAGCCAAGCAATGCTCAACCGGACCCCCGGGTACTGGACATTTACAAGCTGGCCGTTGAGATGGCGGACCGCGTCTCGGCCCGGCGGGCATTGGCCAATGCCTTCTTTCTCACCGTCAACACCACCCTGGTTGCGGTGGTCGGGTTGTCTAGCACGCAGCCGGATTCCACCCTGCGGTTCATCGCGGTGTGCGTGGCCGGAGTTGCCGTGTCCGCGTGCTGGTGGCTCCTTCTCCGCGCCTACCGAAGGCTCAACTACGCCAAGTTCGCGGTGATCAACAAGATTGAAGACGAGCATCTTCCCGTCAAGCCATACATCGACGAGTGGAAGGAACTGAGGCCGGACGACGTGGCCACGAGCCGGCGCGCACGACTTGGCACAGCCTTGCACGAACTGGGCGGTGTCGAACGCATTGTGCCGGTCGTCTTCGGTTTGCTGTACATCGCGCTCTTGATCGGCAGACTGGTGACATGAGTTACCTCGATGCCGACGCTCAGCTGATCCGGAGCTGCCTACCCGCGGGAATCGGCACACCCGAGGACTCTGACGACCTGTTCATCCTCTACGCCGTCCTCATGCGCGCCAAGGGCGAGGGCACGCAGGCCGCCGACGTGCACGACGCCTGGTCGGCATGGATGTCCCGCAGCGAACCGGAACACGAGTCGATCCGCCCCTACGACCAGCTCGCGCCGTCGGTGCAAGAAGAAGATGCACCATTCCTCAACGCAATACATAGGGCCGCCAGAGCTCGCGCCGAGCGCATCTGACACCGCAGAGCTGCCTCAGATGCGGGTGCCACCCCCACTGACATGCGTCGACATTCGTCGTGGAGTGCTATTCCAGTATCTCGACTCATTAGGCTCACACTGTGAACTTGGTCAGATCAAAGCAGCGAGTGGCAGACCACGGTGAGGTGTTCACACCCCTGTGGATCGTCGGCGCAATGCTGGACCTGGTGAAAGGCGAGTCGGAGCGCATCGACTCGCGTTTCCTAGAGCCCGCGTGTGGCTCGGGTAACTTTCTGGTGCCGGTGCTGATCCGAAAACTCGCCGCAGTCCACGCCCGGTACGGGCAGAGCGACTTCGAGCGGCGTCACCATGCTCTACTTGCTCTGATGTCCATCTACGGCATCGAGCTGCTCGACGATAATGTGGCTGAATGCCGCGAGAACCTGCTGGCGATCTTCACCGACTATCTGGGCATCGCTGAGGGAGAACCGTTCCGTACCGCGGCGGCCGCCGTGCTGACCGCGAATGTCGTCCACGGCGATGCGCTGACGATGACGACCCGGGCGAGCTGCCCGGCGCCGATCACCTTCGCCGAGTGGTCGTATCTGGGCAAAGGCCGCTTCTACCGCCGAGACTTCCGGTTCGACACAATGACCAAGATGTCGTCGTTCGATGAAGAGGACACGCTCTTCGCCGATCTGGGCAAGCATGAAATCTTCACCCCCACAACCGACTACGGGACGCTGTCGGTCGCCGACATTGCAGGCGGAGGCCCGGGTGGTGACTGATCAAGTTGCGTTCAGTCTGCGCAATCGGAACCCGGACGTGTTGACCTGCATCGCGAATCTGTCGAACGACGAGGTGTTCACTCCGCCGGAGCTGGCCGGCCATATGCTCGATCTTGTCGCGGACGCATGGGCTGGCGCCAACGACGGGGCGGTCATCTGGGCTGACAAGTCGGTGACGTTCCTCGACCCCTTCACGAAGTCTGGCGTTTTTCTGCGCGAGATCACGGCCCGCCTCACCGACGGCTTGAAGTATGAGATACCCGACCTGCAAGAGCGCGTGGATCACATCCTCACCAAACAGGTCTTCGGTATCGCGATCACCCAACTCACGGCGATGCTGGCCCGAAGGAGCGTCTACTGTTCGAAATCAGCGAATAGTGAACACTCCGTTGCTAATTCGTTCACGACGGCGGCCGGAAACATCTGGTTTGAACCAATGGAGCACACGTGGGCTGGCGCGACCGAGTTCGTCGAGACGGCCGATAGGGTCGGCAATCCCATCAGGAAGGGTGTCAATGGCCGGTGCTCTTACTGTGGCGCGAGCCAGGCGACGCTCGACCGGGGCGATGGTCTGGAAACCCACGCCTATGCCTTCATCCACACCGACGACATCAAGGCTCGGATCGCCGAGCTGTTCGGAGACGATATGCAGTTCGACGTGATAGTGGGCAACCCTCCGTTCCAACTTGGTGATGGTGGGGGCGGCGGTGGAGCGTCGGCAACACCGATTTACAACCTGTTTGTACAGCGGGCTCTCTCGCTTGAACCGAGACACGCGGTAATGATCACGCCGTCGCGCTGGTTTTCGGGTGGCAAGGGTCTTGACGACTTCCGGGACGAGATGCTTCGCGATCGTCACTTCGAGAATCTCGTTGATTATCCCCAGCTGTACGACGTCTTCCCAGGAGTAAAGATCCGTGGCGGCGTCTCCTATTGGCTATGGAGCCGCGATCACGACGGTGACTGCGAAGTCACGACCAAGATCGGACAGGAAATTGTCGGCGAGCCCAGTGTGCGCAGACTTGACGCATACGACGTTCTCGTGCGTCGAAACGAGGCCGTGCGGATTCTTGATCGCGTCGCAGGCTTTCGTGTCCACGATGAGCCGGAACCGAAGCTCGGCGTCCAGGTTTCCGCGAGAAAGCCTTTCGGACTCACGAATCAGGTGGGCAAGCCAACGGCCGCAGGCCTAAAAGACCCCGTTCTGGTGTACGGAAATCAAACCAAGTCATATATGGAGCGATCCGCCATCACCAACAATGAGGGCTGGATTGACCAGTGGAAGGTCTTGCTGGTCAAGGCCCATGGGACGAGCGGTCGAGACGATGTGACGATTCTCGGCGAACCTGTTTTAGCGGGGCCACGAAGCGCGTGTACCGAGACATACCTCGTTATCGGCCGGTGCAAGTCTGAGACTGAAGCTCGGAACCTCGCCGCATACATGCGCACGCGATTCGTCAGATTCCTGGTATCGCTGCGCAAGATCACGCAGAACATCACACGCGATTCGTACCTATTTGTACCTGCGCTCCCAATGGATCGTGTCTGGACAGATGACGCCCTCTACGAGCGCTACGACATCAGCGCGGAGCAGGTCGAGTTCATCGAGTCGCTCATTGCAGAACGTCCCAGCGATGCCTTGGGTGCAACGGGCGAAGATGACGATGACTAAGCCCGTCGACGACCTTCTACCGGCGAAACCCGAAGCGCGCCTGCGCATCTACGCGTACTCCATCGAGGACGAAGCCCATGTCGGCATGCTGAAGGTCGGTCAGACCACTCAGGACGTGAAAACCCGCGTTGCGCAGCAACTCAAGACCGCGGCGATCAAGAACTACACGATTCAGCTGGACGAGTCCGCTGAGCGCGAGGACGGCTCGACTTTCAGCGATCACAAGGTGCGGGACCGGCTTAAGGCGAAAGGCTTCGTCAACGCTGAGCTGGAGTGGGTGGCGTGCACGGTCGCCGACGTGGCGACGGCCATCGCCGAGTTGCGATCCGGACAATCGCTCACCGGAACGCACTACGAGAAGTTCGTGATGCGTCCCGAACAAACGGCGGCAGTCAACAAGGCGCACGCCTACTTTGAGTCGATCTGGGCAGAGGACGACAACGCTGTTCCCCGGTTCCTGTGGAACGCGAAGATGCGATTCGGCAAGACCTTCGCCACCTATCAGCTCGCGAAGAAACTTGACGCCCGCAAGGTCCTGGTTGTGACGTTCAAGCCGGCAGTGGAAGATGCCTGGCAGAACGATCTGGAGTCGCATGTGGATTTCGAGGGCTGGCAGTACCTATCCAAGGCGACCGGCACTGACCCAACCACGGCCGACAAGTCGCGACCGCTCGTCTACTTCGGCTCGTTCCAGGATCTGCTGGGCAAGGACAAGCTGGGCAACATCAAAGCCAAGAACACGTGGCTGCACGAAACAAATTGGGATCTAGTCGTTTTCGACGAGTACCACTTCGGCGCCTGGCGTGACAGCGCCAAAGAGTTGTTCGAAGGCGAGGACGACTCTGAGGCCAAGAAGGAGACGGCCGCCGAGTACAACCCCGAGCTCGATGTGTTCAACGAAGAACTTGACGAGCTGCGCGAGAGCGAGACCGAGTTCCTGCCGATCACCACTAGAGCCTATCTATACCTGTCCGGGACACCGTTTCGGGCCTTGGCGACCGGCGAGTTCATCGAAGAACAGATTTTCAACTGGACCTACACCGATGAGCAGCGGGCAAAACAACAATGGGCGCAAGGCCATCCGGGTGAGTGGAACCCCTACGGCGCGCTACCGGAGATGCGGCTACTCACCTATCGGATGCCCGACGAGTTACTGGCCATCGCCGCCGAGGGGGAGTTCGACGAGTTCGACCTCAACGAGTTCTTCGCCGCGGGCGGTGTCGGTACGGCGGCGCAGTTCAAGCACAAGGACGGCGTGCAGAAGTGGCTCGACATCATCCGCGGCGCCTATTCGGCCACCCAGGTCGACAACCTCAAGCTCGGGGCGAAGAAGCCTCCGTTCCCGTATTCCGACGTGCGCCTGCTGCCATACTTGAACCATTCATTCTGGTTTCTGCCGTCGGTCGCCTCCTGCCACGCGATGGCCAACCTGATCGCCGAAAAGCAGAACAACTTCTTCCACGCCTATAAGGTCCGCACGGTGGCGGGCCAGGGTGCTGGCGTGGGCCTGGCCGCGCTGCCACCGGTGCGCGACGCCATCGGCAACGGGCACGACACGAAGACCATCATGTTGTCGTGCGGCAAGCTCACCACCGGTGTAACGGTTCCGCAGTGGTCATCGATCCTGATGTTGCGCAATCTGAATTCGCCAGAAACCTACTTCCAGGCCGCGTTCCGGGTGCAGTCGCCGTGGTCGATCAAGAACCCGAATGGTGATGACCCGAACTTGGAGGTAACGCTCAAACCGGTCTGCTACGTCTTCGACTTCGCCCCGACGCGGGCGTTGCGCCAGATCGCCGAGTACGGTGCGGGCCTGCGACCGGACGCGGCCAACCCCGAGGACGCGGTGAAAGAACTCGTCAACTTCCTGCCCGTGCTGGCTTATGACGGCTCCTACATGGTGCCTGTGGACGCCGGCGCCATTCTTGACACTGCGATGACCGGTACGTCTGCGACGCTGCTGGCCCGCAAGTGGGAGTCGGCACTACTGGTGAACGTCGACAACGAAACACTGCGCAAGATTCTTGACAACCCTGCGGCCTTGGATGCCGTGATGCGGATCGAAGGCTTTCGGGCACTCGGCAGCGATGTATTCGAGACCGTGATCAACAAGAGCGAGAAGGTCAAGGACACCAAGAAGGCCAAGGGTGACGACATCAGCGACAAAGAGAAGAAGGAGCTGACCGCGGAGGAGAAAGAGTACAAGTCCAAGCGCAAACAGATCCAGGAGAAGCTCGTCAAATTCGCGACCCGAATCCCAGCGTTCATGTACCTCACGGACTTTCGGGAGAACACGCTCAAGGACGTCATCACGAAGCTGGAGCCCGAACTGTTCAAGACCGTCACCGGCTTGAGCGTGGCCGACTTCAACCTGTTGGTGTCCCTCAACGTCTTCAACAGCACGCACATGAACCAGGCCGTATTCGCCTTCCGCCGGTACGAGGACGCATCGCTTTCCTACACAGGAATCGACAGCCACGAAGGGCTTAGTCACTTCGGGTTGTACGACACGGTCGTTGCACGCGAGGCATAAGACAGTCGTGGCGGCCGAGGCCGAACCAACCATCCCGCATGATGCTCCATCCCGCGACCACCGCCGTTGTCGGTCGGCAACCTTATGCTGGGCTCCGTGCCGAAGGGTAATGCAAAGAACGCCAGGAAGGTCTTCGTCGTCCACGGTCGCAACCTGGAAGCGCGGGACGCGATGTTCGGTTTTCTCCGGGCCATAGGTCTTGAGCCGATCGAGTGGTCCACGGCCATCAGCGCGACGGGATCGGCGAGCCCATATATCGGCCAGGCGCTCGATGCGGCATTCGACATGGCGCAGGCCGTGGTCGTTCTCCTAACACCCGATGACATCGCCTACCTACGTCCT
Organism: Mycobacterium sp.; assembly: GCA_965279745.1. Taxonomy (GTDB): domain Bacteria; phylum Actinomycetota; class Actinomycetes; order Mycobacteriales; family Mycobacteriaceae; genus Mycobacterium. The sequence goes on from OZ257262.1 coordinate 1,553,957, forward strand.
GAGTACGCCAATGGCGACGATGACCCCGAGAGGGTTCCGACTCCACAAGCCAGACCGAACGTCCTGTTCGAGGCGGGCATGGCAATTGGGCGTCATCCCGAGCGAACCGTCCTTGTAGAACTCGGCGCACTTCGACCGTTCAGCGATGTTGCGGGCAGGTACGCGGTACGCCTGGACAACTCGTCGCCCAAGCGAAATGACCTGGCCAACCGGCTCAAGGATGCGGGCTGCGACGTGACCACATCGGGATCCGATTGGCTGAACGCGGGCGACTTCACGCCGCCCAACGCACCCGACGCGCCCCTCGGTCGCAGGATTCCCAGCGCCTCCGGGCGACCCCAGAACCACCTGGACGCCCAGTACCTTCGCCGAACGTCGGGCGGCGACCGAGTGCAGCTCATCAATAGAAGCGGACAAGACCTGTTCGACCTGAACTCGCCAAACGCCAAGGATTTCCATGCATTACTCAGCGGATTTCCAGTACCCCGATTGCCGGCATCGAAATCCGTGAGCTTGCGGGCGCTTCAGGCGGCAGGCTCGCCTGACACGTTCGACCTGGTAGTCACAGGGCGAACCGAGGACAATGAGGAGTTCACTGAAACCCTGTTCCTGGACCTCAACGGGTAGGCAGCCAATGGACGTACCGATTTCATTTCCTCTCGACGTCGATGGGTTCTTGCGCCGCGAGTGTCCCAGTTGCGGTGACGAGTTCAAGTGGCATCACGGACCCACAGCCTCCCGACCCGCTACCGCGATTGATCCCGCGCAGTACACCTGCCCGCTCTGCGGGACGCCTGCTCAACACGATCAGTGGTTCACCCAAGGTCAGGTGAGGCATCAGCGAGAGACGGTTGAGTTCTTCGCAATGGACGCCGTTAACGACGAACTCAAGCGTGCATTCGGAAAGAACTACAAGCCAGGTAAGAACACAGCTCCAGCGCCCACGCCCCTCCACGAGCCGAACGACATGCTCATTATCGAATCACCCTGTCACCCTTGGGAGCCCGTAAAAGTCCCGCAGCAACGAGCTGACAGCGGACCACTGCACTGCCTGGTGTGCGGTGAGACCTACGAGGCATGAACCCGTAACACCGCTTATACAAGATTGACTCCATCGTGCGCCCGCGACTGCGGCGCTTCCACGAACGCATCCAAGACTCGCACCCCGAACGCAGGCGTCATCGCTGATTGCACTTCGTCCGTTGTCATCCAGCGGATTTCACGCGCTTCATCTGTAGCGTGAGATTCCCCCCCTGCCGGTCGACAGCGGTATACCAACGCCACGATTCCGCGGGTCAGGTTTTTGTAGACACCGGTGAGACGCTCGACAACAACCTCAAGTCCAGTTTCTTCCATCACCTCGCGCTGAACGCCAGCCTCGAAAGACTCATCGAGTTCCAGGACCCCACCGGGTGCTTCCCAGTGACCGTTGTCTTCGCGTTTGATGACCAGGACACGGCCGTCGTCACGGACCACGATGCCGGCGACGCTGACCGAGTGTTTCGGTGTGGCTGCCATGCGAGACTCCATCCTCTGGACCGGACTCAAGTAGTGACATGGGCGTGTCTTTTTCTTAGACTAGTCGTCTAGACATGCAAGGGAAGGCCCACACGTGCTGCAACTTGGCCAGATCGACCGGGCGGACGATAAGCCGCCGTATCGGCAGATCGCAGGCATGTTGCGCGCTGCGATCAGTTCCGGCCAGCTGGCCACCGGGGAACGTGTGCCGTCCGAGGCGGTGTTGAGCGACCACTTCGGGGTCGCTCGGATGACAGTCCGTCAGGCCGTGCAGGAGCTGCGTTCGGAGGGGCTGGTGATCTCGGAGCACGGCCGCGGCGTATTCGTTCGCACCGCGGCCCCAATTCGGCGACTCGCATCTGATCGGTTCGCCCGGCGACATCGCGCCAGCGGCAAGGCAGCGTTCACCGTCGAAGCGGAAAAGTCAGGTTACACACCACAAGTCGACAACATCACCGTTACCCGCGGAAAGCCGAATTCTGTTATTGCCGAACGTCTTCGATTATCGCAGGACGACGACGTTGTCGTGCGATCACGGCGTTACCTCGCCGACGGCCGGCCAATCGAGACAGCGATTTCGTACATTCCTGCCGCATTCGCTCATGACACCAAGATCGAACAAGCCGACACGGGACCAGGCGGCATCTACGCACGACTCGAAGAGGCCGGCCACACACTCGCCCGATTCACCGAGGAAGTCGGAGCGCGAATGCCCACCCCACAAGAGCGGCAAGCCTTGCGATTGGGAGCAGGTGTACCCGTTCTGACTGTGGTTCGTACGGCGTACGACACCAACGACATCGCCGTTGAAGTATGCGACACCGTCAAGGTCGCAAGCGCCTACCTGCTCGAATACGACTTCTTGGCACGCTGAGACCTCCTCGCGAAACGAACACGGCGTAACACTTGACATACTCCCCTAGACAACTAGGGTCAGTAGGCATCTAGTTCACTACATTCGAAAGGGCTCCACAATGTCCATCCCCAAATGGCTCCAGATCGGGCACGACCAGGTGTTTTCGTGCGGCGCGTTCGTCGTCTCGGAGGTGACGCCGATGATCGACTTCGACCGGTCCTCGGGCGAGAACCGCGTCCAGGCGACGGACCGCGACACCGGTTCACCGATGTGGCAGGTCGAAGTGCTCGACGGTGATCCCGCCGCACCCAAACGCAGTCGGACCGTGACGGTCAAGTTCGCCGCACAAACGCAGCCCGTGGCCCCCACCAATTCCAGCGGAACACCCTTCACCCCTGTGGTTTTCGAAGGCCTGACGGCGCTGCCGTACATCGAGCGGTCGGGCGATTTCTCACGTATCGCGTGGTCCTTCCGCGCCTCGGGCATGACAGCACCGGGCAAGCCGTCCGCCGCGTCGAGCACGGGCCGGGTGTCGGCATGAACACCGACCAGTTCGCACCGATCGATCCCGACACACCGCTACGGTTCGACCACCTGCTACACCTCTTGACCAGTTTTGCCTTGAGTGTGGCGATCGTCGTGATCATCGCCGGTGCCACCTTGACGTACTGGCGGCTTCACTCACCGGAGACCTACGAGGACCGGTTCGCAACACCTGCCCGGCTCCTGCGTTGGCGGCTCTGGGCACACGTCTCGTGGCAGCGGCTGTGCAAGCGTTGCGGACTGTCAGCCTCCGAACAGGTCATTCGCCGCGATCACGAAGGACGGCAGGTCGCGTCGACGCGCTGGTTTCATCCAAAGCTGTTGGGAACAGAGGTGTCCCACACCAGCCTGCGTCTAACGGTGCGGGCCAGAATGGGACAGACCGTCGAAGCCTTGGAACGGGCTGTCCCAGCGATCCGCGACGCTGCGGGCGCGCACTCGGCACGGTCGGTTGTCGTCTCCCCCGGGACGCTACGGATCGAACTGGTCATGCGGGAACAATTATCTACGTCAGGTCGCGCCACTCCTCCGTCAGCAGTAGCGACAGCGCAAGTGAAGCTCGGGCGATGCGAGAACGGCGCAGCCTGGAACTTGCCCTTGAGCTGCCGGCACACCCTGACTGTGGGCTGCTCAGGTGCAGGCAAAGGTTCCGTATTCTGGGGCATCGCTGGCGGGCTCGGTCCCGCTGTTGCCGCTGGATTGGTCCGACTGGTCGGAATCGACCTCAAATATGGCATCGAATTGTCTGTCGGCTCCGCTCTGTTTACCGCGATCGCCACCACGGAAGCCGATGCCGTGGAAACCCTTGCCGCGCTGGAGAAGTTGATGAACCAGCGCGGCGCCGCGATGGCGGGCCGGACACGCGAACACACTCCCACTGCATCCGCTCCCCTCGTGGTGCTGCTGATTGACGAACTGGCCGGAGTAACCGCGTATATGAGCGATCCAGCCCTGCGCAAAGAAGCCGCTGCCTCCCTATCTCGGATCCTCACCAAAGGTCGCGCGCTGGGAATCGTGGTCGCCGCGTTCCTACAAGACCCCCGCAAAGAAGTCCTTCCGATGCGGGGGTTGTTCACGCAAACCATCGCGCTCCGACTTCGTTCCCGCGACGAAGTCACGATGGTTCTCGGCGACGGAATGGCCGACACCGCACCCGCACACCGGATTAGCCCCGATACACCGGGCACCGGCTACGTCGTCGCCGAGGACGGCCAGGTAATCAGAGTGCGATCCGATTTCTGGACTGATGACCAAATCCGCTCCACTGCAATGCAATACGCACGTACCGTACACACTCCTGGAGGAGAGACAGCGCAATGATTGACGACTGCCTCCCCTTCGAACCACCCAGTGCGAATCAATTGGCCCGGCGTGCAGATGATCTGCTGCACCGCGCCAACCTTGTCCTCAGACACGGATGGGACGAGTACCGGCATCTCTGGTCCTGCGGCGAAGTCCTCGGCACCGCTCTGGTCCTGGGCGACGAAGCAGAACTCCAGCGATGGAGCGAGACAACGGTCTCCGCACTGGATCGTTGGGCATTCGATCTTTGGGGAATCGCCGGCGGGCAAGCCGACACCGACGCCGGCTCGCCGCGCACTCGCGCCTGGTTCGACGCCGTCCGCTCCGACGTGGAACTTTCCGTCCACGCACAAGCGATCCGCGACGAGGTCAAGTGATGGTCACTCACGGCATCCGGGAGGCTCTCGTCACCGCGGGCGGCTTCCCAGAGCTGCTAACCGCTGATGAGGTGTCTGTGCTACTTGGGATATCCGCTGCGACACTCAACCGCTGGGCGGCGCTCCGCGAAACCACCGGCGAACAGATCGGCCCACCCTGCTACACCCTGTCAGAGCGGGTACGCCGTTGGGACTGCGCTGAAGTCCGGTCCTGGCTCAAGCAGGCACGACGATAATGGCCGGCAACACCCCCCGCGGCATCCGAAAGCGGCTCAACGCAACCGGACAGCCCCGTTACCAAGTGCGCTACCTTGTCCGCGATCCAGACGCCCCCTCGGGTTGGGTCGAGACATCGGCCACGTTCCCGACAATGCGCGAGGCCAAGGCATTCAAATCCGAACGCGACAACGAAGCTGCACTCGGTTCACGCCGATTCGACCCCCGCCTCGGCCGCACACCTCTGAACCGGATTTGGACGCAGTTTTCCGACTCCAAGAAGCCCGCGGTGTCGCCGAAGACCTGGAGCGGCTATACCCAGCACTGGGAACTGCGCATCGCACCCCAGTTCGGTCATATGCCCGTCGACGAGATCACCCGCGCCGACGTCCAAGCGTTCGTCGACGGCCTGACGGTCGGACCGTGGGCGAAAGTCTCCACGCTGCGACTACTGCGTTCAATTCTTGACGTCGCCCACCAGGACGGCCGCATCCACCGCAACCCTGCTCTCGGCGTTTCAGCAGGCCGTATCCCTGAGCGCGAACGTCACCGCTATCTGACCGCGCAGGAGGTCCAGACACTCACCGCCGCCTGCGGCGACCAGGGCGACGTGGTGATCATCCTGGCCTACACCGGCCTGCGCTGGTCCGAACTCGTCGGGCTCCGCGTCAGGGATATCGACCTGGCCGCTCGTCGTCTTTACGTCCGGCGGGCCGCCCCCGAGGTGGAGGGCCGCATCGTCATCGGGCCTCCGAAAACGCGCGCTGGCATCCGAACCATCCCGCTCCCGCAAGTCGTGGTCGACGCCTTCAACCGGCGCATCAGCGGCCGCGCTCCTGACGAGCCTGCCGTCACCTCACCCAACGGAGCAATGCTGCGGTCCAACAACTGGCGCAGGCACACGCACTGGAACAAAGCCCTCAAGAAAACTGATCTGGATCCGCTGACGATTCACGATCTGCGTCACACCTACGCCAGCCTGGCCCGTAAGTCCGGCGCTGACCTGCGCTACGTGCAGAAAACCATGGGGCATTCCACGCCCACCGTCACCGCCAATATCTACAGCGATCTCTACTCGGACGAGCTGGACCAGGTGGCAACCAACCTCGATCAGCTTCGCGCAATTGAGGTTCAAACACCGAAGACCGGACAAGAACCGGACGAATCCAACCAACAACCGAGTGCATAACCCGTGTCAATGCAGGTCAAGAGTGGTGGTCCCGGCTGGGATCGAACCAGCGACCTTCCGCGTGTGAAGCGGACGCTCTTCCACTGAGCCACGGGACCGCGTGGCGGGCACATCGTCACCGTGGTCACAGTGGCGGGCGCGCCGGACGTGGAAGACTAACACGACGAGGCACTTTCGCCTGAAATCCCTCGTCGTTGGGCTAACGACGCAGGGATTTGTGCGGCTGCGCGTTAGTGCACTATTGTCGTGCATCGCAGCGGGGCGAAGATATCTCGTCCTGTGAATGCGGATGTAGCGCAGTTGGTAGCGCATCACCTTGCCAAGGTGAGGGTCGCGGGTTCGAATCCCGTCATCCGCTCGTGGAGGCTTAGTAGGCATCAAGCCCTATATGGTGGAGTGGCCGAGTGGTGAGGCAACGGCCTGCAAAGCCGTGCACACGGGTTCGATTCCCGTCTCCACCTCCAAGAAATCTCTCGGCGCGATTAGCTCAGCGGGAGAGCGCTTCCCTGACACGGAAGAGGTCACTGGTTCAATCCCAGTATCGCGCACCACGTTCGACGCAGGTCACAGGCACTTTCTGAGACCAGAATCGAACCACATGGGCCAGACATGGGCTAACAGTTCTTTGCGGCGCTAGCCAACCGAGAGGTAGCTAGCAACATGTCCGACACCATTCACCACTCCCCTGGGAGACCATCGAGCTTCACTGATCTGGCCGCCCAGATGAGCGCGGCGCAGTCCAACCGCATCGGGAGCCTGCAATCCTGGATCGCTGCGGCCGGCCCCATGACCGTCGTGGAGCGTGACCAGTTGCGTGCCGTCATCACCGCACACGCCGAAAAGGTGCTGCGATGACAACCACCTCCCCTGACCGTCCAGCAACGTGCTGGCGGGACCTTGCCGATCTGCTGACACCCGAGCAGCTCGCCCACCTTGAAGGTTGGGAACGCCTCCCTGAGTTACCACGCACGGACGGCACTCTGCCGGCCGATGTTGAGCGGCAGGCTTCACTTCTGTTCACTGCCCGGGAGTACGTGGGTCGGAACGTCGCCGGCATCCGCTACGCCGATGTCGCGCTGCCGCCAGACACCGACGACGCCGGCGAGTGGGTGGAATGGGACACCGACGACCTATGCCGCTGGTTCACCGGCACTCGGCGGACAGTAGTCGGCCAGGCCGCCGCCGAGATCATCGGCTGGCAACACACCGATGGCCGGATCGAACGCGAAATCGTCATCCACTCCGAAGGGTTATCGTCCGCACCCAGCGTCACACCAGCCCAGGCGCGGGAGCTGGCCGCTGCGCTCATCGAGGCAGCCGACGAAGTGGACCGGCTCGACACGGCGATAGTCCGATGACGGGCCTTGCTTACTCCCACGCTGACCCGTCGCAGCACGTGGCGCGGTGGATCACCCTTCAATTCGCCGAGGGTAAGACTCGCCGGACGGCGCTGGAACGCAGGCAAACCCTGTGCCGGCTCGAACGGGACACCGGCGTGCCGGCCGTCGAGGCGACAGCCGATCAAGTCGCCGTATGGATGGGGCGTGATCGTGATCAGCGGTCGGCGATCACCATCGCCTCTGACTTGTCGAAGCTGAGGCAGTTCTACCGGTGGGCGCAATTGACCGGGCTGCGTCCCGACGATCCGACCGTCCAAATCAAGGCACCGCGCCGGCCGCGCCGTCAGCCCCGCCCCATCACCGATGACCAGTTCTGGCGGCTAGAGGAGGCCGCCGGTCCGAACCAGTCGTTGCGGGCGATGATCCTGCTCGCCGGACTCGCCGGCCTGCGGGTCCACGAGATAGCGCGATTCCACACCCGCGATCTCGACATCGAGAACGCCAATCTGACGGTCAGGGGCAAGGGCGGCCATCAGTACACGCTGCCCGCCAACACGACGATCCTCGAACACGCCCGCCACATGCCAGCCGGTGGCCACTGGTTCCCCTCCCAGCGCGGCCAGCACCTCGGCGGCCGGGAAGTGTCACAACGCCTGCGGTTGCACATGATCCGCAACCACGTCTCCGGAACCCCGCACTGCCTGCGGCACTACTTCGCAACCGAACTGCTATCCCGCGGCATCGACGTGCGCGTCGTTCAAGAGCTGATGCGACACAGTCAGCTATCCACGACGGCCATCTACGTGGCCGTCGCCGACACCCGCAAACGCGACGCCATCGACACGCTGACGCGCACGCGTAGCCACGACCCCGCCAACACCTAAGGAACGTGGGTGGCGGGCCGGGGAAGTAAGAGGCATCCCCGGACCGCCTACCTCGGTGGCCGGGCGTGAAGAAAGCACGTCCGGACACAACAGACAGGGTGGCATCAACCACCGACAAAGGATCTGGACCATCGTGGCGGCGCCGCCAAGATGGTGCCGAATCAGATGGGGTGCGCCAGACGCACCCCATCGCCGGCTCACTTTGCCGGAGCCGTCAAAGTTGCAGACCCGATGTCCGCCAGACGGGGAGACCTTCAACGTGAAGGTCCCCTCGTCTGCCAGACGGATACCAGCTCCCCGATCCGAGGGAAGTTCGGCTTACTCCGATTTGACACATCGCGATCGTGGCCGGGTCAGCCGAGGCGACGTTTGCGCCACGCCGTCAGCTCGTCATCTTCGACCTCGTCGCCGTCACCGGTGTTGGCGTCCTCGAGCCGTTGTCGACGGGCAAGAGCTCGAGTCTGCTGATCCAGGATCCGTGTGCAGATCACCGATGACTTGTAGTCGCCACGCATGGCCGCCGGGTAGTGGGCCCGCCACAGCGCTTCGGTGCGCTCCGTGAGGACCGCCTGCGCCTGATCGGCCAGCAGCCCGCGGCGGCCACCGTCGTCCTCCAGCTCGCGCCGGACGATCCGATGCACGCTGGCCGGCGACATCCCCACTAACTCAGCGATAGCCCGATAGGGCAGCCCCGCTATGAACGCGCGAAGGATCCGTTCATCCCTCACAACCCTCTCTGCCGCGTTCACCGCGTTCCATTTTCCCACTGACCACCGACATCACCACGGACGACTCGCCACCACCAACGCCGCAGTTCAAGCCATCCGTCACGTGTCCGATTTCGGACACCTGCGGGGGGAGGATCGCGTTCGCCTTTTGCCGCATTTTTCGTCGGGGAGGGAGGACTCCTGACGAGGCCAGGGTCCGCTCGCGATTCGGGCTAGACTTTTCCAGGCCAGTGGGTCTGCCCTGCTCAGAGCGCTCCCGCGGCGCGCCGAGGTGAGTGACATGATGTCACTCACCTCGAATTTCAGTGCGCCCCCTGTGCCCTCCACGGCGCTGCAGTGGTCGGTGTGTTCGGGTTGCGTAGATGGTCGGATTTCAAATCGGACCAAGCCGAACTCGACAGCTACGTCAGGTACATCGATGCGATGTTGCCGATCGCTCCGAGGGCAGCGCCGGTACCGATGGCGATGGGTCCGCGTGCTGCCTTCCATCCTTTGGGTTGGACTGCGTCCCAGAGTCCGTAGCTGTGTTCGACCATCTTGAACACGTCCTTGGAGGCGAAGTAGATGCCCACCACTTCGGCGATGAGCGCAACGACGAACACGGCGAGAAGGATTGCTTTGCAGGTTGTCATGCCGGCGAGTATTCGCGGTAGGGGTGCAGCGGCGGCGGCGGTCTCGGGCGCAGGTATCGCTCGGGGCACTTACAGTTTCGTCATGGCGATCCTTGCCGGGGAAACGAACCAAAACCCGGTTTGACGCCCGAGGCCACCGCGGCCTGGTCACTAGGGTGGGTTCACCCACCAGCCGACACTGGACGGAGCTGTTGAGACGACGCTCGACGGGTCTGGTGCGTACTGCCTGCCGAGCAGCGACAAGTACTCAAACCCCAGCCGCACAGCGCTCTTGGTGTTGTTCGCGAGGGAGGTGTACTCGTTCGGGTCCCCGTACTTGGCGTGAGGGTTGGAGATCGGCAACTCGATACCCAGGAAGTCAGTCGGGATGAACATCGGAATCCATTGGGCAAGAGCCATGGCGACTGACCCGATTGTTTCCAGAGGATGTCCGGCCAGCTTACGAAGCAGATACGTGCCGAAATCAATCAGAAAGTCCTGGGCCTCTGTCCGATCCTCATCGGGCTCAGCGTGCCCCATGTCGTAAGCAAACTGCGACTGCAACTCCCACACTGGACCGTCCGGAACGGTCGTCGCCGGATCGTTCATGTTGGCGAAACTCCAGTAGAAATCCTCAGGATCAGTCAGCAGGCCGGTGTGATCCCCGTAGGACAACGGAATTGGGAATCCGCACGCCCCGTGCCCGCCCGGATCGAGAACGTCCTCAGCGGCGTGCCCAAGGTATTTGACCGCACTCGCAGGTGGGATCGTCCACCCATCCGGGCGCAGGGCATCCCCAAAATTCACGACCGCAATAAGATCGTCGTACTTGTCCTGCAAAGCGCCGTAGCGCATCTCGTTGATCAGGTTTGACGTGATGAACGTCCCCTGGCTAAGACCGGACAGCACAATGTAATTCGGGTCCGCGGCGATCTGCTGACGGCCCATCTCCAAACCACGCTCAATAGACACAGCTGCGCCGTAGATCAGTGGCTTGTACTCCACCGGATGCCACTCCCACGTCAACGGGTCATAAGCCTGCAGCATGCTTCCCAGGGTCGCCGGATACCCACCGCCGATATAGGACAATCCCTGAGGGTTGGACTCGCCGGGGACAACGTACGGCCCGCTAGTGTAGGTCGCGCCGAGACTCCCACTCCCGTCGTAGGTGTAGATCGAGATGCTCTTTCGCGCCATCAGCCTTGCCTCTTCACGTGGAGGACTCCGCCGAACAGCCGGTTGAGGCCGGGGAACGGCCCGTTGCGCCAGTCCTCGGGTTGGCCGTCGATCTCGTAGCGTTTCCCGCCGATCTCGATCTCGTCGCGGTCACCGAACAAGCTGGGGTCCGGAACCATGACGGCCAGGCGGGTGAGTGTGCGGGCGGCGTAGTCGGCGGACACCGGGCTGTCCTGCGAGCCCTCTGGGTAGAAGCACAAGGCGAGCCGATCGACCGCGTCACCGAACTGGCCATCCGAGACGGACGGATAATGCTTGAACGGTTGAGTCGCGCGGAACATCATGTGCTGCAGTCTCTTTCATTTTCGCTAGATGCGGCCAAGCGCGCCGGACATGTAGGATTGGATCCTGGGTGCCTTCGTCTGCGCAGGGACTGGGTTGACCATCGTCACCGAACCGAAGAAGTTGGCGTCGCGGGAATTTTTGTTATTCGAGTTCGTGGTTGTTGTGCCGCCGCCCGCGGGTTTGACATCCCGGCCGTACAGCGGGGCGATCGTGTCCCCGGCCGCTGAGAGGCTGCTGCCTAGGTCGTTGAAACCTACGGGTGGTGAGAACAGAGATGTCCCCGGTTGCTGGGAGTTCGCCAGAAGGTCACCGGTCTGAGGCAGCACGGATTGCAGAGCGTCGAAGCCCATCGGCGCCCCGCCGCCGCCGAAGTCGACACCGCCGAGGCCACCATCAGAAGATGTGGTGATCCCGTCACCGACACCGTTGCTGCCGGCCATGCCGAGCGGCATCCCGCCGCGTTTCTGCGCGTTCTCGATGCCTTGCCAGTTCCAATTCTTCGCCACCCCACCAAACATGTTGGCCAGGCCGGTGCCAAGCTTGAAAATCCCCCACTGCGTGGGGTCGGAGAAGGTTTCCCCGTCGAGGCCGAGGCCTTCCATGGCGCCCTTCAGCAGGCCCTGACCCAACCCTGCGGTGTCGGGGCCACCCGCCCCTGACTTGCTGCCGCCCGGATTGTTTTGCGCCTCAGTGAGATCAGCGCGGGCTTTGTCCCGGTCGCGTTCCGCCTTGGCGAGATCGTTTTCGGCGGCGATCTTGTCGGACTCCGACGACTTCGCGTCGGCCTTCACCTCCGCCAGCTTCGCTTCCTTCTCTCGCACGTCGCCTTCTGCTGAGGCGACTGCGCTCTGCGCCGCCCATACGCCTCCGCCAGAACCACCACCAGAACCACCACGACCACCACCACCAGCGCCACCTCCGTATCCACCGCCGCCACCTGACGGCCACCCATCCGGGTACATCGCTTCCATTGGGATGTACGCCTGGTTCGGGAAATCACCCGCACCGGCAGCACCTGCACCGACGGTGAACTTCCCGACGCTCCCACCAGATTCGGCGTTCCGGCCGTCCGGGAGAGTGACGGCCATGTGTCCACCACCGGGGCCGCCGTTCTTCCACCCCACCCGCAACGTCCCCGGAGGACCTTCGCCGAGTACGGCGCCGCGGGCCGCCAACCATTCGGCGGCGTTCGCGGTGGCCATCCGATCGCCGTACGGCGGCAACCCCAGGGCCGCGTTGATAAGTGCCGAAGCGGCACCAGAGCAATCCAGGCCTGATGGGGAATGCCCACCACGCACGTAGGGAACACCGGACAGTGCTGCGGCAACGTCTTCGACCGATTGTGGCCCGGACCGGATCCCGCCGCGGTCGAAGCCCATCACCCCCAGCCGGCGGCCGGTCTCCCCCCAGATCTTCAACGACCTGGTGCGGTTAGCTGCACCCAACGGAATGAACGCTTCACCCGCCGTGGACGGTTCGGCCCACTGGACAAGTCCAGCACCACCGACCGGCTGCTGGATCATCGCCTGCTTCGGTAGCTTCCCACCCGCGAATGACGCCACCGAGGACCACACATCGAAGATGCCGCCGGTCGCTCTCGGTGGAGTCTGATAGCCGGGCATGATCACATCACCGGCCGTGGTGGGTTTCGGTGTGACCGGGACACCGACCGGGGCTTGGCCGGCGATATATGACTTCCATTGTTCGATCGCGGACTGGGCGCCGCTGGTGTCAGCCGTGGTCGGCACATCGATCGGCTTGCCCTCTTCCTGGTCACGCCAGGCCTGCATCGCACGGGTAGCTTCAGCGGTCTTCGGTACCAACTCGACCGTTCCGTCGGGCAAATGCGTTATCGCATACTGCGTTTCGTCGATGTTGGCTAACACCTCGGGAGTGTTGTCGGTGATCACAAGCTTGCCGTCGACCAGCGCAAGTTTCGTGGCAGCATCGCCGAGATCCCGGGTGAACACGGCGGCGTCCTGCGCCCGCTTCCCCGTCAACCGTAGGTTCTCGGCAGCATCCGGCAGGCCGCGGCGCACATCATCAATCCCGTCGGCCACATCTTCAAGAGCATCAGGCGCCGCCCGCAAACCGTCCGCGAGTTTCTTGCCGCCCTCCCCGATAGCGGTCAGCGCCTCGGCGTCGTCTTGCATCCCCGGGATGAACTTCGCCGCCTTGGCCGCCATCAGCGTGAGCGACGAGAAGCCGTCGATCATCGGAGTGAACGACGCGTTGAATGCCTTCAGCATGAAACCCAGCACCCGCACCGAGCCCGACGCGAACGCACCTATCCCGTTCGACGCATCTAGTGCCGCCGCAGCGACGTTGGTGAACAGGCCGATGATCTCGGGGGTGTGCTGCGAAAAGGCTTGAGCCGCTTTGCTCAGCATCGGGCTGAACGTCCCCGCGAGTCCGGTCTGCATGTTGTCCAAACCGACCTCGAATGTCCGCTTGGCGGATTCGATCGAAGTCGCGGCATTGTCGCCCATCGTGTCTGCGGCTCGCTTCGAGGCACCGGACATTTGGTCGATCTCGGTGGCCACCCGGGCGGGATCGATCGCATTGAGGGCGTCGCCGAGATCCTCAGCCTGCGTGCCGAACAAACCCACCTGTACCTTCGTGCGTTTCACCGGGTCTTCGATGGCGTTGATCGCCGTCACCACTTCAGCGAAGGCATCTTTCGCTGAGGGTCCACCGGCCGCGAATTTCTCGGCCATCGCATCGGCGTTCAACCCGATCGTCGTCATCGCATCGGTGGTGCCCTTCGACCCATCAACGACACGAATGCTGAACTCTTTCAACGCATCAGAGGCGACATCGGTATCCCGGGCGCCGCCCTTCACCATCTGCGACACGTACGCCAGGGATGTGCGGGCATCGAACCCCAGCTTGCGGAACTGCGTTGAGTATTCGTTGACCGAGTCGACGAGGTCTCCGTTGACGTTCAAGCCGTTCTGCTGGCCCCACACCAACACGTCGGCCGCCTCCTGCACCGAGGCCACCATCTTCGTTTTGATCATCTGCCCGGCGCCGCGCGCTGCCTGCGGCACATCCTCACCGAGGATCGACGCCACCGTCTGCAGATCGTTGATGGTTGAGGTCATCACCCCGGTCGCGGCGTCACGAGGGATCAACCCAGACTCCATCGCAGCCCTGACGGTTTCCATGTTGTCTTCGATGGAATCACCAAACGCCGCAAGGTAAGACGCCTGCGCAGCCGCTCCGACGCGCTTCATGGTGGCAGGATCGGCGCCCATCTTCGCCCCGATAACATCCCGTTTCAGCTCAGTCTCCATGCCGGCCATCACCTGCCGGCCCATCACCGCGCCGGCAGCCAAACCCGCACCCGCTGCCGCCATCAAGACCATGCCGATCGGGCCACCCACCTTGCCCAGCACACCAATCTTCGACGTGAAGCCTTCGACGAACTCCGCCCCCGCCGACAGACCCCCACGCCCGGCCGACTTAGCACCGAGCGGCAGCTTCCCGCCGCCCTTCAACGCGTCCTGCGCCTTCTCCTGCGCACGCTGTGCCGAGCTGAGCTGCTTAGTGACCTTGGTCAGATTGGTCGCGGTCAGTTCCTGCGCACGCTGCGCACGAGCCACACCCTCGGCCGCTGTTGCACGCTGCAGATCAGTGGACTTCACGCTCCGATTGACCTGCTCGAGTTTCTTGTTCGCTAACTCGAGCCGCCCCGCCGCATCAGCATCAGCCTTCGTCGCCTTCGCCGCCTGGACCTGCGCGCGCTCGATATCTCGAAGGCTGTCAACAATTTTCCGCTTCGCGCTATCCACCCCGGAGAGCATCTGCGAGCCCATGACCTTGCCGGTCCGGCCGAACCGCTTCTCAACATCACCGGCGATCTTGTTGACCCCACCCGACAGCTTCGAGGTCTCCGGCATGACCGGCACCCACACCTGAGCCAGTTCAACAGCAAGGCTCATTTTCTACCCATCAGTCGGTATGCGTCGGCCACCGACAACCTCCGGGCTCGGGTGCCGCTGATAGCGGTAGCCTCGGCCACCGACAACGTCGAGCGCCCCACTTTCGACCGCGAGCTGATCTCTGCATGCGTGGTGGGATTGGCACCAAAATTGACGACCGACACGTCGCCCTTGTGCAAGCTCACCTCGGTGAGCGTCCGCAATGACATCGGATCGTCATCGAATCCCGGCGCGGATTCCCACTTCTGGGACTTGACATGGAATGCAAACGACATTTCGTCCAGGTCGCCGCGCTTCATCTTGGCTTCCAACCGCTGCACATCCGGGTCTGATCGGTCCAGCGTGGCCTCGACGTACAGACCCTGACTGTCCACCGATAGCTTCATCGTCCCGGACTTGGTGCGCGCCAACGGCAAACCTTCATGGTTTAGCAGCAAGTGCAGGTCGGCGCGCGCCTTCAACGTCCGGTCGAAGGCGCGCCGATCAAGCTGCTCAATCCAGCCGTGGCCACCGGCAGGACCGCCGTGCATCTCATACGGCGAGAAGGTCGACGCGTAGCCGGTGAGGACAACGCTATCCCCAGAGTTGCTTCGGAATTCGAAGCACGGTATCGAACGCACCTCACGGACGTCGATGAGCTTCATGCGCGATTCACGCTGCATCGAGCTGCACCACCCTCCTTCGTATCCGCCGGTCCCTATCTCAGAAGCTCGGTGCGCCGAGCCCGGTGATCTCGGCGATGGACTTCGGGTAGCGCCCGGCAGTGAACGCGCAATATCCGTAGAGCTGCAGTCGGACTGTGAGGTTGCCGGAGCCGACCTCTGGCAGTACCCGGGTCCGAATTTCGCTCTCCCAGAGGAAGATGTCGGACGACCGCTGCACGTAGGCAACGTCTTCGGCGCCCTCTCCATAGGTGGTGCCGATGTTCGCGTCGACGATGATGGGTAGGCCCTGCATTGTGCCGACCATCCCTTCCGAGATCACACCAGCCTGGGTGGCTGCAGCGTTGGTCGGAACTTGGGCGGCAGGAACAACCAAAGGCCGGCCAGCTTCATCGAATTCGGCAGTCAGCCAAGCCCAACGACGCGGGTGCATCACGATGTGCGTGGGGGGCTGGAAGCGCAGGGTATGAATCCGCTGGACCGCATCCGCGACAGCGGCGTAGAACTTCTTGACTGTCGCACCGCCGCTGATGGTGACGGTTTCGATGCCGGACGTGCCGTGCACACCGAGCACCTGGCCACTGCCGCCAGTACCAGCCAGTGCTTGCCTGTCCAGTTTTGTCGCGTAGTCCGCGGCCAGGTCCGCGAAGATGATCGCGTCGAAGCTGATCGGCGACTGGTCGAGCAGCTGAATCGCGAGGTCCTGCTGGCCGGCGATAGTCCGGACTTTCGCCTCGATAGAGGCGTCGTCGAGATCGGTCTCCGATACCGGCGAGTTGTCACCGGTTTGGATCGCTGCTGAGGTCCCGGAGGTGATCTTCGGGATGTTGAGCGAATCGGTGCCTGCCGGCAGCTTCTGCTGGTTGACGATGTTCGCGTACGCCCGGCCCGGCCTGGCCAGCGTGATGAACTGGTCGACAAGCCATTTCGGGGGCACGGCGTAGCCCCCGTTGCCGTCTGTGCGATCGAGGTCGCGGTACTCCTGGCCGGTGGCGACATCTCTCGCGTGACGGTGGAGGCGTTCACCCGAGCGGCCATCAGAGTCCATGCCCATCTGTTTCCGGGCGAAGTCCTGCAAGTAACTGCAGCGGGGATCGCCTTGAACATACGTCCGGGCCTCGTTGACTACGACGGAGGAACCCTGCGCCTGTCGAACGGCTATGGCGCTTTCGTCGAGGTCACCCGCGCGGGCTTCCTCGTCCGAGAGTTCCTTGATCCGCTCGTCGAAGCCCTTGACCTCGGTCTGCTTCTTCGCGATCTCCTGGGTCTTGTCCCGGAACTCGCGATCCTCTTCAGGCGACAGCTCTTCACGGCCATTTCGTTCGGCCTTGTCGGCGATGTCCGTACGTTGTCGCTTTAGGTTTTCGAGATCGCCGATCGCGGTTTCCCGAAGCTCCAGCAGCGCCTGCTTACGACCCTTCATGCTGATCTTCCCTCCTGGCATATTCGCTTGCTGCACGAAACACGATCGCGCGCAACGCAATTCAACGGATGTGTTTCGACAGGTTCACGTCCAGTCCAGGGCGTGCCGTCGCAGGGGTCCAGTCCAGGATGCCCCGGCGAAACCACCCGGTCCAGTGCCAGGACTCGCAGGTGGTCCGCTGCGGACCACCTCGTAAGAGGCGCCGCGCTCATCAGAATACCACCAGCCACAGCCGCATCGCCGGCGACGTCTCCCCACTGCCGGGAGTGAACTCGAACAGCGCCTGGAGGAAGGCAATCTCAGCGTTGTCCAGCATGTCGAGGCCTTCGATTCGCAGTGGCTCCACCTGGTCACCAGAATCAGGCTGACCATTCTGGCGGCGAGTGATCTCGTCATGGATCCGCGCCCAGTACGCGGTGCCCCACTTCGACAGCCCCGAAGCGTCCATCTGGGCGAAGCCGTCGGTGAGATTGGAGTCACGTGTCCGATTTCGGACACGTGAGGAGTAAGTCGCGATCGGCCAGACAACCCAGGTGCAGTAAGTCGTCGCCGCCGCTCATTCCTTCCCTCCCTCGATGATGCTGAGTTGAACATCTTCGGTGACCCGCAGCTGTTGGTCGCCAACGACGTAGGCGCGGATGTGCTTGCCGCCGGGGCCATCCGGGACCTCATCGAGAAGACAGGGTTCATTCGCAGCCGGATCGGGGTGCCAAGTGACACAGAAGCCGAGGGGAAATTCGCTGTGGCTACGAACGAGGCGCCCATCGGCGTAGCGCCCATGAGCCCCCCTGCGGGGCTCGTGAGCGTACAGCTCGGCCATGATCGCGTCGGCCATCTCGTAGGCGAGGTCGCGCCACGCGCGACCTCCGGCGGGGTCGACGTCGCCGCTCGGCGGAGATCCATCAAGATCTGGGACGGGCGCCCAGCCGACGAATTTGTCAGCAAGGTACTTCAGGCTATCCAGCGGTGTGTAGCTCGCTGCTGTCTCAGTTCCAGTCATCGTGCTTTCCTTCTTTCGTTGGGGGATTTGTTCATTCGTCCGGCGATGACACCGGTCGGACGTTGATGTGGTGGTAGGGATGCCACCCAGTTCTCGCAGGCCGCGCGGGCGAGGCAATGGGCACACATTTCGATGGCTCTCAGCTGCCGGTATGCGACAAGGTCGAGATCCTCGTCAACGCCAGCGGCGTCGAAGAGTTCCCAGCGCCCGGCGCAGACAGCGTCGGGCAGTCGCGGTGCGGCGCCAGCCGCGATCAGGGCGTCGAGAACGGCGTCGTGTGCGGGCTGTACGACCACCGGCGGTGTCGGTGCAGGCGATATCCCTCGCGGCCGCCGTTGACGCCAGGCCCGCACCAACGCCGCGGCAGCTGCCCGACACTCGTCGCACCGGCACCGCCACTTCCCGCCGTAGCGGGCTGGCGTGCCGTGTGCCGGCGGCGTCGCGCCCCTCACCAAAGCTCAGCCCTCGGATGCACCGGCTCGGAAAAGGCTGCTGGCGAGATGTCCTCGGCGTCCTCGACGGTCTCGACATCTAGGGGTTGCATACGCGCGAGGCAGGGAATGAGTCGCTCGTGGACGACGCCGTTGTCGTCAGTACGGGTGCAGTATTCGGCGACGGCTACACCGCAGGTAGGGCAGGGAATGTCGAGCGCACCCATGTCGACGTATGCACGTACAACCACTTTGCTGCGCATTACCGAACGACTTCTTCTATGGCCAACACGATCATTGGGCAAGCCGGGGCCGGCTTTTGGGGCCAGTTGCATTTCACACTGGGTTCCACGGGGCTGCCGTCCGAGCCCAGCATCCAGGTTTCTTCGTCGCACCTTTGGCATGCGCCTTGGAGTGCCCTGGCTGCTTTCTTCTCGTCAGCCGCAGCGAGCAGGTTCTGTGCGGTGCTTTGTTCTTCGGCTTCTCGGACGCGCTTACATGCCGAGCATTTTGGTGGTTCTGGGTCGTAGAGGTGGTTCTGGCATCGGGGAGAGTAGCGGGTGCGAGGTGCGGAGGTTGGCGGTTGGGGTGGTGTTGTCGCGAGTTCGCGCACGGCGCCGCTCCGCGCCCTGCTCCTCCGTTCCCCCGCTCCCCAGCTCCCCTGTTCCCAATCGGAACTTTCTTTAAGTTCGCGGAACTTTCCTGAAATTTCCCCGGGGGTGAGTGATGCGGGGTGAAATCGCTGGTCCAACAAGGTTTCTGGGTCGTCTGGCGTCGGGATCCACTGAACACTCTTCGAACTGGGCTTCTTGTTGTCAACGGCAACCGAAAACTGACCAGCTGTCGGCAATCGAAAATTGACCAGCTCGGTTTCATTGATCGTCGGCCGTGGCGGTAGGCACGCGGCCGAGGTCTCGGTCTTTGAGGCGGTAGCTGTCTCCTTTCAGTGCGATGACTTCGGCGTGGTGGACGAGGCGGTCGATCATTGCTGCGGCGACGACGTCGTCGCCGAATACTTCGCCCCACCGGCCGAAGGGCTTGTTGGACGTGACGATGAGGCTGGCCCGCTCATAGCGGGACGACACCAGCTGGAAGAACAGGTTCGCGGCTTCGGACTCGAAAGGGATGTACCCGACTTCATCGACAACCAGCAACGGGTATCGGGCCAGGCGGGCGAGTTCGGCTTGCAGCGTGCCACCGTGGTGGGCGGCGGCCAGGCGGTCGACCCATTGGCTGGCGGTGGCGAACAGGACGCGGTGGCCGGCCTGGCAGGCGCGGATCGCGATCCCTATCGCCAAGTGTGTCTTGCCGGTTCCGGGCGGACCGAGGAACACGACGTTGTCTTTAGCGGTGACGAAATCCAAAGTTCCCAGGTGCGCGATGAGGTCACGCTTGAGACCTCTGGCATGGTCGAAGTCGAACTCCTCCAACGATTTCCGTGATGGAAAGCGGGCAGCCCGGATACGCCCTTCACCGCCATGAGATTCGCGTGCTGACACTTCACGCTGCAGGCACGCAGCCAGGAACTCCTCGTAGGTCCAGGTTTCGTTGCGGGCCCGCTCGGCGAGCCGGTCGATGGCCTCCCGCAGCGTCGGCGCTTTCAAGGCCCGGGTCAGATATGCCAACTCGGCGGCCACGTCGCGGCTGCTGGTCAGTGTTTTAGCGGCCATCACGCCACCGGCCCGTCAAGACCCAACAGGGTGTCGTAGTCGGCCAGCCGACGTTGCTCGACCTCGACGTGGGCGGGCGGGCTGATGACGTCGAAGCGGTTGCGGCGCAGCAGCTTGGCCGCATCGACATGGTCGGGAGCGGAGATCGTTTGGTGTTTGGCCCAGACCCGGGCATGGTCGGCGACCAGGGCGCCACCACACCACACCCGGACCCGCCCCAGATCGGCAGTGACCTCAATGCGCCGCCCCACTGCGGCCGGATGCACCGAGTAGTCGTTGCCGTCTAAGCGCACATAGTGATCACGCGGTAGCCGAGTCGAGGTCCGCCACCCAGTGCTCGGGCCTACCGGTGGCAACTCCAGCATCGCCGCCTTGTCAGCCTCGACCCGATCCACCGGGCGACATCCCAACGCCCGGTGCCGGCGATGATTGGCCCGCACCAGCCAATCCTGAAGCTGGGTGTTGAAGTCCGCCGGCGACGCGAAGACCCGACCAGGTAGGAACGCCCGCTCCAGATAATCGTGGAAACGCTCGACCAGCCCCTTGGCTTCGGGGTCGCCGGGTCGGCAAATCAGCACCTTGGCCGCCAACGTGCCACGAAACGCCTGACACGCTCCGGTCAATTCGGGTTGACGTGCCCGCCACCGCCCGACCGCGCCTTCACCGTCCCATACCAACACCCGAGGCGTGGCACCCAACAGCGAAAGATGCTGCCACCACCCGGCATACAAGTCTTCTGCGGTGCGGGTCGGGATCAACATCGCCGAAGCCCAGCGCGAATACCCGCACACCATCGTCAACACCGGCAACGCAGTGGCGGTGCGGACCTGACCACACCCCACCGGCACCACCACATCGGGAAACCAGAAATCGCACTGCGCGATCTCCCCAGCCACATAGGTCGTGCGCGACGCCGGATCCGGCGGCAGATACACCGGCCGCAACTCCCGCACCCGCTCACTGAGAGTCCGGATCGAATACGACCACCCGATCCGCTCAGCGATCACCGTCGCCGGCATCCGCGGATAGGCCGCCAACAACTCCCGAATCCTCGGCTCGGCCTCATCAGCCACCGAACCGACCGGAGCACGCTGATACTTCGGCGGACCATCAGAAGCCAACGCCGCCTTCACCGTGTTCCGTGAAATCCCCAACACCCGCGCGATCTCCGCAATCGGTAACCGCTCCGACCGGCGCAACCGCCGGATCTCTGCCCAGTCCTCCACGCTCAACACTCGCTTCCTCCTTGGCCCATAGCCAAGGATCTTCAGGAAGCTGGTCAATTTTCAGTTGCCGCGCACTGGTCAGTATTCAGTTGCCGTCGACACTTGTTGTGGAACGACCACGTCGGGATCCAATAAAAGTGCCTCTCACGCACCACGTAGAACACCGCGCCGTAGGCGTCTGCGACCTCTCTGAGCAAGTTTTCCAACGTCTCGATCGTGACCCCGTCTGAGACGGGATAGGCGTGACCGAGGATCACGAGCAGATTGGTTTCGCCAAATCCCCAGTCATTCGCGAGGTTCCAAAGGGCTAGGTAGAGCAGCCGGCCTCTTAGTGATGCCTTCGCTGTCGACGGGGAGGTGTGAAATTCAGGCTTTATCGATCGAATACGCGTGCCAGGCATCAGCCGATCACCACCTGGATCAGTCGGGGGTGACTGCTAGGCTTGCTGAAGTTCGTTTCACCAGTGGGACTCTGAGTCGCCGCTCCGTTACCCGCGGGGCGGCGTTTCCTATTTCGGGAATTGATCATTGGCCGCCGCCAAAGGGATGCATCGCGGCGTCGACCTCGTCTAGATCGACCCGGACTAGTCGGCTGCCAGATCGGTATCCGGTGATACGACCATCAGCGATCATCTGCCGGATGGTGCGGTCAGTCACACCGAGATATTCGGCGGCCTCAGCGAGCTTTGCGTATCGACGTCGTCGTTGTTTCGGGTCGGATTGGGACTGGCTGTTCGTTGATAGCGACATGGAGTCGACCTCCGCGGGGCATAGTAATTAGCCCTCCGCTGAGAGGTTGCTCCGGTGCAGAACGCCATGCCACACGCGGCAATTAGGACATTAACACGGAGCCAAACGGAAGCTGCGATTTGGTTACTGCGGCGCGCCTTCGCCGCTTCTACCAACGGTGGCCATGAGGACCCGAAGCGAGACAGCGGACACACCGGCACAGGCAAACTTGTCGAGAGCGATTGTGAGGTCGGTGATGTTGCGTGTGAGATTCAACCCACAGCGAGGGCACTCACCACGAAACCGATGATCGGCGGTGGCAGTGTCGTCGTCTAGCTGGAGTTGAATGTTCCGGCGTGGCCGCCGCTCTAGAAAGTGAATTCCAAGTCCTCCCATCGACTCCCACGCAAGTCCATATGTGGCGCCACTGACGCCATTAGCATTGACAACTACCGGACGACACAAAAAATCGATGACCCATGTCCCTTGATAGGTTGCCGGCCAGACAATTTCGTCGGTCTTCTCGATATCTCCGACGAGATATCCAGGCAGAGGCCGCTTGGCGTGGCTCTCCTCAGAGCAGTAGATCAGCATCCAGGCGATTCGTTTAGTGAACGCCTTTGCCTTCTCAGGCTCTGGGCGTTCAGATTCAATTGCAGCGGAAAGTTTTTCGCGGAGCGCACGGAGCTGGTTCGCGGCACTCATTGTTGGTTCGTGACTCTCGGCATTGGCGGCAAGTTTCCTCCGGAGTTCCTCGATGAGGACGTCCGACGCCATCCGTTGCCTTGAGTCTGTGCGGCTCCGTGCCGGTTCTGGCCGGGCGGCGGCACGTGATTCACCGGTCTTTGTGTTGGCGTCCTCGCCAGCAAGTTTCTTCCGGAGTTTCTCAAGTTGTTCGTCCGCCCCTGTCACCCTTTGTCTCCTTGTGCAATCTTGGACAGCAGCTCAGCGATCTTCTTGTCGCGCCCCTGGGCGGCATGTTGGTAGCGCATCGCGGCTCCAGGTGTCGAATGTCCCAGGCGGGCCATCAGTTCCGCCAATGTGGCACCTGTCGCCGCCGCGAGAACGGCACCGCTATGCCTCAGGTCGTGCCACCTCAAGTCGCCACGTTTGGCAGTGCTGCGGGCTTGGTAAAATTGCCGATACAGCGTGGCCGGCGCCAGATGTCCGCCATGCGCGGCGGGGAACAACAAGGTACTGGGGTCATCGGACACGAACTTATCGAGGTGAGCCTGAATTGCCGGCACCAGGTGTGGCGGCACATGGACGTCACGTTGCCCAGCATCACTTTTCGGTGTGGTGACCTGAAATCCGCTCTCGACCCGAACCACAGCGCGCTCGACCCGAATAACGGCGTGCTGCGTCTCTACCCCATCGTCATCGGTTTCGGTGGTGATGATGATGTCCTTGCGCCGCAGCTCCGTCAGTTCGCCGAATCGGAGTGCACACCAACTCGCCAGCAGAACCATTACCTGTTGGTTCTTGGGCATCTCCTGTGCAATGACCGCAATTTCGTCAAGCGACGCTGGCCGGATCTTGTGGACCCGCCGCGCTGATCCAGCACCCCGGATGACGCACGGGTTTCCCGCTATTTTCCCGTCACTGGCCGCCGTCCCCATGATCGTGCGCAACAAACCGTATGCGTGGGCTCGCAGCGTCGGGGTGTTGTCCTCCCCTAGCTTGGCGTGCCAGGCACGGACATCGTCGGCGTTGATCGACACCAACGGCAAGGAGCCCAGCGATCCGTTGAGGATGTGGTCATCGAGGAGCTTTTGGTAGTGCTCACGGGTGCGCTGTTTGAGGTCTCGGTGTTCGAGCCATTGCTTGGCGTAGACCTTCAGCGTCAGCTTGAGTTTTGACATCGCCGGCTCGGCAGCGATGGCTTCCGGGGGAAGCCAGGCACCCTTGATGATCTCCGCTTGGCGCAGGGACAACCAGCCGCGGGCATCCTTCTTGGTCAGAAACAGAGTGGGCGCGGTGTAGCGACGACCGTCCGGCCCTCGGTAGCGGGCGCGATGCCTCCCGCTGGGCAGGGTTTCCACGGCGCCAAACGTTCCAGGCGTCCGCACCTTACGCGTCATGTCGTCCGTTCGCGATACTTGGCTGGTCATTGACGTGGGCCAGCGTGGGCCAGATTTGGGCTAACAAGACTGTAGCAAGCTTCCGCGACGTTCCGCTTGGTTCAGGTACACTGATCAGCAGCAACGCAGGCAGAGCCACTGTTTTCGCTGCTCAACACACACCCACTAGCAAAGCATTTGAACTGGTTCAATCCCAGTATCGCGCACCACGTTCGACGCAGGCCACAGGCCCACAGACCGCGTTCCCCGCCCCGACCAGCAGCACGCGGGTTCTCCGCGCTATCACCGATCGCAGATGATCGACGCCTGGTAGTCACCTCTCATGGCGCTGGGTAGTTGGCGCGGAACAAGGCCCTGAGGCGCTCGATCATGATCGCCCCGGAATGTGTGCTGAGCGACGCATGCCACCCTCCGCCATCCCGATTTTCACGCTGGGCCATCGACAGTGCTGCACTAGTGCGTAGGTTCGGGCGCGCAGATCGTCGCGCCCCGTAGTATGCAGTTCGCCCCGGCTCGACGAGATTCGCAGCCCTTGCCCGCATCAAAGGAGAGCACATGGCCAACAAACGCACACTTACAGCGGCGGCGGCCGCGGCAGTGATCGCAGCGGGGATTACGACGGGCACGGCCTGGGCCGGGGGGCCGACTGGCCCTGTTGATGACTCACCAGGCCCCCCGGGTAGCTACGGCGGAATGTTCTCGGCCCTCGGAAGCGGTACGTTTGTCGACCCGAACGGCCAAAATGTCGAAGTCGGCTACAACGGGTACGGCGCCACGGCCGCGGAAGCGCAAGGAAACGTGGTCAGCCAATGCCTGGCCGAAGGCGGCCAGAACTGCTCCTCCGACATCGTGACCAACGACAATCTGTGCATTGTCTCGATTGTTGATGGCCGCACCAACGTCAACTCCGGTGGCGCCGGTCCCACCGTCGAGGCCGCCCGCCAGGATGCGCTTTCCCGGGCCGCAGCAAGCAACATGCCGATGAGTCCTGAATCCGGTGTGCTGATTTCCGACTGCCCCTAACCCGCCACCGCTTTCCAGAAGAGATGAGAGACCGATGACTGATCGACGCACTTTAGCGATGGTGTCTGCGGGTATGGCAGTGGCAGCGATCGTGTGGTCGCCTCCCGCTGCTGCTCGGCAGACCTGCCAGGACAGCGGCAACAGCACCATCTGTCAGACCAACGGCAGCGTCTCGATCGCCGCGACGCCCGGCACGAAGGCCCCACCGGCGAACCGGCCGCAGTACGGGATCGGGACACCCTGGCACGACTAAGCCTCGAGCGAGCGGTAGCAGGCTCGCTGCGACGTCAGTTGAGCGGAGGCACCCGTGGTTCGGTGTCGCGGCCCTGGCGCTCGCGTCCGCGTTGTTCGCCGGATCGGCAGCCTACTGTGCCCGACGGGATCGTCCCGCCTACGACGATCGCGCAGTCAGGCCACCACCGTCAGATCACATCGTGGGCGCCGGCGGAATCCCTTGGCGGTGGCGGGCCGTTCTCGGTTGTTGAAGACGTCTGCGGTTCGGGGGGAAGCAGTTTCGACAACGTGGCCGGATGACGTCGTACCGATTCTTCAAATGCGTACTCGTCTTCAGCCGTCCAACCTCTGCGTTCAATTACGTTGCTTACTTCGTCAGAAACCCATCTCACAGGCCGCGCGGCGAAGCCGGCACCCAGGATGCGAAGCAACCCACGAACACGTCCAAGGTCTGCACTAGTCGCGTCAATGTCCAGACTGTCGACCATCGGGGTCCTCCTGAAGGCCACGGAATACCACTGATAATGCACTCAGTAGCTCCGCTTTACGCACGGTTCCGCGTAGAGATTCTGCGAGGGTTTCCCTCATAAAGGGCGGGCCAGAAGCCAATTTTCGTTTCGGGGGTTGCGTCCACAAGGCAGGATTTGCGACTGGGACCGTCACCGGAAAACAAGAATCTTTGTGCGGCTAGATCGTGTTGCTGTCCTCCAGTACAAGGCTAAGGCGCCTGTTTGGTGAGCACCGTGACAGCTTCGCTCATCGGGTCTGAAGCTGTGGACAGCGCTCCCACATACGGGTGCGATAGCTCGAGGATGAGGAACAAGTTGGCGGCAACAATCAAACCGACGATGGCCACCATCGGGTAGTGCAGTGCGGGATGCTCGACCCCATAAACAATGGCTGTCCCCACAACCAAAACGCTGGTCAGCAATATCACCGTCCAGATCGGCCATGACAATCCGCTGTCCTCGCGGGCAGTGAGCAATCGGATTGTGCGTGCCTGACTGATCGCATCGAGATTGGCGTACGACGTTTCGAGCAATGTCTTTTGACTGTAGGTCGTCGCTTCGACCTGCTCATAGGCCTCGTAGAGGCGTGCGAGTGCCGCATCTGTCTGAGGTAGGTGCGCGCCGTCCTCTCTGTCCCATTCCGCTATAGCAGTCTTTTCATAAGCGAGTAGGCGCTCCCTAATGCGGTCGCTGTCCATCTTGTTGAATACGTTGATATTCCTGGCCATTTGGACTGCTGCGGCACCTTCGGCCCGCGCGTTGTTGTCTGCGATGTTGATTTGCCCCCAGGTGGACGAGACAACGAATCCGATAAAAAACGAATAGAAGAAGCCAATAAATCCATAGGCAAATTTGGTGACGTCGTTGTGGGAATCGCTGGTAACAGCTGGCACGCAGCGGCGAACAATGGTTTGAATGAGCATCGCTCCTCCTGCGATCGCAACCGCCAAACCAACAAGCAGCAGCCAGGCCGGAACATTGCTGACGATCCAATGACTCACCAGAGATTCCTATCATCGGCGATGGGCGACCATTATCAGTGAGGACGCCAGCGCGACCCGCACCATACTGACTAGCACTTGTCTGATCAGTTCCATCAGCGCACCCGCGAATGATTTTGATCATGATCCGCCGATCGAAGGACAACGAAACCGTCCACTTGGCGGGCAGACGGACACGCGAGCCACCGGGATAGTTGACGCAACGCTCAAGCGCGGGCCACGCACGGGGACAGGGGCACATACCGGATGAAGCGCACCCAACTAGTTACCGCCGTCGGAGGCGCGCTCGTAGCTGCTTCCCTCAGCCTCGCAACCCCCGCCTCGGCACATCCCGGCGGGATCGGCGACCACTCCACCATCCGCAGCGCGGCCGCGCAGGGCGTGCGCCCCCAACTCGGCGCCACCAACACTGGCCTGGTGACCTCCGACTCATACCGGTCAACGGGAACGCGGATCTCGAGCACAACGCATGACGGCCTCCTGACCGACGGTTGGCGCACCCCCGGATCATGGGGCTGGCAAAGCCCTTTCACTTCCCCAGCCCCGAGCAACTGGGGCTGGGCGACGACCGCCAATAACTAAGTGTTGGCGGTCAGCCAATCGACCACCTGACCCATGTGGGTACCTCGCCGAGCACGAATCTTCACCTAGGAAGCTCGACCCCCGTTGTCCTTGTGGCCAAATAACTGCGACACACTAATCATGACAAAACTTGAGATCGTTCAATATCCAGCAATTCCCATGAATCGCTATCGGCGATTCCGGACTCACTAGGAAAAAGCCCCCATGTGGACTACGCTGCTGCTCCTCGCGATTGCAGTCAATTTCGAGCCGACACGCGTCGCACTGGTCGCAATCATGATCAGCGGGCCGCACCCGATTCGCCAGACCTTAACGTTCCTGACCTGTGCCTTTGGCTTGGGAGCTCTTGTGGGTTTGCTCGTCCTATTCATTATTGATATTCGTTCGTTCGGGTCCGATCATTTCAACAGTTCGATAATTCAGATCGGTATCGGCACTCTCATGATGATCGGCGCGGTGGCGATCGGCACCAATATTGCCGGCAAGTGGCGCGCGCGCAGCAAGCCTGATCAGGTCATCGACGCTAACGACAATCAGATTTCGTCAGACACGTCGCCAACGGGCCTCAAGAGGGTGGCCACCCGCGTACACGGCCAATTGCATGGCAAGAAATCTTGGTTCTCTGGCGCTGCTGGCCTGATTCTGGCATTGCCGACGGGTGAATATATCGCCTTGCTGGCGTTGATCGCCGTATCGGACGTCACGGAAACGGTGAAGGCCTCTGCGCTTTTCGTGTTTCTCTTCGTCGCGAATCTTGGCTCGGCAATACCACTTGTCAGCTATCTCATTGCTCCCATCAAGACCCGAACCGCGGTGGAGGGATTCAATAACTGGGTTCTCGCACGTACCCGTCGCCAAGTCAGTGCGGTTTTAGCGGCGGTGGGGTTATGCCTGATCGTCACTGGCATCGTTTGATTCCGATTGCTAGGAGCGGCCCTGGATTCCGATTCCGTGCTGGGGTTCCGTGTCCCCAGGGCCGCCATCCCAACCAGCTCCGCGAAGACTCGAAGGGGGGGTAAGCCTCCGCGGGGCACCCCTCAAATGGGGATACCACTGATACTCCCCCTGATTTCACCGGAAAACCATCACTGCTGGGTTGCAATATCAACAACTTTTCCCTCATCAGCGTCTTGCAGTACATCAACGACGGCTCCGCCACAGCGGCAACTGAACATTTCGCGTTTGGGGTCAATGAATCCCGCAGAGTTCGTTCAGACGACCTAGTGCGGCGTCGACCGACGCACCATCAGCAGCGATGTAGGTGTGGTTGGCGAGCGTCTGCATCTGTTTGCGTCGCGCCGCCACATAGGCCTTCGCTGCCTGAGCCACGTTGGCCGGCTCACTAGCGATCTTGGGCTCGAATACCTCTAGGGCGTTTCCGACCGGCGCATTTTGGAGCTTGATATAGCTGTCAATGTAGGGGGTATTCCAATTCGAGCCTGCCGGCAAAGCTGGAACGGCCCGAAGGGTTAGCCTCGTCTGCGTCCACGCTTGGCAGGTCGTCGGGCTAGCGGCAGAATCGCCACTCTTGCTTTTGAGGATCAAAGCCCCGGCCACGAGTCCGGCAAAGAGGACAATCGCGGCGCCGATGATCGCCGCAGGCACCCATGGCGGCCGCATCGATCGGCGAAACTCTTCAAAATTCGGCGGCTGCTGCGCTTGCATCTCCATTAGCGAAGGCTAGTCCGTCGACGGCGAGAGCGGTTTGCGGCGGATTCGAAGCCTGACCACGCTAAAACGTGCCGACGGAAGTTTCCCGACTGCCTGACCGGCAGGGCGTCTACGGATGCTGCAGGGAGCCGCGCAGTCGGAGTAGACCCTTGAGTTCTCCCGCTCGGATACCCGACGAAGGGTTCCCCGTCGCCCAACCCCGATGCTCCCGACTAGCCATCACGTCGCGATATAGGGCGTAGGTCGCGCGATCTTGGAGCATAAGTTGACTTTCGTCCGACGCCAGCGGTGGGGGTAGGGACTAAAGCCCTTCGCAGCCTAGTCCGAAGACACCGACCCGAGGGGGCGAGGACTTAAGCGACGAAATCGCTGAAGGCATTGCGGGGCCGCGGACCGTGCGAGATAGACGGCCCCGTCCTGCCAACCCACTAAATACCTAACCTCAGCGCACACCAAACCCTCGCAGTCCCAATGAATCGGTTGGTCCGACGGGCCACCGCACCCGCTGCTTAAGCAGGGGTCATCTGATTGTGGGACCTCGATTCATCTGTCGGCTCCGGTTGAATCCTGAGCAGCCTGCTCCCGGGTGGGTTCTAGTCAACGTCGCAACACTGACGGACTGTTCGACCGGAACCGACAAACGGTCCATCCAGGAGGACATTCCCTTGTCACGAGAGACACGCATCAGCTGGTGCAAGCGTTTTGCCGCAGGAGCCTTAATTGCGCTCGGGCCCACGATGTTCGCTTTCTGTGCCACGCCGGTGAGCAACGCATCGGGTCACGGCGGTGGCGTGCACGGTGGGGGCGGGCACGGCGGCGGCGGACATAGCCACGGGGGCGGACATCACAGGGCAGGCGCACATAGCCATGGGGGAAGCCACCAAAGTGGTCACGGCCGCCGAGGACACGTCGGGCGCGACTCGGGACCCGGTGGCGCCAACAAGCATGGTTCAGGCGGCATGGGTGCGACCCACATCGGCTCCCCTAGCGGCGATTCCGCCGGCAGTCGGCAAGATCGCCATGGCGACCGCCGCGGGAAGAAGCACGCCCCACCGGAGCAAGCAGCATCCGATCAGCCGAACCTGGCGAGCGCGCATCCAGGTTCGCCAAAGGTTGAAAGATCCTCTGAGTCGCGCTCCCGCGCGCACTGACGCATCAGGCGGGCTGGACAAATCTCGGTGTCGGCCAGTCGGGCCGCGACTTTCTGGATTCAGACAATCTCTAGGCACCACTGATGCGATATTTCGCCGTGGCGCGGTCGGCCCAAGAATGCCCCCAGGTAGGGCCGACCGTTTGCCTATTGAGCTTGGCACCGATAGCCGGTGGCCGGGTAGTGACAAAAGTCCTTCGCAACCTGGTCCGCAGACACCAATCAGCGGCTCTGCTGCACGGTGTTGTCCACCTGCGGAGCAGATGCGGTGTTACCGCCGTCTGCCCATGGAACCCAATTGGTTGCGGGATCGGCATACGTATCTGGAGACACCACAATCTCGTTGGCGGGGCCGTAATAGTCATCGTCGTCATCTGCACGAACAACCCCCGCCAAGGCCAACGCCGCACCGGCGGCAAGCCCGAACGCCGTCAAAGACGCACCGAAACGCTTGGCCACAATTCCCGCGTTCACCATTCCAAACCACCTCTTGCCTTGGAGTTAGCCCGTTTGCTCTACCCCCTGATTATGTGGTCGCAAGGGCCAGCGCCGCATCTGAATTCGGGTACGCCTCCGTCTCCTACCGTTGAACCGACTGCTTGAATTTCGCGGCACCGTTGACGCCCTAGTCAATTTCGACCACATCAAGCGCCAACTCGTGCGATATTTACTGCTGGCGCGGTCGGCCCATAAATGCCCCCCCAGGTTAGGGCCGACCGTCTGCCTCTAGAAGGCTTCAGGTCCTCCATGCGGAGCTAGTTGCTGTAGCCGTTCATCAATGTCGAAGCCCAGGGCATCCACGTCGTGGCGGGTGCCGCATAAGTCGCTGGACCGAAAAAGTTGGCAGAATTCGAAAGAGTGTCAAACGAATCTGCGGAGCCCGACTTCGATGAGCTCACGCTCGTGGAGTAACCACCCGTTGGAGTTGCGGACCCTTCGTAGTCGGCATGCGCCATCCCGGCCATTCCCAGTGCTGCACCGCCGAAGATCCCGGCAGACAGAATGGGTGCCGCAAGACGACGAGCGAACCTCGTGCTGGCCATTTAGGACTCCCCTCAAGTGAATGGTTAGTGAGGTAAATCTCTCGCATCCCGCGGCTGTTGTCTGTCCTGCGCAAAGCCAGACTTCATGTCCATCAATCGGTGGATACGGCCACGATGTCAGTCATAGCCGACGTTGCCGCGCAGGCTGGGGCGGTAGTTGGCGGCCTCTGCTTCGGCCGTGAGCAGTGCGCCCAGGTCACCACCCTGCTGTGCAACGAAAACACCGACGACCTGTCGGCACAGTTCCGGCACGCTCATGCCGCGCGCGTCGGCAATGCGTTTGAGCCCGGCCACGGTTGCGGTGGTGACATGAAACTGCACAGCGAACTGTCCGCACGAACCGTCCTCGGGCGGAGACCCCGGACCCAGGACGACGGGTCCGTCGAGTGTGTATTCGCAAGCCACGACATCCCGGCTTATCTGAGCCAACTCGTCGCGGCGCAGTTGCGCTCCCGGGCAAACGTGATGCTCGTCGTCGCTGAGGTGGTCCATTCGGTCGACGTTATCCGGTAAGTGGCGTGTCAGTGCGATGCCGGCCGCACCGCCTTGCCTCGGAAGGCCGCGATCAACCCGAAGCCAGATACCAATGCCCAGACAACCTCGAGGAGCACGAATCCCCACTGCTTCTCAATCACGGCCTCGACCGATAGCACCGATGACCCGACGAGGTTCAGCAACAGATATGCCTTCGACGTCGGTTCCATGTGGCCACGCTGCGAAGCCGCAAACGCAGCAAGAATGAGCAGCGAACCGATGATCTGCACTGCCTGCCCCATACGGACCTCATCTCCTTTGAGAGCCTGAGCGCCGCCGGCCCCCTGGCGTCTATGGCACACCCACTAAGAGGAACCGCTACGGGTCCAACCTAACGATCACTGTGACACGACCCTTCGCATCCCGATCGGCGACCGCATGTCCGGTGCGATTGACGCCGTCGAGCAGAATCGTCAGCGGGGCACCTTCACCGGTGAAGTTGCGCCACCACTTCTTGGCGTCGGGCATCCCGACCGGAATCACGATCTCGGCGCCGCGGCGGCGATACGCCACCGGCAGTTGAATATCGCGGGCACTCCGGCGCCCGACGTAACCAATCGTTGTGAGTTGTCTACCGACGAATCGACCCCAGCGTGGCGAGGTGACCAACGCGGACACACCCGAATTGACTGCATGGATAACTCGATGCGCCGCCTGGGGGATCTGCACATCGCCCACGGTATACCTGAGCGGCGGCCAGTAATGACGGCGAGATTTTGATGAATGTTGAGCGGCGACCCGGGACCAATTCCGTGCTGGGGCTGTTTCCCGGGCCGCCTTCCAACTCAAACCCCGCATAGACTCGGAAGGGGGGAGAGCCTGTCCGCGGAGCTCCCCTTCAACCCGAAGGGGACAACTAGATAATCCGCCTGGCCGGGCAGGAAAACCATCAAATTCACATTGGATTTTACCTAGAATTTCCCTCATTTAGACCGGCGGCGGCCATCAGCCGACTACTGGCGCTGCGGGGCAGCGACTACAGAAGCCGTTTCCGTCCCATCGATCGCCGACGTCTTAAAAGTGCCCTGGGTTGCCTTGGCGTCAACCTGACCGTCAACCGCGACCGTCTTGAAGGTGCCCTGTGTGCCGTTGGTGTTGACTCCGGCGCCTTCTTTGATGTCGCCGCTGTCCTGTTGAAGCACGACCGACGCCGGGCTCGTGGAGGCGATTTGACCGGGGCCGGACGACGCGTCGGCTGCAGCCTGGGTGGTACCGGGTTCAGTGGGAGGGGACGCTATGGCCGGCCCCGCGAATCCGAGAGAAGCCGCTACGAACCCCGCACCGATCAAGCCAACAGTCCACTTCATTCGAACCCCTCCACGAATTCGGAATTGGGCCACCGACCATTTCGCGACCCTGTAGCTCAGTAGCCTGCCTTGCCTGCCTGCGAGGTTGTATCCGCCAATGGGGCCATTAGCGTGAGGAATAGCCTGTCCACTGATCGGTGGACATTAGCTCGCTGGGCACCGAAATATCTTCGGCAGAAGGTCATTTCGCCTCGACGCAGAACCAGAACGATGGACTGTAGAGCAGTCGAAGACCGTCCGGCATGCTGATCTCAAGGACGCCGTTCTTGCGAATTTTCCAGTCGTGCTCATCATCGAAAATGCGACTGGTCGCGGTGAAGTGAACTGTGAATGCCATTTCGGGAGTCTTGCACGCACTCCCCCGCTCAGCATCAAGCTCGCCATACATCAAGCTCGTCGTACATCAGGCTCGTCGTACATCAGGCTATGGCGATCGCCATCTGCTGAGCCTTCACCTGGGGCACGGCGGACGCGGAGGTTACAACGGTGCCGTCGGTTGCCGGCTTGTTGAAGGCGCTATCACTGCCGCTCGTATTGACGAGCGCTCCATCTTTGGAACCACTGCCGCCGGCGTTCTGCTCGCAGACGGTGCTCGTTGGGCTCGCGTTGCCGAGACTCCCCTTGGCATCCGCACTAGCGGCATCGGCGCCAATCGTCGGTGCATTGACTGCGGCGGGGCCGGCGTCGGGGACGGTCGTTACGACGGTAGTGCTGGACGGTCCCGCGAAGGTGGTCGGCGCCGGAGCCGCAACTGCAACACCAGCGAACTTCATGGACACTGCGGTCAACCCCACGCCTACGAAGAAGATCACCTTGTTCGTCACCGAAGAAACTCCCTCACACCCGAACTCTGACTTTTCGCAGATCCCCATCGATCCGACGTCCCACTAAGGATGGACGTAACCAGCGCCTACCTGTATCCGCCAGCCGGACTACCCCGAGGATGAAATCGGGAGTCCACCATTTGACGGACGTGACAGCGAGTTAATGAAGGTGTGGCGATAATGGCAAGGCGACATCGACGAAAGGTGCTTCATGGCAGCCATCGAGCTACCCGAAAATCCGGGACCGAAAACAGCGGCGCTTGCAGACAAACTTCAGGCGTTGGTCAACGACCCGACTAACAGCCACGAAGCCCTCATATATGCGGCATTTAGCGGTCTGATTCCCATTGTCGCCGAGTTGGAGCGCGAAGTGGAGCAACTCAAGAACGACAGGGCCTGACAAGACGGCGACTAAGGAAGTCCACCGGCGCCAGTAGTCCATTAAGGGGAGTTGACGCCTGGCCCGGTGGCCCTCAGTTCGACACCGTAAGCCTCGACGCAACGCCTCTGACAGGGGCGCCCGGCACTAAATTTTTAGGCCTAAGGTCCCTAGGTGCGGCGAATCACTCAATCCCGCGCAGCGACGGCCGTCGAGTGGCCGATTCCGCTTGGAGCGACGCCACCTCAACAGCGCAGCGCGTTAGAAACTCCAGCGCTGCGATCACCACTGTGACAATGGTGAGTTTTCCCAACATGAAGTGGATGGTAGCCAGTAACCGGCACCGCCGCGGCAATTTCGTTCGCTTACTTTGAATCGTGGCATCTGATTTTCATCAGCCGGACTAACGACCCGCGCTCGCACCGAATTCGGGAACGGCTTGAAATCCAGTCAATTGCATAGCGTTTCAACGCCACCCATGATTCGTCGGAAGGAGCCAGATAACGATCTGGTCATGCGTCTCCGAGCGGTGACTCCTCGGCAGCTAGTTCGCCAGCACCGGTGTCTAGCCGAACGGACATTCGTTGCGGACGACAGGCCTCCTGCGGTCCTTACCACGCAGCCCTTACCACGCAACGTGAAAGGCCAGCAAATTTTTCGCTTAGGATTTTCTCAGGTAACTTGAACCTGTTCATTGCTGACAACAGACTTGGTTAGGGCTGCACATGCAGATTTCACTACGCTCACAACTGGTGGCTGGCGCCGTCGCGATCGTCGGGACCAGCGCCATCGCTATCGCTCCCATCGCGCCGTCGGCCGTTCAGCTGCCCTCGGTACACATGCCGTCGGTGGCGCTGACCGCCGCGTTCGCTGACCCGATCGACGCGTTCCTGTCCAGCATGCAGCTCGTCAACAACGACGTGTTCAACGGCCTCGACAGCTACGCCCCGTACAACATGCTGCAGGGCATTCTTCCGCAGAACCTGGTGATGAATTCGCCGGTCCAGACCCAGATGGGGCTGAACAAGTACAGCTACTTCAATACTCTTATCGCCGGACTCGTCACCGCGGACGGTTCCAGCCTCAAGTCCCTCGGCAGCATGGTGTGGAACTTGCCTGCGGCCTTGCTCACGGCTGTCCAGCAGGTATTCGGCGGAGACATCTCAGGGGCACTGGCGACCCTGAGTAGCGCGATCATCGTCCCGATCCAGAACGCGGCCACGTCCGCTCTCCTCTCGATTGGCTACGTCGCCACCACGATCGTCACCAACCTGGTGCAGTTCATCCAGACCATCCCGGGCATCGTCGGCAGTCTCGTTGACACCGGACTCGGCACTGCCCAGGTGCTCGCGGACTCGGCTACCACCGCTGTCACGAACGTTTTGGGCGCCCTGCAGACCTTCGATATCCAAGGTGCATGGGACGCGTGGGTCGCAGGTGCCCTTAGCCCTGCCGGCTACCCGGGTGCACTCGAGGCAATGACCCTCGGACCCGGCGTGGGCGCTTGGGGCGACCCCGGCTACCAGTCGAGCATCCGGGTGTGGGTCACCGGCTCGATCTACGCGGTGGCGAACGCCCTCGGCGGCAACTACCCGACCGCCGCGGCCGTTGCTCCGGCAGCCTCGCTCAAGTCGGCTGCTGCGACGGAGGCGCCGGTCTCGGCTCCGACGCCGGAGATCACCGACAACGAGCAGAGCAGCGGTCCGAGCGCGGACGCCAGCAGCGCCGAGCCGACCACCGCGAGCAACGAGATCGGCAGCAGTGCCAAAGCCGATGACAGTGTGGCCGGCAGCAGCCCTAAGGCTGGCGGCAACTCGAAGGCCAGCAGCAGCGACAGCGGACCGAAGGCCGGTAGCGCCTCCAAGTCGGGTGGCGCCGGTCACCGGGCCCACGGCTCAAGCCGGACCGCCGCAAAGTCGGGCGACGCCGCCTAGCGGTCCGTCGCCACAACAACCAGAACCGCCCCGCGGAGCCGATGGCTTCACGGGGCGGTTCTGTGGCGCAGACGCCGATTCACTGGTGACCGGCCCGATATTCGCCATCTGGATCATCGGATACCTGCTGCAACTGGGCACCTTCATGGCGATCGCCCGGCAAGCGAAGGGCAACAGCGTCGTTGGTTGGCTATTGGCCCAGCACTACCGGCTACCGAGGCACCGCGGCGTCACACAAGCCCAGTGATATAGATCTTGCGCATGGTCTCGGTCACCGTCCAAACCGTCTCTGTGCCCTCGGTGAGCCGGACGACATCGCCGGGCCCAAGCACGAGTGGCGCTGTCCCATCGCGGAACTCAACCGTGGCGGCACCAGACAGCACGATGAAGAGCTCCTCGGCCTCGGTATCGCTCATCACACCTGGTGCCATCTCCCAGATCCCGACTTCCATGTCGCCGAAGCGACCAATCGCCTCCGCAGCGGTGGTTGGCACTCCGCCGAGCGACTGGTCGTCCGGAACCGGCAGATGATCAACGTTGCAAGCAGCAGCATGGACAACGGCATTGGGCTTCACGCAGAACAGCGTGCCACGACTCGACCAGTGGCAAGTCTCAACCGGCCGAGATTGCCCGGCCGAGATTGCCAAGTCTCACCGCCGTCGATAACGTTGGAAGCAGGACTTTCGAGACGGGGTAATTGACATGGCCAACATTGCGATCCGTTCCAGACAGATGTTTTCCGCGGGCTTGTGCCTTGCGGGCGCGGTGGGAATTGCCTCGGCAGTCCTGCTCAATTCACTCGGGTCTGCACCGCGGGTACTCGCCGGTTGCACTGACACCGACACCGAGGACAGCTTCAGCATGTCGTGCGTTCCGTCGGTGATGCCCGATACCAGCGATCAGTTGACCGAACAGGAGGTCGCCGAGCCCGGCTTCAATGGCGGCGACGATCACGGGGGCGGTGGCGGCGGCGGGGGCCACGGCGGCAAGGGCTGAGCCTCCCCCAAGCATCCCCCGTATTAGCTATGCGTACAGCTGGCCGATCTTGTCGTGAAAGTTGTCCACCACGGTCTTGCGCTTCAGTTTGAGGCTTGGCGTCAAATCGCCTGCCTCGATCGTCAATTCGCGATCGATGATGGCGAAGCGCTTGACCTGCTCCCACCGATTGAGATGTTTGTTCAACGTATCGACATAGCCGCTGATCATCTCGTGAGTCTTGTGATCTCGGGCGATCTCGGCGAATGACTTGTCCGCCAAGCCATTCCTAGCGGCCCACTCCTGGATTGCATCGCTGTCCAGGCTGATCAGTGCGACACAATATGGCTTGGCTTCGCCGTAGACGATGATCTCGCTGGAGTACGGACACAACCCCTTGAAGTTCGCGGCGATCGCCGACGGTGCCACGTACTTACCCTGCGAGGTCTTAAACATGTCCTTCTTGCGATCCGTGATCCGCAGGTAGCCCTCGGCATCGAGTTCCCCGATATCGCCGGTATGGAACCATCCGGTCGAATCAATCGCCTCGGCCGTCGCCTCAGGCAAGTCGTGGTAGCCAGTCATCACGCCTGGACCCTTGAGCAGCACCTCTCCGTCAGCCGCAATCTGGACTTCCGTTTCCGGGAGCGTCCACCCCACCGTGCCAAACCGGTACGCGTGCGGGCGGTTCAACGTGGACGCTGCCGAGGTCTCGGTCAATCCATAGCCCTCCAACACGACCACCCCCACGGCGTCGAACCACTGCGCGACATCGCGATCCAATGGCGCCGAACCGGAGATGAAGAACCGAATGCGGCCGCCGAATCTGCCACGAATTGTGGAGAACACCAGCCGATCGGCGAGTGCGTGCTGCGCCATCAGCAACGGTGACACTCGTTCGCCGGCTTGTTTGATCCGCGACACCCGCAAACCGACTTCGATCGCCCAATCGAACATGCGCTTCTTGAAACCGTCTTGCTGGGAGGCCATTTCGGAGATCCGCCCGTGCACCTTCTCGAAGATGCGCGGAACCGCTCCCATGATCGTCGGGCGAATCACCGCCAGATTCTCGACGATCTTGTCGGGCCGTCCATCGATGACCGTGGGGAAGCCAATGGCCAACGGCAGCGCCAGCATTACCTTGCCAAACGAATGTGCCAGCGGGAGCCAGAGGTAATTCAGATCCTTATCGCTGAGCACCTGCAGCGAATCCATTGCCGAGGCGGTGTAGGTCCACGACTGCTGGGTGAGACGCACGCCCTTCGGTTTCCCGGTAGTCCCCGAGGTGTAGATCAGCGTTGCCAGCTGATTGGGCTGAATGGCATCGACGCGTTCGGCAACCGCATCCGAGGTGTCGGCAAGCAGCCGTGAGCCGAGCTGTTCAAGTTCGTCAAGGGTGATCACCCAGTCGCCATCGCCGCTGCCCTCGATGATCACCACCTTCTCGACAGCGGGTAGTTCGGAGCGACGTTCGATGAGTTTGTCGACCTGCGCTTGGTCTTCTGCGAACACCACCCGGCTTCCGGAATTCGCCACGATGAAAGCCACGTCCTCGGCATTGGTGGACGGATACACGGTGGTGGTGGCCGCCCCTGCGGACAGGATCCCGAAGTCGGCAACAACCCACTCATACCGGGTGGACGACGCTAGCGCGACTCGCTCCTCAGCCTTAATACCCAGCGAGATCAGGCCCGCCGCGATGCTTTCGACCCGGTCACCGACCTGCTGCCAGGTGACACTCGCCCAACCGTCGTTGTCCGGGTAACGAAACGCCTCGGCATTCGGCGTCGCGGCGACACGATCGAGGAACATCCGCGGCACCGACGCCGCCCGGTTCGCGATCCTGCTGATGTCGGGCTGTTCTTGAGACTTATGCAGGCCTGCCATGGCGCGAGTGTAGGAATGTCAGAGGCCTGCCGGTGGCAGATTCGGTAACGGTCCAAAGAGGAGGTCGTCGACTTGAGCGCAGCAGTCGTTGTGGTCGAAGCCAGCAACACCGACCTCACCGAACTTGTTGACGTTGCCGCCGAAACATTCCCATTGGCCTGCCCGCCGTCAGTGGGGCGGGAGAATGTCGCGGACTTCATCGCTGCCAACCTGTCGTACCAGCGGTTCAGCGAATATCTGGCTGATCCCGCCCGGGCAGTCCTAGTCGCGCGGGATCCGCAGCGAATCCTCGGATACGCCATCCTCATTCACGGCACCGTTGACGACAGCGACGGTGCAGCCGTCGATCGGGTCATTCCATTCCGCCCCACCGTCGAACTCTCAAAGCTGTACGTTGTCGGCGGTCAGCACGGCACGGGCGTGTCATCAGCCTTGATGGAGACGGCGATTGAACGCGCCACTGCAGCCGGCGCGGGCGGCATGTGGCTGGGCGTAAATCAGAAAAACGAGCGGGCACAGCGGTTTTATCTCAAGCACGGTTTCACGATCACCGGAACAAGGACGTTTCAGCTGGGTGCGCACGTCGAAGCGGACTTCGTGATGGTGCGCCCGACGTGACACCCAGCAGCTAGTCCGTCAAAGCCGCGCTGGTCAGCGCGATCAGCCGTGAAGTCGCTCGCAGATATTTCTTGCGGTAACCACCGGCCAGCATCTCTTCGGAGAAAATCGAATCGACCGGGACGCCGGACGTGACCACGGGGATTCCGGCGTCATAGAGGCGGTCAGTCAACGACACCAGTCGTAGCGCAACACTCTGGTCGTCTACCTGGTGCACGCCGGTCAGGTACACCGCGGACACGCCCTCGATCAAACTCAGATACCGCGACGGGTGCATGGTCGCCAAATGCGCGCACAGAGCGTCGAAGTTATCGAGGGTGGCTCCGGTTGCCAGCCCGGCCAGAGCGCTGACCTGCTCGTCGGAGAGCGGCTTCGGTGCCGGCGGCAGGCCGCGGTGCCGGTAGTCCGGTCCTTCGATCCGTACCGTCGTGAAAATGCTTGCCAGCGTGTTGATCTCACGCAGGAAGTCCTGGGCGGCGAAGCGGCCTTCACCGAGTTGTTCGGGCAACGTATTGGAGGTCGCAGCGATTGACACGCCGCGCTCGACCAGCTGGGACAACAACCTCGAGATCAGCGTCGTATTACCGGGATCATCGAGTTCAAACTCATCGATGCACACGACGACGTAGTCGGCCAGCAGGTCGATGCATTCGACGAAGCCGAAGACACCGGCCAGCTGGGTCAGCTCGCCGAATGTGGCAAAGGCCCTCGGATGTTCAGCCGAGTCCGGTAGTTGTCGGTAGGCAGAAGCCAGCAGGTGCGTCTTACCGACGCCGAAGCCGCCGTCCAGGTAAAGCCCAACCCCAGGCAAGGTCTCCCGTTTGCCGAACAGCTTCTTCTTCCCCGCGCGCCGGAGTTCGGCCTCCTCGCAGAACCTCACGCACGACTGGACAGCCGAAGCCTGCGTCGGCTCATCAGGATTCGGTCGGTAGTTGGCGAATGTGACGTCGACGAAAGTCGGCGGCGGGACCAACTGAGCGATGAGCCGATCTGGCGATACCGTCGGCTGCCTGTCCACCAGCCTCCCCACACCACCCGGAGTGCCTGCGGCAGAAGGGCTGTTCATGCACGCACTGTAGCGACGTGCTGCAATCGTTCGTATGCATGCGGCCAGAGTCGACGATATGGGCTCACTCGATGACGACGGACTCCGCGAGCTGTACGCCTACCCGCAGGGGCTAACACGGTGCCAGGTCCGGGGCAACGCCATCAGCAGCATCGACGGCGGCGCGACCGCCGACGGCACCTCAGGTGGGCTTGGCAACACAGGTGACCGGCGACTGTTCCAAGTGCTGCGCGAGCTTGCCGACGTGATCGTCGTGGGCGCGGGAACCGTCCGTACCGAGAACTATGCCGGCGCTCAGATGACCGTCGCCCAGCGACGAGCGCGGCAAGACCGCGGTCAGAGCGAGGTCCCGCCCATCGCAGTGGTCACCCGCTCAGGTCAACTCGACCGAACCTTGGCGGTGTTGACCCACACCGAAGTGCCGCCGCTCGTTCTGACTTGCAGGGCCGCGGTCGCGGCAGCACGCGTTCAGTTGGGAACCGCTGCCCAAGTGCTTGAGTGTTCGGGTCCTGACCCGGACGAGGTCGATCCGGTGGCGGTCCTGGCGGCGTTGACCGAACGGCATATGACCCGGGTGTTGGCCGAAGGCGGACCGACCCTGATGGGCACGTTCATCGAACACGACCTGCTCGACGAGCTCTGTCTGACTTTTGCGCCGATGCTCGTCGGCGGCAGTGCGCCACGCGTGGCGGCGGGACCGGGTCACGTCCTGCGCCGAATGCGCCCGGCGCATCTAATCACCGGCAGCGACGGATACCTCTACGCGCGCTACACCCGCGCGAGCTGAGGACCACCCACCAGGTGTCGCTACTGTGGTGGGCATGCGTTGCCACGGTCGGGTGAACGTCGCCTCCCGCATCGGGATCGCGGCGCTGGCAGCAGTGCTGACCGGATGCGCTCCATGGTTGGCCGCGGACCCAAGATTCGCCAGCGATTCCGCACACAATCCCAGCGGCAGCACCTCCGCAAAACCCACAGACAGTCCACGGGCAATCGCAGCGCCCAAGAAGGACCTCGCCTGGAAGGACTGCACGTCGAAGGAGTTCAGCGACGCAGGCGTGCCGCCTATCCCCGGAGTGGTCCTGGAATGCGGCAGCTACGACGCCGACCTCGATCCGATCAACGGTGCGACCGGCACGCTGAGCATCGGCGTGGTGCGTGCCCGCTCAGTGCAGACTCCGCCGGACGCCGGGCCACTGGTCTTCACTACCGGCACGGATATTCCGTCATCGGTGCAACTGCCGGTATGGCTCGCCCGGTCCGGTGCCGACGTACTCAAGACGAATCCGATCGTGGCCGTCGACCGCCGAGGTATGGGTATGTCGAGCCCCGTGGAGTGCCGAGATTCATTCGACCGCCAGGAGATGCGGGACCAGGCCCAGTTTGAGTCCGGTGATGATCCGGTGGCGGACCTCGGTGCGATCACCATGACGGCAACGACCAGCTGCACCGACACCATCGCACCGGGCGACTCAGCCTACGACAACGCCCACGCCGCCGAGGACCTGGAACGGCTCCGCAGCACGTGGGACGTGCCTGCACTGGCGCTAGTCGGCATCGGCAACGGCGCCCAGGAAGCCTTGGCGTATGCCGGGTCGCACCCGGAGAAAGTGGTGCGCCTGATCCTCGACTCCCCCATTCCGCCCGGCGTCAACGCCGAAACGGCTGCAGAGGAAGAGGTCAAAGGCCGCCAGGGCGCGCTCGACGCGTTCGCCGCGCAGTGCGTTGCGGTGAACTGCTCACTTGGCCCAGACCCGAAGAGCGCGATCGACGCACTGCTCAGCGCGGCCCGGGCCGGACGCGGACCCGGTGGCGTCTCGGTTGCCGTCCTCGCGAACGCGATCACGACCGCACTCGGCTTCCCCAGCGGCGACCGGATCGGTACCACGACCAGCCTCGCCAACACGCTGTCCGCGGCGCGAAGCGGAGACGTCAACCCGCTGAACAATCTGATCAACCAAACCGAGTCGATACGCGATACCGATGGGCAGTTCGTCAACTCATGCAGCGACTCGCTGAACCGGCCGACCCCCGACCGAGTCCGCGAGCTGGTGGTGGCCTGGGGCAAGCTCTATCCGCAGTTCGGCAGCGTCGGCGCTCTCAACTTGGTGAAGTGCCTGAATTGGCCCAGCGGCTCGGCGCCGAAGGACCCCAAGAACCTCCCCATCAACGTCCTTCTGCTCGGGGTGCAGAACGACCCGATCGTAGGCAACCAGGGCGTGCCCGCGGCAGCCGCCGCCATCATCAACGCCGGCGCCGCCAGCAAGCGCGTTATGTGGCAGGGCATCGGGCACGGCGCGAGCATCTACTCCGCCTGCGCACTGCCACCCATGTTGGGATACCTGGCCAGCGGCGACGTTCCGGCCACCGACACCTACTGCCCCGCCTGACCGTCTGACGCGGCCGTGCGGTGTACGGTGCGGACGTGGCGCTAGCTGACTCCATCCGATCTGCGTTCCAGCCGCGCACCAGCCCACCGAGCACGGCGGCGATTCTTCGTTCCGCGCTATGGCCGATCGCGATCATGTCGATCATCCACCGCAGCTACATACTTTCGGCCAACGGCTACATCACCGACGACTTCGGCCCGGTCTATCGCGCAGTCTCCAATTTCCGGCGCGGCTTGGACATCTACAACGAGCACTTCGAGTACGTCGACCCGCATTACCTGTA
Source organism: Mycobacterium sp. (assembly GCA_965279745.1). Classification (GTDB taxonomy): domain Bacteria; phylum Actinomycetota; class Actinomycetes; order Mycobacteriales; family Mycobacteriaceae; genus Mycobacterium. The sequence goes on from OZ257262.1 coordinate 1,597,618, forward strand.
CCCGCCGGGCGGGACGCTGCTGATGGCTCCGTTCGGGTACATGCCGGTCTTCGCCTCACACAACTGGTTCGTGTTCTTCAACACGGTCGCGATGATCGTCGCGGCCTGCTTACTGGTTCGACTGTTCGGTTTCTCACTGAAATCGGTGGCACTTCCGGCTCTGCTGGTCGCCATGTTCTGCACCGAATCGGTGACCAACACGCTTGTTTTCACCAATATCAACGGCTGCATCCTGCTGCTCGAGGTCTTGTTCTTCCGCTGGCTCCTCGACGGCAAGCTGAGTCACCAGTGGTGGGCGGGCATCGCGATCGGGCTTTCACTGGTGGTCAAGCCCGTGCTGGGAGTGCTGCTGCTGCTGCCTCTGCTCAACCGGCAATGGCGGACCCTGGTCGCCGCTTTCATCGTCCCGTTGGTCTTCAACGCTGCAGCTTGGCCGCTGGTGAGCGATCCGATGGACTTCATCAAGCGCACGCTCCCCTATATCTTCTCGACCCGCGACTACTTCAACAGCTCGATACTCGGCAACGGCGCCTACTACGGGCTGCCGATGTGGCTCATCGTGGCGCTGCGGGTCATGTTCCTGGCGCTGGCCGTCGCTAGTTTGTGGCTGCTGTACCGCTACTACCACCAACGCGACCAGCTGTTCTGGATGTTGACCTCATCGGGTGTTCTGCTCACTGCATCGTGGCTGGTGCTCTCGCTCGCGCAGGGCTACTACTCGATGATGCTGTTCCCGTTCCTGATGACCGTGGTACTCCCCAATTCGGTGGTCCGGAATTGGCCCGCGTGGCTTGCCACGTACGGCTTCCTGACAATGGATCGCTGGCTGCTCTGGCGATGGCCCACCACCGGACGGTTCCTGGAGTACTCGAAGATCACCTACGGCTGGTCGCTGTTGCTGATCGTGGTCTTCGCCGTGCTGTACTTCCGGTACCTCGACGCAAAACGTGAGGGCAGGCTGGCGGACGGCATCGACCCGCCCTGGATGATCGCGGCTCGGCGCTAACCTGGATTCATGACGTCGAATCCTCCGCCCAAGCTACAACTGACTGACGCCGAATGGCGCACCCGGCTGAACCCAGCCGAGTTTGCGGTTCTGCGCCAAGCCGGCACCGAACGGCCCCATACCGGTGAATACACTGACACCAAGACTGAAGGGGTATACCAATGCCGTGCGTGCGGAGCTGAACTGTTCCGCAGCACTGAGAAATTCGATTCACATTGCGGCTGGCCATCATTCTTCGATCCGGCCAATTCCACTGCGGTGATCCTGCGTCCCGATGATTCGTTGGGCAGGCACCGAGTCGAAGTCATCTGCGCGAACTGCCACAGTCACCTCGGCCACGTCTTCTCCGGCGAGGGATACCCGACCCCGACCGATCAGCGGTACTGCATCAATTCAATATCGCTGACGTTGGCTCCGACGGACTCTTAGCCGCGGTCGTCGGCAGCTGAAGCAGTTGTTCTAGCGGGACCGGCCTGCAGAAGTAAAAGCCCTGGGCGATATCGCATCCGAATTCACGCAGACGTTCGGCGGAGTGGGCGTCCTCGACACCTTCAGCGACAGTGGTGAGGCCGAGCACGTGGGCGAGGTCCACGACCGCCCGCACGACCGCGCCTGCGCGCTCATCGAGCAGCACAGGTGCGATGAAATCTCGATCTAATTTCACCTCGTCGATCGGTAGGTCGCGCAGATACGAAAGCGCGGCGTACCCGCTGCCAAAATCATCGATTGCGACTCGAATTCCGTTCTCTCGCAACTGATTCAAGACAGTTCGCGCGATGCCGATATTGTCCAGAACGAGGTCTTCGGTGATCTCCACCGTGAGTGCATTGCCGGCGAGGCCCTGGGTAGCGAGTGCGCCGATGACCATGTCTCGCAGTCCAACGTCTGCCAGCGATGGTGCGAACAGATTGACCGCAACCGGCACCTCACCCCAGGATTCGTACCATTGTGACGCGTCCTGTAGTGCCTTGTTGACAACCAGGTCGGTGACCGGGCGAATCAAGCCGTGCCGGCGCACCAGTGGCAAGAATCGGGCCGGCGCCAGCATGCCCAACCTGGGGTGCGGCCAACGCAGCAACGCTTCGACACCCACTACGGTCAGCGTTTCCAGGTCGTACTTCGGCTGGTACACAAGCGTGAGCTCGGCATGGTCGACCGCGTGCCTGAGTTCACCGAGCAATCGGACGGTCGCCGCGCCACTGGCTCGGTGATCGCCTCGCCTGAACAGCCCTTTGTCGACGGCGTCCGACTCCATTTTCGCGGTGAAGTTGTGCACCCCTCCGGTCCTCGACCGCTTTCCGGCATACATCGCCAGATCTGCCTGCTTGAACAACTGTTCAGGCGACGCGTCGACAGCCTCGTCGGGTTCCGCAATCGCCAGCCCGACGCTCGCGCTCACGAACAACTCGTTGCTGTCGATGACAAACGGTTTGGCGAAGATCTCAACGACCCGCTGGGCAATGAGCCGTGAACGCTCAGCCGGACCCTCGGTCACAATCACGAATTCGTCGCCACCGAGCCGCGCCACCGTGTCGCCGCTGTCTACACAAACCAGCAGTCGGCGGGCGATGTCGATCAGCAGTGCATCGCCGGCGGGATGGCCGAGAGTGTCGTTGAGCAGCTTGAAATCATCGACGTCGAGTGATGCCACTCCCACGGAGACGCCCTCGGTATTGCGTCGGCGCATCGCCTGCTCGAGCCGATAGTCCAGCAAGGCACGATTTGCCACCCCGGTCAGCGGATCACGCAGCGCCTGTTCGGCGACCGCGGCCAACAATCGCCGATTTTCGACGAACGCCAAGAGTTGGCGGGCCAAGACAGCGATGACCAGCACGCTCACTGTTAAGGCCACCGGCCACGACTGCAAGCGACTCAGCGGTTGGCTGGCGGCAACAATTCCGGCGAGAACGAGTAATGCGTAGGGCAGCCAGATCGACACCCAGCCTGGCCCCACAGCCTGGGGGTCGCGTCCGGGTGCCTCCCGATCGGTCACGGCCGCGATTGCGATCAGCAGCAGTCCGATCACCCAGCCGACGTCGGTCGCAAAGTCACCCCCGACGCGCTCTGTCTCGGACAAGTAGATGAATGCGCTCTGGGAAAACCACATGCAGAACAGGCCAAGCGTCAGCAGGCCGATAGTCAGGCTCTGGTCACGCCGCATCCTGCCGAGCAACGCCGCGGCCATGGTCAACGCAACCAGGTTGAAAGCCGAATAGGCGAATGCGACGACTGACGCCATCCGATCCGCCGCACCAAAATCATTGATGCGGTTGATGAACAAGACCCACGAAATGATGAACAACGAACCGGAGACGATCAGACCGTCCAGGAAGTGCCGAAGTTTGGAACGGTCGGTGTGGGCACTCGGGAACAGCATCAGCGTGATGCACGCACAGATCGGCAACATGATGAAGGCTGCGTCTGCGGCGGACGGGAAAAGACGATGGTTGAGGTGGGCCGCGTCCCAGATCCAGACGGCTTCGCCGATCATCCAGCAGACGAGGCCCACCATGAGCGCCACCCAGGCGCCGCGGTGCCTGCCGCGCGCTGAGTGCGCCGCCCGAGCAACCGTGATCACGGCGAGTGCTGCCACCAAGAGAGTGGCGCCTTCATCGAAGGCAACCGGGTTCGACCAGCCGCCCAGAGCCCAATCGGCCAACCCCGCGAACATAACGGCGGTAAGAGGCACGACATTCATGGATGTGAGCAGGTCGGCCTCCTCCCGATCATTAACGAGCGCGCACGAGAATTGACGGCAGTGACAGCACAGTCATGCTAACCAAATTTCGACCGCCGACGGCCCACTACAGCAAGGTAATTCGTCGGGCTCAGAAATGCGGCCGGGCTCGGAAAAACTGCCGGATCAGGGCAGCCTGGCGATCAGGTCCTCGACACCCACCCGCGGGCCGGTGAAGAACGGGATTTCCTCACGAACGTGCCTGCGGGCTTCGGTGGCCCGCAGGTCGCGCATCAGGTCCACAATCCGATGCAGCTCGGCCGCCTCGAACGCGAGAATCCACTCGTAGTCACCGAGCGCGAACGCCGGAACAGTATTGGCCCGCACATCCTTGTAACCACGGGCAGCCATGCCATGATCGGCGAGCATCTTGCGGCGCTCCTCGTCCGGTAGCAGATACCAGTCCAGCGATCGGACGAACGGGTAGACGCAGACGTAGTTGCCCGGTTCCTCACCCGCGAGGAAGGCCGGGATGTGGCTCTTGTTGAATTCCGCCGGACGATGCAGGGCGACGCTGCTCCAGACCGGGTCGGTCGCACGCCCCAGGGTGGTGGTTCGGCGAAAGTCGCTGTATGTGGCCTGCAACGTCTCCACCCGCTCAGCATGAGTCCAGATCATGAAATCGGCGTCGGCCCGCATCCCTGCGATGTCATACAGGCCGCGAACAACCACACCGTTGTCCTCCTGTTGTTTGAAGAACGTCGCGGTTTCATCGACAACTGCCGACCGATCCTCGCCGAGGACCCCGGGCTGCACGGCGAATACCGAGAACATGATGTAGCGGATGGTGGCGTTGAGCTCGTCGAAGTCCAGTCGGGCCATGGCCCCAGTTTGTCATGTAGCAGTGCCGTATGTGGCTGCGCTACCGGTCTACGGTGGCCGCCACCACTCCCGCCGCGGCCCGTCCGGCCGCGGCCACACACGCGGGCACCCCGACTCCGTCGATGTAGTTACCGATGATCGCCAGAGTGGATGGCAAATCGGCACGAAATTCAGCGGCCACCTGGCGATGCCCAGGCCCGTACTGCGGCATCGCATCGATCCAGCGATGTATCAGCACGTCGACAGGGTCGACCGTCAGGCCGAACACGGTGGCCAGATCGGTCAGGGCCCACTTCGTCAGCTCCTCGTCAGAACTACCCCTGGCGACGTCATCACCCAACCGGCCGAACGACATCCGCAGCAATTCGGCCTCACCACGCGAACCCCATTTGCGAGTGGACAGTGTTATTGCTTTGGCGTGCAAGCGCTCTCCGCTGGCCACCAGTACGCCGGACTGCATCGGAAGCGGTGTTCCGGCTGGTAAGGCAAGGGCAAGCACCGCCGCGGATGCAACAGGTATGCGTTCGGCTGCTTCAGCAGCGCGCGACGCGATGCTGCGCACCAATCCGGGCAGGTGCGGAGCCGGCACCGCCACAATCACCGCATCGGCGTGCCAATCCAAAGCGCTGTCGTCTTGCAACACCCAACCCGTGCCATCCGCTCGGATGTCAGTCACCCGTGCCTGCACCCACCGCAGTCCGCTGCGCTCCACCAACTCGTTGAGCAGTACCCGGTAGCCGCCCTCGACTGCCCCGAATACCGGTCCAGCGCTGCTCGATGGGAGTGCCCGCTGCACCGCCGCGCTGAGACTGCCAGCGCCGGCATCGAGTTCAGCCGCCACCGTCGGAACGGCTGATCTGATGCCGATCGTCGCGGCCGAACCCGCGTACACCCCCGCCAACATGGGGTCGACCGAACGGCAGACCACCTGTTCGCCGAACCGGTCAGCCACCACCTGCCCGACGGCGGGATCCGAACCGCGGTCCCAGTCCAACACGCGGTCCGGTTCCCCAGTGATTTGTGCTATCGCCGCGTCGTCGACCAAACCCGCCATCGAAGCCGCTGAGGCAGGAATTCCGTTGACCGTGTCCGTCGGCAGCGGATGCAGGCGGCCGGCACTGAAGATCATCGGCCTAACACCGGTCGTGCCGATCTGCCGATCCGCCAGCCCGAGATCAGTGAGCAGCGCGGGCACTTCGGGCCGGCGTGCCACAAAAGCCTCGGCACCAATGTCAATCGGCTGACCGCCTAGTGACTCGGTGCGCAGAATGCCGCCCAGCCGGTCCGCCGGATCGAACAACGTGATGGTCGCATCGTCTCCGACTGCCGTCCGTATCCGATACGCAGCGACCAAGCCCGAAATTCCGCCCCCGACAATGCAATACGCGCAACTCACAGAGAGTGCACCAACGTCACCAGGTCGGTCAACAACTCGGGATCGGTACCCGGCAACACACCATGACCAAGGTTGAAAATGTGGCCACTGGCACCTGAGTCGACAGCACGGCGGCCATCGTCGATCACCGCTCGCGCCGCCCGTTCAACCGCCGGCCAACCCGCCAGCAGAACGACCGGATCGAGGTTTCCCTGCAGCGCACGGCCAGCACCGACGCGACCGGCAGCGTCAGCCAACGAAGTGCGCCAGTCAACCCCGACGACCGTTGGTGCGCCATAACCGTCGGCGGCCTCAGCCATCGCACCCAGAAGTTCGGCGGTGCCCACACCGAAATGTGTCATCGGCACCCCGTGGCCGGCAACCTCCGCGAAAACTCGTGCGCTGTGCGGCAACACGTAAGTCCGGTAATCGGCCAGCGACAGGGTGCCTGCCCACGAATCGAATACCTGAATAGCGTCGACACCAGCGTCGAGCTGAACCTTCAAGAACGCGATGGTCAGGTCGGTAAGCACAGTCATGAGTGCATGCCAAGTAGACGGCTCGGCCAGCATCATCGCCTTGGTGCGTTCGTGCAGCTTGCTGGGGCCGCCTTCAACGAGGTACGAGGCCAAGGTGAACGGTGCGCCGGCGAAGCCGATCAGCGGAACTTCCCCCAATTCGGCCACCAATAGCCGAACCGCTTCCGACACCGCACCGACCCGCTGCAACTCGAGCCCCTTCAATGCGGCCACGTCGGCAGCGGTCCTGACCGGGTTGGCGATCACCGGCCCCACAGAGGCAACGATGTCCAGATCGATGCCGGCACCGCGCATCGGCACAACGATGTCGGAAAACAGAATCGCTGCGTCCACTCTGTGGCGCCGAATGGGTTGCAGCGTGATCTCGCAGATGAGCTCTGCGTCGAAACAGGCCTCCATCATCGTGTTCTGGGCACGCAATTCCCGGTACTCGGGAAGTGACCGTCCGGCCTGGCGCATGAACCAGACCGGGACGTGGGAGGGCTTACGCCCATTGGCCGCCGCCAGGTACGGCGCTTCAGGCAGATCACGACGGGTACTCATCGCGCTCAATGCTGCCACGGACGGCCGCATCAATTCGGCGCGCCTGCCGCCACCACCACACCGATGGGGCTAGCGTCGATTGAGTGACCACTGCGGAACCCGCCCTGTTCCGCGAGGCGGTAGCGGCGATGAACACCGCGCACGTGCGAGCAGAGATCGAGCTCGGCCCGATCCGCCCGCCGCAACGCCTCGCGCCATTCAGCTATGCATTGGGTGCCGAGATCAAGCACCCCGAGACGGAGATCGTGCCCGAGCGGTCTGAGGGCGACGCATTCGGTCGGCTAATCCTGCTTCACGACCCAGAGGGCTCCGACGCCTGGGACGGCACGATGCGGTTGGTCGCCTATATTCAGGCCGACTTGGACTCCAACGAGGCGATCGACCCACTGTTGCCAGAGGTGGCTTGGAGCTGGCTGGTGGAAGCTCTCGATGCCCGCTCTGAGCACGTCACGGCACTGGGCGGCACGGTCACGGCCACCACCTCGGTCCGCTACGGCGATATCTCCGGCCCGCCCCGAGCGCATCAGTTGGAACTGAGAGCATCGTGGACGGCTACCACCATGGAGCTGGCTACCCACGTTCTGGCGTTCTGCGAGGTGCTCGAGCATGCGGCGGGCCTGCCACCGGTGGGAGTGACCAGTCTGGACTCACGCTCGCGGGCGTGACATGTCTGAGCCTGACGAAGGTGCTCCCGGGGATGCGCCCGATTCACCTGATTCCACCGAATCCGAAGCGATCCCGCTGCTGCACCCGGCCGAGGGCGTCCCACCACTATCGATTAGCCCGCGTGAAATCGCTGCTGCAGCAGAGCAATTGGCCAGTGGCACTGGTGCATTCGCCGTCGACGCCGAGCGCGCGTCCGGATTTCGCTATTCCAATCGCGCATACCTGATCCAGATCCGGCGCGCCGGCGCAGGGACCGTGTTGATCGACCCGGTCAACCATGGCTCCAGCCCGATCGACGTTCTCAAACCACTAGCGGATGTGCTGGCCACCGATGAATGGATCCTGCATGCCGCCGACCAGGATCTGCCATGTCTGGCCGAGGTGGGACTGCGACCGCCCGCGCTCTATGACACCGAATTAGCCGGCCGATTAGCCGGCTTTGACCGGGTGAACCTTGCTGCGATGGTCCAACGCCTGCTCGGACTGGGATTGGCCAAGGGACATGGCGCGGCCGACTGGTCGAAACGTCCGCTCCCCGACGCCTGGCTCAACTACGCGGCGTTGGACGTCGAAGCACTGATCCCGTTGCGTCAAGCGATTGCTGACGAACTGGCAAGCCAGCAGAAGACCAGTTGGGCAACAGAAGAATTCGAGTACCTACGCTGCGTAGACGCCGTCCCAACCCGGCGCGATCGCTGGCGGCGCACATCAGGCATCCACAAAGTGCGCAATCGTCAGAACCTGGCAGCGGTGCGTGAGCTATGGACGGTGCGCGACAACATCGCCCGCCGCCGCGATATCGCTCCCGGTCGGATCCTGCCGGACACGGCGATCATCGCGGCTGCGACCGCAGACCCGAAAACCGTCGACGAACTCACCGCACTACCCATCTTCGGTGGACATAAGCAGCGTCGCAGCGCCAGTATCTGGCTTTCCGCGCTGGAAACAGCGAGAAGCAATCCAGAACCACCGGAGCTCAGCGATATGCAGAACGGGCCGCCGCCGGCGGTGCGGTGGGGCAAACGGAAACCGGAAGCCGCAGCGCGCCTCGACGCAGCCCGCTCAGCCTTGTCCGAACTCTCGTCGCGGCTCAAAATACCTACCGAGAACCTGGTTTCACCAGAGCTGGTGCGCCGCCTGTGCTGGGACTGGAAGGAATCCGAGGACAACACCGCGGAGGTCGAGACGTTCCTGCTCAACGGCGGCGCCCGTCGCTGGCAGCGTGAAGTCGCGGTGCCCGTCTTGGCGACCGCTCTCACTCCTCAGCCCGCTGAGGCTTCTCAAGCTCCTGAATCAGAGTGACGGTCAGTGTGCTCGAGGAAGTGCCTCAGCACCGCATCAGGAGCCTCTATCTGCGGCCAGTGGCCGATGCCATCGTCGAGCATCACCACGTCCGGATTCGGGATGACCTCCCGATAGCGTTGCGCCATATGTTTGCCTGAATTCGGGTCAGCTGGCCCATCGATCAGCCGCATCGGAATAGCGGTCTGACGCATTGCCCGCACCCAACGATTGCGATGGGTATAGCGGTCGTTGACGAAGCGACCAACCTTGTGACTGACCCGCGCCCCGTCGTTGTACTCCAGAATCTGGTGGAACAGATCCAGCATCCGGCGCGACGGTCTGGTGTCGCGGCCGAACAGTTCGTTGATCGTCGGCTCCAACAGCTTTCGTGACACTGCGGTGCCCTGCAGTGGACTAACTATGTCCCCCAACGGAGTACGCGACAACACCTTCTGCAGCACTCGCGGTGTGTAAGCCTCGTTGAAGAGCCCGCCGTTGAGCCAGGTGATCGTATCGATCTGCACCGACCCGTAACTCTGTTCGCCGAACTCGCTGCGGGCCAGGAGTTCTTGAGCCACCGAGTCACCGATGTCATGAGCCAGAATGTGGGCTCGATCGACACCAAGATGCGCGAGCAAGGCCTCGTGCATGTCGGCGTGATCCGGCACCGAGTACTCGTACGCCACAGGCTTGGCCGAAAATCCCATGCCCATCATGTCCGGCGCAATAACAGTGAACCGTGCAGTCAGCCTGTCCCACATCGGCGCCCAGTCCCACGAGTTGAACGGATAGCCATGGATGAGGAGCAACGCCGGGCCACCGGACTCCAAGCCTTCGACGCGGTAGAAGATTTCGAAGCCTAAATAGTCGAACTTCCGGCCGGCGGCCTTCCACCGTTCGAGTTCGGCATCCACGCTGTTAGGGCCTCATTCAAGGTGTTCGCTGATTTGATGTTCGTCGACGGCTCGCGCACCGAGTGCGGCCACCAAACCGGTGACCTGGCGGGCAACGTCCTGCTCGGTCAGACCGACGCTTGCCAATACCTCGGCACGGGATGCGTGGCTGTGGAATTCCTGCGGAACACCGACATCTCGACAGGGCACATCGATATCGCCGGCGCGCAGTGCGGCTGAGATCGCCGAGCCCACGCCGCCGCGAACTCCGTTGTCCTCCAGCGTGATGACCAACTTATGGGAGCGCGCAAGCGGGCCAAGCGCATCTGGCACCGGCAACACCCAACGTGGATCCACCACCGTGACTCCGATGCCCTGGTTGCGCAATCGTTCGGCAACCCCGAGCGCCATCGTCGCGAACGCTCCGATCGCGACCAGCAATACATCGTCACCGAGACCCTGTGCCGGGCGGGCGAGGAGGTCAACTCCGGCCAGCCGCTCGAGCGCCGGAATATCTTCGCCCACTTCACCTTTCGGGAAGCGAATGGCGGTGGGGCCGCAATCAGTATCGAGCGCTTCGCTCAACTCCTCACGGAGTCGCTCGGCATCGCGCGGCGCCGCGACCCGGATGCCGGGAACGATGTTCAGCACCGACATGTCCCAAATGCCGTTGTGGCTGGCACCATCGCTACCGGTAATCCCGGCCCGGTCGAGCACCATGGTGACCGGCAACCGGTGCAGCGCAACATCCATCAGGATCTGATCGAATGCCCGGTTCAGGAACGTCGAATAGATCGCGACAACCGGATGCAGTCCACCCATCGCGAGCCCAGCCGCCGACGTCAACGCGTGCTGCTCGGCGATCCCCACGTCGAAGAGTCGGTCGGGATAACGCTCCCCGAAGGCCGACAAGCCTGTTGGCCCTGGCATTGCGGCGGTTATCGCCACCACGTCGCGACGCTTGCCGGCGTGTGCGATCAGCGCTTCGGAAAATACCGACGTCCAGCCAGGCGCTGACGACTTTGTCGCCAATCCGGTGCGCGGATCGATGACCCCACAGGAGTGCATCTGTTCTGCCGCATCGTTTTCGGCCGGCGGATAGCCCATGCCCTTGCGGGTGACGACATGCACGATCACCGGCGCGTTGAACCCGCGGGCGTTCCGCAGGGCATTCTCGACGGCTTGTTCGTCGTGCCCGTCGATCGGACCGACATATTTCAATCCGAGGTCGGCGAACATGACCTGGGGAGTCAACGCATCCTTCACCCCGGCTTTGACGCTGTGCATGACCTGGTAGAAGTATTCGCCGACCATCGGCATTCCGCGCAGGGCCGTGCGCCCCCGGTCCAAGATCCGTTCGTAAGCGGGTTGCAGCCGCAATGCGGACAAATGGTTCGCAAGACCGCCGATCGTCGGCGCGTAGCTGCGACCGTTGTCGTTGACGACGATGACAACTGGCCGTTTCGCCGCTGCGATGTTGTTGAGGGCTTCCCAGCACATGCCGCCAGTCAGCGCGCCGTCACCGACCACCGCCACCACATGCCGATTGCGCTGCCCGGTGAGTTCGAAGGCTTTCGCCAGCCCGTCGGCATAGGACAACGCCGTGGACGCGTGACTGGATTCGACCCAATCGTGGACACTCTCGGCCCGCGACGGATACCCCGACAGGCCACCTTGCATGCGCAGGGTGTCGAAATCCGCCACTCGCCCCGTCATCATCTTGTGCACGTAAGCCTGATGCCCGGTGTCGAAGATGATCGGGTCATGAGGCGAGTCGAAGACGCGATGGAGCGCCAACGTGAGTTCGACGACGCCCAGGTTCGGCCCCAGGTGGCCGCCGGTAGCCGCCACCTTGTTGATCAAGAACTGGCGGATCTCAGCGGCCAACTCGGTCAGTTGTGCTTGTGAAAGGTGTTGCAGATCAGCGGGGCCGCGGATCTGTTCCAGCATGGCGCAAGTCTACCCACCGTCCCCGCGATCAGTCTTGTCCTGCGTTGTAGATGTCGGGGACTCCATCACGGTCCCGGTCGCCCATTTCCAATTCCCAAATCGCCCGATAGTGCCGGTTGCGGATCCTGAGAACGATCGCCGCGAGGACGGCTGCAAAAAGGGACCCGGCGAGCACCGCCACCTTGACGACGTCATCGCGCGGAGAATGCGACCCGTAGGCCAACTCTCCGATCAGCAACGACACGGTGAAGCCAATACCGGCCAGCAGTGAGATCCCGAAAACGTCGATCCAGCGCAGTGCCGAGTCCAAGGCCGCACGGGTCACCGCCGCCAGCAACCACGTGGTTCCGAATACCCCGATTGTCTTCCCGACCACCAGCCCGCAAACGATGCCAATAGCGACCCGATCAGAAAGCGCGGTCACTAGGCCGTGATAGCCCCCGAACGTCACGCCGGCGGCGAAAAACGCGAATACCGGAACCGCGAAGCCTGCCGAGACCGGACGCAGCAGATGCTCGAAGTGCTCGGCCAACCCTGGCCCGTCGTGCTCGGATCCGGCCTTCCCCTTCACTGCAGCCACTGGCACGGTGAAGCCGAGCAACACCCCGGCAACTGTGGCGTGCACGCCCGACTCATGTACCAACGCCCACGTGAGAGCCGCCAGCGGGATCAGCAACCACCACGGGTGGATACGCCGTTGGACCAGAAAGGCGAACAACGCCAACGGGATCAGCGCGAGTAGCAGCGCGATCGGATTGATTTTCGTGGTGTAGAAGATCGCGATCACGGTGATGGCCAACAGGTCGTCGACGACAGCCAAGGTGAGCAGGAACGTTCGCAGCGCCCCAGGTAGGTGCGTGGAAATCACCGCCAGTACCGCGACTGCGAACGCGATGTCAGTGGCCGTCGGGATCGCCCACCCCCGCGCCGCGCCCTCGCTGGCGGTGAACGCGACGAAGATCAGTGCAGGCACCACCATCCCGCCAACCGCAGCCGCGATCGGCAGGGCGGCGCGTACCGGGTCGCGAAGGTCGCCGGCGACGAATTCTCGCTTCAGTTCCAAGCCGACGACGAAGAAAAAGATCGCCAGCAGAGCGTCAGCCGCCCAGCCGCCGAGGGTGAGGTCCAAGTGCAAGCCCAGACGATCAGTGCCAACCTTGAACGCGGTCAGCGCATGGTATTTCTCCGCCCAAGGGGAATTGGCCCAGATCAACGCGGCCCCGGCGGCCAGCAGGAGCAGTGCGCCGCCGACTGTCTCCTTGCGCAGGATCGTGGTGATGCGCGACGTCTCCGACCAGGAGCCACGGGCGAACAGAACCTGATGCAGCGGGGGTTTGCGGTCAGCCACAGCTCACCGTACGGCGGCTCACCGATCTTTGGTCAGGAGAGCGATGCATTCGACTCGATGAGTCAGTGGGAACGAGTCGAACACCCGGATCACCTCGACGGTGTAGCCCTGCGCTCGGTAAAGGCCGATATCGCGGGCGAACGCGGCCGCTTCGCACCCGATGTGGATGACCTTGGGCACTCCGGCGTCGGCCAGCAGATCGATCACCGCGCGACCGGCTCCGGCTCGCGGCGGGTCAAGAACCGCCACATCGGCGCCACCCTTCTCAGCCGCCAGAACGCGGCGAACAGAGTCCGTAATCACTTGCACCTGGGGTAGATCCGCCAGCGCGGCGCGGGCCGCCAACGATGCAGACCGGGAGGTGTCCACGGTCTGTACCCGGCCGCTGGTTCCAACGGCCTCAGCCAGCACGGCAGCGAACAATCCTGCGCCGCCGTAGAGATCCCATGCCGAAGTCGCACCGGATGCCCACCCGGCCACCAGCGCGCTGTAGGTCTCCGCGGCATCTCGGTGGGATTGCCAGAAGTCTGTGACGGCAATCTGCCAGACCCGGTCACCGACGCGATGTACTGCTTGCCGGTCGCCCTCGATGACACGGCGACCACGCTGCTTCCGCGAGGTGCACGTCACATGCCGGCGTCCATCGGCATCGAGGACAACGTGCAGTTGATCACCCTGTCGCCACGGCGGCGGGTTGCCCAATTGGTCGAGCCCATCCAGCATGCCCTCAGGTAGTTGGCCGCAGCGCAGGTCGGTGACCAGGTCGGCGCTGTGATACCGATGGAAGCCGGGCCTGCCGTCGGCGCCCACATCCAGTCGCACGCGTGTCCGCCAGCCGCCGACCGCACCGTCACCAATCGGTTCGGCAATCCCGTCCCACCTGTAATCCCCCAGCCGGGACAGCTGATTGGCGACCACCTCCCCCTTCAGCATCCGGGCGGCAGCGGGGTTCGCGAACGACAGGTCGCAGCAACCCGCGCCGTCAACGCCGGCGATCTCGCACTGCGGCAGCACCCGGTCGGCGGACGGTTCAAGTACCTCGATTGCTTCTGCGTGCCAATAGGATCCGCGGTCTGATGTGACTCGCGCGCGCACCAATTCCCCGGGCAGCGCATAGCGAACGAAGACCACCCGACCGTCATGTCGGGCCACACAACTACCACCGTTGGCCGGCGCACCGATGTTGAGCACCAACTCGCCGGGTGCTGTTTCAGTCACTCCAGGAAGCCCCGGCGCACATCGCCCGGCGCGTAGTGCGCCTCTACCTCGTGGATTCGCTCCGACGAATCAAGCTGCCATGGAACCGAAGTCACCATGACGCTGGGCATATACAGCAGCCGGGTCTTCAGCCGCAGCGCACTCTGATTGTGCAACACCTGCTCCCACCAATGGCCCACGACATACTCGGGGATGAAAACGGTCACAACGGTGCGCGGGGCCTCCTTGCTGACCCGCTTGACGTAATCCAGCACCGGCCGGGTGACCTCACGATACGGGGAAGCAACAACTTTCAGCGGAACCGTCATATCGCTGTCCTGCCATTTGTGAACCAGCTGACGGGTCTCCACGTCGTCGACGTTGACGGTGATGGCCTCTAGCACGTCCGGCCGAGTCGCCCTCGCGTAGGACAGCGCCCTTAGCGTGGGCATGTGCAGTTTGGACACCAGCACGATCGCATGGTTGCGGCTGGGCAGCACTACGTCACCCGGTTCGGCCTCCTGCTCCGCGAGCTCGCGAGAGACGGCGTCGTAATGCCGGCGAATCCCCTTCATCAGCAAGAAGAGGCTCGTCATGGCCACGATCGCGATCCAGGCGCCAGCAAGGAACTTGGTGACCAGAACGACAATCAGTACCGATCCAGTGGCGATGAAGCCAATCGTATTGATGACTCGCGCCCGCATCATCCGCCGCCGTGCTGACGTGTCGGTCTCCTTGCGCAGCAGCCGAGTCCAGTGCCGCACCATGCCGATCTGGCTGAGCGTGAACGATATGAACACGCCCACGATGTAGAGCTGGATCAACGCGGTGACCTCCGCGTCGAAGGCGACGATGAACGCGATTGCCGCCAGCGCCAGGAACAGGATTCCGTTCGAGAAGGCCAACCGATCACCCCGGGTGTGCAGCTGGCGCGGGAGGAAACGGTCCTGAGCCAGGATGGAGCCCAGCACCGGGAAGCCGTTAAACGCGGTGTTGGCGGCGAGCACGAGGATCAGCGCAGTGACACCGGTGATCAGGAACAGGCCGACCGGGAAATCGTGGAAGATCGCGTCGGCGAGTTGCGCGACCAGCGTCTTTTGACGATAGCCCGGTGGAGCGCCGGTCAACTGCTCGGCAGGACGTTCAGCGACCTTCACGCCGGTTTCGATAGCCAGGTAGATGATTCCCATGAACAGCGTGATCGCGACGCCCCCCAACATCGCCAAGGTGGTTGCGGCGTTGCGCGATTTGGGCTTGCGGAACGCCGGCACGCCGTTGCTGATGGCTTCCACCCCGGTGAGTGCCGCGCAGCCCGACGAGAACGCTCTGGCCACCAGGAATACCAGCGCAAGCCCCATGATGTCGCCGTGCTCGGAGTGGAGTCCGAACTTCGCCGACTCAGCCTCCAGGTGATGGCCGAGCACGAAGATCTGGAACAGACCCCAGATCAGCATAATGAACATCCCGATCATGAAGGCGTAGGTCGGAATGGCAAAGGCTGTACCGGACTCGCGAATTCCGCGCAGATTGGCTGCTGTCAGCAAAACGATCGCTGTGACGGCGAACGTGACCTTGTGTTCGGCAATGAACGGTACGGCAGACCCGATGTTGGACATGGCCGAGGCCATCGAGACCGCAACCGTCAGCACGTAATCCACGAGGAGCGCGCTGGCGACCGTCAAACCCGCCGTGGGCCCGAGGTTGGTGGTAACCACCTCATAGTCACCGCCGCCGGACGGATAGGCGTGCACGTTCTGCCGGTAGGACGCAACGACGACGAGCATCACAGCCGCGACGGCGAGTCCGATCCACGGTGCCATCACAAACGCGCTCAGTCCGGCGACCGAGAGGACCAAGAAGATTTCCTCGGGTGCGTACGCCACCGACGACATCGCGTCCGAAGCGAATACCGGCAGGGCGATCCGCTTAGGTAACAGCGTGTGGCTGAGCCGGTCACTGCGAAACGGCCGCCCGATGAGCAGCCGCCGCGCAGCGGTCGAAAGCTTAGACACGAGTGGTAACAGTAGGCCCACAGAACTTTGGCTGTAGCGTTCCCCGTGCAGTAGTTATCCAGCGGGCGGCGCGTGACTTTGGCCGAGAGGACTTCAGGGTGCGGGTGGTGGTGATGGGCTGCGGCCGCGTCGGAGCGGCGCTGGCCGACGCACTCTCCCGGATCGGACATGAGGTCGCCGTCATCGACCGCGAAGCTCCTGCATTCAACCGACTCTCGGCCGAGTTTTCCGGCGAGCGAGTGCTGGGCATGGGCTTCGACCGGGATGTGCTGCTGCGCGCGGGAATCGAGAACGCCGATGCCTTCGCCGCAGTGTCATCCGGCGACAACTCCAACATCATCTCCGCGCGTGTCGCGCGCGAGACATTCGGAGTGCAGCGGGTGGTAGCCCGGATCTACGACGCGAAGCGCGCGGCTGTCTACGAACGGCTGGGCATCCCGACGGTGGCTACCGTTCCGTGGACGACTGACCGCCTGCTCAACACGCTGACGCGCGAGACTGAGACTACGAAGTGGCGGGACCCCACCGGCACCGTGGCAGTCGCCGAAGTACCGCTGCATGAAGACTGGTTCGGCCACCGGGTCACCGCGCTTGAGTCCGCGACCAGTGCGCGGGCGGCTTTCATCATCCGGTTCGGCACCGGGATACTTCCCGAGCCCAAGACGGTCATGCAGGCAGGCGATCAGGTCTACTTGGCAGCGGTCTCCGGGCACGCCGCTGAGGCGCTGGCGATCGCCGCGCTGCCACCGCCTGAAGACATCGATGAGGATAGTCGGAAGTCTGAGGAGCGGCGGAAGTGAAACACGCCGGCGACAATGACGCAGGCGCAGCCAAGTCTGAGGAGCGGCGGAAATGAAAGTCGCAATCGCCGGCGCCGGCGCGGTGGGTCGATCGATCGCCCGGGAGCTCGTGGACAACCGCCATGACGTCACGTTGATCGAGCGGAACAAGGATCACGTCGAGGTCGAAGCCATACCCGCAGCGCACTGGCACCTCGGTGATGCGTGCGAACTCAGTCTGCTGGAGTCGGTGCACCTCGAGGAGTTCGACGTGGTGATCGCGGCCACCGGAGACGACAAGGTCAACGTGGTGCTCTCCCTGCTGGCCAAGACGGAGTTTGCCGTCTCCCGAGTGGTGGCGCGCGTCAATGATCCGCGCAACGAGTGGCTATTCGACGGCGCCTGGGGAGTCGACGTTGCGGTATCCACCCCGCGCTTGTTGGCGTCGCTGGTCGAAGAGGCTTTCGCAGTGGGAGATCTGGTACGGCTGATCGAATTCCGCAAGGGCCACGCCAATCTCGTCGAGATCACACTCCCCGACGACACGCCCTGGGGTGGACGCCCGGTCCGCAAGCTGAACCTGCCCCGCAATGCCACACTGGTCACGATTCTGCGCGGTCAGCGGGTAATCGTGCCGGAACCGGACGAGCCGCTGGAAGGTGGCGACGAACTACTCTTCGTCGCCGCGCCGGAGGTCGAGGACGAACTGCGCGACCTGCTGCTGGCGGCCGGACGCTGACCGTCAGTCGCTAGCTCCGGCGGCATCGGCCTCGACTGGATCGTTCTGTTCGTTCTGCGCTGCACGGTGCGCATGGTCGGCGTGCAACGCGCGCTGCGCCGCCCGGATAGCCAGATAGGTGACCAATGCCGCTGCCGCCGTCAACGGCCAGCCCATCGCTATGCGGGCCACCCCGAGCCAGCCGGTCTGATCGGCGTCGTACAAGTGATGCTGAACCAGGAACCGGGCGCCGAACACCAGCACCCAGGTTGCGGTGGCGATATCGAAGGCGACCACTGCTCGCCGGTTTGCACGCCAGGCGCGATCATGCCCGTTTCCCCAGCTCCAGACGAAACCCACAATGGGCCGCCGGATCAGCACCGATAGCGCGAACACCACCGCCCAAAGCAGCGACATCCAGATCCCAAGCAGGAAATAGCCCTTCGATGCGCCGACCACCCAGGCGATCAACGCGCTTACCCCGACGCCGATGAATCCTGAGATGGCCGGCTGAATCGAGTCATGCCGAATCAGGCGCCAGATAAGCACCAATGTGGCTACGCCGACTGCGGCGGCGATCGCGGCGGCCAGCCCGAAGGCGGTCGAGATGGGAACAAAGACGATGACAGGAAGCGACGAGTAGATCAGGCCACTTACACCGCCCAGTTGGGTCAGCAGCGCTTGAGCAGGGCTGTTGGGTGGATCGCTCAACGCTGAATCTCGTAGTGCGGGTTATAGATAGCCTTGCTGCCGTTCTCCAGCTTGCCGAGGCGCCCGCGGACCCGAAGGGTGCGACCTGAATCGATCCCCGGGATCCGGCGCTGACCGAGCCACACCAGCAACACCGTGTCCGTACCGTCGAAGAGTTCCGCACGCACACCGCCCGCGCATCCCTTGGCGTTCATCTCAACACTGCGCAAGGTCCCCACCATGGTGACTTCCTGACCGCGCTTGCAATCGATCGCACGCTGAGCGCCGGTATTGGCGGCTTCACCGGTGAGTTCCTCGACGTCTCGCCGCTCGGGATCTTCAGTCAACCTTCGGGTAAGGCGGCGCACAAAACCCTCGGCCGTAGCCATGGCCACTCCTGACACATCAATGGATCGCAAATGCCAACGCCACGGTAGACCTCTTGGATCCGCAATGCCACGCGGCTTGCCTATTGCAGGCACGATCATCGAATGGCGGTCAACCTGGACGGTCTCCCCGCGGTGCTGTTGCCCGGCTCGGGCTCTGATGACGACTACGTCTATCGCGCCTTCTCAGATGCCCTCCACCAGGCGGGTGCCGTGGTGATGGCCCAGCCCCCCCGACCGGGCCGACTGGTCCTCAGTTACCTCGAGGCTCTTGACGAAGCAGCCCGCCACGGTCCCATCGTGGTCGGCGGAGTCTCCATCGGCGCGGCGGTGGCCGCGGCCTGGGCGGTAGCTCATCCCCGGCGCACCATCGCGGTGCTGGCCGCGTTACCGCCGTGGACCGGTAGTCCCGATGGCGCGCCTGCGGCCCTGGCCGCACTCCACACGGCCCAACAGTTGCGCAGTGATGGCCTGGCGACCACAGTGTCGACCATGAGGGCATCCAGTCCCGCCTGGCTGGCCGATGAACTCACGCGCTCGTGGATCGCTCAGTGGCCTGGTTTGCCCGACGCTTTCGAAGAGGCCGCGGGATATACCTCACCGACCAACGCCGAACTGGAGCGCTTGACCGCTCCGATGGGCGTCGTCGCCGCTGTCGATGACTTGATCCATCCGCTGGAAGTCGCGGTGGAGTGGGTCTCGGCAGCGCCCCGAGCAGCGCTGCGGACCGTCACACTCGATGAATTCGGTCCCGATCCGTCCCGACTCGGCGCGCAATGCGTGGCGGCACTGCAGCACGCTGACTAACCGTCAGCCACTATCGGTCAATCTGTTGCGGCGCCGGCGCCGGTTGCGGCTGGGGGGGCGGTGGATGTTGCTGCTGCCGCAGCATGGCCTGCTGAGCGGCGGCCATGATGTGCTGCGCCTGATGGGCCGCGGCCTCCCGCAGCTGATTCGCCATCGCTTCCGGCAGCTGCACCGGGAGTGCATTGCGCACCGGAAGCGGAGTTTCACCGCGGCGAACGACTGTGTCCCCCAAGGCATTCCGCGCTTCGTTAGCCAGCTCCACAATCGACTGAGGCGCACCGTTGATCACACAGCGAACCATCCATCGGTATCCATCGACACCGATGAAGCGCACAACACCGTTGCCCACGCCGACAACTTCCCGACCCCACGGGCCATCCTCGATGGACACCTTGGCGTTGTCGTTTCGCAATGATTCGGCGAGTTCGGCTGCGACTTCGCGCCACAGCCCGGGCGACTTGGGCGCCGCATAAGCCGCAATAGTGAATCTCCCGTTGGGAGTCACGAACCAAATCACGCTGGGCACCCCGGCCTTATTGACTTCCACCTGAATCTGCCCGGCAGCCGGCAGCGGGACCAGGACCGAACCGAGGTCGAGCCGGGCCACTGTCGCGTCTTCAGGATTGTCGAAGTCTTCTATGTCGAACGGCCCGTCGAGTGCGGACTCATCAGCCTCTTCAGCTTCCTGCATCGTCGGCTCATCGATCGCCGGGGTTGTCAGCCCATCGTCGGTTTCGCTTTCGCGCTTACGTCTGCCGAATGCCATCACAAACTCGCGTGTCCGCCGGAAGATCCGTAGCCGCCCTCGCCTCTGCTGGTTGCCGCGAGACCGGCCTCGTCGAACGAGCTCACCTCGACCAGTTCGGGAAGCTCAACCTGCTGAACCAATAACTGGGCGATGCGATCACCGCGCCGGATGACGATCGGCGTGCTGGAGTCGAGGTTTATCAGTGCCACTTTGATCTCACCACGGTAACCGGCGTCGACGGTGCCAGGACTGTTAACGATTGACAGTCCAGACCGTGCCGCCAAACCAGATCGCGGATGAACCAGGCCAACCATGCCGTGCGGGATGGCCACGGCCACACCGGTACCAACCAACGAGCGCTGGCCAGGCGCGAGTTCCACATCCTGGACGCTGTACAGGTCGACACCTGCGTCACCATCGTGAGCACGGCTGGGCAGCGGAAGCTCGCGGTCTAGGCGAACCACCGCAAGACTCATGGACACGGTGCGAAAGACTACCCTTGGCCGCGTGACCGGTTCACGCCTGACCTCACAGACCGTGCGGTACCGCGAGCGGCTGTGGGCCCCGTGGTGGTGGTGGCTGCCCGGCCTGGGCGTCAGTGCGCTGATCGCCGCTGAAGTCAACATGGGCGTGCGTTCCTTACCCAACTGGCTGCCATACGCGGTGCTGGCCGCCGTGGCAGTCGGCGTTCTGCTGTGGTTGAGCCGAACCGAGGTCCGAGTCGTATCCGGTGATGCCAACGACTCCGATCCTGAGCTGTGGGCCGGCCACGCCCACCTTCCGATGTCGGTGGTGAGCCGTTCGGCCGAAATCCCACGCACCGCGAAGTCGGCGGCGCTGGGCCGGCAGCTCGATCCAGCCGCCTACGTCTTGCATCGACCGTGGGTGGGACCGCTGGTCTTGGTTGTGCTCGACGATCCCGACGATCCGACGCCGTACTGGCTGGTGAGCTCTCGGCACCCCGATCGGGTACTCGCAGCGCTGCGTAGCTGAACAAACACCCGTGCCGAGTTCGGCGAAATGGCGGAATCTACTCGACCTTTCCCGCCCAAATGTGAGTTTGGGCGGGAAATCGGGAAATTAGGCAGCGCAGTCCGTGCAGATCATCACGCCGTTCTTCTCGCTGGCCAGCCTGCTTCGGTGGTGTACCAGGAAGCAGCTCGAACAAGTGAACTCGTCGGCCTGCTTTGGGACCACTCGAACCGATAGCTCCTCACCGGAGAGATCGGCGCCGGGCAGTTCGAACGATTCAGCGGACTCGGATTCGTCAACATCGACAACAGCTGACTGCGCCTCGTTGCGGCGAGCCTTGAGCTCCTCAAGCGAATCTTCGGAAACGTCGTCAGTCTCGGTACGCCTTGGAGCGTCATAGTCGGTAGCCATCGTCCCGTCCCCTCATTACATCAGCAACGCTTTGTACCAGCGTCGAACGCATCCACCAAACGATTCGTGCCCAGATCGCGAAGTCCATGGGTGTGATTTATGTCACATACCACGTTGTGAGTGTAGGGACACGTTTCACCAGCGTCCCGCGCGTGCCTCTAGAGTGCAGTCGTGGTCGCTCAAATCACCGAAGGCACGACCGTCGACAAACACGGTCGCCCATTCCGCCGACGCTCCTACCGGCCCGGAATCATCGCGGTGGGCGTCATGTTTGTCATCACTGCCATTGTGTGGGCTATCGCGCTCACCCGTCCGGTCGATGTTCGCGAAGCCGAGGCGTGCAATCCCCCGCCCGAGCCTGCCAATCAGTCAACGCCCAAGCTCGGCGAGCAGGTATCACATTCATCGATGGTCGACGTTGCACCGGCGAAGCTGGCCCAGACCAAGATCAACGTTCTCAACGCCAGCGGACAGGGCGGGCAAGCAGGCGAAGTTGCGGGAGCGCTGCGTGACCTGGGTTTCGCGCAACCAGCGGCCATCAATGATCCGATCTACGCGAACACCCGGCTGGTCTGCCACGGTCAAATCCGGTTCGGCCCCACGGGGAAGGCCGGTGCCGCGGCAGCGTGGCTGGTGGCGCCATGTGTGGAACTCTTCCAGGACAACCGGCCGGACGACTCCGTCGACTTGGCCATCGGCACCGAGTTCACCGCGCTAGCCCACAGCGACGACATCGATGCGGTCTTGGCCGGCCTCCGCCCGGAGGCCACCGAACCAGCGGATTCGGGTCTGCTCACCAAAATCCACAACGGCACCTGCTGAGGCACCTGCTGAGGTCCCCACCGGGCCTCAGGGCATCGCCCGCAGACCGCCGAACCGATCCAGAGCAGCGATGAGCTCCGCAGCGATACCAGGCGCACTGACGACAACCAGCTCCGCTGCGCCGTCGGGGCTTGCGCCGTCCGGCAGTACCACCACCGCGCCGGCCTCGGCGGCCACCAGCGCTCCCGCCGCCCAGTCCCACACATTCAGTCCGTGTTCGTAGTGGGCATCCAGCTGGCCGGAAGCCACCATGCAGAGGTCGAGCGACGCCGATCCAATTCGCCGAACGTCACGGACCAGTGGCAACAACTCGGCCAGGAGTGCTGACTGATGGGCGCGGCGCTGTGGGGCATAGGCGAAACCGGTGCCAACCAAAGCCATCGAAAGCTCCTCGACACCGCTGCAGCGCAGCGACCTGCGCTGGGCTCCGGTGATCGCGTGGGCACCTAACCCGGCCGCGGCTGAGAACATCTCACCGCTGGCCACGTTGACGACAGCCCCCGCAACCGAGGTTCCGGCCACCTGCGCACCGATGGACACCGCGTAAACCGGAATGCCGTAGACGAAGTTCACGGTGCCGTCGATCGGGTCGACCACCCAGCACACG
Source organism: Mycobacterium sp. (assembly GCA_965279745.1). Lineage (GTDB taxonomy): Bacteria > Actinomycetota > Actinomycetes > Mycobacteriales > Mycobacteriaceae > Mycobacterium. Next base: position 1,620,930 of record OZ257262.1, read on the forward strand.
TCCTCATCAACATTCGCCGCAGGGACACGCACAGTCGGCCCGCCGCCCTCCTCGCCGAGGATCGCGTCAGCAGGTCGCAGCTCTGCCAGCCGATCTCGCACGAACCGTTCGGTTTCAGTGTCGACGACGGTCACGGGGTCAGTCCTGGTGCTTTTCGTCTGCACCGAGGCCGACCCCAATGACTGCGACGTGTCCCCTACCAATTCAGCGCGGCGACGGCGCGCAAATACGGCAGCCTCAGTAGCCACCTGCTCGGCCACCCCGCGAAGGATCTCGGGTCGGTTGTCGGTCACCGGGCTATCGCAACACAGATCCCGCGCAGGCCACTAATGTGTGCATCGCGCATCGACCGCCCGCCTCGCCCAGGAGCAGCTATGACCGAGATCGCATCCACCAGACCGGAGCACCGCACCTCCATGGGCATCGACGTCGGCGGAAGCGGGGTAAAGGGCGGGATCGTCGATCTGGAAACCGGTCAGCTCGTCGGAGAGCGTTTCAAGTTGCTCACTCCGCAGCCGGCCACGCCGGACGCAGTCGCCAAGACCGTTGCCGAGGTGGTGAAGCACTTTGAGTGGACCGGCCCGTTGGGCGTCACCTACCCGGGTGTCGTGGTCAACGGAGTGGTGCACACAGCGGCCAACGTCGACAAAGCATGGTTGGGCACCAACGCCAGCGCCGTCATCTCCGCTGCTCTCGGAGGGCGAAAGGTGACTGTGCTCAATGATGCTGACGCCGCGGGACTCGCCGAGGCGCGCTACGGCGCGGGGCGCAATAACCACGGTGTTGTCGTGTTGCTGACTTTCGGCACCGGTATCGGTTCCGCGGTGATGCACGACGGCGTGTTACTCCCCAACACCGAGTTCGGGCATATCGAGGTGGGCGGCAAGGAAGCCGAGCACCGGGCAGCGTCCTCCGTTAGGGATCTCAAGGAGTGGAGCTACGAGCGCTGGAGCAAAGAAGTCACGCGCGTCTTGGTGGCCATCGAGAACGCAATCTGGCCTGACCTCTTCATCGCCGGCGGTGGAATCAGTCGCAAAGCTGACAAATGGATTCACTTCTTGAACAACCGAACCCCGGTCGTGGCTGCTGAACTGCAGAACGAAGCGGGCATCGTCGGCGCGGCAATGGCTGCCGCCGAAGACGTCACACAGTGAATTCTGCCCGCGTGGCGCGGTAGTACCTCTGGTAGTCGTTACAATGGTTCCGGCGGTCGCCCACCACATACGGGCGAACATCCCGAACGAGATACCGCCGTATTCCTTGTAGCAGACGCTATCGGTGGCACACGCACGCCCACCGAACGTCAGCACAACCGAAAGATGGTGTCCGTGGCAGCGACGAAGGTAAGCGCAGAAACCGACCAACCGGAGAAGCGCACCGCCGCCAAGGCTCCCGCCAAGAAGGCGGCAGCAAAAGCAACCAGCAGGTCCGCTCCGGCCAAGAAGGCCACCAAGGCGGCGGCTAAGTCGGTCGCTAAGGCCGCCGTAAGCACAGCTGAGGCGCCCGCCAAGGGCGGCGCGCCCCGCAAGGCCACGGCGAGCAAGGCCAGTGCCACTAAGGCGACGCAGAGCGCCGCCGCACCGTCGAAATCTCGGGGACGGGCCGCGAAAAAAGCCGTCGCCGGTGAGGTTCTGACGTCGGACTCGGCGGTTCAGATCACCAACGAAGCCGAGGCTGCGGACATCGACGTTGACCCAGATCTCGCAGTCGAAGGTGACCTTGAGGTCGCCGACGAGGAGATCGTCCTCGATGACCTCGAGGACGTGGCCGAAGAGGCCGGTGCCGATGACGTGGCAGAAGCAGGCGAGGCAACAGAGGGCAGCACCCCGGCCGTCATCGACGCCGCTCCGGCGACCGACGGTGAAGCCGGCGAAGATGAAGAGATCACCGAGCCCTCGGATAAAGACAAGGCCACCGGCGATTTCGTCTGGGATGAGGAAGAGTCGGAAGCGTTGCGGCAAGCGCGCAAAGACGCCGAACTCACCGCCTCTGCAGACTCGGTTCGCGCCTACCTGAAGCAGATCGGCAAGGTGGCGCTGCTCAACGCCGAAGAAGAGGTCGAACTCGCCAAGCGCATCGAGGCCGGCCTCTACGCCACACAGAAAGTGGCCGAAATTGCCGAGCGCGGCGAAAAACTGCCGGTACAGCAACGCCGCGACATGCAATGGATCTGTCGCGATGGCGATCGTGCGAAAAACCATCTGCTGGAGGCGAACCTGCGCTTGGTGGTGTCACTGGCCAAGCGCTACACGGGCCGTGGCATGGCGTTCCTCGACCTGATCCAGGAAGGCAACCTGGGCTTGATCCGCGCGGTGGAGAAGTTCGACTACACCAAGGGCTACAAGTTCTCCACCTACGCGACGTGGTGGATTCGCCAGGCGATCACACGCGCCATGGCAGATCAGGCCCGCACCATCCGTATTCCGGTGCACATGGTCGAGGTCATCAACAAGCTCGGCCGCATCCAGCGCGAACTGCTCCAGGACCTGGGTCGCGAGCCCACGCCCGAAGAACTCGCCAAGGAAATGGACATCACGCCGGAGAAGGTACTGGAGATCCAGCAGTACGCCCGCGAGCCGATCTCCCTGGATCAGACGATCGGCGACGAAGGCGACTCGCAACTCGGCGACTTCATCGAAGACAGCGAAGCTGTCGTAGCGGTGGATGCCGTCTCCTTCACCCTGCTGCAGGACCAGCTTCAATCGGTGCTGGAGACGCTGTCTGAGCGCGAGGCCGGCGTGGTCCGGCTCCGATTCGGTCTGACCGACGGCCAGCCCCGCACACTCGACGAGATCGGCCAGGTGTACGGCGTGACCCGCGAACGCATCCGGCAGATCGAATCCAAGACGATGTCGAAGCTGCGTCACCCCAGTCGTTCGCAGGTACTGCGCGACTACCTGGACTGAGCGGTACCGGGGGCGGCTGCAGCAGACAGAATTACCTGCAGGCTTCAAATTCGAAGGGGTATTTTGTGTTCATGAATGCGGCCCTTGCGTGCACCGCGGGATTTGCAATCGCGGAGGCCGCCGAGTGACTCGCGTCTGCCTCAACATGATCGTCAAAAACGAGGCCCACGTGATCGAGCGCTGCCTGCGTTCGGTGCGGCCCTTCATCGACACCTGGGTGATCGTGGACACCGGCTCCACCGATGGCACGCAAGACCTGATCCGCCGTTTTTTCCGCGATGACCTGCCGGGCGAACTGCATGAGCGCCCGTGGCGCGATTTTGGCCACAACCGCACCGAGGCCCTGCAGCTTGCACGGCCGCACGGCGACTACCTGTTCTTCATCGATGCAGATGAGGTACTTCACGTGCCGCCGAACTACAAGCGGCCGCCGTTGACCGAGCTCATCTATGCGCTAGCTGTCGAATTCGGCAACCTGCGCTACCAGCGCCGTTGCGTCGCGGACTCCCACGCCAACTGGCGCTGGGTGGGCGTCGTGCACGAATACCTGGACTGCGATGGGCAGCCGCTTCCCACCGTTCAACTGCCAGAGTTGCGTGTGCAGGTCCGCACCGACGGAGCCCGCAGCCAACGCCCCCAGGCCGAGAAGTTCGCCGCCGACGCAGCTGTGCTTGAACATGCCTTGATCGACGAGCCAGACAACGACCGTTACGTCTTCTACCTCGCCCAAAGCTATCGCGACGCTGGTCAGCCTGAAGCCGCCCTGGCCCGCTACGACCAACGCGCTGCCATGGGCCGCTGGGCTGAGGAAGCGTGGTACTCGCAGTACTCCGCCAGCATCTTGGCGGAAACCCTGCAACGCAGTCAGGACGAGGTGGTCCGCCGTTACCTCAATGCCTACGAGGCCCGCCCAGAGCGCGGCGCCGAGGCGCTGGGGCACCTCGCACGCTATTGCCGCGGCCTGAACCACTTCGCTACGGCCCGCATGTTCGCAGAGCGCGCGATGGCCATCCCGCTTCCGACGGACTGGCTATTCGTAGACGACAGCTGGTATCGCTGGCGCGCAAAGGACGAGTACGCCATCGCCAGCTATTGGACCGGTCACTACGCCGAGTGTCAGCGCGTCTCCGATGCCCTGCTGGCCGGGCCGGACCTTCCAGCCGAACAGCGCGCCAGGGTGGGGGACAATTCGCGGTTTGCGCGTGAAAAACTCCAGCAGGCTCAATAGGCCAGCACGATCGCTCTACCGCTGGCAGTTATTGCCTTCGACGCTGGTGCAGGTAGTGCCTGGAGGATGCACCGCGGTCGGCGAGAAGGAATTGGGACCGCCCGGGGTGACGGCTTTCTCGGTGGGCGACACCGTCGTCGACGACGGTGTCGTCGTGGTTGACGGGGATTCATCATTGCTGTGGCTGCAACCGGTCAACGCGCCCATCCCGACGATGGCAAATCCGCCGGCAACCGCTGCAACCCGTCGGGTCAGACGATCAGACCTCATGACATGTCCTGTCTGTAGTGCGCTTTTTAGTGCGCCGCAAACTTCCAGCGGCCCGGCGCGATATTCGTAACGGTAGCGCAAATCGCGGTACAGGCACGGCGGAGCGTTCAGCGAGTTCCCAGTTCAATCACAGGCCAATCCGGTGGCCGAATCGGCCTACACGCTCCAACATTGAGCTTGTCCATCTGATTGGACGCCCGCAGCCATCCCCCACCCCGGTCTGCGGGCCAGCGAGAGTCGGTCGGGGCTATACCCCCGTGGGCCCCGACCGACTTCTCGTCCCCATTGCTTAACCGGTCTAGACCGGTTCTGGGTGCGCCAGGAACGTGCCATCGCGACTCGGCGGGTATGGCACGGCGGCAATGACGGCCCGGACCGGCAGCGGGCCGTAGAGGTGGGGGAACAACATCGCGTGCGGATCTGTCGGCGTGCCGGGTTCCCACAGCACCGGTGAGCCCAGCAGATGGGGGTCGAGGTGCAGCAGGACCAGATCAACGCGCCCGACGAAGATCCGGTTTGCGGGCAGGTGGACTTGTTGTGGCGTCGACAGGTGAACGAACCCAGCCTCTGCCAGCGATGGCGGGCGCAGCTCACCGACGGCCTGCGCAGCCTCCCAGTCCTCAGATCCGCACAAGTGGACGAGGAGGTCGGGAATCGGGTGCATATGGTCACATTGCACCATCCGCAAGACGAGGAAGAGTGAGACACGACACAGCTCGCTAAACCCCCCGGGAACACAGCCCGCCGCTCAAACGTCTGACACAGTAGAGATACGCAACGACAGCGCCTTCGCTGCCGAAGCGCTGAGCACCTTACGGAGGAGCCCATGACTGCATCGCTGACGCTTCCGGAACTCACCGGGTCTGACCGCTGCGATCGCTGCGGGGCAGCAGCACGCGTGCGTGCGAAGCTCCCCTCCGGCGGACAGTTGCTGTTCTGCCAGCATCACGCGAACGAGCACCAGGCCAAGTTGATCGAACTGGCGGCGGTGCTCGAAGTCAGCCCTGTTACGGCGGGTTAGTCCAGACGGCCGAAAGCGGTCAGCCGGATCGCCGTCGTCGTGAATGCTGGACTAGCCATGAACGACCAGCCGCCCCAGCAGCCTGAGCCAATCCAGCCGAAGTCAATACATCGCCACCACGTGTGGCGCATTGCCCGACGCACGCTGTCAAAGAGTTGGGACGACTCGATTTTCGCCGAGTCGGCCCAAGCCGGCTTCTGGTCGGTCCTGTCGCTGCCACCACTGTTACTCGGAATCCTGGGCAGCCTGGCCTGGGTCGCGCCACTTTTCGGGCCGGACACACTGCCAACAATCGAGAATCAGCTGATCAAGACCGCGAACAGCTTCTTCTCCAAGAACGTGGTCATCGAGATCATCGAACCGACCGTGCGTGACATAGTGCAAGGCGCTCGTGGCGAGGTGGTGTCGCTGGGCTTCGTGATCAGCTTGTGGGCCGGCTCCTCGGCGATCTCATCCTTCGTCGATTCGGTTGTGGAGGCCCACGACCAGACAGCGCTGCGACATCCCGTCCGCCAGCGCTTCTTTGCGTTGTTCCTGTATGTGGTGATGCTGGCTTTCGTCATTGCGGTCGCGCCACTCGTCGCGCTGGGGCCCCGCACGATCGCCGAACGCATCCCCGACAGTTGGGACAACATTCTGCAATACGGCTACTACCCCGGACTGGTCCTGGGACTGGTCGTAGCCGTAACGGCCCTATATCGGGTTTCGCTGCCGAGGCCGCTTCCCACCCACCGACTGGTGTGGGGAGCGGTACTGGCCACGACGGTGTTCGTGGTGGCCACCATCGGTCTGCGGATCTACCTGCGGTACATCACCCAGACCGGCTACACCTACGGCGCGCTGGCCACGCCGATCGCATTTCTGCTCTTCGCGTTCTTCCTTGGCTTCGCCATCATGATCGGTGCTGAGCTCAACGCCGCCATCGAAGAAGAATGGCCGGCACCACTTTCGCACGGAGAGCGACTGCGAAACTGGTTGGAGCACAAGGTCAGATCAAAGGTCGGATCGAGAGGCAGCAACAACGGAAGCGGCAAGCCCGAACCGACGCCGGAGATCGCTGAGGAAGCCGTCAAGCCCGCTTGAGGGTTTCGTAGATTTGCTTGCAGTCCGGGCATACCGGCGAGCCGGGCTTGGCTGAGCGCGTCACCGGGAACACCTCGCCGCACAGCGCGACAACGTGGGTGCCCATCACCGCACTTTCCACTATCTTGTCCTTCTTCACGAAGTGGAAGACCTTCGGGGTATCGCTATCGGTCCCGTCATCGGCCCGTTCGTCGGTCTTGCTGCGTTCGAGGGTCTGGGTGTCCATAGCAACATTGTGCCCGTTCGACCGCCGACAGGAAACCCATCCGTTTCACCAGGCCAGAATGTGGAACAGTGGAGTGATGAAGCGGGATCTCGGGTTCGACGACGACGGTCGGCCAGTGCTGATCACCGCCGCGGCTCCCGCCTACGAGGAGCAGCACCGGCAGCGAGTGCGCAAGTACCTGACCATCATGGCCTTTCGGATTCCCGCATTAGTGTTCGCAGCGCTGGCCTACGGCGCCTGGCACAACGGACTGATCTCGCTGGCGATCATCGGGGTATCCCTGCCACTGCCCTGGATAGCAGTCCTGATCGCGAATGATCGGCCACCCCGCCGAGCGGAGGAACCGCGCCGCTTCAATGACGTTCCGAAGCGCACCCCGTTGTTCCCCCGCGCGACTCGGCCGGCCCTGGAGCCTGGATTCACTTCGACCGTCCAACCAGATCCGGGCGGCGGCGACGAACGAAGTTCCGGTGCCAGCTAGTTAGCAGCGTTTATTAAGAACATTCTCAGCGCGCGCAATTCATCTTCGCAGGTCAAGGCATGTTGCGTCGCCTTCGAACGGGAACTCCTCGGGAACTCAACGGCTCCATCGGACGTTGGACTCATTGACAGTTTGGAGCCGATCAGGAGGCCACCATGGCATATGCCACCACAAGCAGGGTTGACCACGACTTGGATGCTCAGAGTCCAGCTGCCGACCTCGTGCGCGTGTATCTGAACGGCATTGGAAAGACCGCCCTACTGACCGCAGAGGATGAGGTCGAACTCGCCAAGCGCATCGAAACCGGTCTCTACGCGCAGCATCTGCTCGCGACGCGTAAACGGTTGAGCGAGAACCGCAAACGCGACCTTGCCAGCGTGGCGCGCGACGGCGAGGCAGCACGCCGCCACCTGCTGGAAGCCAACTTGCGATTGGTGGTATCACTCGCCAAGCGCTACACCGGGCGCGGTATGCCGTTGCTGGATCTCATCCAGGAAGGCAACCTGGGTTTGATCCGGGCGATGGAAAAGTTCGATTACACCAAGGGATTCAAGTTCTCGACCTATGCGACCTGGTGGATCCGCCAGGCCATCACTCGAGGCATGGCCGACCAGAGTCGCACCATTCGGCTCCCTGTCCATCTCGTCGAACAGGTCAACAAGCTGGCCCGGATCAAGCGCGAAATGCACCAGACCCTCGGCCGCGAAGCCAGCGATGACGAACTGGCCGACGAGTCCGGCATCCCAGTCGAGAAGATCAACGACCTGCTGGAGCACAGCCGCGATCCGGTCAGCCTGGATATGCCGGTCGGAACGGACGAGGAAGCGCCGCTAGGCGATTTCATCGAAGACGCCGAAGCGATGTCAGCGGAGAACGCGGTGATCGCCGAACTGCTGCATACCGACATCCGCAGCGTGCTGGCCACCCTCGACGAGCGCGAACATCAGGTGATCCGTCTGCGGTTCGGGCTCGACGACGGGCAACCGCGCACTCTCGACCAGATCGGGAAACTCTTCGGGCTATCGCGCGAACGGGTTCGCCAAATCGAACGCGAGGTGATGGGCAAGCTTCGTCAGGGCGACCGCGCCGATCGATTGCGGTCGTACGCGAGCTGACAACGCCACTCCAACAAACAAGCCAACAAACAAAGTGTGCCCGCCGGTTCGCCCGGCGGGCACACTGCTTTCTGAGCAGGTGGGCAAGTAGACTCGGCGACGACGAAGGGTGACCTATGAACGATCTGGTCGATACCACCGAGATGTACTTGCGCACGATCTACGACCTCGAAGAAGAAGGCGTGGTTCCGTTGCGCGCGCGGATCGCGGAGCGGCTCGAGCAGAGCGGACCAACCGTCAGCCAAACGGTGTCGCGAATGGAGCGCGACGGGCTCGTGCGGGTAGCGGGCGACAGGCACCTCGAATTGACCGAAAAGGGCCGCACACTGGCAGTCTCGGTCATGCGCAAGCATCGACTCGCCGAACGCCTCCTCGTTGATGTCATCGGTCTGCCCTGGGAGGACGTTCACGCTGAAGCCTGCCGGTGGGAACACGTGATGAGCGAGGAGGTCGAGCGTCGCCTGGTGCAGGTTCTCGACAACCCGATGGTCTCCCCGTTCGGCAACCCGATCCCCGGGCTCACGCTTCTCGGCCTCGACAACGCAAGTCCAGACCCCGACGCGAACCTGGTGCGGCTGACCGAGCTGCCGATCAGCGGGCCGGTGGCAGTAATCGTCCGACAGCTGACCGAACACGTCCAGGGCGACGTGGCTCTGATCGGTCGACTCAAAGAGGCCGGTGTCGTGCCCAACGCACGCGTACTCGTCGAATCCAAGCCCGACGGCTCCGTCACCATCATGATGACCGGCCATGAGGACGTTGATCTGCCACACCACATGGCCCACGCAGTAAAGGTCGAGAAGGTTTAGCGTCAGACCACCCGGCGCCCGAACGATTGTCGCGGCGGCAGTCGCACGCCAATTCGCTTTGCCAGGCGATATCCCGTCCCCGCGAGTTGGCGGATCTGCTCGGGACGCATCCCCGATTGCAGTGCGGTATCGAGCATGCCGGCCATCCGATGCTCTGGATCAGCGCGCAGTGCGGCTTCCAGAGACAATCCAGCGAGCGGGCCATCGCCGCGCGCGTACGCCGAAAATGCCAGCAGCACTAAGGCTTCCACCCGCCACTGATTCGGCAGAGCGCGAGCCAGCACCGCCCACAGCGTCTCTGCTTGGCCAGCCTGCGCGCCGACCGCCAGTGCATAGAGCGTGTCGCGCACTTCGACGTCAGTCAGCGAACACGCCAGCGATGCAACCTCTGGATCGGTGAGCTCGGCGCCATCAGCAACGCGGGCAGCGGCGGACATCGCGGTCTCAATGTCTCGGCGCACACACGTGTCGGGGTCGTCTTGCCGCTCGACTTCGCGCTCCGCGAATTGCTCCTCGATGACATCTACCAGCGCCGCGGTGTGCCGGTCCTCGTCAACAGCGATCACCGCCTGTAGGTCGGCCCGCCGACGGTAAAGCCGTCGTCCATCCAGTACCGCCGCGGCGGCCAATGGCGATGCCGTCGGATCGTCGATGACTCCCTGCGCGCCGCAACCGTCGACGCAGCGCCACCGGCCGCCCGCTTCGATGCGGTCAACCACATGGGCCGCATAGAGCTCGATATCGCGGTCGTTAAGCGCCGCACCCAATACATCGCACAGTGCCTGGTGATCCTCGTTGCATATGGGACACAACGCACCCTCGGCGTCGACGATGACCGCAATAACCCGAACGGTTCCCGATGCCGCGGCTACCTCGGCCAGATGGTCAAGCTTGTCAGCGAGGTCGGACGACAGATCCGCCCGCATGACAGCTCCCATTTCGCCGCCGTGTTCCAGCGAGATGAGCGCCAGGGACTTCTCTGGCACGAAACCGAGAACGGCGGGCAGCGCGGCAATGAGAGAGCCGGGGCGGGTCATACGGAAGTCGGGATGGTGTGTGGTCATGGCTCGACGCTGTCAACGAAGGCCGTCAATATTGCGCCGCGCCTGACCTTGGGGGGAGGCAGTTGTGGATGAACCGGCGGCTGTGGATTGCCGCCGACATTCGCATGATTCAGGTCCCAATTGGCCCCGACGGCGTGCAAGATCGGGCAAACCGGCGTACACAACTAACTCATGGGTTCGATACAGGAGTATGACCTCGTCGTCATAGGGTCCGGTCCGGGTGGGCAGAAGGCCGCCATCGCCGCAGCCAAGCTGGGTAAATCTGTGGCAGTGATCGAGCGTGGCCACATGCTCGGCGGGGTCTGCGTCAACACCGGCACCATCCCTTCCAAGACGCTGCGGGAGGCCGTCCTCTACCTCACCGGCATGAGCCAGCGTGAGCTCTACGGGGCCAGCTACCGGGTGAAGGACAAGATCACCCCGGCCGACCTGTTGGCTCGGACCCGGCACGTCATCAGCAAGGAAATTGAAGTCGTCCGGTCACAGCTGATGCGCAACGGTGTCGAGTTGTACACCGGACATGGCCGGTTCGTCACCGACCACTCCCTAGTGGTGGAAGACCCCAACCGGGCCGAACGCATCGAGGTCCGGGCGCGCTACATCGTCATCGCCACCGGGACCAAGCCGGCCAGGCCGGCGGGGGTGGAGTTTGACGAGAATCGCGTTCTCGACTCGGATGGGATCCTGGACCTCAAGTCGATCCCGACCTCAATGGTGGTTGTCGGCGCCGGTGTCATCGGAATCGAGTACGCCTCGATGTTCGCCGCACTGGGCACCAAAGTGACCGTCGTGGAGAAGCGCGACACCATGCTCGAGTTCTGCGATCCCGAGATCATCGAATCGCTGCGCTTTCACCTTCGCGACCTTGCGGTCACATTCCGGTTCGGCGAGGAGGTGACCGCTGTGGACGTCGGCTCGGCCGGCACCGTCACCACGCTTGCCAGCGGTAAACAGATTCCCGCCGAGACCGTGATGTACTCCGCCGGCCGCCAGGGCCAGACCGACCACCTCGACCTCGGCAACGCGGGTCTGGAAGCCGACAACCGTGGACGGATCTTCGTCGACGAAAAGACGTTCCAGACCAAGGTCGATCACATCTATGCCGTCGGCGACGTCATCGGCTTCCCTGCGCTGGCCGCGACCTCGATGGAACAGGGCCGCCTTGCGGCCTACCACGCATTCGGAGAGCCAACCGCGGGCATGACCGCACTGCAGCCGATCGGCATCTACTCGATCCCCGAGGTGTCGTATGTGGGTGCCACGGAGGTCGAGCTGACCAACGACTCGATCCCCTACGAGGTCGGGTTGTCTCGCTACCGCGAATTGGCGCGCGGCCAAATCGCCGGCGACTCCTACGGCATGCTGAAGTTGTTGGTGTCCACCGAGGACCTTCGGCTTCTCGGGATCCACATCTTCGGCACCAACGCCACCGAGCTAGTTCATATCGGACAGGCCGTGATGGGTTGCGGTGGGACGGTGCAGTATCTGGTCGACGCGGTGTTCAACTACCCCACGTTCTCCGAGGCCTACAAAGTCGCGGCACTGGACGTGATGAACAAGATGCGGGCGCTTAGCCAGTTTCGGCACTGACTCTTTAGCAGTCATCCTCGAATGCGGCGGGCGGGATGTCGCCGGGACCGCCCGCCTCAGCACGCGCCAACAGCGCCAACGTCTTGTCGTCAAACGGCGACGAGTAGGAGACTTCGTCGTCGCAGCCGCCACGATCTAGGCCGCCGATCACCCCGAATACCGTCGCCCCTGCGACAATCGGGGCCCCACTGGTCCCGTCCACGAATCCGCCGCACTGCAGCGACGGATATCCATCCCGACCCTTATCAGTGGTCGTGTCACACCCAATCGGCCCTCCCCCGACCCCCATCGGATAGCCAACCACCGTGACGTCGGCCGGGGTACTGGGAAGCCTTCCCAGCGAATAGGCCGCACGGCCAACCGCCTCGATCGAACCACCGCTGGCCCGGTGAACCGATGCAAACGCGTAGTCGGCCATCGGGTCCTGATTAGCGACCCATCGCGGGTCCAGGTAAACGGTATCGACAGTCCAGGTATCGGCACGGTCGGCCTGCCCCGTGAAAGCTGGAACAAATTCGGCCGGATACTCCGCCGCCAGACAGTGCGCGGCCGTCAGAATCAGGTTCCCGGTGCTGGAGTGCACCACAGCACCCGTGCACGTGTGGGTGTCAGTCGCCCCCAGAAAGATTGCGCCGACAGCAGGTACCGGGTCTATCGGACGCGCGGTCTGGGTTGTCGCTGCCTGAGAGGCAACATCCACAGCACTCGGCGCGGGCTCACCCGCCGACTGGCAGCCAGCCAGCATGACGGTGGCCGTGACCGTGACCGTGACCGCGGCATACCTTCGCACGATTCACGATCATGCCCTTCGAAGGTGGGCCCCGCGGGAAGGAGACGCACTTTGAACGCGTTGTATGACTCGGACCAGTAATGATCGAGTTTGACCGATCTGAGAGACACTGGTCAGGACGGTAAGTGAACACCTCTGTGTTCCAGCACCGCGAGGAGGCACGGACGATGACTGACGATGATCGACGGCACTACCAACCCGAACAGGCCGGCTTGTACGAATTGGAGTTCCCCGCCCCGCAATTGTGGTCATCGGACGGCCGGGGCCCGGTAATGATCCACGCCCTTGAGGGTTTCTCCGATGCTGGTCACGCGATTCACCTTGCCGCACAACACCTCAAGGACACCCTCGACACCGAACTGGTGGCTTCCTTCGCTATCGACGACCTGTTGGACTACCGATCCCGCCGGCCCGTGATGACCTTCAAGACCGACCACTTCACCCATTATGACGCCCCACAACTGAACCTCTACGCGCTGCGCGACACCGTGGGGACGCCGTTTCTACTCCTAGCCGGGCTCGAGCCGGACCTGAAATGGGAACGTTTCGTCACCGCGACCCGGTTGCTCGCCGAGCGCCTAGAAGTCCGGCAGACCATCGGGCTCGGCACCATCCCGATGGCGGTACCTCACACCAGGCCGGTGTCATTGACCGCGCACTCGAACAACCGCGAGTTGATCGCCAACCACCAGCCATGGGTCGGTGAGGTGGGCGTGCCCGCAAGTGTGTCCAACCTGCTCGAATTCCGGATGGCACAACACGGTCATGAAGTCGTCGGATTCACCGTCCACGTGCCGCATTACCTGGCGCAGACCGACTACCCGATGGCGGCCGAAGTTCTGCTCGATGAGATCGCCAAGTTGGGTTCCCTGCAGTTTCCGCTGCACGCACTCGTTGAGGCGGGCGCGACCGTCCGGAAAAAAATCGACGAGCAAGTCGACGCCAGCCCCGAAGTCGCTCAAGTGGTGAGCGCGCTGGAGCGACAGTACGATGCATTCGTTGCCGCTCAGGAGAACAGGTCACTGTTGGCGAGGGACGAAGATCTCCCGAGCGGCGACGAATTGGGTGCGGAATTCGAGCGATTCCTTGCCCAGCGGGCCGATGACCTTCGAGACGGTTTCAAGGACAACGACGAAACCTGACGAGGTCATACCTCCGACGATGGGGTTGGACATGACGAATCGAAAGCCCAATCTGCGATCGGTGCGGGAAGTCACACCCTCTCTGCAGTTCCGAACCATTCACGGCTATCGGCGAGCATTCCGGATCGCCGGCTCAGGACCTGTATTGCTGCTGATCCACGGGATCGGCGACAACTCCACCACCTGGCACACCGTTCACAGCAAGCTGGCTCAGCGCTTCACCGTCATCGCACCCGATCTGCTGGGCCACGGCCAGTCGGACAAACCTCGAGCGGACTACTCGGTAGCCGCCTACGCCAACGGTATGCGCGACCTCCTGAGCGTCCTGGACATCGAGAAGGTCACCGTTGTCGGGCACTCACTGGGCGGTGGCGTCGCCATGCAGTTCGCCTACCAATTCCCGCAACTCGTCGAACGACTGATCCTTGTGGGCGCTGGCGGTGTCACCAAGGAAGTCAACGTTGCCCTCCGACTCGCGTCGCTCCCGTTAGGAGCCGGGGCACTAGCCTTACTGCGGCTCCCGATGGTGCTGTCTACCCTGCGCGCGACGGGTCAGGCACTGGGAATGTTCATCGGCTCGACGGGCGTCGGCCGCGACATTCCGGACATGCTCCGCATTTTGGCCGATCTCCCCGAACCGACCGCGTCTGCGGCGTTCACCCGAACACTGCGCGCGGTAGTTGACTGGCGCGGTCAGGTGGTGACAATGCTCGACCGATGTTATCTCACTGAATCCATTCCAGTGCAACTGATTTGGGGTGAACAAGACGCCGTGATTCCAGTGAGTCATGCCCACATGGCGCACGCGGCGATGCCAGGTTCGCAGCTTGAAATCTTCAGCCGCTCCGGGCACTTCCCGTTCCACGACGATCCGGATCTGTTCGTGGAATTGGTTGAACGATTCATCGATTCCACGGTGTCGGCCCCCTACGACCAGACAGCGCTCCGCGAACTACTACGGACAGGAATCAGTGAACGTTCACTGACCGGTTCGATCGACACCCGGGTAGCGGTCCTCGACGCCATGGGAGCTGACGAACGCAGTGCCACCTGACCGCGTAGCTACGCGTTCTACAGTCGAGTCATGACTATCGACGTAACCGTTCTCCGGGTATTCACCGACCCACATGGCGACTTTGGAAACCCGCTCGGTGTCATAGACGCTGCGACCGTCCCACTCGATCACCGGCAGGACATCGCGACCGAACTCGGCTACAGCGAAACGATCTTCATCGACCTGCCTGCACAGGGATCCGCTTCGGCAGGTGCACACATTTTCACCCCCGGCGTCGAATTGCCGTTCGCGGGCCACCCGACAGTCGGCGCGGCATGGTGGCTGAAGGAAGCGGGCCTTCCTATTCACACATTGCAAGTGCCTGCCGGGATCGTTCAGGTCAGCGAATCCGATGGCCTGACCGAAGTGAGCGCCCGATCGGAGTGGGGACCTGAGTTCGTCATCCACGACCTGCAGTCGGCCGCGGACGTCGAGGCGGCCGACCCGGACGACTATCCCGACGACGCAGAGCACTATCTGTGGGCGTGGATCGATCAAGCGGCAGGCCAGCTGCGCTCACGGATGTTCGCCCCAGCCCTCGGCGTGCCCGAAGATGAAGCCACCGGTTCAGCAGCCATCCGTATCACCGACTATCTCAGTTGCGACTTGACCATCACCCAGGGCAAAGGTTCGAGGATCTACACGAAGTGGAGCCCGGAAGGCTGGGTACGGCTCGCCGGCCGCGTAGTCCGAGACGGTTCGAGACAGCTCAACTGAAGGTTGTTCAGCCTGGCGTGCCGACCTGCGGATGACTCCGCAGTGCCTCAATCTCACGTTCAAAATCCTCAACCGACGTGAATGACCGGTATACCGAGGCAAACCTCAAATAGGCGACTTCGTCGAGTTCGCGCAGCGGGCCCAGTATCGCCAGGCCGACCTCGTGACTTGCCACCTCCGGCGATGCCGCCGCTCGCACGGCATCCTCAACCTGCTGGGCCAGAAGATTCAGGGCGTCATCGTCCACTTGCCTACCTTGGCAAGCCCGACGCACACCACTGACCACTTTCTCCCTGCTGAACGGTTCTGTCACGCCACTGCGTTTCACGACCGCTAGAACTGCCGTCTCCACAGTTGTGAACCGCCGACCACACTCCGGGCACGATCGACGGCGGCGGATCGCCTGGCCTTCGTCGGTCTCCCGGGAATCAACCACTCGGGAATCGGGGTGACGGCAAAACGGACAGTGCACAGCCGCTCCTTCGCCCCGGGTGCCGGAGGGTTCCGACAATCCAGAGACTACCTGCGCCGTCCGCTGGACTGCCATCGCAGCACGCCCCGCCACACTGATCAGCCGATCGGGGCGATCAGCGTCTGGCCCGCTTCCAATGACGCGGACCCGAGTTCGTTCAAGTCCGTGATACGACGCATGACGTCTCGGACCGGAGTCTCCGGCGCGACCCTCTCGGCGAGCCGCTGCAGTGTGTCACCGGCTTGAACACGGACCACCGCGAGCTGTTCGGGCACGCGCGCCGGTGCCGGCGATGCACTGCTGAGGTGCGCCAACGACCCCAACCACAGGGTGATCAGCCCAGCAAGTCCGGCCAGCGCGATCGCGACCTTGGTGCTAACCGGCCTGGGCCGGTGCGGTGCGCTCGACACCGCGACACCATTACCGCGGTATCGCAACGGGGCAACTGCAGGTCGGGCAGGTGTGGGACGCCGGACCGCGGCCCGGCCCACGCGTGGGCCAACCGGCCGAACAGGTGACCGTCGAACGGGGTTCCGAACCGGAAGGTGTACCACCAATTCGCGCTCATCGATGATTGTCACGTTGCTTCCTTTCTGCGCACCATCTGTCGCTCCTATGTTCGAAGCATACTCGCTCAGGTGTTCGATATCCGAACATGTGAGCGAGCGTGTCGTGAGCGTACGACCGACCACCGACACGAAATCTCAAGTCGAACAAATGTTTGATTAAGTCACCGATCCCGACTAGATTCGCCTCCATGAGCGATAGCAATGGGAGCGACAGCACTGGGAGTAATAGCAGGGGGCCGACAAGCGCCGACTCAAGCGGAAACAGCAAGCTGTCAAACTCGGGACTGACCGAGCGTCAACGCACAATTCTTGAAGTCATCCGCGCCTCGGTCACCAGTCGGGGTTATCCACCCAGCATCCGTGAAATCGGTGATGCAGTAGGACTCACATCAACTTCATCGGTGGCCCACCAACTGCGTACCCTGGAACGCAAAGGCTACTTGCGGCGCGACCCGAATCGTCCCCGTGCAGTCGACGTCCGGGGCACTGATGAGTCACGATCCTCCGTGGTCACCGATGTTGCAGGCTCAGATGCACTGCCTGAACCTACGTATGTCCCGGTGCTCGGCCGCATCGCCGCCGGCGGCCCGATCCTCGCTGAAGAAGCAGTTGAGGACGTGTTCCCACTGCCTCGCGAACTCGTCGGCGAGGGTTCGCTATTCCTGCTGAGGGTTGTTGGTGAATCAATGGTGGAGGCAGCGATCTGCGATGGCGACTGGGTCGTCGTGCGTCAGCAGAGCGTGGCCGACAACGGCGACATCGTGGCGGCAATGATCGACGGTGAGGCCACCGTCAAGACGTTCAAGCGCACCAGTGGCCACGTCTGGTTGATGCCCCACAACCCCGCATTCGAGCCGATATCCGGCGACCATGCCGCAATCCTCGGCAAGGTGGTCACCGTCATCCGCAAGATCTGACGGCGCAAGATCTAACGGCGGAGGTCTACTCGGCCTTGACGAAACCGTTCGCCTGAGCCAGTTCTTCGCTGGCGAACCACACCTCGGGCACGGTGTCGTCGTAGAGGTCACAGTCGGGCGTGTAATACAGTCCGGAATGCGTATTGGCCTTGATCGGATATCCCTCGGGGGCCCGGTACGGATCAGCCAGCGGGAGGTGGATCGCCGGACGACCCGCATCCCCCAGATCGTCATCGTCATCGCGGTCGTCGTCTGAAGACTCGTCCACATCTTCGTCGAAGGACTCATCGGAAGCGTCATCATCGTCGTCGTCGAACTCCTCGCCATCCGGCTGAGCTGACGACGCGCCTTGGTCGTCCGGCTGCGCCTCCGCGGCCGCCCGGCGATGCAATTGGGCGCGGATATCGTCGATACTCAGCGACCACATCGAATCGGGATCGTCGAGCTTGATCGCCGAGTGGCGTCCTGATCCGCTCGACTCCTCGTCGTCGCGGTCCGAATAGTCGTCGCGGTCCGAATCCTCGTGATCCTCGTACTCATCGCGGTCATCGCGGTCATCGCGGTCGTCGGGATGGCCGTAATCGCCGTACGTGTCCCGAGCATCCTGATCGCCGTTGTCCCCGTGAGGTCGGTGTTCATCGACGAATCCAGCCGCCGCTGGGATACGAGTCGGAGTTGTGTCTACCGAGTCCTGATCGCCGTCAAAAACGTCCTCGGGGCCGGGCATCGTCTTGGTTGAGGCACCCGCCGGTCCCCAGCGGACTCCGGACGACCGCCCAGTGTCCTCGTCGGACCGCGGATCGTAGCCACCGAGGCCACCGGCTTCGCTGGGCCACCGAGCGTCATCGTCGAATCCAGACTCGCCATAGCCATCGGCGGCAGCCGCGCGCCGACGCTGGAGCCGCATCACACCGAGACCAACCACACCGATCAACAGCAGAACCGGGATGATGACCAGCAACCACCACCAGTGCCAGCTGAACCCTTTGTCCGACTTCGAGTTCGATGCCGAGCCCGGCGGGCCTTTGGGTACGTCTAGCCCGGATAGCGACGCCGCCAGCTCGGCAGGCTTGGTGCTGAACTGGTTGGTGGATTCATTCCACGACACCTCGCCACCATTGAACTTCTGAGTAACCGTGTCACCGTCGGCGCTCTGTGACGAGATCGGAACACCCAGCTTCCCGCTGGCGCCGCCGAGCTTTGCCCACGCGGCATTGATCGCGCCGCGTACCACGATCGCGCCGTTATCCGGAGTCCAGAAGATAACGGGCTTGTCGGTGGCACTGAAGGCGGTGACTCTGCTGTTCGGTGCGCCGCCGTCGGCCTCCGTCGCGACCGGCAGGCCCAAATCGCCCGTCGGCCCGCCCAGCGATTCGTACTTCGACAGGATCGCGCCGGTCACCGCATGAGCGCCGGTGCCCGGCGAATAGAAGATCTTGCCGCCGGCAAATGCTTGGGCCGCGCCGTTGTCACCAACGCTGGACTGCGGGCCCTGCCGCGCGCCCAGCGAACCGGCAAGTCCACCGGCTGCGCGCCAGGCCAAGTTAATCGCCGAAGTCGCATCCGTGGGCACAACTACGCCATCGAGTTGACTGGCGAGATCCTCGGGAACCGTCGTGAAACTCTTGGTGCTCTGGTTCCAGGACACCTCGCCGCCGGTGAACTTCTGGCTGATTACGTCGCCGTTGTAGCTTTCGTCCTCGACCGGAACGCCGAGAGTGCCTGCGGAGCCGCCGAGCTTGTCCCACGCGATATTCATCGCGCCGCGCACCACCCACGCCCCGGTGTCCGGAGTCCAGAAGATGGCGGGCTTGTCTGTGGCGCTGAAGGTACTGACCCGACTGTCAGGCCCGACCAGGCCCGTCACCTCGTCAATCGTGGGGAAACCAAGATCGCTGTCGCCCGGCCCGCCCAGCGTCTGGAATTTGTCCAGGATGGCGCCGTAAAGCAGGTGAGCACCCGTGGCGGGAGTGAAGTAGATTCGTCCGCCGGTGAAGTTCTGCGCGTAGCCATCGCCTACCTGGTAGACGTCCCCGTCTTTGCTGCCAAGGGATGATTCGTCGCCGCCAGCGGCCTGCCACGACTGATTGATGGCGTTACTGGCGTCACTGTCTGGCGTCGCGAAGACGGGTGGCGCCATCAGCGCGGCAGCCGTAGCAGCCGCAATCACGCCGAGCGTCATCCGCGCGACGGCCCTACCGAGCCGGCTTCCAAACCCCGTCATTCGCGCTCCCGCAGTATCGTCCACACGCCGATTCCTAATAGTCCGCCGGACCTTATACTCCGTGTCAACTCCCTGTTAGCGGTCGCGACACGCTGTTACGGGCAGATACGACACACTTTCGACGCTTTAGACGCCCTAGACGCCCTAGACGCCAAGGCTGCGCCCGATGATCTCCTTCATGATCTCCGTCGTCCCGCCATAGATGGTCTGCACCCTGGCATCGAGGTAGGCCCGGGCCACGTCGTATTCGCGCATGTAGCCGTAACCACCGTGCAATTGCAAGCACCGGTCGATCAGGCGAACCTGCGCCTCAGTGGAATACCACTTAGCCATGGCCGCCTGCTCAACCGTGAGCTTGTGCTCCAGATGCAGACGGATGAATTCGTCGACCATGATGCGGACCGCAGTCGCCTCGGTGGCCAACTCGGCCAGCAGGAAGCGACTGTTTTGGAACGAACCGATCGGCTTGCCGAACGCCTTGCGCTCTTTGGTGTATTGCAGCGTCTGCTCAAGCACCGCCTCCATGGCGACTGCCGCCATGATCGCGATGGAAATGCGTTCCTGCGGCAGGTTCTGCATGAGATAAAAGAAACCCATGCCCTCATCGCCGAGCAGGTTTTCGACCGGCACTTTGACATCGACGAACGACAACTCGGCGGTGTCTTGGGCGTCGAGTCCGATCTTGTCCAGATGACGGCCCCGTTCGAACCCCTCCATACCGCGTTCGACCACCAGCAACGAGAAGCCCTGGGTGCCCTTGTCCGGATCGGTTTGAGCCACCACGATCACCAGATCGGCGTTGATGCCGTTGGTGATGAAAGTCTTGGAGCCGTTCAGCACGTAATGATCGTCGTGCTTGACCGCGCGAGTCTTGATGCCTTGTAGATCGCTGCCCGTGCCCGGCTCGGTCATGGCGATCGCGGTGATGATCTCCCCGGTGCAGAATTTCGGTAGCCAGCGCTGCTTCTGCTCTTCGTTCGCCAGGTCGAGCAGGTAGGGCGCGATGATGTCGTTATGCAATGCGAACCCGACGCCGCTATAGCGACCGCGGGTGGTTTCCTCCGTGATGATCGTGTTGTAGCGGAAGTCAGGGTCGCCGCCGCCGCCGTACTCCTCTGGCACAGCCATGCCGAGGAAGCCTTGCTTGCCGGCCTCGAGCCATAGGCCACGGTCGACGATCTTGTCCTTCTCCCACTGATCGTGGAACGGCGCCACATGGCGCTCAAGAAATGCCCGGTAAGACTCGCGGAACAGTTCGTGTTCAGGTTCGAAAAGTGTCCGCTGGTACTTGACGACGGCATTGTTGTTCGAGCCCATGGTGCCTCCGGGGGTCGCTGCACGGTTCTTGCGACGAGGATAGACCAACCGGGTGGTTGGTCGAACACGGCCTTCTTGGGCGTTAGGTCGCGAACTGTCCCAAACTCGCTACCAGTGCCACCGGCACGCGCGCTTTGATCCTGGTGCCCCGTTCGGTGTGCTCGGTGGCATCCACCTGACCTCGGGAGTGCAGTCGCGCCACTAAGTCGCCACGATGGTAGGGAATCGTCACATCGACGACGACTTCGCTGGGTTGGACCAACTCACCAATTCGCGTGCGGAGCTGATCAAGACCGTCGCCGGTATGCGCCGAAACGAAAACAGCACCGGGCAACGCCCGCCGAAGGTGCGCCAACGTAACGCCGTCAGCGGAGTCGATCTTGTTGACTACCAACAGTTCCGGTGCCGGTGGTGCATGGTGGTCGGCCTGCACCTCACCGATGACTGTGTGTACCGCCTCGAGCTGGGCCATCGGATTGACGTCAGAGCCGTCCACGACGTGCACCAGCAGATCGGCGTCGACAACTTCCTCCAGCGTCGAGCGGAAGGCCTCGACCAGCTGAGTCGGAAGATGCCGCACGAAACCAACGGTATCGGTCAACACCAACGGCCTGCCATCATCCAATTGACCACGGCGCGTGGTTGGTTCGAGCGTCGCGAACAATGCGTTCTCCACCAGAACCCCGGCCCCGGTGAGTGCATTGAGCAGGCTCGACTTGCCGGCGTTGGTGTATCCGACGATCGCCACCGACGCAATATCACTGCCGCGGCGCTGGCTGCGCTGCGTATCGCGGACCTGCTTCATTTCCTTGATTTCGCGGCGAAGTCGCGACATCCGATCACGGATGCGCCGTCGATCAGTTTCGATCTTGGTCTCACCGGGTCCGCGCAGGCCCACTCCGCCACCGCTGCCGCCGGCGCGACCACCGGCCTGCCGCGACATCGATTCACCCCAGCCACGCAGCCGCGGCAGCATGTATTCCATCTGAGCCAGCGACACCTGCGCCTTGCCCTCACGGCTGGTGGCGTGCTGGGCGAAAATATCCAAGATCAACGCGGTGCGGTCGATCACTTTGACTTTGACCACTCGCTCCAACGCCGTCAGCTGTGCGGGGCTCAGCTCTCCGTCGCAGATCACCGTGTCTGCGCCGGTCGCCACAACTATCTCGTGCAACTCCTTTGCCTTGCCGGAACCGATGTAGGTGGCCGGATCAGGCGAGTCGCGACGCTGGACAAGACCTTCGAGGACCTCGGAACCGGCAGTCTCGGCCAGCGCTGCCAACTCTGCCAGACTCGCCTGGGCATCAGCAGCACTGCCGTCAGTCCATACCCCGACCAGCACGACTCGCTCGAGTCGCAACTGGCGGTACTCGACCTCAGAGACATCGGTGAGCTCCGTCGACAGGCCGGCGACGCGACGCAGTGCTGCACGATCGTCGAGGGCAAGTTCGCCGACGCTGGGTTCGTTGTCGGACGGAATCAGATCAGTGTTCGTCATATGCAATCGATGGTGTCACGCAGTGACAACGTCGTGCATCCGAATTTCGTCCCCAACGGATCATTACTGTTCAGCGCAGGGCCGCTACGCGGAGGTGCGGTCCCACCAGGCGTCAGCAATCTCACCTGTCGCGACCAAGACCGACGGACCGCTCAGCCAACTGGAGGTATCGCTGACTTCGACGCGAATCTCCCCACCGGGGACACGGACCTGCAAAGCCCCGGACCGCACGCCTAGGTGGTCGAGTGCCGCCACTGCCGCGGCTACGGTCCCGGTTCCGCAGGAACGGGTCTCCCCCACGCCGCGCTCGTGAACGCGCATGGCTACGGAACCGTCCACAATCCCGCTCAGCACTTCAATATTCACGCCGTGCGGGAACTGCTTTCGGTCGAACTCGACAGGAGCACCGACATCGAGCGCTGCTAGCGCCTCGTCGGTGAGATCAGGATCTAGACAGGCCAGGTGCGGATTTCCGACGTCCACGGCGAGGCCAGTCAGTCGACGCCCGCCGACGATCGCCGATCCGGTCCCAAGAACGTTGACCTTGCCCATCTCGACAGTGACCTCGGCGGTCACCTCATCGGCGTGGTGGATCATCACGGGCCGCGGACCGCCGCGGGAGCCGACGATGAATTCAGTGCGGTCTTCCAGACCACTTGCCTTCAGATAGTGGGCGAACACCCGGACTCCGTTGCCGCACATCTCGGCAATGGAGCCATCGGCGTTGCGATAGTCCATAAACCAGTCGTCTGCCCCGACCCCGTCGGGTAGCCGTTCGAGAACACCGGCGGTGATCAGAGCCCCGGCAGTTGCCACCCGCAGCACACCGTCAGCACCCAGTCCCCGCCGACGGTCACACAGCGCAGCCACCGCCGCAGGGTGCAGGGTCAGGCGAGCGGGCAGGTCAGACAGCAGCACAAAGTCGTTCTGCGTGCCGTGGCCCTTAGCGAAGATCACCTGCTCAGGATACTTGCCGCCACTGAGCGAGCACCGCATCAGCAAGGCCGTCGGCCGCCCCGTCGAGCCAACGAATCCGGTGGTCGCGGCGGAACCATGAGCGTTGCCTACGCACATAGCGGCGAGTGCCGACGAATGTCAGCTCGCGCGCGGTGGCCAGCGCTTCCGTCGTCAGGCCGGCGTCCACAGCGTCGATCACCTGCGCGTAGCCCAGGGCACGGCCGGCGGTCACGCCGTTGCGAAGACCACACCCCAGGAGCGTCTTGACCTCATCGACCAACCCGGTCGCGAACATGGCATCGGTGCGAATGGCTAGACGGCTATCGAGAATCGTTGTTTCCCAGTCCAATCCGATGATCACGGCGTCCCAGCGCGGTGATCTGATCTGCGGGGCCGAGGCGGCGAACGGCTGGCCGGTCAGCTCTATGACCTCCAGTGCACGCACGATCCGGCGACCGTCGGTGGCGAGTATGGCCGCTGCGGCGGCGGGATCTCGCTGAGCCAGCTCCGTGTGCAGAGTCGCGACGCCGATCTGGGACAGGCGATCCTCCCAGCGGGCGCGAACCGCAGGGTCAGTGGCAGGGAATGCCCAGTCATCCAGTAGCGATTGGATGTACATCATGGAGCCGCCGACGACTATCGGCACCGCACCACGCGCAGCGATCCCTTCAACATCGTTGACCGCGGCCTGCTGGTAACGAGCGACGGTCGCGGTCTCCGTGACCCCGAGGACGTCGAGTTGGTGGTGCGCAATTCCGCGCTGCTCGTCGGTGGCTAGCTTGGCCGTTCCGATGTCCATGCCCCGGTACTGCTGCATCGCATCAGCATTCACAATCTCCCCGCCGACCAGTTCAGCCACGTCGAGGGCAAGGCTCGACTTGCCGGTACCGGTGGGGCCGATGATCGCTATCGGTCTCACGGGTGCCACAGACCGACGAAGTATCCGACCCCGTACGGTGCGCCGCGAGCAAGTTCCCGCGCGGAATGCGGCTCAGGTTCGACCAGACCCGCGAGCACCTGGTAGGCCACTCTGCCGATGATCGTCGCAGGCAGGCGCGTCAGTGCCGGGGCGTCTCCGGTCGCCAACGCGTCATCGAGAGCTGTCTGGACTGATTCGGCGGAAGGGTCGGCGGACGGGTCGTAGCCACCCGGCGCCGCCGGGGTCAGGGTGTTGGCCCCGTCAGCCACCACCAGAACGCCCACCGGACCATCGGCTTCATCGATCTCGGCTCGCAACTGCCGGCCGATGGATAACGCGCTAGCCACGTCATGATCGGCGGCGTAGACCCGCACCTCAGCGCGGGCCCGCGGGTTCCCAAGTTCGCGGAGCCAACCGGTGAACAGCGCGCACAACGGCAACTGGGCCGGCGTGCCAGACACCGGAGTCGGCACGTCTGGGGACAGCGCGACCGGCACGTCGACTCCATACCCGGCGAATGTTCCGCGGGAACTTGGGCCGATGACTCGGTCAACCAAACCGACGCCGATCGCGATCCAACGGTCCGGCAGCGTGGCAGCAGCGGCGATGGCGGCTTCGCGGAACTCAGTGACCTCAGCAGTCGCTGCGCCGGCGAGCTCGGGCACCAATACCGGCGCCGACGGGGTCAGTGCGATGGCCGCCAACACGCCGCCAACGCTAGCGTCCCGGCTCTCAATCGGAGGCGCTCCGGGTGGTGACAGCCGCCTCGCTACGTGCCAGCGCTGCCGTGGCCACCACCATGACCACCACCGCCAGGATGAGCGCAAACCAGCCCGCGTCCCCGGGACGCAACATCTCGCCGAGGACAAAAATGCCCAGAACCGAGCCGACAACCGGTTCCGCGACCGTCGAGGTCGGCAGGGACGCGGCCAGCGACCCGGCCTGGAATGACGCTTGCTGGAGCATGGTCGCGCAGACCGCGACTGCGAGCCACACGTAAAACTCCGGGGCGATGAGCATTTCCCAAATGCTATGAGTGAGACGGTTGACGACGCCCTTGGTCAGTACGGCGAAAAGTCCCCACAACGAGCCCGCCACCAGCGCCAATAGCACTGCGGAAACCGGCTTACCGGAGAACACCCGCGCCCCCACGAGGCACAGAGCCAGTGCCGGACCCATGATCGCAACGACCCAGACCCACAGTTCCCAGCCGGCACGGGAATGTCCCGCAGTGGGGTTGCCAACGGTGACGATCACGGCCACCGAGGCCGCGAGCAGCACCGCCCAAGTCCACTGCCAGCGGGTGACTCGGCGATGCGCCACATACGCGCTGATCGGTAACGCGAAGAGCAGCGAGGTGACCAGCAGCGACTGCACCAGCAGCACCGAGCCAAACCCAAGCGCGGCGGCCTGAAATACGAATCCCGCACCACCGACAAGGCTGCCCAGCCACCAGGTCTTGTCCTTTAGCAACTGGATGAACAATTCGACGTGACTGACCGATTTGTCGGTTACCTCGTGGGCTGACCGCTGCTGAATCACATCGCCGATGGCGATACACAGCGCGGCGCAGAGGGCGAGCACTGTGGCAATGTCCGCCTTGTCCATAACTCGATCTCCTCGCACGCCGGAAGTGCACAGACTGCCCAACGATCGATGGCGGATGCAAGCGGGCAGCGCCCACCCCGGGGGCGCCTGGATAGACGACCTGGTTCAATACAAATTCGAGACCAACACGCACGAGGGCGCCGCGTTGCGCGGCAGGGGCGCGGAGCACCGCGCGAAGGATGGGTGAGCAATGACGATCGACGAAACACACGAGGCTCTGCCACCAGAGCAGGCCCCGGAACCAGTCGGAGCTAGCCCCGCGCCTGTTCCCGGCCCTATCCCCCGGCCCATTCCCCGCCCGAAAGCGGCCGCCCACCCGGTGCCCGCGACGCCGACCAGCGATCCGCACCGATTTGGCCGTGTCGATGACGACGGCACCGTGTGGTTGACGACCGCGGCGGGAGAGCGTGTCGTCGGCTCATGGCAGGCGGGCGACCCGGAAGCCGCATTTGCACACTTCGGGCGGCGATTCGATGACTTGGCCACCGAGGTCACGTTGATGGAATCCCGGCTGGCATCCGGAACCGGAGACGCCCGCAAGACCAAGGCCGCCGCCATCGCACTGAGTCAAACGCTGCCCACCGCAAGCGTTCTCGGAGATATCGAGGCGTTGGCCGCACGGCTGGACAAGGTCCGCGAACAAGCCAACTCGACGGTCCAACAGGAACGCGCCCGCCGGGACGAACATCGCGCGGGCCAGGCCGCCCTCAAGGAGGCCCTCGTCGCCGAGGCCGAGGAGCTGGCGACTAATTCGACGCAGTGGAAGACCGCGGGCGATCGGATGCGCGTAATCGTCGATGAGTGGCGAACCATCTCAGGGCTCGACCGCAAAGTCGACGATGCCCTGTGGAAGCGCTATTCAGCGGCCCGAGAGACGTTCAACCGGCGGCGGGGATCGCATTTCGCTGAAATGGACCGGGAGCGGATCGGCGCCCGCGAGGCCAAGGAGCGGCTGTGCAAGCGCGCCGAGGAACTGTCGACCTCCACTGACTGGGCAGCTGCGGGCACGGCATTCCGCTCCCTGCTGACCGAGTGGAAAGCGGCAGGCCGCGCCTCCCGTGATGTCGACGACGCGCTGTGGCAGCGGTTCAAAACTGCCCAGGACACGTTCTTCGCGGCGCGAAACGCGGAGCACAAGGAGCGAGACGCGCAATACCAGTCCAACGCCAACGCCAAGGAGCAGCTGCTGGCCGAGGCGGAGAAGATCGACGCCTCGCAACTCGCCGCCGCCCGCGCCGCGCTGCGCACCATCTCCGACAAGTGGGACGCGATCGGCAAAGTGCCACGTGAGCGCGTCACGGAGTTCGAGAATCGGCTGCGAGCGATCGAGAAGAAAATTCGCGACGCCGCCGAATCGGTGCGCACCGTTGACCCCGAAGCACAGGCCCGGGCCGAACAATTCCGCACTCGCGCTGAGCAATACGAACTGCAAGCCCAGAAAGCCGCGGCTGCGGGACGTACCAAGGACGCCGAAGAGGCCAACGCCAACGCCGAGCAGTGGCGTCAGTGGGCCGACGCAGCCGCGAAGGCGCTGAAGAAGCGTTAGGCCGTGCCAGTCGGGGGTGGCTGCCGGTCATCGGGCCGACGGTTCAACTCGTCCAGCAGTGTTCTGGACTGAGATTCGGCAGCGTCGCGACGCCGCTCGTCCTCAGCGGCTAACTGCACCGCGGTTCGCGTCCACACCACTCTCGCCCAGTGAAATGCCAGCAGTATCACGGTGATCCAGCCGAGGATCAGCCCGATGCCGGGGCCGGGATGGCCGTGCAGGGCGGTCTGGCGTGACCACACGGCGAGCATGCCAACCGCGCTCGCCAACGCCGATCCAGCCAGCGCAACCCAGGCCAATGCCCAGCGGCGGGTCAACAGCGCCAACATCGAGAACCCGACCCCGAATACCAGCACCAGCCAGGTGAATACCCTTGACGGGAGTGCGATTCCGGCGTTGAGCGCCCGGTCGTCACCGACAAGGACATCGAGTCCACGGGCGCCACCGGTATGCGGGAGGATCAACGACACCAGCAGGACAAACACCAGGATCGACACCACCAAGGCACGGCCACCCGGGTCGATTTCGCCGGCCACCCGGCGCTCGGCGGCTTCCAGATCGCCTCTGTACGCAGCGAAATCATCGGCGCTGTTGTCGGGCTGACCGGATGCACTCATCGTCCACATCCCGTCACTGACGATTCATCAAGGCGGGGCTGTCCGACCGCTGGCAGACCCAATCCGACCGTCCTGGGGCGTTGTCCGGCCGCATGGGCGTCGCCGGCACGGGTCGGGCGGTACGACAGCAGCGTCGCGTCAGCGATCAGGTGATGGGGTGCGGCGCCCGTTACAGCAGTGGTGACAATGTCGCCGGGGCGCACCGAGTGATCGCCCGGCGTGAAATGGACCAGCCGGCCATCGCGCGCCCGGCCACTCATCCTGGCTGTACTGGCATCCTTGCGCCCCTCGCCGGTGGCCACCAGCAGTTCCACGGTGCTGCCGATCTGTGCTGAATTCTCCTCCCACGAGATTTGCTCTTGCAGCTCGATCAGCCGCATGTAGCGTTCCTGGACAATGGATTTGGGAAGCTGGCCGTCGAGTTCGGCCGCCGGCGTCCCGGGCCGCTTGGAGTATTGGAACGTGAACGCGTTGGAGAAGCGGGCCTGACGAACGACATCCAGAGTGGCCGCGAAGTCGTCCTCGGTTTCGCCGGGGAACCCGACGATGATGTCGGTGGTGATGGCGGCCTGCGGCATTGCTTCGCGTACCCGTTCGATGATGCCCAGATACTTCTCGGCACGGTACGAGCGGCGCATCGCACGCAGGACTCGGTCGGACCCGGATTGCAACGGCATATGCAGCGCGGGGCACACATTTGGCGTCTCGGCCATCGCTTCGATCACGTCGTCGGTGAACTCAGCGGGGTGCGGCGATGTGAACCGCACGCGCTCCAGTCCATCGATGCGGCCGCAGGACCGCAGCAGGGCCGCGAACGCGCCGCGGTCTCGCGCCATGCCGGGATCAGCGAAGGACACCCCATAGGCGTTGACATTCTGACCGAGCAACGTGACTTCCAGAACCCCTTGATCGGCCAGCGATCGGACCTCGGCCAAAATGTCGTCGGGCCTGCGATCCACTTCTTTGCCCCGCAGAGCGGGCACTATGCAGAACGTACAGGTGTTATTGCAACCAACTGAAATGGAAACCCATGCTGCATAAGCCGATTCACGTGCAGCTGGCAGTGTCGATGGGAATTCCCGTAATGCCTCGGCGATCTCGACCTGAGCTACTTTGTTGTGCCGAGCACGGTCAAGCAATGCGGGCAGCGAGCCGATGTTATGGGTGCCGAATACCACGTCCACCCACGGCGCCCGCTTCAGCACGTCGGCGCGGTCCTTCTGCGCCAGGCAACCACCGACCGCGATCTGCATATCGGGATTGGCTTCCTTACGCGGCACCAGGTGACTGATGTTGCCGTACAGCTTGTTGTCGGCGTTTTCCCGCACCGCGCAGGTGTTGAACACCACTACGTCGGCGTCGGCGCCCTCCGGCGCCCGCAGGTAGCCGGCATCCTCCAACAGACCTGCGAGGCGTTCGGAATCGTGAACGTTCATCTGGCAGCCGTAGGTGCGGACCTGGTAGGTACGCCCCACTGGCGGGCCCTGAGTCAGCACCGATGTCACGCCGTTCATCGTACGGACGGGGCTGGTCAGGCGCGAAATCGTCGGACGTGGCGAAACAGTTCGATCAGACAGTTCACCCAGACGGCGGGCAGACTGTGCGCTATCTGGGTATCGTCTCTGCGCATGGTGAGCAGGGGCCACGGTGAGTAATAGCCCATGGTGAATAGCAGCGATGTGCCGATGATCTCGGTAAAGGGTGTCAACAAGCATTTCGGCACCCTCCATGTGCTCAAGGACATCAACCTTGAGATCGAGCGGGGCCAGGTGGTGGTCATCCTGGGTCCGTCGGGGTCGGGTAAATCGACACTGTGCCGAACCATCAACCGGCTTGAGGCAATCGACAACGGCACGATTGCGATCGACGGTGAAACTTTGCCCTCGGAGGGTCGAAAACTGGCCCAGCTGCGCTCCGACGTCGGCATGGTGTTCCAGTCCTTCAACCTCTTCGCCCATAAGACGATCCTCGAAAACGTGACCCTCGCCCCGATGAAGGTGCGCAAGGTCAACAAGGACAAGGCCCGCGAGAGCGCGATGGAACTGCTGCAGCGGGTGGGCGTGGCGAACCAGGCCGACAAGTATCCGGCGCAGTTGTCGGGCGGCCAGCAGCAGCGGGTGGCCATCGCCCGCTCGCTGGCGATGAGCCCCAAGGTCATGCTGTTCGACGAACCCACCAGCGCGCTGGATCCGGAAATGGTGAACGAGGTCCTGGCAGTGATGACGTCGCTGGCCAGCGAGGGTATGACGATGGTGGTGGTCACCCACGAGATGGGCTTCGCCCGCCGCGCCGCCAACCGAGTGGTCTTCATGGCCGACGGCACGATCGTTGAGGACGCGCCACCGAGTGAGTTCTTTGACAATCCACAGTCGAGCCGAGCCAAGGACTTTCTCGGCAAGGTCCTGAACCACTAGCGCCGGCCGAAAGAACAAGGGACTATGCGGTCACTGTCATTGCGGAGCCTAGCAGCGTTTGCGCTGCTGGCTGCTGTGCTGTCGCTGCTGGCGACCGCCTGCGGTGGTAGCGATCACAAGATCACCATCGGGACCAAGTTCGACCAGCCGGGCCTGGCCGTCAAGAATCCCAACGGGACGATGAGCGGCTTCGACGTCGACGTCGCTACCTACGTAGCGGGCGAACTCGGCTACAAGCCCAATGAGATCGAGTGGAAAGAGTCACCCTCCGGGCAGCGCGAGACTCTGATCCAGAACGGCCAGGTCGACTACATCGTGGCCACCTACTCGATTACTGATGCGCGTAAGAAAAAGGTGGACTTCGCCGGTCCATATCTGGTCACCGGTCAAAGTCTGCTGGTCCGCTCGGGCGAATCGGACATCACCGGACCCGCGTCACTGGAGAACAACAAGAAGTTGTGCTCGGTATCGGGCTCCACGCCGGCGCAACGCATCAAGGACAAGTACCCGGGCGTGCAGCTTCAGCAGTACGACACCTACTCGGCCTGCGTGGAAGCGCTCAAGAACGGGGCGGTCGACGCGGTCAGCACCGATGAGGTGATCTTGGCCGGCTTTGCCGCGCAATCACCTGGGACATTCAAGATCATCGGCAAACCGTTCTCGACCGAGAACTATGGGATCGGGCTGCTGAAAGGCGACAGCGACCGTCGCGAAAAGATCAACGCAGCGATCCTGAAAATGGAGCAGGACGGCTCGTGGAAGGCCGCGTTCGACAAGAACCTCGGACCTGCCGGTATCACCGCTCCGACACCGCCGCCGCTGGATAGCGGCAAGGCCACCGGTCCGACCGAGGACGTCCAGATCTTCGCCAAGTACCGCAGCCAGATCTTCAAGGCGTTCTGGACCACGGTTCAGCTCACCCTCTTCTCCGCCATCGGCGCATTGATCCTCGGCACACTGCTGGCAGCTATGCGACTCTCGCCGGTGCCGATGCTGAACTGGGTCGGCACGGCCTATGTCAACGTCGTCCGCAACACTCCGCTGACGTTGATCATCTTGTTCTGTTCGTTCGGGCTGGCGCAGACGCTCGGTATCACCCTGTCCAACCCGAACTCACCGACATCGATCGCGGACAGCAACTTCAGGCTCGCCGTCCTCGGTTTGACCGTCTACACCGCGTCATTCGTCTGCGAGACGGTGCGGTCAGGTATCAACACCGTGCCCCTCGGCCAAGCCGAGGCGGCCCGCTCCCTCGGATTCACGTTCGGGCAGAACCTACGAATCGTTCTGTTACCGCAAGCCTTCCGCGCAGTGATAATCCCCCTGGGTTCGGTACTGATCGCCTTGACGAAGAACACCACGATCGCCTCGGCGATCGGTGTGGCTGAGGCAGCGTTGCTTATGAAGGAAATGATTGAGAACACCGCGGCACTGCTCATAGTCGGCGGCATCTTCGCGATCGGGTTCCTGATACTTACCCTGCCGCTCGGCCTGTACTTCGGCTGGCTCGGCAAGCGATGGGCGGTGGCTCGCTAATGTCAACAGCCTCAGTGCTTTACGACGCTCCCGGCCCCAGAGGGCGGCTCCGGAATCAGGTGATTTCGGTAGTGACCCTGGTGCTGACCGCCGTTGTGGTCTGGATGATCGTCGCGAAACTGGCGGCCAAGGGCCAACTCACTGCCGCCAAGTGGAAGCCGTTCACGACTGCCGATCTCTGGACGACGTATGTGTTGCCGGGCATTCAAGGGACACTGACCGCCGCGGCGATCTCGATTGCCTTGGCGGGAATCCTGGGCCTGTTGCTGGGCGTTGGGCGGTTGTCACATGTCGGTGTGATCCGTTGGCCATGCGCGGTGATCGTCGAATTCTTCCGCGCGGTGCCGGTGCTGATCCTGATGATTTTCGCGTACTTCTTGTACGCGCTCTACGACGTGTTCCCATCCGACCATCTGGCATTGGCCGGCGTGGTGACCGGACTGACGCTCTACAACGGCGCGGTAATGGCCGAGATCGTGCGAGCCGGTGTCGGAGCACTCCCCCGCGGCCAATCCGAAGCTGCCTCCGCACTCGGCATGAGCTGGGGACAAACCATGCGGTCGATCTTGCTGCCGCAGGCGATCACTTCAATGCTGCCCGTGCTGGTTTCGCAACTGGTTGTCGTGCTCAAGGACACCGCGATCGGATACCAGATCACGTTCGTCGAGATGGTTCGTCAAGGCACAGTCGTCGGATCGACCTATGGCAACTTCGTTCCCGCGCTTATGGTCATCGCAATCTTGATGATCAGCGGCAATTTTGCACTGTCGAGCCTGGCGACCGTACTCGAGCGCCGGATGCGCCGTTCCAGCCGCGGACCCGCCCCGATGGAAGCTGACGCCATCGAGGCCGGTGGTGCACCAGGCGCCCGCATCGAACCGGGTGACTAGCTCAACAGAGTTGCGCGCAACGTTCGAGTAGCTGGGTTGTCGGCGGCTGATAGAACGAGAGCACCGCGTGCTCGCAGCCGACACTCCCATATTCAGGCAACAGTGCCAGCTGTTCTTCGACCTGCCCGGATCGGTCCGGATGCAAGAAGAGTTGAGCCGACCGCCGAATCTCGACCGGAGCACGTCCGACGTCACCACAGGCCTCGTCGAGGCGGACATTGACCGCAGCCCACTCTTGCGGACCCTGATGAGAGGGCATATTCCACTCGCCTGCATGCCGGGCGATGACGCGCAACATCTTGGGCTGCGTCCCACCGATCACGATCGGCGGATGCGGGCGCTGAATAGGCTTCGGCTCGCACAACGCGTTCTCCAAGGTGAAGAAGCGACCACTGAAAGTGACCGACTCCTCCGTCCACAACCTGCGGATCACCGTCAGCGCTTCATCCAGCATCGCCACCCGTGTGCCGGGACTCGGAAACTCAATGCCGTAGCCGCGGTGCTCGGCTTCGTGCCAGCCCGCACCGATGCCGAAGTCGAGGCGCCCGCCAGAGATGTGGTCGACGGTCACTGCCATCTTGGCGAGGATCGCCGGATTCCGATATGTCACTCCGGTGACCATGCAGCCAACTCGCGCCCGACGGATCAACGCAGCCATGGCCGCCAGAGTGGTCCATCCCTCGTAGGTCGGCATCGGATTGTCGACCAACCCGTAGAAGTGGTCGTAATCCCAAACCGCTTCGAAACCGAGATCATCCGCAGTCAGCCAGAACTGCTCCAAGACCGGATAGTCGAAGACTGGCGCGAGCTTGACCGATATCCGCATGCGGCTCCTAGACCCGTCGGCGTTCCCGTTCAGCAGCGAGCCCTTCGGTAACCACTGCCACTGCCAGGCTCGGACTATAACCGCGTCGGGACAGCATGCCGACGAGCCGTCGCTTCACTTTCATGTCATCGCTATTGTCCAATACCTCGCGACGCAACTTCTGCTCAACCAATTGCTCAGCCCGTGCTCGTTCGGCCCCGGGATCTGCATTGCCGAGGGCTGCAGCAATCACGTCGGCGTCGACGCCCCGGGTCTTCAGTTCCGCGATCAAGGCCCGATTGCCTTTTCCCGCGCGAGCTCGCCGAGACTGCACCCACTGGTCGGCGAACTCTGTGTCATTGATCAAGCCGACTCCGGCGAGCCGATCGAGCACCGGCTCGGCAACCTCGTCGGAGTAGCCCCGCTTGGCAAGCTGCCCAGCCAGTTCGGCCCGAGTCCGAGACCGCGCGGTGAGCAGGCGCAGGCATAACGCGTGCGCCTGCTCAGCGCGGGACTCAGAAGTCGACGGGTGCGGGCAGGACATCGTCGATCAACTCATCGGTCATCACCGCACCGATACCCAGCTTCTCCTTGATCTTCTTCTCGACCTCGTTGCCCACATCGGGGTTCTGGATCAGGAAGTTGCGGGCATTTTCCTTGCCCTGCCCGAGCTGCTCCCCTTCATAGGTGAACCACGACCCAGACTTACGAATGAAGCCGTGCTCGACACCCATGTCGATGAGCGAACCCTCACGACTGATGCCCTTGCCGTACAGGATGTCGAACTCGGCCTGCTTGAACGGTGGGGACACCTTGTTCTTGACGACCTTGCAGCGAGTGCGGTTACCCACTGCGTCGGTGCCATCCTTAAGCGTCTCGATCCGTCGGACATCCAGGCGCACTGAAGCGTAGAACTTCAAAGCCTTTCCGCCCGTTGTCGTTTCGGGGGAACCGAACATCACTCCGATTTTCTCGCGCAGCTGGTTGATGAAGATCGCGGTGGTACCTGAGTTACTAAGGGCGCCGGTCATCTTGCGCAGCGCCTGGCTCATCAATCGGGCCTGCAGGCCGACGTGACTGTCGCCCATCTCGCCCTCGATCTCGGCGCGGGGCACCAGAGCGGCCACCGAGTCGATGACGAGGATGTCGATCGCACCCGAACGCACCAGCATGTCAGCGATCTCCAGCGCCTGCTCACCGGTGTCGGGCTGGCTCACCAGTAGCGAGTCGGTATCAACGCCGAGATTCTTGGCGTAATCGGGATCGAGCGCGTGCTCAGCATCGATGAATGCCGCAATTCCGCCGGCAGCCTGGGCATTGGCCACGGCATGCAGCGCAACTGTGGTCTTGCCGGAGGACTCAGGGCCGTAGATCTCGACGATGCGGCCGCGGGGCAGCCCACCGATGCCCAACGCCACATCCAGGGCGATAGAGCCGGTCGGGATGACCGCGATCGGCTGACGGACCTCGTCACCGAGGCGCATCACCGAACCTTTGCCGTGGTTCTTCTCAATCTGTGCGATCGCCAGCTCCAGGGCCTTCTCGCGATCCATAGCCTGCTGCGCCATGTGGGTCTCCGTTCTTTCCGGTGTTCGGTTGACCGGTGTTCGGTCGATTGGCCGTGACGCTAGAGCAGGCCTCTGACAAGTTGCGGTGGTCGACCCTGCTGTTCGCCCAAACCCACATTAACGAACACCTGTTCGATAGCAAGGAGGCGCGCCGAACCGCGATCTCAGCGCAGACTCAGTGCGCAACCACTCCAGGAAAGGTCACCACTGATCGCGTGGCACATCGAAGTCGGCGCACAGCGCCCGCCACACATCGCGTGGTTCGAGACCCGCTTCTATCGCCTGCGCCGCGGTACGCCCACCCAGACTTGTGAGCACGTGGTCTACCAATAACGATGCCCCGCGTATCCGCCCGAACCGCCCGTCAACGAGTTCGTGGAATTCCGTGAGTCGCACCCCACAAACCTACCCAGTCGACTGCAACGCGTCGTGGCACACACGCACCGGATCGGCCACGTCGGCGATGCTGCCGCCCGCGCGCTGCGCCGCTTCGCGGTACCGCGGCGATGACAACACCTCGGTGACCTCGGCCACCAGTGCCTCCTCGGTCAACGGCCGGATGAGTCGCGCACAGCCTTGGCGCACAACGCGATTAGCCAACTCCCACTGGTCACCGCCACCCGGCACCACGACCATCGGCACCTGGGCCATCAAGGTCTTCGACAGCATCCCGTGTCCGCCGCCACAGATCACCACATCCGCAATTCCGAGCAGACTGTCCTGGCGGCCCAGGCCCACCGTCGCCCAAGGGGGCAGAGCGGACAGCCCCTCGCCGGCGAGCCGGGAGATCACCACGCGGGCACCGAGAGGCAGTGTGTCCCCGGGCACCAGGCACGACAGCGCCAGCTCAGCCATGCCCTTCGTGCCCGTCGCCGCCGTCGATGGCGCCACCACGACGACCGGACCATCCCCCGGCGGAATTTCCAACACGGCCGCGGTGGGCTCGAAGTGCAACGGGCCCACGACGACGGCCTCCGCCGGCCAGTCGGGCCGCGGAACCTCCAGGGCCGGCAAAGTGGCGATTAGCCTGCGCAGCGGTCCGGGGTCCAGGACTGGTAGTCCGATTTCAGCTCGTGCTTGCGCACGCTGCCGCAACCCTTCCCGCAAGGACCGCGCAGTGAATGACCGCATGACCGTATCTCGCAGTCGGCCACGAAGGCCGACTCCGGGCGCCAGACCACTGCCGACCGGCGGCAAGCCGATCGACGGCAGGTACAACGGATGGGGACTCAGCTCCATCCAGGGGACACCGATCAGCTCCGCGGCCATGCCGCCACACGCAGTGATCACATCCGAGACGATCAGATCCGGTGCCAACTCGCGCAACACCGGAACGTTCAGTACCGCCATCCGCGCGGCGCGCTCGTGGATCTTTGCACCGTCATCCGCGTCGTCATCCGCCTCGGTGGGATCCAGACCCGCCAGCTGCACAGCATCGACACCCACCGCCCGGGCGGACTCCAACCATCGGGCACCGGTCAACAGGACGGGCGCATCGCCGAACGCCGCCAGCCGAAGGCACAACGCCAGCGCGGGAAACGCATGTCCTGGCTCAGGACCGGCAACAACCGCGACACGCATCGGCACCACCCTTCCACAGCCTCAGCAGCATAATTACCCAGCGACTAGGCTCTCGCCATGAATGAGATTTCCAGCGTGAGCTCCGACATCGACAACGCACACACCGTGGAAGTCTTCTTGGCCGCATTGGAAGCCGAAGAATTCGACGCCGCGGACGTCTTGCTCGATGACAACCTGGTGTACGAGAACGTTGGATATCCGACGCTCCGCGGCCGGGTCCGCGTCATGAAGCTGATGCGCCGGTTACAAGGCAAGGCAAAGTTCGAAGCGAAGTTCCACCGGATCGCCGTCAATGGCGCGACGGTCCTCACCGAACGCACCGACATCTTGACGATAGGCCCGCTGCGATTCAAGTTCTGGGTGTGTGGCGTATTCGAGGTCACCGACGGCCGAATCACATTGTGGCGGGACTATTTCGATGTTTTCGATGTCACCAAAGCCATCGTGCGCGGTGTCATCGGGGCAGTCGTTCCAACCCTGAAGGCGACGTTCTAGATATTTAAGCCCCGCGCAACTGGCCCAGCTCATCGAACGCCTGCGACCAGCCGAGGAGGCGGTCGGTGGCATTCGTCAGCTCATCTCGATAGCGCTGCTGCGACATGGGCGAACTCGACATCGAACCGGCATTGGCTGATGAGACCAGTTGCGCTGCAGCAGTGACCATCTCGTTGTATTGCCGGACACCGCTGCTGAGTTGCGCTGTGAAGGCATTGATCGTGGGCGCCAGATACGTGCGGGAATTTGGCGTCTCCAACGCGGCGCGCTCCATCGACACGACCTCAGCGGCCGTCGCCGTCATTGTGACGGCGGTGCGATTCGCCGCGGCGGTCAGATCCTGAATCTCCGCCGGAGGCAACATCTTCCCGCGCTCGATCACACCCAGCAGTGAGTGAAACCCGCGCTCCGAAGCACCCAGAGCCGACATCGACGGCCGGGCAACGGAATCGTGCGGCGGCAGCCGGCGACCGGTCACCTGCCGTTGCGGCGGTAGCGGTTCCGCACGCAGCCAGCGATAGCGCAGCAGCAGCAGAGTCGCCGGCACCGCGGCACCCGCAGCGATGATGCCGGTGATCAACAACGCCCAAACCGGAGTGCTCCAAGTGGCGAGCACTGCGGTGGCAAGCACCCAGAACACTGACGCCACGGTGAAGAACAGACCCAGTCGCAGTGCCCAACGCCGCTTCCGGAGTAACCGCGCGCGGGGGTCAGAGACCGCGCTGAGCTTCTGCGCGGCCACGTCCGCAAATGCGCTGACGGAGTCGATGCTGCGTTGAACCACAGATCGCCATCCCAACCTCGCCCAATTTGGTTTCACCGCCATCGCAATTGCCCGCCTCCTACTGTCCGAGTGGCTGCTCGGTCTCGGGGGTGGCCGCAGACGTGGCCGGAGTGGCGGGAGCCGCCGCACCGCCGGACGGCAGAGCCTCGCCGCGCATCGACGCGCGGATCTGCTCAAGCCGGGAATGGCCGGCCATCTGCACGCTGGCCTGCTGCACTTCCATCATGCGGCCCTGCACGGAGTTCTGAGCGAGCTCGGCGGAGCCCATCGCGTTGGCGTACCGACGCTCGATCTTGTCGCGCACCTCATCGAGGCTTGGCGTGGTGCCGGGGGCGGCGATCTCGCTCATCGATCGCAGCGACGCGGATACCTGCTCCTGCATCTTCGCCTGCTCCAGCTGCGACAACAGCTTGGTGCGCTCGGCGATCTTCGTCTGCAGCACCATCGCGTTCTGCTCAACGGCCTTCTTCGCTTGCCCGGCGGCCTGCAGCGCTTGGTCGTGCAGGCTCTTCAGATCCTCGACGCTCTGCTCGGCGGTCACCAGCTGCGCGGC
This sequence comes from Mycobacterium sp., assembly GCA_965279745.1. Classification (GTDB taxonomy): domain Bacteria; phylum Actinomycetota; class Actinomycetes; order Mycobacteriales; family Mycobacteriaceae; genus Mycobacterium. The sequence goes on from OZ257262.1 coordinate 1,659,696, forward strand.
AAATGCCTCGGCGGCGTTGGTGTACTCGGTGGACTTGGCGGCATCACCGTTCGCGACTGCCTGATCAGCCAGGTTTAGTGCCTGACGAACGTTGACTTGCAGCTTCTCAATATCGGCGAGCTGGCGATTCAGCCGCATCTCAAGTTGGCGCTGGTTGCCGATCACCTGGGCGGCCTGTTGGGTCAGCGCCTGATGCTGGCGCTGGGCCTCTTCGATGGCCTGCTGTATCTGCACCTTGGGGTCGGCGTATTCGTCGACCTTGGAGCTGAACAGCGCCATCATGTATTTCCACGCCTTGACGAACGGATTGGCCATCTGTTGCTCCGCCTTCGTATCCAGTGCCGTACTTACGGTCCCTGCTTGTAGTCGAGCCCAATTTAACGGTTCACGACGCCCAACCACACCACAGTTGAAATCTAGATCGGCACGGTGGGTCACGCCGGATCAGGTCGGGGTCAGGCCACAGCCATCGTGACGGCTCGAGGCATGACGACGATCTTCGGCATTGTCGCCAGTGAAGCAATGCGCTCTTCGCCGGCCAGCTTCTCGCCCGCGGACGACAGCACCCGCGAGAGCGGCACCTCAAGGGCGCCACAGATGGCGTTCAGGAGTTCGCTGGATGCTTCCTTGCGGCCCCGTTCGATTTCGGACAGGTAGCCAAGGCTGACCCGGGCGGAATCGGAGACCTCACGCAATGTGCGTCTCTGGGAAGTGCGGGCGTCGCGCAACACGTCACCGATCACCTCACGCAGCAATACGGCCATTTCCTGCAGTCCTCCTCAGTAGTCACGGCACTACTGAAACGCAGCATGGCGTGCATTCGTTCCCGATGACGTTTCCCGACCGTCGGAAACTCAACCGGCAGCGCGCGCGCGGGAATCCCTTATCGCCGAAACCACGTAGTCGAGGCCGGTGATAACCGTCAACACAATGGCTGCGCCCATCACCCACCACGCGACCGTCAGCCAGGCGGCCGGCCAGCTATGCAGCGGCAAGATGAACAATCCGATGGCGACCGCCTGCGCCAGGGTCTTCAGCTTTCCCCCTCGGCTGGCCGGGATGACTCCGCGGCGTAGCACCGCAAACCGCAACACGGTGATGCCAACCTCGCGGACCAGGATGACCACCGTCACCCACCAGGGCAAGTCACCGAGCATCGAAAGCCCGACCAAGGCGGCGCCGACGAGCATTTTGTCGGCAATGGGGTCCGCCAGCTTGCCGAACTCGGTGACTGAGCCGTAGCTGCGAGCCAACGAGCCATCCAGCCGGTCGGTGATGACCGCTACCGCGAACACGATGAAAGCAGTTATCCGGCTTGTGGTCTGGTGTCCGTCGCCCGCGAACAGGAAGAAAAGGAAGACGGGTACCAAGACCAGTCGGAGTCCGGTGAGCAGATTCGGGATATTGCCAATCAGGGTGCGCCGAACAGATGGATTGACTTTGCCTCCTCCCGACACAGGTCCCGACACAGCGATCACACTATCGGTTGGCGCTGCTCAGATCGGCGAACGATACTGTGCACCCGTGAACGGTGTCGTTATCCGCCGGGCCCGAACCTCGGATGTTCCCGAAATCAAGCGGCTGGTCGACACCTATGCCGGCAAGATTCTGCTGGAGAAGAACCTGGTCACCCTCTACGAGGCGGTGCAGGAGTTCTGGGTCGCCGAAGGCGATGGCACGGTGGTCGGCTGCGGCGCGCTACACGTGCTCTGGTCTGATTTGGGCGAGGTCCGCACGGTCGCGGTCGACCCGAAGGTCAAGGGCCGCGGCGTGGGGCACCTGATCGTCAACCGGTTGCTCGAGGTGGCCCGTGACCTGCAATTGGAGCGGCTGTTCGTGTTGACATTCGAGACGGAGTTCTTCAGCCGTCACGGTTTCACCGAGATCGAGGGAACGCCCGTCACCGCTGAGGTGTACGAGGAGATGTGCCGCTCGTACGACATCGGCGTCGCCGAGTTCCTCGACCTCAGTTACGTCAAACCCAACATCCTGGGAAATACCCGGATGCTGTTGGTCTTGTAGCCAGTCACCACCAGCGCCCAAACGTACGTTTGGGTGTCAAAGCGCGGGTAAAACCCGCCATTTCGTCGAACTCGGCACGAGCTCGCCGTCAGTCCTCGCCGCCCGCAGACGAACCGCCGCGGATCAACATCAGCGTGCCGGCAAGCTCGTCGGGCTTGACGAGCACATCACGCGCCTTGGACCCCTCTGATGGTCCGACGATCCCACGGTTCTCCATCAGATCCATCAAGCGGCCTGCCTTGGCGAAGCCCACGCGGAGTTTGCGCTGAAGCATCGAGGTTGAGCCGAATTGGCTGGACACCACCAGCTCCACCGCCTGCAGCAAGACCTCCATGTCGTCGCCGATATCAGGATCGACATCGGCGCGATCGCCGGACGGTTTGGCAGCGGTGACTCCCTCGTTGTACTCCGGCTCCGCCTGGTCCTTACACGCCTGAACGACGGCCTGGATCTCCTCATCGGTGATGTACGCACCCTGCAGCCGCTTCGGCTTGCCAGCGCCCATCGGCAGAAACAGACCGTCACCCATCCCGATCAACTTCTCGGCACCGGGCTGGTCAAGGATGACCCGGCTGTCGGTCAGCGACGATGTCGCGAACGCCAGCCGTGACGGCACGTTCGTCTTGATCAGACCCGTTACGACGTCGACCGACGGGCGTTGCGTGGCCAACACCAGGTGGATACCCGCGGCGCGGGCCTTCTGAGTGATCCGCACGATCGCGTCTTCGACGTCCCGCGGTGCGGTCATCATCAGGTCGGCGAGCTCGTCGACGATGGCCACGATGTAGGGGTAGGCCTTGTACACCCGCTCGCTGCCCAGCGGCGTGCTGATCTCGCCCGAGCGCACCTTGGCGTTGAAGTCGTCGATGTGACGCACCCGCGAGGCCTGCATGTCCTGGTAGCGCTGCTCCATCTCCTCGACCAGCCAGGCCAACGCAGCCGCGGCCTTCTTCGGCTGCGTGATGATCGGCGTGATGAGGTGGGGAATTCCTTCGTAGGGCGTCAGTTCGACCATCTTCGGGTCGATGAGGATCATCCGGACCTCGTCAGGGGTTGCCCGAGCCAACAGTGACACCAGCATGGAGTTGACGAAACTGGACTTGCCAGAGCCGGTTGAACCAGCCACCAAGAGGTGCGGCATCTTGGCGAGGTTCGCCGAGATGAAGTCGCCCTCGATGTCCTTGCCCAAGCCGATGACCAGTGGATGATGGTCCCTGCGAGTGGACGCCGCGGTGAGGACGTCGGCGAGCCGGACAGTCTCCCGATCGGTGTTCGGAACCTCGATTCCGACGGCTGACTTGCCCGGAATCGGCGCGAGCATTCGGACGCTCTCAGTGGCCACCGCATAGGCGATATTGCGTTGCAGCGCAGTGATTTTCTCGACCTTCACGCCGGGCCCGAGTTCGACCTCGTAACGCGTCACGGTCGGCCCGCGGGTGCATCCGGTGACCGCCGCATCGACCTTGAACTGCTGCAGGACCGACGATATCGATTCCATCATCTGATCATTAGCTGAGCTGCGACGCTTGGGCGGATCGCCGGGGACGAGCAAGTCCAACGACGGCAACGTATAGGGGCCTTCGACAACCCGATCGATTGCCGGCGCGTCCTGCTGCGACTTCACGACCTTCTTGCGCCGCGACTTTGCCGGCGCGACGTCGGCGGACGCATCCTCTTCAAGCGGATAATTGTCAGTGGGTGTGCCGAGCAGACCAGCCGCGCCGGGCCACGCCGGCAGTTCGTCCGCACCGTAAGCGGCAGGTTCGTCGTAGTAGCCATCGGAGAAGTCTTCGGGCTCTGCGACATTCTGCTCGTCGTCGATTAAATCGTGGTCGCCGAGATACTCATCGTCGGTATAGCCGCCACGAGTCCCGAACGTCGCGTACAGCGCGTCGGGCAGTTCTCGAAGGGTGGTTCCGGTCAACAGGAGCATCCCGAACAGCGCTCCCATGATCAACAAGGGTGCGGCGATCCACGGCGTCACACCATCGGATAGCGGACCACCAATTGCGAACCCGAGAAATCCGGCTGCCCGCTGACGACCGGCAGGATCATCCGGCGCACCCGACCAGAGGTGCCAGAGGCCCAGCACAGGAAGCGCAATCATCGCCACGCCAAGGATCAGCCGCGGGCGGACCTCAGGGTTGGACTCCGTGCGCATCAACAGCACGGCAATGGCGACAAGTGCCACCGGCAGCAGAATGACGGCACCGCCAACGAAGGTCCGCAGACCCGAATCGATCCACGCCCCGACTGGACGCGCGGCGTCGAACCAGCAACTGGCCGCGACCACGACCGCCACACCCAGCAATGCCAATGCAATGCCGTCCCGGCGGTGCCCCGGATCAATATCGCGGGCGCGGCCCACCGACCGGGCCGTTGAACCAATGCCCCTGGCCAGCATCAACCACGTTGCCCGTGTCAGCCGCCCGACTGCTGCGGCCGCACTGGACACCGGCGAGGTCGTGCGTTTAGCAGCCGGTTTGCCAGCGGGCTTGCGGCGAGGCGGCGCGGGCTTCGCTGATCGCGAACTAGCCGTTGACCTGGTCGTTCGACTAGTAGAACGACCAGTCGTCTTGTTCGCCATGTCTGCCAGACTAGTCCCAAACACCCCATCTGCACCATCCGCCACACTGGCCTCAAGCTGCCATTGTGTGGTGAGCAGCCTCTACGGTGAAGGGGCCCGAAACCGTTCCCCAGGTCCGCCTCTAGGAGTGCATCCATGCCTGTCGTCGTCGTAGCCAGCTTTACCGCCAAACCCGAGTCCGTCGACTTGGTGCGCGCAGCGTGCACCAAGGCAGTCGAGGCGACCCACAGCGAGCCGGGCTGCGATCTCTACTCGTTGCATGAGACCGACGGAACGTTCGTGTTCATCGAGCAATGGGCCGACTCTGAGGCGTTGAAGACTCACAGCACTGCGGCCTCTGTTGCGACGCTGTTCGGCGCGATCGGCGAGCACCTCGACGGCGCACCCGACATCAAGATGCTCCGGTCTGTCCCGGCCGGGGACCCGGACAAGGGTCAGCTCCGCGCCTGAGGCCATGGGATCACTAGACGGCAAGGTCGCATTCATCACGGGCGCAGCCCGTGGACAGGGGCGCGCCCACGCGCTGAAGCTCGCATCGGAAGGCGCGGACGTCATCGCAGTTGACCTCTGTGGTCAGATCGCCAGCGTCCCCTACCCGATGGCAACCCCCGAGGACATGGCCGCCACTGTCAAGCTTGTCGAGGACACCGGTGCCCGCATCCTCGCGCGCGAAGCCGACGTCCGTGACCGCGCGGCCCTCAAAACCGCACTGAACGAAGGCATCGCCGAATTCGGCCGCCTCGACATCGTCATCGCCAACGCCGGAATCGCCCCGATGGCCGGCCGAGACGCCTGGCAGGACGTCATCGACGTCAACCTGACCGGGGTGCACCACACCGTCGATGTCGCGATGAAGCCGATGATCAAACAGGGGCAGGGCGGCGCAATCGTCCTGATCAGTTCGGTAGCGGGGCTGCTTGGCCTGGCGTCACCGATGCCCGGTTCGCTGGGCTATGCAGCCGCCAAACACGGGATGGTCGGCCTGATGCGGGTGTATGCCAATTTCCTTGCCCCCTACAACATTCGGGTGAACTCGGTGCACCCGTCCGCGGTGAACACACCCATGATCGACAACGAGTTCACCCGGTCCTGGCTGGAGGGGATGGCTCAGCAGGCGCAAGGGGGTCCGGACATGAGCAATGCACTGCCCGTGCAGGAATTGCAGCCCGAGGACATCGCCGACGCGGTCTTCTGGCTCGTCTCCGACACTGCCCGGTACGTAACCGGGGTCGTTCTTCCGGTCGATGCCGGCTTCACGAATAAGCGTTGAGGAAATAACTCAGATCTCAAGCACGGTCGGCACGATCATCGGCTGACGGCGATACGCCTCACCGACCCACTTCCCAACCGTGCGCCGCACCGCCTGAGCGATCCGCACCGGATCAGTGACATTGTCGGCCGCCAGCACTTCCAATTCGGCTTCCACCTTGCGCATGGCCGGTTCCAGCGCTTTGGGGTCCTCCGAGAAACCACGGGAGTACAGGTGCGGCGGGGCTGCTGACCGGCCGGTCCCGCGGTGCACGACGACGATCACCGCCACAAAGCCCGAGCTGAGGATCAACCGCTCGCCCAAAGCCGCATCACCGACATCTCCGGTAACCAGTCCGTCAACGAACATCTTGCCCACCGGAACCGCGCCGGCGATCGTCGCGCGTCCCCCCACCAGGTCGACGCTGACACCGTTCTCGGCCAACACAATCGACTCCTCCGGCACGCCGGCGCGCACCGCGAGTTTTGCGTTCGCGCGAAGGTGTCGCCACGTTCCGTGCACCGGCATGACGTTGCGGGGACGCACCCCGTTGTACAGAAACAGCAACTCCCCGGCATAGGCATGGCCCGAAACATGCACTCGCGCCTGCTGATTCGTAACGACCCGCGCGCCGATCTTCGCCAATGCGTCGATGACGCCATAGACGGCCTCTTCATTGCCCGGTATCAGCGACGACGACAGAATGATCAGGTCGTCGGACGTGATCGTTATGGAGCGGTGTTCCCCACGCGACATCCGCGACAACGCCGACAACGGCTCGCCTTGAGTGCCCGTCGTGATGAGCACAACCCCATCCGGCGGCATCTCTTCGGCGACTGCGATGTCGACCACATTGCGGTCATCGACACGCAGGAATCCCAAATCCTTGGCAATACCCATGTTTCGCACCATGGACCGACCAACGAATGACACCTTCCTGCCCAGTGCCACTGCTGCGTCGATGATTTGCTGGATCCGGTCCACGTTCGATGCGAAGCAGGCGACGATGACCCGCCGACCGTCGGCCCCACGGATGAGCCGGTGCAGAGTGGGCCCGACCTCGCTCTCCGACGGTCCTACACCGGGGATCTCGGAGTTGGTGGAATCGCAGAGAAACAGATCGACACCCTCGTCACCCAGCCTGGACATCCCTGGAAGGTCGGTCGGACGGCCGTCCAACGGCAGCTGATCGAGTTTGATATCGCCGGTGTGCAGGACAGTTCCCGCTCCGGTGCGGATGGCGATCGCCAACGCATCTGGGATGGAGTGATTGACAGCGAAGTACTGGCACTCGAAAACCCCATGGGTGCTGCGCTGGCCCTCGGCCACTTCAACGAATGCCGGTTTGATGCGGTGTTCACGGCACTTCGCCGCCACCAAGGCGAGGGTGAACTTGGAGCCGACGATCGGAATGTCGCCACGGAGCTTGAGCAAGAACGGGATTGCCCCGATGTGGTCTTCGTGAGCATGGGTGAGTACCAGGGCTTCGATGTCTTCGAGGCGGTTCTCGATATGACGCAGATCGGGCAAGATCAGGTCGACGCCGGGCTCGTCGTGACTGGGAAACAGCACACCGCAGTCGACGATCAACAGTCGGCCGAGGTGTTCGAAAACAGTCATGTTGCGGCCTATTTCGCCGATGCCGCCCAGAGCAGTAACCCGCAGACCTTCCGGCGCAAGCGGACGTGGGGGCTTGAGATCTTCGATCACTCGTCGCTCATCGCAGTAGGTTAGCGGCGCGCATGTCGGCGGCCAACTCGTCGAGTTGTTCTGCGGTGGCGGGTATCTGGGGCAGTCGCGGATCGCCCACTTCGATGCCTTGCAAACGAAGACCCTCCTTCGACAGCGTCACACCACCCAACCTGGTCTGCGCGCCATTCAGTGAACCCAATGTGATGCCGATCTTGCGAGCGGTAGAAATGTCCCCAGATGCGAAAGCAGTCAACATGTCTCGCAGTTGTCCCGCCGCCAGATGGCTCCACACGCTGATGAATCCGACCGCACCCATCGCCAGCCAGGGCAAGTTGAGTGCGTCGTCACCCGAGTAGTAGACCAGGCCGGTCTCAGCCATGATCTGAGCGGCGCCATGCAGATCGCCCTTCGCATCCTTGACCGCGACGATATTGGGATGGCTCGCAAGTGTCCGCATGGTGTCCCACTCGATCGGCACAACCGAGCGGGGCGGGATGTCATAGAGCACCACCGGCAGATCGGTGGCGTCAGCTACAGCCGTGAAATGGGCAGCCAGACCGGCCTGCGGTGGTCGTGAGTAGTAGGGCGTGACGACCAGCAGACCGTGCGCTCCCTCAGCCGCACAGGCCTTGGCGAGGTGCACGCTGTGCGCGGTGTCGTAGCTGCCGACGCCGGCAATGATTCGGGCCCGATCGCCGACGGCCTCAAGAACCGTCCGCACCAATAGCAGCTTCTCAGCGTCGGTGGTGGTGGGCGACTCTCCTGTCGTGCCGGACAAGACCAAGCCGTCGCAGCCGGAATCAACAAGGTGGGTGGCCACCCGGGCCGCTGCAGACGCGTCGAACGTTCCATCGCTCCTGAACGGCGTCACCATCGCGGTGAGCAACGTGCCCAACCGGGCGCTGGCATCGAATCCGCTCGTGCTCACGGACAACAAGGTTACCCGCCCGGGCTTACGCCTCCGTAGCGAGCGGGCTCGTCGCCACCTCTGTGCCATCCGCGAACGTCGTGATCTCGAAATCGGAGAACACGGCGGGAGCCAGTTCAGCGAGCTGTCGAAGGCACGCAATCGCCAGGCGGCGAATCTCGACGTCAGCATTCTCAGAGGCGCGCATCGCGATGAAATGCCGCCAGGCGCGATAATTGCCGGTCACCACGATGCGAGTTTCGGTGTCATTGGGAAGTACGGCCCGCGCCGCCTGGCGCGCCTGCTTGCGGCGCAGCACCGGGTTGGGCTGGTCGATGAACTTGGCCTCAAGTCGCGTGAGCAACTCGAGGTAGGCCGTTCGGCTGGCGTCTGCCGCCGCGAGCAGGATCTTCTGCAGCTCGGGGTCATCCTCAAGACCTGGCGGAATCACCACCTGGGCATCGTTCTCGGGCACATAGCGCTGCGAGAGCTGCGAGTACGAGAAATGCCGGTGGCGGATCAGCTCGTGGGTACAAGATCGGGAGATTCCGGTGATGTACATCGATACCGAAGCGTGCTCGAGAACGGACAGGTGCCCAACGTCGATCATGTGCTTCAGGTAGGTGGCGTTGGTCGCGGTGCGCGGGTTGGGCTTGGACCAGCTCTGGTAGCAGGCCCGGCCGGCGAATTCGAGTAGAGCCTGGCCGCCATCGGCGTCGGTACTCCACGGCACATCGGGAGGGGCCAAGAACTCAGTCTTCGCGATGATCTGCACGCGCAGCGGCGCGGTTTCAGCCACGAAAGAACCCTAGCGCCCGGTCGATCTCGCGTGAGGTCATAGCGCGCGCCGGAGGTGAGCAACGAGATCTCCGCGCTGCCCGACAGTGACGCCGCCGACGCCCAGCCAGCTCGCCATGCTCACCAATTCACCGGCCAATCGCTGCGCCAGCTGAACCCGGTCGCGACCGTCCTCGCTGAAAGCCCCGACGACGTTCAGGGTGCCGGCGGCACGATCGGCTTTGAGGTCGACGCGACAGACCAGCTCGCCGTCGAGCAGGAACGGCCACACGTAGTAACCGAACTGGCGTTTGGCGGCCGGCGTGTAGATCTCGATCCGGTAGTGGAAATTGAAGAGCCGTTGCACGCGCGGCCGGAAGAAGACCAGCGGGTCGAACGGGCACAGCAGCGCCGTACCACGGTCAACGCGAGGCACTTTCTGTCCAGCCCGCAGGTAGCCCGGGACACCATCGATCTCGATTTTCTCCAGCTCACCGTCAGCCACCAATGCCGCCAGCGCGGGCTTGACCTGCGCAGCCCCCAGCCGGAAGTAATCCCGGATATCGGCCTCCGTGCCGACGCCGAGCGACGTGGCCGCCCGCAACGCGAGCTCCCGAACGGCTTCAGCGTCGTCGATCTCGCGCGCGGTCACCTCGGCCGGCAGCACCCGTTCGCTCAGGTCGTAATGCCTGGCAAAACTGGCGCGATGCGCCGTCGTCAGCACCCCCGACGCGAACAGTGCCTCGGCCACCCATTTGGTGTCGCTGCGATCCCACATCTCTTTCTTGGCTGGACCCTTCCGGCCGCGCGGCTCAGACTCCAGAACGGCCTCGATCTGTCCGGCGGTCATCGGCCCATGTTCGGCTACCGCAGCGACGATATCGTCGGCCAGTTTGGCGTTCTTCTTCACGATCTCTGTCCCCCACCGCCCGTGGGTGTATTCCCGCATCCGCCAACGCATTAGCGGCCAATCCTCGACGGCCATGAGTGCCGCCTCGTGAGCCCAGTACTCCACCAGCAAACGTGGGGCGCGGGCGCTGTGGCTCCAGGCCGCCCGGTCGAGCAGGTCCCGGTCGTAAGGCCCGAGCCTGCTGAACACCGGGGCGTAGTGAGCGCGCACCGCCACCGACACCGAGTCGAGTTGCAAAACCTGGATACGGCCGATCAGCTTCCGCAGATGTGCACGGGTGACCGCGCCGACGGGCTGCGGTTCGGCGAATCCCTGCGCGGCGACGGCGACCCGGCGGGCCTGCTCGACGGTAAGCCGGGTCATGCCCGCACATAGCGGTGGAATCGGTAGCGCAGCCCGGACGTGCTGGTGTGCCAGGCCTCCGAGTAACGCACCCATAAATCGTCAAGCACCGGCGCCAGTGCATCGCCCGTTTCCCGGCCCAGGTCGACGTCGACTTCGGTGACCTCACAGCGAGTGGCCGCAGGTATCGCCAGGTGATAGATCTCCGCCCCGCCAATCACCCAGGCGTCGCCATCGGACAGTGCGGCGTCGAGGCCATTAACGACGGTTCCCCCGTCAGCGACGTATGCGGACTGGCGGGTGACGACGACGTTCCTGCGCCCCGGCAGCGGTCGCACGCTGGCCGGAAGCGACTCCCAGGTGCGTCGGCCCATGACCACGGTGTGCCCCATGGTCAAGTCCTTGAAGCGGGCCAAGTCCTCCGGCAGACGCCACGGAATACCGCCGTCGCGGCCGATGATCCCCGAGGTCGACTGGGCCCAAATCAGCCCAACACTCATGCTGATGATGCGGCCCTGCAAGCAGGCCTCATAGCCCTCGATTCGGCCCTGCAAGCAGGCCTCATACCGCAACCGGGGCTTTGATCGCCGGATGCGGATCATAGTTACGGATCTCGACATCCTCATAGGTGTAATCAAAGATTGAATCGCGCTGCGCTAGAACAAGTTCCGGGTATGGACGAGGATCACGACTGAGCTGTTCGGTGACCTGCTCGACGTGGTTGTCGTAGATATGGCAGTCTCCGCCGGTCCAGACGAACTCTCCGACATCAAGGCCGGCCTGGGCAGCCATCATGTGCGTGAGCAGTGCATAGCTGGCAATGTTGAACGGGACACCGAGGAAGAGGTCGGCGCTACGCTGGTACAGCTGGCAGCTGAGGCGCCCGTCGGCAACATAGAACTGGAACAGCGCATGGCATGGCGCCAGTGCCATTTGGGGAATCTCGCCGACGTTCCACGCTGAAACGATGATCCGCCTTGAGTCGGGATCGGTGCGAAGCAGGTCGAGCGCAGCAGTGATCTGGTCGACCTGCGCTCCCGAGGGCGTCGGCCAAGACCGCCACTGGACCCCATAGACCGGGCCAAGATCGCCTGTCGGGGAAGCCCATTCGTCCCAGATAGTGACACCGTGACGCCGTAGCCACTCCACGTTGGAGTCGCCGCGCAGAAACCACAGCAGTTCGTAGATGACTGACTTCATATGGACTTTTTTGGTGGTCATCAACGGAAAGCCGGCGGACAGGTCGTAGCGCAACTGATGTCCGAACACACTGCGCGTGCCAGTGCCGGTGCGGTCAGCCTTCGGGGTCCCGTGCGCCAACACCAGCCGCAGCAGATCCTCATAGGGAGTGGGAATGGGCGCTGCGATCGACACGTCAATCAGCTTACGTCCGGCACCGCAGGGTAGAACGGAACCCATGCCGACCATCTCCGACACCATCACCACCACCGACGGTAGCTGCCCGATCACGCTGACCCGCCCGGAGGGAAATGGCCGGTGGCCTGCGGTAATCCTGTATCCCGACGCCGGAGGCGTCCGCACCACTTTCCGCGACATGGCACAACAGTTGAGCGCCATGGGATACGTGGTGTTGCTTCCAGATGTGTACTACCGCAGCAAGAACTGGGCGCCCTTCGACATGGAGACCGTATTCACTGACAAGGCCGAACGGCAGCGGCTGTTCAGCATGATCAGCAGCGTCACCCCTGAGGCCATGGAAAGCGACGCTCGGGCGTTCTTCGGCTATCTGGCGGCCCGCCCGGAGGTCGAGGGTGAGTCTTTCGGAACCACCGGCTACTGCATGGGCGGACGCACTTCGCTGGTCGTCGCCGGCCGGGTTCCCGAGTGCGTTGGCGCGGCGATGTCATTCCACGGTGGCGGACTTGCGTCCGACGACCCGGGCAGTCCGCATCTGCTGGCCGGCAAGATTCGTGGATCGGTGTACGTCGGCGCTGCGGAGAACGATCCGTCGTTCACTCCTGACCAGGCAGAACTGCTCGCTTCTGCTCTCACTGAAGCCGAAGTGGATTTCACGATCGAGTGGTACGCCGCCCCCCACGGGTTTGCGGTACCAGACAATGCGCCATACGACGAAGCCTCTGCCGCGCGTCACTGGGCCGCAATGCAGGATTTCTTCGGCACACACCTGCCGGGCGGGTCAGCCTGAGGTCGATTTCGGCTTCCGAAGGGTCGACAGAGCCCGAATGATTCCACGCGATGCGTAGACCGCGACGACGCCCGACAGCAGGACCAAGAACACGAACGTGACCAACCAATTCGAGCGGCTGTGGGGCACATTCCACCACACAATGGTGAACATCACCGCGCAGATGAAAACGACTATGTCACGCCAGTTTCCGCGATACGAGGATGCGACGTCGCGCAGCTGACGGCTCTTGTCAGTGGTGGCGATCAGATCGCCGATCCGCTCGTAGATACTGTTCTCCAGCGCCGCGCGCAGTTCGACCTTCTCAGGCGGAATCTGTTCCAGCAGTTCTAGATCCGCCTTGATCATGCCCCGAAAGTCAGGGCCCTTGAAAGTCCCCGCGGCGGCACCGAGTAGTGCACCGCCAGCGATCGGCGCTGCCCCCAAAGCGATATCAGCAATTCCCGGCATGACACCCTCCCATCAACACGGCGGCCAACGTGCCCCCAAGCTCATATGCCTTGTCCCGCAAGGCCACGTCAACCGCGCCAGCCACCTCAAGGGAGTCTGCCGACTTTGTCAGCGCTAACCCGGTGGCGATCTTTTCGACGGCCGATGTAGCGCCTGCGGTGTCATTGTTACCGTGCACCCACAGCCCGTAGGGCCGCCGCGCAACGTGGTCCAGGCTCGGGTAATAGGTGATGTCGAAGAAGTGCTTGAGAGCGCCTGACATATAGCCGAAGTTGGCTGTCGTGCCGAACAGGTATCCGTCGGCATCGAGCATGTCCGACACGCTTGCCGCCAGTGCCGGTCGCACCACCACCTCAACGCCGGCGACCTCCGGGTCGTTGGCTCCGGCGACAACGGCCTCCAGCAGGTCGCGGGTTACCGGAGACGGGGTGTGGTGCACCACCAGCAGCGTCCTACTCATGGGCCTTTACCTCTGCCGACTGCAGGGCAACGGCTTTGCGCATCGCCTCCCGGGCACGCCGGCGATCACCTGCGTAGTCGTAGGCCCGAGCCAGGCGATACCAGTGGCGCCAATTATCCGGGTCGGCTTCGGCCTCAGCACGCACTTTTTCAAATAGTGCATCGGCGGAATCACGCTGGATTCGTCCTGACGGCATCCGCGGCAGCATGCTCACGTCGAGTTCCATTCCGTCCTCGACAGCCAGACGGGCCAGCCGCTGATGGGCGAAACCCGCGCGCAGCGTCGCCACCATCGCCCAACCGCCAACGACGGGAAAGATCAGCACCCCGGCGCCCAGTGCAATGGCAGCAGGCTTACCCGTTGCGATGAGCGCGATCGCGGTTCGGCTCAGCAGCGCTAGATAGCCCACCAACGCCAGGCACATGAACCCGATCAGCAGTTGGATACGCAATGCCTGATTCATGGGGCCGGGTTCACAGCTCGAGCAGAGGTTCGATTCCGACGGTCAGGCCGGGGCGATCAGCCACCTGGCGGACCGCGAGCAGGACGCCCGGTACGAACGAAGTGCGGTCGAGGCTGTCATGCCGGATGGTCAGTGTCTCGCCCTCAGTGCCGAAGATCACTTCCTGGTGAGCCACGAGTCCCCTCAGCCGCACCGAATGGACCGGGATGCCATCGACGTCCGCGCCACGCGCGCCGGGTAGCCCGGTACTGGTGGCATCCGGGTTGGGCGGCATACCCTTTCGCGCCTCTGCGATGAGCTTCGCCGTGCGGGTGGCGGTTCCTGAGGGAGCATCGGCCTTTTGCGGGTGGTGCAGTTCGATGACTTCGATCGACTCGAAGTAAGGAGCCGCCTTCTGTGCGAAGTACATGGAGAGCACGGCGCCGATCGCAAAATTCGGTGCGATCAGCACGGCGCTGTCCGGTTTCGCCGCCAGCCACGCCTGCACTTGTTCAATACGCTGATCCGTGAAGCCGGTGGTACCGACGACTGCATGGATACCGTTGTCAATCAAGAACTTCAGGTTGTCCATCACCACATCGGGATGGGTGAAGTCGATGACCACCTCAGTGTGGCTGTCGGTCAGTAGCGTCAGCGAATCGCCCTCATCGACCTCCGCGCTCAGCGTGAGGTCTTCCGCCTCTCGCACCGCGGCACACATCGTCGCGCCGACTTTACCCTTGGCGCCCAGCACCCCAACTCGCATGGGTGCAGCGTAGTCGGCGGCCGAAACCCTAATCGAACGCCAACCTCGTGACGGCCTGTTGACGGCCGCTGCCGACCTACAATCGGCATCTGTATCTGGGGAGGTGGGGGCTAGTGAAGAAAGTCGTCCTGGGAGTCTTGGGGGTATTGACGTCGGCTGGTGTCCTTGCGGCGGTACCGGTGAGTAACGCCGCCACCGTCCTGACCCTTGAGGGCGGATTTGTTGGCCTGCAGCACATTTTCCACTTCACCCCCCTGCAATTGCAGGGGGGCTTGTGTGACGCGCCAAACCAATGCCGGCCAGTCGACTATTTCGCCTTCCCCGGAGACACCTACAACGACCAGGGGGCCGAAAAAGTCGTACAAGCCATTTCCGACCTGCCCGGTGCCGAACCGATCGTTCTGTTCGGGCATAGCCAGGGCGGGCAGGTCATCTATACCGACCTGCGGAAGTTCGCCGCAGACCCGGCGAACGCTCCCGATCCGGCCAGGTTGTCGTGGGTGTCGATCGGCAATCCGGAGAACAGGTACGGCGGAAGACGGGCTCAACCCGATGACGGCGCCGGCCCCTGGTTACCTGACGACACCGCCTACCAAGGCACGGAAGTCATTCGGCAGTACGACGGCTGGGCCGACTGGCCCGATGACACGTCCAACTTCCTCGCTGTAGCCAATGCCGTCGTCGGGATGTTTACCACCCACACCGACTACTGGAACGTCGATCTCAACGCCCCGAGCAACGTCCGTCTCACGCCCGACCTTCCCGGCGGTGCACCGGGCAACGTCACATATGTCTGGGTACCTACCGATGTGCTGCCGCTCGTTGCCTGGGCTGGTCCACTGGCGCCGATGTTGGACAACTTGCTGCGGCCGACGGTCGAATCGGCATATCACCGCCCGGTGGATATCCCGGATCCCACTCCCCCGGCCGCCCCTGCCGCGCCGACTGCCGTCGCAGCAAGTGTCATGGCAGCACCAGATCGGCCGGCACGCCGGACCGGGGCGGCCAAGCGCTCCGCGCCGAGGGCTTCGACACCGCAGCAGCACAGGCGCGCCATTATCGCGAGCAGGCACTCACGTCCCTAAAACCCGGGCGCGTCAATGCCTTTGGCGTCTGCTCGCGAGGGGGGTGCCACGGAGGTGCTCAAAAATCAGGGACGTCTGAGTGCCCGCAACATCAGCGTCGGCATTGAGGTTCTCGACCACGAAGGACCGCAAGTCGTCGGTATCGCGGGCCGCAACATGGATTATGAAATCATCGCCCCCTGCCAGGAAGTACACGTCCATGACGTGTGGTCTGCACCGGATCTGTTGAATGAAGCTCCGAATCTTCCCGCGGGCGTTCGACTGCAGGCGCACCGAGATCATCGCCTGAAGCGGCAACCCGATCGCCACCGGATCGATATCGGTGTAGAAGCCGCGAATCGCACCCACATCCTGAAGTCGGCGCAGACGGCCATGACACGTCGAAGGTGCGATGCCGACGGCGTCGGCGAGTGCACTGTTGGAGATCCTGGCGTCCGCGTGGACGGCGGCCAGGATGCGCCGGTCGATATCGTCGAGGTCTACGGTCCGAACATCCTTCGATGCACCACCGGCCCTAACGGCATAGTTCGACGATCCTTCGATCATCACTCGACTCTATCGAATATTCGTCATCCTAATTGCCTACAGCTCGAATGTTCTTCACAATTGGTGTAGCCAATCCACGACACAGGAGCCCTCATGCGCGTCGGTATCCCCGCCGAGATCAAGAACAACGAATACCGCGTCGCCATTACGCCGGCCGGCGTCTCCGAACTTGTCCGTCGTGGCCACGACGTCATCATTCAGGCCGGGGCCGGTGTGGGTTCCGCAATCTCCGATGCCGACTTCGAGTCCGCCGGCGCACAGATCATCAACAGTGCGGACCAGATCTGGGCCGAGGCCGATCTGCTGCTGAAGGTCAAGGAGCCCATCGAGCCCGAGTACAGCCGGATGCGGAAAGACCAAACGCTTTTCACCTATCTGCATCTCGCAGCATCGCGACCGTGCACCGATGCGCTCTTGGCATCGGGTACCACTTCGATCGCCTATGAAACGGTTCAGACCGCCGACGGCGCATTGCCGTTGCTGGCTCCGATGAGCGAGGTCGCCGGCCGACTGGCGGCGCAAGTGGGTGCATACCACCTGATGCGCACACATGGCGGACGCGGCGTGCTGATGGGCGGCGTGCCTGGCGTCGCACCAGCCGACGTTGTGGTGATCGGCGGCGGGATCGCAGGCGATAACGCCGCGGCCATCGCCAAGGGTATGGGCGCACGCGTCACCGTGTTCGACCTCAACATCAACACGCTGCGCAAGATCGACGCCGAGTACGGCGGCAGCATCGAGACCCGCTACTCCTCGCAGCTCGAACTCGAGTCCGCAGTCAAGCAAGCCGACCTCGTAATCGGTGCCGTGCTCGTCCCGGGAGCCAAGGCCCCCAAGTTGGTCACCAACGCGACCGTGTCGCAGATGAAGCCGGGCGCCGTCCTGGTCGACATCGCGATTGACCAGGGTGGATGCTTCGAAGACTCCAAGCCCACCACGCACGACAACCCGACATTCGCCGTGCACGATGCGCTGTTTTACTGCGTGGCGAACATGCCGGGCGCCGTACCGCGCACGTCGACGTTCGCACTGACGAACGCCACGATGCCCTACGTCCTCAAACTGGCCGACAAGGGCTGGCAGGACGCCTGCCTGGCAGTTCCAGCGCTGGCCAAGGGTCTCTCGACCCACCACGGCCACCTGCTGTCGAGCGAAGTCGCCCGCGACCTCGACCTGCCCTTCACCGACCCGGCAGGTCTGCTGTCCTGATCAGGGCCGCCCGAGCAGCCACGGCAGAACCAGGGTTGTCACGTCGGCAATGAGCGGCTGCAGCGGCTCAGCCTTGGGGTTGTCTGACTGCGTGCGGGTCATGATGGACAGCAGAATGTGCTGTCCGGCCGGTCCGCTGGCGATCCCGATGTCGTTCGTGCTGCCGTAGTCACCGGTTCCAGTCTTGTCCGCCGTGGTCCAGCCATCCGGCAACCCGGCCCGCATGCTGCGGGTTGACGTCACGTTGCCTCGCATCCATTCATCGAGCTGCGATCGGTGCTTTTCGTCGAGGACGTCTCCTGTCAGTAGCGCCCGAAAGCCGCCACCGAGCGCCTGCGGAGTGCTGGTGTCACGCGGATCACCGGGGATAGCGGAATTCAGTTCCGTTTCCCAACGATCGAGGCGAGTCTGATCGTCTCCGATTGACCGGGCGAATGCGGTAATCGCAGGCGGGCCCCCAACGGTCCGCAACAGCGCATTGGCTGCGGTGTTGTCGCTACGTTGCAGCACCGCCCGGCACAACTCGGCAACCGCCATGCGACTACCGGCCTTTGGGCCTGCGATAGGCGAATAGCCCACCACCGCAGCGGGATCGATGAACAGGGTGTCGGTCAGCGCCAACTCGCCGTGCTGCGCTTTCTGCAGTACCCGAGCAGCCAAGTACGCCTTGAACGTCGAGCACATCGCGAACCTGTCGTTCTGGCGGTACGACAGCGTCCGGTTCGCCTGAAGGTCAGCGCCGTAAAACCCGACCGTCGCGTGGTATCGCTGTTCCAGCAGGGCGATGCGATCACCGACCGGCGGTAGCGGCTCAGCAGGATCCTTCAGAGTGCCGCCGGCGTTTGAGGTATTGCCCGGCTGACCGCACGCCGTCAAGAAGAGTAGGGACGCTCCGCCAAGAAGAAGCTCACGACGTGAAGGGCCATCCATAGTCGTCCTCCCATACTGAAGACACGAAATACGGCCTCAATCGGTTCCGGCCAATGCCGCGACGATATCGGCCGCTGCGCCGACGGAG
Source organism: Mycobacterium sp. (assembly GCA_965279745.1). Lineage (GTDB taxonomy): Bacteria > Actinomycetota > Actinomycetes > Mycobacteriales > Mycobacteriaceae > Mycobacterium. The sequence continues at coordinate 1,678,325 of OZ257262.1, forward strand.
ATACTTCGCCACTGCGTTCCGGCCCAGAGGTTGGTGCCGTGCGGATCGCCCGCGGCCACGGCCGCAGCACGGATCGGGCCAGTCAGCTGGTTGACTTCTGGGTACCCCAGTGGCGCCACTGAATCGAATCGGGCGATGAATTCGTTGGCCAGCCCACGGGCGTACCGACCGGAGAACGCGCGGGTGACGACGGTGTCGGTGAACCGTTCGTCCGACAACGCCCGCCGATGAGCCGGATTCGTCCCAGCTTCGTCGCATAGCAGCAGGGCGGTGCCGATCTGCGCTGCCGTAGCACCACGTCGCAGCACGTCCCGCACTGCGGCCGCATCACCGAGTCCACCGGTCGCGATAACCGGCGTGTCATGCGCGCCCACGATCTCGGTAAGCAACTCCTCCAGTGTTGATTCGCCGGGGCGCTCGCTGGGCGAAAAAGTACCCCGATGGCCACCGGCTCCCGGCCCCTGGACAACGAGCGCGCCCGCACCCGCAGCGACGGCCAATGCGGCCTCGCTGGGGCTCGTCACCGTTACAGCCGTCAGCACATCTCGGTCGCGCAGTAGCGCAAGGACTTCCGGCGCTGGGCAACCGAAGGTGAACGAAACGACCTCTGGCGCCGCGGAAGCCACCACGTCTAGCTTGTCGCGCCAACCATCGTCGTCCGGTCTGGGGACTCCGGGATCCACTCCGTAACTTCGGGCCAGCGCCAGCAGTTGCTCACGATAGTTCTCAAGTGCTGACGCGGTGGCCACCGATGGTTGGGGCACAAATAGATTCACGCCGATCGGACCGGTGGTCACCGACCGCGTTGCCGCGATATCATCAGCGAATCGTTGCGCTGACAGGTAACCCGCAGCCAAGAATCCCAGACCGCCCGCATTTGACACCGCGGCGGCCAGCTTCGGGGTGCTCGGTCCGCCCGCCATCGGTGCACCGACGATCGGAAGGGCCAGTTCGCACAGATCGAACACGACTAGCCGATGATCGAACGAAGTTCAGGCGGCAGTGACCGTTTCGATCGGATTGGTCCAAGCACAGCACCTCCGAACTGCCTCGACAGCACCTGGCGCGCAACCGCATTCACGTCTTCGACGGTGATCTCATCGATTCGCTGCAGGGTGCTCGAGATGCTGCGGTATTCACCGTAATTCAATTCGTTGCGGCCGATTCGGTTCATCCGGGAGGCGGAATCCTCCAAGCCCAGCACCAATCCCCCACGCATGGAACCCTTGGCGATCCGGCATTCCTCTTCGGTGATTCCGTCCCGGGCAACCGTATCCAGTATCTCGGTCGTCAAACGTGTCACCTCGGCGAATCGCTCAGGGAGACATGCCGCGTACACCGACAGCGCCCCGCAGTCCGAAAACAGGTCGACCGTCGAATACACCGAATATGCCAGGCCCCGAGTTTCCCGAATCTGTTGGAAGAGCCTCGAACTGAGCCCTCCGCCCAGCACAGTGTTGAGCACCGACAACGCCCAGCGATGCTGCCAATGTCTACCCGGGATTCGAACTCCGAGGGACAGGTGCGACTGCTCGGCATCACGATTGATCAGCACCATCTGGGGTCGGCCGGCCAACCTGCCGGTGCCCTTGCGTGGCGGCCGAGGCGTTTGCCCGGCAACTAACCGGTCGCCAAAGTATTTGCGCACCAACCCGACAACTACGTCGTGATCGACATTTCCGGCCACCGCAACGATCATCCGCTCTGGTGTGTAGCGCCGAATATGGAAGGAATGCAGTTGCGATCGTTCCATCGCCAACACCGAGTCGGCGCTTCCGATGACCGGCCGACCGATCGGGTGATCACCGAACATGGCCGACAAGAACACATCTCCGAGAGCATCCTCTGGATCGTCATCACGCATGGCGATTTCTTCCAGCACCACGTCGCGCTCGAGTTCGACATCGACGGCCGCACAGCTGCCGTTGAGTACTACATCGGCAACGAGGTCGACGGCCAGTTCCAGGTCGTCATCGAGCACGTGTGCGTAGTAGCAGGTGTGCTCCTTGGCGGTGAAGGCATTCAGCTCACCGCCGACAGCGTCCACGGACTGCGCGATGTCCACCGCGGAACGGGTTGGGGTTGCCTTGAACAGCAGGTGTTCCAGGAAGTGGGCTGCCCCGGCGACACTCGGACCTTCGTCGCGGGAGCCCACGTTTACCCACACACCGACCGATGCCGAACGCACCGACGGCACGTATTCGGTGACTACGCGAAGCCCGCCACGGAGGACGGTTCGCTTCGCCGTGGCCGGCGACTCCTCATCGGAGCTCCGGCCACGGCGCAGCAGCGGCTGCCGGCTAGCTGCTGGCGGTCGCGGCATCAACCGGCACGAGATCCGAATCTGCGGGTGCGCCCGCGGCTTCATCCTCGGCAACCAGGATCAGCGAGATTTTGCCGCGGTTGTCGATGTCCGCGATCTCGACGCGAAGCTTGTCGCCGATCTTGACGACGTCTTCGACCTTGTTAATCCGCTTGCCTCGCCCGAGCTTGGAGATGTGCACCAAGCCGTCGCGCCCGGGGAGCAGCGAGACGAACGCACCGAAGTCGGTGGTCTTGACGACGGTTCCGAGGAACCGCTCGCCGGCCTTCGGTAGCTGCGGATTGGCGATCGCGTTGATCATGTCGATCGCGGCTTGCGCCGACGGACCGTCGGTGGCGCCCACGAACACTGTGCCGTCGTCCTCAATCGAGATCGACGCGCCAGTCTGCTCGGTGATCGAGTTGATCATCTTGCCCTTGGGCCCGATGACCTCACCGATCTTGTCGACTGGCACCTTGATGGCGGTGACGCGCGGCGCGAACGGGCTCATCTCGTCGGGGGCGTCGATCGCTTCGGCCATCACTGCAAGGATGGTCGTGCGCGCGTCCTTGGCCTGCGCCAATGCACCGGCCAGCACCTGCGACGGAATACCATCGAGCTTGGTGTCCAACTGCAGTGCCGTGACGAAATCCTTCGTTCCGGCGACCTTGAAGTCCATGTCGCCGAACGCGTCCTCCGCACCGAGGATGTCGGTGAGCGCGACATAACGAGTCTCGCCGTTGACCTCATCGGAAACCAGACCCATCGCGATGCCGGCGACCGGTGCCTTCAACGGCACACCGGCATTCAGCAGCGACAGCGTGGACGCGCAGACCGAGCCCATGGACGTCGACCCGTTGGAGCTCAGAGCCTCCGAGACCTGACGGATGGCGTACGGGAATTCCTCGACGCTTGGCAACACCGGCATCAGCGCGCGCTCAGCGAGCGCGCCGTGGCCGATTTCACGCCGCTTGGGCGATCCGACCCGACCGGTTTCACCGGTCGAATACGGCGGAAAGTTGTAGTGGTGCATGTAGCGCTTGGACTTCTCCGGCCCCAGCGAGTCGATCTGCTGGGCCATCTTGACCATATCCAGCGTGGTGACGCCCATGATCTGGGTTTCGCCACGCTCGAACAGCGCGCTGCCGTGTGCCCGCGGGATTATGGCCACCTCGGCCGATAGCGCCCGGATATCGGTGATTCCGCGGCCGTCGATGCGGAAGTGGTCGGTCAGGATGCGCTGACGCACCAGCTTCTTGGTCAACGACCGGTAGGCGGCACCGATCTCCTTCTCGCGCCCGGCGAAGGTCTCAGCCAAGCGCGCGACAATGTCGACCTTGATCTCGTCGGTGCGATCGTCGCGCTCGGTCTTTCCGGAGATCTGAAGAGCTTTGCCAAGCTCGTCAGCCGCCGCCGCTGCCACCGCTTGGTAGACATCGTCCTGGTAATCCGGGAACAACGGGTACTCGGCGACCGGCTTGGCGGCCTTCTCGGCCAGCGCTTGCTGTGCGTTGCACAGCGCAGCGATGAACGGCTTGGCAGCCTCCAAGCCCTCGGCCACAATGCTTTCGGTGGGCGCAGTCGCGCCACCCGAAACAAGAGCGATGACATTGTCGGTGGCTTCCGCCTCGACCATCATGATCGCGACGTCATCGCCTGCCTTGCGGCCCGCGACAACCATGTCGAAGACGGCACCCCCAAGCTGCTCAACTGTGGGGAATGCAACCCACTGCCCGTCAATCAGGGCGACGCGGACGCCGCCGACCGGGCCGGAGAACGGCAGACCCGAGATCTGCGTGGACGCCGAGGCGGCGTTGATCGCCAGCACGTCGTACAGATCCTTGGGGTCCAGGCTCAGGATTGTCACGACAACCTGGATCTCGTTGCGGAGCCCGGAAACGAACGTCGGGCGCAGCGGCCGGTCGATCAGCCGGCAGGTCAGGATCGCGTCGGTAGACGGCCTGCCCTCGCGCCGGAAGAAGGAACCGGGGATGCGCCCGGCGGCGTACATCCGCTCTTCGACATCGATCGTCAGCGGGAAGAAGTCGAAATGGTCTTTAGGAGTTTTGCTGGCGGTCGTCGCGCTCAGCAGCATGGTGTCGTCGTCAAGGTAGGCGACGACAGCGCCGGCAGCCTGCTGTGCAAGCCGGCCGGTCTCGAAACGGATGGTGCGGGTGCCGAAGCTCCCGTTGTCAATGACGGCGGTCGATTCGAATACGCCTTCGTCAATTTCAGCTACAGACATAGATGCCCGAACTGCCTTTCTGATTTCACTGTTCAACTGTTTCGCGTCGCCACAGATGAACCCAGGAAGACCTGAGCCATTCGAGAATCGTCAGCCTGGATGCGGCTACGGCCGTCGATCGAAGCGGCCGGGTCTCCCCATTTTTTGTGGGGCCCGGCAGCCACTACCGAAGACCGCCCGACCAGGAGTCTCGCTATGACGCGCAGGAGCGGAGCACGCGGATGTGCACGCACCGCACCCATTGAATGTGGGCAGTAAGCAACCCACATCGCATCCTGATGCTACACCGTCGCCTTGCTGCTCCTGGTATGGCGGGATCCGTCGGCCTCTTCCAACATCGACAGCACGGCGTCGAGATGGGCCACCAGCCAGGCTCAAGCCAGCCGCGAACTGTCGTAAGTCCAAAAATTACCTGCCCGACAATTACACCATTAATCCCCCAATCGCTATGAGGATAGATTGGGACCCGAATGGCATTTCGGCGAGTATTCTCACGATCAGGGACTTGAATCGACTCGAAATTAGTCCCATCCGGAGATGCGGGGAGTATATGCGGAAGGTAATCTGGGATCGAACAATGGCGATGACATACCGTAGTACCTGATTAAATCTGATTTCGTTGTCGCAGTTGAAGCCAACCCCACGCTGGCCGATCTATTTAGGGCTCGATTTTCGCGCGAGATAGCAGATGGTCGTCTAGTCGTTGAAAATTGTGTGCTGACCAACGAGAGCACCACATCAGACGTACCCTTTTACATTCATCGAACCAATCATGTGTTGAGCAGATTCCCCAAGCCAGTGGAGGACGCAGATCAATACGACTCGATGCTTCTGCCTTCGAAAGATATCAAATCCATAATCACGAACTACGGCCTGCCGCATTACATCAAAATCGATCTTGAGGGCTTTGATGCAGCCATTCTCCGCGCATTGGATGAGTGCAGAGGCTTTATTTGGAGTTCTGTCAGTTGTTGGCCTGGGCTGGAAAGACATCCATGCAACTAATGTGCAAAAGCCGGATTTAACCTACATTCCCGGAACCGAGCTTTCATGTCGAGATGAACACCAACCACTAGCTCGCACGTGCAAAGCCCAAAGACGATAAGACGTCCAAAGAGCTTCTTGAATAAAGTCGGCAGGCAGCTTAGCGCCGCAGACCCAGCCGCTCGATCAGCGAGCGGTACCGAGCGACATCGACCGCAGCAACATACTTCAGCAAACGACGACGACGGCCGACCAGCAGCAGCAGCCCGCGCCGCGAGTGGTGGTCGTGCTTGTGCTTCTTGAGGTGCTCGGTCAGGTCGGAGATACGCTTGGTCAACATCGCGACCTGGGCTTCCGGCGAACCGGTGTCGGTCTCATGCAGACCGTAATTGCCCAGAATTTCTTTTTTTTGCTCGGTGGTAAGCGCCACGAAAAACATCTCCATCTATCGGTTCGCGAAGGTCAGGGTTTCCAGACTTGGGGAGTTCCCCCGGACGTGAGCCACCGCGAACCGCAGCACACGTCTATCGGCTGACGACTCTAGCAGCGCAACCGACCCAGATCCCAATCGCGCCAGATCCCAATCGCGAGGTCAGCCGCGCAGCCGTCAGTGCTGGGCGGCCAGAATTATGCGGGCCCGATCGGTGTCAGCCGCGATCGCGTCGATCAAATCCTGAACCGAGTCGAACTTCACCTGCCCTCGAATCCGTGCGACGAAGTCAACTGCCACATGCTGGCCATACAGATCCGCGTCGGCTTCCAGGACGAACGCCTCCACGGTGCGGGTTCGTCCCGAAAACGTTGGGTTGGTGCCCACCGAAACCGCTGCCTGATACCGCTCCCCCGGGATCACGGTGCCGGTTGCAGCGCCGTGGCCGAGAACGGTGAACCAGGCGGCGTAGACACCATCGGCGGGGATTGCTGAATACATCGGCGGAGCCACATTTGCCGTCGGGAAGCCCAGTGCTTTACCGCGGCCGTCGCCACGGACTACAACCCCTTCAACCCGATGCAGGCGACCCAGCGCCTCAGCGGCAGCAACCATGTCGCCGGCATCGACGCAGGAGCGGATATAGGTGGACGAGAAGGTCACGGTGTCGGTCCGGTGGTGCTCGGAGACCAGCGACATCGCCTCGACGGCAAACCCGAATCGCTCACCGGCCTTGCGCAGCAGATCGACGTCACCGGCGGCCTTCTTACCGAAGGTGAAGTTCTCCCCGACCACTACTTCAACGACGTGCAACCGCTCGACCAGAAGTTCGTGAATGTAGCGATCAGGGGTCAACTTCATGAAGTCACTGGTGAACGGAATCACCAGGAACACATCCACGCCAAGCTCCTCCACCAGCTCAGCGCGACGGGTCAACGTCGTCAGCTGCGCAGGGTGACTGCCGGGAAACACGACTTCCATGGGATGCGGGTCGAAGGTCATCAAGACCACCGGCACACCGCGTGACCGGCCCGCCTTGACGGCGCTGGCAATCAACTCGGCATGTCCGCGGTGGATACCGTCGAACACCCCAATAGTCAGGACGCACCGGCCCCAATCTGAGGGGATCTCGTCCTGTCCCCGCCACCGCTCCACACACCAAGCCTACGGCTCGCAGAGTCGGCCGGAACCCGCTACATCCGCAGATCAGGTGATGCATGCCTAAACTCGTTGATGTGAATCCTGACGGCGGCCCCGATTCCACGGTGCGTGACCTGACGACCGTCGCCCAGGACTACCTCAAGGCGATCTGGAACGCGCAGGAATGGTCGCCCGAAAAGGTCAGCACCAAGATGCTCGCCGAGCGGATCGGTGTCTCAGCAAGTACGGCGTCGGAGTCGATCCGCAAACTTGCCGACCAGGGACTGGTAGATCACGAGAAATACGGCGCGGTCACGCTGACCGAAAGCGGCCGTCAGGCTGCGCTGGCAGTGGTCCGCCGGCACCGACTACTTGAGACGTTCCTGGTCCACGAACTCGGTTACGGATGGGATGAGGTCCACGACGAGGCGGAAATTCTTGAGCACGCGGTTAGCGACATGATGCTCGATCGCATCGACGCCAAGCTCGGGCATCCGACCCGCGATCCCCATGGCGATCCCATCCCGGCCGCCGATGGCCAGGTGCCAACACCACCGGCGCGCCAGCTGTCGGCTTGTGCTGAAGGTGAATTCGGCACCGTTGCAAGGATTTCCGATGCGGATCCGGAGATGCTGCGGTACTTCGACGACGTCGGCATCAGCCTGGATTCACGGTTGCGGGTTCTGGCCCGGCGGGATTTCGCCGGCATGATCTCGGTGTCTGTCGAGTCGGCCGATGGCCACGACAGCAGCGTGGAACTGGGGAGTCCTGCCGCCCAAGCGATTTGGGTCGTCGCCTAGCCAGCGTCGCCAGAGCGAGCAGACACGTGCGGGGCATCTACACCCAGGCGATGCGGAGCAAAGGCTTCAGGCGCGAAAGCGCAGCCCCTTCTGGACGAGCGGAAGTATGATCACACCGTCGCGATATCCGGCGTCGCAATATCCGGCACTGTGGCGCGACCATTGACATTTGGTGGGGGTGCGATGGGCCTGAGTATCACCTCGGTACTCCGAATGTGGTTGGTCCACAGGTCGCGACGACTACTGCAAAACCCTGAGAGCTGATGGAGCGCGCCCTAGGACAAGTCCGCATCACTCACTCCGCTCAAGCGGGCATCGCAGCCGACAGCTCCCAGTCGGTCCTGGTGGTCGATGATGACGAGCAGCTTCGCGACCTGTTGTGCACCGTGCTGGCCCCGTTGGGCTGCGAGATCATCTCGGCCGGTTCCGGCGAAGCCGCGCTCAAGGAATTGCTGCAGCGCACGGTCGCGGTGATCGTCTTGGACATCAACATGCCTGGGATGGGCGGGTTCGAAACCGCGCAATTGGTCAGGGATACCAAGAGACTGGCATCGACGCCGATCATTTTTCTCACCGGTTATGCGTCGGATGAGCAGAACCTGCAGCGCGGCTACGACCTAGGTGCAGTCGACTTCCTCGTCAAGCCCGTCTCCAGACAGGTGCTGTACGCCAAGGTCAAGGCCCTGCTGGAGTTGGATCAGTCCTTCGCCCGATTGCGTTCTGAGGCTGAGAAGTTCCACGAACAACAGCTCCAGGCTGCGCGCTCCGCCGAGATCAGACAACGGGAAGAGCTGACACTGTCGCGGCGGCGGGAACGGCTGACAAACATCTTCGCCGAAGCCAGCATCGATCTGGCCTCGCTGGAGATGGCCGTTGTCACGGAGTTGAGCCAGCTGTTCGACGCTGATTGCGTGCTGCGCCTGACCTCGCCGGGACACGGTTGGCATGACTCGTTGTCGCACGCGTCATCGGGCGGCGGATCAGCACTATTGGAGACCTGGCTGGTCGAGCGTCTGGCCGATCAGGGCCAGCGGGTGACGCACTATCGGGAGATCATGGTCGAGGAGTTGACCGCCCGCGGCCAACGCGTCGGCATCGTGTGTGTGGGCCGGGCCGAAGGTCCACCGTTTTCCGATGTCGAGGCCGCATTGTTCCGAGGAGCATGTACGGCCGCTGCTCTGGCCGTCTCCAACGCGACCCTCTACCGGATCCAAGCCGAGTACGCGGCCGTCATGCAAGCCACCGGAGATGCGATCCTCGCCGTCGATGCGACCGGGGAAATTCGCAGCTGCAATAAGGCCGCGACAGCCTTGCTCGGTGGGGATTACGACACGTTGCTGGGGCGGTCTGTTCTTGAGTTTGCCGTTGGCGCCGATCGGGAGCGCTTGCTGAAGCGGCTGGACATGACGCTTTCGGTGCGCGAGGAAATATCGATGGAGATGGCGTGTGCGTCCAACGACGGACGCCAGATCGACGTCGTCGTCACGCTGTCCCCGATTGGCGACTCAGTCGAACTGCACGTCGCGGCAGTCGTCCACGACCTGTCCGAGATCAAGCAGGCACAGAACGAGATACGGCATCTCGCAAGCCATGACCCCTTGACCGACCTGGCGAATCGACGGGAACTCAACGACCGACTCGCTGCCCTGGTTCTCCAAAGCGGGATCACAGACGACACCATCGCTTTGCTCTACATGGACATCAATCAGTTCAAGCTCGTGAACGACACCTATGGGCACGACACCGGGGACGAGCTTCTCCTTGAAGTGGCTACGCGACTTCGGGATTCGGTACGCTCCGACACCCTCATCTGCCGTGTCGGTGGGGATGAGTTCATTCTCGTGCTGGAAGGTGTGCATTCGCCAGCAGATGCCGTGGTGGCGGGAAACCGGATTCTGGAACAGGTACAGCGCGAACCGGTGCATTGCCGGAATGTGACCTTGCAGCCGTCCATCAGCGTGGGTATCTCGTGCCTGGGAGACAGCGCCCACACCCCCGAAGATCTGCTGTCCCAAGCGGACTTAGCGATGTTCGAAGCCAAGAAGAATCGGCTGAGCGAATGCGTTGCCTACACAGACCTCATCGGGTCACGCCACAAGGAACAAGCTCATCTGCGAGCCGGGGTATCGGCCGCGATCGAACGATCCGAATTTCGGATGGTGTACCAACCGATCGTGAACGCGGCGACCGGTGCCGTTTTCGGCATCGAAGCCTTGATTCGATGGCGAGTGGGAGGAGAAGAGGTACCCGCCAGCGAGATCGTTGCGCTGGCGGAGGCTTCCAAAAAGACGGGCGCACTGGGCCGGTGGATTCTGAGGAACAGCTTCGAGCACTACGTTGCACTGGGACGAAGCGACCTGCAACTGCATGTGAACCTTTCGCCAGAGCAGGTGCTCGAAACTGACTTCCTCACCGACCTAGTGGACGCATATCGGGACAGCGGAATCGCCCCGACCACTGTCTGCCTCGAGCTCACAGAGCGTGCATTCACCCGAGAAGCGCAGCTGGTCTACGCGGCTCTACACCATGCGCGGACCATCGGATTCAGCTTGGCCATCGACGACTTCGGTGTGGAATATGCCAGCATGACCAATCTGATGCACGTGCCTGTCGACTGGTTGAAAATTGATAGATCGTTCATCGCTGAGATTCACGAAAGCGAACGCGTACGACGACTCGTACGTAGTCAGATTGCGGTGGCGTCGACCATGCAAATCAATCTGATCGCAGAGGGAGTCGAGAGCCAAGAACAGGCCGACTGGCTTCTCGAAGCAGGATGCTTTCTGCACCAAGGCTTCTGTTACGCCCATCCGACAGAATTCGCAGACCTAGCGGCTCTCGTTGAGCATCTCTCGACCGGCCAGGACAGCCAGAGCAACGGCGAGGATACGGCGATCACTCCCGAAACTGCCTCAGCCATAACGCATCCGCGCTAGGGCCCATCGGCCGGTCCCAAGCGAGGGCCCAGGCAGGGCCAACGCACACGGTCGCGGGCAAGTTCGCGCCGTGCCGAGCAAACGCTTCGGACGCGAAATAGCAATCCCTTCTCGACGAGCGGAAGTATGATCAGCCCGTCGCAATATCCGGCACTATGGCGTGATCGTTGACACTGGTGAGGGGTGCGATAAGCAATGAGTCGGGAGCCAATCACCAGAATCTGGCGACAAGGCCGATGAACGACGGCAAACAGGCCGGCAAACTGGCAACGTCGAAGCGATCGCTTCGACAGATGATCTGGGCCTGCCTGGGCATGCTGGCCGTGCTGTTCCTCGTGTCGGCCACGGCATCAGTGTTGGCGCTCCAAACTGTGACGCGCGCGACGGCCCAGCTCAACGACCGCCTACTGCCTCTTCAGGACCAAGCTGTTGAGTTCGGCGCGACGTATGTCGATGAAGAGACCGGTCAGCGCGGATTCATGCTCACCGGGAACCCCGCCTCGCTCGCTCCGTACGAGAAAGGGCAGGCCACGGTACAACGATTGATCGCTGAGCTGAGCGCCGGCCTAGCTAGCGACGCCGAGGCCAGTCGAAGGCTACAAGCCGCGATCACGGCCGGCAACGATTGGACGACGCAGATCGCCGAGCCCCAGATCGCTATCCGCAAAGCAGGACCCATACCGCCGGATCAGCTCGGGCCGATGACGTTGGCGGGCAAGCGCCTGTTCGATGAACTGCGGGCGCGGACATCCGCGTTGAACGATCGCGCAAATGAACTGATCGACGAGCAGTTCGACCAGATCCGTGACGCGCGGCAACGGGCCACTATCGCCCAAATCGCGGCAGCGCTCCTGCTGGTGGCGGGAGTGATTGCCGCCGACTGGCTGCTGCGCCGCACGCTTACCCGGCCCGTCGAAAGCGTCTTGCAGGACGTCACCGCGGTCGCCGGCGGCGACTACGACCGACCGATTAACAGCGTGGGTATGCGTGAAATCACCGTGCTGGCCGATGCGGCCGAAACCATGCGCAATTCGATGCGCAACCAAACCGCGGCGCTAGAGGAAGCCAACGAGAAGAACGAACGGGCGCGCCGTTCCAAGGAGATTCAGGCCAACCTGTTGCTTGAGTTGCGAGGAGAAACCGAACTTGCGGCCGCCTGCGGGATCATCGTGTCGCGCACCGCGCAGGCCCTGGAAGCCAAACACGGCGCCCTCTACCTTCTGCAGACCAGCACCGACGTGCGCCGCTTCGCCCTGACCGCCTCCTACGCTTTCCATCGCCGCAAGGACCTACCCACTTCGTTCGGGGTGGGCGATGGGCTGGTCGGTCAATGCGCGCTGGAGGGCAACCGGATCGAGGTGAGCGGTGCTCCTGCGGACTATGTCGAGATCGTCTCAGGACTGGGTAAGACCCAGCCGATGTCGCTGATACTGATTCCGATCAAGTTCGAGTCCGAAGTGGTCGCCGTTCTAGAACTAGCCGGACTCCGAGCCTTCTCCGACGAAGATACCGACCTCTTGGACAGCGTCGCCCTGAGCGCCGGGATCGCGATCAGCGCCATCGAATCGGCGCAGAAGACCCGTGAATTACTGCAGGTGTCACAGGCTCAGACCGAGGAACTCCAAGCCCAGGAAGAGGAACTTCGGGCAGCCAATGACCAATTGATCCAACGCGAAGATCAGTTGACCGCCCAGAACACCGAACTGGAGGAGACCACCGAAGAGTTGCGGTCCCAGCAGGAAGAGCTACGGGCAACCTCTGAACGTCTTGAGGGTCAATCAGAGGCGCTGGAGACCAAAAACCGGGAACTTCGCCACCTCAGTGAATCGCTGGAGGCCAAGGCCGAGGAACTGGCCGTGTCGTCACGCTACAAATCCGAGTTCCTGGCGAACATGTCGCACGAGCTACGCACCCCGCTGAACAGCATCCTGATCCTCGCCGGCCTGCTCAGCGACTCGGAAGATTCACTCACCGACAAACAGGTGGAATTCGCGGAAACGATCGAACAGTCCGGGAAGGACCTGCTCAACCTGATCGATGAGGTACTCGATCTCGCCAAGGTCGAATCGGGATCCATGCGCCTGGAACGGGAGAAGATCGACACCGCGCAGCTTGTCAGTTTCTTGGAACGGACTTTCGGACCGATCGCCGAGGACAAAGGGATCGTGTACCACGTCACGCGGACCGAGAGTGCCCCGCCGCAGCTCACGAGCGACAACACCCGTGTGAAGCAGATCGTGAAGAATCTCGTGGCGAATGCGCTCAAGTTCACCGATGAGGGATCGGTGACTGTCGACTTCTCCGGAGCCTCTGATGTTGACGGCACTCCGGGTGATGGATATCTGGCCATTGCCGTCGTTGACACCGGTATCGGGATCGACGCGAAAGACCACAATGTGATCTTCGAGTCTTTCCAGCAGGCCGCCCGTGGCTCCACCAGGCAGTACGGCGGCACGGGGCTAGGACTGGCGATCAGCCGGGAACTGGCCCGCCAGCTCGGCGGGGAGATCACGCTGAACAGCGCACCGGGGCAGGGTTCCACGTTCACCTGCTACCTGCCTGTCCATGGGACAGCGGCCCAAGCCTCTCGCGCACCCGCCGCGGCGCCCGTCGCCGCGGCCGCCATCAAGCGCGACACCCCGCCCGATAGATCGGAAGGCGATTCCGTCGAGCGGTACGGCACCGTGGACATCGCAAACATCAACTGGCCGCAGGACGCGAAGCCGGTCCTGCTGATCGTGGAAGATGACGTGACCTTTGCCGGCATGTTGGCCGAACTGGCGACGGAATCGGGCTTCGATTCGGTCGTCACGCCCAGCGGCCGAACGGCGCTGGCCTTGGCGAAGCAGTATCAGCCGGCGGCTATCACGTTGGACATCGGCCTACCGGACATGGCCGGCTGGGTCGTCCTGGATGTGCTGAAGCACGATATTGCGACCCGCCACATTCCGGTCAATGTCATATCTGGAAGCAATGATGATGGTCGCGGGCGCAGGATGGGTGCCATCCACACCCTGAACAAGCCCGCCGACGCTGCCACTCTGCGGTCGATGTTCACGGCCACCGCCGACTTCCTGAAACCGGGACCGCGACACGTACTGGTTGCTGAAGACGATGCCAACGAACGCCGGGTGGTGACGAATCTGATGGAGAGTGACGATATTTCGATCACGTCCGTCAGCACCGGTCAAGAGGTGTTGGCGGAGCTGGCCGGATCGAAATCCTACGACTGCCTCGTGCTGGATCTTGGTTTGCCCGATATCGACGGAATCGAGCTGATCGAGCAAATCCAAGATCGGTTGACCGAGCGGAGCCTGCCGGTCATCGTGCATACCGGCAGGGAATTGACGGCGTCCGAAACGGAACGTCTGGATGTACTGGCTGCCGCCGTCGTGTTGAAGAACGCAAAATCACCGGGCCGGTTGCTCGATGAGACCGCCCTGTTCCTGCACCGCGTGGCCGGTGACATGCCGGCCGCGGCTCGTGCGATTCTGTCGAACCCGAGACGGCTCGACGAATCGCTGGCGGGCAACACGGTTCTGGTGGTCGATGACGACATGCGGAACGTGTTCTCACTCGGCAACGTATTGAAGAACTACGACATCAACGTGCTGCCGGCGAGCAATGGGCAGGAGGGGCTCGACACCCTCGCCGCCCATCCCGAGGTTGACCTGGTGCTGATGGACATCATGATGCCTGTCATGGACGGGTATGAGGCGATGCGCCGTATCCGCGCCGAAGCGCGCTGGCGCACGCTGCCCATCGTCGCTCTCACTGCGAAAGCAATGAAAGGCGACCGCCAGAAGTGCTTGGACGCTGGTGCGTCCGACTACGTCACCAAACCCGTCGACATGGACCAACTCACCTCGGTACTGCGAGTGTGGTTGGCCCACCGGCCGAGACGACCACAACAAATCCCTGAGGGCTGATGACGCGCGCCCACGGACAAGTCCGAATCACTCCAACTGCAGAACTAGCTGGAGTGGAAGTGGGCGTGGTTGTCCCGGATCAGGTGCGGGATGAAGCGATCACGTCCCAGTCGGTCCTGGTGGTCGATGATGACGAGCAGCTTCGCGACCTGTTGTGCACCGTGCTGACCCCGTTGGGCTGCGAGATCATCTCGGCCGGTTCCGGCGAAGCCGCGCTCAAGGAATTGCTGCAGCGCACGGTCGCGGTGATCGTCTTGGACATCAACATGCCTGGGATGGACGGGTTCGAAACCGCGCAATTGGTCAGGGATACCAAGAGACTGGCATCGACGCCGATCATTTTTCTCACCGGTCAAGCGGGGCTCGACAGTGACCTGGAGCGCGGCTACGACCTGGGTGCGGTCGATTATCTGGTCAAGCCCGTCTCCAGGCACGTGCTCTACGCCAAGGTGAAGGCCCTACTGGAGTTGGATCAGTCCTTCGCCCGATTGCGTAGCGAGGCCGAGAAGTTCCACGAACAACAGCTCCAGGCTGCACGCGCCGCCGAGGTCAAGCAACGGGAGGAGTTGACGTTCACGCGGCGGCGGGAACGGCTGACAAACATCTTCGCCGAAGCCAGCATCGACTTGGCCTCGCTGGAAACAGCCATCGTCACAGAGTTGAGCCAGCTGTTCGACGCCGACTGTGTGCTACGCCTGTCATCCCCCGGTCACGGATGGCATGACTCGCTATCGCATGCTGAATCAGGCGGCGCATCAGCACTATTGGAGACCTGGCTGGTCGAGCGTCTGGCCGATCACGGTCAGTGGGCGACGAGATATCAGGAGATCATGGTCGAGGAGTTGACCGCCCGCGGCCAACGCGTCGGCATCGTGTGTGTGGGCCGGGCCGAAGGTCCACCGTTTTCCGATGTCGAGGCCGCATTGTTCCGAGGAGCATGTACGGCCGCTGCTCTGGCCGTCTCCAACGCGACCCTCTACCGGATCCAGGCCGAGTACGCGGCCGTCATGCAAGCCACCGGAGATGCGATCCTCGCCGTCGATGCGACCGGGGAAATTCGCAGCTGCAATAAGGCCGCGACAGCCATGTTCGGTGGGGACTATGACTCCCTACTGGGACGATCCATCGTCGAATTCGCCGTCGAACCCCATCGGGAGCGATTGCAGGAACAATTGGACCTCACCCTGGCAGCACATCAGGAGGTCTCGATGGAGATGACGTGTGCCTCCACTGACGGGCGCCAGATCGACGCCGTCGTCACGCTGTCCCCGATCGGCGACTCAGTCGAACTGCACGTCGCGGCAGTCGTCCACGACCTGACCGAAATTAGGCAGGCACAGAACGAGATACGGCATCTGGCGAGCCACGATCCCCTCACCGACTTAGCCAATCGGCGGGAACTGAACGACCGACTCGCCGCCGCGGTTCACGCACAAGAGGGCGCTGAGGGCCTAGTCGCATTGCTGTATATGGACATCAATCAATTCAAGCTCGTCAACGACACCTACGGTCACGACACCGGGGATGACCTCCTCAAGGAGGTCGCTGTTCGGCTTCGCGGATCGGTGCGCTCCGACACCCTGATCTGCCGCGTCGGTGGAGACGAGTTCATTCTCGTGCTCGAAGGCGTGCCTTCGACAGCCGACGCCGTAGCCGCGGCCAACCGCATTCTGCAACAGGTGCAGCACGGCCCGGTGCATTGCCGGAATGCCACCTTGCAACCGTCGATCAGCATGGGCATATCCTGCCTCGGTGACAGCGCCCACACCCCCGAGGAGTTGCTGTCCCAAGCGGACTTGGCGATGTTCGAAGCCAAGAAGAACCGGCTGAGCGAATGCGTCGCCTACACAGACCTGATCGGGTCACGTCACAAGGAACAGGCACATCTGCGAGCCGAAGTTTCAGCAGCAATCGACAGATCCGAATTTCGGATGGTGTACCAACCGATCGTCGACGCGGCGACAGGTGCCCTTTTCGGCATAGAAGCCTTGATCCGCTGGCACGTCGGAGAGGGCGAAGTGCCCGCCACGGAGATTGTTGCGCTGGCTGAGGCATCCAAACAAACAGGCGCACTGGGCCGGTGGATTCTGCGACGCAGCTTCGAAGACTACGTGGCGCTGGGACGAAGCGATCTGCAATTGCACGTGAACCTATCGCCGGAGCAGGTCCTCGAAGCCGACTTCCTCCCCGACCTGGTGAACGCATATCGGGACAGCGGAATCAACCCGGCAAATGTCTGCCTGGAACTCACCGAGCGTGCGTTCAGCAGAGAAGCACTGCCGGCCTACGTGGCCCTTCACCATGCGCGGAACATCGGATTCAGCCTGGCCATAGACGATTTCGGAGTGGAATATGCCAGCATGACCAATCTGATGCACGTACCCGTCGACTGGTTGAAGATCGATAGATCGTTCGTGGCTGAGATCAACGAAAACGAACGCATGCAGAGACTGGTGCGAAGCCAGATTGCGGTCGCATCAATCATGCAGGTCAATCTGATCGCAGAGGGAGTCGAGAGTGCCGAGCAGGCGGATTGGCTTCAGGAAGCGGGATGCTCTCTGCACCAAGGCTTCCACTACGCACGGCCGACCGAATTCGCTGATCTGAGGACGCTCGTTGATGGTCCATCAACCGGCTGGGACGGCCAGCGCATCAGCGGGGACGTGTCAGAGGGTCGCCGGGCGGATCACGACGGTTGACCGCGTTCGGTCGCCACTGTCCTGCAGCAGTGCGATCACCCGACCGCCGGGATCGGTTGCGGCGTAGACGCCCTCGATGCCAGCGGACGGTAGTGGCCTACCGTGGCCGGCGTCGTCCGCCTCCGACACAGTGATGTCGCGACGCGGAAATGTCAGCAGACAAGCCTCGTCGAGGCTGTAGCTCAACTCCGGTTGCTCGGCTAGCTCGTCCAAGGTGCGGGCTTGGTCGAGTCCGTAGTGGCCGACCCGGGTGCGACGCAGCGCAGTGAGGTGTCCCCCGACGCCTAATGCCTCGCCGAGATCTCGCGCCAAGGCACGGATATAGGTGCCTGACGAACAATCCACCTCGACATCGACGTCAACGAAATTCTCATCCCGCCGAAACGCCGACACGTCGTAACGGTCGATGCGGACCATACGCTCAGCCAACTGAACATCCTGACCCTCGCGAACCAGTTGGTAGGCCCGCTTGCCACCGATCTTGATAGCGCTCACCGCCGAAGGCCGCTGCGCGATCTCCCCACGCATTCGTGCGATGACGGCCTCAATGGTTTCACGCTCGACATCTTGTGCTGAATTATCCTGCAACACTTCACCTTCAGCGTCATCGGTACTGGTCGAACGGCCGAGTCTGATGGTCGCCGAGTACGACTTGGTCGATGTCGTCAATAGCCCGAGAATCTTGGTGGCTCGTTCTATTCCGATCACCAGAACACCGGTCGCCATCGGATCCAGCGTGCCTGCGTGTCCCACTTTTCGGGTCCCAAAGATACGCCGGCAGCGCCCCACCACGTCATGGCTGGTCATCCCGCCTGGTTTGTCGACAACGACGATGCCCGGTCCAACTCCCGGGCCACTGCGCTCCTGCCCCCCGGCGCCGCTCATAGGACAATCGCCGTCAGTGCCAGTCCGTCGGTAACCGACCATCGGCCGACCAACTGGTTCAACGGTGGACCTGATCGAGCAGCTGGGTCGATCAGGATTCGCGAGACGAACCGTCCGGCGGTACCAGTCGGGTCGACGTCAATCGTGATGTGAGCGTCCTCGAATCCCAGCCAGCGCTGCGTCAACGGAAACCACGCCTTGTAAGTTGCTTCCTTGGCGCAGAACAGAATTCGATCCCAGTGCAGTCCGGGAGGCAACGCCGCCATCTGATGTCGCTCGATCGGGAGACTGACCGCGGGCAACACGCCATCGGGCAGAACTGCATGCGGCTCGGCGTCGATTCCGACCGTACGGATCGCCCCGGCCCTGCCGACGACCGCACCCCGATACCCCTTGCAGTGCGTCAGGCTGCCGACGATCCCCTCCGGCCAGCGCGGTTCCCCCTTCTCCCCCTTGAGGATCGGCGCTGGGTCTGCTCCGAGGCGCTGCAACGCCAGCCGCGCACAGTGCCGGACGGTGACGAACTCGCTGCGCCGCGTCGCAACCGACGTGGCGATCAGCGCCTCCTCCTCCGGGAGCGGCAGTAAGTTCGGCGGATCGCTGAACACTTCGACTGCAGCGAGCTCGGCAACATTGGGCACCAGCGCCCCCATCAACTCGCTCATCCGCGCCTGCTCTGCAAACGCGCGCGGAGCTTCTCGGATTGCTCGCGCATCTCCGGGGTGATCATGAAGTGCCCACCGAATTCGTTGAGATACCCCGGCGCGTACCTCGGATCCGGCAATATCTGACGCAACCAACGATAAGGCTTGCGGCGCCGCCACTCTCGCGGATAGCCCACCGACACCTCTTCGAACCGAACGCCGTCATACCAAGTGGTCCGGGGAATGTGCAGATGCCCATAGACCGAGCACAGGGCGTTGTACCGGGTGTGCCAATCAGCGGTTTCGACGGTGCCGCACCACAACGAGAACTCCGGATAGAACAGGACATCGCAGGGCTCCCTGCGCAGCGGGAAATGATTCACCAGAACAGTCGGGGTCATCCAGTCCAACTCTTCCAGTCTGGCGCGGGTAACGGCGACACGGGCTCGGCACCAGGCATCACGGGTCGCGTACGGCTCGCTGGACAGCAGGAATTCGTCGGTCGCTACGACATTGTGTTCCTTGGCAATCGCCAGACCTTCGGCCTTGGTGGTCGCGCCCTCCGGCAGGAACGTGTAGTCATACAGCAGGAACATCGGCACGATTGTCGCCGGCCCGCCCTGCTCGGTCCACACCGGATAGGGATGCTCCGGAGTGATCACTCCCATCTCGTCGCACATCGTGACCAGGTAGTCGTATCGGGCCCGGCCGAACACCTGCACCGGGTCTTTCCCACTGGTCCAGAGCTCGTGGTTGCCCGGGACCCAGATCACTTTGGCGAAGCGACGCCGCAACAGATCCAGCGACCAGCGAATATCGTCGGTGCGCTCGGCGACGTCACCGGCCACGATCAGCCAATCGTCAGGCGTCGACGGATACAACGACTCGGTGATCGGCTTATTGCCGAGATGACCCGTATGCAGGTCGCTGATCGCCCAGAGCGTGGGAGCCACAACTAGCTAGCCTACTGACCCCGTGGCTGTGCTCAGCCTGGGACTTATTGCAGTGCAGCACCCGACCGAAATCACCCCAGGCCGAGCCTGGCCCGAACCTCCGGACGGCGCAGCGGCGGAACGGTTTTCGGCGGCTGACGACGCTGCGGCAGTTGTTCCAACAGACGGGTGGTGCTCGCCGTCACTTCTGCCACGGCGGCTTCGAACGCCTCAGCAATACCGTCTGACGGCCGAACGATTCCGCTGACCTTCCGCACGTATTGCCGGGCCGCCGCGGCGATCTCGTCCTCGGTGGCCGGCGGCTCAAGACCCCGCAACTCGGTGATATTTCGACACATACCCCCACCATAAGCGGCACTGGCGGCTGGCTACCGTGTCCTCATGACCGGCGACGACATCCTGCTGATTGACACCACCGACCGGGTCCGCACCCTGACCCTGAACCGGCCGGAATCCCGGAACGCGCTGTCCGTCGCGCTGCGGAAGCGGTTCTTCGCCGCGTTGCGCGACGCTGACGCCGATGATGACGTCGACGTCGTCATCCTCACCGGTGCCGACCCGGTGTTCTGCGCGGGTCTGGACCTCAAGGAGCTCGGAAACAGCACCGAGCTTCCGGACATCTCACCGCAGTGGCCGCAGATGTCCACTCCGGTCATCGGTGCGATCAACGGCGCGGCTGTGACCGGCGGGCTGGAGTTTGCGCTGTACTGCGACGTTTTAATCGCGTCCGACCGGGCACGATTCGCCGACACTCACGCCCGGGTGGGATTGCTGCCCACTTGGGGCCTGAGTGTGCGACTGCCACAAAAGGTCGGTGTCGGGATGGCGCGACGAATGAGCCTGACCGGCGACTATCTCTCCGCTGCGGAAGCCCTTCGGTGCGGGCTGGTCACGCAGGTGGTGGAACACGAGGAGCTGATGCACACCGCTCGTACCGTGGCAGCATCGATAGTCGGCAACAACTCCGATGCGGTGCGTGCGCTGCTCGCCTCCTATCACCGCATTGACGGGGATCACACCAGTGCGGGACTCTGGATCGAGGCGATGTCGGCCAAGCAGTGGATGCAGCGGACGACCGGCGACGACATCGCTGCCAATCGCCGGGCGGTCATCGAGCGGGGACGCTCTCAGCTGGGCTGATCAGGCGGGTAGTTAGCGAGTACCCGTCACCAGCCAGCGACCGGAGAACGCCCGCCAGCCAACAAACACCAGGCGAAGCAGCATGAAGGTGCTGAGTCCAGACCAGATGCCCACCAAGCCCCAGCCGAACGCCAAGGACAACCAGATCAGCGGCAGGAAACCCGCCAGCGCGCTGACCAATGTCGCATTACGCATGAAGGCGGCGTCACCGGCGCCCAGCAAGACGCCGTCGAGCGCGAAAACCATTCCAGCCAAAGGTAACTGCGCAACCATGAACCACCACGGCACGCCAATCGCCTGAAGAACCGAACGGTCACTGGTAAACAGCGACGGCAAGAACGAAGCGGTGGCGGCGAGCACCGCAGCGGCCACCAGGGCAGCGATCGTCGAGAATACGGTCACCCGCGCGGCAACCGATTTGGCCTGCCCCACTCGGCCCGCTCCGAGTGCGGCCCCAACCAGTGACTGTGCCGCGATTGCCAGTGAATCCAGTACCAACGCAAGCAAATTCCACAACTGCAGCACCACCTGGTGAGCGGCCAATGCGGCTGCGCCAAACCGGGCGGCCACCGCTGCCGCGGAGACGAAGCAGGCTTGAAACGCCATCGTCCGAACCAACAAATCGCGCCCCATAACGACTTGCGCCCGCAACACCGAGAAGTCCGGCCGCAGGGGTATCCGCTCGGCCAGCAGGGCGCGACAGAACAGCAGGCCAGCCAGCCACTGACCCACCAGATTGGCAACCGCGGAGCCCGCGAGTTCCAATCGCGGCATTCCTAGCCAGCCGTACACGAGCAGCGGACACAACACCGCCGATGTCCCGAACCCGATCAGCACATAACGTAGCGGCCGCACGGTGTCCTGCACCCCGCGCATCCAGCCGTTTCCCGCCAGGGAGATGAGAATCGCCGGCGCGCCGAGGATCGCGATCCGCAACCAGGGCATTGCGGCTGCGGCAATGTCACCACCGGCCGGCGTTGTTCCGGAAATCGCACGCACTAGCGGCACCGCAGTCCCCTGCACCGCGGCAACCATCACTACACCCAGACCCAGCGCCAGCCAGGTTGCCTGAACGCCTTCGCTCACTGCACCAACCCGGTTGCCCGCGCCGTACAGGCGAGCCGATCGTGCGGTCGTGCCGTAGGACAGAAACGTGAGCTGAGAGCTGACGACAGTCAGGATGAGCCCGCCGATAGCCAGACCCGCAAGACTCAATGCGCCTAGCCGGCCAACGATGGCGATGTCGAACAACAGATAAATCGGTTCGGCAGCCAGCACACCCAAAGCTGGAATCGCCAAGGCCGCTATTCGCCGAGTGGAACCGTCCCCTGGGCTATCCGCCCGTGCCGACTCGGTCAACCCGTCAGCCGAGGGCAGAGATCAGCGCCGCCACCACGTCGTCCACCGGGCCGATCGCCGGATAACCGGCTGCGAGCGTGTGCCCGCCGCCACCGAAGCCGGTAGCGAGATTGGCCACGTCATATGTCTTCGCGCGCATCGACACCGACCAGTGCTGTGGCTGGATCTCCTTGAAGACGGCCGCAACCTCGGCCTCATTGGTGGTGCGCACGATGTCCACGATGCTCTCGACCTCTTCGGCGCGGTTGGCAATCCACAGGTCATGAGTGACGATCGCGTACACCAGACCGCCGCCGCCAACAGCCTCGGGAAGCAGCCGCGCAGTGGACAGCACCCCCGCGAGCAGTGGCAGCCAGGCAAAGGGGTGACTATCCAGAAACAACCGGCTCATGGCCGCGTTATCGACGCCGACGTCTACCAGGCGAGCCGCCAGTCGCAGCGCCCGCGGCGAGGCCCATCGGAACGAGCAGGTATCGATCATCAGCCCGGCATAGAGGCACCGGCCGACATCACCATCGATCGACTGGCCCCACGCATCGAGCACTTCGGCAACCAAGAGCGTTGCCGAATCCGCTTGGGGGTCAATCAAGTTGGCATGGCCGAACAATGTGTTGGACTTGTGGTGATCGATCACCAACAGGCTCTTGGCGGCCTCGGCCACCGAAAGCAGCCCGCCCAGCCGGCTCTCGCTCGGCACATCGACCGTGACCACCAGGTCGGCATCACCACGCAGGTCGGCCGGGCTCACGATCAGGTCGCAGCCGGGCAGTGTTTGCAGTGACTCGGGCAGCGTGTCCGGTGTCGAGAAGCTGATCTGCACGTCAATGCCCAGGCGGTGCAGAACCAACCCCAAGGCCAGCCCGGCACCCACTGTGTCGGCATCTGGGAACACGTGGCACAGAATGCTGACCGACCGTGCAGCAGCCAGCAACTTAACCGCGCCGTGCACGTCAACGTGCTTACCGGCGCTCGCGGTCTCAGCCGTCGAGTCGGTCGCTGTCACCGGAGTCCTGGTCGTGTCGCCCGATCCCGTCTTCCCCGACTACACGGTACGGCTCCGGGTCCCCGGCTGGGGTGGCACCGGCACGAATTCTTGCCACATCGGCATCCGCGGCCCGTGCCCGGGCGAGCAGCTCCTCCATCCGGTAAGCAGCGTCCGGCACGGTATCGCGGACGAACGTCAGCGTCGGGGTGAAGCGAACTCCGGTGCCTGCGCCGACCTTGGTACGCAGTACACCCGTTGCCCCCTCGAGAGCGGTGGCCACTCCGGCATAGTCCGGCTCATCGTCGATGCCGGGGCCCATGACCGTGTAGTAGAGCGTCGCGTCATGCAGGTCACCGGACACTTTCGCGTCGGTGATCGTCACGCCGGTAAGCCGTGGATCCTTGATCTCGTACTCGATCGCCGAGGCGACAATGGTCGAGATCCGTTTGGCCAACCGCTTGGCCCGCGCGGCGTCAACCATGGGCCGCTACACCCGTTCCTTCTCGACGAGCTCGTAGGACTCGATGACGTCGCCTTCCTTGATATCGGTATAGGTGAGCGTCAACCCGCACTCAAAGCCCTCGCGGACCTCGGTGGCGTCGTCCTTCTCCCTGCGCAACGACGAGATCGTGATGTTCTCCGCGATCACGATGTTGTCCCGCAGCAGTCGGGCCTTGGCGTTGCGGCGCATGATGCCCGACTGCACCAGGCAACCCGCGATGTTGCCGACCTTCGACGACCGGAACATCGCGCGGATCTCCGCACGGCCGAGCTCCTTCTCCTCGTAGACCGGCTTGAGCAGACCCTTGAGCGCGCTCTGGATTTCATCGATGGCCTGGTAGATCACCGAGTAGTACCGAATGTCCACGCCTTCACGGTTGGCCAGCTCGGTGGCCTTGCCCTCGGAGCGCACGTTGAAGCCAATGATGATGGCATTCGACGCCGACGCCAGGTTGACGTTGGTCTCGGTGACACCACCGACACCGCGGTCGATGACGCGCAGTTCGACCTCGTCGCCGATCTCGATACCCAGCAGGGCTTCTTCCAGCGCCTCTACGGTGCCGGAGTTGTCGCCCTTGAGGATCAGGTTCAGCTGCGACGTTTCCTTCAGCGCGGCATCCAGATCGTCCAGGCTGATGCGCTTGCGGGTACGAGCAGCCAGCGCATTGCGCTTGCGCGCGCTGCGGCGGTCCGCGATCTGACGGGCGATGCGGTCCTCGTCGACGACGAGCAGGTTGTCACCCGCGCCGGGTACCGACGTGAAGCCGATGACCTGGACGGGCCGCGAGGGCAGTGCCTCGTGGACATCCTCGCCGTGCTCGTCGACCATGCGGCGCACACGTCCGTAGGCGTCGCCGGCCACGATCGAGTCGCCGACCCGCAGCGTGCCGCGCGCGATGAGCACGGTCGCAACGGGGCCACGGCCACGGTCCAGGTGCGCCTCGATGGCCACGCCCTGGGCTTCCATATCGGGGTTGGCCCGCAGATCCAGCGAAGCGTCGGCGGTCAACAGGACCGCCTCTTCCAGCGCCTGGATGTTTGTGCCGTTCTTGGCCGAGATGTCGACGAACATGGTGTCGCCGCCGAATTCTTCGGCCACCAGGTTGTATTCGGTGAGCTGCGCCCGGATCTTGGCCGGGTCCGCGCCCTCCTTGTCGATCTTGTTGACCGCCACCACGATCGGCACATCTGCCGCTTGTGCGTGGTTGATGGCCTCCACCGTCTGCGGCATGACGCCGTCGTCTGCGGCGACCACCAGGATCGCGATATCGGTGGCCTTCGCACCACGCGCACGCATGGCGGTGAACGCCTCGTGACCCGGGGTGTCGATGAAGGTGATGAGACGCTCGACGCCGTCGTGCTCGACCGCGACCTGGTAGGCACCGATGTGCTGGGTGATGCCACCGGCCTCGCCCTCGCGGACCGTGGCGTTGCGGATGGTGTCCAGCAGGCGGGTCTTGCCGTGGTCGACGTGACCCATGACGGTGACCACCGGCGGGCGGACCTCCAGGTCATCCTCGTCGCCGTCATCCTCGCCATAGGTGAGGTCGAAGGATTCCAGCAGCTCGCGATCCTCGTCTTCCGGCGACACGACCTGCACGACGTAGTTCATCTCCCCGCCGAGCAGCTCGAGGGTCTCGTCACCCACTGATTGGGTCGCGGTCACCATCTCGCCGAGGTTGAACAGCGCCTGGACCAATGCGGCCGGGTTGGCGTCGATCTTCTCTGCGAAATCGGACAGCGACGCGCCTCGGGCTAGCCGGATAGTCTCGCCGTTGCCATGCGGCAACCGCACGCCACCGACAACCGGCGCCTGCATGCTCTCGTACTCGGCGCGTTTTGCGCGCTTCGACTTGCGGCCACGGCGCGGGGCGCCGCCGGGACGACCGAATGCACCGGCAGCACCACCACGCTGACCGGGACGGCCACCGCCGCCACCGGGACCACCGCCACCTGGGCCGCCACCACCGGGGCGGCCGCGGAAGCCGCCAGCAGGCGCGCCGCCACCGGGGGCACCACCGGGACCACCGGTGCGGTAGTTACCGCCACCGGCACCGGGACCACCGGGGCGGCTGCCCTGGCCGGGGCCGGGCCGAGGACCACCGGCGCCAGGCCTGGGGCCACCGGCACCGGGCCGGGGGCCGGGAGCACCAGGACGACCCGGACGCGCCATTCCACCAGCCGGACGAGGAGGCATGTTGCCCGGCGTCGCGCCGCCAGGACGCGGCCCACCGGGACGCGGGATACCCGGGGCCGGCCGGGGCGGTACCTGCGGACGCGGGGCCGGGCGCTCGACCGGCTGGGCCGATGAGAACGGGTTATTGCCGACACGCGGTGAACGCGGGGCACCGGGCAGACCAGGCTTCGGCGCGGCCGGACCCGGGCGTGGACCTGCGGCGCCGGGTGCGGCGGCCGGGGGCGGCGCGATCGGCGCGGCCGTCGCGGCTGGCGGAGCGACGGGCGTCTGCTCCACCGGTGCGGGCATGGCCGGTTTCGGGGCGGTGGGGATCGGCGACGGTGCAGCAACGGGGGTGACTGTGCCGCCGTCCGAAGGTGCCGCGACCGTCGTCGGCGCGTCGCTGACGGTTGCCTGTACCGGCTTCGCCGGCGCACTTGCCGGGGCCTTCGCGGGTGCCTTTACCGGAGCTTTTTCAGCGGGCTTCGCGCCGCCGAATGCTTCGCGCAATCGACGCGCGACGGGAGCCTCAACTGTTGAGGAGGCTGATTTGACGAATTCGCCCTGTTCGCTCAGACGAGCGAGAACTTCCTTGCTGGTGACACCGAGTTCTTTAGCCAACTCGTGTACGCGGGCCTTGCCTGCCACAACATCTCCTGTCTATGAGGCGACAGCGGTGGTAGGCCGCGCCTCGGGTTTAGCTACGACGCATGGTCATCGTCTGAACTTCACGGTGTGCTCATGTTCTTCGCTGCCTGTTCTGTTGCCGGGTGAGCCAGCAGTTGAAACTGCTCGACCACCGCGGAGGTGTCCGGTGAACCGGTGATGCGCAACGCTCGAGCGAATGCTCGCCGCCGAATCGCAGCCGCAAGGCACTTCTCGTCAGGATGCAACCACGCACCCCGCCCAGGCAGGCTACCTGCTGCATCAACGGTCACGGTGAACTCACCGTTCCCGATCGACGACGCAACCAATCGGATCAATTCGACGGCCAACACTCGCTCCCGGCACCCGATGCACGTTCGCACCGGTCCTTCGGTGCGTCGATGCCTGGTCTCGGCCGACGGGGGTTCGCGCTGGATCACGGCACAGTCTACCGTCACGCGACTACTGCACCGAACCACCGGTACGTGCCTTCGGTCAATGCCCACGCTCGACGCCATGGGACTCTGCCGAGTCCGAGATGTTGTCCTCCACCGCGGCGTCACTGCGGATGTCAATGCGCCACCCGGTCAACCGGGCGGCCAGCCTCGCATTCTGGCCTTCTTTGCCGATAGCCAGCGAGAGCTGGAAATCAGGGACCACGACACGAGCCGAACGGGTATTAGGATCGATCACGCTGACCGACACCACCTTGGCCGGAGACAGGGCGTTGGCCACGAAGCGCGTCGGGTCGTCATCGTGATCGATGATGTCGATCTTCTCGCCGGACAGCTCACTCATCACGTTCCGAACCCGCTGACCCATCGGACCGATGCAGGCTCCCTTGGCGTTGAGTCCGGGAACCTTCGACCGGACTGCGATCTTGGACCGGTGGCCGGCCTCTCGGGCGACGGCCATGATCTCCACCGACCCGTCGGCAATCTCCGGAACCTCGAGGGAGAAGAGCTTGCGAACCAGATTCGGATGTGTGCGCGACAGCGTGATCATCGGTTCCCGGGCTCCCCGAGAGACGCCTACGACATAACAGCGCAGCCGGTCACCGTGCTCATAGAGTTCGCCCGGCACCTGCTCAGCAGCGGGGATGATGCCATCGGTGCCCTTCGCCTCACTGCCCAGACGGACGATCACCAGGCCGCGGGCGTTGGCGCGGTTATCGCGCTGGATGACACCGCCGACGATGTCGCCCTCGTGGGCTGAAAACTCTCCGTAGCTGCGTTCGTTCTCGGCATCGCGGAACCGTTGCAACATGACCTGACGCGCCGTCGTCGCCGCCACCCGACCGAAGCCCTCCGGAGTGTCGTCCCATTCGCTCAGGACAGCGCCGTACTCGTCGGTCTCGCGAGCAATCACCTGCACAACGCCGCTTTTACGGTCGATCTCAATGCGGGCGTCGGGCTGATGGCCCTCGGTGTGGCGGTAGGCCGTCAAAAGGGCGGATTTGATCGTTTCGAGGAGTTCGTCGACCGAGATACCCCGGTCGATCTCGATCGAATGCAAAGCAGCGATGTCGATGTTCATGTTCCAGCCTCCGGTCCGGCAGCCGACCCGTCCACGAGCTGGAGCTCCCTGGTGCTGGGCGGCGAGAATTCAACCTGCACGACGGCCTCACGAATCTCAGCCAACCTAAGGCGTCGAGTCGTCCAGTCGTTGCGATGGCGTACGACCACCTCGATGGTCCCGTCAGATAGCGCGCCGAGACGGCCCACCAGGGCGTCGCCGTCAGCGAGTGAAAGGTTCACCAGGCGGCCGCGGGCTCGGCGGAAGTGCCGTTCTGCTGTGAGCGGCCGATCGACGCCGGGCGACGTGACCTCCAGTACGTAAGCGCCATCGTCGGCCGCGTCGCTGATGTCCAGGGCGTCCAACAACTCCGAAGCGGAACGGGACAGTTCGGCGACCGTGTCGAGGTCCAACGGGCTGTCGCCATCAGCGACCACGATGATGCGCGGCGGGCTGGTGTGCGCGTGGACCGTGACGTCTTCGATCTCGTATCCGGCACGGGCGAACTCACCGCCGAGTAGCTCGGTCACCTGCTGTGGCGACGGCAATCCCGCAGACCGCTGGGTCACGGCGAGCTCCTCATCTTGAGTTGTCCTGTTCAGCGACTCGACTGACTGGCCCCGAGGAGCCAAGTACCCAGGATACGCCAGCATCCGTACCTGTAATGGCAGGATGTTGGCGTGCTGAGCGCCGATCCCAGCCCCGCCCCCAAGCTCGCCCGAAGGCGTGTCCTGGTCAACGGTGGGCGCGCCGTGCTTGCGCTGACCGCTCTGGGAGCCGTCGTGACTGGCTGCGGACCGAGCACCCCACCGGCGCCCGACCCCCTTGAAGATCAGGTCGACTTGGCGCGCCACGACAGTGAACTGGCCACCGCTGCAGCCAAAGCCGCTCCCCCTGCCATCGCACCGGCTTTGTTGGAAGCCGCCGCCGAGAGGGCCCGTCACGCGACGGTGCTCATCGAGGAGATCGCCCGCGCGGCCGGCAAGCCGATCCCGAGCGATACGACGTCTAATACCCCGACGGGCAGCACACCAACGAGTGCGGGAAGCACCGCCACTGCATCCGCCCCTCCCACGCCGCCGCCAACCGTGCCCGACGTGGTCAACTCACTGCGCACGTCCGCCGAGAGCGCCACCAAGCTGGCACCGAGGCTGTCGGGCTACCGCGCCGGATTACTCGGATCGATCGCGGCCGCCTGCACCACCTCTTACACCGTGGCGCTCCCGTCCGGAACGAGACCGCGATGACGTCCCCGCAACCCACTCCACCCTCTGGAACCCCCGACCCGAATCGGCCGTCCAACCCCGACCAGGCCGCCCTCTTCGATGCCGTCGCCGCCGACCACGCTGCTATTTACGGCTACGGCATCATTTCGGCGCACAGCCCACCCGATGCGAACGATCTGGTATCCGACGCGCTGGTACAACATCGCGAAAGGCGCGAAGCCGCGTTGGAGATGCTGTCCGGCCGTTCCGTGCAGCAGCCATTGCCCGCGGCGGGCTACCAGTTGCCGACCCCTGTCACCACCGCGACCGAAGCCGCGAATCTGGCGATCCGGATGGAATCCGACTGCGCGGTGGCGTGGCGGGCCGTGATCGAGCAGGCCACCTCCGAGCAGGACCGTGCATTTGGCGTCGCTGCGCTGACCCAGTCCGCGGTGTTGTCGGCGCGCTGGAAGCAGGAGTTGCGCACCTGGCCGATCACGACGTCGTTCCCGGGCGGAAGCGAATAGTTCGACTGCTACTTAGCGTTGTCCGCCAGAGCGGCGGCGATGTCAGCAACTGCGCTGTCTGTCGGGAGCTCCCGGGTCGCACTGCCGAACCGGTCGCGAAGTTCGACGACACCGTCGGCCCAGCCACGGCCGACCACGACAATCCATGGCACACCGATCAATTCGGCGTCCTTGAACTTCACCCCCGGTGATGCGGTGCGATCGTCGAGCAGTACCTCGATACCCAGCCGGTCCAGATCGGCGGCCAGCGCCTCGGCACCACTGCGCGCTTCGGCATCCTTGTTGGCGATGACCACGTGTACATCGAACGGCGATACCGAGGTCGGCCACCTCAGGCCCACATCGTCATGGTGTTGTTCGGCGATGACGGCGACGAGCCGCGACACTCCCACCCCGTAGGAGCCCATGGTCAGGCGGACCGGTTTGCCGTTCTCACCGAGCACGTCGGCGGCGAATGTATCGGTGTACTTGCGTCCCAACTGGAAGATGTGTCCGACCTCTATCCCTCGTGCGGCCGTCAAGGGTCCCGCGCCATCGGGGCTGGGATCACCATCACGAACCTCGGCGGCCTCGATGGTGCCGTCACCGGTGAAGTCGCGCCCAGCGACCAAGCCCACCACATGCTTGCCTGGTTCGTCGGCACCGGTTATCCACGATGTGCCATCCACCACCCGCGGATCCAACAGATAGCGAACTCCATTGTCACGCAGGCCCTTCGGCCCGATATATCCCTTCTTGAGGAAGGAATTCTTCGCAAAATCGGCGTCGTCAAGCAGCGCAAACTCCGCCGGGCTCAGCGCCGCGTCTAAGCGCTTGTCATCGACTTCCCTGTCGCCGGGCAGTCCGATCGCCAACAGTTCCCAATCGCCCCCGGGCTGACGGACTTTGAGCAGCACGTTCTTGAGAGTGTCTGCCGCGCTGACCGTTCGGCCCAGCCCGGCGGAATTGGCCCAATCCACCAGTGTCGCAATGGTCGGAGTGTCGCCCGTGTCGTACACGGTGGGCTCCGGAAGTCCGTCGACCGGCAGGGCCGCGGGTACCGCTGTCGTCACTGCTTCGACATTGGCCGCGTAACCTGATGCGACGCAACGCACAAAAGTATCCTCGCCGACTTCGCTTTCGGCCAGGAACTCCTCGGATGCACTGCCGCCCATTGCACCCGACGTTGCCGAGACGATGACGTATCGAATCGCCATGCGATCGAACATGTTCTGGTACGCGCCGCGATGCGCCTGATAGACGGACTTGAGTCCGTCGTCGGCGACGTCAAAGGAATATGAGTCCTTCATGACGAATTCGCGACCGCGCAGAATGCCCGCGCGAGGTCTGGCCTCATCACGATATTTCGTCTGGATTTGAAACAGCACCAGAGGGAAGTCTTTGTAGGAGCTGTATTCCCCCTTGACCGTGAGTGTGAAGAATTCCTCGTGGGTTGGACCCAGCATGTAATCGTTATCGCGGCGATCCTTGAGGCGGAACACCCCGTCCCCATATTCGGTCCACCGGTTCGTCGCCTCGTACGGGCCGCGCGGCAGCAACGCCGGGAACAGGATCTCCTGCCCGCCGATCGCGACCATCTCCTCTCGCACGATCCGCTCGATCTTCCGCAGCACCCGAAGCCCCAGAGGCAGCCAGCTGTACAAGCCGGGCGCAATGGGCCGGACGTAGCCAGCCCGGATCAACAGCTTGTGGCTGGGTACTTCAGCATCGGCAGGGGCATCCCGCAGTGTGCGCAGGAACAGCTCGGACATCCGGGTGATCACAGCGGCCAAGCTTAATCACCGAACGAGTTAGCGCTGACGCCAGTCGTCGCCGGACTCCGCCAAGAACTTCGTGAAGGCCGCGGTCTTCACTCGATCAGCTTCATCGTCATCGCGATCCTTGACCAACTGGACCCGATAGCCGATGGCGACACACGTGATCAGTGATACCGCGATGGTGATCGCAGCGATGAAGAAGGACCCGAAATCGATGATCGACCCAATGGGCGGGCTGCCAGGCACCGCATTGCGAAGCGGAATGAGAGCGAACAGCATTCCGGCCATCATCGAACAGGCCGGGAACAACAACCCCTTTCGCTGCTTCAGCGCGTAATAGGCCGCAGTGGCCGCAGCTATTGCCAGACCGAGCATCAGGACCATGACAAAGGTCGCGTATACGAGTGTGGGTGTACTCCGACGGAGGCTGAGTTGTACATCGACCCCGCCGGTCTGGTCGCTGTCTATTGACGGGGTCACGGCGAAGAACGGATCGGTGCTCATCAGGTTCACGACGAGGGGCAACTCGGTGCTGCCGTCCGGGCCGCCCATGACATGAAACGCCAGTGATGCGCTATAGCGATCGAACGGATAGTCGGTCGGTATCCCCGCCAAGGCGAATCGGTGCTCGACGACCGGAGAAAAATCGCTGTTCTTGATGGCGAACGTAGTGTTCTGGAGCGCCGTCCACGAGTACAGCGTGGCGTCGTTACGGAAGTAGCCGACGTCGTCGCCCAGTGATCCGAGCGCCTTGATGTCAGTAGTAGTGACCGAGATGGTTTCAGCGGCGGTATCGACTCGCGTGAGCCAGACCGTGATTTCCACCCGGTCGGGATTGTCCACAGCTCCCCAGACGGTCATCTCGCTCTGAGTGGTACGGGTTGGCCAATACATGCTCAGGCTCCCCACGACGAGCAGACCTAACACCAAGCACGTGACACCGACTACCCGAGCCCCCTTACGGATGTTCGGTGCGTGCTTCGCAAGCCGTTTCATGAAGGGC
Source organism: Mycobacterium sp. (assembly GCA_965279745.1). Lineage (GTDB taxonomy): Bacteria > Actinomycetota > Actinomycetes > Mycobacteriales > Mycobacteriaceae > Mycobacterium. Next base: position 1,711,085 of record OZ257262.1, read on the forward strand.
AGCGTACTTCGACCCGACAGCCCGGGTCGGGTACACCACTAGGGTTGAGTGCGTGCCAGCAGACTCGCCGTCTACCGGATCCGCCTTGGCTGCCAACGCCTATGCGGGCCGGATGCCCACACGCGCCGGCGACATGTCCGTCGAGACGCACGGGATCGCCCCCGTCCCGCCCGAGAACAGGTACGGCACCGCACGGCGACTGTTCAGTGTGTGGTTCGCACCTCAAGTGAACATGACCGTCGTGTTCACCGGCACGTTGGCGATCGCTCTGGGCCTGGGCTTCTGGCTCGGGATGCTGGCCATGGTCATCGGAACGGTGGTCGGTTCGCTGGCAGTCGGATACCTGTCCACTTGGGGTCCGCGCACCGGCACGGCGCAGTTGCCCAACGCGCGCATGGCATTCGGTGGAACCGTAGCCGTCGTCGCGGTGATCCAGTGGCTGTCATCGATCGCCTGGGATGGCCTGGTCGGGCTGTTCGGCGGGGAAGCGCTGGCTGAATTGGTGGGCATACCATTCTGGGTTGCGGTGCTGATCGTGCTGGCCACGCAAGGCCTTATCGGCGTCTTCGGCTATGAAGTCATTCACCGCGTCCAGGCGATGATGACGGTTTTGCTTGCCATCACGTTTGCAGTATTCGCGGCGAAGTTGGTGACTGGCCACCAAGTGATCTCGGTGCCCACGCTGGCTGGCGCGGACCTCGTAGGCGCATTCGTGCTTGAGGTGACGATCGCGCTGAGCCTGGCCGTATCGTGGGCGAGCTACGCCTCCGACTACAGCCGTTATCTACCGGTAAATACCTCGCGCACAGCCATTTTCGGATACACCTTCGCCGGTCTGACCCTGGCCTACATCACCGTGCAAGCCCTCGGCATCGCCGCGGCGGGAGTGCTGACAGACCAGACAGCACAGGGGGTCCGGGCCATCATGGGCGGTGGCACGCTCGGCGCGCTGGCGCTGATCGCGATCGCCCTGGGCTCGGTAGCCTCCAACGCAATGAACGATTACAGCGGGTCGTTGGCCCTCCAAACGGTCGGGGTGCGAGTGCGGCGGCCGGCGTCGGCAGTTGTTGTGGCAGTCATCGCCTTCGGGTTGATCATGTGGCTGCATTCCGGTGACGCGGCGACGCGCTACTCACATTTCCAGGGGTTGCTGCTACTCGTCAGCTACTGGGTGCCGGCGTTTGTGGCGATCGTCGCCATCGACTGGCACTATCGCAGCAAGGGCCGTGGCATGTGCAGCACCATCAACCCCGCCAGCGAGGCAACACCCCGACGGAACGCCGTTGTTGCCATCGTGACATTTTTCGCCGCGTTCGCCGCCGCGGTGCCGTTCATGCACACCACCCTGATCGTCGGGCCGCTGGCCGCGGCGCTACACGGCGCCGATCTTGCCTACTTCGTGAATTTCGTAGCGGCAGCGGTTATTTACGGTGGGTATCGAGTACTGAATGCGGGGCGGAAAAGCCCCTAAAGCTCCCCCGCCTCGACCGCTTCCTTGGTGTGCTGGGCGGCCGCGATCTGCCGAGCGGAGAACCCGATCAGTAGGGCACTGCCCCCGACCAGCAGAGCCGAGGCGGCCACCCACAGCAGTGAGTACGTGTAGCCGGCGTCGAGGGCGTCGAGTTGGTGTGACGTCATCTGGGCCACCGGCCCGGTGGTCCCGCCCAGGTACAGCGTGCGCGAGGTCTGCACCGCCTGTATGACGACGAGCATCACTGGCCCGCCGAGGTTGTACACCATCAGCGTGACGGCCGAGACCGGTCCGATTTCGCCTGGCCCCACATTGGCCACCGCGCATAGCGGCAGGATCACCGAGATCACCCCAATGCCGAATCCACCGACCAAGATTGGGATGACGAGGTCCGGGAAGTACGGGATGCCGCGGTTGAGGGTCGAACCGAAGATCATGGCACCCACCACCAGAACGCCGGCGCCGATGATCAACCACCGTGGCGTGACGAGCGGGGCACACCGTGCCGCGAGCACGTTGCCCATCCCGAAAGCCACCGCGAAGGGAATGAAGGAGATGCCAGCCTTCAACGCGCTGTACCCCATAACGTCCTGCACGTAGAGGCCGATGATGACGGTGACCGTCAGCATCACCCCGCCGGCCAGGAACAGACAGACGAAAGTCGCTACCCGATTCCGGTTGTCGAACACCGAGAACGGCACGATCGGATGCTCAGCCCTGCGCTCAACGAGCAGGAAGGCGCCGAAGAAGAACAACGCTATGGCGCCGGCGCCGATCACCCAAGGGTCAACCCAACCCCGGGGCGGCCCCTGGGTGAAGACCAGGACGGCCGCGGTACAGCCGAGGGTGGCCAGCAACGCACCGGAGACGTCGAGCTTGAGTCGTTCGTGTCGCGTCTCTTCGATGCGCATCACCGCCACGACGACGATCAGGATGCCCAGCGGCACGTTGATCAGGAACGCCAGTCGCCACGACACCTCGGTCAACGCGCCGCCGAGGATCAGGCCCAGCACCGACCCAGCGCCCTGCATGCCTGCCGATACGGCCAACGCGCGGTTACGCGCATACCCGGCCGCGTAGGTCGTGGCGATCAAAGCCAGACCGGTGGGTGCTGCGACGGCCGCGCCGATGCCCTGAAGTGCGCGAGCCCCGATCAGCAATGTCCCGTCGGTGGCCAGCCCACAGGCCGCCGAGGCAATGGTGAAGACACCAACGCCGGAGATGAAAGCCCGTTTACGACCGATGGCGTCGCCGACACGGCCGCCCAGAAGTAGCAGGCCGCCGAATGTCAACACATAGGCTGTGATCACCCAACTCTTGCCCGCATCGGAGAGTCCCAGCTCTGCCTGCATGCGCGGAAGCGCCACAATCACGATGGTGCCGTCCAGCGTGGCCATCAACTGCATACCGGTGATCGCGACGATCGCGACACCGAGCACGCTGGAGGAAAGCAGCCTGGCCGCCGGTTGCGGACCGCTTGCGCCAGACATGGGTAGCTACCCTACCGCGAGCGAGCTGACGGCCCGCCGAGGAGAGGCCCTCACGCCGAGGCTGTAATGGTGCAGACAAAGTGCGAGTAGGGCCCTGCAGGTTTACAGCCTCGGGGATTTACAGGTCTCCCGCGTCGATCGCTTCCTTGACTTCCTGCGCATGCGCAACCTGTGCGGCGGTGTACTTGATGAACAACGCGGCAGCGCCCACCAAGATGGCCGCGGCGGCAACCCACAGCAAGCCATAGGTGTAGCCCTGGTCAAGAGCATGCAATTGGGCCGGGTTCATATGTTTCACCGGCCCGGTGGTGCCACCGAGGTACAGCGTGCGTGAGGTGATCACCGCTTGGACGATCGCCAGCACGACGGGCCCGCCAAGGTTCTGCAGCATCAGCGCAATTGCCGAAACCGGACCGATCTGGTCGAAGCCGACACCGGCGATCGCAGACACCGTCAGGGGAACGACGATCATGCCGATCCCGAACCCGCCGACCGTGATCGGGATAACCAGATTGGGGAAGTACGGGATGCCGCCATAGAGCGTGGAGCCGTAAAGCATGGCAGCTAGAACCAGCACCCCACCGGCAATCACCAGCGACCGCGGCGCGAACTTCGACACCAGTTGTGATGAGACACCCAAGCCGATGCCGAGAGCAATCACGAACGGAATGAAGCCAATACCGGCGCGCAGTGCGCTGTAGCCCATGATGTCCTGCACGTACAGGCCGATCAGCACAGTCAAGGTGAACATCACACCGCCGGCAATGAAGATCGCCGCGAACGTCGCCAACCTGTTGCGGTCCCGGAACAGGCTAAACGGCACGACCGGATTGATCGCATTGCGCTCGACGACGTAGAACGCCCCTAACGCCAGCATGGCCGCGGTCATCGAACCGACGGTGACCGGCGTCAGCCAGCCATTCTCCGGGCCTTGCGAGAAGCCGAATACCGCAGCGGTACACGCAACGGTCGCCAGCAGGGCACCGGCCGCGTCGAGCTTCATCGGCTCGCGGTGGGTTTCCTGCAGCGTCTTGCGAGCCAGGTAGATCATCAGCAAGCCGATTGGCACGTTCACCAGGAACGCCAGCCGCCAAGAAACCTCAGTGAGCGCTCCGCCCACAACCAGGCCCATGACCGAACCGATACCTGTCATCGCAGCGAACACTGCGGTGGCGGCGTTCCGCGCAGGACCCTTGGGGAATGTGGTTGCGACCAGCGCCAAGCCAGTCGGCGACGCGATCGCCGCGCCAACGCCCTGCAATAGACGCGCCGTCACCAACGTCGTCTCGTCCCAGGCCACGCCGCACAGCACCGAAGCAATGGTGAACAGTGCCACGCCCACGATGAACGTCCGCTTGCGGCCGATCGTGTCGCCCAGCCGGCCACCAAGCAGCATCAGCCCGCCGAAAGTCAGCACATAGGCGGTGATGACCCAGCTGCGGCCAGCGTCGGACAGACTCAGTTCGTCCTGGATCTTCGGCAACGCGACGATCGCCACGGTGCTGTCCATGGTGGCCAGGAGTTGCATCCCACCGATGGCGACAACCGCAGCGATGAAACGCTGCGACGGTAGCCAGGTTGGGTAGAACTTGCTTGTTCGGTCCAGATCAGCAGGATCGAGGCGCATCGGGATCGCGCGCCCAGAACTGGCCTCTGAACTGGAATCGTGGCGACGGAAGGTCGCCCGCTCAGCGTCGTTGAGAGCCGTCATAGCGAGCTACCCTACAGTAATATTAAGAAGAGTTTAAGCCCCGAATGCGGCCACAGGACCGATCACGACGATCGCAGGGGGCCTAATTCCCTCGATCCTGATCCGTGCAGCTACCTCGTCCAGCGTGGTTCGGACGATCCGTTCCGCGGCCGTTGTGCCGTGTTGCACCACTAAGACGGGCGTTTCCGCAGGTCGGCCACCTGCCAGGAGTGCTGCCGCGAATAATTCGATGCGTTCGACAGCCATCAGCAAAACCAATGTGCCGGACAACCGCGCAAGTGCATCCCAATTCACTAACGATTCGGGATGGTGCGGCGCTAAATGCCCGCTGACCACGACAAATTCGTGATTTTCCCCTCGATGCGTGACAGGAACCCCAGCCAGCGCAGGAACAGCTATGGCACTGGTCACACCAGGCACGACGGTGACGGGTATCCCGGCCTCGCTACAGGCCAGAAGTTCCTCATAACCGCGGCCGAAGACGTAGGGATCCCCCCCCTTCAGGCGCACTACGAAGAGCCCCGCCCGCGCCCGTTCTATAAGGACTTTGTTTATCGCTTCCTGAGACATCGCGCGCCCGTACGGGATCTTGGCTGCATCGATCACTTCCACCTGCGGACCGAGCTCCGCGAGTAGTTCGGGAGGGGCCAACCGGTCAGCGACGACGACGTCTGCACGTGCCAGCAACCGACGACCACGCACTGTGATCAGTTCCGGATCGCCCGGTCCGCCGCCGACAAGGGCAACACCGCCGCGCATGACGCCGGAGGCGTCCGCATCGTTCGACATACCGATCAGGCCGCTCTGGAGCCCCTCCCTGATCGCCGACCGGATCGCCGCCGATCGCCGATGTTCACCTCCGGCCAGAACGCCGACGAGCAGGCCGTCGTGGTCGAACGAGGCAGGCGTGACCGCCGTGCCATCCCGCGCCGCATCAGCACGCACACAGAAAATTCTCCGGGATTCAGCCTCAGCGACGACGGCGGCATTTACCTTCGGGTCGTCGGTGGCGGCAATTGCGTACCAGGCATCCGCCAGGTCGCCGTCACGGTAGTCCCGGACATTCAGCGTGATACCCGGCTGCTGTTCACCTAGCGCCTCGACGGCCGGCGTCGCGGCACGTGCGATGACGTGTATGTCCGCGCCATTGGCGATGAGCAATGGCAGTCGGCGCTGTGCAACGCTGCCGCCGCCCACCACGACGACCCGCTTGCCCGCCAGTCGTAGGCCGGCGAGGTACGCGCCATCGGTCACCCGGCGAGCTTAGTGACCGGCAGTTGTGGCGAACGAGGCTGCCCGGTCCACGAACCGCGCGATCGACCCGGGCCGGGCGGCGGGATGGGTGTGCAGATAGGACGCGTGCACACCGGCGCGAATCGCCCCGTCACGCACCGGCGCGGCGCTGCCGGGACCGTCGCGGCGAAAGACCCAGGCCGGCACGTGGTCGTCGGTGAACTTGACCGTCGTGCGGTGGAATTCGTGACCGACCACTCGCTCCCCCGCTTGGTACAGCGATGAATCGACGACGGCCACTGCGTCGCGGTAGCCGAGAGTCAGCCGCTCGGTGAACCGTGCAGAACCGGGGAGAACGCCACACAGCGGATGTCCGTCCAGGTCATCCATCAAATACGCCAGCCCGCCACATTCCGCTCGAACAGGTGCCCGGACAGCCAGGGTGCGAACCTGCTCGCGAAGTTCAGCGTTGGCAGACAATTCCGCCAAATACTGTTCCGGAAAGCCACCAGGAAGAACCAGTGCCGCGGTCCGTTCTGGCAGCACATCAGTCAGCGGGTCGAATTCGATGACCTCCCCGCCGGCCGCGCACAGCAGTTCGCGCTCTTCGGCATAGCTGAAGCTGAACGCTTTACCTGCCGCCACCGCCACGACCGGGCGACCGGTAGCCGGGGCTCCGACAGCCGTATCGGGTTGCCAGGCTTCAGCCCCGGCCGCACATCCGGCAATTGCCGCTACTGCCGGCAAGTCGACGTGGCTGGCCACCAACGCCGTCATCGCCGCGACCGCGTCCGTCGCGTGCCGACCGTGCTCGACGGCCGTCACCAACCCCAGATGGCGGGAGGGCACTGATAGTTCGTCTCGTCGGGGCACGGCACCGAGCACTGGCACGCCGACCGCCTCGCAAGCCTGCGTGAGCACCTGCTCATGACGCTCTGAACCCACTCTATTCAGAATCACGCCACCGATGCGCACACCGCGGTGAAATGTCGAAAAACCTTGTAACAGAGCCCCTATGCTCTGGGACTGACCCCGGGAGTCAACCACCAGCAGCACCGGCACACCAAGCAATTCGGCGACATGGGCTGTCGACCCGCGCGCCGGGATGACTAGGCCCTCATCGATTCTGCCGTCGAAAAGGCCCATCACACCCTCGATGACGGCAATGTCGGCAGCACGGGAACCGTGTGCATAGAGCGGTCCAATCAAGTCTTCGGGGACCAGCACCGAATCGAGATTGCGGCCCGACCTGTTCGCGGCCAGGGCGTGATAGCCGGGGTCGATGAAGTCTGGGCCAACTTTGAACGGTGCGACCTGGCGGCCGGACTGACGCAAAGCACCCATCAATCCTGTTGCAATAACAGTCTTTCCGCTGCCCGACGAAGGGGCAGCGACGATCACCGCCGGTACGCTCGTCACCATTCGATGCCGCGCTGGCCCTTACGTCCACTGTCCATCGGATGCTTCACCTTGACCATCTCGGTCACCAGATCCGCGACGTGGGTGAGTTCCTCCGGCGCGTCCCGGCCAGTGATCACCACATGTTGGGTGCCCGGTCGAGTCACCAGCGTGTCCACCACTTCAGCGAGGTCGATCCACCCCCACTTCAACGGATAGGTGAACTCGTCCAGCACATAGAAATCGTGGCGCTGTTCGGCAAGTCGGCGGGCAATCTCCCGCCAGCCCTCGACGGCAACTGCCGCATGATCCTCAGCGCAGCCCGACTCGCGCGATTTGGGAATCCAAGACCATCCGGAGCCCATCTTGTGCCACTCCACCGGTCCGCCGACACCGTCTCGCGCATGGAGTTGGCCCAGTTGGCTGAAAACCGCCTCCTCGCCGACCCGCCACTTGGCGCTCTTGACGAACTGGAAGACGGCCACGTTCATGCCGATGTTCCACGCGCGCAAGGCCATTCCGAACGCGGCTGTCGACTTACCTTTTCCCGCGCCGGTGTGCACCGCCAGCACCGGTGCATTACGACGCGACCGGGTGGTTAGTCCGTCATCGGGAATGACTGTGGGGCGCCCCTGCGGCATCAGCTCGTCCTTCGTGGATCGTTCACGCGGCCCGGCGGACGACCTGGGCCAGATGATCGGCTCGCAATTCCTCCAGCCGCAGCACCGGGGCGCGCAAATGGCCGGCGAGGTCGGCGGCCAGCCCCAACCGGATGTAGGACGTCTCGCAATCCACCACCACCGAGGCCGCACCCTCGACTGCAAGTAGCCCAGCCGCAGCGCGGCTGCGGCCCAGCGGATCCGGGCCAGCGGTGGCCCGTCCATCCGTCAACAGCACCACCAGGGCGCGCCGGTTTCGGTCTCGAACACGTTCGCGGACAACAACATCACGGGCCGCGAGCAGACCCGCCGCGAGTGGAGTCGTACCGCCGGTGTCGAATCCAGTCAGCCGGCGCGAGGCGATGTACGCCGATGACGTCGGCGGCAACAGCACCCGGGCACTGTCCTGACGGAACGTGATGACCGCCACTCGGTCCCGGCGTTGATAGGCGTCGCGCAGCAGCGACAGTGCGGCACCGCTCACAACGGCCAGCCGATCTCGTGCCGCCATCGACCCGGACGCGTCGACCACGAAGATCACCAGATTGCCTTCCCTGCCGACCCGCACCGCCCTTCGGACGTCCGCGACGGTCGGCCGCAATCGACCCGCCGATTCAGTTCGGTTGGCGGCCGCCAACACCGTGGCGAACACGTGCAGACCGTGCCCCCCACCCGACGCATCACTGGCGGCCACTGCGGCGCCAGAGCGGTTGCGGGCCCGCGATCGCCGGCCAGGATTGCCGTCGCCGACCCCTGGCACCGTGAGCGCGCGGGTCCGGAACGACGCCGCAGGAGATGCGGCGGGGCGCGGTGCCGATGACGATGAGTTTGCCGATGACGATGAGTTTGACTGGGGTGCAGATGCTTTCGATGATCCATCGATCGGCTGGCCATCCCCGGGAGGATCCGGCTCGGGATCGTCCTCACCCGCCGCGGCCAGCGCTTCGTCAAGTTGCGCCGGATCGATACCCGGGTCGTCGAACGGGTCGCGACGCCGACGGTGCGGCAGCGCAAGCTCAGCTGCGACCCGGATGTCTTCCTCTTCAACGATGAGTGCCCCGCGCCAGGCCGCGTTCGCCACAGCGGTACGGGCGATCACCAGGTCCGCACGCATCCCGTCGACGTCAAACGCGGCACACAGCGCCGCGATCCGGTTCAGTTCGGCATCGGGCAGCACAACATCGGCTACCCGTGCGCGCGCTGTCGCGATCCGGTAAGCCAAGTCGCTGTCTTGTCCGGCGTAGCGGGCGGCGAACCCGTCCGGGTCCGCTTCGTAGGCCAGCCGCTGCCGGATCACCTCGCTGCGCACCGCAACATCACGCGATGCGTGCACATCCACGGTCAGGCCGAACCGATCCAACAATTGCGGGCGCAACTCCCCTTCCTCGGGGTTCATCGTGCCGATCAGTACGAAGCGCGATTCGTGCGAATGCGAGATTCCGTCACGCTCGATGTGCACCCTGCCCATGGCGGCCGCATCGAGCATGATGTCGACGAGGTGATCGTGCAGCAGGTTTACCTCGTCGACGTACAGCACACCACCATGGGCGCGGGCCAGCAGTCCAGGAGAGAAGGCGTGTTCGCCGTCGCGCAGCACCTTCTGCAGATCCAGGGAGCCGACCACCCGATCCTCGGTCGCTCCGATCGGCAGCTCCACCAGACGCGCACCCGTATCGACCTGGGCGAGCACTGCCGCCAGCGCCCGCACCGCCGTCGATTTCGCGGTGCCCTTCTCACCTCGGATCAGCACCCCGCCGATCTCGGGCCGCACCGCACACAGCACCAGCGCATGCCGCAACCGGTCGTGGCCGACGATGGCGCTAAACGGATAAGCCGGTGAAGTCACCGCCGAGCGTTCGCGGAGCTGCCGTCGAGTCCCAGCACCTTGCTGCCGTGCGCCCATACCTCGTGGAACAGTTCGGGTTCGTCAGACAATTTGATGCCGAGCGACGGGACCATTTCCTTGAGCTTGGGCTGCCAGGCCGGGTAGCGCTTCGGGAAACAACGCTGCATCACATCGAACATCGCCGGTACCGCCGTCGACGCACCCGGTGAGGCGCCGAGCAGACCCGCGATGGAGCCGTCTGCCGCAGCCAGCACCGTGGTGCCGAATTCCAAGATGCCGAGCTTCTTGGAATCCCGGCGAATTACCTGAACTCGTTGGCCGGCTACGTCGAGTTCCCAATCCTTACCGTCAGCGGTCGGGGCGAACTGACGAAGGTCATCGACCCTGTTCGCCTGGGAAAGCAGGAGCTGCCCGATGAGATAGCGCAGCAGCGGTAGCTCGGTCAGACCGACACCGATCATCGAACCGAGGTTGTTCGGTTTGACCGACAGCGGCAGGTCCGTGACCTTGCCGGTCTTCAGGAACTTCGGCGACCACCCGGCAAACGGGCCGAACAGCAGCCAGTGCTGGCCGTTGATCACCCTGGTATCCAGGTGCGGCATGGACATCGGTGGGGCGCCCAACGGCGGCAGGCCGTACACCTTGGCCTGGTGACCGGCGGTCATGGCCGGGTTTTCGGTGCGCAGAAATTCGCCGCCGACTGGGAATCCGCCAAAGCCCTTGGCCTCTTTGATGCCCGCTTTCTGCAGCAACGGCAGCGCCCCGCCGCCGGCACCGACGAACACGAAACGGCTGTGCAGTGTGGACTTCTCTCCGGTGCGGCGGTTGAGCACCTTCACTTTCCAGCTGCCATCAGACTCCTTGTGCAGGTCGCGGACCTCCTGGCCGAACAGTGTGTTCATGCCACGTTCGGTGCAGAACCCCAGGAGTTGTCGTGACAGCGAGCCGAAGTCGACATCGGTGCCGTCCTCGGTCCAGTTGAGCCCTACCGGGACGGAGAAATCTCGTCCGGCCGCCATCAACGGCAGTCGGCGGGCAAATTCGTCTGCGCCGTCGATGAACTCCATGCTCGCGAACAGCGGGTTGCGCACCAAGGTCTCACGACGCCGGCGCAGGTAGTCCACGTTGTCGGCCCCTCCCACGAAACTTACGTGCGGAACGGGATTCAGGAAGCTACGGACGTCGGGCAGGATGCCGTTGTCGTGCGCGTACGCCCAGAACTGGCGCGTGACCTGGAACTGCTCGTTGACATTGATCGCCTTGGCGATGTCGATCGTGCCGTCCGGGTTCTCCGGTGTGTAGTTGAGCTCACACAACGCCGAATGGCCCGTGCCCGCGTTGTTCCACGGGTCACTGCTCTCAGCGGCCGCGGCGTCAAGGCGCTCGATCAGCGTGATCGACCAGTCTGGTTCGACGAGGCGCAACAGTGCGCCGAGGGTGGCGCTCATGATCCCCGCGCCGACCAGCACGACGTCGGTTTTGGAGCTACTGGCAACCTTCGGATCTGACACGGGCTCGTTGTCCTCCGCTCAAAGGCGATCCGCTCCCGACCAGTCATGCCAGTCGAGGCGGCTGTACCGAGAGCTAGGTTATCCCGACCGGCCGGGATGTATCGGACTAGTCGCCAGCACAAGTCGCGTTCTCCGCCCGGCAACCGCGGTTAAGGTGAGGCCGTGACGGCAGCGCGGGTCGTTGAAGCCGACATCTGGACTGATGACGTCCTCCCCGATTTCCAGCAGACCACCCTGCCCCTGGGCCTCGATCCCGACGGTGAAGGTGACCTGTTCGCCACTCTGGTACGTGCCGCCGACCGGGCACCCAGCCCCCATGCCGTCTTGGCGGTGCATGGGTTCACCGACTATTTCTTCAATGCCGAATTGGCCAACTACTTCGGTCAACGCGGGTATCGCTTCTATGCGTTGGACCTGAGCAAGTGCGGGCGATCCTGGCGCGACGGCCAGACTCCGCACTTCACCACAGACCTCGCGCGCTATGACCGCGAGTTCGAAAGGGCCCTGGGCGTCATCGCTGCAGAGAACCCGCAATCACACCTTCTGGTGTACGGACATTCAGCTGGGGGGCTGATCGTGTCGCTGTGGCTGGACCGGTTGCGCCGACGCGGGGCGGCAGCTGGGCTCGGGATCAGCGGTCTCGTTCTCAACAGCCCCTGGCTGGACCTGCACGGGCCGCCGATCCTGCGGACATGGATCACGTCCACAGCGATAGGGGCCATGTCGCGGGTGCGTAAGACCCGGGTGGTGCGCGGGACCGGGAAAGGCCATTACGGGCTCACTCTGCACCGCGACCACTTTGGCGATTTCGACTACAACCTCGAGTGGAAGCCGCTAGGCGGCTTCCCGGTCACCTACGGCTGGATTCACGCCGTCCGCGCCGGGCAGGCCCGGTTGCACCGCGGTCTGGACGTCGGAGTGCCGAACCTGATCCTGCGTTCTGACCACAGCGTGCCCGAGACCAGCAGCCCCGAAACGATGCAGCGCGGCGATGCCGTCCTCGACGTGGCGCAGATCGCCCGGTGGGCCGGTTGCGTCGGCAACCACTCGACCATCGTGCCGATCACCGATGCCAAGCACGACGTGTTTCTGTCGCTGCCCGAACCGCGCGCCGCGGCCTATCGGGAACTAGCCGACTGGCTGGATCACTACAACGGACACCGATAAAGGAGCGTCAGTGCAGCATTTCGACATCGCGATCATCGGAACCGGTTCGGGCAACTCGATTCTCGACGAACGGTACGCCGACAAGAAAGTGGCGATCTGCGAACAGGGAGTGTTCGGCGGAACCTGTCTTAACGTCGGCTGCATACCCACCAAGATGTTCGTCTACGCCGCCGAGGTCGCTCAGACCGTACGGGAGGCAGCACGATACGGCGTGGATGCGCACATCGATGGTGTGCGGTGGACCGACATCGTCTCGCGGGTGTTCGGGCGCATCGACCCGTTGGCCGCGGGCGGCGAGCACTATCGGCGGTCATCGCCGAACATCACCGTGTATGGCAGTCACACCCGGTTCGACGGTGTGACAAACGAGGGTTATCGGCTGCGCACCGATGCCGGTGACGAATTCACCGCACAGCAAGTCGTCATCGCCGCGGGATCGCGCGCGATGGTGCCCGAAGCGATCGCAGGCTGTGGAGTCGAATTCCACACCAACGAGACCATCATGCGCATCTCGCAGTTGCCCGAGCATCTGGTTATCGTGGGCGGCGGATTCGTCGCCGCGGAGTTCGCGCACGTGTTCTCGGCATTGGGCAGTCGCGTGACGCTGGTCATCCGCGGCAGCTCAATGTTGTCGCACTGTGACGACACCATCTGCGAGCGGTTCACCGACATCGCCTCGAAGAAGTGGTCGCTGCGCAGTCACCGCACCATGGTCGGCGCACGCCGCGACGGCACCCAGATCGTCGTTGAGCTCGACGACTCCTCGACCGTGCGCGCCGACGCCGTGTTGGTGGCGACCGGCCGCATTCCCAACGGAGACCAGCTCAACCTGGACTCGGTTGGCGTTGAGGTGGAGAACGGCCGGGTTGTCGTCGATGAATTCCAAAGGACAACGGCGCGAGACATTTTCGCGCTGGGCGACGTCAGTTCGTCCTATCTACTCAAGCACGTCGCCAATCACGAGTCCCGGGTGGTGCGCACCAATCTGCTGCTGGATTGGGACGACGTCGACCGCCTAATGCCGTCCGATCATCGCTACGTCCCCGCCGCGGTGTTCACCGATCCGCAGATCGCGTCGGTGGGGCTGACCGAAACCCAGGCCATGGCAGCGGGTTACAAGATCAACGTCAAGATTCAGGATTACGCCGACGTGGCCTACGGCTGGGCGATGGAGGACACCACCGGCTTCGCGAAGGTCATCGTCGAACGCGATACCGGCGTCATTCTCGGTGCGCACATCATGGGCCACCAGGCGTCATCGTTGATTCAGCCGCTGATTCAGGCCATGAGCTTCGGGCTGGCCGGGCAGGACATGGCTCGTGGGCAATACTGGATTCATCCGGCACTGCCCGAGGTCATTGAGAACGCGCTGCTGGCGCTGTGCGGTGAGCCGCCTTGGCCGCCGTCGCGGCGGCATTAGGAATCAGCCGCCGAGTTGAGCGCTCCACTTCTCCTCGATGCGCCCGAACCGCCACACCAGCAGCGCAACCACCCAGGTGAGTACGAACATTCCGACGATCGCGAAGCCGATGACGTTGAGGTCCACACCTCCGACCCAAGTCCACAGGCCGCCGCTCCAGCCGAACTGGTCGGCGAGCAGCCCGAGCACCTCGATGGTGCCGATGATCAGCGCCACCGCAACCGACAACCCGGTCACGGTGATGTTGTAGTACACCTTGCGCACCGGCTTGGAGAACGCCCAGCCGTAGGCGAAATTCATGAACGACCCGTCGATGGTGTCCAACAGGCTCATGCCCGCGGCGAAGATTACCGGCAGACACAGAATCGCGTACCAGGGCAAGCCTGCTGCGGCGCTGGTCCCGGCGAGCACCAGCAGCGCGATCTCGGTGGCCGTGTCGAAGCCGAGGCCGAACAGCACCCCCAGCGGATACATCTGCCAGGACTTGGTGATGGAACGGGTGAACCGCCCGAAGAATCGATTGAGCAGACCTCGGTTGTTCAACTGCTCTTCAAGCGCCGCCTCGTCGTACTCGCCCCGGCGCATCCGGGTGAAGACCCGGAGGATCCCTACCAGGATGACGATATTGATGGCTGCGATGAGGTACAGAAACACTGCCGACACGCTGGTGCCGATCAGCCCCGTGTAACGGTGCAGCCCCGATGAGTCGTCTTGAACCGGGCCGACGATCGCCCTGATCCCCACTGACAGCAGTAGCGCCAACCCGAACACCACCGTGGAATGCCCGAGTGAGAAGAAGAATCCAACACCCAGCGGCCGCTGCCCGTCGCCCATCAGCTTGCGCGTGGTGTTGTCGATGGCGGCGATGTGATCGGCGTCGAAGGCGTGCCGCATGCCAAGTGCATACGCCGTCAGCCCCACACCGAGACCCAGCACCTTGTCGCCGAGATTGAAATGCTGTGGTGCGACGAGGAATATCAAAGTTCCCCAACCGATGACGTGCAGAGCGGCAACGGCGCCGAACATGCCCCCAAGCCGCGCCCACTCCCGCGACGTGAGCAGCCGGCGCATTCGGGTCAAACGAGTCGCCGGCCGGTCAGATTCGACAGTCGTCACATCGCCGAGATTTCCACGCACTCGAACCTCCTGCAACCGATTCGCAAGAATGCGTCTCCGAGGGATGTGTGTCCATTGTGGTGATGGCCGCCTACGGAGGACACTTGTCGTGTGACGGACGAGCGGCCCACCCGAGATCCGGCCGGTCCGGATCCGTCCGCAGCGGAACGCATCGGCGAACTGTTGCGGGCGCGGGGACTGCGGCGGATGCCGTCAAGAATCGCGGTGCTGGGCGTCCTTGAGCCCGTCGAAGGCCATCTTTCGGTTGCCGACATCCACCAGCGCATCGTCACCGCCACCACGCCATACAGTCAGCCTCCGGACCTGGCGACGGTCTATCGGACGGTAACCACTCTGGTGGAACAGGGCGTACTGCACGCACTGACCGTCGAGGGCGGCGCAACCACGTTCGGGTTGGCACAGGCCCCGCACCATCACGCAGTGTGCACGCACTGCGGGACGATCATCGAAGTGCCGGCGAAAAAACTGTCAGCCGCGCTGGCCCATGCCATCGAAGGCAGTTCCTTCACACTGACCGACCAGGCCGGGCTGACATTGCACGGACTGTGCCCAAGTTGTCAGCGTCACACCGCCGAATGACTTGACCCCGCTCTGGAACATTGCGGGGGTCCTGCGCGACTATTGAATCGTGGACTGCAACATCGCTAGAGAGGCACTCTCGGCTCGGGTTGACGGCGAGCGCGAGCCCGTCCCCGCCGCGCGCGTCGACGAGCACCTGGCGACCTGTGCCGCATGCAGTGATTGGTACTCGATCGTGGTGGATCAGACGCAACACCTGCGACGGCTCACCGGCCGTTCCCACGTCTCATCCGTTCCGGTGCGGCAGGACCGGCCGACGCCGCCCGGGCGATTCCGGGCGCGATTATCTGCCCTGGTAATGCTGACTTGGCAACAGATGGCGCTGGCCGTGGTGGGCGTCCTTCAAACTGCGGTTGCGGCAGCCCAAGGGTTCGGCGTCGATGTGGGAATGCCGGCCAGCGGACATGGGGCGGCGATGAGCGGGCACCTGATGAACGAGTCGACAGCATGGTCGTTCGCCTTGGGTGTGGTGATGATCGTCGCGGCTTTGAGGCCTTCCGTCGCACTCGGTCTGGCCGCGGTTTTGACTGTCTTCACCGTAGTTCTCGCCGGATACGTCGTCAGCGATGCGGCGTCGGGGGCTGTCACTGCATCGCGGGTGCTTAGCCACCTGCCGGTTATCACGGGCGCAGTGTTGGCAGTGCTCGTCTGGCGGGGCGTGCGCCCAGTCGGGCCCGCACCACAATCAGACGCCACAACGGTTTCCGACGACATCGTCCTACCGGCGCAGGCGTCCCGTGGGCGCAGACGTGGTCATCTGCATCCCACTGACGGATCGGCTGCCTGAGCGGGCGGTCGCTCGTCCTGGCACTCGACCATCGGCTCATCTGAAAGGGGTTGGAACATGCATATCGAACCAGGGATCATCGAAGGTCCGAAGATCATTCTGAGTTATGTGACCGCCGGCGGTGCCGGCCTGTACGCCGCGCGCGCGGCATGGCAGTTGGTTAAGGAGCGCGGAATCTCGCCGTTGCTGATGCGCAGCGCCGCAACCACTGCACTGGTGTTCGTGTTCTTCCAGGTGTTTCCCCATGTCCCGGTAGGTATCTCCGAGGTCCACCTAATCTTGGGCTCTACGTTGTTTCTGCTGTTCGGCATGGCACCGGCCGCGATCGGTTTGGCAGCGGGTCTGTTGATTCAGGGTTTGTCCTTCGCACCGTTCGATCTGCCTCAGTACGGCATGAATGTCACCACGATTCTGGTGCCGTTGTTCGCACTGCAGGTAGTGGCCAACCGCATCATCGCACCCGCTACCCCGTATGTGCAGTTGCGCTATCGCCAGGCGTTGGCGTTGTCGACGACGTATCAGGCTGGGATAGTCACCTGGGTCGCGTTCTGGGCGTTTTACGGTGAAGGCCTTGCGGGGCAGACCGTTCGTGACGTGGCGACGTTCGGCGCCGCCTACCTGACCGTCATCATTGTGGAGCCGCTGGCCGATCTGGCGGTTCTGGCCGCCGCCAAAGGTCTGCATCGCGTGCAGGACA
Organism: Mycobacterium sp.; assembly: GCA_965279745.1. GTDB lineage: Bacteria > Actinomycetota > Actinomycetes > Mycobacteriales > Mycobacteriaceae > Mycobacterium. The sequence continues at coordinate 1,728,191 of OZ257262.1, forward strand.
GCCCGTTGTGGGAACGCCGCCTTCTCAATCCCGCCTGAACTGAGGTGTCAGTGAGTCATCAATCGTGACTGCATTCTTGATGACGGGCGACGGCCTCTTCCCCGGTTGGGTGAGCATCCTGTTCTCAATCGGCCTGGGGCTCGGCATCATTCATCATCTCCCGTGCATCCTCTTCGGCCACGGAGACCGGTGGTTCCACGCCGGCCATGCGGCAATGGCGCTGTCGATGATCTACATGTACTTGTCGATGTCCTATAACTGGAATTGGCTGTCGTCGACATGGCAGATGTGGTTCTTTGTGGCCACCTCAGGAGCCGTCGTGATCTACCTGCTGAGCACCGCAATTCGCAAGCGCCCGTTCAACTTTTTGTGGATCCTGTTGCTCATCCAGCATCTAGCGATGATTTACATGTGGTATCCGATGATGCGCTGGAACGCGGTCCTGATCTTCGTCCTCATCTCATGGTTCGCGATCGAAACGTTCGGTTGGGCGGTCAACCTCTTCCCTGACGACACACGTCTGCGGGAGAACAAGAAGTGGTTTCCCTATGAGCTCGGAGGCCGAGGCAATCACAGCAGCGTTCAGCTCATCACATCTGGCTGGAAGGACCGCACCCTGATGGCGGCAATGGCGTTGTCGATGGGATACATGTTCTACGGCATGCAACTCATGCGTTAGACCGTCTGTTGCCACGGTCACCAACTGGCACATATACCACCGGGGGGTATATGGTTGGTTCATGAATAACACGATGCGAGCACGGAACTGCGACAACCCGAACTGCACCTGTGGACCGGACTGCAAATGCGGTTCCGACTGCACCTGTGGATCGACCGAAACCAAGTAGCCAGAAGCGCTGAACCCTGGCGTGCTGCCGGCCCACCGATTCGTGATGTGTGGGCCGGCAAGCACGTGCAGGTGAATCAGCTCGTGCTGGATAGGAACCGCTAGGAACCGTTGGTTCCGTCCTGGCCGATCATGCCGCCAGAGCCTCCCATGCCGCCGGTGCCGCCGCTCGTTGCATCGCCGCCATCGCCGCCGTTGCCCATGATGGGTGTGGAGTTGCCGCCGTTGCCGCCGTTCGCGGGGCCTTTCCCGGTGCCGGCGTTGCCTCCGTTGCCGCCATCACCGATGTAGACGGAATCACCGCCGTCACCGCCGGCGCCACCCGCTCCTGTCGTGTTAGATGAGCTTGCGCCGCCGGTTCCGCCAGCTCCGCCGCCACCGAATACGCCTGCGGTGCCGCCATTCCCGCCCCGGCCGCCGTCGACATTGCCATTGCCCGTTGCGGCGCCACCTGCTCCACCCATGCCCCCGTCGCTGGAGCCGACACCGTTGCCACCCCGACCGCCGTGGCCGCCGTTACCCAAGCCGATACCGTTGCCGCCCGCGCCACCATCACCGGCTGGGCCCACTATCCAGCCGCCGGGTCCGCCCATGCCACCGTTGCCGCCGATAACGGTTCCAGTGGTACTGGTGCCGCCACTGCCGCCGTTGCCCCCGTCACCACCTGGTCCAAACAGCATGCCCATGGCACCCATGCCGCCACTGCCGGCGGTGCCCCCACCGACACCCACCGCATTGCCGCCATTCCCGCCCGCGCCGCCCTTGCCGAACAGCCAACCGGCCATACCGCCCATGCCGCCGTCACCGGCCGTTCCACCCACTCCCACGCCGTTGTCTACGTTGCCGCCATTGCCGCCAACGCCGCCATTGCCGATCCATCCGGCCATCCCGGCCATCCCGCCCATGCCGCCCATGCCGGTGGCCGAGGCACCGCCGTCACCGCCGGCGCCACCATTTCCAAAGATGGCGGTAGGCCACATGAAGTTGCCGAACATGACCATTCCGGCCATGCCACCCATACCACCCATGCCGCCGGCGCCTCCAGGAGTGGCTGCTTCGCCTCCATCACCGCCGTCACCGCCGTTACCCAAGAAAGTTCCGCCGCCGCCCCCATCACCACCGGCTGCGCCGGCCAATCCATCGCCGCCCCTGCCGCCGTTGCCGAACCACCCCGCGTTACCACCGGACCCGCCGCCCCAGCCGCTGCCGCCGTTGCCGATCAACCCCGCATTGCCACCATTACAGGTGGATTCACACGTCTCGGCGTCATAGCTGAACCCATTTCCCCACAGCAGCCCGGCGTTTGGGTTGTCTGCTGTGCCGTTCCCAAACAGCCGGAACGAGTCACCCAATCCAGCGCCCAGATGCGCCGCAGTGGGAATGCTCGTCACCGGCACACCCGAACCGGATCCAGCTACCCTCGCCGCAGCCACCGGACTGGATCCAACTGACCTGGAAATGCTCGCCTTTGGTGCCCCACCTCCCGACTCAGGCTGATCGCCGGTCTGGGCAACCTCTATTGCCGATGCTGCAGGGGTAGGCGAATCTCCTTGCGCCGGAATTGAACGTGGCTTACCCGCCTCAGCTCGCCGGTTTCCGCTGTTGCCCACCGAACCAGAGTCCCGCTTGGCGGGATGCGCGGTCGAACCCTTCGACGGAGAAGACGCAGATGATGACGAATCGCCGGCGTCCGCCGACGCAAGGCCAGGCACTGCGATGATCGCAACCCCTACACCGAGAAATACTGCCAACGCACCAACGCGCCCCACGCTGGAACTAGCCATCATGCCAAATCCCCTTCGATGAAAGATGTACGTGCTCAACGGACTAGACGCACAGCGACAGCGCCTGGCCTTCAAATGACTAGTCGCACCGACGCGAATTAAGTTCCCTGTGATGGTTGGAAAGTCTGAAGTTTCCCAGCCCGATAGAGTTCGCGGGCTTTGAGGCGCTGCAGCTTTCCACTCGTCGTTCGAGGTATCGATGCCCTTGGTACCAAAACGATGTCATCGAGAGTTATCCCGAATGCCCTGCGGACGGCCTCCGCAGTACCACTGCGCAACCGACAATGCTCATCGTCTGGCGCACTGACGCCCACCACGGCAACAGTTGATTCTTTACCGGATTGATCGATGACAGAGAACACAATCGCCTGGCCCGGACCTATCTCCGGGATGGCTTCGATAGCTCTCTCCACGTCGTAGGGCGGCATGTTGCGCCCACGGACTATCAGCATCTCCTTACGCCGTCCGACAATGAAAAGCTCACCTTCACAGAGGAATCCGCGGTCACCTGTCTCGTGCCACCCATCCGGCGGGTGATCCGTTGAGCCATCATCGCGTCGATACCCCAACATGATCGACGGCCCGCTTATCTGGATGTTGCCTATCGATCCGACTTCGACTTCTGCGCCGTCGTCGTTCACGATCCGAATCTGGATCCCGTCCAACGGGGAACCACACGACACGACGGGCGAATCACCTTCCGTCCGCTTCCAAACGCGGACCCGGCCGAAATCACCGGGCGACCGGGACCGGGAGTCAAGTGCAAAGGTGGTAGCCAGGACCGACTCGGCCATCCCGTAACAAGGAACCAGGGCATTGCTGCGCAATCCCAACGGTGCAAAGCTATCGCTGAAATGCTGCAGCGTGGAGAGCGGGATCGGTTCCGCGCCAACAAATGCATGACTCAGAGCGGATAGTTCGATCTGAGCGTCGTCACCCTGGAAGCGCGAAAGGGCCTCAGCAGTTGCGTGATACGCGAACGGTGGACCCGCAGTGTGGTTGGACCCGTGCGCCGTCATGTGCCGCGGCCAGGACAGCGGATCCCGCAAGAATTCCAGCGGTTTCATCACACCGAGACGGAGTCCATAGAGCAGAGCAGACAGAACCTGGATGAAACCCATGTCGTGATACATCGGCAGCCAGTTGAACGCCCGGTCAGCACCTCGAACAACTCTCGAGGCGTAGCCGATTGCGGCGATGTTATGGGCGACGTTGCCGTGCGTCAGCAGCACGGCCTTTGGAGCGGACGTCGATCCGGACGTAAGTTGAATGTGGTGGATGTCGTTGGGTCCAGGGGTCGCAAACTCAATTGGGCCAGCCGCATGTGCACTTTCGAGTTCGTCGTAGGTAAGCAGACCCGAGTGCGACACGGCGACCGAAATTCGCGGTTGAACGATGACGAATTTGGGGTCAACGACACGAATGGCAGCCTGCATGTGTTGCACACCCGCGGAGTCCTCGTTCGACGGTGTCGGTGGCGGAGCGATGGCGCACGGCACAGCGCCGAGCAGTAACACCGCAAGTAACGTTGAAATGTAGTGCGGATCGTTGACCGACACCATCAGAACCCGGTCTCCACGCACCAGTCCTCGCTCCGCTAGCGCCTGGGCACGGAGTCGGATGGATTCCGCCAGTAGGGATCCCGCGATAGTCGCTCGGTGTTCCCGACAGTCGTAGAAATCCAATTGTTGAAGATCTTGCTGCAGCATCGCGTTGTAGTCGATAGCACCGGACGTCATCGCCGGCGCGTTAGCACTGACGTGTCGCAACAGGGCCGGCGAAAAAATACTCACACGCCGTCCGATCTGCGACTCCTGTCGAGGAGGCGTGCACGCACGTATTCGGCGATATCGCCGATGACGTTGAATGAGAACGCCTCTTCTTCGGCTATGAAGACGCGAAACTCATCTTCGATCTCGGTCATCAAGGCCATCAGGACAACAGAGTCCACGGGCAGACTTAGCAGCGACGTTCCTGCGTCAAGTCCGTCAAGGTCGACCTGGGCGAGATCCTCTGGAGGCAGCAGCTTGACAAGTCCCGCCCGGATTGTCTCGACGATCGCACTGTTCTCCGGAAGTGCCGGTGCGCTGTGGTTTTCGGTCATGGCTCGGTTGTCAGGCACCGGCTTGCAGAAGTTGGCCGTCTTCCAGGCGGATGACGCGATCGGCGATGTCATCGAGGCGAGAGTCGTGGGTGACGATGACGACGGCCGCATCATTGGCTTTGGCAGCGGTGGCTAGTTGTTCGCTGACCTTTTTGCCGGTTGCCGAATCGAGGTTAGCGGTGGGTTCGTCGGCCAGAATCAGGTCTGGACTCATCGCCAGTGCGCGGGCGGTGGCCACCCGCTGCTTCTCCCCGCCGGACAGCGCTTCCGGACGATGGTTGGCGCGCTCTGCGAGTCCTAGCGAATCAAGCAGCTCAGTTGCCCGGGCCAGAGCAGCAGCCTTACGCACTCCGGAATAGCGAAGGGGAACAGCGACATTCTCAACGCTGGTCAACGAATTGAGCAGGTTGTAGTCCTGGAATAGATAGCCGAGACGGACCCGGCGCAGATCGGCACGCTCACGCTCAGACAACGTGCTGGCATCTTGTCCGCCGATATTCACGGTGCCCGAATCGGGTGTCAATAACAAGCCCATCACCAATAGGGCAGTGGTCTTACCCCCGCCGGACGGCCCCACGACCAACACGACTTCGCCGCGGTTAACCGACAAGGTGATGCCCTTGAGTGCCTGTACCGCGGTATCCCCACTTCCGTAATGATGTGTCACATCGGTCAACTCCAACACCGGGTTCATGGAAGTCCTCTCAGCGCCGGAATGCGACGGCGGGATCGATTCGGGAGACGCGATACAGGGGAAGCAATGTTCCCAGAACAGCCATCACAGCGGTCGCGGCGGCCATTGCACCCAGCATCACTGGCGTGACCTCGACGGTGACATCACCCATCCGGTCACGGATGAGGAATTGCGCCCCGTAGGTAATGGCCGCTCCGACAACGTAGCCCAGCGCCGCGATCAAGGCCGCCTGAGCGATAACCGTACGAAACAGCTGGATCGGGCGCACCCCCAAAGCCCTTAGAACCCCGAAGTCCTTCATCTGTTCGGTCGTGACCGCCAACACCGTCAAACCCACCAGAGCGATCCCCACCAGAACGGCGATCGCAATCATCGTCTTCAGTGGTCGGCCGATCATCGAGATGATGATGTCGCGGCTGTTGTGGGCGAAATCAGCGGAACTCAACGCATCCATTCCAGCTGCGTTGTGGCGGATCGCGTCGACAGCCTGGTCAGCGCTATACCCGGAGTTCGGCTGGACCAAGAAGTACGACACCCGATTCCCGGCCCGCAACAACCGCGCAGCATCGGGCAACGAAATGAACGCATAGAAGTTGCCTAGTGCGGCAGTTTGGTTGGATAGCCCGACGACGGTGAAGTCCCCGTCGACAATCTTGACCTTATCCCCCAAGCGGATGTCGTTCTTCTTCGCCAACACGCGGTCGAGGACCACCTCACCGGATTGGCTCACATTGCGGCCCTGTGCCAATGACCAGGGCCCCCCGACGCCGGTATCAGTGTCATACCCCAAGACGAAGTAGGCCGTCTGCTCGTCATTGTGAATGAAATCCGATGGCTGTCCCAGGATCGGGTCGGCCGACTTGACTTCGGGCAGACTGGTCAACCGCTCGTTGCCATCGGCCGGCAGCCACGACACCGCGCGGAACATCTGGGACACCCCGGGTTGGGTCACCCACACGGCATCCCTGGAGTGATCGATGTACGTCGTGACCTGATTGGTGGTGCCAACAAAGATCCCCGCCATGACCAAGACCAGCACGACCGCGAACCCAACACCCAACACCGACAACGCAAACCGAGTGCGCTCAACAACGAGATTCTTCACAGCAAAAATCACCGGCACGCCCCCGCTGTGCCGGCAATGCTGCGCTCATCGAGCTCTTCATTTCTCACTGTGGGATTGGTCGTAACAGTTCAGGCAATAGTTCCCCCCGGTCACGCGAGGTATGCTGCCCGCGGTGGAACTTGAATATCTCAGGCGTACCGATCTTCTCGATACCGATAGCCCCAGCCTGCAATCGGTGGTCAAGCACCGCGGCTGGGTTCAGCTCGCAGAGCAGCCACGCATCGGCAAGATTTATGACTTTGTCCGGGATGAGATTCCGTTCGGGTACAACGCATCCGACGACTTACCCGCATCGGCCGTGCTCAATGACGGCTACGGACAGTGCAATACCAAGACCACGCTGCTGATGGCGCTGCTGCGAGCAGCTGGTATTGGCTGTCGCTTCCACGGCGCCACCATCGATAAGCGCCTTCAGCACGGAGTGATGGTGGGACCACTGTATTGGCTAGCCCCCCAGAGCATCTTGCACAGTTGGGCTGAGGTTCTGGTCGAGGATTGCTGGGTGGGACTCGAAGGGGTCATCCTGGATAAGGCTTACCTTGAGGGGCTTCGGGCACACGCCGGCCAGAGAGACGGAGCATTCCTCGGTTATGGCGTCGGCACTGAAGACCTCACGAATCCACCAATCGAATGGTGCGGAGCAGACACTCGAATCCAGGCGACAGGCATTGACCACGACTTCGGCGTATTCGATGACCCCGACACGTTTTATCGCACGCACGGCGTAAATGCACGCGGCGTCAAGGGCCTGCTGTATGGGAATCTCATGCGTAAAGAGATGAACAGGAGAGTCGCGCGGATCCGTTCCCGCTAAGGACTGGGAACATAGCGCAGGTACGGAAGTGGTGCTTCCCAGCCGTCGGGATAGGTTTGGCGAGCCTGGTCGTCGGTGATCCAGGGGGCGATGATCACATCATCGCCCTGACGCCATTGCGCAGGTGTAGCAAGGCCGTTCCCGAGCAGTTGAATCGAGTCGATCGCCCGCAATACCTCATCGAAGTTACGGCCTGTCGTCATCGGATAGATCAGCACCAGCATGATCATCTTGCTCGGCGCGATCACGAAAACGCTTCGTACCGTGGCCAGATCGGCCGGCGTGTGGTCGGCGGGATCGCCCGCCAAATTCCCTGGCAGCATCCCAAACGCCTTGGACACCGCGTAGTCAGTGTCTGCGATTATTGGATAGTTCGGAGCTGTGCCACTCGTGCACGCTATGTCCTGCGCCCATCTGGCGTGACTATCGAGCGGGTCGGTGGACAGCCCGATGACCTTGGCGTTGCGTCGATCGAATTCGGGTTTGATTTTCGCCACATGCCCCAGTTCAGTGGTGCATACCGGAGTGAAATCGCGCGGATGAGAGAACAGCACGGCCCAGCTATCACCAATCCACTCGTGGAATTTGATCGGCCCCTCGGTGGTAGTGGCTTCAAAGTCCGGAGCGAAGTCACCGATCGTGAGCGTCATTACAGATCTCCAATCATCTTGTTAGGTAGTATATTTCAGCGTCGAAATGCGACGGCCGGATCAATACGCGAGACGCGACGCAGGGGAATCAGCGTTCCCAGAACGGCCATCACAGCGGTCACGGCCGCCATCGCCCCCAGCATAACTGGCGTCACCTCGACAGTGACATCACCCATCCGGTCACGGATGAGGAATTGCGCACCATAGGTGATGGCCGCTCCGACAACGTATCCCAGCGCGGCGATGAACGCCGCCTGAGCAATAACCGCAAGAAACAGTTGGTTCGGGCGCACCCCCAAAGCCCGCAACACCCCGAAGTCCTTCATCTGTTCACTGGTGACCGCTAACATCGTCAGACCGACCAAAACGATCCCCACCAAGACCGCGATCGCGATCATCGTCTTCAACGGCCGCCCGATCATCTTGACGATGATGTCGCGGCTGTTGTGGGCGAAATCGGCTGAAGTCAACGCATCCATGCCAGTCAAATTGTGACGGATCGCCTCGACCGCCTGATCAGAGCTATACCCAGAGTTCGGCTGGACCAAGAAATACGACACCCGATTCCCGGCCCGCAGCAACCGCGCAGCATCCGGCAGCGAAATGAACGTGTAGTAGTTCGTTGCCGCGGCGGTCTGGTTGGACAGCCCGACCACCGTGAAGTCCCTGTCAACAATCTGGACCCTATCCCCCAGATGGATGTCGTTCTTCTTCGCCAATACCTGGTCGAGCACTACCTCACCGGATTGGCTCACATCGCGGCCCTGCGCCAACGACCAAGGCCCCCCGACCCCGGTATCGGTGTCATACCCCACCACGAAGTACGCGGTGTGGGTGCCGTTGTAGACGAAATCCGACGGCAGTCCGAGGATCGGGTCGGCCGACTTGACTTCGGGCAGACTCATCAATCGCTCTTTGTCATCAGCAGGCAGCCACGACACCGCCTTGAACATCTGGGAAACCCCCGGCTGCATCACCCACACCGCACCCTTGGAATGGTCGATGTAGGTCGTGACCTGATTGGTGGTGCCCACAAATATCCCCGCCATCACCAAGACCAACAGCACCCCGAACCCAACACCCAACACCGACACCACGAGCCGGGTCCGCTCAACAACCAGGTTCTTGACAGCAATGATCACCGATGCACCCCCGACAGCCCGGCAACACTACGGAGACGCTCAACGGCCTGAGACGTCACCGCCACGACCCGATCGATATCGCCGATTGAAACGTCGGGGCCGAGCGAAAGGCGAACCGTGGATCGGGCTTCCTGCTCACTCAATCCTTGCGCCGCAAGGACGTGCGACACCGAATCCTGTCCTGCGCTGCAAGCAGATCCAGTCGAGACGTAGATAGCTTGCATGTCGAGCGCATCCGCCAGGGTATCGCCACGCAATCCGTCGAATCGCAGGCTGATCGTCTCATCCAGAATCGGATCGGTTGTGGTGATGTGCACCGCTCCGATGGTCGATAGACCAGTTATGAAGCGGTCGCGGAGTTCTCGCATGCGCACCCGGTGGTCTAACGACATTCGCTTCAGGCAGACATCGATGGCGGCAGCCATTCCCATTGCGCCGGGAACATTTTCCGTCCCCGCGCGCAGTCCGTTCTCCTGACCACCTCCGCGGATCAGCGGCGCGAGACGGTGGCCGGCGCGAACCGCCAGTGCCCCCACACCACGCGGGCCTCCGAACTTGTGCGCAGACACCGAGACCAGCGACGCACCGACCGCGGTGAGATCGAGCTTGCCAGCGGTGTGCACGGCATCCATGTGATAGGCCACCCCGGCACGATGCGTAAGTTCGGCAATCTGCTCCACCGGTTGAATCGCACCGGTCTCGTTATTTGCGTGCATCACTGAGACGAGGGCGGTGTTCGCGCGAATCGCAGCCTCGATGTCCGCGGCAGCGACATGACCAGAAGAACGTGGTTCAACAATCGTCACCTCCACGCCCAATTCCCTCAGCGCATAGGCATTTTCCAGCACCGCAGCATGTTCGATCGCCGTCGTGACCAGATGACCGGAAAAGCCGCGGGCGACAAACGTCCCCCACAGTGCCATCGCGTTGGCCTCGCTGCCGCCGGCAGTCAACACCACCTCGCCAGGTGTGACACCCAGGAGTCGAGCAACCGACCGCCGAGCGTTGTTCAGAGCCTCGGCCGCGGCACGCCCCGCTTCGTGACCACTGGATGGATTACCGACCAGTGACTGACCCTCGTGCACCGCCCGCACTGCGACTGGGTTCATCGGAGCTGTTGCGGCATAGTCCAAGTACAACTCGTCGTTCTGAATACGGGGCTCGAAGTGACTACCGTTCCCATTCGCCGCACTATCCAACGGAGTTCGCTCCGTCGTCGGTGATTCCATTGCGATAGTTATCGGCGAGGCGGTGGGCGACGTCGGTGCCCAGCGTAGCCACGTGCCTTTGGTCCGGCCCGAGGCCTCCCGACCACTCAATGATCTGGGCTTCACTCAGGTCGGCGATCTCAGGTATCGACATTCCGGCAAGGCATTCGGTGAGAATCGAGGCAATCGCCAATGACGCCGAACACCCAAACGCCTCAAATCCGACTTCGGTCACCGAATCCTCGGCGACGTGTGCCGTCAGCAATATCTGGTCACCACAAACGGGATTGCCGACGAAGGCAGATGCATCTGGGCCCGATAGCCGACCGGAATTTCGGGGATTGGTGAAGTGATCAATCACCGTTGGGCTGAATCTCGGCATCGCTATCGTCCCGGTGCATCCGCGAGTTCGCACTCAGCGACGATGTCCTGCGAGTCCAGATACTTTTCGATACTGACTGCGCAACAGCCTAATTCGGCGCCTTGGCGCCGGCGGCGGAAGCGGACCGTCTGCCCAGTGCGACCGCAGGGGCAGTCGCTCTCGTCCACCTCACCGACGTCATCGGAGAGCAGGAAACCCGGGTAGGCAGTATTCAGCGCATCCAAGATCGCAATACCCCCGGTTTTGCCGGGCTCAAGCTCGACCAAGGGGTCGGTGATGTCCCTGATGGATACGTAAGACCACGGTGGAACATGTTTGCGGTGGTGCTCACACTCAATCGCGAGCATATTCGACTCGATCATCCCGTACATGTCACGGATGCTGCTGGGATCAATTCCCAAGTATTGCTTGGCTTTACCGTTGAATTCTTCACGGCTGATGGATCTACCGGTGTACTGCTTCCACCCCCCGAGCATGATGATCAGGGACTCGTCGTCCAGCGCCAGCGGAACCGACTCCAGTTCCAAGTACCGCATGAATCGAGCGACGATGAAGGGCGGGCCGATGATGTGCCGAGTCATCTTGCCCTCCCAGCGACGCAGATAGCTGAGCGCCTGCTCGGGGTGGAAGGAGTATTCATGCACGAGATAACGGTGGTCGTCCAAAAGGCCAGTCAGCAGGTTGAATACCTTGAGCATCCCCATCTCCGGCACCTCTGCCGTTGACGGGCAAAGGAATAACCCGGCGCCATGAGAAATGCCAAAGAAATCGCGATACCCACCGAATATCCCGACCGACGCCCGAGTCACTGTCAACGCATCGCGCCGCGCTACCGATGGCACCCCGCTGGTTCCGGTGGACCGGATCTCCAACTCGATGTCGGCAAGGCCGGAGGTCAGCAACACGTGTGCACCGGCCTGTTTGAACATTCCGACCGGCAACAGCGGAATCCTGTGCAGATCCTCATATCCGTCGATGTCATCAGGGCAGACCTGCGCTTGATCGCATTGGGCGCGATAGAAGGCGTTTTTCTCAAAATGGAACTCGAATGCTGCTCGGACAGTGCCGACGAGTGACTGGCGCCACTCGGTGCGGGAGACCCGCAGCGCATCGCCAGGCATACCCAGCATCGAGATCAAATCCACTGCAACCTCCCTTCGACCGCGTCCGGTCCTCAAGCAAGTAGTCGCATCGAAGGCAGGTAAGTTCCCGCGGCGACGGCACCGGCGCAGAAGCTCAGGTGCGCATCCTGGACCTCATCATTTGGAAGGCCATCCGTACCGGTGCCATGAACCGCCGCGGCCCGGTTACAGCGCGCGCATCTGGACCATCGTCGGCGCTTGCCTCTGAGCGCTGCTCAGCGCCATAGCCGGCCTTCTGTACGGCAACGCAGAGATCAGCAACACTGATATCGCTGCTAGCTTCGACTACCGCGATACCGGTACCGAAATCCACCGACGCATGAACGCCGTCAAGCTTGTTCAGCTTTTTCTCAATGCGTTTCGCGCATGCGCCGCAAAACATGCCGGTCACGTCAAGTTCGATCTGCCGGACACCCGACTGCTCGGGCTTCGCTAGTTCCGTCAACGCCATTCCTCACTACGTCAGGGCAATAATGGCCTTCGGGCATAAAGTCGTTGAGCATCTGAGATGAGTTCCCCTGACCGAACTCTCTGTGAACTGACCTGCTGCTTGATCATCAGCAGCAAGCAGCAGCGCATCGGGTACTCACCCGCTCAAGGCTGAGAAATCGATCGTCACCAGGTTGACGTCGGTTGGCAGCCCCGGGCCAGGCACCCATTTACCGGGCAGCTGCGCTCCGGGCACGACGACACGCACGAACTCGTCGGGGATATGAAGCCCGACTTGGGCTTGGTACGGGGCTGCATCGGCTCGGTGCACCTGCAGGATCAGACCGGAGGCCGGCAACCCGGCCTGGGTCAGCTGGCCGAGTGGAAACACCGCAGACACCTCGAGCACGCACGGGTGACCGTCGCGGAGGATCTCTTCGGACGTATAGCTTGCTTTGTTGGTCTGGACAGCCTCTTTGGTGCCGTCGTCGCTGACCAGCATGATCGGCGCAGGCGGGACATCATGTTCGAGGTCAAGTGCGATGTGGCTGGGATCGGCGGGGTCTACACGCACTGCGACTGATGCCCCCGGCTCATTCAACTTGGGCAGGTAGATCTGCGGAATTGGATGCACGCAACTCGCTTCGTACGACTCGGAGCCATCGAGCGGGACAACCTCGACGGTGACTCTGCACACCACTCGCGTTCCGAAGCCCTGTTCGGCGCGGCCGACGCTCATCGCGGTGGGATCGACGGCCTTCACGTTGCCACGCGCAAGCGTGCCCGACTCGATCAGCTGTTGGTCGACACCCCCGACGGCGGACTTCACCTTGTCAAAGAAGCCCACAGCAGACGCTCCCTCGTTCGCGTTGTGACCAAATTCTAAACCGCCCGAAGGTGGTATCTGGTGATGCCCGTCGCACGATCGGCGGGTTCAGGACCATAGGTGGTTCACAACGAAGACACGCGCATTTCGCGGACGTTGCCCAGCGCGGCCTTCCTAGGCTCCATCGCCTGAACCGGACTAGGCGAGCGCACGGCGCAACGCGTCGGCCTCGTCGGCTCCGACCCGCCCGACAAAATGCATGAGCGCGGCTTGCCGGCCGCCCCCGTCGGCGAGCTGATCCAGCACATCAACCATCAAACCCGCCACGAGTTCGTCACGGCCGTAAGTCGGAGCGTATTGATAGGCACGGTCGTCACGAATCTGAGCTACCAATTTTTTGCCAGCAAGCCGGTGGAGGACCGTCATCACCGTGGTGTAGGCCAATTCGCGCTGGGCACAGAGCGAGTCGTGGACCTGACGCACGGTCTGCGGCTCGCCGCTGTCCCACAGGTGGTCCATCACCGCACGTTCGAGATCACCTAGATTTCTCAGCTTTACCATGTCCCGCCCGTCTCCTCTGCGAACGCCGACGTGGAGGCGCTCAGCTATACAGTCGTATTTGGGCAATCGCTGGTTCCCGGGCGTCGTCGCGCTGCGAGCCAGCGTGTTGTGAACAGACACAACAGCGCGAACCCGATGCTGGAAAGATCACGTTGATGACTACGCCTGCCGTGGGATCGAGCCCCTGAACATCGGCTTGGCGGATGTGGTCTCAGGACCCGTAGGTATTGGCGGGCGGGTCGATGCGTACGAGACTGAACGCCCGGAACTTTGGTATCGATGATGTGCCCGTGTAGTGCTGATCGGGCGGGACGGTTCCCTCCACCGAAATCCACGTGTTCTCAGGCAGACCGGCGGCCGCTTTGGCAGCGGGGCCGTCGAGAGCGAGTCGGGCCAACTGCGCGTCGGCGGCGCAGCAGATGATCACGATCTTGGCCAGGTAGACGTGGTCGGCGTCCTTCATGGTGAACCCCTTGACAGTGATCAGCCGACCGGTGAAGCCAATCGAACCGGTAGCGATGCGCATCAACACCTCCGGCAGGCCGACAGTTGGTGCCCGACCTGCTGGCAGCGCCGGGAACGGCCGACGGGCGGCATCACCAGCTCTCACCCCCACCGGAGCGGCGGCCCCCGGACTCAACGCCGGCGGAACCGCGAAGATCAGAAGCACGATCGGAACCACGAGAAGCCAGACGATTCCGCCGCGGTGGGCATGGCCATCGCGGTGGGGCTGCGGTCCCCGCCGGATATCGCGGATCATCGCGGCCAACGCCAAACCGATGAGCACCGCTGCGGCCACGGCCAGCCACGGGAGGAGGGCGGTCTTGACGTATCGGGTGTAGGCGCCGGTGACGGTGATCATCACCAGGCTTGCTCCAACGAGCAGCAGCACAAGGTTTTCGGTCTCACGCCTCATCGCGAACCACCGAGTAAGACCAAGCCGACACCGGTCGCCAGGATCGTGGCGACGACTAGCGTCGCGGGGGCAAATCGCAGTGCAAACGCGCGCCCGAACATGCCGACCTGCATCGCGACGAGCTTCACATCGACAGCTGGGCCCACCACGAGGAACACCAATCGAGGCACCAGCGGCAGCATGGTCAGGCTGGCCGCAACGAACGCGTCGGCCTCCGAACAGAGCGCCAACACGAACGCAAGTAGGGCCATCGTGACGATGCCGACGATCAGGTGACCCGCCACGTGCTCGAATACCCACGGCGGAACCACGACCCTCAGCGTGGCCGCCGCTGCGGCCCCAATAACAAGGTAGGAGGCGGCCTGCAGGAAATCGTGGCGCGCCGCCTCGGTGAACACCGTCCAGCGCGTTTCGCTGACGTCCAGCGAGCGCGGCATCGAGCGGGTGATCCACCCGGGCCGTCCCCAGCGTGACCATGCCGCACCCATCACGACGGCGGTGGCCAGCGACGCCAGACATCTGGCGAGCACCATCTTCGGCTGCCCCGGAAACGCCACCGCGGTCGCCACCAACACCACCGGATTGATCGCCGGCGCGCTGAGCATGAAGGTCAGCGCCGCGGCGCCGACGACACCTTCGCCGAACAATCGCCGCGCTACCGGGACCGAGCCGCACTCACACCCTGGCAACGCGGCGCCGGCAATCCCAGCGGCCAGCACCGCGGCGCCCGCCCGGCGGGGTAGCCACCGGGCCAGCCTGGCCGGTGACACGAACGCCGCTACCAGGCCGCTGACCATCACGCCGAGTGCCAGAAACGGGATTGCCTGAACGAACACCGCGCAGAACACCGTGGCCGCAGTGGCGAGACTCTGTTGACCGGCCACCCCGTCGCGCAGCCACGTGCCTGCGATGGCGCACAGCACCAACCCGACAACCAGCACCTCGGTCGACGTCACCACTCGACGGCGGCGTGCGACGGCTTCGTTCATCGCCTAATACCGGCAGCAGGGTCGAGGGCACAAACCGCGACTCGTCGCGCAGACCTACGATGTGAAACCCGGGCGGGCAACACAAACCGGGCGGCCGTCCGAGCGAGGACGTAGAACGCGAAGCTGATCGCTGAGATGAACACGCTGGCTTTGATATCGGGGTGCAGCAGGCTCAGTAACAGACCACCGTCAGCGGCAATCAACGCAAACGAGATCGAGACGGCGATGACGACCGGGGTTCGCGCGCTAAGCCGGGTGGCCGCTGCTGCGGGGGTGATGGCCAAACTCAGAACCAGCAGGGTGCCGACGACCTGGGCCGCCTCGGTGACGGTTAGCGCCAGAACATAGACGAACAGCAGACCGATCAGTCGGGTGCGTACACCACGGGCCTCTGCTAGTTCAGGATCGACCGACGCAAACAACAGCGGCCGATACAACAGCACCATCGCAATCAGCACGCCGACCGCGATCGCGGTGAGCAGCGTGATCTGACCAGGGCTCACCCCGAAGATCTGCCCGAACAAGATGTTGGTCGCCGCGGTCGCGAATCCTTGATACAGCGACAGCAGGTACACCCCGACACCGAGCCCGAAGGCCAGGATCACCCCGATCGCCGAATTCCGTTCGCGCACACGGTTGCCCAGCAGGCCCATAGCGGTCGCCACCACGATCGACCCCAGGAGTGCACCCAGCAGCGGGTTGTCGGCCGCCAGCAGACCCGCGGCAGCTCCGGTGAACGCCAACTCGGCGGTGCCGTGCACGGCGAACGCGAGGTCACGCATGATGACCACCGGCCCGATCAGCCCAGCCGTGATCGCCACCAAGGTGGCAGCGATCAGCGCATTGCGGACGAAGGTTTCCGAGAGGTAGTCCGACAGCGTCATCGCGCGATCACCTGATCCACTTCGGGATGGTGGTAGTGCGAACTGGCGGCCTCGCCGTGCGGGCTGTCGGGTGCACCGATGATGAGGACGCGCTTGCCTACCTTCACACTTCGACGTCAGTTTGGTAGAGATCGGAAAGCCTTGTGCTGGTGAGGATCTCCGTGGTTGTTCCGACTGCCCACCGTGTTCCCACCAGGTACAGGACGCGATCCACCATCGGCAGAATTGGGTTGATCTCGTGGGTCACGAACAGCACCGAGATGGCGGACGCGCGGCGTTGAGCGTCAATCAGCTCGACGACCTCGCGCTGGTGTTTGAGGTCCAGCGACAGCAGTGGTTCGTCGCACAACAGCAGCCGCGGGTTGCCCACCAGCGCCTGGGCGACGCGCACCCGTTGCTGCTCACCTCCGGAGAGGCTTCCGATGGGAGCGCGGGCGAAATGTGTTGCGCCCACCGAGGCTATCGCTTCATCGACCTGTTGTCGTCGCCGTCGGCTCGGCAATCCGATACCCCACCGGTGTCCGTCGACGCCCAGGCGCACCAGGTCGATGCCCCGGATCGGTAAATCGCGGTCGAAACCCTTCTGCTGGGGGATATAGCCGATGTGGCTGCTGCCCCGTCGCGGTGGCGCTCCGCAGACCCGCATTGACCCCGAGGACAACGGGGTCAACCCCAGCAGCGCCTTGACCAGTGAGGTCTTGCCGCTGCCGTTGGGACCCAGCACGGCGACGAACTCGCCCGGCACCACAGTGATGTTCACGTCTTGCCACAGCCGCCGATCTCCGTGGGCTAAGCCCGCCCCGCGCAGCACCACAGTCGGCGGCAGCCCGGTCTCGACTACGGTCATTGGCCGAGCGCGGCAGTGATCTCGTTGATCTGGCGCAGCTGCCAAGCCTGGAAGTCCTTGTCGGCCGGTGGAAGCGTTTCGGTGACGCCGACCACGGGCACCCCGTCCTTCTGCGCCAGCCCCTTGACGGTGTCGGTCGCCGGGCTGGTCACCTGCCCGTTGTAGAGCAGCACCTTGATCTGCTTATCGGTGATGGCGGCGTCCATGGCTACGTTATCGGCCGGGCTGGGGTCGTTGCCGTCCTCGATCGCCTGAGCGAACGAGGCCGGGGTGGCCAGCGTCAGACCCGCAGCCTCCACCAAATAGCCGGGCACGCGTTCGGTGTAGCCGACCGGAGCGCCTGGGTACTTTGCCTTGATATGGGCGATCGCCGTGTTGATCGGTACGAGGCTGCCATTGAACGCCTGGGCATTGGCACGGAACATCGCCGCATCGGTGGGATCGAGCTTGCCGAGTTGATCCGCGATCGCCGTCGCCACGTCCGTCATCTTGGCGATGTCGTACCAGATGTGCGGGTTCGCGTCCCTGCCGGAAATCTTCATCACGTCAGCGGCGTCGAGCACCACCCGGTCAGGGTTGGGTGACGCCGCCAGCAGCTTGTCCATGAAATCGTCATAGCCCAAACCGTTCTCAATAACGAACTGCGCTTTGCTCAGCGCAGCAGCCGTTTTGGCGTCGGCCTCGAACTCGTGCGGGTCCGCGTTCGGATCGGTCATGATCGAAGTCACCTGCACATGATCGCCACCGATCTGTTTGGCGATATCACCCCACACGTTTGTACTCGCCACCATGTTGATCGGAGCAGCCGCGACGATGCTCGACGGCGACCCGGACGAGGTCGTCGAGGAGGTCCCTGTCAACGACGGAGACGAGTTGCAGGCACTCGACATCAGGGTGATTGCAGCCAGCCCAGCGACGACAGTGGCAGGCCGGAAACGAAGACGCGTGATCATTTGAGGTCCTCCAAGGTCGAAGTTGCTTGATGGAAATGGGACATCTCCGAGCGCGGCAGCCTGCGTTGCTTGGCCAAGCCGAAAGTGGCGATCGTGGCAACAAATTGCTGCAGATCCCGGTGCCGGTCGACGTGCCATGCCTCGGCGGCCAACCACAACCAACGGCCATCCCCGCTGCTGACCCGGTGAAGCCTCAGGCGATCCACCGGTTCGCGGAAGACCGTTACCCGCATAGACGATGCAGCGCATCTGCGGTGTCGATGAAGTATCTGCGCTTGCATTGGTTTGCCGTCGGTTCGGCGCACCGTCACCCCGATCGGGACTTTCGACACCTGGATCTTGCCGGTCATGGGGTTCCCACCAACCCCGACCTGGATGACGTCGTCCAACAGCGGAACGCTGAGATGCACAGTGCCGCTATTTAATTCGTCGAGATCGGGCACGGCGAAGGCCAACGAACCTGGCAACAACCCGCGATGCAATCCGACAACATGCCCGCCCTGGTAGCGATGTCCCACGACGACTCCTCGACTTGGCTTATTGACAATCATTGTCGACAACAGCAATTTCGGACTGTAGCGTGAACCCGGCTTAATGACAATGGTTGTCAATAAAGGGGGGCGAAATGGCTAGGTTCGCGAGTTCTCGGCAAGCACGATGAGACGGTGACCGCCTCGCCCCGGTCCGGTCCGCGGCTGGCTTCGTTACACGTTCTGGTGGTCGGGGTAGTCGCGGCCGCATTGACGGTCAGCACCCTGCGAACCTTCGTCGCCGAGAACGCGGAACTCAGTACGGCCAGCACCGTGTTCTGCGGCGTCTTCGTTCAAGCACTCCCGTTTTTGGGACTGGGGGTGGTGATCAGCGGGCTCATCGCAGTGTTCGTCTCACCCGAGCGCCTGATCCGTTGGTTGCCCCGGCGAACCGGAGCGGCGGTCCTCGCGGCCGGGGCGTGCGGCGCGGTCCTGCCTGGCTGTGAGTGTGGATCGGTTCCGGTGGCGCGCCGACTGTTCGGCGAAGGTGTCGCTGGCGCTGCCGCATTGACCTTCATGCTCGCTGCACCCGCAGTCAACCCGGTTGTGCTCGTCGCCACCGCCGTGGCTTTCCCCGGACAGCCAGAAATGGTCGCCGCCCGGGGGATCGCCTCGCTGCTGACCGCACTCATCATGGGCACACTCTGGTCACGGTGGGGAAGCACTGACTGGATCACCCGCCGCATGCCGATCACGCACGGCACCGACGCCTCAAAGTGGACGGTGTTCACCGAGGCGGCTCGGCACGACTTCATCCAAGCGGCGTCCTTCCTCGTGCTCGGCGCGGCGGCCGCGGCGGCCATGCACGTACTGGTTCCGCCGGCCGTGTTCACCCACTTGGCCGGAAACCTCGTGCTCGGTGTCATCACCATGGCGCTGTTGGCGGTGGTGTTGGCGCTGTGCTCGGAAGCCGACGCTTTCGTCGCGGCCAGTTTGACAATGCTGCCGTTGGTGCCACGGCTGGTGTTCATGGTGGTCGGACCCGCAGTGGACGTGAAGCTATACGCGATGCAGACCGGAATGTTCGGTCGCGCGTTCGCGGCTCGCTTCGCCCCGGCCACCTTCGTCGTCGCCACACTGGTGGCCACCCTCGTGGGTCTGGTGCTGCTCGGAGGTGGCCAATGAGCCGCGACGCCGAGAACGCGTTGCTTCTGCTACTGGGACTCGCAACGGCGGTCATCACCGTCACCGGCACCTACACCCGCTACGTCAAACCATCCCTCCTACCGTGGTTGACCGCGGTCGCGGTACTCCTCATCGTTCTGGCCCTCAACGCGATCATCAGCGATCTCCGCCACGATCACGGCGACACGGGCCATGACGAGCTCACCGGACATACACACCGGCGCGGAATCGGTTGGACGATCGCGCTTCCAGTACTGTTGCTAGCTTTTGTGGTACCGCCCCCTCTGGGCGCTGAGTCGGCAGCTCCTGTCGCGGTTACTCTCTCCCCCAACGAATTACGTACACCATTCCCACCACTGCCGGCCGGGGACGCCCCCGAAGTCTCGCTGGCCGACGTGATGAATCGCGTCATGTTCGACTCCACGGGTGCCTTGAACGGACGACGGATAACTGTTGTCGGGTTCACCCTCAAAGATCGAGGAGCAACCGACCTGGCCCGGGTTATGATCTCGTGCTGCGCCGCAGACGCCCGACTCGGGCGCCTGCACCTCGACGGCCCCGCAGCGGGTGCCAGTGAAGATCTGCCCACTGACACCTGGATACGGGTCGAGGGCACCATTGCCGCCCCAATAGACGAGGCGCCATCCCTGGCGATACCCACCATGACGGTATCGGCACTCACGCCGGTCGATGCGCCGGCCAATACCTACGCCTACTGACACCGAATCACGCGCATGTTGCGGTCCGTTTCCCAGGTTCACTGGCTACCGTGACGCCGTGCAAGACGGCCAACCGCGCGGATCACGCCCAGCTAGGTGCACTTCGCGCCGTGAAGTACTGAAGTACGCAGCAAACGCACCGGTGTTACTGAGTCTCACGATGCTGCCCGCGCTGACCGTGCCGAAGGCCAATGCCGCGTCGAGCATCGCAGGCAAGATCGTCTTCCTCGATCCTGGCCACAACGGCGCCAACGACTCCTCGATCACTCAGCAGGTAGTCAACGGGCGCGGCGGCACCAAAGAGTGCCAAACCACTGGCACAGCAACTGATTCCGGGTTCCCTGAGCACTCGTTC
This sequence comes from Mycobacterium sp., assembly GCA_965279745.1. Classification (GTDB taxonomy): domain Bacteria; phylum Actinomycetota; class Actinomycetes; order Mycobacteriales; family Mycobacteriaceae; genus Mycobacterium. The sequence continues at coordinate 1,749,218 of OZ257262.1, forward strand.
AACTGGGACACCGTGCTACGCATCCGCGCGGAACTAAGCCAACTTGGTGTACGCACCGCACTTTCGCGCGGGAACGACAACGCTTTGGGGCCCTGCGTTGATCAGCGCGCCGCGATGGCCAACGCCCTACACCCCGATGCGATCGTGAGCATCCACGCCGACGGCGGACCATCCGACGGGCGAGGGTTTCACGTCAACTACTCCGCCCCACCGCTCAACGAGGCGCAAGCCGGGCCCGCCGTGCGATTCGCACAAGTCATGCGCGACCAACTAGTCGCCGCAGGGATGCAACCGTCGACCTACCGCGGGGCGGACGGTCTTTATGGGCGCGCCGATCTAGCCGGGCTGAACCTCGCGCAGTTTCCGTCGATCCTCATCGAGATGGGGAATATGAAAAACTCCGCCGACGCCGCCGTATTGGCAAGCACGGAAGGAAGATCCCGCTATGCAGCCGCGGTGACCCAGGGCATCGCGGCTTTCCTGGGCGCCATCGCCTGACCCCGCCCGACAACCTTCAGAGCATCACGCCGAACATAATGGCCATGCCGGCTGCCATCATCGACATGCACAGGACGCCGAATCGGCCTTGCAACAGCTCGGCTGCCCCTGACCGACGAATCGTGAAGAACCGATACAGCCAACAGACTGTAGCCACTGCGAAGCCGACAGCCAGCAGCCAGTTGATCGCGGTGATCCACGCCGGGGATCCACTTGCCGACTCCCCCGCTCCAGACATGTCCATTCCCGGCATATCCATCCCATGCATGTGCCCACCCGGCATGGTGTGGAGATCTTCAGACCGCCCCGGCAGAATGTTGCCGTTCATCACGGCATACATCCACGCCATCGCCAGCATCATCAGCCCGTGGTAACCGTTGGCAAGCCGGTGGCCGGCGCCCGCCGAGCTAACTGTGAGAACTACAAACCAGACTGCCGCGAGTAGGAAGAACACCATCGGCGCAGTGGTGGGCAACTCCGCGCCCCACGGCCATGCCATCACCGCCATAGCCACCGCCATGACCACGTGCAGCACATTCGAGACCGTTCCGACCCAGCGGCGATCACCGGTGAAGAGCGTCGCGAGACACTCCGCGGCGCTGAGCCCGAACAGGATCGTGACGACCCAGCGCAGGGTCAGGTCGTGGATCACCGTGGTGCTCCCATCGATCGTGGCTGTGAATGGATTGGTCGATCATCGGGCACTGAAAGTTCCCTCGCACCAGCCTGGCTACGACGAGCAGTCGTAGACTCGCGACTAAGCGCCTTCCGAACAGGAGAGTACGACGGCAATCGATACTGACCAGACCGCCCCGCGATTCCCGGGGCGGTTGGCACTAGTCGCCGGTGTCTTCGCCATCGCTTTGGCGCTGGCCGCCTACGCTGTTGGCTCCGGCGATCGACGTTTTGTGGCCACCGGGGACGCCTTTCCGGGGATGCCCACGAGCGTGGCGGAAGTAGTGGGATATTTCGCCGCCGCCCTGTCGGGGGCCGTTGTGCTGGGCGGCCTCGTCTTCATCGTGACGACAGCACAATTCGACGAGCACGGTGTACTTGACCCCGGCACCTTTCGGATTCACGTCCTCGCCGAACGACTTTCGCTGCTGTGGCTGGTTACTGCCATTGCGATGATCGCGATTCAGTCGGCGGCCGACTCAGGCCTCGCGGTAATGCGGCTACTGAGCAACGCGGGTCTGGGTGACGCCCTGGGCGCATCGGAGATGGCGCGTAGCTGGGTTGCGGTAGCGATCTGCGCCGCAGTCATGGCTGTGGGGTTGCGACTCACCGTGCGCTGGGTGGGACATGTTGTGTTGCTGATCCCCGCAATCGTGGGCGTCGTTGCCGTGCCGGTCGGCGGCAATGCCGGCCAAGGCCCCGACCACGACTATGCGACAAGCGCTGTGATCGTCTTCGCCGTCGCGTTGGCGGTCCTGGTCGGCATGAAGGTCAGTGCCGTCATCGCACCACCGGGTGCGGCGTTGCGGGGTCGGGTCGCCGCGATTCAGGTGACGTGCGGAGCGCTGGCGCTGGCCTACGGTCTGCTGCTGCTCGTGCTGCTGTGCGGCACCCGGTGGGTGACCGGATCCGACTACGGGTGGCTGGGCATCCTGGCCGGGATAGCGCTGTGCGCCGGATGGCTCTCCGGCCCGGCAGGAGCGTTAGCGGCCATCACTGCACTGGCGGCCGTCGCGGCGATGGCGATTCAAACCGCACCACGTCTGCTGTCGCATCAATTCACCGCCTGGGACGTGTTTCTGGGATATGAACTTCCCCAACCGCCGAGCGTGGTGCGGATCTTGACGCTATGGCGGTTCGACCCGCTCATCGGCATCGCTGCGCTGCTACTGGGCGCCGGTTACATCGCCGCCGTGATTCGACTCAAGCGCCGGGGCGACCACTGGCCGCCGGGACGATTGATTTCCTGGCTGATCGGTTGTTTGACAATGGTTTTTGTCACCGGATCAGGCGTGCGAGCCTACGGGTCGGCAATGTTCAGTGTTCACATGTCCGAGCACATGTCGCTCAACATGTTCATCCCGGTATTCCTCGTCCTCGGCGCCCCAGTGACATTGGCACTGCGGGCACTTCCATCGGCTGGCGCCGGGAATCCGCCCGGGCCGCGGGAATGGCTGCTGCGGCTGATACATTCGCCGGTCACGACGTTCTTCGCACACCCAGCGACGGCATTCGTGCTATTCGTCGGTTCGCTCTACGCCGTCTATTTCACGCCACTGTTCGACACCCTGGTGCGCTATCACTGGGGCCACGAGTTGATGAGTATCCACTTCCTCTTGACCGGCTACCTGTTCTTCTGGGGCATTATCGGAATCGACCCGGGGCCAAGGAGATTGCCGTTCGTCGGCCGACTCGGCTTGTTATTTGCGATCATGCCGTTCCACGCGTTCTTCGGCATCGCCACAATGACCATGACATCGGTCATCGGCGGCACCTTCTACCGCAGCGTCGACCTGCCGTGGCTGTCCAGCATCATCGGCGATCAACACCTCGGCGGCTCGATCGCGTGGGCGTCGGGCGAATTGCCGGTCGTGGTGGTCGTAGCCGCTCTGGTCGTTCAGTGGGCGCGGCAGGACCGCCGTACCGCGACGCGGACTGACCGCGCCGCTGAATCGGACTACGCCGACGACGATCTCGATGCCTACAACGCGATGCTCAAAGAGCTCGCCAGAACCCGACGCTGAGTTACGGCGAGGCGACCCATGTGCAGTTGGTGTGAAAGTTCATCGATCGCCGACCTGCTGACCGTGGGTTTCTCCCGAGCCACGCCAGGCCGGCGCGCCTTCGGCGCCTCCGCACATTCGGCCGGGCACCCGAAGATCGGAGACACGCGACCCACCAAGGCCTCTGCCGCCCCCGATGTCATCTTTCGAAATGGCACTATCCGCACGATGGCCACCGGACGGCGTCTTGCCGAGGCGCTGGCGATTGCGGGCACCAAGATCGTCGCCGTAGGTTCGACCGCAGAGGTATCGTCACTTGCCGGCAGCGCGACCCAGATCATCGATCTCGAAGGCCGCACGTTGTTGCCGGGGCTGATCGACCCTCATCACCACTTCACGTTGTCTGCCTTGGTCGGTCGCCTACTACTCGACATTGGTCATTCAAGATTCCGGTCGCGGGAAGCTGCACTAGCAGAACTGAAGTCGGTGGCCGGAACAACACCGCCGGGCGAGTGGATCGCGGCCGGCTTCTTCGACAACATCCTGCAATCCGGCAATCTGTCCATGAACGAGCTCGATGCTGTGTCGACAGAACATCCGATTTTCGTGTTGTACGTAAACGGACATGTGGGCGCGGCCAACGGACTTGCGTTCACTCGCGCGGGTATCGGTCCAGGCGTTGACGCCATTGCGGGCGGTGGCCATTTCGGACACGGACCCGACGGCAACTTCAACGGTCTGATCTACGAGCAGCCCGCGCTGATGCGTTTCGCCGCGGTCGCACTACCGCAGACGACGCCGGAGTTGATCGCCACCGCCCTCACTTCTTATACGAAACAAGTTGTGGCGGCCGGAAACACCACCTTGCACGAGCCAGGAACCGTCAAGCCTGAGTGGGTCGAGGATCTCGCCCAACTGTCGAATTCACTTGATGTCAGGCTCAGCGCCAGCTTCAGCACTGATGCGATCGGCACCAGCGCCGCTTTCGCCGCGCTCGGACCGGCGGCAAAGGCGAGAATGATTCCCTCCAGCCGATTTTCGCTCTACAGAATGAAGTTGTGGGCGGATGGCTCGAACCAGGCCGAGATGGCCGCCCAGACACAGCCCTACCTGAACAGCGCCGAGAAGGGCAAGGCCAATTACCCGGTGCCCGAGATGGCGCGATTGTGTCGAGCGGCGAAGGACGCCGGCTGGCCGGTCCTCATCCACTGCCAAGGGGACGCAGCGGTCGACGATGCGCTGGATGCGATCGCGCAGGCCTACGGCGCCAACCCTGACACCGGCATCAACCGCATCGAGCATGCGACGATGGCGCGCCGGGATCAGATCGACAGAATGAAAGAGTTAGGTGTGGAGCCATCTTTCATCCCCGATTTCCTTCATCTCTACGGTGCGGCCTACCGCGATCAGATCTTCGGTTCGCCGCGAGCCGAATTCATGATCCCGTTCGGCGCGGCTGCGAAGAGAGGACTTCCCTTCTCGCTGCACTCTGATGCGCCAGCCACCGGGTTGCCGGTTAATCCACTGCGGCACATCCAAACCGCCGTCACCCGCCGTTGCTCGACCGACAACTCCGTCATCGGTCCCGACCTGGCAGTGACGCTCGATGCGGCCTTCCGGGCGATCACCATCGCTGCCGCCCGCCAGATCGGGCTCGCCGACACGATCGGCACGCTCGAACCCGGTAAGGAAGCAGACCTCACCATCCTGGAGCACGATCCCTACCAATCAGACCCTGAGCAGATCATGAAGATCCCAGTCAGCGAGACCTAGGTCGCAGGCGGGAAGAGATTCGGCTGAAGCGCACCATCAGCGGGGCCGGTCACCTTTCCAGGCGAAGCTGTTCACGTACTTGCCCATGTCTTGCGCGATTTCCACGTTCGCACCGGACGGACGTCCCGGGCCGAACGTCGGGCTGAACTCGTGGAAAGGGCCGATGCCGCCCGCGATCAGCGCCAAATCATTCTTCACCGCGACCACCAGGACAATCCGGATGTGCCGATAGGTGGCATCTTGCCCCTGCTGCCAACTGTCGGCGACTTGGCCATAGCCGACCTGATACCCGACCATGGCGTTGGGAATCTCGTAGTCGGCGCGGGCGTCGGGAAAATTCGACTCCAGTACCGACTTGAGGATCTCCTTCGGGGTACGCCCGTTGGCCGGCTGGCTGAACAGCTCCAACTGGCCTCCGTCACCACCGGTGTACCTGGCCGTCACGCCGTTGCCGGTCAGTTTGACGTCATACGCCGTACCAGGCGCGGGGTAAGACACCGAGAAATCCCCGCTAGGTGATGTGTAGCGGGGATTCCTGGCGACAGGTTTGCCGGTCGGGGGCCGCCCGCAATCCGGTGGGCAGTTGTACCGAGCCGACGGCGTGAACCCGAATTCCGGCAGTGCGATCAGTGGCGCGGCCACCAGAGCGATGACCACACTCCAAATGCCCAATACCCGCCAGCTCGAGACCCAGTGCATCGGATCCACTTCGTAGGTGCCGGCCGGCACCGAATAGCCGGGCCAGATCTTTTCGTCGCCCTCATGACTCAGTGCTAGCGGCCGCAACTCTTGGCGCTCGGCCCGGGTCAACCGGGACAAGGCATTGGTGGCAGCACCGCACGCCGGGCAGAATGCCATTGCGGGTACAACGTGCCGACACCGTGGACACAGCGCCGGTTCACCGTTTCCCGCGTCGCGTGCCTCATGCAACAAGGCCAGCTGCAAGCCGATCCGTAGTGCGATCAGCGCCACCACCGTCATTCCGACGTAGCAGGTGAGCATCACCACTTGAGTGACGCCAGTCAGATCGACCAAACCGACAGTGGCACAGGTCCCCACCACAGCGGCACCAAGCACCAATAACGCGACCCGTACTAGCCATGCTTGGAACCGTGGCTTTCCGGCAGGGCCGGTGAACCACAGCGCCACCCCGATGAGCCCGCCGGCACACGCCGCTGTAAGCGGAACCGTCACACCGCGAATCGCGGCTTCGAAGAAGAGGCCCGGCACGGGACGGCCCGCAGCGACCGATGCCGTTGCATACTGCGGTGCCATCTTCGTGAGTGTCGTGGCCGCGGTGAAGCAGAGAGCGCCCAATGCCCCGATAGCAAAGCCGCTCAAGGATTCTCGCCTCGGCACCGGAAGCAATCGCACCAGGAAAGGAGGCAGCAGCATCAACAACAATCCGCCTTCGGGAACACCCAACCCGTCCCGCAGAACACGATGACCCGCGATCCCCGCATCGAAGGCCGCGCCGCTGTCGCGAGCTATCAGATCATCGCTCCACAACACCCAGGCCACGCCAATTCCGATGCCCAGCAGCGCGCTAAGCACCAGCGCGCGCCTGGAGGCATCCCGATAGATCTTGGATTGGAACAGATAGATGACGAACAGCAGGGGCACCCCGAGTGCGGCAACCGTGATCAGCGCTGCCGGCAGCTTCAACGGCACCGCCGCGGCAACCGCACCGAGCAGCAGGATGAATCCGAGCCGAAACGGGTTGCGGGCCAACTGAGATAACTGCGGGAACAACGAACTGGCGATTGACGGTCGTAACACGTGCTCATCTGACTCGGCGCAGTACACACCAAACCGCAACCATGCCGGACCGTCGCCCTGCTGCGGAGTCAGATGCGCGCCGCACCGACCGCAGAACGCTCCTGCCGGGACGTCCGCCTTGCAGGTCGGGCATTCCATGATCGCCGGTGCACTCATGTCTCGCCCTGGACAATCAGGAGGTCTTGTACCAGATTCCCGATATCAGGACTGCCGAGTCCAGTGACCAGGTCGTAGCCAGGCGCTGCGACGTCGATAGCGTTACCGCCCAGGGCAATAGAGTGAAATGCCGGCAATCGAGCGCCCTGTGCCACCTCGTAGAGCATCGGGTTGATATCTCCGAGCGGCCGTCCGCCGTTCTCTTTCAGGTACTGGTTCATGACTGCCGTCAGGCCCGCCCAGACCGGCGCCGACAACGACGTGCCACCGCCGAACACGGTCTGCTGATTGAGCACGATCATGACGCCGGATTCCGGGCTGGCAACCGCGGACACATCAGGGGTGAGCCGCTGCCCTTGGTTCTGCGGCACGGTCAGCTCGTCTTGCCATGACGGTCGCTGAAACAGCGATGACACGCCGCCTCCGGTGCCCTGCGAAAGCGGAACGTCGAACCAAGCCTGCTCATCGAGCCGATTCCCGTTCGCATCGGTCGACAGGGTGGTCCCGCCGACACTGGTCATCTCAGGTACCGATGCCACCGCATCGAGACCGACATCGTTGAGGCTCGGAGGTGCCGACCAATCCTGCCCGCCTTTGCACTCCAGCCCAGCCAGGTCACCACTGGCGTCAAAGGCTGTGGTGCCGTGGCTCAGAGCCTTGCGCATGGCGGCACGCACCGGGACAAGGTCGGCGCCAGTGACCAGCTTGTCGCAACCCCATCCGATCGAGAAGCTCCAGATTGCACCGGGATAGGACCGGTCCACCGATTCCATGAGGTTCGCGATCTTCTGATAGGTCGCGTCGCCCCGAACCGTCGGACGGGCGTCAACGAGGACCGTCTTCGCATCAGGTGCGAGGGCATGGATGATCTCCAAATCCATCGTCGCCTCGCCACTGCGCTCCGACGCAATCTCCCCCACCACGTCAGGTGTGAACTTCGACAGACCGAAGGACGTAGAGAACATGTCGAGGTCCGTTTGATAGAAGCCGTCGAAGGCGAACACCACCACGGTGACGCCTTTGCCGGTGAACCCGCGTTTACTCAAATCCTCTGCACCGTAGACACGAAGCAACGAATCCGGTCGCAGTCCATCGCTGCCCATGCTCAACGGATGAACGAACCGCCGTGCCTCGTGGTACGGGGTGTAGCCCAGAATCCGGCCGAGTTCCGCAACGTCACCACGCAAGGGGTCGGGTACCGCGGGTTGTTGCCTGGCCGCATAGAAGACCTGTCCGCGCAGGCCGCGGTAGTCGTGTACATCGATGTTGAAGGCACTCGCCACCGCAGCGGGCACACCCTCGACAACCGCCCAGGGATCGCCGGGCCGCCAACCGACCGACAGGCCGTTTTGATGCGCCCAGCTGATCAGTGCCGCAGGGCGGGATGTGCGTCGCAGCGCTGCGGTCAACCGCACCCGATCAGTACGCGCCGGGCCGAGATCCGTCGAGGCCGCCAAGAGGGACGAGTACGGCCCCTCGATCACCTTCGATACCGCAACCGGCGCGGCGCCCAGATCGGTGACCAAGACGAGGACACCCAGGATGAGCAGTGCGAACGCAGTGGCGCACTGCCGGGCAGCATGGGCGTGGCGGCGTCCCGTCCCCCGAGTCTCAATGTCAGGCAGCATACGGCGCGGCTATTGGAATTGTGGGGGCCGTCGGGAACTCAAAGACACTTCGATGCGACTACTCTCCCGGTGATCAGACCGACCGAAAGGGCACCCATGAATAAGCCAGTGAGTCTCTCCATCGCCGGAATGGCGGCGGCAGCCGCTGCTCTCGGGTTCGCGATTCCAGCGTCGGCTCACGTTGTCGTCTCCGGCACCGACGCGACTCAAGGCGGCTGGGGAGTGCTGACCTTCCGAGTCCCAACAGAATCCGATACCGCGTCGACCACCGACGTTCTGGTGACTCTGCCCGACGACCAACCCATCATCTCGGTGGAAACCCAGCCCAAGCCCGGCTGGACGGCCACGGTCACTAAGAAGAAGCTCGCCACGCCGGAGAAGGACGACGACGGCAACGTGATCAACGAATACGTTTCGACCGTCGAGTGGAAAGCCAACGACCCGCAGGCCGGTATCCCGCCCAATCAATTCGACATGTTCAACATCTCTGCCGGGCCGCTGCCGAAAGCGGCCATGATCTATCTGCCCACGACGCAGACCTACAGTGACGGCAAGGTGGTGAACTGGAACGAGAAGGCACCCATGGGCCAGCCCGAGCCCGAGCATCCGGCACCGATGCTGATGCTCGCCGCCGGTGGCGACGAATCGGCTGCGGCGCCGGCATCAGCGCAGGCACCGGCAAGTAAGACTCCTGAGTGGCCCGGTGTCACCGCGCTGGTGGTCGGGACGGCCGCCCTGCTGTTGGGACTGGCGAACCTCGTGATGGTCCGACGCAAGGGCTCCTGAGCGAGCTCAGGCCACCACCGTGTAGTCACCTTCCTCGCTCAGCGCGGCCTGCACCTCCGCCGTGCCGAGTTCGCGGTCACTGTCGATTCGCACCGTCGACGGTCCGTCGGTCTGCAGATCGATGTGCACGGCTCTTACGCCAGACAAAGAACTCACGGCCTCAGTGATGGCCCTGACGCAGCTCTGGCAATGAAGTCCGGTGACGCTGAACGTCTGTGCTAACACGGCTATCAACCCTTCCCGAAGTTGCGGAGTCGCAGGCTGTTCGACACCACGAAGAACGAGGAGAACGCCATCGCCGCACCGGCGATCAGCGGATTCAACAAGCCCAGTGCGGCGATCGGGATCGCGGCCACGTTGTAGCCGAATGCCCAGATCATGTTCACCCTGATCGTTCGCATGGTCGCGCGGGCCAGGTCCAACGCCTGCGGAACGATGTCGAGGTCGTCGCGCACCAGGATGATGTCCGCGGCACCGATCGCGACGTCGGTACCCCGTCCGATCGCCATGCCCAGATCGGCCGACGCCAGTGCCGGTCCATCGTTGATACCGTCGCCCACCATCGCAACCACCCGGCCCTGGTCGCGCAGTTGCTGGATTACGTCGACTTTCCCTTCGGGCAGCACCTCGGCGATCACCTCGTCGATGCCAACCTGGGCAGCCACCGCGCCAGCGGCAGCGGCATTGTCGCCAGTTAGCAGAACCGTCCGCAGCCCTCGGCTGCGCAGTGCCGCCACCGCGTCAGCCGCGGTGTCCTTGACGGCATCTGCAACCGCGATCGCACCGCAAACGACGCCATCCACGGACACGAAAACCACTGTTTCGCCTCGTGATTCGCCTTCCCTGCGCGCGGCCTCCATCGTTGGGGGCGCCGACCTTTGGCCACTCACCCACTTCGGACGGCCCACCGCTACCGCACGACCAACCACCATGCCGGTAACACCATTACCGGGGTGCGCGCGAAAGTCCGTGACGGGAACAGCATCGTCGCGTGCTGTCGCAATCGCCACGGCGACAGCATGTTCCGATGCGGCCTCGACAGCAGCGGCCAGTCCAAGGAACTCATCTGCGTCCCAGCCTTCAGCCGGGGTGACGGCAGTCACCGACAGATGCCCTGTGGTGAGGGTGCCCGTCTTGTCGAACACCACGGTGTCGACCGATCGAATCGCCTCAAGTGCGCGATATCCCTTGAGGAAGATCCCCAGCTGCGCGCCACGGCCTGATGCCACCATCATCGCGGTCGGGGTTGCCAGACCCAATGCGCACGGGCAGGCGATTACCAACACTGCCAGCGCCGCCGAGAACGCCCGGCCCGCTTCCGCTCCGGCCAGCAACCATGCCGCGGCAGTGACGAGGGCGATCACAATCACAACCGGTACGAACACCCCGGCGATCCGGTCAGCGAGTCGTTGCGCGTCAGCCTTCTGGACCTGAGCTTCCTCAACAAGGCGCACCATTCCAGCGAACTGGGTATCTGCCCCGACCGCGGCGGCCTCGACGATCAGTCGGCCATCGAGCACCACCGTTCCGCCGATGACGTTCCCGCCGGGATGCGCGCGAATCGGCTTGGCCTCGCCGGTCATGGCGCTCATGTCGACGGCGGCGTTGCCTTCCACAACGAGACCGTCGGCCGCGACGGTTTCACCCGGCCGGACCACAAATCGTTGCAGTTCTTTGAGCTCGTCGGCGGGAATCTCCATCTCGGCGCCATCGCGCAGCAGCACGGATACGTTCTTGGCGCTCAGCGCGGCCAGCGCCCGCAAAGCGCTGCCTGCCTTGGACTTCGCGCGTGCCTCGAAGTAACGGCCAGCAAGCACGAACACGGTGACACCGGCGGCGACTTCAAGATAGATAGCGTCACTACCGAGCAGTGCCTGCCACACGCCGCGCCCTTCGCGGGTTTCGTCAGCCACGAATGTCCCGGCAAAGATGGTGTTGAACGACCACAGAGTCGCAGCAGTGATGCCGATTGATATCAACGTCTCCATAGATGCGACACCGTGCCGGGCGTTGCGCAGCGCCACCCGATGGAACGGCCAGGCCGCCCAAGTCACGATCGGAATCGCCAACCCGGCCAGCACCCATTGCCAGCCGCCGAATCGGGTGCTGGGCAGCACGGCGAACATCACCGACAGGTGGGCCAGCGGCACGAACAGCACTGCCGCGATAGCCAGTCGTAACAGCAGCCCGCGGGCCTGTTCGTCGTCGGGATCTGGTTGCTCGTTCGTCAACCGCGTACGCGGAGCCGCCTCGTAACCTGCCCGACGAACCACTTCGCACAGTTCGTCGACCTCGAGGGCATCGGCGGCATCAATGGTGGCCACCCGGGTGGCGTAGTTCACCGAGGCGTCTACACCGTCGATCTTGTTGAGTTTGTTCTCCACCCGAGCCGCGCACGCTGCGCAGGTCATCCCCGAAACGGCGAGTTCCACCCGGCGAACGTGAGGCCGGTGCGCGTTGCCCGCGACCACTGTCGTCATGAGCTGCTGCGTCCTCCCCACCTTCAGTTAGTCGGTCCTGAGCGCGCTTCAGTTCCCCAATTTACGCAGCCAGGTCAATTGCCGACTGCGCCATTCACTTCGTTCACGGCGCTTCCCGGAACCAGGACCGCTGCCGCGACGACCAATCTTCGTGATGGCTGTGTCGGCGGGGCCTGTGGTGGTGCGCCGCATATCGGCCAGGAGATGGGTCTTATCGCTGGTGACGGCGATTCTCGGTAGCCTGGCAGTGCTCAGCCTGTCAGCTGCGCCGGCGAACGCGCACGCCGTATTGGTTGGCAGCAGCCCGATCGACGGCTCGCGGCTCGACTCAAGTCCAACTGAAGTCAGCTTGACGTTCGACGAACCTGTCCGGCTCGTCACTGATGCCGCTGAGGTAATCGGGGACGACGGCGCCTCGGTCGGCTCCGGACCGGCACGGGTCTCACCGGATGGTGTGACGGTCACGATTCCGCTTCGGCCCCACTTGAGTCAGGGCGGTTACACCGCGACCTGGCGGGTAATCTCAGCCGACACCCACGTGGTGGCAGGATCCATCACCTTCGGCGTAGGCCAGAACGCGCATGCCCCGCCCACGCTTCCCGAGTCGGGCGACCAATCGTTCGCTGTCTGGTCGGACCTCGCCGATGGCGTCCTGTATGTCGGACTCGTGCTGTGCCTTGGCGTGTTCATCGTCTGCCGGACGCTGTGGAAATGGACGCTGGCGCTCACCCGAACCCGCGTGCTGATCTGGACCGGCTTGTCAGCTATCTGGGTCGCGACCACGGCTCAGCTCGGAATTGCGATCGAATCCTCGGGCCAATCCTGGGTCTTCGTTGTCGCCCGCCTGTTGGCGGCGACGGCTGTCGGCGCATTGCTCGACCGGATACTCGCCGCACGTCGACCGGACACAAGTCGGTACGCCACGGTTGCGGTAGTCGTGGTCGCCGCTGCGCTGGCCACCACGGTCGCCGCGACCGGCCACGCCAGCGCGGGGCCGGCTGCGTGGCTCGCTGTAATCGCGACCACCGCCCACCTGCTGGCGATGTCGATTTGGTTGGGCGGGCTGCTGAGTTTGTGCGTGATCGTGCTGCCAACCCTTCACACTGACAACCTGCGCAGATGGTCGCTGACGGCTACATGTGCAGTGTGTGTCTTGATGCTGACCGGCATCTTCCAAGCCTGGCGCCAGGTACGCCCCCTGGCAGCGCTGTGGTCGACCGATTACGGAATCACCCTGTGCGTCAAAGTCAGTGCAGTGGCAGCGATGCTTGCCCTGGCCTACGCGGCCCGACGCCGGCTCAGTCCCACGATGCTGCGCCGGACAGTTCCGCTGGAGGCCGCGCTCGGTGTGGCCGTCATCGCGATCACCTCAGTTCTGGTGACGCAACCTCCGGCACGGACCACCTACGGACCGGCCGTGACCATCACCGCGCCAATTGTTGACGGGGGGCACAGCGAGATCCGCGTCGACAGCACCCGTCGGGGGCCAACCTCGATCCAGGCCAGGTTGATCGGGCGGGGCGGCCAGATCCTTGCCCCCCGCGCCGTCACAGCTAAGTTGTCCAGCGCGGACGCCAACATCGCGGCACTACCCGTCGAGTTCGTGCCCGACGGCACCGACTGGTGGCGAAGCAGCTACGCAACCCTCCCGCGGGCCGGCTCGTGGACCGCGCAAATCACCTTCGTATTCGGGCCCACGGACGCCCGGGTGACAGCCGCGTCGTTCCGCGTGTGGTGATATCCGCCCCGTCTCCGAACCAAACTGACGCCAATCCCTTAAGGTGGCTTCCCGTGAGCGTGCGCGCCGACGACGATGAAGTGACCCGCCTGGCCCTGGCGGCCGGACGCGGCGATTCCGCCGCGTTGGAACAGTTCATCAAGGCCACCCAACGCGATGTCCACCGGACAGTCACATTCCTGGCCGACCAGGGCACCGCCGATGACCTCACCCAGGAAACCTTCCTACGCGCCCTCGGATCACTGCCCCGGTTCACGGCTCGGTCGTCGGCGCGAACCTGGTTGCTATCCATCGCCCGCCGGGTGGTCGTCGACCAGATCCGCCGGAACCAAAGCCGGCCCCGCACAAATTCCGCGATCGACGTCGACCAACTGCTCGATACTCGTTGCAGTGCAGCACGATTTGAGGACGTTACCGAAATCAAGCTGTTGGTTGCGGGACTGGACACTGATCGTCGTCATGCACTACTGCTGACCCAGGTGCTCGGATTGTCCTACGCGGAAGCCGCTGAGGTCTGTGGGTGCCCGGTGGGCACCATCCGCTCTCGAGTCGCGCGGGCACGTGATGACCTGATCGCCGCCGCCAATCGCGACGGCCGGGCCGGCTGACCTCACGCGCTCCTACGGCACGGTTAGAGCGGCGTGACGTAGGCCGAGCTGATGCCGCCGTCGACCAGAAATGTCGATGCGGTTATGAACGACGCGTCGTCACTTGCCAAGAACGCCACAGCGGCAGCCAATTCCTCGGCTTCGGCGAAGCGGCCCACCGGGATATGAACCAGGCGGCGGGCGGCACGCTCCGGATCTTTGGCGAACAGCTCTTGCAACAGCGGAGTGTTCACCGGGCCGGGACACAGCGCATTGACCCGAATCCCTTGGCGCGCGAACTGGACTCCGAGTTCCCGCGACATCGCCAGCACCCCGCCTTTGGATGCGGTGTAGGAGATCTGGGACGTCGCCGAACCCATCACCGCCACAAACGAGGCGGTATTGATGATCGAGCCACTTTGCGCCGGCACCATGTGTCGCAGCGCGGCTCGGCAGCAGAGGTACACCGACTTCAGGTTGACGTCCTGCACCCTCTGCCAGGCTGGCAGTTCAGTCGTCTCGATCAGATCATCGTCGGGCGGCGAGATGCCCGCGTTGTTGAAGGCGATATCCACTGAGCCATATGTCGCAGCCGCAGTGTCGAACAGGTTGTCAACCTGCTTCTCATCCGAAACATCAACCGCGACAAAGGTTCCACCGAGTTCGTCCGCGACCGGTGCGCCCGCCTTCGGGTCGATATCGCCGATGACGATGGTCGCCCCCTCTGCGCGCATCCGCTTTGCCGTCGCCAGTCCGATGCCGCTCGCGGCGCCAGTGATGACAGCGACCTTGCCTGCGAGACGTTGGGTCAGGTCCACTAGCCCTCCTCTGTGATTGCGAAGAATACGTTCTTAGTCTCGGTGAAATGCAACGGGGCCTCTGGCCCCAACTCGCGGCCGAGTCCGGACTGCTTGAACCCTCCGAAGGGTGTGTTGTAGCGCACTGACGAGTGCGAGTTGACGCTGAGATTCCCGGCCTCGATCGCCCGAGACACCCGCAGCGCGCGCGACAGGTTCTCGGTCCAGATCGACCCGGACAGACCATATTCGGAGTCATTTGCCAGCGCGATGGCATCGGCCTCGTCCTCAAATGGCAACACACTGACCACCGGACCGAAAATCTCCTCGGTCACTGTCCGATCGGTGCGCTCAGGAATCAGCACTGTTGGCGGAAACCAAAACCCAGGGCCGGACGGCGCGGAGCCGCGGAACGCGACTGGGGCGTCGTCAGGCACGTAGGTGGCCACCGAATCGAAATGCCGCCGGGATACCAACGGGCCCATCTCCGTATCGCGGGCCGCCGGGTCGCCAACGACGACACCCTGGACGGCCGGCTCGAGGAGCTCCATGAACCTGTCGAAAACACTGCGCTGCACGAGAATTCGGCTGCGCGCACAACAGTCCTGCCCAGCATTGTCGAAGACTCCATACGGTGCTGTGGCCGCGGCTCGTTCAAGATCGCAATCCTCGAAGATGACGTTGGCGCTCTTGCCGCCCAGTTCCAGTGTCACCCGCTTGACCTGCTTCGCCGCGCCGGCCATCACCGCTGTGCCCACCGCGGTAGACCCGGTGAACACAATCTTGCGAACGTCCGGGTGCGTGACGAACCGCTCCCCCACCACGCTGCCCTTTCCGGGCAGCACCTGGAACAGGTCCGGCGGCAGGCCGGCTTCGACTGCGATTTCACCGAGTCGGATCGTGGTCAACGGTGTCCACTCCGCGGGCTTGACCAATACTGCATTGCCGGCCGCCAGTGCCGGCGCAAATCCCCACGCGGCAATAGGCATCGGGAAGTTCCACGGCGCGATCACACCGACGATGCCGATGGGCTCGTGGAAAGTGATATCCAGGCCGCCGGCGACCGGAATCTGACTGCCGGACAAGCGTTCCGGGGAAGCAGCGTAGAAATGCAGAACGTCACGGACGTGGCCGGCTTCCCACTCGGCGTTGCCGATCGGATGCCCGGCGTTGGCGATCTCCAGGGCCGCAAGCTCGGCGATATTGACATCGACGGCGTTCGCAAAGGCCCGCAAGGCGGCGGCCCGCTCGGCGGGTGCCTTTGCCGCCCAGGCCTTCTGGGCGATCTTTGCCCGCGCGACGGCGTCATCGACGGCAGCGGCGTCGCACTGTTCGACGCTGCCCAACACCTCTTCGGTGGCTGGGTTGATGATTTCGGTTGTCGTCAAGCGCTCACTCTTCCTGTTCCGTAATCCCGGGCAGCAGCCACGATCCCGGCGAAGAGTCGCAAGTCGTCGAGGCGCTCCTCAGGATGCCACTGCACCGCGACGACGAAATGGTCACCGGGTATCTCCACTGCCTCGACCACGCCGTCGGGATCCCATGCGCTGGCGATCAATCCGTCGCCCAAATCGGCGATGGCTTGATGGTGGTAGCACTGAGCCTCGGTCGACTCACCGATCAATGCAGCCAGTCGCGTCCCGGGCACAATCTGTATCGCCGACGTGTTGAATTTGCCGTTGCCCGCCTGATGCCAGTGGTGACCGATGACGTCGGGCAGGTGCTGATGCAGGTTGCCGCCCAGCTCCACATTGAGAACCTGTGCGCCTCGGCAGATTCCGAGCACGGGCAGTCCCCGCCGCAACGCGCTCCGCAGCAGAGCGAACTCCCAGGCATCGCGGTCCTGAGCGGGGTCATCGGTGCTCGCGTGAGGTTTCTGACCGTATGTGGCCGGGTCGACGTCTTTGCCTCCGGTGATGATCAATCCATCAAGGCCGTCGAGCATGCGTTCGGCGATGTCGACGTCGACGGTCTGTGGCGGCAGGAGAGCTGCTATGCCCCCGGCCTGAGTGACCCCGTCGATGTAGACGGCCTGCAGGAAGCTCGCGGGCACATCCCACACCCCGGTCTGTGCTTGTTGCCGATAGGTGGTCAGGCCGATCACCGGGCCAGCATCTCCGCGAGCCGGGGAACTAGAGGCGCTCAAAGCCGCGGATCCTCTCCCAGTCGGTGACAGCGGAGTTGAATGCAGCCAGTTCGACGCGCGCATTGTTCAGATAATGCTCGACGACCTCCGGACCAAATGCCTCGCGCGCCAACGCAGATCCGGCGAACAGCTCGGCGGCCTCGGCCAGCGTGGTCGGCAATCGTTGTGCCGCACTGCTGTACGCGTTGCCGGCGCACGCCTCGGGCAATTCGAGGCCCTGATCAATGCCGTACAAACCTCCGGCGATCAACGCGGCGACCGCCAGATACTGGTTAACGTCACCGCCGGGAGCGCGACATTCCATCCGCATGCCGTGGCCATGGCCGACTACCCGCAAGGCGCAGGTTCGGTTATCCATGCCCCATGCGACCGCAGTTGGCGCGAAGCTGCCGTCAACAAATCGTTTGTAGGAGTTGATATTCGGCGCATAGAACAACGTCAGTTCACGCAGGGTGGCAAGTTGGCCGGCGATGAAGCTGCGGAACATCGCCGACATGCCCAGCGGCTGGCTGTCGTCGGCGAACACCGCGCTACCATCGACGCCGCGCAGTGAGATGTGAATGTGACAGCTATTGCCCTCGCGCTCATCGAATTTCGCCATAAAGGTCAAGCTCTTGCCGTGTTGGTCGGCGATCTCCTTCGCACCGTTCTTGTAGATGGTGTGGTTATCGCAGGTGACCAACGCGTTGTCGTACCGGAAGGCGATCTCCTGCTGGCCGAGATTGCACTCTCCTTTCACTCCTTCGCAATACATTCCGGCACCGTCCATCCCGCGCCGGATATCGCGCAGCAGTGGCTCCATCCGGGTCGAGGCATGGATGGCGTAATCGACGTTGTAATCGGTCGATTTCGACAGCCCGCGGTACCCCGCAGCCCAGGCCTGGCGATACGAGTCGTCGAACACCATGAACTCCAGCTCGGTCCCGATGAACGCCTCCAGCCCACGCTGCGCCAGCCGGTCCAACTGGTTGCGCAAGATGGTGCGCGGCGCAGGCAGCACCGGCGCCCCCTCGACCCAGGACAGGTCGGCCATCACCAGCGCGGTTCCAGGCAACCAGGGAATGAGCCGCAGAGTGCTGAAGTCGGGCGTCATCACCATGTCGCCGTAACCGGACTCCCAGCTGGACATCGCATAACCATCGACGGTGTTCATATCGACGTCGACAGCAAGCAGGTAGTTGCAGCACTCGGCACCGTGGGCGGCGACTTCCTCTACGAACAGCCGGGCCGCCACTCGCTTCCCAGTGAGCCTGCCCTGCATGTCCGCGAATGCCACGATGACGGTGTCGATTTCACCGGCAGCAACCAGGTTCGCCAACTCGGCCAGTGCTAACGGCCCGGCGCGTTGACTCATCAGATGCTCTCCCATCAGGCCCACAACAGACCACAGGCATCCTATTCTGCCTATAGATGTCGGCACTCCCAGATTTTCGCGCCGCCAACCCGTTAGGAGCCACCCTCATGGCCGACGAGCAGATGAAGACATCCGGGGTCACCTACACCCAGGCCGACGACGGCTACTTCGAAAAGCGAACGCTGCTCCGCACCGCCGGGTTCTGGGGACTCTGGGGCATCGGCATCGCCGCCGTCATCTCCGGAGATTTCTCCGGCTGGAATTTCGGCATCGACGAAGCCGGTTGGGGCGGTCTGGGCATCGCATCGATCGTCATCATCATCATGTACTTCGGCATGCTGTTCTCGATCGGCGAGATGTCGGCGGCGATGCCCCACACCGGGGGTGCCTATTCGTTTGCCCGCGCCGCCATGGGTCCGTGGGGCGGGTTCATCACCGGATTCGCCGAGACCATCGAGTACGTCTTCACCACGGCAGTCGTGGTCTATTTCTCCGCGAGCTACGCCGACGCGGTGACCGACGAACTGTTCGGCCTATCCATGCCAGGTTGGGTGTGGTGGATCATCCTGTACGCCATCTTCGTCGGTCTCAATTCATGGGGTGCGGAGGTGTCGTTCCGCTTCGCCCTGATCGTCGCAATCATCTCGATCGGCATCCTGGTGGTCTTCGGCGTGCTCGCGATCGCCCACGGCGCTGTCGACTTCGGCAAGTTGTTCGACATCACACCAGACCCGAACGCTGTCGGCTCTAGTTCGTTCCTGCCGTTCGGATTCGTCGGAATCCTGTACGCCCTGCCATTCGCGATGTGGTTCTTTCTCGGTATCGAGGAATTGCCCCTGGCCGCCGAGGAAGCCCACAACCCGAGCAAGGACATCCCCCGGGCAGGCATCTGGGGCATGGTCTCGCTGATCGGTTGTGCTGCGATCGTCTTCTTCCTCAACCCTGCGGTCACCGGTTCGGAAGCCCTGCGCACCTCCGGTGAGCCGCTCCTCGACGGCTTCCGGGCCTTCCTTCCGCAGGGTCTCGCGGCCGTCCTGTCCGCCTTGGCCTTGATCGGTCTGCTCGCCAGCTTGCAGGGCATCATGTACGCGTACGGCCGAAACCTCTATTCATTAAGTCGGGCCGGCTACTACCCGAAGGTGTTGTCCCTCACGGGTAGCCGACAGACCCCATACATCGCACTACTCGCCGGCGCGGTCATCGGATATATCGCGCTGCTGGTGGTGAACCTCAATTCGGGCGCGGGCGATGTCGTACTGAACATCGCGGTGTGGGGCGCCGTGCTGGCCTACATGCTGCAAATGGCCTCATTCGTGATGCTTCGCCGCAAGTTCCCCAACGCTCGGCGGCCATGGGTCAGCCCGACCGGAAACTGGGGCGCGATCGTCGCCTTCGTCATCGCTGCGATCACCTTCGTCGGCGTGCTGATCAACCCGACATATCGACCCGCGGTCATCGCGATCGTCGCGCTATACGCGGCAGGGCTGTTGGTTTTCGGCGTCTACGGCCGTCACCGACTCGTGCTGTCGCCGGAAGAGGAGTACGCAGTCACCGGCGGACTGCACGGCTACGACCCGGCAACCGAGGGGCTCGGCGGGACGATCGAAGACGAAATCCTCAAAGGCCACACCGAATGAGCGGGAACGTCACCAGGTACTGGTGCGCAGGACGATCTCGGCGGCAAGCTGGGCGGTGGACTCGCCGGCGTTACGTCGCCCGGCGAACTCGACCAATCGATAATCGCTGTACACATAGCGTTGGCTGGCCTTGGCCACGGCCCTGGCCGCCGGGGTACTCACCAGCGCGGTGGTGTTGATTTCCACCGGCGGGCATTCCGCGTCGAGGATCACGCCGTTCTGGTCAGGCACGCGGGGGTGTCCTCGATCGACCACGACCAAGCCGGTGAACCTATCGGGTCGTTTCGCGGCCAGTTCCCACGCGAGTTCGCCACCCACCCGGTCGCCGACCACCACGCCCCAGTTCACTTCAAGTGAATCGAGGATGCCCATGATCGATTTCGCATGCAGCCGCGGGTCCGGCCCGATGACGACGGTGCGCAGCGATGCGGTGTGCAGTCGCTGGCACACCGGGTCGTAGGCGGCCGGCGCGTGCTGTGCTGCGCAGAGCACGACGACAAAGGGGCCTTTTTCGGGGCCTGTCATGCTGACCGGAACTGGAATCCCGTCGACAGTCACATGTGTCGCAGGCACTTCGTCAAATTACTCCGGACGCGTTCGCGCCGGGTAGTTTCCCATGCTCTCTTAGACACTGCTCAGGTCGACTTCATCTTGGCGGCCTGCTTGGCCGCGATGTCCAAGAACGTCTGCGGCAGTGACGCTTTGGCGCCGATTCGGGGATCAGGTGTCGGGAATGCTATCCCGACCAGACCAAGGCTCCCGACGTTTTGAAACACCATGTAAACACTGCTCGGATTCCCGTTCAGATTCATCGTCTGCTGGTAAGCGAGCGCACCGGGTTCGGCGCCGGACAGCTCGGATGTCGTGATCGGAATGCCCTCTGATGACGGGTCGAACAACGCCTCAAATTTTGCGCACCGTTTAGCCACTGCCTCGAGCTTCTCCAGTTCGAGGTTCCAGGAGAGCACCGTCATGACGATTCGCGCACCGTCATAAGCCACCGCATACTTCGCAGCGCTTCCCGGGCCTCGCTCTGCAGTCTTCGCAATCACGTTGGTCAGCGCATTGGCGCAGCCTTCCGGGCGAGAGAGCATCGAACCGGGACCGCCGGCCCCGTCAGGCTGACCAGGCGCTTCGGTGATTCGGTCGTATTTCGCATCCGAGGGAAAGTCGGAGCTGGTCAACATGACTCGCTCCAGAGTGGCTCCCGGCCAGGTCGAGGTGCCGGTGACCACGGTGGCGCAACCCGCAACCAGCACTACCGCAACGGCGAGCGCACCGAGCCACGCTCTGCGAGCAAACATATAAAACAGGCTACCGATTCAGCCGGGTAGTCACCGTCGGGCGGGTCCGCGGTCCGCCATCCATCAAGGCCAGCACCGAATCAATGTCGACGTGCCCTTCCAGCAGATCGGCCATCGCGTCCAGTTGGGCATCGCGCCGAGCGGGAACACTGACATCGTGGGCGACGCGGAAGCCGGTTCTTCCGGTGGTTGATGCGGCCTCGGCGAGCCAGCGGCGCCGGAAGTCGTCGTTATCGAGCAGCCCGTGCCAGTGCGTCCCGAACACGCTGCCACGGACATAGCCCTGTGCCGTCCCATCGCGGTCGAACCAAGTGTCTTCGTCGCATCGCATGACCCGGCCGTGATGAATCTCGTAGCCGGACAGGGCCCCATCGGTGGGGGCATCCCATTGCCGCAATACCTTGTCCGACTCGAACCCGATGTCGGCATCAAGCATTGACAGCCCGGCGACGACACCCGACCGCGACTCAACGTCATCATCGATGCTCCGGCACAGCATCTGGAAGCCACCGCAGATGCCGAGCACGACCCGCCCGGAAGTGGCGTGCGCCGCAATCGCATCGGCCAGGCCTTGCTCGCGCAACCAGTGCAAGTCGTTGACCGTGGCCTTACTGCCGGGGATCACCACGATGTCGGCCTCGGCCACGTCAGCCGCATCGTTGGCCCACCGGACCAGCACTCCTGGTTCACAAGCCAGCGCCTCGATATCGGTGGAATTGGAGATCCGCGGCAATCGGATTGCGGCAACCCGCAGCCACTGGGACCCACGCGGAACTGACGGCATCCCGACCGTCTGCCGTGCCACCACAGACACAGAGTCTTCGGTATCCAGCCACAGCCCGTCGGAATGCGGCACCACGCCATAGGTGGGACGGCCGGTCAGCGCGGCGAGTTGATCGAGGCCCGGCGTAAGCAGTGCCGGGTCTCCGCGGAATTTGTTGACGATGAATCCGGCGACCAGCGCCTGATCTTCCGGCGACAGCACAGCAAGAGTCCCAAAGAGATGCGCCAATAATCCGCCGCGGTCGATATCGCCGACCACGATGACGGGCAAGCCTGCTGCACGGGCAAGCCCCATGTTCGCCAAATCTGTTGCACGTAAATTAATTTCGGCGGGCGAGCCGGCACCTTCACAGATCACCACGTCGAAATCGGCACGCAGCGCGGCCAGATCTTCCGCCACAACGCCCGCCAGCCAGTTGCGGTGCTCCATGTAGTCCGCCGCGCCAACCGTGCCAACCGGCTTGCCGCGCACCACCAGTTGCGAAGTCCGGTCACCGCCGGGCTTGAGCAGAACCGGGTTGAACAGCACGCTCGGCTCCAGACCCGCGGCGCGGGCCTGCATGCCCTGAGCCCGGCCGATCTCTCCGCCGTCGATGGTGACGACGGAGTTGTTGCTCATGTTCTGCGCCTTGAAGGGCGCCACCCGAATTCCCTTGCGCGCCAATATCCGGCACAGTCCGGCCACCACCGTGGACTTGCCGGCATCGGAGGTTGTGCCGGCAACCAGCAGCGCGCCGCTCACGTTTTCTCGCCGAGCGGGGCAACGCGCGTCACGGCAGGGTCAGGATTTCGGCACCGTCATCAGTGACGACCAGGGTGTGCTCGAACTGCGCCGTCCACTTGCGATCAGTCGTGGCGACGGTCCAGTCGTCGTCCCAGATCTCGTACTCCAGCGAACCGAGGTTGATCATCGGTTCGATGGTGAACGTCATCCCCGGCTCTAACACCGTCTCCACACTTGGATGGTCGTAGTGCAGAACCACCAATCCGTTGTGGAAGGTAGTGCCGATGCCGTGCCCGGTGAAGTCACGAACAACGCTGTAGCCAAACCGATTTGCGTATGCCTCGATGACGCGGCCCACCACTGACAGTGCGCGACCGGGCTTCACCGCCTTGATTGCACGCATCGTGGCCTCGTGGGTGCGCTCCACAAGCAGTCGGTGCTCATCCAAGACGTCGCCGGCGAGGTAGGTCGCGTTGGTATCACCGTGCACGCCGTTGATGTAGGCAGTGACGTCGATGTTGACGATGTCACCGTCCTCGATGACGGTGGAGTCGGGGATGCCGTGACAGATGATCTCGTTGAGCGAAGTGCAACACGACTTGGGAAAGCCCTTGTAGCCCAGAGTCGAAGGGTAAGCGCCGTGGTCGATCATGTACTCGTGCGCGATGCGGTCAAGTGCATCGGTCGTGACGCCCGGCACCACCGCCTTGCCAGCCTCCACCAGTGCGCCGGCAGCGATGCGGCCGGCGATGCGCATCTTCTCGATGACTTCGGGGGTCTGCACCCAGGGCTCGGAGCCCTCGCGAGCCGTCGACTTACCGACGTACTCCGGGCGCTCGATCGATTTGGGAACCGGCAGGGTCGGTGAGATGACCCCAGAGTGAAGGGCACTGCGAGCAGGCATGCTGCCAGACTAACGACGCCGCAACAGTGGCCGCTTCGGGCCGCGGATGTTGACCGACCCCAGCACCACCTGCCCGGTAAGCACTACGTGCGGCGTTCCCTCAGCGGGTGGGTCGCTACGACGGTCGCGTGCGCTCCCCGCATACACGGTGACGTCATCGATTGAGGCGCTCGCGCCGTCGGGCAGTCTGAGGTCAACCGAGCCGCTGACCATATCCAACTCGATCACCACCACCGGGCCAGCGAAACGAGCTTTGGTGAGGTCGAGATCGACCGAACCCATCCGGCGGACCAGCGCCAGTCGGGTCGGGACGATCCATGCGCCGTGTCGCTTCAGCGAGCCCATCCAGCCGCGAAGTTCGACCCGGTCGGTGGCGGAGGTGACGATTGCACCCGGCCCAGGCAGATCGCCCACCAGGACGTCGAGTTGGGCGCGCATCCGGGCTTCTGAAACCAGTGCGGAACGCTCCTCGAATTCACCGATGTCGATCAGGCCGAGTGCTACCGCGTTGTGGAGCCGCCGCATCGTCCCGTTGCGGTCCACGTCGGAAACCCGCAACACGGGCGGATGCTCGATTTCGGTCATAACCACTCCACGGTACCTGTTCGCCCAAACCGCCAAACGGGCGAGCAAAACCGAGTAGTTCACTCCAAAACGTCGAGTTCGACCCCGCTGCTTTAGCCTGTTGAGGTGCCGCTACCCGGTCTCCCACGACGAACCGTCCTCATCGGCGCCGCTGTCGCCCCGCTTGCCGCTTGCCATGCCGCGGACAACAAGCACCCCGCGCCCGCTGCGCCTGCTACCGGCGAGGTCCTGGCGTCCACCGCTGAGATCCCTGCCGGTTCCGGCAAGATCGTCGCCGGCGTCCTGCTGACACAGCCGACCGCTGGCGTGTTCAAGGCGTTCGTCCCCAGATGCACGCATGCCGGATGCCAACTCTCCGACCTGATCACCAACACCATTGACTGCCCATGCCACGGCAGCAAATTCGAACTCGACGGATCGGTCGCCCGAGGCCCAGCGACTCAACCGCTGGCCCCGATTGCGGTCAGCGTGCGAGGAACTTCGATCCTCGCAAACTGACAGGCAAGTGGGCTGCAGCCGAGCAGTTAGTGGTGGCCGCCGCCGCTGCCGGACCCACCACCGGAACCGCCGCCGCCCGCGTTGAACCCGGGTTCGGCTACCTCTTGTTCGGTCAATTGGTCAGTGGTATTGGGAATCACAGACGGCTCGCATGACAGGCTGGCGTTGCCTGCCGTAACGACGTCCTGGCACTCGGCCACAACGCTCTGTGGCGAACCACTCTGACCCATGACTGTGAAGGCGGCGGCGGCGGCCAGTGCCATGCCACCCATGAGCGCAATTCTTCGCATGATGTACAACCCTTCGCTGTGCGGACGATCACCGGATTAATCGCCTAGCACACAGTCGACGTTACTCGTCACCGAAGGACGTTGGCAGCGGATCCACGGCCAGGCAGCAGCGAACCTGAATGGAATCAGCAGCGCGGCCCCCAGTGAATTCGCAGTCCATGCAACCACTCTCAATTCCATGAAACTCATCTCCAAGAATCTCATCATCGTGGCCGGCCTCGCCGCCGGACTGATCAGCCTGGGGCTTGGCAGCGGGGCGGCGAGCGCCAGCAGCGGCCATCAAAGTAGCGGTTCCGACGTACAGGTCAGCACTTCACCAGGCGATATGCGACTAGCTACTTCTCCAGACGAGAAGGTCGACACCGACGGCACCCAGGGAAACTTCGAATCCGCAATTCAGGGAACGGTCGACAATGACAACGACCAAGATTCCTTCGCTATTGGTTCCTTCGAAGCGACTCCACAGAAGTGGTGACTCAACCGGAATAGTCGCCCGGAAGTTCCTCGAACATCGACCGCACCATCCGCACCGCGTATTCGGAGCTGCCGCCGCCCACGATCAGCGCCGCGAACGCCAGATCGTCACGATATCCGGCGAACCACGCGTGCGAGCCGCCTGCGAACTCGGCCTCGCCGGTCTTTCCGTGTACGTCACCGGAGCCGGCGATGTCCTTGGCGGTGCCGTTGGTGACCACGAGCCGCATCATTTCCCGCACGCCGTCGAGCATGCTCTGGCTGATCGGCGGGTGCTCGCCCGTCTCGGTGGTCTGGCTCCCGACGATGAGGTGCGGGGTCGATGTCTTGCCCGCCGCCACAGTCGCAGCCACCAGCGCCATTCCAAACGGGGTGACCAACACCTTGCCCTGGCCGAACCCGTCTTCGGTGCGTTCAGCCAGGTTCACCGTCGGCGGCACTGAGCCCGTCACGTTAGTCATGCCATCGATCATGTAGTCGGCGCCGAGTCCGTATTGGGACGCCGCAACATTGAGGGCAGTGGGCGGCATTCGGCTGGCCAACTCAGCGAACGTGGTGTTGCACGAATTGGCGAACGCCTTCGACATCGGGACGGTGCCCAGGTCGAACTTGTTGTAGTTCGGAATTGTCCGATCACCAATGTCGATTTGGCCGGGGCAGCCCAGCAGAGTATTCGGAGTAGCCAAGTCGCGGTCGATGGCCGCACCGGCGGTGATGATCTTGAACGTCGATCCTGGCGGGTAGAGGCCCGTCGTCGCCGCCGGCCCGTCGGCGTCGGCGGCCGTGTTCTGCGCCACCGCGAGAATGTCGCCGGTCGACGGCTTGATCACCACCAGCATCGCCTTGCGTCCTTGGGCGTTCACGGCGTGTTGAGCAGCGTCCTGCACCGCACGGTCCAACGTGATTGCGATTGCGGGGGCCGGCTGCGGCGCCACTTCGTTGAGGATGTCGACGTCGGCCCCGTTTTGGTTGACGCTGACGATCCGCCAACCGGCCTGACCATCGAGCTCGTCGATCACCGCCTTCTTGACCTGACTGATGATGGCGGGGGCGAAGCTGTCATCGGTGGGCAGCAGATCGGCCTGCGGGGTGACGACGACTCCAGGAAGCGCATCCAGCGCAGGCCCCACCGCGTCGTGGTCAGCAGGTCGCAGCGTGATCAGGTCCATCGGCCCGTTCGACGAGCTAGCCTGTTCGGCCAGTCGTTGCGGGTCCAAGGTGTTGTCGAACGGCCGCAACGTATCGGCCACCACCCGCGTTGTCGCCATCAGGCCTTGGCCCGCCTGCGCAGCATCGAGTTGGTAGCGATAGAGGTTGGCCGGGGCTAGCACGTTGGTGCCACTCCGCTCGATCACCGACGCCCGTCGCGGCGGGTCGGCACGCAACGCGAAAGTCTGATGCTCACCGAGTTTGGGATGCAGATCTGAGGCGCTCCAGCGCACCTTCCACTTGCCTTCGTCACGGATCATCTGGAGCACGCCGTCGTAGGTCCAGGTCCGATTCTTGGGCAGCTGCCAGGTGAAACGGTAATTGATACTTCCGGTGTCCTCGGTGTACCGGGAGCCCAGGATCTGACCATCCAGATGGCTGGCCTGCAGGCCGCTCCACGCCTGGTTCAGTGCGGCGCGCGCATCCTCGGGACGGTCGGACAAATCCGCTGCGGCGCTGGTGTCGCCTTTCGCCAGACTGGCGAAGAACTGCGTGGCGGCGGGTGCCGGACCGTCAGGGCGGGGCGTACATGCCGACACACAAGACGTCGCGGCGACGGTTGCCAGAACCGTCAGTCCCGAGATCGATGCTGTTACTCGTGATGCCATTGGGGCTGATGTTATGGCTGTTGCGGTCCGAAGCGGGGAAGCCACACCGTCCTGATGTGTGTGGGACCCGTTCAGTCCAGCAGAACTGTCGCGAACATCCCGACCTCGGCGAATCCGACCCGCGTGTAGGCCGCACGGGCGACTTCGTTGTAGTCGTTGACATACAGGCTCGCCACTCGACCGGTGTTGATGACGGCTGCGGCCACCGCCGCAGTCCCGGCAGTGCCAAGACCATGGCCACGCCATTCAGGATGAACCCACACACCCTGAATCTGACCGACTGCCGGCGATTGCGACCCGACCTCTGCTTTGAACACGACCTGGCCGCACTCGAACCGGGCATAGGCCCGCCCCGCCGCGATCAGACCGGCCACCCGGCGCCGATAGCCGCGGCCGCCGTCGCCGATCCGCGGGTCGACGCCGACCTCACCGATAAACATGTCGACTGCAGCCACCAGGTAGGCGTCCAGTTCGTCGATCCGGACCCGACGTACCGCCGGGTCGATCGGACAGGAGGGAGGCGACGCGATAGCCATCAACGGCTGCCGGTCCCGTACGTCTCGCGCCGGTCCCCAAGCGTGTTGCAGGCGTTGCCACATCGTCAGCACCAGGTCGGCCCGGCCAACCAGTGACGAGCAGCGACGCGCCGTGCTCATGGCTGTGTGCGCAAAGGCGAGCATGTCGGCAGACCCGCCACGCAATGGAATCAGGTTTGCTCCCGCGTAACACAGCGAGTCAGCCACGCGCCCCCGCGTCCACAGCTCTCCACCGATGGCATGCGGATCAACGCCGTGCTCAGCGACCCGCGCTGCGACCATGCAGGAGCCGACTGGATCATCGGCCAGAACCCGATCCACGGCTGACACATCCCGCACCACCGACACCCGACGGTCACCGACTGGGCGAGGTACGGATGGAGCCGACATTGAAATTCTCTCTGGGGCAGAGTTTCTTGCGCTAACTTTCTGGGGGCTGGCAATCAGCTTACGGTGACGATCGGCGCACCGCTGTTGGTTGCATCCGTGCCGCGCAGATCGTCGGCGATTCGCATTGCTTCCTCGATGAGTGTCTCGACGATCAGGGCTTCGGGCACCGTCTTGATCACCTCGCCCTTGACGAAAATCTGGCCCTTGCCATTGCCTGACGCCACCCCGAGATCCGCCTCGCGCGCTTCGCCGGGACCGTTGACGACACAGCCCATGACCGCCACGCGCAATGGCACATCCAAGCCCTCGAGTCCTGCGGTGACCTCGTTGGCCAACGTGTAGACGTCAACCTGCGCGCGCCCACACGACGGGCACGACACGATCTCCAAGCCTCGTGGCCGCAGGTTGAGCGACTCCAGGATCTGGTTGCCGACCTTCACCTCTTCGACCGGCGGCGCCGACAACGACACCCGGATGGTGTCGCCGATGCCGCGCGACAGCAGCGCGCCGAACGCCACTGCCGACTTGATCGTGCCCTGGAATGCCGGGCCGGCCTCAGTGACGCCGAGATGCAGTGGGTAGTCACACTTCTCGGCCAGCAACTCGTAGGCGGCAACCATGACCACGGGGTCATTGTGCTTCACGCTGATCTTGATATTGCCGAAGCCGTGTTCCTCGAAAAGCGAAGCTTCCCAAAGCGCCGACTCGACCAGCGCCTCAGGTGTGGCTTTTCCGTACTTCTCCATGAAGCGCTTGTCGAGCGATCCGGCGTTCACGCCGATCCGGATCGGAATCCCCGCCGCGCCTGCCGCCTTGGCGACCTCACCAACCCGGCCGTCGAACTCTTTGATATTGCCGGGGTTAACCCGAACCGCAGCGCAACCGGCGTCGATCGCGGCGAAAATGTACTTCGGCTGGAAGTGGATGTCAGCGATCACCGGAAGGTTGCTGTGCCGGACGATCTCAGGCAGTGCATCGGCGTCCTCTTGCCGAGGGCAGGCCACCCGGACGATGTCGCATCCGGTCGCGGTCAGCTCGGCGATCTGCTGCAGCGTGGCGTTGACGTCATGAGTCTTGGTAGTGCACATCGACTGAACCGAGACCTGATGGTCGCTACCCACGCCCACTCCGCCAACCATCAGCTGACGGGTCTTGCGGCGCGGCGCGAGTGTCGGGGCCGGCGCTGCTGGCATCCCGAGGCCGATGGTGCCGGTCATGGCGCCTCCTACTGGAACAGTCTGATCGGATTGACCAGGTCCGCCGTCACGGTCAGCACCATGTAGCCGACGACCACCACCAGGATCACGTAGGTGGCGGGCATCAACTTCATGTAATTCACCGGCGCCGCGGCTACCTTGCCGCGCGCCGCGCGAAGCATGTTGCGGACCTTCTCAAACACCGCGACCGCAATGTGGCCGCCATCGAACGGCAGCAGCGGCACGAGGTTGATCGCGCCGAGCACGAAATTCAGCTGCGCCAGGAAAAACCAGAACGCAACCCACAGGCCGTGGTCGACAGTGTCACCGCCGATGATGCTGGCTCCGACCACGCTGATCGGCGTCTCGGGATCGCGTTCTCCGCCGCCGATCGCGTGTACCAGCGCGCCGACCTTGCTTGGGATGGAGATCAACGACTTGCCGAGCTCGACCGCCAAGTCACCGGTAAACGCAAATGTCGCGGGCACGGCGGACAGCACGTTGTACTGAGTTGGCCCGAACTGCGCGGCTGTGACACCAATGGCACCGACGGTGGACGGTGTGCTGACGTCGCTGTTGTCCTTATTGGCCACCCAGCGCTGAGTGGGGGTGACGTCCACGACGGTATTGATCGTGACGGTCTTGCCGCTCTCGGTCCGTTCCACAACGAACGGCGTTGGTCCGGATGATTTTTGGACCGCAGCCACCATCTCGTCAAAGTTCTTGATGTCGGTGTTGCCCACCTTCACCACGGCATCGCCGGCCCGAATCCCGGCCAGCGCGGCAGGCCCCGATGCGGACCCGGTGCAGTCACCGAGTTTGCCCTTGGCTACTTCTGCTTTTACACAGGACGTTTCACCGACGACGGCATGGGTGGGCGGATGCAGATTGGGCAGCCCCCAGACGACCGCGATGCCGTACACCAACACCAAACCGATGATGAAGTTCATCGCCGGACCGGCGAACAGCACGGCGACCCGCTTCCACACCTTCTGCCGGTACATCGCATGGGGCTGGTCTTCTGGTTCGAGTTCGTCGACCGATGTCATGCCTGCGATATCGCAGAAACCGCCAAGCGGTATGGCCTTGATCCCGTACTCGGTTTGGCCGAGCTTGTTTGGCCGATAGGTGGACCACAGCGTGGGCCCGAAGCCCACGAAGTAGCGCCGCACCTTCATTCCGGTGGCACGCGCGACCCACATGTGACCGCATTCATGCAGCGCCACCGAAATCAGGATGGCGAGCGCGAACAACACGATTCCGACAACGAACATCATTGGATTGAAGCGACCTCCTGTGCAGGGTCCCCGAGAGCAGCATTAGTGGCGGCGATGACACTGCGAACTCGGTGCCGAGCCCACTGCTGCGCGTCAAGTACTTCGTCCACGGTAGCGGGTTCAGCGGCCCACTGGCCCGCGGCATGCAGGACCTCACCGATTGTTCGCACGATCGCCGGAAACCGGATCCGTCCGTCGAGGAAGGCCCCAGCCGCCTCCTCGTTGGCCGCGTTGTACACCGCGGTCATGCAGCCGCCCAGCTTTCCGGCGTGACAAGCCAGGTCAACGGCTGGAAAGACAGCACCGTTCAGTGGCTCGAACTCCCAGCTAGACGCGGTGCTGAAATCACACGCGGATGCGGCACCGGATACCCGGTCCGGCCAGCCCAGCGCCAACGAGATCGGCAACTTCATGTCGGGCGGACTGGCCTGCGCAATCGTCGAACCGTCGGCGAACGTCACCATCGAGTGCACGATCGACTGCGGATGGACCACCACATCGATCCGGTCATAGGGGACGCCGAACAACAGATGCGTCTCGATCAACTCCAGCCCTTTATTGACCAGAGAGGCCGAGTTCAGGGTGTTCATCGGCCCCATGTTCCAGGTCGGATGGGCGCCGGCCTGTTCGGGCGTGACGGATTCCAGATCAGCCACCGACCAGCCGCGGAACGGGCCCCCCGACGCCGTAAGCACGAGTTTTGCAACTTCGTCACTGCGGCCTGCGCGCAGGCATTGAGCAAGGGCCGAATGCTCGGAATCGACCGGCACAATCTGCCCCGGGCTGGCTGCCTTGAGGACCAGCGGGCCGCCCGCCACCAGCGACTCTTTGTTCGCCAGCGCCAAGCGCGCACCGCTGGCCAGCGCCGCCAACGTTGGCTGGAGACCCAGCGCGCCGACCAATGCATTAAGTACGACGTCCGCTTCGGTGTTCTCCACCAGCCTGGTGGACGCATCGGGTCCGCTGAAGGTGACCTCGCCCATCCGCTCGGCAACGCCGACATCGGCGATGGCGACATTGGTCACACCGGTTTCGGCGCGTTGTCGGGCAAACAGGTCCGGATTACCTCCCCCGGCTGCCAATCCAACGACCTCGAACCGGTCGGGGTTGGCTGCGATGACCTCCAACGCCTGAGTGCCGATCGAACCTGTGCAGCCCAGGATCAAGATCCTGATGCGGTTGGCGGAACTCACTCATCCATTGTGATCCATCGCGAACCCATCCCGCGCGCCGCACGACCGGCAACATCACGACCGGCAACATAGGAGGATGCCCTCGCTGCTGTGGTTCCGCCGCGACCTCCGCCTGTCCGACTTGCCCACTTTGGTCCAGGCCGCAGCAGACTCCTCCGAAGTGCTCGCCTGCTTCGTACTCGATCCACGGTTGGTCGCCTCATCGGGACCGAGACGGTTGCAGTTCCTCGGCGATTGCCTGCGCGAGCTCAATGCCGCCCTCGCCGGTCGGCTGTTGGTCACCGAAGGTCGACCCGAACAGCAGATCCCGGAAATCTGCAAGGCCGTTGGCGCGTCCGCCGTGCACATCTCGGCAGACTTCAGTCCGTTCGGTATCCGTCGCGACGAGGCAGTGACGGCCGCTCTGGCCGGCGACGGCATCACCCTGGCGGCGACGGGATCGCCCTATCTCGTTTCGCCGGGCCGCGTGGCCAAGGACGACGGCACTCCCTACCGCGTGTTCACTCCTTATTTCGCTCGATGGCGGGAAGCCGGTTGGCGCGCCCCCGCCCGATCCGAAGACGCCACTGTCAGCTGGATAGACCCTGTGAACCTGCCGGTGCCCCGCGTCGACCCGCCGGATCCGGGCGTCACCCTGGATATCGAAGCCGGGGAAACCGCAGCGCTACGGCAGTGGGCCGAGTTCGTCGATGACGGGCTGGCGCACTACGTCGAAGAGCGCGACCGGCCCGACCTCGCGGGTACCAGCCGAATGTCGACACATCTCAAATTCGGCACCATCCACCCCCGAACGTTGGCCAGCGACTTGAATTCTCGCGAGCCCGGCCCCGGCGCGTACCTGCGTCAGCTGGCGTTCCGGGACTTCTACGCCGCAGTGCTGCACGCCTGGCCGGACAGCGCGTGGCACAACTGGAACCGCGGTTTCGACACCATCGAAACCAACACCGACGAGACCGCCCGACGAGCGTTCGACGCCTGGACACAGGGACGGACCGGCTTCCCCATCGTCGACGCCGGAATGCGCGAGCTCAACGAGACCGGACTAATGCACAACCGGCTCCGCATGATCGTGGCTTCCTTCCTCGTCAAAGATCTCCACCTGCCCTGGCAGTGGGGTGCGCGGTGGTTCATGGAACAACTCGTGGACGGCGACATCGCGAACAATCAGCACGGCTGGCAGTGGAGTGCGGGCTCAGGCACCGACGCCGCGCCGTACTTCCGGGTGTTCAATCCCACCACCCAGGGCCAGAAGTTCGACCCCTCCGGGGACTATGTGCGGCGCTGGGTGCCGGAACTGGCCGACGTGAGTGACGTGCACAAGCTCCGGGGCGGCCCACCCGCCGGATATCCCGACCCGATCGTCGACCACGCGGCGGAACGCTCCGAAGCCTTGCGCCGGTATGGGCGAATCAACTGACCCGCACGGTGATTGATGTGCCAGAATGACCACAGTTGCCGACTTGAGTCCGACAGGAGCTGCAATGGCGAGTACCGAGGTGGAACGCTACAACGAAGTCGACACCGCCGACGTACCTTCGGCCGAGTGGGGCTGGAGCAAGATCAACTACCGCACCTGGTACGCCACCGGCATTTTCATCGTCGTGTTCCTGGTCGCGATGCTGCACGGCAATCACATCGGCCATGTCGAAGACATCTTCCTGATCGGATTCGCGATCGTGGTCCTCGGTGTGATCGTCCGCGACTGGTGGGGTCGACGCCGCGGCTGGCTCCGGTAGCTACCCGCCTTCGGCGGCCAGCTGTCCACAGGCTCAGGCCCAATTCACCTGAGCTCCAGCTACCCGCCTTCGGCGGCCAGCTGTCCACAGGCTCAGGCCCAATTCACCTGAGCTCCAGCTACCCGCCTTCGGCGGCCAGCTGTCCACAGGCGGCAGCAATTTCCCGACCTCGAGTATCCCGGACCGTGCACGACACCCCCTGAGCACGCACGCGTCGCACGAACTCGCGTTCCACGGGCTTCGGACTCGCATCCCATTGACTACCTGGAGTGGGGTTGAGCGGGATCAGGTTCACATGTACCAACGGCCCAAGCGCGCGGTGCAACTTGCTGCCCAGCAGGTCCGCTCGCCAGGGCTGGTCGTTGACATCGCGGATCAGCGCGTACTCGATGGACACCCGCCTGCCGGTCACATCGGCGTAATAACGGGCCGCGTCCAGCACCTCACCGACGTTCCACCGGTTGTTCACCGGAACCAGGGTGTCGCGCAGTTCGTCGTCGGGCGTGTGCAGCGACAGAGCCAGCGTGACGCCGAGCCGCTCATCGGCAAGCTTGCGGATCGCCGGCGCCAGACCCACTGTCGACACCGTCACCGATCGCGCTGAGATGCCAAATCCTTCCGGCGGCGGCGCGGTGATGCGCTGCACTGTGGCCAATGTGCGGGCATAGTTCGCCAGCGGCTCACCCATGCCCATGAACACCACGTTGGAGAGTCGGTCGCCGAACTCGTCGCGCAGCGTCACGGCCGCACCACGTACCTGTTCGAGAATCTCGGCGGTGCTGAGGTTGCGAGTCAACCCGCCCTGACCGGTCGCACAAAACGGGCAGGCCATTCCGCAGCCCGCCTGCGACGAGATACAAACGGTGTTGCGGTTTGGGTAACGCATCAAGACTGATTCGAACGTCGTTCCGTCATGGGCGCGCCACAACGTCTTTCGGGTTTCGCCTGAGTCGCATCCGATTTCCCGAGCTACCGACAGCAGCTTGGGGAACAAAGCATCGGCGACCTGGTCACGAACGGACGCCGGCAAGTCGGTCATCTGCTGGGTGTCGGCCAGCAATCGCCCGTAATACTGCGTGGCCAACTGCTTGGCGCGGAATGCCGGGAGGCCCAGTTCTGCAACGGCGGCAGCGCGGCCGTCTGCGTCGAGATCGGCAAAGTGACGCGGCGGCAGCCCGCGACGGGGCGCCTCGAAGATCAGTTCTTGTTTCATATGCTCAGGTCAGCGCCAATTCTCAGGTCAGCAGCGTTAGGACGATCCAGGTGGCCACCGCCGACGGCATCACACCGTCGATGCGATCCATGAGTCCACCATGGCCCGGCAGCAGGGTTCCCATGTCCTTGATGCCCAGGTCCCGCTTGACCTGAGACTCGACCAGATCGCCCAAAGTGGCGGTGAGAACCAGCATCACGCCCAGTGGAATGCCCACCCACGCCGGCTTATGCAGTAGGAATACGACTGCGAGAACGGCCGCCGTGGTGCCACAGATCAGCGAGCCCGCGAAGCCTTCCCAGGACTTCTTGGGACTGATCGCCGGAACCATGCGGTGCTTGCCGAACAGGACGCCCGCCGCGTAGCCGCCGATATCGGAGCCCACCACGCCCAACATCAACGCGAACACACGCGCCCAGCCGTCAGCGGGATAGATCAGCAGGACACCGAATGCGCCGAACAGCGGTATCCAGGTGGCCAGGAACACGGTGACACCGACATCGCGCAGATAATTGACCGGTTGGCTCGCAAGCCCCTGACTGAGCAGTCGCCAGATCAGGCAGACGACGACCGTGGCACCAAAGCCGCCCAGAGCACCGACTTCGCGGAACGGCCACGTCAGCCAGATCATCGCCTGACCGCCCACCAGCAGCGGGATGAGGGGGATGTCGTAGCCGCCCTCACGCAACCGGCGGACGACCTCGTAGGTAGCGACAGCCATGGCAACGGCCACAATCACCACCCAACCGCGGGGGGCGAATATCAGCGTGGCGATAAGCCCGGCGCCCAAGAACGCACCGACCCCGATGGCAGCGGGCAGGTTACGACCGGCGCGGGAGGCCTTTTGAGCGGGCTGGCTATCTGTCACGGCGGATCTGCGCTGGACGGTCGTCAGACCTCCAGCAGCTCGCCTTCTTTGTTCTTGACCAGCTCTTCGATCTGGGCGACGTACTGGTGAGTTGACTTGTCGAGATCCTTTTCGGCGCGGCCGACCTCGTCCTCGCCCGCCTCGCCGTCTTTTTGGATGCGGTGCAACTCCTCCATGGCGCGGCGACGCACGCTGCGCACCGAAACCTTGGCGTCTTCACCTTTGGATTTGGCTTGCTTGACCAGGTCGCGCCGACGTTCCTCGGTCAGCTGCGGGATCGACACCCGGATGACGTTGCCGTCATTGGTCGGATTGACACCCAGGTCGGAGTTGCGGATCGCGTCTTCGATCGCACGAAGCTGCGAGGCCTCATAAGGCTTGATGACGACCATCCGGGCCTCAGGCACGTTGATGCTCGACAGTTGAGTGATCGGAGTAAATGAGCCGTAGTAGTCGACGCCGACGCGCGAGAACATGCCTGGATTCGCACGCCCGGTTCGGATGGACGACAGATCGTCGCGGGCCACCGCCACGGCCTTCTCCATCTTCTCTTCGGCATCGAAGAGCGCCTCGTCAATCATTTTGCGCCGCTCATCCTCTCGCTAGGTCTTTGGCTAGGTCTTAACCAGTGTCCCGATCTTCTCACCTGCCACTGCGCGGGCAATATTCCCGTCGGTCAGGAGGTTGAAGACCAGCATCGGCATGCCGTTGTCCATACACAGGCTGAAGGCAGTGGCATCGGCCACTTTCAGCTCCCGGTCGATCACTTCGCGGTGACTGATTTCGGTGAGAAGTACAGCATCAGGGTTCAGTCGGGGATCGTCGGTGTACACACCGTCGACCGCTTTGGCCATCAGCACGACCTCTGCACCGATCTCCAGCGCCCGTTGAGCAGCAGTCGTATCAGTGGAGAAGTAGGGCAGACCCATCCCGGCCGCGAATATGACGACCCGACCCTTCTCCAGGTGCCGGCGCGCCCGCAATGGGACATAAGGTTCAGCGACCTGACCCATCGCGATCGCGGTCTGGACTCGCGTGGCAATGCCTTCTTTCTCCAAGAAGTCTTGCAGCGCAAGACTATTCATAACAGTTCCAAGCATGCCCATGTAGTCCGAACGCGTGCGCTCCATGCCGCGGTGCTGCAACTGGGCGCCGCGGAAGAAGTTACCGCCACCGATCACGACCGCCACCTGAACGCCGCTGCGCACTACCTCCGCCACCTGCCGGGCAACCAGCGCGACGACATCGGGATCGAGGCCCACCGCCCCGCCGCCGAACATCTCGCCGCCAAGCTTGAGCACCACCCGCGAAAAACCGGATTGCCTGAATTGCGCGGCGGGCGGTTGATTCGCCAGTGACTCGGCGCCGTTGACGCCGGTTGACTCCCCCATCAGACTCCTCAGACTTCTCGGGTTACTGGCATGAGAGTGCCATCCCCGCGACATCCAGGACGGCATTTCATGCTGCCCGGTCGTCGAAGTCGGGATTTAGGGGCGGTGAGCTCAGCTCAGGTGTGCCGACAGCAGCCAGGCCGCCATCGACTTGCGGCCCGGCCCTTCATCGCGCAGCCCGGTCCCACCGAACTCGCGCGCAATCGGGTTGTCATCGGGAAAGTTCGCGTGGATGCGCGCCGGCCTGATTTCGTCGATCGTCCAGTATTTCGACACCACCTCGCGCAGCTCATCCTCGGTGACCGGGTGAGCGGGACCGTTGGGCGGCATGGCGTTCGCATCGAAGACGAGGACGAAGTAAGAGGCCCCTGGCGCTGCCGCCCGCACGATCGACTGCTGATAGCCGTCACGCGCCTCGACCGGCATCGAATGGAACAGAGTCGAGTCGATGATCGTGTTGAAACGCCCGTCATAGCCGCCGAACGAGCTGATGTCCGCTACCGCGAAGCTCGCGGAGGTCAAACCGCGCCGGTCGGCCTCAACCTGGGCGAGCTTGATCGCGGTCGGCGAGAAGTCCAGACCAACCGTCGTGAATCCACGCTCAGAAAGGAACATCGACAATGCGGCTTCGCCACAACCGGCGTCGAGAACCTCGCCGTGGATCTTCCCTTCATCGATGAGTGCTGCGATCTCCGGCTGAGGCTCACCGATGCTCCAAGGTGGTCGAATACCATCGAATTCCGGCGCGTCGCCGCGGTACGCCAACTCGAACATGTCATCAGGTTCAACGGGAGTGGTCACATTTTATGTGTATCAATGCGTTTGATATATGTCAATATGACTGATATGAGTAGTTCCTCGGATCCGCCCCTTGGGCTCGGGTATCTCCTGCACCTGTCGTTGTCAGCATTGCGCTCCGACATCACCAGCACCGTCCTGGTGCAGTTGGAACTGAGCTTTCCGCAGTACATCTG
Organism: Mycobacterium sp.; assembly: GCA_965279745.1. Lineage (GTDB taxonomy): Bacteria > Actinomycetota > Actinomycetes > Mycobacteriales > Mycobacteriaceae > Mycobacterium. The sequence goes on from OZ257262.1 coordinate 1,787,408, forward strand.
CCTGCGCTTGCTGTCCAAGTTCCCAGGTCGGTCCAACGCCGATCTCGCGCGCGAGACGAGCGTCTCACCCCAAGCCATGAACATGGTAGTGCTCGGCCTGGAGGAGCGCGGACTGGTCAGCCGCCCGACCAGCGTGGCGTCCGGGCGATCGCTCCCCGCTCAGCTAACTCGCGCGGGCCAGCAGCTGCTGGCACGCACCGATGAAGGCGTCCGGGCCGCCGAGCAACGGCTGATGTCCGTTCTCACCGCAGATCAACAGCAAGAATTCGTCAAAATCCTCACCAGAGTGGCGGCGGGCACGCGCATAGACTCGGGCTTGACCCCGTAGCTCAAGCCTGGATGCGCCGCCATGGTTTGACAGCTTCGAGTTCGAAGGCCAGTTCAAGCAACCTGCGTTCGTGTCCGAGCGGAGCAGCGAACATCATCCCTAGCGGCATCCCCGTTGGTGTCTCGGCAAGCGGCAACGAGATCGCCGGCTCACCCGTCACGTTCTGTAGTGGAGTGAACGCCGCCCAATCCACCAGGCGGTCCACGATTTGTTGGTAGCCAAATGTCGGATCCAGATGACCGATCACCGGGGTCTCGTGGGCAACAGTGGGGGTCAGCAGAACGTCATAGTCCTGGTAGAGCCGGGCAGTCTTGCGGCGCACCGCCTTGAGCCGTGTGATGGAAAGCGGAAGTCGGTGCAAGTTGCGCGTTGCATGCCGATCCAGGCCAAGGGTAAGAGTGTCCAGCCGCTCACGTTCGAAACTGTCGCCGAATAGCCGACGGCCAGCTCGCACCACCCCCATGGCTAGTGATGCCCAATAGATCAGGAAGTCGTCAGCGAAATACTCCGGCACGGGCAATTTATCGATTTGCACGACGTGGTGACCAATGCTCTCAAGTAACCGCGCGGTCTGAAGTGTTTGTTCGAGAACGACTGGACTGCATTCACGAAACAGTGACCGAGTAGCGACAGCGACCTTCAACCGCTCACGCGGCGGCCCGGTGACTGCTCCCACCGGTGGCAGCTTTCGGTTACGTCCGACGTGTTCGGCTTCCCGGTAGAACGCGGCGGTGTCCCGCACTGAGCGGGTCAGCACCCCATTGGCAATGATCCGGATCGGTAGCTGTTGCGCCTGCTTGTCGAGCGGCAATCGGCCCCGCGAGGGCTTGAGTCCAACCAGACCATTGCAGGCGGCCGGAATCCGAATGGATCCACCGCCGTCGTTCGCGTGTGCGATCGGCACCACGCCGGCCCCGACGAACGCGCCCGAGCCCGACGATGACGCTCCGGCGGTGAAGTCGGTGTCCCACGGATTGCGAACGGGACCCAGTCGCGGATGCTCTGCGGAACCGCTGAAACCGAACTCCGACATTTGGGTCTTGCCCAGTGGGTTGAGGCCGGTGGCGAGGAAGTGCCGCGCGAAGTCGCCGTGGCTGGGCACGGGCCGGGGTTTCCACGCGTCGGTGCCCTGCATCGTCGGCATGCCTTCGACATCTGCATTGTCCTTGATGAACGTCGGCACCCCGTCAAAGAAACCGGATTTTGGCGCTCCGGCGTCCGCACGTGCGAGGGCGCGATCGTAGGCCTGGTAGGCCAGGCCGTTGAGGACTGGATTGACCGACTCTGTCCGGGCGATGGCCGCCTCGATGAGCTCGGGTCGCGAGACCTTTCCGGTACGGATGGCATCGACCACGGCGACGGCGTCGAGATCGCCGAGCGCATCGTCACGAAAAGCGTGCACATGCTGCATTGGCCCCAACCTACAGGTCACCTACAGGTAAAAGTCGCTTGCCACGGCTTCCAACGCGGCCAAATGGTCGTCGACCGTCTGCAATCCCGCGCCCATCGTGTTGACCGAGATATGGGTCGCCCCGACGCCCGCCCAGGACGCCAGCTCTTGTCCGATCTGATCGCGATCGCCGGTCCACGTGACTCGACCTTCCATTCCCAACCCAGCCGGATCGCGACCGGCTGCTCGCGCGGCGCGTGCGACGGTAGCGCTGGCTTCTTCCAATTTCGGCCCGGGCGACATCATCGGGAACCAACCGTCGGCGAGCCGACCCGCCCGTTCGTAGCCACGTGCCGATCCGGCGCCGATCCACACCGGGATCGGGCGCTGTACCGGCATCGGCGCGAGCCCCGCGCCCGTGACGGTGTGAAACCGGCCCTCAAACGTCACCGCCGGTTCGGTCCAGAGCCGGCGCATCACTTCGATCTGCTCATCGGACCGCCTGCCGCGGTTGGTGAAGTCCTCCCCGAGCGCCTCATACTCGACAGCATTCCAGCCGATACCCACGCCAAGGCGCAGCCGCCCGTTACTGAGCAGGTCGACCTCGGCGGCCTGCTTGGCCACCAGAACGGCCTGCCGCTGCGGCAAGATGATGACGCCGGTGACGAGCTCAACAGCCGTAGTCACAGCAGCGAGGTACCCGAACATCACCAACGGCTCGTGGAACGTCGTGTTGACGTCGTACGGGCCCGCCCACCCGTGGTGCACCGTGGGGTCAGCGCCGACCACGTGGTCGTAGGCCAGAATGTGCTTGAAGCCCAACTCCTCGACGCGCTGGCCGTAGGCCCGCACCGCCCCTGGGTCGCCGCCTAGTTCGGTCTGGGGAAATACGACACCGATGCGCATTGCGGGTGAAACCCTCCCCCGGTGACATTTCTTCCCCCGGGACGGCAAAACCCCGCGCCGCCGGGATCGCCGGATATGGCACGGGGTTTTCCGATGAGCGGTTTGGTGTACCGCTCAGGTTTGTGCAGGCAGCCTTACTGCTGGCCGACCTCGAAGCGGACGAAGCGCGTGACTGTCACGCCGGCATCGTCCAGCAGGGCTTTGACGGTCTTCTTGTTGTCCGACACCGACGGCTGCTCCAACAGGACGACGTCCTTGAAGAAGCCGGTGAGCCGACCCTCGACGATCTTGGGCAGAGCCTGCTCGGGCTTGCCTTCCGACTTGGCCGTTTCCTCGGCGATGCGACGCTCGTTCTCAACGATGTCGGCGGGCACCTCGTCGCGCGTCAGGTACTTGGCCTTCAACGCGGCGATTTGCAGGGCTGCGGCGTGCGCCGCACCCTTGTCCGAACCGGTGTACTCAACGAGGACCCCGACGGCGGGCGGCAGGTCGGCCGACCGCTTGTGCAGGTAGGTCTCGACGGTGCCGTCGAAGTAGGCCACCCGGCGCAGTTCGAGCTTCTCGCCGATCTTCGCCGACATGGCCGCGATTGCCTCCTCGACCGTGCCGCCTCCCGATGCGGCGGCCTTGAGCGCGTCGACATCGGCAGCCTTTGCAGCGACCGCAGCGGAGACGATGTCGTCCGCCAGCTTCTGGAACTCGGCGTTCTTGGCGACGAAGTCGGTCTCCGAGTTGAGCTCGATCAGCGCACCGCCCTTGGCGGCGACCAGGCCCTCGGCGGTAGCGCGCTCAGCGCGCTTGCCGACGTCCTTGGCACCCTTGATGCGCAGGACCTCGACAGCCTTGTCGAAATCGCCGTCACTCTCGGACAGTGCGTTCTTGCAATCGAGCATGCCTGCGCCGGTGAGCTCCCGGAGCTTCTTGACGTCGGCAGCGGTGTAGTTACCCATCGTCAGCCTTTCTCCGGGGAAGCTTCAGTAGCTTCGGTTGCGTCTGGGGCCGACGCGTCAGCGACCAGTTCGGCAGGTGCAGCATCAGTCGGTGCAGCGTCAGCTTCCGCTGCAGCAGCCGGCGTCGCGCTGGCCAGCAATTCCTGCTCCCACTCAGCGAGCGGCTCAGCGGCAGCCTCAGGCTTGTCGCTGCTACCGGCTCCGGCGCGGGCCTGGAGGCCTTCGGCGACGGCCGAGGCAATCACCTTGGTCAACAGTGCCGCCGAGCGGATCGCGTCGTCGTTGCCCGGGATCGGGTAGTCGACGAGGTCCGGGTCGCAGTTGGTGTCGAGGATCGCGATGATCGGGATGTTCAGCTTGCGCGCTTCCGCTACCGCAAGGTGCTCTTTGTTGGTGTCGACGACCCAGATCGCCGACGGCACCTTGGCCATGTCGCGGATACCGCCGAGGGACCGCTCCAATTTCTTCATCTCGCGGGTCAGCATCAAGATTTCCTTCTTGGTGCGACCCTCGAAACCACCGGTCTGCTCCATGGACTCAAGTTCCTTGAGTCGCTGCAGGCGCTTGTGCACGGTGGAGAAGTTGGTGAGCATGCCACCGAGCCAGCGCTGGTTCACGTACGGCATGCCGACGCGGGTCGCCTCTTCGGCGATGGACTCCTGCGCCTGCTTCTTGGTGCCGACGAACATGATGCTGCCACCGTGGGCGACCGTCTCTTTGACGAACTCGTACGCCTTATCGATGTAGGTCAGCGTCTGCTGCAAGTCGATGATGTAGATGCCGTTGCGGTCGGTGAAGATGAACCGCTTCATCTTGGGATTCCAGCGACGGGTCTGATGCCCGAAGTGGGTGCCGCTATCAAGCAGCTGTTTCATGGTTACAACAGCCATGGTGAACCCATGTCCTTACTACGTCGGTTGTCGCTCGGCTTCGGGTGAAGCCGGGCCCTGGTGCCTGCAGGTTGCCGGACCCGTCTCGGGAAACCCGAGTTGGGACCGCCGGCATCCGGATACGACCGCGTAATGGGGTCGTGTTGGCGCAGACACGCGAAGTCAGCCCGCTAATGCAAGCTGCAGGATGCGAGTTTACACCGTTGCGAGGGGTGCTTTTTCCACAGCTGGCCGCCCATCCCCAACCCCGGCGAACCGCACTGGCGGCGGCACCGCCGATACCCTGAACTGGCTGTATGCGACGCGCTTTGACGCTGGTGATGGTCGCGCTCCTGGTCGCGGCTCCGTGCAGTGCCGACATCGCCCGACTCGACTGGCCGCTGCGACCGCCGCCTTCGGTGGTCCGCACGTTCAATGCGCCTAACCCAGACTGGCAGCATGGGCATCGCGGCGTGGACCTGGCGGGCGTGCCGGACCAGCCGGTTTACGCCCCCGGCCGGGCGACCGTGGTCTTCGCCGGACTGCTGGCCGGCCGGCCGGTGCTATCGCTGGCTCATCCGGGCGGTCTCCGAACCAGCTACGAGCCGGTCAAAGCCGCCGTGGCAGCAGGCCAACTCGTCGATCAATCGACCATCATCGGACGACTACTCCCCGGCCACTCCGGCTGCGCGGCCGCCGCGTGCCTCCACTGGGGCGCGATGTGGGGGCCTGCCGCGCAAGCGAACTATGTGGACCCGATAGGCCTGCTGGCCGCCACACCGATCCGGCTGAAACCGCTGACCGGCTGACGTGACTATGCCCGAGGGTGGGCCTGGTCGTGAACAGCGCGCAATCGCGCCACTGTGACATGGGTATACAGCTGCGTCGTCGCGAGCGTCGAATGGCCGAGGAGTTCCTGCACGATGCGCAGGTCGGCGCCGCCTTCCAGCAGATGGGTGGCCGCACTGTGCCGTAGACCATGCGGGCCCATGTCGGGAGCCCCATCGACAGCACCGACGGTCTGATGCACGACGGTGCGCGCCTGGCGAGGGTCGATCCGACGTCCACGCGGGCCCAAGAGCAACGCCGGACCCGAGCTTGGGATTGCCAACTCTGGCCTGCCGTCTGCGAGCCACGCCGACAGTGCGGCCGACGCGGGCGCGCCGAACGGCACGGTCCGCTGCTTATTGCCCTTGCCGAGTACCCGGAGCAGTCGACGGCTGTTGTCGACATCGTCGACGTCCAGGCCACACAGCTCGCTGACTCGGATACCGGTGGCATACAGCAGTTCCACGATCAATCGGTCGCGCAGCGCCAATGGATCGCCTTGTTGCGCTCCGAGGTTGGCCGCCGTCATCGCCGCCAACGCCTGATCCTTGCGCAGCACCGCAGGCAAAGTGCGGCGGGCTTTCGGGAGCTGAAGCCGTACAGCGGGATCGCCGTCCAGCAGTCCCCGTCGGCTGGCCCAGGCCGTGAATGTCTTGACCGCCGATGTTCGGCGAGCCAGCGTGGTCCGGGCGGCACCAGCGGCCGCTTGAGCGGCCAGCCACGATCTGAGCAGGGGCAGGCTCAATACGCCGAGTCCCCCGCCGGGCGCACGTTCCTCGATGAAGGTGAACAGCGATCGGAGATCGGTCAGGTATGCCCGACGGGTGTGATCGGACCGGCCCCGCTCCAACGCGAGATGCTCGGCGTATTCGTCGAGAATCGCCGCATAGCCGCTCGGAACGTCCACTCCCTCACAGTCGCAGACAATCCCGGTCCAGGGGTGAGCCGGAGGGCGTGTCGCGGTTAAGCCGGTTCGTTCGCCGCCTCGGCGGCCGCGAGTTCCTTCTTCCATTGCCGGAATGTCTCCTCAGTGCGCCCGCGCCGCCAATAGCCCGAGATCGAGGCCCACTCGGCCGTGACGCCGCGTTCTTTGCGCACGTAGCGACGAAGGTTGTGCATGACCGCCTGGGCCTCACCGTGGATGAAAACGTGCACCTGACCGGGCAGCCAAGGGGCAGCAGCGACGGCCTTGATCAACGGCGCGTTGTCTCCGGCCCGGTCTTCGCCGACGAGGTCGGCGCGTCCCCCGCGGTGAATCCACGTGATCCCGATCCCGTCCGGAGCCCCAAGCACGATCTCGTCATCCGGTCCCGAAATTTCGAGAAACGCCTGACCGACCGCGTTGGACGGCAACGCCTCAAGTGCCGCGCTGATGGCCGGCAGGCCGGCCTCGTCACCGGCCAGCAGGTGCCAGTCTGCAGCCGGATTCGGCGCGTATGCCCCGCTCGGACCCATGAGATGAATGGTGTCGCCTGGTTTGGCGCTCCTCGCCCACGGCCCGGCGACCCCTTGGTCGCCGTGCACCACGAAGTCCACTGTGATCTGACGCAAATGACGGTCTGCCTTGCGCACCGTGAACGTCCGCACGGCCGGCTGCAACTCGTCAGGCAGTTCCGCGAAACTGTCTAGCGTCAACGGCTTTGACAATTCCGCAACGTCGAGCTGGTCGCTAGTGAACACGAACTTCACATACGAATCGGTGAATTCGCTCGGCGTGAATGTGTCAAAACCATTGCCGCCCAAAACAACCCGGACTACGTGCGGCGTCAGCATCCTGACACCAACGACCTGAAAAGTATGCAAAGGCCGACCCGCCACAATTGCCTCCAACTTCCTTGAAAGCCTTCAACTTCAATGACTGACCGACCCGACTACCTAACCAGCGCCATCGACTATACGTTTCGCGCGCCAGCGACCATCCCCACGCCGGACCAGGCCCGCTATCTCCAACATCGCCAGCAGACCCAGCACTCCGGTCGGTGGTAGACCCGAGGCGACGGCAATCTCGTCCGCGGTTCGTGCGCCCCGCGCAGGAAATGCCTCGTAGACCAGCAGTTCGTTGTCGGTCAGCCCATCCAGCGGACCACTGGGTCGAGGGTCATCGTCCGCGAATTCACCTGCCCGTCCTACCAATTCGACGATCTCACCGGCTCGCGTCACCAATTCGGCACCTCCGCGCAACAGGTTGTGACATCCGGTCGATGCCGACGAGGTCACCGGTCCCGGCACCGCACAGACCACTCGCCCGAGCGCGGTTGCCCAGGCGGCGGTACTGGCAGCACCACTGCGGACACCCGCTTCCACCACCACTGTGGCAGCGGACAGCGCAGCGACCAAACGATTGCGGGTGAGAAATCGATGTCGCGCCGGCCGCACACCGGGCGGGTACTCGGTGATCAACAAGCCAGTGCTGCCAATGCGGTGCAGCAGCGCGGAATGACCTGCCGGATAGAGAATGTCAATGCCACCGGCTAGAACTGCGACGGTCTGTCCATCATCAACGGACAGCGTCGCGCGATGGGCCGCCCCATCGATACCGTAGGCGCCGCCCGAGACCACGGCGACATCCGCTTCGGCCAACCCTGCCGCCAGATCGGCGGCGACATGTTCGCCGTACGCGGTTGCGGCACGGGTTCCCACGATGGCGGCCGCGCGATCGGCGACATCGTCAAGACGTGCGGGTCCGACCGCCCAGAGCACGAGCGGCGGCCTGCCCTGCGCCTTGTCGCGCAATGCTGATCCACCGAAGGCCAGAAAGGCCAGCGCAGGCCACTCGTCATCATCGGGAGTGATGAGCCTGCCGCCCCGGCGGTGCAACATGTCAAGATCGGCTGCTGCAGTGTCTATTTCGCGCCGAGCGGCGGTGCGTTCAGCGAGCGCTGGGGTCACCTCACCACGACGGATGCGCGCGGCAGCCTCGATTGGACCTACCGTGCCGATCAAGCTGGCGACCTCGTCGCTCGGTGGTTCGACCACTCGGGACAGATACGCCCATGCGCGTGTCGCGTCATCCGCCATCACGCCGTCACCTCGCCCTGCCGGAAGCTCAACGCAACCGATACGTCATCCAGGTTGGGCATATCGCGCCCCGCCAGATCGGCAAGCGTCCACGCGACGCGCAGCGACCTGTCCAAGCCTCGAATGCTCAGCAATCCCCGATCCAGTGCGGACTTCAACGGGCCCATCGCAGCGCTGCCGAGGCGGAACCTGCGGCGCAATACCGAGCCGGTCACCTCGGCGTTGGTGGTGAAACCGTAGCGGCGCCAGCGCTCAGCAGCGGCCGAGCGCGCCTGCGTGACACGTTCACGGGCCGCGGCGGTGCTTTCGCCCGATTCCGGGGCGAAAGCACCGGCCCGCACGGCGTACATCTGCACCCGAAGATCGACACGATCCAGGAGTGGGCCCGACAGCTTGCCCAGGTAGCGACGCTTCTGTACCGACGAGCAGAGACAGTCGTTGGGATCGGCCGGCGCACACGGGCAAAGGTTGGCTGCCAGGACGAGTTGAAATCGTGCTGGGTAGCACGCCACGCCGTCGCGTCGAGCGAGCCGAATCTCGCCATCTTCCAACGGGGTCCGCAGCGCCTCAAGCGCGCTGAGCCTGATCTCTGCACACTCATCGAGGAACAGCACCCCACGATGGGCGCGGCTGACCGCGCCTGGGCGCGCCAGACCGGAGCCGCCGCCCGCGAGCGCCGCCACGCTCGACGAGTGGTGCGGCGCGATGAACGGCGGCCGAGTGATCAACGGCACCGAATCGGACAGCAGACCGGCGACGGAGTGGATAGCTGTGACCTCCAGCGCTTCGCTCTCGGTGAGGTCAGGAAGGAGGCCGGGAAGCCGTTGAGCCAGCATCGTTTTCCCGACTCCGGGTGGACCGGTAAGCATCAGGTGATGCGCGCCCGCGGCCGCGACTTCCACGGCGAACCGCGCCTGAACCTGCCCGACAACGTCGGCCAGATCGGCCACGGGATCGAGCAACGGCACCGGGCTGTCCATCCGGTCATCGAGGGCGGCGGAACCCGCCAGCCAGGCTTTGAGGTGACGCAAGGTTCGGACCCCGAACACCTCGACACCGTCGACAAGACTCGCTTCGGCCAGATTGGCCGTCGGAACCACGACAGTGGGCCAGCCTTGCCGTTTGGCGGCCAGCACCGCAGGCAGCACACCGCGCACTGGCCGGATTCGCCCGTCGAGTGCCAGTTCGCCCAGCAGAACCGTTTTTTCCAGTCGGTGCCAGGGTTTCTTCCGATCAGCGGATAGCACCGCGCACGCGAGGGCGATGTCGTAGACCGAACCCATCTTGGGTAACGTCGCCGGTGACAACGCCAGGGTCAACCGCGCCATCGGCCATTTGTCGCCACAATTCGTGATCGCCGCCCGAACACGGTCTCGCGACTCCTGCAGCGCCGCATCGGCCAAACCGACCAGATGAACCCCCGGCAAGCCTGAACTGATATCCGCTTCGATCTCGACGATTTCCCCGTCGAGTCCCCGCACCGCCACTGAATAGGCGCGGCCCAATGCCATCAGCCGACCGCCTTCAGGTGAATGATCTCCGGCACCTTTTGCAACCCGACTCGCACGCCGATGACGTCGATGCGGATGCTTGCCCAGCCTTGGCTCTGCTGGGCGAGCCAGAGTCCCGCTAGCCGGCGGAGCCGGCGCACCTTCTGCGGTGAGACCGCCTGCGCCAGGCCTCCGAATGCCTCACCCGTGCGAGTCTTGACCTCAACAAAAACAACCGTGCGCTCGGCGCCTTCAGCAATCAGGTCAAGCTCGCCGTATCGGCAGCGCCAATTGCGCGCCAGGATGCGCAATCCGAGGGAGTTGAGGTGTTCCGCCGCCAGCTGTTCTCCCAACGCCCCCAACTGGATACGCGTGTATGTCGTCATGGCTGCAGCGTGGGCTCAACCGCCGACAGCCGCCGACACGATGCACGCGGGAAACCCTAAAGTGCCCGGGTTATCCCCAAAACCTCATTCATCAACAGACCCAGTGACGGGTGGTCCCCGATCACTCAGGAAGGTCCAGATCACTCAGGAAGGCCCCGCTCACTCAGGAAGTCGCAGCTCCGGCTTCTCGACTTCTTCGATGTTGACGTCCTTGAACGTGATCACCCGCACCTGCTTCACAAACCGGGCAGGCCGGTACATGTCCCAGACCCAGGCGTCTGCCAGCCGCAGCTCGAAGTACACCTCGCCGTCGGTGTTACGGGGCAGCAACTCCACACTGTTGGCCAGGTAGAAGCGCCGTTCGGTTTCCACGACATAGCTGAACTGCCCCACGATGTCTTTGTATTCGCGGTAAAGCGAGAGTTCCATCTCGGTTTCGTACTTCTCGAGATCCTCGGCACTCATCGGCTCAGCGGTCCTTCTGTCGAATGTGGTTCCATTTTGACTCACCCGTTCCCAGTCTGCGCCCGACGAGCCCCGGCAACATTGCGAACGTTGATGAACGAGAACCGGTGCTCGGTGCACGGTCCCAGCTTGCTAAGTGCCGCGGTGTGCGCGGCCGTGCTGTATCCCTTGTGCACGGCGAATCCGTAGCCGGGATGTTCGTCCTCCATCGCAACCATCAGCCGGTCCCGGCTCACTTTGGCCAACACACTGGCTGCGGCGATACACGCCGCCACAGCATCGCCACCGACAACCGGCAACGACGGCATCGGCAGTCCGGGCACCCGGAAGCCATCAGACAGCACGTATCCGGGACGTTCGGGCAGCCCGGCAACGGCGCGCCGCATCCCCTCGATATTGGCCACGTGCACCCCACGCCGGTCGACCTCGCTCGATGAGATGAACACCACGTGATAGGCGATCGCATGCCGGCAGATCAGTGGGAAGAGTTCTTCACGGGTCTTCTCAGTAAGTTTCTTGGAGTCATCCAGCCCGGCCAGACGCTCCGAGCGGTTCGGCCCCAGTACGCAGGCTGCAACGACAAGTGGCCCGGCGCAGGCGCCACGCCCTACTTCGTCGACTCCGGCAACTGGTCCGAGTCCGCTGCGGTACAACGCCGATTCAAGCGTGCGGAGTCCCGACGATCTGCGAATGACCGTACGAGGCGGCCACGTCATCGCCCGCATACTCAGCTTTGTGGGTTCACCGTGGACACACCGCCCCAGCGCGACGGCGGCCAAGCGATGAACCGGGCCTTGCCGATGACGTTGTCCACCGGAATGGTGCCTGCGTTCGGGTCGCCGGTACACAAGATGCCCTGCTGGGCGTCGGCTGGCGTACTGGCGCAGTGCGCCCGCGAATCCGCTGAGTGGGTGCGGTTGTCCCCCATCACCCACAACCGGCCGTCCGGGACCTTGACCGGGCCGAACTCATTGCCGAGGCAGGGATAAACAAGCGGATCGGCCATCATCGTCGTCGCATTGAGATACGGCTCATGGAGCGTCTTACCATCAACGGTGAGACCGGTGTCAGCACGACACTGAACAGTCTGGCCACCGGTGGCGATCACTCGCTTCACCAGATCATTTTCATCGGGTGGCACGAAACCCACGAAGGACAGCGTGTTCTGCACCCAGCGGAGCGCGGCATTGTGCGATCGGATCGACTTGTATCCGACATTCCAGTTCGGCGGACCCTTGAAAACGATGACGTCGCCTGGATCGGGTGAGGTAAACCGGTAGGTCACCTTGTCGACCATGATCCTGTCGCCGACACAGCCAGCGCACCCGTGCAGTGTGGGCTCCATCGACTCAGACGGGATGAGATACGGGCGGGCCACGAATGTGAGCATCACGTAGTAAAGAATCAAGGCGATCGCCACCAGAATCGCGCCCTCGCGCAATGCTGAGCGCTTCTTAGAGGGCTGCTCCGGTGTTTGAGTGGACTGCTCCGGCGCGGAGTCGGCCGAAGAATCCGGGGTGTCGGTCACGAGATCAGCGTAGCCAGCAAGCGTGACCAGAGTGCGATGACCGCGCCAGGGTCAGCGCTTCTCCTTGATCTTGGCCTTCTTGCCGCGCAATTCCCGCAGGTAGTACAGCTTCGCGCGACGGACGTCACCGCGGGTGACGAGCTCAATGTGGTCGATATTGGGCGAATGCAACGGGAAGGTGCGCTCGACGCCTACGCCGTAGCTCTCCTTACGCACAGTGAAGGTCTCGCGGATACCGCCCCCGGAACGCCGGATCACGACGCCCTTGAAGACCTGGATGCGCTGCTTGTTGCCCTCGATGACCTTCACGTGGACGTTGATCGTGTCCCCGGGCCCAAATTTTGGGATGTCATCGCGCAGCGACGCCTGATCGACGAAGTCCAGCGTATTCATCGGTGACTCTTCCTTGCGGTTTGATTTCGGTGAAGGTAGTGATGTGCAGTCATGGTTGGCGCAGCAGGCGAAATATCCGGCCCGCGCGGGCAACCACTCGATTGTGCCAGATTTGCCGCTGGCGGCGAAATCCGTGGAGACCGGCGCCCAAAATCGGCCCCCAAAAATCGGCCCCGACCCGCCGACATCCGGCAGGTGTCGCGCGCTGCTTATTTAGCGCTGTACAAAGAGTACGGGTTACCCTAAATGCCCGGGCAGCCAGGCTAAGGCCCGCAAACGTTTGTTTCACCAATGTTTCTCGAGGAGATGGCGATGCGACGGCGTCCGTCGGTGCTGGTCACCGGTATCGCCACGGCCGTTATAGCGGTGTCTGTTGCCGCGTCTTCTCCTCAGATCAGCGAAGTCCCCGGCACCCACGGCCCGCGTCAGGTGACGTTGCTGGCCGTCGATCCCGCCGGCCCGCCGGCAGCTCCGGTGCTGCAACCAGCACCCCAGGCGCCGCCCCCCGAGCCGATCGCCGCCCTCGACGGACTGGCCAACCAGGCCACCTCGACCGCGGCACAGAACGGCGCCGACATCAGTTTCACGCTGCTCGACCGCAAGACGCGTCAGCAGATCTCCGACGGTGATGGGGCTCCGTTCCCGATCGCATCGGTGGCCAAGCTGTTCATCGCTGATGACCTGTTGCTGCAGGTCGCCCAGGGACAAACCCAGCTCACACCCGAGGACCGGCAAGCCCTGGACGTGATGTTGCGGTCCTCAGATGACGATGCGGCGGAGAACTTCTGGAATCGGGGCGGCGGCAACGAGATCATCGCCCGCGTGATCGCACGGTATGGCCTCGGAACAACCTCGGCCCCGTACGACGGGCACTGGTGGAACACCATGAGCACCACCGTTGATCTGGTGCGGTACTACAGCATGCTGCTCGATGGAGCCGGTGGGCTGCCGTTGGAGCAGGCCAACATCATGTTGTCCGACTTGGCGCAGTCCACGCCGATGGGCATCGACGGATATCCGCAACGGTTCGGTATCCCCGACGGACTGTTCAACGAATCCGTCGCGGTTAAGCAGGGCTGGATGTGCTGCTGGAACGGAGCCAATTGGCTGCACATGTCCACCGGCGTGATCGGTTCTGACCGTCGGTACGTAATGGCCATCGTCTCGCTGCAACCCGTCGATGACGCGACGGCCCGCACCACCATCACGCAGACACTGATGGCGATGTTCCCCGGCGGGCGTATCTAATTCGGGTCCGGCTCACCAAGCAGTTCGGGCCGCCGGTTCCGCGTACGGTCTAGTGCCTGCATCCGTCGCCAGTCCGAAATCTTGGCGTGGTTCCCGGACAGCAGTACCTCGGGCACGTCTAGGTCCCGCCAGGTCGGCGGCCGGGTATAGCTCGGCCCCTCAAGGAGCCCGTCATTTGCCACGGAGTGCGAGTCATCTTGGTGTGATTGCGGATTGCCCATGACTGCCGGCAGCAGTCGCACCACTGCCTCGATCATCACGAGCGAGGCCACCTCACCCCCGGCCAGCACATAGTCCCCGATCGAAACCTCTTCGACCCGCATCCTCTTGGCTGCGTCGTCCACAACCCGCTGATCGATCCCCTCGTAGCGGCCACACGCGAACACCAGGTGTTCCTCATCGGACCAGCGCTGAGCGGCGTCCTGGTTGAACAACCGGCCAGCAGGCGTCGGCACCACCAGAAGCGTTTCCGCGGTGCAGATTTCATCAAGTGCTGCTCCCCAGACGGGTGCCTTCATCACCATTCCGGGCCCACCCCCATACGGGGTGTCGTCGACGGACCGGTGCACATCATGGGTCCATCGCCGAAGATCGTGCACAGCTACGTCGACGATGCCGGACTCAATAGCCTTACCCTGCAACGCCTGCCGGACAGGATTGAGGTAGTCGGGAAAGATAGTGATGACCTCAATGCGCAGCACTAGTCCAGCTCCAGCAGGCCTTCGGGTGGCTCGATCTCGACGATTCCGTCCGACAACGACACGGACGTGACGATCGCATTGACGAACGGCACCAGAAATTCGCGGCCTTCGGCGTTGCGTACCGACAGCAAATCAGTGCCACCGGTATGTAAAACCTCTGCGACCGAACCGATCTCGCGTCCGTCGCGAGTGCGCACGACCAATCCCTCAAGCTGGTGATCGTAGAACTCGTCGGGATCGTCGATGGGCGGCAGTTCGGCCGTGTCGATGAGGAATACGTGCCCGCGCAGCGCGTCGGCAGCGTCCCGATCGGCCACACCGACCACGCGAACCAGCATCCGTGCCCCATGCGGCCGAGACGATTCCACGACTGCCTCCCGGCCGACTGCTTCTGGGCCGGCTTCTGCCCGGGGATGCCTGAGTCGTAGCCGGGTACCGGGTGCGAACCGCTCTTCGGGGTCATCGGTGCGAACGTCGACCACCAATTCGCCAGTGAGGCCGTGGGCCTTGACCACTCGGCCGACGACAAGCTCCATCAGGCAGCTCGCTACTGGTCGGTGTCTACCACGTCAACGCGGATGCCCCGGCCACCGATGCCGGCCACCAAGGTGCGGAGTGCAGTCGCAGTGCGACCGCCACGTCCGATCACCTTGCCAAGATCGTCTGGGTGGACATGCACCTCAACCGTACGACCGCGCCGACTCGTCACCATGTCGACGCGAACGTCATCTGGATTGTCGACGATCCCGCGGACCAGATGCTCTACGGCGTCGACGACTACGGAACTCATTCGGCGGCGGGCTCGACGGCGTCAGCCTGCTCTGCCGCTGCCGCGGGCTCGACGGCTTCAGCGGACTCCGCAGCTGCGGGAGCCTCGACGGCTTCAGCAGGTTCGACCGCGTCAGCAGCCTGCTCGGACTTCTTGGCCGGAGCCTTCTTCTTCTTGGGCTGAGCGGCCTCGCCGGACGGCGCTCCGTCGGCGGCAGCCAACGCGGCGTTGAACAGTTCGAGCTTGCTGGGCTTAGCGGGCTTGACCTTCAACGTGCCCTCGGTGCCGGGCAGGCCCTTGAACTTCTGCCAATCACCGGTGATCTTCAGCAGCTTGAGCACTGGCTCGGTCGGCTGAGCGCCGACGGACAGCCAGTACTGAGCGCGCTCAGAATTCACCTCGATCAGGCTCGGCTCTTCTTTGGGGTGATAGCGGCCAATGATCTCGATCGCACGACCGTCACGACGGTTGCGGGCATCTGCGATAGCGATGCGGTATTGGGGGTTACGGATCTTGCCAAGCCGAGTGAGCTTGATCTTTACAGCCATGAAAGAAATTCTCCTAGAAAGTGTCACGCTGCAATTCAGCGATAGCCGACGGGTTGCCGGATCCGGTTTTGCCTCGCGCGCAGCCGCCAATTGTGCCAGAACCGCCCGCACCGCCCTAATTGCCGGATCTGGCTAGATGATTTTGTCGAAGCACTTGGTCTCGACGCGGCGCGACATTCGCCAGCCCTCCGCCGTCCGTACGAACTCATCGTCGTACCACAACCCGCAGAACAGAATCTGCCCGGAATCACCGCCTAGCACCATCGGGTTGAGGCACAAGGTGCGCGATACCGCGGCATCACCGGTGATCCGTACGTCGAAGTTGCCGACCAGGTGCGCGTAGGCCGGGAAATTCGGTAGCACCTTCGCCAGCCAAGTCTTGACATCGGGATAGCTGCCGTCGATCCCACCCATCGGTCGGTAGTCGATGTACGCATCAGGGGTGAACACCTGATCAAGGTCATCGAACCGGCGAGTGTCGATTGCCGTTGAATAGTCCACCAGCAGTTGCTGGATCTCCAGCCGATCAGAGATTTCCGCCAAGCTCAGCATGTGATCGATTCAACACCGATTGTCAACATCGCTGCCACCGAAGCTAGGCTCATGCGCCATGTCTAGGCTGTTGTCCGCTGTCGTGGCGTCGTTTTCGCTGATCTTCACCTCTGTGATCACTGGTATCGCACCGTCGGCGATCGCCGACCAAAGCGTCCAGCCTCCCGGTTCGCTACCGATTCCCGACGGACCTGCACCGGCCTGGATCGTTGCTGACTTGGACACCGGCCAGGTGCTCGCCGGTCGGGATATGTTCGCGGCGCACCCGCCGGCGAGCACTATCAAGACGCTGTTGGCGCTGACCGCACTCGACGAACTGAGCCTGGACGCCACCGTGGTTGCCGACGAGGCCGACGCCCGCGTCGAGTGCAACTGCGCCGGCATCAAGCCGGGTCATACTTATACGGCGCGGCAGTTGCTCGACGCGGTGCTGCTGGTATCCGGCAATGACGCCGCCAACACACTCGCCGACATGCTCGGTGGATTCGACTCCGCCGTAGCGAAGATGAACGCCAAAGCCGCCGCTATCGGGGCAACCAACACCCACGCCGCGACACCATCCGGTTTGGATGGCCCGGGCGGACCGGGCTGGACCACGCCGCACGACCTCGCGACCATTTTCCGCGCCGCGATGGCGAACCCGGTGTTCGCACAGATCACCGCTCAACCGACGGCGATGTTCCCCACCGAGACCGGTGAAAAGCCGCTGATCAACCAAGACGAACTCCTGGTGCGCTACCCCGGCGCAATCGGCGGCAAGACAGGCTTCACCGACTCGGCGCGTAAAACGTTCGTCGGGGCTGCGGACCGCGGCGACCGGCGGTTGGTCATCGCGATGATGTACGGCCTGGTCAAAGAGGGCGGACCGACCTACTGGGATCAAGCCGCAACACTGTTGGACTGGGGCTTCGAGCAGAATCCTGGCGCCAGCATTGGAGCGCTGTAGCGCACGACGTTTCTTGCAACCTATTCGAGACGCAATCGCTGCGTCGCTGTCGTGAGGCATAAATAACCTCGGCAAGCATGACGTTCGCGTCCGCGTTCAGCGCGGTTGCCGTGGTCGCGTTGACGTTGACAACCGCGCCTCCTGCGATAGCCCAGCCCGACTCAGCTGCAGCTGCGGCACTCCCGCCTAACGGCCCAGCGCAAGCCTGGCTCGTCGCCGACCTCGACAGCGGCCAAATCTTGGGCTCGAAAGATCCGTACAGCGCGCACGCGCCAGCCAGCACGATCAAGCCACTGTTGGCGATGGTTGTCCTCGACCTACTCCGCCCGGACGCCGCCGTGCGTGCCACAACTGCTCACACGCAGGTGGAATGTTCATGCGTCGGCTTGGTCCCCGGCCAGGTGTACACCGCACGTCAGTTGCTCGACGGACTCTTGTTGGTGTCCGGCAATGACGCCGCCAACTTGCTGGCCGACATGCTGGGCGGGCCTCAATCGGCGGTGCAGCGGATGAACGCCAAGGCCTATCAACTGGGCGCGCGCAGTACCAGGGCCGGCTCACCGTCCGGCCTCGACGGGCCCGGCTGGGAATCGGTGTCCTCGCCCAATGATTTGGGCGTGATCTACCGGGCGGCACTGGCCTACCCGCTATTCGTCCAGATAGTCCACCAGTCTTCGGCGATGTTTCCGGCCGGCAACAACCAGTTCAAAGAGATCACCAACCAGGACAAACTGCTGCGGCGCTACCCGGGATTCATCGGCGGGAAAAGTGGGTACACCGACCTCGCCCAAGAAACCTACGTGGGTATGGCACAGCGAAACGGCCACAGGTTGATCGCTGTGGAGATGTACGGCAGCGACGATCTGTGGGACCAGGCCGAACAATTGCTCGACTGGGGTTTCAACCAGTACGGCTAGACCTAGTAAACGCGGCCGCGCAAGATGACGCGGTCCGGGTTGGACAGAACTTCCGGGCCACCGCGCGGGTCTTCGTCGAAGCACAGCAAGTCGGCCGGTGCACCGGGACAGAGCACGGCTCGACCCAGCCACCGTCGGGCATCCCAACAGGCAGCGCCCAGCGCCTCGGTCGCAGTCATGCCGATGCCCTTGAGCGCCTCCACTTCGCCGGCGATCCGTCCGTGCGCAATCGTGCTCCCCGCGTCGGTGCCCGCGTAGATCGGCACACCGGCATCGCGAGCAGCGCCGATCCGCGGATAGCAGCGCTCATACAAGTCACGCATGTGCGCGGCATAGGTGGGGAATTTGCTTGCAGCGTCGGCGAATCCGGGGAAGTTCTCGATGTTGATCAGGGTTGGCACCAACGCGGTGCCATGCTCCACCATCATTGCAATGGTGTCATCGGTCAGGCCGGTGCCGTGTTCGAGGCAATCGATACCCGCGGCGATCAGGCCGGGCAACGCGTCCTCGCTGAAAACGTGGGCGGTGACCCGGGCACCTTCGGCGTGCGCGGCAGCAATCGCGGCCTTCAGGACCTCGTCGGACCACAACGGTGCCAAGTCCCCGACAGATCGATCGATCCAGTCGCCGACCAGCTTCACCCAGCCGTCGCCCTGCCGCGCCTGCTCCGCCACCGCGGCGGGCAGCTGCCACTCGTCCTCCAATTCGAGGGCGTAACCTCTTGAGTAACGCTTCGGTCGCGCCAAATGCATTCCAGCCCTGATGATCTGGGGCAGGTCGTGACGATCGGCCAGGCTCCGGGTGTCTGTCGGCGACCCGCAATCTCGCAGCAGCAGAGCGCCCACATCCCGCTCGATCTCAGCCTGCACCACCGATTCATCGAGATCGATTGCACCGTGTTCGCCCAACCCAACGTGGCAGTGCGCATCAACCAGGCCGGGGATGATCCAGCCGCCGTCCCAGATCGTCTCTGCACCACTCGCGGGCTCCGCGCACAGCACACCATCGACGATCCACCACTCGACGGGCTCACCGTCGGGCAGCCCTCGACCCCGTACGTGAAGGGGTGTCAAGTTACTTCTGACCGGGGAACTTCAGCTTCGACAGGTCGAAGCCGGCCAGCCCGGGCGGCAGTTCGTTAAGACCCTCGGGCATCTGTGAAAGGTCGGGGAATCCACCGGGAACCCCTTGCCCGAGAAGCGGATTGCGGTTCTTCGGCGGCGTCGGACCGCGTCCACCCTTCTTGCCCTTCTTGCCCTTGCCTTTGGCATTCTTCGACGATCGACGCCCGAACGGCATTCCCATGGCACCTGCCATCTGGGACATCATCTTGCGTGCTTCGAAGAATCGGTCGACGAGTTGGTTGACCTCAGTCACCGTCACCCCCGAACCGTTGGCGATGCGCAGGCGCCGGGAAGCGTTGATGACCTTCGGATCGGCGCGCTCCTCCGGCGTCATCCCCCGGATGATGGCCTGCAACCGATCCAGTTGCTTGTCATCGACGGCTGCCAGCGCGTCCTTCATCTGGCCCGCGCCCGGCAACATGCCAAGCAAGTTCCCAATCGGACCCATCTTGCGGATCGCGAGCATCTGCTCGAGGAAGTCTTCCAGCGTCAGCTCGCCTGACCCGATCTTGGCTGCCGCCTCTTCGGCTTGTTGCGCATCGAAGACCTGCTCGGCCTGTTCGATGAGCGACAGCACGTCGCCCATGCCGAGGATGCGGCTCGCCATCCGATCCGGGTGGAAGACCTCGAAGTCTTCGAGTTTCTCCCCGGTGGACGCGAACATGATCGGCACGCCGGTGACCTCACGTACCGACAGTGCGGCGCCACCGCGCGCGTCACCGTCGAGCTTGGTCAGCACAACGCCGGTGAAGCCGACACCCGCACCGAATGCCTCAGCTGTCGCAACGGCATCCTGGCCGATCATCGCGTCCAAGACGAACAAGGTCTCGTCGGGGCTCACCGCATCGCGGATTGCGCCGGCCTGGGCCATCAGGACCTCATCGATGCCCAACCGGCCCGCGGTGTCGACGATCACGGCGTCGAAATGCTTGGCTTTGGCCTCGGCGAGCCCGGCAGCCGCAACGGCGACCGGGTCACCAAGTCCCGCCTCGGATTCAGCGGCATCGGCAGCGGTACCCGGATGCAGCGCGAATACAGCCACCCCAGCGCGTTCGCCGACGATCTTGAGCTGGTTGACCGCTCCCGGACGCTGCAAGTCGCAGGCCACCAGCAGGGGGGTATGGCCCTGTCCGTTCAGCCACTTGGCCAGTTTCCCGGCCAGTGTGGTCTTGCCCGCGCCCTGCAAGCCGGCGAGCATGATCACCGTTGGCGGGTTCTTGGCGAAGGCGAGCTGTCGGGTTTCGCCACCGAGGATGCCGATGAGCTCCTCATTGACGATCTTGACCACCTGTTGCGCCGGATTCAGCGCACCCGAAACCTCGGCGCCCTTAGCGCGGTCCTTGATGCGCGCGACGAAGGCACGGACCACTGGTAGCGAGACGTCAGCTTCCAGCAGCGCGAGCCGGATTTCCCGGGATGTGGCGTCAATATCGGCATCGGTCAGCCGGCCCTTGCCACGCAGGCCCGCCAGTACGCCGGTTAACCGATCGGACAGGGATTCAAACACGGGGTTCAGACTAGCTTCTGGTAAACGAGCCAGCGCATCTCGTTGGGGCACTCTTCGCGCGGCAGATCGTAGAGGTCTTGCCCCGAAACCCACCCGGCGTACCAACCGGTGGGTGGCCAAGCATCCTCGGGGAGATGCTCCTTCTCAAAGTCGTAGACCGACTCATCGGAGATGAGCTCAAGCGGCAGACCCGCGGTCGCGCCCGACAGTTCCTCCCAGCTGAACACATTCGAGTAGACCTGCTCCGCCAATTCCCGGGTCGTCTCGTCAAGAGTGCAGTCACGTCGCATGACAAAGGTGTTGAACACCAGGCGCCCGCCGGGACCGAGGTGGTTGGCCGCCAGTTCGAACATGTCGCGCAGGTTCTTCTCCGTCCGGAACTCAGGCACCACCTCAGAAAGCAGAATCAGCTGGTAGTCCTGACGCAGACCGTCTGTCGACGCGAATACATCACGCTGAAAAATCCGAACACTCAATGACTCCTGTTCAGCGGTTGCGCCGATCATCTGGGCGAACTGGGCCGTCATCTCCACCACATCAACAGGATGGCCACGTCGCGCCAACGGCAGTGCGTTGCGACCTGTTCCTGCCCCGATGTCCAGTACCGGATGTTTGGCCGGCTCGGCTGCTTCGTTCGCCAGCGCCCAGACCCGCGCATCGGGCTCGGTGCCGAAAAGCGGCGGCTCGCGGGTGGCGATCCAATTCTCGTAGGCGCCTTCGATCGTTATCCACTGCATTTCGACCTGATAATTCAGCACAGTTCCGACCGGCGCATTGAACGAGATCTTGATGTCCGAACGTTGAGAAGCTGCGTAGGAGGCGCGCAATTGCCCCTCCAGAACTCCCCGCAGATGGGCAACCTGCTCGGGCGTGAACCTCCGGCCGACTGCGCTGAAGATCGACTCGCACATCGCGACGTATTCATCGATCATTCCTGGGACGGCGGGCAGCTCAATCGCACCGGTAACGATCGACCTGCGGTGCAATCGGCGGACCATCGCCTCATGGAGCCGACCAGAATCAGGGGAATTCGACGGGTTGGTCACACGGTTCCTTCTACACGACCCTGCCAGCGGCTTCAAAGCCGAGATACGATCTAGGTGTGACCACCACGCTTTCCGCTGCTGATGCAGAGCGCCGCGAATTCTGGCGCGAACTGTGTCCCAACATGTCCATCGATGCCGGCGCGGCCAGTGTGCCCGCCGCATTCGGCGACACCGACCCGCTGATCGAAGATCTGAAGCGTGAGGGTTACGTCCAGGTGCCCGACACCATCCCGGCATCGCTGATCGCCCCGATCCGTGACACGGTGGCGGAATTCTTCCGGCTTGGTATTCCGTTGCCGTTCGCCTTCGTCTACGACGAGTTGTGGCTCGCGTTCCAGAGCCTTTCCCGGATTCTCGGGGCCGCACTCGGCGAGGACTACCGGGCGTTGCCTGATTTCTGGGTCTGGCATGTCAATCCAAATGAGAACTCAGCTGGGTGGGGTCCGCACCGCGACCGTTGCATGACGACCCTTGATGCCGATAACTCGCCCCATACGTTGACGGTGTGGCTTCCGTTCACCGATGCCACTCCCCTAAACGGCTGCATGTACGTGCTTCCTGCCCACCGCGACGACCGCTTTGTTGAGCGACGCTGGGACGGAGACGGCAACAACACCGTCTACAACCCCCAGGACATCCGGGCGTTGCCTGCTACCGCAGGCAGCATGCTCGCCTGGAACCAGTCTGTGTTGCATTGGGGTGGCCGCGGTAGCCGCCTTGGTGCCGCCCCTCGGATCAGCGCCGCATTCGAGTTCCAGCGTGCAGACCGGGCTGCCTTCAACACCCCGCTCATGGACCCTCAGCGCCTACCGAACTTTACTGAGCGGCTCGGATTGATCGGGAAGCAGGTTTTGCAGTATCGACACATGTACCCGCTGCCGGATGACATCGCCGCCATTGCCGCAACACTCTTTGAGCAGTACATGCCGGGTGCCGTAACTACGCTGCGCTTCTCCACCGCGTCCAACTGATCACATACAACTGGGCGCCCATCAAGCTGAGCAACGACTAGCTGGCCTCTTCAACGGGTTTGGGCGGCGCTGCCTTAGGAAGCACGGCGGTGAGCTCGCGCTCCAACGTCCCCCGCAATGCGTCCGGGTCGGCCGATTCGGGCATCGAGATGCCAAACACGTCCACCACCGATGAACCCAGCGTGGTGATCTTCGCCCAGGCGATGTCGACATCGGCACGTTCGAACACCCCGGTGAGCGAGGCCAGCAACGCGGGTCGATCCGTCGTTCTGATCTCGACGAGCAGTTGGCCGGACGAGCTGGCGTCCCGCCACAGGATGCGAGGCGGCGCCGGCGCCGCATTAACCGGAACCGCTGGTCGTGACTCGCCGGCGCGACCCACACCGAGTTGCTGAGCTTCCCGGTCGCGTCTGTCCAGCGAAGCGATCACGTCCAATTCGCCGTCAAGCGCCAGGATGAACTGCTGACGCAGAAGTTCGGCGGCCGAAGGCGAGCCGAAATGCGGCGAGACCACGAACGTATCTATTGCAGTACCGCCGGCAATGTTCACCGAAGCGGAGTGCACGCGCAACGAATTGAGCGCCAGTACCCCGGCAGCCTTGGACAGCAAGCCACGACGATCCGGAGCGATCATCGTGACGTTGTAGGTGTGCGGGCTTTCCCCACGCGTCATCTCGACGTGGACACCGCCGTCCGCTGCAAGCGAAAGATGTTGTTGATCAATCGGATCCGCCTGCGGCAAGGCTTCACCGACCATCACCAACCGACAGCGTCGGACCAGGTCACCGATCAGCGATGCCTTCCAATCGCCCCATACGCCCGGGCCAGTGGCGAGCGAATCCGCCTCTGCCAGCGCGTGCAGCAGTTCGAGGATTACCCGATCGCCGTCCAGTGCGGTGGCCACCGCAGCGATCGTGTCGGGATCCTGCAGATCACGCCTGGTTGCGGTATCCGGCAACAACAGATGGTGGCGAACCATTGCCGAAAGCACCTCGATATCGGATGGCCACAGGCCCAACCTGGTGCCGATCTGAGTAGCGAGGTCGGCACCGATCACGCTGTGATCGCCACCCCGGCCCTTGCCGATATCGTGAAACAAGGCGCCCAGGACCAACAGATCGGGGCGAGTGACCCGGGTGGTGAATGCGCTGGCTCGAGAAACAGTCTCGACAAGATGCCGGTCGACTGTCCAGATATGCACCACATCGCGTGGCGGCAAGTCCCGTACCGCGCCCCATTCCGGGAAGAGTCTTCCCCACAAGCCAGTTCGGTCCAGTGCCTCGACGGTGGCCACCGTGGCCGGTCCCGCCGCCAGCAGCACGAGGAGATCTCGCAGAGCATCGCGAGGCCACGGCGTCCGTAACTCCGGCGCCGAATCAGCCAACCGACTCAATGTCGAAACGGAGATCGGAAGTCCGGTACTGGCCGAGGCCGCCGCGACCCTCAAGATTAAGCCGGGATCGCGTTCGGGCCTCGCATCGCGAGCCAGGATCACCTCGCCCGCGAACTCGATGACGCCTTCGTCGAGCGGCCGTCGCGCAGGGCGCCGGAGCGCCGAAAGGCCCCGTCGCGGAAGCGCATTCCCCGCGGTGCGCAACCCGGCGTCAACGTAATAGCTGATGGTGCGGGCGGCGTCAGAAAGTATCCGGGCCAGGTCGAAACGGTCGCCGACGCGCAGGGCCGCGCCGATCTCATCGGCGAACTGCGCTTGCAACTGATCACGGCCACGCCCAGAAACCCGATGTAGTTCGGTGCGCACGTCCAGCAGTGCCAAGTGAGCCTCGCCGAGCGATCCTCCCGGTGAGGCAAGTGAGCGGTTCGGGTAGACGTCGGCCAGTTGCCCAATCGCCAAGGCGTTGAGTAGCTGGACATCGCGGAGACCACCGCGGCCAGACTTCAAATCCGGTTCGGCCCGATGTGCTATCTGGCCGCTCCGCCGCCACCGCGCCTGAGCGTGCTCGACGAGTTCTTCGAATCGGGAGGCGATTCCGGTGCGCCACTGACGCCTAGCACCACCCACCAAGAGCGCTGAGAGCGCCGAATCTCCGGCAATGTGTCTGGCCTCCAACATCGCCAGACCTGCCGAGATATCTGCACCGGCAACGTTGAGCGCTTCGGGCACGGTTCGCACACTGTGATCGAGCCGAATATTGGCATCCCACAGCGGGTACCACAGCTTCTCCGCGACGTCGGCCACGATGTCGTCCGGCATGTTGTCGTGCAACAGCATGAGGTCTAGATCGGAATGTGGCACCAGTTCGCGTCGCCCCATTCCACCGGTAGCCACGATGGCGAATCCGCTTGCGGCGTTGATGCCGATCTCGGTGGCCTTGGTGGTGAGCCAGAACTCGTGCAGATCGAGTAGCGCGTCGCGCAGATCAGCCGAATCCAGCTGCCGTTGAGCACCATTCAGCAGTTGCCGACTCGCCGCCACGAGATCATTGGCCGGCTTCCCGCCCGGCCCGCCTATCCCTGACGACCCCGCCGCCGGTGCCCCTCCTGGAGAGGCACCGGCGGTGGAGTCACTTGAGTGTCCGGTCAGAGCGCGTCAGACCCGCGCTCACCGGTGCGGACTCGCACGACGGCGTCGACCGCACTGACCCAGACCTTGCCGTCCCCGATTTTTCCGGTCCGTGCAGCCTGCACGATGACATCGACCACTTTGTCCACAGCGGAGTCGTCCACAAGGACCTCCACTCGGACCTTCGGCACGAAATCGACGGAATACTCAGCGCCCCGATAGACCTCGGTATGCCCCTTCTGGCGCCCATACCCCTGGACTTCGCTGACAGTCATCCCGAGGATGCCCATCTGCTCAAGGCCGGTCTTGACATCTTCCAGCGTGAAGGGCTTGACGATCGCGGTGATCAGCTTCATTTTCCCCTATACCTCCGAACCGTGACGTCCGATGACCGAACTGGTACCTGCTGTGGCGAAGTCGTAGCCGGTCTCAGCGTGCTGAGCCTCGTCGATGCCCACCGCCTCGCCCTCCCGGTCGAGTCTCAGTCCGACTGTGTACTTGACAATCAACGCCAAGATAGCCGTACCGACCGCCGAGAAAGCGAGAACCGCAAAGGCTCCCACTGCTTGACGCCACAGCTGTTCGACACCTCCGCCGTAGAACAGTCCGTTAACCGCCGCGGGCGCCTCCTTTGTGGCGACCAAGCCGATCATCAGGGTTCCAAAGAGACCACCGACTAAGTGCACGCCAACGACGTCCAGCGAGTCATCGAACCCGAATTTGAACTTGAGGCCGACAGCGAGTGCGCACACGACGCCCGCACCCACTCCGATCGCCAGTGCGCCAACGACATTCACCGAGGAGCAAGAAGGCGTGATGGCGACGAGTCCTGCCACGACGCCCGATGCCGCACCCAACGTGGTGGCGTGGCCGTCGCGAATCCGCTCAGTGAGCAGCCAGCCCAGCATCGCGGCAGCAGTGGCGATAGTGGTTGTGATGAAGGTGGTGCCGGCGACGCCTCCGGAGCTGGTCGCTGAACCGGCATTGAACCCGTACCAGCCGAACCACAGCAGGCCCGCGCCGAGCATGACGAACGGCAGGTTGTGCGGACGCATCGGCGAATGGGGCCATCCCAGGCGCTTCCCCAGGATCAGTGCAAGTACCAAACCTGCAGTGCCGGCATTGATGTGGACCGCAGTACCACCCGCGAAGTCGATTGCCTTGAGTTTGTTGGCAATCCAGCCCCCATGTTCGGCCGTGATGCCGTCAAACGCGAATACCCAGTGTGCCACTGGGAAATACACGAATGTCGCCCACAGGCCCGCGAACAGCAGCCAGCCACCAAACTTCAAGCGATCGGCGACGGCTCCAGAGATCAGTGCCACCGTGATGATGGCGAACATCAACTGGAATGCCACGAACACCGTCTGAGGCAGGGTGCCCGCCAGCGGGATATCAATTGCCGCAGTGCCAGTGCTCGGGTCCGCCGCGACGGCGTTGCCACCGATCAGTCCTTTGAGACCCCAGTACTGCAACGGGTCGCCGACAAAGTCGAACTTGTCATCGCCAAAGGCCATCGAATATCCGTAGAGCACCCACAGCACCGTCACGACGCCCATGGCGCTGATGCTCATCATGATCATGTTGAGCACACCCTTGGCGCGCACCATGCCGCCATAGAAGAACGCCAAACCTGGCGTCATCAACAATACGAGCGCTGCGCTAGCCAGCATCCACGCTGTGTCACCGGTATCCGGTTGACCCAATATCGGGAAATGGTCCACCTCGCGATTTCCTCCTTCGCCCCCGCCACGGTCGTTCACCGTGACCTACGGCAGAACAATGCTGAGTGGTTGTTTCCGCGAGGACGCCTGGGTGTTTCGCGCGTGTGAACGGATCGACTGGCCGCGTTTCGCCGGTGTTACGTGCTGGGGTTTAGCCGAGTAGTGCGTCGACGTAGGCCGCGGGTTCGAACGGTGCCAGATCATCGGGGCCCTCACCCAACCCGACCAACTTCACCGGCACACCGAGTTCCTGCTGCACCCGAAATACGATGCCGCCCTTGGCGGTACCGTCAAGTTTGGTCAGTACCACGCCGGTGATATCGACGACTTCAGCGAACACCTTCGCCTGGGCGAGCCCGTTCTGGCCGATCGTCGCGTCCAGGACAAGCAGCACCTCATCGACTGCCGCACGGCGGCTGACCACCCGCTTGACCTTCCCCAACTCGTCCATCAGGCCCGTTTTGGTGTGCAAACGCCCAGCGGTGTCGATAACGACGACATCCGCCCCGGTCGCGATGCCTTTATCGACGGCATCAAAAGCCACCGACGCAGGGTCAGCCCCCTCCGCGCCTCGTACGACTTCGGCTCCGACACGGGACGCCCAGCTCTGCAACTGCTCAGTCGCGGCTGCCCGGAATGTGTCGGCTGCGCCAAGGACGACCCGGCGCCCATCGGCCACCAGAACCCGGGCCAGCTTGCCCACCGTGGTGGTCTTGCCGGTGCCGTTGACGCCCACGACCAGCAGCACCGACGGCTTGTCGGCATGGGGAAGCGCCTTGATGGAACGCTCCAACCCCGGGTTCAGCTCGGCGATCAGCACGCTTCGCAGGACCGCACGGGCGTCTGCTTCGGTGCGGACGCTGCTGCCGGCCATGACACTGCGCAACCGCTCAATCACTGAGGCGGTGACAACGGGGCCCAGATCTGCGACCAGCAGCGTGTCCTCCACTTCTTCCCAGGACTCATCGTCGAGGTCGCCGCCGCCGAGCAGCCCCAGCATGCTGCGACCGAGAGCGTTGTGCGATTTGGCGAGACGGCCCCGCAGTCTCTCCAGGCGGCCCTCAACGGGTGCTACAGCCTCAACCCCCGGAGCCTCAACCCCCGGAGCCTCAACCCCCGGAGCCTCAACCCCCGGAGCCTCAACATCCGACTGCAGCACCTCTGGTGCAACCACGTCCGGTAGCTGAACATCGGCAATGGGCCGCTTTATCGAGTCCCTCGGAATTGCTGCGTCGTCGCCGACCCCCGGCAGGCCGCTCGTGTCGGCCTGAGTGCCAGAGCCGGCGCCCTCATCCGACCTTGTGAAGGTGATGCCCGATGACGCGGCGTAGCCGCCGGAGCGATCGACTGGGGCCACGCCTGAGCCCCGCTGCAGGGAGATGCGGCTGCGCCGATATCGGACCAGCCCAATGACAAGCGCGGCGACGACTAGGACAGCGATGACCGCGAGGGCGATCCAGAGACCTTCTGACACGTGCCTATTCTTTCAGGCCATTGATTCACGGTGCGCCACGGCGGCGCTCGGCCGGTCAGCCGCTGGGAATGAGATCAGCTCCGGTAACCGATGTCGCCGGCGTTCCGGCCGCACGAATCCGCTGAGAGATCACCGCGGTAATCCCATCGCCCTGCATGGTCACGCCATACAGCGCGTCAGCGATCTCCATGGTCGGCTTCTGGTGGGTGATCACGATCAGCTGCGATTGAGTCCGCAACTGTTCAAAGAGGCCCAGCAACCGGCGGAGGTTGGTGTCGTCCAGCGCGGCCTCAACCTCGTCCATCACATAGAAGGGTGACGGACGAGCGCGGAAGATGGCGACCAACATAGCCACAGCTGTGAGTGACTTCTCGCCACCGGACAACAGCGAGAGCCGCTTGACCTTTTTGCCTGGCGGACGGGCCTCGACCTCGACGCCGGTGACCAACATGTCATCCGGATCGGTCAGTAACAACCGTCCTTCGCCACCCGGAAACAACGTGGCGAAAACCTGGGCGAATTCACGTTCAACGTCCGCATATGCCTCGGAGAACACCTGGAGGATGCGGGTGTCCACGTCAGCGATGACGTCCAGTAGATCCTTGCGAGCGGCTTTGACGTCCTCAAGCTGGGTCGCCAAGAAGTTGTAGCGCTCTTCGAGCGCGGCGAACTCCTCCAGTGCCAATGGGTTGACCCGGCCCAACTCAGCAAGTTCCCGTTCGGCGCGCTTGGCTCGCCGCTCCTGGGTCGGCCTGTCGAAGGCCATCGGAGCCGGCGCCGTGACCGCCTCACCACGCTCGCGGGCTTGCTCGTACTCGGCCACCTCGAGGTCGGAAGGCGGCAGCGCTACATCGGGGCCGTACTCGGCGATCAGGTCTTCGGAGACCATGCCGAACTGCTCGAGCACCATCTGTTCGAGCTGCTCGATACGCATCGCGGCCTGCGCCTTGGCGACCTCGTCGCGGTGCAGCGAATCTGTCAGCGTCGCGATCCGCTGGTTGCGCGCTGTCACTTCCGCACGCGCGGACGCCATCGCGGTAGCCCGCGATTGCCGTTCCGCGGCCAGTTCATCTCGGATTCGGGACGCGGCAGCGACCACGCCGCTGAGGCGGGCGGCAACCTGACGCCCGGAATCTGACACGGCTGCGGCCACCGCCGCGGCGCGCTGACGGGCGGCACTGGCACGCTCTGCCCTCAGCCTGGCCTCGCGTTCCGCCGCCGCCAGGCGGCGCAACGAATCTGCCCGTCCGCGAACAGCATTCACACGTTCTTCGGCAGTGCGCACCGACAATCGAGCCTCGACCTCCGCGGCGCGGGCGGCACCGGCCGCGGCCTGGATCTGCTGCCTGTCCACCGGCGACGATTCGACGACCGTCTGGCTCTCCTGCGCGGCGCTCAGACGCTGTTCGAGTTGGGTGAGTTCTTCGACAACCTGAACCCGGCTGAGTTCCAACTCGTCACGCTGGGCCTGCTGGCGACGCCATTCTTCATCGGCGGCGCCCGCCTCGTGACCCAGCCGACCGAGCTGTTCGTAGAGCGCCGAGATGGCGGCATCGGATTCGTTGAGCGCGGCCAACGCCTCTTCGGCGGCGTCCTGCCGACTGGCCTGCTCGGTCAACGCTCCGTCCAGTGCAGCCGTCAGCTCGCCCGTCTGCGTCTCCGCGGCGGCGAGCTCCGTTCTGGCCTTGTCGATTTCGGAGGCGATCTCCAGGGTGCTCGGCTTGCGATCTGAACCTCCGCTCACCCACCCCGCACCCACCAGGTCACCGTCGACCGTGACGGCCCGCAATGTTGGTTGTGCCACAACCAGATCCAGCGCCGCGGCTAGATCGTCGACCACAGCCACTCCGGAGAGCATCGCGCTCATCGCGCCGCGCAACCGGGGCGGCGCGTCAATCAGATCGAGTGCCCATCGGGCGCCGACAGGTAACGCCACGACTTCCGACTGCGGCTGAATTGGCCAGTCCCCCAGCACGATCGCAGCGCGTCCTCCATCAGCCTCTTTGAGTGCGTGCACCGCAGAACGAGCCGCACCGAAGCCATCGGCAGCAACAGCATCAGCAGCTGCACCCAACACCGCGGCCAACGGGACCTCGTAGCCTGAGTGCACCTTGACCAGATTCGCGATGGTGCCGAAGAGGCCGGCGTCGCCTCGGTTCTGAACCAACCAGGCCGCGCCATCCTTGCGTTCCAGGCCCACCGACAGCGCGTCGATACGGGCACGCAATGACGCCACCTGACGCTCGGCGCTGCGTTCGGCTGCCTGCAACTCGGACACCCGCTCGTCAGCCAGACGTAGCACCGTCACGCTGCGTTCGTGTTGCTCGTCGAGGCCCAACTCGCCCTGATCGAGTTCTCCAACGCGCCCCTGCGCCGTCTCGAAATCTGCCCGCGACTGCTCAGCCCGCGCCGCCGCTTCCTCGATGGCCGCGGTCAACCGCACCACGCCTTCGTCAATAGACTCGACCCGGGTGCGCATCGTTTCCACCTGGCCGGCCAGCCGGGCCAGGCCTTCTCGCCGGTCGGCCTCCGCCCGAACCGACGCCAGATGGGCCCGCTCGGATTCGGATGCTGCGGACTCCTTTTCAGCAAGCTCAGCACGCGCCACATCGAGGAGGGCCCGCATCTCGGCCAGTTCGGCGCCCAACTTCTGCTCGCGGGCGGCGACCTCATCCGCCTCGGCATCCAGCGCGTCCGGGTCGGGACCGGTGCTCGGGCCTGGCTCGGTCTCCAGATATTGCGCCCG
Organism: Mycobacterium sp.; assembly: GCA_965279745.1. Lineage (GTDB taxonomy): Bacteria > Actinomycetota > Actinomycetes > Mycobacteriales > Mycobacteriaceae > Mycobacterium. Next base: position 1,818,753 of record OZ257262.1, read on the forward strand.
CTCAGTGGCGATCCGCACGGTCGCCGCGACCCGTTCGGCCAGAGCTGACAACCGGAACCAGGTCTGTTGTGCGGAGTCGGTGCGTTCGGACAGCGTTGCCACTGCCGCCTCGTGAGCGGCCAGTTGTTCGGTGGCCAACGCCAACCCCTGAGCCGCCTCCTCGTGCTCGCGGCGCAGAACAGTCTCAGTGTTATCTGCGCCGGAGAATTCGGCTCGGCGCACCACAAGATCGTCGGCGGCCAACCGCAGCCGCGCGTCCCGCAGGTCAGCCTGGATGGTCTGTGCGCGCCGAGCCATCTCGGCCTGGCGACCCAAAGGCTTGAGTTGACGACGCAGCTCGCTCGTCAGATCGGTCAGCCGGGCCAGGTTGGCCGACATCGACTCCAGCTTGCGAGCTGCCTTCTCCTTGCGCCTCCGGTGTTTGAGCACGCCGGCTGCTTCTTCGATGAAAGCCCGGCGGTCCTCGGGGCGCGATTCCAGGATCTGCGAAAGCCGGCCCTGCCCGACGATGACGTGCATCTCACGACCGATGCCGGAGTCGCTGAGCAACTCCTGGACATCCATCAACCGGCAGCTACTGCCGTTTATCTCGTACTCGCCGGCGCCGTCACGGAACATTCGGCGGGTGATCGACACCTCGGAGTACTCGATCGGCAGAGCGTGGTCGGAGTTGTCGATGGTCAGCGTCACCTCGGCGCGTCCGAGCGGCGCGCGCGACGACGTGCCGGCGAAGATGACGTCTTCCATCTTCCCGCCGCGCAGGGATTTCGCGCCCTGTTCTCCCATCACCCAGGCCAGCGCATCCACCACGTTGGACTTGCCGGACCCGTTCGGACCCACCACGCAGGTGATACCGGGCTCGAAACGCAGAGTCGTCGGCGAGGCGAAGGACTTGAAGCCCTTCAGCGTCAGACTCTTGAGGTACACGTGGTGTGAGACTACCGGCCGCGATGAGCCGCTTGCGCGAAGAGCAACCTGTCGGGATCTCAGCGCTCCCGGAAGCCCGACATCCGCTCGCCTGCGACGGCAAAATCGGCGACCACCTTGTCGACCGAGCCAGGAGTCAGCTCGCCGCCCAGGAGCGCCAGCAGATGCTCACACGCGGCTCTCGGACCCTGTGCAACGACCAGCACCCGCCCGTCGGACTGATTGGCGGCATAACCGACCAATCCGAGCTCCAGCGCCCGTGATCGCGTCCACCACCGGAAGCCCACGCCTTGGACACACCCGTGCACCCACGCGGTCAGGCGGACGTCAGGCTCCAGTGTCGGCCCGGCCACTGTCCGTCACCTCGAATTTCACCTCGGTGCCTGCCTCAAGGGTTCGCCCCACCGTGCAGGATTGCTCGATCGCCCGGTTGATCACCACCAGTAGGCGTTGCAGTTCGTCCTCGGCCAACCCGGACAGGTCCAGTTCGAGGTTCTCCTCGAGTAGCGGGTAGCGCTCTTGCTCCCGGTCTGCAGTGCCCGAAACCCTGATCACCGCCTGATAGTCGTCGCCCAGACGCCGCCGAATCGCCTGGTCGCTGCTGAGTCCACTGCAGCCCGCCAGAGCGATCTTGAGGAGTTCCCCGGGCGAGAAGACGCCCTCGTCACCCGGCGATCCGATGAGCACCTCCGCCCCGCGGCTGCTGCGCCCCACGTAGCGGCGGATGCCGGTCCGTTCCACCCATAGTTCTGTCATCTGCGCGCCTCTCGGTCGCGCCCAAACTCACGTTTGGGCGAGGAAATTCGAGTGAATCACACTTAAACGTCGATCTCGGCCGTGCTCAACGGCTGCGCCGAGGCGCAGGCTGACAGACGGGGCAATAGAACGACGAGCGGTTCATGAACTTCTCCCGACGAATCACCGCCCCGCACCGGCGGCAGCCCCGATCCTCGCGCCCGTAGACGTTGAGCGATCGCTCGAAGTAGCCCGATTGGCCGTTGACGTTGACGTACAAGGAGTCGAACGACGTTCCGCCCTCGGCTAGGGCCTCACGCATCACGTCACTCGCCGCGTCCAACAAATCGCTGAGCTGGGTCCTGGTCAGCTTCGCCGCGATGCGTGATCCGTTGAGCTGCACCCGCCACAGCGCCTCGTCCGCGTAGATGTTGCCGATGCCGGACACCACGGTCTGGTCGAGCAGTTGCCGCTTGATCTCGGAGTGCTTGCGCCGCAACACAGTAACGGCCGCATCCCGGTCGAAGAGCGCATCCAGTGGGTCGCGGGCGATATGAGCGACAGGCGCCGGAACCTGACTGCCCGCAACGGTGACGAAATCGGCCAGCTGCCAACCGCCGAAGGTGCGCTGATCCACGAAACTCAGAGCAGTGCCATCATCGAGCCTCGCGGCGATGCGCACATGCCCAGCGTTGGGCACCTGCCCCAGCAGCATCTGTCCACTCATTCCGAGATGCACCACTAGCGCGGCTTCGGCATCGTCGAGTTCCAGCCAGAGGTACTTACCGCGTCGGCCCGTCCCGGTGATGCGGGCTCCGCTCAGCCTGGCAGTCAGGTCGACGGCGCCGGCGTCATGGCGACGCACTGCACGCGGGTGTAGTACCTGCACCTGGGTGATCGATCGACCCTCGATATGAACCTGCAGACCGCGGCGTACGACTTCGACCTCAGGAAGCTCAGGCACTCGTCTCCAGCGCGTTCCACGCCGCCGCGGCAGCCTTCTGCTCGGCTTCCTTCTTCGACCGGCCTACGCCCGTGCCGTATTCGGTGTCCATCACCATCACGACCGCTGTGAACTCTTTATCGTGGTCCGGCCCGGTTGAGGTGACAAGGTAGGACGGTGGGCCGAGGTTTCGGGCGGCAGTCAGCTCCTGAAGGCTCGTCTTCCATTCCAACCCGGCCCCGAGTGTGGGAGCAGTGTCAAGCAAATCGGCGAACACCCGCAGGATCACCGATCGCGCAACGCCGATCCCGTGGTGCAGATAAACCGCACCGAGCAGGGACTCGACGCTGTCAGCAAGGATGCTGGACTTGTCTGCCCCACCCGTCGTGGTCTCGCCGCGCCCCAACAGCAGGTAGGCACCCAGGCCTTCGGCGGTGAGCCCGCGGCCAACCTCCGCGAGAGCCTGTGTGTTGACGACGCTGGCCCGCAGTTTGGCGAGATCACCCTCGGGCCGATCGGGATGCCGATGGAACAGTTCATCGGTCACCATCAGGCCCAGCACCGCATCACCGAGGAACTCAAGCCGCTCATTGGTGGGCAATCCGCCATGTTCATACGCATAGCTGCGATGGGTCAGGGCGAGCGTCAACAATTCTTCGGGAAGGTCAACGCCCAAGGCGTCCAACACATTCTGGCGCGGCAGAGTCACGGGGCCTGCGCCTCCTCCGGGCCACTCTGATCACCGCCGGCGGGGAACATGCCACTGAGTTTGGCCCATCGCGGATCGACTTCGCTGTGCTGATGGTCCGCTTCTGCGGTAGCCAACGGGATACCGCATTTCGCACAAAGTCCTGGACAGTCGTCGGCGCATAACGGCGTGAACGGAAGCGCTAGCCCGACGGCGTCGATGATCGGTTGCTGGAGGTCGATGGACTCGTCGATAACGTGGCCGACTTCATCGTCTTCGGTGGTGGATTCCGTGGCGCTGCCGGGATAGGCGAACAACTCGGTCAGTTCGATTTCGACCTCGCTGCTGATGGGCCCCAGGCAACGCGAGCACTCTCCGTGCGTCGGTGCGTGCACGGTGCCGGTCACGAGCACACCTTCCGACACTGCCTCGAGGCGCAGATCCAAATCGAGGCCCGCACCACTTTCGATTGCGATGAGATCCAAGCCGATTCGGCACGGGCTGGGCACGGTCTCGGTCACGGAGTTCATCGAACCCGGGCGACGCCCCAACCGCGAAATGTCAAGCACCAATGATGAAAGGGGTCTCTGCTGCTTTGACCCGGTGCGTGACGCCATACGGCGATCTTACGGCGCGCCCTAAACCTCAGTGCTGAACGAACCTCAGTGCTGAACGTAGTCGTGCGTACCGGCGGCGGTCCGCAGTTGATGACGGCCTCGGCTGACCGAACGCAACGTCCCGTTGAGGTACTCCTCGAACTGGGCCAGTTTGTTGTCGACGTAGATGTCACACTCCCCGCGCAGGCGGTCCGCCTCGGCGTGTGCCGTGTCGATGAGCCGGGTGGCCTCCGCGTTGGCGGCCTGGACTACCTCAGTCTGCGAGACCAGACGCTGCTGCTCCTTGATGCCTTCTTGGACAGCCGTCTCGTAGGAAATGTTGCCCGTCTCGACCAAACGGTCGGCCTCGGCCTTGGCCCGACTGGTGGCCGCCTCGTAGTCACGCTTCGCAGTGGTCGCCAGGCGGGTGGTCTCGTCGCGGGCCTCGTGGACCATCCGCTCGCTGTGCTGACGCGCTTCGGCCACCATCCGGTCGGCCTGCGACTTGGCGTCGGCCAGCAGCCGATCGGCTTCGGCTCGGGCGTGGCTTACCAACGACTCCGCTTCGGTCGTCGCGTTGCCAACCATGGAATCAGCGTGTTCCCTGGCCTCTTGCAGCACCGTGTCCCGGGAGTCCAGCACGTCTTGAGCGTCGTCGAGTTCACCGGGGATCGCATCCTTGATGTCGTCGACCAGTTCCAGAACATCGCCACGAGGAACTACGCAGCCGGCCGTCATCGGCACACCACGGGCTTCTTCGACAATCGCGCTCAACTCATCGAGGGCTTCGAAAACTCGGTACACGGCCCCACCCTTCCGGCGTAGTTGTTAGTGACTAGTGTGCCTGGTGTTACGGCTGTGACAGCGGTGCTGACCCGGTGTGTCGGAATTCACCGAAGCTTCTGCTGCAGCCGTCGGTTCACCGATTCGGGCAACAGGCCCGATACGTCACCGCCGAGAGCTGCCACCTCCTTCGCCAGTGACGACGAGACGAAGGAATAGCGCGGCGTGGTGGCAACGAAGAACGTATCGACGCCCGCGATGTGCTTGTTCATCTGGGCCATCTGCAGCTCGTACTCGAAATCGGTCCCGGTCCGCAGGCCTTTGACGATCGCCGTCAGGCCCCGCGCTTTGACGAAGTCCACCACCAGACCCTGACCGGATTCGACGCGCAGGTTGGTGAGATGCGCGGTCGCTTCCTCGATCATGGCGATCCGCTCGTCGATCGCGAACATGCCCGACTTCTGCGGATTGACCAGGATGGCAACGATCACCTCGTCGAACTGTGCGGCCGCACACTCGAAGATGTCCAGGTGCCCCAGGGTCACCGGATCGAAGGACCCGGGACATACGGCGCCACTCATGCGGTACCAGCCATGCAAACGGACGCTAGCAGGCGTCCACTTCCGCGAGTTCCAATCGGGTGTCGCCGTAACGGCGCGCAGGCCACCCCTTCCAACCAGATGGCCAGTTCAGCAGCGACGACGTGAATGAACGTTCGATGACGACCACGGTGCCGTCGGCGACCCAGGCATGCTGATGAAGGCTCGCCAGCACCGCCTCCACGGCACCGGACGAGACGTCGTAGGGCGGGTCGGCGAGCACCAGGTCCACCGGCTCCGCGACACCTCCCGCCAGCACCGTCGCAACAGCTCCGCGGCGCACTACCGCGCCGGGCAACCCGATCAGCTCGACGTTGGCGGTCAGGATTTTGATCGCTTGAGCATCGCTCTCCACGAACAGCACTGACTCAGCACCGCGGGACAGCGCCTCCAGCCCAAGCGCGCCCGAACCGGCATAAAGGTCGAGCACGCGCAGTCCGTCGAAGTCGCGCCGCGCCGCCAGAAGGTTGAAGAGCGCTTCACGAGTGCGGTCTGTCGTGGGCCTCGTGCCTTTCGCCGGCACCCGGAGGCGCCGGCCGCCTGCAACACCTCCGACGATCCGGGTCAGCTGATCACCACCAGCAGGTCACCGCCTTCGACCTGGGCTGTCGCGGCGACCGCGATCCGACTCACCGTGCCGCTCTTGGGGGCGGTGATGGCGGCCTCCATCTTCATCGCCTCGATGGTGGCTATCGTCTGCCCCGCCGCAACCTCGTCACCGGCGGCGACGGCGACAATCACCACACCGTCGAACGGCGCGGCGACGTGATCATGATTGTTGCGATCGGCTTTCTCTGCTGTCGGCACTGTGTCGGCGATGCTGCGATCGCGAACGACGATGGGGCGGAGCTGCCCGTTGATGATGCACATCACTGAGCGCATCCCCCGCTCGTCGGGCTCCGAGATCGCCTCGAGCCCAATCAACAGTTCAACACCGCGCTCCAGCTGTACACGATGTTCCTCACCGTGCCGCAGGCCGTAGAAGAACTGGTTGGCCGTCAGCCGGGAGGTGTCGCCGAACTGCTCCCGGTGCGCCTCGAATTCCTTTGCCGGACCGGGGAACAGCAATCGGTTCAGGGTGGCCTGCCGCTCTGAACCGGCGCGCTCCAATTCAGCCTCGTCCGCTGCCGAGAGCTCCACGTCTGGCTTGGCCGCCGCGCGGCCGGCCAGCGCCTTCGTCCGTAACTGCTCGGGCCACCCCCCTGGGGGATCGCCCAACTCCCCGCGCAGGAACCCGATCACCGATTCGGGAATGTCGAAACGCGCTGGATCCGAGGCGAATTCGTCCGCGCTGACACCGGCGCCAACGAGTGCCAACGCCAAATCCCCGACCACTTTCGACGACGGAGTGACTTTCACCAACCGACCCAAGATCCGGTCAGCGCCCGCGTAGATCATTTCGATGTCCTCAAATCGGTCGCCCAGCCCCAACGCGATGGCCTGCTGACGCAGATTCGACAACTGCCCACCCGGAATCTCATGGCTGTACACCCGGCCTGTCGGAGCGGGCAATCCGGATTCAAAGGGCGCGTACACCTTTCGTAGCGCCTCCCAGTACGGCTCAAGGTCGCACACTGCGGCCAACGACAAGCCGGTGTCGTATTCGGTATGGGCGGCCGCAGCGACTATCGAGCTCAACGCCGGCTGACTGGTCGTGCCCGCGAGCGGCGCGGCGGCGCCGTCAACCGCGTCTGCTCCGGAATGCCAGGCCGCCACATAGGTGGCAAGTTGTCCGCCGGGAGTGTCGTGGGTGTGCACGTGCACCGGCAAATCGAAGCGGCTACGCAGTGCGCCGACCAATCGTTGGGCTGCCGGCACTCTCAGCAATCCAGCCATGTCCTTGATCGCAAGAACGTGCGCCCCGGCGTCGACGATCTGCTCGGCAAGCTTGAGGTAGTAGTCGAGGGTATAGATATTCTCGGCCGGATCGGACAGGTCACCGGTGTAGCACATCGCGACTTCGGCTATCGCCGAACCGGTTTCACGTACCGCGTCAATGGCCGGCCGCATCGAGTCAACGTGATTGAGCGCATCGAAGATGCGGAAGATGTCGATACCGGTTGCCGTGGCTTCTTTCACGAAGGCCGAGGTGACCGACTCCGGATAGGGCGTGTAACCGACCGTGTTGCGCCCGCGCAGCAACATCTGCAGGCAGATGTTGGGCAGCACCTCCCGTAGCGCGGCCAGCCGCTCCCACGGGTCTTCCTTCAGAAAGCGCAGTGCCACATCGTAAGTCGCGCCACCCCAGCACTCGATAGACAGCAGTTGCGGCATCAGCCGAGCGATATAAGGGGCGATCTCGAGCAATCCAGTCGAGCGGACCCTGGTAGCCAGTAGCGACTGGTGCGCATCGCGGAACGTCGTATCAGTGACACCCACGCCCGGGGATTCGCGCAGCATTCTGGCGAAGCTCTCCGGTCCCAGCGCATCGAGTCGCTGCTTGGACCCCGGCGGCGGAGGCGCCATGAGGTCTATCCCGGGCAGCTTGTCCCGGGGATACACCTTCGACGGACGCGGCCCGTGGGGCTGGTTGACGGTGACGTCAGCCAGATAGTTGAGGATCTTGGTACCGCGGTCCGCCGATGACCGAGCAGTGAGCAACTGCGGTCGCTCATCGATGAACGATGTGGTGACCCGGCCAGCCTGGAAGTCCGGGTCGTCGAGAACCGCCTGCAGGAAAGGGATATTCGTGGCTACACCCCGGATGCGGAATTCCGCGACCGCGCGGCGCGCACGGGCCACCGCAGTGGGAAAGTCGCGACCCCGGCAAGTGAGCTTCACCAGCATCGAGTCGAAATGCGCGCCGATCTCGGCGCCCAGATGCGTTCCGCCGTCCAACCGGATACCGGCTCCGCCCGGTGATCGATAGGTGCCGATCCGGCCGGTGTCCGGGCGGAATCCATTTGCGGGGTCTTCGGTGGTGATGCGGCACTGCAGTGCAGCACCGTGGGGCTTTATCGCATCCTGCGTCAACCCCAGTCCCGTCAGGGTCTCCCCCGCGGCAATCCGCAACTGCGCGGCAACCAGGTCAACGTCGGTGATCTCTTCGGTGACCGTGTGCTCCACCTGAATTCGCGGATTCATCTCGATGAAGACATGATGACCGCGTTCGTCCAACAGGAATTCAACTGTTCCCGCGCAGCTGTATCCGATCCGGCGAGCAAAGGCCACCGCGTCAGAGCAAATCCGTTCCCGCAGAGCGGGATCCAGATTCGGTGCCGGAGCCAGCTCGATCACCTTCTGGTGCCGGCGCTGCACGCTGCAGTCCCGCTCGTACAGATGGATGACGTTGCCGTGGGTGTCGGCCAGGATCTGCACTTCGATGTGGCGCGGGTTGATCACTGCTTGTTCGAGGAACACCGTCGGATCGCCGAAGGCGGACTCGGCTTCCCGGCTCGCGGCTTCGATCGCCTCGCGTAGGTCAGCCGGGTCGGCAACCCGGCGCATGCCGCGCCCACCACCACCGGCGACAGCCTTGACGAACAGCGGGAATTCCATCTTCTCCGCCGCCGCCACCAGCCATGGCACCGACGAGGACGGCTCCGATGAGGTCAGCACCGGCAGTCCGGCTTCCCGCGCGGCAGCGATCGCGCGCGACTTATTGCCGGTCAGCTCCAGAACGTCGGCATCGGGTCCGATGAACGTGATGCCTGCGGCGGCACAGGCCGCCGCCAACTCGGGATTCTCGGACAGAAATCCGTATCCCGGGTAGATCGCGTCGGCGCCGCACGCCAGCGCAGTGGCGACGATCTCAACGACCGAAAGATAAGCGCGCACCGGATGACCGATGTCACCTATCTGATAGGACTCGTCGGCCTTGAGCCGGTGCAACGAATTGCGGTCCTCATAGGGGTAAATCGCGACAGTGCCGATGCCCATCTCATAGGCGGCGCGAAAAGCTCGAACGGCAATCTCACCGCGATTGGCGACCAAAACCTTAGAGATCACACGCGAACCCTAAATGCCTTAAATGAGGGTCGACCAGTAATTCCAGAATCGGACCAGGATCAGCAACACGACAGCGGTGAACCACAACGCGACGATCGACCATCGCCAGGTGTAAACGCCGCGTACCAGCGCACCTCCGGACTGCGGTTGAAAGACGATCGACAAGACCACAACGAACAGTGGAATCGTCACCGACCACACCACCATGCAATACGGGCAGAGCGCACCGATCTGGTACAGCGACTGGAAGATCAACCAGTGCACGAACACCACTCCCAGTGCGGCGCCGCTCAGCAGACCTACCCAAAACCATCGCGGCAACTCGACCTTGGTCACCGCCAGCACGCCGGTCACGACAACGACGCTGAACGCCGCGATGCCGATCAACGGGTTGGGGAAGCCAAAGGCCGACGCCTGTGGCGTGATCATCACCGACCCGCAGGACAGCACCGGGTTGATGCTGCAACTCGGCCGATACGACGGATCCTTGAGCATGCTGATCTTCTCGATCGTCAAGGTCGCCGATGCCGCCAGGCCGAGCACACCGGCGATCAGGACCCACACGGCGCTAGGCGTACGCACCGACCCGCCGTCGGTTGCGGTCACGGTGTTGGTGCGGGCGCTGCCGGTGCCGGTGGCGCAGGAGCCGGGGGCGGCGGCGGCGGAGTCGGTTGCAGGCCCGGCAGGTTGCCGACGATCGCCTTGACCTTGGCCAGCAATTCGTCGGGCGTGGCCGGGCTGATGTCCTGCCCGTTGAGTCGGATCGTCGGCGTCGCAGTGATCTTCGACGCTGCCGCCAGACCATCGATCATTTTGTTGTTCTTGCCGCTGTTAATGCATCCGGGAACACCGCCTACCGCACCAGCCTGGCGTGCGGTCTCGATCAACGAATTGTTATCCGGCGCAAGACCCGAGCCCTCCTCCGGCTGTTGCGCGAACAGGGCGGAGTGGAAACGGACGAAGGCATCCTTCGACTCGTCCCCGACGCAATAGGCGGCGTTCGAGGCGCGAGTCGAATAGTTGTTGGTGGACGCCGAGTTCAGGATCGCGACCATGTAGTAGTCGGTCGCCACCGCGCCAGTTTCAACCAGCTTGGCGATCGTCGGACCAAAGGTCTTCTCGAACTCGCGGCAGTGTGGGCACTGGAAGTCTTCGTACAGCGACAGCACGGCTTTCGGCTCGTCGCTGCCGTCCTTCTTGATCAGCGCGCCGGAGGTGATCCGGACAGCTTGGGGAGCGTCCGACGCAGCCTTGTTGGAGTGCCCCATCACGATGTAGAGCACCAGGCCGACCGCAAAGAGCACGACAATCGCCGTCAGCCCGAGCTGAACGAACAGGTTGCGCCTGCGGTCCTGCGCCTTGAGGTCGTAGCGGGGCGTGCTTTTCTTGTTTATAGCCACAGGTCGACTGATCCTCGTTGCGTCGGAGACTCGGTATTAGCGCCTCTAGAGTACCGGCGCACGTGGCGGGTCCGGTTCAGCCGTGCGCCAAGTGCGCCCGCAGCGCGGAATTGACTTCGGCCATGGCCCGCGCGGGACCACCACCGAGGGGCGCGTAGTTGATGAACAGATGAGCCATCGAGCCCAGCCTGCGATGGTCGACGGCGACACCCGCGGCTTGCAACTTCGCGGCATAGCGATCGCCCTGGTCGCGCAGCGGGTCGAACCCCGCAGTCACCACCAATGCCGGCGGCAGTCCGGACAGATCACCGGCAAGCAGCGGGGAAACCCGCACATCGGTTGGTTCAACTCCCGAATCAGTCAAGTAATGGTCATGGAACCAGGCGATATCGTGCTCGGTCAGGAAGTACCCATCACCGAATAGTGCTTGCGAACGGGTTTGCGCAGTCGCGTCAACCATCGGATAGATGAGCAGCTGCAATGCCGGTGCCGGCACACCTTCGTTCCGTGCCCTCAGGCAGACACCCGCCGACAGATTGCCGCCGGCGCTGTCACCACCAACGGCGACTCGGTGTGGGTCGGCGCCCAACTCGCGAGCGTGGCCGACTGCCCACAGATAGGCCGCGTAGGCGTCGTCCAGCGCCGCCGGAGCCTTGTGTTCAGGGGCCAACCGATAGTCGACGGACAACACGTGGACTCCGGCGTCCCGGCAGATCAACCGGCAAACCGCCTCGTACGCGTCGAGATCGGCGATCACGAAGCCGCCGCCGTGGAAGAAGACCAGCAGCGGCGCACTCGCCGCCGGGTTCTCCGCTGGGGTGTAGTGCCGGGCACGGATTGGCCCCGCGGGCCCGGGAACAGTCAGATCCTCGACCCCGACGCCGGCCTCGGCGCCGATATCGGCGCCACCGATCATGGTTGCGATAGCGCCGGTGTAGGAACGGGTTCTGGTCAGATCGCCGATGGCCAAACCGGAGACGCCAGTGGCCCGCTGACCGTTTCGAAGCAGATTCAGCATCGGATCGAGCGTGTTGCCCTCGATAGTGAGCGACCGACCACCGACGAGGAAACGCATCGCCCGGTCCGACAGTCGTGGAATGACCTTCAGCAGGATTCGGGTCGCCTCGAGGATGGCGCGGTCCTGGTAAGCCGACACCGCCGCAGCGTACCGAGGACGAAAGGCTGGGTACTATCGTCATCCGCAAGCAAACCTCACAGGCAGGTGACATGACGCCGACGGCTCCGATTCCGACCGTGACTCTCAACGACGATCGGACCATGCCCGCGCTCGGTATCGGCGTCGCCGGCCTACCCGCGGATGCCGCTGAACAAGCAGTTGCGAGTGCGCTGGAAGCCGGCTACCGGTTGATCGACACGGCCGCGATCGACGGCAACGAGGAAGCCGTCGGCCGGGCAATCGCCGCATCAGGCATTCCGCGCGACGAACTGTTCATCACGACCAAGCTCGCCACCGACGACCAAGGTTTCCAAGCATCACAGGATGCTCTCAAGGCCAGCCTGCAGCGGCTTGGCGTGGACTACGTCGACCTCTACCTCATCAACTGGCCGGTAGAGCAGAACGGCAAATACATCGACGCCTGGGGCGGGCTGATGAAGGCCAAGGATGTCGGCGACACCAAATCGATCGGCGTCAGCAATTTCACGGCCGAGCATCTCGCGGATCTCATCGACCTGACCTTCGTCGTCCCCACCGTCAATCAGATCGAATTGCACCCAACGCTAAATCAAACGGAATTGCGTGAAGTGCATGCCGAAAAGTCCATCGTGACCCAGGCTTACAGCCCCCTTGGGGAGGGCAAACTGCTCGACAATCCAACGATCGCGACGGTGGCTGCCGCACACGGCAAGTCGCCTGCCCAAGTCTTGATCCGCTGGAACCTGCAGTTGGGCAATGTCGTCATCCCCAGATCGTCGGATCCGGCACGGATCGCCGAGAACATCGACGTATTCGATTTCGAACTGAGCCCCGAAGAGATGGAAACGCTCAACCAACTGGGCAGCTAGCCGCCGCCTGCCGCAGTTCCTGCGCAGAACCCTCGTCGACGGGTATCCCGTAACCGCGCGCCACGGCGATGAACTGCATCGCGTACTGGCACCAGAACGCGATGTTCGGCGGCATCCAGGCGCCGGGCCCTTGGTCGCCTTTGTCTTGATTTGCCTGCCCCGACACCGCAAGCAAGTTGGCCGGGTCGTTGGCGAAGCGGCTCCGCATCGCGTCGGTCCAATTACGCGCCCCCATGTCCCACGCGTAGGCCAGCGGGATGAGGTGGTCGATTTGGACCGACGCCCCTACTTGATTCCCACGGACGAACGCGATGGTGGCGTTGGTGTATGGATCGTGAAGCGTGCCGCTGGCCACCGCGTCCGCGCAGCGTTTGATCGACACGTAGGTCTTGTCGACCAGATCGCGGTTCAGGATGTCATTGCGGGTGTCGCAACGGTTGTGTCCGCCCGGCGCATCATTGTCGTCATCCCACGCGTCACCGAAAGCCGCTCGCCGGTAGTCGAATCCGTGTACACGCTGCGGCACAACGGCAACACCCTCCAGAACGTCTGTGCCCGGCTGCACCGTGGGCACATCGGCCCGCGCTGTGAGAGCGGATTCGCTGGACCTCGAGGCGACCTGCACCGCGACGATGACAGCCAGCACGGCGATGGCCAACAGCCAGAGCAACCGGCTGCGTTTCACGACTTGTCCAGGTATTGGACGCGATCGGTCGCAGTGAACTCGCCGGCCAGAATCGCCATCCCACGGTCGCCGGGATTCTTCTCGTACATCGCGGCACAGAGTTCCCGTGCGGCGACGATGACGTCGAGGTGCTCCGCGAGCGACAGAAAGCGCAGCGTGATCGGTCGTCCTGACTGGTTGTGGCCCAGTACATCTCCTTCGCGCCGCTCGGCAAGATCGAGATCGGCGAGCACGAACCCGTCGAGTGTGCCCGCCACGGCCTTGAGGCGGTCGCCCACTTTAGAAGTGCTGGGAAGCTTGGTTGTCAGCAGACAGAGGCTCGGGTGCTCGCCGCGGCCGATTCGGCCACGCAACTGGTGTAGCTGACTGATGCCGAATCGGTCTGCGTCCACCACCATCATGACGGTCGCGTTCGGTACGTCCACACCGACCTCAATCACGGTGGTGGACACCAGGACATCAACCTGACCGGCACGAAAGGCCGACATGACGGCGTCCTTCTCGTCGGCTGGCAGGCGGCCGTGCATGAGTCCGAGCCGCAGCCCTGCCAACGCCCCCTGACGCAGTTCGTCGTAGAGATCTCCGACAGGTGTTGCCGGCGGGCCGCCGTCATCGCTTGCGCCCTTCTCCGCTTTGTCGATACGCGCTGCCACGACATAAGCCTGGCGGCCGGTCGCCACCTCTTCCGCGATGCGTTCCCACGCCCGGGTCAACCATTGCGGCTTCTCCTTGACGAATATGGGGTTGGTGGTGATGGGTTGACGGCCGCGTGGAAGTTCGCGCAGCGTAGAGGTTTCCAGGTCACCGAACACCGTCAGCGCGACGGTGCGTGGTATCGGTGTCGCCGTCATCACCAGTAGATGCGGGTTGATCCCACCGGATGCCTTAGCGCGCAGCCGATCTCGTTGCTCAACGCCGAACCGGTGCTGCTCGTCAACGACGACGAAACCCAGCTGCTGAAACTCGACGGCATCTTGCAACAAGGCATGAGTGCCGATCACGATGCCGGCTTCACCCGTTGCGACTTCATCGCGAACCTTGCGTTTCTGAGCAGCGGACATCGAACCGGTCAACAGCGCAATTCGGGTTGCGCCATCTTCGCCGCCGAGCTGACCGGCCATGCCCAGCGGCCCGAGAACGGCGGCGATGGACTGGGCATGTTGGGCAGCAAGGACTTCGGTCGGCGCCAGTAAGGCGCACTGGTAGCCGGCGTCGATCATCTGCAGCATCGCCAGTACCGAGACGATCGTCTTGCCGGAGCCGACTTCGCCCTGCAGAAGACGGTTCATCGGTCTCGTAGACGCAAGTTCCCCGGACACGACGTCGAGCACCTCACGCTGGCCTCCGGTGAGCTCGAAGGGCAGCCTCGACATCATGGTGTCCATCAGGCCGTCAGTGCGGCGCGGCGCCGGCGGCCCAGCATCCGAAAGATCGCCATGGCGGCGCTGCACCAGCGCCCATTGCAAACCGACCGCTTCATCGAATGTCAGCCGCTCACGCGCGCGTTCTCGTTCGATCGTGTTGTCAGCCAGGTGGATCGTCCGCAGCGCCGTGTCCTCGGAGACCAGATTTCGTTGCCGCAGAATCTTTTCCGGTATTGGATCGACAATCGGATCGAGCACATCGAGCACCTGACGGACGCACGCGTAGATATCCCAGCTCTGCAATTTCGCGGACGCCGGGTAGATCGGGTAGAAGTCCCGTTCGAATACCGACAGCGATAGCTCGCCGCCCGCCGAGCGTGACGACTCGGCGATTGTTTTCAGCGACTTGGAGCCGATGTTCCGGCCGGTAGGCGATTCCAGTACCAGGAATGCCGGATGCGTGAGTTGCATTGCGCTACGGAAGAAGCCGACCTCGCCGGACAGCATCAACTTGGTGCCCTCCACCAAGTCGTTTTTCAAGTACTTCGCGTTGAAGAAGGTCGCCGTGATTTTGGATCGCTGCCGACCATGCGGCTTCAGAGTCACCACTAGGTATTGCATCTTGGGGTTCCGATTAGCCCGGCGCACCACCGCTTCTGCTATCTCACCGACGAAGGTGACGTGTTCGCCTTCCTCAGGCGGCTTGTCGTCCTCGCCCAGAATGGACATACCGCTGCTGTACTTACGCGGGTAGTGCCGCAACAAGTCGTTGACCGTGCGGATGCCGAAGGTGTCTTCAAGGGTGCTTGCGGCCTTACCGCCCACGATGGCGTCGAGTCGATCGCCGAGGTTGACCATCGCTACTCCACTCCGATCAACAGGGCGTCGCCGCGGTGGCCGGTGTGGTAGCTCGCGAACTCTATGCCCAGATGCGTGCGGCGCACATGCTCGGCGAGCCCCTCGCCCACTTGAGTATCGACTCCTGCACCGATAAGCACCGTCACCAACTCACCGCCCGCGGTCAGGAGAAGGTCGATCAAAGCCGCCGCGGCGGCGGCGATATCTCGTTCGACCACCAGAACCTCGTCGCCGGCGATACCGAGGCCGTCGCCAGGTTCGCAGGTGCCCGCCCAGGTCAGTGCTTTCTCCACCGCCACCCGAACGGATCCGTGTCGGGCCCCGGCCGCTGCCCTGGCCATCGTGTAGGCGTCGTCAACCGCCGGCCGGCCCGAATCGTGAACGGCGAGCGCAGCCAGACCTTGCACCATGGAGCCAGACGGCAATGCCACCACGTCAATCCCCCAACCAATCCCTGCCGTACAGCCGGCGACCAGTTCCTCGGCTGCCACGTAGCCATTCGGCAACACCATCACCTGCGCGGCGCCGGTGTCGACTAACGCCCGCAACAACTGCGGAGCACTTATGCCGGTGCCCGCTCCGTACGAATCAGGCTCGGGTACAAGAACACTCGCACCCTCCTGACGGAACAGTTCCGCGGCACCGTCGCCGTCCACGACCGCGAGCACTGCCCGCTCGTGACTCCAACTGTTCGGGCCGACGGTGAGTACCGAGATCTGGATCCGACTGATCACACCAGCGGCCAGGCCGGCCTCGATGGCCGCACCGGCGTCATCGGTGTGCACGTGCACCGAGTACTGCGTGGCCGACGAGGCGATCGCCACGGATTCGCCCAGACGTTCCAGTTGCCCCCGTAAACGATCCAGCGCGGTTGGGTCGCACTCCGCAAGCAGGTACATCACTTCGAACTGCGACGCCGACGGCTCCGGCGCGATCAGGTGGTTGAGGGGTTGCGCGGGCTCGTATCTGGCGCGTGGCGGAGTTTGGCCGCCAACTGTGGCGGCCAGGGCGTCGATCAGCACCAGTAGGCCCCGGCCGCCGGCATCGACCACACCCGACTCCGCGAGCACCTCGAGTTGTTCTGGTGTCTTGTCCAGCGCCTTCGCGGCGGCCGCCCCGCCGGCGCTAACGGCTTCGGCCAGGCCTGCACCGCTTACCGCTCGCTCCTTGACTGCCTCAGCAGCAGCTTGCAGCACAGACAAGATGGTGCCCGGAACGGCGTCGCCGCCCATGGAGGACACCACCAACCGGACCGCGCGGCCCAATGCAGCAGCGAGCAGAACGGCATCGATTTCGGCCAGTGCGCCGTCATTGTCAGCCGCAGCGATTGCCGTCACATCAGCCAGTCCGCGCAGGATCTGCGAGAGGATGACACCGGAATTGCCGCGGGCACCGTGCAACGCGCCATCAGACAACGCCAACGCCGTCTGGCTCACGTCTCCGGGCTTGGCGGCCCCCGAGGTGACCACCGACGTTGCCTGAGCTAACGCTGAGCGCATGGTGAACAACATGTTGGTGCCGGTATCCGAGTCCGCCACTGGGAACACGTTGAGCCGATTGATCTCGTCGGTATGGGCAATCAATTCGCCGACAGCGGTGTGAGCCCAGTCCCGCAACGCCGACGCATCCAACCGCCGGTTGGACATCCACACCTCCTCAGGGACACCTCCCTCAGGACCCCCGACCCAGCCTAACCAGTCGGTCCGACGATCCGATTGCAGCAGTTCAGAGCCTCGAACCGACGCTCTAGCGGGCCATTTTGGTGTTCGGATCGCCCCAGGGCTATCCTGGTGAGGTTGTCGGGTCACCCGGAGCACGGTCGTTGGCCCCCTGAAATCTATTCGAGGAGTTTAGAGATGGCTGCCGTCTGCGATGTCTGCGGGAAGGGTCCCGGCTTCGGTAAGTCGGTGTCGCACTCCCATCGCCGGACCAACCGTCGCTGGAATCCGAACATCCAGACGGTGCG
Organism: Mycobacterium sp.; assembly: GCA_965279745.1. Classification (GTDB taxonomy): domain Bacteria; phylum Actinomycetota; class Actinomycetes; order Mycobacteriales; family Mycobacteriaceae; genus Mycobacterium. Next base: position 1,836,270 of record OZ257262.1, read on the forward strand.
TGCGGTGTCCCGCCCAGGCGGCAACAAGCAGCGCGTCAACGTCTGCACCTCCTGCCTCAAGGCAGGCAAGGTCTCGCGCGGCTGAGGCCGCGCTAGTTCAACCGCCAGTCGATCGGTTCAGCGCCCAACTGCGTCAGCAGTTCGTTGGCTCTGCTGAACGGCCGTGATCCGAAGAACCCTCGCGAAGCCGATAACGGCGACGGATGCGGCGACTCGATCACCGCACACTGGCTTCCCGCCGGCCCTCCCGCCAACATTGGCTTGAGCGTCGATGCGTCACGACCCCACAGGATCGCCACCATCGGTTTGTCCCGGGCTATCAGTGCCCGGATGGCGCACTCAGTGACCGCCTCCCAGCCTTTCCCACGGTGCGACGCCGGGTTGCCCGGCCGGACAGTGAGCACCCTGTTGAGTAGCATCACGCCCTGCTCGGCCCACGGTGTCAGGTCGCCGGTGCCGGGGTCGGGGTGGCCAAGGTCCGCGCAGTACTCCTTGAAGATATTCCCCAGACTTCGCGGTAACGGCGAGACCTCAGGCGCTACCGAGAAACTCAGCCCAACGGCATGGCCGGGCGTCGGATACGGATCTTGGCCGACGATCAGAACGCGTACCGCTTCGAACGGGAACGTGAAGGCGCGCAATATATTCGGACCTGCTGGAAGGTAACGACGCCCCGCCGCGATTTCGGCACGCAAGAACTGGCCCATCTCGGCGATCTGGTCACTGACCGGTTCCAGGGCATGTGCCCAACCATCGTCGACCAGTTCGGTCAGCGGGCGTCCCGTCACGGACGACAACCTAGTCGAAGGACTGCCAACCTGACGGGCCGGACCATTTCCGGCCGTCGAGAAGCACCTCGGGGGGACCTTCGACCACCTGCCCAATCACCCGCCACCCGGCTGGCACCACACCTGGGAAGCACGCCGCCAGGGCATGATCTTCGCCGCCGGCAAGCACAAACGACCACGGGTCCGCCCCGGTGCTTGCCGCCGCAGAAATCAGCACGTCGACATCCGGCCGTAACGCATGCCCGGAAATGTCCATCGCAACACCAGATGCGGCCGCGATGTGACCCAGATCCGCGAGCAGACCATCAGAGATGTCCGTCATCGCCACTGCACCAGCCTCAGCGGCGAGAACACCCTGCCCATAGGGCGGCTCCGGCACCAGGTGCCGGCGCTTCAACTCGTCGAATCCGGGTATTCCATCGTTCCACAACGTGAAGCCCGCCGCGGAGCGCCCCAGCTCACCGGCCACCGCGACCTTGGCTCCGGCCCGTGCGCCGCTGCGCAATACCGGCGCTCGCCCACCAAGATCCCCCAACGCAGTGACTGACACCACCCAGTGCGGACTGCTGACCAGGTCTCCGCCGACGATCCCCGCACCCAGCGCCGCCGACTCCTGCCACATCCCGTCGGCAAGTTCTACTGCCCACGACACCGGCGTATCTGAGGGAGCTCCGAAACCGACAACGAATGAGGTGACTCGTGCGCCCATCGCCTCCACATCAGCGGCATTCTGGGCAATCGCTTTGCGGCCGACGTCGTGCGGTGCAGACCAGTCGAGACGGAAATGACGACCCTCAACCAGCATGTCGGTGCTGACCGCCACGCGCCCGTCAGCGGCAGTGACCACCGCGGCGTCATCCCCTGGACCGACTATCACGCCCGCAGGCTGACGACGACCCTCGACCAGCCGCTCGATCATCGGAAACTCGCCGAGCTCGCGCAGCGTGAGCTCGACGTCGTGGGAGTCTCCGTCCATGAGCTCCCGGCTCCCATCTGCGGTACGTTTGGTTCCTGCCGAGTCTAGGAGGAACGCAGGGGTGATCGAGGCCTTCATGCTGATCCAGACCGAAGTGGGTCGCGCCGAGATCGTGGCCAAAGAGGTGGCCACACTGCCGGGCGTGTTGTCGTCGGAATACGTCACCGGCCCCTACGACGTGGTGGTGCGGGTCGGCTCAAACAGTGCCGAAGAGCTGACGGCCACCATCATTCCGAGCGTGCAGCATGTCACGGGAATCACCCGGACCTTGACCTGCCCGATCGCAAGTGTCGGCTGAGTCGGACGGCCCGTCGCGCGCTGTTCTGCTTTCCGCGGCGCTGTTGGGCCTAGTGGCAGTCGGCAGCATCCTGGTGATCGCAAAAACCGCGACTTCACAGCAGTCTCCTGCCCAGCCGGTCGCCATTGCGTCGGCGCCCGCACCGCTTGCCGACTCACCGTCCTGCCAAGCGCTGTCCGCCGCCCTGCCCGGGCGAATGGGTGACTTCGAACGCGCCTCGGTGGTCCAGCCCGCCCCGGTCGGCGCTGCGGCCTGGCGAAACCCCGCGGGTGGCGAACCCGTCATCATGCGGTGCGGGATGGATCGGCCCGCAGAATTCGTGGTGGGCTCGCCGATCCAGGTCGTCAACAACGTGCAGTGGTTCCAGCTCGTAGATCCGCACAGCGACAGCAGTACCTGGATCAGCGTGGATCGTCCGGCTTACGTAATGCTGACGCTGCCACAGGACTCCGGTCCAACGCCCATCCAGAACTTGTCCGATGTGATCGCAAAAGTAATGCCGGCGCAGCCAATAAAGCCGGGTCCGCCGAGCTGACCGCTTAGAACGGCGGGGGTTCGTCGTTTTCGGCGGGTGTGGCGTTGTGGATGGTGGTCCAGCATTGCTGGTGTTTTCGGCGTTGTTCGTCGCGGTGGTGTTGGTTGGCTCGGCGTTCGCTGGTGATGCGGCCGATGCGGCATTGGGTGCGGGTGCGGGATCGGGTCACACTACCGAACATATGTGCGATATTACCGAAGACCCGTCCCCCGCGCCAGTGCGGTTTCGACCAGGGTGCTGACCAAAGTCGGATAGTCGACCCCACTGGCCGCCCACATCTGGGGATACATCGAAATCGTGGTGAAGCCCGGGATGGTGTTGATCTCATTGACCACCGGTCCGTCCTCAGTGAGGAAGAAGTCCACCCTGGCAAAACCCTGGCAATCAAGCGCATTGAAAGTCCGAATTGCCATGGACCGCAATTCATCTGCCACATCGTCGTCGAGCTTGGCAGGCACATCGAGCTCTGCGCCATCATCGAGATACTTGGTGGCGAAATCATAGAAGCCGTCTTCGCGACCACGCACGCCGGCGATCCTGATCTCTCCGATCGTGCTGGCTTCTATTGACCCATCGGGGAATTCAAGAACGCCGCATTCCAGTTCTCGACCGGAGATGGCGGCCTCAATGATGACCTTCGGATCGTGTTGGCGTGCGGCCGCGATCGCGGCCGGAAGTTCATCAGCACTGACAACTCGACTGACCCCGATCGACGACCCAGCGCGCGCCGGTTTGACGAACATCGGAAAGCCCAGCCGCTCAATGTCTTCCGTCGTGGGCAGCTGCTGATTGCGCCGCAGCACGATGTAGTCGCCGATAGGCAGCCCGTCGGCGGCGAACAGTTTCTTGGCGAACTCTTTATCCATGCCTGCCGCGCTGGCGAGAACACCCGCGCCGACATACGGCACACCCGCCAATTCGAGCATTCCCTGGATGGTGCCGTCCTCACCGTAGGGGCCATGCAAGATCGGGAAGACGACGTCCACCGAGGCCAGGACTTCTCCGGGACTACTTCCCAAGGAAAGCAGTTGACCGCGCCGGAGCGGGTCAGCCGCCAGTGCCAGCGCGGTGCCGGACTCGCCGTTCACTTCGGGTAGGTGCCGGTCAGCGATGGCGAGAGTCTCGGGCCGACCGTCGGTCAACACCCATGACCCCTCAGGTGTGATCCCGACCGCGACGATCTCATATCGCTCGGGATCCAGATTCCGCAGGATGCTGCCTGCCGATACACAGGAGATGGCGTGCTCAGAGCTACGTCCGCCGTAGACGACGGCGACGCGGATCCGTGAACGGGGGCCAGAAGTCACAACCTAGAGAGGCTACTGGGTGCCGAGAGCCTGCCGGAAATCGGCCACTAAGTCATCGGTGTCCTCGATACCAGCGGATATCCGGGCAAAGCCGCCCGCCACCGGATCGCCCCAGCGGGCCCGCCGATCTACCGACGTATGAATGCCACCGAAACTTGTCGCGGCCACCAACAGCTCACTGCGCTGAACCAGTTCGTGCACGGCTTCCGCATCGGCCAGTTCGAAGCACAACATGCCCCCGCCGTGGCGCATCTGGGTTGACGCCAGTGAGAACGACGGATCATCAGTCAGCCCGGGATAGCGCACACTCCGCACGGCCGGATGACCACGAAGCGCAATGGCCAGTGCAAGCGCGTTCTGGCACTGGCGTTCGTAACGCAGGCCCGCACTGCCGATACTGCGCAACACCAGCCACGCCTCGAACGCTCCGAGAATCGCTCCGGACAACAGGCGTTCACGTTCCAGCCGGGCCATCAATTCGGGATCAGTCCCGGCCACATATCCCGCGAGGAGGTCACTGTGCCCGGAGAGCACCTTCGTCGCGCTCGCTACAACCAGGTCGGCCCCGAACGCCAGCGGCTGCTGCCCAAAGGGAGTGACCAGAGTGTTGTCGACGAGCAACCGCGCACCACGACTCCGGCAGATCGTTGCGAGTCGATGGAGATCGACAACGTCCAGACCCGGATTGGTCGGGGTTTCAGCCAGCACTACATCGGCATCCTCAGCCGCCTGACAAATCTCGGCAGCTCCCGCTTGTCGCACCGTAACGCCCAATGGCGCAAGTACTTCCATCGCATAGGTGCGAGTCTGATAGTAGCCGTCGGCTGGCACCACGAGAACCGATCCGGGCTTCGCCACCGCCCGAAGCGCAGCGGTGATCGCGGCCATGCCAGAACCGAATGTCAAAGCGGCAGTTGCACCCTCAAGTTGGCCAAGCGCCATTTCGAGCTCACGCCAAGTCGGGTTCGAGCCTCGGCCGTAGGTGTCGCGCTCAGTTCCCTCCTCAGCAGACAGGTGGAAGGCCGAGGCCGATATCAGGGCGTGGCCCACGGGTTGGCCCGGAACCGCCTCTGAACTAACCGCTTTGACAGCGCGGGTGGAATTACCGTAATGCTCGGTCATGTGTTCATTCTGGTCTGGTCCTGCGGCCCAGTAACAGCGAGACCGCCTCATCGACGGACAGCCCGCGGTGGCAAACCCCGTGTACGGCATCGGTCAGCGGCATCTCAACGTCGTAACTGGACGCCAACGCGAGTATCGACTCGCAGGACGTAACGCCTTCGGCGACGTGGCCTTCGGCTGCCTGTAGTGCCAGTTCGATGCTCTGGCCCCTACCCAGCCGCTCACCAAAGCTGCGGTTACGCGAGCGAGGTGAGGTACAGGTGGCCACCAGATCACCTACACCGGCCAGGCCGGCCAGGGTTGCCGGCTTGGCGCCGAGGGCAAGCCCGAGTCGCATGATCTCGGCGAGGCCGCGGGTGATGATCGCAGCCGCGGTGTTCTCGCCAAGCCCGGTTCCGGCGGCCATTCCACACGCGAGCGCAATGACGTTCTTGCATGCTCCGCCGATCTCGGTTCCGATGACATCGGCGTTGGTGTACGGCCGAAAATAGCCGGTGTTCAATGCCCGCTGGATGGTCACCGCCCGGCCTGAGTCGGCGCAGGCCACCACCGTCGCTGCGGGTTGTTCATGACCGATCTCCGCGGCCAGATTGGGTCCGGAGATAGCCCCTACCTGACTGGGATCGACACCGGTTACCTCAACGATGACTTGACTCATCCGCATCAGCGTGCCGAGTTCGATGCCCTTCGCGAGGCTGACCAGGCTGGCCCCGTCTGCAATGCGGCCGCGCCATTCGTTCAGATTGGTTCGGAGGGTTTGAGACGGCACCGCCAACAGCACAGTGGTGATTCCGTCCAGCGCCTCGACCGCGTTGGTAGTCGCGCGGATCGCGGTCGGCAATGGCACCCCGGGCAGATAGCGGCCATTGGTGTGCTCGGTGTTTATCTCGTCGGCCAGTTCAGGCCGTCTGGCCCACAGTCGTACATCACTTCCGGCGTCGGCGAGCACCTTCGCCAGCGCCGTACCCCACGCTCCGGAGCCCATCACCGCGGCAGTTCCGACTGTGCCAGTCACTCGACCAACCTAGACGGTTGACGACACTGGCCGATTGCGGCCCGAGGGCACCTGCCGACCACGGCCCGAGAGCACTGGCAGGATGGCAGCTATGAGCAGCCCCGAGGTCGGTCTGATCATCGCGGTCAAGCACCTCCCCGCAGCCAAGACGAGACTCGCATCGCTGTTCTCGGCCGATACGCGGGAACGGGTGATGCTGGCGATGCTGGCCGACACGATTGCCGCCGCCCGCGGCGTTCCCGCCATCGCCTCAGTCACCGTCGCCACACCCGATGCGACGGCCGCAGCAGTAGCCAACGGACTGGGAGCTGCAGTCTTCAACGATCCGACGCCGGAGCACCACCCAGATCCACTCAACAATGCAATTCAATTGGCCTGGCAGTCAGTCGCTGAGAACACACCGAATATTCTTGTGCTACAAGCGGATTTACCGGCTCTTCGGAGTCTGGAACTCGCCGCCGCACTGTCCGGGGCTTGGTCTCATCCACGCAGCTTCGTGGCAGACCGGCATGCCCAGGGAACGTCGGCGCTATTTGCATTCGGCGCACCACCGGATCCCCGATTCGGACTGGATTCCGCCCGCCGTCACCGCGACTCCGGGGCCGTGGAACTGACCGGCACCTGGCCGGGCTTGCGCTGCGATATCGACACCCCAGACGACTTGATGGCCGCACAACGGCTGGGTATGGGCCCGGAAACCACCCAGGTGATCGGTGACATCCACCACGCCGCAATCTGAACATCACGGAAACAGCAGGTGATATCGCCTGGTCGCTAGCCGCGCTGAGCCCAGATGAGGAAAGATCGCGGACATGACCGAGACCGACGCCCAGCAGCGATCGACAGAGGATGACTGGCCTTCAGGAACTCAGACGCCAGATCCTCCGCCAGCTGCCACCGCTGCCAGGGTCGACGACGAACTTCCGGAGCAGCGGTACCTCAACCGCGAATTGAGTTGGCTGGATTTCAACGCGCGGGTGCTGGCATTGGCCGCGGATACCTCGCTGCCGCTGCTCGAGCGAGCGAAATTCCTGGCGATCTTCGCTTCCAATCTTGACGAGTTCTACATGGTCCGCGTGGCGGGGCTCAAGAGGCGCGACGAGATGGGCCTGTCGGTGCGCTCGTCTGACGGCCTTTCCCCACGCGAACAGTTGCGGCTCATCGGCGATCGGACCCGGCAGATCTCTGAGCGGCACGCGCGGGTCTTCATGGATTCCGTTCGACCGGCGCTGGCCGACGAAGGCATTCACATCGTCACATGGGCCGATCTGACGACCGCCGAGCGCAAAGAGCTGTCAACCTACTTTCAGGAACAGGTTTTTCCGGTCCTGACCCCGTTGGCCGTCGATCCGGCCCACCCGTTCCCATTCGTCAGCGGTCTCAGCCTGAATCTGGCGATCACCGTCAAGTCACCCGATGACGACGGTGAGCATTTCGCCCGTATCAAGGTGCCCGACAACGTCGATCGGTTCGTCGCGCTCAAAGCAAACGACGAAGAATGCCGCTCGTTTCGATTCCTGCCGATGGAAGAACTGATCGCAGCGTTTCTGGACGTGCTGTTCCCCGGTATGGAGATCGTCGAACACCACGCCTTCCGGATAACCCGCAACGCGGACATGGCGGTCGAGGAAGACCGCGACGAAGATCTGCTGCAGGCACTGGAGCGCGAGCTGGCGAGGCGCCGCTTCGGATCTCCCGTTCGGCTCGAGGTGGCCGACGATATGACCGAGCACATGCTCCAACTGCTGCTGCGTGAACTCGACGTCTATCCCGGCGATGTGGTGCAGGTGCCCGGACTCTTGGATCTGTCGGCACTTTGGCAGATCTACGGTGTAGACCGTCCCGCTCTGAAGGATCCGCCGTTCGTGCCCGCTACCCCGCCGGCGTTCGGTGAGCGTGAAACCCCCAAGAGTATTTTCGCCACCCTGCGCGACGGTGATGTCCTTGTTCACCACCCCTACGACTCGTTCTCCACGACGGTCCAGCGGTTCCTCGAACAGGCCGCCGCCGATCCCAACGTGCTGGCTATCAAACAGACGCTCTACCGCACCTCTGGCGATTCACCGATCGTCAACGCCCTGATCGACGCTGCACAGGCCGGCAAACAGGTTGTCGCCCTGGTCGAATTGAAAGCCCGATTCGACGAGCAGGCCAATATCAAGTGGGCCCGTGCCCTGGAAGACGCTGGGGTGCATGTCGTCTACGGCCTCATCGGGCTCAAGACACATTGCAAGACCTGTCTGGTGGTCCGCCGCGAGGGCTCGACGATCCGTCGGTACTGCCATATCGGAACCGGCAATTACAACCCGAAGACCGCTCGGCTTTATGAAGATGTCGGCCTGCTGACGGCGGCGCCTGACATCGGGGCGGACCTCACCGATCTGTTCAACTCGCTCACGGGCTACTCGCGAAAGGTGGGCTACCGCAATCTTCTCGTGGCTCCCAACGGCGTCCGCAGGGGGATCGTTGAGCGCATCGAACGTGAGATAGCCGCTCACCGCGATAGCGGTAACGGGCGGATCCGATTGAAGGCCAACGCACTTGTCGACGAACAAGTCATCGACGCCCTTTATCGGGCATCGCAGGCCGGCGTTCGCGTCGAAGTCATCGTTCGCGGTATCTGTGCGCTGAAGCCGGGCGTCGAGGGCTTCTCCGAGAACATCGTCGTCCGATCAATTCTCGGCCGATTCCTGGAACATTCACGGGTCTTTCACTTCAACGCGATCAACGAGTTCCTCATCGGCAGCGCGGACATGATGCACCGGAACCTCGACCGGCGCGTCGAAGTTATGGCCCAAGTGAAGGATCCGAGGCTGACCGGTTATCTGGATGAGGTCTTCGAATCTGCAATGGACCCGTCAACACGGTGCTGGGAGCTCGGGCCAGAGGGCTGGACCGCCGAGCCGAAAGCCGGTGAGCAGGTCCGCGATCATCAGGTGTGGCTGATGCAGAGCCGGCGCCAGCGCTGAACGAATCCTCCGTCCAATTGACTTGCAGGAGTTGAGGTGGCCAAGAGGGCGAAGCGGGTGATCGCCGCGGGGGCGGCACTGTGGCGGCCGAGCGCCGAAACGGGTGAACCGCTCGTCGCGGTTATCCACCGACCCCGCTACGACGACTGGTCGCTGCCAAAAGGCAAGATCGATCCCGGCGAGAACGCATCGGCAGCGGCCGTGCGTGAAATCTTCGAGGAGACCGGGCAGCACTCACAGCTGGGCCGGAATCTGATCGAGGTCAGCTACCCCATTCCACAGGGCACCAAAGTCGTCCACTATCGAGTGGCACGCGGCCTCGGCGGTGATTTCGTCCCCAGTGACGAAGTGGATCAGCTGGCGTGGCTGCCGTTCGACGAAGCTGTGGAAAGACTGACATACCAACACGACCGCACCGTTCTCCAGCGGTTCGCCGACCATCCGACCGAAACACAAACCGTCCTGATCGTTCGGCACTGCACAGCGGGGATCAAATCACGCTACAAAGGCGACGACCGGAAGCGGCCGTTGGACAAGCACGGTCGGGTGCAGGCCGAGTCTCTGGTCGGGCAGCTCATGGCTTTTGGACCCACGGACATCTACTGCGCAGACCGGGTTCGCTGCATTCAGACGGTTGAGCCACTCGCGCAGGAACTCGGTGTGCCGATCGCGATTGAACCGAGCCTCACCGAAGAGTCCTATGCAACCGACCCGCAAGCCGCATACCTTCGCGTACTCGAAATCGCGGCACAGAGCGCCACGCCGGTCATCTGCACCCAAGGAAAGGTGATTCCCCCGCTGCGCGAGTGGTGGTGTGGCCGTGATGGGTTGACCAACCCTGCATCAGGGAACCGCAAGGGCAGCACTTCGGTGCTGTCGCTATGGCAGGGGCGACTGGTAGCGCTGGACTACATCGCCAGCGCGCTGCCTATCGTGGCGCGCTAGGTCCTCACAAGCAGGGTCCTCACAAGCAGGTCCTGACAAGCAGGTCCTGACAAAGAAATACGCCGCGGGCCAGTTGATTTGGCCCGCGGCGTATTTTCTTCGAAATTTAGCGGCGACCCTTCTTAGCGGGAGCCTTCTTGGCCGGAGCCTTCTTGGCCACAACCTTCTTGGCCACAACCTTCTTGGCCGGAGCGGCCTTCTTGACCGGAGCCTTCTTAGCCACAACCTTCTTGGCCGGAACGGCCTTCTTGACCGGAGCCTTCTTGGCCGGAGCGGCCTTCTTGACCGGAGCCTTCTTAGCCGGAGCGGCCTTCTTGACCGGAGCCTTCTTGGCGGGGGCCTTCTTAGCCGGAGCGGCCTTCTTCACCGGAGCCTTCTTGGCGGGGGCCTTCTTGGCCGGCGCCTTCTTGGCAGCCTTCTTCACCGCGGTGCCCACCGAGCCGCGCTTGACGGCAGGTCCCTCAGACGGGAGCTTCTGCGCGCCAGCAACAACCGCCTTGAACTGAGCACCAGGACGGAAAGCAGGAACAGAGGTCGGCTTCACCTTGACGGTCTCGCCGGTGCGGGGATTACGCGCAACACGGGCCGCACGGCGCCGCTGCTCGAAAACTCCGAAGCCGGTAATCGTGACACTGTCGCCCTTGTGAACCGCGCGCACAATGGTGTCAACGACATTCTCGACGGCGAGCGTGGCTTGCCGACGATCCGAGCCCAACTTCTCAGTGAGTACGTCGATGAGCTCTGCTTTGTTCATTCAAAATCCTCCGAAGCCAGTGGTCCTCTCTGAACCGACTGCAAACACGGTAAACCCTTGTCCCGCAAAACTCCAAGAGCCACGCGCAGTTTCAGACGCGTCATCAAATTTTCGGCAATCCGCTTGGCGCCCTTGAAAGGTGCCGCCGAAGGCCCTCAGCGCGCTTTCAGGAATCAGTCAGGGTGCGCGGTTTCCAACTGGGACGAGCCTCCTCGAAAGCTTCGATATCGACAAGTTTCCGCAGCGTAAGGCCTATATCGTCAAGACCTTCCAGCAGTCGCCACGCGGTGTAATCGTCAATCGTTAAGGGCACCACAACCGTTCCCGCGGTGATATTCCGATCTTGAAGATTCACAGTGATTTCCAGCCCCGGACTTTGCTCAATCAACTTCCAGAGCAATTCGACATCGTCTTGTGCAACTTCTGCCGCGAGCAATCCGGCCTTGCCCGCATTGCCGCGGAAGATGTCGGCGAATCGCGACGAGATGACTACCCGGAAGCCGTAATCCATAAGCGCCCACACGGCATGCTCGCGCGATGAGCCGGTTCCGAAATCGGGACCGGCGACCAAAACCGAACCGCGGTCGAACGGGCTCAGATTCAGCACGAAGGCCGGATCCGCCCGCCAGGCTGCGAACAATCCATCCTCGAAACCTGTTCGGGTAACCCGCTTCAGATATTCGGCTGGAATGATCTGGTCGGTATCGACATTGGATCGGCGCAACGGAACGCCGATTCCGGTATGAGTGTGAAATGCGTCCATCAGATTTCTCCTACTAGTTCTCGAGGTCAGCCGGCGAGGACAGCGTGCCGCGCACAGCGGTGGCCGCGGCGACGGCCGGGGACACCAGGTGTGTACGGCCGCCCTTGCCCTGCCTGCCTTCGAAGTTGCGGTTCGACGTCGATGCGCAACGCTGTCCCGGAGAAAGCTGATCGGGATTCATTCCCAGACACATCGAGCAGCCGGCCAATCGCCACTCAGCGCCAGCAGCGGTGAAGATCTCGCCCAGTCCTTCGGATTCGGCCTGCGCGCGTACCCGCATCGAACCAGGGACGATCAGCATCCGAACGCCTTCTGCCACTGTGCGTCCGCGCAACACGTCAGCCACGACCCGCAGATCCTCGATGCGGCCGTTGGTGCACGAGCCGACGAACACCGTGTCGACGGTGATGTCGCGCATCGGAGTTCCGGCCTTGAGATCCATGTAGGCCAACGCCTTCTCGGCAGCCTGGCGGTCGGAATCGCTGAGCATCAGCTCAGGGTCCGGGACGGTGGCCGACAAGGGCACCCCTTGGCCAGGATTCGTCCCCCACGTCACAAATGGACTCAACGTCGTTGCATCGATGTGCACTTCGGTATCGAATTCAGCGGCATCGTCGGATCGCAATCGCTCCCAGGCGGTCACCGCCGCATCCCAGTCCGCGCCTGCCGGTGCGTACGGCCGGTCGCGCAGGAACTCGTACGTCGTCTCGTCCGGTGCGACCATCCCGGCGCGGGCCCCGGCCTCGATGCTCATGTTGCAGATCGTCATTCGACCTTCCATCGACAACGATTCGATGGTGCTGCCGCGGTATTCGATGACATAGCCCTGACCGCCACCGGTGCCGATCTTGGCAATCACCGCAAGGATGATGTCCTTGGCGCTGGTGCCCGCTGGCAGTCGGCCTTCGACATTGACTGCCATGGTTTTGAATGGACGAAGCGAAAGCGACTGGGTGGCGAGCACGTGTTCCACCTCAGAAGTTCCGATTCCCATTGCCAGCGCGCCAAATGCACCGTGAGTGGATGTGTGACTGTCCCCGCACACGATCGTCATTCCCGGTTGAGTGAGGCCCAGTTGCGGACCGATGACATGCACGATCCCCTGTTCCGCATCGCCCATCCGGTGCAGCTTGATGCCGAACTCCGCACAGTTGCTGCGCAACGTGTCGACCTGAGTCCGGGAGACGAGATCGGCTATCGGCTTGTCGATGTCGATCGTCGGCACGTTGTGGTCTTCGGTGGCGATCGTCAGATCCGGCCGACGCACAGGACGGCCGGCCAGCCGCAGACCGTCAAAAGCTTGTGGGCTGGTGACTTCGTGGATCAAATGAAGGTCGATGTAGATCAGATCCGGCTCACGCGCAGCGCCGCTGCCGGGACCGGCCGCGACGACATGGTCGCTCCACACCTTCTCCGCCAACGTTCTCGGCGGTGCTTCCTGCTGCGCGGTCTTGGACATTTGGTGTGCCTATCTCATATATTGGGACGTTAGTATCTAGATATGAGACAGGATAGCGGCATCGGCGTTCTCGACAAAGCCGTGGGTCTGTTGCACACGATCGCCGAGTCGCCATGCGGACTGGCCGAACTCTGTGAGCGCACCGGGCTGCCACGCGCCACCGCGCACCGGCTGGCCGCCGGATTGGAAACGCACCGCCTGCTGGCCCGCGATCGCTCCGGCCGGTGGTGCCTGGGGCCCGCGCTGACCGAACTGGCGGCACAGGTCAACGACGCGTTGCTCACCGCGAGCGCCACGGTGTTGCCGCGGCTGCGCGAGATGACCGGCGAGAGCGTGCAGCTCTACCGCCGCGAGGACACCACCCGAATCTGTATCGCTGCACTGGAACCACATGCTGGACTTCGCGATACCGTCCCGGTCGGTACCCGCCTACCGATGACCGCTGGATCCGGCGCCAAGGTACTGCTGGCCTACAGCGACACGGCCACCCAGGAGGCCGTGCTGCCGACTGCCAAATTCAACGAACGCACCCTCGCTGAAGTACGCCGCCGAGGTTGGGCACAAAGTGCTGCGGAGCGCGAGCCGGGGGTGGCCAGTGTGTCCGCGCCGGTGCGGGATCGGGCCGGCGCCGTCATCGCGGCGGTGTCGGTTTCCGGCCCGATCGACCGGATGGGCAGGCGCCCGGGTGTGCGGTGGGCCACTGATCTGCTGGCCGCGGCCGACGCGATCACCCGTCGGCTCTAGGGGTCATTGAGTGCCCTGAGACACTGACGCCATGGGAACGAATCAGCGCAATCAGATCGTCATGTCCGACGACGAGATCACCGACTTCGTGAAGCGGAGCCGAACCGGCACCCTCGCAACCGTCGGTCCCGACGGTCAACCGCATCTGGTGGCCATGTGGTACGGCGTGCTCGACGGCGAAATCTGGTTGGAGACCAAAGCCAAGTCCCAGAAGGCGGTCAACCTTCGCCGCAATCCGCGAACGAGCTTCCTCATCGAGGACGGGCTGACGTACGGCACCCTGCGCGGGGTGTCATTCGAAGGCACCGGCGAAATAGTCGATGACGCAGACACGATCTTCCGGGTCGGTGTCAGCGTCTGGGAGCGCTATAACGGCCCCTACACAGACGATGTGAAGCCCGCCGTGGACATGATGATGAACAAGCGCGTCGCGGTGCGCATCGTGGCCAACCGGACCCGGTCCTGGGATCACGGGAAATTGGGTTTTCCGGAGATGCCGGTGTCGGGGTCGACTGCCCCCGAACTGAAATAACCGTGGATGGTAGCCCCGACGGGATTCGAACCCGCGCTACCGCCGTGAGAGGGCGGCGTCCTAGGCCGCTAGACGACGGGGCCAGAAACCAATCCGGTGAGCCAGCATAGCTCAGCGCGAAGCGCCAAACATAATTGCTGGGGTACCAGGACTCGAACCTAGAATGGCTGAACCAGAATCAGCTGTGTTGCCAATTACACCATACCCCACTGGCAGCCAATAACCGCTGGTCACTGTACCCAACGGCTGCTGGGCCCGACGGTTGCTGGCCGACGAGCACAATATCAAATGTTCTGCCCGCTTCGTGCATCGCGGAGTCGGCGCAGGCTGCGGTCGCGCCCCAACAACTCAATGCTCTCGAAAAGCGGTGGGCTCACGGTCGAACCTGTTACCGCCACCCGAATCGGGCCGAATGCCTTGCGCGGCTTCAGCTCGAGGCCCTCTAACAGTGCGGTCTTGAGGGCCGCCTCGATGTTCGCCACCGTCCAGTCGGACACAGCGTCCAGGGCTGAGATGGCCGCATCCAGTACCGGCGCCGCGACCTCCCCCAGCTCCTTTTCGGCAGCCTTCGGATCCAGTGCGTACTCGTCCTCGTTGAAGAACTTCAACAAGTTCCAGGCATCGCCGAGAACGACGATGCGCGTTTGGATTAATTCGGCGGCCGTCAGGAAGCCGGCTTCGTCCAACCCGGTTTCGTGGCCGTGAGCGTCCAGGTAGGAGCGCAGTCGCCCGCTGAAATCCACCGGGTCGAGTCGGCGAATGTGTTCGGCGTTGATCGCGTCGGCTTTCTTCTGATCGAAACGGGCCGGGTTGGAGTTGACGTCCGCTACGTCGAACGCGCGAACCATCTCGTCAAGGGTGAACACGTCGTGGTCGTCTGCAATCGACCAGCCGAGGAGCGCCAGATAGTTCAGCAGCCCTTCCGGCAGGAAGCCGCGATCCCGGTGGAGGAACAGGTTGGACTGTGGATCTCGCTTGGACAGCTTCTTGGTGCCGTCACCCAGCACTGTGGGCAAGTGCGCGAATTCGGGCACCCGGTCAGCGATTCCGATGCGGATCAGCGACTGATACAACGCAAGCTGGCGCGGCGTCGAGGGCAGCAGGTCCTCCCCGCGGAGCACATGGGTGACCTTCATGAGCGCGTCGTCCACCGGATTCACCAAGGTGTACAACGGCTCGCCACTGGCCCGCGTCAACGCGAAGTCCGGCACGGTACCCGCGGCGAAAGTCGTTGTGCCGCGGACCAAGTCGTCCCAGCTGAGATCGGTGTCCGGCATTCGCAACCGCAGCACAGGCTTTCGCCCCTCCGCATCGAATGCGGAACGCTGCGCCTCGGTGAGGTCTCTGTCGAAGTTGTCGTAGCCCAATTTCGGATTACGGCCGGCGGCAAGATGGCGCGCCTCGACCTCCTCCGGCGTCGAATAGGCGGAATATACCTCACCCGCGTCACGCAATTTCGCGAGCACTTCGTGGTACTTCTCGGTGCGTTCGGACTGCCGATACGGTCCATAGGACCCACCGACTTCCGGACCCTCATCCCAATTCAGACCCAGCCACCGCAGCGCATCCAGAATCGCCGCGTAACTCTCCTCTGAGTCACGCTGCGCATCGGTGTCTTCGATCCGAAAGACGAAAGTGCCGCCGGTGTGTCGCGCGTAGGCCCAATTGAACAGCGCGGTACGAACCAGGCCGACATGTGGCGTCCCCGTCGGCGAGGGGCAGAACCGCACACGCACATCCCCGGTCATGAATGTCCTTTTCGCACTACAGGATTGGTCAAGGTGCCGATGCCTTCGACGCTGACGCTGACAATGTCGCCATGTTCCAGCGGCCCGACGCCCGCTGGTGTCCCGGTCAAGATGAGGTCGCCGGGCAGCAGTGTCATCACTGCTGAAATCCACTCGATGATCGCGCCGATGTCATGGATCATCAACGAAGTCCGGCTGCGCTGCCGCACTTCACCGTTGACCTCGGTCCGGATTTCCAGATCCGACGGATCCAGGTCCGTGACTATCCACGGACCAACCGGGCAAAAGGTGTCGTGCCCTTTGGCCCGCATCCATTGCCCGTCCGCCTTCTGCTGATCGCGGGCCGACACGTCGTTGGCAATGGTGTATCCGAGGATGTTCTCGGCGGCCCGGGCCGCGGGAACGTCTTTGCAGGGCCGCCCGATCACCGCGGCCAGTTCACCCTCGTGGTGTACCGGCGATGCATGCTCCGGCAATTGGATCGCCACGTTGGGTCCGATGATCGCGGTATTGGGTTTGAGGAAGATCACCGGATCCTCAGGCGCTTCGCCGCCCATCTCGATGATGTGCTCAAGATAGTTCTTGCCCATGCAGACCACCTTGCTGGCCAGAATGGGCGCCAGTAGCCGCACATCCGCCAGTGGCCAACTTCGGCCGGTGAAACTTGGAGTGCCGAATGGGTGTTCCGCGATCTCGCGGGCGGTCAAGCTGTCGGATTCACCTTCGATGCTGACGAAAGCGACCCCGTCCGGGCTGGCGATTCGACCTAGTCGCATTCGTCACAGCCTAACGGCCGACTGCGGGCTGGCCATCATCGCCTGGGACGATAGCGGCGTGTCCATCGAGTCGATCAGCAATGCTCGTCGCTGGTCGATGCTCGTCATCGCCGTGCTGGCAACCACATCCGCCAACGTGTTCATCAACGGTGTCGCCTTTCTGATCCCCACACTGCACGCGTCGTACGGGTTGGACCTGGCTCAAGCCGGCCTGATGTCGTCGATGCCCGCCGCCGGCATGGTGCTCACCCTGATCGCCTGGGGCTACATCGTCGATCGAATCGGCGAACGCATCGTGCTGTCCGTGGGCTCCGCGCTGACGGCGGCTGCGGCTTTCGCCGCCGCCTCGGTGCACTCGCTGCCGGTGATGGCGGCGTTCCTGTTCCTCGGCGGAATGGCCGCAGCGAGCAGCAACTCGGCAAGCGGACGGTTGGTGGTGGGGTGGTTTCCACCAGAGCGCCGCGGATTGGTGATGGGTATCCGGCAGACCGCAGTGCCGCTCGGAGTCGCGTTCGGCGCCTTGGTAATCCCCAGGCTGGCACAGTCACACGGTGTCGGTGTCGCGCTGCTGTACCCGGCGGTCGTGTGTGCCATCGCCGCCGTCGTCTGTGGCATCTGGGTGCTGGACCCGCATCGGCCGCCGCGATCAGAGGCACCCGCCGACGAGCTTGCCAACCCGTACCGCGGATCTTCGGTGCTCTGGCGTATTCACGCAGTGTCGGTTCTGCTGGTTGTTCCGCAGGTCATGATGTGGACGTTCACCCTGGTGTGGCTGATCGCCGACCGTGGCTGGTCAGCGGCGTCAGCCGGCACCCTGGTGACGGTCGCTCAGGTGCTCGGAGCGCTGGGACGCATTGCAGCGGGCCGGTGGTCTGACCGGATCGGATTACGTCTTCGCCCAATTCGCCTCATCGCAGTCGCTGCCGCGGTGTCGATGTTGGCGTTGGCGGTGACCGACATGCTGCAATCGCCACTGAGCATCGCGGTGATGATCGTCGCGTCAGTAATCACCGTGAGCGACAACGGATTGGCGTTCACCGCAATCGCCGAGATCGCAGGACCGTTCTGGAGCGGCAGAGCACTGGGCACGCAGAACACCAGCCAGTTACTGACGTCTGCATTGGCGCCGCCGCTGTTCGGCGCGTTGATCAGCACCGTGGGTTACCCGATCGCGTTCGCGGTGTGCGCGCTGTTCCCGGTTGCGGCATTGCCACTCGTGCCGCGCGATTAGAGCCGCGCGATTTAGATTTGGGCGCGAATCCGCTCCCCCACCTCGCGGGTGGAGAAATTCTTCTCACCGCGGGTGGCCAGATGGGTCGCGACGGCCTTGTCGACGCGGGCTGCTGCAGCCGTCTCACCCATATGGGAGAGCAGCATCGCGACAGACATCACAGCGGCCGTCGGGTCGGCAATCCCCTGCCCGGCGATATCCGGCGCGCTGCCGTGCACCGGCTCGAACATCGACGGATTCGTCCGCGTTGCATCGATATTGCCGCTCGCGGCCAGACCGATGCCACCACACACAGCGGCGGCGAGGTCAGTGATGATGTCGCCGAACAGGTTGTCGGTGACGATGACGTCGAATCGCCCGGGATCGGTGACCATGTGAATCGTGGCAGCGTCGATGTGCTGATAGGCGACCTCGACATCGGGAAAATCGGCGCCCACCTCGGCGACGGTCCGCGACCACAGCCCGCCTGCGAAGGTGAGCACATTCGTCTTGTGCACCAGAGTCAGATGTTTACGCCGCTGCTGCGCCCGAGTGAACGCATCGACGACAGCACGGCGCACACCGAACGCGGTGTTGAGGCTCACCTCGGTGGCGACCTCGTGGGGTGTGCCGACCCGGATGGCCCCGCCAGTGCCGGTGTACGGCCCTTCGGTGCCTTCTCGCACCACGACGAAGTCGATCTCGGGGTTTCCCGCCAGCGGGCTGCTGACCCCTTCATAGAGCCGGCCCGGGCGCAGGTTGATGTGATGGTCAAGCTCGAAGCGAATCTTCAACAGCAGACCACGTTCCAGCACACCACTGGGAACCGACGGGTCGCCAATGGCGCCGAGCAGGATCACGTCGTACTGGCGCAGTTCATCCAGCACCGACGGCGGTAGTACCTCGCCGGTGGCGTGAAAGCGCCGTGCCCCCAGGTCGTATTCGGTCTTCTCAACGCCCGGCAGCACGGCGTCGAGAACCTGCAGTGCCTCGCCGATGACTTCGGGGCCGATGCCATCCCCGGCGACAACCGCGAGTTTCACGACAGGTCCACAACTTCCAGAGTCACCGCACCGATGGCCGATCCGATCGCCGCGCGCGCATCGGCGGGCACGTCACGATCAAGACGCAGCATGACGGTCGCGGCTTCGCCAGAAGCATCCTGGCTCATCTGGGCGGCCAGAATGTTGACGTCCGCCCCGCCGAGCAAGGTACCGATCTTGCCCAACGCGCCGGGTTGATCGGAGTAATGCAGGATCAGGTTGACGCCCTCGGCACGCAGATCGAAGTTGCGGCCATTGATCTGGACGATCTTCTGGACCTCCTGCGGCCCGGACAGCGCGCCCGCCACATTGGTCGCCGATCCGTCAGGTCCCACTACCCGCACATCGACAAGGCTGCGGTGATTCGGGCTCTCGCTCACCGCGATCAGCTCTGATGCGAGGCCGCGTTCATCGGCAAGCATCGGCGCGTTGACGAATGTGACCTGCTGATCGGTCACCGTCGAGAAGTAGCCGCGTAGCGCCGAAAGTTTCAGTACCTCAACATCTTCGGCAGCCAATTCGCCGCAGACCCGCACCGTGAAGGTCGTCGGCGGCTCGGTGGACAGCACTCCGACCAGCAGCCCGATCTTGCGGGCCAGATCCACCCAGGGCGCCACTTCGTCGCTGACCGCACCCGCGCCGACGTTCACGGCGTCGGGCACGAACTCACCGGCGAGTGCCAGCTTTACGCTGGCAGCGACGTCCGTCCCGGCGCGGTCCTGCGCTTCGGCCGTCGAGGCACCGAGATGCGGGGTGACGACCACCTGCGGAAGGTCGAACAGCGGGCTGTCGGTGCACGGTTCCGTCGCGTATACGTCCAGACCGGCGGCCTGCACATGTCCGCTCCGCACGGCGTCAGCCAACGCTTGTTCGTCGATCAGTCCGCCGCGGGCGGCGTTGACGATGATGACGCCGGGCTTGGTCTTCGCCAACGCCTCTTTGTTGATCAGCCCTGCGGTTTCCTTGGTCTTCGGCAGGTGCACCGAGATGAAGTCGGCTCGCGCCAACACATCGTCAAGTGGCAGCAATTCGATGCCCAGTTGCCCGGCACGAGACGGGGGCACATAGGGGTCATAGGCAATGACGTGCGTTCCGAATGCAGCCAGTCGCGCCGCCACCAACTGTCCGATCCGGCCGAGGCCGACCACACCGACTGTCTTTCCAAAGATTTCAGCGCCGGAGAACGACGAACGCTTCCACGTCCGTTCGCGCAACGTCGCGTCGGCTGCGGGAATTTGTCGAGCGGCGGACAGCATCAGCGCGATCGCATGTTCGGCGGCGCTGTGGATGTTGGACGTCGGGGCATTGACCACTAGCACTCCGGCGGCGGTGGCAGCGTCGACATCGACGTTGTCCAGCCCCACACCAGCGCGCGCGATGATCTTCAGCTTCGGCGCGGCGGCGATCACCTCGGCGTCCACCGTGGTTGCCGAGCGCACCAGCAAGGCGTCGGCCTCCGGGAGCGCAGCCAGCAGTTTCTCCCGGTCTGGCCCGTCCACCCAGCGCACTTCGACAGCGTCGCCGAGGGCGGCGACGGTCGATTCGGAGAGTTTGTCGGCAATCAACACAACAGGCAGGCTCACGCGAACAGAGTAATGGTCTCTAATTGAGTAGTGGACGTCACCATCGTCGGTAGCGGACCCAACGGTCTTTCGGCCGCTGTGATCTGCGCTCGGGCAGGCTTATCCGTACAGGTGCTCGAAGCCCAGCCAACACTTGGCGGCGGCGCCCGTACCGCACCCGACCCTGAGTTCGCCGGCGTGCGCCATGACATCTGCTCGGCGATCCACCCGCTGGCCCTGGCATCGCCGTTCTTCGCTGAGTTTGATCTCACCGCCCGTGGCGTGGGGCTGTCCGTGCCGGAGGCCTCCTATGCGAGCCCGATGCCCGGCCTGCCGGCGGTGCTGGCCTATCACGACCTTGAACGGACGTGCTCCGAGCTGGAGGACGGTGCTTCGTGGCGACGGTTGCTCGGCCCACTTACCGCGCGGCTCGACTCCGTGCTGGACCTGATGCTGGGAGACAAGCGTTCGGTTCCGCACGACCTTGTCGCTGCTGTTCCTACCGCTGTGCACCTAGCGCGTCGCATGCTCACACAGGGCACCCCGGCCTGGGGCGCCCTGCGAGGTGAGGACGCCCGCGCACTGTTCACCGGTGTGGCCGCACACACCATTTCGCGGATGCCGTCGCTGGTTGCCGCCGGGGCCGGCCTGATGCTTGCCACGTTGGGGCACACCGTCGGCTGGCCTGTTCCGATCGGTGGCAGCCAGGCCATCACCGACGCGCTGATCGCCGACCTGCGGGACCACGGCGGCGAATTGCATTCCGGCGTAGCGGTATCCACACCGCCGCGCGGCGTGGTCCTCTACGACACCGCGCCGACGGCGTTGTTGCGCATCTACGGAGCGGAGCTACCGCAGCGGTATGCCCGCGCGCTACGTCGCTACGCCTACGGTCCCGGAGCCGCCAAGGTCGACTACGTATTGTCGGGCGACATTCCTTGGTCAGATTCGAGGCTGGGCCGGGTAGCCACTTTCCACCTCGGCGGCACCCGTGACCAGATGGCACACGCCGAGCGTGAGATTGCCGCCGGACGCCACGCCGAGTGGCCAATGGTGCTTGGCGCCTCGCCCCATACGGCCGACCCGAACCGCATTGACTCCGCGGGCCGCCGGCCATTCTGGACATACGCGCATGTGCCCGCGGGCTCGACCGTCGACCAAGCCGGCACCGTCACCGCGATCATGGAACGCCTCGCACCGGGCTTTTCCGATCTCGTCGTCGCCGTGCGCAGCGTGCCCGCCGCATATCTGGCTGAGCACAACGCGAACTATGTCGGCGGTGACATCGGCGTCGGCGGCAATTCACTACTACGCGCAACTGCGGGGCCAACGCCACGAATCAATCCGTGGCGTACGCCAATTCCGCGCGCCTACCTGTGTTCGTCCGCGACACCACCAGGTGCCGGGGTGCACGGGATGGCAGGCTATTTCGCGGCACGGACGGTGCTCAAGCGGGAATTCGGCCTGCAGGTTCCGTCGCTGCGCCCGTGATTTCTGCGTCAGGACTGGAATACTGCCGTACCGCTGTCAGTGCCGACGCCGTCGCCTGCCGGGAGGTAGGTGAAGTAGATCGGTCCCTGCAAGAACGGGATGATTCCGGTGTTGAAGCTCAAGTTGTTCGGCCACAACTCAGGGCCATTGACCTCGCCCTCGGTAACCGTCGTCGTGTACAGCAGAGTCTGACCGTCGGAGGTGTAGACACTGATGGTGGTGCCCACGGGCAGATGTTCGTAGACGTTGAGATCGAGGTTCGGGGGGAGCATGTTCGCCGTCACACCCCCGCCGATACCGCCGCTGTCGATGGTGGCTGTCACGGCCGTGACAGGGGTGGTGTCCTCGCCGTACTGGATGCTGACCGCGAGAGTGGTGTAGAACCAGCCGGCGACGGACGTACCGGACGTCAGCGTGTTCTCGCCGAACGTGAGCTGTCCGGCGGGCTCGTCGAAAAGCAGGCCTTGACCCAGGCTGGCGGGCAGAGTCGGCACCGGGCTGTTGATAGGCCCAACGGTGTACGGGTTGACACCCATCGTGGGGTTGATCGCGTCGGCGTAGGGCTGCTCAGACCATTCCGACGGCGGGACGTTGATCCATTGGTCGCCGCTCTTCTCCTGCACCTGGGTGATGACGCCGATGGGGGTGGACGCCGTGGTCATGCCGTTGCCGAAGTCCAGTGACGGTGCGTACACGGTGTAGGTGAATAGCCCCCAGTCCCCGTACTGAATGGTGCCAGTGCCCGTCGGCGGTCCGAGAGTGCTGGCGTCGATCATCGTCATGGGTACGACGAGCCCCGCCGATCCGGTGTCGATCTCCACGGTGAGCGGCGTGCCACCGACGCATACATCGACCGTCATGTAGTCGAGCTGCGAGTCATAGGTCAGGCCGATCGTTGCCGTGCCGCCCGCTTGACCCGACACGCCGTGCACCCCGATCAGGCCGGCGACGCCACCGGACCCGCCGGCGGCGGACACACCCCCGGCACCGCCTGCACCGCCATCACCGAGGAGGCGACCGCCCGCCCCGCCAGTACCGCCGGGCGCACCTGCCCCGCCCTCCCCGGCGCCGCCGCCATCACCGAGAAGCCGGGCTGCGCCACCGTCGCCGCCCCGCCCGCCGGGACCGCCTCCGCCGCCTGCTCCGCCGCCCCCTTGCAACAGGCCGCCGAGGCCGCCGTCGCCACCGGCGGCGCCCCATCCCCCGGTTCCGCCGGCGCCGCCGCGACCGACGAGTCCAGCCGCCCCGCCGTCACCGCCGAGCCCGCCGATCCGAGTGCCCAAGCCGCCGGCACCGCCTTCACCGCCGACGCCGAAAATCGACAGCAGACCAGTCTCCCCGCCCCTGCCGCCGGCACCGCCCACGCCCAGCGTCCCAGTGGCGGCCCCGCCTTCACCGCCGGCGCCGGCGGTTCCGAACACTGAGAACAGACCGGTCGCGCCGCCGCTCCCGCCGTTGCCGCCGCTCTGGCCCCAACCATTGACCGATCCGCCCGCACCCCCGGCGCCGCCGTGGCCGACGAACACGCCTGCGCGTCCGCCGTCGCCGCCCGCTCCGCCGTCGACGCCCGCGCCGCCGTCGCCGCCGTTGCCCGCCAGGCCAGCCGAGCCGCCGTCACCTCCGCCAAAACCGTTGCCGCCGTTGCCAAGAAGCAGACCCGACCGACCGCCCGTGCAAGATCCACCCTGGGTGCAGGTCTCGGCCGTCCAGCTGTAGCCGTCGCCGATCAGGATGCCGGCGTCGGGATGAGTGGCGGTGCCATCGCCGACGAAGACGTGGACGAGGTCCTGGATCGGGTGGGCGGCGGCACTCGTCGCAGCCGGACGGCGCAGCGGCGTCGAGGCCAGCGGCTTTCGTGGGGCGGCACGAGCGGCACTCGGACGCGCAGGCCCGGCGCTCGCCGCAGAAACACCCGCATGGTCAGAACCACCCGCGTGGTGTTGCGCTGACGCCGACGACTTCGTGGTGTCAGCGGTCGCGACCCCCGGCGCGGCGGCAACTGCCGCACCGATCCCCGCGGCCGCTGCTACCGCCCCGAGCCACCAGGTCGCGCTCGTCGTCACCGGACTCCTCCCCGCGAAGGTTACCGCCTCCTCCCCGCGAAGGATACCGCTAGGCGGTTTCGGTGATCGGCCGGTCGACCCAGCTCATCAGGTCGCGCAACTTCTTGCCGGTGACCTCAATGGGGTGCTCGGCATTCTCCTTGCGCAGGCCCTCAAGCTCCTTGTTGCCACCCTCGACATTGGCGACCAGGCGCTTCACGAACGTGCCGTCCTGAATCTCCTTCAGGATCTGGCGCATCCGGTCCTTGGCACCGGCATCGATGATCCGCGGGCCGGACAGGTAGCCGCCGAACTCCGCGGTGTCGGACACCGAGTAGTTCATCCGGGCAATGCCGCCCTCGTACATCAGGTCGACGATGAGCTTGAGTTCGTGCAGCACCTCGAAGTACGCCAGCTCCGGTGCGTAGCCCGCCTCGACCATGACGTCGAAACCCGCCTTGACGAGTTCCTCAGTGCCGCCGCACAACACGGCCTGCTCACCGAACAGGTCGGTCTCGGTCTCGTCCTTGAACGTGGTCTTGATGACACCGGCGCGGGTACCTCCGATGCCCTTGGCGTAGGACAGCGCCAGCGCCAGACCTTCGCCGGTGGGGTCCTGCTCGATGGCGACCAGGCAGGGCACACCCTTGCCGTCAGAGAACTGGCGGCGCACCAGGTGGCCCGGCCCCTTCGGGGCAACCATGCCGACAGTGACGTCGGCGGGCGGCTTGATCAGACCGAAGTGGATGTTCAGGCCGTGGCCGAAGAAGATCGCATTGCCGGCTTCAAGGTTGGGCTCAATGTCGTTGGCGAAGATCTCCGCCTGCGCGGTATCGGGTGCCAGCACCATGATCAGGTCGGCCCACTTGGCGACCTCAGCGGGAGTGTCGACCTCGAGGCCCTGCTCGGTGACCTTCACCCGAGACTTCGACCCCTCCTTCAGACCGACCTTCACCTGAACACCCGAGTCGCGCAGGCTCAGCGAATGCGCGTGGCCCTGGCTGCCGTAGCCGATGATTCCGACCTTGCGACCCTGAATGATCGACAGGTCGGCATCGTCGTCGTAGAACATCTCGATCTGATTTGAAGACACGTTGAACTTTCCTTCTGTTCTGTTCTGGTTATTTCTTACTTGGGCGTCGTGATCCCACGCGGACCGCGGGATACCGACACCACACCGGACTGTGCGAGCTCGCGAATGCCATAGGGCTCGAGGACGCGCAGCAATGCTTCCAACTTCTCCGGAGTACCTGTCGCCTCGACCGTCAACGAATCGGGAGACACGTCAATGACCTTGGCACGGAACAGGTTCACCGCCTCGATCACTTGACTGCGAGTGCCGGCGTCGGCACGGACCTTGATCAGCGCCAGCTCGCGGGAAACCGAGTTGTTGACGTCCTGTTCCACGATCTTGATCACGTTGATCAGCTTGTTGAGCTGCTTGGTGATCTGCTCAAGCGGCGTCTCCTCCGCGGTGACCACGATCGTCATCCGGGACATGTTCTTCTGCTCGGTACCACCCACCGCGAGCGACTGAATGTTGAACCCGCGGCGGGAGAACAGCGCTGCAATACGGGCGAGCACGCCCGGCTTGTCCTCCACGAGGACTGAAAGGGTATGTGTGACAGTCTTTTCTGAGACAGTCCTATCTGAGCCTCCCGACATCACGCCCGCCCCTCTTCGTTGTCATCGAACAGCGGGCGAATGTTACGGGCCGCCATGATCTCGTCATTGCCCGTGCCCGCCGCAACCATCGGCCACACCTGGGCATCGGCGCCGACGATGAAGTCGATCACCACCGGACGGTCGTTGATCTCGCGTGCCTGGTTGATGACGCCTGCGACGTCTTCTTCACGCTCGCAACGCAATCCGACGCATCCCATCGCCTCGGCAAGCAACACGAAGTCGGGGATGCGGTGGCTGTGCGTCGACAGATCGGTCTGGCTGTACCGCTGCTCGTAGAACAGCGTCTGCCACTGCCGCACCATGCCCAGGTTGCCGTTGTTGATCAGCGCGACCTTGATCGGGACACCCTCGATCGCACACGTGGCCAGCTCCTGGTTCGTCATCTGGAAGCAGCCGTCGCCGTCGATCGCCCACACCTCGGCTTCCGGCCGGGCCATTTTCGCGCCCATCGCCGCCGGAATCGCGAAACCCATCGTGCCCAGGCCACCGGAATTCAGCCAGGTGCGTGGCTTTTCATACTTGATGAACTGCGCTGCCCACATCTGGTGCTGACCGACACCGGCGACGTAGATCGCATCCGGGCCGGCGATCTTGCCCAACTCCGAGATGACGTATTCCGGGCTCAGACTGCCGTCGTGCTGCGGGTCGTAGCTCAAGGGGTAGGTGGAACGGATCCCGGACAGGTATTCCCACCAGCTGTCCAGGTTGGCCGTGGTGATCCCGGCACGACGGGCGGCATCGATGAGCTCGGTGATGGCCGCCTTGACGTCGCCGACGATCGGCACATCGGCATTTCGGTTCTTGCCGATCTCGGCGGGATCGATGTCCACGTGGATCACCTTGGCTTCAGGCGCGAAGGAGTCCAGTTTGCCGGTCACCCGGTCATCGAAACGCGCACCGAGGGCAATCAGCAGATCGCTCTTCTGCAGCGCGGCGACCGCAGCAACGGTTCCGTGCATCCCCGGCATCCCCAGGTTTTGCGGATGGCTGTCCGGGAACGCGCCGCGCGCCATCAGGGTGGTGACAACCGGAATCCCGGTCAGCTCGGCCAGGTCGAGCAGTTCGGCGGTTGCCTCACCGCGGATCACCCCACCGCCGACGTACAGCACCGGCTTACGGGCCGCCACGATCAGCTTGGCGGCTTCTTTCACCTGCCGGTTGTGCGGCTTGGTGTTCGGCTTGTAGCCGGGAAGGTCCAGCTGCGGGGGCCAGGAGAACTCGCACTGAGCCTGCAGAACGTCCTTCGGGATGTCGACGAGGACGGCCCCCGGACGCCCGGTTGCGGCGATGTGGAAAGCCTCGGCGATGACCTGCGCGATGTCATTGCCGTCGCGAACCAGGAAATTGTGCTTAGTGATCGGCATCGTGATTCCGGAGATGTCGGCCTCCTGGAATGCGTCGGTCCCGATCAGGCTGCGGCCGACCTGCCCGGTGATCGCGACGACCGGGATGGAATCCATCTGGGCATCCGCCAACGGGGTGACCAGATTTGTGGCACCGGGCCCCGACGTGGCCATGCACACCCCGACCTTGCCGGTCGCGTGGGCGTAACCGCTGGCAGCATGGCCGGCGCCCTGTTCGTGGCGGACCAGTACGTGCCGCAGCTTCTCTGAGTCGTACAGCGGGTCGTACACCGGCAACACCGCTCCACCGGGAATGCCGAAGATCACCTCAACGCCGAGCTCCTCAAGCGATCGGACCACCGCCTGCGCTCCGGTGAGCTGTTGCGGTGCGATGCGATTCGGCACGGCGCTGGCTCCGCTGGGGGGTGCGCCTGGTGTCGCCGGCAAGGGAGCGGCGGCTCGCGTGGTGGGTGCGCTCACGATTGTCTCTGTCCTCTGCGTGGATTCTTTTGGGTCATTCCTTTAGGGCAAGAAAAAACCCCCGTCAGCGTCGGCGGCTGTACGAGGGTTGCGCGCTGGTGCGTGGCTATGCCCGGCTGGGGACAAGCGCGGCACCAACGCGCTTGGGTACTACGAGCATTCCGCCGGACTCCATAACCCGTGACGGTAGCCTCCGCACAGGTCAGACGTCAAATCTCAAGTACTCCCGTGGCAGTGCAATGATGCAGGCATGTCCCGCTCAGACGATGTGGTCATCCGGATGTCACCGATGGCACATTTCGCGTCCGGATTCCTGGCACTAAGCCTGCTTGTGCTGGTACCCGCGTTCGGATCATGGGGCTACGCATTCCTGGTGATCCCGATCGTCGCCTCACTAGCGATCTTCCGCTTTCGCACCGTGGCAGACCGGCAGGCCGTCACCGCGCAGACCCTCTTGGGCAGCCGAAAGGTTGCCTGGGCCGATATCGACGGCCTGGCGTTCACCAAGAGCGCCTGGGCTCGCGCGCATTTGACCGGCGGTGAGAAGTTGATGCTGCCGGCAGTCACCTTTGCGACTGTCCCCAGGCTGACCGCTGCCAGCGGTGGGCGCGTGCCTGACCCGTTCGTTAGCTGAAGGCCAATTCGTTAACTGAAGGCAGTGCTAGCCGAACGGGTTCTGGCCGCGGAGGAAGATCCAGGCCGCGATGCCGCCGCCAACCCCCAACACCAAAGCCACGAATGAGCCGATGAACGGCCTCCGCACCCAGCCGCGCCCCGCGTCGAACCCGTACCGGCCCGGGCCAACCAAGATGATGGCCGCCACCGACACGATCACTACCAAGAGGTATTCGATGCCGTCGGAGCCAAAAACAGCGATATACCCGTTCTGCCGCTGGGCCGTCACGATGGCGAGCAGGCTGTTGACCAGATACGCCAGCGCCCCGGCAGCAGCCACCGGGGTGAACAAGCCGAGCAGAAGCAGAACCCCGACGACGATCTGGGCTCCAGCTCCCACGTAGGTCAGCAGCCCCGCGTTTTGATAGCCGGCAGCGGACAGGGCGGTTTTGAAACCGTCGATGCCGCCGCCACCCCACCAACCGAATGCTTTCTGCAAACCATGGGCGATGAATACCGCGCCGATCACGAGCCGCAGCAGCAATAGGCCCAAATCCTGCGTGCCGCGCCGGCCCGCCGTCTTGGCGCGTTCCTCGGCGTCGATTGGCGCGATTGTCACCGGCTCAGCGAGTGAATGCATGGCGTTCGCGGTCGGCTGCACGTATGGCAACGGTTCCGGATCGCTGAGCAGGCTGTACCCGTTGGATGGCTCAGCCGGCTGAGGTGATGCCGTGCTTACGCCGTAGGGCGGGATTGCGGTCGTCTCGAAGTCTCCGCCGTAGGTCGAAGAAGGCAGATCGTCTTCGGGATCGACCAGCCGGGCCGACGCCGGTTTCGCCGGGGTGTCATCCGGTCGTTGCCACCGAGCATCAGGGCCTTGACTAGTCACAAAAGTCAGCGTAGGTCCAACTCGGCGCATATCTGGGATTTGAACACCGCTTTTGGCCGACAAAATCACCCGATTACCACCGTCGTGGCGAACCCGGGCGGAGTATCCGTAACCTGGCGGGCATGCGAGTGCACCGGCCGATACGTGGCGCGCTGGCCGTGCTGTGCGCCATGACAGTGGTCGGCTCGGGCTGCGCAAGATTCGACAACGCCATCTCGCAGCCGTTCACCACGGCGCCTGAGTTGGCTCCCGGACCGCCGTCCACACCCCCACCGCCGCCGCCACTGCCGCCCAAACCATTCCCGAAGGCCTGTCCGGCGCCGAACGTGATGCAGGGCTGCCTTGAGAGCACCAGCGGTCTGATCATGGGCGACGACAGCAAGACGGCGATGGTGGCCGAACGGACCACTGGTGTCGTCAAGAATGTGTCGGTCAGCGCCGAACCCAAGGTGCAGACCGTCATTCCAGTCGATGGCTCCGGCGACGGCGGGCTGATGGACATCGTGTTGTCCCCGACCTACTCGCAGGACCGACTGATGTACGCCTACATCAGTACGCCCACCGACAACCGCGTGATCCGCATCGCTGACGGCGACGTCCCCAAGGAAATCCTCACCGGAATACCGAAGGGCGCGACCGGGAACACCGGCTCGTTGATCTTCACCAGTCCCACGACCCTGGTAGTCCAGACCGGCGACGCGGGCAACCCTGGACTGGCAAACGACCCCAAATCGCTGGCGGGCAAGGTGATCCGCCTTGAGCAGCCCACCACGGTGGGCCAGGTCCCACCAACTACTGCGCTCACCGGAATGGGTTCCGGGGGTGCGATGTGCATCGATCCGACGGACAAGTCGCTCTATGTCACCGACCGGACGCCGGCCGGTGACCGCCTGCAACGGATCGGACCGGATTCCAAGGCATCGACCATCTGGACATGGCCGGACCGACCGGGCGTGGCCGGTTGCGCAGCCTTGGACGGGACCGTTTTGGTGAACCTCGTCAACACCAAACAGACGGTGGCAGTCCGCCTGGCGCCGGGCACCGGCTCAGTCACAGGCGAGCCGGAAGTGGTCCGGCAAGACACTCACGGTCACGTCTGGGCGTTGAAGGTCTCACCGGACGGAAACGTATGGGGGGCAACCGTCAACCGGACCGCCGGCGACCCGGAGAAGCTTGACGACGTCGTCTTCCCGCTCTTCCCTCAGGGCGGCGGTTTCCCGCGCAGCAACGCGGACAACACCTAGCCGTAGCGCTAACCGTCGAGCGGAATCGTCACTGCGACAGTGGTTCCGGCACCTGGCCGGGAGCGGACCGTCAGCTCACCGCCGACAAGTTCTGCGCGCTCCGCCATCGACAACATGCCGTAGCCGTCGTGCGGCGTACCCGCGGCCTGCTCAAAGCCGACGCCCTTGTCGGACACTTCCAGCCGGGCTACACCACCGAGAACGGTGAATCTGACCGTTGCGACTAGTGCACGTGAGTGCTTGACGACGTTCTGAATGCTTTCCTGCGCAATGCGATAGAGCGCGACCTCGATATGTTCGGGAAGTCGCTGATCAACGAGTTCCAGGTCGAGGTCGACCTCGGGAATCGATGACGCCAGGCTGGCCAGGCCGCCAGCCAGCCCTAGATCGTCGAGGACCGGCGGCCGCAGCCCGCTGATCGCCGATCGGGCCTCGGCCAGCGTCAGATCGACTAGGTCCCTGGCCTTTTCAAGTTGCTCCGCGGCTGCCGCCTGGTCGGCGTCGTCGACCGCACGCGCCGCAGCATCCAGCCGATAGGTCAGACCGACCAGCCGCTGGGAGATGCCATCGTGAATGTCACCGGCGACTCGGCGGCGCTCACTTTCCTGCGCAGCGATCACCTGCTCGGCGAAATTCTCGTGAGCCCTTTCGCGCGCGGTCAGCTGGCGGTGCAGCCGCGCCTGATGTAGCGCACCCGCGATGAGCCGGCCGATGACCAGAAGCAACTCGATGTCGCGCGGGGTGAAGTCGCGGCGTTCGATGGTGTGCACATTCAGGACACCCACGAGACCGCCGGGCCCGGTTTCCATCGGGACCGATGCCATCGACGTGAAGTCGTTGCCGCGCAATGCCGCGATGGGTACGTACCGCGGATCGTCGTCCTTGCCGCTCACGATCACCACCGGTTCGCGATGGCTCGCCACCCAGCCCGAAATGCCGGACCCCAGCGGCATCCTGATCAGCCCGACCTGTTCGTCGAACGGCGGAGTCGCACCGGCCAGCGTCAGCGAACGATCTGTGTCGTCAAGAACATGGACAAAGCAGACATCAGAGGCAGTCGCCGCGGTGATCATCCGCGCGACGGCCGCCGCCATGGGTTCCACACCGGGACCACTCGAGGTCGCGGTGATGATGTCGAGCAACAGCGCCACCTCACGGTCGGCCTCGACCAGCCCGCGCATCGCGTGCGGGCTGACGCCACCCGATGGCGTCATCGAAAGATCCCTTCCCGCAAGGCAGTTGCCGCGGCACTGGTCCGATCACTGACTCTGAGCTTGCGATAGATCGAACTCAAGTGCGTCTTGACGGTCTCTTCTCCGATGACCAGCTTCGCGGCGATACCCCGGTTCGACAGTCCGGTCACGACCAGCGAGAGGATCTCGCTTTCCCGCTGCGTCAGGCCTTGTCTGGCCCCTGGCCAGAACTGGTCACTCTGCAGACGCGCAGCGGTTTCGGCGGCGCGCGCAGCGAGCCCGGCGTCGATGGCCGTTGCACCCGCGTGCACGCCTTCGAGTTGACGCACCAACTCGTCGCTGCTGATGCCCTTGAGCAGATACCCGGAGGCGCCGACCCGCATCGCCTGGAACAGGTACTGCTCGTCGTCGTAGACCGACAGCAGGATCACCTTGCGGCCGGGATCGCGTTCCCGGATCTCGCGGCACAAATCGAGCCCGCTGGCACCCTGCATCCGCACGTCGCACAGCACGATGTCGGGCTGCAGGTCGAAGATCACTGTCATGGCCTGTTCGGCACCGACCGACACCCCGACCACCTCGACGCGCTCGACGAACGGCGCGAGCATGGCTTTAAGTCCCTCGATGACCATCTCGTGGTCATCGACGAGAACCACCCGCAGCGCCGCCATGCGTGCCACGGTAGTGGCGGCAGTGCCCATAATCGGATAACTGCAACAAGGAATCGCCAATGACCAGCAAGATCCACCCGTTCGACGAAGCCATGCTCCTCGAGCCGATCGGCGCGGACGTGATGCGCGGCCGGACCACGCCGCCCTGGGCCAACATGGTTGGCCCGTTCGGCGGCATCACCGCGGCGGTGCTGCTGCACGCGATCGAAATTCATCCCGACCGCCTCGGCGATCCCCTGGCCCTCACCGTGAACTTCGCCGCGGCGATCGAGGACGGCGAGTTCGATATCCGACTGCGGGCCGCCCGAACCAATCGCACCAACCAGCACTGGACCCTTGAACTGGTTCAGGGCGGCGATATCAAGACGACGGCGACCGCGATTTTCGGAATCCGCCGCGAGAGCTGGTCAGGGGCTGAATGCCCGCCGCCACCTGTCCCTGCTCCGGAAGACATCGAGCGCGGGGCCCTTATCGACGCGGTGATCTGGAGCCACCGCTACGACCTGAGGATTGCCGAAGGACCCATACCGCGGGACGAACCAGCCAGTCCGTCCTCGACAACCACGCTGTGGATGCGCGATGTGTTGGCCCGTCGAATCGACTACCCGGCGCTGGCCGCATATTGCGACGTGTTCTTCCCGCGGGCCTTCCTGCGCCTGGGGAAGGTCGTACCGGCAGGCACCATCTCGCTGACCACGTACTTCCACGCCGACCGGAACGAACTCGCCGAAGTGGACCGCGACTACGTGCTCGGCAGGGCATCCGCCAACCGATTCGCCGCAGGCCACTTCGACCAGACCGCCCAGGTGTGGAGCCGGCAAGGCGGCCTACTGGCGTCAACTCATCAGCTCGTCTACTTCAAGGGGTAGTCATATTCCAGGGGTAGCCACCCCTATCCCCTGAACGGGGGATACGCATGCGCCGCGCCGGCGTCATACTTCCCGCGTGGCCCTGACGACACTCGACACCGGAGCGCGGAGCCGGTCCTTCTGGTGGGATCGTGCTCGCTGCGCCCACGCGGAGGTTCCCGCTCTGGAGGCCGTCATCTTCGACGTCGATGACGCCCTGGCGAATCCGGGTAGCGATGACTGCGCAGTTGTCTGCGACCTAGTCTGGGGGCTGTACTGCTCAGGCGTTCGGATCGCGATCGCCACCGCCGGCCGCCGCGCCGAAATCGAGCCTCTGGTGCGGGAATTGATCGGTGACGGGGTGGTCGAAGTGATGATCACGGCTGACGACGTCGCGCGGCCCAAGCCCGACCCGGAGGTGTACTTGCGCGCCTTGGCCGAATTAGGGGTTAGCCCGGCCAATGCGATGGCCGTTGAAGACTGCGTCGACGGTTTGCACGCGGCGCGCGCGGCCGGACTGGCCACCGTGGTTGTCACCGAAGACGGCGTCGACCAGGATTTCAGCGAAGCCGCTGCCGTGCTCCGCGGCTACAACAGCCCCGAGCCACTCTCTGCCCAAAACTGTCGGCGGTTGCGCGAGCGGTGGTGGATCGGCCACCACCAGTTGACTGCCTAGGTCGTATCAGCCCTGCTGCCCACAGGCCGACAGCACCAGTTCACGTACCTTCGCTGCGTCGGCCTGGCCCTTGGTCGCCTTCATGACCGCACCGACGATCGCTCCAACGGCTTGGACCTTGCCGCCGCGGATCTTCTCTGCGATATCCGGATTGGCGGCCAACGCCTCGTCGACCGCGGCGGTGATCAACGTGTCGTCACTGACCAACGCCAGTCCTCGACCTGCCATCACCTGCTCGGGCTCACCTTCGCCGGCCAGTACGCCTTCGATTACCTGGCGTGCCAGCTTGTTCGACAACTTGCCCTCATCGACGAGCGCCACCACCTTCGCGACCTGCGCCGGAGTGATGGCTAGATCGGACACCAACACTCCGCCTTCATTGGCCTTCTGAACCAGGAAGTTTCCCCACCATGCCCGGGCCGCCTCGCTGGACGCGCCGTGCTTCACCGTAGCCGTCACCAAATCAATCGCGCCGGCGTTGACGAGGTCGCGCATCACCTCGTCGGAGATACCCCAATCTTCCTGAATTCGCTTGCGCGACAGCCAGGGAAGCTCGGGGATGGTGCCACGAAGCTGGTCGACCAGCTGGCGGCTTGGCGCAACCGGCTCCAGGTCCGGCTCAGGGAAATAGCGATAGTCCTCGGCGGTCTCCTTGGTGCGACCAGGTGAGGTGTAACCGTCCTCGTGAAAGTGCCGGGTCTCCTGATGGATCGATCCACCTGCTTCCAAAATGGCTGCCTGCCGACGCATTTCGAAGCGGACCGCCACCTCCACGCTCTTCAGCGAGTTGACGTTCTTGGTCTCGGTGCGGGTGCCGAACTCTTCGCGGCCGATTGGCCGCAGCGACACGTTGGCGTCGCAGCGCAACGATCCCTGGTCCATACGCACATCGGATACACCCAACGCCCGCAACATATCTCGAAGCGCAGTGACGTAGGCGCGGGCCACCTCAGGAGCCCGCTCGCCAGCTCCCTCAATGGGTTTGGTGACGATCTCGATCAGTGGCACTCCGGCGCGGTTGACGTCCAATATTGAAGTGGTGGCACCGTGGATGCGGCCGGTGTCGCTGCCGATATGGGTCAGCTTGCCGGTGTCCTCTTCCATGTGCGCTCGCTCGATGTCGACCCGGAAGGTGCTGCCGTCCTCAAGCGGAACGTCGAGGTGACCGTTGAATGCGATCGGTTCGTCGTATTGGGAGATCTGGTAGTTCTTCGGCTGGTCCGGGTAGAAGTAGTTCTTCCGGGCGAACCGGCACCACTCTGCGATCTCGCAGTTCAACGCCAGCCCGATTCGGATGGCCGATTCGACGGCGGCCTCGTTGAGCGTCGGCAGCGCACCGGGCAGGCCTAGGCACACCGGGCACACCTGAGTGTTGGGTTCGGATCCGAAGGCGGTCGCGCAGCCGCAGAACATCTTGGTGGCGGTCGACAACTCGACGTGCACCTCAAGACCGAGCACCGGGTCGAAGCGCGCCATCACCTCGTCGTAGTCGAGCAGTTCGACGGTGCTTCCGATCGTCATGCCTCGAAAGTCTAGTGGTCGTTAATTCCACGGCGCCGAGTGTGAACCTGCTGCGACTTTTGAGCCGATTTCTCGCAGAGACTTCACACTCGGCGACGCAAGAAACTCAGCCGAAGAAGGCCGCGGCGTCGTCGTAACGGCTCTGCGGCACCAGCTTGAGCTGGCGGGTGGCATCGGCCAGCGAAACCCGTCCGATATCTTCGCCACGCAGCGACACCATGATTCCGTACTCCCCGGCATGGGCCGCGTCGGCGGCATTCACCCCAAACCTGGTGGCCAGCACCCGGTCGTAGGAAGTAGGAGTGCCACCGCGCTGGATGTGTCCGAGCACGGTGACCCGGACTTCCTTCTTGATCCGCTTCTCCAGCTCAACAGCCAACTGTTGAGAGACGCCGGTGAACTTCTCGTGCCCGAATTCGTCGGTGCCGCCCTGTTTGAGCTGCATCGAATTGACATCGGGTTTGGCCCCCTCGGCGACGACACAGATGAAGTGCGCCTCACCGCGTTGGAAGCGCTTCTTGACCAGGCGACACACGTCTTCGACGTCAAACGGTTGCTCTGGGATCAGCGTCATATGGGCGCCCGAGGCCAGCCCAGAGTTCAGCGCGATCCAGCCGGCGTGGCGGCCCATCACCTCCACGAGCATGACCCGCTGATGTGACTCCGCCGTGCTGTGCAGCCGGTCGATGGCCTCGGTGGCGATCATCAACGCGGTGTCGTGGCCGAATGTTACGTCGGTGCAATCGATGTCGTTATCGATGGTCTTCGGTACGCCGACAACCGGGACACCTTCTTCAGACAGCCAACGCGCGGCGGTCAGCGTGCCTTCTCCCCCGATCGGGATCAGCACGTCAATGCCGTTGTCGTCGAGGGTCTGCTTGATCTGCTCCAGCCCAGCGCGCAGCTTGTCCGGGTGCACCCGCGCGGTGCCGAGCATGGTGCCGCCCTTAGCCAGCAACCGGTCATTGCGATCATCGTTGTGCAGCTGGATACGACGATCTTCCAGCAGGCCTCGCCACCCGTCGAGGAAGCCGACAACCGAGGAACCGTAGCGACCGTCGCAGGTACGTACGACCGCGCGAATTACCGCGTTGAGGCCGGGGCAGTCGCCACCGCCAGTGAGAACTCCGATGCGCATGGCACTATCTTGCCCGTTGGCCCGCCGTCCGGCCCGACAATCAGATAGCGGACGGCAGTTCGCCGCGAGCCGCTTCGTACGCTGCGCCAACCCGATAGAGCCGGTCATCGGCCAGCGCCGGAGCCATGATCTGCAGGCCGACCGGCAGATTGTCGTCAGCAGACAGCCCGGACGGCACCGACATGCCGCAGTGGCCGGCGAGGTTGAGCGGCAACGTGCACAGGTCGAACAGGTACATCGCCAGCGGATCGTCGACCTTCTCGCCGAGCCTGAACGCAGTCGTCGGAGTCGACGGAGACACCAGCACGTCGACCTTCTCGTAGGCGGCATTGAGGTCGCCCGCAATCAACGTGCGTACCTTCTGGGCTTGGTTGTAGTAGGCGTCGTAGTAGCCCGCGGACAGTGCATAGGTTCCGATGATGATGCGGCGCTTGACTTCTGGGCCGAATCCGGCAGCCCTGGTCAGCGCCATGACCTCTTCGGCACTGTGGCTGCCGTCGTCACCGACTCGCAGGCCATAACGCATCGCATCGAAGCGGGCCAGGTTGCTGGAAACTTCCGACGGCAGGATCAGGTAGTAGGAGCTCAGCGAGTAGTCCAGGTGCGGACAATCCACCTCGGTGACCTCGGCGCCCAACGCGGTCAGCTGCTCAACGGCCGCTTCGAATGAAGCCAGCACTCCGGGTTGATATCCCTCACCACTGCGCAACTGCTTCACGACACCGACGCGCACGCCCGTCAGATCGCCGGTGGCACCGGCCCGTGCCGCGCCCACGACGTCGGGAACATCGGCATGCACCGACGTGGCGTCCATCGGGTCGTGGCCTGCGATCACCGAATGCAGCAACGCAGTGTCCAGCACCGTGCGGGCACATGGCCCGCCCTGGTCCAGCGATGACGCGCACGCCACCAGCCCATAGCGCGACACCGTGCCGTACGTCGGTTTTACGCCGACCGTGGCGGTCAGCGCGGCCGGCTGACGGATCGAGCCGCCGGTGTCCGAGCCGATGGCCAGCGGAGCCTGGAACGCCGCGAGCGCCGCAGCGCTCCCGCCGCCTGAGCCGCCGGGCACTCGTTCGGTATCCCAGGGGTTGCGGGTCGGTCCGTATGCGGAGTTCTCGGTCGAGCTGCCCATGGCGAACTCGTCCATGTTGGTCTTGCCGAGGATCGGGATTCCCGCCGCCCGCAGCCGCACCGTCAACGTCGCGTCGTACGGCGACACCCAGCCTTCCAGGATCTTCGATCCGCACGTGGTTGGCATGTCGGTGGTGGTGAACACGTCCTTGAGAGCCAACGGCACGCCGGCCAACGGAGACGGCAGGGTCTCGCCGGCGGCGACCGCCTTGTCGATGTCCGCGGCGGTGGCCAGCGCTTCATCGGCAGCGACGTGCAAGAAGGCGTGGTAGCGGTCGTCCGTCGCGGCGATCTGGTCCAGGCAGGCCCGAGTCACCTCAACCGAGGACAGTTCCCTGGCGGCGATCTTCTCACCAAGGGTGGCGGCGTCTAGCCGGATGACGTCGCTCACGCCTCCTCCCCCAAGATCTGCGGGACGGCAAACCGGCAGTCGACGACTGACGGCGCCTCAGCCAGGGCCTCCTGTTGCGTCAGCGACGGCCTAATGACATCGGGCCTGGTGACATTGACGTCGGTGAGCGGATTACCGGTCGGCTTGACGCCGGTGACATCGACAGCCTGAATCTGGCTCACATGGTCCAGAATCGCGTCGAGTTGGCCGGCAAAGCTGTCGAGTTCGGCGTCGGTGAGCGCCAGCCGGGCCAGTTTCGCCAGCCGGGCGACCTCATCGCGGGAGATCTGGGACACGGACGCCAAGCCTAGAGGGCCGCGATCTGCAACAGTGATGCGCGTGCGGTTCCTGGCCGGAGCGCTGCTGGCGTTGACGGGCGTCGTGGTTGCGGTGGAGATCCTCGGCACCATCGGATTGCTGACCGGCCCGTACCTGCTGGTTGGTGTGTCGCTGGCGACGTTAACGGTGTTGTTGGCCGCGCGGCGTCTGCCCTGGCGGCACACGATGAGCTGGGAAACGCTGCCGCTGCTTCTGGTCGGCGTGGCCGCTGTCGCACTGGCCGTCGTGGCGGCCTACTACCTGCCGGTGTGGCAATGGGATGCGCTGGGCTACCACCTCCCCTATGTGAACTTCGCACTACAGCGAGGCACCTTCGCCGATATCCCTGCGAGTGTTCCGTATTTGTCGACCTACCCACATGTCGTCGAGGACGTGTTCGCGGCCTGGCGGGCGATGTTGCCCGACGACCGGCTAGTCGAGCTCAGCCATCTGACCTTCGGGCTGCTCGGCGCCTTGGCGATCGCCACCATCGCCCGCGGGCTCGGGGCACGCACCGATCACGCCGTGGCGGCGGGCGCGGCATGGCTGACGGTGCCTGCCGTGTTCCTGCAATTGCCGACCAACTACACCGACGTGGCGTCCGGGGCGTTGCTGTTGACCGCTATCGCGTTTGTTCTAGCGCCAATCCCCGAAAATTCAACGGCCACAGTATTGCTCGCCGGGATTGCGATTGGCCTGTTCCTCGGATCCAAGCCGAGCGCCCCCATCGCTGCCGCGCTCTTGTTGGCTGTTGTGTCGGTGCGCGGGTACCGGGCGGGACACCGCGGGTCGGTGGTCGTGGCATGGCTAGCGGCATTGCTCCTTGGCGGTCCGCGCTACGCGATCAACGTTGTCCACCATGGGAATCCGGTGTGGCCAGTGCAACTCGACATCGGCCCACTGCACCTGCCGGGCACGCAGACGATGTCGGCGTTGCTGGGGTCCGGAGCGAACGCACCGCACCTCGACGGATCACTACTGAGCAGGCTGGCGCGGTCGTGGACGACGATCTGGCCGGCACATCCGGCCTTCGACATGCGGATCGGCGGTCTTGGGCTGCTGTTCCTGGTGGCCCTGCCCGTTGCCGTGGTTCGCGCGATGCGAACCCGATCCCCCGCCGTGTGGGTGTGTTTCGCGGCCGCGCTGGCAACGCCCGATCCGGCCGTCGCCCGCTACGTCCTCGGATTCGTGGGGCTGGTCCTGGCCTTCGCCGTGCCCGCGATGGAGCACCCACGGCTGAATCCGAGGAGCCGGTTGCTGACGTACACCATCGCGGCGCTCATCGCCGGGCACGGGTTGTGGCTGGCCTACCCGGGCCTGACCGGCGAAGGTCCGCCGTTGACGGCGTACCCGCAGATGAGCGAGGTTCAGCGGAGATCTGCTGTCGGCGCTGACGGACCGCCCGGCCGCTTCGTCGCGACCATGCAGGCCCTGCGGCCCGGGGCGATCACGATGTTCGACAGCGCGGCCGAGCTGCCCTACCTGGCCTGGCCATACGACTTGTCACACCGGGCGGCCCGGATCGCCGACGACATCACACCCGATCAGGCTCGCGAGCTTCTCAACGATCCGCAGGTGGAGGTGTTGATGGTTGGTGACAACTCCGTGACCGGCAGATTCGCGGGCACCGACCCGCGGTTCCGGGCGGCATTCAGCTGCGGTCCGGCCCCGTGCACCGTGTATATCCGCAGCTGATCCACAAGTGCGCCGGAATGCCGAGCGCAGAGTGCTGTGCAACAGTGTGCCCGTGACTTCGTATCTGCTGCGGGTCCAGCTCGAGGACAGACCCGGCAGCCTCGGATCGCTCGCGATTGCCCTGGGCACCGTCGGCGCGGACATTCTGTCGCTGGACGTCGTCGAGCGCGGACCGGGGTACGCCGTCGACGACCTGGTCGTCGACCTGGCACCCGGCTCAATGCCCGACATGCTGATCACAGCCACTGAGGCGCTGAAGGGTGTGCGGGTAGACACCATCAGGCCACACACCGGCCTCCTTGAGGCCCATCGCGAACTCGAACTCATCGATCACATCGCGGCAGCGCCCGACAAGGCCGGCAAGCTGCAGGTGCTGGCCGACGAAGCGCCGAGGGTGTTGCGGGTGGGCTGGTGCACCGTCGTTCACACGACGGATTCCGGATTGGAACGAATCGTCGGAAGTTCGGGGGCGCCCGAGACGCGGGCGCGATATGCGCCGTGGTTACCGCTGGCCCACGCTGAAGCCCTGGACGGCACCGCAGACTGGGTGCCGCAGGTGTGGCGCGACATGGACACCACCTTGGCCGCGGCCCCGCTTGGCGATCCGTGTACTGCCGTGGTGCTGGGCCGTCCGGGCGGCCCGTGGTTCCGGCCATCAGAGGTTGCCCGGCTGGGTTACCTGTCCGGAATCGTGGCGACGATCCTGCGCTAGTACGCGTCCGTGAAGATCGCACCGAGAGCCTTGCTCAACGCGACCAGACAGTCCCGGGTTGCCAGGGCGCCGCGCCTTGCGATTGCTGAACCCACTTTCCGATAGCTGATAGCGGTCGCGGCTCATACAGTCGCCTCAGCATGCAGCGCCTGGCCCGTCAAGTAGTGAATTCTCTTCTGTGGATGGGCTTTTCGGCTGTGGATAGATGCCTGGGTCAACCGGAATTGTCGGCGATCCGAGATAGAATTCGAACATGCTTGCGGTCGCGATTCCGGATGGTGTAGCCGAGGCAGTGCACCAGATCGACACCGCCCTGGACACCTTGGCTGCGAACCTGTCCGGGTCGGTGTCGGAGCGGATCGCCCTGCTGACCCGGTTGGAAACTGTGCGGCGGCGGGCCACCGCGATCAGTGGCGAGCTGACTGCCGGCTTGTTCCGTGAGGACCGCAGTGAACTAGGCGGACCCGCAGCCCAGGTGATCGCCAACTGGCTGCGGATCAGCCCCGCAGAAGCCCGACAACGCAACCGAATGGCCGAACCGCTGCTGCCGCGCACCACTTTGACGGGCGAACCACTACCAGCACGGCAACCCGCGACCGCCGAAGTTTGGCGAGCAGGCCTGCTCGACGACGAGCACATCCGAGTGATCCAGAAGTTCCTCGACGACCTGCCCGTCGACCTACCACTAGGGAAACAGGAACGCGCGGAACAACTCCTGGCCGAGCACGCCACGAACCTGCGGCCCGATCAACTCGCCAAATACGCTGCCCAGTTGGCGTCACGGCTGAACCCGGACGGGAAGTTCAGCGACGAAGACCGCGCCCGCAAACGCAGCTTCACCTGGGGACCCCAACAGCTCGACGGTATGAGTCAAGGCCGGCTATGGGCCGACCCCGCCCTGCGCGCCTACCTCGACGCCTGGCTCGCGAAATACGCCGCCCCCGGAATGCGCAACCCAGCCGATCAAACCCCGGTCGTCACGGGCACACCGAGTGAGGCGGCGATCACCGGCGATGCCCGCAGCCATGGGCAGCGTCAGCACGACGCCCTGACCGCACTGGTTCGCGGACAGTTAGGTAATCCCTTGTTCGGGAAGCACAATGGCCTACCCGTGACCGTCGTAGTCACGGCGACAATCGAGGATTTGCAGGCCAAAGCCGGCCAGGCGATCACCGCATCGGGAACGCGGTTGCCGATCACCGATCTGATCCGGATGGCCAGCCACTCGTATCATTATCTGGCGTTGTTCAATAAGGCCACCGGCCGACCACTCTGGCTGGGCCGTTCGAAGCGGATCGCCTCGGCGGACCAACGAATAATGTTGCACGCCAAGGAACGTGGATGTTCACACCCGGGCTGTGATGCCCCCGGCTACCTCACCGAAATCCACCATATGACGCCCTGGTCAGAAGGCGGCCGCACCGACATCAGCGACCTTACCTTCTGCTGCAAAGCCCATCACAAACTCCTCGATAAAGGTTGGCGCACAATAAGACACCGCAACGGCCAAACTGAGTGGATACCCCCGCCCGGCCACCCGCTACCCGGCGGCACCAACTACTTTCACCACCCCGAACGACTCCTTGGGGACCCGCTCGACGACTAGGGGTTGTCGTCACGTGAATAAACTGCGGAATCGCCACATCTGACCGCAAGGTGGAGAAAGGCAGTTGTTTGCCAACACTGAGTCCGGCACGTGCCGGGACTTGGTCCTGTCAGCCCGATTTCGCGAGGTTGCGTGTGCAAGTGCTTACCGGTGAGGCGAGCGCGCGCGACCTGCTCACCCCGCTACTGGCGATTCCGGGGCGGAGGTCGAGATCACCGAGCGCCCATGTTGGGACAGCTACGCGTGGTACGCCCCGGCACCTTCCCTTGCGTCCTCGTTCGGGGACCGTTCGTTGTACGCAGATGACCTTCTGAGCAGGGATGCGCTTCTCCGCGGCGATCCAGGCGGTACGCCGATTTCCCGCGAACAGCGATCCGAAGCGCCGAGGCGGGCTTTCGATCTTGGGCTGGCTAGGCGGCGCTGTCAGCGATATCGCCCCTGACGCCACCGCATACGTGCATCGCCGGGCCCGCATGCTGGTCGAATTGACCTCTGCCTGGCCAACTCCGGAGAACCCGTCCACACCGCTCAGCCCGATCCCGCCCGACATTCGCGATTGGGTGGGGCAACTGTGGGAGATCCTGTTGCCGCACACGACTGGCCGCTCATACCAGAACTTCCCGGATCCAGAACTGCAGGACTGGGCACGCGCCTACTACGGCGACAAACCTGGTCCGATTGGAAAAGCACAAGGCGAGGTGGATCCCGACAGCGCGTTCAGCCATTCCCAGGGCATCCCACTGCCGCTGATCAGATGGGCCCGTGGTCGTCCGGCTACGTTTCCTGTCCAGATTCGTCGCGAAGGTCGCGCGCTGAACCTCAACTCAGGTAAAACAGGACGATGATGACTCGCAGGCGGTTCCTCCAGACCGGAGCGATTACGGGCTTGGCAGCGGTTTCGGCAATACCGGCCGGTGGATGTTCCCGGGAGAAATCGGCGGGTAAGCCGAGCGATGCGGCGTGGAAGGACCTGGCGAGCAAATTGCGCGGCCGGGTTCTGCGCCCCGGGGACACTCAGTTCGACGCGGTCGGCCTACCCGTCAACCTCCGCTTTGATGCCATTCGGCCGGCTGGCGTCGCGGTGTGCGCCACCCCAGAGGACGTTGCCTACGCGCTGAAGTGG
Organism: Mycobacterium sp.; assembly: GCA_965279745.1. GTDB lineage: Bacteria > Actinomycetota > Actinomycetes > Mycobacteriales > Mycobacteriaceae > Mycobacterium. Next base: position 1,879,632 of record OZ257262.1, read on the forward strand.
TCGCAGGATAACGGTCTGCCGCAGGTACCGCGCTCCGGCGGACACAATTACATGGGCTACTCAACCAACCAGGGCTTGGTTATCTCGGTCAGCGAGATGAATTCCGTTCGTCACCAACAGAATTCAGATCGGATCATCGCTGGAGGGGGTGCTCAGAACAAGGATGTCGCCAAAGCACTGACACCCGCGCACGTGATGATCCCCGGTGGGCAATGTCCCACCGTCGGGGTTGCCGGCCTGACGCTCGGCGGTGGCCTTGGATTCAGCATGCGTGCCCTCGGCGTCACCAGCGACAGCTTGATGGCCACGCAACTGGTACTTGCCAACGGCGACATAGTCACCGCTTCGGCATCGGAGAACCCCGACCTGTTCTGGGGTCTCCGCGGCGGCACCGGCGGCAACTTGGGAATCAACACCGAGTTCACCTACACCGCGAATCCGGCGAAAGACTGCACACACTTCGTCGTCGAATTCGCAGCCGAGCGCACGGCCGACATGCTCGACGCCTGGTTCACCATGCTCGCAACCGCACCCCGCGAACTCGGCCTCATCTGGTACTACGTCCCCGGCGCCACCCCGGCCGACAAACCCCTCTGCGGAACGTTCGGCCAGATGTATGGATCGGCGTCGGATACCCGCGACGTTCTGGCCCCCGTCATCCGGTCCGGCGGAACACCGGTGACTGAAGAGTTCCACGAAGGTACCTACTGGGATGCCGTCGCGTTCCTGGCGTCGAACAGCACACCGCACGGCTTCCAGGACCGTTCCCGATTTCTCGACCAACGGTTCAGCGGCGACGCGATCGCCGCCCTGACCGCCAGACTGGATCGCCAACCCCACAACCGCGGTGACGTCTCGATCTTCGGCTGGGGTGGCGCGATCAGCGATACCGCGCCGGATGCAACCGCATTCGTGCACCGGGGCGCCACCGCACTGATCAAGTACTCAGCCGCATGGAATCCGGGCGACAACACCACTAGAGACGCGTCAACACAGTGGGTGCACGAGACGTTTGAGGCGATGCAACCGCACTGCAGCCGTCGTTCATTCCAGAATTTCCCGGACGGTGAGCTCGACGACTGGGCGCAGTCTTACTACGGCGAGAACCTGAAGCGCCTTATCGAGGTCAAACGGAAATACGATCCGGATCGGGTTTTCAATTTTCCCCAAGCGATTCCCACCGCTTGACCTCACACCCCGTCCGGGCCGTCATTCAGCAACCGCCGGAATCCGTCCTCATCGAGGATCGGAACACCTAACTCAACGGCCTTGTCGTACTTCGAACCCGGCGCGTCACCGGCCACCACATAGGCGGTCTTCTTCGACACCGAACCGGCAGCCTTGCCGCCGCGGGTGATGATGGCCTCCTTGGCCTCGTCTCTGGAGAACCCGACCAGCGAACCGGTGACGACGATCGAAAGTCCTTGCAGCGTCGGAGATATCCCGGCATCCCGTTCGTCGTGCAGTCGCACCCCGGCGGTGCGCCACTTGTCGACGATCGCCCGATGCCAGTCGACGGCGAACCACTCCGTCAGCGCGGCGGCAATGGTCGGCCCGACACCCTCAACGTCGGCCAACTGCGCCTCGTCCGCAGACATGATCGCCTCGAGACTGCCGAACGCGACAGCCAGTGCCCGCGCGGCAGTCGGCCCGACATGCCGGATCGACAACGCCACCAAGATCCGCCACAGCGGGCGATCCCGGGCGTCTTGCAGATTGGCCAGTAACCGCGCGCCGTTAGCCGATAGCGTGCCGTCCTTGGTGGTGAAGAAGGCGGAGGTGAGGAGTTGGTCGGCGGTCAGCGTGAACAGGTCGCCTTCATCGGTAATGATGTTCGCGCTCAGCAGCGCAGTTGCTGCCTCATAGCCGAGCCCCTCGATATCGAGGCCGCCACGGCCGGCAAGATGAAACACCCTCTCCCGCAACTGTGCTGGGCAGGACCGGGCATTCGGGCAGCGGATGTCAACGTCGGCTTCCTTGGCCGGCGCCAGCACTGTGCCGCACTCCGGGCAGTTGGTTGGCATGACGAATTCACGTTCGGTTCCGTCACGCAGGTCGACGACCGGACCGAGCACCTCGGGAATCACATCGCCGGCTTTGCGGATCACCACCGTGTCGCCGATCAGCACACCCTTGCGCTTGACCTCGGAACCGTTGTGCAGCGTGGCCAGGCCGACCGTCGAACCGGCGATGCGCACCGGCGTCATATGCGCGAACGGGGTTACCCTGCCGGTCCTTCCGACGTTGACCCGGATATCGAGGAGCTTGGTCTGCGCCTCCTCAGGCGGGTACTTATAGGCCACCGCCCAACGGGGTGCACGTGAGGTCGCCCCTAGTCGCCGCTGCTGCGCCACATCGTCGAGTTTCACCACCACGCCGTCGATTTCGTGCTCGACCTCGTGGCGATGCTCACCCCAGTGAACGATCTGTTTCTCGACGGCGGCCAGGCCCGAAACCCGCGTGGTGTGCGCGGAAACCGGCAGTCCCCAAGCCTTCAACGCGGCATAGGCATCATGCAGGCTCGTCGGACTGAAACCTTCCCGATGGCCAACGCCGTGACAGATCATCCGCAGTGGGCGCCTCGCGGTCACTGCGGGGTTCTTCTGTCGCAGTGAGCCGGCCGCACTGTTGCGTGGATTGGCGAACGGCGGCTTACCTTCCTCGACGAGGCCGGCGTTAAGGTTCTCGAAGTCGGCGACCATGAAGAACACCTCACCCCGCACCTCGAGGACCGAAGGGATCGGGAAATCCGTTGATTGACTGAGTGTTTCGGGTATGTCGCCGATAGTGCGAGCGTTCAGTGTGACGTCTTCGCCAACTCGGCCGTCGCCCCGTGTCGCAGCCCGTTCCAATCGGCCGTTTCGGTAGACGAGCGCGATGGCAACCCCGTCGATCTTCAACTCACAGAGATAGTGCGGGTCGGCCCCGATCTCGTTTTCCACCCGGACCGACCAAGCCGCAAGTTCGTCTGTGTTGAAGACATCATCGAGGCTGAGCATCCGATCCAGGTGCTCCGCCGCGGTGAAGTCGGTGGCAAAACCTGCGCCGCCGACGAGCTGGGTGGGCGAATCGGGCACCCGGAGTTCGGGGTTCTGTTCCTCGAGCGCGAGCAGTTCGTTGAACAGCTTGTCGAAGTCGCCATCGGAGATGATCGGGGCGTCTTTGACGTAGTACCGGAACTGGTGCTCACGCACCTCTTCGGCGAGCTCCTGCCAGCGCCGGCGGACATCCCCGTCCTGGACATCGATCACACCAGCAGGCTATCCGAGCGCCGTGACAGCGTGGCGTGGCAGTGTTGATGCCGTGCCGCATCCGATCATGTTCAGCGACGATGATCCGCTCCTGGCCCGGCTCCGAGAGATCGCCCTGGCCTTTCCCGACGCGTCCGAAAAGGTGTCGCACGGCAGGCCGGTGTTCTACGCGCCGAAGGTATTCGCGATCTATGGGGGCAGCGTCCGGGTCCGGCCCGGTGAGATGACACCCCATCCGGAATCGGTTCTGGTCAAGGTCGACGAGGGTGAACGCCGCGCACTGGAAGAAGATGACCGCTTCTTCTACCCGGCGTATATGGGTCCGTACGGCTGGCTCGGGTTGGATCTCGCATCCGCCGACTGGGACACAGATTGGGACGAGGTCGGCGAACTGGTGGACGCCTCGTTCCGGTTGGTGGCCCCGCCGAAGCTGATCCGTCAACTCGACGAGCGCTAGACGCCGTCCGGATCGTCGGTGAGGGCGTCGGCGGCCCGTTGGGCCAGCCCAAGTGCCGCACGCGCCCAGCCTGCCGTCGCCCCGGCCAAGCCACACGCCGGGCTGATGCCGACTCGATCCCGCAAGACAGCTCGGGGCAGACCGATGCGGTCGGTGACAGCAGCCACTGCGGCGGCGACCTGCTCGACCGATGGGCGGCGGTCAGTCGCGGTGCCCGGCAAAACGCCGAACACCACTGCGCGCCCGGTGTCGAGGAACTCCCCCAAGCCGTCCAGGTCCTTATCGGCGAATCCACTAGGGTCGACCGCGACGGCGCTAACAGCACTGCGCTGCAACACCGTCCACGGAATCTGCTCACCGCAGCTGTGCAACAGCACCTCACCCGCACCGGAGGCAACACACTCGTCGATCAGCGAGACGGCCACCGCGGCGTCGACAGGGTGAACGGGGCTCAGTGCGGTGACGCCGGTAAGCCGGCCCGCCAGTGCAGCAGCCAGCAACGGCTCGTCGTACTGGACCACCACAGTCGTCGATAGCCGCCGGGACAACTCGGCGCGGTGCACCGCGACTCCCTCGGCGAGCGAGGCCGTCAGGTCACGTACGGCACCGGGGTCGGTTATCGCGCGATGGCCGTTGGCCAGCTCCAGCTGTGCGGCTAGCGTGACGGGCCCACATGCCTGCAGCTTGACCACGCGGCCGGACTGCGGACCGCCCGCCTTCTCCCAAGCCTCCTCGAACGCGTCGGCGTCCTCGGCCAACAGGCTGGCAGCCCTCCGCGCAACCGAACCAGGTCTGGCTGCAATGCGGTAGCCGCGGGTCACGGTGTCGATCGCGATATCGACCAGCAGAGCACCCGTTCGGCCGATCATGTCGGCACCGACACCGCGGGCGGGCAGCTCAACTAGATGCGGTAGCTGATGCAATTCGCCGATGACGATCTCGGCGGCTTCCCGCGGGTTGGAACCCGGCCAAGATCCGATGCCGGTTGCCGCGGCGAAAACACTCACTGGCGAACCGTATCCGGCCTGATCGATCAGGCCCTAATCGATCAGACCCAGTTCGGCCAGCAGTTCCCAGTTGGCTACCAGCGCGGCGTAGCGCGGCCACCGGTGCTCAAGGTTCGGGATGGCGGCGCGCATCGCCAGTGGGAACGGCGTGTAGGCGATATCCCAGTGGTGGGCGTGGGCCATCGCGACATGGGTGCTCATGCCGATCGGCAGAATGGCCTGCTTCTGCGTCAGTTGCATGTCGTTGTTCGCGTCGTAGGAACTGAGCCGCACGGCATCCATGAACTGGATGCTCGGCACTTCCAGCGGGGTGGTTGCGCCGGTGAGGGCGAAGATCGGGATGCCGAGGCTGTCGAGATACTCGGAGTGCTTCTTGTTGAAACCCTCGCGCACATCGGTGCGTAGGTCGTTGATCGCACCGGTGACGTCGTACTCGTCAAGGCGCCGCATCCCGACCTGGTTGAGCATGGTTCCGGTGATCACCGACAGCAGCGTGCTGATGTACTCGTAGGAGCCTTCGCTGGGCAAATCCTTGATCTGATCGTGCACCCCGTCCGCAGTGTGCGACCCGCCGATGGCGCCGCCCCAGGTGAAGACGCCTTTGATCTGATCGTGGTACTCGGGGTGGTGTACCAGGAACGAGAGGATGTCGGGACTGCCCTTGCTGTAACCGAGCATGAAGACCTTGCCCGGCGGCTCCGGGTTCTCGATCGGCTGCATCCGGGCGTCGAGACCCTCGCCGCGGAACGCGGCCACGATGTCGGCCTCGTTCGCCTCGCAGGTGCGCATCGGGTGCACGTCGGCTCGAATCGTCCGCCAGCCCCGCTCCTGGTAGAGCCGCTCGGCCTCGACCGGGAACACGTGGGCATCACCGTGCAGCAGCCCGGTCAGCAGTCCGCCGCACAGCATCAGGGTGGTGTTCTCGATCTTGTCGTACTGCGCCGCAGGCATTTCCGCCTGCCACTCGCTGTTCGGCACATCCTTGAGGAAGCGCTCCGCGAGCGCTTGGCGAGCGTTGGACTTCTTGAATCGCGCCGGTAACGGCACCGGCGCGAGCAGCGGCGGCTTGGAGGCGAAGTCCACCGCCTGCTTGTCCTTGACCGCTTCCTGGAGGAACAGGTCACGCCAGCGGCGGGCGATCCAGCCTTTTATCCACTGGTCCTTGACGGTCTCCGGGTTGAGGGCGACGAGCTCGCGGACACCCTCAATCACGTCCAGGTACTCACCCGCCTCTTCATGTTGGGCGAGGTCACGGGTCAGTTCGGTGATCTGCATGCTGTGCATGACAGAAATGATGGAGCACAACCGCTCACTGATGTGGCGGTACCGTCATCGTCGCGCTGCAGATGACCTCATCGCCATCGGGGTCGGGTCGATACAGCACCATCGTCTGGCCGGGTGCGATGCCACGCTGCGGCGCCCGCAACGCGACTTGTAAATGGCCGCCGACCAGCTCAGCGACCCCGGGCGTCGCCTCACCATGCGCGCGCACCTGGACCTCGCATTCCACTGGCCCCTGCAGCGGTTGACCCGAGGTGAAAATTGGACGCTCGCCGGCCAATGACCACACCTCGAGGTCGGCTGCATGGCCGACGCGAACAGTTCCCGATTCGGCGTCGATCGCGGTGACATAGCGCGGTTCACCGTCGGGACCGGGTCCGGCGATACCGAGGCCCTTGCGCTGGCCGATGGTGAAACCGTGTACGCCGTCATGGGTGGCGAGCACCGCGCCGGAATCGTCGACGACGACGCCGCTTCGAACACCGATATGAGCACCGAGGAACGCCCGGGTATCACCGGATGGGATGAAGCAGATGTCGTGGCTGTCCGGCTTGTCCGCCACCGAAAGGCCGCGACTGGCCGCCTCTTCACGGATCTGTGGCTTTGAGGTGTCGCCGATCGGGAAGACGGCATGACGCAACTGGCCGGCCGTCAGGACCCCCAACACGTAGGACTGATCCTTGCCAGGATCGACCGCGCGACGCAGCCTGCCCTCCGACAGCCTGGCGTAGTGACCGGTGGCCAAGGCGTCGAATCCCAACGCCAATGCCCTGCCGGCCAGCGCCGAGAACTTGATCTTCTCGTTGCACCGAATACACGGATTCGGAGTCTCACCGCGAGCATAGGAGGCCACGAAATCGTCAATGACATCGTCTTTGAATCGGTCTGCGAAATCCCAGACGTAGAAAGGGATTCCGAGCACATCGGCCACCCGGCGGGCATCGCCGGCGTCTTCCTTGGAACAGCAACCCCGCGAACCGGTACGAAGGGTGCCAGGTGCTGCGGACAGTGCAAGGTGCACCCCGACGACCTCATGACCGGCGTCGACCATTCGCGCGGCGGCCACCGACGAGTCGACGCCACCGCTCATCGCGGCTAGTACTTTCATCTCAGGGCCACCTTCATCTCAGTGCCCCTTCATCTCAGGGCCCCGCTGATCGAACTCGCCAGCGCGGCTTGGCGCGCCCGCTCAACCGCAGCAGGCAGCACGCGCAACGCGGCTTCGATGTCCGCCTCGGTACTGTTGTGCCCCAACGACAACCGCAGCGAGCCGCGGGCACCGGCCGCGTCGGCGCCCATCGCCAAGAGCACATGCGAGGGCTGCGCCACGCCAGCTGTGCACGCCGACCCCGTCGAGCATTCGATTCCGTTGGCGTCCAACAGCATCAGCAGCGAATCGCCTTCGCATCCGCCGAAAGTGAAGTGAGCGTTGCCGGGTAGCCGCCGGTCGCCGTGCGCGCCGTTCAGGTGGACGTCGCCGATTGAACTGAGCACGCCGTCGATCAGACGATCCCGGAGGATCCGGTGTTGCGCGGCAGTCGATTCCAGCGATGCCACCGAGATATCGGCAGCCACGGCCATCGCCACGACGCCCGCAACATCGGGGGTTCCCGAACGGACATCGCGTTCCTGTCCTCCCCCGTGCAATAGCGGCACGCAGGCGGTATCGCGCCGCAATACCAGCGCCCCCACCCCGGTGGGACCACCGAACTTGTGGGCCGCGATGCTCATTGCGGAAAGCCCGGCGAAGCCGAAATCGACGGGGATGTGTCCGAACGCCTGAATCGCATCGCTGTGCATGGGCACACCGAATTCCGCTGAGATCGAAGCTAACTCGGCGATGGGCATGACGGTGCCGACCTCATTGTTCGCCCACATCACCGAAACCAACGCAACGTCGTCGTGGGCGCCCAGCGCGGCTCGCAGGGCGCTCGGTGTCACCGACCCATCGGATTCGGTGGGCAGGTAGGTGATCTCGGCACCTTCACGCTCGACCAGCCAGTCAAGCGCATCGAGCACGGCGTGATGTTCAACCGCAGAGGTGACGATTCGCCGGCGTAGCGGATCAGCGTCTCGGCGAGCCCAGTAGATGCCCTTGACGGCGAGATTATCGCTTTCGGTGCCCCCGGCGGTGAAGATGACTTCCGACGGTCGGGCACCGAGTCGGGCGGCCAGACTCTCGCGCGCCTCTTCCACCCTGCGACGGGCGTGCCGGCCAGCCGTGTGCAGCGATGAGGCGTTACCGACCGTCGCCATCGCAGCCGCCATCGCCGCGATGGCATCGGGATGCATCGGCGTGGTGGCGGCATGATCGAGATACACCGGACCGGCTGGACTCATAACCTGTCAAGGATAGCGGCCGAACTGGGCTGATTGGCCCGCCCTAACCTGTGATCAGGTGCGTCTGGGCTGAAGGCCGCGTTGACCGTCCCCGGACCGCCAACTCACACCGGGCCGTTAAATCGCGCCGATCCGTCCCAGGCAGTTCAAGTGACGCCACCTCGACGTGCACCACAGTCAGTCGAGCCCGCACCGTCCGGCGTAGCGACTGCCAGATGGTGTCGTCTCCAAAGAACGCGGCCACAGTCGAGGGTTGCCCGTCACGGTGGTGATAGGTCAGGCGCAGCGGCTGGACGGGTCGGCCTGCGTCGACGGCGGCCTGGAACATCGCCGGCCGGAATGGCCCGTAGGCCAGCCCGCACCAGGTGGTGCCCTCCGGGAAGGCGACGACCGTCTGGCCGGCCCCCAGCCGCCGGGCCACGGCGTCGATCACCCCGGGCAACCGGCGAAGGTTCGCGCGCTCGATCGGGATGACGTTCATGATGCGCGCCGCCAGGCCGAGTGCGGGCCAGTCGATCAGGTCGGCCCGGGCCACGAAGGACCCGGGCAGTACCGCGCCGATGGCGAAAATGTCGACCCACGACACGTGTCCGCTGACCACGAGCACACCCTTGAGATTGCGAATCGGGCCTCCCGACACCGTGATTCGCACACCCAGGCAGCGCAGCATGAGCCGGCAGTACAGTCGCTGGATGCGAGAACGCCCCGGCAGCGGTACGGCCAGGATCGGCACGGCAGCCAGCAAGAGCACGGTCGCCGTGATGCGAACCACTGACCGCAGTGTGGCGATCGCGGGCCGGCCGGACTGACCCGATCCCGCACGCAAGCACGACTCATCACACGACGCCCGCGGCAGCCAAGCGTGCTCGGTGGCGCTCATCTGGCCACCGACGCTGACCGCAGGCGCGTGAGGTAGCGGACATCAGCCTGGCTCTTGCTCAGCAGCGCGGGGAAGTCGCCCACCCCCCACTCGGGATCGTGTGCCGGCTCACCGCAAACTTGCGCCCCCAACCGGAGGTAGCCGCGCATGAGCGGCGGAATCGTCGGACGGTCGGGGGGTGCGATGTCGTCGAGGCCGCGGCCGTCGAGCACCACCGGCCGGTATGGGCGCACGGTCAATTCGGGTGCGGCGGCGTGCCGGCGCAACACGAAGTCGCGCACTCCCCTGAGCATGCTGCCCGGGACGCTGCCCGGCACGTCGGGATGGGTGGGCACCGAGACGCAGCCGGCCACGAACTCGTAGCCGCAGCGGTCCAAGTAGGCCAAGATGCCGGCCCACATCAACAGCACGACGCTGCCGTTGCGATGGTCGGCACGGACGACCGCGCGGCCCATCTCGACCAGCGACGGTCGCAACATATCCAGCGCCCGGACGTCGAATTCGGTCGCCGTGTACAGGCCACCAGCCGCGATGGCTCCGGGCGGCGGCAGCATGCGGTAGCAGCCGACGATTTCCCCGGTGGTGTCATCACGCACGAGCAGGTGGTCGCAGAACTCGTCGAAGCGGTCCGCGTCCAGACCGGCTCCACCGTCGTCGGGCAGAGCGAAGCCCGGTTCGGTGCTGAAGACCTGGTGGCGTAGCCGTTGGGCGGCGACGATCAGGTCAGGGTCGGTGGATAGCAGCAGTGAATAGCACGGGCCTGCTGTAGTTGCAGTAGTTCCATTTCGGTCAGGGTCGATTCGGTCAGGGTCGATTCGGTCAGGGGCGATGAGTACAGATGCAGTGCTCATAGCTGCACGCTCGCCCAGCCATGGGGCGAGACGTCAACGCCCACGTGACGTGTTCGTGCACGCTCGGTGACGAGTTGGCGCGCGGAGCAGGTGAGCAGACACGGAAGCTCCCGACACGCGGAGCGTGCGGGAGCTTCCGTGTCTGCTCGGCCAGGAAAACCTAGCCCTTGCGGGCCTTGATGGCCTCGGTCAGCTGGGGCGCGACGTTGAACAGGTCACCCACGATGCCGTAGTCGGCGATCTCGAAGATCGGCGCCTCTTCGTCCTTGTTCACCGCAACGATGGTCTTCGACGTCTGCATGCCGGCGCGGTGCTGAATAGCGCCGGAGATGCCCAGCGCGATGTACAGCTGCGGCGACACCGTCTTGCCGGTCTGGCCCACCTGGAACTGGCCCGGATAATAACCCGAGTCGACGGCGGCACGCGAAGCGCCTACCGCACCGCCCAGCGAGTCCGCCAAATCTTCGACGACGGTGAACTTGTCGGCGCTGCCCACACCACGACCACCCGAGACCACCACGCCGGCTTCCGTCAGCTCAGGCCGGTCGCCGGCCACCACTGGCTGGCGCGAGGTGATCTTGGTCGCATTCTCCGCCGGTGCGGGGACCTCGACCGTGACCTGCTCGCCGGCACCAGCTGCGGGCGCAGCCTCGATGGCACCGGGGCGCACGGTGATCACCTGAACGTCGGTGGTCACCTGAGCATCAACGGTGAACGCGCCACCGAAGATGGAGTGCACGCCCTTACCGCCCTGCTGGACGTCGACGACATCGGTCAGCACTCCCGAGCCGGTACGGGCGGCCAACCGGCCGGCGATCTCCTTGCCGTCGGCCGTGGCGGCCAGCAGCACTCCAGCCGGACCGGCCGATTCGATCAGCGATTCCAGTACATCCACGTACGGGGTGATCAGGTACTTCTCCGCGTCGTCGGATTCCGCGACGTAGATCTTCGCTGCTCCGGCGGCTTTGAGGCCGTCGACCAGTGGCGCGGCGGTGCCGGGGGCACCGATCACCACAGCTGACGGCTCACCCAGCGCACGCGCAGCGGTGATCAGTTCGCCAGTGACTTTCTTGAGGGCACCTTCTGAGTGCTCAACGAGCACAAGTACTTCAGCCATGTGTTTCGTTCGCCTTTATGTAGATGAGGGGGTTTTAGATGACTTTTTGAGCGACCAGGTACTCGGCGATCTTCTTGCCGCCTTCGCCTTCGTCGGCAATCTTCTCGCCGGCGGTCTTCGCGGGCTTCGGGGTCGAAGACAACACGGTGGATCCGGCGTTAGCCCGACCGACCTCGTCGGACTCCACACCGATCTCGGCCAGCGTGAGAGTGATCACTTCCTTCTTCTTTGCGGCCATGATGCCCTTGAACGACGGGAATCGCGGCTCGTTGATCTTCTCGTTCACGCTCACGATCGCCGGCAGCGACGCCTCGACGGTGAAGACGCCATCGTCGGTCTCCCGCTCGCCGGTGATCTTCCCGTCCTGCAGCGTCACCTTGCGCAGGTGGGTCAGCTGGGGCAGGCCCAAGTACTCGGCGATGATGGCGGGCACAGCGCCCCCGGTGCCGTCGGTGGCTTCGTTCCCGGCAATCACGAGTTCAGTGCCCTCGATGGTGCCCAGTGCACGGGCCAGCGCCCAGCCGGTCTGCACCATGTCGGAGCCGTGCAGCCCCGGGTCCAGCAGATGCACTGCTTTATCAGCACCCATCGACAGCGCCTTGCGGATCGCTTCGGCGGCGCGTTCGGGACCGGCCGTGAGCAGTGTCACAGTGCTCTCGACGCCTCCGGCGGCATCCTTTTCCTTGATCAACAGCGCTTCTTCGACCGCACGCTCGTTGATCTCGTCGAGGACGGCGTCCGCGGCGTCGCGATCGAGGGTGAAGTCACCGTCGCTGAGCTTGCGTTCCGACCATGTGTCTGGGACCTGCTTGATCAGGACCACGATGTTCGTCATGAGTTTGGTACGTCCTCCTGGAAGGCGTCCTGCGGGCAGTCAGCGGCAGGACAGTTGGGTCACATCGCACTACATGCCATGTTACTGATCGGTAACTTGGCATCGTTCGCAGGACCACCATAGCCGGTCGGGCATGCGTTATCGCAGCCCGTGGCGACCTGGGTTAGCCTGCCTTCCAATGAGCGCATTCCTGGCTGACTCCGGCGACGACGGTTTGCCACTGACCGGAGAACGGACCATCCCGGGCCTGGCGGTCGAGAACTACTGGTTCCGCCGCCACGAGGTGGTCTATCAGCAGTTGTCCGGCTACTGCACCGACCGTGACGTGCTGGAAGCCGGTTGCGGTGAGGGCTACGGCGCCGATCTCATCGCGTCGGTGGCCCACTCGGTGACCGCTGTCGACTATGACGCGACGACCGTTGCACACGTCCAGTCCCGTTACCCCCGAGTCAACGTTGTCGCCGGCAATCTCGCTGCACTACCTGTGCCCGACGGCACGGTGGATGTCGTCGTCAACTTTCAGGTCATCGAGCACCTGTGGGACCAGGCGCAATTCATCGCCGAGTGCCGGCGGGTACTGAGACCCGGTGGCCTGCTGCTCATCTCGACGCCGAATCGCATCACCTTCTCCCCCGGGTCTGACACTCCGTTGAACCCGTTCCACACCCGCGAACTCAATGCCGACGAACTCACCGAATTGCTGACCGGAGGCGGCTTCGCACTGACCTCAATGAGAGGGGTGTTCCACGGCCCGCGGCTGGTCGAGATGGACACCCGCCATGACGGCTCGATCATCGACGCGCAGATCGCCCGGGCGGTCGCCGACGCACCATGGCCCGAAGACCTGCTAGCCGATGTCGCGGCAGTTCGCGCCGAAGACTTCGTAATCCTGGATTCCGCCGAACGCAACATCGATGACAGCCTCGACCTGGTGGCGATTGCGGCCCGGCCATGACGACCAAGCCGGTGCCGGGCATGTTCACCCTGGTTTTGCACACCCACCTGCCCTGGTTGGCGCATCACGGACGGTGGCCGGTCGGCGAGGAATGGCTGTATCAGTCGTGGGCAGGGGCGTACCTGCCGCTGTTTCGCGTTTTGCGAAGGCTTGCCGCCGAGAACCGTCGTGGATTGATCACCCTGGGCATGACCCCGGTGGTGACCGCCCAACTCGATGACCCGTACTGCCTCGATGGTATGCACCAGTGGCTGGCCAATTGGCAGCTGCGTGCACTGGAGGCAACGACGCTGCCGGAGCTGCGCCAGTTCGGGATTCGTGAGCACGCCGAAGCCACCGAGGCAGTAGAAGAGTTCGGCACGCAGTGGCGCCACGGCGCGAGCCCCCTACTGCGTGGATTGATCGACTCCGGGACGGTAGAACTGCTGGGCGGGCCGCTGGCCCACCCATTCCAGCCGTTGCTCAACCCGCGACTGCGCGAATTCGCGCTACGGGAGGGCCTGGCCGACGCTGCGCAGCGGTTCGCCACTACCCCGTCCGGAATCTGGGCACCCGAATGCGCGTATGCCCCCGGGATGGAAGCCGACTACGCCGCCGCCGGGGTGAGCCACTTCATGGTCGACGGTCCGTCATTGCACGGCGATACCGCGCTCGGGCGTCCAGTCGGACACAGCAATGTTGTGGCATTTGGGCGTGACCTGCAGGTCAGCTATCGGGTGTGGTCGCCGAAATCTGGTTACCCCGGCCACGCGAATTACCGCGACTTCCATACCTATGACCACGTGACCGGCCTCAAACCAGCCCGCGTCACCGGCCGCAACGTCACCGGCGACGACAAGGCGCCCTACGACGCCGATCGCGCCGATCGCACCATCGACACGCACGTCAACGACTTTGTCGGCGTCGTGCGCCAACGCCTCGCCTCCGAGTCCGAGCGGATCGGACGACCGGCCCATGTCGTGGCGGCGTTCGACACCGAACTGTTCGGACACTGGTGGTACGAGGGTCCGACGTGGCTGGAACGGTTGCTGCGCGCACTGCCGGAAGCGGGGATCCAAGTGGGGACCCTGGGCGACGCGCTGAACAACGGTTTCGTCGGCACGTCCGTCGACCTCCCGCCGAGTTCGTGGGGGTCGGGCAAAGACTGGCAGGTGTGGGCCGGCGACCAAGTGGCTGACCTGGTGCAGCTCAACGCAGAAGTGGTCGATACTGCACTGACAACGGTCGACAAGGCGCTGGCTCAGACTGACACCGCGCCCACCCGCGATGTCGTCGCTGATCAGATCCTTCGCGAAACGCTGCTGGCGGTGTCCAGCGACTGGCCGTTCATGGTCAGCAAGGACTCCGCGGCCGATTATGCGCGCTACCGCGCCCACCTGCACGCGCACGCCACCCGCGAAATCGCCGGTGCGCTGGCGTCAGGCCGCCGAGACACCGCCGAGCGGCTCGCGGCTGGCTGGAATCGCGCTGACGGACTGTTCGGCGCCTTGGATGCCAGGCGGCTGCCGCGGTCCAGCCCATGAAAATCCTGATGCTGTCGTGGGAGTACCCACCCGTGGTGATCGGCGGGCTTGGTCGCCACGTGCATCACCTCGCTACGGCACTCGTCGCCGAGGGACACGAAGTGGTGGTGCTGGCGCGCCAGCCGTTCGAGACGGACCCAAGCACGCACCCCACTACCGACACCGTCAGCGAAGGCGTGCGAGTCCTGGCTGCGGCACAGGATCCCCACGAGTTCGACTTCGGCCGCGACATGATGGCGTGGACACTCGCTATGGGCCACGCCATGATTCGCGCAGGCCTGGCGCTATCCGCCGAGGGGTGGCGGCCCGATATCGTGCACGCCCACGACTGGCTGGTGGCTCACCCGGCGATCGCGCTGGCTGACCTCTTCGACGTGCCAATGGCTTCCACGGTGCACGCGACGGAGGCCGGAAGACACTCCGGCTGGGTGTCCGGCGACATCAGCCGTCAGGTCCATGCAAGCGAGTCGTGGCTGGTGCACCAGTCCGATGTGTTGATTACCTGCTCGGCGTCGATGGCCGACGAGATCACCGAACTGTTCGGTCCCGGGCTCGCCGCGATCAGTGTGATCCGCAACGGAATCGATTCGACACGTTGGCCTTTCGCGCTGCGGAAGCCCCACTCCGGGCCGCCCGAACTGCTGTATTTCGGACGGCTGGAGTACGAGAAGGGCGTGCACGACGCGATTGCCGCGCTGCCGAGAATCCGCCGCACCCACCCGGGGACGACGCTGACCATCGCCGGCGATGGCACGCAGGAGGACTGGCTCGTTGAGGTGGCCCGGAAACACCGGGTACTCAAGGCGGTTCGACTGATCGGCCGAGTCGACCACGACGAATTGTTGCAGCTACTGCACAGTGCCGATGTGGCCGTGCTGCCGAGTCACTACGAACCCTTCGGGATAGTCGCCCTGGAGGCCGCCGCGGCGGGTACACCCCTGGTGACCTCCAACGCGGGCGGTCTGGGTGAGGCGGTGATCAGCGGTCAAACCGGGCTTTCCCACCCACCCCGGGATGTCGAGGCGCTGGCCACCGCGGTGCGCATGGCTCTCGATGATCCGGCAGCTGCCCAGCAGCGCGCGTTGGCGGCCCGGCAGCGTCTGACGGCCGAATTCGACTGGCCCCATATCGCGGCCGAGACCGCGCAGGTCTACCTGGCGGCGAAGCGAGGCGAACGCGAGCCACAGCCGCGTCGCACGATCGTCGAAAACGCGCTACCTGACCGGTGATTGCCGTAAGGGTCACTCGAGCATGCCGGTCAAGCCCATGTCAACGACGGCCTGCCCCAACCACTCCCGCAGTTGCTGCTTGCTGTTGGACGTGCCCGGAACCCACGCACCGACACTGACGAAGATGCGTCCATTCACCCGCCCGGCTCCGCCAAAGAGGTAACCGTGCATCCGGTCCAAGACCGCCGGTGTGATGGTGGATTCGATTGCCCGGACGGCCATCCGGTGCGCGTCGGTTCCGTCGGGGCGATTTATCGCCGGATCGCATTCGCCCAAGTTCGAACACCCCACATCGTCGCTCAAGTCGCCGGCCACCATCTCCAGGCGCCGCACCAGCACCCGGGGAGTGAAGGGCACCAGGCCCATCGACGCCAGCAGATCCCTGGAGGTACCGGGTAGAGCCGTCAGCGCGGCTTTCATCTCGCTGTGGAGATCGGCGAGCGTATCGGTGACCACTGCCGGATCAGCTGAAAGCCTCAGCACTGTGAGGGCATTGGCACGGGTGTCTCCATCGATTCGATCGCTGACGGGCAGCGACAGCTGGACGCGCCCATCGCTGGCGACTCGCCCCAGCGCGAGCGCGAGGCGGGACATGAGCCCCACGAATAGCGAATTACTCTTTCCACCAAGGTTTTCCGCACGACGGTCCCACTGGTCGAGGTCGATCCACACCGTTGCCGTGGGTGGGACCACTCGATGATTCGCACCGATGCTCACCGGCTGCTTCCGAGCCGGCGGGCGACGGTCCTTCGATGCGGTCGCCGTTCTCGCCGTTCGAACCGCAGCTACTAACCCACGCGCGGCGTCCGGCAGTGAGCGAACCGCTGTCCCCAGGTCCTGAAGTACGGCCACACGCCGCGCGCGGTCGCGAGGCGCCGGATAACTCAAGTCCCGCCGGGTGCCGCCCACGGCCTCGGCAATCGCGAGACACAGCCCCCGCCCATCCGCCACTGAATGGGACGCCACCAGTGAGACGGCCGCGCCGCCGGGTGTCAGCGGCTGCACTCCGAGGTGCCAGGCCGGTCCACATTCCGGATCGATCCGCAATTGGGCCCGCGTGTCCGCCCACTCCCACACCTGCTCGGCAGGCAACTCCGACGCCGCAATGTCCAGGTCGGCGGGATCGGTATGAGCCACCCACCGATGACGACCAAACGGCAGCGGCGACGTCTCGATCCGTCGTCCGAGCAGGCCGTACCCCAGGTGGCCATGGAAACGACGCAACCCGTCGACGTCGACATCGTGGTCATAGATCCAGACGAATTGAGTCAGCGGTTGCCGACCCAGAGCCCGCAATCCCAGGAATGAGCCCTGATCCATATAGGCGAGCAGGTTATCCACTATTCGATGACACCGGTCAGCTGGAATTCGGTCAGTGTCTCCTGAGCCAGCGCCCGCAGTCGTGCCTTCGAATTCGACGCACCTACTTCGTAGGCCTCCACCGAGATGCTGACCTTGCCGTTGATGCGGCCCGATACAACGACCAACTGCCCACATGATCGCTGGAGGTCGTGTTCTGTGACGTTGGTGTCCACAGCGCGGATGAAAACGTACTCGGCATCGGTTCCGTCGACTTGGCCCAGCTGCGGCAAGAGATCACCGAGATTCGAGCACGACACCGGCCGATCTTCGGAGTAGCCGAAGAGCAATTCGGCACCACCTTTCACTCCGGCGTCGGGCAACCACGGGATGAGCCCGAGAATCTCCAGTGTGGGATCCGGTTCGGTCTTGGCGGCTTCCCGAGCCTCCCGGACCGCGATACGCAATTCCGACAAATCGGTGGTCACATTCGTCGGGTCAACGGACGCCTTGGCAAACGTCAATGCCAACGCGCGGGTGTCGTCGAGGCCCTCCCGCAGGTTGATCGCGATGATCAGCGTTACCGCACCATCTACCGAGCGCCGTCGCCCCATCTTCTCACCGAGCTTCGCCGCAAACCCGGCCACGAGCGAATAGCTATTACCGCCAAGGGCATTCGCTCTCTGATCCCATTCATCGCCATCGATGAAGATGACAATCGCGGGAACCACCACCGTCGGCTCGGTGGTGCCGGTCAAGGCTGGCTGGGGCGCTGTCACCCTGCGCAGCTCATGTCTTCGCTGATAGACCAATTTGGCTGTCTTCAGCAGGACCTGAGCTGTCTCCGGAAGATCCCGCACTGTCTGACGGAGGTCCGACGCCAGCGCGTGCAGACGGGAGCGCGCCCCGTGCGTCAGGTAGCCCGGGTCTCGGGATCGCCCGTTGACCGCCTCAAGAATTTGCAGTATCGCACCGACACCGTCAGCGATGACGTGTGACCCGATCATGCTGACCGCTGTGGATCCATCGGTGAGGGGCTGGACAACGAGATGCCAACCGGGTCCCCGCTCCGGATCTATTGGCAGAGTGGTCAGTTCATCAGCCCAGTCGATGAGTTCACAACGCGGGCGTGGTCGCGCTTCGACCATCATCGGAGGCTGCGATGCGCCCGCTCGAACCCAGCGCGGACGTCCGAACGGCAATGGCGATCGTTCGATCAGGCGGTTGACATATGACCCCGATACATGGTGGTGAAACCTCTCCAGCTCCGTCATGTCGATCGGATGCTCGTATACCCAGACACATTGGATGAGTTGGCCGCGACCGGTAGCGCGCATGAGTTCTAGAGCAGTTTGATCCAAGTAGGACAGCCGATGATCATGCATTACCGCATGGCTCCGGTCAGGTCGAAATCATTGAGGGTCGCCGCGATGACCTCACGAAGTCCGGCCGGGGAGTTATCGCCACCGGGCTGGTAGCTGGTCACCACGAGGATTACCTTCCCCTGCAGCCGCGCGGACGCAACGGTGAGCAGCCCGCTTCGGCGCTCAAGAGCCTCCCGAGTCAGGTGCCGGTCCATCCCACGGGCCCACCAGGACTCAGCTGCTGTGCCGTCCAGCGACAACAATTCGGTGGGTAGCTCACCCACATTTGTGCAGGACACCGGAACATCAGCGGAGAAGCCGAATGCCATATCGGCCAATCGCCCGAAGGCCCGCTGCGGCACAAACGGGACCAGCGGAAGGAGCTCCACCAGCTCATCGGGCGCCTCGCCCGCCTTTCTGATGGCCAGGCTGATCTCGGCTCGCGCGGCGGACAGATCCGTGGCTATCGGTACGGGGTTCACGCTGACGCGGGCAATCGACACCACGTTTCCCCCGGTGTCGCCGGGGTCATCTCGTTGACTGACCGGAATCATCAAGGTGACAGACCCGTCGTCGGCATGTGTGCGACCCAGCCGCTCAGCCAGTTTGACCGCGAATCCGGCCACCAGCGAGAAGCTGTTTCCGCCCCGACCTGCGGCGCTCGAATCCCAGTCGTCCGCGTCAATGGCGATCATCGCCGACGGAACCCGCACTCGGTCAGAACCAGTACCGGGAGCGCTCCGTTCCGGAGGGCGGGGTGCAGCAAGTTGGCGGCCCCGAGTAATCGCGATCTTGGTCGCCTTTCGGATGATCCGGACGATCTCCGGAGTCTCCCTGATGGTTTGAGCCAGATCCGATCGCAGCGCGCGCACCCGTGACCGTGCGCTCGGCTCCGGATAGCCCAGATCACGGGCACGGCCGCCGATGGCTTCACGAATTCCCGCGAAGGCAGCGGTTGCATCGCCGAGACAGTGCGAAATCGTCAAGATGACCGCGGTCGATCCGTCCGTGAACGGCTGGACCGCGAGCCGCCATGCTGGTCCCGACTCCGGATCGAGCGGCAGGCCCAGCTGTTCATCGGCGAAGTCAAAAAGTTCGGCAGGCGGCCGAGTGCTGCCCGCGATGTCGAGATCACACTGCGGGCCCGGCGATGCGATCCACCGGAGTCGGCCGAACGGGAGTGGGGAACGCTCGATTCGTCGGCCCATCAAGCCGTGGCCGAAGTTGGCGTGGAACCGCCTCACGGACTCCAGGTCGACGGGGTGTCGGTAGTGCCAGAACGCCTGAATCACCGCGTCGAGGTCGGCGCCGCGCGCAGCGAGGAACAGCGCATGATCCGGATACGGCACCAGGTTGTCGCGAGGAGTCAGCAGCCCCATCGTCAGCGGGCGGCTTTTTTCCGCTCGATATCCGCCAACGCCGCCGCTAGTTCGGCACGCTCCGCAGCCGACGCATCCCAGGCGACTCTGCGATTCTTCACGACCTTCGCCGGCGATCCCACAGCAATCGAGTAGTCCGGTATGTCGCCCTTGACTACCGCATGGGCGCCCAAGACGCAGCCGCGGCCGATCCTGGTGCCCCGCAGGACGGTGACCTTCGCCGCAATCCAGGTGTCCGGGCCGATGCGCACCGGGCTCTTGACGATCCCCTGGTCTTTGATCGGCATTTCGATGTTGTCCATTTTGTGGTCGAAATCGCAGACGTAGCACCAATCCGCCATCAGCGCGGAATCGCCGAACTCGATGTCCAGATAGCAGTTGATGACGTTGTCGCGGCCGAACACCACCTTGTCGCCGAACCGCAATGATCCTTCGTGGGCGCGGATCGTGTTCTTGTCACCGATGTGTACCCACCGGCCGATCTCCAGTTGGGCCAGTTCGGGGGTGGCGTGGATCTCGACGTTCTTGCCCAGGAAAACCATGCCGCGAGTGATGACGTGCGGATTGGCCAGTTTGAACTTCAATAGCCGCCAATAGCGCACCAGGTACCAAGGAGAATAGGCACGATTTGCGATCACCCACTTCAAGGACGCCTTGGTGAGGAACCGCGCCTGCCTCGGGTCACGCAGCCGCGAACCGCGCCAGCGCTTGTGGATCGGTGCACCCCACATGGTCGTCATGTCCGGTGAGCCTATCGGCAATTGAGAGGGCCACTCGGGCTACCCTCGGCTGTACCGTCACTTGCGGAACAGGAAAGGACACCGGTGCTGCGGCGATTGCTCACGATGTCCATGAAGATCGCCTCCGCCGCGCTCTTGATCGGTGCCTCAGCCAGCTGTGGCAACACCGACTCCTGGACCGAATCGCAGGCAGCACAGGGGTGGTCCGCTCAGTACGGCGACGCGGCGAACAGCAGCTACACATCGACCTCCGGTGCCACTGCACTCAGGCTGGAGTGGAGCCGATCAGTCAAAGGTGAACTCGGCGCCGGTGTCGCATTGGGCGCTAACGGCTACCTGGCCGCCAACGGGCAGACCGCTGGCGGATGTTCGTTGATGGTGTGGGAGAACAACAACCACGGCCGCCAGCGCTGGTGTACCCGGATGGTGCTCGGCGGCGGATTCGCCAGCCCACTGTTCGACGGCTTCGACAACCTCTATATCGGCCAGCCCGGAATGATGCTGTCCTACCCTCCCACCCAGTGGATCCGATGGCGTCAGAACGTGATCGGAATGCCCACGACCGTAAGGTTTCTCGGTGGTGGCCAATTGCTCGTCATCACCCACCTCGGTCAGGTGCTGGTGTTCGACTCACACCGCGGAACCGTGATCGGCACACCCGTTGATCTGATCGGTGGGGTGGATCCCACCGACTCCACCCGTGGACTGAGCGACTGCCGGCAAGCACTCCCCCGCTGCCCGGTGGCCGCCGCGCCCGCGTTCTCCGCGGCTACCCAGACGATCGTGGTAGGCCTATGGCGACCCGATACCGGCGCTTCGGTGCTTACCGCGATGGTCTATCACCCCGGCCAAACCCCACTGCTCACCAGAGAGTGGACCAGTGAAACGATTTCGGCCGGCGTGCTGGGCAGTCCGGTGCTATCCGCTGACGGCAAGACGGTGTACGTCAACGGTCGCGACCAACGCCTGTGGGCGCTGGACACATCGAATGGCAAGCCGAAATGGTCTGTGGCACTGGGATTTCAACCTCAAACCCCGCCGACAGTCAGCCCCGGCGGCCTGATCGTGTCCGGTGGCGGACCGGATACCCGACTGGTCGCGGTCAAAGACCACGGAAACAAGGCCGACGTCGCCTGGCGCCGCGAGGACGTCACGCCGCTGGCCACGGCCGGCCAGGCGGGCGCCGACATCGCATACACAGTCGTCGGCAGGACTTCCGGCGATGGCGGCGGGGGACGGAGCGAACTCGCCTTACTCGTATTCGATCCCGCTGACGGCCACACGGTCAACAGCTACCCGCTACCGGATGCCGACGGATACCCAGTCGGCGTGTCAGTAGGCCGCGACCAGCGCGTGGTCGCGTCGACCAGCGCAGGTCAGGTGTACAGCTTCGCGCCAGCCTGACCTCCAGCGCAAAACCGGATTCCGGCTGGCCCTGGGTCGTTAATGTCCCTGGCATGACCGACTCATCGGACGTTGAGCCCATTGCACAACCGAAAGACTGGGCGCCACTGGTGACAGTGTTCACATTGGTGATCGGGTTCACCTACAGCGACGACATGGTCGAATTCGCTCAGAACGTGACCGGCTGGTGGTCATCCCGAGAGACGCCGTGGCTGGTATTCGCCCTGGACTGCTTGTTGGTGTTGAGTACTGCCGCAATGAAGTGGCGCATGGGCGGCGAGACGGATCCGAAGATGTTCCTGCGCCGGATGGCCACCGGGAAGTGGGGCCTGGGTGCGGCGCTGGTGGTGATCATGCATGTCGTGCTGATCGCCACCACCGGCGTGCGGTCGCAATTAGGGGAATCCGCCTCGGTGTGGATCAACCTGCTTGCAAGTCTGGTGTTCGTTACCGCGATGGGGCTGCTATTGGTATCGGCACTAAGCGATAAGGCCGACCGGGCGAATCGTAGCTGGGTGGTACCGGTGATGTTGGGAACCTTTGTGGCCCAGTTGGCTTCGGCTCTGTGGTATCCGGTGATCGATGTCGAAAACGGCTGTGCTGGCGACGTCGCTTCGTCGTACTTTTCGGATTCAGTCAACATGACTCCGGTGATTCTGCTGACCCTGGGCATCGAGCTGAACTACGTACGCCGCAATGCCAGCGCAACCCTGAACGCCGGCCAGCGGGTCACCCCGTTACTGACCGTGATAATGCTTGGCGTCAGCCTGATGCTGTCGTTCTCAATGGTGGTGAAGGCCGACATGCCCAAGTGCGGACTCGCTGCCGTCTGGCAGGAGTACATCGCGTTCGTGTTCAGCGCCCAGACTCTGAGCATCGGCATGGCAACAGTGGTATGGCTGCTGGTCAGCAATCCAGGCGACAGAGATTCCCTCCAGTCCGGATCCCGGAGGAGCTAGATCAGAGCTGCAATGCTGGAATGGCGTTGCGGGGCAAGGATACCGAGAGCGCACCTGCGTCGGAGGGCAGAAGTTCGCCTTGCCCGAAGAAGAAGATCAGCGCGTCGTCGGTGATCGCGAACTCCTGGTAACGAGACGGATCAAGTCCGTCGCCATCCGAGACGGCATCGGTCAAACCGGTCTGGCGTTCCAGATCGCGCCGAACAATCGGGTAGATCACCGACAGCGGGTTACCCCCCGGAGCGAACAAGGTATCGAAGGAGACCGCCTGATGCCGGGCCAGGTCATAGTTGAACGCCTTGTACCACGTGACCGGATGAGCTCCGCCGACATCCTGGAACAGCTTCAGGACCACGCTCTGGGTGCCGCTTGAAGGCGATCCAGAGCTGAAAGACTGTGATGTGACGTCCATTTCGTACGGGAGATTGCGAGAGCCCGGTGTCTGCGCAACGTTGACGAAGCCATCCCGGTTCTGCGTCAGGTAGTCGACGACTGTCTGCTCGTCGGGAAAGTTGAGCGGAAACCGGATATCCATCTGGTAGCTGGCGTTGTTGGATTTCACGTGGCACACGTTGCTGGCATCGACCGTCCCGCCCAGAGTGGTACAACCGTTCTGGGCGGAGGCTATTCCGGTGACCGGCCAGACCAACACTGCGATTGCTGCCAGCAGTGTGGCGAACCTCGGCATGCCGCCAGCGTACCCGCGCTCAACCATCCGAGGATGCACGGCAGATGAATGCCACAGCGCGCTTGGACCCGCCCGATCCGATGCGAGTGATCACCACCGACAAGGACGTCTGCCCAACTGGCCGCAACCGTCGGCGCAACGCGTCGGGGTCGATATCGACGCCCCGGATCAGGATCTCCAGAGGTCCGCAGTCACGCCTCGAAAGCTCTTGGCGCAAGACCTTTTCCCGAAGCGGCAGCTCGTCGAGCACCTCAAAGCCTCGGATACGGGGCGGCAGCTTGTCTCCAGTCAGGTAGGCGATGTTGGGGTCGAGTTGCCACAGGCCGTGCCGGGCTCCGTAGTGCCGCACCAGCCCGGCCCGCACGACGGCCCCATCCGGATCGACGATCCACCGGCCCACCGGACCGGTTGCGCAGTCGTCCGGATCACCATCGGTGACGACCTCGTTTCGGGAGAGAACGGTCGCCCGCCGTCGCACGCCCGGTTCAGCCAGCGGACCGGACCACAGGCAGGCCTCGCGAACTGAACCACCCAACGACGTCACCTCGATCTCGCCATCAAAGCCGAGCCGGCGCACTGCCTCGAAATCGATCCCGGGTGCGCACTTCACTACCACCGACCGGCCGCGATAAACCTCAAGGAGGTCGTCCAGCGGCGGGACGTAGCTGCGCGGATCGAAACGTCGGCTACCTCCCGTGCGTCGGGCCGGGTCCAGAAGCACGACGGCGTCCCGGCTGATCGGGCGCAGGGCGTCGGCGCGACAGAGCGGGACGTCCGCAACGTTGTCTTGGGCCATGTTGTGTTGGGCCATGTTGTGTTGGGCCAGGTTGTGTTGGGCCATCGCCAGGCGAACCTCATCGATATCGCTGCCAACCAGATAAGCCGCGGTGGATCGCAATGCGGCCAGCTCGGTGCCGATCGAACAGGTGGCGTCGTGCACGACCAGACCGGCCAGCCGCTGCGCACGGTGCCTCGCCACGGGTGCCGCAGTGGCTTGCTGTAGAGCCTCATCGGTGAACAGCCAGTCGGAAACGTCGGTCAGGCCGGCCAGCTTGGCTGCCGCCTTGCGGCGCAGCAGCGTCGTGGAGACCAATGCCGTGGTCCGGTCGCCGAACCGGTCCCGGATCGCGGCGATATCGGTCACCCGACCGCGGTCGGTGAGCCCGTATCGGGCGACTACCTCTAGCGCCGCCTTGCCTGCGTCGCTGATCAGATAGGCGACGTCGGCCCGGCCGAACGTCAGGACGGTTTAACCCCGGTGATCATGACGTTGTAGTACCAGCCCTTGGGCACTACGTGACGCCAGACGTTGGCGTCGAACCAGGACAACGTCGTCCAGCCACCGAACGCGAATCGCGCCCAGCGGAACCCGAGCTTGCCGGGCGGCACGGTCGATTCGAAAGTGCGGACCGGCCAGCCCAGCATCGCGGCGGTGAACTCTTCGCTGGCCGTCTGCACCTCGACGGCACCCGCGCGCTGGGCCATCCCTTCCAGATCGGCCGGGTCGAACGTGTGCAGGTCGACGACCCACTCCAGGGCCGCAGCCCGCGAGTTCTCGTCGAGCTCCTCCTGCGGACGTCGCCAGCTACCCAAGCCCGGCAGCTTCATCGCGCGCACTGTCGCCTTCCAGGTCAAGTTGGCCAGCGTGCGCGCATAGACGTTGCCCACGGTGGTCGGCTCACCGGCGAACACGAAGCGCCCGCCTGGCTTGAGCACACGGACGACTTCCCGCAGCGACAACTCGACATCAGGGATGTGGTGCAGCACCGCGTGCCCGACCACCAGATCGAAGGTGTTGTCCTCATACGGAATGCCTTCGGCATCAGCGACCCGGCCGTCGATGTCCAAGCCCAGCGACTTCCCGTTACGGGTCGCCACCTTGACCATGCCCGGCGACAGGTCGGTCACCGATCCGCGCCGTGCCACGCCCGACTGGATCAGGTTGAGCAGGAAGAACCCGGTTCCACAGCCCAACTCGAGCGCCCGGTCGTAGGGCAGCTTGTTGACCTCGGCTTCGGGGACGATGGCGTCGAACCGACCGCGCGCATAGTCGATGCAGCGCTTGTCGTAGGAGATCGACCACTTGTCGTCGTACGACTCGGCCTCCCAGTCGTGATACAGCACCTGAGCAAGCTTGGTGTCTTTCCAGGCGGCCTCGACCTGTTCGGCAGTCGCCCGTGGATTCGGAGCCGGAATGCCGGCGACATGGGGCACCGGTGCCGGAAGGCCGGCGACATCAGGATTGGGCGTCAGGATTTCCGTCATGTAGGGCAGCCTAACGGCCATCGCGGACGCTGAAGACCTCGCCATAGCGTCGCTGCTGCTCAGCGGCGCTCAGGTCACCGTCGACCAGCGCCTTGACCCCCGCCAGTGCGGCCGCGCCGGTATCGACGAATCTGGCCGCCCATACCGCTGCGACGTCGTACACATGGTCGGGAGCGGCCAGTTCGTCGACCAGCCCGAGCGTGAGCGCTTCCTTGGCATCGACGAACCGCCCGCTGAACGCGAGTTCCTTGGCTCGCGACGGGCCGACCACCCCAGCCAGTCGGGTACATCCGCCGCCGCCCGGCGGCAGGCCGGACAGGATCTCGGTCGCGCCGACCTTGACGTTGTCACCGCTGACCCGCCAATCCGCCGCCAGCGCCAGACTGAGTCCGCTGCCCAGTGCGTAACCCGTGACGGCGGCGACAGTGGGCTTGGGGATGGCGGCGACGGCATCGATCGCGTCCCTGCGGACCCGGTCGGCAGTCTCAGCCTCGGACCGATTGAGGGTCTGCAACTCCCCCATGTCGTCTCCGGCGCAGAAGCTGTCATGCCCACCGAACAAGATCACTGTCGCGATATCGTCTCGGTCGGCCAACTCGTGTGCCGCGGACACCAGCTCCCGGCAAGTCTGACGGGTAAGGGTGTTAGAGGGCGCCCGGGAGATCAGCAACGTCCCCACCCGGGGGTGCTGCTCGTTGACATGAATGCTGACGAACTCTCGCACGATCAGGCGTCACCTCTGCTGCGATAGCGCGCGGCGTTGTAGCGACCGCTGTCGAAGAATTCGATCTCCCAATTGCCTTCGTGCACAGCCAGACTGGGCTGAATTGTGACGATCTGCCGTTCCAGCGACAGCACCTCGCCCACGTTTCTTCCTGCCAGCGAATCGAGCTGTGTCCAGGTCGGGGGTAAAAGGAATGAGCGACCAGATGCGAAGTCTTCAATCGCAGCTTCCGGACTCGCCCAGGCCGCCTGGTCCGATTCGGTATTGTCGCCGTCGGCGCGCTGTCCTTCCGGCAGGGCACCGACGAAGAAGTAGGTGTCGTAGCGGCGGGTGCGTTCCTCTTCGGGCGTGACCCAATTGGCCCACGGGCGCAACAGATCCGCCCGCAACACCAGGTTCTCGCTCTGCAGAAAGTCACCGAACGACAAGCTCTGATCTGCCAGGGCGGCCCGGGCTTCGCCGTAGATCGAAGCGTCCGCGACGATACCGTCGGGATCGTCGGCCGGTCCGGCGAACAGCACTCCGGACTCCTCAAAAGTCTCACGGGCGGCGGCGCACACCAACGCCTCGGCAAGATCAGGCTGGATTCCGAATCGGTCGGCCCACCAGTCCGGTTCGGGCCCGTACCAAGCGATCTCGGTATTGCGATCGCGGTCGTCGACACCACCACCCGGAAACACCATCATGCCCGCTGCGAACTCCATAGCTCGGTGCCGGCGCATCAGGAATACCGATATCCCGTCCGTAGTGTCACGGACCAGCATCACGGTTGCCGCCGGACGAACCGGGAGAGGCTCGGGTCGCTCAGTCACAATCGCCTCCGGTGGGCCGCCCTGGTGCGCGCACGTCGAGCGAAATATCTGCCATCGATATCGTCGAGCGCGATCGCCTGACCGAACGCCAAGGACAAGTTCTCGGAAGTCAACGTGTCTCCCAATAGCCCGGAGGCCACCACCTGCCCCTCTGCGAGGATCAAGCCGTGCGTAAAGCCAGGCGGTATCTCCTCGACGTGGTGGGTAACCAACACAAGTGCCGGCGAGTCTGGGTCCGCAGCCAGGTCGGCCAACCGGGCGACCAGTTCTTCGCGACCGCCCAGGTCCAGACCGGCCGCGGGCTCATCGAGTAGAAGTAGTTCCGGATCGGTCATCAGCGACCGAGCGATCAGAACCCGCTTGCGCTCGCCCTCCGACAGCGTCCCGTAGCTGCGGTCAACGAGGTGCTCGGCGCCGATGCTCTCCAATATGTCTGTGGCCCTGGCGTAGTCGACATCCTCGTAGCGTTCCCGCCAGCGGCCCAACACGGCGTATCCGGCTGACACCACGAGATCGCGAACCAGTTCCCCATCGGGTATCCGCAGCGAGAGCGCAGAACTGCTCAGGCCGATCCGCTGCCGAAGTTCACTGGCGTCGGTGCGGCCCAGCCGCTCCGACAACACGTACGCGACACCCGACGAGGGATGCTCCATAGCCGCGGCGATTCGCAGGAGCGATGTTTTGCCGGCACCGTTGGGGCCGATGACGACCCAGCGTTCATCGAGCTCGACCTGCCAGCTGATGGGTCCGACCAGCACGCGGCCCTCTCGACGCAGCGAGACGTCCCGTAGATCGATCAGCAAGTCCTGGTCAACAACTTCGACCGCATCGGGCGAGTCGGGCACTCGATCATCGTGCAGCATACGAACCTATTCGGCCGGGATCTCGACGCGCCGCACACCACCGTCGACAGCATCGGCGGCTTCGATCTCGGCGCGCGTGATTCCGAGGATGAACAGCACCGTGTCGAGATAAGGGTGATTCAGCGAGGCGTCGGCGACCTTCTGCAGCGCGGGTTTCGCGTTGAACGCTACTCCCAGTCCGGCTGCGGTGAGCATGTCGATGTCATTGGCGCCGTCGCCGACGGCCACCGTCTGTTCCATGGGAACGCCGGCCTGCTCCGCGAAGTTGCGCAACGCCTTGGCTTTTCCGGCGCGGTCGATGACCTCACCGATCACCCGGCCGGTCAATTTTCCGTCCACAATTTCGAGTTCGTTGGCCGCCACGAAGTCGAGCATCAGTTCATGGGCCAGCGGCTCGATAACCTGACGGAAGCCGCCGGACACTACACCGCAGTGAAAACCCAAGCGGCGCAGCGTCCGAATAGTCGTGCGGGCACCCGGAGTGAGCTGGATTTCCTCGCCGATCTCGTCGAGCAACTCGGCCGGCAGGCCGGCGAGGGTGGCTACCCGTTGATGAAGTGACTCGGCGAAGTCGAGCTCGCCACGCATCGCGGCTTCGGTGATGGCAGCCACCGATTCGGCAGCCCCGGCGCGGGCGGCGAGCATCTCGATGACCTCACCCTGGATGAGTGTTGAGTCGACGTCAAAGACGATAAGCCGTTTCGCCCGCCGCTCCAGGTTGTAGTTCTCAACAGCGATATCGACACCCTGCTCGGCGGCCACCCGGGCAAGCGTGGTGCGCAACGCATCTCCCACCCCCGGGGGGACAGAGACGCGCAGCTCCAGTCCGGTCACCGGATAGTCGGACACTCCGCGAATGAGGTCGATGTTGACGTCAAGCGCTGCCGCTTCGCGAGCCACCACACCGAACGCCGCCGCTGTGATGGGACGCCCAAGAACGACGATGGTGTGAGTCGACGGTTCACGGTTGATTTGGGTGTCGTTGCTGTGTTCGATAGTGACGTCCAGGCCGAGGCGCCGGATCGCGTTGGTGACGTCGTCGTGTAGTTGGCCACCCCCGGCAACATCGGGATGGCCCGACACCAGAACGCCGAGGGTGAGACGGCCCCTGATCACTACCTGTTCGACGTTGAGGAGCTCAACCTCATGCCGGGACAGCACCTCGAACAGCGCAGAGGTGACGCCTGGCTGGTCGACACCGGTGACAGTGATCAACACCGACACCTTGTGGACGGTTGTCATGCGAAAACGGAGGCGTGCCTGTTCGGCTCAGTCTCCGTGTGAACGTCCGACGTGGGCTTCTTTCCGCATCCGTTCGACCATGTGCGGGTAGTGCAACTCAAACGCCGGGCGCTCGGAGCGAACCCGCGGCAGCTCGGTGAAGTTGTGTCGCGGAGGCGGGCAGCTAGTGGCCCACTCCAGAGAGTTCCCGTAGCCCCACGGATCATCGACCGTGACGACCTCGCCGTAGCGCCAACTCTTGAACACGTTCCAGGTGAACGGAATCACCGACACACCAAGGATGAAGGCGCCGATCGTCGAAACGACGTTGAGAGTCTGGAACCCGTCGGTGGGCAGATAGTCGGCGTAGCGACGGGGCATGCCCTCATCGCCGACCCAGTGCTGCACCAGGAACGTCGTGTGGAACCCGATGAAGGTCAGCCAGAAGTGCAGCTTGCCCAGCCGCTCGTCGAGCAGCCGACCAGTCATCTTGGGGAACCAGAAGTATATGCCGGCGTAGGTGGCGAACACGATCGTGCCGAAGAGCACATAGTGGAAGTGCGCGATGATGAAGTAACTGTCGCTGACGTGGAAGTCGAGCGGGGGGCTGGCCAGCAGCACGCCGGACAGACCACCGAGCAGGAAGGTCACGATGAATCCGACCGAGAACAACATGGGGGTCTCGAACGTCAGCTGACCCTTCCACATCGTGCCGATCCAGTTGAAGAACTTGATCCCGGTGGGCACCGCGATCAAGAACGTCATGAAGCTGAAGAACGGCAGGAGGACGGCGCCCGTCACGTACATGTGGTGCGCCCACACCGCCACCGACAGCGCCGCGATCGCGATTGTGGCGTAGATCAGGGTGGTGTAACCGAAGATCGGCTTGCGCGAGAAGACCGGGAAGATCTCCGAGACGATGCCGAAGAACGGCAACGCGATGATGTAGACCTCGGGGTGGCCGAAGAACCAGAACAAGTGCTGATAGAGCAGCATGCCGCCGTTGGCCGGGTCATAGATGTGGGCGCCCAGGTGACGATCCGCGGCCAAGCCGAACAGCGCAGCTGTCAGCAACGGGAACGCGATCAGGACCAGGATGCTGGTGACGAAGATGTTCCAGGTGAAGATCGGCATCCGGAACATGGTCATGCCCGGGCAGCGCATGCACACCACGGTGGTGATCATGTTGACCCCGCCGAGGATCGTGCCCAAGCCGCCGACCGCCAGGCCGAGAATCCAGAGGTCGCCGCCGGCACCCGGGCTGTGGATGGCATCGCTGAGTGGGGTGTAAGCCGTCCAGCCGAAGTCCGCCGCACCGCCTGGGGTGATGAACCCGCCGAGCGCGATCAGCGCGCCGCAGATGAACAACCAGAACGACAGCGCATTGAGTCGCGGGAAGGCAACGTCCGGGGCGCCGATCTGCAGCGGCAGCACCAGGTTGGCGAACCCGAACACAATCGGCGTCGCATAGAACAACAGCATCGCCGTGCCGTGCATGGTGAAGAGCTGGTTGTACTGCTCGTTCGACAAGAACTGCAGGCCAGGCACAGCCAATTCACCGCGGATGAGCAACGCCATCAAGCCGCCGATGAAGAAGAAGATGAAGCAGGCGACGCAGTACATGATCCCGATCAACTTGTGATCGGTGGTCGTCACCATCTTGTAGATCAGGTTGCCCTTGGGACCCACACGCGGTGGGAACGGACGGGAAACCTCAAGTTCACCCCGCGAAGGCACTACGGCTGTCAAGAGGTCCTCCAAACATCCACCAGGCGCATCCTGCGAATCTAGTCCGGAATCTTAGCCGGACAACAGCCCGTTCGTTGGCTGGGTCCTACATTACGTCGTATTGGATTTTTGAGGTGCGTACTGCGCAGCTCAAAGGGCAGAACTTGGCGGGGATGTTAACGTCGGCCTCGTGTCCGGCCCCGTGTCTTTCCGCGTGTCATTCCGCGGTGCTGGTCCCGTGTGCGCCGCAATTCTGGTGGCCGTAATCAGCGGTTGCTCGAATAGCGATCAGACACCCGAGACTGCATCGACGAACAGCGTGATCACCAGCACGCCGATCACCAGTACGACGAGGATTGCCGGCGCCGGGGTGCTGGGCAATCAGCGCCGACCCGATGAGTCCTGCGCACCGGAACCGGCAGGGCTCGACCCGGCCCCGGGGGTTCCGGACCCGCAGCGGATCGTGGCACTCGCCGGTGACGAGCTCGATGCGTTGTGCGCCCTGGGCTTGCAGGCCCGGATCGTCGGCGCCGCGCTACCGGACGGCTCCCCCGGCCAGCCGTCCTATCTGGGCACTGTTGTCCACGACGTTCATGGGGTGGGAACGCGAAGCACGCCGGACCTGACGGCGATCGCGGCGGCCAAACCCGACCTGATCCTGGGTTCGCAAGCCCTTGCCCCGGACGCCTTACCGGCCCTGTCCGCGATTGCGCCGACGGTGTTCACCGGCGCGCCCGGTGCCGACTGGCAGGACAACCTGCAGAAAACCGGCGTCGCGACCGGACGGGCCGACGCCGCGGGCGCGCTGATCGCCGGCTTCACCGACAAGGCGAAACAAGTCGGCGCCGGGATCGACGCTCCGCATTTCCAAGTGTCCGTCGTTCAGTTCACTGATTCCGTCATGCGCGTGTACGGCGCCAACAACTTCCCCGCCAGCGTGCTGACCGATGTGGGCGCAGATCGTCCCGCAGCGCAGCGATTCACCGACAAGCCGTACATCGAGATCGGCATCACCGATGCCAACCTGGACAGTTCGCCGGACTTCTCGGCCGCCGACGGCGACATCGTCTACTTGTCGTTCGCATCCGCGGCGGCGAAAGACCGGGCACCGAAGATTCTGCAGGGCTCAGCGTGGCGCAAGTTGTCCGCGACCCGGGACAACCGGGTGTTCATCGTCAACAACGAGGTGTGGCAGACCGGACAGGGCCTGGTCGCGGCACGCGGAATTCTCGACGACCTGCACTGGCTCAACGCGCCGATTAACTGATCACCGAAGGGGCAACCGTCGTGTTCCATGTTTTGACGATCACCTACCTGCAACCGCTCGACGTCATAGACGCGGCCCGACCGGCCCATGTCGCGTGGCTCAACGATCAGGTGGCAGCCGGGCGCATCCTGTTGGCGGGACGGCAGGAGTCGCTGGCCGGCGGCGTGTTGGTTACCGCTGATATCAACACCGAAGAAGCACAGGCCATCATCGATGGCGACCCGTATCAGCAAGCCGGCATCGTGCGCTACGACCGGTTGTCGTTCAACCGTGGGGTGTGCGCACCTAACCTGTGAAGCTATGAGCACAGTTACCGCCTACGCCGCGACGTCAGCCACTGAACCGCTGACCAAGACCACCATCTCGCGCCGCGACGTCGGCCCGCATGACGTCAGGTTCGACATCCATTTCGCCGGCATCTGCCACTCCGACATTCACACCGTCCGCGGAGAATGGGGGCAAGCCCGCTACCCCGTAGTTCCCGGACACGAGATTGCAGGCATCGTGACCCAGGTCGGATCAGATGTCACCAAGCATCAGATCGGCGACCGGGTCGGCGTCGGCTGCTTCGTGGACTCGTGCCGCGAATGTTCCAGCTGCACAGCCGGTCTCGAACAATACTGCGTCGGCGGGGGATTTACCGGAACCTACAACGCCATCGCGCGAGACGGCCAGCCCACCTACGGCGGATACAGTGGCAGCATCGTCGTCGACGAGAACTACGTACTGCAGGTCCCGAACGTGCTTCCACTGGAAGCGGCGGCACCACTGTTGTGCGCGGGCATCACCACCTATTCGCCGCTGCGGCACTGGAAAGCAGGACCCGGAACCCGCGTCGCGGTCATCGGTCTCGGCGGGCTCGGCCACATGGCCGTCAAACTCGCTGCGGCGATGGGCGCCGAGGTGACGGTGTTGTCCCAGTCGCTGAAGAAAATGGAAGACGGCCTACGGCTCGGAGCCCACCATTATTACGCGACCAGCGATACGGAAATCTTTCGGCCACTTCGCAATTCGTTTGACCTGATCCTCAACACCGTGTCGGCCAATCTCGATCTACGCAGGTTCTTGAGCCTGCTCGATCTCGACGGCGCATTCGTCGAACTCGGGATACCCGAGAACCCCCTGACGATGCCGGCGTCCTCGATCCTCGGAATGCGACGCAGTCTGACCGGATCGTCCATCGGCGGCATCGCCGAAACCCAAGAGATGCTGGACTTCTGCGCTACCCACCAGGTGGCTCCGGAGATCGAGGTGATCGAGCCCGACTACATCAACGAGGCGTTCGACCGGGTGGTCGCCAGCGACGTCCGGTACCGCTTTGTGATCGATACGGAGTCGCTACGGGAGTGAGTCCGCGTCCGTCTCGCTCAACTCGATGCCGGCCAACGGCCATCCCGCCGCCGCGAGTTTCGCCGCCACTCGTCTGATGTTCTCTTCCCCGGCGTCGTGGTGAACGTGGCCGGAGATGAACCGCTCAATCTCGTCATGATCGATCTGGTGCCCCGGCGGCGCTGTGGCCTCCTCGGCGGCGATCTCGCTGACGATCTCACGGATCTCGTCTTCGGTCAGCGGTGTGCTGCGCAGCAATGACAGCAGCGGTACCCGATCGGGGCCCGGAACACCGTCCGGATAACCGGCGCGCAACCAGTTCAAAACAGACGCCACACGGGATTTCGCGTTCACACCGCTAAGTCTCACCGCTGCACCCACACCGCGCCACAGGGCACCCACGAAGTTCGCCACTGATTCACCAGGCGTTAACCACCGCGCCACGGCTGTCAGAAATTCCAGTCTTCGTCTTCGGTATTGACGGCCTTGCCGATGACATACGACGAGCCCGAACCGGAGAAGAAATCATGATTTTCGTCAGCGTTGGGTGACAGCGCCGACAAGATCGCGGGGTTGACGTCGGTCTCGTCACGGGGGAAGAGCGCCTCGTAGCCCAGGTTCATCAACGCCTTATTGGCGTTGTATCGCAAGAACTTCTTGACGTCCTCGGTGAGATTCACCTCGTCGTACAAGTCCTGCGTGTACTCCACTTCGTTGTCGTACAGCTCGAACAGCAACTCGTATGTGTAGTCCTTGAGTTCTTGCCGCTTGGCCTCGTCGACAAACGCCAGGCCGCGCTGGTACTTGTAGCCGATGTAGTAGCCGTGCACCGCCTCGTCACGGATGATCAGCCGGATCATGTCCGCGGTGTTGGTGAGCTTGGCCCGGCTCGACCAATACATGGGCAGATAGAAACCCGAGTAGAACAGGAAGCTCTCCAACAAGGTGGAAGCAACTTTGCGCTTGAGTGGATCGTCGCCGCGGTAGTAGTCCATGACGATCTCGGCCTTGCGCTGCAAATTGGTGTTCTCCTCCGACCAGCGGAAGGCGTCATCGATCTCGTTCGTGGAGCACAGTGTCGAGAAGATGGAGCTGTAACTCTTGGCGTGCACGGACTCCATGAACGCGATATTGGTGTACACGGCCTGCTCGTGCGGAGTCAGCGCGTCGGGGATGAGACTGACCGCCCCCACCGTGCCCTGAATCGTGTCCAGCAGCGTGAGGCCGGTGAATACCCGCATGGTCAACTGCTTCTCGGCGGCGGTGAGGGTGTTCCACGACGGAATGTCATTGGATACCGGGACCTTCTCAGGCAGCCAGAAGTTGCCGGTCAAACGTTCCCAGACTTCAGCGTCCTTCTCGTCCGGCACCCGGTTCCAGTTGATCGCCGAAGCACGGTCAATCAACTTCATTCCTTCACCCACTTCAACCCCGCTTCATGACATTCGCCGACGATCTCGGCTGACACCCCAAACACTACCGCTGGGGGATGACATGTCGGGTCAGCACAACACTTGGTGTTTTACGTGTCGGGGGTGAAACGGTATTCCGAACGTTTCAGGGAGCGGGTCGCCAGCCAGTACTGCCAGGTCATGCCACTCCAGAGTGCGCGATTCTTGCCATGCTCGTCGAGGTACCAGCTGGTACATCCGCCAGTGCTCCACACCGAGCGGTCGAGATCGTGCTGAAGCTTGGAGTTGAACGCGTCCTGAGCGGAGCGCGTCGGAGCCAGCGCCTGGGAGCCGACCTTGTCGACAGCCGCGATCGCCTGACCGACGTATCGGATTTGCGACTCGATCATGAACACCACCGAGTTGTGCCCCAACGCAGTGTTCGGTCCGAGGAGAAAGAACAGGTTCGGGACGTCAGCCACAGCAATTCCTCGATGCGCCTGCAGCCCTTCGCGATTCCACCGGTCCACCAGATCTTCGCCACCCGAGCCCTTGATCGCGACGTAGGTGTAGGAGTCGGTGACGTGGAATCCGGTGGCGAACACGATGACGTCTGTCGGACGTTCAGTCCCGTCGGCGGTGACGATTCCGGTCGGTGTGATCCGGGCAACGCGATCGGTGACCAGCTCCGTCTTCGGATCGGCGACGCCACGATAGTAGGTGTCGGAGTTGAGGATTCGCTTGCAACCGGCACGGTAGTCGGGCCGCAGTCGCCGACGCAGTTCGCGGTCGCGCACATGCATCCGGATGTTCCATCTGCCGAGCATCTCGCCGATTTTCAGCAGCGCGGGCCGGCGGGTCATCGCAAAGCCGACCGACTCGTGAACCCAGTAGATGCCGGCCCGCAACAGCGCTCGAGTACCGGGCACGCTCGCGAACACCTTCTGCAGCCGGGCCGGGATCGCATTGTTCGGCCGCGGCATCACCCAGGCCGGGGTGCGCTGATAGAGCTGCAACTGGGCGACGTCCTCAACGATCTCCGGAACGATCTGGATGGCGCTGGCCCCCGTGCCGATGACGGCGACTCGCTTATCGGTGATGTCGACGCTGTGGTCCCACTGCGCTGAGTGGAACGCGGCGCCGCCCGCCTCCACGAACTCCGCTAGCCCGTCGATGTCGGGGATCGACGGGATGTGCAACCCGCCCGCACCGGAGATGAGGAACTGCGCAACGTATTCCTGGCCGTCGTCGGTGAACACGTGCCAACGGCTTTCGCCGTCATCCCAATGCGCGCGGTCTACATGGGCGCCGAATCGGATGTAGCGACGCAGGCCGTACTTGTCGGCGACACCATTGAGGTAGTCGAGGATCTCCGGCTGGAAGGCCCACATGTAGGTCCAGTCCGGTTTGGGCTCGAACGAAAACGAATACATGTGCGCCGGAATGTCGCACGCGCAGCCGGGGTAGGTGTTGTCACGCCAGGTGCCGCCGATCTCGGTGGCCTTCTCCAGAATCAGGAAGTCGATGCCGCGCTTCTGCAACTCGATCCCCATACCCAGTCCGGAGAATCCGCTGCCAATCACCAACGCACGGGTATGTGCTGGAGCTGTCACTGTGTCACTCCTCCCGCAACCGCTTGGCGTGGAGTCGCGGTGCGAATCGGCTTGTCGGGATCGAGTTGAACACTCAGCACTTCCGCGGTGCCTTGGACCGCTCCCAACATCAGGGTAGTCAGGTGGGTGACGAACTCGTCCGAGCCCATCTGCCGCGGGCTGTCCTGATTCGGGCCCAGCCACCAGTCGGTGGCCGATGCGGCCAGCCCGAATGTCGCCGACGCCGCCAACTCGAACGCCGCCGGATTGAGCTCCATCTCGCGCAGCTCGTTGTTGAATAACGCGGCCATGGCCATCGTGATCTCCCGGCCTTCATTGAGCGCCTGAACCGTCGATCCGGACTGACCGGGGAATCGGCCCTGAAGCATGAACCGAACCACGTTGGGGTGCTGATCGACGAGATTGACGTACTCCGCCACGCTTCGGCGTATCACTTCGCGCGTTGGATCGTTGGCGAAATCCAGGCCGGGAAAGATCGCCGTCCACAACATGTCTCGCAAGCGCCTGCCGATGGCTTGGAAAAGGTCCGACTTGTCGTTGAAGTGACGATAGATCTTGGGTTTCGCAGTGCCGGCCTCTTCCGCGATCTCCCGGATGCTGACGTCAGGTCCGAGCCGGTCGATGGCACGGAACGCGGCATCGACGATCTCAGCACGAACCTTCTTCCGATGTTCGCGCCAGCGCTCACTGCGCAAGTCAACCTTGCCAACCACCGTGCCAGCCGCTGTGCCCGAGTCACCCCCGGACCGGGGTCTGGTCATGCCTCGCACGTCTTGCACTCTACCCGGGTGGGGCGCTGACCTGGACTAACATCGAGACCGTGACAGAACGATTCGACCTCGTGATTGCAGGTGGCGGTCCTTCCGGCTCAGCAGCCGCATGGCAGGCGGTGCAGACCGGCGCCAAAGTGGTCATCCTCGACAAGGCCGAGTTCCCCCGCGACAAGCCCTGCGGTGATGGCCTGACGGCGCGTGCGGTGAGCTACCTGCAGAAGATGGGCCTGGCCCACGAGGTGGCCAACTTTCACCGAGTCAACCGAGTGACGGTGTTCAGTCCGTCGCAGTGGGAGTTGTCATTCCCAAAGCGTCCGGGGATGCCCGACCACGGCCACACCGTCAGCCGAACCGAACTGGACACCCTGCTGCTCAAGAACGCCGAGTCGGCGGGCGCCATCGTGCGGCAGTCGTGCGAGGTCGCCGGTCCCGAATTCGACGCAAACGGGCGCGTGGTCGGTGTTGTTCTCAAGAGCGGTGAGAAAGTCCTCGGCGACGCGGTGATCGCCGCCGACGGGGCCTACTCCCCGATCAAGCGCGCGCTGAAAATCGACTCGGAATACAACGGTTACTCGGCGATCGCGATCCGCTCCGAAATGGAGGCCAACCGTCCCGATTCCGACAGCCTCGACATCCATCTGAAGCTGGAGTTTCAGGGCGATCAGCTGCCGGGCTACGGATGGGTGTTCCCCATGGGCGGCGGCCGGTTCAACATCGGCTTGGGCTACATCAACAGCTACCGAAACTGGCAGTCCATCAACGCCACCCAATTCCTCGGTGACTTTCTGCGCACACTGCCACGAGAATGGGAACTGCCGGCGATCGAGGATCTCAAGAAGAACAAGAGCGTTCGGGCGTGGCGATTGCCGATGGGCTTCACCGCCTGGCCACCGTGGCGCCCGGGCGTGCTGTTCACCGGTGACTCGCTCGGAGCCGGCAAGCCGGTATCCGGCGCCGGCATCTCCAAGGCTCTGGAGTCCGGATTGGCCGCCGGCGAATGCGCGATCGCGGCACTGGAGAACAGCGGACCCGACGACTTCACCAACTACGCGCAGCGGATGGAAGCGGCGTGGGGCAAGGAGTACCGCCGTGGCCGCCATATGCACAGGCTGATCGGCCGCCCCAAGGTCGCCGAATACGGACGGAAACTCATGGATACCGCCGGCTTCCGCGACGCGTTGCTGAGGTCGTTGTACAAAAAGGCGCAAGGGCCGCAGCACACCCACAAGTAGCTCGCAACATTCTTGTCGACGCCGCGAGTGTGCGGATTCTTACCCCGACACGGCGTGTCGCGTACGAATCCGCACGGTCGGGGACATGTCATGGTCAACCGGCACACTGACACGTACCACCATCACCGCGGCGCCCGCCGAATGGAAAGGCACGACCACCTTTGAGTTATACGTCTGCTGACATCACCGAACTCGACGACGTCCAGCACACCCGCCTGCGTCCGGCGGTAAACCTTGGCCTGGACATCCTCAACACCGCCTTGCGCGAGCTGGTCGATAACGCCACCGAGGAGGTCGCCGATCCCAGTCACGGCGGCTCGACCGTGACGATCATCCTGCACGCCGACGGGTCGGTGACGGTGTCCGACGACGGCCGGGGCTTGCCCGTCGACTCCGATCCCGCCACCGGCAAGAACGGCATCGTCAAGACGCTGGGCACCGCCCGTGCCGGTGGAAAGTTCTCCGAGCACACAGACGCGGCCACCACCGGAGCCGGGCTCAACGGAATCGGCGCCGCAGCTGCCGTGTTCATCTCTGCCCGCACCGATGTCACCGTCCGCCGAGGTGGCAAGACCTATGTACAGAGCTTCGGCGCCGGCTACCCCGGCACCTTCGCAGGCACCGACTTCGATCCCGCCGCCGAATTCGTCCGGGACGACACCCAGACACTGCACGGTGTGGCCAACCGCAAACCGAAGGATCACGGAACCTCGGTACGGATCTTGTTCGACCCGGAGGTAGCCCCCGATTCGGCCATCGACATTCGCGAGGTGCTGCTGCGGGCCCAAGCCGCAGCCCGGATGTGCCCCGGCGTCCACCTGCAGGTGGTCGACGAGGGTTGGCCCCTCGGCGAGGTTCCCGCACCGCTAATACAGCCCTTCGACGGTCCGTG
The DNA here is from genome assembly GCA_965279745.1 of Mycobacterium sp. Classification (GTDB taxonomy): domain Bacteria; phylum Actinomycetota; class Actinomycetes; order Mycobacteriales; family Mycobacteriaceae; genus Mycobacterium. The sequence continues at coordinate 1,919,301 of OZ257262.1, forward strand.
GGGCACCGAGGCGTTGCTCGCGCTGATGTGCACCGCCGAGGGCAATCCGCTGCCCGAGCTGACGCTGTCGGTTGCAGCCACCGGGACGTACACGACCGGCCGCGGACCCACACCGATGCGCTGGTCGGTGGCCGCCGGGCCGGCCGAGCCCGCCACGGTCTCCGCCTTCTGCAACACCGTGCGCACCCCCAACGGCGGGTCGCATCTCACCGCCGCGGTGCGAGGCCTCTCGGAGGCGCTGGCTGAACGCGCCTCCCGCCTCCGCGATCTCGGTCTGGCCAAAGGCGAAAACGGCCCAGAGCCACAGGATTTCGCGGCTGTGACTGCGTTGGCGGTCGACACCCGTGCCCCCGATGTGGCGTGGGACTCCCAGGCCAAGACCGCCGTCTCGTCGCGGTCGTTGAACTTGGCGATGGTCCCGGAGGTGGCCCGCGCCGTCACCGTGTGGGCAGCGAGCCCCGCCAATGCTGCCGCCATCTCTACCTGGACGAAACTCGCGCTGGAAGCGGCACGGGCGCGACGCAGCGCCGAGGGCGCCAAGGAACGTTCACGGGCGGCGTCGAAAGCCAAAGGACTGGGAACTAATCTTTCACTGCCACCCAAGCTGCTCCCCAGCCGCGAAAGTGGGCGCGGGAGCGGAGCGGAACTATTCATCTGCGAAGGCGATTCGGCGTTGGGCACCATCAAAGCCGCCCGCGACGCCACCTTCCAGGCAGCCTTCCCGCTAAAAGGCAAGCCGCCCAACACGTTTGGCTGGACTGCCGCCAAAGCCCGCAGCAAGGACGAGTTCGACGCGATTGAACGCATCCTGGGCTGCGGGGTGCGCGATCACTGCGACCCGGAGAAGTGCCGTTACGACCGGATCCTGTTCGCATCCGATGCCGACCCCGACGGCGGCAACATCAATTCCAGCCTGATCTCGATGTTCTTGGACTTCTACCGGCCGCTCATCGTGGCCGGCATGGTTCAGGTGACCTTGCCGCCGCTGTTCGTCGTCTATGACGCCGACACCCGCATCTACTGTCAGGACGAAGCCGAGCGCGACGAGGCGTTGGCGCGGCTGCGCGCCACCTCGAAACGCAAGGTTGAAGTACAGCGGAACAAAGGGCTCGGCGAGATGAACGCCGACGACTTCTGGAGCACCGTTCTGGACCCCGCCCAGCGCACCGTCTACCGAATCGGCCCCGACGACAAGGCCCACGACCTGCACCATGTGCTGTTCGGCGGACCACCGGAGGGCCGCCGCGACTGGATGGCCGCCAGCGCGACACGCATCGACACTGCCACTCTCGACCTCAACTAGGAGCTGACCGTGACTGTGATCGAACAGAACCCGGAGCTGATCCACGATCTGTCGGCGGAGGAATACTGGAACCGCTACCAGCTGATCTTCGCGCTCTACAGCGTCAGCGACCGAGCCATTCCTTCGGCCCGCGATGGACTCAAACCGGGGCAGCGACGCCTGCTTTATCAGATGTATTCGTCGAATCTGTTGCCCGGCAACAAACCTCAAAAGTCCTCGAAAGTGTGCTCGGCGGTCACCGGCAATCTGCACCCGCACGGCGGCGCCGCGATGTACGGGGCGGCAGCGCTGCTGGCCGCAGATTTTCAGCGGGTCAAGATCATCGACGGCCAAGGGGCGTTTCCCCGCATTCAAGGCGACATCCCCGCTGCCGACCGCTACACCGAGATGCGGCTGTCGCCGACGGGGGCAGCACTGACCGCGGAGCTAGCTGACCACGCGGTGCCGATGACAGAGACGTTCGACGGGGAATGGATTGAGCCGGTTGTACTTCCGGCTCGATTCCCGGTACTGCTGTGCAACGGCGCGGTCGGCATCGCCGAAGGGTGGGCAACCAAGGTTCCCGCCCACAACCCGCGCGAGGTGATGGCAGCCTGCCGGGCGCTGCTGGCCGACCCGGAGCTGTCCGACGACGCTCTGATGGAACTGCTGCCCGGCCCCGACTGGGGTTGCGGGGCTTCGGTAGTCGGGTCGGCGGCGGGGCTGCGCGACTACGTCACCACCGGGCGCGGATCGTTCATCGTGCGGGGGCGACTCGCGGTGGAGGGTCGCACCGTGGTGATCACTGAACTGCCGCCCGGGGTGGCCAGTTCGACTGTGCAGGAGCGCATCCGGTCACTCATCGACGGCGGCGACCTGCCCGGCGTGGCCGACCTGTCCGATCTCACCGACCGCCGCAACGGTCTGCGGATCGTGGTCGCCGCCAAACGCGGACACGACCCGCATCAGCTAATGGCCTCGCTGCTGGCGCTGACCCCGCTGGAAGGGACGTTCGCGGCCAGCCTGGTCGCCCTAGACGCCGACCGAATCCCCCGCTGGTGGTCGGTACGCGAGTTGATCCACTCATTCCTGACGCTGCGCGACTCGGTGGTGATGCGGCGCAGCGAATACCGCCTGGAGAAAGTCGCTGCGCGAAGGCATTTGGTGTCAGGACTACTGCTGGTGCACATCGACATCGACGCCGCCGTCGCGGTGATCCGCGGGTCAGACACCGTCGATGAAGCCCGCACCGGTTTGTGTGACCGGTTCGGCATCGATGAGGTGCAAGCCGACTACGTGTTGGCGCTGCAACTGCGCCGGCTGACCCGCCTCGACGTGCTCGCGCTCAACGCTGAGGCCGACAAGCTCGACGCCGAATTCGCCGAGCTGACCGAACTGGTCTCCTCGCCGCAGGCCCGGCGCAACGTGATCGACGCCGAACTGCTGGAAACCGCGAAACTATTCGACGGCGCCGAATTCGACCGGCGCACAGTGCTGGACTTCGACGCAGCCCCAGTCGGCGCAGGTTCCGGCGACGAGCCTAAGGAACGCAAACCCAACGCGGCGTGGCGGCTGGATCACCGCGGGGTGCTCTCCGACAGCCACGGCGAGCTGTTGTCCCGCGGAATCGGCTGGGCGGTATGGACCGACGGCCGGATCAAGTTCACCACCGGGGCGGGGCTGCCGACCAAGGTGCGCGACTTACCGGTGGCCCCGGACATCACCGGGCTGCTGTGCTCAGGGGTGCTGCCCGCAGGGGCACATCTGGGGTTGGTGACCCGGCTGGGCAAAGTGCTGCGTATCGACCCGGCCACGGTCAACCCGCAGGGCGCGGCCGGCAACGGGGTGGCCGGGGTTCGGCTGTCCGGGGACACCGACGAGGTGATCGCCGCGCTGCCGCTCAGCGGGGCTGCCGCCGAGGCAGTGTTATCGGTGTCTGAGAAAGGCTGGAAGGTCACCGACTGCGCCGACATCCCGGTGAAGGGCCGCGGCGGCGGCGGAGTCGGGTTCCATCCCTTCGTCAACGGCGAGAACGCACTGCTGTCGGCGACCGTCTCGGCTACCGGATTCACTCGCGGCGGGAAACGGGTGGGTGCGGTGCCACGGTCGAAAGCCACCGTGAAAAGCGATGCGGGCAAGATAATCCCAGCCGAGGGCTAGTGCACGACGAGAACTGGGCACTCGGCGTGATGAACGACGCTGTGACTAACCGAACCGAGGATCGACGTCGCGATCTTATGGCTGCCATGGCTGCCTACCACCACCAGTTGCGCATCCCCGGACAGCTCACGCAGACCCTTTGCCGGGCTGATATCCCGAAAAATCTCATTCGCGTGAGTATTCGGGTACTTCTTGGCAAGGGGCGCGACGAGTTCATCCAATCGCTGGCGCTGCTGGCTTTGTAATAGATCCAGCAGCTGCCAGTCCATCAATCCCTGGCTGTATCCCAGACCCACCGCGGCCTGGATTTCCCACATGTGCACCACCGTTAACGGCGCGTGCAGAAGGTGTGCAGTTTCGAAGGCAACCTCAAGCGCTCGCAGGGAATGTTCGGATTCGTCGATGCCGACCACGACGGGCAGCGGTTTACCGGTGCGACGCGCCGCCGGCGGCCGCCAGACCAGCACCGGAGACAATGCCCGGTGGGCGATTCGCACGACGTGCCGGCCAACCACGTCGCTGTCTGTGCCTGTCCCCACCACCAGCAGCCGAGCCCCGTCGGACGCTTCCTGCAGAGCCTCCGCTACCGATTTCTTGACAGCGGAGGTGTGTACAGGGAGATCTGGATGTGCCGACCGCACTGCCTCCTTGGCCGCAGCCAGGACAGCGTCGGCAGCGCTGTCTCCATCGTCAGCAAGCGCTGGAGGCGCAGCGAGGAAATGCCAGTCCAGCCGGGACACAGCGTGCAATAGCACTAGCGGCGACGCGCTCTCCGCTGCGTATTGGGCGGCCCATTGTGCCGCCGCGAGAGCCGTGTCGGAGCCGTCGATTCCCACCACTACTGGTTGCGCGTCTGCGATATTGCTGGTCATCGGCGCACCCTATCGTGGGGCACCGTAGCCTGGCCGAACAGCCCAAACCGAAAGACTATGGAAGAGGCTAGATGAGTCGGCTTGACGAAATTGGGAAAGCCGACGGGTGGCGATGCTGGCTGTGCGATGAAGCGGTCGACCCGGAAATGTCGGTCAACGATGACCGCGGTCCGAGCATCGACAGCATGAGTAGCAAAGCCAAAGCCAAAGCCAAAGCGCCGGAGTCGGTGTTTGGCAGTGAGCGGCTCGCTCACCGGGGATGCAACACCAAAAAGGGCGCCGTTGCTCCCGTGGTTGGTTGGCCACCGCACCTGTTCGTTGCAGATCCCGCGGTCATCGTTACCAGTGCCGAGCGATTGGCCCGCAAGCGCGGCAGTGAGGCAATGGGCCGCTGCCCGACCGAGTCCGATGCAGTCGCCGCCGCTGAGTGGTTGGTGGATCGCATGAGTCGACTGGCTCCAAACCTTCACGTGGAAGCGCGGATTCAAGCCGGTGGCGGGCAGTACCTTGTGGTGCTCACTTCATAGGCATCGAACGTGGGCTTTATGCACGAAAATTCGAGATTTTGTGTGCACAACCCCCACGCTCGACGCATGGCGGTGTCCTACAGCATGCAGGATACGCAGCCCTCGACCTCAGTTCCCTCTAGGGCCATCTGCCGCAGCCGGATGTAGTACAGCGTCTTGATCCCCTTGCGCCACGCGTAGATCTGCGCTTTGTTGACGTCACGGGTAGTGGCGGTGTCCTTGAAGAACAGCGTCAGGCTCAGGCCCTGGTCCACATGCTGCGTGGCCGCCGCGTAGGTGTCGATGATCTTCTCGTAGCCGATTTCGTAGGCGTCCTGGTAGTACTCCAGGTTGTCATTGGTCAGGAACGGCGCCGGGTAGTAAACCCGCCCGATCTTGCCCTCCTTGCGGATCTCGATTTTGCTAGCCACCGGGTGGATCGAGCTTGTCGAGTGATTGATGTAGGAGATCGACCCAGTCGGCGGCACCGCCTGTAGGTTCTGGTTGTAGATGCCGTGCGTCTGCACCGATTCCTTGAGCTTGACCCAATCCTCTTGCGTGGGAATACGAATTCCGGCATCGGCGAAGAGTTGGCGGACCTTGTCGGTCGCCGGCTCCCAGGCCTGCTCGGTGTACTTGTCGAAGAACTCCCCCGACTTGTACTTCGAGCGCTCGAAGCCTCCGAACGCCTTGCCCCGCTCGATCGCGATGCGGTTCGATGCGCGCAGTGCGTGATACAGCACCGTGTAGAAGTAGATGTTGGTGAAGTCGATGCCCTCTTCGGAGCCGTAGAAGATCCGTTCGCGGGCGAGGTATCCGTGCAGATTCATCTGCCCGAGCCCAATGGCATGAGAATCGTTGTTACCCTGCTCGATTGACGGCACCGACCAGATGTGGGTCTGATCGCTTACCGCGGTCAGCGCCCGGATGGAAACCTCGATGGTCTGCGCGAAGTCCGGCGAGTCCATCGCCTTGGCGATGTTCAGCGAGCCGAGGTTGCATGAAATGTCCTTGCCAACCTTGGCATACGTCAGGTCTTCGTTGAACAGCGACGGCGTGGACACCTGCAGGATTTCAGAGCACAGGTTCGAGTGGGTGATCTTGCCGTCGATGGGGTTGGCCCGGTTCACCGTGTCCTCGTACATGATGTACGGATAGCCGGACTCGAACTGCAACTCGGCGAGCGTCTGGAAGAACTCGCGGGCCTTGATCTTCGTCTTGCGGATTCGCGCGTCGTCGACCATCTCGTAGTACTTCTCGGTGACCGAGATGTCCGCGAACGGAACTCCGTAGACACGTTCAACGTCGTACGGCGAGAACAGATACATGTCCTCATTGCGCTTGGCCAACTCGAACGTGATGTCCGGAATCACCACACCCAATGACAGCGTCTTGATCCGGATCTTCTCGTCGGCGTTCTCCCGCTTGGTGTCCAAGAATCGGTAGATGTCGGGATGGTGTGCATGCAGGTACACCGCACCGGCACCCTGACGGGCACCGAGCTGGTTGGCATAGGAGAACGAGTCCTCGAGCAGCTTCATGATTGGAATGACGCCCGAGCTCTGGTTCTCGATGTTCTTGATCGGCGCGCCGTGCTCACGAATGTTGCTCAGCAGCAGGGCAACTCCGCCGCCACGCTTGGACAGCTGCAATGCCGAGTTGATCGAGCGGCCGATCGACTCCATGTTGTCTTCGATCCGGAGCAGGAAGCAGCTCACGGGCTCGCCGCGCTGCTTCTTGCCGGAATTGAGGAAAGTCGGTGTCGCCGGCTGGAACCGTCCGTCGATGATCTCGTCGACGAGCTTTTCGGCCAGGACGGTATCGCCGGCAGCGAGGGTCAACGCCACCATGACGACGCGGTCTTCAAAGCGCTCCAGGTAGCGCTTCCCGTCGAACGTCTTCAGCGTGTAGGACGTGTAGTACTTGAACGCGCCGAGGAACGTCGGGAACCGGAACTTCTTGGCGTAGGCACGATCCAGCAGCGTCTTGACGAAATTCCGCGAGTACTCGTCGAGAACCTCACGCTCGTAATAGTTCTCACGAATCAGGTAATCGATCTTCTCGTCCTGGTTATGGAAGAAGACAGTGTTCTGGTTGACGTGTTCAAGGAAGTACTCGCGAGCGGCCAGCCGGTCTTTGTCGAACTGGATCTCACCATCCGGTCCGTACAAATTGAGCATCGCATTGAGCGCGTGGTAATCGGTCTCGCCCGGTAGTGCGCCGTGCGGGGCGGAGGTTACAGGCTCTGCAGCTGTGACCGTTGGTGACACGTGTCCTTGTCCTTCCAGAAATTGGCCAGGCCCGCAAGGACGGCTTCAACGTCCTCGGCGGTTCCCATCAGTTCGAATCGGTACAGATACGGCACCCCGCATTTACGGGCGACGACGTCCCCCGCGTAGCAGAACTCGGCACCGAAGTTGGTGTTGCCGGCCGCGATCACGCCTCGGATCAGCGATCGGTTGTTGGGGTTGTTCAAGAATGCGATGACCTGCTTGGGGACATAGCCGGCGGCGTCCGGGTCCGGCCCATTGGCGTGCCCGCCACCATAGGTCGGCAGGATCAGGACATAGGGTTCGTCGACCTCGATGCGGCCGTGAATCGGAATCCGGATGGCAGGCAATTCCAGCTTCTGCACAAATCGATGCGTGTTCTCCGAAACGCTGGAGAAGTAGACCAACCGCACCGCATCTCCGCGAAGCGCGCCACCACCCAGATCCATCAGTTCGCTCGATTAAGCACTGAGCGCGGCGGCTGCGGCGATGGCCTTGATGCGATCCGGCCGGAAACCGGACCAGTGTTCGCCATCGGCGACGACCACGGGCGCCTGCAGGTAACCCAGCGCCATTACGTAGTCGCGGGCTTCGGACACCTCGGTGATGTCGACGACGTCGTACTCCAGACCCTGCTTATCCAGCGCCTTGTAGGTGGCGTTGCACTGCACGCACGCGGGCTTGGTGTACACGGTGATGGTCATCTGATGTGGCTCCTCAGCGAAACAAGACGGCCGGACAGGACGAACAGCAGGCAGGCATTTCGTAACCGCGTAGACCGACGTTCTGAAGCCGGTTTCGGCGTTCCGGCCGACCGTGAACTTCGGGGTCGTTCGGCGGTTCAGACACTACACCTAGTGTCTGACACGACGAAGAGATACCACATGTTCTGAATAACAAATATGAAATTCCCAGGTCGTAAGCACCGAACAGCCCTCCGATCCGGCGTGTCGCACGTCACAACACGCCGATCACTCAGCGACAAGCTTGGCTACAACATCCTGGAGTTGGCCAACCAGTTCGGCGTTCTCCCGCGGGTGCCTTCCATCCAGTGTGGCGACCGGCACCGACAGACTGATCGACTCCACTACCCGCGCCCCCGCGATCCCAAAGGACTTGCGCGTCTCATCGTGGGCCCACAGCCCGCCGTATTGGCCCAGAGCGGCACCCACCACGGCCAACGGCTTGTCCTTGAGCGCACTGTTGCCGTACGGCCGAGACAGCCAATCGATCGCATTCTTCAGAACTCCCGGGATGCTCCCGTTGTATTCCGGCGTCACCACAAGCGCTGCATCAGCTTCCGCGGCAGCAGCCCGCAACGCAGTGGCTGCACCGGGCGCGTCGTCGGTATCGATGTCCTCGTTATAGAAGGGCAGCTCACCCAGGCTCGGGTAGACCGTGACATCTACCCCGCCCGGAGCAGTTTCGGCGGCCAGTTCGGCCAGTTGCCGGTTAACCGACGCCGCTCGCAGACTTCCCACCAACACCAATACCTTCTTGTTATCCGTCATGCACCAAGCAACCGGACCACAGTCCGCTTTATTCCGCTAGAGTCCGGGCATGCTGGATCAGGTTCCGGTTCCCGAGCCACATGAACGAGAAGATGCTGCGCGAAACCGTCTGCTCATCCTCAACGCGGCCCGCACGCTCATCGCTGAGCGAGGCGCCGACGCCGTGACGATGGACGACATCGCCGAGACGGCCGGCGTCGGCAAGGGCACATTGTTCCGACGGTTCGGCAACCGCGCCGGCCTGATGATGGTGCTGCTGGACGACGACGAGCGCGCACTCCAGCAGGCATTCATGTTCGGCCCGGCACCGTTGGGCCCCGATGCACCGCCCCTACAACGGTTGCTCGCCTTCGGTCGCGAGCGGATGAAATTCGGACTCACCCACCGTGAGTTGCTCTCCGAAGCCAACCGCGACCCGGCGATGCGCTACGGCGCCGCTTTCGTAGTGCTGCACACCCATGTGCGGATATTGCTGAACGACGCCGACAGCACCGGCGACCTCGACGCGCAGGCCGACGCGCTGCTGGCCCTGCTCGACGCGGACTACATCCACCACCAGATGTCCGACCGAGGCCACACCCTCCCAAGCCTCAGCGAGGCGTGGGAGGGTGTGGCTCGCAAACTGTGCGGTTAGGTCCAGAACCCGTTCAGCGGAGTGGCGAACTTGTCGTTGTTGGTCATATTCGGTAGGTCCAGTGCGTCCTCGATCGTGCGCAACGTACTGAAGTGGTCATAGCGGTCGGTGACGATGAACGGGCCCCCACGCATTCCACCGAGCGCAACGGCGCCCGGCGAGGGGATCACCACGGTGACGATGTGGTTGCCCTCATTACCGAAGCCCAGGGTGATGTTGTTGTTGTCCTCATCGAAAGTGACGATCAGCGCCGACTTGACGGTCGGGTCGTTCCAGACCGCCGAATTGAGGATCGTCGGCACGTTCTGCTGCAGGAACTCATCGGCCGCCGCAACGTTGTACTGATGCTTCGGGTCTAACTGTGACCCGATGAAACGCAGCACCCCGAGGAGGTTGTCGACCGGGCCTTCACCGTTGCTGTCCTCGTCCGCGGCGAACCACACGAAATTCGGCGTGGTCGCGTTCGACTGAAGGTCAGTGGCCATCTGGGTCAACGGGAGAATATGCGCCTCGGCGTACGCCTGGTTACCGCCGACGTACTGGAAAGCCGGGAAGGGCAGCTGGTCAGGCGAATAACCGCCACTAGCCACAAGTGGATTCTCTCCGGCCTCCAAGCTCTGCGCATAGCCCGCCCAGGTCTTGCCCGCCCCATCGATTTCTTCCATCAGGCTGTTCGCATCGATGCACACATCAGGGCAGTTGTAGGTCTTGCCGAAGTCCGTCCCGCCAGCCATCGCGTAGTAGTTCGGCAGGCTCGGATGGGTGATCGCGTAGTAGTTGTTGGCGAACCCAAATGCGTTGATCAGGCTGTTGAGGTACGGCGCGTTGGGGCTGCCGACGATGCTGTCGTAACCCTTGTTCTCCATGTACACCAGGAACACATGGTCGAGATCGCCGATGTTGGATACCGGCGGCGTGGGATCCGCTGGGGCCGGCAGGTCGGTGCTGATGGTGAACGACAGATTGTCGGCGTAGGCGTTGTTGTATCGCGCGGTGAATCCGATATGGACGGGATTCAGATCGTTGAAGTTCACCGTCACCACGGCACTGCGAGTGCCCACTGGGATGGTGCCGGTGGTGGTGCGCTGCTTGAATCCGGTGAATCCCAAACGTGCCAGATTGGTGACGGGTCCGATCTCAGCACTGCTGAGGTAGGTGTTGTTCTGGTCGAGGAAGCTCACTTGCACGGTGGTGTACGACGGGTCCAGCAGATAGCCGCCCAGGTAACCGCTGAGGTTAAACGTCACCGCACCGCCGTCGATGTCGGCGCCGGCCGCAGCAAGGTTCACAGTCTGGGTGATCGTCGAGGAGGTCACGTTGCCGCCACCGAAGAACTGATCGCCGCTACTCGGCGGAGCCTGATCCGCGGTGGGATAGGACACGCCGTGCCACAGGTTGGGCAGTTGGAAGCTGAGGCCTGTCGGCCAGGAGTTCTTGAGGGTGCCGTACTGAATGACCGTCGGATTGCCGGTCACAGTCCAGCCGGGAACGGAAACCGTACCGTTGCCCAAGCCCGATGCGTCGCCGAGCTCAGCGCCCGGATTCACCAGAAGGTTGGGGCTCGTGGTCAGGGTGTCGCTGGCGACTACTCCCGTACCAGTGCCACCGGCGCCGGTAATGCGCTCGAATTCAGAACGCGCGAACGCCAGCAGCGACCACAACAGCGGCCCCTCGGGCAGCGAGCCGCCCGTTCCGCCGCCGAACAGTGTCTGCACTGCCGAGGTGAGTGCCTGCACCACCGCAACCAGCGTCCCGGGTGTCGCCGCTACCGCCGCAGGGGCGACGGCGCGCTCGACGCGTCCGGAGGTCACCAGCGCGATTCTGGTCTTGGCAGCAGCCGCCGGCGCAGGTGCGACGGTGTTGGCGACGGATGCGGACGGACTTGGGTCGACGGCCGCAGCCGCCGGCTGTGGGATCGAATTCCGTTGTGGCTTAGCCGGCTTCACCACCGGTCGACCGAGTGTTGGGGCCGGCGAAGAATCCGAAGCAGCAGCCGCGCGCGGACCGGTCCCGCTGCGCTTGCCAACCCGCGATGACCGCGGCGCGGCCGCGTTCGGGCTCGATCCAGCACTGCTGCTCGACGCCGAGCTGCCGTCGGAAGCCGACGACTCAGACGGTGCGGCGGAGGCGATGCACGGCGCGCTCGCAAGCGCTGACCCGATCCCGAGCGCTACCGCAAGCGCTCCCAGACGGCCGATATGAGTTGCATTGCTCATGAAAATGTTTCCCCTACCCTTTCAGCCCGCGGTTGCGGTAAGACGATGGTAAGAGTGCCGCCCTGCCAAATGGCCGATTTCAGGCCAAGTAGTTCAGTCAAGGGCGCAGCGCGCGGGTGAAGACCACGTTGACCCGTGTCATCGCGTAGCTGTACGGCCGCCACGCAACCCGCTTGAACGCGTACAGCGCACGGATATCGGCTGATGTGTAGATGAGGTACTTGTTCTTCGCGATACCCGTGAGGATCTTCTCGGCGACACGCTCCGGGGAGACCGCGTGCCCAGAGAATCGCGTGATCCAACGTCGCACCCGCGGATCTTCGCGATCGACACCGGCGATATCAACGGTTCGGACCAGAGGCGTATCCACCGCGCCCGGCACCACCAACGAGACACCGATGCGATGCCGTGCCAGATCGAACCGCAGCACTTCAGACAGTCCCCGCAGTCCGTACTTACTCGCGCTGTAGGCGGCATGCCAGGGCAATGCCACCAGTCCAGCGGCCGACGACACATTGACCACCTGGCCGCCGCGACCGGCAGCCACCATTGGTGGCACAAAGGATTCGATGACGTGGATCGGCCCCATCAAGTTGACGTCGACCATCGACCGCCAATGCCGATGGGTCAACTGGTCTACCGTCCCCCACGCCGAGATGCCCGCGATATTCATCACCACGTCCATCGCTGGATGAGCGGTGTGAATGTCCGCAGCAAAGCGGGCGACAGCGTCATAGTCAGCGATGTCGAGTGCCCGATGTTCGGAGACCACCGCTCCCAAGGCGCGGGCGTCGGCAACGGTCTGCTGCAATCCCTCCGCATTGACGTCGGTCAGGAACAACTCAGCGCCGCCTCGCGCCAGCAGCAGCGCCGTGGCCCGACCGATTCCGCTGGCCGCTCCCGTCAGGAAAACTCGCCTGCCCGAGAAGCTTTCCACTAGTGCGGTCCCTCGCCGCCCCAAAGTGCATACAGCCAAAGCTTTTCCACTATTTGCAGAGCCTTGTCCAGGTCATGATCCGGGCCGACGAACGAACTCTCACCGGACAATGTGAACGAGGTCGTTGCAGTGAGAGTGCGGATCAGACCACGCAGATCGTCGGTGATCGGACACGCGCCCCCACTGGCAATTTCGGCTTCAACCATCGGGACGAGTTTGTCGACGACGGCCTCGTTGAAGCTGTCCAGAATCTCCCTGATCTCGGCATCGGTATTACGGGCGATGTTGCACGCGGCCATCACCGGGTCGTTGTGCGCGTACACAGCCGCGGCGCTGCCGACCATTCGTCTCGCGTAATGGGCTGGCGTCTCGCCGTCACCACGGGGCCCGAAATGCTGGGTGAGTTCCTCAAGTTCGCGGGCAGCTTCGCTAAGAATCTGTGCCAGCACGGCGTATTTGGAGTCGAAGTAGAAGTAGAAGCCGGAGCGCGCCACCCCGGCGCGGTCGCTGATTGTGCTCACCGACAACTCGGCAAAGGGCTTTTCTTCTAGCAGCTCCCGAACCGCCTGCACAATCGCCTGCCGCTGCCTGTCGCCACGGCGGAGCGGCACCGCCGCGTCAGCCGCTGTGGGATTGGTCTGCTCACTCACCCGCTAACCATGCACCACGCCGACGCAAGACGAAAACTTGACATGCGTCAAACCCGTGGTGATGATGGCGGGACCTGTGGTACCGGCCACGCAGGAGCAACGAGGAGTCGTCGGATGGCCAAGATCAGCACCCCGCACTACCTACTGGACCAGGCCCGTCGCCGGCTGACGCCGACGCTGAACACGATCCCCGGCATGGGCTTGATTGAGAAGCGACTACGGGAACACGAATGGCCGCAATTCGAGCTGGCCGAACCACCCGCTGGCAGCGGCCTCAAGACCATCATGGGCGACTCCGGCCTGCCGCTCATCGGCCACATGATCGAAACCTTCCGCAGCGGTTCGGACTATCTGGAGCACGTCTACCGAACCTACGGTCCGATCCACTACAACTACACAACCGCCGTACCCGCGGTACTGGCGCTCGGACCCGACGCGACTCAAGCAGTCTTCTCCAACAAGAACAAGGATTACTCGCAAAAGGGGTGGAACCCGCTCATCCGCACCTTCTTCAACCGGGGCCTGATGTTGCTCGACTTCGAAGAACACATGTTCCACCGCCGGATCATGCAGGAGGCGTTCACGCGCACCCGGCTATCCGGCTATGTCGAACACATCGACCGGGTGGCGTCGCACGTTGTCGCGAACGACTGGCCGACGAACGACCCCCGATTCTTGTTCCATCCGGCAATCAAAGAGTTGACACTGGACATCGCATCGCTGGTCTTCATGGGCCACGAACCGGGGACCGACCATGACGTGGTCGCCAAGGTGAATCGCGCATTCACCACAGCGACCCGAGCCGGCGGAGCAGTAATCCGCACCGGCGTTCCGCCGTTTAAATGGTGGCGCGGACTGCAGGCCCGCAAGCTGCTGGAGGGCTATTTCGAGGAACGAGTCAAAGAGCGGCGCAACGCTTCAGGCACCGACATGATGACCGTTCTCTGCCACACCACCGATGAGGATGGCAACAGCTTTAGCGACAGCGACATCGTTAATCACATGATCTTCCTGATGATGGCCGCTCACGACACATCGACCTCGACGCTGACCACGATGGCTCACCATCTCGCCGCCAACCCGGAATGGCAGGAGCGGTGCCGGGACGAGTCGGCGCGCCTCGGTGACGGCCCCCTCGATATCGAGGCGCTGGAGAAGCTGGAAACCCTCGATCTGGTGATCAACGAGTCGTTGCGCATGGTGACACCGCTACCTCTCAACATGCGTCGCACTGTCCGAGACACCGAACTGCTGGGCTACTTCATACCGGCCGGCACCAACGTGACGCTCTGGCCGGCGCTGAACCACCGGTTGCCAGAACTGTGGACCGACCCGGAGAAATTCGACCCGGCCCGATTCGCCGAACCACGCTCCGAACACAAACGCCATCGCTACGCGTTCGCCCCGTTCGGTGGCGGCGCGCACAAGTGCATCGGCATGGTGTTCGGCCAGCTCGAGATCAAGACCGTCATGCACCGGTTGCTCCGCAACTACCGCTTGGAGCTACCGCACCCGGGATATCTGCCAAGGTATGACCACGCCGGAATGCCGGTCCCGATCGACGGCATGCCGATCGTGCTGCGACCATTGCACTGAAATTGAACTGAAACCGGACTCCGGCGTTAACAGACTCCGACGATTCAAGGAGCGGTCATGTGTAAACCCGTCGAATGCGCCCGCTGTCACAAGACGACCTGGGACGGCTGCGGGGAGCACGTCGCGGAAGTCATGCAGAACGTGCCGCCCGCGCAACAATGCACCTGCCCCCGCGGCTGAGGGCCAGACTTCAGGCCGCTCGATGGTACGTAGACGGTCAGTCCTTCAAGCAGGCCTTCGCACCGTTGAGAACACCGTCCCGGTAATGCCGAATGCGCTCGAAACCAGCGCCTTGGCGCTCCGTATCGCCGTCGCCCCGGAATACCAGCAGAGCGGTGATGGCCTCGTCGAGGTCTCCAGGTGAGATGCGGAAGCTGCTGGTCTCTGCGCGATTTCCGAGTATGACGCTGGCGGTGTAGGCGCCCGCGAAGCAGTCGCCGCGCAGCGATTGAGTCTTGTCATCGGACTGATCGTTGGCCCGGTCCATCACGGCCAACGCGTACTGGGTGGCCAGCAATGTCGCGACGGCGAAATCGCCACCCTGACGGTAGACAGTTGGCATCGCATCGACATTGTCCCAACCCACGTAATCGTCTGGGACGCAATAGAACAACGCATAGCCGTCGGCTGGCTTACCGCCGCAGAGCGGCGGATGAGCCGGGTCGAACGGCTGGACACCCTTCACCGGAACCCATGGCTCACCGTCGGTCAGTTCCGGATACACATGCGCCCAGTAATCCTCGAGATCGTAAGGGACGCCGTTCACTACCGAGTCGTACGGCGCATCCCCGCCGCGCGCCGCATCTTCCTCGTCATTGAACGGCAGTTCGACGACAACCGGGTCATCGTCGCGGTATTCCTTGCATGCAGTAGGTCCATGGTCGAATCCGTCCTGGAATGCGCCCACCCGATCGAAACCACTGCCGTGCGCAGACGGGTCGATCTTGCTGGTACCCGGCGAGTCACGAAGGTCCAGAATCCCGGCCAGCGCGGTGTCCAACTGGGCGCTGTTGACCGTGAACACACCCTTGGCCTGCGAGTGCTTGGCCCACGCGCCGGCGAAGCAGTCCGCTTGCAGTTCCTTGGTCACCGTTCGGGCGGTGAAGTTCGACCGTGCCTGCACGGCATGTCCCCATTCATGCGCAAGCACGATGGGAATGACGAAGTCCCCAAACTTCGACTGCAATTCGGGTAGCAGGTTCTCCGAATCCCAGGCCACCACATCCTTGGTCGCGCAGTAGAAAGCGTTGCCGGCGATCTCGCTGGCGTCCGAAGCGCACGGCGGCAGATCGCCGGACGACGGCACGACGGCGAAGAATCCGCCCTCTACCGGCTTGTATTCACTGCCATACAGCTTGGGGTATTCCTCGGCCCAGTAGGACTGAAGATCAGCGATCGATTTGACCGCAATCTCGTTGACCGGACTCGACGCATCCCCGTTGATCTTCACGGAAGGTGATTGGGACGCGGGCGCACTGGAGGTCGGTGTAGCCGACGGATTCTTGGTTCCGCCGCAGGCGGTCATCGCAAGCGCCAGCGTCATGACCAGCACGATGTGGGTTCGCATGTCGGAACATTACACCGGAGTAGGTTCGGTTCATGGCCCGATCAGCAGTCGCTGCGCAGATGACCGCGGGTGTGGCGGCGGCATCGGTGGCCGTCGGTGTCACGCAACTTCTGGCGTCGTTCTTCTCCCCCGCTGCCGATGCCCGCAACGCCGTCGGCAGCGCGGTGATCAACCTGACGCCAGGCCCGGTCAAGGAATGGGCGATCCAAACCTTCGGCACAGCCGACAAATTATTCCTGTCGGTGATGGTGCTGGTTGTCATCGGAATTTCAGCCGCGATCGCTTCCCGATGGGAGCGACCGGGGATCCCGGTGGGGAGCCTGGCCATCCTGGCGGGTGGCATCGCCGGAATCTGCGCAGTTCTTGCACGGCCCGGTGCGCAGCTCATCGACATCATCCCCACCGTCACCGGAACTGCTTGCGGGATAGCAGTTCTCCGATTACTCACGGCTTTCGATCCGCAAGTAGACCCGGACGCCTCCCGACACGCCGAGATACAGGGGCCTCCCGAGACACAGGGGCCTCCCGAGACACAGGGACCTCCCGAGATACAGGGGCCTCCGCGACTGCTCGCGCCAACGAACCGGCGGACATTGCTCACATTGGGCTTCATCGGACTGGGCGTGGTCAGCGGTGCCGCCGGCGCGATACTGACCCGCCGCCTGCGGTCGGTTGCCGGCGACCGCAACAACTTCGCACTGCCACCTGTCAAGCCCACGTCCGCACCCATCCCCCCGGACGTGCAACCTAAAGGTGTTGCGCTGCCAAATTTCATTACCAGCAACGCCGACTTCTACCGGATCGACACCGCGCTCAGCGTTCCACAACTGTCCCGCGCGGACTGGCGGCTGCGCATCCACGGACTTGTCGACCGGGAGATGACCTACAGCTTCGGCGACCTGGAGCAATTCAAGCCGGTTGAGACCACCGTGACATTGGCGTGTGTGTCGAACCCGGTCGGCGGGGACTTGATCTCCAACGCCACCTGGACCGGATATCTTGTGCGAGACATCTTGCACAACAGTGGAATTCATTCCGATGCCGACATGGTGCTGTCCACTTCCATCGATGGATTCACGGCCGGAACCCCGGTTGAGGCATTGACCGACAGTCGGGACGCTCTGCTCGCCATCGGGATGAACGGTGTGCCACTACCGGTCGAACATGGATACCCGGCCAGGCTCGTGGTGCCCGGACTGTACGGATACGTGTCCGCCACGAAGTGGGTCGTCGACCTCGAACTCACCCGCTTCGACCGGGCCAGGGCCTACTGGACCAAACTGGGCTGGGCGGCCCGCGCTCCCATCAAGACTCAATCCAGGATTGACGTGCCGCGTGATGGCCAACGGCTATCGAAGGGTCCCGTCACCTTCGGCGGCGTGGCATGGGCACAGAACCGCGGCGTCAAAGCGGTCGAAGTCCGTATCGACGACGGACCTTGGCAACCAGCCCAACTGGGTGCCTCCTACTCCAATGACACCTGGCGGCTGTGGAGTTTCGCCTGGGATGCCGGCCCAGGCTCGCATACCATCGCCGTGCGAGCCACCGATAACACCGGCGCGGTGCAGACGGGTGAGCCGGCTGAGGTCATTCCGGACGGGGCAACCGGGTGGCACACGGTTTCGTTCGACGTCTCGCCATGATTCGAAGTCCCGCCGTGAAAAGAAGTCCCGCCGTGAAAAGATCGCCGCATGGCCGCACCGACCGAGGAACGTGACGGCGACGTCACCTACATCCGCACCCAACCGGATCTGCCACCAGTCGCCATCATCGACCGGTCGCCGATCAGCGCCCGGCACAGGGTGACCTTTGGCGCCATCGCGGTGCTGGGTGCGATCGCCTGGGCAGTCATCGCATTCCTGCGGGGCGAGACCGTCAACGCGGTGTGGTTCGTCGTCGCCGCGGTGTGCACCTACGTCATCGGCTACCGGTTCTACGCGCGACTGGTCGAAATGAAGATTGTCCGGCCACGTGACGACCACGCAACTCCCGCCGAGATCTTCGAAAACGGCACCGACTACATGCCGACCGATCGGCGGGTGCTGTTCGGTCACCATTTCGCCGCCATTGCCGGCGCGGGTCCGCTCGTTGGCCCGGTGCTGGCCATCCAGATGGGCTACCTGCCCGGCACCATCTGGATCATTGTGGGCGCCGTGTTCGCCGGCTGCGTGCAGGACTTCCTGGTGCTGTCGATCTCCACTCGCCGTCGTGGACGATCGCTGGGCCAGATGGCGCGCGACGAACTCGGCGCGATCGGCGGCGCGGCGGCCATCATCGGGGTGCTGGTCATCATGGTCATCCTGCTTGCGGTGCTCGGCCTGGTGGTGGTCAATGCGCTCGCGGAAAGCCCGTGGGGCGTCTTCTCCATTGCGATGACGATCCCGATCGCCATCTTCATGGGCCTCTATCTCAGGTTCTTCCGCCCGGGGCGGGTTTCCGAGGTGTCCCTCATCGGCGTGGTTCTGCTCCTGCTTGCCGTCGCTTCGGGCGGCTGGGTCGCCGGAACCGACTGGGGCGCAGACACGTTCACCCTCTCCAAGGTGACGCTCTCCTGGTGCATCATCATCTACGGTCTGGCCGCTTCGGTATTGCCGGTGTGGCTGCTGTTGGCGCCCCGCGATTATCTGTCGACGTTCATGAAGGTCGGCACCATCACACTGCTCGCCATCGGGATCGTCCTCGCACGGCCGGTGATGCAGGCCCCGGCGGTGTCGCAATTCGCGATCTCCGGAACAGGTCCTGCGTTCGCGGGTTCACTGTTTCCGTTCCTGTTCATCACCATCGCGTGCGGCGCCCTGTCCGGCTTCCACTCGTTGATCTCCTCCGGCACCACGCCAAAGCTGCTGGAGAAGGAAAGCCAGATGCGGCTCATCGGTTACGGCGGCATGCTGACCGAATCGTTCGTCGCAATCATGGCGCTGATCACCGCGTCGATCCTGGACCAGCATCTCTACTTCGTGATGAACGCGCCCACAGCGGCGACCGGCGGCACCGCCGAAACCGCCGCCACCTACGTCAACAAACTCGGGCTGTCCGGACCGCCTATCTCCGGCGCCGAAATCACCGAAGCAGCCAAAAGCGTGGGCGAGGAGTCGATAGTCTCGCGTACCGGCGGAGCACCCACGTTGGCGTTCGGCATGTCTGAGGTGCTGCACCAGGTCTTCGGTGGCGCATCGCTGAAGGCGTTCTGGTACCACTTCGCCATCATGTTCGAGGCGCTGTTCATTCTCACGACCGTCGACGCAGGAACCCGGGTCGCGCGCTTCATGCTTTCCGACGCCCTGGCCAACCTTGGTGGGCCGCTGCGCCGGTTGCGCAACCCCAGCTGGAAGGTCGGGGCGTGGGGTTGCAGCATCATCGTCGTGGCGGCCTGGGGCGGCATACTGCTGATGGGAGTGACTGACCCGCTGGGCGGAATCAACACATTGTTCCCGCTGTTCGGTATCGCCAATCAGCTCCTTGCCGCTATCGCGTTGATGGTCGTCACCGTCGTGGTAATCAAAAAGGGCCTGCTGAAGTGGGCTTGGATTCCTGGCATTCCGCTGGTGTGGGATCTCGTCGTAACGCTGACCGCGTCGTGGCAGAAGATCTTCTCCGGTGATCCGAAGCTGGGCTACTGGACTCAGCATTTCCAGTACCGCGCCGCGGTGGACGCTGGCAAAACCTCGTTCGGCTCAGCGAAGAACGCCGATCAGCTCGGCGAGGTCGTCCGCAACACCTTCATCCAGGGCACGCTGTCGGTGATCTTCGCCGTCGTCGTCATCATCGTGGTGACCGCTGGAGTGACCGTCTCCATCAAAGCGATCCGGGGCGGTGGCCGGCCACTCACGGAGGACGAACCGATTCCGTCACAGATCTTTGGCCCATCCAGCTTGTTCACCACGCCAGCGGAACGGGAGGTACAAAAGCAATGGGACGCGCTGCCGAAGGCAAAGCCACACTCACAGGGCAAATCCGTTGGTACGTCCGCACATTGATGGGCGATAACGACTATCAGCGGTACGTCACGTACCGTCACCGCAGCCACGCTGGCGAAGCGATACTGACCCAGGCCGAATATTGGCGGATGCGGTACGCGGAGGCGGACAAGAACCCCGGCGCCCGCTGCTGTTAGGAATCCCCGTTTGCCGACGGTAACGTCAGGGTGAGGATCGGCCGGGAAAACCGCCGTGACGTTACGGCCGACGCACGGGCGACGGCGCAGAGACGACAAGGTGAGCATCTGATGAAGGCACTACTCAAGCTCCTGATGGCGGTGCTGCTGGTCACTGGGTTCGGGATCAGCACCAAACCACCGGTTGCGATGGCCGACGAGGTCGAATTCCTCAGCGTTCCGTCACCGTCGATGGGCCACGACATCACGGTGCAGTTCCAGGGCGGCGGGCCCCATGCCGTGTACCTGCTCGACGGTATGCGCGCCCAGGATGACCGCAGCGGCTGGGACATCAACACCGACGCGTTCGCTCAATTCAACGGCTCGGGCCTGTCAGTGGTGATGCCGGTCGGCGGCGCAGCCAGTTTCTACACCGACTGGTACGGACCCGCGACGGGCAACGGCATCACGCAGACCTACAAGTGGGAAACGTTTCTCACTTCAGAACTTCCGGGCTGGCTCCAAGCAAACCGGGGTATCGACCCACACGGCAACGCTGTGGTCGGTCTCTCGATGTCAGGTAGCGCCGCGCTGATCCTGGCGGCGTACCACCCGGGCAACTTCAGCTACGCCTCATCGCTGTCGGGTTACCTAGGCCTGTCAGTCGATCCCTGGCCGTTCCTGGTGGGAGTAGCCATGGCCGGAGCCGGTGGATTCAACGCCATTGAGATGTGGGGCATCAACACCAACCCCGCATGGAAGCGCAACGACCCAACCGTCCAGGTCGGCCGCTTGGTGTCGAACAACACTCGCGTCTGGATCTACAACGGCAACGGCACACCCACTGATTTGGAACCCACTCCGGATGTCGACCCGAATGTCCTTTCTGGACAGTTCCTCGAAGGCATCACGACGCAGGCCGCCCAAGGGTTCGAGAACGCCTATCACTCCGCAGGCGGCAACAACGGGGTCTTCAACTTCCCGCCGAACGGCACGCACAACTGGCCCTACTGGGGCGGACAGTTGATCGCGATGAAGCCGGACATTCAGCGCGTGCTCGGAGTTCCCGCGCCGCCGCAGTAAGCGGTTACTCGGTGTCCGAGGGCACCGGCACCACGTTCGCAGGAGCGGACGTTCCCACCGGACCGGACGGGTTGGTTGAAACACCCGCCGGCGGAGTGGCGTTGGCCGACATCGGCCGCTGCGCAAGCAGCAGTGCCGCGTTGCCCATCGTCACATCCTGGCTACGGACCGCATTCCACAGATAGCGGAGGTAATCCATCCGGCCCTGCGACGGCGCATCGGTGGTTGTACCGGGTGGAAGATTGTCCGGACTCGGCAGATGGGGCACCGCTGCGGGCGGCTGCTGAACAGCCGCTGGAGCCACACCCTCTGGCACGACGGGCGCAGCCGGTACAGCCGCAGGCGGCTCGGCAGCCGCCAACGCGACGGTGTTGTCGACGGCCGGCGCAGTATCGGCGAGTGCCGACGGCGCCGTCAGGAAGGCGGCTAGGACTCCCGCCGCACCAAGTCCTCGCCGAGCACGTTGCCAGGTCTTATTCACATGAACCGTCTTCGTGACTGTCACCGTGTCCTCCGTTTCCGCAGGTTGCGCTTCCCTCGAACGGTTATTCAGCACTGGCGCCACATTTGTTACACCCGTCACTTCTGCCACCCTCGCCTCAGGGGCAGAATGGCCTCAAGGGGCAGAATGCAGGAATGAACCGACTGACGGCAGCGCTCGCCGTTGCGATAATCGGGTGTGGGCTCGTCACGGCGCCAGCAGTGTTAGCCGACCCCGGCACCGGGGTGCCGCCCGTCAGTCCGCAGGCCAGCGCAGCGGGATTTGTGGACGTCCGCAGCGTCATTCCCGACGCGATCCTCGATCTGCGTTATGCGACGTCCAACAACTTCGTAGGCAGGCCCCTCTATCCCGCCGACGCCCGCTGCTTGGTACATCAATCTCTCGCCCCGGGTCTCGCGACGGCTGCTGCCACCCTCCGCGCGCAGGGCTACCTGCTGGTCTTTTGGGACTGCTACCGCCCTCATGACGTTCAGGTCGCGATGTTCAACGCCGTTCCCAACCCGGCATGGGTCGCCCGGCCAGGGCAGTACGCACGCAGCCACGAGACAGGCCGATCAGTGGACGTGACGATCGCCCAGCAATGCGCAGGCGGATTCTGTCTAGTCAACATGGGAACCGATTTCGACGACTTCTCGGCGCGCGCGCACGCCGACGCCACAGACGGCGTGAGCGCCCAGGCGCAGGCAAATCGCGCACTGCTGCGAAAGGCGATGGCGGGCGGCGGGTTAGCCGTGTACTCCGGCGAGTGGTGGCATTTCGATGGACCAGATGCCGGGGTCGGACGTCCGATCCTGGACGTCCCGGTCAATTGATCACTTCTTCTCGAAGTGCTGGTAGTCGATGGGGTTGTGCCACATGCCACCCCAACGCCAGCCGCGATCGGTAAACGCCCGAACTGCGGAGTCACCTGCGTGCAGCATTCCCGGGTCGATGCGGTGGCGGTCCAGATAGACCTCGGCAGTCTTGGGCTGGAGGTCGCCGGCGTTGTCGATGTAAGGGTTGATCAGCGGGTTGACGTCGATCGCTCGGCCATAAGCGTGCAGCGACCAACTGTCACTGTGCGGCATTGGCCGGCAGTTGAAGGCCGAGGTGTTGTTGTCCTCCATCGACAACTCGTCGTCGGCTGACGGGTAGTGGTCGACGGTGCGCATCTTCTCGATCGGATAGCCCAACCGCTTGAGCTGCCCAAAGATCGCAACAACGTCGTCCACCAACTCTTCGTTGACTACCAGTTCGCCCCGATGGATCTGCGTGTCGAAACCGATGTAGTCGAGTTCAACCCGTCGTAGCTGTTGCGGACCGACCGGGCAGTCCGGCCGCCAGGTGGTTCCGAGCTCGGCTGCTGTCACTGGATGGACGACCGGCTGGTGTGATTGCGGAGCGGGAAGCGGCGATGCCGAAATCGGGCTCCCAGACGTCGGGCTCCCAGACGTCGGGCTCCCAGACGTCGGGCTCCCAGACGCCGGGCTCCCAGACGTCGGCACGGGAGCCGGAGCGCACTGCACCAGCAGGACAGCCAGAGCGATCAACGATGCAGACGTCGAAGTCCTTCGGATCACGCCCCGATTGAACCGCAGCGGGCTCACTTTTCACGAACGGCGCCCAAGCCGAACGGCCTACGGGCGCCAATTCATATGTGCCAAGCCATGAATTGAACACGCGCTGGTCACAGTTGCAATTCAAGCGCGCGTTTCTGCCGACGAAGCACCGGCACTTTGGGCAGCATCGGAGCCATGGTCGATCGCACCGTGGAACATGACCGGATCATGGTCCCGGAAGGGATGACGCCTGCCGAGGTCAGAGTGCTTGCCGAGCAAAAGGCTCAGGGCGTGGTGCCCGAGGGGCACCGGGTGGTTTTTCTGTATCTCCACGGCGCTACCCCGGTGGCCGACGAGGGCGGCAATCGGATGGAGTGGCGTTACAGCTACCAAGCAGTCCGATCCAACGAATTCGATTGATCTATTCAACAAGCCGCCGGCGCATGGCCTCAGCTACCGCCGCCGCACGATCGGAAACCCCGAGCTTTTCATAGAGCCGTTGCACGTGCGTGCGCACTGTGGTGGGGGCCAGGTGCAGGCGTGCCGCGATATCGGGCACCGAAAGCCCGTCCGCGATCAGCTTGACGATCTCCCCTTCTCGCGGCGACAACAACGTCGCGTTACCCCGAGACCGCTGACGCACCTCGTTGGCCAAACCGCTGGCAATCTGCGTTGGCACATATCCCGCCCCGCTGGCGCAGCTGATCACCGCGGCCACGATCTCGTCGCGGTCGGACTCCTTGGTCAGATAGCCGGCCGCCCCCGCAGCGAGCGCCTCGTACACCGTCGCCGGGTCCTGGGTCGCGCTCAGCAGCAGCACGTGGGTGGGAAGGTCGTCACGGCTGACCGCCGTAACCACCTCCAGGCCATCGAGCTCGGGCATCCGGTAATCGAGTAGTGCCACCGCAGGGCTGTGTTCACGAATGGCAGCCAACGCCGCACGGCCGTCGCCGACCTCGGCGACAACCTGAATCCGCCCGCTCTCCTTCATGGCTCGTACTACGCCCTCCCGATACATCGGGTGGTCGTCACCGACAACAACGGTGACCAGTTTCGATCGTCCCGCCATTCGATTCCCCTCGTCGGCGGTCATCGTGTCACGTGGGCACGCTGTCGCGGCGCATAAACACCACGTATGAACACCAGGTATAAACACCACGGTGCACACCAGCGACCTCGACGAGATCCGCCGCGCGCGTGAATTGAACGCGCTACGGATCGTGGCGGTCGTTCGCCTGGGTGTGGCCACCGTGATGATCGCGGCGGCCCAGGTGGGTATGAAACCCAAGTGGCCCGAATACAGCTGGGTACCGTGGGCCTACGGAGTCATCGCAGTAGGCGCGGTTGCTGTTCTGTTCAGCCGGGGCAACCGCCATTTGATTGCGCCCCGAATGCAGTTGATGCTCCTCATCATCGATGTTGCGGCGATCCTCACCTTCAAAGTGATATCCCCCGATGGGGACTACGTACCGCTGCTCGTGCTGATGCTGCTGCCCATCATGGTGGTGCTCGAAGTGTCCTGGCGGCGCGCCGCCGCGGCGTTGGTCGTGATCGCGGGGACTTTCACCATCGAGATGTTCACCGACCCGGTGGCGACGATCCACATCGGTTTGGGTCCGATGACGTTGGCGACCGTCGTCTTCTTATTCCTCTGCTGCACGGCATGGCTGGCAGTCCACGCTCAGGCCCGGCAACTCGACGAGATCACTCGGCTCAGCGCATCACGCCAGAGGCTGCTCGTCGACCTGATGGCGGCCTCCGACGAACAGCAACGCACCATTTCGGAATACATCCACGACGGCCCCCTGCAGTCGGTGTTGATGGCCCGTCAAGACATCGTCTCGGTCCTCAAGAAGCAACCCAACGAGGCATTGGAACAAGCCCTGGCGGGCTTACGCGAAGCCACCGACCAGATGCGCGAAGCGACCTTCGAACTGCATCCCGCCGTCTTGGCGGGCGCGGGACTGGCCCGCGCCGTCACGCAGTTGGCGGCAGCTAACGCAGCGCGATCGGGCATCGACATCGCCACCGAAATCGACTACCCGGGATCAGATCCCGTGGACCCAATAGTGTTCGCTGTGGCCCGCGAACTGTTGTCCAATGTCGTGCGCCATTCGCAGGCAAGTCGCGCCACCGTCACCCTCACAGCAGTAGCTGGCACTTGCCGCCTTCGGGTGACCGACAACGGCGTCGGCATGACAGCTGAACAAGCCGCGCAACGCCTGGCACACGGACATATCGGCCTGGCGTCCCAGCGCACCCGCGTGGAAGCGGCGGGCGGCTCCATGCAGATCGAGACCTCCGCCGGGGGGACGCACGTCGACATCACCGTGCCGATGACCTAGCAGCCACCCGGACAGCGTGGATAGTGGTTACATGCCGCAAAATTCCCAGATTCGCAACGAGAGCCAGACCCGTCAAGACGTGATCGTCGTCCGGCAAGGCCTACTGGCGTCGGACCCGCAGCACGTCTGGCAACTCGCCGCACAAAAGGCACAGGAACTGGTCGGCACCGAGGGCCAAGTCGTGAACGTCCAACTGGTCTCCGCAGGCCCAGCTGCCAGCGCCGAGAACTCCACCGACAAAGCGGTGGCATTCACCTTCCAGGTGCTCCACTAAAGTGCTGGTTATGGGGTCCTGTTCATGGGGAGGAAAGTGTTAGCCAACGGCCGAGGTCGGTGGCTGGCATTCGCGGCGTCGCTCGTCATCTCCGCCGGCATGATCTATGCCCAAGTCAGCGAGCCCAAGTGCTGCACAAACGCTCCAGTCGCGACGCCAACAACACCGGTAGCCGCGCCGGCCAGCGCGCCGCCGGCAGCCACTCCCGGGGCGGCTGAACTATTGGCGGCAAGTCAACCCGCCGCCGCCCAGGACTTCCAAATGGCTTTACCTGCCGGCGTCGCGCCGGAGGCGGGACTGCAGATCCACACCATCTGGGCCGCGCGCGCCATCAGCGTGCTGTTCCCAGAGATCACCACAATCGGTGGATACCGGCAGGATGCCTTGAAATGGCATCCCAACGGGTTGGCGATCGACGTGATGATCCCGAACTATCACACGCCTGAAGGCATCGAGCTCGGCAACCAGATCGCTGGGCTCGCATTGGCCAACGCGAAACGCTGGGGAGTGCTCCACGTCATCTGGAGGCAAGGGTTCTACCCCGGAATCGGCGCGCCGAGCTGGACCGCGGACTACGGCAACGAAACCGCAAACCATTACGACCACGTACACATCGCCACCGACGGCGGCGGATATCCGACTGGACGCGAAACCTACTTCATCGGATCCATGAACCCTGCTCCATCAGGTTCCCGATGATGGACATGCTGGGCGACATGATCAACCTGCCACGGCGTATCGCGTCGGAACTGAACGCGAAGCTACGCAGCCCGGAAACCGCGGCCGCGGTGGCAGGAATCGAGAACAGGCTCACCAAGCACCGCCGTGAGCAGAAGATGCAGTCCGGGGTCTTTCGCGGCATCCACGTCGTGGCTTACCGCGGCTTCGTCGCGAACGATCTGGCAAAGGTCCGAGTCCGCGTGCTGGAGTCCCCCGAGCTGCCCGGTGACAACCGCATCCCGTACTGGGAGACCGTCCAGTCCAACCTCCGCCGCTTCGCCGCGCTACCCATCGTTGGGGTCGAGGTCGAATTGCGAATCGGTAAGCACAGCGCCAAAGAAGTCACCGACAATCACGGCTTCGCGAACTTCTCCCTCCCGGTTCCGAACCTGCGAGTCGGATGGCACGACACCGAAGCAGTGACCACACCCCTTGAGGGCGGCGAATCGGCCTCATGCACCGGGCGGGTCATCAAACCGTCGCTCAAGGCGCCCTTCCTCGTGGTTTCCGACATCGACGACACAATTCTGCTCACCGGCCTCACCGAGGGTGTCGCGATGCTCACCCGCACGCTGCTCCGCGACGCCAATCAGCGCACCGCGATTCCTGGGATGTCATCGCTGTACCGAGGCTTGGCCCGAGGCCTTGCCAATCGCGCCGGTAACCGCAATCCAGAGCCGACGTTCTTCTACGTCTCGACTGGGACCTGGTCCTTCTACCCACTGCTGCAACAGTTCGTCCAACTGCGCGCTTTCCCTCAAGGTCCGATGTTCCTTACCGACTGGGGTCCGACGGAGCGACGACTGCGACGCAGCGGCGCTGAACACAAACGGACGGCCATTCGCCGGCTGTTCGAGGCCTACCCGGACATGCAGTTCGTCCTCATCGGCGACAGCGGCCAACGCGATCCCCTCACCTATGAGGAGATGGCCCGAGAGTTCCCCGGTCGCGTCAAACTGATCGTCATCCGGCAGGTCGGATCGGACGAGGACGACCGCAACGCCACATTGCGCGACCACGCAACAGTTCTTCGCCGCGAGGGCATCCCGTTGCACCTGATGCCGGATGCGGCACGAGCTGCGGAACTGGCGCAAGTTATGGGCCTATGCGACGAGGAGACCCTCTTGGAGGTCAACACCGAAATAGGGTCGCACTAGAGTCAGCGGCCACCCTTCCTGAGCGGTGAAATATCAACGCGGCCAGGCTTGTTCAGCATTGCGCTCGTGAAACCCCCATTGCCAAAAGACAAGTGCCCATCCGACTGTCGCGACGGCACATTTCCAGCACACCCGAGGGGCCTGCCACATCCAGCAAACATCATCGGCAACCCGGCACGGGCGGGCGAATGGGGCATATCCGCAACCAAGGGAGTATCGTTGCTGATGAGCCGTTCGTTGTCGACGATGATCCTTGAGCTTGGCGATCCTTGAGCCTGGCTGGAACGCCAACCCGATCAACAGACAATGCAATCCTCCGCTGGCGCACAGCCGTGAGCCACTCGACCCCACTGCGAAGGCCGTCCAATGGTTGGAAGCTACATATTCGCGAATCGTGTCGGTTTGTGACAACACCTGTAACTGGGCCGGCAACCGCGCAACGTGACCACAGGGGTTGGTGATGGGCGGCACCGAAGGACAGTGGGACATGTCGGGGCCGCTGCGGCTCACCCTGGCACCCGAACTTGGTCATGACATCGACGGTGCGTTGTGGCTACGGTCGGAGCGAATCGCACGTGAGCTGCCCGCATTGGTTGTCATTCTGAAAGACCGATTGGGCGAAATCATCGACATCAAGGTCAACTGGTCGGTCGATGGGCCGCCGAGTCTGACTTTCTACGGCGGCGAATGCAAGCGCCAGCCGGTGATGACGGTCCGCGGACGGGACGCTCACGCGAACCTGCTGATTGTCCCGTGCCGAACGACCACTGCCCTGGCTGTGCTGGTGCTGCGCCAGGCCGCGTTCTTGCCAGTCGATCGAATCCATCTTGATACCGAAGCCTTCAAGACCGCCGAGTGCATCGTCGACGCGGCCCGCAACCAACGAGCGTTGCTCCGCGTTTCCGGCGGCGTCCCGGAAGTAGTACCTGGCTAATCTCACTCCCCGTCGATCTACACCGATGCATCCGCATCACGACACGAAGGAAAATCTTATGAACGAACTCTTCTCCCATCCAGTCAAGGTCGAGCCCATCGCCGCGGACGGCAATTGCTCGGTACCGGTGGAATTTCCGGTGTTCTCGGAGCAATCCCAACCTGATGTTCCGGCAATGCCGCAGCGGCCGTCACACACCGCGAACTGACCCAAGGCGTACAGTCGCGGGGGCAGGGACCGTTACAGGACCCCACACGAGAGGGCCTCAGTGTCCGACAAAAATCCGCGCCAATCCATGTCAAAGAAATCCGTCAAATCGCTGAAGGAAAAGCGCGCCGACAAGCGCGGCGGCAGCAGCGCTATTGGTGACCGCGATAAGTGACGCCACACTGCACGTCCTGACTTACTGAAAGCATCTGTCGCGATTGCTTTTGGCGCGCAACGGATTTCGCGGAATGACATCCCAATGCGCGTGCCCGCCACAGATAGCGAAGGAAGCACAACGCAAACCACAGGGAACGGTGAAGTGGTTCAACACCCGATATAGGGGCGAAGGGGCACTAGGGCCCCAGGCGCTCACTGCAAAGCCTGAAATGCAGCTTCCACCTCCCGGGGGTTGAGCAAAAGTTCGTCGTAACAGGACCGCG
This sequence comes from Mycobacterium sp., assembly GCA_965279745.1. Taxonomy (GTDB): domain Bacteria; phylum Actinomycetota; class Actinomycetes; order Mycobacteriales; family Mycobacteriaceae; genus Mycobacterium. The sequence goes on from OZ257262.1 coordinate 1,948,795, forward strand.
GAAGTCAGCGCATTTGCCCCAAATGCCAGGCAGGATAGGTCCATCATCCCCATACCGATAGATGGCACCGCACGGGAGCGTGCCTCGGACGACAGCACTCAGACGGTCTTGGTGGTCGACGACGATGCGCGACTGCGCGACCTTCTGTGCACCGTGCTGTCCACATTGGACTGCGAGATCATCCCTGCCGGTTCCGGCGAGGAAGCGCTGACCGAATTGCTGCAACGCAACGTCGCCGTGATCGTGTTGGACATCAACATGCCCGGGATGGACGGGTTCGAGACGGCGCAACTGGTAAGGGACACCGAGGAACTGGCGTCCACCCCGATTATTTTCCTCACCGGTGAGTCGGCGGAAGATTGCGACCTCCAACGCGGCTACGACTTGGGCGCAGTCGATTTCCTGGTGAAGCCCGTCTCCCGACAGGTGCTCTACGCGAAGGTCAAGGCGCTGCTGGAGTTGGACCAGTCGTATGCCCGACTGCGCAGCGAGGCCGCCACGTTCCATGAGCAACAACTCCAAGCCGCCCGTTCAGCCGAAGTCCGGCAGCGGGATGAGTTGGCGTTCACCCGCCGGCGGGAGCGGCTGACAAACATCTTCGCCGAAGCCAGCATCGACCTGGCTTCGTTGGAAAGCGCCATCGTCACAGAGTTGAGCCAGTTATTCGATGCCGATTGCGTCCTGCGCCTGACTTCTCCCGGCCATGGCTGGCATGACTCGCTATCGCACGCGGAGACGGGTGGCAGTTCCAAGCTATTGGAGGCGTGGCTGGTCGAACGCACGGCCGAGCAAGGTCAGTGGTCGATTCCCTACCGGGAAGTCATGGTCGAGGAGTTGACCGCCAGAGGCCAACGTGTCGGCATTGTCTGCGTCGGCCGCGCCGAGGGACCCGCATTCTCCGACATGGAGGCGGCGCTATTCCGGGGAGCATCGACGGCCGCGGCCCTCGCTGTTTCCAACGCCACCCTTTACCGGATTCAGGCCGAGTACGCCGCGGTCATGCAGGCCACCGGCGATGCGATCCTCGCGGTTGATGCCACGGGCGAAATCCGAAGCTGCAACAAGGCCGCGACAGCTTTGTTCGGTGGCAACTACGACTCCCTGCTCGGGCGGTCCATTCTGGAGTTCGCCATTGACGCTCATCGGGAGCGGCTACAGCAGCAGTTGGACTTCACGCTGGCGGCCCACCAGGAAATCTCGATGGAGATGGCGTGTTCGTCCAAGGACGGCCGCCAGGTCGAGGTCGTAGTCACGTTGTCCCCCATCGGCGACTCCGTCGAGCTGCATGTGGCAGCGGTCGTCCACGATTTGACCGAAATCAAACAGGCGCAGACCGAAATCCGGCATCTGGCGAGCCACGACCCGCTGACCGACTTGGCGAATCGACGAGAGCTCAACGAACGTCTCGCCGCCGTGGTCTTCGAACGCGCATCCCAGCCGAGCCGGGACACCGTTGAGAGCGTGGTTGCCTTGTTGTACATGGACGTCAACGAGTTCAAGCTCGTTAATGACACCTACGGTCACGACACCGGCGACGAACTGCTCCAAGAAGTGGCTGTCCGGCTTCGATCGGCAGTACGCGCCGACACCTTGGTTTGCCGGGTGGGTGGGGATGAATTCATTGTCGTCCTCGAGCAGTTGCCATCTACTGATGACGCTGTGGCGGCTGGAAACCGGATTCTGCAGCAGCTGCAGGGCGAGCCGGTGCGATGCCGGAATGTCACCTTGCAGCCGTCGATCAGTATGGGTATTTCCTGCCTCGGAGACAGCGCCCATACGCCTGAGGAGTTGCTGTCCCAGGCCGATTTGGCGATGTTCGAAGCGAAGAAGAATCGGCTGGCGGAGTGTGTCGCATACACAGACCTGATCGGGTCGCGCCACCACGAGCAAGCTCACCTTCAAGCCGGGGTGTCTGAAGCCATCAAGCAGTCCGAGTTCCGGATGGTGTACCAACCGATCGTCAATGCCACGACCGGTGCGCTGTTCGGCATCGAAGCCTTGATCCGCTGGCAGGTCGGGGATGACGAGGTACCCGCCACCGAAATCGTCGCGCTCGCTGAAGCTTCCAAACAGACGAGTGCGCTCGGACGCTGGATTCTGCAGCGCAGCTTCGAGGATTACATGAAGTTGGGCAGAACCGACCTTCAGTTACACGTGAACCTGTCCCCCGAGCAAGTGCTCGAGAGCCACTTTCTGAACGAGCTGATCAACGCCTACCGGGACAGCGGAATAACCCCCGCCAGCGTCTGCCTGGAACTCACAGAACGTGCTTTCAGCCGAGAACCGATGCCGGCGTACATCGCGTTGCGATGTGCGCGGGACATCGGGTTCAGTCTGGCCATCGACGACTTCGGCGTGGAATACGCCAGCATGACCAATTTGATGCACGTGCCGGTCGATTGGCTCAAAATTGATCGTTCGTTCATCGCCGAGGTTCACAAGAACGAACGCGTACAGCGACTCGTCCGCGGTCAGATTGCCGTGGCATCGTCCATGGAGGTCAATCTGATCGCCGAGGGAGTCGAGAACCAGGAACAGGCCGACTGGCTGATCAAATCAGGATGCTTTCTGCACCAGGGCTTCTTGTATGCACGCCCAACCGAAACCGCAGACCTAGCAGCTCTTGTCGAACGACACTGGGCGGGTTGGGGAGAATAGGACACCATGAAACTCGCGAACCGATTGGCGATCCTGTCCGGATCAGCGCTGCTCGCAATCTTTCTGGCCGCGATTCTGTTTACGTGGCAGACTGCCCACCTCACTGATCTCTACGATCAGCGAGGAACAGCCAGCACGGCTGAAGCCGACGGCATTTCCATTGATCGTGACATGCACACCCTGCTGACCACATACAGCCGGCTGTTATTCGCCAAAGACCCGGCGCAGAGTGCGCAATTCTCCGCGGAGTTGGATGAACTGGACAAATCGATCGATGCCGACCTTAACCAGGGCATGAATGATGAACAAGACCAGGGAATTCGGCTGAAATATCAGGAAACAACTGCGACCTGGACTAGCTTCCAAACAGCCTACAAAGCCGAACTGAATAACTTCCGGAAGACCGGCGATGCGGCGGCGTTCGAGAAGAACCTCGACAGTCAAGTGGAGCTTCTCGAGACCCAGGTCCAACAGATTGCGCAAGAGGCCAAAGTAGCCGTCGAACAAGCCAATCAGCGGATAACAGCGGCGATCCGCACTAGCCACATCATCGTGTGGACCTTCACGATCGTCATCGTCGCGCTATTGGGCGGCTTCCTGTTCCTGACCAGCCGGAACATCTATCGCACCGTCACCAGCGCCGCGGAACAGAACGAACGGGCCCGCCGATCCAAGGAGATCCAGGCCAACCTGATGCTCGAAGTTCAGGGCGAGTCCGACGTGGTCACCGCATGCGGAATCATCGTGTCCCGCACCGCGAAGGCCCTGGATGCCAAGCACGGAGCCCTCTATTTGCAACAGCAGACTGATGCTCGCCGCTTCGCTCTGACAGCGTCCTACGCTTTCCATCGCCGCAAGGATTTGCCCACCTCTTTCGGGATGGGCGATGGCCTGGTCGGCCAGTGCGCACTCGAAGGCAACCGGATCGAAGTGACCGGCGCCCCTGCCGACTATGTCGAAATCGTTTCGGGCCTGGGTAAGTCCGACCCCGTGTCGATCCTCTTGATTCCCATCAAATTCGAGTCTGAGGTACTTGGAGTTCTCGAACTCGCCGGGCTTCGGCCATTCACCGACGAAGATATCGAGCTCCTGGAGAGCGTCGCGCTGGGAGCTGGAATCTCCATCAGCGCAATTGAGTCGGCGCAGAAGACGCGCGAATTGCTTCAGATCTCGCAGGCCCAGACCGAGGAGCTCCAGACCCAGGAAGAAGAGCTTCGGGCAGCCAATGAGCAATTGACCCAACGCGAAGATCAGTTGTCCGCCCAGAACGCGGAGCTGGAGGAAACAACCGAGGAGCTCCGCTCACAGCAGGAAGAGCTGCGAGCGGGCTCGGAAAGACTCGAGGGACAGGCAGAGTCGCTGGAGCTCAAGAACAAGGAACTCCGTCACCTCAGCGAGTCATTGGAAGCGAAGGCCGAGGAATTGGCCGTGTCGTCGCGCTACAAATCCGAATTCCTGGCGAACATGTCGCACGAGCTGCGCACCCCGCTGAACAGCATTTTGATACTGGCCGGCCTGCTCACCGACTCCGATGATCCTCTCACCGCGAAGCAAGTGGAATTCGCTGAAACCATTGAACAGTCGGGCAAGGACCTGCTCAACCTCATCGATGAGGTCCTCGATCTCGCCAAGGTTGAATCGGGGTCAATGCGCTTGGAGCGAGAACTGATTGAAGCACCACAGCTTGTCAGCTTCTTGGAGCGGACTTTCCAACCGATCGCCGCTGACAAGGGTGTGGATTTTCGGGTCGTGATTCACAAGGACGCCCCGGAAGAATTCACCAGCGACTACACCCGGGTCAAACAGATCGTGAAGAACCTGGTAGCGAACGCGATCAAGTTCACCGACCAGGGGTCGGTGACCGTCGACATTTCTGGAATCGTTGGCATTGAAGGCAATCCAAATGAGCCGTATCTGGCCATCGCCGTCGCAGACACCGGGATCGGAATCGATGAGAAGGACCACAACCTCATCTTCGAGTCCTTCCAGCAGGCAGGTCGTGGATCAACGCGGCAGTACGGTGGTACCGGACTCGGGCTGGCGATCAGCCGGGAACTGGCCCGCCACCTCGGCGGTGAGATAACGCTGAGCAGCGCACCGGGTGAAGGGTCCACGTTCACCTGCTACCTGCCTGTCAGTGGTACTCCGGCCGCGGACACTGAGCCTGGCGAGACACCCCCGCGCAAGGCCACATTCAAGCGTCCGGCCGCCCAGCGCACGCCCCCCGCGAAGTCGGTTGCGAAAGTCGCCAGCACGCCGGACACGGCATCCGACAGTTCCAGAAATGACTCAGCCGACCGATACGACGCAGTGGACATCTCGGAGATCAACTGGCCTGACAGCTCGAAACCAGTCCTGATGATCGTGGAAGATGACCAGACATTTGCGGGAATGCTGGCCGAGCTTGCCAGGGAGGCCGGCTTCAATTCCGTCATCACGCCGAGCGGTCGGACGGCGATAGCCCTGGCCAAGGAACACCAACCAGCTGCGATCACGTTGGACATCGGACTGCCTGATATGGCCGGCTGGGTCGTCCTGGATGTTCTCAAACACGACCTGGCAACACGCCACATTCCGGTCAACGTCATTTCCGGATCAAACGACGACGGCCGCGGACGCCGCATGGGCGCCATCCAAACACTGAACAAGCCCGCCGAAATGTCCACTCTTCGTTCAATGTTCACCGCCACCGCCGACTTCCTCAAACCGGGGCCACGGCGCGTACTGGTCGCTGAAGATGACGCCAACCAGCGCCGGGTGATGGCGCAATTGATCGAGAGTGACGACATTTCGATTACCTGCGTCAGCTCCGGTCAAGAGGTGTTGGCGGAGCTGGCCGGATCGCAGACGTACGACTGCATTGTGCTGGATCTGGGATTGCCCGACATGGACGGTATCGACCTGATTGAGCGGATCAAGGACCAGCTGCAAGAGGAGAGTCTGCCGGTCATCGTTCACACCGGCCGCGAATTGACCGCGGCAGAAACAGAACGACTGGAAATCCTGGCCGCTGCTATTGTCCTAAAGAACGCGAAATCGCCGGAGCGACTACTCGATGAGACCGCGTTGTTCCTGCATCGCGTGGCCGGAGACATGCCTGATGCGGCTCGCGCGATCCTCTCCAATCCCAGACGGCTCGACGAGTCGCTCGAGGGCAACACCGTCCTACTTGTCGACGACGACGTGCGGAATGTCTTTTCGCTCGGCAGCGTCTTGAAGCGCTATGACATCACCGTGCTGCCGGCGCGCAACGGTCAGGAGGGCCTAGACGCCCTCGACGCCCACCCCGAAGTCGACCTGGTGTTGATGGACATCATGATGCCCGTCATGGACGGGTATGAGGCGATGCGACGTATCCGCGCCGATTCACGCTGGCGGAACCTACCGATCGTCGCGCTCACTGCGAAGGCCATGAAGGGCGATCGCCAAAAATGTTTGGACGCAGGGGCGTCCGACTATGTGACGAAGCCCGTCGATATGGATCAACTCACCTCAGTTCTGAGGGTCTGGTTGGCGCACCGACCACGCCGGCCACAAGAATTCTCAGATAGCTGATGAACGCGCATGTTGAGAAGTCCGAGGCGGCCCAGTCGCGTGAGTTGACTCGGATCGAGGCAGAAGCCTTCTTCTACACGGTGTTTGAGCACCTCGGGTACGACTTCCGCCACTACAGTGATGCGTCCCGAAATAGGAGGCTCACGGGCTTTGTAGAGAAGCACAAGCTGCGGACGATCTCTGAAGCTCAAGGGCAAGTGCTGCGTGATGCCAGGCTTCTTTCGGCCTTCCTATCCGCCATGACGGTCAACGTCACCGAGATGTTCCGAGATCCACTGGTATTCGCCAAGATTCGCACGGAGTTGCTCCCCCGATTGGCGACCTATCCGCGCATCCGAATTTGGGTTGCAGGCTGCGCCACCGGCGAGGAAGCCTATTCCTTAGCAATTCTGCTCGCCGAAGCTGGATTGCTGGAGCGCACGACGATCTACGCAACCGACATCGATACCGAATCCCTTCGAGTCGCGACGTCCGCGATCTACCCTGCCGACACGATGATTGTTGCGACCCGCAACTATCAAGCAAGTGGCGGCGTTAGGCCATTTTCCGACTGGTACGTCGCCAAGTACGATCGCTGTATTCTCAGCCCTGAGCTGCGGCCGCGCATCGAGTTCTTCTCCCATAATCTCGCCACCGACAGTGCATTCGGCGAGTTCCACCTGATCATGTGCCGGAACGTGTTCATCTACTTCGAGGAATCGCTGCAGCGCCGATCGGAACTCATCTTCTGGGAGAGTTTGGCTCACTTCGGAAATCTGATCATCGGTCCACGAGAGGCCCTTTCCCGAGAAAGCGTGAAACTCTTCGCGCCGATAGACCGCAAGTTGAGCATCTACGTCAAGAATCAGGGGCCGAATGTCCGGCCCTGACGTGGTCGTCATCGGGGGTAGTGCTGGTGGCATGAAGGCGCTGAATCTCATTCTGCAGACGTTCAAACACGCCGAGAACTGCGTCGTCCTGGTGGTCCTGCACCGCTCGCCGCAGGATTCACCGCTCGTCGAGGTCCTGCAGGCCTATACCAAGATTCCGATTCGCGAACCCGACGACAGCCCCTGGACTTGCCCAGTGGGCGAGATCGCGGTTGCCCCCGCCGGTTATCATCTTTTGGTTGGCAATGATCGAATTCTGTTGCCGGAAAGCGAATCTCGCGTCAACCAATACGAGACCAGCTCCAGTGTGCGCGCATACTTGACCTTGGACGCACCCGTCGCATACTCCCGGCCGTCAATTGACGTGGCTTTCTTCAGCGCGGCCGAGCTCGTCAATTCGGTTACGGCTGTTCTACTTTCGTGCGCGAACGAAGACGGGGCACGCGGTTGCGAAGCCGTGAAAGCGGCAGGCGGCCGAGTCGTAGTCCAAGAACCGGCAACCTGCGAGGCCGCCGCGGCCGTCGACGCGGCGATGCGCAGGGTCCAACCTGATCATGTCGCGGACCCCCGGGCGATCGGGCAATGGCTGTCACAAGCCGTCGCGCGGGGTAGGTGACGCGCCGCGAGACCCCCGTCACGGTCGCGTCCGAGCACGACCCACAACCGTGGCGTCGATTTCACGGCTGGAGCGACGTTGGGATGAGCGTCCTGGCCGCCGTGACGAGTTCAGGATCAAGTGTGAAGTGATCGCGGCAGGGTCGCTTGGCAGACATATGCACGGCGTCGACACCCACTGCGACGATGGCGGGGATGGTTGCCAGCGTGACGCCGCCGCCCGCCATGATCTGGATTCGGCCCTCTGCCGTGGCGACCATGCTCGCAATCGTTGCGATGCCGTCGCCTGCAGCCACAGCGCCACCTGAAGTCAATATCCGGATCACGCCCAAGCCCGAGGCAACAAGGTCGGCGACGGCCTCGACGGGATCATTGCAGGCATCGATCGCGCGGTGCACCGTGACGGCGACATCGGGACGCATCGAGCGCGCAGCATCAGCGATGCGCGCGGTGGTGTCCAAGTCCAGTCGTCCGTCGGGACGGAGTGCCCCGATGACCACACCCGCTGCGCCCTGGGCGGTAATTGTGGCGGCTTCGCGAGACATTTGGGCGACCTCGTCTTCGGCGTACACGAAGTCACCGGGACGCGCGCGCACCAAGACGTGGGTCTGCGCGCAAATCTCAAGCGTGGCCGCTACGACGGCTTGGGACGGGGTGACACCACCCAGTTCGAGGGCGACACACAGTTCGACTCGGTCGGCGCCGCGCGCAAGGCCAGCAGCGGCGGCCGACGCCGACGTGACGGCGATCTCCAGTTCGGGCATCTAGCAATCTTCGCCGCTCGGCGAAGCTGGCCTCCGCGAAATCGACGTCACGGCTGTAGTCCGCCCGCGGACGCAACCATGGTGGCGATCTCGCGGCGAATATGCTATTCAGCTAGGCGGAAATAGGGTTCAACCGTGCCGCTGAGCTTGATAACCATCGGGTTTCCGCGACGATCCCTGGCGGTGGGAACTTCAACGCGCACCCAACCCTCGGCCACGTCGTATTCGTGAACATTGGTTTTCTCGACGCCATTAAAGCGAATGCCCACGTCCCGACTGAGCGCCTCTTCGCTATAGAAGGGGCTGCGTGGATCAATGGAGAGATGATTCGGCGGAACGTCGGTGATCTGATCCTCGGACATCATGACTTTCGTTAAATGCTCGTTTCCTGGTGGAGCTAAGGGGACTCGAACCCCTGACCCCCACACTGCCAGTGTGGTGCGCTACCAGCTGCGCCATAGCCCCAGGTGTGCTCATCGAAGTTACACCACCGGCGGGCGCGCCTCAAAACCGCTGTTCAGGGCAGCTCGCCAGCCGCCTCGGGGCCAAGCGTTCGCGCAGGTGTGTGATCAATCGGGGAACCGTCCCGAGTTTCCGGGGCAAAGAGCCAGCCGACCGCTGCCAGCAAGAGGATTACGCCACTGACTGCGAACGCCCATCCGAAAGAGATGTGCTGGGCCAGCTCACCAACACCCAGCGAGCCAACGATCGATCCGAGATCCGACGTCATCTGGAACGCCGCGACCGCCGTCCCGCCGCGGGCCTTGCTTCCGATGATGTCAGCCACCGCCGCTTGCTGGGGTGAGCTGTACACACCAGAACCCACTCCGGCGACGACCGCACCGACCATGAACAGCGCACACGACGGCACCGACCCGACCACTGCGGTCGACACACCGGCCACAACAAGCCCGATGATCAGCAGCGGACGCCTGCCGGTCCGGTCGGACAACCGTCCGCTCGGGATCACCGCGGCCACGTTGCCGATAGCGAACGCGGCGAGCGCCGCACCGGCCATCCCCGGCCCACGATGCAACACCTCGGTGACGAACAGCGGAACCAATGCGACGCGCAATCCAAACGCCGACCAACCGGTGGCGAAGTTGGACATCAGTGCCGCCCGATAGGCCCGGTGCCGCAGCGCGACGCGAACCGTCATGGGTGCCGCTTCGTCCTCCGCTGCAGGAGCGGCCAGCGCGGAGTGCCGGAGGCTGACGAACACAACGGCCGCCGCGACAAGTAGCGCCGCCCCGTAGATGAGGAATGGCGCGCTGAGTCCCAACCCTGCCGTCAGGCTGCCCAGCAGCGGGCCTGCGACGGAACCGATCAGGAATGCACTGGAAAACATGCCGGCCACTCGGCCCCGCGCATCGGCCGGGCTGACCCGAATCATCAGCCCGAGCGCAGACACGAAGAACATCGTCGAGCCGATTCCGCCCACAGCCCGGAACACCAACAGTTGCCAGTAGGTCTGGGCGAACGCACACGCGGCCGTCGAGACCGCCACAATCAGCAGGCCACTGACGTAGATGCGCCGCTCCCCCATCCGCTGCACCAACACCCCGCTGACGGGTGCGAAGCTCAGCCGCATGAGCGCGAAGGCGGTGACCAGGAACGTCGCCGCGCTGATGCTCACGCCGAAGTTGCGGGCAAATTGCGGTAAGACCGGCGAGACCACGCCGTATCCCAGGGCGATGACCGCGTTCGACGCGATCAGAATCCAGACTTCCCGGGGAAGTCTGGCCGCGGTCTCCGGGGAACAGTCGCCCTCCGCTACCGAACTCACGAGATGACTGTATTCACCACTTCCCGGGCGGCTTCCTGCACCTGTGCCAGATGCTCGGGCCCCTTGAACGACTCGGCATAGATCTTGTAGACATCCTCGGTGCCCGATGGCCGTGCCGCGAACCAGCCGTTCGCCGTGGTCACCTTGAGACCTCCCAACGGTGCCCCGTTACCCGGTGCGCAAGTCAGCTTGGCGGTGATCTGCTCACCAGCCAGTTCGGTGGCGGTAACCTGTTCTGGCGAGAGCTTCGCCAGACGCGCCTTCTGCTCGCGGTTCGCCGGCGCATCAACACGTGCGTAGACCGGCGCCCCATATTTGGCGGCCAGCTGTTCATACCGCTGCGACGGGGTCGAACCGGTGACCGCCAGCATCTCGGAGGCCAGCAGCGCCATGATGATGCCGTCCTTATCGGTGGTCCAGACCGATCCGTCGCGCCGCAGGAACGACGCCCCGGCCGATTCTTCGCCGCCGAAACCTATTGTGCCACCTATTAATCCATCAACGAACCACTTGAAACCGACCGGAACTTCAATGAGTCTGCGGCCCATCCCCGCCACCACGCGATCAATGATGGACGAACTGACCGCAGTCTTGCCGACCGCGACACTGGCCGGCCAGTCCGACCGGTGCGAGTACAGGTAGTCGATGGCCACCGCAAGGTAATGATTGGGGTTGAGCAAGCCGCCGTCCGGGGTGACGATGCCGTGCCGATCTGAGTCAGCATCGTTGCCGGTCGCGATCTGATAGTGGTCGCGGTTGGCGATCAGGGACGCCATCGCGTTGGGCGAACTGCAATCCATTCGAATCTTGCCGTCGGTGTCCAGCGTCATGAATCGCCACGTCGCGTCGACCAACGGGTTGACGACAGTCAGGTCGAGGTTGTGTTGTTCAGCGATCGCGCCCCAGTAATCGACGCTGGCGCCGCCCAGCGGATCGGCCCCAATGCGGATGCCCGCAGCGCGGATCGCATGAATATCAACGACATTGGGCAGATCCGAGACATAGGCGTCCAGGTAGTCATGTCGTTGCGCAGTCTCCAGGGCACGAGCCAGCGGCACCCGCTTCACGCCCTGGAGGCCGCTGCGCAAAATCTCGTTGGCGCGCTTCGCGATCGCACCGGTGGCATCGGTATCCGCGGGACCACCGTTAGGCGGGTTGTATTTGAAGCCACCGTCGCGCGGCGGGTTGTGCGACGGTGTGACGACGATCCCGTCGGCCAGTCCCGTGCTACTGCTCCGGTTGTAGGACAGGATCGCGTGACTCACGGCGGGCGTCGGCGTGTAGCGGTCGGCGGAATCGATCATCGCCACAACATCATTGGCTGCCAGCACTTCCAAAGCCGACACCCAAGCCGGCTCGGAGAGCCCGTGGGTGTCGCGGCCGATGAACAGCGGGCCAGTGGTGCCTTGCGCCGCGCGGTACTCAACGATCGCCTGAGTGGTAGCCAGGATGTGCCTTTCGTTGAACGCACCGTCCAGCGACGAGCCGCGGTGTCCGGACGTACCGAACGCCACCTGCTGGTCCACATTGTCCGGGTCCGGCATGACCGTGTAGTACGCAGTGATGAGGTGAGGCAGATCGACCAAGTCTTCGGGCTGCGCCGGCTGACCGGCGCGGGGATTAGCCGCCATGGCACCAATTCTGCCCCGCCGCACGCCATACTGGCTCCGGATGTCTCATGTCTGAGGGGGTCACCGTTTGTTCGGCTACGACAACCGCGAGCTGGCGGCAGTATTCGCCGGCGGCGCGATTGGCACGGCGGCTCGCGCCGCACTGGGGACGCTGGCCGTGTCAGATCCGGGCCGCTGGCCGTGGCCCACGTTCGTGGTCAATATCGTCGGCGCATTCCTGCTTGGCTACTTCACCACCCGACTGCTCGAACGCCTGCCACCTTCCAGCTATCGAAGGCCAATGCTCGGCACCGGCTTGTGCGGCGGCCTCACCACGTTCTCCACAATGCAGGTAGAAACGCTCAAGATGATCGAGCACCATCACTACGGCTTAGCCGCCGGTTACACCCTCGCCAGTACCGTCGCCGGTCTGCTTGCGGTGTATGCAGCGACAGTGCTGGTGCGCCGCGTGAGGCTCAAGACGTGAGCACCATCGCGAATATCGCCATGTGGGCCGCCGTGATGGTGATCGGCGGCATCGGTTCGATGGCGCGATACATGATTGACCGCACAGTCGCCCGCCGCACCGCGGGCTCATTCCCATTCGGCACGCTCACGGTCAACATCACCGGCGCGGTAATACTCGGATTCCTCGCAGCGCTGCCAATGAGTCACCACGCCTTCCTGCTCACCGGTACCGCCTTCGTTGGCGCCTACACGACGTTCTCCACCTGGATGCTGGAGACCCAGCGGTTGAGCGAGGAACGGCAATTCGGTCCTGCGATTACCAATATCGCGGTCAGCGTGGTGTTGGGTATCGCCGCCGCGTTCACCGGCCAGTGGATTGCGAGCCTGCTATGACCGACGCTTACCTCAAATTCACGGCCTACTTCAGCGAGCGTCAGCGGATCGGCTCCCGCTTCCTCGCGGATGCCATGATCGATCTGCTGGCCGATCGCGGAGTCGCCTCCAGCGTGATGCTGCGCGGTATCGCCAGCTTCGGCCACAGCCACATCATCCGCAGTGACAGGTCGTTGACCCTGTCCGAGGATCCGCCGATCACGATTGCCGCAATCGACACCAACGCCCTTATCGGCGGTCTGGTAGATGACGCCATTGGCTTGATGACCCACGGCAACCTGACCCTGGAACGGGCACAGTTGGTGGCTAGCACCAGCGCGGCGCCGCTGCGGCAGGACGACGACGTGAAACTCACCATCTACATCGGCCGCCGAAAGGTGATCAACGGTTTGCCCGCCTACCACGCCGTCTGCGACCTACTGCATCGTCACCACTTCGCCGGGGCATCCGTCTTGCTCGGAGTGGACGGCACAACCGGAGGGCACCGGCACCGGGCGAAGTTCTTCGGCCGCAACGCCGAGGTACCGCTGATGGTCATCGCCGTCGGCACAGCAGCGCAGGTCCACGGTGTTCTGCCAGAGTTGGAGACGCTGATCTACAGCCGGGTGATCACCATGGAGCGGGCCCAGATCTGCATTCGCGACGGCGCACTGCTCGCCCGGCCGCCACAGCTGCCTGCCGTCGATAGCCACGGCCGTCCGCTGTGGCAGAAGCTGATGATCCACACGTCCGAAGCGACTCTTCACGATGGGGTGCCGATCCACCGTGCCCTCGTTCGACGGCTGTGGGAATCGCGTGCGGCGGACGGCGCGACGGTGCTGCGCGGTATCTGGGGCTTTCAGGGCGATATCAAGCCGCACGGCGACAGGCTGATTCAGTTCAGGCGGCAGGTGCCGGTGACGACGATCGTCGTCGATACGCCGGAGCGCATCCAACATACTTTCGACATTGTCGACGACGTCACCGATCGACGCGGAATGGTCACTTCTGAATTTGTTCCCGCAATGGTGTCGATACACGACGAAAGCCACCCAGGTACAACGAATCTCGCCGACTACGAGTTCTGATGACAGTACGGAATCAGAGCAGCATCTGAATGCCGCTGGTCAACAACGCCACCACCTTGATGACCTCAAACGCCACGTAGGCATGATGTCCGCGGCTTCGACTATGGGGCACCGGTGCCACGACGCCGGCAAGAACCGCATCCGAGTGCCGCGTGAGCCCAGGGCGCACGGCCACCAGTTGAATGCCGAGCGCCGCGACGGCCACCAAAATGCCCAGACCCACGCCTAGCGGAGGGCTCCCCAGGATCACCGTGGCGAGCGCGACGAAGGCGAGAGCGACTTCCCACGAGTTGAGCCCCCGGTACACCCGCCGTCCGATGGCGAGGCCGAGTTGCAGCGTCACGCCCGGGGTGCGGAACTTCAGCGGGACCTCTAGGAACGAGATGGCCACCACCATGCCCAGCCACGTGAAGACCACGGCAACGGCCACCGACAACCAATGAATCACTGCACCCTCCAATCCCGAGAAACGATCATCTGCGATACATGGCGGTACCGCGTGCGATATCACTTTTTGAATGCGGATCAGTCACCGACACCTAGGCGCCGTTGCTGCACTGGCGGCCTTCATGCTGCTGCCGGCATGCGGGACGGCGCACCGGACTACCGAGGCCAATTCAAGTCCTGTGCCGTCGTCGACGCTCACCACCAGCGCGCTCTCGACGACGCCAACGACGCCCATCGCCAGCACAAAGAACTGGGTCGATCTGGACACCGGTGAATGCCTGGCTGACCCTCCGCCGACTGATCCCGCAGTGGTGATGGTCAACGTTGTGGACTGCGCTACACCACATCTGGCTGAGGTGTTCCTGCGGGCGGCGCTTCCCGTCGACGCAGCTGTCACCGACGTCGCCAACAGTAAGTGCGACGTCGGCTTCAACCAGTACACCGGGAAATCGATCACTGGCAGCCCATTTTCGATCACCTATCTGATCGACTCAGAGCAGGACCGAACGTCAAATAATCCTTACCCCAGCACCGTCATCTGTGTGTTGCAGGGCGCGAAAGGTCAAACGCTGACCGGGTCCGCTCACCGCTGACCGGACTAGCCGCTGGGGCACCCGTCAAACGCCGCCGCACCCCAATCGGGGTGTGCTGCCTCATTCGCAGTGCACCACTGTGCGCCGTCTTGCGTTGTCGCCTTCCATTCCTTGGCGACCTCCTTCTGTTTCTCCGCACGGCCCTCAGGACTGGCCAGCGAGTTACCTGCCACCCCAGGAGACGCCAATGCGGCATTGCAGTTCAGGTACAGCAGCACCGTGTTGCTGACCGGAGAGAAGTTGGCGCCCGAAACCCACGGCGCCTTCTGTGAACGCTCGACGATGCAGGCACTCTGATCCTTCATTTCACCCACAACCGAAGCAATTACTCCTGTTTGACCGCCCTTGCTCAGGGCCGACGACACGTCGCCATAAGTCTGGCCTGCGAAGTTGTCGGCAACGGCAACGCCCGATCCGAAAGTCGTGAATGACAAGGCGAATGCGCCGAATACGCTGCAGATAAATACGGTCGGCTTTCCTGTCAAGGTCATCCTTCCCGAACACGCCGCTACGGGAACTGATCCCCTGCGCTGATCGAGAAGTTAGTGCCGCGAACTGTGAGGTGCCTGGAACGCCCCTGGCAACACGGTTACGGGCTGGGTTGGGGCACTCTGCAGTTCGCCACCTTCGGGTTGACGCCAAAGTAATTCAGTGGTCCGGCTATCACAGTCACCGCGATTGTCCCGGCGCTGGCACAGGTTTGCTCGGCATGGGTGAAATACCCACGTTGGCCGGCTGCGACGGCGCCGGCAATGAGCCAGACGACCACCAGCAGCCCTACGATTCGAATCATGTCCATCTCCTTGGATTGTCAACCGCGAGAATGCCTAAGCAGCGGTCAGTAGTAGTGACGACGGCCACCGACAGCGTGTCCCATCGAGCCCAATATCCACAGCACCGCTCCGACGACGAGCAGCAAGACCCCGATGGTCCACAGGATCGGGATACCGAACACGAATCCGGCACAGAGAAAAGCGATTCCGAGAATTATCATGACGATTACCCACTTTCGATGTTGGTGCGGATTTGTTCTTTAGGCTCGACATCCGTGCGACCGGCAGAGGTGAGCAGCACCTTCAACGCGCCGGTGTTGGTGGCGTCAGCAAAAACGTCATAGGCGGTCTCGAATTCGTCAAGGCCGAATCGGTGGGTGACCATCGGTGCGGTGTCGAGGCGACGGCTGGCAACCAGCCCGACTAGCGTCGGTGTCGAGTAGGTATCAACCAATCCGGTGGT
Organism: Mycobacterium sp.; assembly: GCA_965279745.1. GTDB lineage: Bacteria > Actinomycetota > Actinomycetes > Mycobacteriales > Mycobacteriaceae > Mycobacterium. Next base: position 1,964,856 of record OZ257262.1, read on the forward strand.
GATGGTCAGGTTCTTGATCCAGATGTCTTCCAGATGCAAGGTCGCCGGCGCGCCGTGCACACCGATATTGGCCACGTGCCCGCCCGGACGGACCAGTCGCACCGCCTGCTCGAATGTCTGCGGAAGCCCGACAGCCTCCATGGCCACGTCAGCTCCCAGTCCCCCGGTCAGTTCATTGATGACTGAGGCGGGATCGTCACGGCCGCTGTTCACCAAAACGTCGGCGTCGAACTTTCGCGCCGCCTCTAGCCGGGTGTCGGCCAGATCGATCGCCACTATGTGGCTGGGACTGAACAGTTGCGCAGTCATGATCGCCGCTAGCCCGATGGGTCCAGCACCGATGATCGCGACAACGTCGGCGGGACGGACCTTGCCGTTGAGCACGCCCACTTCGTAGGCAGTCGGCAAGATGTCGGCGAGCACGATCATCTGCTCGTCGGTGACCCCGTCAGGCACCTTGTAGGTCGAGTTGTCGGCAAACGGAACCCGGACGTATTCGGCCTGCGTGCCGTCGATCAGGTGACCGAGAATCCAGCCACCTCCACCCAAGCACTGCCCGTAGCTGCCGTCGCGGCAGTAGCGGCAGCTGCCGCACGACGAGACACACGAGATCAGAACTCGATCACCGACGGTGACTTTCTGCACCGACGAGCCGACCTCAGTGACGGTGCCGACGGCCTCGTGGCCGAGAATCCGACCCGGGGTCACCGCCGGCACGTCGCCGCCGAGGATGTGCAGATCGGTTCCACAGATCGTGACGGCGTCGACCCGCACCACCGCGTCGGTCGGCTCGTGAATGCCGGCATCGGGCACGTCTTCCCACGACCTACTGCCCGGACCGTGATACACCAGCGCCTTCATGATCGTCGACCGGTTGCGGCGGCGGCCTCACGGGCCAGGAACGCGCCGAGTTCAGCGATGGTCGACATCAAGGGAGCCGGGAATACCACAGTGGTGTTCTTGTCGACGCCGAGCTCGACGAGGGTCTGCAGATTCCGCAACTGCAAAGCCAAGGGGTGGGCCATCATCGTGTCCGAGGCATCCCCCAAGGCGGCGGCAGCGAGGGATTCGCCTTCTGCATTAATGATTTTCGCGCGCTTCTCGCGCTCGGCCTCGGCTTGGCGCGCCATCGCCCTCTTCATACTGTCGGGAAGTTGAATGTCTTTGAGTTCCACGAGCGTGACCTGTACACCCCATTCGATGGTGGTGACATCGAGGATGTCCTGGATGTCAAGGTTGATCTTGTCTGTCTCCGAAAGGGTTTCGTCCAGACTGTGCTGGCCGACGACCTTTCGCAGCGTTGTCTGCGCGATCTGGTCGATAGCAGCATGGACGTTCTCGATCGCGACGACCGACTTCACCGCATCGACGACTTTGAAGTAAGCCACCGCCGACACGTCGACGCTGACGTTGTCGCGAGTGATGATTCCCTGGGACTGGATCGGCATTGTCACGATTCGCAGCGAAATCCGATGCAGCACATCAACAAACGGAATGATGAATCGAAGGCCCGGCTCACGTTCGCCGACCAGACGACCTAGCCGGAACAACACGCCTTTTTCGTACTGCTTGACAACGCGCAACGACATTGCGGCACCCAAAAAGAGCAGCACGGCGAGTGCAACGAGCATGGCGACAGGCGTGGTCATCTCCGTCTACGCCTCAAAGACGGAAGAACCGAGCGAAAAGTTCATAGTGGTCCCGACGAGCAGACGATCACCGGTATGTCACGGCGCGGAGACTGTGCTCCTTCAAATTCCGCGGCGGACAGCGGAACTCGGTCCGAACCGGCTGAATTTCTCAGCCACCACTGACACTACACCCGAAATGCTGCAAGGCGTTGCGCACGCGGAACTCCATGCCGTCGATTCATCGCTGCGATTCGCCGTCGGAGTCCCAGCGTTCTTGCGCCGCAGCCCGCTGCGAACGGGCCTGCCTATCTCGCAAGCTGATCATGAGCAAACCGTCGACGGTTGAGTCATTGTCCGTAGCGGCCGCGGCCATCATGGTGGTATACGCACGGCCGGGGTCGGTGTGGGGCGGGACCACCACCAGAACGATCCGGTTGTTGTCGCGACCGAGGACTTCGACGGTGTTTGGCGGCCCGAGTCGGTATCCGTCGAGGTGCACCACGCAGTCGGCGGTGACGATTTGGGCGGGCGCTTGCCCCCAGTCACTGACCTTGTATCGGACACGATCAATGGACCCGACTCGGACCGACAGCACTGCCAGCAGATCTGGGAGTTCCACGGCCAAGTCGTCGGTGTGCGGCCACCATGCCCCATCGACATACCCGGAGTGAAGTGCATTGGGCTTCAGCCGTATCCGCGGCGTGTGTTCGGGCGGCGTTAGGTGTCATCGACCCAAATTCGGTCGTTCGAGTTGCGAGGTCATGACTGGTTCAGTCCTTGGCGTCGTGGGGCTTGCTGAGGGCCCTGTCCGCGCTACGCACGACGCTGCGTAAGAACTCGTACTGCGTTGTCACAAGCTGGTCCGCCAACTCAAGGGCGCTATCGACGACAGTCTTGCGCAACGGGTGAACGGCCGCAGGAAGCGCCTCGTCGACGGTGTCAACGAACTTACGCACGGCCTCGAGCGCGGCCTGCTGCCCCGATTTGACCGATTCGAGCACCTCGTCGGATAGGTCAACAGCTCGCGGCAGCACGTCGACAGCATTAACCGTGCCCCCGGCTGCCGTGCCGTTCTCAGTTGCGTGGGTGTTCTTCGTCATGGTCGCGCTCCTAACGTTATTGCAGACCCGTACCGATGGGTCAGCGGTCTGCTGCTGCAACTCACAATCACATCGGGCGTCTCAGAGATTTCCGATCCGCGCCTCAAGGGTGCTTGCCCGCGTTGCCGCCCAACAGAGTCTTTCGCCCTCCGGTGTGAGGCCCACCATCCATGCCATCGATACACCTGTACTGTCGAGAACATCGGATCAAAGTTGACTCATTGCTCGAAATAGCGGAATCTACAGAATTTTTCGCCACCTACGCCGGCGTCCACGCGCAACTTACCTGGCGGATACCGGAGATTGATGATGCGAATTAACGTCGGCTTCGAGATGGTCTACGACTGCCTGAAGCCCACCCCGATGATTTTCAACCTCAACGTGCACTTCACCCGGGTATCCGATCTTGTCAGCCGGGACGATCTGGTGTTCGACCCGCCGGTTCCGATTGAGGCCTACCGTGACGGCTTCGGCAACTGGTGTACCCGCATCGTCGCTCCCGCAGGAACGACGCGTGTCACGGCCAACGCTTTCATCAACGACTCTGGGCTTCCTGATGTGATTGTGGCTGATGCGCAACAGATTCCGGTGCAGGAGCTGCCTGTCGATACTCTTGTCTACCTGCTCGGGAGTCGCTACTGCGAGACCGATCGCCTGTCCGATACGGCATGGAATCTGTTTGGGCACACACCAACGGGTTGGGATCGAGTTCAGGCGATCTGCGACTTCGTTCATCACCATGTCACGTTCGGATACGAACACGCGTCGGTCACCCAGACCGCGTTGGAAACGTTCAACACCAGGACCGGCGTCTGCCGCGACTTCAATCACCTGGCCGTTGCCTTCTGTCGCGCCATGAACATCCCGGCGCGCTACTGCACCGGCTACCTCGGCGATATCGGCATGGAGCCACCTTACGGTCCAATGGATTTCGTAGCATGGTTCGAGGTATTCCTTGGCGGGCAATGGCACACCTTCGACGCGCGCAACAACACGCCACGCATCGGCAGGGTGTTGATCGCACGGGGCCGCGACGCCGCCGATGTGGCGCTCAGCAACGCGTTCGGCCCAAACGTCTTGACGAACTTCAGGGTTTGGACCGACGAGGTCGATTCAGCACCCTAATCATGGGCGGATCAGAGCGATGTGACGGTGTTGCGCGGGGTCCGTTTCGCCTCATACATCGCCGCATCAGCCTGGGAAGTCACCTGCGACGGGTCCAACCTGATGTCAACGAGAGACTCTGTGCCATCGCGACGCAACCCGTACAAATCTAGATCGACACCATCCGCCGCAGCATTTCTCCGCGCTTGTTGTCTTCTCATCGCAGCATTAGGAGGTTCAACCGGCGGGAGGCCAGCAATTCCGCCACCGGGCCGCTACGCAAGTAGCGCTTATACGGGTGAAGGTGTGCCGTTAGCCCCGGCGGTGCCTGGGACGGCGGGTGTGCCGGTGGCTGTGCCGCCGGACCCGCCGAAGCCGCCTAGGCCGGTGCCGCCGCCGGTGGAGTTACCGCCGTTCCCGCCGTTACCACCGGTGGCGGTCAACACGGCTGTCGCAGCACCGCCGGCGCCGCCGTTGCCGCCGTTGCCGGTGACGCCGTTGCCGCCGCCGCCACCGTCACCACCGTGGACTTCGGCGGTGTTGGTAGCGGTCGCCACCGCGGTGCCGCCGCTGCCGCCGGTACCGCCGGCGCCACCGCCGTTACCACCGGCAGCGCCGCTGCCGGCGAAGCTGACTCCGCCCGGCGATTTGCCGAACAGGGTGGCGGCACCGCCGGCACCGCCGGCACCTCCGGTGGCGTTGGTCGAGTCGCCGCCCTTACCAGCGTCGAGGTGATTGATACTGGGTCCACCAGCGAAGGCGTTGAGGGGCTGAGTGCTCGTGGCGGTCACCGCGGTCGTTGTCGCGCTACCAAAGGCACCGCCGGCACCGCCGTTCCCGGTCGTGCCGGCACCGCCGACACCGCCGTAACCGCCGAATGAACCGGTGTAGAAATAATTATTCGAGTCACCGACCATGGTGGCGTTGCCGCCGCTACCAGCCGCACCGCCGGTGCCGCCGGTGCCGCCGTTGCCGCCGGTGCCGCCCCCGGCGACGGTGTCATTCCCGGTTGACGACGCCGCACCGCCGTTACCGCCGTTACCGCCGGCCACCGCGCCGGCACCTCCGTTGCCACCAGGGCCGGCAGTCGCCGCGACTTTGCCGCCAGTGCCAGAGACGAGCTTTCCGACCAGCGTGGCGCTGCCGCCGGCGCCAGCGTTACCACCGCTGGCCTGAGTGGATAGGCCCCCGTCACCGCCCTTTCCGCCAAACGCGCTTGAATCGTCTCCGGTCGCCGTCGCATTGCCGGCCTCACCGCCGTTGCCACCGTTGCCGATTGAACCGTTGCCGCCTTGGCCACCCCAACCAGCGGAGGCCGCGACGCCGGCGCCGGTGGCGGTCGCGTCGCCGCCCTTGCCGCCGTTTCCGGCCACCAGGCCTCCGAGGCCAGCGTCGCCGCCGGCACCACCAGTACCGGCACCGGCGACGTTGTTTATCCCGGTGGAGCTGCCGCCGGCACCACCGTTGGCGCCGTTACCGCCAATCCCGTTGGCCGCGCCGGTTCCGCCGACCCCGCGATCGCCACCGTTGCCGCCTTTGCCGCCGCTGAAAGCCGCGCCAACCGCGGATCCAGCGTCACCCCCGAGACCACCGTTTCCACCGTCGCCGCCGGTGCCCGCGATACCCGTGCTGCCCGAGGCGCCCGTCCGGGCGAAGACAAAGAGGAGACGGCCGGTGCCCGCGATACCCGCGATACCACCGTTGGCACCGCTGCCACCGTTGCCGCCCTTGGCGCCATCTCCACCGGCACCGCCGGCGCCGCTCAGGACAGCGGAGTAGCCGGCACCGCCGGCACCGCCCTTACCGCCATCGCCACCGGAGCCACCGGAGCCACCGGAACCGGCGGCCCCGCCCTGGCCCCAGATCCAGCTTCCGTTACCACCGTTACCACCGTTGCCGCCTTTGACGCCGTTGCCACCGTTGGTGCCGGCCGCGCCGTTGCCGCCGTTCTTGGAGCCGGCGGTTCCGGCCGTGCCGCCGGTGCCCGCGGTACCGTTCGTGCCGCTGGTGCCAATACCGCCCTGGCCGCCGTCGCCGCCGTTTCCGATCACCGACAGCAGACCGGTGCCACCGCCGTTGCCGCCGTTGGCGCTGAAGCCGCCGGCGCCGCCAGTTCCGCCGTTCCCCAATATCAGCCCGCCGGAGCCGCCATCACCGCCGTCGATGCTGGTGGACAGACCTGCGCCGCCGTCACCGCCTCTGCCGACCCAACCCGCCGAACCACCATTGCCACCGTTGTAGCCAGCACCACCGCTTCCGATCAGGCCGCCATTGCCTCCGTTGCACGAACCCGACGTGCACGTCTGCGCGGTCCAGCTGTAGCCGTTGCCGAGCAGAATTCCGCCATTGGGGTGGGACGCGGTGCCGTCACCGAAGAAGATCCCCACGACCATGCCCGGGTACCAGCCAGTCGCCGAAGCCGACGCCGCCGGGTCGAATGAGCTTGAGACGCTGCCAAGTTGGCGACGCGCGACCGCCGCCGCGGCCCAGACCGTCGGTGCTGCAGCTGGCGAATCTCCGCCGCCCGAACCCGCCAGCCAGGACTGCAGGGAGCCGCTCATCCCAGAAACCGAATGGTCTGAGGCAAGCGCACGCAGGGTGGCGGTCGGCGCGCGAACTACTGCCGCGGTCGGAGTCGAGACCGGATCGATCACCGCAGGGGACTGGGAACCGGGGAGACGTCCAAGCAAGATCTTGGAGCTCTGAGTTCCAGCGCCTGCGCTGCCCGGCAAGACCCGGTGCGCCGGACCGCCGTGGGCACCGGGGTGGGCAGCGCGTGAGGATGGGGCCGAAGGCTTATCCGAGGTCGAACCGACCGAACCCGAGGTGCCGGTCGTGTCAGCGAAGGCCGTCGGCATCGCGGCAACGGCGAAGCCTGCGCCAAGTGCGACTGCCAGCACACCTACTCGGCCAACCCAATACCCGTGACTGCCTCCCGGGTTTGTGATCGACATCTTCGCGAGTACAACGCTGTACTTGGACACGACATCCTCCTGCGTTGACACGACATCCTCCTGCGTTCAGACCTACCGTTAGGGCTGGTCACTGCACCATGGCACGGGTTCATCACTATTAGCCACGGCCCAATGGCACCTCTTTTTGGGGCTTGTCCGGATGGTGTCACTCGTTCGACCGCACATGACCCCACCTCAAAGGCAGATGTAAGCTTCACTCCACATATATGGAAGGTTGAGGTCCACGCGGTCGAGGAGGATCGGCCCTCATGGGAATTGCATCAAGACCTTACGGAGTCTCATCGCGATTCATCCGTGCCGACGGGCCACGCCACCCGTGGCCGAGTGGGGAGGTGACGGTCGACCTGCCCGTTATCGTTGACTGGGTCAAAGTCGATCCCTCCACCGGTGAAGTGGCAGTGCAGATAAATGCGCGAGTGGATCTCGTCAATGACAAGCCGGAAATCGTGGAAATGTCCTTGGTTGCCCACGAAGGCCTCGACTTGGCGGCGCTTCAACGCGATTTCCGCTGGACTTCCCCGCTGACCGCCGTAACCGGAATCCTCCCTCGACTCGTCGCGGCCGGATCAGATCCTTTCGCTATTGACCTTCCGGTCAACGGATTTCCGGCCGTCGCGATCCAACCGCTCCGGCGCCGCGCAAATCTCAGCGAGGAATTCCTGACCACCATCGCCCGCGAGTACCTGGCGCGCGGCCGCGGCTACGCCGCAAGCCTGGCCCAGGAATACTTCGTGACCCCCCGCACGGTGGTCAGTTGGGTCGAGAAGGCCCGTGCCCGAGGAATTCTCAGCGCGCCACCCGCCCGCGGGGCCGCCGGCGGCCACCTCCTGGCCACTCCGAGCAGTACTACCTAGCGGGCCTTCAAAGGTATTGCTGTCCAAGCGATCCGAGCGTGGGACCGGTTGCGACATGGTCACGGACGCATACCTATTGATACATCGCCAATCACATTAGCCTCATTGGTCCCTATGGTCACATGGGTCAACTGCCAACGTCATTGCGACGTCCTGCCCCGAAAGGCGCGTAGTGCCGCAACGACCTGGTATTCCATCGCGATCGGCGGCGTTGGCGCTCGTCCTCGGACTCTGCGCCGCGGTCGGCGTCACGCCGCCAGTGGCCGCGGACCCATGCGAGGGCGCCGCCTCGGAGGCGCAACCGCTTCCGGATCAAGCCTTCGAGATTCCGAATCCATCGGCCATCGCGCCGTTCGATCGTCCGGTCGGACACAAGCCGACCGGCGCGAATGACCAAGCGCCGCTGCCGAAACTCGGTCAGCTCATCAAAGCCTTGATGCCAACAGCCCCCGTGCAAAAGCAGGCAGCGGTGGTTCCCTCACCCAAACCAGGTACCGGCGTCGCGCAGACTCCGGCCGTGGTGCAGCAGGTTCCAGCGCCGGCAGCGGCTCAACCGTCGACCTCCACTGCCCCGCCGGGAACCTCCCTCGTCGGTTGGGTGACCGGACCAGACAGCCCGAACCAGACCATCCCGCGCTTCGCCATCACCGGAACCGACCTCGGAATCATGTGGGACAACGGTGATCCCAGCAACAATCAGGTCCTCATGGCTTTCGGCGATACGAAGGGCTACTGCCAGATTCCCGGCAAGCAGTGGCGGTACAACGCGTTGTTCCGTACCCAAGACCGCTTCCTGGCCAACACGATTGCCGTGCCGGATGCCGCCGTGGGCAACAGGTATTCCGGTTCACCGGTGTGGCGGCAGGGGATCTCTAAGCAGATCATCAACAGCATCAATGCGGCACCCGAAGAGACGGGTATCATTCCGACGGCTGGCGTCGGCCTTGCGGGAAAACAATTTATGAACTTCATGTCCATCAAGAGCTGGGACAACAACGGCAGTTGGACCACGAACTACTCGGCGATCGCGATGTCCCCCGATAACGGCGAGACGTGGGGCGTCTACCCAGGCACCATCCGCACACCGTCTGGGGGCAATGAGAACTTCCAGATGGGTGCATTCCTGAAACCCGGGCCGGGTGATCCGTACCTCTACTCGTTCGGCACTCCCAACGGGCGTGGCGGCTCGGCGTACGTGGCGCGAGTCTCCCCCGAATTCCTTCCCGACCTCACCAAATACGAATACTGGAACTCCGATAGCAACTCGTGGGTCCTGAACAACCCGTCCGCTGCGACAGCAGTCGTTCCAGGCCCAGTGGGCGAGATGTCGGCCCAATTCAACACCTATCTCAAGCAGTACCTGATCCTGTACTGCAACGGTGCCAACGACGTGGTGATGAGGACGGCGCCGGCGCCGCAGGGCCCCTGGGGCCCGGAGCGGATGCTGGTGTCCTCCATGCAGATCCCCGGCGGCATCTACGCGCCCTTCTTGCACCCGTGGTCGACCGGCAAGGAGTTGTACTACAACCTGTCGCTATGGTCTGCCTACAACGTAATGCTCATGCACACGGTCCTGGACTGACCGCTACTGGCCTTGCTCAGGACACGATCGCCTAGTCCTCAAAAGGAGTCCCGCGATGCATGAAGTGCCCAGCGCCGCAACATCTTCGGTTCTCGACGAGCGGGCACCCGATGTCGACTCCCGGGCGGCCCTGCAAATCGCCAGGGAACGATGGGGATTGACCGGCACGGTGGCGCCGCTTCGCAGCGAGCGAGACCGCAACTTCCTCATGACCACCGAACACGGCAGGCGGCTGGTGCTGAAGGTCTCCAACTCCGCCGAACCGGACGCGGTGATCGATTTGGAGAACGTGGCGATGACGCACATGCTCCGCCACCAGCCGGGCCTGCCCATACCCCGGTTGGTCGCGACGACCGACGGCTCGACCACCGCGGAGATAACGGCACGCGACGGCCGACGCCACCTGACCAGACTGTTGACCGTCGTTGACGGCAACGCGGCCGACGACTTCGAATTGCGCGACGGATTCGCCGCCGATCTCGGGAGGGTCTGCGCCTTGGCCGCCCGCGGTCTGCGTGGACTCGATCACCCCGCCGCGGGTCGGTACCTGGAATGGGATCCGCGCCATGTCGCCCGGTTGGCGCCCAAGTTGCCGCAAATCACCAACGCCGACCGACGAGGCCAGCTGACTCACCTCCTCGACCGGCTCGCCGAACTCCCCGCGCGCACGGACAACCTTCCGACCCAAATCGCCCACTGCGACGTCACATTGAGCAACGTAATGACGATCGACGGTCGCACCGTCTCCGGCCTGATCGACTTTGGTGACATGCACCGCACGGCTCGAGTCTGCGATGCGGCGATCGCACTGGCATCACTGGTCCGCGTCTCGACGGATGTGTGGCCTTCGATCAGCCGTTTTCTCAACGGGTATCAGCGGATCAGCCCACTGGAGCCCGAAGAACTCGAGGTGCTTGGCGATCTCGTCGTCGCCCGATTGGCGGCGACGCTACTGATCACCGAGGCACGCCCGCTCGCCGATGACGCACAGGTCGCGACCACGACGTCGATGCGGGAAGGCAGTTGGCACGCCTTAGATCTTCTGACACAAGATGATTCAGCGGCCCTGACCGAACGGCTGCGCCGAATGGCCGGGCTGCAGTGGTGCGCCACCCCAACCGAGGCTGAGCCGGCGTTGCTCGAGCGTCGCCGCGAACTCCTTGGGGGAGCGCTGGTTCCGCTCTTCTACGCCCGCCCGCTTCAAATGGCGCGCGGCGAAGGCCCGTGGCTATTTGCTGCCGACGGTGCCCGGTATCTCGACGCATACAACAACGTTCCGGTGATCGGGCACGCCCACCCGAGCATCGCGCAAGCCATCGGTCGCCAATCCACGGTGCTCAACGTCAACAATCGCTATCTGCACCCCAATGCCGTGCAACTAGCGCAACGACTCCTCGCGAGCATGCCGGACGGGCTGGACACCTGCGTCTTCATGAACTCGGGTTCGGAAGCCAACGACCTGGCATGGCGGATGGCCGAGATCTACACCGGCCGCCGCGGCGCACTGGTCACCGACTCGTCATATCACGGTGTCTCGGCGGCGACCGCGCCGCTGTCAGCCAACACTTGGCGGGCCGGAGTACGCCCCGATCACGTCGCTGTCTTCGCACCACCGGTCCCCGCTGACGACGGCACCATCCCCGGGCGGGACGAAGCGGCCAACGCAGTCATCGCGGCCTGTCACTGGCTTGGCGAGCGGTCGCTGGAACTTGCGCTGTGCCTGATTGATCCGATGTTCACCAGCGGTGGAATCCACGACCCCGACCCGGAGTTCGTCCGGGAACTCGTCAAGTCCGTTCATCAGGCCCGGGCGCTTTTCCTCGCGGACGAGGTGCAGGCCGGGTTCGGTCGCTGCGGCAGCGGACTGTGGAGCTTCTCGCGGTTCGGCGTCACACCTGACTTCGTCACCCTCGGAAAGCCAATGGGGAACGGACATCCCGTCGCGGCGTTAATCACCAGATCCGAAATCGTGCAGCGGTACGTCGCCGTCGACGAATACTTCTCCACCTTCGGCGGTACACCGGTATCGGCAGCCGCCGCCCTCACGGTGTTGGACGTCATAGAGCAGGAGGACCTGATCTCCAACAGCGCCCTGCGGGGTCAGCAGCTACGCGCGGCGGTGGCGCGGTGCGCGGCTGACATGGACTACCCCGCCAGGGCCACCGGGGCCGGACTTATCGCCGGCATCGACTTCGGTAAGGGCACCGAAGCCCTGACCGCTCGCTTGGTGGAACGCCTTGCCCAAGAACACGTCCTGGTGGGCAACACGGGGCCACAGGGCCGATTTCTCAAGGTTCGGCCACCATTGATCTGGTCCGAGCAGCACGTCGACATCTTCACCGACGCGCTACGGATCAGCCTGGCCGATCTGCGGCGCTGAGCGGTCAACTCTGAAAGTGTCAGACTATGAGTTTGCGCGTACACCACCTCAATTGCGGCACGATGTGTCCGCACGGCGGCAAGCTGATTGGCACAGCCGGCGGGTGGCTCAGCCCTGGACGGATGGTGTGCCATTGCCTGCTGGTGGAGAGCAACGACGGTCTGATACTGGTGGACACCGGCGTTGGAACTGCCGACATCGCCAAGCCGGCTCAACGGCTCGGGCGTCCTTTCGTGACAGTGACACGTCCGAAGCTCGACCCCCGAGAAACTGCGTTGGCGCAAGTGCGGTCACTCGGATTCAGCGCGGCCGACGTTCGCCACATTGTGGTCACGCACCTGGATCTCGATCATGCGGGCGGCATTCCAGACTTTCCCGACGCGCAAGTTCATGTCCACGCGCGTGAGCATTCAGCCGCGACGCAGCCGTCGCGGCGCGAACGGCCGCGCTACCGCCGCGCCCATTTTGCGCATAGTCCGAATTGGGTGTTGCACCGCGAAGACGGTGAACGCTGGCTCGGATTCGACGCAGTGCGCGCGCTGCCCGGAGACGACTTGCTGCTGATTCCACTGCACGGCCACACGCGTGGCCACTGCGGCGTCGCGGTACGCGCCGCTGACGGATGGTTGCTGCATTGTGGTGACGCGTACTTTCATCACGGCGAAATGCAGACGCCTCCCTACTGTCCACCGGGGCTGAAGGTATTCCAGAACCTCGTTCAGGTCGATTCCGAGTCGCGCATCAACAACCAGCAGAGGCTGCGCGAGCTGGCCGCGGCCAACGCCGGTCTGGTACGCCTGTTCAGCGCGCACGATCCGTTCGAACTAGAGCGACTACCTAGTTCCTGACCCAAGAAAAATTGGCCAGGACTCATTGTCCTGACCAGTTCCTCTCTGTGGAGCTGCCGAGAGTCGAAATCGGCACAAAAGCACGCTGAACTGCTGAAATACCAGTTCGGAGCACGCGAAACCACCCGAAAACGCGCCAAATTACCTGCGGAGACGCGAGTCCTATTGATGGCATCAACACAGCGCGACACCTATTCGGTTAACGGACCTAACCGTTGACATCCTTGCGCTACGCTCGCGAACAGATCGGCCAGCAAACCGGTCGTGCAAGTTGGGGTGTTCATTCTCGGATGCTTCGTTTGTAACGATGCGACGGGAGCGGCTATGTCCGCAATGCACCGCGCCACCGATCGGAACAAGGCCAAGTCTGGGGCCAACAAGGCTCGTCGCCGAGGCCACCAGCGTCGTATTCAGGCGTTCAGTTGGCTGGGCGCCGGGGCGGTAAGTCTGGGTATCGGTGCGGTACTCGCCAGCGGGTCCGCAGTCGCCAGTGCCGATACCGCGCACACCGGGACTGGCACCGCCTCGACTGGCAGCAGCCACAACATCTCGTCGGCGCGCGCGTCGGGTTCCGCGGCGGGGTCGATCAGCGGGGGTTCTCGCACCGCCACCGGTACCGCCACAGGTACACGCAGCAACGACTCGGCTCCCACGACAGCCGGGATAACACCGCGATCTTTGGTGGTCGCGTCGCGGGCGGCCTCGGCGAACCCCATCACAGTCAACCCGACGCTCACGTTCAACGACGCGATCGTCCTCGGCAACACCAATGCGATTGACGCCAAAGGACTTCCGCTCTCGTACACCGTTGCGTCCGCACCGAACCAGGGCGGAAAAGTCAGAGTATTCCGCCCAATAGACGTGCCCTCGCAGCCTGCCGGCGCCTTCACGTATTTGCCTGACACCACCGTGCTGACTGGGGCAACCGAGCAGTTCAGCATCTTGGTCAGCGAGACGACGCCATTTGATGCGGCGCTCAAGAAGGCGTTGAAGAAGCTACCCGCGCTGGAGTCCCTGGCAACGTCGATCATCAATGACCTTCATCAGGTGCCGATTTTGAGTACTTTGCTGGCGCCGATCATCGGTCACGCGGTGGTTGTGCCGTTCAGCAGTGCCGAGGTTCCTCAACTCACCGAGGACATCCCAGTCGCGTTCACCGACAAGGTGATCTCCTTCGACGGCACGCTGATCAGCACCAACTTCTACCCGGCGGCGGGGCTCACGACAGGCGAGTCGGCACCTACGATCATCGGCGCTCCGGGCATCGGGAGCCCCGGCAACACCAATCCCCTGGGGGAGTTTTTGGGGAGTACCAACACCATCATTCCCGGCATAAAGGCGCTGCGTGGTGCTGGCTACAACGTGGTGACCTTTGATCCGCGCGGCGAGTTCGACTCCGGCGGAGTGTTACAGGCCAACAATCCGTTCTACGAGGGCCGCGACGTCTCCGCCATCATCACCTGGATCCTCACCCGGCCCGAGACCGAAACCAACCAGCGGATCGGCATGGTGGGTAACTCCTACGGCGGCAGTATCCAACTCGTGACCGCTGCCAACGACCCCCGCATCGACGCCATCGTCCCGTCGATCACCTACAACTCGTTCCTCAGCTCCTGGTACCCCAGCGACAGATTCAGAAGCGCGTACTCCGCGGTGCTGCTCCAAACGTTCGTGCTTACGAGAGCCCGAATCAATACGGAGCTCTACACCGGCATCCTCACCGGCATCCTCACCGGCGTCCTTCCCCAAAGCTTTCAAGCCTTCCTCGGCAACAGTGGCCCGACCATCCTGGTCAACGACATCACGGTGCCGACGCTGTTGATTCAAGGCACCGATGACAACCTGTTCCCCTTGCAGCAATCCATCGACAATGCGATCCCACTGTCCGCCAACGGCGTCCCGATCAAGATGGTGTGGTTCTGTGGTGGTCACAACGTCTGCCTGAACCCCGGCGGAGGCAACGAAGCGGTGATCTTCAACGACACGCTGGCGTGGCTGGACCAGTATGTGAAGGAAGTCGGCACGCCAGCAGACAGCATTCCGACGTTCGACTGGCAGGACCAGACCGGCCAGAGTTACACCTCGCCGTATCTGCCGTCCGACCCGGCGTTCTACGGCACACCCATCACTGACTCGGGTGCCGGTGGCATCCTGCCCATCATCTCCTTGCTCGGCGGGTCAGGTCCGGTACCCGAATCCGGCTTCCGCTGGCTCGCAAACGGCTCCCCGGCGAGGATTGCGGTGAACGTCCCCCTGGATTTGCCGGCGACACCCACTCAAATCGTTGGGGCACCGACGTTGAGCTTTACCTATTCCGGCATCGGCACCAGCCGCACCGTGTACGCGCAGATCGTCGATGAGACGACCGGCCGGGTCCTCGGCCTCACCGTCACCCCCATCCCGGTGACGTTGAATGGGCAGCCGCAGACCGTCACCGTTGAATTGAACGACATCACATTCACCACCAACGGGGACCCGCTGGTGCTGCAGATCGTCGGTGCTGCAACGCCGTTCGCAAGCCTCGCGCAGTTTCTCACGTCATTTGGCGTGGTCAACGTGTCCAATGTGCGTGTGTCGCTGCCGACCGCCGCCGACGCTGAGCCCGCCTGATCCGCGTCTCAACATGAAGATGCAGGCCAGATTCATGTCTCTGACCTGCATCTTCTCGGTGGAGCTGCCGGGAATCGAACCCGGGTCCTACGGCATTCCCTCAAGACTTCTCCGTGCGCAGTCCGCTATGTCTCTACTTGGATCTCCTGCTCACGCGAACAAGTCAGGATGACGATCCCAGTCGCTGTTTGATGTCCCGATAGATCCCGCGACCGGACTTATCGGTTTGTCCCTCTAGCTGATGCCAGGGTCCGGGCCGAGGGCGCTCCCGGTCTGACAGACACACCGTCGCTTAGGCAGCGAGGGCGTAGTCGCGCTGATGAGAATCGGCGCTTAATTGGTTGCATCGACGCTTACGGTGGTCTCTTGCCTGCACCGGCACGCTTCCCTTGATTCGATGCGCGAAGTCGAAACCGTTCAGCCCCTCGCACCCCGGCCGAAAATCCGACCAGACCACAATGGTACGCGAGCGACCGACACAAACCGAAGCCCTTTTATCCGGCGTCGCCTAGGACATGCCCTTATTGCGGCGGCCGAGTTCTCGGATCACCTCGCGCTGGGCGTCACGCTTGGCCAAATCCTGTCGCTTGTCGTGCTCCTGCTTGCCACGCGCAAGCGCCAACTCCACCTTGACCTTGCCTTCGGCGAAGTACAGCGACAGCGGCACCAGAGTTAGGTTGCCGTCGCGGATCTTCCCGATCAGCATGTCGATCTGACGCCGGTGCAGCAGCAACTTTCTGTTCCTGCGAGGCGCATGGTTGGTCCAGGAGCCGTGGTGGTACTCGGCGATGTGCAGGTTTCTGAGCCAGATCTCACCGTCATCAACAGTGGCGAACGCGTCGGCAAGCGACGCGAGGCCCTCCCGCAAGCTCTTGACCTCAGTGCCGGTCAACACCACACCGGCCTCGAAGATCTCCTGCACCGCGTAGTGGTGGCGAGCCTTGCGGTTCGTTGCGATGACACGCCGGCCGCCCGGGACGTCGCCTGACTTGCTCGCCGGCGGACCCTTCTTTGGCACGGTTATCTCCGCACGTAGATGCGCAACGTCACATACGCGGTCACACCGGCCATCGCGACGCCCAACAGGAACAGGACGGGCGAGATGTACAGGATGTCGGCGTAGTCGACGCGTGCGATCAAGTTGGCTTGATAGAACTGGTCCAGAGCGTTCTCCAGGAACAACGCTCGCACCAGGATCAGGCCGAGGATCGCGAGAACCACACCGACCGTCGCGGCCAATATCGCTTCGAGCATGAATGGCAATTGCGTGTACCAGCGCGTCGCGCCGACCATTCGCATGATCCCGATTTCGGTGCGTCTTGTGTAGGCCGCGACTTGAACCATGTTGGCTATCAACAGAATCGCGCCTATGGCCTGAACCAACGCCACTGCGAACGCCGCCTTGGACAACCCGTCAAACACCGCGAAGAGCCGGTCGATCAACTCCTTCTGGTTCTGCACGTTGAGCACACCGGGCTGGCCTTGCATGGCCACGTCGAAATCCTTGTGCTGCTCAGGGTTGGCCAGTTTGACGATGAACGACGCCGGGAACGCGCCTTTGCTCGCCACGTCCTTGAACTGTGGAATCCTGCGAATCGCGTCGTCGTAGGCGTCATCGCGATTGAGGAACCGCACCGACTTCACGTCGCTACGACTCTCGATCTTGGCGCGCAGCGCCTTACAGACATCGCCGTCGCAACTCGGGTCATTGGCCGAGATGTCGTTGGTCAGGAAAACCTGGCTCTCGACCCGGTCCAGATAGATGGCTCGCGAGTGGTCAGCGAGGCGCACCACCAGCAGACCACCACCGACCAAGCCGATCGAGATGGCTGTGGTCAGAATCATCGCCACCGTCATCGTGACGTTGCGACGAAGTCCGACGAAAACTTCGTTGAGCAGGAAGCCGAAGCGCACTTAACGATCCATTCCGTAAACGCCACGCTGCTCATCGCGAACGAGCCTGCCCAGAGACAGCTCAACCACTCGCTGCCTCATGGAGTCGACGATGTGGTGGTCGTGGGTGGCCATCAACACAGTGGTGCCGGTCCGATTGATCCGTTCGAGCAGATCCATGATGTCCTTGCTCGTATCTGGGTCGAGGTTGCCGGTGGGTTCATCGGCCAGAAGCACCAGTGGGCGGTTGACGAATGCGCGGGCGATAGCGACTCGCTGTTGCTCACCACCCGAAAGCTCACCCGGTAGTCGGCTCGACTTGCCCGACAAACCAACCATTTCCAGCACATCCGGAACCACCCGATTAATGGTGTCGGGCTTCTTGCCGATCACTTCCAGCGCGAAGGCCACATTCTCGAAAACAGTCTTCTGCTGCAACAGCCGGAAGTCCTGGAACACACAGCCGATCACCTGACGCAGCTTCGGGATGTGACGGCCAGACAATTTGTTGACGTGAAATTTCGAGACTTGAAGCTCACCGGAAGTCGGGTTCTCCTCAGCGAGCAACAACCGCATGAACGTCGACTTGCCTGACCCGGACGGACCGATGAGGAACACGAACTCACCCTTGTCGATCTTCACGCTCACATTGTCGAGCGCTGGACGCGCCGACGTCTTGTACTGCTTGGAGACGTGCTCAAGGGTGATCATCACGGCAGCCAAGTCTAGCCGGGTCCCAGGCATGGATTGTCCCTACTGGGTCGGCACGGCGGGTGTCGACCTCGGCCCAGCCCCAGGAACCACGCTCGGGGTAGCCGCCGCCGACGGGGTGGCCGGGGCGGTCGTCGCGGGAGCGGTTGTGGGCTGCGGCGCCCACGGGGGCACCCAAGGGACCGGGCTTGGCGACGATGTAGCGGTCGGGGAACTCGACACAGACGGCGAGGGGCTCGGCACCGTCGAGTCGGTAGGAGCCGTCGTCGGCGCCTCGCTCGTGGTCGGCGTGGTTGTTGTGGTCTCGCGCTGCACCTCGGTCCTGGGCACCCAGGTGTACGACGGGTCGGGGATGAAGCCCGGCGGCACCACTTGCTGCGCCGGCGCCGGCGGATCGGGCAGCGGTCGGTATTCATCGTAAAACCACCAGGTTCCGACGAAGGCGATCAGCAGCGCCACGGTGGACGTGCGAATCCGTCCCCACAGCAGGTATCGGGGCCACGTCCGGGCTTCCCTGGACGTTGTGGTCAGCCTCATTTGTCAATCACCGGCCCTTGGGTTTCTTCGGCTCCGCCGCTGGTCGCAGGATGAACGAGCGCCTCGACCATTGGAGTGCTGTCTGCAGGGGTGACGATGCCCGCCCGAGCCAGCGCCGCGATGACCATGACACGCAACTGCCGACCGACTTCGAACTGCTTTCCCGGCAGAGTCCGTGCCACCATCCGCACGTTGACGTTGTCGAGTTCGATGCTCTCTACGCCCATCAATTGGGGCGCGTCCAGCAACAGGTCATGCAGGCGATCATCTTTTATTGCTGCATCCGCCACCCCATGGAGCACGGTGTAGACCTTGCTCAGGTCCGCGGCTGTCGGAACCGGAATATCGATGACGGCCCGCGCCCAGTCCTTGGAGAGGTTCACCGTCTTAACGATCAAACCGTTGGGGATGGTGAACAGCTCGCCCTCCGATGACCGCAACTTCGTCACGCGCAGGGTGACATCTTCGACGGTGCCGATCGCCGGTTCCGCGATGGCCGTGACGGTCAGAGATACCAAGTCCCCGAATCCGTACTGCTTCTCGGTGATGATGAAAAACCCCGACAACATGTCTTGAACTATTCGCTGGGCACCGAAGCCCAGCGCCGCGCCCAGCACTGCGGCCGGCGCCACCAGCGAGCCGACAGGAATCGCCAGAATGCTGGTGACCTGCACCACCACCATGACGCCCAGCAGCGCTATCGCCACATACGAGATGACCGAGGCAACGGCCTGCTTGTGCTTGATGCTCTCCGACCGGACGAGAGCGTCACTTGCCTGGAAGTCGGTGTCGATTCGCTTCGAAATCGTCTGCGTCGCCCAGCTCACGAAGCGGGCAGCGAGCAACCCGCCGAGTAGCAGCAGTGTGATCGGCAGGCCACGGGTCAAAATCCAATTCCCATATGGGCCCTGCCAGAAGGCATGCCAATTCTGGGAGAAGGGGTAGGACAGTAAGTCAGTCGTCGTCATCTCGTCGATTACGCCACCGGATCCCCGCTTCGAGGAATCCGTCGATGTCCCCATCCAGTACCGCCGTAGGATTGCCGACCTCGTACTCGGTGCGCAGATCCTTGACCATTTGGTAGGGGTGCAGAACGTAGGAGCGCATCTGGTTTCCCCAGGAGCTGCCGCCGTCGCCCTTCAGGGCGTCCAGCTCAGCGCGCTCTTCTAAGCGCTTGCGTTCCAGAAGCTTCGCCTGGAGCACTCGCATTGCCGACACTTTGTTCTGCAACTGCGATTTTTCGTTCTGGCAAGTTACGACGATACCCGTCGGGATGTGGGTGAGTCGAACCGCCGAGTCGGTGGTGTTGACCGACTGACCGCCCGGACCGCTCGATCGATACACGTCAACCCGCACGTCGATCTCGGGGATATCAATGCTGTCGGTGGTCGCAACGACCGGCAGTACTTCGACTTCGGCGAAGGACGTCTGGCGCCGATTCTGGTTATCGAACGGACTGATCCGCACCAGTCGGTGCGTTCCCTGTTCCACCGACAACGTGCCGTAGGCGAACGGGGCTTGGACCGAAAAGGTCGCGCTCTTGATACCGGCCTCTTCGGCGTAGGACGTGTCGAACACCTCGACCGGGTATTTGTGCTGCTCAGCCCAGCGGATGTACATCCGCATCAGCATCTCCGCCCAGTCCGCGGCATCAACTCCGCCTGCACCGGAACGGATTGTGACCAGCGCCTCGCGCTCGTCGTACTCCCCGGACAACAGGGTCCGAACTTCCATCGCTTCGATATCGGCCTGCAGGGACTTCAATTCGGCATCGGCCTCAGCCTCCGCCTCGGCGCTGGCGGCACCTTCTTCTTCGGCAGCCATCTCGTAGAGAACCGGCAAGTCCTCGAGGCGCTGACGCAGTCCCTCAACGCGGCGCAGCTCACTTTGAGTGTGCGACAACTCACTGGTCACTCTTTGAGCGTGAGCCTGGTCGTCCCACAGGTTCGGGTCGGACGCTTCACTCTCAAGCTTTTCTATCTGCGCTTGCAGCCCCTCGATGTCGAGCACCCGCTCCACCGTTGTCAGGGTGGTGTCTAGGGCGGCGATGTCAGACTGGCGATCGGGATCCACGGATCCTCAGGGTACCGGCGCGTTTACCATCACACCTGTGCGTCCCTATTATGTCGCGATCGTCGGCTCAGGTCCCTCGGGATATTTCTCCGCCGCATCATTGCTCAAATTCGCCGATGGCTCCCTGACGGAGGGCGGTCCCGACGTCCACGTCGACATGATTGAGATGCTGCCGACGCCCTGGGGCCTGGTGCGCTCCGGCGTGGCCCCGGATCACCCGAAGATCAAGTCGATCAGCAAGACCTTCGAGAAGGTCGCGCTCGACCCGCGATTCCGGTTCTTCGGCAACGTCGAGGTCGGACGGCATGTCCACGCCGCCGATCTGGCCGACCGATACGACGCGGTGGTCTACGCCGTCGGCACCCAATCCGACCGGGCGCTGGGCATTCCCGGCGAAGAGCTGTCCGGCAGCGTCGCCGCAGTCGACTTCGTCGGTTGGTACAACGCCCATCCACATTTTGAGGAGATGACGCCCGACCTGTCCAAGGGCCGCGCCGTGGTGGTCGGCAATGGCAACGTCGCCATCGATGTCGCCCGCATCCTGGTCACTGATCCCGATGTGCTGGCCAGCACCGATATCGCCGACCACGCACTGACGTGCCTTCACGAGCGCGGTGTCGAGGAGGTCGTCATCCTCGGACGCCGTGGTCCGCTGCAGTCCGCGTTCACCACGCTGGAACTGCGCGAGCTGGGCGAATTGGAGGGCGTCGACGTCGTCATCGATCCGGCGGACCTCGCCGAGATCAGCGATGCGGACGCCGAGGCCGCCGGCAAGATCGCCAAGGCAAATATCAAGGTGCTGCGGGGCTATGCAGAAAAGGGAACAGCCGAAGGCCCAACCCCCGGCAACCGACGGATTGTGTTCCGCTTCCAGGCATCGCCAATCGAAATCAAGGGCGACGGCTGCGTCGAGGAGATCGTGCTCGGCCGCAACGAGCTCGTCACTGACGGATCCGGCAGGGTGACCGCCAGCGATACCGGCGAGCGGGAGACGCTGCCCGCGACGCTGGTCGTGCGCGCCGTCGGCTACCGAGGGGTCCCGACAACCGGACTGCCGTTCGACGAGGGCAGCGGCACCATTCCCCACGACGAAGGCAAGGTGCAGGACAGGACCAACGAATACGTCGTCGGTTGGATCAAGCGCGGCCCGTCAGGTGTCATCGGAACGAACAAGAAAGACTCGCAGGACACGATCGACACCCTCACATCCGACCTGCAGACGTGGCAGCCGCGCGATCGCGATCAGGGCTACTCCGACGAATTAATGCAGTGGTTGCTGGAATGTCAGCCGGGGCTTGTCACCGAAGATCACTGGCAGACGATCGACAGTCATGAGCGGTCTTCCGGCGAACCACATGGGCGACCACGGGTGAAACTGGCCAGCATCACCGAGATGCTACGAATTGCGCACGGCTAGAGCTTGATTCAGGGCCCCAAGATTCAGGGCCCCAAGATTCAGGCCGCATCGACCTGACTGGACGGTGCGATGTACCAATTCTCTGGATTCTTGGGCGAATAGACAACGGGTATCAACTGGCCCCGACTCGGCCAGCGAACGACATCGACCACCAAGCGCTGATACACCACGTACTCATCGACAGTAGGGCCCTTGATGACCCCGGCGATGGTGACGTACTGCTCCCCGTTGGCAACGGGTCGAGGACTAACGCCGGTGACGAGAAGCGTGCCCTGAGCCATTTCGCCGCGTGGACGGCGTCGCATGAAACGCGGACCGAGGATCGCAGCGAGCGCTCCAACGATCATCAGCAACACCGCGAACTCCCACATGATGCCCATGGTAGGACTGCACCCATGACCTGCGAGGGAGTACGGGAAGTGCAATCCGATCTAATCCTGGCATTGACTCTCGCAAACACAGCCGATGCCATCACGCTCGCGCGGTTCGGCGCCCTCGACCTGCGCATCGACACCAAGCCTGACCTGACTCCGGTCACTGATGCCGATCAAGCCGTCGAAACTCAATTGCGCGAGATTCTCTCCGCCGAACGCCCCGAAGACGACGTGCTCGGCGAGGAGTACGGCGGCACCGCGGTATTCCAGGGCAGGCAATGGGTGGTCGATCCGATCGACGGCACCAAGAACTTCGTCCGCGGAGTACCGGTGTGGGCCACCTTGATTGCCTTGCTCGAGGACGGCGTACCCGTTGTCGGCGTGGTCAGCGCTCCCGCCTTGAACCGGCGGTGGTGGGCGGGCCTCGGTTTGGGTGCGTTCACCGCATTCGGCGACAACGCCGCGCGAAAGCTGTCGGTTTCCGGGGTGACCGACCTCGCGGCGGCGAGCCTTTCGTTCTCCAGCCTGTCCGGCTGGTCCGCCCTCGGTGATCGGGAGGGGGGGCTCCGAGACCGCTTCATCGCCTTGACCGACGCAGTGTGGCGGGTGCGGGCCTACGGGGACTTCTTGTCGTACTGCCTAGTGGCCGAGGGCGCAGTCGACATCGCCGCCGAACCGGAGGTCAAACTCTGGGACCTGGCGCCATTGGACCTGTTGGTGCGAGAAGCCGGTGGCTCATTCACCAGCCTGGACAGAAAGCCCGGCCCGCACGGCGGGAATGCGATTGCCAGCAACGGCCTGCTGCACGACGCGGCGCTCGAGTGCCTAGGGGTCAGTTGAGTAGCGTGCCGCTTTCCCTAGCCGCTTCGAGATAGATAGGCGGAAGGTGGTACCCGCGCTGAGTCAACGCACCCTGGCGCACCGCCACCTCGAAGTGCGTCGACTCGACTGGCTTCGGGGGCCCTGGACTTGATCGATCGTCGAGCCAATCGAGGACGAGCCGAACAGCCTTCTCGCCATAGTCCTCGGGTGGCGGCGAAAAGCTGAGGGCTCCACCGCTTTCAACGAATCCCACCTGAGTACCTATCGGCAGTGGGCGGGCATGCTCCTGAGTCCAGCGACTGAGATCGGCGGCGGTGAGAACTGCGCTCTCACCATCGGGCAGGTCATGGGCGCTGAGCACGAGCAAGGCGTCAGCCCTGTCATTCTGGACGACGAATTCACGCCAGGCTCCTGCGGTTGAGACCAGCGCTGTGCCTTCGATAGTCGTTTTCCCCCAGTCGAATTTAAGCGCCTGGGCCAGTTCAGCCCTGCCGGTTGGATTATCCACGCCAATGATCGCCAGCCTCGGACTCCGGCCCGGAAACAGCGAGGCCAGCGCATCTTGGAGCGCATTCCATGGCAGCTGCTCGGCAATGCCCGAAACGTTTGACGCGTCGGAATAGCCGTAATCTGTTGGCGAATGATCAAGGGAGACATAGACAATACGGGGACGGTCTCGGCCCGAGTAATCCCGTGCCACCAAAGCATTCGCCTCGTCATCCACCGCAATGAGCACATCGGGGTCGGTTCTGCTGATCGCACGACGGGCCTCGGCAACCGCCTCGACACCGCCGCGGTCCTGGGACGGCGAACCCGCATCCATGTACATCCATTCGATGCTGATCGGACGGCGATTATCTTGTAATGCGATACGCATCCCCCGGTCGACCTCGCGCACCCACGGCGAGTCTTGCGAGCCGGAATGCAGAACCAGGATGCGAGGCTTAGTGGCGTTGAAAAACCCAAGCAGGACAACGAAGCTGATGAGGCAGCCACCGATCAGCAGGTTCTTCCACAGTTTCATCACAACACGGACCCCATCACAGTATGTCCAGCCAATGCCACCACGGGATCGATGCGTACACCGCCGCAATCCGCGCGACGTTCATGAGCATGTTGTATCGCGCAAATCCTCGTTCATCAGTCTCATCGAATAACCCCGCAGCGCGAATCTGGAGGATTCCATTCGTACCCTGATGACGGAAAAACGACATGTCGCTGAACATTGCAGCGCAGAAGATCAATATCCACGGATGAATGCCCTGCACTGATGCCACCGGTAGAAGTACCACGACAGCAGTGAGCATTCCGGCTGACACGGGCAGGACCAACCGCGCCAGTACGGTGACAGTCAAGGTGGCCAGAATGAATAGACCAACCCTGCCGCCGATGAAGTCGAAGCCATGCCGCGTGACGCGAGCCAACGCCTGCGCCAGTCCGAGATAGTCCATGATCCGCATCAGACTGTCGATTCCGAGCAGGAAAAAGATCATCGGCCAGTCAAGCTGGCGCTGAAAATCCGCCTTGCGCATCGTTCCGGTCACGAGCAGCACCAGCAGCACGCAACCCGCTAAATACGGAGGCTTGACGTGATGCCAGGCAACCGTTGCGCTTCCCAGCAGGAAAAACATAAAGCTCCCAGCCGCGGCCCATTCCGCTGGGCTGAGCGGACCCATTTGGGCCAACTTCTTCGTGATGTCATCACGCGGCAGTGCGGACTCTTGGCTCGTCGGGAACAGGCGCGGCACTAACGCCAGATGAGTGGCGGTGATTGCCAACGCGGCGACACCCGCGGCCACCAGCCAGAAAATCCCACCGAATTCAGCCCGCACCTGCGCGGGTAAGAAGTTGAGGGCAGCGATATTGGACGACTTGCTTGTGAGCATCATCGGCCCGAAGAGAACGGCCCCACCGAACATTGCGGCAAGCAATGCCGTGATCGCCGGGCCGCGGCGCGGCAATTGGAGTCCGATACTCATGTCCTTGAATACCGGCATCAGAAGTGACATTCGCGCGTTGGACGAGGGCATCAGCGGCGAGAGGAAATAACCAGATCCCAATAGGGCGATCTGATGCCAGAACGGCTTGTCAGGCAACCGCAATAGCAGACGCAGCATGAGTCGGTAGCTCAGCCCAGACGCACTGATCACAGCTGCCAACGCGAATACGCCAAGCAGCAAAAGGAGACTCGGTGACGAAAAGCCAGCCAGCGCCACCTCCGGAGGAGCCAGCCCGACAAACAACGCTGCGACGACTGCGACTAATGGCGGGACGAATTCGTCCACCAGGCCGAACGCCCACATCAGAACAGCGGCGCACAGCAGTGCCGCAAAGATCGACGCTTGCACGCTCATCCGCGACGCTATCGCCAGTACGTACACCACCGGCGGCAGGAACAGCACCGCGGCCCAGCCAACGACGGTGAATGTACCTACCTCGCTGAACTGCCCCTTCGACCGCCGCACAACACAACAGTTGAACAGGAAGTCGAGGGCGGCGGGGGATAACCCTAACTTACTCTGGAGTAAGATAGGGTTTCAGTTCAGACCTGATCCACACCACTCGAGCATCGATGAGGCTGCCCGACATGAATAAACCTGTTCCCGCCACACCCGCTAGGCAGCGCGGCACCCGCTCGCGCGACAGCGCGGTTGGGCAACACGAACACCGGCGCACGGCCACCGATATCGGCCTGGCGTTGATCACTCCCCTGCTGGGCCAGAAGTTCCTGGATCGCTACCACCTTCGCGACCCGCTGAATCGAGGCCTGAAGTACGGCGCGAAGCAGGTGTTCTCAGTTACCGGTGCCTCAACCCGGCAGTTCAAGAAGATTCAGAGCCTGGGGAAGTCGGCGACTCGCCTAGCCCCCAGCGGCGCTGACTATTTCGACCTGACTCCGGACGACGACCAGAAATTGATCGTCGAGACCGTGAACGAGTTCGCCGAAGAGGTACTGCGCCCGGCTGCCCGCGCAGCCGATGACGCCGCCGCCTTTCCCTCCGATCTGATCTCCAAGGCCGGTGAATTGGGTATCACCGCGATCAACGTCCCCGAGGATTTCGACGGCATCGCCGAGCGCCGCACCACGGTGACCAATGCGTTGGTCGCCGAGGCACTGGCCTACGGCGATATGGGCCTGGCATTGCCGATCCTCGCTCCCGGCGGTGTGGCGTCTGCGCTGACGCACTGGGGTAGTGCCGATCAACAGGCCACCTACCTCAAGGAATTCGCCGGCGACAACGTTCCGCAGGGTTGCGTTGCCATCGCCGAGCCACACGCACTGTTCGACCCGACCGCATTGAAGACCACCGCGGTGCGCACCCCGAGCGGCTACCGCCTCGATGGTGTCAAGTCTTTGGTCCCTGCGGCAGCGGATGCCGAATTGCTTATCGTCGCAGCGCAACTCAACGGTCGGCCGGCATTGTTCATCGTCGAGACTGGCAGCCCCGGCCTCACAGTCAAAGCGGACCCCAGCATGGGGATACGCGCCGCGGCTCTCGGGCAGATTGAGCTGAACAAAGTGTCAGTGCCGCTGTCGGCGCGACTGGGCGAAGAAGACGAAACGGCAAGCGAATCCGCCCGGGCCTACTCTGAAGCGATCGCGTTATCGCGGCTTGGCTGGGCCGCCCTGGCCGTCGGTACCAGTCACGCTGTCCTCGACTACGTCATCCCTTACGTCAAGGAACG
Organism: Mycobacterium sp.; assembly: GCA_965279745.1. Lineage (GTDB taxonomy): Bacteria > Actinomycetota > Actinomycetes > Mycobacteriales > Mycobacteriaceae > Mycobacterium. The sequence goes on from OZ257262.1 coordinate 1,991,454, forward strand.
CGAAGCGTTCGGTGAGCCCATTGCGCGTCGGCAGGCGGTGGCCTTCATGTGCGCCAACATCGCCATCGAACTCGACGGTCTGCGCCTGATCATGTGGCGCGGCGCCTCGCGAGCCGAGCAAGGGCTGCCGTTCGCCCGGGAAGCGGCGCTCGCCAAGAGGTTCGGTAGCGACAAAGCCATGCAGATCGGTCTCGACGGGGTGCAGCTTCTCGGCGGCCACGGTTACACCAAGGAACACCCGGTCGAACGGTGGTACCGCGATCTGCGTGCCATCGGTGTCGCCGAAGGTGTCGTCGTTCTCTAGCTCATCCGGACGAACGGAGTTCCCATCATGACAATCAATCTCGAAATGCCCCGCAAGCTGGAAGCAGTGATGCAGAAGGCGCATCAGGGCGCTACCGAAATGCTCCGCCCAATCTCACGGAAGTACGACCTCGCCGAGCACACGTACCCGGTAGAGCTCGACACACTGGCGACGCTCTTCGAGGGAATCGCGGAGGCTAAGGCGTTCTCATTCGCCGGAACCGAGGCTTTCCGGGATGGCCAGGACGACGCGAAAGGAAACCTCAACGGCGGCAACATGTCTGCGCTGCTGAATGCCCTTGAAATCGCCTGGGGCGATACCGCCCTGCTGCTGTCGGTCCCTCGTCAGGGCCTGGGGAACGCAGCGATCGCCGGTGTCTCCACCGACGAGCAGTTGCAGCGGTTCGGAAAGAACGTCTGGGCAGCAATGGCCATCACCGAGCCGTCTTTCGGATCCGACTCGGCCGCGGTGAGTACAACCGCGACCCTCGACGGTGACGAATACGTCATCAACGGCGAGAAAATCTTTGTAACAGCCGGTTCGCGAGCCAGCCACATCGTGGTGTGGGCAACCCTGGACAAGTCCAAGGGACGCGCAGCAATCAAGTCCTTCGTCGTACCGCGCGAGCATCCCGGGGTGACGGTCGAGCGCGTGGAACACAAACTCGGGATCAAAGCTTCCGACACTGCGGTAATCCGCTTCGACAACGCCCGGATTCCGGCGGACAACTTGCTTGGCGATCCAGAGATTAAGGTGGACAAGGGGTTCGCCGGGGTGATGGAGACCTTCGACAGCACCCGACCGGTCGTCGCGGCGATGGCCGTCGGCGTTGCCCGGGCCGCACTCGAGGAGCTGCGGGAGATCCTGACCAATGCCGGTGTGGAGATCTCCTACGACAAACCTGCGCATGCGCAGAGCGCACCGGCGGCAGAGTTCCTCCGAATGGAGGCCGACTGGGAGGCGGGCTACCTACTCACCGTGCGCTCAGCATGGCAGGCCGACAACGCCATCCCCAATTCGAAGGAAGCATCGATGGGCAAGGCCAAGGCCGCCCGCGTAGCCACCGATGTCACCCTCAAGGCCGTCGAATTGGCCGGCACCACAGGCTATTCAGAGCAGACCCTGCTGGAGAAGTGGGCTCGCGACTCGAAGATCCTAGATATCTTCGAGGGCACCCAGCAGATTCAGCAACTGGTGGTGGCACGCCGCCTGCTCGGCCTTTCGTCAACCGAACTCAAATAATCAGAGATTGACTGTGTTGGTTGTTCCGTAGTCGTTCCAGACGTTGCTGAAGCTCCCAGCGGCATCGCTGAGCCCGGAGGCGTTTGACGAGGCCTGACCGAGACTCCCTGGGGTGTCACGGGTGATCGACCACATCGACAGCATCCCAATTCCCTTGGTGCGCGCGAAATCCTCGAGCGCTTGGGCGTCGGACACCTTGAACACTTCACTTTGGACGTCGTTGACGCCGATCATCGGCGTGACCCCGATCTGGCGCCAGTTGAATGTCTGACCGTACTTGGTGAACAGTGTTGTCATCTGGTCATAGGTCGACTGCGCCGCCTGGATTGCGTAGGCGCCCATGGACTTAGCATTTGAACCTGTTGTGGGTGCCGAGGACTCGCCATAGTCCATTGCCATCACGTTGATGCCGTCGAGCTTCACCCCAGCCTTGAGAGCCTGGTCCACCACGTTAAGCCCATTGTTGTCCAAACCGGTCGGCAGCACCGGCAGCGTGTACCAGACCTCCAGATCCGGTCGGGCTGTCTGCAGGATCTTCAGCGCCGCGGCATGCAAGGCAATTGAGGATGGGTCGGCAACGGCCGCGCCCTCGATGTCAAAGTCAATCCGATTTAGCCCGTATGTGTCGACGACAGCCCCGTAGGCGTTCGCCAGCTCCTGTGCCGACTTGCCGTGCTGGGCGTAGTACTGCGCCAAACTGGTTCCCGCGGCGCCGCCGAAGGAGATCATGACGTCGCCGCCAGCCGCCTTGAACTTGGAGATCGCGGAATCGATGCTCTTCTCTTGATCATCGGTTCCACCCGGCGTCAGCGTCGAATACCCACCCCAGGCAGCCTGACCTGCCGAGTTCGCCTGCAGGAAAGCCAAAGTCATCAACGACACCCCACGCGCTTTGGCGATCGCCGTCAAGTCCGGCGGCGGCCAGCCCGCCATATCAACGTAGGGCGCGTAGAACGCCTCCCCCCACTTGGCATCACCGGCGTTGCCGGAATTGATGCCGCTGCCGGCGAGGCCGTCATCGTTGGTGATCGTGCCCGTCGCTGTCGCGGTACCGATGACGGCTCCCGATGGGCTCGACAGCGTCACGGTCAACGTCTCATCGGACTCGACCGTCGCGTCGCCGGCCACTGCCACATTGACCGTCTTGGAGGTTTCCCCGGCGGCGAACGTGATGGTGCCCGAGGCCGCCGTGTAATCCTGGCCGGCCGTGGCAGTTCCGTTGGAGGTCGCGTAATTCACCGTCACCGGCGTGGTCGACGCCTTCGACAACGTGACCGTGAACGCCAGGTTCGACGTCCCGGAATTGCCCTCGGCCTTACTGGTGTTGCCGATCGACACCGACGGCGGCGGGGTGCCGTCGTCATTGGTGATGGTGCCGGTCGCCGATGCGGTAGCGATCGTCGCGCCTGACGGGCTCGACAGCGTCACCGTGAACGTCTCATCGTCCTCCGCCGCCGTGTCACCGGCGATCGCGACGTTGACGGTCTTGGAAGTCTCCCCGGCGGCGAACGTGACGGTCCCCGATGCTGCCGTGTAATCCTGGCCGGCGGTGGCCGTTCCGTTCGACGTCGCGTAATTCACCGTCACCGGCGTGGTCGACGCCTTCGACAACGTGACCGTGAACGCCAGGTTCGATGTCCCGGAACTGCCTTCAGCCTTACTGGCACTGCCGATCGACAACGCAGGAGCGATGTCGTCGTTGGTGATGGTTCCGGTCGCCGTCGCGGCGGTGATCCCTGCACCGGATGCATTCGACAACGTCACCGTGAACGTCTCATCCGGTTCCACCGTCGCGTCCCCGGCGACAACCACGTTGACAGTCTTCGACGTCTCGCCGGCAGCGAACGTGATCGTGCCCGAGGCCGCCGTGTAGTCCTGACCTGCGGTGGCCGTTCCGTTCGACGTCGCGTAATTCACCGTCACCGGACTCGTCGAGGCCTTTGACAATGACACGGTGAACGCCAGGTTCGACGTGCCCGAGTTGCCCTCGGCCTTACTGGCACTCGCGACCGACAACATCGGCGTCGCCGACTGCGCGGTACTGATCAGACCCTGCCACTTCGCGGTCGTCGTGCTGTCCAGGGCGATGATATTGCCCATCTGCAGCTGGCCGAGAGTTACTCCGTTGAGCGTGTATGTCTGGCCACCCGAGTCCTTGATGGTGATAACCGTCGAACCCGTGGCGTCGGAGACATCGAAATAGATCGGCTGCATCCACCCGAAGTCCAGCTTGTCCTTGGCCGGGTTGAAATTCAGCACCGCGTTCTGGGCCCAGTTCCAGCCGATTACCGTGGTGGTGCCGCCGGTGACCGGCGTACCGCCCCCACCGGGTGCGGTGTAGTTCATCGTGTTCTGGGCGCCGTAGTCGTTCCAGGTCTTACTGAAACTGCCTGCGGCATCAGCGAGTCCGGAATTCGCCGGCGACGCCTGGCCCAAACCACCACCGGTGGCCGGAAGATCACGCTGCACCGACCACATCGACAACATCCCGATACCCGTGTTGCGCGCGAAGGTCTCCAACGCTTGCGCATCAGCGACGGTGAACACTTCGCTCTGGATGTCGTTGACCCCGATCATCGGGGTCACCCCGATTTGGCGCCAATTGAAGGTCTGGCCGTACTTGCTGAACAACGGTGTCATCTGGTCATAGGTCGACTGCGCCGATTGAATTGCGTAGGTACCCATCGACTTAGCGTTCGGACCGCTCGTCGGAGCCGCGGACTCCCCGTAATCCATCGCCATCACATTGATACCGTCGAGCTTGACGCCGGCTTTGAGGGCCTGGTCCACCACGTTCAGACCGTCAGCGGTCAACCCGGTCGGCAGCACCGGCAGCGTGTACCAGACCTCGAGATCGGGACGCGCGGTCTGCAGGATCTTCAACGCCTGTGCGTTCAACACCGACGATCCGTCGGCGACCGCCGCACCTTCGATGTCGAAGTCGATCCGGTTCAACCCGTACGCATCGACGATGCCGCCGTAGGCATCCGCCAATTCCTGCGCCGACTTGCCGTGCTGGCTGTAGTACTGGGCCAGGCTGGTGCCGTTCGCCCCACCGAAGGACACCAACACGTCACCGCCCGCAGCCTTGAACGCCGCGATCGTGGCATCGATGGCCTTCGCCTGGGTGTCAGTGGAACCCGGTGTCAACGTCGTGTATCCGCCCCACGCCGCCTTGCCGTCAGTAGTGGCCTGGATGAACGCCAGCGTCACGAGTGACACTCCATTCGCCTGCGCGATCGCCGTCAAATCCGGCGGCGGCCAGCCCGCGATATCTACGTACGGAGCGAAGAACGCTTCACCCCAACGTGAATCCCCCGCGTTACCCGAATTGATCCCGCCGCCACCGGGGGTGCCACCACCAGCGGTGTCGTCATTGGTGATCATGCCCACTGCGGACGCCGTGGCGATCGTCGCGCCGGAAGGGCTCGACAGGGTCACCGTCAATGTCTCGTCCGACTCCACCGTGGCGTCACCGGCAACAACCACGTTAACCGTCTTCGAAGTCTCCCCCGCGGCGAACGTGATCGTGCCCGACGCCGCCGTGTAATCCTGACCCGCGGTGGCCGTCCCATTGGACGTCGCGAACTGCACGGTCACCGGAGTCGTCGACGCCTTCGATAACGTGACCGTGAAGCCGAGATTCGATGTGCCACTGTTGCCTTCAGACTTACTCGCACCAGCGATCGACACTGTCGGCAGTGTCGGTGCCACGTCGTCATTGGTGATCGTGCCGGTGGCCGACGCCGTCGCGATCGTCGCGCCGGATGGTGCAGACAGAGTCACCGTCAAGGTCTCATCGGATTCCGCGGTTGTGTCACCGGCAACCACCACGTTGACCGTCTTCGTGGTCTCCCCAGCGGCAAACGTGATCGTGCCCGAGGCCGCCGTGTAATCCTGGCCGGCGGTGGCCGTTCCGTTCGCAGTCGCGTACTGCACCGTCACCGGAGTCGTCGAAGCCTTCGACAACGTCACCGTGAACCCGAGATTCGATGTGCCGCTGTTGCCTTCAGACTTACTCGCACCAGCGATCGACACCGTCGGCAACGTCGGTGCCACATCGTCATTGGTGATCGTGCCGGTGGCCGACGCCGCGCCGAGCGTCGCACCCGACGGTGCCGACAAAGCCACTGTGAACGTTTCATCGGACTCCACGGTCGTGTCACCCGCGACAGCCACGTTCACCGTCTTCGAGGTCTCGCCAGCAGCGAACGTGATCGTGCCCGAACCGGCGGTGTAGTCCTGGCCGGCCGTTGCCGTGCCGTTCGCGGTCGCATACTTCACCGTCACCGGCGTCGTCGACGCCTTCGACAACGTCACCGTGAACCCGAGATTCGATGTACCGCTGTTGCCCTCAGCCTTACTCGCACCAGCGATCGACACCGTCGGCGCAACCGGCTGCTGAGCTGTGCTGATCAAGGTCTGCCACTTCGTCACTGTGCCAGCATCTTTGGCGACAATGTTGCTCATCGACAACTGCTTCAGGGCCACCCCACTGAGCGTGTAAGTATGACTGTTGTCGGTGATGCTGATCACCGTCGAGCCAGCCTTCTCGGTGACATCGAAGTTGGCGGGCTGCATCCACCCGAAGTCCAATTTGTCAGTGGCCGGATTGAAGTTGATCACCGGGTTGGCGCCCCAGTTCCAGGTGATCGTGGTCGTCGTACCCGCGGCAACCGCGGCCGCAGCAGCCGCACCCGAGGAACCCAACAACCCCGGCGCGGCATTAACCACCAACGTCACCGGCGCCGCTGTGGTGGTGGGAGTCCAGAAATTCAGATGTAGCCCGGTATCGCGGACTGCAACGACGAACGAGTCTGTGCCGCCCGTGGCCGCCAACGCCTCATTGGCGGTGTAGGTGAAATTGCCGTCCGCATCAACAGTCACGGTGCCGTTCGCGGGACCTTCAGTCACCGTGTACGACAACGGATCACCCTCCGGATCGGAGGCATTGATCGAACCAGTCACCACACCGGGATACGTCTCACTGATCACATACGGATCGGCCGTCGGACCATGATTGGCGAACAGCCGAGTGATCTCACGGCGGATCAAAGACAACGCCGCAGCCACAAACTCCATCGGCGTTGTCGGAACCCCGGACCCACCCGCCGGCGAACCCAACCCGAACAACGACAAGAACCCCGACACCAGCCCAGCCGGCTGGGCCGTAGCGGCAGCCTGCGGTACCGCCGAGGCGACCGGCGCCTGCGATACCACCGCCGCAGCCGCCACTACCGCGGCCGCGGACCGCACACCACCCGAAAAATCCGATGACGCAGCGCTATCCACATCGCCCAGAGCCTTCTGACCAGACCCACCAAGCGGCGCCGAAACAGCACCGCCCTGACTGGAATCGGCATCAGCGGATGAGGAACCATCAGCCAGCGACGATCCCGAGGAACGCGACTGCGACGAAGGCTGGGGCAACTGCTGTCTTTGCCGCTGGGCACTCGGTGCCGGCTGAGTTGCCTCCGCACCGCCCGACACCCGCACCTGTGTTGACGGTCCCGACCCATTGGCCGCGCGCTGCCGCACCCGCCCACCCGCCGTCGGCTTCGGCGCCGAAGAGTCGACAGAACTCGACGGACCAGCATCAGCCGATTGCGAAGATGAACCCGAGTCAGAGTCGTCAGCTACCGCGACACCCGGGTTGGTGGCAATCGCCAAGCCCAAGCCCAGCGCGAACGCCACTGAACCAACCCGACCAACCCGCACACCAAAACCAGCAGAATCCATGACACCCCAGTCATCGTTTCGTTACACCAACGTGACCGAGTATTCACCTGATGGAGTGCGGGGTCTAGCAAATTCACCGAAAAATTTGCTGAGAAATCTGTCGGGAACGTCAAGTTCCCTATCCAGAAGGGAATTCGAACCGGAAAGTCGTTGCGCAAGGTCTGGTGCAGCCATTCCCAGCAACTGGTTAGTAGAGATAAATTCGCGCGGCTACATATGCGGATCGGTATGCAGATCGCTCAAGTTCTGACCAACCGGATTGCCGAGCGTCACCATGCTCTGGAAGTACTCGATCACCCCCGCATGGGAGACATCGAGCGCCGGCCACTGCGGCCAGTCCCAGGTGTCATTCATGAACGGCTGCATCTGATCGTGACTGAGAACCGTCAGGTGATTCACGTCGTGGGAGGTGGCCACACCTTCGATCGAGAGGTTGCCCTGCGCGCGGTCATGCATCCATCCGGCGTAGTGGGGTTCCATCTTCAAGGTATCGATGAAAGTTGTCTCGTAGCCGTTATCCGTCAGGAAATCGGCGAACCCATCGTGACCGTATTCCTCAACCATGGCCATGACGTCGTCCGCAGATCCCAGTCGCGCTGTCCGTTCGATGTCCGCGACGATCTGGGGATCGAACTTGTCGTCGGCAAACCAACCAACCTTGGCACCCTGCATCGCGTAGAACAATCCAACACCTTGTAAGTCGTTGTCCCAAGCCTGCGCGTTATTAGTCATGTGGTTGGCAAAGGCCCAAGTACCGACCTGCTCAATTGTTGCCGGCGCGAGCCCGGCGAACTCGCGCAGATTGTTGTAGGCGACCAATGCCTCCGTCGTGATGGCTGTCCGCCCGCCTTCAAAAGCATTGCTGTGGTCCGTGTGGTCACTGCCATGGAACACACCGAACGTTGATATGTCGACGTATTCGCTGTCGTCGGGCATCTGCATGGAGTCGTCGTCCGTGATCGTGCCGGTTGCGGTATCGCGCGAGACAGTGGCCCCGGACGGGTTCGACAAAGTCACCGTGAAGGTTTCAGTCGGCTCGGCAACGGTGTCGCCCTTGATGTCGACGTGCACCGTCTGCGATGTCACACCCGGTGCAAACGTCACCGTCCCGGCGCCCTCGACGTAATCCACACCACCGGTCGCAGTGCCGCCGGCCGTCGCGTACTGCACCGTCACCGACGTGGCCGACGCCTTCGACAACCGCACCGTGAACATGAAATGCGCGTGTTCACCATTGCCCTCAACAACGGACAGATCAGCGATCGAGGCACTCGGAAGTGAAATCTGTTGCACTGCAGGCACTGTCACCGTGATCGGCACATTGGTGGTAGTGGGAGCCCAGAAGCTCAGGTGAAAGCCGGTGTCACGGATCTGCACTACAAGTTCATCGGTGCCGCCGCTCGCTGCCAGGTCCAGATCGGGGGTGTAGGTGTAATTGCCTGCGCTGTCCAATGACACGGTTCCACGGGACGGGGCCTGAAGCACCGAGTATCTGAGCGGATCGTCTTCTGGATCGGAGGCATTCAGCGCACCGGTGACCAAACCGGTATCAGTGTCAACCGTCTGCTGCGGTGCGGCGGTGGGCGCGTGATTGAAGAAGAGCCGGTTGATCTCCCGGCGAATTACAGCCAGTACAGCGGTAAAGAATTCCGCCGGCGTTGTCGGAGCGCCACCGCCTGCCCCTGACGGCCCAGCCCCCACCAACGATGCCAGCCCCGACACAACCGCGGGCGATTGAGCTGCCGAGGCAGCCGGCCTTGCAACCGTTGCAGACCGGACCGGCCGTTGGACCGTTGCGGCAATGGGGGTCGCCTCCACGAGGACCGCCGAGACCGCAGTCACCGCCACGAGGGTGGGCCGCGATAACTCAGGCGCCGAATCTGATACCGGCTCAATCCGCTTAGGCATACCCAGATCCCGTCGACCGCCACCCGCCGACTGAGGCTGTTGCTCCGTCGCCCGCGAACTACGAGCCGATCTTGGGTTGGCCTTGGCTCCCGGTGAGGTCAGGGACGACGAAGCAGAGTCCGCACCCGTCGATTTTGATGGCTGACTATCCGCCGAATGGGATCGTGATCCGTCCGGTTCGTCGGCCGTTGCGATCGGACTGGTGGCGATCGATAGGCCAAGGCCCAGCGCAAACGCGGCCGCACCCAGACGGTGCTGTTTACCACAACTCTGCCTACCGCGGCGCCCACCAAAATGACCAGAATCCATGACGTCCCCCGACTGTCATTAACTGCTACCGGCAGCTGCTGCCGGCCAGGTCCAAGTATTGCCGAGAGGCCACCCCGCACGCAGGACCTTGAGCATGGCAAAAGCCCGGGACCCAGGATCCCCTCGACGTTGAGGGAACACCTGATGTCCCGGGCTTTTCGCAAAGACCTCTTACGAGGTCGGGCTGGCCCCGAGCACGCGCTGCAGGTCAGGCTTCATCGCCTGCAATTCGCGACCCCAGTAGGCCCAGTTGTGAGTGCCGTTGTCCGGGAAGTTGAAGACACCGTTCTTGCCGCCGGCCGCGAGGTAGTTGTCGCGGAAGGTGACGTTGGTACGGATGGTCAAGCCTTCGAGGAACGTGGCCGGCAAGTCGCCGCCACCCAAGTCGTTGGGCTTACCGTTGCCGCAGTACACCCAGAGGCGGGTGTTGTTGGCAACGAGGGTGGGGATCTGAACCATCGGATCATTCCGCTGCCATGCGTTGTCCGGGGAGCCCGTGGAACCCCACATGTCATCGGCCTTGTAACCGCCCGCGTCACCCATCGAGATGTTGATGAGGAACGGCCACCAACCCTCAGACGGGTTGAGGAAGCCTGACATCGAGCCCGCGTAGATGAACTGACCCGGGTGGTTAACCGCCAGGATCATCGCCGAACCGCCAGCCATCGACAGGCCGATCGCAGCGTTGCTGGTCGCCTTGACGCTCCGGTTCGCGGACAGCCAACCCGGCAGCTCGTTGGTCAGGAAGGTTTCCCACTTGTAGGTCTGGCAACCAGCCTTGCCGCAAGCCGGCTTGTACCAGTCCGCGTAGAAGCTGGACTGACCACCGACGGGCATAACGACCGAGATTCCCGAGCCGAGGTACCACTCAAAAGCCTGGGTGTTGATATCCCAGCCGCTGTAGTCGTCCTGGGCACGCAGGCCGTCAAGTAGGTAGAGAGCCGGTGAGCCGTTGCCACCACTCTGGAACTGCACCCGAATATCGCGTCCCATGCTGGCCGACGGCACATCGAGGTATTCCACCGGGAGGCCCGGACGCGAGAACGCACCCGCTGTTGCCGATCCGCCGACCACGCCAATAAGGCCAGGAAGCGTCGCCGCGGCAACCGCGGCAATCGCAAATCGGCGCGGCCAACCGCGCAGCTTGTCGAACATGGACTTCACCAATCCACCCCTGCTTTCTGATACCCCGCTGATACGGATTTCTAAGGCATGAGTAAAACACGTTTCGGCAAAGCAATGAAAATCGGGGCCGTTATGAATCCGTGATCAGGGCAATGGGTGAGCCCTGATCACCCTTGTCATGCCCCTCCGGCAAAACTACTGTCACTTTTCTCATGGCAGAGACTGTCACTTCACTCATGGCCGAGAACGGGCACGATGGAACCGGCGCACTCGACGGCATTCGGGTTATCGAGATCGGCACACTGATCTCGGGGCCGTTTGCCGGGCGACTTCTCGGCGATATGGGCGCCGAGGTCATCAAAATCGAACCGCCTGGCGCTCCCGACCCGATTCGCACCTGGGGCCAGGCCGAAGTCGACGGGCACCACGTCTTCTGGACAGTGCATGCCCGCAATAAGAAGGCCGTCACGCTCAACCTGCGCGAGCCGCAAGGGCGCGACCTGTTCCTGGAGCTCGTGGGGTGCTCTGACATCGTCATCGAGAACTTCCGACCAGGGACGCTGGAGAAGTGGGACCTTGGGTACGACGTACTGCGGGAACGCAACCGCGGAATCATCTTGGTGCGGGTGTCCGGGTACGGCCAGACTGGACCCGACGCTCACAAGGCGGGATACGCATCGGTGGCCGAGGCAGCCAGCGGTCTGCGCCACATGAACGGCTTCCCCGGCGGCCCTCCCCCGCGCCTGGCGCTATCGCTCGGCGACAGCCTGGCCGGCATGTTCGCCGTGCAGGGCGCACTGGCGGCGCTATATCGCCGCACCGTGACCGGCGAGGGCCAGGTCGTTGACGCCGCCCTGACCGAAGCGTGCCTGGCCATCCAGGAGTCCACCATCCCCGACTACGACGCGGGCGGCGTGGTCCGCGGCCCTTCGGGTACCCGGTTGGAGGGCATTGCCCCCTCCAACATCTACCGCTCCGCAGACGGCAGTTGGGTGGTGATCGCGGCGAACCAGGACACCGTCTTCCGCCGGCTGTGCTCAGCCATGGGGCAGCCGGAACTGGCCAACGACGAACGGTTCGTCGACCACGGCGCCCGAGGACGGAACCAGGATGAGCTCGATAACATCATCGCCGCCTGGGCCACCCTGCACGGACCGACAGAAATCATCGAAACCCTCAGTGCTGCAGGTGTTATCGCCGGACCGATTAACACCGTCGCCGAAGTTGTCCGGGACCCACAGCTGAACGCCCGCGGCATGCTGGTGCAACATTTCGACGAGCGCTTGGGCCGAAATGTCTTGGGGCCCGGCGTCATTCCGGTGTTGTCCGCCAGCCCCGGGAGCGTCCGAAGTGCCGGACCGGCGAGGCCCGGGCAGCACAACAGCGAGGTCTTCATCGACCTGCTCGGCCGGACACCCGCGGAGCTCGAGGAGCTCACCGCGCGGGGCGTCCTGTGAGCTCGCTGCCCGCGCAGGTCACGATCAGGCCCACACACGTCACGATCAGGGAAGTGGCGCTTCGCGACGGTCTGCAGATCGAGCAACCAATCCCGTTGGCAGCCAAACTGGAATTGCTTGCCGCGATTGCCGCAACCGGTGTGCGGGAAATCGAAGCGACCGCGTTCGTCTCCCCGTCCAAAGTTCCCGCGCTCGCCGATGCTGCAGAGCTCGCCGCACAGCTGCCGGGCTACCCCGGTATCGAGTTCTCGGCACTGGTTGCCAGCCCCAACGGGGCGAGGCGGGCGATCGCGGCAGGGCTGCACTCGGTGGAGTACGTGGTCTCGGCCGCAGACGGGCACAGCCTCACCAATGTCGGGCGCAGCAGTGCGGAGGCCACCGCGCAGATCGCCGACATCGTGGCGATCGCCCACGACTCCGGCGTGACGCTCGAGGTCATCATCGCCACCGCCTGGGATTGTCCGTTCGACGGCCCGACCCCGCCGCAGCGAGTGCTCGACATCGTCGACGCCGCCTGCGATCACGGCGCCGACCGGATCGCCATCGCCGACACCATCGGCACCGCCACGCCAGGCCGGGTGACCGATCTGGTCGGACGGGTGCTGCCGCGCATCGGTGATCGGGCTCTTGGTGCCCACTTCCACAACACCCGCGGGGCCGGGCTGGCCAGCGCCTATGCCGCGGTGACCGCGGGTGTCACCAGGCTGGATTCGTCGGTGGGCGGGCTAGGCGGGTGCCCGTTCGCTCCCGGAGCCAGCGGCAACATCGCCACCGAAGACCTCGCCTATTTGCTGCGCGACAGCGGCATCGACACTGACGTCGACCTGGCGGCCGCAATCGACGCTGCTCGCGTCGCGCAGGCTGTCATCGGCCACGACCTCCCGAGCGCGCTGCTGCGTGCCGGCGACCGCATCATTCGTTGAGGAGTGAGTGTGAATTCCGAGCGTGTGTCCGAACTGGCCGACCAGTTGTTCGCCGCCATCGAGAGAGGCGACACCGCGGCGCTCAGTGCACTGTGGTCCGATGACGCCACGGTTTGGCGGCTGGGCGGCGGCGCCGAACGCGACAAGCCGCGCGCACTGAAGGTGATCACCTGGTTCCTCGGCGCCACCACCGCCCGTCGCTACGAGGTACTGGACCGCGAAGTATTCGACGGCGGCTTCGTCCAACAGCACCTGTTACACGTCACCCCCAACAGCGGTGACACCTTCTCATTGCGGGTGTGCATGGTGGTGAAGATCGGACCGGACGGGCTGATCAACCGCATCGACGAGTACCTCGATCCGGCCGACCTGGCCCCGCTTTCGGCCTGAGGCCCACAAGTCTGATCTGGGCAGTAGCATCGGCTGCGTGTCCCAGCAGCCACTGCACATCCTGGTGTACAGCAGCAATGCCCGAACCCGGGAACAGGTACGCATGGCGCTGGGCCGGCGGGTCCATCCGGAGTTGCCCGACCTGACCTACACCGACGTGGCGACCGCACCGATGGTCATCCAGTTGATGGACGCCGGCGGATTCGATCTGGTCATTCTCGACGGCGAAGCCGCACCCTTCGGCGGCTTGGGTATCGCCAAACAACTCAAGGACGAGATCGCTGACTGCCCCCCGGTGCTGGTGTTGACCGGGCGCCCCGACGATGCCTGGTTGGCCAACTGGTCACGAGCCGAAGCAGCGGTACCCCACCCCATCGACCCCATCCGATTGGGCGAGGCGGTGGTCGAAGTGCTCCGTACTCGGGTCGGAGTTCTCGGCACTATGGCGGTCGGAGTGCCCGGCACTCGGGTGCCGTGATCGAATGAGCAACATGAGCCTCTACACACCCATCCTGGTGCTGGGGGTGGTCGCCGCCTTGTTCGCGGTGGGTTCGGTGGGGATCGCCTTGGTGATCGGTCCCCGGCGGTTCAATCGGGCCAAGTTAGAGGCCTACGAGTGCGGCATCGAGCCGGTGGCCGGCGAGCCTGTCGGCCAGCGATTTCCGATCAAGTACTACCTGACTGCAATGTTGTTCATCGTGTTCGATATCGAGATCGTGTTCCTGTATCCGTGGGCGGTGTCGTTCGACAAGCTCGGGGTTTTCGCTCTCGTTGAAATGCTGGTGTTCATGGCGACCGTCTTTGTCGTCTACGGGTATGTCTGGCGTCGGGGTGGTCTGGAGTGGGACTAGAAGAATCGTTGCCGGGCGGCATTCTGCTGTCGACGGTTGAAAAGGTCGCCGGATTCGCCCGCAAGGGGTCCTTATGGCCGGCGACGTTCGGCCTGGCCTGCTGCGCCATCGAAATGATGGCGACCGCGGGGCCGCGGTTCGATATCGCCCGGTTCGGCATGGAGCGCTTTTCCGCCACGCCCAGGCAAGCTGATCTGATGATCGTGGCCGGCCGGGTCAGTCAGAAGATGGCTCCGGTGTTGCGGCAGGTCTACGACCAGATGGCCGAACCCAAGTGGGTGCTGGCGATGGGCGTGTGCGCATCCAGTGGCGGGATGTTCAACAACTACGCGATCGTGCAGGGCGTCGACCACCTGGTGCCGGTCGATATCTATTTGCCGGGGTGCCCGCCGCGTCCCGAGATGCTGTTGAACGCGATCTTGGCCTTGCACGCAAAGATCGCAGAAATGCCGCTTGGGGTGCATCGAGCGGAAGCAGTAGCTGCCGCGGAGAGGGCCGCCCTCGGCGCCACCCCGACGATCGAACTGAAGGGTCTGCTGCGGTGAGCGATCCGACTTCTCCGGGTGAGGTGATCGGCGTTCGCCGAGGCATGTTCGGAATCTCCGGCAGCGGCGACACCTCGGGCTATGGACGGTTGGTCAGCGAGGTCGTGCTGCCCACCGGGTCACCTCGTCCGTTCGGCGGGTACTTCGACGATGTGGTCGACCGGTTGTCAGAACTGTTGGGCGGCGAGGCTTTTGACGCGGCGATCGAACGGGTCGTGGTGCTACGTGGGCAGCTGACACTGGAGGTCCGTCGGGAACACCTGCTCCTGGTGGCACAAACGCTGCGAGATGACGAGCAGTTGCGCTTCGAGTTGAGTTCGGGAGTATCGGGGGTGCACTACCCCGGCGATGCGGGCCGAGAACTGCACGCGGTATATCCGCTGATGTCGATCACCCACAATCGGCGCATTCAACTCGAGGTCGCCTGCCCAGATGCCGACCGGCATATCCCATCCTTGTTTTCGGTGTATCCGACCTGCGACTGGCATGAGCGCGAGACCTATGACTTCTTCGGGATCATCTTCGACGGTCATCCCGGACTGACCCGCATCGAAATGCCTGACGACTGGGAAGGCCATCCTCAGCGCAAGGACTACCCCCTCGGCGGTATCCCGGTGGAGTACCACGGGGCCCAAATCCCCCCACCGGACCAGCGCAGGACTTATCACTGATATGAGCGAAGATACGACGGTCACACTGGGCGGCCAGGACTGGGACGAGATCGTCGCCGCCGCGCGCAAGGCTGAGGCCGGGGAGCGCATCGTCGTCAACATGGGCCCGCAGCATCCGTCGACTCATGGCGTGTTGCGGCTCATTCTGGAAATCGAGGGCGAGACGGTCGTCAGCGCGCGGTGCGGAATTGGCTACCTGCACACCGGGATTGAGAAGAATCTGGAGTTCCGCACCTGGACTCAGGGCGTGACGTTCGTGACGCGGATGGACTATCTGTCGCCATTCTTCAACGAGACCGTCTACTGCTTGGGTGTTGAGGCACTGCTGGGGGTCACCGAGGCGATCCCGGAGCGCGCCAGCGTGATTCGCGTGATGATGATGGAACTCAACCGAATCTCGTCGCATCTGGTGGCCTTGGCCACCGGCGGGATGGAGTTGGGGGCAATGACCCCAATGTTCTTCGGATTCCGGGAACGAGAACTGATTCTCACCGTGTTCGAGGCGATCACCGGACTACGGATGAACCACGCCTATATCCGGCCCGGCGGTTTGGCGGCCGACCTGCCTGAGGACGGACCGGCGCGGGTCGCCGAACTGTTGAAGATTCTGCCCGGCCGGCTGCATGAACTTGAAGAACTGTTGACCGAGAACCATATCTGGAAAGCCCGGACCGTGGATATCGGCTACCTCGATCTGACCGGATGCATGGCACTGGGTATCACCGGTCCGGTGCTGCGCTCTACCGGCCTACCGCACGACCTGCGTAAGTCGCAGCCCTACTGTGGTTATGAGACTTACGATTTCGATGTCAAAACCGCTTCGACGGCCGATGCCTACGGCCGCTACCTGATCCGCGTCGCCGAGATGCACGAGTCGGTGAAGATCGCCGCCCAGTGCCTGGAGCGGCTGAAGGAGCCGGGTCCGGTGATGATCGACGACAAGAAGCTGGCCTGGCCGGCCGACCTGAAGCTGGGACCCGATGGCCTCGGCAACAGCCCGGCGCACATCGCCAAGATCATGGGCACGTCGATGGAGGGGCTGATCCACCACTTCAAACTTGTCACCGAAGGCATCCGGGTGCCCGCTGGGCAGGTATACGTCGCCGTGGAATCGCCACGCGGGGAACTTGGGGTACACATGGTGTCCGACGGCGGCACCCGTCCGTATCGGGTGCACTATCGCGATCCGTCGTTCACCAATCTCCAGGCGGTGGCTGCTATGTGCGAGGGCGGCATGGTCGCTGACGTGATTTCGGCGGTGGCGTCGATTGATCCGGTAATGGGTGGGGTCGACCGATGAGCGCAGCGAAGAGGTCAAATCAGGGTGAAGACCGATGAGCGCAGCGAAGAGGTCAAATGCGGGGGTGCCCGATGAGCGTTGATCTCGTCCTCGGGCCCCGCCCCGACGAGCCCGGGCCGCCGATCAGCGGTTCGGCCCGTTACGGGGCTGACGTACTTGAGCGTTTGAGCGCTGATGCTGCAGGAATCATCGCCCGCTACCCGGAGCCACGATCCTCTTTGTTGCCGCTGCTGCATTTGGTTCAATCCCACGATGGCTACCTGACGTCGGCCGGAATCAACTTCTGCGCAACGCAACTGAATCTGAGCGACGCCGAAGTGACGGCGGTGGCCACCTTCTACTCGATGTACCGGCGCACTGAGACGGGCGATTACCTGGTCGGCGTCTGCACCAACACGCTGTGCGCGGTAATGGGTGGCGACGCAATCCTGGAAAAGTTGGAGAACACGCTCGGTATCCATCACGGCGAAACCACGGCCGACGGACGGATCACGCTCGAGCACATCGAGTGCAACGCCGCGTGCGACTACGCCCCCGTCGTGATGGTCAACTGGGAATTCTTCGACAACCAAACACCAACCAGTGCAGAAGAACTCGTTGCCGCGTTACGCGATGGCCAGCCGGTTACTCCCACCCGGGGTGCGCCGCTGTGCACGTTTCGGCACACCGCACGCACCTTGGCTGGACTACCGGACGAGTGCGGCAATAGCGACGACACCCTGCCCGGGGCAGCGACACTCGCGGGCCTGAATGCCGCAACGGATTCGGGAGAGCAATGACATCTCTCACGCCCGTTCTCAGCCGCTTCTGGAATGAGCCGAAACCCTGGACGCTGGAGACC
Source organism: Mycobacterium sp. (assembly GCA_965279745.1). Taxonomy (GTDB): domain Bacteria; phylum Actinomycetota; class Actinomycetes; order Mycobacteriales; family Mycobacteriaceae; genus Mycobacterium. The sequence goes on from OZ257262.1 coordinate 2,009,059, forward strand.
TATTTACGACACGACGGGTACCAGGCGTTACGCAAAGCGCTGACCATGACGCCGGATAACGTCATTGCGACAGTGAAAGACTCGGGTCTGCGAGGTCGCGGCGGTGCCGGGTTCCCGACCGGGACGAAGTGGTCGTTCATTCCGCAAGACGCCTCTGGTGCCGGCGCCAAGCCGAAGTACCTGGTGATCAACGCCGACGAGTCGGAACCCGGCACCTGCAAAGACATTCCACTGATGTTGACCACACCGCATTTCCTGATCGAAGGCGCAATCATCGCCGCCTACGCGATCCGGGCCCGGCATGCGTTCATCTATGTTCGCGGTGAGGTGGTTCCGGTTCTACGCCGCCTGCAGGCAGCGGTCGCCGAGGCGTACGAGGCGGGTTATCTCGGAACGAACGTTCTGGGTTCGGGTTTCGACGTCGATCTGATCGTGCACGCTGGGGCCGGGGCCTACATCTGCGGTGAGGAGACAGCGCTGCTGGACTCGCTGGAGGGACGCCGTGGCCAGCCGCGACTGCGCCCACCTTTCCCTGCGGTGGCAGGTCTGTATGCCTGCCCGACGGTGGTCAACAACGTGGAGTCCATCGCGAGCGTGCCGCCGATCCTGGTCAATGGTGTCGACTGGTTCAAGTCCATGGGCACGGAGAAATCACCCGGCTTCACGTTGTATTCGCTGTCTGGACACGTGACTCGGCCCGGCCAGTACGAAGCGCCGCTGGGCATCACGCTGCGTGAGCTACTGGAGTACGCAGGTGGTGTCCGCGCTGGCCACGAGCTGAAGTTCTGGACGCCGGGCGGTTCGTCGACGCCGCTGCTGACCGCCGAACACCTTGACGTGCCACTGGATTACGAAGGTATGGCCTCGGTGGGTTCCATGCTGGGGACCAAGGCGTTGCAGATATTCGACGAGACCACCTGCGTAGTGCGTGCTGTGCGGCGCTGGACGGAGTTCTACGCCCACGAGTCATGCGGTAAATGCACCCCGTGCCGGGAGGGCACCTATTGGCTCTCGCAGATCTACGAGCGGTTGGAGAACGGCCGCGGCACCGAAGAGGACATTGGCAAATTGCTGGACATATCCGACACGATCTTCGGGAAGTCGTTCTGCGCGTTGGGTGATGGCGCGGCCTCGCCGGTCATCTCGTCCATCAAGTACTTCCGCGACGAGTACGAGGCACACCTCGGCATCAGCTGCCCGTTCGACCCTTACGCCTCAATGCTGGTCGCACCCGAGGGGGTCGGCGCATGACGCAAGTTCCCCCCACGTCTGCTCGCGAGGAATTGGTTAACATCACCATCGACGATGTCGAGGTCGCAGTACCCAAGGGCACCTTGGTGATTCGCGCAGCCGAAGCTCTGGGCGTGCAGGTGCCCCGGTTCTGTGACCACCCGCTGTTGGAACCTGTGGGCGCGTGCCGGCAATGCCTGGTCGAAGTCGAGGGCCAGCGCAAACCGATGGCCAGCTGCACCACAACGGTGTCCGAAGGCATGGTGGTGCGCACCCAAGTCACCTCCGAGGCCGCCGACAAGGCACAGCACGGCGTCATGGAACTGCTGCTGATCAACCACCCACTGGACTGTCCGGTCTGCGACAAGGGTGGCGAATGCCCGTTGCAGAACCAGGCAATGTCCAACGGCCGTGTCGAGACACGGTTCGCCGACATCAAGCGCACCTTTCCCAAGCCGATCAATCTGTCGTCACAGGTTCTGCTGGACCGTGAGCGCTGTGTGTTGTGTGCGCGGTGCACCAGGTTCTCCAACCAGATCGCCGGCGATCCCTTCATCGAACTCCTGGAGCGCGGCGCGCTGCAGCAAGTAGGGATCGCGGCGGGCGAGCCGTTCGACTCCTACTTCAGCGGCAACACCGTGCAGATCTGCCCGGTCGGGGCTCTCACCGGGGCGGCATACCGATTCCGGGCCCGCCCGTTCGACCTGGTGTCCAGCCCCAGCGTGTGCGAACACTGCGCGTCCGGGTGCGCGCAGCGCACCGATCACCGGCGCGGTGTAGTCCTCCGCAGGCTGGCCGGCGACGACCCAGCGGTCAACGAAGAGTGGAACTGTGACAAGGGCCGGTGGGCCTTCAAATACACGACCGTCGGTGATCGCATCACCACGCCACTGATACGCGACGGTGAGCAGTTGCGCCCGGCTTCGTGGTCGGAGGCCATCGAAGTCGCGGCGAACGGACTTCGCACTGGGCGGGCCGGCGTTTTGGTCGGTGGCCGGGTCAGCTACGAAGACGCTTACGCGTACGCCAAGTTCGCGCGAATAGTCCTGAACAGCAACGATATTGACTTCCGGTCGCGCCCGCACTCGACTGAAGAAGCCCAGTTCCTCGCGGCACACGTGGCGGGTCAACCGATGACCGTGACCTACGCCGACCTGCAGGCAGCGCCAGTGGTCGTGCTGGCGGGATTCGAACCCGAGGACGAGTCGCCCATCGTCTTCCTGCGACTGCGGAAGGCAGTGCGGACCCACGGCCTGCGCGTCATCACGGTGGCGCCACTGGCGTCCAGGGGCTCGACCAAGCTTGGTGCCCAACTCGTCAGCGCCGCACCTGGACAGGAAGCCGTCGCGTTGGACAGTTTGGCCGCTGAGTCACTGCTCGCGCAGCCCGGCGCGATAATCCTGGTCGGCGAACGGTTGGCCACCAGTCGCGGTGCGCTCTCGGCTGCCGCACGGCTGGCCACGAGCACCGGTGCCCGATTGGCCTGGATCCCCCGCCGCGCCGGAGAACGCGGTGCGGTAGATGCCGGCTGCTTGCCGACACTGCTTCCCGGAGGGCGCCCGAGCGCCGATGCCGTTGCACGCCAACAGGTGATGACTGCCTGGCATGTCGATCAGCTACCGGAAGGTCCCGGTTACGACACCACCGGGATCCTGGCCGCGGCCGGCGGAGGTGAACTCACCACGCTGCTCATTGGCGGCGTCGAGCCCGCTGACCTGCCCGACCCGGAGGCTGCGCTGGAAGCGATCCGGGCCGCGGGGTTCGTCATCAGTCTCGAACTGCGAGAGTCCTCGATCACCGAACTGGCCGACGTCATATTCCCGGTGGCACCCGTCGTTGAGAAGGCAGGTTCATTCGTTAACTGGGAGGGTCGCGTTCGCCCCTTCGAGCCGGCGCTGTCCAGCAACGCCGCCCCCGACCTTCGGGTGCTTCAGATCCTGGCCGACGAACTCGGCATCGACCTCGGGTTCCGGACCTCCGACGGAGCCCGCGCCGAGATCGTCGAACTCGGATTCTGGGAAGGCGACCGCGCCGCGGTGCCGGCCTTTCCGCCCACTTCCCCACCCACACTGCAATCCGATCAGGCGGTGCTCGCCGGTTGGCGGGCGTTGCTCGACGACGGCCGGTTACAAGACGGCGAGCCGTATCTGGCCGGCACCGCCCGGCCCACTGTTGTCCGGCTCTCGGCTGCCACCGCGGCCAAGATCAGCGCGGCCGACGGCGATGTGGTGACCGTGTCGACGGACGACGGGGCGATCAGCCTGCCGTTGAGGATCACCGAGATGGCCGACGACGTGGTGTGGCTGGCGCTGAACAGTCCGGGCAGCGCCGTGCATGACAGGCTCGGGGTGACCATCGGTGCGGTGGTGCACATCAAGCGGGAGGCCGCACGATGAAGTACCCGGATCCGACGATATTCGGCCACGATCCGCTGTGGTTGATCTGCATCAAGGCCGTTGGCATCTTTGTGTTCCTACTGCTGACGGTGTTGGTCGCGATTCTGGTGGAACGCAAGTTGTTGGGTCGCATGCAAATGCGCTTCGGACCCAACCGGGTTGGCCCGTTCGGCTTGCTGCAGTCGTTGGTGGACGGGATCAAGCTGGCCCTCAAGGAGGGCATGATCCCAACCGGGGTGGACAAGCCGCTATACCTTCTGGCGCCGATCATCTCGGTGGTCCCGGCGATCTTGGCCTTCGCTGTGATCCCACTGGGTCCGGTGGTGTCGGTGTTCGGCCACCAGACGCCATTGCAATTGACGGATCTGTCGGTCGCGGTGCTGTACGTGCTGGCCGTCACGTCGATCGGCGTGTACGGAATTGTTTTGGCGGGTTGGTCGTCGGGTTCGACCTACCCATTGCTGGGCGGGTTGCGATCGAGCGCCCAGGTGATCTCCTACGAAATCGCGATGGCACTTTCCTTTGCGGCGGTGTTCCTTTACTCAGGCACGATGTCGACGTCTGGGATCGTCGCCGCCCAAACTCACACCTGGTACGTCTTCCTGCTGCTGCCTTCGTTCGCGGTGTATCTGACGGCCATGGTCGGGGAAACCAACCGCGCCCCGTTCGATCTCCCCGAGGCTGAAGGTGAACTGGTCGGCGGGTTCCACACCGAGTACTCGTCGCTGAAGTTCGCGATGTTCATGCTGGCCGAGTACGTCAACATGACCACTGTCTCGGCGCTGGCCACCACGTTGTTCTGGGGAGGCTGGCGCGCACCGTGGCCGATCAGCCTGTGGGAAACGGCCAACACCGGGTGGTGGCCACTGATCTGGTTCGTGGCCAAGGTGTGGACGTTCCTGTTCATCTTCATGTGGCTGCGCGCCACCCTCCCCCGCATGCGCTACGACCAATTCATGGCGCTGGGCTGGAAGGTTCTCATCCCGGTGTCGTTGCTCTGGATCATGACCGTCGCCGTGCTGCGCACCCTGCACCTGGACGGCGTCGTTCCCGGATTGATCGCGGCCGCAATTCTGCTGCTCGCGCTCATCGGTGCCAACAAGTTGCGGAATGCGCGCAAGCGCCGCAATGCAATTCGCAACAATGCGGTGCGGCCGCCGTCACACCTGGACGTTGGGTCGTTCCCCATCCCGGCAATTCCTTCTCGTCCCTCGGCACCCAGGGAGAAGACAGATGCCTAAATTCCTCGACGCGATAGCGGGCTTCGGCGTCACCTTCTCGACGATGTTCAAGAAGCCGATCACCGAGCAGTACCCCGAGAAGCCCGGTCCGGTCGCACCCCGGTATCACGGCCGTCATCAACTCAATCGCTACCCCGATGGGTTGGAGAAGTGCATCGGCTGCGAGCTGTGTGCATGGGCCTGCCCAGCCGATGCCATCTACGTCGAAGGCGCGGACAACACTGAGGCCGAGCGCTTTTCGCCGGGCGAACGCTACGGGCGGGTCTATCAGATCAACTACCTGCGCTGTATCGGCTGCGGGTTGTGCATCGAGGCCTGCCCGACCCGCGCACTGACTATGACCAATGTCTACGAGATGGCCGACGACAACCGCAGCGACCTGATCTACGGCAAGGACAAACTGCTGGCCCCGCTGCAGCCTGGGATGACGGCGCCGCCGCATGCCATGGAGCCGGGCACCACCGACGACGACTACTACTTGGGCAACGCGGTCGGGGGCAACGCGGTCGGGGGCAACGCGGTCGGGGGCAACGTGATCAGGGCCAACGTCATTGGGGAGGTCATGCCGTGACCGCCGAAGCCGTCGCGTTCTGGCTCCTTGCGCTGATCGCCGTCGCTGGCGCCATCGGTGTAGTCGCAGCACCCAAAGCGGTGTATTCGGCAGTGTTTCTGGCGTCCACCATGATCGCCTTGGCCGTCTTGTACGTCACGCAGGATGCGCTGTTCTTGGGCGTGGTGCAGGTCGTGGTCTACACCGGCGCAGTGATGATGCTCTTCCTGTTCGTACTCATGCTCATCGGCGTGGATTCGTCGGAGTCTCTGGTGGAAACCATTCGGGGCCAACGGGTTGCGGCCATCGCCGCTGGACTCGGGTTCGGCATCTTGCTGATCGCCGGAATCGGCAGCGCGGCGACAACCGGGGTCGTCGGCCTCGCCCAGGCGAACGCCGGCGGTAACGTCCAGGGATTGGCGATGCTGATCTTCACCCGCGATCTGTGGGCGTTCGAATTGACCAGCGCACTGCTGATCACCGCGGCTATGGGAGCGATGGTGCTGACACACCGGGAGCGTTTCGAGCGCCGCAAGACCCAACGGGAAATGGCCGCGGAACGCTTCCGCCCGGGTGGCCGTGCGACTCCGCTCCCCAACCCCGGGGTCTTCGCCCGCCATAACGCCGTCAACACGATGGCACGGCTCCCGGACGGCTCTGACGAGGAGTCCTCAGTGTCGGAGATTCTTCATCCAAGGACCTCGCGATGAACCCCAACAACTACCTGTACCTGTCGGCGCTGCTGTTCACCATCGGTGCCGCTGGGGTGCTGTTGCGGCGCAACGCCATCGTGATGTTCATGTGCGTCGAGTTGATGCTCAACGCCTGCAACCTGGCGTTCGTCACGTTCTCGCGGGTGCACGGCGACCTCGACGGCCAGGTCGTCGCGTTCTTCACCATGGTGGTCGCCGCCTGCGAAGTGGTGGTCGGACTGGCGATCATCATGACCATCTACCGGACTCGACGCAGCGCCAACGTCGACGACGCTCACCTGCTGCGGCATTGAGACGCTCATGACGACACTGCTGTGGTTGACCATCGCGCTGCCTCTGACCGGGGCGGTGATCCTGCTGTTGGGCGGGCGCGCTACCAACGCGTGGGGGCATCTGCTGGGCTGCGCCACGGTGCTGGGCTCATTCGTGTGCGGCGTGGTTCTCTTCGTCCATCTGTTGGGCAAGTCAGAGCACTACCGACTGGTCCACGAGGTGTTGTTCTCCTGGGTTCCGGTCGGGGTGTTGCGGGTGAATTTCGGCCTGCAACTCGACGCGTTGTCCGTGTGTTTCCTGCTACTGATCACCGGAGTCGGATCGCTGATCCACATTTACTCGGTCGGCTACATGTCACACGACCCGGAGCGCAGGAGATTCTTCGCCTACCTCAACCTGTTCGTCTCGGCGATGCTGCTGTTGGTCCTGGCCGACAACTACCTCGGGCTATACGTCGGCTGGGAGGGCGTCGGTTTGGCGTCCTACCTGTTGATCGGATTTTGGTCGTACAAACCCAGCGCCGCCGCCGCGGCGAAGAAGGCGTTCGTCGTCAACCGGGTCGGCGACATCGGACTTGCTGTCGCCCTGATGATTCTGTTCTCGACAGTCGGTTCGGTGACGTTCAACAACGTGTTCGCCGCGGCGCCCGCGATGAGCCACGGCGCACTGAACGCAGTCGGTTTGATGCTGCTACTCGCGGCCTGCGGCAAAAGCGCCCAGGTACCCCTGCAAGCCTGGCTGGGTGACGCGATGGAAGGCCCCACCCCAGTCAGCGCGCTGATCCACGCCGCCACCATGGTGACCGCCGGCGTGTACCTGATCGTTCGATCCGGGCCGGTCTTCAACCTGGCTCCGACCGCCCAGACCGCCGTCGTGATCGTCGGCGCAGTGACGTTGTTGTTCGGCGCGATCATCGGCTGCGCCAAGGATGACATCAAAAAAGCCCTCGCGGCCTCCACCATGAGCCAGATCGGCTACATGGTGCTGGCGGCCGGTCTCGGTCCGGCCGGCTATGCGGTGGCGATCATGCACCTGCTGGCCCACGGGTTCTTCAAGGCCGGGCTGTTCCTCGGCGCCGGGTCGGTCATGCACGCGATGAACGACGAGACCGACATGCGTCGCTACGGCGCACTGCGCACGGTGCTGCCGATCACCTACGCGACATTCGGACTGGGGTATCTGGCGATCATCGGTGTTCCGCCGTTCGCCGGATTCTTCTCCAAGGACGCGATCATCGAAGCTGCCTTCAACAGCGGCGGTATCCGCGGTGCGGTGTTGGGCTGTGCCGCGCTGCTCGGGGCCGGAATCACGGCCTTTTACATGACCCGTGTGATGCTGCTGACCTTCTTCGGCAAGGCACGCTGGGCACCGGAATCGCACCCACACGAATCGCCCTCGGTGATGACCTGGCCGATGATCGTGCTGGCCTTTGGTTCCGTCGGGGCCGGCCTGCTGTTCACCATGGGCAGCTCGCTGCACCGCTGGCTGGAACCAGTTGTCGGCAGTCATGAAGCACACCACGTGATTCCGGCCTGGCTGCTGACCATCGCCGCGCTGGGTGTGGTCGCGATCGGCGTCACCATCGCCTACCGCCAGTACGCGACGCACGACGTTCCGGAGACCGCGCCACAGGACGTGTCGTTGTTGACTGCCGCAGCCCGCAGCGACCTCTACGGCGACGCGTTCAATGAAGCCGCGGTGATGGGTCCCGGACAGGTGCTCACCAAGGCACTGGTCGTGATGGACGACAAGGTAATCGACGGCTCGGTGACCGGGATGGCACATCTGGTCGGCAAGGTCTCCACCGGGTTGCGCGGCCTGCAGACCGGGTTCGCCCGCTCCTATGCGTTATCGATGCTCGCCGGTACTGCGCTGGTCGTCGCCGCTGTCCTGATCACGGCGATGTGGAGGTGAGCGCGATGACGGCCTTCCCGTGGCTGACGGCGTTGTGGGCGGTGCCGATCGTCGGCGCGGCAATCATCGTCGTATTACCCGCCTCGCAGCGGCACCTGGCGAAGTACGCAGGCCTGGTGGTTTCGCTTGTGGTACTGGTCATGTCGCTGTCGCTGGCGGGTCGTTTCAACCCGGCTGGTGGGCAGTACCAGTTCGTCGAAAACCACCCGTGGATACCGTCTTTCGGTACCGGATACATCCTCGGCCTGGACGGCATCGCGCTCGCATTGGTGGTGATGACAGCGGTTCTTGTTCCGCTGCTGATGATCGCCGGGTGGAATGACGCCGACGATCGTCCAGGCTTGGCGGGCCGTGGGCCGCACAGCTACATCGCACTCACGCTGGCGATCGAGGGCATGGTGCTGATGTCGCTGGCCTCCCTCGATATCCTGCTGTTCTACGTGTTTTTCGAAGCCATGCTGATCCCGATGTACTTCCTGATCGGTGGATTTGGGGGCCCCGGGGCTCCGAAAGCAGCAGTGAAATTCCTGCTGTACAACCTGTTCGGCGGCCTCGTCATGCTGGCCGCGATCATCGGGCTCTACGTGGTGACGGCCAACAGCAAGGCATTCGCCTCAGGGACCTTCGACTTCCGGGAGATCAGCGACGCGATCTCCACCGGACGGTTCGTGTTGCAACCCGGGGTCGGCAACCTGTTGTTCCTCGGGTTCATGTTCGCATTCGCGGTGAAGGCGCCACTGTGGCCATTCCACCGTTGGCTGCCCGGCGCCGCAGCGGAGGCCACCCCGGCGTCGGCGGTGCTGATGATGGCGATCATGGACAAGGTCGGCACATTCGGGATGCTGCGCTACTGCCTGCCGCTGTTCCCCGACGCCTCAACCTATTTCCGGCCGGTGATCATCGCGCTGGCCGTCATCGGAATCGTGTACGGCGCGATCCTGGCGATCGGGCAAACCGACGTGATGCGGCTGATCGCCTACACCTCGATCAGCCACTTCGGATTCATCATTCTGGGCATCTTCGTGATGACCAGCCAGGGCCAATCCGGCTCGACGCTCTACATGGTCAACCACGGGATTTCCACGGCAGCGTTGTTCTTGATCGCCGGATTCCTGGTCAGCCGACGCGGTACCCGCGCCATCGCGGCCTACGGTGGCGTCCAGAAGGTGGCTCCAGTCTTGGCCGGCACCTTCCTGATTGCCGGACTGGCGACGTTGTCATTACCCGGGCTGGCGCCGTTTATCAGTGAGTTCCTAGTCCTGATTGGCACCTACACCCGCTACCCCACGTTCGCGGTGATTGCCGCCATCGCGCTGGTGCTCTCCGCGATCTACGTGTTGTGGATGTATCAGCGGATGATGACTGGGCCGGTCACCGAAGGCAACGAGGAGTTGCCGGACCTGAAGGCACGGGAATTGCTGGTGGTGGTACCGCTGATCGCGGTGTTGATCGCACTCGGCGTGTACCCGAAACCTGCCCTCGACGTGATCAATCCGGCCGTCAGCCACACGTTGACGTCGATCGGCCAGAGTGACCCCGCCCCGATGATCGAGAAGGGGACACGCCGATGAACCCGCCCAGCATCGAATACAGCCAGCTGTCCCCGATGTTGATCATCTTCGGCGTCGCAGTGGCCGGCGTCATCTTAGAGGCGTTCTTGCCACGCAAGAGCCGCTACATCAGCCAGCTAGTGCTCAGCCTGGGCGGCTTAGCCGCCGCATTTGTGGCTGTGGTCATCGTGTCCCTCGACTTACGGGGCTCAATCGGGCACTTCGCCGTGTCTGGCGCGGTCGCCGTTGACGCACCAGCTTTGTTCCTGCAGGGCACCATTCTGCTGATCGGCGTGCTCGGCGTGCTGTTGATCGCCGACCGCCGCGTTCCTGCCGAATCCGATGACCAGACAACCGGATTGGATGCCTTTACTCCACAGGCTTCCGCTGTGCCGGGCACCGTGGCCGAGAAGATCGCAGTCAAAGTCGGACTGGTTCAGACTGAGGTGTTCCCGCTGACCATGTTCGCCATCGGCGGCATGATGCTGTTCCCGGCGGCGGGCGATCTGTTGACGATGTTCGTTGCCCTTGAGGTGTTCTCGTTGCCGCTGTACCTGATGTGCGGACTGGCCCGGCGGCGTCGACTTCTGTCGCAGGAATCTGCGCTGAAGTACTTCCTGCTCGGGGCATTCTCATCGGCGTTCTTCCTGTACGGCGTAGCACTGCTGTACGGGGCCACCAGCACCCTGCGCCTCACCGGCATTGCGGCGGCGATCGAGGCGCACTCGGCCAACACCAAACTGGCACTAATCGGCACCGGACTGGTGGCGGTGGGCCTGTTGTTCAAAGTCGGAGCGGTTCCGTTCCACTCGTGGATCCCGGACGTCTACCAGGGCGCTCCCACACCGATCACGGCGTTCATGGCGGCCGCCACCAAGGTGGCCGCGTTCGGCGCGATGCTGCGCATCTTCTACGTCGCCGTTCCCGGCCTTCACCTCGACTGGCGTCCGATGCTGTGGGCCATCGCGATCTTGACGATGGTCGTTGGCACCATCACCGCCATCACCCAGAGCGACGTCAAGCGGATGCTGGCGTATTCCGCTGTGGCGCATGCCGGATTCATCCTCACCGGTGTGATCGCCGGAGGCCACGCCGGGTTGTCCGGAACGCTCTTCTACCTGTTCGCCTACGGATTCAGCACCCTCGGTGCGTTCGCTGTCTTGAGCGTTGTCCGGGATAAGAACGGCGCAGAAGAACCCGACATGGTGCGGTGGGCCGGCCTCGGCCGCCGGTATCCGCTTGTCGGCGTGGTGTTCTCGCTGTTCTTGCTCGCGTTCGCAGGGATCCCGCTCACCAGCGGCTTCGTCAGCAAGTTTGCGGTATTCAAGGCGGCCGGCCAAGGTGGCGCGATCCCGCTGGTGATGGTCGGTGTCCTTGCCAGCGCTGTGGCCGCTTACTTCTATGTACGCGTCATCGTGTTGATGTTCTTCACCGATCCACCCGAAGACGCGCCGGAGGTGGTGACACCCGGATCGCTGACCGTCGCCACTATCGTCCTGACGGCCGTCATCACGTTCGCGCTCGGGGCACTGCCGCAGCCCATACTCGATCTCGCCAATGAGGCGGCCAGGTTCTTGACCTGACCGCAGAAACATCAGGGAGGCCTTCAGTGTCAAACAAATCCGTGCCGGACAAGCCGCACATCGACACCGATATCGGCCGCATACAACGCTCTGGCCGTGATGTCAGCGCCATCCCCGCGACGCTGTCACAATGGCTGTCCACCGTGATGCCCGGCAAGGTCAAACCCGAGGTGACCGTCGAGAGCGGCATCGATGCCACCGGAATGTCCTCGGAGACAATCATCTTGACTGGTCGTTGGAAAGTGGACGGCGCACCCATCGAGCAGCGCTGGGTGGCCCGGGTAGCGCCTACGGCCGAAGACGTGCCGGTCTTCCCCAGTTACCGTCTGGATCACCAGTACGACGTGATCCGACTGGTTTCCGAACTGACCGACGTGCCGGTTCCTCCGTTGCGGTGGATGGACACCACTGGCGAGGTCCTTGGCGCGCCGTTCTTCTTGATGGATCACGTCGACGGAGTTGTTCCGCCGGACGTGATGCCGTACACATTCGGCGGCAACTGGTTCGCCGATGCGCCCACGGAGCGACAACGCGAACTCCAGGACTCGACCGTCGAAGTGCTGGCGAAGTTGCACTCGATTCCAGACGCGACCAAGACATTCGGCTTCTTGACCGAGATCGATCCACCGGGTGACACTCCGTTACGGCGTCACTTCGAATGGCTGAAAGACTGGTACCAATTCGCAGTTCCCGACGTCGGACGCTCACCACTGGTTGAACGGGCACTCGCCTGGCTGGAATCCAACTTTCCCAACGACGTCGCGGCAACTGAACCAGTTCTGGCGTGGGGCGACTCCCGGATCGGCAACGTGCTCTACCGAGACTTCCGGCCCATCGCCGTCCTGGACTGGGAGATGGCGACAGTGGGGCCACGAGAGCTCGATGTTGCGTGGATCATATTCGCGCACTTGGTATTTCAGGAGATCGCCGGCCTGGCCGGTTTGGCTGGACTGCCGGATGTGTTGCGCGAGGAGGATGTGCGCGCCACCTATCAGTCGCTGACCGGAATCGAGCTTGGCGATCTGAAGTGGTTCTACATCTACTCCGGGGTGATCTGGTGCTGTGTCTTTATGCGCACCGGGGCACGCCGGGTGCACTTCGGTGAAATAGAGAAACCCGACGATGTCGAGGCGATGTTCTATCACGCTCCCCTGTTGCGGCGCCTACTTGAGGAGACCGTGTGATGCTCGGACCACTCGACGAATACCCCGTTCATCAACTGCCGCAACCGATCGCCTGGCCCGGCTCGTCAGACCGCAATTTCTACGATCGGTCCTACTTCAACTGCCACGACCGAACCGGCGACATTTTTCTGATCAGCGGGATCGGGTACTACCCGAACCTGGGGGTCAAGGATGCCTTTGTGCTGGTACGCCAAGGCGTTCGACAGACCGCTATACACCTGTCCGACGCTATTGACCAGGATCGGTTGCACCAGCACGTCAACGGCTATCGCCTCGACGTCATCGACCCACTGCAGAGCGTCCGCATCGTCATGGATGAGACCGAGGGCGTATCAGTCGACCTGACCTGGCAGGGCTTGTTCCCTGTCGTCCAGGAGCAGCCGCACATCTTGCGGGCGGGCCACCGAGTGACCTTGAATGCGCAGCGCTTCGCTCAATTGGGTTCGTGGAGCGGTCGTATCGTGATCGACGGCGACGAGATAGTCGTCGACCCAGCAACTTGGATCGGCAGCCGAGACCGCTCGTGGGGTATCCGCCCCGTCGGCGAGGCCGAGCCGGCTGGACGGCCGGCTGATCCGCCGTTCGAAGGCATGTGGTGGCTATACGTGCCGATCGCGTTCGACGACTTCGCGATCGTGCTGATCATCCAAGAGGAGCCCGATGGGTTCAGATCGCTCAACGACTGCACCCGGATCTGGCGGGACGGTCGCGTCGAGCAGCTGGGCTGGCCGCGAGTGAAGATTCACTACACGTCTGGGACCCGCATCCCCACCGGGGCAACAATTGAGGCCACCGATGCGGCGGGCGATCCCGTCCGGTTTGATGTGGAATCCAAACTGCCCGTACCGATCCATGTCGGTGGCGGCTACGGCGGCGACTCCGACTGGCTGCACGGTACATGGAAGGGCGAGGGGTTCACCGAACGTCGTACCTACGACATGAGCGACCCGGCGATCATCGGCCGGTCTGCGTTCGGCGTCATCGACCACGTCGGCCGGGCGGTGTGCCACGACAGTTCCGGGTCGGTTGAGGGGTGGGGCCTGTTCGAGCACGGCGCACTAGGCCGTCACGACCCCTCGGGTTTCGCGGACTGGCTCACCGTCGCCCCGTAGCGCCCAAACCCACCCGTCTTTGCGCCCAAACCAACAAATGGGCGCAAAAGTGCGAGTGAAATGCGCCGGAACGTCGATCTCGACGCTGGTGTCAGTGACCCAACTCCGCGACGATGGCGGCCAGCGCGTCCGTCGAAATCGGCCCCGGCTGGTACAGGCATACGGTGTCAGCGATGCCGTCGACGCGCTCGCGGATGTGAGCGGCTATCTGCGCGGGCGTCCCGCACGCAGCGATGGTGTGCAGGATCTCGTCATCGATCAGACCGCCCATCTCCTGCCAATTACCTTGCTTTGACCGTGAATTGAGCTCGGGCTGCAGCTCGCCCCAGCCATGGGCGTCCAGCACCGGGCGGTATGCCGGTGTGGATCCGTAGAACGCCAACAACCGTCGCGTTGCCTCGTGGTTGTCGCCGGCGGACACGATTACCTCCGGGACGACGGCGAAGTCCGACTCACTACGACCCGCGGCGGCGAGTCCGTCGCGTACCGCAGCCATGGTCACCTCGCGAAGGAACTTCGTCGATCCGAACGGCATGACCAGCAGTCCGTCTGCAACCTCGGCGGCAGCGCGCGTCAACCTAGGCCCAAGCGCGCCGAGATAGATCGGCGGCGGCCCGTACGGGTTGGGTCCTGGATTGAAGGTCGGCGTCATCAGGGTGTGGTGATAGAAATCGCCGCGAAAATCCAGTCGCTCACCGGTTTCCCAGGCCGTGAGCACCGCCCGCACCGCACGGATCAGTTCCACCATCCGCGGTACCGGTCGGTCGAATGCAGTGCCGTAGCGCTTCTCGATCTGCGCGCGCACCTGGGTTCCCAAGCCTAGGATGAACCGGCCCTTAGCCAACACCTGATGGTCGTACGCCTGATGCGCCAGTTGAATCGGATTGCGCGGGAATCCGATTGCCACATTAGTCATCAAATCCAGACCGCCGACGGTGGAGGCCAAGGTCAGCGGGGCGAAGACGTCATGAGGTCCCTCGAAGGTGAAAACTCCGCCGGCTCCGGCATCACGCAGCGCGCGCGCTCGGTCAATCGCATCAGTGGGCCCGAACAAGGCGGTCAGGATCTTCACTGCGTCCCAGTCTAGATTCAGCGCGGCATGCTGTGCGTGGAGGGGCAAACACCCGCACGTAAGTCACTCCGGCTAAACCGGCAGTGAAACCGTGAAGGTGGTGCCGGCCCCATCAGAGTCGACCGATACCGAACCGCCGTGTACCTCGGCAATGGAGTGGACGATCGCCAGCCCCAACCCGCTATTGCCGTGCAGCCGGGATCGGGAACTGTCAGCCCGCACGAATCGGTCGAAGAGCCTCGGCAGCAGATCGCGGGGAATCCCCGGCCCGTCGTCAGATATCACCAACTGAACAACACTGGGGGTAGGGCGCAACGTCGTGGTCACCGTCGTACCCATCGGCGTGTGGGTGGCCGCGTTCGCGAGAAGATTGGTCACCAGCTGATGCAATCGGTCGAGGTCCCCCGCGATGACTACCGGATCGTCAGGCAGCGCCCAGGTCCAGTGGTGTTCGGGTGCGGACACGGAGATGTCGTTGATCGCGTTGATCAGCACCTCACAAAGATCGACCTGGTCGGTTAACAGGTCGTACCGCTCATCGAGTCTGGATAGCAACAGCAGGTCGTTGACGAGTGCACTCATGCGACGCGACTCGGCCTCGATCCGGTCCAGAGCATATTCGGTGGTGGCGGGCAGCTTGGCACTGTCCTGTCTGGTGAGTTCGGCATAACCCAAGATCGCCGCCAACGGGGTTCGCAATTCGTGGCTCGCGTCGGTGAGCATGCCGCGAATACGGCGGTCGGATTCGGTGCGTTCCACCAACGCCGAATCCACATTCAGCAGAAGCCGATTCAAGGTATGCCCGACGATCCCGATCTCGGTGCCCGGATCAGTTAAGTCGGCTGGGACACGCGAGGTGATCCGATGGCCCGGATCCGCCAGTGGCAGTTTCGCAACCTCCGCGGCGACAGCGACAACTTGCCGCAACGGACGCAATGCATACCGGATAGCGAACAGCGTTCCCGCCCAGGTTAACAGCAGCGCCAACACCACCAGGGCTGCGGTGCGAACGCTCTTGCGGGCGACGGCCTCGTTGGCGCTCTTCAACGAAACACCAGATATCAAAACATCTTTGGAGTCGATCTGATACCCCTGGAGCCGGTATTGCCCAAGATCGGGTAGCTCCGCGGTGAACGGTTTGGTGTTCGACCAATTCAGCGCCTCCAGTTCGCGAATCGTGTCGCGGCTCGCCGATGCTGGTTCGTCGTCGCCGAAAACGGCAGAGCCAGCCAACTTTCCGTCGTGCAGCACCGCAATGAGCGTTCCAGTCGACTGCCCAGTGAACGCTTTTAGCGCTTCCGGACCGTTCGCACCCAAAACCCGCGGGTGCGGCTCATCGAAGGTGATCTTGTTGAACGAATGTGAAAACGCGACAAGCGAACTGGCCAGTCGGTCATCACTCAGCTCAATGACATAGGTGCGCAGGCTATGGACGAAAAGCCCACCCATGGCCACCATGACGACACCGACCACCACCGAAACGCCGATAACCAAGCGCAACCGAAGGCTGCGCGGTCTGGACAACACCCTTTCGATCACGTCGCTGATCGAAGCGAATAGCCCACTCCTCGCACGGTGTGAATCACCGGTGAACGTTGATGATCCAGCTTCTTACGCAAGTAGGAAACATAGAGGTCGACGATGCTTGACCGTCCGCCGAATCCGTAGTTCCAAACCTTATCGAGGACTTCCGCTCTCGGTATGGCCCGCTCCGGATTCTCCATGAAGTAGCGGAGTAGATCGAACTCCGTTGTAGTCAAAGCGATTTCTACACCGGCACGGGTCGCGAGCCGGGTGGAATTGTCGAGCGTCAGATCGCCGACCACCAGCTTTTCGGTCAGCGGCGCATCCGACAGATTGGCCCGACGCAGCAGCACTCTAATCCGTGCGACAAGTTCTTCAAGGCTGAATGGCTTTGTCATGTAGTCGTCGGCGCCTGCGGTCAAACCGGTGACGCGATCAGCGACGGAATCTCGCGCCGTCAAGAAGAGGGTCGGGGTGTGATTCCGTGCCTCCCGCAACCGCTGCAGGATCTCCATACCGTCGATATCCGGCAGCATGATGTCGAGAATCACCACATCGGGATCCACATGGTTAAGCATGGAAACCCCGGTCCGGCCATTCTGGGCCACTTCAACGACCCAACCCTCGTAGCTCAGCGCCATCTTGACCAAATCCGTCAGAGCCAGCTCGTCGTCGACCAGCAAGACCCTGATCGGAGACCCATCCGCACGGGTAATGCGGGGCAATTGTCCGAGAATCGCCTGTCGATGAATGGGTGGGCGAACGGGTACAAAACTCGTCGTCATTTCTCTATTGTGCCGAACACGCCCGTGAGCTCCCAAGCTGACGCAGCCCGAATCGACCATTCATATGAGATCCATACGAACGGACTCATGCGAAATTCATACGAATGCGCCAGCAAACGTCTCGAAGATGCGGCGCCACCTCCCTAAACACCCAATCCGCGCCGAAGTGGCGTGCCAACCAGGTCACGAAAATATTTCTGTGCGAATGGCCTGAATTGCGTATGCAATTGGATTGAAGGCCGATTCCGTTGTGGGCAAACAGGTTCGGACAACGCACGCTTCCAGACATGAATCAATTCAAGCTATCCACATTGTCGGCCGCAATCCTGACTACCGGATTTGCACTATCAGCACCGCTATTCACCGCGCCGGAGGCCAGTGCAAACTGCAGCAGCGGTGCCCAGTGGGATCCGGTGACAGGAAATTGCTGGACCGTCCAAGACCGCAACAGCATGGGCAAGTCGGGTGGCTCACAGGGATGCCGCCCCGGTGAGCTGGGTAACTGCCTCGGCGCCCTGCAGAACTCCATCCAACCCGGTGCGACTTTGCCCACACCCGCCGATCCCGAGGTCGTCACGGCTCCCCGGATGGGGAACTGACGTCTGCAACCCCGACGTAGAAACCGCATCCACCCCCTGATTCGAAAGTGATTCTGCAATGAACGAGCAGCTACAGAAGGAACACACCCGCCTTCACGAAAGTCTGCGACACGATGTGCCTGCCTCGCTGGTGGTATTCCTGGTCGCGCTACCACTGTCGCTCGGCATCGCGATCGCCTCGGGCGCACCCCTGATGGCCGGCCTGATCGCAGCCGTCGTCGGGGGCATCGTGGCCGGGTTCATTGGCGGGTCGCCACTGCAGGTCAGTGGCCCCGCCGCCGGGCTCACCGTGGTGGTGGCCGAAGTCATCAACAAGTTCGGCTGGGAGATGACCTGCCTGATCACCCTCGGCGCGGGGGCTCTGCAGATCCTGTTCGGGTTGAGCAAGACCTCTCGAGCCGCGCTGGCAATCGCACCGGTTGTGGTGCACGCCATGCTGGCGGGTATCGGCGTGACGATCGCGTTGCAGCAGATTCACGTACTCCTCGGCGGTGCATCGCAGAGTTCGGCGTGGGAGAACCTCAAGGCGCTGCCGCAAGGCATCATCGACCATCATCTACCCGACGTGGTCATCGGCGCCATGGTGATAGCGATCCTGGTGGTGTGGCCAAAGCTGCCGGCCAAGGTGCGACTCATCCCGGGGGCGTTGGTCGCCATCGTCGCCGCAACGACGTTCGCGGTGGCAACCAGTTCTCCCGCGGAGCGAATCAGCTTGTCGGGCAACTTCTTCGATGCTCTGAGCTTGCCGACGCTGACCGGTCCAGTCAATGGCGACTGGAGTGGTGTACTGCTGGCCGTACTGACCGTCGCACTGATCGCCAGTGTCGAGTCGCTGTTGTCGGCCGTCGCCGTCGACAAGATGCACACCGGGCCACGGACCAATCTGAACCGGGAACTCATCGGTCAGGGCAGCGCGAATATGGCGTCCGGCTTCCTGGGCGGTCTGCCCGTGACCGGGGTGATCGTGCGTAGCTCTACCAACGTCGCGGCCGGTGCCCGGACTCGTACCTCAGCCATCATGCACGGCGTGTGGGTTCTGCTGTTCGCCTCGCTGTTCAGCAATCTCGTCCAGCTCATCCCCAAGGCCGCGCTGGCCGGTCTGCTCGTGGTGATCGGCATCCAGTTGGTCAAGCTCGCCCACATGAAGCTCGCTTGGCGCACCGGTGATCTCGCCGTGTACACCATCACCATCGTGTGCGTGGTGTTCCTCAATCTGCTGGAAGGTGTGGGCATCGGCCTGCTGGTTGCCATCGGCATCCTGGTCGCCCGAGTGATGCGCGCCCACATGGAAGCCCGACCGTTTGGCACCCAGGGTTCGCGGCAGTGGCATGTCGCGCTCGACGGCTCGCTCAGCTTCCTGTCGTTGCCGCGATTGACCAAGACGCTGGGCCTCGTTCCGGCGGGTGCGCACACCACGCTCGCCATCAACGCCGACTACATCGACCACGCCTGCTCGGAAGCCATCTCAGAGTGGAGGCGTGCCCACGAGGCGACAGGCGGGACCGTCATGATCGTCGAGTCCTCGCACGCCAAGCTGCACCACGCGTTGGCGAAGCCGCCGCAACGTCACTTCGATTCCCGCGCTACCGGTTTGGTGCCCTGGCGGTCATGGCGCAGCGGCAAGAGCACCAGTGCCGGCTCGTCGATCATCGACGGCATCAACGAGTACAACAACCGTGGATCCAACGCCCTGCGTCCCCATGTCGCGGAACTGGTGGATACCCAGAACCCCGATGCTCTCTTCCTTACCTGTGCGGACTCACGAATCCTGCCGAATGTCATCACGGCCAGCGGTCCCGGCGATCTGTTCACCGTCCGCAACGTGGGCAATCTGGTGCCTACCGACGGCGCCGACGAATCGGTTGACGCCTCGCTTAGTTTCGCGATCAACCAACTACAGGTGAGTTCGATAGTCGTATGCGGACATTCCTGCTGCGGGGCAATGAAGGCGCTGTTGTCCGGCGCTGATGGACCCAGCACCGCCGTGACCCGATGGCTGGGTCATGCCCATGACAGCCTCGTCGCCCATGAAAGCCACCACCCGGCCCGGGCAAGCGCAGAGGCCTACGGGTTCAATGCGGTGGATCAGCTCGCCATCGTTAACGTCGCGATGCAGGTTGAGCGCCTCACCCGCCATCCGATCCTGGCCGATGCCTTGAACGCCGGGCGGGTAAGGGTGGTGGGCATGTTCTTCGACATCGGCGCTGCACACGTCTACGAAATCGACGAGCTCGGCGTTGTAGGGCAGAACGTCGTGGGACAGGACGTGGCCGCACGGGCGACAGCGAACTGACCGCTACGCCAAGGAAACAAAGTTTCGGGCGCAATCGTGAGTTTGCGCGCAGCAGAGGTGGATGAGACGGAAGACTGGCGGGGTGAATCATGACGTAGTGGTGATTGGGGCCGGCTTCGCTGGTCTGACGGCGGCACGGGCGCTCGCGCAGGACGGCTTCGACGTCGTCGTACTCGAGGGCCGGGATCGAGTCGGTGGCCGATCTAGCACGACGACGCTCGCCGGCGTACCCGTCGACCTCGGCGGCACCTTCGTCGGCCCCACCCAGGACGCGGTAGTCGCACTGGCCAAGGAACTCGGCTGCCCGACCCGACCCACCTTCATCGACGGCGACAATCTGATCCGGTGGCGAGGCCGGGTCCGCTCCTATTCCGGCACCGTTCCGAAAGTGTCGGTCGTCGGCCTGCTCGACATTGGCCGCATCCGTTGGCAATTCGAGCGGATCGCGCGCGGCGTCTCGATCACCGAGCCTTGGTCGACGAAGCACGCCCAAAAGCTCGATGCCCAGACGCTGGGCGGCTGGCTGCGCTCGGTGAGGGCCACGTCGACGGCCCAGGACTTGATGGCGATCATGTCGCGAGTGGCGTGGGGGGCCGAGCCCGATGAATTGTCCATGCTGCACGCAGTGCGCTATGTGAAGGCAGCCGGCGGGCTGGACCGGATGCTGGACGTCACCAATGGCGCCCAGCAAGACCACTTCCCCGACGGCACCCAGCAGATCGCCATCAAGATGGCCGGCGAGCTCGGTGACCGAGTAGTACTGAACGCCCGGGTGACCCGGATCGAATGGTCTGGCGACGCTGTCGCGGTCACGTCATCACACGGAACCACAGAAGCGCGCCGGGCAATCCTGGCCATACCCCCGGCGCATCGCGAGGACATCGACATCGCACCGCCACTACCGATCGGCTATCAGCAGCTGTCCCAACAATGGCCGCAGGGCGCCCTCAGCAAGGCCTACGCAGCCTACGAACGGCCCTTCTGGCGAGACGCCGGGCACTCGGGCGAAGCGCTGTCCGACGAGGGACCGGTGTTCATCACCTTCGATGTCAGCCCCAGCACCACGGGCACCGAGGGGCCAGGGGTACTGCTGGGCTTCGTCGACTCGCGAGACTTCGACGCACTGGATCCTGGCGAGCGCAAAACCAAGGCTCTCGCCGGATTCGCCGCACTCTTCGGTGAAGAGGCCAACAATCCGATCGACTACCTCGACCACCGTTGGGGCGCAGAAGCTTTCGCGCCCGGCGGACCTACCGCAGCGGTACCGCCAGGTTCGTGGACCGAGTTCGGGGCACTGCTACGCAAGCCACATGGACCAATCCATTGGGCCGGTACCGAGACCGCCGACGAGTGGACCGGCTTCCTCGACGGCGCGGTACGTTCCGGACATCGGGCCGCCGCTGAGGTAGCGACCGCACTTAGGAGCTAATACTCACGAGCTAATACTCACGAGCTGATACGACGCTCCGACACGGCAACGTCGGCCAGCGCGCGCAGATGCCGGTTGACGACCTTCGGATGCTCAAGGATCGCGCAGTGCCCACCCGGCAACTCGACCAACTCGATGAGGTTGGGCACCGCGGCAGCGATCTTGCGTGCCTGGCACATCGGCAGCAGCCGATCCTTGCGACTGCCGATCACCAGCGCGGGCACCGGGAGTCGGGTGATGTCGATATGGCGCGACCCGAGTGAGTCGACGAGGACACGGGCCCAAGCCCCGCGACCGGCCGCCGGGGTGGCCGCAAACAGGTCGTGCACGAACTCGGCGATCGCCGGGTCGGCTTCGCTGCCGACCGCCATCATCTTGACGAAGCGCCGGCTGCCGGGTTGCGCACCGCGGAATAGCGGCGCACTGCCCACAGACCTGATCATCCTGCGTGCGGCGACCACCCGGCCACCGGCCAACGCCGGCGGGACCGGCAGCAACCTGATGTTCTCCAAGAGTTCGCCGGTGGTCGTGTTGATGAACGCGACGGCATCGGCCCGCTGCCGGACCTTGTCCGGATGCCGTTCCGCCCAGGATGAGATGGCGATACCGCCCATCGAATGTCCTGCGATGACGGCCCGTTCGCCGGGCCGCAGTGTGGCGGCCAGCACCGAATCCAAGTCACCCGCCAAGTGGTCAAGGCTGTAAGCGGATCGATGCGGAACCCCGCTGTGGCCGTGACCGCGGTGGTCGTAGGCGATGACGCGGTAGTCACGGGCCAGGTCGTTGATCTGCTCATGCCAAACCTGGACCGAGCAGGTGATGCCGTGTGCCAGCACAATCGGGTAGCCATCTTCGGGGCCGAATACCTCGACGTGCAGACCGGTGCGATCGGCGGCCCGCACCCGCATCCTTCTGCTCGGCGGCAGACTCGGGGCATAAGCCGAGGCGTACTCGCCCCGCTGGGGCTGTCCGGATGTTGGCATCTGAACTCCTCATCGCGCGGCCGCTCTGCCGCACTAAAAAGCGTAACCGGTCTTATGCGCAGCCCTAGAGCCTTTGGTCCTGCTTATGATCCGATTGTGACCAGCGGCCATGACGACTCTCGGAAACCAACCTGACGGTGCTGTTCTCATCGACCAGAGTCAGGGGACGCGCCCGTCCTGACAACCCGCGGAGATGTTCCGGCCATTCGCCAGCCCATCCCCGAGCTTCGCGTTGTTCCCAGCGGCCCGTAGATCGACCACCGGCGGCAGGGACAACTGCACCTCGTAGATGACGAATCCGTCGCTGCCGACTCCACGGCAGGTGAGACCGACCCGCTGGCCTGATCCCTCGCCGAACGCGGCATCGACCGCCCGTCGGACGGTGCTGGGCGCCAATCGTTTTCCCCGCGCCTTGGCGAAAACCGGATTGAGCACCTTGCTCGCCTGATCGGCAAGACTGGTAGCAATGGTGAAGTATTCGGCCGGCGCGACCCCCGAGCAGGTGCCATGCGTGTACCACTCATGGGGCGCCATGATCGAAGCGTCAGACATCATCGATTGCAGCTTCTGTTGAACTTCCGGCGGCAACGACACTGATGGCCCCTTGCCGCCGCGGGAGTTCTTCTCCCGATCGGCAACTGTTGGCGGGACATCGCAAAACTGCTCTGATCGCGGCTGCGGCCACAATCCGTGAAGAACCAGTGCGGGTCCCATCTGGCCCACATGACCGGATCTACACCCCGGGTTGGCCGCATCAACCTGACACAGCGTGGGGCCCCACGTCATCACCAGCAGGCTGGAATCGCTGTTGCCCGCATGCTTCGCCGATTGAGAATTCGAACGGTCCAGAACCAGTTGGCTGTAGGCCACTGCAGCTACGACCACCACCGCGAGGGCGACCGAAACAGAGATCACGACTGCGTCGCCTCGCTTCATCGCGGACCTCCGTTCAACATGCCAGTCCGCCGATAAGCTACCCGAATTGCCCGCCGTCCAAGTGGGTTAAGGAGTCGAGTGAACGATATCGACCGCTGGTTCGAAAAGGCGGCGCAGAAGGGCAACCGCACGCCGTCGTTGTACAAGAGCTTGCTCACCGACAGGGTCTTCACGTATTTCGGCTACCGCCTGCGATTCTCGCTCCTGCTCGCCACGGTGCGGTTCGTCGTCCACGTCATCGAATTCTTTGTCCTCCTCACGAGCCTGGGCGGACTGGCGACCTTCACCGTGATGATGCTTCGCATTGGCGGCGTGCTGGTTGGCGGCGCCTGGTGGGGGCTTCTCGAGATCATGCGCGAACGACTACGAGGGTTCGCCCGGGCTGGCGAGCGGGAATCCTCGGAACAGGAAATCGGCCGCTGGCTCGTTCTCTCGGGAGTCGTGGGCGTGGCACTGGTGCTTGGCGCCGGCCTGGCACTGGTCCACTACTTTCCATCCGGGAACGGGCGGGTCGCACAGCTGTATGCACTGTTGATCATCCTTGAGCTGGCGATCGATTTCCCAGTGCGGGTGCTGCATTCCGGGATATTCGCGACGCGCCGCGTGTACCGACCGATCTGGTCGATGTTCGCGCCCCTGGTCGTGCAATTGGCCGTTCTCAGCGTGGCCTTCTACGTCTATCCAACGGCCGCAATCATCATCTCCATCATCGGGTCGAATGCGATCGGCATCTGGATCACGGTGCACTACTCAATCGAGGTGTATCGACTTACCGGCCTGCGGCCTCGATTCGCGACTCCCGCGTACGCATTCTGGCGCTGGCTTCCCAAAATCCCGCCGTGGAAGAGCTTCACCACCACGCTATCCGCAACCGGCTTGCGCCTCGATGGCGTACTCGTGCTTGGAATCGTCGGAGTGTACGGAACGGACGAGCGATCATTTGACCTGACCGCCGCTGTTGCGTCCTGGAGCCATGTCGATTCGTTCCAGTTCTTCTATCTGGCCCTTCCGCTCTTACGCGGTTCGTATTCCGGTGCGGGAGTGTTCTATTTCGATTTCGTCCGACTGCGCAGCAGCCCGGCACTTCGGGAATTCCAGCTCTTGTTCTTCCGAAAGCTCTTGTGCCTGATGCCCATCATCGCGTTGTTCTTCTGGGCACTGGCTGCTGCGCTAGGACTGTTCGTCTTGGACGACGTGCCAGTCAGCTTCCTGTTCGCGCTGTTGCCGCTTTTCGTTGTCCGCAGCATGATCGGCACTTACCAGATCCGGCTGTTCGCCGAAGGCCGCTCCGGCGTACATATCGCCACCATGATCCTGTTGACCGCACTGTTGTGGCTCGTATGGATTACTCCGGACCCGGCGTCCGACCTGATTCAGATCACCGCGGCGATGACAACGGAACTCATTGTCCTGATCAATCTGCAGCACCTGCAGGACCGCCGAGAACTCGCGCTGCCAACACTGCTGGCGTTGGGCGACTGGCTACGCGCGTTGGGCCAGGAATCCCGGCCACTCTTTGTGGGAACGGTCGATATCCCCGAATGGGCCACGCCGAAGCAGAAGTCCGCCGCTGTGCGATTGATGCAACACACCTTCGACAAAAAAGGGCACATCGCCTACCGTGCAACATCGAAAGTTATCTATTACCAGCGGGTTTCAGACGTCGACAGTGAGCAACAACCACAGCTCGCACTACAGGCGACCGCTGGCGGAACCGCTGCCCGTGGCCGCTCATTGCCTGGTCCCGTCCAGAATGGGCGCGCCGCTCTCGACGGTCTTGTCGCAGAGAAGTGGATCCGCCTGATCGACGAAGGAATGCCCTCGAACACGCCGGAATCGCTGAGCGCCCAGTTCCGAACGTTATTTCCCGACGGCGTCGTCGCGGACCTGGAGACGCTTGACGGAACACGGGAGATGCGCAATATCGACCAGAGCCTGCTGGCTCAAGCGCTGCCATCAGCAACACAATGCCTCGAGGACGGCACCATCATGGTTCTGGTGTCGAACCGCTGGCTCACCCCAATCTTTCACCGCGGGACGTTGCGCCTGCTTTTCGTCCTACCGTCCGACCCCGAAGCAACGCGAGTAAGGAGCTGGAAGACAATCGTAAGAGGCTGGAACGTCAGCTCGCTCGCCCCGAATGTGACAGTCGGTGCTCACAGTGATTGAGCCCGTTGACATTGAGCAGAAACTCACCGAGCCGAAGACCTACGAGGACACCCTGCTGCGGATCTTCTTGAAGAAGACCCAACGCGGCATGGGGTTTGCCGAGGCGTATGGCGGTGTGACCTACTTCGGCACTGCGACCGACCGGCGGAATCTCGCACGGGTAATCGCACGCAGTGTTGTCGACGGGCAATACCAGCCATGGCCGGTTGACCTCTGGTTTCTGGAGACCAAAGGAAAGCGCCGCGCCGCACACGAGTCCAACTTCATCGACCATGTCGTCGCGTCGGCATTGGGTCAGCTCCTGACGCACAACGCGCTCTGCTTCGGCCTTCCCGGCGTCTATTCCTACCTGCCCGGTAAGACGAATGTCGGGGCGGCTCGAGACCTTGCCGGGTTTATCCGGGCTCACCGCAATCGGGTAGGCGACAGGGGCGGGCCGGTCTACGTCCTGCAATCGGACTTCGAACACTACGGTGACAATCTCCCGATGGGTCACAGTGCGGCACTGTGGCCGATCCTGCGCGAAGTCGCCTCATTGGGCAGCCCGACAGGCGAAATCGGTTCGAAGACATGGAGTCTCATCACCGGCCTGGCCCGTCCCGTCGTCCGCGACGAAGGCGGCACGGAGTTCATTCGACTGCATGGCGTCGCAATGGGAACACCGCTGGTTCCGATCCTGAGCGATCTCGCCGTCGTACCGATGGACAAGGCGATTCTGGAGATCGAGGGCATCTTCTATGCCCGCTACAACGACGACTTCATCGTTGCGCACCCAGATCTCGACGCACTCCACCGGGCGGATTCGCGGATCGATTCGCTGCTCACCGAATTAGGGGTCAAACGGAAGCTGCAGAAGGAGCGTCGTAGCGCGCTCTGCGCGAACGGCCTACCGTCCGAGGCCGATCCGGCCTATCGCGGACGCGCCCGGATCGACTACATCGGTCTCTCGATAAGCCACAGCGGCGCGATCACGGTGGCGCCGCATCGTCTGCGCCGCTTCATCGCACGCATCGCCACCCGACTCGACGGAGTCGCGCCGACTATCTGGTCGCTGCCGGCCCACGAAAGGGCCCGCCAACTCGTGTTGACCACAAACGTGATGCTGGACTTGACAAGTCCATTCGCGGCACCCGGATTGGCTTCGCTGTTGGACACGACAACAGATCGAGGAGTCTTGAAAGACATGGACTTCCGGATTGCACGCAAAATTGTCCAGGTGGCAACCGGACGTCCAGGTGTGCGCGGATTCCGGCTGCTACCACCCGCGGTGCTGCGCAGCGAGATGGGGTTGACTTCCCTAGTGCACCTGCGGAACTTGCGGTGATCTTGCGGTAGGCGGCGTCATGCGGTTCGATCGGAACTGAGGGCGCGGACCCCGCCTTCGGGCGGCTGTTCGAAGGGTCATTAGAGGCTGCGGCTTTCGACCCTTCATTTTTTCGTTTTTCCCCGCGCCCTCGCCTGCCCTTTTCCGGTTGTGCGATCACACCCGGATTGCGGTGAATCCGGACCCACCTTCGAGGGCGGCGAAGTCGTCATCTTGAGTGACAACCGGCAATCCGCGCGATACGGCGATCGCAGCGATCCAGAGATCGTTGATCCGAACGCGCCGACCCGTTTCGGCAAGTTGCACACGAAATCTGGCCCACACGCGTGCAGCTTCTTCATCAACAGGAAAAACCACCATGTCCGAAATAACCTCGAGGGTGGCGAGCCGCTGCGCGCGGAGTTCTGTGGACCCGGCCGCCAGAACGCCGGCGTTCAGCTCGGCCAGTGTGATCACAGTGGTTGCGACTTCCCTCGGTACGAGCGCCTGGTTGAGCGGCCGACCTGTTTCGCTCGCGATGAAGACCGAGGTATCGAGCACCCCTGCCTCGATCATTGGACCGGGCCGAGGTCATCGGTGGTGTCGCCGGCGAGCCAGGCCAAATCCGTCCGGAACCCCGGGTCAGCCTGCGTTCGACGTAAACGCTGCACCAGCTCAGCTCCAGATAACCAGCGGCGTCGAGCCGGTCGTGTTGCTGTGAGCTGGGCGACCGGTTTGCCCTTCACCGTGATGGTGACGACTTCTCCGGCTTCCACCCGCCTGAGCACACCGGCGGTGTCATTGCGCAACTCGCGAGACGCGACTTCAGACATGCTACGAGCGTAGCCGATCTGTAGCACCAGAAATTAGGATCTGAGTTGACGCTCGAACTCCGCCGCGTCCGACGCCGCCAACGTCTGGGTCAGGGTCGCCAACCGTGACTGATCGCCCAGCAACTCGTCGAATGTGTAGGTCTCGTCGGGATAGCCGCTGGACTGCCGATTCCATGCGTTCCGGAACACCATCACCGTCCGCCACTGGGTGTCCACTTCGATTTGGTCGTCGGTGTGTGGAACGGCAAACGAAGACATCCGCCAAGGCTAAGCGAGGGCCCGATCATCGCCAAGCCTGCATAACCAAACACGGCACGCATCTCGAGGTGCGTTGTTACTTTCCACCCATGAAACGAAATCCGTTGGTAGGCGAATGCTCTGCCGAGTTCTTCGGGACCATGATCCTGATCTTGTTCGGCGTCGGCGTGGTTGCCCAAGTGGTGACCGGAGGGTTTCCGTCGACCACCGGTGCTACTGGTGACTACAACTCAATCGCCTGGGGTTGGGGCCTCGGTGTCGCGATGGCAGTGTTCGTCGCCGGCCGACTCAGCGGCGCGCACCTCAACCCGGCAGTGACGATTGCCCTCGCGGTCTTCAAGGGTTTCAGCTGGCGCAAGGTGCTGCCGTATATCGGCGCGCAGATGCTCGGCGCCTTCGTCGCGGCACTGCTGGTGCGGTGGTCATACGCGGACGCCATCGCTCGGGTAGATCCGGAGCACACCCAGGCCACCCAAGGGATCTTCTCCACGTCACCGGATGTCGGCGTCTCGATCCCGACGGCATTCCTGGACCAGATCATCGGGACCGCGATTCTGGTGATGGTGATCTTCGCGCTCACCAGTGCCGTGAACAACCCACCACTCGGCAACACCGCGCCGCTGTTCATCGGTCTGCTGGTGGTCGGAATCGGGCTGGGCTGGGGCGCCAATGCGGGTTACGCGATCAACCCCGCGCGTGACTTCGCTCCCCGACTGGCGTCGTACCTGACTGGTTACGGGGACGCGTGGTATTCGACCAACGGCCCGGAGTTGTACTTCTGGCTACCGATCGTGGCGCCGCTGATCGGCGGACTGATCGGCGGCGGGCTGTTTGTCTTCGGTATCGAACGGTTCCTACCGGCCGCTATCATCGAGCCCGACGAGATCGGGGTCGTCAAGCCCACCCCGCTGCGGTAGACCCGCGCGGCGCTTCTTGAGCGACATCCGCACGAAGGGCCAGCACACCAGGAGCACCACCACCGAAACCAGGCTCGTGAACACCTGAGTGCGGCCGGTGTGATCGAAGAACATCACAATCAAGATGCCGAACACCGCAGCGATAACCAGGATCCCGAGCCACGGGTGCAGCCAGATCTTCAGCTTCAGGTTGGCGACCTCGTCGTCAGTCATCTGCGCACGCAAGCGGATCTGCGTCAGCGCGATGAACGCGTAGACGAACAACGCGACCAGGCCCGCGGAGTTCATGATGAAGTCGAAGATCCCCGATTGCGGCGCAACGTAATTCACGATCACCGCCGCGTACCCGCCGAGGGTCGACGCGATTACCGCCGCCACCGGAACACCGCGGGACCGTTTTGCGATGATCTTGGGCGCGAAGCCTTCCCCGGCAAGCGCGGCGAACATCCGCGCCGCCGAATACAGCCCGGAGTTGAGCACTGAGCAGACCGCCGTCAGGATCACCGCAGTCATGAACAGCTTCGCCCCGGGCAGCCCGAACAGTCCGAAGATATGCGCAAACGGCGCCGTCTCTTTCGGATTGGGTAGTTCATCCCACGGTACGACGGTGACGATGATCAATACGCCGCCAACAAAGAACAGCAGGATCCGCCAGATCACCGTGCTGGTCGCCTGTTTGATCCCCTTGGCCGGGTTAACCGATTCCGCTGCCGCCATGACCGCGATTTCGGTACCGAAGTAGGAGAAGATCACCACCGCGACGCCCGCGATGATGGGCCACACACCCTTGGGCGCGAAGCCGCCGTGCGACCACAGATTCGAGAGCGAGAAGTGCGAACCGGGCCATACCCCGAACGCATACAACCCGCCCACGACGAGGAACACCACGATCGCAATGACTTTCACACTGGCGAGCCAGAATTCAACCTCGCCGAAGGAGCGCAACGAAAACAGGTTGACCCCTGTGAAGAGCAACAACAACAAGACCGAGAACGCCCAAGTCGGCAGGCCCGGCATCCAGCCGTTCAGGATCGCCCCGCCCACAACGGCTTCGAAGGCGATGACGCCGACCCAGAAGTACCAATACAACCAACCGACAATGTAGGCGGCCCAGTCCCCGAGGCCGATGCGCGCATACTCCATGAACGACCCGACCGCCGGCCTGGTCGCAGCCATCTCACCGAGCATTCGCATCGCCAGATAGACCAGCAGGCCGCCAATCAGATACGAGACGACGGCGGCCGGCCCCACCGCTCGAACAACGTTTCCCGAACCGACGAACAGACTCGCGCCGATGATTCCACCCAGGGTGATCATCGTGACGTGACGAGACCTGAGTTTCTTTGTGCCGTCGTCCATCTGAGGATCCCTTCCGTGGATCAAGCAAGTCCTGGCCGCAGGATCGGGGCCAGCGCGCTAAGCGGAATGTGCGGTTGCACAGCTCCGCCGTTCATGGACCACAGGTACTGGCCGGGGGTGAAGTCGATCGGGCTGTCTCGCGCCACCGGGTAGTCAGGCAGATAGAGGATCAATTCGTCAGGGGTCAGCGCCCAGGCTTTGTAACCGCCGGAGAACACTTTGTCGGGGGTCCACCGATCGGGAATGAATGGGTAGCTGCCCGGGTCGTGCGGCGGAGCGGCCTGATCGAGCGCGGACTGGATGAACGGTGCAGCAAGGGGCGGGATCGCGCCAAGCGGGGTGCCGGGGTTGAGCAGATCAACGAGCTGAACCCGTCGGCCGGTGGCCTGGTCGAACGCGAAGGTTCGGTAGGCGTCGTTGATCGCGGTTCCCTCGGAGTGGTAACCCTCGTGGAACACCACGGTAGTCACGCTTCCGTGCCGGAACACCTCGAAATTGGCGTCGCCCCAGCTGTCTGCCACCATGCTCTGCCCGACGGAACGCCAGTTGTTCATAAGCGTGGTCAGGTAGTCGGTGATCGCGCCGCCGACGATCGGGTTGTCGATCTCCCCCGGAATCGCGATGTTGATCTCGCGAACGGCTTTGCGCTCCGACGGCACCGTCGCGTGGCAGACCTGCCCGTTCCACTGCCCGCCGATCTGGTCACACAGCGATCCGGCCGAGGCCGCAGCGGTGGGCGCCGCACCGACCGCTGTCGCCAGCGCGATCGCCGCTCCGGCGAATCTGCCCCATCGCATGGCGCCCACCCTTTTGACGCTCACCTACGGGAGTTCGACTTTGCTTGCGCGCCAGGCCCCGTCGATCTTCTCCAGGGTCATTTTCATCCGGCTGCGGTCGATGCGGGGGTCCGGCAGTTTGGCGTTTGCCACTGACTGGTCGACGAACAGCAACACCACAGCGTGGTTCTTGGTGATCGACTGCACGGCGGATTCGATCACCACGCCGTGGGCGGTGGCCTTGTTCTCAATAAGCAACTGGCGGAGGTCCACGCTGGATTGTGAGTACATGTCCTTGAACTCACCAGTCGCGCCGTCGAGCACCTGCTTGAAGTTCTCGTCAACCTTGTTGGAGTCAATGCTGGTGAGCACTTGGGCGTAGCTCACTGCCGCGCGCTGGGCATCAGCACTGGCGGCGTTCAATTGCCGCTGCTGCCACACCTGCCAGCCGAGGAAGCCAGTCGCGGCAAGCAAACCAGCGAACACCAGAGCTAAGACCACCGTCCGCACCGGAACCTCGCGGCGCACCCGTGGTTTGACTTCGGCTGGCTCGTCAGCTGCTACTTCTACTTCTGCTTCCGGTTCGGTTTCCAGCTCAGCAGCCGAGTCAGTGACTTCCTCGGTGGTTCCTGGCGCAGCTTCGGTGGTCCCTGACGCAGCCTCGGTGGCCTCCGCACCTTCATCGGTCATGACTGGCATCTTGGCCTATCTCTCCTCAACGGCATTAGCTGGGCGGCTCGATCGGCAGAGTCGGGCCGCCATAGGGCGTAGGCACGGTGAATCTGCCCTTCGGCGTGACGTCGGTCTGTTTACCCAGATCCGCACCCTGGGGCGGGCCGGCAGTGTCGTCACCCGCGGGCCGGGGCGCGTTCTTGGCACCGCGGATCAGCACCGCGGGGTCGTCGTCGCGGCAGTAGGTGTACATGAACGGCTCCGGGTAATTCGCGGCCGACGGTGGTAGCCGCGGCGTCCCGTAGTCGCAGGCGTAGCGGGGATAAATGTCCGCGTTCGTCCATATTCCATGGTCATGCATGATGCTGCCGAGCGCATCGAGGACCGAGCCCCGATAATTCGGGAACAGTGCGTTGATCGCAGGCACCCGCAGATACAGCAGCTGAGATGTGGTCACCAGGTTGCCCAACAGCTGCACCATGGTTTCGGAGTTGTCCGCGAACAAGTTGTCGGTGGCTGCGAAGGTCTTCGGCCCTTGATTGGTCAACTGCCGGAATCCGCCGGTCATCTTGTCCACGCCGCCGAACACTTCGTTGAGGTTCACATTGGCGACCTTCAAACCGGCGTTCTTGTCCGCGACCAATTGCAGAGAGACGCGGCTGGTGTTGAGCAGCTTGGTGGTCTCCGGCAACACCGAGTCCAACGCAGACAACAGGAACGTTCCGCC
This sequence comes from Mycobacterium sp., assembly GCA_965279745.1. Lineage (GTDB taxonomy): Bacteria > Actinomycetota > Actinomycetes > Mycobacteriales > Mycobacteriaceae > Mycobacterium. Next base: position 2,041,440 of record OZ257262.1, read on the forward strand.
TTGGACGATGTCGGCCAGCTTCTGCGGCCCCGCGCTGCTGAGGCTCAGTTCCTTCTTGATCAGGTCGAACTTCTCGGTGTCGATCTGCTTGAGCATCCCATCGGAGTGGGCCAGCAGTTCCGCAAGAGTGACGGGCACAGTGGTACGGCCTAGCTTGAATGTGCTGCCGTCGGACAGGAAGGGTGCGTGGCCGTCTCCGCCGTCCAAGTCGATGTACTGCTCACCTGCCGCCGACAACCCCGTCACCCGAGCATTGGTCGACTTGGAAATCTTGATCGCGGATTCGAGCCGGATCTGCGCGTTGACGCCGGCTGGAACGATCGACAGCTTCTCGACTCTGCCAATCCGTACGCCTCGCAACGTGACGTCCTGATTGGGCAAGAGGCCGCCAGATGCGGGCAACTCCACAGTGACCCGGTAGACCGACGCCAACGGGTTCCAGCGCAGAGCGCCCAGCAGCAGGTAGGAGACGCCGAGCAATAGAGCGAGCAGCAGCGCGCCGGTGGACAGCCAAGCCTTCTGCCGATGCCCCGCCTTGACGACACCGACGATTCCGTCCGCGACCCGATTGACAGCAGTCCCGATCACGGCGTTGGCCCCCCGGCAGGAAGCGGTCCGGGCGGCGACCCGGAAGGTGTGACGAACTGACCCGGCGCGGTAGGCCCAGGCGGCGGCCCGACGACCGCCCACTGTCCTGGATCATCCGGGCTCGGAATCACCGGAACCTGAGGCACATCCGGCCCGCGGCCAACGACCCTCTCCTGAAGGCGCAGCAGAATGTATTTGAAGGAACCGATGAGTTGGTTGAACGTCGACCACTTGGGGCCGTGCAGACCGACATCACCCGGGTACCCGATGTCGGGAATCGAGCCGAGGATCAGGCGGTCGATGCTGCCGCGCACCGACAACGCATTGCTGGGCGTGGCTTTGATAAGTGGGGGCATCAACCGGTTGAGTGCCGCCAGATTCGCATCCGGAGCGAGGACGACGTCGTTGAATGACGACGAGACGGTGTTGAGGTCCTTGATCACGCTGCGTCCGCTGGTGTCGGTGCCGGCGATCGACGGGAACTTGGTCAGCATGTCGGTGGTGCTACCGGTTTGGACGACGAGATCGGCAATCTGATTCGTTTGTTGCGCAAGGGTGTCGGTGGCTGGGGCCGCCGCGCTCATCACGTCGGCGATCACCTGGTTCTTGGCATCGATCCGGTTAGACAGCGCTGAAAGCTCAGTCAACGAGGCCGAGAGTTGCTCGCTGCGCGAGTTCATCGTGGTGAGCAGTTTGGTGGTGTTGTCAATCAATCCACGGAAATTCCGGCCGCCCTCATCGCCAACGGCTTTTCCGGCGCCGTTGAGAAGGTTGGTCAGGCTCTGCACCGCACCACCGTTGACGAGGACCGCGGCGCCAGTGAGTAGATTCTCGACGGTCGCCGCCGCAGCGGTGTCCTTGAGCGGAATGGTGTCGCCATTTTTAAGCAGCGGCGGATCCGACGGGCCATTCGTGGGTGGTTTCACTGCGATGAAGACGTCACCCAATGGTGTGGCGGAACGCAATTCGACAGTGGTGCCCTTAGGAAGCCGGATACCGTCACGGATCCGCAGTTTGGCAACTGCGGTGTAGTCGCGCGCCGCGATGCTCTCCAACTGCCCGACGTCGGCACCCGCCAACCGCACCTTTGCGAAGGCAGGCAGGTTTAGCGCGTCGGAGAACTCCGCGGTGATCGTGTATCCACCGCCGCTTGCGCCGGGGTGCGGAAGTGGGAGGCTAGCCAGGCCGTTGGTGGCGCAACCGGAGACGCCGATACACACGGTCGCTGTGAGAGCGACGACGAACTTCCTGCGGCCGGCCATCACTTCTGCCCCATCGCGGAAAGACCGTCGAGCATGTAAGACAGGCCGAAATCGGGGCCGAAATCCTGCAAAGTACCTGTGCTGCAGCCCAATTGCCGCAGATGCATCAGGTTGCACACCTCTTTCACGACCGGGGTGTCGAATACCACCTTGTCAGTCAACAGGTGGACTCGGGCGTTGTTGTTCTCATGGCTGACGATGTTGTACAAGTTGTCCAACGTCATAGGCGCGAGGTCGAGGAGTTCGGCGAGGTCACGCTGGTGGTCGACCGTTGTCTGCACAGTCTTATCGCCATGGACGGCAAGGTCTTTGATCGCGTCCCGGTTCTTCTCGAGAAGGTCGCCCAACTGGGTCAGCACCGCGTTGAGTTGCTTACCGGTGGTACCGCTGCCGAGGTCCTCATCGGCCAGGATCTGGGTGAGCGCGCGGACCGTGGAGCCGAAGTCCCGCAACTGGGTCTCGTTGGCCGCGGCGGCATCGAACAGTGTGCTGAGGTTCTTGATGACGGTGGTCAACTGCTCACGTGTCTGCGCTCCCCCGTCTGCGCTGAGGCGCAACGCATTCGACAACTCACCGAGCGCGGACTTGATCCGTTCGCCGTTGCCCGATGCGAGCGAGGCGGTGGAGTCGATCAACGAACGCACCGGACCATCCCCCTTGCCATCGCCCTGCAACGACTTCGAGAGTCGGTCGATCATGTCGAGAGTCCGGGTGAACTCAACCGGGGTCTTGGTCCGATTGAGTCCAATGGTGTCGTGGTCTTTCAGTCTCGGTCCTCCCCGGTACGGCGGGGTCAACTCGACCTGCCGGTCGGCAAGGATCGACGTCTGCAAGGTGACAGCTTGAGCATCTGCCGGGATCGGCACATCCTTATCGACAGTGAACTCGACTTCGACATATCCCGTCTTCGGTGTGATCTTGGTGATGGTGCCGACCTGCATTCCCAAAACGGCGACCCGGTTGCTCTCGTAAAGCCCTGCGGTGTTGTCGAATTGGGCAGTCAGCGTGATCGTGTTGGAACGAGACTTGTATAGCGACCAGCCGTAAGTACCGACGGCGGCTACCGCCACCAGGGCGAGCACCGCCAAGATCAGCAGGCCCCGCCGCTGTTTCAGAGGCCGCTTCACTTGCAGTCCTTGTAGTACTGGATCATGTCGAACTGCTGCGCACGCCCGCTGATTGCGCACATCCACGAGTCGATGAGCAGTCCGTTGTTGACGGTGAGGTCGACCGCGTTACCGGTGCCGGTCGCATTCGCGAACCCACGCAACGCAATTGGAGCGCTCTGGAGGATGTTGCGCAACATGTCATCCCGCTGCGACAGCAATCCACTGAGGTGGTTCAGGTCTTTCAGCAGAGCGTCCAATTGCGGTCTGTCGTCAACGACGACGTCATCGAGGGTGCGGACGAGCTGGGTTATCGACTGCAGCATGGCGTGGAAGGCGGCGCGCCGCATGACGAACTCGCCGAGCAGTTGCTGACCCTGGTTGACCAGGCTGCCGATGCTGCTCTGTTGACGGCGCAGCGTCGTCGTCACCACATCCATCGTTTTGAGCATGCTGCCGAATTGATCACGCCGGTCGGCCACCACCTTCGACAGCGTCTTCAAGTTGTCCATCGCCTTGGGAATCAGCGGTGGAAGCGACTCGAGTTGCTTGCCCAACGCATCAATGGACGTCGCAAGTTCGTCGGTGTTGACCTGCTCGTAGTTGACAGTGACGTCCTGCAACGCCTCCTGCAGGTCGTACGGCACCGAGGTGTGATTGATGTCGATCGTGTCGTTGGCCAGTGGACCGCCACCGCCGGGGTGCAGGGCAAGGTAGCGCGAGCCGAGGATGGTCGTGACCATAATGACTGCCCGGGAGTCGCGGCCGACCGCGATGTTGTCCTCGATCCGCATCGTCGCCGTCACATGGTCACCGGAAAGCTTGAGGCCAGTGACCGTTCCGACTGGGATTCCCGCGACGGTGACCGGGTTTTTCGTCTGCAGGTTGGCGGCTTGAAGGAACTCGGCTGTGTAGGTGCGGTAGCCGGGGCCGACCTTGGTGATGATGACCATCGTGGCCAGCACCACGACCAGCACAGCAAGCGCGACCAGCCCGACGACGGTCCGGTTCAGATCCTCAATCGTGCGCTTTTTAGCCATTGGCCATGTTCCTGCATCGTGGGGTGTACTGCGCCTTGTTGCCGGGAGTGGCGGCATTGACGACGATCTGCGTCACATCGTTAAGACCGGGAAAGAATCCCAGCGCGTTGAGGTCGCAGCCGTAGACGTTGACGTAGGCGCCCTCGCTCGTGAGACGAGCCAACCCTTTCAACATCAGCGGCAGGTTCGCACCTGTGAAGGCCAGTTGAGGCTCGATAGAAACCAGGTGCGAAACGAATCCCGGCTGGCGGGTGAGCATGGAAGTCAGCGACGGGGTCACGTCCTCGCTGATGGCACCCAGTCGGCGGGCCACCCGCGTAATCGACCCCATTGAGGAAATCAGCTCAGGCCTGCGGGCGTTGAAGGTATCCACCATCTTCCGACTGTCCGACAGAATGCCGTTCAGATTGTCGTTCTGCTTGGCCAGCGTTGAGAACAACTTGTCCATACCGGTGATGGTGTCGCCGAGGAGTTGATCGCGACCGGCGAAGGTCTCCGTGAACGTCCCGGTCTGGTCGACCAGCGACGCCCAGGCTCCCGAGTCGCCCTGCAGAGACTGGATGGCGGCGTTGGTGAGCCGGTCCGCGGCGTCCGGGTCGATGGTTGCGAAAAGCGGTTCGTAGCCGTTGAGCACCACCCCGACATCGAATGACGGGATGGTGCGTTCGACCGGGATCTGGCTACCTGCCGGCAAGGGCTTGCGCTCGCCGGTCTTGGCGAGGCGCAGATCGAGGTAGCGCTGGCCGACGATGTTCTGGTACAGCACCGAGGCTTGAGTGTTGGCCAGCACGTGCTGGTCGGATTGAATCTTGAACGTCACCTTGGCCGTATTGCCTGGCTGCAGTTCGATCTTGTCCACCCGGCCAACACGGACACCCGCCATCCGGACGTCGTCGCCGTCACGGAGCCCGAAAACATCGGTGAAAACCGCGGAGTACGAGGTGGTGTCGCCGGTGACTTCACGATCCAGCGTGGCGTAGACCAACCAACTCATCGCCGTGGTCATCATCAAGAACGTGACCAGTCCGATCACCACCGTGCGCAATTTCATCTTCATCAGGGTTTCCCCTCACTCGGCTGGGAAGTTGCCGGTGACACCGTCATGCCGCGCACCACAGGACCCAGCAGCAGTTGCGTGGCTGTGGTGGCCGGCGCGCCGGTGATGTAGGACATCTGGTCACGCTCTTGCGCGCTGCCGACTGGTCCGACGTTGCCGCTGTACGACGCGGGAGCTGCCTCAGCAGGAAGCGGGCCAGCAGGAATCGGGTCCGGCGCAGGCATATTCGGCACGGGCGCGGGCGCTGCCCCCGGTGGGGGTGGAGCGAACGCGGGGTTCGCCGTCCCCGGAACCGGCGGCGCGGGTGCCATGCCTTCTGGCAGCGGCGGGTTCGGGTCGGCCAGGTTGGGGTACGGATTGATCAGCGGCGGTCCCACAGCGACCAAATTGCCGCTGGGCCCCACAACGGTGCCTGGGGGCGGCATCAAATCAGGTGGTGGCTGAAAGTTCTGCGGCATAAGCACTTCCGGCAGATCGGGTCGCACCGCAACCAGTGGCGCCGTGAAGCAGCTCGGGCCTTTCAATTGGCCATACTGCGGGCAATCGGCGCGGGTGTAGGAGTAACTCGGCGTGAGTGCCAAGTTGATCCGGATGTTCGCCTGGTCGACCTCAGGCATCCAGACTTCGTCCATGAATTTCTGAGACAGCCCGCCGAGCTTCTGAAATCCGGGCAGCCAGTTATTTGATGTCTGCGCCAGCACTCCGAAAACCGGAGTGAGCTGGCGGCTGATGGTGATCAACCGGTCGGTCTGGTTGGCCAGCGAGGAATGGGCCGTACCCAGAGTGGAGGCGCCACCGGAAAGAAGACTGTCGAACTGTGCGCGCTGTTCGACCAGAACCTGCATCGGCCCGACCGCCCGATGCAGGGCATCGAGCAGATCCGGCGCGGTCTGCTGCAACCCGTGAGTGGCGTCGATCAGTGCGCTCAGCATCGACGGACTGGTGGTGTCGGTTGCGACGACATCGTTGAGCTGATTAACCAGCTTGTCGAGTTGCGCACCGGCAGTGAGCAACTCGGCGCGGCGGTTCTGGGTGGCAGCGTTCAGCGCGGCCAGAATCCCGAGGGTGTTGTCATCGCGACCGCGCCCAGTGGCGTAGAGGATGTCGCGCAACTTGCTGAGCGTCGTCTGGAACAACACCGTCGGCAGCTTCGTATCTTCACGGACATGATCGCCGGACTGGATGGCCGGACCCTGTCCCTGGTCGACCAGCTCCACCCCCGATACCGCAAAGACATTGCTGGGAACCACGCGCGCGGTCACCGTCTTCGGGATTGCCGGGGCATACTCGGCGTCCAGATCGATGTGGACGAAGTTGGGCTTTCCGTAGGACGCGGGCACGACGTCACTCACCGTGCCGACCAACAGCCCGTGATACCGGACGTCAGACCGGCTGGGCAGCCCGTCACCGACATTGGTCAGGTCAGCGACGACGCGGGTGTAGGAGTCCAATTGACCGGTCGACTTGCCGATCAGCAGCCCCGTCACCAGCGCCGAGGCGGCGATAACCCCCACCCCAGCGAAGAACAGCTGCTTCGGGGTGGGTCCGAGGATGTCGGCATTCCATGCGCCCATCAGCCACCGAACCTCGCGCCGGCAGAGATGCTGAACATGGCCATAGTGAGCAACATGTTGACGATCACCACCACCGTGATGGCGGCACGCATGGCGTGGCCAGCCGCAACGCCCACGCCCTCAGGCCCGCCGCTGGCATAGAAGCCGTAGTAGCACTGGATCACCGAGGCAATGGCCACAAAGACCACACACTTGATCACCGAATAGAAGATCTCGGTGCCGGACAGCATCAGGCCGAAGTAGTGCGTGTAGCCGCCCATCGAACCGCCGCTGATGAAGAAGACGGTGGCCTGCGTGGCCAGGTAGCTGACCCCGAGGCAGATGACGTACAGCGGGACGATCGCGATAATCGAAGCCATCAAGCGGGTCGTCACCATATACGGGATAGGGCGGATAGCCATCGCTTCCAGGGCATCGACCTCCTCGGAGATCCGCATTGCCCCAAGCTGGGCGGTGAACCGGCACCCGCTCTGGGTGGCGAAGGCCAGCCCGGCCGCAATCGGTGCCAGTTCTCGGGTGTTCACCAGCGAGGAAATGATGCCAACAGCCGGACCGAGCCCGAGTAGATCGAGGAAGTTATAACCCTCGATCCCCACCATGACACCCACCACGATGCCCAGCACCAACGCGACACCTGCTGTGCCGCCGCCGACGACCAGGGATCCGTTACCCCAGGCGACGTCGGATTGCAGCCTGATGAACTCCTTGCGGTAACTGCGCAACACCAACGGGACACCGGCGATCGCGCGGCCAGCGAAGAACAGAAGGTGCCCGAGCTGTTGAACCGGAGCGGCCAGCATGCCGGGGAGTCGCTGGAACCGCTGAAGCACGGGCGGGATCGGTGTAGACGCCATGTCTAGAGCCCCGTCTTTGGGAAGACGATGAGGTACATCTGGCTGATCGCGACGTTGACAATCATCATCAGCAGGATCGCCTCGACGACGGCCGCGTTGACCGAGTTCGCGACACCGATCGAGCCACCGCTGGTGGCCAATCCTTTTTCACACGAGACGACCGCAACGATCGCGCCATAGATAACCGCTTTGACCAGCGCCAGCGCCATGTCCGCGGTCGTGGTGAACGACGCGAACGTCGCGACGAAGCTGCCGGGGGCACCATGCTGGAAGTACACGTTGAACAGGTAGCTCGCCAGGAAGCCGGTGAAGCAGACCAGTCCGGTCAGCGCCACGCCGATGAGGATCGAGGCGACAAACCTGGGCACCACCAGCCGTTGTATGGGCGAGATCCCCATGACTTCCATGGCTTGGATCTCGTCGCGGATCGTGCGTGAACCGAGGTCCGCGGTGATGGCGGAGCCCACCGCCGCCGCCATCAGGATCGCGGCGACCAACGATGCCGCCTGCCGGATGACTGCCAGACCGCTGGCCGCGCCAGCCAGCGACGTAGCGCCCACCTGACCTGCCAACAGCGCAAACTGGACTGACAGCGTCACGCCGATCGGCAGCGCGACGAAAATGGTGGGCACCACCGACGTGCCGGCCATGAAGGCGGCTTGGCGAATGAATTCCTGCCACTGGAACTTCCCGGTGAACAGATCGACGAACAGGTACTGCAGAGTGCGGATGCCGAGAATGGCTTGGTTGCCGACAGTGGCGATGGACGCAAGCAGATGCCGCTTGATGTATCCGGAGACCCAGTTGTCGATGGCGTTGATGCCATCCTGCTTGCTGGCGGGCGGCGAGACTTCCGAGGTCGTCATCCGGCTGCCGGCCGACACACACAAGTCGGTCGTTGCACCGCGTCACCCCCTCCTGCACCTGTCACATCACGGCACAGGAGCCCAGGACACCGTAGGTCTAGGGGCATTCCGGTGTGGTCGAATCCGCAATTTTCGCTGACTATGAGTTGAATTACCCACGCCGCGTCCGGTGGCAGCCAAGGCCATGTAGTGGCAGAGTCTTAGAGGTGGAAGGTTCCAGCCTTGATGACGTGAACTTTCCGGTGCTGGCAGGCCTGCTTTACGCCACCCTAGCCCAGGCCGGTGAGGAACTCGGCGATGACAACATCTGGACCGGTCGGATCAGAACAGTGGTGGACATCTTCGAGACGGCCGTGCGCATGCACGCCGGCGATCAGGCGCTGACGGCATTGGCCTTGCTGGGACTGCAACAGGTCGAGGACATCGTGAACAGCGAAGAGTTCCTGCAGAAGTAGGCAGACCCTCACGCCTCCAAAAAGCTGAGCAGATCGGCGTTGACGACCTCGGCATGCGTGGTGGGCATCCCGTGTGGAAATCCCTGGTAAGTCTTGAGGATTCCGTTCTTGAGTAGCCCGGCTGACTTCGGTCCGGCGGCCATATAAGGCACGATCTGATCATCCTCGCTGTGCATCACCAGCACGGGCACAGTGATCTTCTTCAGATCTGCGGTGAAATCGGTTTGCGAGAACGCGACGATGCCGTCGTAGTGCGATAACGCGTCGCCCATCATGCCCTGACGCCACCAGTTCTCGATGACGGCCTCCTCGGGTTCCGCGCCGGGGCGGTTGAAGCCGTAGAACGGGCCGGCTGCCAGTGATCGGTAGAACGTCGAACGGTTCGCCGCCAACTGTGCCTGCAGATCGTCAAACACCTTCTTGGGCAAACCTTCTGGGTTGGATTCCGTCTGAACCATCAACGGTGGCACGGCGCTGATGAGCGCGGCTTTGGCGACCCTGGATTCGCCGTGGCGCCCGAGGTAGCGCACCACCTCGCCGCCGCCAGTGGAGTGGCCGATATGAATGGCGTCACGCAGATCCAGATGCGCCGTCAGCTCTGCGAGGTCGTCGGCGTAGTGGTCGAGGTCGTGACCATCGGGGGTCTGCGTCGACCGCCCATGGCCACGGCGGTCGTGCGCGATCACCCGATAACCGTGCTGCAAAAAGAACAGCATCTGGGTGTCCCAGTCGTCGGACGACAGCGGCCAGCCATGACTGAAGACGATCGGCTGACCCGAGCCCCAGTCCTTGTAGAAGAGCTCGACGCCGCCGGAGGTCGTGAATGTGCTCATCTTCTATTCCTACTGGACCGCCGGGTCAACCTGTAGGCCGAGCTGCGCATAAATCTGTGGCTGGACCTGTGCGCCGTCCAGAATCGGCGCGAGGGCCCAGTCGTGGATCTCACCGTTGCGCAGTGTGAACGAGATCGGCGCACCCACGGCTATCGCATGTTGCTGCAGCAACAGAACATCGGGGGCCAGCATTTCATCGGATCCGCAGTACACGTAGGTCGGCGGCAGCCCGGCCAGTGATCCATACAGTGGGCTGACAAGTGGATCGGTGGGGTCGAGCGCGCCTGCCCACAGCAATCCGTCCTGCTGCGATTGGGCACGGTCGAGCACGGTGTCGGTGACCAGTTCGATGTCGGGATTGGTCAACGTGACGTCCAGCCACGGCGACTCGAGAACCATGCTCGACGGAACGCTGGCGCCACGAGTGACCAACAGCTCTGCCGCCGATAGTGCTAAGCCACCCCCGGCAGAGTCACCGATCAAACCGACATTGGCGGCTCCGTACTGGGCGATCTGCGCCGAGATGAAATCGGCGATCAACGGCACCACGGTGGCCGCAGTCCCGTCCGGCGCCAGCGGATAAATGGGTACGAAGACCGTCGCATTGGTGGCCCGGACCATCTCCGTGTAGGACAACCAGTGCCCAACAGTGGGTTCGGTCACGTAGCCACCGCCATGGATAGCCACCACATATTTACCCGACGGATCGGCCTTACCGGACGGATCGGTCGAAGACAGTTCGTACACCAGCATTCCGTCGAATTCGGTTTGGGTGACCGTCAAGTCGTCAGTCAGCCAGGCCGGCGGGCTAGTGCTCACGATCGCCGACGAGTTCGTGGTCGCGAACTCAAGGTAGAACGATCGGGCAAGGCCGAAGGCAGCAGTCACGATTCGTGTCAGCAGCGAAGGCTGACCGGAGAATCCGACCACTGACCCGGGAGCACTCGGCTCCGGATTGACTCCCAGCAACTGCGCCTGCCACGACGACACCGCCGCCGCGAACGCGGACAAGAACGCACTCACGGCTTGGCCGATCAACCCCGAAACCCCGACGGTTTGGCTGCTCGGGGCCGCCGCGGCGCCTAACAACTGGGAGTCGGAATCAGTGCTGATTACCGACGCCGCAGCTGGAGCCTGCCCGCGCCGTGCGTCGGCGACTTCCCGCCGCGATGGCGACTCGGGCGTAGACATCGTCGGGTCCGGAGCCCAAGCCACCGACGCCGCGGTCTGCGCTACATCGACGCGATCGGCGCGATAACCGCGGACAAGCTCCGCAACCGTTGGCGCCGGGACTGTGGACGCTGGGACTGTTCGCGCCGGCTCGACTGCTATCCGCTTCCCCACCCGGGATGCATATGACGACCGGCGAGGCTCGCGGACTTCTGGTGCAGACGCCGCATGAGCGGTCGACGTCGATCCCGCCGACGGCGACGACGCCGACGGTTCCGCCCAGGCCACTGGACTATTCAGCCCCGCCGCCACGGCAGCCCCAACCCCCAGAGCCAGCGCCGTGGCGCCGACGCGACTCAGATAGTTCGACACCGCCACATGCCGTGTATAGAGCAATTGGCTCGACGGCGATAGGTCTAACACAGTGCGTTTCCCATAGTTTTCGAAATGTTGGTTACTTGTAACTCAGCTGGCACGGCCCCGGCCTCATCTCGACGGTGCCGCGTCGTCGAAGATAGCGGCCAGCAGTTCAGGAAGCGGCACAGTGGCGACGCCGATGGCGCTGTCGCTTAAGCCGTAAGGAATCACCAGGGTGCCGGCATGGACGAGCGCGCCGCAGGAGTAGACGACATTCGGCACATAGCCGTCCCGCTCGTCGGCCGCGGGGCTGATGAGCGGTCGCTGCAGCCGACCGAGTACGCGGGTCGGATCGTCGAGATCGAGCAGTACCGCACCGATGCTGTAGGTGCGCATCGGTCCCACGCCGTGAGTCAGCACCAGCCAGCCCGCATCAGTCTCTATTGGCGAACCGCAGTTGCCGAGTTGGAGCGTCTCCCACGATTCGGTCGGCTGCTGGCAAACCGAGGCCGTGGGCCACACCGAAATGTGTTCGGCGAAGGCAACAGTGTTGGTCTCGCGGTCCGCTCGCGACATGGCGGCGAAGCGGCCGCGGATCCGGCGGGGAAACAGCGCCAGGCCTTTGTTGGCTGCGGCACGCCCGACAAGCGGAACCGAGGTGAAAGACTGGAAATCGGTGGTTTCGAGCAGTTGCTGGCTAATGTGGAACCCACTGTAGGCCGTGTAGGTCGCATAGTAGGTGACGGTGCCGTCTTCTTCGACGAATCGGACGAAGCGCGCATCCTCCATGCCGGCCTGTTCGGCCTCCATTGCCGGCCACAGCACGCGCTCGGAAAGTGTTACTTCACTAGGGAATTCGATCAAGTAAGACCGGTCGGCGATGCCGCGGATCAGACCGATCGCGTCCTGCCCGTGGCCGAAGGTGCTCAGGTGCGCTTGGAGGTCCTCCAGTCGATCGTTTAGCTCGGATCTCGTGAAGCCATCACCCAGTGCCTTGAGAACGTATTCGGCGGCCTCGCGAACATTGGCGAGCCGGTCGAGTTCGACGCGGAAGATCGCCGCGTCGAGGCGCGCATCTCCGACACATCCGGTCGACGCAAAGGGGACTGGGTCGTCGAGCACGGCATGACCCACCGCGTCGACGCTACCGGTGCGGAAACCGATGGAAGACCGATGGCCTTCGCCGATCCCCCGCACACTCATCACGAATCGCAGGCTGCCCGGTGCGGCCCCAGTCTGGTCAGGGTGGGCGACGATGCTCGGATTGCACAGAGCCGCGCCTTCGATGGCGTACTCGTTGGTAAACGTCGCTCCCACCAACAACATTCGTGCATCGGACACGCAGCTTCCGGGAGGCAGCCGGTCGGCAAGCTCGTCAGCGTGGCGACGGAATGTGGCCTCGAGGCAGCGGTGCCGCCCGTCGAAGCGGGCGGAGATGTCATCCAGGGATGAACGCACGTCGTCGTCAGACAGAGCGAGGATGCGTTTGAGCACCACGCCCGCGCGGGACTCCTGGAGTTCGAAACCCTCCTGACCAGGTACGAACAGCCGCGTGATAACGCGCGATGGGTCAGCAGCAAGCCGCTGCGGTATACGCGTGACGAGCCCGCAGGGCGTCGATGTCATTGCGGGACAAGCGAGAAACGCTGGGCGTGTTGCAGGGTCGAGATAACCGCCAAGGTCGACTCCGCCCCCTGGTTGAGGTTGACAGCATCGGCGTGCATCCCGTCGAAGCCGCCGCCGGTCTTGGGGTTCCACATGGGCTCTTTGGCGTCGTTGTCGCCCTGGAACCAGGCTAAGGCCAGGCGGATTCCGTCGGGCCACACCGGTCGCGGGTCGGTGGCAGCGGCGCGTGCACACGCATCGGCGAGGGTGGCCACCTCGATCGGCTGCTGGTCGAACGCAGGAACAAAGTCCCTCGGGCCGCGACCGCCCACTGGGACGGGCGAGAGGTGCCCGCCGGTCGTCTGGTAACCCAGCAACCACTCTAAGAGGCCCAGCCCCAGCTCTCGCAAGCCGGAATCTTCCAGTGCGACGCCGGCGGCGATCATCGCCTCGGGCAGAATCGCGTTCGCGTAGGTGAGCCTCGGCTCCGGCCACGGCCAATCAGAGTTCACGCTGGGGTGCGCAACAGTAGCTGCGTAATCGATGAGCAGCCGACGAGCCGCTGAGTTGCTGGGCTCGACGGCGAGGAATTCGGCGGCGCCGACAGCAGCGAACGCCATTGCCCGAGGATACGGTGACCTGGCCTTGGTGGCGCAGTCGAACTGATTGGCAGCCAGCTTGCGCACCAGGCTCACGTCGCTGTGTGCTGCGGCTGTGCCGAGACCCCAGACACACCGGCCCCAATGGTCGTTCGTCGTCGGCTGATCAAGCCACCGGCCCCCGCTGTCCATGCGGTTGCGACAGGCACCGGTGTAGGACTGGGCGTCGTTCAGGAACTGCAGGGCCTTGCTCGCGAGTTCGTTGACGGGGCCCGGCGCGTCGGGCTCTCGGGTGGCGACGAGAAGCACTCTGGCCATGTCGTCGGTGCAGTAGCCGTGCTCGCGCCGCCGCTCGCCAAGCAAGGCGTGCTCGAAGGTGGCACGGTGGTCCGTCATGCGCAGCAGGTGAGCGAACACCGGCGCAGGTGCCGTTCCGGTCATGCGATGGCCAACCGATCAGTGACTAATCGTTGAGCCAAAGCGAGATACGCGTCAGCGACGACCGGCCACGCCATGGTCGGGGCCAATTCCCGAGCCTGCGAGGCCATTGCGCCGGCGACGTCCCTGTCGGTCAGCAGCCGGGACAGCGCACTGACGAGTGCTTCGGGATCGTCATGGTCAACTACGGTGCCAGCGCCGCCAGCGAGGAGCTCGACCGCATGAGGGAAGGCAGTGGCGACGATCGGACGGCCGCTGGCAAGCGAGTCGACCAGCACACCGGAGGTCACTTGGTCCTTCGAGTCGTAGGGCAGAACCACCACCGAAGCGGCCTGAATAAGCGCGGTGCGTGCTTCCAGGCTGCGGTAAACGCCGTCGAAGGATACCGAATCGGCGACGCCAAGGCTTTCCGCCTGCGCGGCAAGGGATTCGCGATACCATTCGCCTTGAGCCGCGAGGACCTTCGGATGGGTCCGGCCAGCAATCAAGTACCGCGGCGAATTCGGAAGATTCCTCAGCGAAGCCATAGCGCCGATCACCCGCTCGATGCCCTTGCCCGGCCCCAGCAGGCCCCACGTCAGGATTGTCGGTCGGCTCGGTCGTTCTGCGACGTTGACGGAGCCAGGGAGCGCAGCGCCGTGAGGGATTGTGACGACCTTCTGGCGGTCGCCACCGAAACCGGCACAAAGCCGGTGGCGGGCCGCCTCGGACATCACGACGACGCTATCCGCGAGCGCCAGGACGGCTTCGAGCACCGAACATTGATGCGGTGTCGGATCCTTGAGCACCGTGTGCGCGACCACGATCGACGGAACCCTCAGATCGCTCATAATCTGGACAACTTCGTCGCCGTCAGGACCGCCATAGATTCCGTACTCGTGCTGAATGACGGCGACGTCGCTCCGATTCAGCAACTCAGAACAATTCGCGACGGACGATGAAGAGCCGTTGATGAGTTCGCCAACCACGCCAGCAGAGGTCAAGGCATCGGCAGAGGCTTCGCCGTCGGCGATGCGCACGATGCTTACGCCAGCGCCTCGGGCAGCCAATCCGTCAGCCAGCGCGGCGCTGAACGACGCCAGCCCGCACGGAGTTGGTGAATACGTACTTAAGATGCCGACACTCGGAACGCACGAAAAGTGGCGCGCTCCAACGGGAACGGTGAATTGGTCAACTAATGGTGGAGCGTTCAACAGGTGTCCCGACTGGACGATAGCGACCGGCATAACCGGCGTGCGCGAAGACTCGGGACGATCAGCGCAGAACGCGCAGAGACTAATCAACCCGGACTGGTTGGGATTACCAACTGACTTCAGACTACACCCGACCTGCCAGAAGACGCTCCGGCGACGATCAGGCGATGTCTGGTCCAGTCCGATTCCGCGGCATACCGTCAACTTCGTTGATACACTCTTGCCGAGAAATTTTCCCGCCCGTCAGTACTTGACGTCTCGTGTCGAAAGGTTCGCGGATGCAGCGGTTTTCGCCGGGCCGTGCGCTGCTGCGACGTTGGATACCGCTGGTAGCGATCCTGGTCGTCGCCGTTGCGGGCTTCGCGGTGTACCGCCTGAACGGCATCTTTGGCTCCCATGACGTGACGTCGACCGGGAACGGGAACGCCAATGAGATCGTTCCGTTCAACCCGAAGCACGTGGTGCTCGAGGTGTTCGGCCCGGCGGGTACGACAGCGACCATCACCTACCTGGATGTGAACGCCCAGCCCCAGCGTGTCGACAATACGACTCTGCCCTGGTCGTATGACACGACGACCACTCAGCCAGCGGTCTTCGTCAACGTCGCCGCCCAGGGCGACAGCGATTCGATCGGCTGCCGGATCAAGATCGACGACGTGGTGAAGGATGAGCGGTCGGTCAATACCTTGAACGCGTTCACCTACTGCCTGGACAAGTCCGGATGAGCACGACTGAAACCGAACAGCGGCCAACTGGCCACTGGTTTGCCAAGGGAATCCGCGTGCTCTGCCTCCCGATCGTGTTGTTCTGGGTGGGCATTGCCGCCCTGACGAACGTGCTAGTACCCCAGCTCGAGGTGGTCGGTGCGGCGCACAACGTGGCGTTGAGCTCACCCGATTCGCCGTCACTGCAGGCGTTCAAACGGATCGGCCAGAAGTTCCAGGAATTCGACTCCGACAGCGCCGCGATGGTGGTGCTGGAGGGCGACCAACCGCTGGGTGCTTCCGCGCACCGGTTCTACGACGACATGGTCAAACGGATCGAAGCGGACCCGAAGCACGTCCAGCACGTACAGGATTTCTGGGGCGACCCGCTCACCGCGGCCGGCTCGCAAAGCCCCGACGGCAAGGCCGCCTACGTTCAGGTATTCCTCTCCGGAAATCAGGGCGAGGCGTTGTCCCTGGAGTCAGTTGACGCACTGCGCGACATCGTCGCGAAGACGCCTGCCCCGCCCGGCGTGCATGCCTACGTCGCCGGTCCGGCTCCGCAGATAGCCGATCAGTTCGAAGTGGGCAACAAGAGCACCACTCTTGTCACGCTGTTGACCGTCGGGGTGATCGCGGTCATGTTGCTCATCGTCTACCGCTCGTTCGTCACGATGATTCTGGCGTTGGTCACGGTGCTCATCGAGATGTCCGCCGCCCGAGGGATCGTCGCCTTCCTGGCGAACTCCGGGGTGATCGGGCTGTCGACGTACTCGACCAACATCCTCACGCTGCTGGTCATCGCCGCTGGCACCGATTACGTAATCTTCCTGCTCGGCCGCTACCAAGAGTCGCGCGGTCTCGGCGAAGACCGCAAGACCGCCTACTACGACATGTATCGCGGGACCGCTCACGTCATCCTGGGCTCAGGACTGACCATCGCCGGTGCCGTTTATTGCTTGAGCTTCACCCGCCTGCCGTACTTCCAGAGTCTGGGCGTACCGGCGGCGATCGGCGTGCTGGTATCACTGTTTGCGTCGCTCACCCTGGCTCCCGCCGTCATCGTCATCGGCAGCCGATTCGGACTGTTCGAACCCAAGCGAGCGACGAAGAAGTACGGCTGGCGACGGATCGGAACGGCGATCGTTCGCTGGCCCGGACCGATCCTTCTCGCCACCATCGCCGTTGCGCTGATCGGGCTGATCGCTCTGCCCGGCTACAAGACCAGCTACGACGTCGGCACCTATCTGCCTGCCGACGCCCCATCTAACATCGGCTATAACGCCGCGGAGCGGCACTTCTCGAAGGCACGGCTGAATCCCGAGCTGCTGATGATCGACACCGATCACGATCTGCGCAACCCGACCGACATGATCCTGTTGGAGCGCGTCGCCAAGGCCGTCTTCCACACCGACGGCATCGCACAGGTCCAGTCGATCACACGGCCGCTGGGCACGCCCCTGGACCACACGTCGATCCCGTTCCAGATCAGCGCTCAGAGCGCCGCCCAGATCAACAACCTGCCCTACCAACAGGCCCGCGCTGCCGACATGCTCAAGCAGGTCACCGAGATCAATAACTCGATCGACATTCTGCGGAATCAATATGCGCTCCAACAACAGTCGAGTGCCGCGACGCACGAACAGACTGAGGCCTTCAAGGCGACGGTCGCCACGGCCCAGGATCTGCGCGACAAAATCGCCAACTTCGACGATTTCTTCCGGCCGATGCGAAACTACTTCTACTGGGAGCCGCACTGCTTCGACATCCCGGTGTGCGCGGCGTTCAGATCGGTCTTCGACGCCCTCGACGGCATCGATGCGCTCACCGACCAGCTCAGCAACGTCTCGACGAGTATCGCCAAGCTGGATGCACTACAGCCACAGTTGCTTTCGCTGATTCCCTCGCAAATCGCCACCCAACAGGCCAACCGCGACCTCACGATGACGAACTACGCCACCACGTCTGGAATCTATGACCAGACCGCGGCGGCGCTGGAGAATTCCACCGCCCTGGGCGCTGCCTACGACGCCTCGAAGACCGATGACTCGTTCTACTTGCCACCAGAGGCATTCACTAATCCCGAGTTCCAACGCGGGCTGAAGCTGTTCCTCTCACCGGACGGCAAGGCCGCACGGATGATCATCACGCACGACGTCGATCCCGCTACCCCCGAGGGTATTTCGCACATCGATGCGATCAGACACGCTGCGCAGGAGGCTATCAAGGGAACACCGTTGGCCGGATCCAGAATCTACCTCGGCGGCACGGCGGCCACTTTCAAGGACATTCAGGACATGGCGCACTACGACGTGATCATCGTCGCCATAGCGTCACTCAGTCTCATCCTCCTGATCATGTTGTTCATCACCCGAAGTCTGATCGCTGCATTCGTCATCGTCGGCACCGTGGCACTGTCACTGGGTGCTTCGCTCGGGTTGTCGGTGTTGCTGTGGCAGCACATCCTTGGCGTCGAGCTGTACTGGGTGGTGCTGGCGCTGTCGCTCATCCTGCTGCTGGCTGTCGGGTCGGACTACAACCTTCTGTTGGTCTCCCGGTTCAAGGAAGAACTCGGGGCCGGGCTGAATACCGGCATCATCCGTGCCATGGCCGGCACCGGTTCTGTCGTTACGGCCGCCGGCCTGGTGTTCGCCTTCACCATGGCATCGTTCATCGTCAGTGACCTGCGAGTGCTCGGCCAGGTGGGAACCACGATCGCCCTCGGCTTGTTATTCGACACGTTGATCGTGCGTTCGTTCATGACACCGTCCATCGCGGCACTACTCGGGCGCTGGTTCTGGTGGCCGCTGCGGGTGCGTCAGCGCCCAGTCCCCCAGTCGTTTGGTTCTACAGCCTCAATGCCAGCGGGACAACAACTCTCACTCTGGTAGGCGCACTTGGCTTGACTCGCCGAGATTCAAGCCCAAGTCTCCGACGACCTCGGCGACACGACGAACCTGATCGATGTCTGAGCTCGTCGGGATCAGATGCACCTCGTCGGTGCCGGTGTCGGAAAAGCGCTGCAGCACTTCACGTAATTCATCCTGAGTGCCAGCCCACCCGGTGCTCGGCGCGATTGCGTCGACCACATCAGTGGGGATCCAGTTCATGTAGTGCCGCAGGTGCCGGTGTACCTGTGCGCGCGGCTCGTCGCCCTCGCCCAGCGCGAACCAGAACGACGTCGAGAGGTGCGGGGCTCCCCGGCCCGCCTGCCGCCACGCATCGCGTGCGACGTCGAACAGTTCGTTCTGCTTCTCGATGTTCAAGTCCAGGGTGATCCCGGCCAGCCCGTCCGCCCAGTCAGCCGCATGGCGCAACGTCTTCGGTCCCATGGTGCCGACCAGTAGCTTCGGGCCGCCCGCACGCACTGGCGGCGGGCCAACCGGCAACACCGAATCGGTCACTTTCTCCCCAGACCACACCCGTCTCATCACGGCAACCCGATCAGCCATGTCGCGCATTGTCTGCGTTGCCGGGTCGGCCCCGGCAGCGATGTAGTCCTCCCGGCGTCCACCCACACCAACGCCAACGGTGAGCCGGCCCCCACTGAGCATGTCTCCGGTGGCCAGGGCCTTGGCCAGAATCACCGGATCGTGGAGTTGCGGAATGACGACCGTCGTCACCAGCTGCACCCGTTCAGTCCAGGCGCACAACGCCCCCATCAGCGTCAGGCTCTCCGGATTGTCGAACGCCATCCGCTCACCCCAGCACAGGGAAGCGAATGGGCCACCGTCGACGAGAAGCGCCCAGGCCTTCAACGTCGAGGCATCGAGGTTGGGCTCCATCACCGGCAACGTCATTCCGATCTGCACATTGGGATTCTGGCACTCCACCCGTATCGGGCGCGTGCGGTGATGCCGTCGCCGTGGTGACAGCTACCAACTGATCGGCTTCGGCTTGCCGAAAAGGTATCTTGCGCACGATCGTGTCACTGATCTCGCGCCGGCCCTCGCGATGCGCGACGCATAGCGCGCCTCGTAGGCCAATCGGGATTCTCATGCCTCGCGGAATACATCAGCCCACAAGAACGCGCCGTCAGGATGAAGACGCTGGCGAAGTGCTGAGAGAAGCCAGCCTTACGTCTCTCCTATTTCATGTGTCGGCGATCGGCCGAAGAAGATGCCCGCGGTGATCAGCAACACCGCCGCGGCGTACGTCCACCAGATCGAAACCTCTAGTGCATTTGACTGGAGAATGAAGCGTTCGATTCCGATCATGCCGTCCGAAAGTGCGAAACACACTGCGCCTAAGGCAGTCCACGGGGTGGGCAGGTTGGCCCGCAGCGCAGTGCACACCATTGCGGTGAGCACAGTCATGTACATGGTCACCGGCACGGTGAGTCCCTCGTCGACCAAGGTCGGCCAGAACAAGATCAGCAATGCGACGGAGCTCGCGATGACGACTGCCGCAGCGACGAGGCGGAGCCGACCTGGACCCCGCAACGGCATAAGTGTCCCGAGGAAACACAGGTGTGCCAAGAGGAACGCCGCCAGCCCGAATACGAACGAGTCCTTCCACCCCGGCATCGCGAGTTGGAAATCCCCTGCCGCCGAGAACAGCAGCGCACCCACCAACCAGCGCCGTTCCCGCACCGTCGGATGCCACAGCGACGCCGTCGCGAGCAGAAGAGCCGTCGCCGCTGTAACCGCGGGCTGCCCCGGAAAAAGTCCGTTCAACGCCGAGGCATCAGGCAGTCGCAGCGCCGAAATGCTAAGGAAGATCCCGTAGCCGACGGCTGCAAAGGCGGCCGCAGCCCACCAAGCGCCCAGCGGTCGTGCAAACACTTTCTATATCCAATCTTGAATTACCGGGGTAAGGCCCAATTGACGGAGACTAGATGGGCCGTGTTTGAGGAGTCATGCGGCTGAGTATCTAAGGATTGTGAATACTTGCGCCTTCATTGAGTTCGGGAAATGCCCGCAGGATCGACGCGAAGATGAGTGCCTGCACGCTGGTCTCGAAATCAGCGGCGATGACCTTGAGTTGACGATGTCTTGTGCGTGCGAGGTCCAGGGTGGTCCGGACCCCGCCGGGGCTGCGGCGGTGCGGCATCGACCCGGCCGCCAGGGCAGCGCTATCGCAGACCTCGGTGTTGATCGCGTCTCGGATGAGAGCGGCCATCGTGGCGCTGCGATCAATTGCCAGTCGCTTCAAGGCGGTGCGAATAGCTGGGGGCAGATGAATGGATATACGCACCAGATCCACTATCAGGGCTGACTCGACACCGTGGGCGCTACCACAACCCGTAATCTTGGGCTCGTCGTCCGCTTCCGGCAGCACAGTCTCGGGCCGCGCCGCCGATGAGTGCCGCGGTGCAAGTCCTCCGTGCTGCCCGCTGAGCGAATTCTGTTTTGGATCAACCCAATTCGAGTGGCCGCGAGTGGCAAATTGCCGGTTTGTCCCAACGGGGTCGATAGAGTCCATCAGAGTCACCTTCACACATTTCAGACGGCACCTGGCCATCGTTATTAGCTTTCACAATTGCGAAATTTGCAGGCGATGCCTCAGCGACTCCTTGGCTGATATGGCGTCGGCAACTGCACAGCTGTCTAACCGGCGGCGAAGTCAGGAATGCGCCACGGCCTCGGGTCGTCGGTCCGCGGTCGTCGCGGCAGGTGACCAGCCGGGTCCGCGCAGCAGGTAATTGACCCGCTCGCGCCAGTTACTAGCGGCAGTAACGTTGCGCCAGATCGAGACAAACTCGTGGCCGTAGACCCGAAAGATGTTGTGGGTGTTGATGTTCTTAGTCAAGCCGTAGCGGACCCGCGCGTTCTCAGCGGCGAAGGTGCCGAACAGGCGATCCCAGACAATGAGAATGCCGCCGTAGTTTTTGTCGAGATATTCATTCTGCGACCCATGGTGCACCCGGTGATGGCTCGGTGTGTTGAAGACGAATTCGACTGGCGCCCATAATTTGTCGACAAGTTCGGTATGAATGAAGAACTGAAACAACAGGTTCGCCGCGTAACATGTGATGATCACTCGCGCATCGATACCGATCAACGCCAACGGCAACACAAACGGCAACGATGTGAACACCGCCCACGGTTGACGCAGCGCCACCGAGAGGTTGAACTGCTCGCTGCTGTGGTGGACTACATGAATCGCCCACAGTGCGCGAATCTGATGATGACACCGGTGATACCAGTAGTAGGCGAAGTCCACCGCAACCATGCCGACAACCCAGGCGGCCCAGCCGTGCAGATGCCAGGGCATCACATTGGCCAGCATCACCAACAGCGCCAGTTCAATAACGGCCGACGACACGGCCAGCACCTGATTGACCAGCCCCGTAGCAATGTTTAGCAACGCGTCCCGACGATCATAGGAAGCCATCCGGCGAACCCTCAGAAGACACAGTTCGACCAGCATCCCGACCGCGAAGATCGGCGCCGACAGAATTAGGAGCAGCGACGAGAAGTCCATGCCGTGGATCTTAGGAGGACTGGTCCAACCAGTCAACCACTAGACCACCGCCGGCCTGGAACTCGGCCGCTCTCTACGATCTAGCCATGCCCATTGAACCGGTCGAGCGCACGTCCGTCAGCCAATCTGTCTTCACCGCTCTCACCGAGGACATCCTCACCGGACGATTCACACCCGGCGAGACACTCCCCAGTGAGCGCGACTTGGCGACAGGATTCGACGTGAACCGACACGCAGTGCGTGAAGCCCTCAAGCGACTCCAGCAAGTCGGCCTTGTCGCAATCAGCCAAGGCGGACCCACCAAAGTCCTCGACTGGCGCAGCAACGCGGGACTCGACGCACTGATTCCGCTGGCCCACAGCGGCCGCGTCCCACCCGTATCGATGGTCAACGACCTACTCGAAACACGGGCCGCTCTCG
Source organism: Mycobacterium sp. (assembly GCA_965279745.1). Classification (GTDB taxonomy): domain Bacteria; phylum Actinomycetota; class Actinomycetes; order Mycobacteriales; family Mycobacteriaceae; genus Mycobacterium. The sequence goes on from OZ257262.1 coordinate 2,063,987, forward strand.
GAATCGACTGTGCGCGACTCTGCGCACTGCGCGCTAACCCCCAACAAGTACAGGCCGTGCTTGCAGCCGCCCAGGCGTACCCCGTCGGCACATGGACAATCCCCGAACTCAGCGCCATCGACTTCGCATTCTGGATCGCTGTGGTCGAAGGATCCAACAACATCGCCTATCGACTCGGCCTCAACACCCTCGCCTCCGCGATCGCCGCCATCGGACAACAGCACCTCGGCGACCTGCTCGCCGAATATGCGGACCGCGACACCCACCTCGAATTAGCTGCGGCCATCAAAAATCACGACCCAGACTTCGCACACCGGATAGCCCAACAACTCCTCACCACACCTGAAAAAGACCCAAAACTGGTTCGCATTGGTTCCGACGGAGGCGATCGGAGGTGATGGGGTCTCCCCCGCCCGGTTGACAACTGAGTAGCCGCTACAGGTGAGTTGTATCGGTCGGGGTCGCCTCTACGCGTGACCGATATCGCCAATTGCTCACTTACCAGGTCAGAACGTCTCGCTAACGTCGTAGACCTGGTACCTGCCATCCCAGGTCATCGCTGATGTCAGTGACTCCAGAATGCCAGCGTGCGCTGTGACATAGCCTTCGGTGTCGAGGGTGAGACTTGAATTTGAGTTATTCGCGCACGCTCCCGTCGTATCCGCACAAATGGTCAGCGAGACTGGATTCTCGTAGCCCAGAGATAGTTTGAATAGCGACAATCCGCCGATGAGCCAGTAAGCGTCCGGGGCGAATACGCCGTAGCTGGCCGTAACGTAAGGGGTGAGGGTTGGGGTGATACTGACTCCAGTGATCTTAGTGAAATCGCTGTAGTCGATATCCGCGTATGCATTGAACCCTAACTCGACGCCGTTCGGATCGGCCTGCGTGTTGTAGGTGAAAAGCATGCCGGGGACCATGTAGGCGTGCGCAGTAAGTTGGTCTGAAGCACCGATTAGAGTTGCGGAAAGCTCTCCGTTAGCCCCGACATCGATGGCAAAAGTATCGATCCCAAGCGGACCAGGCGTGAAGAACTGATAGTTGAACAGGTCTTTCTCCGGGATATTGATCGTGCCGCCTTCTCCCAGATTCACCGTCACCGACGGGCCAGTCTCAAGACCGGCGAGCATGGCCAATGACCAATCGCCCGGCACCAGCTTTGCCAATGCACCGTCCGGGACGTAGGCATACCCATAGGCGATCACATTCACGTCGTAGCTGAGATCCACCGACACGTCGGACACACCATCCGCGAGAGTGGTTGTCACAGACCTGGGGATGTAGGAAGCGATTGGGACATACGTTCCGTGAGTCGCTGCGGCTTGGAAATATGGCAGGCTGAATAGCGGATCGTCGGCGCCCCCAACGCTACCGGCAGCACCCCAGGTGGGGGAAGCTCCACAGACGCCGTCCTTGGTACAAGAGCCCGACTGCGCAACGGCTGTGCCGAATTCTATGGCCTCCTGGAGGAGGCCATCCTCATCGAGAATCTGTGCGGCCCGATTAATGTCAGATCCGAAAATTTCAGTCCAGTCGTTCTGGCCTGAGTCGCCGCTGATAAGACCTGACCACCGCTCTATCGCCCCGCTGGTCATGCCGGCGACGACGCCGTCCTGGGCCACTACATTGCCCATCGCGTCGATGACGTTCTGCTCGTACGGGATCAGGGTGGCCACCCCGCCACCGGCGCCCCAGAAGCGGTCGTGCAGTTCTGTCCAACCCGATTGTTCTTTTGAGAGGTCACCGTTCCACAGCTGCACCGATCCGTTCTTCAAGCCGACCACTACACCACTCCCGATGGCCGATGAACTGAACGTGGTCATCGTCGCCACAGCGCTCCCCCAGCCGTTGTCGTGCAGTTCGTGCCAGTCCGTATTGGATCCGTAACCGGCGTGGTATTCCACCGCCCCGGGGTTGCTGGAATTCGGGTCGCCCAAGCCGACAATCAAGCCGTCATCCCCGTAGGTGGCCATCGTGTTCACCCGTTGCCCCCAGCCACCACCCTTAAGTTGAGTCCAACCGGAGTGCGGCGAGACAGTACCGTCCCAGTACTGCACCGTCCCGTTTTCCAATCCAAAGGCCACCCCCGATCCGTACGCGATCATGGCGGACACGCCGCTTCGCCAGCCCTCGTCTTGCAGTTCGGTGAATCCGTTCGTTGGATCCCAGAACATCACCCGCCCGTCGAAATTCTGATCGCTGTAATTCGGAATCGACGGTGTCGAGCGTCCGTACGAGATCACGATGCCGTTGTCCTGCGGTTGCGCAAGGATCGCAGTCACCGGCTGCCGCCAATCGGCGCCGTCCGTGAGTTCGATCCAGTTGTTCTTCCATGTGTCGGAATCCAAGCTCCCACCAGGACCTGTCCATATCCGCACCGACCCGCCGTTGTTGCCCACTGCAATGCCCTCGCCGTAGGTCGCCAACGCAGTCACCGCGCCCCAAGTGCGCCCCTGCTGCAGTACAGTCCACCCGCTCGTAGCCGACCACAGTTCCACGCTCCCATCGCCCAAGGCAGCGATGAATCCGGGCGCGGTCGCCGGGATTGACTGCTGGGTGATCTTGGTGGAGGCCACGTCTTGAGCGATACTCACCTCGTAGGTGCCCGGGAAGCCGTTGGTTCCTCCCGCCCCGGCGATGATCTGCGAACAGTCGCCAGTGGTGCATTGAGCGGAGGTTTGGATAAACCTGGTGATGGTGGTTCCCGCGACGATTCCGTCGCCGGTGATTTCCTGCCCGACCACCACGCTGCTACCAGCCCCCAGCACAGTCACGGTCAGCGTTGTCCCAGTGATCGTGCCCATGAAGCTGCTATCAATCGTGGCCCCCTGATCGTCCTGCAGAGGCCGGTTGTACTCCAAAATGCTTTGAACCGGGGTATGGCTAGGGTTACGCAACAGTTGCATCTGGCCGTCGGTCCACAGTTCCACCGACCCGTCGGCGCGGCCGACGACGAAGGACCGCCCCAACGCCGCAGAGGCTGACACGCTTGAGTCGGACTGGAAGCCCGATATCGCGCCAAGAGCGCTCGCTGAGGTTGTGAGTGCTGCCGCGTTACTGGCGTTGGCTGGCTGCTGACCCACCACCTCGGAGTCCAGTGCATACAATCCATCCCGCTGGTAGCTCAGCGGGGTGTAGGTATCGGCGAACACCGCGGCATGGCTGAAGTCCACCTCAACTGCTGTGAACCTGGTTTGGGGTTTTCCAATGTTGTATGTCTTGAGAAAGTTCTCGTACAACGGCTTGAACTCGGCTCCCACTACATCCCACAGATCGGCTGAACTCGTGTCGATCTCTGAGTCGGCTCTGAGTTGACCGGTGAACACGAACTGACCAACGGCGTCCTTATCGACCGCAACATCTCGCAGCAGCAAGGCATACTGCGAGCCGTCATCGGCGGAATAAGCGATGGTCAGATTCACGGTCGCGCCGTTTTCCGTGGCCTTGGCCTCGAACTCCGGCCATTTCACCGCCACCAAGTCCTCGACGCTGACCGCACCGAAATTGCCTGCCGAGTCCATCCACGTCAATTGGGTATCCGGAGCGACGCTGTTAAGCGTGACCGTGCCCGTGAACTGGTTGAACAGACCTTTCTTGACCGTGATATGGCCCGCTCCACTCGGCAAGTACACCGCCACGTCGGCATGGTCGACAGACGATTGCCCCGGTGCGCCGACCCCAGTCGCCGCGCCCACCTGAATCGTCACCTCCCGGGAACCATCGCTGCCTAGGTTCAACAGATTTAGAGTGCGCTTCTCGGGGGCGATCGTCACAATGAAGCTGTCAGAACCGGCATAGTCGGCGCCGGGGGTATAGACGTAGCCCCCGTTGGCGGCGACCTCGACGGTCCCGAGATGAGGACCAGCTACCACGCTGTAGGTCAGCTCGTCGCCCTCCAGATCGATTGCACCGATGTTGCCCCTGATCGTGCCGTCGAGTTGTGAGGTTGTCTGCCGCGACGGGGTGACACGTGGAGCGACGTTGAAAAGCGACTTGCGCATCATCAGCAAGGCGCCTTGGAGATATGTCGTGAAGCCGCCGGTCGGAAGATCAGCCAGCCAGTTCTCGATCGAGTTCAAAACCGTCGTCTCGGCCGAGACGATTCGATCAATGACAGCCGATGCCGTCATCGGGTGCGCCAGCGCAGCCATCGGGGTCATGACAGTGGTGGAACCGGCCCGAGTCACCACTGCGGCACCACTCGTGTTGGCAGCCGCAGTCAAGTAAGCCTGGGGCGCGGTGGGCCCCGCAGAGGCCGCCGCTTGCCGATCGACCAGCGATATCGACGCCGCGGGCGCGGCGGATGTCGGGGCGCCGGCGGTGTCCACAACCAGGTGTCTCCGCTCCGGCGCCCCCACACGCGCCGCCACCGTCAGGGCGCGCAGGGGAGTGAGGGCCTGCGCGGAATCCTGCGCGGCACCTAACCCGATCGAGCCGCCGTCCCGGGAACCGGGCCTCGTCCGCGTCGCCCTGGGCCCGGTGTGCACTCGACTGGCTCGCGACGCCTCCGCTGAGCTCGCCGCCTCCGGGCCCTCCGACCCCGAGGGCGTGTCACTGATATCTGCAGCAGCAATCGCCTGCGGCCCGGCCAAAAACAACCCGACCGCGAACACGGCCGCGCCTCCCCGCGCCGCCTTTGCGGCCCGCTCGGCGTTCTTCTTGCGATTGCTTCTCGCGGCCATTGCACGCACCTTTCGGTCTCAGCGCCCCTGTATCGCCATTGCCAATGCTGGCGATCCAACTCGCATTCCTAGATCTAATCGGATCCGACACACAGCCTAGGTTCGGAAATTCACAATTCAGATCAATTCGAAGATTTCCTCGAAAATTGATCTCCCCAGATCCTGAATAGCAGCAGGATCGGTTGTACATTTGCGGAGTTATCCATTTATATAAAAATGGCAATATGTATTTATGCATCGCGTCGTGGTCGCCCAGTTTTGCAAGAACGCTGCCAGCGAGAGTCCACATGCGCCGGAGACAATTTTCGGTTAGCGCACTCGGTGCAGCACGGCGTATCCACAATCAGACACCTCCGGTCGAATGATTAGCCACGATTTCATGGCTCGGTCTTAGCGCAGCCGTGTTTTCGGCACACAAGATCCCCTGTTTCATGACTTAGTCATCTATTCACTCCTGCATTTATGTTTGATAGCTGCATCTGCGGAGAGGATGGTGCCAAATGGAAATGAAATTGATTGCGCAGTCTGCAAAGGAGCGCGGCAAGTGTCGACAACCGACGAGCGCTGACGGCAAAGCCTCAAACACCATCTCGAGTCAACTTGCCGTGTTGCGCCGGAGGCCCGCTCGAATTGCGACCAAGGAGATGTCAGCCGAACCAATCCACTTCGGCGACGGCGACGAATAAAAGAACGTGACCCTGCGGTGGTGCCCATGAATATCAGCAGCCAAGATCTGGTCGTCCTTCTCGACGACGCCGGTCGCAGGATCGGTTCAGCCCCCAAGAGCGAAGTTCACCACAGCGCGACACCCCTGCACCTCGCCTTCTCCTGTTACCTGTTCAACGACGCCGGTCAGGTGTTGCTGACCCGACGTGCGTTGGACAAGCGCACATTCCCTGGTGTCTGGACCAACTCGTTCTGCGGACATCCCGCGCCCGATGAAGAGCTGTCAGACGCGGTGGTGCGCCGCGCGCGCCAGGAGCTGGGGGCCGATATCGCGGAATTGCGTTGTGTGCTACCTGACTTCCGCTACCAAGCGGTCGCGTCAGACGGTGTCGTGGAGAACGAGATCTGCCCGGTATTCTGCGGGCGCTCTGCTGGATCGATGAATCCGGACCCAACGGAGATCATGGACTTCACTTGGGCGCCATGGGAGCAGCTGCGCGCCGCGGCTCAGTTCGAGTGGGCCATCAGCCCGTGGGCCGCCACACAGGTGCCCCTCCTCGACGAGTCCGGACTGATCCCTCACTTGACTTCCGCGCGAACCGGTTTCGCCCCGTAGCGCTCCCACAACAACAGCACAGCGGTGACCAGGGCGAAGCCGAAGAGAAAGTCCTCGATCGGAATGTCGAATGGAAAGCGAATGCCAGTCGTCTGCCCGTCGTCGTAGCTGACGATCGGCGCGCTGAGTTTGGTCAGCCATCCGTCGACAAGAATTTGGAAGCCGACCACGATGGCCATCGAAATCCAGTACGCAGGTCGCCGAAAAAGTCCGGTGCGCAATACCGCAAACTCCAGCACACAGACGACAACGACAGCAAGGGCCGCGGGAAGCGTGTAGCCGAGGCCGGTCATCGAGTCTTAACCCCAGCGAACCGCCGCTTGAGCAGCCCCAGCATCGATCCAACAGCCGAATAAGTGAGCAACCCGCACAGCGGAATCACTATGAAGAACAGCACTTCCTCAATGGGTAGATCACCCGGCGCGAACAAGCCGACAATGTATCGCGGGTTGTACCACCACAGCTGGGCATGAACGGCAACGGCGTCCCAGACAAGGAAGACGATCGCGACGGGCAAGATCGCGGCGGCGGCGCGGCGGGCTTGGCGGTACACGCCAGTGCCGAACAGTTCCAGTGGGGCGGTAATCAATAGGCATGCCCCCAAGACGATCAGATACTGCCAACGGTCCATACTCACCCGCTCCCGTGTCTCAGCCGCGCGCCCCACGCACGGGTTAACCCTAAGCTGGCCACCGCCAGACGCCGCGGCTTGCCCACAGTTGCACGGCGACTGAAGATTTCGAAGTCGATCGCCTCGATCTGTCTGAGTATCTCCGAATACAGAGTCAGCGCCGTGGCGACGCAAGGACGCGAAGCCGGATTCAACAATTCGACGCCGCGCTTAGCCTGGGCGTACACCTGGCGCGCGTGCGCGTGCTGCTCCCTCAACGCTTGGCGTACGCGCGGATCGGTACGACGCTTCGCTTGACACCAGGCCAGCAGGTCACGATCGACGTCGTGGGCAGCAAGTTCATCGGCTGGCAGATACACCCGTCCACGACGCAAATCCTCATCGACGTCCCTGATGAAGTTGGTGAGCTGAAAGGCCTTTCCGAGCGCGGCTGCATATGGCGCCGCACCCTCACGTTGCCCCACGGTTCCAAGAATCGGCAGCAGTTGTAGTCCGATGACTTCAGCCGAGCCGTACATGTACCGCTCCAACGCCGCACGGTCGGGATAGTCAGTGACCGTCAGGTCCATCCGCATCGACCCCAGGAAATCATCGAAGAGGTCCCATCCGATCGCGTGCTCGCGGGCGGTGTGGACCACAGCCGTCAAAGTTGGATCGTGCGAGCAAGGTTCGCGTCCGACCAGAGCATTGAACAGCCGCGTGGAAAGCTGCTGCAATTGCTCGGCGCGCTGCTCGGTGGTGGCCGCTTCAGTGAAGTCGTCGAGGATGTCGTCCGCGCGCCGGGCGAATCCATACAACGCGTGCACATGGGGTCGCTGTCGTGGTGCCAGTAGTCGTGTCGCCAAGAAGAAGGTCTTGCCGTCGCGCGCGTTGATCTGCCGACACTTCTGGTAGGCCTCGCGCAAAGACTGCTCCTGGACCCCGGCAGCGTCGAGTTCGGAACCGATCATCATTGGTAAACCTCACGCTTCGGGAGTGGTGCGGGAACTCCTGATATTCGGTCGGCGGCCAGTCGGCCCGACATGATCACGGTGGGCACCCCCACCCCTGGCACAGTGGACGAGCCGGCCAAGACCACGTTGTCCGCGCCGCGCACAGTGTTCGCGGGCCGGAACGGTCCCGTTTGGGAGAACGTGTGCGCCAAGGCAAAGGGGGTACCGGCCAACATGCCCTGACGGCCCCAGTCTGAGGGTGTCACCACGGACAGCACCTCGGCGTCCTGCCCCACGTCCGGCAGCCTGGCCTTGACCGCCTCGAGCATCTGGTCGACATAGCCCGACGAAGTGGCATCCCAATCCACTTGACCTACTTCAGTATTGGGTGCCGGAGCGAGGACATAGAGCAGATCGCGCCCGGGCGGCGCGAGACTGGCGTCACCGGCAGTCGGACGGGTCACCAAAAGCGACGGATCTCGCATCACGCGCCCGTCGTCGATGATGTCGCTGAAGGTCTGCCGCCACGCGTTCCCGAAGAGCATTGTGTGGTGAGCAACGTCATTGCCGACCGCGCGGCATCCGATGTGGGCCACGACCGCCGAAGGAGCGGGGCGCAATCGCAGTAGCCGCCGGGGTGCGCGGCCCAGTAGTCGGTAGCTTTCTGGGAGCTCAGTGGTGAGCACTACCGCGTCAGCGGGAACCCGATGCCCGTCGCCAGTACGCACCGCAATCACCCTGGATCCGCTCCACTCCAGATCAGATACCGTTGCGCCGTAGATGAACTCGACTCCAGCATCGGCGGCAGACGCAGCCATGGCGTCAGGCACCGCACGCATCCCGCCGCGCGGGAAATACACCCCGGCAATGGTGTCCATATAGGCGATGACCGCGTACGCGGCCAGGGCGCGCTGCGGCGGCACACCCGCATAGAGCGCCTGGAAGGTGAACGTCCGGAGTAGTCGCTCGTCGCTCAAGACACCGCGCATCTTCTTTTCCCAGCGACGGAAGCCGCCCAAAGCCGCGAGTCGCGCAAGTTGGGGTGTCAGCAGTGAGAGCGGTGAGTCGAAGTTGGCGCCGATGAACGAATCGATTTCGGCGTCGTAGAGCTTGGTAAGCCAAGCACGCAGTTCCAGATAGGCGTCGGCCTCTCGACGTCCGGCGAACCTTTCGATTTCGGCGAACATCGCCGTCGGCTCGGTGTGGACCTGCAGCGTGCTGCCATCTGCGAACATCGCCCGATATGCCGGATGCAGTGGCTGCAGGTCAAGGCGATCGGCGAGCGAATCGCCCACCGCGGCAAAGGCGTCATCGATGATGTCTGGCATGGTCAGCACAGTCGGTCCGGTATCGAGTCGGTATCCCGAGATATCGGCACGCCCCATCCGTCCACCTGGATGATCGCCGCGTTCGATCACGGTGACGCTCCGTCCACGCCCCGCGAGATGCAGCGCCGCGGACAATCCGGACAGCCCACCGCCGACCACGACAACTCGATCGGTTCGTCCCTGCACAGTGCGCATCAGGCGGCTCTTTCCGTACAGACGATCGCCATGTCTTCCAGGGCGTCGCGGACCCGCTCGGGGATGTTCGCGCTGTCGAGGCAACGCGAAGCCCGAACCGAACGCTCCTCGATGAGTTGCTCGATCCACTGGACTGCGCCGCTTGAGATGATCAGGGCTCGCCAGCTTTCGGCGTCGGTGGGGCTGAGGGTCGGGGCGCTCATCAGTTCCGCGAGTTGGCGCCGCAGCCCTGCGTCAGCCAGCTGGTGGGCGGCGACGACGACACTGGTTGCTTTCTGCGCCGTCAGATCTATTCCGACGGTTTTGCCGGTCACCGTTGGGGAGCCCGTGATGCCCAGCAAGTCGTCACGCAGTTGGAAAGCCTCACCAACTGCGGCGCCATAGCCACCGAGAGCTGTGATCACTTTCGGTGCGCACCCGGCCATTGCCGCACCTATCTCCAACGGACGGCGGACGGTGTAATTGCCCGATTTCCTTCGCAAAACGTCCAATACCTCGTCGAATGTGGGAAACGATCGTGAGTCGTTGACCAGATCGGCAAACTGGCCGATCGCCAACTCGATGCGCATCTCGTCGTACCGGGGCCATACCCGCGCGAGCGCGTCGTTGCTGATTCCGCTGTCCCGAAGCATTTTCGACGCCCAGACCAAACAGAGGTCGCCGAGCAACGTCGCCGCCGATTCACCGAATCGATTCGATGAACCCGGTAAACCAGACTCCCGGTGCCATTCACTGAACTGGACGTGAGCCGACGGACGCCCGCGACGCAGTGGCGATTCGTCCATCACATCGTCCTGAATCAGTGCGAAGGCGTGCAACAACTCAAGGCTGGCCGAGGCTCTCAACGCCGCGGCGTCCTCGACGTCGCCACACAACCAGCCCAGGTACATGAACGTGGAACGCACGAACTTCCCGCTGTCCACGAATCCGGACAACACCTCACCTGCTGCGGCGACGTTCGCGCCGCCAAGGTCACGGAGACATTGGTTCTCCACAAACTCGCTCAGGTAGCCCCGCGCGATCGTGCGGACGTCCCTCAGCCAGGGATTACGGATGTCGGCAACGGCACCAAGTTGGCGCTCACGCCCGCGCAGGTGCGTCGGGATCAAGGCATTCATCGAACACTCTTCCAGTCGCGTAACGGCCAACTACGTACTTCATTCGGAGCCCACGACTGGTTGGAGTGGTCGATAGTGCAGAAATTTTTGGCGTATTTCTGAGCCTGCACAATCAGCGGTCGGCAGGACCGGATTCGCTCAGGCCGAAGCGACTACCCAGACGGGCCAATGGCGCCGGTGCCCACCAATTCCACCGTCCGAGGATGTGCATGAAGGCAGGCACCAAAACCATTCGCACCAAGGTGGCGTCCACCAGGACCGCTAGCGTCAGACCCACCCCAAACATCCGCATGAAGGACACTTGCGCGGCGATCAGCGCCGCGAAGGAGATTGACATCACCAGGGCTGCGGCTGTGACGACCCGCCCGGTGTGGGCCAGTCCCAGCGCCACACTTTCGTCGTTGTCGTCATGGTTTTGTGCACTGCCGAGCCAGAACTCACGGATCCGCGAGATCAGGAATACCTCATAGTCCATGGACAGCCCGAACGCGATGCAGAACAGCAACACTGGCATGTTGGCCACCAGCGTCCCGTTCGGCGTCGTGCCAAACGCCCCCAGATGGCCTTCCTGGAAGATCCACACCAAAGCTCCGAATGCGGCTGTCAGCGAAAGCACATTCAGTACAAGGGCCTTGATGGGGAGCACCACGCTCCCCGTGAGCAGGAACAACAGGACGAAAGTCACGACGGCGATGACGATCAGGACCAGTGGCAGCCGTGAAGTGATGGCGTCGACACTGTCGCGGTTGATCTGGGCCATCCCGGTGAACTCGACCTGACGATCACCGGGGGGCGCCACCTCGTGGAGGCGGCTCAGTTGAGTCTCGGATGCCGGCGAGAACAACAGCGCATCGCTAGTGACGGTCAGGAACGCACTCCCGTCGGCGAAACCGGCCGCTGGTGTCGCAGGTCCGACCTTGATTCCGCCCGCAAACGTGCCCGTCGGTGCGCTGACGGCCACCACACCGGCGACGCTGGACAACTGGGCGGCGTATCGCTCGACATCGGCTGGTGCGAGCCCCACCGAGTCGGGGATCACGATGATCACCGCAGATGCGTCGTTGCTGGTGAAATCTCGGCGGACCTGATCGCCGACCTGATGCGCCGGCGCCGAACCCGGCAGTACCCGGTCATCGGGGAAACCCCACTTGACCCCTAGGAATGGCAAACCCAGCACCAACAACACCGCTGAGCCGGCCAGCGCGATCACTACCGCCCGCCGCATCACCGACTTCGTCCACCGGTACCAGAACAATTGCCGTGCAGGTTTCGGCGGGCGCTCTCCGCGGCCCAATAGCCGACGCAGTCCGCGGCGCACGTCGAGCGAGTCAATTCGAGGGCCGAGCAGAACTATCGCCGCCGGAGTGACAACCAATGCGGCAAGCGCGCACAACACCACTGTCGCGATGCCCGCGTACGCGAAGGACTTCAGGAAGTACATGGGAAACAGCACCATCGCCACTAACGACAGCGCCACCGTCGTCGCCGAGAACACCACGGTGCGCCCGGCCGTCTGCATTGTCCTGAGCAGCGCTTTGTCCCTGTCGGCGCCGTCGGCGATTTCATCGCGGTAGCGGCTGACGATCAGCAACGTGTAGTCGATCGCCAGCGCCAGGCCCAAAGCGGTAGACAAATTCAGGGCAAAAATCGACACGTCGGTGGTCGTAGCGATCAGGCGAAGCACCGACAATGAGCCGACAATCGCCAAGCCGCCCACCGCCAGCGGCAGCGCCGCCGCGAGTAAACCGCCGAAGACCCACACCAACACCACGAAGCTGATTGGAACCGCTATCGACTCCATGACCAGCACGTCACGTTCGGTCTGACTGATGATTTGCGCGAACACCATGGCCGATCCGCCGGCCAATATCGTCACGTCTGGGTGTGCCGGGATAACCGACCGCTCCAAGTCGTTGACAAGCACCTGCGCCCGCCCGGACGCTTCCTTCTCGTCGCCGGAGATCCCCGCCACGATCAGTCCGGTCTTGAGGTCAGCGCTGATCAAGCCGGCGGTGGCCTGCGGCGGCGACGTCCATGGCGAGACCACAGCTTTCGCGTCTTGAGACTTCACCAGGCGGTCGACGATGTCCAACCCTGCGGCGCGGGCCGCAGGTCCGTACGCATCGTCGGGCGCGGTGACCGAGATGATCAGCTGCATTCCCGGCCGCTCGAACTTGTCGTCGAGCATCTGCGCAGCGCGGGACGACTCCGCCGACGGATCGGAAAATCCTCCTGCAGAAAGACTTTTCGCCACCGGAACACCGAAGACCGCAGCACCCACCATGAGTAGCACCGCGACCGCGACAACCCGACGGGGCGCGGCGATAGCCAGCAATGTGAACCGATGCAGCACGATTGACCTCCTGCACAGGCTGCCGAATGGCCAGTGAACCCGGCCAGTGAACCCATTGTTGCGGACACTGATCCGTGAAACCTATTAGTCTTCCAATGGACTGCAAAGCCAACAAGGGAAGGACACGGTGACGACCACCGACCTCGACATGTTGCTGCGCCGCGTGGCCCGCGGCGATACCGATGCGTTTGCGCAATTTTATGACGCCACCCGGACGCGGGTTTACGGCATGGTGACCAAGGTCCTGCGCGATCCCGGCTACAGCGAAGAAACCACCCAGGAGGTCTACCTCCAAGTCTGGCGATCCGCGGACAGCTACGACCCCGCGTCGGGCACAGCGCTGGCATGGCTGCTGACCCTGGCGCATCGGCGCGCGGTGGACCGGGTGCGCTCGGAGCAGGCTGCCAGCCATCGCGAATCACGTTACGGCGCAGCGACTGTGGAACCTGCAGCTGACAACGTCAGCGAATCCGTGATCGCCAAGGATGAACGCCTGCAGGTGACAGCCTGCATGGACAGCCTCACCGATCTGCAGCGAGAGTGCATTGACCTCGCGTACTACCAGGGCATGACCTATGTACAGGTCTCGGAACGACTCTCGGCGAAGCTCGCCACTGTGAAGTCGCGGATGCGGGACGCAATCAACGGCTTGCGGAACTGTTTGGCCGTCCGATGAAAGTGCCAGCATGACTCAATCGGGCGATGAATTCGCAACAGCAGGGCTGATCGGCCTCGCAGTTCCGTATGCGCTGCACGCGTTGTCCGAAGGTGAACGCGAGGAAGTCGAGGCGCACCTGACCGAAGCCGCTCTGGATGAGGCCAACGCCTTCTTCGATGAGGTGCGGGCGGCCCGCGAGACGATGGCGAGAATATCCGCGACGACCGCCCAGGAGCCGCCGGCGGCGTTGCGGCAGCGCCTCCTTGCGGCCGTAGCCGATGACAGCAGGCGCGCACTGGCGCCGAAGGCCAACGCTGGCCGCCGTTGGCGATCCAAGCTTTTGATGGCCGCGGCGGCACTGGCCATCGGACTTGGCGCCCTCGGTGTGGGTTTAACATTGCGCCCCTCACCCGAGCAACCGTCAAAGGTCCAACAGGTGTTCGCCGCACCTGACGTCCGGACCGTCTCCGGCGCTATACCGGCCGGCGGAACTGCGACAGTCGTGTTCTCCCATGACCAGAATGCCGGTGTCCTGGTGATGAACAACGTTCCGCCACCAAAACCCGGAACCGTGTATCAGATGTGGCTCATCAGTGACGCGGGCCCCACCTCGGCCGGGACGATGGACGCAGCAGCCGTGTCCCCATCGACGACCGCAGTATTGCCGGACTTGGGCAACGCGAAGACCCTGGCGTTCACCGTCGAACCGAACAGTGGGTCGACGAAGCCAACCGGTCAGTTCATCGCCGAATTGCCGATCCTCTGACCCGTACGCTCTACCAGTTGACCGGCTTCGGCTTTCCGAAGAAATACCCCTGCGCACGATCGATACCCAACTCGGCCAGCTTTTCTAGCGTCTGTTCCGTTTCAACTCCCTCGGCGACCGTCTTCAACCCGTATTGCCGCGCGACGAAGGCAATGGTGTTCACAACGCGTTCATCGTTGCGATCGTGCAGCATGTTCTGGACAAAGCTTTGATCGATTTTCAACGAGTCAAGATCTAGATGGCGTAGTTCGGTGAAGGTGCCGTAACCGGTTCCAAAGTCGTCCAGAGCCATCCGGCAGCCCAAAGCGCTCATGCTGCGCGAAAACTCCTCGGCAATCTCAGGGGAAGCCAGCGCAGTTGTTTCGGTGATCTCGAACAAAATTCTGTTGGCTATGGTTGGGCCAGCGGTGGTGAGTGCCGCAAGAATCTCATTCAATACCGTGGTTTCCCTGATGGTCTGGCCCGTGATGTTGACGCATACGTGCCTGCCGGAATGCGCCAACTCGATGGCGCGCTCGACCATGTAACGATCGATCTCGGGCATGAGCCCGTGCTGCTCGCATTGCGGAAGAAATTCAGCAGGGAGCAGGATCGCCTGAGTGTCCGAGTCACGCATCCGGACGAGCAATTCCTCTTCGACACTTGTTCGCGTCGCGATATCGACGATTGATTGTGAATAGACCACAAGCCGTTCGTCGCTGATCGCCGCCCGAATGCGCTGCTCCCACAGCGATCGTTCGGCGGCAGCATTCTCGGCTTTCTTTCGATGGGTGATGTCAGTTCGTACCGTTACGAGCTCCCTGACAACCCCGGCGGAATCTCGCAGTGGAAATTGCTGGGTAACGACGTGGAAGGTCTCTCGCCCAACACTGACCGACTCTTCCTCGGAGAAACGCTCACCGGCCAGAATCCGCTGGACAGCAAGGCGCGAGTTTTCCCGAGCATCCGGTGGCAAGATCTCGTCCTTGGTTCGACCGATCACATCGGCCACCGACTTCTGACCGAACAACTGGCAGAAGGCCTGGTTGACCAACGTGTAGCGGTACTCGAGGTCGCACACTGAGATTGCCGACGGCGAATTGGCCACGACCGCCTCAAACCGCTGCCTCTGGGCATCAAGTTGCCGCTGTGCCTCGACGTGTTCGTCGACGATACGTATCGCCACGATCATCCCGTCGGTGTTGCCCTCGGAATCGATGTAAGGCTTTCCGCGGGCCTCGACCCAGTGAAAGCTGCCGTCCGCAGTGGCAGTCCGGACCCTTGCGCCCCTTGTCATGCCGCCGCGATCGACCTCTTGCAACCCGGCAGCCACTGTGTCGACGTCCTCCGGAAATATGCGGCGGCTGAAGTCCGTGCCAATCCATTCGTCAACCGGCCATCCGAACGCCGCTACCACCGACGGCGAAATCCATATGACCTGGGTGCCACGCAGATGCGCGACAACGTCGACGGCGTTCTCCGCCAACAGCCTGTAATGCGTCTCCGCGTCAGCGCGCCGACTGTCGAGGTGTTCGTTTTCGAACTGCATTCCCTGAGCGCGTTTCAAGATGAGGAACGCGATGCCCGCGAAGATGGTAACGCCCACCACTATCGACAGCACTCGTTCCGTATCTGAGCCAACGCCAAGCTTCAGCAACGCCCACCGCAATAACCCCACCAGAATCGGGAGAACGACGAAGACGCTTACCAGTCGGACCGGTGCCCACCGCTCTGAACTGGTGAGCAGCCAAGCCACCGTGAAGCGGTCGGGTCGTGCCGCCACGACGGCGGCAGTGAACATCAGCAGCCCCACCGCTGACAGAATCGCCTGATCCGCCAGCGGGACTACAGCGCCCAAATGTGCCAGACCTGCGGCAATCGGTATGGCCACCGCCGTTGCCAGGCACAGCGACCACACTGCCCGGGTCCACGGCCGATCCACGCGGATCAACATAACGGTGATCGACAGCAGCAGAACCGATGCGGCTGCGGGCGACCCGGGGGCACTACCCGATGATGACCCACCAATCGCATGATCGACGAGGAACCAGATCGCGCAAGCGCCGAGAACCGCTGCCACACAACGCCCGACCCAAACCCGCGTCGGTGACCTGACCCCTGACTGCAGCAGGAGCGCCACCCCCAACCCGACCAGCAGCAGAGCAGTCCATCGGTTCATATCGAGTGTCCAAGGCAAGATGCGCGTCAGCACCTCCACACCGGTTGCCCAGCCCACCAAGTCCAACCCGGCGACTGTGAACGCCACCGCAACAACACCGCGGACCAACCAGGCCAGCACCACACGCTCGAGACGTAGGCCAACGTCGACCTTGTCCACCGGCCGCCCACTTCCTAGCAGCAATCGAGGGTGGAGATCACCCTGATGGTTCGAGTTCATTGGACGCTAGTTCGATCAGCGCGGTTTTGCATACGGAAGCAGGATCACAATCCTGCTGCAGCCCTCATAAGGTGAGGTCATGACGTTCAGCGTTCCTGAGGACTCCGTCCTCATCAGTGACGGCGGATTAGCCACCGAACTGGAGGCTCGCGGTCACAATCTGTCCGACGACCTTTGGTCAGCCCGACTCCTCATGGCCGAACCCGGGGAGATCCTCGCGGTCCACGAGACCTTCTTCGGTGCCGGTGCCCGCGTCGCCACGACGGCCAGCTACCAGGCCTCCTTCGACGGCTTCGCAGAACGCGGAATCGGGCGTGACGAGACCGAACGACTACTACGCCTCAGCGTCGAATTGGCCAAGACCGCCCGCCGTCGGGCCGGCGGAGGCTGGGTGGCTGCGTCAGTCGGCCCGTATGGCGCGACCCTGGCGAACGGAGCGGAATACGCTGGCCGCTACGGACTGTCCGTCGCGGAACTCACCGAGTGGCATCGGCCACGGCTGGAGATCCTCGCGGACGCCGAACCCGATGTCCTTGCGTTGGAGACAGTGCCCGACGTCGACGAAGGCGAAGCGCTGGTAGATCTGGTCCGGTCGCTCGGCGTCCCGGCCTGGCTGAGCTACACGATTGCCGGCGATCACACCCGAGCCGGCCAGCCACTGGCCGAGGCGTTCTCGGTGGCCGCCGGCGTGTCCGAGATCGTCGCCGTCGGGGTGAACTGCTGCGCGCCCGAAGATGTCCTCAATGCGACCAAGGTGGCCCGGGCCGTTACCGGCAAGCCGGTGGTCGTCTACCCCAATAGCGGTGAGGAATGGGACGGGGCCCGCCGGGCATGGAAGGGACGCGCCGGGTACAGCGGAGATCTTGCAGCGAGTTGGGTGGCCGAGGGCGCTCGCATCGTCGGTGGGTGCTGCCGGATTCGGCCAGCCGATGTCACGGCGCTGGCTGCGGCCGTCGGTTAGGCCTGTCGTATCGGAAGTAGTGATACAGGTAGCACCCGGCGATGAAGGGGATCCCGAAGTACAACGCCGCAACCTGTGAGGAATCCAGCGCGATGCCTATGACTGAGATCGCGCACAGGCTGAACGCCAGGATCGGAACATAGGGATAGAACGGGGTGCGGTAGCTCAGGGTTGCCGGATCGCCACCTTCGCGGACGAATGTCCGGCGGTGGAAGAACTGCGACGCGGCGATGGACATCCACACGCCGACAACAGCGAAACCCGCGATCGAGACCAGCACCAGGTACACGGTCTGCGGCGCGGCGACGCTGCTGATCAGTGATGCGAGCCCGCCAAGCATGCTGACAGCCAAGGCGATCATCGGGATACCGCGCTTGTTGAGCCGGCGCAGGACGTCGGGAGCCTGCCCTTCCTCACTGAGCGAGAACAACATTCGCGCGCAAGAGAACAATCCACTGTTGCCCGCCGAAAGCAGCGCGGTGATGATCACGAAGTTCATGATGTCCGCCGCGTACGGCACGCCGATCCGGGAAAACACCGTCACAAAAGGACTTTCGTCCAGACCCACTTGGTCGAACGGGATGGTGGCGGCGATCACCACAATGGATCCCACAAAGAACAGCAGCAACCGGACAACTGTCGTGCGGATCGCCTGGGGTATCGCGCGGGCCGGGTCCGCCGTCTCCCCCGCCGCGACACCGATCAGTTCCGAACCCGAGAACGCATAGAACGCGGCCAAGGCAGTAACGACGATCCCCGACAATCCATGTGGGAACAGTCCATCGGACGTGGAGAAGTTCGAAAACAGGTGCGGGTAGTCGCCCTGCGCAAACGGGTGAAACCCGAGCAGTGCGGACCCGCCGAGAATGATCAAGGCAACGATGGCCGCGACTTTGACCAAAGAGAACCAGAACTCGGTCTCACCGAACACTCGGGCAGATATGGCGTTGACGGTGAATACCACCGCGGCGAACACCGTGCACCAGACCCAGACGGGCACCGACGGGAACCATCGCTGCATCAGCAGCCCGCACGCGGTGAACTCCGAGCCCAGGGCGACGGCCCAGGTCAACCAGTAGAGCCACGCGGTGGTGAAGCCGGTCGCCGGGTTGATTGATCGGGACGCGTAGATGTGAAACGCACCCGAGACGGGATAGGTGACCGCCAGTTCGCCGAGGCACGTCATCACCAGATAGACAACCAGAGAACCGATCAGATAGGCGATCACCGCTCCGAGCGGCCCGGCTTGGGAGATGGTGTATCCGCTGCTGAGGAACAGCCCAGAACCGATGACGCCGCCCATGGCGATCATCACCAGGTGTCGGGCGGTCATGGTGCGGACGAGCGTTCCCGGTAAGGCCTCGTCGGTAGACACTCAGGTACTCCTCGGTGCGGCGTCAGTCTGGTTGGGCTCGCAGACGGAAAAAGCCCCGAACCTTAAAGTCAGGTTCAGGGCAATTCCGATGTCTCACAACATCAAACGTAGCGGGGACAGGATTTGAACCTGCGACCTCTGGGTTATGAGCCCAGCGAGCTACCGAGCTGCTCCACCCCGCGTCGACATTCATCAGGCTACCCAACCGCACCCAAGGCAACCAAATCGCCTGCTCAGCAGCAGGTAGGGAACCAAAGTTGCGTCCGGCAGCCACAATCGACAAGCTCGATAGAGATGAACCAATCCCTCGCCATGCGCGCCTCTGCGGCGCTGTTGATCGCGGCCGTCACCATCGGTGCGGCGGGCTGCGACAACCAGTCAGGCATACCCCAGGACGCCAACCCGCCACTATCCAAATCGACGCCCAACGCGTCGCCGACCGTCCCGACGGCAAAGCCGTCGGCAACAGCGGCAGCGAATCCGACTGACTACATGCGACTACTAATCCAACCCCGAGACATCGCCACGGCCACCGACACCTTTGCCGCCCAATCACCGGCAACGAACCCGAACGGGCGAGCCGGCGCTGAAGTCTTGCTGGTCAATCAGAATCAGACTCGGGGCATCAACGTAATGATCCTCCAACTTCCTGAACCAGGCTCAGCGGCAGCAGCGCTCGAAGACGCCAAGGCGAGTCTGTCCAAGTCGATGGCATCTCCGAATCCGCAACCCTCACCGGTAGGCACAGGGGGAACCGTCGCCTCTGGTCTGTCACCAGACGGATCGAAACAGGTGACCGTCTTGCTCTTCACCGAGGGACCCGCCCTAGCCCGGCTCGAATTCGACGGCCTGCCAGGCCAACCCGCGCCGGAGCCGTTCGTAACCGACGTCGGCCAGAAGCAGGCGATCGCGTTGCGAGTCGGATTGGGTTCCTAACGCGACTACTTCGCCGCGTCGTACCTGTTCATCGCTTCATCGAGGCGCTGAAGTGCGGCACCGTACTGTGCGAAGTTGCCGCTCTGCTGAGCATCGCGCACCGCGCTCAAAGCTGAGCCCACCTCTTGTAGCGCGGCGGATTTGGCCGGCGACAGCGCGGTCGGGGCCCCGTTCGGCGGCGCAATCGCTACCGGAGGCGTCGGTACTTCGGGTGAGTTCGCCGCGGGCGGCGGAGCGGAGCCGGCGACTGTGGCGGGCTGTCGGGCCGGTGGCGTCTGGGACCCCGGGTTGGCCGGTGCCGGACCAGTGGCGGTCGCGCCCGCTCCCGGGCCGAAAATGCCGTCCAACGCCATGCTGACGGTTGGGCCGTAGCCAACCTTGTCGTTGTACATCATCGCCACCCGGATCAGGCGTGGATATGACGACGCAGCGTCACTAGCGCCCGGCGAAGCGTAAACCGGTGCTACGTAAAGCAGTCCACCCTGCCCCACTGGCAGGGTCAGCAAATTGCCCCACCGAATGCGGTTCTGGTTGTCCCTGCCGATGACACCGAGGTCTTGACTGACTGCGGTGTCCGTACTGATCGCATTGAATGCCAGCTTCGGCCCGTTAACCTGCCCCGGGATCGTCAAAACCGTTATCTTGCCATAGCTTTCGGGATCAGAGCTGGCACTGATATAAGCCGCCAGGAAGTCCCGGCGGAATCGGTTCATCGCGCTTGTCAACTGGAATGACGGCGAATTGTCATTGTGAGCAAGGTCTTTGGCGACGATGTAATAGGGCGGTTGATAGCTGCTGGCGGTCGGGTTGGGGTCCAGCGGCACATCCCAGAAGTCAGATGTCGAGAAAAACGTCACCGGATCGTCGACGTGATACTTGGCCAGCAGCATCCGCTGCACCTTGAACAGGTCCTCCGGATAGCGCAGGTGTGCAGCCAAGTCCGGGGAGATGTCTTGCTTCGGCTTGACGGTTCCGGGGAACACCTTCATCCAAGCCTGGAGTAACGGATCGGATTCGTCCTGTGCGTACAGCGTGACGGTGCCGTCGTACGCGTCGACGGTGGCCTTCACTGAATTCCGGATGTAGGACACCTGCTTGTCCGGTATCAGTCGGTTGATGGCCACCTCGTTGGAATCGGCAGTCGCCGACGACAACGACGTCAACTCCGAGTACGGGTAGTTGTCCAACGTGGTGTACCCGTCGACGATCCACACCATCTTCTTGTTGACGATGGCCGGGTAGACGGTGCTGTCGGTGGTCAGCCACGGCGCCACCGCTTCCACCCGCTCGGCGGGATCCCGGTTGAACAGGATCTTGCTGTTGGACCCGATCACGTTGGAGAACAAGAAATTCCGTTCGGCGAACTTCGCCGCGAAGACACTGCGCGCCAGCCAATTTCCAATCGGAACGCCACCGGAACCGGCATAGGTGTAGTTCTTGGTCTCGGTGTTGGTCTCGTAGTCGTATTCGCGATCGGCGCCCGTCTTGCCCACAATCGCATAGTCCTCGGCGGTGTTTGCGATCACCGGCCCGAAATAGACGCGGGGCTGATCGAGCGGAGCCGGACCGGGCGAGACCACACCACCGTTGGCGCCGACCACGCTGGCGAGGAATTCGGGATAGCCGCCACTCTGGTTGGGATCGTTAGCAATACCGCGCACAGTGTTGGCGGGCGAGGCGATGAAACCGTTGCCGTGGGTGTACACCGAGTGCCGGTTGATCCAGTCCCGCTGATTGTCGATCAGCCGGTCCGGGTTGAGTTCGCGAGCAGCCACGACGAAGTCACGCAGATTGCCGTCGGGCGCCTGATAGCGATCGATGGACAGCTGATCGGGAAAATAATAGAAGTTCTTGCCCTGCTGAAACTGAGTGAATGCCGGGCTGATGATGGTCGGATCCAGGACGCGAATGTTCGATGTGGTGGCCCGGTCGGCCGCGACCTGCTGAGCGGTGGCCGGAGTGTTGCCGTTGTAATCTCGATAGGAGACAACGGAATCCGTCAGGCCGTAGGCCTGTCTCGTCGCAGTGATACTGCGGCGAATGTAGTCGCTCTCCTTCTGCGCGGCATTCGG
Organism: Mycobacterium sp.; assembly: GCA_965279745.1. Taxonomy (GTDB): domain Bacteria; phylum Actinomycetota; class Actinomycetes; order Mycobacteriales; family Mycobacteriaceae; genus Mycobacterium. Next base: position 2,085,653 of record OZ257262.1, read on the forward strand.
CTTGACGCTGATCTGTTCCACCACCAACGGCCAGCCCGCGCCAACGATCAACGAACTCAGCACCAATAACACCAGGCCAATCGCCGGGATTCTCAAGTCCCGCAGGAACAGCGCGGAGAACACCGCAGCCGCGCAGATCAGCGCGATTGCCATCAGAATCAGCTTTGCCGGCAGGACCGCGTTGATATCGGTGTACCCGGCGCCGGTGAACGGCTTGCCCGCGCGACTGTGGCTCAACAATTCATAGCGATCTAGCCAGTAGGCGACTGCCTTGAGCACCACGAATAACCCGATGAGGCTGATCAACTGAATACGCGCGGCCCGACTCAAAGTTCCACCGCGACCGGAAAGACGGATGCCGCCGAAAACGTAGTGACTGACCAGGTTTGCCAAAAATGCCAAGACGACCGCGACGAGTAGATACGTCAGCAACAGGCGATAGAAGGGCAAGTCGAAGGCGTAGAAGCCGAGGTCTTTGCCGAATTGGGGATCATTGATTCCGAACTTACCGCCGTGCAAGAACAGCTGTATCCGCGTCCAATAGCTCTGCGCCACAGCACCAGCAAGCACACCGATCACCGCGGGTATGCCGATGCCGAAGAGCTTCAGCCGGGTCATCACCGCGGCCCGGTACCGGGCCACCGGGTCATTGGGCCCGGTCGTTGGCACGAACGCCGGGCGAGTTCGGTACGCCAGCGCCAGGCCGGCGAGCACTATCGCACCGACGGCGAGGCCGGCTACCAGAAAGACGACCAATCGGGTACCCAGAACCGTGGTGAACACTGACCGATAGCCCAACTCGCCGAACCACAGCCAGTTCACGTAGCCGTCTATCAAGCGCGGGCCCAACAGCAGCAGCACCACGACTGCCAGCGCGACACCGATCAGGATTCGGCTACGGCGATTTAGTTTCGGCATTCGCGAGGGCGGCCGGATACTCACGTGTCAGGTCCCTTTCTCGCGCGGCTGAACTGCACCGCGGTTGGCGTACGGTCACAACTCTACGCATCGCGCCCACCGGCCCGTCCTGCAGTGATGCGGCTAGCAGCTCGGCGGACGCCCGCCTGAGGTCAGCGTGTGCAAGGCGTCGACCGCTTGCCCGAGGTTCTCGACCTTGACCAGTTCCAGGGTGTCGTCCCGGACCGAACGCGCTTCGTCGCAGTTGTCGGCGGGGACCAGGAAGACAGTGGCTCCGGCCTCCTGGGCGGCCATCATCTTGTGCGTGATCCCGCCGATCGGGCCGACCTTGCCGTCCGCACTAATCGTTCCGGTGCCCGCGATGAACTTGGCTCCGTTCAGGTCCCCGGTGGTCAGCTTGTCGACGACGGCGAGGCTGAACATCAGGCCGGCCGATGGGCCGCCGATGTTGGCCAAGTTGAAGTTGATCGAGAACGGCGCCCACGGTGCGTCCAGAACCGCGACACCCAGGTAGCCGTAATCACGATCCGGGTTGGTACCCAGCGTGACCTGGGCGGTGCCCGATGGTGCGTTCTTTCGTCGATAGTCGATATCGAGGACTTGCCCGGGCTTGGTCGACTTCAGCAATGACGTAAACGCCTCGACGTTGGGCATCGGGGTGCCGTTGACGGCACTGATCGCGTCGCCGACCTGAAGCTTGCCCACCGACGGACCCGGATCGGTGACCCGCTCCACACGCACCGCCTCGGGATATTTCAACAGACCCAGGGCGGCGTATTCGGCGCTGAACTCGGATTGCTTGAAGTCGGCGTCTTGCGCCTTCTCGACGTCGTCACGGGATTTGTCGGGCGGGAAGACCAGATCCCGGGGCACCAACTGTTCTCGCCCCGAGACCCACAGGGCCAGCGCCTGACCTAACGTCAGGCCGTCACGCTGCGACACCGTCGTCATATTCAGGTGCCCTGACGTGGGATGGGTGGCGACGCCGTCGATGGCCACCACCTGCTTACCCTCCACTTCACCGAGGGTGTCGAACGTCGGACCAGGCCCCAACGACACATAGGGAACCGTCACCACCGTCAGCAGTAGGCCGAACACGATGATCGGCAACATGGCAGTCAACATGGTCAGAATCCGCCTGCTCACGCCGCCAACAGTAGACGGGGGCTACGGCGCCGCCATTCACTGAGTACCGTTGGGCCCATGGCTGACCTGCCCTTCGGCTTCTCGCCCGGAGACGACCCCGACCGTGACGGCTCAAAGAAGGACCGCGAACCCACGCCTGGCGACCCATTCGGGATGGCCGGAGGCGCGTTCAACATGGCTGACCTCGGCCAGATCTTCACCCAGCTCGGTCAGATGTTCAGCGGCGCGGGCAACGCGACGACGGGAGGCGGCGGCAGCGGCCCGGTGAACTACGACCTGGCCAGACAGCTGGCATCCAATTCCATCGGCTTCACCGCGCCGGTTTCAGCCGCAACCGTCACCGCGATCGCCGACGCCGTGCACCTAGCAGATACCTGGCTCGATGGCGCCACTCCGATACCCGCGGGGACTACCAAGGCCGTCGCCTGGACTCCCGCCGACTGGGTTAACGGCACCCTGGAAACCTGGAAACGCCTGTGCGACCCGGTAGCCGAACAGATCTCCACGGTATGGGCGTCGGCGCTCCCCGACGAAGCCCAGGGCGTTGCCGGCCCCCTGATGGCTGTGATGACACAGATGGGCGGCATGGCATTCGGTTCGCAGCTGGGCCAGGCGCTCGGCACACTGTCGCAGGAAGTGTTGACGTCGACCGACATTGGCCTACCACTCGGGCCGCATGGTGTGGCGGCGCTGATGCCGGCCGCCATCGAGGCGCTGTCTGAGGGTCTCGAACAACCGCGCAGCGAGATCATGACTTTCCTGGCGGCCCGAGAGGCGGCCCATCATCGGTTATTCACCCACGTGCCCTGGTTGGCCAGTCAGCTGCTCAACGCGGTGGAGGCCTACGCCAAGGGCATGAAGATCGACATGAGCGGGATGGAAGAACTGGCCCAAGGGCTGAGCCCGGAAATGCTGGGCGACCCAGCCGCGATGGAGAAGCTGCTCAACCAGGGCATGTTCGAGCCGAAGGCGACCCCGGAGCAGACCGCGGCGCTCGAGCGACTGGAAACCCTGCTGGCAGTCACCGAAGGCTGGGTGCAAACCGTCGTCACCGCGGCCCTCGGTGAGAGGATCCCGGGCACCGCGGCGCTCAGCGAGATGCTGCGCCGCCGTCGGGGCACCGGTGGGCCGGCCGAGCAGACGTTCGCAACTCTCGTCGGCCTGGAACTGCGGCCACGCAAGATGCGGGAAGCGGCCGATCTGTGGACGCGGCTGACCGACGCGGTCGGAGCGGACGCCCGCGATGCCGTGTGGCAGCACCCGGACCTTCTGCCCAACTCGGCCGACCTTGACGAGCCTGCCGCCTTCATCGACCGGGTGATCGGCGGCGATGCGGGCGGGGTCGACATCGAGGCCGCAATGGCCGAGTTCGAGAAGTCATTCGAATCAGAGGATCGGGAGTCCGGTCCGGACGGTCCTGTGGATAGCTGAGTCGCTTTCCGGCGCTGTGCTGCCACAGTGTGATGCGTGGCCCGGCTGCTTTCGCTCGACTCCGCATTGCCGGTGCTTCTGCGCCCAGACGGAGTGGTCCAAGTCGGCTGGGATCCGCGCCGTGCCGTGACGGTGCAACCGCCGGATGGTCTGACCACCTCTGCGCTCGCCGATATCTTGCGCTCAATGCAGGTGCCGGTGGAGCGTGCAGAACTGCACCGGCAGGCGGCTGCGCACGGCCTGACCGATCGGGCGGCGTTCGACGACATGCTGGCCGGTCTGATCGCCGCAGGCTTGGTACGCAGTCGACATCGACGAAAGTCCCTCCGGGCGTTGTCAATTCGACTACATGGCTGCGGCCCGCTGTCAGACGTACTGGTCGATACCCTGCACCGGTCCGGAGCGCGGATTGCGCACACCAGCCATGCTCAAGCGACGGCGCCGAAGTCGGGCGTGGATCTGGTGGTGTTGTCGGACTATCTGGTCAGCGACCCACGCCTGATCCGCGACCTGCATTCAGCGGGGCTGCCACACCTGGCGGTGCGAGTGCGCGACGGCGTCGGTCTGGTCGGGCCACTGGTTATCCCAGGGGTCACCAGCTGCCTGGCATGTGTCGATCTGCACCGTGCCGATCGCGACGCCGCCTGGCCCGTGGTGGCCGCACAGTTACGTGACGTCATCGGCAGCGCGGACCGACCTACCGTGCTGGCGACCGCGGCCCTAGCGTTGAGCCAGGTGCAGCGCATCATCGTCGCCGTCCGGGGAGAGGACAGTGCCGGCCGTCCGCCCGCCACGCTTGACAACACGTTGGAGATCGACGTCAACGCCAACACCATCAAAACGCGCCACTGGCCGCTGCACCCGTTATGCGATTGCAGCGATTGGTCAGGCGATCGATCCTTGCCAGGGCGCGATCCTCGGGGATGATGGGGGACGTGGCAGACATCAGGCGTGGAAGTGCGGCCAGAAACGCGAAGCTGGCCAGCATCCCGGTCGGCATGGCCGGCCGGGCCGCACTCGGCCTGGGCAAGCGGCTGACCGGCAAATCGAAGGACGAAGTCAACGCCGAAATGCTGGAAAAGGCAGCCAACCAGCTCTTCAAGGTTCTCGGCGAACTCAAGGGCGGCGCGATGAAGGTGGGCCAGGCGCTGTCGGTGCTGGAGGCTGCTGTCCCCGAGCAGTTCGGCGGGCCATATCGCGAAGCGCTGACGAAGCTGCAAAAAGATGCCCCTCCGCTGCCAGCCGCCAAGGTGCACCGGGTGCTCGATGCGCAACTGGGTACGAAATGGCGTTCCCGGTTCAGTTCTTTCGACGACAACCCGGTGGCTTCGGCCTCCATCGGCCAGGTGCACAAAGGGGTTTGGTCAGACGGGCGCGAAGTCGCGGTAAAGATCCAGTACCCGGGAGCCGATGAGGCACTGCGTGCCGATCTCAAGACCATGCAGCGCATGGTGAGTGTGCTCAAGCAGCTCACGCCCGGCGCCGATATCCAGGGCGTAGTAGATGAGCTGATAGAGCGCACCGAGATGGAGCTCGACTATCGGTTAGAAGCCGACAACCAGCGGGCATTCGCCAAGGCCTATGAAGGCCACGCGCATTTCGTGGTCCCGCACATCATTGCCAGTTCGCCGAAGGTGATGATCACCGAGTGGATCGACGGTGTGCCCATGGCACACATCATCCGGTCCGGGACCATCGATGAACGAGATCTTTGCGGGACAAGGCTTTTCGAACTCACCTTCGGCGCCCCGGCACGCGCAGGCATGATGCATGGCGACGCCCACCCGGGCAACTTCATGATGATGGCCGACGGTCGGATGGGCGTCATCGACTTCGGTGCGGTGGCCCCCCTGCCGGGCGGCCTGCCGGTCGAACTCGGCACGGCAATCCGCTTGGCCCGCGATGAGGATTACGACGGACTACTCCCGACACTGGAAAAGGTGGGCTTCATCCAGAAGGGCGAGCACGTGTCAGCCGTTGAAATCGACGACATGATGCGGCAATACGTCGAGCCGATCGAGGTGGAACTGTTCCACTACACCCGAAAGTGGTTGCAGCGGATCACCTCGTCAAACATGGAAAATTCGGTGCAGCAAATCAAGACCGCGCGCCACATGGACCTGCCGGCGAAGCTGGCGATTCCGCTGCGGGTCATCGCGTCGACGGTGGCTATCTGTGCGCAACTCGACGCACACGTGCCGGTGCGGGCGTTGGCGCTGGAGTTGGTTCCCGGATTCGCCGACCCCTAGGGGGCGGCGTCCGCAACGTCACGGTTCATGCTGCGACCTCGTCCTTCCGCGGACGGCCGCGTGGGCGTTTGCGCCCAACGATGCTGCCTCGGTCGAGGATCTCGCCGCCCCAAACACCCCACGGCTCACCGCGTTCCAGTGCAGCCGAGAGGCATTGCCGCTGGATTGGGCAATCCCCGCACAGCAGCTTGGCGCGTTCCAGATCGACGGGCCTCTCGGCGAACCACAGATCGGGTTCGCCAGCGTGACACGGCAATTGTGCCGACATGTCTTGTTCACCTGCTTCCTTCGATTGAGTGGATCCGGACCGGGCTCAGAGTTGCTCTGAAACGACTGTTGCCCTGAAACGACTAAGGCCTTGAAACGACTAAGGCCACGGATCCCTTGACTTCGGGTCCGTGGCCTTTTGGCTAGATGTTGGGAGCTTCCTAGATGGTGCTCCCGCCCACGGACTCAAGGGCTGCTGCGGCGTTCGCCGCGGCTGCCGCAGCATCCGGCGTCGACACAACGGCGAAGGGCCATGCGCGATGCGTCGTGCCACGTACGCTGCGGTCAGCGGTGTACATCATCATCGTGGGCCCCTCCTTTCGTCATGTGCAGGGATTACGGGTTCGAGGTTAACGCCTACCACCGTCTGACCACAAGCAAATTTCTGACCTGCGGTTATGCGGTCTCAGTGGCGATTGCGGACCAGATCCAAAACGTCGGGGCCGAACTGTTCGAGCTTGCGCGCGCCGATACCCGGTATGGCCACTAGCGCAGCTTCATCCGCCGGCAACGATTCGGCGATAGCAATCAGCGTGTTATCGGTGAACACCACGTAGGCGGGCACCTTCATCTCGGTGGCCAAACGCAGCCGCCATTCCTTGAGTTCGGCGAGGAGTTCGTCATCGATATCCACCGAGCAGGTTTCGCAGCGCCGCAACATGATTGCCGGAGCATTGCTCAGCACCGCGTTGCAGACCCGACACCGCCGCGTTTCACCACGCTGCCGGCGCGACTTGCTCGGAGTCGGACTTTCGGCGGCCTGCGGAGCGATGCCGTTGAGGAACCGCGATGGACGACGTGACTGCCGACCGCCCGGCGTCCGCGACAACGCCCAGCTGAGCTCCAAATACATTCGCGCCCTGGTGATTCCGACGTACAGTAAGCGGCGCTCCTCTTCCACGGCTTCGCAGTCCGGGCCATGGGACAGGGCATGACTAATCGGCAAAGTGCCATCGACCAGTCCAACTACGAATACCGCGTCCCATTCCAAGCCTTTTGCGGCATGCAACGACGCCAACGTCACACCCTGGACCACCGGCGCGTGGCGAGCATCGGCTCGAACCCGCAACTCGGCGACCAATGCGGGTAGATCCAGCTCGGGTCGTTGCGCGACCTCGTCGTCGACCAGTTCAGCGAGCGCAGTTAATGCCTCCCACCGCTCCCTGGCTTTGGTGCCCGCCGGGGGTTGGTCCGTCAAGCCGATCGGTTCCAGCAGTCCCCTGACGAGTTGCGGTAGCTCACCCTGCGCACCACGCTCGGCGGCACGTTGCAAGGCCAGAAGCGCCTGGCGAATCTCCTGGCGACTGAAGAATCCCTCCCCGCCACGCACCTGGAACGGGACGCCCGCCTCGGTGAGAGCCTCTTCGTAGGCCTCGGACTGGGCGTTGATGCGATAGAGGACGGCGATCTCAGCTGCTGGGGTACCGGATTCAACCAGTTGCTTGATGGACTTGGCGACAGCAGTAGCCTCGGCAACCTCGTCGGGGTGCTCTCGAAACTTCGGTTCCGGACCGGGATCTCGCTGGCCGATGAGGTGCAACTTGCTGCCGGCAACTCGGCCGCGCGCCGCCGCGATCACCCTGTTGGCCAGGGACACCACCTGCGGGGTGGACCGGTAATCGCGCTCCAGGCGCACCACAGCGGCGTCCGGGAACCAGCGGGAGAAGTCGAGCAGGTAGCGCGGAGTGGCTCCGGTGAACGAGTAGATCGTCTGGTTGGCGTCGCCGACGACAGTCAGATCGTCACGGTCTCCCAGCCATGCCGCCAACACCCGCTGTTGCAGTGGGGTGACGTCCTGGTATTCGTCGACGACGAAACAGCGGTAACGATCACGGAATTCGCCGGCAACCGAAGGGTCGCTTTCAATGGCGGCGGCGGTGTGCAGCAGCAGATCATCGAAGTCCAGCAGCGTGACCCCGTCACGGTCGGCCTTCAACTTCTCGTAGTAGGTGTAGACGGCGCTTACCTTCTCGGCGTCCAGCGGAATGTCGCGGCTTACCTTCGCCACTTCCGCCGCGTAGCCCTCAGGGCTGATCAGTGACGCCTTGGCCCACTCGATCTCGCCGGCGAGATCGCGGACGTCATCCTTGCCGGTCTGTAACCGGCACCGGTTCGCGGCCTGCGCCACCACAGCGAACTTGCTGTCCAATAACTCCCAGCGGGTGTCGCCCACGACGCGCGGCCAGAAGTAGAACAGCTGCCGACGTGCGGCGGCGTGGAAAGTGAGTGCCTGGACAGCGCCGACCGGGGCTCCGACTCCGGCAGCGTCCATCGCGCGCAGCCGTCCGCGCATCTCTCCAGCCGCCCGCGAGGTGAACGTCACGGCCAGCACCTGACTGGCCGCAACGTGACCGTTCGACACCAATTGCGCAATCCGGTGCGTAATGGTGCGAGTTTTTCCCGTGCCCGCGCCGGCAAGGACACACATCGGCCCACGCGGTGCCAGCACGGCTTCGCGCTGCTCGCCATCAAGGCCGGCCAATAAGTCAGCAGACACCGGCATGACCACCATCTTGGCAGGGGGTGGCGACAGATCGCGCACCGCGCCGCGCCGGTAAGTTGAAGCACCTATGGCAACCAACAACCAGATCACCATGTACAGCACGTCATGGTGTGGCTACTGCCGGCGGCTAAAGGCTGCGCTCAAGTCCGCGGGCATCCCCTTCGACGAGGTCGACATCGAGAGCGACGATGCGGCCGCCGCGTTCGTGAGATCCGTCAACAACGGCAACGAGACGGTTCCGACAGTGAAATTCACCGACGGCTCGGCGTTGACCAACCCGAGCGTGGCCGAGGTCAAGGCGAAGCTGGGGGCTCTCCCGCCGAGATCGACGTAATGGTGCGATCCACTCGCACTTCCCCGCCGATTTGTTGGTTTCGGCGTATTAGATCGCGGCTTAGATCGCGGCCCAGGACTCGATGATTTCGCGCGCAATGGAGATCGACCCGGGCAGTAGCAGCCGGGACGTCGAATCACTGCTCCAGTCGCCGTGTTCGAGGGCCTCTCGAACCTCAGCGCGGGTGAACCACTCGGCCTGCGCGATTTCGCCGTCACTGAAGACGAACTCTTGGTCGGGATCCCCGATCGCGTGGAAGCCGACCATCAGCGAGCGCGGGAACGGCCAGGGCTGGCTGCCCAGGTACTGAACATCGCGCACGCTCAGGCCGATCTCCTCGGCAACCTCACGCACAACGCAGCCTTCGAACGACTCCCCCGCTTCGACGAAGCCGGCGATCAGTGAGAACAACCGCTCGGGCCAGAGGGTCTGACGGGCCAGCACCGCGCGATCGTGGCCGTCGTGGACCAGGCAGATGATCGCAGGATCGATGCGCGGGAATTCCTCGTGGCCGGTCCGCTGATTCAGCCGCGCCCAGCCGGCTTTGGCCGGCCGAGTGGGCGAGCCGTCGACGGGACTGAATCGGGCATGGTCGTGCCAGTTGAGCAATGCCACCGCCGACGCGACCAGCTGAGCGCTGACGTCGTCGAAGGTGGACCCGCCGCGACGCAGATCGACTACCTCGGCGTCGGAGTCTGGGACTTCGAGCGCCCCGCGCACCGCCCAGACGTGCCGACCATCGGCGATCCGTCCCAGAAACACCACCTCCGGCGGCGGCGTTTCACCCAGCTCGCGCGCGGCGGTGAGAACGACCTGACCGTTGGCGACGAGCACCTGATTGCGTGGGTCAACGCGCAGCAGCGCCGAGTCGGCCCAACCGGCCACGGCCCCGTCGACGTCCGTACGCAGGTAGTCGGCGCGGTCGGCACCGACACGTGACAGTAGCGGCACATTCCGCAGCCGGAACGTCACCGCCTAGTCCCCCTTGCTGCGGACGTACAGCAGCCGATCGGTGTTTTCCAACGCGTCCACCTCAGGGGCGTCAACACGTAGCAGCCGTCCCTCGCGAACCACCCCAAGCACGATGTCAGGCAAGTGTCTGGCTGACCCGCCGACCTCTTTCTGTTCGACCTCACGCTCGGCGATCGCGAAACCCGCATCCGGGGTCAGCAGATCCTCGATCATCTCGACCACGCTCGGAGTGCTGGTGGCGATCCCGAGCAACCGGCCGGCCGTCTCGGACGAGACCACCACCGAATCGGCACCGGATTGACGCAGCAGATGCTGGTTTTCCGCTTCCCGGACTGCGGCAATGATCTTGGCTTTGGGAGCCAGTTCGCGGGCCGTCAGGGTGACCAGCACGGCGGTCGGGTCGTTATTGGTGGCGACGATGATCGACGCGGCGTGCTGCGCCCCGGCGAGGCGTAGAACATCTGACTTGTTGGCGTCGCCCAGCACCGTCACCAGGCCAGCCGCATTCGCCCGATCCAGAGCCACCTGCTCGGTATCGACGACGACGATCTCCGCGGGTGTGGCGCCGTCGCCTATCATTGCCGTCACCGCCGTCTTGCCCTTCGTGCCGTATCCGATGACGACGGTGTGGTTACGCACGGTCTTCCTCCATCGCTGAATCTTGAGGGCCTGGCGAGACGCCGTAGTCAGCGTCTCCACGGTGGTGCCGACCAACACGATCAGGAAGGCAACCCGCAGCGGGGTGATCACCAGGACGTTGACCAGCCGAGCGGTCTCGGTGTACGGCGTGATGTCGCCGTAGCCGGTGGTCGATAGCGAGACAGTGGCGTAGTAGAGGCAGTCGAGGAACGTGAGCGGCCCGTCTTTGACGTCGCGGTAGCCGTCCCGGTCCAGGTAGACGATCACCACCGCTGCGAACAGCGCTCCCAGCGCGTACAGAACCCGGCGGGCAACGCGCCGGCCCGGACTGACGAACTTGTCCGGGATGCGGAGGTACTCAACGAGGGCACTGTCCGGTTTAGTGGTGAGGTTGTCGTCGATCGCCTCAAGCCGGCGTCGCAACCTACCCTTGGCCACGAGCACAATGTAACCATGCCGCCGACCACTACCCTGCCGTCCCACACCGCCAGCCAACGCTCGGCTTACCGAATGGCCGCCATGCTGATCGGGATGGGAGTCCTGCATTTCGCAAGACCGAAGCCCTTTGACACGATCATTCCCGCGGAGCTGCCTGGCGACCCACGGACTTACACCTATGCCTCAGGCATCGCCGAACTGGGCGTCGGGACCATGGTGCTGTTGCCGAGGACACGTCGGGCAGGAGCCCTGGCGGCGGCAGCGCTATTCCTTGCGGTGTTCCCGGCCAACGTCAATATGGTGCGGCTGTGGTGGAGCAAGCCGTGGCCGATGCGGTTGGCCGCTATCGCGCGCCTGCCGTTGCAGATTCCGATGATCACGTGGGCACTGGCCGTTCGGCGCAACGCGCCGCGGTAGCCAGCAACGCGGCCAATTCGGCTGGGCCGGGCAGGGATTCGGGAACCACGGTTCGCCCGGACCGCACGTAGTGGAACGCCACACCCACCGCATCCTCGTGGCAGCCCCGCATTGCCGCCCACGCCAGGCGGTACACCGCAAGCTGTACTGCGGCGCGCCGCCGGGCATCGTCGTCGGCTGGTGGTTCGCCGGTCTTCCAGTCCACCACGGTCATGGTGCCGTCGCGGTTGTCGAAAACCGCATCGATACGTCCCCGCACCACGGTGTCGCCGATCGCCATCTCAAACGGCACCTCAACGTCAACCGGTGTGCGGGCAGCCCATCGCGATGCGGTGAACGACGCCTGCAGTGCGGCGAGTTCCTCAGCGTCGGTAGGTGCGGCATCGGCCGCACCCGGCAGATCGTCGAGATCGAACAGCCGTTCCGCACCGTAGAACCGTTGCACCCATTCGTGAAACGCGGTGCCCAGGATCGCCTGCGGATCCGGACGTGACGGCATCCGCCGGGTCATCCGCTGGAGAGCGGCCGTTGGCTCCTTGTCCAAATCCACCAACGCACTGACCGATATCTGACTGGGCAGTGCCGGTGTGGGCGCCGACTGAGTACGCGCCCGTTCGGCGAGTAGCGCATCGACAGCGTCGCCCCAGCCTTCTGGATCATCCTCTGGCCCAGTCGGACCCTCGTCGTCCCGGGCCGCCCGGACCAGTTCGGCGCCACGCTCCAGGTCAGCCCGCCGACGACCGGCCGGGTCGGCCGGCCAGATCGCTTCGGTGGCATTGCCCTGCACTGGGTTTCGATCGCCGTCGGCCGGTGGCGGCGCCCACTGCTCCACCTCACCGCACGGTGTGCCGGCAGCCGTCGAGGCATCGATGACGTCCTTGACCTCGCAGAGGAAATCCGATGGGCCACGCGGCTTGGATTCGGTTGAACCCCAATGATATCCGGACAGCAACAGGGTGTCTTCGGCTCGGGTAATGGCGACATAGAAGAGTCGACGTTCTTCGTCGATGCGCCGCTGCTCCAGCTGGTCACGGTGAGCAATGATTCTGTCGGACAGTCCTTTCCGATCGGTTACCCCCGACGTGTCGAGCACCGGGACACCGTGGAGACCAGTGGCCGCGCGGTCGCCGCGCAACAACGGCGGCAGCTCTCCAGGATCAGTCAGCCAGGTCCGTTTCGCCGTAGTGGAGGGAAAGACCCGTCCGCTCAGATGGGGAATTGCCACCACCTGCCACTCCAAACCCTTTGCGGCGTGCACGGTCAGGATCTGAACCCGACCGGCGGCCACGCTGACCTCGGCCGGCGCAAGACCGTTCTCCACCACGGCCGCGGCCGCCAAGTACGCGAGGAGGCCATCTACGTCGGACCCAGGCCGGCTGGCATAGTCGGCGACCAAACCTGCCAGCCGATCCAAGTGCTCAGCGCCAGTCCACCCGCCCGCAGGAGCTCTACTTGCCCGCACTTCGATGTCAACACCCGTCGCCCGCCTGACTTCGGCCAACAAGTCCGTTACCGAGTGACTCAAAAAGGTTCGCAACCACGACAACTCCGCCGCCAGTGCGGTGATTCTGCGGTGACCTTCCGATGAGTAGGCGTCAGCTCGGCCAGGGTCCGCCAAGGCATCAGCCAGGCAGGCGTTGTCCGCGTCGGGTGCGGCAGCGGCGATGACCTCCTGGACAGTGGCCGCCGCAGGACGCCGGCCTGTGAGCGACACAGCACGGCTCCACAAAGCGACCAGGTCACTCGCGCCCAGCCGCCACCGTGAACCGGTCAGCACCTGGATCGCAGCGGCGCCCGCCGTCGGGTCGGCGACGAGTCTGATCATCGCCACCGTGGCGGCCACCTCGGGGATCGACAGCAGCCCGGCCAGCCCGACGACTTCGACCGGGACACCGCGAGCCGTGAGGGCATCGGCAATCGGCCCAGCGTCGGCATTGCGACGAACCAGCACTGCCGCAGTGGGAGGCGGCTCGCCGATTTCGGCAGCCTCGCGGTAGCGGCAACTGATGTGGTCGGCCACCCAGTCACGCTCGGTAGCGATATCGGTGAGCAGGGCACACCGGACGGTGCCCGGTGCCGCACCCGGCCGTGACTGCAACGGACGCACCGCCACCGATCGCCGACGGGCCTCGGCCGAGACGGTGTTGGCGATATGCAACGTTCGCTGCGGGTTACGCCAGCTGGTCCGCAGTTCCAGGGTGGGGGCCGGAGACCCGTCGGCAAGCGGGAAGTCGGTGGCGAACCGCGGCAAGTTGGCCGCGGATGCGCCACGCCAGCCATAGATGGACTGGATCGGATCACCAACAGCGGTCAGCGCCAACGAATCGTCGGCCCCCCCACCGAATAGCGATGACAACGCGATTCGCTGCGAGTGGCCGGTGTCCTGGTATTCGTCGAGCAGCACCACCCGGTAGCGGGCGCGCAGCTGTTCCCCGACCTGCGGGCAGCTCGAGGCCAACCGCGCCGCTGCCGACATTTGCGAGCCGAAGTCCATCACCTTGTCGGTGCGCATGCGTTCGTGCAGGCGGTCGACCAGCGGCACCAACCCTGCCCGGTCGGTCTGAGTCCCCAGCACATTGAGTAGCCACTGACTAGGGCCGCGGTCACGCTGATAGCGTCCGGCTGGCAGGTGATGCACCAGCCGATCCAGCTCCACATGGCTATCCCGAAGCTGTTCTGTGTCAACCAGATGCTCGGCCAGCTCGCCGGAAAGCCGCAGCACCATGGCGGTCACCGCGGCCGGCGTCTTGTCCGTATCGAGCTGACCGTCGTACTTGTTGACCACTTCGAATGCCAACTGCCACAATTCAGTTGGGCTGAGAAGTCGGGCGTCTGGCTCGACGGGCAGTAGCAGCCCGTACTCGCGCAACAGCGCACCGGCAAACGCGTGGTAGGTACTGACGTTGGGTGCGCCGACCTCGGCACTGCCAAACTGGTCACCCAAAAGGCCGGCCAGACGGGCGAGTCTCGAACGCACCCTGCGCAGCAACTGACCGGCGGCCTTACGCGTGAAGGTCAAGCCAATCACCTGCCCGGGGTCGGCGAATCCGTTGGCCACCAGCCATACGACGCGCGCGGCCATCGTTTCGGTCTTGCCCGCGCCTGCCCCGGCCACGACTACGAGCGGCCCGGGCGGAGCGCAGATCACTGCGGACTGCTCTTCAGTCGGCTGTGGAACCCCCAGTGCCTCAGCCAGTTCCGACGGACTGTAGATCACGCCGAGTCCCCTTCTGGTGTTGTGTGGGCGGGGCAGCCCGCTTTGATCGGGCAGTTACCGCAGCCGGTGTTCACCCGCGCCGGGAAGTGTGGCCCTGCGGTGGCGGCCGCTGCTTGTCGCACAGTTTCCCGCCACTCTGCCTGACTCTCCTCGGTCAACGCCGATTGCCCCCGCTCGGTGGTGCCGGAGGCCGTCTGTTTCGCGACGTACACAAGTCGGCCGCCGCCCGGCTGGTCGCCGTCAGCAAGCAAGCCTTGGGCGATCGCCAATTGGTAGAACGCGAGCTGCGCGTGGCGCTCAGCGTCGTCCTTCGAGACCGCACTCTTGCCTGTCTTGACGTCGACGATCACGAGACGTCCCTCTGGGTCGCGCTCCAACCGATCCGCCCGGCCGCGCACCTTCACTCCTGGCAGTCCGCCGCCGGGCGCAACAAGCTCGCCTTCGATAGCGACTTCGGTACCCACCTCGGTCAATTCGTGCCGGGTAGCCGAACGCCAAGCCATAAATGCCGCGAGCATTGCTCGGTGCCGGTCCAATTCGTTGGCCGCGTACCAGGGTGACTCAAACGGCACACTCGCCCAGACACTTTCGAGCTCTGCAGCCAGGTGCTGCTCACTCTTGGCAGAGTCCGAAACCAAAGCGTGCAACACGGATCCGAGCACGGGTTGAAGCCCACCCTGATCGGCGCCGCCATGGCGCTCGGCGAACCAGCGAAGCGGGCAGTCGGCCAGTGTCTGCAACGTCGACGGGCTCATCAGCACCGTGTGACCCTCGCCGCTCCACAACGGCGCGTCTGTGCTGGCCGGCGCCATGCCACACCAGTGCTCCGGATCGGCTCCGGGTACCCCAGCATCGATCAATCGCGCTAATTGCCTTGCCGCGGAATTGCGTTCGATCTGACTGACCGAGCCTTCCGGTGCACACACCACCGAACGGAGCCGCCCGACCAGCGCCACCGATGAGAGCACCGGCGGTGCCGCAATGGGCTTCACCCTGCTGTCGAATTCAGGGCCATCCGGCGTCGCCCATCGCGCGATCTCGTCGACGAACGGGGACGGCAGAGCGCAGTCATCACCGTTTGCGTCGTCAACGGCGGTGACGACAAGCCGGCTCCTGGCCCGGCCCATCGCCGCGATCAGCAGTCGGCGCTCCTCGGCCAGCAGCGGAGCCCGCGCCGACACCTCATCGCCGAGACCGTCGAGAACGTCGAGCAGCCGTTGGGTCCCCAGCACCCCGCCGCGGGGTGTGGTGTTGGGCCACAATCCATCCTGAAGACCGGCAATGATCACCAGTTCCCAGTCCCGGCCCAGCGCCGCGTGCGGACTCAGGACGGACACCGCCTCCGCCGGGGTCACATCCTCGACGCCGACCGGCGCAAGGCGAAGACCCGCCACATGGTCGAGCAAACCGGGCAGCGAAGCACCAGTAGTTCGGGAAACGTATTGTTCGGCAACGTCGAACAGCGCCGTGACCGCGGAGATGTTGCGGTCGGCCAGCGCACCTTCGGTGCCGCCACGTTCGGCAGCACTCAGCCAGCGGCGCTGCAGCCCGCTACGTTCCCAGGCTTGCCAGAGCGTGAAGCGAGGGTCACCGTGCTGACTGTGCCCGCGCGCCGCGGCCGCCAACACAGCACGCACCCTCTTCACCGGGCGAGCCAACGCGACGGGTAGTTCCGGTGCCGGGCCGGTGAGCGCGTCGACAAGCTCGCCACAACCGTTGCGGCGCAACGTGCGGCGTAACTGACGCAGAGAAACCGGGTCGATCCGGCCAATCGGACCCGTCAGCAACGACAACGCATGCTCCTCGGCCAGACCATCAACGGTCGCGCTCAGCACGGTCAGCAAGGCGCACGCCGCGGGATGATCACTGATCGGGCCATCAGCCCCGGGCAACGAAACCGGCACACCGGCGCCGGCCAGTACCCGAGGCAGTGCCGCGGCGGCGGCCACCGATCGAACGATCACTGCCAGTTGGGACCACGG
This sequence comes from Mycobacterium sp., assembly GCA_965279745.1. Taxonomy (GTDB): domain Bacteria; phylum Actinomycetota; class Actinomycetes; order Mycobacteriales; family Mycobacteriaceae; genus Mycobacterium. The sequence continues at coordinate 2,102,166 of OZ257262.1, forward strand.
AACTCCATCGATGAGGTGGGCACGGCGCAGAGTGTCGGCAATGAGGTACGCCTCGTCGTGCGCTGATGCAGCCACCCGCACGTTGACATGGCCGTCCTCGGCACCGTCGCTGCCGTCATATCCACGCCAGCCAGCGGTACCCGGCAAGCCAGCCGCGATACCGCTGATCGCATCGGCTACTGCGGGCGCACAGCGAAATGACCGAGTCAATGTCACCGCAGGTGCGTCCGCGGCGCGCAGCAATTCCGGGTCGGCGCCACGGAATCCGAAGACTGCCTGGTTGGGATCACCCGCCACCAGAGTCAAATCCGAGCCGGCGGCCAGCGCACGAACCAATCGCACTGCCTGCGGGTCCAGATGTTGTGCGTCGTCGACAAGCAGAAGTCGGATGCGGGACCGCTGCTCGGCCAGCAGTTCAGGGTCAGCGGCAAGGGCCTCCAGCGCAGCACCGACCAACTCAGCAGCCCCCAACGCGGGGATGGTGGCCTGCGGTGCCGCCGTCCCCACGGCGGCACGTAACAGCATTACCTGCTCGAATTGCTGAGCGAATCGGCCCGCCGCTGTCCATTCCGGCCTGCCGGAAAGCCGGCCAATCCGTTGTAGCTGCAGCGGATCCACTCCCCGTTCCGCACAACGGGCCAGCAGGTCGCGGAGCTCAGTGGCGAACCCGTGGCTGGCCAACGCTGGGCGCAGCTGATCAGGCCACCTCGATGCTGACTTGTCGCCGTCCTCAAGATCGCCGGCGAGCAACTCTCGGATGATCCCGTCGTGCTCTGCACCTGTGATCAGCCGGGGCGGCGGATCGCCGGCACGCGCTGCGGCCCGCCGTAGCACCGAGAACGCGTAACTGTGAATCGACCGCACCAGTGGTTCGCGAACCACTGCCCGACAAGGCTCACCCGAACGTTCCTTGAGCAGCTCGGCTGTCAGTGCGGCGCGGGCCGAGGTGGCGACCCGGCCAGAGCCGGTCAACAGCAGAACCGATTCGAGGTCGGTACCTCCGGCGATATGAGCGGTGGCTGCCGCCACCAGCAAGCTGCTCTTGCCCGTGCCAGGCCCGCCGATAACTCGGACCATCCCCCGCAACCCTGGCCGCAATAGGTCATCCGGCCCGTTGAGCGCGGGAAGTATTGGGACTGCAATTGTCACGCCCGGCATGACACCACGAGGGTCTGACAAAGATTCCGCGGATCGCCACCCCGACGTTAGCGGTGTCGCAGATCTTGTTAGCTGAGCGAAAACCGGAAGCCGCTAAGTGACTGCTAAATCGATACGGCAACCCGAGAACGGCCAATCGACTGATTTAGCCGAACGGTTTGCCGATGCTATGGCTGAACACACCGTCGGGGAATGGAAAGCACATGAAATTCGTGGGTGGCAACTTCAAGCGCGTAGGTACACAGGCGACCTCCTGGATCCGCGCTGGTGCGCTAGGGCTGGGTTTCAGCGCAGCACTGGCGAGCGGGTCCGGACTCGCACATGCCGACAGCACTCCGGGGGGAGGCTCGCCGAGCAACCACGCGGATGGCGCGTCGGCAAGTAAGGCGTCACGTGGCACCAGCTCCGACAAGGCCGCGGCAGCGAAAGCCGGCGGCACACCCGCAGGAGGGCGCACGCGCCCTTCTCCCCGTATCCCCGGGCCTCAGACGGGCACCTCCGGTGGGGCCCGCAACGGCTCTGAGGGCGGACGAGACGTTGACACGCCGCCCACCGGCTCCGACAACCGCGACTCCTCGAACCCGACGGCGCCTAGTCCTGCCGGCGCGCTCAGCCGTGGCGGTGCTGAAACTGCCGCGGTCAACCAGGACGTAGATCTGCCGGCGGCAGTGGATTCGGCGCCCCAAACCGCAGATAGCGCGGAGGGCACTTCCACGAACGATATGGCTGCGGGCGTGTCACCGTCGGACGAGTCCGGTGCCAGCACGGTGTCAGCGCCCGTATCGTCGACGTTGACGACGCCCCGCCATACAGTCGGGCCAGTGCAAGCTGTGCTTAGCGCGCTGGGGATACTCCCATCTGGCCCGTCAACACCGGCGGACAATCCGATAGTGGGGTTGCTCTGGGGCATGTTCCGGCGGACGGAGACACCAGCAGCCACAGCAGCAGCAGTCAAATCCGGCGCGGTCACGGCTGCCGCTGTGACGGAAGGCAATTCGGCCACCTACAGCGTGACGGACGACTGGGGCACAGGCCACACCGCCGCGATAAGCGTCACCGCCGGCTCGTCGAGCATGAACGGCTGGACAGTGGAGTTCGACTCCCCTGCGCAGATCAGCTACATCTGGAACGCAAAGATCACCAGCCACGTGGGCACCCACTACGTGATCAGCAGCGTGTTCTACAACAGCAAAGTCGCCGCCGGTAAGAGTGCGTCGTTCGGTTATGCGGCGACACCCGGCGCGGTGGCGTCAACGCCCACCAATCTCACGATCAACGGAGTGGCTGTCGGCACCCCGTCCACCACGCCAAGCGTGTCGATCGCCAACGCGACCGTTGCTGAAGGCAATAGCGGCACATCCAACTTGGCTTTCAACGTCACCCTGTCCAAAGCGGCGACCAGCCCGGTCACTGTCGGCTACGCAACAGCCAATGGAACCGCAACCGCGGGTTCGGATTACACGGCTACCTCGGGCACCATCACCTTCGCGGCCGGCGAAACATCCAAGACGGTCAACGTCGCCGTCACCGGTGACACCACCGTTGAATCCAACGAGACCTTGACGGTGGCACTGTCGAGCCCATCCGGCGCCACCATCGCTACCGGGTCGGCAACAGGCACCATCACCAACGACGACGTCGCACAGACACCGCCAACAGTATCGATCGCCAACGCCAGCAAGTCCGAAGGAAACTCCGGTACCTCCAACCTGGCCTTCACCGTGACCTTGTCGAAAACCTCGACAAGCCCGGTCACCGTTCAGTACGCAACATCGAACGGAACCGCAACCGCGGGTTCGGATTACACCGCTACCTCGGGCACCATCACCTTCGCCGCAGGCGAAACATCCAAAACGGTCAACGTCGCCGTCACCGGTGACACCACCGTTGAATCCAACGAGACCTTGACCGTGACACTGTCGAGCCCATCCGGCGCCACCATCGCAACCGGGTCGGCAACAGGCACCATCACCAACGACGACGTCGCACAGACACCGCCAACAGTATCGATCGCCAACGCCAGCAAGTCTGAAGGAAACTCCGGTACCTCCAACCTAGCCTTCACCGTGACCTTGTCGAAAACCTCGACAAGCCCGGTCACCGTTCAGTACGCAACATCGAACGGAACCGCAACCGCGGGTTCGGATTACACCGCTACCTCGGGCACCATCACCTTCGCCGCCGGCGAAACATCCAAAACGGTCAACGTCGCCGTCACCGGTGACACCACCGTCGAATCCAACGAGACCTTGACCGTGACACTGTCGAGCCCATCCGGCGCCACCATCGCAACCGGGTCAGCAACAGGCACCATCACCAACGACGACGCCGCCGCGCAGCCCGGCGGGCCGGCCGTTCCGTTTGGTTCACACACTCGTCCCTACGCGGCAGGCACGATCCTTCCGACTGCTTCGCAGGCAACCATGGATGCGGCAACGGTCGCCTTGTACAACACCTGGAAGTCGAACTTCCTTGTGTCGGCGGGCAATTACGGCCTCGCGGTGAAGTCGGATGATGCTGACTACCCATATGTCGCGGAGGCACAGGGGTACGGCATGGAGTTGACGGTGTTGATGGCCGGCGCAGATCCAACCGCACAGACGTCGTTTGACGGGATCTTGAAGTACGTGCTAGCGCATCCGTCGGCGAATAACTCGGCGTTGCTCGCGGCCGAACAGAACGCCTCGTTCGTGTCAGTCAACGGCAGCGACTCGGCGACGGACGGTGACCTGGCTGTTGCGTATGCGTTGTTGCTCGCAGACAAGCAGTGGGGCAGCACTGGGACCTACAACTACAAGCAGCTTGCAATCACGCGCATCAACGCGATCAAGGCGAGTGAAATGGATCCCAACACCAAGTTGCCGACACTGGGCGACTGGAACACTCCGGGCGACTCGCTCTACAACTCAACTCGCCCATCGGATTTCATGATCGATCACTTCCGGGCGTTTGCGGTCGCGACGGGCGATCCGTTCTGGGATTCGGCGGTAACGGCCTCTCAGAACCTCATCACTGCGCAGCAGACTACCTATTCGCCGAACACCGGGCTCATCGCCGACTTTGTGGTGAATACGAATTCCACCCCAAAGCCCGCGCCGGCGAACTTCCTCGAAGGCAAGACTGACGGCCAATACTCGTATAACGCAGTCCGCGTGCCGTGGCATATCGGTGCTGACGCGGCGGTGTATGGCGATGCCACCAGCAAGGCACAGGCGCAGAAGATCACGGCCTGGTTCCGAACCAAGACCGGCGACGATCCGACCAAGGTCGTGTCCGGTTACAAGCTCGATGGGACCGCGACGGTGACCTACCTGGATCCGGAATTTGTCGCCACACTAGGACCAGCAGCGATGGGTAATGCGGCAAATCAAGCTTGGCTGGACAAGATTTGGGCCTATACCGTCGCCCAGTCGAAGACTTCCGCGATGAACGACTACTACGCGGCCAGTCTGGTGCTGGAAAGCATGATCGTGATGTCGGGTAATTACTGGGCACCCTAAGCCCGCCAACAATTAATGGCAGCATGAAGCGGTGGCCGACGACCTTCAGATCTACCACTACGGACCGCCCACGCCCGTCCAAGTCCTCGCAATCCACGGACTTGGAGGGCACGGACGGCGCTGGCAGACGTTGTTTACCCAGCACCTGCCGGACGTCACCGCCGCCGCGCCTGACCTGTTGGGCCACGGTCGGTCCTCCTGGTCGGCACCGTGGGCCATCGACACGAATGTAGCCGCGCTGGCAGGACTCCTGAAGCGGGAGGCCGAAGGTCCGGTGTTGGTGGTGGGCCACTCCTTCGGTGGTGCAATCGCGTTACACCTGGCGGCAACCCACCCTGACCTGGTATCCGGATTAGTCCTGCTGGATCCCGCGATCGGTCTGGACGGCGGGTGGATGCGGGCGATCGCCGAAGCTTCGGCAGGATCCCCGGATTACACCGATCGAGAAGAGGCGCGCACCGAGAAGGTCGCCGGCTCATGGGCTGACGTGCCGGCCGCCGAATTAGATGAGGATCTCGACGAGCACCTTGTCGAATTGCCCGATGGCCGCTACGGCTGGCGGGTCTTCCCGCCGGCGATGGTGTCGTACTTTAGTGAACTTGCTCGCGATATCGTCCTTCCGCACAACGGAATTCCAACGACGTTGGTTCGCGCCACGCTGACCGAACCACCGTATGTCAGCTCGGAACTGCTGGACGGCCTGTCCGAGCGTCTGGGTGCGGACTTCACCCTGATCGACCTCGATTGTCGACATATGGTGGCGCAGTCGAGGCCCGGCGAGACCGCAGATATCATCCGAAACATGCTGGCGTGAAGCTGATATGGCCAAAGTCACCGATGCTCAAGTAGAACTCGTCCGCGGACTGGTGGCCTCGATACCGGCCGGCCGAGTCGCCACGTACGGCGATATCGCTTCTGCGACAGGTCTTTCCAGCCCGCGGATTGTCGGGTGGATCATGCGCACCGATTCCGCGGACCTACCGTGGCACCGAGTGATCACCGCATCTGGCCGACCCGCGGCGCACTTGACGACCCGCCAACTTGAGTTGCTGCGGACCGAAGGCGTGCTAGCCAAAGATGGCCGGATCGACCTGATAACCGCCCGTCACCACTTCGACTGACGGTTCACAGCGTCAGCCGGACCAATGCTGCCGTACGGGCCAGACTGGGAAACGCATCCGCCGTCGACCGGGGATGCAACGCATGCACAGCGAGACGAAAAATGAGAGCGCGCAACAACATCTGCGGCCATTCCGGCAGCTCTCCCCAGCGTTCGATGAGGCCGTCGTCGGCATCGCCCCATGCCAGCGCATCGACAACGGCCACCCCTGCGGCCCACGACGCCGGGCGCCAGTACGGGGTGATGTCGGTGATGCCAGGCGGTGCCGCCCCCGAGAACAGGACCGTCTCGTAGAGGTCACCGTGGACCAGTTGGTTCGGACTTTTCGTCGGCCTTCGCAGCGCGGCGAGCTGATTGATGAGATCCACCGACTTCTCGGCGTCGGCCGCGCCGGGCGACACCAAAGCCCCAGGCGGTAACGACTGGAGTGGATGGTCGTCCCAGGCCGCACGGTCAGCGGTGACAAACACGTCGACATCAGTCCAGGGCGCCACCGGCGCCTGCGTCAAGAATCGCGGCCGCTCGAGCGTGGCGGTTGCTTCATGCAACCTGATTCCGGCCGACACCACCTCGTCGTGCCGGGGTTCGGCAGTGCCCTCAACAAAGGTGTCCGCCCTCCACCCCGAGACCACGTAGCGGCCGTCGGTCGATCGAACCGGCCGTGCCAGCCGCACTCCGTCAACAAAGAGAGTCTCGCGCACCTTGGCTGACCAGGCGGCGCGAGCATGGTCAGCCACCATGGACAGGACCACCTCGCCGCACCGCCAGCCGTCGTCCCAGCCTGCGCCAAGGGGCTCTGGATCGGCGGCCTTGGTACCGAACGCTGCCATGACATGAGCAGGCGGTCGTTCGTCACTCACATCGTCAGCCTAAGGCGTCCCGGGCCGAGGGAGCCGTCAGTACATCACCATGTCGGGTTCTAATTGCCTGGCCCAGGCCACGATGCCGCCCTGCAAGTGCCGTGCATCAGTGAATCCGGCCTCCTTCAGTACAGCGAGCGCCGCCGCCGATCGGACCCCGGTCCTGCAGTACAGCACCGGGATACGGTCCGGTGGAAGGTTGGCCAGCCCGCTACCGGCGTCGATCGCCGACTTAGGAATCAACCGCGCACCCTCGATGTGATTGATCTCCCATTCTGCGGGCTCCCGGACGTCGATGAGCGCAACCTTGTCTCCCGCACGGAGCAGCTCACGCAGTTCCAGCGGGGTGACCGAATCGGCGACGTCCCGGGTCTCGGCCGCCGTCACACCGCAGAACTGCCCGTAATCGATCAGTTCGGTGATCCTGGGCGCGTGCGGGTCCTTGCGGACCGTGATCGTTCGGTAGGTCATGTGTAGTGCGTCGTAGATCATCAGACGGCCTAGCAGTGACTCGCCGATACCGGTGATCAGCTTGATCGCTTCAGTGGCCATGATCGAGGCGATCGAGGCGCAGAGCACACCGAGGACACCACCCTCCGCGCAGGACGGCACCGTCCCGGGCGGTGGCGGCTCGGGAAACACGTCGCGGTAGTTCAGTCCGCGCCGATCCGGGGCGTCCTCCCAGAAGACCGAAACTTGGCCTTCGAAGCGATAGATCGAACCCCAGATGTAAGGCTTGCCGGCCAGGACTGCCGCATCGTTGACCAGGTAGCGGGTGGCGAAGTTGTCGGTGCCATCGACAACGAGGTCGTATTGCTCGAATAATTCGACGGCATTGGCTGCGGTCAGCCGGAATCCGTGTTGCCGCACGTTCACGAAGTGGTTGAGCCCGAGGATCGAGTCGGCCGCACTCTGCGCCTTCGACCGGCCGATATCGGATTCACCGTGAATGATCTGGCGCTGCAGATTGGATTCTTCGACGATGTCGTCTTCGACAATGCCGATCGTCCCGACACCGGCCGCAGCCAGATACATCAACGTGGGTGACCCCAGTCCCCCCGCGCCGATCACCAGCACTCGGGCGTTCTTGAGTCGCTTCTGCCCGTCGAGCCCCAGATCTGGGATGATCAGGTGACGGCTGTACCGGGCGACCTCTTCGCGGGTCAGGATCGTTGCGGGCCCGACCAGCGGCGGCAGCGGCGGGGACATCAGGCGATCGGATACGGCCACGGGTTGAAGCGGCAAGTCTTGCCATCCGCCTTGACGTAATCCGGGTCGAACCGGGAGGCGTCGTCGTCCGCCGTGGAGAACGTCTGCTGCATCATCACCGGGGCCAAGCCGCCATTCTTTTCACACGGCTCGTGGTGTTCGTAGCCGATCGCGTGGCCCACCTCGTGGTTGATCAGGTACTGCCGATAGGAGCCGACGTCGCCCTGGAACGGCACCGCACCCCGTACCCAGCGGGCCTCGTTGATGAACACCCGCGGTTGCGCATCGGCCCCATAGATGGGGTTGTAGCAGGACGATTCCAGCGGAATTTCGTAGCCACACCCCTCCCGAACAGTCATTGGGGATGTCAGCGACACCCGGAAGTCAGGCTTGACGTCCGGGGCGCTGTCATCGACCCGAACGAATGCGAACTGCGGATTGTGTGTCCAACTCTTCGGATTGCTCAGCGTCTCGGTAACCATCTGGGCAAATCCCTCGTCCCCGCCGAACGACCCAGTGTCAACACCGTCTTCCACCTCGACCGTGTAGGTGAACACCTTCGCCGTGCCCTTGCCCACCTGCGGCGCGGCGCCAGGAACGACATGCCACGTCTTGTCGCCGGCCTCGGTGATCGCTCCACCCTGCGGCAAGATGCCGGTCGGCAGACTGGCGTCGAACTCGGTCAGGCCGCGCGGAGGGGCGCCGATGATCGCGGTGCCCTTGGATCCGATGGTCGGCGGGCCCTTGACCTCGGCGACGCCGTCGGACGCAGGTACCGCCGTTCCTGTGACGGTCTGATACATCACGACAGCGGTCAGCACCACTAGCGCAGGAAGTGCATAGGCACGCCAGCCATAGGTGGATACGAAGCGACCCAGCCAGGTTTGCTTGCGCCAGCGCTTGCGCTGGTCCCGATTGGATCTGACCCGACCCGACTCCTCAGCGAGGGGATCTCGCTGCGCACGCAGCGGCTCACGCCACTCGTTCAGCAGCACCGGTGCGCGACCGCCCCCACGGTGCCCCGGGTCATAGGTCACCAACTCAGGATCGCATACCCCACGAGCAGCCGACTTTCGGCGCGCCCGTCACGACCCTCCGTCACCGGCCCGAGACGGCCGCAGGGGGTTCACAGCGAGTGGGTAGTAATCTCGGTGCGATGAGCGAACTCGCCAACGAGGCCGTGCGGAAACCCGCGCGATCGGCCAATGGCGACCGCACCGGCGGAACCGCCAACCGGCGGGGCGCTCGACTACCCCGTGACGAACGCCGCGGGCAATTGCTGGCATCGGCCAGCGAGGTCTTCGTTGACCGCGGCTATCACGCCGCTGGCATGGACGAAATTGCCGACCGTGCTGGGGTCAGCAAACCCGTTCTCTACCAACATTTTTCCAGCAAGCTGGAGCTGTACCTCGCGGTGCTGCAGCAGCATGTCGACAACCTGGTTTCCGGGGTGCGCCAAGCGCTGCGAACCACGACCGACAACCGCCAGCGATTGCGTGCCGCAGTACACGCGTTCTTCGACTTCATCGAGCACGACAGCCAGGGTTACCGGCTGATCTTCGAAAACGACTACGTCACCGAGCCGCAGGTCGCAGCGCAGGTGAAAGTGGCCACCGAAGCCTGCACCGACGCGGTGTTCGATCTGATCAGCCGCGATTCGGGGTTAGATCCGCACCGCGCCAGATTGATCGCCGTCGGCCTGGTCTCCCTCAGCGTCGACTGTGCGCGGTACTGGCTTAACGCCGACCGGCCGATCTCCAAGGACGATGCGGTGGAAGGCACGGTGTACTTCGCCTGGGGCGGGTTGTCGCATGTCCCGCTCACCAGGCCGTAGCGCCCGCGCTGATTAGGCCGTAGCGCCCGCGCTGATTAGGCCGTAGCGCCCGCGCTGATTAGGCCGTAGCGCCCGCGCTGTGTCAACGGCAACCGAAAACTGACCAGCTGTCGGCAATCGAAAATTGACCAGCTCGGTTTCATTGATCGTCGGCCGTGGCGGTAGGCACGCGGCCGAGGTCTCGGTCTTTGAGGCGGTAGCTGTCTCCTTTCAGTGCGATGACTTCGGCGTGGTGGACGAGGCGGTCGATCATTGCTGCGGCGACGACGTCGTCGCCGAATACTTCGCCCCACCGGCCGAAGGGCTTGTTGGACGTGACGATGAGGCTGGCCCGCTCATAGCGGGACGACACCAGCTGGAAGAACAGGTTCGCGGCTTCGGACTCGAAAGGGATGTACCCGACTTCATCGACAACCAGCAACGGGTATCGGGCCAGGCGGGCGAGTTCGGCTTGCAGCGTGCCACCGTGGTGGGCGGCGGCCAGGCGGTCGACCCATTGGCTGGCGGTGGCGAACAGGACGCGGTGGCCGGCCTGGCAGGCGCGGATCGCGATCCCTATCGCCAAGTGTGTCTTGCCGGTTCCGGGCGGACCGAGGAACACGACGTTGTCTTTAGCGGTGACGAAATCCAAAGTTCCCAGGTGCGCGATGAGGTCACGCTTGAGACCTCTGGCATGGTCGAAGTCGAACTCCTCCAACGATTTCCGTGATGGAAAGCGGGCAGCCCGGATACGCCCTTCACCGCCATGAGATTCGCGTGCTGACACTGCACGCTGCAGGCACGCAGCCAGGAACTCCTCGTAGGTCCAGGTTTCGTTGCGGGCCCGCTCGGCGAGCCGGTCGATGGCCTCCCGCAGCGTCGGCGCTTTCAAGGCCCGGGTCAGATATGCCAACTCGGCGGCCACGTCGCGGCTGCTGGTCAGTGTTTTAGCGGCCATCACGCCACCGGCCCGTCAAGACCCAACAGGGTGTCGTAGTCGGCCAGCCGACGTTGCTCGACCTCGACGTGGGCGGGCGGGCTGATGACGTCGAAGCGGTTGCGGCGCAGCAGCTTGGCCGCATCGACATGGTCGGGAGCGGAGATCGTTTGGTGTTTGGCCCAGACCCGGGCATGGTCGGCGACCAGGGCGCCACCACACCACACCCGGACCCGCCCCAGATCGGCAGTGACCTCAATGCGCCGCCCCACTGCGGCCGGATGCACCGAGTAGTCGTTGCCGTCTAAGCGCACATAGTGATCACGCGGTAGCCGAGTCGAGGTCCGCCACCCAGTGCTCGGGCCTACCGGTGGCAACTCCAGCATCGCCGCCTTGTCAGCCTCGACCCGATCCACCGGGCGACATCCCAACGCCCGGTGCCGGCGGTGATTGGCCCGCACCAGCCAATCCTGAAGCTGGGTGTTGAAGTCCGCCGGCGACGCGAAGACCCGACCAGGTAGGAACGCCCGCTCCAGATAATCGTGGAAACGCTCGACCAGCCCCTTGGCTTCGGGGTCGCCGGGTCGGCAAATCAGCACCTTGGCCGCCAACGTGCCACGAAACGCCTGACACGCTCCGGTCAATTCGGGTTGACGTGCCCGCCACCGCCCGACCGCGCCTTCACCGTCCCATACCAACACCCGAGGCGTGGCACCCAACAGCGAAAGATGCTGCCACCACCCGGCATACAAGTCTTCTGCGGTGCGGGTCGGGATCAACATCGCCGAAGCCCAGCGCGAATACCCGCACACCATCGTCAACACCGGCAACGCAGTGGCGGTGCGGACCTGACCACACCCCACCGGCACCACCACATCGGGAAACCAGAAATCGCACTGCGCGATCTCCCCAGCCACATAGGTCGTGCGCGACGCCGGATCCGGCGGCAGATACACCGGCCGCAACTCCCGCACCCGCTCACTGAGAGTCCGGATCGAATACGACCACCCGATCCGCTCAGCGATCACCGTCGCCGGCATCCGCGGATAGGCCGCCAACAACTCCCGAATCCTCGGCTCGGCCTCATCAGCCACCGAACCGACCGGAGCACGCTGATACTTCGGCGGACCATCAGAAGCCAACGCCGCCTTCACCGTGTTCCGTGAAATCCCCAACACCCGCGCGATCTCCGCAATCGGTAACCGCTCCGACCGGCGCAACCGCCGGATCTCTGCCCAGTCCTCCACGCTCAACACTCGCTTCCTCCTTGGCCCATAGCCAAGGATCTTCAGGAAGCTGGTCAATTTTCAGTTGCCGCGCACTGGTCAGTATTCAGTTGCCGTCGACACGCTGATTAGGCCGTAGCGCCCGCGCTGATTAGGCCGTAGCGCCCGCGCTGATTAGGCCGTAGCGCCCGCGCTGATTAGTGTCAGTTCCGGTCGAAAAGTGAGCAGGTGATTCCGGTCGAAAAGTGAGCACCCTTCTGATTGGAGAGTGATCACTGTGGAGGACTGGGCCGAGATCCGCCGGTTGTATCGGTCGGAGAAGTTGTCGCAGGCTGAGATCGCGCGGCGGCTGAAGCTGTCGCGCAACACCGTGGCCAACGCGGTGCATTCGGAGTCGCCGCCACGCTATGAACGGGCGCCGGTGGCGTCCTCAGCGTGGTTGCAGGTGGAGCCGGCGGTACGGGCGCTACTGCGGGAGTACCCGACGATGGCGGCCTCGGTGATCGCCCAGCGGGTCGGGTGGAGCGGTGGGCATTCGTGGTTCGCGGAGAACGTCGCGAGGATCCGCCCGGAGTACGCCCCGGCCGATCCGTGTGACCGCTTGGTCCACCTGCCTGGGGAGCAGGTGCAGTGCGATCTGTGGTTCCCCGGTGCGCTGGTGCCCGACCACGCCGGGGCGCTGCGGTCGTTTCCGGTGTTGGTGATGGTCGCGGCCTATTCACGGTTCATCGCCGCGGTGATGCTCCCGTCACGGATCACCGGCGACCTGCTGGCCGGGATGTGGCAACTGCTCTCCCACGATATCGGTGCGGTTCCTCGAACACTGCTGTGGGACAACGAGTCCGGCATCGGCCAACGTGGTCGCCTAGCTCAGGGCGTGGCCGGGTTCTGCGGGGTGCTGGGCACCCGACTGATCCAGGCCCGACCCTACGACCCCGAAACCAAGGGCGTGGTGGAGCGAGCCAACGGCTACCTCGGAACGTCGTTCCTTCCCGGCCGGACGTTCTGCTCGCCGGCGGACTTCAACACCCAACTCACCGACTGGCTGGCCGCGGTGGCCAACGTGCGCCGCCACGCCGGCACCCGGCTGATCCCGGCTGAGGCGTTGATCGTCGACCGGGTGGCGATGGCCGGTCTGCCGCCGGTCGCGCCGGCGACCGGAACCACGGTGAGCACCCGGTTGGGCCGTGACTACTACGTGGCGATCGCCTCGAATAGCTATTCGGTGCATCCCGAGGCGATCGGGCGGATGATCACCGTGACCGCCACCCTGGATCGGGTCCGCGCCCACTGCGGTGACCGGCTGGTCGCCGATCACCAAAGGCTCTGGGGTGCACACGGATTGGCATCCGACCCAGACCATGTCGCTGCTGCATCGGTGTTGCGTCAACAGTATCTGCACCGCCGAACATCACCCGATGACCATCTGCAGGTCGACGTGGAAGTCGCCGATCTGAGTGCCTATGACGCGGTGTTCGGGACCGGGGAGGTCGCCTGATGGCCACCAAACGCACCTCGGTTCCGGGTGAGGTCGACAAGCTGATCGCCCATCAGTCCCGGCTGTTGAAGGCACCGCGGATCGCCGGGCACTACGCCCGCCTGGCCGAACAGGGACGTGCCGCGGCGTGGTCGTTGGAGGACTATCTGGCCGCGGTGTTGGCGGTGGAATCCAATGCCCGTGCTGAATCCGGAGCGCGACAGCGGATTCGGTATGCGGGCTTTCCGGCGATCAAGACGATCACCGACTTCGACTTCACCGCCCAACCCGCCCTCGACCGGGCCCAGATCGCCCGCCTGGAAGGCGGGGGCTGGCTCGCCGAAGCCCGCAACGTCGTGCTGCTCGGACCGCCCGGCACAGGCAAAACCCACCTCGCGACCGCGTTGGCGATCGCCGCCGCCCAAGCCGGGCACCGCGTCGCGTTCGCCCCGGCGACGGGGTGGATCAGCCGCCTGGCCGAAGCGCACAGCATCGGCCGCCTCGAGGCCGAGCTGCGCAAGATCTCCCGCTACGGGCTGATCGTCATCGATGAAGTCGGCTACATCCCGTTCGACACCGAAGCGGCCAACCTGTTCTTCCAACTGGTCTCGACCCGATACGAGAAATCCTCGATCATCTTGACCTCCAACCTGCCGTTCTCCCGCTGGGGCCAGGTGTTCGGCGAGGCCACCATCGCCTCGGCGATGATCGACCGGATCGTGCACCACGCCGACGTCATCGCCCTCAAAGGGGCCAGCTACCGCATCAAACACACCACGATCGAGACACTGCCCTCCGTGGAAGTCGACCGTCAGGCAGACTCAACCCCGTAAGCACACCTGCTCACTTTTCGACCGGAACAGGCTGCTCACAATTCAACCGGAGCTGACAATTAGGCCGTAGCGCCCGCGCTGATTAGGCCGTAGCGCCCGCGCTGATTAGGCCGTAGCGCCCGCGCTGATTAGGCCGTAGCGCCCGCGCTGATTAGGCCGTAGCGCCCGCGCTGATTAGGCCGTAGCGCCCGCGCTGATCAAGCCGTAGCGCCCGCGCTGATCAAGCCGTAGCGCCCGCGCTGATCAAGCCGTAGCGCCCGCGCTGATCAAGCCGTAGCGCCCGCGCTGATCAAGCCGTAGCGCCCGCGCTGATCAAGCCGTAGCGCCCGCGCTGATCAAGCCGTAGCGCCCGCGCTGATCAAGCCGTAGCGCCCGCGCTGATCAAGCCGTAGCGCCCGCGCTGATCAAGCCGTAGCGCCCGCGCTGATCAAGCCGTAGCGTTTAGCTCTTCGCGGCACCTTTGGCGGCGGTGGCCGAAATCCCGAAGCCCACTCGACGTGAATCGGCTGCCCCGATCTCGACAAACGTGATCTTCGACGCCTGCACCAGAATGCGACGGCCCTTCTCATCGGTCAGGCTGAGCAATCCAGCACCGTCCGGGGATGCTCCGCTGTGGGAGAAAGCCGCGGTCACCAACTCTTCGACCTCAGCCGGCGTCTGTGAGCTGTTGAACACCAGATCACGCGGGCTGTGCGAGACACCGATCTTGACCTCCACGCTGGACCCTTCCATTCGTTGGCGCAATACCCCAGAAGGCTAGTGGACACCGGACACCGAATCGGACGGCAGTCATTCGCATTCGGCCAATAACGCGTCAAGCTGCGGTAACAGCATGGCAACGGGCGGGCGCGCCGCACTGTTGGCAGGTTGGCGCATCGCTACCGTCGCCATCGTGGACGACAGCAGACGCTCGCCACGGGCGCCACGATGGCGCCGGATGGCGCTTACGGTCGCCGGTGCGCTGGCGGTGGCCACAGCAACGGCGTTCGTGATGAAGACCGGCGTGGCGGCAACCACTATCACCGAGGCCAACGGGCTCAATGGCAATCCGCCGACACGCACGGTCGTGGCGACGCCCGGCCCCCGAACCTCGACCCCACCGGCCGACGCGGTCACCGTCACGATGACTCCGGGGTCCTCACCGCCGGCTGAGACGCTTGTCAGCGTTGCGCCAACCACCAGCGCACCCGTAGCCCAACCCATGGGCGATCCGCGCGAAATCGTCTACACCGTGGCCGGCAACCAGCGGCCCGAAGATCCCGTCACCATCGTCTATGCCGACGACACCGGCGCGCTGCGAACCGCCGAGAACGTTTCGCTGCCGTGGACCATGGCAGTGGTGCCCAGCCCTGATGCACCGGTCAACTACGTGACCGCAACGAGCTTCGGCAGCCAGTTGAACTGCTGGATCACCGACGCTGTGGGCGCGACGGTCGCTTCTCAGGTGCAGAACACCATCACGACGACTTGCAACCGGTAAGTCCCTTGCGCGAGCCGTCAGGCCAGACCCAGCTGGTCCATCCGGTCGTCGTGAGTGCGTTGCAGCCGTCCGAAAAACTCGGTGACATGCGCTAGGCCACCCTCACCCGACAGCACTAGGTCCACGAGCTCGTCATGGTCGGCTAGGACGTACTGCGCCTGCGTGATCGCCTCGCCGAGCAGTCGGCGCGACCACAACGCCAGCCGGCTGCGCTGCCGCCCACTCGACGTCACAGCCTTGCGGACCTCGGCGACGACGAACTGCGAGTGCTCGGTCTCAGCGAGCACCGCACGCACAACGCCAGCAACATCGTCGGGAAGCACGTCGGCGATCTCCAGGTAGAAATCGGCCGCTAGGGCGTCGCCCACATAGGTCTTGACCAAAGCCTCAAGCCAGGTACTGGGCGTGGTCAGCCGGTGGTAGTTCTCCAAGGCTGAGGCGTACCGGGTCATCGCGGGCACCACGTCCACCCCGCGGACCTCCAGCGCATCACGTAGCACCTCGTAGTGACCCATCTCCGCAGCGGCCATGCACGCCATGTTGATGCGACCGCGCAGGTCGGGTGCCATCCGCGCTTCCTCGGTCAACCGGTAGAACGCAGCCACCTCGCCATAGGCAAGCAACGCGAACAACTCGTTGACGCCAGGATGGTCGGCTTGGACGCGCGCCGAACCGGACTGAGTCGCGTTCATGGCGTCACTCATGGCGGTCACTGTAGTCCCGCCAGGCCGCGTTCAGCGGGCTGAGCCCGCTCGACCAGGTATGATCGGCATCAGAAATGTGCGTGCATGGCAGAGACGGGCGGGCCGAATACGCCAGGCCCGGCGAATTTCATCGAACGGTGATCACAGCATTCCGACAGTCGGACTCGTGCGCGCGTGGAGAAAAGCCATAGACAGCACGTGAACGACACCGGAAGGCCTATCGCCCCAGCATGACACCCTTAACCACTCATCCCCAGATCACATTCGCCCAGCTCGGAGTACGTGACGAGATCGTCAGAGCACTCGGTGAGCAGGGCATTGAACACGCCTTCGCCATCCAGGAGCTGACGCTTCCGCTGGCCCTCAGCGGCGACGACCTGATCGGTCAGGCCCGCACCGGCATGGGCAAAACATTCGCGTTCGGCGTGCCCTTGCTGAACCGCATTACCTCTGAACCCACGGAGCTCAACGGCACGCCTCGCGCGCTCATCGTGGTGCCGACCCGCGAACTGTGCATTCAGGTGCACGGCGACCTTGCCGGTGCGGCAAAATACCTGTCTGCCGGCGAGGAGGGCGCCAACCGCCCGCTCAACGTCGTATCGATTTATGGCGGCCGCCCCTACGAGCCCCAGATCGAAGAGCTCCGCAAGGGCGCTGAAGTCGTTGTGGGTACCCCGGGCCGTCTGCTCGACCTGGCTCAACAGGGCCATCTTCAGCTGGGTGGACTGTCGGTCCTGGTGCTCGACGAGGCCGACGAGATGCTCGACCTGGGCTTCCTGCCCGATATCGAGCGAATCCTGCGCCTGATCCCAGCACAGCGGCAGGCAATGCTGTTTTCAGCGACGATGCCGGATCCGATCATCACGCTCGCCCGAACATTCATGAACCAGCCCACGCACATCCGGGCGGAGGCCCCGCACAGCGCAGCTACCCACGACACCACCGAGCAGTTCGTCTACCGGGCACATGCGATGGACAAGATCGAAATGGTCAGCCGCATCCTGCAGGCCGACGGTCGCGGTTCGACCATGATCTTCACCCGTACCAAGCGGACGGCCCAAAAGGTTTCCGACGAGCTCGCCGAGCGCGGATTCAATGTCGGCGCCGTGCACGGCGACCTCGGTCAAATCGCCCGAGAGAAGGCACTGAAGGCGTTCCGGACCGGCGGTATCGACGTTCTGGTCGCCACTGACGTGGCGGCCCGCGGACTCGACGTCGACGATGTCACTCACGTCATCAACTACCAGATTCCCGAAGACGACCAGGCTTACGTGCACCGCATCGGCCGCACCGGCCGGGCCGGGAAGACCGGCGTGGCAGTCACTTTGGTGGACTGGGACGATTTGGATAAGTGGACGATGATCAACAACGCCCTCAAACTCAAGTGCCCGGATCCTGCCGAGACCTACTCCAACTCACCACATCTCTACACCGAGCTGGGTATCCCAACCGAAGCCGGCGGATCAATTGGCAAGCCGCAGAAGTCGACGCAATCGCCGCAGAAGTCGAAGCCCGCCAAGGAATCGACCGGGGAGACTCGGATCAGTTCGAAGGATTCCGGCTCGCAGCGTCCAGCTCGCTCCCGGTCACGTCAGCGGACCCGCAGCGGTCAGACCGCTTCCGGCCATGCCGAGGCTCCAGCCACCGAGACGTCCGGGGACAACACGAGTGCAGGCGCCCCGACCGCAGAGGCCGGTTCTAACGGTCGACGCAGGCGACGCCGGCCGCGCAACGCTGCGGGCGCCCCGGCCACCGCAGGCTGAGTGCGGCGAGCATCGCCGCATGGTCAGACCCGAACGACGTACCAGGGCCGATATCTTCGCTGCCGCGACCATCGCACTGATCGTTGCCATCGTGGCGGGCTTGTTCTGGTGGAACAGTTCCGCGAGGTCCACGATCAGCCGGCCGGCAACGACGTCGGCGCCAAACCCGGTTTCTGCACGCGCAGTGCCCGACTCGCTACATCGGTTATGGGCGGCTAACAGTCCGCAGACACTCAGTCCCGTCGTGCTCGGTGGAACGATCGTCACCGGCGACGGACGGACGGTCGAAGGGCGTGACGCTCAATCCGGCCAAAATCGCTGGACCTACGCGCGGACCACTGACCTGTGCGGGGTGTCGTACGTCTACGACCTGGCAGTCGCGGTCTATCCCGACGATCGCGGTTGCGGGCAGGTGACGGGCATCAACGCTGGGACTGGGCAGCGCGGCACGACCCGCACCTCCTACGCCGACAAGCAGGTAACGCTCAGCTCCAACGGCAGCGTCATCCTGTCGGCCGGCGCCACCCGGCTGGAGCTTTGGCGCTCCGATCTGGTCCGAATGATCTCGTACGGCGAGATCGACGCACGGATCAAACCGGTCAATCAGGGTGTCGGCAACGGCTGCACCCTGATGTCGGCCGCCGCGAGTTCAGCGGCAGTCTCGGTTCTTGAAGCGTGTCGGGATCAGAAAGATCTGCGCCTGACATTGCTCAAGCCGGCTAAGGAAGAGGACGAACCGGACACGAAGAACGTCGGGCTGCCTGGGGTGTCGACCGACTCCGAGGCGCGGGTACTCGCGGTTGCCGAAACAACCACCGCCGTGTACCTGCCGGCTCCCCGACCAGAAGTTGTTGTTTACGACGAAACCGGTACCCAAGTGACGACAGTTCCACTGCCCAAACCCCCGGTCCTGGCCAATCCGGCGCGCGCAGTGACCCGGGCTGGTGACCTCGTCACCTGGTGGACCGGGGATTCAGTAGTCGTGTTCGATAGCCGGCTGGGCCACCGCTACACAGTCGCGACGACCGGTCCGCTGTCCCCGCTGGGGCCTGCCACAATGATGGCCGGCAAGCTGCTGATCCCCGTCGCTGGCGGTATCGGGGTCTACAACGCGGCAACCGGCGAGAATGAGCGGCTGATCCCCGCCGACCATCCAGTCGGCCCCGGGCCGGTGGTGCCAGCGGTCATCGGGTCGGTCGTCGTCGAACAACGCGGCGAGCAGCTGGCCGCCTTCGGCACCTAGTCAGACTTCTGGGGTGAACGTGGGCAGCGCTTTGCCCGACTTCCAATGCAGGAGTAGCGCTTTGGCCAACTCGCGGTACGCCGTGCCGCCTTTGTTCTTGCGGCCGGAGAGCACTGAGGACCCAGACGCGCTCGCCTCAGCGAACCGCACCGTGCGCGGGATCGGCGGCCCGAGCACCGGCAGGTCGTAGCGGTCAGCAACGTCGAGCAACACATCGCGGGTGTGGGTGGTGCGCGAATCGTAGAGCGTCGGCAGCGCGCCGAGCAGACGCAATTCGGGGTTGGTGATCTGCTGCACGTCGGTCACGGTGCGTAGGAACTGCCCAACACCGCGGTGGGCGAGGGTCTCGCATTGCAACGGCACAATCACCTCGTTGGCGGCAGTCAGCCCGTTGAGCGTCAACACACCCAGCGATGGCGGGCAGTCGATGATCACCACGTCGAAATCCCCGTCGAGCTTGGCCAGGGCTCGTTTGAGCGCGTACTCGCGGCCGGCGCGCATCAGGAGCATCGCCTCAGCGCCGGCCAGGTCGATATTCGCGGGCAGTAGTGTCATGCCCTCGGAGGTTTCGACGAGGGCAGCACCCGGTTCTACGTCGCCCAACAGCACCTCGTGGATAGACACCGGCAGCTTGTCGGGATCGGTCCCCAACGAGAAGGTCAGGCACCCTTGCGGGTCCAGGTCTACCAACAACACCCGCTTGCCCTCGTCAACGAATGCCGCCCCGAGCGACGCGACCGTGGTCGTCTTGGCCACCCCGCCTTTTTGATTGGCAACGGCCAGTACTTGGGTCACGCGGACCATACTTACATGCGCACCACCCATCCGGCAGAATCGGTCGCCATGAGCGTCCTCACCCATCGGCTGGTCCTCCTGCGACACGGCGAGACTGAATGGTCTCGGGACGGCAAGCACACCAGTCGCACCGACCTCGACCTGACCGACCACGGCCGGGGGCAGGCGGAACTCGCCGCTCGAACCCTCACGCATCTGGGGCTGAAAAATCCGTTGGTCGTCAGCAGTCCGCGCAAGCGGGCGCTGGTCACCGCCGAGTTGGCCGGACTGTCAGTCGACGAAGTGTCCCCATTGCTGGCGGAGTGGGACTACGGGGATTACGAGGGCGTGACCACGCCCGAGATCCGCGTCAGTGTCCCCGGCTGGCTGGTGTGGACCTACGGCTGCCCGGGCGGGGAGAGCATCGACCAGGTCAGCATGCGGGCCGACCAGGCCGTGTTGTACGCACTCGACCAGATGGGCGAACGCGACGTTGTGTTCGTCGGACACGGGCACTTTTCCCGGGCGGTTGTCACCCGGTGGGTTGAACAGCCCCTGCGGGAAGGCGCGCGGTACGGATTCGGCGCAGCGACAGTGGCGGTGTGCGGCTTCGAGCACGGCCTGCGTCAACTCTGCGCGCTGGGCCTGACCAGCCACCGGGAGCCGGTCACCGAAGCGTGACCGCACCTAGCTCGTTCGTGTTAAGCGGGCCCGCCGGGACGGTAGTGGCCCACGGAATCCGGACGGCTTATCCGGATATCGCCACCGCGTCGGCGGCGCTGCGAGACGGGACGGCCGATCTCGTCGTGGGTGCGCTGCCGTTCGACGTGCAACGCACCACAGCCGCTTTGCTTACGCCAATTGCGGCGACATTCGGCCAGACATTGCCTTGGTCCGCTGGTCCGGCAGACAAGATGCCCACCGTGCGGATCGCCGAAGCCATCCCCGCACCGGAACAGCACCGGGCCCGGATCCGCTCAGCACTGCGGGAATTAACTCAAGCTCAAAGTTCGCTTCAGAAGGTAGTTTTGGCTCGTGCGCTACGACTCACCGCCGATGACGCGCTCGACGAACAAAACCTGCTGTGCCGACTGGTCGCAGCAGACGTGTTGGCTACCGGCTATCTCACCGACCTTTCGGCGGCCGGCCCCAGCTACGCCGGGTCGGTCCTAGTGGGGGCAAGCCCCGAACTGTTGGTCGCACGCACCGGCAACCGCGTGAGCTGCCAGCCATTCGCGGGCTCGGCCCCGAGGTCGGACGACCCGGAGACCGATGCGGCCAACGGTGCCGATTTGCAAGCGTCGGGAAAAAACCGTCATGAGCACCAACTTGTGGTCGACACGATGCGTGCAGCTCTGGAACCGCTGTGCACTGACCTCGACATCGCTCCAGAACCTCAGCTCAGTCGCACCACTGCGCTGTGGCATCTGTCCAGCCCAATCCGGGCCACCCTTCGCCAACCATCCACGACGGCAATAGATTTGGCGTTGGCTCTGCATCCGACAGCAGCGGTGGGCGGTGTGCCGACGCGCGCCGCGATGGACCTCATCGCGCAATTGGAGGAAGACCGCGGCTTCTACGCCGGCGCCGTTGGATGGTGTGATGCTCGCGGCGACGGTCGATGGGTGGTCGCGATCAGGGGCGCGCAGTTATCGGCGGATCGTCGTAATGTCATCGCGCGGGCGGGCGGCGGCATCGTCGCGGAATCCGACCCGGACGACGAGATCGCCGAGACCACAGCGAAGTTCCGAACGATCCTATCGGCGTTGGGAGTGCAGAAATGATCACAGACATCCGTCTTGCACAGCCCGGAGACGAGGCCGAGATAGTCGCCATGATCCAGGAGTTGGCCGATTTCGAGCACGCCTCCGACGAGTGCACAGTCACCGAACCGCTAATCACTGCAGCACTTTTCGGAGATGTCCCGACGGCATATTGCTATCTGGCCGCGGTGGATGGCGACGTCGCAGCAATGGCGTTGTGGTTCCGCAACTTCTCCACCTGGGACGGGGTGGCCGGTATCCACTTGGAAGATCTCTACGTCCGCGATCGGTTCCGCCGCCATGGCCTGGCCCGCGCCTTGCTGGCCACCCTCGCCCGAGAATGCCTCGACAACGACTACAGCCGTCTGAGTTGGTCGGTGCTGAAGTGGAATGTGAACGCGATTGCGTTGTATGACGCCGTTGGCGGTCAGCAGATGTCGGAGTGGGTCGGGTACCGAGTGTCCGGCCCGGACTTAACCCGACTCGCCGGATCCTGACGCCCAGCGGATAGCTGACGGGCTGAACAGCAGGACCAACGCGGTCAGTGCCACCGCTCCCACCGCGATCGCGTAGGCGAGTTGGTGGGACCCAACGACATACCAGGCCACCGGCAGCAGCAACAGGTTGGCGAACACCGCAATACCCCGCCCCCACCGCCTGCCGGTCACCAGCGCCCAGCCGGCGGTCAGCACAGCCGCCCCCATCAGCGCGAACCAGGCCGCGGTACCGAATCCGTTGACAATGCGCTGGTCGGCACCGTCGAAAGCGCGAATCAACAGCACCGCAGCGACAACCAGCGCCACCGCACCTTCGGCCGCGGCGATAAAACCGGCGTATCTGACAACTGATGGTGGGCGCACCCCGGTACGGTACGTCAGCGTGCGCGCCGTGCTGATAGTGAATCCGAACGCAACGTCGACGACCCGCGCCGGGCGCGACCTACTCGCGCACGCTCTGGAGAGCCGTGTCGAACTTGTCGTCGAGCACACCAACCACCGCGGCCACGCTATTGAGATCGCTGAATCCGCCAAGCGCGACGGAATCGACGTCATCATCGTGCACGGCGGCGACGGCACGGTGAACGAAGTCGTCAACGGGTTACTGGGCAAGCCCGGCGATCCGCGTCCTTCCCAACCGCTCCCCGCGGTCGCAGTGGTGCCGGGCGGTTCGGCCAACGTCTTCGCGCGCGCGCTTGGGATCAGCCCCGACCCCACCGAGGCCACCAATCAGCTGATCGACCTCCTCGGTGATCACCGCAATGGTGGTGCCTGGCGACGAATCGGGTTGATGGACTGCGGCGAGCGCTGGGCCGTGTTCACCGCTGGGATGGGCGTCGACGGCGACGTCGTGGCCGCGGTCGAGGCCCAGCGTTCAAAGGGACGCACAGTGACCGCCGGACGCTATATGCGGGTGGCATTGCGCGAGATGGTGAGCAACGCCCGCAAGGACCCACAGCTGACACTGCACCTGCCCGGGCGCGACCCGAAATCGGGTGTGTTCTTCGCGTTCGTCTCCAATGCCAGCCCCTGGACCTACGTGAACGCCAGGCCGGTGTGGACCAATCCGAACACCACTTTCGAGACCGGTCTGGGCCTATTCGCCATGACCAGCATGAATTTCTGGGTGAACCTGATGCTGGTGGGACGGATGTTGTCGAAGAAGCCGAAGATCAAGAGCAAACACCTGATCCGTGAGGACGATCTGCCGTGGGTGCGGATCACTTCGGACACGCCGATCGCCTGTCAGGTCGACGGTGATTTTCTCGGTCCGCGAACAGAAGTGACGTTCCGGACCGTCCCGGCGGCTCTGGCGGTGGTGGCACCGCCGGCAATATCACCCGGATAACCTGCGATAACAAATTTGCATCGACGGATTTGAGGCGCAGTTGCGCTGAGAGTAGTACAACTGGTTAGTGGGTTCGGTAACCGACCCCCACCGAACGCCGTAGTGACATTGCACACGTGTTAACGGAGTTCTATTGACATCCGTCTGGGCTGTGAAACGATCAATACCAACAAGTAACAAGTGCAGAAATCCTCTCCCTGCACCCGCGTTAAACACCACATGTAAATACCGTGCGCACTGTTGCGCACTCAGTAAGGAGTAACAACTAATGGATTGGCGCCATAAAGCAGTCTGTCGCGATGAAGACCCCGAGTTGTTCTTCCCGGTCGGGAATAGCGGGCCGGCTCTCGCGCAGATCGCCGACGCGAAGCTCGTTTGCAACCGTTGCCCGGTAACCACCGAGTGCCTGACCTGGGCATTGGAGTCCGGCCAGGACGCCGGTGTATGGGGCGGCATGAGCGAGGACGAGCGCCGCGCTCTCAAGCGTCGCAACGCTCGCACCAGGGCACGCACGGGCGTCTAACGCCTCGCAGAGACATAAAACGCGGCCCTGGCGAAAGCCCGGGCCGCGTTTTAGTTTCGAGTCTTTTACTGCGGCACCCGCACTGGCACTCGTCGCCCGATCGGAACCCGCAGCACGACATCAGTTCCGCCTCCGGGCGCGTCGTGCATACCCAGCGAACCGTCGAGTTCCGTCGACACCAAGGTGCGCACAATCTGCAATCCGAGTCGATCAGATTTCTCCAAACTGAATCCGGCGGGCATGCCACGCCCATCGTCGTGGACAACTACGTCGAGCCAGCGTGCCGAACGCTCGGCCCGAATCGTCACGCACCCCTGGGTGGCCGCAGGACTGAACGCGTGCTCAATCGCGTTCTGAACCAGTTCGGTGACCACCATGATCAGCGCAGTAGCCCGGTCGGCGTCGAGCACGCCTAGGGCACCCTCACGCAGGATCCGGATCGGCGCGTCGACTGTGGCGACGTCGTTCATCACCGGCAGGATCCGATCGATCACTTCGTCGAGGTTGACTTCCTCATCCACCGACATCGACAACGCCTCATGCACTTGGGCGATCGATGCCACCCGACGTACCGATTCCAGCAGAGCCTCGCGCCCTTCCTGATTATTGGTTCGGCGGGCCTGGAGTCGCAGTAGTGCCGCCACGGTTTGCAAATTGTTCTTCACCCGATGATGGATTTCCCGGATCGTGGCGTCTTTGGAAAGCAGCGCACGGTCCCGACGCTTGACCTCGGTGACGTCCCGAATCAAGACTGCGGCGCCCGCCGCCGCGCCGTGAACCACCAGTGGCAGGGTGCGCAGCAACACCGCAGCGCCGCCGGCATCTACCTCCAGCCGCATGCTTGACCCACCCGCCAACGACGCCTGCACGTGTTCGGCAAGCTCCTGTGCCTCGAACGAGTCATCAATCAGCGGCCGCGTCACCAGAACGAGGTTGTGGCCCTCAAGTTCGGATGTGAGGCCCATCCGGTGATACGCCGACTGGGCGTTGGGACTGGCGAACACCACCACGCCATCGACGTCGAGACGAATGAATCCGTCACCAACCCGAGGGCTGGACCGCGACATCGCCAGGTCACCGACGTTCGGGAAGGTGCCTTCCGAGAGCATGTGCAGCAAGTTGCCTGCACAGTCGAGATACGCCTTCTCCAGCGGGGAAGACGTGCGCCGCTCGGCCAGCGCGGTCTGGTGGGTCAGAACGGCCACCACGCTGGTGTCATACCGCACCGGCACGGCTTCGACATTCGATCCGGGCTCATGCAGGTTCGGGTCACTCTGGCTCAGCCCATTTCGACCGATCGCACCCGATTGGAACGTTGCCGCCACCAGCGGCAAGTCATCCTCAGCGACGAGCGTTCCGACGACGTCGGAGAACAGCACGGTCGGTGCCGTGTTGGGCCGACACTGGGCGACGCAAACCAGCGCACCGTCGTCGCGTCGCACCCACATCAGATAGTCGGCGAACGACAGATCAGACAGCAACTGCCACTCGCCCACCAACGCATGCAGGTGGTGCGCCGCAGTGCCGGGCAGCATGGTGTGCTCGGCAAGCAGGTCACCGAGAGTGGACATGACCCTCTAGGTGGCCCACTAGTCGATTACCGCGATCAGATCACCAGCCTGGATCACATCGCCCACGGAGACACTGACCTCGGTAACCGTGCCTGCCACCTCCGCCAGCACCGGAATCTCCATCTTCATCGATTCCAGGAGCACCAGGATGTCGCCCTCGCCGATCTTGTCCCCCTTGTGGACCACGACCTCAAGCACACTGGCCACGATCTCAGCGCGAACGTCCTCGGCCATCTCCACCCTCATTCGTCGTGGTGCGTGCGGTCCTATCGAACCACAGCACCGGGTGGTCAGCGGTGCGATGTGGCCGTGGGAGAATGTAGGAAACATTTCAGCCGTTTTAATTCACTGGAGGTACACCATGGCCAAGCGAGGCCGGAAGAAGAAGGACCGCAAGCACAGCAAAGCCAATCACGGCAAGCGGCCCAACTGCTGAATCAGCCGCGGCGAATGATGGTGGTGCGGCTGATCTCCAGTCGCACCCGCTCCACGAGGTATTTAGGGGCTTTCTCGCCGCTGCACCGGGAGGCGATCAACTGCTTGATCCGCTCTTCCACCCCGTAATGCCGCAGGCAGGCCGGGCACTCCTCTAGATGGAGCCGTAGCCGGTCGCGCGTCGCTTCAGTGCACTCGCCGTCCAGTAGCGTCCAGACCTCGGCGATCACTGCCGAACATTCTGGATGTGCTGGGTCGACGGGACCGATCGGTGTACGCCATTGATCAGCGCCGTCTGTGCCATCAGGGTCTGAGCCACCGGGTACGTGTTCACCACTCATGACGTGACCTCCTCAGGCGCGTCGTGCTGCTGTCCGCGCAGGAAACCGCGCTCCTTGGCGACGTCAGCCAGCAATTCGCGCAACTGGCGCCTGCCTCGGTGCAGTCGGGACATCACGGTCCCGATGGGGGTATCCATGATCTCGGCGATCTCCTTATAGGGGAATCCTTCGACGTCGGCGTAGTACACCGCCATCCGAAACTCTTCCGGCAACGCCTGCAGCGCCTCTTTGATCTCGGTATCGGGTAGCGCCTCGAGCGCCTCAACCTCGGCCGAACGGAGCCCGGTGGACGAGTGCCGGTCGCTGGCGGCGAGCTGCCAGTCAGTGATTTCCTCTGTCGGATACTCAGCGGGCTGACGCTGCTTCTTGCGGTAACTGTTGATGTAGGTATTGGTGAGGATGCGGTACAGCCACGCCTTGAGGTTGGTTCCGTCCCGGAAGGAGCGGAACCCGGCATACGCCTTGACCATGGTTTCCTGCAGCAGGTCCTCAGCGTCGGCAGGGTTGCGCGTCATCCGCAACGCACCGCCATACAGCTGATCCAGCAGCGGGATCGCGTCGCGTTCGAAGCGCGCGGTCAACTCCGCGTCGGACTCGTTGCGTTCGGTCACGTCGGCGACGGTCCCGTCGGTGTCTGTCATCGTGGTTGACGCTATCCCTTCTGCCGGCAGCGCTATCAGACGAAGGGGAATGGACTCGGCCCGTACGCCGCGCATCAGGCTCGTCGCCGCGACCATCCAGACTCCCTTTCTTCGATCCTAAGGCTGTTACCGACAGATCTTCCGC
The DNA here is from genome assembly GCA_965279745.1 of Mycobacterium sp. Lineage (GTDB taxonomy): Bacteria > Actinomycetota > Actinomycetes > Mycobacteriales > Mycobacteriaceae > Mycobacterium. Next base: position 2,129,527 of record OZ257262.1, read on the forward strand.
TGCCGTGCATAACAGGATTTGAGAGCACGCTATTTCCGGCCATAGGCTGAGAGCATGTCCTCATCTGGGTTCTTTGCCGGCAAGACCATGTTCATCTCCGGAGCCAGTCGCGGCATCGGCTTGGCCATCGCGAAGCGGGTCGCTGCCGACGGCGCGAACATCGCTCTGGTGGCCAAGACCGCCGAGCCGCATCCGAAACTGGACGGCACCATCTACACGGCGGCCAAAGAGATCGAGGACATCGGCGGCCAAGCGCTGCCGATCGTCGGCGACGTCCGCGACGGCGACTCCGTCGAATCAGCCGTCGCGCAGGCCGTCGCGCAATTCGGTGGCATCGATATCTGCGTCAACAACGCGTCGGCGATCAACCTCGGTTCGATAGAAGAGGTCCCACTCAAGCGTTTCGACTTGATGAACGGGATTCAAGTACGGGGCACCTATACGGTCTCGCAGGCCTGCATCCCGCACATGAAGGGGCGGGAGAACCCGCACATCCTCACGCTGTCACCGCCGATCCGGCTGGAATCGAAGTGGCTCAAACCCACCCCGTACATGATGGCGAAGTTCGGGATGACGTTGTGCGCCTTGGGCATTGCCGAGGAACTCCGCGAAGCCGAGATAGCCTCGAACACGCTGTGGCCGCGCACTTTGGTGGCAACCGCGGCCGTGCAGAACCTGCTCGGCGGCGACGAGGCGATGGCGCGCGCCCGCAAGCCTGAGGTGTACGCCGATGCCGCCTACGCCGTGTTGAGCAAACCGTCTCGTGAGTTCACCGGCCAATCACTGCTGTGCGAGGACGTCCTGCTCGCGTCCGGGGTCACCGACCTGTCGGTGTATGACTGCCTGCCCGGCTCGACGCTGGGCGTCGACCTCTGGGTGGACGAGGCCAACCCGCCGGGCTATCAGTCCAGCTAGATCTTGTTGACGGTGTTCCGGCCCGCGCGCTTGGCCGCGTACATAGCCACATCGGCCCGGGCCATCATCGAATACACCGACTCGCCGGGGTCGGCGAGTGTGACACCGATGCTCAGGGTTGCGCGCACCGACTGCCCGGAGAAGTGAATCGGTTCGTCCACGCGACGACGAATCTTCTCGGCGATCGCGACAACCTCATCGAGGTCGTGAACACCGTTGAGCAGAACCAGGATCTCGTCACCCCCCAAGCGCCCAACCGTGTCACCGTCCCGCACACTCACCCGGATCCGGGCCGCGACCGTCGACAGCACGACGTCCCCGGCGAGATGCCCAAAGGTGTCGTTGAGGGTCTTGAATTGATCGATGTCGCAGAACGCGACACCCAGGCGGACTCCCGGAGGGCGCTCACTCTGCAGCGCCGCGTTGAACCGGGCGATGGCCTCTGCGCGGTTGACCAAACCGGTCAGGGTGTCGTACCTGGCCAGATGTTCCAGACGCTGTTCCGCCTCAACCTTGTCATCGACAACCCGCAGAGCTGAGATAACCCCGTCGATGTTGCCGTTGGAATCGACGTAGGGCTTTCCGTGGCCTTCGACCCAGTGATATCGGCCGTCTGCCGCGCGCAGCCGGAAGCGTTGGAGCGACGGCTTTTCCGCTGTCATCCGCTCCATGGCGCCTGCCACCAACTCCACGTCATCCGGGTGGATTCCCTGCCAGAACTTGGCTCCGATCATCCGCTGCGGCGGCTGGCCGAGCGCGCCCTGGACCGACGGCGAGATCCAGGCGATCTCATCGCCGCGGAGGTGGACGATGACGTCCACGGCATTGTCCGCAAGGATCCGGTAGCGCGCCTCGGCTTCGGCGCGCTGGTCGCTGAGATGCTCCCTGTCGAGCATCAATCCCTGCTCACGCTGGCTCAGGTAGAACGCGACGACACCGACGCCGAGCGTGGCACAGGCTGTCGAGAGAATCCAGGCAGCGTCGCTCCCCAGGTCCAATGCGAGGAACGGGAGACGCCACAGGCCGACCAGTATCGGCAGGCCGGCTACGACCAAACCCAGTCGGAGGAGGCTCCAACGGTCGGGCCGCTCAATGAGCCACGCCACCGGACTTCTATCACTGCGCGACACGACCGTCGCCCCGACGAGCAGGATCATGCAGATGGCCGTTAAGGGACCTTGACCCGTCGACGAGGTGAGCGTGACCTCCGACACCGCCTTGAACATGTGGCCGATGATGGTGATGACGGGCGAGATCAACGCTCCGAGTAACAAGACCGGCCAGATCACGCGCACCCATCGGCGATCGACTCGGATCAGCCCGATACCGAGGGACAAGAACATCAGTGAAGTCCCGCCCCGCGGACTGGGGCGGTCCGGGGAAGTCCACGGGTCTTCCCGCGTGACGTCTCGAAGCCACATCATGTCGGCACCCAGCGATCGGCCGGTGATTCTCTCGAAGAGGAACGCCGCCGCGATCGCGGCGATTGCCGCAGCCAACCCACGGCCGAGCCAGATCCGCGGTTTGGACGGCGCACCCGACTGCGCCCATACCGCGACTGCCAGAACAGCCAAGACGAAGGCAACCCAGGGGCGCATGGGCGGCCATCCGGTGAACAGCCGCGTCATCTCTCGGACATGCATGAACCAGCCCAGCCTGGTGACGGCCGCTATGACCAGCACGATTGCCAATGCGGCGCGTCCCCACCGCGTCAGGATCAACGCCGCACGCGCGCGGGAGTCAGCGGTATCCACCGAACCTGGCCTCATCCTGGCCTCATTGTGCAGCACCCGGGTGCGGGACGCCCGACTCGATCAACTCCGGCCCGTTGTTGCGAACGCTGTTCACCAACGTCGAAACCTCACGAATAGCGATGCCGGTGACATCCGGCGGCGAGGACAGCAGGTCGATCACGACCGGTTCGTCGGGGTCCATCCATCGATCCCAGTCCTGCGGATCCACTACGAGCGGCATCCGGTCGTGGATCGCCGCGAGCTCACCGACCGCGCCAGTAGTGATGATGGTGCAACTGAGCAGTGGGCCGGAACCGTGCCACACCGACCACAGGCCGGCCATGAAGAGCGGCTCACCATCACTTCGATGCATGTAATAAGGGGTCTTGCGCGCCTTCTTGCCGGCCGGTGTGTCCGGGTTGGGCTTCCACTCGTAGTAGCCGTTCATAGGCACCAGGCAACGTTTGTATTTGGTCGCTGACCGAAACGCCGGCGAGGTCGTGACGGTCTCCGCTCGGGCATTGATCAGCAGTGAGCCCTTGCTCTCCGGAGTCCCGTCCGGACCTGCCTTGACCCACGGCGGCACCAGACCCCACCGCATCAGCCGGAGCCGCCGGGTCGGATCGTCCTCCGGTTCGTCGTGTCGGAGGACGACGGTGGCGATCGGGTTGGTCGGAGCCACGTTGTAGTTGGGTGCGCCTGAGTAGTTAGGTGCGCCTGAGTAGTTAGGTGCGCCTGAGTGTTCCTCGGTTGTTCCCCGCTCGTCGAGGGCATGGATTTTTTCGGCCAGCAGGGCCGGATCGGTGGTGACTGCAAACCGTCCGCACATGTCTCCATGGTGGCACTGGCAGGATGGAGCCGTGAGCAGCGAGTTGTGGTCCGCCCCGTCCCCGGCCGCTCCGATTCACGCCACGGTGACTGTCCCCGGCTCGAAATCCCAGACCAACCGCGCCCTTGTTCTCGCTGCGCTGTCGGCCGCCCAGGGGCAGGGCGCATCGAGACTCACCGGGGCGCTGCGCAGCCGCGACACCGAGCTGATGATCGGTTCGCTGCAGGCGCTGGGTCTCGACATCGCCGGGGACGGCCCTGAGCTGACTGCCGAGGGATCGCTGCGCCCCGGGCCGAAGGCCCGAATCGACTGCGGCCTTGCCGGCACGGTGCTTCGGTTCGTCCCACCGCTTGCTGCCCTGAGCGAATCGGTGGTGACCTTCGACGGTGACGAGCAGGCCCGGGCGCGGCCCATTGCTCCGCTGCTGGATGCCCTACGCGGTCTGGGCGTGGATGTCGATGCCAATGGTCTGCCGTTCGCCGTGCACGGTCACGGCTCGGTGAGCGGCGGCACAGTCCAGATCGATGCTTCGGCGTCTTCGCAGTTCGTCTCCGGACTGCTGCTGTCAGGCGCGGCATTCGACCAGGGCCTCAGCGTGGTGCACACCGGCACTACGGTGCCGTCTGCCCCGCATATCTCGATGACGGTGGCGATGTTGCGCGAAGCCGGCGTCAGCGTGGACGACGACACCCCCAACCAGTGGCACGTCCGTCCGGGGCCAGTCGCTGCCCGGGAGTGGAGCATCGAGCCCGATCTGTCCAACTCAGTGCCGTTCCTGGCGGCCGCAGTGGTCACCGGCGGCCAGGTACGGATCGCTGACTGGCCCCTGATCAGCGTGCAGCCCGCCCAGTCCATCCTCGACACCCTGGGGCTAGTCGGATCTGTTGTGCGGCAGACTGATTCATATTTGGAAATCACGGGCTCGAAGACGTACGACGGGTTCGACGTCGACCTGCAGGAGGTTGGCGAGTTGGCGCCGTCGGTAGCGGCGTTAGCGGCCCTCGCGGCGCCGGGTTCGGTGTCGCGCCTTACCGGTATCTCACATTTGCGGGGCCACGAGACTGATCGCTTGGCCGCACTCAGTACCGAGATCAACGGGCTCGGCGGCAATTGTATTGAGAAGCCCGACGGCCTGGTGATCACCGCCGGTCCGCTGCACCATGGTGTCTGGCACTCCTACGCCGATCACCGGATGGCGACCGCCGGGGCAATCATCGGCCTGCGGGTTCCCGGAATCCAAGTCGAGGACATCGCCACCACCGCCAAAACACTGCCGGATTTCACGCGAATGTGGGCCGATCTGCTGGGTCGTCATTGAGCCCGCGCGAATACGACGAATCCGACGTCAAGATCCGGTCCGGTCGCGGCACGCGGCCGCGCACAAAAACCCGTCCGGAGCACGCCGACGCCATCGACGCCATGGTCGTGACCGTCGACCGCGGTCGATGGGGTTGCGTCCTAGAGGGCGACCCAGACCGGCTGGTGACCGCGATGCGGGCCCGCGAACTCGGGCGCACCCCGATCGTGGTGGGCGACAACGTTGATATCGTCGGCGATCTATCCGGCCGGACCGATACGCTCGCGCGCATCGTTCGTCGCGGCGAGCGCCGAACAGTGTTGCGGCGCACCGCCGATGACACCGATCCGACCGAGCGGGTGGTGGTCGCCAATGCCGATCAGCTACTGATCGTCGTCGCCCTCGCCGACCCGCCGCCACGCACCGGGTTGGTCGACCGGACACTGATTGCCGCCTACGCCGGTGGCCTTCGCCCAATTCTGTGCCTGACAAAGAACGACCTCTCCCCGGCGGAGCCATTCGCCGAACAGTTCGCCGACCTGGATATCACTGTGATCACCGCAGGCCGTGCCGATCCGCTGGACGAAGTCGAGCCGCTGCTCATCGGAAACATCACTGTGTTGCTGGGTCATTCCGGGGTCGGGAAGTCAACGTTGGTGAATCGCCTTGTGCCCGAGGCGCATCGCGCGATCGGCACGGTCTCCGGCGTCGGCAAGGGCCGGCACACTTCGACCCAATCCGTCGCACTACCACTGGCCGGCGGCGGATGGGTCGTCGACACTCCTGGGATCCGGTCGTTCGGGCTGGCCCATATCGAACCCGCAGATGTGCTGCGTGCATTCTCCGACCTGTCCGAGAGAATCGACGACTGCCCTCGCGGATGCGGACACATGGGTCCCCCGGCTGACCCGGAATGCGCACTAGACCAGTTGACCGGACCACCGGGACGCCGCGTTGCGGCAGCTCGACGCCTGCTATCGGCCATGAGTGAAAGTTCGCATTACTAAAGTTGATACGGATCCGAAGGAGATGCACAGATGAATCAAGTTCCGAACATCACCCTCAACGATGGCAATCAGATACCCCAGTTCGGGCTGGGCGTGTTCCAGGTTCCACCCGCCGAAACGGCTGCAGTCGTGAAGATGGCATTGGATGCCGGTTACCGCCACATCGACACCGCGGAGATGTACCAGAACGAGGCGGGCGTCGGCGCGGGCATCCGTGATGCCGCCGTCGACCGTTCCGAGGTGTTCGTCACCAGCAAGCTCAACAACGGCTTTCACAAACCCGACGATGCCCGAAGCGCTTTCGACCAGACACTCAATGCGCTGGGCTTCGACTATGTCGATCTGTTCCTGATCCACTGGCCGCTGCCGACGCTCTACGACGGCGACTTCACCTCCACCTGGAAGGTGTTGGAAGAGTTCAAGAATGACGGTCGATCACGCAGCATCGGAGTGTCGAACTTCCAGGTCGAGCATCTCAAGGTGCTCGCGCGCGAGACCGACACGATTCCGGCTGTGAACCAGATCGAGGTTCACCCTTACTTCAGCAACGACGAGGTGCGGGCCTACGGTACGCAACACGGCATCGTCACTCAGGCCTGGTCGCCGATCGCGCAGGGCGCCGTGCTGGATGACCCCGTCGTCACCGCTATCGCTGTAGCACTGGGCAAGACGCCTGCTCAGGTTGTCTTGCGCTGGCACGTTCAGCGTGGCGATATCGTGTTCCCGAAATCCAGCTCTGCCCAGCGAATCTCGGAGAACAGCGCGATCTTCGACTTCGAACTTGATGACGGGGACTTCGCAGCACTGTCCGCCCTCGACAGGGGTGAGGCCGGCCGCCGCGGGCCCAACCCGGACACCTTCGACTACGTGCCCTGACGCCGCCACTGACGGACCGCCGCGATGGCTGTCTTCAGTCCGCGCTTGCGCCCGGTCTGCGGATCAATGCCCGCATAACCCGATTCGAGCTCGTCAAACATCCGCTCGCTGCGGGTTTCCGGGGCATTGTCGACGGTGTCGCGAAGGTACTTGTCCGGCAGTGACAGCTTGGCGATCGTTCGCCAGGTCTTCCCGTACTGCCCGAGGAACGAGCCGGTGGTGTACGGCAGGTCGTATTTGTCGCACAGCAGCTGCACCCGGATCGAGATCTCATGCAGGCGGTTGCTCGGCAGATCCGGATAGAGGTGGTGCTCGATCTGGTGGCACAGGTTGCCACTCATGAACCGCAGCGCCGGACCGCCTTCGAAGTTGGCGCTGCCCAGCATCTGGCGCAGGTACCACTGACCCTTGCTCTCGCCGACCATGTCGGTCTTGGTGAATTTCTCTGCACCGTCGGGGAAGTGGCCGCAGAAGATGACCGCGTTGGCCCAGATGCTGCGAAGGACGTTGGCCACCGCATTGGCGGTTGCCGTCGAACGGAAGGTGGCGCCGGGCGACAACGATGTCAGCGCCGGATAGGCGACATAGTCCTTGCCGATCTGATGGCCCGCTTTGACGGAGAACTCCCGGACCCGGCGCAATGTGGCCGCGCGGTCGTCGCGGGCCTTGAAGATCTTTCCGAGCTCCAGGTGCTGCAGGCCGATGCCCCACTCGAAACCAACGGCAAGCATGGTGTTGAAAAACAAGTTGAAGATGTTGTGCGGCTTCCACTTCTCGTCGCGGGTTACCCGCAACAGTCCGTAGCCCACATCGTCGTCCATGCCCAGGATGTTGGTGTACTTGTGGTGCATGAAGTTGTGGGTGAATCGCCAGTGCTTAGAGGCCCCGCCCATGTCCCACTCCCATGTGGAGGAGTGAATCTCGGGATCGTTCATCCAATCCCATTGGCCGTGCAGGACGTTGTGGCCGATTTCCATGTTTTCGATGATCTTGGCCACCGCGAGTGTCACCGTGCCGGCCCACCACGCAGAGCGCTTCGAACTTGCCGCGAGGATGACCCGTCCGGCGACCTCAAGACCACGCTGAGCGGCGATGGCCCGGCGGATATAGCGAGCGTCCGATTCACCCAGGGAGTCCTCGACATCAGCCCGGATCGCGTCCAGCTCAATACCAAGGGCTTCGACATCGGCATCGGTGAGGTGGGCGAACGCCTCGACGTCAGTTATGGCCATGGTGCCGCCTTCCCGCAGTCGTCGATCTTCGAACCTACGCTATCGTAACCTACCGTACCGTAGGTTACTAGCGGGTAAACCTTAAATGTCCAGGACGCAATCACCCGAAGCTGCCGACACGCAGGTCTGAATCTTGCTGCCGGCCTCGTGTTCGACACCGGTGCGCAAGTCGCGCACACGTCCGTCGAGCAGGCCGACTACGCATGACTGACAGATCCCCATCCGGCAGCCGAACGGCATCTGAATCCCGGACTGCTCACCCGCGTCCATCAGTGCCGTCGCGGCGTCCACTGTCACGCTCTTGCCGCTGCGCTCGAAAGTGACCGTTCCGCCTGAGTCTTTAGCGCCGCCCACGCGCGCCGCGCGGGACGCCGCGAACCGCTCCACATGCAAGTTCCCTGCGATGCCGGCCGCCGCCCACACCCGACCCGCATCGCCAAGCATCCCCTCGGGTCCGCAGGCCCAGGCCTGGCGGGCGCGCCAGTCTGGCACGAAGTCGTCAAGTCGTTCCAGGTTGAGCCGGCCTTCGGCTTTGGTAGTCCGCAACATCAGCCGATACCCCTGATGGGAGTTTTCTAGCGCGGCCAACTCGGCAACAAACATGGCATCGTCGGCCGTCGGTGTCGAATGCAGGTGAACGACATCGCCGATCTGGTTGCGGCGGCCGAGAGTCCGCAACATCGACATGACCGGCGTGATCCCAGAACCTGCGGTGATGAACAACATCTGCGCCGGCGCCGGATCGGGCAGCACAAAGTTGCCCTGCGGAGCGGCGAGTCGAACGACGGTGCCCGGCGTGACGCCGCCGACAAGGTGGGTCGAGAGAAAGCCCTCGGGCATGGCCTTGACGGTGATGCTGATCGTGCGCGCTCGGACCCCCCCGGCAGGCGAGGTCACCGGCGTGGACGTCAGCGAGTACGACCGCCAGCGCCAGCGGCCGTCCACCAATAGACCAATGCCCACGTACTGCCCAGGCCGGTAATCAAAGCCGAAACCCCAGCCCGGTTTGATCACGAGCGTCGCCGAATCCGTCGCCTCACGACGAACCTCGATAACCCGGCCTCGCAGTTCTCGCGCTGACCACAACGGGTTCGCCAACTTCAGATAGTCATCGGGCAATAGCGGCGTGGTGATCTTTGCCGCCAAGGCCCGAAGCGCGTCGACCGCGGGATGCTTGCCAGCTCCCGCAACGCGTGGAATCACGGTGTCACGGGTGATCGCGCTGGTCTTGACATCGTTCTTCCCCATAAACCTACGGTACCGTAACTTACGGTCGCGTATCTACCCGATCAGAGCAATTCGAGCAGGAACGGCAACTCCTGGGTCGCATACCAGGCCAGGTCATGATCCTGGGCATCCCCGACAATGAACTCGGCATCCTCATCCCCAAGATCGGCCACATCGACCACCGCTAATGCCGCCTTGACCGCAGGTTCGGCCTCCGCGATGTCGACGTAGGCGGCTATGACCTGATCGAGGCTCACCCGCCCGACAATCCGAACCACGGCATCGTCTAGTTCGGGGCGAGGTTTGGCCTCGGCGTCGGCCACCAGCACCGCCCGGCGCACCGGCAGCTCACCGTTTTCTTCTGCGCCACTTTCCTTGGCAGCCAACAGCCGCAACGATGCAAGCGCCGCCTCGCCCAGCACCACTTCGGCCAGTTCTTCGTCGTCACCTTCGGCGTAAGACTCACGCAGCATCGGCGTCACCGCGAAGGCGGTGCCGCTCAGCGGCTGCATCGATCCGTCGGCGACCAGCTGCTGCAGCATGGCAAGCGTCGCTGGGATGTAGACGCGCATCAGGGCAGATTAATCCTGATCGCCCATCAAAGTCGTCACGTGATCGTCGACATATTTCGCAAGTTCGCGCGACGGTCGTTGGTAGTTGCCAGCACCCGGCCGCTTGGGCAGCTCGACTTCAGGATGATCGACTTCCTCATAGTCGATGGTCGACAACAGATGCGCCATCATGTTGAGCCGCGCATGCTTCTTGTTGTCGGACTCCACCACGTACCAGGGACTGGCAGGTGTGTCGGTGTGCACCATCATCTGGTCCTTGGCACGGGAGTAGTCCTCCCACCGGTAGATCGATTCGAGGTCCATCGAGCTGAGCTTCCATCGCCGAAGCGGGTCGTTACGCCGGGACTTGAACCGGCGTAGCTGCTCGTCGTCGGAGACCGAGAACCAGTACTTCCGCAGAATGATCCCGTCATCGATCAACATCTGTTCGAAGATCGGACATTGCCGTAGGAACAGCGTGTGTTCGCGAGGGGTACAGAACCCCATGACGAGTTCGACGCCGGCGCGGTTGTACCAAGACCGGTCGAACAGCACCATCTCGCCGCGCGCTGGCAGCTGTTCGATGTAGCGCTGGAAATACCACTGCCCGCGCTCCCGCTCAGTCGGGGCGGGCAACGCGGCGATCCTTGCGACGCGCGGGCTGAGGTACTCGGTGACACGCTTGATCGTTCCGCCCTTGCCTGCGGCATCACGGCCTTCGAAAACCACCACAATCCGCGCACCGGTGGCCTTGGTCCACTCCTGCAATTTCACCAATTCGGTTTGCAGGCGGAACAATTCGGCCTTGTATACGTCCTTGGGAACCTTTGAATCGCGCTGCTCGGCGCTCGACTTGCCCACCGCCGAATCGTACTTCTATTGTGCCGATTCGAGCAGTTCCTCGAGAGATTCAGCCAGCAGTGCAGGAAGCACGTCGACGTCGCTCATCGCGTCACGGTCGGCGTTGATGCCGAAATACAGCATCCCCATATAGGACGTCACCCCGATGGCCAGGCTCTGGTTGTGCAGCAACGGCGGTACCGCGTAGGTCTCCAGCAGTTTGGTGCCGGCCACATACATCTGCGATTGCGGGCCCGGAACATTGGTGATCAACAGGTTGAACTGGCGCGCCGAGAACTGTGTGGCCACCCGCGTTCCCATCGCGTGCAGGGTGGGCGGAGCGAAACCGGACAACGTGACGATCGTGCGGGCATCCACCAAACTGGCTGCGGCCGAATGCGACTCGGTCGCATGGGCGATCTGTGACAGTCGCACCACCGGATTGGCTTCGCCCACAGGCAAGTCCACGAGGAATGGTGCCACCTCGCTGATCGCCTGCCCGGGACCTGATGACTCCAAGAAGGTCTCCGGGTACACCGAGGTCGGGGCCATCGCGCGAACCGTGGAGGTTGCGGTCACCGGCTCACCCCGCGACAACAACCAGTTGCGCAGTGCACCGGCGATCACGGCCAGGACGACGTCATTGACGTCGCAGTCGTAGCGGGACCGCACCGTCCGGTAGTCCGAGAGCGAGCCGCCGGCAACGGTCAACCGGCGACTGCGCGACACCTTGGTGTTCAGCGGACTGCTTGGCGCAGCGCCCCGGGCAAGGGTTCGCGCGATGTCGTTCAGTCGCCGAACCTGCTCAGCCAGTTCACCGCTGTTGGTCACCACATCGGTCACCGCGGACCGTACCGCCTGGATCTGCAGGCCCGGCCGCGCTAACCAGTCCCCCAGCGCGCCCAGCAGCAGACGGCGGTTGCTCGGTTCGCGGCCGGGAATCCAGATGTCCTCACCGAACGCCGGTTGCCGTTGCGTCCGGTCGGCGATCACGTGGCCGATCTCGAGTGCCGTCATGCCGTTGACGAGGGCCTGATGCGACTTTGTGTAGATCGCTAGCCGATTCTTGGCTAGACCCTCGATGAGGTACATCTCCCACAGTGGCCGAGACCTGTCCAGCGGGCGGGAACCCACCCGGGCGATGAGCTCATGCAGCTGTTCGTCACTTCCCGGCGAGGGCAATGCCGAGCGACGGACGTGGTAAGTGATATCGAAGTCCGGATCGTCGATCCACACCGGCCTAGCCAGGCCCAGGGTCAGCTCGCGGACCTTCTGCCGGTAGCGCGGGATCTGCGGCAACCGGCGTTCGATGTTCTCCAGCATCGCCTCGTAGCTCAGGCCGCCCCGTGGCTTACGCAAGATCGACAGCGAGCCGACATACATCGGCGTCGAACTGTTCTCCAAGTGGTAGAAGGCAGAATCCGACGCTGACAGCCGAGTCACCATCGTCGCGATATCTCCCTCTCCGGTGCCGTCCAGAATGCCGTTGGGTTCTCCGACACGGTAACCGCCCACCCGCGTCCTGCGCATCACCGGTGCACACGTGCTGGCGCCAACTGTGCAATCATCGTCGCCATCGGCCCGCGCCTCTCCCGCGACCGGTCCCTCATCGACCGATATTTGGAGAGTGCGCATGTCCACATCTCACGTAATGCCCGTCATCGACTACGAATCGCCAGGCACCGGCGGGCGCTCCGGCGTCGTTGCCCTGCCCCGCCGGACCATCGCGCCAGCTCAAGGGCCCGATACCGCCCAAGCACGCGCCGCGGGCGCCTTCGCCGATGCGACCCTGCGGCGGGTGCTGGAGGTGATCGACAGGCGCCGGCCGCTGGCCCAATTACGAACGCTGCTGGCACCTGGCTTGGTGGACTCACTGTTGTCGGCCGCTGCGCGACAAACCGACAGCGGCGCCGCCCGGCTGCGTCGGGTGCGCGTGCAGCTAACCGGTATGCCGGGGACCACACCAGCGGCGGCTGAAGTTGCGGCAAGCTACACCCGCGGTGAACAAGTGCATGCCATTGCCTGCCGAGTGGCGCAGGTGAGCACCGCTACCGGCCCGCGGTGGCAAGTGGTGGCGCTGCACCTCGGCTGACGCCTGATTAGCCTGGGCTGATGGATGGTGATCAGATCAGCGTCGAGCGCGTCATTGACGCCCCGGCAGACAGAATCTTCGCTTTGTTGGCCGACGCCGGGAAACACCCGGTATTCGACGGATCGGGCACGGTTGAACACACCACGGCCACTTCGGTGCCGCTGGCGTTGAATTCGGTGTTCTCAATGCGGATGCGAGGCCGGCGCGAGACCCTGTTCCTGCCGTACACGATGCGCAACACCGTCATCGAATTCGAGGAGAACCGGCGGATCGCTTGGCAACCAACCATATTGGGCGGCCGAATCGGTGGACGCATTTGGCGGTACGTACTCACGCCAACCGAGAGTGAATCCCAAACGCTGGTGCGCGAGGAGTGGGATATCTCCCAGGACAAACAAAAAACGATGCTACGTCGCGGCAACCTACCGACGCAGGTGCAGCAAGCCATGCGCGCAACCCTCGACCGAATTGCCGACGTCTTATCCGGCTAGATGTCGGTCGCTCGGCTAGCTACGGCGCAGGGCCTTCTTTTCTTTGGCCTCACGTCGCGCACTCTCGCGGCGTTCCTTGCGGGTGACCCCCGCCGTCGCTGCAGCGGCCACGGGCTGTTGGCCGCCGTTGCGCTTGACCTCCACTGAACCGTCTTCCGCTGGGCCGGAGTAGGTCAAGGGCCGAGAGTCGTCCTCGATGCCCAGGGACTGCAGGTCAGACGGGGCGTGCTCTTCCTCTTCCGTCGCGGCTTTGCCGAGGTTCGCGAGGCCCGCAGGCGCGGTAACGGGTGCCACCGGTGCAGCCTGCGGCGGCGCTGCCTGAACTTGCACATTGAACAGGAAGCCAACGGATTCCTCTTTGAGGCCGTCGAGCATGACCATGAACATGTCGTAGCCCTCGCGCTGATATTCGACCAGCGGATCACGCTGGGCCATCGCTCGCAGGCCGATGCCTTCTTTGAGGTAATCCATCTCGTAGAGATGTTCGCGCCACTTTCGATCCAGCACGTTGAGCAAGACGTTGCGTTCAAGCTGGCGCATAGCCCCCTCGCCGGCGATCGCTTCGATGTCCGCTTCCCGCTTGGCGTAAGCAGCCTCGGCATCCTTGATGAGGGCTTCGAGCAATTCCTCGCGGGTCAGCTCGCCGGGCTCGCCGAACTCGTTGGAATGCACCAGATCGTGGTGGTCGATACCCACTGGGTAGAGGGTTTTGAGTGCACTCCACAGCGCTTCGAAATCCCAGTCTTCGGAGTAGCCATCGACGGTCGCGCCCTCCACATAGGCGGTGACCACGTCAACCACCATGCCTTTCGCCTGCTGCTGCAGACTCTCCCCTTTAAGGATCCGGTTGCGCTCTTGGTAGATGACCTTGCGCTGCCGGTTCATGACTTCGTCGTATTTGAGAACGTTCTTGCGGACCTCGAAGTTCTGCTGCTCGACCTGCGTTTGCGCGCTCTTGATCGCACGGGTGACCATCTTGGCTTCGATGGGCACGTCGTCGGGCAGGTTGAGCCGGGTCAACAAGGATTCCAGGGCGGCGCCGTTGAATCGCTGCATCAAATCGTCGCCCAGTGACAGATAGAACCGCGACTCGCCGATGTCGCCCTGACGTCCGGAGCGGCCTCGCAGCTGGTTATCGATTCGGCGCGATTCATGACGTTCGGTGCCCAGCACATAGAGCCCACCGACGGCAACGACCTCCTTGGCTTCCTCGACAGCTTGTGCCTTGACCTTTGGCAGCTCCTCGTGCCAGGCCGCTTCGTATTCGTCGGGTGTCTCGACCGGGTCCAGTCCGCGGTCGCGCAATCGGCGATCGGCGAGGAAATCGATATTGCCGCCCAAAACGATGTCGGTACCGCGACCCGCCATATTGGTGGCGACGGTAACCACCTTGAGGCGACCAGCCTCGGCGATGATACCGGCCTCTTGTTCGTGGTACTTCGCGTTGAGCACGTTGTGCGGAATCCGGCGTTTGGTGAGCAGCCGCGAAAGATACTCGGACCGCTCGACGCTGGTGGTGCCGATCAGGACCGGCTGGCCCTTCTCGTAACGTTCGCTGATGTCATCGACCACCGCGTCGAACTTGGCTTCCTCAGTCTTGTAAATCAAGTCGCCATGGTCGGTCCGGACCATGGGCCGGTTGGTGGGGATCGGGATGACGCCGAGTTTGTAGGTCTCGTGGAGTTCAGCGGCCTCGGTCTCGGCGGTGCCGGTCATGCCGGAGAGCTTCTTGTAGAGCCGGTAGTAGTTCTGCAAGGTGATCGCGGCGAGGGTCTGATTCTCGTTCTTGATCTCGACGCCTTCTTTGGCCTCGATCGCCTGGTGCATACCTTCGTTGTAGCGACGCCCGATCAACACGCGTCCGCTGAATTCGTCGACGATATACACCTCACCATTGCGGACGAGGTAACTCTTATCCCGCTCGAACAGCTCCTTGGCCTTGATGGAGTTGGTGAGGTAACTGACCAACGGCGAGTTGGCGGCCTCGTAAAGGTTGTCGATGCCGAGCTGGTCCTCAACGAATTCCACACCGAGTTCGTGCACGCCTACGGTGCGCTTCTTCAGGTCGACTTCGTAGTGGACGTCCTTCTTCATCATCGGAGCCAACCGGGCGAACTCCGCGTACCAGCTCGACGCGTTGTCGGCAGGACCAGAAATGATCAGTGGGGTACGAGCTTCATCGATGAGGATGGCGTCGACCTCGTCAACGATGGCGTAATTGTGACCACGCTGCTGAACAACGTCATCAAGCGAATGCGCCATGTTGTCGCGAAGGTAGTCGAAGCCCAATTCCCAGTTGGTGGCATAGGTGATGTCGGCGTGGTACGCGGCTCGTCGCTCATCGGGCGTCAATTCGTTCAGAATCACGCCCACGTTCAGACCCAGTAGTCGGTGTACTCGGCCCATCCATTCGGCATCGCGCTTCGCCAGATAGTCGTTGACCGTCACGACGTGCACGCCCTTGCCGCCCAGACCGTTGAGGTAGGCCGGCAGCACACAGGTCAGGGTCTTACCCTCACCGGTCCGCATCTCGGCGACGTTGCCGAAATGGAGGGCAGCACCACCCATGACCTGCACGTCGAAGGGGCGCTGGGACAGCACCCGCGAGGACGCCTCGCGGGCCACCGCGAATGCTTCGGGAAGCAGGTCATCAAGGGTCGCGCCGTTGTCGAGGCGCTGCTTGAACTCGTCGGTCTTGGCCCGCAGCTCAGCGTCCGAGAGCTTCTCTACGTCATCGGACAAGCTGTTGACATAGTCGGCCACACCTCTGAGGCGCTTGACCATGCGACCTTCGCCAAGGCGCAATAACTTCGACAGCACAGTTTCGTTCCCCTAAGAATTGGAGTCCTGGCAATCTCCATCCTAGGCGATGCGACGTCATGCCCCCCGCACGCTCAGGCCAGGCGGATCAACCCGTAGTCGTACGCGTGTCTGCGATACACCACCGTGGGGCGGTCGGAATCCTTGTCGTGGAACAAGAAGAAGTCGTGCCCGACCAATTCCATCTCGTAAAGAGCGTCATCAACCGTCATCGGCTCAGCCGTGTGTTCCTTGGTCCGCACGATGCAGCCTGGCGCGTGGTGCTCAGCCGCAGCGTCCTGGCCGTCCGGCCCGGAGCTTTCCTCAAGCCTGAAGGCATCAGTCAAGTCAAGTGGAGGCACAGCCGCGGTGGCTTCGTGCAGCGAAACGGGGGTCTTGTCCCCATAGTGAACTTTGCGCCTGTCTTTGCTGCGCCTAAGCCGGTTCTCCAGTTTGTGGACCGCTGCCTCGAAGGCGCCATAGAAGCTCTCGGCGCAGGCCTCACCGCGCACCACAGGTCCGCGGCCGCGTGCAGTGATCTCAACGTGCTGGCAGTTCTTTCGCTGGCGACGATTGCGCTCGTGCTCAAGCTCGACGTCGAACCGGTAGATCGTGCGATCAAGCCGTTCGACGCGGGCGAGCTTCTGGCCCACGTACACCCGGTAGTGGTCGGGGACTTCAACGTTTCGTCCCGACACCACTACCTCGGAATTCGAGGCGGGTGAATTCTCGTCAGCATTCTCGTCAGCCAGCAACTGACTGGAGTTCACGGATTCGGTTGACATGCTTGGCAACTCGTTTCTACTCCGGAGTTGCACGCCAATAGGCGTGCCCTTGTCTGTCCTAACGGCGCACCGGTCAGGTTGGCGACGTGATCCGCACCCGCCGGTGCCAGGGTCGAGGGGCTCACCTCCTACCGCGGTCGGCTGATTGTTCACGGTGTGTTGGCCCCGACGGTAGTCCTTGTTCACGAGGCGGTGCCACTTTTCGCCACACCAATTCAGACTCACTGAGATCTCAATGGGAACTCACTGAAGGCCGTTCGGCCTTTGCTCCGCACCTGCCAACGCTCAGGCATAGGCAACAGTGAGAACGGCCATCACCCGCGCCCCCGCCGAGTGCAGTACTCGAACCGCCTCGCACGCTGTGGCACCCGTGGTGAGGACGTCGTCGACGAGCAGAATCTCGCCGCGCGCCGGTCGGACCAGACGCACCCTGCCGGCGATATTGCGTTCGCGCGCGGCACTCGTCAGACCCACCGAATCACGCACCAGACCCGTGGTGCGCAAAGCCGGGACGACCGTGAGTTCGGGGTGCTTCCGTGTCGCCGCGACCGCGATGCGTGTGACCGGGTCGCCACCGCGACGCCGCGCAGCCCACCGACGGGTCGGGGCTGGGACGACCGTCAACGGAGCGACAAGCATCCCCCAGGTGATCAAGCGGTCAACGCCGAGCGCCAGCGCCCGGGCCAGCGGTACTGCCAGGTCGCGGCGGCCGTGTTCCTTCATCGCCAGGATGGCTCGACTCCGCGCGCCCGCGTACCGGCCCAGCGCGAACACCGGAACACCTGGGTCGATGCGGGGGGTGAGCAGATGCGGTTCATCCGGCCGCACCCGCAAGACGGCAGCACAATTCGCACACCATCGAGTAGACGGCGCACCGCAGCCGCCGCATTCCAATGGCAGGACCAAGTCCAGCATGCCGCCAAGTCTGGCAGCCAGAATCGAACCGGCAAGTCAGCCAGGCAGCACCGGAATGGCACCGGCAACCATCAGCGGCCGCACTTCCACCCAAGACTGACCGTTGTCTGCGTTGGTCCCGGACAGCTGCAGCACCCCGCGAGAATCGGCCACGTACACCGCAGACGGATTCGCCGCGACAGTCGCCATCGGCATCACCAGATTGGTGCTCGGCGCATCAGAATTGACCCCGTCGAGGTTCACATACGACACCGGATGCGCCGGGTCGGTTCGGGTGACCACCATGTCGTCACCCGTGCGCCAAGACAGCGATACCACCGAGGTTCCCAACCCGAATCCAATTCGGCGCGGATAGGTGAGCGCGAACTCGCCGCCGGGGGTCTGTTCCACCTCAGCCAGCACCACCTTGCCGTCGATCACCATCGCCGCCCGAGTTCCGTCGCGAGAGATCTGCAATTCGGTGATCGCACCGGGAAAGCGCGCCGTCACCGCCGCCGAGTCCACCGGGATCCGCGCCGGCTGACCAGAAGCCTCTTCCTGGATGACCCGCACCACGCTGTTGCCGTCAACAACGACCCACACCGCATCATCCGGTGCCCAAGAGGGGCGGGACAGGGTGCGCCCATCGGTGGCTTCGACCGCCTGCCCGCCGTTCGGCCCAACCCATAACGACGAAACAGCGTCGGGCCCGCCGGAATGCAACACCACCACCGAGGCGACATCATGACCTGCCCGCGAGAAGGCGGCCGCCTTCTGATCCCCCATCGAACCGAATGACCCGGGCACCTTGGCCGCCCGCTGACCGTCCAACGACACCATCGAACCACCGATGAGAGCGTGTACGCCGGCCGAAACACCGTCTGCCGCACCCGGATCGGTTGCCGCGACATCTGTGGTGTTCCAGCCTTCGGCAAACCGATCGTCCAGCGCGGCGCCGTCCGCGTTGATGACGTAGGGACCCTTGATATCAGCTCGCGCCAGCGTCCAGGTCAGCTGGGCGGCGAGGAGTTGCCGGCTATGCGGATCGGTTGTGGTGAGGTTCTGCAGCTCAATCCGGGCGCCTCCGTAACCCCGCCCGACGCCAGTCTTGCCGCCATCAGCGCGGGTCACCGGACCCACCAGCTTCACTGGCGGGCCAAGGAGATTCCGCACGGTGTTGGCCATCTCCGGTCGCGGACCGGCAATCAGCTTGGTGACCAACTCGGTGGCAAGCAGTTCGGGGTCGGACACTGCCACATAGCGCGGGTCGGGCACCACCGTCTTGCCGGTCGGATCAACGAAGTACAGGGTGTTCCGTTTGTAGGTGGCCTGGAACTGCTGCCAGTCCAGGAAAACGCCGTTGGGAAGCTTGTTGATGCGCCAGCCGCCGGGGGTCTGCACCAACTCGATCCGCCCGGGGTCGGGCAGTTGGCCGTCGGCTGTCTCGAAGACGCCGATATCCGATAGCGATCCAAGGATGTCGGCCTTCATCGTCACCGAAACCTCGTCCGTCGAACGGGTTTCGACGAATACCACCTTGTCGACCAGCAGCGCACTGCCCTGGTCGTCCCACTCTTTCGACGCTGACTCGGTGAGGAATTGACGCGCGGCCAGATGCCGGTTGGCGGGATCGGCCGTTGCCTTGAGAAACTCTCGTAGCACGTCGTCGGGATCCATTGCCGGGCCCGGTTCCGGAAGGCCCTTGGGCGCCGGACGCTCAACCGTCCCGATCGCCAGCGGCGCGGACGAATTCGGAACACCAGCGCACCCAACCGACCAGATCATGGCCAGCCCGAGTAACAGCACGGTCAGCGATCTTCGGGTCACAAGCCGGCTCACACGCTCTCCCCCGCGTGTTCGCGCTGCCGTTCGGCTGCAACGGGTTTCATCGGCAGTGGACTGGTGGTGACCTTGTGTCCCCGGGTCAGCGGGAGGGTCAGCCGGAAGCAAGCACCCTTGCCAGGCTCGCCCCACGCCTCGAGTCGGCCCTGGTGCAACCGCGCATCCTCGATGCTGATCGCCAGCCCAAGCCCCGTGCCGCCGGATCGACGTACCCGCGACGGGTCGGAGCGCCAGAACCGGCTGAATACCAGCTTCTCCTCACCGGGCCGCAGTCCGACGCCGTAATCGCGCACGGTGACCGCCACGGTGTCTTCGTCAGCGGCCATCCGAATGCCCACCGGCTTGTGCTCGGCATGGTCGATGGCGTTGGCGATCAGGTTGCGCAAGATGCGCTCCACACGACGTGGGTCGACCTCGGCGATGACACCGTCATCGGGCAAATCCACCAGAAGTTCGATGCTCGCTTCGTCGGCTAGATGGCCGACATTGCTCAGCGCGCTGTTCACCGTCGAACGAAGGTCCACCGCCTCAACGGAGAGCTCGGCGACGCCCGCGTCGTGGCGGGAGATTTCCAGCAGGTCGTTGAGCAGAGTCTCGAATCGGTCGAGCTCGCTGACCAGCAACTCCGTCGACCGCCGCAGCGTCGGGTCGAGATCCCCGCTGTGGTCGTAGATCAGATCCGCCGCCATCCGCACCGTCGTCAGTGGCGTCCGTAGCTCGTGGCTGACATCGGAGGTGAACCGGCGCTGCAGATTGCCGAATTCCTCCAGCTGGGTGATCTGACGCTGCAGGCTCTCCGCCATGTCGTTGAACGACAACGCGAGCCGCGCCATGTCGTCTTCGCCGCGCACCGGCATTCGCTCGGACAGGTATCCCTCGGCGAACCGTTCGGCAATGCGGGACGCCGAACGGACCGGCACCACTACCTGACGGGACACCAGCAAGGCGATCCCGGCAAGCAGCACCAACAACACCAATCCGCCGGTGACCATGGTGCCGCGAACCAGGGTGATGGTGGTCTCTTCGCTGCTGAGCGGGAAGACCAGGTATAGCTCGAGATTGGTGACCCGCGACGGCGTCGGCGTGCCGATCAACAACGCCGGGCCGGAAAAGCCCTCAGTCCGGACCGTCGCATATTGATAGCTGACCTGTCCCGCCTTGACGAAATCCCGCAGCGAACGCGGGATCTGCTCCACCGGACCAGCTGCCGTCGCGGCCCGCGGACCGTCGCCCGGCACCACAAGGACTGCGTCGAAGGTGCCGGCGAGTCCGGTACCCGACGTCTCGCCGGTCTTGGAAATGAGCGTGTTGCGGGCAAGTTGGAGGCTGCTGTCGAGCGAGCGCGCTTCTTCGCCACTGACAATTCCGCTCACGGTGTTGCGGGCCCGATCAATCTCCTCGGTGGCCGCCCGAACCTTGACGTCCAACACGCGATTGGTGATCTGGCTCGTAAGCACGAACCCGAGCACCAAGATCACGGCGGCCGACAGTCCGAGCGTCAGAACAACAACCCGCAACTGCAGCGACCTGCGCCAAATCTGAGCGATCGCACGACCGACCGTACTCGTGCCACGCAGCAGTGGGCCGGAGCGACCCCACGGCCCGCGGATGCGCCGCCTCGAGCCCCAAATCATTGGCGCTCTGCGTCGCCGCCAGCAGATGTCACGGAGGTCCGGCCTTGTAGCCCACCCCTCGAACGGTCAGCACTACCTGCGGGTTCTCCGGATCCTTCTCGACCTTGGCCCGCAACCTCTGCACATGGACGTTCACCAAACGGGTGTCGGCGGGGTGCCGATATCCCCACACCTGTTCGAGCAGCACATCACGAGTAAACACCTGCCGCGGCTTGCGTGCCAGCGCCACCAGGAGGTCGAACTCCAGCGGAGTCAGCGAGATCTGTTCACCCTCGCGAGTGACTTTGTGAGCCGGAACGTCGATTTCGATATCGGCGATGGACAGCATCTCTGCCGGCTCGTCATCGTTGCGACGCAGCCTGGCGCGAACACGGGCCACCAGTTCCTTGGGCTTGAAGGGCTTCATGACGTAGTCGTCGGCGCCCGACTCAAGACCCAGCACCACGTCGACGGTGTCGGTCTTGGCGGTCAGCATGACGATCGGCACGCCCGAGTCTGCACGCAGCACGCGGCAGACGTCGATACCGTTCATGCCGGGCAGCATGAGGTCAAGCAACACCAAGTCGGGCCTCAATTCACGCACCGCGGTAAGCGCCTGCGAACCATCGCCGACAACCGCAGTGTCGAATCCCTCGCCCCGAAGCACGATCGTGAGCATCTCGGCAAGAGACGCATCATCGTCGACCACCAGAATTCTTTGCCTCATGTTGTCCATCGTGACACCGAATCGCGACAAACCCCGTCTAGCACACGGCGAGTTGCAAACATTCCCGTCCTATTCGACCAGCGTGCAGACCAGGTCGACCGGATCGGTATCGGGTGGCGCGATCACCCAGGGGCCACCCCACTGACCTGCCGCCAACTCCGCATACACGGCGCCCGTTCGCTTTTGGAGTCCGTCGTCACGCTCGTAAGCGTCGCGCGCTCGATCTTTTTCCGTTCGGGCTCGGTGCCGGGCCCGTTCGGCGGCAAGTTCGACGGGAACGGAAAGCAGGATCTGACGATCGGGCCTGGGTAACTGCAAGCGGTCGAATTCGAACTCCTTGACCCAACCCACCACTTCCCCGAACGCGTCTTGATGCAGACGGGCCGCGCTGTAGGCGGCATTGGATGCCACGTAGCGGTCGAGGATGACGACGTCGTAGTCGCGGCACAAGGTGCCGATCTCGCCGATCGCGGCGGCGCGGTCCAGTGCGAACAACACCGCCATGGCGTACACCGACTCGGCCAGATCACCGTGGCGTCCGTGGAGTGCCTCGCTGGCCAAGTCGGCGGTGATCGAAGCGCCGTAACGCGGGAACGCCAGCGTCGCCACCGACCGGCCCGAGGCCTCAAACGCGCGCTGCACTCCCAGTGCCAGCGTGCGTTTGCCGGCGCCGTCGAGACCTTCGATCGCTAGCAGCACTAGTAGCGGTAGTGCTCCGGCTTGTACGGGCCGTCGACATCGACGCCGATGTACTCGGCCTGTTCCTTGGTGAGCCGGGTGAGCGAACCGCCGAGGGCCTCAACGTGGATCTTGGCGACCTTCTCGTCGAGATGCTTGGCCAACCGGTAGACCTCGTTGTCGTACTCGTCGTTCTTCGTCCACAGCTCGATCTGAGCGATCACCTGATTCGAGAAGCTGTTGCTCATCACGAATGACGGGTGCCCAGTGGCGTTGCCCAGGTTCAGCAGACGGCCTTCGGACAACACGATGATCGAGTGGCCATCAGGGAAGGTGAACTCGTCGACCTGCGGCTTGATGTTGATCCGACGGATATCCGGGTCCCGCTCGAGGCGGGCCATCTCGATCTCGTCATCGAAGTGGCCGATGTTGCCAAGGATCGCCTGGTGCTTCATCGAGCGCATGTGCTCAAGGGTGATGATGCCCTGGTTACCCGTAGCGGTGATGACGATGTCCGCCCAGCCGATTGCCTCTTCGACGGTCTTGACCTCGAAGCCGTCCATCATCGCCTGCAGAGCGTTGATCGGATCGATCTCGGTGACCGCAACGCGCGCACCCTGGGCTTTGAGTGCCTCTGCGCAGCCCTTGCCGACGTCACCGTAGCCACAGACCAACGCGGCCTTGCCGCCGATGAGCACGTCGGTGCCGCGGTTGATGCCGTCAATCAGCGAGTGCCGGGTCCCGTACTTGTTGTCGAACTTGGATTTGGTGACCGAGTCGTTGACGTTGATCGCGGGGAACGTCAACTCTCCGGCTGCGGCGAACTGGTACAGACGCAGCACCCCGGTGGTGGTCTCCTCGGTGACGCCCTGTACCGACTTGGCGATCTTGGTCCACTTGGTCTTGTCAGTCTCGAAACGAGCCCGGACCAGCGCCAGGAAGACCTTGTACTCGTCGGAGGCATCATCCTCGGTGGGCGGCACGACACCGGCCTTCTCGAACTGGGCGCCACGCAGCACCAGCATGGTGGCGTCACCGCCGTCGTCGAGAATCATGTTCGCGGGCTCGCCGGGCCAGGTGAGCATCTGCTCTGCGCACCACCAGTATTCCTCCAGGCTTTCGCCCTTCCATGCGAATACCGACACACCCTTGGGCTCTTCCGGTGTCCCATACGGGCCGACGACCGTCGCGGCGGCGGCGTGGTCCTGGGTGGAGAAGATGTTGCAGGACGCCCAGCGAACTTCGGCGCCGAGCACTACGAGGGTTTCGATCAGCACCGCGGTCTGCACGGTCATGTGCAGCGAACCGGAGATCCGCGCGCCCTTCAAGGGCAGCACATCGGCATACTCCCGGCGCAGCGTCATCAGCCCCGGCATTTCATGCTCGGCCAGCCGGATCTCTTTGCGGCCGAACTCGGCCTCTCCCAGGTCGGCGACCTTGTAGTCGATTCCGTTGCGCGAGTCAGCAGTCAGCGTCATGGCGTACACGGTATCCGGCACTGGTCAGTGCGGTTCGGCGACCCCATACCGCTCGGCGAACGGAGTCATCAACCGTGCCAGGTCGGCGGCGACGTCATGATCGGCCTCTGGGGGCATCGATACATAGCTCATGGCCAGCCGAACAGTCGCGCGCGCCAGGACGCTGGCGTCGTCTTCGCTCGCCCCGACCCAGCTACCCATGAAAGACTCGGTCAGGCGCCGCGAGGCCCTGGTGATGATCGGCGCGCTATCGGTCGTAATAATTTGCAGCAGATCAGGTTTCGCAACTCCCGACAACAGCGAGATGACCAGTGGGTCGGCCGCCGATTCAGTGAAAAACAGCCGAAATCCTTCAAGAAACGCGGCATAGACGTGGCCGACATTGGCATCGATGGCTTGGCCGATGACGTCAACCAGACGATCTGTCAGCCGAAGCGCATAACCCTGCGCCAACCCCTGCCGTGAACCGAACTCGTTGTAGATGGTCTGCCGGCTGATACCAGCGGTGCGCGCGACATCGGTCAACGTGATCGCCGACCAATCCTTGCTCAGCAGTTCCTGACGCATGGCGTCGAGCACCACATCTCGCAACAACACGCGAGAGGCCTCCGCGTACGGCACCGACCTCTTCAGGGTTGTCACGGGCGCGCGATTTCTACCATCTCGAAGTCGGACTTGGCTGCGCCACAATCGGGGCAACTCCAGTCATCGGGGATATCGTCCCACCGGGTTCCCGGTGCGATTCCGTCTTCCGGCCAGCCTTTGGCCTCGTCGTATTCGAAGCCGCACTGAACGCAGACATAGAGTTTGAACTCGTCACTCACTGTTTGACCTCCATCGGTTCGAAGTCGACCTTCTCACGAACCCCGCAGTCTGGGCAGCACCAGTCGTCTGGAATGTCGGCCCACATGGTGCCGGCCGGGAAACCTTCCCGGGCGACGCCCTTGACTTCGTCGTACACGAAGTCGCACACCGGGCACCGGTAGGCGCTCATGCCCCGGAATCCTCGTGCGCCCCCGCCGCGGGTGCCCCCGTCTCGGATGCCCCCGTCTCGGATGCCCCGTAGCGCGCCAGAATCTTCTCGCGGCGACGCGGGTCGACGTTCACCTTGGTGATGTCGCCGTTGTAGTGGTCAAGCACTCGGTGGTCCATCATTGCGCGCCACACCCATGGCAGATACGTCACTCCAATCAGGGTGGCGTACCCGCTCGGCAGCTCCGGAGCCCCATCCAGACTGCGCAGCGTCTGGTAGCGACGCGTCGGGTTCGCGTGATGATCGCTGTGCCGTTGCAGGTGGTACAGGAACAGGTTGGTCACCAACTGGTCGGAGTTCCAGCTGTGGTGTGCGGCGCAGCGTTCGTAACGGCCGTTGGCGTTCTTCTGCCGCAACAGGCCGTAGTGCTCGAGATAGTTGACGGCCTCCAGCATCGAGAAGCCGAACACCGCCTGGATCACGACGAATGGAATCAACGCCGGACCGAACACCGCGATGAGCATCCCCCACAGCACCACCGACATGAGCCACGCGTTCAGAACATCGTTGGACAGATAGGTTCGCGGATCCCACGGGCTCTTGCCCTGCCGGCGAATGCGCGCCGCTTCGAGCTTCACCGAGGAACGGGCACTCCCCAAGACACTGCGGGGCAGGAACTCCCAGAACGTCTCGCCGAAGCGGCCGGACGCCGGATCTTCCGGGGTCGCCACGCGGACGTGGTGGCCCTTGTTGTGCTCGACGTAGAAGTGGCCGTACCAAGTCTGGGCCAAGGTCACTTTGGCCAGCCAGCGCTCCAGCGACTCCTTCTTGTGGCCCATCTCATGAGCCGCGTTGATACCGGTCCCGCCGAGCATTCCGACGGTGAGCGCCAAGCCGATCTTGGCCGCCCAACTGAGACCGCCGGAGTATCCGAGCCAGCTCAAGTCGGTCGCGGTGAACAGGTACGCACCCAGGACGACGCTGGCGTACTGACACGGAATGAAGATGTAGGTGCAATAGCGGTAATACCGGTCGTTCTCCAGGTACTCCATCACCTCGTCAGGCGGATTCTGGCCATCGCGACCGAATTTCAGGTCCAGCGCAGGCAGCAGTACGTAGATCAGAAACGGACCGATCCATAAGAACGCCTGCGACGCCGCGGTCCACCCGAATTGGTTGAAGGCCCAAATGATCGGCAGAACGACGAACAGCGACGTCGGGGCGACCAAGCCCAGCAGCCACAGGTAGCGCTTCTTATCGCGCCAGTTGATATCGGCTTCCCGCCGTCCAGCGGCCTCCAGATGAGATGTCACGATCCATACCTCCATATGCAAGTGTCACCACCGTTGATCACTTGACTATAGAGGCAGATTTGTCGCCCGTCTAGACAAATCATGACTGTTTGTAAATCAGGATGCAGCCATTCTTCGCCCCAACACCGAATTCCGGCGTCCGTAGATGAGGTAGAAGACGACCCCGAGCGCCATCCAGATCACAAATCTGATCCAGGTCAGGCACGACAGGTTCAGCATCAGCCACACGCAAGCGGCGATCGACAAGATCGGTAGCGCAGGAACAAACGGAACGCGGAATCCCCGCTGCAGATCGGGACGAGTACGGCGAAGGATCATCACGCCGGCAGAAACCAGAATGAACGCGAAGAGAGTTCCGACATTGACCATCTCCTCTAGCTTCCCCACCGGAAAGACCGTGGCCGCTAGAGCAATGATGATGGCCACGAGCACCGTCACGCGCACTGGTGTGCCGTGCGATCCGGTTTTGGCCAGATTGTTCGGGAGCAACCCATCGCGGGCCATGGCGAAGATGATCCGGGATTGACCTAGGACCAGAACCATCACCACCGTGGTCAGACCCGCCAGGGCACCGATCGAAATCACAGTGGCCGCCCAATGCACCCCGTTGAGCTCGAATGCGGTCGCTAGGTTCGGGTGACCATGGCCCGCCTCGCGTAGCTCGGAGTACCGCACCATCCCCGACAACACGAATGCCACGCCGACGTACAGCACCGTAATCACCGCAAGGGAGGTCAGGATGCCGCGCGCCACGTCGCGCTGCGGGTTCTTGGTTTCCTCGGCCGTGGTGGCAACCACGTCGAATCCGATGAACGCGAAGAACACGATCGAGGCACCGGCCAGCAACCCGTACCAGCCGTAATGACTTCCGTGCGCCCCGGACAGTAAGGCAAAGACCGTTTGGTCGACGCCGGTCCCCGCGGCGCCTTTGCCCGCTTCAGTCGGCGGTACGAACGGGGACAGATTGGCAGCCTTGAAATAGAAGGAACCGACCACGATGACGAGGAGAACGACGCTCACCTTGATGACCGTGACGGCCGCGGAGAAATTCGACGACAACTTCGTGCCGAGCACCAGCATGGTCGAGACGACCCCGATGATCAGCAGTGCGCCCCAGTCGAAGCTGAACGAACCAAGGTGAATCGTCCCGCCGGAAAAGTGGAAGACAGTGCCCAGATAGCTCGACCAACCCTTGGCCACAACGGCTGCGCCGACAGCGAACTCGAGGATCAGGTCCCAGCCGATGATCCAGGCGACAAACTCGCCGAGAGTCGCGTAGGAGAATGTGTAGGCGCTGCCGGCCACCGGGATAGTCGAGGCGAACTCGGCGTAGCACAGCGCGGCCAGCGCACAGGTGACAGCGGCAATGATGAACGACACCGAGATGGCGGGGCCGGTGATGTTGCTGAAGGTCGAGGCTGTGACGGTGAAAATGCCGGCGCCGACGACTACCGAGACCCCGAAGACGGTCAGATCCCACCACGTCAGGTCTTTACGCAGGCGGGTGTCGGGCTCGTCGGTGTCGAGGATGGACTGTTCCACGGACTTGGTCCGCCAGTTACGGGCCATTGCACGTCACCTCCACTCTCGGTGTGGTCCAGCTCTCAGGAGCGGTCCAGATCAGGTTCCAGGTAGATGACCCGCGCCGCAGGCACGGCGGCACGAATCGCTGCCTCGGCTGCGTTGATAGTGGCGGCGACGGTAACCAGGTCAGATTTGGGAGCAAGCGAGATCTTGGCGCCGACCAACATCTCCTCCGGGCCCAGGTATTGGGTACGGAGGTGGATGACGCGCTCAATGTGCGTGGTCTGCTCCAGCGCCGACTGAATGGCCCGGCACTCGTCGCCGGTGGCACCTTCGCCGATGAGCAGGCTGTGCGTCTCGATCATCAGCACCACCGCGATGACACCGAGCAGAGCGCCAATGGCAACGGTTCCGATACCGTCCCAGATCGGGTTACCCGTCAGCACTGTCAAACCGACGCCGCACAGCGCGAACACCAATCCGATCAGTGCACCGGTGTCCTCAAGCAGTACGACCGGCAGCTCCGGGTTTCTGGATCGACGGATGAACTGCCACCAACCGCTCTTGCCTTTCAGTGGCCTGGACTCCACCACCGCCGTGCGAAAGCTGAACGATTCCAAGGCAATTGCGACAACCAAGATCACTATTGCCACGGTCGGGGACTTCAAGGGCGTCGGGTGACCGATCTTGTGGTAGCCCTCGTAGAGGGCGAAAATCGCGCCCAACGTGAACAGCACCAATGCGACAACGAACGAGTAGAAGTACCTGCTGCGCCCAAACCCGAACTGGTGTAACTCATCTGGCTGCTTACGGGCCTGGCGCTGACCAAACAGCAGCAGGCCCTGATTCGAAGTATCTGCCACCGAGTGCACGGATTCCGCGAGCATCGATGAACTGCCGGTGATGAGGAACCCGACGAATTTGGCAATCGCAATGCCGGCGTTAGCGATCAAAGCCGCCAGAATGGCGCGGGTACTTCCGGCTGTCGACATAGTGGTCTCCTCGGTTGTCAGAGGCCAACCGTGGCACGGAAGAGCTCAGTAGGCTCATCGGCCGCCAGCCTGATGGGTCCGTCGTCGGCGGCGATCCACACTGAGGAGCCACGATTGAGCCGCACCTCCGCGGATTTCGCGCGCACCACCGCCGACCCTTGTGTGCACAGCAGAATCTGCGGGCCGTCGTGACGGGAGGGGACGTCGACGTCGTGGCCGAGATTCTCACCCTCCAACTTCAGGATCGAGGTGGAGAACTCCGGTGCGGCCGTCTCGTACACCATCTCGATGCCGTCGCGATGGGTAGGGGGCCGCAGCGCACTCTCCTCCGCAGGGGTGAAATCCAGCACCCGCAACAGTTCGGCGACATCGACGTGCTTTGGCGTCAATCCACCGCGAAGCACGTTGTCGGAGTTGGCCATCACCTCAACACCAACACCGTGCAAGTAGCTGTGCAGGTTGCCGGCGGGTAGGTAGATGCCCTCCCCTCGTTTGAGACTGACGCGGTTGAGCAGCAACGCTGCCAGGACACCGGCATCGCCCGGATAGCGCTCACCGAGTTCCAGAAGAGTCCTGGCCTCAGCTGCGAACTCCGCAGCTCCGGAGCGGACGTACTGAACCGCGCCGTCCAGCACCGCCGGAATCAACACGTCCAGGTCGGACTGCGGCGCCGTGATCCAGGTCGTGAACAATGCACGCAGGCCTTCGGCATCCGGCTGCCCACTGAGCAGTGCGACGAACGGATCAAGGTCGGAAACCGCCAGCGCACACATCAATTCGACCGTTCGTGCCGCGGGGCGGAAGCCCGCGAGCGCATGGAATTCGCCCAGCGATACCAATAGCTCCGGCTTGTGACTGCGGTCGCGGTAGTTGCGGACGGGCGAATTGACCGGAACCCCAAGCCGATCCTCGCGCAAGTAACCTTCCAGCGCCTGGTCCGGACTCGGGTGAGCCTGCAGCGACAGCGGCTCGTCAGCCGCCAGTACCTTCACCAGGAACGGCAGTACATCGCCGAATCGCGCCCGCACCGACGAACCCAGCTGTCCTTCCGGATCGGCGTTGACCGCATCAAGCAAGGATGTTTCCCCACTACGAGTTTCCAGCCAGGCAGGATCGCCGGGGTGGGCACCCAGCCACAATTCCGCCTCTGGATGCGCCGTGGGCGCCGGCCTCCCGCTGAATTCGGCGATGGCCGTTCGGGATCCCCACGCATACGTTCGGATAGCTCCACGCAGCAACTCCACTGGCCCGCTACCCCCGTATCAGCTTCAGATAGACGGCTGCCATTTCCAGTCGCACAGCGAGGATGGCCAATTGCCGTTCGGTTCGGCGCTCCGGCACGGGAACGGGATCTGTCGCACCGATCTCGTCCGCCCTGTCGACACCAACGGTATCCACGTCATCGAACCCACCCACCCGTGAAGCCACGACCTGCCTCTCGGCCTCCAGCGTCAACGCAAATACGCGCGGCCGGTTCGGCAGCGGTCCGTCGATCTCTTCGTCATGGAACAGTGCCTGTAGCGGATCCTCAAACCGGCCTGGCACGCCTTTGCGTAACGCGACCAGGGCATCGTTCAGCCCAACGGCGGCGGCAGTCAGGCCAGCCAACCGGAGCAGCATCACTGTGGCGTGCCGGGCAAGCGCGACGGTGGACGCACTATTGCCGGCGAGCACCACCTGGCGACCGGACATACGCGCGGCGAGTGCCTTGGCAGGGTTGGTGAACGACTCACGGCCAGCGCTGTTGCGCAGCGCTTCGGCATCGAGTTCGTCGGCGAGTGTCTCGAGGTCGGGTTGCAGCCCGGGATCCACGGCCCCCAATGTGGCCAAGCCCGCAGCCAGATACCGGCTCAAGCCAAACTCGTCAGGCACTTGAAGTCGCGGTTCGAGAACAGCGGTACGGCCCGCGGTCGCATCGCGCAGGGGCCCCTCGTACGGCGCGGCGACTACGACCCGCGCACCCCGGCGTACCGCTGTTGCCGCGGCCGTCACCATTGCCGGATCCCCGGGATCGTCGCCGGCCACGACCAGCACATCGAGTGGCCCGATCCACGGCGGCGACTCGGAAGCCACAACGATCGGCTCCACCGCGGACCCGCTGAGCGCAGCCGCCAGCATGGTGCCCGCAATATCGGCGGCACCGCGGCCTCCCACCCAGATAACAGTGCGCGGACGTTGTCCGCCCGCGACAGCTTCCAGCGCACCCTCATCAACCGCGGCGGCGGTGGCGCGGACCTGGGCGCCGGCCATCGACGCCGCCCGCAATAGCCCGTCGCGATCGGCGTCCAGCAGGCCCTCGACGTCGTCGAGGTCGACGGTCGCCTGGGCGGCGCTCACGTCTCCGCCCCTAACGACGAGATCTGATCGCCGACTTCACGCACGATGTCGGCCACCTCTTCGGCGGTCCGGGCCTCCACGTTCAGCCGCAATAGAGGTTCGGTGTTGGAGGTGCGCAGGTTGAACCACGCGCCGTCGCCGAGATCCACACTCACACCGTCCAGGTGGTCGAGCGACACCGTCCGGTTCAGGAAAGTCTCCAGCACCGCGTCGACACACGCCGGCGCGTCGGCGACTCGGAAGTTGATCTCCCCGGAAGCTGCGTACCGCTCGTAGTCGGCCATCAATTCGGACAACGGCCGGTCCTGCTCGCCGAGGGCGGCCAGCACATGCAGGGCAGCCAGCATGCCCGAGTCGGCACCCCAGAAATCCCGGAAGTAGTAGTGCGCCGAATGCTCACCACCGAAGATCGCCCCGGATTCGGCCATCAGCCCCTTGATATAGGAGTGGCCGACTCGAGAGCGGAGGGGCGTGCCGCCACGCTCGATGACCAGCTCGGGTACTGCCCGCGAGGTGATGAGGTTGTGGATGACCGTCGCACCGATCTCCCGGGACAGCTCGCGCGCGGCCACCAGTGCTGTCACGGCCGAGGGTGAGACGGGCGCACCGAGTTCGTCGACGACGAAGCACCGGTCGGCGTCACCGTCGAATGCCAGCCCGACAGCAGCACCCGAGTCGACGACAAACTTCTGCAGATCTACCAGGTTGGCCGGCTCCAACGGATTGGCCTCGTGGTTCGGGAAGTTCCCATCGAGCTCGAAGTACAGCGGGAGCACGGTCAGCGGCGGGATCACGCCCAAGACTGCCGGAGCAGTATGGCCGGCCATACCGTTGCCCGCGTCGACGGCGACACGCAGCGGCCGCACACCGGTCAGATCAACCAGAGACCGCAGGAACTCGCCGTAGTCGGCGAGCACATCCTGATCCTGAACCTGACCGCGCGGACCTTCGAAGGACGGCACACCTGCAATAACCTCTGAACGAATGTCAGCCAGCCCACTGTCCTGTCCGACCGGCTTGGCCCCGGCCCGGCACAGTTTGATCCCGTTGTAGGCGGCCGGATTATGGCTCGCGGTGAACATTGCGCCCGGGCAGTCGAGAAGTCCCGAGGCGAAATACAGCTGATCGGTCGAGGCCAACCCGATTCGCACCACATCGATGCCCTGACCGGTAACCCCCTGCGCAAAGGCGTCGGCCAATGCGGGCGAGCTATCGCGCATATCGTGGCCGATCACCACCCGGCCACTGACGCCCTCGCCACGTACCAGCCGGGCGAATGCAGCGCCCACATCGGCGACGAAGGCTTCGTCTATCTCAGTACCAACCAAGCCACGCACGTCATAAGCCTTGATCACGCTTTCAACCGCGGCGGCGGGCCTGGCCATGGCAGATCTCCTCACTGAGGGTGATGCTTAGAGAGGGTCATTCTCAGGCCGCCAGCCTAGCCGCTAAGACCAACCCGGCACGGGTCGTTTAGCCGTCCGTACTCGTCAGTCGTTGAGGTCAGGCAGGACCCGCAGATGGCCTCGACGTCGCCCCGCAGCAGCAGGGCGATTCGCCGTACCCGCCATCACGCCCGCCCCATTTGCGGTGACGTGTGCCGCGCCGGTCGGATCCGCGAACCCGACGACAGTGTTACCCGCAGCCGTGCGGTCGCGACCCTCACGAACAGCGTCCGCAAGCGCAACCAGGTCATCCTCGTCCGGATTGGTTGGCAGTGGCCGGGCATGCCGCACCAACTCCCATCCCCGCGGTGCGGTGATACGACTGGCGTGACCAACGCAAAGATCCCACGAGTGGGGCTCGTTGACGGTCGCCAGCGGACCGACGACGGCGGTCGAATCGGAATAGACGAACGTCAGCGTCGCGACCGCATAATGGGGGCACCCGGGCCGGCAGCAGCGACGGGGAACATTCACGATCGTGAGGCTATCGCGCGGCGACATAGGTGGGCCGCCGGACACGCGCAGCCGAGTACCCGCCGATGTCCAACCGTTACGATCCCCCTGTGGCTGATTCCCGCAGCTCCCGGCGAGGCGGCCGATCAGGCTCGGCCGGGGGGTCACGCCGTGGACGTGAGATGCGCGGGCCACTGCTGCCGCCAACCGTGCCCGGCTGGCGCAGCCGCGCGGAACGATTCGATATGGCTGTGCTGGAAGCCTACGAGCCCATCGAACGCCAATGGCAGCAGCGGCTCGTCGGACTTGATGTCGCCGTCGACGAGATTCCGCGGATTGCGCCCAAGGATCCGGAAAGCATCCAGTGGCCACCAGAAGTCGTCGCCGACGGGCCGATCGCACTGGCCAGGTTGATCCCGGCTGGAGTTGACGTCCGGGGCAACGCCACCCGGGCACGAATTGTGGTGTTCCGCAAGCCAATTGAACGCCGAGCGAAAGATTCTATCGATCTGACCGATCTGCTGCACGAAGTTCTGGTGGCGCAGGTGGCCACCTACCTCGGCGTCGAGCCTTCGGTGATCGATCCGACAATGGACTCAGATTAGGGGCCCCAGATTAGGGGCCCCAGATTAGCGCTAGATGATGCCGCGCTTAATGCGACGGCGCTCCCGCTCGGAAAGTCCACCCCAGATGCCGAAGCGCTCGTCGTGGGCCAGGGCGTAGTCCAGGCATGCATCACGAACCTCGCAGCCCAGGCAGATGCGCTTCGCCTCCCGGGTCGAGCCGCCCTTCTCGGGAAAGAATGCTTCGGGGTCGGTCTGGGCGCATAGCGCTTTTTCCTGCCACAGCTCGTCGCCGGGCACCATCGTGACGTCAGAAAGATCCGGCACCAAGCTCAAGTGAGCGCGCGCCGCCGAGTCCATCTGCGTCGAGCCGGGAATGACATGCGGGGCTCCCATTGCTCCAAGTACATGCTCAAGGGACATTTACGCCCTCCTAACCTGATCTCGCGAATCCCCTACATTCGAACACTTGGTCGAATCCCCGTCTGCGGCACCGAAATCGGCAGGTAGGCCAGGAAATGACACTGGTGTGATTAGACACGGCTTCGATGGTCCGGTCAAGCGAATGAACCGAAATTCATACCATTTCACTGCCGCTAATCGGCGAGTCGATTTCCCGGCGTGTCTCGCCGGTGATCCGATCGTGACCGTGTGGCATGCGAAAACACTGCAGCGCCTAGTGTCAACTGTTGTGAAAATCACCGTTCTGGTTGGCGGAGTCGGCGGCGCCCGGTTCTTGCTGGGAGTTCAGCGACTCTTAGGGCTTGGAATGTTTTCCGGCGAGATATCCCGGGCCGCAGGCGATCTTGATCATGAACTCACAGCGGTGGTAAATGTCGGCGACGACGCCTGGATGTTCGGAGTCCGTGTCTGCCCAGATCTCGACACCTGCATGTACACCCTCGGTGACGGCGCCGACCCGGAACGAGGCTGGGGCCACCGCAACGAAACATGGAACGCCAAGGAGGAATTGGCGGCCTACGGAGTACAGCCGGATTGGTTCGGCCTGGGCGATCGAGATTTGGCAACACATTTGGTGCGTAGCCAGATGCTACGAGCGGGATATCCACTGTCACAGGTCACCGAAGCGCTGTGCCAACGCTGGTCCCCCGGCGCCACTCTGTTGCCGGCCAGTGACGACCGCTGCGAAACCCACGTGGTGATAACCGATCCGCAAAGTGGCGATCCCAAAGCCATTCATTTCCAGGAGTGGTGGGTGCGCTACCGGGCGCAGGTCCCCACCGAGAGTTTTGCCTTCGTGGGCTCCGAGAAGGCAACGGCCGGAGCGGGTGTCACCGAAGCGATCGCTGCTGCCGATGTCGTCATGATCGCGCCGTCTAATCCAGTTGTCAGTGTCGGCGCGATCCTGGCCATCCCGGGCATCCGCGCGGCACTCCGGGCGACACCGGCGCCAGTGGTCGGCTATTCACCCATCGTCGCCGGAAAGCCGTTGCGGGGCATGGCCGACGATTGCCTGAAGGTGATCGGCGTCGATTCGACGTCAGAGGCGGTGGGCAATCATTACGGCGCGCGATCAGGCACCGGCATTCTGGACTACTGGCTGGTTCATGAGGGCGATCACGCCGTGGTCCCCGGAGTAACGGTCAAGCAGATTCCCCTGCTGATGACAGATCCTGCCACGACGGCCGAGATGGTCCGTGCCGGAATCGAACTCACGGGTGCGAACGCATGAAATTCGAGCACGGGTCGGCCGAACGCGTCGAAATCCTTCCGGTGAGCGGACTTCCAGAATTCCGGCCGGGCGACGATCTGGCCGCAGCAGTTGCGTCGGCAGCACCTTGGCTGACCGACCGCGATGTAGTAGTGGTTACGAGCAAGGTGGTGTCGAAATGCGAGGGTCGCATCGTCGTCGCACCATCGGATCCTGACAAGCGGGATGACCTGCGACGCAAACTGATCGACCAGGAAGCCGTCCGGGTGCTGGCGCGTAAAGGTCGCACCCTGATCACCGCAAACCGCTGGGGGTTGGTGCAGGCGGCCGCCGGAGTGGACGGATCCAATGTCGGATCAAGCGAATTGGCGCTCCTTCCAGTGGATCCCGACCGCAGCGCCGCCGAACTGCGGAGCGCACTGAAGAGCCGGCTCGGCGTCGATGTCGCGGTGCTCATCACCGACACCATGGGGCGGGCGTGGCGCAACGGACAAACCGATGCGGCAATCGGCTCGTCGGGGCTTCCGGTGCTGTACGGCTACGCGGGGGCCATGGACGGTCACGGAAACGAACTGCTTGTCACCGAGGTCGGCGTCGCCGATGAGATCGCCGCGGCAGCAGACCTGGTCAAGGGCAAGCTGACCGCAGTACCCGTTGCGGTGGTGCGTGGATTGACCCTGACCGACGATGGATCAACCGCGGCATGCCTGCTGCGCGGCGGCGAAGATGACTTGTTCTGGCTCGGCACCTCAGAGTCGATCGAGCTGGGACGCCGGCAGGCGCAACTGCTACGGCGGTCGGTGCGCACGTTCGCACCCGACCCGGTGGCACCGGAACTAATCGAAAGTGCTGTAGCCGAGTCTCTTACAGCGCCAGCGCCACATCACACCCGCCCGGTGCGCTTCGTCTGGTTGGCCGACCCTGACCGCCGCAACGAGCTGCTGGACCGGATGAAGCAGGCATGGCGTGCTGACCTCACCGGCGACGGCAAATTAGCCGAATCGATTGAGAAGCGGGTGACCCGCGGCCAGCTTCTCTATGACGCGCCCGAGGTCCTGATCCCGTTTCTCGTCCCGGACGGCTCACACACGTATCCCGATCCGGCTCGAACACAAGCCGAGCACACCATGTTCACCGTGGCGGTCGGCGCCGCCGTGCAGGCGCTGCTCGTTGCGTTGGCCGTGCGCGGCGTGGGCAGCTGCTGGATCGGTTCGACGATCTTCGCACCGGATATCGTCCGCGAGGTACTTGAGCTGCCGCCCGATTGGGAGCCACTGGGTGCGATCGCGGTCGGCTTCCCGATCGAGGCCGCCCGACCCCGAGATCCAGCTGTCGTGGGCGAGTTGTTGGTCCGGAAATGAACCTCCACGAATCGGCCGTCGCACTGCTGACCGATTGGGAGCCGCCCGACGCAGCCCAGGACGCACTGCGCCATGCGGTGCTGGGCTTCCTCCTTGCCCGCGAGGACGGCTGCCTGCGTAGCTGCGTGCCCGGTCATGTGACGGCCTCAGCCCTCGTGGTGGCGGATACCGCCGATCAAGTGCTGCTCACCTTGCACCCGCGAATGCAACGGTGGGTGCAACTCGGCGGACACTGCGAAGAATCCGACCCCGACATCGTCGCCGCGGCGCTTCGCGAGGCAACCGAGGAGTCCGGAATCCAAGGCCTACGGATCGACACGGATCTGGCGACCATCCACGTCCACCCGATCACCTGTTCGCTGGGAGTGCCGACCCGGCACCTCGATCTGCAGTTCATCGCCTATGCACCGGCAGACGCCGTCATCGAAATCAGCGACGAATCGCTAGACCTGCGTTGGTGGGATGTCAACCACCTGCCCGAGGGCACTGATTCCGCGCTGGCCGCACTCGTCCGACGTGCCCAGCACCGACTAACCTCGCGCGGCTAGATATCGCTCGAGTACCGGATTCCGCAATCCGGCAGGGTCACACCTGGCCAGACCCGAGCACCACGAAGTAGCTCGCACCGCGCGCCGATATTGGCGCCGTCGCCGATGATGCCGTCGCGAATCAACGCGCGCGGGCCGATGCGCGCCCCGAAGCCGACGATCGACCGTTCGACGACCGAGCCGGCTTCGATCCGGGCCCCGTCGAATACCACCGTCCCGTCTAGGCGCACGCCGGGTCCGATCTCCGCACCGCGGCCTACAACAGAGCCACCGATCAGCACGGCCCCCGGCGCAATCGACGCACCGTCGTGCACCAGGCTTTCGCCACGACGACCACCCAACGCAGGCGATGGGGCCAACCCACGAACCAGGTCGGATGAGCCTCGGACGAAATCGTCAGGGGTCCCCATGTCTCGCCAATAGGTGGCGTCGACATAGCCACACACCTTGACACCTTCGGACAGCAAGGCCGGAAAGACTTCGCGCTCCACCGACACCTCACGGCCAACGGGGATGCGGTCGATGATCTCGCGTTTGAAGACATAGGAACCGGCGTTGATCTGGTCAGTCGGCGGGTCTTCGGTCTTTTCCAGGAAGGCTTGCACATTGCCGTCGACATCTGTGGGAACGCAACCGAATGCCCGTGGGTCGCTGACCCGTACGAGATGCAGCGTGACATCGGCGTCGCGCTGCCGGTGGGTTGCCAACAGCTGACCCAGGTCGGCGCCGGACAGCACATCGCCGTTGAAAACCATTACCGTGTCGCCGCGCAACTTGGGCGCGACATTCGCGATGCCGCCGCCGGTGCCCAACGGGTGCTCTTCGAAGACGTACTCGATCTCAAGGCCGAGGGAAGAACCATCGCCGAACTCAGACTCGAAGGTCGCCGCCTTGAACGACGTCCCGAGGATCACGTGCTTCACACCGGCCTCGGCGATGCGCGACAGCAGATGTGTCAGGAACGGAAAACCCGCGGTTGGCAGCATCGGCTTGGGCGCCGACAAGGTCAATGGCCGCAGCCGGGTTCCCTTGCCCCCGACCAGCACGACGGCGTCGACCTTTGCCGCTTCGACCTCACTCAGCGGAGTGCTCAATGGACTACTCACCGGGTTGTCATCCCTTTCTCCCGCTCACGCCGCGATTTGCGCACTGCCGCGAGCGCCCTCAGCTCGAGAGCGCCCCTCATCGTCCACCGCAGCGGAGCCCGCCACCACCCATGATGTCGATCCGAGAGATAAATGTAGGTGCTCTCGTGATGCGCGCGCAGGTTGCGTGCCGGGTCGCGGCCGGTCGAGTGGCCCTTGTCGTGCAGCACCTCGGCCAATGGCGCGTAGACGTTGAGCCATCCCGCCCGGCCCAACCGCTCCCCCAGATCAACGTCCTCCATGTACATGAAGTAGCGCTCATCAAAGCCGCCAACCGCATCGAAGGCCGCCCGTCGCACCAGCAGACACGATCCCGAGAGCCAGTCCACTGCCCGCTCGCTCGGCTCCATGTGTTCCTGACGGTAATTCCGCGTCCAGGGATTGCGCTTCCAGATGAAGCCGACCACCGCATGCATGCCGCCGCGGATAAAACCGGGTCGATGACGTGCAGACGGGTACACCGACCCATCCGGGTCCCGGATCAGCGGTCCCAGGGTCGCCGCCCGAGGCCAGCGTTGCGCGGCCTCCAAGAGGTCATCGATGCTGCCCGGGCCCCACACCACGTCGGGATTGGCAACGATGATGAACTCGTTATCGGATGCGGCATCAGCGATCGCCAGATTGACTGCACTGCCATAGCCGAGGTTGGCGCCGGTGCGCAGCAATCGAGTACCGGGGTACCGCTCCAGCGCCTCTTCGGGAGCTCCGTCAACCGAGCCGTTGTCGACCATCACCACATCCAGTGGCCGATCGGTTGCCACAGTCAGCGACGAAAGAAATCGATCCAGATGCGAGCCGGGAGAATAAGTCACCGTCACTACGGTCAAAGGCGTTGCGAGGGGCAAAGGCGTCGCGGGGGCCACGGGCTGAGCATCGCTCACAGCGCTACCTCATCACATGGCCGATCCAATGCGTCTGCCAAGGCTGCTTGCCACGAGCGTGCCGGCGTCAGGCCGGCACTTGCGGACATCGCCATCGAGAGCGCGGAAAAGTCGGGACGACGTGCCGGCCGGGGTACCTGCGCGGTCCCGACCGGTCGAACCCGGTCCGGGTCAGCGCCCAACAGGCTGAACACCGTCCTAGCCTGCTCGAAGCGGCTGATAGCACCGTCATTGGCGGCGTGCAGGATCTGCGCGCGCACGCCGCCGCTCACAAGCTCGAACAGAATCTCGACTAGATCTTTGACATAAGTCGGTGAACCGATCTGGTCGTCAACCACATCAACGGTCCGGTCCGTGGCAGCTAGTCGCCGCATGACGGCTACGAAGTCGCTGCCGCCGCCGCCGGTGTAGACCCACGCGGTCCTGACTATTTGAGCGCCGGGCAATACCGCCAGTACAGCTAGTTCGCCAGCCACCTTGCTGCGGGCATACGCATTGAGCGGATCGGTCCGGTCGGATATCTCATAGGGCCGACGCTGGCCACCACCGAATACATAGTCGGTCGAGATATGCACCAAACGAGCCCCCACCCGAGCGCAGGCACGCGCAACGTTTTCGGGGCCAACCGCATTGATCGCGTGGGCCCGCTCGGGTTCTGCCTCCGCGCGGTCCACGTTGGTGTAGGCCGCACAGTTGATCACTAGATCGCCTGCGGCCACGAATTGATTCGCCGCCGCGGGATCGGAGATATCCCACTGCTGGTGGTTTAGCGCGCTGACATCAAAGCCACGCTGAGCGGCCTCGGCGGCCAGCAGCCCACCCACCTGCCCACCGGCGCCAGTGATGACAATTCGCGGAGCCACAAATACTGAGTCTGGCACGCCGGTTTCAGCTACCGGGGATGCGGCCACCTCGCCAGTAGCCTG
This sequence comes from Mycobacterium sp., assembly GCA_965279745.1. Taxonomy (GTDB): domain Bacteria; phylum Actinomycetota; class Actinomycetes; order Mycobacteriales; family Mycobacteriaceae; genus Mycobacterium. The sequence continues at coordinate 2,169,566 of OZ257262.1, forward strand.
GGCTGATGCCACGTGACCCCGAACCGACGTCGGTGACGGGCGCTCAGCGGATGACGCGCATCGTCATCACGCTGATCGCCGTGACGATTGTCGTCGGAACCGGCATGGCCTGGGGCAAGATTCGCTCGTTCGAAGATGGCATCTTCCACCTGAGCACCGCCGCGCTCGGTGGCGGCGGTCAGGACGGTGCGATCGACATCTTGTTGGTGGGGATGGACAGCCGTACCGATGCGCACGGAAATCCGTTGTCAGAGGACGAACTGGCCACGCTGCACGCCGGCGACGATGTATCAACGAACACCGACACGATCATTCTGGTCCGGATCCCCAACAACGGAAATTCAGCCACCGCCATTTCGATTCCGCGCGACTCCTACGTCGAGGCGCCCGACATGGGCAAGATGAAAATCAACGGCGTGTTCGGCGAGGTGAAGCTGGACCGGATGAAAGAACTCGTGGAGAACGAGGGCATGGACCCGGCCGAAGCCGAGCCGCGGGCGACCGAAGCCGGGCGCGAAGCGCTCATCAAAACCGTTGCCGCCCTGACCGGCGTCACAGTCGACCACTATGCCGAGATCGGCCTGTTGGGCTTCTCCCTGATCACCGACGCACTCGGCGGAGTCGATGTGTGCCTGAAAGATGCTGTCTACGAGCCGCTCTCCGGTGCGGATTTTCCGGCCGGCTGGCAGAAGCTCGACGGCCCGCAAGCTCTGAGCTTCGTCCGGCAACGCCATGACTTGCCGCGCGGCGACCTCGATCGGGTGGTTCGTCAGCAAGTCGTCATGGCGTCCCTTGCCCACCAGGTGGTTTCAGGCAAGACCCTGACCAGTCCGGCAACCCTGAACCGCCTACAGAGCGCCATTCAGCGCTCGGTGGTGATCTCATCTGGTTGGGACATCATGGATTTCGTCAAGCAACTGGAGAATCTCTCGGGTGGCAATATCGCCTTCGCCACCATCCCGGTATTGGACGAGGCAGGGTGGAGCGACGACGGGATGCAATCAGTCGTCCGTATTGACGCAACACAGGTCAAAGACTGGGTGGGTAGCCTGCTGCACGACCAGGACGAAGGCAAGATCGAGAAAGTGGCGTACTCACCCGACAAGACCACGGTCGACGTCGTCAACGACACCAACATCAACGGGCTGGCTTCGGCAGTATCGGATGTATTGAGCGTCAAGGGATTCACCGCCGGAACCATCGGCAACAACGACAATGACCATGTCAGCGGGAGCCTGATTCAAGTCGCCAAAACCGATGACCTCGGCGCAGAGGCGGTGGCAAAGGAACTCGGCGGGTTGCCGATCGAAGCCGATGCATCGATACCGTCGGGAACCGTACGAGTTGTGCTGGCCAAGGATTACACCGGACCGGGTTCGGGGCTCGATGGATCCCTCCCAACGGCTGCGACTATCGACCAGTCAGCCGGTGAGGTCAATGCCGCACCCCCGCCCTCACCAGTCATCACCGCGGGGTCTGACGACCCCAAATGCGTCAATTAATGCCCAATCTCACCGCCGCGGTGCTTGATCCATTGCTGCGCGTCAACCCGATGGGTCCGCGGATCACCTACTACGACGATGCCACCAGTGATCGGATCGAACTGTCCACGGTGACGCTGGCCAACTGGGCCGCCAAGACCGCGAACCTGCTTCGCGATGAACTCGGGGCCGGCCCCGACACGCGGGTGGCAGTGCTACTGCCCGCCCACTGGCAGACCGCGGCGGTCCTGCTCGGAGTGTGGTGGGTCGGCGCCGAAGTAGTGCTCGACGGCACCGCCGACCTGGCGATGTGCACGGCCGATCGACTCCCGGAAGCCGACGGCATGGTCAGCGGTTCAGGCGGGGAAGTCGCGGTCCTATCTCTCGATCCATTCGGCGCGCCCGTGCCCGACCTGCCCGTTGGCGTAACCGACTACGCCACAGCCGTTCGGGTACACGGCGATCAGTTCATGGCCGCCGCCCCGCCCGGACCAGCGCTGGGCGCACGGGAGGCGAGCCAGGTGCTGAGCGATGCCGCACTCTCGGCCGCTAACCGCGGTCTGTCCGCGGGCGACCGGGTGATGTCATCGGCGCCGTGGTCCACCCCGACCGAGATTCTCGAGAACCTGCTGGCGGTATTCGTCGCCGGCGCATCTCTAGTTCAGGTTGCCAACCCCAACCCCGCCGTCCTGCACCGGCGCCGTGAAACCGAGAAGGTCACCCGCGACCTCTACTGAGGTGCCAGGCTTTGAACATGATCGATCGACGGGAGTTTCTTCGTGCCGGAACCGTGGGCACGGCGGCCATGGCAGTGGGTCTGTCAGGGGGCCTACTGGGAGCCTGTTCACGACCGCGAACAACCGCTCCCGACGGGTTGAACATCGACCTCACCGCCCAAGTCGGCGATATCGACCTCGGCGGCGTGACGGTCCGCTCATGGACATGGGGAAATCAGCTACCCGGCAAGGAGATTCGCCTACGCAAGGGCCAGAAGCTGAGCGCCCAACTGACCAACAAGCTACCCACCGACACCACCGTGCATTGGCATGGCCTGGCAATACCCAACAAGATGGATGGCGTCCCGGTCCTCACCCAGAATCCGGTGGCGCCAGGCGGGCAATTCCACTACGAATTCACCGTCCCAGATGCGGGAACGTACTGGGCCCACTCGCACGTCGGCATGCAGACTGACCGTGGCTTGTACGCGCCGCTGATCATTGAGGACCCCGACGAACACGTGGACTATGACGACGAACTGGTCATTGTCCTCGACGACTGGATAGACGGCACCGGCACCGATCCGGATCAGGTGTTCGCGAAGCTACAGAAAACCGGCATGAAGCCGATGGACCCCAAGGGGATGGGGCCGAGTGGCGGCGTTTCGCCAACCAACCCACTGGGCGACGACGGTGGCGACGTCACTTACCCGTACTACATCGTCAACGGCAAGATCCCCCGAGATGCCCAGAGAGTCGATTACCGCCCTGGACAACGTATTCGGCTACGAATCATCAACTCCGGCGGTGATACGGCTTTCCGGGTGGCAGTGCCGGAGACACCACTCACAGTGACGCACACAGACGGGTTCCCGGTGGTACGTCAGCAGACCGAATCACTGATCCTGGGCATGGGCGAGCGAGTCGACGCCATCATCACCGTCGGACAGACATCGGTGCCCGTCGTCGCCGTGCCTGAGCGCAAAGACGGGTACTCATTGCTGAACCTGCGGGTCAACAGCAAGCCTTCGGCGGTCGACATCAACAAGTTCGTCGCCGCCGTTCGCAGCCAAGTGGTGCTCGACACCGCGTCGCTGAAGCCTGCACCGGATGTAACGCTGCCGGCTAAGACTCCGCAGCAGGTGCTCGATCTGCGCCTGTCCGGCCCTACGAACGGCTACACCTGGCCCATCAACGGCCGACTCTACGACCCGCCCAACAACCCGTTGGAAGTCATGCACGGCCAACGGGTCCGCCTGCGGCTGATCAACGAGACGATGATGTTCCACCCGATGCACCTGCACGGGCACACATTCGAGGTGCAGGGCGCCGACCAATCGCCACTGGCCCGCAAGGACACGGTGCTCGTGGCGCCGATGCGCACCATCGAGGTCGATTTCGAGACAGACAATCCGGGAAATTGGATCGTCCACTGCCACAACTCTTATCACGTGGAATCGGGGATGGCGACCTTCATCAAGTACGCTTCCTGATCCCGCGCTTACGGACGGCGAATGAGGCGTTCCAGTCGCTCATGGGTAGCGAGGTTCACCAGTGCGCCGATGACGGCCCCGAGGAAATCCGCAGTCCAGTCACCGATGTTGGCGCCGGAGCGGCCTGGTGTGAACGTCTGAAACATCTCATCGAGGGCGCCGAAAACGGAGACCATGATGACGGCGAGGACGATCCCGCTCACAGTGGCGCCCTGGAGGCGCGACACACGTAACGTGCTGGCCGCGAGCCACCCGCCGACTGCGTAGGCAACGAAGTGGTTGACCTTGTCCGAGAAGAGGAACGCCGCCTCGGGTAACTCCTGCGGCGTGAGAGCCGAAAGTAACAGGATTCCGCAAGCCCAGCAGAGCAGTGCTAACCAAAGCAGCCCGCCCAGCCTGCGACGCGACATGGCCTGAGGTCCTCCGTATTTCCGTCGAATCAGGCAGCGCCGAAAGTTACGAACCAGGTTGCCCGGGCTGACCAGGTTGACCGGGCTGCCCAGGCTGACCCGGCTTCCCGGACTCACCGCCGCCGGTACCGCCACCACCCCCGGTGCCTCCATCGCCGCCAGCACCTCCGCCGCCGCCGCCCCCTCCGGCACCGCCAGCACCACCGGCACCACCGGCACCACCGGCACCACCCTGACCGCCGTTTCCGCCGTGCCCACCATGCCCACCATGCCCGCCATGGCCGCCGTTGCCACCCGCTCCTGGCTCACTGTTAGCGCTCGGCGATTCCTCGACCATGTCGTCTTCTCCTTGTGTGCCAGTGGTTGACCTAACCGTACGCTGCATCAATGAGCAGCCCGCCGTCGCGCGCTCCGATAGACGTCGCAGCCCTTCATCGCGGCCTGGTCGGGCCGACCGCCCCGCTGCGGCGTCTCGACGTGGTCACCAGCACCGGTTCCACCAACGCTGACCTGCTGGACCGGCACTCCGGAGGCGACGACATCCGCGGCACACTGCTGGTCGCCGAACACCAGACCGCCGGACGGGGTCGCAACGGCCGCAGCTGGTCCGCACCGCCTCGCTCGCAGATCGCCATGTCGATGGGCATCGACGCGGCCGACGTCACGCCACAACACTGGGGCTGGCTGCCCTTGCTCACCGGTGTCGCACTTGTCGATGCAGTACATGCGACAACCGGTATCGAAGCCGGCCTGAAGTGGCCCAATGACCTCATGGTGGGGACCGGCAAGCTCGGCGGCATTCTCGCCGAGGTGGCGGCACCCGATCCCGTCATCGTGATCGGGGTGGGACTGAATGTCTCGCTGACCGGCGACGAGGCAACGGATCCCAGGGCGACATCACTGTTGATGCTGGGCGCAGCAGTGGTCGATCGCGACACGCTACTGAAATACATTGTGTGCGAACTGGTTTCCCGCATCGAGCAGTGGCGCCGCGAAGGCGGCCGGGCAACTTCCCTGATGAACGACTACCGGCAACGCAGCGTTACCCTCGGCGCCAAGGTACGGGCGATTCTTCCCGGCGATCAGGAGATCACCGGAATCGGCTGTGCCGTTGACGATCTGGGGCGGCTCAACATAGACACCGGCGACGAGACGGTCGCAGTCTCTGCGGGCGACATCGTGCACCTGCGCCCCGGCACCCCCACGTGAGCAGCTAACGCAACAATGCGCGAGACATCACGACGCGCTGAATCTGGTTCGTTCCTTCATAGATCTGAGTGATCTTCGCATCGCGCATCATGCGCTCGACCGGGAAGTCGACGGTGTACCCCGCGCCGCCGAACAGTTGCACGGCATCGGTGGTGACCTCCATCGCGACGTCGGATGCGAAGCACTTAGACGCCGCAGAGATGAAACCCAGGTTGGGTAAGCCACGTTCGGCCCGTGCCGCTGCCGAATACACCATCAACCGAGCCGCTTCAACCTTCATCGCCATATCGGCGAGCATGAATTGCACACCCTGGAATTCGCTGATGGCCGAGCGGAATTGCTTGCGGTCCTTCGTGTAGGCGATCGCGGCATCGAGCGCCCCCTGAGCGACCCCCACCGCCTGGGCACCGATCGTCGGACGAGTGTGATCCAGAGTTGCCAGCGCCGTCTTGAAGCCGGTGCCGGGTTCACCGATGATCCGGTCGCCGGGAATCCGGCAGTTCTCGAAGTACAACTCCGTGGTCGGCGAACCCTTGATCCCCAGCTTGCGTTCCTTGGGACCGATCACGAATCCCTCGTCGTCAAGGTGCACCATGAACGCCGAGATTCCGTTGGCGCCCTTATCAGGATCGGTTACCGCCATCACGGTGTACCACGTCGATGCACCGCCATTGGTGATCCAGCACTTGGTCCCGTTGAGAATCCAGTCATCGCCGTCGGCCTTGGCGCGGGTGCGCATTGCGGCCGCATCACTGCCCGCCTCGCGTTCCGACAACGCGTACGAGGCGAGCCGCCCCTCAACGAGGGAAGGCAACACCTGCTTCTTCAAATCTTCCGATCCGCGCAGGATCAATCCCATCGTGCCCAGCTTGTTGACGGCCGGGATCAACGACGCGGAGACATCAACGCGGGCAACCTCTTCAATGACGATGCACGCCGCCACCGAGTCGGCACCCTGCCCGCCGTACTCCTCGGGGACGTGAACCGCGTTGAATCCCGAAGCGGTCAGCGCGTCGCTGGCCTCCTGCGGAAATCGCGCATTTTCGTCGACATCAGCGGCGTGCGGAGCAATCTCCTTCTCCGCCAGCGCCCGAATAGCCGCCCGCAACTCCTGGTGTTCCTCAGGCAACTGAAAGAGATCGAACGAAGGGTTACCCCAGCCAGCCATCATGGCCTCCTTGCTTATTCGCCACGCTTATTCGCCACGACTATTCGCGGGTAACCCTACCGGCCGTCACCGAGCAGTCGCGCACGCAGCGCTTCGTCCTTCTCCAGCACCACAGCCTCCAGATCCGCCTGGAACCGCGTCATTCGAGCACGCAGCGCGGTGTCAGCCACACCCAGGATGCGCACGGCCAACAGCCCCGCGTTCCGGGCACCACCGATCGAGACAGTCGCCACCGGCACCCCGGCGGGCATCTGCACAATCGACAACAGCGAGTCGAGACCGTCGAGCCGCGCCAGCGGTACGGGTACGCCGATCACCGGCAATGGGGTGGCAGCAGCGACCATTCCCGGCAGATGCGCGGCGCCGCCGGCGCCGGCTATGACGACCTCGATGCCACGATCGGCTGCTCCATGCGCATAGTCGAGCATCCGCTGCGGCGTGCGATGCGCCGAAACGACCCCCACTTCGAATGGCACCTCGAACTCAGCCAATGCCTCTGCAGCATCGGCCATCACCGACCAGTCACTGTCGCTGCCCATGATGAGCCCGATCCGGGGCTTTCTTTGAGGCGGGCTAGCTGCCATGTGCGTCCCATCCGTCTGTCCACTCTGCGTGCGACAACCAGTGTGCCGCGCGGCGCGCACGCTCACGCAAGCTGGTGACGTCTTGGCCCTCCCCACCGACAATGTTGACGTGGCCGAGCTTTCGCCCTGGCCGCTCCGCCTTACCGTAGAGGTGGACCTTCGCATCAGGCATCCGGGCGAATAGGTGGTGCAGCCGCTCATCGACTGCCATCGTCGGAGTTACGGGCGCCCCCAGCACGTTGGCCATCACCGTCACCGGAGCGATGGCAGCCGTATCCCCCAGTGGGTAGTCGAGGACAGCACGCAGGTGCTGCTCGAACTGGCTGGTGACAGAACCATCCATGGTCCAGTGGCCGGAATTGTGTGGCCGCATTGCCAGCTCGTTCACCAGCAGCGAACCATCAACTGTCTCGAACAATTCAACAGCCAGCACGCCGACCACGCCAAGTTCCTCCGCCAACCGAAGACCCAGCCGTTGCGCCGCCGCAGCCAGTTCTTCCGACAGATTTGGGGCCGGCGCGACCACCTCGACGCAGATTCCGTCGCGCTGCACCGTCTCCACCACCGGCCAGGCGGCACCCTGCCCGAACGGCGACCGGGCTACCAACGCGGCCAACTCCCGGCGCAGTTTGACCCTCTCCTCCACCAATATCGGAACACCGCTGTCGAGATACCGAGCCGCCGCCGCGGCGGCCTCGTCCACGTCGTCGGCGATAACGACACCGCGGCCGTCGTAGCCGCCGCGAATCGTCTTGATCACCACGCCGCCGGTCTCCCGGCCGAATTCGACGACATCGTCGACCGTGGCAACAGCCCGGAACCGTGGCACCGGTACGCCCAGTGCCGCCAGCTTGGTTCGCATCGCCAATTTGTCCTGTGCATGCACCAGCGCTTCGGGCGGTGGGGCGACATTTACCCCCGCTGTGACCAACATCTCCAGCAGTTCCGTGGGTACATGCTCGTGGTCGAAGGTCAACACTGTGGCGCCGGTAGCCGCCCGTTGCAAAGCGTCGAAATCGGTGTGCTCACCGATCACCACTTGCGGGCTGACCTGCGCGGCCGGATCAGCTGGATCAGCAGCCAAAACACGCAATGACTGGCCCAGGGCAATAGCCGCCTGATGGGTCATCCTGGCTAGCTGTCCACCGCCGACCATGGCGACCACCGGCATGTCAACAACCGAAGATTTCCGCACGGCGTTCATCGTGTCACGGTTGAACTGCGATTACGCACAGGAGCCAGCGCGTCCGTACACTCGCTACTTGTGTCCTTTGCTGATGCCACGATCGCGCGGCTGCCCCGCCCGATCCGGCCGTTCGCCGAGCGACATCACGAATTGATCAAGTTCGCGATTGTCGGGGCGACGACGTTCGTGATCGATTCGTCGATCTTTTACACCCTCAAGCTGACCGTTCTCGAGCCCAAGCCGGTGACGGCGAAGATCATCGCCGGAATCGTCGCGGTGATCGCTTCCTACATCCTGAATCGGGAGTGGAGCTTCCGGGACCGCGGCGGCCGCGAGCGCCACCACGAAGCCCTGCTCTTCTTCGGCTTCAGCGGCGTAGGCGTGCTGCTATCGATGGCGCCGCTCTGGGTATCTAGCTACGTTCTGCAATTCCGGGTCCCCAACGTCTCCCTGATGATGGAAAACCTCGCCGACTTCGTCTCTGCATACATTCTGGGCAATCTGCTGCAGATGGCCTTTCGGTTCTGGGTGTTCCGCCGCTGGGTGTTCCCTGCCGCAGTCGATCGCGACCGCGAGAAGGCTCTCGAATCGCTCACTGTGGGCGGGTTCGCGGAAGTTTTTGAAGACGAGTACGAGGCCCGCCATCAGCGGGACCAACACACTGCCAGCGACGGTGTCGTCACACCGCTGCGGCGGCGGCGGAACTGGCTTCAGCCAGGCGATTCCTCCGACCGCAACGTGTCGAAGACTTCGTGATATAGCAGGGAATGCACCTGCTCAACCCGCGGAATGTCGTAGAACTCCAGTGGATCCTGAGACGCTGACTCGATGATCAGCGTGCCGGTTCGCAGCATTCGACTCAGTAATCCGTGACGGAATTCGACGCTATTGATGCGAGCCAGCGGCATGTCGATGCCACTTCGCGTAAAGAAGCCGTGGCGGAACATCACCCGCCTGTCGGTGATCACGAAGTGCGTGGACAGCCAATTGAGGAACGGCCACAGCGACAGCCAGCCGACGAAGATCAGCCAGATCACGGCGATCACGATCGATACCACCATCTTCGCGTTCTCGGCCCACCCCAACGAGCTGACGTAAGCAGCGCCGAAAGATGCGAGTGCGGTGACCAGAATCAAGATCAGCACTGGACCGATCAACCGCTTCCAGTGCGGGTGCCGATGAAGAACCACTTGCTCGTCTTTGGCCAGAACGTTGTCCGGATAGCCCACGAGGGAAAACCTTAGGCCTCTTGGTCGACGAGAATGACACAAATCTTCGACACCCCACCGAGGTTGAGGCTTTCTGCCGCCTTCGCGACATCGCTTCGCCTGGTCCTGCCGAGCATGACAAGCAGCACAACGGCGTCGGCATAGTCGCTGACGGCGGACGCCGTCAGCGACGAAAGCACCGGCGGCACAGCAATGACGATCGCGTCGTAGTCCTTACACAGACCGGCGACGAACCGGTACCCAGCGTTCGTCGTTGCTTCGTAGGGTCCAACGACCCAGTCGGTAACGGCAACGTCGCGTACTGGTGGCACCAGCGCATTGGTGCCACTCGCGTTCACCACAATTGGTCGCTTACCCGCAATGGCCATAACCTGGGCAAAGCCACCGGAGACTCGGGTTGCGGGCACCGCAAGTTCCGTTGCCGGGTCGACCGGCGCGATTTCCAACACAATTGGATCGTGCGACTCGAAGGGAAGCCTCAGCCGGTTTCGCAGCCGCCGATAGCCGTTCAGTTCATCAACCGGTTGTCCGTCCTCCGCGGAGACATAACCCAGGACTGGGGCTTTCGCCGCGATCGCCGCTCGGTACGCGGTCCGGATGATGGGGTCGGTGGCGGATCGAACCCATACTCCGATTCCGCCGGCGATAGCGGCAAACACTGCCGCCAGCAACCCGAGGAATACCTTCTCGAGCCAACGGCGGTGCGGTGCCGACGCCGGACTCACCACCGAGGTGACCACTTTCTGGGCACCCTCGCCGGTTGGCGTCTCCAATGCGGCTGTGTAACTGACAAATTCGTCGCCGATCGCCGTTGCGATTCGCCTGGCCTGTTCAGCTGAATCGTCATTGACAGCCACGTCGATGATTGCGGTTTTCGGCGGGACGTTGGTCGCACTGATCCTGGCCACAAGCTCTGGCGCAGACATCTTCAGCCCAAGCTTGTCGATTACCCGCTGGCTTATTGCATCAGTGCCTAAAAGCGCAATGTAGGAATTGATCCGACCTGTAATGAGGGTGTCGTTCTCATATGCCTCGGCGGTGGTCGATCCGTTCACGGCCACCATCAATTGGACGTTCGACACATACTGGTTGTGCGTCAACATTATCCAGACCGCCGAAGCGACGAAGACGCTCGTGGCGACCGCCACGAATGTCTTCCAGTAGAGCCGGATCAGCACAACGAATGTATGGAAGTTCACTGCCCGCCGCCCTCGTCTCGCACCTGGTTCCCTCCGGCCCTAGGGAATATGGATTGCAGCACGGCGCCCAACGCCCCGAACGCCGCACCGAACAAGATCACCCCGACCAACGCACGGGCGATCGGCATCCCCCACACCACCGTCCGTACGGCCCGGTCCGGTGGGTCTACCACCGCCAGCTCGGCACGAGGCACCGAGATGCCCGGCACCGATTCGAGGTCACGAACCGCCGACTGCCATTCGGAGATCACCACCATCGCGATCCGCTGCGCGTCTGCGGGCGACGATGCATCGACGGTGAGGAAGATCAGCGATGTCCCGCCACGAGTCCTCGCGTGTATCCGGGATGCCAGCTGCTTCGGTGTCAGGTCCAGTCCGAGGTCGGAGATCACCCGCTGCGACAGGTCCGGCCGCATCGCCATGATCGCGAAAGTCTCCGAGCGCAACGAGGCGTACAGCGCGCCGCCGTCCGAGACACGACTGGTGTCCCCTGGTGTTCGAACGAATACCAGGGCCTCCGAGCGATACAAGGGCGGTTGGATGATCAAGACCGCGGTTGCAGTCAACAACGCGACCAGGACACCCCAGACCAGCCAGCGCCATTTGGCGCGCAGTATGCGTCCGTAATGGACTATCGCGGTGCTCATTTCGTCGGGGTGAATCCGGCCGCGGTCAGCGCGTTGACAAGCGCTGAGGCCATTGCCAACTCACCTCGCCGGTTTGGATGGATCTTGTCTTCCCCGACAAGGCTGGAGGTGTCTTGCCCAACCATCCCGCCAATGGGATCGATGACGATGAGCATCGGTCGGATGCCGGGATCATTCTGAAGCCGGGTGATGAGATCGTCGTTGAAGCCGAGATCATCACCTGGCCGAGACAGAAATCGAGGCCGGACGAAGACGACCGTCGCGTCAGGCCAGGTGCGCTGCACGTCGGCGATCGTGGACACCATGACGTCGTAGACCGCGTCGGTCGGTGCGAAGAGGTCGTTCCTGCCACCATCGAGCACAATGACATTGGGCTGATATTTCAACGACAAGCCTGCGATCCGCTCATCGAAGGATTTCGACTCCCCGATGTAATCGAGTTGGAATCGGTTTGCGGGGCCACCACTGATATAGCCAGTTCCCGGCCCCGATGAGACCTTGCAGAACCAGCCCATTCGCGCCGCGGCCATACACCCGTATGTCGTTTCATCGCGGCCGATTCCCGCCACATACGAATCACCGATGACCAGCAACGTGGGCCGGGTTTTGTCCGCAACCACCGGTCGATCGACATGAGCTGCGGCCGGCGCGCCGGCGATCGTTGGAGTGTCATGCGGGCGAATCGCAATCGCCAGACCGGCGATGACCACCACGACCGCCACCAGAGCGGCGAGGTCACCCCGCTTCATCCGCCGCCAGATGCCATTTCCCGTGCCCTTGATCGCTGGCAGTCTCACTGGCCGCCAACTTCGGCTCTCAACCACACCGCGACCTTGTCGGCGATCGCGGACTGACCCGTATCGTTGGGTCCGCCGAGGTTGGACTGCATCATGTCGCTGGTCAGCCAGGGCGGATCGAGTGCATCGAGGAACGGCACTCCGGCGACGTCGGCCGCGCGATGGATCTCGTCCGACACATTCTTCACCGCGACCGGAACGTTGTCCTCATACCAGGTAGGACCGATGACCAGCGCGCGCTGCCCGTTCCGCCTGACCTTGTCCAGTGCGTCGGCCACGCCCTTCGCAATCGCGCCTGTCCATCCGTAGCTCGTATCCGCGACACCGCCCGCGACGATCAGAATGATCTCTGGGCGCACAGCTGCGGCGCGGTCGACCTGATGCGAGAACGAATAACCACCGATGCCGTCCGCGACAAAACCGGCATCGGGCAATGCGAAGTTCGCAACCGACCATCCGGTGCGCTCCGCCAGCAGGGTCGGCCACACCACCTGATTGGCACTTCCGGCACTAACCGAGTCGCCAACGACAGCGATGGTCATCGGCCACGACCGGAGGGGGCCGGTGGCCGCTGTTCGCCAGCTCATCGGCACGGCGACCACGCCGCCGACCAACGTGGCGGCGAACACCACCACCAGCATTCCGCGCCATCTGCCGATGCTTGGCCATCGATCGATCACCGATAAACACTCAGCAGTCGGTCACCTATGGAGCTCATACCGAAATCTGTACGCGCCGTGGCTCGCGCCCGATCGCCCATCGTGCGGCTAAGCGTCAGGTCGCCCAGAATGGATCTCACGGCATCCGCGAACACGACCGAGCCACCGTCCACGACGGCACCGCAGCGTGCCTGTTCGATGACCGGAGCAAGTCCGCAGTCAGCGTTCAGCACCACCGGCACTCCGACCGCCATCGCTTCCAGCACCGCCATAGGATATGGCTCCCGTACCGAGGGCAACACGTACACGCTGGCTTTCGCCATGCGCTCGGGGATTTCCGTGGGTTCCAGCGGGCCCTCCCAAGAGATTCGCGGCTGGTTCGCAATCGCGTCGCGCAGTCGTGAACCTTCACCTTCGTCAGGCCCCACCAGGGTGAACGTCGCGTCGATACCTTCGGCAAGCAACGCTTTGGCCATCTCAACAAAGACAAGTGGCCGCTTCCGCTCATGCATGCGAGCCACGTAGAGCACCTCCGGTGGATCGGTGCGGTTATCGCTGGCTGGGTACTCGGGCACGCCGTTATTCAGCGCAACCAAACATAGCGGTGATCGCGCGACCTCGAGCAGTTGGTCGTGCTCTAGCCGGGTCAGGTAGAACACTGCGTGCGCGTCCCACAACAACTTTCGCGTCCACATCGTGTCCAGCGGGGCAGCAAGCGGATGCTGCGACGGAGTAACCATCCCGTGTGTCTGCAACACATACGGGATGCCGTGTCGTCGCGCGATCGCCGCCATCGGCAGCGAGACCAGGTCGCGCCCGAAATGGATGTGAACGACGTCGAATCCCCGCACAGCGGTGCGGAACCAGCGCAGCAGCCCGGGGGCCCCTGTGCCGGGCAGCCCGGTTCCGGGCACCATGTTGCGGGCATCGAACAAACGCACCGGCACAGTCCCCATTTCCACTGGCGGAACCGGGAACCCCCGCGTGCCCGCGGCCAAGGTGACGTCATGGCCTCGGCTACGCAGTTCGGCGCTCTGATTCAGCGCGACTCGAGCCGGCCCACCATAGGCCCCGTCTGGGCTCAGCAGCGTCACGACCTGCAGGATGCGCATCAGGCAATGGTGATGGTCGCCGGCGGCGGTCGCACAATCGAATTGGATGGGACATCGCGGTTTACCAAAGCAGTCGCCGCCACGATCGAATTCGCACCGACGGTGACCCCACGAAGCACTGTGCTCCGGGCACACAGCCAAACGCCGTCCTCCAGAACGATGGGCGCGTTGTCGAACTCGAAGCTCGGCGAGTTGGGATCGTGACTACCGGTGCAGACGTAGGCATGTTGGGAAATACACACGTCGGAGCCGATGACGATGTCCGCAAGGTTGTACAGCTCGGCATCGGTCCCCACCCAGGAGTTGTCACCGATAGACAGGTTCCAGGGCCATTGCACCCGAACCCGCTGCTTTATCAGCACACCTTCGCCGACCTGGGCACCAAACCACCGTAATAATCTGCACCGCAAAGAATTTGGACACCACACCCGGATGAAGATCAACTCCGACGCAGCGACCCAGAGGGCCTGCGCGATGAATCCACGGCGCTTGTCGTAGGGCTTTCCGCGACGCGCAGCCAACGAACGATTGGACTGAGAAGCCGACACCCCTACCTCCAACCGAACCACAGCCATCGGAGGATGGCTATGGTTCCACTCTAGAAGCAGTGTTGACAAGTGGCATGGGAGCCTGGTGATGGGCTGGTGACGGGCACAACGTTCGCCGGGGGCGCGGGCACCGCATTCCTGCGCGATCACCTGCACGATCGACCTGACGATGCCCGCCGCCTCGGTTGGGTCGCCCTTGCCATCATCGGCGCCACCTCGGGCCTCCAACTCGCCAATTACACCTTGACCGGTCTCTCGATCCTGTGCTTGCTGTTGGCACCTGCCTACTTCTTCATGGAGCATCGCGGCGCTGAACTACTGCCATTGGCGCTGGCATTGCTCGGTTCGGTGTCATTCGTGGCGTCGTGCGTGATTAACCACGTCAGTCTGCTGTGGCCCAACGCCCTTGCATCGACTGCGTTCGCGCTCTACTTCCTCGGCCTGACCGTGCTGGCCGAGGGCTCGATCGACAGGATCGCGATGCTGCTGACGGGCATCGGCGTGGGCACTGTCCTCTTCTTCGCAGGCAAGGGCATTGAACTCACCCACACCGGCAATCTGCTGGACGTCTGGAAGTACGGCATCGCCCACTCGATCACCATCGTCTTCGTTGTCGTAATGACGCTCTCGCGCGCGCCGGTCCTGCTGCAATCAGCCGCCCTGGCCGCGCTGGGGCTCGGCAGCCTGGGACTGAATTACCGGTCGCACGCATTGGTGTGCCTGGTTGCGGCCGCGATCTTGTTCACCCAGCGCGTATTTGGCCAGCGGATCGGGCGGGGCTGGCAGTTCATCGGCATCGTCGGCTTCGGCCTGGCATTTTCCGTGATCCTGCCCGTCCTGGGCCGCTCCGGCCTATTCGGCCAGGCGCTTCAGGAGAAGACCCTGGAACAGGAAGCCACCAACACCACCGACCTGCCCCTGCTACTCGCCGGGCGCACCGAGCCACCGATGTCCATCACCGCAATCGTGGAGCGCCCGTTCCTGGGTTGGGGCAGCGCGGTCAACCTCACTCCGGACGTCTACACCCGCGCCGAGCACCTGGCGGTCCGGATCGGCTACGCACCGACTTTTCCGTTCGACGGGTACTGGCGGCTGCCGGCCGACGACTACTCGGCGATGCACTCCATCCTGCTGGGCTCCTGGGCCGAAGGCGGCCTGCTGTCAGCCCTATTACCGGCTTGGCTGATTGTGGCCTGCGTGGCAATCATCTGGAACAACTATCGCTTCGATAGGTGGGCTTCGCTGGCTCTGATCGTTGGGCTACAGGGGATCTGGGACATTTTGTATGCACCATGGACCTACAACATGGTTCCGGAATGTGCCTGCATCGCATTGCTGTTCGGGGCCACCCACTTTCGGGCCCGATATCTGGATCCATGGCCCCGACGGTAAGTACGGTGATCGCCACCATTGGGCGACCGTCGCTGTACCGGGCCGTCCAGTCCGTGCTCGAACAGACCTTCCACGTCGATGAGATCATCGTCGTCGCGAACACCGAAGCAGTTCTCACCATGCCTGTCGATGAGCGAATCTCGCTGTTGCACAATTCTTCCGTCAGTGGTCCCGCCCGATCCAGGCAACTGGGCATCGATGCCGCGCGCAGCTCGGTGATCGCCATCCTGGATGACGACGACGAATGGTACCCGGACAAGCTCAAGCGCCAGCTTCATGCCGTTGATGCGGTGACGGACGACCGGTGGATCATCTCGTCGCGGATCGAAGTCCGGGGACCGGCTGCCCGGCAGCGGATTTGGCCACGCCAGCTGATCAAACCCGGCCAGCCGGTCGCGGACTATCTGTTCCGATTCACCGGTGTGCGCGCCGGCGGCGCGGTGCTGCAATCCTCCACTCTCTGCTTTCCGACCGAGCTCGCGCGAAAGGTCCGGTGGGATACCCACGAAGGGGCCATTCAGGACGAGCCGAGCTGGCTGATCGACGTTCAGCGGTCCGTCCCGGACGTCCGGGTGATCCAAGTTCCCGACGTCCTCAGCGTCTACAACGTCCAGACATCGTCGATATCCCGTCAGTCAACGGATCTGACCGCCAAATACATCGCGTGGGGCCTGGAATACCTGGGGTGCGAGTCCCCGCGCGTGCTCGGCGACTACCTCTGCACCAGCCCGGTCAGCGCGGCCGTATCCGCCCGCTCGCTGCGCGGTGCCCTCCTTGCGTTGGGTTCGGCGCTGCGCCACGGCCGGCCCGGCCCATCAGCACTGAACTACGCGGCTCTCAACGCGCTACGGATCCTCCTTGTCTCGACCAAAGCTCGTATCCGCCGATGACAGCTGATGAAGGTCGGCTGACCTCCCAGGAGCGGAAATCGGTCCTCCTCGGTCCGGCGTACCGAATCTTGGGAACGCCGATCGTCGCCGCGCTCGGACTGTTCAATACCGCAATCATCGTTCGGGAGACCGGCGCAGCTGTTTTCGGTCTGGTCTCGCTGATTGCCACCCTCACCCTGCTCTTCCCGTTCGCCGATCTGGGCATCAGCTCGACGGTCATGAGCGCGAGTGCCCAGCTGGATACCCAACCGGTCAGGGACTCCCAGGCTGCCGACGTCATTCGGCGCGGCTACCACGTGCTGTTCGGGATGGCGGCGCTGCTGACTGGGACCGCGCTCTACATCATGGCGATCGACCGGTGGACGCTGCTGACCGGCTTTTCCAGTGGACCGCACGATCGGTGGGCAATCACCGTAGCGGCATGCCTTTTTGCGTTGACCCTTCCTGCCGGCGTAGGGCTGCGCATCCTCGGCGGACTCAATCGGGTTCCCCTCGCGACGCTGGTGATGATGAGCTTCCCGGCCCTCGCGCTGGGCGTCACTGGGGTGCTCTATCTGATCGACGCGCCGGGAATCTGGTATGCCACCTCGGCGCTGGGCGGGCTGCTGATCGGCCAGCTGGTGGCTACCGTCTTGGCGTTGCGCTTATCGGGGCTCGGCTGGTCTGCGTTCGGTCGAGTCCGTGGGTCCTACGCCGGCAGGCACCTTCTCGCTGGAAGCCTGTGGCTGTTTCTGGTGGCTGTCGGCGCACCTGCCGGGCTGCAGACCGGGCGACTCCTGCTCGCCCACCTGTCCACTCCTACCGAACTCGCGCAGTACGCATTGATGGCGCAGCTCTATGGAGTGTGCTGGTCGGCGATGTCGACTGCCGGGTACGCCTACTGGCCGGTGTTCGTCAAGAGGCGGGGGGCCAATGAGACCACGGTCAGCATGTGGTGGAAGTTGACCGGAGCATTTTCCGGTATCGCCGTCGTGATCACCGCTGGTCTCGTATTGCTCGGGCCGCTGACCTGCAC
The DNA here is from genome assembly GCA_965279745.1 of Mycobacterium sp. Lineage (GTDB taxonomy): Bacteria > Actinomycetota > Actinomycetes > Mycobacteriales > Mycobacteriaceae > Mycobacterium. The sequence goes on from OZ257262.1 coordinate 2,187,301, forward strand.
GCTGCTATCCGACGGGAAGATCGCTGTATCCGCCTGGCTTGCTTTGGCATTCGGGGTCATGCTGATCGGTCAGTCAGCTCAGCTTCCAGCGAGCGTTCTGCTGACCCGGCCGCACGAGGCGCGATGGCAGGCATTGTGGACGCTTGCGATGGCCGCATTGAGCATCGGACTGGCCGCGGCAGCAGCGGGCCCCTTTGGTGCTGTCGGCGTTGTCTTCGCCGCAGCGGTGGCGATTCTGGTGGCCCAGGTCGCTCCCGACCTGATCTGGGTACCTACGCTGGTCCGTCGTCGACCTGCTGAGGACGATTGAAAGGTTGAGCCAGAGCGGCGACCATGATCTCGCCAGGACCGACATCATGAGTCACCACCGCATTGGGGCCAATTGTCGCTCCGTCGTGCACCGTGATCGGACCGAGCACCACCGCCCCGGGTGCAATCCGGACGTCATCGCCGATGGTCGGATTTCCTTTGCCCACGTAGCCGATCGTCACGTCCTGATTTATCCAACAGTGACTCCCAATCGTCTTCGCACCGACCAACATCCCGTGCCCATGCTGGATGAATAACCCCGGCCCGATGCTCTCGGCGGCGAGGATCATGTGGCGCGGCGGCCGGTAGAGGGTCTTCAGCAACAGTCGGAGCGCGATCGGCAAGCGCCGCAACCGATAGTGCACAACCGTTCGGAATTCCGGCAGGGCGCCGTTGAAATAGGCGAACTTGGAGAACGGGTCAAGGCTGATCAACTCTTCGTCATCAATGCATTTCGCCCACCACTCGACGTCTTCACGGACCGCGTCAGCCGAATCCGAACGCATCGCGCTCACCCACAACGGATAGGCCACCATCCGCGCGACGGCCAGCAGCTTCGTACGACCTTCGAGCGCCATGACCCGATGGTAGTCAGTCCGGCTGTGGCACACTTTTCCGCCATGCGGGGAATCATCTTGGCGGGGGGAACAGGCTCTCGGCTGCATCCCATCACCCTGGGCCTCAGCAAGCAGTTGATGCCGGTCTACGACAAGCCGATGATCTACTACCCGCTGTCGACGCTGATGCTCGCCGGTATCCAAGACATCCTGATCATTACTACGCCGGCCGACCACGCGGCGTTCTCCGGACTGCTCGGCGACGGCGCCGAATTCGGAATATCCATCAACTACGCGGTTCAGCCCAAGCCGAACGGCCTCGCGCAGGCCTTTGTGGTGGGCCGCGACTTCATCGGAAGCAAATCTGTCGCGCTTGTGTTGGGCGACAACATTTTCTACGGACCAGGACTTGGTAACCAACTCAAGAAGTTCACCGATGTCCGAGGCGGACGGATCTTCGCCTACCAGGTCGCCGACCCAACCGCCTACGGAGTCGTCGAGTTCGACGACACCGGTCTGGCGATCTCCCTGGAGGAGAAGCCGACGCGCCCACGCTCAAATTTCGCGGTGCCGGGGTTGTACTTCTATGACAACGATGTCGTGGACATCGCGGCGGGACTGCGCCCCTCGGATCGAGGGGAATACGAGATCACCGACGTCAATCTCGAGTACTTGAATCGCGGAGAACTGTCAGTGGAGGTACTTCCCCGCGGGACAGCATGGCTGGACACCGGAACCGTCGACTCCCTACTGGATGCGGCAAACTTTGTGCGAACAATCGAGGCGCGACAGGGCCTGAAAATCGGTGTGCCGGAAGAGGTCGCCTGGAGGCGCGGATGGATCACCGATGATCAGCTGAGTGCCCGGAGCGAGAAGTTGCTCAAATCCGGTTACGGCACATACCTTCTCGGCTTACTCGCTTGAACTCATCTCCGGCAGTCATTCTCGTGCTCTCGATACCATTCGTAAGTCCGTCGGATGCCTTCCGGCAGTGAAATCTTTGGCTTCCAACCGAGTTCATTGACGAGTCGCACGTCGAGAAGTTTTTGATACGTTCCATCGGGTTTGTCTAGGTCCCAACAAGTCTCGCCCCGGAATCCCACGGTGTCGGCGATCATCTCAGCCAGCTCGGCGATCGTAAGATCCTCGCCGGTTCCAACATTGATCGCCGACTCTCCGTCGTAGGCATCCAGCAGCACGTGGCACGCTTCGGCGAAATCATCCACATGGAGGAACTCGCGCCTGGGCATCCCAGTCCCCCAGCAGTGCACCGTCTCTGCACCACTGCGCGCCGCGTCGTGGAACCGACGGAGCAGGGCGGGAAGTACGTGGCTGTCCCGAGTGGAGAAGTTATCGCTGGGGCCATAGAGATTCGAGGGCATCGCGCAGATATACGGCAGATCGTACTGGCGGCGGATCGCGGTCAGTTGTCCGATCCCGGCCAGCTTCGCCATCGCATAGCCCGCATTGGTCTCCTCGAGTGGCCCGGTGAGCAACGCATCCTCGCGAATGGGCTGCGCTGTTTCCTTGGGATAGATGCAACTCGACGCCAGGAACAAGAATCGCTCAACCCCGTTTGCGACTGCACTGTCGAAAAGATTGACTTGGATGCGCAGATTGTCGGAGAAGAAGTCGGCCGGGCGGGTGGAGTTGGCCAGTATTCCACCGACTGTGGCCGCTGCATCGATGACGACCTCGGGGCGCGCATCCGCGAAGAATTCGCCGACAGCCCGGGGATCACGCAGATCGAGCTCACTTGACCTGCGCCCAATCAGGTTGTGGTAGCCCTTGGCAGCGAAATGCCGCCATAGCGCTGAGCCGACGCCCCCCATGGCCGGCGATGAAAATTCTTGTCTCAGAGGACAACTTGCGAAATTCAGCCATGACGAGTTGCCTCAATGCCCCGTGCTGGGTATGCAGTCAAGAATGCCTGTGACCGATCGGCCTACCATTGCGTGGAACGCCTTTCTGCACACACCCTGACGACCCTAGCGAAGGGGACATCTTGGAATGGCCAACACCCCAGATTGAGCCCTGGTTCGATTCTGATGAGTTAGCCGCGGTCGCCGGCCCCATTCAGCAGGGCTGGCTGACGGAGGGACCACAGGCAGCCGAATTCCTGGCCTCGATTCAGGAGCAGACCGGCGCTCGACACGCTGTTCTTGCACCCAACGGCACCCTGGGATTGTTCTTGGCGTTGCTGGCGGCCGACTTGCCCCGCGACAGCGAGATCCTGATGCCTGCTTTCACCTTCTACGCCTCCGCTTCCGCGGCAGTCTTCGCCGGGCTGAAACCGGTGTTCGTCGACGTCGACCCGGACACCTTCAACATCGACATCAATGCGCTGGAATCCCTTGTCACAGAACGAACCGCAGCAATCATGCCGGTGCACGTCTACGGGCACTGCGCCGCTATCGACGACATCTGCGAGTTCGCACGCCGCCACCAACTCGCGGTGATCGAGGACGCCGCGCAAGCGTATGGGGTCAGCTACCGAGGCAGGCATGCCGGCACCTGGGGTGACCTCGGCGTCATCTCATTTTTCGCCGACAAGACCGTTACAACCGGCGAAGGCGGCGTCGTGCTCACCAACGACGCCGCGCTGCACAGCAAGCTGCGTCTCCTCAGAAATCAGGGCCGCGAGCACAGCGGTACGTTCATCCACGACGGCCTCGGCATGAACTTTCGAGTCACCGACCTGCAATGCGCTGTAGGCAACGCCCAGCTACGCAAACTGCCCCAAGTGGTGTCCCGGAAACGCGAGAACCACGCCCGCTACGTTGCCAACTTGCAGGATGCCAACTTGCAGGATGTGGCCGGGCTGCGGTGGCTCAAGGTGCAGCCCGGCTCCGACCACGTGCCCTTTCGGTTCGCGTTGGTCACCCGACGCCGGGATGAGGTCGTGACCGCATTGGATCGGGCAGGCGTGCAAACCCGCAGCTTCTTCTATCCCCTGCACCTTCAACCCGCGCTGCGGCAATACTCCCGCGGATCGTTACCAGTGTCGGAGGAGCTGTCCGCCAACGGCGTCTGCCTGCCCGTGCACCAAGGCCTCACACCGACCCGCATAGATGAGATCTGCGAGATCATCCGCGACGTCCACAGGCGTTAGTACGCGCCCGAAGCGGTGAACACTGCTTTCGCGGTACTCGCGGCGATCACCAGATCGCTCAACATCGACCAGTTCTCGACGTACGACAAATCCAGCCGAACCGAGTCGTCCCACGATAGGTCGGACCGGCCGCTGATCTGCCACAGCCCGGTAATACCCGGCCGAACAAGCAGCCGTCGGCTAGTACGCAGGTCGTAGCTGTCGACCTCGCGCGGCAGTGGCGGGCGAGGGCCGACAACGCTCATGTCCCCACGTAGGACGTTGAAGAACTGAGGGAGTTCGTCGATGCTGTAGCGCCGCAGAAACCGGCCGACCGGAGTCACCCGGGGATCGCACTTGATCTTGAACAGCACGCCGCTGAATTCGTTCAAATGCTCCAGTTCGCTGCGCCGTTCGTCAGCGTCCTTAGTCATGGTGCGGAACTTGACCATCTTGAATGTTTTGCCGCCGAAACCGACTCGTTCTGATCGGTAGAACACCGGACCGCGGCTGGTCAGCTTGATCGCCAGGGCTGCCAACACGATCACAGGTGCCGCCCCGAGCAGAAAGGTCAGGGTGAAGGCGACATCGAACGCACGCTTCCGGAAACACTTGGCTCCGTTGTACCGCGGCTTCTCCACGCGAATCAGCGGTTGCCCGCCCGCCAGCCACACGGTCAGACGAGGTGCCGCAACATCGACCATCCCCGGCGCCACGATGAGGTCTACGTCAACCTTGTCCAACTGCCAGGAAAGGTCACGAATCGCCTCCGGCGATAAGTGGCCCGACGCCAATACCACCGTGTCAGCGCCAGATCGCTGTACCGCCTCGGCGATACCATCACCGTCGCAGAACACCCGCACAGAAACTCCTGGCGCAAGCGTCACTTCGTCGTTGTACTGCAATCCCGGACCGCAGGCGCCGACCAATCTCAAACCGTCTGCCGGATGCCGGGCGAAAGATTCGGCCAACTCGTGCAGCGCCGATCGACTACCGATGGCAAGCACCGCGTTAGAGAGCCTGCCTTCGCGGCGAAGCTTTGCGACGATCCTGCGCTCTATCCACCTACTCGACAACAGCCCCAACAAACCGACCGGCAATGCGATCGCAAGGTAGCCACGAGCGATCTCGATCCGCAACAGCATGGCGAACACCGCAAGGACGCCGAACATTGACAGCGTGGCCGACAGAACCCGCCGCGATTCCTCCAGGCCATTACCGAGCAAACGGGTGGACCGCGCCCCGTACACACCCAGGGCGATCATCCAGATCGCGGCGATCATGGCAGACACCACCACGTAGTTCATGAAGGTGTATCGCAGGAAACGCGGCCCGGCACCGACTTCACCGAATCGCAGGATTTGCGCGAGGACTACAGCACCAAGAACAACGAGCAGATCGGAGATCAGCCACCATCGGCGAACGCGACGTTCCCAGAGAAACCTCGCGCCCACCACCGGTGAGGACTCCGCCGTAGACGACGAGGCCCTCCTGGTGCGCACGATAGAAAGGCTGGTCATCCCCCCTGGATCCCCCCGCTTCAACTCGACGACGACATGCTGCCGGAGAAGCCTCCGAGGCACAATTGTCGCACGCGCCACACCAGCCAAGACGCCAAATGCCTCATTCCCGAGACACCCTGGTCACCTAGCGCCGGGGCAATCCCGGGAGCAAGTCGCAAGGCCGATAGCATCGGTGTCCATGACGAGCGTCAAAGAGCCCTCGGCCGAGCAGCAAGTCGACATCCACACCACCTCAGGCAAATTGGCGGACCTCCGTCGTCGCACTGAAGAGACGTTGCATCCCGTCGGCGAAGCCGCGGTGGAGAAGGTGCACGCCAAAGGGAAATTGACGGCCCGCGAACGCATCTATGCCTTGCTCGATGACGATTCATTCGTCGAACTCGATGCACTCGCCAAACACCGCAGCACCAACTTCGGCCTGGGCGAGAATCGCCCACTGGGCGACGGCGTGGTGACGGGTTACGGCACCATCGATGGCCGCGATGTCTGCATCTTCAGCCAGGACGCGACCGTCTTCGGGGGCAGCCTCGGCGAGGTCTACGGGGAGAAGATCGTCAAGGTCCAGGAGCTAGCCCTCAAAACCGGTCGACCGATCGTCGGCATCAACGACGGAGCCGGCGCCAGAATACAAGAGGGTGTCGTGTCGCTCGGCCTCTACAGCCGGATCTTCCGTAACAACATCTTGGCCTCCGGCGTCATCCCGCAGATCTCACTGATCATGGGCGCCGCGGCCGGCGGGCACGTGTACTCGCCGGCGCTCACCGACTTCGTGATCATGGTCGACCAAACCAGTCAGATGTTCATCACCGGGCCCGACGTCATCAAGACCGTCACCGGCGAAGACGTCACCATGGAAGAGCTCGGCGGCGCGCATACCCACATGGCGAAATCCGGGACGGCACACTACGTCGCCTCGGGTGAGCACGACGCGTTCGACTACGTGCGTGAGCTGCTCAGTTTTCTGCCGCCGAACAACTACGCGGACCCGCCCCGCCAGCCCGCGCCACCACACCCCGGGGCCATCGAGGACAACCTCACCGAGGAAGACCTCGAACTCGACACGCTGATCCCGGATTCACCGAACCAGCCGTACGACATGCACGAGGTCATCACCCGCATCCTCGATGATGACGAGTTCCTCGAAGTACAGGCCGGTTACGGACAGAACATCATCATCGGATTCGGCCGGATCGACGGCCGGCCGGTGGGCATCGTCGCCAACCAGCCCACCCAGTTCGCCGGATGCCTGGATATCAACGCCTCGGAGAAAGCCGCCCGGTTTGTCCGAACCTGCGACGCCTTCAACATCCCGATCATCATGCTGGTGGACGTTCCCGGCTTCCTGCCCGGCACCGAGCAGGAATACAACGGCATCATCCGGCGCGGAGCGAAGCTGCTCTACGCCTATGGCGAGGCCACCGTCCCCAAGATCACCGTCATCACCCGCAAGGCCTACGGCGGCGCGTACTGCGTCATGGGGTCGAAAGACATGGGCTGCGACGTCAACGTCGCCTGGCCCACCGCCCAGATCGCGGTGATGGGGGCATCCGGCGCCGTCGGATTCGTCTACCGCAGCCAATTGAGCGAGGCCGCCAAGAAGGGCGAGGACGTCGACGCCCTGCGCCTGGAATTGCAGCAGGACTACGAGGACACACTCGTCAATCCCTATGTCGCCGCGGAACGGGGATATGTCGACGCGGTCATCCCGCCGTCACACACGCGCGGATACATCGCCACCGCATTGCGACTGTTGGAGCGCAAGGTCACACACACCCCGCCCAAGAAGCACGGCAACATTCCGCTCTGAATCCCGCCCTGGCTCTCTCTGAAACCTGAAGGACGGCAGATGCCCGAGAACGATCACCCCCGCATCGAAGTACTTAGGGGCAACCCGACCGACGCGGAATTGGCCGCGCTGCTGTCGGTCTTGGCGACCGCATCCAACGAGGCCTCCCAAGCCGCGCCCCCGGAACGCGACCTCTGGGGACATCCCGTCGACCAGTTGCGCTACGACGTCGTCAGCTGGCAGCGGGTAGCCCTTCAGGAGCGCCTCCATATGCGGCGATGACCCGGCTCGTCCTGGCATCTGCGTCACCGGCACGGCGGACCGTGCTGCAGCAGGCCGGGGTTGACCCGCTCGTCATCGTCTCGGATGTCGATGAGGATGCGCTCATCGCTGCGCATCCGGGCGCATCGCCGGAAGATGTCGTCACCATGCTGGCCGTCGCCAAGGCAGAGGATTCGGCGGCCCGAGTGCCGGCCGACGTAGCCGCGGATTGCGTTGTTGTGGGCTGTGATTCGATGCTGGCCATCGACGGTCAGATCTACGGCAAGCCGGGGACCGTCGAGATTGCCCGCACCCGATGGCAATCTATGGCCGGACGCACCGGTCTGCTGCATACCGGACACGCGGTGTTCCAGTTGCGCGACGGTGTTGCCACCCACCGCGAGGCGCAATCGGCCGGGACGACAGTGAAATTCGCGACGCCATCCGCAGGCGAACTCGACGCCTATCTGGCCAGCGGGGAACCACTCGCTGTCGCGGGGGGCTTCACCCTGGACGGACTCGGCGGCTGGTTCGTGGACTCGATTGAGGGCGACCCATCCAACGTCATCGGCATCAGTCTCCCGTTGCTGCGCCGACTCCTGCAGAATGCCGGCATAACGATTTCCGCCCTGTGGCACTGACCTGATGTTCTAGCCGGGACAGTTGGATTCCACTGCCCCGCCGTCGAATCGCGTCTTCAACCACCGCATCGGATCCTCAGTAGTCAAGCCGATGTCGTGACCGGCGTCCGCAAGCTCGACGTGTTGAATTCGCCCGCCTGCCTTACAACTCGCTGCGACCGCGAAGGAAACCCACGGAGGCGCAATGGTCTCGTCGCGCTTGCCGTTGACAACCAATAGCGGCGCCGATAGAGGGTGCTGAGGCAGGGCAATCAGCCGCAAAGCACGACGCAACTCGGCTACGGCGGCCTCGTCGTCGGGTGCGATGTCTTCGCTGCGCACCTTTGATCGGGCTACCCCCGCATCGGCGCCGCAGCCGAGAAGGTCCTTCTCGTTCGTCACCACATCACCGCGCAGGTATGGAGCATCATCGGGGATGAGCCCACTGCGCTTCAGCCCTACGATCACCAGCGGCAGCACGCCCCGCTGCTGACTGGTGAGCTTGCTGGTGAACGCGAGGTCCGCCAGCGGCGTGATGTTCGCGGCAGGAGCCAGCGCAACGGCACCTACCAGTTCAAGGTCCTGGCCGTAATCCTGGTTGAACTCGTTGGCCGCCCACACCGCCTGCCCACCCTGCGAGCCACCTGCCGCTGCCCAGCGCGCCGATATATCCGGGAAGACGTGGCGGATCGCCCGAACGGCGTCGATGACGTTGTACGCCGCGGTGTAGGGCTCCAGAAATGGATGCGGACCAGGCTCCTCAAGCGGGTGCAAGCCGAGGTCGTCCAAGCCCTGGTAGTCCGTCATCGCGACCGCGTAGCCGCTCACCAATAGTCCGATCACGGTCCCCTGATTTCCCATCAGGTCCGGCCGCCCTGACGGACCGCAGCCATGCTCGATGCCGGTCGTCCCATGTGCGAGGGAGACCACCGGCCAGCCGCCGACCGGCGGCGGGCCCTTCGGGACTGCGAAGAAACCGGCAACCAAGGACGACGCTCCACTCACCCCTGAGGTCGACCGATAGACGGCTCGAACGATCCGCCCGGCCGAATCCACGAGGAGCGGGTCGACTGGCGGGTTGGGATACTCCCTGACGATCTCGCCCCGGGCTGCCATCGCCCGTTCTGCAATGGCCACCGGCTGACGGACCACCGATGCGTCCGGCGCCACTTGGTCTCCGGACGCCGAACAACCGCACCCGATTGCCAGGATCAGCACGAGGGCACCCGCCCATCCGCTCGATGCGCCCCGCCGCTTGCCAAACATCCCTCAAAGGATCGCATGACCCACTCGGTAGGCTCGACAACGTGCCGATACCCGCAGATCCCAGCCCCGCGTTGAGCGCGTACGCCCATCCCGAGAGGCTGGTCACCGCTGACTGGCTGTCCACTCAACTGGGCACACCGGGGCTGGCCGTCGTGGAATCCAACGAAGACGTTCTGCTGTACGACATCGGCCACATTCCCGGCGCGGTGAAGATCGACTGGCATACCGACCTCAACGACCCACGCGTGCGCGACTACATCGATGGCGCGCAATTCGCCGATCTGATGAACCGCAAGGGAATCTCCCGAGACGACACCGTGGTGATCTACGGCGACAAGAGCAACTGGTGGGCGGCCTACGCGTTGTGGGTGTTCACCTTGTTCGGCCACCCGGACGTCCGTCTGCTCAACGGTGGTCGCGATCTGTGGATCTCCGAAGGCCGGCACACCACGCTGGAGGTACCCACCGGCACTGGCACCGGCTACCCCGTCGTCGAACGCAACGACGCGCCCATCCGGGCATACAAGGATCAGGTCCTGTCTTCGCTTGGCGAGTCGACACTGATCGATGTCCGGTCTCCGCAGGAGTACACCGGCGAACGTACGCACATGCCCGACTATCCCGAAGAGGGCGCGTTACGCGGGGGCCACATCCCAACCGCCGTTTCAGTGCCATGGGCCAGGGCGGCCGACGAGAACAGCCGGTTCCGAAGCCGGGCCGAACTGGAGGACGTCTACTCGTTTGTCCGGCCCGGTGAGAACGTGATCGCCTATTGCCGCATCGGCGAGCGATCCAGCCACACCTGGTTCGTCCTGACCTACCTACTGGGGATCCCCGGCGTTCGAAATTACGACGGCTCGTGGACGGAGTGGGGCAACACAGTGCGGGTGCCGATCCAGACCGGCGAAGCACCGTGATGCCGGCGGCCCTGGCTGAGGTCGTCTCCGACTTCGCCGAGGTGAACGGCCAGGACAAACTCGCACTACTGCTGGAGTTCGCCAACGACCTCCCGCCGTTGCCGGCCACGCTTGAAGAGGCGGCCATGGAACCCGTTCCGGAATGCCAGTCGCCACTGTTCCTGCACGTCGACGCCACCGACACCCAGCGCGTTCGGTTGTTCTTCAGCGCACCGCCCGAAGCGCCCACCACCCGTGGCTTCGCCTCGATCCTGGCCGCCGGCCTGGACGGGCAACCAGCGGCCGACATCCTGGCAGTCCCCAACGACTTCTACTCTCAGCTGGGCTTGGCCGCCCTTATCAGCCCGTTGCGGCTTCGCGGCATGGCCGCGATGCTGGCACGGATCAAACGCCGCTTGGATACGAGAACCTAGGGCCGCATACACTGCCCTGCGGACCCTGCTCGTTAAGGAGGCACAGTGTCGATTGGTGTTGGGCCGAGTCACGCCAGCCAAAAGATTTCGAAGGTTCTCGTCGCCAATCGCGGGGAGATCGCCGTCCGGGTGATCCGGGCCGCGAAGGACACCGGACTGGCGAGCGTGGCCGTCTATGCCGAACCTGATGCCGACGCGCCGCACGTGCGCCTGGCCGATGAAGCGTTCGCGCTCGGTGGGCAGACCTCCGCCGAGTCGTACCTCGATTTCGGCAAGATTCTGAACGCCGCCGAGAAGGCCGGTGCGGACGCCATTCATCCCGGGTACGGATTCCTTTCGGAGAATGCCGAATTCGCCCAGGCGGTCATCGACGCCGGCTTGATCTGGATCGGGCCGAGCCCGCAGTCGATCCGCGACCTCGGCGACAAGGTGACCGCCCGGCACATCGCCGCCCGCGCCCAGGCACCACTGGTCCCAGGCACTTCCGAACCGGTCAAGGACGCCGATGAGGTAGTGGCCTTCGCCCAGGAATACGGCGTACCGATCGCCATCAAGGCTGCGTTCGGCGGCGGTGGCCGCGGCATGAAGGTGGCACGCACCATCGAGGAGATTCCCGAGCTGTTCGAGTCGGCCACCCGCGAGGCGGTTGCCGCGTTCGGTCGGGGCGAATGCTTCGTGGAGCGTTACCTGGACAAACCGCGCCACGTCGAGGCGCAGGTGATCGCCGACCAGCACGGCAATGTCGTCGTCGCCGGCACGCGCGACTGCTCGCTGCAGCGGCGGTTCCAGAAGCTGGTGGAGGAAGCCCCCGCCCCCTTCCTGACCGACGCACAGCGCAAAGAGATCCACGAGTCGGCCAAGCGGATCTGCAAAGAGGCCCACTACTACGGCGCGGGCACAGTCGAGTACCTGGTCGGGCAGGACGGTCTGATCTCCTTCCTCGAGGTCAACACCCGCCTGCAGGTGGAGCACCCCGTCACCGAAGAGACGTCGGGCATCGACTTGGTCCGTGAGCAGTTCCGCATCGCCAACGGCGAGAAACTGGACATCACCGAGGACCCCGAGCCACGCGGCCACTCCATCGAGTTCCGGATCAACGGCGAGGACGCCGGCCGCGGGTTCCTGCCCGCGCCTGGGCCGGTGACGAAGTTCGAGCCACCCACCGGACCCGGTGTCCGACTGGATTCGGGTGTTGAGACTGGTTCGGTGATCGGCGGCCAGTTCGACTCGATGCTGGCCAAGCTGATTGTCACCGGCGCCAACCGTCAGGAAGCGCTGCAGCGGGCCCGCCGCGCGCTCGACGAATTCACTATCGAAGGGCTGGCCACTGTCATCCCGTTCCACCGCGCGGCGGTGTCCGATCCGGCATTCATCGGTGACGAGAACGGTTTCACGGTGCATACCCGCTGGATCGAAACCGAGTGGGACAACACCGTCGAACCGTTCAGCGGCACCGGCGCGGCCGACGACGACGAAACCCAGCCTCGCCAGAAGGTCGTGGTCGAGGTCGGCGGACGCCGGATCGAGGTGTCACTCCCCGGGGATCTGGCGATCGGCAACGGCAGCGCGGGCGACGCAGGTGCAATTCGGCGGAAGCCGAAGCAGCGCAAGCGCGGCAGCCACAGCGGCGCCAACGCTGCCTCCGGCGACGCCGTTACGGCACCGATGCAGGGCACCGTGGTCAAGGTGGCTGTCGAGGAGGGCCAGCAGGTGGCCACCGGTGATCTGATCGTCGTCCTTGAGGCGATGAAGATGGAGAACCCCGTCACCGCGCACAAAGACGGGACCATCACCGGTCTGGCGGTGGAGGCGGGAGCCGCCATCACGCAGGGTGCCACCTTGGCGGAGATCAAGGACTAGCACTGGATCCCATCGAAATCAATGCCGGCGCTTGGTATCTGCGCGCATTGCGGGCCGATGACCGCATCGACGATCGCCCACTGCTTGCCGAATTAGGCGAGACGGACCCGGATTACGTCACGAAGCGAGCCGAGCAGTGGGAATCGGACACCGGCTACTCGTGGGCGGTGGCTGAGCCGACGACCGGTGAACTGCTCGCCGAGGTTACGGTCGATCCACGTGACGGGTGCCTGACAAGCCGTGCACGGCCGGGATACGACGACGCGGCGACGACGGCAGCCGATGCGGTTCGTCGATTCGCCGTTGCCGCACTCGATCTAACGATCTAACGATCCGACAACTCCCACACCGTCGCCGACATCCGGTCGGTCATCGTGGTCACCGTCACCTGACCGCTGTCGTCAGATGCACATGACATCGCCTGCAGCACGGCGTTGTTGCGCAACCGGGCTTCGCCGTAGCAGACCCAGGACATCGGGATTCCGATCTGTAGTTTGCTCCAGCGCACAGTGTCCGAATTAGCCTCCGGGACGGTGAACTTCCAGGCGGCATCGCCACCCGTACTGAGCGCACGCTGCCCGTCGCATGCCTTCACATCCTTGGTCCCGTGAACGAAAGCCGCTGCCGCAGAACTGGCTTCGGGATACACCCCGACCGCTTCGGCGATCACATGCTCGTGCTTGTCGCCGTCGGTGAACAGCAGGACATGAAATCCGGACCAGCTATCGCCGATGAAGGCAGCCATCCCCGCGGCATCCAGGGCCGAACACGCAGGCACAGCCGACGAACCTGGGATGGGGCGCGCCTGATCAGCATCGGTCTGCAGTTTGACGCCGACGATGTCCCTCAGCTGGGCGGGACTGACGAGGATCTGGTCGGCGTCGGACGGCCGCAATGGCTTGATCGACTGCGCCGGATTCCATACTGCGGTACCGGCGGTGCTCTGGGCGCAGCCGGACAGCACCACCGCCGTTAAGGCAAGAACTCCCGCCAGCCGCATGCGACAAGATGTTAGTCCAGCTAGCGCCTAGTTAGCTCAGTGCGAGCAGAACCTCGCGCACCGCAGTAACCGCCGCGTCGATCTCGGCACGCGATACCGTCAGCGCCGGCCTGAATCGAAGACTGTCCTCGCCGCTGCCCAACACGATGACGCCTCGCCGCCAGAGCGCCGTAAGCGCCGCATCCCGCTGGGCCTGGCTCGGCAGGCTGAATGCACACATCAGGCCCCGCCCCCGAACATCACTGACCACGCCCGGCAGTTCTTCGGCAAGCTCGTCGAGTTCGGAACGCAGGTGCGCGCCCATCTCGGCAGCGTGCGCGAAGAGACCGTCCGCTTCGATGACCTCAAGAATCCGGCGCGATCGCACCATGTCGACGAGGTTGCCACCCCACGTCGAGTTGATTCGTGAGCTGACCGCGAACACGTTTTCGGCCACCTCGTCGACGCGCCGTCCGGCCATAACTCCGCAGACCTGCGTCTTCTTGCCGAATGCCAGAACGTCGGGCTCTATGCCCAGCTGCTGGTATGCCCATGCGGTGCCAGTGATTCCGCAGCCGGTCTGCACCTCGTCGACGATGAGCAGCGCATCGAACTCGTCGCACATCTCGCGCATCGCGGCAAAGAATTGCGGCCGGAAGTGGCGGTCACCGCCCTCGCCCTGAATCGGCTCAGCGATGAAGCAGGCGATGTCATTGGGGTACGCCTCGAATGCCGCCCGGGCCTGCCGCAGTGATTCAGCCTCCAGCGCAGCCATCTCCGCCTCCGTCATGCCAGACCGGATCGCGGGTGCATCGATACGCGGCCAGTCGAACTTGGGGAATCGGGCAATCTTGTTGGGATCGGTGTTGGTCAGCGACAGCGCGTAACCGCTACGGCCGTGGAACGCGCCGCGGAGGTGGAGCACCCGGGTACCCAATTCCGGATCAATACCGCGGGCCTCGTTATGCCGGCTCTTCCAATCGAAGGCAACCTTGAGGGCGTTCTCGACCGCAAGGGATCCGCCGTCGACGAAGAACAAGTGGGGCAGCGCGGGATCACCGAGCACTCGCGCGAAAGTTTCGACGAATCGAGCCATCGGCACGGTGTAGATATCAGAGTTGGATGGCTTGTTGACCGCTGCTTCAGCCAGTTCGGCCAGGAACTCCTCATCGCCCGCCAGCGCCGGATGGTTCATGCCCAACGCCGACGAAGCGAAAAACGTAAACATGTCTAGGTAGTGGGTGCCGTCGCGGGCGTCAACCAGATAGGAGCCCGAAGACCGCTGCAGATCCAGCACCAGGTCGTAGCCATCGGCAAGGATGCTGCGGCCCAGGACCTTGTGAACGTTCTCAGGATGAACAGCACCGGAACAAGTCGCAGCCAACACGTCATCTCGCATTAGTAGTTCCGTCATTGCACGATCTTAGCGAAAATTTTACGCTTTTTCATCTTGGTATAGACAATATTTCCCGTTGCCGCCATCCCGACATCTCTCCAGGTGGCTGTCATCCACAAGCGGTACGGTCATGGACATGCTGTTGCGGCCGCCGTTGCCTGGTCTGAGCGGTCTCATCACCGCTGCCGGCACAGTGAGTCGCGGCGTGATCGATCTCGCATTTGAAGCCGTCGGGGGCACCCCGGCACGGCGCACCAGTCGACAGGAGTCACGGCACTGGATCGAGGTACGCGGACTCGGCGGGCCTGACGCGGATGCGATCGCCAAGGAAGTTCTCGCGGCGGTACTGGCCGTACCCGGGGTCGTTGAGGCAACCATCAATACGGCGGTTGCCCGAATCGTGGTCACCGTTGGCCCCGATGGCGCCTCCGAAGACCTTGAGACCGTCGTCGCCGACGCCGAGGAGCGGGCTCGCACCGAAACCGACATCCCCCGGCACCGAGCGCACACGTTGCCCGGCGACGATGAGGTCCTGCTGGCTCGCACCATTGGTGCCGCAGCCGCCACCGTCGGCCTGGGTCTGTCGGTAGCCGGTCAGGTGATGCGGGTGCCCCGGCTACCTGAACTCATCGCGGTGCTGCCAATGGTGGCCGACCACATTCCTGTCGTGCACCGTCAACTCGAACGCCGACTGGGTCACGAGGGCACGGATCTGCTTTTCTCCGTTGCCAATTCGGTGACCGCCGCACTTACGGTCTCGCCAACTTCGGCGGCGGCGGAGTTGGGCACCAGGACGATGCTCGCCGCTGAAGCCTGGACTGCCCGGTTGGCCTGGCGACGGCATGAGCCGATGCTCGCCGAGGCCTGCCCCGACGGCCGCCCCCCAGTGCGGGGTGTCACTGAGTTCGCCGACGGACCAGGTGAGGAGTACGCGAACAAGTTCGGCTGGATCGGACTTGCCGCCGCCGCGGTGATCGGCACGCTGTCCGGGAACCCGACGGTTGCCGGAGCGGCAGCATTGGTTGCCGCACCCAAACCGACGAAGGCGACTCGAGAAGCCTTCGGCTGCGCCATGACTCGTGGTCTGGTCAACCAACACGACGCGCTCGTCGTGCGCCCGCGCGCATTGCGGGCGCTGGACCGGGTCGACGTGATCGTGATTGATCCGCGCTGCCTGCATACCGACGAATTGATGATCAGCCGGGTGCGAGGCGTGACGACGGCGAATCGCACGAAAGCGTGGGAAGCCGCCCGACTGGCGCTCGAAGGCGGCACATTGGGTCCGGGCTGGCATGCGCTGCGCACTATCAAGGGCGCCGGGCGAGCCGGGCATGCACTGGTCAGTGCGGTCCGCGACCCGCTTGCCACAGCCGTGGTGACCGAGGCGCGCCGAGCAGGTGCCCGAGTGGTCTCAGTGGACGACGATGGACTCCGCTCGCTGGCGCAGGGCTTCGACACCCTCTATCCGGCTACCAATTCGATCGACGCCGCGTTGGCCGATGTCATCACCTCGCTCCGCGAAGCCGGTTCAACCGTGGCGCTGCTCAGCACCTCGGAGATGGTCACCGAGCACGATGCCGACATCACCATCGGCATCAACCGAGGATCAATGCCACCGTGGGGTGCCGACGTGTTCGTGTCGGACCTCGGCACGGTCTGGCGGGTCCTGAAGGCGATACCGGCGGCACGGTCGGCGAGCGTTCGCGGCGTGCGGCTTTCGATGTCAAGTTCTGCGCTCGGGGCACTGATGCTCATCCCGGGCGTGCCTGGCAACGGGCCGGTGTCGATCAACGTCGGGGTCCTCGGCGGTCTTTGGCTTGGGTTCGACGCCGGCCGCAAGGTCTTCCACGAGCCACTACCGATCCCTGAGCCGGGACTCGACTGGCACGCGGTACCGGTCGCCGAGGTTCACCGACTGCTTCCCCGCCCCGAACACGCGCTCGAGGAGTCGGCCGGTCAGCACCCGCTGATGGTCCCCCTTCGGTTGCTCGATCGGGCGGGCACGTCGACCTGGTCGCTCGTCACCGAGTTCGCCGGAGAGATGCGAACCAATCTGTCCGATCCGATCACACCCATCCTGGCGACCGGCGCTCTCGCGAGCGCCCTACTGGGCTCGCCGCTGGACGCCGCGCTCGTCGGTGGTGTGTTGTTGTCCAACGCTGCGCTGTCAGCCGAACGCCAAGTGCATGCGGAGCGGGTGCTTCGCCGCCTCCTGGCTGTGCAGGATCCGCTTGCCCGCCGCCGACTAGGCGACCTGGCCGACGAGAACGGTGAGAACGTCGCCGCGAATGCACTGCGTCCCGGCGACATCATCGAGGTGCACGCCGGCGAAGTCGTGCCTGCCGACGGTCGCCTGATCGAAGCAGCCGATCTGGAAGTGGACGAGTCCACGCTCACCGGTGAGTCGCTGCCAGTGCCGAAGCAGACAGGTGCCACGCCTGGCGCGCCGTTGGCCGAACGCGCGTGCATGATCTACGCCGGAACCACGGTCGTGGCGGGCTCCGCACTCGCCGTGGTCACCGCGGTCGGGCCGGTTACCGAGATGCGCCGGGCAATGGCGTTGGCGCCGAACAAATCTCGCGCGATCGGGCTGCAGAGCCAACTGAGCCGAATCACCCGTCGGGCACTGCCGTGGAGTCTGGCTGGTGGCGGTCTGGTCGGCCTGTTCAGCCTGTTACGAGGCACACCGTTGCGCGAGTCAGTGGACAGCGCCGTCGCACTCACGGTCGCCGCGGTACCCGAGGGGTTGCCACTGGTGGCCACACTCGCGCAGTTGTCAGCGGCACGCCGGCTCACCAATGAATCGGTTCTGGTGCGCAACGCAAACTCGGTGGAGGCCCTCGCCCGCCTCGACGTGGTGTGCTTCGACAAGACCGGCACGCTCAGCGAGAACCGCCTGCAGGTCAAAACGGTGCGCCCGTTGACCGGATACACCAAGAACCAAGTTCTGGACGCAGCGTTGTCCACGTCATACTCCCGCCACAACCATCGGATCGAGCACGCCACCGATGATGCGATCCATCGAGCAGCAGACCCGCGACCGTTGGCCGTCCGCGACGCGTTCCTGCCGTTCCAGTCCGGGCGCCCGTTCGCGGCCGCGCTCACCGGAACCAAGCTCACCATCAAGGGCGCTCCAGAAGTGCTGTCATCCGCGCTGGTGGCGAACCAGGCCAAGCTGGTCAGTCTGATGTCCACAATGGCGGCCCAGGGTTTACGGGTGCTGGCCGTCGCCGAGCGTGAGCTCACCGCGGAGGAAGCGGCCGCCGCAGTCGCCAGCGCCTCGGAGATGGAGAAGCTGTGCCGCAGCGGGCTCACCCCGTGCGGATTACTCGGCCTGGCCGACACCCCTCGGCCGGCTGCCCGGGCACTGCTGACCGAACTCACCGATCGCGGGATCGGAGTCCGCTTGATCACCGGCGACCACCCAATCACCGCGACGGTGGTCGCCGGAGAACTCGGACTCGATATCGCGCCGGACGCGGTCATCACCGGCCCCAGTTGGGAGGCTCTGTCGGCCGACGAACGCGCCGACGCGGTGCTGCGCCACATCGTGTTCGCCCGGATGACACCGCAACACAAGGTCGAAGTCGTGCAGACCTTGGAGCAAGCGGGTCTTGTGACGGCGATGGTTGGCGACGGGGCCAATGACGCTGCCGCCATCAGGGCCGCCAGCGTTGGTCTGGGCGTCGCCTCTCGCGGCAGCGACCCAGCCCGCACGGCAGCCGACATCGTGCTGCTAGACGGCAAGATCGAGGCACTGATCGACGCCTTGGACGAGGGCGAGCAACTCTGGCGGCGGGTTCAATCCGCGGTGTCCATGCTGCTCGGCGGCAATGCCGGCGAGGTGTGCTTTGCGCTACTCACCAGCCTGCTCACCGGACGTTCGGCGCTCAACGCCCGTCAGATGCTTCTGGTGAACATGCTCACCGATGCGCTGCCCGCGGCCGCGTTGGCAGTCAGCACGCAGGAGGGCACCGAGGCAATCGATCGCGACGAATCGGCGATGTGGCGGGCAATCGCGATCCGCGGTGGCGCCACTACAACCGGAGCCACCCTGGCGTGGCTGATGGGACGGATGACCGGAACTCAACGTCGGGCCGCGACGATCGGACTCATCGGCCTGGTGTCGACCCAGCTAGCGCAGACCCTGGTCGACTCCCACGGTCCGCTTGTCGTTGCCACCGCGGGTGGATCATTCCTGACGCTCGCAGCGATTATCAGCACCCCAGGTGTCAGCCAGTTCTTCGGTTGCACGCCGGTGGACCCGCTGGGCTGGGGCCAGGCCTTCCTGGCCACCGCGATCGCCGCCAGCCTGTCGGCGTTGGCCCCCCGAGTGCTGGAGCACCTGGGCGAGGTGGCCTACGGGTTCGCCAGAGACTCGGTCGACGATTCAGTCGTCGATGGCCGCGTCATCGATGACCACGAGGCCAGCCCGAACGAGGAAGGCGTAGACCTCCCGAACGGGCGGAGTCAACAGCCGAACGCCGGCCAAAAGGATCGCATCGGGTCCAGTGAAGCGCTGAACGTCGGTCACAAACTCAAGAAGAACCCAACCCCGTAACCAAACCGGGTCACGAAGCTGAACAGGACACGAACATGTTCTCAACGACACGGTCGTTGTTCGCCGACCAACGCGACGCATCGAAGCGCGTCGCGGAGGCACAGCGGTTCTCCATCCGGCTGCCATTGATCGGTCCGGTCCAGGTCCCCCCGCCAGACCAGCTTGCATACATCGGGGCGCTGGGCGCGCTGGTCGCACTGGAACTTATTGACTGGCCGCTGGCGCTGGCGATGGGCATCGGTTCTGCCGTCGTCTCGCGCCAGTTGTCCGGCCTGAAGGAGCGCGAGCCAGAAGCCTTCAAGGCGCCGCCCGTCCCGGCCAAGAAAGCACCCGCCAAAACGGCACCGGCCAAGAAAGCCGCGCCCCGTAAACGACCCGCGAGATAAGAAATCCCCTGCCGAATCGGGTTCTCGGTCGTAACAATTACGGCAAGAACACCCGATCGCTGTAAAATGTGTTTAGAATGATGGTGCTTCGAGTGCGCACATTTGCGGCGGTCCGGATCTGCTGTAGCAAAGCTTCCAACGCCCGCGCAGACTCAACATGCACGTACAGGATGTAGCTTTCCTCGCCTGCCACCGAGTAACAGGCCTCGATTTCGGTGATGTGTTCCAGGCGGGTAGGCGCATCATCGGGTTGCGATGGATCGAGAGGAGTGATCGCGACGAACGCCGATAGCACCGGCCCGAACGCTTCCGGATCGACTCGAGCGCTGTATCCCGTGATCACACCCCGTGATTCCAGACGCCGCACTCGAGACTGGACTGCCGAGACGGACAATCCGGTCGTGACCGCCAACTGGGCGAGCGTCGACCTGCCGTCGGCGACTAACTCCCGCACTAATGTGCGGTCGATCTCATCGAGATCGCGCGCGTGGTCACCGCCCTCAGCCATGGCCGCAGACTATCTCAGCGCCAATTTCTCAGCCAGCAACGCCAACCTCCGCCATCTACTACAGGAGCCGCCCGAATGAGCACCACCGCCACCACAGCCGATTCCGCAGCGACCCTGCCGGACAGCGGGGAATTGCGGGACCGCGCCCTGGCCGCGCTCAACGCCATCGGAGCACAGGCCGATTTTGGCCAACCGGGGCTCGATGGCCTGGTCGCCCGGAGCCCGCTGACGGGCGAGCACCTCTTCGCCGTCGCCACCACGTCGCCGGACCAGACCTTAGCGGCGATCTCCGAAGCGGCAGAGGCATTCGCATCGTGGCGCACCACCCCCGCACCGATCCGCGGACGATTGGTGGCCCGGCTGGGCGAACTGCTCACCGCGCACAAGGATGACTTGGCAACCCTTGTCACCATCGAAGCGGGCAAGATCACCTCCGAGGCCCGGGGTGAAGTCCAGGAAATGATCGACATCTGCGAATTCGCCGTCGGTCTGTCTCGCCAGCTCTACGGTCGCACCATCGCCTCGGAGCGGCCCGGACACCGGCTGATGGAGACCTGGCACCCGCTCGGCGTGGTGGGCGTCATCACCGCGTTCAACTTTCCGGTCGCCGTGTGGGCGTGGAACACCGCTGTAGCCCTGGTGTGCGGAGACACGGTGGTGTGGAAGCCCTCTGATCTCACCCCGCTGACAGCAATCGCTTGCCAGGCACTGATGGAGCGCGCGGCCACGGACACCGGTGCGCCGACCGAAGTCTGCCGGCTGGTGCAGGGCGGCCGGGAGATCGGTGAGCGCCTGATCGACGACCCGCGGGTGGCATTGGTGTCGGCCACCGGATCGGTGCGGATGGGCCGCCAGGTCGGTCCCCGCGTCGCCGAACGATTCGGCCGCGCGCTGCTGGAACTCGGCGGCAACAACGCTGCCATCGTCACGCCGTCGGCAGACCTTGACCTCGCGGTGCGAGCGATCGTATTTTCCGCAGCCGGGACCGCCGGCCAGCGGTGCACCACAATGCGCCGGTTGATCGTGCACACATCGATTGCCGACGATCTGGTTGATCGGATCGTCGGCGCATACCGACAATTGCCGGTCGGAGACCCATCGGCCGACGGGACACTCGTGGGTCCGCTGATCCATGAGACCGCCTACCGCGACATGGCGAATGCCCTCGAGAAGGCCCGAGCTGACGGCGGAGTCGTGACGGGTGGGGAACGGCACCAGGTCGGCGGGGCGAACGGCGAGAACGCCTACTACGTCGCGCCTGCCGTGGTTCGGATGCCCGCGCAGACCGAGATCGTCCACAACGAGACATTCGCGCCCATCCTCTACGTGCTGACCTACGACACCGTCGAGCAGGCGATTAGTCTCAACAATGCCGTGCCACAGGGCCTTTCGTCGGCGATCTTCACGACTGACGTACGCGAGGCGGAGCGGTTCCTGGCCGCCGACGGATCGGACTGCGGCATCGCCAACGTCAACATCGGCACGTCCGGCGCGGAGATCGGCGGGGCGTTCGGGGGCGAGAAGGAGACCGGCGGTGGCCGGGAGTCGGGCTCCGACTCGTGGAAGGCCTATATGCGCCGGGCGACAAATACGGTCAACTACTCATCGGAGTTGCCGCTGGCCCAGGGTGTGCACTTCGGCTGACGCCTAGGATGGCGTCATGCGCCTAGTGGTCGATCTCAACAAGTGTCAGGGCTACGCACAATGCGTTCCACTGGCACCTGAAGTGTTCAAAATGCTCGGCGAAGAAGCCCTGACGTACGACCCCAATCCGGCCGACGCGCAGCGCCAGCGGGTTTTACGGGCAGTCGCCTCCTGCCCGGTGCAGGCGATCATCGCCGAGGTCGACCCGCCCGCGGACCGGGACACAAAGTGAGCTATCCGAACACAGCCACCCAATCGCTGGTCAGCCAGCTCGTCGAATCATTCAGGGCCGAGGGACGAATCGTCATCGTCGGCGCCTCGCTCACCGGGCTGCGAGCAGCGGAAGCGTTGCGCGAGAAGGGGTTCCGCGGCAAGCTCACGATCATCGGAGACGAGCCCCACGAGCCATACGATCGCCCTCCACTTTCCAAGCAGGTGCTGAAGGGCTGGGTGCCCGCCGATCACACCAAGTTGCCGCGTCTGCGCCCCGTCGACGCCGACTGGCGCCTCGGCGTGGCAGCCGTGGGCTTGGATCGCTTCAACCATGAGGTGCTGCTGGCGAACGGCGACAAAGTGGAGTACGACCGGTTGCTGATCGCCACCGGTACCCGTGCGCGCCCGTGGTTCAACCCTGAGGAGGCAGCGCTCGAGGGCCTCTTCTCAGTGCGTACCTGTGACGACGCTGCCCGGCTGGCCGCCGCACTCCGGGAGCGGCCCCGTCGGGTGCTCATCGTCGGTTCCGGCTTCGTCGGCTCGGAGATCGCCTCGGTCTGCCGCGATCTGGACCTGCCCGTGACGGTCGCCGAGCGCGGGAGGGCACCGCTGGTCGGTGCCCTGGGCGGCGTGATCGGTGACATCGCGGCACAGATGCAGATCGAAGCCGGCGTCGATCTCCGTACCGGTGTGGCAGTCGAGGGCCTCGACGGCGATGCGGCCGGCCACGTACGCCAGGCCCGGTTGTCGGACGGCACGGTACTCGCCGTCGACGTGGTCGTCGCCTCACTCGGCTCGATCCGCAACGTCGAATGGCTGGAGGGCGCACAACTGGCCAGCGGCTTCTGGGGAGTCGCCTGCGACGCCGGCTGCCAGGCCTTCGACATCAATGGTGTGGTGACCGACAACATCTTCGTCGCCGGCGACGTGGCCCGCGCGCCACACGTGCTCTACGAATACGAGTTCATGTCCCAAGAGCATTGGGACAATGCGGTTTTCGGTGCTGAGATAGCTGCCAACAACATGATCAACCTGGAGATGGGAAGGCTTCCGCACCTGCCGCTCCCGTCGTTCTGGTCGGGCCAGTTCGGCGTTAACATCAAGAGTGTCGGCGTATGTTCCTTCGGCGACGAGATCGTCTTCACCCAAGGCTCCGTCGAGCAACGCCGTTTCGCCGCGGCCTACGGGTATCGCGGTCGCATCGTCGGTGCAGTGACGTTCAACCACGGTAAGTGGCTGCCCTACTACGCTTCGCTGATCGAGCAGTCCGCGCCGTTCCCACCGCCGCCGCCGGGCTACGACCGTCCCACCATCGCAGAACCGATGCCCGCGCGATTCCCGGATCCCCGGGAGCCCACCTCCATGCCCGACGTGGTGCTGACCGGACACGACCCGACCTCACGCGGTGCCGAATTTCGGCATCGGGGCCACTGACGCCAGGAGATCTGACATGAATGCCGAAACCGCCTGGGCCGAGGCCATGACGTTCAAGAATCGCCCCAATCCGTATCCATTCTTCGAAGAGCTCCGCCGGACCCCGGTGGCGAAGGTTTCCGACTCGACCTACGTCGTCACCGGCTATCCGGAACTGCTTGCGCTAGCCCATGATCCGCGGATCAGCTCCGACATCAGCCGCAGCCCGGCGGGATTAGGCGGTGACAAGACCGAGCCCGAACCGGGAACCGAGCACCTGGAGACCTACGGCGAAGATGTCAGCCTCATCGTCTCCGACCCGCCAGACCACGACCGTGCCCGCAGGCAGGTGATGCGCCATTTCGGCCCGCCGCACTCCCCCGACGTGATTCCCGACATGGAACCGATGATCGTGAGTCTGGCCGAGGAGCTGCTGGACAAGGCACAGGCGCGGGGCAACAACCGAATGGACGTGGTCGACGACTTCGCCTACCCGATACCGGTGGCCGCGATCTGCGCGATCCTCGGCGTGCCGATCGAAGACGAGCCGAAGTTCCACACGTGGATCTTCGACTTCATGCGTGGCACCGACCTCGGCCCCGAAGCTCTGACCGAAGAGGGCCGAGCGCTGGGCGAGAAAGGCACGGCCAGCACCCTGGCACTGCACGAGTATCTCGGCGAGCTAGTCAGCCAGTACGAGCAGGAACCCGGCGACAGCCTGTTGTCGAAGTTGCTGCACGACGACGGCCCGGACGGGCCGATGTCGGTGGAAGAGACCACCGCCAACGCATTCCTACTCCTGGTGGCGGGCCACGATTCCACGGTCAACACCATCACGAACTGCGTGATGACGCTCCTGCGCAACCCCGGTTCCTTGGAGCGGGTGCGCGAGCGTCCGGAATTGATTCCGCGCACCATCGAGGAAGTGCAGCGGCTGCAGTCGGCGGTGCAGTTCTTCCCGAGCCGCAGCGCAACCGCCGACATCAGCATCGCCGGCACGGTGATCCCGGCCGGGTCTGCGGTGCACCTCATCTACGCGGCAGCCAATCGCGATCCCCGTCGATTCCCCAACCCCGACCGATTCGACCCACTTCGCGAGGACAACGAGCACTTCGGTTGGGGCAGTGGCATTCACACCTGCATGGGTGGTCCGCTCGCCCGTCTGGAGGTGAACCTGGCGCTGGAGGTCTTCCTCCGCCGGGTGCAATCGCCCAAGCTGGTCGTCGACCCGCCGCCGTATCGGCACAACCCGGTATTCCGCGGACCGCGTCACCTCTGGGTGGATTTCGCGTCCATCGCCGACTGACATGGCACTTGCCCGGTTCAGCCCACTCACCCGGAGCTGGTTCACCGGCACGTTCGCGACGCCCACCCCCGCGCAGACCAGCGCGTGGGACGCCATCGCCAACGGCGACCACACCCTCGTCGTCGCGCCCACCGGCTCGGGCAAGACGTTGGCAGCGTTCCTGTGGGCCATCGACCGGCTGATCTCCGATCCGACACCCACACCCGGCACCCGCCTGCTTTACGTGTCGCCACTCAAGGCGCTAGCGGTCGACGTCGAGCGCAACCTACGTACGCCGTTGAACGGCACCACCCGGATCGCCGAGCGCGACGGCTCGCCGGCACCGCGGATCACCGTCGGGGTGCGTTCTGGTGACACCCCGCCGGCGCGGCGCCGAGAGCTGATCAACAAGCCCCCCGACATCCTGATCACCACCCCCGAATCGCTCTTCCTGATGCTGACGTCGGCCGCGCGAGAGACGCTGGCCGGAGTGCAAACGGTGATCATCGACGAAGTGCATGCGGTCGCCGGCACGAAACGCGGTGCGCACCTTGCTTTGTCGCTGGAACGTCTCGATGCCCTGTTGGACACTCCGGCGCAGCGGATCGGGCTGTCGGCAACGGTGCAGCCGGCTGAGGAAGTCGCTCGCTTCCTGACCGGCGGGACCCGACCGGCGACGATCGTCGCACCGCCGGCGGCCAAGACATTCGAGCTGACCGTCCAAGTGCCGGTACCCGATATGGCCGACCTGGTGAACAACAGCATCTGGCCGGACATCGAGGCCCGCGTCGTCGACCTCATCGAGGCGCACAACTCGACGATCGTGTTCGCCAACTCACGGCGGCTGGCAGAACGACTTACCTCGCGTATCAATGAGATTCACGCCGAACGGTCCGGGATCGAACTGGATTCACCACCGAACAAAGCCGTGCCCGGCGGGCCACCCGCGCACATCATGGCCAGTGGGCAGAGCTACGGAGCCGACCCGTTGCTCGCCCGCGCCCACCACGGATCGGTGAGCAAGGAACAGCGGGCCTTCGTCGAAGACGAGCTGAAGAGCGGACGGCTCAAGGCCGTCGTCGCTACGTCAAGCCTGGAATTGGGCATCGACATGGGCGCCGTCGATCTGGTCATCCAAGTGGGGGCGCCGCCGTCGGTGGCCAGCGGGTTGCAACGGATCGGGCGGGCCGGCCACCAGGTCGGTGAGATCTCCCGCGGTGTGCTGTTTCCCAAACACCGCACCGATCTGATCGGATGTGCCGTCAGTGTGCAGCGGATGGTTGCAGGCGCGATCGAGACGATGCGCGTACCGGCCAACCCGCTCGACGTGCTGGCCCAGCACACGGTTGCCGCGTGCGCGTTGGAGCCGCTGAACGCCGATATCTGGTTCGACATCGTCCGCCGCAGTGCGCCGTTCGCAACACTGCCGCGCAGCGCATTCGAGGCAACCCTGGACCTGTTGAGCGGCAGATACCCGTCCACCGACTTCGCCGAGCTGCGGCCGCGACTGGTCTACGACCGCGACACCGGCACACTGACCGCCCGCCCGGGTGCGCAGCGGCTGGCGGTCACCTCTGGCGGAGCGATACCGGACCGCGGGATGTTCACGGTTTATCTGGCCGCCGATGCCGAAACACCTTCCCGGGTAGGCGAACTCGACGAGGAGATGGTCTACGAGTCACGGCCCGGCGACGTGATCTCGTTGGGTGCGACAAGCTGGCGCATCACCGAGATCACCCACGACCGCGTCCTCGTCATCCCTGCGCCGGGGCAGCCGGCCCGGCTGCCGTTCTGGCGTGGCGACGAAGCCGGCCGACCCGCCGAGCTAGGCCGGGCGATCGGCAAGTTCACCGGAGAGCTGGCCGGGATGAGCCTGGAGGAATTCGAACGGTGCTGTGCTGAACTCGGTTTCGCCGACTACTCCACCAAGAACCTGCGGCAGTTGCTCGACGATCAGCGTGCCGCTACCACGGTGGTGCCGAGTGATACCACCTTGTTGGTAGAACGATTTCGCGATGAGCTCGGCGACTGGCGATTGATCCTGCACTCGCCCTACGGGCTGAAGGTGAACGGCCCGCTCGCGTTGGCGGTCAGCCGCCGACTCCTGGAGCGCTACGGAATCGACGAGAAGCCCACAGCCTCTGACGACGGAATCGTCGTCAGACTGCCGGATACGGTGCCCGATTCGGGTGAAAATCCGCCGGGAGCAGAACTATTCGTGTTTGAGCCTGACGAGGTCGAGCCGCTCGTCACCGCGGAGGTAGGCGGCTCGGCACTGTTCGCGTCGCGGTTCCGGGAGTGCGCCGCCCGCGCGCTCCTCTTACCACGCCGCCATCCGGGCAAGCGGTCGCCACTGTGGCACCAGCGTCAGCGGGCAGCACAATTGCTGGACGTGGCACGCAGATACCCGGACTTCCCGATAGTGCTGGAGACGGTCCGCGAGTGCCTGCAGGATGTCTACGACGTGCCCACGCTGATCGACCTGATGGCTCGAATCGCACAGCGGCGGGTGCGACTGGTCGAGGTCGAGACAGCGACCCCGTCACCCTTCGCGGCGGCATTGTTGTTCGGCTACGTCGGGGCCTTCATGTACGAAGGTGACAGCCCGCTGGCCGAACGTCGCGCCGCCGCACTGGCCTTGGACACCACGCTGCTGGCCGAACTGCTTGGCCGGGTGGAACTTCGCGAGCTGCTCGACCCCGAGGTAGTCGAAGCCACCTCCCGCCAACTGCAATATCTGACCGACGACCGCCGGGTGCGTGATGCCGAGGGCGTCGCCGACCTACTGCGCCTGCTCGGACCGCTGACCCAGGACGAAGTGGCCGAGCGCGCCACCGCGGCGGATCCGGGCGCCTGGCTCGAGGGACTGCACGCCACCAGGCGTGCACTCACGGTGACCTACGCGGGCCAGACCTGGTGGGTGGCCATCGAGGACATCGGTCGGCTGCGCGACGGTGTCGGGGTGGCAGTTCCGGTCGGCGTTCCAGCAAGCTTCATCGAGGCCGTACCCGACCCGCTCGGCGAGCTGCTCGGCCGGTTCGCCCGCACTCGGGGGCCGTTCACCACCCGGGCGGCAGCCGAGAGGTTCGGCCTGGGGTTGCGGGTCGCCGTCGACGTCTTGGGTCGAATGGCGCTTGACGGCAAGCTGATCCGTGGTGAGTTTACCGACGAATCCGAGCAGTGGTGTGACAACGAAGTGCTGCGCACCCTGCGGCGGCGCTCCCTGGCGGCGTTGCGGGCGCAGGTGGAGCCCGTCAGCACCGCCGCCTATGCCCGATTCCTACCGTCCTGGCAACAGATCGGTTCCACAGCGACCTCCGGGTTGGACGGCCTCGCCGCAGTCATCGACCAACTCGCCGGGGTGCCCATGCCAGCGTCAGCGGTCGAGCCGCTGATACTTGCGCCACGCGTGACGGGCTATCAGCCGGCCATGCTCGACGAGCTGCTGGCCGCAGGCGAGATCACCTGGTCGGGCGCGGGGTCGATGTCGGGCGCCGACGGCTGGGTCGCGTTCCACCACGCCGAGACGGCGTCGCTGACCCTGCCACCACCGGCTGAAATCGATTTCACTGACACCCATCGAGCCATACTCGAGATGCTTGGATCCCCCGGGGAGTCCAGGGGCGCGTACTTCTTCCGACAGCTCAGCCAACCTCAGATTTCCGAAGAGATGCTGAAAGCCGCACTCTGGGAATTGATCTGGGCCGGATGGGTCACCGGCGATACCTTCGCGCCGATGCGCGCGGTGTTGACCGGCGGCCGCCGGCCAGGCACCCGCCGATCGACTTCCCCGGCACACCGCCACCGCCGCGCACCTCGACTTGGTCGCTATTCCTTGGCACACCCGCAGAACAGGGCAGCCGATCCCACCGTCGGTGGGCGGTGGTCGGCGATCGCAGCCCCGGAACCCGATTCGACTGTGCGGAGCCATTTTTGGGCCGATCTGCTGTTGAATCGCTACGGAGTTCTCACCAAGGGCTCAGTCGCCAACGAGGGCGTGCCCGGCGGATTCGCCACTCTGTACAAGGTGCTCACTGCTTTCGAGGAGAGCGGACGTTGCCAGCGTGGCTATTTCGTCGAGTCGCTGGGTGGTGCCCAGTTCGCACTCGCGTCAACCGTTGACCGACTGCGGACATATCTCGACGGCCCGGCCCGCTACGAAGCCGTCGTGCTGGCCGCCACCGACCCCGCCAATCCCTACGGCGCAGCGCTGGCCTGGCCGACGCGCTTGAACGCCGATGCCGGCCACCGCCCCGGGCGTAAGGCCGGCGCGGTGGTAGTCCTCGTTGACGGGGAGTTGGTGTGGTATCTCGAGCGGGGCGGACGGTCCCTACTCAACTTCAACGCCGACGGTGAATCGCAACGCGCCGCCGCCGGGGCACTGGCCGAATTGATCAGCGCTGGACGAATCGGGGGTGTCCTCGTCGAGAAGCTCAACGGCGCATCCGCCCTGGAGGCCGGTGCCCGCGACGAAGACCGCATCGCCGCCGACGCGCTCATCGATGTCGGCTTCGCGCGGACCCCACGCGGACTTCGGATGCGGTCGCCTTAATAGACGACGACCGCCAATTCAAGATCGTCCGAACAGTCGCCGAAACGCGAGCAAACCTCGGTCGCTGACTGCCGGACTGGACCCCAGGAGCGGGTGCGGTGTGCCGCAGGGGCGCTTCAGGCCCGCCGATCAGCATGTTGGACACTGATTGAGATTTGCTGGCAACAACCGTTTAGGGGACACGTCGATTCATCCCAGCTATGGCCCAGTTGGTGGACAGACGCGAGGCGTGACGCACGGCACATTGAACCGCATCACATACCGCGCCCAACGGGGTGCCTATGACTTGCAGAATGGGTTCACCGAATGAAGAAGTTCGCCACTCTCGTCGGCGGGGGTTTCGCTGTCGCATCGTTGATGTTTGCCGGTCCTGCGCTGGCCGAAGGTTCCGGCTCCGGCGGGTCTGCGGGCACCGGGGGTTCCGGCACATCTGCCGGCCATTCCCAGATCACCGCCCAGAACCCGGTGGTCTACCCCGGGGCGATTATACGAGAGCACCAACCTGCCGCGAGCCAGACCAACGCGGGCCACCAGACCAACGCAGCCCAGCAAGGCAACGCAGCCCAGCAGGGCAAAACCGCTTTCTGGAACTCTCTGACTAGCGGGCTTGGAGTGTTTGGAGCGTTAGGCGACGCAATTGCCGCGTCTAGCGGTGTTGGCGGCGCTGGATTTGCCAACGGTGCCGGGCTTCCATCTGGAATCGCTAACGCGGCGATTGGCGGCTAGTTCTAGGCTCAGCCCATGCCCGAGGGCGACACCGTATTCCGCACTGCCGCATTCCTGCGCGAGGCGCTGGTGGGAAAGACACTGACCGGCTGCGATATTCGAGTGCCGGGATACGCCACGGTAAATCTGGCCGGTCGCAGCGTCGATGAGGTGATCAGCCGCGGCAAGCACCTGTTCATACGTGTCGGTTCGGCCAGCATCCATTCACACTTGTTGATGGAGGGTAGCTGGCGCCTGATCCACCCTGCAAAGCTGGGCCGCCAGTCATACAGAATCCGAATCATCCTGCAAGCCAGCACCGTTCACGCAATTGGCGTTGACCTGGGTGTGCTGGAAGTTCTCGATAGGGAGCACGATCAGGACGTAGTCGCCCACCTCGGCCCGGATCTACTTGGTCCGGACTGGGATTCACAGGTGGCAGCATCGAACCTGGCCGCCGACCCGAGCCGTCCACTCGCTGAAGCACTTCTCGATCAGCGGGTGATGGCCGGTATCGGCAATGTGTTCTGCAACGAGATGTGCTTTGTTTTCGGAACGCTGCCCACCAGTCCCATAGGCTCATTACCCAATCCGCTCCGGCTGGCAACCCGGGCTCGGGACATGTTGTGGGCCAACCGCAATCGCACCGATCGGACCACGACCGGCAATACCAGAACAGATCAGCGGCTGTGGGTCTACGGACGAGAAGGCAAGCCGTGTCGCCGTTGTGGGATTGCAATCGCCTATGAGCAATCGTCCGCACCCCGCGCGCGGGTCACGTATTGGTGCCCATCGTGCCAGTCTTAGCCGACGTCAGGTGGATGCTCTTCATCTCCTCGGCGACCGTCTCGTCGAGGAGCTTGATGGTCGACTGATCAACACGAACTGACCTGAATTCGAGCGCATTCCGCAGCGCCTCCTGCGCTGAATCTCGCCCATTCGGGAACGTCAGAGCGACGACAACAGCCGTCCCGGCATCGAGTGCCGCGCCAATCTCACGTCGCAGCCCCAACCTCACCTCGTGCTCGGCGAAGGAAGCCCAAATTCCACCTGCAGCAGCGCCAACCAATACCGGCAGCAACAACGGAGGAACGAACAGACCGAACAGAATTCCGACGCCAGCACCCAACGCGGCACCCATCCGGCCATGTTGGTTGAATGCCTCAGCCACCGTCGGGTTCCCGTCGCTATCCTTGCTGACCAGTATTGCCCCTCGTAGCTCTAGACCCTGCTGAAGTCGCCTGATCAACTCATCGAAATCAGAGCGTGCGGCATCCGCGTCGCCATACGCCGCGAGCAGTATCAGGTCATGTTCGTCATCATCCATTTGGTTGCCTTCCGGCAGTCGTTGAAATTAAGGGTGCCCCAGTGCCCGGGCAACCGCTAGAGACCGATGGACCCGCCACCAGGGCCATCCGACCCGTTGATCAGCTCCCGGGCACTCACAAAGCACCGATGCTCACCGCTGATCGGATCGTCGAACGCGAGCCGGTGCGCCAATAGTTGCAGAGGTGTCGAAAAGTCCTCGGCGGCAACATCGATCACCTGCGGATACAACGGGTCATTGTCGATCGGCAGCCCAATGGATGCCATCTGCACTCTGAGCTGATGGGTACGCCCGGTGCGGGGAATGAGACGGTACTGGCCGTCTCCCAGGGTGTCGACCAAGGTCTCTGAGTTCGGCTCCCCCGGCTCGATCGCCGCCTGTAGCTGGCCGCGCCGCTTAATAATTCGGCTACGCAGGATTGTTGGCAGATTCTGTATGCAGTCCGCCGAGGATCGGGCCAGATAGGTCTTGCTCACCAGGCCAGAAGCGAACATCGTCTGATAGCGGCCTCGAACCTCTCGCCGCGTGGTGAACAGCAGCACCCCAGCAGTGAGCCGATCCAGCCGATGCGCCGGGCTCAGCTCAGGCAACTCGAGTTCACGGCGCAACCGCACCAACGCGGTTTGGACAACGTGAATGCCCCGCGGCATGGTGGCTAGGAAATGCGGTTTGTCCACTACGACGATGTCGTCGTCGCGGTACAGCACCGGGACGTCAAAGGGCACATGAACCTCATCGGGCAGCTCCCGATACAGATAGACCAACGATCCGGGTGCCATCAGAGTCGAAGCACCAACTACCGCGCCGTCGGCGTCAACCACCTCACCGGCCAGGACCTTAGCGGCCGCAGCTGCGCCGAATCGGCGGTCGAACTCCGCAAGAACGTTGCCGCCCTGCAGCCGAAGCCGGGCGGGTCCCAGACCGTCGCGCACCGGCAACGGCGGGGGTTTCAATTGAGCGGGACCGGCTCGAGAATCTCGGCGCGCGCCTCTGGCGCCGCAACCCGCAGCGAGTCGGCCGATTCGTCATCCGGCTGACGCTGCGAGAGCACCTCGGCCTCCACCCGGGCCACGTAGGTCGCCACTTCCCGGTCGACGTCATCCTGGCTCCAGCCGAGAATCGGCGCGACGATCTCCGCAACCTCCCGGGCACAATCGACACCTCGATGCGGGTACTCGATCGACACCCGCATCCGGCGGGCCAGGATGTCTTCCAGATGCAGCGCGCCTTCCGCCGCAGCCGCGTAAGCGGCCTCGACCTTCAGGTAGACCGGGGCGGCGGAGATCGGCTCCAGCAGTTCGGGACGCTCAGCCGCCAGTTCAAGAACGTCGAAGATCAGTGAGCCGTACCTGTCCAGCAGGTGGCGCACCCGGTAGGGATGCAGGTGGTAGGGCGCGCCCACACTTGTTGTCTGGTTGATCAACGCGAAATACCCATCGGCACCCATCAGAGGCACCTTCTCGGTAATCGAACGCGCGACCCGAGCCGGGATGAACTCAGCAGCCGCGTCGACAGCATCGGCAGCCATCACCCGATACGTGGTGTATTTGCCCCCGGCGATCGCGACCAGACCGGGAGCCGGGCTGGCCACAGCGTGCTCACGGGAGAGTTTCGATGTCTCCTCGCTCTCACCGGCCAGCAGGGGACGAAGGCCGGCGTACACGCCGTCGATGTCGTCGTGCGTCAGCGGCGTAGCCAGCGCCATGTTGACGTGGTCGAGGATGTAGTCGATGTCGGCCTTCGTTGCCGCCGGGTGTGCGAGGTCCAGATTCCAATCGGTATCTGTCGTTCCGATGATCCAGTGTGTGCCCCAAGGGATTACGAACAACACCGACTTCTCGGTACGCAGAATGATCGCGACCTCACTGACGATGCGATCGCGGGGAACGACAATGTGCACACCTTTGGACGCGCGAACCCGGAATCGTCCCCGTTGCTTGGACAATGCCTGAATCTCGTCGGTCCACACGCCGGTGGCGTTGATGACGACATGCCCGCGCACCTCGGTGACCGAGCCATCCTCCGAATCACGGACCCGCACCCCGATCACGCGGTCGCCCTCCCGAAGGAGCGCCACGACCTGCGTCGAGGTGCGCACCACCGCGCCGTAATGTGCTGCAGTCCGGGCAACCGTCATGGTGTGCCGGGCATCGTCGACCACGGTGTCGTAATAGCGGATCCCACCGACCAACGAACTGCGCCTCAATCCGGGCGCCAATCTCAATGCCCCGGATTTCGTCAGATGCTTCTGCGCCGGAACGGATTTCGCGCCGCCCAACTGGTCGTAGAGGAGCATGCCGGCGGCCATATAAGGCCGCTCCCACACTCGCTTGGTCAGCGGGAAGAGGAACGGCAATGGCTTGACCAGGTGCGGCGCCAATGTGCTCAAGGACAGCTCGCGCTCGTGCAGCGCTTCGCGCACCAAGCCGAACTCCAACTGCTCGAGGTAACGCAGGCCGCCGTGGAACATCTTCGAACTGCGGCTCGACGTTCCAGATGCAAAGTCACGAGCCTCCACCAGCGCCACGTTGAGGCCGCGAGTGGCGGCGTCCAGCGCAGAACCGGCGCCGACTACGCCCCCACCAATCACAACGACGTCGAATTGTTCACTGCCTAGCCGCTCCCACGCCACCGCACGTTGAGCAGGTCCGAGATCTACCACCACAACTCCTGGGTTACTCGTCGGTGTTCGTCAGGCTAGTCGAGATCGTCGTGTGTCATGAGTCGGCGCGCTGCCTCGACAATCGAACCGGACAACGATGGATACACCGACAGCGTCTGCGCCAGGTCGGTCACCGAGATGCGATTCTGCACCGCGAGCGCGATGGGCAGGATCAGCTCCGACGCGATTGGCGCGACCACCACCCCACCGATGACTACACCGGTGGCCGGCCGGCAGAAGATCTTGACGAACCCGCGGCGCAGCAGCGACATCTTGGCCCTGGCATTGGTGGTCAGCGGAAGCGTCAGCGTGCGCGCGGGGACCGTGCCGTCATCGATTGCCGTCTGCGGCACCCCGACCGCAGCGATCTCCGGGCGGGTGAAGGTCGCCGACGCCACCGTGCGCAGCCGGATCGGCGACACCCCCTCACCGAGCGCGTGGTACATCGCGATCCGACCCTGCATGGCAGCTACCGATGCCAGCGGCAAGAGGCCAGTGCAATCACCTGCAGCGTAGATCCCAGCCGCAGCGGTTCGCGACACGCGATCTACCGGGATGTAGTTCCCGGGTCCGAGCTCGACGCCGACGCGCTCCAAGCCCAGGCCACTGGTGTTGGGCACCGAACCGACCGTCATCAACGCGTGGCTGCCGTCAACGACCCGGCCGCCGGCCAAAGCCACCCGCACACCTGTGTCGGTGCGTGTTACCGAATCTGCCCGGGCGTTCTTGACCAGCGTCACACCGCGCTCGGCGAAAACCTCTTCCAGGACGGCGGCAGCATCGCGGTCCTCATGCGGAAGGATCTGGTCGCGGCTGGCCACCACCGTGACGGTCACACCGAGTTCGGTGTAGGCGTTGCAGAACTCCGCGCCGGTGACACCCGAGCCGACGATGATGAGATGCTCCGGGAGTTCGGTCAGCTCGTAGATCTGCCGCCACGTCAGAATCCGCTCGCCGTCCGGTACCGCATTCGGCAAGACTCTCGGGCTGGCGCCAGTGGCGATCAGTACCACGTCGGCCTTCAGGACCCCGACCTTGCCGTCGAGTGTGGTGACCCGCACCCGGTGGTGGGCCATGCCGGGCACCGTGTCGATCAACTCGCCACGCCCGGGCACGACGTTGACTTTTTCGCGGAGCAATTGCGCGCCGATATCGGCGGATTGCGATCGCGCCAGGGTCTTGGCGCGATTGTTGATCTGCGACAGCGAGATCTTGGCGTCGTCGATGCTGATGTCGAAGCCCAGACCGGACGCCCGGCGCAGCTCAGTGCGCACGCCGGTAGAGGCAATGAAGGCCTTCGATGGCACGCAGTCGAACAGCACGCAGCCGCCACCGATGCCATCGGAGTCCACCACCGTGACCTCGGCAACGCCTCTACCGCTTGTCGCCGCGACCAGTGCGGCCTCGTAGCCGGCCGGTCCGCCTCCGATGATTACGATCCGCGTTGTCACGCGCATATCTAATCACCCATTTAGGCTCTTCCCGTGCCGCTCTACGCCGCTTACGGATCCAATATGCATCCTGAGCAGATGTTGCAGCGTGCACCGCATTCCCCAATGGCGGGCACGGGCTGGTTGAACGGCTGGCGATTGACCTTCGCCGGCGAGGACATCGGCTGGGAGGGCGCGCTCGCGACAGTCGTCGAGGACCCGGACTCCAAAGTGTTCGTCGTGCTGTACGACATGACGGCTGCAGACGAGACGAATCTGGATCGATGGGAAGGTTCGGAACTCGGTATTCACAAGAAGATCCGCTGTCGGATTGATCGTGAATCCTCGGATACCACAACCGACCCTGTGCTGGCCTGGCTGTATGTATTGGATGCCTGGGAAGGCGGTCTACCGTCTGCCCGATATCTAGGTGTGATGGCCGAGGCTGCCGAGACCGCCGGCGCGCCCAGCGAGTACGTCCTCGACATCCAGACCCGTCCGGCCCGCAATATCGGGCCGGGAACATCCGCCTAGAGCCCTCAGGACAGCAGGGGGGCCTGCTCAATGATGTTCGACAAGACTCGGACCCCGATACCTAACGCACGCTCGTCGATGTCGAATGTCGGCTGGTGCAGATCGAGCTGCGAGCCGAATCCATCCCATACCCCGAGTCGCGCCATAGCGCCCGGGACCTCTTCCAGATACCAGGAGAAATCCTCCCCGCCGCCGGACTGACGAGTGTCGGCCAGCACGTTTGGCCCGACTGCCTCGATCGCGTGGGTCATGATCTGCGTCGAGCTTTCCTCATTCACCACAGGTGGCACGCCCCGGCGATAGACCAACGAATGCTCGATGCCGAGCGGCACTAGGAGGCCCGAAACAATCTCGCGGACAAGACCTTCCAAGATGACCCAGGTGTCGCGGCTGGCCGTCCGGACCGTACCGGCCAGTGTGCCGATCTGCGGGATCGCATTCGCGGCGACCCCGGCGTTGACCGCACCCCACACCATCACGGTGGCGTGCCGTGGGTCGACTCGCCGCGACAGCACGCCCGGCAGTCCGCTGATCAGCGTTCCGAGGCCGTACACCAGATCGGAGGTCAGGTGCGGACGAGAGGTGTGACCACCCGGCGAGTAGAGGGTGATGTCGAGTGCATCGGCGGCAGACGTGATCGGGCCGGGGGTGATTGCGACGCGACCAACCTCCAGTCGCGGATCGCAATGCAATGCGAAGATCCGAGATACTCCGCTCAAGGCGCCCGCGGCTATGGCGTCGATGGCGCCGCCGGGCATTATTTCCTCGGCAGCCTGGAAGATCAGCCGCACGCCGACTGGGAGTTCAGGCGCCGAGGCCAGCGCCATCGCTGCGCCGAGCAATATTGAGGTGTGCGCGTCATGACCACAGGCGTGGGCCACCCCCGGCACGGTTGATGTGTAGAGCGTTCCGGACAAGTCGCTCATCGGTAGCGCATCCATATCAGCGCGCAGCGCTACGCGCGGCCCATAGTCGGGACCGAAGTCGCAGACCACACCAGTCCCACCGGGCAGCACCTTGGGATTGAGCCCGGCCTCGACTAGGCGGTCCGCCACGAATTGCGTGGTGGCGAATTCCTGACGGCCCAGCTCGGGATGGCGGTGGATATGGCGGCGCCAGGCGATGAGATCGTCATAACGGGCGGCGAGCCAGGATTCGGTGGTGTCGGCAAGGTTCATCAGCGAGCTGCCAATCGAACTACTGTGCGGGCCAACATGATTGCGCCATCAATGATCGCCTGGTCAGCACTAGGCCCCGCTGCGGCGGCGGCAAAGCCGGGTGTGTGAAGCGGGAAGTTACCGGAATCGATGGCGACCACCGGGTGAATGCCGGGCACGAGCTGCGTGACGTTGCCCATGTCAGTGCTACCCAGTGGCGTGGCGGCTTCGAGCTCAACAGATATGGGCACCCGGCCCATTCTGATCATCTCATCGCGGAATACCTCGGCCAACCAAGGATCTGGTGCCAATTCGAGATAGGCGGGGCCGGCCGTCGCGACATCGTGGTCGCAACCTGTTGCCACCGCACCCGCCGAAAAGCAACCCGCCATCCTGGCTTCCAGCGCGCGCAGCGACTCCCGATTCGTGGCACGCATCGTGTACTGCATCGCTGCCCGCTCCGGGATGACGTTGGTAGCCGAACCGCCGTCGGTGACGATGCCGTGGACGAGTTGGCCCGGTGCCAGCTGCTGGCGTAACAGGCCGATCGCGACCTGGGTAACGGTCACGGCATCGGCCGCATTGATGCCGTGGTGGGGCGCGATGGCAGCATGGGATCCACGCCCGCGATAGGTCACAGTCACTTCGGACACCGCCAATGATCGGGCAGCGGCGATATCGATCGGCCCTGGATGCAACATCACCGCGGCGCTGACATCGTTGAAGACGCCAGCCTCGATCAACAATGCTTTGCCACCGCCGGATTCCTCGGCTGGAGTGCCGATCAACGATACGGTCAAACCGAGTTCGTCGGCCACTTCTGCCAAAGCGAGCGCCGTTCCAACAGCCGAGGCAGCAATAATGTTGTGCCCGCAGGCATGTCCGATTTCCGGCAGAGCGTCATATTCGGCACAGATCCCGATGACCAACGGGCCAGAACCGTAGTCGGCACGAAACGCTGTCGGCAATCCGCCGGAGGCCGCGGTGATCTCGAATCCACGCTCGGCCACCAGTGCCTGGGTCTTGGCGCAACTGCGGTGCTCGTCGAATGCCAGCTCCGGTTCCGCGTGGATCGCGTGCGAGAGCGCGACGAGATCGCCACGCCGCGCGGCGATCACGTCTTCGACACGGCTCAGCGCGGCGGCGGTTGGCATCTTGGCAGTATTGCATCTAGGGCAGGCTCGCTCACCGGTCTCCGACTAGGCTGCCTGCCTGTGGGTCCAGAAGCCGAACGGGCTGAACAGGCTGCGGCGATCATCGCTGAACGCAGCGGCATCCCCCGGCATGACGTTGCAGTGGTTCTCGGGTCCGGTTGGGCTCATGCGGCCGAAGCGCTGGGTGAGCCCACCGCCGTCGTGTCGATGGCCGAACTTCCCGGCTTCACCCCGCCGACCGCCCTGGGCCATGGCGCAAGAGTGCTGTCGGTGCCGATCGGATCGCATCGCGCGCTGGTGCTGCTGGGTCGGATCCACAGCTACGAGGGACACGATCCGGCGACAGTCGTCCACCCGGTACGAACCGCTTGTGCGGCCGGCGCCGAAGTCGTGGTGCTCACCAACGCAGCCGGAGGCTTGCGATCCGACTATCACGTCGGGCAGCCAGTGTTGATCAGCGACCACCTGAACCTGACAGGGCGGTCGCCGTTGGTCGGCCCGCAGTTCGTTGATCTCGTCGACGCCTATTCCCCGCGCCTGCGAGCGCTGGCCAAGCAGGTTCAGCCCGCTCTGTCCGAAGGTGTCTACGCGGGCCTGCCCGGCCCGCAGTACGAGACTCCCGCTGAGATCCGGATGTTGCGCACACTCGGGGCGGATCTGGTCGGCATGTCGACGGTGCACGAGACGATCGCCGCGCGTGCACTCGGAGCCGAAGTCCTCGCAGTGTCGCTGGTGACGAACATGGCTGCCGGAATGACCGGTGAGCCGCTGAGCCATGACGAAGTACTGGCCGCCGGGCAGCGTTCTGAGACCGCGATCGGCTCCCTGCTGGCGGCGGTGCTGGCGCGTCTCTGACCTGAGGGGTCAGCGAGGTCCGAACTGCCGGTCGCCGGCGTCTCCGAGACCCGGAACGATGTAGGCGGCGTCATTGAGTCCGCCATCAATCGCAGCCGTGAAGAGTCGAGCTTCTGGAGCCGCTTTCTCCAGTGCAGCAACGCCTTCCGGCGCGCACACCACACAGACCACTGTTATGTCGACCGCGCCCCGTTTGTGCAGCAGACCGATCGTGTAAGCCATCGAGCCACCGGTTGCGAGCATCGGGTCGAGGACCATCACCGGCTGGGTGCTCAGGTCGGCTGGCAGCGATTCGAGATACGGCGTGGGCTGGTGCGTGCTCTCGTCACGCGCGACGCCGACAAACCCCACTTGGGCTTCGGGGATGAGCGCATGCGCTTGGTCCACCATGCCGAGGCCGGCGCGTAGAACCGGAACCAACAGCGGCGGCTTGGCCAGCCGATATCCGGCCGTGTCAGTCAGCGGTGTGCGCACCCTGATCTCTTCGCAAGTCGCCGACCGGGTCGCCTCGTAGACCAGCATGTGGGTGAGGTCGCGCAGCGCGGACCGGAAGGCCGAATTGTCGGTGCTGGCATCACGCAGTGTGGTCAACCGGGCGGCCACCAACGGGTGGCTGACAACAGACACATCCATAGCCACAGACTGTAGGTGCAGCCATCAGCGCTAGGGCCTCGGGCTGTGTCTCAAGTTTCGTCGTTATTCTGTCGGCCATGGCTACTGAGCTCATCCCGATCCGTCTGAGTGTCACCGCTGGTGACCTGTTCACAATGTGGGCACCATTTTGGCGCGCAGACAACAACGAGGAGTGGGAGGCGTTCCTCGGCCGAGATTTCGAATTATTCGCATTCGAGTCCGTCGCTGATCTGGCCGCATTCGTCCGCAACAACACCGACCACGATCTGGGTGATCATCCGGAGTGGGAGAGCCTGACCAAAGCAAACGCGCATCAGCTGAAGCCCGACGAAGACCACGAGATCGACCTGGTCGGAGTTCCGGAACTGCTCGCGGAGAAGCCCACCAAAGACTCGATCAAAACCCTCGCCGAGGCGCTGTCCCTCGTTTCGTCCTTTGGAGCGGCGTGCGAATTGCCCGACGTGAGGCGGTTCTTCAACGGCAACCCCAGTCTGGGTTTACTGGCCGGCGGCATCGATCATTTCACCGGACGATCCGGCCGAAAGCGCTGGACCGCGCTGGGCGCGATCATCGACCGGAACTGGGAATCCGTGATTGCGGCAATAGATGGCACCATCACCGTTCCGGAGGTCGACGCGCAGGCCTCTCAACTGGCCGCCAAGGAACTTGACGAGCCGTACGAACCCGAGCCGGAACCCACCGTTGCCGATTCCGACGATGACGACGGCGAGACTGAGAGCGGCGACGACACCGACGAAGACTCGGATGACGAGCTCGCAACGACCATCGCGGTCCCGGGCAGTCACGAGGATTTCTGGGCACATGTCGGCATCGATCCGGTGCGGATCATGATCGGCCCGGAAACCCAATACACGCTGCGGTGCTACTTCGATGAGCGGCCCATCTTCCTCGGTCGCAACGGCCGGATCAGCGTGTTCCCCTCCGGGCGGGCGATGGTGCGTTACCTCGCCGATGAGCACGATCACGATCTGTCGGATCTCAGCACCTACGACGACATCCATACCGCCGCGACGGATGGGTCGTTGCGGGCCCTCGTCAGCGAGGACAACGTCTACGTGCTCAGGGGCCTGGCCGACGACATCGCCGAGGGGCCGGACGGCGTGGATCGCGACCAGCTGGCGCTGGCGGTGGAATTTGTCCGCGATGTTGGGCTCTACGCGGGCGACGACACGGTGGAGAAGCTGC
The DNA here is from genome assembly GCA_965279745.1 of Mycobacterium sp. Classification (GTDB taxonomy): domain Bacteria; phylum Actinomycetota; class Actinomycetes; order Mycobacteriales; family Mycobacteriaceae; genus Mycobacterium. Next base: position 2,228,504 of record OZ257262.1, read on the forward strand.
TGGGAAGCGAAGAGGCCCTGGGCAAACTGGTCAACCACGTGCTCGACCCAGACTTCACGAAGCGCCCCGGGGCACCGTATGCCGCGGCAGTGCGGGGCTGGGAAGAACTCGAGCGGTTCGTGGAGTCCCGGCTACGTCATGAATAGGCGGGGCCATGAATAGGCGGGGCCATGAATAGCGGGGGCCACGAATAGGCGGGGCCGTGAATAGGCGGACCTACCCGATCAGCACCGCATAGCGGGGCTTGATCACTTCATCGATGATGGCCAACCGTTCGTCGAAATGCAGGAACGCCGACTTCATCGCATTGATGGTGAACCGCGCGAGGTCGCTCCAGCCGTAGCCGAACGCCTCGACAAGCCGCAACATCTCCTGGCTCATAGTGGTGTCACTGATTAACCGGTTATCGGTATTGACGGTGACCCGGAACCGCAATCGCGCCAACAGATCGAATGGGTGGTCCGCGATGCTGTCCGCCGCGCCCGTCTGCACGTTGGAGCTCGGGCACATCTCCAGCGGAACCCGGTTATCCCGCACTATCGCGGCGAGCCGGCCCAGTCTGGCTGTGCCGTCCGGCAGGACGTCGATGTCGTCGACGATGCGAACACCGTGGCCCAGCCGATCTGCGCCACACCATGCCAGGGCCTCTTGAATTGACGGCAATCCGAAGGCTTCGCCCGCATGAATCGTGAAGCGCGCATTCTGACTTCGCATGTACTCGAAGGCATCGAGATGGCGAGTTGGCGGATAGCCGGCCTCAGCGCCCGCAATGTCGAAACCCACAACACCCTTGTCGCGGAACCGGATCGCCAACTCGGCGATCTCGCGTGACCGTGCGGCATGGCGCATCGCTGTGACCAGGCAGCGCACGGTGATGACCCGGCCTTTCTCTGCCGCCGACCTCTCACCGTCGGCGAATCCCGAGAGCACCGCGTCAACGACGTCATCCAGCGACAGTCCGCCATCGAGGTGCTGCTCCGGGGCGAACCGGATCTCGGCGTAGACGACGTTGTCCCAGGCGAGGTCCTCCACACATTCAACGGCCACCCGGTGCAGCGCCTCGGGGGTCTGCATGACCGCGACGGTGTGGGCAAACGGTTCCAGGTAGCGCACCAGCGAACCGCTGTGCGCAGCAGTGCGAATCCAGCTGGTAAGCGCCACCGCGTCCGTCTCTGGCAGCCTGTCGTATCCCACCTGCGAGGCGAGGTCGATCATGGTCGCGGGGCGCAGTCCACCGTCGAGGTGATCGTGCAGGAGGGCTTTGGGTGCCTGCTGGATCTGTTCGAACGTCGGTGGTGTGGCGGGCGCGGTGGGTGCAGGAGGGGTAGCCATCAGAAATACATTCTGCCTTCTGCCGACCCACGTCCGGCAACGTAATCATCCAGACAACGCAAACGGGTTAGAGTCCACCCGAATGCCCACCGACGGCAAGCCCCCCGACGGCGCAGGAGGCCTTGAATGAGTAGACGAACCCTCTACCGGGGTGACCCGGGCATGTGGTCGTGGGTGCTGCACCGCATCACCGGCGCCGCGATCTTCTTCTTCCTCCTCGTCCACGTGCTCGACACCGCTCTGGTCCGGGTCAGCCCGCAGGCCTACAACGAAGTAGTCGGTACCTACAAGACGCCGATTGTCGGCTTGATGGAGATGGGGTTGGTGGCCGCGGTGCTCTACCACGCACTCAACGGCGTCCGGGTCATCCTGATCGACTTCTGGCGCCAAGGCCCGCGTTACCAACGGCAGATGCTCTGGGCCGTCGCCTCGATCTGGCTGCTGGTCATGGTCCCGGCATTGGTGGTATTGGGCACGCACATGGCGGAGCGCTTCCTGTGACCGGGCCATCGAGCGCGGGCGGACCCGCAGACGGGCTGTGGTCGCCGCACCACCGTGAGGACCGAACCGCGCCAGTGCTGGAGAAGGAATTCGACCGTCCGGCCAGCCTTGACCATCCCCGCGCGCCTCGTCGTCCACGGGGCATCCCGTATTTCGAGAAGTACGCCTGGCTGTTCATGCGCTTCTCCGGGGTTGCACTGGTCGTACTCGCGATCGGCCATCTGTTCATCGGGCTGATCTGGGACGGCGGCGTGTACCGCATCGACTTCAACTACGTCGCCCAGCGCTGGGCATCGCCGTTCTGGCAGATCTGGGACATGGCGCTGCTTTGGCTGGCCGTGGTGCACGGCGCCAACGGCATGCGCACGATCATCGGCGACTACGCCCGCAAGAACACCACCAAGTTCTGGCTCAACTCTGTGCTGCTGCTGGCGGTTGGGTTCACCTTGGTGCTGGGCAGCTACGTGCTGGTCACCTTCGACGCGAATATCAACTCATAAATCAGATGCCCAAAATTTCCGAGGGGAACGGATGATCCAGGAACATCGCTACGACGTCGTCATCGTCGGCGCGGGTGGCGCCGGAATGCGCGCCGCCGTCGAGGCCGGACCCCGGGTACGAACCGCAGTCCTGACCAAGTTGTATCCGACGCGCAGCCACACCGGGGCCGCCCAGGGCGGCATGTGCGCCGCGCTGGCGAATGTCGAAGAGGACAACTGGGAGTGGCACACCTTCGACACCGTCAAGGGCGGCGACTACCTCGCCGACCAGGACGCTGTCGAGATCATGTGCAAGGAAGCCATCGACGCGGTGCTCGACCTGGAGAAGATGGGGATGCCGTTCAACCGCACCCCCGAGGGCAGAATCGATCAGCGCCGGTTCGGCGGTCACACCCGTGATCACGGCAAGGCGCCGGTACGACGAGCCTGCTACGCCGCGGACCGCACCGGCCACATGATCCTGCAGACCCTCTATCAAAACTGCGTGAAGCACGATGTCGAGTTCTTCAACGAGTTCTATGCGCTGGACGTCGCGCTCACCGAAACCCCGAGTGGGCCGGTAGCCACAGGAGTCATCGCCTACGAATTGGCGACGGGCGATATCCACATCTTCCACGCCAAGTCCGTCGTGTTCGCCACCGGTGGCTCCGGCCGGATGTACAAGACCACCTCCAACGCCCACACGCTCACCGGCGATGGACTGGGCATCATCTTCCGCAAGGGACTTCCCTTGGAGGACATGGAATTTCACCAGTTCCATCCGACAGGTTTGGCGGGTCTCGGCATCCTCATCTCCGAGGCTGTGCGCGGAGAGGGGGGGCGCCTCCTCAACGGCGAGGGTGAGCGGTTCATGGAGCGCTACGCGCCGACCATCGTCGACCTGGCACCCCGCGATATCGTCGCCCGCTCGATGGTCCTCGAGGTTCTCGAGGGTCGCGGCGCCGGGCCACACAAGGACTACGTCTACATCGATGTGCGACATCTGGGCGCGGACGTTCTGGAGGCCAAGCTCCCCGACATCACCGAATTCGCCCGCACCTACCTGGGCGTCGATCCGGTCAAGGAGTTGGTGCCGGTCTACCCCACCTGCCACTACGTGATGGGCGGTATTCCGACCACCATCGCCGGCCAGGTGCTGCGCAACAACACCACGACGGTGCCCGGGCTTTACGCAGCAGGCGAATGTGCCTGCGTATCGGTGCACGGCGCCAACCGGCTGGGCACCAACTCGCTATTGGACATCAACGTATTCGGCCGTCGCGCGGGTATTTCAGCCGCCAACTACGCGATGAGCCACGACTTCGTCCCGATGCCGCCCGAACCGGCCAGCATGGTTGTCGATTGGGTGGCGGCCATCCTCAGCGAACACGGAAACGAACGCGTTGCCGATATCCGCACCGAACTGCAGCAGTCGATGGATAACAACGCTGCGGTGTTCCGCACCGAAGAGACACTGAAGCAGGCGCTCACCGACATCCACGCCCTGAAGGAACGGTACTCACGAATCTCCGTGCACGATAAAGGGAAGCGCTACAACAGCGACCTACTGGAGGCGATCGAGCTCGGCTTCCTGCTGGAACTCGCCGAAGTCACCGTCGTCGGCGCACTGAATCGCAAGGAGTCCCGCGGCGGACACGCCCGCGAGGACTACCCCAACCGCGACGACGTCAACTACATGCGCCACACGATGGCGTTCAAAGAAGGCACAGACCTCCTCAGTGACATCCGGCTGGACTACAAGCCCGTCGTACAAACCCGCTACGAACCGAAAGAGCGTAAGTACTGATGACCGCTGTCGTGGAGAACGTCGAAGCCGGAGATCCGCCGCTGCCACCAGTGCCCGAGGGCGCGATCATGGTGACACTCAAAATCGCTCGCTACAACCCGGAAAGCCCTGACGCCCATGATGATTCGGGCGGATTTCAGAGCTTCCGGGTACCCTGCCTGCCGAGCGACCGGATGCTCAACCTCCTGATCTACGTCAAGAGCTATCTCGACGGCACACTGACATTCCGCCGGTCGTGCGCACACGGCGTGTGCGGCTCGGATGCGATGCGCATCAACGGTGTCAACCGCTTGGCCTGCAAGGTATTGATGCGCGACCTGCTGCCGAAGGACAAGAACAAGCCGCTGACCGTCACCATCGAACCGATCCGCGGTCTGTCCGTGGAGAAGGACTTGGTGGTCAACATGGAGCCGTTCTTCGACGCCTACCGGGCCATCAAGCCGTACCTGATCACAACCGGCAACCCACCGACCCGCGAGCGCATCCAGAGTCAGACCGACCGGGCCCGCTACGACGACACCACCAAGTGCATCCTGTGCGCATGCTGCACCACCAGCTGTCCGGTGTTCTGGACCGAGGGCACGTACTTCGGCCCGGCGGCGATCGTCAACGCCCACCGATTCATCTTCGACAGCCGTGACGAAGCGGCCGCTGATCGGCTCGACATCCTCAACGAAGTCGATGGGGTGTGGCGTTGCCGCACCACCTTCAACTGCACAGAGTCCTGCCCCCGTGGCATTGAGGTCACGAAGGCGATCCAAGAGGTCAAGCGCGCGCTGATGTTCGCGCGTTAAGTTCGCGAGTTAACACTGGGCAACCAACCTCAGCAGAAGTCCTGCTTGAACTGCCCGGTGAACGTATATTCCTGCGCATGACCGTCTCGGAGCACCCGCACCCAGCTACCACCGAAAAGGGTCTGCAAGCCAACGCGATCGGCTTAGTAGGCAACGTCGTCATCGGTCTGTCGGCGGTTGCGCCGGCCTACAGCCTGGCCGCGACGCTAGGCCTAGTGGTGGCCGGTGTGGGCGAGAAGGCCCCCGCCATGTTCGTCTTGGCTTTCATCCCAATGCTCTTGGTGGCCTTCGCCTACAAGGAGCTCTCTGCCGACACACCGGACTGCGGGACGACGTTCACCTGGGGCACCAAGGCTTTCGGGCCCTGGGTCGGGTGGATCGGCGGGTGGGGGCTCGCGGTCACCGCCATCATCGTGTTGGCCAACGTCGCGCAGATTGCGGCGGTCTACTTACTGAAATTCCTCGGTCTTGAGCATCTCTCCGAGAACATCGCCTTCCAAACGACACTCGGATCAGTCTTCATCATTCTGATGACCCTGATCAGTGCCCGAGGCATCGTGGTGTCGGAGCGGTTCCTGAACACGCTGATGGCTCTTCAATTCGTGATGCTGATCGCCGTCAGCATCATCGCACTGGTTCGCGTGTTCGCCGGGAACGCCGGCCCGCAGGCGATCACACCGCAGTGGTCCTGGCTGTGGCCCTCCGGACTGAGCCAGTCGCAGATCGCGGCAGCGCTGATCCTGTGCATCTTCATCTACTGGGGCTGGGATGCCTGCCTGGCCGTCGGTGAGGAGACCAAGGACTCCACCCGCACCCCCGGCATCGCCGCCCTGGTAACCACCGGGATCTTGCTGTTCACCTACGTGCTGGTCACCTACGCGGTGCAGTCCTTCGCCGGATTCGGTGACGACGGTATCGGCTTGAACAACCCGGACAACGTCGACGACGTTCTGACCATTCTGGGCAAGCCAGTGGCTGGCAGCATCGTCGCGTCGCTATTACTGCTGACGGTCTCGATCTCGGCGCTCTCCTCAACGCAGAGCACCATCTTGCCGACCGCCCGCGGCACCTTGTCGATGGCGGTGTACGAGGCCATCCCGAAGCGCTTCGCCAACGTGCATCCGCGCTACATGACCCCCGCATTCGGCACCATCGTGATGGGCATAACAGCACTCGGGTTCTACGCCGTGCTCACATTCGTCTCATCGAACGCGCTGGCCGATTCGATCTCCTCGCTGGGATTGGCAGTCGCCTTCTACTACGGCATCACAGCGTTCTCGTGCCCCTGGTATTTCCGCCGCACCCTGTTCACCTCGGCGCGACATTTCTTCATCCGCGGATTGTTCCCACTGCTCGGCGGCATCTTCATGGCATGGGCGTTCATCAAGAGCGCCATCGACATGCTGAATCCGGACTACGGCTACACCGCATTCGGCTCGATTGGCGGCGTCTTCGTCATCGGTGTCGGGATGTTGGCATTGGGCGTCCCACTGATGCTGGCGTGCTTCGCATTCGGAACAAAGCGATTCTTCCGCGGTGAAACCCTCAACGCCACAACCGAGACCAAGGTGCCGGACGTCTTCTAGCCCGGACTTCAACCGTCACCGAAAGTACAGGTATCACAATGCATTTGACAGTCGGGTACCTGGCAACGCCAACCGGCGAAGACGGTGTCGCATTGGCGACGGCTCTAGCCAAGACTTTCGACGCCACGGTGGATGTAGTGCTGGTGGTGCGGGAAGAACTGCCAGACGGCCATCCGGGACGCGCCCAGTATCAGCAGTTCCTGGTCGAGCGGGGCGAGGAGTGGATTGCCAGGGCGGTCAAGAAGATCGCCCGCTCCGGGGCAACGGTGAACTCGACGGTGTTGATCGGCGATACCACCGGATCGTTGCTGAAGTTCGCCGAGGAGAAGGACACTGACGCGATCGTCATCGGCGGCGCCCGCGATGGGTTTTTCGGTCGGCACGGCATCGGGCCAGTGGCGACCGCGCTGCTGCACAGCTCGCACGTACCAGTAGCGTTGGCGCCTGCCGGCTATGCCGATGACCCACCCACCATCCTGACTTCGGTCACCGCCGCCGTGCCCAACAACCCAGGCGAAGACAATCCGCTGCCGTTCGCGTTCACATTGGCCAGTGCCGCCAAATTGCCCATTCGGATGATCTCGCTGGTGTCCGGCGACAGTCTCTATGACGCGGACTACTACAGCGACCTGCGTCAGATCCAGATCGAATCTGCCGAAGCGAACATGAAGTCGGCCGCCCGCGCACTGCCCGATTCGCCCGATATCGAATCCATTGTGGCGGCAGGTATCACGCTGGAGTCGGCAATACGCAAGCTCCGGTGGAACGACTCAGACATCCTGGTTGTCGGGTCAAGCCGGCTAGGCACGCCGCGGCGACTGTTCCTCGGATCAACGGCCGCGCGCATCCTCTCCGGCATTGACGGCCCGGTGATCGTGATCCCGCGCGACGAATGAGTCGGGCGGAGTACCTCAGTCGCGTTTGGTGAATATCGTCCTGTGCCAGCCCTTTTCGGCAACCCCGGTGATATCGCTCATCACATGCTTAATGTTGAGATACTCCTCGAACGAGTAGTCGGACATGTCCTTGCCGAAGCCGGACGCGCCCACTCCGCCGTGCGGCATCTCACTGATGATTGGGATGTGGTCATTGATCCACACACAGCCTGCGTTGATCTCACGTGACGCCCGCTGGGCCCGGTAGACGTCGCGAGTCCACGCCGAGGCGGCCAGCCCGAAGTCTGTGTCATTGGCCTGACGCAGCGCGTCGTCATCGCCGTCATGCGGACGCACAGTCAGTACCGGACCGAAGATTTCGTCACGATAGATCTCGGAGTCCTCGGCGACGTCGGCCACCAAGGTCGGCCGATAGTAGGAACCAGGCAGGTCGGGCGCGAGTCCACCGGTGACGATCCGTCCGCCTTGGCCGGGCGCGCGACTGACCATCCCGGCGACCTTGTCCCGATGCACCATCGACACCAGCGGCCCCATGTCGGTGTCTGGATCATGCGGGTCGCCGACGACGAACTTGCTCATCAACTCCCCCACCCCGGCGACGAAGTCGTCGTAGAGGTTTCGGGCAACAATCGCCCGGGTGGCTGCGGTGCAGTCTTGTCCGCCATTGATCAGCGACCCGGCGACAGCGCCGTTGATGGCGGCGTCAAGGTCGGCATCGTCGAACACCACGAACGGCGCCTTACCACCCAACTCAAGTTGGGTGCGATGACCGTGTACCGCAGCTGTCGCCATCACCCGACGACCGACGGGCGTGGATCCGGTGAACGTCACCACGTCGACATCCTTGTGACCGGCCAACGCGCTCCCGACGTCGTGACCCAGGCCGGTCACCACGTTGAATACCCCGTCCGGCAGCCCAGCTTCCGTAGCCAGACGGGCCAGCGTCAAAGTCGTCAGCGGAGTCAGCTCGGCGGGCTTGATCACAACCGCGCAGCCCGCCGCGAGCGCGGGGATGACCTTCCACACCGCCATCTGCAGCGGATAGTTCCACGGCGCGATCGTGGCAACCACGCCTACCGCCTCGCGGCGGATGGATGAGGTGTGGTCACCGGAGTACTCGGCGGTGGCTTTGCCTTCCAAGTGGCGTGCCGCGCCGGCAAAGAATCTGATGTTGTCGATGCTGCCGGGCACGTCGAATTCGGTGGCCATCCGAACCGGCTTCCCGGTTTGGCTCACCTCCTCGGCGACGAGTTCCTCGGCATGCAGTTCGACCAGTTCGGCCAGCTTGGCCAGAACGGTCGAGCGTTCCAGCGGAGTAGCGGTCGACCAGTCGCGAAACGCAGCCCTGGCCGACGCCACCGCAGCGTCGACGTCAGCGACTGTCGCCAGCCCCATTTCCGCGACAACACTCCCGTTGGCGGGATTGACAACCTGATGTGGAGCTCCACTGGTGACGACCGGTGCGCCGGCTATCCAACTACTGAAAGTGGTCATCCGGCAACCGTAATTGTTCCTGCTTATTTCAACGTTGCGAACCGGAACAGCCGACTAATTTTGTTGTCTGCATTGATTCTCGCAACTGATTTCGTGCACAATCGTGACATGCGCGAGCCACTGGACGACATGTCCAAGGCCATCATCGAGAGGCTCCAACAAGACGGGCGGCAATCGTATGCCGCGATCGGGAAGGCTGTCGGACTGTCCGAGGCCGCGGTACGCCAACGGGTGCAGAGGCTGGTCGATTCCGGGGTTATGCAGATCGTCGCGGTGACCGATCCGATGCAGCTGGGTTTCTCCCGTCAGGCCATGATCGGCATCCGCTGTCAGGGCGACACGACCAAGGTCGCCGACAAGCTCGCGCAAATCTCTGCCGTCGACTACGTAGTGCTGACCGCTGGCACATTTGATGCCATCATCGAAGTCGTCTGCGAGGACGACGCCGAACTGCTCGAATTACTCAACACCGAAATCCGTTCAGTGCCCGGCGTTATCTCCACCGAAACGCTCGTCTATCTCAAACTCGTTAAACAACAATACAATTGGGGAACTCGATGACAACCAAAGCAACACAGGATCTGACCGCCGAGCTCTCAGCGAAGGCCGACCGACACCTGTGGGGTCATTTCTCCCGGCACGGCAACGGCATCACGCCGCCGATCATCACCCGCGGCGAAGGTGTGTACATCTACGACAGCCATGGCAAGAAGTACTTCGACGGGCTGTCCGGTCTGTTCGTCACCCAGGTCGGCCATGGCCGGAAGGAACTCGCGGAAGCCGCCGCCAAGCAGGCCGAGACGCTCGAATTCTTCCCCCTGTGGTCCTATGCCACCCCGCCCGCGATCGAACTGGCTGACCGCGTTGCCAACTACGCGCCGGGCGACCTCAACCGGGTCTTCTTCACCACCGGCGGCGGCGAGGCCGTCGAGAGCGCATGGAAACTGGCCAAGCAGTACTTCAAGCTGACCGGGAAGCCGGGCAAGTACAAGGTGGTCTCACGCGCGATCGCCTACCACGGCACGCCGCAGGGCGCGCTGGCCATCACCGGCCTGCCTGACATCAAGAAGCCCTTCGAGCCGCTGACACCCGGCGGGTTCCGGGCGCCCAACACCAACTTTTACCGGGCACCTGAGATCTACCGCAACGACAGCAAGGCATTCGGCCGGTACTGCGCCGACCGGATCGCTGAAGCCATCGAGTTCGAGGGTCCCGACACTGTTGCCGCCGTCTTCCTCGAACCAGTGCAGAACGCCGGCGGTTGCTTCCCACCGCCGCCCGGATACTTCGAGCGGGTTCGCGAGATCTGCGATGAGTACGACGTGCTGCTTGTCTCCGATGAGGTGATCTGCGCGTTCGGGCGAATCGGCTCGATGTTCGCCTGCGACGACTTCGGCTACGTTCCCGACATCATCACCTGCGCCAAAGGCATGACTTCGGGCTACTCGCCGATCGGCGCAATGATTGCCACCGACCGGCTGTTCGAGCCGTTCAGCGATGGGAAGACCACGTTCTCCCACGGGTACACATTCGGCGGGCACCCGGTGTCGTCTGCGGTGGGGTTGGCCAACCTCGACATTTTTGAACGCGAAGGCCTCAACGAGCACGTCAAGACCAACGCCCCGATATTCCGGGCCACCCTGGAGAAGCTGCTTGATCTCCCGATCGTCGGCGACGTCCGGGGTGAGGGGTTCTTCTACGGCATCGAACTGGTCAAGGACAAGGACACCAGGGAGACCTTCAACGACGAGGAGTCGGAGCGCCTATTGCGCGGGTTCCTGACCCCGGCGCTTTTCGAGGCGGGTCTGTACTGCCGTGCCGACGACCGTGGCGACCCGGTGGTCCAGCTCGCGCCACCGCTCATCAGCGGCCCGGCCGAGTTCGACGAGATCTACGACATCTTGAACCGGGTACTGGGCGAGGCCAGCCGACTGTTGTGACGGCGAGCGGGAAAGCCACCGTCAAACCACCGATCGATCCGGTGCGGTGGCGACCGCCGCCGTCGAGACCGCTACCGCCGCCAGACCCCCACCGCGCGCTTCAGATCATTGAGCTGCCGGGCAACGCGCCCGAGGACGTTGTCGTCGACACCGCTGGGGCGATTTGGACGGGAGTGGATGACGGCCGGATCATTCGCATCGAACCCGGCGGCGCACCGCGGGTCGTCGCGAAGACCGGTGGCCGACCGCTGGGCTTGGCCGTCACCCGAGGCGGGAAACTGCTGATCTGTGACAGCCACAGCGGACTTTTGCGGCTGGATCCGGACTCCGGAAAGATCGAGACCTTGGTCACCGAGGTCGACGGACGTCCGCTCACGTTCTGCAGCAATGTCATTGAATCATCAGACGGCGCAATATATTTCACTGAATCGACAAGCCGCTTCCACTACGAGTACTACAAGGGCGCTGTCCTGGAAGCTTCGGCTACCGGGTCGCTGTTCCGGCGGGAGGTGGATGGCACCGTGACCACGCTGGCAAGCGGGCTGCGCTTCGCCAACGGTGTAGCGCTGACCGCTGATGAGTCCGCGCTCATCGTCGCGGAGACCACCGGGTGCCGGATATCGAGGTATCCCCTGACGCAGTCGGGAGTCGGTGAACCTGTACCCCTGATCGAGAACCTGCCCGGGTATCCCGACAACATCTCGCTAGCACCCGACGGCCGGATTTGGGTCGCGTTGGTGAGCGACCGCAACCCAATCGGAGAATGGCTGGCGCCACGTTCCCCGCTGCTGCGTCGCCTGCTGTGGCGACTGCCCTATCGCTGGCTACCCAACCCACGTCCGGTGGTGTGGGCGATCGCGATCGATCCCGCGGACGGCCGCGTTCGGGCTCAGCTACGCACCACCGATCCCCGTTTCGCGCTGGCCACCGGACTCGTCGAACACGACGGACGGCTCTGGCTCGGCTGTATCGGCGCACCCGCGGTGGCATGTCTCAATTTGGATCAATAACCACAACAGTCACACCAGTAACAGCGCGGCTCCCGATTTTCGGCGTCCTGATCCCCTATTCTGCGACTCGATGGGGACCTCACGAATGCTGTTGCGAAGTGCCGCGGTGATGGCGGTTGCGCTCTGCGCTGCCGCCGCTCCGGCGACCGCATCGGCCGAACCAAATGCGGGTCCCACCCCGGACAGCTGCCCCTATCGGGTGTCCACGCCACCTGCCGTCGATTCCTCGGAAGTGCCGAGCGCCGGGGAGCCTCCCCTGCCGCTAGCGGTACCCGGGAGACCCGTTGGCGGTGACGCACTCAGCGGTTGCGGCGTGATCGTCGCGGCCGGCACCCCGCCGGTCCCCGACGATGTTTCAGCTGAAGCGTGGCTGGTTGCCGATCTCGACTCCGGCGACGTCATCGCCGCCCGGGATCCACACGGTCGCCATCGCCCGGCCAGCATCATCAAAGTCCTCGTCGCGATGCAGTCCATCAATGAACTGCCCCTCAACAGGACGGTCGAGGGCACCCAGGACGACGCCAACGCCGAGGGCACTCGCGTCGGTGTCGACGAGGGCGGGCACTACACGGTCAACGACTTGCTGCACGGACTACTGATGCACTCTGGCAATGACACCGCCCATGCGCTGGCCGCCCAACTCGGTGGGATGGATCCGGCCTTACAGAAGATCAACGCGCTGGCGGGCAAGCTCGGCGGACGCGACACCAGGGTGGCGACGCCCTCTGGCCTCGACGGACCGGGCATGAGCACATCCGCCTATGACATCGGCCTGTTCTACCGATACGCCTGGCAGAACCCGACTTTCGCGAACATCGTCAGCACCCGTACCTACGACTTCCCCGGCCACCCGGCAAAACCGGGCGAGGACTCCGACCACCCTGGCTATCAACTGGAGAACGACAACCAGCTGCTGTACAACTACGCGGGCGCACTCGGCGGAAAGACCGGATACACCGACGACGCGGGGCAGACGTTCGTCGGCGCCGCCAACCGCGACGGCCGCCGATTGGTTGCGGTGCTGCTGCACGGCACCCGCCAACCGATTGCACCGTGGCAGCAGGCCGCGCACCTACTCGACTACGGCTACGCCACCCCGCCGGGGACGAAGATCGGCAACCTGATTGACCCCGACCCGGCGTTGATGCCGCCAAAGCCCGATGCCGCCAACGCAGCAGCCAACGCAGCATCGCTGCTGCCGCCCGCGGAAGCCATGCCGGTCCGGATCGGCGTGGCGCTGATCGGCAGTCTCATCGTCCTTGGACTGATCATGGGAGCCCGCTCGCTGAATCGCCGGCCGCAGGCCCGATAGCCGCCTCGGCTTCGTCCGCGCGCGCAGTACCGGTAGCGGCCCACGCAGTGGAGAACAGCAGTAACCGGGCAGTGATGTAGGCGAACACCATCAGACCGAACAATGGGCCGAAGGTTGTTCCCGCCGGACCGTGGGCGACCGCGCGCAGATAGATCGCACCGGCTTGTTTGAAGATCTCGAAACCCACTGTGGCCATGAGACCCGCCCGAACGGTGCTGCGCAGACTCGCCGATTCGCGCGGCAACCTGGCGATGATCCAGGTGAAGAGCAGCCAGGAGACCAACAAAGACAGCACCCGCGATACCACCTGAAAAACAACACCCCACCATGCGGCATCATGGATCCCGGCCCATTCGAGCACTCGGGCCATCAACGCCGGGTCGGCCAGTGCGGTCAGCGCGATAGTGAGTGCGATCGCAACGAACACCGATATCAGTGAAAAGAAGTCCGACAGCATCGTGGGGAAGTACCCCTGCTTCTCGCCGCGCTGCTCCCACATCTGGCTCAGCGCCTCGCGCAGGTTGTTCATCCAACTCAGACCTATCCACGCGGCGGTAGCTATGCCGATGATGCCGACCGAGGTGCGCGAGGCGATTGCCGTGTCCATCAACTCGACCAATTGCTGGCCGAGCTGGCCGGACACCGTCGTCCTGATCCGCTGCTCGATGTCGGCCAGCAGATGCGGCCGGCTGGCCAGGATGGTGCCTGCTGCCGCGAAGCCCAGCATGAGTAGCGGAAACAGCGCGAAGATCGTGAAGTAGGTGATGCCGGCCGCGTAGAAGTCGCCCTTGGCGTCGACATACCGCACCCCGGCTCGGATGACGTGGTCCAGCCAGGAATATCGGGCACGCAACCGGTCCAACCTGCCCGGCTTGGCCGGTTCTGCCATGCCAGCCTCCCGGGTCACGGAATCGTCGGCAAGAACCCTAGCCGCTCGTATACCCGCCCGATCGTCTTCGCGGACACCTCTCGGGCCCGTTCGGCTCCAGCGGTCAAGATGGTCAGCAACTCACCCGGGTCAGCGATCAGTTCGTCGACTCGGGCCTTAATCGGTCCGACATATTCGACGACGGCGTCCGCAGTGTCGGTCTTGAGGTCTCCGTAACCGCGGCCGGCGTACCCGGTAACGAGGGTGTCGACGTCGACGCCCGTCACCGCAGACTGGATGGACAGCAGATTCGACACCCCGGGCTTGGCCTCGACGTCGAAGCGGATCTCACGCTCGCTGTCGGTCACCGCCGACCGGATCTTCTTGGCCGAAGCCTTCGGATCGTCGAGCAGGTTGATCAGGCCGGCCTCCGTGGCCGCCGACTTACTCATCTTCGAGGTGGGCTCAGCCAGGTCGAAGATCTTGGCCGTCGCCTTCGCGATCATCGGGTCGGGAACGACGAAGGTTTTAGGGAAGCGGGCGTTGACTCGCTGAGCGACATCGCGGGCCAACTCCAAGTGCTGTCGCTGGTCCTCACCGACCGGAACCAGGTTGGTGTCGTACAGCAATACGTCGGCGGCCATCAGCACCGGGTAGGTGAACAGGCCGACTGTCGCGGACTCGGCACCTTCCTTCTGCGACTTGTCCTTGAACTGTGTCATTCGAGATGCCTGGCCGAAACCGGTGAAACAGCCCAGGACCCAAGCCAACTCGGCGTGGGCCGGCACGTGGCTTTGCACGAAGATCGTTGAACGCTCGGGGTCGACGCCCAGCGCCAAGTACTGCGCTGCGGTGATCAATGTTCGTCGGCGCAGGACCGCCGGGTCTTGCGGGACCGTGATTGCATGCAGGTCGACGACACAGAAGAACGCGTCGTGGTCATCCTGCAGACCGATCCACTGTTTGACCGCCCCCAGCGCGTTGCCCAGGTGTAGAGAGTCGGAGGTCGGCTGGACGCCGGAGAATACGGTGCTCATGGTGGATCAATCCTGTCATGGGGCTTTTCGTCGGCTTGTGCGCCCGTAACATCCTGATCGTGCAACGAATCCTGGGATTGGCCGCTTCGGTGGTAGTGACGACGATGATGCTCGCCGGCTGCGGGAGCAAGTCCGAGGAACCCGAGAAGCACCCCTCCTCACAAGCCGTGGTCATCGTGTCGGGTGGCGACGCGACGAGCCCGTTCACCACGCCCGACCAGGCCTGCGCCACCGGCCTTGCGGCGGGAAACACGGACACCGCGCTCCGCGAGTATCTACTCAAGCAGGGATACAACGTCTACACATCACCGGCTATGGCCGGCCGCGGCCAGGTGGTCGACCAGACCGGCTTCGGCCCGTTCGGAGTCTGCCCGGTGACGTTGCCGGAGAACATGACGGTCGACTCCACTGGAAGCATCGATCTGGCCGGTGAGCACCTGGCGCGGTTCCTGAACTACCTGCATTCCGAGAAAGGCATCACCCAGGTCGACCTGGTCGGCCATTCGATGGGCGGCCTATACTCCCGGTCAGCTATCCGGGTGCTGACAAGTACCAACTCCCCGTTACTGATTCGTTCACTGACCACGATTGGCACCCCATGGCAGGGCTCCTACCTGTCGGACTTCGCCAACGGCATCATTCCGTTGACCGATTGCCTCGGCGACAAGCTCTGCGAGACCGGGATGAAGGGCATGAAGGACGAAGTTCAGCGGCTGATGTCCGGTTCCGGGCGCGAGGTCAACCAAGCCTTCCTGATGGGCAAGAACGGCTGGAACGAGTACCAATCCGGTGTGCTGGACAAGATCCCGGTGGTACTGATCGGCGGCAAGAAGTTCACCGGGCCGGGTCAGTTGCCCGGGCCGGCCAACCCCGCGGTGTGGCCCAACGACGGTTTGGTCGCATTGCAAAGCGCACTCGCCAAGAACATCACCGACCCAGTGCTGCCGCACCGCCGCTGCTACACCTTCGACGACACCCACAGCATCTTCGTGTCCAATGCCGCAGGGCTGGAGTGGAAGACCGCGCTCACGTGGGATCCGCAGGTACTGGAGACGGTGCACAAAGCGATCGACGGCGCACCGCAGGCGCTTGATCAGGCCAATCGTGAGGGCTGCCCGGCCGCCTAAGATAGGCATAACACCTCATGTCGATCAGAGGAGCCGCTGACATGACCGTCTTGGACGCCGTTTCCGGTCGGATAATCGACACCGACAACCACGAATATGTGCCGACCCACATGTGGGTCGAAAAGTTCGGTGAGGCATCGAGATTCATCGCCAAATTCTTTGAGGACCAACACGACCCGGACGGGCTGGAGAGTTACACCGCCGCGGTCTATGAAGACGAGGGTCCGGTGAGCAAGGAGCTCATCGAAAAAGGCTGGGGAACCAACCGGCCGCCGGTCGGTGCGGTGGCTCCCGGCGCGATCAACATGAAGCGGCGCGTCCAGGTGATGGACACCTACGGCGTCGACCAAACGTTCGTCTTCGCGGGTGGTCCCGGCGTCATCGGCTACATGTTCGTCCAACTCCCGCCGGAGGGCGTCGTTCAGATGATGGGCGACGTGAACATGACGCCCGAGGAACTGCTGGAGCACGGCCGCGCACTGCTGACCGGTTACAACGACTGGTGTATCGAGACCGCGAAGATCAGCCCGCGGTTGCGGCCGGTGGCATTCATCGACACCACCGACCTCCACCGGGCGATCGCCGAGATCGATCGAGTTGCCGCCAATGGGATTCGCGCGGTGTCGATACCGCACGGCACGCCGCCGGGCGGTACCTCACCGGGACACCCCGATACCGATCGGTTGTGGGACGCGTGCGTTCGCCACGACCTGCCGGTGCTGTTTCACCCCGGTGGCGACTACGGAATTCTCGCGTCGGCGGCGTGGGCCGACTACGGGCAGAGCAATGGCGTGGGCAGGGTGCTCGAGAGCCCCGAGGGGATCCTCAATCCATGCACCTGGTCGCTTATGCATCTGGGCGCCCAAACCACCCTGTCGGCAATGATTTTCGGCGGTGTCTTCGAACGCTTCCCCACGCTTCGGCTGGGCTGCATCGAGGTGAGTGCGCACTGGGTCGGCCCGATGGCCGAGAACCTCCGCAACGTGGGGTCGCAGTTCCGGCGTCTGACTCGCGGTCTTACCCTCACCCCCGAGGAGTACATCCAGCGCAACGTGCGGGTATCCGGATTCGTCTGGGAGCCGATCGACGACTACTTCGACCGGTTCCCGTGGCTGCAGGACGTGTTGGTGTACGGCAGCGACTACCCGCATTACGAGGGCGGTCAGGACCCTAGCACGCAGTTCGCCCAGCGGTTGGAGCGGTTCGGCCCGGAGGTGGTCGAGAAGTTCTTCGTCACCAATGCACAGTTACTGATGCCCTAGACACGTGCCCCAGACACGTGCCGTAGACACGGCATCAGTCGTAGCAGTAACGGCCCATCCCCCAGCTTCGTTCTCCTGGGGGCAGGATGTCGTGCACGAGTTGTCCGTCCTTGAATATCTCGACCGGGGCGATCATTCCTTGCGAAATCGCTTCGGCCCAAGCCCTTGTCGGACCCTCACCCCACCAGAACCAGGGCGTGAGATCGTCAATGACGACGCTCGTTCCGGGATGGCTCAAGGCTCTCATGTTCACCAGGTCGTCTCGCGCCTGCTCGTATTCGTGTCCGCCGTCGATGAACACGATGTCGAAAGATGTTGCAGGATGCTGAATTCGGTATTCGGGGACCGACTGCGCGGAGTCGCCGAGGACGAGTTCGTGCCGACCCGGGAAATGTTCGTCGACGAACTCCTTGGCATGACCCACGACTTCGTGGCAGCCGATGTCGAAGGACACCACCTTTACGTCCGGACTGGCAGTCAGGAAAGCCAAACTGGAATAGCCGGCATTGAATCCGATCTCGCCAACCACCCGAGCGCCTGACTCCACGACCAGTCGCCGAAGGTAGTCCTGCTGCTCTGGCGACGACGAGCCTTCCAGCGGAAGTTGCCCGCGACTCTCCAGGAAGCGAATCACTTCGTCCATGAGCACTCGTCCATGGGTCAGGGCTTCACTTGCCGGCGGCCGCGGAGCGTGCCGAATAGAAGGCGCGTGCGTTGGTCTCCATCGCGGGTTCCGGCACAATCTCCCAACCGTCGGTTCCGGCGTAGAGCCCGCACTCCATCTCCCACGCATTGGCGCCGTGGCGGATGTAGACGAACAACCCGTCGGCGTCGATCGCCTTCAGCCGGGCGCCGCCGCGCAGAGCCTGGTCGAGGAAGATGGCGTCTTCGGCCAGCGATTGGTCGGGGAACTTCGCTTCCTCCCAGAGCCTGCGCCGGTACACCATCGTGGCCCCGTGGATATCGCCGATGTAGAAGATGCGGCGATGCAGATGGGGTTCGCAGCGCCAGAAGCGCCAGCTCGCCAAGTCGAGCATCAGGCTGTCGCGAAGCCCGGTTAGGTCGGCCTCGCCAGAGCGGATCGCGTCGACCTGGCGGGTGAGCCGCTGGGGTCCGTACCAGTCGTCGTCATCCCAATGGGCCACGATCTCGCCGCGCGCGATCTCGCATGCCTGGTTCCGCATCGCCCCGATGCTGCGCAGTGGCAACCCGGTAGCCAGGTAGCGGATGCGCGGGTCGTCGGGCAACAGTCCGGTCAGGGAGGGGGTTCCGTCCTCGATCACGACCATTTCCTTGTTGGGATAGTCCTGATCGCAGAAGTAGCGAACTGCCTGCACGGCGAACTCCGGTCGCTCGCGGGTGGGCATGATCGCGGTCACCAGCGGCGGCTCAGCCATAGCGGTTACGGTAGATCACTGGCGAATTGACGTTCGGGTAGGGTCTCAGGATGCTAGGGGTGGCTGGCGATGAAAAATGAATCGGTGGCGATCCCGGTAGACCTCCCTGCTCTCGCCCATCATGTGGAGCAGTACCCCTGCAAGCCAACGTCGGTTGTCTTAGTTACGCATGTGCTTGATACCGCGGTGCGCTTCGTGGAACTAGTCGCCTCGACTGCCGATGTCGCCAGCATCGTTGCGATCCCGTACTCGACCACCGCGACGGCCCGCGACCAGCTCAGTTCTCGCTTCACCTTGGTCCAGCCGGCCACAGCGGCTGATATGACACTCGCTGTGAGCGACGCCCTCCGCGCCGAGCTTTCGCAGTCGTCCGGGCGGAGCGTGATCCTGCAGGAGATCGGTGGCTACTGCGCGCCCCGAATCGGGCGGCTCGCACATTCGGAAAACTTCGGTGGAGTCGTTGAAGACACCATGCAGGGTCATTGGCGATACCAGGAACTCGGGGACCTGGCATGCCCGGTCTTGTCGATCGCGGAGAGCCCGCTCAAAGCACTGGAGAACCGTCAGGTCGGTCGCGCGATTGCCTACTCGCTCGAGACAATCCTGCGGACCCGCTTTTTCCGCATCCCTGTTGAGACCAAGGTTGGCGTTCTGGGCTACGGCGGCATCGGTGAAGCCACCGCTGCCAGCCTCAGGGGGATGGGCGCCCGGGTGTCTGTCTACGACCCGAACTCGATTCGGATGGCACGCGCGTTCGTCGAGGGTCTCGAGCCCGACGACCGGGAAGCCGTCCTGCGCAAATCCGATGTGTTGATTGGTGTTTCGGGGCAGTGCTCCATAACCGCCGACGACGTACCCCTCCTCAAGGATGGGGTGATACTCGCCAGCGGAAGCTCCAAGCGCGTCGAGTTCGATGTCGATGGTCTCCATGCGGCAGCTTCTGACGTCACTACTGATCGCGGGTTGACGAAGCTGATCATCGGAGGCAAGACGATCTGGCTGTTAAATGACGGCACACCAATCAATTTCGCCGACCAGGGAGTGCTGGGCCACGTACTGGATCTGGTGTACACGGAGTTGTACATGTGCATCCGCAAGTTGTCGGAAGGCAGATGTCCGCTCGGACTCCAGACTCTGGACAGAGCCGAACACGAAGCCATCGCCGATGTATGGCGGCACATCTACTCGTAGGGGATACGCATGAAGACAGCCACAGACCTCATCAATGAGACCGCCGAATACGTCAAGCAATCGATGCAGGGCGACTCAACGGGCCACGATTGGTGGCACATCTACCGCGTATGGCAGGTTGCGATCCGGATTGCGAAAGAGACCGATGCCGACATGACCGTGGTGCAACTCGGAGCACTTCTGCATGACATCGCCGACTGGAAATTTCATGACGGTGACTTGGAGATCGGCCCAAAGGTGGCCCGGGAATGGCTGACCTCCTGCGGCGCCGAGAGCGAAGTGATCGATCAGGTCTGCTACATCGTCTCCGCGACATCCTTCAAGGGTGCCGGCGTTCCAGATGAACACAACACTCTGGAATCTCAGGTCGTTCAGGATGCTGATCGACTCGATGCCATTGGCGCCCTTGGGATTGCCCGTGCGTTTGCCTACGGCGGTTCCAAGGGCAATCCGATGTACGCCCCTGACGAGCGAGGCCCGCAATTCCACGAATCGGCGGAGGCCTATCACGGTGGTGAGTCGACGACGATCAATCACTTCCACGAAAAGCTGTTGCTGCTGAAGGACCGATTGAACACCGATTCCGCTCGGCGGATCGCGGATGGACGCCACCGCTACATGGAGGACTTCCTCGAGCAGTTCGATCGCGAGTGGAACGGCGAGCTATAGCCTCTGGGCGGTGTTCTGCGCCCGCGCGCGGCGGTTCCAATATTCGGTGATCTGCTCGAGGCTCAGGCCCTTCGTTTCGGGCAGCGCGCGCATCAGATAGAACGCGCCCACGATGCTGATCGCCGCATAGCCCACCAGGGTGAAGCCCAACCCCAGCCCGTGGAGCAGTAGCGGGAAGGTCAACGTAAAAATGATTGCGAACACGCCGTGCAGGGTGGAGCTCACGCTGGTGGCCCGGCCGCGGATCTGCTGCGGATAGATTTCGGACTGCACGATTCCGCACGCCGGACCGAGCGTCAGCCAGAAGGCCGCGATAAACACCGCCAGGCACGCCACCTGCCCCCAGCGCACCACCGCGGTTGACTGCGGCGCCACGGTCAGGGCGGCCATGGCCAGCAGGGAGCCGGCCAGTACGAATAAGCCGGTGATCATCATCGGCTTGCGGCCCTTTTCGTCGACAACGTTGAACGCGATCACGGTCGCGATGAGGCCGACCACGCCAAGCCCGAGCGTGGCGGCGAATGTCACGGCGGTATTGGTGAAGCCGATCTTCTCCAAAACCGTTGGGGCGTAGAACAACACCATGCTCTCGCCGGAGAACACGAACAGGAAGACCACTGCGAGTCCGACCAAGACCGCCGGCCGATGCGCGGGCACCCATAGCCCGGCCCGCGAACGTGCGGTGTCGCCGTGATCGAAATCCGGGTCCGCACGCTCGGCGCTGATCTCTGCGAATTCTTGATCGGCCTCGTTGCCGAATAGCCGTCGCAACGAGCGGTACGCCGCGTTGGGCTGGCCTACCGAGATGAGCCAGCGAGGCGACTCCATCAGCGGCAGCAGAGCCAAGCCGTAGATCGCAGCCGGCAGCGCGATGAAGCCGAACATTGAGCGCCACCCATCGGTCTGGTTGACCAGCGCCAAGCCCACGCAGTAGGCCAGGATCGCGCCAAGGGTGTTGGCCACAAGTTGGATCGACAGCATCCTGCCCCGGATGACGGCGGGCGCTACCTCCGCCACGTAGATGCCGGCTGTCGGAGCCGCCACCCCCATGGCGATACCCGCAACCGCGCGGGCGACGATCAGCCAGCCCAACGACGGGGCAAGTGCGGCGCCGAATCCGCTGGCCACGAACAACGCCGCCATCGACATCAGGAGATAGCGCCGACCGAAACGATCCGACAGCAGGCCCGCGATCGATGCGCCTACCGCACCGCCGACCACCACCGTGCTGGCCAGCAGACCTTGTTGGAAGCCGTTGAGTTCCCACTCGTCGGTGATGAGCACCAGCGTGACCGCCGTGATGGCCAAGTTGTATCCGCTGAGCACTGCGCTCAGGGAACCCAGAACCCCCACCGCATAGTGAGCGAAGCGGGTTTGTCTGATCTGTGCGGCCCAGACGGTGAAGTAGCGATCGATCGCCGCCAGCGATCGGTCTCTGGTCTCCGGAAAGTGCCGGCGGAAGGCGATGAACCCACCTACCGCAGTGCCCATATAGATCAAGAGCAGCAGGTAGAGGCCGAGCTTTCCGCCCAGCAGCAGGCCTGTCGGGGCGGCCACGCTGTCGAAGAGCCAGTGCGAGGCGACCACCACACCCATCGCAATCCCGCGAACACGGATCGGCAGCATTTCCGCTGCGGCGACCCAGGCAATCGGACCGAGCCCAATCGCGAACGACACAATGAACAGGTAGAGACCTGCGACGGACAGCAGGTGAACGGCGCCGGTCGAGTGCATGGCGGCGCCCACCGCCATCGCGAGACAGCCGACGGCAACTCCGGCGAGGCTCGTGAGCAACAGTGGACGGCGGCCGATCCGATCGATCAGCGCCACGGCCACCAGCGTTGCGATCACGTTGACCAACGCGAGCAATGTGGCGGTCGAGTTAGCCAGTCCAAATTCCGACGTCGATCCGGCCAAACTCTTCAGACTGGCGGTCGAGTAGTAGATCACTGCGTTGATGCCGACGAACTGCTGCACGAAGAACAGCCCGATGCCGATGAAGATCGCCCCGCGACCGGCCAGGGAGAACACCGCAGACAGACCATCGAAGCGGGTTTCGCGAGACGGTGGATCGATCTCGTGAATGTGCTGATGCGAGCTGGCGGAATTGTCGGTGCCCAGCCGGACTCGCACCGCTTTCGCCGACTCGTGATCGCCCATGAGTGCCAGCCACACCGGCGATTCCACCAACAGCAGAGCCAGCACGTTCAAGATCAGGCCCGGGACTGCGCCGGCACCCAGGAGATATCTCCACTGGTCGTAGTCGGGGAACACCTCAAGGCCGATGTATGCCAGCAGGATGCCGATCGTGATCATCAGCTGGAAGATGCAGATCATCGTGCCGCGACGGGCGATGGGCGCGATCTCGGCGATGTACAGCGGGCTCGCGACTGAGATGGCCCCCACGCCGATTCCGACGACCAGTCCACCGATTAGGAGCACCAGTTCGGACGGCGCGACGGCACTAACGAATGCGCCCATGGTGAATAGGGCGGCGGTGGCCATGATCGCGTCCCGGCGTCCGACGAGGTCGGCGATGCGGCCGGCCGCGAGCGCACCGATGATCGCGCCGATCAGCGTGGCCGTGCTCAGCCAGGAGGACTCGCTTCGCTCTAGAGCGCCGGCCGTTATGCCGGTCTCGTAGCCGAAGAGCAGCCCACCCAGCGAGGCGATGCCC
Organism: Mycobacterium sp.; assembly: GCA_965279745.1. Classification (GTDB taxonomy): domain Bacteria; phylum Actinomycetota; class Actinomycetes; order Mycobacteriales; family Mycobacteriaceae; genus Mycobacterium. The sequence goes on from OZ257262.1 coordinate 2,251,883, forward strand.
ACCATGAGGTAACGCACGTCGGTGACCCTACCGCTGTGTTTACGCCGGGTGGCCGAACTCCACAGTCACCGGTGCGTGGTCGGACCAGCGCAACGTATACGCCGCGGGACGCTCGACCCGGGCGGACACCAGCCGAGCGGCCAAACCCGGGCTGGCGAGGTGATAGTCAATCCGCCAGCCCGCGTCATTATCGAACGCCTTGCCGCGCCACGACCACCAGCTGTACGGACCGGGCACATCGGGATGCTTGGCACGAACGACGTCCACCCAGCCGGAGTCGATCAGTTCGGTCAGCCACTGCCGTTCGCTGGGCAGGAAGCCCGACTTCTTGATGTTGGCTTTCCACGCCTTGATGTCATTTTCAGTGTGCGCGATGTTCCAGTCGCCGCATATCACCGCGTCGCGCCCATCAGCCACCAGCGCGCCCATCCGATTGGCCAGCGCGGTCATGAACCGTTCCTTCTCCAGCTGTCGGTCGGTTCCGGCCTCACCGGTATGGATGTAGACGCTGCCGACGGTCAATCCTCCGTCCAGATCGACCTCGATATAGCGTCCATGTTCTTCGAATTCGGTTGCAGCCAAACCTATCCGAACGTCAGCGAAAGGGGTGCGGCTCAGTACTGCCACCCCGCTGCGGCCCTTGAGATGCGGGCAGGCCGATGCGAGGTGCCACCCGTCGGACAGCGCGGGCGCAAGCGCCTCGGCGAGCTGCTCGTCGTCGGCTCGGGTCTCTTGTAGGCACACCACATCTGTTGCGGTTGTCGATAGCCAATGCAGCAGTCCCAGGTTCTCATCCGACCGGGCGCGCACCGCTGCGCGCGCCCCGTTGACGTTGATGGTCGTCACGATCACGGAGGTGAACCTATCCTGCGCCACCCCCACGATCTCACTGGCCAGCGTCAGCGCGATTGCGCTACGATTTGGCGAGGTCATGAGTGTCAGCGTCAAGCCCCGGCTTGCTGGCCGGCAACCCTCCAACCGCGGTGGGGTGCCCCGGGTGATGACCAGGTTGAGCAGCCACTACCGGCTGTAAGGCAAGCGCGGGGCCACCACGTCAGGCCCCGGAGGAGACAGGGGCACGTCCACTATGAGCACGCTCGAAACCGAAGACCCGAGTACTTCCTGGTCGTTTGAAACCAAACAAATCCACGCCGGCCAGAAGCCCGACACAGCAACCAACGCCCGGGCACTACCGATCTACCAGACCACCTCATACACATTCGACAGCACCGACCACGCCGCCGCGCTGTTCGGGTTGGCCGAGCCGGGCAATATCTACACCCGGATCATGAATCCGACCACCGATGTGGTCGAGCAACGCATCGCGGCCCTGGAGGGTGGTGTCGCAGGTCTGCTGCTGGCATCCGGTCAGGCCGCGGAGACCTTCGCCATCCTGAACATCGCCGGAGCGGGCGATCACATCGTGTCGTCCCCGCGCCTCTACGGCGGCACCTACAACCTGTTCCACTACACACTGCCGAAGCTGGGAATCGAGACCACTTTCGTCGATGACCCCGACGACCCGGACTCCTGGCAAGCAGCAGTACGGCCCAATACCAAGGCTTTTTTCGCCGAGACGATTTCCAACCCGCAGATCGATGTGCTGGACACCCCGGCAGTCTCGAAGGTGGCCCACGCCAACGGTGTTCCGTTGATAGTCGATAACACAATCGCCACGCCATACCTGATCCAGCCGCTGTCGCAGGGCGCCGACATCGTGGTGCACTCGGCCACCAAATACCTCGGCGGTCACGGGTCGGCAATTGCCGGCGTCATCGTCGACGGTGGCACCTTCGACTGGACGAACGGGCGGTTCCCCGGCTTCACCGATCCGGATCCCAGCTATCACGGAGTGGTCTTCGCCGAACTCGGGCCACCGGCGTTCGCACTCAAGGCGCGGGTGCAACTCTTGCGCGACCTAGGTTCGGCCGTCTCACCGTTCAACGCGTTCTTGATCGCTCAGGGTCTCGAAACGTTGAGCCTGCGCATCGAGCGGCATGTCGCCAATGCCCAGGCAGTCGCGAAATATCTTGACGAACACCCAGATGTGGTTTCGGTCAACTACGCCGGGTTGCCCTCATCGCCGTGGCATGAGCGGGCAAAGAAGCTGGCGCCCAAGGGAACCGGCGCGGTGCTGGCCTTCGAGCTGACCGGCGGGATCGAAGCCGGCAAGGCCTTCGTCGATGGGCTTTCGCTGCACAGCCATGTCGCGAATATCGGTGACGTGCGTTCGCTCGTGATCCACCCCGCGTCGACGACGCATCAACAGCTGTCGCCCCCGGAGCAACTGGCGACTGGCGTCACTCCTGGTCTGGTCCGCCTCGCTGTTGGTCTCGAAGGCATCGAAGACATCCTGGCCGATCTCGAACGAGGCTTCGCCGCCGCCAAGGGAGCCCGACATGACACTCTCCGATGAGCGCACGGTGACCCTTCCCGCGGAAGGCGAGGTCGGCATGGTCGATATCGGCCCGCTGACCCTGGAGACCGGTGCAGTCATCGATGACGTCTCCATCGCAATCCAACGATGGGGCGAGCTCTCCCCCAACCGCGACAACGTCGTCGTCGTCCTGCACGCGCTAACCGGCGACTCACATATCACCGGACCGGCCGGACCTGGCCATCCGACGCCAGGCTGGTGGGACGGCATCGCGGGGCCCGGGGCACCGATCGACACCAACCGCTGGTGCGCTGTGGCCACCAACGTCCTGGGCGGCTGTCGTGGTTCCACCGGGCCCAGCTCACTGGCGCGTGACGGAAAGCCGTGGGGATCAAGATTTCCAGTGATCACTGTGCGCGATCAGGTGAACGCCGACGTGGCGGCACTGGCCGCGGTGGGGATCGCCGACGTGGCCGCGGTCATCGGCGGATCGATGGGCGGAGCCCGCGCCCTGGAGTGGATCCTGGGATATCCCGAGCAAGTGCGTGCGGCTCTGGTGCTCGCCGTCGGCGCCCGCGCGACCGCTGATGAGATCGGAACCCAGAGTGCCCAGATCGCGGCTATCAAAGCCGATCCCAACTGGCAGGGCGGTGACTATCACGACACCGGCCGAATTCCCGACGTGGGAATGCAACTGGCGCGCCGTTTCGCCCACCTGACGTACCGGGGTGAGCTCGAACTGGACAACCGGTTCGGCAACGAACCTCAGGGCGATGAGGACCCTTTGGCCGGTGGCCGTTACGCAGTGCAGAGCTACCTGGACCATCAGGGAGCCAAGCTAACCGCCCGATTCGATGCCGGCACCTACGTCGCGTTGACCGAGACGCTCTCCAACCACGACGTCGGCCGCGCCAGGGGCGGGGTGGGTGCCGCATTGCGCGCCTGCCAGGTACCCGTGGTGGTGGGTGGCATCACGACCGACCGGCTGTATCCGCTGCGCCTGCAGCAGGAGCTGGCGGAATTGCTGCCCGGTTGCAAAGACCTCAACGTCGTCGAATCCATCTACGGCCACGACGGCTTCCTGGTTGAAACCGAGAAGGTCGGACAGCTGATCAGACAGACCTTGGACGTCGCCGACGGTAAAGGCGCCAAGAAGTCGTGACCGGCGCACCGCATGAACGCTCATTGTCCTTCGGATCCGAGGCAGCCGCCTATGAACGCGGGCGTCCGTCGTACCCGCCGGAGGCGATCGACTGGCTGCTTCCCGCTGATGCGCGCGACGTGCTGGATCTCGGCGCCGGCACCGGCAAGCTGACCACCCGCCTCGTTGAACGCGGCCTCGACGTCATCGCAGTCGACCCGATCGCCGAGATGCTGGAATTGCTCACCAAAGCGCTACCGGCCACCCCGGCACTATTGGGAACAGCTGAACAAATTCCCCTGCCGGACAACAGCGTTGATGCAGTGCTGGTGGCTCAAGCATGGCATTGGTTCGACCCGAAGCGGGCCGTCGCCGAGGTAGCCAGGGTATTGCGGCCAGGTGGCACGCTCGGGCTGGTGTGGAACACCCGGGATGAGCGATCAGGCTGGGTGAAGGAACTCGGCCGGATCATCGGTCACGAGGACGACCCGTTCAGCAGCAGCGTCACCCTGCACGAACCGTTCACCGAGGCAGAGCGCCACCATGTCGAGTGGACAAATTACCTTACGCCCCAAGCCCTAATCGACCTGGTGTCCTCACGCAGCTATTGCATAACCTCGCCGGCCGAGGTGCGAACGCGCACCCTCGAGGAGGTCCGCGAGTTGCTGGTCACCCATCCAGCACTCGCCCAGTCCACCGGTTTGGCGCTGCCTTACATCACCGTGTGCATCCGCACAACGCTGGCCGCCTAGGCGACGGCGTCTGGTCAATCGGCGCCTGGTCAATCAGCGTCTGGTCAATCAGCGTTGATAAACGGCTTGGCATCAGGCGGCGGTTCGACGCCGAAGAAGTCGTAGTGCACCTTGAATCCGGTGCGGTAGTGGAGAGTCGCCAGCCCCGAGTGCGCATGGCTGATGTTCGACGCGTGGATGTGGCTCCACAGGAAACGATCGCCCAACTTGTGTTGGTTGGGCGCCATCAGAAACCAGAACGGGACGACGCTGAAACCTGCCCGCGTCACCATGAAGGTGCTGGTATCGACGAAGTTGACGCCGTCTACCTCGGGACACGGACCCAGGTAGCCGCCGTCGAGGCGATGCAAGGATCGACCCGAGGTCACGATCGCTGCCCCAGTCTCTTGGTGGAGTGCAAGGAGCGACTCGACATGGTCCGCCGAATACCAGTTGTCGGCATCGAGCCACGCGATCGCATCGAAACCCTGGGTAATCGCCGACGCCGACCCTATCGCCCTGGCGGTGTCCCCGTAATCGCCATGCGGGCGCGGGAGATCAATGACCTGGACACGATCTGTGTTCTCAGGTCCCCGATCGGCGCCATCGTTGACGATGATGTGCGTGCACGGGATCGTTTGTTCCCGGACGCTGGCGAGGCACTGCTCGAACCACTCAGGCGGCTCCTTGAAGCGCGGCGTCACGACTGCGACCTTCATGTGCACTAGCTGGTTCCCAACGGATCGATCGTTGACGCGATGAAGGCGACGGTCGCAGCGAAGGTGACAGCAGTCGCAAAGTCGAGGGACTTAGCGCGCACCACGAGCAGGCCGGCCCGATCCTCTGATAGCACCAACCGCAGTACGGCAGCCACCCCTGCGCCGATTCCGATCAGTAGTGCACCGCGGCGCCAGTAGCCGGCCGCCACCAGCGCGAAGGCCATCACGAAAATCACCCCCACGCCGAGGATCGGCCATTGTGCGCGCACCAGTCGTCTGGTGAATTCCGTCGCTTCAACACGAGTCGGGAGTCGCCGCCCGCGGCGAGCATTCACCGCTGCGCCTCGGCGAGTTCCACGACGTTGGTCAAGAGGAAGGCCCGGGTCAGCGGGCCGACTCCGCCGGGATTCGGCGAGATATGACCGGCGACTTCCCAGACGTCGGGGTGCACATCGCCGGCGAGCTTGCCGTCCACCCGGCTCACCCCGACATCGATGACGGCCGCGCCAGGCGCAACCATGTCAGCGGTGAGCATGTGCGGCACCCCGACCGCAGCGACGATGACGTCGGCCTGCCTGGTGAGCGAGACCAAATCACGAGTTCCGGTGTGGCACAACGTTACTGTCGCATTCTCAGAGCGACGCGTCAGCAGCAGACCGATGGGCCGGCCGACAGTGACACCGCGTCCGATCACCACGATGTGCGCCCCGGCGATCGGCACGTCGTAGCGGCGGAGCAGGTGAACGATCCCGCGCGGAGTGCACGGCAACGGGGCCGGTGTGCCGAGCACCAGCCGCCCGAGGTTGGTCGGGTGCAGGCCGTCGGCGTCTTTGGCAGGGTCGATGCGCTCCAGCGCGGCGTTCTCATTGAGATGGCGGGGCAGCGGCAGCTGAACGATGTAGCCGGTGCAGTCCGGGTTGGCATTGAGCTCATCGATCGTCTCGTCGAACTGCGCTTGACTGACATCGGCGGGCAGATCGCGGCGGATCGAAGTGATCCCGACCTTCGCGCAGTCGGAGTGCTTACCACGCACGTAGGCGTGTGAGCCAGGGTCATCGCCCACCAGCACAGTGCCCAAGCCGGGGGTTAGACCCGCCGCGGTCAGAGCCGCAACCCGCTTAGTGAGGTCGACGAAAATCTCGTCGCGGGTGGTCTTGCCGTCCAAGGTAATAGCGCCCACGGAGCCACATTCTCACATTCCACTACGTTGACAAGCATGACCAGTGCGCCAGACGTCTTTGCACCGGCCCAACTCGGTCCCATCACGCTGCGCAACCGGACCATCAAGTCGGCGACATTCGAGGGGCGCACGCCCGACGCGCTGGTCACCGACGATCTGATCGCATTCCATCGCGCACACGCCGCCGGAGGCGTCGGGATGACAACCGTCGCCTATTGCGCCGTCGGCCCAGGCGGGCGGACGGACGGTCGGCAGATGTGGATGCGTCCGGAAGCCGTGCCGGGCCTGCGCCGGTTGACCGACGCCGTCCACCGCGAAGGGGCGGCGGTCAGCGCACAAATCGGCCACGCGGGCCCGGTCGCCGACTCCCGTTCCAACAAAGCGACCGCACTGGCGCCGGTGCGGTTCTTCAACCCGATTGCGATGAAGTTCGCCAAGCGCGCCAGCCACAGCGATATCCGCGATGCCATCGACGCCCACGCGGCCGCGGCCCGATACGCCATCGACGCAGGGTTCGACGCTGTCGAGATTCACCTCGGCCACAACTATCTGGCCAGCTCATTCCTGAGCCCGCTGATCAATCGCCGCACCGACGAATTCGGCGGCTCGCTGGAGAACCGGGCCAAGATGGCGCGAGGCATAGCGCTGGCCGTCCGCCGAGAGGTCGAGCGAAACGGCAGTGCGCCCATCGCCGTCATCGCCAAGCTGAACATGGCCGACGGCGTTCGCGGCGGCATCAACATCGACGAGGCTCTGCAAACCGCGCGGTGGCTTCAAGACGATGGCGGCCTCGATGCGATAGAGCTGACGGCGGGCAGTTCGCTGGTCAATCCGATGTACTTATTTCGCGGCGACGCGCCGGTCAAGGAGTTCGCTGCCACCTTCAAACCCCCGCTGAGTTGGGGCATGCGCATGGTGGGCAAGAAATTCCTCCGGGAGTACCCCTACCGGGATGCTTTTCTGCTGCGGGACGCCAAGCGGTTCCGCGAGGAGCTCTCGATCCCGCTGGTCCTGCTCGGCGGAATCACCAACCGCCAGACCATGGATCAGGCAATGGCCGAGGGATTCGACTTCGTCGCGATGGGCCGCGCGCTGCTAGCTGAACCGGACCTGATCAACCGCATCAGGGCGGACAGCGCAGGAGCAAGAGCGCAGGAATCCGTGCAATCCCGCTGCACCCACTGCAATCAGTGCATGCCCACGATCTACACCCGGACTCGTTGCGTGGTGACAGGCGGCCCGGGCTGACCCACTCCGGTGCCGACCTACCGATAGAGTTGGCACCGATGAGTCAACCAGCCGCGCCCGTGCTGACCGTTCGTTATGACGGGTCGCAGCGCACCTTCGCAGCCGGGCACGATGTCGTGGTTGGCCGCGACCTACGTGCCGACATCCGTATTGCCCACCCGCTGATCTCCCGCGCGCACCTGCTCCTCCGGTTCGACCACGGCCGCTGGCTGGCAATCGACAACGGCTCACTCAACGGCATGTTCGTTCACGGCCGGCGAATCCCCGCGGTCGATATCACCGACGGCCTGGACGTAAACATCGGCAATCCAGACGGTCCGCTACTCACATTCGAACTGGGCCGGCAACAAGAAGGCACGGTCGGAAGGCCACCGCAGACCTCGTCGTCGCAGATCCCGACAGCTCAGGTTTCGGCCCAGGTTTCGGCACCGCCGTCCACTCCGTCGTGGCCCGCCGCGCCGACGCAGGGGCCCTCGACTGCAGGGAACGCCGGGAACTGGCCAACACAACAACGCGCGCAGCCGACGTATCCATCGCCCCACACCACGTCTCCGGCCGCGCCCCCACCGCCACCGGCGGCCGCGCCGACGCAGATGCGACCAGCGGCAGGAAAGCCCGCGCAGTCGTCCAACATCGCCACATCCATGCTGCGGATCCTGCGGCCGGGGGCACCCGTCGAAGCCCCGCCGGGGTCAATCAAGATTGGCCGCGCCACCGAAAACGACATCGTCATCCCCGATGTTCTGGCCTCGCGCCATCACGCCACCTTGATCGCGACACCCGGTGGCATGGAGATTCGGGACAACCGCAGCAGTAACGGCACATTCGTCAACGGCACTCGCGTCGAAGCCGCGATGCTCGAAGACGGCGATGTCGTCACGATCGGCAATATCGACCTGCTGTTCAGCGACGGCGAGTTGGTGCGGCGAACCGATACCGAGGCCGCGACGTCGACCGGCGGCTTGGACGTTCGCAGCGTCAGCTGGACGATCGAACATAACCGCACGTTGTTGGACAACATCTCGTTCGTGGCGCGCCCAGGAACGCTCACCGCGGTCATCGGGCCGTCCGGTGCCGGCAAGTCAACGCTGGCGCGCCTGATCGCCGGCTACACCCATCCGACGAGCGGCACCGTGACCTTCGAGGGTCACAACATCCACGCCGAGTACGCCTCGCTGCGAAGCCGGATCGGGATGGTGCCGCAGGATGACGTCGTACATGGCCAGCTGACGGTCAGCCAGGCGTTGATGTACGCGGCCGAGCTTCGACTGCCGCCGGACACCACCAAGGAAGACCGCGAACAAGTCGTATCGCAGGTGCTCGACGAACTCGAGATGTCGCAGCACGCCAACACCAGAGTCGACCGGCTCTCCGGCGGACAGCGCAAACGCGCCTCGGTGGCGCTGGAACTTCTTACCGGGCCGTCGCTGCTGATCCTCGACGAACCGACGTCGGGCCTGGATCCCGCGCTGGACCGTCAGGTGATGACCATGTTGCGGCAGCTGGCCGATGCGGGCCGTGTGGTGCTGGTCGTCACCCACTCGTTGACCTACCTCGACGTGTGCGACCAGGTTCTCCTGCTGGCTCCGGGCGGCAAGACTGCGTTCTGCGGTGCGCCCAGCCAGATCGGCCCGGCGATGGGCACTACCAACTGGGCTGACATCTTCAGTGCCGTCGCCGGCGACCCCGAGGCGGCCAATGAGCGCTACTTGGAATTGGTCGGACCGACACCGCCGCCGCCACCGATCGAGGCGCCGTCCGATATCGGCGAACCGACGCGCACCAGCCTGATCCGACAATTGTGGACGATCGTGCGCCGGCAAACCCGGCTCATCGTGTCCGACCGGGGGTACTTCGCGTTCCTCGCGCTGCTGCCGTTCATCATGGGCGTGCTCTCACTGTCGGTCCCCGGCACCGTCGGGTTCGGCATCCCCGACCCGCGCGGCAACGCCCCCAACGAGCCCGGCCAGATTCTGGTGCTTCTCAACGTTGGCGCCATCTTCATGGGCACCGCCCTGACCATCCGCGACCTGATCAGCGAACGAGCGATCTTCCGTCGAGAACAGGCTGTGGGGTTGTCCACGACGGCCTACCTGCTGGCGAAGGTCTTCGTGTACTCGGTGTTCGCCGTCGCGCAGTCCACGATCGCCACTGCGATCACGGTCATCGGCAAGGGCGGACCTACGCAGGGCTCACTCGTTTTCAGCAGTGCGACGCTGGAACTGTTCATGGGCATGGCCGCCACCACGGTGACCTCGGCCATGGTGGGCCTGCTGCTGTCAGCAGTGGCGAAATCCAACGAGCAGATCATGCCGCTGCTGGTGGTGGCGATCATGTCGCAGCTGGTCTTCTCGGGCGGCATGATCCCGGTCACCGACCGCCTGGTCCTCGACCAAATGTCCTGGCTGACTCCTGCCCGGTGGGGCTTCGCTGCGTCGGCGTCAACGGTCGACTTGATTCATCTGGTACCCGGACCGTTGACCCCCAAGGACAGCCATTGGGACCACACCGCCTCCACATGGTGGTTCGACATGGGGATGTTGACACTGCTGAGCACGAGCTATCTGTTGGCCGTGCGGTGGAAGATTCGGTTGGGTAGTCACGCGAGTAAGAAGCAGCGCTAGTAGCGCTAGCAAGCCGCGCTACTCGCCTGCGATTTCGAGCCCGTGAGCGGCGGCGAATGCCAACGCCTGCGGGATGTCGATACGTGCACCCCGACAGGCCGCGGTGGTCCACAGAGTGGCGTCGATACGGGCGCCCCGCAGATCGGCCTGCTCGAGCCGCAGCCCATTGGTGCGCGCGCCAGAGAGGTCTGCTCCCCGCAATAGGGCCTTGCGCAGATCGGTCTGCACCAAGCTCGCTTCCCGCAATCGACAACCCGACAGATCAACCTCGCGCAGGTCGGCCCCGGCCAGTACTACCAGCGTGAGGTCAACCTCGTCGAAGGTGACCGGCCGCATCCGGCAGTCCTGGAACGTCGAGCCCAGCAGACTGCAGCCACGGAACACGCTGTGCCACAGGTTGGTCCGGAGGAACCGACAGTTGCGGAACGCCGAACCCATGTGCACCGACTCAGCCAGGTTGGCGCCGCTGAAATCGCAATCGGTGAACACCACCCGCTCGGTCCGCAAGCCATTGAAGTCCTCATCGCGGAAGTCGTGGCCGACGAACTCCTGATCCACCCAATTGGTGGTCGTCACGGCCCGGTGTCTTCGACCAGGCGACGTAACGACGCAAGTGCGCGGTCAGCGTCATCGAAGTCGACGAAGACGTGTTCGTGGTGGTATCCGGCCACCATGTTGCAACTGATGCCGTCCTTGGCGAGCTGACTCGACACCGTGGCGGTCAGACCCACCGCATCGAGTGCGGAATGTATGCCGAGCGTTATCCACGCTGCCACATAGTGATAGGTCAGACCGTAGGCATCTGCGTCATCCTGGGTGACGATGACGCTGGTGCCTTCGGACTCGATCATCGTGGCTACCGGCCGTAGACCGCCGGGAACCACCGATGACGCAAAGGTGCAGAAAACGTAGCGGCCCGGGTTTCGGGTCGGGTTCATTCGCCTCAGCAGTGTGGAGAGGTCTCGTTCACCCGAACCCATAGTCCGCTCGTCACTTACTGGCTTTTGCCGCTGCCCTGCTCGCGCTGCTTACGTCCCTGTCGGATCGCTGCCTCGTGATTGCGCCGCTTCTGAGCGGCCTTCTTCTTGTTCGTCGGCCATTCGGCCATTTTGGTCTTCCTTTCAGTGCCACGGGGACCTCATGTGCTCACGAGGGCAGAGTTCGTCTGTCCGCGGCCGTAGGTCATCCCAAGCTTGTGGTTACGGGCACAATATCTGGTTTTCCAACAAGTAGTCGCGCCCGGACCCCTTGGGGGCGGCGCGGGATTGAACGGGCAGTGGTGGAATACCCCCAAAGGGATGGGGTTTTTTGTGTTCAACGTCATGTTCTATTCGCCTCGAATCGCGCCGAACACCGGAAACGCGATCCGCATGGTGGCGGCGACCGGGTGTGAACTCCATCTGATCGAACCGCTGGGGTTCGACCTGTCCGAGCCCAAGGTTCGCCGCGCCGGACTCGACTATCACGACCTGGCCTCGGTGACCGTGCACCCGTCGCTCGAAGCCGCATGGTCGGCGATCGGCCCCGCGCGAGTATTCGCGTTCACGGCGCACGCCCAGTCGTCGTTCGCCGATGTCGAATATCAGCCCGGCGACATATTGCTGTTCGGACCTGAACCCGACGGCCTGGACGAGGCGACGTTGTCCGATCCACGCGTCACCGCGCGGGTTCGAATCCCGATGCTGCCCGGGCGGCGGTCCCTCAATCTGTCCAACGCCGCGGCGGTTGTCGCCTATGAGGCGTGGCGACAACACGGGTTTAGCGGGGCGGTGTGATCACCAGGTATCCCAGTGGGTCAGTTCCTCAGCCGGCAGACGCTTTGCCCGCTTGAACTCGGTTCCCTTGGTGTAAGCGATTGGGAACAGTCCACCCTGCGAGTACCGATCAAACGGGATGCCGAGCAATTCGGCGGCCTGACGCTCGCCGTCACCAATCAAGTGCAGTGTGGTCCATGCTGAACCCAGACCTCGGGAGCGCAGCGCCAGCATGAAGCTCCACACCGCGGGCAGCAGCGACCCCCAGAACGATGCCGACATGCCCGCGGGCGCACCGTCAGGTCGGCCCTCGATGCACGGGATCAGGAACACCGGCGCCTTCTCAAGGTTCGCGTTCAGATATTTCGCGGAGTCCATGACCGCGTCCATCTGGTTGTCCCGGACGTCGCCGCGCACCGGCTTGGGCAAGTCCAGGTACGGGGTGGCGTTGGTGCGGTAGATATCGGCCAGCGCTTTCTTCTTCTGCGGATCTTCCACGAAGACCCACTGCCAGCCCTGAGCGTTTGATCCGGTCGGCGCCTGCAAAGCGAGTTCCAGGCATTCCGTGAGCACGGCCCGTGACACGGGCTTGTCGAAGTCGAGACGCTTGCGAACCGATCGAGTGGTGGTGAGGAGTTCATCCGCGGACAGATTGAGGGTCATGGCTGGAGACTACATTCGGCGTCATGGCAACAGCATTGACACAAGAGGTATCCGACCGCCTGACCGCCGCCGACTACGGTTGGCTGACCACGATCGCCAAATCCAGACAACCGGTGCCGAAGCTGGTGTGGTTCCACTTCGACGGAACCGATTTGTTCGTCTACAGCGATCCGGCCGCGGCCAAGGTCCGTCATATCGGGGCTCACCCCCAGGTGAGCCTCAACCTCGACTCCGACGGCAACGGCGGGGGCATCATCGTCATCGGCGGTACGGCAACCGTCGACGCCGAGGGCGCGGACCCGCGCGCGGATGAGCCGTACTGGACCAAGTACCGATACCTCGCAGCACAATTCGGGCTGTCCGAGGCGATGGCCGGCTATGACACCCGCCTCAAGATCAGTATCGACAGGGTGTGGACAACGCCCAGCGCTTGAGCTGACCCAAGCATCATCAACGGCCTTCCGAGGCCCGCGCTGCCTGTCAATGGGGAGGCGTTGGCGGGCGGGTGTCGTTGAGGCGTCGCCGGACACCCTTCGCCTGACTCTTCCGGCGCAGCGTTTTTCGCCGTTGTTCGCGCAGCGCATCGTCCAACCAGGTCCATTCACTGTCCAGCAGCACAATTGCTGCCAACACGATGGTGACGATGATCCCGAATGTTCCAACGGCAATCTTGTCCAGCAGCCCACCCTGCCAAGGAAACACCGTGCCGACAGCTACCTGCACGAGCGCGGACGGACTCATTCGGCAAATGCTCCGCTCCGACTCATCTTTCGACTTTCCCCTTCCGATCGATTCTGACAACATTGTTGAGGTGCTTTGCCTGTGAGGCTGGGTGACGTTTGATTGCTTCCTCAAGCGCCAGTGCGTCTTCCGGTGTCCACACTCCGCGGAGAATCGTGTTGATCATTGGAAACCCAACCTTCCTGTTGAGGCAGTCACAACGGAATCCAATTCAAAAGATAGGAAGCGATCCGGCAACGGCACAGAGCCGTTTTGCCGCCCATCATGGGTTTAGCTGGCACAGGGAGAAAGGACCTTCGGCACCACATCTGATCGCCGAAATCCTCCTGACGTGAACCCACAGCTTTGTCTACCGTTCGCTTGAGGCTGCCCGCCGGAGTTGTATGGCCCCAATTCAGCCTTCCGACCGGTGCCCCTAATTCCACTGGCGCTGATGATGGAGGTGCAGCATAGATTTCCTGACCTCGCCGGCCTCCCCTCGAATTGGGACGCGGCGGCGGGAGCTGCAGTGACCGATGTCTGAGCTGCCGGCCTCTCATTTTGGCGACAGTTGGGGGCGGGCCATTTTGTGGTCCCGTGGCGCGCAATGGCGCGGTGCGCTCACGCTCCTCATCATCTTCTGCACCTATGCGGGTTCGGTCCTGCTCTACCCCATGGTCCGGCGGCGTTGCGTTGGTGTGGCTGCCCAACGCCGTACTCGTTACAGGGTTGCTCAGGTTTCGCCCACGCGATTGGCCCTTCGTCTACGCGGCGGGGCTGCCCGCTGAAGTGATCGGTGACCTGCCATTCCAAATGCCGCCCTATCAGGCTCTGTGCTTGGGCGCAGTGAACGCCATCGAGGCAACACTTTTCGTGCTCTTCGCCGTACTGATCGCGGGACGACGGCGCAATATCGGACTCCTTTCGGTACGCGGCGCTTCGGCTGTGATTCTCAGCGCAGTCACGGTCCCAGTGTTGACCGGCACGGTCGGAGGCGCCGTCGTCGAATCGGCTTGGATATTCAGTACCGACTACCTAACTGCCTGGCGGACATGGTGGTTTGGAGACAGCCTGGGGCTACTCGTAGGAGTCCCGATCGGCTTACTGCTTCGAGACACGTCACGATCGGTTGCTCGACGGCGCTCGGCCCGACTGGCCCTTGGCAGCGGCGGAGCGGCAGTGCTGTTATTCGGGGTGGCTGGCGTGCTGTCGGCAGCCGGAAATGCCTGGGGAGCACAACAAATCGCGCTCGCGACCGCTGTAGTCCTAAGTTTGACATTCGGAGCCGTCGGCGCTCCGACAGCGGCTGCCTCAACAACAGTCTTGACTCTAATCGGATTAGCTTCACAAGAGAATCTCGCTTCCATCCCGAGAACCCAAACTCTGCTCTTCGTAGTCTTAGCCGCCATCTACGTCATCGCCGCAGCAACAGAGTCAGCCGACCGCACGATGACCCAGTTAGCACTCGCCAAGAGCGATCTCCGGTCTGCAAACCAACGACTGGCATCTCTACTGGAAGCCGCCCCCGATGCCTTGATCATCGTCGGACCTGACGGACGCATCATGCTTGCCAATGCCCAAACCGACCGGCTGTTCGGTTACCCACGTGAGGAACTAGTCGGGAGCAAAGTCGAACTGCTTCTTCCGCCGCGGTTCCAGGACAAGCACATTCAACAACGCATGAACTACTTCGCTGACCCGACAGTGCGACCCATGGGCACCGGATTGGAGATGTGGGGACTCCATAAAAATGGAACCGAGTTCCCAGTCTCGATCAGCCTTAGCCCGCTACACACCGGACCGAACTGGCAAGTGTTGGCCGCCATCCGCGACATCACTGACCGCCGCGAGAACGAACAACGGTTGCGCCGCCAGCACGACGAATTGGTCCAATCGCAGCAGCAATTGCAGCGAACGGCCCGATTCGACTCCCTCACCGGATTGGCCAACCGAGCAGAGACGTTGTCACGCCTCGAATCAGCACTCTCATGCTCACGAACCCCCGGAACGGAACTCGGCGTGCTGTTCTGCGACGTTGATCAATTTAAGGAGATAAACGACGCCTGGGGACACGCCGTCGGCGACGCCGTACTCAAAACCGTGGCGGACCGCATCAAGCAGTGTGTACGTCACGGCGACACCGTTGGCCGTACCGGTGGTGACGAGATGATTGTCCTGCTGCCGAGCTTGCACAGCCTCGACGAGGCCGCCCAGATCGCCGAGAGCATTCGACGCCGGGCCGCCGAACCGATCCAACATTCCGGACAGACGATCTACGCAACGTTGAGCATCGGCGCCACTTTAGCCGTTCCCGGCGAATCGGTGACCACGACAACGTCCCGCGCCGACACCGCGATGTATAAAGCTAAACAAGCGGGTCGCAACACCGTCACCTGCGTCTGAGTGATCATCTCGGAATAGAAGAGATTCAGTCCGCGCCAACCAACCAAGCGGCGACGTAACTCCACCACCTCGGACAGACCATCCACACCGCCCAAAGCAGGGATGCCGCCTGGGAATTCCAACGGTATCCCAACGTTCAGGGAACCTTTACTCTACCGTCGCGCGTTCACAACGACAAGCGTTAACTGCAGCCAAAGTAGTCAGCTTGTTGCACTGCGTTTGCATTGTGCAGCAACGATTTTGAGGAAGTGAAAGCGACGAAGCCCAGCAATGCGTTCCAACGATTCGTCCGAGCCAATATCGCGTTGAGCGAGCGCCTAACGCCCTCGATCGTCGAAGCCTCACACGCATACACGAAGTACCTGGAGGAGGGGGCCGCACTCCTCCAGCGTGAACCAAGACGTGTCATTGACGTAGGTGCTGGAAAAGAGTGGCCGTTCGGCTCGTCACTGAGAAGCGGCACGGTGGTGATCGGAGTCGACATCGACATAGAGCAGATGGCGCAAAACGAGCTGCTGGATCTGAAGATTGGATGCGATGCGTGCCAGAGTCTAGGCGTTCCTGACAGATCTGTGGACTTGATCATGGGACGCGCGGTCATCGAGCACCTGCACGACACTGCGGGGCTACTGCATAGTGCAAACCGGGCGCTTGCGGACGATGGTCGCTTAGTCGTGACTTTTGCGAACAAGCATGCGCCGTTCGCCATCCTCAACCGAATTCTGCCTCAACGCATATCTGGATGGTTGCTAGATAATCTTGTGCCGAGCCGCGACGAACACCAACTGGGGTTCAAGGAGTGCTACGACCGCGCGAGTGTCAGTGAATTTCGAAAGAGCCTGAAGGAAGCCGGATTCGAGATAGAGCAGCAGTACACGAGCTACTTTTCTAGCCAGTACTACCGGTTCTTCGTTCCGCTGTTCCTCTTCGGACTGGCGTACGACTATCTTTGCTATGCGCTCAAGATCCAGCGGCTTGCTTCATACGTGATGTTCGTCGCGAAGAAGCGTTCGGTGTCCGCACAAATCCGGACGGCTAAGGCAGTTATCGCGTAGAAGCCCGGATTCAGCATCATTATCGGGCCTGACGTGCGGGATTCACCTCGGTGGCGTCGGCCCCACTCAGTCACGAGCAAGGTAGGCCAGGACCTCTTTCTCGTGATCGACGTAGGGATCACCACTGACGTCGACGACGACCCGGTCGATGGTTCCGCCGGTGAACCGGAACGGGGACCTGTAGTCGGCGACCGGCGAGGCGCTGTCTCGGCCAACGCACAGCCCATCACCGGCAAGCGCGAACGGCCCTGGTTGGGTGACGATTTCGGCACTACCGACCGGAACCATGTCGACGTACAGGGTGAGGGTTCCGGCTGCACTGCCGGTGGACTCCTCGTCACCGGTCTTTGTGAACTCCGCACTCAGCACGTGTTTTCCAGTGGGAATCGGTTCAGCCGAACTCACCGTCTGAATCCGTTCGCCGAGCCAGTTGTAGACATAGTGCAAGTGCCCGTCTTTGATGAACAAGCTGTGCCCGCCCGCGACACCGCCGTGCGCGAAGAGCACGCCTTCGGCATCCGCACTGTCCACTGTCACGCTTGCGGATATCGCGTAAGAGCGCCTACGGATGTTGACCGCAACGGCTTCCGGGATGTCCGCGGTATCTGGGTAGTAGATGTAGCGCGACCGCGGCTCACCGGCTTCAGGCCGGGGCGTGTTCAGAATCTCTATCGGCGTCCGGTCGTCGAGCGGCAAGCCCTTGTAGACACCGGCGTTGTAGAACCACAAATCCTTGAGTTGTGCCAGCCGGTCGGGATACTGGTCGGCAAGGTTGTGGATCTGGGTACGGTCAGTGCGCAAGTCGTAGAGCTCCCAGACATCTTTGTCAAAGTTGCCCCAACCCGAGATCGGCGGGTGCATTGCGGTGGCGAGCCAGCCGTCCTGGTACAGCGCTCGCATACCCAGCATCGAGTAAAACTGCGAATTCCGTCCGGGTGCAGCCGGATCGGTGAACGACGTCGCGAAGCTCTGACCTTCGATCGGGTTTTGAGTCCAGCCGTTGATCACTTCCGGCGAGGTGACGCCCATCAAGTCGTAGAGGGTCGGCACGATGTCAACCGCGTGCACATACTGATCGCGGATCTCGCCGTGCCCGGAGATACCGGCCGGCCAAGACACGATCAGCGGATCTGCCACTCCGCCTTCATATCCCGCGAATCGCTTCCAATACGGGAACGGCGTATCCAGCGCCCATGCCCAACCGGTGTTGTAGTGGTTGTATGAGGTCGGGCCGCCGAGCTCGTCGATCCTGGCCAGGTTCGCCTCGATGGTGTCGGGGACACCGTTGAAGAACTTATTCTCGTTGAACGACCCGTTCGGCCCGCCTTCACCGCTGGCGCCGTTGTCCGAGACGACGACGATGATGGTGTTGTCGAGCTGTCCGGAATCCTCCAGAAAGTCAATGAACCGACCGATCTGGCCATCGGTGTAGGTCACGAACCCGGCGTAAACCTCAGCCATCCGGATGAACAGCCGTCGTTCATCGGCGTTCAGGGAATCCCACGGCCGGACGAAATCCAAGGCAGGCCAAGGCTTACCGTCCGGGCTGGTGAGGTTCGGTTCACCATGCGGGTTGATCTGGGACAACTCGACGTCCTCTGCGAGTAGGCCCATCTCCTTCTGTCTGGCCAGGATCCCGGACCTGATCGCCTCATAGCCTTCGTCGAACTTGCCTTTGTAGCGGTCGGCCCACTCGGTAGACACGTGGTGCGGAGCATGCCCTGCGCCGGGGCAGAGATACATGAACCACGGTTTCTCCGGATTGACAGCATTGGCGTCACGGACGAACGAGATTGCCTTATCCGCCAAGTCGGCCGACAGGTGATAACCGTCTTCCGGATCTGCCGGTGCGTCGATCGCGTGGTTGTCGTTGACGAGGTCCGGGTACCACTGGTTGGTCTCGCCACCCATGAAGCCGTAAAACCGCTCGAAACCCCGGCCCAGCGGCCAGCGCCCCTTCCATGCCGACGCGTCGCACTCGTCAGCTGGGGTCAGATGCCACTTACCGATTGCGTAGGTGTTCCACCCCTGCCCGTTGAGGACCTCGGAGATCATGGCGTTCTCGAATGGCACTCGAGCCGAGAAGCCCGGGAATCCCGCCGAACCCTCGGTTATGCAGGCCATGTTGTTCGAAGTGGCATTGCGGCCGTTCAGGAGGCTGGATCGCGTCGGCGAGCAGAGCGCCGTGGTGTGGAAGTTGGAGAACCGGACGCCCTTGTCGGCGATCCGACGCATGGTCGGCACCTCGATTGGCCCGCCGAATGGCTCCAGCGCGCCAAAACCGACGTCGTCCCACACGATCATCAGGACGTTTGGCGCCCCTTCCGGGGCCTTCGGCGCAAGGAACGGCCCCCAGTCCGGCTCGGAATCACGGATATCGACTGCGACCTTGCCCGACCACGTTTTCGCCATATCGACGTTCTACCGGAAGTCACGCGACTTCGCCGTTATCCGCAGTGTCATCTCGCGCATGCGTTCCGCTATTACCGTCACCGCACCGGTGGCGTTCTGCACCTGACCACGGATCAGTAACGCCGACGCCGTCTGCGCCAGCTTCCGGTGCCGCGCCCACACCCCCGGCATGCACAACACGTTGACCATCCCGGTCTCATCCTCAATGTTCATGAACGTCACGCCCTGTGCCGTCGCCGGCCGCTGCCGGTGGGTCACCGCACCGGCGATCAACACCCGGGTGCCGTCGGGCACCGACAGCAGCCTGTCGGCCGGCGTCACCCCTGCTGCCTCGAGATCCCCACGCAGGAATTGCGTCGGGTAGCTGTCCGGTGAGATCCCAGTGGCCCAGACATCGGCAGCGGCCAGTTCCACTTCGCTCATCCCGGGCAGCGTCGGGATATGTGACGAGGAGCCAACCCCGGGCAACCGGCCAGGCCGTTCGGCGGCGGCGGCCCCGGCCGCCCACAACGCCTCGCGACGGGTGATGGAGAAGCAGCCCAGCGCCCCCGCGGTGGCCAGCGCCTCGGTTTGCGGGGTGGACAGTTGCACCCGTCCGGTCAGATCCAGCAGAGACATAAACGCGCCGTTGGCGTTTCGTTCGTCGACGATACGTTGCGCCAGATCGTCGCCGATATGACGGACGGTGCCGAGGCCCAGTCTGACGGAAGTGCCCCGATCCTCCAGCGTCGCGTAAGCCAGGCTGGCATTGACCTCGGGTCCGCGCACGATCACACCGTGTCGACGCGCATCGGCCACCAGTGACTGGGGTGAATAAAAGCCCATCGGCTGGGCCCGCAGCAAGGCGGCGCAGAAAGCGGCCGGGTGATGCAGTTTGAACCAGGACGAGTAGTACACCAGCGAGGCGAAGCTCAGGGCATGGCTCTCCGGAAATCCGAAATTGGCGAAGGCTTCCAGCTTTTCGTACACCCGGTCGGCAACCTCGCCAGTGATGCCGTGACGTTGCGCCATCCCGGCGTAGAACCGGTCACGCAGCCCTCGCATTCTCTCAGTGGAGCGTTTAGAACCCATTGCCCGACGCAACTGATCGGCTTCGGCAGCCGAGAACCCCGCACAGTCCACCGCTAGCTGCATCAGCTGTTCCTGAAAAAGCGGAACCCCCAGCGTTTTCCGCAGTGCGGGCTTCATCGACGGATGGTCATAAGTGACCTCCTCCAGTTCATTGCGCCGACGGATATAGGGATGCACCGAGCCGCCCTGAATGGGACCGGGACGGATCAGTGCGACCTCTACCACCAGGTCGTAGAACTTCCGCGGCTTCAGCCGGGGCAGGGTGGCCATCTGCGCACGGGACTCCACTTGGAACACCCCGACGGAATCGGCGCGCTGCAGCATCTCGTACACCGCGGGGTCGGCGAGGTCGAGCTTCGCCAGGTCGACCTCGAGACCCTTATGCTCGGCAACCAGGTCGATGACGTAGTGCAGCGCCGAGAGCATACCCAGCCCCAGCAGGTCGAATTTCACCAAACCGATTGCCGCACAGTCATCCTTATCCCACTGCAGCACACTGCGGTTGGCCATTCGGGCCCACTCCACAGGGCACACGTCAGCGATCGGGCGATCGCAGATCACCATGCCGCCGGAATGGATGCCCATGTGCCGCGGCAGGTTTTTGATCTGAGTCGCCAAGTCGATCACCGACTCGGGGATGCCTTCTATATCAGGAGAAGTATCGGGCGAGTCCGCCAAACCATTCCACCGGCTGATCTGCTTGCTCCAGGCATCCTGCTGGCCCTGTGAGAAGCCTAGAGCGCGAGCCATATCGCGCACCGCGCTGCGTCCGCGGTAGGTGATGACATTGGCAACCTGCGCGGCGTAGTCCCGACCGTAGCGGTTGTAGACATATTGAATGACGTTCTCGCGCAGGTCCGATTCGATATCGATGTCGATATCGGGCGGCCCATCACGGGCCGGTGACAGGAACCTTTCGAACAGCAACTCACTGGCGACCGGGTCGACACTGGTGACCCCCAGCGCGTAGCACACCGCTGAGTTCGCCGCCGACCCTCGCCCTTGGCACAGGATGTTGTTACGACGGCAGAACTGCGTGATGTCATGCACCACCAGGAAATAACCCGGGAAGTTCAGCGCGGCGATGACATCGAGTTCCTTCTCGATCTGTGCGTAGGCCTCGGGTGCCGCCTCCCGCGAGCCGTAACGACCAGTCGCACCGACCATGGTCAGTTCCCGCAGCCAGCTGTCCTCGGTGTGTCCTTCGGGAACATCGAACGGCGGCAGTTGCGGGGCGATCAACGCCAGCCCGAAGGCGCATTGCTCACCGAGATCGGCTGCCGCGGCGACCGCACCGGGATACCGCGCGAACAGCCGGGCCATTTCGTCGCCGGACCGCAGGTGCGAGCCACCCAGTGGTGCCAGCCATCCGGCTGCCTCATCCATCGATTTCCGTGCCCGGATCGCCGCCATCGCCATAGCCAGCCGGCCGCGGCCCGGCTCAGCGAAATGCGCTGCCGTGGTGGCGACTACGCTCACGCCGAACCTGGGGGCCAGCGCAGCCAGGGCGGCGTTGTGTTCGTCATCGAGCGGATGCCCGTGGCGGGTCAGCTCGATGCTGACCCGGTCGCGGCCGAACCGGTCCACCAAGTCTGCCAGCGCATCCGCGGCCGCCGATGGGCCACCCGTCGACAGTGCTTGACGCACATGGCCTTTGCGGCACCCCGTCAGGACGTGCCAGTGCCCGCCGGCGGCCTCGGTGAGAGCGTCGTAGTCATAACGCGGCTTGCCCTTCTCCCCGCCGGCCAGATGCGCGGCTGCCAGCTGCCGGGATAACCGGCGATACCCTTCCGGACCTCGGGCCAGCACCAGCAGATGCGGGCCGGGCGGATCGGGCACCTGGGTGCGCGGGATGTTGCCCAACGACAGCTCAGCCCCGAAGACGGTGCGCATGCCGAGTTCCTTGGCCGCCTCGGCGAACCGCACCACGCCGTAGAGACCGTCATGATCGGTCAGCGCGATGGCGCGCAGATCCAGCCGGACCGCCTCTTCGACCAGTTCCTCCGGGGTGCTCGCCCCGTCGAGGAAGCTGTACGCCGAATGCGCGTGCAACTCGGCGTAGGGCGCATTCGAGCGCTGCGGGGTGTTGCCCGCCCGCCGACTCGCGCCTGCCGTCGGTGCCACCGCTCCGGGCGCGGGCTTACCACTGAGCACCCGCTCCATCTCGGCCCAACTCGGCGGCCCGTTGTTCCAGCCCATCCATCCAATCTATCGAACAATTGTTCGATAGATTGGGAATGAACTGCCCTACGCTTAGTCAGGTGACCGCACCTGACTCCCCCACCGCAGACGGACCCGCTCACCCCGCCGAGCCGCATGTCGGCGGGATCGGCAGCAAGCTGAACTGGCTGCGCGCCGGGGTGCTCGGCGCGAACGACGGCATTGTCTCGACCGCAGGCATCGTCGTCGGCGTCGCCGCAGCCAATGCCGATCGAGGTCCGATCCTCACCGCCGGAATCGCCGCGCTGGCAGCCGGCGCCCTCTCGATGGCCGTCGGTGAATACGTCTCCGTCAGTACCCAACGCGACACCGAGCGGGCACTGCTGGGGAAGGAGCGCACCGAACTCGCTGAGCAGCCTGCTGCCGAACTCGAGGAACTCGTCGCCCTCTATGAGGCCAAAGGTCTCTCACCGCAGACCGCACGAACGGTGGCCGACGAGCTGACCGCACACGACGCTTTCGCCGCCCATGTCGACATCGAACTCGGCATCGACCCCCATGACCTGACCAATCCATGGCAGGCGGCGCTTTCCTCGGCACTGGCGTTCACCCTGGGCGCGTTGCTACCGCTGCTGGCGATTCTGCTTCCGCCGCCATCGCTTCGGATCCCGATCACCTTCATAGCGGTGCTGCTGGCATTGGCAGTCACCGGGTGGATCAGCGCACGCCTGGGCGGGGCAGATGCCGGCCGGGCCATCCTCCGGGTCACCCTGGGCGGAGCACTGGCGATGGCGATCACCTATGCCATCGGCCACCTAGTCGGCGCGGCAGTCGGCTGATTCCTCGAGACGCCCTAATCCGCGTACTCGGCCACACCATCGTCAAGCACGATTCGCGCGTTGGAACCGTCCGGTCCGCCGGCCTCGGTGCGGTAGACCGCCCGGCCTGACTCGGTGCGCCAGATCGAGGTGGTGAGCACCTCGCCGGGAAATACCGGCGCCGAAAAGCGCGCCGCCATCGACGTCAGCTTCGACGTGTCGTTGCCGGCGAGCTCAGCCAGCAGTGCCCGACCGGCGAAGCCGTAGGTGCACAACCCGTGCAAGATCGGCTTGTCGAAGCCGGCCATCTTGCTGGCGAACCACGGGTCACTGTGCAGCGGATTGCGATCCCCGGACAGCCGGTAGATCAATGCCTGGTCTTCCCGGGTGACCGAGCTGACCCGGGCGTCCGGATCCCGGTCGGGGAACTCCGGGGCAGCGGGACGCTGACCCGGCTGGCCTCCGAATCCCCCGGCACCGCGGATCACCAACGTCGTCAACGTCTCGGCGACCACTTCGCCGCTATCCGGATCGGTACCGCGGGCGCGCAACGCGACGATGGCGTTCTTGCCTTCACCTTTGTCTTGAATGTCGGCAACCTCGGCCACCACCGACAGCGCGCCCGCTGCGGGTAGCGGCGCGAACAAGCGGATCTGCTGCGATCCGTGCAACAGCATTCCCCAGTTGAACGAGCCGAGCTTGGCGGTTGCGGCGAACCCCATGCAGCAGATCACCGCGTATGTCGGCAGGACCTGCTGGGTGATCTCATGACTGTTCTCGGTGGTGAACGCAAGGTCATCGGTACCTGCGCCAACGCCCAACGCGTACAGCAGGGTGTCGCGTTCGGTCCAGTCGAAGCGGTGAGGTTGGGTGACTGCACCGACTGCCGTGGGGTCGATCGCCATATCGCACTCCTAAACTCGTCGATAACGATCTCATCGTTGCACTGACGAAATCGCCCCCGCCAGGGCGATCGACAAGGCACGCTGTTCCCATGTCGATGCCCATGTCCATTTCCCGCGCTCGAGCGATCATCGCGACAGTGGCCGCCATGTTGGCGGTCGTCCTCCTCGCCGGCTGTGGTCAGTCCGCACCCAACGACCGCACGATCACGCTGACGTTCATCCGCTACGCCGAGTCGGTGGGCAATGCCGACGGCGTGATCAACACCACCCCACCTGGGCCGTCGCTGACATCCACCGGTGTACAGCAAGCCACAGCGCTGGCCAACCGCTTGAAGGGCAATCAGTACGACGGGATCTATGCCTCTCAGATGGTCCGCACCCAACAGACAGCGGAACCGATGTCGAAGACGTTGAACCAACCGGTGAACGTGCTGCCGGCTCTGAACGAGATCTCGGCAGGCTGGTTCGACGGATTCCCCACCTCCCGTGCTGATGCCACGTTCATGGTCGCCCCGATGGCCTGGGTCAACGGGGACCGTAACTTCGCCATTCCGGGTTCGGTAACCGGCACCCAGTTCAACGGACAGGTCACCGGTGCGGTGCAACGCATCTACGAAAGCGGCGACAACAAGCCCGTCGCATTCGCCAGTGGGACCACCATCATGCTGTGGACGCTGATGAACGTAAGCAACCCGAAAAGCAGTCTGCTGACCGATCATCCGCTGCCCAACACCGGACGCGTGGTGATCACCGGCAATCCCGTCACCGGGTGGCGGCTCGTCGACTGGGACGGCATCACCGACCTCTAAGCGATGCCCCTGCCTGTCTTCGCCGATGTCGACACCGGAGTCGATGATGCGATGGCCCTGGTTTACCTGCTCGCCAGCCCGGATGCTCAGCTGGTCGGCATCGCCTCAACCGCCGGTAATGTCCCCGTCGACCAGGTATGCCGCAACAACCTCGGATTGCTCGAACTGTGCCGGGCTACCGACATCCCGGTGTCTATGGGCGCTTCGCAGCCACTGAGTGCACCATTGCGGACTGCCGAAGATACCCACGGTCCCACCGGTCTCGGCTATGCGGAACTGCCTGCATACCAAAGGACACCGACTTCTTATAGTTCCGCCGAAGCGTGGGTACTCGCTGCCCGCACCTATCCCGGCGAGCTGATCGGACTAGTCAGCGGACCGCTGACCAACCTTGCTCTCGCACTGCGTCTCGAACCGAAGTTACCCGGACTGTTGCGGCGGCTGGTCATCATGGGCGGCGCGTTCGACTACCGCGGCAACACCACTCCGGTAGCCGAGTGGAACACCATTGTCGATCCCGAGGCCGCGGCAGAGGTGTATGCCGCCTGGGGGCGAGCTGCGGAATCGAAAGTGGTTAGCAACCAAGACCTTCCGATTGTGTGCGGACTGAACCTGACCGAGAACATCATGATGACGCCCGCGATCCTGGCCCGCCTGGCAGCGGCCGCGCAGTCGACGACGGTGATGATGAGCGTCCTCGACGCCAGAGGCACCCGGTCGGTAGCCGACAACCCGCTGATTCGGACACTTGAGGATGCGATGCGGTTCTACTTCGAGTTCCACTTCGATGAAGGCGAAGGCTTTCTCGCCCACCTGCATGACCCGTTTGCCGCGGCGGTGGCCCTGGCCCCCGGGCTGATCAAGACCCGGCCCACGACAGTCGACGTCGAACTGACTGGGACGCTTACGCGCGGAATGACGATCGCCGATTGGAGCGGGCGGTGGAACCGGGATCCCAATGCACAGGTCGGTACCGGCGTCGACCCGGCGGTGTTCTTCGAGAGATTCATCGAACGGGTCGGACCGTTCGCCCAGCGCTTGGTTCAGCCATAGTCTGGCTCATTCGTAGACGCCTTCCAGATACCACCGGCGTTGCCGATAGCACAGCAGCAGCGCAGTACCCGAATCTCTGTGATCGCTGTGGTTGTCCACCAGCACCTGGGCCCTTGCGGTCTGTCTGGTCGCTAGCCAGGGCCCGGCCCACCAACTCAGAGTGCCTTGATAGCGACTGCCGCCCAGTCGCGCCGGCGCCGCGGTGAACATCCCGCGAACCGTCACTCGGACCGGATTACCCTGAGCGTCAAGGAGTTCCACCGGTTCGTCAAGCAATACCGTGGGTGACGGTTCCGGCAGCCTGCCGGGCCAGGGCCGCTCTGGATCCACCCTGGGCGCCAGTTCATCACCGAGTGGCGTCAAAGTGATGCGTTCGGCCGGGCCACGTCCGCCGCTGAGGACCGGCAACTGCACCGCTTCCAGGCCCAACAGTCCCTGTACGCGGACCAGCGCCCGGCGCGCCCGCAATCGGTCCTCCTCCCCAACGCCGCCCCACAACGGAAGCTGAAGCGCCTCAGCCGAAACGAGTTCCACCGGTTGCAGCCGCAGCACAGTGATCGCTGCGGTGGGCTGGCCTCCTCGCCGCTGGTTAAGCCAGCCGTCAAGCTGCCAGCGCACCCGGTCAGCTGTGGCATCCTCGGTCAGCGGTTCAGCGCACCGCCACACCCGCGTCAACTCACCGCCGTTGGCGGTGACGGCGTGAATGGCCAACCGGGTGCATCCGACACCGGCCGCCTCCAGAGTGCGATGCAGACTGCCTGCCAACGTCCGCCCCGCGAATGCCGCCGCATCGACCCGGTCGACCGGCGGATCGCACTGCAATACGGCATCGAGTTCCGGTGCCGGCTCACACCCCGATGGCCCGCGCATCGGCTCACCACGGGCAAACCGATGTGCCGACACCCCATCCGCACCGAATCGCGAAGCGACATCGCTGCGTGATAGTGCGGCGAACTGGCCGAGATTACGAATTCCAAGGCGCCACAATAAATCTGCCAACTCCTGCCGGCCTGGACCTGACAGGCTCGGTTCGATGGACAGCTGCCTTATCGAGAGCCTGGACAGGAACACCGCATCCCCACCGGGTTCCACCACCTTGCCGGCGCGGGCGGCGAAGACCGCCGTCGAGAGTTGGTCGGCAATCCCCACCTGACATTCCACGCCGGTTGCGGCGACGGCGTCGACCAGTCGTTCAGCAGCGGCCAGCTCGGAGCCGAAGTAACGGGTGGCGCCACGGACCGGCAGCACCAGCAGCCCCGGCCGCAACACCTCAGCGCGGGGAACCACATCGTCCACTGCGATTGTCACCTGCTCGAAGAATCGGGCATCCCGAGCCGGGTCAGCGGTGAAGACATGCAGCTGCGGGCAGCGCGCCTGTGAGTCGCGCCGGCGCAGACCACGGCGCACACCGGCAGCACGCGCTGTCGCCGAACAAGCGATCACCCGGTTGGCCGCAGTGATGGCAACCGGTGCCGTCGCCGGCAGCTCCGCGGCCGCCATGGCGGCGACTGCGGGCCAGTCCAAACACCAGATCGCCAGCACCCGGGCAGTCATCGCACACACTGTCACTGCGCACACACTGTCACTGTGCGCACATCGTGAGCCGCACCCGGCTGATCCGGCCATGCCCCGGCACCGGGACACCCCGGTCGCCCGCGGTGATCTCGTAACCGCGTAACCGGGCCGCGAGGCGCATCGAGGCACCCTGCCATTCCCCCCGCAGGACAAGCAGGGTGCAACCCTTCTGCCGCGCCCGCGCCACCACAGCCCGCGCCCGGGTGGCGGATACCGAGCGACCGGCCAAGCCGAGCAGCACCAGATCCATCCCGTCCATCAGCACCGCGGCCACCTCGACCGGATCGTTACCCGGGTCGGGGATCATCGCTAACCGGCTCAGGTCCGCACCCATCTCCGCTGCCGCCAGCAAGCCGAAGTCCGGCAGTCCGACGACAGCCACATGCCCGCCGGCAGCCGTCGCAGCAGCGGCCATACTCACCGGCAGTGACCGAGCCCCGGACAACACCGCCACCGTGCCACGCGGCAATCCTGTGGGTATCGCGGCGGCCAGCGATTCAGGGATGGGCAGCAAACATTCCGACGACGGCAACACTTCGTCGGCGCGCTCGATGCCACGTCGACTGCCGCCAACCTTTCCCGACACCGCAGCCATCTGGCGCCGGAGCTGTTGTAGCTGTTCAGCGCGGTCACGCTGCTGATCCCTGGAGATATTCCCAAAGGTGATTGCCGCCGTCATCGCCCACCTCCAACAGAAGATCGACGTCGTTATTTAGAACGTATGTTCGATACACCGAGTAAACACCGGCCCGCCGACAGCGTCAAGCTAGCGGGCGCGGGGCGAGGCCCCAAAATGGGGGACTACTCCCACTCGATGGTGCCCGGCGGCTTACTTGTCACGTCGAGCACGACGCGGTTGACCTCTGGCACCTCGTTGGTGATCCGCGTCGAAATGCGTTCCAGCACGTCGTAGGGAACCCGCGCCCAGTCGGCTGTCATGGCATCCTCACTAGACACCGGCCGAAGGACGATCGGGTGGCCGTAAGTACGTCCGTCGCCCTGCACTCCAACCGAGCGGACGTCGGCGAGTAACACCACCGGACATTGCCATATCTGTCCGTCCAGGCCCGCGGAGCTCAGCTCTTCACGGGCGATCAGATCCGCACGACGCAACATGTCCAGCCGCGCCGCCGTCACGTCGCCAACGATCCGGATTCCCAGTCCCGGCCCCGGGAAGGGCTGGCGCGCAACGATTTCCTCCGGAAGACCGAGTTCTCGCCCAACCGCACGCACTTCGTCCTTGAACAGCAGACGCAACGGCTCGACGAGGGTGAACTTCAAGTCATCCGGCAAACCACCGACGTTGTGATGACTCTTGATATTGGCGGTGCCGGCACCGCCGCCCGACTCTACGACGTCGGGGTACAGGGTCCCCTGCACCAAGAAGTCGATGGCGGTATCACTGGAATTGCTGTCCGCCAAGACATCTCGAACTGCGCTCTCGAATGTCCGGATGAACTCACGACCGATGATCTTGCGCTTGTCCTCGGGATCGCTGACACCCGCCAGCGCGTCCAGGAACTGATCCTCGGCATCGACTGTCACCAGCCGCGCACCGGTGGCGGCGACGAAGTCTCTTTGGACCTGCTCTCGTTCGCCGGCCCGGAGCAGTCCATGGTCGACGAACACACACGTCAACCGGTCACCGATCGCACGCTGAACAATTGCTGCGGCCACCGCGGAGTCCACGCCGCCGGACAGCCCGCAGATAGCCCGGGAATCACCGACCTGCTGGCGTACCTGTTCGATCAGCGCGTCGGCGATGTTGGCAGTTGTCCAGGTAGCCCCGATGCCGGCGAAGTCGTGCAGGAACCGACTGAGCACTTCCTGTCCGTGCGGTGTGTGCATGACTTCCGGGTGGTACTGCACCCCCGCCAGCTGACGGGCGCGGTTCTCGAAAGCCGCCACCGGAGCGCCGGCACTCGTGGCCACCACCTCGAAGCCGGCAGGTGCGGAAGTGACCGCGTCACCGTGACTCATCCACACCGGCTGACTGCCGGGAAGGCCTGAATGTAGTTCGCCACCAATAACTTCAAGCTCAGTACGGCCGTACTCACTCGTACCGGTACGAGCAACCGTGCCGCCCAATGCCTGCGCCATGGCCTGGAATCCGTAGCAGATGCCGAAGACCGGGATCCCCAGATCAAATACCGCCGGATCGAGCTGGGGTGCGCCCTCCGCATACACACTGGAAGGCCCACCGGACAGCACGATCGCCTGTGGGTCTTTGGCTTTGATCTCCTCAACCGTGGCGGTGTGAGGGATGACCTCGGAGAAGACCCGGGCCTCTCGAACTCGTCGAGCGATCAGCTGTGCGTACTGGGCGCCGAAGTCGACCACCAGCACGGGCCGAGGGGATGCGGATTCCACCCGCACAGTCTAGGGGCGGGCGCTCTGGACCGGCTCGATCGGCAGGTGCCGGAGCCCACCCGGTGCATCCACCGGTACGACCGGGTTTTTCGGCGCGACGGGCGTCATCTGCCGATAGGGCGACCCCTGAGCCGGTCGCTCGTCGTCCTCGCCTTTGTTGGGCCACAGTGACGCCGCACGTTCGGCCTGAGCAGTGATGGACAGTGAGGGGTTGACACCCAGGTTTGCGGACACCGCCGCACCGTCCATGACGTACATCGTCGGATACCCGTACACCCGCTGATAGGGGTCGATGACACCGTGCTCGGGGCTGTCGCCGATCGCGGCACCACCCAGGAAGTGTGCGGTGAGTGGAATGTTGAACAGTTCGCCCCAGGTGCCGCCGGCGACCCCGTCGATCTTCTCGGCGATTCGGCGGGTGACCTCGTTGCCGACCGGGATCCACGTCGGATTGGGCTCTCCATGGCCCTGCTTGCTCGTCATCCAGCGCAAACCCAGCGCGCCGCGCTTGGTGTAGGTGGTGATCGAGTTGTCCAGGTGCTGCATGACCAGAGAGATCATCGTGCGCTCGCTCCACTGCCGGGCGCTGAGCATCCGCAGCATGCCGCGAGGATCGTTGCGGGCGCTGGTGAGCAGTTGCTTCCACCGCGGGACGTCGGTGCCTTCCGGCCCGGTGCCGTCGGTCATCAGCGTCTGCAGCAGCCCCATGGCGTTGGAGCCCTTGCCGTAGCGCACCGGCTCGACGTGGGTATCCGGCGTCGGGTGGATCGACGAGGTGATGGCTACACCGTGGGTGAGGTCGAGGTCGGACTTCGCCACCATCCGTCCAGCACCCACGATCGACTCGGAGTTGGTGCGGGTGAGCACGCCGAGCTTGTCCGACAGCTTGGGCAGCTTTCCGCCGTCGCGCATCTTGAACAACAGGCGCTGGGTGCCATAGGTGCCCGCCGCCAGGATGAGGTGAGTCGCGGTGAAGGTACGCCGGTCTTTGCGGGTCCGCTTGCCGGTACGCACGGTCTCGATCTCCCAGAGACCATCGGAGCGTTGCTGGAAGCCGGTCACCGTCGTCATCGGAATGACCTGTGCGCCAGCCCTTTCCGCCAATCCGAGATAATTCTTCACGAGAGTGTTCTTGGCGCCGTGCCGACACCCGGTCATGCACTCGCCGCACTCGATACAGCCGGTGCGGGCCGGACCCACTCCGCCGAAGAACGGATCAGGAACCGTCTTGCCCGGCGTCTTCTGTCCGTCGGCGCCGAAGAACACCCCGACCGGGGTCGGCGTGAAAGTGTGTCCGACGCCCATCTCGTCGGCGACTTCCTTCATGATGCGATCGGCGTCGGTGAACGTCGGGTTGGTGACCACGCCCAGCATCCGCTGAGCCTGGTCGTAATGCGGCATCAACTCGGCACGCCAGTCGGTGATATGCGCCCACTGCTGGTCGTTGAAGAACGGATCCGGCGGGACGTAAAGGGTGTTGGCGTAGTTCAACGAACCACCGCCGACACCAGCTCCGGCCAGGATCATCACATTGCGCAACAGGTGTATGCGCTGAATGCCGTAGCAGCCCAGTTTGGGCGCCCACAGGAATTCGCGAAGGCGCCAGGAGGTCTTGGCGAACTCGTGATCGGCATAGCGCCGACCGGCCTCCAGAACGCCGACCTTGTAACCCTTCTCGGTGAGCCTTAGCGCGCTGACACTGCCGCCAAAACCCGAACCGATGACCAGTACGTCGAAATCCGGTTTCATCAGTTCAGTATGTCCTTCCCCGTCGTCCCTCCGCGAGCAGACGGGAAAGCTCTCATTCCCCGGAGCGTCGGGGCACCTGGGCGACTGCTCGCGCAAGAAACGCTAGGCGCCGACTGTCAGACCGACCTTCTGGAATTCCTTGAGGTCGCAATAGCCGGCCTTGGCCATCGAGCGACGTAGACCGCCCACCAGGTTGAGGGTGCCGAACGGGTCATCAGACGGGCCGTTGAGCACTTCCGCCAACGGGGGCCGCTCCCCTGTCGCAACCTGCAGCAGCGCGCCGCGCGGTAGCGACGGATGCGCGGCCGCAACCGGCCAGTACCAGCCTCCGCCCAGCGACTCGACCGCCGCGGCAAGCGGGGTTCCGAGCACCACGGCGTCGGCGCCACAGGCGATCGCTTTAGCCAGGTCGCCCGATGTATAAATATCGCCGTCGGCGATCACGTGCACGTAGCGCCCACCGGTCTCATCGAGGTACTCCCGACGGGCGGCTGCCGCGTCGGCGATCGCGGTCGCCATCGGCACGCTGATGCCGAGCACCTCCGAGCTGGTGGTCACGCCGGACGTCGAGCCGTAGCCGACGATCACACCCGCCGCACCGGTGCGCATCAGATGCAACGCAGTGCGGTGATCGAGCACGCCACCGGCCACCACTGGAACGTCGAGTTCGGAGATGAACGTCTTGAGGTTGAGCGGCTCGCCGTCTTGCGCCACCCGCTCGGCCGAGATGATGGTGCCTTGGATGACCAGCAGGTCAATCCCGGCCGCGACCAGAGCTGGCGTCAGCGCCTGAGCGTTCTGCGGGCTCACCCGGACTGCCGTGGTGACCCCCGCCTCACGGATACGAGCCACCGCCGCGCCCAGCAGATCGGGGTCCAACGGGGCAGCGTGCAGCTGCTGCAACAACCGAATCGCGGCCGTCGCCTCCGGCTCTTTGGCGGCCGCATCGATAACTTCCGCGATCTTCGCCTCGACATCCGCGTGCCGGCCGATCAGACCCTCGCCGTTGAGCACACCGAGACCGCCTTGGCGGCCCAGCTCGATCGCGAACTCGGGCGACACCAGCGCGTCGGTCGGATGGGCTACGACCGGAATTTCGAAACGATAGGCGTCAAGCTGCCAGGCAGTCGACACGTCCTGGGAGGACCGGGTGCGGCGCGACGGGACGATATTGATGTCATCGAGCTCATAGGTACGTCGGGCCGTGCGGCCCATGCCGATTTCAACTACGTCACGCATTCAGGCGTCCCCTTACCGCGCGTAGTAGTTCGGAGCTTCAACGGTCATCGTGATGTCGTGTGGATGGCTCTCTTTGAGCCCAGCCGCAGTGATCCGCACGAATTGTGCCCGCTGTAGAGCCGCAATGTCGGGGGCGCCGGTGTAGCCCATCGCCGCTCTCAGGCCGCCGGTGAGCTGATGGATGACCGTGGCCAACGGACCCCGGAACGGCACTCGGCCTTCGATGCCCTCAGGCACCAGCTTGTCTTCGGACAGCACATCGTCCTGGAAGTACCGGTCCTTCGAGTAGCTACGAGTCACCGCCCCAGCCGCCCCGCGGCCCTGCATGGCACCCAGCGATCCCATTCCTCGGTAACTCTTGAACTGCTTGCCATTGACGAAGATCAGCTCACCGGGAGCTTCGGCCGTCCCGGCCAGCAGCGAGCCCAGCATCGCCGTCGAAGCTCCGGCAGCGAGAGCTTTCGCGATATCGCCGGAGTACTGCAGGCCACCGTCTGCTATCACCGGCACACCAGCGGGCTTGCACACCGCTGTCGCCTCGAGAATCGCAGTGATCTGGGGCGCGCCGACACCGGCAACCACTCGTGTTGTGCAGATCGATCCGGGGCCTACACCGACCTTCACCGCGTCGGCCCCAGCCTCGACGAGCGCCGCGGCTGCGCTGCGGGTGGCGACATTGCCGCCGACGATCTCGACGACATCGCCGACCTCGCCTTTGACCTTGCCGACCATGTCCAGCACCCGCCGGTTATGAGCGTGCGCGGTATCGATTATCAGCACGTCGACGCCGGCGTCGACGAGTGCCATCGCCCGCTCCCAGGCGTCGTCCCCGACGCCCACGGCCGCGGCGACCAGTAGACGCCCGTCGCTGTCCTTTGTGGCCAGCGGGTGTTGTTCGGTCTTGACGAAATCCTTGACAGTGATCAGGCCGGTCAACCTGCCGTGCCCGTCGACGATCGGCAATTTCTCAATCTTGTTGCGGCGCAACAATCCCAGGGCGGCATCGGCGGTGACGCCCTCCTGGGCTGTGATGAGCGGTGCCTTGGACATCACCTGCGCCACTGGCTTACTCATATCGACTTCGAAGCGCATGTCCCGGTTGGTGATGATCCCCACGAGCGCGCCATCGTCATTGACCACAGGCAAACCGGAGATGCGGAATCTCGCGCACATGGCGTCGACTTCGGCGAGCGTGTTGTCCGGCGAACAGGTGACCGGGTCGGTGACCATTCCCGCTTCGGATCGCTTGACGGTCTCCACTTGGCCGGCTTGCTCGCTGATCGAGAGGTTGCGGTGCAGAACCCCGAGCCCGCCCGAGCGGGCCATCGCGATGGCCATCCGGGCCTCGGTCACGGTGTCCATGGCAGAGCTGACCAGAGGAACTCTGAGCCGAATCTTCTTGGTCAGCTGACTGGAGGTATCGGCAGTTGCGGGCACCACATCGGAAGCTGCGGGCAGGAGCAGCACGTCGTCAAACGTGAGGCCCAGCATTGCGATCTTGTGTGGGTCGTCACCGCCCGTCGGAACATGAGCGGCGACGCCGTCGAAAGGGTCGGTGCTGGACATTCGGTGGGGCCCCCATAAGCAGGTGGAGTGATGGACACCATCCTATCGGCCGCCTTACCGGACAGCGCCAGCTACGCCTATCGACGGCTGGCGCGATACCTACCGGGCTGCGTAGTGTGGAGCCGTGCGCGACCACCTGCCACCAGGCCTGCCGCCAGACCCCTTCGCAGACGATCCTTGCGACCCGTCGGCCGCGCTCGACGCGCTTGAGCCGGGTCAGCCACTAGATCCCCAAGAGCAGTCAGCGGTCGAAGCCGACCTGGCTGACCTGGCCATTTACGAGACGCTGCTGGCAAACAAGGGCGTCCGCGGTTTGGTGGTCTGCTGCGACGACTGCCAGCAGGACCACTACCACGATTGGGACATGCTGCGCGCGAACCTACTGCAGCTGCTGATCGACGGCACCGTCCGTCCGCACGAGCCCGCCTACGATCCCGAGCCGGACGCGTACGTCACTTGGGACTACTGCCGCGGCTACGCCGACGCTTCGTTGAACGAGGCGACGTCGGATTTTGAAGGTCGTCGCTAACAGTCTTTTTCAGGACCCCGGAGCCGCCGTGGTGGTGACCACCACCGGAGGCTGTTTTGTCGCCGTCTGTTGGGCACTCGTCTGTTGGGCAGTCGTGGTGACCGGCGCTTGCGCCGCAGTCGTTTCAGGCGCCGTTGAAGTGGCGGCCGGAGCCGACTGCTGAGTTGCCCCAGCAGTAGTTGCCCCAGCAGTAGTCGCCCCAGTACTGGTGGCCCCGGTAGTAGCTGCCGCCGTCGATGGGGCCGCAGTCGTGGTTGCCTGTGCTGCGGTCGTGGTTGCCGCAGCTGTGTTCGCCGCCGAGGTACTCGCAGGAGCTGCAGTGGTCGTGGGCACCGAAGTGACCGTGGCCGCGCTGGTCTGCGGGGCTGACGTCTGCACCTGAGTCGATGCCTGCGCAGTCGTCGACGGCGCCCCAGACGTTGACGGCGCCCCAGACGTTGACGGCGCCACCGTCTGCGCACTGCTCGTGGCCTGCTGTGCCGGCGATGTCGGTTCAGCACTGGTGGGCAGGCTCGTCGGCGGTGCCGTCGAACTGGGCGTCGCAAATGGCGTCGGACTACCCGTGCCGGATACCGCTGGCACCGATTGCTGCACCGACTCAGGGGAGACCAATTCCGACGGAACCGAAAGGGTGATCGGCGGCATGGACGGCACGTTCGTGGCCGCCGGGGTAGGCACCAACTGATTCAGCGATGGCAGCACCGTGTAGGTGACGCCCGGCGGCACGGTGGCCTCCGGATTGCGCTCTACCACCCTGGCCGACAACTGGTTCCACTGATTGACAAGTTCTTGCTTCTGCTGATCGTTGGCGACGGCCGCGACTTGGTTAGTGGCCGCGACGAGCCTGTCCTGGGCCTGCTCCCAGTCACCCTGTTTGATCAGCTCCTGCACCTGATACAGCTCGGATTGCGCCGCAAGCATGACTTGGTCGTCATGCACCTGCTTGGGCGAACCAAACAACATCGTCTTAAGTCCGTAAAGCGAGTCACCAGGGCCGGCGCCGGTCAACACCGCACCGAATCCACCGATGCACAGCACCGCAGCGGCCGCGGCGCCGACAACGCCAAGGTGGCGGCGGCCGCGCTTCGTGACCTGAGGGGTCTGGGTGAGGCCGGACTGGAACGCGGCGAACGCCTCGTCATCCGAAATCAGCTCGGACTCGGGTGGCCAGCGCAGCTCGTCGCGCCAATCTCCCAGCATCGCGGCCAACATGGCGTCGGTGTCATCCGTCGCAGCCGCCGGTCGGCCAGTCGCCAGTGCATCGATGAATGCATCGCTGCGGGCGATGTCGCTCAACGACGGCTGATCGTTTTGGGAACGTCCAAAGTCATTCATAGTCGTGTCCTGTCGCCACGATCTCCGACTTGAGTCTGGCCAGCGCGCGATGCTGCGCGACCCGCACGGCCCCGGGGGTACTGCCGACGGCTTCGGCGGTCTCTTCGGCCGACAATCCGACCACGATGCGCAAAGTCAGAATCTCTCGCTGCTTCTCGGGCAAGACCTGCAGCAATTGCTTCATCCGGGCTGCGGAGTCGGCCTGCACGGCCAGCTGCTCAGGACCAGAATCCGCGGAATATCGCTCCGGCACCACATCGGTGGGGTCGGAACGATTGCGGGCGGCTGCGCGTCGCGCGTCAGCGACCTTGTGGGAAGCGATGCCGTAGACAAATGCGAGGAACGGGCGTCCCTGATCGTGGTAGCGCGGCAGCGCCTGCATGGCGGCCAAGCAAACCTCCTGAGCGACGTCCTCAGCTGACAGGCCCATCCGCTCCGCGGTCCCCAGGCGAGCCCGGACGTAACGGACCACGATTGGGCGGATAGTCGCCAGCACTTCCCGGAGCGCATCTCGACTGCCGGCAATGGCTTCAGCAACTGCCGCGTCGAGACGATCTCCTGGAACTGTCATCGACCGCGAGTTCTCCAACGTTACGAACCGGACATTTACCGGCAGCCTGATTCAGCTGACAATATCGGCCATTGTGGTCAATCGGCGTTAGCGGCGCTCCATTGGCCACCGCGCCGCGTGATGATTTCGGCACATTCGGCACGGATATCGACCAGCACCTGCGGTGGAACGGTAGCGCTTCCGATATCCGCCAACAGGCACGCCAATGCCCACCGTAGCGGAACCAGGCCGTTGCTCAGCGCGCCGACCAGCGCGGTATCGGCTACCGCCCTCGATCGCTGAAGTTCCCCATTGCTGCACAACGCTGCGGCAAGCACCACCTGACTCTTGACCCAATGCCTCCGCAACTCGGGCAAAGCCTGCTCTGCGAGTTCTGCGCCGCGCTCCGCGTGTCGCACCGCAGCACCACCGTCTCCACCCGCCATTGCCAGCTCCGCGGACACCCAGGCCAGCCTGATGGCCATCCGCGGCAGTCCATCCGCCGCACACAGTGTCTGGGCGCGTGCGAGGAGATCCGATGAGGCAGCCAATCGGCCGATACCGAGCGCATCCGCCGCCAGTCCGATCAGGGCGTCGACGCTGGCTTCGACAGCGGGCGGTCCACCGCCGGCGTCCTGCGCCAGCGCCAGCGCCCGGCCATCCCATCCTCGGGCCAGTTGGTGACAACCGAGTTGACGGAGGAATGACGCATGAGCGCTGTAGCTGAGCGACGCTAACGATCCGGTCTGTTGATGGCGCCGCAGGGCCGCTAGATCCGTCCGGGCGTTGCTGTAGCGGCCTTGACCGGCCGCAGCTACCGCTCGCAGCCACAGCTGGGCCGGCGATTGCGCGGCGGGCAGCGGCCAGCATCCCGGGTCGGTTCCGAACGCCGCCGCGGACAACACGGTAGAGATCGAACCGCTATTGACGTTTATGTCGGTTAACAATTTGTGGTCCCTGTGTTACGGCAGCGTCAACTATCCCTTGGTCGCGCAGTGATGCTCGCCCGGCACCACCAGACCCCTGCAGTTCAATTCCCAGGTGCATCACCTTGACCGCCCAGCGATATACCAGTCCAGCTTCCCGCGATGGGTCGCGGGGATGAACGTCATGTTAAATCTCCCGTCCCCACTGTGCTTTTCAGCACAAGCCGGGCTATTGACTCGGTTTCGCAGCCGCCCCTAACTTGGTGTTCACGAGGGGTCATCGGCGACCAGTGCTCGGATCGGGTTCCATAACTCACGTGCACGAAAACCGCGCGGAGAGAGAGGGTTTCCATGCCACAGCCACAGCAACTCCCAGGGCCCAACGCCGATATCTGGGATTGGCAAATGCAGGGGCAATGCAGAGGTGTCGATTCCTCGATGTTCTTCCACCCCGACGGTGAGCGTGGCCGCGCCCGCACACAGCGGGAGATGCGCGCCAAGGAAATGTGCCGGCGATGCCCGGTGATTGCACAGTGCCGCTCTCATGCACTGACGGTCGGCGAACCGTACGGCATTTGGGGCGGCCTCTCCGAGGCCGAGCGGGAGCTATTGCTCAAACGCGGTATCCGACGCACCGCCTAACGCGAGCAGCCGGGTGGGTGGCACGAGCAATTCTCAGCCGATTCTCACCCCAAAGGGACCAAGGTCCCTATCGACTGCGGGGTGCGCCAGCAAAAGTTTCAAACATGTCCGCTCAGGGTGAAACCACAAGCTCCCGCACTGGCTTGTTCGCCATCGCTGCCCTCGCCTACACGACATTGACGCGAATCAGGCGGGACCATCGTGAGTGGTACGTGCTCTATCAGAATCAGACGGAGAATCAGCAGCGCCGATGGAGCCGATTCGCCGGCGACCCGGTTTCAGCGCTGCGAGCCGGTGAGATCGCGTTTGCCATCCGATCAACGGGCATCCCCGGCGACCTGAAAGCGAGCTAGTCCCGGAACGGCGACCCTGGTTCGGCGGTACCGACGACCAGCGGAGAGTCGATCGGGGGCGTCTGGCAGTTCACCGCATTATTGGGATCTGTGCAGTCCACTGGGTTCTCAGGAGCGTAGCTCTCCGCAGTGCTGGTCGTCGGCGCGAGCGGGGCCGGCACGCTGTCCGCCACCGAGCCCGGATTTCCTGCCGAGTGCACAGCCAAGAAGCCCATCACCGTGAGGGCGCCTCCAGCTGCGCTCAGTGCCAGCCGCCGCACCCCAGAACTCGAAACCATTGCGTCTCCATTCGTCGCGGACACTTTGCTGTTGGCCGCATCTGAGTGGGATGTCGTGTCCGGTCCACGGAGCGTTACAGCACAGTCGCGTCCTGGAGCAGCACCCCGACGAGCCGTGAGGTGCTGCAGGCGACTACTCGCTCTGGTCACCGTCCTCGCATCTGTCGGGACATTGCGGCGTCCCCCACGAGGCCGAGGATTGTTGACTCTGGTCATGGGTAAAGACCAATCCTGGTTGCTCAAGGGGTTTGTCGCAGAGCGGGCAGCGGCCGCCGCCGGTGGAATTGGTCTGCTGCTTCACCAGTGCCATGTTGGGAACGGTACGGCTACCCCAAAAACGACGACAGCGATATGCCCGTATGCGGACCCCACCGGCCGCTAGTACGTCCCCCGAGACGCGTGTCGGCCCGCCATCCCATGGGTGTGGCGGGCCGACTCGCGTACTCCTAGCTCTTGAGCGCGTCCTTGACCTTCTCGCCGGCGTCCTTCAAATTGGATTTCGCCTGATCGAATCGGCTTTCGTTCTCCGTGCTCTTGTCTCCGGTCAGCTTGCCAAGAGCCTCTTTTGCTTTGCCGCCAAGCTCGTCGACCTTGTTGCGAGCCTTATCTTCAATACTCACGATGTGTCTCCTTACTTCGGTACGGCCCGGGAAGTGGGCCTCCGATTGGTGGATACCCCGCGAACATTCGACCCAAACCGATCCTGCCTGTGACGTGTGACTCAACGGTCGGGACCAGAACACCAACGCAGTAGTACCGGCGGCCTAGTACCAATGGCGGCGCCCACCCACAGGGTGACCGAGTTGACCGATGACAAGCAGTAGCACGCCGACCAAAAGTAGAACCCACCCGATCGTAATGACCACCGCCGGTACGGGCAGAAGGTAGCCAACGATGATGAAGATGATTCCCAGAACGATCATTTCAAAACTCCCTCTTGAGACGGCATCCGATTGTGGCGCACCGTTATGTCCACTGGATACCCGTAAACGCCGAGGGCTACACATGTTCGTATCTCTGAATTAGCCGCGCATTGGTCGGTTCGAATCCTTGGTCACGGATTGTCATTCCGCTGTGCTAAGTCCCAGAGATATCCGAACGGGTCCCGCACACGAGCCCGCAGATCACCCCAGGCAGTTTGCGCGGCGGTCATCGTGGCCGTCGCGCCGCGTGCTTCCATCGAGGAGACCGTCAGGCGAACATCATCGACATACAGGTAGAAGATGAAGTGCGGCGGCGCGTCCGAGGTGGTCTGGCTCAAATCCGAATCCCAACCCGGTCTGTTCAGCGTGATGTTGGTACCGCGGTACCGCATTCGGGCAAAGAACGTCCGACCGTCCTCGTCGGGCAGTACGGCAATCGGGACCTCTGACATCTCCGACCCGACATCTCCAAGCACAAAACACCCCCGGTCGATTGACCGGGGGTGTTTTGGTATGAGGGCCTAGTGGTCTCAGTTCCTAGTGAGCGTGGCCATGATGACCGTGCCCGTCCTCGTCGTTGACCGGCTTTTCAACGATCGCGGTCTCGGTGGACAGCACCATCCGAGCAACTGACGCAGCGTTGAGCACCGCAGAGCGGGTCACCTTGACCGGATCGATCACACCGTCCGCGATGAGGTCGCCGTAGGTCAGCGTCGCGGCGTTGAAACCGTGACCGGCAGGCAGCTCGCCGACCTTGTTGACCACAACCGACCCGTCCATTCCGGCATTGGTGGCGATCCAGAACAGCGGAGCCGACAGCGCAGCGGAGAACACGTCCACCCCGAGCGCCTCGTCACCGGAGACCGAATCGCGCAGGGCCGTCAGTGCCGAGCGGGCCTGCACCAGTGCGCTGCCGCCGCCGGCGACGATGCCTTCCTCAACTGCCGCCTTAGCCGCGGCAACCGCATCCTCGACCCGGTGCTTGCGCTCCTGGATAGCGGTCTCCGTGGCTGCGCCGACCTTGATCACAGCAACACCGCCGGACAACTTAGCCAGTCGTTCCTGCAGCTTCTCGCGATCCCAGTCAGAATCGGTCACCTCGATCTCAGAGCGCAACTGCTTGACACGGTCTGCGATGGCTTCCTTGGCGCCGCCGCCATCGACGAGGACGGTGTCATCCTTGCTGACGACCACACGGCGAGCCGACCCCAGCACTTCCAGGCCGACCTCACGCAGCAGCAACCCGACGTCCGGGTTGACGAGCTGAGCGCCTGTCACCACGGCTAGGTCCTCGAGGAACGCCTTACGACGGTCACCGAAGAACGGAGCCTTGACGGCAACTGCCTTCAGAGTCTTGCGGATGGCGTTGACCACCAGGGTCGACAGCGCCTCACCCTCGACGTCCTCAGCGATGATCAGCAGCGGCTTGCCCGCCTGCGCCACCTTCTCCAGCAGCGGCAGCAAGTCCGGCAGTGAGCCGATCTTGTCGCGGTGCAGCAGCACCAGTGCGTCCTCGAGAACGGCTTCCTGCGAATCGAAATCGGTGACGAAGTAGGCCGAAATGAAGCCCTTGTCGAACCCGACGCCGTCGGTGATCTCCAACTCGGTTTGCATTGTCGAGGATTCCTCGACACTCACCACTCCGTCAGCACCGACCTTAATCATGGCCTCGCCGACCAATTCGCCGACTTCCTCGTCCCGACAGGAGACGCTGGCGACCTGGGCGATACCCGTCTTGCCCGCAACTGGAGTCGCGGCGGCCAGCAGCGCCTCGGAGACCGCATCAGCCGCGCGGCCGATGCCCGAGCCCAGCGCGATGGGGTTGACGCCAGCCGCGACGTTGCGCAGGCCGTTCTTGATCAGTGCCTGTGCCAGCACGGTGGCTGTGGTGGTGCCATCGCCCGCTACGTCGTTGGTCTTGGTGGCTACCGACTTGACCAGTTGGGCGCCAAGGTTCTCGAATGGGTCGTCCAATTCGATCTCACGAGCGATGGTGACGCCGTCGTTCGTGACTGTCGGTCCGCCCCATGACTTGGACAACACGACGTGGCGGCCGCGCGGGCCCAGCGTCACTCGCACGACGTCGGCAAGCTTGTCGACACCGGCCTCCATAGCGCGGCGCGCGGTCTCGTTGTACTCGATCTGTTTGCTCATGTAGTTAGTCCTGCCTTCGCTAGAGCGAATTCCGCCCCGGAAACCGCCCACGACACGCGTGAGGATTTCCGGGGCGGAACACGGTTACTGCTACTTGTTACTTGTTAACGACCGCCAGCACGTCGCGAGCAGAAAGGATCAAGTACTCCTCGCCGCCATACTTGATCTCGGTGCCGCCGTACTTGCTGTAGATGACGGTGTCGCCTTCGGAGACATCCAGCGGAATCCGCTTCTCGCCGTCCTCGTCCCAACGGCCGGGGCCGACGGCGACAACGGTGCCTTCCTGAGGCTTCTCCTTAGCGGTGTCCGGGATGACCAGACCCGACGCGGTGGTCGTCTCGGCCTCATTGGCCTGTACGAGGATCTTGTCCTCGAGTGGCTTGATATTCACGGCCACGATGGAGTCCTCCACTTAGTTAGCTTGCCGACCGGGCAAGTACGCCCGGACCGGTCGGAATTATCAGATGTTCGGCATTCGTCCGTGCCCTCGCGCCGTCGTCGCGGGTGCCGACACAAGAGGTTGTCCGCCTGCCACCTAGCACTCTATACATGCGAGTGCTAGCACTCAAGGCAGGCCCCCTGCTTATTCGCCCTTATTCGCCGACAGCGGAAACATCAGATGATCCGAGACGTTGCCGATCATCTCAACGTCAGCAATGCGCTGGGTGAAGTACCACCCGTCGGCGTCGCGGGCGAACCCGTCGCCATAGCGCCCGACAACTATTGGCTGTAACGGCAAGCTGTCGGTGGCTTGGACGACACAAAAGGTGGAACGAGCTGACGCAACCCTGCCGCCGGCTTCGACCTCGACGATCACATTGAGGACCAGATGCCGCGTTTTCGGTGTCCCAGTTCCGGGGAAGAGCCGGGTAGTCGCCGAGAAAAGTTTGGCGATCGCTTCCGCGCCGGATACCGACGGAGTACCGGGACCACCGAACGTGGCCCGCGCGAGCAGATGCCCCAGCCCTTCGAAATCGCCGGCGTCGATGAGTTCGGCATAGCGGTAGAGCAGGTCGGTGATGGCGAGCCGGTCCTCAATGGGCGCATTCGTGACGGGCAGCGTACTCATGCCACCTGCCCTTGGATCACTGGCAGGCCGGGGTCGCTGGGTACGTTCAGCGGAGACGGCGACGCCCCGGCGGCAATCAGGTGCGCGGCGAACG
This sequence comes from Mycobacterium sp., assembly GCA_965279745.1. Lineage (GTDB taxonomy): Bacteria > Actinomycetota > Actinomycetes > Mycobacteriales > Mycobacteriaceae > Mycobacterium. The sequence continues at coordinate 2,295,078 of OZ257262.1, forward strand.
ACGCGATCATGGCACCGTTATCGGTACACAATCGCGGCCGCGGCACTCGAAGCGTCAATCCCGCTGCCGCGCAACGCTCTTCAGCGAGCTCACGCAGCCTAGAGTTCGCCGCCACGCCGCCGGCTATCAACAGCGTCGAAACGCCCAGTTCAGTGGCTGCGCGCACAGCCTTGGCCGTCAGCACATCGGCGACGGCCTCTTGGAATCCGGCCGCGACATCGGCAACCGGGAGCGGCGAATCCGTCTCCTTGGCTGCCCTTTCCACGTGCCGGGCGACAGCAGTCTTCAAGCCGGAGAAGCTGAATGCGAACCGGTCATCGCGGGGTCCGGTCATTCCCCGTGGAAAGACGATCGCGTTCCGGTCGCCGGTGCGGGCGAGGTCGTCGAGCACCTTGCCGCCCGGGTATCCCAGACCCAGCAATCGTGCGACTTTGTCGTACGCCTCGCCGGCAGCGTCATCAACCGTGCTGCCCAACTCCACCATCGGCTCGCCGAGCGAGCGAACGTGCAGCAGGTTTGTGTGCCCGCCAGACACCAACAGGCCCACACATTCCGGCAGCGGTCCGTGATCGAAGACGTCCGCGGCTAAGTGACCTCCCAGATGGTTCACCCCGTAGAACGGAACTCCCCACGCGGCGGCGTACCCCTTGGCCGCGGCAACCCCGACCAGTAGCGCGCCTGCCAATCCGGGGCCGATCGTGGCCGCGATGACGTCGGGCCGCTCGATCTGCGCGGTCTGCAGTGCCCGGCGCATTGTGGGTCCCAACGCTTCAAGGTGGGCGCGGGACGCCACCTCGGGCACTACCCCACCGAACCGCGCGTGCTCGTCCACGCTCGAGGCCACTTCATCGGCTAAGAGGGTGATCGAGCCGTCGTCGTCGAGACGAGCAATGCCCACCCCGGTCTCATCGCACGACGTCTCGATGGCAAGAACGATTTTCACAGCCGCTCCCGACGCATTGAGTAGGCGTCGGCACCGCTGATGCGGTAGTACCGCTTGCGAGTCCCGACGGTGACGAATCCGAAAGCTTTGTAGAGCGCGATGGCCGGTTCGTTGTCGGTCCGAACCTCAAGATGCACGACGGCGTCCGACCCGGCGACGTCCAGCAAGTCAGTCAGCAGCCGCCGCCCGATCCCCCGGCCCTGGAATTCCGGATCGACGCCGATGGTGTGGACCTCGTATTCGAACGGCGGGATGCGCCCCAACCGGAAGATGCCGGCATAACCGACCAGTTTGTCCGCTACCCGCGCCGCGACATAGTGGCCGTACGGACCGCCCAGTTCACGAACGAAAGCCGCCTCGGGCCAGGGATCATCACCGTCGAAAAGCAGGGCCTCAAGTTGGGCGCACCGGGCAGCGTCAGCCCGCTGAAGCGGGCCATAAGTAACTTCCATGCCCTGGTCCATAGCGTCACAGCCCCCGCTCGGCGAGCGTCTTGGCATCTGGCCGACGCAGGTACAGCGGCACCAGCGGTCCAGGTCCGCTCGCCCAGTCGGCGACCGCGCTGACCAAGCCTTCCGGCGACGGATGGATAGGTCCGATACACGGCAGACCAAACAGTGCAGCGTGCTCAGGTGACCCCGCCACCGCCACCGCCGTTTGGACCGGGACATCGGCCGCGGCAGTCACCGCCGGTCCGCCGATTCGCACGCCGTCCTGGTAGCGCGCCCAATACACCTCGCGGCGACGGGCGTCAGTCACCACCAGCACGTCACCGTCAGTCTGCCCGCCGATGGCATCGAGGCTGCACACCCCGAATACCGGCACTCCCAGTGCTTGACCGATAGCAGCAGCGGTGGCCATGCCCACTCGCAGGCCAGTAAACGGACCAGGGCCACACCCAACGACGACCGAGTCCAGATCAGCCATTGTCAGACTGGCCGTCTCAAGTGCCGCAACGACATTGGGGGTCAGCGTTTCAGCGTGAGCACGAGCGTCGATGACCACCTGTTGTCCCAACAGAGCGACTCCGCCAGCTCCGTCGCGGCGTACCACCCCAGCGGTGACTGCCGGGGTGGCGGTGTCGATGGCCAGGACGGTCCGTTGATTCAGGCCGATCAACTGTGGCTCCATCGCCAGGTGATAGTTCGGACTTCGCCATCCGATGAGCGCTGTAACTGAATGTCGAGATGATGGTTCGAGAGCCGCTCGGCCAACCCCTCGCCCCACTCGACCACCACGACGGCATCGTCCAAGTCGGTGTCGAGATCCAGTGAGTCCAACTCGGCCAGCAGATCGGCTCCGTGGTGGTCAAGTAGCCGATACACATCGACGTGCACCATGGCCGGGTGCCCGGAGCGACGCGCGGGGTGAACGCGGGCCAGCACGAATGTCGGAGAGGTCACCGGACCGGAAACGTCCATTCCGATGGCAATACCCTTGGCCAGCGCCGTCTTTCCAGCACCGAGCGGACCCGACAGCACAACGACATCCCCTGCTGCCAGCTGCTTGCCGAGTGTCACACCTAAGGCGATCGTGTCGTCCACGGTCGCCAACGCGGCTGTCCCGCAATCGGCCCGGGTCTCACGCACGTCTGGTCCGTTCTTTCAGTCGCCGCGTGAATGCGACGAGCTTCGATGGCGTGGCACGTTCGACGAGGCGGACCAGCGCATCGTTGATGACCTGAGGTTGCTCCAACTGCACCAGATGCCCAGCTCCAGGCACGATCACCAGCTCGCAGTCCGACAGCCCCGCGGTCATCTCTCGTGAATGCACCAGAGGCGTCAGCAGGTCACGGTCACCGCAGGCGATCATCGTGGGAATCCGGTCCAATACCGGCAGTGCGTCACTTTCGTCGTGAACCTCCAGCGCGTGCAGGAACTCCACCAGCGTGGCTATCGGCGTTTCATGAATCATGGCCTCGGAGAAGGCAACAACGCTCGGACTGATGTGATCGTCTCCAAAGGACGCTGTCTTCAGAACGGGGTGCAGCACCGACCGTGCCGCACCCCGCGTGCGGTGCACCAACTTCGGAGCGTAGCGGGCTGCGAACCGAACTGCCTCCAACGCAGGATTCTCCAGGATCTCACCTAGCGGCGACCGCGGCAGGCCCTCGGCAGCCGACGAGATCAGCGCCGCCCCGACCACTTGCCGGCCGTACCGATCCGGGAACTGCCGCGCGTGCGAGAGCACCGTCATACCGCCCATTGAGTGGCCGACCACCACCACCGGACCGCGCGGAACAACCACTTGGAGAACAGTTTCCAAGTCGCGGCCCAGCTGCGGCACAGTGTAGGTGTCCACCGGAGCCGAGCCGGACTGCCCGTGGCCGCGCTGGTCATAGAACACCATCCGCACCTGATCACCCCAGCGGTCGGCCAGTGCCGCCCGCTGGAAGTGAAACGAGCCCATCCGTAGGCAGAATCCGTGTGCGAAAACCACTGTCAGCGGTGCAGTGACGGGTCCAATCTCGCGAACCACCAACGGGATACCGTCCTGCGTGGTGACTATGCAGCCACGATCGGCGTCGAGGAGCGCGAAATCCTCTCCGCGGTAGACATCTTCGAAGCTGTCCCTAACTCTTCGGGCCCGAGCCGCCGAGACGCCGGCAGCGGTTCCTACCGCAGCCAGTCCGGCAACACCCGCCAGCAGTCCGGCATGCTTGATCGGGACCGCATTGGCATCATCAGCCACTTTTCTCGGTGCCACTCTTCTCGGTGCCTCTCTTCTCGGGACCGCTCTTCCAGGAGCCACTGTTCTCGGTCCCCCCGTTGCCAGCTTCCCGATACGTCCGCACCACGCGGCCACGAGGACTGGTAACCACCTCGTAATGGATGGTGCCCAGCAGGTCGGCCCAATCTTGGGCGGTCGGCTCACCGGAAGTGCCGGGACCGAACAGGATGGCCTCATCACCCTCGACCACGTCGGGCCGCCCAGTACCGAGGTCAACGACGAACTGGTCCATACAGATTCGGCCGACATTGCGGCACAATCGCCCGTTGATCAACGCACCGATCCGGCCACTGAGGACTCGGTACACACCGTCTGCATATCCGATTGGCAGCAGCGCCACATTGGTGTCACGCTGTGCGATCCACGTGTGTCCGTAGGACACCCCATCGCCGGCCTTCACGGCCTTGACCATGGCCACCCTGCACTTCAATGTCATCGCCGGTCGCAGCCCCATATCGCCACGCTCCGGGATAGGGCTCAACCCATACACAGCGATACCCGGACGCACCATGTCGAAGCCCAGATCCGGCCTAGCCATCGCGGATGGCGAGTTGGACAGGTGAGCCACGTCGAATTCGATTCCGCGCCTGCGTGCCTGGGCGATCATGTCGGTAAACCGTTGGGCCTGAAGATCGTTCAGCGGATCGTCCGGCTGGTCGCCATTAGCCAGATGCGACATAATGCCGCGCACTCGGATGGCGTCGTCCGCTGCCGCGCGCTGCAACGCGGCCAGGGCATCCGGAAAGTCGACAGCAGCGAGTCCGTTTCGATTGAGTCCGGTGTCGACCTTCACGGTGACTTGCGCAGTACGACCAGTTCGACCCACCGCATCTGTCAGGTCGGCGATCTGACGCACCGAGGACACCCCGATCTGCACGTCAGCCTCAAGCGCCGGTGCGAAATCAGCGCCAGGCGGATGCAGCCAGGCAAGCACCGGGGCAGCGATACCAGCCTGACGCAGCTCGAGCGCCTCGTCGATCGTGGCCACTCCCAATTCGGCTGCGCCGGCCGCCAGCGCCGCCGCGGCCACCCGCGCGGCCCCGTGGCCGTAGGCATTGGCTTTCACAACCGCCATGACCTGCGCGTTACCGGCATGTTCGCGGAGAACCTGGACATTGTGAGCAATCGCCCCGAGATCCACCACCGCCTCGGCTGTGGCGCCGACTGCTCGGGATTTCATCGACTCACCCCCCAATCGTCCGCCAATTGTCCCAGACGCCGCGGAAGAAGCACCAAAGCGCTCAGTGCGCGAAGTGCTCCTGGGTGAAGTGACCGTCAGGTTTGATGGCGTCCAGGTGCGTGAGCACGGAGTTGATGTCCTCCCACAACGAACGAGCGAGGTCGGCGGAGAAGCCTTCCCGCACCACCACCCGCAGAACAGCGATGTTCTCAGCGCCTTCAGGCATGGTGTACGCCGGCACCTGCCACCCGTAGGACCGCAGCTGAGCTGACACGTCGAATTCGGTGTAGCCGAAGTCGCCCGACAGCCGAAACGCCACGACCGGAATCGCCGACCCGTCTGCGATGACTTCGAAATGCTTGGAGCCCTCCAGTTGGTCGGACAACCACCGGGCGGTGCCGGACAGGCACTGCATCACCTGGGTGTATCCGGCGCGGCCCAACCGAACGAAGTTGTAGTACTGCCCGACCACCTGATTACCTGGCCTGGAGAAGTTGAGCGTGAAGGTCGGCATGTCGCCACCGAGGTAGTTCACCCGGAAGACCAGATCATCCGGCAGATGATCGGCGTTGCGCCACACCACGAATCCGACGCCAGGGTAAGTCAGTCCGTATTTGTGGCCGCTGACGTTGATCGAGACGACCCGCGGCAGCCTGAAGTCCCACTTCAGGTCCGGATGCAGGAAGGGCACAACAAATCCACCGCTGGCGGCGTCGACATGCACCGGAATGTCAAGGCCCTTATCCTTCTTCAACTTGTCCAGTGCTGCGCAGATCTCGGCGATCGGCTCCAACTCTCCGGTGTAGGTGGTGCCGAGAATGGCCACCACTCCGATGGTGTCCTCGTCGACGTACTCGAGTACCTGTTCGGGACTGATGACGTAACTGTCTTCGGTCATCGGGATGTAGCGCGGTTCGACCTCGAAGTACCGGCAGAACTTCTCCCAGACGACCTGCACATTGGAGCCCATCACCAGGTTTGGGGTGCGCCCCTTCCAAGCATCCTTATCGTCACCACTTACGCGTGCCTTCCACTTCCACTTCAGCGCCAGCCCACCCAGCATCACAGCTTCCGACGAGCCGATGGTGGACGCCCCGATCGCAGTCGCCGGATCGTCGTCGCGCAGGTTCTCTGCGTGGAACAGGTCAGCGACCATTGCCACACAACGCGACTCGATCGCGGCCGTCGCAGGGTACTCGTCCTTGTCGATCATGTTCTTGTCGAACGTCTCGGCCATCAGCTTCTCGGCCTCTGGGTCCATCCAGGTGGTGACGAACGTCGCGAGATTGAGCCGGGAGCTGCCGTCGAGCATCAACTCGTCGTGGATAAAGCGGTACGCCGCAGCAGGTTCCATGGAGTCATCCGGGAGCCGCAACGCAGGGATCGGATCTGTAGACAGCCGTCCGGTGTAGGCCGGTGCGATCGATGGGGAGCGGTACTTGACGTGTGGCACAGCGGGTCCTTCTTTCGGTTGACGGGGGGGTTAGAGGTTGGCCAGAGCCGGACGGATGTGAGCGAGGATGCGAGAAGCAGAGGTCGGCGTGTAGGCCGGTCCAGGGTCGGCGGCCGAGGCGTTCGCTGCACGCGCATGAACGAACGCCGCCGCGGTCGCAGCTTCGACCGATGGCAGACCGGCGGCGAGCAGAGAGCCGATGATTCCGGACAGCACATCCCCCGACCCGGCTGTTGCGGCCCACGAACCGCCGGCCGGATTCAGGAATGTGCGCCCGCCCGGGCCGGGTTCGGCGATAACGGTGACGTTTCCCTTCAGCAGCACCGTTGCGCCGAACGCGTTGGCGAGTTCCCGCGTCGCGCCGACGCGGTCATCGCCGAGTGCAGTGCCGGTGCCTGATGTCGCCGGCCAGGCGGCTCCGGCCAGCCGGGCGAACTCCCCGGCGTGCGGCGTGAGCACCGTCGGCCCACTGCGCCGGGTGACCAGGTCAGGATGCTTGGCAAGCAGTGTGAGAGCGTCAGCGTCGACAACCACCGGGAGGTCGGATTCGAGCGCAAATATGAGTGCTTCTAAAGCGGCGTCGTCAGTGCCCAGTCCGGGTCCGACCACCCATGCCTGCACCCGCCCCGCTGCCTGCGGACTGGACGCGGCAACCACCTCCGGCCAGTGCGAAACCACCTCCGCGGTAACCGCTCCCGCATAACGCTTCATCCCCGACGTGGCGGCGACAGCGGCGCCGGCACACAGGATCGCTGCACCCGGATAGCCCGCCGAACCGGCGAGGATTCCAGTGACGCCTTGGGTGTACTTGTCGTCGTGACGTCCAGGCATCGGCCAGCGAACCCTGATGTCGGTGGCGTCGAAGCTGGCAATGTTCGCGGGCGGCAATTCCAAACCGATATCGACAACCTCGACGCGACCGCAATCAGCCAGCGCGTGGACGGGTTTGAGGCCACCGAACGTGACGGTCAGAACGGCCCGCACCGCCGGTCCCACGACCGCGCCAGTGTGTACGTCGAGACCACTGGGAATGTCGACGGCCACCACCGGAATCCCGGACTCTTCGACGGCCGCGAAGATCCCAGCGGCGGCGGGCCGCAGCGGGCCACGGCCGGAAATCCCGACTACGCCGTCGACGACCAAATCGGTTGCCGCCGGGACGTTGGGCACCACCTGACCGCCGGCCCGGCGAAAGGCCGCCAGTGCCGCGGCGTGAGCGCGTTCCGGATTCAGCAACACGGCGGCCACTGCCACACCGCGTCGACGTAGCAGAGTCGCCGCCCACAGTGCGTCGCCGCCGTTGTCACCTGAGCCGACGACCGCACAGATGCGTCGGCCGGCGATGCACCCTGTGCGGCTTCGCAATTCGGTAGCGATAGCAACAGCAAGGCCGTAGGCGGCCCGACGCATCAACACCCCGTCGGGAAGCCTGGCCAGCAGGGGCGCCTCAGCCGCACGAATCGCGTCAGCGCCGTAGTAGTAGCGCATAACAGTCGCGCGCTATTCGACGGTAACGGACTTGGCCAGGTTACGCGGCTTGTCGACGTCGTACCCACGGGCCTGGGCTATCGCTGCCGCGAACACCTGAAGCGGGATTGTCGATAGCAACGGCTGGAAAAGCGTTGACACAGCTGGCAATTCGATCATGTGGTCGGCGTAGGGCCGAACCGTCTCATCGCCCTCCTCGGCGATCACGATGGTGACCGCGCCGCGCGCCTGAATCTCCCGGATGTTGCTCAGCAACTTGGAGTGCAGCATGGCGGCATTCTTCGGCGAGGGCATGATGATGATGACGGGCAGGCCGTCCTCAATCAGCGCGATCGGACCGTGCTTGAGCTCGCCGGCGGCGAACCCCTCAGCGTGGATGTAGGCCAGCTCTTTGAGTTTGAGCGCGCCTTCCAGCGCGACCGGGTAGCCCACATGGCGACCGAGGAACAGTACGGTCGGCGACTGGGCGAACTGATGTGCAAGTTTCACAACGGAATCGAGTTGCTCAAGTACCTGCTTAACCAGTCCCGGCATCTCTTCGAGTTCGCGGTATTCGTGCTCCACCTCGTCGGGGAACTTGGTGCCGCGTGCCTGAGCCAGCGCCAACCCCACTAGATAGTTGGCGACGATCTGTGCGAGGAAAGTCTTCGTCGCCGCAACCCCGATTTCCGGCCCGGCACGCGTATAGAGCACGGCGTCGGCCTCGCGGGGAATCTGGCTGCCATTGGTGTTGCAAATCGCCAGCACCTTGGCCTTCTGGGTCTTGGCGTGCCGAACCGCTTCCAGAGTATCCGCGGTTTCACCGGACTGCGAGATCGCGATAACCAGCGTGCTGCGGTCCAGAACCGGGTCCCGGTAACGGAATTCGCTGGCAAGCTCGACTTCCACCGGGATCCGGGTCCAATGCTCGATCGCATACTTCGCCAGCAGTCCGGAGTTGTACGCGGTACCGCAAGCAACGATGAAGACCTTGTCGATCTCCCGTAATTCCTGGTCCGAGAGCCGCTGTTCGTCCAGCACGATGCGGCCGTTGGCGAAGTGTCCGAGCAGCGTGTCAGCGACCGCCGCCGGTTGCTCGGCGATCTCCTTGAGCATGAAGTATTCGTAGCCACCCTTCTCGGCGGCGGACAGATCCCAGTCGATGTGGAACTGACGAGCCTCGGCGGAGCCGTCGTTCCCCGCGAAGTCGGTGACCCGATACCCGTCAGCAGTAATCACCACGGCCTGGTCCTGGCCGAGTTCCACGGCCTCGCGGGTATAGGAGATGAAGGCCGCGACGTCGGAGGCAACGAACATCTCCCCTTCGCCGATGCCGACGACCAGCGGGGTCGACCTCCGGGCCGCAACGATCGTGCCCGGGTCGTCAGCGTGAGCGAAGACCAGAGTGAAGTGACCCTCCAAGCGCCGCAGCACGGCAAGCACCGAAGCGACGAAATCTCCCGCGGTCTCGCCATCTCGGTAGGCTCGGGCGACCAGATGCACGGCGACTTCGGTGTCAGTATCGCTGGCTAACTCGACTCCTTCGGCTTCCAGCTCACTCCGCAAGGTCTGGAAGTTCTCGATGATCCCGTTGTGGACGACGGCGAACTGGCCGGAAGCATCGCGGTGCGGATGGGCGTTCCGATCGGTGGGTCGTCCGTGGGTGGCCCAGCGGGTGTGACCCAACCCGGTGGAGCCGGTCAGCGAGTCGGCGTCGGTTTCACCCAGCGCGGCTTCGAGATTGGCCAACCCACCGGCACGGCGCCGCACGGTCAATCCGCCATGCCCGTCGAGTAACGCGACACCTGAGGAGTCGTAGCCGCGGTATTCCATTCGGCGCAGTGCGCCGATTACGACTTCACACGCGGGACGATGGCCGACATAAGCGACGATTCCGCACATAGCCAACCAGGGTAGTGCAGCACCACCGTGGCGCCTGTCGGCTACGGTCATCAGGTGGCTCGGACATCCAAGCTCTTCGCCGCGCTGACCCGCCGCGGTCCACACCGCGCACTGCGCGGCGACCTGGCCTTCGCCGGCTTACCCGGCGTCGTCTACACCCCCGAATCAGGGTTCAACCTGCCGGGCGTGGCATTCGGGCACGACTGGCTTACCGACGCCAACCACTACCTGGGGACGCTTGAGCACTTGGCGTCATGGGGAATCGTGGCAGCGGCGCCCAGCACTGAGAACGGCGTGGCCCCGTCCGTCCTGAACCTGGCCTTCGATCTCGGCACCGCCCTCGACATCATCGCCGGAGTCCGGCTGGGGCCGGGAAAGATCAGCGTGAACCCAGGCAAGCTTGGGCTCGCGGGTCACGGCTTCGGCGGCTCGGCTGCAGTGTTTGCGGCCGCCGGATTGTCGGGCTCCGCCGTAGGCGCGGCGCGACCCAAGGCGGTCGCGGCCCTGTTCCCGACCATCACCAAGCCACCGGTAGAGCAGCCGGCTTCGACCTTGAAGACGCCCGGGCTGGTTATCGGTGCGCCTGATGATCCGCAGTCGCTGCGCACGGACGCCGTGGAACTGGCACGCGTCTGGGACGGCGCGGTTCTGCGCATTGTCAGCAAGGGAAAATCGTCCGGTCTCGCGGAGGGGCGCCACGTCTCGCGAGTGCTGGGCCTGCCGAGTTCACACCGAGGTACTCAGAAGACAGCACGGGCGCTCCTGACCGGCTACCTGCTGTATCAGCTGACGGGCGACAAGACCTATCGCGATTTCGCCAATCCTGAGATCACATTTCCCAAGACGGACCTTCCCGATCTCAGCGCGCCTCCGGTCAGCACTGAGGAGCAGATTGTTGCGCTGCTGAAGTCGTAGTCGGCCGACCGTCGCCCCTGCCACGAGCCGGTGGAACGGCTGCCCGCTGTTGGTCGGCCGGACGCAGCACACCTTTGTCAGTCACTGGCCGACCTGCGGAAGTTCATCGGCAGCGATCTCGCATGGAGTCGATTCATCGCTGTTTCCAAGTGCTTCCGGCACCGGCGGTGGCGGTGGCGGTGGCGGTGGCGGTGGCGATGGTGATGGCGGAGTTGCCGGTATCGGGGCCGCCGGTGGCGATACGGGTTCGAGGGCTGGATCGGCTGAGTTCCCCTCTGACGCAGACTCCTCCGCTTTATATTCGGGTTCGTCGGTGCCATCATCAACGCCGTCATCCGTGCTGTCATCAACAGCGTCATCAGCGGAGTCGTCATCCGAATCCTCATCTGCTTCGTCGCTTGTGTCGTCCAATTCCGGACCGCGGTCGGCATAGTCCAGACCATTCGGTGCGGCGGCGTCGCCGTCGAACAAACCCGGCAATCCGCCGCCGAGGTCGGGCGCGCCCGGCAGCGCTCCGGGAAAGCCAGTTGGGGAAGTCGCAGTCGACGGTGGCGCTCCCATGGCTGGCGGAGGTGTTGATACCAGCGGGTCAGCCAACGTCGGTGCATCGGTGGGCGAGGCGGCCGAATGCACAGTCGGGGGATGCGGAATCGGCAACGACGGGGCGACTTCCGGTGCTACCTGCGGCGCCAAGGCAGCTGCGGCCGGTAGCGATTCCGGCCGGAATTCCTGTAGCGACGCTGGCTCAGGCAGCGACTGCCGCCCCCACGCTGCCGGGATGAGCTGCGTCGGTACCTCGAAATCCATTGTGGTGGTTGGGCTGATCTGATTGATCGCATCGCTGTACGCCGTGGCGGCCGATACCGCGGCCGATCGCATGGCCTCTACCCATTCCGTCCGGATATCCGAGTCGACGTACGGCACGATTGCCTTTTCGATGAGCTCGACGGCGGCGGCCCTCTCCGGACCGCCTGCGACGGCGGTGTGAGAGGCGGCGAGCCAGGCAGAGCGCTCGCCCGCCCGGCGTTCATCGATCGCGATTGCAGCATCGACTTTCGCATCTACGCCTCGCCACAGATTGTCGCGCAATATCGCGCCGACCTCAGCTGCCGAATGGAACAGTGCCAACGCGGCTTTTCCTGTGTGGCAATGCCGTTCGATGAAATCGACAGCGGCGGATCCGGACGCCCCCTCCCAGGCTGTTGCGAGCGCGCCGAGCGCATCATGTTCCAGCCGCACGGCCTCCCCGATGGCCACGACTGCCCTCTGCAAGTCCGCACAATCGGCGTCGAGTGCGTTGAGGTCCAGACCGTCGTCGGCGGCGAACCACTCGGTTACCTGAGCGCCATGCGCGGTGAGATCCGGCTGTTGATACCCAACCGCCCGGGCGGCGGACACATAGGTTTCGGTGTTGCCTACTGCCGGACGGGCGTCGGCCAGCCGGGCGGCAACGTCGAACGTCACGCGACCCTCGCCGCGGAGCGGAGTTCAGCATCGGCATAGCGGCCCGCTTCGGCCTGCAGTGTGGCCGCGATCTCCGCCGCCGCACGAGACCACTGCGCCACCGACACACTGAGCCGATCCAGCGCCCTGCGCCATTCGTCACCTTGAGGGGTGTGCGCCCGGCCCGCGATTGCGCCGGTGAACCGGAGTGCGTTCAGGTGGTTGCGCCCCACCCCGTCAAGAAGGTCCGCGGCCGCGCCGAACCGTTGCGCAACCGCACGCACCGCCTCGCTGTCCACACTCAGGGATCCCATACCAAGCTTCGACGCCAGAATCTGGCGGTGGGTTCCGTCCTGCGGCGAGCAGACGCGCACGCCTCTCCAAATCGGCGTGTCGCGGGGCGCGAGCGACTGCTCGCGCAAGCGAACTAGCGGCTAGCGCTGGGCGCTTACGGATTCCGCGACGCGCCTCGCCAGCTCGCGCGCTGTGTCCTCGTCGGCCGCCTCGACCATCACACGCACCATCTGTTCAGTTCCCGACGGGCGCAACAGAATTCGGCCAGTATCACCGAGTTCGACTTCAGCCTGCCGCACCGCGTCACGTACAGCAGGCGCCTCAGCCACGGTCGTCTTGTCAGCGACATTGACGTTGATCAGCACCTGCGGAAGCGACCGCATCGCCGAGGCCAGGTCCGCCAGGGTCCGTCGGGTCTGCGCCATCCGCGACATCAGCCGCAGTCCGGTGACGATGCCGTCGCCGGTGGTGCCCAGACCGGGCATGACGATGTGGCCGGACTGTTCGCCACCTAGCGTGAAATTTCCGGCGCGCAGTTCCTCCAGCACGTAGCGATCGCCGACTCCCGTCGTGCGGACGGAGATTCCGGCTTCGCGCATCGCCAGGTGCAGTCCGAGATTGCTCATCACCGTGGCGACCAAGGTGTCCGAAGCAAGTTCGCCGGCCTGATGCAGAGCCAAAGCGAGGACCACCATGATCGCGTCGCCGTCAACGATCTTTCCGTCGGCATCAACCGCCAGGCATCGATCGGCGTCCCCATCGTGGGCCAGTCCAAGGTCAGCCCCCTCAGCGACCACCTTGGCCTGTAACTGCTCAAGATGCGTCGACCCGCAGCCGTCGTTGATATTCAGCCCATTGGGTTTGGCGTGGATCGCGATGACACGGGCGCCCGCGGCGGCGTACGCACGGGGGGCCGCAGCCGACGCCGCACCATTGGCGCAATCGACGACCACCGTCAGATCATTCAGCGGCGCGGTCACAGCGCCCCGGACGTGATCCAGGTAGCGGTTGATCGCGTCGAAGGCGTCGATGAGCCGCCCGATCCCGGCGCCGGTCGGACGCAAGCCAGGACCCTGTGCGACGAGTTCCTCGATGCGATCCTCGGTGGCGTCGTCGAGCTTGTGCCCACCCGGCCCGAATATCTTGATGCCGTTGTCGGGCATCGGATTGTGCGACGCCGAAATCATCACGCCGAAATCCGCACCGTACGCACCGGTCAGGTAGGCCACCGCTGGTGTCGGCAGCACGCCAACCCGCAGCGCATCGACACCTTCGCTGGTCACCCCAGCGATCACCGCCGCCTCCAGCATCTCGCCGCTGGCACGCGGGTCGCGGCCAATGACCGCGACCCGTCGTCCTGGAACGGTTAGCTTGGCGAGCCGACGCACCGCGGCCGAGCCAAGTGCCATCGCCAACTCGGCACTTAGCTCCTGATTGGCAACGCCACGAACCCCATCGGTCCCAAACAGTCGACCCATGCGGACCAAACTATCGCTCGACGATGCTTCGGATCAGCGCTTGCTGTACTGAGGCGCCTTGCGGGCCTTCTTCAGGCCGTACTTCTTGCGCTCGATGGCACGCGGGTCGCGTGTGAGGAATCCGGCCTTCTTCAACGCCGGCCGATCCTCGGGCTGAACCAGGATCAGTGCACGGGCAATAGCCAGGCGCAGCGCGCCAGCCTGCCCGGACGGACCGCCGCCATCGAGATGGGCGAAGATGTCAAAGCTCTCGACCCGATCAACGGTCACCAGCGGCGCCTTGATCAGCTGCTGATGCACCTTGTTGGGGAAGTACGCCTCCAGCGTGCGGCCATCCAGGTTGAACTGGCCGGTGCCGGGCATCAGGCGGACGCGCACTACTGCCTCTTTACGGCGTCCGACGGTCTGGATGGGCCGGTCGAGGATGATCTGCTCGCGGGGCTCCGGAGCGGCCACCTCTTCGATGACCACTTCTGTGGCCTCTTCGGTGACGTCGACGGTGGCTTCGGTTGTCTCACTCACTGGGCTACCTGCTTGATCTCGAACGGAATCGGCTGCTGGGCGGTGTGGGGATGCTCCGGCCCGACGTAGACCTTCAGCTTCTTCTGAATCTGCCGGCTCAACTTGTTGTGCGGCAGCATCCCGACGATGGCCTTCTCAACAACACGATCCGCGTGCTTCTCCAGCTCGTCGCCAAGGGTGCGCGCGCGCAAACCGCCGGGATAACCCGAGTGGCGGTAAGCCATCTTGTTGGTCAGCTTGTCGCCGCTGACAGCGATCTTTTCTGCATTGATGACGATGACGAAGTCGCCACCGTCGACATTCGGCGTGAATGTCGGCTTGTGCTTGCCGCGCAGCAGAGTGGCTGCTGCAACGGCGAGCCGGCCGAGCACCACGTCAGTGGCGTCGATGACGTACCACGAACGCGTGGTGTCACCCGCCTTCGGCGTGTATGTGGGCACAGCGCTTACCTTCTTCTTTCTCGGGTTTAATCCCGGTGCGAACCGGGTGCCGGTCGGGCGTCAACGGTCGGGACTCGTCTCGGCGACCAGCACTGACCCGAGACCCCGGCTTACCCCGCGGAATTAACCACGGCGTACCGAATGCCAACGGCGCAGCTTACCTGTGCTCATCGATGCAGGTCAAAACGCATGGAACTGGTGATGATCGTGCGGCCCCCGGCGGCTCTCCTCCGCCGGGGGCGCACGATGTCTATTGGGCGGCCCCTTGGACGCCCTTCCTGAAGTCTTGCGGGGCACGGTCGCGCCCACAATTCACCCTGTCGAATGCACCCTGTCAGCCCCACGCCCCGGCGGCTCGCCGATCCGCGTCGGCCACATCCGCCGCGCCGTCGCGCACCGCCCGGCCGAGATCGACCAAGATCTCGTGCAGTGCGGCCGCAGCCTGCTGCCATCGGGCCTGCTCCGCCCGGTAGGCCGCTGCGGCGTCGCGGCTCCAGATCTGCTGCAGTGGTGTGATCTGGCGACTGAGTTCGTCGAGCGAGGCATTGAGCCGCGCCGATGTGGCCTGGATGTCCTGCAGTACGACGGCATCGATCTCGCCGAAGTTGTAGGAGAGAACCGGGTCCATGTCAGTTTCCCTTCGGTCTGGAGGTGTTCTACAGGTGTTCTAGAGGTGCGCGGTCACAGCGCCGACGCGCTGAGCGTGCTGATCCGTCGCAGTGCGAAGGTCATGTTCGTTACGCCGGATGGTCTCGGCAATCTCCGTGAGTGAGTGGCACAGCCGGGTGGACTCGGCGTTCCACTGCTGCACCACCTCCTTGAATCGAGCCGCCGCGAGTCCACCCCACACCGATGACGGAACCGCATCCACGCGAGAGATGAATCCCTGCAACAGTGAGCGGATCTCTTCGCTACGGGACGAAGTTGTGGCCGCGACGGCACGCATCATGTCGAAGTCCGTAGCGAGTGCGCTACCTGAAACTGGAGTGTTCACGACTAGTCCTATCGGTTGATTTTCCTGGGAAACATAGCTTTCGACGCTTACCTCTGCGGATCGGTTCCACCCAACTCACTCGCCGATCGCACCGCTGCATCGCAGACAGCTTGGATGTCACGCTCATGGCCGGAGGGGCTCTGACAGCCGATACCAATCCGCATCGAACCGTCGACAACGACGGACCAGGCGATCTCTCGACTGGCGCGCATCTCCCGATAGGTGATCGCGGGTCGACCGGCCCGTTCACCGTCCCGATTGAAGTCGCGGAACACTTCCACAGCATTAGCTAGTTCGAGCGCTTGCTGGAGCACCTCGGCGGTCTCCCCCATCGTCACGCCGGGTGCATACGACTGGGTGATGTGCAACGCCAGGCTCGCATCGTCCGGTGAGGTCACCCGAACCCGCCTCGATCCGGGTCCTGCAGTGATCTTTTCGATGTTCCAGTGCAACGGAATTCGTACTACCACGCGGCCTTCGACCAAGTTGGTGCCAGCGGCGTCGGGATCGCCTGCGGTCGACTGCGGCAAGTCTGAGCGGGCAAGCACGACACCAACCCCGCACACCATCAGCACGACCAGGATTGCCACCACGCCGCGAGGTGTGAGTCGTCTGGCCGTCGCGGTGACCCCGCGATCCAGGTGAGCCCCGGGACGAGCTTCGGCCTTGCGACCTGAAAAATCGCGTTCTGCAACCTCCCCGACATCCATCGCCACGACATTGACTCCCCTGTGCGACAGCGCCTTTCGAATAGTGGCCGCATAGGACTCGCCGCCGGGCAACGCATCGGGAACATCGATGACAAAACGTGCCAGTGGATCGCCGGCGTCCATCGCCGCGTCGGTGACGCGCTCGACTTCGGTGAAGCGATCGAGCAAAGTCACCAACTCGGCTCCCCTGCTGATTGCGACGAAACTGTCGTCGACTTCGATCACCACGACGGGTCGGTCCGTTTCTTCTCCACCCAGCAGATGTGACCTGGACAGCGCGACCACATCGGTGTTACGCGCGAACGACATCGCGAGCTGGATGAATCGGTCCACTCGCGGCTTGGACCACCAGGTGGGATGAACAACGGTCAGCGATTCACAGTTCGGCCCACAGACGGACGCGATAACCCGCCGCCACAGCGATGCCACATCAGCCGGGTGACCATCGAGCAGAACAACTGTGTCGTCGATTCCGTTCAGGACGGCGGACACCGTCTCCTGATCAGGCGCTGCGGCAATATCCGGGTACACCCTGCGCACAAACCCAGGCCCCAGTTCGAGCACGACATCGGTCACGCCGGGCACCAGCCGACCTGAACCAGTTGTGAATCCCCACGCGTCACCAGAAGGCCGCGCCCCGTCGGTTGTGGTGCCGGCCGCAAGTTCTTGACGACAGCGCCTTCGTCGGCGCTGCCGCTCATCAGCAACGTCATGCAATCACCGTCACGTAGCTGCGCGAGCACCGGCTCGAACATCGCCCGGGCCGACCCGGCACTGCGCCTCGCGATCACGACATGAAGTCCGATGTCCCTGGCGTGCGGCAGGTACCGCAGGAGCGAGCCCAGCGGATCTCCTGACCCTGCTGAGACAAGGTCGTAGTCATCGACGACGAGGAAAATCTCCGGTCCGCTCCACCAGGACCGTGTCCGCAATTGCTCAGCGGCGATATTGCCCATCGGAAGGCGACTCTCCAGAATGCCCAGCAACCCGGGAAGCAGGTCGGCGAGGGCCAATGCGGAAAACCCGTAGCCACCAAGGTGCTCGGTGTCGGCGACGCCGAGCAACGTGCGTCGGTAGTCCACCAGATACAACCTCGCATCTGAGCCCGTTCTGCTGCCGGTGATCTGCCGGCAGATCGCCCGCAGGACTGCGGTCTTGCCGCATTCGCTGTCGCCCAAGATCAGCAGGCCGCAGTGCCGCTGAAAGTCCAACGCGATCGGCACGAGCTCGCGCTCGCCAACCCCGATGTAGACCAGCCGCGGATCGGTCCCCGCCCGACGGACCGCGTCGAGGTCGACGGTGGCGGGTAACAGCCGAACGGGGGGCGCCTGCCGACAATCCAAGTCCCGGTTCGCGCCTACCTGGGTCAGATCTGGAAGCGCAAGCACGAAATGATCACCCTTGCCTGCGATTCCGTGGCCAGGCCGGCGAGGAACGAGGGTCGCCTGGCGACGATCAATCTCCGAATCGATCGTGTCAGCGAGACGCAGCTCAATCTTGGTTCCCAGCTGGTCCTTCAACCCCGGTCGGATGTCCGCCCATCGCCCGGCCGCGATGAGTACGTGGACACCGACCGACAACCCTTGGCCGGCGATCGCGGTGACTGTCGCCTCCAGCTCACCGAATTCGTCGCGAAAGGCCGGCCATCCGTCGATCACCAGGAAGACGTCCCCATAGGGATCGTCGGAATCTTCGGGCAGTCGGAGCCGGAATTCCGCTACCGATCTGATCCCGCATTCGGCGAACTGTGCTTCTCGCGAACGAAGAATCGCCTCGACGTGGCCCACCGTGCGCCGTACCAGGTCGCGCTCAGTACGACCCGCTACGGATCCGACATGTGGAAGTGAGCGCAGACCAGACAGTCCTCCTCCGCCAAAATCCAGGCAGTAGAATTGGATTCGGCGCGAACTGTGGGAACCCGACAATGCCGCTACCAACGTCTGGACCGCAGCCGACTTTCCGGTCTGTGGCGCTCCAACCACTGCGACGTTGCCACCCGCTCCACCTAAGTCAACGACGAACGGATCCCGGCGCTGCGCGAAGGGCAGGTCGACCACGCCAATCGGGGCGGTGAGATCCGGTATCAGGTGGCTGAGCAGGCGGCTAAGCTGAGGCGGTGACTCCAGTGGTGGCAGCCAAACCCGATGGGCGCGTGATCCCCTGCCGCGGAACAGGTCGACGACCGCTTCCATCACGGTCTGACGCTGCACGGTATCCGGCGCGGCGACTGCGCGATCGGCGGACGGTCCGGTGAATGGTTGCACTGCCCAGGAGTCACCGGGCATGCCAACTAGGTTGACATGCTCCGGGGAGACAGGCTGCGGGACGCCGACGCAGACTGTCTGAAACCGAACCAGTCGCCCATCGCTGGAGCGCAGGATGGCGGCGCCCGGGGTAGCGGGCAACTCGGCTGCGTCGGCCACGCCCAATACGGAACGCGACTCGGCAGTGGTCATCGTCTTGAGGCAGATGCGGTATGAGAGATGAGATTCGAGACCGCGCAATCGGCCCTCGTCCAGCCGTTGACTGGCCAGCAGGAGGTGCATTCCCAGCGATCGACCCACCCGGCCGATCGCTGCAAACAGTTCGGCAAAGTCCGGATGATGCTGCAATAGTTCAGCGAACTCGTCGACAACGATGAATAGCGCTGGCAGAACGGGCAGGTCGGGATCTGAACGCCGGAGCGTTTGATAGTCGGCGAGTTTGGTGGCATTCCCAGCGCGCCTCAGCAGCTGCTGCCGACGATCGACCTCACCGGCCAGGGCGTCTTTCATCCGAGCGACGAGATAGCCCTCATCGGACAAGTTGGTGATGACTGCCGCCACATGACGCAACCCGTCGAGGCCGAGAAACGTAGCGCCCCCTTTGAAATCGACAAGAACGAGGTTCACGTCGTCGGGCGAGTGGCGCGCGACCATCCCCAGCACAACCGTCCGCAGCAACTCGGACTTGCCCGAACCGGTCGCACCAACGCACAGCCCATGCGGACCGATTCCACGCTCTGCAGCTTCTTTGATGTCCAGATCCAGCAATGACCCCTCTGACGTGACGCCGATGGGCACCCGCAGGCGATCAGCTTGACTTCGGCTCTGCCATAGGTCTTCTGGATGTACCAGACCCGGACCTCCCAGCCCCAGCTCCGAGCGCCAGAGTTGCAAACCGTCGGCCACGAATTCGGCCCGCCGGCAGCGAGCCAGTTGCCGCGCGCATGCTTTCGCTTCGGGTAGCGACATGGTGTCGGCACGGGCGAAGACTTCGTCCCCGCTATGGGTTCGCAGGGCGAGTTGACCATCCTCAACCCGGAGGTGCACGGCGCCCGCAAGCGCCGACTGGTCGCAATGCTGTCCAACCACAATCACCGTCACGCCGGAGGCCCCATCTGGAACATCCGGCAGCACAGCTCGCGAGTCCCCGTCGATGATGACCACCACGTGGCGACCGGAATTCGGACTCTGGCTGTGCGGCAACCACTTCAGCCAGCTCCAGCCGCTCCCGACTCCGTCAGGTTCCCGGGCTTCAATCCGTAGATGATCCGGCCCGTGAAAAACAGCAAGTTGACAGACCATCGCCCGAACCAGGCCGCGGGCCGATTCGTGGTCACCGGCAACCGAGATCGCACCGATGCCGCGCAGCGCAACAGCCAGAGGTGCATCGCGAATGGTGCTGTGGGTGTGAACAAAGCGGCGCAGGGCCGTCGCGGCGACCGGATCGAGATGGTCGGCAGGCGGAAGCGGCGGTATCACGATACGGCGGCACAGCCGCTGTTCGGCCAACCCGAGTCGAACATGACCGAAGTCTGTATCCGGCGGCTCGCGCTCCCACATGTGCCCACCACCGACAAGTGTCCACAACCCGGACGGTGGCGGGTGCACGACTGCCAGCCAATGCAATTGGAGCGCTGCAGCCTTCACAAGACGATCGCTGAGCTGATCGAGATGGTCGAAATAGCGCTGCCGTTGGTCATCCAACTCAGCCGCACCCCGCCTGGTGGCACCCTGGACGAACACACCAATTGCGGATAACACCGCCATTACCGGAAACACCAGCGCGGTTGGGTTGCGCGTGGCCGACCAACCCGACGTCCAGAGCAAGACTCCGGCGCCCAGCATCGCCGCAACCCCGAGTAGCGGAATCAGCGCCGGTAACCCACCCGTCTGACTGCGCACCAGGGGTGGCGCCTCGACCTCGAGATCTTCGACC
This sequence comes from Mycobacterium sp., assembly GCA_965279745.1. Lineage (GTDB taxonomy): Bacteria > Actinomycetota > Actinomycetes > Mycobacteriales > Mycobacteriaceae > Mycobacterium. The sequence continues at coordinate 2,315,749 of OZ257262.1, forward strand.
GGAAACATTGGCGGTAGCTAAGCGCCGGCTCACAATGTCCGCAATTCAGCTGTGGACAACGGAGTTCACCGGGGATCCCGGACCGCTAGCGTCCGGTGGCATGCTCACCACGAACGAGTTGCGCCGGGTCTCAATTCGCTTCAATAACAGCGAGATCGACCTCGCCCTTCCGTTCCACGTACCGATCTACGAGTTGCTACCGGCCATCGTCGATCTCATCACCGCAGCAGACGATGAACTGCGCTCTGCACTGTGCGGCCGCAGCCTGAATCTGGGAAGGCCAGGGGCTGCGGGGCTGGATCTTGCCCAGTCGCTCGCACAATGCCGCATTGACGACGGCGCGCTGCTGATCCTGACTGTCGAGCCGACACCACGACCGGAGTACCGCTTCGATATCTGCGCGATAGTGGCCGAATCGGTGGAATCGGTTTCACGGCCATGGTCGCGCGCTGCCAGTCAGCTGGCTTTCACTGCGCTGCTGGCCTGGTTTTCCCTTGTTGAATTGGCTTTCCTTGCATTGCCTTTGACCGGCATGCCTGCGCCGCACCACGCCGGACTTAGCGTCGCCACGGCCGCGCTGGCTGGGCTCGGGGCACTCGCAATCCAACGGTCACGCCGGACTGCCGGAGCCGCCGTAGTGCTCGCTGTGCTGGCTGCGGGCTTTGCGGCAATGGCTGGTGCGCTGGCCGTTCCCGGCAACCCCGGCGTGGCTCATGTTCTGCTCACACTGTCGGCATGCTCAGCGGTGTCAGTCGGCCTGGCCCGGCTATTACATTGCGGTACAACTGTGTTGATTCCTCTGGCGGGTATCACGGCGTCCGCCGCAGCAGTGACCCTAGGTGCCGTTCTGCAGTGCTGGTCCGTGTCGGCTATCGGTCCGATCCTGGTGGCCGGCTCGTTGATGGCGCTGGTGATGGCGCCACGCCTGGCGGTGCGGACCGCGCGGCTATCCCCGGCCGACCCGGTCGACGATGAACTCTCGGAGCGCGCCGCGGCGGCGCACGCCTGGCTCACCAGGATCGTTATCGCATCGACGATTGCGGTCAGCCTTGGCGTGATCGTCACGGCAGTGACTTCGCCTCGAAACCCGCCGGCTCTGGCACTTCTCGCTGCCGTTGCCACCGCATTGCTGTTGCACACCCGGAGGCACACCGAGGGGTATCGGGTCGCCGCCCTCATCGCCGGCGCGGCCGTTGCCGCTACGACCCTCATCGTCCTGCAGTCAGGCGAGAGGCCGGGTTGGGCTCCGTGGTTGTGCGCCTGTCTGGCCGGCCTAGCGGCAGGATGCGGTCTGGTAATGACCGAGACTTCGTGGCGGCCGTCCGCCATGGCCGATCAAGCGATGGGCATCATTGAGTTCGGGGTAGCGGCCGCCATTGTGCCGCTGACCTGTTGGGCTGCCGGGTTGTTCGCGACTGTCCGCGGACTGAGCGTTCCGTGAACCGCACCGGCGTCCGAGTATTGGCAGCGACAGGCGCCACGTTGCTGGTGGCGCAGCACTGCGCGCCGCCCGCTTGCGCCGTCACGCCGCCGCCGATCGACAATTCACTATTGCCGGCTCCGGCACCGCCTGCACCTCCGCAAGCGACCCGGCAACGGCAGGGCTGCGTGGGTGCGTCGAACGTCCACCCGCCTGCTTCGACCGCGTCGCAGCTGAGTGGCGTTGACAGAGAAACGATCTGGCGACTGGCCCGCGGGTCGGGTCAACGCGTTGCGGTGATTGACACCGGGGTCCAACCGCACCGTCGGCTAAATCACGTCGTTGCCGGCGGGGACTACGTCTCCGCCGGCAACGGCAACCAGGACTGCGATGGCCACGGCACGATGATTGCCGGCATCATCGCGGCAACTCCTGACCCCACCGACCCAACAGGTTTCAGCGGTCTGGCGCCTGATGTGACGCTGATCAGCATCCGTCAGTCCAGTACCAAATTCGGTGCGGTGTCGAATTCGTCCGGAGATGGATTCGGCGACGTGACAACCCTCGCGATGGCAGTACGCACTGCCGCCGATATGGGTGCATCGGTCATCAACATCTCCGCGGTCGCGTGTACGGAGTCGGCGCCTGATGACCGGACTCTGGGGGCCGCACTGTCCTACGCGGTCGATGTCAAGGACGCAGTGGTGGTAACCGCGGCCGGCAACGTCGGCGGCACCGGTCAATGTCCTATGCAGAACTCCGCCGGCGAGCCAACGGTCATTGCAAGTCCAGCCTGGTACGACGACTACGTCATCGCGGTGGGGTCGATCGGCCCGAATGGAACACCATCGTCGTTCAGTCTTAATGGACCTTGGGTGGACATCGCTGCGCCCGGCGAGGCGGTCATGTCCCTCGATCCAGCTGGCACCGGCGTTGTCAGCACGATACCGGGATCAGCCGGCCCCGTTGAGATCTCCGGAACCAGCTACGCCGCCCCGGTGGTAACAGCGGTGGCGGCGCTGCTACGTTCCCGGTTCCCCAGACTCTCAGCACGCCAGGTGATGACCCGGATCGAGCAGACGGCGCGGAAGCCGACTGCAGGCTGGGATCCCGCGGTCGGCAGCGGAATCGTCGACGTCCTGGCAGCGGTGAGCGATCAGACCACCACCGACGCCCCTAAGACGCAGAAACCGGCGGCGCCACCCTCCACGGCGAACCCCAATACTGAGCCGACGCACACGGTGGCTGTTACGGGCGCAGCCCTCTGCCTAGCCTCGGTGCTGGCCATCTCATTGTTGCCGCGGCTATACCGGCGGCGCCGTCCCAGCACCCAAGACGTCCTGAGCAACTAGCGCTGCCGTCCGGCTGAGCGCAGGGCCTTCCGGCAGCGCACCAATCAGCGACCACGGCCCCACAACGGGCGGACCTGTGAGGCCCAATGCAGCCGCCGTCTCCGAATCATGAATTGCAAAGCGAACTCCTGCGTCGGTGACGACGTAACGACTACCCGAGCCGCTTTCGCCCGCCAATGCCGGTGCGCTGACGTCGACACTTCGACCCCTGGGTATCGAGGCGAAGTCGACAGCAGGTCCATCGCCGTCAGCGCGAACTAGTTCCACCGATTCCCACCCGTCATCGGGAGCAGCAACTTGGGCAACGACGATGCGGCTCGCCGTCCACCCTGCGCAGATTCGGCCGCCGCCGTCCAGCATTGTCGGAACCTCGTCGGGATAAGTCGCCACTGGCAACGCGTCGACGAGGGGGCTTCCCGAGATGACCTCCGGCGCAACGGTGACAATGCCGGCGGTGGAATGTGGGTCGGCAAAGAGCAACAGGTCAGCAGCGACTCGACCTACTCGTTGCAGTCCGTCCCGCAGCGCCACATAACGCTCGTCCATACCAGCGCGCGTCACCTGCAGGACAGTGCCGATCGGCAATCCGCTCAACATCGACTGTCCGCCCAACCCTGGAATTCGCGGCGCAATGATCGGTGACACTTCGGGGATCAGGTTGAGCAATGTCAGCGACAACGCTCTCGGGTTCACTCCGGCCAGGTGAAATGTCCGCTCAATCACCGGATCACCGAGGTCGATCACCGCGCGCCGTCCGTCGTACAGCAGGTAGGCCGTGCCGTCGCCATGAGCCGCCCGAACCAGGAGAGCACCGAGTGCACCTTCCTCGTGAACATCAGCGGCTGGCCCGATCGCGACTGATGTTGTCCTGTCCGCGTTGTCGCACACCGACCAGCCCGCACCCGTGGGTGAGATCGGCGGGCCGATCTGGATTGGTGCACCGGCGATTCCTAGCAACGGACCCCGTTCAACGGAACCCAACAGGTCGTCGTCGACCAGACGCGGTGCGACTGGGCTGCCAAGAATCAAGCGCGCCGACGTGAGATTGGCGACGGGGTGCAGAACCGGACCGATACGTACATACAGTGCACCGGACTGCCGGGACAGGACCAACGGTGCGTCGGCCGGAGCCGAGGCGGGTTTGAGCACCGCCATAGCGGCGACCGCGATCAACATGACCGCAGCGATCAGACATCCCAGCTGGTACGACATCCGCTGCTCGCCCACTGGGTTCCGCCCGCAGGTTTCAGCTCGGCCCAACACGGCGCTGTCCAAGCGCCGCAACAGAAATCGGCGACCCCGCAGATGCAGGCGCAGCGAGCCAGGCCTCGGCATTACCCCACGCTAGGCTGCGAAGCGATTCGACGAGATCAGCGATCCACAGGCCTTGAGCGGCGTTCGCGATAGGCGGCGACATGCTGGCGGTTCCCGCAATTGCCGGTATCGCAAAAGATGCGAGACCGGTTGCGGGACAGGTCGATCAGCACCGCCTCGCAGTCGGGCGCCACGCAGACCTTGAGCCGGCGGAGTTCACCGACGCGAACCACGTCGGCCAACGCCATCGCCATCTCAGCGCCCATCCGCCGAGCGAGCGGGTCATCGATCGAGGCGAGGTGCAGATGCCATTCCGGCATTTCGTCATGGCGGGTCAGCCATGGCGCAGCCTTGGTGTCGGCAAGCAAGGTGTTGATCTCGTCGACCGTACGCACCTCGTCATCGACAACCGCCCAGATCTGGCCCAGCCGCGCCCGAAGCTCATGCACGGAACGCAACTCGGCAGCATCGCGGTCCCGTCGTCCGGTCCAGCCGTAGCTCTCCAGATAGCTGCTCAGCGCTGCCTGGTTCGCCAGTTGCTCGCCGTCCGCACGGTTGCTATTGACCAGGACACAAGCCGCCCGCAACGTCAGTTCAGTGTCATTACTGAAATGCATTTGACTCCTGACGCCACCGCAACGTACGGTCATGACCAATAGTTACTTTACTCATTACAAGCCGAGGACGCGCGATGCCGACGCTAGAACCGGACCAGAGCGGATTCCGACTCGGGATGCTGTTCGCGATCGGGTCTGCGCTCACCTTCGCGACTTCAGGTCCTCTGGCAAAGTCGCTGATGGGGGCCGGCTGGTCTGCCACGGCCGCGGTTACCGCGCGAATGGCGTGCGGGGCGGCGCTGATGATCATCGTCGCCACCGCGATCCGGCCAGGCTGGATCCACGAGGCGCGCCAGCATGTCCGCTTGCTCGCGCTCTATGGGCTCATCCCCGTTGCAGGCGCTCAGCTGTGCTATTTCAACGCCATCGCCCATCTGCCCGTCGGCGTCGCATTGCTGCTGGAGTACACCGCTCCAATACTGGTCGTGACGTGGATTTGGGCCACCACCCGGCGACGCCCCAGCGGCATGACGCTGGCCGGCATCGCACTCGCCATTTCCGGCATCACCTTTGTGCTCAACATCTTCTCCGCCGACGGGATGACACCCGCCGCCGGCCCCGGCTCCCACAGCGGCGCAGTCGGGGTCGCCTGGGGACTAGGTGCCGCGCTCTGCGCCGGCTGCTACTTCATGATGTCCGGCCGGGTCACTTCCGAAGGCGGGCAAGGTGGCCTGCATGCCATCACCCTGGCGACCGGCGGCCTTATCGTCGGCGCAATCGCAGTCGCCCTCCTGGGGGTATCGGGTGTCATGCCACTGGAGTTCTCCACCGCCGACACCGTGGTCGCCGGCACGACGACGCCTTGGCTGGTGCCGGTGATCCTGCTGGGTGTCGTTCCCACTGCTCTCGCCTATTCGCTGGGAATCGCCGGAGTGTCCCGGTTGCGCCCCAGCTTCGCCTCGCTCGTAGGTCTCAGTGAGGTCTTGTTCGCCGTCTTGGCTGCCTGGGCATTGCTCGGTGAAGCCATCGGCCTTAGCCAAGCCATCGGAGGAGCCGTTGTGCTGCTCGGACTGGCGCTGGCCAGGCACGGCGAGAGCAACCGCGCACCACACAGTGAGCATTCAGCAGATGGTCAGCTCGCTTCACATCTGTAACATCACGGTGTGACGATTACGGCTGTGACCAAACATTTTGCCCGGGTGGCGCTAGCCACCGTGCTGACTGGGGCTGCAGGCGCCGCCGCAATCGCTGTTCCCGGCCTGTTGGCAAGTCCTAGCGCCAATGCCGCCGGATGCAACGACGTCGAGGTGGTGTTTGCGCGTGGCACCACTGAGCCGCCGGGCATCGGGCGCGTTGGGCAGGCATTCGTCGACTCGCTGCGAAACAAGGTCGGCAATCGGTCCGTGGGCGTCTACGGCGTCAACTACCCCGCCTCCTATGACTTCCTGGCCGCCGCGGACGGCGCCAATGACGCCAGCGCCCATATCCAATGGGTCATGGAAAACTGCCCGAATACCAGAATCGTTCTCGGCGGGTACTCCCAAGGCGCGGCCGTCATCGACGTCATCAGCTCAGTGCCGTTCCCGGCGATCGGCTTCAACAACCCGCTGCCGCCCGAAGCGTCCGATCACATCGCCGCTCTCGCCGTATTCGGTAACCCGTCGGCCAAGGTCGGAGTACCGCTGACCGCCAGCCCGGTGTACGGCTCCCGGTCGATTGATCTGTGCAACGGCAATGACCCGGTCTGCTCGGGCGGCGACGACTTCGAGGCTCATCGCAGCTACGGGCCACCATCGCCGTTGCCCAGTCAGGCCGCTTCGTTCGCCGCTGGCCTGCTCTGATCGCGTTAGCTGCTGCCGCCATTTTGGGGTCGAGCGGCCGGATATGTGACGATTACCCGCATGCTTGAGCTTCCGGGGATGTCAGCCCGCAGATGGGCCGCAGCTGCCACAGCACTGGCCGCCGTGGCAGTGCCACTCGTTCTGCCGGGTGCACCGGCAGCCGCAACTCCCTGCCCTGATGTCGACATGGTGTTCGCCCGGGGCACGAGCGAACCCCCTGGCCTCGGCCGAGTCGGCGAGGCGCTGTCCGGCACGTTGCAGTCACAGCTCGGCGGGCAATCACTGACTACCTATGCCGTGAACTATCCGGCCACCTACGACTTCCTGGCCGCCGCAGATGGCGCTACCGACGCGACCAACCACATCGTGGCTCTAGCCGCACAGTGCCCATCCACGCGGTTCGTGCTCGGCGGCTATTCGCAAGGCGCCGCGGTGATCGACATGCTGGTCGGCATACCGCCGTTGGGCGACAAGGTCGGCGAGGTCGGTTCGGCGCCACCGCTGCCGAACAGCGTGGGCAGCAAGGTGGCCGCCATTGCGGTGTTCGGCAATCCCGCTACCAAGTTCGGCAATCCGGTGTCCGCCGCAGGTGCACCGTTCGCAGGCAAAGGCATCGACCTGTGTAACGACGGTGACCCGATCTGCTCACCGGGCCGTAACCCGTTCGCGCACACCGACTACGAGAGCACTGCGCTACCCGGACAGGCGGCAGGCTTCGTGGCCGGCCTGCTCTAGCCGTGCGAATTAGGTCCGCACTGCGGATGGCAACCGCAGCGGTAATGACCGCTGCCGCGTTGGTCGGTCCCGCGGCGCTGCCGACTGCCGGCACACCACTCCCCACTGCTGTTGCCGCCAACTGTCCCGGTACCGAAGTGATCTTCGCCCGCGGACGCCTGGAACCACCGGGGCCCGGCGCCCTGGGCGACGCATTCACCACTGCGCTGCGATCGAAGGTCTCCCAAAGCGTCGACCTCTACGCAGTGAAATACCCCGCGAATACCGAAGTCGATTACGGCGCCAACGACATGAGCCAGCGGATCCAGTACATGGTGAACAACTGCCCGAATACCCAGTTGGTCATCGGCGGATACTCACTCGGCGCGGCAGTGACTGATTTGGTGATTGCGGTGCCGATCGCGGCATTCGGATTCCGGAACCCGCTTCCCCCGAACAGCGACGGGCATATCGCAGCAGTTGTGTTGTTCGGCAACGGAAGTCAGTGGGTGGGTCCGATCACCGCATTCAATACGGCGTTTGCCGACAAGACCATCGAGTTGTGCCACGGCGATGATCCGATCTGTAATCCAGCAGACCCGGACACCTGGACGAAGAACTGGCCTCAGCACCTTGCCAATGCGTACATCGGTGCCGGAATGGTCAACCAGGCCGCCACTTTCGCAGCAGGAAAGCTCAACTAGACCTGCTGGCAAGGCGCCTTGATTTCGAGGCTGTAGTTTTTCACGCCGCTACTCGAACTTTCCCTGCTGATCTACAGCCTCAATGGTGCGCCGATCGCGGGTCACCGAAATCCTCGCCTCCATTTCGTCGTCGGGCGGGTAGTCGACACCGATCAACGAGAGGCCGCGCGCGGGTGCCGCAGCGAAATCGCTGGAGCGCTGCGTCGCTGTCAAGAGGGTTGCAGTCCAAGCAGGTTCACGACGACCCTCACCGACAGCCAGTAACGCCCCCACCAATGAGCGCACCATCGACCAGCAGAAGGCATCGGCGCTGACCCGCGCGGTGATCAGATCACCGTCGCTCATCCAGTCCAGGTTCTGCAATTCGCGAATCGTCGTCGCCCCGGGACGGTGTCGGCAAAATGCCGCGAAGTCATGCAACCCAAGCAAGTGTTGGGAGGCTGCCGCCATGGCTGCCACATCCAGTGATCGCCGCCACGGGGTGACGTAGCGCGACGACTGTGGATCGACACCGTGGGGAGCCACCGACAATCGGTAGGCGTAGTGGCGGCGCAGCGCTGAAAATCGGGCGTCGAATCCCGCTGGGGCCCGGGCGATATCACGCACGCGGACATCCTCGGGAAGGAATCTGGCCAACCGCCGGATCAAGGGCAGGAACTCGGCCTGGTCAGCACGCGTGTGGCGCGGGTAGGCGTACGCCAGTGCGTCGACGGGAATGTCGACATGGGCCACCTGGCCGGTTGCATGCACACCACTATCGGTCCGGCCCGCCGCGAAAACCCGAATCGGAAGGCGGAACACCGCGCTCAGCGCATTCTCCAAGGTTCCCGCAACAGTGCGGTGACCCTCCTGGACAGCCCAGCCCGTGAAGTCCGTTCCGTCGTAAGCGATATCGAACCGGAGACGAACCTGCCCGCCATCGGAATCGATGGCGGGCAGGTTCACAACAGCCTCGTTAGGACTTGTCAGCGTCCGAATCCTCGGCGGTCTCGGCCTCGGCGGTCTGAGCCTCAGCGATTGCCTCGTCTTCGACCTCCGCCTCGACGACCGGAGTCTCATCAACCGAGGCTTCCTCAACCGGAGCCGCGACGGCCGGAGCAGCCTTCTTGGCCGGACGGCTACGCTTCGCGCGCTCGGCTTCAGAGGTCACCGTCTTCTCCCGGACCAACTCGATGACGGCCATCGGAGCGTTATCGCCCCTTCGCGCCTCCACCTTGATGATGCGGGTGTAGCCGCCGGCACGATCCGCGAAGAACGGTCCGATCTCGGCGAACAAGGTGTGTACGACATCCTTGTCACGGATCTTCTTCATCACTTCACGCCGGTTGTGCAGCGCACCCTTCTTGGCGTGAGTGATGAGCTTCTCGGCGTAGGGCCGCAATGCCCGCGCTTTCGGCTCCGTCGTCTTGATCCGGCCATGCTCGAACAGCGATGTGGCCAGGTTGGCCAGGATCGCCTTCTGGTGCGAGGACGACCCGCCGAGGCGAGGCCCCTTAGTGGGCTTAGGCATTTGAGCTGTCTCCTAAATGGGGCCGGCCCCCGTATCAGGTAGGACCGGGACGGATTACTTAGAGTTGTTCGGTTTCGGCGTAGTCCTGCTCAGGATCCAGGTCGTAACCCTGTTCGGCACTCCAGGTGCCGGTCGCGACGTCATAGCCGGCGACGTCGGACGGGTCGAAGCTGGCCGGGCTGTCCTTCAACGACAATCCCAGCTGATGCAGCTTGATCTTCACCTCGTCGATCGACTTCTGACCGAAGTTGCGGATGTCCAACAAGTCAGACTCGGTACGGGCGACCAACTCACCGACGGTGTGCACACCCTCACGCTTGAGGCAGTTGTACGACCGCACGGTCAGATCGAGATCGTCGATCGGCAGCGCGAACGCAGCGATGTGGTCTGCCTCGGCCGGCGACGGGCCGATCTCGATGCCTTCGGCCTCGATATTCAGTTCCCGTGCGAGGCCGAACAATTCGACCAGGGTCTTTCCGGCCGATGCCAGCGCGTCCCGCGGGCTGATCGAGTTCTTGGTCTCGACGTCGAGGATGAGCTTGTCGAAGTCGGTGCGCTGCTCAACGCGGGTGGCCTCGACCTTGTAGGTCACCTTGAGCACCGGCGAGTAGATGGAATCGACTGGAATACGGCCGATCTCAGCACCCGACGCCTTGTTTTGCACGGCCGGAACGTATCCGCGACCACGCTCGACGACGAGTTCGACCTCGAGCTTGCCCTTATCGTTCAGCGTCGCGATGTGCATATCCGGGTTGTGCACCGTCACGCCGGCAGGCGGAACGATGTCCCCGGCGGTAACCGATCCCGGTCCTTGCTTGCGCAGGTACATGGTGACCGGCTCGTCCTCTTCAGAGGACACGACGAGACCCTTGAGGTTCAAGATGATGTCGGTGACATCTTCCTTCACGCCGGGCACGGTGGTGAACTCGTGGAGCACACCGTCAATCCGGATGCTTGTCACGGCAGCGCCTGGGATCGACGACAGCAGCGTGCGACGAAGCGAATTGCCCAGGGTGTAGCCGAAACCCGGCTCCAAGGGCTCGATGACGAAATGCGAGCGATCCTCGGCGATGATTTCTTCGCTGAGGGTAGGGCGCTGTGAAATCAGCATGGCGTTCTCATTCTCCTTCTCGGCACCCGCTATTTGATGCCGCGTAGGTGGCCCGCGGGGCAAATTGCCCCGCGGGATCTCGATTACTTCGAGTAGAGCTCGACGATGAGCTGTTCGGTGAGCGGAACCACGATCTGCTCACGCGTCGGCAACTGGTGCACCAGGATGCGCTGGCGTTCGCCGACCACCTGCAGCCAGCCCGGGCATGGCCGATCGCTGGCGGTTTCCCGGGCGATCTGGAACGGCACGGTGTTGATCGACTTGTTCTTGACATCGATGATGTCGTACTGCCCGACGCGGTAACTCGGGACGTTCACCTTGACACCGTTGACGGTGAAGTGGCCGTGGCTGACCAACTGGCGGGCCATCCGCCGGGTGCGCGCCAAACCGGCGCGGTACACGACGTTGTCCAGCCGGCTCTCGAGGATGCGGAGCAGATTGTCACCGGTCTTGCCCGGCAAACGGTTCGCTTCCTCGTAGTAGCGACGGAACTGCTTCTCCATGACGCCATAGGTGAAGCGAGCCTTCTGCTTCTCCTGCAGCTGAGTGCGGTATTCGCTCTCCTTGACACGCGCGCGGCCGTGCTGGCCAGGCGGGTAGGGGCGCTTCTCGAAGGACTGATCGCCACCGACGAGGTCGACGCCGAGACGACGCGACTTGCGGGTGACGGGACCGGTATAACGAGCCATTGTCTAAATCCTCTTCCCTAGACCCGGCGCCGCTTGGGCGGACGGCAACCGTTGTGCGGTTGCGGCGTAACGTCAGAAATCGCGCCCACCTCGAGGCCCGCGGCCTGCAGCGAGCGGATGGCGGTCTCGCGACCCGAACCCGGGCCCTTCACGAATACATCGACCTTCTTGACACCGTGCTCCTGCGCCTTGCGGGCAGCGTTCTCGGCGGCCAGCTGTGCGGCGAAGGGAGTCGACTTACGGGAACCCTTGAAGCCAACATGGCCCGAGGACGCCCAGGCAATGACATTGCCCTGCGGATCGGTGATCGTCACGATCGTGTTGTTGAACGTGCTCTTGATGTGAGCAGCACCGTGCGGGACGTTCTTCTTTTCCCTGCGGCGGGTCTTCTGCCCCTTCTTGGCGGCAGACCCTGTCTTCTTCGTGGTTGCCATCGAATTACCTGGCCTTCTTCTTGCCGGCGATGGTGCGCTTCGGTCCCTTGCGGGTGCGCGCATTGGTCTTGGTCCGTTGGCCACGCACCGGCAGACCGCGACGGTGTCGCAGGCCCTGGTAGCAGCCGATCTCGATCTTGCGACGAATATCGGCCTGGACCTCGCGGCGGAGGTCGCCCTCGACCTTCAGGGAGGCTTCGATGTATTCACGCAAACTGGTCAGTTGGTCGTCGCTCAGGTCCTTGCTGCGCAGGTCCCGGTCGATGCCAGTGGCGGCCAGGATCTCCTGAGAACGAGTCCTGCCGATTCCGTAGATATAGGTCAGCGCGATCTCCATGCGCTTGTCGCGCGGGAGGTCGACGCCTACTAGACGTGCCACAGGGGTGTGTTCCTTCTTTTATGCGGAGGTCTGTTCCCAGTCCGTTCCCGCGAGATGTCTCGCGGGGTCCGGCCTCCGTGCCGGACGTGATGAGCAGCGCTCAAGCGCCGTTCTGATGCCTAAGCACCAGGTTGCTCAGTGGTACTGGGAGGTCTGTTTTCAATTCAGTTGTGGGTCGATCTGGCTGGTCGATCTGGCTGGTCTTAGCCTTGCCGCTGCTTATGCCGCGGATCAGAGCAGATCACCATGACCCGCCCATGGCGACGGATCACCCTGCACTTGTCGCAGATCGGCTTGACGCTCGGGTTCACCTTCACGGGCGTGTTGATCCTTCTGGTCTCGTCTGGTCGGTTTGTCTATGGCGTGTCTTGGCGCCGGGGCCTGTCGTGGCGCCGGGATTACTTGTACCGGTACACGATTCGGCCCCGGGTCAGGTCGTAGGGAGACAGCTCCACCACCACCCGGTCCTCGGGGAGGATACGGATGTAGTGCTGTCTCATCTTGCCGCTGATGTGCGCAAGCACTTTGTGACCGTTCTCCAGCTCAATGCGGAACATCGCATTGGGCAGGGGCTCGACCACGCGGCCTTCGACCTCGATGGCGCCGTCTTTCTTGGCCATTCCCTCTCAGATCCTGCTCGTCATGCTTAATCGGTTTTGGGCAGCCTTCGCCCCGATGTCAAAACGTGAGCCGGTGATCAGAAAATTCCAGGACTGGCACGCAAGAATCGGTACGGGACCGCACCGTTGTTCCACGATACCCGCTGGCAGTCACTACTCCAAAATGGCGCCTTACCGGACCGCCTGCCGGTGGGCATACTGGTGAGCGATGACTGCATCGAGTCCGCCGCAAAGCCCACAGCCCAGAAAGCCCGTCATTCTCACCGTAGATGACGATCCGGCTGTGTCACGCGCTGTGGCGCGAGACCTTCGTGCCCACTACGGCGAGCGATATCGCATCATGCGGGCCGAATCCGGGCCCGACGCCCTTGAGACCCTCAATCAGCTCAAGCTGCGCGGCGAAACGGTCGCGGTATTTGTCGCCGACTACCGGATGCCGCAGATGAGCGGCATCGAGTTCCTCGAAGAGGCGATGCGCGTCTATCCGCTGGCCCGTCGCGTCTTGCTGACGGCCTACGCCGACACCCACGCCGCCATCGATGCCATCAACGTGGTGGACCTCGACCACTATTTGCTCAAGCCGTGGGATCCGCCCGAGGAGAAGCTCTACCCGGTGATCGACGCTCTGCTTGAGGCATGGCATAGCACCGGGGACCGCGCGATCCCTCACACCAAAATCATCGGCCATCCGTGGAACCCGCGATCATCCGAGGTGCGCGAGTTCCTCGCGCGGAATCGGCTGTACTACAGCTGGTTCCGCTCAGATGAGCACAAAGGACAGCAATTGCTCGAGGCGGCTGGGCTGGACGGGCTAACCCTGCCCGTGCTGATCACTGAACTCGGCGAAACGCTCGTCAACCCCACGGACGCGAACCTGGCGGCAGCTCTCGGGTTGACGACAACGCCGGCGGAGGACTTCTACGACTTGGTCGTCGTCGGCGGTGGCCCAGCGGGTTTGGCAGCGGCGGTATATGGGGCGTCCGAGGGCCTGAAGACCGTCCTCATCGAACGCACCGCAACCGGCGGCCAGGCCGGACAGAGCTCTCGCATTGAGAACTACCTGGGTTTCCCCGACGGGCTTTCCGGCTCACAGCTCGCCGATCGGGCCCGCCGGCAGGCGGAGAAGTTCGAGGCTGAATTGATCACTGCCGCCGAAGTCACCGCGCTCAACGTGGACGGCTCAGCACGAACGGTGACCCTGTCCGACGGCCGCAGGATTGGCTGCCGGTCGGTGATCCTGGCCATGGGGGTGGAATACCGCCAGCTGACGGCCGCCGGATGCGGAGAGCTCACTGGGGCAGGCGTGCATTACGGCGCGAGCGCATCGGTGGCACCGGACTGCGCCGACGATGACGTCTACGTGATCGGTGGTGCCAACTCGGCCGGACAGGCGGCGATGTTCCTGTCCAGAACCGCGAAGACGGTGACCATCGTGTGCCGTCGAACTCTCGAAGACTCGATGTCGCACTATTTGATCCAGCAGATCCGTGCCACGCCGAACATCATCGAGATGCCCAACACCGTCGTTCACGCCGTCACCGGATCCCACCATCTGGAACGCATTTGCCTGGACAACATCGCCACGGGCGAGCGCCACGAACACCACTGCGGCCGAATGTTCATCTTCATCGGAGCCGAGCCACGCACCGAGTGGCTCGACGGAGTGCTCGTTCGCGACGACCACGGCTTCATCCTGGCCGGACCCGACTTGCGCGAGGTATCCGGCTGGACACTCGAGCGCCAGCCGCACCACCTGGAAACAAGTGTGCCCGGTGTGTTTGTTGCAGGTGATGTGCGAGCCGAGTCTGCGAAGCGGGTCGCCGCAGCAGTTGGCGAAGGGTCGATGGCCGTCATGCTCGTACACCGCTACTTGGCTGAGGCATGAGGGAGGCGGCGTGAGGGAGCCTGAGTTGGGCGAGACCTGCTTACCCGACGAATTGCGGTCGTTGTTCCTATTCGAGGCGCTGACCGACAGGCAGTTGGCAACGTTGTGCGAAAACGGCCACATCGCCGCCTTCGAGCCGGGCGACGTCTGTCTGGAGGGGGAACCGGCGACCTGCTTGTACGTCCTTCTCGACGGCGAGCTGGTGATGTCCAAGCGGTCCGGCAGCGTCGACATCGAGACCAACCGGACCACCCAACGCGGTGTCTACTGCGGCGCGTGGTCGGCATACGTGCCCGGCGAGGAGCACGTCTATCAAGCTTCGGTACGGGTAACCAGGCGGTCGCGGTTCTTCGTCCTGAATGCCGAGGCGTTCGCACGATTCATGCAGTCCGAATTTCCAATGGCAGTGCACCTCCTCGAAGGCCAGAACGTCGGTCGTCGGCGCCAAGCACAGATCATCGGCCAACGGGACCATCTCTTGGCGCTGGGCACCATGACAGCCGGGTTGACACATCAGCTGAACAATCCGGCCGCGGCAATCTCCCGGGATATCGCCGGCCTGCGCGAGAACGTCGGCAAGATGCGCCACAAGCTGGCGATGCTGGCGGACGGACAGTTCACCCCCGACGCGTTGCGGGTCCTGGTCCGCATTCAGGAAGAGGTCGCTGAACAAGTCGCCAAGACTGGAGCGCAAGAGCTCACAGCAATGGAAGCCGCTGACCGCGAGGACCTCGTCGGCGATTGGCTGGAGGGCCACGGCTTCGCCAACGGCTGGGATTACGCACCGACATTCGTGGAGGCGGGCCTCGACACCGACTGGCTGGAGCGCGTCGAAGCCTCGGTTGATGCTGTCGACTGTTCCGCGACGCTTCAGAGCGCCATCGGCTGGCTGAAATACACCATCGACACCGAACTGGCGGTGAACCGGGTGGCTGAGGCCACGAAGCGAATCTCAGCGCTGCTGGCTGACGCCAAGCAGTATTCACAGATGGACCGGGCGCCGTTTCAATCCGCCGATATCCACGAGCTGATTCGCAGCACCTTGATGATGTTCGGCGGCAAGATCGGCAAGGACAGCCCCATCAAACTGATCAAGGATTTCGATCAGACACTGCCCGAAATTCATTGCTATCCAGGTGATCTCAACCAAGTCTGGACGAATATCATCGACAACGCGATCCAGGCGATGGACGGTCAGGGAACCCTGACAGTAAGGACTCGTCGCGAGACCGACGGCATGATCCGGGTCGAGATCGGCGACGACGGTCCCGGCATTTCGGAGGAGAACATCGACCGGATCTTCACTCCGTTCTTCACCACCAAGCCGATCGGCGAAGGCACCGGACTCGGCCTCGATCTGGCCTGGCGGATCGTGGCCGAGAAACACCACGGGAACCTGCGGGTCGAATCACAGCCCGGTGACACCCGGTTCATCGTCACGCTGCCACTGGAGCCTCCCCGGCCCCCTGACGAATTGGGGTCTGAACAGGGCTCGGAATAGTCCGGGCCATCGGATCCGTTGAGCGGGTATGACCCCTTCACTCGGCCGATTCGGCACCTTCGGCCTCGGAGTAACCCCCGAAGCAGCCTGCGAAATAGAGAAACTCGGTTACGGGGCGGTCTGGGTTGGCGGCTCGCCGCCGGCTGAACTCCCTTGGGTAGAACCGACTCTGGAACGGACCACGACGCTCAAGGTCGCCACCGGAATCATCAACATCTGGACCGCCGAACCCGGACCCGTCGCGGAGTCATTTCACCGGATTGATTCGGCATACCCCGGCCGCTTCCTGCTGGGTATCGGCGTCGGCCACCCCGAGGCCCAGCAGCAATACCGCAAGCCACTCAAGGCGCTGAGCGAATATCTGGACCGCCTGGACGATTACGGGGTGCCCAAGGACCGCCGGGTTGTCGCGGCGCTGGGACCTCAGGTTCTCCGCCTCTCGGCACGCCGCAGTGCGGGCGCGCATCCATACCTGACAACCCCGGAACACACCGCTGAGGCGCGTGAACTGATTGGCGCCGGAGCCTTCTTGGCGCCCGAGCACAAGGTGGTCCTGACCACCGACCCGGAGAAAGCCCGTGCAGTCGGGCGCAAAGCCCTCGACATGTACCTCAACTTGCAGAACTACCTCAACAACTGGAAGCGCCTCGGCTTCACCGATACCGACGTGGCACGCCCGGGCAGCGACCGCCTCGTCGACGCTGTCGTCGCGTACGGCACCCCGGAGGCCATCGCGGCCAGGCTGACTGAGCACCTCGACGCCGGCGCTGACCATGTGCCGATTCAGGTCCTGACATCTCCCGACAAGCTCGTCGGGGCACTGGCTCAGCTCGCAGGCCCGCTGGGGTTGACCGGCTGACCAAGCCGCTAGGGTTTGACCGTGCGGTTGTTGATCACTGGCGGCGCCGGATTCATCGGCTCTAACTTCGTGCACAGCACACTGCGGGATCGCCCCCACGTGACAATGACGGTCCTCGACGCACTGACGTACGCGGGAAGCCGAGAGTCGCTTTCAGCCGCCGGCAACTCCGTACATCTGGTCGAGGGCGACGTCACCGATGCACCGCTTGTCGACGAACTCGTTGCCGAATCGGATGCCGTGGTCCACTTCGCCGCCGAGACGCACGTTGACAACGCGCTGGCCGATCCAGAGCCGTTCGTCCAGAGCAACGTTGTGGGCACCTTTACGGTGCTGGAAGCCGTACGGCGACAGCGGGTGCGGCTACACCACATCTCCACCGACGAAGTCTATGGCGACCTGCCGCTGAGCACGCCTGACCGATTTACCCGGACATCGCCATACAACCCGTCGAGCCCGTACTCAGCGACTAAGGCTTCGGCCGACATGTTGGTACGCGCTTGGGTGCGTTCCTACAACGTGCAAGCCACGGTCTCCAATTGCTCCAACAACTACGGCCCGTACCAGCACATCGAGAAGTTCATCCCGCGCCAAATCACCAACCTGCTCACAGGACGGCGGCCCAAGCTCTACGGCGCCGGCGCCAACATCCGCGACTGGATTCACGTGGACGATCACAACAGTGCGGTGTGGCGCATCTTAGAAAGCGGGGTGGCTGGCTCCACCTACCTGATAGGGACCGATGGCGAGCGGGACAACTTGTCTGTGCTGCGGCTGATCCTGGAGTTGATGGACCGTGACCCAGATGATTTTGACTTTGTCACCGACCGGGCCGGCCATGACCTCCGCTACGCGATCGACCCCACGGCTCTGCGCGACGACCTTGGCTGGGTACCCCAACACACCGACTTTGCCGAGGGGCTCGCCAACACCATCGAGTGGTACCGCAACAATGAGTGGTGGTGGGGACCGTTGAAGAAGCAGGTGGAATCGGACTACGCGAATCGCGGTCAATAGCTCCCTTGCGGGCACCGGGGCTTGGTTACTAGGATATGCAAGTATTTACATTTCAGTCTGAAGGGCAGCTGATGAGCACCAGAATCCAACACTTCATCGACGGCCAACGCAGCAGCCTCGCCAGCACGCGCACTGCCGACGTCTTCAACCCCAGCACCGGTGAGATTCAGGCTCAGGTTCTCCTGGCCTCAGCTGCTGACGTCAACACAGCAGTCGCCTCAGCGGTCGAAGCCCAGAAAGTGTGGGCGGCCTGGAACCCGCAGCGACGCGCGCGTGTGATGATGAAATTCGTCGAACTGGTCAACGCCAACATGGACGAGCTGGCCGAGTTGCTCTCCGTCGAACACGGTAAGACCGTCGCCGATTCACGCGGAGACGTTCAGCGTGGGATCGAAGTCATCGAGTTCGCCATCGGCATCCCACATCTACTCAAGGGCGAGTTCACCGAGGGCGCCGGCACCGGAATCGACGTGTACTCGATCCGCCAGCCGCTCGGTGTGGTCGCCGGCATCACCCCGTTCAACTTCCCGGCGATGATCCCGCTGTGGAAGGCCGGCCCGGCGCTGGCTTGCGGAAACGCCTTTATCCTCAAGCCTTCTGAACGTGATCCCTCAGTGCCCGTCCGCCTCGCTGAACTGTTCTTGGAGGCAGGTCTGCCGGCCGGGGTGTTCCAGGTGGTGCAGGGCGACAAGGAAGCCGTGGACGCGATCCTGACCCATCCCGACATCAAGGCTGTCGGCTTCGTCGGAAGCTCTGATATCGCGCAGTACATCTACACCACCGCCGCAGAACACGGGAAGCGCTCACAGTGCTTCGGTGGCGCCAAGAACCACATGATCATCATGCCCGACGCGGACCTCGACCAGGCGGTCGATGCGCTCATCGGCGCCGGGTACGGCAGCGCCGGTGAACGCTGCATGGCCATCAGCGTGGCAGTGCCGGTTGGCGAAGAAACAGCCAACCGACTGCGCGCCAGGCTCGTCGAGCGAATCAACAGCCTGCGCGTCGGTCATAGTCTTGATCCGAAAGCTGACTACGGGCCGCTGGTCACGGGTGCCGCGCTCAAGCGCGTCCGCGACTATATCGACGCCGGTGTGGCTGCCGGTGCCGAGATCGTCGTCGACGGACGCGAGAAGGCAAGCGATGAGCTGACTTTCGCCGACGCCAGCCTGGAGGGCGGCTTCTTCATCGGACCCACCCTGTTCGACCACGTGACCACCGACATGTCGATCTACACCGACGAGATCTTCGGACCAGTGCTGTGCATTGTTCGGGCGAAGGACTACGAGGACGCACTGGCGCTGCCGTCCGAGCATGAATACGGCAACGGCGTCGCTGTGTTCACCCGCGATGGTGACACTGCGCGCGATTTCGTCTCCCGCGTCCAGGTCGGAATGGTGGGGGTCAACGTCCCGATCCCGGTTCCGGTGGCCTATCACAGCTTTGGCGGCTGGAAGCGGTCCGGCTTCGGTGACCTCAACCAACACGGACCGACCTCGATCCAGTTCTACACCAAGGTCAAGACCGTCACCGAGCGCTGGCCGTCGGGCATCAAGGGTGGCGCTGAATTCGTCATTCCGACAATGAAATAGCCGATGAATTTCACCATCCTGGACGACGACGAGCGGGTGATCGCCGAGACGGCGGCCGCATTCGCAGCGAAGCGCCTTGCCCCCCACGCCTTGGAGTGGGACCGAACCAAGCACTTTCCCGTCGACGTGTTGCGGGAGGCTGCAGATCTGGGCATGGCGGCGATCTATTGTGCTGAAGATGTCGGCGGCAGCGGACTGCGAAGGCTCGACGCTGTCCGGATCTTCGAGCAGCTTTCCGCGGCCGACCCGACTATCGCCGCGTTTGTCTCGATCCACAACATGTGCGCGTGGATGATCGACACCTACGGGACACCAGAGCAGCGCAAGGCCTGGATTCCCCGACTTGCCTCCATGGAATTGATCGCCAGCTATTGCCTGACCGAACCCGGTGCCGGGTCGGACGCAGCAGCGTTGCGCACCAAGGCAGTTCGCGAGGGTGATGGTTACATTCTCGACGGCGTCAAACAGTTCATTTCCGGTGCCGGACTCTCGGATGTGTACGTAATCATGGCGCGCACCGGTGGCGAAGGGCCGCGTGGGATCTCGGCGTTCATCGTTGAAAAGGGAACTCCGGGGCTCAGTTTCGGAGCCAATGAGGCGAAGATGGGCTGGAACGCCCAACCGACCGCACAGGTCATCCTGGAGGGCGTCCGCGTTCCCGCAGAGGCGATGCTAGGTGGACCGGCGGGCGAAGGCAGCGGCTTCGGTATCGCGATGAACGGCTTGAACGGCGGCCGGTTGAATATCGCGGCGTGCTCGCTCGGCGGCGCCCAGTCCGCATACGACAAAGCCACGAGCTACCTGGCAGATCGCCAGGCGTTCGGTGGGTCCCTGCTGGATGAACCGACCATCAGGTTCACGTTGGCCGACATGGACACCGCCCTGGAGGCGTCGCGACTGATGTTGTGGCGCGCCGCAACCGCTCTCGACAACGACGAACCGGACAAGGTCGCGCGATGCGCGATGGCGAAGCGCTTTGTCACCGATTCCTGCTTCGAGGTCGCCGACCAGGCGCTGCAACTACACGGCGGCTACGGCTATCTGACCGAATACGGCGTGGAGAAGATTGTTCGCGATTTGCGTGTGCATCGAATCTTGGAGGGCACCAACGAGATCATGCGGGTGGTCATCGGACGGGCAGCGGCGACTCGTGCGCGCGCAGCGACATGACGAGTGATTAGAACGGGAGATGACATGACCACCATCGCTTTCTTAGGGCTGGGCAACATGGGCGGCCCGATGGCCGCAACACTGATCAACGCCGGGCACTCAGTACGCGGTTTCGACCCGGTGCCCGCCGCGAAGCACGCCGCCGCGGACAAAGGTGTGACGGTGTACGACAGCGGCGCGGCGGCGGTAGCGGACGCCGACGTCGTGATCACCATGCTGCCCAATGGCGAACTCGTAATGCGTTGCTACGAAGAAATTCTGCCCGTGGCGAAGCCTGGTGCGTTGTTCATCGACAGTTCCACCATCTCCGTCGACGACGCACGAACGGCGCACCGGCTGGCGACAGAACAGGGCTTCGCCCAGTTGGACGCACCAGTCTCCGGCGGCGTCAAGGGCGCCGTTGCGGGGACTCTCGCGTTCATGGTCGGCGGCGAGGACGACGCTCTTGAGAGAGCCCGCCCAGTGCTGGAACCGATGGCGGGCAAGGTCATTCACTGCGGCACGTCCGGCGCCGGTCAGGCGGCCAAGCTGTGCAACAACATGGTGCTCGCCGTGCAGCAGATCGCCGTTGGCGAGGCGTTCGTGCTCGCCGAGAACCTCGGTTTGTCCGCACAGTCGCTGTTCGACGTGATCACCGGCGCGACCGGCAACTGTTGGGCGGTGCACACCAACTGCCCGGTTCCCGGTCCGGTCCCCACCTCGCCGGCGAACAACGGGTTCAAGCCGGGGTTCGCGTCCGCGCTGATGAAGAAGGACCTCGGGCTGGCGATGGCTGCTGTGGCGTCGACCGGATCGTCTGCGCCGCTGGGCTCCCACGCTGCGGACATCTACTCCCGGTTCGCCGCCGATCATGCCGACTTGGACTTCAGCGCGGTGATCCAGCTTCTTCGCGAGGGCTGAGTTTTCCCCGCGAGTCAGAAGTCGCCGGCGTGGTGACGCAACGTCTCTATCGACGCGACCAACGCACGCGCGTCCGAATCTGACATGCCGACATCCGCGAAGACTCGCTCGTTGAGGGTGGCGGTGGCGTCCTCGACCGTTGAGCGGCCCAACCCGGTGATCTGCACGAGCGTGGTGCGTCCGTCGGTCGGGTGCGGCATCCGCTCGACCAGACCGTCGGCCTCCAGCCGGCGGATCGCATGCGTCACGCTGGTGACATGCACCTGCAGCCGGTCGGAGGCTTTGGTGATGGGCAACGCCCCGGTTCGGCTGAAAGCCAATAGTCGCAACAGTTCAAAGCGCGAGAAACTCAGATCGTAAGGCCGCAGGGCGGTCTCGACCCGCGCCAGCAGAATCTGGTGGGCCCGCATGACCGAGGTGACCGCGACCATGCCGTCAGCGACCTCACCCCACCCGGCCCGTTCCCAATTGGAACGGGCCGTGGCAATGGGGTCCCGTTTATCCGGTGACGGCGGCTCCGCTGGCATCCGCCATTAATACCCCATCGCGGACGCGAGATCAGAAGTTGCGCTCCAGGAGCACATCACCGTTGTCTACCGAGACGATCTGCACCGAGGCGATCTCGTCGATGGGCATCGAAGTGCTGCCGGTCGGCGTCGCCGTCACGCCTTCCAACGCCATCCACGTCGCGAGTTGGTCATGCGTGCCGTCGCGACCTACCGCAACCATCGCCAGCCGGTCGCCAGCATCGTCGTCGTGACCGCCGGCCGGTCCAGAGTCGCCGTAAGTACACGTGAGGGCAACGTGGGTACCCCAACTCTGGCTCTTCATCGACACCGTCGCCTGGACCGAAGACGGCACCACGTGCGTCATGCTCAGCGGGTCAGCCATGGTATCCGGCGACGAGGCTTGCAATGCCGGGGATTGCACAGGGATTACCGGACCGGGTTTGATCGCGATGAACGCCCCTACGGCCAGCAGGATCGCTGCGGCGGCAGACGCCGTCCACGTCAGCCAACGCACAGTCCGGCGCCGGCGCTGGACCTTATTCAGCAGCTCATCCAGTATCCGCGGCTGAATGGGAGGCAGTTCCAGCCCACCGTTGTCAATGGCGGTCACGTCGGCGGGGCTGAGCATCGACATCAGTGCAGGCATACCGCTGAGTTCACCCACCGCTGAACGGCACGATGGGCAACCGGTCAGGTGGGCTTCATAATCCCGGCGCTCGGTCGTTGTCAGCGAGCCCAGCACGTAGGCGGCGTCCCACAACGCATACGGATCGACGCCATCACTGGATACGGGTCCGCCCCCGTTCGGCGCTTCATGTCGCAACGACCCGGTCATCGGGTCACCCCCATCTCCTGTAGCGCCAATCGGAGCGCACGCACCGCGTAATGCAACCGCGATTTCACAGTGCCTTCAGCAATCTGCAGTTCTGCCGCGATCTGCGCAGTCGTGCGACCCAGATAATACGAACGCCGGATCACTGCCCGGTGTTCGGGCGACAGCTGCGCCAGAGCGTCGCCGATCAACAGTTTGTCCAGAGCCGCGTTGACTTCATCGGGGCCGGCCGGTTCCGGACCGTCATTGTCCAATGTGCCGGTTTCCTTGCGGAACCGAGCGCTGCGGCGTTCGTCGATAATGATGTTGCGCGCGACGGTGAATAGCCACGCCCGCGCGGAATGTTCGGTGTCTTCAACCACTTCCGGATGCTGCCAAGCGCGCAGCAGCGTTTCCTGAACCACGTCCTCAGAACGGGCCGCGTCGCCGGTGAGCCTCATGGCGTAGCGCCACAGTACTGCGGAATGCTCTTCGTAGAGCACCCGCATCAACGCGGTCTCAGAATCATTCACCAGTACCTCCCGGTCTAAACACGAGACGGGTGGTTGTCTGGTTCAACTCAGGGCTTCAACTCAAGGCAGCGTCAGGATCCGCGGACCGTCATCGGTGACGGCGACGGTGTGCTCCCAATGCGCGGCACGCGAGCCGTCGTCGGTGACAACGGTCCACCCGTCGGCCAGGACGCTGGTCTTGGCGGTGCCCAGCGTGAGCATCGGCTCGATGGCCAACACCGACCCTGCGACGAGCAGCGGACCCCTGCCGGGCTCCCCCTCGTTGGGCAGATAGGGGTCCATGTGCATCTCCCGGCCGATTGCGTGTCCGCCGTAGCCGGCAACGATGCCGTACCGGCGCCCGTGGTCGCGCCCGGCCGAACGGGTGCCCTGCTCGATCGCGTGGGATACATCGGTGAGCCGGTTACCCGGCACCATGGCGGCGATGCCGCACTCCAGCGACTCCCGCGTCGCATCGGACAAGGCCGCGTCCGCGTCGATCAGCGGTCCGATCCCGAAGCTGATCGCGGCATCGCCGTGCCAGCCGTTGAGGATCGCCCCGCAATCGATGGACACCAGATCGCCCAGGGCAAGAACCTCATCCGGCGACGGGATGCCGTGCACGACGCGGTCGTTGACCGACGAGCAGATGCTCGCAGGGAACCCGTGATAGCCCAGGAACGACGGAACCGCGCCTGCGTCCCGAATGACCGCCTCGGCCACACCATCGAGTTCTTGGGTGCTGACGCCCGGTCCGGCGGCCTCACGCACAGCGTTCAGCGCCGCGGCCACCACCGCTCCCGCGGCGGCCATCGCGTCGAGCTCGCCTGCGGTGCGAGCGGGCACGACTTTGCGACTGCGGAGGCCCGGGATGGAAACCATCGTCAGCTAGTGACCGAGCGCTTGCAGCGCTCGCTCGAATACCGAATCAAGACCGCCGACAGCGTCGACCGTCTTCAGTTCGTCGCGGTAGTAGTCCAGCAACGGCGCGGTCTCGTCGCGATAGACCTTCATGCGGTTGCGAATGACCTCTTCGGTGTCGTCGGCACGCCCACGGCCTTTGAGCCGTTCCACCAATTCGTCCTCGGGAACGCGGAACTCCAGCACAGCATCGAGTCGCTGACCGCGGCGCTCCAGCATCTGCTGTAGCGCTCCAGCCTGCTCGACCGAACGCGGGAAGCCGTCCAAGATGAAACCGTTCGCGACGTCGGGCTGGTCCAGCCGATCGTCGACCAATTCGTTCGTCAGGCTGGCCGGGACAAGATCGCCGGCGTCAAGAAATTTCTTCGCTTGCAGCCCCAGCGCGGTGCCGTTGCTGATGTTGTGTCTGAACAGGTCGCCAGTGGAGATCTGCGGGATTCCCAACTTTTCCGCCAGCTTGACCGCCTGCGTACCTTTGCCGGCGCCGGGCGGTCCAAGCAATACGATTCTCACTTGAGGAACCCTTCGTAGTTGCGCTGCATCAGCTGGCTCTCGATCTGTTTGACCGTATCCAGACCGACGCCAATCATGATCAGAACCGCTGTACCGCCGAAGGGCAAGTTCTGGACGCCACTGCCTCCGCTGCCCATCTGCAGGAACACGTTAGGCAGCACGGCGATCAAGCCCAGATAGATCGAGCCGGGCAGCGTGATCCGGTTCAACACATAACGCAGGTAGTCCGCGGTCGGCTTGCCCGGACGAATGCCTGGTATGAAGCCGCCGAACTTCTTCATCTCATCGGCACGTTCGTCAGGGTTGAACGTGACCGAGACATAGAAATATGTGAAGAAGATGATCAGGCCGAAATAGATCGCAACGTAGACCGGGTCAGACGGATTGGTCAGATAGTTGGCGACGAAGCGATCCCACCACCCGTTGGACGGTGTCGTGCGGCCGCTCTGCACGAGCTGTGTGACCAAGTGCGGGACGTAGATCAGGGAAGACGCGAAAATGACCGGGATGACGCCTGCCTGGTTCACCTTCAACGGCAGGTAGGTCGATGCGCCGCCGTACATCTTGCGACCGACCATCCGCTTGGCGTACTGCACCGGTATGCGGCGCTGACCCTGCTCGACGAACACCACACCGACAATGATCGCCAGGGCGGCCACACAGACCGCTGAGAATACGAGCCCACCGCGGGTGTCGAGGATGCTCTTGCCCTCGCCTGGGATCCGGGCCGCGATACCGGCAAAGATCAGCAGTGACATGCCGTTGCCGATGCCGCGCTCGGTGATCAACTCACCCATCCACATCACCAACGCCGCACCGGCCGTCATCACCAGCACGATGATCACCAGCGCAAAGATGCTCTGGTCACTGATGATGTCGAGGCTGCAGCCCTGCAGAAGGCCGCCGTTGGCCGCCAGCGCGACAATGCTGGTGGCCTGCAGGATGGCCAGTGCAATGGCCAGATAACGCGTGTACTGCGTCATCTTGTTCTGCCCAGCTTGTCCTTCTTTTCGCAGCTCTTCGAACCGCGGAATGACGACGGTCAGCAACTGGACGATGATGCTGGCCGTGATGTAGGGCATCACCCCGACGGCGAACACCGTCAGCTGCAGCAACGCCCCACCGGAGAACAGGTTGATCAGCGAGTAGAGCTGAGCACCGCTGCCGCCACTGATCTGGTCGATGCACTGATGCACATTGTGGAAATTGACGCCCGGGGACGGCAGCGTGGCGCCCACCCGATAGAGGACGACGATGCCCAGGGTGAACAGGATCTTTCGCCTCAGATCGACTGTCCGCAGCGATGAGATGAAAGCCGAGAGCACTCTTCCTCCTGGGCAGCCGGACTCAGTCACAGCGTGCCATTGGGGCTGGTCTGGCCAGCGTTTGGATAAACCTGCCTAACACCGGACACCAGCAGTCTTATGCCTGCGGCGCCGTGCGCTCAAACAGTCTACGAGAGTAACAGTTGACGCAGGCAGGGCGGGATCCGTGCTGCCCAGCGCAAATCGGTCGGCGGCTCGTTATATTGGCTAAATACTCGTTGTATTGGCTCGAGGCTCAGGCGTGAAGCTCGCCGGGGAGGATCCGCCACGATGCGCACCCGTCATGAAGGCGCCCGGCATGAAGGCGCCCGGCATGAAGGCGCCCGGCATGAAGGCGACAGTTGGGACCTGGCATCTGGGGTGGGCGCGACCGCCACGGCCGTCGCAACGTCGCGCGCACTGGCCACCCGCGCCGCCCTGATCGATGATCCGTTCGCCCAACCGCTGGTGCAAGCGGTGGGAATGCCGATGTTTCTCGACATCCTCGACGATTCCCAGCCGCGCACAGAGCAGAGCACTGCGGACCTGCAGCGCATGGCTTACGGCATTGCGGCCCGCACGAAGTATTTCGACCAGTTCCTGCTGGATGCCACGAACGCGGGTGTCGAGCAGGTGGTGATCCTGGCTTCCGGCTTGGACGCCCGCGCATATCGGTTGCCCTGGCCTACCGGGACCACCATCTACGAGATCGACCAGCCACAAGTTCTCGACTTCAAGGTGGCCACGCTCGAGCAACTGGGGGCCAGCGCGACAGCCCTGCTGACGCACATTCCGATTGACCTGAGGAACGACTGGCCGGCGGCCCTGCGCGCTGAGGGCTTCGACCCCCAACTGCGAACAGCCTGGCTCGCCGAAGGCCTGTTGATCTACCTGCCACCGGACACCCAGGATCAGCTCTTCGATCACATCACCGACCTCAGCCCGGCCGGGAGCCGACTCGCCACCGAGTTCTTCCCAAGCATCGGCGCATTCACCGACGAAGCCAGCGATAGCGAAGAGCGCTGGCGCCGACTCGGCTTCCATGACGACTTGGCGAAGCTGGTGTACCCCGGCGAGCGAAATCATGCGATCGAGTACCTCGAGGTACTCGGCTGGAGCGTCTCTGGAAATACCGCCGAGGAACTGTTCGCAAAGCATGGGTTCGAGCACCGCGAAGACGACCTGGCCGTGAAATTCGATGGCTTCAAATATATTTCGGCAACCTTGGGTAAGGAATCCACACCGTGACACGCACAGACGACGACAGTTGGGATCTCGCCTCCAGTGTTGGGGCAACAGCGACGATGGTGGCCGCGGCACGCGCCATCGCCAGCAAGGAGCTACCGCACCTGATCGACGATCCGTTGGCGGACCCACTCGTCCGCGCGGTCGGTATCGACTTCTTCATCAAGATCCTCGACGGCGACCCCGTCATCGCCGAAGCCCTGGCCAATCTGCCTGACGGTTCGACGACCCGGATGGAGACATTGGTGGCCGGAATGGCGGTACGCACCAGTTTCTTCGACGAATTCTTCCTCGATGCTGCCGGTGCCTCGATACGTCAAGCAGTGATCCTTGCCTCCGGCCTCGATTCGCGCGCCTACCGGTTGGGGTGGCCGGACGGAACCGCAGTGTACGAACTTGACCAGCCCGACGTCATCCGGTTCAAGACCGAGACACTGGCGAAAATCGGCGCCCGGCCGACCGCTATCCATCGCACCGTAGCCATCGACCTACGTGAGGATTGGCCTACCGCACTGCGCGCCGCGGGGTTCGACAGCACCAAGCCGACGGCATGGTCCGCAGAGGGCTTGCTCATCTATCTGCCAGGCGAAGCACAAGACCGGCTCTTCGACACCATCACGGAACTGTCCGCGCCCGGCAGTCGGCTGGCGACTCAATTCGTCCCCGGTATCAGAAATCTCGATGCGGATCTGTCCAGGGAACGAACAGCGCCGCTGCGCGCACTCGGGCTCGACATCGACCTGCCGTCACTGGTCTATTCCGGAGAGCGCAGCCCTGTGCTGGACTACCTGGCCGAAAGAAGTTGGCGCGTAACCGGATCGCCGCGCGACGATCAGTTCATTCGCAATGGGCTTACTCCGCCCGCCGACGGTGAAGACCCGGACCCGGTCGGCGGCGTGATCTACGTCAACGCCGACTTGGTGGCAGGACCCAGAAACGGCTAAAAGCGAGACTCACCAAGCCACAGCACACTGGTGCCGGTGAGTCCGCGCTCAACCTGGTCCACCACCATTCCGATCGACTGGCCCAGCAGGCCCACCATCGCTGCCGGCAGCGATGCCGCAGGCTGCGATGATGCCTTGGGCTGCAAGTAATCCCACCACGACGATCCGGGATAGCTGATCAGCCGGACGTCAGCATCCTCGTCCAGACCAGCAAGCACTTTGGCCCGCCGCACGGCCGTTCGCAGGCCACCGAGTTCATCGACCAGGCCGCGCTCCAGGGCGTCGGCACCTGTCCAGACGCGGCCCCGAGCCACTGCGTCGACGGCTTGGACCGTCATCTCACGCGCCTTCGCCACCCGTTGCACGAAGTCGCTGTAGAACAGGTCGGCCTCGGCTTCCACCAACTCCTGTTGCGCGGGTGTGAACGGCGCATTGACCGACCAGGCGTCCGCATTGGCGTTGGTACGCACCGAATCCGAGCCAACCCCCAAGCGATCCTTGAGTTGTCGCGCTACCAGCTTTCCGGTCACAACGCCGATCGATCCGGTGATCGTGCCAGGGTTGGCGATGATGGAGTCGGCGCCCATCGCGATGTAGTAGCCCCCCGAAGCGGCCACCGAGCCCATCGACGCAACCACTGGCGTGCCACCCGATCGCAGCCGAGACACTTCCCGCCAGATCGTCTCCGATCCCGTCACCGATCCGCCGGGACTGTCCACACGAAGGACAACAGCGGCGATGTCATCGTTGGCACGTGCTTCCCGCAACGCTGCCGCGATGGTGTCGCCGCCCGCGCTGGAACGAGACATCGGCAGCATCTGGGGGCCGCCGCGGCCGCTGACGATCGGACCGGCGACGGTCACCACAGCAATCGCCGGATTCTTCTTGCGGCCCGGCACCGACGGCGTGGGAACCAGTGATCCACCGGTGCGGGTATGCGCGTATCGCGATAGGTACAGCCGGTGCGGCGCGGTGTCGGAATCGGCGTCAGGGCTTGCGTCACCGTCTGATGAGTCGGAATTCGACTCCATCCCAACGAGTTCAGCCATTCGGCTGTACGCCTGATCGCGGAAGCCGATGCGATCCAGCAACCCGGCGGCAACCGCGTCATCGCGCAACAACGGCGCCCGGTCCGCGAGCTCATCGACAGTCGAGACGTCGAGTTGACGCGACTCGGCGATGGCCTGCCACACCTGACCATGCAGGCTCTCAATCAGCCGGGAATCCGCCTCCCGATGAGCATCGGTGTAGTGATCTTCAGTGAACAGGTTGGCAGCTGACTTGTATTCACCGCGGGCTACGAACTGGGCCTCGATACCCGCCTTTGCCAAGGCGTCCCGCAGAAACATCGTGTTGGTCGCGAAGCCGATCAGCCCGACCGTGCCGGATGGTTGCATCCAGACCTCACCAAAGGCAGAGGCCAAGTAGTACGACAACGTGCCGGGATAGGTCTCGGCCCAGGCCACCGATGGCTTGACCGCAGTGAAGGCGGCAATCGCCTCTCGCAACTCCTGAACCGGCCCTGGCGATGCGGCCGAAACCTGCACACGCGCAATCAGCCCGGCAACGCGCGGGTCGTCGGCCGCACGGTGGATTGCCGCCACCGCTTCGCGCAAGAGCAGCGGCCGGCCGCCGCCGGTGATTACCGTCAGCGGATCGAATCCGCTGGTCTCGGGGGGCATCGACTGCAAATCAAACTCGAGCACGCAGGCGTTGGGCACTCCGTGGTGGCGTGCCGTGTCGACCTTGCGGGCCAGCTGGCGGATCTCATCGGACCCCGGTACGCCGGACAGAAGAGAGAACATGTCGACGAGACTACCGACGGTGGCAGCTCCCCTGCGAACCAGTGACTTACCGTAGCGAGGGGTCGCAGTGATGAGGAACCTGCTTCGGGTCGCGGGCACACGCCCGGCCGCCGACTATCGGCGCCCGGGTGGTGAGCAGTCGTAAAAGCCCCCGACACGCGGAGCGTGCGGGGGCCTTTGCGACTGCTCGCCTTTTACAGCTCGGTGGCGGATCCGCCTGCCGCAGTGATCTTCTCGCGAGCGCTGCCACTGAACTTGTGAGCGGTCACGTCGACCTTCACGGTCAGCGGGCCGTCGCCGAGCACCTTCACCAAGACGTTCTTGCGAACGGCGCCCTTATCGACGAGATCGCCGACGCTGATCTGGCCGCCATTCGGGAACAACCGGCCGAGGTCACCGACGTTGACCACGGCGTACTCGGTGCGGAACCGGTTACGGAAGCCCTTGAGCTTAGGCAGACGCATGTGGATCGGCATCTGGCCACCCTCGAAGCCCACCGGCACGCTCGAGCGCGCCTTGGTGCCCTTGGTGCCGCGGCCGGCCGTCTTGCCCTTCGAGCCCTCACCGCGACCCACCCGGGTCTTCTTGGTCTTCGAACCCGGAGCGGGTTTCAGGTCATGGAGTTTGATGGTCATTTGGCCGCCTCAACTTCCTCTACTTCTACGAGGTGGTGAACAACCTTGATCAGACCGCGGGTCTGCGCGTTGTCCTCGCGGATCACGGACTGGCGGATCTTCCGCAAGCCCAGCGTCCGCAGGCTTTCGCGCTGCTTCCAACGTTGACCGACTGTTCCGCGCACCTGGGTGATCTTCAGCGAAGCATTCTCTGCTGCCATGGCTATGCCGTTCCTTCCCGTGCAGCCGCGGCGGCTAACGCCTCGGCATCGCGACGCGCTCGCAGCATTCCGGCCGGCGCGACGTCTTCGATCGGCAGTCCACGACGCGCAGCAACCTCTTCAGGACGCTGGATCTGCTTCAGCGCGGCAACGGTGGCGTGCACCACGTTGATCGCGTTGTCACTGCCCAATGACTTGGCCAGGATGTCGTGCACCCCGGCGCATTCCAGCACCGCACGCGCAGCGCCGCCGGCGATGACACCGGTACCAGGGCTGGCGGGACGCAGCATCACGACGCCGGCCGCGGCTTCCCCCTGCACCGGGTGGACGATGGTGCCGCCGATCAGCGGAACACGGAAGAAGTTCTTGCGAGCCTCCTCCACGCCTTTGGCGATCGCGGCAGGAACTTCCTTGGCCTTGCCGTAGCCGACACCG
The DNA here is from genome assembly GCA_965279745.1 of Mycobacterium sp. Lineage (GTDB taxonomy): Bacteria > Actinomycetota > Actinomycetes > Mycobacteriales > Mycobacteriaceae > Mycobacterium. Next base: position 2,347,152 of record OZ257262.1, read on the forward strand.
ACCATTCCATTGGTGTCGCCGACGATGACCAGCGCAGTGAAGCTGAAGCGCCGGCCACCCTTGACGACCTTGGACACGCGGTTGATGGCGACGACGCGCTCGAGGTAGTTGCTCTTCTCGCCGCCGTCGCGGCCACCACGGCCGTCGCGGCCACCACGGCCACCACGGTCGTCACGTCGGCCGCCGCCACGATCGTCACGTCCGCCACGGGTTTGGTCGGTGCGGGTGCCGGCCGAGGGCCCGCCGGTGTTCGGAGCCGCTTCGGCCCCGGAACCCAAAGTCTGGTCCGCCATCATGCGGTCCTTCCGTTATTGATGATGTTGCTCATCAGAATTTCAGTCCGCCCTCGCGTGCGGCATCGGCGAGAGCGGCGATCCGCCCGCCGTAGGTGTTACCGCCGCGGTCGAACACCACGGCCTCAACGCCGGCCGCTTTCGCGCGCTCAGCGATCAGTTGGCCGACTCGCACGCTGTGGGCCTTCTTGTCGCCGTCGATGGCGCGGACGTCAGCCTCGATCGACGAGGCGGCGGCCAGCGTGGTGCCGTTCTCGTCGTTCACCAGCTGCACATGGATGTGCCGCGACGACCGGTTGACCACCAAGCGCGGACGCTCGGACGTACCGGCGACCTTCTTGCGCAGCCGCGTGTGCCGGCGCAGCCGGGACACCCGACGCGCGGCCGAGACACTGGTCCCGACCGGCTTGTACTCAGTAGCTGTCTGTCCTTGAGCCATTTCTACTTACCTGTCTTTCCGACCTTGCGGCGGATCTGCTCACCCTCATAGCGCACGCCCTTGCCCTTGTACGGGTCCGGACGACGCAGCTTGCGGATGTTCGCCGAGATCTGGCCGACCTTCTGCTTGTCGATGCCGGAGATCGAGAACTTCGTTGGGGTCTCGACGGCGAAGGTGATGCCTTCGGGGGCCTCAATCAGCACGGGGTGGCTGTACCCGAGCGCGAACTCGAGGTTGCTGCCCTTGAGCTGCACGCGGTAACCCACACCGAAGATCTCCATCTTCGTGACGTAGCCCTCGGTGACACCGGTAACCAGATTGGCCACCAGCGTCCGGGACAAACCATGCAGGGAGCGGCTACGACGCTCGTCGTCAGGACGGCTGACCACGATTGCACCATCGTCGTTGCGCGACACCGTGATCGGCTCCGCTACCGCCAACTGCAGGGCACCCTTGGGACCCTTGACCGACAGATTCTGACCGTCGATCGTGATATCGACACCGGTGGGGACCGGTACCGGCTGCTTACCAATACGCGACATAGTTCGGTTCTCCTATCCCGCTACCAGACGTAGGCGAGGACTTCGCCGCCCACGCCTTGTCGGGCCGCCTGGCGGTCTGTCAGCAGACCCGAGGACGTGGAGATGATCGCCACGCCCAGGCCACCGAGCACCCGCGGCAGATTGGTGGATTTCGCGTACACCCGCAGACCGGGCTTGGACACCCGGCGCAGACCGGCGAGGCTTCGCTCGCGGTTGGGGCCGTACTTGAGCTGAACGACCAGCGACTTACCAACCCGAGCATCCTCGGTGTGGAAATCGGTGATGTAGCCCTGCTCCTTGAGGATCTCGGCAATGTTCACCTTGATCTTCGAGTGCGGGAGGGTCACCTCGTCGTGGTACGCCGAATTGGCGTTGCGCAGACGTGTCAAGAAGTCTGCAATCGGGTCCGTCATAGTCATCGGGCGCTGCTCCTCTTCATGGCGGCGCCCTGCATCGTCGTCATCGCGGTCATGACTGGGCCTGTCTACCTTCCTCGCAGCGGTTCCCTGGGCTCAATACCCGTGGGCCTGCTGCGCACCTGTTCTGTAAAGGGTCTTTTGGTCCGTCGGACTGGATTACCAGCTGGACTTCTGCACGCCGGGGAGTTCACCGGCATGAGCCATTTCACGCACACAGATTCGGCACAGACCGAACTTGCGATAGACAGCGCGCGGGCGTCCGCACTTGTTGCAACGGGTGTAACCCCGCACGGCGAACTTCGGCTTCTTATTGGCCTTGTTGACCAGTGCCTTCTTTGCCATCTGCTCAGTTCTCCTTGAACGGGAAGCCGAGGGCCCGCAACAATGCTCGCCCTTCGTCGTCGGTCGTCGCCGAAGTAACGACCGTGATGTCCATGCCGCGCGGCCGATCAATCGAGTCCACGTCGATCTCGTGGAACACGGACTGCTCAGCAAGCCCGAACGTGTAGTTGCCGTGGCCGTCGAACTGCTTGGGGCTCAGGCCGCGGAAATCGCGGATACGCGGCAACGCGATCGACACCAACCGGTCGAGGAATTCCCACATGCGGTCGCCGCGCAGGGTCACCCGCGCACCGATCGGCATGCCTTCGCGAAGCTTGAACTGCGCGATCGACTTGGTGGCCTTGCGGATCTCCGGCTTCTGGCCGGTGATCAGCGCCAGGTCGTTGACGGCGCCGTTGATCAGCTTGGCGTCGCGGGCGGCGTCACCGACGCCCATGTTCACGACCACCTTCACCACGCCGGGGATCTGCATCACGTTGGCGTAGTTGAACTGCTTGTTCAGCGCGTCTTTGATCTCGCTGCGGTAGCGCTCTTTCAGGCGCGCCTGCACCTTTTCTTGAGTCTCGGTTGTCATCGCTCTCAGATGTCCTTGCCGTTGGTCTTGGCGACACGCACGCGCTTGCCCGACTCTTCGTCGGTGCGGTAGCCGACACGAGTGGCCTTGCCGTCGGAGTCGACCACCATCACGTTGGAGACGTGAATCGGGGCCTCCTGCGTGACAATGCCGCCCGACGAAGCGCCACGTTCGTTAGCCGATTGCGCGGTGTGCTTCTTGATCCGGTTCACGCCCTCAACCAGCACCCGGTTGCGCTCTGGGTACGCGATGAGAACCTTGCCCTTGGCACCTTTATCCTTGCCGGCGATAACCAGCACGGTGTCGCCCTTGCGGACCTTCATTTACAACACCTCCGGGGCGAGCGAAACGATTTTCATAAAGCGCTTCTCGCGCAACTCACGACCAACCGGGCCGAAGATGCGGGTACCGCGCGGTTCGTTGTCAGCCTTGATGATCACCGCTGCGTTCTCGTCGAACCGGATGTAGCTGCCATCCGGACGGCGACGTTCCTTCACGGTGCGCACGATGACGGCCTTGACCACATCACCACGTTTCACGTTGCCGCCGGGGATGGCGTCCTTAACGGTGGCCACGATGATGTCGCCGATCCCGGCATAGCGCCGGCCCGACCCACCCAGCACGCGGATGCACAAGATCTCCTTGGCGCCGGTGTTGTCGGCAACCTTCAGCCGCGATTCCTGCTGAATCACTAGATCTCCCTCAAATTCCCCAAGTCACCCAGGGGGTACATGTGCACGGCAGACCCGTTCTGGGCACAGCCGAACGGAACCTGTCGTGCGCGGTCTTTGTCACCCAAGAGCACGCAGGGCCAGCAGCGGAAACAAGTCCAAGCCAGCCGAGGTCTGCCCGAGGCAACCCTTGAATACTAGGTGACGAGCCAGATACCTCCAAATCGTCGCTTTCTCCCCGCGAGTAGACGCCGAGGCACCCGAATCCCCGGCATGTCGGGTGCGGCAGTGTCTGCTCGCGCTAAGAAACGCAGCGAAAGCCGATGTGGGTGGTGGCGCTGTCCTGGGATTGCGGTGACCGCGCGGCTGGTCGGTAACGGTGGCAGTACTCCGGAGCGCACAGGTGCGACCCACCCTTGAGTGTCTGGTTCACGGTCGGATCAGGATTGACAGGTGGCGGGCAGCAGCTGCTGACCTGCGGTTCCAGCACGTGGTGCGCCGAGTACGGCGTCGTCGTCCATTCCCAGACGTTGCCGATCATGTCGACCAGGCCCAACCCGTTCGGGGGGAACGTGCCGACGGGCGAGGTGCCCGCCCAGCCGAGCGCACCGTCGTTCCGGTAGGGAAATCGGCCCTGCCAGGTGTTAGCCATCAGCGCGCCGGCGACCGTGACTTCGTCGCCCCACGCATAGGTGGTGGTGCTGCCCGCCCGCGCCGCGTACTCCCATTCGGCTTCGGTGGGCAGACGCCTGCCGGCCCACCGGGCGTAAGCGGCCGCGTCCGGGTAAGCGATCTGCACAACCGGGTGGTCGCCCTTATCGGCGACGTCGCTGCCCGGCCCGAACGGCTGTCGCCAGCACGCACCGGTAGCCCAGTCCCACCACTGACGCCAGTCGCGGAGGTTGACCGGCCCAGTCGTGGCCCGGAACACCAGGGCTCCGGGAAGCAGATCGGCCTCGGCCACGCCCGGATACAGAGCGGGGTCCAGCGGTCGCTCCGCAACGGTCAGGTATCCGGTCGCCGCCACGAATTCGGCGAACTGGGCATTGGTCACCGGATGTCGTTCGATCGCGAACGCATCCACGGTCGCCGTGTGGATCGGTGCCTCCTCCGAATAGAAGGTCGTCGAACCCATCCGAAACGAGCCGCCAAGAACCTCGACTAATTCAGTGAGCATGCAGTACGGGGTCTCAGGAGACGGTGACGCCGAAGTCATCGGTAAGCACCGAGGCCGCCTCATCGAAGCCGGCGGTACCCGATGGCGCCTGGACGTGGATGACCACCAGATAGTCCTTGCTGCTGGTCCAGATGTGCGCAATCCGGTCGTTGTATTGAATCGACCGATCAGGATTGTCGGCCCAGGTCCCCATCAGCTTCTGACCGCTGTATCCGCACAATTCGCCGGGTAATGCGCTCAGGGTGCTGATCGGGTACTTGGCCATCACGTCGTCGGCGTAACGGGTGAAAGCCGCGGCCGCGTCCAATGACGTTGCCCCGATGCTGATATCTCCGACCATCCCGTCCGGCCCCGCCAATCGGATACCCACGTCACCCGATCCCGGTTCTGTCGTCCAACCGCGCGGAACCGTGAACGTGATCCGCGGGGCGTTCGGATCTGCGGCTACCGCAACTGAAGTCTGCGCCGACGAAGTCGACGATTCCGGCGGTTCACAAACAACAGCATTGGGCTGAATCGGCTGCCGGCTGGTTTCGACGACCCCGGGCTGCGCGGATTCGGGCGCATCGCCTGTCGGTGTGGGATCAGAAGATGACGCCGAAGAGGATTGATGCGGACTCGACAGGGAAGTGGGCGTCTCAGCGGCCCGCACCGCCGTACCCGTATCAGTGCGCGCGCAGGACGCAACGGCGGACACCACGAGAAGAGCACCCGTGAGTGCAGCCCACCGCCGCCGAGTCACCACGAGGTCAAGTATGGCCGATCAAGACGCCCCAACCGTCAATCCTTGGCGAAGGCCACCGCAAGGTCACGCTCCACGTCCACGTACGGGCTGCCTGATACGTCGACCACAACCTGCGCGATGGTGCCCCCGGTGAATTCGAACGGCGCCTTGTACGCGGTCGAAACCGGCTGTCCCAGATTGCGTCCCGCGCAGACTCCCCCACCGGCCAATCCGAAGATGAACGGGTGGGCCTTCACGCCGGGCAGGGTGGCCACCGTGATGCCGTCGACGTAGAGGGTGACGTCACCGACTGGGGTGTGCGTTCCCTCGACCGTCCCGGTTCGAGCGTAACCGACGCCCAGCACGTGCTGACCCAGAGGCACCGAACCGGGTGAAATCACCCGCTGTTCCTCTTCGCCAAAGAAGTTGTAGACGAATTGCAGTCGACCGTCGTCGATGAACAGCACGTAGCCGCCGTGTCCTGCGCCTTGTTTGAGCAGCACACCACGAGCGTCTGGGCTGTCGACGGTCACCTCTGCCAGCACCGAGAAGGAGCGGCCGGCGATGTTGACGCACGCACCTACCGACACGGGTGCCGTGTTCGGGTAGTAGATGTAGCGCGTCCGATCACCACCCACCGAGGGACGCCAGCGCGTGATCATCTCGAACGCATTGAGGTCAGCCAGCGGAAGGCCGTTGTATTTCTCGGCTTCGGCGAACCACAACGCTTGCAATTCGGCGAGCTTGTCCGGGTGCTCAGCAGCGAGGTCATGGCACTGGCTGCGGTCCTTCTCGATGTGGTAGAGCTCCCAGCGGTCCTTGTCGAAGTTCGACCACCCCGACGGCGCCGCGGGGTGCACGGTGTTGGCGAACCAGCCCTCGTGCCAGATCCCCCGGGTGCCCAACATGGTGTAGAACTGGGTGTCCTTCGCGGTCTTGGCACTCGAATCATCAAGGGCTGCTTTGAAGCTCACCCCATCCAGCGGTTTTTGACTGATGCCCTTCACGCTCTGCGGCGGTTCGATACCGAGCAGGTCATACACCGTCGGAGTGATATCGCAAACGTTGATGTAGTTATCCCGAACCTCGCCATGCGCGGCAATACCGTTGGGCCAGGACACAATCGCGCTATCGGCGATACCGCCCTCATGAGATGCGTAGCGTTTGTAGAGCTTGTAGGGCGTATTGAACGCCATCGCCCAACCGATCGGGTAGTGGTTGTACGTTGTCGGACCGCCCAATTCGTCAAAGAGCCGCATGCTTTCTTCGACGGTGTCGATGTAGCCGTTGAAGAATTTGGCTTCGTTCACCGAACCGTTGGGTCCGCCCTCTCCACTGGCACCGTTGTCCGCGATGACCACGATGACGGTGTTGTCCAACTGCCCCGACTCCTCCAGATAGTCGAGGATCCGGCCGATCTGTGCGTCGGTGTAGCTCAGGAAACCGGCGAACACCTCAGCCATCCGGGCGAACAGGCGCTTCTCCTCATCGGACAGCGTGTCCCAGGGCCGCACCGTGTCTTGCAGCGGCCATGCTTCGCCGTTGGGCCCCTTGACATCCAAGTAGGGGTTCACCGCCGAGAGTTCGGTATCCGGAGGCACGATTCCGAGTCGCTTCTGGTTCGCCAGCACGATCTCGCGGTAGCGCTCGTATCCCATGTCGAATTTGCCCGCGTACTTGTCGGCCCATTCCTTGAACACGTGGTGCGGCGCGTGGCCGGCACCCGGACACAAGTAGGTGAACCACGGCTTGTCGGGGGCGGCCATCGTGGAGTCGCGAATGAATTCCATCGCCTTGTCGGCCGTGTCCTTCGAGAAGTGGTAACCCTCTTCCGGGGTGGCAGGCGCTTCAACCGGATGGTTGTCGTAGACGAGCTCCGGGTACCACTGGTCGGTTTCGCCGCCCATGAAGCCGTAGAAGCGCTCGAAGCCCCGCGACAGCGGCCAGTGCCGACGAGTGGCCGCGAGGTTCGATTCCTCGATGGGCGTCAGGTGCCACTTACCGACGCAATACGTGTTCCAGCCGCGTTCGGACAACACCTCAGAGATCAACGCGGTGTCATCCGGGATGCGCCCGTTGATGCCCGGAAAACCTTCGGTGAACTCCTCCACCATGGCCATCCCGACAGTGGTCGCATTGCGCCCGGTCAGCAGCGACGCCCGGGTGGGCGAGCATAACGCGGTGGTGTGGAACTGCGAGAGGCGGACACCACGCTCAGCGATCCGACTCATGGCGGGCATGTCGACCAGCCCGCCAAAACAATCCCAGGTCGCTATGCCGACGTCGTCCCACACCAGGTAGAGCACATTGGGCGCGTTCTCCGGAGCGGCGGGCGCTGCGTACGGCCCCCAGTCTGGCTCCGAGTCCCGGATATCGAGTGCGATCTTGCCGTTGAAATCGGTTGACACGCTCGGAGACTACACGCGAAGGATGGGCAACGGCTTAAGAAAACCGGCCGCCTCAGCCGCACACGTCAGCTCTTGTCCGGTGTCGACTTTCGAGCTGCCTCGCGCCGTACGCTGAGCGCGATTGCGAGAGCCCCGAGAGCCGCCGCGCTGACCAGAGCCCCGGCGACAAACCACGCCTTGGTGCGGTGGTACCCGCCCTCCGACGCCTGAGTCTGGTCCGACGGCGACCCAGGTCCATAGACGCTGACCGGAGTACGGCCGGTGACGGACACTGGTGCGCGGCCAGGGAACGCAACTAGCGCGTTGCTGCGCAGCTGCGACCATCGGCGCGGATCGTTGTCCAGCCACCGCAATAGATCGTCCAGTTGGCCCGGGGCGCCGGTGGACGTCGCCACCACCAGGGTTCGCTGGCTGTCAAAGACCGTCTGCAGGGACCCAAATCGTGCGCCCGGATCCAGAGTGACCGTCTCTGCTTCGTCATTGGGGTTCAGACCCTGCACGGTGATGGTCCGGTCATCAGCACTGACCGGGAGTGCGATCGATTTGTCGTTCCAACCGTCCGGACTGATGATGATCGCTGATTGGCGGGTGCCCATCGCCTGCTCAACCGTGGTGACCTTGGTTGCCAGCGGCACCCCGCTGAGTCGTTGCATGCCAACCACGATGTGCGCAGCGCGCATCGTGTCGGCAAAGCTGTTCTGCCCGATACCGACCTGAACCTCAGGCATCAGTGCCTGCGGCAGCGAGCGGAACCCCGCCGGGATCGGCGGCAACGACGGGGTGCTGACCACCACAGTGCTGCCGTCTATCGCCAGGCTTATCGGCCGGTAGTCTTCGCACGCTCCGGTTGGTCCAGCGGTATCCACAGTTATCGCGAGGCTCGTGTAGCGATCCACCAGATCATCAGGAACATTCACCCAGCGATCGATCACACCTTCTTTTTCCGCGGGCCATCGATCGAAGACCTGGCCGTTGGCGGACGCCGTCACCTGAGCGCTGAGTTCGTTCGGAATCGGAGTGAACGACCCGAGGAGGTGCAGCCGGTAGCCCTGGGTCGAGTGGCCGAACTTGGTCTGGTTCAGGTCAATGCTGACCTGTGGCGCCACTCCCACCCCGGTGAGGTTGCCCTGACCCAGTTGCCGCAAGGTGGTGGAGTCGCCGGGAAGCGGCGCCGGCACATGCATTTTTCCGGCAACCGCTTTGGTGGTGACCGCGAGCTTGATCGAACCATCGGTGAGGAACCGGGCCTGGTCGTCGAGCTTGCCGGGCGGACCCGACACCAGCAGTTGCGGAACGCCGGGACCACCGGTCAGCGACAGACCCGCGTCAGGTCCTTCTTTGATGATGATCTGACGTTCCATCGGAAACGACGGGAAATCCAGTGCTGTCACGCCATTGGGAAGCGGGACCACGCTGATCTGGGGAGCCTGGCTGCGATAGCGCGAGGTCAAGGATGCCGCCAGCTGGACGGCCGTATCAGACTCGGCAGGTGTTGGATTCGCCGGCACTGCGATCGTCACCTTGCGCAAGACTCTCGGAAGAAAATCAGCGATGGTGGTAGGCGCCAGTTCTGTTCCGGCGAAGGTGACCGTGGTGTTGATGAACTCGACGGGGTTGTTCCAGTCGATGCAGTAACGGTCGTCGGCCATTGAGGACAGTTTCAGCGTCAGACTGACCGCATCATCGATGACGGCAACCCCTGGGAGCGGGATGACCAGCGGCGCCATGTCAACGAGCGGCAGGCCCAGCTTGCTGATCACCCGATCGCCTTGCATCACCGCGAGGGTTCCCGATCGTAGATTGAACGGGAAATTCACCGTCACGTTCAACGATGTCGGGATCAATCCGACCGGCACCGGAAACACCACGTTGGCTGTGCTGGATTGGCTGTAGAACGTCAGCGTGTTGCTGGTACCGAGATCGGTCAACGACAACGTCGGAGCGGTCAAAACCGCTCCACCCGCCGGATTGGCGCCCGCCGTCGGTGGTACCACAACGACCAGCATCGTCAAGACACCGGTCACGGCGGCCAAGCGTCGAAGCAGGCCCGGCACCGTCCGATTCGTAGACAGTTGAATCTCCTCGCCGTCCGCGACCACTGGAATTTGCCTGCGGCTCAGGCTATTACGACTCCTATCGCCCGGATAGGCGATAGGAGCCTGCCGTGCACCTTACTTGGCCTTCTCCAGAACGGTCACGAGGCGCCAGCGCTTCGTCGCCGAAAGCGGCCGGGTCTCCATCAACGAAACGCGATCGCCGACACCGGCGATGCTGTTCTCGTCGTGGGCCTTGACCTTCTTGGTCGTCCGGATGATTTTCCCGTACTTCGGGTGCTTCATGCGGTTTTCCAACTCGACCACAATCGTCTTCTGCATCTTGTCGCTCACCACATACCCGATGGCGGTCTTGCGCCTATTGCGTGGCTTCTCAGTAGCCGGCGTGTGTTTTGAACCTGGTTCGTTCTTGCTCTCTACCATCACAACTCCTCACCGCCAGGTCCGGAAGCCAGACCCAGTTCACGTTCGCGCAGCACGGTATAGACGCGTGCGATGTCCTGCCGCACGGTGCGCAACCGGCGGTTGTTATCGAGCTGCCCGGTGGCCATTTGGAAGCGAAGGTTGAACAACTCTTCCTTGGACTCACGGACCCGATCGCTCAGTTCGTCGTCGGTCAACTCGCGCAGCTCACCGGCGTTTGTGCCTACTGCCATCAGAACTGCTCCTCTCGAGTAACGATGCGTGCCTTGATCGGCAACTTGTGGATCGCACGGGTCAGCGCTTCCCGGGCGATCTTCTCGTCGGGATAACTCAGTTCGAAGAGCACGCGACCCGGCTTGACGTTGGAAACCCACCACTCCGGCGAACCCTTACCGGAACCCATGCGGGTTTCGGCCGGCTTCTTGGTCAGCGGACGGTCAGGGAAGATGTTGATCCACACCTTGCCGCCACGCTTGATGTGCCGGTTGATGGCAATACGCGCGGACTCGATCTGCCGGTTGGTGATGTAGGCGTGCTCGAGTGCCTGAATGCCGTAGTCACCGAAGGTGACATTGGTGCCACCGCTGGCGATACCACGCTGCCTGGGGTGGTGTTGCTTGCGGTGCTTGACCTTGCGGGGAATCAACATGACTTAGCTCTCCGTGTTCTCTGCCGTCCCGGCATCAGAACCGGTCTCGGCGGGCGCGACCACATCGGTGGCCACGCCGTCCTGCAGCGCTTCGTCAGCGGATGCCGCACGACCTGCTTCAGTGCTGGTCGCGGTGGTGCCCGATGCGCCACTGCGGCGCGGCCGGGTGGCCGACGACGGCCGATCCCGACGCGGACGATCAGCAGCCGGCGCGGAGGCGGAAAGCTCACGCTTGCCACCGACGATGTCGCCCTTGTAGATCCAGACCTTCACGCCGATACGGCCGAAGGTGGTCTTGGCTTCGTATAGCCCGTAGTCGATATCCGCACGCAGCGTATGCAGCGGCACCCGACCTTCACGGTAGAACTCCGAGCGGCTCATTTCCGCACCGCCGAGGCGGCCGGAGCACTGCACACGGATGCCCTTGACGTTCGGCTGACGCATTGCGGACTGGATCGCCTTGCGCATCGCGCGGCGGAACGCCACGCGGTTGCTCAGCTGCTCAGCGACGCCCTGGGCTACCAGCTGCGCCTGGCTCTCGGGGTTCTTGACCTCGAGGATGTTCAGCTGAACCTGCTTCTTGGTCAGCTTTTCCAGGTCGGCGCGGATGCGGTCGGCTTCGGTACCACGACGGCCGATCACAATGCCGGGACGGGCCGTGTGGATATCGACTCGAACCCGGTCACGAGTCCGCTCGATCTCCACGTCGGCAATGCCGGCGCGCTCAAGACCAGTGGCAAGCAGCCGACGGATCGCGACGTCTTCCTTGACGTATTCCTTGTACTGCTTATCGGCGTACCACCGGGACTTCCAGTCGGTGGTGATACCGAGCCGGAAGCCGTGGGGGTTGATTTTCTGGCCCACTACTGCGAGCCTCCCTTCGCTTCATCGGAAGCTTCTGCAGTTGGGTCAGCGGGTGCCTTCTTAGCCGCAGCCTTCTTGGCCGGGGCCTTCTTCGCCGGAGCGTCTCCAGCCACCGCAGCCTTCTTGGCGGGGGCCTTCTTCGCCGGGGCTTTCTTGGCGGGAGCCTCGGTTGTTGCCTGGCCCGTCGCCTCCACAGTCGGCTCAACCTTCGTGGCCTCAACCTTCGTGGCTGGAGCCTCGGTAGCAGCCTTACTGGCCTGCGCACGCCGTGACCGCACCGACTGAGCGGAGCGACCACTGCCCGACGGGCGGCTTTCGACCACCACGGTGATGTGGCTGGTGCGCTTACGAATTCGGTAGGCGCGACCCTGCGCGCGCGGCCGAATGCGCTTGGCGGTGGGACCCTCGTCGGCGTAGACCGTGGCGACCACCAGGGTGGCCGGATCCAGACCGTCGTTGTTCTGGGCGTTGGCGGCCGCGCTCGCGATCACCTTGGCTAGCGGGTCGCTGGCGGTCTGCGGAGCCCAGCGCAGGATGTCCAGCGCCTCTTCGACCGACTTGCCGCGCACCAGGTTGATCACCCGGCGTGCCTTGCTCGCCGAGATGTGGAGGTACCGCGCCTGAGCTGTGGCCGACGGGTATTCAGTCGCTTCAAGCTGTTTCGTCATCTCCGCTTGGCCTTCCGGTCATCCTTGATATGACCCTTGAACGTCCGCGTCGGGGCGAACTCGCCCAACTTGTGGCCAACCATCGACTCGGTGACGAACACCGGCACATGCTTCCGCCCGTCATGGACGGCGAACGTGTGACCGATGAAGTCCGGAATGATGGTCGAACGACGCGACCAGGTCTTGATGACCTGCTTGGTGTTCTTCTCGTTCTGAACGTCGACCTTCTTCAACAAATGGCCGTCGACGAACGGACCCTTCTTCAGGCTGCGTGGCATCGCTGGCTACTCCTAGCGCTTATTCTTGCCGGTGCGCCGGCGACGGACGATGAGCTTGTTGCTGGCCTTGTTGCGCTTACGCGTGCGGCCCTCGGGCTTGCCCCACGGGCTAACCGGGTGACGGCCACCGGAGGTCTTACCCTCACCACCGCCATGCGGGTGGTCGACCGGGTTCATCACGACACCGCGGACCGAAGGACGCTTGCCCTTCCAGCGCATACGGCCGGCCTTGCCCCAGTTGATGTTGGCTTGTTCGGCATTGCCGACCTCACCGACACTGGCGCGGCAGCGGACGTCGACGCGGCGGATTTCGCCGGACGGCATACGCAGCGATGCGTAAGCGCCTTCCTTGCCCAGCAGCTGGATGCTGGCGCCGGCGGACCGGGCCAACTTGGCACCACCGCCCGGCCGCAGTTCCACAGCGTGGATCACGGTGCCGGAGGGGATGTTGCGCAGCGGCAGGTTGTTGCCGGGCTTGATGTCGGCGTTCGGCCCACACTCCACGACGGCGCCTTGCACCAGACCCTGCGGCGCGATGATGTATCGCTTCTCGCCGTCAAGAAAGTGCAGCAGCGCAATATTGGCGGTCCGGTTCGGGTCGTACTCGATATGAGCGACCTTGGCGTTGACGCCGTCTTTGTCGGCACGACGGAAGTCGATCACCCGGTAGGCGCGCTTGTGGCCACCGCCCTTGTGACGGGTCGTGATTCGGCCATGCGCGTTACGACCGCCGGTGCTGTGCAGCGGACGAACCAGCGACTTCTCCGGAGTCGAGCGAGTGATCTCGGCGAAATCGGAGACGCTGGCACCGCGGCGACCCGGGGTCGTCGGCTTGTACTTGCGAATTCCCATTCTAGTTTCCTGAGTTTTCTCTGTTGTCTTCCCCGCCCGGCCTTAGGAGGGGGCTCCGAAGATGTCGATCGGCTTGCTGCCGGCGGACAAGGTGACGATCGCGCGCTTGGTGTTCTTGCGCTTGCCAAACCCGGTGCGAGTGCGCTTGCGCTTACCCTGCCGGTTTGCGGTGTTCACCGAATCGACCTTCACTGCGAAGATCTTCTCGATGGCGATCTTGATCTGAGTCTTGTTCGAGTCCGGGTGCACGATGAACGTGTAGACGTTGTCCTCGATCAGCGCGTAGGACTTCTCGGAGATCACCGGCGCCAAGATGATGTCGCGGGGATCAGTGATGGTCGTCATCAGGCCAGAACCTCCTCTGCTGCCTTGTTGGCGCCGATGTAGGCGTCCAAGGCCTCAACGCTGAACACCACGTCATCGGCATTGAGCACGTCGTAGGTGTTGAGCTGATCCGGCGAGATCACATGCACGCCGGGCAGGTTGTTCACACTCTTGGCACCGACCACATCACTGCGGCCGATGACGACGAGCACCTTGCGCCGATCAGTCAAAGCACCCAGGAACGTCTTGGCGCTCTTGGTCGACGGGATCTGGCCGGCCACCAACTCGGTGACCGCGTGGATCCGATCGTTGCGTGCCCGGTCGGAGAGCGCCCCGCGCAATGCGGCAGCGATCATCTTCTTCGGGGTGCGCTGGCTGTAGTCGCGCGGCTTGGGGCCGTGCACAACACCGCCGCCGGTGTACTGCGGGGCGCGTGTCGAGCCCTGACGGGCGCGGCCGGTGCCCTTCTGGCGGAACGGTTTCCGGCCACCGCCGGAGACCTCGCCGCGACGCTTGGTCGAGTGGGTGCCCTGGCGCGCGGCAGCGAGCTGTGCGATCACAACCTGATGCATCAGCGCGATGTTGGGTTCCACATCGAACAACTCGGCGGGCAACTCCACGTTGCCGTCGGTCTTGCCGTCCGGGGTGCGGACCGCGACTTTCAGAAAATCACTGGAAGGCATTACTTCTCACCTCGTTTGATTGCACTGCGAACCATCACGAGTCCGCCGTTGCGGCCGGGGATGGCGCCCTTGATCAACAGCACGCCGTTCTCGGCGTCAACCTTGTGCACCACCAGGTTCTGCGTGGTGATTCGGTCGCTGCCCATCCGGCCCGACATGCGGGTGCCCTTGAAAACCCGGCCCGGGGTGGAACATCCACCGATGGAGCCCGGTCGACGGTGCACGGCCTGGGCACCGTGGGATGCCCCCTGGCCACGGAAACCGTGGCGCTTCATGGTGCCTGCGAAGCCCTTGCCCTTGGACGTACCGGTCACGTCGACATAGTTGCCGTCAGCGAAGATCTCCGCCGTCAACTCCTGGCCGACTTGGTATTCCGCGGCAGCGGCCTCGTCATCAAGACGCAATTCGGCCAGGTGCCGGCGGGGATTGACCCCGGCGGCGTTGTACTGACCGGTGACGGGCTTGTTCACCTTGCGCGGGCTGATCTCGCCGTAGGCGAGTTGCACAGCGCTGTAACCGTCGCGCTCAAGCGTGCGGATCAAGGTCACGACATTCGGCCCCGCCTTGACGACAGTTACCGGAACGACGCGATTGTTCTCGTCGAACACCTGGGTCATGCCCAGCTTGGTGCCGAGGATTCCTTTACGTGGTTTTGCCATTTCGCCGACCCCTACTGGATATTCACGTCGACGCTGGCCGGCAGATCGATGCGCATCAGCGCGTCAACCGTCTTCGGCGTCGGGTCGAGGATGTCGATGAGCCGTTTGTGAGTACGCATCTCGAAGTGCTCCCGCGAGTCCTTGTACTTATGCGGGGACCGGATTACGCAATAAATGTTCTTCTCCGTCGGCAGCGGCACTGGTCCAACCACGCTCGCGCCGGTGCGAGTGACCGTCTCCACGATCTTGCGCGCCGAGGCATCAATCGCCTCGTGGTCGTAGGCCTTCAGCCTGATGCGGATCTTTTGTCCCGCCACGCTTCTCCTACCTCACTCCATGATCGGTACGTGCTTTCACGCACGTGTTGTTGCTGCGCTGCGCTGAACTCAAAACGCTCAAGATCAACCCAGCGCTGGCTTTCGCCGCCGCTGTTTACCTGTCCTGGTTCACCGGCCCCCCGCGGTCGGGCGTGTTGCCCGCACACAGACCCCGTGGCACGCAGAAACTCTGACGTGGGTCCGAGGATGAGACCGGATGCGCCCGTTTCGGGCGCCAGTCGTATGCCTCGCTCGGTTCGCTCCCGAAGGATTCGCACCTGCCGCAAGGCAACCTGAACAGTATGCCCTAGGTTCTGGATTGATCCAAATTCCTGCCCGGCCCATCGACAGTTCTTGGGATCGGCTACCGCGCGCCTCGCACAGACTCCCAGAACGCACACTGGTGCCGGGCGGCGAAATCGGTGCTGATCGACACAGCTCCGGTCTGCAGCGATAGCCGCGGACCAACAATTACATCTGTACCGACCTGCGGCCAATCCGGTTGGCCCGCCCCGTTGGGGGCGCCGGTCTTAACGAATTGACTCCAGTACCCGATCATCTGGTCGGACAGCTTGCGCTGGTCGGGATTCAGCTTCGGCGCACCTCCGACATCGAACAGATACCGCAGTTCGAGCGCGTGGCTGGCGCCGACCGGGAAAGGCACTCGGCGCAGCGGGTCAGGCGCAGGCGCGGTCTTATCGTTGAATTCGTAGGCGTACGCCGGCGCACCCTGAGACAGTCCGGCGATCAGTCGGTTCGTCGGGCAGGCGAAGACGCTATCGGTCACCGAGGCGGCATAGGCCGCACCCGGATAGCCGCCATAGTGGTTGAGCGGATAGCGAGCCGCGACCGCTGCCGCGTCGGCCCCGAACGTCTTGGAGAGCATCTGCCCGTACGACGGCAGCATGTGCTTCTGGAGGTATTCCATCGCGACGAACATGGTGAACTCGTCAGCATTGGTGCCGATCAGCACCGGCACCCGCGACGTCTGGCCCCGGGCAGCCGCCGTCAATGGATCAGCGGGGAGCAATCCGGTTCCGGTAACGGGACCGGTAAGGCGGTCATCGCCGAATCCGACATACAACGGAGCCGATTGCAGCCTGTCCGTCGGCACCCCGCGAAGGCACTGCGCCGTCAACGCGTCGTTGGTGCAGCCGAGTCCGACCGCATAGTCCTTGCTCACCCGCTGGGCGGTCGGGCGGTCGGCCTGAACCTGACACGGCCCGCTCTGCAAGATCGCCGCGCGGAAGAGGCCGGCGGAGGCCGGGGCAACCAAGTGATCGCAGACGGACATCGCACCGGCGGATTCACCTGCGATGGTGACTTGGGTGGGGTCACCCCCGAAGTCTGAAATATTGTCGCGCACCCACCGCAGTGCGGCCTGTTGATCGGCCAGGCCGTAGTTACCGACTTCGTCACCATTCTGGGCAAGGGCGGGGTGTGCCAGAAAACCCAGCGCTCCTAGCCGGTAGTTGATCGTGACGACGACGATGTCTCCCCGCGTGGTGAGCCATTGCGCGTTATAGATGTCGGCGCTGCCGTTGAGAAAGCCGCCGCCATGGATCCACACCATGACCGGGCGTTTTGATGACGGCGTCGCACCCTTGGGAGTCCAGACATTGAGATTGAGGCAATCCTCGCTGGCCGGTCGGCCGAAATCCGGATCCCGACGAACGTCCTGCATGCACCGCAGACCCGGTTTGGTGGCGTCACGAACACCGTCCCACCGAGCCGGTGGTTCGGGCGCCGTCCAGCGCAGCGGACCAATCGGTGCCGAGGCGTAGGGAATCCCCTGGAATACGCGCAGTTTCGAATCGACCAGCCCGCGCACCGCTCCCCCTGCGGTCTGCACAACTGCCGAGTCGGCAGCTTGGTCCGATGTGGGGGCGGTGCCGCCCTGGCATCCGACCAGCATCACCACGGCCAATAACAGGAGGGCAAACAACGGTGCTGCCGCAGATAGAACTCCACGAGGAGTCGGGCGGCGCAGCACGGATGCCGAGCCTACAGCCGCAACTGGTTTCCCTTTCGCCGCCGATCATCCAGACTCAACACCTGACACCCGTCAAGATGCCGGAGGATGAATGACCACACGATCCACGGATCTTGCCGCCCGGGCGCTGGCAAACCCGTTGGCCTATACCGACGAAGCACGATTGCACCAGTCGCTGGCTCATCTGCGCACACACGCCCCGGTGTCCTGGGTCGACGCTCCGCCCTACCGGGAGTTCTGGGCGATCACCAAACATGCCGACATCATGGATATCGAACGGCAGAACGAGTTGTTTACCAATTCACCGCGTCCACTCCTGACGATCGCCGCAGTCGACGACGTGTTGCGGGCCCAACTCGAGGCGGGCGTGGGCTTGCGCACGCTGATTCACATGGATGGGCCGCAACATCGCGACGTTCGCAAGATCGGCGCGGATTGGTTTCGACCCAAGGCCATGCGGGAACTCAAGATTCGAACTGATGAACTCGCCAAGCAGTACGTCGACAGGATGGTGGAACACGGCCCCGAGTGTGACTTCGTACAAGAGGTCGCGGTGAACTACCCGCTCTACGTGATCATGTCGCTGCTCGGACTTCCCGAATCGGACTTCCCCAGGATGCTCAAACTCACGCAGGAGATGTTCGGCGGCAACGACACCGAATTTCAGCGCGGCGACACCACCGACGACTTACTCGCAGTGTTGCTCGACTTCTTCAACTACTTCGCCGCGCTGACAGCGTCCCGCCGCGAAAATCCCACTGCGGACCTGGCCTCGGCGATCGCCAACGCGAAGATCGACGGCGGGCCGCTCTCCGACATGGACACCGTTTCCTACTACGTGATCGTTGCCAGCGCGGGCCACGACACCACCAGCGCCGCGATTTCCGGCGGACTGCTGGCATTGATCCAAAATCCAGCAGAGCTGGATCGCCTTTCGGCGAACATGACGTTGATGGGGACCGCAGTCGAAGAGATGTTCCGCTGGGTAGTACCGGTCAAGGAATTCATGCGGACCGCGCAAGCCGATACCACCGTCCGGGGTCAGCGAATTGCCGCGGGCGAATCGGTCTTACTGTCCTATGTCTCCGCCAACCGGGATGAGGATGTCTTCGCAGATCCATTCCGCTTCGACGTCGGCCGCGACCCGAATAGACACCTATCGTTCGGCTACGGGGTGCATTTCTGCCTCGGTGCGGCATTGGCCCGGATGGAGACCAACAGCTTCTTCAGCGAGTTGGTTCCGCGGATCAAGTCGATCGAATTGGCCGGCGAGCCTGAATTCATCGCGACCACGTTTGTCGGCGGACTGAAGCATCTGCCGATTCGCTACTCACTCAGGTGATTCGGCTAGCGGACGAATTCAGCAGCACGGTGACCCAGCATCGCGATGGTCGCGTGTGGGCCGCGGCCGGTAGGCCTTGGCAGCACAGACCCGTCCACGACCCATAGACCGTCGACACCTCTTACCCGGCATTCCGGGCCGACAACGGCGTGTTCATCAGCGTCGGCTCCCATCCGAGCGGTGCCGCAGAAGTGCTGCGATGTTGACCACGCCGGCTGCCCGAGACCCGTTGTCGCCCGCAAGATCCCCTCGACCAACTCATAGCCGTTCTGCAGCGCGGCGACATCCTGGGGCGAGCTGTCGTAACGATGTTCAATTCGGGGCGGAACCGACAGGTCAGCCGATACCAGTGAGACCCGACCTCGCGACCTTGGCCGCATCAGCGCGACACCGACGTGCGACCGGTCGCCCTGGTCGGATCCTTCTCTCCCTGCCATCGCCGTGAAGCCCCTGGTGTACGGCCGGATCTCAATATCGTCGTTCACCAGTACCACTTCAAGGACCGGGCGCAGCTCCGGGAAAGACCAGTCCGCTGGTATCACCCATTCGGGATGATCCCAACATGCTTGCCCCACTGGAAGATCCACCACAACGTCGACGCCGACAAGTCGCAGCGCCCTGGCCGGTCCGATGCCTGACTGCATCAGCAAGCGCGCAGACTCGATCGCTCCGGCTGACAGAACCACCCGGTCAGCGTCCAAACGCACTCGCCCGCCAACCCCCAGCGCCTCAACCCCGACCGCCTTCGAACCGGCCATCCGCACTCTCGTCGCCCGGGTATGGGTCACCACGGTGAGGTTCGGCCGGACGGCCGCAGCGTCAAGGAACGCTGTTCCGGGCCCGATCCGGATTCCGTCGATGATGTTCAGCGGCACCGCTCCGACCCCTGGCGGCACGTTGCCATCGAACGGCACGGCGTTCAGATCGGGAAGCCAGCGAAAACCGGCTGCCACCGCTGATTCAGCGAATGTCTTTGATATGCCGGTCAATTCCCCGACGACGCGCACGTTGATGACTTCCTCGACGGCGCGGTAGTGGGCTTCGACCTCTCGCCATGACCAGCCGGGCAATGCCGACAATTCAAAATCTGCGGGCAGCGCCCGGCAGAAATAGCCACCGTTGATCGCCCCGGAGCCTCCTACCGTGCAACCACGCACCAGCTCGGCCGACCGCGATGGGTTATTAGTCAGGAGCGACCGATATCGCCGGACAACCGGGCTGGCCCTACCGATCGGGAGATGCAACCCGTCGCTCGTCAGTGCCGCGATACCGGATTCCCAGGAACCGGGTCCGGCCTCCAGCACAGTCACCCGGCGACTGGGGTCAGCGGAAAGTTGTTCAGCAAGAACCGATCCGGCGCTCCCGGCACCGACTATCAGTACGTCACTGTGCGGGACAGTATCGGCCAATGCCGGTTACGGCTTGATCTGCGGCGTCAACGGTCGCAACGTGCGTTCACGCACAACCCCGGACCAGAGGCCAGCACCGTAGGCGAGATCGTCCAACCGCCGGAGCATGACATAGGACACGACACCGATCGGCCGGCCCTCACCGTCCGGATCCTGGCTGTGGCTAATCCAGTCCACAACACCGTCAATGACCGCGGCCAGCAGTACCGCCTGCCGGCACCGCCGGGAGATCAAGGCAAGCACCAGTGCCACCGGCCAGTAGTGCCGGCAGATCGCAGAGGCCAGTTGCCGAGCGGAGGCACCAATGCTTCGTAGTGTCAGCATCGCTACATCGCGCGGCCTAGCATCCGTGTTCTGCATGGTCTTCGCCATCCGGCGAGCCGTGAATGCGGCGAAGCCGAGAGAGGCCAAGTATCCCCAACCGGAGCCGACGGCCATGAGTAGCCAGACCATTAGGCTCTTTGCCGAGACGACCACCGGCGCTGTGTTGTCAGGATGCCGGATCGCCAATCGCGCCGCGGAGGTGCCGTAGAAGGCTTTGCGCCGCAACCAACTTCGCAGCTGAGTCCGGTGCTCGTGAGCTACCAGGGCGATCGGCTCGTATCGCAGCCGGTTGCCTGCGTCAAGCAGCCGCCAGCATAAGTCGACGTCTTCACCGGCGGAAAGTGTCTCATCGAAGCCGCCGACCTCGATGAGCGCAGAGCGTCGGCAAATGATCGCCGCGCTTGGCACATAGGACACCGATCCGTACGGAACGACCGGCGCTTCCCGGTCTCCCAGATCCAGCGAGGAACGCACCGCCTCGTAGCGGGCCACCAGCTCCTCGCTGCGACCGAGCCCGACAATCCGGGGAGCGGCGAGCGCGACTGCGGGATCGCAGAAATGACCGAGCAACGCTTCCATCCAGCCACGACGGGGCACCACATCGGAATCCAAGAACGCTACGAAATCCGTTGTGCAGGCGGCGAGTCCAGTGTTGCGGGCGGCGGCCGCCCCCCTGGCCCGAGGGTGTCGGATCACCTCGACATCGCAACGGACGTTGGCGAAATCGGTGGGCTGAACCGGCGTCGCCGAACCGTCATCGACCACGATCACGCGCACCCCACGCAGCGACATGGCCAGTCGGTACACCCCGAATGCATTGTCCCGCACCGGGATAACGATGGTTACGTCACGATACGATGGGCCACCCGCGGGGCGTGGATGCGCAACACTGGCATCCAGCAGTGTGCGGGCCAACTGGGCGGTAGTCGCATCCCGCACCTCGAGGCGGCCGCCGTTCAGCAGAGTCTGTGCGGTGGGTGTCAGACGCAACAACCGAGTCGGTGAGCCGCCCACCAATGCCGAGCCTGACGCGAAGGTCCGCACCCGGCGATCAACCTGTACGGCGAACCCATCGGGCAACCGTGGCTGGGTCATGCCAGGACTCCATCGTTACGCGGAGTCCACCGGCCGATCCGCCGCGTGCAGTCGGCGACCATTTCAGCGAATATCCGGGCGCCCTCAGCGCGAGTAGCGGTGGTCGGGTCACCCAACACTCCCACCGCACTCACCGCCGACATGCCCCTTTCCCGCAACTGCGGCAGGAGTTCGGCCAACGGCAGTTCGTTGCCACGGCACCAGTCTTCGGATCGAACATCAGCAGGCGAAATATGCAGCAATACAGATGTTTCCGTGTGTCCGGCGTGCGCATCACCGTCTTCCGAAGCGCACGGACACCAAGCGACATCGCGGCCCTCCGATCGAAGACGACCGACCGCTGAACGCATCGCTTCGACATTGCCGCCGTGACCATTGACGAAGACCAACCGCGAGGCCCAGCGGCAGGCTGAGTGCCCATACTCGACGAGAACGGTCGTCAGCGCCTCGGTACCGATCGAAATTGTTCCGGCAAAGCCCTCATGCTCGCCGGCAGCTCCATACGCGAGAGCCGGGGCGAGAAGGTACTGATCAGCACCCTGTCGGTCGAGGTCCTCGGCGACGGCCCGCGCCACCGCGGTGGCGATGCGCGTATCGGTGTCCAACGGAAGGTGTGGACCGTGCTGCTCGGTTGAGCCCACTGGAATCACGAGCGTCGAAGATATCTGGCTTAGCTGCTTCGACGTCGAGTTCCCCAGCTCATTGCGAAGCACCACGGGCCGATGTTAGGCCAAACCACCGAATATCCGTTAGTGGTTGGTAGATAACTTCCCGTCCGGCCCCACAGAGCACCGTTAGACGGCGTCACGCCAGTCACATCAGTAACGCCAGCAACACATTTGACCCGGTAGAAAATTTCGTATGTCGACTTATGGTGATGGTTGGATCAGGCACCGAGTGTCCGAGTGAAGCCGGGCGGAACCACCAGGTCTTCCGGAGTCAGATCGTGCACTGAAGCCCGACCCAGTCCCCGTAGTGCCGAGTCGATGCCGCCACTGAGGATGTCGAGGACGTTCTCCACCCCCGCCTGCCCTGACGCGCCCAATCCCCACAGGTATGCCCGGCCGATCATCACCGCGCGGGCACCCAATGCGAGTGCCTTCACGACGTCGCTGCCCCGCCGGATGCCGCCGTCCAGTAACACCTCGATCTGATCACCAACCGCCTCCGCGACGGCGGGTAGAGCCCGGATCGATGCCGGTGTGCCGTCGAGGTTGTTGCCCCCGTGATTGGACACCGAAATCGCCGAAACACCTGCATCCACAGCACGTTTCGCATCATCGACCCGAAGCACACCCTTGAGCATGAATGGTCCGCCCCAAAGGTCACGCAACCAGGCAATGTCCTCCCACGTGGGCGGCGGCGTAGCCATCCACTCGCCATAGGCGTCGAAGAATGGCGGGCCCAACTCGCCACGCCGGCCCTGGTTCGGTACTCGCAGGCCGGGTGGTCGCAGCGTCTTGGCGTACTGAAGGAACCAGCGCGGACGAACCAAGCCTTCCGGGGCTTTCCGGATGGCGGTCCGGAGGTTCATCGTCTCGGGGATCTTCGGACTCCCCCAGTCCCGGCCGTGCGAAAAGCTCCAGTCGGTGGTGACGATGAGCCCCACCGCGCCCGCGTGACGTGCCCGCTCAGCACGTGCCGCAATGGCGTCCCGGTCGCCGATCCAGTACATCTGAAAGAGCGTCCTGGGATTGGCCTCGATGACGTCCTCGATCGGCTTGCTGGCGAACGATGAGAGGCCCATTGCAGTCCCACGAGCGGCAGCGGCACGGGCCACTGCCACTTCGCCGTTCGGGTGAACTGCCTGAACACCCGTCGGCGAAATGATTACGGGGAGCGAAATCTGTTGACCCATAACCGTTGTCGCGAGGTCTCGTTTGGCGCAGGCTCCGATGACATGCGGGGCGAACCCGAGTTCGGCGAACGCCTCGACATTGTCCGAGACGGTCAGACCTTTCTCGCTGCCGGCAATCAGCGCCGAGTACACCGACTTCGGCAGTCGCTTCTTCGCGCGCTGTTGAGCGACGGCGACGGTCTCGAACCAGGTATCACGGGCCATGATCTAGACCGGACTTTCGTTGCAGGCCCGATCCGGGGGCCGTGTCGACAGGGTCAGCAGAACGGGTTTGCCACGAGAGTGGTCGCCGCTGGGGCGAGGCGCAGTCCGTGGTGCGGAAAGCGCCGATTCGCCATGACCGACAACACATTCCGGGTCGGGGCCGGCCAATGGCAGTCCGGTGAAGAATTTCGCCGCCATGCAGCCGCCTCGGCAGCTGTGGTAGTGGCCACAGCTGCCACACGCCCCAGCCGACTGGGGTTGACGGAGCTCACTGAACAGCGTGGAGTTCTTCCAGACATTGTCAAACCCGCCGTCCGAGAGCACATTCCCGGCCCGAAATCGGTCGTGGATGGCGAATGGGCAGGCGTAGACATCCCCGATCGGGTCGATCAGACACACCACCCGGCCGGCGCCACACATGTTCAGTCCCGACAACGCGCCAGGAGCGCCCAAACCGGAAAGATGGAAGAACGAGTCGCCAGTCAGCACTCCCTCGCCCTTGGCTACCAGCCAGTCATACAGTTGCACCTGCTGTTCGGCGGTGGGATGCAGTTCGTCCCAGACATCGACACCGCGACCCGACGGGCGCAGCCGCGTGATGCGCAGGGTCGCACCGTAACGTGCTGCCAGCGCCGCGAACTCGTCAAGTTGGCCAACATTCTGGCGCGTCACGACGACGGAGATCTTGGCGTCGGCGAATCCTGCCGACGCAAGGTTTTCCAGCGCCCGGATCGCCATCGCATATGAGCCGGCCCCCCGGACCGCGTCATTAACCTCGGCAGTAGCTCCGTCCAGCGAGATCTGAACGTCGACGTAGTCGCTCGCCGCAAGCCGCTCGGCCACGGGCGGAGTGATCCGAACGCCGTTGGTGGAGAATTTGACCCCGACCTGGTTCGCGGTGGCGTAATCCACCAACTCCCAGAAGTCCGGTCGCACAGTCGGTTCACCGCCACCGATATTGACGTAGAACACCTGCATGCGCTTCAGCTCATCGATGATGTCCATACACTGCCTTGTCGACAGCTCGCGGGGGTCACGCTTCCCAGACGAGGACAGGCAGTGGACGCAGGCAAGGTTGCACGCGTAGGTGAGCTCCCAGGTCAGGCAGATCGGAGCGTCGAGACCCAGCTCGAATTGCTCGATCAGGCGCGGTACCGGAGCTGTAGTCGGAGCTGTCATTCGCGTTCCCTTCGCACCAACATGTTCGATCCCACCAGTACGCCGAGCGCATGCAGATATGGCTGCTCATTCACAGCGTCAACGTTGTTCGCGCGCAGTGCCGACCGAAGGTCGTCATGCTCCGACAGCGATTCGACAATGGCCAGGATCGTGCGGTTCTTCAAGAACGACAACTTCCTGGTACCGAAGTGATATAGCAGCGCGCCAAACGGTTCCGGCCGCACTGCGACCTGAGGATGTAATCGCCAGCCGAGATCCAGGTTCAAGGTGGACCCCGCCGCCGGGGCGGCGTTGGCAGACACGGTCAGTAGACCCCGCACATCCCGTCGATGGAGACCTCTTCGACCAGCGTCTCGGTCACCAATTCGGATTCGGCATCCGATGTGGTGGTGGCGTCGGTTGCGGTGTCTTGCGTTGGCTTCATGACATTCACCCTTCGTTGCCTGGGTTCTCGACATTTTCGACCGAGACCGCCAGAATATGGCATCGAGTGCCTAAATGAAAGGGAAGCGATGAACCAGCGACCGCAGGCCCGGGGTTCCCGGGTTGGGCGTCGCCGTTCGACCACGCAGGACCACATCACCGAGGTCGCCCTCGAACTATTCGCCACCCACGGATTCGGCGCTGTGAGCGTCGACGATGTGGCACAGGGATCAGGCATCGCCCGTCGCACCCTGTTCCGCTATTACGCGTCGAAGAATGCCATTCCCTGGGGTGATTTCAGCTCCCACCTACAACACCTGGAACAACTTCTCGACCAGGTTGATCCCGCCACTTCGGTGGCAACGGCACTGCGTCATGCACTGTTGGCGTTCAACACTTTTGACGAAGCGGAGATGCCTCGCCACCGGCAACGGATGCAGGTGATTCTGCAGAGCGCAGAACTGCAGGCATATTCGATGACCATGTACGCCGGCTGGCGGGGAGTCATTGCGGACTTCGTAGCAGGGCGTCTGGGTATCAAATCGACCGAACTGGTGCCGCAGTCCACTGCGTGGCTGATGCTGGGCGTCTCGCTATCTGCCTACGAGTACTGGCTGGCCGACGAATCAGTCGAGCTGACGGCGGCCCTTGGCGAAGCCTTCGACGCCGTCGCGCACGGAATCGGCCCTGCAACCGAAAGTTAGCCCAGGACTTCAGCTATCGGCGCGCCCGCCGCAATCTTGGCCCTCGTCTTCATGACCGGTCCTGGCATGCCACCGCCCACAACCCCGACCACGACACCGTCACGTTCGTAGTAGGCCAGGAACTTGCGCCCGTCGTCCTCCACCAGGTGCACGATATCGGTCGACTTGGGCTCCCCTAGGCACTGAATCTTGACGTCATACTGATCGCTCCAGAAGTACGGCACCCCGGCGGCTGCCGGCGGCTCAGTACCAAGCATCACCGGAACCAGGGTGCGGACCTGTTCTGCAACATTGCTCCAGTGTTCAACGCGCACTTGGTGTCCCGCCGAATCACGCCATGATGCCACGTCGCCGAGCGCCCACACGTGCGGAGAAGCGGTGCGGCCTGCCTCGTCGCAGATGACTCCGTTGTCCGTCTCGATGCCGCTGCCCGCCAGCCAATCATCGGCCGGGTGCGATCCGATGCCGACCACCACCAGATCGGCGTCGAGTTCGCCGCCGTCGGTGAGCACCACCTTCTCGACCTGGCCGGACGACGCCTCGGTTTCCACCCGGGCGACCCCCACCCCAACGCGGACGTCGACCCCCTCGTCGCGATGCAATCGGGTCACCAGGTTGCCGATCTGCTCGCCGAGCACCGACGCCAACGGCGCCGGCTGGGGCTCCACCAGCACGACGTCCACACCTAATTTCCGCAAACTTGCGGCAACTTCGCACCCGATGAACCCGGCGCCGATGATCACCACTCGGCGCGCACCGGACGCAAGTTCGCGGAGCTGCAGGGCATCGTCCAGTGTGCGAAGGACCCGGACCCCGGACACATCGGGGAAAGACGGGATCCGCTTGGGCACTAGTCCGGTCGCTATGACGAGCTCGTCGTAGCCGAGAACCGTGCCATCCGACAGCGCCACAGCTTTTCCCGCAACGTCTACCGACTGGGCGGCGCAACCAAGCCGGAGGGTGATATCGCGCTCGTCGTAGAACTCAGCGGGCTTGAGAGCGGTGTCGTCAAGTGCGCTGTGCAACACGTCCTTGGACAACGGTGGACGGTCGTAGGGCAGATACGGTTCGGCTCCCACGATAGTGATCGGACCGGCGTACTCCGCCCTGCGCAATTGCTCGGCGGTACGAGCGGCAGCGAGGCCGCCGCCGACAATCACAATTCCGTTGCTACCCACCCTCGCTTTCTTACACGACCTGCGCTTACACGATCCGCGCTAGGGCCTCGATCGGTCGATGAGACTGGACAGCACGACGATGCTCTCGCTGCGCTCGACATGGGCGGTGGACCGGATCTTCTCAAGCGCGGATTCCAGGTGCTGCATATTGCGGGCCAGGACATGCAGGATCGCATCGGAGGTGCCGGTGACTGTGGCTGCGCCGATCACTTCCGGAATGTCGACCCAGGCCTGCCGCAGGAGATCCGGCGCGATCGTGCCCTGGCAGTAGACCTGCACGTAAGCCTCGGTGTTCCAACCCAGTGCGCTGCGGTCGATCACGGTCGTGAAGCCACGGATGACGCCGTTGTCCAACATGCGATCCACCCGCCGTTTCACCGCTGGCGCCGACAGGTTGACCCGCTCACCTATCTCGGCAAAAGTCGCCCGGGCGTTGTCGGCTAACTCGGCCAAAATGAGCTCATCGGTGTCATCGAGCCGCTCCATCTCCCTGACCCTCTCGTCCGCACAATGAATCACCGTATTTGGCTCCATTGTGCAATAGATCGATGGCCTAGGCGCAAGGAGTGTCGATTGATTGCGCGGCTAATGAGCTCTATCGTCTAGGCCATGACGATATCCCCCGATGTCGCCGGAGAGTCGGCCACCAAATCCATCGCACAGTCCACCGAGCAGACGGCCACCGAGCCGCAGAGCCATACCGAACGCCGTGTTCAACGTCTCCGCCATTACGTCATGACGCCACCGACGTACTTCAAGGTCGAGTACGCGATCAATCCGTGGATGGATACCTCCACCCCGGTCGACGTCGGTCTGGCAGTCGCCCAATGGGAGAAACTGCGCGACACCTACCGAAAGCTTGGACATACCGTCGACCTCGTCGAGCCCGTCGACGGCCTGCCCGACATGGTCTACGCAGCCAATGCCGGCCTCTTGGTGAACGGCGGCGCGATCGTGGCCCGTTTCAAGCACGCCGAGCGCGACGGGGAGTCAGCCGCGTACGCGGCCTGGATGACGCAGCACGGCAAACAACCCGTCACCACCAAGTCGATCAACGAGGGCCAGGGCGACCTACTGGTCGTGGGGTCAATCATTCTGGCGGGTACCGGTTTCCGGACTGATCGTCAGGCTCACGCCGAGGTCGCCGAGATGACCGGCATGCCGGTCATCTCGCTGGAGCTGGTTGATCCCAGCTTCTATCACCTCGACACCGCGCTGACGGTGCTGGATGACAGCACCATCGCCTACTACCCCCCGGCATTCACCGAGGACTCCTGCGCTCAGCTGCAACGACTGTTCCCCGACGCGATCGAGGTGTCCAGCGCCGACGCCCACGTGCTGGGCCTCAACTCCGTTTCCGATGGCAAGTACGTCGTCCACCCGGCGCAGGCGACCGGTTTCGCCGAGCAGCTCTATCACGCCGGATTCCATCCGATCGCCGTCGACCTCTCTGAACTGCTCAAGGGCGGTGGCTCGGTGAAATGCTGCACGCTTGAGATTTACTCGTGACGGCCGCCGGCACGGTGACCGAGACCGACGCGGCCATCGCCCTCGATGACACCTACGCAGCGCACAACTACTCGCCACTGCCCGTCGTGGCCGCCAGTGCCCGAGGCGCATGGATCACCGACGTCGAGGGGCGGCGCTACCTCGACTGCCTGGCCGCGTATTCAGCGGTCAATTTCGGCCATCACAACGACGAGATCATCGCCACGGCACATCGGCAGCTCGACGGGCTGACTCTCGTCAGTCGGGCGTTCCATTCCGACCGGCTGGGACCGTTCTGCGCCGCCCTGGCCGCACTGTGCGGCAAGGACATGGTGCTGCCGATGAACAGTGGTGCCGAGGCCGTCGAGAGCGGCATCAAGGTGGCCCGCAAGTGGGGCACCGAAGTCAAGGGCGTACCCGAGGGCAAAGCCAACATCATCGTGGCCGCCAACAACTTTCACGGTCGCACGATCACCATCGTCAGCTTCTCCACGGACCAGACTGCGCGGGGCGGGTTCGGCCCCTTCACGCCGGGCTTCCGGACGGTTCCGTTCGGCGACGCCTCCTCGGTGGCCGAGGCGATAGACGAGAACACCGTCGCGGTGCTCGTCGAACCCATCCAGGGCGAGGCCGGGATCATCGTCCCGCCCGACGATTACCTGCCGCGGTTACGCCAGCTATGCACCCAGAACAATGTGCTGCTGATCGCCGACGAGATCCAGTCCGGCCTGGCCCGGACCGGCCACACATTCGCCTGCGACCACTGGGGGGTCGTCCCGGATATCTACCTGCTGGGCAAGGCCCTGGGCGGCGGCGTCGTCCCACTGTCTGCCGTGGTGGCCAACCGCGATGTGCTCGGCGTGCTCAACCCCGGCGAACACGGTTCGACATTCGGCGGCAATCCGCTGGCTGCGGCTATCGGCACCACAGTGGTCGAGATTCTGCGCCGCGGCGAGTTCCAGTCCCGATCGGCACAGCTCGGACTGCATCTGCACGCCAGGCTGCGGTCACTGATCGGCCGGGGCGTCCTCGACGTACGCGGACTCGGGTTGTGGGCGGGGGTCGACGTCGATCCACGACTGGGCACCGGCAAACAACTGAGCCGGGCGCTCGCGCGTCGCGGCGTGCTGGTCAAGGACACCCACGGCTCGACACTGCGGTTCGCGCCTCCATTGGTGATCACGAGCGCAGAGATCGACTGGGTTGTTGACCAGTTAGCAGGCGCATTGACTGAGGCAAGCCCATAATCGGCTAGACCCCTAACAGGAGGCCCAGATGGCGGTCCCGTCGATAACTCTGATGCAACAGATGCTGCGACGACGGCCGGTGCTGGGTGCGCCCGTCGCTCACGGTGCCTCCGAAAATCTGAACCGGACGATCGGCGTCTTCCAACTCACGATGTTCGGTGTGGGTGCCACGGTCGGTACCGGCATCTTCTTCGTCTTGTCCGAGGCGGTGCCGCAAGCCGGCCCTGGCGTCATCGTCTCGTTTCTGATCGCTGGTGTCGCCGCCGGCCTGGCCGCGATCTGCTACGCGGAACTCGCCTCGGCGGTCCCGGTTTCCGGATCCACGTACTCGTACGCGTACACGACGCTCGGCGAAGTGGTCGCGATGGCGGTGGCCGCGTGTCTGCTACTGGAATACGGGGTATCGACGGCCGCAGTAGCCGTCGGGTGGAGTCAGTACGTCAACAAATTGCTTGAGAACTTCCTCGGATATCAACTGCCGGTGTCGCTTTCGGCAGCGCCCTGGGATGAAGACCCGGGGATCATCAATCTGCCCGCGGTGGTCCTGGTCGGGCTGTGCGCGCTGCTGCTGATCCGCGGTGCCAGCGAGTCGGCGAAGGTCAACACGGTCATGGTGTTGATCAAGCTCGGCGTTTTGACCATGTTCTCCGTGATCGCGTTCACCGCATTCGACACCGACCGGTTCGCGGAGTTCGCACCGTTCGGCGCTGGCGGCATCGGGGCGGCCGCCGGGACCATCTTCTTCTCCTACATCGGCTTGGACGCTGTCTCCACCGCCGGTGATGAGGTCAAGGACCCGCAGCGGACCATGCCGCGCGCACTCATCGCCGCACTCATCACGGTGACGTCCGTCTATCTGCTGGTCACTTTCGCCGCGATCGGAGCGCAGCAGTGGGGCGACTTCGGGGGCCAGAAGGCGGGTCTGGCAGTGATTCTCGACCATGTCACCGGCGCCAATTACTGGGGCACCGTGCTGGCGGCAGGCGCGGTGATCTCGATATTCTCCGTGACTTTGGTGACGCTCTACGGACAGACCCGAATCCTGTTCGCCATGGGGCGGGATGGCTTGCTGCCGCCACTGTTCGCCAAAGTGAACGCTCGCACGATGACACCGGTCAACAACACCATCATCGTCGCCATCATCGTCAGCATCCTCGCCGGCCTGATTCCCTTGGACAAACTGGCGGACATGGTGTCGATCGGCACACTGGTCGCCTTCATCACCGTCTCGGTCGGGGTCATCATCCTTCGACGGCGTGAGCCCGACCTACCCCGAGGTTTCAGGGTCCCGGGTTACCCGGTCACACCCGTCCTGTCAGTTCTGGCGTGTGGCTACATCCTCTACAGCCTGCATTGGTACACCTGGATCGCATTCTCCGGTTGGGTGGCCATTGTGCTGGCGTTCTACTTCATCTGGGGCCGCCATCACAGCGCGCTGAACCCCGACAACAGCAACGGCGCAATCGCCCCTGCAACAGAGGAGGTCCGGTGACAATCGTCGTTGGCTACCTGGCCGGCAAGAGTGGAACCGCCCCGCTACACCTGGCGGTGGAAGCGGCCCGAACGTTGGACACTTCGCTAACGGTGGCGACGGTCGTACCCAAGCCCTGGACCACACCGTCCCCTGCCCGTATCGATGCGGAATTCGCCGCCTGGGCAGACCAACTCGCAGCCGACTCGGCAAAGGAAGCGAAGCGCTATCTCGCCCCGATGACCGACGGGCTGAGCGTCAGCTTCCACAGCCATTCCCATCGGTCAGTGTCCGGAGGACTCATCGAAGTCGTCGACGAACTCAAGGCCGAACTGTTGGTGCTGGGGTCGTCGGCCAACGGGCAACTCGGGCAGGTCGTTGTCGGATCGACCGCCGACCGGCTGCTGCACTCCTCGCCGGTACCGGTGGCCATCGCCCCACGCGGCTACCGGGCGGCACGCGTCGGCCAGTTCACCCGCATCACGTGCGGCTTCCCGGGCAGTCCTGAATCGGTGCATGTCGTCCAAGAGATCGCAGCCCTAGCCACTCGCCTCAAACTGCCGATGCGAGTCATCAGCTTCGCTGTGCGGGGCCGCACGATGTACCCGCCGGAGGTTGGCCTGCACGCCGAGGATTCGATCCTGGCGGCGTGGGAGGACCACGCCCGGAAGACTTTGGAACAGTTGCGCACCGATGGCGTCGTTGGCGAAGACGTTGCGCTGGAAGTAGTGAGCGGCAACGGCTGGGATCAGGCTCTGGATGCAGCCGACTGGATCGACGGCGAGATCTTGGCACTCGGAACGTCGCGCCGGACTGACATCGCTCGGGTATTCCTCGGATCGCGTGGAACAAAGATCCTGCGCCACAGCCCCATGCCTGTCTTGGTGCTGCCCGGGTAGCTCAGTACTTCATGACCCCGCGGTCGACGTTGATCTGCGATCCGGATAGCACTCCAGAGCTATCGCCGGCGAGCCAGGCCACCACTTCGGCTACTTCCTCGCAGGACATGAAGTCCATTCGCTTCGCCTCGGTGTCCTTACTGACGGGCTGATAGGGCATCGGCGCAAAACTGTGCAGGAAGCTCGGATGCTTCGTCAGCACCTTGATCATCGAGTCGTTCTCAATCATCGGGGTGGCCACCGAATACGGATGGATCGAGTTGACCCGGATTCCGTACTCGCCGACTTCCAGGGCAAGGGCATTCGTCAGCGCGGTGAGCCCGAATTTGGACGCCGAGTAGTGGCCGTTGCCGGGAGTGGCCTTGATGCCGGCCGACGAACTCACGATGATGATGGAACCGCCGTTGCCCGCCTCGATCATCGCCGGGACCACCGCACGAATGGTCTTCCAGGTGCCAGTCAGGTTGACATCGATGACGGTGTTCCACTGTTCCTCGGACAACTCCCACAACCGGCCCCAACTCAGCACGCCGGCGTTCGCCACCAGGATGTCGAGCCGGCCGAACTGCGCTATCCCGTCGGCCACGAGCTGTCGAATGGCGGCACCGTCACGGATGTCGACTTCACGGGCCAACACTTTCCGGCCCTCCGCTTCGACCAGTCGGACCGTCTCGCGCAGATCCTCAGGCGTCGCCGCCGCGTACGGGACGCTGTCGGACGCGGCCGCGCAGATATCGGACACGATCACGTCGGCACCCTCGCGGGCCAACCGCACCGCATGCGCTCGACCCTGACCGCGTGCCGCACCGGTCACGAAGGCGACGCGCCCCTCCAGCGTTCCTGCAGATGTAGCCATGCGGGCAAGGTTAGCAGCAGAATTAGAACACGTTCTAGATGTGGTGCCCGGCGGGCAGACCGGTCACAGGTCGTGCAGGATCTGCTCTCGTTTGGCAGCGTATTCCGAGTCCGTGACCGCACCGGTGGCACGCAACGTCTCAAGCTCTTGAAGGCGTTGCGAAACCGTGGGTTCAGGCGGCTGAGGCATGAAGGCGGCGGGCGCCGGGGTTGGCGCGGGGGGCGGTGGCGCTGCGGCCTGAGAGGCCTGCCGGACGACGTTCATCACCTGTTGGCGCACTACAGGATTGGAACGGATGTCGATCATGCCGTTCATCGGAATGCCGTTGACCTTCAGGATCTGCATGATCTCCATCAGCGGTGCCGCCTGGCCGCTGAGGTCATAGGTCTTGTTGTCATCAGCGAGAGTGAATTGAGCCGGCACCACGCCGGCCACCAAAGCGCTTCGCTCCCAGTCAATTTGATATTGCCGGGTGGCCGGGTCGACCAGGACCACCATTTTCCGGCCGGTGATGATCGGCAGCCGGGTCACCGAGGCGATGACCCGATCTTGCACGTCGAACGGAGCGAACCCCGGGCCTGCTATGTGCATGTTGACCTTGACCAGCGGTTGGTCGTTGATCCGGGTACCGGTTTCGGCGAGACCATTGATCTGGGCCAGCGCGAGGACGCCCTGCTGCTCGAGATGTGCAGTCCTGGCAGCGGTTTTGGTCCCGTATGAGGTCAGTGCAAGTGCAACCAGAACGTCCGCGGCAGTGATGAACAGGCCGGTGTAGAACATCCACTTGAGCAGGCTCTCCTGTCCGGTTGCGAAGTACACGGCCAGGAAGATCGGCCCGACCAGACCACCGCACAGCAAGACCATGAGCTGAGCTTTGAGGTAACGCCATAACATGAGGCCAGACTAGCCAACGGAACTACCATTGGTGAGCAGACGAAAAGTCCCCCATTTCCTGAGGAAATGGGGGACTTTGACGTCTGCTCGCGCAGAGAGGTTACTTGTTGATCTTCGTAACCCGGCCGGCGCCGACGGTACGGCCACCCTCGCGGATCGCGAAGCGCAGACCCTCATCCATGGCGACGGGCTGGATCAGCTTGACGGAGATGTCGGTGTTGTCACCGGGCATCACCATCTCGGTGCCCTCAGGAAGGGTCACCACGCCGGTCACGTCCGTGGTCCGGAAGTAGAACTGCGGGCGGTAGTTGTTGAAGAACGGCGTGTGACGGCCGCCTTCGTCCTTGGACAGGATGTAGACGCTGCCGTCGAACTCGGTGTGCGGTGTGGTGGTGCCGGGCTTGACCACAACCTGGCCACGCTCGACGTCCTCACGCTTGACACCACGGACCAGCAGACCGACGTTGTCGCCTGCCTGGCCCTGATCGAGCAGCTTGCGGAACATCTCGACACCGGTGACGGTCGTCTTGGTGACGGTCGACTTGATGCCGACGATCTCGACTTCCTCGTTCACGTTGACCACGCCACGCTCGACACGGCCGGTGACCACGGTGCCGCGGCCGGTGATCGTGAAGACGTCTTCGACGGGCATCAGGAACGGCTTGTCGGTGTCACGGATCGGGTCCGGGATCGACGCGTCGACGGCATCCATCAAGTCCTCGACCGACTTGACCCACTTCGGGTCGCCTTCGAGAGCCTTCAGTGCCGAAACCTGAATGACGGGGGCGTCCTCGTCGAACTCCTGAGCTGCGAGCAGCTCGCGGACTTCAAGCTCGACCAGTTCGAGGAGTTCCTCGTCGTCGACCATGTCGGCCTTGTTCAGCGCGACCAGGATGTAGGGCACGCCAACCTGACGGGCCAGCAGCACGTGCTCACGCGTCTGCGGCATGGGGCCGTCGGTAGCGGCGACCACCAGGATCGCGCCGTCCATCTGGGCGGCACCGGTGATCATGTTCTTGATGTAGTCAGCGTGGCCGGGAGCGTCAACGTGTGCGTAGTGACGCTTCTCGGTCTGGTACTCCACGTGGGAGATGTTGATCGTGATACCGCGCTGACGCTCTTCGGGCGCATTGTCGATCTGGTCGAATGCGCGCGATTCGTTCAACGTCGGGTACTTGTCATGCAGAACCTTTGTGATTGCTGCAGTTAGCGTCGTCTTGCCGTGGTCAACGTGACCGATGGTCCCGATGTTGACGTGCGGCTTCGTCCGCTCGAACTTCGCCTTCGCCACTTCTGTGTCCTCCTGGACTTGTTGGTGCTTGATTAAGCAGTGTTTTGGTATTCAGTTGTGCTACGCCGCTATTGGCTCAGGCCGATGGGCCGTTCACTTCGTTCACTGGCCCGTGGCCTTAGCGATGATCTCCTTTGAAACGTTCGCCGGAACTTCAGCGTACGAGTCAAACACCATGGAGTAGTTAGCCCGGCCCTGGGTCTTCGACCGAAGGTCGCCGACATAGCCGAACATCTCCGACAGCGGCACATGCGCTTTCACGATGCGAGCGCCGCTGCGCTCTTCCATGGCCTGGATCTGACCACGGCGGGAGTTCAGGTCGCCGATGACATCGCCCATGTAGTCCTCGGGCGTGATGACCTCGACAGCCATGATCGGTTCCAGGATGACCGGCTGCGCTTGCGCCGCAGCCTTTTTCAGCACCTGGGAACCGGCGATCTTGAACGCCATTTCCGACGAGTCAACGTCGTGGTAGGCGCCGTCAAGCAGGATGACCTTGATGTTCACCAGCGGGTAGCCGGCCAGCACGCCGTACTGCATGGCGTCCTGGGCACCGGCATCCACCGACGGGATGTACTCGCGCGGAATGCGGCCGCCGGTGACCTTGTTCTCGAACTCGTAGGTCGCACCGTCTTCGCCGCTGAACGGCTCGATGCTGATGAGCACCTTGGCGAACTGGCCGGAGCCACCCGTCTGCTTCTTGTGGGTGAACTCGACCTTGTCGACGGTGCGCTTGATGGTCTCTTTGTAGGCCACCTGCGGCTTGCCGACGTTGGCCTCGACTTTGAACTCGCGACGCATCCGGTCCACCAGGATGTCGAGGTGGAGCTCGCCCATACCGCCGATGATGGTCTGGCCGGTTTCGTGGTCCTGGTTGACCTTGAAGGTCGGGTCTTCCTCGGCCAGCTTCTGAATGGCCAGGGACAGCTTCTCCTGGTCGCTCTTCGTCTTCGGCTCGATGGCGACCTGGATGACTGGATCCGGGAAGGTCATCGACTCGAGGACGACCTGGTTGCTCGGATCGCTCAGGGTGTCACCGGTGGTGGTGTCCTTGAGGCCGATCACCGCGTAGATGTGGCCGGCTGACGCCGTCTCCACCGGATTCTCCTTGTTGGAGTGCATCTGGAAGAGCTTGCCCAGCCGCTCCTTCTTGCCCTTGGTCGCGTTGATGACCTGGGCACCGGAGTCGACCTTGCCGGAGTAGACCCGGACATAGGTGAGCTTGCCGAAGAACGGGTGCGTGGCCACCTTGAAGGCCAGCCCGGAGAACGGCTCGTCGACCGAAGGCTTACGGATGATCTCGACGTCGTCCTTGCCCGGCGCATGGCCGATGGCAGCCGACACGTCCAGCGGGGTGGGCAGATAGTCGATGACGGCGTCGAGCATGGGCTGAACGCCCTTGTTCTTGAACGCACTGCCACACAAAACCGGGTAGGCCTCCGAGTTGATCGTCAACTTGCGGATGGCGCCCTTGATCTCTTCGATGCTGAGTTCTTCGCCACCGAAGTACTTCTCCAGAAGTGCCTCGTCGGTCTCGGCGACAGCTTCGAGCAACTTGGTGCGGTACTCGTTCGCCTTCTCGACCAGATCTTCGGGGATGTCGACGACGTCGTATTTCTCGCCGAGCTTCGTTTCGCCCCGCCAGACCTTGGCCTTCATCTCGACGAGGTCGACGACGCCTTCGAAGTCGCCTTCCGAGCCGATCGGCAACTGGATCGGGATGACGTTGGCGCCGAGGCGGTCTTTCATCGTCTGCACCGAGAAGTAGAAGTCGGCGCCGATCTTGTCCATCTTGTTGACGAAGCAGATGCGCGGTACGTCGTACTTGTCGGCCTGACGCCAAACCTGCTCGGACTGCGGCTCGACACCTTCCTTGCCGTCGAAGACGGCTACGGCACCATCGAGGACCCGCAGCGAACGCTCGACCTCAACGGTGAAGTCGACGTGTCCCGGGGTGTCGATGATGTTGATCTGGTTGTCGTTCCAGAAGCAGGTGGTGGCAGCGGAGGTGATGGTGATACCGCGCTCTTGCTCCTGCTCCATCCAGTCCATGGTGGCGGCACCGTCGTGCACCTCACCGATCTTGTAGCTGATACCGGTGTAGTAAAGGATGCGCTCGGTGGTCGTGGTCTTGCCGGCATCGATGTGCGCCATGATGCCGATATTGCGGACCTTGTTCAGGTCAGTCAGCACGTCCTGTGCCACGGCTGTGTTCCCACTCTTTCGGTTGCGGAATTACGGGTGTTCGGTGGCGCCGCCAGGCCTTCTCGACCTACGCGGCGCGGAAATCACCAGCGATAGTGCGCGAACGCCCGGTTCGCTTCGGCCATCTTGTGGACATCCTCACGCCGCTTGACAGCGGCACCGAGGCCATTGCTGGCATCGAGGATCTCGTTGGCCAGTCGATCGACCATCGTCTTCTCACGGCGCTTCCGGGAGAAGCTCACCAGCCAACGCAGAGCCAACGTGGTCGAACGATCCGGGCGAACCTCGACCGGCACCTGGTAGGTGGCGCCGCCGACGCGGCGACTGCGGACCTCGAGGGAGGGCTTCACGTTGTCCATCGCCCGCTTGAGGGTGACGACAGGATCGGTGCCGGTCTTCTCGCGGGCCTGCTCGAGCGCGCCGTAAACGATGCGCTCAGCCAGCGACTTCTTGCCTTCCATCAGGATCTTGTTGACAAGCTGGGTCACCAACTGCGACCCGTATACCGGGTCGTTGACCAACGGACGCTTAGGAGCGGGCCCCTTGCGTGGCATTAGCTCTTCTCCTTCTTCGCGCCGTAACGGCTGCGTGCCTGCTTGCGGTTCTTGACACCCTGGGTGTCCAGCGAGCCGCGAATGATCTTGTAGCGAACGCCGGGGAGGTCCTTCACACGACCGCCACGCACCAGCACCATGGAGTGCTCCTGCAAGTTGTGGCCCTCACCGGGGATATAGGCGGTGACCTCAACCTGGCTGGTCAGCTTGACGCGCGCCACCTTGCGAAGCGCCGAGTTCGGCTTCTTCGGGGTGGTGGTGTACACACGCGTGCACACACCGCGGCGCTGCGGGCTGCCCTTAAGGGCCGCGGTCTTCACCTTGGCGATCTTGTCGCGGCGACCCTTGCGGACCAGCTGCTGAATGGTTGGCATCTAAACGCTTTCTATCTGTCGTTCTCGGTTGTCGAACAGTCGTTCTCAAGTCCCTGTACTGCAGTTTCAGCCCCGCTGCGTACCCCGCGGCCGGGCGTGTCACATGCATTGCGCACCCGGGAAAACCCGTTGGAAACCCAGGGGAATTTCCCGATGCTCACGACATGCGAATTGGCCCGCCGCGCGGGCATGCTCGCCGCTCTTTTGCAGCCGCACGCGCCCCTATCGGCCAGGCACTGGTGACCACAATACCAGGAGTGGCACCACCCTCCAAACCCGCTTTATCGCAGGTCAACGGCACCCATCAGGTTAGCGGGCCGTTCCGGTGCGCCATACCCGTCGCCAACCGCAGCACCATATCGGAGAAAACCACGTCGGTATCCACCTCGTCCATGACCCCGGTCATCTCGAGCAATACGAATCCGTGCAACGCCGCCCAGAATTCCAGCGCGGCGTAAAACGCGTCCTCACCTACCAGTCCGTAGGAGGACAGCACCTCGATGACCGGCGCTGCCGCCGCGTGCGATGCCGCGGTGTATTCGGGATCGTCGCCACCCAACGGCATCCGAGTGAACGCCGAGTACCGGCCCGGGTGGTGGTGGGCGTAGCTCCGATACGCACTCGCCATCGCCATCACCGCGTCGTCCCGGGTCCGGCCCTGCGCCACAGCGCTCAGCATTTGCAGGATGTCGCCGACGACTCGCATGCGCACAGTCCGACGTAGATCTTCCAGGCTGTGGACATGGTTGTAGAGCGACGGGCCTTTCGTGCCGAGCTGGTTAGCGAGGGCGTTGATGGTCAGCGCGTCCCAGCCCTCCCGGTCCAGGAATGTCAGCGCGGCATTGACGATGACTTCGCGACTGAGCTTGACCGACCGCGCCGGCGTCTTGGACCCGGCGCGCGACCGAGCGCCCGTCGACTCCGCGTCCGGCCGAGATGTCATGCGAAGAGACATTAGTTCACTGAGCAACAACGACTGGACCCCGCGACTGGACCCCACGACACCCAGCCGGGACGTAGGCTCCACAGACGGACGAAGGGGATGTAAATGCGGATGCACTCACCCACCCTGCTGGCAGGAATTGGCGCTGCCGCCGCTGTCGCAGTGGTGCTCGCCGGCTGCGGCGGGCAGGACAAGAACCCAAACAGTCCGACCGCCACCGCAGGGAAATCGGGCGGACAGGTCGAGATCGGCAACACCATCAATTACGGCTCGTTCGGCACGACCACCGACCTTGACTGCGCGGCTGGCAAGTCGCTCAACGTCGGCGGCTCCAACAACACCCTCACCGTGCGGGGCACCTGTTCATCGGTCAATGTCGGTGGCGCCGATAACAACATCACGATCGAGAATGTCACCACCGAT
This sequence comes from Mycobacterium sp., assembly GCA_965279745.1. Lineage (GTDB taxonomy): Bacteria > Actinomycetota > Actinomycetes > Mycobacteriales > Mycobacteriaceae > Mycobacterium. The sequence goes on from OZ257262.1 coordinate 2,386,866, forward strand.
ATCTCCATCGTCGGGCTGAACAACAAGGTCACCTACAAGAACGGTGAGCCGAAGGTGAGCAACCTTGGCACCGGCAACACCATCAACAAGGGGTAGAGGCGTGTGTCAAGAATTTCTTGACAACATTGATTGCGTCAAGTAAACCTTGACATATGATGCCTTCATCGACCCAATCGATCAGCCTGCACGCCTTCCGTGAGGACCAACTCGGCCCGCGCTGGCGCGCCCTTTACGACGCGACGTGGCCCGGATACCGGTCGTGGTATCTGCGCCCTGGAACCGGTCGTCGCCCTACCGTCGGCGAAGCGGAAGCGGCATTGCTTCGGCACATGCCCGAACTTCATCCCACCTGGCGACGCCTCGTTGAGCTGACCGGCCGCGACACCACGACGGCGGCGATGCTCACGCACTGGAACATGCCTGCATTCGCACCCGGTTGCTCACAGGTAGTGGTCAACGCGCGCCGCCAGACTGGCACTCGGGCTCTGATCCGCAATTACGACTACCATCCCGATCTTTTCGAACAGATCGTGATGTCGACCCGGTTCGGCGATCGTGCGGTGCTGGGCACCAGTGATTGCCTCTGGGGACTGCTGGATGGGATGAATTCAGATGGGCTGGCGATCTCGCTGACATTCGGCGGCGCCAAGGGCAGTGGGACCGGCTTCGGAATCCCCTTGGTCGTTCGCTATCTGCTCGAGGTCGCCGGAACCGTGGATGAGGCCCTGACCGCACTCTCCGGACTGCCTGTTTCGATGTCTTACAACCTGACCCTCACCGATCGCGGCGGCGATGTCCGGACCGTCTATGTAGCACCCGGACAGGTGATGGAAGTGCAGGACTGCCCGCTGGCGACCAATCACCGATTCGATCGCCCGGAGGACCCCGCGCACGCCAAGCGATACCGCAGCCTGGAACGGCAGGCCCACCTCCGCGATCTGCTGGCAGACCAGCGGCACCCGGACGTCGTCGCCGAAGAGTTCCTGCGCCGGCCATTGCGAAGCAACGATTACGGCAACGGGTTCGGCACGCTGTACACAGCCGACTACCGCCCCGATTCCGGCGAAGTTCATTACCGGTGGCCGGGCACTACCTGGACCCGGACGTTCGACTCGGCGGACGGCGAAGTGCGACTCGATGTTCCCGCAGGCTGACGATCGTAAAGTGGGTGCATGACCGCTCCACCTGAACTTCCAGGACCCGACGTCCCGCTGGACCGGCTAAGCGAGAGCGAACTGGCGGCACTCATCTGCCGGGCTACCGATGAACTGAGCAGCAGGGGTACCCGGGAAAGCTTCGCCGAAATGCTCCGCATCGTCGCCTACGCCGGCGAACGGGTCGGCGAGGCCGCCCGGTTGATGGCGTCGTCGAATTCCTGGAGTCAGGTGGCCGAGATATCCGGGACATCGCGTCAAGCCGCATGGGAACGCTGGCGAATGTCCTGATCAGGGCGGGTGCAGGTCGGAAATTCAGGCGGGAGCGCCGTGCCGACCTGCGCCACCGGCGAAGCGCTGGGCGCCGGCCAGCGACTCGGCCGCGACCTTCGCCATGCTGTCGAATTCGAAGCTCATCGCGTCGGCTTCGGAGTGGCCCCACTGGTGCAGCGCCGACAGTCGATCCGCACGCAGGCAACCTTGCGGCAGCAGCGCCAGTTCGGCGGCCAGCTCCTCGGCGGCCGGCCTGGCCTGCCCCGCAGGGACCACCCGGTTGGCCAGCCCGATAGCCAGTGCCTCATCAGCGGCCACCGCACGTCCGGTGAGAATCAGATCCATCGCACGCCCGTGGCCGATCAGCCGGGGCAACCGCACGGTTCCGCCGTCGATCAGCGGCACCCCCCAGCGGCGGCAGAACACCCCGAAGACCGCGTCCTCCTCGACCACCCGCAAGTCGCACCAGAGCGCCAGCTCCAGTCCCCCGGCAACCGCATAACCACTCACCGCCGCGATCACGGGTTTGGACAGCACCATGCGGGTTGGCCCCATCGGACCAGGGCCATCAGTGCTGAGCGGATTGGAGTCGGGGGTACCGATTCCCTTGAGGTCCGCGCCGGCGCAGAACGTTCCTTGATCGCCCCACAGCACGGCCACCGACGCCGAGTCGTCGCGATCAAACTCCTCGAAAGCTGCCAGCAGCGCCATTGCGGTGGGGCCATTGACCGCGTTGCGGGCGTGCGGGCGGTCCACGATGACGGTGGTGACCGGTCCGTTGCGTTCCACTCTGACACCAGCGATGTCGCTGCTCATCTGGCCTCCAATAGCTGGGTTTGGTCCCGTCGCTGGGCAAGCTCCGTCGCAAAGCTGGCGTACGTTGCCCGCAGCTCTGTCCCCGGCCAGTCTGCGGGCAGCAGTTGCTGGGGCAGTACCGGGTCCGTCAGCAGGTGGCGGACGATCCCCGCCGCCGCTACGAAGCGGCCCGGAATGTCGTCAGTCGCGGTCATATCGGTAAGCAATTTTCGCCCGACCCGGGACCAACCCGACAGGTCCCAGAGCTGCCCGGCCAATTCAGCCGGATCGTCGTCGACGGTCTGCAACCGACGGGTCCACTGCCCAATCCGGGTGGGCATGTCGCCGTCGAGGTTGTCTGGACGCAGCCAGACGCCTTCGCGAAGCTCGCCGAAGCGGCTGTCCTGCAGGGCGCTGCGCAACGTGGCCCGAGTCCGTGCGCCGATTCCGACGGTCGTGACCACCAGCGTCGTCCAGCGGCCGTCCCAATCTCGCGTCCGCGGATTGAGGGCGTCATCTTGGCGACGCTGCCTGGCGAGTAGGCGGTCAGAGAGCCGGTAGCCGTCTTCGGAACGAATCAAGTCGCCCGCGGCCACCATCCGCGTCAGCGCGACCCGCAGCGTCGTCTCCTTAATATCGAAGTCGGCAGTGAGCCGAACGAGTTCGCTCGCCGTCGCCCACGCCGGATGCGCACCGAGCAGCACACTGAGCACCACAGAGCGGGCCGGCATGCGCGGGGTCGGCTCGGGCATATCAGACGCCGGAGGTCGTTCTGCCGTGGTCGCCGAACGGCTCGTCCCGATGGCGCACCGCGTCGCGGAATCCGTGCTGCGTGGCGTCCGCGACGAACGCGTGCCCTTCCGACGTGTGCCTGGCAATGCCGTCGAACACCGTGCACACCATCCGGCTGGTCGCAATCCCCTGCTGGTACAACGCGCTGTTCATTGCGAGTTTGACCATGATGAGCTGATTGACCGGCACTGCCGCGATTCGTTCGACGAGGCGCTCGGTGCGCTCGTCGAGGTCAGCTGGTTCCGGAGCCTCGACTGCGAGGCCCCATTCGGCCGCCTGCTTGCCGGTGATGCAGTCCCCGGTAAGCAGCAGGCGTTTGGCCCGCTGGTCGCCCAACCGGTGGGCCCACAGGCCCGCGGCCGGCACCCCCCAGACCCTGGTCGGCGGGTAGCCGATCTTGGCGTCGGCGGCGGCGATCACCTGGTCGGCATGCAGGGCGATGTCGGTGCCACCGGCCACGCAATAGCCGTGGATCTTCACCACCGTCGGCTTGTCCGCATGCATCAGGCTGGCGAAGCCGCGGACGAACCGGCTCATCATCTGATAGTCGATCATCGGATCCCAGGGCTGGTTCGGCAGGTGGTTGACCGCCTGAGTCTTCCCGTCGAGCACAGTCCCTTGATGGTGGCGTGCGCCACCCGCTGACGACGACCCATCGGCATAGGCACTCAAATCGAAGCCCGCACAGAACCCCTCACCACGGCCCGACACCAGAATGACGTGAACGCTGGGGTCGAGGTCGGCCCGTTCGACGAGGGCCGCCAACTCCAGTGGAGTATCGGCGATGATCGCGTTGCCCTTTTCTGGCCGATTGAAGGTGATGCGCGCAACCCGATCGGTGACCTCGTAGGTCATGGTCTTCAGGTTGTCGAAGTCGACTGTCATCCCTTAACCAGCGCGCGCTCGATGATCGGGGCGAGATCAAGCCCGGTCGGCAGTGTTCCGAACGCGCCACCCCAGTCCTTGGCCATCCGGGTGGCCAGGAACGCCTCGGCAACCGCGGGGTGACCATGCCGCACCAACAGTGAGCCCTGCAACGCCAGGCAGATGTCTTCGGCGACCTTGCGACCGCGGTACTCGATCGTCTCCACATCGGCCAGGCCGGCGCGCAGTTCTGCGATGTGGGTGTCCAGCCTGACATCCTGGCCAGCCGTGAGCGCCAGCTCATCGAAGAGCACTTCGACGCATTCCGGCTTGGTCGCCATAGCGCGGAGCGTGTCCAGCGCGCTGACGTTGCCCGAGCCTTCCCAGATGCCCATCAGCGGAGCCTCCCGGTACAGCCTCGGCATCCCGGAATCCTCGGCGTAGCCGTTGCCGCCGAGGCATTCCATAGCTTCCGCCGCGTGTGGAGTCGCACGCTTACACACCCAGTACTTGCTGGCCGCCAGCCCGATCCGGCGTAACAACGCCTCGCGGTCAGCCTCCTCGCCGCTGCCACGCACCGCACGATCTGTGGCCCCGGCCATCCGCATCGCCACCATGGTGGCGGCCTCGGCTTCCACTGCCAGATCAGCCAGCACGTTGCGCATCAATGGCTGGTCGATCAGATAGGCGCCGAATGCCTTGCGATGTTGCGTGTGGTGAATGGCGCGCATCAGCCCGCTGCGCATGCTGGTCGCGCTGCCCAGCGTGCAGTCCAGGCGGGTCATGTTGACCATCTCGATGATGGTCGGGACGCCGCGACCTTCCTCACCGAGGAGCCACACGGTCGCGCCGTCGTATTCCACCTCGCTGGAGGCATTGGCGTGATTACCGAGCTTGTCCTTGAGCCGCTGGATGAACATCCGATTCCGGGTGCCGTCGGGCAACACCCGGGGCAGCAGGAAGCAGGACAACCCGCCCGGAGCCTGAGCCAGCACCAGGAAGAGATCGCACATCGGGGCGGAGGTGAACCACTTGTGTCCGGTCAGGGTGTAGCTGCCGTCGCCGTTGGGGGTGGCTTGCGAGGTACCGGCCCGCACATCGGAGCCGCCTTGTTTCTCGGTCATCGACATTCCCGCGGTGATGCCGGGCTTGGTAGTCGCCAGCTTGAGTTCGGGGTCGTACTCGCGGCTGGTTAGTAGTGGCTCATAGATAGCGGCAAGCTCTGCGTTGTGCCGCAGCGCAGGGACGACGGCATAGGTCATCGAGATCGGGCAGACGTGGCCGGGCTCCGGGGTCCAGACCGACATCTTCGCCGCGCGCACTACATGCGCACCCGGCCGCTCATCGGCCCACGGGGCTCCGTGCAGGCCGTGGGCGACGGCCACGCGCATCAACTCGTGATAGGCCGGGTCGTATTCGATCTCGTCGACCCGGTGGCCGAATCGGTCATGGGTGTGCAGGATCGGACGGTTGCGGTCAGCGAGTTCGCCCCACCGCTGCGCCTGCGCGCTCCCCGAAATCGCGCCGAGTTCGGTGACCTCGTCGAGGCCCCAGTGCCCGCCCTCCCGAATAAGCGCTTCGACGACCACCGGCGAGGTCGCCGGGTTGTAGTCCGTCAGGAACGGGACCTGGTTTGTGACGACATGGGTATCCGACATACCGCAATATTACATTTCTTCGACAGTCGTACAAGATTCGTAACAGCACCTGCAGGCAGTGGTCACCACTCGGCTTTGGACGCCTGTACGCCGTCTGATAGAAATTGCAGGCGAGCAGGCCCTGCAGCAATAGCCGGGCGACAGTTGGGTGCAGACCCGGCACTTCGCTCGTCCGCCTGAAAGTGAGCTGACACGACATGTCCACCCCGGCAGAATCCGACTCGAAAGACGCGCTCCCCAAGATCTGCCTCAACATGATCGTCCGCAACGAAGCGCACATCGTCCACGAGGTCCTCGACTGCGTCGCGCAGTACATCAGCTATTGGGTGATCGTTGACACCGGGTCGGATGACGGAACTCAGGACGTCATCCGCAACCACATGGCCGAACTCGGGATTCCCGGCGAACTCCATGAAAGTGAGTGGAAGAACTTCGGCGTAAACCGCTCAGAGGCACTGGACTTGGCCCAAGGCCATGCCGACTACATCTGGGTGATCGACGCCGATGACCTGGTGGTGGGAACACCTGATTTCAGCAACCTGACCGCCGATGCCTACGAACTGCGATTCGGCGACATGGCCGGCTTCACCTATTGGCGCGCACAGGTGCTCAAGGACGGGATCCCGTGGCGTTACCTGGGGGTGGTCCACGAATACATCGAGTCCGATCAGCCTTTCGATCGCCGCCGCCTCCCGGGCGAATTCTTCATCGACTCCCGCCGTCTCGGTGGCCGCAATCTGGATCCACAGAAGTACGCGCGCGACCGTGACCTACTGCTGGCCGAGATGGAACGCGACGCGAATGATTCGCGGTCAGCGTTCTATTTAGCCCAGAGCTACTACGACCTCGGCGATTTTGCCAATGCGCGCGAATGGTACGCCCGCCGGGCGGAGATGGGCGGCTGGGACGAAGAGGTGTACTACTCGAAGCTTCGGGTGGCCGAATCCATGTCACGCCTCGAGATGCCCTGGCCGGAAGTTCTGGACGCTTTCCTGCAGGCGTGGGAGAACCGCCCCAGTCGGGCGGAGGCGCTCTTCGCCATCGCGAACAGATACCGAACTAATGAGCGCTACCAACTCGCGTACATTTTCGCTGAACGCGCGGCGCAGATCCCGCTGCCGCACAATGACCGACTGTTCGTCGGCGGCGACGTGCACAACTGGCGGGCGCTTGACGAGCAGGCGGTATGCGCATCCTGGCTCGGCAGGCCAGTCGAGGCTTTCAGCATCTCGCGCAGACTGATCACCAGGGCAGACTTGCCCGAGCACGACCGGACCAGGATCACGGCCAACCGGGACCTTCAATCCCCCCACATGATCGGCGTTGCATCGGTATATCCGGACCAGCTCTCACGCTCACTGTCCGTGGGCCCACGAGAATCTGAAGTCACAGTCAGCCTCATCGCCGGACCTGATCGCACGGTTACCGAGCATACCCTTAATTCGTTTCTGAACTGCTGCCTCGATCGATCGCGCATCGGCCGGTTCCTGGTCGTCAACGCAGGTCTTTCCGCAGAGGACCGCGCAACCCTCATTGAGAGCTATCGTTTTCTCGAATTCGTCCGTACCCCAACGGAAGAACAACCGGGCGGCTACCTCACGAGCCTTCAGCGGGAGGTTGGCGGACCGTTCTGGCTTCACCTGGACGAAGGCTGGCAGTTCTTCGCTCAAGACAATTACATCAGCCGGTTGACCGGGGTACTCGCGGCTGAACCAGACGTGTATCAGGTTGCGATCAATTTCGAAGACGCCGTGACACTTACCGGCCGCTCCGCGGCGGAGAGTTCCGTCCGCCGCACAGAGCGGGCGGGACGCTATGTCCTCACCGACACGGTTGCCTCCGGGCCGGCAATGTGTGCCATGGCGCGTCTCGGTCAGGCGGCCGGACTCCACACAGCGACGCTGGACGAGGTGCTTTGCATCGCACCCGGCAAACAGGTTCTAGAGGCTGTCGCGGAGTAGCGCGATATCGTCCCTGCGCCCTTCCTCGGCTGTCTCACAGATCACCGGAGCATCAGCTGCCTTGACGACCGCCACCAACAGTTGTACGTCGATCTGCCCTGCACCGAAGTTCGCATGCCTGTCTGCGCCTGATCCGGCGGCATCCCTGGAGTCGTTGCAGTGGATCAGGTCAATCCTTCCGGTGATCGACTTGATTCGGTCGACTGCGTCGATCAGTTCCTCGCCCGCGGCCCAGGCATGGCAGGTGTCCAGACAGAAGCCAATGCCCATGTCCCCGATGCGATCCCACAGTCGCGCGATCGTGTCGAAGTGGCGTGCCATCGCGTGGTCGCCCCCGGCGGTGTTCTCCAGGTAGACCGGGATATCGGTGTTCAGGTGATCGAGAGCCTTGACCCAACGCTCGAATCCGGCTTCCATGTCGTTGTCGTCGGCGTGCCCGCCGTGCACGATGACCGCGGTCGCGTTGATCTCGGCGGCTGCATCGCAGGTGTCCTGCAAGATCTTTCGGGACGGGATGCGGACTCGGTTGTTGGCCGATGCGACGTTGATCAGATACGGCGCATGGACGTATAGCGGCATGGCCGCCGCCTTCAGGACGTGGGCGTCCTCGCGCGGTGTGGGCTTCTTCCAGCTTTGCGGGTTCCCGAGGAAGAACTGCACCACCTCTGCGTCATCGGCCGCCGCGGCCGCCAGTGGATCTTCGGTGTGGACATGTGAACCGATCAGCACGGGGTCGAGTCTAGTTTTTGCCGCGTCGAGATCGACGAAATGGCGTGAATCACTCGGACTTTCGCGCCCATTTGTTGGTTTGGGCGTAAGACGACGAAAGACCCCTGCGGCTGGCAGGGGCCTTTCGTCGTCTTACTACTAGCGGTAGTCCGAGTAGCCGTAGTCGTCCAACGGCACCGCGGCACCGGTGGCCGCACCGAAGTCCGGGCTGTAGTACTGATCCTCGTAGGACGGGATCGTGTACGCAGCAGCACGTGCTTCTTCGGTGGGCTGAACCTGGATGTTGCGGTACCGGTTGATGCCGGTACCGGCCGGGATCAGCTTGCCGATGATCACGTTCTCCTTGAGGCCCTGGAGCTTGTCGCTGCGGCAATTGATCGCCGCGTCGGTCAGCACTCGGGTGGTCTCCTGGAACGACGCCGCCGACAACCACGAGTCGGTGGCCAGCGACGCCTTCGTGATGCCCATCAACACCGGACGCCCGGCCGCGGGCTCGCCGCCCTCGGCCACCACGCGTCGGTTCTCGGACTCGAATTCGCCGCGCTCGGTCAGCGAGCCGGGCAGGAACTCCGTCGCACCCGAATCGATGATCGTGACGCGACGCAGCATCTGCCGAACGATGACCTCGATGTGCTTGTCGTGGATCGACACACCCTGCGCGCGGTAGACCTCCTGGACTTCCTTGACCAGGTGGATCTGCACCTTTCGCGGGCCTTCGACACGAAGCACCTCGTGCGGGTCGGCCGAGCCTTCCATCAGCTGCTGGCCCACCTCGACATGGTCACCATCGGTGAGCAGCCGTTCGGTGCCGTCATCGTGCTTGAAGACGCGCAGCCGCTGACGCTTGGACAGCTTGTCGTACACGACCTCTTCGCTGCCGTCGTCCGGGATGATGGTGATCTTGTAGAACTTGTCGGTCTCCTCGATCCCCACCCGGCCGGCGACGTCGGCAATCGGGGCGCGAGCGCGCGGAATACGCGCCTCGAACAGCTCCTGCACACGGGGCAGACCACCGACGATGTCACCGCCGCCGGTCACACCGCCCTGGTGGAACGTACGCATGGTCAGCTGCGTGCCGGGCTCACCGATGGACTGGGCGGCGACGATGCCGACAGCCTCACCAATGTCGACCAGCTTGCCGGTGGCCATCGAACGGCCGTAGCACATCGCGCACACGCCGGAACCGCTGGCGCAGGTCAGCACCGAGCGAACCTTGACTGCGTCGATCCCGGCTTCCAGCAGCGCATCGATCGCCGGATCGCCCAGATCGTGACCACGCGCGACGATGACGGTGCCCTTCTCATCGATCGCATCCGTGGCCAATGTGCGGGCGTACGCCGAAGTCTCGACGTGCGGGTCACGCAGCAGGGTGCCGTTCGCCTGACGCTCGGCCAGCTCGACGATGATGCCCCGCTCGGTGCCGCAGTCGTGCTCACGGACGATGACGTCCTGCGAAACGTCCACCAGACGACGGGTCAGGTAACCCGAGTCAGCGGTACGCAGCGCGGTGTCAGCCAGACCCTTTCGGGCGCCGTGGGTGTTGATGAAGTACTCCAGCACGGTCAGGCCCTCACGGAACGAGGACTTGATTGGGCGCGGGATGAACTCACCCTTCGGGTTTGTCACCAGGCCCTTCATGCCAGCCAGCGTGCGAGTCTGGGTGAGGTTACCCGTTGCACCCGACTTCACGATCGTGATGATCGGGTTGTCCTCCGGATAATGCCGCTCAAGCGCCTCGCCGACCTCCTCGGTGGCCTTCTTCCAGATCTCCACCAAGTTGTCATTGCGCTCTTGACGGCTCAGGGCACCTCGCTGGTACTTCTTCTCGATGGCGTCGGCTTCCCCTTCGTAACGCTCGAGGATCTCGCCCTTCTCCGGCGGCACGATCACGTCGGCCATCGACACGGTGACACCCGAACGGGTGGCCCAGTAGAAGCCGGCGTCCTTGAGCTTGTCCACGGTCTGCGCCACGACGATCATCGGGTAGCGCTCGGCCAGGTCGTTGATGATCCGGGCCTGGACCTTCTTGTGCATCTGCTCATTGACGAACGGATAGCCCTGCGGCAGAAGCTCGTTGAAGATCGCGCGCCCCAGGGTGGTCTCGGCGGTCCAGGGCATACCCGGGCGCCAGCCGTTCTCACCGAACAGCGCGGTCTCGATCTCATGTGGCGGACGCAGCTGCGTCAACCGGATCTTGATCTGCGCACGAACACTCAGCGCACCGCGATCCTTGGCCATGATGGCCTCGGCCGGCGAGCTGTACACACCGAACTCCGGCTTGTCCTTGCCAGCCGGCTGATACTCGCCTTCCGCACCCGCAATCAGCGTGGTCAGGTAGTACAGCCCGGTGACCATGTCCAGGCGGGGCATGGCCAACGGCTTGCCCGATGCCGGGGACAGGATGTTGTTGGACGACAGCATCAAGACGCGGGCTTCGGCCTGCGCCTCGGCGCTCAGCGGCAAGTGCACCGCCATCTGGTCGCCGTCGAAGTCGGCGTTGAACGCCTCACAGACGAGCGGGTGCAGCTGAATTGCCTTGCCTTCCACCAGCTGCGGCTCGAATGCCTGGATACCCAGGCGGTGCAGCGTTGGCGCACGGTTCAGCAAGACAGGATGCTCTGCAATTACTTCCTCAAGCACATCCCAAACCTGCGGACGCTGACGTTCCACCATCCGCTTGGCGCTCTTGATGTTCTGCGCATGGTTGAGGTCAACCAGCCGCTTCATCACGAACGGCTTGAACAGCTCCAGCGCCATCAGCTTCGGCAGGCCGCACTGGTGCAGCTTGAGCTGTGGCCCGACCACGATTACGGATCTGCCCGAATAGTCCACTCGCTTGCCGAGCAGGTTCTGACGGAAGCGGCCCTGCTTGCCCTTGAGCAGATCGGACAGCGACTTGAGCGGACGGTTGCCGGGCCCGGTGACGGGACGGCCGCGACGACCGTTGTCGAAGAGCGCGTCGACCGACTCCTGAAGCATGCGCTTCTCGTTGTTGACGATGATCTCGGGCGCGCCGAGGTCGATCAGCCGCTTCAACCGGTTGTTCCGGTTGATCACGCGCCGGTACAGGTCGTTGAGGTCGGACGTGGCGAACCGGCCACCATCCAACTGCACCATCGGGCGCAGCTCCGGCGGGATCACCGGCACGGCGTCGAGCACCATACCCATCGGCGAATTCCGGTTGGTCTGGAACGCCGCGACCACCTTCAGCCGCTTAAGGGCGCGGAGCTTCTTCTGGCCCTTGCCGCTGCGGATGATCTCGCGCAGGATCTCGGCCTCGGCGTCGATGTCAAAGTTCTCGATGAGCTTCTTGATCGACTCCGCGCCCATCGAGCCCTGGAAGTACTCGCCATAGCGATCCTGGATCTCGCGGTAGAGGCCCTCGTCGACGATCAGCTGCTTGGGAGCCAGCTTGGTGAACGTGGTCCAGATCTCGTCAAGGCGGTCCAGCTCGCGCTGTGCCCGGTCGCGAAGCTGGCGCATCTCGCGCTCGCCACCGTCGCGCACCTTGCGCTTGACGTCGGACTTGGCGCCCTCATCCTCGAGTTCCTTCATGTCGGCTTCGAGCTTCTGAGCCCGCGCCTCCAGGTCGGAATCACGCTGATCCTCGACGGCCTTCTTCTCGACGACCATTTCGGCCTCGAGCGTGGAGAGCTCGTTGTGGCGCATCTCGGTGTCGACAGCGGTGATCACATAGGCGGCGAAGTAGATGATCTTTTCCAGATCCTTCGGGGCCAGGTCCAGCAGGTAGCCCAACCGCGACGGCACACCCTTGAAGTACCAGATGTGCGTGACGGGCGCGGCCAGCTCGATGTGGCCCATCCGCTCACGGCGCACCTTGGCACGGGTCACCTCGACGCCGCAGCGCTCGCAGATGATGCCCTTGAAGCGGACACGCTTGTACTTGCCGCAGTAGCACTCCCAGTCGCGAGTAGGTCCGAAGATCTTCTCGCAGAACAGGCCGTCCTTCTCTGGCTTGAGCGTGCGGTAGTTGATGGTCTCGGGCTTCTTGACCTCGCCGAAAGACCACTGACGGATATCGTCGGCGGTCGCCAGGCCGATACGGAGCTCATCGAAGAAGTTGACGTCTAGCACGTAACTCCCTTTCCCCTTGCGGGACTAAAGAACCAATAAAGAGGCGAAATCAGGAAGACCTAAGCGAGATCCTCAACAGAAGCAGATTCGTTGCGGGACAAGTTGATACCCAGGTTCGCAGCAGCGCGCTCCAGGTCCTCGTCGTCGCCGTCACGCATCTCGATTGCCGCGCCATCGCTGGAAAGCACCTCGACGTTGAGGCACAGCGACTGCAGCTCCTTGAGCAACACCTTGAACGATTCCGGAATACCGGGCTCGGGGATGTTCTCGCCCTTGACGATCGCCTCGTAAACCTTCACGCGGCCGACGGTGTCATCGGACTTGATGGTCAACAGCTCCTGCAGCGTGTAGGCGGCGCCGTAGGCCTGCATGGCCCAGCACTCCATCTCGCCGAACCGCTGGCCACCGAACTGGGCCTTACCGCCCAACGGCTGCTGGGTGATCATCGAGTACGGACCGGTGGAGCGGGCGTGGATCTTGTCGTCCACCAAGTGGTGGAGCTTCAAGATGTACATGTAGCCCACGGTCACCGGGTACGGGAACGGCTCCCCACTGCGACCGTCATAGAGCATCGCCTTGCCGTCGCCGTTGACGAGCACCTGGCCGTCGCGGCTCGCCAGCGTGGAGCTCAGCAGGCCCTGCAACTCCTCCTCGCGGGCACCGTCGAACACCGGTGTGGCGGTCTTGGTGTCAGCGGGAGCGCTCAGCAGTTCCGGCGGAAGCTTGCTCGCCCATTCCGGTGATCCCTCGATGTTCCAGCCGGTCTTGGCCACCCATCCGAGGTGGGTTTCCAGGATCTGGCCGATGTTCATCCGTCGCGGCACACCGTGGGTGTTCAGGATGATGTCGACCGGGGTGCCGTCCGGCAGGAACGGCATGTCCTCTTGAGCGAGGATCTTGCCGATCACGCCCTTGTTGCCGTGCCGGCCAGCGAGCTTGTCGCCGTCGGAGATCTTGCGCTTCTGGGCCACGTAGACACGCACCAGCTCGTTGACGCCGGCGGGCAGCTCGTCATCGTCCTCGCGGGAGAACACCCGGATACCGATGACCTTTCCGGACTCGCCGTGCGGCACCTTCAGAGAGGTGTCGCGAACCTCGCGAGCCTTCTCACCGAAGATGGCCCGCAGCAGTCGCTCTTCCGGGGTCAACTCGGTCTCGCCCTTCGGAGTGACCTTGCCGACCAGGATGTCGCCGTCACGGACCTCGGCGCCGATGCGGACGATGCCGCGCTCGTCGAGGTCAGCCAGCACCTCATCGGAGACGTTGGGGATATCCCGGGTGATCTCCTCGGCGCCCAGCTTGGTGTCGCGGGCGTCGATCTCGTGCTCCTCGATGTGGATTGAGGTCAACACATCCTCTTCAACCAAGCGGTTGGAGAGGATGATCGCATCTTCGTAGTTGTGTCCTTCCCACGGCATGATCGCCACGAGCAGGTTCTTGCCGAGCGCCATTTCACCGTTCTCGGTGCACGGCCCGTCGGCGATGACCTGGCCGGCCTCGACCCGCTGGCCAGCGTCCACGATCGGACGCTGGTTGGCGCAGGTGCCGTGGTTGGAGCGGGCGAACTTGCGCATCCGGTAGGTGTGCCGGGTGCCGTCGTCGGCCATCACGGTGACGTAGTCGGCGGACACCTCTTCGATGACGCCGGACTTGGTGGCAACAACCACATCGCCGGCGTCGATCGCGGCACGCAACTCCATGCCGGTACCCACCAGCGGTGCCTCGCTGCGCACCAGCGGAACCGCCTGGCGCTGCATGTTGGCACCCATCAGGGCGCGGTTGGCGTCGTCGTGCTCGAGGAACGGGATCATCGCCGTCGCGACCGACACCATCTGGCGCGGTGAAACGTCCATGAAGTCGACCTCGGTGGCGCTGACGTACTCGACTTCGCCGCCCTTACGACGCACCAGCACGCGGGGCTCGCTGAAGCGTTCGTCGGCGTCAGTCGGCGAGTTGGCCTGCGCCACGACGTGGCGGTCCTCCTCGTCGGCCGTCAGGTAGTGGATCTCGTCGGAAACCACGCCGTCGACAACCTTGCGATAAGGCGTCTCGATGAAGCCGAACGGGTTCACCCGTGCGTACACCGACAGCGAGCCGATCAGGCCGATGTTCGGGCCTTCCGGAGTCTCGATCGGGCACATCCGGCCGTAGTGGCTGGAGTGCACGTCGCGGACCTCAAGGCCGGCACGCTCACGGGACAGACCGCCCGGGCCCAGCGCCGACAGACGGCGCTTGTGGGTCAGACCCGACAACGGGTTGTTCTGGTCCATGAACTGGCTGAGCTGGCTGGTCCCGAAGAACTCCTTGATCGCCGCCACGACGGGACGGATGTTGATCAGAGTTTGCGGGGTGATCGCCTCGACGTCCTGAGTGGTCATCCGCTCACGAACGACGCGCTCCATACGAGACAGACCCACCCGGATCTGGTTCTGGATCAGCTCGCCGACGGTGCGCAGGCGACGATTGCCGAAGTGGTCGATGTCATCAACTTCGACGGGTACCTCGGCACCGCCCGGGGCGGTCATCTTGGTCTGGCCTTCGTGCAACCGAACCAGGTACTCGATGGTCGCGACGATGTCCTCTTCGGTCAGCGTCGAACTGGTGATCGGCTTGCCGACGTTGAGGCCAAGCTTCTTGTTCACCTTGTAGCGGCCCACTCGGGCCAGGTCATAGCGCTTGTCCTTGAAGAACAGGTTCTCCAGCAGGGTCTGCGCAGATTCCTTGGTGGGGGGTTCGCCCGGGCGCAGCTTCCGGTAGATGTCCAGCAGCGCCTCGTCGGTACCGGGAGTGTTGTCCTTCTCGAGGGTCGACATAACGATCTCGGAGAAGCCGAAGCGCTCACGGATCTGCTCGTTCGTCCAACCGAGCGCCTTCAGCAACACGGTGACGGGCTGGCGGCGCTTGCGATCGATGCGGACTCCGACGGTGTCGCGCTTGTCAACGTCGAATTCCAACCACGCGCCGCGACCCGGGATCACCTTGACGCTGTGCAGCGTCTTCTCGGTGGCCTTGTCGATGGACTCGTCAAAGTAGACGCCGGGCGAACGCACCAGCTGGCTCACCACGACACGCTCGGTGCCGTTGATGATGAAGGTGCCCTTCTCGGTCATCATCGGGAAGTCGCCCATGAAGACCGTCTGGCTCTTGATCTCGCCGCTTTCACTGTTCATGAACTCGGCCGTGACGAACAGCGGAGCGGCGTAGGTCTGGTCTTTGTCTTTGCACTCGTCAACCGGAGCCTTGACCTCGTCGAAGCGCGGGTCGGTGAACGTCAGCGACAGGTTGCCGGCGAAGTCCTCGATCGGCGACAGCTCGTCGAGGACTTCTTCAAGGCCGCCCTTCGGGCTGATGTCGCCGCGCTCGATGGCGCGCTCGCGCCACTGCGGCGCGCCGATCAGCCACTCGAACGATTCGGTCTGCACGTCCAGCAGGCCCGGAACCTCAAGAGGTTCGCGCAGCTTGGCAAACGACAGCCGATTCGGTGCTCCGGGAACTGAGCTCGAAGTAAGGGAGTTGGTCTGGCTAGAGACTGCCAAGATGCATCCTTCCAGCACCTAGTGCGACTATCCGGAAGGGCCTGGAAGGCCTAATTAAGGCCCTGAGTGCCGAATCCATCTCGCCGCGCGGATCTGCGTTTAGGTTTCGGCTGACGTTCACCTGTTCCGGTCACCCGGACAAACTGCACACAAAGAGGTCGCTGAGCCTTGAAATAGGGGCTCAGACAGGAACCACGGTGTCAGGTGCGGGTTTAGGTAGGCAGGGGGAAGCCAGCGCAACGTCCAACCATAGCGCAGAACGGCGCATTCCTCAACACCCGCATGTTTGGCACTCTTGCGCTGGCTGACGATCGAGCTACCCAAACACACATGCTGGACAACAGAGTGACCCGTTTGAGGCCGTCCGTCAAGACTTAAAGGGGTGTTTGGTGTGGAAAAATCCGTCAGGCGGCAATCACGGGTGCCCCGGCGGCCGCGGGAGCCTCTTCGGCCAGCACAACTGCGACCGCGTCACCCAGGATGATCTGCTGGCCCGGTTCCCCGTAGAGCCCGTATCCGGGGTCGTCCGGACCCTTCCCGGCGTACATATCGTTGATCCAGCCGATGGCCAGCGTGTAGGTCGCCGCCGTGTTCCCTGGCGGCGAGAACGAGCTGAGGAGCTGGAAGACGAAGTCGGCGATCGGGTCGCTGCCCAGCATCGCGTCGAAATGCGATCCGTTCTGTAGCACGACGCCGACGAATTGGCCCGGGCGCAGCGACGCGAGGTCGTCTGCGTCAGTGTCGGCAGTGTCCAACTCGACCGTGGTGTCGCCCAACTGGTTCCACAGCTGCGGCGGTGCCGCGATCTGGTAGATCGGGATATCCAGGTCGTTCAGACTGGATACGGCACCAGAAAAGGTGCCGTTATCGGATACGCCGTCGAACATCACCACACCCAGCAGATTGCCGTCGGCTGCTCCGTTTTCGACGCTGTAGCCGCCGGCCGCGGCGGCCAGGCCGCCACCGTAGGAGTGCCCGGCCAGGATGTACTTATCCGGCAGTGTGCCGACAAAACCCGCGGCAGCGGCACTTTCGTTCAGCGCATCCCGGTCACCGACGAACATGTCCGCGACGGCCTCCTGCATGGCCGCGCTCATCAGGTATGCGTCCGGATCTTCGACCGTGGCGGCCGAGGGCAGCGTGGGGACCACCACGATGCTGTTGGTTTGCAAAGCCAGCTGGGTGGCCAGCGCCGAGAAGTACGACTTGTCGCCGAGGTAACCGTGCTGCAGCCAGATCACACCGTTGGGCTGCACAGATCCGTCGGCTTGAGTCGGGAAGTACCAATCCGCGTCTGCGACGTACCCGTCCGAGCCGACCGGAATATCCAGATCCGAATGGCCGACCCGGACACCCGTTACGCCGTTGGTGGTTGCCGGAGTCGATGGTGTACCGGTGGTCTGCGTCGATGGCGATGTCGGCGCTGACGCTCCCACCGACCGTCCCGGGGCGGCAGTCCCGCCCACGGCAGTCCCGCCGAAGAAGATCGGGAGATACGTCGCGAGCAGCGTCTTGAGCTGTTGTTCCTGGTCCGAGAGCTGTACAGAAGACAGCCCAGGCAGCACGAGCGCGGTGGCATCGCCCATGATCAGCTGCTGCGCGGCTTGCCCGTACACGCCGTACCGCGGATCATCCGGCCCGGCGCCGACGTACATGTCGTTGATCCATCCGGTGCTCAACGTGTACACGGCCTGCGTGTTGCCCGCTGGGGACGACTGGGTGATCAACTGGGCCGCCCAGTCGATGATCGCGTTGCTGCCGATCATCGAGTCGACATGCGATCCGCCGATCAACACGCCACCGTCGAACTCGTCCGGCCGCAGCGTGAGCAGTTGGTCCGTGGTGATCCCGAACGCATTCCACACCTGGGGCGGCGCCGCGATTTGGTAGACCGGGATGTCGAGGGTGTCCAGGCTCGCTACGGCATTGGCCAGAGTGCCGTTCATCGAGACGCCGTCGTACATGATGACGCCCAGCAGGTCGCCGTCATCGGCGGCGCCGTTGTCGACGGCGAATCCGGCGACCGTGGCCGCAAAACCGCCGCCGGCTGAATGGCCCGCCAGGACGAACTTCTCCGGCAAGGTGCCCTCGTAGCCGGCAGCGGTGGCGCTGGCGTTCAGGGCCGCCCGGTCACCCAGGAACATGCCGGCCACAGCCCACTCCAGGTTCACGCTGTTCAGCGAGCAGTCCGCACAGGACAACGGCAGCGACGAGATCGTGGGCACCACCACGATGCTGTTGGTCTGCTGGGCAAGCTGGGTTGCCAGTGCCGAGTAGTACGCCTTGTCCGCCAGGAAGCCGTGCTGTAGCCAGATCACCCCGTTGGGCTGCACCGAACCGTCAGCCTGCGTGGGGAGGTACCAGTCAGCCGGCACGACGTAGCCAGTGGTTCCCAGCGGAATCGTCAGGGTCGAATGCCCAACCGCGACTCCGGTCACCCCATTGGTCAGCGGCGCGCCACTGGCAACCGTGGTTGGCACGGTAGTTGGGCCTGCCGCGCCGCCACCCGTCTGGCCGGAGGGCTTCCAGCCAAGACCAGACAGCAGGTTGAGCACTACCGCATCCAACAGCGCGGCCGGGGAAGGCGTTTCGCCACCGCCGGAAAGCACGCTGGGGACGGCGTTTACGTTCTGGCCGGATTCGGCCGCAACGCTTGCCGCGGAGGGCAGCACAGTCGCGACGGTGTGGGCCCGCGTCCTAGTCGTGGCTACAGCCGACACCATCACCGACTGCTCAGTGGGTGTCTGATCTACGTCGGCGACAACCGCTGCCGGCAGGGACTGTTGGTCGACCGCAGCTGCGGGAACCAAGCCGTCGGTGTCGTTCCAAGCTGCTGCGTCGTTCCGAGCTGCGGCCGGTTGCGGCCTGTCGATACCGGACTTCGGATGCTGCGCCCGAGTTTCGTTCGCTGCGCTCGGCGAGCGTCTCTTATCGGCTGAACCGGCTCTTGGGGACGAACCTTCAGGGGATGACACCGACGAATGGCGGCCGGTTCCGCCGGCGGAGTCGCCGGTGTCGGCAGTGGCCACACCGAATCCGGACAGCAGGGCAGCACCGAGCCCAACACTGACCCCGGCGGCCCCCCACCGGATCCGACGTCCGCGCAACATCCACCGCTCCCTCGTCGATGACGTAGCAGCAAACGGTAGCGAAGCCCAGGACGAATCACCAGCTCGGAACAATGAGAAACCGGCAAATAATTGGCAACAACGTCAAACGGGGCGGACCGCGACCGGCACCCCGGTCAATCTCGCCATGCCGGCGAGCGGCTCCAGATCTTCCGGGTCGCTGGACATCAGACGGTTGACGTTGACCCCGCCCGCACGGTTAGCCGTGCGCCAGCCGCCCGTCCCGTCATGGCCCCACCCGTGCGGGATCGCAACCACGCCGGCGACGACGTCCTTGGTGAGCTTCACCGGGAGCTCGATCTCGCCGTGTTGCGACGTCACGCGAACCCGATCGCCGTCGCTCACCCCGGCATCGGCGGCGTCATCGACATGCATCAACGCGGATTGGACCCGGTCACCACGCATCAGCAGAGCCGAGTTGTGCATCCAGGAGTTCTCCGAGCGCAGCTCCCGCATGCCGATCAGCCGCAGCGGAAAGCCGTCAGGCTCGGCGCGGCACCCCAGCGCCTGGACTTCGGCCTCGATGTCGGCATGTTCCAGCCGCACCTTGCCCCCGCGGTAGACGACGACTTTTCGCAGCACTCCGGCTCGCAGGTGCGGGGCCAGCGCCACACCGTGCGGGTGTTCCCGCGCCAACCGCCGGAACGTCAGTCCCCCGCGTCGTAGCCCGAACCGGTCGCCACCGTCGGCCAGCCGGATGACGACGTCCGCGATCGCGCGCGGAGCAAGCCGTCCACCAAGCACTTTGCGTATGCCCTGCAACACCCCCAACAGCGGGGTGCGGCGGGCCAGTCTGCGGCTCAGTTCGTCGATGATCTCCCACTCTTGGCGCGCTTGCCCCGCGGGTTCGACGACCGCTTCGGTCACCTGCCGAAACGGCGTGGGCTGCAGGATTTGGAACAGCAACGGGAAGTCGTCGCGCTCGTACATCGTGGTGGCAGGCAACACGTAGTCGCACAACGCCGCGGTCTCGCTGACGTACAGGTCAATTGCGACGGTCAATTCCAGGCCACGCATCGCCTCTCGCAGTTCGTCGCCATTGGGCACTGAGAGCACCGGGTTGCCGGCGCTGACGAACAGCGCCCGAATCTGACCCCGGCCCGGCGTGGCGATCTCCTTGGCCATGACGCCGGCGGGTTCGGAGAGCAGCACTGAAGGAAAGTTCCCGATTCGGGACCGCTTGCGCCGGTACACCCAGCGCAGCACACCTGCCATGCCCTTCATCAGCAAGCGCTCGGCAGGCATGCCGTAGGTGCCGAACATCGAACCGCCGACGTGATCGAGATTGCCGGCGACGAGATTGACCGCGTCCAGTAGATAAGTGGTCAGAGTTCCGTTTCGCGCGACGCTGGTACCGACCCGGCCGTAGACGGCCGCGCGCGGGGTTGCGACTAGGTCACGGGCAAGTCCGCGCACCGTATCGGGCGCAATGCCAGTGTGTGCCTGCGTGGCTTCCGGGGTGAACGGGGCAGCCAGCTGCTGGAGCCACCCGAGCCCTTCGGCCGCCGACGCGATGGCGTTGCGGTCGGTGAGTTGCTCATCGAGCATGACCTGGAGCAGCGACAGCAACAGGAAGGCGTCACTGTCGGGAACGATGCCCAGCCATTCGAACTGGGCGGCCGTCTCAGTCTTGCGCGGGTCGATGACCAGCACCCGGCCACCGCGCTTCACCACGTCGTGCAGATGGTCCCGAATCCGCGGCAGGGTCAGGACGCTGCCGTGCGAAACGATGGGGTTGGCACCGACGACGACCAGGAAATCGGTGCGCGGGACGTCGGGGATCGGGAGTGCCACCGGAGAGCCGTACAGCAACTGGCTGGCGATGAACCGGTTGTTGATGTCCTGCGAACCGGCCGTGAACAGGTGAAACCTGACACCTAACCCGAGCAGGAGCACGTTGAGCCAGAGCTGATGGGAGTAGCTGAACGCGCCGGGGTTGCCGAAGTACCAGCCGAGCGCACCGGAACCGTGTTTGCGATGGATCGTCGCCAGCCGTTGTGCGATGTCGTCCATCGCTTCGTCCCAGCCGACGGGTTCGAATTCGCCGCTCCGGGCGTTGCGGCGCAGAGGTGTTGTTACGCGGTCCGGGTCGTTGTGGACCTCAGTGAAAGCGATGCCCTTAGGGCAGGCGAAACCCGACGAAATGGGATGGTCCTTGTCGGGACGCAACGCGACCAACCGACCGTCTTCGACCGTGGCGATCATGCCGCAGAGCGGCTCACAAATCCTGCAGAAGGTCGGGATGTGCTGGACACCAGCCATCCCGTGACACTACTCGCGCAGTGGCCCCTAGCCGATGCCGTTCGACTTCAACTTGTGAGTGCCCTCAAGGTCGTCGAGGATCGCCTGCTGCGCCTTGGGCGGCAGGGTGTGCAGGATCTCCCGCACCCGCGCCTGACGACGCGCCACAGCCTTACGCTCCTGCACACCTGGGGTGACCTCGACCTGGGGCGGCACACCCTCGACTTCTTCGACACCACCGTCACTCTGACCAAGCGCGATCGCCGCCGCTTCGGCGGCTGCCGTGGCCTCGTCCTTCTCCTCGGACATACCGATCGGGCCGATACGACGACCGTTGAGGAACTGCTTAACGGCCGGCTCTTCACTGGTCAGCAGCACCTCACGCGGACCGAACATGACCAGGTGCTTGCGGTACAACATGCCGATGTTGTCCGGCACGGTACGAACGATGTTGATGTTGTGGGTAACGATGAGGATCGTCGCGTCAATCTGCGCGTTGATATCGATCAGCAGCTGCGACAGGTATGCGGTACGGACCGGGTCCAGACCGGAGTCCGGCTCATCGACGAGGATGATCTTCGGGTCCAGCACGAGAGCGCGGGCCAGGCCGGCACGCTTGCGCATACCGCCGGAGATCTCACCGGGGAACTTGTGCCCGTCATTGGGCATACCCACGATCTCGAGCTTCTCCATCACGACCTTGCGGACTTCGCTCTCGGTCTTCTTGGTGTGCTCGCGCAGCGGGAATGCCGTGTTGTCGTAGAGGTTCATCGAGCCGAACAGAGCGCCGTCCTGGAACAGCACACCGAACAGCGTGCGGATCTCGTACAGCTCCTTGGCCGAGCACTCAATGATGTTGGTGCCGTCGATCTCGATGGAACCGCGCTCGGGGCGCAGCAGACCGATCAGCGACTTCAGGAACACGGATTTCCCGGTACCGGACGGGCCCAGCATGACGCTGACCTCACCGGTGGGGATGCTCAACGTGACGTCTTCCCAAATCACCGACGAGCCGAACGACTTGGTCAGCCCGTTTACCTCAATTGGGACGCCCATTCACGATCCTTCCGTACGCCACACAAATACAGGCCACACCGCGCGATCCAGCCTGTGGTCGGTGTCACTGTAGCGCACGTCTAATCCGGTCACGGTGTTTGTGCCCGACCCGGGATCGCCCATGAAAAATCCCCCGTGAGTGCGGCTGCACTCACGGGGGATTTGACTGGTCGAAGCTACTTGACGGAGACCGTCGCGCCGGCGGCCTCGAGCTTGGCCTTGGCGTCGTCGGCGGCTTCCTTGCCGACCTTTTCCAGCAGCGCCTTGGGGGCACCGTCGACGAGGTCCTTGGCTTCCTTCAGACCCAGGCCGGAAACGATCTCGCGGACGACCTTGATGACGCCGATCTTCTTCTCACCAGCGGCCTCGAGGATGACGTCGAACTCGGACTGCTCTTCAGCAGCCTCGGCAGCCGGGGCTGCGCCGCCGGCGGCGGCCACGGCCACCGGAGCGGCCGCAGTGACCTCGAAGACCTCTTCGAACTTCTTCACGAAGTCGGAGAGCTCCAGCAGAGTCATTTCCTTGAAGGCGTCGAGCAGTTCGTCGGTGCTGAGCTTTGCCATGGTTATGGTCCTTCCTGATTTTCTAAATTTGGGTTTGGTTGGTTGGAGAGTTATTCGGCGGTTTCGGGAGCAGCTTCTGCAGTCTCGGGAGCATCCTCGGTGGTCTCCGAGGGGGCTTCCGTCGCTTCTTCCGAGACGGCTTCCTCAGCTGCGGGAGCAGCTTCGGCACCGCTGGACTTCTTGTCGAGCAGCGCAGCGACCAGGCGGGCCATCTGCGAGGCCGGTGCGTTGAACAGACCGGCAGCCTTCGCCATGTTGCCCTTCATCGCGCCGGCCAGCTTGGCCAGCAACACCTCACGCGACTCGAGGTCGGCGATGCGCTCGACCTCGGCGACGGTGAGCGGGTGGCCATCCATGTAGCCGCCCTTGATGATGAGCGCCTTGTGGTCCTTGGCGAACTTCTTGATCGCCTTCGCGGCATCGACGGGTTCGCCGGTGACGAATGCGATGGCGGTTGGACCTGCGAACAGCTCGTCGAGACCGGCGACACCGGCTTCCGAAGCGGCACGCTTGACCAACGTGTTCTTCGAAACGGTGTAGGTGGCGGCGCCGCTGAGCGAGCGACGAAGCTCGGCCAGGTTGGCGACCGTCAGGCCTCGGTATTCGGTGACGACAGCAGCCGTCGACGATTTGAACTGTTCGGCGATGTCGGCGACTGCGGTGGCTTTATCAGCCTTGGCCATACATGCCTCCTTCGTGGTGGTGGAACGGGTGCACCACCGATATCAGGACAGTCAGGCCGGGGCCGGAAATGGCGAACGCCCCGGCACAGTAGGGCCGGGGCGCGTAAGAGCCCGCTGATTCACAGCGGGTGAGCCTCGTCCTCCTGCGTGGGCCGTCCGGGATATCCCGGACCTTCAACCGATTGCTCGGTGACCGACGGTCTTCGGTGGAACGAAAAGAGAGTAGCGCGGCACCGGCCGATCAGCCAAAACGCTCCTCGCGCAGGGAAACCAAAGCTGAGGCGCCTAGGAGACCGGCATCGCCGCCGAGGGCGGCTGGCACGACGCGCAGGCCGGCCAGGAATTCCAGCCCGACATAGGTACGCAGCGCCCGGCGCAGCGGGTCGAACAGCACCGGCCCGGCATTCGCCACTCCCCCGCCGATGACCACAAGATCCAGGTCGCATACCGCGGCCACCGAGGCGATCATCGCCGCGACGGCTGTTGCGCCCCGCTGGAATGTGCGCACGGCAACCTCATCACCGCGGGCCGCGGCTTCGGCCAGCACCTTGGCGTCGGCGTCCGGCGAGGCGGCCCACCCCTGCTCGCGCGCCCAGGCCACCATGTGCGGGCCGGACGCGATCGTCTCCACGCAGCCCCGCCCGCCACACGAACATGGCGCGCCCTCCGGGTCAACGACGACGTGGCCGACGTGCCCGGCGTTCCCGGTGCGCCCCTGATAGGGCGCCCCGGCGAGGACCAGCCCGCCACCGATCCCGGTCGACACCACCATGCCCAACAAGAAATCCGCACCCCGGCCCGCGCCGAACTGGTGCTCACCGAGCGCCATGCACATCCCGTCACCGCCGAGACGGACCGGCACTCCCGGCACCGCCGCGGCGACTCGTTCCCGAATCGGGAAGTCCCGCCAGGCCGGAATGTTGATCGGGCTGATGGTCCCAGCCGGCACATCGATGGGGCCTGCCGAGGCGATCCCCACACCCCTCACCGAATCCGTCGCCGCCAGTGCGTCGGCGATCGTGCGCTGGGCTGCGGCCCACACCTGTTCGGGGTCGTCGACATGCGGTGTGGGTTGCCGGGTTTGGTGCAGCAGCCGTCCCGACGCGTCCACCAAACCGGCGGCGACCTTGGTGCCACCGATGTCAACAGCCAATGCCGGGGCGCTCATCTAATGCCTATGGGTGTTGTCGGGCTGCCGCGGATCTCCCGGGTGCTCGTAGCCGGGTGCGAGCCAGACCAATTCAGCGCGGCGCCGGTCCAGCCAAATCCGGAAGGCCCGCCGTCGAGCAGCACCACGCAGGTGCGCGGCCAGCAGCACTCGCGACGCAAAACGTCCCGGGTTCCGATCGTCGTAATCCGCGACTGACACGTCATCGACGTCAATGTCAGACGTGACGTTCGCGAAAACCGCCCGGGCCAGTGGGGCGGCCAGCACCGAGGCCGCGACGCCACCGATCTCCAGTCGAGCGGTCAGGTCGGGCAACACCTCATCCTCGGTGGGAGTACTCGCCGTGACAGCAACGCCCAGCACAGCCGCCTGCTGCTCCACCAGACGTTCGCTGACCAGCAATTGCGTGAGCCAGCGTCGCAGCTGCCGACCCTCGCTGGTTCCCGAACGTGGAAGCGCCGCCACCTGGGGGGTGCTCCGAAGTCGCGCCTCTCGCGCGTCGATCTCGGCCACCGGAAGTGGGATCCCGGCGATCCTGGCGGCGACATC
The DNA here is from genome assembly GCA_965279745.1 of Mycobacterium sp. GTDB lineage: Bacteria > Actinomycetota > Actinomycetes > Mycobacteriales > Mycobacteriaceae > Mycobacterium. The sequence continues at coordinate 2,412,111 of OZ257262.1, forward strand.
GGGCGGCCTCATGAGACGGTCACCGCGACAGCGGGCGTGTACAGCAGCCGCCCCGCGCAACCGATCCGGATCAACGCCCACCACTGCCCGGGACCGACCCACGGCGGCGGGGCCACCTCGAAGGCAACCTCGACGGTGGAACGCGCGGGCAGCACCGCCCCCAGAGCTGCCGGGCCCATCCACTCCCAAGTTCCCCATGGACTGATGAGGTGGGCTTCCAGCGCCAGGTCGCCCTCCGCGTCGCTGCCGACCGTCGCGGCGATCCGCGCGGTTCCGCCCGCGGCGACGACGATGGCGGCGGGATCCGAGACCAGTCGGACCAGCGGACCCGGGTCTCCCCCGATGGTGACCACACACACGTCTTCGACGGTCTGCCCCCACGACGGCGGCACATCACCGGTCAGGTGGAGTTCGACCCGCACCGGGTAGTCCCCGGGCGGCGCGCCCTTGGGCACCGACACCTCGATATCGCGTTCGAAGTGTCCGCGGATCGGCAGCGTGAATGTCCGGTCAGGCCGATCGGCCTTCCAGCCGTCCGGGACGCGGAGCCGCAGCGCGCCATGCACCGCGGCGTCGCTGCAGTCGCTGGCGACGGACAGTCGCAGAATCACTTTCTGTCCCGGCTCTGCGGTGATCGCCTCTGGATGCAGGTGCGCCATGGCGGGCAGCCCACCCAGCGGCGCGGGGCCGCGGTTGTGCAGCCAGTACCGCGAGTACAGCGGTTGAGCAGCCTCGGCATCGGGAGCCAATATCCGGTTCCGGGCTTCCATCAGCCGCTTGGTGTCGAGCCGTGCCAGCACGGTGGAGATTTGATAGCCGTGCAACTGGAGCGGATCGTCTGTGTACCGGGGCTTCTCCAGCAGATTGGCCCCCACCACCCCCGACAGCTTCCCCAGTGCAGAGCTGACGCTGACATCGGTTGCAGCACCGCGGGTTTCGACGAGCCGCAGGGTCAGCTCGCTCGCGTCGACTTGCCCGACGCTGCCGACTGCTGTCGGATTGCCGCGCGCCTTGAGCGCGGCCAACTGAACGGAGCCCGCGGGCTCGACGGTCAATAGCGAACCGTCGGCGGGCAACACCCCCGTTGCCTCAGCGGCACGAACGCACACCATCGGGTGATTGAATTCAGCACTGCGGGAAGGCATTCCACTGGCTCGCCAGTCGCCATGACCAGAGACGAACGCGAAATCGAAGGTGTGAGTCCAATGCTGCAGTTGAAAATTAGACCCGTCTGGCGCCTTGCGTTGCGGAGGGTCGATCCACACCCCGGACGGCCAGCCGGTACACGACCGCATCAGGGAACTGTGCAGCGTCCCGTCGGGTTCGACCGCGAAACCGGGCACGCCCCGGTTGAGTAGCGCCACGGTTCGCGCCTCGAACGGACCGCACTCGGCGGGCGCCTGTTGATGGACCTCGATCTCCGCGTCGTCGAGATCGTCGACGAGGGCCGTGATTGCGTCGTCGAGGCCCGACGCCCAGTGCCCTGCGACGATCAGCACCGGCAGCGCGAGCGCAGCACGCAGATCCGCGTCCGGCAGCCACACCGAAGTCAAGGGTGCGGCGGCGGGCACCAACAGCCGCGCCTGCCCGGTGGCAGCCAGCTGACGATGCATCTCGGCGGTGTAGGCGTGGCCGGCAGCGGCCAGCACCGCGTCGGTGAACGCATTGTCGTCGGGTCCGCCTATGGCAATCCGGAAGTCGGGGAGGTTGGAGTCCACCTCGAGATGCCCGTAGCGGGGGTGGTCGGCGCTGCTGCAAGTGGCCGTCACACCGGCCCGGACCAGCGCGACCATCAAGTCACGCGCCACACCGGTCGCGTCCTGCGACGGCGTCACCACTTCAGCCACCGATACCGCCCGGATTGCCGGTGGGCCTTGGCCGGCAACCTTGATGCGTACCGCCGACGACAATCCGAACCAGCCGTGCGCGGGGTTGTCGAGAGTCCACGGGTGCCGGGCCGAGTCGACCGCCCGATCCTCACCAGTGGCGTGATCGTGCATCAGCCCGAAACCGCGCCCGACGACGGCGTCCCCGACTTCGCTGACCGCCAATGCCCCGGGCACGGGGCACGGCCAGCGCAGCCGCACCAGCCGGTCGGCGCCGGTGAATTCGTCGATCGTGGTCCGGCAATCCACCCGGTCGACGCCGTGCCACAGAGTGATCACCTGGGTGTAGCGCAGCAGATCACCGACCCGTCCCTGCACCACCAATCGCTCCCCCAGCGCGCTACGGAAGGCATTGACCGTTGCGGCGTGAGCCGACGAGCACTGCAGCGGCCCCTTGGGCAGCAGGTGCCAGGGGCCTTCACCGGCCTCCGGGTGTGCCGGGTACTCCTCGTAGACGGCGAGCTCGTTGGCGACGCGACCGGGCTCGACGAGCTCACGCTGGTCCTCGAGGTCCATCAGCGACACCACTCCGCCACCACGCGAAGCGTCAACCTGTAGCCGGTGATACTCGTTGGCGATCGTCGTCCCGGCCATCGGCTCCCAGCCGGTGGCTTTGGTTGACGGTTCCACCCGATAGGTCCGCCAGCCCACCGAGCCGACGTCGCGGGCCAGCCAGCTGACCGACAGTCCGCCGTCTTCGACCAGTGCCGGGACCTCCGTCCCATCGGCGTCGAGGACCCGCACCGCAGAACCGACCGGCGACTCCAGGCGTGCGGTGACAACGTCGGTTCGGTTGTGCGCCAGGGGATTCCACACCACTATCGACTTGTCATCGGTGGCCACCGCCTGGGACAGCAAGTTCAGCGCGCCGGCGCGAGCGGTACTGCCCAACTCCCAGGCGTCGCGCCAACCGGTCAGCAGGTCGAGGTAGACCTGATCGGATTCCGACCCGGTGATCGCGTCGTGATGGGCGCCCCACGCCAACTGAACCCAAGCCTTGGCCAGCGCCGCCTCCGGGTAGCGCGCGCCGGAGAGCAGGCAGGCGAACACCGCGAACCGTTCGGCGCCGAGCACCGCATCCTCGGCCGCGCGGTTGGCCTGTTTGGTGTCGATGTAGGAGACGTCTTTGCCGGTGTAGATCGGGTTCATGTCCCGGGTCTGTGGGGACGGTCTGTGCTCACCGCTCTCGGCACGGACGGCGGCAAAGAACTCACTGGGCAGGGCGCAGATGAACCGTGGCCAGGTGTAGCGGGCGTTCCAGTCGTGATGGATGTCGGTGACCCACGCGTTGGGCGGGGTGTAGTCGGTGCCGACGGGCAGCAGGATGTTGCGAGTCAACGCAATGGATTTCAGTGACTGGAATAGTTCGTAAGTGGCTTTTTCCGCCTCTTGCAGCGACGTCGACGAATCCATCCACCACCCCGCCGCGTAGTGCGCCGGCATGTAGTGGGTGAGCAGACCGAGCCCCGACGGCGCGATCCATTCGAACTCGCTGCTGAACTGCATGCGCCGCGGGTCGCCGCCGTCCTGCATCGGCCCCCACTGATGGTGCGGACCGCGGGCCCAGGAACTCGAGGTTAGCCCGGCATCTGCTGCCATCCCGGGAAACTGCGGGTCATGGCCGAACACGTCGAGCTGCCAGGCTGTAGCTGGGTGCGCGCCGAGTACGTCACGCTGGAAACCGATGCCGTGCACAAAGTTTCGAATCGAAGTCTCGGCGCCGGTCAGGTTGGTGTTGGGTTCGTTGTAGGTACCGCCCATCACCTCGACGCGCCCCTCGGCCATCAGCTTGCGCAGGTCGGCGCGATCTTCGGGGTGGGCGTCGAAATACGGCTTGAGGTAGTCGACCTCGGCCAGCACGAACTTGTATACCGATTCGCGGCGAGCCATCTCCAGATGCGCGGCTACCAGGGCGAAGGCGTTGTTCTGCTTGCACCGGCCGGGCGGGTCTTCGGTCCACAGGCTGGTGTAGGCGCCTTGGGTGTTCCACCACACCGGGTCGTAGTGGAAGTGGCTGATCATGTACATCGTCCAGCCGGGCTCAGCGACGGTGAACTCGAACGACGTTCGCTCATCTCCCACCACAACGGCGGCGGAGCGCTGCTCGCCGACCACAGCACTGTCGACGCGCACCGCCACCTCGACGACCCCGTCGCCCGGCACCGCGGTGGGCGGCGTCACGGTGGTCAACCCAGGGCCCTCGACGTTGATTTCGGTCGCGGTGGCGGCATCGGCGTACTCGACCCTGACCAACTGCAGCGGTGCATCGGGTTCACCGACGAACAGATCCGTCGATTCCGCGTGTGTGACGCGCACCCCAGAAATCTACGCGTCCCCCGCGCGAGCAGACGAGAAATTAGTGCTGACGAGCGGCTTTTTGGCAGACTGCAGCAATGAGTTCCACCAACGCTCGCGACCGGCACCGCGACAACGCCAAACTCGATCGGGTGCCGTTGCCGATCGAGATGGCCCGCCTCGGCACGACAGGTTGGCAGCTCACCCGCACCGGCGCCCGCGTCCTGGCCAAGTTGACCGGTAACGGCAGCTTTCAAGACAAGGTGATCAAGGAGATCCCGCAGACCTTTGCCGACCTCGGGCCGACGTATGTGAAGTTCGGCCAGATCATCGCGTCCAGCCCGGGAGCATTCGGCGAACCGCTGTCGCGGGAATTCCGCAGTCTGCTCGACTCGGTGCCGCCGGCCGACACCAAGGAAGTTCACCAGCTCTTCGAGAAGGAGCTCGGCAGCCAGCCCAGCGAACTGTTCGCCACCTTCGAAGAGGAGCCGTTCGCGTCGGCCTCGATCGCTCAAGTCCACTACGCGACGCTGCACACTGGCGAGGACGTCGTCGTCAAGATTCAGCGCCCCGGCATCCGCCGCCGGGTGGCTGCCGACCTGCAGATCCTGAAGCGCTTCGCGCAGATCGTCGAGCTGGCCAAGTTGGGCCGTCGACTGTCCGCACAGGACGTGGTTGCCGACTTCTCCGACAACCTGGCCGAGGAGCTGAACTTCCGCCTCGAGGCGCAGTCCATGGAGGCCTGGATCTCGGGTTTGCAAGCCTCACCGCTGGGCCGCAATATCCGCGTGCCGCAGGTGCATTGGGACTTCACCAGCGAGCGGGTCCTCACGATGGAACGCGTCGAAGGGGTCCGCATCGACGACGTCGCCGCGATCCGCAAGAAGGGTTTCGACGGCACCGAGCTGGTTAAGGCGTTGCTGTTCAGCGTCTTTGAAGGCGGCCTGCGGCACGGACTGTTCCACGGCGACCTGCACGCGGGCAACCTGTTGGTCGACGATCAGGGCCGCATAGTGTTCCTGGACTTCGGCATCATGGGCCGCATCGATCCACGCACCCGCTGGCTATTGCGTGAACTCGTCTACGCATTGGTGGTCAAGAAGGACCACGCCGCAGCGGGCAAGATCGTGGTGTTGATGGGCGCGGTCGGCAAGGTCAAACCCGAAGCCGAAGCAGCCAAGGATCTGGAGGCATTCGCCCAGCCGCTGACCCTGAAGACCCTGGGCGACATGTCTTACGCCGACATCGGCAAGCAGTTGGCGACGCTGGCCGATGCCTATGACGTCAAGCTGCCACGCGAACTGGTGCTCATCGGCAAACAGTTCCTCTACGTAGAGCGCTACATGAAGCTGCTGGCCCCCAAGTGGCAGATGATGAACGACCCGCAGTTCTCCGGCTACTTCGCCAACTTCATGGTCGAAATCAGCCGCGAACACCAAAGCAATACAAGCGATTCAGAGGTTTAGCTCAATGGAGATCCGCAGTGGCACCGCCCCCATCAACGACGACCTCGAGATCTACTACGAGGAAATGGGCAATCCCGGCGACCCGCCGGTGCTGTTGGTGATGGGCTTGGGCGCGCAACTGATTTTGTGGCGCAAAGGTTTCTGCGAGCGACTGGTCAACCAGGGTTACCGCGTCATCCGCTACGACAACCGCGATGTGGGCCTGTCGAGCAAGATGGACGGCAAGCGCGCCGACGGCGGCCTGGCCCCGAAGGTGGTCCGCTCCTACCTCGGGAAGCCCAGCCGTTCGGTGTACCGCCTGGAGGACATGGCCGATGACGCGGCCGCGCTGCTGGATCACCTCAAGATCGACCGCACCCACGTCGTCGGCGCATCGATGGGCGGGATGATCGCGCAGATCTTCGCCGCGCGGCATCAGCCTCGGATGAAGGCACTGGGAATCATCTTCTCGTCCAACAACTCCGCATTCCTGCCGCCGCCGGCGCCGAAGGCGTTGCTGTCGCTGGTCCGTGGTCCGGGGGTCGATGCGCCGCGCGACGTGGTGGTCAACAACATCATTCGAGTCGGCAAGATCATCGGGAGCCCGGGGTATCCGGCGCCCGATGAGAAGCTCCGCGCCGACGCGATGGAGAGCTACGACCGCGCCTACTACCCGCAGGGCATCGCCCGGCATTTCGACGCTGTCCTCGGCAGCGGCAGCCTGAAGCGCTACGACCAGCAGATCACGGCTCCGACCGTGGTCATCCACGGGAAGGCAGACAAATTGATGCGGCCATCCGGTGGCCGGGCGATCGCCAAGGCAATCCCCAACGCTCGCCTGGTGCTGTTCGACGGACTGGCCCACGACCTGCCCGAGGCGCTCTGGGATGACATCGTCGGCGAGCTGAAGACCACTTTCGCTGAAGCCCAATAATGTCGCGCCGTTGAAAATCTGGGCGGGGAGCCTCGGTCTGCTGGCACTTGTGGCGTGCGGGGTCCCGATGGCCGTCCGGCAGTCACCGGTCAGCAACAACTTCCTGCTGCTGATCGCCGCCGGTTCGCCATACCTGATCGTCGCCTCAGCGACGCTCGCCCCTAAGCCTCGGTGAAGTTGCGGGTGACGGCCGGATCAACTGGGATGCCCGGTCCAGTGGTCGTCGAGACGGTCACCTTCTTCAGGTAACGCCCCTTCGACGACGACGGCTTGGCGCGCAGGATCTCGTCGAGCGCGGCGCCGTAGTTCTCCGCCAACTGCGTGTCATCGAACGAGGCCTTACCGATCACCAGGTGGAGGTTGGCCTGCTTGTCGACGCGGAAGTTGATCTTGCCGCCCTTGATGTCCGAGATGGCCTTGGCCACATCCGGGGTGACGGTGCCGGTCTTCGGGTTCGGCATCAGGCCGCGGGGGCCGAGCACGCGCGCGATTCGGCCGACTTTGGCCATCTGGTCCGGCGTGGCGATCGCGGCGTCGAAGTCAAGGAAACCGCCCTGGATCTTCTCAATCAGGTCATCGCTGCCCACCACGTCCGCGCCGGCGGCAATCGCGGCTTCCGCCTTCTCGCCGACGGCGAACACCGCCACGCGGGCGGTCTTGCCGGTGCCGTTGGGCAGGTTGACGGTGCCGCGCACCATCTGGTCAGCCTTACGCGGGTCAACGCCGAGGCGGATCGCTACTTCGACGGTCGCATCCTGCTTCTTCGAGGAGGTCTCCTTGGCAAGCTTCGCTGCCTCAAGCGGTGTGTACAGCTTGGTCTTGTCGATCTTCTCGGCGGCTTCGCGGTACGCCTTGCTGTTCTTGCTCATTGCTAATCCAATCTCTGTTACTGGTGTTGGAGTTGTGGTCTGAGTTGAACGCTCTTCGCGCAAGCGCTCATCACCGGGCCGAAGCGGGCCCTCCCACGCCTAAATTTGTCGGAAACTACTGAACCGTGATGCCCATCGATCGTGCGGTGCCGGCGATGATCTTGGCGGCCGCATCGATGTCGTTGGCGTTGAGGTCTTCCTTCTTGGTCTCAGCGATCTCACGCACCTGATCCCAGCTGACCGTCGCCACCTTGGTCTTGTGCGGCTCGGCCGAACCCTTCTGCACACCGGCAGCCTTCAGCAACATCCGGGCAGCAGGAGGAGTCTTGAGAGCGAAGGTGAAGCTGCGATCCTCGTAGACAGTGATCTCCACGGGGATGACGTTGCCGCGCTGGCTCTCTGTTGCAGCGTTGTACGCCTTGCAGAACTCCATGATGTTGACGCCGTGCTGACCGAGCGCGGGGCCGACCGGCGGGGCGGGGTTTGCCGCTCCGGCCTGGATCTGCAGCTTGATGAGCCCAGTGACCTTTTTCTTCTTCGGGGCCATGAGGGGTGGTTCCTTTCGAGTACGAGTTAAATCTTTGCGACCTGGGTGAAGGTCAGTTCGACAGGTGTTTCGCGCCCGAAGATGGACACGAGCACCTTGAGTTTCTGCTGCTCAGCGTTGACCTCGCTGATCGACGCGGGAAGGGTTGCGAACGGACCGTCCATAACGGTGACCGATTCGCCGACCTCGAAGTCCACCAGGATCTCGGGGCGTTCCAGGCTGGCTTCGGAGGACGAGGACGTGCTGGATGCCGCCTTGCCTTGCTTCTTGGCCGCGCCCTGCGGCAGCAGGAACTTCACGACGTCGTCCAACGCAAGCGAGGTCGGCCGCGAAGTCGCACCGACGAAGCCCGTCACGCCCGGCGTATTACGCACGGCCGCCCATGAATCGTCGGTCAGTTCCATGCGGACCAGGATGTAGCCCGGCAGCACCTTCCGATTGACCTGCTTGCGCTGGCCGTTCTTGATCTCGGTGACCTCTTCAGTGGGCACCTCCACCTGGAAGATGTAGTCGCCGACGTCGAGGTTCTGCACGCGGGTTTCGAGGTTGGCTTTCACCTTGTTCTCGTAGCCGGCGTAGGAGTGGATGACGTACCAGTCGCCCGGCTTGCTGCGCAGTTCGGCCTTGAGCGCGGAGGCTGGATCCAGCTCTTCAACCTCTTCGACCTCTGGCGTTACCGCTTCTTCAGTCGTCGACGCGTCCGCGTCAGGCTCAGTCGACGCGTCCGCGTCACTATCTGTCGACGCTTCGACGACCTCGTCGAGTACGTCGACGGCGGTCTCGCCCATGGACGATTCGCCGTCGGGGGTTGTCACGGTAGTTCAGTCCTCTCTCAAAACTTCTGTTTCTGGTACCCGGATTACTAACCGAATACCAGCAGCACCAGCTTGTGCAGCCCGATATCGACACCGCTGATCAGCGCAATCATGAAGGTCAGGAAGACCAGCATCGTCGCCGTGTAGCTGACCATCTGCTTGCGATTGGGCCAGATCACCTTGCGCAGCTCGGCGACGACCTGCTTCAGGTAGTTCCAGACGAATACGAAGGGGTTTCGGGACGACCCGGTGTCCTTCTTCGCGTTGGCCTTCTTGGTCTTCTTGACCTTGTTGGCCTTCTTGTCCGGGTGGTCTTCGTCGTCGACACCGAGCTCGACGCCGGTCTCTTCGGCGTCGCCGGACTCGTCAGTTTCCTTGCTAACGGCGCGCTGGCGTGACCGCTTGCCGGTGGGACGCGCAGGACGCGTCACGACCGCGGTCTGACCGCCGACGTCACCCTCGTTACCTTCGCCTGCGGCGTCAGCACCGTCGCGCTCGTCGCTCACCGCACGCTCCTTAGTGTCAATTCCGTTCCAGTCCGGTGCACACCTTCGAGTGTCCACCCTCTTGTTCAGATGTCATATTCAGTTCAGCAGGGGCGACAGGACTTGAACCTGCAACCTGCGGTTTTGGAGACCGCTGCTCTGCCAGTTGAGCTACGCCCCTCCACATAATTCGCGCGCTCCCCGCTCGGTCAATCCGAACCGACGGACAGCGCGCATAGTGGGGAAACCCCGAGGCCCGAGTGTACATCGACACGCCGAGCAGGTGGTAATCCGATATTCGCTACTCGCCGGCCGCCTTCCGGATGATCTGACCGGTTTCCGGATCCCACTTGACTGAGATTGAGTTGTCACCCTCGTGACCCATCAGCGTGGTGAAGGCCTCAAGCACCAAGTCGCCGTTCTCGTTGGTGCAGACATTCCGGGTGACGACGATGTCCGCGCCGAACCGTTCATCAACGGAGTGGACGTGGATTGTGCCGCGCAATGTGTCGCCGGCTTTGATCGGCTTGTGATAGACGAATTTCTGATCTACCTGCACGATCTGCATGGTTTCCATGCCTACATCAACGTGGGTGAAGAAGTGCTGCTGGATGATCAGCGCGAAGATCGACGCGTACGTGATCGGCGCGACGACGCCGTCATATCCCAGTTCGGCGGCAGCCGCCTCGTCAAGACTGGCGGGGTCGGTGGCCTTGACCGAATTGGCGAACTGGCGGATCTGTTCGCGGCCCACCACGAAACTGTCCGGGTACTCCCAAATCATTCCGCGGATGTCGGCCTTGAGTGCCATGTGTCAGGCCAGCTTCGCGGTCGCTACGGCGCGGCCGAAGATCTTCTTACCGCCCGTGGTGGCAGAGATCGCGATGGTCACCATCTTGTTTTCGGGCTCGGTCGACTTGACCCGCCCGTTGAAGATGATCTCCGCGCCCACGCCGTCGTTGGGCACCGGCACGACGGCGGTGAATCGCACGTTGTACTCGGTGACCGCTCCGGGGTCACCGACCCAGGAGGTGACGTAGCCACCGCCCAAGCCCATGGTCAGCATCCCGTGGGCGATAGCGGTGTCCAAGCCGACCTGCTTGGCGATCTCATCGTCCCAGTGGATCGGGTTGAGGTCGCCGGAAACGCCGGCGTAGTTCACCAAATCTCCGCGGGTCAACTGGATGACCCTCTCGGGCAACTCGTCGCCGACCGTCACCGAATTGAATTCACGCAGTGTCATCGTTGAAGCCACTCTCTCCATCGTCTTCGGCACGCCCGGCAAGCGTCGTGTACGTCTCCTGTACGACGACGCCGTCTTGATTGGTGATCACGTTCTTGGTCACGATGATGTCGGTGCCGTGCGCCTGGCGCAGCGCGTGCACATACACATCGCAGAAGAGCTTGTCGCCCGCCTTGATCGGCTTCGTGAATTTGAGCTCTTGGTCCACTTGCACGATCTGACGGTCGGTAATGCCGATGTCCGCAGCTGCGAAGAACGCCATCTGCGCCCGGTAGCCGAACACCGAGATGAACGTCAGCGGTGCCAACAACCCGTCATAGCCGAGCTTCTCGGCCGCGTCATCGGAGAAGTACGCGGGATCGTCGTTCTTGACCGCCGTCGCGTACTCGCGAACCTTCTCGCGCTCCACCGAGTAATAGTCGGGATAGCGAAAATGCGTACCGACAATCTCTTCGGACAATGGCACGGCTAGGGAACCTACCTCGACTCTTTATGTGGCTGGTGCGAGCCGCAGTTCGGGCAGAACTTCTTCAATTCCAAACGATCCGGGTCGTTGCGGCGGTTCTTCTTGGTGATGTAGTTGCGGTGCTTACACACCTCGCACGCAAGAGTGATCTTCGGCCGAACATCTGTACTGGAGGCCACTTCAGCTGCCCTCTTCCTTCAAGTTGAATAGTCGTTCTGTAGCGGTGGGGGGACTCGATCCCCCGACCTCACGATTATGAGTCGTGCGCTCTAACCAGCTGAGCTACACCGCCCCGATAGGAACGTTGTCCTAACCGAGCCCCCTAACGGAATCGAACCGTTGACCTTTTCCTTACCATGGAAACGCTCTACCGACTGAGCTAAGGGGGCGTGCTTGGCGCTCGGTTTAGGGCCGAGGCGTGGGCCGTAAAGAGGGTACAGCCTGCTTGTGTAGCCAGCCAAACCGCTAGCTAGTGCACCTCGTTAACGTGCCTTGTGGGCCGCCTTGACTGACGCGCGGGAGTCCCCGAGCCCCTGCCTCACCCCAGGTCTTGCGGCGCGAAGCTCGTGGGCCGCCCGCGGCGCGGCTTGGCGCAGATCGGCGTTCGCGCTCTTCGCGGCGGCGCGGACTGCGGCCGGCGGGTGGATGCGCTTGGGGCCTGAGGTCACCGACACGGGAATATCGGCCGGGCCGCCGGCCTCGGCGATTGCGGTGGTGACGGCACCCGCGGGCGCCGACAGCACAAGCAGCGGAAGCGGCGGAAGACTCCAGAACTGCAGCTGCGCGCTCACGTAGTTGTAACCGATCCCGAACAGTGCATTGCCGTAGGCGGCCGTTGTCGGGAAGAAGTTCAGCGGGTGCTGGATGACGCCCGCCGCGTAGTTAACGGTCGCCGCGACGATGGGCTGGATGCCCTGGAAGTAGTTGATGTTGATCTGACTGGCGAGCGGCGGCCCGACGATCGGGACCAGGCCGACCCCGTAGGCGGCCAGGCTTACCCCGTACTGCACCCACGGGGTAATGGCGTAGTAGATGTCCTGGCCGATGCCTGTGAGCTCGACGTTCTCGATGTGCACCACAGGTACCGCAGCGACCGGAGGCACCGCAGCGACCGGCGTCGGCAGTGCCTGCGACGACGGCGGGATAACCGTAGGAGCCAGGGCGATCGCTCCGGCAGTTGCTAGGACGACTCCGCGGGTCAGCAGCGGACGGGTAGACACACTCACGGTCGCCATGATGACAGTTGCCTGACGGTGGACATAATTTCCGAGGACTACCCGTGCGCCCATAGGGTTGTGGCCATGGGAACAAACACTTCCGGGGACCGTCTGTACTTCCGGCAGTTGCTCTCCGGCCGTGATTTCGCCGCCGGCGACATGGTGGCGCAGCAGATGCGGAACTTCGCCTACCTCATCGGGGACCGGGAGACCGGTGACGCCGTGGTCGTCGACCCGGCCTATGCGGCCGGCGATCTGCTCGACGCCCTTGAGGCCGACGACATGCGGCTCACCGGCGTGCTGGTCACCCATCATCACCCAGACCATGTGGGCGGCTCGATGATGGGGTTCGAACTCAAGGGCCTGGCCGAACTGCTGGAGCGGGTGAGCGTGCCGGTGCACGTGAACACTCACGAGGCGACCTGGGTATCACGCATCACCGGCATTCCGCTAGGTGATCTGACTGCGCACGAGCATGGCGACAGGGTCAGCGTCGGCGATATCGACATCGAACTGCTGCACACTCCCGGCCACACTCCGGGCAGCCAATGCTTCCTGCTCGACGGCCGCTTGGTCGCCGGCGACACCTTGTTCCTGGACGGCTGTGGGCGCACCGACTTCCCCGGCGGAAATGTCGACGAGATGTACCGCAGCCTGCACCAACTGGCCGCCCTGGCCGGCGACCCGACGGTGTTCCCGGGGCACTGGTACTCCCCCGAGCCCAGCGCGAGCCTGTCCGAGGTCAAGCGCAGCAACTACGTGTACCGGGCGTCCAATCTGCAACAGTGGCGCGCGCTGATGGGCGGCTGAACCTTCCGACGTAGGGTCACTTGAGCTATCACAGACGCGAAGGAGTAGCCATGAGTGCGGTCAGCTATCGGCAAGAGGGGCAAGAGGATGCCATCGCTGTCATATCGATGGACGACGGCAAGGTCAACGTCCTGAGTCCGGCCATGATCGCGGAGATCAACGCCGCACTCGACCGCGCCCAGAGCGACGGCGCCAAGGCAGTCGTGATCGCCGGCAACGATCGGGTATTCAGCGGCGGGTTCGATCTCAAGGTGTTCCGCTCCGGCGATGCGCAGGCATCGATCGACATGCTCAAGGACGGCTTCTCCCTGTCACACCGACTGTTGTCCTTCCCCACGCCGGTGGTCGCGGCCATCACCGGTCACGCCATCGCGATGGGTTCCTTCCTGGCCTGCAGCACCGACCATCGAATTGCCGCGCCTACGTACAACTTTCAGGCCAACGAAGTTGCCATCGGCATGGTGCTGCCCTGGTCGGCCCTAGAGGTGCTGAAGCTGCGTCTCACCCGCTCGGCCTTCCAGCAAGCGGTCGGGCTCGCCCGTGTATTCGTCGGCGACACCGCACTCGCGGGCGGCTGGGTTGACGAACTCGTGGCACCGGAAGCGGTGCTCACGCGCGCTGTGGAAGCTGCCCATGCATTCACCGGCCTCAGCGCCGGCGCACACCTGGCAAGCAAGTTGCGGGCACGCCAAGAGTCGCTCGACGCCATCCAGGCCGGCGTCGACAACATGCACCAGGAGCTCGGGCTCTAGCGGTCCCAGTCGATCAACCGCTGAGCCAGCTCGGGCCCAGCGTCCTCCTGAATGAAGTGACTGGCGTTGATCCGCGCATGCGGCTGCCCGGCCGCACCGGGGATGTGCCGGATCAGCGGCTTGTCGGCCTTGCCGAGCAGCGGGTCGCGCGCGCCGAAAACGCATAGCGCCGGCTTCTCCCAACGACCCAGCGCCGCCCACGCGGCACGGTTGGCCGGCACTGCCGGGTCTGCGGGCGATGTGGGCACCAATTGCGGGAACGCACGTGCGCCTGCCTGGTAGCTCTTGTCTGGGAAGGGCGCGTCATAGCCGGCCCGCGCCGCCGTGCCGATCGAGCGGACTGTGCCCAACTCCACGAGCCCACCGCACGGCAGCCAAGGCGAGTACTTGGCGAATGCGCGCCAGACACGGAAGGCAGCCGGGGCCTGTCGGTCAGCAGTCGGGAGGAAACCGTTGGCGATGAACAACTTTGCGAATCGGTCGTCCTGCTCGGCAGCAACCCGCAGGCCGATCAGCGAGCCCCAGTCCTGGACGACGACGGTGATGTTGCTCAGATCGAGGGTGGTCAGCCAGGACGTCACCCATTCCACGTGACGCAGGTAGGTGTAGTCCTCCTGGCGAGTGGGCTTGTCCGAACGACCGAAGCCGATCAGGTCCGGCGCCAGCACCCGATAGCCGGCGGCCGCCAGCGGCGGAATCATGGTGCGGTACAGGTAACTCCACGTCGGCTCGCCATGGAGCAGCACAACCGGCGGGCCGTCCTGAGGTCCCTCATCGACGTAATGCATGCGCACCTGCTGGCCATCACCCGCGGCGACGTCCAGATAGTGCGGCTCAAAGGGGTAGCCCGCAAGCTTCGCGAAGCGGGTCTCAGGTGTGCGCAGGATGTCCACGCAGAACCAATCTACGCAGTGCGATGACGCGTCAGGGAGCCGGCGGCCGTGCCTGCTGGGCCGGAGGCGCCGGGGGCGGCGGCAGCGCGCTGCCCTTGATCCACTCGCCCCACGGGATCGTCCAGTCACCGTTCTGCCACAGTTGTAGTGGCGGTCCGCCGGTCTTACGCACCTCGACGATGTCGCCAGGCTGGGCGAAGCCGTAGAACCACTGGGCGTTCTCCCCGCTGAGGTTCAGGCACCCGTGCGAGAGGTTGGTGTTCCCCTGCGCCCAGACGGTCTCGTTCAGCTGATGCAGGTAGATCCCGTCGGTGCTGATCCTGGTGGCGTACGGGATGGTCAGTTTGTAACCCATCGATGAGGCGACCGGTAGGCCGTACGTCGATGAGTCCATGACGACCTTCTCGGCCTTGTCGATCACCGTGTAAACGCCGGGTGGAGTCCAGAACGAGAAGTTACGTCCGCCGATGGTCTGGTAGCCGCCCTGGCCCATTGACGTCGGCATAGCGCGCACCAGTTGGCCATTGTTGAAGACGTTCACCACCTTGGTGGTGTCGTCGACGATGGAAACGTGCGCGTCACCAATCGTGAAGGTCGCTTTAGCGTCATCAAGCCCGTAGAGGCCGTCACCAAGCTTGGCGCCGAAGATGTTGGTCGCAACGGTCACAGTGGTACCCGGTGCGTAGTACTTTTCCGGCCGCCAGTGCGCGGTGTAGTCGTCTACCCAGTACCACGAGCCAGCGACCGGGGGGTTGGTCGTGACGGACAGGCGACGCTCGGCGGCGGCCCTGTCAGGGATGGGCTCATCGAAGCGGGCCGACACGATGGTTCCGACGCCGTACCGCAGATCTTCGTGAATGGGCAGTCCGCCGGGAGTCTCCAGATACACCTGCGTGACGAGCTTCGGGGTGGCGGTCTGGAAGGTGCTGGTCCGCACCAGCGGGACACCGCTGTTGCCTCGGCTGACGACCTTCATCGCGTATTCGTGGCCGTAGCGCAACGGCTGTGTCGCCTGCCACGAACGGCGATCCGGTGACACGGCGCCGTCGACGACCTTGCCGTAGTCATCAACCATGGAGACATCGGTGATGGTGCCGTCCAGCACGGTCGCAGTCACCCGACTGGTTGGGCTGATGTCCTGTGCGCCATTCGACGGAGCAACGCCGACCAGCGGCGGTTGCGGAGGAGCCGGCGGCAGCTGTGCCTGTGCGGATGCGGTGGCCGTCTTGCAGCCCTCACCGCAGCCCGGCAATCCGGCGACGTCACTGACCAGGACCCCACAAAGCACCACGACAAAGGCCAGGCTGGCCGTTCTCAGACTGCGTGGGAAGGTCACCGAAATACACTCCAGAACACTTTGACGATTGTTGCTAACGGGGGTCGCCGCGAGTCGCAACGACGTCCAAATCATAGTCGCCAAATCGGCCCGAACGTCACATCAAGCACGCCCCGCCCGCCCGGCGGCCGGCAAACACGCGCCACGGTGCGACAACGCGCCCGGACACGCCACGATCGTGTCTAGGCACACCAGCTCCACCTGCGGTGACGCGGTGTCACGGATCACTGCACCACCGACGATGTGGCCAACATCACGGCCAGCGCGATTCGGCCGGAATACCCAGCGGGAGCAGGCGGGCCGGGAGGACATTCGCTAAAACCACTACCCGCCTGCGGTTTAGCCCTACCGTTACGGCATGCGCAGCCGGTTCGTACCGATCGTGGCAGCGGTGCTCGTCGCCGGCATCAGCTCTGGGTGCTCCGGGCAAGCGGACGGCGCGGCCCGGCAACTTCCCAACGCCAAGATCACCGTCGACGCGGTCACTCAGAACACCCACGACATCACGTGCACCCAGATCCAGTGGTGGCTGACTGTCAAAGCATCCAGCGGTCCGGCTGCAATACAGGCAATCCTGCACACCGAAGGGGACCGAGCGGTCATCAAGACTGTCAATCTCGACAACTTCGATGGATTTCACGGGGTCGCCGGTGAAGGCATCGGGCATGCTGACGTCACATTTGCCAACGACGTCTACACCATCAGCGGAGACGCCGTCGGCGTGATGCCCGAACACCCGGACCAGTCCAAAACAGTGAAGTTCAGAATCGAGGCGCGATGCTGACGTACCGAACATGCCGACCGGGTGGCGTAGCCGCCGCCGTTGGTTTGGGTGCGCTTGGCGTGGGGTTGGCGCTCGCAGTCGGCAGCGGCACCGCCCAGGCCGACTCACCCGGTTCAGCTTCGGATACGTCTAGCACGCAACAACATCGGGGCCCGGGCGTGAAGGCCAACTCCGTTGCCGCGGCTAGGAGAGCCGTCCCCACCCGCTCAGCGTTGGCGGCGAAGCCATCTAGCACCAGCATTTCCGATGGGCCGAGCATCGTGCCGGCACTCACGTCCAGGGGTGGTACCACCGCTGCCAGAGCACGGCCGAAACTGGTTGACAGATTTAGCTATTCAGCTCCGCCAGTTCCCGAAGCCGGCCCCAACGCCGCACCCGTCGATGAGGTGGCGCCTCTCACCGACAGCGGCCCCGACCCCGATGCCATGACGCCCACCCAGTACGGCGACATCGGCAACTGGATGCTCCAACCCAATGGGGAGATCGCGGACTGGATCGGCAATCAATACGAGGGCAAAACCCTGCTTGAGGGCATCAACGTCATCATCATCGACCCCAATGCAGACACTCTCAGAAGAGCGGCGCAGCGGCTTAATCGAGCCATGATCATGTCTGGCTTTCCGGGAGTGATCTTCCACAGCACCGGCTACCAGGGCATCATCAACGACATCACCTACTCCCAGCAGCAGCCCATGGGCGTCAGCATGGGCTACTCCGATGCCTTCTTTCTGCTCCCCAATAATCACGGTCGCATCTTCGGTCCCTTCCCCCGGGAAGAGGGCGGCTACATGTGGATCGCCGCGTTGAGCCGTGAGCAACTCGGTACCTACGAGGGAACACTCACTCACGTCTTCGTGTCGTTCAACGAGGCCCGCGACGCCTTGCGAGACGCACTCGTTCTCCACACGGGCGCAACGGATCTCGGCCAAGTGGACCTGGACAACACCTACAACGAAGGCGACTACACCACCGGAGACGCTGACGGCTTCGCAGCTGTCATTGAGCTCACCTGATCACCGGTCGCCCCAAGCAACACTACAAACGGGTCGCCCAATCGATATGCTCCGATGATGGCAAAGGCAATGTGGCTGGCACGGGCTGCAGGCTTGGCCGTCGCACTCGGTGTCGGCTGCGCTATCGCCAGCGCGGCGTCGGCATCAGCCGCCCCGGACAATTCGTCGGGATCCTCCGCGCACACCAGTTCGGCGGCTCGCCCGGCTCACCGGTCCATCGATCGCGATGCAGCCGTCAGTTCCAAAGCGGCAAGTTCTAAGGCAGCCAGTTCGATGGCAGCCAGTTCGATGGCAGCTGGGGTCATAACCCCAAAGTCCTTGTCGAAGCCCGCCCCAGCGCTCGACGCTCGGGCCGCGACTGCTTCATCTGTCGGCCGCGGAACGCCGATCGTCATCTTCAAAGGGTTTCATTTCAGCCTGCCCCGCCAATGGCTGCCGTTCGTCCAGCACGTCTCAGGCAACGCCACCTTCACCGAGAACTCGAAATACGACCTCACCAATGAGGATCAGTACGACTGGAACAAACTAACCGGGATCACTTTCACGCCACTGCAGCCGGACAACAACGCGATCATGGTGGCCTGGAGATACAACCTCACGACGCAGATGTTCGAAATCGGGCCGTACTACAACAAAGACCTGGCCCGAATCATGCCGACGCCATCGGAGATCATTTCGGTGCCAGTTGGCGAGCAGTTCAACTTCAACGTGGACTACAACGGCATCACCCTGACCTACGCGGATAAGACTGTGTACAAACCACTTCCAGAAGGCCTGACACCGAACGTGTGGACCTCGGTCAGGATCAGCAGCTGGTTCGGCGGAACGAGTTTTGCCCCGAAAACGGTGTCCTACTTCATGAAGCTGGATTGCAGCTGGTTCTAAGCCAACAGACCGATCAGCCGTCCACCAGGACGCCGTGTGTCCGCAGTATCTGGTTGATCTCAGTTGGCAGCATCATCGGGTCGAACGGCTTCTGGATGACAGCTATCGCGCCCTTTTTTACGTAGAACGCCATCTCGCTGCGTTGCACCTTCGCTGTCAAAAAGATTACTGGGATGTCTTTCAGGTCCGGGGTGCTCTTCAGTTCGGCCAAAGCGGCCAGTCCGTCCATCCCGGGCATCATCATGTCCATCAGGATGAAGTCGGGTCGAATTTCCCTGGCAAGGTCGATGCCCTCTCGTCCCGATGCGGCTACCGACGTCTCGAACCGGCCGACGGCCTCGAGGCTGAGTCTGCCCACCTTGCGAATATCTTCCTCATCGTCGATCAAGAGCACCTTCATGTTTCGCTCCTTCGCCGTAATCGCATCCCGTGGTGAAGACTCGGCCGCGCCAAAGGCCACAATCCGGTTTCGGCCGCCCTGCTTGCCCATGTAGAGCCGTTTGTCGGCGCAATGCACCAACGCTGAAAATGAGGCTCCGTCGCGCGGATAGCTAGCCACGCCCGCGGTGAACGTCGCACCGAAGGAACCGCCGTCGGGTGCTGAAAAGCGCAGCGCCGAGAACTCACTGAGGAGTCGCTTCGTCGCGCGCTCCGCAAACTCGACATCCTGCCCGGGGAAAACCAGCATGAACTCCTCGCCGCCCCATCGGCCACGAATGTCCCCCTGCTGAAAGTTATCTCGCAGTAGCTCGCCGAAGCCGGCAATCACCCGGTCTCCGACCAGATGGCCGTAGGTGTCATTGATCCCTTTGAAAAGATCAAGGTCGATGAGCGCCATTGCCACCGGCTTGACACTGGACATCGCGACTGCCAGGGCTCGCTGAAACGCTTCGATGAATGCCCGCCTTGAGAGCAGCCCAGAAAGGGCGTCGGTGTCGGCACGTTCGCGTTGAAGGCGCGCGTGCTCAAGCTGAACCCTGACGCGCGCCACGAGCTCCTCAGGGGAAGCGTGCCTTGCGATGACGTCAGAGACACCGGCGTGTGACGCCAAAACGCTTGTGCGGTCATCTGTTTCGGCACTAACGACCAGAATGGGGAGGAGCTCGAAACGAGCTGACATTCGCAGAGCGCGGCACACGTCGAACCCGCTGATTCCCGGAAGTTTGCCGGCGAGCAAAAGGACTTCGGCGCGCATCTCGTCCAGGCTGCTGGTTATCCCGTCCGAGGAAGTGAGCAAATCCACCGACATCCCTGCGTCGCGCAGGTGAACAGCGAAGTAAGCGGCTATTTCTGGATCATCATCAACGATGAGGACTCGAGCCGGAGCGGTGTCGGATTGCGTTGCCAGATGCTGGGCGAGCGCATTGATGTTCTCTTCTGAAGTTGGCTTCTCAAGAAAGTGCGTCCCGCCCGCCTCAATGACGGCAAACCGAGTCGAGATGCTCTGATCTGCAGAGGCAAAGACAATCGGCACGTCGGAGTTCGTGTCCGTCGCACGAATCGCTCGGGCCAAAGAGAAAGCGCGCTGGTCGCGTAGCTTGATGTCGATAACGACACCCATGAGTGGTGTAGTGCGCGCCAGCTGCAAAGCTTCGGGTGCGGTTTCCGCGGTAATCACATTAAGCACAAGCCGTCCGCCAACCCTGGCGACGAGTTGCAGAAAGTCCGGATCTTCATCGACCACGAGCAGCGTCCTGCGACTTCTGGCAACAGCCGCAAGAGTGCTCAGACCTCCCTCCGGGTCGTCATGCAGATGTGGATCGCGGAGCGTCTTGTTGATCTCATCCCACAGGTAGTTGCCGGCGAAGGACGGATGCGCCTGCACCTGTGCCAGCAGATCCTCTGCGCGCCCGATCACTTCGCTCAACTCCGGGTACCCATAACAGCTCGCCGAGCCACGCAGTCGATGGGTCAAAGCTCGCGCCTCGCGAATGCACGAGTGGTCGGCCCTGGCTCGGGCAACCGCTGCCTCGATCTCTCGCAACTTTTGGGGAAGTCTCGCCGTGAACTGCTTTTGTAGGAGATCGAATTCGGCTACCACACTGGGATAGCGGGCAGTCCCAGCACGTATTCCTGGGTCATCGAGTATCCGCAGGACGTCAATGACGAAGTCGTCTGCCGCGACAGGCCGATAGATCACCGACGAGACACTGAAATCCGCAGTAAGACGCTCGTAGGTATCCAGGCGCTCGTAAGTCTGGAGATCGCGCCACAAGGCCGAGACGAACACGATGCGAACCGTGCTGTTGCTGGCACGCAACTTAGCGATGAAGCTCGTTCCATGCCCGTCCGGCAAGAAGTCACTCACAACAACAAGATCAACGGCCGTGCTCGCGAGGACGCTGTGGGCCGTGACCGTCGTGTCGACCTCAATCACCTCAAGCTCGTTGGCGCGCAACAGCTCAGCGGCCAGCGAACGGAAGTCATCGTCAATTTCGAGAAAAAGGATCGTGCTCATAAGGCTCTACGGATCCCTCCGCTTTGCCATCAGTTTTGCCATCAGCGCCACAACGGCATCGCGTAGCTGAAATTCGGTCGCGCGCGTCTTCACAAGCGATTCCGACACCCGCCGAGAGACCTTGGGCGACGCATCGCTGACAGAAAAGACGACGACTTCGGCGTTGCCAACATGATCGAGGAGAGTCTCGCCACCGGCATCAGGGAGTGTGAGGTCCAATAAGACCAAATCGAAGGGGCCTTCATCAAGCCAGACCTTCGCGTCTGCGACGGTCTTAGCGCCCACGACTTCCCAGTCCTGCGGCAAGAGGCGGCTCACGATCCGGCGCACATCCTCATCGTCCTCGACATGCAACACCCGCGGCACTGTCTCCTTGTGAGCCCAGAGGTCGCGAATGGCTTCCAACAGGCGTCCCTCGTTGATGGGCTTCTGCAGGAATTCCGATACCGATTCCCCAGCCGGTCCCAGCAGCGCCCGTCGTTCCGCCGCATTGGCGCCCGAAATGACCACCACCGGCACCTGCGCGTTGACACTATTCCGGCGAATCTCGGATAGCAGCACACCCGCCTCACCATCGGCGAGCGTGAGGTCCAGCGTCACGATGCGGTACTGGAACCGGCTGAGCATCTCTCTTGCCCGCTCCAAAGTCGGTGCCACATGAACCGAACATCCTGCCTGCTCAAGTGTTTTCGTGATCACTTGGGCGGCATCGAGGTCGTCTTCGCACACCAAGACGCGATCTGCCCCATCGCCTTTCGATGAGACATCAAATCGAGCCGGGGCCCACAGATAGGGAAGGTCGAAGAAAAACGTGGTCCCCTCGCCGGGTGCCGTCTCGAATCCGATGTCGCCACTCATGGACTCGATGAGGGTTTTGGAGATGCTCAAACCGAGGCCGGTTCCGCCCTTCCCTCGCGAATCGGATGAGTCCAGCTGCGCAAATCGGTCGAAGAGACGACCTTTGAACACGTCCGGAATTCCGGGGCCACGGTCACGCACCTTGACCCGCACCCGCGAATCCGTCAGCGTGATCGAGAGTTCCACGGGCATGCCGACGGGAGAAGCTTTGGCAGCATTGGAGATCAGATTGGCGAGCACCTGGATCAGTCGGTCCTCATCGACGAGAACTTCAATGCCCTGCATGTCTTCGGTGAAGGCGAACGACAGGGTGGCACCTTCTGAGCGGACAAAAGGCTCGTTCGATTCCACGGCTTTGTTGATCGCGCCGACGAGACTGACTAGGCGATATTTCAATTCCGTTGTTCCGGAAGAGATCTTCTCGATATCCAAGATGTCATTGATCAGCCGAACCAGTCGTTCGCAATTGGACAACGCGATCTCAACGAACTCCTCGGCCTGCTTCGGCAAAGGTCCGGTGATCCCTTTGGCGACGAGGCCAAGTGAACCGCGAATGGAGGTGAGCGGAGTCCTGAGTTCGTGGCTCACCGTCGAAACGAATTCGTTCTTGATCTTGTCGGCGCGGTACCGCTCGGAAATATCGCGCACGATATTGATGAAGCGCGGTTCTTCGCCCAACGGAGCCAGGTACTGAAGGATTATTTCGACCGGAATTTTACGGCCGTCCTTGTGGCGGTGCCAGGTCTCGAACGCGGCGACCTTAGATTTGCCCGCAATGAGCGGGTCAAGAGTGCGCCGGTAGTGGGACTCATCGGACTCGGGTTTCAGATCGAGCGGAGTCATGTGCATCAGTTCGTCGACGGTGTAGCCGAAGTGCTTTACTGCGCCCTGATTTGCATAGGAGAACCGCAAGGTCGTCGGATCGAAGATCAGGATGGCGTCCTTGGTGCTGTCCAGGGTGGCCATCAGTTGATTGAGATGCTGCTGGACAGCTGTGGTTCGCAGGGCGTCGCGCAGCAATTCGAGTAGTGAGACGATCTGATCGGCAAGAAGCACCAGAGTCACGGCTTCATTCTCAGTGAGCTGCCGCGGCTCATGACCGATCGCGCACAGGGTTCCGATGACCATGCCTTCACGATTGCGCAGCGGTACGCCCGCATAGAAGCGCACCTTTGGGCCGCCCGCAATAAGAGGGTCGTCACCAAAACGTGAGTCCTGCAACGTGTCCGGAACGATGAGCGATGTGTTCGCGGCCACCGTGTGGTCGAAAAGTGGATTGGAGGGCAGCTCGGCGACGTCAATTCCATACCGCGACCAAATCCAGTGCCGGTCAGAATCGACTAGCGAGATGAACGCGGTGGGCACGCCCAGGGTAATTGCCGTGAGCTTGGTGAGCGCGTCGAAGCGCGCATCTGCGGTCGTGTCGAGGATCTCGTAACTCCTTAGGGCGGCGAGCCGCTCGAATTCATTCACCACAGTCACAGGTCGCTCCATAGCGCCTCCTAGCTCGTGGTTTGGCTGGGGCAATAGTTGGGCCGAAGCTACGGTTAAGAAGCTACGGTTAATTGGAGACCTCCAGATAGGGTCTTTCGGCGGGGGGACCCGAGATCGGCTGCGGCTTGCTGAACAGATAGCCCTGCGCACGATCGACACCCAATTCAGCGAGTCGCTCCAGCGTCTCCTCTGTCTCGACTCCCTCGGCGACGGTGGCCAAGCCGTATGCCCGCGCAACGAAGACAATGGTCTTAACGACGCGTTCATCCTCGCGATCTTGGAGCATGTTCTGGACAAAACTCAGATCAATTTTCAACGCATCCAGATCCAGATGCCGCAACTCGGTGAACGCGCCATAGCCGGTGCCAAAGTCGTCCAGCGCCACCTGACAGCCCAGTTCGCGCATGCCCAGGGAGAAGGTCTTGGCTATCGCAGGCGAAGCGAGCGCGGTTGTCTCGGTGATCTCAAACACGATCTTGTCCGTGACACCTTGGCCGGCGTCGGTAAGCGACTCCAGGATGTCGCTCATCGCCGTGGCGTCCCCGATGGTCTGCCCGGTGATGTTGACACAAATCCGGCGGCCGTAGCGCGCCAATTCAATCGCCCGCGCCACCATGTATCGATCGATCACTGGCATCAACCCATGCTGCTCGCACTGCGGAAGAAAGTCGCATGGAGGCAGAATCTCTTCTGTCCCCGCGACACTCAGCCGTACCAGCAGCTCCTCCTCGACGATCTTTCTGGTCGCGATATCCACAATCGGTTGCGCATAGACCAACAGCCGCCCGTCACCGATCGCGGCCCCGATCCGCTCTTCCCACAGGGCCCGTTCAGCACTTTCCCGCTCAATCTTCTTGCGGTGCGTGATGTCAGTTCGAATGGTCACGAACTCCGCAATGGCCCCAACGGAATTGCGCAGCGAAAATCGCTGCGTCATGACCGAGATATTCTCGTGCCCAAGGTTTATCGACTCTTCTTCGACCAAACCATCACCCGCCAAGAGTCGAGCGGTAGCAACCCGCGAACGTTCCAGAGCGTCGGCTGACAAGATCTCGTCTTCGGTTCGACCGACTACATCCTCGACAACCTCCAGCCCGAACAACTGGCAGAACGCTTCGTTCACCATGGTGTAGCGGTGCTCAAGATCTAGTACCGAGATTGCCGACGGCGCGTTTTTGGCAACCGCCTCAAACCGGTCTCTCGCCGCCTCGAGTTGTTGCTCCGCCTCAACCTGCTCGTCGACTATGCGGGTTGAGAAAATCATCCCATCGGTATCGCCGTTGGCGTCAATGTAAGGCTTCCCGTGCACCTCGACCCAGCGATAGTCGCCGCCGGACGTGTCGGTCCGGACCCGCACATGCGTCGATTCTCCGGAAGCAAC
The DNA here is from genome assembly GCA_965279745.1 of Mycobacterium sp. Lineage (GTDB taxonomy): Bacteria > Actinomycetota > Actinomycetes > Mycobacteriales > Mycobacteriaceae > Mycobacterium. The sequence goes on from OZ257262.1 coordinate 2,436,977, forward strand.
CTGCTGCAGCGTGGTCGCCACAGTGTCGAGGTCATCGGGATGGACATGCGCGCTGAAATCCGAACCGGTCAACTGCTCTGGTAGCCAACCGAACAACTCCTTCACCGACCGCGAGATCCACACGACCTCGCGACCGCGCAGGTGAGCGACAACGTCGACAGAGTTGTCGGCAAGTAGCCGGTAGTGCAACTCTTCGTGGGCCCGCAGGATGCTATCTCGTTCCCTCTCGCTCAGCAGTCGCTGCTCGCGCTGACCGAAATAGAAAGCGCCGGCCACGACAACGACGGCACCCGCCAATGTCGAGAGAACCCAGACCACTCCCTCGCGCAGGCCGACGGCCAGGAGCACCACGCGCAACAGACCCACCAGGAGCGGAATGCCGGCGAGAATCCCGGCCATCCAGATCAGTGTTCTGCGGTTGGGGCGGGTAAACAGCCAGCCAACCGGGTTAGGTGTCTCTAAAGCCAGGCGATCCAAGCGACCCCCTGGTTCGTAGTTACTCGGAGAGTACGACGAACTGCTTGGGATTATCTGTGGACGCGAAATCAGAGTTCTTTTGTCACTTTTGCGGGATCCCGAGACGCCTCGCGAGGTCGGGTCCGCCCACCTCGACGATGAACTCGGGGTCGCCGCAGACGACCAACTGATCGCGCGCCCGGGACAAGCCGACGTAGAGGCGCTCCCGCGATCGTGCGTACGTTCCAATGTCATTGACGACGAGGACAATTGCGCGACGTTCAAGGCCCTTGAATCCAAGAACATGGCCGTAGAAGACTTGCTCCGCGTCCCAGAAGCTGTCCCAATACTTTTCGGTACCCTCCGCCTGGCGAGCGACCTGCTCGGGGTGGCGACTCCCGGTCGTCAGCAACGCCACATCTTCCGGCCGCCAGCCTTCGTCGATGAGAGCCTCGATCGCATCATCGCCGTGGTCCAGGGCATCTTTGGTGTTGCACGCGACGAACTGAACGTCTGGGCCGTCGCCCCCCAGAAACCGCATCGGATGATCGACGAGCGGCTGAAAAGCGTTGGCAATCTGGCGCGTATTGCGAATGTTGTGATCGAGAATCAGCGGCACCAGGGGCACCGGTGGGGTGCCCTGGCGGTCGAACACACGCTGACCCTCATCGCTGAATACGTAGATACCGCCGGCATCGGGGTCGCGTAAAGCGGATAGCATCGGACCCCACCAACTGTCGGCGAAGTCTTGGGCTTCATCGATCACGATGGAGTCGAACCGGTGCCCGACGGTGAGGTCGGTCGCCAATTCGGTCATCAGCGCGGGCAATTCGTGCTCAAAGAATCTGGACGTCGCCTCAGTGCGGTCGGCTTCATCGGGGCCGGCCGGTGCGCCCCACTCGATGCCGAGAGTGTGGAATTCGCCGACGTAACCGGGTTGCTGCCGTTGCTTCCAGGTCTTGGTGATGCGTTTGAGATAGGAGGCCAAGCCGTGCGAGTAGCAAATCAGCGCTACCCGTTGGCCGTCGGCGGCAAGTCGGCGAGCCTGCTCCATTGCCATGAAGGTCTTGCCGCTTCCCGCTCCTCCGCGCACTTCGACTCGATTGAGCAGTTTGGTCGCATCGAGAATGACGGCCTGTTGTTCGGTGAGGATGTCAGCGGCGTCCTCGTTCTCCAGAGCCCGCGCGACGACATCTCGCTGAGGTAGACCCCGGCCGTCCAGAGCAGTGTTGAGCTGCTCGATGCCCTGGCTGGTCAGGTATGGCCGCTCAAGCTCCTGCCGGACGAGAACATTCCTGAGTCGCCCTGCGACAGTTGATAGTTCGTCGCGATCAAAGATTTTCCATCTCGGACATTCGGAGAGTGCGAATTCCTGGGAGAGCCGACTGTTCGGCAGAACAACCACATGATCCCACCGCAACCGGCCCTGGCTCCAGCGACGATCCGACTCGACGAAATCCCTTAGCGCATAGCAGGCTTCGCGCGCCTGACGGACCGGCTCGATGGGCTTGGGTTGGCCGTTGCGGCTCTGCTGCCACCATTGCGACCCGTCGTGCCAGACCTCACCGCCTTTCACCTCGACACAAATGATGCCGGCACCCTCGATAGCGACGACGAAGTCAATCTCGTGGTCTTTGAGGTGGTCGGTGACGCGCTTGCCGGCGATCACCACGTCGTGCTCACCGAGTTGTTCGGTGAGCAGTTGCCAGACTTTGCGTTCAGTTTCGTTGGCGAATCGCGGGGCCTCAGGGTTCAGCATTTGGCATCTGGCGGCGGCAGTTTGAGATTGATCAGATACGCCGACGCGTACTTGTCGATGCAGTCGACGCCTTCGAATACCACGGTGTGTTGAGTGCCGTCATAGGTCAACAGTGCGCCACCCAGTTCCTTGGCCAACTCGACGCCGGCCTGGTACGGGGTTGCTGGGTCATTGATTGTGGAGACAACCAGCACCGGAGGCAGTCCAGGCGCGGAAACAGTATGCGGTGCACTGGTATTCGGCACCGGCCAGAATGCGCAGGTATCCAAGGGTGCATCACCGGTGAACTCCCCGTAGCTCATGAACGGCGCGACCTCCCGCACGCGGCGGTCTTCCTCGATGGCCTTCGCCCGGTCCGTCATGGGCGGTTCATCGACACAGTTGATGGCCGTCAGCGCGTCGTTGGCATTCGTATAGTGACCTTTCTCATCGCGGCCCATGTACAAGTCGGCCAGCTCCAACAAGGTGTCGCCGTGACCCTCGGACAGCTCGGTCAGACCGTCGGTCAAGTGCTCCCACAGGCTGGGCGAATACATCGCCATGATCGTGCCGGTCAGCGCATCGCTGTATCCCAGACCGCGCGGATCCTCAGTGGGGGCGGGCTTGGCGACCAACGGGCCCACCAGGTGGTGGTAGACGTCAACCGCCTTGGCCGGGTCGGTACCAAGCGGGCAGTCGTGGTCTTTGGCGCACTCCGCCGCGTAGTCGTTGAACGCCTTCTGGAAGGCAGCAGACTGGTCGATGTTGGACTGGATCGGATCGGCCTTCGGGTCGACGGCGCCGTCGAGGATCATCGCCCGCACCTTGTCCGGGTACGCCTCGGCGTAGGCCGAGCCGATCTGGGTGCCGTACGAATATCCGAGATACGTTAATTTCTGATCGCCCAACGCCTCGCGCAGTCGGTCGAGATCTCGTGCGACGTTCACCGTCCCCACATTGGCCAGGAAATCCTTGCCCATCTTGTCTAGGCAGCGCTGGGCGAATTCTTTCTCGGTGCCCTCGATGTGGGCCACGCCGGCAGGGCTGAAGTCGACCTGGGGATCTGCTCGCAGCGCGTCGGTTTCCGCGTCGGTGTTGCACCACACCGCCGGCGTCGACGACCCGACGCCTCGCGGGTCGAACCCGACCAGGTCGAATCGTTTGCGGACGTCCGGCGGCAGCGACTCGACCACGCTCACCGCTGCGTCGATTCCCGATTCACCTGGGCCTCCCGGGTTGACCACCAGCGAGCCGATCTTGTCGCCGGTGGCCGGGAACCGGAGCAGCGCCAGGTCGGCTGTCGCTTGATCGGGGTTGGCGTAGTCGACCGGGACGGTGAGCTTGCCGCACTGCGCCTCCGGCGGGATCTCGGTGTCATCGCCGCTTGCGGTGTGGCACGGCCCCCACTTCACCGGCGCGGCCGGGGCGATCGGTGACCCCGACAGCAGCGGCTTGCCCTCGATCACGGTGCTACAGCCTGCGGCCGCCAGTACGAGTACCGCGGCGACCATCGATACCTGTGCAGCTCGACCGAAGCCAGCGCCCGAATAGCGGCTCATGGCCACATGCTGCCATCACCTCTTGCGCCTCGTGGACCTGCCACCGGCAGCCTCGATGCGTTCCTCATCGGTGAAGGCCGGCGGCGCACCCGAGCACTGGCCACAAGCGCTTGTTCAACGGGTCGCAATCGGGGGACAATCGAGGCAATGACCGACGCCTCCCCACGTCAGCGGCTCTTGGACTCGTTGGCGGCATCGATCGCTGAGGTCGGATACCCCGCGACCACAGTGACCGACATCGTGCAAGGTGCACACACATCACGGCGGACGTTCTACGACCACTTCGCCGACCGCGAGGCCTGCCTGGTCGCCTTGTTGACCGCAGTCAATCGCGAAGCGATTCAGGCCATTTCCACTGGCGTGGACCGGAGTGCACCGTGGGAGACCCAGATCCGCCAAGCCGTGCAGTCATGGATCGCCTACGCCGAGTCACAACCGCCGCTGATGCTGATCTGGATACGGGAGTCCCCCGCGTTCGGGCCAGCGGCGCGGCAGCTCAAACAGGAAGTCACCGAGGCCTACATCAAGCTGATTCAGGCGTTCAGCGATACAGAAACCTTGCGGGCCGCCGGATACTTGCCCGTGCCCCGGCACCGCGCCGTCATGTTCATTGGCGGACTCCGGGAAATGACCGCATTGGCGATCGAAAGCGGGGCCGGGCTGCATGACGTCACCGCGAAGGCCGTCGACGCGGCGCTTTCACTGTTCGGTGAACCGGCCGCGGACCAATAGGCTGGGTTGGTGCCTGATCGCAACGTCCTCGGCGGACCCCTGGATGCTTGCAGCACAGATCCGCTGACGGGCTTCTACCGCGACGGCTGCTGCACCTCTGGGCCCGAGGATCACGGGCTGCACACCATCTGCGCTGTAGTCACCGCCGAGTTCCTCGAGCATCAGAAATCCATCGGCAACGATCTCGGCACGCCGATGCCGGAATACCGATTTCCTGGGCTGGTCCCTGGGGACCGATGGTGCGTCACCGCGTCCAATTGGCTACTGGCCTACCACGACGGCTGCGCCGCACCAGTCGTTCTCGCCGCTACCCACGAGCGCACCCTCGACGTCGTGCCGCTTGAGGCCCTCCAAGACACACGCCGTCGACGTTCCCGATGACCTCACAGATCTGTAGGCCATCGCTTCGGCATCAACTCGATCACGGCCAGCGGCGAGCGCGGGTATTCGTGGGAGCCTCAATAGGTTGCGCTCGATGAAGGGCCGGTCAATGGCTGAAGGTTCGCATACCCGCCACGCGACAATCGTCGTCGGCAATGGCCTGTTGGCCTCCGACCCGCATTACGTCTGGCAACTCGCGGTGCGCAGTGCCCGCGGACTTATCGGTCGCGGCGATGTGGTGCTGAACGTTCAACTCGGACTAGGCCGTCCCATTGGATACTCCTCCGACGTGGAGGTGCCCTTCGGCTTTCAGGTACTACGTCCAGGCAGCTCCGCAGCTGGCTAATGCGCCTACCGGGATGCCGAACGGGCGCCCGAATGCCTCGACGGCTTCTCTGCGGCAGCATTTGCCCCGGAGACACTTCGTCCGCCCCGAATTGAATGGGTTGTCCTGGTTGCAGTTTCGCCGCCGACCGCAACGGGACCGTGGGCAACAGACGCGGCCGCCGACGCCGCGGCCACCGGAACCGGGCCAGGGGTCGGGTTCCACGGCGTCGGAATCTCCGATTGATAGGGCAACCCGGACACCGTGTAGGGGGGGTCTGCCGGGATGGGAACAGCGGTGGCCAGAGCGTCGGTGATCGCGTCCCTCAGCTCAATTTGGTTCTGCCGGAAGCTCGGCACCTCGGTGTAGAACGGCTGGCTTGGATCTTGATAAATCCGTCCGCCTTCGCCGATTGTCTGGTTGATCAATGCGTCTGGGATCGTGGGGAATTTGGGATCGGGAGAGGTACCCAACAGCCCCACCACAAGGGAATTCCACACCGTTTCGAGGCTGAGCGTCTGAATGCCGTACACGACATTCCTCACGACGTTTGCCGCTGCGTTCATGATGACAGTGACGTCGTCGGCGATGTTACGGATGGTCGTCGGGACCCAGCTGGCGATCTCGGTCATAACCGCGGCGGCGCGATCCGCCACCCCGCCGAGCACATACAAACCCGCATTCAACGTTTGATACAGCGCAGCTTGGACCGGATTACCGATCGCGAACTGCAGTGTGTCCAGCGCCCCGACAAGGTTTCCAGAGAAGACCTGCTGTGCCGCGTAACCGATGTTGGCGGGCAGCGCATCAGCCGCCCATGTCAAGACGCGCAGCGCACCTGGATACGGGCCGATAGGACCAGTACTTCCAAAGTCCTGGAACAGATAGTTGACCGACTGATTGAGGTAGTCGGGCGCGTTGAGGAAGTACTGGGTGAGGATTGGAAAGCCGGCCGCGAGGAAGTCAGGAATGAGCCCGGCCCGGTCGAACGTGGTGGTTGGTGGCTCCGCGATCGAGAAGAGGTAGAGGTTCGTCTTCTGGATGGTGTCGAAAATCTCGAGCAGCGGGCTGGCGAATGCCGCCAGCTGAACATTCGCCAGAGCGGAAGCCTGAAGTGACGGCAATTCGGGCTTCGGGGCCGTCACCCCACCCATGGCGATGGCGCTCGCGCCTACGAGGGCGGCAGTGCCGACGATCAGCTGTGAACGCATCGTGTGGGCACCGAGGCCCTTCCAAACTTGACCAGCCACGACGACCTCCTCCTCGACCAGCCAGCGACGCCAGCCGGTATCAACACCGCGGTCCATACCCGCGCCAACGCTAACATCTGGTTCAACCAGTTGCTGGCTTCCATGGCGTTTGGTGATTCTGCTGGCCCACGATGGGCTAGATAGCTGATGATGGGTCGCGATGAAGGTCAATCAGACCGCGATCCCCCGGAGTGGGACGGTCTCGCAGACGGTGTTTGCCCGACTGATCGACGAAATCCTCAGTGGCCGGTGGCCCGCCGAGCGATCGGCGCCCTCCGAACGTGAACTCGCCATGGGCGGCAAAACCCGAGTGTTGGACTGGCGCCGCCACGGCTGCTGCTTACCCGGAGTCCGGGGATCTCAACGCTTTCCGAGACGCGGACTTGGAGTACTGGACCGCGATCGTTATCGGGTCCGGCAACATCGCCTACCGATTGGCGTTGAACACCATCGTCCGCGCGGCCGACGAGATCGGTCGCGATCTTTACGTAGGCCTCAACGCCGACATGTTCATCGACCGCGACGCACATCTCGAGTTGGCCGAGGCGATCGTCGCCCGTGACGCGGATACTGCTGGCAGGCTCGCCGAGACCCTGCTGTCGCAGTTAGTCGATCTGTTTCAGTCCGAAGCCTAGCGTTCACCAGATCGACGCCACGGTCGTTAACTGGGCTTGCGCACAGCCATGGTGGCGATTTCGCGGCACAATGACGTGTGTGGTGCCCGCGAAAGCGTTTCAAGACGGCGATGTGTACATCGACTACCCATTTGACGATGCCAAGTTCCGCTACGAGCACGCCACCAGCAGAGTCTTCGGGCGCTTCAACGACGGCGACGAGGTCGAGTTGGGTTACACCAACGATCTGTTTCGCGATGCGATGCGCTCAGGCTCGCAGATCGACCGTGAACAGTACTTCGGGGATTCTCTACATCAGACGTAGTCGTCGGCCTCTAAGGCAGGGTCGTAGGCGGGAAGTCCAAGTTCTGTGCGCAACTGTTCAGCCGCTCGTTCGGCGAACATCGAGATCGTCAACAGTGGATTCACGCCGATAGCGCGAGGAAGCACTGAACCGTCGACGACGTACAGCCCGTCGTGGACGCTCCCGTCGGCGCGAAAAACCTTGCCCGCGTGGTCAACAACGCCACCGTCGACGTTATCTGCTGTTGCACACCCGCCGATCGGATGTGCGGTGAGCAGGTGGTTGCCGAACATCGTGTTCGCCCACCACGGGTTCTTGATGTACGTCCCGCCGATGGCTTCGATCGCCGGCTTCAGTAGATCGTCGACATCACGGTACATGCGCTCAGTCGGGGCACCGGGCCAGTCGATGCCGACCGACCCGTCTTTCTTCAGGGTCAATTCGCCGTCGGAATTATCGTGAACCATGATCAGGAATCCGAGTGAGTGGTTCATCGCGCCGTCGGTATTCCACTGAACATCCTTGCGCCATCGGTTGATTCGCGCCGGCTTGGTGTCGGGATACTTGAGTCCGGCCAAACCCATCAGCCCGACGCGGAAGACGTCCACGAGTGCACGCGGTATCGATAGGTCCTCGACGGTGAACCGCTTGCGCAGGTCCGCCTGGTCGGCCCCGAACCGCATCGCGATGTTGATGCTGGGTCCGCACCTCAACTCGGATCGCGGTGGGGTATCGGTTGTCGACCACGCCTGAGTGTCGGTGCGGTGATCGGTGTTGTAAGCGATGGCGAAGCTGTCGCCGTTGCCACTGAAGTTCTTACCCAGCCGCCTGGAGATGTCGAGACCGTCGGCCCGTGACCGTAGGAGGATGCCGTTGGTACCCATCGCTCCGGCGGCGAGGACCACGCGTCGCGCAGTGATCTCGATCGGGGTCGTCTCGCCTCGCGTTCTGCGGACGGCGGAGATGTGCCATCGTTGGTCGGGCAGTTCGCGGATGCGGTCGACCTCGATGCATGGGTGCAACTCGACGCCGAAGTGGTGCGCCATCGGCAGGTAATTCGTCATCAACGTGTTCTTGGAGAACGAGTTGTCCCCGGTGCCGTCGCCGCCGTGTAACAGGCACGGTTTGCGTTGCACGCCATAGCGTGTGACGCGATCCTCGGTGCTGACGGTGATGTTGAGATTTGTCGCCTGGGCACCGGTCTTGTCGGCGATCTTGTTGAAGACATCCACCCGGGCCAGGGGCTCGTCGTCGGCGAATCGGACCGCCCCGAGCATGGACTCCGCGCGTGTGAAGTAATCGTCCAGCTTGCCGTCGGCGGCCATGTCCCGGAACGGCTTTGGCCAGGAATGGAGGAACACCTCACGGTCCGGGCGGAAGGCGACATTGAAGTTGATGAGCGACGTGCCGCCGAGACCGTTGGCGCGAAGAACATCGATACTGTCGTTCCGGTCGATCTGGAGGAATCCCAGTGGATTCAGCGACGAATACACCTGCCGCACGGTTGATTCCGTCGTTTCGGGAAACGTACCGGTGGGGTGTTCATCGCCGCGTTCGAGAACGGCGATGGCTAGCCCTTTACCGGCGGTTGCGTTGGCGATGCCCAACCGCGCGGCCGTGATCGCTCCGCCATAGCCGGAGCCCACGATCACGATGTCGTAGTCGGCGGACAGCGATTCCGCCGGGCTGGCGAGCCGGTCTGCGACGTCGCCCATCTAGCCGCTCGCGACCGCTTGCTCAAGCGCCGCGAGCGACGCCTCGAGGTACTCCGGCGGGAACGGGGGCATCCGACCTATCTGGTCGCGAAATTCCTGCGGGGTGTCGGTCCAGTCATATGTCAGCGTGACGTCAGTGCCGTCGCCGTTCGGTGCCAGGTCGTAGCGCCACGACCAACCCCCAGGACGGTAGTTCCCCTCGGCATCCTGCTGGCCTGGAACCCAGCCGATGGCTCGGTCTTGGTCGAACACGTTCACCAGGTTGTGCATGACGTAGTCGCCGCCAGCCTGCGTGAGGAACATGTTGATCGCGAAGATCTGACCAGCGCCGGTGAGCGGCACGGTGTCCACGGCATCGCGAACCCAGTCGCCGGGCTCAGTGTTCTGGTGTTGGGCGGGGTCGGCCAAAACGGCGAATATCGCTTCCGGGCTTGCGGGGATGGTGCGGGTGACTGCGTAGCTTTCGGGGCTCATGGTGGTCCATTGTGCTTAGGCCTGAGGTGTGTCACAAGAGGCGGGTTGCGTGTCGGGCAGGATGATGCAGTTCCTGTTCGACGGCACGACGAATCCGCGTTAATAGGCCACATCAATTCCCTTCCCTGTGGCACTGCCGAATTCGACCGGCGGCGTACCTCTGATCGACGCTCAGTGGTGCTGGCGTTCCGACTCGGCGCGGTATCAGTGGGGTTTCCACCGGCGGTGGACTCGGCAGGCGAAGCATCACTGGAGAGCGACTTGGCTTCAGGTGCTGCCAGCGCGCTACATAGGCTTGCCACTCGCGGTCGCCGTCCGTCATCACATTAACGGGATCACTCCTCCTGTCACGACTACGCGAAATCGACACCATGGTTGTGAATTCCGCAAAAGCACAGCCCTGGTGCGAATCTCGCGGGCAACCATCGTCGTGTCGCACTAGTAGTGGTTGCCGGTCGACACTTGGTGCAGGAGCGCTTGTTCTGCGGCAACCTCACGCCACGGGGAATCGTGCATTGATACACCGGGGGGTAGCCACAAGCAGCCGAGGCATGCCGGATGCGCTATCCATTGCACGCTTCGGAGGACAACGCCAGGATGGCGCGCTGGCCACCGCCTGGCATTCGTGCCGTGCAACGCCTCGTACGCGCGACGTAACTCTTGCCGCTCGTCCCACAATCGGCCTGCAATATTTGCCCCACTGGTCGCGATCTTGAACTTGATCCACGGCGTGACTCGTCCACCGGGTGGAAATAGCACGCCGTTATAGGCGCTTCATTCAGCCACGAGCCCTGCACAGCTCTCGCTCTGCCGGGCTCGCCACGTTGAAACGACCGCTCACGATCGGATGCAACACGTGATAGCGCGGCAACCACTCGGCACGTCCGTCGGGGAGCAACGCCTTCCGAAGTCGGACTGGATCGTGATGCCACAGCGTCAACCTCACTTCGGCGCCTTCGATTTCGAATATTCCATCGTCATGAACGGCAACCACTGTCACCATGACACGCGGTTGGTCATTCTCGTTCGACTTGTTGGCCTGTATCCAATGCGTTTGGTGGCCAGGAAGGTACAACTCGCAGGAACTTGGATTGATGGTCATTGCACCACTCCCGAATGATCGGGCCTCCACAGCAGGAGGCGCTCTTGCCGGCACCGGTTGGCGCCAGCCGCTTCGTCATCCGAGCCACCCACGAGCGTGGGGTTGGCGTGCCGTCCAGTCGGAGCTTGGCGACGGCATCTCGTGAAGCAATTTCCAGATTACAACCGAACCCCGACACGTCGCATCAGTTGCTAGCGTGAGGGATTGCGACGAAAGATCTTCGCCGGCCGGCCCCTGGTCCCGGCGTGTTCGTTGGTGTTGTCGGTTCCTGTCAGCTGCTCTTTCATGTTGCGGCGGAACGTGTCACGCATCAGCTTCTTACCGGCGACGCCCTCGTGGATCAGTTGCAGCTCGCGCAGGGTGAAGCTGCTCCCCAGGAGTCGGTCGGGATCCGGCTTGTCCGAGTAGCGCAGCCGGATGTGTTGCTTGGCAAGGCGAACGATCTCGGAGTGATCCCAGACCAACTCCCCGGGCCGGTCGACCGACACCAGACGTATGTCAGCAGCCGACGGCGAGCGCAAGGACTCCAGCTGATCATGCCGCACCACGGCCACGTGTGCGACCGACATGATCCAGTCGCGGTCGTCGCGATCAGGGTCGTCGAACACGTGCAGTTGACGGGGCCTGATGCCCCGCACGCCAACCTTGTCGCGCAATGACCGTTCGACGGCTTCGGCTAGCGTCTCGCGCTCGTGCACGAAGGTGCCTGGAAGAGCCCACTTGTCAGTCCCTTCGCGCGAGATCTCCAGAACCACGAGCCCTCGCCCCGGATCCAGTGTCAGCAGCGCGGTATCCACAGCAACCGCGGGCCGCGGGTATTCGTAGCACGACTTGTCGGTGGTCTTCGATACCGTTGCATCTGTGGGTACCGGTATTGATCTGTCGCCCATGGGTTTAGAACCTAGCATTTTGAGTGTGATTGCTCTAACTACGATTTTGAGCTGATATACTCAATATCTGACCGAGAAAGGGGCGGTGGCATGACTCAGTCCATCAACACCAGTTACGGAGTCATCGTTCTGGGGGATCGCGACACCACTGGGCGTCGTGAGCCGCTTGTGGAGGCCGCGACTGACCAGGGCGCGGTGATCGCCGAGACCTTTGCCTTCGACGCGGGCGAGCCGGCGTCGCACGACGACCTGGTCGAGGTCGAGGTCGTGGTTGCGGCAATAGGCCGGGCTATCAGCACCCGGACTGACGTCTGGGTTCCCTTCCCGCACCAGGATCTCGGCCGTGAACAGCATCTTCGCCGGCTGATTCTTGTCCTGCAGCGGCACGGACTCAACGTGCGGATAGGCCGCGAATTGGAGCCATGCCCGGAGGACGGTGGGTTCAACGAGATCGATTTCGCTCTGCGTAGAGAGGTGCGAGCCGTCGACGCGCTCGACCACGCGGCGTTGGCGACCGCTGGCGCAGAAGCGCTGAGCGCGCAGATCGAACGTGCCCTCGCCGAGCACCCGGCCGACTCGGCCGTCCAGTCGAAGAGCGAGAAGTTCTTCAGCAGGGCCGAGGTCGCGAGGCTCTTTGGCAAGAGAGACAAGTGGGTGTACCAGGCCCTGTGCGATGAGATCTTCACGTACCCAGACGGTTCGGTCATCGAGCCGATCCGGATCGGTACGCGGCGGCTACGTCGCTTCAGTGTGGCGGTGGTGCAGGACATGGCTTGGTCGTGCTATCGGCGCGGCATTTTTAGCGACCAGGAGGTCAAGGAAGTGCTGGCCGAATTGCGACGAGCTCGATGAAGGGGACGACCATGACCTGGCCCCACGACCAACTCATCCACGGCTGGTGGGTGATACCGGGTCGCTTGCTCGCCGGCGAGTATCCGGGGTCGGTAGATCCGGAGAAATCCGTTCGCAAGCGGCAGGCGCTTCTCGACGCTGGCGTCAACTCCTTCGTGAATTTGACCGAGGCCGGCGAATCGACTTGGAGTGGAGAGCCTTTGACTCCCTACGACGATCTCTTGAGCGCCGGAGTCACACATGCGCGCTTCGAGATCCCCGACAACAATGTCATCGACGATGCGGGGTATGACGAGATCCTCAGTCACATTCGAAGCGAACTAGACGCGGGCAAGGTCGTCTACGTCCACTGCTGGGGCGGCAAGGGCCGCACCGGAACTGTTGTTGGAGCCTGGCTGATCGAGCACGAGGATCTTGACTACGCGGAGACGCTGCAACGCCTACATGAGCTGCGGCGGGGAACCAAGAAGGTGCACGAACCGGTTCCCGAGACCGCGGTTCAGCACGAGGTACTGCGACGGCGCGCAGCCCGGCAGGGGGAAATGACGAATGGGTGATTGGTTTGAGCGTCTCACTGGATTCCCCGAGGACGGCTACGAAGCCACTCAGAGCCGGTTGCTCATCGAGGGCGATGAACTCGTGTCCGCGGTCAACGGCCGACGGTATGGCATCGGGGAACTTACGTTGCCGACGCTGGCGGAGCTTCGCGCGCGAGTGGATACCGCTCGGGGGCAACGCAGTTCGGTCGAAGTTCTCGTCGGCGACGTCCGCGCGCTTCACTCAGATCCCGCATACGAAGGTGCTCTGTTCCAGGTCGCCTCGCAGTTCAACCTGCTGGAGATGGTCTCCGAACATGTCACTCCCGAGCAGGGGGTAGCCGGCTACGCATACGACCACACCCAGGGGCCGGTGTGCGCGATGGCAGCCGGCGCAGGGACGATCTATCGCAACTATTTCGTGCCCGTCGGCGGTGGGATCGGTCAGACCAGAGACCGTCAACTGAATGCTCTGGCAGGTCTCGGATCTGCGTTATCTGAACTGCTCCGTCAGCCGGTCAGCGAGCTCTGGCAGATGCAGAACGGGTACGCGCTGTGCACCCGGGACGGGCTCACGATGATCGCGTACCTGCTGGAAGAATCGTCCGAGGACGTTCTCGATGAGCTACGCGGGCACTTGGCCATTGGTCTGCACACCGACGTCGAAGTCACTGATGTTGACGGCGGCGAGCGCCGGCTTGTCTCACAGGCCTACTGTTCAGCGCTTCCGGTCCGCTATTCGCGCCTGCACAGTCGCGACTGGGAGCCCTTTGCCCGGTTGGTCTTGGAGGCAGCCTATGAGGCGACACTCCTGGCCGCGGCCGAGAAGGCGGGCAATGGTGGCTCGAACAAGGTGCTGCTGACTCGGCTTGGTGGCGGAGCCTTTGGCAACGACGATGACTGGATCAACGACGCCATCGATCGCGCCCTCCGGGTCGTCGAGTTCGCGGGACTGGACATCCGCATCATGAGCTACGGCGCGGTGAGCCCTGCGGTCCAGGCGATCGTCGACCGCTGGGGTAGCGCTCTTGTGGGTGACTAGTCACTGTTCGACCGCACCTAGTCCGTCACTCTCCGCAGATCCTCCCGCCAGCGCTCCCACCCCAACCAGCAGCGATTAGCGTGCGACATCGACCCGATGTAGTACATGACCCCGCCGCACCGTGGGCACTGCCAGGAAGGATGCTCAACGGTTCGCTTCTTCGGTGTCGGGCCGCTAGGGCCTCCACCGCGGGAGGCGCTCTTGCCGACGCCAGTTAGCGCCAGCCACTTCGTCATCCGAGCCACCCACGAGCGTGGGGTTGGCGTGCCGCCCAGTCGGAGCTTGGCGACGGCATCTCATGAAGCAGGTTCAGGTTACAACCGACCGCGCATCCACGGCGCCGAGTGTGAATCCTGCGCGACGACACGCCGACGGACGTCGCACAGGATTCACATTCGAAATCTTGAGAAAGTCTGCAAACCCTAGATAGGAGAACAGGTATGGCCGAAACAACCAATCCACTACCGACAGAGCGCTTCGCGGAGGCGCTCACGTTCGCACATGATGTTCACAACCTGCAGGTGCGCAAGGGCGGCGGGAACATCCCCTACATCGGGCACCTGCTCTCGGTCGCGGGTCTGGTCGTCGAGGCCGGCGGCACCGAGACTCAGGCGATCGCCGCGCTCCTTCACGACGCCGCCGAAGATCAGGGTGGCCACGAGACACTCGCGAAGATCGAGGACCGCTTCGGGCCGGACGTCGCCAAGATCGTGGCGGAGTGCAGCGACACATTCGAAACCCCGAAGCCGCCCTGGCGCGAGCGCAAGCAGCGCTACATCGACCATCTTGCCGAGGCGTCGGACGCGACGATCCTGGTCTCGCTTGCCGACAAGGTCGACAACGCACGAGCGATCCTGCGCGACCTGCGCAGGCACGGGTCGCCATTCTGGGATCGGTTCAGCCAGAACGATCCACACCAACACCTCTGGTACTACGAGTCGCTGTTGGGCGTGTTCAAGAAGAGAAGCGACAGTTGGATGGTCAGCGAGCTCGATGGCGTGGTTCAGCAGCTGCGGGAGTTGATCGGGACGCGGTGATGCGAGCCGCCAAACCCTTCTAATTGCCGCTCTAAGCTACTTTTAGTCATTTTGGTCATTTTCACCCTATGGGCGCCTCGCTGGCCCGCTAGAGATCCCTTCAGGGTATCTAAATAGCTATCTCAGATAGTAGTCAGCACTATCTAAACAGGTAGAATGGGGTATGCCCTTCCGGTAATGACCCTGCCGGTGCCTGCGAATCCCGAGGAGACAGATCCGACGATGGCTGCTGCGCAAAAGAAGACATCCGAAGACGCATACGGTGCGTCGTCCATCACGATTCTCAAGGGTCTCGAGGCAGTCCGCAAGCGGCCCGGCATGTATATCGGGTCGACCGGCGAGCGGGGTCTGCACCATCTTGTCTGGGAGGTCGTCGACAACGCGGTCGACGAGGCGATGGCCGGCCACGCGACTGCGATCGACGTCAAGCTGCTGCAAGACGGCGGGGTCGCGGTGTCCGACGACGGCCGCGGCATTCCGGTGGAAATGCATGAGTCCGGCAAGCCTACGGTCGACGTGGTCCTGACCGAGCTACATGCCGGAGGCAAATTCGGCCAGGGCGCCTACAAGGTGGCCGGCGGTCTACACGGAGTCGGGATCTCTGTGGTGAACGCACTTTCCACACGTGTCGAGGTCGATATCGCCCGGGACGGGTACGAGTGGTCTCAGCGCTACGACCACACAGTCCCCGGCACATTGAAGCGGGGCGGTTCAACCCGGAGGACTGGGACCGTCGTCCGATTCTGGGCTGACCCCAACATCTTTGAGACCACCGAGTACAACTTCGAGACCATCGGTAGCCGACTGCGGGAGATGGCGTTCCTCAACCAAGGACTGACCATCACCCTCGCCGACGAGCGGGTTGCTGCGGGCGAGACCCGGACTTTTTACTATCCCGACGGCCTTACGGACTACATCAAGCACATCAACTCCACCAAGGAGACGAAGCCGATCCACACCAGCATCGTCGCCTTCTCCGGCACCGCCGCGGGCCACGAGAACGCGGGAGAAGTCGCGGTGGCGATGCAGTGGAACGCCGGCTACACCGAGTCCGTTCACACCTTCGCCAACACCATCAACACCGTCGAGGGGGGAACTCACGAGGAAGGCTTCCGCAGCGCATTGACCAAGGTGGTCAATACCTACGCGCGGGATCAGAAGCTGCTGAAGCCGAAGGAAGCCAACCTCGTGGGCGAGGATATCCGTGAAGGCTTGGCCGCGATTGTCTCGGTCAAGCTTGGTGAGCCCCAGTTCGAAGGCCAGACAAAGACCAAATTGGGCAACACCGCAGTGAGATCCGTTGTTCAGAAGGTCTGCAACGAGCAGCTCGCCTTTTGGCTCGATGCTAATCCGGCTGACGCCAAAGCGATTGTCGCGAAGGCGGTGTCGTCGGCACGGGCCCGGCTGGCCGCGCACGCAGTCCTGAAAAAGAGCCGCAAGAGCGCGGGGGACCTCGGCGGCCTGCCCGGCAAGCTCGCCGACTGCCGCTCGACCGATCCACGAATTTCAGAACTGTATGTGGTGGAGGGCGATTCAGCCGGTGGCTCTGCGAAGAGCGGACGTGACTCGATGTTCCAAGCGATCCTGCCCCTGCGCGGCAAGATCATCAACGTTGAGAAGACCCGCATCGACCGTGTGCTGAAGAACGCCGAAGTCCAGGCGATCATCACCGCGTTGGGCACCGGCATTCACGACGAGTTCGACCTCGCGAAGCTGCGGTACCACAAGGTCGTCTTGATGGCCGACGCCGACGTCGACGGGCAGCACATTTCGACCCTGCTGCTGACTCTACTGTTCCGTTTCATGCGGCCGCTGATTGAGAACGGTCATGTGTTCCTCGCGCAGCCGCCACTGTACAAACTGAAATGGCAAAGGAGCGCAGCGGAATTCGCGTACTCCGACCGAGAACGCGACGGATTGCTCGAGGCCGGCCGCGCGGCTGGAAAGAAGATCAATGCCGACGACGGGATTCAGCGGTACAAGGGACTGGGCGAGATGAACGCGACGGAATTGTGGGAGACAACCATGGATCCAGCGGTACGCGTGCTTAGGGCAATCACCATCAGCGACGCGGCCGCGGCCGACGAACTCTTCTCGATCTTGATGGGCGAAGACGTCGATGCCCGACGCAGTTTCATCGCCCGCAACGCACGAGACGTTCGCTTCCTGGACGTCTAGTCAGATGCCGAATTCGGGAGCGTCACCCCAGGCGGCAGGGCGATTCCCGCGATAGACCCGTCGACCGGAGCCTGGTCCCGAAAGACCACGATGGTCTTGGGGGCGTTGCTCTGCGACAACGCCACGTCGAGAGACAGCGCAGGGTTGTCGTCGTCCAAGTCCACGTTCAGGTACACCGACGACCGCCGGTCTTCGTGGAGACGCGCGATCACCCAGTTGGCAATGCTGTGACCTTGATTGCGGTACAACGGAATCGCGTCTACATCCCTGGGCTCGCCGTGTTCTTGTTGCATGAATTCCAGAGCCATCAGCTGGGGCCCGACCACGAGGATCCCGGCGGCCTGGAAGACCAGGGGCACAAAGGTGAGCATCTCATCGAGGTTCGCTTCGGACTGCACGTTGTCGACGACGTAGTGCAGCACGAATCCACGTTGAGCTAGTACCTCCATGAACACGCCTGCCGTGGCGGCAATGTAGTCACGAACTCCAGGCGTCCAACGGGATTGACGGAAGTACGACTTGTACAGATCCTCGATCATGAAGAAGGCGCTTGCCACGAGCCAGTCGTCGTCCAGGCCGCTCGTCAGGACACGCACCCGTTCGCTCAACGCCGTTAGGGAGAGTTCTCGATCGGCATCAGAGAGAGCCTCAAGCCTGTCGGCTCCGGCAATGATCGCCCGGGTCTTGTAGTCCCAGAGATAGGCAAGGTTGGGGAAATCCCAACCATACGTATTACTTTCGGTCATGTCGCTCTCATCCCCTAGACCCGCAAGGTATCAAGGGGCACCGACATTCCGGCCGTCGTGTCAGCCGCGGCGACGCAGCACCATCAGATTGTCCCGCCAGGTGAAGGGCTGACCGTCGGGATCGACGCCGTCGCGCTTAACGACCTCTACCCGCTCCCGGTCCCATTCCGCGGCAGGCAGATTCAGCTGGGCGAGCACTTCCTCGGCGCTCGGGAACGGGTGGTCATGCGGGACCTTCGTGGAGTTCGGCGGGGGTGCGGCGTGGTCCACGATGACCAACAGCCCGCCGGGCGCCACGGCCGCAGCAGCCTTGCAAAGAATGGCCGGGCGTTCCAGTCGCACGGTGGAGTGCAGGAACTGAGCCGAGACCAGGTCGTACGTCCCGTCGGGGAAGCTGTCGGATAAGTCATGTTGCTGAAAGTCGATGCGGTCCAGCACGCCTCGAGTCTCTGCCTCCTTGGCGGCGCGGGCCAGCGCGGTGTCGGACACGTCGATTGCGACGACGTTCCAGCCGCGCTCGGCTAGCCAGACGGCGTCGCCACCCTCGCCGCAGCCGAGGTCCAGCACTCGGCCGGCAGGAATACCGCCGACGATGGCGGCGAGCTGGACGTTGACCCGGCCACTCCAGATGCGTTCGCGCGCGCCGTAATGCTCTTCCCAGTATGTCTTCGCGTCGTCGTCGTGACTCATGGCGCCTAGCTTGCCGCGCTCGTCGCAGTATGCCAACCTGATTTGCCATGCAGGCAAGTCCCGATAGAGCAGATGACGTCGACCTCCGCGTGCGGCGCCGGCTGCGGGAGTTGCGCACCCAGCGCGGGTTGACCCTCGAGGACGTCGCCACCCGCGCCGACATCGACGTGTCGACATTGAGCAGGCTGGAATCGGGCAAGCGGCGTCTCGCACTCGATCATTTGCCGCGACTCGCATCGGCGCTGTCAGTCAGCACGGACGAACTCCTGCGCGCCCCGGAGGCCGAGGACCCCCGCGTGCGCGGAAGTTCGCACACCGTCCACGGCGTCACTTACTGGCCGTTGACGCGCGGCGGACCCGCAGGTGGCATGCACGCGTTCAAGATCCGGGTCAGCGCTCGCCGCCGAACGCCTCCTGACGAACTGCCCGTGCACGACGGTCAGGAGTGGCTCTACGTGCTCTCCGGCCAGCTGCGCCTGATACTCGGCGACCGGGACTTCGCCATCAAACCCGGAGAGGCGGTGGAGTTCTCGACATGGACGCCGCATTGGTTCGGGGCGACGGATGGACCGGTCGAGGCCATCGCGATCTTCGGGGCCCACGGCGAACGACTACACGTTCAGACCTGATTGGAGTTGGCGATTCGGCAAGTGACCTTGCCGCGCTCGTCGCAGTGTGCCAACTTAGATGGTCATGGCCAGTAGCGTTCGTCGAGCCATTCAATCGATACCGCTGTGGACCGCGTCCTATGCGGGTTACGCGGCGGTGATGGTTCTGCTTGAACGAAAAATGCACAGAACCGGCGGTCCCGGGATCATCCCCTTCGAGTTGGCCGGGAGCGGCGAGGCCGCCGAAGCGATCATGGAGCGATGGGGCGAAGACGGACGTCGTGCTGCGCGCTGGTCGCTGTTGCTCGACTTCGGCTACATGCTGAACTACGGAGTTCTGACTGGGCTGCTGCTTGACCGCACTGCCCAACGCAATGGTCACCCACGGGCGGTGTCGAGTCTTGTAGCCGCGGCGGTGGCCAGCGACGCCGTCGAAGGCGTTTCGTTGCTGTGCGTCCTATAACCATCAGGACGTGGACCGGAATGCGGTCCGGGCGAGGAACGCCGCGGTGACCAAGTTCGCCTTGCTCGGTGTGTGTGCCGGATATTTGGTGAGATTCGGGATCATTCGAGCGTGGACGGCAACCCTACGTGCCGGGCTGACTTAGCTGGCCGCAGCGGATCAGCGGCTGCCGCCATAGCGTCGGTGGCCGACCGACGGCACCGATCACGTGTGGACGTGCTAAACCATATCTACGTAATTTGCTGCGTCAGGTCGGGGTGTGCTCATGCGAGATGGACAGAAGGTTCGTGGCCGGCAGGATTCCGGTGACGGCTGGTCGAACCCGGCCCGTTACGTGGGCCGGGTGGGGGCCTTGGCGGTGTTCTTGGGCGTGGGCGCGGTCATCACCACTCTGCCGGCCGTGGCGGGGGCGGACACTGGTGCGGCGGGGGATTCGACCGTCTCAGCGCGGACGACGGATTCCGCTCCTGCAGCGGCGGCTCGGCAGTCACGGACTGTCCGCGGAGATACTCATCCGGGTCACACCTCGACCAGACCGCCGACTCCATCCGCCAACGGACGGGCTTTGCGTAGTTCGGCGAACCTGGGTAGCGGGGCCATTGCCGTACCTTCGCGGCACGGCAATGCCCTGAGCTCAACGACTCCCGGCCCCGATATCAACACGGCGGGCACATCTACCAATTCCGCTGCGGCCAGCGAGGATTCGGTGGGGATTCCTTCGGCTGACAACGGGTCTCTGGCGACGCCCGTGATGACGGCTGCCACGCCACAAGGGGAGCTGTCGGGGTTGGGCAGCAATCCGCTCGCTTGGCAGGGCGGGGGTAGCGATCCCCTCGCACCCATCGCAGCACCACTTGCGTGGGCAGCGTTGGGGGTTAGCCGCCGTGGAATTTCGAACACCACGATCACGGTCGCCCCGGCGGCGTCCCTGACCACCGAAGAGCCGGCACCTTCAGCGGCAGCCGGTTCGGCGCTGACGGACCTCGTGGGCCACCCCGAAGTCATCACGGCCCTTCTCGGAGCGGCCAAGCAGTTCGTCATCACAGTTGCGGGCGGCGGGAATGGGGCCTCCGCACTGCAGAGCGGGCTTCAATCGTTGGCCGCCAACTCTCTTTTTCAAAACCTTTCGTTGAATTCGCTGTTGACCGATCCTGGTCTCGCGCAGGCAGTGGGTGAGGCAACGACCGCGGTGATCACGGGATTGGCGGCTGACCCCGCAGTGCGGGCAGCGCTCGGTGAGGGGCTTGGCGGGTCCATTGCGTCAGCGCTGGGGAACAACGCGGCCGCGGCAGGAATCGCCGCGGTGGCTTCCAATGCGCTGGTGGGCTTGCTGGCTGACCCGGCTGTCGGTGGTGCCCTGGGTTCCATCGCGGGCACCCTGGTGACCGGTCTCCTCGGCCAGCCAGGCGTGGTCGCAGCAGTAGCCGACGTGGCCGACCAGCTGCACGCCGTGGTGGCCGGCGGTGATCCCACCGCCGCACTGAACGCTGCTTGGCGGTCGCTGCAAGCCGACCCGGCTTTCCGGGATGCCGTGGGTCCGGCCGTCAATGCCGCGCTGAATGCAGGGTTGACCGACGCGGGTTTGGTCCACGCTTTGGGCATCACCGTCGCGGAGGTGGTCTCCGGCCTGGTGAGCGACTCGGCTCTCCAGACGCTCGTCGGTCAGCAGGTCGCCGGCTATGTGACCTCGGCACTGACGGGTACTCCCGCCGCCGGGCTCGCTACCGCGCTCAGTGATGCAGTCGTGAGTTTGATGGCTAACCCGGCGGTCAGCGGGGGGATCGGCAGTGTTGCCGGTTCGGTGCTGACCGACTTCCTGGGCCAGCCCGGCATCACCGCCACACTGGCCGGTGCTGCCGGCCAGATCGCCACGGCTCTGATGGCAGGAGCCGATCCAGCCGGGGTGCTGGAAACTGCTTGGCAAGGCCTGCAAGCTGATTCGACGTTCACCTCGGCCGTGGCTGCCACCGCCGCGAGCGCGGTTAATGCCCTGCTGACCGACTCCGATCTGGTCTCGGCGCTGGGAGCGACCGTTACGACAGCGGTCACCGCGTTGACGGCTGACCCGGCTGCCTGGACGGTCATCGGCGAACTGTTCGGGCCCACGTACGGCGACGCGATTGTCAGCATGCTGGCCGATCCGTCCGCTACTGGCCGCCTGGCAGAAATAGCCGGTTCGGTGGTGACCGGTTTTCTCGGCGATCCCGGAGTCACGGCTGCACTGTCGGATACCGCCAGCCAGGTCGTCACCGCCTTGCTGGCCGGGGCGACTGTGACCGACGCACTGCAGGGGGCGCTGCAGTCGCTACAAGGCGACCCCGCTGTCACGACCGCACTGGATGCCATCGCCTCCGCCGCGTTGCCCACGATCCTGAGTGACCCGGCCGTGCAACATGTGGTTAGCGCGGTGGCCCAGGAAGCGCTCACCAATTTCATCAGTGGATCCGCTGGCGGCGCTGGGACAGGGCCGAAGGGCGACAACTCTGGCGTCAATCCGGTGGTAACTAGGGTGGCCAAGGCCGCGATGGACTCCTTGCTCGGCAACACGTCCGCCCAGAATCTGATCAGCACCCTCGCTGTCGATTTAGCGGGCGGAACTCCCGCGAGCGACCTGATCGGCACGGTGATTCAAGCCGTGATCGGCGCACCGGCCCTTCAAGCCGCGATCGGCACCGCAGTGGGTCAAGGAATAGGCGCACTCTTCGGAGACAATCCGGTTGGCACGCTAGTGGGCCACTTGGCTGGAGCCGCAGCGACACTCTTGATTGGAGTGGCCTCGCGACTTGCATTGTTTCTCAACGGATTTGGTTTAGGAATGTCCGGTGCAGCGGCCGTCGGAAGTGGGCCGACCTCGAGCGGCCCGAGTCACCATGACAGCTGGATCGACCGGCATGCTGGTGCGCTGCGCGCCGTCACACGCAACGAGGTGTTCGCATAAGTCCCCACGACTGGCCCCACGCAGACCGAACGGCGTGCGCCAGCGCACCCGCGCCGTGAGCGCATGAGGCGAGCACCAGCAGCGTCTCGTCGGTGATGTCGAAGGGAAACTTGTCGATGAGGCCGCCGGTCTGTTCGTCGGCCCATCGGTTCAGCGCCGCCTGAACTGTGAGAGGTCCGATTACATCATCAGGTAGCGGGGAGCCCAATCTTCCTCCAGGGGAACGTCTTTGCGGGTCCAGATCGCCAACGCCGCGGTCGTCGACAGACCGCCGCGCAGGAGGTTGATGATCTCGAATGCATCCTGCTGCGCAGCGTCGGCGGGCCGGTTCGTCGGCCGCTGAAGCAAGGAGAGCCAGCAGCGGCCGCAATCCGGCGCCTGACAGCACGTAGTCCTCATCGCCCAGACGACTGCACCATCGCGCGGTCAGGGAGTTCGCGGCATGCACCGCCGGGCGGAGTGGCGCCTACTTGGAATTCACGCCCGAATCATCGCACCGGTGGCCGACACCAAACGCGAGAGCAACACCGACACTGGCACATCAGAGCCAGGATGCGACATCCTTGATCCATGTCTGAGCTGGGGTTGTCATGACCGACGTAAACCGCTTCCTCGAGAACTTCGCAGATTTCGGCGACGCGCCGGATCCTGACAAGTACGAGAATCTGTTCGATCCGATCGAGGGGACCGTGCTCCACCCCGGGATGACCACTCCCCTGCTCCGAAGCCAAGTCCGGGCGTACATGACGAGCTACCTGGCCGGCGTGCCCGAGTTCCGGTTCGAGATCGCCGACTGGGCCGAGCGCGACGGCACGGTCTTTGTCGAAGCGCTCAACAGTGGCCGACCGGACGGCGGGGAGCGACTCGATTGGGGCACCGTCTACTGCGTCACCCTGCGCGGATGCCGTGTTCTGCGCGGACGCGCCTATGGGGATCGGGTTCCCCTGCTGGCGCGACTGATACCGGACCTCACTCTTGCCCAGGCGGCGGCACTCGGTGCGCCAGCGCCGGGGTTGGACGTGGGGATGGCGGACTAAGCCGGAGGGAACTGCGCTCGCAGGCCGTCGCGGATCGCTGCCTGGGCGGCGACGTCGGACTCGTTGTAGTCCAGACACCACTGGCGGGCCTCAGTGTCGCCGCTGCGGGCGGTCTCGATCTTCTGCATAGAGAGCCGGCCACCAGGGTCGTCCACACCCCAGTTGAATCCGAACCGCGGCGCTACCGACTTGATAGAGGCATCTCCGCGGATGTGGAAGGTCCGGGTAAGCCAGGCATGCAAGTCGACGGCTATGCCGTCTAAAGCAGCTGCGACACAATCGAACTTGCGGGTCATCGTGATCTCGACGGAAGACCAGTGATAGATCGCGATCGTCCGACCCGCTTCCTCGGCCGCTGTGCGCAACCGCGCGATGACAGCGGCGGCTTGTTCGGCGAGCGCGATCTCCGCCGCCTCATCGAGAGGTTCGAAGGAGACGACGGGTTCGTATCGCGCGGTGCTGTCGTCCTGGCCGTGGCGGATGCGCAACCCCCACTGATAGATCCGGCCGGGCGTGTCCCATTCAATATCGAAGTCGATCTCGACGTCGGCGGCAGGAACCTCGATCGGGGTGTCGGCGATCGGCTCGAAGTAGATTCCCGCACAGATCATCTGGGCTTGCCGAACCGCACCGCGCAGTCGCTTGAGGGCCAGTGCGCGCGATTGGTGGGTGACCTCGCGGTAGTAGTCCTCGAAGAATTCCGGGGCGTCAGGATTCAGCTCCGCCAATACCTCGGTGGTGGTTATCCCCTTGCCGCGCAGGGCCTGCCACTCGCGAGTGTCGAGCCGGCCCCGGGTGATCGCCGCGGACGGATCGTCCGGACCCATCTTCTCGGCACACCAGTCCCTGTAAGGACAATCTGCACACTCGGACTGACCGATCGCCACGACCAAAGGCTCAGGGTCGTTCGCGGATCCGGCGATCTGCACCGCCGTGGCAGCAACTTTCACGCGGAACGCGTGTTCGTGGTCATAGCGCTCCAGCAACGACCGGAGCACTCTGCCCCTGCTGCGGGAGAACGTGTAACGCACCGGTTCCGCCAAGTCGTGCCAGACGAACACGAGTTCGGGATCCGCACCCGACAACGTCAGCTCACTGGTGCCCAGGATCGCTCCGATAAGTTGGTCCTGCCCGGGATGGAAGCCGCAGGACTGGAGCATGCGGGTGTAGTGCGCCAGCTGCAGGCCGTCTTCGTAATAGTGCGGACTTGCGGTCAGCCCCGGCATGTCCGACCAGAGATCGGGATGCGCGAGGGACGACACCCGCTTGGTTATCGCTTTCGCCGTCTTGAGGGTCTTGTGGTTTTTGACGTCGGCCGGGAGGTAGCCGCCGTCGACTTTGATGAGGATGTCCGGTTTGCCGGTGCGCCCGCCCAGCGGATCGTCGGGCAGCCATCCGCCGAGGACAAGCGGGGCCCCAGATTCCATGGCCGCCAACGTCGTTGCGATTGCCTCGACCTTGCGCAGGTTGGGATCCACCAGTACCGCAGTGGCGGAATGGATCCTGAGCAGTTCGGCGAACACCTCGTCCTCGAATTGCAAGCCGGCATCGAGATTGGCCTGCACTTCCTCTGACGGCACCCACTTAACTTTGGGAATCTGCGGCGCAAAGTCATTGTGAGTGCGCACCGGACACTGCTTAGCGGCGTAGCCGCCCAGCACGATCGGCTTTCTCGTATCGGTCATGGTTTGATCAGTCCCCCAGCCCGCGGACCTGCTTCACCAGATGTCGGACTTCGGCCGCCGAGGGCTGCAGTTCGTAGGCGTGGTGGTGGACGCTGCGGCTCAACGCATTCCAGACTCGCTGAGCACGAGCGCCGAGATCTCGATCCCCAAGTGTCTCCAGCGCAACGAGTTTCGACTTGGTGCTTGGAAATGGGTATGTCTGCGACGACCAGGCCGCGCTCTTGGCATCAAGCCATTCCTCCAGCGCGCAGCGCGCCAACAGGGCGGCAGTTCGCGGGCCAGACGATCCGAGAGCTACCTTTCCGTCGAGCACTTGGTCGGCATAGTCCAGCAGGCTGGTGCGGTCGGTCATTTCGCCACAGCCGCTAGGTCGGCCACAGTGCGACGGGCGTCGTTCACCACTCCTTTGGGGTCGAACACCCCTTGGTGGATGCCTTTGTTGACGACGGTCATCGTTGTCTTGCGGGCCGGTCGGCCCGCCAACCATTTATCGACGGCCAGGTTGTCATCAGGATCGAGGTTCAACGCCAGCGCCAGCCGCCGTGCGACCTTCTGCGCGGACTCCCAGGCCGACTCCACCTCGCCGCGCGAGCGCCCCTGCGCCAGCGCCCGCCAGGAGAACACATCCTTGGCGGTGAGCTCGACGGCCTCGCGGCACAGCAGAGGGACAGCGCGACGCTTGATGTCCTCGGGGACCGCCTGGTCGGCGGCGATCGCGAAGGCGTCATCGAGCAATCGGTTTGCCGGATCATTCGACTCTGCCACGTGCACAATCGAATTCGCTCCCCGCGTCACCTCGACAATCCGGGCGTCGGTGCGTGAGGCCCGGATCGCGGCTGGGAGCCTGTCGTCGTGGGTGAGCACGATGACCTGACGGTCGGCGGATAGCGTGGTCAACACCTGCAGGAAGCCGTCGATCTTGGACGGGTCCATCGCCTGGATCGGGTCGTCGAACACGACGAAGCGGAACGGGCTGCGCGAAGAGGTGGCGCGGGGGATGAAGATCGCCAGCGCCAGAGCCTGCAGCTCGCCCTGACTCATCACCCCGAACGCCTCGGTCTCGGCACCATCCACCGCCGCGCGCAGCTTCACCCTCCGGTTGGTCTTCTGACCCTCAAGCCGGATCGACTCCAGGTCGACATTGCTTTCCTGCCGCAGCGTCGCCCAGATCTGCCGAGCCTGGTCGGCCAGGGGTGCGATCCGCTCGTTGCGCAACTCGCTGGCGTTGTCCTGCAACCACTTCAATGCACCGGCGGCCAGTTTCAGTTGATCCTCAGCCTGCTTCGCCGCATCCGCTTTGCCGACCCAGTCGGCCAGCTTGACCGCAACCGGGTCCCATGCGTCGGCGAGCTGCTGGATCAATCCCGAAGCCTGCTCCCTTAGCGTCGCGTACGAGCTTTGAAGCTCGGGAAGGGTGGCGGCGACGTGCTCGGCCAACGCAGAGTCGTCGTCGACAGGCATCGCCGCGAAGCGTTCCCAGGCTTGCTGGGCCGCCGGCAGCGCGGTCAGGTCGGCGTCATGCGATGGCGGGCGTAGGACGCCCCGGACGAGGTTGACGACGGACAAGCGAGCCTGCGCGGTCGCGGCGCGGGCCGCGGTCAGTGCACTGGCAGCGGCGAGCTCGCGTTCCAGAGCCGCCCGGGCGGCGACGGCCCACCGGCCGTCCAACGAACCCTCGCCGCAGACGGGGCACTGCTGATCGCCGTGCTGCTCGTGGAATTCCAGGCCTTGTTCGAGCAACTGTGCGCGGTCGCTGGCCAGTGCATCGGAGGTTCGCGCCTCCTCCCGTTCGCTCGCGGCCGCCTCGCGTAAGGCGGTGAGCTTCTGCCCCGCGTCCTCCGGGGAGGGTGTGATGAGCCGTTCGGCCTGCTGCCACGCCGGCGGGGTCGTCGATGCGGTGGCGTCGGTGATCAACGGCCGCACCGCATCAACATCCGGCTTGGTCTTCTTCACCTGGGCCAGGGCGGTGGTGGCGCGGGGGTCTGCGTGTGCCTCCAGGATCGGCTTCAGCGCATCACGGGCGAGCTTGAGTTCGGCTCCCGGCTTCTTGAGATCCTTGACCTTCGCGTCGAGGCGGTCCATCGCCTCGGTCAGCTGCTCCAGGCCCAGCAGGCGGTGCAGCTGGTCGTAGAACTGGCTCGGGGTGCCCTCAAGAATGTGGCCGAGCTCGTCGTAGCTGAGCAGCGGACGGTACATCTCCAGCGCCGCTTCCCAGCCGAGTTCCTCGATGCCCTGCCGCTGCTGCCCCTCCCGCTGAATCCAACTCTTCTTCGCGTCCACCTCCACGTCGTCGCCGGACGGCCAGTCCACCCCGATTGTGGTTGTGCCCGAACCTTCTTCAGTGATGCCGATCCGGATCTGGGCCTGGTTGCCGTCGTGCAGGTTCCGCCAGGCCTGCGACCACACCTGACCCTTCTTGTGATCCCAGCGAAAGTTGCGACCGGTCAGTGCGAGCTCAAGAGCCTCGGCCAACGTCGACTTGCCCGAGCCGTTGCGCCCCGCGATGACGATAAGACCTGGCCCGGGTTGCAGGGGCACGGTGGTCTTTGGGCCCACGCCCCGGAAGCCCTGCACCGTGATGGACTTCAGGTACGCCCCGACCGGCGTCGCGGACGATTCGGGCGCCGCCAGCCGTGTCGTCAGGTGCTTGGCGGTGCCGACGCCACCAAGTGCCTCGGTGAGATCATCGGGGCTTTCGAGCGCGGCGAGCACCACCAGCCTCGTCTCTTCGCCGAGCGCGTCGTCCTGGTCCGCGCGAGTCAGTACGTCATTCTTCAGTCGGTCGTCGGGCATGGTCCCTCCCCTGTCGTGAAAAAGACTAGGACGGGCGAACGACACCAGACTCTAGAATCGCTGACCAATTGAACCGACAGGATCCGTCCGGAAGTCAGGCGCATCGCATGTCCTGACGCCCACTCCCCTCCCTGATCAAAGCGGCGGAGGTGCTGAGTTCCGAATCGTGGCAGAACCTGCGCCAGTCCGGACTCGTGCCACTGCATTGTCGGAACCGGTCTTCCCGAGTGTGCCCTGACATGTCGGCAGCGAAAGTTATCGTTTCAACCTAGGCAGGAAGCATCAGGTGGGATGGCGAAGATTCGTCTGATCTCGGAAAGGCAGGGGCGGGCTTTGGAGTCTGAGTCGCCGTTCTTTGACATCGCTCAGTCGGAGTGGATCGATGCCAACCGGTCGGCATTTGCGATCTGGGACAAGTTCCCAGTTTCTCCCGGGCACGCGCTAGTAGTGTCTCGTCGATTCATCGCTGACTGGTGGGAGGCAACGCCGGGCGAACGAGCGGACATCTTCGAACTCGTAGAGATCGTCCGCGCCAAGCTCGATGAACTACGCCATCCCGATGGATTCAATGTCGGATTCAACTCCGGAAGGACCGCCGGTCAAACGGTCGACCACCTGCATGTGCACATCATCCCGCGGTTCAAGGGGGACGTTGCGGACCCCCGCGGTGGGATCAGAAACGTCATCGCCGCCCGGGGCAACTACCTCGCAGATCTTGGTCCCGATACACGGCCATCGAGCGAGCAACCTTCACTGCACCCGACAACCCCCGTTCTCGTCGACGGTCAAGTGCGGTTGTTACTTACGGAGTTGGTCCAACATCTCCGCCATGTGGACTACGACCGAGTCGACATCGTCGTTTCCTTTATCAAAATGTCCGGACTCAATCTGCTCATGGGGCCCTTGGAGGATGCGCTGGTTCGCGGGGCTCGGCTTCGGATTCTCACGACCGATTACCTCGGACTGACCGAGCCTGCTGCTCTCGCACGGCTTCACGACCTAATAGAAGACGATCCAGATGCTCTGAGCGTGAGAGTATTTCACGATTCCGAGGTCAGCTTCCATCCGAAGGCGTATCTATTTTATTCCGTTGAGGGGAAGGCTGAGGCGGCCTTCGTTGGCAGTAGCAACCTCAGTCAATCAGGCCTGGCCGGTGGGATCGAATGGAATCTTCTCGTCGGTGGCACCGATGAGTTAAAGGAGCGCTTCTCGGCGCTGTGGCTCGACGGTCGCAGCATGCCACTGTCACGAGAGTTGATCGCCGCATACCAACCCGCGCCGGCCCATGTCCCCCAGGCGGTCGAGGTCATCGAACTGCCAGAAACGGGTCCGGAACCGAGGCCCATTCAACAGGAAGCGCTGCGTGCACTCGCCAGCACGCGCGAAGAAGGCTTTCGTGCCGGAATGGTTACCATGGCAACCGGTTTGGGAAAGACCTGGTTGGCGGCATTCGACGCGTCACGGTCCAACGTCGGGCGCGTTCTGTTCATCGCTCACCGCGAAGAGATTTTGAAGCAGAGCCGCGATGTGTTCCGTCAGGTAATGCCGAACGCCACTATGGGCCTCTACTTCGGTGACGAGAAGCAGCCGCACGCCGACATCGTATTCGCCACTGTTCAGACCCTGTCAAGGAACTTGGCCCTGTTTGATCCCAGCGCATTCGCCTACGTCGTGGTCGATGAATTTCATCACGCGGCGGCGGACACCTACCGTCTGGTACTAGATCACTTCACACCCGATTTCTTGCTTGGCCTCACAGCGACCCCAGAGCGTATGGACGGTGCTGACCTGCTCTCGCTGTGCGCAGACAATCTGGTCTTCGATTGCGATTTGGTCGAAGGTATTCGCCGCAATGAATTGGTGCCGTTCAACTACTGGGGTGTGCCGGACCCGGTCGACTTCGAACCGATCCCCTGGCGCAACGGTCGATTCGATCCTGCCGCCTTGGAGGCAGCCGTCGAAACGCAGGAGCGGGCACAATCAGCCTTCGATCAGTGGCTGCTACGCAGGGGCACAAGGACATTGGCGTTCTGCGCATCAAGGCATCATGCCGACTTTATGAACGCATTCTTCCTCGAACGCGAGGTGCGGTGCGCATCGGTTCATAGTGGCCCGACGAGTGCACCACGCCACGAGTCGATTGACGACCTTCGCAGTGGCGCCTTAGAGGTCATCTTCACTGTGGACCTTTTCAATGAAGGTCTTGACGTTCCCGACATCGACACTGTGCTGATGCTCCGACCTACCGAATCGCCGGTGATCTTCTTACAACAGTTGGGCCGCGGCCTTCGAATCCAGGACGGAAAGGCCGCGCTCACAGTCGTGGACTTCATTGGCAATCACCGCTCATTCCTACTCAAGCCCCGAACCCTCTTGAGTCTGGGTCGCCGCGAAGTACCAACGACGCTCCAGGTGATTGCAGCGCTTGAGCACAACGACTTCGACCTGCCGGAGGGTTGTTCGGTCGACTACGAGCTGTCGGTCGTTGACATGCTGCGGGCACTGACGCGGACAACTGCTCGCGATGCGATTGAGGAGTACTGCCGTTCTTATCTGGAGGAAGAGGGGCTCCGACCTACCGCTGCGCAAGCTTTTCGAGCCGGCTACGACCCTTCGGTGGTAACGGGGACTTACGGAAGTTGGTTTGGCTTCTTGCGCATTGCGGAACTTTTGGGCCAGCGGGAGGCCGCCGTGGCAGATGCCTACGGTGACATTCTGCGACGAATCCAAGTCAAGAGCATCACCAAGAGCTACAAGCTCATCGCCATCCGGGCGCTCCTGCACGACGGCGCGTTGCGTACCGGCGACGACGTCGGCCACAACGCAGCGACCTCCCGTGAATTCTTGCTCGCCGACCCGCGGCTAGCGCGTGAAGTGCCGCTCAGAGAGTTCCCCGACCTGTCCGCCGCGTCCCCACAGAAGTGGGCCGGATACTGGGGCAAGTGGCCGATCGCCCACCTCACCGGAACGGGTGATAGTGGGCCTCGCACCGACACCCTGTTCCGGCTAGAGTCCGACCGCATCGTTCCAGCTTTCGCCGTTGACGCGGATCTAGGCGACACATTCGATTCGATGGTCGCCGAGATCATCGAGTACCGTCTGGCGAGTTACGTTGTAAATAAGGAAAAGTCGATGAGTCGCTCATGGACGTGCCGACTCGCGTTCACTGACGGCCATCCGATCATCCGTCTCGACCGCCGTCAGCACCAAGACCTGCCCTCCGGGTCGACCACCTTGGTCGCCGACGGACTCGACTACGAAGCATCATTCGCGCAGGGGTCAATTACCGTCGCAACGCGCCGAGACATCCGAGGCAACGCGCTTCCCGGGCTGTTGCGCAGTTGGTTCGGCCCCTCGGCGGGTCACCCAGGAACATCCCACCGCGTCACACTCGAACATAGCGATGGGACTATGTTGCTCCGGCCCGACCAGTCGGGCAACGGGGATCTAGATGTCGACTATGTGCCCTTTTTCGGTGACTACACCGTGGCATGTGGCCCCACAGCTCAGTCGTCGTGGAGTGATCACTCATCAACCGAAATTCCGATAGCGAGAATTGCTGGACGCCAGCTCGCAGCGTCGTCAAACTTCGTGTGCTTCGCGAAGGGCGATTCCATGGATGGGGGTCCACACCCAATTCGCCAGGGAGATCCGCTCCTGTTCGAGTGGATCACCGGAGGCTCTGCCCGTGACTACGTCGACCAACCATTGCTCATCGAAACCGCGGGCAAGCACGGTGTGGCAGGCGTACTAAAGGTGCTTCGCCGCGAAGGCGGTTCTTACATACTGGAATCCAACAACCCTCTGGTGCCGCCCATCGCGGGCAACCCCGACATGCGGCCAGTAGCGCGATTCGTTTCGAAACTCAACCAGCAAGACATCAACCCACTCGCATCGCGAATCGGCGAGCAGTTCAAGAGCACCGACGTCCCGCCTCTCTACGGCGAGGTATACAACTCGGGCAATTGGCGATCAGGACATGTGTCCCTGAAGAACCACGCCATCCTTTTCGTTTCGCTACACAAGCGCAGCGACCGCACTCAATACGCTGAACACTTTGAGGGCCTTGATGTTTTCGTCTGGAGTTCACAGCTTTCAACATCGCCTGAACGCAAGAAAGGCCGGGAGATCCTTGAGTCGATGGAGACGGGCAAGTCGATCGAACTGTGGATGCGCAGACGCGGCAACGATGTCGCCTTTACCTACATTGGCCGAGTAGTCCCGCTCAGCCATCAGGGGGCTGAACCCATGCTTGTGACATTCCGATTGCTGACCCCACTATCAGGGGAACTTCAGTCACAGCTTGGCCTTTCGCTGGCGCTGCGCGGCTAGGCATCATGGCGATCGTCTAATCAACGATTCGCCATCATGGTCAGCGGGAATGCGGCGACTTCCGACTCGGCTTCTGCGCGGCTGACGGTGTGCCAGTTCCACGGTGCTTCCGGGTCGTCTAAGTCCATTGGGCGAGGGCGGAGTTCATCCGGCGGTGTGGGCGGGTGGATGGGATTGCCGACCGGGATGCCACGGGCGACAAATCCGTCGGCCAACACGATCCAGACGCAGTCGTCGATTGGCATCTCCTCGCCGTTGCACTCGGAGACATACCAAGGCCCCTCGTGTATCGACCCCCGCGGTGCTGGCGAGACCTCGTAACTGCGAGGGGGCAGTCCCCGTTTGGCGGCCACCGCGGCGACCGCTTCTGCCGGCTTCATAGGCGCACTCTTTTCCTCCACTACATGCGCTGGGCTTCGGTATCGACCGAGCTACCCCATTGCGGGGCCGGCAGGTTGCATTCATAGACGGTCGCCATGCCGGCCTGCTCGAGCTGGGCTGCGTCCTCATGAAGTGCCTGGAGCGCCGAGTCGAGGTCGTTTCTCGGGAAGAACCTCAGACGCCGGCAGCCCCGCGTTGTCGACTCGTATTGGCCGATTAAGTGCTTACCCCACCCGAACACCTCCAGACGGTGACGTCCCGATCCGTCTGTGTAGTCGATCTCGGCCGCTTCGATGAACTCCGTGGGTTCCAGCGACAGCCGTAGCGCCTCAGCCGCGGGATCGTTGTCGGGATCTGAGACGAAGTCGGCGTAGGGGCGAGGGAGCGGACTGAACATCTCAATGAGCAGATTCGGATTCCGCTTCGGCAGATCCGCCTTCGAGAAGTGAACTCCGAATACCACAGTGGGCCCAGTCGGCGTTGTCCCCGTGATTCGCTTGATCCCCCTTTGGGGGATCTGGTAGCCGAACTTGAACAATCCCGAAGCCATTTCAGCGAGATAGTCCGTGCACATTGATTCCGCAAGCACCAAATCGGCGTCCCCCAGTGCCGCGATGAAGGAGTCGACATGCGGGTCGACCCTGTGGCTGGCGAGGATTCGTTACATCTCGAACCAGTCACTGAAGGAGTCCCCGAGATGCTGATGCGGCTGCAGGTATCGGTAGATCCCCATCCCGAACACCGCCGCGGGGCTGCGGCCATCCAAAACGTCGGCCAGATCAGCGATGTCACCGATGCGGGATGTGACGTTGCCACCGGTGCACTTCGCGAACTGCTCAGGCAGCCCACTGGTCAGTGGGTGGGCGTCCACGGCGATGACGGGTACCTGCAGGGCCGCAGACAAGACCGCGGCAGCGGCCCCGGGGCCCGCGCCGATCTCCACCAAGAACGGTTCGGGGTGTCCGCTTCTGGCGATCGCATCCCGCAGTCGGGGCAGCATCCACCCACACTCGGCGGCCAGCGGCCCCGATCTAAAGCCGACCGAGAAGTTTCTCGCCTTTTCAAAAGAGCCGTAGGTGAACTCGTATTCGCTCTCGACAACGTCCACTTCGAGGTTGCCCCACTCATCGGCGATGTCGTCGCCGACCTGCTCGGTGACGCAGCTCATCCAGACGGCCTCATCAAGCGCGGAGTCCACAAGATCTAGTGAATCCAAGGCCCGACTCAGACGCATGCTATCTGCGTTCAACTCAGTTGACTTGGCATTTTCGGAAGTCGATCTCGCCATTTAAGCTGTCTCCCTTACTTTCTCAACGCGACCTGGACAGGTGCTGTCAGTTGTCGGACGGGTCGCTGTCAGGCTCGGGCATCCCGATCTTCGAGTAGGTAACCAGCAGCGGATCGACGTCGAAGTGCCCAAGATTGCCAAAGGCCCTTTGTATCCCCTTT
This sequence comes from Mycobacterium sp., assembly GCA_965279745.1. GTDB lineage: Bacteria > Actinomycetota > Actinomycetes > Mycobacteriales > Mycobacteriaceae > Mycobacterium. Next base: position 2,471,284 of record OZ257262.1, read on the forward strand.
TCCATCCCCGAAGTCCCGGAGATTGCCTCCGATTGAGCAGGCTAGACCAAAGATGCGACAAGTCTGGGCCACCAAACCAGAACGTCGCTAAGCCAGTTATTAGCAACTTCGGGTGTGAGGTTCACCGCGGGCCGCGACACAACCCGGAACGAACGATCTCAGTTCGGGCCGGCCTGTCAGAGCCGTCGCCGGCTGTATCGGCACCTCTGATCTGGACGGTGTGGCGGATTTGCCCCCGGCCGTCGAGGAATCACGATTTTCGTCAGTCGTCGATGGGCATGCAGGCAGAGTTTTAGCACAAACCATGTCGGTCGGTCCTGGTAGCGTCCGGGCATCGTGAAAGCTGCACCGCCGGAGGCGGTGTCGCCAGCGAGATGATTTGAGCCTGGGACGAAGGGAGCACGCCGATGAGTGACGTTGGCCTCCGGTTGGTAGACAGCCTTTATGAGCAGTTGATGATCGACGATGAGTGGGCGGTCCGCCGCAAGCGTGGATTCACCTGGTGGGCATTCCGACTCGCCCAACACGTTGAGGTTAGCGAGCCGTTTTGGTCAATCGACCGATACGTATGTTCCGTCAGAATCTGGACCGAGGTAGTTCGTGACGTGGACGCGTCAACCGACCCCGCCATACTGCTAGCCGGCGTCAACGCATACACGACCCTGAGCGCTGTGGTGTGGGACGAAGAAGAGTCCACCGTCAATGATTGCTGCACAGCCCAAGTGCACGACGAGGTCTTCGTCTGGCTCAGCAAGGTGTTGGCAACGGCTGCAGTTCTGCAGAACACCGCGGCCCACACACGCGCCCATTCCTTGGCCAGCGCCATCGGCGGAGTTCCGGCGGCATCGAACCACCCCGTCAGCGGTGAACGTCCCGAGATGGATGACCTGCTTAACCTTCCCGAACAGGTCATCGTTCGTGAGGGTGCGGCACCGTCACGCTTCATCGGAGCCAAGTTCGAAGGTTTGGACGACTGCCTTCGGGAGATGGGCAGCTTCGGATCAGTCGATCCAGATGGCCTGACATGCGAGATTCCCTTCACAGGAGCCACGCCGGCCGCCTTCATCCAAGAGGCCACAGAGTTGCAGACCTCACTCATCCAGATGTTCACCGACGTACCGCACCCCGAAGCGGGAAGCGGCTTACTCTGTCTAATGCGGCTGCCCTATAACGCCAGCCCCGAGGAAATTGCATCCGAGGCAAATAGGCTGAACTTGCTTGAAGCACAGGGTGATACGGCGACGGCACTGCTGGGTTCATGGTGCCCCGATCCACAATCGGGTACAACGTTGGCCTTCTGCGCCTTCATCCCCAATGTGCTCGCACAGTGGATTCTGGTGCAGAACGTGATCGTCTACACGGCGAAACATTCTCAATTCGCCGCAATACAGTTGATCGAGTAGTTGCTTCGGTCTGAATCAGTCGCGCGACGGACGCTATCAGCCCCGGTATACGGACGCCTAAGCGCAGCAACAGGAATGAGCGAGGAGTTGATCGACATTAACCGCTATCGCTGCCCGCAGCTTTTCGGCCCTCACAACATCTCGCCGGAGTTGGGTTTGTGAGCGTCGGCAAATCAGTTCGCCTCTTCTTGGCAGACGGCACGCCAGGGGGACTTCTGACCGCGGAGATCATGAACTGGACTGGGCACGTAGTCGCCGCACCCCGCTCCGAGCTCGCCGGACTGCTACGGCGATCAGAAACGTCTCGCACCGGCATCTACATCTTGATCGGCGACGACCCGAATACCCTCGGCGGCCAACTTGCGTACCTGGGCGAAGGTGACGACATCAGCAAGCGGCTATACCAACATTCCCGGCCTGAAGATCAAGGGGGTAAGGACTTTTGGGATCGCGCCATCGTGTTGACGAGTAAAGACAGCAACCTAACGAAGGCACATGCGCGTTACCTGGAAAGCAGATTCATCACACTGGCAATGTTGGCGAAGCGCGCACACCTCATCAACGCGACGACGCCGCCAACGATTGCATTGCCAGAGGCGGACATATCAGACATGGAGTACTACATCGCTCAGGTCAAGATTATCTTGCCGGTACTGGGCGTCAACCTACTTCGTTCCGCGGCCACAGCCAGCCTGCCACCGGCACAGCTGACAGTGCCGTTGACTACAACCAGTGAGACACCGCCGTTCGAACTGCACCTGAAGAAGGAGGCTGTCATTGCACACGCCCGGGAGGTCGACGGCGAGTTCACCGTTCTTGAGGGCTCCCAGGTTCGCACCGACTGGATCGGAACAAGCAACGATGGTTACAAAGCATTGCGAGAGAAGCTAATTCAAGAGGGAGTGATTACCGCCGCGGCAGACGGGGCAATCCAGTTCACCCAGGACCAGGTTTTTGCCAGCCCAAGCGCGGCGGCCGCGGTCATCTTGGGCCGCAGCGCAAACGGCCGCACGATCTGGAAAGTGCAAGGCACCGGAATCAATTACGGGATGTGGCAAGACCAGGGGGTAGAAGAAGCCACCGGAACGCAGACCCAATAGTGGTCGTGGCACCCCACTTACCTAGTTACCCATGCTCCAAAAACATTCTCGACATTAGGATCTGCTTCCAATACGCCTTCGCGTTCGATCACACGCTGATCGTCGGTACACGATGTTCTACTTCGACAACTAATCGTCATCGTCGTCATCAACTGGGACGTGCGTTCCGTTTTCTACAGGCCAAGACTCGAACGAGAATCGGTCTTCAAAATTCTTCATCAGGATATTGCAGGGCAAGAGTACGCCTGACTATGAACCGTACTGGGGCGCACTGTCCAGCCGCCCTTTCTTGAATAGCGGTGCTATTCGTCTGCCGTCGGCGCGAAACCGCAGTACGAACCTGCGCCAGACGGCGGGCCAACGTACACCGCGACCTTGAGGGCATCAGGGAAGACGATCGAATCAGTGACCTCGTCGATTCCACGAGCGTCGCCGTTTACGTCCGTGGTGTCGACCTCGACGGAGTCGTCGTCACGGGTGACTGAATAGGACATGTCAACCAGGGCTTGTTCTGCTCGCGGTGACAGGTACTCAAAGGCGTAATCGTGCGCGATGTAGAGCGTGTGCGGGCAGTCGGCAATCACAGGGTCTATCTCGTTGATGTTTAGCGCCAGCTTCCCGCAGAACGGGCAATGAATAGGCAGGTAGTAGAAGCTATTACGCTCATGACGCTGAACAACCATTGTGGGCAATTCCCTTCGTATTTCGTTGACGCTCGCTGGCATCTAGACAGCAGAGTGCGGTCATCAGACGTATGGCCCGAGGAACCGCTCCCCGTTGAAGTGGATTAGATGGGTCGGGTCTTCGGCACACCAGACGTCAGTCTCCCAAGCGATCTGCGTCAGGTACTTCCGCATCTCCTTGCGATCCGGGAATGCAGACACATAGACGAGGCCAGCAGTCGAGCAACTGAATAGGGCCGCAAGCTCACCATGGCGCTTCGCATCGACGGGCCCGTGCGACGAGGCCGCCTCGATCAGCACAAGCCAGTTCTTGTCGGGCAGGTACACAACCAGGTCAGGCATCTTCCCATGTGAATCCACAGTGACGCCGAGCGACGCGAGCTTGCCCATCTCGAACATCGCCCATTTAGTGTCAGCATCGCCGATGTACAGCACCTGCGCGCCCGGCGTGAAGTACCCACAGAAGTCGTCGACGATCTGTCGAATCAAAACGTTCTGACCACCGGGCGACAACGTGAACGCCTGGCCGTCTGACAGCGTAATAGGGATGCGATTCAACTCTCGGGCAGCCGCATACTGGGCTTTGAGGCCGGGCAACTTACTGAGATGACGTCCTAGCGCGTGCGAAAACGCGTCGGTTCCAAACAACCGAATCACCTCAAGCGCTTCGGCAGGGACCTGGTAGTTCCATTTCGGTGAGTTGACAGGGCGGTTCGGCTCATCAGCGTTCTGCACAACAAGCTGTGCATCGGCAAACTGGTGCAGCGTTTGACGCCTTACCGTCTCTCGCGTGTTCGGCTTGTAGTCGAGTCCGTACTCGTCCCGAATCCAGTCCATGATCGCTCTCGTTCCCAGCATCGGGTTCGAGGCGTTCGACCACGGATCGTTGGGGCCAAGGTGTAGTAGAGCAAGCAGCGTGCGCGCACTGCGCTCGTTCGACCGCTCAGAATCCATGCCAAGTGCCCCAAGGAGCTGTCGCGCTTCGGCGACCATCTTGTCCTGATCGGTCGTCATGCGGCAGCGTCCTTGACACGGACGAAGCGATCTACCTGAGCATCGATTTCGTCCTGTCCAGGTAGCAGCTCGGGCAGGCCATCGCCTAACCGGCGCAGCGTGTGGGCATCCGGGAATCGCAAAGTCCGCAGATCGGTGGCATTCACCTGTGTATGCCCGGAGAAGGTGCGAAAGTACTTGTCGACCAGAGTGGAGTTAAGCCACCAGCACAACCCGTAGGCCATTTCGCGGTCGAGACCGGCACCGTCAGAATGGAACACGTTCATATGGTTCTCAAACGCCACCGGTCCAGGCACACGGTCAGGGGACCAAACAGCAGCGACAATCCGCCGACGTTCCTCTTTCGCCGAGAACCGCTTCACGACGCAATACCAGCCGCTGGGAACAAGCATCTGAGCGTCGCGGGCATTCTGCGGCTCAAACCACTGTGCTTTGCGAATAGACCGCGGCCACTCGATCACGCCGTTTCGGATATTTCCCGGATAGACAAGTGGCACCGCGTGTTCGACCTGCTCGTCCTTCAAACAGTCACGAGACCGAAAATCAACCACCTTGCCCGTAGAAGCCGTAACACGAAGGTTCGCAAGCGTCGACGGCAAGCCCAGGATTGTTTCGGCGATCCGAGTGTCTTCGTCGTTTACCGCCAGGCGGATGAACCGATTCGGGTCTGTTGGGTGCACAACGTCGGCGTAAGGCACCTCGCGCGCGGTGGTCTCGTCGTTGTGCCCGATGCTCACCGAGAGAACCACACTCTCGCGGGCCCCATCGCGGGAACCCGAGAAGATCACGTTCTCTTGAAGCACGCCCGTGTCGGCAAACACAGTGGAACGTGATTCAAAGACATGGACACGTTCAAGGGCCAGTCGGTCGAGCAGGAATGAGCGGAACAGGCCGAAATACGGGCCGTTACAAAATGAGCGCGGAGTGATGGCGACAAGTTGACCGCCCGACTTGAGCGCCGCCGCGCCCAACGCGAGAAAGGCGGCGTACAGATTCGGCGCGTCGGCTCCAACCTCACGTACTGCTTCCCGCGCGGTCGACGATGCAGCGAGCTTGGCGTAAGGCGGGTTTTGGATGACGATGTCGAACTCGCGAAGGCGCACATCTGGCTCCATGCCCGTGGATTCGACAATGAAGTCACCAGCCACAATCTCATAGGTGACTCTGCTGTCACCTGCGGCAACGCAAGCGTCAAGGGTGCCACGCAGGCGTTCAATAACGCCCTCATCGCACTCGACGGCAACAACGTGAACACGCAAGTTAGGACGCTCGTCGAGTACGCGCGACACAAGCGCCGCAGACAGCGAGCCGGAACCCGCGCCCGGATCCAGCACGCGGATCATTCCTGACTCCGGCAACCGTGGAAGCGATGCAATCAGCACCGCAGCCCGGGAAGGGGTGAAGAACTGTCCGAGCTTGTCCTGCAACTTGGGGTCGAGCGCCGCCAGCGCTTCCACACGGTTCTGCTCGGCAGTCGCCAAGATACAAGTCACCACGTCGGTCACGGTAGTGCAGGGGTACGACAGCTATCGGTCGCCACCCCGGAGGACGGAACCCGCAGGTCCTGCCGAGCGCCACGATCAGTCGGCGCTGCTTGCCCACTCCGCCAACACCCTGTAAACAGTCGCCCGGCTGACGCCAAACGCGGCTCCTTTGGTGCTGGCGGGCTCACCACTCGCACGCATGCGTCGCGCGAGAGCGGATTTCGCTGCATCCAAGGCTTCGGGACGACCGATAGCCTGGCCGCGTGCCCGCCGCGCATCCCTCGCAGCCGTGCGTCGTCATGTCGATCATCACTCAGGCGGATAGCCCTGGCAGGGCGGAAATCATTGCAGTCGAAGAGCGCCGTTACGACACCGAGCGCGGCTGCCGGGCGGGTAGACCTTGCGGAGTTCCCCGCTGGGTAACCGAATCGCGCTAGGGAATACGCCGGGCCTGTCGCGTCGGGGCCCGCCGTGCCTACAGTCGATGACGAAGTCACTCACGCGGTACGTCCCTAAGTCGGGCGCGGACCTGGTCGATGAGCTGTTGGGGAAGGTGAAGCTCAAGAGATGCCGAGGCGAAGTTCGCGCCATCGTCTTCTTCACAATCGTCTTCTTCATCTTGGTCGGTATCCCAGTAGCCGTGATGGTCCCCGGCCACAGCCGCGTCGTTGTAGAGCTGAGCGGCCGGGGCGTAGGGGGCCGAGTCGCCTTCCCATATTTGCTGAAGCACGTTGGTGTTCAACAGCCAGTGGACAAAAACCGTGGCGAAATCGTCAAGTGGTCTGATCGCAATTGCTTGGCCACCCCCAAACCCGCCGTAATCGTGTCTCGCATATTCGACAACAACAGCAGGCGTCGCGAGTCCGATTGACGTCCAGCCAATCAACGGGTTACACCACGACTGGCCCAACTGGAAGTAACCCTCTGCCCAGCACGGACTCATATCCCGCTCGTCACCCTCTTCCCAATATCCGGGCAACATGACGAAATCTCCGTCAGCAGTCTCACAGGACTGCCAATCAGCGCCATTCACCTCTGCGCAGCACTCGGCAGAGCTCCCGGTGTCGCCAACGGGTGTCAGCAGCAATGGCAGCTGGGCCTCGATCTCTGCGCCGCAGGTGATCTCCGTTTGTTCGCCTTCGCGAATCTCCCGAAGAGCAGGTGCTGAGGCAATGACAGCAGCGATGTCCTTGCTCTCGCAGGGAGTTTCACCACCGTCGGTGTCACGAAGCCGGTAGCCATCGTCGACAGAGAGCAACTGCACGCTGTGAGGTGGGCTGTCCCCTCCCTCGGTGCCATATCGGGCGATCTCATACACGACCCTCGCACTCATTCGAATCCCTCCGAGGTGTCGATACCACGCTGTCGCTGGCGCCCCCATTCGGGGACTTCATCCCGTCTCGTTCGAGGATCACGTCTCTCCGGCGACTTCTCGACGTCGCGATCGTAGGGGACTGCGGACAAATCCGGACCGATGAAGCATCATCGTGGCGAAATCGGAAGCCAAAACGACCGGAGACATCAGGGGCGACAGGTACCGCCGTCTCAGCGACGGCAAGATCCTCACCGAGGACGAGATGTGGGCGGTGTTCCAGCCGATACTCGATGCGCTGACACCGGAAGACACAGCCGCCATGGACGAATATCTCGAATCCACCGCCGGCCGCCGACTGCTGGTGTGCGAGTTCTCCACGCCGGTGGTGCCGGTGGCCGCCACTGCGTACAAGGAGTATTTGATGCGGGGGCTGCCGCGGTTCGGCCGTGCGGTGCCGAGCAATCCCGAGGCGTATGTCTATCTGGCCGAGTCCATCCGCGGCTGGCCCGCCCAGGCCGCGGCCCAGCTCAAACAGGCCAGCTGGTCGCAGGTTTCCTGGCGCAATCGCACGGGCAGCATCGTGCCGCTGCCCTCCACCCGCAAGCCCGGCTAGCTAGCCAAGGCCTCCAGTGCCTCTGGGGTGATGGCGGCCGCCGGCGGCTCGGTCTGTGTACCCGGCGTGGGTGTCCAGGGCCACCAGTCCACCGGGATGATGGCGTTGCCGGTGACGCCGGTGATCCGCGCGACGATCTGTGCCGGGATGTAGGCGATGTCGTAGCAGATGGCACCGATGAACTTGATCACTGTATCCAGGAATTCGGGCAGGGCCGAGGAGAGGCCGTCGAACGCCGTGTAGATGGCCCAGGGGATGGTGGTCGCGATGGTTCGCCAGGTCAGTGCGAGGTTCTGGATGATGTCGGGATAGCCGTACATCCCGATGGCGTCGCTGAGCGCCTCGTGCAGCGCCTCCTCGCCGGGAAGAGTGGGCAGATAGTTGCTCGCGGACAGATCCATCAATGCCCGGCCTTCGGAAAACGGCTCGGGGGCCAGACCGAGCAGCGTGGTAACCGTGGGCGTCACGTCGACGTTCGTGTAGGTGTTGTTGACCGCGCCCGGCTGGAAATCGGGGCCGTTGGCGATCACGAAAACTGTTGTTTCGTAGGGTGTTTGGAAGCCGTGTGCCAGGATTCCGGCCCGACTCGGATCCTGGCCGTGGTCGGTGGTCAGGATTACCGTCCACGGGGTAGCCGTCGGGTGTGCCGTCTCCCAGGCTTCGATCGCGTCCATGATGTCGCCGAGGTTTTCATCGACGTTGACCAGCGCGGCGGCGTATTCCTCCGACCCCTCGCCGTACAAGTGGCCGGCCTCGTCGACTCCGCCGAAATAGGTGAATTGGAAGCTCGACGCGGCTGCCGAGGTGTTCAAAATCTGCAGGACGGACGCTTCGCCCACTAGGTCGTCGGCTTCTCCATACTCTTCGTTGCTCGCTGGGTGGTAGTACTTGATGGTGTCGGCGGGGATGGTCCCGGCGCCGGAGATCTTGGCGATCACGTCCCAGTCCGAGATGGACGAGGTCTGAACACCCGGAACGTAGGTTTCGAGCTGGTTGAAGATCGTCGGCCAGGTGTCGTAGGTCCATGGGGTGAAGACATTGGCCGAAACGCCCGCAGTCTCGCCCCAGACGCCGGTCAAGATCCCGGTCCAGGAGGGATTGGAAAGGGTGGTGTGTCCCACGATGGTGCCCGCGCCAGTGGTGCCCGTGTTGATCAGCTCGAACAGGTTCTGATTGGCGTCGTCGGACAGGATCGCGCTGAGGTTCGTGCCGTCGATTCCGATGACCAATACGTGGTTGGGGTCGCCGGCGACGAGGGTCTCGGCGTGGGCGACTCGTGCCGCGCTTGTGCGGCTGCGGCCGGTCATGCCGAGAGTCCCGCTGGACGTCGCGGCGGCCGGTGACACCGGGGCTAGGGGCAGCGGTGACTGCGGCGCCGGGATCAGCGGGTTTACCGCCTTGCCCCGGATCGGTACGACGCGGCCGGGAGCGTTGGCCAACGACCCCCGGGGTGACGGTTTGCCCGCCTTGACTGACCGTGCTGCGCGAGGCCCCGCGCCCGACGATTTACCGGAACTCGACGACGCGCCCGAGCCCGAGCCACCGGAATCGGCGTTGGCTACTGCCGTGGCCCCTGCCGTAACCAGGCCCAAAACGCCCGCAGCTGCGACGCCCGCTAACAGTTGATTTGCACGTGACATCACTTATCCCCTTGCCACTCCCGATGGATGTCTCCAGCCAGAGTCGCACCCTCGAGTTGTCGGAGTTGCGGATTCGCAAAAAGGGACGTCTCGCCGCAGGGGATGTGGGACCCGTCAGCTGAGTCCACGAAACGCATTCGTGATCTACCGCTGCTTCAAATACCCAAATGCGGCGCGATCAAGATCGGCTCGCGAGCCTCGTGCGTCGGGGACGCGAAACACTTGTGCCCGACCAGCACCATCCCGAGCTCCGTATCGCTGACGTATTCCATCAAGCGTTGATCATCGAGCCCGTGGGTGGCGCACCAGTCGTCTAGCCTGACGCAATGGCGGTGAACTCGCAGGTGTCGCGCTCTTGGCTGCTCGTCAATCCGTCCCGAGAGCCCGACCTTGAGACAGTTCTGATGACAACGAATTCCGACGAGGTGATTCTGGATCTCGAAGACGCCGTCGCTCCCAATGAGAAAGCGACTGCGCGCGAGCGAGTCATTGAATTCCTCAACTCCGGCGCCCGGGCGTGGGTCCGAGTCAACGACGCATCAAGCGAATTCTGGTCTGCCGACTGTCGCTCACTGGCCGATTGCCGTGGCCTAAAGGGTGTGGTCCTGGCCAAGACCGAAGGCGGAAATCACATGTGGGACACAGCGAACCGGCTCGGCAGCGAGTCGCCGGTGATTGCGCTGATCGAAACCGCGCGCGGGTTGTCCCGGGTCCATGACATCGCCGCGGCGCGACCGTGTTTTCGCATCGCGTTCGGCGTGAACGACTACACGTTGGACATCGGGGTGGAGCAGGACCCGTTGGCTCTTGCCTACAGTCGTTCACAACTGGTCGTGGCCTCGCGGGCCGCCCACATCCCGGGTCCGATCGACGGGCCGACCCGCGACCCAGACCAACTAGCCGAGGGGGTGGCACTGACTCGGCGGATGGGCATGACGGGCAAGCTCGCGCTGCGTTCATCCGACGCCGAGACCATCAACATCGGGCTGAGCCCATCCGATTCTGACATTAGCTGGGCCCAAGAGTTCGTCGAGCAGTTCAACAGCGGTGGTGGAAAACCCAAGGACGGTAGCGACTTACCTCGATTGAACCGCGCCAGGATCATTCTGGAGAGGGCCCGCCAACTCGGACTGATCGCGAGCTGAACGCCGCCGCTGACCAGAGGTGTTTTGACCGTCCGTCGGCCAGCACCGCCAGCCTTGCACCGATTTGTCCGCCAGTCTCGTCAGGCCAGTTCGACGACATTGATCAGTAGCGTGTTCCAAGGTGACATACCGGCCGCGAATCAGTCGCGAGGATCGTCAAGTTCGCCGAGGGCGAGTTAGTCGTCCATAAATTGCGATTGCAATGACTATCTGCGGGGACGGCCATGCTCCAGGTCTGCGATGTCGATCGCCTCCGCGGCGGCTCGCACTTCCTCCAGCATCGCCGGATTCCGCAGCAAGGCGCTAACGCAGAAGTCGGCTACGAAGGAGGGGACATTCGGTGCGGTCCCGTACGGCTCCCACACGTTGATGGTCTGCTCCACCAGTCCGCCCACCGCGGCGGCCGCGCTATCCGCGTCGATCTCACGAAACTCCCCTGCCGCCACTCCCTCGGCGACCAGGGCAGCTACAGCGTCGTAAAGATCGCTGGCACCTTGGAACCATCTGACGAGATCTGGATCTTTCAGCAAGAAGGTGCCGAACAGACCCTGTAGCACGTAGGGCGACTTCTGAAGATGCGCGACATCGAAACGGACGTAGGCATACAAGCGCGCAGCCGGCGAGCCTGGGACCGCGCGCATCTGCTGAACAACCCTCAATGGGGCGTCGAGCGTCTCGCTCAGGAGTTCCTCAAGGATGGCCTTTTTGGTCGGAAAGTGATGGCTCAACGACTGCTGGCGAATGCCGACAGCGGCCGCGATTGCACGAGTGCTCGCCCCGAGGTAACCCCGCTCGTTGAACAGGCGGGAGGCTTCCTGCAGTATTTGGGTTCGGGTGGCGGGAACAGCCGAATTCCCGGAGGCCATGCCAAACCCTCCTGACCCACCCGTTCGATCGGTGCTTCGATCCAACTACCTGACGCACTCCAAAGTAGCTGGTCAGCATTTATCTGTCAGTTGACAGGGGGTGGACGGACCAGTCATGCTGATTCATGACGCCACGAATTGCCCTTGTCGGTTCGCGCTGGCTGTCGCGATTTTCCGGTAATGCGTTCAGGCGCAACGAGATCCGCAGGAAGCCGAAGGTGAATGCGGAGTGTCTTCAGCTTGCCGGACAATTGTCGATTTGCCATGGAGGTTGTATGAAATGCTCAAAACTGTTGCGACAGATCATGATACCAGCACTCAGGCGCTGAAGCCGCGGCCGTTGTCTGGGGCTACCCCGATCTGAAACCCGCTGCAATCCATTGATAAGCGAGGCGAATATGACGACTGCATCGAATCCATCCGAACCATATGAACTATTCGAAGCGTTGTTCGACTCAGCCGTTCGCCCCGACCCCTATCCGGCCTACCGAGCCTCCCGAGAGGCGGCCCCGTTTTCGTTACCCGAACCGAGCTGCTCTTCGTTGCCGGGCACGAAACGACGGTCAACCTCATCGCCAGTGCGGCACTCGCGATGCTCACCCACCCCGGCCAATGGGCAGCCGCCGTCGAACATCCTGACCGCATCGCCGCAGTAGTCGAAGAGACCTTGCGCTGGGACCCGCCCGTGCAGATTCTCGACCGCATCGCCGAACGGGACATGGTCATCGGCGACACCCTCGTCCCCGAGGGCGACAGCGCCATCCTGCTGCTGGCAGCCGCCCACCGCGACCCCGCCGAGTACGACCGCCCCGACGTGTTCGACCCCGGCCGGCGCGCGCCACGTCATCTGGCATTCAGTCACGGATCCCACTTCTGCCTCGGCGCACCACTGGCACGCCTGGAGACGATCACCGCACTCAAGGCCCTTACGGCCCGGTTCCCCGCCGCCCAACTCGACGGTCGGCCCACCTACCGGCCGAACGTCACGCTACGCGGAATCTCCACCCTGCCAACGCTTCTCGACTGAATCAAGGCTGACAACGACTGCTCAGCTAGCTGGCCGAGCAGCCGGTATCTGTTATGGAGCCATCGGGGCAGGTCGTATTCCCCCACTTGACACCGGTCAGCCTTGCGTCCGTCAAATCCGCCAAAAACAGATCCGCCGATATCAGGCTCGCATCGGTCAGGTTCGCGAACATGAGGTTCGACTTTGTCAGCAATGCGTCATCCAAGTTTGCGCCAACCAGAACCGCAGACCTCAAATTCGCACCGCGGAAATCCACGAACTTAAGCTTCGTGTCGGTCAGGTCCGCCGCGTAGAGGTTCATATCGCTGAAGTCGCTTCCGCTCAAATCCAGACCCGTCAGGTTTGTGTTGAACAGGTTCGCGTGTCTGAATTGCGTCCTGCTGTTGATTGTCGCACCGACGAAGTTCGCTCGCGACAGGTCAGCCCGGGTGAAGTTTGTGCCGCTAAGGTTCGCACCGGCAAAGTTCACGTTTTGGAGATCCTGGTCGAAGAAGTCTGCACCTGCCAGGTCCGCACCTGAGCAATCTTTTGTGGCCACACATGCCGCCGAACCCCACATCCCCACATCAGTGCCCGCCGGGAACAAGGCTCGTCGGACCAGCCACAAGGCTCCGGACAGGAAGTCAGTGATCGGGTTGGACGGGAAGCCCGACAGCCAACGTCCGGCGGTATCCATGGCTTCCTCAACCGCGAACGTGATGCTCTGAATTAGCGCGCGCGGTTGCGTCGGCAGGTGAACCCAACAGTTCTTGCAGCCCAGACGGGCAGCGGCCGGAAGCGCGCCTACCGATTCAGGAGCATTGACCGCCGCCACCACTGGAGCGTCGGCCAGCTCCGGAGTCGTGTCAGTCACTTCGGCGGAAGCAGCCTGACGATGGCCGGAAGCCACGGCGATGCGGGATGCAGCTCGCGAATTGTTCTCCGGGCGAAGTCGCGCCGGACGACGCGTTGGGTCAATTGCCGCTTCATTGCCGTCATTCAGATCAGCGGCATCCCGAGCAGTACCGGTCACCCGTGGCGAATGGGATTTCGAGGCCGCGGACGACTTGGCATGACCAACCGAAGCGACGCCGGTGTCGCCCGAACCTGTCGACGCCGCAGAAGAACTGTCCGCCATCGCGATCCCAGCGGCCTGCGGTCCCAACAACGACAAACCGAGTACGAACGCAACTGCACTGACCCGCACACCGACACTCATCTTAGTGATCACAACATCCCCATTCGGATCCAGCCAGCTACCTGCCGGCGGCATCGGCAGTGATGCGTTACATCATGACGCCTCACATCTTAACCTGTCAATAGACAGGGAGCGATGAGCAGCCATTTTCGCTGGCGGGAGGTTATCTCGGGTGGAATCACCAGCCCGCCAAATCCTTGTCTGACCGAACCGCCGCCAGCTAACGGTCCGGCTGGAACTCAGTTCGGCGCACCAGTCGTCTAGCCTGACGCAATGGCGGTGAACTCGCAGGTGTCGCGCTCTTGGCTGCTCGTCAATCCGTCCCGAGAGCCCGACCTTGAGACAGTTCTGATGACAACGAATTCCGACGAGGTGATTCTGGATCTCGAAGACGCCGTCGCTCCCAATGAGAAAGCGACTGCGCGCGAGCGAGTCATTGAATTCCTCAACTCCGGCGCCCGGGCGTGGGTCCGAGTCAACGACGCATCAAGCGAATTCTGGTCTGCCGACTGTCGCTCACTGGCCGATTGCCGTGGCCTAAAGGGTGTGGTCCTGGCCAAGACCGAAGGCGGAAATCACATGTGGGACACAGCGAACCGGCTCGGCAGCGAGTCGCCGGTGATTGCGCTGATCGAAACCGCGCGCGGGTTGTCCCGGGTCCGATCGACGGGCCGACCCGCGACCCAGACCAATTAGCCGAGGGGGTGGCACTGACTCGGCGGATGGGCATGACGGGCAAGCTCGCGCTGCGTTCATCCGACGCCGAGACCATCAACATCGGGCTGAGCCCATCCGATTCTGACATTAGCTGGGCCCAAGAGTTCGTCGAGCAGTTCAACAGCGGTGGTGGAAAACCCAAGGACGGTAGCGACTTACCTCGATTGAACCGCGCCAGGATCATTCTGGAGAGGGCCCGCCAACTCGGACTGATCGCGAGCTGAACGCCGCCGCTGACCAGAGGTGTTTGACCGTCGGTCGGCCAGCACCGCCAGTCTTGCACCGAATTGTCCGCCAAGTGTCAGTTCCGGTCGAAAAGTGAGCAGGTGATTCCGGTCGAAAAGTGAGCACCCTTCTGATTGGAGAGTGATCACTGTGGAGGACTGGGCCGAGATCCGCCGGTTGTATCGGTCGGAGAAGTTGTCGCAGGCTGAGATCGCGCGGCGGCTGAAGCTGTCGCGCAACACCGTGGCCAACGCGGTGCATTCGGAGTCGCCGCCACGCTATGAACGGGCGCCGGTGGCGTCCTCAGCGTGGTTGCAGGTGGAGCCGGCGGTACGGGCGCTACTGCGGGAGTACCCGACGATGGCGGCCTCGGTGATCGCCCAGCGGGTCGGGTGGAGCGGTGGGCATTCGTGGTTCGCGGAGAACGTCGCGAGGATCCGCCCGGAGTACGCCCCGGCCGATCCGTGTGACCGCTTGGTCCACCTGCCTGGGGAGCAGGTGCAGTGCGATCTGTGGTTCCCCGGTGCGCTGGTGCCCGACCACGCCGGGGCGCTGCGGTCGTTTCCGGTGTTGGTGATGGTCGCGGCCTATTCACGGTTCATCGCCGCGGTGATGCTCCCGTCACGGATCACCGGCGACCTGCTGGCCGGGATGTGGCAACTGCTCTCCCACGATATCGGTGCGGTTCCTCGAACACTGCTGTGGGACAACGAGTCCGGCATCGGCCAACGTGGTCGCCTAGCTCAGGGCGTGGCCGGGTTCTGCGGGGTGCTGGGCACCCGACTGATCCAGGCCCGACCCTACGACCCCGAAACCAAGGGCGTGGTGGAGCGAGCCAACGGCTACCTCGGAACGTCGTTCCTTCCCGGCCGGACGTTCTGCTCGCCGGCGGACTTCAACACCCAACTCACCGACTGGCTGGCCGCGGTGGCCAACGTGCGCCGCCACGCCGGCACCCGGCTGATCCCGGCTGAGGCGTTGATCGTCGACCGGGTGGCGATGGCCGGTCTGCCGCCGGTCGCGCCGGCGACCGGAACCACGGTGAGCACCCGGTTGGGCCGTGACTACTACGTGGCGATCGCCTCGAATAGCTATTCGGTGCATCCCGAGGCGATCGGGCGGATGATCACCGTGACCGCCACCCTGGATCGGGTCCGCGCCCACTGCGGTGACCGGCTGGTCGCCGATCACCAAAGGCTCTGGGGTGCACACGGATTGGCATCCGACCCAGACCATGTCGCTGCTGCATCGGTGTTGCGTCAACAGTATCTGCACCGCCGAACATCACCCGATGACCATCTGCAGGTCGACGTGGAAGTCGCCGATCTGAGTGCCTATGACGCGGTGTTCGGGACCGGGGAGGTCGCCTGATGGCCACCAAACGCACCTCGGTTCCGGGTGAGGTCGACAAGCTGATCGCCCATCAGTCCCGGCTGTTGAAGGCACCGCGGATCGCCGGGCACTACGCCCGCCTGGCCGAACAGGGACGTGCCGCGGCGTGGTCGTTGGAGGACTATCTGGCCGCGGTGTTGGCGGTGGAATCCAATGCCCGTGCTGAATCCGGAGCGCGACAGCGGATTCGGTATGCGGGCTTTCCGGCGATCAAGACGATCACCGACTTCGACTTCACCGCCCAACCCGCCCTCGACCGGGCCCAGATCGCCCGCCTGGAAGGCGGGGGCTGGCTCGCCGAAGCCCGCAACGTCGTGCTGCTCGGACCGCCCGGCACAGGCAAAACCCACCTCGCGACCGCGTTGGCGATCGCCGCCGCCCAAGCCGGGCACCGCGTCGCGTTCGCCCCGGCGACGGGGTGGATCAGCCGCCTGGCCGAAGCGCACAGCATCGGCCGCCTCGAGGCCGAGCTGCGCAAGATCTCCCGCTACGGGCTGATCGTCATCGATGAAGTCGGCTACATCCCGTTCGACACCGAAGCGGCCAACCTGTTCTTCCAACTGGTCTCGACCCGATACGAGAAATCCTCGATCATCTTGACCTCCAACCTGCCGTTCTCCCGCTGGGGCCAGGTGTTCGGCGAGGCCACCATCGCCTCGGCGATGATCGACCGGATCGTGCACCACGCCGACGTCATCGCCCTCAAAGGGGCCAGCTACCGCATCAAACACACCACGATCGAGACACTGCCCTCCGTGGAAGTCGACCGTCAGGCAGACTCAACCCCGTAAGCACACCTGCTCACTTTTCGACCGGAACAGGCTGCTCACAATTCAACCGGAGCTGACAGCCAAGTCCGGTACCCGCTTACAGAACCGCACAGTCGCACAGCGGAGCTCCACCCGGCCGCCCAAAGAAAAAACCCGAACCCTAACGGGGGTTCGGGCTATTCCTAGGTCTTGAGACATCATAAGGGTGGCAGGTACAGGATTCGAACCTGTGTAGGCGTTAGCCGACGGATTTACAGATCGTCTTCCTGGCCGTTTGCGACCGCTGGTCCTCATGGGACGTGTTGGTAATATGCCCCACTAGCATGATGTTTGTCGAATCCTACGTTGGCGGTACTGGGTGAGTTTCGATGCTATGTGCATACAGTTTGTTTACAGCCCGCGTCAGAGCTCAGCTCTTCTGCACAGAAGTCCTGCATTGCCAGCACCCGTACGTAGGAGACTGAGGATCGACGTTCTGTCGAGCGTTGCAGCGTGGACAGGTGACTGCCCGCAGACCCGGCGGAGCCGAGGGTGTGCCTGGTGAGTGCAAGACGATGCAGCCACTTCCCACACAGAGCGGCTCGCCCTACTCCTGTGGGGGTGACGGTTTCCTCACCAAGACTGCGCCAGCGAGCAGCACGGCCCCAATGATCGTTACAGGCAAACCCCAAGCCTTACGGAACGTCGCCGCAGATTTGCATTCGCCCACCCAATCGCTTGGCGGCCTGCCGAAGTAGACGTTCTGCCTGTCCAACGATTCAGCATAAGAAAGCTCCAGCGAGAATGGCTGGCTGCAACGAAACTCGCTGCTCCCGTTGGCAAGGTTTATCGGCAGTAGCAGACCAAGACAACCAACAACGACGCCAACCACGCCGAGCACGATGAGGAATGAACGCAGTTGCATCTTTTGGACCCCTAGCTGATCGTTTGATCCTTCACAGCGACGGACGTTAGCCCATCAACGCGCGGCGCGAATCTGTTTGTATCGCATCAGTTTTGGACGCTTCGGGCCAGCGGCCATAGGTAGATTCAACACAACATCTACGGCAGACATCTAGCAAGCGGTGGCATTCAGTCAGCCAGTGCAGCCCGCAAAAGGGCCTCTGAAGTGGGGCGAGCGGGTGAGAGCGGCGCGACGGTGTTGCCGCCCCCGTTCTTGGCCTCATACATGGCTGCGTCGGCCCGCGCCGTCAAAGTCGTCACCGACTCGCCGGGGATCGCGAGGGTGGCACCGATACTCAACGTCGCGAGGATGGTGTTTCCGCAGTAGTGGATGGGTTCGGCGGCGCGACTCCGAATCTTCTCCGCTATCTGGGTGACCTCGTCGAGGCTATGCGCACCGGGTAACAGGACCAGCAACTCGTCGCCTCCGGTCCGTCCGGCGGTGTCCCCGTGTCGTATGGTTTCGCTGATCCGGGCTGCCAGTGTCGTCAGCACGATGTCGCCAGCGTTATGTCCCCAGGTGTCATTGATCTGTTTGAAGTGATCGACGTCGCAGAACAACACACCGAGGTACGGTCCGGGGGATCGGGAAGACTCCAGCGCGGCAGTCAGGCGGGCGATGGCCTCGGCCCGGTTCACCAACCCGGTGAGGACGTCGAAGTGGGCCAACCGTTCCAGTTGCCGCTGCGCCTCCACTTGCTCATCGACGATGCGCATCGACCCGATTGCCCCATCGGCGTTACCTGCAGCATCGACGTAGGGCTTCCCGCGGCCGTCTACCCAGTGATAATTGCCGTCGGCGGCTCTGACCCGGAACCGGGGTGCGACAACTGCTTTGTTGGAGTTGATCTCCTGCAATGCGGCTACAACGGCGTCAACGTCGTCGGGGTGGACGCGGGTCAGGAAGTCCGAGCCGATCCATTGTTGGGGCTGATCTCCGAACGCGGACTGCACCGATGGTGAGACCCACGCGACCCGGACACCGCGAAGGTGAAGAACGACATCCACCGCGTTGTCGGCGATGATGTGGTATTTCGCCTCAGCCTCAGCGCGCTCCCGCTCAGCGTTGCGGCTGCGCGTTAACTGGCGCATCGCCTGGTCTGCTGATTCTGTTGCCCCGGCGATGGCGTAGATAGCCCCGAAGACCACAAAGAGCAGGGTCTGGTCTCTCACGACGACGGCGAGGCCTTCGTGTTCTTGAGCTAGACCGATCAAGGTCACGGTTGTTGTCAACACCGCCGCTGTTGGAGCCCCGACTGCTCCGAAGGTCAAAGAGAGGAGTACAGCGGCCGCCAGCGCCGTTTGTTGTGCTCCCCATGCGTTTCCAGAGGCTGAGAGGCTCGCAGCCACCACAAATAGGAACACCGCTGCCCCGCCGCCGCCGAAAGCCAGTGGGCCCGGGCGAGGTAGAGCAACCGATCGGATGGCGTCTCGGAGCAGCAAACAGACCGGGACACCTACCAAGATCCCCAGGCTGTCCCCAAACCACCAGGTCCGCCAGGCTGTCAAGTAGTCGGCGTCGAATGTCCAGACCGAGCCAATGGCTCCGAGTAAGCCAGTCAACGCAGGAACCATGACTGAGGCGAGGACCACGGCCGAGACACTGCGCACCGAAAGCAGCCCGATATGGCGCCGACCCCCAGCGATCAACCCGGCGCAGAGCACGAAGAGCGTCGCCTCGATAGCATTCACGACACCGAAGTAGAAAGCCTGATGCGGCGCTACACCGAACGGGAGGTCGCCGACCACTTCGGCGAGCAGCCCCACCGCATACACATAGGGCCAATCGCGCTGCCGGAACCTAAGCAGCGCCGTGACGAGCACGGCGTTGGGCAGCCACAACAACGCGACGCCGTCTGACACTAGGTACGGGAAGAGCAAGGCAGCACCCGCGTAGCCGCCGAAAATGACAAAGAGCCATATGACTCCGCGCCAACGCGCACCGGGAGGCCAGAAAACGTCGCACCCCCACCCGCCGTCAACGTGAGCAATCGGAAGCTCAGACGCCGCGATTTCCTTCAGACGCAACCTGCCAACCCGAAGGAGCGTCCTGGGGTCCGAACAACCTTTCCAATTGATCTTGCTCATGGGTGAGTTCATACCCGACACCACCGGCTCATTTTGGGGCCTCGGTATCGGTGAACCCACAATTCCCAGGGGGATCCTGCGGCGAGGCCAGGGCACTCATGCTGCACCTCCGTCATCAGCGCCGGTGAGCTTTGGAGGCACCAGTCGGAGGGCTGAGGGGGGCGGACACCTCCGACTGGCAGCCTCAAGGCGAACAGTAGACAAAGCGGCAGGTTACGTCAGGAGGCTTTCGGCGATCAGATGGTGCCGAAAGTCCTCTCGCCCCAGGCATCGAGAGTCTGTCGAGTACCGGCGAGGAGGTGTCCCTACACATTCTTTGTTCACTTGCTTCATCCACTGATAGCACTGCTCGACCTCTTGGCTGCGCACATCGCAGCGTCGGCGCTTGCTAACGATGATTCCGGCGGCCACGACCGAACTTTGAAACCCTATTAAGAACTCTGGGATTCATAGACACTAGCCGTTGTGGATGATGCTGATGCCGCTCAGGCGAGCCGTCTGCTCGACACACTGCGAGAAGAACTACGCGAAATAAGTGTGAAACTCATCCAAGCCCAGGCCGGCGGCGAAGGGCACGCCCTTCCCGCGCAGACTTCACGGAATCAGGCCGCCCTGTTGCACCGGGACATCATCCAAGTGCGGTATCTGATTGAGAAACTTCATCACCGTTTCCCGGAACTGCGGCCACCACCGCCATCGCCGGAAAGCAACAAGGACTAGCTGTCTCCATTCCATGGATTCGAAAACCACAGCCGAGGGATGACCAACTGGGGTACACCCCTACTTGACACCCACATCACCGCCTGAAAATGTCGAACTGGAGTCCGAATCCAATTATTTGACACACCGCCAACTCATATCTTAGATTCCAGATTGACACATTGGAGCAAGCGGGAGCGGGACAATGGGACAGCGCATCGGCTACCAGCGAGTGAGCACCGTTGACCAGAACACTGATCGGCAACTCGACGGCGTCGCCCTAGACAAGATCTTCAGCGATCACGCCAGCGGGAAAGACACGAAGCGTCCTGAGTTGTCACGAGCCATTGATTACGCCCGGGAGGGCGACACGTTGGTGGTTCACAGCATGGATCGCTTGGCGCGCAACCTTGAGGATCTACGCCGCATTGTCCGCGAACTAACGGGACAGGGAGTGCGAGTGGAGTTCGTCAAAGAGTCGTTGACATTCACCGGGGATGACTCACCGATGAACACACTGCTGTTGTCCATGCTTGGTGCCGTCGCGGAGTTCGAACGCTCCATGATTCTCGAACGGCAACGTGAAGGGATCGCCCTAGCGAAGGCGGCCGGAAAGTACAAGGGCCGCAAAGCTGCGCTCACCGATGATCAGGCCAACGAGCTTCGCACTCGCCTAGCTGCGGGTGAGGCTGTGACCGCGCTAGCGAAGGCATTCGGCATCAGTCGCCAGTCTGTCTATAACTATGCCGCTTAGGCCCTGATTTGCCTTCTGCCGCAGCCGGTATGGGATTACGTCAGCCTCATGAGGTTGTGGCTCTGCGTGGCTTCTGGGGGCCTATTTAAGGCCCGTCAGTTATCGCGCAATCCCAGAGATCTCAGCAACTCATGCTCAGCCGCAAATGGCCTCCGCCTATTGGGCTTCGGCGCTATCGGTGCACGCAGTGCATCGGCAGGAGTCTCCCGTTCATACGCACGCACAGGTGCATCCAGCTCACCAACGCCGCGGCGCCTCTAATGGCTACCCCACCAACGACCCGACCTCGCCACGTTCGCCTTCGTCCTGCTGACAAGGCATCTACGACACCTCCAAAGCCATACCCTGCCTACCCCTGGGGGATACCCCCATCAGGCCATTTACCCGGACACCCCTGCGAATCAGAGCATCTCTCCCCGGCAAGGTTCAGGTCGGGCGCTTCAAATTCAAATTTGATCAGGCGCGACAAGGCAATGCGATCATCGGAAGCAGTTTGGCGTCTCTACCTACCACTGGTGACCGCGCTCATTGAAATTCCCCACTGACGCTCACTGAAATTCCCCACCCGTGTGGCTCCGCCGAGAAGGGCGGGCCTCCCTCGATGCTGCTGGTGTCTGACGCCAGTAGCTCCGTCGAAGGAGGCCCGCTTTCTCATGCTCACATGGGAGGACGACTTGGAAGTACATGCCCTACGCAAACGTGGTTGGTCGATCTCAGCGATCGCCCGCCACACCGGCTATGACCGTAAGACGGTCCGCAAGTACTTGGCCGGTGACCAGAAGCCGGGAGTCCGGGCCCGGCCGTCACCGGATCCGTTCGACCCGTTCGTCGACTACGTCACCGCGCGGTTGGTGGAGGACCCACACCTGTGGGCCCGGACTCTGTTCGATGAATTGGAGGGCCTGGGGTTCGAGCTGTCGTATCAGAGCCTGACCCGTAACATCCGGGCGCGGGATCTGCGGCCGACGTGTCAGGCCTGCCGCACAGCAACTGAGCGGCCCAACGCGGTCATCCCTCATCCGCCGGGTGATGAAACCCAGTGGGACTGGCTGGAATTGCCTGATCCGCCGTCCTCGTGGGGCTCGGGCAAGACCGCGCACCTGTTGGTCGGGTCGCTGGCTCATTCCGGCAAGTGGCGGGCGGCGTTGTCGCGGTCAGAGGATCAGCCGCATCTGATCGCGGCGGTCGACCAGGTGGTGCGCGGCGTGGGTGGGGTGTCCCGGGTGTGGCGGTTCGACCGGATGGCCACCGTGTGTGACCCTGGTTCGGGCCGGGTGACGGCCTCGTTCGCTGGGGTGGCCAAGCATTACGGGGTATCGGTGGCGATCTGCCCGCCGCGGCGCGGTAACCGCAAGGGTGTAGTGGAGAAGGTCAATCACACTGCCGCGCAACGCTGGTGGCGCACCCTGGCCGACGAACTCACCGTCGAGCAAGCACAAGCCAGCGTGGACCGCTTCGCTCGTGTCCGCGGCGACACCCGCCTGCGGACCACTGCCGACGGCCGCACCTCGGTCGCTGTCGTGGCCGCATCCGAACCACTGTCACCGCCGCCGGCGCAGCCATACCCGGTGATCGTCTGCGAGTCGCGGACAGCGTCGCGCCAAGCGTTGGTGTCCTACCGCGGCAACCGCTACTCGGTGCCACCGGAGCTGGCCGCCGCCCAAGTCAGGGTGAGCCATCCCGTTGGCGGCGAGTTCCTCGACATCGCCACCACGACCGGGATCGTGATCGCCCGGCATCGCATGGCCGCCGACGGACTTGGGGTGATGGTCCGCGACAGCGGACACGTCATCGCCCTCGATACCGCTGCGATGGCCACGGCCACCGCTGGGCGGCCGCACCGCCGCAAGGAACGGATCCCACCCGGACCTGAAGCAAAAGCCGCTGCCGCACTGCTACTCCGAATGCACACCAACACCTCAATATCGAACCAATCCTGCACGCGATCAACCGATTCCACCGTCATCGACCTGTCCGCCTACGAGCGGGCCGCCCAGAACAGGACCATCCAATGAGCCCCACCGCACGCACCCCGAAGACCGCCACCCACACCGCGCAGGTCGAGTCGCCGTCGGCTGCGGCAAGCCGGTATCAGCAGCTGCGCTCACACCTGGCCGAGCTCAAACTGCACGCCGCCGCCGAAGCCCTCCCGGGCGTACTGGACCAGGCCACCGCCCAAGGACTGTCGCTGACCGTCGCACTGGAACGGCTGCTGGCCGTCGAAGTGGACGCCAGCACCGCCCGCCGACTGACAGGCCGGTTGCGGTTCGCCTGCCTGCCGACCCCGGCCACACTGGCCGACTTCAACGTAGATGCCGCCGCGGGCATCGACCGCAACTTGATCGACGAATTGGGCACCTGCCGATACCTGGACTCGGCGACCAACATTTTGTTGATCGGTCCGCCGGGCACCGGCAAGACACACCTGTCGGTCGGATTGGCAAGAGCTGCAGCGCATGCCGGGTATCGCACCTACTTCACCACCGCAGCCGATCTGGCCGCCCGCTGCCACCGAGCTGCCATCGAGGGACGATGGGCCACCACTATGCGGTTCTTCGCTGGACCGACTCTGTTGGTGATCGATGAACTCGGCTATCTTCCGTTGCCAGCCGAGGCCGCCTCGGCGTTGTTTCAGGTTGTGTCCCAACGGTATTTGAAGACCTCGATCGTGATCACCACCAACCGCGGCGTCGGAGCCTGGGGCGACATCCTCGGCGACACCACCGTCGCCGCAGCCATGCTCGACAGACTCCTACACCGCTCGGTAGTCATCAATCTCGACGGCGACTCCTACCGCCTACGAGACCACCACGCCGCCGCCAACAGCCTCCGCCGAGCCACCACCGGCACCCGCCAACCGATACACTGACCCGACCATCAGGTGAGGATTTTCGGTGAGCACACCCGAGGACTTTCGATGAGCGCAGTCACTGGTTGGTCTGCGTAGATCGTTCTAACTCGATAGCTGCGGCAACGTAAACCCTTGGGAAGCGCAATAGTACGAGTGCCGATCGGTTCATCAATGGAGTACAGCGCAAGCCGCATGTCCCTCATTACGGGCCCGCTAGCAATGCCTTCAGTGATCGCTAGAAACGAGTCGTCCAATACCGTCAAAGCACGGTAAGCCTCGGCGCAGTTCGTAAAGAACGAGACACCGGCCTCAGCGATCTGCATCGCGTGACATTTCGCACTGACAATCATGTTGTCGGCCAAGGGGATGTCGGCGAATGGGGATACCAGGCCACCGCCGTCGACGCGCCAGATTCGCCAACCGGTGACTGAGTCAACCATCATCAGTAACACCACTCTGTCAACGACTTATTCGCACAGGTCAACGTGTTACCAACTAGCGCAACCCCTGGTCCTGTAATTACTGAGTAACACGTCACGCGGCAGCCTCCTCATTGGAATATTCGTCGAAACCGTCACACGCTGCGCGTGCCCGTTGCTGGCTGCAGTTCAAGAACTCACGTGCGGTGCGCACTGTCGGCTTCTGTTCACCAAACTGAATCCGGAGTCTCTCGATGTCGTTTTCCAACCGTTGACCGGCGTGGGTATCTACAGGGACGACCTGGTCGCATCGGAAGGTGTAACCGAGTGACTCGCTATCGTTTTGTGCGAGCAATTCGAATGTACCGAGGAATGGTTCTTTCGATGTCGAATAATGGCTTCGCACAACACCATTGCGGTCCTTGCGAAGTGTCAACTTCGAGGATCCACCAGAACCCGGTGTGAACTGCCTGTCCACGGTGACAAGAAGAGCAATCCCGTTCACTGGTCGCAGTTTCGCGCCAGTCCCGCCCGGCCCTTGTGCTCGTGAGTCGGCATTTTTGGCCAGATGGTCGATGACCACTACGCAAGCTCCATGGCGCTCAAGTGGCTTGATCACCTCGGCATGCACGGTGAGGAAGTCATCAGCGCTATTGCTGTTGGCTCTGAACAGAGGCAATATCTCGCCAAGTGAATCCAGGATCACAATGTCTGGCTTAAATGCCGATTGATCTTGAACGACTTCCTTCAGTTCAAGCTGGTCGATGGGTTCGTACAGCCTGAAAGACGTTGGATCTTCCAGTATTTCGATGTCGACTCCAAGGTTGATCAGCTTGTCGACTAGCGCGGCCGCGCCGTTGTGGTCTAAGTCCACGATGGACGCCCGTCCACCATCGTTCAAAGTTGAAACGACGGCGGCCAGACAAAGCCACGTCTTTCCGCTTTCTGTATCTCCGTACACAAGGTTGAAGGCGTCTGCGTAGAAGAGGCAGAGCTGATCAGAGATGGGAAGGATTGTGGGTGCTGGTGGTTCGAGGCCTTCAGCGAGGAGCTGCTTTACATTGACGTAGAGAGTTCGGTTCATTTGTTACTGGCCTTTTCGGAACTAGGGATTGCGTTGTGGGGTAACGCGTTGAGCTGGTGGTTTGCCGCGTGCGGTTGTGCGTCGTTACTCATCGTCCAGTGGCTTGGGTTGAACGTCTTCGTTGTCCCACCACTCGCTTGCGAGGTCAACGCCAGAGTTGTTGGCCGCGCAGAAGATTTCGGCAGCCCATTCGACAGCTTCCACGGCGTACTCCACCAGCGCGCACCTGTTCTCCCTACTCAACTCGGAATAGATCTGGTAGAGCGCTTCGTCTGCACCGGTGCCTGCATCCGGCGGGGTGATGCCGATGAACTGGAGATTGCTGTGCACGTAGGACTGGACCACGGCAACGGTGCACAGCATCTCGAAATCACTCAGGTGTGAGGTATTTAGAGCGACAACGCATTTCGCGATCTCTCGATACTGATCTTCAGTCATGTCGAGAGGGCAAGCGGTCGGCGCATTCCTTGCGGCCCTCATGATCCCTGCCACTGCCATCGGGATTCTGGTGAATCCCCAAGTCCGACGCACGGAGTGCCCCATCAGTTCGCACCGCCCCTGGCGGTTGCTGCCTTTTGGCTCTCGATCCACGAAGCGAGGTCATCAGCGTCATAGAAGACAGTTCGCCCCAGCTTGAACGAACGCGGCCCCTCGCCACGGTGTCGCCACCATCGCAAAGTCGCTTCCGGAATGCCCGTGATTTCAGATGTTTGTCGTGTGTTGTGGTGTTCGATGCCATTCATAGCGGGACACGTTAGGTGTACCCGTCGACAAGACACTTCGTGTCGAACGTTATGTATCGAACGAACAAGTTTTCGAATGAATCGGAAGTGCGGGCGTTTGTCGCTACGCGGTTTTCGCAGCGATCATGGCTTCTCCCAAAGCTTTTGCGACGCCCGCGAGATCATCGCTCATCAAGTGCCCGTACAAGTCCAGTGTCATCGCCGCTGTTGCATGGCCCAACATGTGCTGAACCACCTTGACATTGGCACCTGCTGAGATAGCTAACGAAGCGCAAGTGTGCCTGAGGTCGTGTGGTGTAACGGTTGGAAAGTCGGGCGTCGAGGGTTCGCCATTCTCAGCGAGTTCTTTCTCACGTCGAGCTTTGGTCACTTCTTGCACGGCCTGCACGGCCTTATCGAAGGGGCGCCGGTAATGGTTGGTTAGGTAACCGCCGCGAGGTGCCGAAAAAACCAAAGCATCTCGATCGGCAGGTAGCTGATCCCGCAGCCTTTCCCAGACCGGTGCCGGAACCGGCACCTTCCGAACCTTGCCTGTCTTCGGTGCCGTCTCTACGATCCCTTGTCCTTGGACGCGCGTGGCGGATGCTCTGACAGTGATTTCCTTGTCGCCAACGTCTTTTCGTCGAAGGGCAGCTGCTTCCCCAGTGCGCAGGCCGCAATAGCCCAACACCAGTGTCAGCGTCTCATACCTGCCGGTTGCGGTAGCAAGATCCAAGAGTTGTCGGTGAGTTAGGTAACGCCGTTCAGTATCAGCGATCTTGGGTAGATCGTGCCGCCTACTGATTTCCCCCGCAACGTTCGTGTTAGCAAGCCCAGCTTTGACAGCGTATTTGTAGATAGCCCCGATGAGTTGGTGAGTTTGAATGACACGTGACGCCGAGAGGCCCGTGCCAACCCGTGAGCCAGTCATCGACAAACTCGCCAGCCACTCCGACAGCTCCCCGTATGTGATCTCTTTGATGGGCCGGTCACCCCACCGGGGCAGCACCAATGTGTCGAGGTTGGAGCGGTAACCCGCGAGCGTCTTAGGTTTGCGCTGAGCGCCTTGTTTCGTAACGAACCACTTCTCAGCAACCAAGCGGAAGGCGTCTGCACCAATGTCGGGATTAACCCAAACGTTGGTGACGACCTTGCCGCGCTCGGTGTTCGACCATGCTTCTGCTTCAGCTTCCGTACGAAATCGCTTTGTTCGAGGTTTCCCGTCGTCCCCGACGTACCAGCCCCTCCAGCGCTTACCTATGCCCTGCGGTCGACCTTCACCCTGTGCCCACCTGCCAGTGGCCAGCCTCGAAGGCGTGCCATCAGCGTTTTTCCAGAGGTCAATCGCACCGCCGGTACCGGGCGTGCGAGTACTTGCCACGGCTCCCAGCTTACAAACTGCTTACAACAATGAAGACGATTAGCGCTGGTGAGGCGCATCATCGCTGGTGGCAGGTACAGGATTCGAACCTGTGTAGGCGTTAGCCGACGGATTTACAGTCCGCTCCCATTGGCCGCTCGGGCAACCTGCCTGGTTTGCGCCGAACCCGAATTACCCCGGGTTTGGCGCGACTAGCAGGGTACAACGAGGATGTATCCCAGGCACAACCGGCCGATCCAGAAGAGGAGACGGGTCCAATGGCGGATTCATCGTTCGACATCGTGAGCAAGGTCGATCGCCAGGAGGTCGACAACGCGCTGAACCAGGCGGCCAAGGAACTGACCACCCGGTTCGACTTCCGCGGCACCGACACCACCATCGCCTGGAAGGGCGAGGAGTCCATCGAGCTGGTCTCGTCCACTGAGGAGCGCGTCAAGGCCGCCGTCGACGTCTTCAAGGAAAAGCTGATCCGGCGCGACATCTCCATGAAGGCCTTCGACGCCGGCGATCCGCTGGCCAGCGGCAAGACCTACAAGGTGACCGGCACCCTCAAGCAGGGCATCAGCAGCGAGGACGCCAAGAAGGTCACCAAGATCATCCGCGACGAGGGCCCCAAGGGCGTTAAGGCGCAGATCCAGGGCGACGAGATCCGCGTCAGCTCCAAGAAACGCGACGATCTGCAAGAGGTCATCGCGTTGCTCAAGAAGGCCGATCTCGAGGTCGCACTGCAGTTCGTCAACTACCGCTGATGACCGACCCGCAGGCCGCCGACGTCCTAGACGTCATCATCGTCGGCGCGGGCATCTCCGGTATCGGGGCGGCCTACCGCATCACCGAGCGCAACCCCGGAACCAGCTACGTCATCCTGGAGCGCCGCGATCGGATCGGCGGAACATGGGACCTGTTCCGCTATCCGGGCGTGCGCTCGGACAGCAGCATCTTCACGCTGTCGTTCCCGTGGGAACCGTGGACCGGACATGAGGCGATCGCCGACGGCGACGAGATCCTCGACTATCTCGAGCATGCCGCCCGCCGTCACGGCATCGACCGCAACATCCGGTTCGGCACCCACGTGGTCTCGGCTGACTGGGATTCGACCACCGACACCTGGACCGTCCACACCAACGACAAGACCTATCGCGGACGCTTCCTCTTCTTCGGGTCCGGCTACTACGACTACGACCAGGGCTACACCCCGGATTTCCCGGGCATCGAGACGTTCGCGGGCAACGTCGTGCATCCGCAGTTCTGGCCGGAGAACCTCGACTACACCGGCAAGAAGGTGATAGTCATCGGGAGCGGGGCCACCGCCATCTCCCTGATTCCGGCGATTGCCGCGACGGCCGCAAAGACGACGATGTTGCAGCGCTCCCCCACCTACCTGCTGTCGACGTCGCGGGTGAACCCGGTAATCGCTGCGTTCCAGAAATGGTTCCCGCGCAACATCTCTCACAAGGCAGCGCGGTACTACGCGGCACTCTTCGAGGCGGTGGTCTGGTTCGTCGCACGCACCATGCCGAAGGCCGCTAGGAAGATGATCCGAAAGCAGAACGCCAGCCTGTTGCCGGAGAACTATCCGGTCGACGTCCACTTCAAACCCCGCTACAACCCGTGGGATCAACGCCTCTGCGTGGCCACCGACGGCGACGTGTTCACCGCCATCAGCGACGGCCGCGTCGAGATGGTCACCGACCACATCGACCGCTTCGATTTGTCCGGCATCCTGCTCAAGTCGGGGCGCCATCTCGACGCCGACGTCGTCGTCACCGCGACCGGTCTGCAACTGCAGGCCCTCGGCGGGGTCCGGCTCAGCCTCGACGGCGTCGAGATCACGCCGCAAGACCGTTTCGTCTACAAGGCCCACCTACTCGAAGACGTGCCCAACCTGGTGTGGTGCGTCGGCTACACGAACGCCTCGTGGACGCTCCGCGCAGATATCACCGCGCGGGCCACCGCCAAGCTGATCGCCTACATGAACTCCCGCGGCTACACCCACGCCTACCCGCACCCCACCGAGACGATGCCGGAGAAGCCGTCGTGGGACATCCAGGCCGGCTATGTGCTGCGCAACCAGCACGCGCTGCCGAAATCGGGTACTCACCGGCCGTGGAACGTCCGGCAGAACTATTTCGCCGACGCCATGGACTACAACTTCGCCGACCGGATCGAGCAGGACATGTCGTTCGGCCGGACGGAACAGGGTCCGGGCACAGGATTGGCGCCCGCCTCGTAGCGACAGGAACAACCTGCGGGCGCAGTTGTCGCTCGGAGGCGGGCAACTGCACAACGGTCTCGCCCACTTCCCCGAACTCCCCCTGATCGACCGCTCCCCCGCAATACCCTGAACGCCATGACACCAGTTCGCCGGGAACCCAAAGTTGTCGTCCTCGGAGGTGGCTCCTGGGGCACCACCGTGGCAGCCATCAGCGCACGGCGCGGACCCACGCTGCAGTGGGTGCGCTCGCAAGAGACCGCCGACGACATCAACAAGAACCACCGCAACTCCCGCTATCTCGGTGAAGAGGTGGAACTTCCCGAAGGGCTATCTGCCACAACCGATTTCGCTGAGGCGGCCAACTGCGCGGACGTCATCGTCATGGGCGTTCCCTCTCACGGGTTCCGCGGTGTGCTCCACGAACTGAGCGCGGAACTGCGACCGTGGGTGCCGGTCATCAGCCTTGTCAAGGGCCTTGAGCAGGGCACCAACATGCGGATGAGCCAGATCATCGACGAGGTGCTGCCTGGCCACCCGGCCGGCATTCTCGCCGGGCCGAACATCGCCCGCGAGGTAGCCGAGGGCTACGCCGCCGCCGCGGTACTCGCCATGCCCGACCAGCACCTTGCCACCAACCTGGCGAAGCTATTCCGGACCGAGCGGTTCCGCGTCTACACCACCGACGACGTCGTCGGCGTTGAGATGGCGGGCGCTCTGAAGAACGTCTACGCCATCGCCGTCGGCATGGGCTATTCGCTGGGCATCGGCGAGAACACCCGCGCACTGGTGATGGCCCGTGCGATCCGGGAGATGTCGCGGCTAGGCGAGGCTGTCGGCGGGCAGCGCGACACCTTCTCCGGACTGGCCGGCATGGGCGACCTCATCGTCACCTGCACCAGCCAGCGCAGCCGCAACCGGCACGTCGGCGAGCAACTCGGGGCGGGCAAGCCGATCGCCGAGATCATCGAGTCGATGAACCAGGTCGCGGAGGGCGTCAAAGCCGCCAGCGTGATCATGGACTTCGCCGAGAAGTACGGGCTGAACATGCCGATCGCCCGCGAAGTCGACGCCGTCGTCAACCACGGGGCATCGGTGGAGCAGGCGTACAAGGGCCTGTCCGCGGAGAAGCCGGGCCACGAGGTGGACGGCTCAGGCTTCTAGTTGCGTCCTTTGGCCGAGCAGTCGCTGGGGTCCCGTGATGCGTGGGGTGTCGGGGGCGCGAGTGTCTGCTCGGCGTAAAAAGGTGGCGTAGCCCGCTCGGCCGTAAGCCGGTTGCCGGTCGCCCCCAACGCGGCTCAACCTGACAGCCCACCCGACAAACTTTGGCGGCGAGTCTCTTTCGACGTACTTTCGGCGCAATAATCAACGGTCACACCGTGCTGGATCTTGGAGGCTGTAATGAATGTGCCCGATGCTGCCCAAATGAAGTCAGGTCAGCGTCTGCGGGGTAGCGGTCAGGTGCGGGTGCGGTCGGTGGCGGTTGGTGGCGGGGTGTTGTTGCGACCGGAGGTTGGTTACTCGGGGTTCGTCGGTCGGGTTGGTGCGCTTGCGGTGGCACTTGGAGTCGGTGCGGTGGTTGTCGCGTTCCCCGGGGTGGCATTTGCGGATAGGACCGGGTCGGCGGGTTCGTCGGGTACTGCTGGGGCGACATCAGGGGATGTCGCAGGGGCGAGGGGGCACACGGCGCCACCGACGCGTTCTGGATCGCCGAATGGTGGGGTGTCGGCGGCACGCGGCGGGTCGGGCGTTACGCGCGGTTCGAGTGGGGTGGTGAAGTCGGGGCCGGAAGGGCATCGGGGTTCGGGCTACGGCTCTG
The DNA here is from genome assembly GCA_965279745.1 of Mycobacterium sp. Lineage (GTDB taxonomy): Bacteria > Actinomycetota > Actinomycetes > Mycobacteriales > Mycobacteriaceae > Mycobacterium. The sequence continues at coordinate 2,502,826 of OZ257262.1, forward strand.
GTGATACGCCCGAGTCGGGGCGGGTTGCTGCGGTGGTTCCGGGTGGGTCTGCCGGTGTGGATGGTTCGGCCGTTTCGATGGTGATTGGCGGCGCGCCGGTGAAGGGCAGTGGCGGGCCATTGGCGCGTGAAGTTGCGGCGCCGACGGTGACTTCGGGTTCGAGTGTTGCTGTGGTGCAGGTGGTTTCGGTGCCGCCGCAACCGGCGGCTGCGGTGGCGGTTCCGGTGGGTGGGGTGTCGAGTGCAGGTTCGGGGTTGTTGTCGTGGTTGGGCGGTGGTGATCGCGCATTGGGTGGTTCGGATGGGTCGGGTGTGGGTGGCCCGTTGGGGTGGGCGTTGTTGGGGTTTGCCCGCCGCGATGGTTCGCGGGGCGCTGGCCGGCCGGCGTCGACGGTGGCTGGTGGCGATGTAGCGACGGCCGCGGTGAATCCGGCGGCGTCGGTGGGTGCGGGTTTAGGTGACATTTGGTTGTTTGGCAATGGCACGGCTGAGCATCCCGATGGCGGGATTTTGATCGGTAATGGGTATTCGTGGACTGGGTATGCGGGGGTGTGCACCAGTGGTGCGTGCACCGGCGGTAACGGCGGGATCCTCGGTTCGGGTGGGAGTGGGTTTAACGGCGGTAATGGTGGGTCGGCGGGGTGGTTCGGTTCTGGTGGTTCTGGCGGGGCTGGGGTTGCCGGCACTAATGGTGGTGCGGGTGGTGCGGGTGGCAAGGGTGGGTTGTTCATCGGCAACGGCGGCACTGGTGGCGCCGGCGGTACGGCAACAGGTTTGAGTGGCACCGGCGGGGCGGGTGGCGTCGGAGGCGATACAGGGTTGTTGGGGTGGGGCGCTGCCGGCGATGGCGGCGTGGGTGGCGCTGGCGGCAGTTCCGGTATCGGTGGTGCTGGTGGTCGTGGTGGCAGCGCGGGATTGATCTCGTCGATTGCCGACGGTGGCGCTGGTGGTGCTGGTGGCGCGGGTGCGTCTGGTGGCGCTGGTGGTGCCGGTGGCGACGCCGGGATCGTGTTCGGCGTCGGCGGGGTGGGCGGGACTGGTGGGGTCAGCACGACGAGTGTCGGTGGTGCCGGTGGTGCGGGCGGTACAGCGAGTTGGTTCGGCGACGCCGGAGCCGGTGGCGCTGGTGGCGCGGGTGCTTCCGGTGGCACCGGTGGTGCCGGTGGTGTGGGCGGGTTGTTTGTTGGTGCGGGAGGCGACGGCGGTGCCGGTGGTAGCGCGACGAGCTCAGCAGGTAACGGCGGCGCCGGTGGTGCGGGTGGGGATACCGGGTTGTTGTCGGTGTGGGGTGCTGGTGGTGCGGGGGGTGCGGGTGGTGATGGTGGGGTCGGGGCCACCGGTGGTGAGGGTGTTAGTGGGGTTACCGGTGGTGATGGGGGTGCGGGTGGTGCTGGGGGGGATGGCAGTTGGGTGGTGGGTGTTGGTGGTGCTGGTGGGTTGGGTGGTCGTGGTGGGGTCGGTGGCAGTGGTGGTGCGGGTGTGGATGGGGCGGATGCCACGGTGGCGGGTGGGTCTGGTGGTGATGGCAGTGATGGCGGTACCGGGGGTGCGGGTGGGGTAGGTGGTGGCGGTGGTGATGCGGGTGCGGGTCGGGTGTTGTTTGTGTTCGGCAATGACGGTGTTAACGGGTCCGGTGGTGCGGGTGGGGTGGGTGGTGGTGCTGGCCGTCCTGGTGATGGTGGTGCGGGTGGGGCTGGCGATGCGTCGACACCGACCGGTGGCGCTGGGGGTAACGGTGGGAATCCGGGGACTGCGGGTTCTGGGGGTGCTGGTGGTGCGGCAGGCACTGGGGGCCGTGGTGGTGTGTCGGGGGCTTCGGGTGGTGGCGGGTCGGGGTGGACTGGTGCTGGGGGTAATGGTGGTGTGGGTGGGGCGGGGTGGGATGCCTCCGCGACGGTGGGCGGTACGGGTGGTGCTGGTGGACGTGGTGGTAATGGTGGGGCGGTTGGTAATGGTGGTGCGGGCGGGATCGGTGGGACTGGTGGTGGTGGCACCGCGGGTGCGCAGGCGGGTGGCCTAGCGGCGTCGGGTGGTGCGGGGACTGCGGGTGGTGCCGGTGGTGCGGGTGGTGCTGGCGGGTTTGGTGGGGTGGTCTCTGGTGATGGTGGTGCTGGTGGGACGGGCGGTGATGGTGGGGCTGGCGGTGCTGGTGGCGACGGGGGGACGGGGCCGGCTAGTGGTGCCGGTGGTGTGGGCGGCACCGGGGGTGCCGGTGGTGTGGGTGGTGGCGGCGGAAACGCGGGTAAGGCCCTCGGTTCCGGGGTATCCGGGGCTAATGGTGATGGTGGTGTGGGCGGTATCGGTGGTGGTGGCGGGGTCGGTGGTGACGGCGGCACCAACTCCGGCGGTAGTGGGTCTACCGGCGGTGCTGGCGGTGCCGGTGGAGCTGCTGGCGATGGGGGTAAAGCGGGCAGTGGTGGTGTTGGTGGCACGACGGGCACCACGGGTCGAGGTGGCACCGGTGGTGTGGGTGGGGCGGGTGGTGCGGGCGCCTCGGGGGCTGCGGTCGGCCCCGGCATGCCGGGCAATTCGGGAACCGCCGGTGGTGCGGGGGGTGCCGGTGGTGCGGGCGGTTCTGCGGGGGTGGGGGGTGTCCGCGGTGATGGTGGCCGTGGTGGTGCCGGTGGTGCGGGTGGGGTGGGTTCCGGCGCGGGTGCGGTGTCCGGGCCGGGGGCGGATGGCCAGTCCGGTGGTGCGGGGGGTGCCGGGGGTGCCGGCGGTGCGGGTGGGGCTGTCGGTGGTGGTGCGGGTTCGGGTGGCGCGACGGGTGCCGGGGGTACGGGCGGTCACGGTGGGACGGGGGGTGCGGGCGGGCAGGGCGGCTCGGGGGTTGACCACGCCACTGATGCGGGTATTGCCGGTGGTGCGGGTGGTATCGGTGGCACCGGGGGTGCTGGTGGTGCTGCCGGGGCCGGTGGCACCGGGTCGTCGATAGGGGCCTCCGGGACGGCGGGCAGTGGCGGTGCGGGGGGTAGCGGCGGCAATGGTGGCACGGGCGGGTTCGGCACGACCGGGGGCGCGGGTGGTGGTGCGGGCGGGATCGGCGCTTCGGGTGGCCGTGGTGGCACTGGTGGTGCCGGGGGCGCGGCCGGGGCAGGTACGGGTGGGACGACCGGTGCGGGTGGTGGCGGGGGTACTGGTGGGGGTGGTGGTGCGGGTGGTCATGGTGGTGTCGGGGTGGATCACAGCACCGATGCGGGCATCGCGGGGGGTGCCGGTGGTGATGGCGGTGTCGGGGGTGATGGTGGTGCTGCCGGGGCCGGTGGCACCGGGTCGTCGGTAGGTGCCTCCGGGACGGCGGGCAGTGGTGGGGCGGGGGGTAGCGGCGGCAACGGTGGTACGGGCGGGTTCGGGACGACCGGGTCCGCCGGTGGTGGTGCAGGCGGGATCGGCGCCTCCGGTGGCCGTGGTGGCACTGGTGGTGCCGGGGGCGCGGCCGGAGCAGGCACGGGCGGTACGACCGGTGCGGGTGGTGGCGGTGGCACCGGTGGTGATGGTGGTGCGGGCGGCCATGGTGGTGTCGGGGTGGATCACAGCACCGATGCGGGCACCCCGGGGGGTGCCGGTGGTGATGGCGGAGTCGGGGGTGATGGGGGTGCTGCCGGGGCCGGTGGCACCGGATCATCGGTAGGTGCCTCCGGGACGGCGGGCAGTGGTGGTGCTGGGGGTAGCGGCGGCAACGGTGGCACGGGTGGGTTCGGGACGACCGGGTCCGCCGGTGGTGGTGCAGGCGGGATCGGCGCCTCCGGAGGCCGGGGTGGGACTGGTGGTGGCGGTGGTGCGGCCGGGGCGGGTCAGGGCGGTACGACCGGTGCCGGTGGTGCTGGTGGCGGTGGTGGTGTCGGTGGTGTGGGTGGTACGGGTGGTGCCGGTAGCGATAACAGTGCGAGCCCGGGTGCGGCGGGTGGCGCGGCGGGTGTCGGTGGCACGGGCGGCACCGGTGGTGCCGCGGGTGCAGGCGGCACCGGGTCGTCAACGGGTGCCTCAGGGTCTGCTGGTGATGGTGGTGCTGGTGGTGTGGGTGGTAAGGGTGGCACGGGTGGATTCGGGACGACCGGTGGCGCGGGTGGTGGTACCGGTGGTGTGGGGGCTGTCGGTGGGACCGGTGGTGGTGGCGGCACCGGCGGTGCGGCCGGTGGGCTCGGCGGTAAGCAGGGCGCCGGCGGTACCGGTGGTGCGGGTGGTCTCGGTGGTGGTGGTGGCACCGGTGGGACCGGCACCGATAACTCGGGTTCGACCGCGGCCGGCGGTGCCGGCGGTGCCGGTGGTGTGGGTGGTGCCGGGGGCACTGGTGGTGGCGCGGGTGCTGGTGGTGCCGGCTCGACAGCCGGGGCCAGCGGTTCCGCTGGTGTCGGTGGTGCCGGTGGTGTGGGCGGTAAGGGCGGTACCGGCGGGTTCGGGACGAGCGGTTCCGTGGGTGGTGGTGCGGGTGGGTTCGGTGCCGCCGGTGGCGCCGGGGGCACTGGTGGTGCCGGTGGCGCTGCGGGGGCGGGGACCGGGGGCAGTCAAGGTGTCGGCGGTACCGGTGGTGGCGGTGGTCTCGGTGGCGGTGGTGGGACCGGGGGCACCGGCACCGATAACAGTGCGAGCCAGGGCACAGCCGGTGGCGCGGGTGGTGCCGGCGGTACCGGGGGTACCGGTGGTGGCGCGGGTGCTGGTGGTGCCGGCTCGACCAGTGGGGCCAGCGGTTCGGCCGGTACCGGGGGTACCGGTGGACTCGGTGGTGACGGTGGTGCCGGCGGGTTCGGGACGACTAGTGGCAGCAGTGGTGGTGCGGGTGGATTCGGTGCCGCCGGTGGCGCCGGGGGCACTGGTGGTGCCGGTGGCGCTGCGGGGGCGGGGACCGGGGGCAGTCAAGGTGTCGGCGGTACTGGCGGTGGTGGTGGTCTCGGTGGCGGTGGTGGGACCGGGGGCACCGGCACTGATAACAGTGCGAGCCAGGGCACAGCCGGTGGCGCGGGTGGTGCCGGCGGTACCGGGGGCACTGGTGGTGGCGCGGGTGCTGGTGGTGCCGGCTCGACGAATGGGGCCAGCGGTTCGGCCGGTACCGGTGGTACCGGTGGACTCGGTGGTGACGGTGGTGCCGGCGGGTTCGGGACGACTGGTGGCAGCAGTGGTGGTGCGGGCGGGGTCGGTGCCGCCGGTGGTGCCGGGGGTACCGGTGGTGCCGGGGGCGCCTCGGGGACCGGTACCGGGGGCAGCAAGGGTGCCGGCGGTAAGGGCGGCAATGGGGCCACCGGCGGTGCAGGCGGCACGGGCGGGACGGGGAGCGACAATTCGGGGTCGACCGCCGCCGGTGGCGCGGGTGGTGTCGGCGGAGCCGGCGGCACCGGTGGTGCCGCGGGTGCTGGTGGTGTCGGCTCGACCAGTGGAGCTAGTGGTTCGGCGGGGTCCGGTGGTACGGGTGGACTCGGTGGTGCTGGTGGTACCGGTGGGCTCGGGACGATCGGTAGCACTGGTGGTGGCGCGGGTGGATTCGGTGCTGCCGGCGGTGCGGGCGGGACCGGTGGTGCCGGTGGCGCCGCAGGGGCCGGAACCGGCGGCACCACCGGTGCCGGTGGCAGCGGCGGTCAGGGCGGCACCGGTGGTGTCGGTGGCACCGGCGGGTTCGGTACCGACAACACCGGGACCACCGCCACCGGCGGCGCTGGCGGTATAGGTGGTACGGGTGGCACCGGCGGTAACGGTGGTGCCGGCGGCACGGGGTCGACGGCGGGAGCGACCGGGCAAGCCGGTAGCGGCGGCACCGGTGGACTCGGGGGCGGCGGCGGTACGGGTGGCTTCGGGTCGACCGGTACCAGCTCCGGTGCGGGTGGGTTCGGTCAGCTCGGTGGTAACGGTGGCACCGGTGGTGCCGGTGGGGCGACGGGTACCGGCAAAGCTGGGGGCAGCACGGGTGCCGGCGGCAAGGGTGGCATCGGCGGTACCGGTGGTGCCGGTGGCACCGGCGGACTCGGTACCGACAGCACAGGAACCACCGCAGCCGGCGGCGCTGGCGGCATAGGTGGCACGGGTGGCACCGGCGGTAATGGTGGTGCCGGCGGCACCGGTTCGGCGGCCGGGGCGACCGGGCAAGCCGGTAGCGGCGGCACCGGTGGACTCGGTGGCGGCGGTGGTACGGGCGGCTTCGGCGCCACCGGTGCTGGTTCGGGTGCGGGTGGTTTCGGTCAGCTCGGCGGTAACGGCGGCACCGGCGGTGCCGGTGGTGCGACGGGTACCGGCAAGGCGGGGGGCAGCACGGGTGCCGGTGGCACGGGTGGCATCGGCGGTACCGGTGGTGCCGGTGGCACCGGCGGACTCGGTACCGACAGCACAGGAACCACCGCAGCCGGCGGTGCCGGTGGCATAGGTGGTACGGGTGGCACCGGCGGTAATGGTGGTGCCGGCGGCACTGGTTCGACCGCCGGCGCGACGGGGCAGGCCGGTAGTGGTGGTACCGGTGGTGTTGGTGGTGACGGCGGCACCGGCGGCTTCGGGACGACCGGCGCCGGTTCCGGTGCGGGTGGTTTCGGTCAGCTCGGCGGTAACGGCGGCACCGGTGGCGCCGGTGGCGCCACCGGCACCGGTAACACCGGGGGCAGCACGGGTGCCGGCGGCACGGGTGGCATCGGCGGTACCGGTGGTGTGGGTGGCACCGGCGGATTAGGTAGCGACAGCACGGGAACCACCGCAGCCGGCGGTGCCGGTGGCATAGGTGGTACGGGTGGCACCGGCGGCAACGGTGGTGCCGGCGGCACGGGGTCGACGGCCGGGGCGACCGGGCAAGCCGGTAGCGGTGGCACCGGTGGACTCGGTGGCGACGGCGGCACCGGCGGCTTCGGGACGACCGGCGCCGGTTCCGGTGCGGGTGGTTTCGGTCAACTCGGCGGTAACGGCGGCACCGGCGGTGCCGGTGGCGCCACAGGTAGCGGTAACACCGGGGGCACGACCGGTGCCGGCGGCACGGGTGGCATCGGCGGTACCGGCGGTGTGGGTGGCACCGGCGGACTCGGTAGCGACAGCACAGGAACCACCGCAGCCGGCGGTGCCGGTGGCATAGGTGGTACGGGTGGCACCGGCGGCAACGGTGGTGCCGGCGGGACCGGGTCGACGGCCGGGGCGACGGGGCAGGCCGGTAGCGGTGGCACCGGTGGACTCGGTGGCGACGGCGGCACCGGCGGCTTCGGGACGACCGGCGCCGGTTCCGGTGCGGGTGGTTTCGGTCAACTCGGCGGTAACGGCGGCACCGGCGGTGCCGGTGGCGCAACCGGCACCGGTGCGACTGGTGGCACGACCGGTGCCGGTGGTGCGGGTGGCATCGGCGGTACCGGCGGTGTGGGTGGCACCGGCGGACTGGGTACCGACAGCACGGGAACCACCGCAGCCGGTGGTGCCGGTGGCGCCGGTGGTACGGGTGGCACCGGCGGCAACGGTGGTGCCGGCGGGACCGGTTCGACCGCCGGCGCGACCGGGCAAGCCGGTAGCGGCGGCACCGGTGGACTCGGTGGCGACGGCGGCACGGGTGGGTTCGGGGCCACCGGTACCAGCTCCGGCGCGGGTGGGTTTGGTCAGCTCGGCGGTAACGGCGGCACCGGCGGCGCTGGTGGCGCCACCGGCACCGGTAACGCGGGGGGCAGCACGGGTGCCGGCGGCACGGGTGGCATCGGCGGTACCGGTGGTGTCGGTGGCACCGGCGGACTCGGAACCGACAGCACCGGGACCACCGCAGCCGGTGGTGCGGGCGGCGCCGGCGGCACGGGTGGCACCGGCGGCAACGGTGGTGCGGGCGGGACCGGTTCGACCACCGGCGCGACCGGACAGGCCGGTAGTGGTGGGACCGGTGGTGTTGGTGGTGACGGTGGGACGGGCGGCTTCGGCGCGACCGGTGCTGGTTCCGGTGCGGGTGGGTTTGGTCAACTTGGTGGCAACGGTGGGACTGGTGGTGCTGGTGGTGCGACGGGTACCGGTAGCGCGGGGGGCAGCACGGGTGCCGGCGGCAAGGGTGGCATCGGCGGTACCGGTGGTGTGGGTGGCACCGGCGGACTCGGAACCGACAGCAGCGGGACCACCGCAGCCGGTGGTGCGGGTGGCATAGGTGGAACGGGTGGCACCGGCGGCAACGGTGGTGCCGGCGGCGCGGGTTCGACGGCCGGGGCGACCGGGCAAGCCGGTAGCGGCGGCACCGGTGGACTCGGGGGCGACGGCGGCACGGGTGGGTTCGGGTCGACCGGCGCTAGCTCCGGTGCGGGTGGGTTCGGTCAGCTCGGCGGTAACGGCGGCACCGGCGGTGCCGGTGGCGCAACCGGCACCGGCAACGCCGGTGGCAACACGGGTGCCGGCGGCAAGGGTGGCATCGGCGGTACCGGTGGTGTCGGTGGCACCGGCGGACTCGGTACTGACAGCACAGGAACCACCGCAGCCGGTGGCGCGGGCGGCGCCGGCGGCACGGGTGGCACCGGCGGCAACGGTGGCGCCGGCGGTACGGGTTCGACCGCCGGCGCGACCGGACAGGCCGGTAGCGGTGGTACCGGTGGTCTCGGTGGCGACGGTGGCACCGGCGGGTTCGGGGCTACCGGCTCCAGTTCCGGTGCGGGTGGGTTCGGTCAACTCGGTGGTAACGGCGGCACCGGCGGCGCCGGCGGCGCGAACGGCACCGGTAAGGCCGGCGGCGCCACAGGTGCTGGGGGCACTGGTGGCATCGGTGGGACTGGTGGTGTGGGTGGCACCGGCGGCTTCGGTACGGACAGCACGGGAACCACCGCAGCCGGTGGCGCGGGCGGCGCGGGTGGTACGGGTGGCACCGGCGGTAATGGTGGTGCCGGGGGTACGGGTTCGACGGCGGGGGCGACCGGGCAGGCCGGTAGCGGCGGCACCGGTGGTCTCGGTGGCCACGGCGGCACGGGTGGGACCGGCGCTAACGGTGCCGGTGCGGGTGTCGGTGGCGGGTTCGGCCAACTCGGCGGTAACGGCGGCACCGGCGGTGCCGGCGGCGCCACCGGCACCGGCAAAGCCGGGGGCACGACGGGCGCTGGCGGTGCCGGCGGTGTCGGTGGCGCAGGTGGTGTGGGTGGTAGGGGCAGTACGGGTGTCGATAACGGTGGCGACACTGCCCCCGGCGGTGCCGGTGGCGGTGGCGGCACGGGTGGCACCGGCGGCGATGGCGGTACCGGAGGCACGGGGTCGTCGACCGGCGCGACCGGGCAGGGCGGTAATGGCGGCACCGGTGGCCTCGGTGGCGACGGCGGCACCGGCGGGACCGGAACGGTCGGTGGTACCGGTGGTGGCGATGGCGGCTTTGGCGCGGTTGGCGGCGCGGGCGGCAAGGGCGGTGCGGGTGGCCAGGCGGGTTCCGGTAGCTCCTTTGGCGCCGTCGGTGTTGGTGGTGGTGGCGGCAACGGCGGCAACGGCGGTGTAGGCGGAACGGGTGGCACTGGCGCGGATCACAGCGGCGATACCGGAGTCGGTGGCAATGGTGGCGCCGGCGGTAAGGGCGGCACCGGGGGCGCAGCAGGGACTGGTGGGCTGGGCTCGTTGTCCGGGGCGAAGGGGCAGGGCGGCACGGGAGGCACGGGAGGGCTGGGCGGAAACGGCGGGACGGGTGGGTTCGGTATCACCGGGTCCGGTGGCGGCGGCTTCGGCGGTGCGGGTGCCGCGGGCGGTAACGGCGGCACCGGTGGCGCTGGCGGGGCGATCGGGAACGGTAAAGCTGGCGGCACGACTGGTGCCGGTGGTGGCGGCGGCAACGGCGGCACCGGTGGCACTGCTGGCGCGGGTGGCACCGGCACCGACAACAGCGGGACCACAGCAGCGGGCGGCGCGGGCGGTGCCGGTGGCACGGGTGGCACCGGCGGTAACGGTGGTGCCGGCGGTACTGGTTCGACCGCCGGGGCAACCGGTCAGGCCGGCAGTGGCGGCACGGGTGGTCTCGGTGGCGACGGCGGCACGGGTGGCTTCGGGTCGACAGGCTCCAGTTCCGGCGCCGGTGGGTTCGGTCAGCTCGGCGGTAACGGCGGCACCGGCGGCGCCGGTGGCGCGACCGGCACCGGCAAAGCCGGAGGCACGACCGGTGCTGGCGGCAAGGGCGGTGTCGGTGGTACTGGAGGCACGGGTGGCACCGGCGGCACAGGTACTGATCACAGTGCGAGCCCAGACACCGCAGGTGGCGATGGTGGTGCCGGCGGCACGGGTGGCACCGGCGGCAACGGCGGCACCGGCGGCACCGGATCGACAACCGGCGCCAGCGGCGCCGCCGGCGACGGCGGAGCGGGTGGCGCTGGCGGTCAAGGCGGAAATGCCGGCCCTGGGAGCACCAGCGCGATCGGCGCGGCCGGCGGCAACGGCGGCACGGGTGGCGCAGGCGGCACAACAGGTAGCGGCGCAACCGGCGCAACCATCGGCGCAGGCGGCAAGGGCGGCCGCGGCGGAACCGGCGGCACGGGTGGCACGGGCAGCGCAGGCGCTGATCAGAGCCTCAACCCAGGCACCATTGGCGGCGCGGGTGGTTCCGGCGGCACTGGCGGCACCGGCGGTAACGGGGGCACTGGCGGCACCGGATCGACAACCGGCGCCAGCGGCGCCGCCGGTGACGGCGGAGCCGGCGGCATCGGTGGCCAAGGCGGGAATGCCGGGACTGGGACCAGCGGTGGTACGGCGGGTGGCACCGGCGGGATTGGAGCGGTTGGCGGCACAGGCGGAACGGGTGGAGCAGGCGGGGCTGCGGGCACTGGCACCGGCGGGACTCAAGGCAAGGGTGGCGCTGGCGGCACCGGAGGTCAGGGCGGTACCGGCGGTGCTGGCACCAGCGGCGCCGGCTCAGTGGACGCGACGCAATCCGGCGGTGCCGGTGGCGATGGCGGTACTGGGGGCACGGGTGGCGCCGGTGGCGCCGGCGGCATCGGGAGCAGCACTGGTACTACAGGTGTCGGGGGTAAGGGTGGTGACGGCGGAGCCCCGGGCAGCGGCGGCAACGGCGCGACCGGTACTCAACCGCACCCCGACGGGTCCAACGGCGGTACCGGCGGTAACGCTGGCACGGGTGGTGCAGGCGGGACCGGGTCGTCCACTGGAGCCACGGGTGCAGGGTCCACGGCACCCGGTAACGGCGGCGTGGGCGGCGACGGGTTCTCCCCCACTCTGCCTGGCGCGGCCGGCGGCAACGGCGGCAGGGGGGGCCAGGCCGGGTCCAACGGCGACGGCGGGACCGGCGGCGCCGGCGGGACCGGCGCACCCGGATCAGCGGGCACCTTAGGCAGCATCGGCATTGTTGGCGGAACGGGTGGCGCCGGCGGAGCGGGCGGCCAAGGAGGCTCGATCTCCGGTAATGGCGGCAAAGGTGGCGCTGGCGGTGTCGGTGGCTGGGCAGGTGTCGGCGGTGCAGGCGCCACCGGTAGCGGGACCGGCGACACCGGCGCGGTGGGTGGAACCGGCGGCGCGGGCGGCGCGGGCGGCAGCGGCGGTGCCGCTGTCTCGAGTACCGGGACCGGCGGCGCGGGTGGCGCCGGGGGTACCGGGGGCACCGGCGGCACCGGCGGCACGGGAGGCAACGGAGCAGACGCGACGGGCGGCACACCGGCAGGCGACGGTGGAGTTGGCGGCACCGGCGGCGCAGGAGGTGTGGGCGGCACCGGCGGCAACGGCGGCAACGCCGTCGGGGGAACCAACGGCTCCGGTGGCACCGGCGGAAAGGGCGGCAACGTCGGCGGAGGCGGCAACGGCGGCGCCGGGGGTACCGGCAACACCAGTTATGCCGCCGGCCAGGGCGGCAACGGCGGAAGCGCGGGAGCAGTCGTCGGGAACGGGGGAACCGGCGGAGCAACCGGAACCGGCGGCAGCGGCGGAGCCAGCGGTGCTGTCGGGGCTAGCGGCAGCTTTACCGGAAACGGCGGAAACGGTGGAGACGGCGGCAACGCGACCGCCGACCTGACCGGCACCGCAGCAGGCGGAAGGGGCGGAAACGGGGGCAAGGGCGGCAGTGCCGGGGGCATAGGCGGAAACGGCGGCAACGGGGGCGGCGCAACCGGAACCGGCGGGGCGAATGCCACAGGTGGCGCCGGCGGCAACGGCGCCTCGGTGCTGGCAGGAAATTCAGGCACCGGCGGCAACGGCGGGGCTGGCGGCGCGGCCTACACACCCGGTGCCGGCGGCATAAGCGGATTTTCCTTCAGCGGCAGCGGCGGAAACGGCGGCGACAACTTCGGTACTGGTGCCGGTGGTAACGGCGGCGCAGGTGGCCTCGCAAGCAGCTACTCGTACTCAAGCGCAGGAGTCGGCGGTGTCGGTGGCTACAGCGTCACCCAAGCCGGAGCGGGCGGCACAGGCGGCGGGGCGACCGCCACCTACGGAGGCGCCTACGGCGGCGAAGGCGGAATCGGCGGGAACACCACGTCAGGGAAAGCCGGCCATGGCGGGGCGGGCGGTGGTGCCACCGGTGGCGTCCTTGGCATAGTGAGGGGTGGCGCCGGCGGCGCCGGCGGCGCGGCGACCGGGGCTGGGACTGGCGGCGCCGGCGGCAATGGCGGGGATGCGCACGACACTGCCGACGGGGACGTCTACGGCGGCCTGGGCGGCGACGGTGGAGCTTCCGTGGGCGGCGACGGCGGCAACGCCGGCAACGGCGGCGCGGCCTCCGGTGTCATCGGTCTTACGACCGTCGCCGGCGACGGCGGTCGAGGCGGCACCGGCGGGGCGAGCGGTGGTAACGGCGGTGACGGCGGAGCAGTAAGTTACACCGGGACTGCGGGACAGACGCCTGTCGCCGGCAAAGGCGGCGCCGGCGGCAAGGGCGGTACCGGTTCCGGCGGTCAGGGCGGCGCCGGCGGGGCCTCGTCCGCTTGGGTCGCCCGTGGTGGCATCGGCGGCCGGGGAGGTGATTCCACGAGCGGTACCGGCGGTACTGGTGGTAGCGGCGGCGCCAGCCTCTCGAAGGCTGTGCCAGGTTCTGCGGACGGCGGCACCGGCGGCGCCGGCGGCAATTCCACCAACAGCGACGGGGGCGTCGGCGGCGCCGGCGGGACAGCCGCCGTAGCCGGCTCGACGAACGTCGCTAAGGCGGGCGCGGGCGGAACTGGCGGCGTATCAACCAATGCCAACGGCGGACGTGGTGGCGCAGGCGGCGACGCATTCAACAACGCCGATTACTCCAAGGCTTTTGGCGGCGCTGGCGGAGTAGGCGGAAAAGGTGGTGTCGACGGCGGCGCCGGCGGCACCGGCGGCACCGTCCACTCCACCGGCACGGCGTTTGTGGACCACTTGATAAGCGCGGCCGGCTCAGGTGGCGCCGGCGGAAACGGAACGACCGGCAACGGCGGGACCGGCGGGGCGGGCGGCGCTGTGGTCGGCGGCGGAGCGGATTTGGGAACAGCAGGTGGCGGCGGCAAGGGCGGCAATGGGGGTAACAACGGCGGCGCGGGCGGTACCGGCGGCAGCCTCACTGGGTACGGCGACTTGACAGCTGGCGTCGGGGGGGCCGGCGGAAACGGCGGCGCCAACGGCGGTACCGGCGGAAACGGCGGAGACGTGGAGACGACCCGCGGCAAGGCGGTGGCCGGAGTCGGTGGCGCTGGAGGCCAAGCCGGAACCGGCAACGGCGGCAACGGCGGAAATGGCGGAGGCGCCACGGCAGACGGAACCGCGTCAAACGTCAGCGGTCAAGCCACCGCAGGCAGCGGCGGAAAGGGCGGCAACGCGACCGGAGCGGGGGCGGGCGGCGCAGGCGGTAACGGCGGCAACGCCGACGCACGCAACGGAATGGCGACATCCCGCGGCGGCACCGGAGGCATCGGCGGGACGAGTACCTCCGGACACGGCGGAACCGGCGGCAGTGGTGGTGCCGCGACCACTACCAGTGCATTCGGGCTTTCCAGCGCCCTCGCCGGCAACGGCGGCAACGGCGGCACGGGGACAACGGGTAACGGCGGCGACGGGGGCACCGGAGGCTCCGCCACGGTTGTCGCGCAAAACTCGACTGCGACAGGCGGGAACGGCGGGAACGGCGGACCCAGCGGATCCCTGGGTGGCGCGGGTGGCGGCGCGACGGCGACCGGCACCGGGTCAACGGCAACGGCCGGTACTACGGGCAGCCCGGGCTGACCGATTTAGCCAGGCTCGCCGGGCTTCTAGTTCAGGTACGGATTCGTGCCTTCGGGGCGCTCCACCAACGGATTTGACCCGGCGATGAAGGTTCCGGCCGGGCTGATGACGAAGCCGATCTGCTCACGGCTGTTGACGCATGCCGTCACCCCGGTGCCGTCGACCCCGCAGCTGATGTCTTGAAAACTCAGCCGGGTGTTCGGTGCCAACGGCTTGGGTTCACCGGCTGCCGAGAAGATCGGGCGACTGGTGCTGGAGAACCCCGGCGGACCGGACGGGCCGGCGCTCACCAGGTTCGCACCCTCGGGGGCGCCGGGCAGCGGGCCACTGCAGCCGTAGCCGCCGCTGGTCCGGTTCATCACGCAAGTGATCCCCGGCCCCGCGGAAAAGGCATACGCGGTGCCGTTCATCACGGTGAAGTCCACCGGACTCACCGGGGTGTAGGCGTTGACGTTCGGAAGCACCGGGGCTGACTCTGGGTCGGCGCTGGCAACTGCCGGCGCAGCCACAGCCACAGCCATCGCACACGCCACGATGAATCTGGTCATCAGTGGCCTGCCATCTTCTCCAGCCGGGCGATCCGCTCGGCGACCGGCGGGTGGGTGGAGAACAGCTTGCCCATCTTCTCTCCGGAGCGGAACGGGCTGGCGATCATCAGGTGCGCCTGGTCGGCGAGTTGCGGGTTCGGCGGCAACGGAGCCATCTCGACGCCGCCGCTGATCTTGCGCAGCGCCGACGCCAAGGCCAGCGGGTCGCCGGACAACTCGGCACCGGATTCGTCGGCCTGATACTCCCGGGAACGCGACACCGCCATCCGGATCAACGTCGCCGCAATCGGTCCGAGTAACGAAACCAGCAGCATCGCAAACGGATTGGCACCGTCCCGATTGCTCCCGCCGAATGCGCTGGCGAACATGGCCATATTGGCCAGCCCGGTGATGACCGACGCCAGCGCCCCGGCGACGCACGAGATCAGAATGTCGCGGTTGTACACGTGCGAGAGCTCATGCCCCAGCACTGCCCGCAGTTCCCGCTCGTTGAGCATGTCCAGGATGCCGGTGGTGCAGCAGACCGCCGCGTTGCGCGGGTTGCGTCCGGTGGCGAAGGCGTTGGGGTTGGCGGTGTCGCTGATGTACAGCCGCGGCATCGGCTGGTGTGCGGTGGTGGCCAGCTCGCGCACGATTCGATGCATCTGCGGGGCCTGCAGCTCGCTGACCGGCTGCGCATGCATGGCCCGCAACGCCAGCTTGTCGGAGTTGAAGTACACGTAGATGTTCATGCCGACGCCGAACAGCACCGACAGCCACAGGATGGCGCGGTTCTGGAACAGCGCCCCGACGAACACGATCAGCGCCGACATCCCGACCAGAAGCACGAACGTCTTGAGCCGGTTGGCGGTCGGATGCCAAGTCATCAGATCCTCCTACTTAACCGTGTCGGTTGGCGGTGTAGTCAACCAGCGAGGCTAAGGCACGCCGCCCCGGGACATCGGGCAATCCGGCCAGCTCCTCACCGGCCCTCGCCACATAGCCCTGGACCGTCGCCTTGGCCTTCGCAATCCCGTCTGAAGCGCGAAGCAGCGACAGCGCCTCGGCGAGCTCAGCATCGTCCTCGACAGGTCCGCTGAGCAGTTCACGAAGCCGGGCAGCGCCCGGTCCGCTTTCCTTCAGCGCGTAGAGCACCGGCAGGGTGTGGACGCCCTCACGCAGGTCGGTGCCGGGCACCTTGCCCGACTCGTCGGGGTCGCTGTCGATGTCGATGATGTCGTCGGAAATCTGGAACGCCGTGCCCACGATGCCGCCGAGCCGCGTCAGCCGTTGGATCTGGTCATCGGTGGCGCCCGCGAACGTCGCGCCGAACTGACCTGACGCCGAGATCAGGCAGGCGGTCTTGTCATAAACGACGGCCAGATAGTGCTCGATCGCGTCCTGCCCGTCGGCCACCCCCTTGGTTTCGCGCATCTGACCGGTGACCAGTTGGGCGAACGTCTCGGCGATGATGCGAACCGCGTCGGGACCGAGCCGCGAAACCAGCCGCGAGGCCGTTGCAAACAGGTAGTCCCCCGCCAGGATCGCGATGTTGTTACCCCACCGGGCGTTGGCCGAGGGTGCACCGCGGCGCACCTGAGCTTCATCCATGACGTCGTCGTGATAAAGCGTGGCCAGGTGCACCAGCTCGATGACCGCGCCGGCAACTGTCACCTGCCAGGCGTCAGGTTCCGGGCCGATCTGCGCCGCGAGCACGGTGAACAGCGGCCGGAACCGCTTGCCGCCGGCATCAAAGAGGTGGACGACGGCCTCGGTCATCAGCTCGTTGCCGTCGCGTAGCTCGGTGCTCATGAGCTCTTCGATACGGGCGACCCCGTCGCGGACGCTGCGGGCGAACACCGGGTCCCCGAAGTCCACCCCCGCCACCACCGTCGCAGGAGTCCTCACCCTGCCAACATACTGGGAAGCGTGGACAAGTTTGATGTCGTTGTTGTCGGGGCGGGGCCATCGGGGTCCGCAGCGGCGACGTGGGCTGCCCGCAGCGGACGCGACGTGCTGGTCATCGACTCTGCGTCGTTCCCCCGGGATAAAGCCTGTGGCGACGGTCTCACCCCGCGCGCAATCCAAGAGTTGCAGCTCCTCGGCCTCGGCGACTGGCTGGACGGCCACGTCCGGCACGACGGCCTGCGGTTGTCCGGGTTCGGTGGCTGCGTCGAGGTGCCCTGGCCCGGCCAATCGTTCCCGTCGCACAGCAGCGCTGTCCCGCGGGTCGAACTTGACGACCAAATCCGAAAGGTCGCCGAAGACTCTGGCGCTGCCATGAAGCTTGGCGTGAAAGCCGTTGATGTGGAGCATGATTCGCGCGGCCGGGTCGATACGGTGGTGTTGGCCGACGGGACGCGGGTCGGCTGCCGGTCGTTGATCGTCGCCGACGGAGTGCGTTCGACATTGGGCCGCGTGCTGGGCCGACAGTGGCATCAGGAGACGGTGTACGGGGTGGCTGCACGCGGCTATCTGGCGACCTCGCGATCCTCAGAGCCGTGGATCTCGTCGGATCTGGAATTGCGGTCGGTGGACGGTGCCGTTTTGCCGGGGTACGGCTGGATCTTCCCGTTGGGGAACGGGGAGGTGAACATCGGCGTCGGGGCCTTGGCAACGTCGAAGCGACCCGCTGACGTGGCTTTACGGCCGCTGATGCAGCACTACACCAACCTCAAACGCGACGACTGGGGGTTCTCCGGGCAGCCGCGGGCGGTGGCGTCCGCGTTGCTGCCGATGGGCGGTGCGGTTTCGGGGGTAGCCGGGCCGAACTGGATGCTGATCGGCGACGCCGCGGCCTGCGTCAACCCGCTGAACGGCGAGGGCATTGACTACGGGTTGGAGACGGGGCGGCTCGCTGCCGAACTGTTGGGGTCGTCGTCGGATTTCTCTGGCGTGTGGCCGGCTTCATTGCAGGCGCACTACGCGCGCGGGTTCTCGGTGGCCCGGCGATTGGGGTTGCTGTTGACGTTGCCGCGGTTCCTTCCGGTGGCGGGGCGGGTTGCCATGCGATCGGATCGATTGATGGAAATTGCCGTGCGGGTGATGGGCAATTTGGTCACCGAGGAGGACGCTGATTGGGTGGCCCGCGTTTGGCGGGTCTCAGGCGCCGGATCGCGTCGTATCGACCGGCGGAAACCGTTCAGCTAGTGGAAGAGGTCGGCATGAGCCACTACGACGCGATCATCGTCGGGGCCGGACACAACGGGCTGACGGCGGCGGTGGTGCTGCAACGGGCGGGCCTGCGAACGCTGTGTTTGGAAGGCAACACCTACAGCGGCGGAATGTCGGCGACCGTCGAACTCATCGACGGGTTTCGGCATGAGATTGCCGGATCGGTGCGATTCCCCACTGCGCCGAAGATCAACGCCGAACTCGGGCTGGATACTTTGCCGACGATCGAGGCCGACATCATGTCGGTAAACCTCGGCGCGAACGGCGAGGAAGCGATGGTCTTCCACAGCGACCCGATGCGAATGATGGCTCACCTCAACGAGAAACACGGCATGGACGCCGTCATGGGGATGGCAGGGTTGTACGGCTGGGCCAGCGGGCCGGGCAAGGCGCTGGGCCGGTTCGACGTGCACTCTCCGCCGAAGAGCCTCGACGAGATGTACGCCTGTGCCGCGGATGCAGACGAGCGGCGGGCGATCCACGAGATGCTGTTCGGTTCAGCGATGGATGTGGTCAACCGTTTCCTGCCTGACAGTGCTAGGCATTCGGTGATCCGAGGCATGTTGGCCTTCCTTGCGGTGAACTCCACCTATCGCGGGCCGTACACGCCGGGTAGTGCGACGTGTCTGGCGTTCGCGCTGTCGATGCCGCCGGAGGGCGGGCAGATGACCACAAAACTCAAGGGCGGCATCGGGGTGCTGGCCGAACACCTGCGTACGTTGCACCTGGAGGCCGGCGGTGAGATCCGCCTCCGGGCGAAGGTGGATCGAATACTTGTGTCGGACGGCCGGGTGACGGGTGTTCAACTGCGGGACGGGTCGGTTATCAGCGCTCCGGTGGTCGTGTCGAACCTGGCGCCGGATACGACGCTGATGGATCTGGTTGGCGCCGAGCATCTTCCGCCGTCGTTGGTGACCAGGCTGGCCGGGCGCGACCACCGGGCATCGTTCGTGCAGATCCACTTTGCCCTGGATTCGTTGCCCACTTATGCGGCGCCGTACGAGTATTTGAATGAGCCGGGGATGCAGCTGTCGGTGGGCATGTTCGGGTCCCCTGAGGAACAGCAACGGCAATGGGAAATCTGCCGGACCGGGGTGGTTCCGGACGACCCAGCGATGTCGATTCAGATCCCGACGGTGGCCGACCCGGACCTGGCGCCGCCGGGCAAGCACGCGGCCAGCGTGTACGCCTACGCGTTCCCCGCCGAGGCGCCGCGCGAGCAGCACGGGCATCTGAAAACCGAGATGGCGCAACGGGTGATAGAGAAGCTGTGCCGGTATGCGCCCGACTTCCGCGACGTGATGATCCGCAACATCACGTTTGCGCCGTACCACATGAACACTATGTTCGGCGCTCCGAACGGGGACTTCTGCCACGGGCTGCTGCAGCCGGAATTGATGGGGCCGAACCGGCCGGGACCGCGCGGGTTCACCGACGAGCCGATTCCGATCGAGGGGCTGTTCCTTGGCGGTGCGGGGTGCCACGGCGGGCCGGGCATCACGTTCATCCCCGGCTATAACGCGGGGTACGCGGTGCTTGAGGCCGCCGGACGCTGAATGCGTGCCGAGTGTGGGCGCTAGGTACGGAAAATCCACGAATTGCGTGCACAGGCCCCACAGTCGGGGTTACTTGATTGCAGCGTGCAACGCGACGATGCCACCGGTGAGGTTGCGCCACCGCACCTCTGACCACCCGGCCTGGCCGATCTGCTGAGCCAGCGCGGCCTGGTCGGGCCAGGCGCGGATCGACTCGGCCAGGTAGACATAGGCATCCGGGTTGCTCGACACGGCGCGGGCCACGCGGGGCAACGCCCGCATCAGGTATTCCTTGTAGGCCGTCGCGAACACCGGTACCACCGGAGTGGAGAATTCGCACACCACGAGCCGCCCGCCGGGCTTGGTGACCCGGGCCATCTCCCGTAATCCCTGGGCGTGGTCGACCACATTGCGGAGCCCGAAGCTGATGGTGACCGCGTCGAAGACGCCGTCATCGAACGGAAGCTTGGTCGCATCAGCCGCGACCTTGGGGATGCGCCGATGGGCACCGGCAGTCAGCATGCCAATCGAGAAGTCGGCAGCGACGCACCAGGCTCCCGATGTGGCTAGTTCGACGGTGGACACGGCCGTCCCGGCCGCGAGGTCAAGGACTGTGTCGTTGGGCCCGATGTTCAGAGCTGCGCGGGTTCGTCTGCGCCAGCACTTGTCCTGGCCCAGCGAGAGAACGGTATTCGTCAGGTCGTAGCGGCGTGCGACGCCATCGAACATCGACGCCACGTCATGAGGATCCTTATCCAGCTTCGCCCGACTCACGTGGGCGACGCTACCGTGCGGACTAGGCGCCTCGCGCTTCCACCTCTGGTCGTTGGTGAGCCCGCTGTTTCATCCGATCACTCAAATGGACGAGCCGATCCTCGTGGCCGGCGGGCATTGTGTAAGCCAGGCGACGCAGTTCGAGGGCGAACCGATCAAGATCACTAAGAATAGACGTATCACTCATTGAACGTTTCCTCGTCTATGGAGTGCTGAATTGACGATACCGAAAACACTTGCCTACCTTGGAATCCGCTTCTTGAACCCCTGGTGTTCCGGCGCTGCCTGCTGCTCTGCAGACCCATGCGTACAAGTGTGCCCTTATCTGCACGAGATGCAAAGCGCATAAGCGAAGTTCACACAGAATTCACGGGGCATCCCAACGTGGCGTTCAGGTGTCTTACGCGACTCTACGGCGAGCTTGACGGAGGCCCCGAAGAGCGCTGTCCTGCTGAACCGCCTGGTAGTGCATGAGCAGCTCATCGCATATTGCAGGCCACGTTCTGCTCAGCACACTGCGACGCGCTGCCACGCCATATCGCTGCCGTTCTGCGAGCAGGTAATTGACGGATTCGCTGATCCTGTACTCGAATTCACGCACACCGAGCAAAAGTCCAGTACGTGCCGACACCAGATCGCGGGGTCCGCCGGCGTCCGGTGCGATGACCGGCAACCCCGACGCCATCGCCTCCTGAACGGCCTGGCAAAAAGTCTCGTGTTCGCCAGGGTGGACGAATATGTCCATGCTCGCATAGGCCGCGGAAAGCTGCTCAGCGTAGAGCGGACCAGTGAAAATGGCTGTTGGCATAGCAGATTCAAGCTTGAGTCGGTCAACACCGTCGCCCACGATGACTACTTGCAGGTCATCGCGCCGTGCCAGGCCTGCCAACCGCTCAACGTGTTTCTCCGGGGCCAACCGACCGACGAAGCCGACGATTGGTTTGCCAGCGGGAGACCAGCGTCGTCGTAGGTCATTGTCCCGCGCCGACGGAGCAAACGCCGTTAGGTCGACTCCGCGCGCCCAGTGGTGAACTCGCGGAACTCCATGGACGGCAAGCGCTTCCATTGCGGAAGTCGAGGGCGCCAGTGTGCGATCGGCACGCGAATGCAGGTGTCTGGTCCACGCCCAGACCGCACGGCTGGCCACGCCAACGCCGTAGCTGGAAGCGAATCCGGCTACGTCCGTTTGAAAGACGGCCACAGTGGGTATCCCGAGGTGCTGCGCGGCCCGAAGGCCGCCGTAGCCGAGCAGGGCCGGCGAAGCCAGGTGCACAACGTGCGGGTCGAATCCACGAAGCACACCGACCATCCGCGGGCGTGGCACACCCAACGGCAGTGAGGTCACCTTCGGGAACATTCGGGACGGCACTCGGTGTATCCGGATACCGTCGTGGACACGCGCGGCGGACGGCTGTCCGCTCGGGTTGTCGGGTGCGATGACAAGGGCCTCGTGACCGGTGCGACGCAGATGCTCAAGCACCCGCAGCACCGAGTTGGTCACTCCGTTGACGTTCGGCAGGAAGGACTCAGTGACGATCGCTACTCGCACAATCGGAGGGTAACATCGGCGGCCGCCGGCAAAGGTTGCGCACAGGGATACGCGACACGAAAGTCTGGGGCGAACGGTGGCGGGCCCGAACGGTAGCGTGCCAGGCATGCGATTGTGGACGACGATCCTGGTTGCGGTCACCGTCGCGGTTGCCCTGACCTCTGGTTGCACACGGGCCGTCACTGGCCTGGCGCTACCGGACCCGCATGGACCGGCCACGAAGATCGCCGAGGACGGCTACGGGATCATCGCCGGCGACCCAAGCGCACCGGTGCAGATCGAACTGTTCACCGAGCCACAGTGCACGCACTGCGCCGACCTCCAGGCAGACTTCGGTCCCGAGTTGGCGTCTTACATGAACCAGGGCCGCCTGGCCATCACCTATCGGCCGCTGACCTTCCTGGACGACGGCGGCGACGACCACTCCGCCGGCCATTCCGCCAGGGTCAGTAACGCGCTTTTCCTCGCCGCCGGGCCAGAGACGTCAGCCAAGGCGTTCCAGTCGTTCGTCGAAGACCTGTGGGCCCATCAGGACCCCGGCGGGCCCGGGCCCAGCGACACCGAGATCGCCGACATGGCGCGCGCAAGCGGTTTGCCGGCAGCGGCCGTCGACAAGATCAAGGGCGCGGCCCCGGCGCTGGATATCCACGACATGGGGGAAATCAACTTCGAGTACCTCTACGAGGTCAACCCGATTCAGACTGGAACGCCGACCGTCTACGACCTGAAGAAGAAAGACATCGTCGACATCTACGACGACAACTGGCTGTCCGCCTTGATGTCTTCCTGACGATCGAGGCGCCGCTCCAATTGCACCAGACCGGCCAGGATCACGCCGCCGATCAGCCAGCCCAGCACCGCGATTGACCCGGCCGGGATGATCGCCAAGGACGCGTTACGGTATTGCACCCGAACCAGATCCGGATTGCTCTTGTCGTATTCGACGTAGATCCGCATACCAGCCGAGAGCTCCGATGGATACAACACCCCCAACTCCGGTCGGTAGGTGATCCGGTCGGGGGTGACGAACTCGATGGTCGATCGGCGCGGTCCTGCGGACAGCACCTCGGCCTCCGCGACGCCCATGTTCCGTTCGATTTGCCTGTCGTTGCGCCAGGCGCCGGCCACCAAGAGCATTGATTGCAGCGCGACGATGCCGAGAATGATCCACACCGCGGTCTTCGTCCAGCGGAGGGCCTTTCGCCCTCTGGTGTCACGCACGTCCGGATTGGCCACGGGCAGCGCGGGTTTGATGAACCTCCGAAGCCTAGGGATCACAGTGCGGCCTTGATCGCGGCGTGCAATTGCCTCAACGACGATCGGTCGGCCTTGACTTCGAGGACGCGGATACCGTTGTGGCGCAGTGCGAGTGCAGCGCCCAGTTGGCCGACCTCGATCTGGGACGCCTCGACGTGGTAGGCGCGGCACAGCGCGCCGACATCGACGTCGTGCGGGGTGCCGAAGACCCGTGACGACACGTCGGCGAACCGTGGGTCGCCCTGTTCGAGAAGTTCGAAGATGCCGCCGCCGTTGTCGTTGGACACCACGATCGTCAGGTCTTCCGGCGTCGGTTCACTGGGCCCGATCAGCAGTCCCGAGCTGTCGTGGACGAACGTGAGATCACCGATCAATGCTACGGTCCTGCCGCCCGAGCGGTCGTAGGCCAGCGCGGCACCGATTGCGGTGGAGACGGTTCCGTCGATACCGGCAACTCCACGGTTGGAGCGCACCAGCAGACCCTCGGTGTTCAAGCCGACCAGTGCGGCGTCGCGCACTGGGTTCGACGCACCTAGGACCAACTGGTCTCCCGGCCTCACCGCGGCGGCGACTGCGGCGGCGACGTGCAGTCCGGTGGTCAGATCGTGGGCGGCCAGTTGTGTGTGTACGGCGTTGAGCGCGTGCCGGTGGAACTCGCCACATCTACTGAGCCAGGCAGGATCTGGGGTTCCTCGTGCTTCTGCGCGGGTTCCAGTGGCCTGGGTATTGCCCGACACATCGGGCCAGCGAGGGCCGGTGGTGAGCGAGTACACCGGCACTGCGGGATCAGCCAACAGCGCCGATACCGGACGATGCAGCGTCGGGCGGCCCACCATGATCACCTGCTGGGGCCTCAGCAGTGGTAATGCCAAGGGGTGCAATGGGTTAGCGGGGTGCGGCGCTGTCGGCTCGGCGATGGTCGGCAGCCCGGCGAGGTTCGGATGCGCCCTGGCGCCGTGTCCGGCGATGACCACGGTGTCTTGGGTGAGGTCGATATTCAACGGCTGATCGAACGTCACCGGCGGGGTTTCCGTCCACGACCTGCCATGGGGCCGGCCGGGTGGATGTGCGGCATTACCCGGATCGTCGCGGTCGGGCACGAGGGGCTCGCGCAGCGGGATGTCGAACTGGACTGGGCCGGCGTTGGCGGTGCGGGATCCGGTGGCGGCCGCGAGTACACGACACGTCGCCGACCGCCACTGTGCGTTATGGGATGCGAGGTCTCCCCCGGCCTGCGGGGCCAGTCCCAGGCTGATCGCCTCGCGGACCTGGGTGCCGAAGTAGCCGAGCTGCTCCATGGTTTGGTTGGCGCCGGTGCCCAACATCTCGTAGGGCCGGTTCGCGGTGAGCAGTATCAGCGGCACGCGGGCGTAGTTGGCCTCCACCACTGCCGGTCCCATGTTGGCCACCGCCGTGCCGGAGGTCATCGCCACGCACACGGGCGCACCCGCAGCCACTGCCAGCCCGATGGCCAGGTAGCCGGCGGTGCGCTCGTCGATGCGGACGTGCAGCCGCAGCCTGCCGGCGCGGTCGGCGTCAGACAGTGCGAAAGCCAGCGGGGCGTTTCGCGAGCCGGGGCACAGCACCACGTCGCGCACACCGCCGCGAATCAGTTCGTCGACGACGACACGCGCCTGGATCGTCGAGGGATTCACCGTCATATAAGCGTTCCGGCGAAGAACTGCAGCATCGCGGAGTTGACCGGTGCGGGCCGTTCCATGAAGCCGAGGTGCCCAGAGTTGGCGATCTGGACGTAGCGGGCCTTCGGGATAGCGTCGGCAACCTCACGTCCCAGCGCCGGCGGGGTGATCAGATCGTCGGCGAAACCCATGACCAGCACATCAGCGCTGATGGCACGATAGGCGGACAGCCGGTTGCCTCTGGGGTAGACGTTGAGCTGGCTGTACCACCCCGGCGTTCGCTTCACCGGGAAGGTGGTGAACATGTCGATCCAGTCGGAGATGGTCTTCTCATCGTTGACGGTCTTCGGTGAAAAGTTCTCCAGCACACGGACTTTAGCGGCGTAAGCCGGTGGAAGTTCGATCTTCGATTCCAGTAGTTCACGCTCGGCGGTGCGGAACAGCTGTCGGGTTTTGTCGACCCGTGCCCGGGTGCCCATGAGTACGGCCTGGCTGACGAGGTCCGGGCGCGACAACATCAACTCCTGGGCGATGAACGACCCCATCGACACCGCCACGATGCGGACCGGGCCGCCCACCAGTTGCTCGATGATCTCAGCGGTGTCGCCGACCATCTGTTCGGTGGTGAATCCGTCGGCGTTCTCGGTGGCGCCCATTCCGCGGTTATCGAAGGTGATGCAGCGGTAACCGGCGGCCACGAATGCCGGAACTTGGTGAATGTGCCACGTCCGGCCCACGCCTCCGGTGCCGGCGATGAACAGCACCGGGTCGCCGGATCCGGTGTCGTCGTAAGCCAGATTGGTCACTGGGCGAGGTTAGCGGCCGCGTCGGCGCCTAGCTCGGGCAGCGTCTATGGCGGTGTTCCACAGGCCGTTCGATATGAGTGCGGCAGTCGCCTTGAGCTGGGTCGGGTTGGCCATTTCTTTGGCCATCAGCGCGGTGGCCGCCGCCTTCGTCGATGTGGATGCCTTGGACATGTGGCCGGAGTCGAACGGCGGCTGGGGGTCGTACTCCATCGACAGCTGGATGACCTTGGCCTTGTCCGCGCCGGCAATCTCGCCGGCCAGCCACAGGGCGAGGTCGATACCGGCAGACACCCCGGCGCTGGTGACGATCCGGCCTTCCCGGACTACTCGTTCGTCGTTGACGGGTGTGGCGCCGAGGGCCTTGAGGGCGGGCAGGGCGGCCCAGTGCGACGTCGCGCGTTTGCCCTTCAGGAGTCCCGCGGCGGCCAGGATCACCGAGCCCGAGCACACCGACGCCGTCCACTGCGCGTTTTGGTGTGCATTCTTTAGCCAGGTGAGGAGCTTTTCGTCGCGGGCGTTCTCCATGGTTGTCATGCCGCCGGGGATGAGAATGATGTCGGGCGAGGGCGTTTCATCTAAGGAGTGCGTGGCTCCGACGACGAGCACGCCCGAGTCGGCGGTGATGGGGCCGGGCTGGTGCCAGAGGAATCGGAGCTCGGCGTCGGGTAGCCAGCGCAGCACCTCGTACGGCCCGATGAAGTCCAGTGCGGTGAATCCGGGGTAGAGCACGATCGCGATTTGCGGCATGCCTTTTTCTACGCCCAAACGTGAGTTCGGGCGAGGAAGTGCAAGTGGATTGCACCATTTCGTCGATCTCGGCAGGGGGTGCGACGGGGCTTACCTCACGTCCGTCCGACCCTGGCCCGTCGGGGCACGGTGCGTCGAGATCGACGTTCTGGTTCTGCTTACCTGGGATTTTCCCACCCAAACGTGAGTTTGGGCGTAAGGGACTTACGTCCATAACAGGCGCGGAGGCGGGCGATCCACCAGTCGCGGCGGGCGGGGGCGGCGGCGAGCGCAGCGAGTCGCGCCGGGTCGGGGGTGACGTCGGCGACCGGCAGGCAACCGTCCACGGGTTCGACCGGTGCAACGACGTCCTCGACGAACAGCCCACCGGTGCCTAGCCCGCACGCGTACTCCAACCGCGGCAGCGCGCCTGCAGCCGCCAACCCGGCGGCAATGCCCACCGCGGAGTCCAGCGCGCTCGACACCACTACCGGTATGTCGATTTGGGCGGCAATCGCCAACATGGCAGCCACCCCACCAAGTGGCGCCACCTTCAGCACCGCGATATCGGCGGCACCCGCGCGCACGACGGCCAGTGGATCGTCTGCCCGCCGAATGCTCTCGTCGGCGGCAACCAGGACGTCAACCCGACGCCGAACCTCGGCGAGTTCGGGAACCGTCCGGCACGGCTGCTCGATGTACTCAAGTGGACCGTCGGCTGTCAGAGCGGAAGCAGCAGCCACCGCCTGCTCGACGGTCCAGCCACCGTTGGCATCCACCCTCACCGTCGGGATGACGGCGCGGACGGCATTAACCCGGGCGACGTCGTCGGCCAGCGTCTGTCCCGGTTCGGCCACCTTCACCTTCGCCGTCGAGCAGCCTGGGAAGCGCGCCAGTACCTCGGGAACCTGCCCAACCGAGACCGCAGGAACAGTGGCGTTCACAGGAATTCGACGCCGCAACACCGAAGGCCCTGAACCATAGGCAGATTCAATGCCCGACGCCAACCAGAAAGCAGCCTCGGGCGCTTCATATTCCAGGAACGCCCCGAACTCGCCCCACCCAGCAGGCCCGTCGATCAGAGCGACCTCGCGCACCGAAATCCCGCGGAAGCGCACCCGCATCGGCAATGCCACCACATGCAGACGATCCAGCAGATCGTCGAGCGCAACGATCACTAGACCGCGCGGTCGCGATTCTCCCAGTAGGGCTTACGCAGATCACGCTTCAGCAGCTTGCCGGTGGGATTGCGGGGCAGCGCCTCGACAATGTCGACGCTCTTCGGGCATTTGTAGCGCGCCAGGTTCTCCTTGCACCACGCGATCAGCTCCTCCTCGGAAACCGATGCACCGGAAGACAATTCAACGACGGCCTTGACCGACTCGCCCCACTTCTCGTCAGGAATTCCGAACACCGCGGCGTCGAGCACGGCGGGATGATGGGACAGCACCCGCTCCACCTCGACGGAGTAGATGTTCTCGCCGCCCGAGATGATCATGTCCTTGAGGCGGTCTTCCACGAAGATGAAGCCGCCGTCGTCGATCCGCCCGATATCGCCGGTGCGGAACCAGCCGTCGGCAGTGACGGCTTCGGCGGTTGCCTCAGGCTTGTTGTGGTAGCTCTGCATCACCTGCGGTGTGCGGAACCACAATTCGCCCGGTTCGCCGACCGGTAGATCCTCCAGTGAGTCCGGGTTCACCACCCGTACTTCGACCTCCTTGCAGATCGTCCCCGCGCTGACCAACCGCTCGGGATGCGCCGCATCGCGGTGCGCCTCCGGGGTCAACTGCGTGACCGCCCCGCACACCTCGGTAAGCCCATACACCTGAACGAACTCAGTGTCGGGCCACGCCTTCAGCGCGGAATGCAGCAACGCCGTTGGCATCGGCGAGGCGCCGTACACGAAGGTGCGAACCCGGTTGAACAACGCAATGGCATCCGGGCCGGAGTCAATGATCTTGCCGAGAACGGCTGGCACCACGAACGTCCGGGTGGCGCCGTTCAAGATCGCCGCGGCCAGCACCGCGCCGTCGGCCTCCCGCGTGACGATGGTGGTGATGCCTTCGGAGATGCCGTACTGGATGTAGGACGAGCCGCCGACGTGGAACAGCGGCATGGCGACCAGGTTCTTATCGTCCTCGAAGAACTGGAACGCTCCGGCGTTGCGGACGTGCGCGACGAGGTTGGCCTGACTGAGCCGGACCCCTTTGGGATTCCCGGTGGTGCCGGAGGAGTACATGATGACGCAGACGTCATCAGGGTCGACTTCGGGACTTCGAAGCGTCGGCGTTGCGGCAGCCAACGCGGCTTCGTACTCGTCGCCGTCGCCGCCTTCCGGGGTGACCGAGATGATGTGCTCGACGTGCGGGAGCCGGTCCCGGATCTTCTCGATGCCCGGTATGAGCTCTGCGCCGACTACCAGCAACTTGGCGCCCGAGTCGTTGAGGACGTAATCCATCTCGTTGGCGGCCAGGCGGAAATTGATGATCGCGGTCGCCGCACCCAAGCTGGCCGCGGCCATCGTCACCTCGACGCAGGCCGGATGGTTCTTGTCCAGGAACGCCACCACGTCCCCCCGACCGACTCCGCGCTCGGCTAGTGCGCCGGCCGCGCGACGAACGCGGTCATCGAATTCGGCCCACGTCCAGCTGCGGTCGAGGTAGTCAATGGCCTCGACGTCGGGTTTGGTGGCGGCCCAGTAGGCCAGCCGGTCGTCCAAGAAGATCTGTTTTGGTGGTTGCGGCATACCGGCAAGCGTGCCACGTCAGGACGCGCCGGAACCAGCCTTCGGGCGAAGCAAAACCATCGCCAGCACGATCACCACGGCCGGGACGACGGCCATGATCAGGCCTAGCTGGTGAATGGCGTCGATCATGCTTTGCTTCGCCTCCGACACCACCCACTGCGCTTGCTGCGGGCTCAACACGGCACTGCCGGACGGCCCGCCGGCGCCCTGCGCCACCCGCAGCGCCTCGCGCGCCTGCTCCCCGCTGATGCCCGTACCTTCGAGTTTCTTGGCGCCGTTGTCGTAGAACAAGGTGAAGCCGACCAACGCGAATATCGCCGGGCCGAGTGAGTAACCCGCCTGGCCGACAGCCGATTTCACTGAGGCGACCGCACCGCCTAGGCCCGCTGGTGCCGTCGACATCATGATGGTGGCCTCCGGCGTCTGCACCACCGCGCTGCCGATCGCGTTGAAGGCGACCACAACCCCCAGCACCAGGATCGATGTGTGTAGGTCCAGGAGCCGGAACATCAGCATCCCGGCAAGCAGAATCACCAGACCGCCGACCAAGACGTTGCGTTCGCCGAGCCGGGAAATCATCCGGCCCGCAACGGTTGCGGCCGCCGCGGCCAGCAGCGTGGCCGGGATGATGAGCATGCCGAGCACCGCCGGCGACTGACCGCGAACAGTCACCAGGTAGTAGGCGAACAGGATGATCGAGCCGCCCTCGAGGAAGTTGAACGTCACCCCGGCAGCCACCGCGACGTTGAACCGCGACGACCGGAAGATCCGCATATCGAGAGCGGGGTCGTCGGTGCGCAGTTCCCAGGCCACGAACAGGCCCCCGGCGACCAACCCAAGCACGAGTGGCACCACAGCGCCGGGCTTGATCCCGGTCTGCATGCGGGAGATGCCGTACACCACCCCGAGCAACGCCACCGCGACCAGCACCAACCCGACGATGTCGAGACGTCGACTTGCCCGCGGCGTCTCGGGCACGAACTTGATCGTCAGGACAAGGGCGATCAGCGAAAACGTCGGGGCGACGAGAAAGCATGTCCGCCAACCGAAATGCTGAGCCAACTCGCTGCCGATCAACGGCTGAATCACCATGGCTCCATAGCCGGCGGCCAGATACAGCGAGATCGCCCCCGCCCGTCGCCCTGGCGGGAACACCGAGTTGATCACCGCCAGCGACATGCCCAGCATGAACGCGAACGCGATCCCGGAACCGCCGCGGGCGATCATCAGGACCACAACGTTCGGCGACGCGGCGGCCAGCAGTCCGAAGCAGATCGCGCCGAGCAGGCCGCTGATGTACATCCGTTTCAGGCCGTACAAATCACCCAATGCCCCGGCACCCAGCACCGCCGCCGCCAATGTAAGGGTGGCGAGGCTGGCCACGAAGCTGGCCATGCTGGGGCTGAAGTCCAAACCCTGGCGGACCTTGGAGATGTTGGACGACAGGATCGTCGGGTCGCCTGCTGTGATGCTGTAGCCGAGGCCCATCGCAATCACCGTCATGGTGGCTGCTAGCCCGGTTACCTGGTGCTTGTCTGGCTCTTCGAGCTCTGACGGCATGTGCCTGATGCTAGCCCCGGCCGACAGTTCTGTAACACGTTCTAATCTGGTCTGTATGACTCTGCTGCGTAACCCGATCCACTCCGGCCACCTGACCGTGGGTGCGCTCAAACGCAACAAGGACAAGCCGGTCCTCTTCCTGGGCGACACCACGCTGACCGGCGGTGAACTCGCCGAACGAATCAGCTGCTACATCCAGGCGTTCGAGGCGCTTGGGGCGGGCACCGGAACCACGGTCGGACTGCTGGCGCTGAACCGGCCCGAGGTGCTGATGATCATCGGCGCCGGGCAGACCCAGGGCTACCGGCGCACCGCCCTACACCCGCTCGGCTCGCTGGACGACCACGCGTATGTCCTGAATGACGCCGGGGTGACGTCGCTGATCATCGACCCGAACCCGATGTTCGTCGAGCGGGCTTTGGGGCTGATCGAGAAGGTCCCCGGCCTTCGGCAGATCCTGACGATCGGGCCGGTTCCGGAGGCGTTAGCGGACGTCGGGGTGGACTTGGTGGCCGAGGCCGCCAGCTACTCGCCTCTGCCGTTGGTCGCCGCTGACTTGCCGCCTGACCACATCGGAGGGCTGGCCTACACCGGCGGCACCACCGGCAAGCCCAAAGGGGTGATGGGCACCGTCGGGAACATCACCGCTATGACGACGATTCAGCTCGCCGAGTGGGAGTGGCCGGAGAGCCCGCGGTTCCTGATGTGCACGCCGCTGTCGCATGCCGGGGCGGCGTTCTTCGTGCCGACGATAGTCAAGGGCGGCGAGATGATCGTGCTGCCCAAGTTCGACCCGGGCGAGGTGTTGCGCGTCATCGAAGAACGCCGCATTACCGCGACGATGCTGGTGCCGTCGATGATCTACGCGCTGCTGGACCACCCCGATTCGCACTCCCGGGACCTGTCGTCGTTGGAGACCGTCTACTACGGGGCCTCGGCGATGAACCCGGTGCGGCTGGCCGAGGCGATCCGGCGACTCGGGCCGATCTTCGCCCAGTACTACGGGCAGGCCGAAGCGCCGATGGTGATCAGCTACTTGGCCAAGAAGGATCACGACCCATTGCGGTTGACGTCATGCGGACGGCCGACGTTATTCGCGCGGACGGCGTTGTTGGGGGCCGACGGGCTTCCGGTCGCTGTCGGCGAGGTGGGCGAGATCTGCGTGTCGGGGCCGTTGCTGTCGGGCGGCTATCTGAATCTGCCGGAGGTCACCGAGGAGACGTTCCGGGACGGCTGGCTGCACACCGGGGACATGGCCCGCGAGGACGCCGACGGCTTCTGGTTCATCGTTGACCGGGTCAAGGACATGATCGTCACCGGCGGATTCAACGTGTACCCGCGCGAGGTGGAGGACGTCGTCGCGGAACATCCGGCCGTCGCGCAGGTCTGCGTGATCGGCACGCCCGACGAGAAGTGGGGCGAGGCGGTGACCGCGGTGATCGTGCTGCGGCCGGACGTCGCGTCTGATGCTGATTCCGTCGCGCAGGTGACGGGTGAGATTCAGGCGGCCGTCAAGGAGCGCAAGGGTTCGGTGCAGACACCCAAGCAGGTCATCGTGGTGGAGTCGGTGCCGGTGACCGCTTTGGGTAAGCCGGACAAGAAGGCCGTGCGGGCGCAGTTCTGGTCGGGAGCTTCGCGCGCGATCGGGTAACCGGCGCCGACCGTAACGCCACGGCGGCAATCTGCCCGCAAAGCCGCCCTGGCGTTACGCTCGCGGCAAGATGGGGCGGTGGCACCAACCCGCGCGGTTCTGTTCGACTTCTCCGGCACCCTGTTCCGCCTCGAAGACGACGCCAGTTGGTTCGAGGACATGGACGGCGTCGACGAGCACGTCCAAGCCGAGTTGATGGAGCGGCTCACCCACCCGACCGGCAATTCGGTCGCCATGACCCCCGAAGCCCACCACGCCTGGCTCCACCGCGACCTGATCCCGGCCCTGCATCGCGAGGCCTACCTGCACGTGCTGCGCGAATCCGGCCTGCCGGACCACCACGCCGAGACCCTCTATCACCGCGTCACAGACCCGGCATCGTGGACGCCGTACCCGGACACTGTCGCAGTACTGAATACATTGCGGGCCAATGGTATTCAAACAGCGGTGGTGTCGAACATCGCCTACGACATTCGGCCGGCCTTCGTTGCGGCCGGCGCCGACGCCGATCACTTCGTGTTGTCGTTCGAGGTCGGGTCCGCCAAGCCTGATGCACACATTTTCGAGGTCGCCCTCGACCTGTGCGGCGTGAAGCCAGACGAGGCGCTGATGGTCGGCGACAGCGAGGAGAACGACGGCGGCGCGCGCCTCCTGGGCTGTGACTTCGCCCTGGTCGATCCGCTGCCGATCGCGCAGCGACCCTCCGGACTGACGGACGCCGTGCGCGCCGCGGGCCTGACGGTCTAGCTTTTCAAGCATGCCCGATAACGAGCGCATCCACCCACCGTGGTGGCTCAAGCCGATGAACAAGGTCTTCATGACAGTGCTGCGACTGGGTCTCCCGGTCGCAGGTCGAGAGCAGCCGATGGTGCTAACCATCCCCGGGCGGACGTCCGGCAAGCCACGGTCTACTCCGATCACCCCGATGACCGTCGACGGCAAGCGGTACGTTGTCGGCGGCTTCCCCGGCGCGGACTGGGTACGCAACGCACGCGCGGCCAGCGAGGCAACTCTGCGATACGGCCGCAATACCGAACGGGTTCACATGGTTGAGATGTCCACCGAGGAGGCTCGCCCACTGCTGCGTGCCTTCCCCACCGAAGTCCCGACTGGAGTCGGGTTCATGAAGAAGTCCGGCCTGGTCACCGACGGCACGCCCGACGAGTTCGAAGCCCTGGCCGGTCGCTGTGCGGTGTTCCGATTCGACCCGGTCGCATGAAGGTCGTACTAGTCGCAGCTGCGTCACTGATGGCAGCGGGCGTCGTGAATATCGCTCCGGCACAGGCCGATCCGTTATGCAACCCAGGTGGTCCCCCGAGTGGATCGGCCACCCGTCCGTTCGACGGGGGCACCGTCTGGGCGAGCGGCAACGGACTCGTCGGCGTAACGACCGGGGAGGGAACCGGGACTATCCGGGTCCCCAACGCCTCACCCATGCCGTTGCAGGCGATGGTTGTCGACGCTCAACTCGACGGCCGAAAGCAACTCCTCGTCAGCACCGGCCGAGGCGTCCACCTCTACTCGCTCCTGGGTTGCCGGATCCTCGACGTCTACAACGGCCAGGGGCAACCGTTCGTGTTCGACCTGGAAAACCTGCGGGGCAACGGCACTGGCGTCGGGTGCGAAGACTTGGGGGACGGCAGGCATCTGGTAGCCCTGCAAGCCTTCCCCGACGGCGACGGGGTCTCGGTACGCCGCACCGAGATCAACATCAACGGAAGCCAGGAGACGACCGGCATGTCCGACGCCGCGACGTTCGGTCTGTCCGACACCGTGCCGGGCAACGCGTCTGCGTCAACGATTAGTTGTGGCGATCAGACGATGGCCAAAGATGGAGTGCAACAGCCTTGAGCGGCAATCCTTTTGATGCTTCCGTGTGGCGGGTGGTCGACGGCTTCGAGGACCTTACGGATATCACGTATCACCGGCATGTGTCGGACGCCACGGTGCGGGTGGCATTCGATCGGCCCGAGGTGCGCAATGCGTTCCGTCCGCACACCGTCGACGAGTTGTACCGGGCACTGGATCACGCCCGGATGTCGCCCGGCGTCGGGGTGGTGCTGCTGACCGGCAACGGCCCATCGGCCAAGGATGGCGGGTGGGCGTTCTGTTCCGGTGGCGATCAACGCATCCGCGGGCGCAGTGGCTACCAGTACGCGGCCGGCGAGACGGCCGACACCGTCGACGTGGCCCAGTCCGGTCGGCTGCACATCCTGGAGGTGCAGCGGCTGATCCGGTTCATGCCCAAGGTGGTGATCTGCCTGGTCAACGGCTGGGCGGCGGGCGGCGGGCACAGCCTGCACGTGGTGTGCGACCTGACGCTGGCCAGCCGCGAGCACGCCCGGTTCAAGCAGACCGACGCCGACGTGGGCTCGTTCGACGGCGGCTATGGCAGTGCATACCTGGCCCGTCAGGTCGGGCAGAAGTTCGCCCGCGAGGTTTTCTTCCTCGGCCGCCCGTACACCGCCGAGCAGATGCATCGGATGGGCGCGGTCAACGAGGTGGTCGATCATGCTTGTTTGGAGACGGTGGGCCTGGAGTGGGCCGCGGAGATCAACGCGAAATCCCCTCAGGCGCAACGCATGTTGAAGTTCGCGTTCAACCTGCTCGACGACGGACTGGTAGGCCAGCAACTGTTCGCCGGCGAGGCTACCCGCCTGGCATACATGACCGACGAGGCGGTCGAGGGCCGCGACGCCTTCCTGGAGAAGCGCGCCCCCGACTGGAACCCGTTCCCCCGGTACTTTTAGCTCGCGAGCGGAAGGCAGACTGAGGCCGTGACTAGGCGCAAGAATCTCACCCGGACGCTGACTCGAAGCTTGTCTGAGGCCATCGTGCTCACGGCCATGCGTCCGCCTCGCAGACTGCCCAGCAAGACCAACATCAACCTGCGCGGCAAGCGGGTGCTGATCACCGGGTCGTCGTCCGGCATCGGTGAGAGCGCGGCCGAACAGTTCGCCGAAGAGGGAGCCGACGTCATCCTCGTCGCCCGTCGTGGCGACCTTCTCGATGCGGTTGCGCAACGGATCATCGCCGCCGGCGGACATGCCACCGCGATCCCGTGCGACCTCACCGACCTGGACGCCATCGATGAACTGACGGAACACGTTGGTGCCGTGGATATTCTGGTCAACAACGCGGGCCGCTCGATCCGCAGGCCGCTGGCCGAATCACTGGACCGCTGGCATGACGTCGAGCGCACGATGGTGCTGAACTATTACTCACCGCTGCGGCTGATCCGCGGGGTGGCGCCCGGCATGATCGAGCGCGGCGACGGCCACATCATCAACGTGGCCACCTGGGGTGTGATGGGCGAGGCGTCGCCCCTGTTCGGTGTCTACAACGCCTCAAAGGCCGCCCTGGCCGCGGTCAGCAGGGTGAGCCAGACCGAGTGGTCGGACAAAGGTGTGCACTCCACCACGTTGTACTACCCGCTGGTGTCCACCCCGATGATCGAGCCCACCAAGGCCTACAAGAGCTTGCCCGCATTGACTCCACAAGAAGCGGCGACGTGGATGATAGACGCCGCCCGCCACCGGCCGGTGCGGATCGCGCCGCGCATCGCCATCACCGCGCGGGCGCTCGACGTCGTCGCGCCGGGTGCGTTGAACCGGGCGATGCAGCGCCAGCGGATGCAGCCCAGCTGATGGAGATCCTCGCGAGCCGGATGCTGTTGAGACCGAACGACTACACCCGTTCGGTGCGGTTCTACCGGGACGGCCTGGACCTGGCGATCGCGCGTGAGTATCCCGGTGGCACGGTGTTCTACGCGGGGCAGTCGCTGATCGAGCTCGCGGGCCACGGCGCACCCGAAACGCCGCAGCAATTAAATGGCGCCCTCTGGCTACAAGTACGCGATCTCTACGCCACCCAAGAAGAACTACACGCCCGAGGCGTCCAGATCGCCAGGGAAGCCCGTCAGGAACCCTGGGGCCTGCACGAGATGCATGTCAGGGACCCGGACGGCGTCACGCTGATTTTCGTGCAAGTGCCCGATGATCACCCGCTGAGACGGGATACCAGAACCTAATTAGCCGGCCCGGCTCCGTCCTAATTAGCCGGCCCGGCTCCGTCCTAATTAGCCGGCCCGGCTCCGTCCTAATTAGCCGGCCCGGCTAGCGGCCAGCCCACTGACGCCAGCCGCGCCGCGACCTGATGCATCTCGTCGCGATTCGGTTCCTTGGCGGTGACCTCGCGGATGGTCCGGTGGATTTGCTCGGCTGTCACCGGAACCCCAAAGTTGCCTTGCTGCAGGATGCTCTGCGCGACCTTGACCACTTCGTCCTCGGTCAGCGACCGCTTCAGCAGCGCGAGGAGTGGAATGTAGTCCTTTGGTGGAACCCCGTCCGGATAACCCTCGTGCAGCCAATCAACCACGCTCGCAATGAAATTCGCCTGCTGCTGGTCTGTCATCGGATACTCACTTCTTGGGCGCGAACGGGAACAGGTCGACACCGAAGTGGTGGTTGATCGTGTTTCGCGTGATCCACAGGATCGCGACCAGAATGACCGCCGATACGAACAGGAACAGCACCAGGCCGGCGAACTTGAGTAGCGGATTGGAACGAGACGCCGCACCGTCAGCCCCGACGCCGCCAACTCCGGCCGAGTACAGCCGCAACCCGACCGCAAACACAGCGGGCAGCCCAGCGCCCAAAACCAACCCGATGGCCAGCACCCGCAGGATGCTCTCGAAGTAATGCATCAGAAAATCCCCTTCGGCCTGTAGCTGTTAGACCGTGGTCTTCGGCTTGGCGAGCTTGGCATCGGTGGCCTGGCGGACGTCGGCGGGAACCACCGAGTTCGTCGAGGTGTCCCAATCCGCATTGACGTTGCTGGAGTCGACCTTCTGCTGCTGGGCCCGCCACCACATGTAGAAGGACAGTCCGACCAGGATTGAGAAGATCACGATGCTGCCGAACAACGGCGCCGTCACCGTCCCGATGCCGTGACCGACCCAGAACATCAGGGCACCGACCAGACCGGCGGCGGGCAGCGTGACCAACCAGGCCACCGCCATCCGGCCAGCGACCGACCAGCGCACCTCAGCACCGGGCTTGCCGACACCGCTACCGAGGATGGAGCCGGTGGCGACGTGCGTCGTCGACAGCGCCATGCCCGCAGCGCTGGAACTGAGGATGATCGCGGCCGACGACGCCTCGGCGGCCAGGCCCTGCGGCGACTCAATCTCGACCAGACCCTTGCCGAGGGTGCGGATAACCCGCCAGCCGCCGATGTAGGTACCCAGCCCGATAGCCAACGCACAGGTCGACACGATCCAGATCGGCAGGCCGTCTTTCGCGACGTTGCCGCTCAGGTGCCCGGTGGTCATCAACGCGAGGGCGATCACGCCCATGGTCTTCTGCGCATCATTGGTGCCGTGCGCCAACGCAACCAAGGAGGCGGTCGCGATCTGCCCCCAGCGGAAGCCCTCCTCGCGACGACGACGCTGCACGCCGCGGGTAAGCCGGAACACCAGCCAGGTACCGCAGGCGGCGACGGTGCCGGCGATCACCGGGGCCGCGACCGCGGGGATCAGCACCTTCTGGGTGATGCCCGCCCAGTTGACCCCGCTGAGCCCGATTGCGGCGAGGCCAGCACCGATCAGCCCGCCGAACAACGCGTGTGACGAACTGGACGGAATGCCGAACAGCCAGGTCAGCAGGTTCCACAGAATGCCGCCGATGAGCCCGGCGAAAATAATCGTCAAACCCATGGTCGGATTGATCGAAGGAAGCAGTGCGCCGGTCTTGGTGTCCTGAATCTTGAGCACGTCCTTGGTGACAGTGGCTGCCACCTCGACCGACAGGAACGCACCGA
Source organism: Mycobacterium sp. (assembly GCA_965279745.1). Classification (GTDB taxonomy): domain Bacteria; phylum Actinomycetota; class Actinomycetes; order Mycobacteriales; family Mycobacteriaceae; genus Mycobacterium. Next base: position 2,540,657 of record OZ257262.1, read on the forward strand.
CGAGGTTCAGAACGCCCGCCAGCAGGACAGCCACCTTGGGCTTCAGCGCGCCGGTGGCGATCGACGTCGCCATGGCATTGCCGGTGTCGTGGAACCCGTTGGTGAAATCGAAGGCCAGGGCCGTAGCGATAAGCATCACCAGGATGACCATCTCCGCACTCATGTTGCTCATTCTGCGGCTAACCCGCCTCGTTTGACCAATGAACGACGACCTGTATTGCCCCGTGGCACCAGGCAATTTGGCGACCACTCGGCAGAGTTCATCTGGTGTTCAGACAAAGTCTGCCTAGGGTTCGCGCACCTTCCCAGATCTAGCCCCCGGATGCAGGCGGCGTCCGCCACTGACGACTAGGATTCGAGGCAGTGCACCGGGCGTCCCCGACGCCCCTCGCCCGGGGAGGTGACGATGAACCGATTCCTCAGTCGGATCGTCACGTGGGTGCGCAGCGGCTATCCCGAGGGCGTCCCACAAAATGATTACCTGCCGATACTGGCCATTCTGAGACGTCGCCTCGGCACCGACGAGGTGGCGATCGTCGCCCGCGAACTGATGCACCGCCTCGAGGTGGACTACGCCGAGATCGGGTCGCAGATCATGGCGATCACCGACGCACTACCGGCGCCCTATGACGTCGAACGGGTCCGGGCCAAGCTGGCGGCCTACGGCTGGCCGCTCGACGATGTGCGCGACAGTGACGATGTGCGAGACAGCGACGATGTGCGAGACAGCGAGGAAGCCGAATAGCCACCCTGCGCTCCCTCGCCATCCCACCGCAGCGATGCGCGATGTCGTTGCTGGCTGCCCTTGAGGGAGTGCTGGACGGCCGGGAGACGCCGCTGGTCCCGGTTCCGGCGGCCGACGCCCGTGTTACCGAGCAGTTGACGACGTCACTACGAGTCGGCGAGGAGATCGACGACGATATCGCGCTGGTGATGTCCACGTCGGGGACGACCGGATCGCCCAAGGGCGCGATGCTGACGTCCGCCGCCCTGATCGCCAGCGCGTCGGCCACCCATGATCGGCTCGGCGGTCCCGGAACGTGGCTGCTGGCCCTGCCCGCCTATCACATCGCCGGGATGCAAGTGTTGGTTCGGAGTGCGCTCGCCGGTACGGTTCCGGTGGAACTCGACATATCCGCCGGCTTCGACATCACTGAATTGCCTTCAGCGGTAAAGCAACTCGGCTGTGGCCGCCGTTACGCGTCACTGGTCGCCGCCCAGTTGGCGAAGGCGCTGACCGATCCCCTGGCGGCTGGCGCCTTGGCGGATCTCGACGCGGTATTGCTGGGTGGCGGTCCGGCTCCGCCAGTGGTGCTGGAGGCCGCGGCAGCAGCCGGCATCGCAGTGGTGCGCAGCTACGGGTCCAGCGAAACGGCGGGCGGGTGCGTGTACGACGGAGCGCCACTCAACGACGTCTGGGTCCGCCTGGACGACTGTTCCCGATCCGGAGCGGGCCGCATCGTCATCGGCGGGACGACGGTGGCCAAGGGGTACCGCAATCGGCCCGACCCGGATCCGTTCTCCGAGCCCGGTTGGTTCCGAACCGACGACCTCGGGATCTTGGACGACGCCGGTCGGCTGCGGGTGCTCGGCCGCGTCGACGACGCAATCAGCACCGGCGGACTGACGGTGATGCCGGCGGCTGTGGAGGCGGTTCTGGCGCAGCACCCGGTGGTGGCGGAATGCGCGGTGTTCGGCGTTGACGACGAGCGACTCGGCGAACGCGTGGTGGCAGCTCTGGTCCTCGTTCCCGGCGTCCCCAAGCCGGAGGTGTCGGAGATCACGGCCTTCATTTCTCAGTCGCTGGACACCACCGCCGCACCCCGTGAGCTGCATATTGTCGACGAGCTGCCGCGCCGGGGCATCGGAAAGCTGGATCGTGGTGCGCTGAAGCGCAGCGTTACTCGTGAACAATGACTGCATGGGTGAACTGAAGTATCTCGATCTGCACGGCGACCAGGTGGCCTATCTGGACGAAGGTTCGGGTGAAGCGATCCTGCTGATCCACGGTATGGCCGGCAGCTCGCAAGCCTGGCGATCGGTGATCGGTCCGCTGTCGCGCAAATATCGCGTCATCGCGCCGGATCTTCTGGGTCACGGCGAATCCGCCAAGCCCCGCGGCGACTACTCCCTGGGTGCGTTCGCGGTGTTGCTGCGCGATCTGCTCGACGAGCTCGGTGTCACTCGGGCGACCGTTGTCGGCCAGTCCCTCGGCGGCGGGATCGCCATGCAATTCAGCTACCAGCATCCCGACTACTGCCAGCGGCTGATCCTGATCAGCAGTGGCGGCCTCGGCCCCGACGTGGGGTGGACGCTGCGGCTGCTGTCGGCGCCCGGCGCTGAGCTGATACTGTCGATCATCGCGCCGCAACCGGTGCTGGCGGCGGGCGCCAAGGTGCGGTCCTGGTTCAGCAAGATCGGTGTTCAATCGCCACGGGGTGCCGAAATGTGGAGTGCCTACAGCTCTTTGGCCGACCCCCCGACTAGGCAGGCGTTCCTTCGCACGCTGCGCTCCGTTGTCGATCACCGCGGGCAGGCTGTCAGCGCACTGAGCAAGATGCATGTGCGGTCCGACATGCCGACGATGGCGATCTGGGGCGATCAGGACGCGATCATCCCCGTCGAGCACGCCTACGCCGTGCAACAGACTCGACCCGACGTGCGCGTAGAGGTGCTACCCGGCGTCGGCCACTTCCCCCAGGTGGAACGGCCGACCGAAGTCGTCGACCTGATCGACGACTTCATCACGGCCGACACCGTGCGGGTGGTCGAAGAGCCGGTGAAACAACCTTAAGGCGCGGTTTACCCAGGGGCGCCGTCGAATCCGTCGCTGCCGTCATTGCCGTTGGCTCCGGCCCCCACCGCGACACCGCCGGTACCACCGATGCCGGCCGTACCTCCGACGCCTTGAGAGCCGGCGCCTGTCAGGTGGCCGCCGTTCCCGCCATCACCACCCGTGCCGCCGTTACCACCGTTACCGCCGACAGCGCCCATTGCGCCGGCAGTGTCGCCGCCGGTGCCACCGACACCACCGGTGCCACCCTTGCCGCCCGTGCCGCCCGTGCCGTTTCCGCCCACTTGCCCGCCGGTCCCGCCGTTACCACCGGTCCCGCCGAGGCCCCCGGCGCCCCCGGCGCCGGCGCCAGTGGCCTCCGACGCCCCACCAACACCGCCGGCGCCTCCTGCGCCGCCGAGGCCGGCCGCGCCACCTGTGCCGCTACCGGTGACATCGCCACCATTGCCACCAACACCACCGGCACCGCCCTGGCCGCCGGCACCGCCGGTGTCATTGTTCCCAAGGTTATGAATCCCACCGCCGTCACCGCCAGTACCGGCAGCACCGCCGGCACCACCTTGACCACCGATCCCGTCACCAGTGACGCTCCCGGCGTTGCCACCGGCACCACCACTGCCGCCCAGACCGCCTACTTGGCCGAGCGAGCCATTGACCGAGCCGCCATCGCCACCAGCGCCACCAGCGCCGCCAGCACCGCCGTCGCCGGAAACCTTGTTGGTACCGACGGCTCCAGCATCGCCACCCTTACCACCCGCACCGCCGTCACCACCGGCACCGCCGACGAAGTTATCGGTGACGCCCGTATTGCTTCCCGGGCCGCCATTGCCACCGGCTCCACCCTTTCCACCGGTGCCTGCGGCGCCAGTATTGCCGGCGCCACCGCCGGCGCTACCACCGGCGCCGGCCTCACCGCCGGCGCCGCCATTACCGCCAGCCTGACCCGGATTGCCACCGCTCGGTGTCCCGCCGTCGGCACCGTTACCGCCGGTGCCGCCGTTGCCGCCCTTGCCACCGGCACCGTTGGTCCCGCCCACGCTCGCGCTACCACCGGTACCGCCGTTACCTGCCCGACCGCCGGCACGACCGTTCTCGCCGCTGGTATTGGGCGGGGCGTCTGCACCTTTCGCCCCCGTCCCGCCGTTTCCGCCATTGCCGCCGACGCCAGCCACTCCGGTGACGGTGTCGCCACCAGCGCCGCCATCACCACTGACAGCGGACCCGCTAGTTGCAGTTGCGACACCACCATCGCCACCCGCTCCGCCATTGCTGCTACCGCCTCCATTACCGCCAGTACCGCCGCTACCAGCGGTGGGATTTCCGCTAGAAGAACTGGAGGCGTTGCCGCCGGTGCCACCACTGCCACCGGCGCCAGCGGCGTTGCCGCCGGCACCGCCATTTCCACCGAACGATTGGCCGATCTCATTCGCGCCCGCCCCGCCGCTGCCACCGGCACCGCCGCCACCAGTGCCGCCACCGCCACCCGTACCGCCGCCGCCAGCCATGGCCGTTGCTTTATCGCTGTTGGTCGTTGCGTCCCCGCCCCATCCACCGGCCCCACCGGCAAAACCTCCGGTGCCGCCCGCGCCCCCAGTTCCACCGAAGGACGTGCTGCTGCCAGTGAAGGCGTCGCCTCCCGCACCACCGCTGCCGCCCGTGCCGGACGTTGACGCACCGCCGTTCCCACCGGCACCAGCCACGACGCCAGTTGTCAGCTGTGTTGCGTCGCCGCCGTCGCCGCCGGCACCACCGGTGCCGGTTGTTGCCGCACCGCCGTCACCGCCGACACCGCCGACAGCACTCCCGAGAGAGACCGATATGTCAGCCTGGCCACCGTCGCCCCCGTCACCCCCGGTGGTACCGGCACCACCCGTGCCGCCTGCGCCGCCGGTCACCAATCCCGCCATGCTAGTTGTCGATGCGTCGCCGCCGTCACCGCCGTTGCCGCCCTTGCCGCCGGTGCTGACTCCGCCGACACCACCGTTGCCGCCGGTGATCGCACCACCGTTGCCGGCGGTCGACGTCGATATCGCATCACCGCCGCTTCCACCAGCGCCAGCGCCAGCAGCGCCGCCATTACCACCGGTGCCGCCGTTGCCACCAGTAGCGCTGGATCCGGTGAGGCCCACCGTGCCGGTGCCGCCAGCGCCACCGTTCCCACCCTTGCCGCCCGTGGATGCACCGCCGGTACCGCCGTTGCCGCCCGTTGCAACGCCGTCGAGCGCATTCGCACTCGCTGTGCCGCCCGCTCCACCAGACCCGGCGTTACCGCCCGCCGCAGTGCCGCCAGCACCGCCTGCACCGCCGAGGGCGGTGGCTGTACTGCCAGAACTTGTCGAGTATCCGCCGTTACCGCCGTTACCGCCGTTACCGACGTAGGTCCCGCCGTGACCGCCGGTCCCGCCATCACCGCCGTTGGCGGCACCGGTTGCGGAGGTTGCCGATCCACCGTTGCCGCCGGTGCCGCCATTACCGAATACTGTGCCGCCGTTACCAGCGCTGCCACCGCTGCCCCCGGTCGCCCCGTTGCCGTTGGTGGCGCCGGCGGCGCCGTTTCCGCCGTTGCCGACGAGTCCGGCGCTGCCGCCGCTGCCGCCGGCTTGTCCGTCGGCCGTTCCGGTGCCGCCATTGCCGCCGTTGCCGTACAGCCAGCCACCGGCTCCGCCGCTGGCACCTGCGGCTCCGGCGTTGGTGCCGTTACCGATCTCCAATTGGCTGTTGCCGTCGATCAGGATCGAAACATTGCTCGCACCGGGTGTCCCGACCGCGCCTACCGACCCGACTGAGCCCTGAGCTCCGATTCCCCCGACCGATCCTGGCGAACCAAACGCCCCAGCTATACCGCCACCGGGCGCGGCACCCCCGGCACCCACGGCGCCGGGAGCACCGCCGCCACCACCACCGCCGCCGCTACCCGGTGCGCCGGGATCACCGGCAGCACCGCCAGCGGCACCGTCGTAACCAACCCCGCCGCTACCACCTTTACCGCCCTTGCCGCCAGTCGCCCCGACACCACCATCGCCGCCGCTACCGGCGTTACCACCGGTCCCGCCGTTACCACCCGAGGAGCCACCCAGACCACCGGTGCCACCGGCGCCGCCCTGACCACCGATCCCGCCGTTAGCACCCGTACCGCCATTACCGCCCGTTCCGCCCTTACCTGCGACACCACCGGACCCAACCGCCAACCCGCCCGCACCACCGGTGCCGCCGCTGGCACCCACACCACCGAAACCACCGGAACCACCTGTACCACCAACGCTGGTGCCGCCGTTGGCGTAGGAGATGGCCGCGCCACCACTACCGCCGGAACCTCCGACCGCCCCGGATCCCCCATTCCCGCCCTTCCCGCCACCACCTGCGATCGACGTGACGCCGGCAAACACCCACTGACCAGCCCCGCCGGTGCCACCGGCCTGGCCTCCCCCACCCGCCGAGCCGGAGCCACCATTCACACCGAACGCGACGCCGTTACTGACCGCTGAGTCACCGATGCTGCCCGGAGACGCCCCGGTGAAGCCACCACCGGCAGCGGCCTGTGAACCGCCCGATGTCGGGTTGACCCCGGCCAGACCGCTGTCGCCCTTGCCACCGTTACCACCCTTACCGCCGGTGCCGTACCAACCGGCGTTACCACCGGCCCCACCCCGACCGCCAGTAGCCACGGTCCCAGTGCCGCTGTAGCTGTAGCCGTCGCCACCATTACCGCCATCACCGGCCGCGGTCGAACCCACCCCGGTCGTTCCCGACGTCGCCCCACTGCCAGCAGCACCACCAGCACCACCGATACCACCGGCACCGCCGGTAGCGCCATCGATATGACCGCTAGTACCGGTGGCACCGTTACCGCCCTTACCCGGCGCACCCCCGGTACCACCGTTACCGCCATTGCCCTGGAAACCGGCACTAGCCCCACCACTGGCCGTCCCAGCAGCACCACCGGTACCGCCAGCGCCGCCGGTACCGCCCGTGCCGCCCTTACCGCCGCTGAACGCCGGATCGGTTGAACTGCCACCAGCGCCAGCAGTACCGCCCACACCACCATTGCCGCCCTTACCGCCACTACCGGCCGTGCCACCCGCCCCGGCAGCACCACCGACACCACCGACACCACCGGCACCACCGGCAAACCCGGCAATGCCAGCCTGACCGGTACCGGTAGCACCGGCGGTACTACCGGTACCACCGTTACCGCCGACACCACCGGTACCACCGACACCGGCATTACCTGCCGTACCCCCGGACCCAGCGCCCACCGTCCCGCCAGCACCGGCGGCACCACCAGCACCACCGGTACCCCCGTCGCTACCCGCAGCCCCAGCCGTCGACCCACCATCAGCCCCGGCACCACCTACACCACCGTTACCGCCGTGGCCGCCACTACCGGCGGTGCCACCATTGCCGGCACCCCCGGCGCCACCGGTACCGCCGGCACCACCGGCGAATCCAGCCGCCCCGGCCGCGGTCGCCCCGTCACCGGTACCACCAGCACCACCAGCACCACCCTTACCGCCAGTCCCCGCACCGCCCGTGGACCCACCCGACCCGGTACCCGCAGTACCCCCGGCACCGGCCGCACCACCGGTACCACCAGCACCACCAGCACTGCCACTGGCGCCGGCGTTGAAACCACCCGTCGCGCCATTACCACCGGCACCACCGGTGCCGCCCTGGCCGCCACTACCGGCGGTGCCACCGTTACCGGCGCCACCCTTACCGCCGGTACCGCCGGCACCACCGGCGAATCCAGCCGCCCCCGCCGCAGTCGCCCCGTCACCGGTACCACCAGCACCACCAGCACCACCCTTACCGCCGGTGCCGGTACCACCAGTCGTGCCACCGGCACCTGCACCGGCGGTCCCACCGACACCGGCGTTGCCACCATTGCCGCCATTACCACCAGCACTGCCACTGGCACCGGCGTTGAACCCACCCGTCGCACCGTTACCACCGGCACCACCGGTACCGCCCTGGCCGCCACTACCCGCGGTGCCACCATTGCCGGCGCCACCCTTACCCCCGGCACCACCCGCACCGCCATCAAAACCACTACCCCCGGCCGCGGTCGCCCCGGCGCCGGTGCCACCGGCAGCACCGGCACCGCCCTTACCTCCGGACCCGGTACCACCCGTGGACCCACCACTACCGGTGCCCGCGGTTCCGCCAACACCGGCGTTACCACCGTTGCCACCGTTACCACCCGCACCGCCGCTGTTACCCGCACTGCTCGTGCCGGTCGCACCATCCCCGCCAGCACCACCGGTGCCGCCCTGACCGCCAGTCCCGGCGGTACCACCGTTACCGGCGCCACCCTTACCGCCGGCACCACCGGCACCGCCGTCAAAACCATTACCCCCGGCGGCGGTCGCCCCAGCGCCGGTACCACCAGCGGCGCCAGCACCACCCTTACCGCCAGACCCAGTCCCACCCGTGGACCCACCACTACCCGCACCCGCGGTTCCACCAACACCGGCGTTACCACCGTTGCCACCGTTACCACCCGCACCGCCGCTGTTACCCGCACTGCTCGTGCCGGTCGCACCATCCCCGCCAGAACCACCGGTGCCGCCCTGACCGCCACTCCCGGCGGTACCACCGTTACCGGCGCCACCCTTACCGCCGGCACCACCGGCACCGCCGTCAAAACCATTACCCCCGGCCGCGGTCGCCCCAGCGCCGGTGCCACCGGCAGCACCCGCGCCGCCCTTGCCGCCCGACCCAGTCCCACCCGTGGACCCACCACTACCCGCACCCGCGGTTCCGCCAACACCGGCATTACCACCGTTGCCGCCGTTACCACCCGCACCGCCGCTGTTACCCGCACTGCTCGTGCCGGTCGCACCATCGCCGCCAGAACCGCCGGTGCCGCCCTGGCCGCCACTCCCGGCGGTACCACCGTTACCGGCGCCACCCTGACCCCCGGCACCACCGGCACCCCCGTCAAAACCATTACCCCCGGCGGCGGTCGCCCCAGCGCCGGTGCCACCGGCAGCACCCGCGCCGCCCTTGCCGCCCGACCCGGTCCCACCCGTGGACCCACCACTACCCGCACCCGCGGTGCCACCAACACCGGCATTACCACCGTTGCCGCCGTTACCACCCGCACCGCCGCTGTTACCCGCACTGCTCGTGCCGGTCGCACCATCACCACCAGCACCACCGGTGCCGCCCTGGCCGCCAGTCCCGGCGGTACCACCGTTACCGGCGCCACCCTTACCGCCGGCACCACCGGCACCCCCGTCAAAACCATTACCCCCGGCGGCGGTGGCCCCCGCGCCGGTGCCACCGGCTGCTCCAGCACCGCCCTGACCGCCGGACCCGGTCCCACCGGTCGAACCACCACTGCCCGAACCTGCGGTGCCACCAACACCGGCGTTACCGCCGTTGCCGCCGTTACCACCCGCACCGCCGCTGTTACCCGCACTGCTCGTGCCGGTCGCACCATCCCCGCCAGCACCACCGGTGCCGCCCTGGCCGCCAGTCCCGGCGGTACCACCGTTACCGGCACCACCCTTACCCCCGGCACCACCGGCACCCCCGTCAAAACCATTACCGCCCGCAGCGGTGGCCCCAGCGCCGGTGCCACCGGCAGCACCCGCGCCACCCTTACCGCCAGACCCGGTCCCACCCGTGGACCCACCACTGCCCGCACCTGCGGTTCCACCAACACCGGCATTACCGCCGTTACCGCCGTTACCACCCGCACCGCCGCTGTTACCCGCACTGCTCGTGCCGGTCGCACCATCCCCGCCAGCGCCACCGGTGCCACCCTGGCCGCCAGTCCCGGCGGTACCACCATTGCCAGCGCCACCCTTACCCCCGGCACCACCAGCACCGCCATCAAAACCACTACCCCCGGCCGCGGTCGCCCCCGCGCCGGTACCACCAGCGGCGCCAGCACCGCCCTTACCACCCGACCCGGTCCCACCCGTGGACCCACCACTACCGGCACCTGCGGTTCCACCAACACCGGCGTTACCGCCGTTACCGCCGTTACCACCCGCACCGCCGCTGTTACCCGCACTGCTCGTGCCGGTCGCACCATCCCCGCCAGCACCACCGGTACCACCCTGGCCGCCAGTCCCGGCGGTGCCACCATTGCCAGCGCCACCCTTACCCCCGGCACCACCGGCACCGCCATCAAAACCATTACCCCCGGCGGCGGTCGCCCCCGCGCCGGTACCACCAGCGGCGCCAGCACCGCCCTTACCGCCGGACCCGGTCCCACCCGTGGACCCACCACTGCCCGCACCTGCGGTGCCACCAACACCGGCGTTACCACCATTGCCGCCATTCCCACCCGCACCACCGCTGTTACCCGCACTAGCCGTGCCGGTCGCACCATCCCCGCCAGCACCACCGGTACCACCCTGGCCGCCACTACCGGCCGCACCGCCACCCGTGGCGGCACCACCCTTACCCCCGGCACCACCAGCACCGCCATCAAGACCAGAACCACCCGCCGCGGTCGCGCCCGCACCGGTGCCACCCGTACCTCCGGCACCACCAGCACCGCCAGTACCGGCGGTGCCCGCCGTCCCACCCGTGCCACTGCCAGCACCACCACCAGCACCCGCAGTCCCGCCATTGCCGCCGTTACCACCAGCACCACCACTGTTACCGGCACTGCTGCTACCGGTCGCTCCGTTCCCGCCGACACCACCGTTACCGCCCACACCGCCGCTACCGGCGGTACCGGCCTTACTGGCACCGCCACCGGTACCACCAGCACCACCGGCACCACCATCGAGGCCGTTACCGCCCGCCGTGGTCGCTCCTACCCCCGCACCACCGGTACCGCCGACACCACCAGCGCCACCATTTCCTGCGGCTGCACCACCTGAGCCCCCCGCGCCACCGCCACCACCCGTGCCGCCACCGACCCCACCCGCACCGCCACGACCGCCGGTACCGCCGTCGCCGACCGCACCCGCATCACCACCAGCACCACCATTACCGCCGACCCCACTGGGATCAGTGCTGTTCCAGCCGTCACCACCAGCGCCACCATTACCGCCACCACCGGAGCTACCCGCCCCGCCGGTACCTCCCGCGGTGGCACCCGCACCGCCGGCCGCACCCCCGGTACCACCACCACCGGCCACCCCGCGACCACCACCATGACCGCCACTGCTGCCGTCATGGGCGCCCGACGTGCCGTCAGCACCCCGACCACCATCACCGGCGTTCCCGGCCGCCCCACCCGTGCCGCCGGCACCACCATCACCATTAGCACCGGCCTTGCCCGCTCCCGCCGCCTTACCCGCAGCACCACCGGCACCACCAGAACCACCGGTAGCGCCGTTACCTCCAGTACCGCCGGTACCGCCCGCCACACCCGGGGTGGTCGACGCCGCACCCGTGCCCCCGTTACCGCCACCACCACCAGCACCACCGCCACCACCGACACCACCCGCACCACCATCACCGGTGACCGTGCCCCCGGAACCCCCCACACCACCAGCACCACCTTGGCCGCCCGTCGTCCCCGACGTGCCCGACCCGCCCGTGCTGCCGTCCTGGCCGATCAGGCCGGCACCACCAACACCCCCCACACCGCCAGCACCACCATTGCCGGCCTTGCCCGCGCTACCCCCGGCACCGCCACTGCCGCCCACCCCCGGCCCGGACTGCCCGGTTGCTGCACCACCGACACCACCAACTCCACCACTGCCACCGTTACCGGACAACGAACCACCCGAACCACCCGAACCACCCACACCTCCGGTACCGCCACCCGCGGCACCACCACCACCGGTGCCGCCGTTGCCGCCATTACCGGTAGTGCCGCCGCCGCCCCCGGCACCACCAGTACCGCCAACACCACCACCGAAGCCCGCCGTGCCCCCAGCACCGCCATCGCCGCCGTTCTGCCCGGCAATCGTGGAATCCCAGCCACGCCCACCCCGGCCGCCGTGACCACCGGTCGCGGTCGCCCCATCCGCCCCGTCAGCACCCGCAGACCCTCCGGAACCGCCCGCGCCACCCCCAGACCCGCCGGCACCCGAAGCCCCTCGATCCCCACCAGCACCACCATTGCCGCCGTTGTGGACCACGCTGTTGCCGTCGCCGCCATTACCACCGTTACCGGCATACCCCGCATCACCACCCGACCCGCCGGCACCACCGGTGCCGTCCACCCCCGCTGAACCCTTCCCTACCGCCGCGCCACCCGCACCGCCCTGACCACCCACACCACCCGCACCGCCGTTACCGCCCGTCCCACCAGCAGTTCCGTGCCCGCCCGGGAAACCACCATCAACCCCGTCAACACCATCACCACCAGCACCGCCGGAACCACCCGCACCACCAACACCACCAACACCACCGTTACCGGCGACCGCCCCCCCTAGGCCGCCCGCACCACCATTGCCCGCCGCCCCACCCGAAGTGCCACTCGTACCACTGGAGCCGGCAGCTTTGCCGCTCGTGCCGCTGCTGCCCGACGCGCCGCCACCACCAACACCACCAGCACCACCATCACCCGACGGACCCGCGTTGCCCCCCGTGCCACCATTGCCGCCCGCAACGTTGACATCGGTCGAGGTCCAGCCCGCACCACCCGTACCACCATTACCGCCACCCCCCGCACCACCCCCGGACGCACCATGAGATCCGGTCGTCCCACCAGAACCCCCACTGCCCGCAGCCCCACCCGCACCACCCGGTCCGCCCGTCAGACCACGCACACCACCATTGCCGCCGAGGCCGCCATCGTGATGGCCCGCATCACCGGCACCACCCACCCCGCCATTGCCGGCATTCCCGGCGCGGCCGCCAGATCCGCCCGCACCCCCGGAACCGTTAGCCCCGTTCGTGCCGAAGAACAGCAAGATCCGGGCCGTACCCGCATCACCGCCAACACCACCAGTGCCACCCGCGGCACCCACACCACCATTTCCACCATTACCGCCGGTGCCTCCCGCCGCCGTCGCCCCCACACCATCAGCACCATCACCACCACGACCACCCGTACCACCCACTCCACCAGAACCACCCGCACCACCAAACCCGATCACCCAACTGCCATCACCACCATCACCACCAGCACCACCATCACCACCAGCAGTGCCATCACCACCCACCAACCCACTCGTACCGGCAACCCCCACCCCACCCGCACCACCCGTGCCACCCGCACCACCACGACCCCACAACGACAACAACCCCGTGCTGCCACCAGCACCACCCACACCGCCATCACCAGCCGCCACCGTCGCATCCCCGCCAGCGCCACCCGCGCCACCAGAACCGAACACAATCCCGGAATCACCGCCCACACCACCAGCGCCCGCGGTACCGCCATTGCCACCCGCACCACCCGCACCACCAGCGGCGATGCTCGCAATCAGACCCGCACCGCCCCCCGCACCGCCCGTGCCACCCACCCCCACAACACCGCCGGCACCACCCGCACCCCCATCACCGGCAACACCCCACCCCAACAACCCGGTATCGCCACCAGACCCGCCAGCACCACCAGACCCCGCCGGATCGGTCGCATCACCACCCGCACCACCCCGACCGCCCGCGCCCAGGAATAAACCACCCACCGCACCCGCACCACCAGCCCCACCGGAAGAACCATCCCCGCCCGCACCACCGGAACCGCCATTGCCATACCACGACGAACCACCCGCAGAACCACCCGCACCACCAGCACCCACCCCACCCGTGCCACCCGCGCCACCAGACCCGCCCGCCCCGAACACAATCCCGGCATCGCCACCAACACCACCCGCACCGGCCTTACCGCCCGCACCACCCGCACCACCATCACCACCGTCAGCAATGCTCGAAATCAACCCCGCAGAACCACCCGCACCACCCGCACCACCGACACCGGCCTTACCGCCCGCACCACCGGCGCCGCCATCACCAGCAGCACCCCACCCCAACAACCCGGTATCCCCACCCGCACCACCAGCCCCACCCACACCACTGAGACCCGTGGCGGCGCCACCAACCCCACCCACACCACCGTTGCCGATGAACAACCCACCCTTGCCACCCGCACCGCCCGCACCACCATTTGTTCCAGCCACCCCAGCACCGCCAGCACCACCAGAACCGAACCAACCAGCAGCACCACCATTACCACCGTTGAACCCCGCGCCACCGCTGCCGAAGATCCCACCATTACCTCCCGCGCACGCACCCGTGGTGCACACCCCCGCATACCCCGACCACGAATACCCATTACCAATCAAAATCCCGCCATCAGGATGCTCAGCCGTCCCATTGCCGAACAACCAAATGTCACCCAAACCCGCACCCGCCGACCCCGCACCCACTGACGCCGCTGAAACCCCAACAGGACTCGCCGAACCACGAGCACCCTCACGACGCACAAACCCCAACAACCCCCACCCCAACGGCCCACCCACACCCGAACCATCCGAACCACCCGAAGCCCCACCACCAAACCCCAACCACGACAACAATCCCCCACCCAACCCAGACACCCCAACCACCGGCGCCACAACCACTCGCCGAGATGCCGAAACACCGGGCACCACAACAACATCCGATTCTGACGACACCCGCACCGGCACCGGCACCGGAGCGGGAGCCACCGCACCTTCACTCACCACCGGCGCCCTCACCACCGGCGCCACAACAACCACCCCATCCACCCCTGGCGAACCCTCAACAACCCCCCGCGACGCTCCCACCGCACCAGCCGGTCCCGCACCCACCAAATCCAAACCCGAACCCCGACGACCCCCAGAACCAGACTTCAGCACACCACCGGAACCCGGACCACCCGAGGCCGAATCACTCTCCGGCGACCCCGAACCCACCACCGAACCCGACCGCGACCCCGAACCCGAACGATGACCCCCATGCCCCTTAACCGACCCGCCGGGCGAACCCGAATCCGACGCAGACGAACCTGCCGACCCCCCCGAACCCGTCACATCCGCAAACGCCACCCCCGGCAACCCCACCACAGCAGCGCCGACCCCAAGAGCCACAGCCAACGCACCAACCCGACCCACACAACCAGACGGACCTTGAACCACCGACCCCAACAAAGACCGACCACCAAACACAACCGGCCGAACCTGGACAACATCAGTTGGGCGCATCACAATCCCCTTCACAACAATTTCGCGGCACGGTTACCGAAATACTGTCAGCTGCAATACTCGGTTAGATGCGTTTGGCGATGTTCGCGAAGTTATTCCTCCAGCGATTTATTCAACCGTTCGGCCGCAGCGACATAGTCCTCGATGAAGTCCAGTACTACCTC
Source organism: Mycobacterium sp. (assembly GCA_965279745.1). Classification (GTDB taxonomy): domain Bacteria; phylum Actinomycetota; class Actinomycetes; order Mycobacteriales; family Mycobacteriaceae; genus Mycobacterium. Next base: position 2,555,707 of record OZ257262.1, read on the forward strand.
GCGGACGGGTTTCGTCTTGTTCATCAACCCCACGCCCTGACCGACCCAATACGTCGCCAGCGCCTGCGCCCCGGGATGACCCGTCGCCGCCAGCTTGTCGATCCGGCGCAAAGCCGGCTCGGACAGCATCGATTGCAGCGGTAGCGGCAGCGGCTGCCGACCGCCGGACTTGGGCGCCCAGGCGTCCGTCCAATCCGAAACCAGTTGCCGCGAGGGCTTTCCGGTACGCCCCGCTGACCGAACGGTGTCGCGGGACGTCGCAGCCAGCATCTTCTGCACCGTATGCGGGGCGGTTTCGGCTTCCTCGGTTGTCAGCCAGACCGATCCGGTCCACGCACCGGCGGCACCCATCGCGACGGACGCAGCCATCTGCCGGCCGGTGACGATCCCACCGGCGGCCAGCACCGGAATATTCTTTCCCCCAGGGATTTTCGCGATCTCTTCCAGAACCTCGGGGATCAGGACCATCGTCGTTACCTCACCGCAATGCCCGCCGGCCTCCGTGCCCTGCGCGACGATCAGATCAACGCCAGCATGGACCTGCTTGACCGCATGCTCCTTGGCGCCGACGAGCGCGGCGACTGGAATCCCACGTTCCTTTCCCGCCTCGATCATGTAGTCCGGTGGTACGCCAAGTGCGTTGGCCATCAACTTGATTGGATGATTCAGTGAGACCTCAAGCAGGCTCGCGCCGGTGTCACCACTCAGCGACGAGGCGGCAATCCGCACCTCCGAATCGACGTCGATATCGTGAGCCGCCAGCAGGTCGTTGATGAAGGCGCGGTACTCCTGCGGGATCCTGTCGGCTAGCTGGCCGACAGACAAGTTCTCACCCTTGCCCTCGTACTTGGCCGGCACGATGATGTCGACGCCGTACGGCTTGCCCTTCACCTGCTCATCGATCCAGGACAACTCCCGCTCAAGCTGATCCGGCCTGAACGCGACGCCGCCCAGCACGCCGAACCCGCCAGCGTTCGTCACCGCCGCAACAACATCCCGGCAGTGACTGAAGGCGAACAGCGGAAAGTCGATGCCGAACTGATCACAGATCGCGGTTTTCATGGGTTCAGAGCGTAATCACCCACACCGTGCTATCGCCGCTCATGGCGACATACAGGGTGCTGTTATCGGGGCTGATGGCCAAGTAGTACGGATTCGTGCCAACGGGAATGGTCTTTGTGACGAGTTGGCTGGTGGTATTGATCACCGACACCGTATTGCTCCCGTAGTTGGCGACGTAGGCGGTGGCACCGTCGGAGCTGAACGCAACTCCAAGCGGACTATTGCCGACTGTGATCGTGCTGATGACTGTGTTGGTCGCGGTGTTGATCACCGACACCGTATTGCTGGCAAAGTTGGCGACGTAGGCCCTGTTGCTCGCACCAACCGGGTTGAACGCCAACCCGATGGGTCTGGCAAACGTAGAACTGGGATCACTGATGTTGCCCCCGCTAGTAGGGGTAGCCGCGAGGAAATACGACACCGTGTTGTCCACATTGTTGGTGACGTAGACAGTGGTCCCGTCGGGGCTAAACGCCACGCCAGTCGACTTGCCGCCATCAGGGAAACTATTGACGACTTCGGGAACCGTGGCATCGATCTTCGTCACGAGGGGAAGACCCCCACCCCCTTCGCTGGCCTCAAACACTAAATTGCCAGACGAAGGTTGGACGGCCACCCCAAAGGGTTCGTCACCCACTCCCAGGGTGTAGGTGATGGCGTTGGTGGTGGTGTTGATCACCTGCACGACCGGCGCACCCCCAGCATCGAGACCGGCGACATAGGCCTTACTACCGTCGGGACTGTACGCCACCCCAACCGGGCCACCGCTAGCACCGATGGTGATGACTTGAGTGCGCCGATTGGTGTCGGTGTCGATCACCGTGACAGTCCCATCAACATAATTGGTGATGAAGGCACTGTGGCTCGACCCACCCGGGTTTACCGCCGCAAACAGCGGGGATTGGCCTACCGAGACGATCGCGACACCGTTCGCCCCGTTTTGGCCGTTATTGGCACCAGCGTTTCCGTTGCCTCCGACGCCACCGGTACCGCCATAGGCCGCCCCGCCGAGGGGATCGGTGCTGACGCCGTTCCCGCCGGTGCCGCCGTTGCCTCCCGTTTGATCGAGCGAGAAGCCGCCGGTACCACCAATTCCGCCAGTGGCGGAACCGGTGCCGCCCGAGGTTGCCGTGCCGCCGGCGCCACCGAAACCACCGTCACCATTTGCGGCCTGGCCACCAATGCCCCCGGTGCCGCCGTAGGCGCTCCCAGTGACGCCGACCGTGGCATTGCCGCCTGCACCGCCGGTACCACCGTTGCCGAGGGTGGAGATCGCACCGCCTTTACCGCCGGCCCCACCGTAGGAGTCCGCGGAAACGCTGGTGCCTGTTCCTCCTGCGCCGCCAGCACCGCCGTTGGCGTCGCCGTCACCACCCGCGCCGCCATCGCCGCCCGAGGCGACTCCGGCATTGGCGGTGGCATTCCCGCCAGCACCACCGTTACCGCCCGGCCCCCCGCCGGGTCCGCCGGTGCCGAATCCAGCGTTGCCGCCGGTGCCGCCGGTTGCCGTTCCCGCGCCGTTGGCGGTGGCAGTCCCGCCATCACCCCCGTCGCCGCCGCGCACGGGCCCGTCGTTGCCACTACCGGCCGCGCCGCCCGTGGCGTTTCCGCCCTGACTGAAGGCGTTGCCGCCGTCACCGCCGCTACCGCCGATGCCGACGCCAACAGCGCCACCGCCAAGACCACCGTTTCCGCCGGTTGCATTACCCGAGCTTGAAGCAGTGGCACCACCACCGGTGCCGCCTGACCCGGCGACACCGACACTGTCTCCGCCGTCGCCGCCGAGACCGCCGGTAGCTTGCCCGGCAACGGAACTCGCGGTCCCGCCACGGCCCCCAAATCCGCCGTCGACAGATCCGAAGCCACCTTGACCGCCGGTTCCGCCAAGTGCGCTGTTGGCAGCCGCCGCCGTGGCGCCACCACCAATGCCGCCAGCACCACCCGTGACGCCGTTTCCACCAAATCCAGCCTTGCCGCCAATTGCAGCTCCAGTTGAGCTGGTGGCGCCGCCTCCGTTGCCGCCCAGGCCGCCAACACCACCGCCGGCGTCGCCGCCGTAACCACCGTAGCCACCGTAGGCAGCGTCGCCGGTTGAGTTGCTGTTGCCACCGGCACCGCCGGCACCGCCAGCACCACCAGCGGTGCCGATAGCGCCAGTGCCGCCAGCACCACCGGTGGCAGTTCCATTCGTTGTGACATTCCCGCCGGCACCGCCGGCACCGCCGGTGGCACCCGCGGCACCAGCGCCGCCCGCGCCACCTGTACCGCCAGTTCCGTCGCCGGGGGCACCGCCATCCACCGTGACAGCGCCACCGGCGCCACCGGCGCCACCGGCGCCGCCAGTGCTGGTGCCACCGATGCCACCCGTGCCGCCGGTGAAATTGCCGGTTGAGGCGTAGTTGCCGTGGGCCACACCGCCGACTCCACCGTCCCCAGCGATCACACCCTTGCCGCCGGCGCCGCCGGCGCCGCCCGTAGCGTGCCCGGTACCAACACCCAACACGCCGATGCCGCCCGTTCCGCCATTCCCCCCGGAACCCGACACACTGGTGCCGCCGACGCCGCCAGTGCCGCCGACGACATCGCCGGAGCCGTTGGTGCTGGCATTACCGCCCACACCACCGACACCACCGCTGCCGGAGTTGCTCGCGCCGCCGGTACCGCCGGCACCACCGGTGGCGCCGGCAGGATTACCAGGGGCAAGTCCGCTAGCCCCGCCATCACCGCCAGTTCCACCATCACCTGAGGTGCTGGCACCACCGGCACCGCCCTTACCGCCCTGGGCCGCCGCCGTTCCGAAACCAGCGGCGTAGCCGCCGAAGCCGCCCACACCACCGGTTCCACTGACGCTGGTGCCGCCAACACCGCCAACACCGCCAACGGACGTCGCGGCACTACTCCTTGCGTTGCCGCCGCCCCCACCGCCGCCACCGTCACCGGTGGCGGCGGTCCCGCCCTTACCGCCCGTACCGCCGTGGCCGTCAGACAAGGCGCTGCCATACCCGCCGTAGCCGCCGTGACCGCCACCTGCCGGGCCGTCACCCCCATCGCCTCCAGCACCACCCTCGGCGATACCACCTGGGGAGTATGCGTTTCCGCCGTAGCCTCCAGCACCGCCCGTAGCTAGGGCAGACGCTGCGCCGGCACCACCGGCACCACCTGTGGCACTTCCACCACCGGTCGAATTGCCCACACCGCCGTTACCGCCAGTACCACCGGCGCCACCGGCACCGACGCCACCGGCACCGCCGGCACCACCGAGTGCGTCGTTAGGTGCCGTCGCACCGCCGCCAGCTCCGCCGGAGCCGCCAGTCGCACCGCTTCCGCCCGCACCTCCGGAACCACCCGTAGCGCCGCCAGCTGTACTAAAGGCGTCGCCCCCAGCTCCACCCGACCCACCGATGGCGCCGCCTGTCCCACCGGTGCCGCCGTTGCCACCGATCGCGCCGGCGCCGCCCTTGGCGCTACCACCATTGCCGCCCGCACCCCCTTCGGCAGGCGGGTCGCCACCCAGTCCGCCGTTGCCGCCGATCGCGATCCCAGCGGCAGCAGTGGCTCCGCCACCGTTGCCGCCCTTACCCGCGCCGGCACCGCCGCTACCGCCGTTACCACCGTCGCCACCGGTTGCATCGCCAGTGCTGCCGGTCGCCTCGGCATAACCACCGTCGCCGCCACTGCCACCGGTACCCGTCGTGCTGGCACCGCCGGTACCACCAGCGCCGCCGGTCGCGTTGTTCTGATCCGCGGTGGCCCCACCGCCGGCGCCACCGTCACCACCGGTACCACCAACCGATGTGCCGCCGGCGCCGCCGCTACCTCCGGTCGCAGGCCCCGTGGTTCCGGAGGGTGCGCCGTTTATGGTGTCAGCTCTCCCGCCAGCACCGCCGGCACCCCCGGCGCCGGTACCACCCGCATCGCCACCTACGCCACCAGCGCCGCCGAACGCACCGCTGGACCCGCCGGAAAGCGCGGAACCACCAGAGCCGCCCGCACCACCGTCACCCGCACCGGTGGCGCCACCACCGGCACCGCCGGTGCCACCAAACGCGGCCCCCGGGGCTGCGCTCACGCCGTCGCCTGCTGTCGCAGAACCACCCGCACCACCGGACCCACCAGGGCCGCCGCCGGTGCTGCTGCCGCCGTTACCGCCGACACCGGCCGCAGCGTCTTCATAGTTGCTGATTGCGGCACCGCCCGTACCGCCCGCGCCACCGGCACCCGCGCCGGTACCACCGGCACCGCCATTGCCAGCGGTGGCAGAGCCGTTGAGGGCCTGCGCCCAGCCACCCTCACCGCCAGTCCCACCGGCGCCAGAGGTGCTTGTGCCACCGTCGCCGCCGCTACCGCCGGTAGCTAGGCCAGTGCTGTGAACGAGGGCACCGCCACCGGCACCGCCGGCACCGCCGCTGGCAGCGCCACCCGTGCCGCCGACACCGCCGGCACCGCCTATCGCGTCACCGCGGTCGTCGATCTCTGCCGTGCCGCCAGCACCACCCGCACCGCCAATGTCACCACTACCGCCGGCACCGCCGGTCCCGCCTTGCGCGGTTGCGGAGTTGGTGAAGTTGTCGTTGCGGTATGCGGAACCACCCGCACCGCCAGCACCGCCTAAGGTCGCGCCGTTCGCTCCAGTACCGCCAGCTCCACCGGCGGCGGTGCCGCCAGCGGCACCCGCAAGGCCCCCGGCACCGCCGGCCCCACCAGCACCGGACAACGATTCGCCGCCTTGCCCACCAACGCCGCCCGCAGCAGCCGCATAGGCGGTCCCGACCGCGGCACCGCCAGCACCTCCGACACCACCGGCACCGGTGTCGGAGGTACCGCCCTTACCGCCAGCACCACCCCGCCCATTACCACCCGCCGCTTGGGCGTAACCGCCGTAGCCGCCCGCGCCACCATCTGCGGAAGCGCCGAGTCCATAGCCACCATCTCCGCCGGTACCGCCAACGACGTTGTAGCCGTATCCACGACCGCCGCTACCGCCGGCGCCGCCGGCAGCTCCGACAGATCCCCCGCCGGCACCACCGGCACCGCCGGTACCAGCGCCGGAAGCACCATTGGAGGTTCCTACGCCACCGTTGCCACCGGTGCCGCCATTGGAATTGGTCCCGCTGGCGCCAGCACCACCGGCCCCGCCGAACGCGTCGCCAGCTGCCGTGGCATTGCCGCCATTACCACCGGCACCGCTGACCGGCGACGCAGCGCCACCGGCACCACCAGTGCCACCGGTGGCGGTACCAGTGCCGGTGTTCGTCGCATCACCACCGTCGCCGCCGGTGCCACCGGTCCCGTAATTGCCGCCAGCAGCTCCACCCAGGCCGCCTTGACCGCCCTGGATGTTCCCGGCACTGGCGCCCACGCCTTGACCGCCCGCGCCGCCTGCGCCGCCCGAGAGAGTGAGGACAGGGGAGCCGGTGGCTGCTCCACCCGCACCACCGGTTCCGCCAATTTCACCGGTACCGCCGGCGCCACCAGCGCCGCCAAAGCCGTCCCCACTGCCCGTTGAGAGGCTGCTGCCACCCGCACCGCCAGCGCCACCGATACCGGAACTACTGGTCCCACCGACGCCCCCGGTACCGCCGATCGCGTCTCCCGCCGATCCATTGGAGGACCCTGCAGTGCCTCCAGAACCTCCAGCACCCGCAACCGCGCCGTCCCCGCCGGCGCCGCCGGCACCGGCTATCGCTCGCCCGGCAGCAGCAGGAGTGTTCGTTGAGGCCTCACCGCCCTTGCCTCCCGTCCCGCCGCTGCCGGATGTGCTGGCACCACCGGCACCACCGGTTCCGCCGTGTCCATCGGAAACGGTGGCTCTCGCGAAGCCCCCATCACCACCCGCGCCACCGTTACCTGAGTTGCTATCACCTCCAGAGCCCCCGGCACCTGCAATATTGCCGTCGACGTCGTAATTGGCCGCACCACCGTTGCCGCCGGCACCACCGTTACCCGAGTCACTGGTGCCGCCAGCGCCGCCGCTGCCTGCTATCCGCTGGCCTGCACCGGCACCGCCAGCCCCTCCGCCGTTGCCGCCCGCACCACCATTTCCACTGATGCTGGAACCTCCCGTGCCACCAGTACCCCCGTACCCAGTGCCTCCGTAGGCGTACCCCGCCCCACCCTTCCCTCCGGCACCCCCGTCGCCAGTGGTAGCGGAACCGCCCTCGCCGCCCGTCGCTCCACGCGAGCCGGCGTAGCCATAGCCGCTCCCACCTGCACCTCCGGCACCGCCGCCGAGAGGTCCGTTGCCGCCAGCACCGCCGACACCACCATTAGCCACGCCGCCGATGGCCTGTGAATAGCCAGCACCGCCGCCGCCACCAGCACCACCCGTCCCGCCGTCAGACAAACCTCCGGCGCCGCCGGCACCACCTGAGGCCAATCCAGCGTCAGTCGACGTTGCCACGCCACCGTTACCGCCGGCACCGCCACGAGCCGCGCCGGTGCCACCGCCACCACCGTTACCGCCGTATGCCTCCACGGAGGTCGAATTGGCGGCTCCGCCGTTCCCCCCGGCCCCGCCAGTGCCGCCACCGGTGGCGTCGCCACCAGTCCCACCGTTACCAGCGGTCGCAGTGCCGGTCGAGATCGTGAGGACGGTCGCATTGCCACCGTCGCCGCCCCGTCCACCGATGCCCGACGTGGCCGTGCCACCGGCACCGCCGTCGCCTGCGGTGACGTTGAACAATGCATCGGCCCTGCCGCCCGTCCCGCCCCGTCCACCGGTGAGGCCCGAGCCGCCAGCGCCACCTGTGCCGCCCCAGGCGTTACCGCTGTTCGGGCCCGCTAGGCCGTTGCCACCGCTACCCCCCGCACCGCCAACACCGAAGTCGCTGTTGCCACCGGCGCCACCGGTGCCACCGATGCCATCACCTTCGTCGGTTGAGGTGCCGGTCCCGCCGGCACCTCCGGCACCGCCGTTGCCACCAGTACCGGTGCCACCAGCACCGCCGGCACCGCCATGGGCGTCCGCACCCTTGCTCTGAGCATCACCCCCGGCACCACCGGCACCACCGTTACCGCTGGTGCCCGCACCACCAGCACCACCGGCACCACCGAATGCATTCTGGTTCCCGCTGTCGGTGGCCTTGCCGCCATCGCCGCCATCACCGCCACTGGCACCGGTACCGCCGTTACCACCGGCACCACCAGCAGGACCGTTGTCGTTAATTCCGGTCGCCGCACCACCATCACCACCATTGCCACCACGCCCATCGGTGGACGAACCGCCGGTCCCGCCATTCCCACCGCTGGCATAGCCGGTCGTCGTGTCGGCGGAACCACCACTACCGCCGTCACCACCACCGGCAGCACCGGTGCCGCCAGCACCGCCATAGCCGCCGTAAGCGTCGACGTTGGTACTGGTTGCGTTCCCGCCATCTCCACCGCGGCCGCCGACGCCTGACGGGTCGAGGCCGTTGCCTCCCGTACCGCCGTTACCAGCGGCGGAATAGGCAAAGGCAGTGGCCCCACCACCGTGACCCCCAGAACCCCCAGATGCGCCGCCATCACCGCCGTTGCCGCCGTTACCGGCGAAGCCGTAGCCGGTGATGGACCCGTCGATAGCACCGCCGCTACCGCCGTTACCACCGGTACCACCGGTACCGGCCGTACCGCCGTTGCCGCCAGTACCACCGAAGGCCGCGCTGTCCGCGGTCGCGCCACCGCCGGCACCGCCGTTCCCAGCGGTCCCCGAGCCAGCGCCGCCACCATTGCCGCCAACACCGCCAATCGTCGTGCCGCCGTTGACACCCACCGCGGCGCCACCAGCCCCACCCGAGCCGCCATCCGTGCCGCCCGTGCCACCAGCACCGCCAGCACCGGCGTAGCCAGTGCTGTTATCCACATAGACGTAGCCACCGGCACCGCCCGCACCGCCTTGACCAGCGGCAGCCGCGCCACCAGCACCGCCGGCACCACCTGAGCTGGCGAACCCGGCCGCGGCACCGCCGGTGCCACCGCTCGCGCCGCCACCCGCACCGCCGCTACCACCGTTGCCGCTTGCGGTCCCCCCGTCGCCGCCGGCACCTCCAACACCGCCGAATCCGTCGAGTGCCGAGGTCCCGTCACCGCCCGCACCGCCGGCACCGCCATCACCGTTAGCCCCAGCGTTGCCACCGGCTCCGCCGTTACCCCCGATCGCGTCGGTATTTAGACCAGCCGAGTTCGCCTTTCCGCCCGCTCCACCAGCACCGCCGCCCGCATCCCCACTTCCACCTTTGCCCCCATGACCCCCCACGGCATCTCCAGCGCTACCCACAGCCGTGGCAGCACCACCACTGCCACCTGCGCCACCAGTGCCACCCGTGCTGTCGCCACCGGCACCACCGTTGCCCGCGAATGCGATGCCAGTTTCCGACGAGAAGGCATCGCCGCCACTACCGCCGTTACCGCCGCCCAACGCGCCGGTGCCGCCATTGCCGCCCAGACCGCCAGTGCTGTTTCCAGTAGTCGTCGCCGGGCCACTCGCACCGCCTCCAGCACCGCCAGCACCGCCGACAGCACTGGTCGAGGCGCCGCCGTTACCACCGGCACCGCCCAATGTGTACGTCTCATACACAACCGACGTCCCACTCATAGCCAGAGCCGCCCCACCGTTGCCACCGGCACCACCATTGCCGCTGCCACCTGCACCTCCGTCGCCGCCCGCACCTCCCTGGGCATCGTCGGTGGCGTCTACGCCGGTATTTGTCGCCGTCGCACTGCCGCCAGAACCTCCCGAACCACCGGTCGTCCCCCCGGAACCGCCCTTGCCTCCAGCACCGCCGAGGACCTCCCAGGTGAGCCCAAAGTCAATGCCATTGGACGTAGCATCACCGCCGCTGCCACCAGCGCCACCACTGCCGGACGTCGAGGCACCACCCTCGCCGCCCGCTCCGCCAACAGCGAGAACATTTGCGCTGTCCGCACTTCCGCCCGCACCGCCATTACCGCCATTGCCGGCGCCCCCCGTGCCGCCTTTGCCACCAGTCCCACCGGTGGCCTCACCTGTGGTACCCGCAGCCGTGGCGCCGCCACCATTGCCACCATTACCGCCGGTGCCCAAAATGCTGCTACCACCAGCACCACCCGCACCGCCGGTCGCTGGGCCACCGGTTGCAGCGAAACCAAACCCCGACCAAGCGTTGCCGCCGTTGCCGCCGGTGCCACCATCGCCAGTGTTGCCGTCACCACCGCGGCCGCCGTTGCCAGCCGTCGCCCCGCTATCGGATGACTGGGCGTCACCACCATTACCACCACTACCAGCGCCCAGACCACCCGTTCCGCCATCGCCGCCGTTACCGCCGACTGCGGCGCCATTGGATTGTGCCTTGCCGCCCGTGCCGCCGTTGCCACCGAAGCCGTTCGGACCGGTGCCACCAGCTCCACCGTTACCCGCAGTGGCTTGATCGGTCCCGGCTTCCTCAGCGTTGCCGCCTGCCCCGCCAAAGCCACCGTTACCGGCGTACGCACCGCCGTTGCCACCATTCCCACCATTACCGGCGGTGGTAAGGGCTGTCACATCTTGGAACGTAGAGCCGCCAGTGCCCCCGTTACCGCCGTTACCCCAGGCGTTGCCGTTGCCGCCGTTGCCGCCGTTGCCCGCGGGAACCCCGACATCACCCAGGTTCGAGCTCCAACCCTCGCCACCATTACCGCCGTCAGCGGGAGCTGTCGACCCGGCACCGTCGGTGCCCGTCGTCGATCCGGTGCCTCCGGTGCCACCATTACCGCCGTTACCTCCGTTACCGCCATTACTGCCATCTATATGGAAGGCATCGCCGGTCGCACCGTTGCCACCGTCACCCGGGGTCCCACCGGTGCCACCGTCACCCCCGGCACCTGTTGTCCCGCCCGGACCGGCAGCACCGCCAGCACCGCCGGCACCACCAGTGCCACCGTCACCGCCATTGCCGCCGGGGAGTGTCGCATCGATGGAGCTAGCTCCGGTGGCCCCGGTTCCACCCTGGCCACCGATACCACCCTTGCCGCCGTTGCCGGCAGTACCACCGGTTCCGGCAGCACCGCCTGCGCCGCCGGCGCCGCCCGACCCACCGGTGCCGCCATCGAGGACAGAAATCCCGTCGCCGACGAGGCCCGTACCGCCCTGCCCGCCGTTGCCGCCAGTACCGCCATCGCCGTTGACGCCACCCGAGCTGTCGCCACCGGCGCCACCGGTACCACCCGCGCCACCCTGGTATCCCGTCGCGCCGGCCCCGAACGCCGTACCGCCGTCACCCCCGTCGCCACCCACGCCGCCGGTGCCACCTCGACCGGCACCACCAGCAGTGCCGCCCGTACCGCCCGAACCAGAAGCACCACCTGCTCCGGCAGTGCCACCGGTACCGCCAGCGCCACCGGCGCTGCCAGGACCATCGAGGCTGCTCGACCCAGTCGCCCCGTTACCACCCTGACCGCCGTTCCCGCCAGAACCGCCGGAGCCGACGATGCCGCCGGAACTGTTGCCGCCGGTACCACCGGCACCACCGGCACCACCGGCGTAGCCGGGATCACCTGCTGTTGCGGAGTTGCCGCCCGTACCTCCATCGCCGCCCTGTCCGCCGGTTCCACCCCGACCAGCACTGCCGTCGGAACCACCGATCCCACCGGTGCCCTTCGCACCACCGTCGCCGGCGTTCCCACCGTCACCGCCCCGCGCCCCGTCCACCCCCGGGCCGGTGAGTGTGTCTCCGGCGTTGCCGCCGCCGCCGCCGAATCCGCCGTCACCGCCGGTGCCGCCGTCCCCGTTCGAGCTACCGAGGCTGCTGTTGCCACCAGCACCACCAGCGCCGCCCTTACCGCCGGCGCCGCCGACGAAGCCGCTCCCGATAGCAGCGCTGTACCCCGTGGCACCGTTACCGGCATCCCCACCAGAACCACCAGTGCCGCCGGAGCCGTCTATCCCGCCGCTACCACCAGAACCCCTAGCACCACCGGCACCACCCGCACCGCCGACGCCACCGTCACCACCGGCGCCGCTGTTAGTCGGAGCCGAAGACGGACCGGCGTCGGCGCCAGATCCCGCGGCACCGCCTTGACCGCCGGTTCCACCGGATCCATTGGCGCCGCTGCCCGAGGCATCGCCACCAGCGCCACCAGCGCCACCGTCGCCGCCACTGCCGCCGTTGCCACCAGACTGGTTGGAACCGCCGGTCGCCCCCTTACCGCCGGTGGCACCAATGCCACCAACGCCACCGAGCCCACCGCTGCCGCCGCCCGCTACAACACCGGAACCGCCCTTGCCGCCAGCACCGCCGGCGCCTCCGGCAAACCCAGCCGAACCTGCAGTGGAGGCGTCCGCACCGGTGGTGCCGTCACCACCGGCACCGCCCATGCCACCAACACCGCCGGAGCCCGTCGAACCACCACTGCCACCGCTGCCGGCCACGCCGCCGGCTCCAGCCGTTCCACCGTTACCGCCGGTTCCGCCCGTGCCGCCCGAAGCGCCTCCGTTGGCGACGCCGGTAGCACCCTTACCGCCCTGCCCGCCGTTTCCGCCTAGGCCACCGCTGCCATTGGTGCCGCCGTTGCCGGCACCGCCAGCACCGCCCTGACCGCCGGCACCACCGTCAAACCCGGCACTACCTGGAGTGGACGCGTCATCACCTGTCCCGCCAACGCCGCCAGCACCACCGGTACCGCCAGTCCCGGCAGCACCCGTCGATCCGCCATTACCGCCGCTGCCGGCCGCTCCGCCCGCTCCCGCTGTGCCGCCCGCACCGCCAGTGCCACCGGTATGCCCGGCAGCACCGGCCTCAATGCCCCCGATGCCACCCCGACCGCCGAGACCGCCAAAACCGCCCTGACCGCCGTCACCGTTGGTGCCGCCATTGCCCGAGCCACCCTGGCCGCCCTTGCCACCCGCACCACCTGCAAACCCGGCGCCCTCAAACGTGAGCGCCGCGCCGCCGGTACCGCCCGTACCGCCAACACCGCCCGTACCGCCAGTCCCGGTCGATCCAGCCGACCCGCCGTTGCCACCACCGCCAGCCAATCCGGCAGCACCTGCACTGCCCCCAGTACCGCCCGTGCCACCGGTACTGCCGTTGCCGAGGCCGGTACCGCCCACGCCGCCCTGGCCACCCATGCCACCCATGCCGCCGTTGCCGCCGTTGCCGTTGGTGCCGCCGTTGCCCGCACCGCCCGTGCCGCCGGCGCCGCCCGCGCCACCAGCGAAGCCGAATCCGCCGGCGGGCCCAGCCGCACCCGCGCTGCCGACACCACCCGTACCACCTACACCACCTGTACCAGTCGCACCGGCCGCCCCGCTATTGCCGCCGGTGCCCACCGCGCCGCCAGCGCCCGCAGTACCGCCGACACCGCCTCTACCGCCGTCGAATCCGGCGCCGGTCGAACCGGACGCGCCATCACCGCCGCCGCCGCCATGGCCGCCGACGCCGCCAGTGCCACCACTGCCGTTGACGGCGCCCAGAGTCCCGCCCCCGTTACCACCCGTGCCGCCGATGCCTCCTGCCCCACCGGAGAACCCGGTACCGGTGCCACCGGTAGCGCCGCCACCACCGTTGCCGCCCGTGCCACCGACGCCTCCAGTACCACCTGCACCCCAGGTATTGCCCACCACTCCTGAGCCAACTCCGCCGCCATCACCACCCGCGCCGGCCGCACCGCCAGCGCCGCCAGCGAAGCCGTCGCCTATGCCGTTGTCGTCACCGGTACCGCCGACCCCACCGTTGCCACCCAGACCGCCCTGCCCGCCCTTACCGCTCTTGCCTCCGACGCTGTTGCCGCCAACGCCACCGGTACCACCCTTGCCGCCGGTCCCACCCACAGCGCCGGCTGAATCAACGCCAGCAGCGCCAGTGCCGCCGTTCCCGGCACGACCGCCAAGGCCACCAGTACCGCCGGTGCCGTAGCCGCCCAGCGACGAGCCAATACCACCAGCACCAGCCGCACCACCGGTACCACCGATGCCACCAGCACCGCCGGTGCCACCAGCTACGCCCGTGTTGCCGCTGTTATCTATGCCGGCACCGCCGGTGCCACCAACGCCGCCAGCACCACCATTGCCACCCTTGCCGCCTACACCCTTGCTGGCACCCGCAGCTCCGCTACCGGAAGCACCACCGGCACCCCCTGTGCCACCAGCGCCGCCAGACGCGCCGATTCCACCCACGCCAGCCCCAGCACCAGCCGACCCGAACCCGCCCTCACCGCCGTCGCCGCCGAGACCACCAGTGCCGCCACTGCCGGCCTGCCCGGTCGCCCCAGTCGACGAACCAGTACCGCCAGCACCACCATTACCACCAGTGCCACCCGTCCCGCCGACACCACCTGCGCCGCCCGCCGCTGTCGCCCCGCTGCTGTCGGTACCCAACCCGCCGGTGCCACCTTGGCCGCCGATGCCACCCTTGCCGCCGTCACCACCAGCGCCAGTCGTGCCGCCGGCATTACCGGTACCCGTCGCGCCACCGGCACCACCGGTGCCGCCGTTACCGCCAAGCTGACCGAACCCACCAGCCACACCACCGGGGTCACCAGCGGACCCGAAGCCGCCCGTACCGCCGTCGCCACCGAGACCACCAGTGCCGCCACTGCCGGCCTGCCCGGTCGCCCCGGTCGATGAACCAGTACCCCCGGCACCACCGTTACCGCCAGTGCCACCCGTCCCGCCGGCACCACCCGCGCCGCCCGCAGCGGTTGTCCCGCTGTTGTCGGTACCCAACCCGCCGGTCCCGCCGGTGCCGCCGGTGCCGCCGTTGCCGCCGACACCACCGCCACCAGTCGTTCCGCCCGCGCTACCGGTACCCGTCGCGCCACCGGCACCACCGGTGCCGCCGTTACCGCCGAGCTGACCAAACCCACCCGCTCCGGAACTGGAGCCGGTCGACCCGAACCCGCCGGTGCCGCCGTCACCACCGAGTCCACCGGTGCCACCGCTACCGGCCCGTCCGGTCGCCCCCGCCGTTGAACCAGTACCTCCAGCACCACCATTACCACCGGTACCACCGGTCCCGCCGGCACCACCCGCACCGCCCGCAGCGGTCGTCCCACTGCTGTCGGTGCCCGTCCCACCGACGCCACCAGTGCCACCGACACCGCCGTTGCCGCCAGCACCGCCAGCACCGCTATTTCCACCGGCACCCGCACCTGAAGCACCACCGGCACCGCCCTTGCCGCCATTGCCGCCAGCCGCACCGAACCCACCAGCCACACCATCGGGGTCGCCCACCAATCCGGACCCACCCGTGCCACCCGTACCACCCACGCCACCGGTGCCGCCATCACCAGCCGAGCCAGAAGCACCCGCCGTCGAACCCGTACCGCCGGCACCGGCAGCACCACCAGTACCACCCGTGCCGCCAACGCCGCCGACATCACCTGGGGTATCGGGGTTTTCGCTGCTGTCGGCCCCGTAGCCGCCGGTGCCGCCAACGCCGCCGACGCCACCATTGCCGCCCTTGCCGCCGGCGCCGGTGGCGCCACCCACCCCACCCGCGGCTCCACCAGCGCCGCCGGTGCCGCCGTCACCACCGATCGCGCCGATACCACCGGCGCCCGCACCGACGTTGCCTGCGGCGCCGTAACCGCCCGTGCCGCCGTCACCGCCGAGTCCACCGGTACCGCCACTACCGGCCTGCCCGGTCGCCCCCGCCGTCGAACCCGTACCGCCGGCACCACCATTACCGCCGGTGCCACCCGTACCGCCGGCACCACCCGCACCACCCGCACCGGTGGTTCCCGTGCTGTCAGTACCCAGTCCGCCGGTGCCACCCACACCACCGGTGCCACCGATGCCACCCGTGCCGCCGGCACCCGTCGTTCCACCGGCCTTGCCGCTACCGGTCGCGCCACCAGCACCGCCGGTGCCGCCGTTACCACCGAGCTGACCAAACCCACCCGCACCGGAACCAGCACCGGTGGCCCCGAACCCACCCGTACCACCGTCACCACCAACACCACCGGTACCACCACTACCGGCCTGCCCCGTCGCCCCCGCCGTCGACCCGGTCCCGCCGGCACCACCATTACCGCCGGTGCCACCCGTACCACCTATGCCACCGGCACCGCCGGCTGCGGTGGTTCCTGTGCTGTCGCTACCGAGTCCGCCGGTGCCACCCACACCACCGGTGCCACCGATGCCACCCGTGCCGCCGGCACCCGTCGTTCCACCGGCCTTGCCGCTACCGGTCGCGCCACCAGCACCGCCGGTACCACCGTTACCACCAAGCTGACCAAACCCACCCGCACCCGAACCAGCACCGGTCGCGCCGAACCCACCCGTCCCACCGTCACCACCAACACCACCGGTGCCACCGCTACCGGCCTGCCCGGTCGCCCCCGCCGTCGAACCCGTACCGCCGGCACCACCATTACCGCCGGTCCCACCCGTACCACCGGCACCACCCGCACCACCCGCACCGGTGGTTCCCGTGCTGTCAGTACCCAGTCCGCCGGTGCCACCAACACCACCGGTACCGCCGATGCCACCCGTGCCGCCGGCACCCGTGCTGCCCCCGGTGTTACCGGTGCCCGTCGCACCACCGGCACCACCGGTACCACCGTTACCACCAAGCTGACCAAACCCACCCGCACCCGAACCAGCACCGGTCGCCCCGAACCCACCCGTCCCACCGTCACCACCAACACCACCGGTACCACCACTACCGGCCTGCCCCGTCGCCCCCGCCGTCGAACCCGTACCGCCGGCACCACCATTACCGCCGGTACCACCCGTACCACCGGCACCACCCGCACCACCCGCACCGGTGGTTCCCGTGCTGTCGGTTCCTAGTCCGCCGGTGCCACCCACACCACCGGTACCGCCGATGCCACCCGTGCCGCCGGCACCCGTGCTGCCCCCCGCGCTACCGGTACCCGTCGCACCACCGGCACCACCGGTACCACCGTTACCACCAAGCTGACCAAACCCACCCGCACCCGAACCAGCACCGGTCGACCCGAAGCCACCCGTCCCGCCGTCACCACCAACACCACCGGTGCCGCCACTACCGGCCTGCCCCGTCGCCCCCGCCGCCGACCCGGTCCCGCCGGCACCACCATTACCGCCCGTGCCACCCGTACCGCCGGCACCACCCGCACCACCCGCACCGGTGGTTCCCGTGCTGTCAGTACCCAGTCCGCCGGTGCCACCCACACCACCGGTGCCACCGATGCCACCCGTGCCGCCGGCACCCGTCGTTCCACCGGCCTTGCCGCTACCGGTCGCGCCACCAGCACCGCCGGTGCCGCCGTTACCACCGAGCTGACCAAACCCACCCGCACCGGAACCAGCACCGGTGGCCCCGAACCCACCCGTACCACCGTCACCACCAACACCACCGGTACCACCACTACCGGCCTGCCCCGTCGCCCCCGCCGTCGACCCGGTCCCGCCGGCACCACCATTACCGCCGGTGCCACCCGTACCACCTATGCCACCGGCACCGCCGGCTGCGGTGGTTCCTGTGCTGTCGCTACCGAGTCCGCCGGTGCCACCCACACCACCGGTGCCACCGATGCCACCCGTGCCGCCGGCACCCGTCGTTCCACCGGCCTTGCCGCTACCGGTCGCGCCACCAGCACCGCCGGTACCACCGTTACCACCAAGCTGACCAAACCCACCCGCACCCGAACCAGCACCGGTCGCGCCGAACCCACCCGTCCCACCGTCACCACCAACACCACCGGTGCCACCGCTACCGGCCTGCCCGGTCGCCCCCGCCGTCGAACCCGTACCGCCGGCACCACCATTACCGCCGGTCCCACCCGTACCACCGGCACCACCCGCACCACCCGCACCGGTGGTTCCCGTGCTGTCAGTACCCAGTCCGCCGGTGCCACCAACACCACCGGTACCGCCGATGCCACCCGTGCCGCCGGCACCCGTGCTGCCCCCGGTGTTACCGGTGCCCGTCGCACCACCGGCACCACCGGTACCACCGTTACCACCAAGCTGACCAAACCCACCCGCACCCGAACCAGCACCGGTCGCCCCGAACCCACCCGTCCCACCGTCACCACCAACACCACCGGTACCACCACTACCGGCCTGCCCCGTCGCCCCCGCCGTCGAACCCGTACCGCCGGCACCACCATTACCGCCGGTACCACCCGTACCACCCGCGCCGCCCGCACCACCGGCTGCGGTGGTTCCCGTGCTGTCAGTACCCAGTCCGCCGGTGCCACCCACACCACCGGTACCGCCGATGCCACCCGTGCCGCCGGCACCCGTGCTGCCCCCCGCGCTACCGGTACCCGTCGCACCACCGGCACCACCGGTACCACCGTTACCACCAAGCTGACCAAACCCACCCGCACCCGAACCAACCAGCACCGGTCGACCCGAACCCACCCGTCCCACCGTCACCACCAACACCACCGGTGCCGCCGCTACCGGCCTGCCCCGTCGCCCCCGCCGTCGACCCGGTCCCGCCGGCACCACCATTACCGCCGGTCCCACCCGTACCACCTATGCCACCGGCACCGCCGGCTGCGGTGGTTCCCGTGCTGTCAGTACCCAGTCCGCCGGTGCCACCCACACCACCGGTGCCACCGATGCCACCCGTGCCGCCGGCACCCGTCGTTCCACCGGCCTTGCCGCTACCGGTCGCGCCACCAGCACCGCCGGTGCCGCCGTTACCACCGAGCTGACCAAACCCACCCGCACCGGAACTGGAACCGGTGGCGCCGAACCCACCCGTCCCACCGTCACCACCAACACCACCGGTACCACCACTACCGGCCTGCCCCGTCGCCCCCGCCGTCGACCCGGTCCCGCCGGCACCACCATTACCGCCGGTCCCACCCGTACCACCGGCACCACCCGCCCCACCGGCTGCGGTGGTTCCCGTGCTGTCAGTACCCAGTCCGCCGGTGCCACCCACACCACCGGTGCCACCGATGCCACCCGTGCCGCCGGCACCCGTCGTTCCACCGGCCTTGCCGCTACCGGTCGCGCCACCAGCACCGCCGGTACCACCGTTACCACCAAGCTGACCAAACCCACCCGCACCCGAACCAGCACCGGTCGCCCCGAACCCACCCGTCCCACCGTCACCACCAACACCACCGGTGCCACCGCTACCGGCCTGCCCGGTCGCCCCCGCCGTCGAACCCGTACCGCCGGCACCACCATTACCGCCGGTCCCACCCGTACCACCGGCACCACCCGCACCACCCGCACCGGTGGTTCCCGTGCTGTCAGTACCCAGTCCGCCGGTGCCACCAACACCACCGGTACCGCCGATGCCACCCGTGCCGCCGGCACCCGTGCTGCCCCCGGTGTTACCGGTGCCCGTCGCACCACCGGCACCACCGGTACCACCGTTACCACCAAGCTGACCAAACCCACCCGCACCCGAACCAGCACCGGTCGCCCCGAACCCACCCGTCCCACCGTCACCACCAACACCACCGGTACCACCACTACCGGCCTGCCCCGTCGCCCCCGCCGTCGAACCCGTACCGCCGGCACCACCATTACCGCCGGTACCACCCGTACCACCGGCACCACCCGCACCACCCGCACCGGTGGTTCCCGTGCTGTCGGTTCCTAGTCCGCCGGTGCCACCCACACCACCGGTACCGCCGATGCCACCCGTGCCGCCGGCACCCGTGCTGCCCCCCGCGCTACCGGTACCCGTCGCACCACCGGCACCACCGGTACCACCGTTACCACCAAGCTGACCAAACCCACCCGCACCCGAACCAGCACCGGTCGACCCGAAGCCACCCGTCCCGCCGTCACCACCAACACCACCGGTGCCGCCACTACCGGCCTGCCCCGTCGCCCCCGCCGCCGACCCGGTCCCGCCGGCACCACCATTACCGCCCGTGCCACCCGTACCGCCGGCACCACCCGCACCACCCGCACCGGTGGTTCCCGTGCTGTCAGTACCCAGTCCGCCGGTGCCACCCACACCACCGGTGCCACCGATGCCACCCGTGCCGCCGGCACCCGTCGTTCCACCGGCCTTGCCGCTACCGGTCGCGCCACCAGCACCGCCGGTGCCGCCGTTACCACCGAGCTGACCAAACCCACCCGCACCGGAACTGGAACCGGTGGCGCCGAACCCACCCGTCCCACCGTCACCACCAACACCACCGGTACCACCACTACCGGCCTGCCCCGTCGCCCCCGCCGTCGACCCGGTCCCGCCGGCACCACCATTACCGCCGGTGCCACCCGTACCACCTATGCCACCGGCACCGCCGGCTGCGGTGGTTCCTGTGCTGTCAGTACCCAGTCCGCCGGTGCCACCCACACCACCGGTGCCACCGATGCCACCCGTGCCGCCGGCACCCGTCGTTCCACCGGCCTTGCCGCTACCGGTCGCGCCACCAGCACCGCCGGTACCACCGTTACCACCAAGCTGACCAAACCCACCCGCACCCGAACCAGCACCGGTCGCCCCGAACCCACCCGTCCCACCGTCACCACCAACACCACCGGTGCCACCGCTACCGGCCTGCCCGGTCGCCCCCGCCGTCGAACCCGTACCGCCGGCACCACCATTACCGCCGGTCCCACCCGTACCACCGGCACCACCCGCACCACCCGCACCGGTGGTTCCCGTGCTGTCAGTACCTAACCGCCGGTGCCACCAACACCACCGGTACCGCCGATGCCACCCGTGCCGCCGGCACCCGTGCTGCCCCCGGTGTTACCGGTGCCCGTCGCACCACCGGCACCACCGGTACCACCGTTACCACCAAGCTGACCAAACCCACCCGCACCCGAACCAGCACCGGTCGCCCCGAACCCACCCGTCCCACCGTCACCACCAACACCACCGGTACCACCACTACCGGCCTGCCCCGTCGCCCCCGCCGTCGAACCCGTACCGCCGGCACCACCATTACCGCCGGTACCACCCGTACCACCCGCGCCGCCCGCACCACCGGCTGCGGTGGTTCCCGTGCTGTCAGTACCCAGTCCGCCGGTGCCACCCACACCACCGGTACCGCCGATGCCACCCGTGCCGCCGGCACCCGTGCTGCCCCCCGCGCTACCGGTACCCGTCGCACCACCGGCACCACCGGTACCACCGTTACCACCAAGCTGACCAAACCCACCCGCACCCGAACCAGCACCGGTCGACCCGAACCCACCCGTCCCACCGTCACCACCAACACCACCGGTGCCGCCGCTACCGGCCTGCCCCGTCGCCCCCGCCGCCGACCCGGTCCCGCCGGCACCACCATTACCGCCGGTCCCACCCGTACCACCGGCACCGCCCGCCCCACCGGCTGCGGTGGTTCCCGTGCTGTCAGTACCCAGTCCGCCGGTGCCACCCACACCACCGGTGCCACCGATGCCACCCGTGCCGCCGGCACCCGTCGTTCCACCGGCCTTGCCGCTACCGGTCGCGCCACCAGCACCGCCGGTGCCGCCGTTACCACCGAGCTGACCAAACCCACCCGCACCGGAACTGGAACCGGTGGCGCCGAACCCACCCGTCCCACCGTCACCACCAACACCACCGGTACCACCACTACCGGCCTGCCCCGTCGCCCCCGCCGTCGACCCGGTCCCGCCGGCACCACCATTACCGCCGGTCCCACCCGTACCACCGGCACCACCCGCCCCACCGGCTGCGGTGGTTCCCGTGCTGTCAGTACCCAGTCCGCCGGTGCCACCCACACCACCGGTGCCACCGATGCCACCCGTGCCGCCGGCACCCGTGCTGCCGCCAGTGTTACCGGTACCCGTCGCACCACCGGCACCACCGGTGCCGCCGTTACCACCGAGCTGACCAAACCCACCCGCACCGGAACCAGCACCGGTCGCCCCGAACCCGCCGGTGCCGCCGTCGCCGCCGAGACCACCGGTGCCGCCGCTACCGGCCTGCCCGGTCGCCCCCGCCGTCGAACCCGTACCGCCGGCACCACCATTACCGCCGGTCCCACCCGTACCACCGGCACCACCCGCCCCACCCGCACCGGTGGTTCCCGTGCTGTCAGTACCTAATCCGCCGGTGCCACCCACACCACCGGTACCGCCGATGCCACCCGTGCCGCCGGCACCCGTGCTGCCCCCGGTGTTACCGGTGCCCGTCGCACCACCGGCACCACCGGTACCACCGTTACCGCCGAGCTGACCGAACCCACCCGCACCGGAACTGGAACCGGTCGCGCCGAAGCCACCCGTCCCGCCGTCACCACCAACACCACCGGTACCACCGCTACCGGCCTGCCCGGTCGCTCCCGCCGTCGAACCCGTACCGCCGGCACCACCATTACCGCCGGTCCCACCCGTACCACCGGCACCACCCGCACCACCCGCACCGGTGGTTCCCGTGCTGTCGGTACCCAGTCCGCCGGTGCCACCCACACCACCGGTACCGCCGATGCCACCCGTGCCGCCGGCACCCGTGCTGCCCCCCGCGCTACCGGTACCCGTCGCGCCACCAGCACCGCCGGTGCCACCGTTACCACCAAGCTGACCAAACCCACCCGCACCCGAACCAGCACCGGTCGCCCCGAACCCACCCGTCCCACCGTCACCACCAACACCACCGGTACCACCGCTACCGGCCTGCCCCGTCGCCCCCGCCGCCGAACCCGTACCGCCGGCACCACCATTACCGCCGGTACCACCCGTACCACCGGCGCCACCCGCACCACCCGCACCGGTGGTTCCCGTGCTGTCAGTACCCAGTCCGCCGGTGCCACCCACACCACCCACACCACCACCACCACCGGCCCCGCCAGCACCGGTGGTGCCGCCGGTTCCGGCCCCTGCGGCGCCACCGGCACCCCCGGTCCCGCCCGCACCGCCGGCAGCACCGAATCCACCCGCGCCACCACCAGTGCTACCGATCGTCCCGAGCCCACCGGTACCACCAGCACCACCGAGACCACCAGCACCACCGGACCCCGCCGAACCACTAGCCCCACTGGTCGAGCCGACACCACCAGCACCCGCGGCACCACCGGTGCCGCCGGCTCCGCCGACACCACCGGCACCACCGGCGGCGGTCGAACCCGAATTGTCGCTACCCGTCCCACCCGTGCCGCCTGCACCGCCGGTGGCCCCATTGCCGCCCTTACCGCCGGCACCCTTGCTGCCCCCGGTACCGGCACCCGAAGCGCCCCCGGCACCACCAGTACCCCCCGCACCGCCGGCAGCACCGAATCCACCCGCGCCACCACCAGTGCTACCGATCGTCCCGAACCCGCCGGCACCACCGTCACCACCGAGTCCACCGGTACCACCGGTACCGGCCGAACCGCTGGCCCCCGCCGTCGAGCCGGCACCACCAGCACCCGCACCACCACCGGTACCCCCGGTCCCGCCCGCACCACCAGCACCACCAGTCGCGGTCGAACCCGAGTTCTCCGTACCGGATCCACCGGTCCCACCACCGCCACCGAGACCACCACCACCGCCAGTACCGCCGACACCTTGACTGCCCCCGGTCCCCGCCCCCGCAGCGCCACCAGCACCACCAGTACCCCCGACACCACCGGCGGCACCGAATCCACCCGCACCACCACCAGCTGAACCGGTCGTCCCGAACCCGCCCGTACCGCCCTTGCCGCCGACACCACCGGTACCACCGGTACCCGCCGAACCGCTGACCCCACTGGTCGAGCCGGCACCACCAGCACCCGCGCCACCACCAGTACCCCCGGCACCACCGACACCACCCGCCCCGCCGGCCGCGGTCGAACCCGAGTTATCGGTGCCGGTACCGCCAGCGCCACCGGCGCCGCCGAGACCACCCGCACCACCGGCACCGCCCGCCCCCTGCTTACCGCCGGCACCACCGGCGGCACCACCGGTGCCGCCACCACCACCGGTCCCACCGATCGCCCCCACACCACCGGTACCACCACCGGTGTCGCCGGCCGAACCTAACCCGCCCGCGCCACCCTTGCCGCCCGCACCACCGGCACCACCATCACCGGCAGACCCCGTCGCCCCCGATATCGACCCGGTACCACCCGCACCCGCCACACCACCGGTGCCGCCCGTGCCACCGACACCCGCCGAGCCACCCGCCTGGCCCGGGTTCGCACTGTTATCGCTACCGGCACCACCCGTACCGCCAGCACCACCGACACCGCCACCGCCGCCGGCACCACCAGCACCGCTATTACCCCCACCACCAGCCCCGGACGCGCCACCAGCACCACCAGTACCGCCGGCACCGCCGGACGCGCCGAACCCACCCGCACCACCACCCGCGCCACCGGTCGTCCCGAACCCACCCGTGCCACCCTTACCGCCCACACCACCGGCACCACCATCACCAGCAGACCCTGAGGCACCCGTTGACGACCCGGTGCCGCCTGCACCCGCGGCGCCACCGGTGCCGCCCGTGCCACCGACACCCGCCGCACCACCCGCCGCACCCGGGTTCGCGGTGTTATCGGTACCGGCACCACCAGTACCACCGGCACCACCGACACCACCACCGCCACCAGCACCCCCGGCACCGGTCGTACCGCCCTGACCCGCCCCGGCCGCACCACCGCCACCACCAGTCCCACCCCGGCCACCGGAGGCACCGAACCCACCCGCACCACCACCCGCGCCACCGGTCGTCCCGAACCCACCCGTACCACCCTTACCGCCCACACCACCAGCACCACCACTACCGGCGGCGCCTGACGCCCCCGTCGAGGAACCCGTTCCACCCGCACCCGCGGCACCCCCACCGCCACCGGTACCCCCGACCCCACCTGCACCGCCGGCCACACCCGGGCTCGCACTGTTATCGCTACCGGCACCACCCGTACCACCCACACCACCGACACCACCACCGCCACCAGCACCACCGGCACCGGTCGTACCGCCCTGACCCGCCCCGGCCGCACCACCGCCACCACCAGTCCCACCCCGGCCTCCGGAGGCGCCGATCCCGCCTGCACCACCACCGGCGGACCCGGTCGTCCCGAACCCACCCGTGCCACCGTTGCCGCCGCTACCCCCAGCACCACCACTGCCCGCCGTCCCGGAGGCACCTACCGATGATCCGGTGCCACCGGCCCCGGCAGCACCCCCATCACCCCCGACTCCGCCATCACCACCGGCACCCCCCGGGGTGCCCGCATCGGTGCTGTGATCCACCCCGACACCACCATGGCCGCCCGCACCACCATCACCACCGGTGCCACCGCCACCACCCGCACCGGTCGTACCGCCCGTGCCTGCCCCGGCCGCACCACCGGCACCACCAGTGCCACCACGGCCACCGGAAGCGCCGATCCCGCCTGCACCACCACCGGCGGACCCGGTCGTCCCGAACCCACCCGTACCACCATTGCCGCCGCTACCCCCAGCACCACCACTACCCGCCGTCCCGGAGGCCCCTACCGACGACCCGGTGCCACCGGCCCCGGCAGCACCCCCATCACCCCCGACACCGCCATCACCACCGCCACCCCCCGCGATGCCCGCATCGGTGCTGTGATCCACCCCGACACCACCATGGCCACCCGCACCACCACCACCACCAGTACCCCCGCCACCACCAGCACCGGTCGTACCACCCTGACCCAACCCGGCCGCACCCCCGGCACCACCAGTGCCACCACGGCCACCCGAAGCGCCGATCCCGCCCGCACCACCACCCGCGCCCCCGGTCGTCCCGAACCCACCCGTACCACCATTGCCGCCACTACCCCCCGCCCCACCGCTACCCGCCGTCCCCGACGCCCCTAGCGACGACCCGGTGCCACCGGCCCCGGCAGCACCACCAGCACCACCAGCACCACCGATACCACCCGCACCACCGGCAATACCCGCATCAGTGGCGTGGTCAACCCCCGAGCCGCCCTGCCCGCCCGCACCCCCCGTCCCACCGTGACCGCCCGTACCCCCGGCACCCGTCGCGCCACCCGAACCCGCACCACCACCGACAGCCCCACCCGCACCCCCGGCACCCCCGGCACCACCCGCACCACCGGACTGGCCATCCGCCCCCGGCCCGGACACCGCACCCGCGCCGGAACCCACCCCACCCGCACCACCGGCACCACCACGGCCACCATCACCACGGACACCCCCCACCCCCGCAGAACCGCCCGCACCACCAGCACCACCAGCACCACCGGCGGTTCCCGAATTGCCCGGCATGCCGGGGCCGACCGCAGCCCCCGAGGCGCCCGCACCACCCGCCCCACCCACACCACCGGTGCCACCTCGACCCGTGGTGCCCGCCGTGCCGCCGACTCCACCTATACCGGCCTTACCCCCATCGCCAGCCGCTCCACCGGCACCGCCAGCACCGCCGGTAGACCCACTACCGCCGGAGTTGGTGCCGCCGTCACCACCGACACCACCACCACCACCAATACCGCCCACACCACCATCACCATTAGCCCCGGATACCCCAGCCCCCAGCGCCTTACCCGCGTTTCCGCCGCCACCACCCACACCACCGGCACCCCCGGTACCGCCCACACCACCGGCACCACTAGCCGGCCCCGTCCCCCCAGCGCCACCAGCACCGCCAGCCCCACCATCACCGCCACTGCCACCAGCACCACCATCACCCGAGATCACCCCACCAAACCCGCCAGCACCGCCGGCCCCACCGGCTCCACCCGCAGTCCCCGCACCACCCGACGCCGCTAGGCCACCCGCCTGCGCACCCGCGGTGCCACCGCCACCAGTCCCACCGATCCCGCCCGCACCACCATTACCAACCGCCCCACCATTACCACCACGTCCACCAGCACCGCCCGTCTGCCCGACGGTCGCGGAGGCATCCCACCCCGCCCCACCCACACCACCATTACCCCCAGCACCAGTCCACCCCGACCCGCCACCACCCGAAGCCCCCGACACACCACCACGGCCCCCAGTGCCTGCCGTACCACCAGCACCCCCAGAACCCGCAGTCCCCGGATTCCCGCCGTTACCCCCAGCGCCACCGGTCGGTGTCGACGCATCGCCAGCCCCACCCGCACCACCATCACCAGGACGGCCAGCACCACCACCCACCCCGCCAGCACCACCGGACCCGTTAACACCGTCATTGCCGAACACAAACAACACCCGACCCGCACCCGCATCACCACCGCCACCACCTACCCCACCGGCACCCCCGGTACCGCCATCACTGCCATCACCGCCGGCCCCACCCGCCACCGTGGCATCCGCCCCATCCACACCCGCACCACCACTGCCACCGACCCCGCCACGACCACCCAACCCACCAGCACCACCAACACCCACCACCCAACTGCCATCCCCCCCAGCACCACCCGCACCACCAGCACCACCGGTAACCCCACTGACACCCTCACCACCGGTGGCCCCGATCCCACCATCACCACCCGCACCGCCAGCACCACCAGCACCCCACACCGACAACAACCCCGCACTACCCCCGGCACCACCATCAGCACCATCACCACCAACACCACTACCCCCGAAACCGCCCGCACCACCCGCACCACCGGCACCGCCGTCGCCCAACACCAGACCGCCATCACCACCAGAACCACCCACACCACCCTCAACCCCACCCACACCACCAGCACCACCCGCGCCACCAGCACCAATGGTCGACACCGCCCCGACGCTGCCGCCATCCCCACCACGACCACCAACACCGGTCAGACCACCCGCACCACCCGCGCCACCCGCACCCGCAACACCCCACCCCAACAAGCCGGTATCCCCACCCACACCACCGGCACCACCAACACCCGACGCGCTCGTCGCACTCCCACCAGCACCACCGTCGCCACCCGCACCAACAAACAACCCGCCCACGCCACCGGCACCACCAGTGCCACCAGACCCACCGGCGCCACCAGCACCACCAGCGCCACCGTCGGCAATCGACGAGATCAATCCCGCGCTGCCACCACGACCACCAGCACCACCGATACCGGAACTGCCGCCAGCGCCACCCACGCCACCATCACCGGCAGCGCCCCACCCCAACAACCCTGTATCGCCTCCGACGCCACCCGCCCCGCCGGTGCCACTCAGACCTGTTGCCGTACCGCCGGCGCCACCAGTGCCGCCGTTGCCGATGAACAACCCACCCTTGCCACCCGCACCACCCGCACCACCATTAGTCCCGGCAACCCCAGCCCCACCAGAACCACCAGAACCGAACCACCCCGCCGACCCACCATTACCGCCGTTAAACCCACTCCCACCCGAACCGAGGATCCCGCCGTTACCGCCGGTGCACGCACCACTGGTGCACACCCCCGCATACCCAGTCCACGAATACCCATTACCGATCAAAATCCCGCCATCGGGATGCTCAGCCGTGCCATTGCCAAACAACCAAATGTCACCCAAACCCGCACCCACCGACGGAACACTCGCCGCAGTCGCAGCCGCGGACGCAGCCAACGAATCCGATTGACCCGTGGTGACCGCCGCCGCCGGTTTCGCCCGAGTCCCCACACCATCGCGACGCACAAACCCCAACAGCGCCCAGCCCAATGGCCCACCCACATCCGAACCATCCGAGCTACCCGCGGCCCCGTCACCAAAACCAAGCCAGGACAACAGCCCCCCACCCAGCCCGGAAGCCGCACCAGAAGGCACCGCAGCAACCGGCGGAGCCGTCGCCGAAGCCACCGGCACCACGGGAACCAGCTGCGGAGTCGAAATCACCGGCCCTACAACAACATCCGCGACACCAGACGGCGCCGAGGAAGCCACCGGCACCTCACTCACCGCAGGCACACCGTGGACCACCGCAGCCGACTCGCGACCACCAGCAGGCACACCACGATCAACCGCCGCGGGAGACGCGCCCACAACACCCGAACCCGAAGCATCCGAAGAAACCGAGCCGCGACGGCCGCCCGGGGACGGCTTGGCCACACCATCCGAACCACCAACAACCGTCGGCGAACCCGTCGCTGAAGCGTTCGCTGACGATCCACCCGATGACGAACCGCCAGCCGAACTGCCCGAACCAGACACCACACTCGGTGGCCCCGACCGCGACCCCGACCGCGGACTCGAATGCCCTGTAGACGCGGACCGAGTATCCGAAGACGAATCCGACGAACTGGCCGATCCCGAAGAACCCCCCGACCCCTTCGTGTCGGCAAACGCCACCGACGGCAACGCCACTACCGCTGCGCCCACACCCAACGCCACCGCCAGAGCCCCCACCCGGCCCACATAACTGGCGTACCCCGCCGCCCCGGGTTTCAGCTCAACCCGGCCGCCAAACTCGACCGGCCGTACCCGCACCCGAGGAACACCCATTCGACGACGCGGACCCGAATTCGTTTTTCCAGCATCAGACGAACTCATCTGCCCCCCAAAACTTCGGCAAGTCACAGCACGGTTTAGCCGTTTATTATGAATCACCAGGTCAAGTAATACGAGGGTCTTACGGCCCGGTAAATTACATTTTGAAATCGGTGAATAACACCGGCCACCCGATCGCATGCGACGATTGCCATCATGGCGACCCTGGCGCAGTGGGTCGAAGGCGCACGACCACGAACCCTGCCCAATGCAATCGCGCCGGTCATCGTCGGCACCGGGGCGGCGGCCTGGTTGCACTCCGCCGTCTTGTGGAAGGCGCTACTGGCCCTTGCGGTCGCAGTCGCCCTGGTCGTCGGCGTCAACTTCGCCAATGACTACTCCGACGGCATCCGCGGCACCGACGACGGCCGCACCGGGCCGCTACGTCTGGTCGGCGCCAAACTCGCGACGCCCCGGGCGGTCCTCGTCGCGGCGGTGACGAGCCTTACCGTCGCCGCAGTCGCTGGGTTGGCGTTGGCCATCGTCAGCTCACCCTGGTTGATCGCGGTCGGTGGCGGCTGTATCGCCGGCGCCTGGCTGTATACCGGCGGTACCCGACCGTATGGCTACGCCGGGTTCGGTGAGGTTGCGGTGTTCGTGTTCTTCGGTCTTGTTGCGGTGCTGGGCACCCAGTACACCCAGGCGCTGCGAGTCGACTGGGTTGGTCTGGTCCTGGCGGTCGCAACCGGTGCGCTGTCGTCGGCGGTGCTGGTGGCCAACAACCTGCGCGACATCCCGACCGATCAAACCTCCGGCAAGCTGACCCTCGCGGTAAGGATTGGCGACACCCGCACCAGAGTTATGTACCAGTGCCTGCTCGCCCTCGCCGGGGTGCTGACGCTGGTGCTGATGCTGGCGACCCCGTGGTGCGCCGCCGGACTGCTGGCAAGCCCGCTGGCGGCACGCGCAGCCAAACCCGTCCGCCGGGGGTTGCTTGGATCCGACCTCATCCCGGTTCTACGCGATACCGGCCTGGCGATGCTGGTGTGGGCGCTAGCGGTGGCAATCCCGCTGGCCACGACACACTGAACGGGTCAGCGCTTCATCTTCGCGTAACTGACATCAATGGTCTGCACACAGCCGGGAGGCTGCTGGATCGCGAAACCCACCGCGCCCCAGGGGTAAGGCGCAACCCACTGTTCGGTAACCCTGCCGCCCTGCACGATCGCCACCCGCTTGACCACTTGGGGGTAGTGCGCCTGCACGTCTGCGAGACGCACACAGTCCGGCGTCTTCACTGCGACGAGGACGGCCGTCATCGCGGGAACGTCAATCATCCTGATCGCCGAAACGGTCAACTGCGGCCCAAGGTCGGCCGGCCCGCCGCGGTAGGTGCCGCCGCCATTCGTCTTCAACTTGATGCCGAGCATCTTCGACACCGCGTCAGGGTTCAGCGGTGATCGACGGACCAGGTCGTCAGCCAGCTGCCAGACGTCGTGGGGACGGGTATCCCCGGCTACCGCGACACCACCGACTTGGCGACCGCAGCCGGTCAGCACCAACGCCGCTGCCAGAACGGCACAGCAGATCCGACGCAGTCTCGGATACGTCATTCCGGCGGCGCCGACTCGCCGCGAAGCCGAGCCTGTAACCGATCGCGGTCACTCCGGCGCCGTTCGTCCACAACCGCGATGCTCCCGGTCGCGCGCCTGCGCAGCGGAGCAAGCAACCAGATGCCCAATGGCAGTGCAATGACGATCGCGAACAGCAACGCGACCACGAGCGGAAGATTATCGATCCCGATCAGACGCGCGACGAAGGCGATTGCGGCCGTCAGCCCCACCACCAGCGCCAGCCGCGCCAGTGTGTACAACACAACATTCAGGATCACGCCGCCCGCGGCACCGGCCGCCTCTTTGTCAGACACGGCGCCGAGCCTACCGACGCGGGTATATTCAGACCAGGGAGGTTCTTGTGTTGTACCTGCTGGTAATTCTGGCATTAGGTGCGCTGGTCTACATCGGCTGGCGGTCGGTTCGCACACAGACGAACCGCGCCGAAACGCGGGTCATCGGACCCGACGACGATCCGGAGTTCCTCTCCCGCCTGCGACGGGACAACAACCCGCGCTAGCCCGGGATCGCCTCAGCCAACCCCGGCGTAGGAATGCAGACCGACCGTCACCAAGTTGACGAAGAACAAGTTGAACACCATCGCCACGAATCCGACGACGTTGATCCATGCCGCTTTCTTGTCGCGCCAACCTGCCGTCGACCGCGCATGTAGGTAAGCGGCGTACACCACCCACGCGATGAACGACACCGTCTCCTTCGGATCCCAACCCCAGTACCGGCCCCAGGCCTCCTCGGCCCATATCGCCCCGAAGATGACACCGAAGCCAAACACCGGGAAGGCGAAAATTGTTGTGCGGTAAGCAATTTTATCCAGGGTTTGGGCGTCGGGCAGCCGCGAGGCGACGCGTGCCAACGGCCCTTTCGCTCCGGGTTCGCCGAACCGCGACATCTTCAACAGGAACAGAATGCTGGCCACGCCACCGACCAGGAATACTCCCGAACCCAGGCTGACCACCGAAACGTGGATCGGCAGCCAATACGACTGCAGCGCGGGCATCACCGGCGCGGCGTTGGTGTACAACCAGCGGCCGGACACCGTCAACAGAATGAGCACGGGCAGCAAGACGAATACCCACAAAGCCCGGTACTGCTGCCGGCGGAGCACCACGGCAGCCGCGGTGAGCCCGCACATGCAGGTGAGGTTGATGAACTCGTACATGTTGCCCCAGGGCGGCCGGACCGTCGCCAAGCCACGCAGCACGATGCAGGCGAACAGCATCGCCATGCCCACGTACACCAGCGCCAGCCCTGCGCGTCCGACCCGATCGTCCAGCGAGCGCTTAGTCGCCTCGACGACGATGCCGGGCCGGTCACTGTCCGCAGCAACACCGGTAGCTGTCGCCGGCCCAGCGGCTCCACCAGCCGACACCAGCTCACGCTCTTCAACCTTGCGGCCGCGGCTGTAGGCGAGCTCCACTGACAACAGCAGCAGCGCTACGACCAGGACGACGACCGACGATGTGAATGCCCAGTCCGAGTACCGGGCCAACCCGATGTCGATGTGCTCGGTGTTCATGCGCGATCCGCCTTCGCTTCTCGCTCGGTGTTCATGCCTCAGACCTTCTCTTTCGGCGGCCCTGCTCTTTCGGCGGCTCAGCCAGCAGCCGTTCGGCGAGTCTCTCGAACTCACTGCCCCAACCGGAGTTGTCGGTACGGGCCAGCCCACCCAACTCGACATTTACCGTACCGGGCTGGCCCGCACCGTTGACGACCCTGACCCACACCCGGCGACGACGGATGCTCAACGAGACCACCAGCCCGCCCATCATCGTCAGTGCGAACACCAGAACCCACACCTGACCCGGGTCGTGGGAGACCTGGAGGTTCACGAACGGAGTGACAGCGTCGAATTTGACCACGGTCCCGTCGTCGAGGCGCACCTCCTGTCCCAGCTGCAGGTTGGTCCGCTTCACCTTGGTGAGCCGCTTCTGCTCGATCAAACTGGGGTCCAGGGTGAAAAGCGACTGCGGTCGCCCGGTGTCGAGTCCGGTGTCGCCGCGATAGATATCGACAGCGACCGCCGGGTCGTTGAGCGCAGGGTAACTCGATGACAGCAGGGTTCCGTCCAGCTGCGCGGTGGGCGCGAGCAGACCCATGATCGCCACTTGATGTTTGCGGCGTTCGCCTGGGTCGGGGTAGGTGCCGCCGGGCGGGTCGACGCGGATGACGCCCGACGACAACAAGGTGAGCGCATCGTCGGGTCGCCATTGCACCGTCTGGGTGCGCTTCTGTCCGTCCGGGAAGGTGACCGTGAATGTCGGCGCGTAGCCGTGGCCCTGGAGGTAGACGCGGTCGCCGCCGATCCGCAGCGGGTGGTTCACTTCCAGCCGATAGGGCCGCCAGGTGCCGGTGGCGAGGTCTCTGCCGGCTTGGTAGTCGATGTTCGCCGCGAAGGATGTCGCCTGCCCGCTCGGCAGATAGTGGGACTGGAAGTCGTTGACCCGCAGACACATCGGATACAGTGACGTGCCGTCCACGCTGTTGCCGGCGCGGAAGGAGTCGAACGCCGCCGGTGACGCCGAGCAGACGCCCGGCCCGCGATCGGCAATGACGATGACGTTGCCCTCGTACCCGAACAGCTTTCCTGCGGCGATCGCGACCAGTAGCCCCAGCAGCGAGAAGTGGAACACGATGTTGCCGAACTCGTGCAGTTGGCCTTTCTCCGCGGAGATCTCGACCGCGTCGCCGTTCGCACGGGTGACTCGTCGCCAGCCGCGAAGGCGCTGCGAGACGGCGGTGGCGACCAGTTCAGCCGACCCGGCCAGGTCGCCGTGTGCGTACTTCGGCAACCGGCTGAGGTTGCGCGGCGCGGGAACCGGTGTCGCGCGCAGACTTCGGACGTGCTCGATCATCCTGGGCGTCAGGCAGCCGACCAGTGAGATGAACAGCAGCACATAGATCGCGGTGAACCAGAAGCTGGAGAACACGTCGAACAACTGCAGCCGGTCCAGCCACGGACCGATCACCCGGTGGTCAGCGATGTACAGCTCGACCTTGCCCGCATTGAGAGACCGCTGTGGCAACAGCGCCCCCGGCACAGCGCCCAGCGCCAACAGGAACAGCAGCACCAGAGCGGTCCCCATGGAGGTCAGCGCGCGCCAAAGTCCCCGGCACTTTTGCGTGAGCAGACGGGTCCCCATCAGATCGGCAACCTCACGTCGCTGACGAACGCATCCCGCAGCCATGACACGAAGTCGTTCCACCCGCCCGTCATCAGCGCGACGCCCACGAGGATCAGCAACACCCCACCGAAGATCTGAATCGCACGAGTGTGCCGCCTTAACCAGCCGAAGGCATTGACAGCCCAGCCCGAACCCAGCGCCAGCAACACGAACGGAATACCCAAACCCACGCAATAGGCGATCACAAGCGCCACCCCGCGGGCCAGATTCGCGCCATCGGTGGCCGACGCCACGGTGACGACGCCAGTCAGCGTGGGTCCCAGGCACGGCGTCCACCCCAGCGCGAACACCGCGCCCAGCAGTGGCGCACCCGCGGTACCCGCCAGCAGCCTCGGCGCGAACTTGGCTTGCCGCTGAAGCGCAGGGATGAATCCGATGAACGCCAGTCCCATGACGATCGTCAACGCCCCGCCAACCCGCTGCAGCAGAACCTGATTGGTGATGAGCGTCGTCGTCATGCCCAGAACGGCGACGGTGCCCAGCACAAAAACGCCGGTGAACCCCGCGACGAACAACGCCGCAGAACCCACGACCCGCCAACGATGCGTCTTGACGGTTGCCCCCACACCGTCGTACTCGTCAACACCGACCACCGCAGCCAAATACGACAGGTAGCCGGGCACTAACGGCACCACGCACGGCGACGCGAAGGACACCAGGCCTGCCAGTACACAAACGCCGAGCGCAAGTAGTAGCGGGCCAGCGGCGGCAATCTGGGTGAAATCCGTCATGGCTTGGCCTGTTTCGAGGTCTTCTCCAGACCAGGCTCCGCCGCGAGGCGCTGGACCACCGGCAGCAGATCGTCAGCCAGTAGCTCCCGCAGGAACACCGCTGCCACCCGATGCTCGCGGTCCAGCAGCACTGTCGACGGGATGACAGTAGTGGGGTACTTGCCGCCGAACGCGATCATAGTCCGCATCGCGGGGTCGTAGATAGACGGGAAGGTCACCTTGCGATCAACGATGAAGTCGCGGGCAGCCTGCGCGTCGTTATCGCGGACGTCGATCCCGAGAAAGGCGACGCCCTGACTGCGAGTGGCGTCGTAAACCTTTTGCAGTTGCGATATTTCGGAGCGGCACGGCCCGCACCATTGACCCCAGACATTGATGACGACGACCTGGCCGGGAAAGTCGCTCAGCGAGACGGTGCGCGACGGGTCCTGAAGCTCTGGGCCGGACAGCGGTCCCGGTGTGCCCCGACTGGACGGCGGATCGTAGACGATGTCGGTCTTGCCACCTGGTGCGACGAACTCAAACGTTCCACCCTGAGCAACGGCGTCGTCGCCGGTGGAGCAGCCGGCCAGCGCAGCCGTCACCACCATCAGCCCGATCACGAACCGCTTCACGGCTCGTGGGGGTCCAGATACTGCCAGTCGACCAGCTGATCACCTTCGAAGACAAAGGTATTCAGCGATGCGAGGTTGCACATCCGATTCCTCGGGTCATGCGCCAGCCATTTACCATTCATCGACCGGCGCAGGATCTCCACGGGCAGTTGGTGACTGACACACACCGCTTCGTGTCCCGCCGCTGCGACGCGCGCTTCGTGCAGCGCCCTGCGCATACGGACGGCGACTTCCTTGTACGCCTCACCCCACGATGGCCGGATCGGGTTGATCAGATATTTCCAGTTGCGCGGATCACGCAGTGCACCATCGCCGGGGGAAACACGTTTCCCTTCAAAGATATTCGTCGACTCGATCAGATCGTGGTTGGTACCGACGGCCAAGTTGTGCCGCGCGGCCACCGGCGCAGCCGTCTCTTGGGCCCGTTCCAGTGGCGAAGCGATGATGGCGACGATATCCCGGTCGGCCAGCACCTCGGCGACCTTCTCGGCCTGCGCCCGACCACGCTCGGACAAATGGTAGTCGGGCAGGCGCCCGTACAGCACGCCTTCCGGATTGAATACCTCACCGTGGCGCATCACATGCACGACTGTCCGGTCACTCATGCTGGCTCCGCTGTCGCAGCGGCGCGGGCGGCGGCCGGAAGTGCAGCTTCGATTCGCTCAAATGCGTTGTCGTCAAGCGCGGCTGACACAAACCAGTTTTCGAACGCGCTGGGTGGCGCGTACACCCCTGCCTCGAGAAGTGCGTGGAAGAACGCTGGAAAGCGCCATGTTTCACTTGCCTGGGCAGCCGCGAAGTTCGCCACCGGGGCTTGGCTGAAGAACACCGACAGGAAGTTCCCGGCGCGCTGAACCTGATGCGCAACACCAGCTTCGGAGAGCGCACCGGTAAGCAGCGACGCCAGTCGATCGGCATTGGCATCCAAGGTGGCGTACACGGCGTCGTCGGCGTGCCGCAAGGTGGCCAACCCGGCGGCCACCGCTACCGGATTACCCGAGAGGGTCCCGGCCTGATACACCGGCCCGAGTGGCGCCAGACGTTCCATCACATCAACACGACCGCCGAAGGCCGCGGCTGGCAGTCCCCCGCTCATCACCTTGCCGAAGGTGAATAGGTCGGCGTCGACGGGATCTCTTCCATACCAACCGGATCGGCTGATCCGAAAGCCGGTCATCACCTCGTCCATGATCAACAGGGCACCGTGTTGAGCGGTGATCTGACGCAGCGCCGCGTTGAGGCCGGGCAGCGGAGCGACGGTGCCCATATTGCCCGGGCACGCTTCGGTGATGACGGCGGCGATGGTCTCGCCATGATGCGCAAAGGTCTCGGCAACCGCGTCGATATCGTTGTAGGGCAACACAATAGTGTCAGCGGCCGTCGCACCGGTCACGCCCGGCGAAGACGGTAGCCCCAGTGTCGCAACACCTGAGCCGGCGTCGGCCAGCAGTGCGTCCACGTGACCGTGATAGCAGCCGGAGAACTTCACGATCTTGGCGCGGCCGGTGAAACCGCGGGCCAACCTCACCGCACTCATGGTGGCCTCGGTGCCGGAGTTCACCAGTCGCACCCGTTGTACCGGTTCGACCCGCGCGATGATCTCGGCCGCAAGGTCGGTCTCAGCGGGCGTTGGGGCACCGAACGACAATCCGTTTGCCGCGGCCTGCTGGACCGCGTCGACGACGGCCGGGTGCGCATGACCCAAGATCATCGGACCCCAGGAGCACACCAAGTCGACGTAACGGTTGCCGTCGACGTCGGTCAACCAGCATCCCTGCGCCGAGGCGATGTACCGCGGCGTTCCGCCCACTGAGTTGAATGCCCGTACTGGTGAATTCACTCCGCCGGGAATCACAGCGCAGGCATCGGCGAAATGTCGTGCTGAGGCAATCGGAGGCGCGATGGCGACCTGGTCCATGCTGCTCACGGCGACAAGTGTCCCAGCCGAAGCTGCGCGCAGCACTACAGGGTGCGGAACTCTAACCCGACATCAGGCGGAACACCGGATGGTCAGCCGGCTCGGGCAGCTTGGCGAAGTACCCATCGACTTGCTTGCCGGCCTTCACCCGATACGCGGCCAGGATCGGATCACGCTGGTCGACAGGGACCTCGACGGCGGTGAACTGGCCCGCGACGCCGCGCGCCTTCAAGGTGACTGACCGATTGGCCCGGATGTTCTTGACCCATTGTGATTCGCCCCGGGTAGACACCAAATACTTTGTGCCGTCGACGTCGACGCTGATCACCGGAATCTGCTGCTGGACCCCACTGCCTCTGGCGGTGAGCGTCAGAGTCTCCGATCCTGACATGCCCGTCGTCATGGCGATCTTGTTGAACACGTTGACGACGAACCAAGGGGGTTTCAGATAGGCCATGACTTCAGAGTTTGGGGCGACCACACAACTTCCGCAATGGCCGGGCGGGCCAATCGTCCCTGGGGATTAGAAGAATTCTTCCCATACCGACATTAAATCGCCACCAACAGGAATTACTCAGGGTAGCCTTCGCCCGGTTAGGTGTGATCGGCGTCATAGGGGGAATCTCATGAGTGCAGGCAAATTCATCGGGCGAGTCGGCGGACTCGCATTTGCCCTAGGGGTCGGTGTGGCCGCGTATAGCGGTACAGCGGTGGCCTCGGCCGACAGCCCTTCCTCGGGTTCGCCGTCCCATTCAGGCGCTTCGCATTCCGACTCCGCGGGCACGCGCCCGGCGGCCTCCCGCGGCGCCGGGAAGGCAGCACCGCCCAACCGGGCGCGGGTATCCGCGGCTCCCCTGCCCGCGGCCACACCCACAGTGACCGCACCCCGTCCAATCAACACTGACACCCCGACCCTGCCGACCGAGTCAGTCGTTGAGTTGACGGCGTTGGCGCAGTCGCGCCGCGAATCGGCGGTCGCAACCACGGCAGCTCCCGCGGCAGCGCTGAGCGCCGCAGCGGAAGAGCCCGAAACACCCGAAGTTGCAGTGACTCTCGTGCAAGACCCCGCCCCGCAGAACATCGCTTTGATCATGGGCGGCAGCGGCACCCCGATTCCGTCGGATACGTACATCACGAACGCGTTCACCAAGTACGTGGTGCCCAACAGTCCGGTTGGCACCATCCCGGAGGGCCTGTTCACCCCCGAAGGCCTGTATCCCATCACCGGAGTGAAGAGCCTGCCCCTGGATACCTCGGTTGACCAGGGCAACCAGATCCTCTACGACCAGATCCTCGAACAAATCGCCGCCGGCAACACCGTCACCGTCTTCGGCTATTCGCAGAGCGCCATCATGTCCTCCCTGGTTCTGGGACCGGGCAACACAAACTGCGTCAACACCTCCGAGTGCTCCATCCCCGAAGGTTCACCCGTCAATTTCGTCTTCGTGGGCAATGAGATGAACCCCAACGGCGGCTTCCTCTCCCGCTTCCCGGATCTGGACCTGCCCGCTCTGGGTATTCCGTTCTATGGCGCGACACCCGAAGACTCGTTCGCGGTCTCGAACTACACGCTTGAATACGACGGCTTCGCCGACTTCCCGCGGTACACCTTCAACGCACTATCGGTTCTCAATGCCGGCTTGGGCATTGCCTTCGTGCACGGCACATACCTGCAGCTCACCCCGGAGCAGATCGCATCGGCTATCGAATTGCCCACCTCGTGCGGTACGGATCCCTGCACCACCGAGCAGCACTACTACATA
This sequence comes from Mycobacterium sp., assembly GCA_965279745.1. GTDB lineage: Bacteria > Actinomycetota > Actinomycetes > Mycobacteriales > Mycobacteriaceae > Mycobacterium. Next base: position 2,594,734 of record OZ257262.1, read on the forward strand.
ATCCCGACCGAGAACCTGCCGCTACTGCAGCCGCTGCGCCTGATTCCGTTGATCGGCAATCCGCTCGCCGATCTGCTGCAGCCCGCCTTGCGAGTGATCGTCAACCTCGGCTATGGAGACCCGAAGTACGGCTGGTCGACCGACGGCTATGCGAACCAGCTGACCACGTTCGGCGTATTCCCTCAGGTCGACTGGGTTGAGACCGCCCAGCTCTTCGTCGCCGGTGTCGTGCAGGGAATCAAGGATTTCATCGCTGATATCAGCCCGGGCGGAAGCATGTCGCAGGAACTGCACAAGCTCTTCCAACCCGCGTCGTCATCGGATTCCGATGCACCCCAGTCCTTCCCGGACAGCATCATTTCCGCCGTCCAGAACCTCGTCACCAATGTCGGCGAGGCGATCTCAGGCACTGCCGCATCGCTGTACTCAATTCTGCTTCCCACCGCCGACATCGTTAACTCCCTGGTCGTGATGCTCCCCACCTACATGATCGACCTGTTCCTGGGTGGGATTGAGCAGGTACTGAGCGGCGATATCGTCGACGGGCTGCTCAATGCTGTCGGCCTTCCGCTCGCAGCCGCCGTGGGTCTGGGCATCACTGCCGCGTTGATCGAGGTTCTGGTTGTCGGAGGTGTGCTCGGTGACATCGTCTCGAACATCACCAGCCTGTTCACCGCCTGAGCAACCTAGGCAGCAGGGCTAAACCGGCACAGCTCGCAGCGCGTCAGGCAAGCTGGGCAGGAAGTGCGTGGTCGCGAAAGACCTTATTTCGTCGGCTGTTTCGATCGGCTCGGCACTGGGCAAGAGCAGCACCATCAGCGCGTAGCGCCAGATGTTGTCGGCCAGTTGGCGCACAACCTCCGGCCCGAGCCGGTCGGCGACGCCATCCGGGAAGATGACTCGGAGCGCGTCCTCGACGCGCTCAACCGCAGCCGCGTAATGGCGATGCGCCAGTTGCAGACTCAGCGCCGGCTCCTCGACGGCCATCCGGTTGAGAATCCGATGTTCCCGGCTTCGCACGATCGCGGAGGTGAACGCCTCGACATAGTAATTCGACTGTGGCCGTGCACTTCTCAGCTCAGCGGCAATATCGGCGAAAAGCCGGGCGTTTTCCCGGTCGATGACGGCGGCAATCAGATCGTCCTTGTTGGCGAACCGGCGGTAGATGGTGGTTCGGCTCAGACCCGCCCGGCGTGCGACGTCGCCGAGGGCAACCCGGCGGATGCCGTGCCGGTCGAACTCCTCTAGCGCGGCGTCGAGAATCGCCTCGGTCGATGAGTCAGGCATGTTGCGCCATTGCGAAACCCTTATTGGCATAGCCGTTGTACCTAATCGTCATTGGCAGCCGGTCCCAGATCCTGTTCACCGCCCGTGTCCGGCACAGTGCCGCGAAGCGCTGATAGCGACGCTCCTGCCGGTCGGTCCACGGCAGTTCCAACAGTTCGCGGGTCCGCGGCGGCATCCCGCCCGTGGTGAGAAAGGCCGCCATCGGGTTGAACACCGGTGCAACCAGGCGCCATACCAGCGGTGGAACACCTTTGGGAGCCGGGAAACCTTTGGTGACATAGCCGACGCCGTACTTCGCGGTCCGATGCGCGACCAGCACTTCGTTGATCATGTGGTCCCAATAGCGTTCGAATTCGGCGTAGTCAGCCGGCATCGGGCGGTCGCTCACCCCGTATCGGCGATACCAGGTTTTCGACTCCAGATACATCTGCTCCTTCTCCCCGCGAGTCAACCGCTTGACGAAGGTGTCGGCGAAGTACAGCGCCTGGTCGAAGAACGTCGCATGTGCCCAGAAGTAGGTGTCCGGGTCGAGGGCGTGATAGCGGGCACCGACCCCGCCCGGCCCGTCAGGGGGCATGTCGCCTTTGATCCGGTGGTGGAAGTCGCGCACCTGCTGACCGGGGTTGTCCTCGTCGGTGCCGTAGACCGTCATGAAGATCGGCGGCAGCGACCGCTTGATCCGGGCCGCGGTATCGGCGAACCAGACCGAGTGGTCCAGTACGCCCTGCCCCAGTTCTGCGAGCATGTTCTGCAGCACCGCGGGCCGGGGACCGATGAGGAAGATGCGGGTGTCGCCGAAGTATTTCCACACCAGCGAATCCGGGCCTAGCGGGAGAGCATCGAGAGCGGCTTCAGAGTTCGCCAGTTCCGTCATGGGTAACAATGTTACAGAATACGCACTTTGTACCAACGACTGGGGGCATGCGCCGAGTTCGACGAAATGGCGCAATCCACTCGCATTTTCCCGCCCGCACTCACGTTTCGGCGCCGTCTGAATAGGCGTCACCTGGCTAGTGGAAGCGCTTGAGGCGGATGCTGTTGACGACTACCAGGACGGACGAGAATGCCATCGCCGCACCCGCAATCATCGGGTTCAGCAACCCGAATGCAGCCAACGGAATTGCCGCGACGTTGTATCCGAAGGCCCAGAACAGGTTCTGCTTGATCACCCGCAACGTCCGTGCCGACAGCCGCAACGCAGTCGGCACGGTCCGCAGGTCACCGCGCACCAGGGTGATGTCTCCCGCCTCGATCGCGGCATCAGTGCCGGTACCCATCGCCATGCCGATGTCGGCGGTGGCCAATGCGACCGAGTCGTTGACGCCGTCACCCACCATCGCGACCCGCCGTCCTCGCTGCTGTAGACGCTTGATGGTCTCGGCCTTCTCCGCGGGCAGCACACCGGCAATCACGTCACCGGGAGCGATACCCACCTCGGTGGCCACCCGGGCCGCGACGGCCGGGTTGTCACCGGTCAGCAGCATCGGCGTGATGCCCATCTTCTTGAGTTCGGCGATGGCCTCGGCACTGCTCGGTTTAACGGCGTCAACCAGCCGGATCGCCCCGCGCCGCTGACCATCCCACGTCACCACGACGGTGGTGTAGCCAGCCGAGTCATCTGCCGTGTCCTGGCTGGGCGCCCGGGTCACCCGCACGCTCACCGCATCGACAACCCCGCCGACGCCGGTACCTGGATCGTTGACGAAATCGCTGACCGGCGCGATGGTCAGCCCACGTTCCCGGGCAGCGGCCACGATCGCGGCGGCCACCGGATGTTCGGACGCCGATTCCACTGCAGCTGCTCGGGCCAGCACCATGTCGACGTCCTCACCCGATTCGGGCCGCACATCGAGAACGCTCATCTGGCCGGTTGTGACGGTGCCGGTCTTGTCCAGGACAACGGTGTCGATGCCGCGCACCGTCTCGAGCACCTGCGGCTCCTTGATCACCACTCCAAGCTGGGCGCCGCGTCCGGTGCCCACCAGGATCGCCGTCGGGGTCGCCAGACCGAGCGCACACGGGCAGGCGATGATCAGCACGGCCACCGCGGCGGTGAACGCCGCGGGCCAAGAGGCCCCGATCAACACCCAAGCGGCCAACGTCACGGCGGCGATCACCAGCACGGCCGGCACGAACACCGCCGACACCCGGTCAGCCAACCGCTGAACGGACGCCTTGCCGTTCTGTGCATCCGACACCATCCGGGCCATCCGGGACAGTTGCGTGTCAGCACCAACGCGGCTGGCCCGCACCAGAATCCGGCCATAGGTGTTGCCGGCCCCACCGAGCACCTCAGCACCCGGACCAACATCGACCGGCACCGACTCCCCCGTCATGGCCGAACTGTCCAGCGCCGAAGCTCCGTCGACTACCACCCCGTCGGTGGCCACCCGCTCGCCGGGCCGCACGACCATGACATCGCCGACTCGAAGTTCGCCGACAGGCACTCGCACCTCGGTGTCATCGCGAAGTACCGCAGCGTCCTTGGCGCCCAGTGACAACAATGCCCGCAGCGCAGCGCCGGCGGACCGCTTGGCCTTCGACTCGGCGTACCGGCCGGCCAGCAGGAACACCGTCACCGCTGCAGCAACTTCGAAGTAGACGTGGCCGCTGCCTCCGGCCGTTCCAGCAACAACAACGAACGTCGACCACAGATAGGCGGCTAGCGTCCCAATCGACACCAACGTGTCCATCGATGACGACCCATGCCGAGCCCGAGCAAGCGCCGCGCGATGGAACGGGTAGCCGCCCCAGAACACGATCGGCGTCGTCAGCGCCAATGCCGTCCACTCCCAGCCGGGGAAGTGCAGGGGCATGACCATCGAGAGCACCACCACCGGCACGGCCAGCACCAGGGAACCGATCAGCCGGGCCGCAACTCTTCGGCCGGTGTGTCGTGCTGCAGTTGATCGTCGGAATGCGCCGAGTGATCCACCACGGAAGCCCGATATCCCGCGGCCGCGACGGCCCGGATCAGATCGTCTTCGGACACCTCCGGGCCGTGTTCGACGTGCGCGCTTTCAACGGCGAAGTTCACCGTGGCGTGAACACCTTCAAGATCATTGAGACCGCGTTCTATCCGGCCCGCGCAGGACGAACAACTCATGCCACTCAACTGAAGATCCGTTGTGGTCATGTCTTCATCATACCCCCCAGGGGTATAAACACAATCTACGAATTTGGAGGCTCATTTCGGTAAGGTGGCCCGAATGCGGACACTGGTCACCGGCGCTGCCGGGTTCATCGGATCGACATTGGTAGATCGCTTGCTGGCCGACGGGCACAGCGTGGTCGGAATCGACAACCTCGCCACAGGCAAGCTCGCGAACCTCGACGCCGCCCGCACCAACGACAGCTTCGAGTTCGTCGAAGCCGACATCGTCACCTCCGATCTGGACGCTCTACTCGCCGACCGCAAGCCCGAAGTCGTGTTTCATCTGGCGGCCCAGATCGATGTGCGGAAGTCGGTGACCGATCCGGAGCATGACTCCGGAGTCAACGTTGTCGGCACCGTGCGACTGGCCGAGGCGGCACGAAAAGCTGGTGTCCGCAAGGTAATCCACACATCGTCGGGGGGATCAATCTACGGTTCTCCAACGAATTTCCCGGTGGGCGAGACCACCCCGACCGATCCGGCGTCACCGTACGCAGCAGGCAAGGTCGCGGGCGAGATCTACCTGAACACCTTCCGGCACCTGTACAACATGGACTGCTCCCACATTGCTCCGGCCAACGTTTACGGCCCCCGCCAAGATCCGCACGGCGAGGCCGGCGTGGTGGCAATCTTCTCCAAAGCCCTGCTGTCAGGTTCTCCCACAAAGGTTTTCGGTACTGGTTCCAATACTCGCGACTATGTATTCGTCGATGACGTGGTCGACGCCTTCGTCCGAGCCTCCGGCTCATCCGGGGGCGGACAGCGATTCAACGTCGGTACGAGTGTGGAAACCAGCGACCGGGAGTTGCACACCGCCGTCGCGGCCGCGGCTGGCGCACCGGATGACCCACAGTTCGCGCCCGCCCGACTCGGCGATCTCGAGCGCTCATGCCTCGACGTCCGCAAGGCTGAGATGGTGTTGGGCTGGCGGCCCCGGGTGCCGCTCGCCGAGGGCGTGCAACGCACCGTCGACTACTTCCGTACGAACGGCTGATTCAACCCATCCGGGCTGGGGGCAATCCGGCCAGCAGCCGCGCCGCGACTTCATCCCACGAGGCCGTCTGAGTCAGCCCCGCCGCGCCCGCTTCGCCCATTGCTTGCGCCAACTCAGGATCGGTGAGCAGCCGAACCAGCGCCGCGGCCAGCGCGGCCGGATCCCCCGGCGCGACAAGAAGCCCGGACACCTCGTCATGGACTACGGACGGAATGTCGCCGACCCGCGTCGCGACGACCGGTCGATGCAGGGTGTACGCCAAGTGCGCAACCCCGGACTGGCTGCTGCGTTTGTAGGGCAGCGCCACACAGCGGGCGCCCTCGAAATACGACGGCACATCCGAAACCGGGATGTACCCGGTGGTCAATGTCACCCCCGCTAACTTCGAAACCGTTGTCCGCAGCGCGGATTCGTCCATGTCGGCGCTCACCGCACCGGCGATGATCAACTCGGCCTCCGGCACTTCAGCTCGCACTGCTGGCCATGCTTCGAACAACGTGTCGGTGCCCTTGTAGGTCATAATCGTGCCGAACGACAACACAACCGGACCGGTGTCAGCGGCACCTTGGATCGGACTCGCTGCGTAGATGCCCTCGTCGCCGTGCGGGATTACGAAAACCTCGGCGGTGATCGGCCAGGTCTCGATCAGCACCTCCTTGGCCGAATCACCAAGCACGTAAGCGACATCCAGAGCCTCATACGCCTTGCTCAGGGCGCTTACAGTGACGCCTGAGGTTTTGTACATGCCGACCTGGCCCGGTTGCTCGACAACCGGGCGAGGCTCGTGCGCGATCAAGCCGAGGACCGCGTCCGGCAAAGCCTTGCGAACCGCTCGGACTCCCCAGGCATCGATCGGGAACCGCCATGCTGACCAGATGACCACGTCGGGCCGGTTCCGGAGCAGGTCAGCCAGCAAAGCGAGCCAGGCCAGTATGTACTTTCCAGCCCGCAGAGCACGCCGCGCGCGGCGCCGCCATTCCGAGACCTCCGCACCGGCGACAGGATGCCACGCCGGCAGGATGCCACGCACCCGGCAACCTGGTTCGCGTGACGTCAACTCCGGCTGTGTGCCCGTGATTACGTCGACCTTGGCGCCGGCCCGGGCGAGCGCCTCACCAAGCTGAACAGAGAACTGAAACAAACCGCCCCACGGTGCGAACTCGATCAGTGCGATACGTTTCATCTGATCTCAGACTTGCGTTCGTCGATCGCGCGTTGATACACCTCCCGCAGGTTCTTAACCCAGACATCGGCACTGAAGTTACTGTCATACCTGTCCCGGGTGGCTTGCCTCATATCGGCAAAGGCGGCCGACTCATGCAGTGCAGCCGTGGTCATTTCGGCAAGTCCGGCACTCAGCGCGGCAGGCTGTCCGGCTTCAACCAATATCCCGCAACCGGGTCCGACGATGTCCGGTATCCCGCCGACGTTCGTCGCGACGATCGGCCGTGCGCCGGCGAGTGCCGAGATCAATGCGGTCGGCAAGGCGTCCTCCAGCGAGGGTTGCACGACGAAGTCCGATGCGGCGATCAGATCGGCGACATCACTACGAAAGCCGAGGACCCTAATTCGTTGACTCACAACCGGATCCGCCTCGACCTTAGCCCGGAGGCCGTCCATCAGCGGACCGTCACCGGCCATGGCCACCACCAAGGGCAAATCATCGGGCAGAAGACGTACCGCCTCGATCAGGTCGGCGTGGCCTTTCTCTGGCCGCATCAGGCTGACGCACACCGCCAACAGGCCGCCGTCCGACACCCCGAGTTCGGCGCGTATGGTGGCCCGATCGCCAGCCACCTCAGGCTCGCCAACACCGTTGGGGAGCACAATAATTGAAGACTCCACGCCGCCGTACTGGACATACCACTTGCGCTGCGCGCTGGACAGCGCGATCACCGCACTGGACATTCGCTCACGCGCGAACAGTCCCAGCTTGACCCGGACCTGGTGCATCCGCGTGGTGGGGATGTCGATGACGTGCAACGTCGATACCGAGGGAATATGAGCTAGGCGCGCCGCGACTCCGCCGACCACGTCGGCATGCTTCAGGTGGGTGTGAACGATGTCGACATGCTCGTCGCGCAATATCTTCGCCAGAGCGAGTGATGCGGCGAAATTGTAACGAGCGGTGTGCATTTCGTACACCGTCGCACCGAGGTCGCGCAGCTTGGGAACGACTCGGTTGTCCACACCGTCGGCCGTATGCGCGTCAGAGAGTCCGATGACCACAAGCCGGATACCGGCTGACGACGCGACCTGGGCAAACTCTACGAGCATCGCCTCGGCCCCACCTGCACCGAGTGAATGGATGACCTGAGCCACCGTCATAGAGTCAACGACGGGCACCGATTACCTCCTTGTACAGCAGTTCAAGTCGTTGCACCCAGACCGGCATAGCGTACTTCTCCTCAGCTTGCGTTCGGCCTGCGACTCCGTAGGAGGCCGCCAGTTCGGGGTTTCCAATCGTGTCCAACAAGGCCCCGGCAAGTGCGTCCGCATCGCGTAGCGGAACCAGGCGACCTGTGACACCGTCAACCACGATCTCTCGGGTACCACCCGCATCGGTGGCCACCACGGGAAGCCCGGACGCTCCCGCCTCGATCAGCGCCGTCGGCAGTGCCTCATCCACGGATGCCGACACCACACCGTCAACGGTCCGCAGAATGTCGGGCACGTCTTCGCGACGGCCGAGAAGCTGCACCGATTCGCCCAGTCCTGCTTCGGCGATCGCCTGTTCGATGTCGCCCCGGCTCGGCCCGTCACCGACGATCAGCAGGGTGGCATCGGGATGAACCTCGACAACCTCAGTCCAGGCTCGGATCAAGTCCAGATGATTCTTATCCGGCCGCAACGCCGCAACGACGGCCCACACCGGCCGCTCAGAAGAACGACGCCCCGTCCGCACAGTGTAGCGGCTCAGGTCGACCCCGTTGGGAATCATCCGCCAGGTATCCCGAGCGGGTCCGTAGCGGCGTGCGTACTCATCGAACGCGTGTTGTGAGACCAGCACCAGGCGGCCCAACCGGGCCGGAATGCGCACGGAGAGGCGTTCTTTGAGCGACTCACCGCGACTCAGGTTGCGCTGCGGGCTCAAGTGCAGCGTGGCCACCACCGGCTTGCCAGCTAGCTGCGCGGCAAGTGGGACGACGGTCGCCGAGTAGCCCAGGTGCGCATGGACGACATCCACCTCGGCGTGGCGCAGCGTCTTCACCAAACTGGCGAAACCGGCAGGATCCAGGAGCTTGTTCACCGAAAGGTATTGCGGATTAAGGCCAGCGTAGGTGAGCCGATCGAGTAATGCGTTGCGGTCCTGCGTGGCCGGAACCAGGCTGGCCACCGATACGTCCAGCGTGGCCGGGTCGTACCGGCCCAATTCGGCAATCAGGTTCTCGGCACCACCGAAATTGAAGGAGTCGAGGATCATCAATACACGTATCGGATCAGGCACTAGCCGCACCTCTGCCCCGCACAGACTTGACCGCTGATAGCCCTGCTGCAAAGAGTTCCGGACCCGTCACCCGCATCGCGGCCCCGTAGGCGATGAGCCCCGCTGTACCGGTGATCGCCAGAACCAGCGGTGCGGGCAAGCCGCGGACCAGGTGTCCCAGACCGAGCATCACCACCGCCATGAAAGCCGCCGCCGGCAACGCGCGCGTCACTGACCCCGCCAGAGCGGACCATGTCGTCCCCGCAATTCTCTTCACCAGCACCATGTTCGCGATGAACGGCAAGATCTCGATCGCCAGCAACACCAGCGCCACCATCACGATGCTGTGGCCCGCGGCGAACCAGACCGGGACGATCATCAGAACCACCTTTACCGAACTGATGACGATGAGCAGCGATGGGCGCCCCATCGCCTTGAACACATCACCGGCGTGCCACGACGTCGAGTAGACCAGGGTGTAGATCGACAGGATAGCTAGCACTGGTGCCGCATCAGCATACTGATCGCCATACATCGTCCGGATAACTGCCGGCGCTGCCGTTGCCAGGATGACGCTGATCGGGGCGCTCAGCGCCACAGCGGCTTTCGTCACCTGAAGGTAGTGCTCGGCCAGCATCTCGCGGTCGTGTTGCAACTTCGACAACGAGCTGAAAAGTACCTCGCTGATAACGATGCACAGGTTCAGCACCAGCAACTCCGGTAGGCGATAAGCCAACGTGTACAGGCCGAGTTGGGTATCTCCCAGCCGAACCCCGATGGACAGGTAGTCGAGGTTGAACATTGCGAAGGACAGCAGCGCAACTGCGGTGAGGGAGATTCCGAATCGGATCAGGCCTTTCGCTTCGTGCTTGTCGAAACCGAACACGATCGGAGAGCGAGCCACCACCCAATACAGCACCGTCATCACGACAGTCCCGGCCAACTGGCCGTAGATGAGACTCCATACCCCGACACCCGCCACGGCCAACCCGATGGTCACTGCCGCCTTGACCACAGCGCCCAGGAACTCCGGCCAGATGCGCTTCTGGAAGGCGAGGTCGCGGCGCAGCCGTGCTGCGGGTATGACACCCAGCGCCGAAATGGTCAGTCCGATCGCGAGTACCCGAATCAACGGGGTCAGCCGCGGCTCGTGCAGGATCGCAGCGCCCAATGGCGCGGCGACGGCGAGCGTCAAGCCAAACACCACGCCGAATATCACTGAAAGGGTCAAACCTGTTGGCGCCAGCCGATTCCAGTCGCCGGAGCGCTGGACGATGGCCGCGCCGACGCCGAGATCCTTCATATAGTCGAAGAGGTTGACGACCAGCAAGGCCAGCGCGAAGATGCCGAAGTCCGCGGGCACGAGAAGCCGGGCGGCGACGATCGTCATGATCAGTGTTGCGCTTTTACTCAGCCCGAACACCAAGTAATTCCAGGCGGCCTGCCGCCCTGTCGGCGGAGCGGTTTCAGCCTGCTTTTCTTCCACCCCTTTTCCTTCCCGGTCGCCGAGCGACTTAGCGGGAAGCGAACAGGTAGCTGGCTGCCCAGGGGCGCGGGTCTTGGGTCTGTTTCACGGTGAAACCGGCATCCTGCAGAATGCCGCGCACCGGGGCCGTGGTCCGGTACCAATCGTCATCGGGTCCCTCGGCAAGGAAGTCATGGCAGCCGACGGCGGCGTGCCGCACGATGGGCAGCACATCGACTGCGCCGCGCAATGCCGGCAGTTCTGCGCCTTCGATATTCATCTTGATGAAGTCGATCCGATCGAGGTTGAACTTGGACACCATGTCGGCAATCGTGATTCCGGGCACTTCGATTCCACCAGGTTCGCCGATCCGGTTCTCCTGACAGAAGCTCTCCCGCATATCGCTGATCGTCACCGGGTCGTCGGAATCCATCACCGCCGCCTGAATGCATTCGATGTTGGTCAGGTTGTTCAGCCGGCACACCCGCTCCAGCAGGCCAAAGGTCGCCGGGTGCGCCTCGACGGAGATGACCTTCCCCGACGGTCCCGCCAGTTGGGAGAACGGCAGGGCCTCGGTGCCGGTGCCCGCGCCGATGTCGAGAACCACATCTCCCGGTTGAATCATGTAGTCGCGCAGGAATATTTCCTTGGCGAAGTCGAGACACTGCTCGACGCTCATGCCGAACGGGTAAGGGTTCAGCGTGACCCCGCCCGCGGTCCGCTTCAGCCAGCCGCCGGACTCCGGATCGTAGGTGAACTTCGCCTTTCCGCCCCTTGCCGACGCATAGGCCGATCCGGCCATCTCAAGTAACCGGCGCGTCGACGGACGGTTGACCCGGTGGAACACGGTGTGCTTGAGGCCCATTGCTGAACGATAACAGCGGGCCTACCGGCGCCCTAGCGTGAAGCAAACAGGTAGTCGGCTGCCCACGGGCGCGGGTCATCCGAGCGCTCCCGCACAGTGAATCCGGCATCCACCAATATCGCCTTCACCACGTCCTTGGTGCGATACGACTCGTCGCCTTTTTCATCGGCGAGGAAGTCATGGCATCCGATGGCGGCATGCTGGACCAGACTCAGTACGTCTTTCGCCCCGCGGAGCGCGGGCAACTCCGCTCCCTCGATGTTCATCTTCAAGAAGTCGATTCGGTCCAGCTTCATCTCGGCCACCAGATCCGGGATGGTGACCGCCGGAACTTCGATGCCGTGGGAGCCGATCTTGTTCTCCAGGTAGGAATCCGCGCCGACATCACTCATTTTCACCGGCTCATTGGAGTCCATCACCGCCGCGTGCACCAGTGTCACATTGCGCAGGTCATTCAGCTCACACACCCGCTTGAGCATGGTGAACGTCGAGGGAAACGCCTCGATCGCGATGATCCTCCCCGAGGCGCCGACCATCTTGGACAACGGAAGCGTTTCCGTACCGAATCCGGCACCGACGTCGAGCACCACATCCCCGGGCTTGACCGTGTAGTCGTAGAGGAACACGTCCCGAACGAAAGCTTCGCACTGGTCGGCATTCATCTCCACCGGATCGGTCATGAGCATGACGCCACCGCGGGTCTTCTTCGACCAGCCTCCCGACGACCGGTCGTGGGTGATCCACACTCGTTCACCACGCGCATTGGCAGTTGCGGTACGAGCCAGGGCCAAAAGCCAGCGATTCGACGGACGGTCGAGCACGGCCACCACGGACTTCCTCACACCCATGGCGGGAACCATAACAGCGGGGTTTATCGACTACGAGCGGTTCGGAGTCGACGTAATCCGGCGATGCCGAGCACGGCTAGAACGCCGGCCGCCGTTGCCAGAACCAGCGTCAGAACCAGCATTGGCGGGTAGTAGGCCACCGACGTCGTTGCCGGCTGTCCGGCCACGACAGGGGCGACATCGACGATCGTACGAACCTGGAGCCAGCTCGCCACCGCAGCAGCCGCCGCAAGGCACGCCAGGATCAATTGGAGCGCATGCCTCACTTCGTGTTGCCTCGTTCCTCGAGGAGTCCCGTCAACGCGGCCCGCAAATCGCGATGCTTGCGCGCCCAAGCGCGAGCGGTGCGGCCACCTTTGAGCGCGATCCCGATCGGTTTGCGGCCACGCGGCACGTTCGAGAGCTCACCGAGAGCCCTGGCTTCGACCCATTTCAGTTCTGTCGCATCGGGTTTCGCCCTCCCGATTTTTTCCGGATAGACCTCAGTGAGCAATTCTACCGGGGTGATCTGGGCACCCTCGCGCAACGACTCCCGCGTCAGCTCGACACTGGTGTGAATCCGATTGGCCTTGATCTGTATCGCCACGAAGCCGGTCACCAGCACCACGAACATCATCGGCAGCGTGGGCGCATAGCCGCCGTTGCCTTTAACCTGCAGGTACAGCATCGTCAGCCCGGACAACGGACCGGACAGCAACCAAAGCCAGCTGGCGCCGTGTTCGGCGAACAGAATCTCCGGCTGCTCAGTTGCCACCTCGGTTTCGTCCTTTTCAGGCATCTGGGTTCCGTTCATTTACCTTCAGTGAACCAGTCCTGGGCCGACGGCCGGACCAGCAATACCGCCGCGACCATCACGATGATCATGATGGCAAGCCACGGCCAACCGCCGCTCAGCACCGAGTAGATGGCCAATAGGACGGCCAGCGCGAGGGATAGCGCGACTCCGGCGCGACGGAACCGGGCGTCGCGCAGACGGGTTCGCCCAGCGAGAAAACCCAGCCCGACACCGGCCAGCACCCAGAGCACTCCGGCCAAGCGGTAGAACCCGAGCACGTAACTCGACAAGGCCGACAGCAATCCCATTGCGATCAGCAGCACGGCCGCGAGCACCCACAGCCAGAAAGCGACGGTGACTGGGCGGGGCCTAGGTTCGGGCGCCGTCATCGGATGAAGAACCCCTGCGAGTCCGGGCGGTGCAGCAGGAAGATCCCGCCACCGATCAGAACCGCGCCGATAATGCCGGTGACAGCGAACACCACGGCCCCGACGGGCGGGCGAACGACGCTGAACAGACTGCTGGCGGTGTAGAAGATGGTGGCCACACCGCCGCCGGTCAACAAAGTTCGGGCCCAGCGGTAGCCGGACCGCATCAACATCAGGAAGGTCACCACGAGTGCTGCCAAGATCGTCGCGAACAGCGCGGTAGCGCCGATCAGCGCGGCCGGGTGCTTTCCACCGGTGACGACGGCGTCGGACACATATCCGGTGACCATCAGCGGCAGTGCAGTCACCCAGAGCCAGAAGCCGGTTTCCACATCGGCCGGCCGCTCAGGGGGGTTGGGCTGGGGCGCCACACCGGGCGGCACGCTGGGCATCATGACAGCCAGCCCGCGGCGTCCACAGCCCAGTAACTCAGAACAATGTCCGCCCCGGCACGCCGGATGCTGGTGAGAGACTCCAACGCCGCAGCGCGGCAGTCCAACCAGCCTCGCTCGGCAGCGGCGCTGATCATCGCGTACTCCCCGGATACCTGGTAAGCCGCCACCGGCACCGGCGACATGTCAGCTGCAGCCCGGACGACGTCGAGGTAGGCCATTGCCGGCTTGACCATAACGATGTCGGCGCCCTCATCAAGGTCAAGTGCGATCTCTCGCAACGCTTCCCGCGCATTCCCGCAATCTTGCTGATAGGTCCGCCGGTCGCCCAGCAGGCTTGAGTCGACGGCATCCCGGAACGGCCCGTAGAACGCCGACGCAAACTTCGCGGCGTACGCCAGAATCGCCACGTCGATGAATCCGGAAGCGTCCAAGCCGGCTCTGATGGCCGCCACCTGACCATCCATCATTCCGCTCGGGGCCACCAGATGGGCACCTGATTCCGCCTGTGCCACAGCAAGTTGCGCATACCGATCATTGGTGGCGTCGTTGTCGACCGCGCCCGATTCGTCCAAAACTCCACAATGACCGTGGTCGGTGAACTCGTCCAGGCAGGTGTCGGCCATCAGCACGGTGCTGTCGCCGAGATCCTTGGCGAGGTCCCGCAACGCGACGTTCAGAATGCCGTCGGGATCCAGCCCGGCCGAGCCGATCGCATCCTTGTCCTGCTGGCGCGGCACACCGAACAACATCAACCCGCCGACACCGGCCGCGACAGCCTCCGCGGCGGCACGGCGCAACGATTCGCGGGTGTGCTGAAAGACTCCGGGCATCGAGGAAATCGGACGCGGCTCGGCAGATCCTTCTGCGCCGTCCGCCACAAACATCGGCAGCACCAGATGCCTTGGCTCCAGCGATGTTTCCGCGACCAGCCGACGCAAGGCCGGAGTCGAACGCAACCGACGCGGCCGATGACTAGGGAAGGTCATGAGAGGACCGCCCTCTAGCGCCGGCGGCTCTTCTTGCGCGGCGGCGGCAGCGCACCTTCAGCGCGCAACCGGGCTGCGTGCTCGGCCAGCGCGTCCACCAACGGTCCGACCGCAGCGGTCTCCGGTTGCACGTCGACCCGCAGTCCGAACTCGGCCGCCGTCTCAGCGGTCTTGGGTCCGATGCAGGCCACGATGGTGCGGGCGTGGGGCTTGCCCGCGATGCCAACCAGATTGCGGACCGTGGAACTGGAGGTGAAGCAGACGGCGTCGAATCCGCCGCTCTTGATCATCTCCCGCGTCTCCGCCGGTGGCGGAGCAGCACGCACGGTGCGATAGGCGGTGACATCGTCTATCTCCCAGCCCATTTCGCGCAGACCCTCGGCCAATGTCTCGGTGGCGATGTCGGCCCGGGGCAGCAATACCCGGTTGACCGGATCGAACACACTGTCATAGGGCGGGAATTCGTCGAGCAAGCCGAGTGAAGACTGCTCGCCGGACGGCACCAGTTCGGGGTTGACCCCGAATGCGCGCACCCGATCGGCAGTCGCTTCACCGACACAGGCGATCTTCACACCGGAGAAGGCGCGAGCATCCAGGCCGAATTCGCCGAACTTCTCCCACACCGCGCGGACCGCGTTGGTGGAGGTGAACACCACCCACTGGTAGCGGCCGTCCACCAAACCCTTGACGGCCCTTTCCATCTGGGCAGGGCTGCGGGGCGGCTCGACAGCGATTGTCGGCACCTCGATAGGCAATGCGCCGTGCGACACCAGTCGGTCGCACATCTCGCCGGCTTGGTCTTTGGTGCGGGGCACCAGAACATTCCAGCCGTACAGTGCGCGGCTTTCCCACCAGTTCAACTTGGCGCGGTGCGCAACAGTGCGGCCAATGGTGACCACCAACGCACCGGATAGCAGGGCTGACGGATCGGTGCCGCCGGCACCGGCGGTCAGAACCGTGCGGTCGGTCAACCCCAGCAGAGTGGTTTCCACTGAGCGCTGCGCGCAGGTGGTGCCATTGCAGGTCACGACGCAAGGCGTGTTCTCACTCAGCCCGTACTCGATGAGGCTGCGTGCGGCGTCGGGCAGGTGCGTCGCGGTGGCGGTGAGGATCAGCGGTCCGGGTGCTGCGGCCAGTGCCGCCCAGTCCACCTCGCCGCGAACGTCCGCGACGGTATGGGCCGATCCCAGGGGGAGGCCCGCATAGGTCGGCACAGCACTGGTGCCGGGCAGACCGGGCACGATCTCGAACTCCATGTGGGACCGAGCCACTGAGTTGACTTCGGCGATCACCGCATCCACCGACAGCGGATCACCGGCAATCAGGCGCACCACGTCGAAGCCGGCCCTGGCCTCAGCGATCAGGGTTTTGGCTACTTCGGCCGGGTCACCGAGCGCAGGCCGAATATCGGCACCGGCCGACGCGACTGACGACATGACGTCAGCCAGGTTCTCCGGACCCCCGTTGTCGGGACCCCCGTTGAGAGCACCTTCCGGCGCAAGCTCCGGGCCGACGGTAGGCGGCAAATCGGCGCCGACAACGTTGAGCACAGGCTGCGGGACGTCGGGGTCGGTGAACACCAGAGCAGCGTTGGCCAGGACCGTGCGCGCTCGCGTCGTCAGCAGGCCGGGATCCCCTGGGCCCGAACCGACGAACGTGATCTGTCCCGGCTTGGCCTTACGGCCTCGCCCGCTGCCGTGCCCACTTCCGTGGCCTGTCATCCGCCTCACTCCCGCTCCACCGCAAATTACGGCGCCCTGTACGACATGAGTTCGCGCGCGCCGAGCTCGAACAACTCCGCAGCCACCGAGAGCCCAAGCTCTGCGGACCGGCCGGGTGTGCCGATACCAGACACCCGAATCACATCGGATCCGTCTACCGCCGCCACGCACGCACGCAGCGACAGCTCCTCGAAGATCCGTCCGTCCTCATCAATGGACTCGACCACTTCCGCGATCGCTCCCACCGGTGCCGAACAGCCGGCCTCCAGTTCGGCGAGCAGGGTTCGCTCTGCAGTGACCGCGGCGCGGCTGTCGGCGTCATCCAACTCCGCCAACAACGCCGCAAGCCCGGTATCGCCGGCGCGACACTCCACCGCCAGCGCACCTTGAGCCGGCGCTGGCAACATCTGCACCGGCTCCAGCGTCTCTGTGATGTCACCGATACGGCCCAGTCGGGCTAACCCCGCCCGGGCCACTACGATGGCATCGAGAACACCGCTGCTCACCCTGTTCAACCTGGTGTCTAGATTGCCTCGTAGGGGGCGAATTTCCAAACCCAGACCCAGTGCTCTAAGCTGCGCAGCCCGTCGCACGGACGACGTACCCAGCACCGATCCAGCGGGCAATTCTCCCAGGACAAGTCCATCCCGAGCGACCAGTGCGTCACGGGGATCCTCGCGGCGGGGTATCGCCGCGATGACGAATCTGGCGTCGTACGCCGTCGGTAAGTCTTTGTAGGAGTGCACCGCCATATCGACCCGGCCGTCGGCGATGGCTTCGCGCAGTGCGGCGGTGAAAACACCGACCCCGATCTCGGCGACCGGCTTAGCCGACCGATCCCCCTCAGTGCTGATGATGACCAGCTCTGCGGGGCGGCCGCGTCGAATGATCTCGTCCCTGATGGTCCCAGCCTGGGTCGTCGCCAGCAGGCTGCCCCGGGTGCCGATCCGGACCACCGCGTCGTTGTTTGCAGCCAACTGCGTTACTCGGCGCCGTCCAGCAGGCCAGTGTCGAATTCCGTTGCTGCCAAGGGTAATTCGCCAGCTGCCACGGCATCGACAGCCTGTGGATCGAGTTCGAAGAGCTCGCGCAGAGCCTCCGCATAGCTATCGCCGCCCGGCGCTCCGGCCAACTGCTTTATCCGCACCGTCGGGGCGTGCAGCAGTTTGTCGACCACCCGGCGCACTGTCCGCGAAACCTCGCTGCGCTGGCTGTCGTCCAGGCCAGGCAACCGGTTCTCCAGTCGCATCAGTTCGCTCTCCACCACTTCGGCGGCTCGCTGACGCAGCGCGGTGACAGTCGGCGTGACTTCTGCCATCCGCTGTCCGGCCAGGTAGGCGGCAACCTCGGCGGCGACGATCTGGCGGGCGGCTTCGGCGTCAGTCGCAGCGGCCTTCGCTGACGGCTCACGCTGCACCCGGTCCATGTCGATGACCGCAACACCCGGCAGGCCCGCCACAGCCGTGTCGACATCGCGCGGCATCCCCAGATCGCACAGAATCAACGGCTGGGTGATTTCGTCGCGCTGCCCGGCCGCCAGCGCGTGGTGCACGTCGGCCAGCGTGACCACTGGGCGCACCGCACCGGTGCAACTGACCACTACGTCGGACGCGGCGAGTGCGGTGCTCAGGTGATCGAGGGGCAGCGCCTCGGCGTCGACTCCCTGATCGCGAATCTTCTGCGCCAACCGCTGCGCACGGGGCAGCGACCGGTTGACGACGTGGATCTGCCGAACCCCGGCGCGAATGAGATGCGTGGCCGACAGTGCGCCCATTGAGCCGGCCCCGACCACTGCGGCGGTACAGCCGGCCAGCGATCCCGCCAGTCGGGCCGCGGCGATGTCCAAGGCAACCGACACCACTGACGCACCGGCCGTGTCGATGGTGGTCTCGGAGTGGACGCGTTTGCCGACCGAGAGCGCCCGCTGAGCCAAGTCATGCAGTGTCCGGCCGACCGTCTGGTGGGCCTCGGCGTTAGCGTACGCGCGGCGCACCTGCCCGAGTACCTGTTGTTCGCCGATAACCGCGCTGTCTAGCCCGCTGGCCACGGCGAACAGATGCTCGACGGCAGCTTCGCTGTAGCGGACGTAGGCGTACTTGGTGAGTTCGCCCAGCGACATGCCGGAATGCTCGGTGAGAACCTGCCCGATTACCGACAGTCCGCCGTGGAATGCGTCGACAACCGCATAGACCTCGACCCGATTGCAGGTCGACAGCACCATGGCCTCGGTCACCAGCGGCGACTGCAGAATCTCGTCGACGATCTTGACCTGATCGGACTCGTCTGTGGAGAGCTGCTCCAGAACTGACACCGGAGCACTGGTGTGCGATACCCCGAACAGCAGGACGCTCACGGCGTGATCACCTGGTCGGCTCCCTTGCTGTCCGGGTTTGCTTGTTGGCTAACTGTTCAGTGGCACATTCGCTAGAGAAATTTACTTGCACCGTAGGCGCTGCGCAGCGAGGTGGCCAAATTCGGCAGTCAGGTTGTTATCTCCGCCAAATCTGCGCGAAGTCGAGGCTCGTCAATGTCCCAGTAACTATGTTCCCGGCCGTTTAGCAGTACCACCGGAAGGCGGTCGCCGAACTCTGCCCGCAGCGCGGTGTTACCGGACGCGGCCGCAACGTCGACGTCGGTGCTCGACAGATCGAAGTCCAGCTCTGCCGCCAACACGGCCAGTCGATCGTGGACCCGCTGGCAGATTGTGCAGCTGCCACGGGTGAGCAGCTCAACGTGTGACCGGTTCATCCGGGCTATGCGGTTCATCGAGGCCAAGTGTGACAGTTGTCGATAGGGTGACTCCTATGGCTTCCCCCGAGGACGACCATGAACTGGCCGCGCTGCAGGCTGAGCAGGTCAGCGCTGTCGCCCGTGACGCGGGTATCGCCACGGACGATCTCGAAATCGAGCTCGAACCCGCAGCGGAAGGCCCAGCGTCCGACCTGACCGCCGCGGCGTTCTTCGATGTCGACAACACGTTGGTGCAGGGCTCGTCGCTGGTGCATTTCGGCCGGGGCTTGGCAGCCCGCAAGTACTTCACCTACGCTGACCTGCGCCGATTCATCTTCGCCCAGGCGAAGTTCCAGCTGACCGGCCGCGAGAACAGCGACGACGTGGCTGCTGGCCGGCGCAAGGCACTGGCTTTCATCGAGGGTCGCTCCACCGCCGAACTGGCGGAAGTCGGTGAGGAGATCTACGACGAGATCATCGCCGACAAGATCTGGCCCGGCACCCGCGCACTGGCCCAGATGCATCTCGACGCCGGCCAGCAGGTCTGGCTCGTTACCGCGACGCCTTACGAACTGGCCAACACCATCGCCACGCGGCTGGGCTTCACCGGGGCGCTAGGCACCATCGCTGAGTCGGTCGACGGGGTTTTCACGGGCCGGCTGGTGGGCGACATCCTGCACGGCGTCGGCAAGGCCCATGCCGTTCGGGCGCTGGCGATCAGGGAAGGGCTCAACCTGAAACGCTGCACGGCCTACTCGGACAGCCACAACGACGTGCCCATGCTGTCGCTGGTGGGCACGGCGGTCGCGATCAATCCGGACGCCGATCTGCGCGAGGTGGCCCGCCGGCGGGGCTGGGAGATCCGGGATTTCCGCACCGCGCGCAAGGCCGCCAAGATCGGCGTGCCGTCGGCGCTGGCGCTCGGTGCAATCGGCGGCGCGCTCGCTGCGGTCGTTTCGCGCCGGAACGAACGTCGCTAATTCGCGAGCGTGAATCCTGTGCGAGAAATCGCCTCAGATCTCGCGTGACGTTCACACTCGGCGCGGCTGGCCCGGCCGGGCCCGTTATAGAATTCCTGCGTGTCAATCGCCAACGAGATCATCGGCACCCACTACCGCTATCCGGACTACTTCCTGGTCGGCCGCGAGAAGATCCGCGAATACGCCAAGGCAGTGCAGTCCGATGACCCGCTGCATTACGACCGGGATGCGGCGCAGGCCGCCGGGTATCCCGACGTGGTCGCCTCTCTGACCTTCATCGCGATCGCGGGCCGCCAGGTGCAACTGGAACTCTTCAACCAGTTCGACGTCGGCATCAACCTCGCCCGGGTGATCCACCGCGACCAGAAAATCGAATTCCACCGGCCGATATTCGTCGGCGACAAGTTGTACTTCGACTCGTACTTGGACTCGGTCCTGGAGTCACACGGGACGATCATCAGTGAAGTCCGCAGTGAGGTCACTGACGCCGAGGGGAAACCGGTGATGACGACCGTCGTCACCATGCTCGGCGAAGCGCAGGGATCAGAGGAGACCAGCGCCCAGGTGGCCGCCATCGCCGCGCGGGCGCTGGCGAAGCAAAACGCGGGCTAGATCAGCCGACCCGAATCAGCCGAAGAACATATTGCGGCGCTGGCTCAGCAGCTGGTAGAGCGTCTGCTGGATGGTCTCGCGCACCTGGTCGGTGATCTCGAAAGTGACCATCGGGTCATCGGCCGCAGCCTCGTCGTAGCCATCGGTTTCGATCGGCGTTCCGAACGCGATATGCCATTTCGACGGCAGCGGTACCAGCCCGGCCGGTCCTGCCAGCGGGAACAACGGCGTAATCGGGAAGTACGGCAGCCCCAGCACCCGGGCCAGCAGCTTGACGTCCGCCAGCATCGGGTAGATCTCTTCTGACCCGATGATCGAGCACGGCACGATCGGCGCCTTGGTGTGCAAGGCAGACGAGACGAAACCACCTCGGCCGAAGCGCTGCAGCTTGTAGCGATCCCGGAAGTGCTTCCCCAGCCCCTTGTAGCCCTCGGGGAACACTGCGGTCAGTTCGCCGCCGGCCAGCAGTCGATGCGCATCCGCGGAGCACGCCATCGTATGGCCGGCCTTGCGCGCGATCGGGCCCATCATCGGCATATCGAAAACCAAATCGGCCGCTAACAGTCTCAGGTCGCGGTTGGCGTGGTCGTGGACCGCGACCGACAACATCATTCCGTCGAATGGCAACGTTCCGGCATGGTTGGCCACCACGAGCCCGGCACCAGACGCAGGCAGATTCTCAATACCGCTCACCTCAACCCGGAACCAATTCCGAAAGAAGAAGCGCAGCAGCGGAAGAACGACAGCGTTGTTGAACTGTTGATCGAATCCGAATTCGTCGACGAAATAGTCGCCCGTCAGCCGCTTCCGGAGGAAGTCCGCCACCGAGGAGATGCGCTGCGCGAGTTCGTTCGGCGCATCAGCACCGAGACCGCCGGCCGCCGCGGCGCCGCGGGTCCGGTCGATATCACGGACGACGGCAGCAAGCTCTTCCACCGAGGCCCTAGCACCCGGGTCGGACAGTAAGGAAGGATGCCGACTCGCAGCGTCAGCGCGCTGCGCAGCTCGGCGTGCTGCCGCAGCCCGACTCGAATTCGAGTGCAGCGGAATCACTTTCGCTTTTGAATCACCGGCCACGCCAGCACCCTCCTCTCCGCTCGTTGCTTATTCATCTAGCTTTCAGCTTCCCCATCGCTGTGCCACGGCAATAGCGCGGCTTTCCCAAGAGCGTACCCACTTCGGGTCGATGATCGCAGTCAGCCCTCGGCCACGGACGTAGTCATCGAACGCCTCCAACGTGGTCCATTTGGGTTGAAAACCCAGCTCAGTGCGCATGCGGGCGGTATCCATGACCCGGCCGTAGATCAGATACTCGATTTGATCCACATTGAGCTCGCTGTTTCGAGTCGCTTTTCTCAGCGAATCCACAGCCCACAGTGCGGATTTTGGCATCGGCACCGCCAACCGTCCGGATCGGCGGATCGCTTGCGACATCATGATGATCCCGCTGGCGCCGACGTTGAACGTGCCGGCCCTGCCGGCCATCGTGGCGCGCTCCAGTGCACCCAGCGCATCCTGCTCGTGCAGTAGTTGGAGCCGGGCATCATGTCCGAGGACCGTGGGGACCAGTGGGCCGGCCAGATAGCGCGATAGTGCGGTGTCCATGGCAGGACCAATCATGTTGGCCAGCCGCAAGATAGTGACCGCTATATCGGGCCTGCGCCGGGCCAGGCCACGGGCGTAGGCCTCGATGTCCATGCTGTCTCGGCCGAATCCGTCGCCGGGCGGGCGCCGACTGCTGCTGTCCTCGGTGTGCATCACCGGGTCATGCGGATGCGATCCATACACCTCAGAGGAAGATTTGAGGATGACCCGGCGCACCGATGGCGCCTTCTGACATGCGGCGAACAACTGCATGGCGCCCATCACGTTGAGTTCTTTCAACGTCGCGCGGCCGCCAGATCGAGGTGCGTACGAAGCGGCCGCAGCGTGCACCACGGTATCGACATCGCCGTTGCGGATGACCTTGGCGATGAAGGGGTTGCGGATATCCGCCCGAACGAATTCGGCACGGCCCATCCGGCGCAGTAAGTCCTTACTGGGAGCGACGGCGTCGACCGCAATAACCTTGTTGATCAGCGGGTTTTGCGCCAACCTTGCCGTCAGGTAGCCGCCGAGAAAGCGGCACGCACCGGTGACCAGCACGATTTTGGGATAGTGCGGCGCCTCCGCACCAGCGCCCGAATCCATATGCACAGCCTATCGGTCCGCGAGGGGCCCGGCATTTCGCACGGACCACCCCGCCGACCGGCGGACTTTACTTACCGAGTTTTCTGCGCTGAACGCGAGTGCGACGCAGCAGCTTCCGGTGCTTCTTCTTCGACATGCGCTTACGCCGCTTCTTAATGACTGAACCCATGAACTCCGCTACCTATGTCTGTCTTTTGAAAAGCCGTGTGGAAGGCATTTGCAATTCCCGTGAAGACCCGCTTCACGCAAGCTTCCTGTGTCCCGGACACCTTACCCAAGCGGGTAGTCGGAACGAAAACGGCGTGCGACTGGGCGCCCGTTAGGACGCCGCTCCAACTGGGACGCTCTAACCCGCATCGTGGAACGACGACTCCAGTAGGTCATCGAAGGCCTGCTTGTGCACCCGGAACGACCGACCCACCCGAACCGCGGTCAGTTCTCCGTTGTGCAGCATCCGGTAGACCGTCATCTTGCTGACGCGCATCTGTGCGGCCACTTCAGCAACAGTGACAAATTCCATACCGGGAGAAGACTTACCCGATGGCCCACTAATAGACGTCATTGCAACCCAATCCGTCGGGCACAGGCGGCTCCAGTGGCTTCCCCACCGCTGGCACCCACCCGTGCATACAGGAGGAGAGTAGCGTGGCCAATGGGGTTATTGCGACGGGTGTGGGCTAATTGGTTGAACTACTCTGATGTAATTCCCAGCTGCTCAGAGCGTGTTTTTGCGGCGTCAACCGCAGCGGTGACCGCCGCGCGCAGGCCACCCCGCTCCAGTTCTCGCAGGCCAGCGGCAGTGGTACCGCCCGGAGACGTGACGATGGCGCGAAGCCGAGCCGGCGTCGTATCCAATGCCTCATCAAAACCAGCCTTTTGCTGGGCTTCGATGCGGTCGAGCAGCATCGCCGCCGATCCGGCCATCGTCTGCACCGCCAGCTCCGTAGCGGTCGACCTGGTCAAGCCGTTCGCGACCCCGGCATCCACCAATGCCTCGACAAACAGGAAGAAGTACGCCGGACCGGATCCCGACATCGCCGTCACGGCATCCAGCGAGCTCTCCGGCACCGCCAAAACCTCACCGACGCATTCGAACAGCCCCGAAACCTCGGCGAGCTGCTCAGCTGTAGCGAACCGCCCCTTGGCGAGGGCGGTGATTCCTCCACCCACCAGTGCCGGAGCGTTCGGCATCGCGCGGATCACGGGGGCTCCGGCGGGCAGCCGCGATTCGTAGAAGCTGATGGTCACACCGGCAACGACAGTCACCAACACCTGCTCGACGCTGTCGTTGTCGGCCTGTGTGGCCGCCTGGCCAATCTCGGTGACGACCGATGCGGCGTCCACCGGCTTGACCGCAATGATCACGAAGTCAGCGTTCTCGACCGCGTCCGTCACCGATGCCACCCGCACGGAGTACTCCTCCGAGAGGTAGGCGCTCCGATCCGGCATCCGCTCGGCCACCACCAGATCTTTGACCTGCCGTCCGGCCCGAAGCAGACCCGCGAGGATCGCTTCGCCCATACTCCCGCCGCCGATGATCGCGATTCTGGCCATGCCCGAGAACCCTACCTACCCGCTAGCGCAGCAATCCCACTAGCGCAGCAAGTGGGTGCGGGCGAATTGCAGCGCCTCGGACAGCAGTGACTCGCGCTCAGCCTTGCTGCGCGCACCGGAGGTAGTGACTTCGAGAATCACGTGCCCACTAAAGTCCCGCAATTCCCCGCTGGCCAGCATTTGGCACACCTCGACCGTCGGCTGAGTTCCCCGCCCGGGAATCAGGTGCTCATCGGTGGCGGCGCCGTTGCCGTCACACAGATGCAGGTGGACCAGCCGCGACCCCATGCGGCGCGCCATGTCCACCGCATCGGTGCCCGCCGTCGCGGTGTGCGATAGATCCAGCGTGTAGTGCGCGTGATTGCCGTCCAGCGGGTCGTATGACGGCGCAAATGCCGAGAGTCCGACACCGGGCTTCCCGCCTCGCTTGCGCATCCGGTCAATCGACGGTTGACCCGTCCCGAAGAATCGGTCGGCACGGAACGGAAACATGTTCTCCACAGCCACCATGACGTCGCTGCGGGCTTCCAACTCGGCGACCTGGTCGCCGAATCCCTGGGCGTAGCGGCGCTGCCATCGGAACGGCGGATGCACTACGACGGTCTGCGCGCCAAGGCGTTCGGCAGCATGCACGCTGCGGGTCAGCTTGGGTATCGGGTTGGCACCCCAGACTCGTTGCGAGATCAACAGGCACGGGGCGTGCACCGAGAGCACCGGCATGTCGTATTTCGTGGACAGTCGCGCGACAGCCCCGATGTCCTGGCTGACTGGCTCTGCCCACACCATCAATTCGACACCGTCGTACCCCAGATCGGCCGCAAGCTCGAATGCGGCTTCGGTCCGCATTGGATATACCGAAGCCGTCGACAGGCCGACTTTGATGGCTGGACGCACTGTGGTGTCAGGTCGCTGGGACGTTGAGGTCGCTGGGAAGCTACGTCGACTGGAGCAGCGCCAGCGGACCCAACGTGACCAGAGCGCCGACCGCGACTGCAATCAGGGTGCTGACGATGTCCTCCGTTTTGCGCACCACTCGCACTGCAACGACCAGACCGAGGATGACCAACACAGACAGCACCAGGGCGACGATGTTGTTCCACCGCCACAACTGGTCGAACGCGAGGAACAGCCCGGCGCCGAACACGACGGCAAGAACCGACTGCAGCACGGCCAGCGAAGCACGCCCAAACGCAGCCAGCTTCCCCGGGGCGACATCAGCTGCCGCCGCATTGCCTTCGGTTGCGGCACCACGATCCTCGTCGGAATCCGAGACACCGCGACGGGCCAGATCGTCGGCAACGGTCCCGCCGCTGAACAGGGTGCCGCCGGATGACCGGAGATAGGACTGGAGTTCAGCCGGAATTTCATCGTCGGTCTCGACGGTGGTCTCGCCGCCAGCGATTTTGATCAGCACGGCTGACTCGTCAACCGGGTCGGGCGCCATTTGCTCAGCATCGGACTCTGCGGCGACGTCGGATGCGGCTCTGACGTCGGGTTCCGGGGCTTCCTCGGGTTCAGGGACTGGTTCCGGTTCAGGGACTTCCTCGACAGCCTCGGCGAACTCTTCGATCGGAGCTGAGATCTCTGCAACTGGCTCGGGGATCGGCTCGGCAATCACTTCGACCGGCTCGGCGACCTCGTCGATAACTTCGACCGGCTCCGGGACTGACTCGGCGACTACTTCATCGATTACTTCATCAACCACCTCATCGACCGTCTCAACCGGCTCCTCGGTCGGCGCCTCGACCTCAGACACCTCGGGTGCCTCGACCTCAGGTGCCTCAACAGAGGGCGCCTCGACCTCAGGTGCTTCATTGGAGGGTTCCGACAGCTGCTCTGCCGTGACGACCGGGATTTCACCCGTCCGGATGATCGGAATTTCACCAGTCAACTCGGCGACCGACACCGCATTGCTGTTTCCGCGGCGACGCCGACGATGTCCGCCTACCGGCGGCGCCCCGATCGTTCCGTTCCTGGCCAGCAGCTCGGCCACCGATATCGGCCGGGTGCTCTCGTCATCACTCATCGTGTGCCTCTCGACCGGGCGGCGTCCCGCCGATCAGACTTTTGAGCTCCAGCATCCCCCACCGCAGTCTCCACTAACGCCGTTCCATCAGCTTCGCTGTCGAGTCGGCGCAGGATGATGCCCTCGCGCAACGCCCATGGGCAGATGTCGACCGAATCCAAGGACAGTGCTCGCATACTCGCCTCCGCCACCAGCGCACCCGCCACGATCTGTGGCGCGCGCTCAGCGCTGACCCCTTCCAACTCGGCACGATCAGCCGTGGTCATCCTAGAGATGAAGGAAATGAGCTGGCGCAGCCCGTTAGCGGTGAGGGTTCGCTTGACCCGTGGGCCTTCGCCGGATGGCGCCGCCCCGGTCAGCCTCGCCAGCGAGCGGAATGTCTTGGACGTCGCCACCGCGAGGTCGGGTGCACCGGCTCCGAGGACCGCGGCGCTGGCTGCGGCCATCTCGCTGTCCAGCCAGTCGCGAAGCATGGCCACACGACGGCGGCCCGGAGGGTCGTCAGGAATCCACTCGCGGGTCAACCGGCCGGCTCCCAACGGGAGCGACAGCGCAACCTCAGGCGCCTCGTCAACTCCGTTCGAGAGTTCCAGGGACCCGCCGCCGATGTCGAGGTTGATGATCCGACCCGCGCTCCAGCCGTACCAGCGGCGTACCGCGAGGAATGTCAGCCTGGACTCGTTGGCACCGGAAAGCACCTGCAGCGTCACCCCGGTTTCAGCAAGGACCCGAGCAAGGACGTCCTCCGAATTGGTGGCATCGCGGACCGCGGAGGTGGCGAACGCCATCAGGTCAGCACACCCGGAGCTGGCGGCGATCTTGGAGAACTCGTCGACCGTCTCGATCAGCCGGTCAGCCCCGCGCCGGGTGAGCTTCCCCGAGTCATCGATGGCCTCGGCCAGCCGCAACGCAGCCTTGGTCGAACTCATCGGCGTCGGATGCCCGCCCCGATGCGCATCGACCACCAGTAGGTGAACGGTATTGCTTCCCACGTCGAGCACGCCTAGTCGCACGCCATACAAACTAGCGGTCGGAGCAGGTTGGTCTACCGTTATGCCCTGTGACAGGTGGGCACCCCGGTGAGGTGGAACTCGACTTCCCCCGTGAGTGGGTGGAATTTTATGACCCTGACAATCCCGAACATCTGATCGCCGCGGACCTGACCTGGCTGCTGTCGCGATGGACGTGCGTCTTCGGAACGCCCGCCTGCCAAGGGACCGTGGCAGGCCGCCCCGACGACGGCTGCTGTTCACACGGAGCGTTCTTGTCCGACGACGACGATCGCGCCCGCCTCGATGACGCCGTCAAGCATTTGACCGATGAGGACTGGCAGTTTCGCGACCGAGGACTTGGCCGCAAGGGTTATCTCGAAATGGACAGCTTCGACGACAAGCCGAGCCTGCGGACCCGGAAGTACAAGGGCGCCTGCATCTTTCTCAATCGGCCGGGGTTTGCCGGCGGAGTCGGCTGCGCGTTGCACACCAAGGCAATCGGACTCGGCGTCGAGCCTTGGACGATGAAGCCGGACATCTGTTGGCAACTGCCTATCCGTCGCAGCCAGGAATGGATCACCCGGCCCGACGGTAGCGAAATCCTCAAAACGACCATCACCGAGTACGACCGCAGGGGCTGGGGTTCAGGCGGCGAAGACTTGCATTGGTATTGCACCGGCGATCCGGCCGCGCACGTTGGCAGCGAACCGGTGTGGAAGTCCTATGCCGCCGAACTCACCGAGTTACTGGGAGAAAAGACATATGCCGAACTGGCCGCGATGTGCAAACGGCGGGGCGGGTTTCCTTTGCTCGCAATCCACCCCGCCACCCGGGCCGCTCAGTGAGCGCCGGCTAGCACTCTGAGCTGCTGCCAAGGAACGCGTTCCATCGCGTCGTAGTCCCACCGAAATCCCGCGTCCGTGTACGTCTTTCCCAAGTTTCCCGGAGCCGCATGGGTGTCGAGTTCGAAACTGACGCTCATCGTTGTGGTCGCCACATCCATCACGTACCCGCCGTAGCGCTGCATAGCCCTCGCGACGGCACGCTCACCTTTGCTCAACCCCAGCTTGTCCAGGTCAATCGAAGGATCGAGTTGTAGGAGGGACCCTTCCGGAATGCAGTCCTCACGTGTCGACGTGCCGTCACTCTTCAGCGCCGGCGCCCGAAATGTCTTGCAGGCGTTACTCATCTGCAGTGCCAACGCGTGTTGAATCTCACCGGCTTCGATCTCGGCAATTCGAATGATGCCGCCAAGCCTGGATGCACCCGAACCAGTCGCCGCGCCACCCCACCCAGAACCTCGGACGCTGTTGACAGCCGAGAAAGCGGTCGTCCACTGATCCCCGTTCTTCGCCGCTCGCCAGAACTCGAAGATGTTGCCGCCGTCGTTATCAACGGTCACCAGAACATGATCTGAGCCCGAATTGGGTTTGGCACCATCGGGAATCAACACCGGCCAGCCGGCAAAGGGGCACAGGCCGAAGGCCGCTTCTGTGCAGTTCACCGTGTGGGCAGGTGTGTTGTTGCCGGCCGGGTAGATCGGGACGCCGAATTCGACGAGGTTGGCTATCAGAGCACCCGGCTTGGGCTGTGCGTAGTCGATCATGGCGGCGCTCTTGGGATCGATCGGCGGACTGGACGGGATGGCCTTGCGCCATGGACTGGAGGCCGCAAACGGATTGTCCAGCGCCCCAGGCTGCGGGACACTCGCACAGCCTGTCACGGCGATTGCCATTGCGACAACCATGATACTAGCGGAAAATGTTGCCGCCCAACATTTTCCGCTCATACGCAAGTCATTTCCTGCACCCGCGAAGGGTTGGGGGGTCGGTTCCTGCGCCGCTTTGCCAGCATGCGGGGCAACATGATGCCGACTACAACCGTGACGATGGAGCCGATGCCCGCCGAAGCCAACGCGGCCAGCGTTGACCGGTCGTCGACAGGAACAATGTCCATGCTGCCGACAGTCTGCAGCGAGTACTGCTGGTAGCCGATCGACGAATGCAAGGCCGATTCGGCGTGCCCGACGGCGAGTTGAACCTGATCGCGCGCGGAATTCCAGGAGTCAGCCGTGGCCTCGAATGTCAGCAGACCGCGGACTGGGTCGGCGGTGACGTCGGTAGTCGAGGCGGGGTCGGCCAGCAGAAGTGAGAACGTCGGCAGCAATTCCATCCGGGATCGAACGTCCAGGGCGTAGGCGAACCAACCGTCCCGCGATCCGACGGGTACCAACGTTACTCGCTGGCTCGCCGAGTAAGCCGGAACGCTGGTGGCAGCAAACGTAACCCACATTGCTGCGGCACCGACCACCGCTGCGGCACACCAGACCCCGACGCTGTGACAGAGCGTCCGAATCGCCGCGGATGGCACAGGATATGGCGGTGCCATCACAGCGACCATCGCCAATATCACTCCGAACGTCCGGAAGTACGCCAGATGAAGACCGATGCTCGCCGCGGACCAGGCGAAGATCGAGGCACAAACCGCCGCAGCAAGCACGCGATCGCGTGACGCTGGGTGCACCACAATGCCCAACACCGTGATGCCCACAAACCCAAGAATCATTATCGCCCAGCCCACCATGCCATTCACCCCTGCGGTAGCCGCCAATTCGGCGTAGAGGTTATGCGGTGCGAGTGCCGGCTTGAGAACGGCGGTGGGCACCTTACCTGCGTAGTCGATCACCAGATTCGGAAACGTCGATGGACCGAACCCGAAGTAGGGACGCTCCCGGAACATCATCCAGGCTTCTTGCTGCGCCGCGAGCCGTCCGAGGACCGACAAGTCCACGTTCGCGTTCTGATCGGCCTGCATCACGTCCTGGAATGCCAGCACCAGCCGATTGCCCACCCCCGGAACGGCAAAGGCCACCAACACAATCGGGAAGTAGAGCAGCGCACGGCGCCTGACTGTCCGCTCAGATGCTATGAACCACACGGCAATCGCCGTTCCCGCGGCCAGGAACGTCCCGCGAGACTGAGTCAGGTAGATTCCGGCGAGGTGCGCAAGGACTGGCAGCGTCCACATCGCCACGGCCAGGACTTGCCGGGACCGCAGAGCCCGGGTCAGCAAAGCGGCAGCAAATGGCAGCCCCATGACCAGGTGTCGCCCCCAGAAGTTGGAATCAGGAAGCGGACCGCCGTAGCGCAGCGTGGTGACCAGTTCTCCGGTTGCCTCAGTCACCGTGGAGAACCCACCGAACGACACCGTGCCGCCGAACACGTATTGGTTGATCACGGTCAGTGCCGACAGGCAAGCCAGCGGGATGACGATGGCGGCGGCCACGGTCCACGGCCGCGCGGTCAATTGGATCAGCATCAGCAGCAACATGAGGAAAACTGAGTCGAGAACTGACCGGCGCATACCTTCAATAGACGCAGCTATGTCGACACTGCCAATGGTCGCCACCGCCTGAGTGGCCAGATACACGCACAAGAGCCCCGCGCAGACAACGGTCCAGACGTTCAGCCGCCCCCGCATCTCAGGATCGCGCAGCGCAAACCCGATTGCCAGGATGCCCAGCAACATCGATACCTGGAAGAACGGGATTCCGCCGTGCGGCGACAGCACCCCCGACACGTTGGTGATCTCGATGACCACCATGTAACACAACGCCAGAAGCGGCCGCCGCGCCGCGAGCATCAATGCTGCGCCGCCGATCGGAGCGGCGATCAAGAGGATGGGACTTCGCGACCCCATGATCGCGATTACCCCAAGCGTGGCAACGCCGGCGCCCAGGATCACGCCCGTCAGCTCACTAGCCGGTTTGACGGACCGGCCCGAACCCGTGATCACCGGGGCAGTGCCGCTTCGTCCATTCGCTCGGCGGGGTATTCGCCGGAATTCGCGCGTCTACGGCGCCAGCGCTGATACAGATAGCCAACCGCTCCCCCGACCAGCAACCCGCCCAGGGCTCCCGCGGCCCCGATTTGGGTTTTGCCGGGCGTCGGAAGCGGAGTGGCGCTCCCCTTCTGTGGCCAGATCACTTTGACGAAGTACGGTGCCGCCAGCGAGCTGACTTCCGGGGTGGCGGTGGTTAACACGTCATTCAGCGCTGCCTCGGCCGCGGCCGCCGAACTCGAGGTCACCGTCACCGACAGCATCGTGGTTTCCGGCAATGCGGCCGCCGATATCGATACCGCCGATTCCGGCACTTTCGCGGCGTTGGCCGCTGACGGCGCCCAACGGCGGTCGGCGTAAAGAATGGCTGCGGTTCGGGTGACCTGGCCGCGGGTTAGTACTTCCCAAAAGCTGGAGGATTCCGCAGTTGATAGATTTGGTGGCGGGACCAAAGCGACATTTGCCGACTCCGCGTACCACGTCTGCGATGGCGCCGCCAAAAACCCGAGCACGACCCCGAGGAAAGCGCCGATCAGCGCGAATGCGCCGATGGTGATCCGGCTCTTACCCATGGTCCTACTTTCGCTGTCGCAGGCGACGTGTGGCTACAGTTCCAGACTGCGGTGACTGAGGTGTCAGATTACAGGCAGCAGGCTGGCGTCGCCCGCACTCGTCAACGCCCAGGGCAAAGCGCCCGGGCCCGAGCACGAAGGAAGGATCTTCAGGTGTCAGTCGTACTGGTCAGCGCCGTAGATCCGTATCCGACAGATGCCGGAAAAAAGGTCGTGCTGGCCGGATTTCTGTCGTACTTCGCCGAGCGATACGGCCCGGAGAACGTGCACTACATCAAAGTTGGCACGGCCCCTCTGCACGAATTTCCGGTGCAGCTGCACGTGGTATCCGGTCCCAGTCACGGCGCCGTGCTGCGCAATATCGCGACCAAGGTGACGACCGGCCGCGCCAGCCTGCAGGAGGCGTTTCTGGGTTCGCGCCAAACGGCAGCCGAGATCGGCCACCTCATCACGGCGATCAACCCGTCGCTCCAGGTTTACGACACCATCCGGATGGCTCAATACGCGCCCGCTGACGTCCGTGCGGGGCAGATCTGTTACCTCGACGATCTGTTTTCCGAGCGCTACGCCCGCATGCTGAGAGCCGCCAAACGCTATCGCGACGTGAAGCTCAGCCCGCTCGGCAATTTCGCCGAACACATCCCGAGGCGGCTGCAACCGCTGGCGAATAACCGAACCGGCCAAACGGCACTGTTACGCGTCGAGCAGACCCTGGTCCGGCGCAGCGAGGACCGCGTAGCGCGCGCATTCCGCAGTTGCCTGCTGGTGAATGAAGAGGAGGCGGCAATCCTCACCGAGCGCACCGGCCTGCCTAACAATCGGGTGCTGGTAGTCCCGCCGCTGATCAAGACGCCGTCACCGCCGAACCGCAATTTCATCGGCGCACCAGAATTCGTCTTCCTCGGCTTGTTGTCGCTTCCGCACAACGACAACGGTCTGCAGTGGTTCCTGCGCAAGGTGTGGCCCGCGGTGGTGTCCCGGCTACCCGACGCACGGCTGCGGGTGATCGGGTGCGACCTCCAGCCCGATCTGAAGGCGCTGACTGATGTGATGGCCGACACCGTGACCATCGAAGGGTATGTGCCCGACCTCAGCGATTTGCTCGGCAAGGCGGCGGCTCTGATCAATCCGCTCCGGTTCGGTTCGGGCGTCAAGCTCAAGGTGATCGAGGCACTCGGCCGCGGCGTACCGGTGGTGTCCACAACGGTAGGCGCCGAGGGCATCGCCAGCGGTCCGGGCACCGGTGTCCTGGTGGGCGAGAGATCAAATGACCTGGCCAACCTGTTGTGCGCGCTGACCGACCCGGGTTTCAACGCCCAAATGTCTGCAGATGCGCTGGCCCATTTTGCGGATACCTTCTCGCGCGCAGCGGTATTCACCAAATACGACTCGGTTTTCAGGATCCAATGATTTTCAGCACCTAACGAAGTTCAGCACCCAACGATCTGATGTTCCACCGACGGATGAACGTTCAGCGCTCGGATTTCGACGGACCGGAGACTGGGCCAGGCACCGCAGCCCCCGGCGAAGATGATTCGCAACGGCCCCCACGTCGGCGGTGCCTGAGGCCAGCTGATGTCCATCTCGTTGACAACCCCATCCGAGGCCTCGAATTGAACACACGGTAGACCACCCGGAGGCGGGTCTTCCTTACCCGTGATCGCTACCTCGAAGCGGTCAGCGATGAATTCGGTGGCATTGACGGTCGAGAAGATGATGACCGGTTTCGTGTGACGGCCAGAGATCTTGCCGATATCGATGTTTCGCGTGTTGCCCATGCCGAATCCACCGTTGCCGCCTGAGGTCGATGTCGACTCGAAAGTGCAATCGTCGACCCGCAATCCCGAAATCTTCTGCTTTGTAAGCGATTCGGCGCGCACCGACCAGTTGTCACAGTTACGGATCGTTACATCCGTAGCGACGACGTCGAAATCGGCGAACCGCGCGTCGCCATCGTCATTCGGCCGAGCGAGCAACTGGATACCCATCTCGCAGTTGTCGAACACCATGTTGCTGATGTGCACTCCCCGCGGAGCGACGTAATTCCATGGGGTGTCCGCACCCGGGGCGGACGAGTCGACGATCACCCCGGCTCCCGCGTGCATCCCCGTCACGATCAGACCCCGGATCGTCACCCGGTTCGCACCCGCCAATCGCACCCCGTTGGCCCTGCCCCCCAAGACCGTAACGTTGGTGACCGTGAAGTCCGCATTGGACCAATCGGTCAGCACGGGAAAGGCGAACTCTTGCGAATCCTTTTCGTAGGAGAACACTTCCGCGTAGTAGGTGATCAGCGCCAGTCCATCGTCCCCGGCATTGACCGAGGTGAAACCGTCGACCTTGACCTGCCGGCATGCGTTGAAATGAATTCCATCTGCCTGAGTGTCTTGCACGTGGAGACGGTCAATCTCGATGTCGGAGACACCGATCAAGATGATCCCGGTCTGGGGGCTGGACTCAATCTGACAGTCGATGATGCTGAGCCCAGTTACGGTAGCGGCCGCGCCACTCCAGCCCACCGGTGTGCCGACGAGCGAAGGATAGCCCACCACCCGGATACCATCGCCGAATGATCGCCGCGCCGCGGGTTTAGCCCATCGAATTCTAATGTTAAGCAACGTGATTCGCGATGAAGGACCACGAATGAAGATTCCGTGACCGGTGCCGGTCCGACTAGTCGGATCAAGATTGTCCATTACCAGCTCGGCACCGGCTTCGAATACGATGTCGACATTCGAAAGTCCGCCGATGACGATCGCGGCATTCCCAGGCGGATGCGGCTGCGCGAATCGGTAACTGCCTCTGGGGAAGTACAGGATGCTCCCGCTCTTCACAGCGGCAGCGGCGGCGCGCAATGCCGCCGAATCGTCAGCCACCCCGTTGCCCACCGCCCCGTGGTCGCGAACGTTCACCGTCGACCGATTGGGCATGTGCGCAAACACTCCCAGTGCCACAGCGGCCGGCACAGCCACCAGCACTTCACGTCGAGAGAGCATCATGCCGTGCCGCGGTCCAGTTCGTCGCAGACCGCTTCCACGGCGTCGCCGAAGGAAATCTGCGACTGCCGCAAGGTGACATGTGATCGGCCCCGCGCCGCCAAACCGGCTCGTGCGTCGTCGTCGCGGCAGTAAGTGCGCAGTAGCGCGGCCAATTCCCGCTGGTCGTAAGGATCGAAATAGTCAGCGCCGTCTCCGCACGTCTCACGCAGGACTGGAATCGAGGAACTGAGCACGGCGGTACCCGATGCCATCGCCTCCAGTGGCGGCAGCCCGGCCCCTTCCCACAGTGACGGCATGATCAACAGGTCGGCACCGGCAACGAGGGACCGCAAGGCTTCGAAATCCAGACGTCCGAGAATCTTGATGCGGTCTGTGTCCTGCGCCGCTAGCGAGCCGACCCGCTCGTCTTGTGTTCGCAGCGTTTGACCGCCGCCGGCGATCACCAAGTCCTGCGGAATCTCGGCCGCGATTTCAGCGTAGACATTGAGCAGCAAGGGCAGGTTTTTATGGCGCTTGGCGTTGCCGACGTACAAGATGTACCGCGAACGCACAGGGGACAATCCTGGATCCACTGGGGTGAACCAAACGTCTTCAACTGGGATCGGTGTGACCATCACCTTCGCTGAAGGTACGGCCTCCACCAACGATGTCGCGGTGACCTGTGACGGCGTAAAGATTCTGCGACACTTTCGGCCGTCAAGGTTCAGCATCGTGCGCGCATACATCTGCCGGGCCCGGCTCTGGTCACTGAGGCTCTGCTGCTGTAGGTGCAAGGTGTCATGCACCGTGGAAAAGGCTAGGACAGATCTGTTTTTCGGTTCCAACAACGCTAGCGGAAAAGGGTAGTGCGGCACCCAAATCGCCTGGGGGCGAACACTGTTCAGACCGTGGCGCCACGCCTTCTGCTCCGCCAGACCGTACATGGACGCGTCGCCGGGATCCGAGAAAACCATTGCTGTGCTGTCTCGGAGCTGCAGCTGGGTCTGTGGGTCTGTCAGCACAGCCAGCGAGAGCCCGCGCCGATCCAGCTTGCTTTCTAAATGCGGGAGCAAGGTACGGATGTAGGTACCTATCCCGCTTTGTCGGATGTGGCGGGCGTCGAACAGCAAATCCACAGGACTGGGAGGCTGCGGCGCGCGATTGGCACCGGCGTCATCTGCCATGATGGTCCGCCACAGTCTGGGTGACGATGTCGACCATCTTGCGTCTGAACTCACTACGGGAAAACCGTTCGGCATGCCGACGGATCGCGACCGGATCGTAGGAATGCCAGTCGAAGTGGGCGAATTCGTCGGCGAACCGGCTGATGGTCGCTTCCTCGTCCCCTGGGGAGATCAGTGTGCCAGTGAGGCCTCCCACCACGCTGTCTCGGACACCACCCACGCCGAGTGCGATGACCGGCGTCCCACAGGCCATGGCCTCGACAGGGATGATGCCGAAATCTTCCTCACCGGGCATGATTGCCGCTCTCGCGCGGCGGAACAGGCTTCGGAACTCATCATCGGAGACACGCCCAAGAAAGGTGACGTTGTCATGACCCTCAGCGATTTTCCTGCACCGGCCGGCCTCGCGGCCACCACCCGCGATCAGTAGTCGCACGCCCGAGGCCACGGCGGCCTTGATCGCGATATCGGGCCGCTTGTAGGGAACAAGCCGGCCAGCTAAGAGGAAGAAGTCCTCAGTGCGCTCGTCTGGATCGAGCGTGTAGAAGTCTGTATCGACCGGCGGGTGAATAACCGTTGACTCCCGATTCCAGTACCGGCTTATCCGCTCTGCGACCGTGGAACTGTTGGCCACCACCGTGGTGAGCTGTCCGGCGGCGTGCGACTCAACCTGGACAGCAAAGTGCGCAAGAACATCCAGAGCCATCCGACCCGGTAGCGAGTCAACTTCAGCGTCGCGCACATTCTTGTCCCACGCCCATCTAGCCGGCGAGTGCACATAGGCGACTGTCGGTCGGGATCCGGCCGCCTCGGCGGCGGCGACTGCGAACGCGTGATGACTCATGATCACCGCATCCGAGGATCCGAAATCAAGGCGTCGGAACCAGGCGGGCACTAATGGCAGCAGCGGCGCGTAGGTGCTGTAACCCAAAGCCCGGTATGCGTAGGAGAGCGGGCCGGTCGTCACTCGCTGGGCGAACTCGGCGGGCACACGAGAATCCACAATCGGAATGCTGATCGGCGCGTCCTGCCACTCCCGAGCAAGCTGGGCGACGACATTCTCCGATCCGGCGATCTCAGTTAACCGTTCGTGCACAATCGCGATTTTCACCACAGACCGTCCTCATGCGGCCCGCGGTCACGAACCGCCGCGGAATCCGCGCATCGCATAACCTCGTCGGCCGTCCGCATCACACATCCCTTCCTTTCGCCGAGACGCACCCAAGGCCGAAGCTCCACCTCTACGGGCGGGTACATCTGGCGACTAATGACGCGGCGTTGGCTGCAGCCCTCGAGCGCGCCAGCGCTTGCTCTACCTTGCCGGCCGCGAATCAAACTACGACAACTGTTGCGGTGCATGCGGATTGCAGGACCTCAACATTTTTCTCCGCTGGAGCAATCTCATCGCTGACATCTGACCTGCCTAAGCGACCGAAGTTCTTTGGACTGGCGGAATCGTACCGTGGTCCGGCCACCCATGCTCAGGTTTGCTGTGCTAGACCATCAGGGAGGTCAAACCCAAAATTTCGCAACGGAGACGCCCTAATCTGATGACTGGTATTGACGGGTTGGCTCATTATTTGGTTTCGGCTGGCTCTCGACGAGTGGATGGGCTGACCGATGAGTGATGCACCATTCCGACCCGACGTGCTGATCGTGGGCGGCGGCCCGACTGGATTGGGTGCGGCTGAAGCAATAGTCAGGAGCGGCGGCACAGTGGCCATCGTCGAGCGATCCCACGCTCTCGGGGGACTTGCTCGATCCGGCACTACCGCGGGATACGTGATCGACCCGGGCGGGCACCGCCTGCTCATTGCGTCAAGCGCCCAACGGGAGCGATGGCTCAACCTCGCCGACCGACTGGGCCTCGGTGACCTCCACCGCGTGAATCGCACGACTGCGGTGCTACGTGACGGCTACGTCATCGCGTACCCGTTCGATTGGCCACAGTTTCGCGGCGCCGTCCCTTGGCGCATCCGGGCGATGACCGCGGCAGCGGCTGTGAAAAGCCGAATGTTCCCGGCCAAGCCTGAAGAGACGCTGACCGATTGGGTCGGTAACCGCTACGGCACTTACCTTGCGGATCGTTTCATGAATCCTCATGCCCGCAAGATCTTCGGTGTCGATCCGGGCGCCATCCCAGCCACTTGGGCCGCCCAGCGAATCGCCGAACCCCCGTTGAGAGGCATCGTCGGGTCGGCCTTACCGCGCATCAGACGTAGACCGCCATCTCACAACGCGCGAAGCGACTTCTTCTACCCCGAGGGCGGACTGGGCGTGCTCTGGTCGCGCTTCGCTGCATTGTTAGGTCCGAGCACCAGATTCCTATTCGATGCGCAGGTGAGCGAGATTCACCAACCAGATGCAGGTCATCCCGCACGCGTACGAATCACCGGCGCAGACGGAGTCATTGAAATCGGATGCAAACGAATCATCTGGACAGGCCGAGCGGAAGACCTGGCCACCGCCATCGGCTCACCGGAATTAGGAACGGCACTTGCCGACACAGCCCTACGGCGCGATCTGGTGATTGCGGTGGTCCGTATTCGATCGATGCCGCTAGCTTGGGACGGCTTTCAATGCATCTACACCAACGATCTCGGTGTGCGGGCTCAGCGCTTTCAGAACTACTCCGAATGGAATGGGCTACGCCTGCCACCCGGATTGATCGGCATGGAGTACTCGGTCCCTTCCGGTGCTGGCATCGCCGACATTGAGCCCGGCGTAGCCGGTGACCTGTCCACCCTGGGTGTCCGCGATTTCGAGATTCTCGGATTCGATGTCCTTCGCGACGCATATTCGAATTTCGATTCAACACGCCCACTCTTGAGGCGGTTGGAGGAGATTCTTCGTGAATCGACCGTGCCGATCATGAGCACAGGCCGGCAGGGCGCCGGGATGTACATCAACATGGACCAGGCTTTGTCGTTGGGTCAACGTGCGGCGGCGATGTCTGATTATTGTGGGGTTCTTGATAATTCGGTGTATTCGAAGTATCAGGAGACGTATGACTGACCGGCCGGCTCGGCACTGGGCGATCTAGCGTCTCGTGTGATTTCCAAGCCGCTCCCAATGGCCGCGTCGTAGGCTATTTCAGCCGGGTATTTCAGCCGGGTACTTCAGCCGCTTCCTTGGAATCGAGATCGGGTGTGATGGCATGATCCGCGCCACAGTCGCAACATCGATGCTCCTGGGTGCCCTTCTTGGTGTGATGAGCTGCAGCCATCCCGCGCCGCCACCAACTCCCACTGTTCCCACTGTCAACGAGAACTATGGAGACATCATCGCGTCGGAGGGTGCGTTCGACCTCGATCCGGCGCTGCAGTCCGTCGTCGGGTGGGCACAGCACTTCACCTACGCATCGCGATCGGGGATCAACGACAGCACCGCTCATGTGACCGGACTGCTGCTGGTACCGAAAGGCACACCCCCCGCGGGTGGGTGGCGGATCGTCGGGTTCGGCCACCCGGCAACCGGCTCACTGCAGGGATGCGCACCGTCTCTATCGCCGACGCTGTTGAACTCTGCGACTACCGTCCAGGCGCTACTCGGGGCCGGCTACGCGGTGACCATGTCCGACTACCAAGGGCTGGGAAATGTAGACCAGAGCCATGATTCGAGGAAGCGGGATGCGTACCACCCGTATTTGGACGCCACGACAGCCGGCTACAACCTGATTGATTCAGTGCGTGCGGCTCGCGCGCTAATGGCGGCCGCCAACACCGCCGCTTCCGACAATTGGCTCGCGTTCGGGATTGGCCAGGGCGGCCAGGCGGCCTGGGCGGCCAACGAACTAGCTGACAACCACGGACATAATCTGACTCTGTTGGGTGCCGTGGCCATTTCACCGGTCGCGGATATCAACGGCCTCGCCGATGCGGCAGACACGAGCACCCTGAACACGCAACAAAAACTCGACCTGCAAGCGTTACTGGCCGGGTTGAAGGACTCTTACGGCAAGGACTTCAACCTTGACGATTACCGCAGTGGGCTCGTTCAACAAAATTGGGACGCTCTGCTGGCGTGCCAAGGACCGGAACTTGTCGAACGTGCCGCGATCGCCAA
This sequence comes from Mycobacterium sp., assembly GCA_965279745.1. Classification (GTDB taxonomy): domain Bacteria; phylum Actinomycetota; class Actinomycetes; order Mycobacteriales; family Mycobacteriaceae; genus Mycobacterium. The sequence goes on from OZ257262.1 coordinate 2,634,802, forward strand.
TCAGATCGGTCCGGAAGATCTCCGGCCACACAGCCCTGCGGCCACGGCAGCACTTCGCGGCTATCTGCAGAAGATCAGCCTTCCTCAAGGACCGACTCAGGCTCCGATGCTGGTGATCTACGGCGGACATGACCAGCTTGTCCCGCCGACTTGGACCGAGCAGGCACTCGACCGCGCCTGCAAGATGGGCGATGTCATACAGGTCAAGCGACTGGCAGACGCTACCCCCGACCAACTCGACATCGGCACCGGTCTCGACTGGATGAACCAGCGTGTGAATTCTGTTCCCGCGCCCAATGATTGTGGAGGACGGACGCCGTGAACCTGACGACCGGCTGGCTTCCCATCACCCTGCAGGTCCTCGTCGGGTTGGTGCTTGTTGCGGCGATCGGCTGGCGGACGCGACGCTGGCGGCTGGTGTGGTTGCCCATCGCGTCGGTGACGGGCGTTGCGCTTGCCGCGCTCGTTCACTGGTACATCGGATATCAAGGGTGGTCGCAGGATCCCGCTCCGGCGATCATGTGGGTGTGGATCGCGTTGACGGGGCTGGCTGCCGTCGTCGCGGTGGCGGGTTGGCGCGGCATCGACTGGTGGCAGCGCGTGGTGTCGATACTTGCGGTTCCGCTCGCCCTGTTCTGCGCGGCGTTGGCGCTCAACATCTGGGTGGGCTATTTCCCCACGGTGCAATCCGCCTGGGAGCGGGTCACCGACACGACGCCGGCGCGTTGGGTGGACCAGTCAACAGCCGCAGACATGCATAGCCGCGGGGTGCGGCCAGCCCAGGGGGTGGTCGTGAAGATCACGACTCCTAGCCAAGCGTCCGGATTCGCGCATCGGCAGGAGTTCGTCTATCTCCCGCCGGCATGGTTCGCGACGAACCCGCCGCCGCGGCTGCCGGCGGTGATGATGTTCGGCGGTCAGTTCGGCCAGCCTGACGACTGGCTGCGGTCGGCTGACGCGCTCGAGACGCTCGACGCGTTCACCGCCAAGCACCGCGGCAACGCCCCGGTGGTGGTGTTCCCCGATATCGCGGGGCAATTCAGCAACGACACCGAGTGCGTCAACGGGCCCCGAGGCAACGCTGCTGATCATCTCACCAAAGATTTTCTGCCCTTTGTGATCTCGAACTTCGGCGTGAGCCCGGACGCCGCCAACTGGGGGCTTGCTGGCTGGTCTTCAGGCGGCACGTGCGCCTTGATGCTCGCCGTGATGCACCCGGAACTGTTCAGTGCATTTGTCGACATCGACGGCCAGCCGGGACCCAACGCGGGTACGCACGAGCAGACGATCACCCGGCTGTTCGGGGGTGATGCCGAAGCCTGGGCGTCATTCGACCCGCAGTCCGTAATTGCCAAGCATGGCCGCTATAGCGAAATGGCAGCACTATTCGCGGTCGCTTCCCCCACACCCGCTGAATACTACGCCGCCGGCGACCCAGCCGTCCCGAATGCGCCTGCGCCACCGCACCTCGACGGGAATTCCGAAGACCATGCCGATGTCGCGAAGACGTTATGTTCGCTGGTGAGCAGTCACGGCATCGAGTGCGCTGTCATCTCCACTAACGCATCCCATGACTTCGCGGGAGCGGGAAAGGCCTTCGCCGCGGCGCTGCCCTGGCTGGCCGGCAGGATCGGCACCCCAGGTGTCCATCCAATTCCGTTGCCCGGTGCCCCGGCGAACTAGGTTCCGCTAACTGGCTACTACCGGTCGAGCAGGTCGGGCAATCGCCAGTTTTGTGCACCCCAGCGTCAACAGCATCAGAAAGATGACGATGCCGTAGTTGACAATCTGGATACGCCATACCTCGGAGAAGCAATATGCCATCAATCCTCCCGAGCCGGCGACAACGGGTCCGTAGCGCAAGATTCGCGCGAAAATGTAGCCAGCCATCCCGTATAGCAAGAAGGTGTAGAACCATCCCCATAGTCCGTACACCGCGTAGGTGTCCGCGAATACGGAATTGGTAAAGAACTCGGGTCCGAATGTCACCGAATAGTTGTAGAAATCGGGACCCTTCCAACTGTCATCCTTCGAGATCTTAGTGAACTGAAGGAAGGTCGGTTGAATAGCATCGATGGAGTTGATGTGATCTCCACGCACGTCGTAAGTTCCGTGTGCGACGGAGTAGGCAACCCCGAGCGACACCTGGGCGGGAACAGCAAGGTACGTACCCATCTGATACATGTTCATCGCGGCGGGGTTAGTGACGCCGGCCTGGCGGTAGTAATTGGCGTTGCGGAAGTAGTTTAGAAATCCAAGTGCGCAGAAGCCGACAAGCCCCACCGCTACGGCTTGGACCCATCGCGGAGTGCCGTTTCGAACTTTCGACGAATTGCCTTGCGCCCTAACCATCGTCATCAAATAAACAACGCCTGCCATGAGTAGCGACATCCGCGAAGTCATAATCGCGTTCATCATGAGGAGCATTACGCCGGCAGCCATGTAGGGCAGCCCGATGATCTTCTTCTGCCACAGGTGGACGCCGATCGGCGCTGCGAGAATGACTGCGTAGCGCAGGGTTTCGAAACCTGCCGTACCGGACAGAGATTTAGAGAAGTCATTGCCGGTCTGACCGGCGAGGGAACCGATGATTGAATTCGTGCTGGCGATCTTGTAGACCGCGTAGCCGACGCCGGTCGCCGCGGTCAACAAGATGAGGATGAAATAGCGGCGCTCGAACCCCGGGGTAGACGTCTTAGCGGCGATATTCGATGCCATGTACCGGTCTGCACCCAGCCGCCAACCGACCGTCGACGTCGTAACTATCGCGCAGTACCAGAACAGCAGCAACCCGATGCCGCCGACGCTGATGGAGGCCGGAACATCGAATCCAGTGAGCTTCTCCCGGAAGGAACTCGTATACCCGAACTCACCCAATACAGCGAAGACTGTCCACGCAGTGAATGACATCCCAACGGGAAGCAATATGAACGTGCCCGGCGTGATCCACCAGCGACTCTGCAGAGCCCCAATGATGCTGCCGCACTTAGCCTCTGAAGGCGGGTGTGCCGTGAGTGTTTCACTCATGCGGCTTGTCCTTCGCCACACCACGGGACCGCCGCGCCGAAAGTTTGAAGTCCACCGCGTAATCCGGGGCGCCTCGCACCGCCGCACAGTGATACACGATCGCGGTGAGCAATTCGGCCAGCACGAAAGCCCCGAAGATGGCGGTGTTGTTCCGCCAGATGAACAGAAAGGCCACACTGATCGCCAGATAGATCAGTGTGCTTGCACCACGGATCCAGAACACCAGCGCCGTCTCGCCAGCTTTGCGAAGCGCGGCGAACGGGACGGTGGACACCAACATCAACATCTTCCACAGGAAGGCCAACAGCAACGCTACGACGCCCACGTTGAACCACGCGGGACCGAAGACGAAGGAGCCCAATCCACCGAATGCGGCAGCCATCACCCCGGCCAGCCCGACGAAGAATATGGTCGCGAACATCTTGAGTTCGCCCCGATGGCCGTGCGCAAGCAACCGGTATCTGCCATAGGACAGGATCGGCTCAAGCGCACCTGCCACCGTGGAGATGACCCGGAACGCAACCGAGGCCGCGGGCCCGATGGTGGCCAGAACGATTGAGGTGATCGCCGGCTGCGGGATGCCCACGACCGCCGTCTCCGCGGTGACCCAACTGGACCGTCGCAAATCAGGCGGCATCGCCCAGCCACCGATCTGCGTGCGCGGCCAGAACCGGCTCAGGATCGCGAATAGGGCTCCCGCCGCAAGCACCCGCACGCAGTGGCCGTTGTGCCGTTGGGCCAGGAACAAAGCCACCCCACCGGCGACGATCAGCACTGTCGCGGCCAGGGCTTCGTGCTTCCACCGGCCGTTGACCACACCGATCGTCCGGGACATCAGCAGGCCCGACATCACCCCGATCGAGCTGATCATCAGGACAGGGGTCGACGCGACCGTCGGGCCCACCATCAACAACACCACCGAAACAGTGCTCAACACCGCCACCCAGGTCGGCAGGCACAGATCGTGGTCTGCGCCCGGGGTGGCCAGGCGGCCTTCGACGATGAACGCGTTGAACAACTGGGCGATGTAGACGCCAACGACCAACGACAGCGCCAGAAACCCTTGACTATCAATGGGAGCGATGCGGGCGTAGACGGCGATGAAAATCGCCGGGAAGATGTTCAGCGCCAGACCGGCGACAACCTGAACCGCGGCATACAGACGTTTGTTGTCAGCCACGTCGCCTCCTAGGTTCGGGCGCGCACCGGCTCATCAGCCGGACTCAGTGGAGTCTCCGTCATCAGCACTGGTTTCCGCCCCGGAATGGCCCCCACTGTGTCGACCCCCGGTGTCGCTTCCGGAGTCGCTCTCGGGTTGCCGCTGACGTTTTGCCCACTGCGTCAGCTTCCAGGTTCGGTGAGTGAACGCGGCCATCACGGGCGCCTCTGCTGCAGCGGCCGCCGAACACGCCGCGACCGCGGGCATGCCGGTGTCGGCGTCGACCCTTGCCACCACAACAATGTCGGTCGCCAGCCGGAGCGCTTCGGGCGTCAACTTGCCCTTGCCAAGACCGCCAGCGTCGACGATTAGCGTGGACCGCTTGTCAGGCTCTGCGGGCGCCGGCAGCGCGTCATCGGTGGCCGAGGCCAGGACCACCGTGCCGTGTCCGGCAGCGGCGTGTCCGAGCAACGACGAAACAACGCCGGAGCCCGACGCCTCCGAGACGCCGAGTACAACAATGACCCGCCTCAACGCAGGCGACGGACACTGGGCGTACAAGGTACGTGCCAGGGCGCTTTGTTCTTCATCCCAGGGGCGCCCAAACGGCGACCCCAGATCAACTTCGGGAACCAGGACACCGTCGACGGCGTCGGACATCGTCATGACCAGGGAGCCGCGCCCGGTGCGCCGCCGGCGGGCAAACAGAACCAGTGCTACCGACGAGCTCCCCCCGCACGCTCCGAGCATCAACCCGATCACCCACCGCAGGTTGCTCGTGTCATCGAGGGTTGGCGGCTGGACCACCTCGACGGTGCTCGCCTGAGCGGCCTGTATCAACACGCTCTCGCGCAGTCGCTGGATGTCGCCGATCCGCTGGGGGTTGCTTGCGTTCGCCTGCTGCCATTGATCCAGCGTGGGGAGGACTATCTGCAAGTGTTGATCGGCGCGCTGGGCCAGTTGCTGCCCATACACATCGAGTGCCGCCTGCACTGTTCTGACCGCCTCGTCTGCCGTCGGGGCACTGCTACCGATGGTGACAATCGCGGAGCGACTCTCCTGAGCCACTTTGAACACAGCCGGCTCCGGCTTGCCCAACTTTTTACCGATGGTTTGCGCGAAACCTTCCCCGGACAAGTAGGCGACTTCGCCCGCGACGTATTTCTCTGGACCTTCTGACGTATCAGGGGTGACCTGGCCTGCGCCGCCGGCCACCGCACCAAGGTCAATCGGCATGGTCAGCCGGATGAACGCGGTAGCAGTCTGTTGCGTCCGCAATGCACTGAAGAACAAGCCGCCGAAGATTGCACCAATCGTCGCACCGATGGCTGCTCCGATGAGCAGCTTCGCGATCCAGGCACGGGTCTCCAACGATTGGATCGCCGTCAAGGTTGACGGCGACGCCTTCGATACGTTGGCAGACAAGTTCGCGACGCTCCGTCCTCAATGATCGCAATGCGACTGCGATAGTAACGGTTTTGGCGGTCACACCGAGGTCACAAAATCTCAAAAGCCTTGTGATGAAATAACGTCGTGATCATTGGGTTCGGCGCTGCGCTGGCGTAATCGCAAATGAATTCGGGGTTTGAAGGTTGCCGCGGGAGCGCGGCCACAAACCGACTTAGAGGCGAAAGTACTTGAAGTAAAAGGAATTATGACCCCCTCAATATCCCCGATCAAGGGAATGGCTCCCCGTACCGAGCGCAGCAATACGGCGCGTCGAGATGGCCTACTTCAGCACGGGATCTAGAATGCGCCGAGGCGCACGGGTTGGTTTCCCAATGCACCACTGACGTGAAAGTAGGGCTGCATGTACCTGCTCATGAATCGCGCCGCACTATCGCGGGCGGTGGCCGCGTGGCTGCTGATCGTGCCAATGCTGATGGCCGCAGCGATCTTCGCGACTCCCCACGCGCAGGCTCAGCCATTCGCAACCGACGTTCCCGACACCGCCAAATCCCTGGTCACCTTGCCCTGGAAGACACTGGGCCTGCCCTCGTCGATCAACTTCCCCTACATCGACCAGAACCAGGACTACAACGTGCCACTGCCGACCGGATTGACCCCGGTTCGGCTGCGCGGATTGATTCAGCCCCCGGTGAACCTCGGTCCCGGAAACCTGGCGATCAACGACTCCAAGGGGACGTTCCTCGCCTCGATCCCCTTTCCCGCGATGGGACCTGGACTGGGCCCGATACCGCTCGACGTTGATCTTTCCGGGGCACGTCTCGGCCCGACGTCGTTCGGGTTGTCGTTCACGGTGCGGCAGTTCAACGCAGCCGATGGGCTCTGCGGACCGAAGGTGCAATTGAATGTCACCGATCTGGTCACGGATTTCACCGGCGCCGAGCCACCACCCACGACGATCGCGACGATGTTCCCGCGATTTCTGCAGCGGGTCACCCTCTATGCCCCCACCGATGCAGACAAAGGTGAACAACAAGCGGTGCTCACTCTGGCATCGGCATTGGCATTGGCTTACCAGCCAGAGCCGGTCGTGATCACGACTGTGAGCCAGCCTCGCGGAGCTACGCCGCCACCGGCGGGTCCCATGGCTCGCGCGATTATCGTTGAACGCGGCCCGGCCCGGCTGACAGTCACGAATCCCGGTGCACCGGAGGTCTATCTGCGGGTGTCCGGCCGCGACGACGAACTCAGCAACCAGGCGTCTTTCGTGGTGAACCAGTTGCAGTCCCTGGTGCAGAATCCTTCCGCCAAGGTTGACCAGGCCGGATCACGGCGCCTGCCGAGCGGCGACACATTTACGTTCGAGCAGTTGAACATTAAGGCCAGGGCCGAGGTGCTGGGACCCAGCGGCCTATCGGTCGGAGTCGACCGTGCCGAATTGGGCGCCAGTCGGATCGCCAGCATGAAGGTCCACCTGCTTGCCACCTACACCCCGGTGTCCACAAATGACGCGGCCACGGTCATGGTCAGTACAGACGGTCAAGCGCTATACACCGCAGCTCTGGACACCAGCGGCAAGTTGGACACGAATTTCACTCTGCCCGCCGATGGCCAGCGGATCAGCTTGGACTTCGCACTCGCCTACACCCCCCGCATGCTGTGCACGCCCATCATCGCGCCGATGACCTTCGAGGTCGACCCGGCATCGACCCTCGCCCTGCAACGCGGCGGACCTGCGCCGGGGGGCTTCAGTGCCCTGCCATCGGAATTCAGTCCCGGCTTCATCGTTGGGATAGACGGCAGTAGCCCGGACCAGCTGAGCTACGCAACCCGTGTCATCGTCAGCATCGCCCGGGAGACGAGCGCACCGCTGACGCCCCGGGTTGTCGATATCAAATCTGCAGCCGAATCCCCTTTGAGCGCACTGATCGTGGCCAATTCAGCGACCTTGAAGAAGACTCTGCTGAACCCACCAGTTGCCGGCGAAGGCTCCTCGATCAATGTCGATCTGCCCACCCAACTTCGTGCCGACATCGTGGGGGGCCTCGGCTCGATTCAGGTATTCGCCGATACACCCCGCAACCGCACAGTGCTGCTGATCACGACGACAGACACGTGGAACTTGGTCAATCCGCTTCCCGACTACATCGACGGATTGTCCGGCGGCTGGAAGCAGTTGACCGGTGACGTTCTGGCTGCCGGCGGAACAGGCACGCCAACCAATCTGACTATCCGCAGCGACAATCCTGCGCTAGCGCAGGACAAGGCCGGCAACACCAAACTATGGATCGGCATGGGCGCGGGCGCCGCTGTTCTGCTGATCGCCGGCGTTGCCGGCGCGCTGCTGCGCCGGCGCCGCAAGGGCGCCAGCGACGCCCCGCCCCCGGTAGAAAGCGGTTGACCTGACAGGCCGTTCACGTCGTTGCCGAGTTGACCGCAGCAAGTTATCTCCAGGTGACATAGCAAATTTAGGCTGAGCCGACCTGCGGGAAAGACGAGCCCGCCCTCTTAACGGAGGAGCCTTTCTGTGACCGTAGAGATAGCGCGCGACCCGGGCGAACTCGGCTTCGAAGCACCTCTGTCTGGCCTCTCACGCTCACGCAGCGAGGTCGAACACTCGAGCAACGCCCGGCGACTTCTCGTCAGTGACGGGATTGTCGTGTGCTGTGCGGTAACTGCCAGTTACGTCTTTGACGTAGCCAGTCACCTCACCCCTGCGACAGCCGGCTACGCCGCCATCGGCGGCGTCCTGGCCGTGCTGTGGATGGCGTTCCTGGGGGCCAGCGGTAGTCGCTCCCGCCGGATGATCGGCACGGGAGTAAGCCGGGGTGTCGACGAGTACGCCATCATCGCGCTGGCCACCCTTCAGCTTTTCGGTCTGCTGGCCATCTCAGCCCTGGTGTTTCACATCAACGTTCCCCGAGGCTATTTGGCGATCGCTCTGCCGCTGGGCGTTGTCGGACTGATTGCCAGCCGGAGCTATTGGCGTCGAATTGCAGCCGCCAAACGACGCACAGTGGATCCGACATCCGTTCTGGTAGTCGGCACCCAACAGGTGGCGCAAGACATTGCCACCATGTTCGCCACGGACCCCGAAGGTGGTTACCGAGTCGTTGGAATTTGCACACCTACCGGACCAATTCCGGGCGCCGATTCGATTCACGTTGAAGGCAAACACATTCCGATTGTCGGCATCGATGAAGCAATCGTCGGCGCCGCGCGTCAGACCGGTGTTCACACCGTCGCGATGGCAACCACCGACCACCTGAAGCCGATCGAGATTCGTCGGCTGATGTGGGAGCTGGACGCACTCGGCGTGGACCTGATGGTCTCTCCCGGGCTGGTCGACGTCGCCGATGAGCGTCTGCAGAGCCGCACCGTCGCCGGGATGGCGATGCTGGAAGTCGCCAAACCTCAATACAGTCGGGCCAACACGCTGGCCAAGTACACGTTCGACCTTGCCTTCACCATCGTGGCGCTCCTGATCTCGGCCCCGGTGATGATCCTGGCCGCGGTCGCGGTGAAGGTGTCCAGCCCGGGCCCGGTCTTGTACGCATCGGAGCGGATCGGCCTCAATGGCGCCACTTTCAAGATGTTCAAGTTCCGCAGCATGTATCGGGATGCCGATCGCCATGTGACGCAGCTGATCACCGCCGACGGCGGCAACCCGATCTTCTTTAAGCTGAAGGATGACCCGCGGATCACTCCGATCGGGCGGATCCTGCGGAAATTCAGCATCGACGAACTGCCGCAGTTTTTCAACGTGCTGCTCGGCGATATGAGCGTCGTGGGCCCCCGTCCCCAGGTTCGCCGCGAGGTCGACTCATACGACGATCTCTTCCGTCGGCGACTCAGCGTCAAGCCGGGTCTGACCGGGCTCTGGCAAGTGAGCGGACGCTCGGATCTGCGAATCGAGGAAGCCGTTCGGATGGATCTGAGCTACGTGGAGAACTGGTCACCCGCGCAGGAGCTGCTCATCATCGCCAAGACGATCAAGACGGTGTTGCGCGGCGCTGGCGCCTACTGACATTTCCATTTCGCCCAAACCGACAATTCGCAGCAGAAGTACGAGTAACCCTCTGCGTGGTGTCAATCTCGGGGCGCGGTGATCAGCCCTCCAGCTTGTAGCCCAACCCCCGCACCGTCACCAGGAGCACCGGATTCGCCGGGTCTGCTTCGATTTTGGAACGCAACCGCTTCACATGCACGTCCAAAGTCTTGGTATCGCCGACGTAGTCAGCGCCCCACACCCGATCGATCAACTGACCGCGGGTCAGCACCCGGCCGCTGTTGCGCATGAGATATTCGAGAAGGTCAAATTCTTTGAGCGGCAATGTGATCGGTCCACCATTGACGCTGACCACGTGGCGTTCGACATCCATTCGGACCGGGCCCGCCTCGAGAACACCGTCGCCAATCGCAGAATCTTCGTTCTCCGTTCCACGCCGCAGCACCGCCCTGATCCGGGCGATCAACTCGCGCGCCGAGTAAGGCTTGGTGACGTAGTCATCTGCCCCGAGTTCCAGCCCCACCACCTTGTCAATCTCGCTGTCACGCGCAGTGACCATGATGACCGGAACGCTGGAGCGCGCACGAAGCTGCTTGCACACATCGGTGCCGGTCATACCCGGCAACATCAGATCGAGCAGCACGATGTCGGCACCGGCCCGGTCGAACTCGGCCAGCGCAGCCGGCCCGTCACCGACCACCGTGGCCTCAAATCCTTCCTTGCGCAACAGAAAAGCCAGTGGATCGGCCAGGGATTCCTCGTCTTCCACGATCAACACATTCGTCATTAGCGTGCCTCCTCCTCGGGTGCCGCTCGATCGGCGGGGTCATCCTCATCGGTGTCCGGATAGTCGGGAATGCACAGGGTGAACGTCGATCCGGTGCCCGGCTGGCTCCACAACCGAATGCTGCCGTTGTGGTTGGCGGCAACGTGTTTGACGATGGCAAGGCCCAGTCCGGTGCCGCCGGTCGCCCGCGAGCGCGCCTTGTCCACCCGGAAGAACCGCTCGAACACCCGCTCCTGGTCGGCCCGGGCAATGCCGATCCCGCGGTCGGTGACGGCGATCTCGACCGTGTCGCCGCGGTGCCGGCGGCTGATCGACACCTTCGATCCGTTGGGTGAATAGGCGATGGCATTGGAGATGAGGTTGGCCAGTGCAGTCACCAATAGCGACTGGTCACCGTGCACCCGGAATCCGCTGGGAACGTCGGTGGTGACAACGATGTCGGCATTGTCCGCGGCCACCTTGTGGCGCGAAATCGCTTCGTTCACAACGGTATCCACGTCGACGTCTTCAAGGTCTGGGAGCCGTGCCGCACCCTGCAACCGGGACAGCTCAATCAACTCGCCGACCATGTTGGCCAGGCGATGCGACTCGGTGAGCATCATCTCCCCGAATCGGCGCACCGTCCCCGGGTCGTCGGCGCTCTCCAGCAATGCCTCCGCGAGCACCCCCATCGCTCCGACAGGTGTCTTCAGCTCGTGACCGACATTGGCGACGAAGTCGCGGCGACTCGCTTCCATACGAGCCAGTTCCGACTGATCGTCGAGATAGATGACGGCGAACCGAGGATCTGCGGGCGTCAGCAGGCGGACGTGTCCGCGCACTGCCACGCCGGATCGGCCGGTGGTCGCGCGCGGCGGGGGCGACAGGTCGACGTCGGCGTCCTCACCGGTGGCCAGCGTGTGCTGAGCCGCTTTCCAGGCCCGCTCGTCGAGCAACCGGCCGCGCACCAGTCCGAGTTCGGTCGCCCGATCGTTGATGAACACCACGTCGCGCATGTTGTCCACCACGACCAACCCCACCGGCGCCAGCGACACCACGTGCTGCAACATCTGCGATACGGTGACGCCGGCTTCCGTGACTGTCCGGCGTCGTTTGCGTTCCTGGATTCGCGGAATGAACACCGCGCCGATAATGAGCCCGACCGCGAGCGCCACTAGCGCGGCGACGGTGACCGATATTGCCACCGAGACGACACTCACACGAAAAGCGTACGCATTAGGTGAACGTCATCCCAGCAGCGTGCGGCCATTTCGGGGCACGTCACACATTCCGGGGCGGGTATTCCGCCACCGTTAACCCGCCGTTTGCCAAGCCCCGCAGGATCGGTGCTTATTTGGCACCTTGATTCGCCACCGCTGCGGCACCGGCGGCTGCAGCCTCGGGATCAAGGTAGGTGCCGCCCGCCACAATCGGCTTGAGATCGGCATCCAGGTCGTAGCGCAGGGGAATCCCGGTCGGGATGTTGAGGCCGACAACGTCCTCGTCAGACATGCCGTCCAGATACTTCACCAGCGCACGTAGCGAATTTCCGTGCGCCGCGATCAGCACGGTCTTACCCGCCTTCAAGTCCGGCACGATGGTCTGTTCGTAGTACGGGACGAATCGGGCGACGACATCGGCGAGGCATTCGGTGAGCGGACCGCCGCCGATGTCGGCGTACCGCGGATCAGCGTCCTGGCTGTACTCGCTGCCCTTCTCGATCGGCGGTGGCGGGGTGTCATAGCTACGGCGCCACTTCATGAATTGCTCGTCGCCGTACTTGGCCTTCGTCGCCGCCTTATCCAGCCCCTGCAGCGCGCCGTAGTGGCGCTCGTTCAGTCGCCAGTCGCGGTACACCGGGATCCACAGCCGATCGGCGACATCGAGAGCCATGTGCGCCGTGGTGATCGCGCGCCGCAACAACGACGTGTACAGAACGTCCGGCTGCCGGTCCTGTGCCGCGATCAACTCACCGGCCCGCAGCGCCTCGGCTCGGCCCCTATCGGTGAGATCCACGTCCACCCAGCCGGTGAACTGGTTCAGCGCATTCCATTGGCTCTCACCGTGCCGAAGCAGGATCAGCGTCGAATCACCCATGTCCCGAGTCTCTCATGCGCCCCAGGCTCTTACATGTTCTCCTCGATCAGGTGCTCGAAGGCTTGCAGGTTCTTGAGCGACTCCCCCCGCGACACCCGCCATGCCCACTCCTTCTGAATCGACGACTTGAAGCCGAGTTCCAGCAGCGTGTTGAAGTCATTGTCGACGGCCTCCAGGACCTGACCCAGGACCCGATCGATCTCGTCGGCGCTGACGGCGTCGAGAGCCATCCGGCCAACCAGGTAGATGTCCCCAACGTTGTCCAGCGTGTAGGCGACGCCATAGAGCCGGCGGTTGCGTTTGAGTAGGAAGCGGTACACGCCCTCAAAGTTCTCGTCGGGTTTGCGGCAGACGAATGCCTCCACCCGCACGGAATGCTCACCGATGCTCAAGATGATGTTGGTCTTGAGCTTGCGTTCACCGGGCAGCTCGACGATCAGCCCCGGCAATCCGCCCTTGACACCCTCGTGGCGGGTGTAAACCAGCCCGCTTTCGTTAAGACTGTCCTCGATGAGCCGCTGAATGCTCACGCACGCACACCCCGCCGCACCGCCCACCGACGACCAGTGCGGCGCGCCGCCAAATCTGTTCCTGAACTGCGATGCTGGCCGCCATAGTCGGTGATGGCCCGGCCATAGCTGGCTAACAACGCGTCAACGGTGCTGTCCCAGGAGAACCGCCGGGCCTGGGCCAGCGCATTGCCCCGCAACGTGTCCGGGTCTCGTTCGGCATGCTGCAGCAGAGCGGCGATGGCCGCTGCCCACTGCCCCGCATCGTGACCATCCACCAGTGAGCCACTCTTGCCGTCGGCCACAGCGACCGGCAGCCCACCGACGGCCGCCGCCACCACTGGCGTGCCGCAGGCCTGGGCTTCCACCGCCACAAGTCCGAATGACTCGGAATAGCTGGGCACCGCAACCAGATCCGCCGCGCGATAGAGGTTCACCAACTCCTCGCGCGTCTGCGGTGGCAGGAACGTGACGCGGTCGCTGATCCCCAATTCGGCTGTCAGACCAACCAATGCGTCTGGCGTAGCCAATCCACTGCCGGAAGGCCCACCCGCAATCACGACCCGAACACCGGGAAGTTGTGCTGCGGCGTGCAGCAGCACTTCGGGAGCCTTGAGCGGCTGAATACGCCCGACGAACGCGATGATCCGTTCGGACGCGCCCAGCCCCAACCGCGTCCGGGCCAACTGCCGATCCCCTGGAGTGAAAGCCTCCAAATCGACTCCGGGATGCACGACGTCGATCCGCGCCGGATCTGCTCGATGCAGCGAAACCAGTTGGTGCGCTTCATCTTCAGTATTCACGATGAGCCGATCGGCTTCATCCACCACCTGCTGTTCGCCGACTGCGCGCAGCGGTGGTTCCGGCGCATCTCCGACTGCCAGCGCAGCGTTCTTTACCGCGGCCAGGGTGTGCGCTGTGTGCACGAGTGGCACTGCCCAGCGATCGCGGGCAAGCCAACCGACCTGACCGGACAGCCAGTAATGGGAGTGGACGATGTCGTAATAGCCCTGCTCCTGAGCCGCCTCAGCGCGCAAGACGTTGGCGGTGAACGCGCACAACTGTGTCGGCAGATCGTTCTTATCAAGACCTTCAAACGGACCCGCGACCACGTTGCGCACCCGAACCCCGGGTGCCACCGGCACCACTGGCGGGTCGGTCGATGACGTCGCGCGGGTGAAGATCTCCACCTCGACCCCGCGTCGCGCCAGATGCAAAGCGGTCTGCAGCACGTAGACGTTCATTCCGCCGGCGTCACCGGTACCCGGTTGAGCCAAGGGAGACGTGTGCACCGACAGCACCGCGACACGCCCAGGCACGGCTGTTCCGTTGGCTACGCGCCCAGGCGTCGCAATACTCGAATCCGGGGCATGACGCACGCCCTCATGTTTACACCCGAGCCCACCGAGTTATTCGACAGTCCCCGAGTCCGACGGCGGACCCGCTGCCCCCATTCGTCGTACGGTCAACCTCTTTGAGTTAAATTAGCGAAGACGTCTTCGGCTTTCCCGAGTGCGCGCTGCGGAGTAAACCCTCGAAGCTTCCGGCGAAATACCTGCATACGCGTCGGGTTGATCCAATCTCGAATGAATAGGTCATCTGGTTCCGGAATGCTTTCACCCAAATATTCAACGAGGTCATTCCGGACAAAGATCACGTTGCCCGTGTGACAGACGGGTAGATACCCTTTTGATATGCCCAGTTCAACCATCGACGTGAAAGAAGTGGTGCGCTTCGTTACTCCATCCCAGACCTGAAGGATTCCCGGCGGAATGCTTGAATCGATTTCAATGATTATCACGGCCGGACGATATTGATCCATCCCCTTGAGAATGTCGAAGTCAAATGAGTCGATATCAATGGACAAAAGTCCAAAATCCCTTGGCACGTTGGCGGACTCGAGAATCTGCTCCAGGTGCTTTCCCGACTCGACGAATGCGGAGACAGCAACCATCCGACCTGCAAAACGTCTAGCGGTGCGCTCCAACCGTCCGAAGCGAGTTGTGTCTCCTTCAATCATTACGCCCTGCCAACCCTCTAGAGCGAGGGCATAACAGTTGGATCCGAATCGGCCATCCCACGCCCCGAATTCGGTGTACCAGCGGGGAACAGATGCGGGAAGGCGTCGGAATATCTCGGCGATAACGCCATCTTCACCGTTTTGGCTGTAGATATTCCGGCGGAAGTCAACCAGACGCAACATGTTTGCTCCTTGATTATCGTATCCGGACCCTCGGCGTAGATCATGTCACCATCTCACGACGCCTCTTTACACCCCGGCGCGGCTGCTTATTAGAGTTGTCCCGGTGAGTACCCCAGACGCGCATTCCCGGGTCGCCGTGGTGACCGGCGCGAGCTCCGGAATCGGGGAGGCCGCGGCACGAACTCTTGCCGCTCAGGGCTACCACGTGATCGTGGTAGCGCGGCGGGCGGAACGCCTCACGCGGCTGGCCGATGAGATCGACGGCACGGCGATCGCGGCCGATGTCACCGACGATGCGTCAATCGAGGCGCTGGCCGCAGCTCTGCCCCGGGTCGACGTCCTGGTCAACAATGCCGGCGGGGCCAAAGGGCTGGCGTCGGTGGCCGAGGCCAATCTCGAGGATTGGCGCTGGATGTGGGAGACCAACGTGCTGGGCACGCTGCGCGTCACCCGCGCCCTGCTGCCCAAACTGATCGAGTCCGGCGACGGCCTCATCGTCACCGTCACCTCGATTGCCGCGTTGGAGGTCTATGACGGCGGCAGCGGTTACACCGCGGCCAAACACGCCCAAGGCGCCTTACACCGCACGTTGCGCGGCGAGTTGTTGGGTAAACCGGTCCGGCTTACGGAGATCGCCCCGGGAGCCGTCCAGACCGAGTTCGCCCTGGTCCGGTTCGGTGGCGACGAGCAGCGCGCAGAGGCCGTCTACGCCGGTATCACGCCGTTGACGGCAACCGATGTCGCGGAGGTCATCGGATTCGTCGCCTCCCGCCCGTCGCATGTGAACCTGGACCAGATTCAACTCCGGCCCCGAGATCAGGCCAGCGCCAGCCGGTTCAACCGCCGGGTCTAGCGGGAGCCGATGTCGGGGCCGGCGTCGATGTGGGGGTCGGCGTCGGCGTGCCCGACAGCGTCGGGGCATCGGTGGGTGTCGCGGGTGCCGTGCTGGGAATGTTCGTCGGCGGCGGTGCGTCGGTGATCGCCGACATGGATTTCCACTCGTCCCAGCCCACCGCCCAATCCCAGATATCGCCGTCGGCGTAGGACAGCTGGATCGAGGTACCGGTGACCTCGACAGGGTCACCGTAGATCGCGGTGTAGTAGTACTGCTCGGCATCGCCCGTCGACAGGTTGATGCAACCGTTCGTCACATTGGTGTTGCCCTGTGCGCCCGAACTCGCCGGGTTGGCGTGGATGAACTCACCGTTGTTGGAAATCCTTACGGCCCAACGCTCGTGGACGTTGTTGTAACCGGCAGCAGGGTTGGACATGTAGAAATCCGAGTACTTCTCGGTGACGACGTGAGTGCCGCTGCGTGTCACATTCCGTGGCTGATCCGCCTCGCCGTAGCTGCACGGGAAGTCCATGGTTACGCCGCCGTCGGTGACCACCTGGATGCGATGTGAGGTCGCATCGGCCTTGACGATCTGGCTCCTCCCGATGGTGAAGTCCAGGGTCGAATCCGTTGAGCCATAGGCACCGTCGCCGAACGTGACCCCGTACAGTCGGGCATCGACGTGCACCTTGGTTCCCGGCTGGAAGTACTCCTTGGTCCGCCAGTGCACCCGCGCGCCCTGAGCCTCATCGGGCAGCCAGGCCCAACTCCCCTCAGTCGGGGGATCCGTGGTGACGGTCAGTGCCCGCTCTACCGTTGCCTTGTCGCTGATCGGGGCATCGAACTGCAGGATGACCGGAACGGCAATGCCCACGGTCTGCCCATCGGACAACTGAAACTGGCCCATCACCTGCTTGGTCGGGTCGACCGTGGTGAATGACGCCGTGATCGGCACGGCCTGCCCGTCTCGGCCGACCACCGAGCCACCCCACGTGTAGACGGTGCCGTAGCCCAGCGGTTCTGTGGTGGTGAACGCGGTCCGGTCACGATTCAGGGCACCGGCCACAGCTTTGCCCTGCTGGTTGGCCAGCGTGACCTGCTGCAGCCAGCCGTTACTGACCTGCAGGCTGACCGGAACGGTGGGAACGACCTTGGTAGCGGCGTTGTCCGGGCTGAAGGTCAGGACCGGTTTAGGCGGTGGCCCCGACGTCCCGGACTTATTGCCCGAACCACCCGTGCAGGCGGCCAGCGCAGTGGGAGCGACCACACCAAAAGCCAGCGCCGCCATAGCCTGGCGGCGACTTACCTGCAGCTTGCGATGCGCTGGACCCACGTCGATCCAAGATAGGCGAGATCGCTATAAAACGCAGCCGACCAGTACAGGCTCGGGCAACAGGATGATGCCGAAACTCCGATGCACACCGTCTCGCACCGTTCGCGCAAGCTCCAGAACATCGGCGCTACTAGCACCACCCCGGTTGGTCAGAGCCAGCGCGTGTTTGGTGGACAGCCGGCATCGCGCCGATTCCAGTCCGGGATAGCCCTTGCCGAAGCCTGCCTGTTCGACTAGCCAACCAGCTGCCAGTTTCACGCCATCGGGCGCCGGGTAGTGCGGCACCGGGCCGGCCGCGTGTTGGGCTTGCAGCAGCTGGAACTGGTCTTCGGTCACCACCGGATTGGTGAAGAACGACCCCACGCTCCAGGTGTCGGGATCGTCGGGATTGAGCACCATGCCCTTCTGGGCGCGCAATGACAGCACCGCCGCGCTCACCGCAGCAGGATCAGCACGTTCACCAATCTGGACTCCCAGAGTTGCGGCCAGCTCTCCGTATCGGATCGGGGCCGAGCGCCCAGTGGGGTCCAATGCGAACTCAACCTCGAGCACGATCGCATCAGAGACGTTCTTCAAGCGGCTGTGCCGGTAGCCGAAACCAAGATCGGCGGACGGGATCCAGCGCACCTCGCCGGTGCGGCGGTCGAGCAACCGAACCCTAGTCAACATGTCCGCCACCTCCACCCCGTAGGCGCCGACGTTCTGCACCGGCGTCGCGCCCGCCGAGCCGGGAATCCCCGAAAGGCATTCCAAACCACCGAGATTCGCCGACACCGCGCAATCCACCACGTCCTGCCAGACTGCGCCCGCCTCGGCGCGCAGCACCGACCCGTCGATGCTGATGCCGGTCGTCGCGAGCAGGACCACTGTCAAGTCAGTCAACTCATCGGCGACCACCACGTTGGAACCACCGGCGAGCACCAGAACCGGGCCGGCAGGCGACTGGTCTAGATCACCAACGGCCGCGACGATCTGATCGGTGGTGGAGCAGGTGATGACCCGGCGCGCGAGGGGGCCGACTCGCAGCGTAGTGAGCGTCGCAAGTGGCACGTTTTCGGCCACTGCCGCACCGCCGAACACCTGCGAGGTTGCCACGCCCGCTAACGGTACCGTTGGCCCCATGGCCAGCCGGATGGAGTACGCCATCGCAATCGACGAGTCCGTCGCGACCGTCTACCAGAGCATGACCAGCCACGAGTACTGGCACGATCTGATGAAAGTCCATCTGGAGAACGCACCTACAGAGCTGACCGAATTCTCGTCGGGCGACGGCGGCACCGACGTTGTGTTCACCCACGCCATGGATCGTGACGGTCTCCCGCCCTTCGTCGCCGCACTCGTTCCGAAGAAATTGGCTGTCACCCGCGCGCAACACTTCGACCCGTTCGATCCGGCGGCCAATGTCGGCACCGGACAATACGTCGTGAACGTGCCTGCCGCGCCACTGAAACTCGGCGGAACGTACGTCATCGCTGAAACCGCCACCGGCAGCGAGATCAGGCTGAGCACGGACTGCAAGGTCAACGTCCCACTCGTGGGCGGCAAGATCGAAGACATGCTGCTCAACGGGTTGCGCACCCTGTTCGACGCCGAGCGCGATTTCACCACAATCTGGATCGCCGACCATTTCTAGAGCGTCATCGCCAAAGCCCGCGGGCATTCAGAAGCCCCTGGGCATTCCGACGCGGGGAACCACCGGCGTGAATCGGTTGCGTCGCGCCGACCGGTTTCTGGTGCACACCCCACGGGTTCGGGACGCGATCCTGAACGCGGCCGATCCGGTGGTGGTCGACCTCGGTTATGGACGTGTGCCGGTCACCACGCTGGAGTTGGCTCACCGGTTGCGCACAGTACGGACCGACGTTCGAGTGGTCGGACTGGAGATCGATCCGGAGCGGGTGGATGTGGCCCGAACGGCTGAAGGTAGCGAGGCCAACGGTGGCTCAGTTGAGTTCCGGCACGGCGGTTTCGAACTCGCCGGACTACGTCCAATCCTGGTGCGAGCCTTCAACGTGCTGCGCCAGTATCCCGAAGAAGCCGTGGCCGACGCGTGGCACGTCATGCAATCCCAGCTGGCGCCAGGTGGGCTGATCCTCGACGGCACCTGCGACGAATTGGGCCGGCTCTGCTGCTGGGTGCTTCTGAACGGCGACGGACCAGTCAGCCTAACCCTGGCATGCGATCCCCGGCATATCGAACAGCCCTCAGATCTTGCCGAACGACTTCCCAAAGTCCTTATCCACCACAATGTTCCGGGCCAGCCCATCCACCGGCTGCTGACCGCAGCCGACCGGGCCTGGGCTTCGGCGGCCGGACAGTCGGTGTTCGGCCCGCGGGCACGCTGGCAAGCGATGCTGGCGGGGTTGCACGCCGAAGGCGTGCCGATCACACCTCAACGCCGCAGCCTCCGCGACGCGGTGCTCACGATGCCTTGGGCATCGGTTGCGCCAGAACTAGGCTGCCAGAACTAGGCTGAACGTCATGCGGATTGCCCTGGCACAGATCCTGTCAGATACCGACCCCGCGGAGAATCTGAAACAAGTCGAGGACTACACCACGTGCGCAGCCGACGCGGGCGCTGCACTGGTCGTGTTCCCGGAGGCCACGATGTGCCGCTTAGGAGTGCCGCTGGCACCCATCGCCGAATCGGTTGACGGGCCGTGGGCCGACGGGGTCCGCGCAATCGCTGCGCACGCCGGGATCACAGTCCTCGCCGGGATGTTCACGCCGACTGGTGACAATCGAGTCACCAACACGATGATCGCCACCGGGCGCGGTGTCGACGCCCATTACGACAAGATCCATCTCTACGACGCGTTCGGTTTCCGCGAATCGGAAACTGTTGCGCCCGGCCATCAGCCGTTGGTCATCACCGTCGATGGCGTCGGGGTTGGGGTAACCCTGTGCTACGACATCCGCTTTCCCGCGCTGTATACCGAGCTGGCCGATCGCGGCGCCTCGGTGATCACAGTCAGCGCGTCGTGGGGTGCCGGGCCGGGAAAGCTCGACCAGTGGACATTGTTGGCCCGTGCCCGGGCGCTGGATTCGACCTGCTTCATCGCCGCCGCCGGGCAGGGTTACCCCGGTGACAAACTGGCCACCGCCTCCAACGCCCCGACCGGCGTAGGCGGCAGCCTGGTGGCGTCGCCGTTGGGCGAGATGGTCGCCTGGGCCGGCGCCGAACCACAACTGGTCATCGCCGATATCGACATCCCTCGCGTGGCCGCAGCGCGCGACACAGTTGCCGTGCTGCGTAACCGCTCACCATTCGCTCAGATCAATAAGGCAGAATCGCCCAGGTGACGCATCCGCCGCAGGGTCCGATTCCTCCGCTCGGACCAGGCGACCCGACGGTCATGGGGTTGCCCATTCCGCCCACCCAGGCGATCCCGCAGCCGGTCACACCCACGAGCCCCCCAATTGCGGGGGGGACCCAGCCGCCTAGCCCACCAGCCGAGCCGGAGCGGTCTCGGTTCGGATTCGTGCGCGACCCGATGTCGATGATCCTCGTTCTGGTTATCGTGGTCGCCCTTGCGGTCGCGGGCCTGCTCGGCGGCGAGCTTTACGCCCGGCATCGCGCCAATTCGGTGGTGGCCAGCGCTGTGGAGTGTGTGGTCCAGGACAAGACCAGCGTCTCGTTCGGCATGCGGCCACTGTTGTGGCAGCTCGTTTCCAGCGATTTCAGCAGCATCTCGGTCCAGACCGCGGGCAACCAGATCCGCGAAGCCAAGGGCATGAAGCTCGATCTGCAGATGGACGACATCCGGCTGCAGAAGACCGCCAATTCCGAAGGCACCATGGGGGCTTTGGACGCGGTCGTCACCTGGTCGTCAGACGGCATTAAGCAGACCGTCGCGGATGTTATCCCGTTCCTGGGCGGACTGGTCAACAAAGTCACCACCACACCTTCGGACGGCACCATCCAACTGCAGGGTGCCTTGGGCAGCGTGACTGCCAAGCCGCAGGTTACCGACGGCGGCCTCGAACTTAAGGTGCTCAAACTCAGCGGCCTCGGTATGACGCTGCCGAAGGAAGCCATTCAGCCCGCACTCGACACCTTCACCACCGCGTTGACCAAGAACCTGCCGATGGGCATTCATGCCGACAGCGTGCAGATCACAGATGACGGGGTGACGGCGAAGTTCATCACCCGCGACGCGACGATTCCGACCGGACAACAAGACGCCTGCTTCGCGGGCATCTGATCCGCCTAAAACGGTTCTTCAGAACCGCCTGGATTGCAGCCGGCGAGGATCATCGTGTTCGCGTCAACGGTCGGACGCCATGGCTCCAGGTTCCAGCTGGCCTTGCCGGGCTCGGCGAACTCGGCCAACCGCCAGTGACAGACGAATTGGGCACGCATACCGGCTGTGTTCGCGTCGGGCGCGAGTTTGAGCACCTCGTTCCACGCTTCATCGATCTGCGCCTGCGACTTACCCAGCTGACCGGCAGCTTCCCGGCCTGACGCCGTCGGATAGACGCGCAGGCTGGTGAGATTGCCGTACGTCGCCCATTGAGTGTGATCGACGAACGGCGGGGTTGGAGCAGGGTCCGCCGCGGCGGGCGCCGCCCCTGCGATCAGGGTGGACAGCGCAACCAGCAGGCCAACCGTCAGGCCACGGCCGATCAGCGCGATTTCCCTTGAATCTCAAGGAGCTTGGGTCGAACGTCGACCAAATAAACGCCAGAAGCACAGGCGGCTATCACCGGACCCATTATCTCCAGTGGATATGCCAGCACGATGCTGATACCGAGGATGAGCAACCAGACGGGCTTAGTCAGCTTGTCAGCGGCGGTATAGGCATCCGGACGCTGAATCGCGGCATGAACAAAGGCATACACCGCGGTGGCAATAACAGCCCAGATGACGACATCAAGAACGACACCCGCCAGCCCTTGCAGCATCACAGCCACAAGAGTAAGCGGGTGTCGTCTCGATCGTCGAACTAGGTAGTTATTACTTCTGGGTGACCTTCTTGGCCGGGGCCTTCTTGACGGCAGCCTTGACCGGAGCCTTCTTGGCCGGGGCCTTCTTGACGGCAGCCTTCACCGGAGCCTTCTTGGCGGCCGGGGCCTTCTTGGCCGGAGCCTTCTTGGCAGCAGCCGTCTTGGCCGGGGCCGGCAGATCAACACCGACCAGCTTGGCGGCACGCTCGCCGACCGCGCGGGTCTGTGAGGAGACGTTGCCCAACGCTTCCTGGGTCAGCTCGACCGCTTGGTCGACGTAACCCTCGGCACGCGCCGCGGCTTCCTTGAACTCAGGCTGGCTACGAAGGCGCACCAGGGCGGCCTCGCCACGCTCGACCAAGGTGTTGTAGGTCGCGGTCGCGGCCTCCACATAGCCTTCGGCCGCCTTGCGCAGTTCATCAGAGGAGAGCTTGTCGCGGATCTCCTCGGCCCGGGCGGGCAGGTTCTCCTGCAGCTTGGTGAGACGCGCACGCCGCTCTTCGACGCGCGTGGTCGCCTCGGAACGAGCATCCTCAGCCCGCTCGCGCAGGGTGATCAGGATTTCGTTGACCGTGGCCAGGGCCAGGTCAGCCGCACCAACCGCGGCCAGCAACGGAGCTTTCAGATCTTCGATATTCGGATTTTCTGCCATTTCAATGGCTCCTTTCAGGTTTGACGAGAGATGTTGGTTGATGGATAAGTCGTTAGGCAGGCGCTGACTCCTCACATGGAGCTTCGATCTCCCTGCAGGCTTCGTTCTCCCTGCAGAAGGTGGTGTACATGTCCAGCAGAACCTGCTTCTGCTGCTCGGTGATCGTCGTATCGGCGATGATGGCGTCCCGTATGGCGCCGACCTGCCCGGGTTCCAGAATTCCAGCCTGGACATAGAGCACCTCTGCGGACATCGTCAACGCCTTGGCGATCTGGCTCAGAACACCCGCCGAGGGCTTACGCATGCCTCGTTCGATCTGGCTGAGATAGGGATTGCTGACGCCGGCCTTGACAGCCAACTGGCGCATTGAAACGTGAGCGGCTTCTCGCTGGGCCCGAATGAAGCCCCCGATATCTTGCGCAGCGGTGCTCACAACGGTGGCAAGATCTGCGTCTTGCTGCATTGGTGCCTCCTCTGCGTTCCGGGGTGACTGGCCGAGGTTACTGGCCGGTACTAAAACCACCGTACGCCCGAGTGCTAACTATTGCAAGCACATGCATGCATTTGCAAGCGCAGGTCAGAATATGATTTGCGCCACTGTGTAGATCACTAGACCCGCCAGAGCACCCACTACGGTGCCGTTGATCCGGATGAATTGCAGGTCCCGGCCGACGTGTAATTCGATGCGCCGACTGGCCTCATCGGCGTCCCATCGTTCGATGGTGTCGGTGATGATCGTGGTGATCTCGGCGCCGTACTGAGCAACTAGATGCTGGGCCCCCCGCACGATCCAGTTGTCCACCTTGTCGCGCAGTTCGACATCGTCGCGCAGCGATTCGCCGATCCGTACGACCGAGTCCGCGACGCGTGTCCGCAACGCACTCGCCGGGTCATCAACGCCCTCAAGCACCAACCGTTTAAGCGTCTTCCACGCCGCCTCAGCCGCGCGAGTCACCTCGTCGCGGGCCATCAATTGCTCCTTGACCGATTCGGCTCGCGCGATAGTTGCGTCGTCGTTCTGCAGATCATCGGCGAACTCGAAGAGGAATCGCGTCGCGGACAGTCGCAGTTCGTGGTTGGGGTTACGCCGCACTTTGTCGGTGAAGTCCATCAGTTCGCGATGGATCCGGTCGCCGACCAGCAGATCGACGAAATGCGGCGACCAACTCGGCGAATCCCGAGTCACCACCCGCTCAATCGTCTCGCCCGCGTTGAGCGACCATTCGAACGCCCTGTCGCACAGCAGCTGGATGAGAGCTTCCTGACGATTCTCGGCGAGCAGACTCGCCAGCAGCCTTCCAGTCGGCGGACCCCACTGCGGCTCGGCGATGCGCTTGACGATCATGCGGTCGATGACCTGCTGGATGTCGTCGTCGTTGAGCAATTCCACAACAACTCGCAAGACGGTGGCGGCCTCCGCGGCCACCCGGGCGGCGTGGTCGGGGTCCGACAGCCACTTGCCCAACCGGCCGGCCACATCCGCGTCGCGCAGCTTGGTCTCGATGACGTCCGGCGAGAGGAAATTCTCCCGCACGAAGCTGCC
Organism: Mycobacterium sp.; assembly: GCA_965279745.1. Lineage (GTDB taxonomy): Bacteria > Actinomycetota > Actinomycetes > Mycobacteriales > Mycobacteriaceae > Mycobacterium. The sequence goes on from OZ257262.1 coordinate 2,659,289, forward strand.
GAGCCCTTCGCCGAGTTGATCCTTCTTGCGCTTGATGATCGCCGTGTGCGGAATCTTCAGACCCAGCGGATGCCGGAATAGCGCTGTGACGGCAAACCAGTCGGCCATCGCACCGACCATGCCAGCCTCCGCTGCCGCCCCGACATAACCGATCCAAGCCGGCCCACCATCAGCCTGGGCCCATCGGCAGACGATGAAAATCACCGTCGCGCCGATCAGGAAGCCCAGTGCGACCGCCTTCATCCGGCGCAGGGCACGACCACGCTCCGCGTCGGCTTGCGGATCGGCGCCGGCGAACGATTCCGCGAACGAAGCGCGCGCTGCAGAGTCAGGTCTTACTGCCACTCCAACATCATGCGCCATGTCCCGGCACAGTTAATGTGACCCGACAATCAGAACGCGCCGTATTATCGGACCGAACCAGGGGAACGGACTCCGCGAAAGTGGCACAGCAGATCGGCCATGCCATGGCCAAGACCGACGGTCGCAAGCGCCGCTGGCACCAGCACAAGGTGGAACGTCGTACAGAACTGATCGACGGTGCCCTGGAAGCTGTCCGCCGACGCGGCAGTGATATCAGCATGGACGAGATCGCCGCCGAAATCGGTGTTTCGAAAACCGTGTTGTACCGCTACTTCGTTGACAAGAGCGACCTCACGACGGCCGTCATGATGCGCTTCACCCAGAACACACTGATCCCCAACATGGCAGCCGCGCTGTCATCGAACCTGGATGCCTTCGAACAGACCCGCGAGATTCTCCGGGTTTACGTCGACACCGTCGGCGCGGTGCCGGAACCCTACCGATTCGTAATGTTCAACGCTTCGGCCGGCAACAGCAAAGTCATCGCCAACTCCGAACGGATCATCGCCCGGATGCTCGCCGTGATGTTGCGCCGCCGCATGCAGGCAGACGGCATGGAGACCGGCGGGGTGGAGGCTTGGGCCCACATGATCGTCGGCGGCGTGCAGTTGGCCACCCACTCATGGATGTCCAACCCGCGGATCAGCACCGGCGAGCTGATCGACTACCTGACGATGTTCTGCTGGAACGCGCTCTGCGGGATCGTCGAGGCGGGTGGCTCGCTGGACAAGTTCAACTCGCAACCGCACCCGTCGCCAATTCTGCCGACCAACCCAGAAAGCCAGATCTCCGGCTAATCTCGCGGATATGGCCGACACATCGCCGACGTGGACCCATGAACCGCACAAGGTTCTCAAGTTTCGCTCCGGCGACCGGGTCGCTGATATCGATACCGATTCCAGCCCGGGCTACACCGGCAGCCGCGCCAGTTCGGACGAGGTGCTGGCCGAGCGGAACCAACGCTTCGCCGGTCTGCAGGAAATGTTGTACGCGAACGGCAAGAGTGCCGGCGACACCCGTTCGGTCCTCCTGGTCTTGCAAGGTATGGACACCGCGGGCAAGGGCGGGATCGTCAAACACGTGGTCGGGACGGGCAACCCGATGGGGATCCGCTACACCAGTTTTGGGGTGCCCACCGAAGAGGAACGTGCTCATCATTACCTCTGGCGGATCCGCAAGGCATTGCCGCCGGCAGGCCATCTTGGGGTTTTCGACCGGTCACACTACGAGGACGTACTGGTAGTCCGCGTTCACGATCTCGTGCCGCCGGATATCTGGGAAGGCCGCTACGACGAGATCAACACGTTCGAACGAGAACTGGTCGATTCCGGCACGACGCTGGTGAAGGTCGCCATGTTCGTCTCGCTCGAAGAGCAGAAGCGCCGGTTGGCAGAGCGCCTGGAACGCCCGGACAAGTACTGGAAATACAACCCCAGAGATCTCGACGAACGCCAACTGTGGCCGGCCTACCAGGACGCGTATCAGGCTGTGCTCGACAAGACTTCGACGGACTACGCACCGTGGTTCGTCGTGCCGTGCGACAAGAAGTGGTACAGCAGACTCGCCATCACCGAACTGCTCATCTGGGCGCTCAAGGGGCTCGAAATGTCCTGGCCACCAGCCGATTTCGACGTCGCGGCAGAACGAGAGAAGCTGCGCCTTCTGACTAGCCCTTGACCAGTGTGAACTGGCCGATGTTGGTGATACCACGCCGGAAGAAATCGGCACAGCCCACCAGGTACTTCATGTAACGGTCGTAGACCTCTTGCGAGGTAATCGCAATCGCCTCGTCCTTCTTGGCGATTAGGTTCTCAGACCACATGTCGAGGGTGCGCGCATAGTGCTGCTGCAGCAGGTGCGTACGTTGCAGGGTGAACCCGGAATCCGCGGCGAGGAGTTCGATGTCCTCGACGGCAGGCAAACGGCCGCCGGGGAAGATTTCCGTCCCGATGAACTGCATGAACTTCAGGTCACTGATGGTCAGCTTGATGCCGTTGTCGTGGAAGAACTTCTGGGTGTGCGCCAAGATCGTGTGCAGCAACATCCGGCCGTCGGCCGGCAGGACGTTGTAGGCGCGCTCGAAGAACAGTGGATACCGCTCCACCTTGAAAGCTTCGAAGGCGCCGATGCTGACGATGCGATCGACCGGCTCGTCGAATTCTTCCCAGCCCTGCAGCCGGACCTCCACCGAACGATCGGTCTTCACCTTCGCCAGTCGCTTGCGCGCGTACTCGGACTGGTTCTTGCTGAGGGTGATACCGATGACGTTGACGTCGTATTTCTGGACCGCGAGTTCCATCGCGCCGCCCCAGCCGCATCCAACGTCAAGCAGAGTCATCCCGGGCTCAAGGTCCAACTTGCCTAGGGCAAGGTCAAACTTTGCGATCTGCGACTCTTCGAGGGACATATCGTCACGCTCGTAATAACCGCAGGTGTAACCCATTGTCGGTCCGAGGAACAGCGCGAAGAAGTCGTCAGAAACATCGTAGATCGACTGCGACTCCTCGTAGTAGGGAGTCAACTTCGATTCGACGTCGGCCATCGGCATACCCTTCGGAACCCTTCAAAACACGTCATGAGCATTTGAAATGCTAGATCTACCGGCTGGAAGCCTAGCCAATCTGGCCGCGAGAAGCTAAAACGGTGGTTTGTCAGCAGGTGGTGACTCGATCAGTAGTCGTAGAAACCGCGGCCGGACTTCTTGCCCAGCATCCCTGCTTCCACCATCCGCAGCAGCAACGGCGGCGGCCCATAGTGCGGCTCTTTGAACTCTTCGTACAGCTTGTCGGCGATGAGTTTCAAGGTGTCCAGACCGACGAGGTCAGACAACCGCAGCGGCCCCATTGGGTGCGACAGGCCCGCGACCACAGCCTTGTCGACATCTTCCACCGTGGCTACCCCGGACTCCACCATGCGGACGGCTGATAGCAGGTACGGAACCAACAGGAAGTTGACGACGAACCCGGAACGATCGGTACAACGGACGACCTGCTTGCCGAGCACCGTGCCGGCGAACTGCTCGGTGCGTGCGGCCGCCGAATCGTCAGTGACCAGCGTCGTTACCAATTCGACGAGTGGGAGCACCGGCACCGGATTGAAGAAGTGCAACCCGAGCACCCGCTGCGGCTGCTTCGTAGCCGCGGCCAGCTTCATGATCGGGATGCTGGACGTGTTGGACGCCAGGACCGCATCCGGATCGGCGATGATCCGGTCTAGCTCGCTGAAGATCGACGCCTTGATCTTCTCGTCTTCGATGATGGCCTCGATCACCAACTGACGATCTGCCAGGTCGGTGAGATCGGTGGTGAACCGCAGTCTCCCCAGTGCCTGATCCCGCTCCCGTTCGGTGATCTTCCCCGAGCTGACACCTCGCTCCAGGGACTTGGTGATGCGGGTGCGCCCAGCCGTCACCAGTGCTTCGGTGGTCTCGAAAACCGTGACATTCACACCGGCCCGGGCGGACACCTCAGCGATGCCGGCACCCATCTGGCCGGCGCCGATGACGCCGACCCGCTCAATTGCGTTGCTCACTTGGTCGCCTCTCTCCCGCGAGCAGACACAAAGGTCCACGACACGCCGTGCGTGTCGGGACCTTTGTGTCTTTTCGCGCTGGAAAAAATTCAGTGACTCAGGCCTGATATTCCACTTCGCCTACGGCTCAGTGGAACTGACCCTCTTCGGTCGAACCGGACAGGGCCGTGGTCGAGCTCGTCGGGTCCACCGTGGTGGCGATCCGGTCGAAGTACCCGGCACCCACCTCACGCTGGTGCTTGGTGGCGGTGTAGCCCCGCTCCTCTGCCGCGAACTCGCGCTCCTGCAGCTCCACGTACGCGGTCATCTGGTTGCGGGCGTAGCCGTAGGCCAGGTCGAACATCGAGTAGTTCAGCGCGTGGAAGCCGGCCAGGGTGATGAACTGGAACTTGAAGCCCATCGCGCCGAGTTCCTTCTGGAACCGGGCGATCGTGTCGTCGTCGAGGTGCTTCTTCCAGTTGAACGACGGCGAGCAGTTGTAGGCCAGCAGCTGGTCCGGGAATTCGGACTTGACGCCTTCGGCGAACTTGCGGGCCAGCTCGAGGTCCGGCTTGCCGGTCTCCATCCAGATCAGGTCGGAGTACGGCGCGTAAGCCTTGGCACGCGCGATGCAGGGCTCCAGACCGTTCTTGACGTGATAGAAGCCTTCTGCGGTGCGGTCACCGGTGACGAACGGCTTATCGCGGTCGTCGACGTCGGACGTGATGAGCGTGGCGGCCTCGGCATCGGTGCGGGCGATGACGACGGTCGGCACCTCGGCGACGTCGGCGGCCAGCCGTGCAGAGGTCAGCGTGCGGATGTGCTGCTGGGTCGGGATGAGCACCTTGCCACCGAGGTGACCGCACTTCTTCTCCGATGCCAATTGGTCTTCCCAGTGCGAACCGGCCACACCAGCGGCGATCATCGCCTTCTGCAGTTCGTAAACGTTGAGCGCGCCACCGAAACCGGCTTCGCCGTCGGCGACGATCGGGGCCAACCAGTTCTCGATCGACGTGTCTCCCTCGACCTTGGCGATCTGGTCGGCGCGCAGCAGCGCGTTGTTGATCCGGCGAACGACCTGCGGCACCGAGTTGGCCGGATAGAGGCTCTGGTCAGGGTAGGTGTGACCGGACAGGTTTGCGTCACCTGCGACCTGCCACCCCGAGAGGTAGATGGCCTTCAGACCTGCGCGAACCTGCTGGACGGCCATGTTGCCGGTCAGCGCACCGAGAGAGTTCACGAACTCCATCTCGTGCAGCTGCTTCCACAGGACCTCGGCGCCGCGGCGGGCCAGGGTGGCCTCTTCGACGACGGTGCCCTGCAGGGCGACGACATCGTCCGGGGTGTAGGTCCGGGTGATGCCCTTCCAACGGGGATTGGTGTCCCAGTCCTTCTTGATCTCTGCTGCGCTCTTCGGCTTGCCAACCTCAGACATTTGGCCGCTCCTTCGATTTTTTGTTAAGCATCCACGTCTTCGCTCATTTGCTAACCATGACGATGTCACATGGCATATCCGCAGGTCTACTCGCCGCAATTGCAAATTTCAGCAAGGTCTTTACGTTAACTTGCGAAGATTGCGAAGGTCGCCGCTGCTTCGGCCTCGCGGAGACTACTGGCTGGTAATACAAATCCGCAGGTCAATACGCGAGTCGCGAATTGCCGGTGGACTCACAGCGGAAAGATCGACGCGACCGCTTTCACCTCATCTTTTCCACCGTCACTCACAACGTATGTAAGCGTTCTCACAGTGCGATCCGTCAACGCCGGGCCGAACTTGTCGGTGGAATCCGGCGGATATTCGTGGGCCAGGATCTGCAGCTTCGCCCCAAGCGCGACAGGTGCGTCGTGCTCGATGGTGACCCGCAGCGGCTTCTCCAGCAGCTCCGGGTACGACGACAGATAGTCCTCGATGACGCTCCAGTAGACCGAGTTGTTCACGTGGTCGAATAAGTCGATGTCGGTGAACCGGATCGGAAAGTCCCGGATCTGATCCGCATCGTCACGCACACCTGCCTTCAGATAGGCCTTCCAGCGCAGACGGTCGACCTCGGTGGTTTTCTGCAGACCTTCAAGGAATTCGTCGGAGATCCGCGCCGGGCCCTGGGTCTCCCGGTTGATGTTGATCCAGAACGCCTCGGATTCGATCAGGCCACCCTTGCGTCCGTCTACCCTGACCCGCATCTCGCACCAGCGATTCGACGTGCCCGAACACCAACGGCGCAGCCGCAACATGTCTTTGAATTCGATCGGGCGGATCAGATCGACCATGGTGCGCCGGACGATCCACAGCGGATGGCTGTCCTCGAACCCGAGCTCGCGGAGTTGGTCAAGTCCGATGTCCTGGATGTGCCTGCAGGCCGCATCCAGTCTCAGCCGGCCGTCGCGGTCGATGTCGGCTACCCGCAGTGGCCAACCCACCTCGAACACGTCAGGGTGCGGATCCGGCACCGGCATCAACGTCTTTGCCAGCCCTGACCCCACGTCGCTTGCCACGAGCGCGATCATAGATCGCCGTACGCTGACGGAGTGCCCAAGACGTTCGTTGGCTCCCGACTGCGCCAACTGCGCGGCGAACGCGGATTCAGCCAGGCCGCGTTGGCGCAGATGCTGGAGATCTCACCCAGCTATCTGAACCAGATCGAGCACGACGTCCGACCACTGACCGTCGCCGTGCTGCTTCGCATCACCGAGGTATTCGGCGTCGACGCCACTTTCTTCGCATCACAGGATGACACCCGACTCGCCGCAGAACTGCGGGAAGTGACGCTGGACCGCGATCTCAGCATCGACGTCGACCTGACCGAGATCGCGGAGATGGTCGGTACGCACCCCGCATTCGCCCGGGCGATGGTGAGCCTGCACCGGCGCTACCGGATCACCACAGCACAATTGGCAGCGGCAACAGAGGACCGATTCAACGCGAATACCGAAGGCAGCGGCACGGGATCGATCTCGATGCCACATGAGGAAGTTCGTGAATACTTCTATCAACGGCAGAACTATCTCCACGAACTCGACACCGCCGCAGAGGATTTGACGGTTCGGATGCGCATGCACCGCGGTGATCTCATCCGGGAGCTTTCCAGGCGCCTGACCGAGATGCACGGCGTTCAGATCGCCAAGCGGATCGACCTCGGCGACACCGTGCTGCACCGCTATGACCCAGCCACGAAAACGCTCGACATCAGCGGACACCTCTCCCGGGGACAACGGGCCTTCAAAATGGCGGCCGAACTTGCCTATCTGGAGTTCGGCGACCTGATCGACAACATGGCCTCCGAAGGTAAGTTCACCAGTGACGAATCCCGCCGTTTGGCCAGACTTGGATTCGCCAATTACTTTGCCGCAGCAACAATTTTGCCCTACCGGCAGTTCCACGACGTCGCCGAGAACTTCCGCTATGACGTCGAACGCCTCTCGGCGTTCTACCAAGCCAGCTACGAGACGATCTGCCACCGCCTGTCGACGTTGCAACGCCCGTCGATGCGCGGCGTGCCGTTCTCCTTCGTGCGGGTGGACCGCGCCGGAAACATGTCAAAACGTCAGTCGGCCACAGGTTTTCACTTTTCATCCTCCGGCGGAACCTGCCCATTGTGGAACGTCTACGAGACGTTCGCCAACCCAGGCAAGATCCTCGTGCAGATCGCCCAGATGCCGGACGGCCGCAATTACATGTGGGTGGCGCGGACCGTCGAACGTCGTGCCGCCCGCTACGGCCAACCCGGCAAGTCGTTCGCGATCGGACTGGGCTGCGAGATCCGTCATGCCAGCCGGCTGATCTATTCCGCCGGGCTCGACTTGTCAGCAGGCAACGCAACCCCGATTGGCGTGGGCTGCCGAGTCTGCGAGCGAGACAACTGCCCGCAGCGCGCCTTCCCCGCCTTGGGACGAGCGCTCGACCTCGATGAGCATCGGAGCACCGTGTCGCCGTATCTGGTCAAGCAGTCATGACTATCGACCGCATCTCGTCCGGAAGTCGGCGCGAGTTGGGCCTGCTCAACTGGGCTATCACGAGAGTCATGGCCAGGGGAATCCGGGCGCCGGAGATGCACTTGGCCACCACGTTGGGCCAGCACCGGTCGCTGTTTCGATCCTTCCTGCCCTACTCGGCTGTCCTGCTCTACGGGGGAAAGCTGTCCAAACTGGACAAGGAGCTGGTCATCCTTCGAGTCGGCTACCTGCGCAGGTCCGAGTACGAACTGCAGCAGCATCGCAGGCTCGCGCGGACCCGGGGAATCGGTACAGCCTTGCAGGACAAGATCTTTGTCGGCCCGACGGCCGACGGCTTGAGCGATCGACAGCGAACACTGCTGACGGGCGTAGACGAGATCATCAGCAGCAGGGATCTCGCCGATGACACGTTCGCAGCGCTGTCCAGCCATCTCAGCCGGCCGCAGCTCATCGAATTCTGCTCAATTGCAGCACATTACGACGCTATCGCCGCCATCGCGAAGGCACTACGAGTGCCGATGGACTTTCCGGACTGATACCGCGAGAGCGCGCTATGTTAGTTGTATGCGCCAGCGAAACTTCCTAAAAGGAAGCGGCATCCGGCAAATCAGCACAGGTTTAGGCGCCTTGGACCGCGAACTGTTCGAAGCAGTGGCAGATTCACCAAGCCCTTTGCTCGACACGGCCATGCCCATTCTCACCAGAGCCGCCGATCACTCGAAGCTGTGGTTCGGAATCGCTGCGGGGCTGTGGGCGACGGGATCGCCTTCGGCCCGCCGAGGAGTCGGTCGAGGCGTCGCCACACTGGCCGTGACGAGTCTGGTCACCAACCAACTGGCGAAGCGAATCTGGCGGCGCAATCGACCGGACCTGACATCGGTGCCGATTGCCCGCCTCGCGCGCCGGATGCCTACCTCGAATTCCCTGCCGTCAGGGCATTCCGCGAGTGCGGCGGCATTCGCCGTCGCGGTCGGGTTGGAGAACCCGCCATTGGGACTCGGACTCGGACTGCTCGCGGGACTGGTCGGGCTGTCACGCGTGGCGACCGGGGCCCACTATCCGGGCGACGTGGTCGCTGGTTTCGGAATCGGTGCTGCCATTGCGGTTCTCGGTGGTCGTCTGGTGCCGCCTGTCGTGCCGTCCACGGTGCCGCCGTCCGATCCGCTCCGCGTCGACACCGCTGAGCGGCCCGATGGATCTGGAGTTGTACTCGTCGTCAATCCGGCTTCTGGCAGCGGATCGGGGACGCGAGTAATCGACGAGGTCCGGGAATCGCTCCCGAAGGCAGAGATTGTCGAGCTCTCGAAAGATGATGACCCCGAGGCAGTTCTGCGGGATGCCGCAAGTCGGGCCGAGGTCCTTGGCGTCGGGGGTGGAGACGGAACCGTGTCCTGCGCCGCCGCCGTCGCGATAGACGTCGGCCTTCCGCTGGCGGTATTTCCGGCAGGCACCTTCAACCATTTCGCAAAGGACATCGGCTGCGACACCGTCGAACGCACCGTTGCGGCGATCCGAACGGGCAGCGTTGTCTGCGTCGACGTCATCCGCCTGAACGAGGAACAAACACTCCTCAACACCGCCAGCATCGGTGCGTACCCGCAATTCGTCCAGCGGCGAGAGAAATTGGAACGCAAGATCGGTAAGCCGCTGGCCAGTCTGGTCGCCATGGTGCAGACACTCCGTCACGGCCAACCGGTCCGGATCCGGTACGACAACAAGGACCTCAAGACGTCACTGTTCTTCCTCGGCAATTCGGTCTATCTGCCCTCCGGCTTTGCGCCTGCTCGCAGGTTGCGAATGGACGACGGACTGATCGACGTTCGCATTCTGGAGGCCGACGGGCGATTCGGTCGGCTGCGCATCCTCTTCGCTCTTGCGCTGGGCCGGCTTGAACGCAGCCCGCTTTATCACGAATTGCAAGTTCCGGAGTTCTCGTTCGAAGCACTTGACGGTCCGACGCCGATCGCCCACGATGGCGAGGTCGGCAGCGCCCACGACACGGCAAGTTTCAAAGCGCATTACCGGGCCCTGCGAGTCTTCCAGCCACTGGGCTAAGGCTCTAGAGGGCTAATGCTGGTCTAGAGGTAAGTGACTCCGAGAACGATGAGCGTGAAGATCACCGGCGAGATCGGCAGGCACGCCAGGAACGCCGCCAGAACCGTTCGCTTCTGTTCGTACATCCGCCAGGCGAGATAACCCACGGCACCGGCAGCCAGCAGGATCAACGCCGATTCGATCAACACCCAGAAGCTGACCTCGGGCGTTGACGTCGCAACGGAGATCGCAACGAGCCACAGGATGTGGCCCACAGCCAACCCGCCGATTCCGGCGACCAGGTTCGGTCTCAAAAGTTGATCATGTGGCCGGCGAGACCGTGGAAGCATTCCTGAAGCGCCTCCGACAGCGTCGGGTGGGTGTGGACGTTGCGTGCCAGCTCGTTGATCGTCAGATCCCATTTCTGGGCCAGGGTCAGCTCCGGCAGCAACTCGGACACGTCCGGTCCGATCAGGTGCCCACCCAGGAGTTCGCCGTACTTCGCGTCGGCGATGAGCTTGACGAACCCGGTGGGATCAGCCAGTCCGTGCGCCTTTCCGTTGGCGGAGAACGGGAATTTGGCCACCTTGACGTCGTAGCCTTCGGCGCGAGCCTGCTCTTCGGTGAGTCCGAAGCTGGCCACCTGAGGCTGGCAGAACGTCGCGCGCGGCATCATCCGGTAGTCGCCCAGCGTCATCGTCTCGGCGCCGGCGATGGTCTCGGCGGCGACGACAGCCATCGCCTCCGCGACATGGGCCAACTGCAGCTTTCCGGTGACATCGCCGATCGCGTAGATGTGCGGCACGTTGGTGCGCATGTAGTCGTCGATGCCGATCGCCCGTCGGTCAGTCAGCGCCACACCCGCCGCCTCCAGACCGTAGCCGTCGACGTTGGGTCCGAAACCGATTGCCTGCAAAACTTTTTCGGCTTTAATCTCCTCGGTCTTGCCGTCCTTGCTGATGACGACGGTCACGATCGACCCGTCATCGGTAATCGACTCCACCTTGGTACCGGTCCGGATCGACACGCCCAGCTTCTTGTACTGCCGCTCAATCTCTTTGGAGACTTCAGCATCTTCGTTCGGGAGCGCCCGGGGCAGGAATTCGACGATGGTGACGTCGACGCCGTAGTTCTTCAAGACGTAGGCGAACTCCATGCCGATCGCGCCGGCACCGGCGATGACGATCGACGCGGGCAGTTCGCGGGAAAGGATCTGCTCCTCGTAGGTCACCACGTTGGCGGAGAGCGACGTGCCGGGCACGAGGCGGGTGCTGCTGCCGGTGGCGATGATGGCGTTGTCGAACGTGACGGTCTCGCTACCACCGTCGTTGAGTGCCACCGACAGCGAGTTCGCGTCGATGAACGTCCCGTAACCGTTGATCTCGGTGATGTTGTTCTTCTTCATCAGGTAGTGCACGCCGGCAACGCGACCCTCGGCGACCTTGCGGCTGCGGTCGAATGCCGCGCCGAAGTCGAAGCTCGCGGCACCGCTGATGCCGAACGTTGCGGCTTCCTTGGTGAAGATATGGGCCAACTCAGCGTTGCGCAGCAACGCCTTCGAGGGGATACAGCCAACATTGAGGCACACGCCGCCCCAGTATCTGGGTTCGACGATGGCAGTGTTCAGGCCAAGCTGGGCGGCACGAATGGCCGCGACGTACCCGCCGGGGCCGGCTCCGAGAACGACGACGTCATAGTGAGTCACGCCGCTACCCTATCTAGCCGATTGTCGGGCGGGCGATCCATTCGAAGTAATAGGAGCCATGCAGCACAGCGGCAGCGGCCACCGAGGCCAGTGGCGCGGACATCAGGGCGATGGCCAGGGCCGTCACCTGCGGCTTGCTGGGCACCATCGAGGTGAGCACGCTCCCGATAGCGCAGAGCATGAGATACATCAGCACCCCGAACACCGCCGCCGTCTTGTTCATCGAGGTGTACCACCAGTAGTAGAAGCCCAGGCCGGCCGCGGCGGCGACCACCCAGACCCCGCCGACGACCAGCGCCAACCGCCAGCGCTTCAGAACCTGGTCAGCTCCGAGCGCCGTCGCGGTCATCGGCGGGACGACTATCGGTTCGGCGTGGAAGTAGCCGCCCAATGGCCGCATCATTGCGTCGGTATCAAATTCCTCGACTCGACTGAAGCCGACCGGGGTCAGCGGATCTGGATGCGGGCCGGTGTCGAAGATCGGGAGACCATGCGGTTCGGTCAACGGGAAAGACGTCTGCTCAACCATGTGACACCACCTGAATCAGGACGAGAACACTGAGCCACCCCGGTGCCATCGCCAGGATGAATGCTCCAGCCGCGGTTACCCATGAGCGACCGGCAATCAGGATCAGCAGCAATCCGATCAGGCTCGGCACGGCGATCACCAACCCGACTGCGACGTCAGGACGGATCGATACCTTGGCCAGCAAAGTGAGGATGGCGGCGACCTGTCCGGTCGCGCAGCCAACCAGCAACGCACTTGTGAGCAGCCAGCCCCGAGGCAGGGGTATCACATATATGACGATACGTCGGGGTCGCCCAACTACGGCTTAGCCACACCGGCGCGCCGAGCAGGTATTGCACAGGCGTCGGCAGCCTCGGCGACCACCAGATCCGTGCGAGCCGGCGGTCGGCCCCCTTGTTCGTAGTCGGCTCCGGTCAGCGGCGGCAAGGCGGCCAGCAACTCGTTCTCGGCCTTGGCGAAGGCGCGCCCACGGCTCAGGAACCGCAAGCCCTCAGGCGCCTCAAGACTGAAACCGCCGCCTCGGCCAGGAACCACATCGATCACCAACTGGGTGTGCTTCCACACTTCGAACTGGGGGCCGGAGATCCACACCGGCGCGCCCTCAACGACGTCGAGCAGCACATCACGATCGCCGACGATGAACTCGCCGTCGGGATAACACATCGGCGACGACCCATCGCAGCAGCCGCCGGACTGATGGAACATCACCGGACCGTGCACGTCCTGCAAACGGTGCAGCAGGTCAGCGGCGGCCGCGGTGATCAGCACCCGTGGCGGACTTTCAGAAAAACCCTTGGGCATTGGTGCTGTAGGACACGAGCAGATTCTTGGTCTGCTGGTAGTGGTCGAGCATCATCTTGTGGTTCTCGCGACCGATACCGGACTGCTTGTAGCCGCCGAACGCGGCGTGGGCGGGGTACTGGTGATAGCAATTCGTCCATACCCGGCCGGCTTTGATGTCACGGCCCGCCCGGTACGCGGTGTTGCCGTCGCGACTCCACACCCCAGCACCGAGTCCGTACAGGGTGTCGTTGGCTATGCGCATCGCGTCGTCGTAGTCGGTGAACGATGTCACCGACAACACCGGTCCGAAAATCTCTTCCTGGAAGATCCGCATCGCGTTGTTGCCGGCGAAGATCGTCGGTGTGACGTAGTAGCCGCCGGACAGGTGGCCGCCCAACTCAGCCCTCTCGCCACCGGTGATCAAGGTGGCGCCTTCGCTCTTGCCGATCTCGATGTAGGACAGGATCTTCTCCAACTGATCGTTAGAGGCCTGCGCGCCGATCATCGTCTCGGTGTCCAGCGGATCCCCTTGGCGCACAGCCTTAGTACGAATGGCCGCCAAGGCCAGGAACTCGTCGTAAATGTCAGCCTGGATCAGGCTGCGCGACGGACAGGTGCACACCTCGCCCTGGTTGAGGGCGAACATCGTGAACCCCTCCAGCGCCTTGTCCTGGAAGGCGTCGGTGGCGGCCATGACATCGGAGAAGAAGTTATTGGGACTCTTCCCGCCCAACTCCAACGTGACCGGGATCAGGTTCTGGCTGGCGTACTGCATGATCAGCCGACCGGTGGTGGTCTCACCGGTGAAGGCGATCTTTGCGATGCGGTTACTCGACGCCAGTGGCTTGCCCGCCTCGACGCCGAACCCGTTGACGATATTGAGCACACCCGGCGGTAACAGGTCCCCGATTATCGACATCAGATACAGCACCGACACCGGGGTCTGCTCGGCCGGCTTGAGGACCACCGCGTTGCCGGCAGCCAGCGCCGGAGCCAACTTCCACACCGCCATCAGGATCGGAAAGTTCCACGGAATGATCTGGCCGACCACGCCTAGCGGTTCATGGAAGTGGTAGGCCACCGTGTCGTCGTCGATCTCACTCAACGACCCTTCCTGGGCCCGGATCGCCGCCGCGAAGTAGCGGAAATGATCTACCGCCAACGGGATGTCGGCGTTCAGCGTCTCGCGAATCGGCTTGCCGTTATCCCAGGACTCCGCCACCGCGATCGACTCGAGGTTCTCTTCGATGCGGTCGGCAATTCGGTTCAGCACGAGCGCCCGTTCGGCCGCGGAAGTCTTACCCCAGCCGGGCGCGGCCGCATGCGCGGCATCCAGGGCACGCTCGATGTCCGGGGCGGTCGAGCGGGCCACCTCGCAGAACACCTCACCCGTCACCGGGGTGCGGTTTTCGAAGTATTGACCACTGGCCGGTGGCGTCCACTGTCCACCGATGAAGTTGTCGTAGCGCGACTGAAACGTCATCAGTGCGCCGGCAGAACCGGGTCGGGAATAGACGGTCATCGTTGACTCCTGCGCTTGATGTAACCCAGCTCACACTACCGCTGCCGTCACAATGGCGGCCATGGAAGCAACGGCAGACGGCACCGAAGCAGACCCACATCTGTGGCTCGAGGATGTCACCGGCGACGACGCCTTGGAATGGGCCCGAGCGCACAACAAAACAACGCTCGCCCTGTACCGCGACGATCGGTTCGAGCAGCTTCGGACTGAGGCACTTGAGGTGCTCGACACCGACTCCCGAATCCCCTACGTGCGGCGTCGTGGCGACTACCTGTACAACTTCTGGCGCGACGCCGCTAACCCGCGCGGACTGTGGCGGCGCACCACGCTGGAGAGCTACCGCACCACCGCACCGGACTGGGACGTGCTGATCGATCTCGACGAACTGGCGCGGGCCGATGGCGAGAGTTGGGTGTGGGCGGGCGCCGACGTCATCGAACCCGATCACACGCTAGCGCTGATCGCCTTGTCCCCCGGCGGCTCCGATGCCATTGCGCTTCGCGAATTCGACATGCGAACAAGGACATTCGTAACAGACGGGTTCAACCTGCCGGAATCGAAGATGCGTGCGACGTGGGAAGACCACGACACAGTGTTCGTCGGCACCGACTTTGGCCCCGACTCGATGACCGAGTCCGGCTATCCCCGAATCGTGAAGCGCTGGCGCCGAGGACAGCCACTCGCCGAAGCGGTGACCGTCTTCACCGGGCCGGTCACCGACGTGGTCGTGTGGACTTCGGTCGTCCGCACGCCGGGATACGAGCGAACCTTTATCCACCGCAGCTTCGACTTCTACGACAGTGAGGTTTATCAACTACACGGTGACGAACTGATTCGGCTGGATGCACCAACCGATGCGTCGCTTCACGTGCATCGCGATTGGTTGTTGATCGAATTGCGCACCGACTGGTTCACCGGAACCGCCACGTACCGGGCTGGCTCGTTGTTGGCGGCGAACTACGATGAATTCCTCTCCGGTACAACAGATTTGAGTGTGGTGTTTGAACCGGATGCACACACCTGCCTACACCAGTTCTCCTGGACGCGAGACAAGCTGGTGCTGATAACCCTGGCCGACGTGGCAAGCCGGGTGGAGATCGTCACGCCCGGAAGCTGGTCTCGTGAACCGGTACCGGGTATCGCAGAGAACGCGACCACGGTCATCGTCGCCACCGACAGTAACGGCGACGAGATCTTCTTGGACTCCAGTGGTTTCGCCAGCCCATCGAGTCTGCTTTACGGCACTGCCGGCGGCACACTGGCCGAAATCAAAAGCGCGCCAGCATTCTTCGATGCATCAGACCTTTCAGTGTCCCAGCACTTCGCCACGTCCGACGATGGCACGGCAGTGCCCTACTTCGTCGTCAGCCACCGAGACAACCCCGGTCCCGCACCAACGCTGCTCGGCGGATACGGCGGATTCCAGGTATCCCGCACACCCGGATACGACGGTATCCTCGGACGGCTGTGGTTGTCCCGGGGCGGGACCTATGTCCTGGCCAACATTCGCGGCGGCGGCGAATACGGGCCGGGCTGGCACACCCAATCTCAGCGAGCCGGCCGGCATAGGTGCTTCGAAGACTTCGCCGCCGTCGCCCGTGATCTGGTCGCCCGCGGAATCACCACGGAGGCTCAACTCGGTGCGCAGGGCGGAAGTAACGGCGGCTTGTTGATGGGCGTGATGCTGACCAAATACCCGGAGCTGTTCGGCGCACTGGTGTGTCAGGTTCCGCTACTGGACATGAAGCGATTTCACCTGCTGCTGGCCGGCGCGTCGTGGGTGGCGGAATACGGCGACCCGGACGACCCCGAAGAGTGGAAGTTCATCTCGGAATACTCTCCGTACCAGAACATCTCCGCCGACCGCGCCTATCCGCCGGTACTGGTCACCACCTCGACCCGCGACGATCGGGTGCATCCAGGGCATGCCCGGAAGATGGTGGCCGCGCTGGAACAGATCGGCCAACCCGTCTGGTACTACGAGAACATCGAGGGCGGGCACGCCGGTGCCGCCGACAACGCCCAGACCGCGTTCAAATGCGCGTTGAGCTACTCCTTCTTGCACCGCGTGCTGGGGTGAATTGACCGGGAGTTCCCCGTCATTAACCTTTGGGCGATGAGCCCAATGAGGATCGACGTCGAAGAGATGCGGTCGGGAGCCAACCAGTCGTACGGAGCTGCGTGGCTGGCGATGGAAGGTGCCAATCGCCTTTCGACGATGGCGGTGCCCTCGGGCGTTTTCGGATCGATGCCCGTCGCACACTCGTTCTGCAGCGCATTGAGCCAGGAGCATCGCAATCAGTTGAAGCAGCTTCGGGACCACGAGGCGAAGCTGATTGTGCTTGGCGACAAAGCCCATACGACGGCATCGGTGTTCGCCGGAATGGAAGAACGCACTGCCGAGGCGTTGCGCGCGGTGCTGTGACCGAATTTCCACGCCTGACCCATATCGATCTCGGTGCGTTGATCGGCGAGGCTGGCGGGAGTCCCTGGCAGGTGGACCAGAGCCTGCAGTGCGGGGATCCCGGTGCGATCGCGGAATTGGGACGCACCTTCGTCAGGGCAGGCGCCTGCACGGCGGAAACCTACCGGGAGTTCGAGCAAGCGCAGCTCCGATTTCGCTCGTCCTGGAATCACACGACCGGCGGTCATCCGATCAACGACAGCGCCGAGGTTCGGCGGGTCACCTCCACACTTCTGGCGCAACAGGATCAGCTGCCGGAAATCGGGGCAGATCTCGTCGGCATCGCAGCGGATCTTGCTGAAGTACAACGCTTTACCAGCGCTGCGGTCGAGGTTCTCAATCGCCAACTGGAGTATGTGGACGCGTTGATCGGCAGGGCGATCGCGCATGATCGGGACACTGCGGCCATCGAAGGCGACGCCGTGGTGTTGACCACCACTGTGCTGCAGCAAGTCGAGTCGCTGCGCGACGACTACTCGGCCAGGCTCGCGCTTTCACTATCCGAGTTGCGGACCCGGCACGGCTACGACGCAGCTGCCATCGACGGCATTGACGGCGACCGGGAACTCGGCGCTGATCAACGCGGCCGTGAAGCCACCGAGCACTACGCCACCGCCCAGCGGGCTACCGACGAAGCTTTGGGCACCGTCGACGCCGTGGCGCGGCTACGCGACTACACGACTGCGACCAACCCCAAGGCCGACCCTGAGGCCAGGCGATTGGCGGGTGAACGTCTCGACGACTTTCGGATGGCGCAGTTCGTCGGTCCACTACCCACGGACCCGATGCTCGGCGGCGACGCGCGCTCGCGGGCGCGCAGCCGGTTGGACATGCAGCGCAAACTCGAAGCGGGGTGGCACGACCTGCCCGCGATGCCGCCGGACCAAGCTACTCAGTCGCTGGACGACGGTGAGCAATTCGGCCGGGTGGTCGCGACCCGCCGTGCC
The DNA here is from genome assembly GCA_965279745.1 of Mycobacterium sp. GTDB lineage: Bacteria > Actinomycetota > Actinomycetes > Mycobacteriales > Mycobacteriaceae > Mycobacterium. Next base: position 2,677,097 of record OZ257262.1, read on the forward strand.
CTGGAAGGTCTTATCTCGCAAGGCTTATCACCTGTGGGAGCGGGTGAAGTGGTGCGGCGGCTGACCTCGTACGGCGGCCCCGCCCTAGCCGGCGCCGAGAAGTCGCTGTCCGTGGCCGACTCGAAGGCGTTGGCCAAGGTGACCGGTCGAATCGGCAAAGTCGGCGACCTGGTGGAGTTAGGGATGGCGATCAACGATCGGGCATCCGGCGGCAGTAACGAGGAGCTTGGCAGCTCGACCGGTTCAATTCTGGGCGGCGCGGGCGGCGCCTGGGCTGCGGGCGCGGCAGCCGCGATGGTGGCAGGACCATGGACGGCAGGCGCCGTCGCGGTCTTGGGCGATTTGGCGGGCAGCGATATCGGCGAGCGACTCGGCGCGGGAATTGGCAGGGCGTTCGACCCGACTCCGATCACCAGCACCGGCGGGCGATCATGGTGACGCCGGGATCTGTGTTTCACTGCGGTCATGAATTTCGAGACCCTGCTGTACACCACCGATGGGCCGGTCGCCAAGGTCACGCTTAATCGGCCGGAGCACCTGAACACGATCGTCCCGCCGATGCCCGACGAAATCGAGGCCGCCATCGGACTCGCCGAACGCGACCCGTCGATCAAGGTGATCATCCTGCGGGGTGCCGGCCGGGCGTTCTGTGCGGGGTTCGACTTCGGCGGCGGCTTTCAGCACTGGGGCGAATCGATGATGACCGATGGGCAGTGGGATCCGGGCAAGGACTTCGCCATGGTCAGTGCGCGCGAAACCGGCCCGACCCAGAAGTTCATGGCGATCTGGCGGGCGACCAAGCCGGTGATCGCTCAGGTGCATGGCTGGTGTGTAGGGGGCGCCAGCGATTACGCACTGTGCGCCGATCTGGTCATTGCCAGCGAGGATGCCGTGATAGGCACGCCCTACAGCCGGATGTGGGGCGCATACCTCTCTGGGATGTGGCTATACCGGTTGGGCCTGACCAAGGCCAAGTGGCACTCCCTTACCGGCAGGCCACTTACCGGCGTCCAGGCGGCCGAGATCGATCTGATCAACGAAGCCGTACCGTTCGAAAGCCTGGAGTCGCGGGTGGCCGAGATCGCAGCTGAGCTGTCACGGATACCGTTGTCGCAGTTGCGTGCTCAGAAGATGATCGTCAACCAGGCGTACGAGAACATGGGATTGGCCAGCACCCAGCAACTGGGGGGCATCCTCGACGGGCTGATGCGCAACACGCCAGATGCGTTGGAGTTCATCCACACTGCTGAGAACGAGGGAGTGCGCGCGGCCATCGAATTGCGAGACGGGCCGTGGGGGGACTACAGCCAGGCGCCTAGCGAGCTACGTCCCGATCCGTCGCACGTGATCCACCCGTAAGGCTTGCCAACAGCGTCACGATCACGCCGATCACCACCAGCCCGCCGCCGACGACGAGCGTGACGTTGAGCCACTGATGCATGCTGGCTTCCGCGGTACTCATCATCGTCGCCGAAATTTGGCGAATGTTTCCAGACGTGTTGTTCAGCAGCGCGTTGACCCGGTCCTGGGAGAGTTCGATCGCCGCCCATCCGGCGCCCCCGACGAGCAGCGCTGAAACGCCAAGTGCGGCAAGCACTTTTCCACGCTTCCCGGCGATGAACAACGTCAGAACCGCGGCAGTCCCGGCCAGCAGCGCTAGCCCGATGCTGACCCACGGACCCCAGGTCGCGGCTGGCCGCAGGACACCCGGTCGCAGTGCGGCCGGCGCATTGTCGGACAACGGAATCGGCACCGTCGAGGGCACGCTGACGTGGTACTGGCTCAGCGTGTGCTGGAACGACGTGTCCGCAAGCATCGGCGCGAAGTCGATGACCCACCGCCCCTGTGAATCAACACCGGATTGGACCGCGTCGGTGAACAACCATCTATGTGCGAACCGGTTGGCTTGCGCGAACTGCCCGGGAAATGCCGAACCGACGGTATAGGCGGCCGCAACATCACTCACCACATTCGAGTCGATGCTGGAGCCCAGTCGCATGACCTGCGTCGACAATTCCGCGGCCATCGCCGATTGCAGCGCGGGATCGCCAGCGGCTTTCTGTGCCAGAGCCGCATATCCGTCGCTGTCGACCAGGTGTTGTTGAACCCATGCTGCGGGCAGCGCGATTGCCAGCAGGATCGTGGTGACGAGCCACATCAGCAGTGTCGCCACGAACCGCACGAGTTCTCCTTATCCCGGCTTCGACACGCGACGGGGCCGTGCCAACGCCCACTTGGTCATCAGGCGATTCATCCGGCCGAGTGCCTTTAGTGAATTGTGATAGTAGTTGCCGCCGGCACCGACATTGGTGCGCGGCACGACCACGGTTTCCTGGCGGCAGAACTTGCGGATGCCTTCGGCACCGCCGAATCGGGCGCCGATGCCGGATGTCTTCCACCCACCCATCGGTGCGGTGGTGCACATCAAGTTGGTGATCACGTCGTTGACGTTCACCGCGCCGCATTCCAGTTGGACGGCAATGTCTTTAGCACGGTCCACATCACCGGAAAACACCGATGCGCTCAATCCGTACTGGCTGTCATTGGCCAGTCTGATCGCCTCTGCCACGGACGAGACTTTCATGATCGGCAAGGTGGGTCCGAAGGTCTCCTCCGTCATGCAGTCCATCGAATGATCGACGTCAACCAGCACCGTCGGTGGATAGAAGCTGCCGGCGCCGGGAACCCGTTGGCCGCCGGTCAACGTCCGCGCACCTTTTGCGAGCGCATCGGCTACGTGCCGCTCCGTGATGGCCAGCTGCGCCTCATCGATCAGTGCGCCAAAGTGCGTTCCGTCGCCGGCGCCGACCTGAAGTTCGTTGACATCTCGCACGACCGCATCGATGAACTCGTTGTAAACCTGATCCAAGACGTAGACCCGCTCGACCGAAACGCAGGTCTGGCCGGCGTTGAACATCGCACCCCACACCGCGGCGTGTGCGGCGAGGTCGATATCGGCGTCGTCCAGGACGATCATCGGATCCTTGCCGCCCAACTCGAGGCTGACCGGGGTCAGCCGGCGCGCGGCGCGCTCCATGACCTTCACACCCGTCGCGCTCGAACCGGTGAACTGGACGAAGTCCGATACGTCGATGACCGCCTCGGAAACCTCTCGCGTGCCCTGGGCCAGTTTGAGAACGTCAGGCGCACCGGACTCCTGCCAACCGCGCACGATCAACTCGGCGGTGAGTGGTGTCCGCTCCGACGGCTTGAGTAGCACAGCGCATCCGGCGGCAAGCGCGGCGATCCCGTCCATCAGGGCATTGGCCACCGGGTAATTCCACGGCGCGATGATTCCGGTCAGCGGACGCGGGCGAAAGTGCACAGTGACCTTCTTGAGCGCCAGGAACGGTAGGGCCGCGGGCCTGGTCTCCGGCGCCAGTGCCTTCTCCATGGTCTTGATGTAGTACGACAGGATCATCAGCAGCAGTGGAACCTCCTGCGCCGCGTCGGCTGCCGACTTGCCTGTCTCCTCGATCAGCAGGGTCTCGATTTCGTCGCGATGGTCCGCCATCCACACCGCGAACCGGGCCAGCGCCTTCGCGCGCCCCTTCGCCCCCCGTTGTTCCCATTCCCGCTGTGCCCGACGCAGGGTCTCGGCGATCAGAGGAACGTCAGCCGGATCAGTCCATTGGACGCGGCCAGCCACGGCACCGGTGGCCGGATTGAGAATGGTCCCGGTGTCGGGAAGATCAACGTCGACGGTGGTCATACCGCAATCGTAACCCGCCGCCAGCTGAGCTTGACACCTGTCAATATGCTGGCCAGGCAAACTAGTGACGTGCCGAGTAATACGGCGCCGACGGTGTCGGTGAAGTAGTGATAATTCACAGCCAGACCCACCATTCCCAGTGACACCCACACAATCGACGCCACCACCAACCACAGCTGGGCACCGAAAATCAACAGGACCATTCCCAGCACCACCACCAGCAACGTGGTGTGCCCACTGGGATAGGCCAACGCGCCATTGCGTTGCCGACCGAACAGCGCCTTGCACGCCCGGGCGATCCACACCCCGCTGTAAGGCACCAGTAGCGCCACCGCGGCGAGCACCCACTGGCGGCGATACAGGGCGACTGCCACGGCGGACAGCAGAATGAACACCACGACTCGCAGATCCGAGAAGAACAACAGCCAGCGCAGCGGGCTGTTTCGCGCCTTGCTGACCCAATCGTCGAGCGGAGTGGATCCGGGTCCGACCGCCCAGCCCATCAACACCATCAGCGGTATGGCGAATAGCGGCCACCCCAGCAGAGCCTTCGTGTTCACCGGGCAATGCCCTTGATGTAGGCCGCCTGGCCGAGGTGCTGCGCGCAATCGTCGACGATGCTGACCAGTCGCGCGCTGGCCGTCACCGGTGGCGTCCAATTGATGTCCACTACCCGGGCCAGTTCATCGCTGGTGATCCCGGCGAGGTATTCCAACGTCATTTTGTGGACGGCGCGGTAGTACGCGGCCAGCAGGTCGGCGGGTGCGCGAACCTTGCCGACATCATCGGGGGTGTGGCCGTATCCGTGTGCGTCGCGCGGCAGGGGCAGCGCGAACCGGTCCACCCAGCCACCGCTGAACCACACCTGGTCGGTGCCGGCGATATCGGCGACCTGGGCGTCCTGGATCCGGGCGCTGTGCCAGATCAACCAGGCGATGCTGTTGGCAGCCGGGGCGGGGCGGAAGGACGCAACCTCGTCGGTCAATCCGTCGGTGATGCCCTCGACGTGCTCAATAAGGCGGGTGAACACGTCGCGCAGGAGTTCCCGGGCGGCACCTTCGTCCGCGAGTGTGGGTGCCATGCACGGGATTCTGCCGGAATTCGTGCATTAGTCCCACCGTCGGCCGCTCAGACCGGGCATCCGGCGGCGCGGAGTTTGCCCTTCACACGCTCAACGACTATTTGAGGGCGCGACAGCATCTCTGCACTCACCCGAATCACCATCCATCCTTCGGCTTCGAGCAGTGCGAGCCGCTCGATATCCCAGGCTCGCTGCCGGCGATCGTTCCAGTGCTGCACACCGTCGTATTCCACAGCGACACGCCATTCGCGCCAGCCCAGGTCAACTCGAACATGCAGTTCACGAAACTCGATCTGGGTCTCCGGCCTGGGCAGCCCGCCGCTCACCAGCACCAACCGCAAGCGAGTTTCTTGCGGCGACTCTGCACCGCCATCAACCAGGTCAACCACCGAGCGCAATCTCCCGATCCCACGCGCACCCGGATATCTCGCCGCAACGCGGCTCACTTGATCAGGCCTGACACCAGTGGCGTTCAACAGCGCATCCAAGATCGGGATGGCCTTCGCTGTCGGGTATTGCCGACCGATGTCGAAGGCAGTGCGGGCAGGTGTGGTGCAGCTCATGCTCCCGCTGAGGCAAATCTCCTCGGGAGCGAGACGCCACGAATGGACGACGATGCCGGGCGGGGAGTGACGGTCGGTGCGAATGATCTCGGCAGGCAAAGCACCATCGATCCACTTGGTGCCCACGACCGCCGCTGCCGAAAGACCGCATAGCGTCGCCCCAGTCGCTAAATATGCGGCGCGTGCCCGCAATCGCGCGGTCAGCGCGACATCCCGTGGCAGATACACGTCCCGGTAGAGCGCTTTGTAGTCACGGGCCAGGCCTCGTCGGGTGAGTTCGCCGCGCCGGACCGCCGCACTGCCGATGAAGGGCTCCACACCGGCAGGCTCGCCCATGCCGCCGACGACTGTGGGCGCTGTGCGCGCGAATCGGCCTCATCCTGTGCATAGCGCCCACGCTGGGGACTATCAGGACAACGAAAAGGCCCGACCCCCAACAGGGAGCCGGGCCTTCCGTTGTTCAGGACTTAGAAGTCCATGCCACCCATGCCACCGGTCGGGTCGCCCGCAGGTGCGGCGGCCTTCTCCGGCTTGTCGGCGACAACGGCCTCGGTCGTCAGGAACAGAGCCGCGATGGACGCTGCGTTCTGCAGCGCCGAGCGGGTGACCTTGACCGGGTCGGCGACGCCTGCCTTGAGCAGGTCCTCGTACACACCGCTGGCGGCGTTGAGGCCGACACCGGTCGCAGAGTTGCGAACCTTCTCGGCAACAACACCCGGCTCCAAGCCGGCGTTGAAGGCGATCTGCTTCAGCGGAGCCTCGAGCGCAACGCGCACGATGTTGGCGCCAGTGGCCTCATCGCCGGTCAACGACAGCTCATCGAGCGCCGGAGCCGACTGCAGCAGAGCCACGCCGCCACCGGCGACGATGCCCTCTTCGACTGCAGCCTTGGCGTTGCGCACGGCATCTTCGATGCGGTGCTTGCGCTCCTTGAGCTCCACCTCGGTGGCAGCCCCGGCCTTGATCACCGCAACACCGCCAGCCAGCTTGGCCAGGCGCTCCTGCAGCTTCTCGCGGTCGTAGTCAGAGTCGCTGTTCTCGATCTCACTGCGGATCTGGGCCACCCGGCCGGCGATGGCGTCGGAATCCCCGGCGCCCTCGACGATGGTGGTCTCGTCCTTGGTGACGACGATCTTGCGGGCCTGACCGAGCAGCGAGACATCGGCGGTCTCGAGAGACAGACCGACCTCTTCGCTGACGACCTGACCACCGGTGAGGATGGCCATGTCCTGCAGCATCGCCTTGCGACGGTCACCGAAGCCCGGGGCCTTGACGGCCACAGACTTGAAGGTGCCGCGGATCTTGTTGACCACCAGAGTCGACAGGGCTTCGCCCTCGACGTCTTCGGCGATGATCAGCAACGGCTTGCCGGACTGGATGACCTTCTCCAGCAGCGGCAGCAGATCCTTGACGGTCGAGATCTTCGAGCTGACCAGCAGGATGTAAGGATCCTCCAGGACAGCTTCCTGACGCTCGGCGTCGGTCACGAAGTAACCCGAGATGTAGCCCTTGTCGAAGCGCATGCCTTCGGTGAGCTCCAGCTGCAGGCCGAAGGTGTTGGACTCCTCGACGGTGATGACACCCTCGTTGCCAACCTTGTCCATGGCCTCGGCGATCAGGTCACCGATGGTCTGGTCACCGGCGGAAATGCCGGCGGTCGCAGCGATCTGCTCCTTGGTCTCGACCTCTTTGGCCGACTTCAGCAGCGACAGAGTGATGGCCTCCACAGCCTTCTCAATGCCACGCTTCAGACCGAGCGGGTTGGCGCCGGCCGCGACGTTGCGCAGACCTTCGCGAACCAGTGCCTGAGCCAAGACGGTAGCCGTCGTCGTACCGTCACCGGCGACGTCGTCAGTCTTCTTGGCGACCTCTTTGACCAGCTCAGCGCCGATCTTCTCGTAGGGGTCCTCCAGCTCGATCTCCTTGGCGATGGAAACACCATCGTTGGTGATCGTGGGAGCGCCCCACTTCTTCTCCAGGACGACGTTGCGACCCTTGGGGCCGAGCGTCACCTTTACGGCGTCGGCGAGGGCGTTGAGACCCCGCTCGAGGCCGCGACGGGCCTCTTCGTCGTACGCAATTATCTTGGACATTGCGAAGTGAATCCTCCGATTAGGGGGTGACACGTTCTTGGGCCGGGCGCAGTGCCCGCGACGGACGACCGCAGTTGTGTTCGGACTGCGCTCTCACCGTCCCGACCTAGCACTCGCCGATCGCGAGTGCCAATGTCATTTTTAGCACTCGCCCATGCCGAGTGCAAGGTCGGCCAGTCGGGTGCCGACACGCCGGATGATCGCTCTCCGACGGATTGCCTTGAACTAGAGTCCATCTCGGTCGGAAGGCGGTACTTGATCAGAGGGGGGTCTTTGGGGGTGCGGGCAGTCGAAGCGCCCAGCACCCAGGCATTACGGGGCTGGCAGCGGCGGGCGTTGGTGCGGTATTTGGGCTCGCGGCCACGCGATTACTTGCTGGTGGCCACCCCCGGCGCGGGCAAGACGACGTTCGCTCTCCGCATAGCCGCCGAATTGCTGGCCGACGACACCGTCGAGCGCATCACCGTGGTGGTACCCACCGAGCACCTCAAAACTCAGTGGGCAACGGCGGCAGCTGGCATGGGGCTGTCACTCGACCCCAAGTTCAGCAACTCCAGCGCACAGACATCGTCCGAATACCACGGCGTCGTCGTCACCTATGCGCAGGTGGCAAGCCACCCGATGCGGCACCGGGTGCGGACCGAGAACCGCCGGACACTGGTCATTTTCGACGAGATTCATCATGGTGGGGACGCTAAGACCTGGGGCGAAGCCATTCGGGAGGCTTTCGACGATGCCACCCGACGGCTCGCGCTGACGGGGACGCCGTTCCGCAGCGACGACAGCCCCATCCCATTCGTCGACTACGAACTCGGCCAGGACGGACTGAAGCACTCCCGGGCCGACCACGTCTACGGCTACTCCGAGGCGTTGGCCGACGATGTAGTGCGTCCAGTGGTGTTCCTCGCCTACTCCGGCGAGGCGCGCTGGCGCGACAGCGCAGGCGACGAACACGCTGCACGCTTAGGTGAGCCACTCAACGCCGAACAGACGGCCCGCGCATGGAAGACGGCACTGAATCCGGCAGGCGAATGGATGCCCGCCGTGATCGCCGCTGCCGACGAGCGGCTGGAACAGAAGCGTCAGCATGTGCCCGACGCCGGCGGCATGATCATCGCCTCCGACCAGACCGCGGCCCGCGCCTACGCAAAATTGCTGACGACGATCACCGGTGAACCACCGACCGTAGTGCTGTCCGACGACCCGGGATCGTCGGACCGCATCACCGCGTTCTCCGCAGGCACCAGCCGCTGGCTGGTAGCGGTGCGGATGGTGTCCGAGGGCGTCGATGTACCGCGTCTGGCCGTGGGGGTCTACGCCACCAGCGCATCGACACCTCTGTTCTTCGCACAGGCGATCGGCCGCTTCGTGCGCTCCCGGAAAAAGGGGGAGACCGCCAGTATTTTCCTGCCGTCGGTACCGAATCTGCTGCAGCTGGCCAGTGAACTCGAGGCGCAACGCAACCACGTACTGGGTAAACCGCATCGAGAATCGATGGGCGACGAGTGGGACGACCAGCTCGTCGAGGACGCGAACAAGACCAAGGACGAGTCCAGCGAGCTGGAAAACGGCTACGAGATGCTCGGCGCAGACGCCGAACTCGACCAGGTGATCTTCGACGGCTCGTCGTTCGGTACCGCAACGCCGGCGGGCAGCGACGAGGAAGCCGATTACCTCGGCATCCCCGGCCTCCTGGACGCCACCCAGATGCGGGCATTACTGAGTCGCCGGCAAGAGGAACAGCTGGCGACCCGTTCAAACGCAGACACCACTCCGTCGGCTCCTCGGACTACCTACGGGCAGCTACGCGATCTCCGCAAGGAGCTGAACGCCCTGGTATCGGCGATGAATCACCGCACCGGCAAGCCACACGGCTGGATTCACAACGAGCTACGCAGAGTATGCGGCGGACCCCCGATAGCAGCGGCCACCAGCGAGCAACTGCAGGAACGCATCGATAACCTGCGCACCTGGCGACCGAGCTAGAGGCCGAGCAGGACAGGCAGGTCCGCGACCGAGTCGATGACGTGGTTCGGCTGCATTGCGAATTCGTCGGTGGCCCATCGGTCGAGGGTGCTCTGCTGGAACTTGCCCGTCCGCACCAGCACCCCGGTCATCCCCACTACCTGGGCAGCCAGCACGTCGTTGTTCAGATCGTCGCCCACCATGTACATCTCGTCCGGCTCGATGCCCAGCCGTCCGGCGGCGGTGAGAAAGCCCGCAGGAGCGGGCTTACCGACGGCCGTGACCTTGCGCCCCGATGTTTCCTCCATCCCGATCAGGTACATCCCGGTATCGATGCGCAGTCCATCGGCGGTATTCCAGGCCGTGCTGCGATGCATGGCGACCACCGGCACACCCGCGCTCATCCACTCGAATACCCGGCTCAGCGTGAGGTGGCTGTATTCCGGGCCCGCGCCGCCGAGCAAGATCACGTCCGGGGTTGCTGGACTCACCACATCGGCGATCTCGATGCCCGGCATGTCATCGGCGATGTTCCCGTTGTTGACGAGGAAGCATCGGGCTCCCGGGTATGTGGTTCTGACGTAGTCGGCGGTCAGCACCGCGGCGGTGATCACTTCGTCGGCCCGGACGTCCATCCCCGCAGCGGTCATTGCGGACGCGATCTGCTGACGGGTGCGGGTGGTGGTGTTGGTCAAATAGGACCGCGGAATCTCGTTCACGGCCAGGGTCTGCAGCGCCTCGGCGGCACCGGGAATGGCTCGCCATGACGTCACCAGCACGCCATCGATGTCGAACAACACTCCACCGATCGCCATGGTGTGACAGTAAACCGCGGCCGACCGGATGCAAGTTGGCAGCACGTATCGTCTGAGCCATGAGCGCGAGCGCATGGACCGCGGCAGACATACCGGACCAGAAGGGGCGCATCGCGGTCGTCACCGGCGCCAATTCGGGTATTGGCTACGAGGCCGCCCAAATGCTGGCGGGCCGCGGTGCACACGTCGTCCTCGCGGTCCGCAATATTGAGAAGGGCGAAGCCGCCCGGCGGCGGATCCTGGCGGTCCATCCGTGCGCCGAGACCAGCCTCGAGCAGCTCGACCTCACGTCGCTGGACTCAGTACGGGCCGCGGCCGACGCAGTGCGCACCGCGTTCCCGCGCATTGATCTGCTGATCAACAACGCCGGGGTGATGTGGACGCCGAAAGACGTCACGGCGGACGGTTTCGAGCTGCAGTTCGGCACCAACCATCTGGGGCACTTCGCCTGGACCGGGCTGCTTCTGGATCACCTGCTGGCCGTTCCCGGATCTCGAGTGGTGACCATCGCCAGCCTCGCCCATCGCATGCTGGCCGACATCCACTTCGACGACCTGCAGTGGGACCGCCGTTACAGCCGAATCGGCGCCTACGGCCAATCGAAACTGGCCAACCTGATGTTCACGTATGAGTTGCAGCGCCGACTGGCCGCCCGCACCGACCCGGGTACCGATCCGACGATCTCGGTCGCGGCACACCCAGGCGGCTCGTACACCGAACTGGCACGCAACGTCCCGACCCTGCTGCACCCGGCGTACCGCCTAGTGGGGCCGCTGATCTTCCAGAGCCCGGCTATGGGCGCATTGCCGACTCTGCGCGCGGCGACAGATGCCGCCGTCACGGGTGGGCAGTACTACGGCCCCGACGGGAGGGGCGAACAACGCGGCAACCCCAAGCTCGTGCAGTCCAGCCCGCGCTCGCATGACTCAGATCTGCAGCGCCGCCTATGGACGGTGTCAGAAGAGCTGACCGGCGTGAAGTTCCCCGTCTGATGGGACCCGTCTGATGCGTACCGTCGACGAGCACCGGCGCGTTGTCGCCGACCTGATCACCGCCCGTCCGGCAGTCACGGTGGGGCTGGCTGAGGCCGAAGGACTTGTACTGGCCGCCGACGTCGTCGCGCCGCTGTCACTGCCGGTGTTCGATAACTCGGCGATGGACGGCTACGCCGTACGAGCTGAGGACATTTCCGATGCCAGCCCCGAACACCCGGTGAAACTCATTGTGGCTGAGGATATTCCGGCTGGCCGCACCGACCCGTTGACGCTGAAGCCCAGTACCGCGCACCGCATCATGACCGGCGCCCCGCTGCCGGCTGGCGCAACCGCGGTGGTGCCGGTCGAACTCACCGACGGTGGCGTCACAACCGTCGAAATCCGCTCCGCAGCCAAACCCGGACAGCATTTCCGCCGGGCCGGTGAGGACGTCACAGCCGGGACGACGGTGCTGCGAGCCGGTCAGGTCGTGGGCCCCGCCGCGCTCGGATTGGTGGCGGCGCTCGGCATCGGCGAATTGACGGTCATCGCCCGGTTGCGGGTCCTGGTGATGTCCACCGGTTCTGAACTCGTGTCTGCCGGCACCGCACTCGAACCCGGCCAGATCTATGAATCCAACGCGATCATGCTGGGCGCCGCAGTACGAGAAGCCGGCGGCGATGTCGTCGCGACACCGACATGCAGTGACGACGTCGCACAGTTTCGTGCCGCACTTGAGCCTTACCTCGATCGGACTGATCTGGTGATCACCTCCGGCGGCGTCAGCGCCGGCGCCTACGAGGTGGTCAAGGACGCGTTCGGTTCCGTCGGCGGGAGCGTGGAATTCACCAAGGTAGCCATACAGCCGGGCATGCCTCAGGGTGCGGGGAAAATTGGAAGGACCCCGATCGTCACCCTGCCGGGCAACCCGGTCAGCGCGCTGGTGTCATTCGAGGTTTTCATTAGGCCCGCGTTGCGCAGGGCGATGGGTATGGCCCACCCGGACCGCCCACACCGCAGCGCAGTACTGCGCGAAGACCTGACCTCGCCGAAGGGCAAACGTCAGTTCCGTCGCGGTGTCTACGACACTCAAACGGGCACGGTAACCACCTACGGCCCACCCGCGTCGCATCACCTGCGCTGGCTGGCCTCAGCGAACTGCCTGCTCGAGATCGGCGAAGACATCACCGAGTTGGCCGCCGGAGAGCATGTCCAGCTGTGGGACCTGCTTTAGACTCACGCCGATGGCCAGACGCCCCGACACGGATGACGAGCCAAAGTCCGGCCCTCAGCGGCTGCTGACTCTGGTGCGCTCCGCCGTTCCACCCGTTCATCCCGCTGGTTACCCGTTCATCGCCGCAGGTCTCGCGGTCGCGGCGGTGGGCCGCAACCATCGCTGGTTGCGTCGCACCGGATTGGCGGCGGCCGCCGCCAACGCGGGGTTCTTCCGGCATCCGGACCGCACGCCACCGAGCCGTCCCGGCGTCGTCGTGTCCCCGGCCGACGGCCAGGTCTGCCTGGTCGAGGATGTGGTGCCGCCGGCCGAACTGGGCCTGTCATCCGAACCGGTGCCACGGATCAGCATCTTCCTGTCCCTGCTGGACGCTCACACCCAACGGATTCCGGTTGGAGGCGAGGTGCTCGCGGTCCAGCATCGCCCCGGCAAATTCCATTCCGCCGACCTGGCGGAGGCCAGTGAGGACAATGAACGCAACAGTGTGTTGATCCGCACGCCGGAAGGACATGAAGTGGTGGTCGTACAGATCGCCGGGCTGATCGCCCGCCGGATCATCTGCGATCTCCATGCCGGGGATCAGGTGCAGATCGGCGACACCTACGGGCTGATCCGGTTCGGCTCCCGGTTGGACACCTACCTGCCCGCAGGCTCGGAGATCCTCATCGAACCGGGACAGCGCGCACTGGCCGGCGAGACGGTATTGGCTCGGCTGCCGTGATCAAGCCCCGGTCTCGCGGGAACCTCAGCCTGCGGTTGTTGCCCAGCGCGACGACGGTGCTGGCGATCTGCGCGGGCTTGACGTCGATCAAGTTCGCCCTCGACGGCCGCCCTCACGTCGCGCTGGCGCTAATCGGTGCTGCCGCAGTCCTCGATGGCATCGACGGCGGCATCGCCCGCGCGCTGGACGCCCAGTCGGCGATGGGAGCCGAGATCGACTCGCTGGCCGATGCGGTGAACTTCGGCGTCGCACCCGCACTGGTTGTCTATGTGACGCTCCTGCCCCACTCCCCGGTCGGCTGGATATTCGTGCTGCTCTACGCCGTGTGCATCGTGCTGCGGCTAGCACGGTTCAATGCGCTGATCGACGACGACACCCGACCCGCCTACACCCGCGAGTTCTTCACGGGTATGCCCGCCCCGTGCGGCGCCATTGGAACCATCGGCCCACTCGCCGCGATGCTGCAGTTCGGAACGGGCTGGTGGACGTCGACCTGGTTCGTCTGCTTCTGGTTGGCGGCCAACTCGGCGCTGCTGGTCAGCCGGGTGCCCACCCTGGCACTGAAGGCGGTCTCGGTGCCGACGAACGCGGCCCCGATCCTGTTGATCCTGATCGCCGGTGCAGCCGCCGGGCTGCTGCTGTTCCCCTATGTCCTGGTGCTGCTGATCATCGCCGGCTACCTGTGCATCATCCCGTTCACCATCCGCAGCCAACGCTGGGTGGCCGCACGACCCGAAGTGTGGGACGTCAAGCCCCGGCAGCGCCGCGCCGCCCGCCGGGAGATCCGCCGCGCACAGCACCCCAACCGCCGCTCGGTGGCCCGGTTGGGTCTGCGTAGGCCGGGCGGCTGAGCCGTGACCGATCTGGGCCTCGCTGACGTACCGCCACCCGTGTCCAGTCTTGCTCTCACCGCACGCCTGAACACGTCTGCACTGGACACCCGCCGGGGGGTAGTTCGGCTGCACCCGGAAGCGATCGCGGCGCTCGGCATACGGGAGTGGGATGCGGTGTCGCTGACCGGTTCCCGAACAACGACCGCGGTTGCCGGAGTGGCGCCAGCCGGCACACCGGCGGGCACCGCGCTCCTTGATGACGTAACCCTTTCCAATGCCGGCCTGCGGGAAGACTCCACGGTGCTGGTGGCTCCGGCGACCGTGTACGGAGCCCGTGCCGTGACGTTGCGGGGTTCGACTCTGGCCACCCAATCGGTGTCATCGGCGACGCTGCGCCAGGCGCTGCTAGGCAAGGTGCTGACCGTCGGCGACACCGTGTCACTGCTACCGCGGGACCTGGGTCCGGGGACTTCCACATCAGCAGCGTCGTCAGCCCTCACATCGTCGGTGGGCATCACCTGGACCTCTGAACTCTTGACCGTCACCGGCACCGATCCGGCCGGTCCCGTCAGCGTGCAGCCGAATTCGTCAGTCACTTGGGGCGACGGTGTCGCCGTGACGACAGCGGGTCCCACCGCAGCGGTGAGTCCACCGATGAAGTGGCCCGAGACACCCGCGGTGTCCATTGACGATCTCAAGGGCCAGCACGTGCAGGCGGGCCGGCTAACGGAGTGGCTCAAGCTCGCCCTGGATGAGCCGGCCCTTCTGGAAAAGCTCGGTGCCAAACCGCATCTCGGCGTCCTGGTCACCGGCCCGGCCGGAGTTGGCAAGGCCATGCTGGTGCGCGCAGTATGTGCGGGCCGACGGCTGGTGGAACTCGACGGCCCCGACACCGGGGCACTGGCGGCGTCCGACCGGCACCGTGCCGTCGCCGATGCGGTGGCAACCGTCTGCAACGGTGGCGGGGTCCTCTTGGTCACCGACATCGACGCATTGTTGCCCACACCGGCGGAGCCGGTGGCGACGATGATGCTGGCGGAACTACGTAGGGCCGTCGCCGCTCCCGGAGTTGCGTTCATCGCGACTTCCCAGCAGCCCGATGCGCTCGACCCTCGGTTGCGCGCACCGGATCTGTGCGACCGCGAGCTCGGCTTGACCCTTCCCGACGGCGCCACCCGTAAACAGATCCTCGAGGTGCTGCTGCGCGACGTTCCCACCCGCGAACTTCAGCTGTCCGTAATCGCCGACCGCACACCAGGTTTCGTCCGCGCCGATCTTGCCGCGCTGGTGCGGGAGGCCGCGCTGCGTGCGGCCGCGCGAGCCAGCGACGACGGCGAGCCGCCGACATTGACCCAGGAAGACCTCACCGGTGCGCTGACGGTCATCCGGCCGCTGTCCCGGTCCGCCACTGAGGAGGTGTCCGTTGGTTCGGTGACCCTCGACGACGTCGGCGACATGGTGCAGACGAAGCAGGCGCTGACCGAAGCGGTGCTGTGGCCGCTGCAGCATCCGGACACCTTCGCCCGTCTCGGAGTCGATCCCCCCAAGGGAGTTCTGCTGTACGGCCCGCCCGGTTGTGGGAAGACTTTCGTGGTGCGGGCACTGGCTAGCTCCGGGCGCCTGAGCGTGCACGCTGTGAAGGGCGCCGAACTGATGGACAAGTGGGTCGGCTCGTCAGAGAAGGCCGTGCGTGAATTATTCCGCAGGGCAAGAGATTCCGCGCCGTCGCTGGTATTCCTCGACGAGATCGACGCGCTCGCCCCCCGCCGCGGTCAGAGCTTCGACTCCGGAGTCACCGACCGCGTGGTGTCCGCCATGCTGACCGAGTTGGACGGAATCGAGCCGCTGCGCGACGTGGTGGTACTGGGCGCTACCAACCGTCCCGAACTGATCGATCCGGCCCTGCTGCGGCCGGGCCGACTGGAGAAACTGGTATTCGTCGAACCACCCGATGCCGAGGCGCGCCGGGAAATCCTGCGCACGGCAGGCAAGTCGGTGCCATTGAGCGCCGATGTCGACCTTGAGCAATTGGCGGGCGAACTGGACGGGTACAGCGCGGCCGACTGTGTGGCACTGCTTCGCGAGGCCGCCTTGACGGCGATGCGCCGCTCGATCGATGCCGCGGATGTCACCGCGGCTGACGTCGACGTAGCCCTGAAGAACGTGCGCCCCTCGCTTGACCCGGTTCAGGTGGAATCGCTGCGTGCATTTGCCGCCGGTCGCTGAGCGTAGGTAGCCATGCTGCTGATCCTGATCGCCCATGCGATCGCCGCCGCTGTCGCACCGGTTTTGGTGTATCGGTGGGGACGCCTGGCGTTCTATCCACTGGCCCTGGTGCCCGCCACCTCGCTGGTGTGGGTCGGGCTGAACTGGCCGCACGGCCGGGAACACACCCCGGCTGTGCACATTCCTTGGGTGCCAGAGCTTTCCATGGACATCACGCTGCGGTTCGACACCCTGGCCGCAATCATGAGCGTGCTGGTACTGGGGATCGGTGCGCTGGTCCTGCTCTACTGCGCGCCGTACTTCCATCACCGTGACGGCCACACCGAAAACCGATTGCCCAGCTTCGCCGCCGAACTGGTGGCGTTCTCCGGGGCGATGTTCGGGCTTGTGGTCAGCGACAACATGCTGCTGCTCTACATGTTCTGGGAGCTGACGTCGGTGTTGTCGTTCCTGCTCGTCGGGCACTACGCAGAACGGGCCACCAGTCGGCGCGCCGCCATGCAGGCGCTGCTGGTCACCACGTTCGGCGGCCTGGCAATGCTGGTCGGTGTCATCGTCATCGGCCACGCCGCCGGCACCTTCCTGCTCTCCGAGGTGGTGACCGCACCGCCGCACGGGGTCGCGGTGGGTGTCGCGGTGGTACTGGTCCTGATCGGGGCGCTGTCGAAGTCGGCGATTGTGCCGTTCCATTTCTGGCTTCCCGGCGCCATGGCCGCGCCGACTCCGGTCAGCGCCTACCTGCATGCCGCCGCGATGGTCAAGGCCGGGGTCTACCTGATCGCCCGACTGGCTCCCGGCTTCGCCGATTCACCCGGCTGGCGGCCAACTGTCATCACGCTGGGCTTGCTGACCATGTTGATGGCCGGTTGGCGCGCCGTCCGGGAATACGACCTCAAGTTGATCCTGGCATTCGGCACTGTCAGCCAGTTGGGCTTCATCACCGTGATGGTTGGCGGCGGGGGTCAGGACATGATGCTGGCCGGGTTGGCAATGCTCTGCGCGCATGCCTTGTTCAAAGCGGCGTTGTTCATGGTGGTCGGCGTCATCGATCACTCGACGGGCACCCGCGACATCCGCAAGTTGGCCTGGCTCGGCCACCGACTGCCGTGGTTGTTCGTCATTGCCGCCGGGGCAACGGCGAGCATGGCCGCGCTACCGCCATTCCTGGGGTTCGTCGCCAAGGAGGCAGATTTCGAGACGCTGGCCCATAGTGCCTCGCTGGGCGGTTGGGCCCCGGTAGTGCTGGGCGGTGCCGTTGCTGGTTCGGTGTTCACCACCGTCTACAGCCTGCGATTCTTGTGGGGTGCGTTCGCGCGCAAGGGTTTTTCCGAACCCAGTGCGCTGGTGGCCAAACTCCATCGTCCGCAGGTGATGTTCCTGGTATCCCCGGCGATCCTGGCTGTGACCGGCCTGGCGTTCGGACTTGCGCCCGGGCGGCTTGACCACATGCTGGACGGCTATGCCACGGCAATGCCCACGGCCGACAGCGCCGACGGGAATTACCGGCTGGAACTCTGGCACGGTTTTGGGCTGCCACTGCTGCTGTCGACGCTGGTGCTGGCCATCGGCACTGCGGTGTTCTTCGGCCGGAATCAGTTGCGAATGAAGGGATTCGGCGCGGCGCCTCCACTGGGCAATGCCGACCGTATCTACGACGCCATCCTGCGCGGCGCCGATCTGCTGTCGCTGCGACTCACCGCCGTCACTCACCGCGGGTCGATCCCGGTAACCCAGGCAGTAATCCTGTCCACCCTGGTCCTATTCCCGATGGCCGTGCTGATACTCGGCGCAACCCCGGAACCGCATTTCGAACTGTGGGATTCGCTGATCCAACCGGTAGTTGGTCTGCTGATCCTGGCCGCAGCCGTCAGCGCGACCGTCATGCGCAACCGGCTTGCCGCGGTATTGCTGGTCGGCATCACCGGCTACGGCTGCGGCGCGATCTTCGCGTTCCACGGTGCCCCCGACTTGGCCCTGACGCAATTCTTGGTCGAGACGTTGACGTTGGCGATCTTCGTGCTCGTATTGCGAACTCTGCCCGCCGAAGCCGATGAGGCCACCGCCAAGAATTTCCGACTGCCGCGCGCCCTGCTGTCGGTCGCGGTCGGCGCCGCTGTCACCACACTGGCGGTGTTCGCGATGGCCGCCCGGACCGGCACCCCGCTCGCCGAACTCTTGCCCGACGCCGCCTATTACCGTGGCCACGGCGCAAACACGGTCAACGTTCTGCTGGTCGATATACGCGCGTGGGACACCCTCGGCGAAGTCTCAGTACTGCTGGTCGCGGCCACTGGGGTGGCCTCGTTGGTGTTCCGTCACCGCCGCTTCGGCGCGGCCCCGAAGGCGCCCGAGGGGGGCAATCCCCAACCCGACGCCGTCACCTCGGCGGTTGCCTACAGTCCTGCTGCCGGAGATACCACCTGGTTGCGTGGCAGTGAGATGCGAGACCCCCGCAACCGTTCGCTGGTGCTCGAAGTTGCGACTCGGATGATCTTCCCGTTGATCATGATCTTGTCGGCATACTTCTTCTTCACTGGGCATAACACCCCCGGTGGCGGCTTCGCCGGTGGTCTGACCGCCGGATTGGCGCTGGTGCTGCGCTACCTGGCGGGGGGCCGCTACGAATTGGGCGAAACCCTGCCACTGGACGCCGGCAAGATCCTCGGCGTCGGACTCGCATTGTCGGCGGGCACCGCGGTCGGCTCGATGTTGGTCGGCGCGCCGGTGTTGTCCTCCGCGGTGATCGCCGTGCACCTTCCGCTGTTAGGCACCGTTAAGTTCGTCACCGCGCTGTTCTTCGATCTTGGGGTCTACCTGATCGTGGTGGGACTGGTGCTCGACGTGCTGCGCAGCCTGGGCGCGCGGATCGACGAGGAAATGACTCAAACGGTGCGGGCATCATGACCACATTTCTTGCGCCCCTCGTCATCATCGGCGGACTGACCAGCTGCGGGGTCTATCTCCTGCTATCTCGCAACTTGACCCGAATGTTGCTGGGGCTCTTACTAGTCGGCAACGCCGTCAACCTGCTGATCATCACCGTCGGCGGTCCGTCGGGCAATCCGCCGGTTCGCGGCCGCACCAGCGGCTCGGAGACCGCCACCGCGGACCCGTTGGCGCAAGGGATGGTCTTGACCGCAATCGTCATTGCGATGGGTATTGCGGCGTTCGTCCTGGCCCTGACCTACCGTTCGTTCCGGTTGACCACGGAGGAGGAGGTCGCCGACGATCCCGAGGACACCCGGGTATCCCGGCTCTCCGACGAGGAAGCCTCCTCCGTCATCGAGGATCGCCCTCACCAGCAGGCCGAACGAAGTGCCGATGGTCCGGACGAACTGGACGCGCTGCCATGACAGTCAGCACCGCAGGAATCCTGATGCCACTTCCCGTTCTGATCCCGTTAATCGGTGCGGCAGCGACTCTCGTCGCGGGACGCAAGCCGCGGATACAACGGCTCATTACTGTGGTGGCACTGACGGCAGTGCTCGCGGTATCCGCCGCCCTGTTGCTCGTGACCGATCGCGACGGCACTCAGGCGCTGCAAGTCGGCGGGTGGGGACCCACCGATGCAGGACTGGGCCCACTGGGCATCACTCTGGTGGCGGATCGGCTGTCCGCGTTGATGTTGGTGGTCTCGTCAATCGTGTTGCTGGCAGTCATGTTCTACGCCATCGGTCAGGGCATCCGTGACGGTGACGACCGGCAACCGGTGTCCATCTTCCTGCCCACCTATCTGGTGTTGTCGGCAGGCGTGTGCACCGCATTCCTGGCCGGTGACCTCTTCAATCTGTACGTCGGGTTTGAGGTGCTGCTCTCCGCGAGCTTCGTGCTGCTGACCCTCGGCGCCAGCAAGGAACGGGTGCGCGCGGGCATCTCCTACGTGATGGTGTCGATGGTGTCGTCGCTGATCTTCCTGATCGGCCTCGCACTGATCTACGCAGCCACCGGAACACTGAACATGGCCGAATTGTCGCTGCGACTGCAAGACGTCAGCGAAGGCACCCGAGGTGCCCTGTTCGCCGTCCTGCTGGTCGCGTTCGGCATTAAGGCGGCCGTGTTCCCACTGTCCACCTGGTTGCCGGACTCCTACCCGACCGCACCCGCGCCCGTCACCGCGGTGTTCGCCGGTCTGCTGACGAAAGTGGGTGTCTACGCGATCATTCGGGCCCATTCGTTGCTGTTCCCCCGCGGCGGTCTGGACTGGGTGCTGTTGGTGGCCGCGCTGCTGACCATGCTGGTCGGCATCCTCGGAGCCATCGCGCAGAACGACATCAAGCGGCTGCTGTCGTTCACCCTGGTGAGCCACATCGGATACATGGTCTTCGGGGTGGCGCTGTCCAGCCGGCTGGGCATGAGTGGGGCCATCTTCTATGTGGCACACCACATCATCGTGCAGACCACACTGTTCCTGGTGGTCGGACTCATTGAACGGCAGGCCGGCGCGTCGACGCTTCGGAGGCTGGGCGGATTGGCCGCGGCCAGTCCCCTGCTGGCGTTCGTGTTCATCGTGCCCGCGCTGAACCTCGGTGGGATACCGCCGTTTTCCGGCTTCATCGGAAAAGTGGCACTACTGGAGGCAGGCAGCGAGAGCGGCTCTGTGCTGGCCTGGCTGCTGGTCGGCGGTTCGGTGCTGACCAGCCTGCTGACGCTCTATGTGGTGGCCCGGGTATGGACCCGGGCATTTTGGCGCGCCCGGGTCGACGCTCCTGATGGCGCGCTATCCGACGTGGCACCGTCAGCACTGCTCGATGAGACGGAAAATTCCGACGACATTGCGTTCGACGACCGCGGTGACGTCGGCCGGATGCCCATCGGAATGATCATTCCGACACTTGGTCTAATCGCGGTAGGGCTGGCACTGACGGTGGCCGCCGGTCCGATTTTCGGCTACACCGACCGTGCGGCAGATGAGGTCCTCGACGCCGCGCAGTACATCAGAGCGGTATTGGGGACCCGGATATGAGGCGCTGGGCACTTCGGATCTGGGTCTTGATCTGGCTGGTATTGGTGTGGCTTCTGTTGTGGGGCAACATCTCCGTGGCGAATGTGCTGTCGGGTCTAGTTCTGGCACTCCTGATCACACTGCTGTTACCCCTACCCGATGTGCCGGTGCAGGGCCGGTTACATCCACTGTCGCTGGCATGGCTCGCGGCGAACGTGCTGTGGTGGCTATTGCAGTCCTCTGTGCAGGTCGCCTGGCTGGCGATCCGCCCGGGGCGGCCGCCGCTGTCCGCGGTACTAAGAACCCGGTTGGCACTCAAATCTGATTTCGTGCTCGCCTTGGGCGTCAACATCATGAACCTGACTCCCGGAACGATCGTGCTGGAGGTCGACCAGGCTCGACGCCTGCTCTATGTTCACGTGCTTGATGTCGGCGTGCTGAGTTCGGTCGACCGGTTCTATGGCCAGGCGGATCAACTGGAACGAATGCTGATCGCGGCGTTCGAGCGAGACAGCGAATGGCGGCCGACAACAACCGAATCCGAGGAGGCCGACGCATCGTGACTACCGTCTGGGTGATTGCCGGAACCATGCTCGTCGCCGCGGCGATCGTGACGATGATCCGGCTGCTGGCTGGCCCCAGCACATTGGACCGGCTGGTCGCGGTCGACACCCTTGTTGCCGTCACAATGTGCGGTGTCGGCACGTGGGCGGCGTTCAGCCTCGACACCACGGTGACCTATGGCATGGCGGCGTTGTCTTTGATCAGCTTCGTCGGTTCGGTGAGCATCGCCCGGTTCCGGGTACCCGACCTCGAGGGCAGAGAGACGGAGCGGCAATGACCGCACTCGACGTGGCGGCAGCGGCGCTGGTGTTGACCGGCTCTGCGCTGGCCTTGACCGCGGCCATCGGCGTGGTGCGATTCCCGGACACGTTGACCCGCATGCACGCCGCCACCAAGCCACAGGTTCTGGGCCTCCTGCTCGTGCTCGGCGGCGCCGCCATCCGACTACGCGATCACAGCGACGTGGGGATGATCATCCTCACCGCGATCTTCACCCTGATCACCGCGCCGGTGGTAGCGCACCGAGTCGGTCAACTCGCCTACCGCGAACAGAACGTCAGCGACCACTTGCTGTCCATCGACGAGATGCGGGACCACCCCGGGCAGTGATCAGCCCCGGATTTCCTGAGCGGTCAGCGCGCCGTAGAGAACAAGCAGGGCGGATGCGCCTGCCGCATTGCGACCCATGTCCCGGGCCCGCACATGTGCTCCCACCGCGAGGGTGAAGTAGATGGTGAGCATCACCAAGGTCAACTTTGCCAGCCAGGGAAACCGGATCCCGCCCACTAAACCGATGGCAGATGCGCCCTTCACGACAGGAAATATCCATCTGCCGTCCTGCGGAAAGTCGACTGCATCAAGGGCTTTCGCAATTGGCGGGATGGGCTGGACGGAGATGGCGGCGTCGAAGGCCTGGAAGCCGGCCATCGCAGCCAGCGTTCGATTGCGGTTCATCTCACCATTCTGCGCGCATTACTCGTCGGACAGCTGAAACTCCACCATGGCCGAAACGGTTTCGATCGCGTCGGTGAGAACGTCCACCCGTTCAGCAAGAGTCGGCGCGGCCAGTACTGCATAGCGATCGGCCTGACCGAACGGAATCCGGGATGCCAGAGCGTAGAGGTGCCGGGCCGGATCATCGGCGACGTCATCCGACACGGCCAGAGCATCCGCCCGCAGCCTGCGTCCCTGGATATCGGCAACCCGTTGGTAGAGCGCGAGAATCCGATCAACGACTTGCCCGATGCGTTCGGACGTGACCGGCGGTCCAGGTTCGTCCGGCCAAGTCTGGATTCCGGCACGGGGATACGGATCGTCAGCCAGCCACTGAAGAACGCGGATCCGCTCGCCGACTGTCACACGCAGTTGGTAGTGACCCGCGCCCTCGTCTGCGCAAGAGGCGATGTGCGCCAAGGCACCCACATCGCTACGGGTATCCCCGCCTCCGACCTCACGACCTTGAGTAATGAGGACCACCCCGAACGCCGGGTCAGGCATCCTCATGCAGTCCGAAACCAGTTG
The DNA here is from genome assembly GCA_965279745.1 of Mycobacterium sp. Taxonomy (GTDB): domain Bacteria; phylum Actinomycetota; class Actinomycetes; order Mycobacteriales; family Mycobacteriaceae; genus Mycobacterium. The sequence goes on from OZ257262.1 coordinate 2,700,341, forward strand.
GGAATAGCGAGGTTCGAATACCCGCAGTGGCAAAACTTCACCAGGCAGGGGCGCTGATTCCAACGGAAACATCGGGCACGGCACCGAATCCTGTTGGGAATCCACGGCTCTACCTGATGCCCTGCCCCACGACGATGTCCTTGACCGGGGCGCTCGGTGCGACGAAGCCGCACAGTGCGGCGGCCACCCCGATCCACAGCTTCGGGTTCATCTCGACGATCTGGTTGCCGTCCTTGGCGATGGCCTCCATGACTTCGCGGCGGGTGGAGTCATCCATCGTCAGGTACTCGCTGCACGTGGTAGTCAGCAGATCCGCGGGGACCATGCCCTTGCCGGCCTGTCCGGGCGCTGCCACCGGTGTGCCAACGATTTCGTTGCTGCAGCCGGCGCCGGTCAGCACCGCAGCGGCGATCAGCAGCACAACACCGGCCCGAGTCTTCGGCATGGCTAGATATCCATCTCTCCGACAAGCGAATCCACCACAGCGCGAAGATCCGAATCGTGCTCCTTGGCGAATCTGCGCTGGCGCTGATACGACGCGCCACGTCGCGGAATCTCCGCCACAAACGCCAATTCGTCAGCGCAGTGCAGTGATTCAGCCACCGGCTGCAGTCTGGTCAGCAGGTCGTCGAGGTCCTCGGTGACCAACCGTTCATTGCTGTCGGCGTCGAGGATGACGATCGCGTCCAGGCCATAGCGGGCCGCACGCCACTTGTTTTCCTGGACGTGCCACGGCGGCATGACAGGCAACTGCTCGCCGGCGTCGAGTCGGCGATCCAGATCGACGATCAGGCACTGCGTCAGCGCCACCAGTGCCGACAACTCCTTGACGTTGGAGACCCCGTCGCAGATGCGCACCTCCACCGTTCCGAGGTGCGGGGAAGGTCTTATATCCCAACGGATTTCGTTGACAGAGTCGATGATTCCCGTGGTCTTCTGGTCATGCACGAATCGTTCGAACTCACGCCAGGTCTGGAACTGAAAGGGCAACCCGGCGGTGGGCAGCTGCTGGAACATCATCGCGCGATTGCTGGCGTAACCGGTGTCCTCGCCACCCCAGTACGGCGAGGACGCCGACAACGCGAGCAGATGCGGGTAGTGGTTGAGCAACGACGAAATGATCGGCATCACCTTGTGCGCCGACGAGATCCCGACGTGCACGTGCACACCCCAGATCAGCATTTGCCGTCCCCACCATTGGGTGCGCTTGATCAGCTCCGCGTAGCGCGGTGCGTCGGTCAGCTTCTGTGTCGACCATTCCGCGAACGGGTGGGTACCCGCGCAGAACAGTTCCATTCCCTGGTCGCGGACGATCTCGCGCGTCGAGGTCAGCGTCGTGCTCAGGTCCGCCATCGCCTCGTCGACCGTGTCGCAGATACCGGTCACGAGCTCGACGGTGTTGCGCAGCAATTCCTTGTGCACGTGGGGGTTTTCACCCAAGTCGGCAATCACATCGCCCGCGCTATTGCTCAAGTCGCGACTGGCGGCCTCGACGAGCGCGAATTCCCACTCCACGCCGAGCGTGGGTCGTTGCGAACCGGCGAAATCGATACGGTCGGCCCGCTGTCCGGGCTGGGGCTTAGCCGCTGCCGATGACACCGCACGCCACCCGCTTGCCCGCGTCGCCGGTGGACAGCGTCACTTCGTCGGGGCCTGCTGCACCACCGTTGATCTGCTGGTAGCGGTCGGGCGGGATGTTGGCGAAATTATCCGAGTCGGCGTGGATGATGATCGCCGTCTTGTCGCCGTCGAGCAGTTGGTCTTTGGTGAACGAATCGGTGGTCGTCACCAGCAGCGCCGAGCCGTCCTCGCGTACCTGCAGCGATGCCAAGTCGCCGCTAGCGGGGTGGCCGGCGTTGCCAGGCGCGTGGAAGTGCCCGCCGGCGGACAGGAAGTTGCCTGGCGCGCCACCGGTAGGTGCGACAGAGTTGGCCTCACACTTGCCGACCGAATGCAGATGCAGCCCGTGGAAGCCCGGCGTGAGTTGCCCGCTGCCGGTCGTCTGGACAGTGACGGTGGCGAATCCGTCTTTGAATTCGAAGGTGGCCGCCGCGACCTGATTACCGCTGGCATCCTTGATTTGGGCAGAGAGCGTGTCCCCGGATTCGGACGCCGCAGCATCTCCCTGGGCGGCTCCGTGCGCCGCCGGGGTGGGCGGTGCCGGCGAACCGGTCCAGATCGGCGGGTTGGTCCCCGGCTGTGTGGCGATGGGCTCGTAGGGAGCACAGGCGCTCAGCACTGCGACGGGCGCGACGAGCAAGACAGCAGCGGCACTTCTCAGCCGGATTACGGGCTTCACCATGCGCAGAAGCCTATCCCGACGTCATCCCGTAACGAGAACAATCACGCCCGGTGGCTGCTCGGCAATTTCGGGAATTCTGGGTTGAACCGGTGCATCGAGAATCTTGCCCACTGCCGTAGCGGCGGCCTGCTCGCCCGCGCCGGTCCCGAAGTAGACGGTCGTTGCGGTCACCTCGCCCCCGGCGATGTTGCCGGTCTCGGTGACATTCCAGCCCGCTTCTCGCAGGCGGTCTCCGATGCGCACTGCAGCAGCCTCGTCGGTACCGATGTTCAAGACCCGCACCTCAGCCTTAGCCGCCGGGGCAGTCGAAGTAGTGGAGGTCGTGGTGTTGACGGTGCCGACCGACGAGTCATCGCTGTCGTCGTCGCCGGAACCCATCGCTTGGAATCCCACCAACAGGAAGATCACCCCAAGAAACAACAGCACCATCACCATGGCACGCAAGGGCAACCCGGAAGAGTCAGGTACGCGCTCGTTCATCGGGCCTGACCGTAGCAGTCAGCGGGCGAAATCAGGGAAATTCGAAGCCCAGTCGTCGGGCGGCACGCACCTTTTGACGGGTGGCCCGCAGCCGTCGCAGCCGCTTTACCAGCATCGGATCGGCCGCCAGCGCCTCAGGACGGTCCACGAGCGCGTTGAGGACCTGGTAGTAGCGCGTCGCCGACATCGAGAACAACTCCTTGATGGCGTCTTCTTTCGCCCCGGCATGCTTCCACCATTGGCGTTCAAACTGCAGTACGTCGAACTCGCGTCGGCTCAGACCATCAGGGAGGTCAACTTCAATGTCAGTGGACTGGTCGGCCCGTGCAGTGGCATCCATTCGATCCGTGGGCCCCTTTCCAACGATCTGCAGACTTCCCCTGATCGGCAATATTCAATCACGCCGGTGGCACTTGGGACGGCAGCTGAACCCGCGCGTCGGCTGACTTAAACTTGCCGCTCATGGCAGTCAGACCGATTGTGATCCTGGGGGATCCTGTTTTGCACGCCCCGACAACCCCGGTTCCCATCGGACCGGATGGTTCGCTGCCCGCAGATCTGCCGGACCTGGTCACGGACTTGTACGACACTATGGCCGCAGCGAATGGCGTCGGGCTCGCGGCCAACCAGATCGGCGTTGCACAACGTGTGTTCGTCTTCGATTGCGCCGACGACCGCGGCCTCACGACTCGACGGCGCGGCGTGGTCATCAATCCGGTGCTGGAGACATCGGCCATTCCGGAAACCATGCCCGATCCCGATGACGACGACGAAGGCTGTCTGTCGGTCCCGGGTGAGTCGTTTCCCTGTGGCCGGGCGACCTGGGCGCGGGTGACCGGGCTGGACGCCGATGGCAATCCGGTCACCTTCGAAGGCAACGGGCTCTTCGCCCGGATGCTGCAGCACGAAACCGGCCACCTCGACGGCTTCCTCTACGTCGACAAGCTGATCGGCCGGCATGCCCGGGCCGCAAAGCGAGCGTGGAAATCCAACGGCTGGGGGGTGCCGGGTTTGTCGTGGATGCCCGGCAAGGAACCCGATCCGTTCGGGCACTGACGCCAGTGCCCCGATGACGCGATTGCCGTCCCCGGGCAGCCGGGTGAGCATCCGATACCGGATCGCTGACGGTCCGGGCATGACGGATGTAATCGGCAACTTGGAAGCCGTCGCACCCGAAGTGCTGGTTCGCACGAAATCCGGCGCCCTGATCGAAATACCCAGCGCGGACGTCGTCGCCATGCGGGAACTCAGCGTTGTCCCCGTCCGCGCTTCAGAGATTCGCGCACTGGAGCATGCGGCTGCACTGGCATGGCCCGGGACCGAACAGCACTGGCTGGAAGGCTGGTTGCTGCGATCCGGCAATGGATCCACCAGCAGAGCCAATTCCGCAGTGCCGCTGGACTTTTCTGCCACCATCGCAACCATTCCGGCCATCATCGACTGGTACGCCGAACGGGGTCTACCGGCCTGGCTCGCCCTACCGGAGCGATTACTGCCAGTACGCAGCCTCGGGGCCGGTGTCGGTATCAAGAACACTCGCGTGATGGTGGCCGACCTGACACCGGGGGACGCCGTGAAAACGGTTCGACTGCTATCCAGACCGGACGACGACTGGCTGGCTCTATATGGGCGCGACGTCCCGGCGCGGGTCTTAAGTGCTGTGGTCGACGGCGAGGTCACTTTTGCTGACGTCGGTCATGCCGTCGGACGGGGCGCGGTAACGACGGCACCCGACGGCACCCGGTGGCTGGGCATTTCGGCTGTTCACGTGACACGTGAGCATCGCCGCCAAGGTCACGCCCGTAGCGTGTGCTCCGCCTTGCGGGCCTGGGGTGCCGAACGCGGCGCAACTCGGACGTACGTGCAAGTGCTCGCGGACAACACCGCCGCACTGGGCCTATACGAGCCATTCGGGTATCGCTTGCACCACCACCACCGCTACGTCGACGCCGGCGCACTGGTCGGTCCTAGGCTGTAGCGCATGCGCCTCGCCACGTGGAACGTCAATTCCATTCGCACCAGGGTGGACCGGGTCGTGGACTGGATGCAACGCGCCGACGTCGACGTGCTGGCGATGCAAGAGACCAAATGCTCCGACGACCAGTTCCCGACAATGCCGTTTCTGGGCGCGGGCTACGAGGTGGTGCACAACGGGTTCGACCAGTGGAACGGTGTCGCGATCGCCTCCCGAGTCGGCCTGGGAAACGTTCAAGTCGGGTTCAACGGTCAGCCGTCGTGGTCGAAGAGCGGCTCCGCGACCGAAGCTCGCACCGAAGCCCGCGCGCTGGGTGCCACCTGCAACGGCGTTCAAGTGTGGAGTCTCTACGTGCCGAACGGACGCACTCTGGCCGACCCGCACTATCAGTACAAGCTCGAATGGCTTGCCGCACTGCGAGATAACGCTGAGTCCTGGGTTGCCGACGATCCCGCCGCGCAGATCGCGCTTACTGGTGACTGGAACATCGCGCCCACCGATGAGGATGTCTGGGACATGGCCGTGTTCAAGGACAGCACCCACGTCTCCGAGGCTGAACGCGCGGCATTCACAGCGATCATCGAGGCGCAGTTCACCGATGTAGTACGACCATTCACTCCAGGGCCGGGGGTTTACACGTATTGGGATTACACCCAATTGCGATTCCCGAAGCGTCAGGGGATGCGGATCGACTTCATCTTGGCCTCAACGGAATTGGCCGATCGGGTGGCGCACGCAGAGATCGTGCGCGACGAGCGCAAGCCAGGGAAGAAGACGGACGGCGCACGTACCGTCCCTCCCAGTGATCACGCGCCCGTACTGGTCGAGATCACCGATTCGACCGGCTCGGTCGAATAGCGACCCGGGTTGAACACCGAGGCAATCGCTCCGATCACCATCATCACCGCGGCGGCACCGAACACCACCACCAGCCCGGAGTGGAACGGCCCGGTGATCAGATCAGGAAAGAATGTCTTTCCGGTCAACACATCTGCGTTGACGCCCGGCTGCGCGAGCCCGTGGTACGGGGTCAGCAGCTCCGCTATCGGGTTGTAGCCAAGGAACGCCGCGAAGAGACTGCCGACCGGCGGTAGGTTTGCCACCTGACCAGCGACCGACGCCGAAACCCCTTGCTGTTGAAGTCCGGAACTCAGCGCCGTCGGCAACGTGTGCGCCAGTCCGACGATCATCAGCGAGAAGAAGATCCCAACCGACAGCGACGAACCCGCATTGAAGAACGTCGCCCGCACTCCCGACGCCGCACCCCGCTGGCTCGCCGGAACACTGGACATGACCGCCGCGGTATTGGGTGCAGTGAAGATCCCGCCACCGAGCCCATTGAGCAGTACCAGCACTGCGAAGACCCAGTAATTGAAGTTGACTGGAATCAGCATCAGCCCAACGAATGTGATTGCCATCAAGACCATTCCGCCTACCGTGAATGGCCGCGCACCGAACCGGTCGGCCAGTGAACCGGCCAGCGGCCCCGCCAAGAGGAATCCGATCGTCATCGGCAACATGTAGATACCGGCCCACAGTGGCGTCGACTCGAAGCTGTAACCGTGTAGTGGCAGCCAGATGCCCTGCAACCAGATGATGAGCATGAACTGCAGCCCGCCCCGGCCCACCGACGACATCAAGCCCGCTAGGTTGCCCATACCGAACGCCGCCGAACGGAATAGCCGGACATCGACCATCGGCTGGGGCACCCGCAACTCGATCACGCAGAACACCACCAGCAAGAGCAGACCGCCCCCAATTGCCCCGAGCACCAGCGGGTTCCCCCAGCCGGTGGTCGCACCGCCGTAGGGCTGGATGCCGTAGGTGATACCGATCAGCAGGACAGTCAGGCCCACGCCGAACGTGGTCGTGCCCGGCCAGTCCATCCGTCCCGGGCTGCGAACCCCAAGTTCCTTGAGCGAGCGCAGACTCCAGATGGTGCCAAGGATGCCGATCGGGACACCCACCCAGAAGATGGTCTGCCAGTGAACCTGCGCGAGCACCCCGCCGATCAGCAGCCCGAGGAATGAACCTGCCACAGCCGCAACCATGTTGACGCCCAGTGCCATACCTCGCTGATTGGCGGGGAACGCGTCGGTGAGAATGGCCGATGACGAGGACATCAACATCGCGCCACCGACACCCTGCACCACTCGCCAACCGATCAGCCAGATCGCGCCGGCGTCGAAGTGGTAGGGATCGAATGACAACGCCACCGCCGCAGCGGTGAAGATGACGAACCCGAGGTTGTACATCCGCACCCGGCCGTACATGTCGCCAAGACGTCCGAATGGCACCACCAGCACGGCCGTCACCACTAGGTAGCCCATCAGCATCCACAGCAGGTAGCTGATGTTGCCGGGAGCCAGCGGCTCCAGGCCAATGCCCCGGAAGATAGCCGCAGTGAAATAAGAACAATCGAGGCGTTCACCGTGGCGAGCAATGTGCCCAACGTGGTGTTGGACAGGACGATCCACTTGTAGTTCGGACTCATCTCGATCTCGGCACGCACAAACACTTATACTAGCTATGTAAATCACTCGTGGCCAACCGTCAGAACAGCGCCCTGCTAGCGTCACGAGCGTGAAGTTCCTGCCCTTGACTCCAGCAGGCCAGACCCCACTTCGGGTCCTGACAATCGCCGGATCGGACTCCGGTGGCGGCGCCGGCATCCAGGCCGATCTGCGTACCTTCACCCTGCTTGGTGTGCACCCACTCGTCGCGGTGACCGCGGTAACAGCTCAGAACTCGCTGGGAGTCAAGGGTTTTCACGAGATTCCCACCGCAATGATCGCGGGGCAGATCGAAGCGGTGGCCACCGACATCGGCGTACAGGCCGCTAAGACCGGCATGCTGGCGTCCTCGGAGATCATCGAGACGGTGGCAGAATCCTGGCGCGGACTCGGCCTGGCCGGGTCGACGCCGTTCGTCGTCGACCCGGTGTGCGCCTCCATGCATGGCGATCCCCTGCTGCACCCGTCCGCGCTGGGGACTCTGCGCACGGCGTTGTTCCCGCTGGCCACCGTGGTCACCCCAAACCTCGACGAGGTCCGCCTACTCGTCGACATCGAGGTCGTCGACTCGCGTTCTCAACGTGACGCGGCCCGCGCCCTGCACGCGCTGGGACCGCAGTGGGCATTGGTCAAAGGTGGCCACCTGCGATCCGCGCCGGACAGCCCCGATCTGCTTTTCGACGGCACTGACTTCTACGAATTCGATTCCCCCCGGATACCCACCACTCATGACCATGGCGCCGGCGACACCCTCGCCGCAGCCATCGCCTGCGCACTGGCCCACGGGCAACAGGTGCCCAACGCGGTGGCTTTCGGCAAGGCGTGGGTCACCGAATGCCTCCGCAGCGCCTACCCACTCGGTAGCGGACACGGTCCGGTCTCCGCGCTTTTCCGGCTACGGGAATGAACCTCGAGGCGATCGCGGGCATCGCGCATCGACCGACCGGGGAGCCTTCCGGAGTGATCGTGCTGACCCATGGCGCCGGCGGAAGCCGGGAGTCTCCGCTTCTCATCCGGATCTGCGACGAGTGGGCAGCACGGGGCTGGCTGGCCGTCCGATACAACTTGCCCTTCCGGCGGCGGCGCCCGAAAGGTCCCCCTTCGGGATCAGCTGCGGGTGACCGCGACGGTATCGCGGAGTCCATCGCGCTGGCCCGAACCCTGGCCGACGGGCCACTTCTGGCGGGCGGACATTCCTACGGCGGCCGCCAGACGTCGATGGTTTCGGCGGAGAATCCGGAACTGCTGGACGCACTTACCCTGTTCTCGTACCCGCTGCACCCTCCCGGGAAGCCGGAACACCTTCGTACCGAACACTTTCCGTCGATCACCACACCGACGGTGTTCACCCACGGAACGTCTGACCCGTTCGGGACCATCGCAGAATTGCGGCAGTCCACTGAACTCATCCCAGCGGCCACCCAGATTGTCGAAATCACGGGTGCGCGACACGATCTCGGCTCCAAGACACTCAATGTTCCCGCAATCGCCGTCGATGCCGCGCTCGGCGGCCTCGATCGAAGTAGATTCGACCGATGACCTCCCCAGAGGGCTATCCACCGCCGCAATATCCGTACTATCCGCCGCCACCGGCACCGCCGCAGTATCCGCCGCTGAAACCGGCCACCAGTGGCTTCGCGATAGCGTCGTTCGTCCTCGGACTCCTCGGTGTCGTGCTGCTGTCCGTGATATTCGGGATCATCGGCCTGGTTCAAACTAAGGGCGGTCAGCGGAAGGGTCGCGGTCTCGCAGTTGCGGGCCTGGCCATCTCCGCGTTATGGGTCATCGCGGTTGCCGCTGTGGTGGCGATTTTCGTCATCAAAGAACGAGGGACAGTCGCCGCCGAGGACCTGACGGTGGGCACCTGCATTGGGGACTTTCCCAGTGGGGGCAACCACGTCGCCGATGTGAAATCAACGCCATGCGATCAGCCACACCGCGGCGAGGTGTTCGCCGTGCTGCCGATCCCCGACGCACCGAGCTACCCCGGGGAGGCGAAAATCCGCTCACACGCCGAACAGTGCCGTCCGGCGCTGGAGCAGTACGCCCCGAAGGTGCCCGACACCGAGACGATCGACCTGTACTACCTCTACCCGTCCGTTGAGACCTGGGCGCACGGGGATCGGGAGTTCGTCTGTATCTACGGCTCGGAAACGCCTAGCACCGGATCTATTCGCTGACGCGCGCATGATTCCGCTGACCTGGTCTCGTGTCGAACCGAATGCCGACGACTTCGTGGTCGCGCCGCACGAACGACTGAGTTGGCCGCGCACGATCGTCATTGGCGCCCAGCATGTGGTGGCGATGTTCGGCGCGACATTCCTGGTGCCGGTATTGACCGGCTTCCCGCCGGCCACAACGCTGCTGTTCTCCGGTGTAGGCACATTGCTGTTCCTGCTGATCACCGGCAACCGGTTGCCCAGCTACCTGGGTTCAAGCTTCTCAGTGGTCGCACCGGTGATAGCGGCGGTGGGAACTCATGGCGCCGGCAGCGCGCTCGGTGGGCTGATAGCCGTTGGCGCACTATTGATCGTGATTGGTGTGTGCGTTCACCTCGCCGGCACGCGGTGGATCGACGCCATCCTGCCCCCTGTGGTCACCGGTAGCATCGTCGCGCTGATCGGGTTCAACCTGGCGCCTGCCGCGAAGTCAAACTTCGTCAAGGGTCCGCTATTAGGACTCGTCACCCTGGTTTTACTGGTGGTGGCGCTGGCCTTTTTTCGCGGGATCATCGGCCGGCTGGCCATTTTCGTTGCGGTCACCGCCGGCTATCTGCTGGCCCTGTTCCTTGGAGAGGTCGACACGTCCGGCATCGAGGCCGCCGGTTGGGTGGGCATACCGACACTGCAGGCCCCCACCTTCGTGCCTGCCGTGATCCCGATGTTCCTGCCGGCAGTGATTGCGTTAGTAGCGGAGAACATCGGGCACGTGAAATCTGTTGGCCAGATGACCGGTGTCGATACCGATCCGTTGACCGGTCGTGCGCTCGCCGCTGATGGCTTCGCGACGGTACTCGCCGGTTTCGGCGGCGGTTCGGCCACCACGACCTACGCCGAGAACATCGGGGTGATGGCCGCCACCCGGGTGTACTCCACCGCAGCGTATTGGATCGCTGGTGCGGTGGCGATCGCATTATCGTTGTGCCCCAAGGTTGGTGCAGTCATCTCAGCCGTACCGGCCGGTGTACTCGGCGGCGCGACGATCGTGCTGTATGGGTTGGTCGGTGTCCTCGGTGTCCGGATCTGGCTTACCAACCGGGTGGACTTCGGCAAGCCGATCAATCAGATGACGGCGGCAATCGCGTTAATCATCGGCATCGCCGACTTCAGTTGGAAGATAGGCGGTCTGGAGTTCAGCGGTATTGCGCTCGGCTCCATCGCCGCGCTGCTGGTCTACCACATCATGAAGGCTCTCGCCGTCCTGCGTTGCGGTTCCCCTGCGCGAGCAGACGCTACTGATCAGCCAGGACGTGCCTGACCCGGTCGGTCCGTGGCGGAACCCCGTTTCGGCCGTCGATTTCCTGGGCGTAGAGGCCAACGGCGTAGGCGGCACCGGCTCCGTTGATGCCCAGTGCGGTCCGGTCGATGTGATCGAGGGTGTCCGTGGGCTTGTGGTAGTTCGGATCGAAAGGCGCGTTGGCAGTGCCGCCCCAGAGTTTCTCCTGCTCAAGGGTTTTGTTCTCTTCCGCACCAGAGAACAGTCCACCGGCCGGCACACCGGCGGTGGCGAACGACTCATAGTCGGAGCGCCCATCGAAAGGGGTGTCCTCGGCAGCCTTCCCAACGTCTTTCAGGTAGGTGACAAAAGTGCGCTCGATCCCGGCGGCACCTTCATTGACCCGGGCCATGACCTCGTCCTTGCGAGGCGGGATCGACTGGTCTCCGTCGTAGGTGAAGTAACCAGGGTTGGGTGAGCCGAGCATGTCGAAATTGAGATACAGCGCAATGTCTTTGAGCTGATCGATATCCAGCGAGGCTACATAGTTCTTGGAGCCGATCGTGCCGAGTTCCTCCGCACCCCAGAATGCGAACCGCACGGCATTCTTCACATTCGGTGAGCTACCCAGTTGCACCGCGGTTTCCAGAACGGCCGCCACCCCGGAGCCGTTGTCGTTGATACCTGGCCCCTCCCCGACGCTGTCCAGATGAGCACCCATCATCACTACATCGCTGGCCGAGCCGGTCTTGGTCTGCGCAATGATGTTGCGCGCGTTGGAGATCACCGTACTGGCATCAACCTCAAGGGTGGCCTTCCCCGGTGCCCCACGAAGACGTGCACCCTCGGCTTTCGTCACGCCCACGACAGGGATCTTCACATCGGTGTCCGCGCCCAGTGTCGCTCCCATGTGCTTCTCATCGACGTTGTCGGCGACGATCATGGCCACCGCGCCGCGTTCCGCCGCGATCGCCTGCTTGATCGCGAACTGACAACTGCCTCGATCGACGAGTACTACCGCACCGGCGACCGGAAGTCCGTCGTAATCGGGCGCCGCGCAACCCGGGGTCTCCTCGGCCGGGGCGGCAACCAGTGGGCCACTGATGCCTTGTGCCGCGGTGGCGATGCTGTACTCAAGCGCCTTCGCCGTCACCGACGTGCCGCCGACAGTCAGGACCACCTGACCGTCTTTGAACACCCGAGTCTGGAATTCCGGCGTCTGCACATCGAAGCCGCTCTTGCGCAGCACTTCCGCGACATAGTCGACGCTGGCATCGAATCCTGGACTGCCGACGGCGCGAATTCCCTTGTTGGCATTGGCGATGTCCTGAAGTTTCACCAGATGGGCGAACATCGCGTCGGCGGTGACGCGTTCCTTCAGCGAGTTGGCGAATTGTGTGGCGGCCCTGCTGGGGACTGTCGACTGGGCGGCGTTCGATGGCCGGCCGCAGCCCGTCAGCGCAATCAAAGCAATCACCACTACTAGCAATGCAACACCGGGGGAGAATCTGCGCCTCACGGCGCCAAGGCTAGCCCAGGCTAGGCGGCTAAATGATTGACGATCAGGTCAGCGACAGCCCGCATGCCTGCGGCATTGGGATGTAAGGGCATCGGGTGCCAGGGGAGCATCGAACCGGCACCGACGGTCCAAGGATTCGCCGACCACGCGTGATGATCACGACTGGCGTGCGCCGCGGACACCACCTCGCAGCCTGTGACCTGCGCCGCAGTCGCAGTCAACTCAGCCAGTCGGCTGGCGACGTGGCGGCCCAGGTCTGCCACGGCACCGGAAATCGGCGGCGCGGGAACACCCACGGGCGGTAGCAGCGTCAGGTAGTCAACAAACAGGATCCGCGCCTGCGGTGCCCGGCTGCGCACCGCCTCGCCGACAGCTACCAGCGACTGGGCGACTTGGTCCAGGGCGTCATCGCGCATCTCGCGGTCGAGCAGATCTCGCACCCAGCCGCTGATCACCGGCAGCGTGTGCACCACTGCCGGCAAGCTGCCGCCGAACAGCAACGGTACGTATCCCACATCGTTCCCACCGATGGTGACGGTGACCAGATCTTCGGATCCGTCCAAAGCATCGATCTGTGGCGGCGCGCTGTGCTGCCGGTCGCGCAGAATGTTGGCGGTGGTGGCACCGGAGTAGGTGACATCGGTCAGTTCAACTCCCAGCCGCTCGGCTGCCAGGTGCGCGTAGTTTCGCGCCGATCGCCCGGCCAGGAACGGCGCTCCGGGCGCGCTCGGCCGGATTCTCGGGCCGGCGGCCATCGAACTGCCCAGGGCTACATATCGCCTCATATCAGGTGCGGTCACATCAGGTCCGGACTTGACGCCTGCGCCCAGAATCGCTTGGGAATGCGCCCCGCTTGACGGGCCAGCCAGCCCGCGGTGACAGCAGCGGCCATCGCGGCGGCCATCGTCGGCGGATCGGCGGCACGCGTCACCGAGGTGGCCAGAAGTACTGCTGCACAGCCCAGCTCCATCGCCAGCGCGGCGTCGCTCGCCGTCCCGATTCCGGCATCAAGGATTACCGGCACACCGGACGCGGCCACGATCATCTCGATATTGTGCGGGTTGGAGATACCCAGACCGGTGCCTATCGGCGAGCCCAGCGGCATCACCGCCGCGCAGCCGGTGTCTTCAAGCCGGCGGGCCAGCACCGGGTCATCATTGGTGTAGGGCAGAACTACGAAGCCGTCGTCCACTAATTGTTCTGCAGCACGCACCAATTCGAGGCCATCAGGTAACAAGGTCCGTTCGTCGGCGATGACTTCCAGCTTGACCCAATTGGTACCCAAGGCTTCCCGGGCGAGCTGCGCGGTGAGTACCGCCTCGGCGGCACCACGACATCCGGCGGTGTTGGGCAGTGCCACGATTCCCAGATCGTTCAGTAGGTCCAGCACTCCGGTACCACCCGCGGCATCTACGCGGCGCATGGCGACGGTGGTGAGTTCGGTACCGGAGGCCACCAAAGCCTGCTCCAGCACGGTCAGATTCGGGGCACCGCCGGTACCGAGAATCAGCCTCGAACCGAACGTACGGCCGCCAATGGTCAGCTGCCCCTGCCCAGTCTCAACCACCCTGCACCGCCGTCACCACGGCGATATTCGCACCTTCGGACAGCACCGAATTCCATTGCGAGCGGGGCAGTAATGCCCAGTCCACCGCCACCGCGATGCCCTGCTCGGGAAAGCCCAGGGAATCCAGCAGCTCAGCCACTGTGGTGGTCTCGCCGACTTCACATTCCTGTTCGTTAACAGTCACTTTCACAGTTTGCCTACCCCCCACTACTTGACCCCGCACCCACTACTTGAAGTTCGGCGACAATCCGTTCGGCCGTCCATGGCGCGAGCAGAAAGCCCGACCGGCCATGTCCTGCGGCCACCAGCGTGCGCTGGTCGAGCCTACCGACGACCGGCATGTTGTCCGGAGTCATCGGCCGCAATCCTGCGGCACATTCGGCCAGCTCATATTCGCCGAGCGCGGGGATCACCGCGCACGCGTCGTCGAGGAGCTCACGCACCCCGGTTACCGTCGGCGCGCTGTCCAGGCCGTGCTCGTACTGGGTTGCCCCGACCACAACCCCGTCACAACGCGGGATGATATACACCTGGCGGCCATGAACACGTCCACGAATCACCCTCTGCGGCAGCGGAACACAGCCCGGTCGCCACCGGAGCCGCAACACCTCACCCTTGACCGGTCGAACCGGCAGGCCCGGCCACAGCGCTGGGGCGTCAATACCGTTGGCGATCACCACGGCATCAGAGTTCTGGTACGCCTCATCCAACCTTTGCACCGGACCGGCCCACTGCACTCCGAGGCGCTCGCAGTGATCCTCCAACGCGACCAGGAGCTTGCGGTTATCCACCGCCAACTCGCCGGCAGCCACGAAGCCATGTCGTATCCCCTGGGCCAGAAGCGGTTCCAGGTCTCGGGCCGCGGAGGTCATGACGACCGGCTGCCCTTGCGCGGCCAGCCATTCACCGACGGTGCGCAGTTCGACGACGTCGGCCCGGTCGACGGCGACCACCAGGCATTCGCGGGCGGTGACCACGTCGCCAGGGAGGCCGTCAAGAAAGCCCTCGCGCCACAGAGCCAGCGATTCCAGGCCGATCCGCAGCAGCCCCTCTTCGCCCGGCCATCCCTCGCTGTGCGGGGCGCACATCCCACCCGCCACCCACGAGGCACCACAGTGGGAGGTCCTGTGCACCCGCACCGACCAGCCCGCCAAAGCGGCCCGGCGAGCCACCGCGAGGCCGATAACGCCGCCACCTACGACGGCTAGAGATTCACCCGACATGTCCCGGTTCACGCTAACGGTTAGCGTCACCGTGTGCACGAACCTCACACTGAACTTGCAGCCAGGCTCGACAGGGCGCGGCTGTACCTGTGCACCGATGCCCGCCGCGAGCGCGGCGATCTGGCCGAGTTCGTCGACGCAGTCCTGAGCGGCGGCGTCGACATCGTCCAGCTACGAGACAAAGGTTCGGCCGGGGAAGCGCAATTCGGCCCACTCGAAGCCGCCGCAGAACTCGAGGCATTGGAAATTCTGGCCGCGGCCGCAGACCGGCACGGTGCGCTGTTCGCGGTCAATGACCGGGCCGACATCGCCCGCGCCGCAGGGGCCGACGTGCTGCACCTCGGCCAGGACGATCTGCCGCTACCCATAGCCCGCGAGTTCACCGGCCCCGAAACCCTGATCGGCCTCTCCAGCCACGACTTCGACCAAGCCACAAAAGCCTCGACAGGCAACGCCGACTACTTCTGCGTCGGGCCCTGCTGGCCAACACCGACCAAACCCGGCCGCAGCGCCCCCGGGCTGGACCTCGTACGCGCTGTCGCCGAAACACGCCCGGCGAAGCCCTGGTTCGCTATCGGCGGAATCGATGAACAACGTGTCGGCGAGGTCCTTGATGCGGGCGCGGTCCGGATAGTCGTAGTGCGGGCTCTCACTGAAGCCCGGGACCCCGCGGCGGCGGCCGACCGGCTCAGTTCGATGCTGGCAGGGACCACGGCACCGCCGAGGTAACCGTCTGCAAATGCTCCCAGCTCGCAGCGAACGCCGGATGCAGCGGCAGGTCGGTCACCTGCTCCTCCTTCACCCAGCGCAGCTCCGCGCTCTCGCCGTTGGGCACCGTCGTCAGCAATTCGGGAGCGTCAGCGATGACGGTGGTGTACGTCCAGCTCACGCCGTCGCTGCCCGTCACCTCGGCGGTGATGACGGTGATCCGTACCCGCACACGCTCGGCGGGCAGTCCGGCCTCCTCATGCGCTTCCCGGACCGCGGCCTGTTCGGCGGTTTCATGGCTGTCGCGAGCGCCTCCCGGCAGTCCCCAGGTACCACCCTGATGGCTCCACGGCGCGCGATGCTGCAGTAGTACCGCAGGGCTACCATCGGGAAATGGTGCGCGTAGCAACAGCCCCGCGGCACCGTGCCGGCCCCAGTGGGGTGTGCCGGAAACGGAGATAACCCATCCGTCGCCGTCGCCTCGCACATCTCCACAATAGGCACGCCACGGACACCGTCGGGGCCGATCTACCCGCGTCGATCACATAATGCTCTTAGAATTTGCTCAGGGCGGGCGAACCTGATTCGACCCCCGACTGAGCAAAGGGAAGAGGTCCACGCGAGGTGACCGTTGAGTTGGCGCACCCGTCGATCGAGCCGCAAGCGGCCGGGTCGCCGACTGAGCCCGCTCACCCCCGCTGGTGGTTCTTCTCCACCACGCCGGGTCGCATCCTGACGATGGGCATCATCCTGGCCATGCTGGGTGGGCTCACAGCGTTCGCCACCTCGACGACCATCAACAGTCGCCAAACTCAGCTGACCAACGTCCTCAACCACACTGAACCCCTGGCGTTCGCAGCCGGCGAGCTCTACACGACGCTGTCGATAGCCGACGCCGCAGCAGCAACCGCCTTCATCGCCGGATCCGAACCAAGAGCCGTTCGCCAACGTTATGAGCAGGCGATTACCGACGCCGCCGCCGCGGTGACGCGGGCGGCTAGCGATCTGACCGACGAATCGCTGGTGAGTCTGTTGGGCCGGATCAACGCACAGCTCGCCGTCTATACCGGGCTGGTCGAGACGGCGCGCACCAACAATCGGATGGGCAACCCGGTCGGATCGTCCTACCTCTCCGAGGCGTCCGCCCTGATGCAGCGGTCGATCCTGCCCGACGCACAACAGCTGTACGAGAAGACCTCGGCGCGAGTTGACGCCGAAACCACCGCCGCCACCCGGATTCCCGCCCCGGTGATCGTCGTGCTCGCTGTCACCGTGTGCTTCGGTGCCTTCGCACACCGGTGGCTGGCCCAGCACACCAAGCGCCGAGTCAACGTCGGTTTGATCGCCGGCGGCCTGGCGATCCTGTTGATGATCTTCTGGGTGGGCACCGCGCTGATCATCTCGACCGCGGGCAGTCGGTCGGCCAAGAACACCGCCGCCGCATCACTGCGGTCGGTGACCAATCTCGCCATCACCGCGCAGCAAGCCCGTGCCGACGAAACGCTGTCGTTGATCCGGCGCGGCGACGAGGACATCCGCAAGCAGTCCTTCGCCCAGCGCGTGGACGTGATGCGTGATCAGCTCACCGAATACCTAGGGCGAAAAGACGCTATCGCCAAGAACGACCTCGCCGACGCCGACCAGCTGTTGGAGAATTGGCTGAAGGCCGACGAACGGATCAACGCCTACACCTCGGTCGGCGACTACCGGGCCGCAACCCGGGTGGCACTCGGAACCGGCGAGGACGACTCCACACCGGCATTCGACAAGTTGGACAAGGCGCTGTCGGACGGCATCCGCGAAAGTCGCAATCAGCTGCGCAACGACATCTTCAGCGCCCAGCGGGTGCTGTCTGGAACGACGGTCGGCGGGGTCGTGCTATCTGTCGGTGCGGCACTCGCGGTGGCACTGGGATTGTGGCCCCGGCTGAGCGAGTACCGATGATTCGGACCCAGATGATTCGCGCACTCGCCGCCGCTGTGGCCTTCGTTGCGGCAGCCTCGCTCAGTGGCTGCGGCAAGACCGAGTATCTGGTCCCGGCGCCAGTTCCGACACTGGCCGCACCCACTCCGGCCGGAATGGAGGAGTTGGCTCCCCGCCCGCCCGCCCCGCCCACGCCGGACGCGAATAACTGCGATCCCACTGCAAGCCTGCGACCGCTCACCACCAAGGTCGCCTCCGACGCGGCCGTCGCGACCATCCGCGCCAGGGGTCGGCTCATCGTCGGCTTGGATATCGGGAGCAACCTGCTGTCCTTCCGCGACCCGATCACCGGCGAGATCACTGGATTCGACGTTGACATCGCGGGTGAGGTCTCCCGCGACATTTTCGGCACACCGTCAAAGGTGGAGTACCGCATCCTGTCCTCAGCGGACCGCATCACCGCGTTGCAGAAGAATACGGTGGACATCGTGGTCAAAAGCATGACCATCACCTGTGAGCGCCGCAAGCTGGTGAACTTCTCCACCGTGTATTTCAATGCCTACCAACGTATCCTGGCCCCCCGCGAGTCGGAGATCTATCAGGCATCCGACTTGTCGGGCAAGCGGGTCTGCGTCGCGAAAGGCACCACCTCGCTGGAGAGGGTGGAGAAGATCTCCCCACCGCCGATCGTTGTGTCAGTGGTGACCTGGGCGGATTGTCTTGTTGCACTGCAGCAACGCGAGGTCGACGCCATCAGCACCGACGACGCGATCCTTGCCGGGCTGATGGCCCAAGATCCCTATCTGCACATCGTCGGGCCGAGCATGGCGCAAAACCCATACGGCATCGGGATCAACCTGGCCAACACGCCATTGGTGCGGTTCGTCAACGGAACGCTTGAACGCATCCGCACCGATGGCACGTGGAACACGTTGTACCGCAAATGGTTAACCGTGCTCGGTCCCGCTCCGGCGCCGCCGACTCCGAGGTACGTGGACTGATGAGCGCCGCAGAGTCTGACCTGAACGTCGGCACCCAGCCGGCGCAACTGGACGATCTCTCGGTGGACACGATGTCGACCGTGCGCCCAATGTCCACCCGGGCGATCTTCCGACCGCGGTTCGATGACGACGAGGAATCAGTCGGCACCGTCAGCGTCGAACCGCAGGAACACCACACCACCGCGCTTCGAACCACGTCGTCTACCCGTCGACTCGGTGGCGGGTTGATCGAGATTCCGCGTGTTCACGAGATCGATCCGCTCGCCGCATTGATGACCAACCCGGTTGTGGCCGAAGCGAAACGGTTCTGCTGGAACTGCGGTCGTCCGGTCGGTCGGTCGACTGAAGACCATGAAGGGCTGTCCGAAGGCTCGTGCCCGTACTGCGACAGCGAGTATTCCTTCCTTCCACAACTGTGCCCCGGCGACATGGTGGCCGACCAGTACGAGATCAAAGGGTGTATCGCGCACGGCGGCTTGGGCTGGGTGTATCTAGCTGTCGATCACAACGTCAACGAACGCCCCGTGGTACTCAAGGGCCTGGTTCATTCCGGTGATGCCGAGGCCCAGGCGATCGCGATGGCAGAGCGACAGTTCCTCGCAGAGGTCGTCCATCCGTCGATAGTGAAGATCTTCAACTTCGTCGAACATCCCGACAACAACGGTGAGCCGGTCGGCTACATCGTTATGGAGTACGTCGGCGGCAAGTCACTGAAACCGGTTGCCGGAGAGAAGCTCCCGGTCGGTGTGGCAATCGCCTACATGCTGGAGATCCTGCCGGCGCTCGCCTACCTGCACTCGATCGGCTTGTGCTACAACGACCTCAAGCCAGAGAACATCATGGTGACCGAGGAGCAGTTGAAGCTGATCGACCTCGGTGCCGTGTCGAGGATCGAGTCATTCGGCTTCCTGTATGGGACGCCCGGCTACCAGGCACCCGACATCGTGCGCACCGGACCCACTATTGCCACCGACATCTATACCGTCGGGCGCACGCTGGCGGCACTGACACTGAATCTGCGCACCCGCAAGGGCCGCTATGTCGACGGCTTGCCCGAGGACGACCCGGTGCTCAAGGCCTACGACTCGTTCGGCCGACTGCTGCGCCGGGCAATAGATCCGGATCCGAAGCGGCGCTTCACCACTGCGGACGAGATGTCCGCTCAGTTGATCGGCGTGCTGCGCGAGGTGGTGGCCAAAGACACCGGCGCGCCACGGCCCGGCCTGTCGTCGGTGTTCACGCGCACTCGTGCCACGTTCGGTGTGGAGATGCTGGTCGCACACACCGATGTCTACCAAGACGGCCTTGTACACGCCGAGAAACTGACCGCGCCCGAGATCGTCACCGCACTACCGGTGCCACTGGTGGATCCCTCTGACATCGCGTCGACCGTGTTGTCGGCAACAGTTTTGTCCCAGCCGGTTCAGACCCTGGACTCACTGCGAGCGGCACGGCACGGCGGGTTGGACTCCGACGGTGTGGACCTGTCCCACTCCGTCGAACTGCCGCTCATGGAGGTGCGCGCCCTACTGGATCTCGGCGACGTCGCCAAAGCCAATCGCAAGCTGGAAGACCTCGCCGATCGGGTCGGCTGGCGTTGGCGGCTGGTCTGGTACCGGGCGGTCTCCGACCTACTCATCGGCGACTACCACTCGGCAACAAAGCATTTCACTGAGGTGCTGGACACCTTCCCGGGCGAACTTGCACCCAAGCTGGCCTTGGCCGCGACCGCCGAACTGGCCGGCGACACCGACGAGGCTCGGTTCTACGAGACTGTGTGGCACACCGATAACAACATGATCGCCGCGGGTTTCGGCTTGGCCCGGACGCAGTCGACCGAAGGCGATCGCGCCGGGGCCGTGCAAACACTCGACGAGGTTCCCACTACCTCAAGGTTTTTCACCACCTCGCGTCTCACCAGCGCGGTGACGCTCCTGTCCGGCCGGGAGGCCGACGAGCTCACCGAGGACGAGATTCGCGAAGCCGCACGCAGAGTGGAAGCGCTGCCCGATACCGAAGCTCGTGTGCTCCAGATTCGCGCGATGGTGCTGGGCACCGCGATGGACTGGATTGATACGAACCAGGCCAGCACCAACCACATCCTCGGCTTCCCCTGCACCGTGCACGGTCTGCAACTCGGCGTCGAGGCCGCGCTGCGCAGTCTGGCCCGGGTGGCGACCACTCAGGCCCACCGGTACTCCCTGATAGACATGGCCAACAAGGTTCGGCCAACGAGCACATTCTGAGCGTGCATCCTTGGCGCCGACTGTATCTCCTGGACGCCGAGGGTGCATAGAGGACGTGAAATTGCTGGAGCGAAGGTTCCCAGTCTCGGGACAGGTAGACGTTTGGGAATAGCGCACGAAACCGGGTCCTCAGCTGATGGCGATTCAGCAGGCCGGATTTCAAAGCCTCAGTGCCGACAAACGGTTGACTCGCCACCCACATGCCGGCAGATTCGCATGCCAGCACCGCGCCGCGTCACGGCTGTACACAGCCCTTGCCTTACCCCAGGTTGCGCAGACGCGGCGCGAGATCCTTCTCGAAGAGGTCGAGGAATCGCCGCTGGTCGTGACCGGGTGCGTGGAACACCAGGTGGTTGAGCCCCCAGCCGACATACTGGCCAACCTTCTCCACTGCCTCGTCGGGGTCGGAGGACACGATCCACCGCTTCGCGATCTGCTCGATCGGCAGCGCGTCGGCGGCCTTCTCCATCTCGATCGGGTCGTCGATGCTGTGCTTCTGCTCGGCGGTGAGCGACAGTGGTGCCCAGAACCTCGTATTGTTCAGTGCAAGTTCAGGATTGGGGTCATAGGAAATCTTGATCTCGATCATCTTGTCGATGGTGTCGATGTCCCGGTCGGCGGCCTGAGCCCCTTCAGCGACAGCAGGAAGTAGCTGCTCGGCGTACAGCTCCTCACCCTTGCCCGAGGTGCAGATGAATCCATCGCCGGACCGTCCGGCGTACTTCGCCACCACCGGGCCGCCCGCGGCGATGTAGACCGGCACGCCCTCGGGCGGCACGTCGTAGATAGACGCCCCCTTCAGGTGGTAGTAATCGCCGTCGAAGTCGACCCGATCCCCGCCCCATAGCTCACGCATCAGCCGGACTGATTCCCGCAGTCGGGCGAAGCGCTCCTTGAACTCCGGCCACTTGCCGGTGAATCCGGTGGCGATCTCGTTGAGCGCCTCACCGGTACCTACCCCGAGGAACACGCGCCCGGGATACAGACACCCCATCGTCGCGAACGCCTGCGCAATGACCGCCGGGTTGTAGCGGAACGTCGGGGTGAGCACCGAGGTGCCCAACACGATCCGCTCGGTCCGTTCCCCCACCGCCGTCATCCACGCCAGCGAGAACGGCGCGTGCCCGCCGTCATGGCGCCAGGGCTGGAAGTGGTCGCTCACCGTGGCGCTGTCCATCCCATGCGCCTCGGCGAGGACCGCCAGTTCAACCAACTCACGCGGGGCGAACTGCTCCGCCGATGCCTTGTAACCCAGTTTCAGTTCGACCACGCCTTTGTTTCTACTCCATAGACTTGCTGAATGTCCCCGGTGCTGACAGCTGTCACCGAACACGTCCACATGGTCCAGACCCCGCTGGTGAACTGGACCCTGGTCAGCGACGGTTCGGGTGTGCTGATGATCGACGCCGGCTTTCCCGGTAGTCGCGACGATGTGCTCGCCTCACTGCACAAGTTGGGTTTCGGCCCGCAAGACGTTCGCGCGATCCTCCTGACACACGCGCACATCGACCACTTCGGGACCGCTATCTGGTTCGCCAACGTGCACGGCACCCCGGTCTACTGCCACGACGATGAGGTCGGGCACGCCAGGCGGGAGTACCTGCAACAGGCATCACCGATCGATCTGGTTACCCATATTTGGCGGCCCGGCTACCTCAAATGGTCGCTGGAGCTCATCGGCAAGGGCGGCCTGGTGCGCGCCGGTATACCGACCGCGGCCGCATTCAGCGCGGAGGAGGCGGAGAATCTACCGGGCCGGCCACTCGCCATCCCCACCCCTGGGCACACCGGCGGGCACTGTTCCTACATCGTGGACGGGGTGCTGGTCAGTGGCGATGCTCTGGTGACCGGCCATCCGCTCGCACGCCGGAATGGACCGCAACTGTTACCGGGACTGTTCAACCACAGCCAGGCCGACTGCGTTCGCAGCCTGGCCGCTCTGGCACTGGTTGAGACGGATGTGCTGATTCCCGGCCACGGTGATCTCTGGTTCGGACCGATCCGCAAGGCAGCCGAGATCGCCGAAAAGACTTAAGCCAGGTCAGTCCTTGATCGCGTCAGTCCTTGATGAAGTGATACATCCGGTAGGCGATGCCGCCGTCCTCCATGGACCGGTACATCTTGGAACCCGGCAGGCAGTAGAACTCCTTGGAGATGCCACGCAGGAGCGCCGGCACCTTGTTGTTGATCAGTTCGATACTCGCCACTGAACTGCCGTCCATGCCCAGGCAGATCTCCTTGTGGATGTCCCGCCAGGACTCGACACGCAACGGGAACTCGGCCAGCGCGGCATCCCATTCCGGGATATCGCGGCGCGCCCGGCAGTCCGCGTACAGGAAATGTCCGCCGGGCCGCAGCACTCGGTTCACCTCAGATAGGAACGCGCGAAAGTCGTGGTAGAGGTGGCCGGCTTCGACGTTGATCACCGCGTCGAAGGACCCGCTTTCCAGCGGAAGGTCTTGGGCGTTGCCGCAGACGAAGTCAAGGTTCGGCTGTTTGCGGGTCTTGCGGCAGAATTCGACACCCGGCGCGTTGATATCCAGGCCGGTGTAGGACGCCGGATTCATGGTCTTGGCCAGGTACTCGGCACCACCGCCGTGGCCGCAGCTAACTTCGAGCACCTTCTTGCCGGCGATGTCCCACTGGCTCGCGTTGCTGTGATAAAGCTGGATTCCGTACCGGTTCGGCTCTTCTTCCGCCGGAAGTGGGATGCCCATCGGCGGGTTCTCTTCGTATCCCCAGTCGATGAACGGCATATCGTCGCCACCGAGGAATCGGGTTTGCATCGCATACCCGTATTTACCGAGGTACCTCGCGACAAATGGGCTGAACACCAGACCATAGGCGAGCGCCCCGGCGGGCTTGGTGAAGGCAGCGCGGTTTCCAGCACGTTCTAGCATTGACACCCGGCCAGTATTGCAGCCGCAAACAGATGGCGTGAAATCCTGGTCGGCAGCGCGAAATCCAAGAAGGAGTGATCGTGACGCAGACCGGTGATCAAGAAGCCGCTCGAGAAGCGGCTAGCGAACCCAAGCACGTCTTGGCTGGCATCGCGACCTACGCGGCCGCCGCGGTGTTGCTGGTTACCGCAGCGTTGACGGTCCTGCAGGGCATTTCCGCTCTGGTCAACGACCATCTGGTGGTGGTGACGCCCGATTACGTCTACGAGTTCAACACCACCGTCTGGGGATGCATTCACATCGCCCTCGGGTTGGTCTTGGCGGCCGTGGGCCTCGGGATGTTCTGGAGCGCAACCTGGGCCCGGGTGGCGGCGATCATCATCGCCGCCATATCGATCGTCAGCATGTTCATGTGGTTGCCGCAGGCACCGGTCTGGTCGATCGTGACGATCGCCCTAGACATCTTCATCATCTGGGCCGTCGCCACTTGGGAAAGCCCCCGGGCGCGGAGCAAACGTGAGCATTAGCGGCAAAACGGTCGTCATCACCGGTGCGGCGCGCGGCATCGGCTTCGCCACCGCGAAGGCTCTCCTGCGGCGCGGCGCGCGGGTGGTGATCGGTGACCGCGACGTCGCACTGGCCGAGTCCGCCGTTGCGGAGCTGGCCAGTATCGGCCCGGTCACGGGCCATCCGCTGGACGTCACCGACCCGAACTCGTTTTCGATGTTCCTCGACAAGGCTCGGGCTGATGCCGGCGGCGTCATCGACGTCCTGATCAACAACGCCGGAGTCATGCCGGTCGGGCCGTTCCTGGACCAATCCGAGGGCACGACTCGATCTGCGGTCGAGGTGAATCTTTACGGCGTGCTCACGGGTTGTCGACTGGCGCTGCCGGAAATGGTGCAGCGCCGCCGCGGCCACATCATCAATATCGCCTCGGTGGCAGGCTTAGTAGCGGTACCAGGCCAGGCGCTATACGCCGCAACTAAATTCGCAATCGTGGGCCTGACCACCGCACTGTCCGATGAGTTCGCCCCACAGGGCGTCCAAATCAGTTGTGTCATGCCGACATTCACCAACACCGAGCTGATCTCCGGAACCAAGGCGAGCGGAGCCACCAAACCGGTGCCGCCCGAAGCGATCGCCGCGGCGATCGTCAAAACCATCGAGAAGCCGAAAACGGCTGTGACAGTGCCCTATCCGCTGCGCTTCGTCGCCGCGCTGACGTCGACGTTGTCACCTCGGGGACGCCGCTGGCTCGGCAAGCGCGCAGGCACCGACCGCGTGTTTCTAGACATCGACACCACTGCCCGGGCCGCCTACGAACAGCGTGCCCAGACGGCCACCGGCATCGTCAGCCCAACACCGGCACCGGATCGCCCGGACGGTACGCCTCAATCGCCTCAATCTGAGCGATGAACTGATCCGGACTGGCGGTGTACAGGGCGCCGTCATCCTCTCCGCCAGTGCCGACCAGCACGGCACTGAGTAGATTCGGGAAGTCCTCGTCGCGGTACTCCCCGACCGTGAACCAGACGCGGGTCACTACCTCGTACTGTTCATCGTCGAACTCAGTCACCGAGGGTTCGTAGTACCAACTGGCCAGGCCCCTGCTGGAGAACTCCAGGTCAAATGCCCAGCCGCGCTCGGTGATCCAGTCTTCGAATTTCTGCACGGCCTCGACCAGTTCGGGGTCGTGGACCTCGTCCTGCTGGGGCTGCGGCGCGCCGTCCGGCAGCCAACGCGAATTGCGCGCCGACTGCCGCTTCTTACGCCGCGCATTCTTGTCGGCAGATTTACGTGACATCAGCAATCCTCGCTATCCCAGGGCCCTATCCAGGTCGTTGATCAGATCCTCGGTTCCCTCAAGCCCCACCGAGATCCGGACCACGCCATCCCCCAGTCCGATCGCGGCGCGGCCCTCCGGACCCATCGCCCGGTGTGTCGTGGTGGCCGGATGGGTGATCAGTGATTTGGAGTCGCCCAAATTGTTGGAGATGTCGATCACCGTCAGCCGGTCGAGAACCTCGAAGGCCCGCTGCTTCGCTTTGCCCTGCGGCGCATCGAGTTCGAAGGTCACCACAGTCCCACCACCGAGCATCTGCCGCTTCGCCAATTCGTATTGCGGATGCGACGGCAGAAATGGATACCGCACCCAGCTCACCGCTGGGTGTCCGTCCAGGAATTCAGCAATCCGAAGCGCCGAGTCATTGCTGTAGTTGACCCGAACTGACATCGTTTCAAGGCCTTTCAGCAAGACCCACGCGTTGAAGGCACTCAATGCTGGACCAGTGTGCCGCATCAGCTTCTGCACCGGACCGTCGATGTAATCCTTGTCGCCCAGGATCGCTCCGCCAAGCACGCGGCCCTGTCCGTCAATGTGCTTGGTTCCGGAATACACCACGACATCAGCACCGAGTGGCATGCCCTGCTGGAGTAGCGGAGTGGCAAAGACATTGTCCAGCACCACTTTCGCCCCGGCAGCGTGGGACAGCTCGCAGACCGCCTCGATGTCGACCAGCGACTGCATCGGGTTGGACGGGGTTTCGAAGAACACCGCCTGTGTGGGGGTGCTGAGCGCTTCCTCCCACTGTGACAGATCTTCACCGTCGACGAATACCGTCTCCACACCCCACCGCGGCAGGATCTCGTTGCACACCACGAAGCAGGACCCGAACAGACTGCGGGCGGCCACCAGTCGGTCACCCGCACCCAGTAACGCCCCCAGCGAAGTGAACACCGCCGCCATCCCGGATGCGGTGCCGAATGCCGCCGGGGCACCCTCCATCAACCGCAGGCGCTCTTCGAACATCGAGACCGTCGGATTGCCGTACCGGGAGTACACATAGCGATCGACTTCTCCGGTGAACGCCATCTCGGCCTCGGCCGCCGACTTGTAGACATAGCCGGAGGTCAGATACATCGCCTCGGCGGTTTCCTCAAACCCCGAGCGCAACAGCCCGCCACGCACACCAATGGTGGCCTGGCCGACCCCGTCCGGCAGCGGCGCGGGAATCCGCACCGAAGGCACTTCGTTCTCTGGGCTTGTCATGTCTGCTTCCACGGCAGTCCGGCCGCGCGCCAACCGGTGCCGCCGCGGTGCCCCTCCTCGTCGAGCTGGCCTTCAAACCCGTCGAGCATGTTGTATGACGGCGCAATCCCGGCCGCCGTGGCCGCCGCTGCGGCTGGAATGGAGCGATTGCCCGAACGGCACAGGAAGATGACAGGGCGGTCACCGGGGGTGACGCCAGCCGAAATCAGGTCGGCGACGAAGTTCTCGTTGCGCTGCCCATCAGAGTGGGTCCACTCGACCGGGACGACCACCCGGTTCAAGCTGGACAGGTCGGGAACGCCCACCCATTTCCATTCCGCCCCCGTGCGACAGTCCACGAGAACCGCCTCTGGGTTTTCACTGAGCAGCTTCCAGCTCGCCTCCGGCGTGATATCTCCTGCATAGCTCACGCGCGTGAGTCTCGCATACAGCGACGCACCTACAACATTAGGGAGAGCAGGACCATGTTCGGCCGAAAGCCACCCTTGAAGTCAGTCGGCACAGACCCGGACTACCGCTTCAGTCTTGCCAACGAGCGGACGTTCCTGGCCTGGTTGCGGACCGGATTGGGGCTGCTGGCCGGGGCGATCGCGCTGGCCAGCCTGGTTCACGACTTCGGCCCGCGGCCGATCCGCGTCGGGATGACGGTGTTATTGCTGATCCTGGCATTGACCGTCACGGTGGGTTCCTACGTGAGGTGGGAGCGGATCGAGCGGGCGCTGCGAGAACAACGTCAACTCCCCACCTCCCCAATGCCCAGACTGATCGTTTTCGGTGTCTCGGTAGTCATCGCAGCAGGAGCCACCTTGATCTATCTGGCCCAAACCGGAAGATAGGCAACTCGATGGATCGGGAACTGTTCGACGTCGGGGCTCAGGCCGAGCGCACCGCACTGTCCTGGCAGCGCACCGGAATCGGGGTGATCGTAATAGGGGCGTTGGTGCTGCGCTGGTGTGTAACTGTGAACTATCCATTGTGGCCGGGTATTGCGTTGGCCGCCGCCGGGAGTGTGATCAGCCTGTTTCTCGTCCGCCACCGTTACCGCCGGGTGTTGCACACCGTTACGGCGGGCCAGTCGCCCACCTCGCGCTACCTGATACCCGGCGTAGCGCTGTTCATGGTGCTGGTCGTCGTGGCTCTGACAATCGCGATCATCCTCACTCCGGGGATGGCGCATGCCGACAACTCGCGGCTCAACAACTCGGTGGTCGCCGCTGTCGACACCATTCGGAACCATGCCGGGTGTACTGCAGACGTCAAGATGGACCCGCAGTTGACCTTGGCCGCCCAGTGGCACACGGTGGACGTTCTCAATAATCACAACCTTGACGAGGGCATCGGATCCGACGGTTCGACACCCCAATCTCGCTCTGCGGCAGCAGGTTTCAATGGCACGGTCGCCGAGACGGTCGCTATCAATCCGGCACTGGCCATCAACAGCCTGGAAGTCCTCAACCAGTGGTATTACGAACCTGCCGAATTCGCGATCATGTCCGACTGCGCCAACACCGCAATCGGAGTGTGGTCGGAGAACAGCCTCGATCGTTCGGTGGTTGTCGCCGTCTACGGTAAGTCGGCCTGAGACGACTAGCTGGGACCCGGCGAACAGACCAACCACTCGCCGTCTTGCCGAGTGAACGTCATGGGGACCTTGATCTTGTCGTTGACCGAACGTTCGAAGTGGTAGACGACGGTGGCCGTGGCCTGGTCGCCGTTGACGGCAATCCCCGTCACCTCGTCGAGGTAACGGGCGCCTTTAGCGGAAACCGATTGTCGTTGGCGGGCAAGCACTTCACCCTTGTCGCCCCCCTGCGCCGCGCAGGTGTACTTCCGGAAGTCCGGGTAGTTCTCCCGCTGCAGTGCGTCGTTCTGCCCAACGGCGGAGCGCGCGACGCGCTGACTGTCCGTCAGTCCGTCTCCGCCGGTCAGCTTGGTGATCCCCACGATCACCAAGACGATCAGCGCAACACCGATCGCGATCAGGATCGGCAGTGGGCTGGAACGGTTCTCGCTGGAACTGACCTCATCGTCAGGCTCGGTCATGGTTGCCACAGATTCTGTAGGGCCGCGGACGCCGTCCGGACCCGATCGCGCGCGGCGGTCACATCGCGCGCCGTGGCCAGCACCACGCCGAGGCGTAGCCGAGACGATCCCTCGTGTCGGCCGAACAACCGGACGTCGGTCTCCGGAACGGCTAGCGCTCGGGCCAAATATGCGGCCAACCCCCCGATCGGCACGGTCTTGCTGCTTTCCGTCGCCGAGTACCACACCTCGGAGGCGCCGGGGGAGATCATGGCCGTGTCCACTGGCAGACCCAGGATCGCCCTTGCGTGCAGGTCGAACTCCGAGAGTCGCTGCGATCGCAGCGTCACCAAACCACTGTCGTAGGGCCGCACGCTGACGTCGGAGAAGTACACCTCGTCACCGCTGATCAACAATTCGACGCCGAACACCCCCCGACCACCCAGCGCATTGACGATGCGGGCAGCGACCGACTTGGCCGCCCCGAGCGCGACTTCGGATAGCTGTTGCGGCTGCCACGACTCCAGCACCCCACCAACCTGACGGTGTCCGATCGGTTCGCAGAAGTGCAGCGTCGGCCCGGCCAGGCCCTCGGTTCGCACCGTTAACAGCGTGACCGCGAAGTCGATCTCCACCACCGTTTCAGCCAGCGCCCGGCCGTGTGCGACTCGTCCGCCGGCAGCGAGGGCACGCCGCCACGCCGGTTCGACATCCTCGGGTCGCAGCAGCACGGACTGCCCCTCGCCCGGAACGCCCACCACCGGCCGAACCACCATGGGGAAGCCCGCGTGCTCGCTGACGGCGGCGAGTTCCTCGACCGAACCGACGAACCAGAACGGCGCCGTCGGTAGGCCGAGTTCGTCGGCCGCAAGCCTGCGCATGCCTTCTCGATCAAGGCTCAGCTGCGTGGCCCGCAGGCCGGGCACGACCTCGGTGGCGCCGCCGTCGGCTGCACGCAACGCATCGATCGCCACCGCTTCGGTATCGACGACGACATAGTTCGGCGCGACCCGCCCGATGACTGCGGTCAGTTCGTCCGGGTCCGTCATCTTGACGACGAGCGCCTCATCAGCGACCCCGTGGGCGGGCGCCCCGGCGTACCGGTCGACGGCAATCACCTCGGCGCCCAGCCGCTGGAAGGCGAGCACCAGTTCACGACCCAACTCACCCGCGCCCAGCAGCATTACCCGCATGATGGCCAAGGTTAGCCGCGTGTCTGCCAGTGCCAGGACGGTTCGTCGAGTAATCCCTGCCCCACGATGGACGTCTGACCGTCCACTTTGGTCAGGCTGATGGTGTTGACCTCGTCCGGCGCGCCGCGCTGCAACTCATCGACCAGAGCCCCGGAGTGGGTGACGACGACCAGTTGCGAACGTTCGGAGGCCCGGTTCACCAATCCGGCCAGCGCAGGCAGCAGGTCCGGATGCAGGCTGGCCTCCGGTTCGTTGAGTACCGTCAGCTCGGCCGGTCGCGGCGTCAGCAGCGCGGCTACCCACAGCAGGTAGCGCAACGTCCCATCGGAAAGTTCGGCCGCAGTCAGGGCGCGCAGCATCCCGGGCTGCCGCAATGCCACCTCGAAGCGGACGTCGCTGCAGAGGATCTCCACTCTGCTGCCCGGAAAAGCAGCATCGACGGCCGTGGCCAGGGCATCCGCGTCGCCAATCTCCGCGATCGTCTGCAACGCTGCCGCCAGATCCGCGCCGTCATGGCTCAATACCGTTGTTCTGGTACCAATTTGGGGTTGACGGGCCGGTGACGCCGCGTCAGTGCGGACATGGTCGTAGAACCGCCAGGATCGAACTCGCTCGCGTAGCTGCATGAGTTCGAGCGCAGCCCGCGGATCGGCGAGTTCACTGAGCATGCTGTCGAACGGCCGTAGCTGCGTCGGGGCCGTCTGCCACCCTCCGTCGATATCGCGAATACGCACTGCCGGTCCCGCCCGTTCGGCAATCAGAGTGGATGGCCGCAGTGCCGGTCCGATCCAGATCGCCTCCGACTTGATCTCCGGGTCCAGGTTGAACAAAGTCTTGCCGGGTATCGGCACCCCAAGGTCCATGGCGTACCCGAAGTCCTCGCCGGCGAAACCCAGTTTCAGGCTCACCGGGCCGACGCGACCTGTCCCGGCCCACATCGTCGACGGCAACCCGCCCTCGCGCGCCAACGCGTTGACCGCACCGTTGCGAGCCGAATCAGCTAGCAGCCGCAATGCTCGGTAGAAGCTTGATTTCCCGGTGCCGTTGGGTCCGGTGATGACGTTGCATCGCCCCAGCGGAACGACGAGCCGCCGCAGCGACCGATAGTTCTCGACGGCGACGGTCTGCAGCACAGCCGAAACCCTATCCAGAGGTCTCCGACAGATCCTTCCGAAATGCGCGCATCGCGCTCAGGACGGCGGCGAACACCCGATGCGCCGCTTCGAGGTCTTCGTCCGTCAGGTCGACCAGGGCATGGTGGGTGCGATCGGCGAGCGGAGTGAAGAACGCCCGTCCCACCGCGAGACCGTGATCTGCGTAGCGCAGTATCACCTTGCGGCGGTCGTCCGGATCGGATTCGCGCCTGACATGCCCCGATACGATCATCCGCTCAACGAGGTAGGTGATGGCCGAAGCGGACATGCCCATCAGCACCCGAAGCTCACCCGCGGTCAGTGGCGCTCCCGCATTGTCGGCGACCATGATGTGCAACAGCGCACGGAAGTCGTTCGACGACAGCTGATGGGTCCCTGCAAAGATTCGTCCGATCTGATCGGATTCCGCTGATACCGCCTGGACGTCTCCGATCACGACTGATTCCAGAGCCACCCGGCCGTTTTCCTTCGCCGCCATCTCACCAGCATATCTGTTTCATAATATGAAATATTCAGATTCTGAAGCTAATATGTCGATATGCACCGCAACCCTCCAACTCGCGGCGGCTTACTTACGGGCCGCCTCTCATGGATTCTGGCCCTGGCCATCGCACTGGCAGGCGGAGCCTTAATGGCGCTGATCGGTGCCGATGAGTCGGCAACCAAATCGCCCATCCCGTTGCCGCCCAGCGCCGAATCCGCGAGGGCAGCCGCCCTGCGCAGCGAGTTCCCGGGCAGCGATCGAACCCCAGTCATCCTCGTGGTCACCCGCAGCGACGGTGCAGCGCTGACCGCCGACGACCTGGCCGACGCCGAACAGGCTCGCAACCGAATGCTGACGGTCGCCGATCCAGGGAGCAGCCAACCCGCACCGGTGATCCCGTCGCAGGACGGCAAGGCCGCGCTGGCCCCGGTGCCGGTGAAGTCGGACCTGACCGGCTTTGCTCTCAGTGACGAAGTCAAGGAATTGCGCGCATCGGCACGAGACGGACTGCCAAACAACTTGACCGTCAATGTCACCGGCGGCCCCGCATTCGGGGCCGATATCGCCAACGCATTCTCCGGAGCCAATGTCACCCTGCTGGCGGTCACCGGTGCCGTCGTCGCCCTGCTGTTGATCATCACCTACCGCTCTCCGGTGCTGTGGCTGGTGCCACTGCTGGTCATCGCTTTCGCCGACCGGGTCGCGGCGGTTCTGGGCGGGGCTATCGCCCAGGCGACCGGCATGGCCGCGGACGGCTCGAGTGCAGGTATCACGAGCGTCCTGGTGTTCGGTGCGGGCACCAATTACGCGCTGCTGCTGATCTCCCGATACCGGGAGGAACTCCGGCGCTCCACCGGCAACCACCGGGCGGCCTTGCAGACCGCGCTGCGGCACGCCGGACCGGCGATTGTGGCCAGCAACGCGACCGTGGTGCTGGCTTTGTTGACACTGCTGTTCGCCTCGTCACCGAGTACCCGCAGCCTTGGCGTCCAGGCCGCTTCGGGCTTAGTGGTTGCGGCGATCTTCGTATTGCTGGTACTACCACCACTGCTGGCATTATTCGGACCAAAACTGTTCTGGCCCTTCATACCTCAACCAGGAACCGGGGAAACGCCAGGCGCCTGGTACCGGATCGCCGATCGGGTTTCCGGCCGAGCCGGGCTGGTAGCAACGACCAGTATCGTCGCACTGGCCGTCCTGGCGACCGGCCTGTTCGCTACTCCGATCGGATTGTCCCAGGTCGACCAGTTCCGCGTGAAGGCCGACTCCGTCGCGGGGTATCAGACACTGGCCCAACACTTTCCCAGCGGTCTGACTGATCCTGCAGTTGTCATCGCACGCACCGACAGAGCCGACCAGGTAGCCACGGCAATTCCGGCGACCGCAGGGGTGGTATCGACGATCCCGCAGGGCGAGTCCGCCACCGGACTCACGGCATGGCAGGTTGTCACCAATGCCGCACCCGGGTCTCAGGAGGCGTTCGATACCGTTGTCAGACTAAGGGATTCGGTGCGCCACGCCGACCCCAATGCACTGGTTGGCGGCTCTGACGCACAAGCACTCGACGCCAAGGATGCTGCCGTCCGCGACCGCGAGGTGATCATCCCCGCAATCCTGATCGTGGTGCTCGTCGTGCTGTACATCCTGCTACGCGCCGCGCTGGCGCCCATTGTGTTGGTGGCGGCCACCGTGCTTTCCGCGCTGGCCGCTCTGGGCCTCGGCGGGTGGGTCAGCGTCCATCTCCTGGGATTTCCCGCATTGGACATCACCACACCGCTGTTGGCGTTCCTGTTCCTGGTGGCACTCGGCGTGGACTACACGATCTTCCTGGTCACCCGTGCCCGAGAGGAGACACCACAAGTCGGGACCAGGCTGGGCATCGTGCGCGCCGTGTCGGCGACCGGCGCCGTCATCACCAGCGCCGGAATTGTTCTGGCGGCGGTGTTCTGCGTCCTCGGCGTCCTACCGCTGATTGTTCTGACTCAGCTGGGCATCATCGTCGGGCTGGGAATCCTGTTGGACACCTTTGTAGTTCGCACCATCGTGATCCCGGCGCTCTTCACCTTCATCGGTCCGCGGATCTGGTGGCCGGCTTTCCAGAATGAACCAGCAGCAGAACGCTGACCACCAGCACCCAACCGGGGAACACCAATGTCAGCCACATGCTGACGTCGCTGGCGATCAACAGCATCACGGCGAGCAGGTAACTGACGATCACAACCCAACGTGGCATCAGCTCAGTGCGCAACCAGATAGTGCCCAGCGAGATCATGAACACCGCAGCCATCCGCAGTGCGTAAGTCTTGGACAGTGTCAGCACCGCCATCTGGCCGAATACCGCCACATCGGTGCGGATCTCGGCACCGCCCAACAACCCGTTGCTGCCCGCCAGGCCCGCGCCGATTGCCGATGAAACGAACATCATCGCCAGGAATAGCAGGCCGCTGCCCAGGAACACGGTTCCGAAGAAGGACTCCTCCACTTTCCCTAAACCGTCGCGGACCACTCCGAGAAACCAAAGAAAACTGATGCCGGCAAACGGCATCAGAACCGCAGCGATTTTCATCTTGTCGCTGCCGGCATTCAGCCACTGCGCACCCGACTCGGCGCCGTCCGGAAGAGATGAGCGGATCAAGATCAGCACGGCGCCGAAGAGGACTGCGAACAGCACACCGGCGGCAGCTGCGGCCCGGGGCGTCGTCAGTTTCTTCAGAGTCGGCGACCGGCCGCTCACCGGGCAGTCAGTATGTCGCGTCGCACGATGGTCTGGTCTCTGCCCGGCCCCACACCGATACAGGAAACATGTGCTCCGGCAAGCTCTTCCAGACGCATCACATAGTCGCGGGCCTTTGCCGGCAGATCGTCGAATTCACGCGCACCGGAAATGTCTTCCCACCAGCCGGGCAATTCTTCATAGATCGGTTCGGCCCGGCCGAACTCGCTCTGGGTCATCGGCATTTCGTCGGTGCGCTTGCCATCCACGGTGTAGCCGACGCAGACCGGCACCGTCTCAAGGCTCGACAGCACGTCCAGCTTCGTCACGAAGTAGTCGGTGATGCCGTTGACCCGGGTGGCATACCGGGCAATGACGGCGTCGAACCAACCGCAACGGCGCCGCCGGCCGGTCGTCACGCCGACCTCACCGCCGGTCTTCGCCAGATATTCACCATGGGCGTCGAATAGCTCAGTGGGGAACGGTCCGGATCCGACTCTCGTCGTGTAGGCCTTGAGGATTCCGAGAACCGTCGTGATCCGGGTTGGGCCAATACCGGAGCCGACGGCCGCGCCGCCCGCTGTGGGATTGGACGACGTGACAAAGGGATAGGTGCCGTGGTCGACGTCGAGCAATGTGCCCTGGGAACCCTCGAGCAGCACCGTGTCGCCGGATTCCAGCGCGCGTCCGAGCAGCAGTCGGGTGTCGGCAATCCGATGTTTGAAACCCTCCGCCTGCTCTAGGAGCGCGTCGACGATTTCGCGGGATTCGAACGCCTTGCGGTTGTAGATCTTTACCAACACCTGGTTCTTGAACTCCAGTGCCGCCTCGATCTTGGCCGCCAGGAGATCGTGATCGAGAACATCGGCGACCCTGATGCCGATGCGGGCGATCTTGTCCTGGTAGCACGGGCCGATACCGCGCCCGGTGGTGCCGATCTTGTTGTTGCCCATATAGCGCTCAGTCACCTTGTCGATGCCGACGTGATACGGCATCAGCAGGTGAGCATCGGCGGAGATCAACAGCCGCGAAGTGTCGACGCCGCGATCGTCGAGGCCCTGTAACTCATCGAGCAGAACGCCGGGATCCACCACCACCCCGTTGCCGATCACGTTGGTCACCCCAGGCGTCAAGATCCCGGACGGGATCAAGTGCAACGCGAAGTTCTCCCCGTTCGGCAGCACCACGGTGTGACCGGCATTGTTGCCGCCCTGATAGCGCACCACCCACTGCACGCGCCCACCGAGCAGATCGGTGGCCTTTCCCTTGCCCTCGTCACCCCACTGGGCGCCGATGAGGACGATTGCCGGCATGGCTGCTACTCCCGCCTATCTAACTGACACGCCTATCTACTGACATTCAGCCCACCCGTCGCACCTGCGTTACCCACTGCGGTTGCGACACGCTCCACATACCCATCCGATGACCATCGGTCTCGATTCGAAGATCCACCTCTTTACAGCGATCTCGCAAAACGTTGGCCGCGGCCTCAAACTTCAGAGAGCCTGTCACAGTCGAAAGCACTCCGATACTCGATATGGCCAGCAAATCTGCCAGGCTGTGGCCGTACATCCGGCTCGGTTGACGCACCGATTCGACCTCGACGCCGATATCGAGCGCCCTCAGCGCCTCAGTCAGACCCCCGCCGCCTTCCTCCGCCGGGGCAAGCATGTGCCGACGCTCCTCGATATCAGCCAGATGCCGGTCGTTGCTCCCGGTGTCGCCGCCGGCTTCGATGAAGGCCCGTTGGACGGCTCCGGTGTAGGCCGTCGATTCATCGGTGACGACGCTGAAGAACACTCCGCCCCGCTTCACCAAACGGAGTGCGACTTCGAGGAAGCCCATCAAGTCAGTCGCGAAATACAGCATGTGGAGGCCCAGTGCGAGGTCAACGCTCGCCGGTTCGGGCAGGTCACTGCCGCTGAGCTCGTCCAAGCTCACGGCCAGCGCGACGCCGGGGCGCAGATGCTCTTGGCGTCCGATGAAGGCCCGATAATCTGCTAGGTAGGTGGGATTGGGCTCTTCGATGGACACCGTCGTTCCGGGCGGGACCGCATCGACGACGCGGGCGAAGGTCTGCCCGTCCCCGGCACCGAAATCGAAGATGTGGCCGCCTGGCGGAACGTGGTTCGCAATGGCATGCCGAAGGCGCGGCACGAAGAGATCGCGCTGGTCTGTTCCCATCATTGCGACGCGCTCGAGGGGATCGATCTTCAACACCCGGGAGAATGCATTCCGGTATTGCTGATGCGGGTCCAGGCCCGCGAACTCGTTGCAGACGATCTCCAACGCCTCATCCAGCCGAGGTGAAAGTTCCAGAGCGAGCGGGTGGTCGATCTGCTTTGGCATCTTGTCGCTCCGTTATCAAGCTCGTCTTCGAGCATTATTGAGTCAGCCAGTCCTGAGGAGCCTAGTTTGCCCAACACCGACATCACGGTGCTGAGATTCGATGACCGCCGAGTTCCACGTGCGCTGACATCGTTGCCTGCAGTTGCCATCAAGGGTGCACCCGACATCGATCAGGCCGTAAGCGGGGCGTCTCGAGTGGTGGTGTTGGGCACGGACGCCGACTTGGCCGCTGTGCTCACCCGGCTGCTGCGAACCGATCGGCTCGACCTTGAGGTGGCGCACCTGCCCGGCAGTCGTGGCGTTCTGCGCGCACAAACCGCTGCAGCCCAACGTGTTCCGCTGATTCGCGACGAGACCGGGACTGTACTCGTCGGCGCGGCACTCTGGCTCCCAGGCGACGGCGAGCAACTCCTGACCGGCGAAGCCGTCGTCGACGACGAGCGACTGTTCGACGGCCAGGTGACCAGCGTTCGGATCGAACCGACGACAGCGTTGCCCGGACTGCGCGCCGCCGTCGTGACAGGTCCGCTGCGACGGCGGCTTTGGCTTAGCGGCCGCGCGGCCCAGCTGGGCACTACCGGCGCACGCGTCATCCGCGATGGCGTGCCGGCGCCCCGTGAGGTGAAGCGATCGACGTTCTACCGTCACACCACCGGCTGGCTGAGGGTGTCATGACAGGACTTGTGGCGGCTGAACAGCACGCGGGTACCCCGACCTGGCACCAGTACCGGCGCCGCCCGTGACGGCGCAGTCTCCAACCGGGAGCTGACTGGTTCGAGATCGCCGTGTCGCAAGATCGTGTGCACCATAGTGGTCAACTCGCACGTCGAGAAACTGGCACCGATACAACGTTTGATCCCACCGCCGAACGGAATCCACGAATACGGCCCAGGCCGGGTACCGAGGAATCGTTCTGGCCGGAAATCGTCGGGGTCGGGATAGCTCTTCGGGCACCGATTGACCATGTCAAGCAGAAGAACAATCCGAGTGCGCGGATCAAGAGTGTAGTCACCAAGCTGGTAAACCCCAGCAGTCATTCGACCCGTGATCGGCGCCGGTGGCCGCAGCCGCAAGGTCTCATTGATCACCGCCTCCGTGTAGGTCTTCTCACCGGAGCTCGCCTCGTCGCGCACACGATTCAGGGCTGGACGGTGATGCACCAGCAAGTCCACCATCCAGGCCAGAGTGGTGGCCGTCGTCTCATGGCCAGCTAACAGAAGGGTGACGAGATCAGCGCGAATCTCCTTGTCGGACAGCCCGTGACCGTCCTCCGATCGGGCATCGATGAGCATGCCGAGGACACCCGCCGTGTCTTCCGTCCGGGAGCGCCGTTGCGCGATCAGGGGCTGCACCACGTCATCAATTCCGTGGTTGATCGTGGCAAGCCGACCCCACATCCGCACCGCACCGAGTCGGCGCATCGCGTAACGCATCGGGGTTTCCTCAGACAGCGCTAGGGCTAGAAGTTCGTGGAACGGCTCGCCTAAGCGTTTAACGTCGGCAGGATCGTCGACACCGAAGATCACGCGGACGATCACACCGAGCGTGAGCTCACGCGCGGCCTCCAGCATCCGCATCGGCCGACCGACCGGCCAGCGGGCCATCGCGTCCCGGGTGGCAGCTTCGATGATTGGTATGTAGCTGGCCAGGCTATCCCCGTGCAGTGGCGGGGTGAGGATCCGGCGACGGCGCAGATGTTCGGGCTCCTCCTGGACGAACATCGACCGGGACCCGTAGATCACAGCTGCTGGCCCGACTCCAGCACCGCCGAGCAACACGTCGGGCTTCGCGGTGAACACCTGCTTGGCCAGGTCCGGATCGGCCACCGCGACAACATCGCCGAAGCCCAAGACAGGCAGCGCCACCACTGGCCCGTACCGCCGGACGATCGAGGAGACCAGTGGCTGTCCGCCCACTCCGTAGGCGGCGGCGTAAAGGCCTCCGAACAGGGGGGTTAATGGCTTGGGCGCCGGAAGACGAGGCGGACGCATACCGGCAACGATCCCATGCGCGTGCTGACACCTCCGG
Source organism: Mycobacterium sp. (assembly GCA_965279745.1). Classification (GTDB taxonomy): domain Bacteria; phylum Actinomycetota; class Actinomycetes; order Mycobacteriales; family Mycobacteriaceae; genus Mycobacterium. Next base: position 2,739,128 of record OZ257262.1, read on the forward strand.
TAGTTTCGTGAGGTGAATATCCGCCCGCTACACCAGTCGGTGAAGCCGAGCCCGATCTTTTTGGCCATCGTCGGGATCACGGCGATCGGCGGGGTGCTGGCCTGGCTGGCCACCGACGCGGTCACACCCCTGGCCTATGCCGGAGTGTTCACCTTCGTCATCGCAGGCTGGCTGGTGTCACTCTGCCTGCACGAGTTCGGGCATGCATACACCGCGTGGCGGTTCGGCGATCACGACGTCGAAGTCCGGGGTTACCTGACGCTCAACCCGCTTAAGTACTCCAACCCGATGCTGTCGCTGGGCCTGCCGTTGCTGTTCATCGCCCTGGGCGGCATCGGCCTGCCCGGCGGGGCGGTATACCTACGGACGTCCTTCATGACCGACCGCCAGCGCACGCTGGTCAGCCTGGCCGGGCCGTTGGCCAACCTGATCCTCGGCGTTCTGCTCCTCGCGGCGACGCGGCTGTTCTACGACCCGAACCACGGCGTGTTCTTTTCTGCGCTGGCTTTCCTGGGATTCCTGCAGATCACCGGGTTGCTGCTGAATCTGCTGCCGATCCCCGGTCTGGACGGTTACGCCGCATTGGAGCCGCACCTGAGTCCGGCGACTCAGCGCGCCATCGAGCCCGCGAAGCAGTGGGGATTCATGATCCTGCTGGTCCTGCTGATCACACCGGCGGTCAACGGGTGGTTCTTCTCGATGGTTTATTGGTTCTTCGATCTGTCTGGGGTGTCCGGCCAACTCGCGGCTATCGGCAACCACCTGACCCGGTTCTGGTCGGCCTGGATCTGATCCACTTGCAATACATGCAATTCTTTGCATAGGTTCTACCCATGGGCGCCGGACATGAACACGGCAACGCCGAGACACCGGTACGCCGGATGGTCATCGCTTCAGCGATCCTGACCGTCTTCTTCGCCATCGAGTTGACCACCGCCCTGATGATCGGCTCGATCGCACTGCTGGCCGATGCAGGCCACATGCTGACCGATCTGGTCGCGATGTTCATGGGACTGACGGCGGTACTACTGGCCCGGCACGGCCCCGCCTCGGCATCGCGTACCTATGGCTGGCACCGCGCCGAAGTCTTCACCGCGGTGGCCAACGCCGTGCTGCTCATCGGTGTCGCCGCATTCATCCTCTACGAGGCGTTCCAGCGACTCGGCCACGCACCGGAGGTCCCGGGCGTGCCCCTGATCGTGGTGGCGATCGCCGGACTCCTGGCCAACGCCGCCGTGGTCCTGCTGCTTCGGTCACATTCCGAAAGCAGCCTGGCCGTCAAGGGCGCCTACATGGAGGTCGTGGCGGACACCGTGGGCAGCATCGGGGTACTGATCGCCGGCATCGTCACCGTCACGACCCACTGGCCGTACGCCGACGTCGTGGTGGCGGTGTTAGTCGCCCTGTGGGTGCTGCCCCGCGCCATTGCGCTGGCCCGGGCGGCACTGCGGATCCTCTCCGAATCCTCGCCGGCACATGTCGACGTCGACGAATTGCGCTCGGCACTGGCGGCCGTCGACGGGGTAAGCGAAGTCCATGACCTGCACGTGTGGACCCTGGTGCCTGGCAAGGACATGGTCACCGCCCACCTGACCAGTAGCGCGGATTCGGTGCAAGTGCTCAACGATGCCCGAGCGATTCTGGCGGCCCGCGGACTACACCACGCGACCGTTCAGGTGGAGCCGCCGGGTTGCGACGATGACTGCGCGACGTGACCCACGCTTGACCTCTGGACTTCGTGCCGCGGTCAGCATCGCCGTCCCCGTGCTCGCCGGCTGGTACTTTGGCGACGTCGGTGCCGGGTTGATCGCCAGCCTCGGTTCGTTCGTATCGCGGTTCGGCGGCGAGCGACCGTACCTCAACCGTGCCGTGACTCTCGCCCTGGTGGCCGTTTCCCTCGCGGTGTCAGTTGCGTTAGGAGACTGGGCAGCTCAGCTTCCCTGGGCCGGAGTGCTGATGGTGTCAGCCGTGGCCGTCGCGGCAGTGTGGCTGTGCAATTCCCTGGCGGTCGGACCGCCGGGTGCCTACGTGTTCGTTGTGGCCTGCGCCGCCGGGGTCGGCATTTCGAGCGGACATATCGCACCCTGGATTTCCGGCTTGCTGGTGCTGTCCGGCGGCGCATTCGCGTGGCTGGTGCAGATGTCCGGGATAGTGAGCGGACTACGGAGGCCGGAACGGGCGGCCGTCGCTGCCGCCGGAGAGGCGGTGAGCGCATACATCCAAGCTGCCCCCGCACAGGTACGTGCAGCCCGAAATCGGGCAGCCACCGCGCTGCACAACTCGTGGCGAGTGCTCATTGACTACCAGCCCCGGCGGGTAGGCCCGACCAGCGTTCTCCACGAACTGCGCGGTGCCAACCGTGCCTTGCACGCCCTATTCACTAAGGCAGTCGAGGCCGACACCGCCGAGCAAGCGCGCCAGATCGGTCGTCTCGAATTGCCGCCGGAAGCCGTCGTAACCCGCGACCTGAGCCGGACTCCGCTGACCCGCCCCCCGTTCTGGATCAGCCTGATCCACGGAGCCAGCCGGGGATCACACGTCCGGCATGTCATGCAGCGCATCGCGATCGCGGTGCCGGTGGCGGGGTCTGCTGCGCTATTGCTCGGACTGGGACACCCGTACTGGGCGATGGCCGCCGCAGTACTGGTCCTGCATCAGGGCACAGACCGCGGCCGCACGCTGCGCCGCGGCGGTGAACTGTTGTTGGGCACGTGGGCAGGGCTTGGTTTCGCCGGCCTGATCCTGCTCATGCATCCCAGTGGGCTCTGGCTCGCCCCACTGCTTGCGGTGTTAAGTTTCGGCATTGCCGTGCTGGCTCCCCGCAACTACGCGCTGGCGGCTGTGTTCATCACCGCAACTTCGCTGACGATCGCCTCCGGAACCCATGCCGTCGACATCGGTTGGCTGCTGTTGTCCCGCGGCACCGACGTGCTGATCGGCTGCACGGTCGGTCTCGCCGTCTACCTGGTGGCTGTGCGCTTCCAGGAGGCCACCCGTCTTTCCGATGCGATCGCGTCGACCCTGGAGGCGACCGCCGCCGTGCTTCCCTACATCGCCGTCGGCGATACGGCAGCCCTGCCCGCCAGATCCGCCCGGCGTGATGTGCAGATCGCCGCGATGACGATGATGGAAGCCGAAGAAGCCGCCCAGGCAGGCTCCCTACGACAACGGTCCGTGGCAGAACCACTGTGGCCGACCGTCTTGGCAACCGAACAGTTGGCGTACCGCGCTATCGCCGCGTGCTGGACTATCGAACATCGTTCCGACGGTAGGGAATTCGGGCTGTCGCTATTCGGCGGACAGCCCGCCCAGTCCGGCGCCGAGCAGTTGAAGGCGCTCGCCGCAGCGGTACGGACCGGCGAACCGGTACCGACGGCTGCGGACACTCCCCCGTTTGTGGCGGCAGAGGTTGCGGCCTTGCGGGAATCGCTGCTGTTCTAACTCAGACCGAGTTCGCGACGCGCCGTTGGATCGCAGTCATCCAGAAGGTCGCAGCAGCGGGCGAACTCGTCGGTCTCGCCGATCAGATCTGCCGCACGAGCCAGTACCGCCACACAGCGGAGGAAGCCGCGGTTGGGCTCATGCCGATACGGCACCGGCCCGAATCCCTTCCAACCATTGCGGCGGAGTTGGTCCAGTCCGCGGTGATACCCGGTGCGGGCATACGCGTAGGCGGTGATCACATGATCGGCACCCAGAGCATCTTCGCCGAGTACAGCCCAAGCCACAGATGCCGAGGGGTAGGCGGCCGCAACGATCGCCGGGTGTTCGCCGGCGATCAACCTGGCCTCCGCGGCCGGGTCACCAGGTAGCAGGACGGGTTGCGGTCCGAGCAGATCCCCAAACGATGTCATTACCCCATTCTGCCGGTGCCGCCAGACGCCCGTCGTCGCACCCAAGCGCTAGGGTCGATACCACCAGCTCTCAGGAGGACCACAGCACGCCATGTCGAACCCATCCGGGACCGACCCCGACGACTCCGATCGGCCTGCCGACGAGTCCGTCGAACCCGCCGAACCTGCGAAACCCACCGCCGACAATACGAACGACGAGCCAACCTTGACGTCCATCGTCTCGTCTGAACGCCGTTACACCGCACCGGGTTTCGACGCAGGGTCCACACAGATCATTCATCACGCACCGGAGCCGGAAACCGAGATCATCTCCACTCCCACCGAAGTGCTGTCGCTGACCGATCCACCGCCAAGAACCGCCCCGCAGGAAATCCTGCCGCGCGACGGTGTGACGCCGCCCGTTCCCGAGGTCGCACGACGCCGGCGGAGTTGGGTGATCACGGTGGTCCTAGTGGTCGCGGCCATCGTTGCCGCCGCGATCGTCGGAACCATCTTGCTCACCCGCGACAACTCACCGAAGGTCTCCCAAGAGGACCAGGTGCGTTCGACGATTCAGAACTTCGACCAAGCCGTTCAAAAGGGTGATCTGGCGACGCTCCGTGGCATCACCTGCGGCCAGACGCGGGACGGCTACGTCGCCTACGACGACCGCGCGTGGGCGGAGACCCACATGCGCGTGGAAGCAGCCAAGCAGTACCCGGTGGTTGCCAGCGTCGACGAAGTCGTCGTCAACGGCGATCACGCCGAGGCGAACGTCACCTCGTTCATGGCCTACGACCCGGCTACCCGGTCAACCCGCAGCTTTGATCTGCAATTCCGGGATAACCAGTGGAAGATCTGTCAGGCGAATTAGCTCTCCAGCGCCTTGGCACAAGCGTCGAGGATCTCGCTGAAGCCTGAGCGGAGCAACCGCGAGCTGATCGCCTCCAAAGCTTTCCCGCCGGCGAGGGCAGGATGGGTGTACGAGGTCACCCAATTGACATGAGCACCGTCAGCCGACGGAGCGACGGTTATCGTTCCGCCCTCGTGGTTGAAGGCCGGGAACGAGCGAGTCATTCGGTAGGAGTAACTCCGCGGTGCGTCGTAGGCCGTGTACTCCTCACGGAACCACATGCCGACCCCGGTAACCTCCCGCACGGCACCCACCCCGCCGGCGGGTGAGTTTTTCGCGTAACCGCCCTTCAGGACCAAGCGAGCCGTGACCAGATTTGCCGGGTCGGCGAGCCACTCGAAAACCCGCTCCGGCGATGCTGCAATCGTCCGCTCCAGATGAAGTTCGACCATGTGGAAATTCTAGGTAGGTGTCGCCCGCCGAAAACGACGAACTCCCACCCTTCTAGCGTCTTGGCGCGTCTAACGCCTTAGCGGGCAGACACCGAACGGCCTGCGCTGTGCAGGTCGTTGCAAGCCTCGATGACCCGCTCTGTCATGCCTGCCTCGGCCTTCTTCAGATAGCTGCGTGGGTCGTAGACCTTCTTGTTGCCGACCTCACCGTCGACCTTGAGAACTCCGTCGTAGTTGGAGAACATGTGGCCCACGAGCGGGCGGGTGAAGGCGTACTGCGTATCAGTGTCGACATTCATCTTCACGACGCCGTACTTCAGCGAGGCCTCAATCTCGGACTTGAGCGAACCGGAACCCCCGTGGAACACGAAGTCGAATGGCTTGGAGCCTTCCGCGAGACCCAGCTTGGCCGACGCCACCCGCTGCCCCTCGGCCAGCACCTCTGGCTTCAGAACGACATTGCCGGGCTTGTAGACGCCGTGAACATTGCCGAATGTTGCGGCCAACAGGTATTTACCGTTCTCGCCGGCACCGAGTGCCTCGATCGTCAGCTCGAAATCCTCGGGAGAGGTGTACAGCTTCTCGTTGATCTCCGCCTCGACGCCGTCTTCTTCGCCGCCGACCACGCCGATCTCCACCTCAAGGATGATCTTGGCGGCAGAGGCCAACTTCAACAGCTCCTGCGCGATCTCAAGGTTCTCCTTGATCGGCACCGCCGACCCGTCCCACATATGCGACTGGAAAAGCGGGTTGGCACCCTTGCCTACGCGCTCAGCCGAGATGGCGAGCAGCGGACGGACGTAGGTGTCCAGCTTGTCCTTCGGGCAGTGGTCGGTGTGCAGAGCGACCGTGATCGGGTACCTGTCCGCGATCACGTGGGCGAACTCTGCCAACGCCACCGCACCCGTCACCATGTCCTTGACGCCCAGCCCCGAAGCGAACTCCGCGCCACCGGTCGAGAATTGGATGATTCCGTCACTGCCCGCATCGGCGAAGCCCTTGATCGCCGCATTGACGCTCTCCGAGCCCACGCAGTTGATCGCAGGGAACGCGAACTCATGCTCCTTAGCGCGGGCCAACATCTCTGCGTAGACCTCAGGGGTGGCGATTGGCATGAGACTTCCTCTCCAGAACGTGGCGGGTATGTTGGCGTGTCATGACCACCGCGGTGATGGCCCTGCCAAACATCATGGACCCGATGTACTGGCTTGGCGACGGCGGGTTGTTCGCCTCGGCAGTGCTCCCCGGGATTCTGATCATCGTCTTCATCGAAACGGGCCTGCTGTTCCCGATACTTCCCGGTGATTCGCTGTTGTTCACCGGGGGCCTGCTGGCCGCAGCGCCCAACCCACCGGTCAACATCTGGATCCTGGTGATCTGCGTATCGGTGGTCGCGATCCTCGGTGACCAATGCGCGTATTTCATTGGACGACGGATCGGCCCAGCACTTTTCGATAAGGAGGATTCCCGGTTCTTCAAGAAGCACTACGTGACCGAGTCACACGCCTTCTTCGAGAAACACGGGCCGAAGACCATCATCCTGGCCCGGTTTGTGCCGATCGTGCGAACGTTCACCCCGGTCCTGGCAGGGGTGTCCAGCATGCGCTATCCACTTTTCCTGGGCTTCGACATCATCGGCGGCATCGCCTGGGGCGGGGGTGTGACGCTGCTCGGTTACTTCCTGGGCAACGTCGCGTTCGTCAAGAACCACATCGAGATGGTGCTCCTAGCGATCATCGTCGTGTCGCTCCTACCGGCCATCATCACCGTCGGCCGAAACCTGCTGACCCGCCGCCGACTCAGCGAGGGTCCTAAGCTTAAAGAGGGTCCTGGGGCGGATTGATCTTGGTGGGACGCCACCCCGTGATGCGCAGGATGGTCCGAGCCGCGGACGCCACCCCAGCCGCGGCGTACTTCAGGAACGTATCCCGCACAGATGGGTCAGACTGCGGTCCCATAAATGCGAGGTCCACCCGCTCAAACGACCTCCGCAACAGCCGGTCCCACGCGTGGCGCAGTGTCGCGTCGTCAGTCTCGGCCAACTCGCCCGTGACGTCCAGATTGGTATCGGCAACGACTCGGGTGTGGCCGGCGATGGGCAGTAGTTGCAGTGCAACAACGGCAACGATTCCGGTGTCCGCCGCTTGAAGGGTTCGAGCGTCGAGCAGCAGGTGATGGCGCGACTCATCGAGATCCCGGAAGCGTGCCTTTCCGGCGAACTCACCGGAGAACGTCCCGATCCCGACTTGCACCTTGCACAGAACGTCGTCGCCCGCCGCACTGACCACCTCCACCCCCGGAATCAGGTGCACCAGCCGCTCCAAATCGCATAGCAGCGACCAGGTCTGATCGACGGGAACGCTGATGAGGTATTCGCCGGCGATCTTCATGCACGGCCTGCCTCGAGCGCTCGGATCAGGCTGGCGGCATCCCATGGTCCCTGGTGCCGGATGCCGTTGACGAAGAACGTCGGGGTGGCATTGAGGTCCATGAGCTCCGCATCCTGAGCATCGTCCTCAACCCGGAGCAGCACGCGCGGCGAATGGAGGTCCTCGTCGAATTTCTTTATGTCACAACCAACCTGGTCGGCGTAACGGTAGATATGCTCCCACTCCAAGTACTCCTGGAACTCGAACATCATCACCCCCATGTCGAAGAACTTGCCCTGGACGGCCGCCGCCTCACTGGCATGTGCGGCATCCAAGGCGCGGGGGTGTGCTCGTTCCAGCGGGAAATGCCGCCACACGTAACACAATTCGTCACCGAAGTGCTTCAACAGTTCATCGATCATCCCGGTGGCTCGGCCACAGAACGGGCATTCAAAATCACCGTATTCGACCAGAGTGAGCGGGGCATCCGGCCGACCCCGGTAGTGGTCGCGCTCAGGCTCGATCGGGCGGACCAACTTCAGCCCGATCGGCACGGGTGGGCTCAGCCAATCGGTGAGCCGGAAGATCGCCCAACCCGCCGCGAATGCAACGACAGATGCGACAAGCACACCCACCCGTGCCAGATCCGCCGAGTGCGGATCTTTGATCGCAATGTCGACAATGAACAGCGCAATGGTGAAGCCGATTCCGGATACCGCAGCGCCCCCGGCCACCCGCCGCAACGTGAGTCCCGGCGCCAACCTGCCCATCCCGAAGCGCTGCAATAGCCATGTCGCCCCGGTGATGCCGACGAGCTTGCCCACCACCAATCCCACGACCACCCCCCAGGTCAGCGGTGAACGGACGGCCGCGGTGACGGTGGCGGCGTCCAGGCGCACTCCCGCATTGGCCAACGCGAAGATCGGCAGTACACCAAACGATATGTAGGGACCGAAGCTGGTGAGCAGTCGCTCGTTGATGGAGATCGACTCCCGCAAGCTTCGAGTGGCCGCGCGGGCGTATTGAGAGTTCGGCGACTGCCGGAAGGCACGAATGACCTCGACCGCCGCTTCGACCCGCTGCCGCTCCGGGGTAAAGACCGGAATAACCAGGGCGACCGCGACGCCCGCCAACGTGGCGTGCACGCCGCCCGCGTGCAGAGCCAGCCAAAGCCCAACAGCCAGAATTGAATACACCGGTCCTCGTGCCAGTGTCGGCAGATATCGCACCAGGATGAGGCCCGCGAGCAGCAGGGCAGCAACGAGCAGCGGGCCAAAGCGAATCCGCTCGGAGTAGAAAACCGCGATCGCCAGTAGTGCGCCGATGTCGTCGACCACGGCCAGGGTCAGCAGGAAGGTGCGCAACCGGGCCGGGTATTTCGGCGCGATGATGGCCAGTGCACCAATCAGAAACGCGGTATCGGTGGAAATCACCACACCCCACGCACGGGCGGTGTCACCGGACGGGTTGAACAACAGGAAGATCAGTGCGGGAACGACCAGACCTGCGATCGCCGCCACCACGGGAACAACAGCGCGGGAACGTTCAGTCAGTTCGCCAATAGTGAACTGGCCCTTGACTTCCAATCCCACCGCAAAGAAGAAAAAGGTCATCAACCCGTCGTTGACGAATTCACGCACGGTCAGTTCGGCATGCCACTCGCCGAAGCTCAGCCCTACCGGTGTCGCCCAGAACTGGAAATAGCCATGTCCCCAGGGAGAATTCGCCCACAAGATCGCGGCGATCGTAAAGCCGAGAAGAAGTGCCGCAGCGGAGTTATCCCGGAGCCGCTTCAAGGCGATTCACGGCCATTCACGCGGCAGCGGTCACGGCGTGTGCGGCCTCCATGAGCATCCACCCAGACAGCTGCACACTCATATCTCGCTCGGGCATCGCCGAGGAATTGACTGCGCCCGCAACGAACTGCGCTTCCTGGCCGCCGACCGTGGGGGTCTCAGCGGTGCGATCCCATGACGGCCCGAACAGTGGCAGCCCGTCGACGCTCTGCCGGTTGTCCCAGGCCGCCTGCGCTGATGCCAGAACAATGTCGTGCGCCGTATTGCGCGCCGTATCGTCCGCGATGGTATCGCCGGGGAGTTCAGTCACGACAAGTGCCAGGTAGCGCGCGGTGATTCCGGCGAACAGCCCGCCGTCCCCACCGCCGGAACCCTTGAGCACACCGTCCGGTGCCATGTGCTCACTGATCGCAGCGACCAGACGCTGGACCCGGAACGCATGCCGTTCGTCGTTGGTGCGGGCCGCTAGTTCTGTTTCCAGTCCCACTACCACCCCTTGGCAATAGGTGTACTGGGCCCTTACCAGCGAACCGCCCTTGATCCCGTCGAAAACCAGATGCGTTTCCGGGTCGATCAAAGTCTCATCGATCCAATCGGCCATTTGCTGCGCGCGGCGAAGTCGATCACCGAAGCGGGCCAGGAAGATGCCGGCCGGACCGTTGGCCGGGGCGTTGAAGAACTGGTCCTGTTTACGCCATGGGATACCGCCGCCGTCCTCCGGCACCCACGAGCTGACGAACTGCTCTGTCAGGGTCTTCAGTGCTTTGGGTCGCTCGACTCCGGCGACCCGGGCTGCCCGCTCTAATGACAACGCCAGCCACGCCATGTCGTCGTAGTAGCTGTTGGTCCAGCGGCCGTTATTGCGCAACCGCTGCCCGCGGATCTGGCGCTTGATGATGTCCAGGCGAGCCGGTTGCGGATCGCGCGCCTGCGCGTCGACCAGGCAGTCCAGCAAGTGCGCCTGCCACCAGTAGTGCCAGCTACCGAACAGCAGATCGCGCTTGGTGGGCGGCCACCCAACCACACCCAGTTGGGTACCTGGTAGCTGCCAGAGCTTTCTGACATGTCGCTTTGCAATAGCGGCTTCTGCACTGGCCGCGCGATTCGCCCACAGCTGGTCCATAGTCTGAATCCTGCCTTACCAGGCTCGGGAAATATCAGCCCACTGCCTGATCCAGGCGTGCATGGCGATCCCGGCGGCGACCGCCACGTTGATGCTGCGCGTTGATCCGAACTGGGCAATCGACACGGTGAGCGACGCACCAACGCCGGCAGCCGACGAGATGCCCGGACCTTCCTGACCAAACACCAGCAAGCACCGCCGCGGCAGCTGGGCCTGTTCGATCCGCACGGCGCCTGGCACGTTGTCGACCGCGACGACGGTCAGCCCTTCGTTCTGCGCGAACGCGAGTAGGTCCTCGGTGGTCTCGTGGTGGGCCAATCGCTGGTAGCGGTCGGTCACCATCGCCCCCCGCCGGTTCCAGCGCCGTCTGCCCACGATGTGCACCGTATTGACGGCAAACGCATTGGCGGTGCGGACGGCGGCTCCGATATTGGCGTCGTTGTTGAAGTTCTCGATGGCGATGTGGAGCTCATGCCGGCGGGTGTCGATATCGGCGATGATCGCCTCTCGTGTCCAATACCGATACGCGTCGACGACATTGCGGCTATCACCGTCCCGCAGCAGCTCAGCGTCATATCGGGGATCGTCCGGGAGCGGACCACACCAGGCACCGACACCAGTCGCATCGGGGGTGTCCCACTCGGTGGGCCCGGGTTCGGATTCAGTCATTGGCACATTTGTTTGGTCTAGAGACATCACTTTTAGAGTCTCATGCCCCAGTGTGGCCGTCGTCGGTGCGCGGCAAACCCCGTATCCTCAGTCGAGGAGACTCTCCTATGACAAATCAAACTGGCACCGGCGAACCGGACACCCTGACCGCCTTGGTCACCACCGTCAGCACACGGCTGATGACGGTTACCGCAGCTACTTCGGCTGCAGTCAGCGAAGAAGTGCTCGCCGAGGCCGTCACCCATTTCGGCGTCGATGCGGGCTTCCTGCGCCACCACAGCCGTCAAGAACCTGTCGCCGTGTGGCCGCGGAGCACTGAGATGCCCGATTCCGACGCAGTGACGTCGATCACCTCCGTACCGCTCCTGACCGGTGGCGCCGCAACAGGAGACCTTGGCTTCATCGGCGCGAAGGACTGGTCGTCGGCCGACATGGTGGCAATCAAGGACATCGCCACCCTGTTCGCGCAGACGCAGGCCCGAGTCCATGTCGAAGAACAACTGCGCTACCTCGCCGAGCACGACGATCTGACCGGGCTGCTCAATCGCAGGGCGCTGCTGGCGCATCTCGATAGCCGGCTGACAGCCGGGCAGGCCGGTCCGGTCTGTGTGCTGTTCCTCGACCTCGACCGCCTCAAGGCCGTCAACGATTACCTCGGGCACGGCGCGGGCGACCAATTCATCCAGACCTTCGCCGACCGGATGAGAGAGGGAACCGACGAGAGCTGGGTCATTGCCCGCTTGGGCGGCGATGAGTTCGTTGTCGTTCCCACCTGGCCGGTGAACGGCGACGCGGCCGAACAATTGGCCACAAAACTTCAGGCGCGGCTGTGCGAGCGGGTGTCCATCGACGGCGAACCGCTCACCCGCACGGTGAGCATCGGTATCGCGCTGGGAACGCCGGGGCTCGACAAGACGCGGGAGTTACTACACCGTGCCGACCAGGCTCTGCTTGCAGCCAAAAGCGAAGGCGGCAACAAGGTTGCCCGGTTCTCAGAACGGATGTCGCTGGAGAGTCAGTTCCGCAATGACATCGAGCTTCACCTTCAGGAATCCATCCAAAGTGGTTCTTTGCTCTTGCATTACCAGCCCGAGATCGACCTGCGTACCGGCGAGGTCCTCGCGGCTGAGGCACTGGTGCGCTGGCAGCATCGAGTTCACGGTCTACTGCTCCCCGACACGTTCATCGGAGTAGCCGAATCCGTCAATCTTGCAGGCGAATTGGGCCGGTGGGTGCTGGACGCCGCGTGTTCCGATTTCAGCCGCTGGCGGGAGAGCGGTCTCGGCCGCGACATTGTGTTGCGCGTCAACGTATCTCCGGCTCAGTTGGTGACGGACGACTTCGTCGAATCGGTCGCTGCAACCCTTAGCAAGTACCGCCTTGACGGGAACTCGGTATGTCTGGAGATCACCGAAAGCGTTGTGGTGGAGGATATCGAGGCGACTCGGACCACGCTAAACAGACTTAAGGCGGCAAGGCTACGGATCGCGATCGACGACTTCGGGACCGGCTACAGCGTCTTGACCCACTTGAAGTCACTGCCGGTCAATACCCTCAAGATCGACAAGAGCTTCGTCCGCGATCTCGGAAGCGATCCGGACGATCTGGCCATTGTGCGCGCGATCATCGGACTGGCCGAAGCGTTCAACCTCGGGTTGGTGGCCGAAGGAGTTGAAACCGTGGCTGCGGCACGGACCCTGTTGGAACACGGTTGTTACCGCGCGCAGGGATTCCTCTTGTCGCGGCCGCTTCCTGGCGATGCCATGGCCGAACTTCTGATTAAAGGGTTTGTGCCAGTGGACTTTTCGGTCAAGCCAGCTCGTCAAGATTGATCCAACAACTCCACCCGGCCAAACCGGGCCGCCGTCCGTCCAACCAGAGCCACCTGCAGACGGCCGTTATCGGGGACCGGCCAATCATCGACTGTCGCAGCCGGCCCCAGATAGAACGCGACACCTTCGGTCGCCCGCACGGAGTGCGATCCCAATGGGCCAGTGAACACGGCACCAACCACTTGGCCGTTCTCGATGATCAACCGGTCCAGGGATGCGGCCTCCGGTTCGATACCACGCTCCAGTGCTTGCCCGGTCAGCCATTCGACTAGACCCGGAGCAGGCCCTGAGTTAGGTGGAGTGCCCAGCACCACTGCCCGGATTATTTCGGACTTGGTGCGCCAGGCCGTCATCGCAGGGTCGATGACCTGACTGCAGACCACCCCAAACGGTGACGTTGAGCAGGTGGCCGACCAAGTACGCAGTCGCCCGCCAAAAAACGGTTCAATCATGGGGCGTCCGCCAGTCGGCGGAGGAACGGGTTGCGCACGGGTGACCGCTAATTCGAGGTCCGGGGTCACTGATCCCAGATCGTCAGTCATGGACCGCAGGTAGACGACGGTGTCCGGATCGGTCACCTCCGAAAGTGGCCGGGAATCGATCAGCAGCACCGAGCGGTCCAGATCGGCGCAGGCAATCGCGTAGGCCAAAACCCCGGGAGTCACTCCCGCACAGATCACGTCAACGACGTCGTCGAAATCTGCGTTGTCACCGTGAGTGGCTGGGCCCTCAGGCATCGGCAAGACCGAGATCGGCCAGACCCAGCACGCTGCGGTAGGGCACCCCCTCGGCCTCGATCGCCTCCGCGGCGCCGGTCGCCCGGTCTACCACCGTTGCGACACCCACTACGGTTCCGCCGGCGTCGCGCACCGCACGCACCGCAGTCAACGCCGACCCACCGGTGGTGCTGGTGTCTTCGACCACCAGGACGCGCGCGCCGACCACCTCAGCACCTTCGATAAGCCGTTGCATGCCATGACTTTTCAGCGACTTGCGTACGACGAACGCATCAATGGGGCGGCCGGGGGCATGCATGACGGCGGTCGCGACCGGATCGGCACCCATGGTCAGTCCACCGACCGATGAGTAGTCCCAGTCCGCAGTCAGACCACGGATGAGCCGGCCAATCAACGGCGCGGCCCGATGGTGGAGTGTGGCGCGACGCAGGTCAACGTAGTAGTCGGCCTCTTTCCCGGATGACAGGGTCACGCGGCCGAATACGACCGACAACTGACGAACCAGGTCCGCGAGTTCGGCCCGTTCGGCGGCGTTGAGTTCAGGTGCGGTCACGGCCCTTTGCCACTCTCTTGTTGACCTCGCGTACCAGCCCGCGCGGAACCAGTCTCCCGAACGTCAGTAGCGCCTTGTACTGCATTCCGGGAACGCTGACCACTCTGCCCTTGGCGATATCGGACAGACTTTCCGACACCACGTCGTCGACGTTGAGCCACATCATTGACGGAATCGATTTCATGTCGATGCCGGCACGTTCATGGAACTCGGTATGCACGAAGCCCGGGCAGACGGCATGGATGCTGACTCCGGTTCCGGTCAGCCCGTTGGCAAGACCCTCGGAGAACCACACCACCCACGCCTTTGACGCCGAATACGTCGAGCCCCGTCCTGACAGCAACCCCGCCATGCTGGCGATGTTGATCACCGATCCCTGCGAGGCAGCCACCATCGACGGCAACGCGGCGCGGGTCAGTTGCATGACGGCGGTGACGTTGACATCGAGTTGGGCCTGCAGCAGCGCGGGGTCTGCGGACCAGAACTCGCCGGACGTGCCGAAGCCCGCGTTGTTGATCAGTACCTGCACACCAGCGGCGAGCCGTTCAGCGACGCGGGCGCGGCCAGCCGCATCCGCAAGGTCGGCCGGCAGCACCTCGACATCGATGCCATGGCCAGCTCGGAGTTCGTCGGCCAGATCATTGAGACGCTCGACATCGCGTGCCACCAGCACCAAGTTGAACCCGTCACGGGCGTAACGACGGGCATAGCCCAAACCAAGGCCCGAAGTGGGCCCCGTTATCAGGGCGACGGGACGTGGCATGCCGACAGCGTAGTCAGTGGCTCAGCGCTGAAGATGCGGGGCTTGCGTACCGCTTCGCGGTTGTTGGGGTTGCAGTCCCGGTGCAGCCTCGATCTGACCTAACGGCAGTTCCCGGTGACCCGCCGCGGCCAACGGACGTCCTGGCGCAGCGTTACGCCGGGCACCGGCCTGCGGTAGTGCGGCCTGTTGGACCGGCGGCAGTACCCGCAACAAGTCGTTGAACTGGCGCACGGTGCGCAGGCCTTCATCCCATTGCGCGCGGGTGGAGGCGATCGGCATCGAGAGCATCGTCCAGTTCTGTTCGTTCCACATGATTTCGGCGCAGTCCGGCGCGGTATGGGCGAACGTCACCATCCTGCGGTCGCAGGCGCGGCGCGCGGCGTCAAGGTTGGTCGAGTACACCATCCGCGGGCCGATAGCGCCGAGCAGCCAGATGTCGCTTTCGCGCGGCTCCTTGACGCCTTTGAGGCGCAGGTCCATCACCACGTTGGTGCCGACCTTGCGATGCAGCGCGATCACGGTCGCCACGTCTTCGAGATCGAAGATGTACACCGCTTCGCCGCGGATCTGGCCCAGCACGACATTGCGTGCCGTCACCTCGCCGACAGTGGACATGACACCGCGCGACCAGCGGTCGACGATCTCGGTGGACTCGGCCTCGTAGTCGAAACCATGCGACCGCGCCCACGACTTACGGCGTCGGCCCAACCCCCGGCGACGGCCAATGTCGATATATAGCAGTACCGCCGCACCCACAAAACAGAGTGCGGACAGCGTGAACCAGAACGGAACCATCGCACGTAGCCTAACTGTTCACTTGCGGTTGAGGAGCATCTCAGCAGGTCACAACCAGATCACACCAAAACCCACTTGTTGCGTTCTTGCGCGAACAGACACAAAACACTCCCGACACGCCGTGCTACCGGGACTTTTGTGCCTGCTCACGCAAGGGACATTAGCCCAGCACCAGGGCTTCACCGTCAGACGCGACGTTGACGGGCACCACGTCGCCGTCGTGCACCTCGCCCGCGAGCAGCAGCTTCGCCAGCTGGTCACCGATCGCATGTTGCACCAACCTGCGCAACGGCCGTGCCCCGTAGACCGGGTCGAAGCCGCGTGCCGCCAGCCATTCCTTGGCCTCCAGCGATACCTCCAGCCCGAGACGTCGTTGCGACAACCGCTTGTCCAGCTGTGCCAGTTGGATGTCCACGATCTCAACCAGTTCGTCGGGGTTGAGCCCGTCGAAGATCAGCACATCGTCGAGGCGGTTGATGAACTCCGGCTTGAACGCAGACCGCACCGCCGCCATCACCTGCTCCTCGCTGCCGCCCGAACCGAGGTTGGACGTCAGGATGAGGATGGTGTTGCGGAAGTCGACCGTCCGGCCCTGCCCGTCAGTCAGTCGGCCTTCGTCGAGAACCTGCAGCAGCACGTCGAACACGTCCGGGTGAGCCTTCTCGACCTCGTCGAACAACACCACCGTGTAGGGGCGACGTCGGACCGCCTCAGTGAGCTGACCGCCCTGGTCATAGCCGATGTACCCGGGAGGCGCGCCCACCAGGCGGGCCACCGAGTGCTTCTCGCCGTATTCACTCATGTCGATGCGAACCATCGCCCGCTCGTCGTCGAACAGGAAGTCGGCGAGCGCCTTGGCCAACTCGGTCTTGCCGACACCGGTCGGCCCGAGGAATAGGAACGAGCCTGTCGGCCGATCGGGATCTGCCACACCGGCACGGCTGCGGCGCACCGCATCGCTGACGGCCTGCACGGCCTTCTTCTGCCCGACGACCCGCCTACCGAGTTCGTCCTCCATCCGCAGCAATTTGGCGGTCTCACCTTCGAGTAGCCGACCGGCCGGAATTCCGGTCCAGGCCGCCACCACATCCGCGATGTCGTCGGGTCCGACCTCCTCTTTGAGCATCACGTTCGCCTGGGCCTCAGCCTGGGGCAGTGCTGCGTCGAGCTTCTTCTCGATCTCGGGAATCCGCCCGTACCGCAGTTCGGCCGCCTTGGCCAGGTCGCCGTCGCGTTCTGCCCGCTCGGACTCACCGCGCAGGTGGTCCAGTTCCTCTTTCAGGTCGCGGACGATGTCGATGGCATTCTTCTCGTTCTGCCATCTGGTGGTCAGTTCAGCGAGTTCTTCTTTCTTGTCGGCGAGTTCGGCGCGCAACTTCTCCAGACGGTCGATTGATGCCGCATCGGACTCTTTGGCCAGCGCCATCTCCTCGATCTCGAGGCGCCGCACCAGACGTTCGACCTCGTCGATCTCGACGGGACGGGAGTCGATCTCCATCCGCAGCCGCGATCCGGCCTCGTCCACGAGGTCGATGGCCTTGTCCGGAAGGAACCGGGAGGTGATGTAGCGATCGGACAGCGTCGCAGCCGCCACCAGAGCGGAGTCGGTGATCCGAACGCCGTGATGTACCTCGTAGCGGTCTTTAAGACCACGCAGGATTCCGACGGTGTCCTCCACGGACGGTTCGCCCACCAGTACCTGCTGGAAGCGGCGCTCCAGCGCGGCGTCCTTCTCGATGTACTTGCGGTACTCCTCAAGCGTGGTGGCGCCCACCATCCGCAGCTCGCCACGGGCGAGCATCGGCTTGATCATGTTGCCGGCGTCCATCGCCCCTTCACCCGTCGCGCCCGCACCCACGATGGTGTGCAGCTCGTCGATAAAGGTGATGATCTGTCCCGCCGAGTTCTTGATGTCGTCGAGGACGGCCTTGAGGCGCTCCTCGAACTCGCCGCGGTACTTCGCACCGGCCACCATCGATCCCATGTCCAGGGAGACGACGGTCTTGTCACGCAGGCTCTCCGGCACGTCGCCGGCGATGATGCGCTGGGCCAGACCTTCGACGATCGCGGTCTTTCCGACACCGGGTTCGCCGATCAGCACGGGGTTGTTCTTGGTACGACGGCTCAGCACCTGGATCACCCGACGGATTTCGTTGTCGCGCCCAATGACTGGGTCGAGCTTGCCTTCCCTGGCACGCTCCGTCAGGTCAGTGGAGTACTTCTCCAACGCTTGGTAGCTGGCCTCCGGGTCAGGGCTGGTGACGCGGGCACTGCCTCGTACCTTCACGAACGCGTCACGCAACGCCTGCGGCGACGCGCCATGCCCAGTGAGCAGCTTGGCGGTATCGCTGTCGCCGGTGGCCAGGCCGACCATCAGATGTTCGGTGGAGACGTACTCGTCGTCCATCTCTGTCGCGAGCTGCTGCGCAGCGGTGATCGCCGCCAAAGACTCCCTGCTCAGCTGCGGCTGCGAGGTCGCGCCGCTGCTCGACGGCAGCCGGTCGACTAGGCGCTGCGCCTCGGTGCGAATCGTCGCAGGGTCGACGCCGACGGCCTCAAGCAACGGCCCGGCAATGCCGTCGGCCTGCGTGAGCAGGGCCATCAACAGATGCGCCGGCCTGATCTCGGGATTTCCGGCCGCGCTGGCGGCCTGTAATGCGGCGGTCAGTGCCGCCTGGGTCTTGGTCGTTGGGTTGAAAGACTCCACGACACCTCCATTTCGTTCTCAATAAGCTTGTCGGGTCTTATAACGCCGATAAGGTTGAGTCTGTTCCGCTCAAGTCCGAATTCATCAGGGTCCGTAGTCCCAATACTGAAGCCAATGCACGGTGGCGAACACACCGAGCGTGACCAGATAACCCACCAGCATCACCACCGCGCCCATCGCACTGACGCGCCAACCGGCACCGTCGACGGGGTCCAACCAGTTCCGGAACCAGCTACCGACCAGCGGCATCAACGCCCACTGCAGCACGATCAGACTGATCACCTGGCTCAGCCACATCGCCAGCCACGGAGCGGCGCCCATACTGTCGAACACCGGTCCCAGGAACCGCGACAGCAACATCACCGTCGGGTACAGCACCAGCAGGATCAGCATCGCCGTCTTCCACTTCGGCGTGACGATGACGCGGCCGTTCTCGGTACGGACGGTCGTACCGAACGTGGTTGTCGACGACACCATTGAGAATTCCCGAGTCAGGCTGGACCGCAACGAGTCCAGCGCCTCGGTTCGTTCATCGGACTTGAGCCATTGCATGAGATGCCGTTCGGTACGGAACCGCAACATCGAGATCGATTCCTCGTCCGGTTCGGGAGCGAACAAGCAACAGCCTTCGAAACCCGGGAAATGCATGCTGGCTTCTGCCAATCGTGTCTCGGCAGAGACGAACTCCGCTTCTCGTCCGGAGGCAACAGCATGTCGGAACACCCCGACGCCGGCCGGCACAGCACCGTCAGCACTGATCACTAAATCTGATGTGGCGCGGAGGATTCCGCGTCTTTCACCGTCGCGAATGCACTCCTCTCGCTCCGGGCTGTCCAGCCAGTCGTTCAACTCATTCTCATCTGGGAAGCTCACCGCAACACCCCAGTCGAGGTGCGGCTGGTCGAGCATCGACACCCTGAGTTCTACCGCGCCCTCCGCGGACGCGTGCAATCCGTCGGCCCATTCGGAGAAGCCCACCGGGTCGCTCGTGGGGTGAAAGATGGTGACAGCCATCGGTTCAGTCATTGAAACTCAGTACGGATGCTTGTTCGGGCGCGTGGCCCAGGCGTCGTAGGCAGCCTTTGCCAACTCGGGCCGGAACTGCTGAATGTCGATACTGCGCTCGCTGTAGGGCCGGCCGAAGTCCTCGTACTGGAATTCGTCATCGAATCCGATTCTACTGGTCTCCTGAAGACCGTTGGCGAAGTAAACGCTGTCGATCCGAGCCCAGTAGATAGCACTCATGCACATCGGGCACGGCGCTCCGCTGATGTAGATCTGATGTCCCATAAGCATTTTGGCACGCATCGCCGATCGATCCGGCGACCCTTCTGCTCGCGGCACAAGTTCCAGCAGAGACTCGTTGACATGCTCAACCGAGATTGACGGGGCCTCGGGGATCAACACGGAACAGGCCTTCCGGATTGCCTCGACCTCGGCGTGTGCGGTGATATCTCCGGTCAGCAGAACTCGATTCTGGCCCCGCGCGACGACGTTTCCGTCCTTAACGATTACCGCTCCGAACGGTCCGCCCCAGCCGTTGTCGACCGACTGTTTGGCAAGTCGACAGGCTTCGGCCATCAGTTCGTCAGGTGTCATCTTCAGCTCTCTGCAACCGTCACGGCGGCGGCACTTCGATGGGCGGAGGCGCTTCACCGGGGATGAAGGGCGTCGTCGTCGTAGTAGTAGTGGTGGTGGTAGTCGGTGGTTCCATGCGCGACGCACTCGCCGTCGGGACCAATGCCTCAGTTGAGCTGGTGGTCGAATCGGTCGTGGAGGTTGTCGAAGTCGTAGACGTTGTCGAGGTCGTAGAAGTTGTCGTAGTCGTCGTCGGTGTCATGGTCGTGCGAGTCGGCGCGGTACGGGCCGGCTGGCTTGGGCCAGGTGTGTGATCCACCGAGTTCCGGGACGTCTGAACAACCGCGAAAACGAGGATCGCCAACAGCAGCGCACCGGCGACACCGGCGGCATAAATCAGCCTGTGCTGTTCATGTTGCCCCACGCACTGACATGGTAGATGCGCGGCACTCGAAGCCGGCCGGTAATACTGAACTACACCAACCGAAATTGGAGACCGTGGATGAGCAGCGTGAGTTCTGAGATAGCGGAGCTGATCCCGCTGGCACTCGTCATCACTCTGTCACCCCTGTCGATAATTCCCGGCATTCTCATGCTGCACACGCCAAAGCCCCGGTCGACAAGTTTGGCGTTTCTGATCGGCTGGGCTGCTGGCATCGCCGCAGTCACCGCAGCATTCTTCATGCTGTCCAACGCCCTCGACGGCGTCGACAAGCAACCGACCTGGGCGCCCTATGTGCGTCTGGGCATCGGTGGCGTGCTGATCGCCTTCGGTATCTACAAGTGGCTGACCCGGAACCGTTCGTCACACACACCGGGCTGGATGCGTTCCATGACGAGCATCGGCCCCTGGCGCGCGCTCGCGACCGCAGCGGTATTGGTTGTCCTGAACGTCAAAGTCTTGTTCATGTGCGCCGCGGCCGGCGCGGCCATCGGAACCGCTGGGCTGACGATTAGCGGGGAGTGGCTGGCACTGGCCGTCTTCACCGGCATCGCCGCCTCCTCAGTAGCGATTCCGGTGCTGACCTACCAGGTTGCCGGCGAGAAGCTCGACGAGCCGCTGAACAAGCTCAAGACCTGGATGGAGGAGCAGCACGCCGCCTTGGTCGCGGGGATCCTGATCGTGCTCGGCCTGATGGTGCTGTACAAGGGGATTCACGGCCTGTAGCAGAATCAGGCCATGGCTGAGCTGCCCGCAGTCGTCTTGAAGGATCCGTCGTCAAGGCTGACCGCCACTTTCGTCCCGTCCGCGGGCATGATCTGCACCTCGTTGTCCGACGATGGTGTGGAACTGCTCGGGCAGCGGCGTGGACTGCAGGCCTATTTGTCGGATGGCAAGACCATGGGCATCCCGATCCTCTACCCGTGGGCGAACCGATTGAGCGCCAACGATTACGCGGTTGACGGCGGCGGTGTGACGCTGACGCCCGGTGTCGGCGGCGTGCGCGCCGATGCGCACGGATTGCCGATCCACGGGGTGCTGGCCGCCTACCCCGGCTGGCGGGCAACCGCGCAGGCCGACAACCGGCTCACAGCTGAATTGGACTACGGCAGCCAGCCCGGCTTGTTGGCTAGCTTCCCGTTTCCACACGTCGTGACGGTGACCGCAACATTGGCCGACCGCGCTCTGACGGTGGACACCACCGTGACACCAACCGCCTCAGCGCCGGTGCCTCTGTGTTTCGGCTTCCACCCGTATCTGGTGATCCCGGATGTCCCGCGATCACAGTGGCAGCTCGAAACACCGCAGATGCGGCACCTACCGGTGGACAGTCAGGGCCTCCCGACCGGCGCAACGGAGAGGTGGAACGCTAGCCCAGAATTGCTGGACGACAAAGTGTTCGATGACGGATTCGACAGCGTCACCCCAGGTGCCGTGTTCGCGATCTCCGGTGGCGGCCGGCGCATCGAGGTCGTCTTTGAACGCGGATACCCCGCAGCGCAGGTATTCGCGCCCGACAACGACGCCGTGATCGGCCTCGAGCCGATGACAGCACCAACCAACGCGCTATGCACGGGCAACTACAGCGTGGCACTTCCGGGACAACCGGCGATCGCGTCGTTCAGCATTCGAGTGAACTGAATTGATCGATGTCCTGATCGTCGGCGCCGGTCCGGTCGGCACCGTCCTGGCGATCGACCTCGCCCGGCGAGGGTTAGAGGTGCGGATAATCGACAAGGCCGAGCACGGCTTCGAGGGATCCCGCGCCAAAGGCCTGCAACCCCGCACCCTCGAAATGCTTGACGACCTCGGGGCGATCGAGCAGGTACTGGCCGGCGGATCGACATACCCTCTGCTCGGGATTCACCTCGGGCCGCTGACCGTTCCCTGGCGCATGGTCCGAAGCCCACACGCCGATGACGAATCGGTGCCTTACCCCCACACCTGGCTGATCCCGCAGCACCGCAGCGACCAAGCACTGCGCGACCGTCTGACTCAATTCGGGATCAGCATCGAATATCGCTGCGAACTAACCGAACTCACCCAAACGTCCGACGAGGTGCAGGCGTCGATCAACACACCCGGCGGGACCCAGGAGATCACCGCCCGCTACGTCGTGGGTGCCGACGGTGGCGGCAGCACCGTGCGCAAACAGGCCAGGATCGCGTTCACCGGCTCCACCGACGAGGCCGACCGCATGCTGATTGTCGATGCCGGCGTCATCGGCGGCCTGTCTCGCAACCGCTGGCATATCTGGCCCGGAAGCAAAGGACGGTTCACCGGGGCGTGCCCACTGCCACACGGCGATCAGTTCCAATGGATGATCCGACTCCGGTCGGATGACATCGCACCCCTCGACAGCGAGGCGATCACCCAGGTCATCCGCGCCCGCACCGGCGATCGGCGTCTGGCTGTGGAGAACATCACGTGGAAGTCCGTATTCCGCCCGAACATCCGGCTAGCCGAAAGCTATCGGCGTACAAGGGTATTCCTTGCCGGCGATGCCGCACACGTGCATACCCCATTCGGCGGTCAGGGACTCAACACCGGGGTTCAGGATGCTTACAACCTCGGCTGGAAGATCGGGCAAGTTATCGCCGGCGCTCCACCAGAGTTGCTCGATACCTACGAAGCTGAACGCCTGCCCATCGCCGCTGCCGTCCTGGGGCTGTCGAGCAAGAAGTTCGACGGGGTGGAGAAGCGCGACCCAGCCAGCATCAAGCGAGGTAAGGACGAGCAGCAGATCGCCTTGAGTTACCGCGGTGGCCCGCTAGCGCCGTCCATTGCGCAGTGCACCACGACACTGCAGGTCGGCGACCGTGCCCCCGACGCGCGCGTGAACGACAGCAGCGGCGAGTCCCGCAGCCTGTTCGACATCTACCGCGGGCCACATTTCACCGCACTGGCTTGCGGCCCGGACGCGGAAGACGCGCTGAGACAACTGACTTGGCCCATAAGGGGTGCCGCTCTACAGCGGATCACCCTCGACGCTGACACCGGAAACTTTCGGAAGATCTATGGAATCGCCGGTGAGGCACTGCTACTCATCCGGCCCGACGGGTACATAGCCAGTATTGCGAGCGATGACATGCTCAATGTCACCAGGACGGCCGTCGCCACACTCACCGCACCACCGGCCTAGCGGCGGGGCTTCCAGACAACCACCGCCGTGCTCTTCGGCACCACCGCAAGTTCCCGACGCGGTCGGGAACGCAACCCTTCCAGTTCGACTGCCAGCTCCTCAATCCGCGACTGTAGGGCCTGGACCTGATTGGTCAGTTCGATGATCCGCTTGATACCCGCGAGGTTCACGCCGTCGTCCTGGGACAGCCTCTGCACCTCGCGCAGCAGTTCTACGTCGCGTTCCGAATAGCGGCGTCCGCCGCCGGAACTGCGGCTCGGGCTGACCAAGCCGAGCCTGTCGTAGGTTCGCAAGGTCTGCGCGTGCATGCCTGCCAGTTCCGCTGCCACGGAGATCAGAAACGTCTGCGGATCCCGCGGATCCTTCGCGACGCTCATGGTCGGTTGCCCGACCATCCGGTTCGTGGATCGAACCCACTGGCCCGCTCAGCCGCGGCGTAGGCCTGCAACGCCTCCAGCGCCTGGCCCTCCAGATTCGGCGGGACGGCGACTTTGACTGTGACCAGTAGATCGCCGTTGCCACCACCGCGCTTGGGGACACCACGGCCCCGCACCCGCAGAATCCGGCCGTCCGCAGTGCCCTTTGGCACCCGAACCCCTACCTTGCCATCCAAGGTCGGAATTGAAAGCGTTGTGCCCAAAGCCAATTCGGTAAAGCTGACGGGAACCGACACTGTCAGATCATCGCCGTCACGGCCGAACACCTTGTCCGGACGCACGTGCACGGTGACATACAGATCGCCTGACGGCGCGCCCCGCAGTCCGGCCTCGCCTTGGCCGGCCAGCCGAATCCGCTGACCGTCTTCGACACCCGGCGGAATCCGCACATTAATGGTCCGGGTCCGGGTGGTGACGCCCGTGCCTCGGCACTCATCGCAGGGGTGCTCGATGATCGAGCCACTGCCCCGGCAATCGGTGCACGGTTCGGAGAACCCGAATGCGCCCTGATTGCGATTGATCACACCGGAGCCGTTGCAGGTTGCGCACACCTTGGGACTGGTGCCCGGGCGTGCACCACTGCCATGGCAGTTGGTGCACGGCGCCGGACTTGTCAGCCGCAACGGCATCGCGACACCCTTTGTCGCCTCCAGGAAGTCGAGGTCAGTCTCGGTTTCCAGGTCCTTACCGCGCCGCGGACGACTGGGCCGTGGTTGAGAGCCGCGACCGAACAGGCCGCCGAACAGATCACCAATGTTGGTTCCGCCCGACTGCCCGGCAGCATCGAACAAGTCGTTGAGGTTGAACTCACCGCTGTCTGCGTTGCCGTACCCGCCGAATCCGCCTCCACCAGCCGCGCCGCCCGGACCAGCACCACCGTTGAAGCGACGGCCGAAACCGCCACCGGCGAACAGCCGGCGGGTCTCGTCGTACTCCTTGCGCTTGGCATCGTCGGACAGCACGCTGTACGCCTCCGAGACTGCCTTGAATCGCTCAGCGCCGTTCGGGTTCTTGTCGGGGTGCAGCTCTCCCGCCAACTTCCGGTAGGCGGTCTTGATGTCCTTGGCGCTGGCGTCAGAGGAGACGCCGAGCTCTTTGTAGAAATCCTTTTCGACCCATTCACGCTGAGCCATGCGGCGTCACCTCCTCACACCATCTCAATATCGTTTGGCAGTTATCAATCTGATTCTGGGGTCTGCCGGTCCGGCTCCCCAGTGTTCTCCGGCGTGTTGCCTGCTGTGTCATGAACGGCGTCGACCACGCCCACCAGCGCATGGCGCAGCAATTGCTCGCCGAGTCGGTAACCGCGACGCATCACAGTCCCGATGACCGGATTGGAACCGTCGCCCTCGTGCTGAACCGCCTCGTGCACCGACGGGTCGAAATCCTCGCCCTCGTCGCCGAAAGGGGTTAGGCCCAATCCAGCCAGCGCCGCAGTCAGCTTGTCCGCGACCGATTTCAGCGGCCCGGTATCCAGGTCACCGTGGGTGCGAGCGCGATCCAGATCGTCGAGGACGGTGAGCAACTGCCCTACCACGACGGCCTTGGCCCGCTCCGCGGCCACCTGCTGTTCCCGAAGCGCACGCTTGCGGTAGTTGGCGAAGTCAGCCTGCACACGCTGCAGGTCGCCCAGCAGTTCTGCCGCCTTGTCCGACTCCTCGGAGCTTTCCACTGGCGAGCCCGCCTCCGGTGCCGGCCCGCCAGGGGCCGGCCCGGCGGCGCGGTCACGGACCTCGCCGGTCAGCGGATCAATCCGGCGTTTGTCGGTGAAAGTCACCGGCTCGTCCGGACTTTCGCCGCCGTTGACCGGGGGGGTCACTTGGTCTCCTGAGGATCGTCTTCGACCACCTCGGCGTCGACAACGTCGTCAGAGGAATCGCTCTGAGTCCCGCCACCAGCACTCTGGTCAGACTGCGTGGCCTCATAGATGGCCTGGCCGAGAGCCTGCGACTCCTGGCCGAGCTTCTCCATAGCCGACTTGATCGCACCGATGTCGGTACCGTTCAGCGCCGTCTTGGCGTCGGCGATCGCAGCGTCGACCTTGACGAGGGTGTCCTCCGGAACCTTGGATCCACCCTCGGCACCGCGTTGCTCGGTGACGAACTTCTCGGTCTGGTAGACCAGCGACTCGGCCTGGTTGCGCACGTCCGCCTCTTCGCGACGCTTCCGGTCTTCATCAGCGTGCGCCTCGGCGTCTTTGATCATCCGGTCGATCTCGTCCTTGGACAGGCCGGAGCCTTCCTGGATACGGATCGTGTTCTCCTTACCGGTGCCCTTGTCCTTGGCCGTCACGTGGACGATGCCGTTGGCGTCGATGTCGAAGGTGACCTCAACCTGGGGCACACCGCGCGGGGCCGGCGGCAAGCCGGTCAGTTCGAAGGAGCCGAGCAGCTTGTTGTGCGAGGCGATTTCGCGCTCACCCTGATAGACCTGGATCTGCACCGACGGCTGGTTGTCGTCGGCGGTGGTGAAGGTCTCGCTGCGCTTGGTCGGAATCGTGGTGTTGCGCTCGATCAGCTTGGTCATCACGCCACCCTTGGTCTCGATGCCAAGGCTCAGCGGGGTGACGTCGAGCAGCAGGACGTCCTTGACCTCACCCTTGAGCACGCCGGCTTGCAAGGCGGCGCCCACGGCTACGACCTCGTCGGCGTTGACGCCCTTGTTGGGCTCCTTGCCGCCGGTCATTTCCTTGACCAGATCCGACACCGCGGGCATGCGGGTGGAGCCGCCGACTAGAACCACGTGGTCGATATCGGCGACCGAGATACCGGCGTCCTTGATGACCTGCTGGAACGGCTGACGGGTGCGGTCCAGGAGGTCCTGGGTGATCTTCTGGAACTCCGAGCGGGTCAGCTGCTCATCGAGGAACAGCGGGTTCTTGTCCGCGTCGACGGTGATGTACGGCAGGTTGATCGAGGTGCCCTGGCTCGAGCTGAGCTCGATCTTCGCCTTCTCGGCGGCCTCGCGAAGCCGCTGCATCGCCATCTTGTCCTTGGTGAGGTCGATACCGCTGGTGCCCTTGAACTTCTCCACCAGCCAGTTGACGATCCGGTCGTCCCAGTCGTCGCCACCGAGGTGGTTGTCACCTGATGTAGCGCGGACCTCGACGACGCCGTCGCCGATTTCCAGCAGCGAGACGTCAAACGTGCCGCCACCGAGGTCGAAGACCAGGATGGTCTGTTCCTTGCTGCCCTTGTCGAGGCCGTACGCCAAGGCCGCCGCGGTGGGCTCGTTGACGATGCGCAACACATTCAGACCGGCGATCTGGCCGGCTTCCTTGGTGGCTTGGCGCTGAGCGTCGTTGAAGTACGCGGGGACGGTGATGACCGCGTCGGCGATGTCTTCGCCGAGGTAGCTTTCGGCGTCGCGCTTGAGCTTCATCAGCACGCGGGCGCTGATCTCCTGTGGGGTGTAGTCCTTGCCGTCGATCTCGACGGACCAGTCGGTGCCCATATGACGCTTGACCGAACGGATGGTCCGG
Organism: Mycobacterium sp.; assembly: GCA_965279745.1. GTDB lineage: Bacteria > Actinomycetota > Actinomycetes > Mycobacteriales > Mycobacteriaceae > Mycobacterium. Next base: position 2,766,690 of record OZ257262.1, read on the forward strand.
TCAACGTTGGTTACTGCCTGGTTCTTGGCGGGCTGACCGACCAGCACCTCGCCATTGCGCGCGAACGCGACGACTGACGGCGTGGTGCGAGACCCTTCGGAGTTGGCGACGACGACAGGGTCGCCACCTTCCAGTACCGCCACGACGGAGTTGGTGGTCCCGAGGTCAATGCCGACCGCACGAGCCATGATGAATTCCTCCTATTAGAGACTTTATGGGTAGAGATTGGGGGTATGAGCGAACTCGACTCAAGACTGCCCGCCGGGCCGTCACCTGTCAATCCAGGTTGAGCATAGTTCGCTCATGTTCCAGAGGTTCCAACGGCCCCACCCCGGTATTTGTTCCCCGCCGCGCGCACCACTTACGCCCAACCCAACAAACGGGCGGGAAAGTGCGAGTAATTCACACCATTACGTCGATCTCGACGCCAGGCCTGGGCTAGCCCCGCGGCATATACCGCCACGCCTCGTGGCCGACGAACAGTCCCACGCCGATCAGCAGCACGGCGGTGATCCACCGGCCGTGGGTCTTCATGATCCGTTCGTAGGCATCTTTGGTGCGACTGGAGGCACCCGGGCTGAACATCTCGATCACTGCCGGCACTAGGGCGGGCACCACCGAGATCGCGGCGAAGACCACAAAGCCCAGGCTTCGCATGGGGCCATCGGGGATCTGCATGATCTGGTGGCCGGCGGCAATCGCAATCGGGAACACCTTCGGATGCAGACCGCAGATGGCGAAGCCCGCCCCGGCGGCCCGGAAAACGCGGTTCCGGGTGGGCAGATCAGTGCCCGGGTTCAGGCGATGCATGAGCTTCGGGAAGTGCGCCGTCAACGAAGAACGCAGCTTCCCTGACTTCTGATCCGACTTGGACACGTCGGGGATCGGTTTGTGGCGAATCGCATTCACGGCACGCTGCAGACCGATCACCAGCAGAGCGCCCGCGATCAACGCCCGGACGATAAAGCCCACCCAAGTGTGGTGGTGTGGGGCCCCGTCGGTGCCAGACGCCACCGCAATCCACAAGCCGATCCCGGTTGCGAAAGCGATGCCGAGGATGCCGCCAATCGCGAACGCAAACGCCGCAAGGCGCGGCGTCTTCTTGTCACTGGCAATGACCAGACCCAGGACCAGAGTCTCGGGACTGAAAAAAATCGCCAGCGCGAGCGAGGCGAGGACGGCGATGTGGGAGTTCATGAGTACGTCCTGATCGTCGATGTGAGTGGCCTTTCGCGGCATATGATCGCACCAGACACGACCAACGCATCGTGCTAGCTGGATTTCAAGGCCCAAGCGCATGCCGCGCGGAGGTGGCTGAGATGGCGACCAGGACGCTTTTCGGGTGGATTCTTGGCTTCGCGATAGCACTCGGCCTTGCAACGGCAGCGCTCGCTGGCGGCGTGGGCGTGGCGGGCGCAGCACCTGAGAACTCATCGGCAAGCCACAGCTCGGTAGGAACGCCGTCACGACCCCAGACCCAAGTCCGCACCCGGGCGAGCCGACCATCGGTTCACAGGCCGAACGTGTCGAGCGCGCGCCAAGCCAAGGCGCAAAACCGCGGTATCGCAACACTATTCAGCAACAAGACCCCGGCGTTCACCGGCACACAAAGCGGTCCACCGATCGACGGGATCGTCCACGGTCAGCTCACTGCCGCGGACCCGGACAGTGAACCGCTGAACTACAGCGTCACAACGGAACCCGCACGTGGCTCGGTCGTGGTCGACCCCGATGGCAGCTACACGTACACGCTTGACCGCGCGCTGTTGCAAACCGGTGCCACCGACTCGTTCGGCGTCGCCGTCAGCGACGCTGGCAGCGGATTCCACCTTCACGGCCTAGCCAGCTTGATCAACCTGCTGACCTTCGGCCTCATCGGCACCAGCGGTCACCTGGCGACAGGCACCGTGGCCATCAACATTCCGCCAGTTGAGCCGACGACCCAGCCCCCAACGACCCAGCCCACACTCGACTCGACAAACCGCCTGCGTCCCGGGGACCTCACCTTCGAGGGGTTCTTCCGGGTTCCCACTGGGCTGATCGGAAACGGGCCCTACGCGACCCTTGCGTACGGTGGGGCCGCGATGACCTCGCGCGTGGTCGACGGACAACGCCGGTTCTTCCTGACCGGCCACCGTTATGCCAACGACCCAATCGTCGAGCTTGCGGCGCCCCAAGCGTTCGGTACCACGCCCGACAAGGCACCCGTCGCGACCGTCGTCACCTACTGGGGCGACATCTACGGCGGGCGCAAAGTCACGACCGAAGAGCCAAACGCAGCACAGCCGGACGCCAACTGGACCGAAGGCCTGCTGTGGGACGAAGCCGGGCAACGCCTGTTCTGGTCGTACGGCAGCTGGTACGCCGCCTCACACCGGAACAACCCGGTCTTGGGTGCAAGCGTGCTCGGCGCCGACGGATCAGCGACAGTGCAGGGACCGTGGCGCACGACATCGGACTCCCAGCAGACGCGATCGTTCGCGCTGTTCCTCAGCCCGGCCGTCTCGGCAGCCAGCGACGGGGCAACACTCGGCCTCGGCGGAAAGATGCAGTCGATCAACGGATCAGCCTCGTGGGGTCCAGACCTTCACGCGACCAGCTGGCCGAGCCCCAATCGTCCGGATACCGCGATCCTCACGGCCCGGCCACTCGCCAATCATCCGATCACGCCGCTCGGGCAACGCACTCCACGCACCGCAGACTATGAGGTCGCCCGCAACCCGGACGGTTCGATTGACAGCGCCGGGACGCAACCCGCGCAGGGCGGCGTTGGGTACTGGACCGAGCTCGACGAAACCACCGGTGCGACCTTCGTCAACACCGGGTCCGGTAGCCGCACGGCGCTCGTCTACGCGGGAGGCCAGGCCTACGGCCTGATCTGGTACGGCCCGGACGGGGAATACGGCGTCACTGATGGACGCGGCTACGACGGCAAGGGAAACCACGCGCAGGAGTACCGGCCGGTGCTGTGGTTCGTGTCCGAGGCCGACCTCGTCGCGTCAGCCGAAGGCCGGCTAGCACCGGATGAGGTCAACCCTTACTCGACGATCGACCTCGCAGCTCGATTCCCAGAGCTTGAGTTCACGGCAGGACTGTCCGCGGGCCAGCCTGTATTCGCCGCCGACGAAGGCCGCCTGTACGTGCCGTTCGCCGGCGGCGACGTCGAGGGGCGGGTGCCCTACCCGATCGTCGCGGTCTTCGCCATCGCCAAATAGGACGAAATACGCTGGGCGACTTTGCCATAACGCGAAGTGCTCGCGGTCACCTGATGCCGCGTTGTAGAGAACGACGCGCGTTGCCAGGCCCTCGTACATGTGGTCGTCGCTGATCTGCGCGGCCATGCCGGCGAAATCGCCGGCCTTCTACTTCTCCCTGATTCTGGCGGTAGTGCCGTCGAAACCTGCTTCGTCCCAAATGAATGGGATTGAGGGTGCTGCGGTAGAAGCTCAGACTGGCCCTCACCATTTCCCGTTCGATGGCGCGTTCCTCGTCGTTGTCCCCGACGATCGTCATGACGGAACGATCGCCGCGACGTCGGATGGCGAGCGCCCGGACCTCTCCGCACCTTCGGCGATCATCGGCTTGCCGTGACGGGCCAGGTATCCGGGCTCACCGATAGGGTGGACGTGGACGCCGTCGGCCACCTCACCGGCCATCCGCAACATCCACGGATTCACCTCAGCGACGTCGACCTTTGGATCAGTGGCCTCGATAGCGCCCGGACTCTACTGCGGGGTTATCACGTCGACGTTCACGGTCGGAGAGTACATACTGCGTCTATCGGCTCACCGGCTTCGAAAGGATCGGACGATGACGCGGTTTGTCTGGCTCATGGCCGTTGTCTGCATCGCAATGCCGGTTGGGGGCTGCACGAGCAAGGCTCACCCGGACCCGGTCGTGGCGCCCGGACCGCAACTCGCGACCGTCGAGGTGTCGTATAGCGATCTGCTGAATCAGAAGCAGATCCAACGCGACGTCAGCCTCGGGTCAGGCGGGACCCTGCGGATCGTCCTCGGAACCAATGCATCCACCGGCTACAAGTGGACTGCCGATGCGGCGATCAGCGATTCCCGGGTACTCACTCAGGCCGGACATGTTGCGGTCGCAGCACCGAACGCGATGCCGGGCGGATCAGGCACCGAAGTGTGGACGTTCACCGCTGTCAACCCCGGCACTGCCGCCGTCACCACCACTTACGGTCAACCATGGCCGGGTGGCGAGCAGGGCGCCTGGACCTTCACCGCCAATGTGACGGTGATTTAATCGGGAGGTCGCTACGACACGGACGCCGTGGCCACCTGAGTTTTCTTCCGCGCAGCGGCAATTGGTAAGTCCGCGGCTTGGAGTAGCCAATCACGACGGAACCTGAATGCGATTAGCAGAGGTGAACGCTCAGCGCTGCTGGCTGCTTCTGGATCCTCAGCGTCTATCGCCACGTTGACGTCGATGAAATCCGAACCATTGTCCGCCGGAATCGTCAGAGCAAGGTTGGTGAACGTGAACCCACCGCCGTCACCCAGCAATGAATCAGCGCCGCCACGTCCTGGAACGATCGCGCTCACCGCATAAGGCCCGCCCGCGGCAGCGAAGTCTTCGTAGATGTAGCCGCCGGATTGGGCGATCCGGGAAGCGGTTTGAGTCTCATCCTGTCCAGTCCCGACCCTGGGGAACAGCGCCTCGAATATCCGCACGATGCCGGCGACGACAGTGATCGTGATCGTGGCCGCGGCTCCGGCTGCAAAGCCGACGACAGCGCCGACGATATTGTCGCCAAACAGCGACCCGATTCCTTGGCCCAATGCCATGCCGACAGCACCCTGCAGACCCGGCTCGTACAGAACTGCTTGAATCACAACGGTAGTCACGCCGCTGAACGGCATGCCCTCCAGAATCTTGATAGCGATGGTGCTCAACAAGTTCGCCGTTGCCGGGTCGGCCAACAACGACGTCACGGTCCCGTTGACTACTTTGCCGACGATCCCGTCCAAGAACTTGTTGTCGATCCCCGCCGCCTGCAGGCGAGCCACGATCAACAGCTGTGCCGCCGCGCCTAATGCCTGCTGAACCGCAGGGTTCCCCACGAGTTCATCCACCAGGCCGGGCACCACAGCGTTCGCTGCGGCCGAGAATGCCGGGTTGGCCCGCAGGGTGGCCAGCCCCTCTTGCAAAGCCGTCGACAGATCCGTCCCCGTCAAGACCGCGTCGGCGACCCCGTTCGCTGCGTCAGTAAGTGCTGTAGTGAACCCCGGATAACTCAGGAAGCCAGTAACGGCTGACCCGAGCACCGCTGCGAAATCAGCGCTGACCGCGGGATTGGCCAGCAGGCCGGCAATGATCTCGCCGTAGGGGACACCGATCAAGTTCGCTATCGCGGTCCGCACATCAGGATCACCCGCAAGCTCAAGGAACAGCGTCGAGGTCGTCGTGCTCAGCAATTGCTGAACAACAGGATTGCTCAACAGCAGTTCATTAACGACGTTGAATCCCGCAGCAATTCCTGACTCAAGTCCCGCGACAATGACCGGCTCGGCTTTCAACCCCGCCAACGCCGCCTTCAACGCCGCATCCAGGCTTTCGCCGGTCACCAACGCGACGGCCAAGTCGCTGGCCGCACCCGCGACCGCGCTGATCACCCCTGCTGAGCCGATGAATCCACTGATCACCGATTCGATCAGCGGGCCCAGCGCGTCGGTGACGGCGGGGTTAGTGATCAGTGCGACGAGCGCGTTCCCGACCTGAGCACCGACTACCTGACCGAGATTTCCGCCACCGAGGACCTTGGATACCGCCGATGCGATCTGCGTATTCAAGGCCGCCTGAACCGTCGAGTCACCCAACAACTCGGTGAGCAACCCGGACACTGCAGGTCCGACGACCCCCCACATCGCGCTGTCACCGAGTAGCTGGGTCACCGCACCACCCACCGAGATACCCACCGCCGCAACCACATCAGTGTTCGCCGCCAACCCCGCCAACGCCGCCTTCAACGCGGCATCAGGACTTTCGCCGCCAATCACCGCCATCGCCACATCACTAGCCGCACCCGAGATCGCCGCAACCACACCCGTCGCGCCGAAGAAATCGCCGAACACCGAATCCACCAGACCGACCAGCGCACCACTGACGGCGGGGTTCGTGATCAGTCCGACGAGCGCGTCCGCGACCTGGGCACCGACCACCTGACCCAGATCGCCGCCGCCAAGCGCCTTGGACACCGCCGACGCGATCTGCACAGTCAACGCCGCCTGGACTGTCGAGTCACCCAGCAATTCGGTGAGCAACCCCGACACCGCACCATCAACGGCACCCCATAACGCGGAATCACCCAACAACTGCGTGACCGCACCACCCACCGAGATACCCACCGCCGCAACCACATCAGTGTTCGCCGCCAACCCCGCTAGCGCCGCCTTCAACGCGGCATCAGGACTTTCACCGCCAATCACCGCCATCGCCACATCACTAGCCGCACCCGAGATCGCCGCAACCACACCCGTCGCGCCGAAGAAATCGCCGAACACCGAATCCACCAGACCGATCAGCGCACCACTGACGGCGGGGTTCGTGATCAGTCCGACGAGCGCGTCCGCGACCTGGGCACCCACCACCTGACCCAGATCGCCGCCGCCAAGCAAGTTCGACACCGTCACCGCAATCCGCGCAGTCAACGCCGCCTGGACTGTCGAGTCACCCAGCAACTCGGTGAGCAACCCCGACACCGCACCATCAACGGCACCCCATAACGCGGAATCACCCAACAATTGCGTGACCGCACCACCCACCGAGATACCCACCGCCGCAACCACATCCGGATTGGCTTCCAAACCCGCCAACGCCGCTTTCAACGCCGCCTCAGGGCTTTCACCGCCAATCACCGCCAACGCCACATCACTAGCCGCACCCGAGATCGCCGCAACCACACCCGCCGCGCCGAAGAAATCCCCAAACACCGAATCCACCAGACCGACCAGCGCACCACTGACGGCGGGGTTCGTGATCAGTCCGACGAGCGCGTCCGCGACCTGGGCACCGACCACCTGACCCAGATCACCACCGCCAAGCAAGTTCGACACCGTCACCGCAATCCGCGCAGTCAACGCCGCCTGGACTGTCGAGTCCCCCAGCAACTCGGTGAGCAACCCCGACACCGCACCATCAACGGCACCCCATAACGCGGAATCACCCAACAATTGCGTGACCGCACCACCCACCGAGATACCCACCGCCGCAACCACATCCGGATTGGCTTCCAAACCCTGCAGCGCCGCTTTCAACGCCGCCTCAGGGCTTTCCCCGCCAATCACCGCCAACGCCACATCACTAGCCGCACCCGAGATCGCCGCAACCACACCCGCCGCGCCGAAGAAATCCCCGAACACCGAATCCACCAAATCCACCAACGCACCACTGACCACCGGATTAGTGATCAACCCCACCACCGAATTCGCCACCTGGGCACCGACCACCTGACCCAGATCACCACCACCCAGCAGCGTCGACACCGTCACCGCAATCCGCGCAGTCAAGGCCGCCTGCACCGTCGAATCCCCCAACAACCCAGTCAACAACCCCGACACCGCACCATCAACAGCACCCCACAACGCGGAATCACCCAACAATTGCGTGACCGCACCACCCACCGAGATACCCACCGCCGCAACCACATCCGGATTGGCTTCCAAACCCGCCAACGCCGCCTTCAACGCCGCCTCAGGACTTTCCCCGCCAATCACCGCCAACGCCACATCACTAGCAGCACCCGAGATCGCCGCCACCACACCCGCCGCGCCGAAGAAATCCCCGAACACCGAATCCACCAGACCGACCAGCGCACCACTGACCACCGGATTAGTGATCAACCCCACCACCGAATTCGCCACCTGGGCACCGACCACCTGACCCAGATCACCACCACCCAGCAGCGTCGACACCGTCACCGCAATCCGCGCAGTCAAGGCCGCCTGCACCGTCGAATCCCCCAACAACCCAGTCAACAACCCCGACACCGCACCATCAACAGCACCCCATAACGCGGAATCACCCAACAACTGCGTCACCGCACCACCCACCGCGAAACCCACCGCCGCAACCACATCCGGATTGGCTTCCAAACCCGCCAACGCCGCCTTCAACGCCGCCTCAGGACTTTCCCCGCCAATCACCGCCAACGCCACATCACTAGCCGCACCCGAGATCGCCGCAACCACACCCGCCGCGCCGAAGAAATCCCCAAACACCGAATCCACCAGACCGACCAGCGCACCACTGACGGCGGGGTTCGTGATCAGTCCGACGAGCGCGTCCGCGACCTGGGCACCGACCACCTGACCCAGATCACCACCGCCAAGCAAGTTCGACACCGTCACCGCAATCCGCGCAGTCAACGCCGCCTGGACTGTCGAGTCCCCCAGCAACTCGGTGAGCAACCCCGACACCGCACCATCAACGGCACCCCATAACGCGGAATCACCCAACAATTGCGTGACCGCACCACCCACCGAGATACCCACCGCCGCAACCACATCCGGATTGGCTTCCAAACCCTGCAGCGCCGCTTTCAACGCCGCCTCAGGGCTTTCCCCGCCAATCACCGCCAACGCCACATCACTAGCAGCACCCGAGATCGCCGCCACCACACCCGCCGCGCCGAAGAAATCCCCGAACACCGAATCCACCAAATCCACCAACGCACCACTGACCACCGGATTAGTGATCAACCCCACCACCGAATTCGCCACCTGGGCACCGACCACCTGACCCAGATCACCACCACCCAGCAGCGTCGACACCGTCACCGCAATCCGCGCAGTCAAGGCCGCCTGCACCGTCGAATCCCCCAACAACCCAGTCAACAACCCCGACACCGCACCATCAACAGCACCCCACAACGCGGAATCACCCAACAACTGCGTCACCGCACCACCCACCGCGAAACCCACCGCCGCAACCACATCCGGATTGGCTTCCAACCCCGCCAACGCCGCCTTCAACGCCGCCTCAGGACTTTCCCCGCCAATCACCGCCAACGCCACATCACTAGCCGCACCCGAGATCGCCGCCACCACACCCGCCGCGCCGAAGAAATCCCCGAACACCGAATCCACCAAATCCACCAACGCACCACTGACCACCGGATTAGTGATCAACCCCACCACCGAATTCGCCACCTGGGCACCGACCACCTGACCCAGATCACCACCACCGAGCGCCCTGGACACCGCCGACGCGATCTGCGCAGTCAAGGCCGCCTGCACCGTCGAATCCCCCAACAACCCAGTCAACAACCCCGACACCGCACCATCAACGGCACCCCATAACGCGGAATCACCCAACAACTGCGTCACCGCACCACCCACCGCGAAACCGACTGCAGCATCAACATCAGCGTTCGCCCGCAGCCCCGCAAGTACGACGGGCATGACGGACTGCAGAGTGCCCGCCACGGCTGCGCTGGCCAGCTGGTCGGCCGCGTCTGAGAGCGCCGTAACCACACCCGTCGCGCCGAAGAAATCCCCAAACACCGAATCCACCAAGCCCACCAACGCGCCAGTGACGACAGGATTGGTCAGCAACCCCACCACAGAATTCGCGACCTGAGCACCCACCGCCTGACCCAGATCACCACCACCGAACAGGTTCGACACGACTGACTCGACCTGCGTTGTCAACGCGGACTGAACCGTCGAATCAGCCAACAGCCCGGTGATCAAAGACGACATCGCTGTATCAACAGCTCCCCACAACGCGGAATCACCCAACAACGACGTCACCGCACCGCCGACTGCGCCACCCACCGCCGCCTGAACATCCGCGTTGGCCCGCAACTGGGCCTCCACCGTCGGCAATACCGACTTCAGATCGCCTTCCAGGGCCGCGGTCGCCAGCTGGCCGGCCGCACCCGCCAGCGCGGAGACAACGCCGGCAGTCAGGAGCGCGGGCACGAATGACCCGATAACCGAGCTCAACTCCCCGACCACTACCTGATTGGCCAACAACGTCTGCACCGTTGAACCCACCTGTGGCCCGACGGCAATCGCGAGCGGCCCACCACCGAGCGCCGAAGTCACCTTCGTTGCGACCTGCGCACCGACTTCGGCCTGCACCGCCGAATCGCCCGCCAACCCGGCGATCAGTTGGGTGACGAAGTTACCCAGTGCTGTTGGAACGGCGGGGATAGCGAACAACTGGCTCACGAAACTGGAGACCGCGACGCCCGCGGCCGGCGCGAGTGAACCTGGGCTGGGGAACGGGGTAGTGCCCCCCAACCCGGTAACGAACGTGTTGACCACGTTCGTGGCCAGGATGTCGCCGACCCCGGACTGGTTGAGGAAGGTGACCAATGCGTTCCCAGCCTGGGTGGCCACATCTCCACCGATGGCCGAGAAGAGGCCACTCACAGCCGTGCTGATCGTGGCGCTCAGAGCCGGGACGCCGGGATTGCCCGCGCCCAGCACAGCCGTGGCGACCAATCCGCCGGCATAGTCCGCGACGGCATTGGGGTTGACCGGCGGAGCCCACGATGGGCTTGTCGCGCCCATCAGCACATTGATCGAGCCGGCAACGGCTGCGCCAAGAGCATTCTGGGCAGAAGTGTTAGCCAAGAAATTGATCAGCGCAGTTCGCATCGCGCCCGTCTGGTCGACCCGATTCGTTGGGTCCTGAATTCGATCCAGAATCGCTTTCTTCGGATCACTTTCCATGGCAAGGGCAAATGTGACGACACCGCCAAGTTTGGTGGGAAGGTTCAGGGCTTGAAGGAACGGAGCGAACGCCGTCGCGACAACGATATTCCCGAATGAATTCTGTACGAAGGAAGCAACTGCATTACCGACTGTGGCAGCAACTTCCGGAGGCACACCGGCTAAGGACTTGCTCCCCGCGACAGCGTCCGAGATGAAGGTGAGCACGTTGGTGTCGCTTGCCAGTTGCTGAAGTTGGGCCCCCACGATAGGTGCCGCGTAACCGCCCATCAGCGAATAGATGATGTTGAATCCGTAACCCCCAATGATGTTGGCAACGGAGACCGGAGTGGGGCATCCCTGGTCTGCGACGCATCCTCCCGCTGGCCCCGATTGGGGAAAGATCTCCGCAATGGCCGCAGCGATGCCATTGACGACTTTGCCTTGGAACGTCGTCAAAGACCCACAAACGAGCGTGTTCGGACACTGGGTTGGGCGCGGTGGGAACGGCTGGTAACTCACTGCATCCAACGCCGCAGCGCTCGCACCAACCACGATGGAATCCGCAGGCGCAACCACTGGTTCATCAGTCGCCGCGGCGCTGGCAGCCTCGTCGACAACCAGAGCCTCCTCGGGCTCCCCGGTGGTCACCGAAGCGGCTGGAACAACCTCGGATGTTGCGCCGGTCAACTTCTCTCGCCGAGTGACCGCCAGCGAAGCCCACACCAGCGGCGTTGCAATGGGGCTGCCGCTGTCACTGCCGCCGCCCAACCAGGCCGGCGAATGGCTTTCTGACAGCGCCCCATAACGCGCCGCCTCAGTCATCACCGGGGCTTCGTCAACTACTGCCAGAGCCGCAACCTGCGGAGACAACACGGGCTGGGAAACCGAGCCATGGCTCAACACGGTCGAGTCGACGTCCCCTGATAAGGAAGGCAGCGACGGCACGGCGCCTTTGGTAACCACCGAAGTGTGTTCGGGTACATCCGAATTGCGTTCTGGAACGGCATTAGGTTCTTGGACAGCATTGCGTGACCGCAACCCCCCGGGTCGAGGCGCCGGCGCTGTTGAGCGGCCATCACTGTTTTCGGCGGCCGATCCACCCGTTGGAACTCCGACCGCACCCGCTGGCGGGGAAGCGTCACTCGCGCTTCTGCTACTGCCGGCCCGCGCCTTTCCTACATCCCCGGAGCGGGTTGCTCCCCCGCCCTCGCCCCCGGCCTGCCCGGCCGCATTCTCTGCAACGGTATCCGCTGCAGCCACACCCGCCAAGCCCAGCGTCACCGCGCCCACACCGAGCGCAACGGCCAGTGCCCCAACCCGACCCACTTGGTACGTCGAGCGCGCAGACGGGGACCCGGCAAGCGACTGCCGACCAGAACTGCTATCTGCACACATTTGAACTGGCCTCCTACGGCTCACCTCGGTGAACGCCGACTGCGAGGCGACTTCGTAACAGGCGTTTGAAGCCGCACACCCCTCGCAGCAAACATTGGCCATGAGATCTATCACAATTTGCGATCCACAAGTTGCGGTTTACCTCAGCCTTGGGTATCAGGTCCCAGATTGTTGATTGAGCGTGCTCTAGGACACCCGCCAGCAACTCAGCCCGGTGAGCAGTCGCAAACTGCCCCGACACGCCGATGCGTGCGGGGTCCTTGCGACTGCTCGCCCAGGAAAGTTAGGGGCGCATTTCGTACGCGCCGTCGTAGGCCTTCACCTGCTCCCATACCCGGTCGAAACGCGCCCGGTCGGCGACCGGCTTACGCACCGCCGAGAGCGCCCATTGCTGTTGCGCCTCAGTCGAACTGGTCTTACCGTGCAAGGCAATGGCATGCGCGGTGAAATCGCGGATCTGGAAGTCGAAGATCTGATCAACCAGATCATCATCGAGGCCGGTCATTTCCGCCTGTTCCAGAACCAACTGGCCGTACACGACGAGCGTGAAGAGGTGTCCGACGACGAGCATGAAGTCGAGATCGCGCTGCTGCTCGCCATCCGGCGGAGCGCTGACCAGTAGGTCCTTGAGGGCTTGCGCTTGCTCATAGAAGCGCGCGACGTTAGGCACGCCCACGCGGTTCTCGTATACCGGCGCCCAGTCGGCGAACTGAATTTTAGAAGCCCCTCGGGCCGGACCCTGGGCCCAGAAGAACACGTCGTCGGAGGGATCGTCGCGAGTTTCGATCTCCGGATACTCGGCCGGGTTGAACAGATAGTTAGGCATGAACTTGAGGATTTGGGCGACGTTGACATGCACGGTGCCTTCTAGTCGCGGCAGTGCACCGATCAGCCGGGCCGCTTCAGCGAAGTACGTGTTCTTCTCGAATCCTTTGGCCGCCAATATATCTCGCAACAAGCCCACCACGACTTCACCCTCGGAGGTGACCTTCGATTTAGTGACCGGATTGAACAACAGATAGCGACGATCCTCACGGCTGGCGCTGCGGAAGTAGTCGATCGCCCGATCGCTGAACAGCTTCATTGCGATCAATCTGCTGTAGGCGTCCACGAAACTTGCACGCACATGCGGGAAGTCGGTAACCGGGTTGCCGTAGAGGATGCGATTGTTCGCGTGGGTGATCGCCTCGTAGAAGGCGTGTTCACACATCCCGATCGACCCGCTGCACAAGTTGAACTTGCCGACGTTGACGGTGCTGAGCGCGGCCGAGAACGCGTCCGCGCCGGTATCGAGAATGTCGACCTCGCGCACTGGATAGTTGTTGAGCCGGAAGGTACTCACGAACATCTGCCCGTGCACCACGTTGTCGATCAACTCGTAGTTCTCGTGCTGGCTGTCCGCGACGAACCATACGTAGCCGTCGGCGCCTTCCACGTCGGAGCGTCGCGAGAACACCGACACCATGCCCGCCACGTTGCCGTTGCCGATGTAGTACTTCTCGCCGGAGGCGCGGAAGGCCACACCGGCTTCTTTATCGGCGTCAGACGCCGGGGTCAGCACCATATCGGTGTTGTAAATGTCTGCGCCGTGTTCCCGCTCCGAGAGCGCGAAGGCCATCACGCCGCCCGCTTCAAGCTGATCGGCGGCCCGCTCCATCGCCTCTTTGTTGTTGCTCTGCCAGATCGGCCCGAGCCCCAGGATGGTGACCTGCTCGGCGTACCAATACGCCAGCCCGTAGAAGCCGAGGATCTCGCTGAGAACAGCGTTGCGCGAGGTGTCCCAGCGCTTGTTCTCGTCGCCGTCGGCGTAGGCCGCGGGCGTTAGAAAGGTGGCGAATACCCGCTCGCGCTTGATGAAGTCCAGGAAGTCGGTAACCCAAACTGCACTCAGATCGTCCTCGAGCAGTTTCACCTTCCCGCGGTTCTCGAACCAGTCGATCAAAGCCCGGAAGATTCGGCGTGTCTCGGGGTCGAAGCGCTCCGGATCATAGGTGTTCGGATTCAGTAGCAGTCCGCCCGAATTCGCCATGGTGTGCCCTTTCGTCGATGCGGGGATTGGTCCCAAATCTATCGGCTGCGCGTTGGCCAATTTCCTGGACACCCGCCCAGGACCACCGCGAGTCACTCGAGTCACTCTGGCCACCTAGTGCGTACTCTGGGCCGCGTGAAGGCGGGCGTGGCAGCTGGGGTAGCGGCGCTGCTGATCGCTGCCGCCTCCGTCGCCGGGTGCACCACAACCGTCAGTGGCGTGGCGACGTGTCCAGGCTGCGGCATCAACGGCGAGCCGAGTTTCCCGACCGGCCGTCCGACCGTCTCGGCCCCCACCACGTCCACGTCGGCGCCGCCGACTAACGAGAGCCCTGCCGAACCGGCGCCGGGCGGCGGGACGCTCTCGCCAAACGAAAGCGGCTACGTCTACATCGAGACGAAGTCCGGCGCGACCCGTTGTCAGATCACTTCCGAATCCGTTGGCTGCGAATCGGCGTTCACTAATACCCCGACCCTCAATGGCGAACCCGCCAACGGCGTCGAAGTCACGGCCGGCGGTGACATGGTGTGGCGCGTTGGAAACCTCGGGGACATCCCGACAACCACGATCGACTACGCCACCTACCACGCGGTCGGCTGGACCATCGAAGCCACCAGCAACGGCACCCGGTTCACCAATGATGCAACCGGGCACGGGATGTTCGTCAGCACCGACGAAGTGAATTCCTTTTAGGGCCTTTAACGCATCTCCCTCCGCTAACCTTTATCCAAATCGCCAACGGGGAGGCGGCTGGATGATGGGCGACCGTCGAGTTTGGTGGGGCGCTGCTGCGGTCCTCCTCGGCGTGGGCGCTGGTCTCCTGTCGGGTTCAGGTACGGCTGCCGCGGACACCGGCAACGTCACCGGAGCCGGCACTCAGCATTCCGCCACCACAGTGAGCGCCTCAACCTCAAGCGTGCGGTCGGCCCCCGCTGCCGCAGCCAAGCATCGTCCACCATCCACAGCGTCCGTCGCGGGAGCCCGCCGGCCGCCGTCGACTGCTGCGAAGGTCACCGAGGCCAGACAAGGGGAGGCCAAACAAGGGGAGGCCAGACAAGGGGCGGCCAGACAAGGGGCGGCCAGACAAGGGTTCGCCACGGGCCGCACCCGCGCCGCAGCCGTCGCGAGCGCCCCGCCAACGCCGGGTCCAGCCGCCACCGTGGTGATCAACTTGTTGTCCGGGCTCGGCTGGCAGCCACGTGCAGAAGCGGCTCAGGCCCTGTTGAGCGCGCCGTCCACCAATGGGGTGACCGGCGTCAACGTGGGACACTCCGACCTGGAGATCCCTTGTGGCCCTGACGGATACACCGCTCGGGCAGACTGGTACTTCCCGACCCAAGCAGACGGCACGGTCGCCGCGAGTGGCGTTATCTGGCTGCAGCACGGCTTCTTGTCCGACAAGTCGTTCTACTCAGCGCTGGCCACGACTCTTGCCCAACAGACCAACAGCATCGTGGTGGCACCCAACATCACCTCGTTCCCCTTCGCCTGCGCTGGCTGCTGGCTCGGCGGAGAGCCCATGCAACAGGCTGTGGCCGCGATGTTCGTCGACCCAAATCGGGTCCTACTGAACAGCAGCGCGATTGCAGCAGGCTTCACCGGCGTCCTACCCGAGCAATTCGTCTTGTCTGGGCACTCCGCCGGCGGTGGCTTGGCCATTGCGGCAGGCGGCTCCTATGCCGCCGACCCGGGCAACAATGGCAGCCTCCTGGGCATCGTGATGTTCGACGGCGTCTCGCTTAGCGGCAGCGCTCCCGAGTCCATTCAAGATCTGGCAGGAATTCCCGTCTATCAGATCGCGGCGCCGCCGCAAGCGCTCAACCTGGGCGGCCAAACCACGAGTGATCTGATCGAGGCCCGGCCCGACCAATTCGTCGGCGACGTTCTTGTCGGTGGCTCGCATGTCGACTCGATGTTGGGCACCAACATCGTCATCGACTTCTTCGCCCAGTTGGTCACCAAGTTCTCCCCAGCCGGCAACACCGCGGCCGTCTACACGCTGTCCGCCGGATGGATCAATGACTTCTACGTCGGCGGCTCTCCTACAGACCCGCAGTACGGCTTTTACGGCGCGGCCGGTCAGCCGATCATCATGGGCGACGCGGCCGCGATCGTCCTGCCCCAGTACGGGGTCAGCACCGCGATCCCAGCTGCGTCCGCGCCGCTGACCAACGGGGTGACCGGGGTCAAAGTTGGTCACTCCGATCTCGACATTGCGGTGGGCGACACCAGCTACACCGCACAAACCGACTGGTACTTCCCAACCCAGGCCGACGGCTCGGTGCAGGCGCAGGGCGTGATCTGGCTCCAGCACGGCTTCTTGGGCTTCAACTCCTGGTATGGCGCATTGGCCGCCCAGCTGGCACAGCAGACCAACAGCATTGTGGTCGCGCCCGACATCCCGTGGTTCCCATCACTGCGCTGCCAGGGTTGCTATCTCAGCGGCACACCCATGCAGGAAGGCGTCGCCGCCCTGTTCGCCGACCCCTCCCGGGCGTCGCTGAACATCAGCGCCAACGCAGCGGGATACCAGGGCACCCTGCCCGAGGCGTTCGTGTTGTCCGGGCATTCGGCGGGCGGTGGCCTCGCCGCGGCCGCAGGCGGCTTCTACACCGACACCGTCGCGCCGGCGGATAACGACCTGCTCGGCGTGGTGATGTACGACGGGGTCTCGTCGAATGACACCTTCGCGGCCGCGCTGGCAAGTCTGGACACCCTGGACATCCCGGTGTATCAGATCGCGGCACCGCCGCAGGCGGGGAATGCGAACGGCCAAACCACCGATGACTTGGTGGCTCTACGCCCCGGCGAGTTCGTGGGGGACGTGCTGGCGAACGGCTCGCACGTCGACTCGTTCATGGGTGCCTTACCAATCATCGACTTCGTGGCTCAACTGTTCTTCAAGCGCTCATCTCCGGGTAACACCGCCGCGGTGTACACGCTGGCCACCGGCTGGATCAACGACATGTACGTCGGCAAAGGCCCGACTGATCCGCAGTACGGCCTCTATGGAGACCCAGACCAGTTCATCGTGATGGGCCAGACCGCTGCGGTTGTGCTTGGACCCCCGCCAGTTGTCGACATCGACGCCTACCTCGGCACCTGGTACGAGGTCGGCAGCGTCAAGCAGTTCTTTTCGATCGGCCTGGTGAACACCAAGGCGGTGTACCTGCCCAACACCGACGGGTCGATCAAGGTCGAGAACTCTGGCAATTACTTCTTCAACAACGGACCGCAGTCGAGCATCGTCGGCGCCGCACTGCCGGTCGACCCGACCAACAACAAGCTCAACGTGAGCTTCTTCTTTCCGGTGACGGCCGACCCGCCGGGCAACTACTGGATCGTCGACCTGGCCCCCGACTACAGCTGGGCCATCGTGAGCGATCCCACCGGCAGCACCGGGTTCCTGCTCAGCCGTACCCAGTTCGTCTCCGATGCGCTCTACCAGGAGTTGCTGGACCGGGCTTCGGCCAAGGGCGTGAACGGGTGGATCACCCGGACGCGGCAGTACGCGTAGGCGCCTACTTCCCGCCGAACTGGTCGATCAGGTTGTAACTGGACGGATCGTCCGGCAGCACCCCGGCAAAGCCCTCCAAGACGATGATCGCGACGACGTTGGCCGCGACGACGGCGATGAAAATCCCCACGATGATCGTCGACACCAAATACGCAGGAGTCTTGGCGGCCGGAGCCTGCGGGATGCTCTTGGGCATCAGCATCAGCATCACGCCGCAGTACAGCATCACGATGACGAAGGTGATGAACGCCCAGGTGTACATGTGCAACCCCAACACCGGAGCGCCGTAGCCCGGGTCACCCGCCTTGATGTGCAAGCTGATCTGGCGCAGCGAGACTGACGCGCCAGCCATGGCTCCGACGATGCCCATGCCCAACCCCTGGGAATAACGCGATGCGGTGAGCGTCCCCCGGCGGGCCTGCATGATGACGAACAGGGCGCCCAGCGTCGATAGGAACATCCCGTACCGCTGCAGCATGCACAGCGGGCACGGAAACTCGCCCTCACCGAACTGGATGTAGAAAGCGCTCAACATAACGACGGTGTAGCCGAGCACCCATGCATGCAGACCCCAATAGGCGGCCAGTCCCCAAGTCCCCCGGGCAGGCATCGAAGAATCCGTGATCTGGTCGCTCATCAGAGACTGATATCCAGCGTCGACGTCACGTGATACTTGAAAAGGCCGATCATTGCCACGAGTCCGATGATCCAGAGGCCGATGACGAGTCCTCGCTTGGCGCCGCGCCAGATAAGTACGGCGACTACCAGCAAGAGCAGCATGATTGCGATGTCCATAGGTGCACCTTAAGAGTCACCGAGCCCGGCGGGGCGGATTGCGCTCGCATAGGATCACTCGCCGTGCCGCCCTTGCCAACCAGTCATGACGACGACTTCGCCGAATACGTCGACGGGATCGTCAAGCAAATGGCGGCTGACGGCTTCGGCGACGCGGATTCGAGACGACCTCGGGCGCCGTGGTACCGCACCACACCTGCGGTCTTCGCGGCCGTCTCCATCGCGGCCGGACTGGTGCTGATCGCGGTCTCCTCCGCGCTGTTGATATCCCATCGCAGTCCCTCCGAGTCGACCAAATTGACCGCGCCCAGCCCGACGTCCAGGAGCGCATCCGCGACGCCGGGCCGGTCCGCGACCCCCGGCCCGTCGAGTCCGCCTCCGGTCGCCAGCCCGCCCCCGGCCAGCCCGGCCCCCGCTAGCCCTTCCCCAGCCGGCCCACCCCCGTCAGCGAACACGCAGTACGCACCGCCACCCGCCGGCCCACCGCCGGCCGCGCCGCCCTCCTCACCGGCGCCCCCCAACATGCGTACCGGCGTCACCCGGCCGCCGGTCATCAGCGTGCAGCCAACACACCGCCAGGCGTTCCCGAACCAGGGCTGAGGTCGCACGACTATCATCGGAGCCCGTGGCGCGTAACGGATCCCCTGATGACCCGAGTAATTCCGACAGCAGTGATCCCACCCAATACGCCAACTACGGCGGTGCCAGCAGCGAGGCATACAGCGAGTACGAGCACACCCCGTACTCCGCGCCAGCTGAACCTGCCCAATATCAATCTCCCGGGTATCAACAGCCCGCGTATCAGCAACCGCCGTCGTCGTGGCATCGAAAGCCGGCGGTATTGATCGGACTCGGGGTGTTGACGGCCGTCGTCCTGACATTTTTGGTCTATGCGGTTGTGAAGTTCACCGGCAGCGGCGGCGGGACCAGTCCGGCAGGGACTTCAGCGACATCCTCGGTGGCGAGCACGGCTAGCTCCGGTGCCCCAGCGACGAGCGGAACCACCGAGACAGTTACCGAATCACCAACCGCCACAACAACTGCCACGGAAGTCGCGCCGACAACCTCCCAAGCCCCGGAAACCACCACCCAACAACCGTCCAGCAGCACCGTCACAAGCACCACGACATCGGTCAGCACCGCCACCAGCACTGTGACGGTCACGACGAGCAAGCCGACGTGGACGCTGCCCACCCTGTTTCCACGCCCTACTAACGGGGGTCAGTAACCAGCCCCTGGTCCGGCGTACTCGGCGACCAGTGCCTCAGCACTGCGTACCGCCGCACGGCAGGCCGCGGTGGTGAACGGATCGTTGAGCGGATGCTCGGCGCGGCGGCGCCAGCGCTGTGCGGCGGCGAACGCTGCTCTAGGCCCATCGTTCGGCAGTTCTGGCGTCAATCCAAGCCTGCTCGCCGCGTCGGTACCCGATCCGCCGATGATCCGACGCAGCGACGCGATCTCATCGTCCGTCAAAGTCGTTGACCGAGAATGTAATTGAGTGAGCAACCGGAGCTCATCAAAGGCGTGTGAATCAGCCAGTAGCGGATCGATGTCGCCGATGATCTGGGGACTGGCGGGAATCGAATTCACCTCAACAAACCTGCGCAACGACAGCAGCGCGGTATGCGCCTTGAGTAACCCGGCGCGCTGGCCGAACTGCTGATCGATCGCATCCCTCAGCGCGACCAATCCACTGCGTTCCAGCAACTCGTCTGCCAGCGCACCCGAGTCGGCCACGCCGGACCTGAGCAGCGCGATCGAGATGCGGATTCCGAACATCCCGAAGCGGTCCAGCAGGGCCGCCCGAGTCGTCGCGTCCACAGGCAAGGCGCTGTCATCGCGAACGAAGCGATCCACGCTCAACATTGCCTTGGCCAACGCTGCGGCGTCCACCCCAGCCAGCGCCTCCAATGCTGTGAACTCACTCTGCCGGAGGGTGCGTCCGGTGAGCGCCAGCAGACCGGACACTGGCACCACTGCCTGGCAGACACCCGTCCGGCCGAGTTCGGCGGTGAATCGCTGCGCAACGTCCCGCGCCGAGAGCATCGCGTCCAGGCGCCCGGCACCGATCTCGTCGGCTCGCGATGCGACGCCAATGACGCCCAGTGCACCGGCCGAGCCGCCGACAAGCTGACCGATCTGCTTAAGCAGTGCGATATCGGGCGCGTTCAAGGTTCGGAGCAGAAAAACCACCGCATCGACGCGAGGCACCCCGTCGGAGGGCACGAGCAGCCGCAAGGTACGCGCCGAAACGTCCCGATCCAACGAGGACGTTCCAGGCGTATCGATAATCGTTGTGTTGACGAGTTCGGCGGCTGGCCACTCCACATCGAGGTCGACGACCTCGGTCGCATCCAGATCACCAAGTTCGAAGGTCAGGCCGGCCGATCTGTTCGCGCCACGGGTGATCGGAACGCTCGACCGCCTACCGGTCACCTGATTGGCAGTCACCTTCGGCGTCGCGCCGTGCCGGAACCAGGTGACGATACGAGTGGCCTCAGTGGCATCGGTGGGGGCAATACTCTCCCCCACCAGCGCGTTGATCAGCGTGGACTTCCCGGCCTTCAAGGTGCCGGCCACCGCAATCCGGACCGGTTCGTTGAGCCGAGCGGCGATACGGTCAAGTTCGTTCAGGACATCGGGTCGCTCCCGGTAGTACCGCTGCCCCTGATAGGCGCGAATCACACCACCCAAGATGGCGCGTACCTGATCACTGGTGCTCATCGCCCGCCGAGTCTACGGTTCGGCGGACGTCTCCGGCCCGGGCTACGATCGGCCCTCATGGCCAGGGAAAAGACGCCGGTGACGGTGCCAGCCAAAGCGCCCTGGTACCGATCCTCTGCCGCCACTTTCACTGCGGGCGTGGTCGGGCTGGCGATCATTGCGGGCCTGGTGATAGCGGTGGTGAAGATGTCCAGCGTATGGAACACGCCACAGCCCCAAACCTTCATGCCGCCGGGCACCTATACGCCCGGCGCGGCCTATACCGCTGAAACCACAAGTACGACATCAGGGGGAACCTCCGACACGTCCTTCAACACCAGCGTGCAACTCTCGACGACCGATATCGGCCTGCCCGGAGAGACGACAACCAGTGGTTCGACCACCTCAGGGTCAAGCGCCTCAGGATCGAGCACCTCGCCGTCAACGACAACCACGACCACCCCGCCTACCACTACCCCCCTTACCACTACCCCGCCCACCACTACAACTACCCACACCACTCGACCGGGACCACGAATCAACGTGACCCGGACGCTGTACCCACCGCCTTAGCGCCGCCCAGCTTTTCGGCATTTTCGGTGACCTGACCGAGAATGTTCAATTGCCTCTCCAGTTCGCGAATTCGGTTGACACGCTCGGCTTCCTCCAACCGGGCCGCCGCCATCGTTGACTGCAGCGACTCATTCAGCGAACGACTGGTTTGGTCAGCGATTCCGCGGTAGTGATCCCGCAGCTGACGCTGGATGCTCTTGAGCCGATCGCGCGACTCCTTCGCGACAACGAACAGAACGTCGTCGATGAACCGTCGCAAGTTGGTTTTGGCTTCATTGCGGACCCGCAACATGCGGTTGTCCATGTCTTCCCGGTAGGCCTTGCGCCCCAGCAGAAGACCCCCGCCGAGAGACAGCGGATTGAACATTCCCAGGCCCGCAACCGACGTCAACATGCCGAACATCAAGACGCCCCCGTAGGAGCCACGCATGCTGGTAATTACCTTATGGCCCTTACCAATCGGCTTGGACTCAAGCCTGGCGATGGACTTCAGCCCAAGCCCCGCCCGCATATCCCGTGCACTCACCGTAGGCATCTTGATGACATCCAGACCGGCGTCGACGAATGTGCGGGCGACGTCGTAAGCGAGGACCTCAGCTCGTTGATAGGCCCAGACGAAATTGTCACCCACCGCGCTAGCGACGGCATCTTCCACGTCAGCGCCGATCTCTGCCCAGTGCTGGGTCGGATCCGATGAGTCGATGACATGCTCGACATGCTGGGAGATCGCCCGAAAGCGTGCACGCAGATCGTGTTCCACGTCGGCGGTCAGGTCGGCGATGCCGTCGTTGAGTACTTGCTGCCACAGGGCGCTCTGCTGGAGCGCATCCTGGGCTTCTCGCTTACGCCTATCGAGATCCTCGGTGAGGCGGCGAGCCTGCTCCGGATCATTGATCGCAGACAGTTCCGAAGTCACGGCGAGGCTCAGATGTTCTGCTGCTGAAAGGATCTCATCGAGCACTTGGTCGCGCGACCGGTCGTTCTCCCTCGACAGGACCCGCTCGGAGAGAAATTTCACAATCGCTGGAAAGTTGGACTCCTCATTGAGTTCGGCATCATTGAGACTCACCGCATGGCTGCGGAGTACCGATGATGCCGGGATCATCGGAAGGTCCACACCGGCACGCCGCAAATGCTCGACGTTGGTTGACACGATCCGTTGCCAGTGCGGGTAGAGATCGGTTTTCGTGGCGATGATCGCCGCTACCGGACAGATCCCCTGCGCCTGAGCGATGAACCGCATCTCGGGCTCGGTGAACTCCTGACTGGTATCGCTGACCATTAGCAATGCGTCGGCGCCAGGCAGCAATCCCAAGGTGGCCGATAGGTGCGGCTGGCCGTGACCGCCGACTCCAGGAGTGTCGATGAACACCAAGCCACCTTTGAGCAGCGGGCTCGGCGCACCGATCTCCACCCGAAGAACCTCACGTCCGCCCGCTTGCGGCGCCCGCCGAAGGTCGTTCCGCACATCGGCGACGGGGATCTCAATCGCTTCCGGTGGAACACCGTCGCCCGCCGAGACAATCAAACGGGCCGACGGTTGTTCCGAGTGGGCGACGACAGTCACCACGGCGGTGGTCTCGTCGTCGCCCACTCGGGCGACCGGGAGATTCAACAGCGAGTTGAGCAACTGACTCTTGCCCTGCTTGAGCTGGCCGGCGATCACCACCCGGATCTGCGGGTCGGTGATCCGCTCCCGCGCGGCTGCCAGCCTGACAACCAGGTCCCCCCGGTCGTTCAGATTGGCTATCGCGGTCGCGTGGTCGATCAGATCGACGATCGCCGTGACTCGTCGCTGATCCTGCGGCTGCGTCACTTGCCCTCCCAATTACTCGCCAGTCCCACGGTATTCCTCTAGAAGCCCAGCAGGTGGTTACCGGACGCCAACGACAATTCGTGACTGTTGTCCAGATCGCTGTTCACCAGCGACGTGTCGTGGCTGGTGTCGAATAGCGAGTGACTGGAGTCATCATGCGTCGAGCTGTCGGTGACGGCCGTGCTGTGGACCGAGTCGTCGTGCGACGAGCTGTCGGTGACGGTCGTGTGAGTAACCGTGGTCGTTGTGGACTCATGACCGTCGGCAGCGGTGGTGTTGCCGGTGCCACCGACGGTAGTGGTGGTCTGGCTGCCACCCACGGACGTGTCGGTGTCGCGGATCAGGTTGTCCCGGCCCGTAGAAACGTTGGAGCCGTGGTCGGCCCTGATGTCGCCACTGTTGGCGGCGTTGCCGTTACCCAGTGCCGCACCATCACCACTCACGATGTCGCCATCGTTGTCGCCGGCAACCACGACGCCACCGTTGCTCGCGGAATTGCTCGACTTGTCACCCAAGGTGATGTCGCCGAACCCCAGATTGAAGGCGCCCTGTTGTGCGTTGGCACCGGCGTCCTGGTTGGGGCTCAGCAGCGACGTGTCGTTGTGGCTGGCCAGTTCGGTGTCGTTGTTGCTGGCCAGTTGGGTGTCGGTTTCCGGCGCGAACGTCGGCGATGGCGCGAAACTGGGCGACGGTGCCCACACCGGGGCGAGCGATGCCGCGGTCTCGGGTGCGAACCCGTACTGGTTGGAAACCGCGCGCTGCAGGCCGAGGATCGGGTCACCGCCACCGAGCATCATGCTGGGTACTGCGGTGGCCGCAACGGATGAGAGCTGAGCCGCGCTCACGCCCGCGAGTCCGGCGTCGCGCATCGCCTGCTCAGGCGACGCCACGAAAGCGCGAGCGGTGTCCTCATTGCTGAACAGGTCCAGGATCCAGTCGATCAGAGTGAGCATGTCGAGTCCTTTTGAGAGCCTCTGTCGCCGGCCGATCCGGCGATCTATAGCCACGCTATGGACACGGAGCACGCAGAGAAACGGGGTCGAGGCCCCTCCCTAATCAGCCCCCGCTAGGGATGCGATAGGACTTGCATTAGGGGCATTAGGGGCTACTGGGGGGTGGGATCGAAACCCGAGTGATCAGGGCCGGGATGCCAGTCATGGATGGGTTCCCAGGGGTCGCCAGCGTCGCTGTCATGCCAGTTCGGGACCTCGTCGACAACCGACTCGACGTAGGGATCATCAAATTGCTGGTAGTCCGGGACGGGCTGATGCTCCAAGATCGGGTCTTGTTGGTGAACCACCGTCGGGATGTCATGAATGCCGTCACCGGGGATGTGCGTATCGAACGCGTCGAACGCCGCGGTGGCGGCACCGCTAGTCCAAACGCTGCTCATGCCACCGAAACCGTTGGGGCCGGCTTCGAGTCCTGCCCCGGAACTCGGCGTGCCGATCGCCATCGAATCGGCCACCATCGGGATCAGGTTGTTCACGTCGGCGCTGGTGACACCAGTCAGGTGAGCATCGGCAAGCGCGGCGGCCGGGTCCGCCGCGTACCTCGCAGCAGCGTCGGGATCCCGTACCAGTTCCATGACGAAGTCCAATAGCAAGTTCGCCATGTCGCATCACCTGCCCTACCCATGTCGGTCCCTATGATCAGAACCTCCTGACAAGAATGGTATCGAGAAGTAGCACCATCCTGATCGGTGTCGAACCCATTCGGCTCGCTACCCGGTTAGGGGATTAACCGTTAGGGGATTGTGACCCCCTAGGGGCGTCGCGAAGGGCGCTGCACCATCAGCCCGTATCGTGAACCAACGGCCTTGACCGCCAAAAAAACAGGGATGTGCGAATTGACCGAATCGCTGGGGTTGTCGATCGGCGCGATGAATCTGGTGGCAGCCCGCACGGGCCGGCCACCGGTCACGCGTTATTCGGTGCTGACGCTGTGGGAGAACAGGCCTGCTGAAGTCGGTGTCCCCTCGCAAAACCCAGAATTGACCAGCCCGAATCTCACGGATGCCGGTTTGGTACTGCGCGGCTTCGTTGAGCGGGTTGGCGATCCGGTACCACTCGTCGCAGCCGACGGGTCGACACATCGCGGCGAGGTGCTGGTCGCTGACGCTCTTGAGGCAATCGCCCGCACGACCGATCGTGGCGTACCCGCCTCCCGGGTCGTTGTGGCGGTGCCCGCCCACTGGGGCCCCGGCCCGGTCGGTGCATTGCGCGGCGCGCTTCGAAGCAAGCCGGCACTGTCGCCGGGCGGGGTAGCTCCAACGCTCGTTTCGGATGCCGCAACGGCGCTTGCCGCCCTGATAGCGAGTCCGGGCCTGCCCAGTCAGGGTGTGGTTGTCCTCTGTGACTTCGGGGCTACCGGCAGCAGCATCACCCTCGCCGATGCCGGGAGCAGCAACTTGCGGCCCATCGGAGAGACCGTGCGGTTCACCGAATTCTCCGGCGATCACATCGACCAGTCGCTGCTGACTCAGGTGCTTGCCGGCATCCGGGAGCCCTCCAATGCTGATACCGCGGGAACGGCCTCCGTCGGATCACTGACCCGCCTTCGCGAAGAGTGCCGGCTGGCCAAGGAACGGCTGTCAGCCGAAACCGCGACGACGGTACCGGTCGCGCTACCAGGTTTCGGCTCCGATATCCGACTCACCCGTTCTGAATTGGAACAGGTCATCGCCGAACCATTTGCGCAATTTCTCGATGCGCTGGGTGACACATTGGAGAGCAACAGGATTCCGGCCTCCGCGCTCACCGCCGTGGCGACCGTCGGCGGTGGTGCAGCCATACCGCTTATCACCCAACGTCTTTCGGAAGAACTTCGCGTTCCTGTCGTCACGACACCGCATCCAGCGCTCAGTTCGGCGATCGGCGCCGCAATCATCGCCGACCAAGGCGCGATACCCGATGCGGCCACCGGGATGGCGCCGGCGGCGGGAGATATCCCCACGGGTATCGCACCAACAGCCTGGGCAGCTGGTGCAGCAGGACAGGCAGCCTCCGAATCCGCCTCCGACGGATCACCATCCGCGACATTCCGTGCCTTGGCATGGTCTGACGACGCACCGGGCGACGAACCGGTGCCCTACGCCGGCGGGGAATACACCTACGACTCCGGGTGGTCGGACGAAGCCGAGCCGCCACGCACAACTGGCGCCCGGCCGATCGTGGAGTACGACCGCAGCGATGACCCGACAGCTCTGATCGACGAGCCCGTGCCGTGGTACCGCCGGCCACCGTTGTTGTTCGGTATCGCTGCTGTCGTCGCCGCAGTCTCCGTCGGCGGACTGGCGATCAGCCTCACCAGCAGCGACAGCAGCCCGTCGACAACCACCACGCGAGTGACGAAGCCGGGGGAATCTCCCAGCCCCGAGCCCACCCCCGAGACGGTGACAGTTACCGGATCAAACGGTGTACCAACGGTTTCCACTATCAGCCCCACGACCACCACGTCACCGCCGACCACTACGACCACTAATCCAACAACAACTACAACAACCACAACGACCACAACCACCACCACAACCACACCGCCGACCACGACGACGACGACCACCACGCCGCCGACGACAACCCGGACGACCACAACCACGGCGCCGCCGACAACCACCAACCCACCCACAACCACGGCCGCTCCACCAACAACCACTGTCGCTCCACCAACAACGACAGTCGCCCCACCAACGACGCATGAAAACCTCACGGGCGTAACGGCTCCCGAGGTCACCGTCCCCTCGGCGCCTGCGGGTTAGCGTCGGGTGGTCACTTCCTTACCGTCCACTCTGACCACCGAACCAATCAAGGTTTTGGTGACCGGAGGTATCGGGACAGGCAAGACCACCTTTGTGGGCC
This sequence comes from Mycobacterium sp., assembly GCA_965279745.1. Lineage (GTDB taxonomy): Bacteria > Actinomycetota > Actinomycetes > Mycobacteriales > Mycobacteriaceae > Mycobacterium. The sequence continues at coordinate 2,794,057 of OZ257262.1, forward strand.
AAGCCCGCGACGCGCTTCGCAACGCAGGTGTGGAGATCGTCACGTCACCAACACGACTCAGCGATTCAACGGCTACTGCGCTGGTGGTCGATGACGCCCATCAGCTCACCGGCGCTGAACTACAGCGCCTCCGCGAGTTGGTCGACGAGCCCGGATCCACCATGGTGATAGCCACCGAACCGCGCGCGCACGACAGGAATCTTCGCGCGTTGGCGGCCGCGATCGAACAACAACGGCCTGGTATCCGTCTCGGACCCCTTTCGCACAGTGAAATGTCACGACTACTCGGCGAACCCGATGAAATTCGCGACGTTGTCAATGCCACGGCTGGCATCCCGTTTCTGGTGTCGGCAGCCCTGACCGTCACGGGACCGCGGTCAGCGCCTGAGATCTCTCGCGCCGCATTCTTCGCGCTGATCGACCGATTGCGTCTGCTCGACGAACCAGGTCTCGACGCACTGTTGATCACATCGCTCGGTACTGACCTCGGGTCCGCCGATTTGGCGGCAGTGCTCGAAGTGCCGATCGAGGAAGCCGACGCTCTGGTCGACCGCGCCCGCAGCACCGGCTTGATCGACCCGTCGTACCCGCCACAATTCGCGGACTCGGTTCACCGGGCAGTCGGGCACACCGTTGGCGCCGCACGGCACCACGAACTCGAAACGGCGCTACTCCGAAGCCAATTGGGAATGGGCACCCTTTCCACCGGCCTTGCTCTGCGACTAGCCGAGCACGGGCGGCGCGACGATCGACTGGCCGAGAGATTGCGCCAGCGAGTCGACGCGGCGCGAGGGGCCCCGGCGCTCACCGCCAGGATGTGCCGTGCTGCCGTCGCCGCGGGGGCTACCGACTTGCGCGGGCGGCTGGCTGATGCCCTGGCGCTCGCCGGCGACTGCGCCGCAGCGGCGGCCGAGGCAGACGAATTGCTCGGATCACCGGAACTCAGCGAGAGGGCCATCGCTGTACGAGTTGCAGCCACCGTCGCGGCACACGACGGCAATCTTGACCAGGCCGCCGAACTGTTCAAATGGCTCGGCCCGAATCCCGATGCATGCGTCGGTGCATCGGCGGCGATCGTGCTTGCCGGAACCGGTGATCTGACCACAGCCCGGTCAGCTCTCATCGCTGCGGATGCTGGTCCGCCAACCGCGTCTGCCCGAGCGGCTCGCAACCTCGCCAGCGGGCTGCTGCTGACCATTGAGACCGGTTACTCGGCAGCCGCCACCCAACTAGGCCAAGCGCTGACCGCAGAATGTTCGGCCACCCAGGTCATGCCGGACAGCCCGGCAGCGGTCGTGGCGCTTGCGGCGCTGCACGGCGGAGACCCGATGCGGGCCCGCAGCGTCCTGACCCGAGCCATCCGCCAAGGCGACGATCCGCTGTTCCACAGTCGGCATCAACTGCTGCTCGCCTGGGTCAAGATGCAGGACGGACAACTGGCGGCCGCAACGGCGGACGCTTCTGGTCATAGTCTTGGGGAGTTGCACCGCAGAGATGCGCTGTGGGCCGCGGCGCTACGCACCGCGATCGCGCGACGGGCGGGCGACCTTGGCGGTGTGCAGAAGCACTGGCACTCCGCGGTGGACATACTGGCGGAATATTCGGTCGACTTGTTCTCGCTCCTCCCTCTCGGTGAGCTGTGGATCTCAGCCGCCCGAGTCGGTCAGACCCAACGCCTCGCGCCTTTCGTGGAACGGGCTTTCGGCCTCCTTCAGTCGCTCGGCAACCCGGCAGCCTGGGCAGTGCCGCTGCACTGGGCGGGTGTTCATGCCGGCATACTCGCCAACGACCCAGCGGCAGTGGCTCCGCACGGCCAGGCACTGACGGCCGCATCCGCACACAGCCCGTTCGCCTCGGCGTTGGCGGGAGCGGGCCGCGCCTGGCTACGGGTGCTCGCTAATCAAGTGGAATCAGCCGAGGTCGACTCGGCGGCTCGCGCACTGGCGCAATTCGGTCTGACATCCGACGCCACCCGACTCGCCGGGCAGGCGGCCCTACAGGCCACCGACACCAAAGTTTCGGGCGCGATGCTTCAGGTAGCGCGCGACCTGAAGTTGATCGCCCCCGACGAGCCGGTCGACATCGTCCCCGGATCGACGTCTGGAAAGGCGACGGGACGGCCTGAGCCAGCATCGCCGTCGCGGCCGTCGTCGTCTCTGTCGGAGCGGGAACGCGAGGTGGCGGAATTGCTGCTACTCGGGATGCCGTACCGCGATATCGGTGCACAGCTGTTCATCTCCGCTAAGACCGTCGAGCATCACGTCGCTCGCATCCGCCGCCGGTTAGGAGCCGAATCCCGTCCGGCGATGTTGTCGATGCTGCGCTCGATCCTTGCTCCGGAGCACTCAGATACCGGCGGCCAGTAGTCAATCGAGGGACCAATTAGGGCAACCTACGTCGCAAAACCTGTTCGAAGGTGCCAGGATAGGCACGCAACAAGACACAAGTTACCCGTGAGTAACATAGACCATGGTTACCAGCGGGTAACTTACGTGGAAGGAATCGCGTGGACACCCAGACCTTGATCAGGCTCGTGGTCGGCTTATCGATGACGGCAATCGTGGTGGTCCTCGCCGCACGCCGCGTGCTCTGGCTCATCTCGTTGATTCGCTCGGGCCAGCCCGCCAGCGGACGGACCAACGACCTACCCGAGCGGATCAAGACTCAGATCGTCGAGGTGTTCGGGCAGACCAGGTTGCTGAAGTGGTCGATACCCGGGCTGGCGCACTTCTTCACCATGTGGGGCTTCTTCATCCTCATCACGGTCTATATAGAGGCCTACGGCACGCTGTTCAATCCGAAGTTCGCCATCCCCTTCGTCGGTCACTGGAACGCGCTCGGCTTCCTGCAGGACTTCATCGCGCTGGCGGTGCTGGGCGGCATCATCACCTTCGCGATCATCCGGATGCGGTCCGAGCCGAAGGAGTACGGCCGGTCGTCCCGGTTCTACGGCTCACACACCGGCGGGGCGTGGCTGATCCTGGTGATGATCTCCCTGGTGATCGTCACGTTCGCAATCTTCCGTGGGGCGGCGGCCAATACCGGCAGTCTCCCGTACGGGTGGGGCGCGTTCTTTTCCCACGGAATGGGCAAGCTCATGGCGCCCTTGGGGCACGCCAATGAGTGGATCGAGACCGTTGCGCTACTGAGCCATATCGCCGTCGCGCTGATCTTCCTGCTCATCGTGCTGCACTCCAAACACCTGCATATCTTTCTCGCGCCGATCAACGTCACCTTCAAGCGGATGCCCAACGCGCTCGGTCCGCTGTTGCCCGTCGAATACAAGGGCGAGCCGGTCGACTTCGAGGATCCCGCCGAAGACGCGGTGCTCGGTCGTGGCAAGATCGAAGACTTCACCTGGAAAGCCGCGCTCGACATGGCGACCTGTACCGAGTGCGGCCGCTGCCAATCGCAGTGCCCGGCCTGGAACACCGGCAAGCCACTGTCGCCCAAGTTGGTGATCATGGATCTGCGCGACCACCTGTTCGCCAAAGCCCCCTACATCCTGGGCGACAAGCCCACCCCGCTTGAGGGCCTCGATCTGGAGACCGTCCACGAAGAAGGCCATCACGTGCCGGAATCGGGCTTCGGCCGGGTGCCCGGCAGCAGCCCTCTGCAGGCCACTCGCCCATTGGTCGGCACGGCGGAGCAGCTCGGTGTGATCGATCCGGACGTGCTGTGGTCCTGCACCACCTGCGGCGCCTGCGTCGAACAATGCCCCGTCGACATCGAGCACATCGACCACATCGTCGACATGCGCCGCTACCAGGTGATGATGGAGTCCGAGTTCCCCAGCGAGCTCGGAGTCCTCTTCAAAAACCTTGAAGGCAAAGGTAATCCGTGGGGCCAGAACGCCAAAGAACGTCTCACCTGGATCGACGAGGTCCCGTTCGACGTGCCGGTGTTCGGCAAGGACGTCGAATCCTTCGCCGGGTTCGAGTACCTGTTCTGGGTCGGCTGCGCCGGCGCGTACGAGGACCGCGCAAAGAAGACCACCAAGGCCGTCGCCGAATTACTGTCCGCCGCCGGGGTCAAATTCCTGGTGCTCGGCGACGGCGAAACCTGCACCGGCGATTCGGCCCGCCGATCCGGCAATGAGCTGCTGTTCCAACAGCTGGCGAGTCAGAACGTCGAAACGCTCAGCGGGCTCTTCGAAGGAGTTGAGCAGGTCGACCGCAAGATCGTAGTGACCTGCCCGCACTGCTTCAACACTCTGGGCCGCGAGTACCCGCAGGTCGGCGGCGACTACACCGTCCTGCATCACACCCAACTGCTGAACCGGCTCGTCCGGGACAAGAAGCTGATCCCGGTCGAATCCGTGGATCGCAAAGACGAGCAAGTGGTCACCTATCACGACCCGTGCTACCTGGGCCGGCACAACAAGGTCTACGACGCGCCCCGCGAACTGATCGACGCCTCCGGCGTGGTGCTGACCGAGATGCCACGGCACGCCGACCGCGGTCTGTGCTGCGGTGCCGGCGGCGCACGGATGTGGATGGAAGAGCACATCGGCAAGCGCGTCAATCACGAGCGAGTCGACGAAGCCCTCGCCACCGACGCCTCCAAGATCGCCACCGGCTGCCCGTTCTGCCGCGTGATGCTCACCGACGGCGTCGGCGACCGCGACAAGGCTGCTGAAGTCGAGGTTCTCGACGTCGCGCAGTTGCTGCTGGGCAGCCTGGATCGCGCGGCGATCACGTTGCCCGAGAAGGGCACCGCGGCGAAGGCCGCTGCCGCTGCCGCCCCGGTGAAGGCGCCGGTAACGCCGACGCCTGAACCTCAGCCTGAGTCTGAGCCGAAGCCCGCAGAGGCCTCCGCGGCCGCGCCGTCGGCTCCCACCAAGGAGGTCGCACCGGTCAAGGGCCTGGGTATCGCGGGTGGGGCCAAGCGTCCCGGCGCCAAGAAGGCTGCAGCTCCTGCTGCTGAGGCGGCGCCAGTCGCTGAGGTCACTCCGGCTGCTGAGGCTCCCGCAGCGCCTGCCGCACCCGTAAAAGGTCTCGGCCTGGCAGCGGGCGCGAAGCGGCCCGGCGCCAAGAAAGCACCGGCACCGGTTTCGCCTGCGCCGGTTGCCGACGCACCGACAGCTCCTGCCGCACCGGTGAAGGGTCTCGGCATCGCCGCCGGCGCTAAGCGGCCCGGTGCGAAGAAGGCCCCGGCAGCCGAGCCAGCAGCCCCCGTCGCTGCCGAACCTGCCGCTGCGCCCGAACCATCTCAAGCCCCCGAGACAGCGTCAGCGCCGGTCCAACCGGTTAAGGGCCTAGGCATCGCCAAGGGTGCCCGACCCCCGGGCAAGAAGTAGCGCGCGAGTTCTCCCCGCGAGCGCGTTAAGCGATCTTTTTGAGCTGAAGCGGTGACTGGGTGATCTGGCCGCCTGGGCAATCACCGTTAGAGTCCGCATAGAGCGTCCCGGTGAGGGTCGCGGGATCGATCGAGTACTTGATGGTGACGGGCGCATAATTGCCGTCATCACAGACGATTCCGTCCGGCTTCGTGACGTTGAAGTTCCACCTGCCGCCAGCCATTGTGGCGACACTGGTCCATCCCACATTGCTGACGATGCTGGCTGTACACCCGTCGACCGCACAACTCGGCGTAAAGGTCGCATACAACCCGTCGGAACCGCCCGCAATCGTGTAGGTCCCACTCATCGCCGACGCGGGATCCGCGCTGGCAGACGCGGCGTGACCCACAGCGCCAACCGCAGTCGCTAAACACATAGCCACCGATGCGTATGTGATTGTTCTTGTCATTTCCCGCCCTCCATTGCCAGCAAACTAACAGCGATTTGGGCGTAAATTAGGGAGGTCGCAGCGGAATTCAGGTCGTGTCCGACAAGCGCGAAAAATGCATTTGCACAGCGATGGGAGAATTGTCGACGTGACTACTCATCAGCTGCCCTGGCATAGCACCGGCCAACATCAGCGGACGCGAACATTCGCGCAGTCAACCAAGCTGCAAGACGTCCTCTACGAGATCCGCGGCCCGGTGCATGACCACGCCGCACGTCTTGAGGCCGAGGGCCACCGCATTCTCAAGCTGAACATCGGCAACCCCGCACCGTTCGGCTTTGACGCGCCCGACGTGATCATGCGCGACATGATCCAAGCACTGCCCTACGCGCAGGGCTACTCCGATTCCAAGGGAATCTTGAGCGCTCGCCGTGCAGTGGTCACCCGCTACGAACTGGTACCCGGCTTCCCGCGTTTCGACGTCGACTCGGTGTTCCTGGGCAACGGGGTTTCCGAGCTGATCACGATGACGCTGCAAGCCCTGCTGGACAACGGAGACCAGGTGCTGATCCCGGCGCCGGACTACCCGCTGTGGACGGCGTCAACGTCACTGGCCGGGGGCACACCGGTCCACTACCTCTGCGACGAGACCAACGGCTGGCAACCGGACATCGCCGACCTCGAGTCGAAGATCACCGACCGCACCAAAGCCCTCGTCGTTATCAACCCCAACAACCCAACCGGCGCCGTGTACGGCCGCGAGGTATTGCAGCAGATGGCCGAGCTGGCACGCAAACATCAGCTGCTGCTACTCGCAGACGAGATCTACGACAAGATCCTCTACGATGATGCCACGCACATCCCGTTGGCAACGGTGGCGCCCGACGTCCTGTGCCTAACGTTCAACGGGCTTTCCAAGGCCTACCGGGTCGCCGGCTATCGCTCAGGGTGGCTTGTGATCACCGGCCCGACCGACAATGCGACCAGTTTCATCGAGGGCATCAGCCTGCTGGCTAATATGCGGCTCTGCCCGAATGTTCCTGCGCAGCATGCGATTCAGGTCGCGCTCGGCGGTCACCAAAGTATCGAAGATTTGCTGCTACCCGGCGGACGACTGCTGGAACAGCGCGACGTCGCCTGGTCTGCACTCAACGAAATCCCAGGTGTCTCCTGCGTCAAACCCGAAGGCGCGCTCTACGTTTTCCCGCGGTTGGATCCCGAGGTCTACGACATCGTCGATGACGAGAAGCTGGTGCTCGAACTGCTGCTATCCGAGAAGATCCTCGTCACTCAGGGAACTGGATTCAACTGGCCGGCGCCTGACCATTTGCGGATCGTGACGCTGCCCTGGGCGCGGGATCTATCCAATGCCATTGAGCGGCTTGGGAACTTTCTCACCAACTACCGCCAGTAGCGGGTGGCGCACTCGCACTCCCATACCGGCTCCGGCCCTTCGCCGCTGAGCCCGGTGGCGGCCAGAATCGTTGTCATCGCACTGGCCGTGTTGGGGCTCTCCGTGATCATTGGTGCCGCGCTGCTGTGGCCCAGTTCGCAGAAGGTCGACATTCCGTTGCCGTTCCAGAACGGCGCGGGAGGTTCGGTAAGCACCGAGGGCGGGCAAGTAGTGTCGTCCGCCCTGAGCGACTGCGGAAGCCCGTCAGCCGGCCAAGTACTCACCACTGCACCGGCACCCGGCCTGCCCGGCAGTGGGCGCTGTGTGCAGACAATGGTCGCCATAGACAGCGGTCCCAATCAGGGAGCCAACACGCTGCTGGAATTCTCACCCGGCCCCGGACAGCCGAACCTGTTGGTAGGAGACCATATTCGCGTCTTCCGCCAGGTAGATCAGCAGGGTTCCACCAGCTACGGATTCTACGATTACCAACGGACCTGGCCCCTGGTTGCTTTGGCCGCGACGTTCGCCATCATCATTGTCGCCGTTGCGCGCTGGCGGGGGCTTCGAGCGCTGATCGGAATCGTGGTCGCGTTCGCCGTACTAGTGGTCTTTCTGCTACCGGCGCTTCGCGATGGAGCTCCGGCACTACTGGTCGCGTTGGTCGCCTCGGGAGCAATCCTGTTCGCCGTGATCTATCTCGCCCACGGGGTCAGCCTTCGCACCAGCGCAGCCCTGCTGGGCACTTTGACAGCAATGCTGCTAGCTGCGGGATTATCCTGGGCAGCAATTGAATTCGTACATCTCACCGGATTGTCTGAGGATCAGAACAATGTGGTTTCGGCCTACCTGGGCCAGGTCTCGATTCAAGGTCTGCTGTTGGCCGGCTTCATCATCGGTTCACTGGGTGTGCTCAACGACGTGACCGTCACTCAAGCCTCCACAGTGTTCGAGTTGGCGGGCATCGGAGGCTTGTCTCGTCGCCAGGTCTTTGGCCGGGCTATGCGGGTCGGCAATGACCACATCGCCAGCACCGTCTACACCCTGGTGCTGGCGTACGCCGGAAGCGCTCTGCCGATGTTGCTGCTGTTCAGCGTCGCGAACCGTTCGCTCGCCGACGTACTGACCAGCGAGAGTGTCGCGATCGAGATTGCCCGCTCAGCCGTCGGCGGTATCGCCTTGGCACTGTCGGTGCCGCTCACTACCGCGATTGCCGCGGTGCTGGCGACCCCCTCAGACTTGTAGGTCCTCGTCACCCATGTCGGTGGCCGCCAGAGCTGCCGCGAGGTCGCTGTGGCGGAAAACCGAGGTGACGTGATCGTGCACGACACGGAACGCCGACGCGGTGGTACTGGCATCGGCGGGGTCCGCCTTCGATGTCCACTGCTCCTCGACGACGACGACGCCGTCACGTTCGTAGATGGCGCCCACTTCAACGTCGGCGTCAGACCGCTCAGCCCACGCCCGCAACGCTGCACGCCCCTGTGCGGCGCCGTGCGCGTCGCCAATCTCGACATCACCGCTGGACAACGACACCAGGGTCTCGAGATCCGCGGAACTCAGTGCGTCGTGCCAGGCCAGGACGGTAGCGATCTCCGAAGTGCTCATGAACGGTCAAGTTACCGGCTCAGTACGGCGCGTGGGTCAACCAGGTGTTACTCAGTCCGCCTTGCCCAGTGCGTAGACCTTCCACCCCGCAGTGCTCCAGCGCTCGATGTCGAGGCAGTTGCGGCCGTCGACCACCACACGGGCGCGGACGATGCCCGCGAGCGTTTCCGGCGCCAGATCGACGAACTCCTGCCACTCGGTGAGGACCAATACCGCGTCAGCCCGATCGCAGGCCTCCAGTGCCGAGGTGGAGTAGTTCAGAGTCGGGAAAAGGCGGTGCGAGTTCTCCATCGCTTTCGGGTCGTAGACGTTGACGGTGGCCCCGGTGAGTTGAAGCATGCCTGCCACGTTGAGCGCCGGCGAGTCCCGCACATCATCGGAATCGGGCTTGAACGCGGCCCCCAGCACTGCGACGTTGGCGCCCAGCAGGGATCCGCCGCAGGCGGTGGTCGCCAGTTCGACCATTCGGGTGCGACGGCGCATGTTGATGCTGTCGACCTCACGCAGAAAGGTCATCGCGTGGTTGGCGCCGAGTTCGCCGGCGCGGGCCATGAAGGCTCTGATGTCTTTGGACAGGCAGCCACCGCCAAACCCTAAGCCGGCGTTGAGGAATCGCCTTCCTATGCGGGGATCATGGCCCAGCGCATCCGCCACAACTCGGACATCAGCGCCAGCGGTTTCACATACCTCGGCAATCGCGTTGATGAACGAGATCTTCGTGGCAAGAAAGGCGTTGGCAGAAACTTTCACCAGTTCGGCGGTCTGCAAATCGGTCACGATGAACGGCGCGCCGTCACTGACCAGCTGACTGTAGAGTTCCCGCAGCGCGGGCTCGGCACGTACTGAATCGGGCTGCACACCGACAACAATTCGGTCCGGATGCAATGTGTCATGGACAGCGAAGCCTTCCCGAAGGAATTCCGGGTTCCACGCAATCTCGACGTCGACGCCGGGCTGGGCCAGCAACCTTGCGCGCCTGTCGATTTCAGCGGCAGTGCCGACCGGAACCGTTGATTTGCCCACGATCACCGACGGTCGGGACAGCCGGGGCACCAGTTCATCGATCACGGCGTTCACGTGCTGCAGATCCGCGCCGTATTCGCCCCTCTTCTGCGGCGTACCAACGCCGAGGAAATGCACATCGGCAAAGTCGGTTGCTAATTGATAGTCGGTGGTGAAGCTGAGCCGACCGGCAGAAAGTCCGTCGCGCAACATCTTTGCCAAACCCGGCTCATAGAACGGGATCTGACCGTCGTTGAGCTTGGCGACCTTTCCCGGGTCGATGTCAACGCCGACGACATGATGTCCCAGTTCCGCCATACCGGCGGCGTGTGTTGCACCGAGATATCCGGTACCGAAGACAGTGCATCGCATAGTGCTTCCACTATATGCGGCACCCGATGAGCGCCGGGCTAACGTCCGGTGAACGAAGGCCACAGGGTGCTTTGTCCCTGCGACGAACTCTGCGAGGGAGCCTGCGAGCTGCTTTGCGATGGAATCTCCGAGGTACTCGGCACTGAATTCTGCGTGGGGACCTGCGAAGTGCTGGCCGGTGCTTGCGCGGCCGTCTGGCTGGTACTCGGCGAAGTGGTTTCAGTCGGGCTAGCCGGGGTGGGCGACGAAGTGGGAAGCGAGGTGGTCGGCGGGTTGCTGGTAGTCGTCGCTCGTGGGCGCGGGTTGTAAATCGGCGGAGTCACGATCACCGGTGGGAAGTAGATCGGCGGTGCAACCGGGATGACCGGAATTGCTGGCGCTGCCGGCACGGGAACCACTTGAGGGGGTGCCGGCAACGGCGCAGCAGGTGCTGGAGCAGGAGCCTCAAGCACGGGAGCAGGCGCGACTGGAGCCGGTACTGACGCTGGCGCTAACGGTGCTGGGTTGACGAAGACGGTTCGGGGTGCCTGCCGGACCACCGGCACAGGCTCTTGGATCGTCTCGACTGCGGGCGGCGCGGGTGGCGGTGCCTGCTCCTGCGGGTCGACCAGTGCCGCGGTCTGAGTGCCCGGAGTGACGTTCCCGCTCGGCTTCTGATCGACTGCCGGCCGGATACTCACCACCAGGGAAATCGCCAAGGCGATGATTCCAACGACAAACACCGAGGTGAGCGCACTGCCGACAAGCAGAAAGGGCTTCCGATCCGACTCGTCGGACTCTAGGTCCAGTTCGGCGGCCAGTTCCACATCCAGCGGATCGACTTCCAACAATTCGCCGTCGAACCCGTCATCGACTGCATCGCTGTAACCCAGCGGAGCCATGTATCCGGCATCAGCCAGCTGAGTCGGCTCAGCGCCAGTGTCGTTGACGTCCCGCGCGTAGGCCCAACCTTCCGTCGTCGCCTCGTATCGCGGCGTGTGGGCGGCCGCTAGGGCTGCGCCTCTCGCCAAAGCGAGCTCGGCCTCCTCTGGGGCGTGCACCGGCAACGTCAGCACGGCGGTGATCTGAGATTTCACTGCACCAACATCAATACCGGAACCGACGATGAACAGACCCTGTGGAGTCTGATCGAGCATCTCGATCCCAACGGCCATCTCACGGATCTCAGACATCGGATCAGATGCCCGTAAACGCCGGGTCTGCACGGCGACGATCCCGCCACTCGCAGTCTCCACAATCGATAGCGACGCAGTATCGCCCTCAAGGAACATCAAGGCAGTCCGCTCGTAGCCCACCGCGCGTCCCACCGCCTGCGCCAAGGCGCCCGCCGCATGCAGCTCCGAAACGAGGACGACACCGTCGACCCCGCGAGCCGACAGCGCCTTCCGCAGTTGCGCACCCGTCGTGCGGTCAGTCCAGGCCACGCCGGTGGCGATCAGGTGATGACCTCCGGAAATCGCGGCCTCCCGGGTGCCGACGATTGCCGCCATGAGCTGATCTACCAATTTGCCAACGCCGGCATCACCACTAATGAGGTCGACGACGTTGTGGTCGACTGTGAGCCCATCGGCTCCCGCACCCTCGACCAGCACCATGCGGATACCTATGGGTGTCATCGACACACCAAGTACGCATTCCACCGCTGAACTCCAGCCTGCCCAATGATCCAACTAAGAACTCCATCGCCTGGAGACGCGATGTTGTTAGCAGCGGGCGGAAATTAGTTTCAGGGCGACGGAGGCAGCGGATCGACCGGCTCTGGCGCTGGTGGCGGAGGCTGCTGAGCGAGCCACCACTCCTGCATCGCACGGACCATCCCGTCCAGCGCAGGATTACTGGCCTGTCCCCCGGTTTGCGGCGGGGCGCTCTGCTGGGCGGGAATCGGGATTTGCCGGGGCTGCGGCGGCAATACGGCGTGTTCGACCGGCTGTACCTCCTGCACAGGCGGCGGCGCGGCGGGCGGCGGAGCCGGCGGCAGTTCCACCGGTGGTGCGGGCTTTACCGAACCCACCAGCGTCTCAACTACCTGGCGATGCTCAACCTTGGCCGGTTGAGCAGGTTGAGCACTGGTGTCCCCCGTAATCAGTACGAAGGATGCAACTGCCAAGGTCAGGACCGCGACGGCCAGGGTCGCCAAAACAGCTGCGATGTTGGAAAACCGTGACGGCTGTTGCTGCGGGGGCGTGTCGACGGGGTCCATCAACTCGGCCATCCCGGCGATTTTCGTCGTCCGCGTGACGAACACCGACGGTTTGGGCTGCAGTTCGTCCGAGTCAAGACCGTCCTGAATCGCGAGGGCTCGGCGCGCCGCTGCAAACGCCGCGCCCCGCGCCAACGCGAACTCGCATTGTGGCGTGGTGATCACGGGACGACGCACCGCAGCGCACATCGATTTTGTGATCGCCTCGGTAGCGGGGTCAGAGCCGAGTACCACGATGGCGTCGGGCTCAACACCGTCTTCCTTCAAACCTTTTGCCAGCCGATCGACGACATCGTCCTGGTCTCCGCCGTCGAATATCCGGACGCTGGACTTCTTAACACCCTCGTCGTCGAGCTGAACCAGGCACTGCAACACCGCCTTCGGCTCGACGACGCAGGTCACGATCGTTTCGAACTGCGCAGCGCGGGCGATCGTCACCGTCAGCGCTTCGGCGGCCTCGGGTGCCGAAATCTCCTCGATGTTGCGCAAGCCCAGCGCGTTCAGCGTTCCCAGCATCGACTGCGCATCTGAATCGGCGTCCTGGTGCCAGCTCATACCGACGGATACGAGTTTGTGCCCGCCTGCCGCAGCAATTGCCTGCGTGCCGAGCACTGCCGTGACGATGCTCTCCGTCGGACTGGGTGCTGCGATATTGCCTGGCGCGGGGAACGCGAATTCATTGCAGTCAACGGTGATGCCGTCGTCGTTACCGACGTCGACCAGCGCCAACCGCACGGATGACCCGGTAATTGAGACGCCAAGCGCTAAATCCACATTCCCCCCTCTCAGGTAATTCTTATCCAAGCTGAGGGTCACTGCAAGCACAAACCCGTCACATCCAAGAGACTTGCAGCTAGTCGGAAGATTTCATGAAGTTCTGATACGAGCGCGATGGCGTCGGCCCCCGTTGGCCCTGGTACTTGGAGCCCACAGCGGCGCTGCCATACGGATGCTCGGCGGGACTGGTTAGCCGCAGCAGGCAGAGTTGGCCGATCTTCATGCCGGGCCACAGCGTGATCGGCAAGTTGGCCACGTTCGACAACTCCAACGTGATGTGCCCGGAGAAGCCCGGATCAATGAAGCCCGCCGTGGAGTGCGTCAGCAAACCCAGCCGGCCCAGCGACGATTTCCCTTCGAGCCGCCCAGCCAGGTCGTCGGGAAGTGTGCACTGTTCCAGGGTGGAACCCAGCACGAATTCGCCGGGGTGCAACACAAATGGCTCACCTTCGACGGCCTGGACCAGGGTCGTCAGCTCGTCTTGCTGCCGAGCAGGGTCGATGTGGGTATAGCGGGTGTTGTTGAAAACCCGGAACAGGTTGTCCAATCGCACATCCACGCTCGACGGCTGCACCAACTTGTCGTCGAAGGGTTCGATGCCCAGCCTTCCGGCCTTTATTTCGGCGCGGATGTCGCGATCAGAGAGCAGCACCCGACGAGCCTATAGCCGTCCACGGCAACCCCTGGCCGCGGCATCGCGGCTCGTCAGTTATCCTTCGACACACTGCGCCACATGCCGATGTAGTTCAATGGCAGAACATCAGCTTCCCAAGCTGAATACGCGGGTTCGATTCCCGTCATCGGCTCCATCCGGAAGTCTCGGGAATTCGTCTAGTTCTACGGTCATTTTGACTATCCTCTGGTCACACCGCTTTCGAAATCGCACCGGAGGCACCGTGGGGGACACATCGAACGCGGCCGCATCCGTGGGCCGGGTGGGCGCTCTGGCGCTGGGGCTGGGATGGGCGGACTGGCTGGTTTCTGCGGCTCCAATGGCGGTTGCAGACGATTCCGCAGGATCGAGTAGCGCGGCAAGCAAGATATCTGCGCACTCCACGGCCGGCCCTGTAGCCAGAGGGCCGGCGCGTCCATCAGCCAATCCGAGCCGTGTGAGGTCGCGATCCCAACTGGAGCGACCGCACTCGGTGCTATCCATACCGCGGGGTGCAGCTACAGGGGGTCAGACCGGGAGCCTGTCGTCGGCAACCAGTAGCAGCCAAGGGTCTAATTACGACCAACTGCATCGCGACATCGTGATCCGTGCCGATATCTATGGCGGCGCCTACAGCACGCCACGCATCCTGGCCGCCAACTATGGATTCGAAGGCATACAAGGCATTCCCGGGCTTCTGAGCGAGGATGAAATCAACCTGGCGATTGCCGCTGGGGCGGGCGTCGTAGGTGGACTCGTAGGTCTCGATCCTTCGGCGCCACTCCGCAATATCACCAGTGGGGCTTCGCCGGTCGGCATCGAAAGCGCCGGCTTCAGCGACACCACAGTGACTCACACGTTCATGGACGCGATGCCGATCGAGTTCAGCCATCCAGTGCTGCCCAGCACAGTTCTTCCCGAGAACTTCCGAGTGCAACTCAATACGGGCGAAATCGTCACTCCATTTTATGTAGCTCAGAATCCGAATTTCGACTTCAACGAACGCCAAACGATTGTGGCCTTCGGCGAATTCGGCAACCGGCTTCCGACTGACGATCCGGATGCGGTGTATCCGGTGTTGTTCTCAGTCGTCGCATCATCAACGCCCCTAAAGCTCATCACACCGCGTGGACTGGTGGACGGAACCGGGCTGAGCGCGGCGAGCAGCAACCCCTACGGTCCGGATAGCGGCCCAACTCTGGTGGGCGCCAAGCTCAGTCGCCTTTCGCTGGCCGGGGACTATCCACCAGTGGGCTACACGGACTCGGTGGCCAACCACGGGGTGGAGTACTACGGCACTGACCCCCGCCTGTACCGGCTGCGACTCTTCACGACGGGCGGGTTCTCGCCGAACGGGGTGAGTCCCTTTGCACCCCAGGACTTCGCCAAATACTTCCAGCTCACTGCGGCCGGATTCTGCGGCGAGACTGTCACGATCACCCAGCCTGATGTGAAGTATCGCGTCCCTGGGGGCTACATCGAGGTCAAGGGGATCGCTGATCTCGGCACCGGCCTCTCGTCGGACCCGGAGTACACCTACACCGAAGATTTCGACAACCAATTCGACATCATCGTCTGGGCTTCCAGCCCCCTGGCTGCGCGCGCCATCCAGAACGTCGTTATTCCCGATCCGACGCTCGGCACCTATAGCCCCATTTACAACCCGGGCGGCCCAGGCACAGTTCCCGAGCCCGGATATCGCTACACGTCTCCTTCACCCGGTCAGACCATCGCCGTCGAGTTCGCGCTACACAACCCAGCGACCGTCAGTTGGGCGGCACAGTCGTTGAGCGATTACGACCAGGCAGACGATCTGGCCGTGGCATTCCGGCTGAAGAATGCCAGCACTGGCGAATGGCGTTTGACGAGCAGTTCCACCGATGCGACATCGCTCGTCGACTCGGGTGACTGGACCCTCGTCGACGTGCCCTTCGCGACCAACGCCAACGACAGCTACGTCGTCGACGTGGTGGCGTTACACAAAGAGAGCTGCAACGACACCGTGTACACGGCTAATACTCGGCAGATCGAAACTCTCGAAAAGGCCGGGTACGTCAACGAGGGAACGGCTTTCACCGCTTACAACCAACCACTCCGAGGCCTCGATCCCGTTTGGCAGATGGCCTCACTGCGGGGTCAGCACACTGTGGCGACCTCACCTCTTGAACTCTTGCGCTTGATGCTGCACGGGTGGTGGCCGCAGGGGGTCGCCTTCTACACGGTGAGCTTCCCGAACGCCTAGACCTCACCCTCGCCGATGAGATGGTTGACGGCCCCGCCAAACCGGGCGCAACATGAATTTCATGACGACGAGGGACCAGTACACCGAAGTACCCGAGCCTTACTCGTGGAACGTGCCCTGCACCGGTGACACGCGCTTCACGTGGGAGTACGACGACGGGCGCGACCGATTGCTTTCCCTGTATCAAAAAGGAAAGGACAAGCAGTGGGACACGCAGTCCCGCATTGACTGGACCCAAGACGTCGACCCGATGAACCCAGTCGGGCTGCCCGACCAGTTCCATCCATTGTTCGGCAGCCCGATGTGGGAAGCCGCGGACGAAAAGCGGCGCTCTGAGATGCGCCAGCACTCCCAGGCCTGGCAGTTCTCTCAATTCCTGCACGGCGAGCAGGGGGCGATGGTGTGCTCCGCCAAGATCGTCGAGGTCGTCCCGGATATGGACGCCAAGTTCTACGCGGCCACTCAGACCATGGACGAGGCACGGCACGTCGAAACCTTCTCGCGGTTCCTGCAGGAGAAGGTCGGCCTGGTCTACCCGATCAACAAGAACCTGACCGCACTGCTGGACGACACCCTGCGCGACTCACGTTGGGACATGCCGTATCTCGGCATGCAAGTTCTCATCGAAGGGCTCGCACTGGCCGCTTTCGGAGTGCTGCGCGACCTGGCGCCACAGGGCTCGTTAGCCAAGCAGTTGCTGGCCTACGTCATGCAGGACGAGGCCCGGCACGTCGCCTTCGGCCGAATCTCGTTGAAGGATTACTACGCCGCGCTGACCGATGCCGAACGGGACGAGCGCGAAGCGTTCGTCGTGGAAGCGTGCTACCTGATGCGCGACCGATTCCGCGGCGAGGAAGTTTTCGAGACTCTTGGTCTTGACGTCAAAGCCTGTTCGGAATGGGTCGACACATCACCGGTGATGATCCAATTCCGTTCACACCTGTTCAGCCGCATCGTGCCGATCGTCAAGGACATCGGGTTGTGGGGCGCCAAGACGCAAAATGCCTTCAGAGACATGGGCGTCCACGACATGGGCGGCTTCGACATCGACGCGCTGATGAAGGCCGATGAAGACCAGGCCGAAGAACTGGACAAAGCACACGCCGAGATGGCCATCCGGACCCGCGAGGTGGACGAGGCGATCGCCGCGGGCGCCGGCTAGTCGATTTCGCGTGCAGAATGAACAGCCGTGACAGACAGCATTCAGATCATCAGCCAGTCGGAAGCACTGGACAACCTGCTCGAACCATTTCGTGCCGCCTTAGGCCGCGACTACGACGGCTATCGCAACCACCTGTACCGCGTGCTCACCTACACGCTGCATTTTTTGGGAGGCGATCAAGCCCATCGCCGTCTGATCGACACAGCCCTCGTATACCACGACATCGGCTTGTGGACCGACAAAGATCTCGCCTATCTCGAGCCCTCAATAGCGCGAGTGCTGGCCGCAAACGAGGAACACAGCTGGGGCCTCGATGCCGAGTTACTCACGGACATCATCGATTCGCATCACAAGGTCACCCCGTTCCGCGGACCCCATGCTGACCTCGTCAACGCGTTCAGAAAAGCCGACTGGATCGACGCCACCGGGGGTGCGCTCCGAATGGGGTTGTCCCGCGCTCAAGTCCGTTCCGTCGTCGACGCGTTACCAGACGCAGGCTTCTCAAATGCGTTGGCCCGGATAATCTCTGAACTCGGGGGCAGCCGGTTGCGCGGTTACGCCCGGATCCTCCCCAAGGTTTACAAGTGGTAAGAGAATCACGGTGAATCAGCGACAGCAGTTCGGGTCCAGCACGGTGCACAGTGCGACAAGAGATTCGCGGCGCGGCCGGTGATACACGTTCATGCCCCGCCGTTCCGATTCCACCAGACCCGCACGTCGCAACTGGGTTAGGTGGTGGCTCACCGTCGACTCACTCAGTTCGACCGCCGTTGCAAGGTCGCAACTACACATCTCGCCCACGTCCGAACTGAACAACAGCGAGACCAGCTTGACCCGCACCGGGTCGGCTAATGCCTTGAGCCGCAGGGCGATTTCCAATGCTGCCGCGTCATCCACAAGGCCCGCAGCCACCGGCGAGCAGCACACCGGCGCCGAGATATCCACCACGGGCAATGTCTTCGGCACGGCCGCCAGTCTGCCACGGAACATTGACACATGTCGAAGACGTGGCCATTATCGGTCGTACGACAAGTTCGACATAAGTCACACAGGTATGGAGGTCGTCATGTCCCGCGTCCAACTCGCCCTCAACGTCGACAACCTCGACGAAGCAATCATCTTCTACTCCAAACTGCTCAACACCGCGCCCGCCAAAGTAAAGGCGGGTTACGCAAATTTCGCAGTATCCGAACCGCCGTTGAAGCTGGTACTCATCGAAAACCCTGGCCATGGAGGAACTTTGAACCACCTCGGCGTGGAGGTCGAGTCGAGCGAGGTGGTCCACTCCGAGATCGCACGGCTGACCGACGAGGGGATGTTCACCGAGGAGGAGATCGGTACGACCTGTTGCTTCGCAACCCAGGACAAGGTGTGGGTGACCGGACCCGCCGGTGAGAAGTGGGAGGTCTACACGGTGCTGGCGGACTCGGAAACATTCGGCGCCGGCCGTTGAGGTCTGACCCGGTGTCGCGGTTATCCATTCTGGACCGATTCCTGCCGGTTTGGATTGGCGTGGCGATGGCGGTGGGCTTGCTACTGGGCCGCTGGGTGCCCGGCCTGAACGCCGCGCTGGAAAGAGTGCAGCTAGACGGGATTTCCTTGCCCATTGCGCTGGGACTACTGATCATGATGTATCCGGTGCTGGCCAAGGTCCGCTACGACCGCCTCGACGCAGTCACGAGCGATCGCAAGCTTCTGGTCAGCTCGCTGTTATTGAACTGGGTTCTCGGCCCGGCGCTGATGTTCGCATTGGCATGGCTGCTGCTGGCGGATCTGCCCGAATACCGAACTGGCCTGATCATCGTCGGATTGGCCCGGTGTATCGCGATGGTTGTCATCTGGAACGACCTGGCCTGCGGCGACCGCGAGGCCGCGGCCGTGTTGGTAGCCCTGAACTCGATCTTCCAAGTGTTGATGTTCGCTGTTCTGGGTTGGTTCTACCTGTCGGTGCTGCCCGGGTGGCTGCACCTACCGCAAACGACGATCAGCACCTCGCCCTGGCAGATCGCCAAGTCCGTACTCATCTTCCTGGGCATTCCACTGCTGGCCGGATATCTGTCCCGGCGAATCGGGGAACGTATCAAAGGTCGGCCCTGGTACGAGTCGTCATTCCTGCCCAGGATCGGACCGTGGGCGCTCTATGGGCTTCTTTTCACCATTGTGATTCTGTTCGCCCTCCAGGGCGAGCAGATCACTACGCGGCCGTGGGACGTGGTCCGCATCGCGCTGCCCCTGCTCGTCTACTTCGCCGTCATGTGGGGTGGAGGCTACGCGTTGGGCGCAGCCTTGGGCTTGGGCTACGAACGCACCACCACGCTGGCGTTTACCGCTGCCGGCAACAACTTCGAACTCGCGATCGCGGTGGCCATCGCCACTTACGGCGCCACCTCCGGTCAGGCCCTTGCCGGTGTCGTCGGGCCGTTGATCGAAGTCCCAGTACTCGTCGGTCTCGTCTACGTGTCGCTTCTCTTCCGCCGCCGATTCGCCCAGATTGCCCTCGTCGAGTCGACATGACTAACCCCGCCGTGTTGTTCCTCTGCACTCACAACGCAGGTCGATCCCAAATGGCGATGGGCTTCGTCAAAACCCTTGCAGGAGAACGAGTAACGGTCTACTCGGGCGGATCCGAACCGGCCAACCAGGTCAACCCGGTCGCAGTCGCCGCCATGGCAGAGAAATGCATCGACATCACCACCGAACAACCCAAGCGATGGACCATGGACATGCTTGAAGCTGTGGATGTCATCGTCACCATGGGATGCGGTGACGCATGCCCGATTCTGCCCGGACGCCGCTACGAGGAATGGATTCTGCCCGACCCGGCTGGCCAAGGCCTCGACTCGGTGAGACCGATTCGCGACGAGATCGAACGGCGGGTGCTTGCTCTACTAAAGCAGCTAGGGGTAACCACTCGGCCGCACACGCCGGCCCCGCCGCCCGTCTAAGGTACGAATCATGAGTCGATGGTTGGTTGGATCTGTGCCGACCTGGCTACTTCTGATCGGTCTGAACGTGCTGGTGGTCGGCGGAGCCCTGCTCATCCAGATGTGGATTCGCAGACGGTTCCCAGCGCTCCGGCGGGACGAACACAATGACGTCACCGCCTTCACCAACGGGTTCGTCAAGCTCGTCTACGCCTTCTTCATCGGTTTCCTCGTCTCATCGATGTGGGGTCAGATCAACACGGCCGACGATGCCACCCACGCCGAAGGCACCGCAGCAGCGCAAATGGCCCAGGACGCCGCCCTGTTCGACACTCCGGACCGGGAGCGCGTTCGGCACAGCCTGCTGGCGTACGAGCAGGCTGCCATCGCGGAATGGTCGCCGTCTGGGATCACTCGATCACCCGAGGCGGACGCCGCCCTAGCGCACGTGTACACGGCGTACGGGCAAGTCCAGGCCAAGACCGAGCAGCAGAAGACACTGTTGGCTACGTCCTATTCCAACCTCGACAAAGCAAGTCAGGCACGCACTTCCCGAATACTCACATCACAGCAAGACGACGGCCTGCCCTGGCCGCTCTGGGCGGTCGTCTTCCTGACCAGCGCGATGGTGCTCGGAGCCGTAGTCATCTACGGCGTAGAAAAACCAGTGCTGCATTACCCGATGGTGACTGTCGTTGGCGTGATTGTTGCGACCAACTTGTTCCTGATACTGGAACTGGCTCACCCGTACGTGGGCGCGGTGTCAACCAGTTCGGATTCCCTACAAGAAGTCGTCCGGGTGTTATCTACACCCTGATCAGCGGTAATAAACTTCCGAGCCGGTCGGATATCCGCCACCGGTCGTCGTCACGTGGACATGGTCGAAATGGCCGGCTGCGCTGCCACGCGGGCCATTAGGCGTGTAATAAACCCCACGCCAGATCGCATCCTGCATCCCGAATCGAGTGGCGTTCTTCGTCACGAACGCGACGATCTGATTCCCCAGGGCTATCCCCTCCGCACTTCCGGGGTTGGGGATCATCACGTCGACGGCCAGTCCCTCGGGATGCCATCTCAGGGCATCCGGCCGGACGCCGCCCATGTTGTGGATTTCGGGAAACGCAGCACTGATGGCGCGAGATACCAAGATCGTCTTGACCTGAAGCCCCCGCTCAGGGGCGAGCCCTGACACCAAGAAACGCGATTGAAGGTCGACGCGCCACCGAGAAGCCGCAGAAACCCGACTCGTCGCAAAGCTCACAGCCGATGCGCTGTCCAAAAAGTTCGGGTCTGCTTTCACCAATTCCAGGCCGGACGGCGTGGCA
The DNA here is from genome assembly GCA_965279745.1 of Mycobacterium sp. Classification (GTDB taxonomy): domain Bacteria; phylum Actinomycetota; class Actinomycetes; order Mycobacteriales; family Mycobacteriaceae; genus Mycobacterium. Next base: position 2,815,443 of record OZ257262.1, read on the forward strand.
TCCTCCGCAACTGGCTTCGGAGGGGGAAGCTGACTACCCGGATGAACGTCGGCCCCCGCCGCAAAAAGCACTGCCGCTGGCGCGATGAGCAACGCCAGCAAGATCGACGGCCTCCGCCGCCGCTTGGCTAACTCGTGTCTGCCCATGACAAACAAGATAACTACATAACGAACAAATAACAGAATGCTGTCAGAATCTTATTAACCCCATACATCGCCATTTCAATCAATGGTCAGCGATATCGGAGCTGTCCTACAGGTGGGCTGATCACACCGGTAGCCGCTCTACCAGCGGCTTTGGCGTCAGAAAACGCGAACCCAGTCGACGAGCATGTCCGCCGGGTACTTGCCAGGCCTCGGATCGCCGCCGCCCGAACCGCTGACCGCGAGGTTCAGCACCGGTGACAGTTCGTAGCCGGGGTAATTGAACGGCCAGTCATCGAGGGAGTTCGCCGGAACCGTGAAGTAGGGCTCCATTCCTTCGACGTAGTCCTGCCAGAAGTACATCCCGGATTCATTCCAGGTGCATCGCCACCGGTGCCAGTTGCCGTCGACCCCCGTGGGCATCGTGGCGAATGACGTTCCATCCAGCCGTGCGTGGACGGTCGTTCCCGACGGCCAACTCCCGTTGCCGTACCACTCCATGATGTCGACTTCGCCGCCGCTCTCGGGATTGTCATTCAGCAGCCACCAGGCAGGCCAGCAGCCAGCCGTGAGGCAGTTGAGCTTGATCCTGGCCTCAAAGGTGCGGTTGATGCCGGTCCGGAAAGTTGAGGTGAGCTTGCCGCTGACGTACTTGCCCTCGGCGTCGCGGGTGGCGCGGATGACCAGATTGGAATTGCCATCGAGGAACACGTGCTCGCGGTCGTCGCGGTACTGGCCCATGTTCTCCGGACGATCCCAGAACACCGGGTTTTTGATCGTCTCGCGAGCTTGCGCGACGATCCACTTGCTCGGATCCGGGCCTGAGCCAGCCGGGCCATCGAACTCGTCCTGCCAGATGAAGGCGGGCCCCGCGGCACTCGTAGACGGCGCTGCCGGCAGGGGTGCCGGAGTAGCCCGGGCCTCTGGGAAAGGGATTCCGACGGTGAGGGCACCGAACCCCGCCATGAGCATCATGCTGCGTCGATCCATTTCAGGCACGGGATCACAATAAACGACGCAGCGGCTCGCGCCGGTGATAGGCGGCACTGAGACTTCAGACACGCACTCATGTCACGCGCCTACGATGCGCGGTATGGGCAAGCTGCGCACCGTGGTCACCGTGGCCAGCATCGCCGTCGTTGCCGTCTCCGGAGTCACTTCCTGCGGCGCCGGCAAGGACCGCCGCAGCGGCGCTGGGGGCGGCGGCGAAATCAACGTCTCGGTGACGTCCTTTCCCGACTACTTAGACCCGCAGCTCTCCTACAGCTTGGAAAGCTGGGAGATGCTGTGGAACACCTACACCCCGTTGCTGACCTATAAGCACGAGAAGGGCCAGGCCGGCACCACAGTGGTCCCCGGGCTGGCCAAGGACATGCCGCTGGTGTCACCGGACGGAAAGACCTACAAGCTGACCCTGCGACCGAATATGAAGTACTCCGACGGCACGCCGATAAAAGCCTCGGACTTCGCCTACTCGATGAAGCGACTGTTCAAAACCAACTCCGGTGGCGCCGTTTTCTATGAGGGCATCGTCGGCGCCAACGAATTCGCCGCCGGTAAGGCTGACACCATCCGTGGCATCAGCACCGACGACAACACCGGCGACATCACGATCGAACTGGAAGCACCCAACGGCACCTTCAACCGCTTGCTCGCCATGATCTTCGCCGCCCCGGTACCTCAGACCACGCCGTTGGACAAAGCCACCACCCTCAACCCGCCGCCATCCAGCGGACCGTTCATGATCACCAAGGTCGATGCTTCCAATTCCTTGACGATGGAACGCAATCCGCAGTTCAAGACCGTCAAAGACGCCGGCGCCACCGAAGTCCCAGATGCCCAGGTCGACAAGATCACCATCCGCGAGTACGAAGACAACGCCTCACAGGTCACTGGTGTGGAGCAGAACACGATCGATTTCATGTTCAGCCCCCCCGACGCCAATCGGCTGCCGGAGATCCGGTCGAAGCACGCCGACCGGTTCCGGCTGGACGAATCGATCAACACCTACTACTTCTGGATGAACAACCAAAAGCCGCCATTCAACGACATTCGTGTGCGCCAGGCCATCAACTACGCGATCGATCCTCAGATGCTCGCCCGCATCTTCGGCGGGCGCCTCCGTCCGACCCAGCAGATCCTGCCTCCAGGAATGCCCGGATACAGCCAATACAAGCTGTATCCGGGACCCAACTTGGACAAGGCCAAACAGCTTCTCACCGAAGCCAACCCATCCGACAGAGACATCACGGTGTGGACCGAGGATGTGCCTGATCGCAAGCGGATCGGCCAGTACTACCGGGATCTGCTGACCGAACTGGGCTTCCGCGTCAGGTTGAACGTGATCCACGGTGACAACTACGTGCAAGTCATCGGCAACTCGTCGACGCCAGATTTGGATACCGGCTTCGCCCGCTGGTTTCAGGACTTCCCCCACCCGGACGACTTCTTCCGGCCACTCCTCAACGGCACGAACATCTTGGCGGAGAACAACAACAACTTCGCTCGCGTCAGCATCCCAGCCAATGACACCAAGCAGGATGAGCTGGTCACCCAGAATCTGACCCCCGAGGTCGAGAAGCAGTACGCCGAACTGGATAAGGCCTACATGGAACAGGCGGTGTGGGCTCCCTACGGCAACGAGGAGTACGCCACGTTCATGTCCGAGCGGATGGACTTCGCCAAGTCGTACAGCCACTTGCTGTTCAACCAGGACTACACCTCTTTCGCACTGAAATGATCGTCTCAATTGAGGCAGACTTGAGAGATGGCCACCCATCTCGCAGTACACGTGAAATCAGCCGGGCAACCCCTGGAGCTAGTGGATGTGGACACGCGCTCGCCGTCGCCTGGCCACGTCCGGATCGCGGTGAAGGCCTGCGGCGTCTGCGGCACTGACCACGCCTTCGTCAACGGAGGCTTCCCCAATCTGGCGTGGCCGATCACCCCGGGTCACGAGATCGCCGGGACAGTCGCCGAAATAGGTTCGGGTGTTGAGGGTTTCACGATCGGTGACCGCGTTGCAGTGGGATGGTTCGGCGGTAACTGCAACCACTGCGGGCCTTGTCGCCGAGGGTTGTTCATGCAGTGCGAAAACATCCAGATCCCGAGCTGGCACTATCCCGGCGGCTACGCCGAATCCGTGACCGCGCCGGCGACAGCACTGGCCCGAATTCCGGATGAGCTGTCATTTGCAGAAGCGGCGCCGATGGCGTGTGCCGGTGTGACCACCTACAACGCATTGCGCAGCACCCGTGCGGTGGCCGGAGATCGGGTCGCGGTTTTGGGCCTGGGCGGTCTGGGGCATCTCGGCGTGCAGTGGTCTCGGGCAATGGGCTTCGAGACTATTGCCATCGCCCGGGGTGCGGCCAAGGAGGCTGACGCTGTGGAACTCGGTGCCCACCACTACATCGACTCGACCGCCGGCGATGCGGCTGAGGCTCTGCAAGCTCTGGGCGGTGCCGCGGTCGTCCTGGCGACGGCGGCGAATTCAGCGGCCATGGCCGCGACCGTCGGAGGGTTGGCGCCGCGCGGCGAGCTGATCATCATCGGCGCCAGCCCCGACCCGCTGCCCATCAGTCCGGTGTCATTGATCTTCGGCAATTACAGCGTCACCGGACACCCGGCGGGGAACTCCGCCGCAGTCGAGGACACCTTCCACTTCGCAGTGCTGTCCGGGGTTAGAGCCCGGATTGAAGAAGTGCCGTTAGCTCAGGCGGCCGAGGCCTATGCGGCCATGGACGAGGGCCGGGCCCGCTACCGGATGGTGCTGACGGTCTAGCTTTCGGACTCGTCCGCCTCTTCCGCAGAGCCGTCGAGCAGGCTCGCATCGATGCCGTAGGGCAGGAACCGCACATTGCGGTTCGGGTCGGTGTTGTGTTTGTTGCCGCGCAATGCGTCGAGTTCGGTTTTGAACACCTGCTCGACGTGGGCTTTACCTTCGGTGTCGGTGGTGAAGATCGCCCACACCCCGTCACCCGCCTCACCCGCGGTTTCCGGCTGGGAGCGTGGGCGGCTTCGGCGAGTGAACTCATCGAACAGCATGCCGAATCCACCCCGTTGCTCTGAGGTATTCAAGAATCGGCCGACTTGATCAAGGGCGTCGCGCAAACCTTCGCCCGCTTCGCGCGCCACCCGGTCGAATTCGTCGGGATCGATCCCGAACGGTCCGCTGTTGTCCATACCTACAGTGTGCGCCTCACACCACAGTGAGCGGCAGGGATAGTCGCTGTTCGAACTGGAAGCTCGCACCCAGACTCACCTTTGTGACCTGGACTTCTGCTGTTTCGCGGACCGCTGTTTCGCTATGCGCGAACGCCGCAGTCCAGTCAGTCTCTGTGCCGGTGAATCGCACAGCAAGATGCGGGTCGACCGCGGTGGCGATGGCCTGCAGCGGCCCGGGCGAGGTCGGCGAGCACAAGGTGAGCCAGGCTCCGTCGTCATGTGCCGGCGACGGGCGCACGCGGAGGCCGTCATCCTCACTCGCGGCGATGACGTAATCGGCCGGGTTCAGCAGTGGGTGCACCTCTAGAACTCTCGTCAGCCCGGCGATGTCAGCGGGCAATCCCAGAGCACGCCGAATACGTTCCGCGGCCACTCCGGCGATGCCGGTCAATTGTTTGGTGCAGATCGACTTCGCGAGTTCGTGATCTTCCTTGGCCCTCGCCTGTACCGCGAGCCTGAACGACAAGTTCAGCAGGTGCATCTGCAGGCACACCTCGTCAGCGATCCGGACCAGAGCCGAATGGGAGAACGCCCCGAAGTCGACGTCGGCCAGCAATGGTCCGGAGTAATCGGCGTGACCTGCTTCGCTCGGGTCGATCGGGTCGAGTTCCCATGTAGCCGCTCGACTTTGGCCCACGACCGCGACAGCGGGGATGGCAACGGCATCGGGATATGACTCGTCGATGATTACTGTCCAGGCGCAGTGCGGGTTCCGGCCCGCCGGCTGCCGAGGCGGGCGATGAATCGGTCGTACCTGAGCCTTCGGGTTCGTCGCGACTGCCGTGGCGTCGAACGTGGGGTCTTCGATGTCATGGCACATGCCGGTGACGTAGTCCGGGCCCATCGGCTCGACGTCGAGGAGCGCACCACAATGGTCCAGATGGAATTCACCGTGCCAGCGGTCATGGACGGTATAGCGGAAGTCCATGAACTGGGGCGGGGCACCAATGTCGAGCTGTAGACCTTTGAAGATGGTGAGGATGTCATCGCCTTCGTACTTCAGCGCCTTCTGCATACGCTTCGTGTAGATCGGGCTGGATCCCGCCCATTCCTCGATCGCAATTTGCAGCATCTCGAGGCGCCCGAATGCCTGTATGCACCAAGCCATTCCAGATCGGTCGATCAGTTGACCGATCAGCAGGAGTTCGGGAACCAACGTCGCGAGTTCGGCCCGGGACAGCTGAGCGTAACGACTGCTCACGACGCCAGTCGATCGGCAATGCCAACGACCCGTCGCGCCAGGTGTACGAGCGCATTGTGAGTCGCCTGATCGAGTTCGTTCTTGTTGTCAGGACCGGTGACGTGACCGACACCGTAGGGGTTTCCGTCCGCGAACTTCAGCGGATCGGTGTAGCCCGGAGGAACCAGAATGCCACCGAAGTGCATCAGGGTGATGTAGAGCGCGAGCAATGTCGACTCCTGTCCGCCATGAGCGGTCTGCGATGACGTGAACCCCGCATAAACTTTGTCGGACAGCTTGCCCTGAGCCCACAACCCGCCCAGCGAATCGATGAAAGTGCGGAATTGTGATGCAGGAGAACCGAATCGGGTCGGACTGCCGAAGATCACCGCATCAGCCCAGACGATGTCGTCACCGGTGGCCGCGGGAAGACCTTTTGTCGCGTCGTAGTTCGCCGTCCAGGCCGGGTTCTGCGCGAATGTTTCCGGATCCCGCGTCTCGGCGATATGACGAACGCGTACTTCTGCGCCAGCATCTTCCCCCGCGGCCGCCACCCGGTTGGCCATCTCTGTGCCGTGCCCGGTGGCCGAATAGTAGATGACTGCCAGCTTCGTCATGATTTCTCCTTCGTTGCGGGATAGCGCTTTTGGACGAAAGCACCAACGGCGATGCCGACACCGATCACTGCGATGGCCACCGTGTCGGGGAAAGCGTCGCTCACCCAGCCCGCGATGCCAATGCCTACGACGAAGGGCGGCAACCAATCCAGCACCCTCGCGAAGGACGGCGTCGCCTCATTCAGGGATTTGGCTCGCGCGTAGTCGGGATAGAACTCGGTGATGGCCGTCGCGGCGAAGAGCGCTCCGAGAGGCAGTATCCAGCCGGTCCAAAAGTTGTCACCGTCGCGCAGCACGGCGTCACCATAGGAGCCGACAATCGCAGAGAAGGCGAACGTCACCGCCCAGACTGTCGTCAGGATGTAGTTGACGCGATTGAACAGCGGGGTGTTCCAGTGCTCAGGATCGACCGTGTCCCGGGCGTAGCTCATGGTGAACGGACGGCGGATCAGTAGACCGCCAAGAGCGAAAGCGGCAAGCGCGCCGTTGGTGAGTTCACCCGCCCATAACTCCAGGCCGTCGACGAGCCGTCGCGAGCCGAACACTCCCAGAATCACGAACAACGCAAAGAACAGCGCCCCAAAGACTTCCAGCGAGTGGATCTTGATCCCTCGGCGAGATCCCGCCCACATCACCAGCAGCGTCAGGGACAGGGCGGCCGCCGCGGCGTAGCCGAACCTTCCGGGGCCGGACAAAATCGACATCAGCACCCAGGGCGCAATGCCAGAGGCCGGGGAGCGCAGGAATCCGTCGATGAGGTTGGACTGCTGGTTCGGTGCCGACATTCCCACTCCTGTTATTCGCCACTCCCACATTAGCGATCGGGTGTGCTGCAATGTCGACATGGCTGATGCAGAAGCGGTTGGGGCAATCAAGCAGGTGAAGTACCGGTATCTAAGGGCGCTGGATACGAAGCACTGGGACGACTTCGCTGACACGTTGACCGAGGACATCGTCGGCGACTACGGACCATCGCTGGGCAAAGAACTCCACTTCACGAATCGCGCCGAGTTGGTGGAGTTCATGCGGTCCGCCATGCCGTCCGGGATCATCACCGAGCATCGCGTGACTCATCCCGAGATCACCGTCGACGGCGACGAGGGTGAAGCCATTTGGTACCTGCAGGACCGCGTGATCGTGCCCGAGTACAACTTCATGCTGTTGGGCGCTGCCTTCTATCACGACAGCTACCGCCGCACTGGCGACGGCTGGAAGATCAGCGCGACGTCCTACGACCGGACGTATGAAGCGACGATGTCCTTGGAAGGCTTGAACTTCAAGGCCACGACAGGAAGGGCGCTGGCCTGACGACTACTTAGCGACGGCGATCACAGCGCCTGGTTGTAGCCATTGGATGATCTTGACCAAGGTGTTGTCATCGAGGGCCACGCAGCCGGCGGTAGGTCCGCCATCAGTGGTGTGGACGAAGAATGCACTTCCGCCGCCCGGGACGCGCGCCTTGTTGACCCCCATGACAATCGCGTGTGCGTACTGCGGGATGTAGAGGTTCTCGGTACCGCCGGAATCGGTGTTGAACGGGCAGTCGGCCTTCTTGCAGACCTGCATGGTGTTGTAGGTCGGGCTGTTGGCGTCGCCGTCCCACCAGGAGTCGCGGGTCACCTGGACGTACTTGAGGCCTCCGCCCGGGTTGGGCTGCGTGCCGAAAGCGAAGTCGAGGCTAAAGACTCCCATCGGCGTGGAACTGCTGCCTTCTTGGGATTCCGCAGCCATGCCGTTGGAGCCGATATGGACCGGGATGGCCGAGCCGATGGGCTGCCAGCCGGAAGCACCACGCTGCCAGACGTCCATCTTCGCCGTCGAACCGCCGTCGCCTACGACGGAGAGGACTTGCGTGGCGTTTCCGACGTTCGCCTGGAACCAGGGGGATTCGGCAAAACTCGCGGGCGCTGAGGCCAGAGCCAGCACGGTCGCGCTCAGGGCAGCACAGATCGAAACCACGGCTCGGCGCATGGAACCATCGTGGGTGGGCCTGGTGGGCGCGGTCAAGTCAAGCTTCAGCCACGGTTTGGAACACTTTCTGACCAGCAGTTACCAGGCCCGACGTGGGCCGATGACCCTGCCTCGGTGAATGGCGACCCGGCAAAGTGAGCCGCTACTATCCCCGGCATGTCGCAAGCACCACATGGCCCGACACCCGCCTGGCCTGCACAAGGAGGCCCGTCCTCGTCCCCAGGATCCTCGCGCCTACCGATTGCGATTGCCATCGTGATCGCACTTGCCGCCCTCGCTGTGGCGATCGGCGCCTGGTTTAGGCCAGCGCCCAAACCCGAGGCTCCGGCCGCAAAGACATACAGCGAGCAGGAAGTGGCCGAAGCTAAGGCGGCGGTTTGTGGGGCGTTCGAGAAGGTTCGCATGACACTGGCGACAACCGGTGGCAAAACTGGTTCCGATCCAACAGATTCATTTGTTGTCGCGGTAAACACCAGGCTCGCGATGGAGACGGCCAGCAACTTCCTGCAACGTCGGCTTGATGACTATCCCGCGACTCCCACTGCCGTCGCCGAACCCGTTCGAGTCCTCTCGCATTCATATGAGGAAATTGCACTAGCCCAACTCGCAGATACGCCTGAGGCAGGCCTGATCGCCTTGGCGCATACTGCCGATGATGAAGTCGCCAAAATTAATCGGGCCTGCCAATGACCGCCAGCACCGGGGGTGTCTGGTGGCAGCTCATGGTGGGCCACCAATGGCCGAGCACTGAATCACTCGCCCTACTGAACGCCGCCGCAATAAATCGCCACTCGGCGGCAGCCGCAATGGATGCATTTGCAGATCTATTGCATTCCATTCGCACATCTGCGCTTGCCGATCAGGCTGGCATGACTGCTGACACCAGCCGAGATGTGTTCCAACGCGGCGAGGACCACGCTAGAGATCTCTGCGAAAAGAGTCGTGCTAAGAAAAGCGCATACGAATCGGCGCGACGGTCCACTGAACAACTACAAACAGACCTTGGCGAGATTGCTCGCCAAGGGGAGACCTTGATCAAATCGATTCAATCGTCGCAAGCTCCAGATGCGTTGAAAATCAGCCAGATTATCGATGTTGTAGTCAACGCCCAGACGGCCGCGAACGCGAAGGCCGCCGATCAGGGTTGCACGCTGTACGCCACGATCCAATCCTTGATCGACGCGGAAGGAATGGGAGTATCTGCCCGCGAATTTGGGGCATCTAACGGAAGCAGCCTTGATCAGGCTTGGAGTTCAGCGAACAGGGACTCGCTCCAAGAAAAAGTGACTGCGGCGCTGGCTAATTCACCAGCGCAGAATTCATCGGCAACAAGCGGATCACAGAATCCGAGCATGACCAGGGAAACTGAGAACTCTGAGTCTGCGGCCCTGATTCGGAACGGCACTGCGATCGGATTCGCAGATCAATCTTCACCACTGGGCGCTGACTCTCAATCGTATTCGCAGCCGTCCTCACTGTCTCTCGCCAGGAACGGAGCGACACAAGCCGTTGATTCGTTCCGCCACAGCGCAATTCCAGCGACAGGAATGTCAAGTCTCACAGATCCATCTGCAGGCGGCCACCCCACAACGACGTCAGAAGTCATACGGAATGGCGCAGCGCCGTTCGGCGGTGCACCGCCAACCTCCGCCACAGCACTCGTGAGTAGCGGCACGACTTCATCGTCCGGAACTTCCACGGTCAACACTGCGACTGCTCAATCACCCATGCTCCCAACGTCATCAGTTGGGGGTGTCACGCAGGAAGCCTCGTACGAGAATCTTGTCCATACCTTTAACGCCGGAAGCCAAGCAGGCACGCCGATTTCGGCCGGCGCAGAGGCTGCTTCGGCAAACGCAGTGCACTCGATGCAGACGCAGTCCCCTGTGCACCCGTCGGGCATGGCAACGCCACCAGTGCACACTGCCGCACCAGTCTTCGAAACCGCCCACGCCGCACATGCTCCCGTCGAAGCGGCACCCCCGCCGACCGTCGTCGCGGCACCAATGTCCGCACCAGCACCGGTAATTGCAGCGCCGCCGCAAGTCGCTGCAACACCCTTACCCCCAGCTGGTCCGCTGCCCGCCTACGGTTCGGATCTCCGGCCCCCGTCCGCGACTGCGCCCGTTGGGCTGTCCGCCACACCAGCAGCACCGGGGTCAGCACCGGTCAATATGTCGAATCACCCAAGCTCGCTGGGGCAGGCGCCAGTCGCCCGACAGCAGTCCGTGGGCGTGCCGCACGCGAATTCTGTGTCCGCACTTACCGAAAGGGCCGTTGCGGCAAGCAGCACCGGCTCGGTCGCCGGAACCGTTGCTACTCAATCGATGGCGCAACAGCGCCTGCAGAGACTTCTGGCCGCAGTCGCTCGACAGGAGCCGCAGCTCCGCTGGGCAATTGGGGATCGCAAGGACGGCACCACGGCATTGACCACCGACCTGGCGAGCGGCTGGATCCCTCCCCACGTCCAAATACCTAGCGGTGTAAGCCTTCTGACTCCGGGCCTGCGTCTCGGATCGCCAGCTGAAATGTTGGGCCCGACTATCTTGGTGGCGACCTACAGTCCCGGGCAATCGCTATCGGTCGCCAATGATGCTGAACCCGTTGCGACTTCTATCCGGGCACGCCAGGCAGCCGACGTGGATGAGCTCGGTTGGGAGCTCACTCAGGCGACGAAGTGGCGTGACGGTCTGCCGCGCCTGGCACACACCTTGGCCCGCGCGCTCGCCGCCGACACAGGCTGCCTCGACTCGGAGATTGAGCTACTAGGTCAAGCTCTTGACCTAGTTTCCAGTCGGACCCTCAAGACATACCCTGACGAAGTCGACCCCGCGATCATCGGGAACTGGCAACTCCTTGCGACCATTGAGGCACTGATAAGGAATGAAAAGACCTGCGCCAATTATCATCTGGCCTGGTTTCAGGCGTCAGCACTAACCGCCAGTTCGAGGGCCCGCCAATGAGTGGTGACCAACTGAACGCCGAGGTCGAGCAGTACCTGCGCGCCGCGGGTCTGAACGTGACTCCACCAACCATCACCTCGGACCCACTTGTTGCCGGCGGGGTACCCATCGAACAACTGCTGCGAATTCTGGGTTTGGCAGCCAACGCCGGCGATCCCCAGGACAACATCGACAGCATCGAACAGCACGCCGAACGGGACGCCATCACCAATGAGGCGGCGGCAAGGTTCGCGGCGCAGGACGCGGACGCCGCCAGCGAACTGTCAGCGGTACCGGGTCAAGACGGATCCCAGTTGGCTCAACAAGTTCCACAGATGGCCTCGGGTATCGCCGGCGCAATCGCTGGGGCGTTGGGTGGCGCCTTGCAGCCCTTGGCGCAGATGCCCCAGCAGATGGCTCAGGGAGCTCAGCAGGCAATGCAAGCGGGCATGGGTATCGCCCAACAGGCCGCGGGAGCCGGCGGCCAGTTCGACGAGGAGCCACTGTCCGACGCCTCACTAACAGACGAATTTGACTCTGCCGCTGGCGACTTCGCCGACGCCGGCGGAGGTGGACTGGACGGTGGCGGGATGGGATCGACCGCCCCAACCGCCATGCTCGGCCCACCACCAATCCCGTCGGCCAGTACCTTCCCCTCGTCCGCGCCTTTCATGCCAGGGCCCACACCCAACGCTGCTGCGAGCGCGTCGGCACCGGCACACGGCGTATCGGGCATGCCGATGGTCCCGCCAGGAGCAATGCGCGCCGACGGTCCCGAGAAGGACGCCAAGGCAGAGGTCAAGCGCGTATCGGTTCCGCCGGTCAAAAATGGCGCGCCCGTTCAGGGCCGGATCACCGTGCCGCTACCCCCGCCCGTCACGCAGCAGGCCGACGGCAAGCCGGTCACCGCCAAACGGATCATCGTGCCGAAGCGCAGCCCCGCCAAGGATTCCGAGGGCTGATCGAGTCACGAAACGAAGAACACCCCTCCGATCCAGGAGCGGTGTTCTTTCGTCGTACTGAAACAGGCGCCTAGGCGGCGTCGTCGTGGCTGGCCTTGGCCCGCTTCGAATTTCCCTTGCCATGAGTAGCGCCGTCACCCGATGCGGCGCTGGCCGAACCCTCCGAAGAAGCGGACGGGCTGGACGGGTTGGACTTCTTCGATGGCCTGGGCGCCCCTCTGCCGGACGCCCCGGGACCAGCCGAGTTCGAGTGGCTCGAAGCGGCAACGCTTGCCGGAGCGTCATCCGCCTCACTCGTGTCGCCGGCCGGGCCCGCGATCTCATCATTAGTGGCTGCCGGGGCCTCGGGCGCAGCGACCGAGGACGCTGCAACCGCCGCCGCACCCGGTACGGGGATTCCCGGATGCAGCGGGTTACCGGTACCGCTCCAGCCGATCGCCTTCGCGATGGCACCGCCCAGCGCCATCAAAGACCCGATCGTTCCGGCGGGCACGCCAGGAACGGGGATCGGGCCGAAGCCAACGTTCGCCACGATGTCCAGTGAATTGAAGAGAGATCCGCCGGGGCTGAGCAGCCCTCCCAACATGATCCCGAGGCTGGTCACCTCACTGGGCAGGATGTTCTTCAGCACCGGAGTCAGATCGAGTACCTTGCCGCCGTTGAGGAAGGCGTTGACCATATTCGCCGGGATATTGATGATTTCGTTGATCGCGTCCACCAATTCACCACTGGTCAGCGCAGTCAAGGCCGCCTGCAGGCTATTCCCGAAGGCGATGATGGGCGCGATGATCGGCCCCACCAATCCGATCAACGCGCCTGACGTGTAGGTCGTGGTGAAGTCGAGGACCGGCTGGAGCGCTGGCGGGATCGTGATCAAACTCGGAAGCAATGACCAGATCGTGGGATGCAATCCAGTCAGGGTGCTCGTGTCTACCGCGAACGGCGTGTGGATGGCGGCCTGGAAGTTCGTCACTACTGAATTGATGATGCCGCTAAAGTCGGGCACTTCCGAGCCGTAGCGAAGCCAGTTTGCAGCGACCTGCTGCAGGATCGGCACTGGCGGACTCAGGGCTTGATTGACCAAGGCGGAGAAGGCGGTCTCTGAGGTGTTCCACACGTCCAGAATGGCCGTCAGTGGGTTAGCCGTTGCAGCAAGCTCGACCGACTGGAAGCTGATGTGGCTGAGTTGATTCGGCGTCGCAGCGGCGCTGAGGGTCGGCTGGACAGGCGTGACTGCAATGACTCCCGCACCAAGCAGAGCTACTCCAGCGGTTAGATACGAACGAGTCGAGATGTTCACGGTACGCCCCCTTCAAGGCTGGATTTGCGATCTACCGGGTGTTCTTTCGTACTGCTACAACGGGGGCCTAGGCAGCGTCGCGGCCGGCCTTGGCGCGCTTCGAACCGCCTTTGCCATGATTGCCCGTGTCGCTGTCGCTCGACTCGGAACCAGCCGACTTGTCCGATGAGGCAGCCGATGAGGCAGCCGCGCTGGGCCTCTTCGACAGCTTGCCTGACTCCTTGCTCGGGGCCGAATGAGCCGCAGGTGCGTCCACGGCATCCGCCGAAGCCGCTGCCGCACTCTCGCTGACCGAACCCTCATCGGAGCCGGCATCCGCTTCCGGCGCTTCCGGGGCCTCAGGCGCGGCAACCGACGCTGCGGTGGCGGCACCCGAAGGCGGCGGCACCGGAATTCCCGGATGCAGAGGGTTACCCGTACCGCTCCAGCCGATCGCCTTCGCAATGACACCACCAAGGGCCACGAGGGATCCGAATGTTCCCGCGGGTACGCCAGGAACGGGAATGGCACCGAAGCCAACGTTGGCAACAATGTCCAGTGAATTGAAGAGAGATCCGCCGGGGCTGAGCAGCCCTCCCAACATGATCCCGAGGCTGGTCACCTCACTGGGCAGAAGGCTCTTCACCAACGGAGTCAGATCCAGTACCTTGCCGCCATTGAGGAAGGCGTTGATCATATTCGCCGGGATGTTGATGATTTCATTGACCGCATCCTGCAATTGACCAGCGTTCAGCGCCGTCCAGGCCGCCTGCAGGCTATTCCCGAAAGCAATGATGGGCGCGACGATCGGCCCCACCAATCCGATCAGCGCGCCGGAAGTGTAGGTCGTGGTGAAGTCGAGGATCGGCTGGAGAGCCGGCGGGATCGTGATCAAACTCGGAAGCAATGACCAGATCGTGGGATGCAATCCAGTCAGGGTGCTCGTGTCCACCGCGAACGGCGCCTTGATGGCGGCCTGGAAGTTCGTCACTATCGAATTGAAGATCTCGCCAAAGTCGGGCAGTTCCGAGCCGTAGCGAAGCCAGTTGGCACCGACCTGCTGCAGCGTCGGCAACGGGGGATTCAGCGCACTGTTGACCAAGGCGGTAAAGGCAGTCTCCGAGGTGTTCCATACCGTCAGCCCCAGCGTGATCGGGTTGGTCGCAGCGGCGAGGTTCACCGCGTCAAAACTGATCTGGTGGCCGATTGCACTGGGGGCCGCAACAGAATTGTGAGTCGGCTGAACCGGGGCGAGGGCAATGGCTCCTGCCCCGAGCACTGCTACTCCCATTGTCAGATACGAGCGCGCCGAAACATGCATGCCATGCCCCCTTCTTCATTGGTGCCTCATAGATGCGGCTACCAGGTGGTCTAAGGGGCACGCTATCTCAGTAGTTTCTCAGCGTTGGGGAAATCGAGGCAGAATTATTAGTCGAGTTCTAATGCAGACACATCTGCGGTCCGACGAGGAGACACCAAACGGGCACAGAGTAAGTAGTAGAGGAATCCCAACGCCCAACCGGCCAAGACATCTGACGGGTGGTGCACGTTGAGAACCACCCGCGCGGAGCCCACGATGAGAATCACCGCAGCACCGAGTAGTGCCAGGCCCAGCCGCCACCTCTGCTGAATCGCTGGCCATAGAACCGTCCCCAACGACAACACACCAACCATCACGCAGAAGGCATGGCCCGATGGGAAGGACGTCGAGGACTCATACACGAACGCCGTTGCCGGCCGGGGCCGGGCGACAAGCCATTTTGCGCCGGTGAGCACCGGGCTCATCAGGATGACGCTGATGAAGAGGAACAACGCTATTCGATAGCGTTCGCGCACCATCCCGATGATGATCACCACTAGGCCGATCACCTCTATAACTCGCGGCGCGAACACAACGGAGACACCGACCCAGAACGATATCCAGCCAGGTCGGGTGGCGCCGAAATCGTGGAGCACGCCCAGCCAGGCTGTATCGATCGCATCGAGCCAGGCCCAGTTAAGAACGTAGCCAATCCACACCGTCGCGTAGACGACCATCGCTGTCACGGCAGCAACGATGACGCGACGCATGTCGGTTGGCACCAATCAGCAGTATCACGAAGCATGCGGGGCGGTGCCAAAAGCGATTCGACCCGCCACAGTCACCCATTGGCGGGCCGAACCTCGTAAACAAGACTGAGAACACCACTACGGATGGCGGCACAGGGATCAGTTCCGTGCTGGGGACTGCGTGTCCCTGTGCCGCCTTCCAACCCGGCTCCGCGAAAGCTTCGAAGGGGGGAAAGACCTCCGCGGAGCACCCCTCGTATCCGGGGATACCATTGATAATCCACCGCGCAGAGGCGGATTACCATCAAGTGGGCGTTGGAGTTTCGCTAAAATTTCTCTAACCCGAATGCAACGCTGTAAGTTGCACAACGGCCACTCAGAACCGAAGGACGCTCGTCCATCCTTCAGATCCGGTGCCGCCATCCTCCAAGTCATCATCAGGCAACTGGTCGATCAGTTTGAAGTACTCACGCATGGTGTCGCGCGAAATCGTCGGGCGGGAAGAATCCGTCGGCCCTAATCCATAGCGCGCCTCGATCCACGGATACTGACTGCGGGTCAGCTCGCGCAGTTGGTGGCCCGACCAGTCACCAAATTGTTTGACAACCTGATGAACGAGACCGTCGACGGTCTCATCGGTTTGAACAAGCCGGGCGTCCCCGTGGACAGTGTCAACGAAGCGCAACCGCTTGTGCGCCAGGTATAGAGCGTCAATAACCGGACCATGCGCCCATGCCTCAATGGGCTCACGGAAAGCGGAATTGCCCTTCTGAGCAAGATGTTTCCCCTGAACGAGGTAGCAGAGCTTCTGCAGTCTCCAGCCATCAACTGCGCCTGGCAGCTGCGCTAGGAGCGCCTCGGCAACGTCAACGACAGCGAACCGCGCCCGCGAAAGCTTTGCGTCCTCATCAATGTCCTGAACAGACATCAGCCCAGAACCCGGGCCACAACGAAGATGCGCCGGAACGGAAAGGTCGTCCTTCCGTCAGGTCGGGTTGGGTAAGCCTCGGCGAGCATCGGTATCAACTCCGCGCGAAATTGATTCCACTGGTCATCGGTCAGCTGATCACGCACCGGAGTCAGTGCGGTGCCTGTGATCCAGGTCAGCACGGGATGTTCACCAGTGAGCTCGTGGATGTAGGTCGTCTCCCATACGTCGACCTCGCACCCGGCACCGATGAGGAGCTCAGCGTATCGAACCGGCGTCTCCACCACCTTCGGCGTTCGAAATCGAAAGTCCCCCAAGATTTTCGACCATGGCACCCGGTCAGCCAGCGTACGGATCGCGGCGTGCGACGGCGCGTCGAAGTTGCCAGGCACCTGAATGGCTATCCATGCTCCGGCCTCCAACTTGCCCGCCCACTGCGCCAGCAAGTCCGGGTGCTCGGGTATCCACTGCATGGCGGCGTTGCTGAGCACAACATCGGTACCTGGTTCGGGTGTCCAAGTCCGGAGGTCGCCGACTCGTGCGTCAATCCCCAATTCGCGGGCCGCCGCAACCATCTCCGGGGAGCTGTCCACCGCCTCAACGACGGCATCAGGCCACCGTCGGATCAGGAATTCGGTCAGATTTCCTGGTCCACAGCCGAGATCGACTACCCGCCGGGGCGACTCAGCACCCACCCTGGCCAACAGGTCAAAGAACGGGCGCCCCCGCTGATCAGCGAACGTGAGGTAGGTGTCGGGGTTCCACATATCGCTACCTCACCACACGTCCCCACTGTCAAGGAAGCCCCAGCCGCGGCGATGCACCGCTGACCGGACGACATCTGCGGCTAGCATGCGGTGGTGGCCGACTGGGCGGCCCGGAAAGGCGCAGCGACAATGACGTCCGACGCCGAGCTCGCGAATGCGCTGGCCGACATTCCCGGCGCCGACGCCGAGCTCCCCATCCCGCTTCTTGACCTTCCCGGCGCAGATGCCGGCTCAGCCGGGCTGCCGAAGCGATCTCAGCTGACGCCGTTCCAGCGGGCCGTTGTCGACTCGTCGGCAATGGCCGACGTCGGGCTTCGCACAGCGATCGCATCAGTAGTCGCGGCGTCGATGGTGCCCTCCGTCATCGGCGGCGCACTCCGCCGATCGACATCCCGGCAGGAACGCGAAGGGCTGGAGTACTACGCCGAACTGGCACAGCATCACGATCCCGCTGTCTCCTTCCCAGCACCGACTTCACTGCCGAAAATACGCACACGCCAGGCAAATCCGCTCACCGAGTACATCGCGCGCGGGAACGTTGACAACATCTCCTTCCCAAGCAGCTTCCAACCGGTTAACCCCTCGATGCAAGACAGGTGGAGCCACCTCAAACGAAACAACGTTGTGTGGGCTCAACATTGGCGTCACGACGACGGACCTCGGCCCACCCTGTGTCTGATTCACGGCTTCATGGGCTCTGCGTATCTGTTCAACGGACTGTTCTTCTCGCTGCCGTGGTTCTATCGGACCGGTTACGACGTTCTGCTCTATACGCTGCCGTTCCACGGCCGACGGGCCGAGAAGGGCTCGCCATTCAGCGGCTACGGCTACTTCGCACACGGCCTCACAGGGTTTGCCGAAGCGATGGCGCAAGCAGTCCACGATTTCCGTTCCGTCGTCGACTGGTTGTGCCATAACGGTGTCGATCGCATCGCATTGACGGGCATGTCGCTGGGCGGCTATACGTCCGCGCTCATCGCTTCGGTCGACGATCGGTTGCAGGCGGTCATCCCGAACGTTCCTGTCGTTAAACCGGAATCGGCGTTCGATGATTGGTGGCCGGCGAGCGCACTGATCGCGGCGGGCCGAAATCTCAGCGGTGTCACCCGGGACGCATCGTGTGCCGCTTCGGCGTACCACTCACCGCTCAATTATCAGCCGATGGTTCCCAAGGACCGTCGACTCATCATCACCGGGCTCGGTGACCGGCTGGCTCCACCGGATCAGGCTGAAGCGTTGTGGGAACACTGGAATCGCTGCGCGCTGCACTGGTTTCCGGGCAACCACATCCTGCATGTGAGTCAGCCTGCGTATCTGCGGCGCATGACGAGGTTCCTGCGCCCAGTCATGTTTGACGGCTTCGACGCCGCTAGTCCTTAACCCCACTCACCAGGGTGATGCTGTCGAGCAAGTGCTGCGCCTCCGGATCTTGCGCGGTATTGGGCCGGCCAACGGCATTGAGGTAGTCAACCAGCGGGGTCTCAGCGGCTGTCCAACCGTGCTGCGAGAACCACTGAGCGGCAGGGGCATGCTGTTCGTTGTAGATCAACTGCCACCACTGTTCCCGCTCAGAAGAAGCATCCCTGGTTTCTGCCACCTTCGCCTCAAAGGCATCGGAATCCATGGGATGTCCCTCTTCAACTGCGACATGACTGCCTGCACACGCCAGCGAATCGATGCCACTGAAAAGCTGCTCCTGCGCAGCGGCCGGGAGGTAGATGAGCAGACCTTCGGCAATCCAGGCTGACGGCTCAGTCGGGTTGAATCCGTTGTCACGCAGGGCAGCAGGCCAGTCGTCGCGAAGGTCAACGGCGATCTCTCGGCGTTCAGCCTTGGGCACCGCGCCATGCGCGTCGAGTACCTGGCGCTTGAAGTCGAGGACCTGCGGTTGGTCCAGTTCAAAAACGACCGTTCCGGGTTGCCAGTCCAGGCGGTAAGCGCGGGAATCCAGACCTGCCGCCAACAACACGATCTGGCGCACTCCAGCTGCCGCGGCGGCGGTGAAGTAAGCATCGAAGTAGCGCGTGCGTGCCGCCTGGAAGGTCACGAAGGGCGTGCCGAATCCCGACGTCAACAGAGGATGGTCGACAGTCTCGTCATCCAACACCTCGGCGGCTGAGCCGCCGACTGCCCGACAGAACACTTCCGCATAGGGATCGACAGCGAGCGGCTCCGGTCGCTGCGCCGCCAAAGCTCGGGCAATGGCGACGAATAACGCCGTCGAGCCGACGCTGGTGGTGATGTCCCAGGAGTCCTTATCGCTGCGCACGAGCGCGAGCGTACGCCTGAATGCTGGAGGCACTTACACCAGCGGTCGGCCGGTCCGGATTCGCCAATCGAGGTCGTGCAACAGCATGTTGAAGGGGAATCCCCGAACCACGGCGGGAGCCAGTTTGTTGATGAATCGCACGAGACCTATCAGCCGGTCGAACTGTTCCTGCTTGACCGGATTCCACTCCAGCTTCATCTCATCGCGAAAACGTTGCGGCAGGAATCCGGTAGTGATCAAGAGGGCGAAACGCTCGAATATGCCCTGCAACGGCCAGGGCATCTCCAAGCCCGGCAGCCGTGATACGGCAATGGGATACAGGTAATTGCGCACCGTGTCATCGATGTGCAGATCGTTCAACGACGCTTCCCAGTATCGCTCGAAGCCGGCACGGTCGGCGGGCCACATCTCCGGCGGCACCTGGAGTGTCGTCCCCAACGACATGCCGTCCCGATAGTGCTGGTCGGCGGTCTCGTCGTCCATCTCGCCGATGAAGGCGCGATACACATCGACCGATCCCTTGTAGAGGCAGGCTGCGACCCACATCTGCAAGTTCGGGTCAAAGGCGTTGTATTCGACCGGGCTTTCCGCCGTCGAATACACCTGGGCGTGGGCGGAATTCACCGCCCGCCGGAACGCTTCCTTTTGTGTGTCGTTGCCCCGGTAGGCGACCGCAATGTAGGTGAACGTCGTCCGCGCCCGTTTGATGGGATGACGATCGGCGCGGCCGCCCTCGACTCTGCTCTCCAGCACTCCGTATCCGACACCGGGCCGGGCCAATTGCATGATGACGTTGGCCGGTCCTGCCAACAGTGTGATGCCCATAAGGCCTTCGGCGAAGCCGACAGCCGCGGGCTTGCCGGCGAGTTTGCTGATGGTCACCGGCTGTCCCTATCCCCGACAATTGCCAGACCGGGGCGACGGTCCGCAGCGGTCTTCGGTCGCGTTGTTGCCTCAGCAGTCTCAAATGTTCTTGTCCAACAGGCGAATTCAAGAACGATGCCGTCAGGGTCGGTGAAGTAGAACGAACGGACGTAGACCCCGGGATGCAACTTCGCGGCCACGGTCGACGGGCTGTCGTCATGGTTGAGTACCGGCCCGACCCGCACACCTTTGTCCTTCAGGCGCTGGCGGTACTCGTCGAACTTCTCTTCGGGCACATGAAAGGCCAAGTGATTCATCGAGCCGACCGCGCTGACGATCTCGCCGAGGCCGGGTAACGCGGCGGGGACCGTCGAACCCGGCTGACCATCCGGTGCATCGACGAACCAGAAGAAGGCCACACAGTCACCGTTGCCCGCGTCGAAGAAGAAGTGTTGACCGGTACCACCGGGCAGATCCAGCGACTTGATCAGCGGCATGCCCAGCACGTTGGAGTAGAAGTCGACCGTCCGTTCCATATCCGAGCAGACCAGCGCGACATGGTTCATTCCACCGAGTTCAAACTCGGTGTTGACGTTGTGCGGCTTGATCATGCCGGTTCTCCTTGATGCCCCAAGACAGTCGATGCCCCAAGACAGGCAGCAGTGCTGGCCAATCCCTGAATCTGAATCTAACATCAGATTCAGCTTTGATCCAGAGAGGCGTGCGTGTCGACACTGTCCGAGCATCCGCGACCGGCGCGGCCACCCCTTCCCACCGCGCGGGGACGTAGAACCCAGGCTGCGATAGACGCCGCCGCACGTGTGGTCGTCGCCCGAAAGGGCATCCTGGCCACCACCGTCGCCGACATCGCAGCCGAGGCCGGTCGGTCGACCGCATCGTTCTACAACTATTACGACTCCAAAGAGGCGATGGTCCGGGAATGGGCCATGCGCTTCCAAGACGAGGCCTCCCAACGAGCCCACCTGGTGACCGGGCACGGCCTGACCGATCGGGAACGCGTCCAGGAGGCCGTCGCCGCACACTGGAACACCTATCGCCACCGGCTCGCCGAGATGATCAGCGTGTCCCAACTGGCTACCATCAACGCAGACTTCGCCCAGTATTGGGCCGAACTATGCGCGATACCGATCTCGTTCATCACCGGGATGGTCACTCGCGCGCAGTCCCAGGGCCATTGCCCTGACGACGATCCACGGCTGATCGCTGAGGCGCTCGTGTCGATGTTCAATCAGTTCTGTTACGACCAACTCAGCGGCGCCAGAACTGATGTCGACGATCAGGTCTGCATCAGCACGCTGACGAATATCGTCTACCGCGCGATCTATAGCAGGGAGGCCGACTGACGATGCCAACGCCCGACGTCGTTCGCGAGTTCGTTGGTCTGCCTTCTCCGAATGCGCAGCGCGCCGGGGCCGGAGGCCACCCCTGTCAGGGGTTGTATCACCGCGCTAAGGGATCCAGACCGAAAGTGGCGCTGATCGCCACCCACTATCAGATCGATTTCTCTGAGCACTACATCGCCGATTACCTGGCGGCCCGGGGTATCGGGTTTCTTGGTTGGAATACCCGATTCCGCGGCTTTGAGAGTAGCTTTATCCTGGACTACGCCTTGACGGACATCGGGGTCGGCGTGCGCTGGTTGCGCGAGGTTCAAGGCGTGGAAGCGGTTATTCTGCTGGGGAATTCGGGCGGCGGTTCACTAATGGCCGCCTACCAGTCACGCACGTCAGACGCCGACGGCTACATCGCCAGTGCTGCCCATCTCGGTCGCCCCGACGTGCTGACGTCTTGGATGGATGGCGCGGTCGTCGATGAAAACGACCCGGTGGCAAGCGATCCTGATCTTGACTTATTCGACGAAGGTAGTGGACCGCCGTTCTCGCCCGAATTCCTGGAGCGTTACCGGTCAGCTCAGAGCGCCCGCAATCACGCGATCACTGACTGGGCCCAGACCGAGCTCAAACGAGTTCGTGCCGCCGGCTTTTCAGATCGGCCCTTCACGGTGATGCGCACGTGGGCAGACCCGAGAATGGTCGACCCTACAATCGAACCGAGTAACCGGCCGGCCAACATGTGCTACGCCGGAATTCCGATGCATGCCAACCGATCCGCGCGAGGAATCGCCGCCGCTTGTACATTGCGGAACTGGCTGGGCATGTGGAGCCTGCAAACCGCTCAGACCCGCGCCGAACCACATTTGGCCCGGATCACCGTTCCTGCGCTCGTCATTAACGCCGAGCAGGACACCGGGGTCTTCCCCTCTGATGCGGCACGGATCTTTGACGCTTTGGCCAGCACCGATCGCACCACCTGTTCCATCGACACCGACCACTACTTCGCCACTGCCGGAGCACGAGATGAGCAGGCCGACGTCATCACGGACTGGATCGCAAAGCGGTGGTGAGGGTTCTGGCGCATTTCGTACCGGGCGACAAGGTTCTGGACATCGTTTCTTCCGAAGCGGATTGGCTCGACATCCGGTGGTGTCACGAGGACGACGACGAGACTCTGAACCGTGAACTCACCGATGCCGACGTCGTCTGGCACATGTTGCGCCCGCTATCTGGTGACGATCTACGCCGTGGACCGCAGCTGCGACTGATACAGAAGCTCGGCGCAGGGGTCAACACGATCGACGTCGACACCGCCACTGAGCTCGGAATCGCAGTGTCCAACATGCCTGGTGCCAACGCGTCTTCGGTCGCTGAGGGCACCATCGTGTTGATGCTCGCTGCACTACGCCGGCTGCCGCTGCTGGATCGAGCCACCCGCGCCGGCCGGGGTTGGCCGTTGGATCCGAGTCTGGGCGAGACGGTCCGGGATATCGGCGGGTGCACCGTCGGTCTGGTCGGCTACGGAAACATCGCCAAACAGGTGGAGAAGATCCTGCTGGCAATGGGAGCTGCGGTGCTGCACACCAGCACCCGCAACGACGGCAGTCCGGACTGGCGTCCGTTGCCGATACTGCTTGCCGAGAGTGACATCGTCAGCCTGCATCTCCCACTGGTACCTGCCACCCACAAGCTCATCGGCCTAGCCGCACTGGCAACACTTAAGCCGAACGCAATTCTGGTCAACACCTCTCGAGGCGGAATCATCGATGAATCAGCGCTTGTCGACGCGCTCCGAGACGGACCCCTCGCGGCGGCCGGACTTGACGTCTTCGCGGTCGAGCCCGTCGAACCCGATAACCCACTGCTGGCTCTCGAGAACGTCGTGCTGACGCCGCATGTCAGCTGGTACACCGTCGATACGATGCGCCGGTACCTGATCGCAGCCATCGACAACTGTCGGCGACTCCGTGACGGTCTCGAGCTCGCCAACGTCGTCAATTCCGTTCAAGGGAGAGAGTGATGTCCAAGGCGATATCAGAGGTAACCACCAGTGCGAAGTCACTGGAGTCACGCGCGCTCCGGAAGGTGAGCATCCGCCTCGTCCCATTCCTGATGGCGATGTACTTCGTCAACTATCTCGACCGGACGAACCTCGGCATCGCCAAAACCGATATCAGCAAGCATCTTGAACTGTCAGCGACGATGTTCGGCCTCGCCTCGGGAATCTTCTTCATCGGCTACGTCCTGGTTGAGGTCCCGTCCAACCTTGCGTTGGAACGGTTCGGTGCCCGACGCTGGCTGGCACGTATCGCCGTCTCGTGGGGAATCGTGGCTGTCGCAATCGGATTCGCGCCGAATGCTGCCACACTGCTGACGCTGAGGTTCCTACTTGGGGTGGCCGAAGCCGGCCTGTTCCCCGGCGTCATCTTCTACCTCAGCTGCTGGTTCCCAACGGCCTACCGTGCCCGCGTCATCGCCATGTTCATGATGGCCAGCCCAATCGCGGCCGCAATCGGGACACCTGTGGCGGCGTGGCTGATCTCAGCAGGAGAAGGCAAGTTCGGCTTGGCCGGTTGGCAGTTCATGATGATCGCCGTCGGCTTGCCCGCCATCGTCCTCGGAGTGGTCTGCTGGTTCTACCTGACCGACCGGCCGAGTGACGCGCACTGGCTGGCATCCGACGAACGGCAGTGGCTGGTTGATGAACTCGCCAATGAAGAACGCGAGGTCGCCGGACGCTTCCACTTCCCGTTGCGTCGGGTACTGACCAGCTCACGGATCTGGGCGTTGGCCCTGGTGTATTTCGGCATCGCCTACGGGCTGTACGCCCTGGCGTTCTTCCTGCCGTCGATCATCACCGGATTCAACAAGGCGTTCGGCGTCAAACTCAACATCGTCGAAGTGGGCCTGATCACCTCCATCCCTTACGTATTCGCCTCCGCGGCTATGTATTTGTGGTCCCGGCATGCTGACCGAAAGAGGGAGAACGTCTGGCACGTGGCCATCCCAATGTTGTTGGGCGGATTGGCGATTCCCGTTGCCCTGTACCTGCACAGTCCTGCTCTGGTGATGATTCCGGTGATCATCGCCGCGATGGGGGTGTTCTCTGCGATCCCCAGCTTCTGGTCGCTGCCCTCGCAGTTCCTCACTGGCGCCGCGGCTGCCGGCGGAATCGGTCTGATCAACTCGATCGGCAATCTCGGCGGTTTCGCAGCTCCGTACGCAACCGGTGCGCTCAACGACCTGACCGGATCCGGTAGGGCCGGAATGTGGGGCGTCGGCATCATGATGGTCATGTCGGCCGTGGTCGTCGTCCTCTTGCGGGCGACACCCCCAGCTACCTCCCAACCCACCGTTTGATTGGTACGTTTGGATCAGCCGACTGAGGAGACCTCGAACATGCCCATCGCGATCACATCCGAACATCACGACCTGGCGCACTCGGTGAAGGCGCTGGTGACGCGGGTCGCGCCGTCCGAGGTTCTCCACGCCGCACTGGAGACGCCACTCGACAACCCGCCGCCGTACTGGCAGGCCGCCGCCGAGCAGGGCCTGCATGGAGTGCACCTCGCGGAATCGGTCGACGGCCAGGGGTTCGGCTTGCTCGAGTTGGCGATCGTCATCGCCGAGTTCGGCTACGGCGCGGTGCCGGGACCCTTTGTCCCGTCGGCTATAGCCAGCGCCCTGATCCGGGCCCACGACCCGGACGACAAGCTGCTTGCCGCCCTCGCCTCAGGCGAGGTTATCGCTACCTTTGCGCTGGAGTCCGGGCTCACCGCCACCCGGCAAGGCGAGTCACTCGTCGTTCGTGGCGAAGCCCGTTCAGTGCTTGCCGGCGCCCAGGCGTCGGTACTGGTTCTGCCCGTCGCCGGGCTCGGTTCCGAAAGCAGCGACTCAGAATGGGTAGTGCTTGACGCAGACCAGCTGGAAATTGAGCCGGCGAAATCGGTGGATCTGCTGCGCCCGGTTGCTCACGTTCGGGCCAATGCCGTCGAGATCAGCCCAGACCGAGTGCTTTCCGCGCTGCCGCGTGCCACCGGTCGGGCCATCATCACCACGTTGTTGTCAGCCGAGGCGGTGGGCATCGCCCGCTGGGCCACCGACACAGCGGCTGCTTATGCGAAGATCCGCGAACAGTTCGGCCGCCCGATCGGGCAGTTTCAGGCAATCAAGCACAAGTGCGCCGGGATGATCGCCGTCACCGAGCGCGCCACGGCGGCGGTCTGGGATGCCGCCCGTGCGCTTGATGAACAGGCGGAATTTGAATTCGCCGCAGCCGTTGCGGCAACCCTGGCTCCGGCTGCGGCGCAGGACTGCGCACAGGATTGCATTCAGGTACACGGCGGAATCGGGTTCACCTGGGAGCACGACACCAACGTCTACTACCGCCGCACGCTGGGCCTGGTGGCGGCGTTCGGCCGGGCGTCGGAATACCCGCAGAAGGTGGTCGACACCGCAACGACCGCCGGTATGCGCGCGGTGGACATCGACCTGGACCCCGAGACCGAGATGTTGCGCGCCGAGATTCGCTCGGAAGTGGCTGCGCTCAAGGCGATTCCACGCGAGGAACGCAAAGTTGCAATCGCCGAGGGTGGCTGGGTGCAGCCTCACTTGCCGAAGCCCTGGGGGCGATCGGCCAGTCCGATCGAACAGATCATCATCGCCCAAGAGTTCAGCACCGGCCAGGTGAAGCGACCGCAGATGGGTATCGCGGCCTGGCTGATTCCATCGATCGTCGCATTCGGCACCGAAGATCAAAAGCAGCGCTTCCTGCCGCCGACGTTTCGCGGTGAATTGATCTGGTGCCAGCTGTTTTCCGAGCCGGGTGCCGGCTCGGATCTAGCTGGACTGACGACCAAGGCCACCAAAGTCGACGGCGGTTGGCGGATTACCGGTCAAAAGATCTGGACCACCGGCGCTCAGTTTTCCAAATGGGGTGCCTTGTTGGCCCGAACAGATCCGAGCGCGCCGAAACACGCTGGCATCAGCTACTTCCTGCTCGACATGGAAAGTGAAGGCGTTGAGGTCAAACCCCTTCGTGAGCTGACCGGCAACGCCATGTTCAACACGGTCTTCATTGACGACGTCTTCGTCCCCGACGAGTTGGTGCTCGGCGAGGTCAATCGCGGCTGGGAGGTCAGCCGTAACACCCTGACCGCAGAACGGGTGTCGATCGGGAGCAGTGAGCCCGGGTTCCTGGCCACCCTGGACCGATTCGTCGAGTTCGTCGGCGACGGGCAGTTCGATCAGATCGGATATCACCGGGCGGGCGAGCTGATTGCCGAAGGCCACGCCGCCAAGCTGTTGAACCTGCGCTCCACCCTGCTGACTTTGGCGGGCGGCGACGCGATGCCGTCGGCCGCGATCTCAAAGCTGTTGTCGATGCGGACAGGGCAGGGGTATGCCGAGTTCGCGGTGGCGTCGTTCGGCAGCGACGGCGCAATCGGCGATGCCAACTCTCCGCAAGGCAAGTGGGCGGAGTACCTGCTGGCGAGTCGCTCGACGACGATCTACGGCGGCACCTCTGAAGTTCAGCTGAACATCATCGCCGAGCGGTTGTTGGGCCTCCCCCGCGACCCCTAAGGGATTTCGCGCAACTCGCGCTTGAGGATCTTGCCCGTCGGGTTGCGGGGCAACTCCTGTAGGAATACCACCTCGCGCGGCACCTTGTAACGCGCAAGGTGTTCGCGCACATACTCTTTGATCTCGTCTTCGCCAGTTTCGGTGTTCGCGCGCAGCACAACAAACGCGCGTAACCGCTGTCCGAAATCGTCATCGTCGACACCAAGTGCCGTCGCTTCAATGACGTCCGGGTGGCCGCTGATGAGGTCCTCCACCTCGGCGGGAAATACGTTCTCCCCGCCGGAGACGATCATCTCGTCGTCACGGCCACTGACGTACAACAGACCGTGATGGTCGAAGTACCCGACATCACCGGAGGACATCAGGCCATCGATGATCTGCTTTCCACCGCCGCCGGTGTAACCCTCGAACGGCATGCTGTTTCCGACGAAGATTCGGCCCACTTCACCCTGCTGCACTTCATCGCCGTTGTCATCGACGATCTTGACCTTCACACCCTTGACCACCGGACCCACCGTGGCCGGGTTCTTCTGCAGATCCTCGGGACGGGCGATGCTGGCGAACGCGATCTCAGTCGATCCGTAGAGGTTGTAGACGACCGGGCCGATGTCCTTCATCGTGCGAGTCGCAAGTTCAGCGCCCAACTGGGAGCCGGAGGCGAAAATGATTCGCAGCGAAGACAAGTCGGGCTTGGGGTCCATCTGCTCCAACGCATCGAGCATCCGCGACAGCATCACCGGAACGACGACGATTGCGCTGACCCCGTACTTCGGCACGTCCTCAAGGACCGTCGCCGGCTTGAACCTGCGCCGCAACACCAGCGTCGAACCCAGGATCGAGGCAAGGGTCGAGTGCAGGTATCCCAGGGCGTGGAACATCGGCGACGGCAAAGCCGTGACCTCGCCGGACCTGAACGGCACATGAGACAGGATGCCGCCGATCGGCGCGAGGGTGGCCGGCGTCTTTCGGTTCGCACCCTTGGGTGTTCCGGTTGTGCCGCTGGTCAAGATGATGACCGACGAGTGCTTGGTGACCTTGGGCGCGGGTTCCTTGCTGCTGCGGGCGATCAGATCGGCCAGGGTCTCATCAGTGCTCCCGGACGGTTTCGGCTTATCCGGGTTGACGCTGAGCGCCCGGATCTTCCCCAGTGCGGGCTCGGCCAGCTTCACCGCATCGGTGTACTCGTCGTCGTAGATGATGACCCTGGCGCCCTCGCGCTCGGAGACGTCCCTGATCTGCGGGCCGGAGAATTCGGTATTGAGCAAGATGATGCGCGCGCCCACCCGCGCCGCGCCGAAGTTTGCGATCAGGAACCAGCGGTGGTTACGAGCCAGGATCGCGACACCGTCCCCGCCCTTGACTCCCATCGCGATCAGACCGTTGGCGACCGCGTGGACCGCCTGATCGAGTTCGGCGAAGGTGAGTTGGCCCTCGTCATCGATGACCGCCACCCCGTCTGGGGTCCGCCGGGCGTTGATGGCAGGCAACATGCCGATCTCGCCCCAGCGCCGGATATCGGCGACCATGCTCGCCATATTCTGCGGCGGCTCAATCCGGAAAGCACCCGCCTCGAACATCTTGCGCAGGTAATGCAATTCAGACGACCCGCGATCGGCGAGCTGTTGGGCCTTAGCGAGTGCCTGGGCGGGCAGGTCGAAAAAATTGGACATGTGTTAACCCTATGTGACACCGCAGCGGTCGATTGGCGAAAATGGGCGGTATGACGCTGGAGGTGGACGGCCGGCAGGTCACCGTCACCAATCCGGACAAGGTGGTCTTCCCCGCTACCGACGGCCATCCACCCGTGACCAAAGGTGACCTGATCGACTACTACCTGGCTGTTGCCGCCGGGGCAGTGCGCGGAGTCGCCGGTCGCCCGATGATCCTCAAGCGCTTCGTCAAGGGCATCACTGCAGAAGCAATCTTTCAGAAGCGGGCACCCGAGAAGCGTCCGGAGTGGGTGGACGTCGCCGAACTTCGTTACGCACGGGGCACCTCCGCCAAGGAAGCGGTCATCAACGACGCTGCGGGTCTGGTGTGGGCAGTCAACCTCGGGTGCGTTGATCTCAATCCGCATCCCGTGCAAGCCGACGACCTCGACCACCCCGACGAACTGCGGGTGGACCTGGACCCGATGCCCGGTGTCGTCTGGGAACAGATCGTCGACGTCGCCCAAGTCGCCCGAGAGGTGCTCGAAGATCATGGCCTGACGGCCTGGCCGAAGACGTCGGGGTCAAAGGGCTTCCACGTCTACGCCCGCATCGAGCCGAATTGGACGTTTCGGCAAGCGAGGCTCGCGGCCGAAACCGTCGCTCGTGAAGTCGAACGCCGGGCCCCGGGACTCGCCACCAGCCAATGGTGGAAGGAACAACGCCACGGCGTGTTCGTCGACTTCAATCAGAACGCCAAGGACCGGACCGTCGCCTCGGCCTATTCGGTTCGCGCCACTCCTGACGCCCGCGTGTCGATGCCGCTGAGTTGGGACGAGGTCCCCGGCTGCGATCCGGCGGCGTGGACATTGGCGACAGCGCCGTCGAGGTTCGCCGAACGCGGCGACCCCTGGGAATCGATAGACGACACCGCCGGATCGTTAGACGGGTTGCTGCGGTTGGCTGAGGAACTCGGCCCGGCGGAGAAGGCTCCAAAGGGAACCAAACCGCTGATCGAGATAGCCCGGACTAAGACCCGCGAAGAGGCGATGGCTGCGCTCGACACCTGGAAGACGCGCTATCCCGACGTGCAGAAGTTGTTGCAACCCACTGACATTCTGGTTGACGGAATGCGCGGCAGGAGTTCGGTCTGGTTCCGGATCCGCATCAACTTGGAGCATGTGCCGGAAGGACAGCGGCCGCCGCAGGAAGCGCTCATTGCTGATTACAACCCCTGGCGCTGATTACAACCCCTGGCAAGGGCAGCACCTATCCTGATGGAATGGCCAGCATCCGTCGAAGCCGGACCATCGCGGCCAAGCCCCAGGCAATTTGGGAAGTACTCGCCGATTTCGGCTCATTAGGCTCTTGGGCGAAGAACGTCGACCATTCCTGCCTCCTGGAGCAGGGTTCCGGCGGCGGCGCGATTGGGACAGCACGCCGTGTCCAGGTCGGTCGGAACACGGTAGTGGAACGGATCACGGAATTCGACCCGCCACATCTGCTCGGCTACGACGTTGAGGGCCTGCCCCGTCAGCTACGCCGGGTGCATAACTGCTGGCAGCTCGCACAGTCAGGCGACGCTGCCCGCCCACTGACGACGGTCAGCCTGACGAGCACGGTCGAGATCGGTTCGAATCCGCTTCAGCATCTGGCCGAACGCGCGGCCTGTCGACTGATCGTCAAGGAATCCGAGGCGCTACTCGCTGGACTCGCGAAACGAATG
The DNA here is from genome assembly GCA_965279745.1 of Mycobacterium sp. Classification (GTDB taxonomy): domain Bacteria; phylum Actinomycetota; class Actinomycetes; order Mycobacteriales; family Mycobacteriaceae; genus Mycobacterium. Next base: position 2,845,951 of record OZ257262.1, read on the forward strand.
GAGAGATTCGGTGGCTGACCAACCCGACATCATCATCGTGATGACCGACGAGGAACGAGCAATCCCGCCCTATGAGGCGGACGACGTCCTCGCCTGGCGTGAGCGGATATTGACCGGCCGGAAGTGGTTCGAGGACCACGGGGTTAGCTTCGCCCATCACTACACCGGCTCACTGGCCTGCGTGCCGAGCCGGCCGACGATCTTTACCGGGCAGTTTCCCGATCTGCACGGGGTCACCCAGACCGACGGGATCGGCAAGGCCTTCGATGATTCCAGGATGCGGTGGCTCCGCGAAGGTGAGGTGCCCACGCTCGGCAACTGGTTCCAGGCCGCCGGCTATGACACCCACTACGACGGCAAATGGCACATATCGCACGCAGATCTGCACGACCACGACACCGACGGCCCGCTGGCCACCAACGACGACAAGGGTGTCGTTGACCCGGAGGCAGTGCAGCGCTATCTCGACGCCGACCCGCTGAGTCCCTACGGCTTTTCAGGTTGGGTAGGGCCGGAGCCACACGGGGCGGCTCTCGCCAACAGCGGTGTACGTCGTGACCCGTTGATCGCTGATCGGGTAGTGGCGTGGCTGACCGATCGCTACGCCCGCAGGCAGGCCGGTGAACTTTCGGCACTGCGGCCGTTCCTGCTCGTAGCCAGTTTCGTCAACCCGCATGACATCGTGCTGTTCCCGAGTTGGGCAGTGCGAAGTCCGCTGAAGCCGTCACCGCTGGACCCACCGTCGATACCCGCGGCCCCCACCGCGGATGAGGATCTGCGGACTAAGCCAGCGGCCCAGATTGCTTTCAGGGAGGCCTACTACTCGGGCTACGGTCCCGCGCCGGCGATTCAGAGCATCTACGACCGCAAGGCGCAGGAATACCGGGACCTCTACTACCGACTTCATGCCGAAGTCGACGGCCCGATCGACCGGGTCCGCCGCGCGGTCACCGAGGGTGGATCTGACAACGCTGTGTTGGTGCGAACTGCCGATCACGGGGACCTGCTCGGCGCCCACGGCGGTCTGCATCAGAAGTGGTTCAACCTGTATGACGAAGCCACCCGGGTACCGCTGGTGATCGCCCGGATCGGCGAGCAGGCTACCCAGCCGAGGGTCATCACAGCGCCGACGTCACATGTCGATTTGGTCCCGACACTTCTCGGCGCGGCCGGCGTCGACGTGGAGTCTGCCGCCGCGACGCTGGCCGAGACATTCTCAGAAGTGCATCCGCTGCCGGGCCAGAACCTGATGCCCGTCGTTGATGGGGCCACACAAGACGACGGCCGGGCCGTCTACATCATGACCCGGGACAACATGCTCGAGGGAGATTCCGGCGCCTCAGGATTGGGCCGACTCCTCAAACGAACGGCGAATCCACCTGCACCACTGCGGATCCGAATCCCTGCTCACACCGCGTCAAACTTCGAGGCATTGGTGCTCAAAGTCGACGAGCACCTCTGGAAGCTGGTCCGCACCTTCGACGACCCGGCGACCTGGACCGAACCGGGGGTGCGGCACCTCGCCGCAAACGCCCACGGTGACGCATACCGAACGAGTCCACTCGATGACCAGTGGGAGCTCTACGACCTGACCACGGACCCCATCGAGGCACAGAACCGCTGGGACGACCCGGAGCTACACGACCTTAGGCAACACCTGAGGATGCAACTCAAGCAGGCGAGGGCAAGTTCAGTGCCGGAGCGGAACAACCCTTGGCCGTACGCCTCCCGGCAGCAAACCACCAAACGCCGCAGGCTTTTCTAGGGGCGGCTATTCCGGAGCTACCTGGTGACTGTCGACGAAAACCAGGGTGCCATCGTCGAGCAGTACGGCCCACCGGCGCGCCGGGTCGGCGAAGTGGCTGTCGAAGACATCGACACCGCGACCGGCCAGGTCGCCGAAGTCTTCCATCACCAACCCGCGTCTTTCGGCGTCGGTGTCAACAAACACCCGCACCCGCTGGTTCACCGACACCGAATCGTCGGCTTCGTCGCCATCGTCGTGCGGCCGCTTCTTGCCGAATTTCGCCATGCCTCATCTTCCACCAAAGCGGGACGATTGCACGTCCGCAGAGCCCGGAATTGGGCTCCAAACCGGTTCATCAACCCGTCAACATCCCGCAGGTAACTTCGGTAGGTTTTACACCACTAGACCCGCACCATCAACGATCGAGGACTGGATATGAGCTTGTACGCAGTGGTCGACCCCGCAACTGGGGAAGTAGTTCAGGAATATCCGACCGCAACCGACGCGCAGATCAAGCAAGCGGTTGATGATGCCGACCAGGCCTACCGCGAGTGGTCCAAGTCCTCCACGGTGGCCGAGCGGGCCGCCCTGATCAGGCGCGTCGCAGAACTGCACACCGAGCGGCGCGACAAGCTCGCAGAGATCATCAAGCGGGAAATGGGCAAGTCAATCGAGGAATCCCTCGGCGAGGTTGACTTCAGTGCGGCGATCTTCGAGTACTACGCCGACAACGCCGAGAAGTTCCTTGCCGACGAAAACGTCACGCTGCTCGCCGGCGAAGGCAGCGCGGTCATCAAGCGCACCGCGATCGGCGTGCTGCTCGGGATCATGCCGTGGAACTTCCCGTACTACCAGGTCGCCCGGTTTGCCGGTCCCAATCTGACCCTGGGTAACACGATCCTGCTCAAGCACGCACCGCAGTGCCCGGAGTCGGCCGCAGCGATCGAAGAAATCTTCCATGACGCCGGCTACCCGAAGGGGGCCTACGTCAACATCTATGCGACCAACGAGCAGATCGCCGATGTGATCGCGGATCCTCGGGTGCAGGGTGTTTCGCTTACCGGTTCCGAGCGGGCCGGTGCCGCGGTGGCGGAGATCGCCGGCCGGAATCTCAAGAAGGTGGTGCTGGAACTCGGCGGGTCAGACCCGTTCATCTTGCTGAGCACCGATGACATGGACGCGACAGTCGATGCCGCCATCACCGGTCGCTACGACAACGCCGGCCAGGCCTGCAACGCCGCGAAGCGCTTCATCGTGCTCGACCACCTCTACGACGACTTCGTCGCGAAGTTCACCGCCAAGGTTCATGAACTCGCCGAAGGCTATTCACCGCTGTCCTCGGAGATGGCCGCAGAGAACCTCGGCAAGCAAGTAGACCAGGCGGTTGCAGACGGCGCCACACTGGTCGCCGCGGGTGAACGGAAGGGCGCCTACTTCCCGCCGTGCGTGTTGACAGACGTCTCACCTGATTCGCCGTCGTACCGCGAAGAGCTGTTCGGCCCGGTAGCCAGCATCTACAAGGCCAGCTCAGAGGACGAGGCCGTGGAGATGGCCAACGACTCGGCGTTTGGTTTGGGCTCCTACGTTTTCACCACCGATGCGGAGCAGGCCAAGCGGATTGCCGACAAGATCGATGCGGGCATGGTCTACGTCAACTGTGTCGGCGCCGACGGCGTCGAGCTTCCGTTCGGCGGCATCAAGCGTTCCGGCTTCGGCCGTGAACTCAGCCCATATGGCATCGAAGAATTCATCAATAAGAAGCTCATCCGGATCGGCTAAGGAAGAGGGGACACGCGTGACCGCCCCGCTAGATTTGTTCGGCGTCGATCGCCTTCTCGACGACGACGAACGCGATATCGCCGCCACCGTGCGGAAGTTCGTTGACTCCACGCTTCGGCCCAACATCGAAGATTGGTTCGAATCCGGCTCTCTACCAAAAGAACTGGCCAAGGAGTTCGGGGCACTCGGCCTTCTCGGCATGCACCTGGAAGGTTACGGCTGCGCGGGCACCAACGCCGTCAGCTACGGGCTTGCCTGCCTGGAATTGGAGGCTGGGGACAGCGGCTTCCGGAGTTTCGTCTCGGTACAGGGGTCATTGTCGATGTTCTCGATCTACCGCTGGGGATCAGACGAACAGAAGGACGAGTGGCTGCCTCAACTGGCCGCCGGGGAAGCGATCGGCTGCTTCGGACTGACCGAGCCGGATTTCGGATCCAATCCAGGTGGCATGCGCACTCGGGCCCGCCGCGATGGCAGCGACTGGGTTCTCAATGGCACCAAGATGTGGATCACGAACGGGAATCTCGCGGATGTCGCCACGGTATGGGCGCAGACCGATGACGGCATCCGGGGCTTCCTGGTTCCCACCGGTACACCAGGTTTCACCGCCAACGTCATCCACAAGAAGCTGTCGCTGCGGGCGTCAGTGACCTCCGAACTGGTGCTGGATAACGTTCGCTTGCCCGCGTCCGCACAACTGCCGAAAGCTGAAGGTCTAGGCGGGCCGTTGTCCTGTCTCAGTGAAGCGCGGTTCGGAATTGTGTTCGGCGCGTTGGGTGCAGCCCGCGACAGCTTGGAGACCACCATCGCCTACACCCAGGCACGAGAGGTGTTCGACCGTCCGTTGTCGGCTTTCCAGCTCACCCAGGAGAAGTTGGCAAACATGACCCTGGAACTCGGCAAGGGCATGCTCCTGGCAATTCAACTCGGTCGCATCAAGGACGCCGGCGAGATCCGGCCCGAACAAGTGAGCCTGGGCAAGCTGAACAATGTGCGGGAGGCGATAGCCATCGCGCGGGAGTGCCGGACATTGCTGGGCGGCAGCGGGATCACCCTGGAATACTCGCCACTGCGTCATGCCAATAACCTGGAATCGGTCCTCACCTACGAAGGCACTTCCGAGATGCACATGCTGAGCATCGGCAAGGCCCTCACCGGACAGGCAGCGTTCCGCTGAGATGACCCAGGTGCGCCACCTGATCGCCGGCGAATGGCTGGCGGGCGGTGGCGATCCGCTACAGAGCATCAACCCCGCGAAGCCGAGTATTGTTGTTGCCGAAGGGAATTCAGCCACCGTCGCTGAGCTATGCGAAGCGGTCGGTTCGGCTCGCGCAGCTCTGCGCGGGTGGTCTGCCACACCGATCCACCAGCGGGGCGCCATCCTGATATCCGCGGCGGCCATCGTGGAACGAAGCGCCGCCGAGTGGGGTCTCGAGCTCGCGACCGAGGAGGGCAAGACCAGGGCCGAGGGCGTCGGCGAGGTTCTGCGTGCTGCGCAGATTCTGCGCTACTACGGGAACGAAGGCGACCGACCGAGCGGGGAAATTTTTGCCTCACCGCGAGCCGGTGAGCAGATCCTGGTTACCCGCAGGCCGATCGGCGTCATCGGGGTCATCACACCGTTCAACTTCCCGATCGCCATACCGGCGTGGAAGATCGCACCCGCGTTGGTGTTCGGCAATACCGCCGTGTGGAAGCCGGCCAATACAGTGCCATTGCTGGCGACGCGTCTGGCGTCGGCCCTGGCTGACGCGGGCCTACCGCCCGGGGTGCTGAACCTGGTGATCGGAGGCCCATCTCTGGGGCGCGAACTGGTCGACCATCCTGACATTGACGCGATTACTTTCACGGGTTCGACGGGAGTGGGCCGTCGGATCGGCTCTGCTGCTGCCGCCCGTGGAGTGCCGGTGCAGGCAGAGATGGGCGGTAAGAACGCCGCCGTCGTTCTCGACGATGCTGACTTCAGTCTCGCCGTCGACCAGGTGATGCTGGGGGCATTCCGGTCCACCGGCCAGAAGTGCACCGCGACATCGCGTTTGATCGTGACGGCCGGTATCGCCGATCGGTTCCTGGATGAACTGACCAGGCGTGCAGGTGCTTTGACGGTGGGCGATCCAACTGATGACCACACCCAAATGGGGCCTGTGATAACCGAATCGGCGCGGGCGAGCATCCAATCAGGCGTCGATATAGCCGCCAGTCAGGGCGCCGTCTTGTTAGCCGGCGGTACGACGTACTCCGACGGACCCTTGGCCGAAGGGTATTTCGTAGCCCCGACGATCGTCGAACTATCCGGTGCGGCCGATATGTGGACCGAGGAACTCTTCGGGCCGGTGCTGGCTGTGCGGCGAGCCGCCGATGCCGACGAAGCGTTCACCCTGGCCAACGACAGCGAGTTCGGTCTGTCTGCGGCGGTTTTCACTCAAGATGTGACCCGAGTGCTAACCGCCGTTGATCATCTCGATGTTGGTGTACTGCACATCAATTCCGAGTCTGCCGGGGCAGATCCGCATGTCCCGTTCGGCGGTGCAAAGAAAAGCGGCCTCGGGCCGAAGGAACAGGGCGGTGCGGCCCGCGAGTTCTTCACCCACACCACCACGGTGTACCTGCGCGGGGGCTGAGACAATGTCGAAGTTCACAGCTGAGCAAGAAGCTCCGATCGAAGGAGAGACCTGATGTGGGATAAGCGCGGCGACATGATCGTGCGCAACGAGTCACCGTTCAATGCGGAGCCGCCCGCCCACGTGTTAGCGGAGGCTGAGATCACCGCGCTCGACGCTTTCTACATGCGCAATCACGGCCCCTTTCCCGACATCACCCCCCGCGACTGGCAGCTGACCGTCGATGGCCTGGTGGACAAGCCGCTCAGCCTGACCTACGACCAACTGACCAAGCAGTTCAACGCCGACTCCGTGGTGGCCACCCTTGCCTGCGCCGGCAATCGGCGTGCCGAACTGTTACAGGTGCGCGCGATACCAGGCAAAGAGCCGTGGGCCCACGGGGCGATCTCGACCGCCGAATGGCGTGGAGTCAGGCTGGCCGACGTCCTCGACGCGGCAGGAGTTCACCACCACGAGGGCCTGCATGTCGCATTCGCCGCGCCCGACGTGGCGCAGGAGGCCCGGCCCGTTCAGTCCTATGGCAGTTCGATCCCGCTGAGCAAGGCCATGTCGTCAGAAGTGCTGTTGGCGTGGGAAATGAACGGTCAACCGCTACCCCGCGTCCACGGCGGGCCGGTACGGGTGGTGGTGCCAGGCTATATCGGCGCCCGCAGCGTGAAATGGGTGAGCGCCATCACGGTGCAGCCTGAACCGTCGGAGAACTATTTCCAGGCGCTCGACTATCGGATCCTTCCGCCAGAATCGGACCCCGACGCCGTACTGCCGGGCGAGGGTATCTCAATGTCGTCGCTGCCACTCAACTGCGACATCTTGGTGCCCGCTGATCACGCCGAGATTTCCGCAGGCCCGCTGACCATCCGCGGGTGGGCTCTGGCCGGCGACGGTCGAGACATCAGCCGTGTTGACGTTTCTCTCGATGAGGGTCGTGCATGGCAGCAAGCCCACTTGGAGCCCGCGGTCAACCCATGGACTTGGCGGATGTGGTCGGTGACCGTAGATGTCGAACCAGGACCCATACAGGTGATCGCCCGGGCCTGGGATGACACCGGCGTCACCCACCCAGAATCGCCGGCTTCACTGTGGAATCCACGCGGCTACGCCAACAATTCCTGGGCCCACGTCACAGCATCTGTGACGTCTTAAGGGACCGCACTAGCCTAGTGCACACCTTCCATCAGTCGGCTGATCCGAGGTGCCAAGACCCACACCACGAGGCCGACAACGACGGCGACAGCGCCGATGATGCCGAAGTAGGCCACCTCGTGATCATGGTCGTAGTAGCGGGCCAATACGCCTGACATCGATGTCCCGAGACCAACCGAGAAGAAGTACAACGCCATCATCTGCGACCGAAACGCGTTCGGCGCAAGCTGCGTCGTAACCGATAGCCCGATTGGCGACAACAGCAGTTCCGAGACGGCAAAGACACCCATGAAGCCGACCACGACAAGAGCCGGGACGCTGCGACCGGAGGTGCCGGCCATCGTCAGGAACAACATGAACGCCAAGCCCATACCGATGACGCCGTAGGCGAATTTCCGCGGCGTTGTCGGTGCGCGCCGACCCAGCTTGGTCCACATCATCGCGAACAACGGCGACAGGGTGATGATCCAGATCGGTTCGATCGACCCGATCCAGCTTGACGGCGCGGTCCACCCGAAGATCGACCAGTTCATTCGCTCGTCGGAGTACACCGCGAGCACTGTGAAGATTTGCTGGAACAGCGACCAGAACACAGCATTCGCGATGAACAACGGAATGAACGCGCGCACTCGAGTGCGTTCGAGGGCGTCGACTCTGGGGCTGCGGAGCATCACAACGAAGTAGGCGACCGACGCAGCGATGATGATGCCGGTGGTGACTTGCGAGAGGTTGGCCAGCTTCACCACACCGGTGGCGAACGCCGCCACGACGGCGACCACGACGGCAACGGCTATTCCGGTCACCTTGGGAATAGCGCTGCGCGGCAGCGGGTTTGGTACGGTTCGGCCATGCGCGCCGAGATTGCGCCTGAACATGACGTACTGGGTGAGTCCCAATGCCATGCCGATCGCAGCGGCCCCGAACCCGAAGTGGAACCCCACGTGCGTCTGCAACAGACCCGTGATCAGCGGACCGGTGAAGGCGCCGATGTTGATGCCGAGATAGAACAGGGTGAAGCCACCATCTCGACGCGGGTCACCCTCGTCGTAGAGGGTTCCGAGCAGCGATGACGCGTTGGCCTTGAGTGCCCCTGAACCCAGCGCGATGAACACCAGGCCGACGGCCACTCCGCTCAGTCCCGGGAGCACCGCCAGCGCAATGTGCCCGAGCATGACGACGACGCCGCCATAGAAGACGGTGCGTTCCATTCCGAGCAGCCGGTCCGCCAACCAGCCACCCAGCACCGAGGATAGGTAGACGAGGCCGCCGTATGCGCCGATGATGCCGGTGGCGGTCGACTTCGGCAGTCCCAGGCCACCGTCGGTGACCGTGTAGTAGAGGTAGTAGCCGAGGATGGTGAGCATCCCGTAGTAGGAGAACCGCTCCCACAGTTCCACGCCGAACAGGTTCGCCAGACCGATGGGATGGCCTAGCACCGTGCGGGCTGGCGGAACCGGTTGCTGCGTAGCTTGGGCCATGGCCCACAATCGCACGCCGCGCACGCGGAGATGGGCCGATTCCGCAGCAATTTGCCATCAGACCTGGTCAGAATTGACGTCGGCACGCACGGGATGGAGGGCCTCATGTCGAATGGTCAAGAGTCACAACAAGGATTTGGTCAAGACCACGCTCACCTTGAAGCACTCGGCTACAGCGGTCAGGACTTTCACCGGTCGATGAGCCTGTGGTCCAACATGGCGCTCGGGTTCACCTACCTGTCACCGCTGGTCGGTGTGTACTCGCTATTCGCCTACAGCCTGACAATCGGTGGGCCACCGTCGATCTGGTGGCTGTTCATCGTCGGGGCCGGCCAGTTCCTGGTTGCGCTGGTTTTCGGTGAGGTGGTTTCGCAATACCCGATCGCCGGCGGTATCTATCCCTGGACCCGTCGGCTCTGGGGTCGCAAATTCGCCTGGCTGGTGTCCTGGGTATATCTGTGGGCGGTGATCATCACGGTCACTGCGGTGGCCGAGTTCGGCGGGCATTTCGTTGCCGCATTGTTCGGTATCGAATCCACCGATACGGTCCAATTACTCACTGCCGTAGGACTATTGCTGCTTGCTCTTGGGATCAATTTCACCGGTACTCAGATGTTGGCCCGGATCGCGAAGATCGGCCTCGCCGCCGAACTCATCGGCGTGATCGCGCTGGGGTTGTTCCTGCTGTTCTGCAAGCGGGCCAACTCGTTCTCGGTGTTCTTCGACTCCATGGGCGCCGGTGGAGACACCCCGTACTTCATTACCTTCCTGGGTGCCGCCCTATCCGGCCTGTTCTTGTTCTACGGTTTCGAGGCGTGCGGTGATGTCGCCGAAGAGGTATCGGATCCGACCACCCGGATTCCAAAGGCGATGATGCTGACAATTCTGGTGGGCGGGGTCTCCGGGCTGATGTCTTATGCCGGTTACGTGTTGGCGGCGCCCAATCTGCAGGACATCGTCAATGGGAACGACCCGGACCCGATTCCGAGCATCCTGGAGAGTTCACTAGGCCAGGTCGGCTGCAAGATCTTTTTGTGTATCGCGATCACGGCATTCGTGTCGTGCGTGTTGTCGCTGCAGGCGGCGGGCAGCCGTTTGCTCTATGCGTTTGCCCGCGACCGAATGCTCCCCGGGAGTCGTTGGCTGTCGAAAATGTCTCAACGGCACTCGGTTCCGGCGAATGCCTTGCTGGTGGCCTGCGTCATCCCGATTTTCATCTGCGTGTATGTCTTCACGAATCCCAATCAGCTGCCACGCATCACGGCTTTCGCAGTGCTCGGCATCTACATCGCGTTCCAGGCGGTAGTCCTGGCCGCATTGCGGCAGCGACTCAAAGGCTGGCACCCGGCGGGCGATTGGAACCTGGGCAAATGGGGGATGCTCGTCAACGCAGGGGCCCTGACCTACGGGGTGATCGCGATGATCCTGCTGATCAAGCCGCCGCCGGGAACTGAAACCTTCATCGACAGGTGGGTGGTGGCACTCGGGCTCGTCATCGTCCTCGGTACCGGACTCCTCTACATGGTGGCGGCCCGGCCGTACCGGCACTCCGATGACATCGGCGAGAACGACGCGATCGAGATCGCCGACAAGCTGCGGGCGATGCGCTCGCAGTGACAGTACTTACTTGGCTTGGGGCACCGGGGGACGAATGCGCCTGGACGGCAATCGGTTTCACCGTCGAAGACGATGCTGTCCAGATAGGTCAGGTGCGCTGTTCATTTACCGGAGAACGGGCTTGGGGATTCGATGAACTGTATTCCGACCCGTCAGCGCTCGGGATCGAGACTCTGGTTCGGGCGGCGACGGACGGATCCGCCCAACCATGTGGAGTGACCCATATCGACCACGTCGTCTACACCGTAAGGGATTTGGATGGGGCGATCGACTCGCTCAATGCCGTATTAGGTACTCAACCGCGCCGGCGCTTCCACCCGCGCGGGCCGCAGGGCCCGGAGATGGCGTTCTACCGCGTCGGTGAGGCCTTCATCGAAGTGGTGTCCAGCGGTTCGGATCCGGCCCTGATCGGCCTCGCTCTGTGGAGTCCGGATCTGGATTTCACTGTTGCCCAGATGCGTTCGGCCGGCGGTCCGGTGTCCGATCCCAAACCCGCGGTCCAGGGCGGGCGCATCGCCTCAGTCTGGAGCGCCCACCTCAATTGGGGTCTGGCCATCATGGGGCCGTAGCTCAGCTGTACGGCGTGTAGCGGAACGAATCGACCAACATCGTGGCGGGCCAAGGCGTGGTGGAGTCCGGCGGGCCGGGCCAGGGACCACCTACCGAGATCTGCAGAATCGCGAACATCGGAGCGTTGAAAACCCACTGTGCGCCTAGCGGCAGGGATTGCGGGGTAAACACCCCCAGCGTCTGGTCGTCAACGCCGATGATGATCTCGTTGGGCCGTCTCTTGACCCAGTAGTCGTGATAGTCGGCAGTGAGGTCGTTGATCGGCCCTTGGTTGCCGACGACGTTGCCACTCTCGGTGCCGCCGTAGTAGTCGGTCGTACCGTTCGGAGTGCTCTGCGGCCCGTGCAGTGTCACGTAATAGGTGTTGCCGGTATTGACAAGCTCCATGATGTCGATCTCGCCAACGTCCGGCCATCCGTCATTTCCCGGCACCGGCTGGTAGCCCGTTCCTAACATCCAGAAAGACGGCCAGATACCCTGCCCCGCAGGCATTTTGATACGCGCGACGAGCGTTCCGTAATCCATGTCCAATTTGCCTTGCGTGACCAACCGGGCAGAGGTGTACCCGTCCTGCGTCTTCCGCGCCTGAATGACCAGGTGGCCCTGCCCGTCGAGACGCACGTTGTCTGGCGATGTCGTGTAGGTCTGCAGTCCGGCGTCGAGGTAAGGGCCGACGTTGTTACCCCAGATCGACTGGTCGGGCAATGAACCCGCAGATCCATTGAAGTTGTCGATCACCGAACCGGGCGGGGCCGCCACGGACCGATCAACGTTCACGACTGTCTCGGTGCCTGCGCTGAACAGGTCGAGGAGGTTGATGTGCAATCCGTGGTCGTTCGCGGTGACGGTGAAGGAATCGGTTCCTGTGAAGCCCGTTCCCGGCGTATAGGTGTATCCGCCGCCGCTGTCGATGCTCACCGTGCCGAACTGTGGGGCACTCGCGACGCGGTAGGTAATCCCGTCGCCCTCCGGATCGGTGGCCCCGATGGCGCCCCAGATCTGGCCGTTGGTCAGGACGAATGTCTGTACAGGGTGCACGTCGGGCTCGCGGTTGAAGAGGAGGCGGCGGGCCAGCAGCAACCCGCCCTCGATGAGCGATTTGACCGGGCTGGCAGGCAGCCCGGCCACCCAGTCAGTAATGGCCGCCAATGGATCGCCGGTAACTGCAGCGGCGCTCGCTAACGTCGTGGCAGTTGCCGCGGCGATCGGTGCGGGTGCGGTAACGGATTCGGCCGAACGGGTGGCTGCCGCTGTGGGCATCGCCGTCGGGGTAGCACTGGCGGCCGCCGAAATGGGCGGGCCCGGCCGCACGCGGAGCTTCGGCCCACCGCCCTCGGTCGACGGGTTCAACGGCGCCGCCGAGGGAACGGCTACCCTCGCGTCCCTGCCCGCGGGCGCCCGAGTCGCCTGCACGCGCTGCCGAGCTGCGACACCGCGGTCGGCGGCGACTCCCCGCGCGGAACGACTCTTGGGCGTATTTGCCGATGAATCAGCGTGGCCCGTCGATGACGTTTCGCCGTCCGAGGGCCCCGCTGTAGCGACACCCACAGCTTGCGGCCCGGCGATCGACAGTCCAAGTGCCACCGCCGCAGCCCCCACCCGAGCACCGCGACTCAAGAAAGGCACGTTGCCCCTTCTTATGTGTCCGATAGCTCGACTCTATCGACAACCGCACGATATGGGAAAGCCTCGACAGACATCACGACAGCGCCCGAGCGATACGCCCGGTTCGACACCCGGACATCCTGGTCGACAGTTTAGGGAGACGCGGTGCCGGTGGCTCCAGTCGCACCGGTGGTACCGGTGCCACTCTTAGCGCCGCCAGGACCTCCTGTTCCGCCGGTCGCGTTGCCGGACGTCGCAGCTATTGCGTCTCCGCCCTTACCGCCGTTACCTCCGTTGGCGTTGCCAAACAGTGCGGCGCCACCGGTGCCGCCGCTGCCGCCGAAAGCCTCTCCGCTGTACGCATTGGTGCCAGTACCCCCGACTCCGCCGGTACCACCCGTACCGCCGATCAAGGAGGCACCACCGGCACCGCCTCTACCACCAATCGCGTCTCCAGATCCGGCGTTTAGCCCGGACCCGCCGACGCCGCCAACACCGCCGACGCCAACACCGGAACTGCCGGCGCCGCCAGCCCCGCCAGCGCCACCCGTCGCAGCGCTAGTACCGGCCGTTGTGGCTGAACCACCCTGACCACCGGTACCACCGGCTGGACCCTGCCCGCCGACTCCGCCGGTACCACCGATGGCTGCGCCCGTGTTGCTGAAAGCGCCGCCGCCAGCGCCGCCAACGGCGCCAGAGCCGGGGGTACCGTTACCACCGGTACCACCCGAGCCGCCGGTTGCTGTGCCCGAGTCAGTGGTAGCAGATCCGCCGGTACCGCCGGTACCACCGATGGCAGACGTTAGGCCATTGCCGCCCTTTCCGCCGGTACCACCCGTGGCAACACCCGAGCCGTTCGCCGCAGTCGCGCCGCCCCCAGCACCGCCGTAACCGCCACCCTTATTGCTGTCTTGGCCGTTCCCACCCATGCCTCCGGTGGCCGAGGCGCCTGAGCTGGTTCTGGCGTTTCCGCCATTGCCGCCGTTACCGCTGTAAGTACCGCTCCCGGCGGTACCGGCGTTGCCTGCGGCGCCGCCGATTGCGGTGCCCGAGCTGATGAAGGCGGCACCACCGTTTCCGCCATTGCCGCTGCGGGTGACGACTGTCCCCGCAAACAGCCACGGACTACCACTGCCGCCGTTACCGCCGGTACCACCGGCGACCGAGGTACTGCCACCCATGGTGGCCGAGCCGCCGTTTCCGCCGTTGCCGCCGTCACCGCCGTTGTTGCCGCCGCCGTAGCCGTTGCCGCCATTACCACCCTTGCCAGCGAACGCGCTTCCAGTAAGGCCGTTGACGGCGTCACCACCGTTGCCGCCGTTGCCGCCGGGAGAGGTCTGACTGTTGTTGTTGCCGTTGCCGTTGCCGTTCCCGCCGACCCCGCCGTTACCGGCGATCGCGGCGCTAGCGCTGTTCGTGAACGCGTTACCGCCGGCGCCGCCGTCGCCTCCCCCACCGGGCGCACCACCGTCTCCACCGGTGCCACCGTTACCGGCGGTGGCTGCGCCCGAGGAGCTCGTTGCGTCGCCGCCATTACCGCCATTGCCGCCGCCGTAATACCCCACAGCACCTCTACCAGCCGTGCCACCGGTGGCCGAGCCCGAGTTGCTCGTGGCATCGCCGCCGTCACCACCGTAACCACCGCCGTAACCGTTGCCATCACCGTCGCCACCTGCGCCAGCGATGGCATTGCCCGAGCCGGTGCTTTGGGCATAGCCGCCACTGCCACCGGCGCCGGACAGGTTCCCGCCGGCACCGCCCTTGCCGCCGACAGTGATCGTGCCATTGGAGCCGGTCGCACCACCACCGGTGCCACCTTTTCCGCCGGTGCCGGTGGACCCACCACCACCACCGGTACCACCGAGACCACCGGTGGCCGTTCCTGCGGTGGCACCCGCATTACCGCCGGCACCACCGGTGCCCCCAACTGACGGGAAGCCTTTGAAGCTGGAGGAACCTCCGTTCGCACTGCCGGGGTCACCACCCTCGCCAGCGTTACCACCCTGACCACCAACACCACCAACAGGGTTAGAGCCGGTGAACAGGTCGCCGCCGATACCGCCAGCACCCCCGCGGCCAGCCGCACCACCCCTACCAGCGGTCCCGCCAGCCACGCCCGAACCGCCGATCCCTCCGTTGCCCCCTAGACCACCGACGGAGCCGGCGCCACCAGGGCCAGTGGCGTCCCTGCCGGTCGCCCCTTGACCGCCAGTACCGCCCGTACCACCAACACCACCAGCGCCGGCAGCACCACCGGTACCGACACCGCCACCGGCAGCACCACGGGTGCCAGCGTTGCCACCAGTGCCACCCTTGCCGCCGCCATATCCCGTACCGCTGCCGTTGTACAGCGTTCCGTTACCACCGGCACCACCGGCGCCGCCATTCCCGCCAGCTCCACCAGTACCCCGAGTACCTCCAGCACCGGCATCACCGCCGTCGCCAGCAGTACCGCCGGTGCCACCGGCACTACCGAAGCCACCATCAGCACCCGATGTTGCACCGTCCGCGCCCGCGCGGCCATCACTGCCCACACCACCGGCACCGCCAGTGCCACCAGTGCCAGCCGCACCTGTCGTGCCGCCGGTACCGCTTCCGCCTCCGGTCGCGCCTCCGCCGCCAGCGTTACCGCCCTTACCACCCTTGCCTCCGGCATAGCCCGTACCAGATCCGTCGTACAGGATGCCAGCGCCACCGGCACCACCAGCGCCACCGTTGCCGCCCTTGCCGCCAGTGCCCCGAGTACCTCCAGTACTCGCATCACCACCGGCACCGCCGCTGCCGCCAGTGCCACCGTTGCCAGCGTCACCACCGTTGCCACCCGACGTCGCGCCGGTAGCCCCAGTAGCGCCCAAGCCACCAGCACCACCAGTGCCACCGGTGCCAGCGATACCACCGGCGCCCGTCGAACCGGCCGTGTTACCCACGCCCGGCTGACCGCCCACGCCGGCAGTACCACCTGTACCGCCGGCTCCACCGGAACCACCAGCGGTGCCCACCGCCGCGCCACTGTTATCGGTACCGGACCCACCGACACCACCGGCGCCGCCCTTACCACCGACACCACCGTTACCGGCCGTGCCCTTAGCACTACCCGTGCCGCCATCACCGCCGGTACCACCCGTGCCGCCGGCGGCACCCCAGCCACCTACACCACCCACATCGTCCGTACCCGCGCTGCCCACACCGCCGGCACCGCCGGTGCCACCGATGCCGCCCTTGCCGCCAACGCCGTCAGCACCCACTGAACCACCAGGGCTGCCCGTCCCTGCTAGACCACCGGTACCACCAGCACCACCGGTACCACCGGCACCACCAGCGCCACCGGCCTGGAGTGGGATACCGCTGTTATCCACCCCGGAACCACCGGTGCCACCGGTGCCACCCTTACCGCCCACACCACCATTACCGGCCACGCCCTGGATGCCACCAGTACCGCCGTCGCCGCCGACACCGCCCGTACCACCGGCCGCGCCCTGGGTACCTGTGTCGCCCGCACCGTTAGCAACAGCGGCACCCGTGGCGCCGGTGCCACCCACACCGCCGGTACCACCCGTGCCACCGGAACCGGTGGCGCCCGTGGCGCCACCGCCATTGCCCTGGCCGCCCGTACCACCGGCACCACCATCACCACCGGTGCCGCCTCCACCACCGGCACCACCGGCAGTGCCCGCGGTGGCACCACTGTTGTCGGCACCCGTCCCGCCAACTCCACCCCGACCGCCGGTACCACCCTTGCCACCAGCACCGGCAGCACCCGTGCTGCCACCGGTACCACCATTACCGCCGGTACCACCCGTGCCACCCCCGGCGCCCTTGCTGCCTGTGCCAGCCGTTCCGACCCCGGTGGCACCCGTGGCCCCGATGCCACCCGCACCACCGGTACCACCCACGCCACCAGCACCGGAGGCACCCGTTCCGCCACCGCCATTGCCCGTGCCGGCAGTACCACCAGCACCACCTGTGCCACCGGTGCCACCCTTACCGCCGGCACCACCGACCGTGCCCACTGCCGCACCACTGTTATCGGTGCCTGCCGCCCCAGCACCACCGAAGCCGCCCTTACCGCCGGCACCACCAGCACCAGCAGCACCAGTACTGATGCCGGTTCCACCATTGCCGCCGGTACCACCCTTGCCACCCGTGGCGCCCCAGCTGCCTGTGGCACCCGCGCCCACGCCGGCTGAACCCACCGCACCCGCGCCACCCGCACCGCCGGTACCACCAGCACCACCAGCACCGGAGGCACCCGTGCTGGCACCGCCAGTGCCCGTGCCGGACGCCCCACCAGCACCACCAGTGCCGCCGGTACCACCCGCACCACCAACACCGCCGGCAGTGCCCGTAATCGCGCTATCGGCACCGTCGGCACCAACACCACCGGTGCCGCCCTTACCGCCGGCCCCACCCTTGCCCGCGGCACCCGTGCTGCCACCGGTACCGCCGTTACCGCCAGTACCACCCGTGCCACCGGCAGCACCCCGGTTGCCAGCCGCACTCGGAACCGCCCCGGTTGCACCTACGGCACCCGCGCCACCCACACCGCCGGTACCACCCGCACCGCCAGCACCGGAGGCACCCGTGCCGCCACCGCCAATGCCCGTGCCGGCCGTACCACCAGCACCACCAGTGCCACCAGCGCCACCCCTACCGCCAGCACCGCCGGCGGTGCCTGCCGCCGCACCACTGTTATCGACTCCCGCGCCACCAGCACTGCCCGTGCCGCCCTGACCGCCGGCACCACCCTTACCGGCCGCTCCCTGGGTGCCACCGGTACCACCATCACCGCCGGTGCCGCCTGTGCCACCCGCAGCACCCTGGCTACCTGCCGTGCCCCCGCCGTCAGCAACAGCGGCACCTATCGCGCCCGCGCCACCCGCACCGCCGGTGCCGCCTGCACCACCAGCACCGGTAGCTCCTACGCCACCGCCGCCAGTGCCCTGGCCCGCCGCACCACCTTCACCGCCATCGCCGCCGACACCGCCAGCACCACCAGCACCACCGGCAGTCCCTGGCGCCGCACCACTGTTATCGGTACCCACATCACCAACGCCACCGCGACCGCCGGTGCCACCCGCACCACCCTTGCCGGCTGCACCCAAGCTGGCACCGGTACCACCATCACCACCGGTACCACCCGCGCCGCCGGCAGCACCCTGGCCGCCAGTGGTACCCGTGGCACCCACCCCGCCTGCACCACCGGTGCCACCCGCACCGCCAGCACCGGAGGCACCCGTGCCGCCACCGCCGACACCAGTACCGGCCGTGCCACCAGCACCACCATCACCACCAGTGCCACCAGCACCACCCGCGCCACCAACCGTGCCCGCGGTCGCACCACTGCTATCGGTACCCACACCACCAACACCACCCGTGCCGCCCTTACCGCCAGCACCACCCGCACCCGCAGCACCCGTGCTGCCACCGGTACCACCATTACCGCCGGTACCACCCGTGCCACCCGCAGCGCCCTGGTTACCCGCGGCACCCGTACCCACCGTGGCACCCGTCGCCCCGATACCACCCACGCCACCGGTGCCGCCAGCACCACCAGCACCGGACGCACCCGTGCCGCCACCGCCGACACCGGTACCGGAGGCACCACCAGCACCACCCGTACCGCCGGTGCCTCCCACGCCACCAGCACCGCCGGCAGTGCCCGCGGTCGCACCACTGTTATCAGTGCCCGCAACACCAACACCGCCGGTGCCGCCCTTACCGCCATCGCCACCAGCACCCGCGGCACCCGTGCTACCACCGGTACCGCCACTACCACCAGTACCACCATTGCCACCGGCAGCACCCCAGCTGCCCACAGCACCCGTCGCCCCGGCGCCACCCGCACCACCGGTACCGCCCGCACCACCAGCACCGGACGCACCCGTGGTGCCACCACCGACACCAGTACCGGACGCACCGCCAGCACCACCGGTACCGCCCGTGCCGCCCTTACCGCCGGCACCACCCGCGGTGCCCGCCGTCGCGCCACTGTTATCGGTGCCGTCACCACCAGCACCGCCAGTGCCGCCCTTACCCCCAGCGCCACCCGCACCCGCAGCACCCGTGCTGCCACCAGTACCACCGTTACCGCCGGTACCACCCGTGCCACCGGCAGCACCCCGGCTACCTGCCACACCCGCACCCACCGTGGCACCCGACGCACCCGCGCCACCCGCACCACCGGTGCCACCCGCACCACCCGCACCGGACGCGCCGGTAGTACCGCCGCCGACACCAGAACCGGACGCACCACCAGCACCACCATCACCACCAGTGCCACCAGCACCACCCGCGCCACCAACCGTGCCCGCGGTCGCACCACTGTTATCCGTACCGACACCACCGACACCACCCGTGCCGCCCTTACCGCCAGCACCACCCGCACCCGCAGCACCCGTGCTGCCACCAGTACCACCATCACCGCCGGTACCACCCGTGCCACCCGCGGCACCCTTGCTGCCTGTGGCACCCGCCCCCACCGTCGCACCCGTGGCACCCGCACCACCCACACCACCGGTACCGCCAGCACCACCAGCACCGGTCGCACCCGTGCCGCCACCGCCATTGCCCAGGCCCGCCGTGCCACCAGCACCACCATCACCACCGGTACCACCGACACCGCCAACACCACCGACGGTGCCCGCCGTCGCACCACTGTTATCCGTACCGACACCACCAACACCACCCGTGCCGCCCTTACCGCCAGCACCACCCGCACCCGCAGCACCCGTGCTGCCACCAGTACCACCATTACCGCCGGTACCACCCGTGCCACCCGCGGCACCCTTGCTGCCCGCCACACCCGTACCCACCGTGGCACCCGTCGCCCCGATGCCACCCACACCGCCGGTACCGCCAGCGCCACCCGCACCCGTCGCACCCGTGCCGCCACCGCCGACACCAGTACCGGCCGTGCCACCAGCACCACCATCACCACCAGTGCCACCAGCACCACCCGCGCCACCAACCGTGCCCGCGGTCGCACCACTGTTATCGGTACCCACACCACCAACACCACCCGTGCCGCCCTTACCGCCAGCACCACCCGCACCCGCAGCACCCGTGCTGCCACCGGTACCACCATTACCGCCCGTACCACCCGTGCCACCCGCAGCGCCCTGGTTACCCGCCACACCCGTACCCACCGCGGCACCCGTCGCCCCGATACCACCCACACCACCGGTACCGCCAGCACCACCAGCACCGGACGCACCCGTGCCGCCACCGCCATTGCCCTGGCCGGCCGTGCCACCAGCACCGCCATCACCGCCGGTGCCGCCCGCACCGCCAGCACCGCCGGCCGTGCCTGCGGTCGCACCACTGCTATCGGTACCGACACCACCAACACCACCCGTGCCGCCCTTACCCCCAGCCCCACCCGCACCCGCAGCACCCGTACTGCCACCAGTACCACCATTACCGCCGGTACCACCCACGCCACCGGTCGCACCGGCACCGCCGGCTGTACCACCGACGCCACCGGTGGTACCGAACCCACCCGTGCCACCGATACCACCGGCACCACCGGCACCACCACTACCGGCCGCAGCTGTACCGCCAGGCGTCAACCCTGACCCCGAAGCACCTGCCGCACCACCGGCACCACCGGTGCCACCTTTACCGCCGGTACCACCAGAGGTCGCCGCATTGGTGCTGTTATCCGTACCGGCCCCACCGGTACCGCCCTTACCGCCGGCACCACCGCCACCGGCCGTCCCACCAGCACCAGAACTACCTCCGGCACCGCCGGCCGCACCACCGTCGCCACCAGTGCCACCCACACCACCCGTCGCGCCGGTACCGCCAGCGCCGCCGCCGGTCCCACCGGTGGTACCGAACCCGCCCGTACCGCCAACACCACCTACGCCACCGGTGCCACCACTACCGGCCGCAGCTGTACCGCCAGGAGTCAACCCTGACCCCGAAGCACCTGCCGCACCACCGGCACCACCGGTGCCACCTTTACCGCCGACGCCACCAGAGACACCCGCGTTGGCGCTGTTATCCGTACCGGTGCCGCCCGTGCCACCCTTGCCACCGACACCACCGGCGCCGGCCGTCCCACCAGCTCCAGAGCTACCGCCAGTACCGCCGGCCGCGCCACCGGCACCACCATCACCACCCACGCCACCCGTCGCGCCGGTACCGCCAGCACCGCCGCCGGTCCCACCGGTGGTACCGAACCCGCCCGTACCGCCGACCCCACCTACGCCACCGGTACCACCACTACCGGCCGCAGCCGTACCACCAGGCGTCGAACCCGACCCCGAAACACCTGCCGCACCACCAGTGCCACCAGCGCCACCCTTACCGCCGACACCACCAGTAACGCCTGCACTGGCGCTGTTATCCGTGCCCGCAGCACCCGTACCGCCCTTGCCGCCTACACCACCGGCACCGGCCGTACCACCAGCACCAGAGCTACCGCCGGCACCACCAGCCGCACCACCACCGCCGCCATTACCACCGACACCTCCAGTGGCGCCCGCACCACCAGTAGCACCTGCGGTCGAACCCGTCGCGCCGTACCCGCCAGCCCCACCAGTGCCACCCACACCACCGGTGCCGCCACTACCGGCGGCAGCCGTACCACCCGGGGTGGAACCCGCCCCGGAAGTGCCGGCAGCACCACCAGCACCGCCAGTGCCACCGTTACCGCCGGCACCACCAGTAGCCCCTGCACTGGCGCTGTTATCCGCGCCCGCAGCACCCGTACCGCCCTTGCCGCCTACACCACCGGCACCGGCCGTCCCACCAGTGCCCTGACCACCCCCGGCACCACCAGCCGCACCACCACCGCCACCATTACCACCGACACCACCAGTGGCGCCCGCACCACCGGCAGCACCGGTTGTCGAACCCGTCGCGCCGTACCCGCCAGCCCCACCAGTGCCACCCACACCACCGGTGCCGCCACTACCGGCCGCTGCCGTACCCCCAGGAGTCGACCCCGACCCTGCGACCCCTGCAGCACCACCGGCACCACCAGTGCCGCCGTTACCGCCCGCACCACCAGTAGCCCCTGTACTGCCACTGTTATCCGCGCCCGTAGCACCCGTACCGCCCTTGCCGCCTACACCGCCCGCACCGGCCGTCCCACCAGTGCCCTGACCACCCCCGGCACCACCAGCAGCACCACCACCGCCACCATTACCACCGACACCACCAGTGGCGCCCGCACCACCGGCAGCACCGGTTGTCGAACCCGTCGCGCCGTACCCGCCAGCCCCACCAGTGCCACCCACGCCACCGGTGCCGCCACTACCGGCCGCTGCCGTACCGCCCGACGTCGATCCCGACCCCGCAGCCCCAGCCGCACCACCGGCACCACCAGTGCCACCGCCACCACCTGCACCACCAGTAACCCCTGCGCTGCCACTGTTATCCGTACCCGCAGCACCTGTACCGCCCTTGCCGCCGATACCACCAGCACCGGCTGTACCACCAGCACCGGAGCTGCCGCCGGCACCACCCGCGGCACCACCGGCACCACCATCACCACCCGCGCCACCGGTCGCACCGGTACCGCCCGCGCCGCCAGCGGTCGAACCAGTCGCGCCGTACCCGCCGGCCCCTCCAGTACCACCTACACCACCGGCGCCGCCACTACCGGCCGCAGCCGTACCCCCAGGCGTCGACCCCGACCCCGAAACACCGGCCGACCCACCAGCACCACCGGCACCACCCTTACCGCCGGTACCACCAGAGACACCCGCATTAGCGCTGTTATCCGTGCCAGCCGCACCGGTACCGCCCTGACCGCCATTACCACCGGCACCGGCCGTCCCACCAGCACCAGAGCTACCGCCGGCACCACCGGCCGCACCACCGGCACCACCATCACCACCTGCGCCACCCGTCGCACCGGTACCGCCCGCACCACCACCAGCACTACCGGTGGTACCAAACCCACCCGTACCACCAACACCACCTACACCACCGGCGCCGCCACTACCGGCCGCAGCCGTACCCCCAGGCGTCGACCCCGACCCCGAAACACCGGCCGACCCACCAGCACCACCGGCACCACCCTTACCGCCGGTACCACCAGAGACACCCGCATTAGCGCTGTTATCCGTGCCAGCCGCACCGGTACCGCCCTGACCGCCATTACCACCGGCACCGGCCGTCCCACCAGCACCAGAGCTACCGCCGGCACCACCGGCCGCACCACCGGCACCACCATCACCACCTGCGCCACCCGTCGCACCGGTACCGCCCGCACCACCACCAGCACTACCGGTGGTACCAAACCCACCCGTACCACCAACACCACCTACACCACCGGCGCCGCCACTACCGGCCGCAGCCGTACCCCCAGGCGTCGACCCCGACCCCGAAACACCGGCCGACCCACCAGCACCACCGGCACCACCCTTACCGCCGGTACCACCAGAGACACCCGCATTAGCGCTGTTATCCGTGCCAGCCGCACCGGTACCGCCCTGACCGCCATTACCACCGGCACCGGCCGTCCCACCAGCACCAGAGCTACCGCCGGCACCACCGGCCGCACCACCGGCACCACCATCACCACCTGCGCCACCCGTCGCACCGGTACCGCCCGCACCACCACCAGCACTACCGGTGGTACCAAACCCACCCGTACCACCTACGCCACCCACGCCACCCACGCCACCATTACCGGCCGTACCGGCGGCCCCCTTCGACGAACCTGTACCGCCTGCGCCCGAAGCGCCACCGGCACCACCGGCGCCGCCCTTGCCCCCGGTACCACCAGAGACACCCGCATTGGCGCTGTTATCCGTGCCAGCCGCACCCGAGCCGCCTGCTCCACCGAAACCACCGGTACCACCGGCACCGCCGGCACCGGAGCTGCCGGCGGCTCCATCAATGCCTGACCCGACCGCCTTTCCAGCCTTCCCGCCACCACCACCGACGCCCCCGGTAGCGCCGGTACCACCGTTGCCGCCGGCACCGCCGGTGCCACCCGGCGTGGTTGCCGTCGCACCGGTAGCACCATTACCGCCACTACCACCAGCACCACCCACACCACCGGTACCACCAGCGCCACCATTGCCGGAGACTGTTCCACCGGAACCACCAGCACCACCGGAACCACCAGCGCTGCCGGTATTGCCGCTGGTACCACTACCCCCGGCAGTGCTTCCGTCGATACCTGATTTACCACTGGCACCGGAGCCGCCACGCCCACCCGCGCCACCAGTACCGGTGGTCCCCGCGTTACCACCGGCACCACCATTGCCACCGGCCAGCGTGGAATCGTTGCTATCCCAACCGGCACCACCCGTGCCGCCGTTACCACCGCCTCCGGTGCCACCGGTAGCGCCACCAGCACCCTTGCTGGCACCCGGGCCGCCCGCGGCACCACCGGTGCCCCCGATACCGCTGCCGCCACGGTTGCCGCCATCCCCACCGGCACCACCATCATGGGCAGCGGTGGTACCACTCGCGCCCTGACCACCATTGCCACCACTACCGGCCGCACCACCAGCACCACCGGTACCGCCGTCACCGTAGCCGCCGGTAGTGCCCTTGCCCTGCGCTTGACCGCCCTTACCGCCAACACCACCCACACCACCACCAGCACCGGTACCACCATTGCCGCCGGTACCCCCGACATCACCCGGGGTGCTCGCGGTCGCACCATCAGCACCCCTACCGCCGGTACCACCAGTACCACCCGCGCCACCCGCGCCACCCGCGCCACCGTTACCGGAGACCGTCCCACCCAAGCCACCGGTACCACCCGCACCACCAGCACCACCCGCGGTGCCTGAGGTTCCCGAACCCCCCGGATCCGTGCCATCAGTACCAGCAAGACCGGCACCACCGGTACCACCAACACCACCGGCGCCACCATCACCAGAAGCACCCGCGTTACCGCCGACACCACCCGCACCACCAGCACCAGCCGGGGTATCCGCAGACGCCGCGCTACCCGCACCCCCGGCAGCACCCGTGCCACCATTACCCGAAATGGTGCCACCCGCACCGCCATTGCCCGCAGCACCACCGCTGCCCCCGCTATCGCCACCAGCACCACCAGCACCCCCGGCACCACCGTTGCCGATCGTGCCGCCGTTGCCGCCATCACCACCGCTACCCCCGACACCACCGGTGCCACCGTTACCGCCGGCCCCACCCGGGCCACCATCAACACCCGCGATGGTGCTGTTCCAGCCCCTACCGCCATGCCCACCATTGCCACCCAAACCGGGATCACCGGTGGGCCCCGCCGTCGGGTCAGGATCAGCGGCCAACGCCGCGAACAACGACACCGCCGCCGGGGACCCGACGGCACCACCGTCACCACCCTCACCCCGATTACCGCCATCCCCACCCGCACCACCCGAATGGAACTGATCACCATCAGCACCGAAACCGCCGTTACCGCCGTTACCGCCAGTGCCGCCCTTACCACCAGCCCCCAGATCACCATTGCCGCCCACCGAACCGATGCCTTGCGCCGCCCCACCCTTGCCCGCAGTCCCCCCAGCACCACCAGTGCCGCCCTTACCGCCATCACTGCCCGCCCCACCCGAACCACCCGGGAACCCACCGTCAAACCCATCAACACCATTACCGCCGGTACCCCCGGTACCCCCGGCACCACCAGCACCACCCTTACCGCCATCACCAGAAATGGCGCCACCTAAACCACCCGCACCACCAGCACCCGCCGCACCCGCCGTACCACCGATATCACCGATCTGGCCCTGCCCCACACCCGACTTGCCCTGCGAACCCCAACTACCAGCTCCACCTACACCACCCGTGCCGCCGTTACCCCGCGCCCCACCATTGCCGCCAGTACCCCCGTTACCCCCGACAACAGTGACATCGTCACTGTTCCACCCAGCACCACCCACACCACCATTACCACCACCACCGACCGACCCCGTACCACCGCTACCCGAGGCCCCCGAAGCACCACCACGACCCCCGGTACCCGCCGCCCCACCCGCACCACCGGCACCCGGGGTGCCCCCGTTATTGCCGCCATTGCCACCCACCCCACCGGTCGGTGTCGACTTATCCCCAGCCCCACCAGCACCACCATCACCAGGACGGCCACCGCCACCACCAACACCGCCAGCCCCGCCAGACCCGTTAACACCGTCATTGCCGAAGAAGAACAACACCCGGCCCTCACCAGCATTACCGCCGGCACCACCCACACCACCATGACCGCCGGTGCCACCGTCACCACCATCACCACCCGTGCCACCCGCAACCGTGGCATCAGCCCCATCGGCACCACCACCACCACTACCGCCGATCCCGCCACGACCACCCAACCCACCCGCACCACCAGCACCAATCACCCAACTGCCATCACCACCAGCACCACCAGCACCACCATCACCGCCGGTAACCCCATCCTCACCATCAGCAGCGGTGGCCCCGATCCCGCCATCACCACCGGCACCACCAGCACCACCAGCACCCCACACCGACAACAACCCCGTACTACCCCCAGCGCCACCATCAGCACCATCACCACCCACACCGCTGCCCCCGAAACCACCCGCACCACCAGCACCACCAGCACCACCATCACCGAGCACCAAACCGCTATCACCACCAGAACCACCAACACCACCCTTGACCCCACCCGCGCCCCCGGCACCACCCGCACCACCCTCGCCAATGGTCGACACCGCCCCGACACTGCCGCCATCCCCACCACGACCACCCAAGCCGGTCAGACCACCAGCACCACCCGCACCACCACGCCCACCAACACCCCACCCCAACAACCCCGTATCCCCGCCCACACCACCAGCACCACCGGTACCCGACGCGCTCGTCGCACTACCACCAGCACCACCCGTGCCGCCATTGCCGATAAACAGACCACCAGTACCCCCCGCACCACCCGACCCACCATTGGTGCCCGCCACCCCCGCCCCACCCGCACCACCCGAACCGAACCACCCCGCCGAACCACCATTACCCCCGTTAAATCCGCTCCCACCCGAGCCGAAAATCCCGCCATTACCGCCAGTGCACGCACCACTGGTGCACACCCCCGCATACCCAGACCAGGAATACCCATTCCCAATCAAAATCCCGCCATCAGGATGCTCAGCAGTCCCATTACCGAACAACCACACATCGCCCAACCCCGCACCCACCGACGACGCCACCGACGCCGCCCCCGCAACCCCCGACGACGACACCACTGACGCCGCCGAAGGACTCCCCGAACCCCGCGCGCCCTCACGACGCACAAACCCCAACAACGCCCACCCCAACGGGCCACCCACACCAGACCCATCCGAACCACCCGCAACCCCACCACCAAGCCACGACAACAACCCCCCACCCAACCCAGACACCCCACCCACAGGCGCCACAGCCACCCGCGGCGCCACCGAAATCACGGGCGCCACAACAACATCAGAACCCGACAACGACGGCGACGCCACCACAACATCACTCACCACCGGCGCGCTCTCAACCGCCGCCGGTTCACCAACACCAGACGGCGCACCCTCATCCGCTGCCGCGGCGGACGAATGCTGGCCACCCGGCACCGAAACACTCGAGCCCGACCCACCCACAGAACCACCCGAACCCACCGAAACCGAACTGCGATGACCACCAGACCCCGAACCAGCCGCCCGCGCCTCACCCAAATCCGGCGACGCAGACGAGTCCGAACCACCCGCTGACGACCCCTGCGCCTCACCCGAACCCGAACCCGACGACCCACCCGACGAACCACCACCCGGCGACGGCGCCGTACTCGGCCGCCCGGACCCACTGCGCTCACCCGACCGCGGCGCAGCGGACCCAGCAGCGGAGCCCTTGGCCCCACCTGGCGACGCAGACGACGAACTCGACGAACCCGACGACCCACCCGAACCCGTCGTATCCGCAAACGCCACCCCCGGCACCAGCTGCGCGACCGCGGCACCGACCCCAAGTGCCACCGCCAACGCGCCAACCCGACCCACATAACGAGACGGGGCCTGCACCGCAGGCTGCAAAGCCACCGGCCCGCCAGGTTCAACCCGCCGCACCCGAACCCGGTGAGGTGCAGTTAGGCGATCCTGACTTGACTTGATCACGGCACGATCAAAGGCGCTCATCGGTCCCCCCAGCGGAATCGGCTACCAACACGGCTAAACCCCTGATGATTCCCTACCCCATGAAGAATCGCAGGCATTCGGTGCGACACATTCAGTGCGCACTGGCCCCGGTTAGGGACGCGACGTTTCGGTGTGGATGTAGTCGGATGCCTCGGCCGCGAACTCTGCCTCAGCGGACAACCTCACACCCACCGACGAGGAATCGCCCCCTGCACGTGGGTATCCTCGAATGGTTGATCACCGATGAATGCGTGAATGTCGGCCTCGTACTTAAACATTGGGCCCTCTAGCGTCGACTCACTCCAGACGCGGGTGTCGGTGACGACCTTCACCTTCCAGTCACCGCGAGCCAATGACGTCTCGTAGTGGGTGAAGCCGGTGTCGGACATCGGGTCGTCGTCGATGATCCGGAAGTTCTCGTGGGCGATCACATCGACCTCAAGGTTGTCGAGAATCCCACCAAGAACCGTGCTTCCGCTGTCAAAGACCTTCCGCACCAGGGTGCCCGGGCGCCCGTCGACCACCACCCGCTCAATGTGCCGCTCCTTCGATCCCTCGCGGTTGGACTTGACGGTGGGTGCGTACTGCTCGGGATCCACGTAGGTGGTGCGGGGCGGCAACAGTCCCTGCATGCCGGCATCCTCCAGCCGGGGCGCCCGCCCGGGCAGTTCCAGCGTGCTCTCGGCTAGACCGTTGATCGGGCCGGTGTACAGCTTGACGGTCGGAACCTGCGGCGCCTGCCACATCGTCGGGAAGTAGAACGGTGACACAGCCAGCCGAATCTTCCAGCCGCGCTTGAACACATGCCCCATGATGTTGAGCGGCACGTTGATGCTGAAGACGCCGGGCTGAACCGTCTTCGGATTGGCCTGGTCGCCGTCGCGGTAGGCCAGATTGAAGAACGTATACGACACCAGGTGCGACTGCCCAGAGGTTGGACTTACCTCGGTGAGCCGGATGATCAGCGAGGCGATCGGCTTGTCGCACTCAATGTTGAGCTTCGCCACCGGATACCCGAAGCACTCCAGGTCGTCAGTAAGAGGCGCACTATCGAAAGAGATGGATTGTTGGTCGTCCGGGCCTTGGTCGCCGGGTAGATCGCTGTTGCCCGCGGCCCCGAAAGAGCTCGTCTCCAGCATCGACGTGCCCATCGTGAGAGGTGTCCCAACGACTGTCATTGCCTTGGTACTGCTGGAATCCTGATGACCGGTCTTCGAAGCGTTCCAAGACAATTCACCGTTGGACCCCAGGAAGAGGGCCCGGGATTTCATTCGACTCATCCAGGTGTGGTCTTCGGCCACCCATTTACCGTTGTCGTCGTAGTCCGGCAGGCTCCCCGGCTCCCGCGACTCACCCATCCAGACCGTCAACTCGGGCCACTGCGACTTCGGATCGGGTTGACTTCCCTTGAGCCACTTATCCCACCAGTGACTCACGACGTAACGCAGCCAGTCGACACGAGGACCGGGGTATCCGTCGAAGGGGTACCGGTGACCCCAGGGTCCCAACACCGCAGCAACGGGGCGACCGCGCTCACCGAGGCCCCTCAGCACCTGATCGACCGGATTCTTGTAGCCATCCTCCCAGCCGGACATGATGAAGACCGGAACCTTGACGTCGTCATAGTGATCACGAACGCTGGTGGCGCTCCAGTAGCTATCCCGCGTCTGGTGCGTGCCCCACTGATCGAACCAGAAACTCATGTTCTTGATTCTCTTGCGCCACATCTCTTTCCAGCGGTCACCGACGACCTCCGGATCGGGAGGTGCCGGCAGCCAGCCCCACATGCTCGACGCCCAGCCGATGTTATCCATCATCATGGCCCCGCCCATGTAGTGGACGTCGTCGTTGTACCGGTCGTCGGAACCGCAGTTGACGACGATGGCCTTCAGCGCTTTCGGACAGTCCGGTCGCGCGGCGACCATCAGCGAGTTGACCGCGCTCCAGGACTCGCCCATCATGCCCACGTTTCCGTCGCAGAACGGAAGTGCGGCGACCTGATTTACCACCTGGACGCAGTAAGCGAGTTCCTCTTCGGTGTACTCATCGTTGAGGGCACCCTCTGAACTTCCAGAGCCCTGGAGGTCGACGCGGAAGCAGAGGTAGCCGTTGTAGGCGAACCAGGGGAACATCTTGCTGTCGACGTAGAGCGTGCCGTCGCGGCACCGATACGGGTTCAGCTCGACGATGGCCGGGCAGCGCTGGTTCTTCTTGAGAAGATCCGCGTTGTACCAGTAATGCCCGGTGAGGGTGACCGGTTCCTTGCCCGGCAGGCTGACGGTGAACGTGATGTCCTTCGGATAGGGCACCACCTCCACGGGCACCGGGAGATAATCCACGGCGCCGGCACTGGCCGCGTCTTCGCCAGGCACGTCTTCGCCAGCCGAGTCTCTTGGCGAGCAACCCGCCGCCAGCAATCCGCGCCACCCAGAGCCGTGGCGACTGCTAGGAATTCGCGCCTCTTCAGCCAGCTATCCACTACGACTCCTTGATCAGTCGAAAGCGTTCAGGATGTCCGTGTAGAGGAGATCCCGATCCTGGTATTCGATCAGGATCGTCGGCTGGTAATCGAGCTTCGCCCATACGGTTTCATTCAGCGGACCGTCGAAATTGACCTGCATCTGGCCGCTGACCTGGTCGATGGTGCCACCGACGAGCTTCACCGGCCGGGCTGCCGCATACAGAACGTGAACAGTGTTGCCGGACTGGATCTCGAACGTCCCCAGCCAATCACCGCTCAGCGCGAACAAGTTTCCGCCCGCGACCTGCCGGCCGGCGGACTGGTAGGTCAGCCCAACCTGTGTAGCACCGTCGCCCGCGACCTTATTGGTGTCGACATTCGGAACAGCTGGCGACCCAGTCTGGTAGGCGACCGACCAGGTCGGGTTGTAAGAGGTGGTGTTGAAACTTGGCCGGTCGCGTCCCAGTGACCAGAACGAGAGCAGGCCTACGCCGTTCTCCTGAGCCCAATCCATCACGGAGACAGCGGGACCCGTGTCACCGACTTCGTCGGGTGTGATCGCCTCGACAGTCGCGGCGTCGCCCGGGTTAAAGCCTTCGGGTGTGGCACCGGTGACGTAGACGGTGTCGTCCTGGCCGATCATCAGGGTTACACCGAGCTTGCTGAAGGCGTCCTGGCGATCAGTAGCCAGGCCGTAGTCCACCAGGTAGTCGACGGCGCCCTTAATCGGAAAGTACGGATCAACCGTGATACCGGTATCAGCCTCCCCGATGAGCATGTCCACCATGTTCATATCGTGTTCCAGCATGTAGGCGTAGGTCTGCGGACCGTAATCGAACGCCATCATGTTCCAGGTGGCCACATCGAGCCCGATCTGACCCGCCGCCTGAATCAGTCGACCTGGATCAGTGATGGGATGCCAACCTATATTGGGTCCGATCGGCAGCACGAAGGACAGTTCCATGCCGGGGAAGGTGTTCTCGTCCTGGAACGACTTGAACACCCGCAATCGCTGATTGTTGATGCCCCACTGGTCAATTGCCAGTGCCGGACCTTCGATGTCGAGATCAAAATGGCGAACCCCGAGGTCGTAGAAATACTGGATTGCGTCTTGGTAGGCCTGCTTCATCCGGTCGAAGCCAACTTGTAGCCCGTAGCTCACCACAGCGGCTGCCTTGCCCTGGTTGGCGTATAGCGCACTGTCCAGCTGGATGTTGAGGGTGGCGCCGTCGGCCGACAACGTGCCGCCGATTGCCTTGGGTACCTCGTAGGTGACCTGATGAGTGAAGATCAGATTTCGCTCGGCGTCGACCGTGAAGGTCTCGGTCACCGCATCATTGATGGTGAACCGGCCGCTGATGCTGTTCGTTTCGGCGGTCGCGAAGTCGATCGGCTGTTCAAGTGTCAGCGTGAGCGTCGACTGACCCGTTCCCGTGACCTGATCGCTCTTGGTCGTGGCGGCTTCGCCGTTGATCTGGCCGATTTCGGTGCCGTTCTGGGCAGCGCTGATACCGCCGAACGACACGATGGTCAACAGGCCTGCATCAACCGCGGCCTTGATGTCTTTCTGGAATTCGATTCCTCGTGCCGAGTCGAACGCGATGTTAGAGCCGCCCGATGGAGAACTTCCCCAGATGAGCGGTCCGCCCGACGACTGCTGGTTGACGAATGCCAGTGTCGCGGCTTCGATTCCGGTCTTCGCCATGGTGGCGACCAGACTCGGCGTCCCAGAAGTGGCTGGAGACGTGCTGTTGTTCATGTACCAGGTCTGTTCCCGCTGCCCGATCGAACCCATGTCGATGTACGGCGCGAACACACCCCCGGGAGCCGCGGCGGTCGGGACGCCGACGATAGTGACGGTCGTCGATGACGGCTGGCGCAAGGGGACGATACCGAGCGCGGCTAGTAAGCGATTGACCCCGCCGAGCACGTCGCTCAACAGGTTGGTGTGCCACGGGTTGGCTGAGTTCTGATCATCGGCAACGACAGTGAAGGAGTCGGTGCCGCCGGCAAGCGCGAATTCAGAGCCCGGGGTGTAGGTGTAATTTCCGCTCGCTGAGATCTCAACGACCCCGTGCTGCGGGCCGCTGGTCACGGTGTAGGTGACGACATCACCGTCGGCGTCGTAATCGCCGAGACTTCCGGTGATCACGCCATTAACGGGATCTTCGGCCTGTCCGGTCGGCTGCATCGTCGGCGCCGAATTGAAGAAGGTGTACTGCAGTCGGCGCACACCTGTCCACAGGGCTGCAATGAGGTCGGGCACGGCCTGCGTCCTCGGCGCGCGTGCCGCAGGCGGCGACCCGACAGGGCCAGGGGCTACCTGCGCTGCAAGCTCACCCACCGCCCTTGCGCTCTTTGCCAAAGCCGGCGAGGTTCGGGGCCGAATCGAGACCCGCTCGCGCGCCGCGCTCGGCGCCTGGGTTTTGCGCGTCGCGCTCGACGACCCAGAGGCCTGCGACCCAGAAGGCGGGGTGCCGGCGGCCGAGGCCGCCCGAGACTCCGCATGAGGCGAAGTACCGGCGGAGTCGGCCCTGTCTGCGGAGGCAACACCCGGCGCAGCGACCAGAGCCACTCCGACGCCCGCTGAAACGGCGCCCAACTGGAGCCAGCGCCGCACCGCCGAGCTCCCGCGATCACCCACACAATCCGTCATCGCCCGACCCTTCCATCGTCGCCGACCGTGCCCAACCCTTTGCTGTGACCTGCTTGGAAACCATTAGATACGGGTTACGGCCAGCGTGAGGACTTATCGGTCGATGTCCCTGAACCACCGATGACGATTTGCCAGATCCGGATCGTCGGGGCCGGTAATCTCACGTCATGAACGCGCACCCGAACCGGCGTGGATTCCTGGGAGCGCTAGGCGTCTTGGGCGGCGCCGGGTTGCTGTCGGCGGCCTGCTCATCGACGGGTTCGGGCAACTCAGGTTCGCCGGACGCCGTGACCGTCAAACACATCTTCGGCGAGACCACCGTCCCTGCTCCACCCAAGCGGGTTGTCAGCGCGGGATACACCGAGCACGACGATCTGCTGGCGGTCGGGGTGGTGCCGATAGCGGTGACCGACTGGTTCGGCGACCAACCGTTCGCTGTGTGGCCATGGGCCCAGAGCAAGCTGGGCTCAGCGAAACCTGTTGTACTCAACTTGGACAACGGTATCCAAGTCGACCAAATCGGCATGCTGAAACCTGATCTGATCATTGCCATCAATGCCGGACTCGATGCCGACACCTACAAGCAGCTCTCCGCGATCGCCCCCACTATTGCGCAATCCGGCGGAGACGCATTCTTCGAGCCCTGGAATGACCAGGCCAGCTCAGTGGCGCGGGCAGTATTCAAGGCCGACGATATGCAGAAGCTAATCGGCGATGTCGCTGACAAGTTCTCCGAAGTGGCCAAGAACAACTCACAATTCAAGGATAGGGAGGCGGTGTTGTTGTCCGGCAGCTTCTTCCGCGACTCCTTGACTGCCGCCAGGGGGTGGCGAACCGATTTCCTAACGCAGATGGGTTTCCGGATTCCGGATAGCATCGCTGAGTTCGCCTCCGGCGATAACCAGGCCGCTATCCCCCGCGACCGGTTGGCGTCGGCCCTGGATTCGGCCGACGTGGTGATCTGGACCACCGAGAGCGATTCCGAACAGGCAACCCTGCTAGCCGATCCCACGATCGCGGAACTGTCGGCGCCAAAGCAGAACCGCAATGTGTTCACCACCAAGGATCTTGCCGGGGCTATCGCATTTGCCTCGCCACTGTCCTATTCGGTGGTTGCCGAGCAGTTGCCCCCACTGATGTCCCGCGCGCTGAGCTGATCCCCCGTGTTTGGATAGGCCCGTGACTGTTTGGATAGGGCTGTGAGAAGCGGCCAAGCCGAGGCCGCGCCATCGGATGCGCCAACACCCGGGTTCGCTCTGGTCGGTTCGGCCTACTATCCGATCTTTGTCGCCGTCTTCACCGGTCTGGTGATCATCTCCAACGTCACCGCGACGAAGGGTGTGGCATTCGGACCGATCATCACCGACGGGGGCTTCATTGTTTTCCCGCTGACCTACGTGATCGGTGATGTCCTCTCGGAGATTTACGGATTCAAGGCCGCGCGCAAGGCGATCTATCTCGGGTTCGGCATGAATGTGCTGGCCGCATGCGCATTCTGGGTCACGATCTACCTTCCCGCGGCCGACTTCTACAGCAACCAGGCGCACCTGGAGAACGTGGTGCACGCCTACACCCAACTGATCGTGGCGGGTTTGGCCGGGTTCATCGTCGGGCAGACGATCAACGCCTGGACCGTCGTCAAGATCAAGGAACACACCAAAGAGAAGCACCTGTGGGCACGGCTGATCGGCTCCACCTTCGCCGGCCAACTCGGCGACACCTTGGTGTTCTGCGCCATAGCCGCGGGCGCGATCGGCATCACCACCTTCGGTGACTTCGTCACCTATACGGCGCTCGGCTGGGCGTACAAGACTGCAGTCGAGGTGGTCATGCTGCCTGTCACCTATCGAGTGATCGCATACGTCAAGCGCCACGAGCCGACGTACCACGCGTTGGCGTAGGTCCCGTGGGTGAGCAGACGTGAAAGCCCCCGACACGCCGCGGCGTGCGGGGCTTCCGCGTCTGCTCGCGGGGAGAACGATCCACGAATATGGCGACCTGGCACTGCTTGTTGAGTGCGAATCCACCGAGGAAGTGCTGGCGATCACCGCAGCAGTGCGCAGGGCCGCGCTGCCCGGGGTCCTGGACGTGGTGCCCGCGTCACGAACCGTTTTGGTGACCGTCGCCCATCCGGACCTCCAGGCGCCCACCCGCCATCGGGTGGCCGAATTGCAGGTCGAACCCATTGCGACGGCAGTCGAATCAGACGACGTCGTCATCGACGTCGTCTATGACGGAGCGGATCTAACCGCCGTAGCTGAGTTCACCGGCATGGACATCGCAATGGTGATTGCAGCCCACACCGGCACCCCGTGGCGGGTCGGATTCAGCGGTTTCGCACCGGGTTTCGCCTACCTCATCGGTGGTGATCACCGTCTGCAAGTACCTCGGCACACCGAACCCCGTACCCGCGTACCGACCGGCGCAGTCGCACTGGCCGGCGAGTTCAGCGGCGTTTACCCACGCGAATCGCCCGGCGGCTGGCAACTCATCGGCCACACCAAGGCGGTGTTGTGGGATGTGAACCGTCCGGAGCCGGCCCTGCTGAGGCCCGGTATGCGGGTGCGATTCCGCACAGTTGTGGACCAACCGTGATTGAACTGGAGGTACTGCGCACCGGGCCCCTGGCACTGGTGGAAGACCTCGGTCGCACCGGCATGGCCAGTATCGGTGTGACCCGGTCAGGCGCCACCGACCGTCGAGCACACACACTGGCCAACCGCCTGGTGGCCAACCCCGACAGTCACGCCACCATCGAGGTCACCTTCGGCGGCTTCTCCGCCCGAGTCCGCGGCGGCGGCGTCGATATCGCGGTGACCGGCGCTGACACCAACCCGGCAGCAAACGGGATTCCGTTCGGCACCAACAGTATTCAGCACTTTCGGGGCGGCGACGTGATATCTCTGGGTACCCCGCACACCGGCCTACGCAGCTATCTGGCGGTGCGCGGCGGGTTCGCGGTCGATCCGGTGCTCGGATCACGCAGCCACGACACCCTGTCCGGGATCGGACCGCGGCCGCTACGCGCGGGCGATGCCCTACCAGTGGGCGCCCCCACCGATGCCTACCCCGAATTGGATCAGGCGCCAGTCGCCGCCATCACCGGCGAACTGCTTGAGTTGCGGGTGGTGCCCGGGCCGCGTGACGACTGGCTCACCGATCCTGAGGCATTGGTCCACACCGATTGGGTGGTCTCCGATCGCAGCGATCGCATCGGCACGCGACTAATCGGACATCCCTTGATCCACCGTTGGCCGAACCGGCAACTGCCCAGCGAGGGCGCCACCCGCGGCGCCATCCAGGTGCCACCCAACGGGTGGCCGGTCGTCCTGGGCCCAGACCATCCGGTCACCGGCGGGTACCCCGTTGTCGGCGTCGTCACAGATGCGGACACCGACAAGATTGCACAAGTCCTGCCAGGTCAGACCATCCGCCTGCACTGGGCCCGGCCACGCCTGGTAAAGCTGTAGGGGTGCACGATCAGGTCCACACCGCCCGACTGATCCACACCAGCGATCTGGACGGCGAGACCCTGCACCACGCTCATCAACTCGTCATCGACTCATTCGCCGGAGAATCCGGGGACTACTCAGAGTCCGACTGGGAGCACGCACAGGGCGGGATGCACGCCATCATCAGCTATCACGGCGCGCTCATCGCCCATGCCGCCGTGGTGCAACGCCGCCTTCTCTACAACGGCGCGGCACTGCGCTGTGGCTACGTTGAAAGTGTTGTAGTACATCCAGATTGGCGCGGAAAGAGGCTCAGCCATGCCGTTATGGACGCTATCGAGCAGGTGATTCGCGGCGCCTACCAGCTCGGAGCGTTGAGCACCTCCACAGCCGGCGAGCCGCTTTACCGATCCCGCGGTTGGCTGTGTTGGCAGGGACCAACATCAGTCATCGCGCCCAGTGGGCTGACCCGCACCCACGATGACGACGGATCAGTCTTTGTGTACCCCGTGCACGCCAACCTCGACACCAATAGTGACCTCGTTTGCGACTGGCGCGATGGCGATGTCTGGTAGCCAGCCGCTTGTTTGCCAGCCAACGTGGCTAACATTGACTTCAATAGAGTGATTCACAACACATTTGGTTCCCCGGGAGGTTCCGTTGTCCGCCACCACTGAACTCGCCGAACTGCACCACCTCATCGGCAGTCTGCGCCGGTGCGTAACAGCCCTCAAAGCTCGTCACGGCGATGCGCCGGCGATGCGCCGGATTGTCAATGACACCGAACGAATCCTCATTGACGTGGAACTTCTCGAGATCGACGCCTCAGAACTCGAGCTGAGAGCCCATTCAGTGGTGTCGTCCGGCGACAAGATTGCCGTACCTGACACCGAGTACACCCGTGACTTTTGGGATGGTGTCGATGACGAAGGCGTCGGTGGGCACGGCCGTAGTCACTAGTCCGGGGGCCAGACCGGGTAACTGACCCGAGTGTAAAGAATTGCTGTGATCTGGGTACTCTCCCAAGAGTTTCACTCGAGACTCGAAGGGGGTCATCAGGTTGAGCGCACCCACGGCGAATCGGCGTACTACCGGTGTCTTCTCCCCTAGCCGCGCCGAAATACCGCAGCGCACGCTCCGCACTGACAACTGGCTGAAGTCGCCCATCCTGACGGATCTCGGGTTCGCCGCGTTCGTCATCTACGCGACGGTTCGGGCTTTTCAGCAGAACCACTACTTCGTAGAGAAGTACCACTACCTCACGCCGTTCTACTCGCCATGCGTCAGCACGGGCTGCACTGAGGCCGCCAGTGATTTCTGGCCCCGGGTGCTGCCCGATGTGTGGTGGCTCCCGTACGCGGCGCTGACACTGCCCTTCCTGCTGTTGTTCCGGCTTACCTGCTACTACTACCGAGGCGCCTACTACCGTTCGGTGTGGCAGGCGCCGACTGCCTGCGCTGTAGCAGAGCCGCACGCGAAATACACTGGGGAAACTCGACTTCCGCTGATCATTCAGAACAGCCACCGCTACTTCTTCTACATCGCCGGCATCATCTCGGTGATCAATACCTACGACGCGATCGTGGCCTTCCATTCGGACAAGGGTCCTGGCGGCTTCGGGTTCGGCCTGGGCAATGTGATCTTGGTCGGCAACGTGATCATGCTGTGGGTCTACACGCTGTCCTGCCACTCGTGCCGTCATGTCGCCGGCGGCCGGCTCAAGCATTTCTCGAAACATCCCGTGCGCTACTGGATGTGGACGCAGATCAGCAAGCTCAACACCCGGCACAAGCTTTACGCATGGATCACGCTGGGCACCCTGATGCTCACCGATTTTTACATCATGCTCGTCGCCAGCGGCACCATCTCTGACCTGAGATTCGTTGGCTGACAAGCAATTTCACCGATAGCTGTTAGCGAGGACAAATGACTGTTGAGGTCGAACGGCACTCCTACGACGTCGTAGTGATCGGTGCCGGCGGCTCGGGCCTGCGCGCTGTCATCGAGGCCCGTGAGCGGGGCTTGAAGGTAGCGGTGGTGTCCAAGTCGCTGTTTGGCAAGGCCCACACCGTGATGGCCGAGGGCGGGTGTGCAGCAGCAATGCGCAACGTCAACACCAAAGACAGTTGGCAGGTGCACTTCGGCGACACGATGCGTGGTGGCAAGTTCCTCAACAACTGGCGGATGGCCGAACTGCACGCGCAAGAGGCGCCTGATCGGGTCTGGGAGCTGGAGACCTACGGCGCGCTGTTCGACCGCACGAAGGACGGTCGGATCAGCCAGCGCAACTTCGGTGGACACACTTACCCGCGGCTCGCTCACGTCGGTGACCGCACCGGCCTGGAGATCATCCGCACTTTGCAGCAGAAGATCGTCTCGCTGCAGCAGGAAGACATGGCCGAGCTCGGCGACTACGACGCCCGGATCAAGATTTTCCACGAATGCTCGATCACCGACCTCATCAAAGATGGCGATCGGATCGCGGGAGCATTCGGCTACTGGCGCGAGACCGGCAAGTTCATCCTGTTCGAAGCCCCCGCAGTGGTCTTGGCCACCGGCGGCATCGGCAAGTCGTTCAAGGTGTCGTCGAACTCCTGGGAGTACACGGGCGACGGCCATGCGCTGGCGCTGCGCGCAGGCTCGTCACTGATCAACATGGAGTTCATCCAGTTCCACCCGACCGGGATGGTCTGGCCGCTGTCGGTCAAGGGCATCCTGGTGACCGAAGGGGTCCGAGGCGACGGCGGAGTTCTGAAGAACTCCGAGGGCAAGCGCTTCATGTTCGACTACATCCCCTCGGTATTCAAGGGGCAGTACGCCGAAACCCCCGAAGAGGCAGACCAGTGGCTCAAGGACAACGACTCCGCGCGCCGCACTCCTGACCTGCTGCCCCGCGACGAGGTGGCCCGAGCGATCAACTCGGAGGTCAAAGCCGGTCGGGGGACGCCGCACGGCGGCGTCTACCTCGACATCGCGACGCGGATGACCCCTGAAGAAATCAAGAAGCGCCTGCCGTCCATGTATCACCAGTTCATGGAGCTGGCCGAGGTCGATATCACCAAAGACGAAATGGAGGTCGGCCCAACCTGTCACTACGTGATGGGTGGTATCGAGGTCGACCCCGATACCGGTGCGGCCGCGACACCAGGTCTGTTCGCGGCGGGCGAGTGCTCCGGTGGCATGCACGGCTCCAACCGGCTCGGTGGCAACTCGCTGTCCGACCTGCTGGTGTTCGGCCGGCGCGCCGGACTGGGTGCCGCCGACTACGTGCGGGC
The DNA here is from genome assembly GCA_965279745.1 of Mycobacterium sp. Classification (GTDB taxonomy): domain Bacteria; phylum Actinomycetota; class Actinomycetes; order Mycobacteriales; family Mycobacteriaceae; genus Mycobacterium. Next base: position 2,885,438 of record OZ257262.1, read on the forward strand.
GTTGGCAAACCGTCCGACGGTCTCGGATGAGTCGCTTGAGTCGGCCGCCGAGCTTGCGCTGGCGCCGTTCAAAGGCCCGGAAAACGGCGCAACGCCGGAGAATCCCTACACCCTGCATGCCGATCTGCAGCAGACGATGAACGACCTCGTCGGCATTATCCGCACCGAGAGTGAGATCGAAGAGGCCCTGGCAAAGATCGACGAATTCAAGGCGCGCTACCGCAACGTCGAGTCCCAGGGCAAGCGCAAGTTCAACCCCGGCTGGCACCTGGCCATCGACATGCGGAACATGCTGCTGGTCAGTGAATGCGTGGCCAAGGCCGCGCTCGCGCGCACCGAAAGCCGAGGCGGGCATACCCGCGACGACTGCCCTGAGATGGAAGCCGAGTGGCGGCGGACACTGCTGGTGTGTCGAACCGAGGGTGATGACGTCATCCCAGAAATCACGGTCACCAAGGAACGCCAGGCGCCGATGCGTGAGGACTTGCTTGAGGTGTTCGAGCTCGGAGAGCTCGAGAAGTACTTCACCGACGAAGAGCTCGCGCAGCATCCGGGACGGAGGAGCTAAATGAGCTACCAGGCGAAACTCAAGGTTTGGCGCGGCGACGACGAGGGCGGTGGCCTGCACGACTTCGAGGTCGGCGTCAACGAGGGTGAAGTCGTCCTCGACATCATCCACCGGCTGCAGGCCGAACAGGCACCCGACCTCGCGGTGCGGTGGAACTGCAAGGCCGGCAAGTGCGGTTCATGTTCCGCCGAGATCAACGGCCGGCCGCGGCTGCTGTGCATGACCCGGATGTCAGTCTTCGACGAGTCCGAGACCATCACGATCACCCCACTGCGCACGTTCCCGGTTATCCGCGACCTCGTCACGGACGTGTCCTTCAACTACACGAAGGCTCGTGAAATACCCGCCTTCAAGCCGCCCAAGGATCTACAGCCGGGCGAGTACCGGATGGCGCAGGTCGACGTGGAGCGCTCGCAGGAGTTCCGCAAATGCATCGAATGCTTCCTCTGCCAGAACGTGTGCCATGTGGTCCGCGATCACGAGGAGAACAAAGAATCCTTCGCCGGCCCGCGCTTCCTGATGCGGGTGGCCGAGCTGGACATGCACCCACTGGACACCCTGGACCGCAAGGACATGGCCCAGGAAGACTTCGGTCTGGGCTATTGCAATATCACCAAGTGCTGCACCGAAGTGTGCCCCGAGCACATCAAGATCACCGACAACGCGCTCATCCCGATGAAGGAGCGCGTCGTCGATCGCAAGTACGACCCGGTGGTCTGGCTCGGCGACAAGCTGTTCCGGCGTAAGTAGCTCTCTTCGCGAGTGTGAAGCTCACGCGAAGAATCCCGCGATTTTTGGCATGAGATTCACACTCGGCAACCCACCCACGAACGGGCATCCCGAAACGGGCGTAGCCTCGAACGCATGGGTGTAACCAACAGCGTCAACGACATCCGCACCGCGATCCGTGAGCTCTCAGCGCGCGCCGAGTTGGCACACAAAGAGGGCAGGCCCGAAGACGCCGCTGAAATCCAGCAGCGCATCGAGGCCTATCGCGAAGATCTCGGCAACCGCCCCTGACCTGCGGAAAACCGTACAGACTGGGCTAACCGTCCAGCCTGCGGAAAGTGCTGCGGTGAAAAACGATCGGCTGCACGTCGTCGTGCACCGTTATCTCGTGAATATGCAGGATGACGATGGTGTGGTCGCCCGCGAGAACTGCCTGATGAACAGAACTTTCCAGCCATAGGCTGGTTCCCTTCACGAATACGGCACCACCGTCAGACACCGTTTCCAGTCCGGCGAACCGGTCGCCGGTCTTGCCGGCCAACGTTCGCGCGGCGGCATCGTGGGACTCTCCCAGCACGCTGATACCCAAACGCGGTAGGTCCCTCAGCTTGGGCCAAGTCTCAGAGGTGTTCTGCACACAAAAGGACACCAGCGGCGGATCCAGTGACACGGGCACGAATGTGCTCACCGCCAGCCCGACGTTCACCCCGTCAACCTCGGCGGCGATGGCAATCACACCGGACGGAACATGGCCGAAGGCCTCGCGCAGGTACCCAGGCGTCAAACGTGGATTCGACGGGCTCGGGTTCGAACGGCCGCTCATACTGGCTAGAACCTACTCTCAAACAGCCCAAGGGGCATCGGAGGACGGGCCGCCGGTACCCTGACGACATGCCCGAAGTGTCCATATTTTCCACACTCCGAGAGCGAGCAGGCCTTCAGCCAGACGACATCGCGTTCACCTACACCGACTACGAATCGGACTGGGAAGGCGTCTCGGAGAACCTGACATGGTCGCAGGTCTACCGGCGGGCACTCAACGTTGCGCAGCAGGTCAAAGCAAGCGGATCGACCGGGGATCGGGCCGTGATACTGGCCCCGCAGGGCCTGGACTACATCGCCGCATTCCTGGGTTCCATGCTGGCCGGGTTCATCGCGGTGCCGCTGCCGGTGCCGCATGTCGGCTCGCGCGACGATCGGATCGGCGCCGTGATGACTGACACGTCGCCCACGGTCATCCTTACCACGTCGTCATCGGCCGAGGTCGTCGGCGAGTACATTCACCGAACGGAGTCAGGCCCCGCCCCGACAGTCATCGAAGTCGACGCGCTTGATCTGGACGCCCGAACAGGCGGCAACGCACGCTTCGGCGATCTGCCCAGCACGGCGTACCTTCAGTACACATCCGGATCGACCCGGCTTCCGGCCGGGGTGATGATTTCGCACCAGAATCTGCAGACGAATTTCGGACAATTGATGTCCGACTACTTCCCGCAAACCGCGGGAATGGCACCTGCCAACACCACGATCGTCTCCTGGTTGCCCTTCTATCACGATATGGGCCTGGTGCTCGGGGTCGTCGCCCCGATCCTGGGCGGGTTTCGCGGCGACCTCACGAGTCCAGTCGCATTCCTCCAACGTCCGGCCCGCTGGATGCGGTCCCTTGCCGCCGACTACCCGACCTGGTCTGCGGCGCCGAACTTCGCATTCGAATTGGCCACCGCTAAAACCACGGACGCTGACATGGAAGGACGCGACCTCGGCAACTTGATGGGGATCATCAGTGGCAGCGAGCGAATCCACCCCACGACGCTGAATCGGTTCGGCGAGCGATTCGCCAAGTTCAACTTCCGCCCCGACATGATGCGGCCGTCCTATGGGCTGGCCGAGGCGACGGTGTACGTGGCCTGCCGCGCCGAGCACGGCCCACCGGGGGTCGTAAACTTCGACTCCGAGAAGTTGTCGGCCGGCAGTGCGATCAGGTGCGCTGGCCAGGTAGGCACCGAACTCCTGAGTTACGGCAATGCCCGGCAACCGGTGGTACGGATCGTCGACCCAGAAACCTGCAGCGAGTGCCCGGCCGGCAAGATCGGCGAAATCTGGGTCCAGGGCAGCAACGTCGCTCAGGGGTACTGGCACAAGCCGGAGGAAACAGAACGCACCTTCGGCGGGATGCTGACCGCGCCCATGCCAGGAACCCCAGCAGGGCCGTGGTTACGGACCGGCGACCTGGGGTTCATGAGCGAAGGCGAGCTGTTCATCGTCGGGCGCATGAAGGACATGCTGATCGTCTACGGCCGCAATCACTATCCGGAGGACATTGAGTCGACGGTGCACGAGACCGTCGGCGGTCGCGTCGCCGCGATCTCAGTGACGGTGGATCACACCGAGAAGCTGGTTGTCGTTGTCGAACTGAAGAATCGGAACGACCCCGAGCAAGATGCTTCGGCCCGGTTCGCGACGGCCAAGACCGACATCACATCTGCGATATCGAAGGCTCATCAACTCACTGCCGCTGACATCGTCCTGGTGGCACCCGGGTCGATTCCCACGACGACGAGCGGAAAGATCCGCCGGTCCGCCTGTGCCGATCTGTACCGCGAACGGAAGTTCACTCGGCTGGACGCGTAGGCCGCCATGTGGTTCACCGTGCTGGTCATGGCTGCTGCGATAAGCACTGAGCCGTTTCGGCTTGGTATGACGGTCCTGATGCTCAACCGTCCCAGGCCGGTACTGCACCTGTTCGCATTCCTGTGCAGCGCCTTCGCCATGGCCACCGCTGTCGGCTTGGTCGTGCTTTTCGTGCTGCGTAACGCCATCGTGCAATCCGCGGATTCGACCCTGTCGATCCTTCAGATCGCCATCGGCATGGTGGCACTGTCGATCGCGGCCGTGCTGCTGAGCGGGAAGACGCGCTGGTTTACCGGCGCGCCAAAGAAGACCGCGCCGCGGGAAACCTCGCGGTGGCGCAATCTGCTTGGGGCTCAAACTCCGCTCCTCGCGGCGTTGGCCGGTATCGCCATCGCACTGCCGTCGGTCGACTATCTAGCTGTCCTCACGGTGATCCTGGCATCCGGCGAATCGGCCGCGACGCAAGTTAGCGCGCTGCTGATGTTCAACGTCGTCGCCTTCGCATTTGTGGAGATCCCCCTCGCCAGCTATCTCTTCGCGCCAAATCGCACGCGAATCTGGATGGACTCACTGAATCGATGGATGGCAGCACATCGACGATGGACGATCGCCGCCATGCTTGTGGTGGTTGGCTGCATCCTGGTGGTATCCGGTGTGATTGGTCTGCAGAACTAGACGGCGTCCCGGCACCCCTTCCCTGCGTGCGGTAGTTTGCAGACTATGAGGCGGTTGTTCTCGGGGGCCTTGGCGACGATGCTCGTCGGCACATGCGGCGGGCTGGGTACCGGTGTGGCAATCGCCGACCCGGTAATTTTTCCGTGGGACAACACCGCCCCGGCGCCCGCCCCGGTCGGTGAAGATTCGAACGCCCAGGTCGTATATGCACTCGGTGGGGCGAGGGCTCCCGGAATCCCCTGGTACGACTACACGATGCGGGCCGGTAACGAGTACTACCCCAATGCCCGACGCGATCTGATCGACTATCCGGCGGGCGCGCCGTTCAGTTGGATGCCGTCCTTCTTCCTACCCCCGGGCCCCCGTGACGAGGTCACCATCGGCGAGGCCGCCAGGCAGGCGACCAACAGCCTGGACAAGGCCGTGATTGCCGGCAAAGACGAACCCGCGGTAGCAGTGGGCCTGTCGCAGGGCACCCTCGCGCTCGACCAGGTTCAGGTGCGCCTCGCTAGCGATGCGTCCGCACCGGCGCCCAGTGAACTGACCTTCACCACGATCGGCGATCCGACTGGCACCCACGGGTTCGGTCAGAGCTTCCTGGGCGGCATCTTCGGACCGGGCAGCTACATCCCGCTGATCGACTACACGATGCCCCAGAAGGTTGACAGTCAATACGACACCAACCACATCATCGCCACCTACGACGGTCTGGCTGACTTTCCCGACCGTCCTGACAATCTGTTAGCCGTTGCCAACGCCACTTTTGCGTCGACGATCGTGCACACCTCGGCGGCGTTCACCGGCCCGGGTGACGTGCCCCCGCAGAACATCAAGTCCACAGTCAACTCCCGCGGCGCCACCGAGACGACATATCTGATTCCCGTCAACCACCTGCCGTTGACGCTGCCACTGCGCTACCTCGGTTTCACCGGCGTCGACGCGTTGGACGCCATCCTCCAACCACAGATCGACTCGGGGTACTCGCGTTACGACAACCTGTTGGATCGCCCGGTGTCAGTGGATCCGGCACGCGGCATGGACCCGATCGCGGTGTTGGACCCGGGCACTCGCGACTCCATCGAAGGCATGTTCAGCACCGCTCGTGAAATACTTCCTCCGCCTCCCTAAGGATTGCTGGGCAGAGGCACTATCCAGGCGACAATCGTTCCGGGCCCCGGGTTCGCGTTGGTGATGTCCGCGTAACCACCGAACTGTTGAGCGCGCGCCTGGATATTCCGCCGGCCATTCCCCATCACGTCATCCCGCGATATTCCTATACCGTTGTCTGTCACCATGATTCGCAGGTCATTGTCACCGATCACGACGCTCACAGTGGCAGCTGTTGCTTGCGCATGCCGGGCGATATTGCTCAATGATTCGCGGATGACCGCCAATACCGACGCCTGAATTGCCGACGGAATCGTCACAGCCTCAACTGGTCCGTCCAACTTCAGGGTGGGTGTGAAGTCGAGCGGGGTGATATCACCATCGAGCATGTCGATGATGGCCGACCGCAACCGCGTGGCCCGCGCAGGCGCGGAGATCGCATGGTCGAGGTTGAAGATCGACTCACGAAGATCCCGGATGATTGAATCGGTCTCATCGATGAACGGACCCAATTCCCGATTTCCACGCGCGGCAGCCGATGTGAGCCCCAACCCCAGTCCGAACACCCGTTGAATGACCCGGTCGTGAAGGTCGGCCGCGATACGGGCCTGTTCATCACGTAATTCAGCATCGACGAGCCGCCCGGTGGCGGCGCGCAGACTGTCGCGCATGTCTTCCACCGCCGCGGAAACTTCCGCGATTTCCCGAGGTCCGGCGCGGCTGATTGATTGGTCGTAAACACCATCGGCAACCGTTCGGACGTCGCGTACTAGGCGGGCGACGGGCCGGGTGAGTAGTCGCTGCACCGCGATGACGGCGCTGATAATGACCGCAGCCATGATGATTGCCGCACCGTACTGGATGATGTTGGCGGTGCGCTGGATCGATCGGATGTGCTGAAGTTGATCTTGGATCAAGCTATCGATGCGGCCGCTGAGCGCACGATATTGCTCTCGGAGGTCGTCGAACAGTGGTTTTCCTTCGAGGGCCATCCGGCTGACCTGGTCCCTTGGAACGGGCCCTGCACGCTGAGCAGCGATTTGGGGCTCCGCGGCTTGTGTCCTCCAAATGTTAGCCGTCGCTTCGATGTCGTCTACGTTCGCCAGCAAATCCTCGGCGTGCGGAGCGTGGGCTAGCTCCCTGCGAAGGTCGCGGATCAGCCGCTCGGCGGTGGCGACACCGGAGTGATACGATTCGAGACTCACTGGATTATCGGTGAGCATGAATCCCCGTTGGCCGATGTCTTGGTTGGTATAAGAGCGGCTCAGCTCTGTGGCCATTCCTCTCAGCGGTATCAGGCGGTCGCCCAGTTCAGAAACCGCGTGCCCGACCGCAATCCGGGTCCCGAACGACGCAGCAATCGCACTGACGAAGACGACCGACATCACTCCGAGGCAAGCCCAGATCAGCTGTCTGAGAGACAGGCGTCGTCGAGTCGAACCGGCCATAGCTAGTCACCCTAAGCGGTGCGGGCTACACCTTGTCGAAAACGGTGGGGCGGGGTTGCTCCGCGCCGCCTTCTTCCGAGGTCTTCTCCAGCCAAGGCTTGGCCGGCCACCAACTCAACTGGCCGAGCAGAGTCGCGATCGCGGGCACGGTGATCGTGCGCACTACGAAGGTGTCCAACATGATGCCGACACCGATCACGAATCCCGCTTGCACAACGGTGCCGATACTTGAGAACAACAGTCCTGCCATCGAGGCCGTGAAGATCAGACCTGCCGCGGTGATCACACCGCCGGTGGATCGCACCGTCCGAATGACGCCGTAGCGCATGCCCTTCCCAGACTCGTCACGCAGTCGCGAGGCGAGCAGCATGTTGTAGTCCGCACCCACCGCTACCAGTACCACGAACGCGAATCCCGCTACGCTCCAATGCAACTGCTGCCCGAGGATGAGCTGGAACACGACGACACCGATACCAACTGCCGACAAGAACGACAGCATCACCGAACCAACCAGGTAGAGCGGCGCCACGACGGCCCGCAACAGCAGCATCAGGATCAGCAGTACAGCTATGACGGTGACAGCAGCGATGATCTTGATATCACGCTCGTAGTAGTCACGGGTGTCCCGCAACGTCACGGGGTAGCCCGAAACCGCCACTGTCGAGTCCGCGAGAGTGGTGTTGGGCAGAGCACCCTTGGCCGTGTTCAGGATGGCGTTGACCTGATCCATCGCCTGGGTGCTGAACGGGTTGAGGTCGGTTTGGATGAAATACCGGACCGAGTGCCCATCCTCCGAGATGAAGGCGTGGGCGACCTTCTTGAAGTCCTCGGAGTTGAGCACTTGCGACGGGATGTTGAAACCCGCCATCGATGGCTGAGAGGCGTCGTGGCCCATTGCCATCAGGAACAGCGACGCCTGGCTGAGTCCGAATCCAATCTGTTTCGTCTGGTCGACGAGGAGTTGGACGCCATCGGCCACCTGCCGGCTCGCGCTGGCCAAGTCGTTGACACCCTTCTGCATGGTGATCAGCCGCGTCTTGGCGCCCTTGGGATTGTCAAAACCGAGGCTGCGCAACGACCGGGTGACGGTGTCGAAGGAGCGACCCAACCCGTCCACTATTGCTGACAACTTATCTATCGAATCGGTCGCCTCAAGTTGCTTCCCCAAGTTGGTGATGCCATCCAGGGTGCCGTTGTCGCGAGCGGCTTGCAGACGATGGAACTCGTCCCGTGCAGCAGTGCAATATTGGCTGTTGTTGCACAGCAGACTGGTGTCGAGAGCCGCCACCACGTCGTCGAGCCACTCCAAATTGGTCGTGAGGGCACCGAAATTCACGCGAAGATAATTTCCGTACGCGCGCATGCTCGTGACCAGCTTGGCTGCCTTGTCGATCTCGCCGAAAGTCTTGTCACCGCCGAATTGACCCTGGATGTAGGTGAGAGCTTCGACCAGGCTGCCGACATTTCCGACAGCTTGTTTGATCTGTCCTTTGGCATCACCGATGTTGTCGGCAATCTGGTCTGCGCCCGAGGCAAGCCGGTTGAGGTCATTGGTACGACCGGCAATCAGATCCGACGCGCCACTCAGCTGGTTACCGACCTGGCCGGCTTGATAGGTGGCCTTGGCCGCTTCGAGCGACTCCCCGGTGGGCCTGGTAACGCCACGCACCATCGCGACGCCGGGGACCTGGCTGATGCGCTGCGCCATCTGCTCTAGATCGGCCAGGGCTCGCGGCGACCGCAGGTCATGGGGCGACTGGATGAACAGGTACTCGGGGATGGTTTGGTTCACCGAGAAGTGCCGGTCAAGGGCGGCGTACCCGATAGAACTTCCCGCCGTTGCGGGTAGCAGCTTGCGATCGTCGTAGTTGTACCGCAGCAGGATCGCGCAGGCGGCCAGTGCCAGCAAGATCACCACACTCGCTGCCAGATGTGCCACTGGGCGGCGGACGATCCGGATGCCCATTCGCCGCCAGAACACATCGGTACGTTCGGGGCGGGGATTGATCCAGCCACGCCGGCCGACCACAACCACAATGGCTGGCAACAACGTCAGCGCCGCCAACAGCGCCACCGCGATTCCGACCGCCAATGCCGGCCCGGCGTTGGAGAACAGGCCGAGCTTGGCAAAACCCATACCGAGGAAAGTGATACCCACAGTCGCGCCGGACGCAACGATAACCTTGCCGATCGAGACCATCGCGCGCTTGATGGCGGCATCGGATTCCATGCCACTGCGGAGATAGTCGTGATAACGACTGATGAGAAAGACTGCGTAATCGGTTCCCGCACCGGCGATCATCGCGCTCAGGAGAACAATCGACAGATTGGACACCGGCAGACCGGTCCACAGCGAGATCGCAGCGATGCCCCCTTGCGCGATCATCAGCGACGCGCCGATCGTGATCAACGGCAGCAGCATGGTGACCGGCTTGCGGTAGATGATCGTCAGAATCAGCAGCAAGCCCACTGCGATCGCCAATTCGATCGGAAGGCGATCCTTCGCACCCGCGTCCGTCAGGTCGGCGACGGTGGCTGCCGGACCAGTCAGGTGCGCGGTCATCGACGTCCCCGCTAGCGTGCGGTCCACGATCGCGGCCACCCGGTTGTACGCCTCGTAAGACTTGGGCGTGCCCAGTTCGCCGGCCAGGCCGACGGGCAGGATCCACGCCTTGCCGTCCTTGCTCTGCAGGGTGTCACGCAGTGGCGGCGCGCTAAGAAAATCCTGCAGCATCAAGACATCTCTGGTGTCCTGACGCAGCCGGTCCACCAGATTCCGGTACACCTGCTCGTCGGGGGCGTTGAGACCCTTCTCATCGGTCAGCAGTACTACCAGTACGTTCTCCGAGCCCGCTTCGTTGAACGCGGCCGTCATCTGCCGGGCAGTCACCGCGGACGGTGCATCGGCCGGCAGCAAGGCAACCGGGTTTCGCAGCGACATCTCCGCCAGCGATGGCACCGTCGCTGGGAGCGCGAGTGCGACAACCGCCCAGAAGCCGATAACGATCCACGGCCACCGAGCGACGAATTCGCCTAGCCGACCGAAGATGCCGCCACCTCCAGCCGATCCCGCTGCTGGCCCCCCTCTGCGATGCGCGCGAACACCGTCTTCAGTGCGTCCAGATACCGCTCGACCGATTCCCGTGCGATCGGGTTATCCGGGTACATCACCGTCACCGCGGTCTCCTTCTCGACCCGGATGACGTAGATCGAGAGTTGATAGGAGTAACGACCATCGCCGTACACCCCGACGTTGAGGTCGCCCAGTTCCGCCGTGAGCAGTACTGACAGTGGGGCCGTTCCCGCATCGAGAAAGTTGACCACCGGGAAGTTCGGCCGGGGGCGGGACAGGTTCGGGGCCAACTCAAGTACCCGGTCATACGGCACCGCCGCAAGATCACGACTCGAGTCGAAGGACACCTGCGCCGTCCGGGCTGCTTCGCCAAACGACCGTCCGGCAATCGGCACGGTGACCGGGATCAGGCCGGTGAACCAGCCTTGCGTCATCGCATCTGCCGGACCGCGCCGGGTATCCTTCGGCGTCAGCCCGTAATAGGTTGATGCGCCAGTCAATTCATGCTCGACTATCGCACTGCAGGCGAACACCCCGCCAATGAACCGGGCACCCGCGGCAACGCATACCGACTCGAAGTTCGCGGTCTGCTCTTCATCCATCATCGACACCGTGACGATATCGCTGGTGCACAGCACGGTTGGATCACCAAGGGAGAGCGGAAAATCCGGGAAGCTGCCGTTGTTGCTCACGGCGTAATCGGTCCAGGCGCGGATCTCCGGGGACTCCAGAGTCAGCCCCGAGGTGTACCGCTGCTGTTCGACGCAGAAGGCTTCGTAACTGCCGGCATCCGGAAGGCTCAGCGGGCCGCTTCCGCCAACCAAGGCGGAGTACATCATGAAGAAGTCCATCAGCGTAACGCCGACGATCATCGCGTCGACGTGCACATGGTCGATGCTGGCGTAGAAGGTGAAATGGTCCGGGCCCTGAATGATCCCGAACCGGAAGCAATCCCACTGCAGTGGGTCAGGAGTGCTCACCACGAGATTCCGCACTTCGTCCAGCGCCAGGTGACCGTGACGGACTGGTGAGAATTCGATATCCGCCGGGTTTTCCACCGCCCTACGCACTATTTGTCCGTCACCGTCGAGGGTGAAGGAACTCCGGTAGGTGTCCTGCCGGCGAAGATGATTGTTGACGACGTATGTCATCGCGCGAATGTCGCACTGGCCGGGCGCATCACAGCTGACAACCATCAACCGTGAATAGTCCAGGCCCTGTTCCTTCTGCTGCAGGTAACCCCGAATGTGCTGACCCTGCATATAGCCGATCGGCACATCGCTTACCGGCGCCTCAGCAACCTTGGCTAATGACGCATTGGTCGGCTGCCACGAGACGGCCGCCCCGCTCACCGGCCGCCATTGTTGAATCGTCCCTATTTCCAATGGCCCTACGCGCAACGCTCACTCCTCACGATGCTCCGGACGCCGCCTGCCTTGCCTCGAGCTCCTCACAGAGATGCTCGGCCAAGCCGCGGACCGTGGTGATATGGGTGGGGCTGATCCGCACGCCGGTTTCCGTTTCGATGCGGGTGCGTAGTTCCAGATTGCCCAGCGAATCCAGGCCGTAGTCGGACAGCGGGCGATCCGGGTCAATCGTCCTGCGCAACAGCAAGCTGATCTGGTCGGAGACCAGCCGGCGAATCGTGCTCGCCCATTCCTCTCGCGGCAGCCCAGCGAGCTCGGCGAGGAACTTGCCTGTGTCACCGCGATTTTGGCCGGCAGTCTGGAACGATTCGGCGAACTTGCTGCGTTTGGCGAAGGACGTCAACCAGGGAGTTCCCATGATCGGGGCGTACCCGGAGTAGGCCCGGTCGTAACGCAGCAGCGTCTGGAAGGCGCGGGCACCTTCAGCCGGGGCGATCGCCACACCGGCGTCATCGGCGAACGCCGTTGCGCGCCCGACCTCAGCCCATGCGCCCCAGGCCATTGCAGTGGCCGGGAGGCCCTGCGCCCTACGCCACTGGGCGAATGCGTCGAGCCAACTGTTCGCGGCGGCGTAGGCACCCTGACCCGGCGAGCCCACCAGCGCTGCGGCAGATGAGAACGCACAGAACCAGTCGAGGGGCTGATCGCTGGTCGCCTGGTGCAGATTCCACGCACCGTAAACCTTTGGCGCCCAGCAATGGTCGATCACCTCATCGGTGACGTTGGCCAGAGTGGCATCCTGCACCACGGCTGCCGCGTGCAACACTCCGCGAACCGGCAGACCCGATTCGGTCGCGGCGGCCACCAGTCGTTCGGCTGTTTCGGGATCGGCGATATCGCCGCGCACCACCCGGATGTCGACCCCGGTGCCGCGAAGGCGGTCGATGGCTTGCAGCGCTTCGAGACTCGGCGCTGAGCGGCCATTCAGTACGATCCGGCCACAGCCTGCAGCGGCCATCTCTCCCGCCAGGAAGATCCCAAGTCCGCCCAGGCCGCCGGTGACGATGTACGAGCCGTCCGGCCGGAAAACTCGAACCTGCTCCGGCGGTAGCACCGCGCGAGTCTGCCCCTGGTGCGGGATGTCGAGTACAACCTTGCCGGTGTGTCCGGCCCCGCCCACGACACGGACAGCCGCGGCCGCCTCGCTGATCGGATAGTGCGTCGTGTGCGGAACGGGGAGCACGCCTTCGGCGGTGAGTTCGTAGACCTTGCTCAACAGCCGCCGAACGACCTGCGGATGGCTGTGCGTGAGTAGCGCCAAGTCCACCGCGTACAGCGAGAGATTGCGCCGGAACGGGAACAGGCCCAGTCGCGTATCGCCGTAGATGTCGCGCTTACCGATCTCGACGAACCTGCCACCGAAGGCCAGCAGTTCCAGCCCGGCCCGTTGGGCCGCACCAGGTAGCGAGTTCAACACGACATCAACACCGTAGCCATCAGTGTCGCGCCGAATCTCGTCGGCGAAGTCGAGGCTGCGGGAGTCGTAGACATGCTCGATGCCCATGTCACGCAGCAACTGTCGGCGACGCTCACTACCCGCGGTGGCGAAGATTTCACAGCCCGTCGCACGGGCCATCGCGATCGCCGCCTGCCCGACACCACCGGTGCCGGAATGGATCAAAACCTTGTCTTCCGAACTGATTCGAGCCAGGTCGTGCAGGCTGTACCAGGCCGTAGCCGATGCAGTCGGCACCGCCGCCGCCTCAGCCAGCGGAACCTCGGCCGGCAGCGTGACGGCCAGTCGCGCATCACAGACCACGAAGGTCGCCCAGCATCCATTGGCCGACATGCCGCCGACGCGGTCGCCAACCTGGTGCTCGGTGACATCCGGCCCGACGGCAGTCACGACACCCGCGAAGTCGATACCCAATCGCTGGCGGTAACCCTCGAAGGTCGGATACCGACCGAAGGCCACCAAGACGTCCGCGAAGTTGATGCTGGACGCCTCGACTGCGACCTCGATCTCCCCGGGCCCAGGCGCAACCCGCTCCAGCGCAACGAATTCCAGCGACTCCACATCGCCGGGGTTGCGGATCTCCAGCCGCATCCCCGGAGCGGTGCTGTCGGCAGAGTCGATGACGATCGTCTTGCGCTCATCCGCACGCAGCGGACCGGGCCGCAGCCGCGCGACATACCAATCACCGTTGCGCCAGGCCGTTTCGTCCTCGTCAGATCCGCCCCGCAGCTGCTCCGCCACCAACGCCGGATCAGTCGCACCGTCGAGATCGATCTGGGTGGCGCGCAGATGCGGATGCTCGGAATCGATGACGCGCATCAATCCACGCAGCCCGGCCTGCTCAAGATTGGCCAGATCGCCATCCAGCACCGTCGCCGCGTTCCTCGTGACCAGGAAGAGTCGAGGCGGCTCGCCGGGCAGTTCGGCAAGTTCACGCGCGACGCTCACCACTAGCTCGACGTAACCCCTACCGTCGCCCAAATCCTCTGCGGCTTCTTCAGCTGACACTGGCGGCGCTGCCACCAGCACCACACCGGCGGTTGCCGCACCGAGCGAGTCATTGCCGAGTCGGGCCCGAAGTTCCGCAACATCCGGGCGCAGCACGCCGTCGCAATTCAGTGCATCGCTGAGTTGTGTCGCCAATGGCGTGGCAGCGTCAGTAGCGCTGAGTACGAGCCAAGATCCGGTGGCGGCGGAGGTGACATGTGCCGCCTGCGCAGCCTGGGCTTCTTGGGCGGCTTGCGCTGAGTCCCGTCGATCCCATTCGATGGTCAGCAGCCGCTCGTTGAGCACCCGCGCGGCGTGCTCGTTCTCCGATACCCCGCCGGCCAGTCGCAGCCCCTCAACGGTCATGACCACCGCGCCGGATTGGTCCATCACCTCGAGGTCAGCCTCACACTCACCGGGTCGGGACGTGGTGACACGGGTCAGGCAGTACCTGGCATTGCCGGTTGGCCGGTAGCAGCGCAAGGCACGCACACCGACTGGCAGAAGCAGCCCGCCTGCTGCGGCGTTCTGCACCTCGGGGTGCACGATGACCGACTGGAAGCAGGCGTCGAGCAGTGCCGGGTGGCTGCGGTACGCCGTGTGCTGGGAGCGGATGGCGCCAGGCAGCGCCACTTCGGCGAGGACCGTGGTGATCTCCCCCGCGGAGGTATGCGCCGCGACCAAGCCAGAGAAGGCCGGGCCATACTGAATTCCCATGCTGTCGAACACTTTTCGCAGCTGATCACCATCCACGCGGCACTGGTGATCCGCGATCAAAGTGGGGATATCCAGGGGTGCAGGCTGTTCCAGCGCAGTCAGCTTGTGCAGGACTGCGCCCGCACGACGGACCCGTTCGCCCTCTTCGTGGGTGTCGACGGCGAAGTTGAGCACGCCGGGCGACTCGACGCTGGCGGCGGCCGATATCGGCGTCTGCGCATCCAACAGCAGAGTCTGTTCGAATCGGACGTCCCTGACCTCGCATGCGTCTCCCAGTGCGGCCCGCGCTCCGGCGAGCGCCATTTCGCAATACGCCGCCCCTGGGAAGGTCGCCACGGTGTGAATCTGATGGTCGCCAAGCCACGGATGCGCGCTGGTTCCGACCTCGCCCTGCCAGACGTGACGTTCCGGCTCTTCGAGCAGATGCACGTGCGCACCAAGTAACGGGTGCACAGCCAGCACCGCCGCACCGTGCGGTTGATCCTGATCGTCGCGGCTCAACATCAGCTCGCGGTGCGTCCACGTCGGTAGCGGCGAATCCACCAGCCGCCCCTGCGGATACACCGCGGCGAAGTCCACCTCGGCGCCGGCACTGTGCACGTCCGCGACCAATCCGCGCAGCCCCAGCGGCAATTCCTGCTCCCGGCGCATAGCGGCCAGTGCCGCGATTTTCATGTCCAGGCTGCCGGCGTTCTGTTCGACGGCATGGGTCAGCAGCGGGTGCGGTGAAAGCTCGCCGAACACCCGGAAGCCGTCATTCAGCGCCGCCTGCACAGCCGGCGCGAATCGCACCGTGTAACGCAGGTTGTCTGCCCAGTAGTCGGCATCGAAAGCCGCCCGATCCCGTGGATCCCACAACGTGGCTGAGTAATACGGAACCTGCGGCTCGCGCGGCTCGAGATCCGCGAGTGCCTCGACCAGTTCTTCGAGAATGGGTTCAACATGCGGCGAGTGCGATGCGACGTCGACAGCCACCTCACGGGCCATGACGCCGTTCTTCTCCCAGATCTGGACAAGTTCACGAACGGCATCGGCCGCGCCACCCACGACCGTCGAGGTCGGCGAGGCGACGACCGACAGCACGACATCGTTGACGCCGCGAATCGAGAGTTCTGAAAGCACCTGCGGCCCGGGCAGTTCCACCGCGGCCATCGCACCACCGCCAGAGATGCGGGTCATCAACTTCGACCGGCGGCAGATGACCCGGAGGCCGTCTTCCAGCGAGAGTCCGCCCGCGACGACCGCAGCCGCGGCTTCACCCAGCGAATGCCCGATCACGGCACCCGGACGAACACCGTGCGCTTTCATCGTCTCGGCCATGGCGACCTGCATCGCGAAGATCGTCGGCTGCACCTTGTCGATGCCACTGACCACTTCGGGCGAGGTCAGCGCCTCGGTCACCGAGAAGCCGGACTCGGCCTGGATTATCGGCTCTATCGCGGCGATCGTCGCGGCGAACACCGGTTCGGTCTTGAGTAACTCGGCGCCCATTCGAGGCCACTGCGAGCCCTGCCCGGAGAACACCCACACCGGCCCCCGGTCGCCCTGACCAACAGCTGGTTCGAATGGCGTGCTACCGCTGGCGATTTCACGCAGCGCGGCATTGAGTTCCGCGCGGTCAGGGGCGGTGACCACCGCCCGCACCGGCCGGTGCGAACGTCGGCGCGCCAGCGTGTAGGCGAGATCAGATAGCCCGGTGGCGTCATCGAGGTGACTGTCCACCCAGTCGGCAAGCCGCCCAGCCGTCACTCGCAGCTGATCGACGGACGTCGACGACAGCGGAAACAGCAGCGCCTCTTCGGTTTCCGGCGCGCCAGCAGTATCGGCAAGGTCAGCGGGCGGAGCGCTCTCGCCGACTCCTTCCAAGATGACGTGCACGTTGGTCCCAGACAGGCCATAGGACGACACCGCCGCCCGGCGAATTTCGTCACCCTCAATTGGCCAGGGCGTATTGTCCTGGGGCACAAAGAGGTTCGTTTCAACCGAAGCAAGCTGGTCAGGCAACCGGGTGAAGTGCAGGTTCTGCGGAACGACGCCGTGCTCCAGGGCGAGGATCGCCTTCATCATGCCCAGCGGGCCGGATGTCGACTGGCAATGTCCGAAGTTGGTCTTGATCGATGCCAACGCGCACGGGCCATCGATGCCGTAAACGGCTGCCAGGCTAGTGAATTCGATGGGGTCGCCGACTGGCGTTCCAGTTCCGTGCGCCTCCACCAGTCCAACGGTGCCGGCGTCTATTCCGCCCGCAGCCAGCGCCGCCTGATAGACCTCGACCTGAGCTTCCTCGGACGGAGTCGCGATGTTGACGGTTCGGCCGTCCTGGTTGGCCGCCGTTCCACGCACAACGGCGAGGATTCGATCGCCGTCGCGCTGCGCGTCCGGCAGGCGCTTGAGCAGCAACACCACACAGCCCTCGCCCGATACGAAGCCGTCAGCCGCCACGTCGAACGCGTGGCAGTGCCCGGTCGGGGACAACATGCCCTGCAGCGATCCGGATATCGACTTCCGCGGCTCCAACGTCACCGCAACGCCACCCGCAATCGCCAGGCTGCTTTCACCGTCGTGAAGGCTGCGGCACGCTTGGTGTACCGCCATCAAACCCGACGAGCATGCGGTGTCCACGGTTACCGCGGGTCCGCGCAGACCCAGCGTGTAGGAGATCCGTCCGGACGCGAAGCTATTGCTGGTGCCGGTGAAGCCGTACGGACCCTCGGCTGCTCCGCAGTCGGCGGACAGCAGCTCATAGTCGCCATGCGTGAGCCCGATAAAGACACCTGTGTGCGATTGGGCCAGTGCCGCCGGATCGATGCCGGAGTGCTCGATCGCGTCCCAGGAGGCTTCCAACAGCAAACGGTGCTGAGGGTCGATCGCGGTGGCCTCACGTTCGGTCATCCCGAAGAAGTCGCAGTCGAAACCGCCCACATCGTCGAGGAAGGCTCCCCATCGGCTGATCGAACGGCCGGGGACGCCCGGCTCAGGGTCGTAATAGGCGTCGACGTCCCAGCGTTCCTCGGGGATCTCAGTCACGAAGTCGTCGCCGCGCAACAGCGCTTCCCACAACAACTGCGGCGAGTCAACGCCTCCCGGTAGCCGGCAGGCCATCCCGATGACTGCAACGGGCGTCACTGTCTGGTTGGGCCCCGTTTGGTCGGATCCCGTTCCGTTGGGCGCCGTTCCGTTGTGCGCTGTAATTCCGTTGCGCAATGTGGGCCTCTCCCTATATCTCCACTGACAGCCGACTGTCTAGAAATGCCGCCGGCCGGGACGTCTTTGCCCCCGTGACCGGCCTCTGCATTCCCCCCGGACGCAACCGTCATAGCACGTCGTCAAACAGTACCCGTTAGCCCTGGCAGTCGAATAATTGAGAACTCCGGCCGACGAGCCGCCGACGGACTCTGGGCGCGGGTGGCACTCGACCGCCGAAACCTGCCAATGTGCTGGTCTGCGCTGGTCAAGCCAACGCCACGGCGCTTCTGGTGTGACCTATACCATGCCGCGAATCGACTTGCGTTCCAAATACCGGGCGGTATAGTCAGGCTTACGTTACTGGTGGGTAACTTACCGAAAGTACCCAACCTATGAGCCCATAGAGGCGGCATTCTCAACGAGGAGGACCCGTGAGCCATTACAAGAGCAACGTCCGTGATCAGGTGTTCAACCTGTTCGAGGTATTCGGTGTAGATAGGGCGCTGGGTGAAGGCGAGTTCGCCGACCTGGACGCCGACACCGCCCGGGAAATGCTCATCGAGATGAGCCGCCTCGCAGAAGGACCGGTTGCCGCCTCATTCGTTGAGGGCGATCGCAACCCGCCGACGTTCGATCCCGCGACGCACACCGTCACGCTGCCCAAGGCCTTCGAGAAGTCGGTCAACGCCGTCATCGACGGCGGCTGGGACAAAGTCGGTCTGCACGAGGAACTTGGCGGGATGCCGATGCCCCGGGCACTGATGTGGGCCATCAACGAGCACATCCTCGGCTCCAACCCTGCTGTGTGGATGTACGCGGGCGGGGCCGGATTCGCCAATATTTTCTACAACCTGGCCACCGAAGAGCAGAAGAAGTGGGCCGTCCTCGCCTCCGAACGGCGCTGGGGTTCCACCATGGTGCTGACTGAGCCGGACGCCGGTTCCGACGTCGGCGCGGGCCGCACCAAGGCTGTGCTCCAAGACGACGGCTCCTGGCACATCGAAGGCGTCAAACGCTTCATCACCTCAGGTGATTCCGGCGACCTGTTCGAGAACATCTTCCATCTGGTACTCGCCCGTCCCGAAGGCGCCGCGGCGGGCACCAAGGGCCTGTCGTTGTTCTTCGTGCCGAAGTTCCTCTTCGACTTCGAGACCGGCGAGCTGGGCGAACGCAACGGCGTTTACGTGACCAACGTCGAACACAAGATGGGCCTGAAAATCTCGGCCACCTGCGAGCTGTCACTTGGTGTTCACGGCGTGCCCGCACAGGGCTGGCTGGTTGGTGAGGTTCACGACGGCATCGCGCAGATGTTCGAAGTCATCGAACAGGCGCGAATGATGGTGGGCACCAAGGCGATTGCGACACTGTCCACCGGGTATCTGAACGCTCTGGAGTACGCGAAGAGCCGCGTGCAGGGTGCCGATCTGACCCAGATGACGGACAAGGCCGCACCTCGCGTGACGATCACCCACCATCCGGACGTCCGCCGGAGCCTGATGACCCAGAAGGCGTACGCCGAAGGTTTGCGGGCGCTGTACCTCTACACAGCGACCTACCAGGATCCCGCGGTGGCCAAGCTGGCCCATGGCGTCGATGCCGACTTGGCAGTGAAGGTGAATGACCTGCTGCTGCCGATCGTCAAGGGTGTCGGCTCCGAGCAGGCATACGCAAAGCTGACCGAAAGCCTCCAGACCTTCGGAGGATCCGGCTTCCTGCAGGACTACCCGATCGAGCAGTACATCCGTGACGCCAAGATCGACTCGCTCTACGAAGGCACCACGGCCATCCAGGCGCAGGACTTCTATTTCCGGAAGATCATCCGCGACAAGGGTGTGGCCCTGGCCCATGTGGCCGGTCAGATCGAGGAGCTCATCAAGAACGAGTCCGGCAACGGACGGATGAAGACCGAGCGTGAGTTGCTATCCAAAGCCCTTGAGGACGTCCAGGGCATGGCGGCTTCACTGACCGGCTACCTGATGTCGGCGCAAGAGGATCCCAAGAACATCTACAAGGTGGGCTTGGGCTCGGTGCGCTTCCTGATGAGCGTCGGCGACCTGGTCATCGGATGGCTGCTGCAACGTCAGGCGACCGTGGCCCTCGAAGCGCTCGATGCCGGCGCCAGCGGTTCCGATCGCGCCTTCTACGAGGGCAAGATCGCCGTCGCGTCGTTCTTCGCCAAGAGCTTCCTGCCGCTGCTGACCAGCACACGTCAGACGATCGAAGCGCTGGACAACGACATCATGGAACTCGACGAAGCGGCTTTCTAGGGCGCTCGCGTCACTCGGCAAGGCCGAGGAATACCAGGAGGGCGCGATCGAGTCTGATCAGATCGGGATCCGGCAGTCGGCCTAGATAATCACGTAGGTTCGTCCGCGGTATCGTGCTGATCTTGTCGATCATGACGTGGCTTGGCTGCTCAATTCCGGTCACCTCTGTTGAGGCCACCGGAATCCGGATCAGAGGCGCGTCGATGGGACTCGTGGTCAATGGGCAGACCGTGACTGAATCGGTGGCGGCAAACCGATCGTCCTGAACGATGACGACAGGCCTTGGTTTGCCGGAGTAGGCACCTCGCGCGGCGGCTAGGTGGATGTCGCCTCGCCTCACTCGGCGGACCCCTCCTCCGCAGCCGCCCAGTCGACAGAGATCGCGTCGACGAATGCCTGGTCATCGGCCTCATGCTCGCTGGCAGCAATGGCGGCTGACTGACGATGGGCCTCCGCGATGAATTCAGGTGCCCGCACATCGGGTACCCAAATCTGGACGGGCCGGAGACCTTGCGCTCGTAACCGGGCGCGATGCTCACTCACCCGCTGTCGAGTACTAGCCATACCACGAGGTTACATGTAACGGGCGATGGTCGCCCACAAAGTTGATGCCCCGTGTTGCCGTCGGGTCGGGGGTCAGACGGCAACACGGAGCTATCTGGGTATCGGGTGCCCGCGCGGGTTCGTTACACGCTCTCCAGTATTGCCGTAACCCCTTGCCCGCCGGCTGCGCAGATCGAGATCAGCCCGCGCACCGGCTTTCCGGATTCCGCTTTCTTCTCCGAAATCTGCTTCGCAAGCTGAGCCACGATCCGGCCCCCGGTAGCGGCGAACGGATGCCCGGCCGCCAGCGACGAGCCGTTCACGTTCAGCTTGGAACGGTCGATAGCGCCCAGTGCCGAATCAAGGCCGAGGCGCTCCTTGCAGTAGTCCTCCGACTCCCAGGCCTGCAGGGTGGCGAGCACCACCGATGCGAAAGCCTCGTGGATTTCATAGAAGTCGAAATCCTGCAAGCTCAACTTGTTCCGGGCGAGCAGCCGGGGCACCGCGTAGGTGGGTGCCATCAGCAGGCCGTCCGCACCGTTGACATAATCGACCGCGGCCGTCTCGGCGTCGACGAAGTAGGCGAGCGGGGTCAGCGATTGCTTCGCCGCCCACTGCTCGCTGGCGAGCAGGGCCACCGAGGCGCCGTCGGTCAACGGGGTCGAATTGCCCGCGGTCATGGTCGCGTCGCCGTTGCGCACCCCGAATACCGGCTTGAGCTTGGCGAGCTTCTCGGGGCTGGACTCCGGCCGCAGGTTGTTGTCGCGGTAGAGCCCCAGGAACGGGGTGACGAGGTCGTCGAAGAAACCTCGGTCATAGGCGGCCGCCATGTTGCGGTGGCTGGCCGCGGCGAGCTCGTCCTGATCGACTCGCTTGATACCCATTTTCTTGGCGGTCATCGCGGCATGGTCGCCCATGGACAAGCCGGTGCGCGGCTCGCCGTTGGTAGGGATCTCGACACCGATTGCGGCGGGTAGCTTGCCGGCCAGCTTCAGTCGTTCGATGTTCGACTTCGCGCGCCGCAATCCGAGCAGGGTGTGACGAAGGTTGTTGCTGAGACCGATCGGGGCATCGGAAGTGGTGTCCACCCCACCGGCGGCGGCTACTTCGTAGCGGCCCGCCACGATGCCGTCAGACGCAGCGATCGCTGCCTGCAGACCGGTGCCGCATGCCTGCTGGATATCGAAGGCCGGGGTGTACGGCGACAAGGCACTGCCGAGCACGCTTTCTCGCATCAGGTTGAAGTCACGACTGTGTTTGAGGACGGCGCCGCCGATCACTGCATCTAGTTGCTGGCCGCCCAGGTCGAAGCGGTCCACCAGACCCGACAGCGCCGCGGTGAACATGTCCTGATTGGAAGCTTCGGCATACGCGCCATCGGAACGAGCAAAGGGGATGCGGTTGCCACCGAGGATGACGGCCCGGCGACTCTTTCGACTTGTTGTGGCCACGACCCGATATTACGCACCCTCCTTACCGGGGAGTAAGTTCGCTCCATGGCTTCTGACCTGTTGTCCCAAGTCGTCAATTCCATGCCGGGCGCATTTCTGGCCAAACAATTCGGCCTGCCGCAGCCGGAAACCTTGCGGCGCTACCGTGCCGGTGAGCCGCCGCTGGCCGGCTCGCTGCTGATCGGCGGCGAGGGGCGGGTGGTCGAACCGCTACGGGCCGCCCTGGCCGACGACTACGACGTGGTCGGCAACAACATCGGCGGACGCTGGGCGGACTCCTTCGGCGGCCTGGTCTTCGACGCCACCGGCATCACCGAACCGACCAGCCTCCGCGGGCTCTACGAGTTCTTCACCCCGGTACTGCGCAATCTGGGGCCATCCGGTCGCATCGTCGTCGTCGGGACAACTCCCGACGAAGCGGCCAGTACCGACGAGCGGATATCCCAACGCGCCCTGGAGGGTTTCACCCGATCGCTCGGCAAGGAATTGCGTCGCGGCGCGACCGTCTCACTCGTCTATCTCTCGCCCGCCGCCAAGGCCGGAGCGACTGGCCTGGAGTCGACGTTGCGGTTCCTGCTGTCGGCGAAGTCCGCCTACGTCGACGGCCAGGTGTTCGCGGTCGGCGCTGCGGATTCGATCCGACCTGCGGATTGGGACAAGCCGCTGGCGGGCAAGGTCGGGATCGTCACCGGCGCAGCGCGCGGGATCGGCGCCACCATCGCTGAGGTATTCGCCCGGGACGGGGCGGCAGTCGTCGCAATCGACGTCGAGCAGGCCGCTGAGGCTCTCGGTGAAACCGCGGCGCGGGTGGGCGGCACCGCCTTGGCGTTGGATGTCACCGCCGAGGATGCGGTCGAGCGGATCAAGGCGCATCTGCTTGAGCACCATCGCGGCCGAGCCGACATCCTGGTCAACAACGCCGGGATCACCCGCGATAAATTACTGGCCAATATGGACGACGGCCGTTGGGACGCCGTTATTGCAGTGAATCTGCTTGCTCCGCAACGACTCACCGAAGGGCTTGTTGCCAACGGCAGTATCGGTGAAGGCGGCCGAATCATCGGTTTGTCGTCGATGGCGGGGATCGCAGGTAACCGTGGACAGACCAATTACGCGACCACGAAGGCCGGGATGATCGGCATTACGCAGGCACTGGCTCCGTCGCTGGCCGAGAAAGGCATCACCATCAACGCCATCGCGCCGGGATTCATCGAAACCGCGATGACCGATGCGATTCCGTTGGCCACCAGGGAGGTTGGCCGACGACTGAACTCGCTGTTCCAGGGCGGCAAGCCCGTCGACGTCGCCGAAGCAATCGCCTATTTCGCCAGCCCCGCATCAAACGCTGTTACGGGCAACGTGATTCGGGTGTGCGGCCAGGCCATGTTGGGGGCCTGACGTGTCGAACCTGTCCAACATGCTGCGCGCCGCAGTCGGCTCGCTGCCAATAATCCCTCGCGGCGACAGCCTGCCCAACCGCACGCTGACAGTCGACGAGCTATCGATAGACCGCTCCAACGTCGCCGCCTACTCGGCCGTCACCGGACTGCGCTACGGCGATACCGTGCCACTGACCTACCCCTTCGTGCTGACCTTCCCGACCGTCATGGCTCTGATCACCAGCTTCGATTTTCCCTTCGCAGCAATGGGTTCGGTGCACGTCGAGAACCAGATCAGCCAACATCGGCCGATCACCGTCACTGACACCGTCGGACTCACAGTGCACGCCGAGAACCTGCGCGAGCACCGAAAGGGCCTCTTGGTCGACGTCATCACCGATGTCCGCGTCGGCAACGAGACGGCCTGGCACCAAATCACTACCTTCCTGCACCAGCAGCGCACCAGCCTGTCGGGTGAACCTAAGGCCGAGCCACCCAAACAGCCGAAGTTGCCACCGCCCAGTTCCATCTTGCGGATCACCCCGGGACAAATCCGTCGCTATGCCTCCGTGGGCGGCGACCACAACCCCATCCACACCTCGGCGTTCGGTGCCAAGCTGTTCGGCTTCCCCACCGCCATTGCGCACGGAATGTTCGGCGCTGCAGCCGTTTTAGCCAATATCGAAGGCCAGTTACCTGATGCAGTTCGATACTCGGTCAAGTTCGGTAAGCCGGTGATCCTGCCGGCCAGCGCAGGTGTCTACATCGACCGGGTGTCCGGCGGCTGGGACGTCGCGCTGCGCAATATCGCCAAGGGCTATCCGCACCTGACCGCAACAGTTCTGAGCTGACCAGACGTTTCGGGCTGACCAGACGTTTCGGGCTGACCAGGAGTTCGTGGCCGCCCGGACGGCTACGTGCCGGACGCTGTACCAGTGCTGCCGGGCTGTCCGGTGGCACCACCGGTGCCGGGAGTGCCGGCGGTACCGCCTGCCCCGCCGGTCGCGTTGATTAGGAGCGTCGCCGCTGCGTCGCCGCCATCGCCGCCATCGCCGGCGTTGGCACCGGCCACGGCGCCGCTGCCTCCGGTTCCGCCAGTCCCGCCAGTTGCTTTGCCTGTTGAGGTGTTCGTTGCGCCACCACCGCCACCACCAACGCCGCCGGCACCACCCGCTGCCGTGGCGTTACCGCCGGTTCCACCCTTTCCTCCGGTGGCCTGGCTGGCGCCCGTCGAAGTGCCATCGCCGCCATTGCCGCCCGCACCACCGCTGATGCCGGTCCCGCCCGAACCGCCGTTACCCCCGGTGGTGCCACCACCGCCACCATTGCCGCCGCTGCCACCAAAGGCGCCACTGCCGTCCGCACCGCTGGCGGCTTGGCTCAGGGCGCTTCCGCCAAGGCCACCGCTGCCACCCGCACCGCCAGCCCCACCGTTACCACCGTTACCGCCTGGCACGCTGGGGGTTACCGAGTCAGCGCCGTTACCGCCGTCACCGCCGGCTCCGGCACTCCCGCCAAGTCCACCCGCACCGCCAGCGCCGATCACCCAACTGCCGTCGCCGCCGTTGCCGCCATTCCCGCCATTCCCACCAGTGACCCCATTCCCGCCACTTCCGCCCGGGACGCTGCCATCGGCGCCGGCCGCACCGATCCCGGCGGCACCGCCCGCACCGCCGGCACCACCTGAACCCCACAGCGACAACAACCCGGTACTACCGCCCGCCCCACCATCGCCGCCGTCACCGCCATCGCCGTTGCCCCCGATAAAGCCGGCACCGCCGGCACCACCGGCACCACCGTCACCGAGCACCAGTCCGCTACCACCACCGGCACCACCGGCACCACCCTGAATGCCACCCACGCCACCAGCGCCACCGGCACCGCCGGAACCGATCGTCGACAACACTCCGACAGCACCGCCAGCACCGCCAGCGCCGCCCACACCGGTCACACCGCCCACCCCGCCCGCCCCACCCTGACCACCGTTACCCCAGCCCAACCAGCCGGTATCCCCACCGTCGCCACCCGCACCCCCGGCACCGGCCGATGTTGTGGCGTTACCACCCGCACCGCCATCACCGCCGGGACCCACAAACAACCCGCCCAGGCCACCCGCGCCACCCACTCCGCCCACTGCCCCAGCCAGCCCGGCCCCGCCTACACCGCCGGCACCGAACATCCCCGCCGAACCACCGTCGCCACCGTCGCCACCGGCACCGCCACTGCCCACGCCACCGGCACCACCGGCACCACCATCACCGAGCACGAGCCCGCTGGACCCGCCCGCACCACCAACACCACCCGTGCTGCCGCCCGCCCCGCCCTGACCGCCTACGCCACCGGTGGCGATCGCTGAGAACAAGCCTGCACCGCCGCCTGCACCGCCCTGACCGCCCGCGCCGGCACTGCCACCGGCACCGCCGGCACCGCCGTCGCCGGCCTGACCCCAGCCGACCAACCCGGTGTCTCCGCCCGCACCGCCGGCACCACCAGCACCGAGCAGTCCGGTTGCGCTACCACCGGCGCCGCCATTACCACCGGCACCGATGAAGAGTCCGCCGGTGCCGCCAGCACCGCCGGCACCTCCCGCATTACCCCCGCCCCCGGAAGCGCCATCGCCAGCGTCGCCGTACCAACTGGCCGCGCCACCATCACCACCGACACCACCCGAACCCGACGAACTCACACCACCCTTACCGCCAGCCCCACCAACACCGAAGACGATTCCGGCATGGCCGCCTACACCACCATCACCACCGGCCGAACCCCCGGAACCACCCGCACCACCCAAGCCACCATTACCGATCGACGAAATCAGACCCGTACTGCCACCACGCCCACCAGCACCACCCACGCCTGCTTTACCACCGGCACCACCCGCACCACCGTTTCCCGCCACACCCCACCCCAACAACCCGGTATTGCCGCCGGCCCCGCCCGCGCCACCATTGCCACTCAGACCCGTCGCAGCACCGCCCGCACCGCCTGCGCCGCCATTACCGATAAACAGCCCACCCACACCGCCGGAACCGGCCGCGCCGCCGTTGGTGCCAAGAACGCCGGCACCGCCGCCGCCGCCGTTACCGAACCAGCCCGCCGAACCCCCATTACCCCCGTTGAACCCATCGCCACCAGAACCGAAAATCCCGCCATTCCCCCCCGCGCACGCGCCGCTGAGGCACACACCCGCATAACCCGTCCACGAGTACCCGTTGCCAATCAGAATCCCGCCGTCAGGATGCTCAGCCGTCCCATTCCCGAACAACCAAATATCACCCAACCCAGCGCCCACCGACGATCCCACTGACGCCGCGGCCGGCTTGGCGCCACCACGAGACCCATCACGACGGACAAACCCCAACAACGCCCACTCCAACGGCCCGCCCACACCCGAACCATCTGAACCACCCGCGGCCCCACCACCAAACCCCGACAGGGCACCTGATGGAGCAGCCGTCACCGGCACCACGGCCTCGGCGGCAGCCAGGGGCACCGCAACGTCACGAGAATCCGAAACCACGGGCGCGGGCGTCGACACCACAGACTCGCCCACCACCGGCGCGACCTCAACGACACCCCGATCGGCCACCGTTACCGACTCACCACCATCGGCAGCCTCAACCTCAACCACCACGGCGGCTGCCGAACCACGCGACACCGACGCTGCCGAACCTGACTCACCGCGACCCGAACCCAAACCCCGGTGACCACTGACCCCAGACTTCGCCGAACCACTGGCCCCTGCCGAACCACTGGGCCCCGCCGACTCGGCAGGCTCCGAACCCGACGACCCGGAACGCGACCCCGAACTCGCCTTAGAACCCGGCCCGTGTGAACCCGACCCCGCCGAACCACCCGATCCGGGGTTATCCGCAAACGCCACCCCCGGCAACGTCAGCATTGCGGCACCGACACCGAGTGCCATCGCCAACGCCCCAACTCGGCCCACATAGCGGGCGTGACCCACTGCCCCAGAACGCGGGACAGCCCGGCCAGCAACGGAATCAGTTTCGGAAATCATGTGAATCCCCCCCAAGGGTGTTCAGAGGCCAGTTCAGGGGATTATGGACTACCGGTTACCAGTAATTAGGGAGATTGCCATCTACACCCCGGCACTACCCAAAATTACTTCCATAACCGGTTAGTGCGACACGGGCTTAGACGCCTCAACACCATCACGATCTGCCGGCGCGCCTTTGAGCCCCCGCCAGAACAGATTGATAAGCAACTCCGCCGCTTCATCCACGTCCGCATCACCGGCACTGACGCGCGCCGCGACGGCTTCGCCGGCACCCACCAGTGCGACGGACATCATGTGGAAGTCGGTGTCCGGTTCGGGATGACGGGTGCCGCTCTCCAACAGTCGGGCCACCATGTCGATGATCTTCTCGCGACCGTCACGCACGGTATGCGCGAATGCCTGGGAACTCGTGGCCTGGGTGTAGAGCACGATCCACGACGTCCGGTTCGCATCGATGTAGTGCAGCACCGACGCAATGGTCCTGCGCAACAGTTCGTGTGGGCTCTGCTTGAGGTCGATGTCGGAGCGCACCGCTTCGATGAACCGGCTGAGTTCGCGGCTCAAGCAGGCACCGAACAACTCTTCCTTCGAGCCGTAGTACAAGTACAGCATCGGCTTTGAAATGTCGGCTTCCGCAGCAATCGAGTCCATCGAGGTCTCGTGGTAACCGTTCGCCGAGAACATCTCCACGGCGGCATCCAGCATCTGCTGCTCACGAACGGCACGCGGAAGCCGCTTCGTGCCACCCGCCATGGCTAGCCTCCGCAGCGCGGATTGGGCCCCTTGAGCGGGGCCATCCGCAGCACAGAAGCCTCGACACCGGACAGGGACAGCTCGCCGGCGCTAACCGCCTTCTCCAGCCGGTCCAGCACGGCGGGCACCTGATCGGTGGTGATCCACAACGCAACATCAGTGCCGGCCTGCAATGCACGCAGAACAGCTTCGGCAACTCCGTAACGCGACGAGATGGCAGCCATGCTGGACAGGTCGTCACTGAACACCGGGCCGTTGAATCCCGGACCGCCGTACCCGCCGCTGCGAAGCAGTCCGATCGCAGCCGGGCTCAGACTTGCCGGCAATCCACCGGTCAGGCCCGGCACCTCGAGGTGGCCGATCATCACGGCGACGGGACCCTCAGTGGTCAGCGTTCGGTACGGCACGAGATCGCTGTTCATCAGATCGGACAATGGCGGCGTGGTGACTACGCCGGCCGTGTGCGAGTCGCCGGAGCCGTGCCCGTGCCCCGGGAAGTGCTTGAGCACCGGCAGCAAGCCGGCATCACGCAGGCCCCGCGCGAAAGCGCCGGCGTAGGCGGTGACGGTGGCGGCATCGGAGCCGAACGAGCGGTCACCGATCACGGTGTTGTCGGCAGCAGATGTCACGTCGACAACAGGAGCGAAGTCAACCGTTATGCCGAGGCCCCTCATCTGCCGGCCATGATCCAGCGCAATCTGATAAACCTCGTCCGGCGTGTGAGACGTCGCCAGCGCCCGTGCTGACGGCATTGGCCCGAGTATCGGCGACAGGCGCTGAACGCGGCCGCCTTCCTCGTCGACGCTGACAGCCAGCGGCAGCGGACCCCCGTCGGCGATATCCGGAAGCGATCCGTCGGTCAGCATCGTCAGGTCGGTCCAACTGCCGATCATGATGCCGCCGACGTGGTAGTCGTCGACGACCGCCCGGGCGTCACTACCGTTTCGCACGCCGACCATCAGAAGTTGGGCGAGTTTGTCGCGGGTGGACATCGAAGCCAACATCGCGGCACCGTCGCCACAGGCGGCTTGAGCCGGAGCGGCCGGTGCTGGAAGTGGACCGGCGAGCGGCACTGAACTTGGTGTGTGTCGCGAGCTGACCACTTGCGAGGAGGTGGCAGCGGTTCGCGGTGCGGTCGACGAGCATCCCAGTACAAGTAGTGGCAGGGCGGTCAGCACCGCCAGTCCGCGTAGCGAGAGCGGGCGTGTGAGCATCCGCACATGGTGTCATGGCCGGCCCAGCAGTCCAACCGTAGCCAACGCCGTAACGCCGCATGCTAGTTTGGCGTGCACTAACGCTGCACCCAAGCAACCTGCAAGGAGAGCCGAGAAATGACCCGGTTTGTGGTGCCAGGTGCGGCCAGCATTGTGGTCGGTTTGCTGCTGGGAGCTGCAGCGGTTTTCGGTGCGACGCTGATGATCGAGCAGAACACCAAACCGTCGTTGTCGGCCGGCGATCCGGCATCGTCGGTATTGAACCGCGTTGAGTACGGCAACCGCGGCTAGCCCTGTCACCGACCCTTCCCGCGCCGTAACGGACGTACCCGTTACGGCTGCGAGATTGTCGCGGCGCTGGCTGGCCGGCGTCTTCGCTACGGCGTTGGTGCTGTGCTTCGCTCAATCGCCGGGCATGATCTCGCCCGACACAAAACTCGATCTGACGGCCAACCCCTTACGCTTCCTGGCTCGGGCGGCGAACTTAT
This sequence comes from Mycobacterium sp., assembly GCA_965279745.1. Taxonomy (GTDB): domain Bacteria; phylum Actinomycetota; class Actinomycetes; order Mycobacteriales; family Mycobacteriaceae; genus Mycobacterium. Next base: position 2,915,558 of record OZ257262.1, read on the forward strand.
GGAACAGCGACCTGCCGTTCGGCCAAGCGCAGAACCAGGCCTACGGATACCTGTTCCCGCACGGCGCCTTCTTTCTGCTCGGTGATCAACTGGGCGTACCCGGCTGGGTGACGCAACGGCTGTGGTGGGCTCTGCTGCTCACAGTCGGCTTTTGGGGCATCTTGCGCGTCGCTGAAACACTGGGCATCGGCAACACCTCATCGCGACTGCTCGGCGCACTGGCGTTCGCGCTTTCGCCACGCGTCTTGACGACCGTGGGATCGATCTCCTCCGAGACGCTGCCGATGATGCTGGCGCCATGGGTCCTCCTGCCGGTCATCCTGGCGTTGCAGGGCGACGCCAAGCGGCCGCTGCGTGTGCTGGCCGCCCAGGCGGGAATAGCGCTGGCACTGATGGGCGCGGTCAACGCCGTGGCCACGCTCACCGGATGCCTTCCCGCGGTGATCTGGTGGGCTTGTCACCGGCCCAATCGGCTGTGGTGGCGGTTCACCGCATGGTGGGCGCTGACGTCGGCGCTCGCCGTGACGTGGTGGGTGATCGCCCTAGTGCTGCTCGGCCGGATCAGCCCGCCGTTTCTGGACTTCATCGAATCCTCCGGCGTCACCACCCAGTGGACGTCGCTGACGGAAGTGCTCCGCGGCACCGACAGTTGGGCACCGTTTGTCGCGCCGACTGCCACCGCTGCCGCATCGTTGGTGACTCAACCGGTCGAGGTGCTGGCCACCACCCTGGTCGCCGCAGGAGGACTGGCGGGTTTGGCCCTGCGGTCGATGCCGGCGCGTGGCCGTCTGGTGACCATGTTGCTCACCGCAGTTGTGCTGCTGACCGCCGGCTACGCGGGCGGCCTCGGCGCCCCGTTCGCCCATGAGGTGCAGACGTTCCTCGACGCCGCCGGCGCACCACTGCGCAACGTGCACAAGCTCGAGCCGGCGATCCGAATTCCGGTGGTGCTCGGACTGGCCCACCTGCTCAGCAGGATTCCATTGCCGGGCAGCGCACCACGGCCAATCTGGATCCGGGCCTACGCCCGTCCCGAGAACGACAAGCGAATTGCGGTCGGCATCGTGGTCATGACTGCACTTGCCGTTGCCACCTCGCTGGCCTGGACGGGCCGTCTCGCCCCGGCGGGTGCGTTCAAAGCCATTCCGGACTATTGGCATCAGGCGGCGGCATGGCTCACCGAACACAACACCGGCCAACCCGCGCCGGGGCGGGTGCTCGTGGTTCCGGGATCGCCGTTCGCCACCCAGGTGTGGGGCAACAGTCATGACGAACCCTTGCAGGTTCTTGGCGAAATACCCTGGGGTGTACGCGATTCCATCCCATTGACCCCACCGCAGACCATCCGCGCGCTGGATTCGGTACAGCGTTTGCTGGCAGCCGGCCAGCCGTCGGCGGGGCTGGCTGACACATTGGCCCGCCAGGGCATGTCCTACGTAGTGGTGCGCAACGACCTGGATCCGGACACCTCACGCTCCACGCGTCCACTTCTGGTACACCGCGCGATCGATGGGTCTCCCGGACTTCAGAAGGTGGCTGAGTTCGGTGATCCGGTCGGGCCCGGCACCCTCGACGGCTTCATCAGCGATAGCGGACTCCGGCCGCGGTATCCCGCAGTGGAGATCTATCGGGTTCTTGGACAAGGCAATCCGGGCGCTCCGTATTTGACGACGGCCGACGACATCGCCCGCGTCGACGGTGGGCCAGAGGTTCTGTTGCGACTCGACGAACGTCGTCGCCTGCTCGGCGAAACCCCGCTGGGACCGGTGCTGCTCACCTCGGATGCGAAGCTTGCCGGGCTGCCGGCATCGCTGGTGACCGTCACCGACACACCCGTCGACCGTGAGACCGACTACGGCCGCGTGGATGCACACTCCTCCGCGATCCGCGCAAATGGAGACCGGCGCAACACTTTCAACCGGGTGCCCGACTATCCGGTACCGGGCGCCAAACTCGCACACGGCTCCTGGACCGGCGGTCGACTCAGCGCGTCGAGTTCCTCTTCTGACTCGACCGCCCTCCCCAACGTCGCTCCGGCCAGTGGTCCGACCGCTGCCGTCGATGGTGATCCGGCTACCGCGTGGGTGTCCAACTCCCTGCAACCGGCGGTCGGGCAATGGCTGCAGGTCGACTTTGATCATCCCGTCACGAATGCGACGCTCACCATCACTCCCAGCGCCACTGCCGTCGGTGCACAGGTTCGGCGCCTTCAAGTTTCCACCCTGAACGGCACCACGACCGTGCGTTTCAACGAACCGGGCAAGCCGCTGACGGTGGCGCTCCCTTACGGCGAGACGCCGTGGATGCGGATCACCGCGGTCGGCACCGATGACGGTTCCTCGGGGGTGCAGTTCGCCATCACCGACCTGTCGGTGACGCAGTTCGACGCATCCGGATACGCGCATCCGGTCAATCTGCGCCACACCGTCGTCGTCCCCGGTCCACCCGGCGGATCCGCCGTCGCGGCCTGGGATCTGGGGTCTGAGCTGCTTGGCCGCGGTGGATGTGCCGACTCTCCGGACGGGGTGCATTGCGCCGCCTCGATGGCACTGGCTCCCGAGGAGCCGGTCACGCTCAGCCGGACATTGACTGTACCCGAACCGATCGCGGTCCAACCGACGGTATGGGTACGCGCAAGGCAGGGCCCGAACCTTGCGGATCTGATCGCCCAGCCGGGCACCACGCGGTCACACGGCGACGCCGACCTGATCGATGTCAACGGATCAGCGTATGCCGCCACCGACGGCGACACCCGGACGGCATGGACGGCGCCGCAGAACGTGGTGCAGCACCGCAGCGCGCCGACCCTGACCGTCACCTTGCCGCACCCTGTCGAGGTCACCGGGGTTCGGCTCACCCCGAGTTCTACTGCGCTACCAACTCATTCGAAAGTGGTGGCCATCGACCTCGGCGACGGCCCGCAGACCCGCCAGCTCAACTCCGACAAGGACGCCGGCCCACAGACCATCACACTTCGCCCCCGTGTCACCGACACGATACGGATCAGCCTGCTGGATTGGAACGACGTAATCGACCGAACAGCATTGGGTTTCGATCAACTCAAGCCGCCGGGACTCGCAGAGGTCGCCGTACTCGGCGCCGACGGTAAGCCGATCGCACCCGCTGAAGCTGTGCGCAATCGGGCCCGCCCGATCGAGATCGCCTGCGGGCGGGGGCCGATCGTCGCGCTGTCGGGCCGGTTCGTGCAGACGTCGATCTCCACCACAGTGGGCGCACTACTGGACAGTGAACCGATCCCGGCCCGGCCTTGCGATGCCTCGCCGATCATGGTGCCTGCAGGGCAACAGGAACTGTTGATCAGCCCGGGGCCGGAGTTTATCGCCGATGGCGTGCAACTGAGCGGACTGCATAGGTCGACGCCCATCGAAATCAGCACGGCAACAACGACTCCCGCCGATGTTACCGCGTGGAATCCGGACCGCCGGGAGATCACGGTGGCCAGAGCCCCGCACACGCGGGTGCTCGTCATCCCGGAGAGTGTCAGCCCGGGCTGGATCGCGCACACCACCGATGGAGCCACCCTGACGCCCATCATCGTCAACGGCTGGCAACAGGGCTGGGTGATTCCAGCCGGCGAACAAGGCTCCATCGCAATCACTTTCCCGTCCAACAAGCCGTACCGAACCGGACTCGTGGTCGGGTTGTCGTTGCTGCCGCTACTCCTGGCGCTGGCGCTCGTGCCTGCCCGCAGACGGGTGCCGGCTCAACCGCCGAGACCGTGGAATCCACGTCGGCTGGGCGTGATCGGATTGCTGCTGGCCGGCGGGAGCATTGCGGGGGTGGGTGGAGTCGCGGTTTTCGGCGGCGCAATGCTCTCCGGATACCTTTTGCGCCACCGCCATCAGCTGCGTGATCGGTTGACGCTTGGGGTGACTTCGGTTGGTCTGGTCCTGGCCGGTGCGCTGCTGTCGCGATACCCCTGGCGCTCGGTCGACGGTTACATCGGTCACTCCAGTTGGGTTCAACTGCTGGCGTTGATTGCAATCGGAGCGCTGGTCGCTTCAGCCCTGCCCCGTACTGCAGCCCTGCCCGGCAAAGAGACCACTTCCGATGAGTGAGGTCCGTGCACCGATCGGGACGCGCCTCGGACAGTTGGCCGCAGCGGCACCTGATGCGCCCGCGGTGACCTGCGACGGTCGAACCATCACCCGCGGCGAATTAGAGTCGGCATCCAACCGCTTGGCGCGCGCCTACGCCGAACTTGGCGTGGGCCTTGGCGATTACGTCACCGTCGCACTGCACAATTCCATCGAATGGGTGCTCGCGGTGGTGGCGGTATGGAAGCTGGGCGCGGTACCTCAGCCGTTGTCGCCGCGGATGCCGGACGCGGAGTTCGAGGGTCTGCTTGATCTGAAGCCACGCGCGCTCGTGGTGGGTCGGCCCGACCCCCGCGGTGTGATGGCTTCAGTCCCCGGTGACTACGCCGGCGGACCAAACCTGTCAGATGCCCCGCTACCAGAATCGGTCTCACCGACCTGGAAGTCACTGGCATCCGGCGGCAGCACCGGGCGGCCCAAACTCATCGAGGCCGGCGGTGACGGCCGCATCGATGCCGACCTGCTCGCCCAGATGATCGGCAACCTACCCACCGATACCCAGCTCGTCCCAGTGCCATTGACCCACAGCACCGGGTTCAACTCGACGGCGATTGCCCTGCTCACCGGTCAGCATGTGGTTCTGATGCCGCGGTTTGAGCCCGAAGCGTTCCTGCGGCTTATCGGTGAGCACGGTGTCACCTATCTGACCGCCGTACCGACGATCATGCAGCGGGTTTTGCCGGTGTATCGCGCTGATCCCGACCGATACGACTTGTCATCGCTGCGCCGGATGTGGCATCTGGCGGCTCCGTGCCCGCCGAACGTGAAGGAAGCCTGGATCGAACTCCTGGGTCCCGACGCGGTGTGGGAGTTGTATGGCGGCACCGAACTTCAGGGACTGACGTTCATCAGTGGCACCGAATGGCTCAGCCATCGTGGCTCGGTCGGCCGAGTCGTCGCCGGCGAGATGAAGGTTCTCGACGACGACGGAAACGAATGCGCACCAGGGGTCGTCGGCGAGATCTACCTGCGACCACGCCCCGGCAGCGCACCCACCTACCGCTACATAGGTAGCACCGCCAAGACCCGCGATGACTGGGATTCGTTGGGCGACCTGGGCTGGTTCGACGAGGACGGCTACCTGTACCTGGCGGACCGCAGGGTCGACATGTTCACGCTGGGTGGCCGCAACGTCTATCCCGCGGAGATCGAGAACACGCTGGCTGAACATCCCGCAGTACTGTCCTGCCTGGTGGTCGGAGTGCCGCACAACGACTTGGGTCAGGTTCCTCACGCACTGATCCATACCGATTCGGCCGATCTCGACGAAGCGGAAATTCGCGCGTTCGTCGCCGATCGGTTGGCGCACTACAAGGTCCCGCGCACGGTGGAGTTCGTCGATTACCCACTTCGGGATGATGCCGGCAAGGCGCGCCGGAGTGCCGTGCGCGACTCGGTCATAGCGCGATTGCAGGCTCGGGCTGATCGGTGACCGAGCTGTCCAGCGGTGGCGGCGGTCGCTGCTCACCTGGTGCGGCATGTCGGTATTCCCAGCGGCGCAACATATTTCGGCAGGGATACTCGATCAGTGCGTAGCTGACTGCGGCCATCGCGAAGCCTAGGGTCAGCGTCAGTATCAATGTCACGATGAAGTTCCCGTTGAACATGAACTTGCCGACCATGGGGAACACCATGGCCAATGCCGCCAGATGCCAGATGAACAGCCCGTAGGACCAACGGCCCAACGTCACCATCACCCGGCTGCCCAGGATCGGGTGCGGGGTGCCCGGTAGGTCCAGCACGAGCGGGGCGAGCAACGCGCACGCGATCACCGCACCCATTGATGTGCGCGTGATGAATTGGCTCAGGTGCGCCGGCACCAGACCCTCCGGGCCGGCCAATGGCGACGCCGAGATGAAGTAGGCCGCCATCACGATCGAACCGATGGCCCAGCGGTTGCGGGCCAGTTTGTGAGCCCAACCCGGCGGGCTCACAGTCCATTCGGCCAACAACATGCCGGCGGCGAACCAGGAAGCGTAGGCCGGTGGCCAATTGAGAAAGTTGACACCCTGCGCGGTGTGGATCGGCAGCAGGCCCCACCACAGGCTCGCCAGTGCCACTGCGGCGATCACCGGCACCCGCGCGCGCACCGGCAACTGCCGCGCCAGCAGCGCCAAGATCGGGAGCGCGAGATAGAAGCTGACCTCGACCGACAAGCTCCACATCTGGGTGAGGCCCCCGGTCAACGTCAACGGCACGTACACCTGGGTGAACGTGAGGTTGGCAAACCAGACGGTCGGGCTGGCGTGGTTGGCATCAGGCAGCAGGGTCAGGATGATCACCACGGCGACCACGTAGCCGGGCATGATGCGGACCAGCCGGGACCGCAGGTAGTGGCCGGTGGGCGGACGTCGGCGCAGACCGCGGGCCGCTGCAGCTTGGCCCCGCCACAACAGGAACCCGGATAGGGCGAAGAACACCGCCACAGCCAGGTCGAATCGATGCAAGAGCCGGCCGGTCACCCCGCTGGACACCCCGGTCTGGAACGCGACGTGGGTGAGGACCACCCCTATCGCGGCACACGCCCGCATGCCTTCCACTGCGGGCAGGAAGCTGCGGGTTCCCCCGACGTCCTCTGTCACCGCAGCCATAGCAGACAGTGTGCCGTCGGCGCCGTCAGCTGCAAAGTGGGATGCCCAACTGTTACACCGGAGGCCAATCTTCAACTACGTCTGCTGTTAGGGTCAGAACCGATTTGCTTTCGCCCGTCCGGGACGGGAGTTGAGGAGGCTTCAGCAGCGTGAACCGCGCAGGCATGGTGCGTATCGCGGCATTCGGCATTGTCGGGCTCGGCGCTGCCCTCATGATCGCCGCACTGCTGCTGACGACTTATACCTCCAAGCGGATCCAGAAGATCCCGCTGAACATCGATGAAACTCTGGTCAGCGACGGGACGGGAACCGCCCTGGATCCTGCCTCGCTGAGCGGCGACCGCTTCATCATCGACAAGAACGTGCCGCTGGTGTCTCAGCAGCAGATCACCGTCGAGTCCCCGGCCAACGCCGACGTGGTGACCCTGCAGGTCGGCACCAGCGTCCGGCGCACCGACAAGCAGCAGGACAACGGCCTGCTGCTTGCGATGGTCGACACCGTCACGCTCAATCGCGGCACAGCGATGGCGGTCTCCGACGATTCCCATCCGGGCGGCTCGGTACAGAAGCCGCGCAGCATCCCTGACGAAAAGCCGTCGACCAATATCGCTCTGCCGCACGAGGGCCTGTCCTACCGCTTCCCGTTCAGTACGGAGAAGAAGACCTACCTCTACTTCGACCCGATCGCACAGAAGGCCTTCGACGCCAACTACGACGGCGAAGAAGACGTCAACGGGCTCACCACCTACCGGTTCACACAGAACGTCGGCTACGACGCTGACGGCAAGCTGGCCGAGCCCATCAAGTACGCCTCGCTGTACGACAACAATGAAGACGGCGAAGTTACGGCGCGCGCGGAGTTGTGGGGTCTGCCCGGCGATCCGGAAGAGCCCATCACGATGACCCGGTACTACGCAGCCCAGCGCACATTCTGGGTGGATCCGGTGTCGGGCACCATCGTGAAGGCCGAGGAACACGCCAACCACTACTACGCGCGCGACCCGCTGAAGCCTGAGATGGCGCTCGCCGATTACAAACTCACCTCCAACGAACAAACCGTCGAGGCGCAAGTGGCGTCGGCGCGCGACGAGCGGGACCGCGTCGGACTGTGGGGACGAGTGCTGCCGATCAGCCTCGGTGCAGCCGGCCTCGTCGCCTTGGTGGGCGGGGCACTGTTGGGTTATTTCAGCATCCGGTCCGAGTCAGCACTGAACGATCCGGGCCTGGACAACACCGCCGACCATGGATTCTTCGGTAAGGACGAAACGGGACCGATGCCGGCTGCCGAAGCCGCGACCGAGAAGCTCCCCGCGCACCGCCCAGAACCCCGACTCGAGTCCTCACCCGATCCCGAGTCCGCGCCTCCTGACCGGTAGTCATCGGTGGGTGCCGCCTGGGTACTCACTAACGCTGGCTCTGGCGGTGACAGCTCCGCTGCTCGCCCCGGGCTATCTGCTGTTGCGTGACGCGGTCTCCACGCCGCGGTCTTATCTGTCCGACGCGGCATTGGGGCTAACCCAGGCCGCGCCTCGCGCGCTGCCTCAGGATTTCGCCGTAGCTGTGCTGTCGGCAGCCGTAGACGGCGGGATCGTCGTCAAAATCCTGCTCATTGCTGGGCTTTTCCTCGCCGGCTGGGGGGCCGCCTCGCTCGCCGTTGAACTGCTACCCGACGCCGGACTACCCGGTCAGTTGATCGCCGTCACGCTGGCCATCTGGAACCCCTACGTCGGCGAGCGCCTGTTACAGGGGCACTGGAGCCTACTAGTGGGGTACGGCTGCCTGCCGTGGGTTGCGCTGGCGGTGATCCGGCTACGCACGAATCCCGCCGTACCGAGCGGGGTTCCCTGGATCGCGTGGGCATCGGTCGTGTTCTGGATCGCGCTGGCCGGCCTGACGCCCACCGGGCTGATGCTGGCCGCCACCGTGGCACTGGTGTGTGTCGCGGTCCCCGGCGAGGGCATCGGACGGGTTCGCTGCGGCGCCACGGTAGTGGTGCTCGCAACGGCCGCGGCGCTGCCGTGGCTGATGGCCTCGGCTCTCAGCGGCGCACTGGATACTTCAGACGTGCCTGGGCTTGCAGCCTTTTCCGCCCGGGCCGAGCCCGGCCTCGGAACCCTGGGTAGCCTGGCCGGACTGGGTGGCATCTGGAACGCGGAGGCCGTACCCGCCTCGCGGACAACGCTTCTCGCGTTGGCCGGGACGCTGGTCCTGCTCGTGATCGTGGCGATCGGACTTGTCACAGCGATTCAGCTTCCGGGTGCACGCCCGTTGCTGATCCTGGCAGCCGTGAGCGTGCTATTGCCCGCCGCAATGGCCACCGGTCCCGGCCTCGCGGTACTGCGGTCAGTGGTCGACGCAGCCCCAGGTCTGGGTGTACTCCGCGACGGTCAGAAGTGGGTTGCCCTGGCGATGCTGGGCTATTCGCTGGCCGGGGCTGCGGTGGTGCTCACGGCGCGACGATGGATGCGCCCGGCAGTGGTGGCGCTGGTGTGTGTGGTTGCGTTGATCGCGGTGCTGCCCGATCTGGTGTGGGGCGTGGCAGGCAAGGTCGAATCGGTGCACTACCCCTTGAGTTGGGCAGTGGTCGCCGGGATGGTCAATGCCGATCCGGGCACCGTGGCTGTGCTACCGCCGGACAGCATGCGCCAGTTCACGTGGTCCGGACCGGCGCCGGTGCTTGACCCGTTGCCTCGGTGGGTTCGTCCCGACGTGCTGACCACCGGGGATCTGGTGATCGCCGGTGAAACAGTCGCCGGCGAGGGCAGTGGCGCGAGGGCCGTGCAGAAATTGCTGCTTGAGGGTTCCCCCGCGGAATCGCTGGCCGATTCCGGGGTCAGTTGGGTAGTTGTGGAAGCGGACAGCGGGGGCGATATCGGGGCAGCCGGACAGACGTTGAAGGAACTGCCGATCGAATACCGGGACGCAGATCTCACGCTGTATCGCGTGAACGGTGCCGATTCGATTGCGGTGCAGGGGCACCGGCTCGCGATGGTGCTCACCCACCTGGTGTGGCTGGCCATGATCGTGGCAAGTGCAGCCGCCCTGGGTCTTGCACAGCTAGCCCGACTTCGGGGACTTCGGCGTCAAGGGCTGTAGCTGTTGGAAGATCTTCAGGATCAACTCGTCTTGCTTCGTGAGGTGTTCCTGGATCATCGATGCCTCCTTGAGAACAGCCTCGGCATCCTTGTAGGTCTCGGCGGCACGGGTATCGACGGCCTTCGCCTGAATGTTCTGTCCCACAATGATGATCGGCAGCAGCACCAACTGCAGGAAGCTGCTGGACAGCCAGACCACCACGAAATAGGTGCCCTGCTTGATCGCATCGGGCAGAGCGAACAGTGCCAGCACGGTGAACAGGTACGCCGTCCACATGGTGCCGACGACCACGGTGATCTTCAAACCAAATTTGGCGTTGAACCGGACCAGCCAGTTGTCGCGGTGGACGCCGCGCAGTTCGGCAACCGTCACCGGCTCCTTGGTGGCCAATTCATCGGCACGCGGATGCGGCTCGTAGTCATAGATGTTCGACATGCCCGCATCATCACACGGAGCCGCTGCGAGTTGGCTGTCAGCTATGTTCAGCGATCAATCTGGGCGTGGCCCATAACGTTTGCGGTAATCGTCGTGGATGTGCGCATCACGGCGACGGGCGAGTTCATCAATGAGAGCCGGATCCAAGCCGTGCTGGCGCAGCCGGTGAACCCGCCAGATCTTGTCCAGCGCATGGGCGAAGTAGATGAACGGCAGGATGAGCAGTGCCATCATCCCGATCCGCATGGCCACGGTGGTCGGCACCAGCCACAACGGCGCGACGATCAACAGCGCCGGGATCGTGACCCGCACCAGGGTCCGCATCCGGGCTCCCTTGCCTGTCAGATCGTTTCGCACCCAGTCATGCATCGATGCCGGCAGAGTTTTTCCATAGCAGTAGGCGACATACTGAAAGGGGTTTGGGCTCATGACCGCTTCCGTTACTGCATCACGCCGCTGACGCGGCTGCCAGAATGCACCGACTCCAACACCGCGTGCATCGCGGTGGCAGCTTGCTGCCAAGAGAATTCACCGCTTCGGACCTGGGCCTTGGCGCCCAATTCCTCGCGCAAAACGCGATCGTCCAACAGTTCTTCGAGCCGGTCCACCAGGTCGTCGAAGTCGTCGACCAAAACGCCGGTCACCCCGTCGACAATCGAATCGGTAAGACCGCCCGAGGATCGGTAACCGATCGTCGGTACTGCGTGCTGTGCCGCTTCGACCACCGCAATCCCCCAACCTTCCTTCCGGGAAGGCAACAGGTGAACCCAGGATTGTTGCACGACAGCATGTTTCGTGGCCTCGTCAACATGTCCGTGGAAGGTGACGGCATCGGAGATTCCGAGCCGGATGGCCCGCTCGCGGAGGCGGTCATGCCACCAGCCGCCGCCCACTATATCCAGCTTCAGATCTGGCACCCGGCGCCGCAGTGTTGCCACCGCATCCAGCGCGTCCTCAATCTGCTTGTGCGGCACCAATCGTGACAGCACTACCACGCGGGGACTTGGTGACCGCTCAGCGGTCAGGGTGTCCGGCGGGGCTTGGTCCAGACCGTTGCGAACGACAGCAATGCTTGCCGGGTCGACTCCCAAGTCGGCCAGGTCGCGCGCCGACGGCAGCGACACCGTGACGTACTGGTTGCGCTTGTGCAGCCGAGGAGAGAGCCGGGACTCGACCAGCCAACCGAACCGACCGACCAGCGAACCGGCCACCGGCCACTGTTCGCGATGGCAGTGGTGAACCAGCACCGTCACCCGGCGCCCAAACGCCAGCCGGGCGCAGAACGGCACCCCGTTCTGCGAATCAATGACTACGTCCGGGCGGGCCCGGCGCAGCGGACCCATGCCAAGCCGCGAAGCGACCATGGCGAGCCCCGCCCAGATGTAGACGGTGTAATGCCCCCCTCCGCGGCTGATGTGCACACCGTCGACGACCTCCCGGCGCGGCGCCCCCGGATACCGGGCAGTGCGCAGCGTGACGCGCACCCCCGACTCAGCCAGCTCGGCGCCGATGCGCTGCAGATAGGTCTCGCTACCGCCGCCCTGCGGGTGGCCGGTATCGCGCCAGCACAGCAGCAGGACGGAACGAATGGGGTCGGACATCGCGATTCAGACTAGCCGTCGCACCCGCCGGATCGCCGGGCGTAACGCCAGGGCGGAAAATCCGCCGAATCATCACCCTGGCGTTACTGTCGGCGCCCGCGCGCCTCCTAGGGTTGGTGCCGATGCCTATCACCGAGCTGTTCGCCAAGCGCGCGACACTAGCCAGGTCCGTACGGCTGCTCGGAGAGTTTCGCCACGAGCGCCGCAATCCGGCCCGGTTCTACGGCGCGCTGGCCGCCGACACCGCCGAGATGGTCACGGACCTGTGGTCTGCCGTGCAGAAGCCGAGGACAGCCCCGGGCACCCTGCTCGACGTCGGTGGCGGACCCGGCTATTTCGCGACCGCATTTACCGACGCCCGGTGGAATTACATCGGCGTGGAGCCCGACCCTCGTGAGATGCACGCCGCCGAGAACAGTCGCCGCGACGGACCGGGCAATTTCGTGAGGGCCTCGGGGATGGCACTCCCGTTCGCCGACGGCAGCGTCGACGTGTGCCTGTCGTCCAATGTCGCCGAGCATGTGCCGCAGCCCTGGCAGCTCGGTGCGGAGATGCTGCGAGTGACCAGGCCAGGCGGGCTGGCGATCTTGTCTTACACCGTCTGGCTGGGTCCGTTCGGTGGTCATGAGATGGGTATGACCCACTATCTGGGCGGCGCTCGCGCCGCAGCTCGCTATACCCGCAAGCATGGCCATCCACCCAAGAACAACTACGGGTCGTCACTATTCGCCGTCTCTGCGGCTGACGGACTTCGCTGGGCATCCGGCACCGGAGCCCTGGTATCGGCATTTCCCCGTTACCACCCGCGATGGGCATGGTCGGTGACCTCGGTTCCAGGGTTACGGGAGTTCCTGGTGAGCAATCTGGTGCTGGTGCTGCGCCCGCCGTAAATCCACGACTGACACAGGTTCTCGTTTCGGTTTTCGATCGGTAGTGTGGCTCGTATGAGCGCTTACAAAACCGACTACGACAAGCTGTTCATCGGTGGCAGTTGGGTCGAGCCTTCCTCCTCCGAGATTCTTGAGGTCATTTCCCCCGCTACCGGGGAACGTGTCGGCTCTGTGCCACTCGCAGTCCAGGCTGACGTGGATGCCGCGTGCGCTGCGGCGCGCACAGCCTTCGATGATGGACCGTGGCCGCGGATGACGCCGCAGGAGCGCGGTGCGGTGATCGCCAACGCGGTCAAGCTGATCGAAGACCGCGCGGACCTGTTCAAGCACCTACTCAAGCTCGAGACCGGTCAGCCTGCGGTGATCGTCGACATGATGCAGTACGGGGCAGCCGTTGCCAGCCTGCAGTACTACGCCACCGCCGCGGACAAGTTCACGTGGCAGGACATCCGCGACGGTATCTACGGCCAAACGCTGGTGCTGCGGGAACCGATCGGTGTCGTCGGTGCCATCGTGGCCTGGAACGTCCCGCTGTTCTTGGCCTGCAACAAGCTTGGCCCGGCATTGCTGGCCGGTTGCACCGTCGTGCTGAAGCCCGCGGGTGAAACACCGCTGAGTTCCCATGCGCTCGCTGAGGTGTTCAGCGAAGCCGGCCTGCCCGAAGGGGTGCTGTCAATCGTCCCCGGCGGTCCGGAAACCGGCCGGGCATTGATCGCCAACACAGAACTGGACAAGTTCACCTTCACCGGCAGTTCGGCAGTGGGTAAAGAGATCGGCAAGCTGGCCGCCGAGAATCTCAAAGCCTGCACGCTGGAGTTGGGCGGGAAGTCTGCCGCGATCATCTTGGAGGATGCGGACCTGGACTCATCACTGCCCATGCTGGCTTTCTCCGGGGTGATGAACTCGGGGCAGGCCTGCGTCGCGCAGACCCGGATCCTCGCCCCGCGGTCGCGCTACGACGAGATCGTCGAGAAGGTGGCCGGTTTCGTCGCCGCGATGCCGGTGGGCCGGCCCGACGACCCCGGCGCAGCCATCGGACCGCTGATCTCGGAGCGGCAGCGGGAACGCGTTGAGGGCTACATCCAGCAGGGCATAGACGAAGGCGCGCGCCTGGTGACCGGCGGTGGTCGGCCGGACGGCTTGGACAGCGGCTACTTCGTCCGGCCAACGGTGTTCGCCGACGTCGACAACTCCATGACCATCGCCCAAGAGGAAATCTTTGGCCCCGTGCTCGCGATCATTCCTTACGACACCGAGGAGGATGCGATCCGCATCGCCAACGACTCGGTGTACGGGTTGGCCGGCAGCGTATGGACGACCAACTACGCCAGGGCCATCGAGATCGCGGGGAAGATCCGCACCGGAACGTACGCGGTGAACATGTACGCGTTCGATCCCGGCGCGCCGTTCGGTGGTTACAAGAACTCCGGTATCGGACGGGAGAACGGGCCCGAGGGCATTGAGCAGTACGTTGAGCACAAGAGCGTGCTGCTGCCATTCGGGTACACGCCCGCGCTGTAGAGCAGCGGACATCATCACAAGCGCGGTTCGAAAGCTAGCGCTCACACTAGCCGCGTTGGCTCTCATTTTTGTCGCTGTTGCCCTGGTCGTGCGTGCCCAACCGGTATCCAGCTTCCCCCGACTAGTGGTTGCAGTCGGGGCGACCTTCGCTCCTCTGGTTGGCCTGTTCGCATTGGTGCTGGCCGTGGTGTGCCGCCAGCTTGTGCTCTCGATTGTCGGGGTACTCCTCGTCATCGCGACGATCTCGATACAGGTCGACTGGTACTACGTGGGGAGACCAGCTGACATCGGTCCGTACACCGAGATCCGCGTCTTGTCCTCCAACCTTCGCCTTGGGCGGGCTGATCCGTCGGAATTCGTGAGCCTAGCCAACGCGAACGCAGATGTGATCAGCGTCATCGAGTTGACACCTGGTGCCATCGAACGCTTCACCGCCGCCGGCATCGCCCGGGCCTTCCCCTATTCGAGACTCCTCCCGCAGCCCACCCATGGAATCGGCATTTGGAGCCGATATCCGCTGACCCCGATTACGGCACCGCGGCACCGAAACGTCCAGATTCCGGCGGCCCGACTGAAAATTCCGGGTGTTGAACACGATCCGCTGCTTGCCAGCGCATACGTGTTCTCCCCGGTGGCCGGCGACGAGAACACAGTTGACGAATGGCGCTACGGAATGGCCGGCGCCAAAGCACAATTGGACAACTTTGCTCTCGCTGCAGGCCCCGCGGCGGTAATCGTCGGCGGCGACTACAACAGCACGCCCGACATGCGCCAGTTCCGAGATTTACTGACCAACGGCTACGACGATGCGGTCAACCAGATCGGGGCTGGCTTCGCACCGACTTTCAAAGCGGACAGCTGGCTTCCGCCAGTGATAACCATCGACCATCTACTCACGCGAAACGCGACAGCAACGTCAATCAGGACAGTAAAGATCACGGGCACCGACCACCGTGCGCTGCTCGCAACAATCCGGGTACCCCGTTAGTTGCGCCCGCTCACCCTAGAAAACCGCGCGCACAATCATTTCGGCGACGGCAGCCGGCTTCTTCACACCGTCGATCTCGACGGTGTGAAGAACGGTCAGATTAGCCGTGCGGTCATCGACCTTGCTGACATCGGCGAGCTCCGACCGAACCCTGATCCGGCTATCGACGGGCACCGGGGCGAGGAACCGAACCTTATTGAGTCCGTAGTTGATCGCCAGCTTGATATTTGTGAGCCGGAAGTTATCCTTACTGAGCGCCGGAATCAGCGACAGCGTGAGGAATCCATGCGCAATCGTTGTGCCGTAAGGGCTTTCAGCCTGAGCCCGCTCGACATCGATATGGATCCACTGATGATCGCCTGTGACGTCAGCGAATTCGTTGACGCGCTGTTGATCGATCGCCAGCCAATCACTCACACCCAACTCCTGACCGACCAAGGACTGAGCATCGTCGATGGAACCGATGACCTGCATCAGAACACGTCCTCTCCGACATCCATGATCGACAGGTCGATCGTCTCCGCGATACTGCGCTCCGACGCGAGCCGAGGCAAGACGTTGCGCGCGAAGAAGTTCGCCACCGCCACCTTGCCGCTATAGAAGGCATGCTCACGCGGGTCAAGTTCGCCGTCGAGCGCGTTCAGCGCAATCTCGGCCTGCCGCAACAACAACCAGCCGATCAACAAGTCGCCGACGGCCAGCAGGAACGACACCGACTCCAGCCCGATCCGGTACAGGTCTCGCGCGTCATTCTGCGCGGCGAACAGGTATCCGGTCATCGCGGTGACCATCGCCCGGACGTCGTCCAGTGCCTCGGTCAGCAACTGACGACTGCCGGCCAATTCGGGGCGGGCCTCGGGGCTTTTGATGAACGCCTCGATCTGTGCCACGACGTGTTGGAGGGCGCCGCCCCGATCTCGAGCGATTTTGCGGAAGAAGAAATCCTGGGCCTGGATCGCGGTGGTGCCCTCATACAGTGAATCGATCTTGGCATCTCGGATGTACTGCTCGATCGGGTAGTCCTGCAGGAAGCCTGAACCGCCGAACGTTTGCAGCGACTCAGTCAGACACTGGTAGGCCCGTTCGGAGCCAACACCTTTGACGATCGGAAGGAACAGATCATTGACTCGTTCGGCTATCGAGGCGTCGGCGCCGGAGACCACAGTCGCCATTGCGGGGTCCTGATGCGAGGCGGTGTACAGGTACAGCGCCCGCAGCCCCTCGGCGTAAGCCTTCTGTGTCATCAGGGCGCGGCGAACGTCGGGGTGATGGATGATCGTCACCCGCGGGGCGGACTTATCAGTCATCTGCGTCATATCCGCGCCCTGTACACGAGTCTTGGCATACTCCAAGGCATTCAGGTACCCAGTAGACAAGGTGGCAATCGCCTTGGTACCCACAAACATTCGTGCATACTCGATAACACGGAACATCTGTGCAATCCCGTTATGGGTGTCACCCACCAACCAGCCCACAGCGGGTGTCCCGTGTAGTCCGAGACTGAGTTCGGTTGTGGCCGAGGCCTTGAGGCCCATCTTGTGTTCGAGATTGGTGACAAACACCCCATTACGCGAGCCCGGCTCCCCGGTCTCCGGGTCGAACATGAACTTGGGCACGAGAAACAGGCTTAGCCCTTTAGTGCCGGGCCCGGCCCCCTCTGGCCGCGCCAGCACCAGATGCAGGATGTTCTCGAACAGGTCGTCCGTGTCGCCGTTGGTGATGAACCGTTTGACGCCTTCGAGATGCCAGGTGCCGTCACCGTTGTCGACGGCTTTGGTACGCCCGGCACCGACGTCGGAACCCGCATCCGGCTCAGTCAGAACCATGGTGGCGGCCCAGTTGCGTTCGACCGCGATCGGCGCCCATTCGCGCTGTTGCTCGTTGCCGACGTGGTAGAGGATGTTCGCCATCAACGGCCCGGCCTGGTACATGAACACAGCGGGATTGGCACCTAGCGGCAGTTCGTTGATCGCCCAGGTCACCGCCGCGGGAGCCGGCATGCCGCCCACTACTTCGTCGAGTCCGACCCGAAACCACTCGCCCTGCTGCCACGCCCGCACGGACTTCTTGAACGGCTCCGGAATCGACACGGTGTGGGTGCCCGGATCGAAGCTTGGCGGGTGCCGATCGGTTTCGGCGAAGGACTCTGCGACCGGCCCCTCAGCCAGACGCGCAGCCTCAGCCAGCATCTGGCGGACCGAATCGCCGTCAAGATCTCCGAATTCGCCGCCGTCGAGAACCTTCTCAAGCTGAAGCAGTTCGAAGAGGTTGAACTCAAGGTCTCGGATGTTGCTCTTGAAATGACCCATCGTGTGCACCCTTCCGACTTGGGTGCGCCGAGCCTAACAAGACTTGACCGCCCAGCGCGCACAGACGAAGTCGCCGTTGACGCCCGATTCAAGCAAGGCCCATTCCGACTTCGCGGGGAGCACGGGAGAGCCGGAGCCAAGGGTGCACGGCGCATACGCAACAACCATCTCGTCGACCAACCCAGCCGCCACGAACTGGCGTGCCGTGTCACCACCGCCGACCACCCAGACGTGCCTGTCACCGGCTGCGTCCACGAGCAATCCGTGAAGGTCGGCGACGTCACCGCTGAATACGGTGACCGGATGGCCGGGCACCACGATTTCAGGCCGGTGGGTCAGCACCCAAGTGGGTTGCTCATACATCCACTCGCCGGGCTGATTCGCCACCAGCCACTCATAGGTGGCCGAACCCATCACGAGCGACCCGACTGTCTCGGCGAATGCCTGGT
This sequence comes from Mycobacterium sp., assembly GCA_965279745.1. GTDB lineage: Bacteria > Actinomycetota > Actinomycetes > Mycobacteriales > Mycobacteriaceae > Mycobacterium. The sequence continues at coordinate 2,933,556 of OZ257262.1, forward strand.
AGCCGAACGGCCCGTTGACGTCTATCGCCCGGGACGTCAGCCAATCCAGACTGTTCTGGCCGTCGACGATGTAGCCGTCCAGACTCGAAGCAGTGAAATAGATGGTCGTCATGGCTGTTAAGTATCGTCTGAGTATGGCTCGCCGCCAGTGCCAAGCGCGTAGGGTGCGAATGTCGGGACCAGTCAGGCCCCCTACTCAGAGGGCCAGTGATGTCTGATAAATCGCCCCGCAATACTATGACGAAGAAGTCCGGCAAATCTCTGAAGGAGAAGCGCACGGCGAAGCGCGCCAAAGCCGACCAAATCTCCTCCTCCACCGAGGCCTTACTCCATGTCAAGAAGCACTGATAAGCAACAACTTTCGCTAGGAATTCTCGCTCATTCCCGCAAGGAGAATGAATACCGGTTACCGGTTCACCCAGCACATTTCGACCGGATCGATCAACAGCTCCGCGAGCGAATTTTCCTGGAAAGCGGCTACGGTGCGCACTTCGGCGCAACCGACGGTGCTCTAGCCGGTCATGTCGGAGGAATTCAGTCTCGCGAACAATTGATCGCCGACTGCGACGTCATCCTGCTTCCCAAGGTTCAAGCCGAAGACCTCGCGGAAATGAATGTGGGACAAGTCATCCTGGGCTGGCCGCACTGCGTTCAGGATGCGGCGCTGACACAGATCGCCATCGACCGGAAATTGACGTTGATCGCTTTCGAGGCAATGAACCACTGGAACGACGACGGCTCCTTCGCCCTGCACGTCTTTCACAAGAACAACGAACTCGCCGGTTATTGCTCAGTGCTGCATGCACTGCAATTGCTGGGTGTCACCGGCAACTACGGCCGTCGGCTGCGCGCTGGGGTGATCGGCTTCGGCGCGACTGCCCGCGGCGCGGTCACCGCATTGAACGCCCACGGCGTCGACGACGTGCGGGTACTGACCAACCGGGATGTCGCCGCCGTCGCCTCACCCATCCACTCCACTCAAATCATCCAAATGCGGCAAGACGCCGAGGAACCCGTCCAGACATGGGCCGACACACCGGAGGGCTCCGTCCGCGTGGCGGAATTCCTCGCCGGCAACGACATCGTCGTCAACTGCGTCCTACAAGACCCTGGCTCGCCGCTCATCTTCATCACTACGGAGGAGCTCGACTCTTTCACCCCGGGAACCTTGATCGTCGATGTCTCCTGTGACACCGGAATGGGATTCTCCTGGGCTCGGCCAACCTCGTTCCTCCACCCCATGATTGAGGTCGGGAACGGTATCCACTATTACGCCGTGGACCACAGTCCGTCCTACCTGTGGAACTCAGCCACCTGGGAGATCAGCGAGGGCTTGCTACCGCACATCCCAACGCTTCTGGACGGTCCGGCCGCCTGGGATGCGAGCCCGACGATCTCACGGGCCATCGAGATTCGCGACGGCGTCATCCAGAACCCAGGCATCCTGTCCTTCCAACACCGCGAAGACGCCTACCCGCACGCTGTCCGCGTCTAGCTACCCGTCCAGTTGGGCGCCCGCTTCTCCGCGAATGCCTTGGCGCCTTCCTGGGCGTCCTTCGAGGTGAATACCGGCATCAGGATCTTCATCTGCTCGCGCCACTGGTCTTCTGGACTCCAGTTGCGGGATTCGGTGATGATCCGCTTGGTGGCGGCCACAGCTAGTGGACCGTTGGCCGTTATCCGTTCGCCCAGTTCGATGGCCGCATCAAGCGCATGGCCGGGCTCCGCGAGTACGTTGACCAGCCCCAATCCGTGCGCCCGTTCGGCGGTGAGCTTATCGCCGGTCAGGGCCAACTCCATCGCGATCTGATACGGGATGCGCTGCGGCAGTCGCAGCAACCCGCCCGCACCGGCGACTAGGCCACGCTTAACTTCGGGAATGCCGAACGCCGAGTCCTTTGATGCCACGATCAGGTCGGTGGCCAGAGCCAATTCGGTTCCCCCGGCCAGCGCGAATCCCTCGACGGCGGCGATCATCGGTTTAACCGGCGGCCGCTCAGTGAAACCGAGGCCACGCCCCTTGGCCAGGACGTTCTCGCCACGGGCGAACGCTTTGAGATCCATACCGGCGCAAAATGATCCACCCGCCCCGGTGATGATGGCCAAGGACAGCCCCGGATCGTCGTCGAGCTGGTCAACCGCAGCGGCCAATCCGTTGCTGACGGCCGCATTGATCGCGTTCTTGGCCTCAGGGCGATTAATGGTGATGATCAGGATTCGGCCGCGCTGTTCGGTGAGGACAGCCGCCTCGGAATTAGGCGCCTCGGAATTGGGTGTTTCACTCACCGGTCGATCGTAGCGGTACGATCAAAACTAGAACACGTTCCAATCTGGCGAATCTGGCGAGGAGGATCAGGTGAGCACGTCCTCCGCGAAGCGCGCCGAGACCGCGAAATGGGACCCCCAACTGGTCGAGCGGACCATGGCCGTACTCAAGCCACTTTTGAAGCTGTATCACCGCTGCGAGGTACGCGGCCTCGACCGCTTCCCCAAGGGCGGGGCGCTCGTGGTGTCCAACCACTCCGGCGGCCTGTTCCCGATGGACGTTCCGGTCTTCGCGCTTGGGTTCTACGAGGAATTCGGCTACGACCGGCCGGTGTTCACGCTGAGCCACGACATGGTGCTGACGGGCCCGACCGCGGACTTCTTCATCCGCAATGGCTTCATCCGCGCCAACCATGAGAATGCCGACGAGGCACTGCGGTCCGGCGGTGTCGTGGTGGTTTTCCCCGGCGGTGACTACGACGTCTACCGTCCCACCCTCGCGGAGAACACGATCGACTTCGGTGGACGTACCGGCTACGTGAAGGCCGCGCTGAATGCCGGCGTTCCGATCGTGCCGGTGGTGGGAATCGGCGGCCAGGAGAACCAGATCTACTTGACCCGCGGCACCGGTCTGGCGAAGCTACTGCGGCTCGACAAACTCCTGCGCGCCAAGATCCTGCCGATCTCGATCGGATTTCCCTTCGGCCTGAGCGCGGTGTTGCCGATCAACATCCCGCTGCCGACGAAAATCGTCATGCAGGTTCTCGATCCGATCGACATTCCGGAACAGTTCGGCCCGACAGAATCCGGTGGCGAACCGGACATCCACGAGGTCGATGCCCACGTCCGTGACGTCATGCAGCAGGCACTCAACGAGCTGGCCACCCAACGGCGCTTCCCGGTGATCGGCTGATGGATCTGCTGGCAGGCTTGGGCCGAATCGGCGACACCGTAACGACGTTAGCCAAAGCGGGGTTCCTCACACCGATGCGTCCAGATCGGGCGCTCAAGATGGTGGCGGCAGCGCGCGCCGAAGGGATGTCCATCACCACTGGATTCACCACCGCCGCCCAGCGGTATCCGGATCGGCCGGGTCTCATCGACGAACTCGGCACGTTGACCTGGCGTCAACTCGACGAGCGCGCGAACGCACTCGCCACGGCGCTGCAGGGCATTCCGGGCGGAAGTCCGAGGGTCGTCGGTGTGATGTGCCGCAACCACCGCGGTTTCGTGGAGGCATTGGTGGCCACCACCCGCATCGGCGCCGACTTGCTGCTGCTCAACACCTCATTCGCCGGCCCGGCTCTGGCCGAAGTTGTCAATCGCGAAGATGTCGACACCGTCATCTACGACCAGGAGTTCACCGCCTCCGTTGACCGGGCCCTGGCCGATAAGCCAGCTGCACGCAGGATCGTCGCGTGGACCGACGGCGACAGCGACGAGCCCACCGTCGAGGATCTCATCACCACCCATCGCAGACAGCGCCCTGCCGAAGCCGACGGCAAGAGCCGACTCATCCTGCTGACCTCTGGTACGACGGGAACGCCGAAGGGCGCCAAACACTCTGGCGGCGGCGCCGAGAACCTGGTGGCAATCCTGCGCCGCACTCCGTGGCGACTGGGCGAGACGACGGTCGTAGTGGCGCCGATGTTTCACGCGTGGGGGTTTTCCCAACTGGTGTTCGCCTCCGCCATGGCGTGCACGGTGGTCAGCCGCCGCAAGTTCGATCCAGAGGCAACGCTCGAACTCGTCGACCGTCACCAGGCCACCGGATTATGCGTAGTTCCAGTGATGTTCGATCGCATCATGGATCTGCCTGACGACGTCCGGCACCGTTACAGCGGCCGCTCACTACGCTTCGCTGCCTGTTCGGGATCCCGGATGCGCCCCGACGTCGTCACCAAGTTCATGGACGAGTTCGGTGACGTCATCTACAACAACTACAACGCCACCGAGGCCGGGATGATCGCCACGGCCACGCCCGCCGACCTACGTGCCGCCCCCGACACCGCCGGCACTCCAGCCGTCGGAACCACGATCCGCATCTACGACGAGCAGTTCACCGAGTTGCCCACCGGTGAGGTTGGCCGGATTTTCGTGAAGAACTCAACCCAGTTCGACGGCTATACCTCCGGAAGTACCAAAGACTTTCACGACGGCTTCATGTCCTCGGGCGACCTCGGCCGGCTCGACGAGAACGGGCGACTGTTCGTGGTCGGCCGCGATGACGAGATGATCGTCTCCGGCGGTGAGAACGTCTACCCGATCGAAGTCGAGAAAGCCCTCATGACCCACGCCGATGTGGCGGAGGCAACGGTTCTCGGGGTAGACGACGAGCGTTACGGTCAACGACTTGTCGCATTCGTCGTTCTCGCCGAGGGCGCGCACGCCACCGATGAGAGCCTGAAGGCGCATGTTCGGGAGAACCTGGCCAACTACAAGGTTCCGCGGAACATCACCATCCTGCCCGAACTGCCACGCGGCAGCACCGGCAAGATCCTGCGCAACGAACTCACCGCGCTCGCTGATGGCTAGGCTGCTCAAACCTCGCCCATTGCTGCGTGGTGCCGTGGAATTGACTAACGCGGCCAATGGATTTCGACCGCTCGGCAGTAAGGGCTATCGGGCGCTGGGGTTCTTCTGGTTCGGTTGGCCCACCTCAGAGATACCCGGCTACTACCTGGCCGCGTCGATACTCGACTCGGTGCGACGCGGACTGCGGGGCGACTTCCGTGGCCGCCGAGGGATTGCCGCGCTGGCACTGACCGCAATCTCGTGGGTGGTGTTGGGCGTTATCCATCGACGCAACGTCACCACGCCGCAACCGGTGTTGAAAGCCGCGTTGGTGGAGGGGCTGGGTCCGGATTACACCGATGCTCTGCAAACGCTGCCGACGACACCGTCGCCGTCCGGCCGGCCCAGTGCATGGCGCACCACCACATCACGTCGGCGGTATGTCGAGACCACGAACATCGTCCACTACGGCCCGCATGGCCGGGCGAACCTCGCCGACGTGTGGCGTCGCCGCGATCTGCCTCGCGACGGCAAAGCTCCTGTGCTGGTACAGGTTCCAGGTGGTGCGTGGGCGCTCGGCTGGCGCCGCCCGCAGGCCTATCCGCTGATGAGTCATCTTGCCGACCGCGGCTGGATCATCGTTGCGCTGAATTACCGTGTCAGCCCACGCAACCGGTGGCCAGACCACATCGTGGACGTCAAACGCGCGCTGGCATGGGTGAAGGAGAACATCGCCGACTACGGGGGTGATCCGAATTTCGTTGCCATCACAGGTGAGTCGGCGGGTGGCCATCTGGCCGCATTGACAGCTCTGACTGCGGGCGACCCGCAGTGGCAGCCCGGCTTTGACCACATCGACACTTCAGTCGCGGCGGCGGTACCCATCTATGGCCGCTACGACTGGCACTCCGCCGAGGGTGAGGGCCGACGTGAATTCATCAGCTTCCTGGAGAAGATCGTCGTACAGCGGCCGTTCGCCAAGTTTCCGGACATCTACACCGACGCCTCCCCCATCGATCAGATTCACCCGGATGCGCCACCGTTCTTCGTTCTGCACGGCGAACACGACTCCGTCATCCCTGTGACCGAAGCCCGCGAATTCGCCGCGATGATGCGGGAAACCTCCAAAGCCCCGGTGCTTTACGCCGAATTGCCGGGGGCCCAGCACGCATTCGACGTCTTCCCGTCGCCTCGCGCCCACAACTCCGCCGAAGCCGTCGGGGAGTTCCTGTCCTGGGTATATGCCCAGCGTGAAGGCACAGGACGCAACGCGGCGGGGCGAGACAGATCACATTGACACCGCCGCGAGCCGAGGAGCACGCTAGAGGAACTGATCGATCTTCAGTAAACGTCGTGACCACGTATGTGTGCTGACTGAGAGGAGGTGAGGACGAGATGAGTCCAGGAGCTAGATCCCATCCCATTTCGTTCAAATCCGTTCCCCGGCCAGCCATCTGCATGACTCGCTAGTCATCGCGCAGCGCTCCCGCCGGGCCTCAACCTGGCGAGGAGAGAACAATGCAGAAGTTCACCACCACCGCACTCGGCGCGGCCGGCTTCACCGATTCGGATCTCGTCAACGTCGCCACCCGTGCGGTGGCCGTTCCGGTCCGGGAGATCTACGGCCTGCTGTGGCGTGCCGGCGTGCTGGAGATCGCCGACTGATCCCAGTCCCCAGCTGATCTGGTCCCCACTCCGAAGTGACACGATCCGTCAGTACGCTCTAAACTCGCCCGAAATCGCAGGCGGGGGTCTGTGATCAGCAGATAGGGGGCGAGCATAGTGCTGGATGTCAACGCCGCAGCGGTGGCGAATTCCGGAGTAACCGAAACCACGATTAGTGCCGAACTAGGCGCAGCGACGGCAGCAGCCTCGGCGGTTTTGACCTGCGTACTGCCCATGGGTGCTGATTTGGATTCCGTTGCATTCGCTGCAGCTCTCAACGCGGCCGGTGCGTCGTACGTCGGAACGGCCACGGAACACCTGGCCAGTCGCGCCACATTTGGCGACACCCAGGGTTTGGCAGCCGCCACCTATACCGCCACCGACGTCGTCACCAACGCTGCGTTGGCGATCTAGAGAGTTACCGCACAGCGATGCCCGATCCCTCGTGGCCGTGCTCGCCGCCGGAAGCCAATTATCTCCGACTGGTCGGATCTGGGGCAGGCGGAACGGCCACCACAATTGCCAGTGGCGCCGCCTGGCAGACCCTCATGGGTTGCAATGAGCTGGCATTTTCCCTCTCGACGCTCAACACCAGCGTTACGACACTGGGCTTTGAGGGTGTCGGCGGGCTGAGCTCGGAGACCACTATCACCGGACTCAACAGCGCGTTGCAACTGCTGGCGGGCTGGGTGCAAGAGAAGCCACCGATCACAGCAAGTGCGGTCGCGGCATACGACGCCGCGGTGTCGTTAATGATTCCCGCGGAGATTTCAGTCGCGAATCGGGTCGAGCAAGCCGCCGACGCACAGATCAACCCTTTCGTGTGGGGTGCGTTGACACCCGCGATTATCGCGTTAGACACCGTGTACTTCGGTGAGCACTGGCCGCACAATGCGGGCGCGGGTGCCTCGTACGGCGCAGCGCTCTCCGCGCTGGCCGCGGCGTTGACCATCCCGCCGCCTCTCGCGCCGCCGGGCGCTTCCCCTGCCGCACCCATGACTGCAGCGGCAGCAGTCACCCAGGCTGCGGGCAGTGCCACTCTCCGCGAAGCGATGTCCGAGTCTGGGCTGCCAGCACAATCGGCGGCACAATCGGCAATGCAATCGGCAACACAGCCGATGCAAGCTGCCATGGGCGCCTTGCAACCCGCGATGGGGATGTTCCAGGCGCCGATGCAGGCCCTGCAGAGCCTGTCCGGCCTGCCTCAATCGATGATGGGGCAATTAGGTGCGCTAAACGGGTTGCAGGCAGGCGACGCGGCGTTAGCAGCAACTCCCCTCAACGTGAGCACGACGGAAGCCGGCGGAATCGGTTCCGGAAGCGGTCGAGGCGCCGGGGGCGCTGGATTCAGCGGCTACCCAGGTGCGGGATTGACGAGCTACACGCGGCCCACCAGCAGCTTCGCACCAGAGGGCGCAGGCCGGCCCACCTCATTGAAATCAGGCTTACTCAGCACCGTAGATTTCCGGGGTCCGACCAGTTCCGGAGCGGGCGGTGCCATGCCGATATCGCCCTCGCCGGCGGGGATGCTGGGCCACCGTAGAGACGAGAACAGTGGCGGCTCCGCTACCCACGCTCGCGTCGTTCTTGCAGGTCAGCCGCATGGAGACACCCAGCCCAGCTAGCTATTTGAGTCCCACAGCGTGTTCGTGGCACAGTGGCAAAGGGGGTACGACGGGTGAAGTGACAACCGTTTGGCCGGGCTCAATACTGACCGTGCATTCCCCCCGGGGGAGAAATAACTAACAAGGAGGGCACATGACGCTTGTCGTCACGCCTGAGGTGCTGCGAACCACCAGGCAGGCCATCGAGTCCGCGTTGGAGCACGCGACGGCCATTGCCAACGGCTACCTCAGCAGCCATGAGGGACTCGGTTCAGCAGTCTGGAGCGGCCAAGCCCAGTTGGCATCGGTCAACACTGCCGCCCAGATCAACCACGACCTACAACAGGCCATTTCGGGCGGCACTCGGCTGGCTCATGGGCTTAGTCAGGCCGCGGCAATGATGGAACAACACGAAGCCGACTCAGCTCACAGCCTCACCAGCTTCGCCACCAACGCCTGACAGGAGAGGGGACTCCAAACAATGGACAACATCACCTACAACCACGGCGCTGTCGCAGATTTCGCTTCCGACGTCACTTCTCGTTCAGCACAGCTGATGGAGATCCACGACGATATTCTGCAGCGTACCAACGCAATTGCCGACTTTTTTCAGGGCGCGGCAGCCACTTCATTTCACGAAGCTCAACTGCAGATGTTGCAGGGACTGGAGGGATTGATCCAGACCCTGAACCAGCACGGTCAAACTATCGAGACCGTTCGGGCAACAGCTCAGAGCACCGACCAGATGATCAGCCAGATCTTCTAGTTTCAAACACGCAGACGGTGGGGGCGCCTCGTTCGAGCGCGCCCCACCGATTGTGTTCGGGGGAACAATGTTGACAACAACAGTTGACGGTTTGTGGGTGCTGCAGGTGCTGTCCGGCATCGAGACACTGGCACCCGAGTTGGCACTTCGGCCGTACCTACCCAGCGCTGAAGATTCGCGAATGGCGTTGGCACATCCCATTGCTCGTGAACTCCAGGCTGCGGGAGCGATCACTGAAGACGGCACACTGGACCAGACACTCCGGGAGTGGTTGACCGTAGTGTCGCGGCGCGATGTGAGCCTGCTCGTCCACGCAATGACTCCCACTCAGGGCGCGGACGGCGGTGCGGAGCGAATCCTGCTGGCACGCTTCGCGCATTGGTGGGTCACGCTCGAACGGAGCGGGATCATGGTCCGACTTTCCGGAGTCGGTACCACGACCCACGAGAACACCGCAGACATATTGATCAACTCACAGATCGAGCGTCTGTGCGGCCCGATGCAACCCGCCTCGTTCCGCCCGGTAACCGTCGATGTTGCCGAACTGCTTGCGCGGGTACATGATCGGGCCAGCTTGCGGGCGCATCTGCTGGATCAAAGGCTCGACGCCGACCAGATCGATACTCTGACGATTGCGACAGACACCGGCCGTTCAGCTCAAGCGTCGATAGTCGCAATTCAGTCCGGCGTCACTGGAGCGCCTCAGCGTGCCCATATCGAATCTGGCGCAGTCACCGTCATCGATACTCCGCGCGGAAGACTTATCTCCGAACACGTCACCCAGGCCGACAAGACCTGGATGATCTTGAGCCCCGGATCCCCGGGGAACATCGCCGCCGCAGTGCACGCCATGATGCGCCGCCTGCCCGCGAAAGGCGAATGGCACTCCTTCAGAAAGGTTGTCTAGGTGACTAATCCCTGGTACGAGCCGCAACCCTCGCAGCGCCAACAGGATTCCGTGTCCGGGACGCTACGGATCTCCGATCTGGTCGCACCCCGGAAAATCCCACCGGGCTCGGGCTGGCGAAAGTTCATCTATACCGCTTCGATTCGCCGCATGAACTTGGGAGAGTCACCGGCTGAGCGTCACCATCGGGAGTTGCGCGAACGTATTCGCAGACATATCCGCAAGCAGTACGTAATCGGTTTCGTGTCAGGCAAGGGCGGTGTCGGGAAGACCACCATGACCGCGAGTATCGGCGCTGTATTCAGAGAGTGCCGACCTGAGAACGTCGTCGCGATCGACGCGGCGCCTGGGTTCGGCACACTGGCCGGACGCATCGACGAGTCGCCCCCGGGCGACTATTCGGCGGTCTTGAATGACACCGACGTCCAGGGATACGCGGACATTCGAGAACACCTGGGACAGAACAGCATCGGACTTGACGTCTTGGCCGGGAACCGAGCGTCAGACCAACCTCGACCGCTCGAACCGGCGATGTTCACCGGCGTGCTATCGCGGCTGCGTAGGACTCACAACGTCATCCTCATCGACACTGCCGACGACATGGAACATCCGGTAATGAAGACCGTCCTCGATGCGTGCGACGCCCTGGTCTTCGTATCGGGACTGACGGCTGATACCTCGCTGCCGGTCACGCGGGCCATAGATCAGCTCCGTTCGATGGGCTACCACGACCTGGTTTCGCGCAGCATTGTCATCCTCAACGACAGCCGCGACAACTTCGACTCAGACGCCCGGTCATATCTCACCGAACGTTTCGGACAATCTGGCGCCACAGTGGAGTTCATGCCCTACGACGGGCACTTGGCAAAGGGTGGGATCATCGACACCCAACATGAACTACACAAGAAGAGCCGGTTGCGGCTCTTCGAGATCACAGCAGCATTGGCCGACAAGTACATTCCTGACGCGGATAGGCCACGCTGATGGCCACTGTCACTTTTCCGGCTCGCTGCGCCGTGGCAGTGATCTGCGGCGATCATCTTATTTCCCAGGTATATCCGGCTTCTGTTCCGATCGAAGTGTTCCTAGATGACATCGTTGAGTTGCTCGACGATGAGCTACAGCGCCGTGGCGCCACCAGATTGGATTCTGATGTCGGCTACGAACTGCACCGCGCCAACGGCACCCGACTCGACGTAACGAGGACGCTCGATGAGCTAGGTATCGAGGACGGCACCACCCTGATGGTGGTTCCGGCAGATGAAGGCGATTCCTTCGAGCCGCATTATGAATCGCTGTCGACTGGACTGGCACGTGCCGGCAAGAGCCTTTTCTCCCCTGTCACCGTCGAGACCGCGGCCCACACCGCCATTGGGATTCTGGCGATGGTCGCGGCGACCATCGTCGTTCTAACCATCCAGACCCGTCTTCATACTGATTCGCTGGCTCCTGCGGTGGCCGCCGGAACGATCGGCCTGCTGCTGATGGCCGGCGCGTGCGCGGTGGGCCGATGGTGGCCCGAACGAACAGACCTGCTTTCCGGATTCGCCTGGACCTCGGTGCCATTGCTCGCGGTGGGACTCGGATCAGCCGCGCCGGGCAGTGTGGGTGCACCCCACGTCTTTATCGCCGTGCTTGCGGCGGGTCTGCTCTGCTACGGCCTCGTGGCCGTCACGCAGCGGAGCATCACGGCTGGTGCCGTGATCGTCACCCTCTGTGCCGTCGGTGGCCTCGTTGCCGGCGCCCGCATGTGGCGTCCGATTCCGCCCCAGTGGCTGGGCATGTGCACCTTGATCGGGTTGCTGGTCCTGCTCACGATGGCACCGACTTTCGCTCTGTGGTCGGCGCATATTCGCCCACCACGGTTCGGATCGATCACCGGTCGCGACCTCTTTCGTCGTGGTGACGGGCTGCCCGTCGACACCGTTTCGCCAGTCGACGAGGACACCAGTGAAGAGTCGACTCTGGATGACACCCCACGCGGAGCGGCCATCGCCGAGATTGCCAAACGCGCCAACGGCGCACTCACCGGCATCTGTATCGCCGCTGCGATCACGCTGCCGCTCGCTGTGTGGGCAACCTTGATGCCGGGACACAGTCGCGGCAACGCGGCGGCCATGCTGGCAGCACTGTTCATCGTCATCTTCATCAGTCGCGGAAGGGCGTTCGCTGACAAGCGCCAGGCGGTGGCGTTGGTGTGTGGAGCCGCAGCAGCGGTGTGTGCCGGAGTTGTCCGATACCTGCTGAACGCGCCCGCCGACTCAACCTCACCACTGCTGTGGGGCACCCTTCTCCTCGGAACCTTTGCCGGGGCGGGTCTTGTCGCCGCATTACTGGTACCCGTCACTCACTTCACCCCGTTGGTGCGAATGGTCACCGAATGGGTTGAGCTCACGGCAATCGTCGTTGCTTTCCCGCTGGCCGCTTGGATTGGCGGCCTATTCACGTGGATCAGGATGCGATGACGTTCCCGAAACTCTGGCGGTTCGTCGCAGCGATCCTCGTCGGGCTGATTCCTATTGCAACCACCAATATTGCTGCTGTACAGGCAATTCCGCAGCCTTCCGTGGACCCAGCGCTAGTCCCCGTCGACGGGCAACCGTCCCCCGACCGCCCCATGCGGCAGAGCAACACGTGCGCACACACGATTAGCGTGGCTGAACCGAACGTCGCATTGCCCGCTCCGGGTCACACCACGCTGAACATCAGCAAGGCCTGGCAGTACTCAACTGGCAACGGTGTGACGGTCGCCGTAATCGACACCGGGGTGAATCCGAGTCCGCGGTTGCCGGTAGTCCCCGGTGGCGACTACGTCATGGGTGGCGACGGTCTGATGGACTGCGATGCGCACGGCACGATCGTTGCATCGCTGATAGCCGCAGCGCCTCAGGGCGATCCGATGCCGCAGCCGATGCCGGCCAGTCCGGCGTACCCGCCCACCGCAGGTCCGTCTCCGGCCATCGCCGCACCACCTCCGCCTGGCGGCCCGCCCCCACCGATAGCGCCGCCGCCACCACCCGCACCAGTGACGGTCACGGCAACCGTCCCGGAACCCCCGCCGCCACCGCCACCGCCACAAGACCAACCTGCCAACGCCCCAGGCGATCTCGATCCGAGCGGCCCAGACGACCCTGAGGTTCCACCCCCGCCGTCCGGCGCTCCGGACGGCGTGGTTGGTGTAGCGCCACACGCAACTGTGATGTCGATCCGTCAGTCTTCACGCGCCTTCGAACCGGAGACCCCTACACCGGGTGACCCTGAAGAACATCGCAAAGCAGGCACCGTCGCCACGTTGGCCCGCGCCATTGTTCACGCCGCAGATCTGGGTGCCAAGGTGATCAATATCAGTGTCACTTCATGCATTTCGGCTGCAGATCCACTCGACCAGCGCGCTATCGGAGCTGCGGTGTGGTATGCCGCGACCATCAAGGATGCGGTGATAGTCGCTGCTGCCGGCAATGAGGGAGAGGACGGCTGCGGGCAGAACCCGTTGTTGGACCCGCTTAACACCAACGATCCCCGGGACTGGAACCACGTTAAGACGATCTCCTCGCCGTCATGGTTCTCCGACTACGTGCTCTCAGTGGGTGCGGTGGACAACACCGGCGCTCCGATAAGTAAGAGCCTGGCCGGACCGTGGGTGGCCACTGCGGCACCAGGCGTCGGGATAATGGGCCTGTCGCCGCAAACCGGAGGCCCCGTCAACGCCTACCCGCCAGTGCGACCGGGCGAGAAGAACATGCCATTTTGGGGCACCAGCTTTTCAGCGGCCTACGTGAGTGGGATTGCTGCCCTGGTGCGGGCCAAATATCCCGGCTTGACCGCACACCAGGTCATCAATCGCATCCTCCAGACTGCCCACCGCCCGCCCCGCGGTGTCGACAATCAGGTGGGCTACGGCATGGCGGATCCAGTCGCCGCCCTGACATTCGATGTACCGCCGGGGGATCGGCTCGCCCCAGCGGCGCAGACCCGGATTCTGGTCCCGCCTTCGGCCCCGATCCCGCCGGATCTGCGGGCGCGCAACGCAGCACTGGCATTCGCGGTTGCCGTCGCCTGTGCGGTAGTCCTCTGGGCACTCGTGTCGCGGATCCGGCGGGCGCGATGACTGCCCCCATACGACTCGCTGTCGTCGTCGGCGTTGCGCTGTCCGTCCTGGCGGGCTGGGGGATCGCCGGACACGTCGGCGCCGCCGTCGGGTTGGCAATGGCACTGGCCTTGCTAGTAGTCCCGTGGTATCGCCAGCCGCTCTGGTCGTGGGCGGGGCTATACATCCGGCGTAACCGGCCATTGCGTCTCGCCGAGCTGACGACGGCGGTCAATGACCGATCCGGCGGAGGTGTCCGCTACCAGGACGACGTCGCCGTAGTTGCCATCCAGATCCTTGGAAGAGACTACGCACCAACACTATTGACGGGATCGATGACCACTCAGACGCGCAATACGCTCGACTTAGCCGAATTGGCTCCGTTGATGTACCAGAGTCTCGGCTTGCGGATCGAGTCGATCAGCGTGATCAGCTCCGGTGCACGACGCCGCGACACCGGCGACTATCCGGCCGTCTACGACACATTGATCGGCACGCCTCCATACGCCGGATTCCGGGAAACCTGGCTGCTAATTCGATTGCTCGGCCTCAGCAATGCGGATGCACTGCGATTCCGCAGCAGCATTGGCACCGCGGCGCTGGCGACCGCACAGCGGATAGCAGCCGAGCTCCGTTCCCAAGGAATCCGGACACGAGTGGCTACCGCCACCGACATGAGCGAGCTGGAGCGTCGACTGGACCGCCCGGCACTGCAGCGACGCAACCAACATTGGCACAGCATCCGCGCCGACTCGGGCTGGTTGACGACATATGCCTATGCACCACAGGACATCACAGCTGAGGCGTTGGCTCAGGTATGGGCGATGCGCGTCGATGGGGTGACCCAGAACATCACGCTGTTCCCAGACGGAACGGCCTCTGCGACAGTCACCGTGCGAACCGCGCGACCGCCGACGGCTCCGCCGAGTGCCAGACTGCTTCGGCTGCCCGGTCAGCAATCCGATGCGGTTGCATCGTGTCTGTGCGGACCCCGACATCACCTTCGAGGCATCAAGCGTGGCCCGCTGCCGGCGTCCTTGGCTCTGCCGATCGGCTCGTCGGGCGTCCTGCTGGGAAAGGTCGGCGGGGGCGACCGGTTGCTGTTACCGCTCAGCAAGCCGGGTGAACTCAGTCGAATCCATATCGCCACGGACGACGCCATCGCAAAGCGAGTCATCATCCGCGCTGTTGCGGCTGGTGATCGGGTAACCGTGCACACCAGAGATGTACAGCGCTGGAACAGCGTGCGGATGGCCAACGTCGCGATTAACGATGGGCCTCGACCGGTTACGGGAACGACGGTGAGCGTGGTGGATGGCACTGTATCGCCGGCACCGCGACCCAACACCGTCATCTTCGTCGGGCTGGGGGACGAGACTCAGCGCGCAGCGTCGGATGTCGAGATCAGGCAGACCGGTCCAGCCACTGTTGCCGTTGGCGCCGCGGGCCGCACATTCGACGTGGAGGTTGAGCTGTTCCGCGCCGAGAACCGTTATGTAGCAAGTGAACCGGGTGCCTAATGGTGACCAGTACCAGCACAACTGCGGCAGCCCGCAGACAATTCGACCAAGCAATGGCGATGCGCGATGCTGACGCCGCAGCTTCGCGGCGGCACTTCCAAGAGGCCACAGCGATCGACCCGGCCATGGCTGACGCCTGGCTGGGGCGCATAGCCACTGGTGACGACTCACTCACGACGTTGCAGCAGTTATTCGCCTGTGCGACAAGACTGCATCGGGAATCTAACCGGGTGGGGGCAAGGATCTCTGCTGTGGTCAAGGCCGGTCCGTACTTGTCAATAACCGTGACCGACGCCCCTCATGCCGGGATCGCCCTTGCCGGCGCGCTCATCGATGATCGCCAGTTCCGGCAAGCGGAAGCACTATTAGCGGATCCCGTCTTGCTGGAAAATTGGGAGAGTCACCAGTGGCAACAACACCTGTCAGCATATTTGATGTTCGCAACGCAGAGGTGGCCCGATGTGATCGCCGAGGCGGCCCGGATCTTGCCGCCGCAAGCAATCATCATGGCCGCGGTCACCGCTGCAACTGATGCGCTTGCCGCGCATGCGGCCACCCACCTGGGACAGGCGAGGGTCGCGGTGGGCTGGGCCGACACTGCACCGATCGACAAGGCCGAATTCCCGCTGATCGCTGCTGATCTCGCTTACATCCGAGGAATGGCACACCGTCAACTCGGTGACGAGGACACTGCCCAGACCTGGCTGTCTAAGGCGACAATCAACGGCTTGCTGATCGAACCCGCCAGGCAGGCCCTCGCGGATCCTCAGCTGCAATTGATCGTTACCGACGTGCCGACGATCGATAGCAGGACCGACAAATGGGATGCCAGCACGGAACGCTGCGAACAGGATCGGACCGAGGACGAAAACCGGGAGAAAAGAGACGAGCTCCTCGCCGACGGGCGCGCACTGCTGGACAGGCAGGTCGGTCTCGCTGAGGTCAAGAGATCGGTCGCGGAACTCGAGGACCAGATTGAAGTTCGCGCCTTGCGCCTTGCGCACGGTCTCCCGGTGGCCAACCAAACCAATCACATGCTGCTGGTCGGTCCGCCCGGGACTGGCAAAACCACCACCGCTGAGGCTCTCGGCAAGATCTACGCCGGTCTGGGGATCGTCAGACACCCCGAGATCGTCGAGGTGAAGCGCGCCGACTTCTGCGGTGAGCACATCGGCTCGTCAGGCCCCAAGACCAACGACTTGATCAACCGATCGCTCGGCCGGGTTCTCTTCATGGACGAGTTCTATTCGCTAGTCGAACGCCATCACGACGGTCGACCCGACATGATCGGAATGGAGGCCGTCAATCAGTTGCTGGTCGCACTTGAAACGCACCGGTTCGACTTCTGTTTCATCGGGGCGGGGTACGAGAAGGAAGTCGATGAATTCCTCACGGTGAATCCCGGTTTGGCCGGCAGGTTCAACCGGAAACTGCGGTTCGAGTCGTACACCGCCGATGAGCTGGTCGAAATCGCAATTCGGTACGGCCAACCGCGGGCCACCGTGCTCGCACCCGATGCCCAGGAAGCGCTCAACGCCGCATGCCGCACGCTGCGCGATCATCTGACTCCAGATGGTGCCCACGGTATCGACGTCATGCAGAACGGGCGGTTCGCCCGCAACGTCGTGGAACGGGCAGAGCGGCTGCGTGACTCGCGGGTCGCCGCACAGAATCGCGCCTGCCAAGGGTCGGTGACAGTTGAAGACCTGGAAACCCTGCGAATGCCGGACATCGTCGCGGCCGTCACCGACGCCTGTGCCGAAAAGCACTTCCTCTTGACTCTTTAGCGGCCGAC
Source organism: Mycobacterium sp. (assembly GCA_965279745.1). Taxonomy (GTDB): domain Bacteria; phylum Actinomycetota; class Actinomycetes; order Mycobacteriales; family Mycobacteriaceae; genus Mycobacterium. The sequence goes on from OZ257262.1 coordinate 2,950,679, forward strand.
TGCGCCGTGAGTGCCCGTTCGGCGGCGCGAGCCAGTGCGCCAGCACTCGGATAGCGGGCGGCCGGGTCCTTGGCCATTGCGGTGACAATCACATCGTCCATCGCGGCCGGCAACCACGGCGCGAACTGCGTGACTCGCGGCGGGGCACAGTGCAGGTGATATTGCACGGTCTCCGACTTGGACCCCGCATCGAAGAACGGTGGCTTTCCGGTCAGGAGCCTAAACAGCGAACAGCCAAGGGCATAGATATCAGCGCTGCCGTTCATTGGCCCGCCTCGCAGCGCTTCCGGGGACGCGTAGGCAGCGCTGGCCAGCACCCACTCACTACCGCCGAGTCGGCCGTTGTCGTCGAAGCTGCCCGCCAATCCGAAGTCGGCCAGCACCACCTGCTGGGTGTCGTGCTCAACAAGAAAATTGGGCGGCTTGATATCGCCGTGGGTGATCCGGCGGCTGTGGGCGTAGTCCAGTGCCCGGGCCACCTCGGAGACGATGCGCACAGCCCGCTCCGGCGGCATCCGGCCTGCCCGCAGCTGCCGGTCCGCATCGCTGCCGTCGATGTAGCGCATGGTGATCCACAGCAAGTCGTCGTCGGTTTCGCCGTGATCGAGCACCGGCACAATATTCGGGTGACTCAACGCGGCGGCCAGCTGCACTGCCTTGATGAAGCGCCAACGGAACGCAAGGTTGTCGGAGAGGTCCCGGTTGAGGACCTTCAGCGCCACCCGGTGCGGCTCTGCGGGCGAGAGCGCCAGATAGACGGTGCCGGTGCCACCATTTCCCAGGACCCGCTCGATGCGGAACCCGGCGACAACCATGCGTTCAGTATCGCGGGCGTTCAGTATCGCGCCTGGCGCGGACCGTCCGATTCACCCACGTCCAGGGCGGTTAGGCTGGACTAAGTTGGCATGTCAGGCGGTGTTTGGCATATCGTTTTACAAACTGTTGACATAGCAGTTCACATAACAGAGGACCGCCGTCCAGCGACGCACGGAGGTTCCACTGAACGGACGCGGCGGCGCTCTGAAGACTCAGACGAATGGCCGCGTGAATAACCATGTGAAGGGCGGGTTGCGAATGCCCACAAGTGTCGGGCTATATAACCCTGCGTTCGAGCACGATTCCTGTGGCGTGGCCATGGTGGTCGACATGCACGGGCGCCGCAGCCGCGACATCGTCGACAAGGCGATCACCGCACTCCTCAACCTCGAGCACCGTGGCGCTGCGGGCGCTGAACCGCACAGCGGCGACGGCGCCGGCATCCTGCTGCAGATCCCGGACACATTCCTGCGCCCTGTCGTTGATTTTGAACTGCCCGCCGAAGGGTCCTACGCCACCGGCATCGCGTTCCTGCCGCAGTCGGCCAGGGACGCTGCCGCGGCGTGCGAGTCAGTTGAGAAGATTGTTGAGGCCGAAGGTCTTCACGTACTGGGATGGCGCAACGTCCCCACCGACGACTCGTCCCTGGGAGCTCTCGCGCGCGACGCGATGCCAACTTTCCGTCAGGTGTTCATCGGTGGCGCCTCCGGCATGGAACTTGAGCGCCGCGCGTATCTGATCCGTAAACGTGCCGAACACGAGCTCGGCACCAAAGGCCCCGGTCAAGATGGTCCCGGACGCGAAACCGTTTACTTCCCAAGCCTTTCCGGACGCACGTTCGTCTACAAGGGCATGCTCACCACACCGCAGCTCAAGGCGTTCTACCTGGATCTGCAGGACGATCGTCTGGAGAGCGCGCTGGGGATCGTCCATTCCCGGTTCTCCACCAACACCTTCCCGTCCTGGCCGTTGGCTCACCCATTCCGCCGGGTCGCCCACAACGGTGAGATCAACACCGTCACCGGCAACGAGAACTGGATGCGCGCCCGCGAGGCACTGATCAAGACCGACGTGTTCGGCTCCTATGGCGATCTGGAGAAGATCTTCCCGGTCTGTACCCCCGGCGCTTCCGACACCGCCCGCTTCGACGAGGTGCTCGAACTTCTGCACCTCGGGGGCCGCAGCCTTGCCCACTCAGTGCTGATGATGATCCCCGAGGCGTGGGAACGGCACGAGTCCATGGACCCGGCGCGCCGAGCCTTCTACGCCTATCACTCATCACTGATGGAGCCGTGGGACGGTCCGGCGTCGGTGTGCTTCAGCGACGGCACCGTCGTCGGCGCAGTTCTCGACCGCAATGGCCTGCGTCCGTCCCGTATCTGGGTCACTGACGACGGCCTGGTGGTGATGGCCTCCGAAGCAGGTGTCCTGGATCTCGATCCGGCCCGGGTAGTCAAGCGGATGCGCCTGCAACCGGGCCGCATGTTCCTGGTCGACACCGCCCAAGGCCGCATCGTCGCCGACGAGGAGATCAAGGCGGAACTTGCCGCCGAGCACCCGTACCAGGAGTGGCTCGACGAAGGCCTGTTTCACCTCGACCAGCTCCCGCAGGGTCCCTATGTACGGATGCCGCACCACCGGGTAGTGCTGCGGCAGCAGGCATTTGGCTACACCTATGAGGAACTCAACCAGTTGCTGGCGCCGATGGCGCGCACCGGTGGCGAGGCGCTCGGCTCAATGGGGACCGATACTCCGATCGCGGTGCTCTCGGCGCGCCCCCGGATGTTGTTCGATTACTTCCAGCAGCTGTTCGCGCAGGTCACCAACCCGCCGCTGGACGCCATCCGGGAAGAAGTGGTGACCAGCCTGGAGGGCAACATCGGCCCCGAGGGTGACTTGCTGAACCCCACGCCCAACTCCTGTAGGCAGATCGTGTTGCCGCAGCCGATTCTGCGCAACCACGAGCTGGCCAAGCTGATCAACCTCAACCCAGACGACCAGGTGAACGATCGCAAGCACGGGTTGCAGGCGAGCGTCATCCGATGTCTGTACAGCGTCGCCAAGGGTGGTGAAGGACTGCGCCGCGCGCTCGATGACATCCGTGAGGCCGCATCGAAGGCCATTGCCGGCGGCGCCCAGATCCTGATCATCTCCGATCGTGAGTCCAACGCGAGCCTGGCACCGATCCCGTCGCTGCTGGCAGTGTCGGCGATCCACCACCACCTGGTGCGCGAGCGGAGCCGCACCAAGGTCGGTCTGATCGTGGAGGCCGGCGACGCCCGCGAGGTTCACCACATGGCTGCGTTGCTTGGCTTCGGCGCCGCTGCGATCAACCCCTACATGGCCTTCGAGTCGATCTCGGACATGGTCGACCGCGGTGTCCTTGAAGGTCTCACCCGCGAAAAGGCGCTGCAGAACTACATCAAGGCCGCAGGCAAGGGCGTGCTGAAGGTGATGTCCAAGATGGGCATCTCAACACTGGCCTCCTATACCGGCGCTCAACTCTTCCAGGCCATTGGCATTTCGCAGTCGATCCTCGACGAGTACTTCGTCGGTATGGCTTGCCCCACTGGCGGCATTGACCTCGACGACATCGCCGCCGACGTTGCCACCCGACACCAGCTGGCCTACCTCGATCGACCCGATGAACGCGCCCACCGCGAACTTGAAGTCGGCGGCGAATACCAGTGGCGCCGCGAAGGCGAATACCACCTGTTCAATCCCGATACGGTGTTCAAACTGCAGCACTCCACCCGGACCGGGCAGTACTCGATCTTCAAGGAGTACACCAAGCTCGTCGACGATCAGAGCGAACGGATGGCCTCCCTACGTGGCCTGCTGAAGTTCCAGGACGGGGTCCGGCCTCCGGTGCCGATCGACGAAGTCGAACCGGCCAGCGAAATCGTCCGACGGTTTTCGACGGGCGCGATGAGCTACGGCTCGATCTCATCGGAAGCGCACGAGACCTTGGCGATTGCGATGAACCGCATTGGCGCCCGGTCGAATTCGGGCGAAGGCGGAGAAGCCACTTATCGGTTCACACCGGATGCCAACGGCGATTGGCGTCGCAGTGCCATCAAGCAGGTGGCATCGGGCCGGTTCGGGGTCACGTCGCACTACCTGACGAATTGCACCGACATTCAGATCAAGATGGCTCAGGGCGCGAAACCCGGTGAGGGTGGGCAACTTCCAGGACACAAGGTGTACCCGTGGGTCGCCGAAGTTCGGCACTCCACGCCTGGGGTGGGTCTGATCTCGCCGCCGCCGCACCACGACATTTATTCGATCGAGGATCTCGCACAGCTGATTCACGATCTGAAGAACGCCAACCCGCAGGCTCGCGTACACGTGAAACTGGTGAGCGAGAACGGTGTTGGCACCGTTGCCGCTGGCGTATCCAAGGCGCACGCTGACGTCGTATTGATCTCCGGCCATGACGGCGGCACCGGAGCGACACCGCTGACATCAATGAAACATGCCGGCGCTCCCTGGGAGCTCGGTTTGGCCGAGACTCAGCAGACGCTGCTACTCAACGGGTTACGTGACCGGATCGTCGTGCAGGTCGACGGCCAGCTCAAGACCGGTCGCGACGTGGTGATCGCCGCACTGCTGGGTGCCGAGGAATTCGGTTTTGCCACCGCCCCACTAGTCGTGTCGGGCTGCATCATGATGCGGGTGTGTCATCTCGACACCTGCCCGGTGGGTGTCGCCACTCAGAACCCGGTGCTACGACAACGATTCAACGGCAAGCCGGAATTCGTTGTGAACTTCTTCATGTTCATCGCCGAGGAAGTCCGTGAGCTGATGGCTCAACTGGGCTTCCGGACAGTGACAGAGATGGTCGGCCAGGTAAACGCGCTGAACATCTCGCAGGCGGCCCAGCATTGGAAGGCACACAAGCTCGACCTGTCCCCGATCCTGCACGAACCGGATTCGGCGTTCATGAACCAAGACTTGTATTGCAGTTCGCGGCAGGACCACGGTCTGGACAAGGCGCTCGACCAGCAGCTGATCGCCATGAGTCGGGAAGCGCTGGACTTGGGCACGCCGGTCCAATTTTCAACGGCGATCGCTAACACCAACCGAACGGTCGGCACCATGCTCGGTCACGAGGTGACCAAGGCGTACGGCGGTGCGGGCCTACCGGACGGCACCATCGACATCACCTTCGAGGGTTCGGCAGGCAACAGCTTCGGCGCCTTCGTACCCAGGGGTATCACTCTCCGCGTATTCGGCGATGCCAACGACTACGTCGGTAAGGGACTTTCCGGCGGCCGCATTGTGCTGCGACCGTCGAAGAACGCCCCGGCGGGTTACATCGCCGAGGACAACATCATCGGCGGCAACGTCATCCTGTTCGGCGCCACCAGCGGCGAGGTGTTCATCCGCGGCACCGTCGGCGAACGGTTCGCGGTGCGCAACTCCGGTGCCCACGCAGTAGTCGAGGGTGTCGGCGACCACGGCTGCGAATACATGACCGGCGGCAAGGTCGTCATCCTCGGGCCGACCGGGCGCAACTTCGCGGCAGGCATGTCCGGCGGGGTGGCATTCGTGCACGACCCCGACGGCAATCTTTCGGCAAACCTCAACGCGGAGATGGTGGACCTCGACAAACCCGACGACGCCGACCTCGACTGGCTGTACGGCATTCTCACAGCACATGTCGGTGCCACCGATTCAGCTGTGGGACAACGCATCCTGACTGACTGGTCCGGACAGATTGGTAATCTCGTGAAAGTGATGCCCCGCGACTACAAGCTCGTGCTGCAGGCGATTGCCGAGGCTGAACGCCGCGGCGAGGACGTCGACACAGCGATCATGGCGGCCGCTCATGGCTGATCCGAGCGGCTTCCTCAAGCACACTCACCGCGAGACTCCGGCCCGGCGACCGGTGGCGATCCGGCTACTCGACTGGAACGAGGTCTATGAAGACCTCGATGCCAAGACGCTCGAGGATCAGGCGTCCCGTTGTATGGATTGCGGAATCCCGTTCTGCCACAACGGCTGCCCACTGGGCAACCTCATTCCAGAGTGGAATGACCTGGTATACCGGGATCGGTGGCGCGACGCAATCGAGCGTCTGCACGCCACCAATAACTTTCCGGAATTCACTGGCCGGCTGTGTCCGGCGCCCTGCGAGGCATCCTGCGTGCTGGGCATCAACCAGGATCCGGTGACCATCAAGCAGGTCGAGGTCGAGATCATCGACCGCGCGTTTGATGAGGACTGGGTGGTCCCGATGCCACCCCACGTCATCACTGGCAAGAAGGTTGCCGTAATCGGTTCCGGACCGGCCGGTCTGGCCGCCGCCCAGCAACTCACGCGGGCCGGCCACGACGTCACCGTCTTCGAGCGGGCCGACCGGATCGGCGGGCTGCTGCGGTACGGCATTCCCGAGTTCAAGATGGAGAAGCGCCACATCGATCGTCGGCTGGTCCAGATGGAGGCCGAAGGAACCGAGTTTCGTGCCGGGGTGAATGTCGGCGTCGACATCACCGCTGACGAACTGCGGTCCGAATTCGATGCCGTAGTTCTGGCGGGGGGCGCTACCGCCTGGCGAGATCTGCCGATTCCAGGCCGCCAGCTCGACGGGATTCATCAGGCCATGGAGTACCTGCCGTGGGCCAATCGGGTTCAGCAGGGCGACCCCGTGATCGACGAGCAAGGTGAGCCGCCGATCACGGCGAAGGGCAAGAAGGTCATCATCATTGGCGGCGGCGACACCGGAGCCGACTGCCTTGGCACCGCACACCGTCAAGGCGCGGCCAGCGTTCATCAGTTCGAGATCATGCCGCGCCCACCCGAGGTCCGCGCTGAGTCGACGCCGTGGCCGACCTACCCGCTCATGTTCAGAGTGGCCTCCGCGCACGAGGAGGGTGGCGAGCGCGTCTTCGCCGTGAACACGGAACGGTTCATCGGCGCCCAGGGCAAAGTGACCGGATTGCGGGCACACCAGGTGGCGTTCAGTGAGGGCCGGTTCGTGAAGGTGGAAGGCACCGACTTCGACCTTGAGGCTGACCTGGTCTTGCTGGCAATGGGATTCGTGGGCCCCGAGCAACACGGGCTGTTGACTGACCTCGGCGTGAAGCTGACCGACCGCGGTAACGTCGCGCGCGGCAACGACTTCGACACCTCAGTGCCTGGGGTATTTGTCGCCGGCGATATGGGTCGCGGCCAGTCGCTCATCGTGTGGGCGATCGCCGAAGGCCGGGCGGCTGCGGCTGGAGTAGACCGCTATCTGATGGGGCACACCGCTCTGCCGGCGCCCATTAAGCCCACGGCAGCCCCGCAACAGTAATCACCCCACTCGGTGGCAGAGGGGCGGGGCGCGGAGCGTCACGCAACTTCAGGGGTCGACTGTGATTGTTGATCGTCGTCATCAGGAGAGCCAGGACGACGCCCGCCCCGCCTCTTCGCACCCGGGGGCGATGAGCGAGATTGGCGTCGCTCGGCGTTTCTCGCCCGTATTTTCCGACGAAGACCCGCTCGCCGCTCTTCTCGCAACTTGTCATCGAGCCGAGTCCATTCACTGTCCAGCAGCACAATGACGGCTAACACCACCGTCACAATGATCCCGAAGGTGCCCACCGCAATTTGGTCCAGCAGCCCACCTTGCCAAGGGAACACGGTACTAGCAGCTACCGGCCGGAGCGTGTCTGGATTCACTTGGTAATCACTGCACCTCACTTAGGAACTGCTGGAGAGCTAGTTCCGCTAAAAGCTAAGCCCCGCAAGGGACCGGCGACAGAGGCCTTTGGCACTCATCGCCTGATATCCATCCGCGCTAAACGCAGCGGAGCAGGAGCGATCAGAGCGTTGTGACGGTGTTGCGCCCTGCTTGTTTCGCCCGGTACATCGCGGTATCGGCACGGGAAGTCATCGTGGTTACAGATTCGCCGCGGGCGGCCAGCGTGGCACCGATGCTCACCGTTGCGTGGATCGTGTGCCCGAGGAGGTGGAATGCTTCAGCGGCACGGTGGCGGATCTTCTCGGCGATATCCATGACTTCATCGATGCCCTGAACTCCAGGCAACAGCACCATCATCTCGTCGCCTCCGATGCGGCCCACGGTCGGATTCTTGGGCTGCGGCCAGTTCACTCTCGGCCAACCCGGCGGCCCGATCGTCGCCGGTATGAAACCTCGACACAGGCCAGCCCAAACCTCGGTGTCCGAGTAGCCCGACAACGCTTGCGCTCCAGCACTCCAGCGGACGACCTTCCCCGTGGAATCAAGCTGAATGACCCCACGATCGGTGACCGCGTCAAGCATTACGTCGGTGCCACGTTTCCCGTACGAGGGCTCCTGGTCTGCGGCGTGCATCACGAGCGCTCGTCCCCGATATGTGACCCATCTCACTTTTTGTCTTTATCGCAGCATAGGGGAACCAAGCCGCGCGGGTGTTGTCGTCCACCCGTGAAACACGTGCCCAGCACCTCGCTTGCTATGCCTGCACCGCAGATTTCCATAAAGCGTATCCAGCGGAAACCCGTTCGTGCCGTGGCGCTCAGAACGGCCGGGAGGTGGGCCGCCAGTCCAACTGTTCACGCTGGAGATCGGTGCGGTGGGTGTCTACCATCTGGCCATGGGGAAACTCCCGGCTGTTGCAAGCAGTCGTGCGCTTCTGCTCCTCGTCAGCTTGGTCAGCTGTTCGTTCAATCGCGGTACACCTGACGTAACGACCGTTGTCTTCGACGGGCAGACCCAAACAATCACCGGACAAGTCACCTGTACCACCCAACCCGACGGCAAACTGGTCATTTTCGCCGATGATGGCGAAAAAGACATGGTGCGGGTGTTGCTTCGCCGAGAGCATCAACTCGTCGTCGAGAAGGTTGGCCTCCGCATTCATGATGCTCGGGGGTTCACCGACAACTCCAACGAGGTGTGGGCGAGCAAAGTCGATGACACCTACACAATCAACGGTCGAATGCCTCCGAACGGCGGGGAGGCAGCAGGGCACCAGTTCAAGATCGAAACCAGATGCCGCTACGAAGTTCCTCTCCCACCCCGGCCGGATACGGTTTCGGACTATGGTCGTCCGTAAACCATCAGCTATGCCGCCCAGACGCGTGCAGGTGTAGCAACGATTCGCCGAAAGAATTTTTTGGGCGAGCGAGCTGTCTCCAGGTTGTTGCAGACCGTGTTATGCAAGCCATTGCGGCACAAGGGAATTCGGTCCCAGCTTGGCACCGTCCACGCGCCGGGCCAAGCGTTGAACTACCGCGGGTTCAAGTTCAGGTCATAAGCTGAGCCACAAGGCCCCCACGCCCGCCAGCAGCCCCAGAGGCACCGTCATCGCGCCGAGGCGGACGAACTCCCCGAGCGCGGGCGCCGCATCGCGACGGAGGAGGACTCGCCGCCACAGCAGGGTGGCCAACGAGCCGACGTAGGTGAGGTTCGGACCGACGTTGACCCCGATCAGCATCGCCAGCACCAGACCCGGGTGGGCCTGCGGTCCCAATGCGCCGAGGATGACCAGGGTGGCTGGCAGGTTGTTCACCACATTGGCCAACAGAGCTGCCAGGACGGCCACCGCGAGCATGCCGGAAAGCGTTGGTGTAGTGGGCAAGACAGACATCAGTGCCCGACCCAGGCCATGCCCGGTCACTCCGGCGACGATGATCCCCAGTGCGAACACGAACAGACAAAACAGCGGGGATGCCTCACGCACCAAGGTGCCCACCGAAACCTGCCGACGGACCAGGACCGGTACTGCCAGCACTACGACTCCAGCAACCGCCACCCACACAGGTTCCACCCCGACGAACCCCGACACGCCGAACCCGACCAACGTCAAAGCCAACACCGCCAACACGAAGCGTGGCGCGTGCTGGTGGGTCGGCGCCTGGTCAACACTCACCGGCGGCACCGCAAGATCCGCGCGGAAGAACAAGCGAAATACGACGTACTCCACAGCGATGACAGCAAGCCACGGCAGGTACATCACTGAAGCGAACGCCAGGAAAGACAAACCCGTGGCAGCGAAGGCCAACAGGTTGGTCAGGTTGGACACCGGCAGCAACGTCGACGCCGAGTTGGACAAATGGGTGCAGGCGTACACGTGTGGTTTCGCCCGAAGTCCTAGGCCCACCACGGTTGTCAGGACGACGGGTGTCAGCAGGACCACCGTCGCATCCAGGCTCAGCACCGCCGTCGTCCCCGCTGCCGCCGCGAACACCCACCCCAGCAGCCGGACAGATCGGTTTCCGCGACTCCTCCTCATCGCTTTGCTCTGCATCGTCGTCGTCGGTGCCTGCTGACCGGAAAGCTCCGCCAGACGGCCGCCCATCCAGCTGAAAACACCCGCATGGTCAGCAAGATGTGCCAGCGCCAGGATCGCGGCGAGGAATCCGACAGTCGGCCCTAGCGTCCGCAGTTGCTGCAGAGCCGTCGCGGGAGTGACGACGCCCAACCCGACCAACAACACCGCGGCGGGAACTGCCAGCGTGGCTTCGGGAAGCCCGCGGGGCGCGAGCATGGCGAATCCCAATACTGCCGCGAGGACGACAACGGCAACCGCCTCGGCAATCACTCCACTCAGCACCAGCGACTCACGCCAGCGATGATCGCACAGGATCAATACCCTGGGGTCCATGGATCCGGCCGCGGCGCTTCGCGAGATCGCCTACTACAAAGACCGCGCCCGCGAAGACCCTCGCCGGGTGATGGCCTACCGCAGGGCCGCCGACGTCGTCGATGCGCTCGACGCTGAAACCCGCGATCAGCACGGGCAGGCCAATAGCTGGCAGCGGCTGCCCGGCATTGGACCGAAGACGGCGCTCGTCATCGCCCAGGCCTGGTCCGGTCGCGATCCGGACACGCTCCTTGAATTGCGTTGTGCGGCTGAGGATCTTGGCGGTGGCGACATACGAGCGGCACTCCGCGGCGATCTGCACTGTCACTCCGACTGGTCAGACGGCTCGGCGCCCATCGAGGAGATGATGGCTACCGCTAAAGGTCTGGGCCACGAATACTGCGCCCTCACTGACCACTCGCCACGACTGAAGGTCGCCAACGGGCTCTCCCCCGACCGGCTACGACGCCAGCTCGACGTCATCGACGAGCTGCGAGAAAAGCTGGCGCCGTTGCGGATTCTCAGCGGAATCGAGGTAGATATCCTCGATGACGGCGAGCTCGATCAAGTGCCGGCACTGCTTGACCGACTCGACATCGTCGTCGCCAGCGTGCACTCCAAGCTGTCAATGGACGCCGCATCGATGACCCGCCGGATGGTGCGCGCGGTTGCGAACGAACGCGTCACCGTCTTGGGCCATTGCACCGGGCGCTTGGTGACCGGAAGCCGCGGGATCCGGTCTGAATCGAAGTTCGACGCCGAGAAGGTCTTCACCGCTTGCCGTGACCACGACACCGCCGTGGAGATCAACTCCCGACCGGAACGTCGCGACCCGCCGACCCGATTGCTCACGATGGCACTGGACATCGGCTGTCACTTCACCATCGATACCGACGCCCACGCGCCGGGGCAACTCGACTTCCTCGGCTACGGCGCCCAGCGTGCATTGGATTCAGGGGTACCGGCGGACCGAATTATCAATACCTGGCCGGCGGAGCAACTGCTCCACTGGAGCCGCTGACCAGATCGACGCGTTACGGCGGAGGCGGAGCGTCCATCGGAGGCGGAGGTGGTGGCTCCGGCGCCGGCGGTGGTGGCTCCGGTGCCGGCGGTGGCGGCGGTGGCTCCGGCGCGGGTGGCGGCGGAGGAGGCATCATCGGAATCGTGATGGGCGGTAGGCCCGGGATCTCGATGACGTTGAAATCCGGTGGCGGCGGTAGGCCTTCTGGAGGTGGAGGGGGCGCTTCCGGCTCGTCATTCCAGTCATTCGACGGCGGTCGGTACACCGGGGGCGGTGGCGCTGGCGCAATCCCGTTGCTGGTGTTGATCGTGATGATCGAGCCCGGGATGGTTTTCCCCTTCGGAGTGGTGCCCACCACGGCACCTTTCACGGAATAGCTGTTGATCGGTGTGGGTTGATCAGACACCTGGAATCCGGCGTCCTTCAAACGTTTACGCGCAGCATCAAAATTCATGCCAACAATGCTCGGCACTTCGCTACCGCCGCCGCCATCGACGTAGCGGGGATCGGTGGGAGGCAGAACTACGGGACCGAACTCGTTGGCGATCGGCATCATCGCGGTGAACCAGGTGCGGGCCGGCTCGTTGCCGCCGTAGAGGTTGCCGTAACCGCACCGGCGCAGAGGCCAGGAACACAGACCGGACGGCTTGGGCGAATCGTCGAAGATGTAGTTGGCAGCCGCGTACTGGTTGGTGAACCCCAGGAAGCCCGATGACCGGTGGGACTCCGTAGTGCCGGTCTTGCCCGCCATCGGCAGGTTCCAGCCCACCGAACCCGCCGAACCTGCGGCGGTACCGCCTGTGGAGTCCTTGCTGAGAGCGTTGGCCAGCGTGTTGGCGAGCCCCTCAGGAACCACCTGCTCGCAAGCCGGCGTCTTAATGTCCAATTCTTTGCCATGCCGATCGAAGACCTTGTCGATGGGATTCGGCGGACACCACATGCCGCCGGACGCCAGCGTCGCTGCGACATTGGACAATTCCAGCGCATTGAGCTCGAACGGGCCGAGAGTGAACGAGCCCAGGTTTTGCCTTTTAACGAAGTCCGCCAGGCTCTCGTTGTTCTTCGGATCGTAGGCCCGCGCCGTACCCGGCTCCGCGTACGACCGAAGACCCAACTTCACGGCCATGTCCACTGCGCGTGGTACGCCCACCTGCTGAATCAGTCGGGCGAAAGCGGTATTGGGCGACTGAGCCAGCGCATCGGTCACGCTCATCGGCGTGCGATAAGCACCGGCGTTTTTCACACACCAGGTGTCGGGTGGACATCCGGGCGTATTGCTACTGCCCAGGCCCTTGCCCTGGAACAGCGGCGGGACCTCGAGCTGAGCATTGATCCCCATGCCCATGTCGAGTGCGGCGGCCGTGGTGAAGACCTTGAATATCGAGCCAGCTCCGTCGCCGACCAACGAGAAGGGTTGCGGCTGCACGGTCTGACCGGCGTTGAGCTTCAGTCCATAGGTCCGGTTGTCGGCCATCGCCACGACCCGATGCGCGTCCTTGCCGGGCCGGATCACACTCATCACGCTGGCGACGCCGTCCAGTCCCGGCGGTGCGATCGAGTCGACCGACTTCTTGACGCTGTCCTGAACCCTGGGGTTGAGGTTGGTCTTGATCAGCAGACCGTTTCGGGCAACGTCATCCTTGCTGATGCCTGAGCGAGCCAGGAATTGCAGAGCGTAGTCGCAAAAAAACGCCCGATCGCCGGCGGCAATGCAGCCCTGCGGCAGCCCATCCGGTTGCGGCAGGATGCCCAGCGGCTGCTCCTTCGCCGCACGCAGCTCGTCTGCCCTATCAGGCAGGTTCTCGATCATGGTGTCGAGCACGAGGTTTCGGCGGTCCAGCGCGCCCTTCGGATTGGTGTACGGGTTCAGCATGCTGGTGGACTGCACCATCCCCGCCAGCAATGCCGACTGCTGCCAATTGAGCTGGGCGGCGTTGACACCGAAATACGTCCGCGCCGCATCCTGGACGCCGTACGCGCCATTGCCGAACGAGACCAGGTTCAGGTATCGGGTAAGAATCTCCGGCTTTGACAGCACCTTGTCGAGCGCCAGTGCCATTCGAATCTCGCGCAGCTTGCGTGCGGGAGTGACTTCAACCGCCGCCCGTCGCTCCGAGTCAGTCTGGGCGTTGACAAGAAGGTTGTAGTTCTTGACGTACTGCTGCTCGATTGTCGATCCACCCCGCGTATCGACCGCGCCCTTGAGATAGCCGGCCAGGCCGGTCAAGGTGCCCTGCACGTCCACGCCATTGTGGTCGGCGAACCGCTTGTCTTCGATCGAGACGATCGCCAATTTCATGGTGTCGGCGATCCGGTCGCCGGGTATTTGCCAGCGCCGCTGCGTGTAAATCCACGCGATCGGGGTTCCGGCGGCGTCGACCATCGTGGAGACGACCGGCATGTCGCCTCGGACCACCTGTGCGGAGTCCTGCGCGCCTACATCGGCCGCCTGGTTCGCCAATAGTCCGGCACCGCCAACAACCGGAAATAACAACGCAGCGACAAGCACTCCGGCCAGCGAGCAGTACAACGCGAGTTTGGCGACCAAACCTCGCGTTATCGATCGCTCCTCCGGCATTCGGACAGCGTAGGACCTCGCGTTGACGTGTGCGTCAGTACCTCGCCTAAGTGGCCGCCTAAGTGGCCGCTCTCGTGACCGCCTCAAGCACAGCGTCGCCGTAGATGCTGGTGACCCAGATGTGAGCCAGCGTCTCCAATGCGGCGCCCTCGGGCAGAGACGGCTGTTCGCTTCCCTGTGAAGCCAACGCCACCCGCTCATTCATCAGATTCAGTGCGGTTGCCAGGTCATGCGCCGGGATAGTTTGCGGAGCGGCGCCACGGGCCCGTTCCGCGGTGATCAGCCCGGCTGTGTAGTCGATCCATTTCGCCATGAATGTGGTCCACAGTCGCCGGATCTCGGGGTTCGTGTTTATCGCAGCGAGGCCAGCCAGCGCCACCGCTTGACGCGGTCGAAACGCCTCGAAGAAGTTGAAGATGCCGTCGCGCCAGCCGCATACCGGATCGCCGGCGGGCAGTTGCTCGGCAGGTTCGCGCAGAGTGGCATCGGCTGCGACGATGACCTGCTCGAACAACCGCAGCAGGACCGCGTCCTTGGATGCGAAGTAGAAGTAGAACGTCGGTCGCGACAACCCAGCGCCTTTCGCAAGGTCGTCGACGGATATCTCACCGAAGGTTCGCTGTTCGAGCAGTCGTTCCAGGGTGGTGAGGATCGCAAGTTCCCGGTCGTCGCCGGACGGACGGGTGGCGCGACGGCCACCCAGTCGCGGGGCATTCGACGTAGTCACAGAAGGTCACTTTACACGGTGTTGAATTATTCAACAGTATGTTGACTCACTCAACGCGGTGTTGATACGGTGCTCTTATGACCGAGCATGTCGATGTTGTGATTGTGGGAGCCGGCATCTCCGGCATCAGCGCCGCATGGCACCTGAAGGATCGGTGTCCGTCCAAGAGTTACGTGATTCTCGAGCGACGCGAGAGCCTCGGCGGCACCTGGGACTTGTTCAAGTACCCCGGCATCCGATCCGACTCCGACATGTTCACCCTCGGCTTCCGGTTCAAGCCGTGGACGTCCCCCAAGGCCATCGCCGAAGGGGCCCAGATCCTGAACTACCTGAAGGAAGCCGCTCAGGAGAACGGCATCGACGAACACATCCGATACGGCAATCGGGTGCTGGCAGCGGATTGGTCGAGCGCCGACAACCTTTGGAAGGTAAGAGTCGACGCCGCCGGCGAGCAGAAGGACATCACCTGTTCCTTCTTATTCGCGAGCACCGGTTACTACAACTACGACGAGGGCTACTCACCCGAGTTTCCCGGCGCGGCCGACTTCAAAGGCACGATCATCCATCCGCAACACTGGCCCGAGGATCTGGATTACACCGGGAAGCGGATTGTGGTCATCGGCAGCGGTGCCACGGCGGTGACTTTGATTCCAGCACTGGCTAATTCAGGTGCGGGTCACGTGACCATGCTGCAGCGCTCGCCGACTTACATCATCGCGCTACCTTCTGTCGACCCGATCAACGGTTGGAATATCAAGAAATTCTCCCCAGAGCGGGCATACACGATTAACCGCTGGTACCGGATACTGGGCTCGACACTCCAGTACCGTCTCTCGCGCCGATTCCCGAACTTCATGCGCAAGCAACTAATGGCTATGGCGGAGCGCAAGCTACCTGACGGCTACGACGTGAAGAAGCATTTCGGCCCGCGGTACAACCCGTGGGATGAGCGCCTGTGCTTCGCACCTAGCGGCGACTTCTTTCGCACAATCAGCGCCGGCAAGGCCGACGTCGTCACCGATACCATCGACCACTTCACCGAGACGGGTATCAAGCTGAACTCTGGCGAGGAGCTCCAAGCCGACATCATCATCACCGCAACGGGTTTGAACCTCCAACTCTTCGGGGGCGCTTCGTTCAGCAAGGATGGTCAGCCGATTGACCTGACCAAGACCATGGCCTACAAGGGCATGATGCTTTCTGGTGTGCCGAACTTAGCGTTCACCATCGGGTACACGAATGCATCGTGGACATTAAAGGCGGATCTGGTATCCGAATTCGCCTGCCGTGTACTGAATTACATGGACGCCAACGGCTACGACACTGTCGAGCCAATACATCCCGGGGCGGACGTGGAAGAAGCGCCGCTTTTCGACTTCTCACCGGGCTACGTGCTCCGCTCACAAGACCTTATTCCGAAGGCCGGAACGCGCGCACCCTGGCGACTAAAGCAGAACTACTTCGTAGATGTGCAGAAAATCCGGAAGAGCAAAGTTGACGATGACGCCCTGCGGTTCTCCAGAAGCCATGTCCCGGTGACTGTTTAGTCACCGGTGACGACGATGCCATCGTCGTCGCTGTAGGCGACGCCACCCGGCGTGAACGTGATTCCGCCGAAGCTGACGGCGATATCGCGTTCGCCTGCACCGGTTTTCGTGCTCTTGCGGGGGTTGGTCCCCAGCGCCTTTATCCCGATGTCGAGGGTTCGCAAGGTGGCGGCATCGCGCACGGCGCCGTGCACGATCAGACCGGCCCATCCGTTGGATCGGGCGAGTTCAGCGATGAGGTCGCCTACGAGTGCTGTGTGCAGTGATGCCGCGCCGTCGATGACGAGCACCTGACCGTCACCGGCCTCGGCGAGTGTCGACTTCAGCAGAGCGTTGTCTTGAAAACAGCGGACAGTTCTGATCGGGCCGGCGAACTCATGTCGCCCACCGAATTGTCCGAATTGCACATCGCAACTACGGACGTCGGGTCCAATGTCGTCAACAAGATCGGCTGTCGGCCGGAACGCGACTCCCACGACTCAGCCGAACCGGCGCCGCAACCGATGCAACAGCAGCGCCACTAGGGCGGCGAAGACGACTGCCACCGCAATCGGAACAACCGGCGGACCGGCTTCGGGGATCGGCTGGACGACCGGCGGCTCAGGAATCCTTGGCCGCGCCGGGGGCTCGACCGGAGGTTGAACAGCTACGGGCTCGGACACCGGCTCGGGTACCGGGTTGGGCGGGGCCGCCTTCACGGGTGCCTTCTTGGCCGGCGCTTTCCTGACGGCCTTGGCAGGTGCTTTCCGGGGTGCCGCCTTCTTGGAGGGTTGGGGCACCGGCGGCCCGTCTTGACGCCCATCGGAATGCCCCTGCTGCCCGTCCTGCGGGTCTGCCATCTGGCTGCTCCTTTTGCCGTGTCTTGCGCGCTCCCGTGTCTTACCGCACAGTGGCATTCATCATGCCAGGCCGGGTTATCGGCTGATCAGGTTCGGCGCCGGGCCAACGCGACCCCGACGCCGATGGCCGCTACCAGCAGTGCGGACCCGGCGAGTGCACGAGCGGTGTTGTCGGGTGACACCTTGGCAGTTGGCTCCGCAAGGGCGGGCGTTGCGGTGACCGAGGGGCCCGGGGGCACCGGGTTCGAGTGGTGTTCGACAGGCTCGACTGGACCCGCGGTCAGCGCCAACACCGGCGCCGGATGTTCTGGCTCAGCACCACTGGGCAACCGAAGTTGATCCCAGTGCACGGTTGTGCCATCGGAGTAGGTCTGGCCCACCGGGAACAACACCGAATCGGTGTCCGGCAATTGCATGGAGACCGCAAAGAGCTGGAATTGCCCGGCGCCGATGCCGCCACCCGGTACAGCGGTGAAAGTCACCGACCGATAGGCGCCGCTGGTTCCCGCACTATCGAAAGTGGCGGTCCAACCCGGAACTACTGCGGTTCCGACCGAATCAGTGTTCGGCAGCGTGATCGTCACTTGTGTTGCAGCGGAACCATTTGTGGATTCATTCGGTACCTGGAAGGTGACCACCGCGTGCCCGCCTCGTACGACGTGGTCTGCGGTGACGTGAATGTGCGCTACGGCGGTGGCCGCGCCGATCAACGATCCCACCGCAAGGGCGGCCACCACGGCGAACCCAGACAGCTTCGACACGTCAGCTTCGCCTGGACAACGCGGCCTATACGACGCCGAGACGGGCCATCAGATCCGCCTCGACACCGTCGAGTTGTTCGGCGATCGCCTCGTGCGCCGCACGACGCCGTTGCCCGGGCATATTCTCCGCAGCCGTGATGGCCGCCGCCAGAGCCGCGAGCCGCTCCGTCATCGCCGCGACGAACTGCTTGGTCTCGGCGTCCCCTTGCTTCTTGTCGGCGGGCTTTCTGTCGGCCACCAACCGAAGCGAACGTTCCGCACCGGAAACCCGGGCCGACAGCCGGCCGCCGTGGCCGGAGAATTGACCGAGTTGGCTCAGAGGCACCCCCAACCGGTCGGCGCGGCGTTCATCGATCGCTCCGCGCGCCGATATCGCTGCGCGGTATACAACCGGCACAACGATCGGGGCCAGCAACCGCGACACTGTCATCGCACGACGGATTCTGAAGGGCGAAAGAAGTTTGCCCTCCCGCGCTTTCTTGAGTTCGGTCTGAGCAACCTTCACGGTCGTCCGATCGGCGTCCTTCGCGGCCCTCAGTTGGGCCTTGATCGCCTTGCCCTCGGAGCGCTCAGCGGACCTGATTCGACGGGTCTCGTTCTTTGCGGCGAGCCTCGCTTCGAGCCTGGCGCGGGACTTGATCGCCCTGGCTTCGGCACGCCTTGTCGCACGACTTTTTCGCTTGCTGAACAGGCCCATCGGCGGTGCCTCCCGAGTAAGTTTTCGGCGGCCGGCGAGAGGTCCGCGCGACCCGCTGAGCTAACCCTATCGCCCGGCCAATCGTGCGGGTTCACCACCTGCAGATATGCGACAATGACCGCATACCAACCACCCACGGCGCACCGATGCGCCGCAAACTCTAGGAACGCTGTGAAACGGTCGCGATTACGTGCCGCGGCGATTAGCTGGGTGATCGCCAGCGGGCTCCTGTGCGCCGGCACAGCAGCGCTCGCCACGGCCGATCCCCGCACCGATCACAGCGCCGACGACAGCGGCCTGGGCGGCAGCGCAGGCAGGGTTTCCCAACCCGGCATCGCTAGGTCGAATGCCAGCCAACGTGACAGGCCCCGCCCGGGGAGCACCGACCGCAGCGGCGGCGTTCGCCCTGGCCTCAGTGAGATCGGCAGACCCTTTCACCGGTTCGACACCCCCTCGGCCATCCCGCCGTTGCTCTGGCCGATCCTCTGGCCAATCCCGTGGCCAGGCCCCCCGCCCTGGCCGCCTTGCCAAAGCGAAGGCGTGGTTTGCGGCGTCGGTGGACACGGTTACGGACAAGGCGCACCGGTCGACGACGTCGCCCAGGCGCCGCCGCCTCAGAGCGTCGGCGGTGGCTCCGACGGTGTCCGCGGCGACGCTCCCCTGAGTCCGCCGCCACCATCGCCCAGCCAACCTGGCGAACCTTCAATTCTTGATGCGAGCGGCAGGAATTTCATGCCCACCGGGTCGGAGCCCGCGCCAATCCACATCCCACCGGTCATCGGTGGCCCGACGACATTCGGCGGGACTGCCGTCGAGGCTCCAGTGCGCCCGGTGACGGAGTTCGCTCCTGGTGCGCGGGACATCTCACGATCTGGCGAAGGGTCGGTGGTACGCGAACGACTACCAACGGGCTCAGGGAGTAACGGGTCTCAGGTACCGGATTCGTTTAGGGTGGGCTATCCCAATTACCTTCGGGACGCCAAGATAGGTGAGGTGGCCGTTTTCGCCCTGCCGGGCATCGCGGGCATTCTTGCTCTCACGGCACTCGGGGGCTTCCTCGGGTATCGGCAGGCCAAGGCCGGCCATGTAGTGAGAGCCGCAGGGACCGCCCGGTTCCTGCGGTAAGAGGGGATGACATGTCCACCAGCAACCGAGTCACCAAAGCAGTGAACGACGTCCTCAACCTGGCACCCCGGGACGGCGAGGTTTCATTGAGTCGATTGGTCTCCGCCGTTGGCGAACAGCGTTGCCGCCCAATCGATATCGATATGGCGACATTGCCGCCCGGCGTAACTGGACAGTGGCGGCAGTACGCGGATCACGACGTCTTCCTGATCCAGCAGGGTCTACCCACCTCGGACCGGACCCTGGCCCACGAACTGGGCCACCTGGTGTTGGGCCACGAAGGCATGCCCGTGACCGAGGTGGCCCGCGAGGTCGCAGAACTGGCCGATGACGACCTGATCGGCTACATGCTCAATCAGCGCACCGGCTGCATGGGCCCCAGCGGTGAGGAGGCCGAACAGGAGGCCGAAGACTTCGCCGCGCTGCTCCTCTATCGGCTGGGCCGGTCGCCCTCCGATCGTTCATCGATCGTGCAAGTTCGCCTCGGAGAGGCGTTTGGTTGATCGTCTGGGTTATCGCCGGACTGCTCGGAATGGCCACCGGCCTGCGCATCGGATGGGCGTTGGTGAACAAGCAGTCGGTGGTGAGCACGGCGATGATCGTGGCGTTGGGTAGCCTGGCTGCGGTCGCCGCCCTGAACTGGCCGCCGCTGACACTGTTGCTCGACACCGCTGCACACTGGCCCAACATCTCCATTGGGCTCAGCCAGGTTGCGCTCGTTACTTGTGCGGCCGGCAGCTGCGTGATGATCACCAGCGTTGCCTCAACCCATGATCCCGCGGCGATACGACGAATCGCCGTCGTCCAATACGGCATCGCGGCCGTCGTCGCAGTCATCACGCTGGTCCTGTTCTTCACCAGCGGTTCACAGCCGGAGATGTCGCCCGAGCAGTACATGGCAAGCAACCTCGGGTCATCGAACACATCACTGCCTTGGTTGCTGCCCCTGCTGTACGTCTCGTTGGCGCTGACATTGGTGTCATGGGCCGGGATGCGCCACTCCAATCGGACCCGGCGAGGCCGGGCGCTCTTCGTCTTCACCCTCGGCATCGCGCTGATCGTTGCCGCGAGCGCGTTTGTCTTGATCCGGGCGGTGGGTACCACGCAACTCGTCGGGATTGGCACCGCGGCCACCCTGCTCGGCGCGGCAATGGCAATCGTTGCCACAGGCTCGCTGTTGCCCTCCGTCGAGGATTGGTTCGGCGGCCGGCGGGAACTTCGCCTGATCGATCCCCTGCTACAAGAGCTCGAACGCCGTCAACCTGATCTCGGTATCGGCGAGCGACCACGCGGCCCGCTGATATTCCGAGTCGCCGAGCGCCTATCGATGATCAGCGACGCCCTGTATCTGGAGGCAGCGGCAGCCCATCAATCACCTGCCGCACAGCAAGACGTGGACGGGCTCGACGTGGCGACCGACGTCATTCTAAATTCGGTGCCGCCCAGTGACCAGGCGCGCGCCATCGCTGCCTGGATCCATGCCGGTCGCGGCGCCGAGAGCGAAGCTTTCCCTGGCCTCAGCTGGCTGAGGCAGCCGGAGAACTTCTCCGACCGGGAGTGGATTCTGGAGATCGCACGGCAATACCGCGCGCTTAATTAGGGTTGCTGATGCCCGATCGCTCGGGACATCGAGCTAATCGTCTAGGTGCTCTTTGCGGCGCAGTTCATCGACCTTGTAGGCCAAGTCTTGCTGAGCCTCCGGAGACAGTCCGACGGTACGCGCGGCAATCTTGCGAACACCGTCGTCGCGCATGCTCGCGAGCCAGGTGAGTTCCCTGTCGAGCTTCTCGTAGTAGTCGTCGTCAGTGAAGTAAGCCGGCTTGATCCGGAAGAAGTTGGCAAGCGCCGCCATCGTCGCAACTGATGGGTTGGTGCGGTTGCCCGAGCGCAGCTGCGAAAGGTACGGAGCAGACATCGTGATGCCCTCGCCCTTGAGCGCGCCGATCACTTCAGCCGATGTGTGGGGGCCGCGGCCAGGCGGATACACCGTATCGAACAGGCGATTCAGGCGCGCGGCGAACGTCGTGCTCATCGTGGTGACCTCCACATACTCGGAGAGCGATCTTGTGACAGCGTATTTGCTGCTCATCGTAGTCACACATGTGCCTACAACCAAGTGCAAACTCTCAAGAAATTCTCCAGATACTTCTTGCGCCGCCGGTTAGCAAACATTGTTTGCGCGAGCCAACAGGCCCCGGCGAGCCCCATAGCGTGCGGGAAAGCAAATCAGTTAGACACCCAACAGGCCTGGTGCGCGAAGGCCTGGCCGATATCAACCCGCCTTATACCCGGGCTCGTGCAGGGCAACGATGATGTTCAAGATCAACTGTGCTGTTCGGCTTTGCTGTGATGTGCCGCACGTCGCCTTCGAAAGACGCCAATTCCGGCCGCAAGCGCTCCGGTGACGGCCACCGCGGCCGTAGCGCCGATAGCCACGCTGCGCCAACCAAGGGCCGAGTCGAAAAGTATCCACAGGCCGAACAACAAAAACAGTCCAGCAGCGATGAGATGTAGGAGTCGTTCCGGGAGCCGACGATGCAGCAAGGTCCCCGCGACTATCGCAACACCGTCGGCCAGCACCATCCCCACAGTGGCTCCTATCCACACCCCCGCCCAATTCTGGTCACTGGCCAATGCCACGGTGGCCAGCATCGTCTTGTCCCCGAGTTCGGCGAGCACGAACGAGGACACGATGGCGAGCACCACGTATCGGTGCTCAGGGGCTGACGCAACTTCATCGTCGACGAGCGATTCCCGGTCTGGTTTCTTGTCGCTGCTCTCGCGCACTGTCCAGATAGAAAAGGCGATGAAGGCAGCGGCCGCGGCGAATGCGATCGGGCGTTGGGGCAGAGTCAGGCCGACGAAGTGGCCGATCGCGACAGACAGTCCGTGCACCAGAAAGGCTGCGATCCCCACCCCGCTCAAGACCACCCACCAGCGGTGGCGCAACGAGTAGGTCAATGTGATCAGTTGCGATTTATCGCCTAACTCAGCGAGGAACACCACCCCACAACTGACCAATATCGCGGCGAGCATCGGGAATCACCTTTCGACGCGTTGCCAGCAGTCACTCGAAGATCAGTGCGCTATCCGGCATCCGGTCGAAGGTCTCACCCACCGAATCTCGATTCGGTTCGCCAGCCGGGCTTGCGCCAGTATGTCGACACGACGATTGGGGGCTACTCCCCTTCGATAACGATCTCCACGCTAGCGGTCGGGACCCAGGCGCGCCACCTGGAGAGCAGAGTTCGACTGGCCGTATTCAGGCGTTCCGGTGACCGAAAGACAGATTGCGAATCCCGCTACGCGGCAAGTAACATCGCAAGAATCGCGGTATCGGGATGACTGATCGGGTCGACGCCGACTCGACTGACAATGCTGGTGATGGTCCCATCGGATTCCGCCTCGACCCAGGCCGCCCGATGCTCGAGCCCCAGGTGGGGCAGACCAGGCAGCAGAACGCATCCGGATGCGGCGCCAGAGCACTCCGGCAGCGACGGTGTCGTCTCTGACGGCGGGTGCAGCATTAACAGCGCAGGCGGCTGCCATTGGGCGAAATGCCCTGGCGGTACGGCGGATTCGCCGACCACAGTGCCCTCCGCCATGACCAATCCGACCGTGCCCGGCTGCGGTCGCTCCGGAAGCTCTTCACGGACACCGAAAATCGTTGTGGTGGAAAGCAATCCAGGCAAGGAAGCGACTCGCACCGCAACCATCAGGAGCTGTGCCCACTCCTTGGTGGAGTTTGGCCATCGGCCGGACACCACGAATCCTTTTAGCGCACCGCGGGAATGAAAGGGAGCGATTTCCACCGCTCGCCCGGAATCAGTGTCCATATCGCCCTCCGTGACACTCGGATACCCCTGCGCGACACGACTATGGGTCGGTCCGAACAGGATGCGGTATACCCCGGTTGGCACGCAAGAGGATACGAGTGCTAATCGGAGGGCTTGCGGGCGGCGATCAGCCGAAGATCAGCCCGTTCGCCTTCGAGATCGCCCCGGCGTAGCGATTCTGGACGTCCTCCCAATTGACGACGTTCCAGAACGCCTTGACGTAATCGGCCTTGACGTTCTTGTACTGCAGATAGAACGCGTGCTCCCACATGTCGACCTGAAGCAGCGGGATGATGCCGAGCGGCACGTTGGCCTGCTGGTCATACAACTGGAACGTGAGCAGCTTGTCACCCAGGCTGTCGTAACCCAGCACGGCCCAACCCGACCCCTGCAGGCCATTGGCGGCGGCCGTGAACTGAGCCCGGAATTTATCGAACGATCCGAAGGCATCGTCGAGGGCGGCAGCCAGGTCGCCCGTCGGCTTGTCGCCGCCATTGGGTGAGAGGTTCTTCCACCAGATCGAGTGGTTGACGTGACCGCCCAGATGGAAGGCGAGGTTCTTCTCGTTCAGGAAGATCGCGGCATGGTCATCCTTGGCGCGGGCCTCTTCCAGCTTGGCAACCGCGTCGTTGACACCCTTGACATAGGCAGCGTGATGCTTGCTGTGGTGAATTTCGTTGATCTGGCCGGAGATGTGCGGCTCAAGTGCTGCATAGTCCCAGTCCAAATCGGGCAGGGTGTATTCGGCCACGAGATTTCCTTCCTTCATGTTTCGGTGGTGTGCACCGCATGGACGTGCGTCCCGGATTCGGGTGCCCGTTTACGGTCAGTTCAAAACCAGACGACAAGTACCAGGATGGCCAGCAGGATAAGGGCGATCACGCCGGCGCGCAGTGCCGCCATCATGTACGACCGGTTACACGTGGACGACGACGTGTACCACTGCGACGGCTGCGACACGGGCTGCGACCCGAATGATTGCGCTGCCATCAATATCGCCTGACCTGGGTGTTCGACTTCGTGCTCTTGTGAAATTAATCATACCGTTACATCCGCCGCGATGATATCGCCTGTTTCAACTCCCGTAGAAGTTACCCGCTGAAACCGGGATCGAACCGGCCTGGCCCAAAGTTGCCCAAGTGCCGCAATGGATTTCGCTCGCTCCAGAATTTAAGTGTTTACCGATTGGGCGGCAGTCAACCCAGTTATCCACAGGGCATGGCGTTGATGGTGCCCCGGAGGTGCACGCAAAGGGCTTTGCGGCCATCCCAAAAACTGTGGATAAACCTGTGGAAACTGTGGATAAAGCTGTTCCAGCCCGCCCTCTGAGGGTAGCTGATTCAGGTGGCCTCGAACGAGTCGGCGCTATGTAGGCTGGTCCGGTGATTCAGGTGTGCTCGCAGTGCGGGACACGTTGGAACGTGCGCGACCGCCAACGCGGCTGGTGCCCACGCTGCAACGGTGCCCTCCTCGCACCGATGCCGCCCGGGCCAGCGCAAATGCCGCCCGGGCCGCCAACCATGCCTCATCCTGGGCCGCCACCTGGTCCCCCGCCTGGGCCACCGCCGGCGCCGGATCCGCGCTGGGGCGCATTCCCGCCAGGCAGGCCACCCACCGTCCGCCTTGCACCCGCACCCCAGCGGAGGGATACCCGCTTACCACCGGGATTCCGCTGGATCGCCGTGCGGCCCGGCCCGCCGCCGCCGCCGCGTCCGCAACGCAAACCGCTTGGACCCACGCCGCGCTACGCGTACATACCGCCCTGGAGCCTGACCGACAACATCGCTCCGTCGGGTCCCGCTGATGAGACCGCGGTGCGGAAAGGCGTCACCCCGGTCGCTGTTCGGGGAGTGCTGCTCTCGGCCGTGGCCCTCTTCGGCATAGCAGCCTCGGTGCACGTTCTGCGCTACGGACTTCTGCTGTTCAACCGCACGTCCCTGCTCCCGCGCCTGGTGGCGAACGGCGCGTTGTTGCTCGGTGTGCTGGCCAGCCTCGCGGCCCTCGTTGCAGTCGTTGTCACCGCAGTGGCCCTGACATCGTGGTTGGTGGCCCGCCGCGCTGCCGTGTTCAAGCTGCGCGGCCAGGACGACCCGCGGCCAGTGTGGACGCTCTGGGCAGGCTGCCTGATTCCACTGGTCAACCTGGTGTGGGCACCGGTATTCGTCATCGAGTTGGCCAACGCCGAAGACTCACGAGCCCGGCTGCGGACGCCGATCGGCGCGTGGTGGGTCGGTTGGGTGTTGTCAACCGCTGTCACCGTCTTCGCGATAGCGACGAGCTTCACCACCCAACCCCAGGGCATCGCCGACAACACCGTCGCGATGATCGTCGCCTACCTGCTGGGGATGGCAGTGCTGATGCTGCTGTGGCGCGTTTTCGACGCATTCGTCCGCAAGCCGGTCGAACGCCCCCTGCACCGGTGGGTCGTCGTTGACGATGACCAGCCGGTCAGCACCGATCCCGAAGCCGAATCATCCTCACCGGTTGAGCCGGAGCGTCAGGAACCGGCAGCGTAGGGCTATGACGTCGGCTGACGAAGTCCACGGTGGGCACCCCTTCGTGGTGGCGCACCGAGGTGCGTCGGCCGAACGCCCGGAACACACATTGGCGGCCTACGAGCTGGCATTACAAGAAGGATCTGACGGAGTCGAGTGCGATGTGCGGCTCACTCGCGATGGCCATCTGGTGTGTGTGCACGACCGCCGCGTAGACCGCACGTCGACCGGGACAGGCTTGGTCAGCGAGATGACGTTGGCCGAACTCAAGCAACTGGACTGGGGTGCCTGGCATAGCAGCCAAGGGCGCGATGGCGCACTGGGCGACACCGGCTTGCTGACCCTCGAAGATCTGGTCCGCCTAGTGCTGGACTGGAACCGGCCGGTGAAGATGTTCATCGAGACCAAGCATCCGGTGCGTTACGGCGCACTGGTGGAGAGCAAGGTACTTGCCCTGTTGCATCGCTACGGAATCGCGTCGCCTGCGTCGGCTGACCTTTCCCGCGCTGTGGTGATGTCGTTCTCGGCTGCCGCCGTCTGGCGGATCCGCCGCGCCGCGCCGCTGCTGCCGACGGTGTTGCTGGGCGAAACCTCCCGGTATCTGGGCGGTGGCGCCGCAACCACCGTCGGCGCAACCGCCGTCGGACCGTCTATCGCCACCTTGCGGGAACACCCCGAACTCGTCGACCGATCCGCCGCTCAGGGCCGCGCCCTGTACTGCTGGACCGTCGACCATTTCGAAGACGTCGGGTTTTGTCGCGATATCGGTGTCGCGTGGATCGCCACCAACTATCCGGGCCGGACCAAGGCCTGGCTGCAGAGCGGTCTGACCGGGGCGGAACTCGACTAGTCGGTCAGGGCTGACCGTCGAGCACCGACTGCGGAATCGCGGCATCGGTGCGTAAGGCATCGAACAATTGGGCGGCTACGTCGGAATCCCACACCACGACGGATCCCGACGAGTTGCCGGTGAACTCGCCGATGGGCACCGTGAGGGTCGTCTTCGAACCCTGTAACGCCAAACCCAGCCGTGCGAGATCCCAGGCATGAACACCATCGTCGACAGTCAGAGCCGCTGCGGCTGCGTGCGGCACCGCATACCAGCGCCACGGATTGAGCCAGACGGCCGGACTGCCGGCTCTGCTCAGTAGAGCTGACATGAACTCGCGCTGGTGGATCATCCGGTCGAGGTCGGCACGGGGTGTCGCCCGGGTTCGGACATACCCCAGCGCGTTGCGGCCGTCGAGCGTCTGACAGCCGGCAGGCAGATTGATCCCGGCCAGTTCGTCGTCGATCGGAACCGCGGGACATACGTTTACTCCCCCGAGTGCGTCGACGACCGCCGCAAATCCGCCGAATCCCAGCTCTGCGTAGTGATCGAGCCGCAACCCGGTTGCATCTTCGACGGTCTGGGCCAGCAGCGGCGGACCGCCCTCGGCGAACGCCGCATTGATCTTGTCCGAGCCATAGCCGGGGATGTCGACGTACGAATCACGTGGGATCGAGACCATCGTGGTGGGCGCCTTCGAGAACAACCCCGGGATGTGTACCACCATGATGGTGTCGGTCCGGCCGTTGCCCATGTCGTCGCCCGTGGTCAATTCGGCCTGCTGCTCGGGAGTGAGGCCTTCGCGGCTGTCCGAACCGACCAGCAACCAGGTCGTCCCACTTCCCTCGGACGGGCGCTCGGGATAGTCGCTGAACACCGACACCCGGTGCAACGAGGAATCGATCCAGATCCCCGTGCCAACCACCGCCGTGACTGCAACGAGGCTAACGAGGCCGATGCCGACCAGGATCCGACGGCCCCAGCGCGGCTTCCGCGGCCTGGCCGTTGCCGGTGCCGGTGGCCTCTGCGGAGGATTGGGCCGCGCCGGAGGTGGCCTCTTATCGGTGGCCCGATGCCGTGCGGGCGGCGGGGGCGGCGGCGGGGTCCTCCGCATGGGTGGTGGCGGCGGTGGTGCCGGCGGCGGCGGTGCCCGCCGTATCGGTTCGGTGGGCCAGTGGGTGGGATCGCGGTGGATCACCTGCGAAGGCTCACGGGAAGGCAGTATCGGCGGCGCTGGTGGCACGACAGGTCGCGGTATCCACTCGGTCGGGGGATCAGGCGCGGGTCGCGGCGGCCAGTCGTCGCTCACCGGAGCCAATTTACGCACCTCGGCGGTATCGCGAGGGAGTGCGCGCCGAGCCATTTCGAGTCACTTCAGCCAGCTCAAGTGACCGCTCAGCAGGGCATAGCCAACGAAGGCCACCGTGTCGATCAGTCCGTGCGCAATGATCAGCGGCCACAGCCGCCCGGTCCGGCACCAGACCTCGCCGAAGACCACACCCATGACCAGGTTGCCCAGCCCTGCACCGAAGCCCTGATATAAGTGGTAAAGCCCGCGCAGCGCGCTGGAGGCGAGCACCGCCCAACGCCGACTCACACCCAGCTGTTGCAGCCGCGTAATCAAGTAACCGACGACGATGATTTCCTCGGCGAAACCGTTCGCGAACGCGGCGATGATCAGCACGGGTATCCGCCACCAGGTGTCATGCAACGCCGACGGTTCCACCTCAGCATTCATTCCCAGGCTGCGAGCCAAGAGATAGAACAGCAACCCCGGCACACCGATCAGCGCCGCCAGGCCAAGCCCGCCAAACAGGTCGGAGCGCCAGCGCAGTCGGCCCAGACCGATCTTGGCGGGACCGATTCCCCCGCGCCACAGCAGGTAGAGACCCAACCCGCCCCACGCCACTAGCTGTGCGATCGACGCCAGGTTGAGGCCGAGGTTGACCAGGTCATAGCGCGACTGGTTGGGATTCAGTCGCACCCGGTGGCCCGCCAGGCCCGACAAGACCGCGTCGGTCAGCTGCAGGACCGCGATGACGGCGCTGACCCCGAAGGTGACTGCCAGCATGACGCCGACCTCGATGCGCAGTCCCCGCGGGTTGGTGTCGAACGACTCGAGGGCGGGCTGTGTCACCCCGTCACGGTATCGGCCGTACTAGCTATAGGGGCCGGGCCCGCAACCCGTTGACGAATGGGCAACCCATCAACATCCGAATCGCCCTCCCCAAGCCAGTGACGTCGTGCACAGGCGCGGGGAACGACAGCCGGACGTCGTGATCTGCGTCGGGACCTTCGATTCGCAGGCGAATTCCGTAGCGATCCAATCCAAGTGGCCGAGCCCGGCCTCGCCGCAGGGCAGGAGGCAGCTTGCCCGCGAGCCGCGACATGACCTCGGGGTGATCGCTGTCGAGGTGACGGACCCAGGCAGACTCCAGCTCGCAGAACGGGTCAGGGTTTGCGCCGAGTAACGCCCCGAGCCGGACCGGTTCGGCTCCCGTCGCGTCAGCGACCACGACCGATTCCACGACGAGCAGAAGCAGTATGTCGCCCGACCCGACCTCAAGCAGAGCGGGATTGGGATGCTCAGCGGCAATCACGTCGAGCAACTCACGAACGGCCGACTGCTGCACCTCGTGCACCCGGCCCCGGACCCACACCAGCGAGCGCACCGGTTCGCGCAGCGGAAGCGGTGAGTAGTCGGTGAGTTCAAGCACCGCTGCAACGCCTTCCGCACGCCCGGTTGCTGCGGCCGCGTCCGTCGCCACCGCGAGGGCCGACTGTGCGGAGGCCGTCACTGCGAACGAGCCGTCGGGAAGCAGGTGATGCACCGGGGTCGGAACCGGCGGCGCTCCGTCAACGGCCAACATCGCACCGCCGGCGCTCACGAATGCGCTGCGGACGCGCTCAGCGGTGGACGGCTCGGAAAGTGTCGTTGCGGGCATCACACGTCCTTCATTTAGTGAGGTAAGGCTAACTTAATTCAACTCAATTGACGACGCAAGGATCCGGTCTGCATTTACCCGATATGGTTGGCCTGTGGCCCGCATCGCCTACCTCGGACCGGAGGGCACCTTCACCGAAACGGCGCTGCTCAAGATGGTCGCCGCCGGGGTGATGCCCGGCGGCGCCGATGTAGACCCGCAGCCCGCCGAGAGCACCCCCGCAGCGCTGGAGGCAGTACGGGCCGGCGCCGCCGAATTCGCGTGCGTCCCGATCGAGAACTCCATCGAGGGCAGCGTGTTGCCCACCCTGGATAGTCTGGCGACCGGCTCGCCACTGCAGATCCATGCAGAAGTGACCCTGGACGTGGCGTTCAGCATCGTCACGAAGGCACCTGGCCGGCTTGAGCAAGTGCAAACGGTGGCGGCGTTTCCCATCGCCGCGGCCCAGGTTCGACGCTGGCTTGCCGCGAATTTGCCACACGCCTGTTTAATTCCGGCGAACTCGAATGCGGCCGCGGCCCAGGACGTTGCCGCCGGGCGTGCGGACGCCGGAGTATCGACCGCCTTGGCAGCAGAGCGCTACCAACTCAAGACTCTCGCAGCAGGGGTGGTCGACGAACCGAACGCCAGGACGCGGTTCGTACTCGCCGGACCGGTCGGGCCGCCGCCACCGCGCACCGGTTCCGACCGCACGTCGGTGGTGCTGCGACTCGACAACACGCCGGGCGCATTGGTTGCGGCAATGAGTGAGTTCGGCATCCGCGACATTGACCTGACCCGCATCGAATCCCGTCCGACCCGCACAGAACTGGGCACCTACATCTTCTTCCTCGACTGCGTCGGCCATATCGATGACCGCGCGGTCGCCGAGGCATTGAAGGCACTGCACCGGCGGTGCACCGATGTGCGATACCTAGGTTCGTGGCCTACTGGCTCGGCGATCGGCGCAGTGCCTCCACAGCCCGACGAAGCCGATCGGTGGCTGGCCCGGCTGCGCAAAGGTGGATCTGAATGAGTGGGCGGCTAATCCTGGTCCGGCACGGCCAATCGCGGGGCAACGTCGAACGGCGCCTCGACACCCGTCCACCCGGAACCGACCTCACTGACCTAGGCCGCGACCAGGCACGGTCGTTTGCCCGTTCGTACAACCGGCCACCGGGTCTGCTCGGCCATTCCGTTGCCCGCCGGGCTGCACAGACCGCAGCAGAGATCGGTGCCGAATTAAAAACGGAAGCAACAGAATTCAACGACATTCATGAGGTACAAGCCGGCGATCTGGAAAACCGTGACGACGACGATGCGATCGCTGAGTTCAATACGATCTATCAGCGCTGGCATGGGGGCGACCTCGACCTGGAGATGCCCGGCGGTGAGAGCGGACGCGCTGTCCTGGACCGCTATCTGCCGGTCATCACCGACCTTCGCCTCCGCTATCTGGACGACCACAGCTGGACCGGTGACATTGTTCTCGTCAGCCACGGCGCGGCGATCCGACTGGTCTCGGCGCACCTTGCCGGGGTCGACAACACCTTTGTTCTCGACCACCACCTAGCCAACACGGACGCGGTGGTGTTGGCGCCGACCACCGACGGGCGCTGGAGTTGTGTGCACTGGGGTTCACAATCCCCGCCGTTCTATCCCGAACCCGATGTGCACCCCGTCGAAGATGCGCTGAACTCCGTCGACCCGATGGGCTGAGAGGCACTTAGACCGCTATCGACTGCCCCGTCGAGGCGGCGCACCGACAGTCCACCGCGTAGCAGTCGATCACCAGTGAGTGCAGGATGAGCTCCGGACTGGCGCAGTCATCATCGGTGCATTCCGGCCGTTCAAACGAATGGTGAATCAACGTTCCGTGGCAATGGTCCAGTCCGGCGCGGCATTCACGGCACCTGTCCATACGCCTGATTTTTGCATCGAAAGCGAGATTTTTAGCGTTGCCGCGCTGGGATTAACTCGGCACCGTTTTGCTGCAGGCGAAAGCAGCGTGCATTTGCTGCCGTCTTGGGATAAATTGGGAAGTCACAGCCCTTCGGGGGTGGATTGGTAACAGCCGGGCCAGCAAGTTTCCGCGTTTCCGGCGCACAGAGTGAGGACTCGATAATGAGGTCAGCTCGTTTGACTCGGCAGATTGCACTTTTTGCTGGCGGGGTTGCGATCGTCGGAATGGGGAGCCTTACCGCGTGCGGTAAGGAGAGCAAAGAGGCCCCCTCGAGCACCAGCCCGACCAGCTCGAGCGCTCCCGCTCCGTCGCCCACCGAAAAGGCCATTACGCCCGGTGGCGCCAACTCCTTCACCCCTTCGGTCAAGGCACCGCCGGCTCCGACCGCGCTGCCCGGCAACGTCATCACCGGTGGCGGCAGGTAGTAAATCTGGTCGACGGCCGACGGCCGTGGCACCAGCTCTCCGACCGTGATTCGGGTATCCCGTTCACGCGCGTTGAAACCATTGGCATGGACGGTGCTGCTGGCGCTTTTTGGCGCCAGCGCACTGTTCGTCGCCCACTCACATCGATCGCTGACGCCTGTCGCGTCAGCGGCGATCACCGGTCCGTACGCGTCGCTGCTTGAGAGTTCGATCGATCTCGGGCCTGCTCGGACTGACCACGTCCAGCTGACTGCGGCCCTTCATGACCGCAACCGACCGGCGTTGTTGATGAATTGGGCTGAGCAGCAGGGACTTTCTGTTCGGTGGCGCCCGGGTGACTCGTGGGCAATCGTCGAAGGTAAACCCGCGGCTGTGGCAGGCGCATTCGATGTCGACGTACATGACTATCGAGGCAGGCTGGGCCAGGTTTTTTACGCCTCGAGCCGACAGCCGGCTGTTCCGGCGCCGGTCGGCGTCGAGGTCGCCGGGCTCGGCCGAATCCTCGGGTACACCCCACATCACGAAGCTAGACCGTGGGTTTTGCCGTTGGAAGTGCCAGATCAGGGCCTCACTCCCAACGCGCTACTGAAGACCTACAACGCCCAGTCACTGCGCGACGGCGGATTCACCGGCAAGGGAATAACCGTGGTCGTGTTTGCCTTCGACGGCTTCGACCAGGCTGATCTGGACATGTTCTCGACGAGCTTCGGATTGCCGAAGTTCACGCCGGAGGTAGTGGGCGGTCAGCCGTCGGCGCGACGCGGCGAGGCCACGATGGACCTGGAGGCAATCCACGCCATTGCCCCCGACGCCAAGAAGGTCCTCGTCAACGCGCGACCGACGGTGGAGGGCGACGGCTCCTACGAGAAGATCGCCAAGATGATGGAGGACGCCAGCCAGCGCTACCCGGGCGCGGTGTGGAGCTTCTCGATCGGCTGGGGCTGCGACAAGCTCATCACCGCAGCAGATCTGGCGCCGGTGCGCTCTGCGTTGGCCGCGGCCCAGCGCAAGGGCACGACCGCGTTCAACGCCAGCGGCGACTTGGCCGGTCTCGAATGCAAGGGCGGCCAGGAATGGTCCTCGCCACCGAGTTCCGATGACATCGGGTTGGACGCCATCGCATCCATGCCCGAGATGACCGATGTCGGCGGGACGACCTTGTCGACCGACGCTAGCGGTGGTTGGCTTGCTGAGCAGGCCTGGTTCGACCCGCCGCTCACCCAAGGCACCGGGGGTGGAGTTTCAGCGCTCTTCGACCGACCGGACTGGCAAGAAGACGTCAGCGTCAACGCCGGTAACGGCCGGCGACTGACACCCGACGTTTCGGCGGTTGCCGATCCCTTCACCGGTGTCAAGATCGTTTTCAACCAGCAGCCTGCGGTTGGCGGCGGCACCTCGCTGTCAGCGCCGATCTGGGCTGGACTGACCGCGATCATGAACCAGTTCATCATCGCGAAGGGCGGCAAGTCCCTTGGTGAACTGAACCCGCTGCTTTACCGGGTAGCCCAGGGCGCCCCACTGCCGGCATTCCGTGACGTCACTTTGGGCAGCAACGCGGTGGACTTTGCTCAGCCGGGCTACGACCTGGTGACCGGCCTAGGCACTCCCGACGTCGAGAACCTATCCCAGAATCTCCTACTCGCTCAGAAGTTGAGCGGATGACCAATTCCGACGACCCAGGTTCCAACGACCCAGGTTCCAACGCGCTCGGCCCCGACGGTGTCCCCACGATGGAGTGCCGGACGTGCGAGATAGAGGTGCCGGCCGGCGCCTTTTGCGGCTACTGCGGAGGCCACCTCACACCTGAACCCGGCGACGGACCGCAATGGTTGCGCATCCGCACTTTCGGAGCGTCGCCGAGCGAAGGTCTGCTGCGCCCGTCGATTTCCAGTTCGCTCTTTCCGCATCTGCCGTCACGGTCGCGGATGCCGTTTCGAATCGGTCTGGCCCTCGTGTTGGCCGGCCTGATCACGTTCGCGTTTATCCGGGTCCCCGCTGCATTGATCACCGTCTCCGCGCTGGGCCTGCTGTTGCTGTTCGTCCTCTATCTCGCCGAGGCGGACGTGTTTCGAGACGTGACCACTCACGCCCTGGCAATTTCGGCCACGCTCGGCGCCGGCCTTGGTGTGGGCTGGGTGCTGCTCACCGGCGAGATCGTCGCCCGCGCGTACGGAGTTCCGATCTCCGCCGGTCTCGCGATGCACCATCTGCTGCGGGAAGGGCTCCTCATCCCGGCAGCTGGGATGATTCTGATGATCCTGCCCCCAGTGGTCGTCCGACTCCTGCGGCCCGCCAGACGGGAATCGTTGGACGGCTTCGTCATCGGTGCGTTCGGCGCGCTGACGTTCGCTGGTGCGGCGACCTTGACTCGGCTGGCACCACAGTTCGCCACCGGCCTGATCGCCAGCGGCCGCCCAGTCAAAGGGCTCGTGGTGGAAGCGGCGCTGCACGGGATAACAGTGCCGCTGACGGCCGCGGTAGCCGGCGGGCTGGTAGGGATCGCGCTCTGGTTCACCGGCCAGAAGGACAACCCCCACGAGCACCCGGGCCGAACTCGGGCAGCGTTGATCGCATTGGCGCTCTTGGTCTTGGCGATCCATTCGGCTCTCGGCGTGGTCGACATCGTCGGCGTTCCACAGATGTACCTACTCGGCGTTCACTTGGCGCTGGCCGGCGTTGCCCTGATCGCGTTGCGGTTCGCTCTGCAGCTGGCGTTGCTGCACGAGGCGCATGACCCGATTCACCGGGACGAGCCGCTCTTGTGCGTGCATTGCGAACACGTGGTCCCCGATATGGCGTTCTGTCCCGCCTGCGGTGTCGCGACACGGGCATCGTCGCGAACATCACGTAGAGAACGTCGAGAGACTCGGCCGGTGCGGCAACTAGACGCGGTGGACGGATCGTGAGCGAGTCGGTAGCCACGCCCCCCGATGAAAACGATGAGCTGTATCCCGGCTACGCATTGCCACCCGGGACCTACAGCGCACCGGAACTACCCCGGCCGCGATTCGCCCGCCTGCTCGGACTCTGGGGTGCAGGGATCATGGTCGGCATCGCTATTTTGCTCGGAGTGTCGCTGCGCGTCACCGAGAAGCCAGCGCACTTCATGTGCCCGCCGGACTGCGGCCGGCCGCCGACCGGAACTCCCGTCATGGCGCTCCCCCGGTTCACCCCGGCCAACGGCGCGTACTCGGTGTCCTATCCCACACCGAATTCTGCGTATGAAGTCTCCATGGACGACATGGGCGTCACGGCGAAGTTCACCGGCGGCGACACGGGCGTCATCCAGTTGTTCTCCCAGCCGGCCCGGGGCCGCACACCGAGGGAAATCGCCAAAGCGCTGATCGCACAGAAGTTTCCGGACGCGAAGACAGCCTACGAAATCCCCAACGCGACGGTCGGCTATCAACCCGGCTACGGCGAAGTGGCCGATTCCTGGCCGCCGAGTGGCAGTTCCAGTTTCATCCGGATCCGCACTGTCTTGCTGGTGGCGGTCAAAAACGACCTGGCCCTGGTCGCTGGTGCGGTGGGGCCTTATCACGCTTTCGGGCCCGAATTCGGACCGGGATTACCGTCGGGCGTGAACCTTCAAATCGCCCAGGATATGGGCAAATACGTCAACAGTTTCAGCTGGCAGGGCGACCCGGCGCGCTGACGACGCCACCGCCGAAAGCCCTCAGCCCCAACCCAACTCATGCAGTCGATCGTCATCGATACCAAAGTGGTGGGCGATTTCGTGAATGACCGTGATCGCCACCTCCTTCACTACTTCTGCCTCGTCATCGCACATTTCCAGCAGTGGCTCGCGGTAGATCGTGATGGTGTCTGGCAGCACGCCAGCATAGGTGCTATCCCGTTCGGTAAGCGCGATGCCTTCGTAGAGACCGAGCACCTCGGGATCTTCAGGATTGTGGTCGGCAACCAGCACCACGACGTTATCGATGGCTGAAGCCAGCTTGGGCGGAATCTGATCCAGGGCCTCGCCGACAAGCTCCTCGAATTGCTCCGAGCTCATCCGAACCGGCACTAGGTGGCCGGCGGCGGTACGGCGTCGCCTGCCGATCCCTCCATCGGCGGTGCCTCCTGATTCACCGGCGCATCCGGAATTTGCACGGGCGGGGGAGGTGGCGCGGCCGGTGGTTGAGTCGGAGGGGCCACCTGAGGTCCCGGCGCCTGCGGCAGGTGCTGGGACTGCGAGCTTTGGGAATTCTGCGAGCTTTGGGAGTTCTGCGAACCCTGGCCGTTCTGAGAGGTCTGCGAACCGCTCTGATAGCCATTGCCGTTGCCCGAGGTCGACTGCGAAGGTGAAGACGCCGTCGTCGGCTGCGGCATCGACGGGATCGGCGGCAGGTTCAGTCGCTCCTCGGGAATATCGGGAGGCGGGATCGGCGGTTGACCGTTGATCAGCAACGGCCCCTTCGCACTGTTGAGCAGGGTGGCCCATCCCCCGTTGCCGAGGGTTGCGCCGATGCTGCACGAGACCTGATGGCTGCCGGCGATCCAACTCGGCAGCGACACCGTGCTGTAGATCAAAGTGAGCGTCGTGGTGCGCAGCTGAATCGGTGCCAGGTACGCGTCGGTCATCTTGGTGCAGACATCTTTGATGAACGCATCCTGATCAACGTCCGATGGCAAGCCACCGGGAAACTTCTCGGCCAGGTTCACCGCACCGGTGACCTCCATGGCGTGCGGCGCCGAGCAGTCGACCGGAATATCGGTCGGCTGATTCGTCGTGGCGTCAATGCCCAGGCAGGTGCCGGCGGGCCAGACCTTCGACTGGTCGACGTCAGCGACCTTGCCCTTGAACGCGACCTGCTGATCATCCGGACCCAACAGCTGCAACCCGCACAACATCCGGCGCTCACCGGACTGCTTCCAGGCCTTGTCACCCGACCACAGCATGCTGATCGTGAACCGGCTGTTGGGGTCGAACTTGTCGCCGAGATAGCGGCGCACCGCAGGTTGACACTGCTCGAGGGAGATCTGCTGAATCCGTGCCGCCGACGGCGGCGCTGCGTCCGGTCCGTATTCCGAGCCCGGGTAAGTGCGCATATCGATCGACTCGGCAACCTCGAAACGATGGTCACCTGTGCAGCCGACGATGGTGGCGGCGTCGGGTGTCTTCGGTGGCCAGTCGAGGCAATCGCCGCTCTTGGCCTTGCCGAACGCGGCATTTCCCTTGGATCCGGCGCTGATCAACGGGTCGGAGCCACCGTAACCGGGCAGCAGTCCGTTGCTGCCGACCGGGAGCGCAGTGATGACTCCAGCAATCAGCAAGCCGCCCAGCGCGGTCAATAACAAGACGCGCCGGATCGAGGTTGCTTGCAACGAGCGCAGAAATGCCGGTCGAGCCTGCAGTTGATCGGGCTGCACAGCCGACGCTTCCTCACGCTCAGTTAATCGCAACATCGTGTCCATTGTGTCAGGCGCGTCGAGCTGTGTGACAAGTGAGGAATTTGTAATGTTATGGGGTTGTGCTGTTAGGCGCCTATTACGACAGCCCGGGGGCCTAATACCAGAACGACTGGCCGCTAGCTAGGGTTCAGGTCGTGATCGACCTGAAACTGCTACGCGACGATCCGGATCGAGTCCGGCGGTCCCAGCGCAGCCGGGGCGAAGACCCTGCCGTTGTCGACACTCTGTTGGATGCCGACACCGCGCGGCGCGCAGCAATCTCAACCGGCGATACATTGCGCGCCGAGCAGAAGGCCGCGAGCCGGCGAGTCGGTTCCGCCAGCCCCGATGAACGCCCAGTATTGCTGGAGCAGGCCAAAGATCTCGCAGGCAAAGTGAAAGAAGCCGAAGCTGCGCAGGCTGCGGCCGAGGCCGTATTCACGGCGGCCCACATGGCAATCGCCAACGTCATCATCGACGGTGTTCCCGCCGGCGGCGAAGACGACTTCGCCGTCATCGAACTAGTGGGCACTCCGCCGGCAATCGAGGACCCGAAAGACCATCTCTGTCTGGCCGAGACACTCGGCCTGATCGACATGGAACGCGGCGCCAAGGTGTCGGGTTCGCGCTTCTACTTCCTGACCGGACCCGGGGCGTTGCTCGAGCTAGGCCTGTTGCAGTTAGCGGTGCGGACGGCCACCGAGAATGGCTTCCGGCTGATGATCCCACCGGTCCTGGTACGACCCGAGATCATGGCGGGCACCGGATTTCTCGGCGCGCACGCCGACGAGGTATATCGACTGGAATCCGATGATCTTTACCTGGTGGGCACTTCCGAGGTACCGCTAGCGGGTTACCACGCCGACGAGATCCTCGACCTCTCCGGCGGTCCCCTGCGGTACGCAGGCTGGTCGACGTGCTTCCGCCGCGAGGCGGGGAGTTACGGCAAGGACACCCGCGGCATCATTCGGGTACACCAATTCAACAAGCTCGAAGCGTTCGTCTATTGCCGGCCGGAGGATGCGGAGGCTGAACACCGACGACTGCTGGGTTGGCAGCGTCAGATGCTCGAGTTGATCGAAGTGCCCTACCGCGTGATCGACGTGGCCGCCGGAGATCTCGGTTCGTCGGCAGCCCGCAAGTTCGACTGCGAGGGCTGGGTTCCGAGCCAACAGACCTACCGCGAACTGACTTCCACTTCGAACTGCACCACCTTCCAAGCCCGACGCCTGGCCACCCGGTTCCGCGATGACAACGGCAAACCGCAAGTCGCGGCGACTCTTAACGGCACATTGGCCACCACCCGATGGTTGGTCGCAATCCTGGAAAACCATCAGCAAGCCGACGGCAGCGTTCGACTGCCCGCTGCGTTGGCGCCATTCGTTGGGACGGAGGTCCTGAAATCGTGATCGACATCGAACTCGGTGACATGAAGAGCTGGTTCGGCATGGGTGTTGCGGGGAATTTCGCTGGCCACCTCGAACAGGCCGGCGAGGCAGTCGATTTCGTGAACGTCGAAAGCCACGGGCCGGCCCCGAAGGGCATCTTCCCTTGGTACGCACCAAGTTACGACAGCTTTCTGGGTGAGTTCCCCTTGTCCCATGACGCCTTGGTGGTGCCCAAACAGGGTTCCGAAGATGGCGGCCCGCTCAATCTGCAGATCGAACCCGAAGTCGCTCTGGCCTGTGAGATCGACTGGCAAGGCGACACAGTGGTTAGATTGCGGCCCTTTGCACTTGGGGCCTTCAACGACTGCTCGATCCGTCGTCCGAATGCACCCAAGATCAGCTACAAGAAGAACTGGGGGGCCGCCTCGAAGGGTGTCTCATCGGAATTCTTCGACACCGGCGACCTCACCCCGGACGGGCCGACATCAACCCTGAGGCTGCTCTCCCATCTACGCACAGCCGACGGAGTGCATCACGAGTACGGCGTCGACAGTCCACTGCTCGGCTATTCCTACTACGGAGAAGTGTTGCTGGACTGGATCGTCGAGCGGCTCGCCAATCAGAAAGACGACCCCAGCACCCCCTTGGAGGATGTCGGCGCGTTGATGGTGGCGTGCGGTCGGCCGGAGAATGTGCTCATCGGCATCGGCGCCACGCGATACACGGAGCTGGGCGAGTCGACATACCTCCAGCCCGGTGACGAGGCCATCGTGCGGATCTACGACACCGAGGGCCCGACGCGATCCGAACTGCGCCAACTTGTCTGGGAGCCCTAGCCCTTGCCCTTGCCCTTGCGCCCAAACCAACAAATGGGCGCGGAAGTGCGAGTAATCCAGGCCATTACGTCGAACTCGACGCTCAGCCTGGACTCAATACCTCATCCAGCATCGCGATGAAGTGCTCCGGATCAGACGGCGTGAACGCGGGGCTCGGAGACGTGCCCGGCACGTCGAGCGTGATCAGGGTGTCCTTGAACGGCCGGCGAATGTCCAGTGGCAACCAGCGCCGGAAGTCTGAGCTGCCCCACAACCGGAACCGCTGGATCAGCAAGCCCAACGACTCAGCCTGGTAGCCGCGAATGGTCCGGACCGGAATGATTTTCGATGTTCCCGACGGAAAGTGGTAGCGCCGCAGAGTCAAAGCCTCGCGATCCAACTGGACCAAGCCGTCGTCGTAATACTGCCGAGGCGGCGCACTCATCTCCGAGAACTCCGCAATTCATGCCCACGGGTGGTCAGGCAACGGCCATTCTCCAGATTCCACTGCCAGCCATGCAGATTGCAGGTGAGCGTAGTTCCCTCGACGACACCGAACTTCGACAGATCGGCCTTGAGATGCGGGCAGCGTCGCTGAATATCCCAGTCCCCCAAGGTGATCGTTGCGGTGTCGTCATGGGCCTCGGCAAACCAGCCGTCGGCATAGGCGATCCGCTCGTCGGTAAGGCATTTGAAGAACGTGTAGAGGTACTCGTTGTATCCGCCCACTCGCCAGGCCCGGAACCGGGTAGACAAGAAGATGGTATTCACCCAGTCGGGCTCTTCGTCACGCAGAACCGTTCGCACCAACTCCGGTGCGATCTCAAAGCCATACCTGAACTTCTCATCCGGAATGGGTTCCCGCACAGTGCGTTTTGGAAAGTCGAGCACCACAACTTCACTATGGGTCGCAGACGTCATCCGCATCTCCACCGGATACCCGATGCCGTCGCAGATTTGGTCACTCTGCAGCATGATCGGCTCGAACCGGGCACGCAACGGCTCGAGCA
The DNA here is from genome assembly GCA_965279745.1 of Mycobacterium sp. Taxonomy (GTDB): domain Bacteria; phylum Actinomycetota; class Actinomycetes; order Mycobacteriales; family Mycobacteriaceae; genus Mycobacterium. The sequence continues at coordinate 2,991,444 of OZ257262.1, forward strand.
GTGGCTCTCCCTCCGCAGGCGCCCAACAGGCCTTCTCGGCGGCCAACACCGGTGCCATCCGTTGTGCGTAGTCTTCAATGTAGGCCGCTTTCCCGGTAGTGAAGATCGACTCGACCTCGCCTTCCGGAATCGGGTGCGTCAACGAATTGAGTTGCGGGCCAGTGAAATCAGCGACTGATCCGGGGATCATCAGCAGGCCACCGTTGTGACCGTGCGACCGCATTTGGTCGAGGAAGACCATCTGGTCGGGAAAAATGTTGGCCTGATCGCCGTGGTCGTCGTTGAGATCGCGCAGTTCGGGATCCAGGAAGCACGGCGGCCCGGCGGACGGGATTACCCACGTGGCACCGACATCCGCGATGTACTGGCGGCAACGGTCCATGCCTCGCTGACGCTTCTGGGTACCGAACGCCTCCTTCGCGCGGGCCGGCATGTCGTAGACCATGGGGTACCAGATCGCACCGGAGTACTGCAGTAGGTGCACGTCGATGTGACCGAATTCATCCGCCAGCATGTCGACAGTCAACGGCCGGGCATCATTCATATTGAACACCGTTGTGACGCCGTCAGAGATGACGATGCCGGAGTCCCCGATCGGGCCGTCCGCAGGCGCGCGCAACGCGATGATCATGACGTCAAGGTCGCCCTTAGGGCCGCTAACCCGGTGTTTGACCGAGTCGGTTGTCTCGAAGAACCGGTGAAAGCCGAGCTGCTCAAGCTCCCGTTTCAGATCAAGCACCGGGTAGTCGGGCAGCAGTACGACCGCGTCCTTGTTGACATGTTCGGCCAGAAGTCGCGGGTCGAAATGATCCTTGTGCAGATGCGATACGTAGAGGTAGTCGCAGTCGCCAATGGCCGCCCAGTCCAGGCCGCTGTTGTCCGGAAACACACACCACGAACCGAAGTACGCCGGATGCAGCCACGGGTCGCAGAGGATGCTGCCCACCTGGGTGTCGATTCGAAAACCGGCATGGCCGACGCTGGTGACCTGCACAGACATCCTTCCCGCAGCAGTGGCTGAATAGCTAACAACCAGTCATGAGCTTAGCGGCCCGATGAAAGGCGGGTGCGGGCGTGAGGCCCGGCACTAGGCTGGCCACTGTGGAACCGGCATACGGGACAGTCATCAAGCTTGCCCGCCTGACTTGGCGGGCGCAGGGGCTGAAATTCACCATCACCGGGCTGGAGAATCTGCCCGCCACTGGTGGTGCGGTTATCGCGATCAACCACACCGGCTACTTCGACTTCACTTTCGCCGGATTACCGGCGGTCCTGCAAGGCCACGGGCGGAAGGTCCGATTCATGGCCAAACAGGAGGTGTTCGACAACAAGGTCACCGGTCCGATCATGCGCAGCCTGCGTCATATTCCGGTCGACCGGGCCAATGGCGCCGCGTCATTCGACGCGGCCTGCCGGGCATTGCGGGCCGGCGAGCTGGTGGGGGTGTATCCCGAGGCCACCATCAGTCGCAGCTTCGAGCTCAAGGAATTCAAGTCCGGCGCGGCGCGGATGGCAATCGCCGCAGACGTGCCGATCATCCCGCACATCGTGTGGGGCGCACAGCGCATCTGGACCAAAGATCATCCGCGCAAGATGTGGCGGCCCAAGGTGCCCATCTCCATAGCAGTCGGCGAACCCATTGCTCCGACGCTGCCGCCCAATGAGCTGACGGCTCTATTGCATTCCCGGATGCAGCACCTCCTGGGACGCGTTCAGGATTCCTACGGGCCACATCCGCAGGGTGAATTCTGGGTGCCTCATCGGTTGGGTGGCGCGGCTCCAACGCTTGGTGAAGCGGCCCAGTTGGACGCCAAGGAACTTGCCGAACGCGCAGCCAAGCGTGCTGCCAAGCTAGACCGCCCCGACAAGCGGGAGTAGTCATGCTGCCGGCGTTGATAGCCAGCGACGTGGACGGCACGCTGCTCGACGAGGATGAACAAGTCACTGAACGCACCCGGGCGGCGGTTCAGGCTGCGGTCGCTTCGGGTGTTCAGTTCGTCTTGGCCACCGGTCGGCCGCCAAGGTGGATACCGCCAATAGTCGATGCCCTGGGATTCGCCCCGATGGCAGTCTGTGCAAACGGCGCGGTGATTTACGACGCGGCAGCCGACCGGATCATCTCAGCCCAGACCTTGTCTGTCGACATTCTGGCCGAACTCGCGGAGATTGCCACTCGGGTTATCCCAGGCGCCGGCCTGGCGGTAGAGCGCGTCGGCCGTAGTGCCCACGACTCTGCGACACCGCAGTTCGTCAGTTCGCCCGGTTACGAACACGCGTGGCTCAACCCAGACAACACCGAGGTATCGATCGAAGATCTGCTGAGCGCCCCGGCCGTGAAATTGTTGATCCGCAAGTCCGGTTCTGACAGTGCGGATATGGCTGCGGTCATGGCCAAACATGTTGGTGTGGAGGGTGACATCACCTATTCGACCAACAACGGCCTGATCGAGATCATGCCGTTGGGCATCAGCAAGGCCACCGGCGTCGAAGAAGTTGCGCGCGGCTTCGAAATCGACGCGGATGACGTCGTCGCATTCGGCGATATGCCCAACGACGTTCCGATGCTGCTATGGGCCGGTCATGGCGTGGCCATGGGCAACGCCCATCCGGAAGCTATCGCAGCCGCCAACGAAGTCACGGCAACAAACGCCGACAACGGGGTGGCCCGGGTGCTGGAGCGCTGGTGGCTTTGAGCGGTGTCTCCGAAATGCCCCGAGGTCAACGGGTTTCGATGCGACTGAATCGCTCGAGCTGAATGGGCGGACCGTCAACCGGCGGCGGCGGCATTTCGAGGCTGATCCCATCGATGACCCGCAGCACGTTATGCGTCTGCCGATCGAAATCGAGTGTCCCGTGCTGGAAGTTCTGGACAACCCACTCCGGCTCCTGAATCTCGCCGCTGGTCGGCATGCCCAGTGCGCCGCGCTCGTAGCCGAGAGATGCCCAGGCTTCATAGATGGCGCCGGTCAGCGGCTGCGCGCCCGTGCTCGGCGACCAGTAGATGGCCCCATGTTCGAAGGTTGCGTACCGCGCAGCGCCCTCTGCTGCACCCTCTGGCGACGTCGGCGCGCCCAGGTCACCGTCTTTGCCACCCAGACTCTCCCACCTCGCGAAGATCGCACCCCCTCGAAGAGAGTCCACGATGTCGGGTGAGCGATTGAATCGCGCAGCAAGATCACGGATTATCGGCAGCACCGCATATCCCGCGTTACCCGGGCATTCGGTATTGCCGACATCACGATGCGCAAAGATCGTCGGCAAATTGACTCGTGTTCCGCCCGGGTAGACCGTGTACTGCCCACCCGCCGATGTCAGTGACACTGTGCCCACTGGGTTGACGTGGTCAAGCCCCAGTCGCCAACCCAGCAGTCGCCCCACCGTCCGCAGCTGAATATCGGTGGGGGGTGTCTCCTCGAAGTCGCCGATCATCGAGACGCCCCACACATCTCGGTTGAAGCCGCCCGTGTGAGATCCGAAGACATCCTTGGTTATTCCGCCGGCACGCCCCTCGAAAACCTGCCCGTACTTGTCGACCAAGGCGTTGTAGGCGATGTCGCACCACCCCAGTGTTCTGGTGTGATACGCGTAGATAGACCTCACGATCGCGGCGGAATCTTCGGGGGCATAGTCATTGCTTCCCGCTGTGTGATGCACTACCCCGGCTCGCACTGTGTCGCCGTAAACCGGCCCCCCACAACGCATATGTTCGTCGGCACCCCATTGTGACCGGCTGATGATATTAGGCGGCTGTCCTGGCCCCAGTACCGCTGTCGGGGGTGTCCACTGGGTATCGACGGGAGCCTTCGGTGGAGTGATCAGTACCGCAGAGATGTTCTGGGCGATCGACTGCTCGACATTGACGGGAACGTATCCGAGGTCTTTGCCCGCCTCCAGGCCGCTCGCCGGAGGCGCAATGGTGACGGGGGCACCGGCGGGCCGAGTGACCGCGATCTGGACCGCGGTGGTGGTACCGACAAAGACCGGGTCGGTTCCCCGCGGACCGCCACTTTGGCTGTCGTCGGCGTTGGACTCGACGGTGTCGGCGTCATACCAGGGGCCCCAAGAACCGTCGGCGTGCTTAGCCCGAACCCGAGCGGACGTCCCGGTCAGATCGGTACCGGTCAGTGCCACCATCGAAAAGGGGGTCGGTTGGCTGACCTCGCGGATCGTCTCACCGCCACCGACGCCCGTCAGTGGCTGCTGGGCCAACTGCGTGTCGGCGGCGCTGGGCTGGTCGCGACCCTCAGACCCAGGTGACCCGGTGACCGCCCACGGCAGAACGACCAGTGTTGCCGCGATCGCGGTCAACAACGTGGTCGGCGCATGACGACGGCACTGCACGAACGCGATGTTACGTATGCGGCTCGAGTTACAGATGTTTCGACACGGGCCAGTGTGAAAATAGTGACAGTTGATCTGCAACGGCACCGCAGAGTCCTCTCCGGGTTACTGGCCAATCAGCCAGCCCCGCCTCTGCGGTGCCGTTCCGATGCAGGTCTTTGTTAACCCACCGGGGCCGCTGCCGCTGGGGCGGCGGCCGCCGCCGTCGAGGCACTCTGAATCGCCTGTGTTATCGACGGCACAACCATTCCCTTGAGCAGGTCCATGGCCTGCCCGACGCCGAGCTGACTGGCAGCGCTGCTCAGATCACTGACGATGCCTCCCGAAGCCGCTGGCGCGGCGGTCGACGGGAAGGCCAACGAGGGGTCACCGAGGATCGGATAGCTACCCGCGACCGGACCGAGAGGCGCACTGATCGGCTGTTCCGTCGGCAGCCCGATGCCGGCCGCCGACGGACTGGTCAGCGGCGAAGTGCCCAAACCAACCTGAGGGACCGTTAGTCCGGGCGTCGCCGGCGTCAGGGCCGGATCGGTGAGCGACGGAATCCCGGCAGCCGCCGGAGCAGCTCCCGGCGGGGTCAGACCGGGCGTCAGGCCCGGGGTCGTGAGACTCGGCGTCGTCAGGCCAGGAGTGGTGAGACTCGGCGTCGTCAGGCCAGGCGTCGTCAGGCCAGGAGTGGTGAGGCTGGGCGTCGTCAGACCGGGCGTCGTCAGACCGGGCGTCGTCAGACCGGGCGTCGTCAGACCAGGTGCGGACAGGCTCGGCGTGGTTAGACCGGGCGTGGTTAGACCGGGCGTGGTTAGACCGGGCGTGGTTAGACCGGGCGCCGTCAACCCTGGCGATGTGAGACTCGGACCGGCCTGTACCGGCTGCGCGCCTGCGGGGCTGAGCCCTGTCGGCAGCGGCGGCAGGTTGATACCGAACTGCGACAGACCCTGCTGAAGAGCCGACATCAACTCGTTCGGCAGGTCGGTGACGACCGCGGCCTGCACAAAATCGTGGTGTTCAGGTGCCTTGTCTGGCCCCGAAGTCGCCTCGATGAGGGCGATCGCGGCGAATGGACTTGCAACGGCCAGTGCGGCGACTGCGCTCATGGCCGTCGAGATCTTGCGTCGACGTCGGTTCGGCACGGAAGTCTCCTCAATCTGGACTGCGTCGGTCGGTGTAGGTGGTGCCGCGGGCCCCGAGAGTGGTCCTTCACCACCGACAAAGCCAACGAATCCGATGGTACGGGTGTGACTAGTGTGAATAGAGTGACGATGCGTAATCGTGAGCCAATCGCGACCTGCTAGATAAGGCGGGCCAGGAACGGGCTGGCTCGGTATCCGGAGTCGAGGCACCGTGGTCGGATACCCTAAGCGCCAATGACCTCACCTGATCGCACCGGCCACTACGACCTCATCGTCGTCGGCTCGGGATTTTTCGGTCTGACGATCGCGGAACGCGCCGCCACCCAGCTCAACAAGCGCGTTCTGGTGATTGACCGCCGGCCGCACATCGGCGGTAACGCGTATTCAGAAGCCGAGCCACAGACCGGCATTGAAATCCACCGATACGGCGCCCACCTCTTTCACACCTCCAACCAGAGGGTGTGGGACTACGTGCGGCAATTCACCGATTTCACCGGATACCAGCACCGGGTGTTCGCGCTCTATGGCGGACAGACCTATCAGTTCCCGATGGGTCTGGGTTTGGTGTCCCAGTTCTTCGGCAGGTACTACAGCCCCACTGAGGCGCGGGCCCTGATCGCAGAGCAGGCCTCGGAAATCGACACTGCGGATGCGCAGAATCTGGAAGAGAAGGCGATCTCGCTGATCGGTCGCCCGCTCTATGAGGCATTCGTCAAGGGTTACACCGCCAAGCAATGGCAGACCGACCCCAGTGAGCTTCCAGCTGCGGTCATCAGTCGCCTGCCCGTGCGCTACACCTTCGACAATCGCTACTTCAACGACACCTATGAAGGACTGCCGGTCGACGGCTACACGGCCTGGCTAGAGAACATGGCTGCCGACAGCCGGATCGACGTGCGCCTCGACACCGATTGGTTCGACGTGCGAGACGACCTGCGCGCCGCCAGCCCCGATGCGCCGGTTGTCTACACCGGACCATTGGATCGCTACTTCGGCTATTCCGAAGGCCGCCTCGGCTGGCGCACACTCGATTTCGAGGTTGAGGTTCTCGAATGCGGTGACTTCCAGGGCACGCCTGTCATGAACTACAACGATCTGGATGTGCCGTACACCCGCATTCACGAGTTCCGGCACTTTCACCCGGAACGCGACTATCCCGCTGACAAGACCGTCATCATGCGGGAGTATTCCCGATTCGCCGCGGCTGACGACGAACCGTATTACCCGATCAACACCGACGCCGACCGTGCGCTACTGGCCACCTACCGGGCCCGGGCCAAGGATGAGACCGCCGCCGCGAAAGTGCTGTTCGGCGGCAGACTCGGCACGTACCAATATCTCGACATGCATATGGCTATCGCCAGCGCGCTGAACATGTACGACAACATCCTGGCACCGCATCTCCGTGACGGCGCGCCGCTGGACGGCCCACCACTCGATAGCACCGAAAGCAGCACACCATGAGCGACATTCCATCCGGCCCGCTGGCACCCGGAGAGTCCCGGGCGGTGAGCCTGCTTTCCCGGGTCATCCTGCCGCGCCCCGGCGAACCCCTCGACGTCCGCAAGCTCTACCTCGAAGAGTCGTCGACAAACTCGCGTCGGGCCCACGCCCCCAGCCGAACGACTCTGGAGATCGGCCCGGAATCCGGCGTGTCGTTCGCCACCTACTTCAACGCGTTTCCCGCCAGCTACTGGCGGCGCTGGTCAACTCTGGATTCGGTGGTGTTACGGGTTGAACTCACCGGCTCCGCCCGGGTCGATGTTTATCGATCAAAGGCCACTGGCGCCCGAATCACAGTGGGCGGCACCGAGATTTCCAGTCCGGATGGCGTGACACCGGTTGCGGCGGAGTTTCAGATCGGGCTTGACCCATTCGAAGACGGCGGCTGGATCTGGTTCGACATCACCACCGACGATTCGGTGACCCTGCACAGCGCCGCATGGTACGCATCGGTCCCGGCACCCGGGCGGGCCAACATCACCGTCGGCATCCCGACTTTCAACCGTCCCGCCGACTGCGTCAGCGCCCTCAAAGCCCTGACCTCAGATCCGTTGGTGGACGAAGTCATCGGGGCAATCATCGTTGCCGATCAGGGCACCGACAAGGCCAGCGCCCACCCGGAATTCCCGGCCGTAGCAGAAGCACTCGGCAACCGGCTGTCCATCTACAACCAGCCGAACCTGGGCGGCTCGGGTGGCTACAGCCGGGTCATGTACGAGGCGTTGAAGAACACCGACTGCGAACAAATCCTGTTCATGGACGACGACATTCGGATCGAGCCCGACTCAGTGTTACGGGCGCTCGCACTCAACCAATTCGCCAAGGTGCCCACGTTGATCGGCGGGCAGATGCTCAACTTGCAGGAGCCGGCACATCTGCACGTCATGGGCGAGGTGATCGACCGATCCAACTTCATGTGGACCAACGCGCCACACACCGAGTACGACCACAACTTCGCCAAGTACCCCCTCGATGACGACAACGAACGCAGCATGGAACTGCACCGCCGTATCGACGTCGACTACAACGGCTGGTGGATGTGCATGATCCCGCGGCAGGTTGCCGAAGAATTGGGCCAGCCGCTGCCACTGTTCATAAAGTGGGACGACGCCGACTACGGCTTACGAGCGGGCGAACACGGCTACGGCACCGTCACCATGCCCGGCACAGCAATTTGGCATATGGCCTGGAGCGACAAGGATGACGCGATCGATTGGCAGGCCTACTTCCACCTGAGAAACCGGCTCGTCGTCGCCGCACTGCACTGGGACGGACCCGTCAAGGGTCTGCTGATCAGCTCCCTCAAGGCCACGGCCAAACACCTCCTTTGCCTCGAGTACTCGACGGTCGCGATTCAGACGAAGGCGATGGCGGACTTCCTGGCCGGCCCTGAACACATCTTCTCGATACTCGAGTCGGCACTGCCCGATGTGCGCAAGATGCGGCAGGAATTCCCCGACGCCGTGGTGCTGGCCGGGGCCACGTCGCTGCCCAAGCCGACCGGGCGCACCAAGGTTCATAAACCGCCGGTATCGTTGCCCGCCATCGGCTTTCGGTTGGCTCGCGGCGTATTCCATCAGCTGCGCAGGGAGAACCCGGAACATCACGACCGGCCCCAACTCAACGTCCCAACCCAGGACGCGCGCTGGTTCCTGCTCTCCAAGGTCGATGGCGTCACTGTGACAACCGCCGACGGCCGCGGAGTGGTCTATCGGCAGCGGGACCGTGCCAAGATGTTCGCGCTGTTGCGGGCATCCATGCAGCAGCACATCCGACTGGCTCGCGGGTTCAACCGGATGCGCAAGGTCTATCGAAACGCGTTGCCCGTGTTAACTAGCAAGGAGAAGTGGGAAACCGTTCTGCTCAGCGAATCGACATACCGTGGTTAGTGATTCGCCTGCCGGCGAGGTAGCTGGCGATTCGCCAAGCGGCGAGGTTGCGGCCCTCGTCGCCGTTCAATCCAGGCTCGCGTCACCACCGGTACTCAAAGTGGCGCGGGTCATGTCGCACTTCGGTGAGCACGCCCAAGGTTGGGTGGCGGTGTCAGCCCTGGGCGCGCTGCTGCGGCCCAAACGGCGTCGGGACTGGCTACTTGTCGGTGTCGGCGCGGTGGCTGCCCACGCCGCCGCGATTCTCATCAAGTTGGTGGTCAAGCGGAAGCGCCCGCACGACCCCGCTGTGGCTGTCAATGTCAGCACACCCAGCGCTTTGAGCTTCCCCTCGGCCCACGCAACGTCGACATCCGCCGCGGCTATGCTGCTGTGCCAGGCCACCAGATCACCATTGGCACTGGTGCTGGTACCCGCGATGGCGTTATCCCGATTGGTGCTCGGCGTGCACTACCCGACCGATGTGCTTGCCGGGATAGGTGTCGGTACTGCCGTCGCACGAATAGCAACCCGCCTGGCCCGCCGCCGCGACGGGGTAGCCCAAGGGAGCGCGAATGAGTGAGGAAGCGCCACCGGTCATCGGGCCGCCGAGCAACCTGTTTAGCGGTGTCATCAAAGCGATTCGGCCCCGCCAATGGGTCAAGAACCTGTTGGTGTTGGCTGCGCCATTGGCGGCTTTGGGCGGCAACGTCAGCTATGACTACCGCGACATACTGCTGAAGGCATCCGTCGCGTTCGTGGTATTCAGCTTAGCCGCGTCGTCGATCTACCTGATCAACGATGCCCGCGACGTCGACGCTGACCGGGAACATCCGACCAAGCGGTTCCGGCCGATCGCAGCCGGGGTACTTCCCATTGGCTTGGCCTACGGCATCGCGATTCTCTTCGCGGTTGCCTCGGTGGCCATCTCCTGGTGGCTGACTCCTAAGCTTGCTTTAGTGATGGCCGTCTACATCACCATCCAGCTGGCTTACTGCTTCGGGCTGAAACACCAAGCGGTGCTGGACATCTGCATCGTGTCGTCAGGCTTCCTGATCCGCGCCATCGCCGGCGGTGTCGCCGCAGGCATCCCGCTCTCGCAGTGGTTCCTCTTGGTGATGGCATTCGGCTCGCTGTTCATGGCCGCCGGCAAACGCTACGCGGAACTGCAGCTTGCCGAACGCACCGGCGCCAAGATTCGTAAGTCGCTGGAGAGCTACACCAGCACCTACCTACGTTTCGTCTGGACGATGTCGGCGACCGCCGTGGTCCTCTGCTACGGCCTCTGGGCCTTTGAGCGCGACGGCGGTAGCGGCTCGTGGTTCGTCATCTCGATGGTGCCGTTCACCATCGCCATCCTTCGTTATGCCGTCGATGTGGATGGGGGAGTGGCGGGCGAACCCGAGGAGATCGCGCTGGGTGACCGCGTGTTGCAGTTCCTGGCGCTGGCCTGGATCGGAACCGTAATTGCCGCCGTCGTCCTCGGTTAGCTCTCCGGAGCGGTCGGTCAGGACGCTGATCCGGACCGGCCCGCTGGCCCAATTCAGCCTATGGCTCAGCGTGGTTCTAGTAGCAGCCCTATTCGGCTGGGGTGCCTGGCAGCGCCGCTGGATCGCTGACGACGGCCTCATCGTCCTGCGTACGGTTCGCAACCTGCTGGCGGGCAACGGGCCGGTGTTCAATGCCGGCGAACGGGTCGAATCCAACACCTCCACCCTGTGGACCTACCTGGTGTATTTCGGCAGTGTGATCGGTGGGCCGGTGCGCCTGGAATACGTCGTCCTCACGCTCTCGCTCGTGCTTAGCGTCGCGGGTGTGGTGCTGGTCATGCTTGGCGCTGCGCAGCTCTACGCGCCAAGCTTGAAAGGGCGCCGCGCACTGCTGCTGCCCGCCGGTGCGCTGGTCTATATCGCCATCCCGCCCGCCCGCGACTTCGCCACTTCAGGGCTGGAGAGCAGCCTGGTCATCGCCTGGATCGGCCTGCTGTGGTGGATGCTGGTGTGCTGGTCGCAGCAATCGCGCACCAGACTGGCTGGGCCCTGGTTCACCGGCGCCCTGGCCGCAGTCGCCGGCCTGAGCGTGCTGGTGCGTCCGGAATTGGCACTGATCGGCGGCTTGGCGTTGGTGATGATGCTGCTCGCCACGGGTGGCTGGCGCAACCGGGTGCTCATCGTGCTGGCCGGGGGCTTACTTCCAGTCAGCTACCAGATCTTCCGAATGGGCTATTACGGCCTGCTGGTGCCTCAGACCGCCTTGGCAAAGGATGCCTCCGGCGCGAAGTGGGCCCAGGGATTTACCTACCTGACCAACTTCAACAAGCCCTATGCCCTGTGGGCACCCGCTGCATTACTGATTGTGCTGGGTCTGGTGGTGCTCGCGGGACGCACAAGGCGGCGGCCGCTACGCCGGGAGTCGGCATCTGGCGATGACGGCCGGCTGACCCGATGGGTGCAGAGTCCTACCGCCATGGTCGTATTCATTCTCGTCAGCGGCGTCACGCAAGCCCTCTACTGGATTCGTCAGGGCGGTGACTTCATGCACGCCCGGGTTTTGCTGGCTCCCGCCTTCTGCCTATTGGCACCAATCTCGGTGATCCCGGTGGTTATCCCCGACGGAACCCGATTCTCCCGCGAAAAGGGCTATCTCTTGGCCGGCGTGGGGACCGCGCTGTGGTTGTCGGTCGTGGGCTGGTCACTGTGGGCGGCCAATTCCCCGGGCATGGGATCCGACGGGACCCGGGTGACCTATTCGGGCATCGTCGACGAACGCCGGTTCTACGCCCAGGCCACCGGGCACGCGCATCCACTGACCGCCGCCGACTACCTCGACTACCCACGCATGCGTGCCGTCCTGACGGCGATCAACAACACACCGGACGGCGCCTTGTTGTTGCCGGCCGGCAATTACGACCAATGGGATGTGGTACCCGCCTATCCGCCCCCGCCGCCACCGCCGGGCGTGACGATGGATAGCTGGCGACGCCAAATCGCCCCGCACACAGTATTTTTCACGAATCTCGGGATGCTGGGCATGAACGTTGGCCTCAACACCAGAGTGATCGACCAGATCGGCCTGGCGAATCCGATTGCAGCGCACACTGCCCGCCTTCAAGACGGTCGCATCGGCCACGACAAGAACCTGTTCCCAGACTGGGCGGTCGCCGAGGGGCCTTGGTTGAAGGAGCACCCCTACGTACCGCCGTACCTCGACGAGGGCTGGATTCAAGAGGCCGAGGCAGCCTTGAAATGCCCTCCGACCGAGTCCATGCTCAGCTCTATCCGGGGACCGCTGGGCATCCACAGGTTCTTCTCGAACGTGCTCCACGCGTTCCAGTTGACTGGATACCGGATCGACCGAGTGCCGGGCTACGAGCTCCGGCGGTGCGGGCTCGATGAGCCGAAATTGGACCGCACGCCCTACACTGGGTTACCGGCCACGGGTCCCTGACCCTCGAGGCACTAGTTAGCTGGACGGGCCCCGGCCGACTGAGCGGCGATTCAGTTCGCGGCGTTAGCAAGACCTAACAAGACATAGAGCTCGTCGGGAACACGGCGACAGCCGGGGCGTTCTCAAAAAAACCGGGCCTCCCGGTCGAGTACCTCCAGGTCCCGTCCGCCGGTATGGGCCACGACATACTGGTCCAGTTCCAAAGGGGTGTCCGTCGAGCGACCCGGCGTGGAAGCGCAGCGACCCGAATGGTCAGGTTCACGTTGCGGACCAACAAGACCTTCCGAGATACCTACCTCTCCAACGGTGGCACCAACGGGGTGTTCAACTTCCCGGCCAACGGCACCCACAGCTGGGGGTACTGGGGAGATCAGTTGCAGCAGATGAAGCCGGACATCCAGCGCGTGCTCGGCGCCCAGCCGACCCCGGCGAACTAACGGCGGCTCTCGGCTGTCCGGGGCCTATCCGGATCAATGTCTGCGACCGCCCGCGCGGCATGTGATTCACTACCTTGCGGGTATGCAGGTCACGACCACGTGAGGGTGATATGAGGAGTCTGTCGAATCTGGTCCGGGGACTGTGCGCGATCGTTCTGGGATTCGGGCTGTCGAGCGTTATCCCCCCGAGCGTGAATGCCGCCGGCGTCGAGACGCTGATGGTTCCGTCGGCGGCGATGGGCCGCGACATCCCCGTCGCATTCCTCGCCGGTGGTCCCCACGCGGTGGTGCTCCTCGACGCGTTCAACGCCGGGCAGGACGTCAGCAACTGGGTGACGGCAGGCAATGCGATGAACACGCTCGGCGGCAAGGGAGTGTCGGTAGTCGCTCCGGCCAGCGGGGCCTTCACCCTGTACACGAACTGGGAGGAAGACGGCTCCCGCCAGTGGGAGACGTTCCTCGCGGATGAGCTGCCCAACTGGTTGGCAGCCAACAAGGGCCTGGCTCCCGGCGGGCATGCGATCGTCGGTGCCGCTCAGGGCGGTACTGGTGCCGTGACCATGGCCGCCTTCCACCCGGACCGCTACCGCTACGCCGGTTCCATGTCGGGATTCCTCACCCCCTCCAATACCTTCGTCAACGGCGCGCTCACAGCCGGGATGAACGAGTTCGGCGGAGTCAACACCCAGGCGATGTGGGGAGCCGCCCAGCTGGGTCGGTGGAAGTGGCACGATCCCGACGTACACGCGAACCTGTTGGTCGCCAACAACACCCGGCTGTGGATCTTCAGCCCCCAGACGTTGACGTGCAGTGACCCTGCGGCCATGATCGGCTACTGCGATCAGGCGCAAGGCAGCAACCGGACGTTCTACACCCACTACCGGGCCCTCACCGGTCATAATGGCCACTTCGATTTCCCCGCCGGCGGGGAACACGATTGGGGCACCTGGTCAGCCCAACTGGGCGCGATGGCCAATGACGTCGCCTCGGCCATCAAGTAGGTCAAAAACCTGTCGGTTTCGTACCGGGAGCACTCAGAACGAGCCGGTACGGTGGAATGCGTGCAGCGCTCGGACGGTCGCGTCGGTCAAGCCAGACGTGTCTTGTTGCTCGGGATGACTGGTACCGCGGCCTGGATGCTGGTGGGGTGCAGTTCGAATGGCACCGACCTTCTGACCAGCGTCGCACTTCTCTCCGAAGAGTCCAACGGACCGGGACTGCCCGCGCTCGCGAGTGGTACCGACGAACAGTCGGAGAAGCTCCAGGTCACCCCGCCTCAGCAGGCCTATCTCGACGCCCTCAACGGCGCGGGAGTACGTCCGTCCAGTGAGCTGCGCGCGCTGAGCATCGGTTCTTCGGTTTGCCAGGCCCACGCTGCGGGTCAAAGCGATCAGGCGGTGTGGGATTACGTGATCCCGATGGTCCGCGGCGACGTGGACGATGCCAATCCACCTTCGCGCGACCCGGCGTCGGATACTCAGGTGAACACAGTCACCGCCGATTACATCCGTATCGCTACCCAACGACTCTGCTAGCAGGGGGAACGGCAGAGAACCATGGCTAAGAAGGCCCGGACGACCGCCCAGCGCAAGCGGCGGCGCATCCTCGCGTTGGTCGCCGCTGGCGCGATGGCCATCGTGGTGGCGCTGCTGGTGGCAGTCATCGTGATTGTCGTCAGGCGTCCGTCGTCTCCGGACATCGCGACGCCACCAACCGCCATTCCCCCGACGAGCCAGGGTCAGAAGAAGCCGCGTCCGGCTTTCCAGGACGCGAGTTGCCCGGACGTGCAATTGGTCGCCATCCCGGGCACCTGGGAATCGTCCCCGACCGAAGATCCACTCAATCCGGTCCAGTTTCCGATCGCCCTGTTGTTGAACGTCACCCGGCCGCTCACGGATCAGTTCGGCCGGGACCGGGTTCAGGTCTATACCGTTCCCTATACCGCCCAGTTCCATAATCCGCTGTCGGCCGATAACCAGATGGCCTACAACGACAGCCGCGCGGAAGGCGCTCGGGCAACGGTGAAGGCGCTGACCGAGATGTCCGAGAGGTGCCCGCTGACCAGCTACGTGCTGGTCGGTTTCTCCCAGGGCGCCGTAATCGCCGGGGACATCGCCAGCGATATCGGCAATGGGCGCGGACCGATCGACGAGGACTTGGTGTTGGGCGTGACCCTCATCGCCGATGGCCGCCGCCAGATCGGTGTGGGACAGGACATCGGCCCCAACCCTCCGGGTCAGGGCGCTGAGGTCACACTCGCCGAAGTGCCGATCCTCTCGGCAATGGGCTTGACCATGACCGGACCCCGGCCAGGCGGGTTCGGCACCCTCGACAACCGCACCAACGAGATCTGCGGTCCAGGCGACCTGATCTGCGCTGCCCCCGATCAGGCATTTAACATCACCAACCTGCCGAGCACGCTGGAAGTGCTGGCCGGTGGTGCCGGACAGCCCGTGCACGCGATGTACAACACACCAGAGTTTTGGAACATCGGCGGGGAGACGGCCCCGCAGTGGACACTGAACTGGGCGCGCAACATCATCGACAACGCGCCACACCCACCACACGGATAACGCGGGCACGATCTGGCGATTTGATTTGGTTGCCGTCGCTACTGCGCCTAACATTAAGAGCAAACTAAGAGCTAACAGGCTGGCAAGGGCTGGCCCAATGACGCAGCAGCGATTTAGTGGCGCGCGAAGACAGCGCGACCGTCGCGCGCCCCCTGCGCGGATGCGTTTCGACAGGAGACTGGTATGCCGTTCCATAACCCGTTCATCAAGGACGGACGGATCACGTTCCCCGAGTCCGCGAGTTTGGTGAAGCACATCGAACGGTGGGCGAAGGTACGCGGCGACAAACTCGCCTACCGATTCCTCGATTTCTCGACCGAGCGCGATGGCGTTATGTGCGACCTGCGCTGGGCCGACTTCGGAGCACGCAACCGGGCGGTGGCCGCCCGCCTGCAGCAGGTGACGCAGCCGGGCGACCGAGTCGCCATCCTCTGCCCGCAGAACCTTGAGTACCTGATCTCGTTCTTCGGCATCCTGTACTCCGGCCGGATCGCCGTCCCACTCTTTGACCCCAGCGAGCCGGGCCACGTCGGGCGACTGCATGCGGTCCTCGACAACTGCCAGCCATCGGCGATCCTGACCACCACGGAATCGGCTGAGGGCGTGCGGAAGTTCTTCCGTAGCCGGCCGGCCAAGGAGCGTCCTCGCGTCATCGCCGTGGATGCGGTTCCCGACGAAGTCGGCGCCACCTGGGTGCCTGTCGAGGACATCGACGAATCCACCATCGCCTACCTGCAGTACACCTCGGGCTCCACCCGGATCCCGACCGGCGTGCAGATCACCCAACGCAACCTGGCCACCAACGTGGTGCAGGTGATCGAAGCGCTGCAAGGCGAAGAGGGCGACCGCGGCGTGAGCTGGCTGCCGTTCTTCCACGACATGGGTCTGATCACCGCGATGATCACGCCGATGATCGGCCACTATTTCACCTTCATGACGCCGGCCGCGTTCGTCCGTCGGCCCAGTCGCTGGATCCGCGAGATGGCCCGCAAACCCGGTGACGCCGGCGGGGTGATCTCGGTCGCTCCGAATTTCGCGTTCGACCACGCAGCCGCCCGCGGCCTGCCCAAGGACGGCGAGGAACCGCTCGACCTGTCCAACGTCAAAGCCATCCTCAACGGCAGTGAGCCGATCTCGGCCGCGACCGTGCGCCGGTTCAACGAGGCCTTCGGTCCGTACGGATTCCAGCCGAAGGCGATCAAGCCGTCCTACGGACTGGCCGAAGCGACCCTGTTCGTCTCCACGACGCCGTCCGGTGATGCACCGAAGATCGTTGACGTTGATCGTGACGAGTTGAACAAGATGAGGTTCGTGGAAGTGCCCTCCGACTCGCCCAACGCCGTCGCGCAGGCGTCCGCCGGAAAGATCGGTGTGGACGAGTGGGCCGTCATCGTCGACACCGAGACCGCAACCGAACTGCCCGACGGCCAGATCGGAGAGATCTGGCTGCACGGCGGCAACATGGGCACCGGCTACTGGGGCAAGCCGGAAGAGACCGTGGCGACCTTCCACAACATCCTAAAGTCGCGGACCGAACCATCCCACGCGACCGGCGCCCCTGACGATGGGACCTGGGTTCGCACGGGTGACTACGGCGCCTATTACGAAGACGATCTGTACATCACCGGTCGCGTCAAAGACTTGGTGATCATCGATGGGCGCAACCACTACCCGCAGGACCTAGAGTACTCGGCGCAGGAAGCGTCGAAGGCGCTGCGTACCGGCTACGTCGCAGCCTTCTCGGTGCCGGCCAACCAACTACCCGATGAGGTATTCGACAACGCCCACGCCGGTCTCAAGCGTGATTCGACCGACAGCTCCGAACAGCTCGTCATCGTGGCCGAGCGTGCCCCCGGTAGCCACAAGCTCGAGGGCAACCCCATTACCGACGACATCCGCGCGGCGATCGCAGTGCGGCACGGGGTTACCGTCCGCGATGTACTGCTGACGCCGGCGGGTGCCATTCCCCGTACCTCCAGCGGAAAGATCGGTCGACGCGCCTGCCGCGCGGCCTATCTCGACGGCACCCTGCGCAGCGGCAAGGTCGCCAACGCCTTCCCGGACGACGGGGAATGACGATCGAAAGAAGTTCCTAAATGGATGAGCTCGCTGTCCCTAGTGGCGATTCAGTCCCAAATGGCGATCCTGATTCCAGCGCGGAGGTAAGCCCCCGGACCGAGATATCGGTGCCGGAAATGCGCGAGTGGCTGCGCAATTGGGTGGCGAACGCGACCGGGCAGTCCGCGAATTCGGTCGACGAATCCGTACCGATGGTCGAATTAGGCCTTTCGTCACGCGATGCGGTGGCGATGGCCAGCGACATCGAGGACCTGACCGGCGTGACATTGACCGCCACAGTGGCCTTCCGCCATCCCACCATCGAGTCACTGGCCACCGTGATCGTCGAGGGTGAGCCGGAACGCGAGACCGCAGACGAGGACGAGGACTGGTCGCGCACCCGCGACATCGACGACGACGTCGCCAACATTGCAATCGTCGGTCTGGCCACCCGGTTTCCCGGGGATATGAACACCCCGGACCAGATGTGGGAAGCACTGCTTGAGGGCCGCGACGGGATTTCCGACCTGCCCGAGGGCCGCTGGTCGGAGTTCATGGACGAACCGCGACTGGCGGCGCGGATCGCACAAGCCCGCACCCGAGGCGGCTACCTGAAAGACCTGAAGGGTTTCGACTCCGAGTTCTTCGCCCTGTCGAAGATGGAGGCCGACAATATCGATCCGCAACAGCGGATGGCCCTGGAGCTGACCTGGGAGGCATTGGAGTTCGCCCGGATCCCGGCGTCGAGCCTGCGCGGCACGAGCGTCGGCGTGTTCGTCGGAAGCTCCACCAACGACTACAGCTACCTGGCGATGATGGACCCGCGCACCGCGCATCCGTACGCCATCACCGGCACCGCGAGTTCGATCATCGCCAACCGGGTTTCCTACTTCTACGACTTCCGTGGACCCTCGGTGGCGGTCGACACCGCGTGCTCGTCCTCGCTGGTGGCCGTGCACCAGGGTGTGCAGGCGCTACGCGCCGGTGAGGCAGACGTGGTCGTCGCCGGCGGCGTCAACGCGTTGATCACTCCCGCCGTCACGCTGGGCTTCGACGAGATCGGCGGTGTGCTGGCCGCTGACGGACGAATCAAGTCGTTCAGTTCGGACGCTGACGGCTACGCGCGCTCCGAGGGTGGCGGAATGCTGGTACTCAAGCGCCTCGCGGACGCCCGTCGTGACGGCGACAACATCTTGGCGGTCATCGCCGGTAGCGCGATCAACCACGACGGCCGATCGAACGGCATGCTCGCTCCCAACCCCGATGCGCAAGCCGACGTGCTGCGCCGCGCCTACAAGGACGCCGGGGTCAACCCGCGCACCATCGACTACATCGAAGCCCACGGCACCGGCACCATCCTCGGTGACCCGATCGAAGCCGACGCGCTGGGCCGCGTTGTCGGCCGAGGCCGACCCGCAGATCAGCCCGCTCTGCTTGGCGCGGTGAAATCCAATGTCGGACACCTGGAGTCTGCAGCCGGCGCCGCCAGCCTCGCCAAGGTCGCACTGTCCTTGTCGCGCAACAAGGTCCCGGCATCGATCAACTATGCCGGGCCTAATCCCTATATCGACTTCGACACGGAACGACTGCGCGTGGTCAGCACCGCGACGGACTGGCCGCGGTACAGCGGTCACGCAATCGCCGGCGTATCCGGATTCGGCTTCGGTGGCGCGAACGCGCACCTGGTGCTGCGCGAGGTGCTACCCGCGGATCTCGTCGAGCCGGAACCAGAACCGGAGTCCATCGACGAGAACCCGTCGACTTCGGATGCCGATGCCGTCGACGTCGGTGGCGTGCGGATGGACGAGTACGGCGAGTTTGTTGATGATGACGACGATGACGATGAGTACGGAGCATCGATACATGCCGAGGACGACGCATCCGAACTGCCTGGCCTGACCGATGAAGCGCTGCGCCTACTCGAGGTGGCCCGCGAAGAACTCGAAGCCAGCCAACAAGGCGAGGAACAGCACGTACCGGTTGTACCCCTTGCGGTTTCGGGATTCCTGACCTCCCGCAAGCGCTCGGCGGCCGCCGAGCTCGCCGACTGGATCGACAGCGCTGAGGGCCGGGCCTCGTCGCTGGAATCCATCGGCCGCGCACTGTCTCGGCGCAATCACGGTCGTTCGCGCGCCGTCGTCATGGCCCACGATCACGACGAGGCGATCAAGGGCCTGCGCGCTATCGCCGATGGCAAGCAGAGCCCACTGATTTACAGCGCCGACGGGCCGGTGACCAACGGCCCAGTGTGGGTGCTGGCCGGTTTCGGGGCGCAACACCGCAAGATGGGCAAGAGCCTCTACCTGCGGAACCCGGTGTTCGCGGAATGGATCAACAAGGTCGACTCCCTGATTCAGGATGAACTCGGGTACTCCGTCGTCGAGCTGATCCTCGACGATTCCCAGGACTACGGCATCGAGACGACTCAGGTCACGATCTTCGCGATTCAGGTCGCGCTCGGAGAGTTGCTCAAGCATTACGGTGCCAAACCCGGTGCGGTGGTGGGCCAGTCGTTGGGCGAGGCGGCCGCGGCCTACTTCGCCGGTGGGCTGTCGCTTGCCGATGCCACCCGAACCATCTGCGCCCGTTCGCATCTCATGGGCGAGGGCGAGTCGATGCTGTTCGGTGAGTACATCCGGCTGATGGCTCTGGTCGAGTACTCCGCCGATGAGATCAAGTCGGTGTTCTCCGACTACCCCGACCTGGAGGTGTGCGTCTACGCAGCGCCCACCCAGACCGTGATCGGCGGTCCGCCGGACCAGGTCGACGCAATCATCGAACGCGCCGAGCGCGAAGGAAAATTCGCCCGGAAGTTCCAGACCAAGGGCGCGAGCCACACCACCCAGATGGATCCGCTCCTCGGCGAACTCGCGGCGGAGTTGCAGGGTATCGAGCCCCACCCGCTGCGGATCGGCTACTTCTCGACAGTTCATGAGGGCAGCTACATCCGGCCGGGTGGTGAGCCCATTCACGATGTCGAGTACTGGAAGAAGGGACTGCGCCACAGCGTCCACTTCACCCAGGGCGTTCGCAATGCCGTCGACAATGGGCACACCACATTCCTTGAGCTGGCGCCGAATCCGGTAGCCCTGATGCAGGTGGGGCTAACGACGGCTGCTGCTGGACTTCATGACGGGCAGCTGATCGCGACTCTCGCCCGCAAGGAGGACGAAGTCGACTCGATGACCGCCGCCGTTGCTCAGCTGTACGTGTACGGGCACGGTGTCGACTTCCGAACCTTGTTTGAAGCGGGGTCAGACCCGGCCGAGTACGCGAACATTCCGCCTACCCGGTTCAAGCGCAAGGAGCACTGGCTCAACGCGCACTTCTCAGCAGACGGCTCGTCCATCCTTCCGGGCACCCACGTCGCAACCCCCGATGGCCGCCATGTGTGGGAGTACGCCGCCCAAGGCGATACCGACCTGCCTGCGTTGGTGAAAGCCGCTGCGGCCATGGTTCTTCCAGATGCGACGTTGACGGCGTCCGAACAGCGCGCCGTGCCCGGTGCCGGTGCCCGGTTGGTCACCACGCTGACTCGGCATCCCGGTGGCGCGTCGGTACAGGTGCACGCCCGCATCGATGAATCCTTCACGCTGCTCTACGACGCGATCGTGACCCGGTCCGGTGCGGTATCGGCTTTGCCTGCCGCGGTGGCCACCGGCATCGCGGTTGCGACCCCATCGGCCGTTGAGATTTCCGAGCCGGAGCCGACTGACGATCCAGAGTTCTTGAGCGACAACCTGACGGCGGGCGCGAATCTCGGCGCCGACTTTGCCAAGTGGTCAGCGGAATCTGGTGAGACCGTGCATGACCGGCTCGCTGTGATCGTCGGTAGCGCAATGGGTTACGAGACTGAGGACCTGCCCTGGGAGGTTCCACTGATCGAACTGGGCCTCGACTCGCTGATGGCGGTGCGGATCAAGAACCGGGTCGAGTACGACTTCGACCTGCCGCCGATTCAGCTGACCGCGGTGCGCGACGCGAACCTGTACGCCGTGCAGAACCTCATCGAGTACGCGATTGAACACCGCGATGAGGTGGAAGACCTCCACGAGCACCAACAGACGCTGACGCCGGAGGAGATCGCCGCGGAGCAGGCCGCGTTGATGGCGGGCACGGCCCCGGCTCTATCGGATGATGGGCCGCAGCCGGCGGTTACCGAAGAAGGGTCGATGGCGGACGCCGCACCGGCCGTCCCGCCGCCGCCCACCAACCCGCTTGGCCCGGATATTCCTGCGCCCCCGACGGATCCGTCCGGGCCGGGCAAGTCCGCGGCTGCCTCAGCAGCTCAGGCACTCACCCAGCAGGCAGTCGTCGACGCGCTCGGCACTGACGTCCCGCCGCGCGAAGCTGCCGAACGAGTCACCTTTGCGACCTGGGCCATCGTCACCGGTAAATCTGCGGGCGGCATCTTCAACGAATTGCCCTCCGTCGATGACGACACCGCTGCAAAGATCGCACAGCGGCTTTCCGAACGCGCCGAAGGCACGATCACCGTCGAGGATGTTAGAGCGGCCAAGACAATCGAGCAGCTGGCAACCACCGTGCGCGAACACCTGGAGACCGGTGAGCTAGACGGCTTCGTCCGCACTATCCGCGCGCCTAAGGAGGGATCCGCCAAGATCCCAGTGTTCGCCTTCCATCCTGCTGGCGGTTCGACCGTCGTCTATGAGCCACTGCTCAAGCGGCTGCCGGCAGACACCCCGATGTACGGCATCGAGCGTGTCGAGGGCTCGATCGAGGAGCGGGCCGCCGAGTACGTGCCCAAACTCCTCGAGCTCAACAGCGGGCGGCCCTTCATCCTGATCGGCTGGTCGTTAGGTGGAGTGCTGGCCTACGCCTGCGCGGTAGGCCTTAAGCGGGCCGGTGCTGACGTCAAGTTCGTCGGTCTGATCGACACCGTGCGCGCCGGCGAGGACATCCCGCAGACCAAGGACGAGGTTCGCGCCCGCTGGGACCGCTACGCGCTCTTCGCCCAGCGCACCTTCAACGTGGAGATCCCCGCGATCCCCTACGAGCAGCTCGAGGAACTCGACGACGAGGGACAGGTCAACTTCGTGCTCGACGCCGTCAAGGCTAGCGGGGTGGACATCCCCGGCGGGATCATCGAGCACCAGCGGACGTCGTACCTGGACAACCGCGCCATCGACACCGCGAACATTGAGCCGTACGACGGTCACGTCACGCTGTACATGGCCGATCGCTATCACGACGACGCCATCACGTTCGAGCCGCGCTACGCCACCCGCAAACCAGATGGCGGCTGGGGTGAATTCGTCGACGATCTGGAGGTTGTCCCGATCGGGGGCGAACACATCCAGGCCATCGACGAGCCGTACATTGCCAAGGTGGGCGCCCACCTAAGCGAGGCGATCAACCGCATTGACGGTGAGGAGAACCAGTCGAAGTGACCGCCGAGCCAACTTCCAAGCACCACCTGGAGACCACCGCACAGAAGCTCGCCGACCTCCACGAGAAGCTAGCTCTGGCAGCCGATCCCGGTGACGAGAAGGCCAAAGCCCGCCGCGACAAGAAGGGGATACCGTCGGCGCGGGCGCGAATCCACTCGCTGCTTGATCCGGGTAGCTTCCTGGAGATCGGCGCACTCGCCAAGACCCCCGGTGATCCCAACGCGCTGTACGGCGACGGTGTGGTGACCGGTCACGGCACCATCGACGGACGTCCGGTGGCGGTGTTCAGCCACGACCAAACGGTCTTTCAGGGTTCGGTCGGTGAGATGTTCGGCCGCAAGGTGGCCCGACTGATGGAGTGGGTGGCGATGGTCGGCTGCCCGATCATCGGCATCAACGACTCCGCCGGCGCCCGCATTCAGGACGCTGTGACTTCGCTGGCCTGGTACGCCGAACTGGGCCGCCGCCACGAGATGTTGCGCGGCGTGGTCCCGGAAATCTCCATCATCCTCGGGAAATGTGCTGGGGGAGCGGTGTATTCACCGATCCAGACCGACTTGTTGGTCGCGGTGCGAGACCAGGGCTACATGTTCATCACCGGGCCGGACGTCATCAAGGACGTCACCGGCGAGGAGGTGACCTTCGACGAACTCGGCGGCGCGGACGTACAGGCTGAGCGCGGCAACATACACAAGGTCGTTGAAGACGAAGCGGCCGCCTTCCAATACGTCCGGGACTACCTGTCCTTCCTGCCTTCCAATCTCTGGGACGACCCACCGATCGTGAACCCGGGTCTGGAGCCGGAGCTGACCGATCATGACTTCGAGCTAGACACGATCGTCCCGGACGCTGACAACACCGGTTACGACATGCACGAGATTCTGCTGCGCATCTTCGATGACGGCGATGTCTTTGAGATTGCGGACCAGCGCGCGCCAGCGATGATCACGGCTTTCGCCCGGATCGACGGCCGTCCAGTCGGCGTAATCGCGAATCAGCCGATGTTCATGTCGGGCGCGATCGACAATGAGGCCTCAGACAAAGCCGCCAGTTTCATCCGCTTCTGCGACTCGTACAACTTGCCACTTGTTTTCGTCGTCGACACCCCCGGCGCCATGCCGGGTGTGGAGCAGGAGAAGGGCGGCATCATCAAGCGAGGCGGCCGGTTCTTCAACGCGATCGTCGAGGCTGATGTGCCAAAGGTGACGATCGTCGTCCGGAAGGCCTATGGCGGCGGGTACGCAGTGATGGGCTCCAAGCAGTTGAGCGCGGACCTCAACTTCGCATGGCCAACGGCCCGCATCGCCGTCATCGGCGCCGAGGGTGCCGCGCAGCTACTGGTGAAGCGGTTCCCCGATCCGACGGCACCGGAAGTGCAGAAGATCCGCTCCGACTTCATCGAGGGCTACAACCTCAACTTGGCAATCCCTTATATCGCCGCCGAACGGGGATTCATCGACGCCGTCATCGAGCCTCACCAAACGCGACTGTTGCTCCGCAAGTCAATGCGGCTGCTACGGGACAAGCAGATCACCCGCACACAGCGCAAGCACGGCCTGCTCCCGATGTAACCGATCCCGGGCCACCGGGGACAAGGAGAGCCACTATGAGCGATGCCGACATCACCAATTGGGTCCGCACCGCCGGAGCGGCCATCGGGGAAGCCGTCGGCGTCTTCATGGTCCACCCGGAAACTGTCGAGCAGAGCCTTGCGGCCGGCTATCCGGATCCATTCTCCGCATACTTCGCCGGCCGGGCCGGCGTCCTGGGGGATGTCACCGCCGAGACGGTGAATTCGGTGTTCATGGTGTTCGACCCCAACTTCGTTCGAACATGCTGGGAAAAGGGCGTCGCCGTACATGGCGCTGCCGCCGGGGCGCGCCTCTACTGGGACCGGGCAGCCGACTTCGGGCGCCGACACCTGGCAGGTGCCGAGGGAATGGACCGCCTTGTCACAATCGGCGAGAAAATCATTGAGACCACGCCCGACCCCGGTCTGCCGTTGTTTGCCGGTTGGCGCAGAATGCCGCGCGCCACAGACACCCCAGCGCGGGCCCTGCAGGTGATGTTCGTGCTCCGGGAACTCCGGGCGGGAGTGCATTTCAGTGCGTTGGCGGTATCGAACGTCAGCCCCGTCGAAGCGCACGTGTTGAGCAAAGGCCCTGATTACGCGGCCTTCATGGGTTGGAAGAAGCCATTCCCAGACGGCGCGGGCAAGGAAAATCGCCTGACCGACGTGGAGGCTGTCACCAACCACCGGATGGCCGAAATCATCAACTCCGCGGTTGTCGAAGGGGAACTGGAAGAACTCGCGCGTTTGAGCGTGGCTGCGCTTGCCCAGATCAAGCAGAAAACTCCGTGACCTGCACCGTCGCTGGTCAACGCAGGTTTGGGTTCGATAATTGAGGTCGCCGCGCCGTAAGATGCCCCAATGCCGTTAGATGACGGCCAGGATTTTGCTGGTTACACCATCCTGCGGACTCTCGGAGCCGGAGGCATGGGTGAGGTTTACCTAGCACAGCATCCCCGCCTACCCCGTCGCGACGCCCTCAAGGTCCTGGGCGCCGCCGTCAGCCTTGACGACGAATACCGTCAGCGGTTCGGCCTTGAAGCCGACATGATCTCCACCCTGTGGCACCCGCACATCGTCACGATCCATGACCGTGGCGAGGCTGACGGACAGCTGTGGATCGCGATGGATTATGTCGAAGGCACCGACGCATCCCGACTACTGGCCGAACGCTATCCCTACGGGATGCCGCCCGATGAAGTGGCGCGGATCATCGTGGCGGTCGCAGACGCACTCGACTACGCACACGGCCGCGGGCTGATGCACCGCGATGTCAAACCCGCCAATATTCTGCTCGGGTTCCCGGACTCGGACGACGAACGGGTCATGCTTGCCGACTTCGGAATTGCCCGTTGGATAGGTCAATCGAGTCAACTGACCGGCACCAACATGACGGTTGGCACGGTGGCCTATTCCGCGCCGGAACAACTCAAGGGCGATTCCGTCGACGGTCAGGCCGACCAGTACGCACTGGCTGCCACCGCTTACCACTTGCTGACCGGGATGCCGCCCTTCCAGCACACCAACCCGGCGATCGTGATCAGCCAGCACCTGAGTTCGGAACCTCCTGAGATCGGCGCACGGCGTCCCGAACTGTCCAGCCTTGGACCGGTGTTCGATAAGGCGCTGGCCAAGGAGCCCGAAGACCGCTACGCCAAGTGCATTGACTTCGCCCGGTCGCTGCAACACCGACTCGGTCTGGTGGGCAGCGAACTGGGGGCCTCAGATCTCACGGCGATGGCACCCGCGACTGGAGGCAGCGCCGCACGCGCCTCTCGGGCCCGACACGCCAAACCGGAGTCGACGTCACGACGACGACGCATTCTGGTGCCCGCACTGCTGGGCACCGCCGTCTTGATCGCCGGCGTTGCCGCGGGCCTGACCTTGCTGCTGCCGCACCACACCGAGGGCAGTGCGTCAACTGCTGTCACACAGCACGCCCCGCCGGCACCCCCGCCGGCAGTGTCCGGGCGGATGGATCTGCCCGTAGTGGTGATCGGCGCGAACTGCGCAATTCTCGGTGCCGCCGCGGTCAGCGAAACCGGCGCGCCAACTTATTGTGCTCACGCCAATGACGGCACTCAATCGACCGTGTGGTCGCTGCAGCCGGAACGTATGGCTGAGACCGGCGGCTAACTTATCGGCGCCGTTACCTGGAGCAACGGATCGCCGTGCAAGCGATGCGCATCGGGCAGCTGTCGCCGCCGAATCATGTGCACGAGGATGAGCACCGAAGACATGGCGGCAAAGACACACCACAGGGACGCGAACGTCTGGGTGTAGTACACCGCGACCAGGATCAGACCCGCCAGGTTCAGCACGCCGAACGCGAAGACCGAACGGTAGCTGGACAACAGCTCCGCCCCGATCACCGCGACGACGTAAAGCACCGCCCAGACCATCGGATGCTGAACGACGGTGTCGTATTCAAGCCCATGGGCGTGCCGGATCACCTCTACAGGGTTGGCCAGCACCACGTATGCGAGGTAAGTCGACACAACTGCGCCCAGCACCACGAACGGTGCCGCCCGAAGGCGGGAGATCCGGTGATGGTCGAGCATCAGCACAGCCAACGGGACGTACGTGGGTAGCAGCGGCCAGGCGATGAATAGATACAGGCGCATCGCCACCTCGGCCACCCCGGCGGGGACGTCACCGTTCAGGCCCGCCCAGACGAAGACTTCGAGGAACTGGTGGGCCGCGAATATCGTCGGCAACAATGCGAACGGCAATTCCCGCCGATGCCTGACCTCTCGAAGCGCCAACACCGCCACCGGCACCAATGCGGTGCCTGCCACTAGATCAGCCGTCATAGAGAAGCACACGACTGAAATAGTCGCACGGCGACTTCACAGCTAGGGGCGTTGACCCACCTACGGCTTGATCCGGATTGACCCGGGTTTCCAGAGTCCGCTGCGAGTGGCGGTTCCCAGATCCAGCTGCGCAACCTGTGCGTCGACTGTCGTGTCGAACTTGCGCAGCGATCCCCAATCGCGTCCCCAGTCATGCGACAAGTACGTCGCCATCACGTGCGCGCGCAGTAACAGGTCGGTGATGCCGAGCAGCCCACCGTTGCGGCCGTCTTCCCAGGTATCGGTGCTGTCCCTCTTGGCGGCGTAATCGGGGGTGATCCGGAACCGCGGTACCTCCGTGACGCCGTCGGTGTGCAGCATCGGCTGCTGACACGGAAAGGCCAGGCCGACGGCCCAGTCCATCAGCACCGGCTGTGTGGAGCCGACGAACTCCTGCACAGTCCTCAGCTCTGGCATCCGGGGTGGCGTGACGGCCAGCCAGTCGCCTTGGGACAGCGACCGGTCGGCGGCCACGATCCGGACTGCGATCGCATCACCGGGCATCTCCGAGCGGGCAAATCGCAGATTGCGCCACGACGGAGCGGGGCCCAGGTCGTAGGGCTGCAGCCGACCCGCCGGAACCGGGGCACCACCGGGACCCGGTTTCGCGAATTCCAGCTCCACGGTCTGGCCATCGGTGTGCGCATTGAGCACGCTGTTACCCGCGATCGTGCCCGCCGCGGTGACGACGATCAGCGGATGACCGCTATCGCCGGGGGGCAGTCCGTACCAGGCCGAGGTCAGTTTGCCTTCCTGTTGCGGGCCGTTGGTGTAGCTGCCGGCCAACGGAACCCGCGCCGGATCCAGACCGTAGGGCAGCGGCACGGTCGACCCGTTAACGCCCGGTGTTGCGAGCTTGATCGGCGCATCCCAGTCGTAATCCGTCCCGGGCTGCGGATTCGTCATCCGAATCGCCTCGGCCACAATGTGTTCCGGCACGCCGTTGGGGCCGAAGCCGACGGGCTTCGCGCCGCCCAACGGCCCAAGGGTTCCCCAGTCGGCCGAATCTGCAGGCAGTGGGGTGAGGAACCCGGCGTTTGTGTCGGGCTCGACCAGTACATCGTCAGCAAGCCCGCATCCGCCGGACAGGGCCTGCAGGTTGGACCACGCATTGGAATACGTCGGGTACTGGCGCACTACGCCCGCGACCATCGACCCGACGAACACCACGACCATCAACCCCGCAGCGATCGGAATCGGTGCCGCGGTCAAGGCACGTGCGGCGGCACCTTCACCGTGGTCGCGCGAATTGAAATGCAGCCACACGGTGTACAACACGGACAAGGCGAAGAGGACGAAGAACATTGTGCTGACAGTGACTCCGGCGATCCGCGGCATTGCGTTGTTGAACGGCACGCCGTAGCTCGACACGTACCACCAGCCGTTGGTGGTGGCGAAGCACAGGGAAAGCACGAAGAACACCGCAGAGACCACCGCCATCCGGTTCCGCGACCACCGCAGCACCGTCGACGACACCAACACCGTCGCCAGTGCTGCCATCGCCGCGCCAACCGCGGCGAACAGTCCGAGGTGGTGCACCCATTTGGTGGGGGTAAACATCAGGCAGAAGATGGTTCCGAAGATGACGCCCATCAAACGCCAGGCCGGGCCCCTGGCAACACCGGGAATCCGTTTGCGGCGCAACATGATAAACATGGCGACGAAGAGCGACAGCGCGGTGATCAGGAATCCGAACCGTCGTGACAACGACCCATCGACCGTCGGCAAGATCAGGTAGTAGTACCTCAGATTCTCGGTGTACCACTCCTGGCTGGGGCCAATGGCGGTACGAATCCTGGTCGCCTCCAACACTGTTGCCAGAGTTTGATCGGCGAACACCACCGTCAGGATCACGGTGCCAACCGCTAGCAGGGGCGCCAGCAGGGGCCAGGTGCCCACGACGGCCCGCCGGCGCACCAGGATTCGCAGCAGTGGCCGGCCGCCGGCGATCAGCGCGGCAACCGCGATCAGACCGGTCGGCTGGATGCCCAGTGTGAACGCGGCCGTCAGAATGGCAAGCCCCGCCGGGGCCAGGCGCCCCGAACTGATCGCCCGTTCGATGAGGACGTAGGTGATCAACGCGCCGGTCGCGATCTGGCCTTCGGGACGCAGTCCGTTGTTGAACGGCATCCATGCGGCGAGCAGCACCAGCCCGGCGGCCCAGAGCGCGGGCCTGCTGGCGATCACTGCCGGACCCAGACGGGGCAGCACTTCGCGGGACAGCAGCAGCCAGCACACCAGCCCACAGACCAAGTCCGGCAACCGGATCCAGATGCTGGCATCGCTGACATGGGTCATCAGCGCCAGGACGTTGTAGTACCAGCCGAACGGATCCTCGGGGCTGCCGAACCAGCGGAAATAGTTCGACATGTAGCCGGCCCGGTCGGCGACCCGCGCCATCTGCAGGAGGTATCCGTCATCGGATGAGTTGGC
Source organism: Mycobacterium sp. (assembly GCA_965279745.1). Classification (GTDB taxonomy): domain Bacteria; phylum Actinomycetota; class Actinomycetes; order Mycobacteriales; family Mycobacteriaceae; genus Mycobacterium. The sequence continues at coordinate 3,021,067 of OZ257262.1, forward strand.
GCCCAGCACATGCCAGACCAGGAAGCCGCCCACGACCGTCACGTCGACCGAAGTGAATGTGCGCCAGCGCTGCGGGATCCAGTTATGCATGCGGCGGCCGTCAAGACGGTCCAACCGCCACAGAGCGACCAAGGCAACCAGTGTCGCCGCGATCGCCAGCAGCATTGCCGCCAGCTTCACTGTCGTCGGCTTGGTGGAGAACCGGGTGTCGATCACCGCTGAGAACTTGAGTCCGGGCGGCGCGGGACCGGTCAAGTCGGTGAATACCCCGACGATCGCCGGCCGCAAATTGGGGTCGGCGAATCCGGTACGCAATTCCTTGCCGGTGCTCGGATCGGTCAGACCGACGAAGGTCGCGAAGGTACCGGCCTGCGATGACGTGATCTCGATGCGCTGGCACGTGGGTGATTGCACTTGAGCGCGCGTCACACTCGCGACCACTACATTGCGGTCGGTGATGTCAACACGAGCCGCGCTGACATTCACGAACAGCGAATTCAGCGTGGCCTCTTTGCCTTTCTTCGGCGCCAGGCCCAGGATCATGCCGCCCGCCGGGGGCATGGACCGAATCAGCTCGCAGGGCACCGTCGCCGTCAGCGACACCGGCGCTTGCGAGATCAGCGGCGCAGTCACGTTCCCCAGCTGACCTTGTTGCGGCCAATTCAGGGTCGCGGTCGTCTGCACCACCGGCAGAATCGGGGTCAGCACGGAGAGTGCAAACCCGAGGAAGCCGGCGATCATCGCGACCCAGCGGGTCAACGTCACGTTCTCACTCAGATCCCGCGTTACGGCGCGTGTCATGGCAGTGCCCTGATCGGTCCGGATCGGCTCCAGCCGAACACCGTTGTGGAACCGGTATCGATGACCGCGTTCGGCGCATCAGTTGCCGGCACCACCCGGATGTAGCGCTCGAGCGCTCCCCAGTCGCGGTACCAGTCGTCACGCAAATAGGTGGGGATCGTCGCTGTCGTCAACAACGCCTGAATGAACAGGAATGGTCCACCAGCGCGCGCGGATTGCCACATATTCGACGAGATGGCCACCTGCTTGAGGTTGGGCAGGATCCGGTACTCAGGCAGTTCGGCGACACCGAGGTGTTCGGAGAACGGCCGCTGACAGGGGAAGTTCGCAGCAGTGGCGACGTCCATCAGGATTGGTGTCTGCGACCCGAGGAACTGTTGCGCGGTCTCCAGCACCGGCACGCGCGGGGGAGTGAAGCCAAACCATTGATCGGTGCTTAGGTTCGGGTCATCGGCGACAATCCTGGCCACGTTCGCTTCCGGTGGCGCCCATTTCAGTGGGAAACGCAGATTTCGCCAGGCCTTCTGGGCGATCACATCTATCGGCTGCACCACACTCAGTGGCTGGAAGGTGCCATCGGGGCGGTGCACACCCCACTGCAATTTGAGGGACTGGCCGTAGTTGAACTGTCCCTCCTCGTCGTAGAACCAGATCGCGCCAGCCGCGGCCACCGTCACCAGGGGTCGGTCCGGGGTACGTGGAGGAAGTCCGTACCAGACCGAAGTCGCCTTGGCAGCAACGGTGTTCTCGTTGTAGCTACCCATGACCGGAGTGGTCTTGGGATCTAGCCCAAACGGCAGGAAGACACGCGAACCGTTCACACCCACCGGGCCGTAGCCGCCACCCGTGCCCGCGGCGTAGGCGATACCGACGTTCGGCTTGTTCGGCGAGCCGTCGGAGTTAACCGTCCCCGGGTTGGCGGTGAACGGCTCTGCAGGCTCAAGGGTTTCGTTGACCCCATTTGGGGTGAACCCCACCGGGTTCTCGCCGCCCAACGGGCCGTACTGACCCCACTTCTGTCCCGGAATCGGTTGCAGCAGTCCGGCATTAGTATCGGATTCCACCAGAACGTCATCGGCCATCGCACAGCTGGAGCTGGCCAGGCCCGATGCCAACGCGTCGATGTCGGCCTTCGCGGTGGTGTACACCGGGTAGCGCTGGGCGAAAGCCTTGCCCATCGATCCCACTTCGAGGACCACCATGATGACCGCCACCACCAAGAGCGGTGTCGACGCCAGCATCCGATTGCGCCGCGTATTGCGCACCTGGGTATGCCCCGCATAGTCGATGCGGAAGTGCAGCCAGGCTGCCACCAGGCCGGTGATCACAGCCAGCGCGAGGAACATCGATGTCACCGGGTGGCTGGCGATCACCGGCTGGCGATCGAACCACGGCACCCCGTAGTTACCGACATAGAACCAGCCATTGATGCCCGCCATGGCCCACGCCAGAACGAACAGCAGTGCAGTGACGTAGAGCGCCAGGTTTCGTCTGCTGTGCAAGCCAACCCGGGCGACGGCAAACGCAGTGACTGCGCCCAGCGCGCCCGCGAGCCCGGCGAAGACGCCGAACTGGACGGCCCACTTGGTCGGCGTGAAAGTGAGTAGCAGCAGCCCGATAGCCGTGCTGCCGATGAGCCGCCACACCGGCCCGGTAGCGGCGCCTGGCAGTCTGCCGCGCCGCAGTAGCACCGTCAGCGTGCCGAACAGGCAGAGCAGCATTGCCAGCACCGCGAAGCGACGGGTCAGCGAACTCTCGACGTTGTCTTCGACAGTCAGGAAGTAGTACCGCAGGAAGTCCTGATACCAGGCGATCGTCGGGCCCACGACGTATTTGATCCGGGCGGACTCGGCCACCGTGGCCGCGGTTTGGTCGCGGAATACAACCACAAAGATCAGCGACAGCGCTGCCGCCAGCGGGGCCAGCGTTGCGAGCCGAGTGCGCCGCCGTTTGATGATCTGGGCTATACCGCGAGCGCCGACGAGCAACGGCGCAAGCGCGACGATGCCTTGCGGGGCCAGCGTGACACTGAAGACGGCGACGACGATCGCGACGGCGGCCGGCAGCAAACGACGCGTGCCGATCGACAATTCCACCAGCATCCAGACCGCCATCACGCCGAAGGCGATCAGCGGTTCGGGCCGCAGTCCGTTGTTGAAGGGCAGCCAGGCGGCAACGAAGACCGCCCCAGCAGTCCAGACGGCAACCCAGTTGGCAGCCAGGCCGCGGCTTCCTGGCCCCAGCCGCTGCAGCGCCCAACGGCTGATGATGAGCCAGGTCGCGATGCCGGCCAGAGTGGCTGGCAATCGCATCCACACTCCGGCTGTGCTGAACTCCGCGAGGTGGGCCAACACGGATTGATACCAGTCGAACGGTGCCTCAGTCGCTCCGAAGTACCGGAAGTAATTGGCGGTGTAGCCGGCCTCGCCGGACACCCGGGCGATGGTGAGGTTGTAGCCGTCATCCGATGAGATGGCGCCGATGACATGCCACAGCAGCAGGGTTCCGATCACTGCGACATCGGCCAGCCAGCGAGCGGGCCCAACCCTGAACAGGCGTCGCCAGCTGTGGCGAGCTCGTCGTCCATCAGTCCGATCGAGCACTCCCAACGCAGCAATCGAGGCCACCACGCAAACAACGCCCAGCAGCATCGCGACGAGTTTGAGCGTTGTGGGTGTGGTGATGAACCGGGTGTCGATGTCGATGCGGGCCGACAAGCCCGCACCCTGGGGAACGCGCAACTCGGTAAAGATGCCAGCAACTTGGGGCTTCTTCTCCGGCGCCACAGTGCCAGTGGCACCCGGTATGCCGACGAAATCTGCGCCGACACCAGTCGGGCCCGCCCAGAGGTGCAGCGCGCTGCACCCGCCGGCATTGATGGCTGCCCGCGGCGCGACGGCCGCGACCGTGTCACGGAATGCAACGACGACGGTGTCGGCGTTGGCTCGCACGAACAAGCCGTTTCGGCTGGCGTCGATGCCCGCCGGGGGGATAGTGGAGAAGACCAGTCCACCCGCGGCAGGCAGCTTGGCCATCGCCACGCACGGAATGGTGGCGTCAAGCGACTTCGGAGCTCCGGATACCAGCGGCGCGGTGATATTGCTGACCAGACCGTCAGGGCCGGCGCCCTGGGGCCACAGGATCGTGGCCGTTGTCTGTTTGACCGGCAACAGGGGCGTCAGGGTGCACAACAGCACGCCGGCGAGGCCGGCCAGAACAGCGACGAGACGGGCGACCCGGGCGGATTCGGATCTGTCGCTGGGCACGAGGGTCGATGTTAGGCGACGTGACAATGCCGGTCGCGGAGCCATGCGGGTCGTCGCCTGCACCCTGCCGCCTCGAGCCTGTAAATCCGCAGGCCTGTACTCGCACTTTCCCTGCGGAATTACAGGCTCGACGGCCTAGGTCGGCCGCAGCGGCGCTGGACTCCACCACCCACTGCGGGTGGCCGTCCCCAGGTCGAGTCGCGCGGGCTCCGCGCGCGGGTAGAACGGTTCGAGTCGCTGCAAGGCGCCCCAATCCCGGAACCAGTCGTCCTTGAGATAAGTCGGCACAGTGCCGGCCCGGAACAACAGTTCGCTGATACCCAGCGGACCGCCACCAATGTTGTCCATCACCGGTGAATTCGCTTCCGCACCGAACCGGTCAGGCAGAATCCGCCATTTCGGCGGCTCGATCACACCGTTCTGATGGCCGAACGGCCGCTGACACGGAAACGCCAAGCCCACCAGCCAGTCCAGCAGAACCGGCTGCTGAGAGCCGACAACCTGCTGCAATGTGCGGACATCGGGGATTCGGGGTGGGGTGATCCCAATCCAATGGTGTGGAGACAGGTCGTCGTCTTTGGCGATGATCCGGATCTGGGTGGCGCTGCCAGGGATAGCCGCCAGCGGTGCACGCAGATTGCGCCACGCCGGTGCGGCACCGACGTCGGCGAATCCGATTGCACCGGCGGGCTTGTTCTCAGCAGCTTCCTTATCGTTCGCCCACTGGACCTGCACTTCGCCCTGGTCGAATCGGCCCGCAGCCGATACCACCAGCAGCGGCGAGGTCTGGCGGCGCTGCTGCCAATCGGCGGGCAGCCGGTACCACGCCGAGCGCAGCGTTGCCGGGCGCTGGACACCGGAATGCCAGCTGCCCATCACCGGAGTGCGAGCCGGGTCCAGGTTGTACGGCAGCCGGGCCTTGGATCCATTCACTCCTGCGACGGTGGTCGTCCCGCCTTCAGTGCCTGCCTCGCTGCCGGTGATCATGCCGTCGTCGTCGACGAAATTGCCGCCGCCCGGTGGTTCCATCACCGGATCAGCCGACACATCGGCGGGAATACCGTTGGGCCGGAAGCCTTCTGCCGTTCCCGATCCGAGACCGTCACCGATCGACACCCCGATCGGGATCAACAACCCGATGTTGGGGTCTTGCTCGACCAGTACGTCGTCGGCCATCCCGCAGGTCTTGCCGGTGAGTGCCTCCAAGTTCGAGCGGCCCACCGACCAGGCCGGGTACTGATCGGTGGTGGCCAGGGTGAGCGACAGCACCTCGAACAAGACCAACAACCAAGCGGCGACCGCCAACGGCGACCCAACGAACCTCGACCACCAACGGCGTCTGGCTGAATTTCCGTTATCGCGTCCAGAGAAGTGGAACCACGCCGCCGAAATCAGTGTGACGACCGTCAGTCCCAGCAACAAGGTGGTGAAGCCGAAATGCCATTCAGGGAACTGATTCGACCACGGCACACCGAAATTGGAGACATACCACCAACCGTTCACGCTGGCGAAGGACAGCGCCGTCACGAAGAGCACCACCGCTGCGAACACCGTGCGATTTCGGCGAGACCGGAGCACGTGAGCGGTAACGGCCACTGCCGCAAGCGCACCCAGCGACCCGGCCAAGCCGGCGAAGACACCGAAGTGATGGGTCCACTTCGTCGGGGTGAACATCATCGCGATGAACGAAATGATGGTGATCCCGATGATGCGGCGGCTGGGTCCGGCCGCCGTGCCAGGAATATGGCCGCGCCGCAACATCATCGCCACCGACACCGCGAGCGCGACAAGCAATGCCAACACGGCGAACCGGCGCGCGATCGAGCCGTCCGGGCTGGCCATGAACAGCCGCTCGTAACGGAGATGTTCGTCAAACCAACTCAGGCTCGGCCCGACGGCTGATTTCAGCATGTTCGCCTGGATCTCGCCGACCAGGGTCTGATCGCGGAAAATCAGGATGAGTGTCACCGTGACGGCCGCCATGATCGGCGCGAGCAGTGGCAGCAGACCGAACTGCCGGGAGCGTCGCTGCAAGATCGTGCGCAGCGGGCCGATGGACACCAACAACGCGCCGATCGACGCGATGCCGGTCGGTCCGGAGAAGAGGGTCAGGGCACCGACGATGCATGCCACGGCGACCGGCAGCAGCCTGCTGGTCGCGACGCCGCGCTCGACGGAACACCAGGTCAACAAAATTCCCAGCGCGATGATCGGCTCTGGTCGCAGCCCGTTGTTGAGCGGCAGCCAGAAGGCCAGGAACATGCCTGCAGCGGTCCAGGCGGCGGCGCGACTGCTCTTGACGGCATTGCCTAGCCGGGGGATCACTTCGCGGCTGATGATCCACCAGCACGCCAGGGCCATCAGCAGTGTGGGTAGCCGCATCCAGATGCTGGCGGTGCTGACGTGCGCCCATAACGCCAGCAGGTCGTAGTACCAGCCGAAGGGCGCTTCGGGGGTGCCGAACCAGCGGTAGTAGTTCGCCATGTAACCGGCATGCTCGGAGACTCTGGCCATGGTCAGGATGTAGCCGTCGTCGGACGTATTGGCGCCCACGAAGTGCCACCACACCAGCACCGCCAGCACCAGGCCGTCGAGCGGCGACAGCGACCACCAGCGGGCCGGAAGGAACCTACGATGGCGCATCCCGTCGGCAGTGTCGAGGACATGCAGGGCGATCAACGCGACAACGGTCAGCACCACGCCCAACACCATCGCCACGATCTTGATCAGCGTGGGCGCGCTGCTATACCGGGTGTCGACGGTGGCCGCGAAGCTGAGGCCCGGCGGAGCGGGGCCGGACAGGTCGGTGAACACGCCGACGATCTGCGGGCGGAAGTCGTAGCCGCCGCGCTCGCCGCGCAGCGCAGCACCGGGATCGTCGCTGTCTGACCCTTTCGTGAGGCCGATGAACTCGCCGGCCACCTTGTCTGCGTGTGCGGTGAAGGTGATCTTTTGGCAGGCCGGACTCAATACCTGTTTCAACGGGGCCACAACAACGGGGGTGTTGCGCACAACCAGGACCAGGTCATCGTTGGCGCGCTGGATCAGCAGCCCACGATCGACGGCCTTCGGCGCTTGCTTGGGCACCGTCGAGAGCAATACGGTGCGGTCACCGACTAGACCGGCTGCCGCGCGGCACGGGATGGTGATCTGCAGATCCGTTGCGACATAGCCGATGAGCGGAGCCGTAACGCTGTCGAGCACCCCATTCTGTGGCCAATTGAGCTGCGCCGTGGTCTGCTTCACCGGCAGCAGTGGCGTCAGAATCGCAAGCCCCATGCCCAGCAGGCCGGCGACAACGGCAACCAGCCGAGCGGTTCGATAGTCGGCCCGCTTCTCGTTCACGGTGCTAGATGGTAATTGGCGGCCGGGTTGCATCAGTGGTTGTTCCGGATGGCCAGAACGAACGGTCCGATGGTCTTCAGCGTGAAGTGCGGTCCTGCGAACAGATTCGCGTCGAGGTCGACGGTGTAGCGACGCACGTTGGGTTGGTTGGGGTAGACGTCCTCGGCGAGGCGTAGCGAGTAGGCGCCGGTGGAATCGGCCGAAGCGCCGCGTCTCATTAAGAACACCGTCGGCGCCTGCCACGGCAACGCGTCGAGCGCCTTGACGAACTGATCAGCGGTCTTCAGGTCAGACCAACTCTTGATGGCCTCCGCACGTTTTTCGAACTGCGCCAGTGGGTTCGCGTAGTGCGGCGTCAGGCCCTGGAAACCCAGGTACGGATAGAACGCCAGGAAGCTGTAGTCGGCGGTCAGCACGACGGTGTCATCCCTGGCTGCGCCGCTGGCGTTCCGGATGGCGGCGTCGATTTCGGGGTAGTACTTCTCCGCCCCGGGCGGCCTGCGGTCACCGCGCTGGCCGTTGCCGTCAGTGTCGGTGTAGGCAACGTTGAGATCGGGGCCTAGGACTTCGGGGATGTCCTGGCTGAATCCGATCGCGCCGATGAGTCCGATCGCGGCGGCCACCGGAATCATGCGGCGACTCGTCCGCGCCGCCACTGCCAAGCTGACTTCGATGAACCCGAACGCCCCCGCGGCCGCAAGTAAAGCCGTCAGGGTGGGCTGCAGCCGAAAGGAGAGCAGCGTGGTGCCGGCCAAAGTTGTCAGCATCGACAGCAGCGACCAGGCATACATCGACAGGACCGCAATACCGAGCGCAGCGGCACGCACTGAACCGATTCCCGGGTCGCTTCGCTCCTGCCCGCCGGAAGTCCGGGCTCGCCACACCAGCCACCAGGTACCGAGCATGCACAACGCGCCGAGCAAAGTGAACTGCAGCATCGGGAATGTCAGCACTGCGCTGTCGGCCGGAAGGTAATGCTGCGCGGTGCCGGTATCGCTGACGGGTTCGTGCGCGGCGCGGAGCAGGAATGGCAGCCACGTGATCGCGCCAAGCGCCATAGCGATCACCGCAATCACCGTGAGCCGCAGCAGCGGCTCCCAGCTCCGCCGCGCGATCACCACCACGACGGCCATCACAACCACCGTGAAGGCGGTGTAGGCCAGCAGCAGCGTGTAGAAGGTGGCAGAGATGCCGAGGAATACGCCGACCCCGGCTACCGCCCCCCAACCACCTTTCCGAGAGCCGCCTCGCAGCCCGGACCACGCCAGCACCAGGACCGGCGGGATGAGGACGCTAATCATCGCGCTGTACGGCTCCGAAGAGCTGTAGGCCAGCACGACCGCAGTGGTGGCAGTGGTGACGATCAGCGCATACTCAAATCTGATCAGCGCCGACCACAACACCATGGCCAGCACCACCGCGATCGCTATCGAGGTGATCGCCCAGGGCTTGAAAATCTCCCACGCCGGCATCCCCGTCATGGCGGCAGCGCGGCCACCGATCCAGAACCAGCCCGGCGGATAGAAGGGCGGCAAGCCGGCATAGGTCATGTCGCGCAGCGCCGGGCTGTCCGTCAGCCGAGTCAGATACTCAGTGCGGAACTGCTGATCCACCGAGACACCGAAGAGATAGAGCTTGGTCGCACCGAGCGGCATCCCCAGCGTGACCACGGTAAAGGCCGACAAGAGTGCAGCAGCAGCGATTCTCGCCGTGGCGAGGCAACCTCGCCGCCACAGGAACGCCACTCCGACAAGCGCCAGCAGACAAGCAACCTGCCCCACCGTGGTCAGGGCATGCAGTTGGTTGGACGACGGGAATGCCGGCCAGTCAACTCGCGAGATCGCGGCCAGCGACACCACGGATACCACTACCGCAATCAGCACTGCGACAACGGCGTCCAGGCCCAATCGGCGCATCAACGTGTGCCTAGATCGGCAGCTTGCGGAAGATGGGCCGCGGAATGTGACGCAGCACCATCATGACGTAGCGGAAAGCGCCTGGCGCCCAGACTAATTCCTTGCCCTTGGCCGACGCCGTGACAGCGAGGTTCGCCACGTATTCCTTGTCTACTGTCATCGGCGCTTCTTTGACGTGCGCGCTCATCCGGGTACGGACCTGTCCGGGGCGGATGACGAGCACGCGAACACCGTATTCACGCAATGCTTCACCGAGTCCGAGGTAGAAGCCGTCGAGCCCGGCTTTCGTGGAGCCGTAGACGAAGTTGGATCGGCGTACCCGCTCGCCCGCCGCCGAACTCATGGCGATGATCCGACCAAAGCCCTGCGCACGCATCTTCTCGCCCAGTAACACACCCACTGAAACTGCTGCGGTGTAGTTGATTTCAGCGATCTGTACCGCCTTGCGCTGGTCCTTCCACAGCTCTTCGGCATCACCGAGTAAGCCGAACGCGACGACAGCAACATCGACGTCTCCGCTGCCGAACGCCGCATCGATCACTGCCGGATGGCTCGTGGTGTCGACCGCATCGAAATCGATGAGTTCAACCGATTTGGCTCCGGCGGCAGTCATCTGCGCGACGGCGTCATCGCGTCCCGGGTCATCAGGCAAGGCAGCCAACACAATTCGGGCCGACGCATCACGCAGGTAGCGTTCACAGATCGCCAGTCCGATCTCGGATGTTCCGCCCAGTAGGAGAATCGTCTGGGGATTACCCACTGCGTCGAGCACCATTACAACAACTCCAAACGTCGGGCCATGTCGGATGCGAAGACACCCAGGGGATCAACCTTCCGGCGCACTGCGATCCACTCTTCGATTCGTGGATACATGGCGTGGAAAGTCTCGGCGGTGGTGCGAGAGTCCTTGGCGGTGTAAAGCCTCCCGCCGAACTGCAACACGCGGCGGTCCAGTTCGGTGACGAACTGATTGAGCCCGGCTTTGATGGGGAAGTCCACACAGACGTTCCAGCCCGGGATCGGGAAGCTTAGCGGCGCTTGGTTTCCCGGTCCGAAGAGCTTGAAAACATTGAGAAATGTGTAGTGCCCGGACCGCTGAATGTCGACGATGATCGCTTTGAATTCCGCTACAGCTTCTGTCGGAACAACGAACTGGTATTGCAGGAAACCCGCAGGACCGTACGCCCGGTTCCATTCACCGAACATATCCAGCGGGTGATAGAACTGCGTCAGATTCTGAACCTTGTCGCGGTATGTTCCGGACTTCCGGTACCACAGTTCGCCGATCGGGCCGAACGTGTATTTGTTGGCCAGTCCGTTGGGGAACACGTCCGGGAACGTGAGTAGTTGCGGCGCATCGAATTTCAGCGGATTGCTCTGTAACTTCTTGGGTAACTGGTCCAGCCGGGCCAGCGATCCGCGGGACACCGCTGCACGACCGAGTTTCGGTGGTGAGCTGATCGCATCGAACCAGGCACTCGAGTAGGTGTAGTTGGCTTCGCTACCGTCGCTGTGCAGCGCGATCGTCTCGTCCAGTCCGGCGGTCACATCACCGTCGGCGATGAAGTAGGCCGTCTCGGTCGGCGTCATCTCGATCTTGGCGCGCACGATGATTCCGGTCAGCCCGTTGCCACCGACAGTGGCCCAAAACAGTTCAGCCGTCTCACCAGCTGGGGTCAGGGTGTGGACCCGACCGTCCGCGGTGAGCAACTCCATGGAACGCACATAGTTGCCGAAACTGCCGGCGCTGTGATGGTTCTTTCCGTGAATGTCGCAGGCGATAGCGCCCCCGACAGTGACCTGTCGGGTTCCCGGCAACACCGGCACCCACAGCCCGCAGGGCAGCGCGGCCTTCATCAACTGATCGAGGCTGACTCCGCCGTCGACATCGACAATCCGGCTGTCGGAGTCGATGGAGTGGATCCGGTTCAGCGCCGTCATATCGATGACGAGCCCGCCACCGTTCTGGGCGTTGTCCCCATAGGAGCGGCCCAGCCCTCGGGCGATCACGCCGCGGTGCCTGCCGTCGGCAGCTAACGCGACGGCCTTCGCAATCTCGTCGACGTCGGGGGTCGACAGCACCTCGGCCACAGTGGGCGCAGTGCGTCCCCACCCGCTGAGCAGTCGCTTGGTCGTGGTTCCAGACATCCGGACGAGGGTACCGTGCCTGCTCCCGGCGCTACCGCAAGCGGAAAATCCACACCCGCTGGACGACGAAGTTGATCACCGTCGCAGTGCCTTGCGCGATCACGAATGCGACCGGAATCGCCCAAGGCCGATAGCCCATCAACTGCAGGCTCAAGTGATTCAGCCCGACCTGGACAACGAACGTCAGCGCGTACAGCACCATCACCGCGATGAAGCGGCTCCGACTCGGGGACGCCTGGAACGTCCAGCGTCGATTGATCAGGTAGGCAGTGCTGGTGCCCGCCACGAAGCTGACGGCTTTGGCGAGGTCGACCTGAACCCCGAAGAGCTTGTACAGCAGCACATACAAACCGAAGTCCACTATCGCCGACAGTCCACCGGTCACGATGAACCGCAGAGCCTGCGTTTTAAGACTCAGTGGTGTCGTTGGGGCGATTTCGGGCATCGCGGGAAGCTTACGGGCACGATGAAGGGGTGCAGGATCTGGTTAATGCCTGGGCAGCACTGCTCGCCCGGCACACCGCCGAACCCGATGCGGCCGCAGTGGGCGACGACCTGCTCGCCTCCTGGTCTGAACCACACCGGCGCTATCACGCGACCACACACCTGCGGGACATCCTCGAGCACGTGGACGAGCTGGCCGACTACGCCGACGACGCTGACGCCGTCCGGCTGGCAGCGTGGTACCACGACGCCGTGTATCAGGGCCTTCCCGATGACGAAGAACGCAGCGCCTGCCGCGCAGAGCAGGATTTGTCCCGGCTGGGCTTAGCACCTGATCTGGTTGACGAAGTGGCACGCCTGGTCCGGATGACGACCAGTCACAATCCGAAGCCAGGCGATCGGAACGGCGAAGTCCTTTCCGACGCCGATCTGGCACCTCTGGCGATCGAGCGCGAAAACTACGTTCTGAACACGGCAGCCATCCGAGCGGAGTACGCACACGTCCCCGAGGAGGCATTCCGCAAGGGCCGGCTCCGGGTCGTCAAGCAGTTTCTTGATGGCCCCGGCGTCTTTCGCACCGAAACCGCTCGCCGGTTGTGGGAAGCAAACGCTCAGGAGAATCTCAGGGCCGAATGGGCGGCGCTGTCAAAGTGAAATCGGCGGCGGACTGACAACTCACTCGCTCAAACCGGCCGAGTTTGCCCCGAACACTGAGCTCCGGCCATGGACTCCTGAAGAATCTCCTGAGAAAACGTGTCCCACAGTGCATTTGTCCACAACCGTGCACACACTCGGTCTCACAAGGGTGCAAACTACTGCGGTAACCACAAACCGCGTCACGGAGGTCCTCAAATGCAACCAGTGCTGTTGACAGATGTGATTGCCCCTCCGTCTAGCGAGCCCAACGTTCAGATCAATCTCGATCGCTGCGCAGAAGTGAGCGCACGGGCTGCTGACTTGGCCGCCATCCGGTCGGCGCTGGACGACAGCCCGGCAACGCCGGTGCGGCTCAACATCAACTTCGATGACGCCTCGTCCTACGGCGTCGTGCGCGTCTGGCAGGTCCGTGACGTCGATCGGGACGGCCAGCGCCTCGTCGCGATGGACGGAGAGATCGTGGAGATGGGTTCGGACGGCTTCTCGTTCCCGATGCCGATGCAGGAATCCTGCACGGTCTTGCTTCCGTCGATCTCGCTCACAAAGAACGCATCCTGCGCCTGCTACCTGGCGACGGCGGTCTAAGCCATCTGGGCTAGACCCAGTACGGTACCCGGGCCCGGTACTGCCGCATCGCCAGCGCGGCGAGCAGCCAGCCGATCACGGTCAGAATTCCCACGACCATCCAGTGCCGCAGTTCCTGCGGATCACCCAATAGTGGTGCCCGCAGGATGTCCAGGTAATGAAGCAGCGGATTGAGTTCGATGACTTTGGCCCACCGGCCGGCGCCTTGCTGTCGTAACGTGTTGGCGTTCCAGATGATTGGCGTCATGAAGAAAAGCAGCTGCACCAGGGAGAACAGCAAAGGGCTGATATCCCGGTAGCGGGTGGCCAGGATCCCGAAGCAGATCGACACCCATACGCAGTTGAGCATGATCAATAGCAGCGCTGGGAGCACCGAAAGATCAGCCCAAGACCACGTTTTGGGGAAGATGATCGCGATCACCACGTAGATGACGATATTGTGCGCGAACAGAATCATCTGCCGCCACACCAGCCGGTACACATGCACGCTCAACGGGGTGGGCAGCTGCTTAATCAACCCTTCATTTGCGATGAAGACGTCCGCACCTTCGATGATCGAAGCATTGATCATGTTCCAGATGATCAATCCCAGGGTCACATAGGGCAGGTGCTCAGAAAGCTCCAGATGAAAGAGCTTGGAGTACAAACCACCCATCGCGATCGCGGTCACCCCGGTGGCAATGGTGATCCAGAACGGGCCGAGCACCGAACGGCGGTATTTCTGTTTGATGTCCTGCCAGCCCAAGTGCAGCCATAACTCCCGCTTACCGAAGCCGTCGATGAGATCGGCCCAGGCGCGCCTGAAGGTCTTGGATTGGGCGGCGGCGTCGGTGAATGTCACGGCTGCTCCTGGCTATGGTCTGGCGGTCCGAATTGCTCGCGGCGGCCCAGACGCCGCAATCTGATCCACTCCCGCAGGCCAGCCGAATCGCGGCGGGTCACCAGGAAGTACCACCCGAACCGCAGCCATTCCTGGGGCAACAGTTTGCGCAGACCGGGCTGCGCCAACACATAGCCGCGGTTGCGATAGGTGTAGAACCGCTTAACCGGATCCTCGGGATACTGGGTATGCATCCGGCCGCCGAGGATCGGCTTGAACTCTTCGGCGCCGCACGGATGCAGGTAGATCGCATCCAGGCAGGTGCCGAACGGCAGGCCGCTGCGCACCAGTCGACGGTGCAGTTCAACCTCATCACCGCGAACGAACAACCGAAGGTCCGGAACACCAACTGCGACAATAGTTTCCGACCGGAATAGCGCGCCATTGAAGAGTGAGGTGATGCCGGGCAGCAAGTCTTGACCCGCACCTTCAGTACGGAGTTCGTCGACCCGACGACGCCATGCCAACCCTCGCCGTAGCGGGAAGGCAAGGCGGTCAGGATCGTCGAGGTCGCACACCATCGGCGACACCTCAGCCAGGTTGTGCCGCTTCGCGCAGGACAGCAACGTGTCCAGCACGTCCGCGTCCTGCGGACGCCCGTCATCATCGGCCAACCACACCCAGTCCGCCCCAAGGGCGAGCGCATGTAGCATGCCCAGCGCGAATCCGCCTGCGCCACCGAGATTTCGGCGCGATCCCAGGTAGGTCGTCGGTACCGGCTGACCTTCAACCAGATCGCGAACCCGATCGCCCTCGTCAGTCCCGACTGCGGTCCCGAAGTCGTTGTCGACCACGATGAGGTGATCGACCCTGCGTGTCTGGGTGCTCACCACCTCCAGCGACTTGGCCAGGTCATCCGGACGGCGGTGGGTGACGACGACGGCGCAGACCGCCTCCGTCACGACTGCGACCAATCGCCTGCGTGCTCATCCAGTACCTCGCGTACATGCCGTGCCGCGTCTTCACCCTCGTAGGCGCGCACCACTTCTTCGATGCCACCGGCGAGCCTGATGGTGCCGTGGTCGATCCACATCGCCGTCTTGCAGAGCCGGGCCAGGAATTCGTTGGAGTGGCTGGCGAACACCAAGATCCCGGACCGCTCGACCAGGCTCTGTAGTCTCGACTGCGCCTTCTTCAGGAACTCCGCATCGACGGCTCCAATGCCTTCATCGAGCAAGAGGATCTCTGGGTCGATGCTGGTGACCACACCCATCGCCAATCGCACCCGCATACCGGTGGAGTAGGTGCGCAGCGGCATCGACAGGTACTCACCTAGTTCGGTGAAGTCCGCTATCTCATCGACCTTGGCCTGCATCTGCTTGCGGGTCTGACCCAGGAACAGTCCGCGGATGATGATGTTCTCGTAGCCGGAGATCTCCGGGTCCATCCCCACGCCCAGGTCGAAGACCGGTGCGACCCGCCCGCGCACAGTCGCCGAGCCCCGCGTCGGTTCGTAGATGCCGGAAAGTAGCCGCAGCAGAGTGGATTTGCCTGCCCCGTTGTGTCCGACCAGCCCCACTCGATCACCCATGTTCAGCGTCATGGTGATGTCCCGCAGCGCCTCGATGACCACTACGTTTTCGGTGTTGCGACCGATGGCCCCGCCGGCCTTACCCAGGAACGTCTTCTTCAGCGAACGAGCCTTCGCATCGAAGATCGGGAACTCGACCCAGGCATCGCGGGTCTCAAGATAGGGATCGGTGTTTGGCACAGGCGTTCTCGGCTAGAGGTACTGCCCGGTGCCGGCACCGGGGCTCATCGGAGAGCCCTGCTCGGCCAGGCCCGGCGGCAGTGCACCCTGTCGCATGTGTTCCAGCTGCGCACGGGCCGCCATCTGCTGGGCGAACAGTGCGGTCTGGATGCCGTGAAACAACCCTTCCAGCCAGCCGACCAACTGCGCCTGCGCTATACGCAGTTCGGCGTCGGACGGCACCGTGTCTTCGGTGAACGGGAGCGCCAGGCGCTCCAGTTCGTCGCGCAGCTCGGGGGCCAGCCCGTCTTCCAACTCCCGGATGCTCGTGGCGTGGATTTCGCGCAACCTGCTGCGACTGGCGTCGTCCAGCGGAGCCGCCCGCACCTCTTCGAGTAGCTGCTTGATCATGGTGCCGATCCGCATCACCTTGGCCGGCTGTTGCACAAGCTCCACCACCGAGCGCTGGCCGTCGCCATCGCCTTCCAACGCGGAGTCACTGCTGCTGATGATCTCGATGTTGTCGTCGTCAGCGTCGGTCGTCATGCCTCAGGCATTCCCTCATGTCCCATGCTCCCCTTATGTCCCGTGCTGATTGGGTATCCCGTGATCGGATCTGCGCCACTCGTAGATGCGGGCTTCGCCATTGTCGTAGATCTTTGCCCACGACTTCGACTGGTCTAGTGACACTAACCCGTCCGGCATGACGAATCCGCGAACCACCGGGGTACTGGTGAGCACGTAGCGGATATTCAGCGCCTTAACCGCCTCAGCCACCCGGGGATCGTTGTCGGCGTTGTCGGCGTAGGCCCAGAAGATGAAGCGGTGATAGCCCGGCCCCTGCTGCACCGGATAGTCGTAATGCGTCCAGAGCGGGTGCAATCCGGCTACTGCGTACATCCAGGCGGTGCCATCGACGTTCGCATCGCCGATCAACGTGTCGCGGGCACCGGGCAGGGCGGCGAGGTAGGCCATCGCCTGTAAGTCCTTGTCATCGACCATCACCTGGTCGTACTTTTCGCCGATCAAGTGACGGTGCCGGGGAAAGTAGTGCCACGTCAGTACGAAGCTGACCGCGGCAATCAGCACCGCTGTGGCGGCGATCCAGAATGGCCGATCCGGCTCGTGCATCGAGAGCCTCCGGATGAGCCGTCGGGCAGTCGCGACAACGAGCAACGACAGCGCGAACAGCGCGACACCTGCCATCGTCGTCAGCAGCATCGTCACGACCGCCGACAGCCGGCGCGGGTCGCTGTAGAACAGGTCGCTGAACTTCCCGATAAGCGTGCCGAGCGGCCCGCCGAACGGTGCCCCGGAGTGCAAGATCGAGACGATCAACAACAGCCATACCGCAGCCGGCCACCAGATCCGCTTGATCAGCAGGAGCACAAATCCAACGGCCGCCAGCAGAATCAGGGCGTTCTGGATCGGATAGTCGTTGAGGTGACGGGTGTGTTGCACGATCGCGTTGAACAGCGTTCGCTTCCGGCCCTGGTGTGTGACGAATGCGTGCCCGGCGATGATCTCCGCCTGTTGCAGCACACCTAGGAATTGCGGCAGCAGCACCACGAGGCTGGCTACGGCGATGACGGCCAGCGTGGCGAAGTCTCGGGCCCGCCCCAGAATGGGTCGGGGCAGCGCATCCAACAACCACCAGGCCGCCACGAACACGACCACGATCACCCCGCCGGTGATGTGTACCGAGAACACACCAATCAGGGCCAGTACCGCCAAGGGGATGCGACTCCGATGCCGAACCGATGACGCGATCAACACGACGGCAGGCACCGCGACTCCGTATGCCGCCATGTTGGGCATCGAGGCGGTATCGAACTCCACGTAGGGCACGGCGGTAAATGACGCCGACAGCGCCGCTGCCGTGGCGGCAGCGCCCGCGATGCGCTGTTCACTCCAGCGCGCACTCGACCCGCCGCAACGCAGCACCTGCCAGGTGAGTAATGCGGCGCTGACCGGGAACAACCAGACCGCCGCAGCCAACGAACTCAACGTGTAGGCGGTCGTGGGCGCGGCTCCGGTCAGCTGAGCCAGAACAGCCGCCACCGCGTGGAACGCCGACGGGTAGTACAGCGCCTCGTGAGTCTCGACATTGCGCAGCTCACCCATATGCGTTGACGACGCCTGGCCGGTGTCGAGAATCCAGCGCACTGTGTTGGCGTGCCATACCGAATCCCAGGTGCTCGGGATCGACTGCCAGTGCGGCATCCCCCGCCAGGCCGCATAGCCAATAGCCGCCGCCCCGAACACCACACCGGCAGCGGCAGTGAGCGCCGGGAGTACCGACACCCCGCGCGCCAAGGCGGTGCCGTCGTCGAACCGAGCGAGAAGCTTCCGCAATCCGAGCACCGCACCGATCACAGCTAACAGCGCTAACCCGGCGGTCAGCGCGTTCCATCGGATGCCGAGCGCGCCGAACGGGATGATGGCCAGGCCGACGACGCCGTATGTCAGCACCGGCCCCACCGCGATCGCCACCGGCCAGCGCAACCGCCCGGCCAGCCCAACCAAGGTTCCCGGGACGGTCAGCAACAAGACCGCTGCAAGGACTCCGAACCCGAAATTCACTGGACTAGTATGGCTGCCCAGGAGCACCCACCCGTTTGCGCTCGTCCGGGTCGGGTGTGTTCGTTCGCTGATGGACTCGCAATTCACGGACACTCAGAGGTGGGCTGGCATGGCATTCGACGTCGCCAGGGTGCGTGGCCTGCACCCCGCGTTGGGCGACGGCTGGACGCGATTCGATGCACGCGCCGGCATGTTGGTCCCGGCGTCGGTGGCTACCTCGGTGTCCACCGCATTTCGCGGGTCAACCGCCAACATTTCCAGTCCGCACCCGGCCGCGCGGCGCAGTCAGGCCTTGCTCGAGGCGGCCCGCGAGGCCGTCGCCGATCTAGTCAACGGCGACCCCGCTGGCGTGGTTCTTGGTGCGGACCGCTCGATTCTGCTGGCTGCCCTCGCTGACACCGCCTCGACGCGCGCCGGACTTGGCAGCGAGGTCGTGGTCAGCCGGCTCGACGACGCGGCCAACATCGACCCGTGGCTGCGCGCCGCGGATCGCTACGGCGCGAAGATCAAATGGGCTGAAGTCGATATCGAAACTTGTGAACTGCCCACCTGGCAGTGGGAGAGCCTGATCACGCCGCCGACCCGAATTGTCGCGATGCCGTCGGCATCGTCCACCGTCGGCACGGTGACTGACATCAAGGCGGTGAGTAAACTCGTCCACGACGTGGGCGGCGTGCTGGTCGTCGACCATTCAGGTGCTGCGCCGTACCAACTGCTGGACATCCAGGACGTTGAGGCCGATGTGGTGGCGCTCAACGCCGAAGCCTGGGGCGGGCCTCCGATCGGAGCGCTCGTGTTCCGCAATCCGTCGCTGATCGATAGCTTCGGCTCAATCTCAACTAACCCGAAGGCGACCGGGCCGGCGCGCCTGGAACTGGGCGGGCATCAATATGGACTGCTCGCGGGCGTGGTGGCCAGTATTGAATACCTGGCCGGCCTAGACGAGGAGGCCGACGGGGGTAGACGCGAAAGGCTTTCTACCTCAATGCGTTCCGCGGGGTCATACCTGAACCGGCTATTCGGTTACCTGACCGGTTCGCTTCGTTCCCTGCCATTGGTGATGGTCATCGGCCAACCGGAAGTACAGATTCCGGTGGTCAGCTTTGCCGTGAACGGCATACCGGCTGACGGGGTGGTTCAACGCCTGGCCGACAACGGCATTCTTGCGGTGGCTAACACGGACTCCCGGGTTCTTGATCTGGTCGGGGTCAACGACTTCGGCGGCGCCGTCACGATCGGGTTGGCCCACTACTGCACGACGGGCGAGGTGGACCACTTGGTCCGCACTCTGGCGTCGCTGGGCTGACGGTCAATCGATAGTCAGCAGTATCTTCCCGACGACTTCCCCAGATGCCAAAGCCCGGTGCGCATCGGCCGCCTGTTCGATCGGGTACCGGGCTCCAATCACCGGTCGCACCGCGCCTTTCGCGATCATCGGCCACACCGACTCGACCACGGCTTCAACGATGGCCTTCTTGCCGCCGGGGCCTAGCGCCGGACGGCCCCGTAGTGCCGTACCGATCACACGCAGTCGCTTACCGATGAGTTTTCCGACATGCAGTTCGCCCTTAACGCCGCCCTGCATTCCGATGATCACCAAGCGACCGTCGGGCGCCAGGGCATCTAGATTGCGGTCCAGATAAGCCGCTCCCATGATGTCCAGGATCACGTCGGCGCCAGCACCTTGGGTCGCATCCTGCACCCGCGCAACGAAATCCTCATCCCGGTAACAGATCAAGATGTCGGCACCCAGTTCCCCGCACCGCTCAAGCTTGGCCGCCGATCCCGCCGTCACCGCGACGGTGCAGCCCAACGCCCTCGCCACTTGGATGGCATGAGTACCGACACCGCTGGCGCCGCCCTGAATAAGCACAACCTCGCCGACGGCCAGATGCGCGGACATCACCAGGTTCGACCACACCGTGCACGCGACTTCGGGCAGCCCCGCGGCGTCCTGTAGCCCGACACCGGCGGGGATTGGCATCACCTGACCAGTCGGGACAGTGACGTGATCGGCATAGCCGCCGCCCGTCAATAGAGCGCAAACATGTTGTCCAACAGTCCATTCCGATACTCCATGGCCGATTTCGGCGATGACGCCGGAAACCTCCAGTCCGAGCACGTCACTCGCCCCGGGCGGCGGCGGGTACTTTCCGGCTGCCTGCAACAGGTCCGCCCGATTGACACCAGCCGCAGCCACTTTGATCAAGACTTCGCCACCCCCGGGCGTCACGCCGGGCACTTCCTGCCAGAGCAATCGATCGGGCGCGGGGCCAATCTTGATGGCATGCATCCGGCTCACGCTACTCCTGGGATTTCCCACCTCGCGGTGGCGACCGGTCACCTACGATTGCGCCATGGGCGGCATGATTGCGGGGCGAACTGCCAGTGAGATGCCCGGCCTCGATATTGCCGAGCAACGGGCCTGGCAACACTTTCTTGATGCGGCGCTTCGGCTTTACGGAGCGCTGAATCGGAGCTTGATGGATCAGCACAAACTGAGCCTGGTCGATGTGCGCCTGTTGGAAATCCTGGACCACTCACAGACCGGTTCGGCACGAATGGGCGACCTCGCCGAGCAACTGATGTCACAGCCGAGTCGGGTGACCCGACAGATCCGCCGATTGGAGACCGCCGGGCTCGTGCGGCGAACAGCTAGCCCCGATGACGGGCGGGGTGTGCTGGCCAGCATCACCGACAGTGGTCGCCGCATCGTGGACGAGGCGATGCTCACCTACGCGAAGGGCGTTCGCGAGAGCTTCCTCGGTCCGCTTTCTCGCCCCCAGATGGCCGCCATGGGGGAGAACTGCCGGCGCATCAGTGCCACGCTCAAAGGCGACGGGTCCTCGCCCAAGTTCGGTCGCACCTAACCCGCTACGCTGGTCCGCGGTGGCGTGGCAGAGCGGCCTAATGCACTCGCCTTGAAAGCGAGAGTCGGCTAACACCGACCGGGGGTTCAAATCCCTCCGCCACCGCTCTTTGTGCGACTACTCGCCTCTGAATTCCGGCTTCCGTTTGGCGAACATCGCCGACAGCCCTTCGGTCAGATCCTTCGACGGCAGGAAGGCCGAATTCCAGGCCGCCACATAGCGCAGGCTGGCCGAAACATCGGCGGTGCGCTGCTCGTCGAGGACGTCTTTGATGCCGCGGACCACCAGCGGTGAATTGCCGGCGATCTCAGCGGCCGTTGCATGCGCGGCAGCCAGTGATGCATCAGCATCGGGAAAGACATCGTTGACCAACCCGATCTTCTCAGCCCGGGCGGCGTCGATGTCCTTACCCGTCAGCGCCAGCTCACGAAGATGCCCGTCGGACAGGATGTACGGCAATCGGGCCAGGCTGCCGACATCCGCCACGATCGAGAGTTTCACTTCACGCACGGAGAACTTCGCATCGGCACTCGCGTAACGGAAGTCCACCGCACTGATCAGATCCACCCCGCCGCCGATGCACCAACCGTGTACCGAGGCGATGGTCGGGGTGCGGCAATCGGCAACAGCCGTAATCGATTGCTGCATGCTTTTGAGTTGGGTATGGAACTCCGAGCGCGGGCGGGCCGACATGCCCCCCGTCATCAGATCCGACAAGACATGGCCCATGGCGGGCAGATCCAGCCCATAACTGAAATTGCGGCCCGCCCCCGTCAGCACGATGGCCCGGACCTCGGGATCGGCGTCGAGTGCCGCGAACACCACGGGCATCTCCGCCCAGAACGCCGGGCCCATCGCATTGCCCTTGCCAGGGCCGATCAGCGTGACTTGGGCAACGTTGTCCTTGACCTCAATATCGAGGGACTCGTATGCATCGCTCATGGCTATCGAGGCTAGCCGCTCCCTGCGTCCACAGGTCTTTCCCCGTTCAGGCAGGGCCATCCATTCGCGCTCTTGATCCATTCGGTGGCGAATCTCAAGAACGCGTCGTTTTCCTCGCGGGCGCCGATGGTCACCCGAACGCCGTCAGTCCCATAAGGCCTCACCAACACCCGCGCGTCGGCCGCCTTATCGACGAATTCCAGGGTGCGTTCAGCCAACGGCAGCCACACGAAATTGGCCTGCGACGGCGGGATGGGATAGCCGACCTCGGCAAGGGCCGCACTGACCCGGATGCGTTCGGCGACCACCGCATCGGTGCGGGCCAGCAGCTGTTCAGCGGCATCTAGCGAGGCGATGGCTGCAGCCTGGGAAACGCTGGTCGCGGTGAACGGCACATAAACCTTCCCCAATGCGGTGATCACCGCAGGATCGCCAACGGCGTAGCCAACCCGCAGTCCCGCTAGCCCATAAGCTTTCGAAAACGTCCTCAGCACAACGACATTGCTGTGGTCGCGAGCAAGTCCGAGGCTGTCGGGAACCATGCCGTCGCGGATGTACTCGACGTAGGCCTCGTCAATTGCCACGAGGACATCTGGCGGCACGGCCCTGACGAACCGGGCGAGTTCATCGGGGTCGACGACCGTGGATGTCGGATTGTTCGGATTGCACACGAATATCAGGCGGGTGCGTTCGGTGATAGCGCCCAGCATGGCTTTCAAGTCGAAGGTGTGGTCGGTGAGCGGCACCTGAATGGGCCTGGCACCCGCCACTCGCACCTGGAGGGGATACACCTCGAAACTTCGCCAACCGAAGATCACCTCGTCGCCCACCGTCGAGGTGATCTGAATCAACTGTTGGCACAGACTCACCGAGCCGCATCCGACAGCGATGTGGGCTGGCGTGAAGCCGCCGCCGACGTGCTTCGCCAATGCCTCCCGCAGCTGGACGTACCCGTTGTCTGGGTACCGGTTGATTGCTTCAGCCGCCGACGCAATCGCGTCTCGCACCCCGGGGAGCGGTCCGTGCACCGTCTCGTTACTTGCCAGCTTGATGGCGCCGGGCACCGTCCGACCCGGCGTGTAGGCCGGGAGGTCGGCCAGCTCGGGACGCAGGCGGGCGGTCATCCGACCAAGTTTAGGCCGCAGCGCGGTCAGGCTTTGCCATCAGCTGTTCGCGATGTGTACTCTCATCGATCGGTGGTTCAGGAGGCGTGCCAGAGCGGCCGAATGGGACTCACTGCTAATGAGTTGTCCCCCTTAAAGGGGACCGGAGGTTCAAATCCTCTCGCCTCCGCTGCGGTTGACAACACGTCAGCCACACACAACTGAAGACGGCGCCCGTAGCTCAACGGATAGAGCATCTGACTACGGATCAGAAGGTTGGGAGTTCGAATCTCTTCGGGCGCACTTTTTACCAGCGATTGGTCGCTGATCATTCGCTGGCGTCGAACGGTGATCGGTCTCGGCTGCAGCTCGTTCCTGCGGGCGGTAGCACCCCCGAGAACAAGTAGTCACGTTTGACGCGCTCGGTGCAGGTACTGATCACATACATGCTGGTGTGCCCCGTGCCTTCGGTTACCAGCACCCCGGCTTCGAACAGCTCCGATGCACCTTCGTAGGCCCCTTCCAGCGGAGTGGCGGGATCGTTCCTGTTGTTCAGCACCAGAATTGGCGCGGAGGTTCGCCTGTTCCAGGGACCTGTATAGCGGTCGGCGTCGTGGCCTTGCCAGAACGCGCACGGCATCATGTCGAAGAGGGAGATTCGGCCAAAGTCCGGGACCGCATCGTCCGCCGCTGGCGCGGCCCGGCTGTACACAGCGGGATCGACCGGCACGGTGCTGTCACTGCACTGAATCGCCGAATAGGCCTCTTCACGGTTACTCAAGTACAGCTTGTCGCCCGTGATGCTGGCGTCAATTGGCGATGGTTCGCTGCTGCTGATGGCTTCGAGCAGTTCCAGCTGTGCGGTATCGGTGTCGAACAACTGCTGGAGCAGCTCAGCGAGTTGCGGGTAGTCGGCTGGATTCGATAGTCCGGCAACAACGAGTTCCGGATAGGTCCAGTCGTGGGAATCGACGGTGACCGGATGCCCCCGGGACCGATCGGTCAGCGCCGCCCATTTCTCCTTCAGGTCGCCTTGCGAGAACGCACAACGCGGGCCAGCCGCCGAACAGTCCCGGAGGAACTCTGCGAAGGCCGCGGCCGTTCCGATCGCGACATCTTGGCGGGTATTCAAGGGAACGGTGACACCCTGCTGACCGTGACCGCGGCCGTTGCCTTCGAAGTCGATCGATCCGTCCAGCACCATCGCGCGCACTCTCCCCGGAAAGAGATTTGCGTAGGTCGCCCCCAGATTCGTGCCATACGAGATGCCGTGGAACGTCAGCTGCATATCGCCGACCGAGCGGCGTAACAACTCAAGATCGCGCGCCGAATTGGCGGACGAGGCATGATCCAGGATCGGGCCGGCGTGCTGCCTGCAGGTGTCCGCGAAGTCTTTCGACCAGGCGAGAAGGTTCTGCTCGCCTACCAGGTCGGTCGGAAGCCCCGGACCGGGTTCGAGGAATTGCCACTGCTCAAGCTGATCGGAGAAGCAGCGCACGCCTGCGCTGCGCGCGACGCCTCGCTGATCCCACGAAACAACGTCGAACCGCGACCGCAGGTCGTCGGAGAACAACCAGGGCCATCGCGCCCGCTGCCGCAGCCGATCAACACCCGACTGGCCCGGGCCCCCGAAGTTGACGAACAGCGTGCCGATGCGGCGGTGCGGATCGGCCGCGGGAAGTTTGATTACCGCCAGATCGATCTGCTCATCATGTGGCCTGTTGTAGTCGAGGGGGACCTGCGCTGTCGCACAAAGAAATCCGCCCGCACAGTCAACCCAACTCATGACCGGCGTGTCGGCTGTTTCCGCTAGCTGATCGAGATAGGAGTCCGGCGTGCCGCGGTCGGCGATCGCCGGTGAAGGCGCCGACACTGACCCGGCGATGATCACGATTGTCGACATCACCACGATGACGCGGCGAGACCACCACGGGGCCACGGCTGGTCTACCGGTGATCGGCTAGGGCGAAGGCGGCAATCAGCGCGGTGACGCGATCGGCCAGTTCGATGTGTGGGAAGTGGCTGGACCCGGGCAACACCTTGATAGTGGCCCCGGGTATGCGGGCACGGACCAGATCGAGCCAGGGCGAGGCAAGGCCCGGTGTGAGCGACACCCGCTTCAGCGCTGTGTCCATCGTCGTGCTCTGGATGGCGAGCACGGGGACACTGGCTGCGTCGAGGGCGTCCTCCACCTCGCCGGCGTCCCAACATGCCAGGTCTGTCATCAGGGACCTGCCCACCGCAGCCGGCAGCTGTAACGCACGTTCAAGGATTGACCGGGCCAAGCCGGGATCGCTCCCCGGGAAGAACATTCCATCGAAGAATTCCCGCACGAACCGCTCGTAGCCATCCCCGGCGAGTTCATCGGCCATGGCCCGCCGAGCAACTAGCGGGTCACCCTCGCCGATCCGGCTGCCATCCACCAGCACCAGTCCGGCCACGACCTCGGGCCGCACCCGGTTTGCCTCCAGAATCACGCGGCAACCCATGCTGTGGCCCACGAGGACCGCGGGTGGCAGCGCGCATTCTGTCAACGCCAGCGCGAGGGCGGCGCCGTAACCCTTAATGGTGCATTCGGACGACACAGCCCGACTTGTTCCATGCCCGGGCAGCTCACACTCGATGACGGTGGTGCGCTCCCGCAGCGCGGCAACCTGGGCCCGCCAGTCCGTCCCATCACATGCGAACCCGTGCACAAAGACCAGTGGCGGGTTACCGGCACCGGTCGTGATCATGCGCACGCTCGGCGGCTCAGTCAGCTGGGACCTCATCGGTCCACACCTTGAAACTCGTCAAGATGTTGGGGCCGAACGTATTACTCAGCGCGACATCCGAGGCGTCGCGGCCACGCGCGATCAGCACTCGCCCGATTCGCGGCTCGTTGTGGCGTGCGTCGAAGGTGTACCAATGCCCGCCGAGGTACACCTCGAACCAGGCGGAGAAATCCATCGGATCGGGCGACAGCGGCACACCGATGTCGCCGAGGTACCCGGTGCAGTAGCGAGCCGGGATGTTCATGCAGCGACAGAAGGCAACGGCGAGGTGAGCGAAGTCCCGGCAGACGCCTTGCTGCCTCTCCCAAGACTCCAGCGCGGTTTGTGTCACGTTCGCGTGCTCATAACCGAATTTGATTCGGCCATGGACGTAGTCACAAATCGCCTGTACTCGCGCCCATCCCAGTGGGGTCTTGCCAAAAAGATTCCACGCGATATCGGACAGCCGATCCGTTTCGCAATACCTACTGCCAAGCAGGTACTCCAGCGACTCCGTGGGTAGATCCGGCACCGAAATCTGTTGCGCCTCAGGAACGATCACATCGGGCAGTCCACTATCGTTGACAAAAGCGTTGGCAGACACCCGAAATTGCCCCTTGGGTGCCACAACACGGGTGCACCAGTTGCCGAAGCCGTCACGATATGCCGCAACCGGCACTGCCGGGTCGAACACCAGGTCGTCTCGGCCAATGAGATCGGACACCCGGGTGAAGTGGACGTTGAGGGTAAAGATCATCGGTGTGGGTTGCGGGCAGTCGTAGACCATGTCGAAGCCGACGTTCAGTTTCATTCTGGGAGCTTCATTCTGGTTCTCCGTTATCTGCTGGCCGCACATAGCTTGGTCAGGGATTCGATCAGCACACCTCGTAACGCAGTCCAGCGTCCATCCGCAGCAAAAACTATGCCCTGGTTGACTTCCACTTCGATTCCGACGTAGTCGCCCGGCCCGTAGCGCGAGCGCAAGTATGAGGTCAACCCATCTCCTTTACCCGCATAGGGGTAATTGCGGCGCACCCGCAATTCCGGAGCGGATGCCGCGAGCGCTGCTTTCCATCGGGCACACACCTCGGCCTCCCCGGACCGTCCGGGGTGGTAGAGCAAACCTACGTCGGCGGTGCGCACCTTGCCGTCCAACTCCGGAGTAAAGCTGTGCGAAGAAATGTGGATCACGCGATCGCCGTCCGCGACCCCTTGTCCGACGAGGCGCTCGACTTCCCCACGATAGGGCCGGTAATGATGCTCGATGATCTCCGCGCGGATCTCGGCTGGCGCGGCGCGAGTCGTCATTGAGAAACTCTGCCGGTGTCCGATCGAACGGTTCAGGTCGACGAGGAGACGACTAGTGGTCGAAGCCACCAGGGGTGCCCGCAAGGCTCTGGCAAGTTCCTCGGCCATTGCCAGCGCACCGGCGTCGTAGCCGCGGTGCGAATCCAGCAGCGCCTGTTGTCCCTCAAATAGCTGTTGGTAAGCGTCGGGTATCCGGTTGCCGCCGTGCTCGCAAGTGACGATGAAAATGTCCATCGACCCTTCTTTCACCAATGCAATTCGGGCAAATCGCGGAATACCTGACGTGTCCCTTCGCTCCAGTCGTGACTGAGCGCCGTGAAGTAAGGGTCGCGCTCATCGAACCGTCGACGCCACTGAACCTTTAAGCTATCTCGCTCGTAGCAGATCAGGTCGATCGGCATGCCGACCGATAAGTTGCTGCGCATCGTGGAATCCATCGACACCAGAACACACTTCGTGGCATCCGCCAGCGGCGTACTACGAGTGAGTACCCGGTCGAGGATCGGCTTTCCGTATTTGGTTTCACCGGTTTGGAAGAAGGATGTGTGCACCCCCGCTTCGATGAAATTGCCCTCCGCATAGATGCGGAACAATCGCATCGGTTCGCCGGCCAGCTGCCCACCGACAATGAATGAGGCATTGAAGCCAACCTCGTTCTCTTCCAGGTACCCGGCGTCGCGTTTCTCGATATCACGCATCGCATCAGAGACCAGCGTCGTCACGTCAAACATGGTTCGGGCACCCATCAGATTGGTGGGTGCGTCACCGTCGGCGCAACGTTGCGTCAAGATGCTGATTACCGCTTGAGTCCCGGCCAGGTTTCCCGAGCTGAGCAGAACAATGACTCGGTCGCCGGCACGCTCGAACACCGTCATTTTGCAGAACTTGGCGACGTTGTCCATGCCCGCATTCGTCCGGGAATCCGAAGCGAAAATCATTCCCTTGTCGAGCATTACGCCGATGCAATAAGTCATTCAAGGCGCCTGGTGTGCAATTGACTCCCCGTTCGTGATGCCACGTTCTACTTTTGGTATGTGGCAGACATGCAGCGAGCCATGCTCAATCCGGATTTGACCCTGCCCCGATGGCGTCGAGACTACTCCACGGCCGTTCAGCGAGCCCCGGTGACGGCCAGGATCGTCCGCACTACCAGATTGGGATCATCGACAGTCGATGCGTGACCAACATCCGGCAGGACAATGAAGTTCGCGCCCGGCAGGCGCTCCTGGACTATCGCTCCGCATTGGGCCAGGGGTAGGACACGGTCCTTCTCAGCCCACACAACCGTCACCGGGCAGGGCAGCGGATCCAGTGGAGCAACCCGATCCGCATCGGTGATCACCAAACCTTCCCCGAGGGTGCACGCCGCATGGTCGCTGATCACTCCGCGGGCCTGTGCGGCTGTCATCCGGTCGGGTCGAGACACCACGGTTCCCATCATGATTCGGCGGCCGCTAGCCGAACTCACGAGAAGCTTCACTGCGGGACCAACGCGGCGGGCCAATCGCACACTCCGCCGCAGTCCGTACAAAATCTGGTCGGGGGTGCCGTCTCCGGCAGGCCAGAATCCGGCAGGCGAGAACGCGGTCACCGTGGCGGCACGCCCCCGCCGGGCCAACTCAATTGCCATCTGACCACCCATGGAATGGCCTGCGAGATGCGGTCTTTCGAGGTGCCGCTGGTCGAGATAGCGCTCCGCAGCATCCACCAAGTCGGCGATGGTTGTCGGATGCCGCACCGGTTCACCTCCACGATGTCCCAACGCATTTGGGGTGTACACGTCGTGGTAGCGTGACAGAACCGGAACCAAGTCTTCCCAGGCCCGGTCCGACGATGTCATCCCGTGCAGCAGCACCAGAGCCGGCTTGTCAGGCACCATCAAGTAACGGTAAGCCCGCCGTCCACGGCGATCGTCTGCCCAGTGACATAACCACCAGCCGGGGAGGCCAGCCACACGGCAGTCGCCGCCAGCTGACCCGGATCACCCATGCTTCCCAGGGGTATCCGCGGCATTTGGCTTTCCAGATAGCCGGGCAGATATTCGTCGGTCATCTCAGTCTTGAAGAACCCAGGCGCCAGCGCATTGACGCGGATTCCCTTGCGCGCGCCCCATTGCTGCGCCAGGTCTCGAGTCAACCCGATGATTCCAGCTTTAGCCGCGCTATAGGCCGCTTGCGGCAAGCCAGCGGTAGTAATGCCGAGGACGCTGGAGATGTTGATTATCGAACTGCCCGGGTGCATGATTCGTCCGCACGCCTGCGCCATCCAATACGAGCCGTTCAGGTTGACATCAATAGTGTTGCGGAACTGCTCAGGTGTCTCCCGGGTGGCCGGGACCGCTGATCCCACACCGGCATTGTTGATCAGCACGTCAATACGACCGAAGGCGCCTACCGCTGCATCGACCAGGTCCTGGCACTGCTGCGGATCGGCGACGTCCGTCCTACAGCTGTGCGCGCGACGGCCGGCCTGCGTGACGAGCGCGGCAGTCTCCTCGAGTCTTTCCACCCGCCGCGCGCCGAGCACCACGTCAGCACCGGCTTCGGCGAAGGCTTGAGCAAATGACACCCCCAGGCCCGATGAGGCACCCGTGACAACGACGACCTTGTCATCCAGCCGGAAGAGGTCAAGGACGGTCATGTTGGGTCTCGCAAGATCTGTCGGCCGATCGCGTACTTGTGCACCTCGGTAGGTCCGTCATAGAGCCGGAATGCCCGCATGTCAGAGAAGATCATGCCGACCGGCGTCTCGTCGGAGATGCCCATGCCGCCGAGTACTTGCACACAGCGGTCGGCCACCTTGAACAGCTCCTCGGATACGTATGCCTTCACCATCGAGCTCTCGTGCCGGCCCTTGGCGCCGGTATCCAGCGTCCAGCAGGCCCACCAAATGGCCAATCGGCATTGCTGCAAGGCGATTTCGTTGTCCGCAAGCATGAAGCTCACGCCCTCGTGCTCACCCAGCGTTTTGCCGAAGCCGGTGCGGGTGCGGGCGTGCTCGATCGCGATGGACTGCGCCCGCGCGGCCGCGCCCAGCCAGCGCATGCAGTGTGTGAGCCTCGCCGGCGCGAGCCGAAGCTGGGCGTAGCGCAACGCCTGACCGACCTCGCCGAGCACAGCGGAAGCCGGTAACCGGAGGTCTTTGAAAAGCATCACCCCATGGCCCTCGACATAGTTGCGGTCCATGGTGTCCATCACCCGTTCGAGCTCGATACCGGGCGTGCGTCCGTCGCATAGGAACAGCGTCGGGCCATCGGCTCCATGCTCATTCGGCGCGACTCGGGCCATGATGATCCAGGTGATGGCGCCATTCGCACCGGTGATCAACCACTTACGCCCGTTGATTACGTAGTGGCTGCCGTCAAAAATCGCTTCGGTGGCAAGCTGATTCGGGTCCGAACCTGCCCCGCCGGGTTCGGTCATGGCGAACACCGACCGTTGCCGACCCTCGATGACCGGGATGAGGAACTCGTCAACCTGTGCTTGGTTGGCGATCTTGGACAGCAGGAACATGTTCCCCTCGTCCGGCGCTGCGCAGTTCAGCGCAACCGGACCCAGCGTCGACCAGCCGGCCGCCTCAAACAGCACCGCCTGTTCGCAGTGCGACGGCTCCCGGCCGCCGAACCGACGTGGCGCCTGAAATGTCAGCAACCCCGATTTGCGCGCGAGTTCCACTAACTCGGTGCGCAATTCATCGTTCGGTCCATGCCGCGTGACTCGTGGATCACGTTCATACGGGATGATCTGGTCCACGACGAACTGGCGCACTTCGTCACGTAGAGAGGCTAATTCGGCCGGAATCTCGAAGTCGATCATGGTTCTCCGTCGATCATTTTTCTCCGTCGATGAGTGCCAGGGCCCGCTCTATCAGCCGGACCGTTGCGGTGTGTAGTTGGTCGCCAATTTCCTTGGGCGCCAGACCCGCAGCGGCGCGCGCATGGGAGCCCTCCAGAATGACGCCTAGTTTGAAGCAGGCCAGCACCGTGTACCAGTCAATGTTGGACAAGTCGCGGGTGGTGTTCTGCGCATAGCGGGCCACCAATTCCGCTGGGGTCGCAAGATTCCCAGCATCCATCAGTACGTTGTCCAGCACTGCGTCGTGTCCCGGCTGGTACCAGGTAGCCAGCATCCAGCCCAAGTCCAGCATGGGGTCGCCTACGGTGCACATTTCCCAGTCGACAATCGCGACTACTTCGGGACCAGTCAACGAGAACATAACATTTGCGGCGTGGTAATCACCGTGCATGATCCCGGGTTTCCACGAATTCGGACGATGTTGTTCCAGCCATTTGGTGACGGTCGCGACGTCGCCGATGTCCGGACCCGGGTAGTTGTCAAAGCTGTTGTAGGACTCGAGCTCTGAAAGCCAGCGCGGCACCTGGCGGTCCAGGAATCCCTCCGGCTTTCCAAAGTCCGCAAGGCCCACCGCGACGTGGTCGACCGCAGCCAGGCGCGCCAACGCGTCGGCCATCGACAGCCCCATCTCGTGCCGCACCGCAGCACTACCGGCGTGCAGCGGCGGCAGATCCGAACCGGCGTTGAATCCGTCGATCGGCTCCATCAGATAGAAGACGGCATCGCCGAGCACCGAAACGTCGTCGCACACCGCAATCAGCCGTGGGTGCGGAACATCGCTGGCGGCCAGCGAATCAAGCACCCGGGTCTCGCGCAGGATCACCGTATTACTGACTGGCCTGAGGTGCCGTGGACCGCGCCGAAGCACATACTCGCGGCCGGACCGACTGAATTTCAGCAAGATGTTCTGGGTGCCGCCGGTGATCTCCGAAACGTCTTCAAGCGCCCCATGGCCGAGCCCACGCGCCGACATCCACGCGGCCACCGCGGTGAGGTCATCCACGCGGCGAACCTACCCCACCGGTGGTGGGGCGTGGCTTCTGAGCCACTGCAACCGGCCGTCGATCGTGTGGAAGACGCTCCACCCAACCAGCGTGCCCAAAGCGATGGACAGAATTGCCGCGGCGGCGGAGCCGAGACCGGCGATCCCGAAATTGCTACCCGAGACTGCCTGACTGAGCGATTCGAAGCTCATCGCTCCCGGCACCAGCGACCAAAAGGAGGCCAGCATCATCACCACCGCCGGGGGTGAGGTCTTGATCCGGGAGGCCAGCATTGAAAACGGCACGGACAGAATCGCGCCGACGAATCCAGAGTGGCTTACAGACATGAACTTCTCGGCCGCCTCCTGCCCGAGCAGTGCAACACCAATCGCGGCCATCAGCCAGAACAGCGACCCTCGCGGTGCGGATAGATAGATGTACAACCCGACCGCCACCACAACGATGGCAACGTAGAGCGACCAGGTTCCCATCTGAGTTGACGGCCTCTGGGGGTAGACCTGACCGGCAACCTCCAGGCCCAGCGCGACCCCGAAAATCAACAACGCCAACTGCGCGAGCCCATACATCAGTCGGCTGGCCCCCGATATCGGCTGTGAACTCGCCAACTCCATTGCACCTACCGTCAGCGATATCCCCGGCAGACTGGCCACTAGCGCGGGTGCGATGACTCGCAACAATCCGTCGTGTGCGGTAGCGGCGACAAACCACGTCGCCAAGATCGTGACCGCCGCCGCGGACAGAGTCGGCAAAACCGGATTCAACGAGGGAAATGGCCGACTGATCTGGGTGATCGCGCCGACAACCAGACCCAGGAACAGATACCCGGGAAGCGATGCCCAGGTCGGGTTGATCACCATGCCGAATCCGACGGTGGTGATGGCATATCCGACCATGGTGGCGATCGGGCCGAATCGCGGTCGCAAATCTCGAGCCAGCTCGATGGCGCCGATGGCCTCGGCGGGGACGATGGCACCAGCAGAGGCGAGCACGGCAATGTCATCGATGCGGCCCGCCATGTCGAGCTGGAGTGATGATTGTTTCGATTCATCCACTTCGAAGCCGACGTTGCCTACCTGAATCATCAACACCGTCGGCAGAACCACCACCCGCACAGGTTCGGTGGTGTACCGCTCGGCGATCTCCATGAGCCGCGCGGTCACCATCGGTGTCGGCTGCTGCACCTCGATCAGCGCAACACCGATTGCCCGCAGCATGGAAGCAACCTCGATTTGGTCGTATGAATCGGGTGCAGCGAGCGGCGCCGGGGGCCTTTTGCGAATCGCATTGGCAATGCGGCGCCTGCGGGCCCACCGGGTGTCGCGAGACATCATCGGGCCATCATTGCACCGGCGCGACTGGCTCCCTGCGATCTTGCTGCCATGGCCAACGACCGGTGATTTCCACGTCGAGTGAAAAGCTGAGCAACGTACGGATCAGCACGATCCCGCCTAGTACGGCCACGCTGCGAGCATCCGGAGTGATCGCCACCGTGCGAATGATGTCTGCGGCGACCAGGAACTCCAGGCCCAGCAGGATCGCGCGACCAAGCTGCTCACGAAAGTCGCGATAGGCCGTGCCGGTCTTTTGCCGCAGCTTAGGAACCACGCTGGCAGCCGCAATCAAAGCGCCCAGTGCGATCGCGCCCACGCCAATCGCATCGATGGTCTTGCCAACGGTCTCGATGACCTCAAAGAAGTTCACGGACGAATTATGAACGCTCCGCGGCAGGCGGCGAGCAACGCGGTTTCACAGCGGACACATAGAGACGCCACAGGATGAGCCCATTCCGTCTTACATACTGGAGCAATGACCGGCATGACATCAGGGGCGGTCGAGCGGACGGTGATGCGCCGAGCCGATGGCAACCCCATCAGCATTCTCGTCGTCGATGACGAGGCGGTGCTGGCTGAGCTGGTTTCGATGGCATTGCGCTACGAAGGCTGGAACATCGCCACTGCCGCAGACGGTGCATCGGCTATTGCGGCCGCCCGAGCCACCCGACCCGATGCCGTCGTCCTCGATGTGATGCTGCCTGACATGAGCGGACTCGAAGTGCTCCGCAAGCTGCGAGTGGAGAACCCGCATCTGCCGGTGCTGGTGCTCACCGCCAAAGATGCGCTGGAAGACCGGATCGCCGGTCTGACTGCTGGAGGTGATGACTACGTCACCAAACCCTTCTCTCTCGAGGAGGTCGTCCTGCGGCTGCGCGCCCTGCTGAGGCGCGCCGGGGTCACCGCCGAGGACACCAGCGCGCAGATCGTCGTCGGCGACTTGATTCTCGATGAGGACAGTCATGAGGTAACCCGCGGCGGCACCGTTGTTTCGCTGACTTCCACTGAGTTCGAATTGCTGCGCTTTCTGATGCGCAATCCCAAGCGGGTGCTGTCAAAAGCTCAGATCCTCGACCGAGTCTGGAGTTACGACTTCGGCGGGCGATCCAACATCGTGGAGCTCTATATTTCCTACTTGCGCAAGAAGATCGACAGTGGGCGCGACCCCATGATCCATACACTGCGCGGTGCCGGGTATGTCCTCAAACCTGCGTCCTAGAGCGTCGTCGTTGAGAGCGTTGAACCCTAGATCCTGGTCGCTGCGGGCGCGCTTGCTCGTCGGTCAGATTCTGATGCTGGCGGCGGTCTGTTTCGGCATCGCGGCGGTCACCGAGATCGCCCTCTATCAATACCTGGTCAGCGCGCTCGACAGTGAGCTACGCGAGGTCGGTCACCGGGCGACGGTGATGTACGGCACGCCACCACCGCCGCCGCCCTGGCGGGACGCCCGAGTCGTTCGACGTCCCGGACCCGGCCCGGACTTTCTCGATGCGCCCGGCCAGCCGATCGGCACAGTGGCTGGCGTGGTCATCGAGGGACGGACTGCCAACGCCGGCGTGCTGACTCCCGGCGGAGTCCGCACCGCATTGTCACCCACCGCGACACAGCAACTCGCTACCTTGACCGATGATCCTCAACCGGTGACCCGCCGGTTGGACGGCCTGGGCCGCTATCGCGTCATGGTAGTTCGGAGCCGGCATACCGGTGACACCCTCGTGGTCGGCCTGAGCCTGAATGAGGTCGACCGCACCCTGATTCGAGTGGCGCTGATATTCGCGGTGGTCACCGCTGCGGCACTCACAGTCGCCACGACCGTCGGAGTTTTGATCATCCGCCGGGCGCTGGCGCCGCTGAACCGGGTGGCCGCGGCCGCGAGTGAGGTGGCCAACCTCCCCCTGCATCGCGGCGAGGTGGCCCTTCCGGTTCGCGTTGCCGAACTCGACGCCAACCCTCGCACCGAAGTGGGTCGTCTCGGCCTGGCACTCAATCGAATGCTCGACCATATTTCCACGGCATTGTCGACACGGCAGGCGAGCGAGAGTCGGGTGCGCCAGTTCGTCGCCGACGCCAGCCATGAGCTGCGGACTCCGCTGGCCGCGATCCGCGGCTACACCGAATTGGCACAACGTAAACGGGCCGAAGTTCCAGACGATGTCGCGCACGCGATGAGTCGGGTGGAGTCCGAGACCGAACGGATGACGCACCTCGTCGAGGACCTACTCCTACTGGCCCGATTGGATTCGGGGCGCCCGCTCGACCGCGAACGCGTTGACTTGGCGCGGTTGTCCGCCGATGTCATCAGCGATGCTCACGCCGCCGGCCCCAACCATCAGTGGAATCTCGACGTTCCGGCCGAGCCGGTGTACGTGCCCGGCGACGACGCCCGTCTGCATCAGGTAGTGGCCAATCTGTTGGCGAACGCGCGTACCCACACCCCGCCGGGCACCGTGGTGACGCTTTCCCTTGCGACCGAGCCGACCGCAGCGGTGTTGCGGGTCACGGATAACGGCCCGGGCATACCCGCCGAATTGCAATCCGAAGTGTTCGAACGGTTCGCCCGCGGGGACACGTCCCGGTCGCGCAAGGACGGGTCGACCGGTCTGGGCCTGGCAATCGTGTCCGCGGTGGTGCGGGCCCACGGTGGCGATATCGAGGTCCGCAGTGTGCCCGGGCGTACCGAGTTCATCGTGCGCTTACCCCTTACGGCTGGACTCACAGCGTCGCCTGGACTCACAGCGGGTACATAGCGCGGACTCATGGCCGCCTCACGCCACACATCGACCATCGAGGCATGATCACCGACGCCCCGGCAGCTCGCCGGCTCAGTTTGGCACCAGCCTGCGGTGCCCCGGTCTTGGATGTCGTAGTTCCGGTCCATAACGAGGAGGCCGTCCTGGCCGATTCGATCCACCGACTGCACCACCACTTGAGCACCGAGTTCCCGTGGGCATTCCGGATCACCATCGCCGACAACGCCAGCGTCGATGACACACCGGGCATCGCCGCCGATCTGGCATGCGAACTCGCCGAGGTGCGGGCTGTGCGACTGGAAGAGAAGGGCCGCGGACGAGCACTGCATACCGTGTGGTCCGCATCCGACGCCGCGGTGCTGGCATACATGGACGTCGACCTGTCTACTGATCTTGCTGCACTGGCTCCGTTGATCGCACCGCTGGTGTCCGGGCATTCGGACCTGGCGATCGGCACCCGCCTCGGACACGGTTCCCGTGTTATGCGCGGCGCGAAGCGCGAGATCATCTCGCGCTGTTACAACTTGATCCTGCGGTCGGCGCTCTCGGCGAAATTCACTGATGCCCAATGCGGTTTCAAGGCAATTCGGGCCGACGTCGCGGCGGGATTGCTCCCTCACGTCGAGGATGTCGGTTGGTTCTTTGACACCGAATTGCTCGTCCTGGCAGAACATATCGGGCTGCGCATTCACGAGGTACCCGTCGATTGGACCGACGATCCCGACAGCAGAGTGGACCTCGTTGCTACCGCTGTTGCCGATCTCAAGGGAGTTCTTCGGCTTGTCAGGGGATTCAGCGGCGGTGAAATCCCGGTCCAGGCGATCATGGCCCAGTTCGGTGATCGCACCGGCAGGTCGCGATCCTTGTTGAGTCAGACCGTACTTTTCGCGACCATCGGCATTCTCTCCACATTGGCCTATCTCGCGATTTTCATGCTGCTGCGGCCAACTGGTGCGCAGTGCGCCAACCTCATCGCCCTGCTGACCACGGCCGTCGCCAACACAGCGGCTAACCGCCGCTTCACATTTGGTGTGCGCGACAGGACCAGGTTCGCCCGTCACCAGTTCGAGGGTCTGATCGTCTTCGGTGTCGGTCTCGCCCTCACCAGCGGTGCACTGGCCGCGCTACACAGCATGGGTGAGCCCTCCCGCATTGTGGAAATTCTGGTTCTAGTGCTGGTCAACCTTGCGGCAAGTGTTGTCCGCTTCGTGCTGCTGCGGGGGTGGGTATTCCACCCACAGCGGACCAATTCGACTCACGGAGAAGAGAAATGACTTTGGTTGAGCTTGCCGAGCCGGCGACAGTTGATGGGGCTCCAAGCCGGTCTCGCTGGGTCCGGCCGGCCTTCGGTGCCCTCTTGGCCGCAACTGCCGTCCTCTACTTGTGGGGCCTCAACACACTCGGGTGGTCGAACGAGTACTACTCCGCAGCAGTGCAGGCAGGCACCCAGAATTGGAAGGCTTTGCTGTTCGGTTCATTGGATTCGGGCAACGCGATAACGGTGGACAAGCCCCCCGCTGCGCTGTGGGTGATGGCCATCTCCGGCCGGATCTTCGGGTTCAGCCCGTTATCCATGTTGGTGCCGCAGGCATTGATAGGTGTCGCTTCGGTTGCTCTACTCTTCGCCGCCGTCCGCCGAATCAGCGGCGACGCAGCCGGTCTTCTTGCCGGAGCCGTTCTGGCGTTGACTCCCGTGGCGGCGTTGATGTTCCGGTTCAACAATCCTGATGCACTACTGGTGTTGCTGCTGATCGCCGCCGCCTATTGCGTGGTCCGAGCACTTGACGGTTCATCCACCCGCTGGATCGCGCTGGCCGGCGTCATGATCGGGTTGGCATTTCTCACCAAGCTGCTCCAGGCATTCCTTGTGACGCCCGCCCTGGCGCTGGTTGTGCTGGTTGCCCTTCCCGGCACCATCTGGCAGCGGCTACGCGATCTGCTGATCGGACTGGCCGCAATGGTAATTTCTGGCGGCTGGTTCCTCGCCCTCGTCAGCTTGTGGC
The DNA here is from genome assembly GCA_965279745.1 of Mycobacterium sp. Classification (GTDB taxonomy): domain Bacteria; phylum Actinomycetota; class Actinomycetes; order Mycobacteriales; family Mycobacteriaceae; genus Mycobacterium. The sequence continues at coordinate 3,059,300 of OZ257262.1, forward strand.
CCACCGATTCCCGGCCTTACATCGGTGGCTCCACCGATAACAGCTTGCTGCAGTTGGCATTGGGCTACAACGGCATTGGCCGCGTACTCGGTGGTGACGGCAATTCTCACCACGGCTACGGTGGCGGGTCAGGACCCGGACCAGGACCTCTACCCGGGCTCGGCCCTGGGCCTGGGTCGCCCATGTTCGGCGGGCAACCCGGCGCCACTCGGCTTTTCGGCGAGTCGATGGGTGCCGAAATCTCTTGGCTGTTGCCCGCAGCACTGATCGGAATGGTCGCCGGACTATGGCTTGCGCGGAGTGCGCCACGCACCGATCGGATGCGGGCAGCGCTGTTGTTGTGGGGCGGGTGGCTGGTGACCAGCGCCGCGGTGTTCAGCGCGATGAAGGGCATCATGCACCCCTACTACACAGTCGCGCTTGCGCCCGCGATCGCCGCATTGATCGGGATCAGCTCCCGCGAGCTGTGGAGCCGCAGAGAGTTTCTGTCATCGCGGCTCGTCCTCGGCCTGATGATCGCCTCGGCCGGGATCTCTAGTTTCATTGTGCTGCAACGCACTCCCGATTGGCTGCCCTGGTTGCGCTGGGCACTGCTGGTTGGGACGCTCGCCGTTTCCACGGTGTTGGTGGTCGGCAATCGGGTCGGTCGATGGGCCACGGCATTGGTCGCAGCGGGCCTGCTATTCGGTTTGGGCGGCACCGCGGCTTACACCGTTGCCACCGTCGCTGCCACACATGAGGGCCCCGTTCCGACTTCCGGCCCGCACCTCTCGGTCACCCGGGGATTCCAGCCGGGCAGTGCTGAGTCCAAGGTTTCTGACAACCAACAACTCAAGACGATGCTGGGCGACACACACAACCGCTGGGCAGCCGCCACCGTCGGTTCCCGAACCGCCGGGGCACTCGAATTAGCCACCGGCAAATCGGTCATGTCCATCGGCGGATTCATGGGCGGAGACAACTCACCCACGCTGGAGCAGTTCCAGACCTATGTCGCTCAGGGCCAGATCCACTACTTCATCGTCGTCCCCGACAGGGACCCAGGTGGCCATCACGGACCCGACACCCGCTCCGGTAGTGGCGACCAGATCACACAATGGGTACAGCAACACTTCACCGCCCAAGATGTTTCGGGCTCGACGGTTTACGCACTGTCTTAGCGCGACCCACTAGCGGCCGCCTGGCCCGTCGGGAAGGATTCACGGTATGGATCAGAAGCCCGCAACAGCCTTCATCGAAACCGCCCATGCTGAACAGCTGTCCACATTGCCATTCGGCGACACCAGAGACTTCGCCGACGCTGACCGGGGATTCATCGCCGCTCTCACCCCTTGCGTGGTCAAAGCCTCTGACGGCCGTGTCGTGTGGGACAACGATGTCTACGCCTTCCTGGAGGGCGACGCACCGGCCACCGTCCATCCCAGCCTGTGGCGGCAGTCAATGCTGGCCGCCAAACAAGGCCTCTACGAGGTCGTCGAGGGGATCTACCAGGTCCGCGGCCTGGACCTCTCCAATATCAGCTTCATCGAAAGTGCCAGCGGAATCATCGTTATTGATCCGCTGGTGTCGACCGAGGTTGCCGCCGCGGCGCTGGAGCTGTACCGCTCACATCGGGGAGACCGGCCTGTCGTCGCAGTGATCTACACGCACAGCCACGTTGACCATTTCGGTGGGGTGCTCGGAGTGACTACTCAGGACGACGTCGACGCCGGCAAGGTCGCGGTTCTCGCACCGGCCGGCTTCCTCGAGCACGCGGTCCAGGAAAACGTCTACGCCGGGACTGCGATGGCCAGGCGTGCGTCGTACATGTACGGCGCATTGCTCGAACGCGGCACTCGGGGTCAGGTGGGTTGTGGGCTCGGCCAGACGCCGTCAACCGGCGAGGTCGCCATCATCGTGCCGACCGTCGACGTCGCCGCAACCGGTGAGACCCACACCATCGACGGTATCGAGATCGAGTTTCAAATGGCACCTGGCACCGAAGCGCCCGCGGAAATGCATTTCTACTTCCCCCAATTCCGCGCACTCTGCATGGCGGAGAACGCCACCCACAACCTGCACAATCTGCTGACGCTTCGGGGCGCGCTGGTCCGAGATCCGCACGCCTGGTCGGGATACCTGACGGAGGCCATCGACAGCTTCGCGGACCGCGCAGATGTCGTCTTCGCGTCACATCACTGGCCAACCTGGGGCCGTGAGCAGATCGTGGAATACCTTTCCCTGCAGCGTGATTTGTACGCATATCTGCACGACCAGACATTGCGGCAACTCAATCAGGGCTACACCGGCATCGAAATTGCCGAGACCTTCCAGATGCCGCCGGCCCTGCAGAAGGCCTGGCACACGCACGGTTACTACGGTTCGGTGAGTCACAACGTCAAGGCGGTGTACCAGCGCTACATGGGCTGGTTCGACGGCAACCCCGGCAGGCTGTGGGCTCATCCACCGGAGGCGCAGGCCGCGCGCTACGTTGACGCGATGGGCGGAATCGACCGAGTCGTCGAGCTCGCCCGGACCGCCTCGGAGAGCGGCGATTTCCGTTGGGCAGCAACGCTTCTTGATCACGCGATATTTGTAGACCAAAGTCATCAGGGCGCCCGCGACCTTTATGCCGACACCCTTGAGCAACTTGCCTACGGCGCCGAGTGCGCACCCTGGCGCAACTTCTTCCTCTCCGGCGCAACCGAATTGCGAACCGGAAATTTCGGCACGCCGACGCAAACAGCCTCAACGTCCATGATGGCCCAGCTGACCCCCGAGCAGATGTTCGACACCCTGGCGCTCAGCATCAACGGGCCGCGCGCCTGGGATCTGGACATCAATCTCGATATGACCTTCGCCGACGTCGGCACCAACTACCGACTCACGCTTCGCAATGGTGTGTTGGTTTACCGCAGCCGGCCCGCCGACGAATCGACAGCCGACGCCACTGTCACGCTCACCACGAAACTCCGCTTGCTGGCCGCAGCAACCGGTGATTTCAGCTCGCCAGGACTGGGGATCACGGGCGATCCGACCGCCCTGCAATCGCTGCTGGGCGTGCTGGATCGTCCCGACCCGGGGTTCAACATCATCACGCCGTAATGCGGCTCAACCCTTGAACGCGGCCTTGAAATTCTTCTTCGCCGCCCGCCGCAGCTGGATGATCCGAGTTGCGCCGGCCAGCACAGTGATCAACGCACCGCCCACTGCGGCCAACAAAATCTGAACTCCTAACGGCAGAGTCCAGCGCCAACTGATGAAGGTAACCGATGTCGAATCGGTGTTCTGCGCGATGAAGACCAGCAGGACTACCAAAATGAGTAGGCCAAAGATCAGCGAAGACCACAGCGCGGCCGCGCGGGTGAACTTCACCTCCGACACGAGCGGGTCCTGGGGTGGTGCGGTATTGGCCTCAGGGCCGATCGGCGACACCGGCGGAGCTATCGGCGCTGATTCATCCGGCGAAGACGAACGATCGCTACTCATGTGGTCATCTTCGCAGTGCATTCGGTATTCAGTGTCACGTTTGCCTGGGAACGCCAGCCAGGGAACTAACGCACCGTGATCCAAACGGGAGGCGACTAGCCACGACCCTCGCTAGGCTTGATCGGATGCGACGGTGGATCCGACTGTGGTGCGCCACGCTCCTGATAGCACTGGTCACTGTCTCGCTGGGCGGCTGCGGCAGTTCGAATCCCCTCGGCGGCGGATCTGAGTCGGGCGACCTGAAGTCGATAGTGGTTGGTTCTGCGGACTTTCCGGAGTCGAAGATCATCGCCGAGATCTACGCACAGGCCCTGGAAGCCAACGGCTTCACTGTCGGTCGCCGCCTCGGCATCGGTAGCCGGGAAACCTACGTCCCGGCGCTGCGGGATCACTCCATTGACCTGGTGCCCGAATACACCGGCAATCTCCTGCTGTTCTTCGATCCGAAGGCAACCGTGACCGCACCCGATGCCGTCGAGTTGGCTTTGCTGCGAGCATTACCCGGTGATTTGTCGATGCTGACTCCAGCCCCTGCGAGTGATACCGACACGGTGACAGTTACTGCTCCAACAGCACAGAAGTGGAATCTGAAGACGATCGCCGACCTTTCCGCGCATTCGGCGGAAGTGAAGTTCGGGGCACCATCGGAATTCCAGAATCGCGCTCAAGGACTGCCGGGCCTGAAGGAAAAGTACGGCCTCGAAATCAAACCCGATAATTTCGTGTCGATCAGTGACGGCGGCGGACCGGCCACAATTCGCGCCCTGACGGGCGGGACAGTCACCGCCGCCAATATCTTCAGCACCTCGCCGGCTATTCCGCAGAACAGCCTCGTGGTGCTCGCGGATCCGAAGAACAATTTCCTGGCGGCCAACGTTGTGCCCCTTGTCAGCTCGCAGAAGAAGTCCGACGATCTCAAGAAAGTCCTGGACACCGTGTCGGCCAAGTTGACCACCCAGAGCCTGATCGAACTCAACACCGCCGTGTCCGGCAATTCGGGTGTCGATCCTGACCAAGCAGCACGGAATTGGCTGCACGACAACGGGCTTGACAAGCCGATCGGAAAATAGATGATCACCTTTGACGGGGTCACCAAGCAGTATCCAGGTGGGACGGTAGCTGTCGACAACCTGACCCTAGAAGTGCCCACCGGCACGCTGGCAGCATTCGTCGGGCCCTCTGGCTGCGGCAAGACCACCTCGATGCGCATGGTCAACCGGATGATCGAGCCGACGTCCGGAACGCTCTCGGTGAACGGGCAGGACATAACCGCCGTCGATCCCGTGAAACTGCGACTTGGCATCGGCTACGTGATCCAGAGCGGTGGGCTGATGCCCCACCAACGAGTGATCGACAACGTCGCAACGGTACCGATACTCAAGGGGCAATCACGCCGCGCGGCCCGCAAAGCCGCATACGAGGTACTCGAAAGAGTGGGTCTGGATCCTCGCCTCGGCGAACGCTATCCCGCTCAACTATCCGGCGGCCAACAACAGCGGGTCGGGGTGGCCCGCGCTCTTGCCGCTGACCCGCCGATTCTGTTGATGGATGAGCCGTTCTCGGCCGTCGATCCGGTCGTCCGAGATGACTTGCAGGTCGAAATGCTGCGCCTGCAAAGCGAACTGAACAAGACGATCATCTTCGTCACTCACGATATCGATGAAGCAGTCAAACTGGGTGATCGCGTGGCGGTGTTCGGGCCTGGTGGCGCCCTCCAGCAATATGATGCGCCCGAGCGGCTCTTGTCCAACCCCGCAAACGATTTCGTCTCAGGCTTCGTCGGCGCCGACCGCGGTTACCGGGGACTGCAGTTCATCACCGCCGACGGTCTGCCACTGCATGACCTACACACGGTCATCGAGGACCAGATCGATGCCCTCACGCTGGCGCCTGGTGAGTGGCGGCTGGTCACCAACACCGACGGGTCACCATTCGGGTGGATCAATGCCGAAGGTGTGGCCGTGCATCGGGGTGGAAGCTCGCTCTACGACAGCACCTTCGCCGGCGGCTCCCTGTTCCGGCCCGGCGGAACACTGCGTGCCGCACTCGATGCTGCGCTGTCTGCACCGTCCGACGTGGGCGTTGCAGTCGACGACGACGGTCGCGTTCTCGGCGGGATTCTGGCCTTAGACGTTCTGAATGCGCTTATAGCCCAGCGCGAAGCCACTCCAGAGCGACGGTCCGGCGGCTCGGAAGGCGGCTGAGTATATGCACTACTTGCTCAGCCACCTCGACACCGCTTGGACACTGGCGATCGTGCACCTCCGGCTTTCGCTGATCCCGGTCGTGCTGGGCTTGCTTATCGCTGTGCCACTGGGCGCGTTCATCTGGCGGACGACTGCGCTGCGGCGAATGACGACCGTGGTAGCCAGCATCATCTTCACCATTCCGTCGTTAGCCCTGTTCGTCGTCTTACCGCTCATCATCCCCACCCGAATCCTCGACGAGGCCAACGTCATCGTGGCACTCACGCTTTACACCACTGCGCTGCTGGTCCGTGCGGTGCCCGAGGCGCTCGACGCAGTGCCCGCCCAGGTGCGGGATGCTGCCACCGCAATCGGCTACACCCAGCTGACGCGAACACTCAAAGTCGAACTTCCGCTTTCGATTCCGATCTTGATCGCGGGCCTTCGGGTGGTCGCTGTCACAAATATTTCGATGGTCGCCGTTGGATCGGTGATCGGCGTTGGCGGGTTGGGGGTCTGGTTCACCGACGGCTACCAGGCCGATAAGAGCGATCAGATCATCGCCGGAATCATCGCGATTTTCCTGTTGGCAATCGTCATCGATCTGTTGATCATGGTGACCGGGCGCATCATCACCCCTTGGGCCAGGGCGAAGGCGTCATGAACTTCCTCAACCAAGCGCTGGCCTACATCTTCACCGCGTCGAACTGGGGCGGCAAAGCAGGTCTGGCCGCACGGATCATCGAACACTTGCAGTACACCGCCGTCGCCGTGGTCGTATCGGTGTTGTTCGCCGTCCCGATCGGTCTGATCATCGGACACACCGGGCGCGGCACCTTCCTGGTGGTCAGCGGCGTCAATGCCCTCCGCGCGCTGCCGACCCTCGGCGTGTTGTTACTCGGCGTCCTGGTGATGGGTTTGGGCCTGGTGCCACCGACGATCGCATTGATGCTGCTGGGCATTCCGCCTCTGCTGGCCGGCACCTACGCCGGCATCGCGAACGTCGACCCGACAGTGGTCGATGCGGCACGTTCGATGGGAATGACCGAGTCACGTGTACTCCTGCGGGTCGAGGTTCCCAATGCCCTGCCGCTCATCCTTGGCGGCGTGCGCACTGCGACCTTGCAGGTGGTTGCCACCGCAACGGTGGCCGCATACGCCAGCCTCGGCGGGTTGGGGCGCTACCTGATCGACGGAATCAAGATCCGTCAGTTCCACATCGCCTTGGTCGGCGCACTTCTGGTGACTGTTCTGGCACTGCTTCTGGACGGCTTCCTTGCGCTCGCGATCACAGCATCTGTTCCCGGCACAGCCCGGTTCCGACGGCTGCCGCAGCCACTGCTTGATGACGAGGTGCGCTTCGAATCCCGGGCAACTCGGCCAACCAACCCCCGCAGTTCGCGGGCTGGCCACGAACGAGGTGACCCGTCGCTTACGGTAGACGGGTGAGTGCAGCCAACGACGCGACAGAAAGTACCTGGCGCTCGATTCTGACCTGGCGCGCGCATGATGGTCTCCGGATGGAATCCACCCGGGTCCAATTGTCCGGCAACCGAATCAAAGCGTCGGGTCGCATCGTCGCGGCCACCTCGTCAACCCATCCCGCGTTCAGCGCCTCCTACGATCTAGTAACCGATGAGAGTGGCGCCACCAAACGGCTGTCCCTCATCGTCACCGTCGCCGAACGGGACCGACAGCTGTCGATCGCGCGGGACGAGGAGAACATGTGGCTCGTGAGCGACCACCAGGGCCAGTCGCGCGGGTCGTATGACGGCGCTGTCGATGTCGACGTGGTCTTCAGTCCGTTCTTCAACGCATTGCCGATCCGGCGGACCGGCCTGCATCGCAGAGTGGACACAGTGACGCTGCCTGTCGTCTACGTGACTCTGCCTGAGCTGGCCGTCAATCCGGCGTCAATCAGCTACCGCAGCTCCGGACCGGACGCAGGGATCGAACTGCACTCACCCGTCGCGCAGACAATGATCAAGGTCGACGAGCACGGCCTCATCGTCGATTACCCGGGTCTGGCAGAGCGGATCTGACCACGCCGCCGGCACGACCGGCCGCCGCGAGTTCCTCACGCCAATCCTCCGCACCTAGCGCGATCGTGACGATCTCCGGGCGCGAAAAGCTGTCATAGCGAGTGTGCGCAGCGTGGCCTTCTTCGACGAGTTCGGCCACCGACCCCCTCTTCGCCAGCGATTGCCGGGTCTGCACCAACAACTCCAGGGTTCGATCGAGCGCAGGCAGCAGGTGATCGGCGTTCGCCTCGCACATGGCCCGCACTAGGTCCGGGGCGGTGCCGGCGACCCTCGTGCCGTCCCGAAATGATCCGGCGGCCAGCGCGAAGGCCAGCGGCACCTCACCCGCAGTGACCGCGAGCGCCTCGGCCAACAGGTGTGGAAGGTGCGAAATGCTGCCAGCGGCCGCATCGTGCTCATCTGACTTGGCCGGGACCACGATCGCCCCGCAGTCCAGCGCCAGTCCCATCACCTCCCACCACACGTGAGCGTCGACATGCTCATCGACGCTGATCACCCATGGCGCTCCGACGAACAGCGCGCCGTCCCCAGCGGCCCAGCCCGAGTGCGCGGTGCCGGCCATCGGGTGGCCCCCCACGTAGCGTTCCAACAGCCCGGCGGCGCGGACTTGCTGGAGAACCGCACCCTTGACACTGATCACGTCAGTCAGTGGACAATGCGATGCGATGTCCCTGACGTGCTGCAACAGTGCCGCGACGGCTGGCATCGGGACGGCCAGCACGATCAGCGCATGGCGGTCAGCTGCCCACGTCAAGGCTGTCGTCAGATCGGACGTGGTGTGGAAGCCCTCCACACGGGCAGCCTCAGCGCCCTCGATCGATCGGTTGTACCCGAGTGTTTCTCGCCCGGCTGCCGTCGTTGCCCGCAACAGCGAGCCCCCAATCAGGCCCAGTCCAAGGATGCACACGGGTGTCTTCGTCACAGGTTCCAGGTTGGCATATCGACGAGTGGTAGGTCGGGCCGCCTGTGTAGGGTGCCCATTCCTGGTCCGCTGGCCTGATCAGCGACTACCGTAGGCCCACATGGAAGCACAGCGGGCCCAGAACAGTCCGGGGTCACCGGACTCGGCGGACACCCCGGAGGGCTTCGGTGTGGCCGTTGTGAGCGAGGAAGGCAAGTGGCACTGTTCGGCGTTGAGTCAGAAGACGCTGATCAGTCTCGCCGCCGCGGAGACCGAACTGCGGGAGTTGCGCAGCGCAGGAGCAGTTTTCGGGCTCCTCAACGTTGACGACGAGTTTTTCCTCATTGTCCGGCCGGGGCCGGCCGGGACCCGGCTGCTGTTGTCGGATAGGACCGCGGCTTTGGACTACGACATCGCGGCCGAAGCCTTGGAGACCCTCGCCGGTGATATCTCACTGGATGATCTGGAGGATTCCGAGCCGTTCGAGGAAGGCGATCTGGGCGTGCTGTCCGATATCGGATTGCCCGAAGCTGTGCTGGGCGTCATCCTCGCCGATACCGATCTTTACGCCGATGAGCAACTGAGCCGTATTGCGCGGGAGATGGGCTTCGCCGAGGAGTTGTCGACCCTGCTGGACCGTCTGGACCGGTGACCGACGGCGCTGCAAACGAGTATTTGATTCGTGCGGCGATCGATGCCGCACGTTCCGCTGCCGCCGAGGACGTGCCGATCGGCGCAGTGGTGTTCGCCGCCGACGGCACCGAATTGGCACGGGCAGTTAATGCCCGTGAGGCACTCGGTGACCCGACGGCCCACGCTGAGATCCTGGCGCTGCGGGCCGCTGCCCGTGCACTAGGTGATGGCTGGCGCCTGGCGGGCACCACCATTGCGGTGACCGCAGAACCTTGCACGATGTGCGCCGGTGCTCTGGTCATGGCGCGGGTCGCACGGGTCGTGTTCGGTGCCTGGGAGCCCAAAACAGGTGCTGCCGGATCGCTGTGGGACGTGGTGCGTGATCGGCGGCTGACCCACCGACCTGAGGTGCAAGGCGGCGTACTGGCCGACGAATGCGCAGCACTGCTCGAAGATTTTTTTCGACGTCAGCGCCAACTGGGCCGCACCGGGGGCCGCTTAGGCGATTTGGACCGCAGCGGCGACGGTCCGTAAGCTTCTCGCCGGTGGCGTGTCCGAGCGGCCTAAGGAGCACGCCTCGAAAGCGTGTGACGGGTAACCCCCGTCCGAGGGTTCAAATCCCTCCGCCACCGCCAACTTCTCGAAATCGACACCACGGTCGTGGTTAGGGCCTCGATACAGCCGCGTTGTCGATTTCGTGCAGCTCATCGGCGCTGGTTATTCGGGCAAAACGATCTCCCGCTGACGCGCGGCGGATCTACGCTACGGATTGCCTGCGGCGGTGAGCATCGGCAGGTGCGGACAGAGCACGCGCGGAGGGCTTAATGGAACTGATATCGCCGACCGATTCGATGTTTCTGTTGGCCGAGTCTCGCGAGCATCCCATGCACGTCGGGGGGCTGCAACTGTTCGAGCCACCGGAGGGGGCCGGGCCTGATTTCATCCGTGACCTGTACCGGAGCATGCTCGCCAACACCGACGTTCAGCCCACCTTTTTGAAACGCCCCGCCGAATTGTTCGGCGGGATCGCCAACGTCGCATGGTCCTTCGACCGTGACATCGACCTTGAATACCACCTGCGTCGCTCGGCTCTGCCGTCCCCGGGACGGGTTCGGGAACTCCTTGAGTTGATTTCCCGGCTGCACGGCGTGCTGCTGGATCGACACCGCCCGCTGTGGGAAACCCACCTCATCGAAGGTCTCAATGACGGCCGGTTCGCCGTCTACACCAAGGTCCACCACGCCCTCGTCGACGGTGTGACCGCCATGAAATTGATGCGCCGCGCGTTGTCGCCCGATCCCCTGGACCACGACATCCAGGTCCCCTGGACAGTCAAACCACGTCGGCGCGCTAAGGACTTGATCCGGCCATCCCGGTTAAGCGAACTTGCCAGCACAGTGGGATCTGTTGCGTCACTGGGTCCTTCGCTATTCACAGTGGCTCGCGCTGCGCTTTTGGAGCAGCAACTGACCCTGCCGTTCGCAGCGCCGCGGACGATGTTCAATCACCCGATCGGCGGCGCCCGTCGATGCGCAGCCCAGTCATGGCCGATCAAACGCCTTATCGCGATCAAAGAGGCCGCCGGTGTCACGCTGAACGACGTCGTACTGGCCATGTGCGCCGGCGCACTGCGCGCCTATCTCATCGAACACGATGGGCTACCCGATCGGCCACTGATCGCGATGGTCCCGGTGAATTTGCGCGCCGCCAATGACAATTCAAGCGGTGGCAACAGTGTCGGCACGATCCTATGCAGCTTGGCGACCGATCTGGTCGATCCCGCCGAACGCCTGGAAGCCATCCATGCCTCGATGCGCGGCAACAAAGAGGTGTTCACCCAGCTACCCAGACTGCAGCAATATGCCTTGTCCGCATTCAACGTGGCGCCCATGGCGCTGACGCTGCTCCCAGCGCTGGGCTCGGCGGCCCGGCCACCGTTCAACATCGTGATCTCCAATGTCCCCGGGGCACGCGAGCCGTTGTACTGGAACGGAGCGCGACTCGACGGCAACTACCCGATGTCGATTGCCACCGAAGGCCAGGCGCTCAACATCACGCTGACCAACAATGCCGACAACCTCGATTTCGGCTTGGTCGGCTGCCGGCGCAGTGTGCCGCACCTGCAGCGACTATTGACCCATCTGGAGGATTCGCTCACCGACCTCGAGAAGGCGATCGCCGCGTAGACGCTCGGCTGTCTAGACACCCATCTCGGGGGTCCCTACCAACACGCCTTCCACCCTACCGTCGTTGGTCACCAGCAGCCCCCGTCCAGGTGCTAGCTGCTGAGCATTGGTTCGACCGAAGATCTTGACCGCCTGTGGATCGTTGTCCATGAAAAGGGTAGGGGCTCGTGATCCCGTCAGCTTTTGGAGTAACGGATTCATCGCCGAAACTCCGGCCCAGTTGCCCGGGAGGCGGCTGGCGATCACATGCAGACCGACCTCCCGGCTGCGTTCAATAAGTGCCCACAACGGGGCCGTAGCGGCCGGCTTGCCGATGGCTCCGCCGGGTCGAAGCTCCTGCTCATCGTCGATCAACACGAAATGGTGCGGTCCCTGCCAGGAGTCCCTCGCCAAGAGTTCCTCCTGACTCAGTCCCGGGGGCGGGAGCCGGTGACTCAAGGTCGTGGCCAGTTCAGCCAGAACCCGATCGATGTCATCAGGGGTATAGGCGTAGGCGCGTACATGCGGACCTTGGATCCTGCCGATCAACGCCGTCTTCGGATCGATGATCGTTATCTGTGCCTGGTCAGGGGACAGGCGGTTGACCAGCGCCTGCCCCAGGGCGGTCAAAGCACTCGTCTTGCCACAGCCTTGCCGTCCCACAACCAAGAGATTGGGCGAGCGGTGAGTCGCCAACGCCACTGGCTGCAGCCCACTTTCGCCGATCGCGAACGGGATGTTAAATGCCTCTGTGTCGTCGCCGCTCCCATCGCCGCTCTCGTCGTAGGTCGAAATGATTTCGCGCAGCGCTATCCGCTGCGGCAGTCGCGCCAAAGTACCGAGCTGGGTTACGCCGGTGTGGGCGACAATCGCCGAGCCGATCTGTCGGGTGCCGATTCGTTCGTCATCCGGGCCGACGATCTCCGGTACGCCGATCAGAAGTTCCTGACCATTGCGTGTAACCCCGAAGCCGGGTCGGTCAAGCGTTTGCCGTGCAGCGCGGCGGTGTGCCATCCCGGTCCCCATCTGCGTCTCATCCGGATTGCTCAGACGTAGCTGGATGCGTGCGTTCGAGACATTGAGCAGAGCCTGCTTCTGTCCAACCAGCCAGCCCGCTGTGCTGGTCACGACATGCACCCCATACGAAAGTCCCTGGCGGGCTACGGCTATCGCGCGATCGCCCAACCCGTTGTCCTTGTCGTACAAGTCACCGAAGTTGTCGATGACGAGGAAGACATCTCCGAACTTGTCGTCCGGATCCGTGGGCTCACCCGATCCGTTGGCGCCCGACGTGCCGAACCGCCGCTCACGAAATTCCGCGACGTCGATCTGGTATCGCTTGAACGATGCCTCCCGCGCCCGGATCAAACCTTCGACACTGGCCAATGTGCGCGAGACACCCTCGGTATCGGTCAGACTCACAACGCCCGCTACATGGGGGATGTTCTCGACCGGGTACAGCGCGGCACCCACGCAGAAGAAGGTGACTCGGGCAGGGGCGTACATGAGCGCCGCCGAGGTGACGAGCGTCATCAGCATGGTTGACTTTCCGCGCTGCGCGGTCGCAACCACCATGACGTTGTCCATCTCAGCGTCGACGACATGGACCCGTTGGGCGTGCTCCTCCGGGAAGTCCTCAATCCCCACCGGGAAGACCAGCCCGGGATTCTCGCCATAATCAATCCACCACGCCTTGCCACGCCAACGCCGGACCAAGGCGTCAACAGTTTCGCTGACCTCAAGGGGCGGGAGCCAGATCTGATGCGGCGCCCGAACGGGGTGCAAATTCAGCGACTCGCGGATCACGTCCAGCAGCTTCTTCTTCTTGAAACCATCTGAATGGTAGAGAAATTCGTCCGGCTCGTCCTGCTCGTCCAGACTGGCCAGCGCCGCATTATCCTCGGCGCTGAGCGGCTGATACTGCCAAGTCAGCGGACGGGGCTGGGTAAAGCTGACATTCACGGAATTGTCCTGCCCCTGGGAGACAGCGGTCTTCTTCGGGGTCACGAACGGCGCGGAGACGTAGAAGCATCGGAATTGCTCCAGGTCTCGGGGTCCAACCTTCAGTAGTCCGTAGCCGTTCTCGATAGAAGGCAGGTGCAGGGCCGCGTCACTCCCGATGACGTCACGGGAGTCCTCGGCGGTCTCAGCGCGCAGTGCCACTCGAAAAGCGATGTTGCTCTTGGCTTTACTCAACGACGACAAATCCAGTCGCTGCCCGCCGAGAGTGAAGAAGACGTTGCACCCTCGTCCTTCCTGCCCGATGTGGATGACCAGGTCGATCCATTCGGAATGGTGGTGGAACAGCTCCAGGTACTCATCGATGATGACCAGCAAAATCGGCACCGGTTCGAGGTCGCGCCCAGCGAGCCGCATCTCCTCGTACTCGTTGGCGTCACGCGCGCCGGCGTCCTTGAAGAGCCGGTAGCGTCTCGCGATCTCCCCGTCGATCGCCTTGCGCATCCGCTCAGCGAGGTGGCGGTCATCCTGGCCGAGATTGGACAGCGAGCCCACGACGTGCGGCAGGCCTTCCAGATCTTGGGCCGCTGATTCGAATTTCATATCGACGAAGATGACGATGAAGGTCTCCGGCGAATGGGTGAGCGCTATGCCGTTGCACAGCGACAGGAAGTACTCCGATTTGCCCGATCCGGATGTGCCGATCACGACCGAGTGGAAGCCGTAGCCGCCAAAGTCTTTGGCGCGCAAAATCACGTGCTGGATCTCGCCATTGAGTTTGACGCCCACCGGGATCATGGACCATCGAGAGTCGCCGCGACCTCGGCTCTCGGCCCACAGACGATCCAGGTCGAGGCGACGCGGATCGGTGATTCCCAATGCGCGCAAAAACTCAACTCCCTGACTACCCGCCTCACTCGGCGCACCCGCGGTCATCGGAGACCAGCGAGCCAACGACCGCGCGAAGCGATCGGCCGTACTCTCCGCGAGCATGTCGGCGACGCAGTAGGAGGCACCCCGGTGGCGCAGGCGTCCTTCCGCCAGTTCAAACTTCTGATCCTCGTCCGCGAAACCGACCCCTGTACCGGAGCGGGCGGCCAACCGGAGCACTGTGATTCCGGCCAATCCCTTCTTGCCGGTGACACCTTCCCACTGCTCCGGAGTGCCGACTGCGTCGTCGACAATCACCCAGTGCGGGCCCAGCGACGGCGCGGAGACTCCCTCGACGGGCGACAACGCAGTCGTCGGTGTCAGACCAGTCAGCGTCGACGGCGCTGTCCAGGGTCCACGGCCCTTACGGTGCAACTCGGCATCCAACGCCTCTTCCAGCTCTGCAGGAGAGGTGAAGACCAGACGCCGCATGCCGGAGGCGTCAAACATCTCATCATGCTGGTTATGCGGCAACCACAGCATCCATGACCACAACTCCGGGTGACGGGTGACGACCATCAACTTCAGATCGTCTGGACTGTGATAGACCGCCAACGAGGTCAGCACCGCCCGCATCAACGCGCGCAGCTCTGCAGCCTGCTCACCGACGAAGCTGAACCCGGGTTTGGAGCGCAGGTTCAGCAATTTGCCGATGCCTCGAATCCTGCTCTGCTCCAAGATGAAATCTCGGAGTGCACGTCCGGTGACAGGCTCGAGTTCCTCCCCAATCGGCACTTCGGGCCACTGCACGGAGACAGCGGAATCCGCGGCGGACTGGATGCCGATCCCCAGCCGCACGTCGAGGTAGTCGGGGTCTCCTTCGCGACGTTCCCACATCCGTGGACTACCGATGACGGTGTCAAGATGCTGTGGGTCGCCGTGAACGAAGAGCTGCCTTCGCCGGAGTTCTTGAGCACAACGCTGGACTTGGTCGCGGTCGTCATCCAATTGACGTAGATAAGTGCGACGTTGCTTCTCCTGTTCACCCCAGCCGATACGACGGCCGCGGCCAAACCTTCCACTGAACATCAATGCACCGAAGCCGACCAGACCGATCATGGGGAACAGCCCCGACTGCAGTGATCGGACACCGGAGGTGTACATCACGACGAGCGTTCCCATGATGCCGACCAAAAGTGCCGGGAGCGCAATCATCAACAGGAGGTTGCGCGGTTCCCGTTCCGGCAGCGCCAGCGGCGGCGCCACCGCGACTCGTGCGGGTGGGACGGTCGGTACAGGTCTGCGGGTACTGCGGGCGAATCCCCTCTTGGACATCGCTATCCACCCCCGTTCTGTCCGGCACCGAGATGAATCGGTGCGACCGAGCCGCCAGCATCGATCGCGTCTCTGGCGACCAGGGCGCTGGACCGATTGATCGCCGGGCCAGGAGCGAATGTGCGCAGCATCGGCCACGGGGCCTGGACAGCGCGGCCCGGGTCGATTCCCAACGCCTGCAAGGTATCCCGGTCCCATTCCAGTCCGTAACGAACTCCCTGGGGTGACACCCAGAAGAGGCTCTCCCTGGTTCCCGAAGTGACGACCCCACTGGTCGTTGCCACGAAGTTCGCCGCACCCGGCAAGATCAATGTCTGGTTCGCTTCCACGGAGTCGTCGGCACGATTGTCACGAACCAGGCGAACGATGTGCGAGTCCAAGCCCTGCGGGGTGGGTAAGCCTCTCCCGCTGAAGATTGTCAGCGCCGCCTGACGGTCGGTGGACTGTTTCTGCCAGGCGACGCAAGCCACCGGATTCGCCCCAGTGTCAACGAATTCCAACTTGCCACGTGGATAGAAGTCGACATTCAGAACATCCACCTCGGGGATCTCGACGATCTTGTCGGGGGACACCAGTTGCGGAGTCGTCGTCCCCTGGCTGTCGGCGGTTCGAAGCAGATCCGCAACGAAAGCGGTGATCTTCTGAACCCCGTTGGGTAAGAGGACGTAGAAGCCACTCGGCGTGCCGCTGGCATCCTTGGTCTGGAGCACTCGCCCCACCACCGCGTCGGCTAGCCAGTTTGATGGGGTGCCGGCCTCCGGAATGATTGGGACGACAAGCGGTTCCGTGGCGGGCATGGCATCGAACAGGGCGGTGGAGATCTGCACCGGAGTGGTTGTCGCGGGGTTGAGTCCGAGGTTGAAGATCACCGATCGATCGGTTGCGTCGATCTGCGTGCGCTGACCGTTCCAGATCAGATAGGTGTCGCCGCGATGACTGGCCAGGATCGCCTGCGACTCCCGCATCGGCTCAGCCCGTCCGCCTGTCAACGTTCCGGCGATCGACGTCACGATCGGTGATCCGCCGCCACCCCGTGCTGGCGCGGTATCGCACACCGACCATGCCGATACAGAATTCCCCGAGACGGTCAGGTCATCGGGTATACCGGGGATACCGATCATCGGTCCGGTGGGATGCTTGGCGATCTCTGCCGCTGTCACCCAAGTCGGCGAAGCTGCGCTGCCAGTAGCCAGCCGGGCTGAGGTGAGGTTCAACGCGGGATAGAGCCGGTCATCGACCTTCGCGTACAACGCGCCCGTGTCACGGTTGCCGATGATCATCGACTGGCCGACCAAACCCGCTGGCTTCATAAAGTGCAGCAGTGCCATCCAACCGCAGCCAATCAGCACGAACACCGCCGATAGCGCGATGGCAGCCTGTTGTTTACGGTCGTCGTGCTTCATCCGCACGGAGAACCGGGTGATGGCGGCGCGCAATCGGCGGTTATAGAACAAATGACCAGAATTCTGATCTCGGTTAGACAGGTTCAACGGCACTGTCGTCGTCCTCTCGGCCCCCCGGCCGGCAGCAACTACTGCAGTCCGGTTCCGTAACGAGCCTGGTTGTCGGTCTGGGCTTCCTCTCGCAACGCCGCGAACGCAAGGTTCAGACGTTCAGCGAGTTCGCGGTGCCCGTAATCGGTCATCACCGCGGGGTCCAACGTCAAGTCGATGAGCTTGCCGTCCGAATTGGCCACTGCATGTACATCCCCCAAGTCAACGCTGTATGTGACGGTCTCGGCCTCAGCCAGGAGGGTTTCCCAACGGTCAGCTGCCTCGTTCAATTCCCGCAATACTGCGTCAACGAGGTCCCGACCGCTAAGTTCCCCCTGACCCTCGGGACCACCCACGCTTCGAGTATCTACAGCATCCCTACCGGGGTCAATTCATCTCAGACCAGCCGAAAGCCGAAACAGTCGCGCTACGGCCAGGGGCCACCGGGTGGTGCGCCGCCAGGCATTGGCTTGTTCTGCAGGAAGCCCAAACACGTCCCCATGGATTGACCTGGGATACACGGAATTCCATTGACACTGGGTAAACCACCGACCACGTAGCACTGCCCTGTGAAGGGGTCGGAAGAGTGTCCCGTCGGGCACGCGGATGCAGGTGTTGCATGGATCACTGGAACAGCCAGAACCGACGCTCCGCATGCGACTGCCAGGAGCGCCTTCGAGATCCGCGATCGCATAGACACTGACCTCAGACTACTGACGTCATCCAACGACAGTGGAGTCACACGACGGTGGGCCGACCGAATCGCGCCCGCACCCCAGGAGAGAACAACGCCCGCAGTGGCGCGCCCGCAGGCCTCGCGCCACTGGCTGGCACCAAATCATCATCGAGTTCGAGAATCTCCGCCGAATGCAGGGGCCACGGCTCGTGGGCGTTGGGGATCCACCAGGTGCGACCGGCTTTTCGCGTGTGCGCACCCCAACGGGCAGTGAGCCAAACCTCAAGGGGTGTCGTTTCGACCACCCCGCCCACGCTGATAGTCAGACGACTGCGCAAACCGCGATCGGGCCACCGCCGTCGGCTTTCGTAGCTGACCCGATCGCCGGACCTGGTCATCCGCATCCACGCCCAGGTATAGGGAACGCCCAGCGTGCTGCGAATCAGCGGTACCACCGCGGACCTGGCGGTTTCCAGCGACCGGAACAACACACCGCGGCGGCCGTCATCATCGACGGAGTACAACCTGACGTTCGTCTCCAGGAATGCACCGACGTAGGGGAGTCGGACTGCCCCGAGTTTCGTCTGTCCCATGCGGAACGGCACTAGGCCGACGTAGGTCATGCCGTTAGCGAATAGGTCGGGCCTGGTACCTACCGGGTACAGGTGATCGATTTGGGCGGGGTCAACTGGCCAGTGGATGAAGGTCAAGTCGGTCCAGCGCAGATCGAAAAGGACCGGTCCGGGGAGCGGCGGCGGAGTGACGGGGTAACCGGTCAGTTCTCCGGGAAATGTGGCCACTCATGGATCGTGCCATTCGCAGCAAACAACCTTTGACAGGTGATGCAGCTCACATTTAGCCTTTGATAATCGCCTGCGCATTCGTGCTGTTCGGCGCTTTCGAGACGGGGTGGCGAGATGTCGGTTGTCAGGAACAGGGTGCGCGCGGGGGCGGCGGCCGTGGCGCTGGGGTTGTCGCTGACGGGACCGAACCTTGCGGCAACGGCCACAGCCGAGACGGGCGACGCCGGTTCAACATCGGCGTCGTCGGGTGCGGCTGCCGGGCCGCGGGGCTCGGCGAGCCATTCAGCACCCCGGGACCGGCGAGGCGGTGCCGCTGCTCCACGGCAAACTACTGGTGCCGGCTCGCCGACCGGCGCCGTGGCGCGCACGCGGTCGATATCTCCCGGCTCTGGTTCCCCCAGATCGGGATTGAGGGTCGTACGCTCCCAGTCCGAGTTGCCTGCGCCGGATTCTGCTGTTTCTCGAACCGCGAACAACTCGCCGATCGACGCCACTCCGCAGGTCGTGCAAACCGGCCCGGCCGCAGCAACGGCTGTCAACAATGCCGTGCCGACAAGGGCTCCCGCCGCGGGGATCGCCCCGGCAGACACACGCCTCACGGCATCCACAACGGCTCGGGCAGTCAGTGCACCGATGAAGCAGTTCTTCGACTCCGTAGCGAACTGGCTCTCCACGCTGCCTACCAACCCGATCACCGACTTCTTGGAGGGCGGGCTGCTGCTGTTGCGGCGCACCTTCTTCCCGTCGACATTGGACAGTCCACCTTCCCCGGTCCCTACTGAACCTGAACTGCCAGCGACGAACCCGGCGACGCCCACGATCACCGTCCACAACACCAGCGCTACTGAAACGCTCTGGGTCTACAACTTGACCAACTCCGGCAACTACAGCATTCCCGCCGACTTCACACCCGTTCAGATTGCGCCGTTGGGCAGTGCACCGGTAACCCTCACCGTCGGTACCGGCACCCCCGGTTCGCCGGAGAATCGCATCTATTTCGTTTCGGGCTCCGCTGGATTTGTCCTTCCTGTTGCATCGCCCGGTGGCGTCGACGCGTTCAACCCGGTCGCAGTGACCGCCGGCAATTCGTTCCTGAACTACAGCTTCGTCGAGTACTACCTCTACCCAGCTGGCGGCGGCAACAACGAATACACCATCGACACGTCCTACATCGATGAGTGGTCGCTTCCCGTGCAATTCAAGTTCGCCACCACTGGCTCTGGCTGGTCCGGCGCCGTGAACGACAGAGTTTATGGCTTCAGCGATTACGACACCGTCGTCAGCCAACTGGCAGCCGCAGGCGCGCCGTACTCGGACTTGGTATGGAGTGGCACCACCCCGTTTGGCCCGCAGCCGCCGGCGACCGTCAGCCGAATCATCGGGCCCGACAAAGTCTGGGCGCAACAGTTCAACGAACCGACGACCAACTACTACATGAACAACAGCGGCTGGGTGCCCACGTCGTATCAAAACTTCGTCAGTGCCCCGATAACCGGGCAGACCAACCCCTATTCCTACAACGGCACCTTGTATTCCAGCACCGGCAACTTCAACTTCTGGAAGGACTCGGTGAACGGTCCGGCCGGAACGCCCTATCCGATCGCCCTGCGATCGGCAGCAAAGCTCAACGGGTTTCCCGCCGACGCGAATGGGGTTTCAGGATTTTTCACCTACCCCAACGACGAGACGGCAGGCCAGTTCACCAACATTCCAACGACGGTGTCACTCGACATCTACGTTCACGGTGCGTCAGATGGACTCAGCGACAGCGTGATACCGGGTGGCAAGTGGCTATACTCCGCTCCGACAAATTCTGGAGTTCAGGACCCCGATTCTCGAATCACACTAACCGGCACCGATTCCACCGATACTTTCATCCTCAACTACATGTACAAGCGGGCGAACCAAGCACCCATAGTGATAGCCACCGGAAGCGACCATGACATCATCGGGATCAGTGACGCAAACTGGCCTGGCGCAACAAGTTCCGTCGTTGACTTCGTGGATTACGTGAATTTCAAGGGAACCGCGAACTACACCAGCCAGTACGTCTACGACCGTTCCACCGGCATTCTCTACTACGATCAAGATCCTTTGAAGCGCGGCTACACAGCCGTGCTCGCCAACCTGTCGCAGAGCGACATCATCCCTGAAGAAGCGATTTTCGTCATCTGAGCCGAACTTCTAGTCGCAAGAGCCGATCACTCCAATCTCTTTGGTAACGAATCGGATCACCGACGGTTCCGCTGATGGTGGTGATGCGTGTTGGTGCCCGGACGAGGCACGTTCGCCTGGTGCGGGAACGCCGGGTGGTGCGCCGGAACGCTCATTCCCGGTCCCGGGTTGTTGACTGTGCTATCCGCGTGGGCGGTGGTAGTTGCGCCTAGCGCGATGATCGCGGGGACAGCGGCGAGGGCGGCACCGGCAGCAAGGCGGCGAATCCAGCTGGTCTTGAAGGTTTGGGTGCTCTGTGTCGTGCTCATGACTTCATAGTTGCCGGATCCGGATCCGGCCAGTAGGGACCGCGTCCTTGTGCCATCACAAGGTGGTCTTGTGGCCGTGAATTCGAGCGGTCAGCGCCCGGTTGCGATGTGGGCCAAAAGCTCACGCACCGCACCCGCGGGGGGCGTTCGGTCTCCGATCCAAATCGCGCGGAACTGGCGGCGCCAATCCAGGTATGCCACCGGGATCGCTCGCAGCCGACCCTCGGCCAAATCGTCGCGGACAGCCAGGCTGCTCATCACCGCAGGCCCTGCCCCGGCCAAGACCGCGGCGCGAACCGAAGCAGCAGAGGAGAACTCCCACGCGTCAGCGGCGTCGATCTCGCTGCCCTGGACCTGATCGTCGTGGTCCTGACCGATGTCGAGGCCACCCAGAAGGTGCCACCAACCGGACTTGCGGGAGACCAAAAATGCCCGGTTCAACTCGTCGGGAGTCAGTGCGGCCGAGCGCCGCGCCCATTTGTGCTCGGGCGGCACGACGACCATCAGTTCATCGCCGCCGACCACGCGGCTCCGTAATCCCCTTATCGGGCCTGGGGTTTCGATGAAACCGAGGTCCGCAGTTCCCGCACGGACCGCATTGATGACCCTTTCGCTGTCGGTCGCGGTGAAGCTCACTTCCGGAGCAACGGCAGCGCGACGCCGCGCTGCCGCCTGCATTGACACCAACCACCGCGGAAGGAGGTGCTCGGCGATGGTCAGACTTGCTTCAATCTTGACGCGGGCGCGCGCGGCATCTCGAAGTGACGCCAACCCAGCGTCTAATCGGCTGGCAACGTCCAGCAGTTGGTCGGCCCAGCCAGCGACCACCACCCCCGCCGCGGTGAGTACGGATCCGCGAGTGGTCCGGGTTACCAATCGGACGCCAGCCTGCGATTCGATCGACTTCAATCGTGCCGACACCGCTTGCTGAGTGAGGCCGAGTTCACGGCCCGCGGCGCTGAGGCTGCCGGTCTTCGCGATCGCGGCCAAGACCTCCAGGGCGCCTAGTTCAGGCATCCGCGCACTCAACGGCATAGCGCCGATGGTATCTAGCCTTGGGGTCGGCGCCGAATTACTGAACGCGGGACATTACTTAAGCGCAGGGCTCGTTGCCCGGGGTGTAGTAAGGCACGCCTGCGGGTGTGAAACACGGGGGGCGGCCCTCTGCACGCTGCCGCCACTCATCAATTCCATCCGCGACAACGATGCTGCCCACTATTCCCGCGCCTTCTCCCGGAGGGAGGCAACCGTTCACGTCGACGTAGGGACCGCCGGCATTGCCGCACACTTCGGAATGCGCAACTGGGGTGAGCCCCGCGGGCAGTGCGGCGACTCCCATGCCCAACAACAATGCAGCGGCAAGTTTCTTCATGGCCGGATGCTAACGAAAGAAACCCACGACGACGCACCGACTCGCAGTAACATTCGCCGACGTGGACGTACCCGCGAACGATGTTCCACTCGCATTTCAGTACCCGTCGGCAAATGCCGGCGCCGGACACGCTCGGCTAAGCAAGCGGGTACGACGGTTCACTGGCGTCGATCTCTTCCCGACCGACGAGGTCGCCGCAGCATTCAAAGCCGGCCTCAGCGAGGGCGACCCCGTTGCTGAAAGATTCGTGGCCGAGACTTATCACGGAGAGTTAGGCGCCCGGAAATCCCGCGATCTCGTCGAAGAAGCGATGCGCGAAGGGATCGACAATGTCGCCGAGGCACCAGAATCCATGCTGGCACTATTCGATGAATTCGAGCGCATCCCGGACTGGGTAGACACCCAATTGGTCGAGGAGGGCGCCGCCGTCTGGCGCAGGTGGGCGTATGCGTTAGGCGCCGTCGGCAATGCCGGAACCATGGACACCTACACCGAGGGCTGGCTGGCGATGCCGCTCTCGCTGTCCGGCGGCTACGCGGGAGACCGGGCACTGCATCGCTATCTAGAGACTTCTCGCTGGTGGATCGAGGTGTGCAAGCCTGGCGCGATCCTTACGCCAGGATCGCCGGCACGCAACATCTCATTGCACGTCCGAATCATGCATGTGAGCATCCGCGCCCGGGTGAAGCAACATCCCGAGTGGGACCTCGAACGCTGGGGACTACCCATCAGCCAATCCGCCATGCTGCTGACCCTGTTGGGCGGCAGCGTCGCTCCGGCTTTGGGCTTAACGCCTCTGGGCTATCTCACATCGCCACGTGAAACACGGGCGGTGCTGCACTTCAATAGGTACTGCGGCCACCTGATCGGCGTGCGATGCACTGAATACTTCCCACAGACCGCCGCCGACGCCTGGCGAATTCTCTTCATGGCCGATGCCGCTCGCAGTTACGACTCGGGCGAAACCGGTACCGAACTGGTCGAGTCATTCGTTCCGGCGTTCTCACCGAAGCCCTCCCAACAGGGCCTTGAGCGAATCCGCGCTCGGTATCACTTCCGTATCCAGGCCGGATACGCGGGTTTGTATATGTTGCCGTGGAATCGACGGCGATACGACCTGCCTCAAGCGCGGGTGGGTATCGCACTGCTTCTACTTCGAGCGCCCGCGATCGCCGTCATTGAGGTTGCACGCCGCCTGATCCCAGGAGTCGACCGACGTTGGCAGAGCTTCGGGCTCACCCGGTGGGAGCGTTGGCACGAGTGGCAGTCCGCTGGAAAGGCCGCCGAGTTCGCCGCGGCAAAGCCGTTGCGGCGCTAGTTCCGGCGCCTCGTATTCGCGTTAACAATCGCAGACCATCTCAACCTTGAAAGGGCAGACGCAATGCCACACGTGACACTGCCGCAGGCGACAATCGACTACATCGAGGTGGGTCCACCGGACTCGCCGCATCCGCCAGTGTTGTTTGTCCACGGCGCCCTCGTCGATGCCCGGTTGTGGTCGGGCGTTGCGAACAGTCTCGCGGAGAAGGGATTCCGCTGCATCCTGCCGACCTGGCCACTCGGTTCACACACCTCACCGGTAGCCGACCGCTCCGTGCTGTCTCCGCAAGGGGTCGCCGAATTGATTCATCAATTCATCGAAGCCCGCGGTCTGTCTGATGTGACTCTGGTCGGCAGCGACACCGGCGGCGGTATCTGCCAGTTTCTCGTCGACGCTCACCCGGAACGCATCGGCAGAATGGTCCTCACCAATTGCGACGCCTTCGACGTCTTCCCGCCATTCCCGTTCAATGCGATCTTCGCCCTCATGCGTTCGGCAACTGCAATCCGCGCGATCGGTGGCCTGATGGGAGTGAAAGCCTTGCGCCACTCACCGCTTGGCTATGGCCTTTTGGTCAAGCACCCAGATCCCGTTCTCACCGCATCGTGGCTTCAGCCCGCGAGCACCGACTCGAGAATTGCCGGTGACTTCGCAGCCCTGGCCAGAAGCATCGGCCGCACCGACCTCACCTCCACGGCGCCCCGCTTGCATCGCTTCTCCAAGCCCGTCGCGTTGGTGTGGGGCCACGCTGATCGATGCTTCACTCCGGAGTTGGGCCGCCGGCTCGCCGGCGCCTTCCCCAACTCCGCGCTCATCGCGGTCCCCGGTTCCCGCACATTCGTTTCGCTGGACAACCCAGCGGCCGTGGTCACCGCCATAGCCGAGGCCCCGGCGTCGTGACGGGCGGCGAGACTGGAGTGGCGGTGCCGGAGCCACCTTCCGCCGACGAGATCGGAAGGGTGCTGCGCCTGATCGAACCCGTGCGAAAGGTGATAAACCCCAAGGTTTACGGGATCGACAACGTGCCACCTCGGCGTGCGCTGCTGGTGGGAAACCACACGGTGATGGGCATGCTCGACTCGCCTCTGATGTGCGCGGAATTGTGGGAACACGGGATCGTCGTGCGCTCGCTAGGTGATCACGCCCACTTCAAGGTTCCGGTGTGGCGCGATATTCTCACGGCCTGCGGGGTCGTGGACGGGACGCGGGCCATCACGTCCGAACTGATGCGCCGCGGTGAGGTGATACTGGTTTATCCCGGGGGTGGCCGTGAAGTGGCCAAGCGTAAAGGTGAGAAATACCAACTCATTTGGAAAGAACGGATGGGTTTCGCCCGGCTGGCGATTGAACATGGATACACGATCGTGCCGTTCGCCGCAGTGGGGGCAGAAGAGGCCGTGGACATCGTGCTCGATGGGGACAGCCCGTTGCTTGCCCCCACTCGGCTGTTCGCAGAGAAGATGCTGGGCAGCAAGGAGGCGATGCCGATCACGCGCGGCATTGGCATCACTCCCTTTCCTCGACCGGAACGCCAGTACTACTGGTTCGGTGAGCCGATCTCGACTGATGCCTTGCAGGGACAGCAAGCCGATGACGCGGTTGTCCGCACAGTGCGGGAGCAAACCAAGGCCGCGGTGGAGAGCGGCATGGAGTTTCTGCTCAACGAACGGGAGCACGACCCCAATCGTTCGGTAGTGAAACGGCTCTTGGGGCCTGAGCGCCGGTAGATCGGCGAATGCCGCTGACTCCGCCCGGGTGGCTCCTACGATCGGGCGGTGACCAACGATCCGTACGCGACGGCCCCCGACCTCGGACTGATGGAGGGATTCCCGCCGCCAGTAGGCAAGCGGGTAGACCGCTCCAATGCGTTGATGACGCCTCCCTACAACCGATGGTCCTACCTGCACATGCGGACTATCTACCCGTCGGCGCCGGTGCCTAACGGCGGCACCGCCCGAACGCTCGACGTCGAACATGATCCAGCCATCGCTGAACTACCGGTCGCCCGCGTCGACGGCAGGGTTGTTGACTTCCCGACGTTCCTGCGCGAGACCTACACCGACTCTTTTCTAGTCGTCACGCCCGACCAAGTTGTGTACGAGAGCTATGCCAACGGCATGCACGCCAGGCAGCCACACCAGATGATGTCGTGCACCAAATCATTCGCGGGACTCTTCGCGCTGATGGCAGTGGAGGACGGACGACTCACCGAGGCACAACCCATTACCGACATCGTGCCCGAATTGTCAGCCGCATCCGCCTTCGCTGAGGCGACCGTCGGCCAGGTACTCGACATGGTGAACTCGATGGCATTCAGCGAGGACTACGCGGATCCGTCATCCGGGATCGTCCGCTACGGACAGGTTCTGGGGTGGGTCCCGCCGTCGCCGGACGGACTTCAGTGCGACACTCTGTACGACTTTCTCGTCACTTTGGAGAATGATCCAGCACACCGGCACGGCGAGATATTCCGGTACCAGACTCCCAAAACCGATGTGGTGAACTGGATTACCAACAGGACTACGGGTAAGTCGTTCCAGGACACGATGTCGGACGCGCTGTGGTCAAGGCTCGGTACCGACTGCGAGACCTACGTCCTGCTCGACGGCGGGGGAACGCTGGTGGCCGGGGGTGGGCTCAACGCCGGGCCCTACGACCTGGCGCGCTTCGCGATGATGCTGCTCAACGGCGGCGAGGTGGGCGAAGATCAGATCGTCCCGCCGTCCGTCGTCGATATTTTGGATGCCGGGGGCAGTCGGGCGGCGTTCGCCGACGGGCCGGAGGCGGTGGGGATGATGGCCGGCGGCGACTGGAGTTATCGCGCGCAATGGTGGATCCGGCACACCCCCGGGCGCGAGGCCTTCACCGCCATCGGCATTCACGGTCAGTGGATATACGTGGATCGGCGGCACGGGATCGCGATCATCAAACAGTCGTCGCAGCCAGTCTCGTCGGATCCCGGTATGGACGCGTTCATCGTCAACGCGTTCGACGCCGTCATCGATCACCTCGTTTCGAAGCAGTGAGATGCGGATCAGTTCCGATTCCCCATTCGAGGCGACCATCGGATTCTGCCGCGCGCGGCGAATAGGAGCGCGGGTGCTGGTCTCCGGCACCGGACCCGTTTGGCCCGACGGATCGTGCCCCGACGATGTCGGCCTTCAGGCGCGAAGGTGCTTCGAGATCATCAGACAAGCGCTCATCGAATGCGGCACCGACCTGACAGATATCGTGCGGACCAGGATGTTCGTCACAGAACACGCCGCAGCCGGCCCCGTGGGGGATGTTCACGGGGAGTTGTTCGCCGATATTCGGCCCGCCGCGACGATGGTCATTGTCGCCGGGTTGCTTGATCCCCGTTGGAAAGTCGAGATCGAAGCGGAAGCCCAGATCGGGGCCTAGTTCCGGCCTGGAGCCCGACCGCAACTACTGGCCCACCAACAGAAAAGCCCCGACCAAAGGCCGGGGCAAATCTGTAACCGATGACTCGACTCATCACAATTGTGGGCGAAGGGGGACTTGAACCCCCACGTCCCGAAGGACACTGGCACCTGAAGCCAGCGCGTCTGCCATTCCGCCACTCGCCCAAAACAACCGACGGAGCCTACCACGGCTGGGACGGCCTGTTATATCCGTCAGTTGCGCTCAAACGCCAGGCCTAAGACTCGCCGCCGCCTCGAGACATGATCCTGACCTGGTGCGATGTGATTCACAGAAACATCATGCTCACAATCGACCGACCTGGGCCGATACCATGCAAGGAAGAGTTGCAGCTGCGCGATACACGCTGGATCGAGTCAGGCGGTGAGATGGCTAACCAGAAGGGTCTGGTTCAACGCATCGAGCGCCGGCTCGAAAACACCGTCGGTGACGCGTTCGCCCGCGTTTTCGGCGGCTCGATCGTGCCGCAGGAAGTCGAAGCGGTTCTGCTAAGAGAAGCCTCGGACGGAGTCCACACTCTCCAAGGTGGGCGTGTTTTGGCGCCGAACGATTACGTCATTACCCTCAGTGTGTCCGACTTCCAGAAAGTGAGTGCCGACCGCGATCTCACCACCGATACTTTCGCCAAGCACTTGGCGGGACACATCCGGGAGCAGGGCTGGCAAACGTATGGTGATGTCGTCGTCAGGTTCGAGCACTCGTCGAGCCTGCACACTGGCCAATACCGTGCGCGCGGTGCGGTCAACCCAGACGTGCACCCCCAGCCGGTGAGCAGCGCAGCCGCCCCACCAGAATTGAACCGTGCGGACACCGCAGAACCAGGAGTACCGATGAGCGACAATCCAAGCCACCGCGGCGACCCGGGTCAGGGGCGGCCTGCCGACGACTACTACGACGAGCGCCGGGGGCGTCCGCAGGACGACGATCCCCGCGGCCGGGTGCCCGAGCAGCGTGCTCCGTATCCGCCTGAATCGCCGTACAGCCCGCCCGGCGAGCCGTACGGTGCACGGCCGCAGTACCCGGATCGCGGCTATCCGCCCGGCTACGACCAGCGCCCTCCGGGCGGTGGCTACGGTGCCGGGCAGGGATATGAACCCGGATATCAGGCCTATCGTCAGGGTCCTCCTCCCGGTGCTCCCGGATACGGGCCTCCGCCGGGTGGTGGCTACCCGGGCAACGACTACGGCCGCGGACCAGCACGTCCGGCGGATCAGGGCTACGCCCGTCCCGATGGCCGTCCCGATCCCCGGCAGCCCTACCCAGACCAGGGGTACAACTCTCCCTACGCTCGACCTGAGTACGGTCAGCCGGAATACGGCCGTCCCGAGCCAGCCGCATATCGCGAGCCCGCGGGCCGCGACTACGAGTACGGGCAACCAGCTGCGGCCAGCTACGGCGGTTACGGCCAGGGTGAGTACGCCGCTGCCGGTCAAGCCATCACACTGCAGCTCGACGATGGCAGCGGTCGTACCTACCAATTGCGCGAAGGTGCCAACGTCATCGGCCGCGGCCAAGATGCCCAGTTCCGCCTGCCCGATACCGGCGTTTCGCGTCGCCACCTGGAAATCCGGTGGGATGGTCAGGTCGCGCTACTGGCAGATTTGAATTCGACCAACGGAACGACGGTCAACAACGCGCCGGTGCAGGAGTGGCAGCTCGCGGACGGGGACGTCATCCGGCTAGGCCATTCCGAGATCATCGTTCGGGTTCACTGAGATTCCCCGGGTTACGGCTTGGGGGTCACGGCTTGGGTGAAGCAGTGTGGCTTCACACTCTCTTGCCCCGGCGTCGAAGTATCGTGACGTTGCCAGAAGTCGGCCTGAGCTTTGAGTGCCGGCGCGACATCGACACGGGCAGCGACACGGGCACGGAGAGGACGCCGGATGCAGGGACTTGTTCTGCAGCTGACGCGCGCCGGGTTCCTTCTGTTGCTCTGGCTTTTCATCTGGTCGGTCCTGCGGACCCTGCGCAATGACATCTACGCCCCGACGGGAGCGGTGATGGTTCGCCGTGGCCTGGTATTTCGAGGTGCAAAGCTGCCGACCCGTCAGCATCGGAATACAGCGCGATACCTAGTCGTCACTGACGGGTCGCTAGCCGGAACCCGGGTAACACTGGGCACGCAGCCGGTGCTGTTGGGCCGCGCCGACGACTCCACGCTCGTTCTCACCGACGATTACGCATCGACCCGCCATGCCCGTCTATCGCAGCGCGGCTCCGACTGGTACGTCGAAGACCTAGGATCGACCAACGGCACATACCTCGACAGGGCAAAGGTAACCACGGCAGTGCGTGTTCCGATCGGCACGCCGGTTCATATCGGCAAAACGGTAATCGAGTTGCGCCCGTGACCCTTGTTCTTCGCTACGCAGCACGCAGTGACCGGGGTCTGGTGCGCGCGAACAATGAAGACTCGGTGTACGCCGGTGCCCGCCTACTTGCACTGGCCGATGGCATGGGCGGTCACGCCGCAGGTGAAGTGGCCTCGCAGTTGGTGATCGCTTCGCTGGCATATCTCGATGACGATGAGCCCGGCGGTGACTTGCTGAGCAAACTCGACGGCGCAGTACGTGCCGGCAACCAGGCCATTGCCGCGCACGTGGAGTTGGAACCCGAGCTGGACGGTATGGGCACCACCCTGACCGCGATCCTGTTCGCGGGCGGTCGAATAGGGCTGGTCCACATTGGTGACTCACGGGGGTACCTGCTCCGCGACGGTGAGCTGGCTCAGATCACCAAGGACGACACATTCGTTCAGACTCTCGTCGACGAAGGCCGAATCACTGCCGAAGAGGCGCATAGCCATCCGCAACGTTCACTGATCATGCGCGCGCTGACCGGACACGAAGTCGAACCAACACTGGTCATGCGCGAGGCTCGCGAGGGCGACCGCTACCTGCTCTGCTCGGATGGGTTGTCCGATCCGGTCAGTCAAGAAACCATCCTCGATGCTCTCCAGATCGCCGATGTCGACGAAAGCGCCGACCGACTCATCGAATTGGCGCTGCGCGGCGGGGGCCCAGACAATGTCACCGTTGTCGTCGCTGACGTGGTCGACCACGACTACGGCGGCCAAACACAGCCGATACTGGCTGGTGCGGTGTCGGGCAATGACGATGACACTGCGCCACCCAACACATCGGCCGGGCGTGCCGCTGCCATAAATCGGCGAGCCAGCCCCGCTAAACGCGTCGTCGCGGAACCAGAACCACCACCCAAGCCGCGGTCCCGACGGAAGATGCTGATCATCAGCGCACTCGTGTTGTTGCTGGCCGTGGCCGGTCTGCTGGTGGGGCGGGTGATCATTCGCAGCAACTATTACGTCAGCGCTCATGACGGCACCGTCGCGATCATGCAGGGCATCCAGGGCTCGATACTCGGTATATCCCTGCAGAAGCCGTTCCTGCTGGGATGTCTCAACGACCGGAACGAACTCTCGCAGATCAGCTACAGCCAGCCCACCAACGATCTGGGCTGCAAGCTGATGCAACTGCAGGATCTGCGCCCCTCCGAGCGCAGGCAGGTATCGGCAGGACTTCCGGCCGGAAGCTTGGACAATGCCATCGCGCAGCTGCGCGAACTGTCGCGGAGTTCACTGCTTCCGCCGTGCCCTGCCGCTAGCCCGACACCTGCTCCGCAGACCTCAAGCCCCGCACCGTCTACTCCGGTCGCGACACCAACTCCCTCTGTAACGGCGTCGCGCAGCACGACACCCTCGACGACCACGAGTCAAACGCCCACCAGTCAAAGCCCCACGGCCACAACCAGTTCCACTACTGGGGGTTCCACGACATCCGCCGCGCCGGGTGCGCCCAGCTCAACCACCGCACCGCCATCTACGGTCACACAATTGCCGGCTCCACCACCGAAGCCGGGCATCGACTGCCGGGCGGCGGCATGACGACTGCGCCCCAACCGCCGGTGACGTTGGCGGCCCCGCTACCGACGCGTCGCAATACCGAACTAGCGCTCCTGTGCTTTGCCACCGTGATCACGTTCATCGCGTTGCTGATCGTGGAGGCCAATCAAGAACTAGGTATCCGCTGGGATATCGCCAGTTACATGCTGGCTTACCTCACGCTGTTTATCTGCGCACACCTGGCGATCCGACGCTTTGCGCCGTACGCCGACCCGGTGTTGCTTCCGGTGGTCGCGCTCCTCAACGGTCTTGGACTGGTGCTCATTCACCGGCTCGACCTGATCGGGGGAGGGCGAGCCACCTCCGCTCCGGGTCCGACTGACGAACAGCAGATGCTCTGGACCCTGGTGGGTGTAGTCGGATTCGCGCTGGTGGTCGTCTTCTTGAGGGACCACCGGATTCTGGCTCGGTACGGCTACACCTGCGGACTCGTGGGTCTCGTGCTGCTGGCCATACCTGCGCTTCTCCCGGCGAAGTTCTCCGAGACAAATGGTGCCAAGATCTGGATTCGCTTCCCGGGCTTCAGCATTCAGCCAGCCGAGTTTTCCAAGATCCTGCTGTTGATCTTCTTTTCCGCCGTGCTGGTTGCCAAGCGCAATGTGTTCACCAGTGCGGGCAAACACTTCCTCGGTATGGACGTGCCGCGCCCTCGAGACCTTGCTCCACTGCTGGCGGCGTGGATCATCTCGATTGGCGTGATGGTTTTCGAGAAGGACCT
Source organism: Mycobacterium sp. (assembly GCA_965279745.1). Taxonomy (GTDB): domain Bacteria; phylum Actinomycetota; class Actinomycetes; order Mycobacteriales; family Mycobacteriaceae; genus Mycobacterium. The sequence continues at coordinate 3,091,085 of OZ257262.1, forward strand.
CGGTACGTCGCTGCTGCTCTACGCCTCGTTCTTGGTCATGGTCTACATAGCCACCGAGCGGTTCAGCTGGGTCGCGATCGGACTCACCTTGTTCTCTGCGGGAAGCGTGGCGGCCTACTTTCTGTTCGCCCACGTCCGCGGCCGTGTCCAGACGTGGGCGGATCCGTTCAGCGACCCCGAAGGCGCCGGGTACCAAATCGTCCAGTCGCAGTTCAGCTTCGCCACCGGCGGCATTTTCGGTACCGGTCTGGGCAACGGCCAGCCCGGCACCGTGCCGGCTGCCTCCACCGACTTCATCATCGCCGTGGTCGGTGAGGAGTTGGGTCTGGTCGGACTTGCCGGGGTGCTGATGCTCTACGCCATAGTCATCATGCGCGGCCTCAGAACCGCAATCGCAGTCCGGGACAGCTTCGGAAAATTGCTGGCCGCAGGTCTGTCCTCGACATTGGCGATTCAGTTGTTCATCGTGATCGGCGGCGTGACCGCATTGATCCCACTCACCGGATTGACGACCCCGTGGATGTCCTACGGGGGTTCCTCTTTGGTGGCGAACTATCTGTTGTTGGCGATCCTCGTCCGTATCTCCCACTCCGCACGTCGACCGATCCTGACCCCGGCGCACACCTCCATCGCCGCGGCGGGCACCGAGGTGATCGAGCGGGTATGAACGACTCTCTGCGACGCATCTCGGTGACGATCCTTGCTTTGATCGTTCTGCTCTTGTTGAATGCCACCGTCACGCAAGTCTTCCGCGCTGACGGCCTGCGTGCGGATCCCCGGAATCAACGGGTGCTGCTCGACGAATACTCGCGCCAGCGCGGGCAGATCACCGCAGGCGGCCAGTTGCTAGCCTACTCGGTCTCCACCAGCGGCCACTATCGCTTCCTGCGGGTGTATCCGAATCCCTTTGTCTACGCACCGGTTACCGGCTTCTACTCGCTGCGCTACTCCAGCACCGGGTTGGAACGCGCGGACGACGGGATCCTCAACGGATCGGATCAACGGCTGTTCGGCCGCCGGTTGGCCGACTTCTTCACCGGGCGTGATCCCCGCGGTGGCAACGTCGACACCACCATCGTCCCCCGCGTGCAGCAGGCCGCCTGGGATGCGATGCAGGAGGGATGCAACGGACCCTGCAAGGGATCAGTAGTTGCGCTGGAGCCGTCCAGCGGAAAGATTCTCGCGATGGTGTCGTCGCCCTCCTACGATCCGAATCTGTTGGCCAGCCACGACACTGACAAACAGGGCGACGCGTGGAAGCAGCTGCGGGACGACCCGGATTCTCCGCTGACCAACCGGGCAGTATCAGAAACCTTCCCGCCCGGTTCGACATTCAAAGTCGTCACCACCGCGGCCGCTCTGCAGGCGGGCATCCCCGACTCCACTCAGCTCACCGCCGCTCCGCAGATCCAACTCCCGAATAGCACAGCCACCCTGGAGAACTACGGTGGGACACCGTGCGGCACCGGGCCGACGGCATCACTACGGGATGCCTTCGCGCGGTCTTGCAACACAGCGTTCGTGGAGTTGGGCACCAAGATCGGCGCCGACGCACTGCGCACCACCGCGCGCGCATTCGGCCTCGACACCCCGCCGGCGCCGATCCCTCTGGAGGTGGCCCAGTCCACCGTGGGTCCGATGGCCGACGCCGCCGCCGTCGGCATGTCCAGCATGGGTCAGAAGGATGTCGCTATCACCCCACTCCAGAACGCAACGATCGCGGCGGCGATCGCCAACAGCGGCGTGGTGATGCAGCCGTATCTTGTCGACAGCCTCAAGGGCCCCGACCTTGCCAACGTCGGCACCACAGCACCTCACCAGCTGCAACGCGCGGTATCACCGCTGGTCGCGGCTAAGCTAACGGATTTGATGATCGGCGCCGAGCAGAACACCCAGCAAAAGGGAGCGATCCCCGGCGTGCAGATCGCCTCTAAGACCGGTACCGCAGAGCACGGTACCGACCCCCGCAACACCCCTCCTCACGCCTGGTATATCGCCTTCGCCCCGGCGCAGAATCCCAAGGTGGCTATCGCGGTGTTGATCGAGAACGGCGGCGACCGGCTCTCGGCGACCGGTGGTGCCCTAGCCGCGCCGATCGGTCGGGCCACCATCGCGGCGGCGTTGCAGGGTGCGTCATGAGTCCGCGCAGGCGAGCGAAGCGAGGCAAGCCAATGTGCCCCCGCAGGCGAGCGAAGCGAGGCAAGCAATGAGCCCCCGCAGGCGAGCGAAGCGAGGCAAGCAATGAGCCCCCGCGTTGGAGTGACGTTGTCGGGTCGCTACCGGCTGCAAAGACTCATTGCGACGGGCGGCATGGGCCAGGTGTGGGAGGCCGTCGACAGCCGGTTGGGTCGTCGCGTGGCAGTCAAGGTACTCAAGCAGGAGTTCACCTCTGACCCCGAATTCGTGGAGCGGTTCCGGGCGGAAGCCCGCACTGTCGCCATGCTCAATCACCCGGGTATCGCGGCCGTCCACGATTACGGCGAGACCGATATGGATGGCGAAGGTACTACCGCCTATCTGGTCATGGAATTGGTTAACGGCGAACCGCTGAACTCCGTGCTGAAGCGCACCGGTCGGCTGTCGCTGCGTCATTCGCTCGACATGCTGGAGCAGACCGGACGGGCACTTCAGGTGGCACACGCTGCGGGACTGGTGCACCGCGACGTCAAGCCGGGCAACATCCTGATCACCCCAACGGGTCAGGTAAAGCTCACCGACTTCGGCATCGCCAAGGCCGTCGACGCCGCCCCCGTGACCCAGACCGGCATGGTGATGGGAACCGCCCAGTACATAGCGCCGGAGCAGGCGCTCGGCCACGACGCAACTGCATCCAGCGACGTCTACTCATTGGGAGTGGTTGGCTACGAGGCAGTTTCGGGCAAGCGGCCATTCGCCGGCGATGGTGCGCTGACGGTGGCGATGAAGCACATCAAGGAGACACCGGCCCCGCTACCCGCTGATCTGCCGCCCAACGTTCGCGAGCTGATCGAGATCACTCTGGTGAAGAACCCTGGCGTGCGCTATCGCAACGGCGGGCAGTTCGCCGACGCCGTCGCCGCAGTGCGGTCCGGTCGGCGACCGCCACGTCCCAATGCCGCCCCCACCGCCGGCCGCGCCATCCCGTCGGCAATTCCCTCTGGTGCGCAAGCCCGCGCCGGTGCCCCCGCACGCTCGCCGGTGATGACTACTCGTCCGCGCCCGGCGACCAACAGCCACCGCCCACCACCCGCGCGGCGCACCTTCTCTGCGGGCCAACGAGCCCTCCTATGGGCCGCTGGCGTACTCGGAGCGCTCGCGATCATCAGCGCCATCCTGATCGTGTTGGCCGACCGCGACAAGAAGCAAAACACGCCGGTCGAGCAGACCGTGACCGACACCGTGATACCCCAGTCCGATCAGCCCGCCCCGGCCGCACCATCGGGGTGGACCTATGACCCGATCACCGGTAGCCCGCGGATCAGTGTTCAGCACATCGCCCTCGCCCTGGCTGGTCAAGACACCGAAATGCCGCAATGACCACCCCGCCCCAGTTGTCCGACCGCTACGAGGTGGGCGAGATCCTCGGCTTCGGTGGGATGTCCGAAGTGCATCTCGCCCGCGACCTCCGACTGCATCGCGATGTGGCGGTGAAGGTGTTGCGGGCCGATCTGGCGCGCGATCCCAGCTTCTATCTCCGATTCCGACGCGAGGCCCAAAACGCGGCCGCACTCAATCACCCGGCCATCGTTGCGGTCTACGACACCGGCGAAGCCGAGACCACCACGGGCCCGCTGCCCTACATCGTGATGGAGTACGTCGACGGGGTCACCTTGCGTGACATCGTGCACAACGACGGGCCGATGCCACCGCGGCGCGCGCTCGAAGTAATCGCCGATGCCTGCCAGGCCCTGAATTTCAGTCATCAGCACGGCATCATCCATCGCGACGTGAAACCGGCGAACATCATGATTTCCAAGGCCGGTGCGGTCAAGGTGATGGACTTCGGGATTGCCCGCGCCATCGCCGACAGCGGTACCAGCGTCACCGCGACCTCGGCGGTGATCGGCACCGCCCAATACCTGTCCCCGGAACAGGCTCGCGGTGAATCCGTGGATGCCCGTTCCGACGTCTATTCCCTGGGCTGTGTGCTCTACGAAATCCTCACCGGTGAGCCCCCGTTCGTCGGCGACTCACCGGTGGCAGTGGCTTATCAACACGTCCGCGAAGACCCGATCCCGCCGTCGCAAAAGAACCCTCAACTCCCACCCGAGCTGGACGCTGTGGTGCTCAAGGCACTGGCAAAGAATCCCGACAACCGCTACCAGACCGCCGCCGAGATGCGGTCGGACCTGGTTCGTGTGCACAACGGTGAGCCACCGGAAGCCCCCAAGGTACTCACCGCTGCTGACCGCACCTCGATGCTGACGAGGCCGTCGACCGCGGCCGTCGGCGACGAGACCACTCAAATTCCTCGTCACGGCGAGGTCGCCGACCGGGATCGGGGGGGTGGCTCGATCGGTCGCTGGATGATTCTGGTCGCGATCCTCGCGATCCTCACCGTCGTCGTGACCGTCGCGATCAACATGGTCGGCGGCAACCCGCGGGACGTACAGGTCCCCGACGTCCGCGGGCAGGGTTCGGCCGACGCCATAGCGGCGCTGCAGAACAAGGGTTTCAAGATCCGGACCCAGCAGAAGCCGGACAACCTGGTCCAGCCCGACCATGTAATCAACACCGACCCGTCTGGAAATTCCTCGGCCGGCGCCGGCGATGAGATCACCATCAACGTCTCAACCGGGCCTGAGCAACGCGAGGTGCCGGATGTGGCGGCGCTGAGCTACGCGGACGCAGTCAAAAAACTGACCGGAGCTGGATTCGGGAAGTTCAAACAAGCAGATGCACCGTCGACACCCGAACAGAAAGACAGGGTGCTTAGCACCAATCCGCCAGCCAATCAGACCTCGGCGATCACTAACGAAATCACCATCGTCGTCGGGACTGGTCCGGAAGCCCTGCCGGTCCCTGACGTTAGCGGGCAGGCGGCCGACCAGGCCCAGAAGAACCTCAACACGGTGGGCTTCACGACGATCCTCACCGCCCCGGTGGACAGCCCACAGCCAGCCGGCGAAGTACTCGCTACCGATCCACCGGCTGGCTCGAACGTGCCCCTCGACACCCCGATCACAGTGAAGGTGTCCAAGGGCAATCAGTTCGTGATGCCGAATCTGTCCGGGCAGTTCTGGACCGACGCCGAACCCAATTTGCGCGCTCTGGGCTGGACAGGGGTGCTCGTCAAGGGTCCCGACTTACCCAACAGCGGTCAGCGGACCAACGCGGTCGTCACCCAGAGCCCGGCCCCGGGCGCCGGGGTGAACTTCGGTGGATCGATCACGCTGAGCTTTGCGTCTTAAGCGCCCGCTGCCGCCCGCACGGTATCGGCGACTTCCTGCTCGAGACGGCGCACCAAGACCTCCGCGGGAGCACTGCCGCAATCACCCAGCCAATTGGCCAGCATCCGATGGCCGCCTTCGGTCAAGATTGACTCGGGGTGGAACTGAACACCGTGAATGGGCAGCTCCACATGGCGGACGCCCATGATGACTCCATTTTGCGTGCGCGCTGTGACCTCAAGATCCGGCGGCATCGTGTCCGGCAAAATTGTCAGCGAGTGATATCGGGTCGCGGTAAACGGACTCGGAAGATCCCGCAATACGCCGACATTGGTGTGGAACACGGTGCTGGTCTTGCCGTGGCGCAGTTCCGGGGCGCGGTCGACGGTGGCTCCGAACGCCACCCCGATCGCCTGGTGGCCGAGGCAGACGCCCAATAGCGGCGTCTTCGACGCCGCACAATTGCGCACCAGGGAAATCGACGCGCCAGCCCGTTCCGGAGTGCCAGGGCCCGGGCTCAGCAGCACACCATCGAACTCGGCTGCCGCTGCAGCAATCTCGGATTCCCCGCTCAATCGGGGGTCGTCGTTACGCCAGACCTGCGCGTCCACACCCAGCTGGCCCAGGTACTGGACCAGGTTGAACACGAAGCTGTCGTAGTTGTCGACGACCAAAACCTGCACTCGGCAAGGTTACCCGCGGCGCGCTGTCGGTCAGTACCCCACCGGACCGGCCGGCTGCGCGTATCTCATACGCACCGGCTCGGTGTAGCCAGCGACCTGGACATCGGTCCGCTCTTGCTCGCTGTAGCCAAGACCGAACCGCACCACATACTGCTTGTACAAGGTAACGAGCGGGGCTGCGGCCAGCGCGGACTTCATCGCAGCTGCATCACCGATCGCGGTGATGCGGTACGGGGGACTATAGGTCCGCCCGTTGAGTAGCAGCGTGTTGCCTACGCAGCGGGGGGCAGACGTTCCGATGATGCGCTGGTCCTGCATTTGGATCGCTTCTGCTCCGCCACTCCACAAAGCGTTTAGCACCGCCTGGATGTCCTGCTGGTGCACCACGAGGTCATCTGGGGAAGCATCACGAGGGAACCGGCCGTTCGCATCGCGCTGGGCATCCGACAGCACGATTTCGAGCCCGGGGCCGTGCATCGAACTGGTGCCCGCGTCGGGCGCGAGCTCGTCGGCGCGGGCCAGCATCGCTGCCAGGGCAGTGCCGGCAGAGGCGCCGTGAGTAGAGTCGATCTCGCCGGCCAGTAGGTCCCGCTGAGCGCTCAACCGGTCCACCGAGTTCTGCGCTTCGTGGACTAGGTCGACCAGCCTGGGCGCGTCACTGCGGCGAATCTCCCCACCACCGGAGACGCTGTGTGTGGTCGCGAGCAGAGCACCCGCCAGCAGGCATACCAGCGGCACACCGAATCGCCACGGCGAGCGCTTGCCTCCCGCGGACGACTCTCGGACCGGATTTTTCTGGTCGCGGCGCCACTGCGTTAATCTCATAGTCAATCTGCGCACCATCGTCGCACTAAATTTCCGTCCCGAAGGTACCCATGCCCAAGTCAAAGGTTCGTAAGAAGAGCGACTTCACCATCAACCCGGCCAGCCGCACCCCCGTCAAGGTGAAAGCCGGGCCATCCAGTGTGTGGTTCGTCGTGCTGTTCATTGGGCTGATGCTGATCGGTCTGTTCTGGCTGTTGGTCTTCCAGTTGGCGGCCTCCGGTTACGACGCCCCCAACGCACTCAAGTGGATGTCGGACTTGGGTCCGTGGAACTACGCGATCGCCTTCGGATTCATGATCAGCGGGTTGCTGCTGACGATGCGGTGGCGCTGACGACGCGATTTGCCCTGGACAAGACGCTTCCTGTGCGGTCGCCGTTTTCATACTGGCAACGTGTTGTTAATCCAATGACATCGATGTGATTCATCCCCACTGTTGATAACCTCTGTGGATAACTCCCGTGCAAGAGACTGAGTGGGGCCCCAATCCGCTGGGAGTGGTGGGTTTGGGCTTCCTGGGCGTGCTCTTGACGGTCGCCTGTGTGACCCTTGCCGAAGATCCGCCTGGCCGCATCCTGACCGGCCTCGCCGGGGTCGGTCTCATTGCGTTCGCGAGCGGATCTTGGCGTGCTCGTCCACGGCTGGCAATAACAGCCGACGGGTTAGTCCTGCGCGGCTGGTTTCGGACGCTGACTATGCGGCGCGAGCACATCGCGCTGATTCGCATCACCGAGTTCCGTCGGATCGGACGCAAGGTACGGCTGCTCGAAATCGATTCGAAAGACGATCAGCTGATCGTGTTAAGCCGTTGGGATCTCGGCGGCGACCCGTTGGCAGTACTCGACGTGCTCACCGATGCGGGCTACGCCGGGCGATAGCCCGGGCGGCCATGAGTCAGGAGATCGTGACCGACTCAACCACGACGGCGTCGGTCGGCCGATCGTTGCGATCGGTCGCGGTGCCGGATATCGCGTCGACAACCTTCTGCGACTCGGCGTCAACGACCTCACCGAAGATGGTGTGTTTGCGGTTGAGGTGCGGTGTCTTGCCGACAGTGATGAAGAACTGGGAGCCGTTGGTTCCCGGGCCCGCGTTGGCCATGGCCAACAGGTAAGGCCGATCGAACTGCAGTTCCGGGTGAAACTCGTCGGCGAACTTGTAGCCGGCATCACCACGGCCGGTACCGGTCGGATCGCCGCCCTGGATCATGAATCCCTCGATGACGCGGTGGAACACAACGCCGTCGTAGAACGGGCCCGACGTACCGCCTGAGGCATTCTGCGTCGAATAATCCTTGGTGCCCTGCGCCAGACCAACGAAGTTGGCGACGGTCTTTGGGGCGTGGTTGCCGAACAGCGCGATCTTGATATCACCGCGGTTGGTGTGCAGGGTTGCAGTCGCGGTCTGAATGGGGCTCGTAGTCACGGAATCAGAGTGTGCCACTTAGCGCAGACCGGGCCCTCCGTGGGCCACGAATATGGAAAGGTTAGGGGTCCCGGCGTTGACGCCGGACACGGCAGGAGGCACCCGATGGGCGGCAAGACCGACACCACACTCACCCCCAGCGAGCGGCTGACTCGAGGGCTGCGGTACAGCGCCGTCGGCCCGGTCGACGTCACCCTCGGGGCAATTGGTGTCGGTGCGCAATCGGCCCGGTCCACGGCCGCCGACTTACGTCGGCGCTACCACGCCGCACAGCTGGCTCGGCAGGCTGCTGCCGAACGGGACGCGGTCGGCGAGGTGGGCATCGCGCAACAGTTGGTCTCGGCCCTGCCGCAGGCGATTCAGGACGTCCGGTCGACAGACCGGCGCCGCCGCCGACTCTGGGTGTTCGGGGCCCTGGGTGTGGCAAGCGTTGTCGGTGGCGCTGTCGCCTTCAGCATCGTTCGCCGATCGTCACGGCCTGAGCCCTCATCGCTAGCCCCCACCGTCGAGGTCTCGTCCAAGCCCTGAACCAGCCTCATGGCTGTCAGCGTCTTCGATCTGTTCTCCATCGGTATCGGACCGTCCAGTTCCCACACCGTGGGTCCGATGCGGGCTGCGGCGCGCTTCGTGACGCGTCTCATCGACAGGGAGCTGCTCGGCTCCGTCGCACGCGTGCGGGTCGAACTGCTCGGGTCACTCGGTGCGACCGGCCGGGGGCACGGAACCATCGGCGCCCTGGTTCTCGGATTGACCGGCGCCGACCCCGCAACGGTTGACCCCGCCGAGGTCGATCGACGACTCCGGCAGGTGCGAGCCACCCGTCAACTACCGCTGGCGGGCCGCCACATCATCGAGTTCGACGTCGACGCCGACCTCTCACTCAGTCTGCGGCGGCTGGACTTCCATAGCAACGGCATGGTCTTCGAAGCACTCGCGGCGCACGGAGCTGTTCTCGATCGTCGAATCTACTTCTCCGTAGGCGGCGGCGCGGTGGTAGATGAATCTGACTGCGCCACAACCGATGACACTTCACCAGACGCAGATGTTCCCTATCCCTTTCACAACGCCAACGAGTTGATGGCCATGGCTGAGGGGCGGGGTTGCAGCATCGCCACCCTGATGGCCGAAAACGAAGGCGCTCTCGGCTGTCACGAAGACCTGCGGAGCGCCCTCCTGCGGATCTGGTCGGTAATGCAGCACTGCGTCTCAGCGGGGCTCCAACATGACGGCATTCTCCCGGGGGGGCTGCTTGTCCCGCGCCGTGCCGCTCAGCTCGCCGCACAGCTGGATACCCACCCCGGTGATCCGCTGTACGTCCTCGACTGGATCACTGTCTATGCGTTGGCGGTCAACGAAGAGAACGCGGCCGGCGGGCGGGTGGTGACCGCACCGACAAACGGCGCCGCCGGCGTCATCCCCGCGGTCCTGCACTACTACATCCGGTTCGTGCCTGGGGCGGATGAAGACGGCGTTGTGCAGTTCCTGCTCACCGCCGGAGCCATTGGGGCGCTGTTCAAGACGAACGCGTCGATTTCGGGTGCCGAAGTCGGCTGCCAGGGAGAAGTCGGGTCGGCGTGCTCAATGGCCGCCGCTGGCCTCACCGCAGTGCTCGGCGGCACACCTCGGCAAGTCGAAAACGCTGCCGAGATCGGCATCGAGCACAACCTTGGTCTGACATGTGACCCGGTCGGGGGACTGGTCCAGATCCCGTGCATAGAACGCAACGCGGTGGCCGCGGTGAAAGCGATCACCGCTGCGCGGATGGCGCTGCGCGGTGACGGCTCGCACTTCGTCAGCCTCGATACCGCTATCAAGACCATGCGCGATACCGGCGCGGATATGTCCCACAAGTACAAGGAGACCGCACTGGGTGGGTTGGCGCTCAACGTGGTGGAGTGTTGACTTAGCCCTCTTGCCGCCCTCTTGCCGCCAAGTCGACGTCAGGGCTGTGCCCGCCTCGCGAAGCACGACCGTGTGGTCGATTTCGCGGCTGATTAAGACTTTGTGGAGCCTAGGAGATTCGAACTCCTGACATCTGCCTTGCAAAGGCGAAACATGCTGCTGTTCAACAGGTTACAGTGCCGGTTTGCTGCTAAAACACACAACTGTAGTTAACAAGAGTTATCTGTAACTGTGGTCAGATTGTGGTCACAAGGTGGTCAAGTGGGTTCTAGTACTCCAGTGCAGTCAGGACTGCGTCACACTGGAAGATCCGATCATATCGACCTGTGGTGCGCTGTCTGAGAATGCCTCGTTCGACCAGTTTTGAGATCGCCGAGTTCGCAGCTTGATACGAAACACCGTAGAGCCTCGCCGTCAACGACGCGGTGATCATCGGATAGCCAATCAGGTCATCAGCGATCCGTAGTGATACGCCTTTCGCACCCTTGAGCATCGCTTGGAAGCCTTCGCGTAATGCGAGGAGCTTGTCTACACGCGCAATCACTTCAAGAGACTCCGCGTGGACCGCCGCAGAGATGAAGCAGACCCACGGATCCCACTCGCCTGTCTGAGAAACCCGCAGTAGTCCGTCCTGATAATCCGTCCTGTTCTGCTCCAGCCAGGGCGATATGTTCAGTACCGGGTAGCGCAAATCGCCAGCGCTCATCAACTGCAGGGCCATAACTAGCCGCCCAAGTCTCCCGTTTCCGTCGTGGAATGGGTGCAGCGTCTCGAACTGGTAGTGCGCAGCCGCGACTCGGATGATCGTGGGGATAGCGCGGCTGCTGTCACGAATCCACGCTTGCCACGACTGGAGTCCATCGGTCAATCTGTGGTCCGCCGGCGGAGGAACAAAGCGCGCCGAATCCACACGACGGTTGCCAACTCCGATGAACACCTGTGTGGTCCGCACGCTGCCCGCATGTGGTCCGTCACTGGCAGTCCCCCGTAGTAGCTCTCGCTGAAGATCTTCAAGCATGCGGATCGAGATCGGCTGGCCCTGCTCGATCAACTCGTAGGCGCGCTCGGCCGCAGTCACATAGTTGCGCACCTCGCTGACCGTGCTGGTGATCTCATCGGCGTCCAGGAAGTCCGCTTCAAACACGTCCGAAAGCGCCGCGTAGGTGCCCTCCAGAGCAGACGTGCTTACCGCCTCGCGCCGAGTGGCAGGGCGCGCGAGTAATACCGGATTCGGCAACAAAGACGCTGCTTGGTCAGCCCGCGCCATCGCCGCAGAGGCATCGATGACCGCAGCGTATGTCGCTGCTTCCAGGTCGATGACCGCCGGGAGGGGGGCCGGAACGTACGCAAAATAGTCATACTGCTCGCCGAATCGCGAGTCGTAGCCCGATATCGGCACCAGTTGCCCTATCGGACTGCTGCGCAGTTTGTCGAGTTCCATCAGAATTGTCCCAACGTGCGCAACCTTGAAAACCAGCTTTGTAATTTCAAGGTTAGCGGCTAAACCTTGAAAAGGTGGTCCCTGATTTCAAGGTTGCGCAAACCCAACCACCGTCACGTGACGATAGACAGCCTTTCAACACCGTCGAGGCTCGTCCGCACCGTGCGTTCCATTCTCCGCAACGCACCCACCGACGTCGACCCGAGCACCTCCAGGCCGTAGTTCCTCGACACCCTGGATCGGTACCGTTGATGACCATGCAGGACTACATCGCACTGAGCGAAGAGTTGGTGGCCGCGGCCCGTCCCTGCTTCGACGCTATCGACACCTCATTCGTCGACTCCGAAATGGCCGGCGGTGAACATTTCTTCGCCGTCGACGATGCCCTGCGGGCCGCCGTCCGGGAGAACTTCGCGCTACCTGCCGACCTCATCCATCGCATCCGCCAGTGGGTGGGAACGGGCGGCGATCACCACAACGAACGCCTGCGCACCCTGCTCGACCAAGTGACCATCACTGCAGCAAAAGCGCAGTGACCGTTGACACCATGAGCGACTACATCGAATTGAGCAGGGCGATCGCCGCGGCGGCGGAGCCCTGTTTCAACGATGTCGATCGTGAATTCGTTCACGGTGAGCTCGATGCCGGTGCAGTAGTCCGCGAGGACTATCCGCTACCGGCCGACCTCGTCGAACAAGTACGTGGCTGGCTTGCTGGCGCTGATGGCGGAGTCCCCGCCGAACACCGCCAGGCCTTCCATGAGTTGCTCCATCAGGTGAGGGTTACACCCCCTGACCGGGCGCAGCGCAGCGCGGTCTGAAAAAGCCGGAAAACGCGCACGCAGGATCTGAGGCACTAAGGCATCTCGCTGGGCGTCTGGGCTTGGGCGGGTACCCGGTAGGGGGGTGGCTCCGCAATCGGCGCTGGTCATGTGGCGCCGGGGTGTGGTTCGCGGTCGCGGTATCGCTTCGAAAGGCTGCCGCGGCGTTCGATGGCCTGGGCGATGCCGGCGCGGCGCTGCTGCTCGCTCTTGATGGCGTGGCAGTGCTTGCAAACTCCCTGAATTGATTGGGCATTGAGGACGGGTGTGCGTGGGATACCTGCAGCGGCGAGGCCTTCTACGTGGTCCATCTCGTCGATGCGTTGGGAGCAGCCGTCGAACTGGAGCTGGCATAGCTTGTCGCGGCGCATGACTTGATCCCGGATGCGCTTCGGGGTGTTGGATCGTGGTCGATTACCCCAGTTGTGTGCCATGTGGTCTGTCTCCTGTTGTTGGGTTGCAACGAGATTGGTGTGGTGTGGGTCTGGTCGCAGGTACCGCTCTCGGGCACCGGTCATGACGGTCCTTACCCGGCAGAAAACGATTCGGGCTTGACGACCAGACCCACCACCATCGCCCCTAGACGGCGGCGATGCTGAAGGTGCCGGCGGTGAGTCCTGCTCCGCTGCCGGTGAGGATTCCGCCAGGTGTGGTGACGGTGTAGGGGCCGCCGTTGGATCCGGTGACGGCCCAGTCGGAGGCTGTCCACCCGTCGTCGAGTGCAACCAAGGCTGACTTCACTGCTGATGCTGCTGCGCCGTAGGCGATGTTCGCGGTGGTGAGTCCGCCGAAGGTGAGGGTGAAGTTGCCGCTGCTCGGTGAGCCGAGGGTGACGGTGTATTCGGTGGCGAGGCTGAACACGCCGATGCGGTCGGGGCGGACGACGGAGTGCCCGGTGCGCCAGGTCGCGCGTATACCGACGCTGTCCGATGTGAAGTAGGTCTGGTCGCTGGTGGCGATCAGGACCGGTGATATCGCGGACACGATGGCAGTGGGGTCGACGAGAACACCTGCTTTGGAGGGCATTTCGGCGACGATGCGGACGGGGATACCGAGCAGCATTTTCTCGGCGTCTTCGGTTCCGGCGCCCAACAGAGTGCTGTTGTACGAGCTCCCGGTCTTGAGTTTCCGCAACCCAGCCCAGGTGTCTGGTGCCATCAGCCACAGGCCGGGTTGCGCGAGGTTGGCGCGGACGGTGGCCTCGAGGTCGACCAGGCCGTCGAGGTTGGTGAGGCCGCCGGTCGCGGACACCACACCAGCCCAGTTGATGATGCCGGTCGCTGGTGCCACCGCTGGCCCGACGGGTGCGGTCTGTGCCAGGAATGCGAGGTTGGCTTTGCGGGTCAGGGCGCGGGCGACGGATGCGGCGAGCTTCTCGGGCGTCATGTTCTGCCGGTATTGCTCGTTGGTGAGCCGGACGAGTTGCGCGATTTTCTTCGTGTAGACGACTGCCTCGTTCAGGGCGGGTTCTGATTCGTCGAGGGTGTCGCCCTCGTCGACGAACTCGGCGTTGTCGTCTACGACGTAGGCGACGCGCATCGCGGGCTGGTCGCCTTCGATGTGGCCGACTACGGATGACGCGACGAGGATCGAGGCGTCGGGTAGTACGTCTTCGGGTTGGAAGGTGAATTGGTCTGGCCGCCACGCGGCGGGCGAGTTGACTGTTGTTGCAGTGAAAGACATGAACACTCCCAGGTGTTATCGCATTGAGTATCAACGGATTTCGCGGGCCGCCGCGGGCGGTTCCCTGCGCGCACACCTGGTGCAGTCGGTGCCGGGGAGTGGGACACGGTCCGCATCTTCCCCGGCACCGACCAGTTTACCCGCTACTTCTGGCGAAATGCGTCAGCTAGCGACGGTTTGGTGACGGGTGCGCCGTTGCCCGATTGGCCTTGCGCACGGTTCGGCCGGAATCCCTGGCCGACTCGGAAGCGTGACGCGGTGGCGGTGACGAACTCATCCACTTTGTTGATGTCGACGTGTCCGTTGTCGTCGAGGAGGTCGTCGACGTTGATGCCGGCGGCGTCCAAGAGTGCCGGGTCGACCGGGGCGGTATTCGGATTGTTGGCGGCCCGCCAGTCGACGACGGCCCGGCGTTGCGCTGCGATCTGCTCGCGGAGTTGGTCGCGTTCGGTTTCGGTAGCGCGGAGCTGGGTGCGGTATTTCGCGGCTTCACGGTTACCGCTCGGCTCGTCGCCCTCGGCGGCGGGGTCGGGGGTGCGGACAGTCTCCGTACCCGTCGCTTCCGGCCCGGTCGTCGGGTCTGCGGTGTCGGGGGTCGCATTGAGGATGTCGCCCTCGGCGATCGGGTTGTCGCTCATGGCTAGTTGCCTTCCTGTTCTTGGCCGGCCCAAGTGGCGGCCAGTTGTGTCAGCCGTTGCAGTACTGAGTCGTCGGTGATGTTGGGGACGAGCAGCTCGTAGAGGCCGAGGATGGCGGCGACGAGTTCGGCGCAGCGTTGGTGTTTTGCGGCGTCGTTGAGGATGGCGACTACTCCCATGTTGTCGCCCTGGGCGTGGTGGGTGATGATCGCGGCGGCTCGGCGGTAGTCGCCGAATACTCCGCACTTGATGTCGTTCATGTGGTGGTTGTCCTTCGGTTTGTTGTGGGTCCAGATGGTGGGGTCGGGGAAGATGACCCGGCGGCGTGTCATGCGGTGTTCCTGGCTTTGCTGAGGCAGCCGATGTGTGCGTCACCCTGGTCACCGAGAACGGCCTTAGCGCAGATGTAGCAGCGGGGCACTTCCTTCCCCTGGAAGGTGACGGTGCGGCGGGTGTTGAGGCCCTGCCTTCGGGCATCCAGCGGTGTGGGCCGATCCGGTTCTGCACCGGCTTCCCTATCAGGTTCTGGTGGGTCCGGTTCAAACCGGTGCATCTGGTTAGACCGGTGCATCTGGTGCATGTCATCGTCGGGTTCTGCACCGGTTGCACCGGTTCCGCCGGATGCACCGGTTTCAGGCCTACCTATCCCTAACCGGTGCCATACCCCGGTGAACTGGGATTTCATGTATCCGCGCGGGCCGCGCCCTCCGGTGCGCTGTGATGTGACCTTGGATGCTTGGGTGACCAAGCGGCCGAATCGCTGTTCGGTGAGCGCCTTCCCGTAACCGGATGTCACTCCCCAGTACTCCGGATTGTGGCCGACCAACTTCGCTACGAGATCTCTCGTCGGCAAGAGGTCGTCGTCATCCGGCCAGATGCTGTGCAAGTCGGTCATGAGCACCATGCCGGGGGGTAGTGCGCGAAGGCCGGCGTCTCGTTCGTGATCGTCTTCGGAGAGCCCTCTGAGGATTAGCTGGTCGACAACCGAGGGCCAGCGTCCGCCGGCTGCGACAGCGACCCGCTTGAGTGGCCGCCACTTCTCTTTCGACCGCCCGACGCAGCCCTTGGGAAGATCAACGTCCCTAGCTACGGTCGCCCGGTGATCGTCGGCGAAGGCGATGATCCTGTCCCGCAGCGCCTGGGCGTCGCCCTCGATCTGTTCCCAGTCCGAGTCTTCAACGACACCGTCGAGGTCGGGCATCAGCAAGATCCGGATTGATCGAGACTTGGTGTCGTCGGGAAGGTACGGGCTGTTGCCCGCCATCGCGACAGGGCAGAAGGTTGGCATCTCGCGGACTTCCCAGTTGCCGCCCTTGGCCGGTACAAGCACGGGCCGGGTGGCGCCGCGCTTGTACCCGGAGTTGATGATGCCGATGAGATCCTCGACGCCGGGCTTCTTCGGATTCAGTGATCGGTCAACCTCGTCAATCAGCAGCGTCCGCACGCCGCCCTGCAAGAGTCGGACGAGTAGTGCTGGGGATGAGATCGACGCGGCCTGCACCGGCATCCAACACAGGTGCGCTAGATGTTCCAGCACGGTCGTCTTGCCGCTACCGGGCATCGTGGAGTCGATCAACAACCTCGCTGTGGTGTAGAGCTCGACTGCAAGGTGGGTGCTGATCGTCCACAAGACGAGCAGCTTGTAATCCTCGGGGTCGGGCATAGCGATGAACCTGGCAAGCCATGCTTCGGTGTCATCGAGCAACTTGTGATCGGTCAAGTCGTCATCTCCCACTGTTCGCAGATCTGTTGGACGATGGCGCGGTCCTCCTTGCTGTGTATCCACATGGCCTGCAGCTCATCTCGGCACGGTGCGGGTAGCAGTCCGGCTGCGATGAGGTGCCGGGTGGCTCGGCGGTAGCCCTGCACGTAGGGGTCCATCACGCCACCTCCCGCGGGATGTAGGCGTGACCGCGACCGCGACCGACTGTGCGCCATTCAGTTGATGCTGCAATCGCTTTCGATGCCTCGGCGAGATGCTCCTGGCGGGATTCGTGCTGTAGCGCTTCGCGGGCGCCGGCCAGAAGCACCGCGCACAGCTTGCGGGCATCGCCGTCCGGTAGGCCGCACCACGACGGTGTTCCGGGTAATGGCATTGGGTCGGTCACGACGTCGATTCCGTACTCGGCTGCTTGCTGCTGAACCCAGGACAGCACCGACCACCACGACACTTGTCTCGAATCCGAGCCCGTCACAATGCGCCCCTAATGCTCGTGGCGACACCGATTGCGTGGTCCAGCAACCCGCGCAGTTCGATCGCTTCATCGAGGCACAGGTGGGCGTCAGCGTCTAGGCCATTACCGCCGTAGATGTGGATGACGACGGCGGCATGCGCGCCGTCTTCGTGTCGCCACCAGCTGATCCCGGCGCCGACCGTCACCGCCTCGTCGTTGCGATATTCCGCGTAGGACGGATGGCTGGCGCCGACCCCATCGTTAAACCAGTGCCGGGCTCCATCGTGGTGGCCATTGATCGTGCACCAGTCGTACTCACACCATCGCGTGGTCATCGCAGCGCCCCGATCGCGTCAGCGATAGCGGCCTGGGCGGTGACCAGGTGCGAGGCAGATTCGACGTAGCGACTGGAGTCGGCCCCATCCCGAGCTTCAACTGCGAGTGTCCGCGCCGCTTCGTGTGTCTCGTTGACTTCAGCGGCGACCTTGCTCAGTCGGGCGCGGAGGCTGGGTGCCGCAAAACAACCGAGCAGCATGTGCAGGAGACCCACATAGGCGTGGATGACCGCCATCTCGTTTTCGTATTGACACGGGACGTCGGGGTGGTCGCTGAGTAGGTTCCCGATTCGCCAGGCCATGTGCTGGGGGCCGCGAGTGAAGTCGAGTACCGCGAACATAGTGAGGTGGTTGGCATCGCTGTCAGTGAGGCCGTCCATTAGCTTCAGCTGCGCGACCGATTCGGCGAACGCCAGCAGTCCCTCGGAGTTGTACGGAATGTTGCCGGATGCGACGGACTCGCCCGCGCCCAGGATCTCGGCGGCCCTGCGCAGCCGCTCGTAGCGGTCACCCTCGAACGGTTGCGGCTCCGGCGGGTCGAGGTCGATCACAACGCTGTCAGCGTGTTGATCGCAATCGAAGCTGTGGCCGCCGATGGTGCCGCAGCAGGCGCGAGTTCGGCTGTCGACCGGGTACTTGTTGGCGCCCGCGGTCTGGTCGGTGTCGTCGGGTTGTGTCATGATGAATCTGCCTTTCTGTCCTTGGTGGGTGGATTGGTTGCAGCGGTCCCCGCTCGACGTTGGCGCGTCGAGATCAACGGGGGCCGCTTCTCTGTTGGAGCTGGTGTCCATTAGGCGGCGTCACCACCGATTCGGTTGTCCGCGAGGAATTTCAGAACGTCTTCGCGGAGGTAGCGGACGCGGCCGCCGATCTTGACGTAGGGAAGCCCTCGCCGGCGGTATCGGTCCTGGGAGAGGGCGTCGACGGTGGTATCCAGGACCGCGGCGACCTGTTCGGCCTTTGATACCGCGGGCAAGTCCGCCAGCGGTACAAGATCTGTCATTAACAACTCCTGTCAGTAGGTTGGCATGGTTTGACAATTTCAGAGTAAACACGCCCTGTTGCCTACTGTCAAGGTCGGTTAGCTAATTGACAAAGTGTGTCAAGATGGACCCCATGATGGTGGGCAAAGAACCGGACATCGGACCGACTTCGCGGACGGTGGCGGACAACGTAAAGCGACTACGCGGGGCCATGAATTACACCCAACTCTCGGAGCGGCTGCAGGAACGGGCCAACTGGTCAATCAACGCGGTTGGGATACGTCGTATCGAGGACTATGAGCGTCGCGTGACGCCCGACGACCTTGTGGCACTCGCTGTGGCACTTGGTGTTTCGCCCATCACTCTGTTGAATCCGGACACGCCCGATCGCCGACAAGAGATCCAGACGACCGGGTTGACTCAGACCCGTGACGTTGAGTACGTGTGGGATTGGATGTGCGCCGAGAAGCCACTGCCCGGCATGTCAGATGTCGAGTTCATCAGCAGAGCGTGGCCGGCATGGCGCCAGCAGCGCGATTACATCTTGATCGACAAGCTCGCTGAACGAGAGCGCGAGGCACCTAGTGGCGACGATTGAGTCCTACGTAACTACCTCGGGCACAAAGCGTTACCGCGTCCGGTACCGGACACCAGACCATCGCCAGACGACTAAACGCGGGTTTGGGACGAAGCGGGACGCACAAGCGTGGGCCGAGCAACTGGAGGTCGACAAGCGCAGAGGGGCTTACGTGGCGCCCGCCGCGGGCCGGGTGAAGCTGGGGGCATACGCGACCGAATGGTTGGAGTCGAAGCACAACCTGAAGCCATCGACTCGGGCCCGGTATCAGGTGGTGCTGACTACGTTCATCGCCGAGCATGCTGGGGTGGCGCTGGGTGACATCACGCGACAGTTGGTGCGCGAGTGGGTCGCGGATCTCAGTGCCGATCACGCGCCCGCGTCGGTGCATAAGGCGGTTGGCGTCTTGCGCCAGGTCCTGGCGATGGCGGTCACGGACAACCGGTTGGTGCTGAATCCGGTTGACGGGGTGGAGCTGCCCTCGGTGATCTCGTCAGAGCAGCGGTTCCTGACCTTGGAGCAGCTTCACGTGCTCGCTGATGCTGCGGGCGATCACCGAGCGCTGGTGTACCTGCTGGGGACATGTGGGCTGCGGTTCGGCGAGGCCGCAGAGTTGCGGTGGCGGGATCTCGACTTGGATCGGTTGCAGATCCGGGTTACGCGGTCGGTGACGCTGGTCGACAACAAGTTCGTGGTCGGCACACCGAAGGGCGGCCGGGGCCGCACTGTGAGCCTGCCAGCGTTCGTCGCCGAGCTGCTTGAAGACAACGGTAAAGACTGTCTTCAAGATGGCCTGGTGTTCCCGGATACCGATGGTGGCTACATGCGTGGGACGAATGTGCGGCGGCGCTGGTGGGCGCGTGCGGTCGCCCAGGCCAAGTTGTTCCCGCGTGTCGAGAAGAACGCAGCCGGGGAGCACGTGACGGTGTACGAGTTCAAGCCGCGCGAGCTTAGGCATACCGCGGCCTCGTTGGCGATCCAGGCCGGGGCGAACATCAAGGCGCTGCAGAACATGCTCGGGCATGAATCCGCCGGCCTCACATTGGACCGCTACGGGCACCTGTACGGGTCGGATGTAGAGGCTGTTGGTATCGCAATCAATCAGCTTTTAACTCGTAAGTGTGGTCAAAATGTGGTCACGGGTGCCGCTTGAACGAGAAGCAGGCCAGTCAATACACGCCTGACCTGCTTGTTTGCTTGTGGAGCCTAGGAGATTCGAACTCCTGACATCTGCCTTGCAAAGGCAGCGCTCTACCAACTGAGCTAAGGCCCCTCGTCGACGATCGGTTCATCGCTTGCAACGTGCCAGACTTCGCCGCGACGCTTGGCCCACAGGATTACCGCACCTGCCGCCACCGCCAGCAGCATTAGCCACCGCCGCGCCACTCCCGTCGACCAGAACATCGTGGGCCTAGGAGGACTCGAACCTCCGACCTCTTCGTTATCAGCGAAGCGCTCTAACCACCTGAGCTATAGGCCCGCATTCGCATACGGACGAGCGACGAGATTACCGCACCGGCCGCAATGCGCCCAAACCGCGGAACCAGGGCGAATCGCGCACTAGTCCCGGTCGGCCAGCGTTACCTCGATACCGCCGACAATGTCGGTGCTCAGGTTATAGATAAACGCACCGACGGTTGCCATCGCTGTCAGCAGCACGATGTTGACCAGACCGATGAGAGCGGCGCCGCCGAAGATCGTTCCGCTGGAGACCAACTCACCACCGGCGCCGCTGGTGCTGGTCAGCAAGTCGCCGACGTTGCTGTTCAGTTTGCTCCACACGCCCATACCGCCCAGCACGAGGTACAGGAATGCGACCGCGACCATCCACACGAAGAACAGCGCGACCGACAGCAACGAGGAAACCTTCAGCGCGCTCCACGGATCGATGTGGCGGATCTGCAGACTGGCGCGAACCGCACCGCGGGGCCGGCTACCGACCTGAACGCCGGCGGTGGATGCGGCTTGCCGCGTGCCCTGTTCAACGGGCCGGTCCGGGGCACTGTCGCGCTGTTGTGCTGGGACAGGAAGCGGGCCTGAGAGGTCCGGGAGTTCACTCGGGATGACGTCGGTGCGAGGCGCCTCGACACGTTCAGCGGGCGGCTCCGCAACCGGGAGGCGCGGCGACGACAAGTCCGGCGCAGCTGTTCCGGTGATGTAGCGAGACACCCGCGCGTCAATGCTCGGCGACGACGCAGCTGGAGCCGCAGCGGCAGGCGCGGCCGTGGACGGCGCGGTCGCCGACCGGGCGCCACCACGCTGCCATGGCGGCGCTTCCCCAGCGCTTTCACCCGCTCCGGGCTGAACCGGGTCGTTCGTTGAGCTCACCATCACTCCTTAGCTGTCGCCCACAGTCCCGTTATGGTGCCTCTGGTTCGGGCTCCAGTCCAACTGTCTCGTCGTCGCTGTCCTGCTCTTCGGCGTTGCGGGCAATGGCTAACAGTGTGTCGCCCTCGCCCAGGTTCATCAAGCGAACGCCCTTCGTCTGACGCCCGGCCTTGCGAACCTGCCGCGCCGCCGTGCGAATCACCCCGCCCCCAGACGTGATGGCGTACAGCTCACTGTCCTCGTCTACCACCAACGCGCCCACCAGCCTGCCACGCCGCTGGTCGTACTGGATCGTGAGGATCCCTTTGCCCCCGCGACCCTGGACGCTGTACTCCTCGATGGCGGTTCGTTTGGCGTACCCCCCACCAGTTGCGACCAGCAGGTAGGTGCCTTCGCGGACCACGTTCAGCGAGAGCAACTTGTCCTCGGCGTTGAACCGCATGCCCTGCACACCCGAGGTGGCGCGGCCCATCGGCCGTAACGCCTCGTCGGTGGCTGAGAAGCGAATCGACTGACCCAGCGCCGACACGAGCAACAGGTCGTCGTCGGACGAGCACAGCACCGCGCCGACCAGTTCGTCGCCGTCGCGCAGGTTGACCGCCACGATCCCGCCGGACCGGTTGGAGTCGAAATCGGTCAGCTTGGATTTCTTGACCAGTCCGTTGCGGGTGGCAAGCACCAGGTATGGCGCGTCCTCGTAGCTCTTGATCTGGATGACCTGGGCAATGCGCTCCTCCGGCTGGAATGCGAGCAGGTTCGCCACATGCTGACCGCGCGCGGTACGTTGCGCCTCGGGCAACTCGTAGGCCTTGGCCCGATACACCCGGCCCTGCGTGGTGAAGAACAGAATCCAGTCGTGCGTCGAGCACACGAAGAAGTGCCGCACGATGTCGTCCTGCTTCAGCCCCGCACCCTGCACACCCTTGCCGCCGCGCCGCTGGCTGCGGTACAGATCCGTCTTGGTGCGCTTGGCGTAACCGGTCTCGGTGATGGTGACGACGACGTCCTCACGAGCGATGAGGTCCTCGTCCGACACATCGCCGTCGGCGGCGATGATCCGGGTGCGCCGGTCATCGCCGTACTTGTCAACGATCTCGCGTAGCTCGTCGCGAACGATCGCCCGTTGGCGCTCTGGCTTCGCGAGGATGTCCTCGAGATCGGCGATCTCGGCTTCGATCTTGGCCAGATCGTCGACGATCCGCTGGCGCTCCAGGGCGGCCAGCCGGCGCAACTGCATGTCGAGGATGGCCTGGGCCTGGATGTCATCGATATCCAGCAGCTCGATCAGCCCTGCCTTGGCGACGTCGACCGTTTGCGACGCCCGGATCAGGGCGATCACTTCGTCAAGCGCATCAAGTGCCTTGACCAAACCGCGCAAGATGTGCGCCCGCTCATTGGCCTTGCGCAGTCGGAACGTGGTCCGCCGGACAATGACTTCGAGCTGGTGATGCACGTAGTGCCGGATCAGCTGATCGAGGCGGAACGTACGCGGCACGCCGTCGACGATCGACAGCATGTTGGCACCGAAGCTGGTTTGCAGCTGGGTGTGTTTGTAGAGGTTGTTGAGCACAACCTTTGCCACGGCGTCGCGTTTGATTTCCACGACGATCCGGAGGCCTACCCGGTCACTGGATTGGTCCTCCACGTTGGAGATCCCGCCCAGCTTGCCGTCGCGGACCTGATCGGCGATCGAGGTGATGAAGTTGTCGTGGTTGACCTGGTAGGGCAACTCGGTGATGACGATCCCGGTGCGCCCGCGCGAATCCTCTTCGATCTCGACCACGCCGCGCATCCGGATCGACCCGCGGCCGGTCGTGTAGGCGTCAATGATGCCCTGTCCACCGACGATCAACCCAGAGGTCGGGAAGTCCGGGCCTTTGACCCGTTCGATCACCGCGGCGAGGGTCGCCTCCTCGTCGGCATCGTGGTTCTCCAAGCACCAGTAGACAGCCTCGGCGAGCTCGCGCAGGTTGTGCGGCGGCATGTTGGTGGCCATACCCACGGCGATGCCACCGGAACCGTTTGCCAGCAGGTTCGGGAACCGGCTGGGAAGGACGGTCGGCTCCTGCACGCGTCCGTCGTAGTTCGGAATGAAATCGACTGTCTCCTCGTCGATTTCGCGAAGCATCTCCATCGCCAACGGAGTGAGGCGTGCCTCTGTGTAGCGCATCGCGGCCGGCGGGTCGTTGCCCGGGGAGCCGAAGTTGCCCTGCCCGTCGACGAGTGGATAGCGCAGCGACCACGGCTGGGCCATCCGGACCAAAGTGTCGTAGATCGACGAGTCGCCGTGCGGGTGATAGTTGCCCATCGTCTCAGCCACCGAGCGCGCAGATTTCGCGTGACTGCGGTCCGGCCGGAATCCGGAGTCGTACATCGCGTAAAGCACGCGGCGGTGCACGGGCTTCAGCCCGTCTCGCACCTCGGGCAGCGCACGTCCGACGATGACGCTCATCGCGTAATCGATGTAGCTGCGCTGCATCTCCTGCTGGATATCGACAGGTTCGATGCGGTCGCCGGCTTCGTCTCCCGGCGGCAGGGTGGTATCCGTCATCTGCGATCAGCCTCTGATTTGTGATTGATAGTCGGCATCAAACATCAAGGAAACGAACGTCTCTCGCGTTCCGGGTGATGAAGCTGCGGCGCGCTTCGACGTCCTCGCCCATCAGGATCGAGAACAATTCGTCGGCGGCGGCGGCATCGTCGAGAGTGATCTGGCGAAGCACCCGCACCGACGGGTCCATGGTGGTCTCCCACAGTTCCTTGGCGTTCATCTCGCCCAGACCCTTGTAGCGCTGGATGCCGTCGTCCTTGTTGATCTTCTTACCGGCCGCCAGGCCGGCCTCAAGAACCACGTCGCGCTCGCGGTCGGAGTAGACGAATTCATGTTCGCTCCGTTGCCATTTCAGTTTGTACAGCGGAGGCTGGGCCAGAAATACATGGCCGTTCTCGATTAGCGGCCGCATGAACCGGAATAGCAAGGTCAGCAGCAACGTCGAAATATGTTGTCCGTCAACATCTGCGTCGGCCATCAAGACAACCTTGTGGTAGCGCAGCTTGGCGATATCGAACTCGTCGTGGATACCGGTGCCTAGCGCGGTAATGATCGACTGGACTTCGGTGTTCTTGAGCACGCGGTCGATACGCGCCTTTTCGACGTTGATGATCTTTCCGCGCAAGGGCAGGATGGCCTGGAACATCGAGTCGCGGCCGCTTTTCGCGGATCCACCGGCCGAGTCGCCCTCTACCACATACAGTTCCGACTTGCTCGGGTCCGTGGAGCGGCAGTCCGCGAGCTTGCCCGGCAGACCGCCGATATCCGTAGCGCTCTTCCGACGGACCAACTCCCGCGCCTTGCGCGCTGCGATTCGTGCTTGAGCGGACGAGACCGCCTTGTTGACAACAGTTTTCGCGTCGGCCGGATTGGCCTCGAGCCAGTGACTGAGCTGCTCATTGCAGATCTTCTGGACGAACGACTTAACCTCGGTGTTGCCGAGTTTGGTCTTGGTCTGGCCTTCGAACTGGGGCTCACCGACTTTCACCGAGATGACTGCCGCCAAGCCTTCGCGGATGTCGTCGCCGGTGAGGTTGGTGTCTTTCTCCTTGAGGAGCTTCTTGTCCTTCGCGTACTTGTTGACCACGCTGGTCAGCGCCGCGCGGAAGCCTTCTTCGTGAGTGCCGCCCTCGTGGGTGTTGATCGTGTTTGCGAAGGTGTGCACCGATTCGGAGTAGCCGGCGTTCCACTGCATGGCGACCTCGACTTCGTGCCCGACGCCCTTGCCGGAGAAGTCGACGACGGTGCTGTGGATCGCCTGCTTGGTTCGGTTGATGTGTTTGACGAAGTCCACCAGGCCACCCGGGTAGTGGAAGGTCCGGTGTTTGACCTTGTGTTGCGGGGCCGCTTGTTCAGCTGCCATTTCCTCGGCGGATTTGGGCGCCTCAGCATGGTCGCTGACCACCTCGTCGACGACTTCTTCGGGGGTGACGCGCTCATCAGTGAGGTTGATCGTCAGGCCCTTGTTGAGGAACGCCATTTCCTGAAGTCGACGGGCCACCGTCTCGAAGTCATAGGTGGTGGTTTCGAATATGCTGTCATCGGCCCAGAAGCGGATGGTCGTGCCGGTCTTGCCGCTGGCCTCGCCTTGTTTGAGGGTGCCCGGCACCGAATGGTCGTAGGTCTGAAACCACTCGTGGCCATCGCGGCGAATGTCGGCCTCGAGGCGGCTGGACAGTGCATTCACGACGGAGACACCCACGCCGTGAAGGCCGCCAGAGACCGTGTACGCGCCCTCTTCGAACTTGCCGCCCGCGTGGAGCACGGTCATCACCACATCGATGGTGGGCACGCCCGAGTCATGCATGGCCACCGGAATGCCGCGGCCGTCGTCGGCGACCTCGACGCCGCCATCGTCGAGGAGTCGCACGTCTACTTTGGTGGCATAGCCGGCCATCGCCTCGTCGACAGCGTTGTCGACCACTTCCCAGACCAGGTGGTGCAAGCCGCGCTCGCCGGTGGACCCGATGTACATGCCCGGGCGTTTGCGGACGGCCTCGAGTCCCTCAAGAATCTTGATGGAACCGGCACCGTAGGAGTCTTGGTTCTTCTTCTGCGCAGACACAGTGGGACAGATCTCCTTGGGGTTCGCAGGCGAGCGGTTCAATGGCCGCGCGCGCTTCGTCCGCCAGTCTACCGCGCAGGGCCGACAGCACCGACTCTCCGGCGGCGTTTCTACACAGCTAGTTGCGCCGTGCGGCGGATATTTCGGGGCGGCACGCGTCCCGACGCTTGACAAGCCGCGTTACGGCGTTTGGATGGCTCTCAGCCGTAGGTGTCGCGGGGTCCCCGCCCGGAGATGTGGCGAGGGCCCTTCCGCCACGACGGAGCGGTAGGCCCGGTGATCCTCAGCGATGTCACTACCCCATCCCCGACCGCAGCGGCGATCTTGGCGATCAGTTGCGCTTGCACCATCCGCAGCTGGGTGGCCCAAGCTGTGGATTCCGCCGAAACGCTCAAAACCCCGTCGGCCAACGCGGTGGGTTCCGCGTGCTCGGCGATCTGCTCACCTACTACGGTCGCCCACTGTGCGAAGACGGTTCCCTCCGCCACTCGCGGCGACCAGCCGCGGCCTTTAGCCAGATCGCGCGCGGCCGTACCCAACGGTTGGGGGTCACGCCGATCCGGTCCGGGGCCGGACCAGCTTCGCCGGCTCCTCCCCGCCGCCCCTTTGCGCGGGGTTGACGCACTCCGTCCGCGGCCGATGTCCTTGCCCTGACTCCGCGCGGCCCCGCGAGCCTCTTCCAGCACTCTCCGAACGAGGTCCATTCCACGTAACCCACTGAGGTGGTCTGGCACACCGTCAACGTCTTCCGGTTCAGTCATGCAAGGCTCTCCGAAACTATCGAGATTCTGCCGGCCGCCTCTTCCCGGACCGAAATACCGATTCGGTTGTCATTCCACTCGGCCGGAATGTCTTCAGCGACAGCGGCTGTCACCAAAACCTGCTCGGCGGCGGCGGCTACACCTGCCAATGCCCGCCGGCGCGCGGCGTCGAGTTCTGCGAAGACGTCGTCCAATATGAGCACCGGCTCACTGCCTTCCGCACGCAAGAGGCCATAGGCGGCCAGCCGCAATGCCAGTGCCATAGACCAGGATTCGCCGTGGCTGGCAAACCCCTTCGCGCGTTGGTCACCCAACCAGAGTTCCAAATCATCGCGGTGTGGGCCAACCAATGACATACCGCGTTCGAGTTCAGCGTCGCGACGACGGCTCAACTCCACTAACAGCGCACCTTCGAGCGCGGCCACATCGCTATCCGCGCCTCCGGTCGCGAATTCAGTACTGCTGCGATAGGTGATCGCAGCTGGCCGAGATTGCGGGGCTAAAAGTTGGTAGGCCTTCTCCACCTCGGGTCCAAGCTGATCGACCAGGTCCAGCCGAGCCGCCATCAATTGTGCTCCGTGCGTAGCCAAGTGGGCATCCCACACGTCGAGGGTGTCGGTCACGCTGCGATCGCCACGCGAGCGTGCTCCGGCGGCCGACTTCAACAGGGCCGTCCGCTGCCTGAGCACCTTGTCATAATCAGCTCGCACCCCGGCAATCCGGGGCCTCCGGATGGTTGCCAACTCGTCGAGAAACCGCCGGCGCTCAGCCGGATCTCCCCGGACCAAAGCGAGATCCTCCGGCGCAAACAGCACGGCCCGCACCGCACCCAGGATTTCGCGCGTGCTGCGCACCGGCGATCTGTTCAACCGGGCTTTGTTGGCGCGACCGGAGGAAATCTCGATATCGACGGCGAGTTCGCGTCCGTCACTGACGACGATGGTAGACACCACCGCGCGGTCGGCGCCGGTCCGGATCAGAGGTGCGTCGGTAGCCACCCTGTGTGATCCCAATGAAGCGCAATACCACAGTGCCTCAACAAGATTGGTCTTACCAAAGCCGTTCGACCCGACGAATACCGTCGGTCCCGGCGACAGCTCCAGTTCGACGTGCTCCCAGGATCGGAAGTCGCGCAAACCGAGGTGCCGGACGTACATGTTCGGCCGTTATCCGGACAGCGGCACCCGTTGAACTGCGTGCCCGCCGAACTGGTTACGCAGTGCCGAAACAGCTTTCATCGCTGGTGAGTCGTCCTGGCGAGAAGCGAAGCGCGCGAACAGCGATGCGGCGATCACCGGCATTGGGACACGATGAGCGATTGCCTCTTCGACCGTCCACCGTCCTTCTCCGGAATCTTCTGTGTAGCCGGAGATATCGATGAACTTCGGATCTTCTTTTAGAGCCTTGGCCAACAGCTGTTGCAACCAGGAACGCACCACCGTGCCATTCGTCCAGGCCTGGATGACAGCCTGGGTGTCAGTGATCAGTGACTCGGCGGCCAACAATTCGTAGCCTTCGGCGTAAGCCATCATCAGGCCGTACTCGATACCGTTGTGCACCATCTTTGCGTAGTGACCGGCGCCGACCGGGCCGGCGTGGACAAATCCGTCGGCTACATCACCCGGGGGGCGAAGAGTGTCGAAGATCGGCATGGCGCGAGCGATATCATCGTCACTTCCGCCGACCATGAGACCGTACCCCTCTTTGAGCCCCCATACACCGCCGGAGACTCCCGCGTCGATGAACGAGATACCTTTCTTCCCAAGCATTTCCGCATGGGGACCATCCTCGGTGTACCGAGAGTTCCCGCCGTCGACCACCATGTCGCCTTCGGAGAGAACCTCCGCCAGGGATGTGATGGTCTCGTCTGTGATCGGGCCCGACGGAACCATCACCCAGACGACTCTGGGAGCTGTCAGGGCTTCCGCCAATGCAGCGAGGGTCGGCACATCGCTCACCTCGGGCCGTGGGTCATATCCGATGACTTCGTGGCCGCCTTGACGGAGCCGCTCGCGCATATTGAAGCCCATCTTGCCCAGGCCAACCAACCCCAGCTGCATATCAAAACCCTTTCATCGCAACAAATTAGCCCGGTAGGCGGACTGGCATCAGTAGGTAGACGTAGTCGGTCTGAAGTGCAGGAAACGGGCCTGCCCCCGTCATATCGACATCATCCCCGGCAGGACGCAACACCGCAGGACGACTGGGGGTAGTGAAACCGAAGCTCACTCGATCGGAATGCAACGAGCTCAGACCGTCGGCGAGATACGTCGGATTGAATGCGATGGTCAGCGGTTCACCGGCGAATTCAACCTCGAGATCCTCTTCAGCGCGACCTACGTCGTCGGCGCCGGCGGCAAGCCGCAGCGCACCCTCGCTGAACTCCATCCGAACCTGCGCACCTCGATCGGCGACAAGCGCCACACGCTTGATCGCTTCGGCCAGTTCCGCCACCCCGATGGTGGCTACCGCCGTGTGTTCCGTCGGCAGGAGCTGCCGGAATTTCGGAAATTCGGCGTCGAGAAGACGCGTGGTGCTGCGCTTGCCGCCACTGCGGATACCGAGCAGTCCTTCTTTCCCGACACCTGCCCCATCACCGAGCGCCAAATGAACATCGGAACTCGTGGTGCCGGCCTTTGCAACCTCGGCAAGTGTCTTCGCGGGCACCAAAACTGCAGCTTCCAGATTTGGTGACTTCGTCGACCACACCAATTCGCGCACAGCGAGGCGGAATCTATCCGTAGCCGCCAGGACCACGGACTCTCCGGAAATCTCGACGCGAATACCCGTCAACATCGGCAATGTGTCGTCACGGCCGGCCGCGATGGCAACCTGCCCGATAGCTTCGGCGAATAACTCCGAGGAAATCACGCCGGTTTCCTCCGGCAGCGTCGGCAGCGCAGGGTAATCCTCGACGGCCATCGTGGGCAGTGAGAATCGTGCACTGCCACAGGTAAGTGAGACCCTGGTGCCTTCGGCACTGATTTCGACCGGTCGAGCCGGCAGCGCTTTGCTGATATCCGACAGCAGTCGTCCGGAAACCAACACGCTGCCCGGTGACGCCACTTCAGCAGGAACCCGAACTTCCGCTGATACCTCGTAGTCGAAGCCAGAGATCGTCAATCCATCGTCAGAGCCGGTTATCAGCACGCCAGCCAGTACCGGGACTGTCGGCCGCGACGGCAGATTGCGCGCCACCCAGGCGACTGCGTCGGCGAAGTCTTCCCGTACCAAACGAAATTTCAGGTCGGAGCCAACCGTCGTTGTCGCCACGTTCCAAAGCGTCCCTTCGTTACCCCAACACGTCCGACCGATCCGACCGGCGGTTGCGAATCAATCAAAGCACTTCGCGATGGGCGGTCGGTACGCGACGGCCGTGAACGGCGTCAGATGCACAACCGTAGAGCGTCAGACGGCTTCTTGAAAAGGCCTTGAATCGGCCGGACCGGACCGGACAAACTGGCAGGACTGGGGCTCGATGGCGAGTCTTCCCCAACACCGTTCTTCAAAGAAGAAATCAGAGATAGATAACAGTCATAGTAATAGGGCCTGTTGATCCTGTGGATAACAGTGCAGATCGGCTGATGACAGCCTTGTACCGGTGTGTGTGGTGTGTGGATCGTTGGGGGACAACGTAGTTGCCCTTGTGGATGATGATCGGTTGTGCACGGTGACCCCAGTTCCGTTCGCGCGATCGCAGGGGTTCTGCACATGGCTGTGCACAGGCAACCTGGTGTGACTAGTGGTGTAGTAGGTGCCAAAGTTTTTCGAAGATTTGTGCCGAGTTCAACGGTCTGGTGAGGTTTGACGGCACATGTGCGCCGAATCGTTGGTCTGGGTGCCTCAGCGCTTGGAACGCTGGCGGATCCTGGTGGTGAGTTCCTTGACGTGATCGAAGACCTCATGGCGGTGTGCCATCTCATTGAGGATCTTCTTCTGCGCGTACATGACGGTGGTGTGGTCGCGGCGGAATGCCTGCCCGATCTTCGGTAGCGATAGGTCGGTCAGTTCGCGGCAGAGGTACATGGCGATCTGGCGCGATTGGGCGAGTGCTTTGGTCTTGCCCGGACCACGAAGTTCCTCGACGGTGGTGTCGAAGTACTCAGCGGTGGCCGCCATGATCGTGGCAGCGCTGATCTGCATAGTGCCGGCGTCGGCCAGGAGGTCGCGTAACACGATCTCAGCGAGAGCCCGATCAATGGGGGCCCGGTTGAGCGACGCGAATGCTGTGACGCGGATCAGTGCACCTTCGAGTTCGCGGATGTTGCGTTCGATGCGGCTGGCGATGAGCTCAAGGACGTCATCGGGGACGTCCAGCCGCTCAACCTGTGCCTTTTTCCGCAGGATGGCGATGCGGGTTTCGAGTTCAGGCGGTTGGACGTCAGTGATCAAGCCCCACTCAAACCGAGTGCGTAGCCGGTCTTCGAGGGTTGCGAGCTGCTTGGGGGGTCGGTCGGAAGAGATGACGATCTGTTTGTTGGCGTTGTGCAAGGTATTGAAGGTGTGGAAAAACTCTTCCTGAATGCCCTCTTTGCCCTCGATGAACTGGATGTCGTCGACAAGGAGGACGTCTATATCCCGGTAGCTGCGCTTGAATGCGACCCGACGATCATCACGCAGCGAATTGATGAAGTCGTTGGTGAACTCTTCAGTGGAGACGTATTTGACCCGCATACCGGGGAACAGCCGCTGCGCGTAATTGCCGGCGGCGTGTAGGAGGTGGGTCTTACCCAGGCCTGACTCTCCCCAGATGAACAGTGGATTGTAGGCGCGGGCGGGTGCTTCGGCTATTGCAAGTGCAGCTGCGTGGGCGAAACGATTGGAAGCACCGATGACGAAGGTGTCGAAGGTGTATCGACGGTTGAGGCTGGTCCCGGGAATTTCGGTAGCGGGATCGCTGCGAGGTCGTTCAGTGAAGTAGGTAGGCCAGCTCTCGTGGGCGCTGGCAAGGGCCTCATGATCTTCGACGATGTGGTCTTCATCTAAGTCGTCGATATCGGGCAGCGTCGAGTCGAGGTCGTCACTGTCCGGAGCAACAGGGGGAGCGATCCGGACACCGAGTTCGATGGGTTGACCAAGGCGCCTGCTGAGTGCCTCGACGATTTGGGTGCGCAGGTGTCGTTCAATTTCGATCTGAACGAAACTGCTGGGCACCGAGAGGAGTGCGAACCCCTCAACGATGGTCAGCGGCTGGACCAATTTGAGCCAGGCCCGTTGCTGGGGGGTCAGGGGGGCGCCAGTGGTGAATCCGTTGGCGTCAGCACTGTGCGAGTCGATGTCGCCGTTGAGTTCTGCGACGACAGAACTCCATACGGCGGCGAATGCGGGAGCGGGATCTTCGATCAACGACAGATCCCCCTGACCTGAAACTAGAGCTCGACTGCGCTGAAGACTATACGGCTGTCCACAGAGTTATCCACAGTTGTGGACAGGAGAGTAGCCCTACCTCGTGATATCTGTCGGGTTGGCTGTGGATCCAGTCGTTCAGTGTCTATCTGGACCGTTCGCCGGTCCGGCATCCTCGCTTAGTCGGTTCATGCTGCCAGCTCGATCTGAAAGCGGCCCCGGCAGAAGCTAGCAGGTTTCGTGGTGGCTGCCAACAGTTCGATGACACTGTCCCGAAGTTCTTTTGCGACGCGAACTTTGGGACCGTGACGGCTGTGACTACAGTGAATTCTGGAAAGTCTGAAGGGGGCCGAGCGGAGGCCTCCGGGGTGCGGTTTGACCAGGCGAACCGACGTCAGTACCCTCAAGCAGTCGCCCGAACGTTGGCGATACGGCTGCGACCGGGTCTCGGGACCGCGCCGGTTACAAGTGAGACGCAGAGCTTAAACGGCAATCGCGTTCGTCTGGGCATGCCACCGCGGCATGTACCCAGGGGCGAGAGCGTCGTTATGCAGCAAGGAGTGACACCATGGCCAAGGGGAAGCGGACCTTTCAGCCGAACAATCGCCGTCGTTCCCGTGTGCACGGGTTCCGGCTGCGTATGCGGACGCGTGCTGGTCGTGCGATCGTGTCCGGCCGGCGCCGCAAGGGTCGCCAGTCGCTGACTGCCTGATCGACGAGATCCCGGCACGTGCTCCCGGCTCAGCACCGGATGACACGGGCTGCAGAGTTCGACGCCACTGTGAAGGGTGGAGTCCGGGCTGCGCAGCCTGACATTGTCGTCCACGCCAGGCGTGAGGCCTCAGATCGTGAGGGCGCGGATGTGGGCCCACAGATCGGTCTAGTAGTCGCCAAGTCGGTGGGTAATTCGGTCCAGCGGCACCAGGTGTCTCGACGGTTGCGTCACGTCGCGCGAAATCTCTTAGGCGAGCTGGATCCGGGCGAACGGATCGTCATTCGTGCGCTGCCGGGCAGCCGGAGAGCACTCTCCTCGAAATTGGAGCACCAGTTGCGGGAAGGTCTGCGGCGAGCCCATGACCGTATGGAGCGCCGGCGATGACGGGGTCTGACGTGTCCCGTTCGTCGCGGCTGATGGCCCTACCCGCCCGTGGGTTGATCTTCGTAATTGAGCTTTACCGAAACATGATCTCGCCGCTGCGATTACCGACTTGCCGTTTCATACCGACCTGCAGCCAGTACGGCGTGGATGCGCTTTCCGAGTTCGGTTTGCTCCGAGGTGGTGGATTGACGTTGGTCAGGCTGGCGAAATGCGGTCCGTGGCATCGGGGAGGATGGGATCCAATCCCTGAGCGGCACGCACACTCGCGTAGGCGCCCTTCGGGCGCAGAAGTCAGGAGCACTTGTGTTTGATTGGTTCAGCCTGGACGTCATCTATTACCCGGTATCGGGGATCATGTGGCTCTGGTACAAGCTGTTCTCGGTGATTTTGGGCCCGACCAACTTCTTCTCGTGGGGGTTGTCGGTGATGTTCTTGGTCTTCACCCTGCGCGCACTCCTCTACAAGCCGTTCGTCAAGCAGATCCGGACCACCCGGCAGATGCAGGAGCTGCAGCCCCAGATCAAAGCCCTGCAGAAGAAGTACGGCAAGGACCGCCAGCGGATGGCGCTGGAGATGCAGAAGCTGCAGCGCGAGCACGGATTCAATCCGATCTTGGGCTGTCTCCCGATGCTCGCGCAGATCCCTGTTTTCATCGGGCTCTACCACGTACTCATGTCCTTCAACCGGACTCAGACGGGCATCGGTCGGCTGGGGCTGTCGGTGGAACAGAATCGCAGCCTTCCCAACTACGTGTTCAGTGCGACGGACGTAAGCCACTTCCTCGACGCGAATCTGTTTGGCGCCCCGCTTGGCGCAACGATGATCCAGCAGCATGGCCTGGATGCCTTCACGGTCTTCAGTCGGCCGGCGGTGATCGCGGTGGGTATCCCGTTGATGATCCTGGCGGGCATCGCCACGTACTTCAACAGCCGGGCATCGGTGGCGCGGCAGAGTCCCGAGGCCGCCGCCAATCCGCAGACCGCGATGATGAACAAACTGGCGCTCTACGTGTTCCCGCTGGGCGTGGTTGTGGGCGGCCCGTTCTTGCCACTGGCCATCATCTTGTACTGGGTGTCGAACAACATCTGGACCTTTGGCCAGCAGCACGTGGTGTTCGGCAAGATCGAAAAAGAAGAAGAGGCCAAGAAAGAGGAAGAACTGGCGAGGCGGTCTGCTAGCGGCCCAGCGCCGGGTGCCAAGCCGACCAAACCCCGCAAGGCCGCGCCCGGGTCATCCAACGGCGCGCTGGCGAGCACAGGGACAAGCGAGGGTGTTCAGCCGGCAGAGGAAGTCGAATCGGATTCGGACGAGGCGGGCTCCGGCGGGTCTGAGGACGATGGACCGAATCGGACACCGCGCCCAGGCGCGCGGCCCAAAAGACGCAAGCGTTGAACCGGCTTCGCGCCGGCGGATAGAGGGAGATTGAAATGACGGATACCGACACAACTGACGTGGCAGCAACCAACGAGGCGCCGAAGAAGACCGAAGACCTCGAGGAGCGTCTAGTTGCCGAGGGCGAGATCGCCGGCGATTACCTCGAGGAGCTTCTCGATCTGTTGGATTTCGATGGCGACATCGATCTCGACGTTGAGGGCAATCGAGCGGTGGTGAGCATCGACGGCGGCGAGGATCTGACGAAACTCGTCGGGAAGACGGGCGAGATCCTCGACGCGCTGCAGGAGCTGACTCGGCTGGCGGTGCACCAGAAGACCGGCGAGCGCAGCCGGTTGATGCTGGACGTCGCGAACTGGCGCCGCCGCCGGCGCGATGAACTCAGCGCGCTTGGTGGCAAGGTGGCCCGGCGCGTGGCAGAGACCGGTCAACGCGAGGAGTTGGCACCGATGACTCCGTTCGAGCGGAAGATCGTCCACGATGCTGTGGCGGCCGTCGACGGTGTCCGCAGCGAGAGCGAAGGGCTCGAACCGTCGCGTCGTGTGGTGGTCTTGAAGGACTGAAGGTTTCGAAGGACTGAAGTTACATCTATGTAGTTCGTCCACGCACCGCTCTTTCGGAGGATGTTTCACGTGAAACATGTGGACGCGCCCCCACCACCTAGCGCCGCGCAGAACGTCTTCGGTGCGCGGTTGGACTTGGCTGTGACCTACGCCCAACTACTGGCGGGTCCGGGTGTTGAACGAGGGTTGCTCGGTCCCCGGGAAGTCGAACGGCTGTGGGATCGGCATCTGCTCAATAGTGCAGCGGTCGCGGAATTGATCGATACCGGTGTCCGGGTGGTGGACATCGGTAGCGGTGCCGGCCTGCCCGGGATCCCACTGGCGATCGCCCGACCAGATCTCGATGTAGTACTCGTCGAGCCAATGCTGCGACGAAGCGAATTCCTGGAAGAGGCGATCGCTGCTCTGGGCTTGGAGACTCGGGTGGTCCGTGGCAGAGCCGAGGAGAAGATGGTGCGAACCGAAGTGTCCGGGGCTGATGTCGTGGTGTCCCGAGCGGTGGCATCCCTCGACAAGCTCGCCCGGTGGAGCCTCCCGTTGCTGCGACCCGGCGGGCTGATGCTTGCCATGAAGGGTGAAAGGGCGACCGAGGAAGTGGCGGAGTGGCAGCCCGCGATGGCGACATTAGGCGCCACGCAGGTGCGGGTGGTGAGATGTGGTGAGAGGTATTCGAGCCCACCCGTCACGGTGGTGTCCGCAGTGCGAGGAGACTCGAAGTCGGCCCGAAAGCGGTCAACACGACCAGTGGAAAGAAGGAGCGATGAACGTCCCTCCTAACCGCGGCCCGGATGCAGCCGGCGAGGGCAATTCTGATGTTTCACGTGAAACATGGATACCGCCCGCAGAGTTCGATACCCCGATCGCGGCCGCCGCGGAACGTGCGATGAAGGTGCTCCACACCGCGACCGGAACGTTGCCCCGCCCCCGTCGGCGCCGAGTGTTCACGGTGGCAAATCAAAAGGGCGGTGTTGGTAAGACAACGACCGCGGTTAACCTCGCGGCCGCACTGGCTGTTCAAGGGCTCAAGACATTGGTGATCGATCTCGATCCCCAGGGCAATGCCAGCACCGCCCTCGGGATTGCGGATCGCCGTTCGGGTACGCCGTCGTCCTACGAAGTATTGCTGGGGGAGATACCGCTGGAGTCCGCGATCCAGCAGAGCCCCCACAGCGAGCGACTGTTCTGCGTCCCGGCGACTATTGATCTTGCGGGCGCTGAGATTGAACTCGTCAGCATGGTCGCACGGGAAAACCGGCTCCGGGTAGCGCTGGCGGCACTGGACGAATCGGACTTCGATTTCGTCTTCATTGATTGCCCGCCGTCGCTGGGTCTGCTGACGATCAACGCGCTCGTCGCCGCGCCAGAGGTGCTCATCCCCATCCAGTGTGAGTACTACGCACTGGAGGGGGTGTCGCAGTTGATGAATAACATCGAGATGGTACGTGCACATCTCAACCCGCGTCTGACCGTCTCGACGGTCATCTTGACGATGCACGACGGCAGGACCAAGCTCGCGGATCAGGTTGCTTCTGAGGTGCGCCGGCACTTCGGCGACAAGGTGTTGCGCACCGTGATCCCACGTAGCGTGAAGGTGTCTGAGGCGCCCGGCTACAGCATGACAATCATTGATTACGACCCGGGTTCACGGGGTGCGATGAGTTACCTTGACGCCAGTCGGGAGCTCGCGGACCGAGATCGCGAAGCAGCGGAGGCAGACGAATGACGCAGCCATCTCGACGTAAAGGCGGCCTCGGCCGCGGTTTGGCGTCGCTGATTCCGACGGGTCCCGCGGATTCAACGTCTGGCCCTCGGATGGGCGACGCTGCGGCTGACGTCATGTACGGCAGCCAGATCGTGGACGCCGCACCTGTGGGTGCTGTCTACCGCGAGATCGAGCCTTCCTTGATCGAGCCGAACCCGCGTCAGCCTCGGCAGGTTTTCGACGAGGAGGCGCTGGCCGAACTCGTCCACTCGATCCGTGAGTTCGGGCTCATGCAGCCGATTGTTGTGCGGCCGATTGCAGGCACCGGACCGACGCGCTATCAACTGGTGATGGGGGAGCGGCGCTGGCGTGCCGCCCAAGAGGTCGGACTGGCCACCCTTCCCGCGATCGTCCGCGAGACATCCGACGACAACATGCTCCGCGACGGGCTACTGGAAAATATCCATCGGGCACAGCTGAATCCCTTGGAAGAGGCATTCGCCTACGAACAGTTGCTTGAAGAATTCGGCGTCACTCACGAGGAACTGGCGGCCCGAATTGGGCGCTCCCGGCCGGTGATCTCGAACATGATCCGCCTGCTGCGACTGCCGATTGCGGTTCAGCGGCGGGTAGCCGCAGGGGTGTTGTCGGCCGGCCACGCGCGGGCGCTGTTGGCCCTTGAGGCTGGAGCCGAGGCGCAGGAAGAGTTGGCAGCTCGGATCGTGGCCGAGGGCATGTCGGTACGCGCAACCGAAGAAGCGGTCACCCTAGCCAACCGGAACGGTCCGCAAGCGCCGACCCCGCCGCGGCGCAAGCCGATTCAGATGCCGGGCCTGCAGGACGTCGCCGAACGACTGTCGAGCACGTTCGACACCCGGGTGACAGTCAGCCTCGGTAAGCGCAAAGGCAAGATCGTTGTCGAGTTCGGATCCGTCGAGGATTTACAACGCATCGTTGCGATGATGAACTCGTCAAGTGCCTAAAAGCTAGGTATGGCGACACCAGGCAATTCCGTCACAGTGACACTTCAGCGGAACCCGGTTCGCTGCGTCGATGTTAATGAGCCCAATATCGCAGTGCTGCAACAGTTTTCGCTAGAGTGGAAGGTCGGGAAGAGTTGCTCGCCCGACTCCGACAACTTTTCGGCAAAGCTCTCCTATCCTTGAAGGGCTGCCGTGCACATTCGCACTGCATGAAGGCTCGGGAGGCGCGTGTCCGTTCGCATCATGCCGCTGCGGCTCGAGGCATTCGAGCAGCTGCCCAAGCATGCCCGCCGCTGTGTGTTCTGGGAGGTCGACCCGGCGACCCTCGGAGCGAGCGACTATCTCCCGGATCCTGAATTCGAAAAGGAAGCCTGGCTGTCGATGGTCATGCTGGAGTGGGGGTCGTGCGGGCAGATGGCGACAGTGGTGCCCGCCGACGACAGCGATGACGGCGACGAGGAACCGTGCCTCGGCTACGTGCTCTACGCCCCCCCGCGGGCAGTGCCGCGTGCTCAACGGTTCCCGACCGGACCGGTCAGCGCGGACGCGGTATTACTGACATCGCTGGGCACTGAGGCGGGACAGCCCGATGGCCAGCCAGACACCTTGGGGCAAGCATTGATCGCACAGGTGGTCAGTGAACTCGTCCGTCGCGGGGTGCGTGCGTTGGAGGCGTTCGGACGCACCGCGGAATCCACCGAACTCCTCGACGCTGCGACAGTGGACCCGGAGTTGGGACCGGCGGTGGAGGCTCTTGGCGATTGCTCATTCGAGCAGTGCATGATCGACGAGGCGTTCCTCAAGGAGGTCGGGTTCACCGTTGTTGCGCCGCACCGCTACTTTCCCCGTCTTCGCCTGGAACTCAATAAGGGTCTGGGGTGGAAGGCCGAAGTTGAGGCGGCATTGGAGCGACTACTTGAAGGTGCGCGACTGGAGCAGCCGGTTGGATGCGGTGCCGAAGTCAGGTCGGCCACCTCACCAACTGGCCCGGTCTAGGGATTAAAGAGCTGGCCGAGCCTGCTCGACGGACAGCTCGTGTGCGAGCAGTTCGGCGAAGGTGAAAGTTCCTGTGGGACGGTCGTTTTTCCCGAGCAGGTAGAGGCGCTTCACCGCTGCCAGAATGCCTTCGGCGAGTGAGTCACGGCACTGTGAGTTCACCAGCATCACGCGGTCGCGTGGATTGGTTATGTAGCCGACACCGACCTGAACGGTGGGCATCCTGGTGAGCCGCAGCAGATCCCACGTGCGACCGTGCGTGCGGCAGTCGCGCAAACCGGTGCGCGCCACCACTTCTCGCTGAACGAAGTCGGCAAGGTTGCGCCCGATCGTCGACACCGACCCGTGTGAACTTCCAAAGTAGAAGCTGGACACGCCATTGGCCGAGGACGTCGGCTGAGATTCGCAACGCAGGCTGATCATCAGATCCGCACCAACGTTATTGGCGGTGGTGGCGCGTTCGGCATCGGACAAGCCGCGATTGGCCGGCCGAGACAGGAACGTCTCCATGCCGATCGCCGTCATTCGGCCTTCAAGCCGACTGGCCAAGTCCCACAGGATGTCTGCTTCGCTGACGGGGCCGTCCGGTCCGTGGATGATCATCCCGTGGTCGTCGCCGCCGCCGCCCGGATCGATGATGATCCGTTTACCGGACAGTCTCGGACCGGACCGCCGCACCAACTCTTCCTCGCGGATCGCATGGATCGAACCGCCGGTGACTCGCGAACCGAGAAAATACAAGGAGCGCAACGTTTCCGGACCGCAAATGCCGTCCGGGGCCAGCCCGTACTCACGTTGGTAGGACATCAATCCGGTGTGCGTCTGCAAGCCGAAGAAGCCGTCGACCATCCCGGTGTAGAACCCGAGGTCCTGTAGCCGAGCCTGCAGTGTCGCAACGTCATCGCCGTACATCGGCGCGCCGAATTGATGGATCAAGGTTCGGGCACCGAGTCGGTACGAGGCTTCCCGGAGTGCGCGATATGTTGCCTCACCAACGATTCCGTCGACGAGCAGTCCGCGACGCTGTTGGAAATCCCGTACCGCATGGTCGAGATCCGCGTCGAATAGATCTACCGCCACTTGGCGCCCGGTCGTCAGGTTGTCGTCGGGATTCTCCACCAGCCCGAGAGCGGCGAGGGCGATCCGAATCTCGATGACGGCCGAGCCGCGATCGCCGCGGCGCAGCACATCACCCCGGTTGGTGCGATGCCACACGGCATCGTCCCCCTTGGGGTGGGGCTGGGTCGGCATAGAAGGCCCTTCGGGTCACCTGGTCAGCGGTGCCGGTGTTGAGGATCCCAAGACACGCTTCGATAAGTATTCTCTCAGAAGCGCGCCGATTTCAGGAAAGCGCCAGGCAGGGCGGTTGTAACGGAACAGCGACTAACCGATTTCGGCCAGCTCGCGAAGGAGGGCCGCCTTGCCTTTTGCGCCGACGATCCGCTTAACGGGCTGGCCGCCCTTGAACAAGATCAGAGTGGGTATTGAAACCACTTGGAAGTCCCGGGCGGTCGCCGGATTCGCGTCGACATCAAGCTTCGCCACAGTGAGTTCGCCAGCCTTCTCGACAGCGATCTCCTCCAGGACCGGTGCCACCATCCTGCAAGGACCACACCAGGTCGCCCAAAAGTCAACGAGGACAGGAATGTTGCTGGCCAACACGTCTTGGGCAAAGGACGCGTCTGTGACAGTCAACGCGGCGCTCTCGTCGCTCATTTTTGCGCTCCAATCATTTCGGACGTTTCGGTGGCTCCGGCATGCTGGGTTTCAGCCAACCACCGCTCAGCATCGATAGCCGCCGCGCAGCCGCTGCCGGCCGCCGTGATGGCCTGTCGATAGGTGCGGTCAACCAGATCTCCGGCGGCAAAAACCCCGTCCAACGAGGTCTCCGTGCTGTGGTCGTGGACCAGGACGTACCCGTCGGAATCGAGATCCACCGACCCGCGCACCAGCTCAGACCGAGGTTCGTGGCCGATCGCAACGAATACCCCGGTTACCGGCAGGGTGGTTTCGTCACCGGTGACGGTGCTACGAACCCGCAAGCCGGTCACTGTTGAGTCGCCCTCAACAGCTATCGGAGTGGTGTGGGTCAGAAACTCGATCTTGTCGTTGGCCCGGGCGCGCTCGAGCATGATCCGCGACGCGCGGAACTCTTCGCGGCGGTGGACGAGCGTGACACTGCGAGCGAAACGTGTCAGGAAGGTGGCTTCCTCCATAGCCGAGTCGCCACCGCCGATGACCGCGATGTCTTGGTCTTTGAAGAAGAACCCGTCACAAGTTGCGCACGAGCTGACGCCGCGACCGAGCAACTCCTGCTCTCCGGGAACGCCGAGGTAGCGCGGCGCGGCACCCATCGCCAGGATGACCGAACGGGCGTGGTGGGTATCGCCTCCGGAAGTCACGACCTCTTTGATCGGTCCGCGGAGCACCACGGACTCGACGTCTTCCATCTGGAGATCGGCGCCGAACCTCAGGGCTTGTTCGCGCATCTCGTCCATGAGCTCAGGCCCGGTGATGCCCGCCCGGAATCCGGGGTAGTTCTCAACTTCGGTGGTGGTCATCAGCGCACCGCCAAACGAGGTGCCTTCGAAAACCAGCGGCTTCAGCTGCGCGCGGGCGGTGTAGATCGCCGCGGTGTAGCCAGCCGGACCGGATCCGATGACGATGACGTCGTGCACGGTGGGATCGGCGCTCATACCAGCCTTTCTACTCAAGACCTGCCTAATAGAACAACAGCGTAGGCCGGGGTCTTCCCGCCGAGGCCGATGGGCGACCTCGGATGGTCTACGGGCGCCGCACTGTCGTATCGGCGATCAGACCGGTATTGACTGAGCTGCAGCTAGGCGACACGGCGAGGGCGACCAGCTGGTCAGGTTGCTGGCCGGGCAGAACCAGCACCACGGCCGCCCGTCCACCGATCTGGACCTGCTGGGCACCGAGGACCTGTGTAGATCCCGGGTAGCCCAATGCGCTGAGACAGGATGATCGACGTTTCGGGTCAGCGAGGCTGCCGAAGTCGGGGTT
The DNA here is from genome assembly GCA_965279745.1 of Mycobacterium sp. Classification (GTDB taxonomy): domain Bacteria; phylum Actinomycetota; class Actinomycetes; order Mycobacteriales; family Mycobacteriaceae; genus Mycobacterium. The sequence goes on from OZ257262.1 coordinate 3,132,748, forward strand.
GTGGGCAACCAGAGCGGTCAGTTCTCGGTCGGAGAGCGGGACCCGTGGCGTCACGGTGATCAGGTTGGCAGAGGTCACGGTGCTGTGAGTGGTGTCGGGTGACCGAAGCAGCGCCGGGATGGCCACCACCGTCGCTGTCACCGCGGCGGCCAGCCCGCACACCGCCGCCAGCCGCCGCGGGCTGCTTGGGCGGGGCCGCCGGGCGTGTACGGGCGCCGTGACCTCGACTCCGGTCACGGTGTGCGATGCGGCGTGCGGCTCCACCTGGCTAGTGTGCCGGGTCAACTACCGAGGGCCGGCATGGCGTTCGGGTTGAGCTGGCCGAGCAGGATTGCCAACCGGTCGCGGGCACGGGCGCGACGGCTCTTCACTGTGCCCTGAGCAATGCCGAGGATGTCGGCGGTGTCGGCGACCGAATAGCCTTGCATGTCTACCGCGACGACGGCTGCTCGTTGACCGGGTGGAAGTTGCATCAGTGCAGCCCGCACAACGAGGGCGGTGTCCAGTTGCGAGGTGCCGTCGCTGGCCGGATAAGAGTCATCGAGCCGAACGGTCTGCGGTTGAGTCTTGGCGCGGCGGAGTTGGTCCAGACAGGCGTTGACGACGATGCGATGCAACCAGCTGCCAACGGCGGCGTCGTGGCGGAATGTCGCGGCGTTGCGGTGTACGGCGAGCATCGCCTCCTGAAGCGCGTCGTGCGCTTCTTCGGGGGTTCGGGTGGAGCGGCGCGCCAACCGGTAGAGCCGGCGCTGATGCCGGGATATCAGCTCGGCGAAGGCATGCCGATCCCCGGCCACGTGGGCTGCCAGCAGATCGGCATCGCTGGGGTGGTTGGCGTCACCGCTGTAGCTGCGCACGGCCGGACAGTAACCACCCCGCAGCGGGCCGGCACTTCACCTATGTGAGGGACGCGTTCAGCCGGCGGCGTTCACTGTGATCTCGGAGACGTCAGTTTGGTTCTCGCCGTCCGTGGTGCCCAGGGTGGAGATCCAGACCAGAAGATTCGAAGTGGGAGCGGCATCGCTGACCTGGATGGTGTTGTTACCGGGCTTCAGAGTGGTCGGACCGGTCAAGAGCTTGGTGTCGTCGAGGGTTGCCGGATTGGGCGACGTCGCGGACCGGATCTGGACCTGGGTTCCGGTGCTCGACACGGCGATGCTGACAGTGCCTACCGTCGTGGGCTGGGGCAGCACCAGCATGAGTCCGACGCCGTTCTTGAAGTTCGGGAAGGGAACCGGATCGGAATAGGTATCGGTTGGCCATGCCGTCGCCGGGTTGCCGTCGATCGCCAGCCCGGCAAGGCTCGGTGCATCCGCTCCACCGGCGGGAGAGAACACGATGGCCTTCGTCGGTTTGACGACGGCGCCGGCCGGCGTGTTGCTTTGTGAGGTAGACGGATTCAGGCCCAACTGGTCACTCTTGAGCCCGTCTACGTCACCGAAGATGTGCCCGAGCACGGTGGCCAGCCCGATCAGCGCCGCCACCAGGATCACGGCGCCGCCGCCGAAGCCGATGAGTAGGTTGCGCCGACGGCGAGCGGCCGCTTCTGGATCTGTGGTGGCACCGGAATGTGCGGTCTGTGCATGCTGCGGACTAGTACCCGCGGGCTCCAGCAATTCGGTGCGGTCGGCCTGGGCGGTGGCCTGTTTCAGCAGATTCAAAAGTGTTGGCGCGCTCCGGATTCCACCGCCGGGCTGAACTGAACGGGCTGCCGCCGCAGAGATCTGGAACGGAATCCGGCGATCGATCGAGCGAGGTTCGATCGGATCCCCGGCTGGATCGAGTTCAGCCGGTCCCAATCCACTGGCCGACCCTGTCTCCGGAAGCGGCCAGCGATCGATGAGCAACGCGTACAGCGCGGCACCGATGCCGCGGATGTCGTCCTCGGGGATGGCATTGGGCATCGTCGCTGGAAATGCCAGTGCGACATCGCCCTGCATACTGACCCGAATTCGGCCGGGATGGTCAATCGACAAGGAAACGCCTGCTTGATGTGCGGCGTCGGCAGCCATGACCAGCGACTGGATCGCCCGGGCGCCACCGATTGCGGAAGGCGCGGTGTCAGCGACCTCTTTCAGCGAACCTCCCCGCAGCCACTCCGACACGACCAAGCCTCCCGTGGGTGTGTTGGTGACGTCGAGTACCCGGGCGATGCCGGGCTGATTGATGCGGCTGAGTTTCAGGGTGCGCGCCAAAATGTCCTGAACCTGGGCGTCGGTCAGTGCGCCGTCAGGGTTGATGAAGGTCAACGCCACTTGCCGGTCCAGCGCGGTATCCAGGGCTTGCCAAAACTGCAGTCCGGGCGGCCCGCCGTGGGAAACCAGTAGCCGGTACCGGCCACTTGCCAGGGTGGCACCGGGAACCAGGTGGGCGCGGTAGTCCGGGCCGGGACGGGTGCCATCGGCGGGCGAAGCGGCCGAAGGCCTACCCGAGGGTTGGTCGCTCACCGCCGGTCCTTTCTGCATCCCGTCTGCGATTACGGACGAGTTGCTCTGCACAGGGTAGATGACAGGTGATCGCGGAGGCGGCGAGTCGGAAGTAGCGGGATCCGGAAACGGGGCAGAAGGCGTTGCCGCCGCTGTCCTGAGCACGCGGCGCCGGATCGCCGACCGCGCGGCAAGCGCATCCGGTACGCGCCCCGCCAGCAACACCCCGACGATGATCGGCAACATCACGATGCCGATCACCACCAGCCGCAGCAGTGAGCCGGCGCCGCCGCCGTGCACAGTTAGGGCTTCCAGACCGAGCAGGCGATCGGCGGTATAGGCAGTCAGCCCGGCCAGCAAGGAGGCGGTGGTGGTGACCAGGATCGTGCGGATCACCTCGGCGTCGAGCAGTCGGCCGCTGGGTGGTCGCAGAGCCCGGCGAAGCAGGAAGTAACCGAGCACGGCGCCGGCCAGGAAACCGATCCCGTTGGCCAGACCCAGGTAGCCCGCTACCAACTCCTTGTCGCTGGTCAGGTGCGGCGCCAGCAGCGATGCGCCAATCTTCACCCCGGTGATCACAAGAATGATAAGGATCGGCGTCCACGGTTGTTCGCGGGCGTAGAACACCCGAAGCTGCAGCAGCACCAGCGCGTAGGGAATCAATGTGAATGACGACATCGCGATCGCCACACCAAGGTAGTTCGCATCGACTTCGCCGAACTTGCCGTAGGCGAACAATGCACTGCCGATTGCAGGACCGCCGACGGTCATCAGCGCCACTACTGGGATCAGGGTGATCATGGTCAGCCGGGTGGCCAGTGACAGGTCGGCGAGCACGGCCGGATTGTCATTGGCGGCGGCGTTGCGGCTCAGTCTCGGCATCACGACCGTCAGCACTGTGACGCCGATGATGCCGAACGGCAGCATCAGCACCAGCCAGGCGTAGTTGTAGATCGCCGGGCCGGATGCCGCTGCGGTACTGGCGATCTGGTTGCCCACGATGAGGCCGGCCTGGCTGATCAGTACGTAGAGGACCATCGCGGCCGCCATGGCGCCGAACCGTTTCAGGCGTTGATCGACACCCCACAACGGCCGCAGGCTTATCCGCTCAGCGCGGATTGCGATGAACAGAACGGCAGCCTGCGCCACGACACCGAGCGTCGTCCCGATGCCCAGTACCAGTAGTTTCGCATTGCCCATCTGGACCGGGTCCACCGAAAGCTCGCCCGGCACAAGCAGATACACACCCAAGGTCGCGATGGCGACCACATTGTTGATCACTGGAGCCCAGGCCGGCGGCCCGAATACGTTGCGGGTGTTGAGGATAGCCATGAAGACCGAAGAGAGTCCGTAGAAGATCACCTGGGGTAACAGCAGAAACGCGAACGCAGTTGTCAGTGCCTGATTCACCTTGGGGTCGCTGCCCAGCATCAACTGCACCAACAGCGGGCCGCCCGCCACTGACAGCACCGTGGCCACCGCAAGGACGGCCGTCGCCAGTGTGACCAGGCGCCGCACAAATGCGGCACCACCATCAATGTCATCGCGTTCGGCGCGCGCCAGAACTGGTACGAAGATAGCGGTGAAGGTGGCTTCCAAAACCAATGCGGCGACCAGGTTCGGCAGCTGATTGGCTACGGTGAATGCGCTGGACAGGGCAGCCCCCAATATCGCTGCCAGCAGCACGATCCGGGCGAATCCAGTAATGCGGCTCACGAGCGTCGCCAACGCCATTCCCCACGAGCGGGATACCACCGCCGCGTCGGAGAGCTCGGTCCGGTCAGGCTTCACTCGCTGCCGCCGGACGTTGTCGGACTCCAGGGGCGGTCGAGATCGGCGCGGTCCGGCTGGCCACGGAACCGGTGATATAGCCTACGGCCGACAAGCAGCGCCAGAATCGCTCCACCGCTGAGGGTGATGGCGAAGAGCACGCTCCCATAGGCGTTCGAGTGCACGGACAGCCGAACCGGTTCACCAAGCTGAAGACCGTTGGGCGTGCGCAGGGTGACGTCGATGGCGACCCGTTGAGCGACACTGATTTCCACCGGGATGCGAAGCGGCAGATACCCCGGTGGCAATTCTTGCTCGCCGATATCGGTAACGGTCATTCCCGGCGGCGCCACCACGTCCAGCCGGACCATGATCGGCACCGCCAAATCATTTCGCAACGCAAGGGGTAGCGGGCTGTGCTCGGTGGCCAGTGTGTAGGCGCCGCCCGGGTTGACGATCGTCACTGCTTTGAAGAAGTCCTCAATTGTTTTGCCCACCACGGCAAGGCGCTGCCGGGCGATGTCGTTGCGAGTATCAGGGGGCTCAGTCTGACTCAGTGCCCGCAACATGTCCTCGCGCAGCGGCGCGGTGTACTGCAAACCGGTCAACCCGGTTCGTGGGTCGGTGCTCAGTGCGGATGTCAGGCTCCAGAGCCGGCCGACTTCGCCGGCGATGCTCGACACGATCTCGTCGCTGAACCATCCGCGGGCGGTGGGCATGTCGGCGTCGGCGGTACCTTCGACTCCCGTCGTGGCGGCGTCGGTGATGACCGCGCTCAACGGTCGGGGAACCGCGAGGCCAGAATGGATGGCCGTGGCCAATGCGGTCAGCATCGCTTGGGCGTCATCGGGCTGTGGGCTCCACTTCATCGGCGGCACCAGAATCTGGGTGCGCGGCTCGGCCGCGGGCTGCAAGGCTCGCCACAGCACGGCGGCCATTGCGTCCTGGCGACGGGCGACCGTGGAGTCGTGGTTGACCGGAACCGTCAGTGATGAGTCGACGTAGGTCGGGACATCGGGGTCGGTGCCCACTGCGGCCAGCGCTGCACCTACCGCCGGGTCGAAGGGTGCCATGACTACCTGGTGTGAGAGACGGCGCGGCGTGACATCGGCGGTGGCGGGTTCGCCCGTCGAGCTGTCCTGGGCGGGTCCGCTTGCGGCGGCGATCGCCACGGTTGGGTCCTGGGTGTTGAGCAGGTCGACAACGCGGTCAGTCAACGGCCCGTTACCCAGGACCGTGGCGCCGCGGGTGGACGTGATCCCGAGGATCTGATCGATGATGTCGCCGCTCCGGGTGGTGGCGGCGTCACTGAGACCCGGATCGCCGACGCGCTGTAATGCGCCGAGATCGGCCTGGGCATACGGGGTGGGCGCCACGCAAAGTCGTTTGGCTGCGTCGCGTAGGCGATTCAGCCAGGCCACCGCTGCTGCCTGCCCAGACCCGGGATGGCTTGCGGATCCGAGCCCGTCGGCGTCATCGGACACCACATAGCCGGCTGTCATCGCGTTAACGGTCACCAGCAGATCGGGATCGATCGCCAGGCATAGGGCACGGCCGACGTCACCGCCGGGATCCACCGGCGGGCTTGTGGCGAACTCGGCGGATGCCAGCAAGGTGTCCAGCCGCCCACCGGCGGCCAGCGACACGGCAAGGTCGTCGTTCATCAACCTGACCGGTGTGGTGCCGCCGGGTGCTCCAGGTGCCAGGCGTGGTTTGTCAGCCAACGGCCACAACATCGTCATTGCAACGGGCCGGGTGGTATCCGGAGCGACTATCCCGCTAGGGCCGGCCAGTTCACCGCCAGAGGTGTCGGCCGGATCGGGAGGCACGCCCACTACCGGCAACAGGAACCGGGCGTCATCGAGGCGGGCAGCTTCACCGTAATCCGGTGTTCCGTTGACGTTGACGAGCAGCGGGTACACCCCGGGATGGTCGATTCCGAGCGCCGGTTCGGTGTTCCCCCGCATCGGATAGCTGAAGGTGAATCCGATTGCCTGCCCGCGGCCGATCTCCGGCGCAATTTCGATGAAATCGCCGACGGGTTGATAGGTGTCGTTGCTGGCGTTGAGGGCGGTGCGTAGGCCAGCCGATGCGGCCACCGCCGCGGCGTGTTCGAGCCGCGCCACCACATCGCGCACCGGACGATCGCCGGTATTGGTCACCGTGCCGCTGACTGTCACAGTGGGCTCGCTGGTGGTGGTCACCATATTCGGGGTGACGTTGTCCACCCGCACCTGTAGGAAGTCGGTTGATCCTGGTTCGGCCCCGACTGGCGATGTGGCCGTCGGGACGGCGGTCATCGCGAAGACGAGAATGATCCGGGCCGCCGAGCCAACCCGTCTCAGTATCGTCACGTCCCCGGACCGCAGCCGTTCGTCCGCGGGCCGGACTGTTGTGGCCCGGCGTCGTCGGGACGACGGTTGCGGGTGTGCGAATGGGTTTGCGGACGACGTCGTGGTGCCGTCGGTGGGAGCGGCGGCAATGCCGATGCGCCTTCGGACTGCAGCAGGTCGATCAGCTCACCGGCAACTTCGGCCAGCCGGCGCTCGTCTGCGTATGCGAGCCGGCTCGGCAGTTCCGGTACGGGGACCCAGGCGACCTCGGTGACTTCAACGTCCTCGTCGCTGAGCTCTCCACCGGAGAACCGCAACAAATAGTGGTGGACAGTCTTGTGCACGCGGCGTCCGTCGGTGACGAACCAGTAGTCGATGCTGCCCAGCGCGGCCAGCACGTGTCCGTGGATCCCGGTCTCCTCGGCGACTTCGCGCATCGCCGTCTGCTCGGCGGTCTCGCCCTGCTCGATATGCCCCTTGGGCAGTGACCAGAGCATGCGCCCGCGCCGGTCAGTGCGACCGATGAGTGCGGCGAGCTGGGCCTCGCGCGGTCCGTCGATGCCGTCAATGACCAATCCGCCAGCGGAGGTTTCGTGCACGGTACGTAGCCGCTGGGGAGCGTGTCGCTGGTTGTGCTGTCGCCCGGGCTTTCCTGGGCGCGGTTGCGGGACGGCTTTGGCGGGAACGGGGGATTCTGCGGATTCGGCCGTCGGGCTTGAGCTGGTGCCGTCGGTAGTTGTCGGCGATGGGCCGGCCGCACGGCGGCCGCGGCGCCTGCTGCGGCGCCGTCGTGGTTTGGCCTGTTCGCCGTCCGACACCCAAGCGATAGTAGCTGGCAGGCTAGGCCAGGCCGGTCGCTACTCGCCGATGTTCGGATGCCCGGAGGCGCGTAGGCTCACCGGACGTGTCCGAAGCCATCGAGGACGTCGAGCTGCTGGGCCGTGCAGCTGCTTCGCTGAACCGCCAGGGTGTCCTGCTTGGCGAGTTGGGCGCCCGGTTCGCCGCTGCAGGCCATGAGTTGTATCTAGTGGGCGGGAGTGTCCGCGATGCATTGCTGGGCAGGTTGACCGCCGACCTCGATTTCACCACTGATGCGCGGCCCGACGCCGTTCAGAAAATTGTGGCGCCGTGGGCGGAAGCGTTGTGGGACACAGGAATCGAATTCGGAACGGTTGGGGTGAGCAAGGCCGGCCAGCGGCTGGAGATCACGACCTTCCGCAGCGACAGTTACGACCAGGTGTCGCGAAATCCAGAGGTGCGGTACGGCGATCGGCTTGACGACGATCTCGTGCGCCGCGATTTCACCGTCAACGCCATGGCTGTGAGGATCACTGCTGACGGCCCGGGCGAATTCCTTGATCCGTTGGGTGGACTCGGCGCATTGCGAACCCGAACGCTCGACACACCCGCCGATCCTGCTGTGTCATTCGGTGACGACCCGTTGCGAATGTTGCGGGCGGCGCGGTTTGTGTCGCAGCTCGAGTTCACGGTGGCGGACAGGGTGCGAACGGCAATCGGGTCGATGGCTTCGCAGCTGGGGCGCATCAGCGTCGAACGGGTGGCGGCGGAGTTGGACAAGATGCTGACGGGCGCCGACCCGGTCGCGGGTGTGGAGTTGATGGTCCAGACCGGCATGGGTGAGGTGGTGCTGCCCGAGATCGGCGGAATGCGGATGGCCATCGATGAACACCATCAGCACAAGGACGTGTACCAACATTCGCTCACGGTGCTGCAGCAGGCAATCGCGTTGGAGACGCAGGACGAGTCACCCGATCTGGTGCTGCGGTGGGCGGCTCTGCTCCACGACATCGGCAAACCGGCCACCCGGCGCCACGAGTCCGACGGCGGCGTCAGCTTCCACCACCACGAAGTCGTCGGCGCAAAGATGGTCCGCAAGCGGATGCGGGCGCTGAAGTACTCCAAACAAATGGTCGATGAGGTCTCGCAGCTGGTCTACCTGCACCTGCGATTCCACGGCTACGGGGACGGGGCGTGGACAGACTCTGCTGTTCGGCGCTACGTCACCGATGCCGGCCCGCTGCTGTCCAGATTGCACAAGTTGGTTCGGGCTGACTGCACAACGCGCAACAAGAAGCGCGCGGGGCGGCTGCAGGCCAATTACGACGGTCTGGAGGAACGGATCGTCGAATTGGCGGCCCGGGAGGACTTGGCCCGTGTGCGGCCTGACCTGGACGGCAACGAGATCATGCGAATCCTCGGCCTGCCGGCAGGCCCGGAAGTCGGCCAGGCGTGGCGGCACCTCAAGGAGCTGAGGCTGGATCGCGGGCCGATGAGCCACGAAGAAGCTACCGCCGAATTGCTGTCCTGGTGGAACGCGAAGGGCGGCAAATCCGTCTGACCTTCCATGGACTACTGCTTGGGCGCGGGTGACGGAGTGGCTTCGATCTGGAGCGGCCAGCCTGATGTGGACATCGACGGCGACGGTCAGTTCGACGGGGTTCGGCTGGACTTCGATGGCGATGGCGCCTTCGATGACGCCCTTGCCGATCTTGACGGCGACGGGCTCGCGGATCACGCGGCGCTGGACTTCGATGACGACGGTCGTGCGGAAAGTTTTTTCGCCGACGATGGGTCGGGCACCTGGGCATTGACACCCGGTACGGGTAACGGGCAGCTGCGATGGCTTGGCCTCGATGGGGTGGAACACACCGCCAACGGGCCGGTCGATTTCGACGCGGATGGCCGACTCGATCGACTACTGGACACCGATCGCGACGGATTGGCTGACCGCGTTCTGCTGACCGGCGATCAGGGCGCGTTCAACGCCGGCTATTTCGACACCGACGGAGATGGGAGCTGGGACGTCAGGCTCGTTGATGGTGACGGCGACGGGGCCGCCGATGAGGCAAGTCCGCTGTAGAGCGGGGCTCAGCGGCCCACGCTTCGTCTGGTTCGGCGCGGCTCCGCCTCGCGCTACGCGCTCAGCGGCCCACGCTTCGTCTGGTTCGGCGCGGCTCCGCCTCGCGCTACGCGCTCAGCGGCCCACGCTTCGTCTGGTTCGGCGCGGCTCCGCCTCGCGCTACGCGCTCAGCGGCCCACGCCGGGTGGGCCGGCGAAGGCCTGCGCGATGTCCAACCACTGCCGTGCGTCCGGGCCGTCGGCGATCACCGCCAGTTCGGACCGAGGACGACGCTGAGTGACGAGATAGCAGAAGTCGATCGCCGGGCCGCTGACCCGTTGGGCGGCATCTTCCGGACCCCATGTCCAGGAATCGCCTGACGGAGCGGCCAACTCCACCCGGAACGGCTCGGCGGGGCCAGTCATCCCATGCAGATTGAACGCGAAGTCCCGGGTACGCACGCCGAGGTGCGCGATGGAACGCAACCGGTCGGTCGGCGTTACCTCAATATCGAGGGCGTCGGCGATGTCGAGACCGTGCGCCCAGGTCTCCATCAGTCGGGCAGTTGCCATCGACGCTGCACTCATCGGCGGCCCGAACCAGATGAGCTTTCGTCCGTCGGTGACAGTGCGCAATGCGGAGTGCAGATTCTCCCGGGTCTGCCGCCAATCGGCAAGCAGCTGAGCCGGTGGAGTAAGGGCGAGCTGTTCTGCCCCTTCGTCAACGAAGCCGAGGGGGTTGGCCGCAGCTTCGGTGAGCAACTCACCGAAGGCGGCCTCGTCGGTGATGGATGTCAACGACACCCGGTCGGTCCACAGCAAGTGAGCGATCTGGTGCGCGATGGTCCACCCGGGCGCCGGGGTGAGGCGGTTCCAGACTTCGGGGGTAAGCGGGCTCACCAACGTGTCGAGAGCGTCGCTCTCGTCGCGCAGGTCGTCGACGATGGAGTCTGCGTTCGAGGTTGGGCGGGTCATGTGGAGACCCTAGATTGCGGGTGCCTGACCTCGTCCGAGGAGGGCGTGAAGCGCGAATCCCAACAGGTAGATGACGGATCCGGCGAGCGCCAGCAGCGGTGATTGACCGTTGACGGGAATAAGTGCCGCCGAAATGGATATCGCCACGATGAACGACATCCAGAACAGCGAGTCCTGTACGGCGAAGACGTGTCCGCGGAGCGCGTCGTCAACGTCGATCTGCATCGCGGTGTCGGCGCACAATTTGACGACCTGTCCGGCCAGGCCCAAGAGGAAACCGCACACCACCATGAGGGCCAATTGCAGCGTGGCTCCGACGATCTGGACTGCCGCCGCGGCGAGCAATGCGCCGTTGGCGGTCGTGTAGCGCCCCCAGCGGCGAACGGCAGCCGGTGTCATCACATTGGCGAGAAACGAGCCGCCCCCGGTGGCCGCGACGAACACGACCGCGGTGCCTAGCCCGGCGACGACGTCCGCAGTTCCGCTGTGGCGCACGATCACCAGAACCAACAAAGTGTTAATTCCGAACACGATGCGGTGGGCAGCGAGACCGGCCAGGGTGGCGGCAACGGTGCGTGTCGTGAACGCGGTCCGGGCGCCATACAGCCAGCCGGTGGCTACCGCGTAGACCGTTGACCCGTGCACGGCGCGAGCTGTGTTGTCCGGGCCGAGCTCATGCGCCGGAAATCTCAACGACAAGGCAAGCGCCACAGCCACGGGTACCGAGACCAGCAGAATTGTGGTGGCGGCGGCGGTATCGCCGGCACCGAATATCCACCGAGGCAGCAGCATGAAGTTGGCGCCCAGGAACGTGGCGGTTGCCCCGGTGGCGGTGGCCACCGAGTTCATCGTGACCACCCGATCGCGGGGGACCACATGCGGCAATGCCGCCGACAGTCCGGAGGTCACGAATCGACCGAAGCCGTTGACGGCGAGCGCCCCGCACAGCACGGCGAGGTCGCCGGTGCCAGTAGCCAACAGCACTCCGACGCAGATCACGAGTAGCAGGCGTCCGAGATTGGCCCCGATGAGTACCGCCCGCCGATCCCAGCGATCGAGTAGCGCGCCGGCGAACGGGCCGATGAGTGAGTACGGAAGAAATAGCACGGCAAACGCACCGGCGACCGCCCACGGGTCGGCTGCGCGTTCCGGATTGAACAACAGCCCACCGGCCAGCGCCGCCTGAAATAGGCCGTCGCCGAATTGGCTTGCCGTTCGAAGCTCCAACAGGCGCCAGAACTCAGGCAGATTGCGGACCGAGCGCCACAGCGATTTGGGTCCGCGGGCGTCCACGCGAGTAACCCTACAAATATTCCGCAGGCCCACACGGGTAGGCCACAGCCATTGCGCGGTGATGCCATGATGGTGGGGTGGCGCAGCCGGAAGATCCCGAAGACTTCGTCGCACCCGCGGCGCATCGGGTGCGAGCGGGAACGCTATTGCTAGCCAACACCGATTTGCTGGAGCCGACGTTCCGGCGCAGTGTCATCTATGTCGTCGAGCACAACGACGGCGGCACGTTGGGCGTGGTGCTGAACCGGCCCAGCGAAGCCGCGGTCTACAACGTTCTGCCGCAGTGGGCGAAGCTGGCTTCCAAGCCGAAGACGATGTTCATCGGCGGGCCGGTCAAACGGGACGCGGCGTTGTGCCTCGGCACTTTGCGGGTCGGAAGTTCGGTTGACGGCATGCCCGGGCTGCGGCACATCGCGGGTCGGATGGTGATGATCGACCTCGACGTCGACCCGGACCTGATCGCTCCCGTTGTAGAGGGGGTGCGGATCTTCGCGGGTTACTCCGGTTGGACGATCGGTCAGCTGGAAGGCGAGATTGAGCGCGACGACTGGATTGTGCTGTCCGCGTTGCCTTCCGATGTCCTAGCCGAACAACGGGTCGACCTCTGGGCGCGGGTACTGCGCCGGCAGCCGTTCCCGCGGTCGTTGTTGGCCACCCACCCGATTGACATCAGCCGTAATTAGCTGCCGGGCCGGCCAACTTCAACTGCAGAGTTGGGTGCAGCCGGCGCAGCTGCCGCCGCAGCCACCAACCTCCGCTTTGCGGGTTGCGAAGCGGGCGGCTTTCCATGAGCCGGCGGCCACCGTCCCCACCGCGCCGACGAGGCAGACGATCATCACCACCAATCCGATCCGCGTCGGTGCGACCAGCGCCACGATCCCACCCGCCGCCAGAATCACCGCGGCGGCGAGCTGGGTCGGAACCACGGCGCGCAGAACCTGACCGGTGACGTCCGTCCGGGGCGGACGCCTCAGAGTCCACAAGCCTGAAGACCCGACAAGCATCGCCAGGCAAAGGCACACCACGGCCCCAATAACCATCAGGCCACAATACGAGCCCGCTATCAGCGCTGAAGTGCGGGCACCGCTGGCGAAGCTGTCGTGGCGGTGGCGTCGGGTGTGGCGGGCGACGCTGCCGCCGGGGCAGCTGCTGCCGCTGCCGGGGCGGGTGCACTCACCGAACTGGGGGCGGCGCCGGGTGCGGCGACCTTGAAGCCATTGACAATGGCATCGGTGGCGTCCGCAGTGGCGACCACCTGATTTGCAGCGGTGGTCACCGACAACGACAACAAGTAGCGGTCCGCGCCCGACTGCGCGATCACGTAGCGGCGGGAGGTGTTGAGCGTGAGGTCGTTTTCCCGATAGGTGCCTTCGATCTGCGCAGCCGGGAAGCCGCCCAAGGGGATCATCGAGGCGTCCGTCGGCTGCCAGGCGAACAATTGCTGGCTTTCGACATACCCGTGAGTGATGGCCTCCTTCGGATCGAAGTCGCCGATCAGCTTGTAGACGATCAGCTGGGCGTTGGAGGTGTAAAGGCCGTCACCGCCTTGCCGGTCGGCGAGCACCGAGAATGCGTTCGGAACATTCGGGTCGGGGATGACGCTCCAGCCCGTCGGCATGGGCAGCACGATGTTGAGCGCTGTGAAGCCCTGCGCCTTCTGGGGCTCCATCGTGACGCCCTTCTCCTTGAAGTACTCAGCAAATGTGCCCGAGGTGGCAGGAGTGAGCGGTGGTTCGGCAGGAGAAACAACAGGCTGGGCGGGGCTTGTGAGCGGCCCGGTCTGCGGACCCGTCTGGGCGGCAGGGGTAGACGCTGGGTTCGACAGAGCCTGGTTGTTGAGCGCGGCTTGGTTGTTGAGCGCGCCGGCGTCAGGTGTGACGGTGACGGTCTGGGTCACCGTCGCTGGGGCGGGCATGGGGAGTACCGGAAGCACCGGGTCGGCGGAAGCGTTGGCGCCGGCCAGTCCGACGGCAGCGGCCAAGCCTGCGGCCGCGCCTCCGACGAGTACCCGCCAATTACGGGCGTTCTTGTTCATGGCAACTGTCCTTTTCGAAACGGTTGGGCCGGCTGAATTCAGCAGAGGCCCCTGGAGGCCTACGGCGACCCTCTGTTCTCGGCCGACTGTAGCCACCGCCGGACCTGACCGGATAGGGCTGGAACGGACCTGGAACCAACCTCTGACCGGTCCGCAATGCAACCGATACCGCTCCGTTGCCGGACCCAGCGGTTGGCGGTGGGTAGCGCCGGTACTGGCCCTTATACCCTGGTTGCGTGACCGAATCGCCGACCGCCGTACCGGACAACAACCCGGCAGCTGCGCCAGACACCAGCGGCGACGTACCTCGCTACCGCTACGCGGCCGAACTGGCGACGCGGATTGAGCAGATGTGGCAAGAGAACTGGGCCGCTTGGGGAACCTTCAACGTCCCCAATCCGGTCGGAGCGCTGGCCCCCACCGACGGCAGCGCAGTCCCCAAGGACAAGATGTTCGTCCAGGACATGTTCCCCTATCCGTCGGGTGAGGGCCTGCATGTCGGTCACCCGCTGGGCTATATCGCGACGGATGTCTATGCCCGTTACTTCCGGATGACCGGACGGAATGTGCTGCACGCGTTGGGCTTCGATGCGTTTGGATTGCCGGCCGAGCAATATGCGATGCAGACCGGCACGCATCCGCGGACGCGAACAGAAGCCAACATCGTCAACTTCCGTCGACAGTTGAGTCGCCTCGGTTTGGGTCATGATTCGCGACGGAGCTTCTCCACCACCGATGTGGACTTCTACCGGTGGACGCAGTGGATCTTCCTGCAGATCTATAACGCCTGGTTCGACTCGGATCGCAACAAAGCTCGTCCGATCGCCGAGTTGATCGATGAATTGAACAGTGGTGCAAGATCTCTCGATGATGACCGAAGGTGGACCGAGTTATCCGCGGGGGAGCGGTCCGATGTGATCGACGGCTACCGCCTGGTCTATCGAGCCGACTCGTTGGTCAACTGGTGCCCAGGTCTGGGGACTGTGCTGGCGAACGAGGAAGTGACCTCTGACGGCCGCAGCGACCGGGGCAACTTTCCGGTGTTCCGGAAGCGGTTGTGGCAGTGGATGATGCGGATCACGGCGTACTCAGATCGGCTGCTCGAAGATTTGGATTTGCTCGATTGGCCGGAGAAGGTCAAAGCCATGCAGCGCAACTGGATCGGCCGGTCGTTGGGCGCAGCGGTTCTATTCTCGGCGGGCGACACAGACATCGAAGTGTTCACTACCCGCCCGGACACTCTGTTTGGTGCCACCTACCTGGTGCTGGCGCCCGAGCACGAAGCTGTTGACGGCATCGCCGCAGCGCACTGGCCGGAAGGGGTTGATGCGCGCTGGACGGCTGGCGCGGCGACCCCAGCTGAAGCGGTGGCCGCGTACCGCCAGACGATCGCAGCCAAATCCGACCTGGAACGTCAGGAGAACAAATCTAAGACTGGCGTATTTCTGGGCAGCTATGCCACCAATCCCGCTAACGGCCAGCAGGTTCCGGTCTTCATCGCCGACTATGTGTTACTCGGCTACGGCACCGGCGCGATCATGGCCGTCCCAGGCCACGACCAACGGGACTGGGAATTCGCAAGCGAATTCGGGCTGCCCATCGTGGAAGTCATTGCCGGTGGGGATGTTTCAGAAGGAGCATTCGTCGGCGACGGCGAGCTCGTCAACTCGGGCTATCTGGACGGGCTGCGAGTCGCCGAAGCGAAGAGTTCAATCACCGCTCGGCTGGAAGCCGCGGGGACTGGCCACGGCCGCGTCGAGTACAAACTTCGGGATTGGCTGTTCGCGAGGCAGCGTTATTGGGGCGAGCCCTTCCCCATCGTCTACGACGCGGATGGTCGAGCACACCCATTGCCGGAGTCGATGCTGCCCGTCGAATTGCCGGATATCCCAGACTATTCACCGGTGTTGTTCGATCCCGACGATGCGGACACCGAGCCGTCGCCTCCGTTGAACAAGGCCACCGACTGGCTGAATGTCGAACTGGATCTCGGAGACGGGTTGCGCCCCTATATGCGCGATTCCAACGTGATGCCGCAATGGGCGGGCAGCTCGTGGTACGAGCTTCGGTATTGCGATCCACACAATCCGGAGCAGCTGTGCGCCAAGGAGAATGAGGCGTACTGGATGGGACCGCGTCCGGCGGAGCATGGTCCTGATGACCCAGGCGGTGTCGATCTGTATGTCGGCGGTGTCGAACACGCAGTGCTGCATCTGTTGTATGCGCGGTTCTGGCACAAGGTGCTCTACGACCTTGGCCATTTGGCATCCCGAGAGCCCTTCCGGCGCTTGGTGAACCAGGGGTACATCCAGGCGTTCGCCTATACCGATGCGCGCGGCTCCTATGTTTCGGCATCCGACGTGGTCGAGCGGGCGGGAAAGTTCTATCTGCCCGGTCCGGACGGCGATATCGAGGTGTTTCAGGAGTTCGGCAAGATCGGGAAGAGCTTGAAGAACTCGATCTCACCGGACGAAATCTGCGAGGAATACGGAGCAGACACACTGCGGGTCTACGAGATGTCGATGGGCCCGCTGGAAGCGTCGCGGCCATGGGCCACTAAGGACGTCGTCGGCGCCCATCGTTTCCTGCAGCGAGTATGGCGTCTGATTATTGACGAAAACAGCGACGCTGTAAGGATTTCCGAGCACCAAGAGCTCGACCTCGATACATTGCGCGCGCTGCACGGCACCATCGCCGGGGTGAGGGAGGACTATGCGAACCTGCGTAACAACACCGCCGCGGCCAAACTGATCGAATACACCAACCACCTCACCAAAGCGGGCGTCTCCGCTCGTGCCGCCTTGGAGCCGCTGGTGTTGATGGTGGCGCCGCTGGCGCCACATCTAGCAGAAGAGCTGTGGCGCCGCCTGGGACACCAGACGTCGTTGGCGCACGGCCCATTTCCGGCTGCCGACGAGCGATATCTGGTGGCGGACACCGTCGAATATCCAGTCCAGGTCAACGGCAAGGTTCGCGGCCGGATCACCGTCGCTGCTGATGCCGATAGATCGAGCCTGGAAGCTGCCGCCCTGGCAGATGAGAAGGTGCAGTCCTTCCTGGCCGGTGCCACACCGAAGAAGGTGATTGTGGTGCCTGGACGATTGGTGAACTTCGTCGTTTAGACGTCAGGTGTCGGAAGTCAGGTGGGTATCGGACCCCGCGGCCGTACCACCACCTGATGGATGTGCGCGTCCGGCGGAGCGGTGATCGCGTCTGCAACGACGCGCGCGACGGCTTCTGGCGTCAGGAAGTTCGCTGTGTCGTATAGCCCACCTTCGTATGTCACGAGGTCCTCTTGCATCTCGGTGTCGATTCGACCGGGGTGCACGCTGGTCACTCGTAAGAGCGGTTCGTCAGTGCGCAGCGCATCGGCGAAGGCGCGCTGCGCGAACTTGCTCGCGGAGTAGGACGCCAGCCCAGGGGAGGGGCTTAGTCCGGCTCCGGAGTTGATGAACACCACCTGTCCGCGGGCCGCCCGCAGTGCGGGCAGCAGAGCAAGGGTCAGCGCGACCGCGCCGGTGACGTTGACCTCAAACGATTCACGCCACTGATCGGGTGTGGACTCCGCGACGCGTCCGGGAAATGCGACGCCGGCGTTGTGCACCAGGACGTCGAGGTTCTCGAGTCCTTTCGCGGCGTCGGTAATCGCCTTCTGGTCGGTCAGATCGAGAGGCCACGTCGTCGCCTGCAGGCTGTCGACGACGGCGTCAAGGTGAGTCGACGGCCGTCCCGCCAGCAGCAGGTCATGAGTCGGTGCCAGTGCTTCGGCGATCGCCGCCCCAAGGCCGCGGCCGGCGCCGGTAATGAGAGCTGTCGGCATGTCGGAAACCCTACCGATCTGCGAATCGACCCCGCGCGCCGCAGAATGAGTGGGTGGCATTCGACCCGAGCTTTGCCCCCACTCAGCTGGCGGCGCGCGCAGCCTACCTATTGCGCGGCAATGACTTGGGTGTGATGACGTCGGCCGCGCCGCTGCTGTACCCGCACATGTGGAGTTGGGACGCGGCGTTTGTTGCAGTCGGCCTAGCCCCGTTGAGTGTGGAGCGTGCGGTTGTTGAA
Source organism: Mycobacterium sp. (assembly GCA_965279745.1). Classification (GTDB taxonomy): domain Bacteria; phylum Actinomycetota; class Actinomycetes; order Mycobacteriales; family Mycobacteriaceae; genus Mycobacterium. The sequence continues at coordinate 3,150,498 of OZ257262.1, forward strand.
CTGGACACGTTGTTATCGGCGCAGTGGTCCAACGGGATGATTCCGCACATCGTCTTCGCCAACGGAGTCGATGGGTACTTCCCCGGTCCGGCCCGCTGGGCGTGCTCTGCGTTGGCCGCCAATGCGCCGCGTACCCGGCACACATCCGGAATCACTCAGCCACCGGTGCATGCGATTGCCGTGCAGCGCATCCTCGACAGAGCCCGTAGTCGAGGGCGCTCCACGCGTGCGGTGGCCGAATCCTTCCTGGATCGACGCTGGGCGGATCTGGTCCGTTGGCACCGTTGGTTGGCTGAGACGCGAGACCAGAATGACCGAGGCCGGATAACCGTGTATCACGGCTGGGAATCCGGTATGGACAATTCACCGCGATGGGATTCGGCCTACGCGAATGTGATTCCGGGAGCTGTGCCCGAATATCAGCGCGAAGACAACACCATCGTCACCGACACCAGCCAGCGTCCCAGCGACACCGAGTACGACCGCTACCTCTGGCTGCTGGAGGAGATGAAGGCGGTTCGTTACGACGACGCCCTCCTGCCCAAGGCGATGAGCTTCGTTGTGGAGGACGTATTCGTCTCGGCGATATTCGCGGTGGCTTGCGAGGTGCTGGCCAATATCGGCGAGGACCACAAGCGGCCCAATGCCGATGTGCGGGAACTATATTCGTGGGCGCGGCGCTTCCGCGCCGGCGTCGCCGAATCGACGGACCAAAGAACCGGTGCGGCAAGAGATTTCGATGTGCGTGCTGGCAAGTGGATTCCGACGGAAACGGCAGCGCAGTTCGCGCCGCTGTTGTGCGGCGGGCTCCCGCACGAGCAGGAGCGGGCCTTGTTGCGGATGCTCGAAGGTCCCAGGTTCTGTGGGCACCCCGACCTGAAGTACTCCCTGATTCCGTCAACATCGCCGATTTCCAGGGACTTTCGGCCGCGAGAATACTGGCGTGGCCCGGTGTGGCCGGTATTGACGTGGCTGTTTTCCTGGGCATTCGCCAGAAGGGGATGGTCGGAGCGCTCGTCGATCCTTCGTCGAGAAGGGTTGCGGCAAGCCAGCGATGGCACATTCGCTGAGTATTACGAGCCCTTCACCGGTGAGCCATTGGGCAGCATGCAGCAGTCATGGACCGCAGCCGCGGTGCTGGACTGGCTGGGCTAGGGCTTCGAGTTGCCGTACTCGGGTTCTGCGATTTCGGCTAGGCGTTCCAACGGGCGAAGGGCCTTGGTCAATGAGTCGCGCTCCTGATCGGTGAGCCCGGTGAGCATCGACGCCAGGTGGGTGCGTCGCGCGGCGAGGGCCTCGCGATGCTGTACCAGGCCCTCGGGGGTGACCTCAACCAAAACGGCCCGCAGATCGGTGGTGTCTCGGGAACGCTTCACCAGCCCGAGCTTCTCCAGTCGGCGGATCGCGACGGTGGTGGTTGGCGTGCGTACCCGTTCCCGGGCCGCCAGTTCGGTCATCCGGATCGGTCCTTGATCCAGCAAGGTCAGCAGGATCGACAGTTGCGCAAGAGTGAGGTCGCCGCCTCGATTGTTCTCGCCGCGGTTGGGGTCGCCCCGGCGCAGCACCGAGAAGAGCTTTGAGAGAACGCGCTGCAGGTCTCCCGATAGCTCGGTGACCTGCGGTTCGGTCTCAATCATAGTTCGACAGTCTAACCTGTGAGGCTTGACAAATTGTCGCGATATTCAGCGACTGTTCCGCCACGCGATTAGGGCTTGGGCCGGACCCAGGTCGTAATCGGGGCCGTTGCAGCCCACCGTTATCAGTGTGACCCCAAGATTTGCCAGGGCTTCCGCGTTGGCGACCAGGTCGCCAACCGTGTCGCCCGCGACACCGGAGGACCGTTCGATGGTGGCAGGGTCACGGCCAACCGTCGCGCAATGCCGTTCGAGCACTTCGGCTTTGCCGGGATAGGTGTCGGCGTTGGTGAATCCGTGCCAAATCTGGGCATGCTCCGCCACCAACTTCAGGGTCTTCCGCTCACCCTGGCCGCCGATGAGGATGGGGATGTCACGGGTCGGAGCCGGATTCAGCTTGGCCAACCGCGCCGTAATGCGCGGCAGCGCATCCGCAAGGTCGTCGAGGCGGCTGCCTGCTGTGCCGAACTCGTAGCCGTACTCGTCGTAGTCCCTCTCCTTCCAGCCCGAGCCGATGCCAAGGATCAGTCGGCCTCCGGAGATGTGGTCGACGGTGCGCGCCATATCCGCCAGAAGCTCGGGGTTGCGGTACGAGTTACAGCTCACCAATGCGCCGATCTCAATGCGCGACGTCTGTTCGGCCCAGGCTCCGAGCATCGTCCAGCATTCGAAATGCTCACCTTCGGGATCGCCGTACAACGGAAAGAAGTGATCCCAGTTGAACGCGACGTCGACGCCGATGTCTTCGCAGCGTCGGACCGCGTCACGGATCTGGGCGTAGTCGTTGGAATGCTGCGGTTGCAGCTGGACGCCGATTCGGACGGGGAAGTTCATGCCTCCACCGTAGGCGTTCAGGCGTCGAGAATCTCGCGCAGTATCCGCACCAATGCCTGAGGTTGGTCACCCTGGACCGAGTGGCCGGCGCCGGGTACGACATGCGTGGTGCGGAAACCGGGTGCGGTGCGGGCGAATTCGTCGGCGTCCTCGTCGTTGACGAAAGCCGACCGCTCGCCGCGGATCAGCGTGGTATGCGCGGTGAGGGAGGGCACGTCGTCCCATAGGCCCTCGAATCCGGCACCGGTTCGGAATGAGTCATAGCGCCAGGTCCAGGTGCCGTCATCCAGTTCTTTGGAATTGTGAAACACTCCGCGGCGCAATGATTCCCGACTTCGATTCGGTGCGACGGCGGCGACTGCGTCGACCATCGCTGTGAAGCTAGGGAAAGTTCGTTCACCCTGGATTAGCGCGACCGTGCCTTTTTGCGCGTCGGTCATTTCGGTATGGCGTTGGGGGGCCGACGGCGTGACATCGATCATGACGAGCTTGCGGACGAGATCGGGCGCGGCTACCGCTAGTCGCATCGCGGTCAGCCCGCCCAGAGACATTCCGACCACTAGGTCGGCATTGCCCGCATGCTCGCGCACGATGGATTCGACGGTCGTCGCGTTGAGCTTTGGCCCGTAGTCACCGTCTTCACGCCAGGCCGAACGGCCGTGGCCGGGCAGGTCGACCGCCAGGGCGGCCTCGCCGAGTCCGAGGATCACTGTGTCCCAGGTGTGGGCGTTCTGCCCGCCGCCATGCAGGAATATGACTTTCGGTTCGGCTGTGCCCCAACGCAAAGCACTGATCGGGCTTAACTCCACGCGCTGCACCGCCGGAAGCGGGCCGGTGACACCGGCTTGCTCGGCGTTGTCCTGGAGTAGCGCGAACTCGTCAAGACGGCTGATTTCGTCGTCGGAGAGCATCTGCCTATCTAACGCTCAGGCCGAGATCGATGAAATGGCGGGATCTACTCGTATTTTTGCGCCCAACTGTTGGTTTGGGCGTACATGGGATCAGCCTTCGATGAACTCTTCGAGCTGGGCACGCGCGATGTCGTCGGCGAGCTGCTTCGGCGGGCTCTTCATCAGGTATGCCGAGGCAGCGACGACGGGGCCGCCGACACCGCGGTCCTTGGCGATCTTGGCCGCACGTACAGCGTCGATGATGACGCCGGCGGAGTTCGGCGAGTCCCACACCTCGAGCTTGTATTCGAGGTTCAGCGGAACGTCACCGAAGGCGCGGCCTTCCAGGCGGACGTAGGCCCACTTGCGGTCATCGAGCCAGCCGACGTGGTCGGACGGCCCGATGTGTACGTCCTTGGTATTGAATTCCTTCTGCAGGTTGCTGGTGACGGCCTGCGTCTTGGATATCTTCTTGCTCTCCAGGCGCTCCCGCTCCAGCATGTTCAGGAAGTCCATGTTCCCGCCGACGTTGAGCTGCATGGTGCGGTCGAGTTGAACGCCGCGGTCTTCGAACAGCTTGGCCATCACGCGGTGGGTGATGGTGGCGCCGACCTGGCTCTTGATGTCGTCGCCGACGATCGGCACACCAGCGTCCTCGAACTTCTTGGCCCACACCGGGTCAGACGCGATGAACACCGGCAGTGCGTTGACGAACGCCACACCGGCGTCGATGGCGCACTGGGCGTAAAACTTGTCGGCCTCTTCGGAACCCACCGGAAGGTAGGACACCATCACGTCGACGTTGTTGTCCTTGAGCACCTTCACGACGTCGACGGGGTCGGCGTCGGACAGCTCGATGGTGTCGGCGTAGTACTTGCCGATGCCGTCCATGGTCGGACCACGCTGGACGAAGACATCCGTGGGCGGGACGTCGGCGATCTTGATGGTGTTGTTCTCGGACGCGAAGATCGCCTCGGACAGATCGAAGCCGACCTTCTTGGCATCGACGTCAAAGGCGGCGACGAACTTCACGTCGCGGACGTGGTAGTGGCCCAGGGTGACGTGCATCAGACCCGGGACGGTCGCGTTGGGATCGGCGTCCTTGTAGTACTGCACGCCCTGCACCAGCGAAGACGCGCAGTTGCCGACGCCGACAATGGCGACTCGCACATCATTCGACGCGCTGTGCTTAGTCGCGTTGTGCTCAGTCATGGACGTATCTCCTTCGTGGACTTCATCTGTTCGGCTCTACGGATTCGGTTTCAGCTGTCTAGCTTCTCTGCGGCGATCAAGTCGTTGAGCCACTTGACCTCGCGCTCGCTGGATTCCAGACCCAGCTGATGCAGTTGTCGGGTGTATCGATCGAACGAGCTGCCGGCCCGCGCTACTGCTTCGCGCAGACCCTCACGGCGTTCCTCCACCTGGCGGCGCCGCCCTTCCAAGATGCGCATGCGCGCCTCGGCCGGTGTGCGGTTGAAGAACGCCAGGTGCACGCCGAAGCCGTCGTCGGTGTAGTTCTGCGGACCGGTGTCGGCGACCAGTTCGGTGAAGCGCTGCTTGCCGGTATCGGTCAGCTGATACACGCGTCGGGCGCGGCGGACCGGGGTTCCGGCAGGCGCTGCGTCTTCGGCGATCAGGCCGTCGACCTGCATCCGGCGCAGCGCCGGGTACAGCGAGCCGTACGAGAACGCGCGGAAAGCACCGAGCAACCCGGTCAATCTCTTGCGGAGCTCGTAGCCGTGCATCGGGGACTCGAGAAGAAGGCCAAGGATGGCGAGTTCCAGCACCCGAGTCACCTCCTAATCCATCTCCGGTTCAGCCGCTACGGTGTTTCGACACCTCTGGCGATTGTATCGGAGCGATATATTCGGCGCTACTTTGAGAGGCCAGTCAGCCAACGGCGCGACTTCGACTGGTCAGGGCAGTCAGGACGGGTAGCTGATCCGCTTAACGGAGGCGTCGGGGTTCAGCTCGATATTGCCGCTACCAAATTCGCTGGACACGTACAGCGAGATCTCCATCGTGTCCGGCGGCGCGGTCGGATCACCACTGGGGTCGAAGATCAGGTATGTGCTCTTGACTTCGGAAGGCTTAATTCCGAGGGTTTCGGGTGCTCCGCGCAGGACCGCGATGATGGCCTTGGCGTCGAACTTGCTCAGGTCGATCAGACGGGCGTCACTGCTCGCGGCTGAAGCCGACGGATCGTCCCAGCCGCCGCGATAGGAGTAGTTGAGCTGCCGGCGATCGTCCTTGGGATCGGGTCGATCCAGCGATGCGTAGTCGGGGTAGACGACCAGCCGATACCCGTTGGTGTCGCCGAACTTCTTCCTCATCTGCTCAAGCAGGCCGGTCAACCCACCCAACGACTGCAACTGCCGCGGCGGGGTCAGCACTACCGGGGCGACACCGTCGGGCTTGGCGCCCGGGTCGGAGGTGAAATTCAACGGTGAGCTGGTGTTGCCGTAGAGACCCCAGCCGAGTCCAATGCCGAGCAGCAGAAGCACACTGGCGACCGCGATCCGCATGCCCCAGCCACCGCCTGTACCAGAACCGATACGGGGGAGCTGACGCTGCTTCTTCAGCGTCGGCAGTTGGACCGGCGCGTTCTCGTTCTGAAGGTCGGCAACCAGCGTCTGAAGGTCGCCCAGCGTAGCCGCATTGGTGGCCGTCTTGACCCGCTGCTGGTGCTCAGCCATCGACAGCTGACCCTCAGCGAGGGCGCTGTCGAGGATCTGGCAGGTGTCATTGCGGTCGCTGTCTTTAGCCCGCGTTCCGGCTGTCTGGCCTGTCACCACGTCGCTGATCGTAGAGAGTGAGGACGACTCTGGCGCGGCCAGGAGGCAGAGAAGTCACACAATTGCGACGTCCGGTCGCGCCGGTCGCACCTCGGCGGGAAGGTCATCGACGTACTCTGGTCGCGTGCGATTGCAGCGACAGGTGGTGGACTACGCGCTTCAGCGTCGGTCCCTGCTGGCCGAGGTGTACTCCGGCCGAACCGGGGTAACCGAGGTCTGTGATGCCAATCCCTACCTGTTGCGTGCCGCGAAGTTTCACGGGAAATCCAGCTCAGTGATGTGCCCGATCTGCCGCAAGGAGCAGTTGACATTGGTGTCGTGGGTATTCGGCGAGCATTTGGGCGCGGTGTCGGGTTCGGCCCGCAGCGCCGAGGAACTGGTAATGCTGACCACCCGTTTCGACGAGTTCGCGGTACATGTGGTGGAGGTCTGTCGCACTTGCAGCTGGAACCACTTGGTCAAGTCCTATGTACTGGGCACCCCACGCGCGACGGGATCCTCTCGGGGCACCCGCGGGCGGCGAGGCTCCCAGGCGGCGCGCTCCGACGCGCGGACAGCCAGTGAATAGCGACGGCGGTCAGGACCGGTCACCCGACGAAATCAACAGCGGTCCACCGGTCGACGATGCGGACACCACGCCGGGCGCGCCCATCGTGGCCAGCGATCCCCCGGCAGGTGGCAAACACCGAATCCCGCGGCGGAGGGTCACTCCTGATGACGGCCTGACATCGATCATTCCGCCGGTCCGCGACGAGACCGTGCCACTGATGCCGGACCGGATCGAAGTAGTCAAAGCCGCGATGGAAGGGACGCCGCCGCCGTCGGTGGCGCCGCTGTCATCAACACCGCTGTCATCAACACCGCCGGTTGCTCCTCCGCCTGCACCACCACCTGGTGATGGCGTCGGCGATGGTGGGGGCAATGACGGCGAGCCACCGGTCAAACCGCCCAAGCTGAAGTCTCAGCTCAACTGGGTCTGGATGCGCCGGTCACTGGCCTTGACGGCGATCGTCCTGATTGTGCTGCCCATCCTCACGTTCGGGATGTCCTATCTGATCGTTGACGTGCCCAAACCGGGCGATATTAGAAGCAATCAGGTGTCGACCGTACTGGCCAGCGACGGATCGGAACTTTCGAAGATCGTCCCGCCTGAAGGCAACCGAGTCGATGTGAACATCGACCAGGTGCCGGTGGCTCTCCGCAACGCGGTGATGGCGGCTGAAGACCGGAACTTCTATACCAATCCGGGGTTTTCGCTCTCCGGGTTCGCGCGAGCCGTGAAGAACAACCTCTTCGGCGGTGACTTGCAGGGTGGGTCGACGATCACCCAGCAGTACGTCAAGAATGCGCTCGTCGGCAGTCAGCGCTCGGGTATTGGCGGGCTGATTCGCAAGGCCAAGGAACTCGTCATATCTACCAAGATGTCGCGGGAGTGGTCCAAGGACGAGGTGCTGCAGGCATATCTGAACATCATTTACTTCGGCCGCAGTGCATACGGTGTGGGTGCGGCCTCCAAGGCGTACTTCGGCAAACCGGTTGAGCAGTTGAATGTTGCCGAGGGCGCGCTTCTGGCCGCACTGATCCAGCGGCCGTCCACTCTGGATCCTGCGACTGATCTGCAAGGAGCCACCAAGCGCTGGAACTGGGTGCTCGACGGAATGGTCACGATGGGCACGATGTCCAAGGAGGAGCGCGCCCAACAGGTGTTCCCGGTGACTCTGCCGCCCGACCAGGCCAATACGGCGAACCAGACGGTTGGTCCGAACGGCTTGATTCAGCGCCAAGTCACCAAAGAGCTGCTTGACCTGTTCAATATTGACGAGCAGACGCTGAACACCCAGGGACTGCAGATCACCACAACGATCGACGCCACGGCCCAGAAGGCCGCCGAGGCTGCCGTCTCGAAATACCTCGACGGCCAGGATCCGGATATGCGGTCGGCGGTGGTCTCGATCGATCCGCGGACCGGAGGAGTGAAGGCCTACTATGGCGGGTCCGATGCGCAGGGCTACGACTTCGCTCAAGCCGGTCTGCCGACAGGATCGGCGTTCAAAGTCTTCGCCCTCGTCGCTGCGCTGGAGCAGGGAATGGGACTCGGCTACCAGGTCGACAGCTCCCCGGTGACGTTGAACAACGTCACCATCACCAACGTTGAGGGCGATGGTTGCGGGACCTGCAATATCGCCGAGGCGTTGAAACGGTCGTTGAACACCAGTTACTACCGCCTGATGCTCAAGCTCAAGAACGGCCCCGCCGATGTGGCCGACGCCGCGCACCGGGCCGGCATTGCCGATAGCTTCCCTGGCGTCCCCCACACACTGTCGGAGGACGAGCAAGGAGGACCTCCTAACAACGGAGTTGTGCTGGGCCAGTATCAGACCCGCGTGATCGATATGGCCTCGGCGTACGCGACGCTTGCCGCCTCCGGCATGTACCACAAGCCGCATTTCGTGCAGAAGGTCGTCAACGCCCAGGGTGATGTGTTGTTCGACGCCGGCAACGAGGCCAACGCCGGCGAGCGCCGCATCGAGAAGGCGGTGGCCGACAACGTCTCCGCAGCCATGCAGCCGATCGCCGGCTGGTCCAACGGCCACAACCTTGCCGGCGGGCGTCCCTCTGCTACCAAGACAGGGACCAATCAGCTTGGCGACACCGGGGCCAACCGCGACGCGTGGATGGTGGGGTACACCCCGTCGCTGTCCACTGCGGTGTGGGTGGGCACCGTGGACGGCGCCCAGCCGCTGGTGAACAAGTGGGGCTCACCGGTCTACGGGTCCGGTCTGCCCGCCGATATCTGGAAGGCGACGATGGACGGGGCCTTGCAGGGCACCGACGTCGAGTCATTCCCCACGCCAGCGGAGATCGGTGGCTATGCGGGTGTGCCGGCGCCTCCGCCTCCGCCTCCACCACCGCCGTCACCGACGGATATGCCGCCACCCCCGACGGAGACGGTGATCCAACCCAGCATCGTCGTGGCACCCGGTATCACTATTCCGATCGGCCCACCCACAACGGTGCCGATCGGCCCGACCCCACTTCCTCCGGACGCACCCCCGCCGCCGGGCGATCCGAACGCGACCGTTCCGCCGCCTCCGCCGCCACCGTGACCGAGGGCCAGCGCGCGACGGTGTCACCCGTTCCGCTCGCTGTCGATCGGCGCAGCGCTGACGACCGTGATCTGCCCAGCCGGACGGACGTCCTGGGTTCGGCACTGTCCACCGTGGTGGGTGGACCGGTGGGTCGTCACGCGCTGATCGGCCGGACGCGTGTTCTCACTCCGGTGCGGGTGATGTTCGTCATCGCGTTGGTATTCCTTGCGCTGGGCTGGTCGACGAAATCTCCCTGCCTGCAGACCGTGGGCACTGGGTCGCCGGACCAGCGGGTGGCGAATTGGAAGGATCAGCGGGCCTACTTCGAGCTCTGCTACTCCGACACCGTGCCGCTGTACACCGCAGAGCTATTGAACCGGGGCAGGTTTCCATACAAGTCGAGTTGGATCGAGACCGACTCAGCGGGCCGCCCGCAGGCGCGCTACGACGGCACGACGGCCGTGCGCTACATGGAGTACCCCGTGCTGACCGGGGTTTACCAATATGCCGCGATGGCACTGGCCAAGACCTACACGGCGATCGCCAAAATGGTGTCGCTGCCAGTCATCGCCGAGGTGGTGATGTTCTTCAACCTTGCCGCGTTGGGTCTGGCATTGGCCTGGCTCGCCACCGTGTGGGCCACCGCTGTCCTGGCAGGCCGACGAATCTGGGATGCAGCGCTGGTCGCGGGTTCGCCGCTGCTGATCTTTCAGATATTCACCAACTTTGACGCGCTGGCAACGGCTTTGGCTGTGGGCGGTCTGCTCGCCTGGGCGCGGCGCAGGCCCGCATTGGCCGGGGTGTTGATCGGCCTGGGGGTGGCGGCAAAGCTCTATCCGGCGCTGCTGCTGTTGCCCATTCTGGTGTTGGCGATTCGAACAGATCGAATGGCCGACGCGGCGCGCACTGCGGTGGCGGCGGTGGGCGCCTGGTTCGTAGTGAATCTGCCTGTACTGATGTTGTTTCCGCGAGGGTGGTCGGAGTTTTTTCGGCTCAACTCTCGTCGCGGTGACGATATGGACTCGATCTACAACGTGGTGAAATCGTTCACCGGGTGGCGGGGATTTGACCCGGATACCGGGTTCTGGGAGCCGCCGGTTGTGCTGAATTCGGTTATCGCCGTTGCCTTCTTGATGTGTTGCTTCGGCATCGCCTACGTCGCGCTCACCGCGCCCCGACGGCCCCGACTGGCTCAGCTGGCGTTCCTCACGGTCGCGTCGTTCCTACTGGTGAACAAGGTGTGGAGTCCGCAGTTCTCACTCTGGCTTGTGCCGTTGGCGGTACTGGCACTACCGCATCGACGGATTCTGTTGGCGTGGATGACCATTGATGCGTTGGTCTGGGTGCCGCGGATGTACTACCTGTACGGCGAACAGAATATGGGGCTACCCGAACAGTGGTTCACCGCAACCGTGGCCCTCCGAGACGTCGCGGTGATTGTGCTGATGGCGCTGGTGGTGCGGGAGATTTACCGGCCGCGGTTAGACGTGGTCCGCCGAGGCGGGCGGGTGGACGATCCAGGTGGTGGAGTTTTCGACTCTGCTCCCGACGCGTACCCGATCTGGTTCCCGAAGTGGCTGCGACCGCGGCTGATCACGGCGGACAGTGTGGAGTCGGCCGGCCCCGCACGTTCGCGCGATTTCGCTGATCAGATCACCTTCCGGTAGCCTGAGGCGGTTGCCGACGCAGGCGACCCTCCTGCCACGGAACACGCCGTGGCCGCGACGACCATAGGAGGTGATGAGGTTTCCATGCGTCCTTACGAAATTATGGTCATCCTTGACCCCACTCTTGACGAACGCACTGTTGCTCCGTCTCTGGATACATTCCTGAACGTTGTGCGCAGTGGCGGTGGCTCAGTCGACAAAGTCGACATCTGGGGCCGTCGCCGGCTGGCGTACGAGATTGCCAAGCATGCCGAGGGCATTTATGCCGTCGTCGATGTGAAAGCTGAACCGGCCACCGTGTCGGAGCTGGACCGTCAGCTCAATCTCAACGAGTCAGTCCTGCGCACCAAAGTCATGCGCACCGACAAGCACTAACAGGCACGAATGTCGACGTCCGCCGGTGTCGTATGTGTTTCGTAGGCTCCCGATGAGTCCGATGCACTACGCACGGCGACTCGATACTTCACCTCAATCCTCAGGAGGACCTTGTGGCCGGTGACACGACCATCACCGTGGTTGGAAACCTGACCGCGGACCCCGAACTGCGGTTCACCCCCTCGGGTGCTGCGGTTGCCAACTTCACTGTGGCGTCCACGCCGCGGATCTTCGACCGCCAAAGCAGTGAGTGGAAGGACGGCGAGGCGCTGTTCCTGCGGTGCAACATCTGGCGCGAGGCCGCTGAGAACGTGGCCGAAAGCCTGACCCGCGGTTCCCGTGTCATCGTGACCGGCCGGCTCAAGCAGCGTTCGTTCGAGACTCGTGAGGGTGAAAAGCGCACTGTGTTTGAGGTTGAGGTCGAGGAAATCGGCCCGTCGCTGAAGTACGCGACCGCCAAGGTGAACAAGGCCAGCCGCAGCGGCGGTGGCGGTGGCGGCTTTGGTAGCGGAGGCGGCGGTAGCAACAGCGGTGGCGGTCGGCCGGCGCAGGCTGAGTCGAATTCCAACTCCAATTCCAATGAAGACCCGTGGGGCAGCGCCCCCGCGTCTGGTTCGTTCGGCGGCAGCGACGATGAGCCTCCTTTTTAGCGAGCCTCCTTTTTAGATTGACCCCTAAACCCGAAACCTTTGTCGCGCCGGTACGCGACCCGTAAAGAACGAAAGAGACTGAGACATGGCCAAGTCCACAAAGCGGCGCCCGGCCCCGGAAAAGCCGATCAAGGCACGCAAGTGCGTGTTCTGCTCGAAGAAGGGGAAGGGGCAGCCGATCGACTACAAAGACACCGGTCTGCTCCGCACCTACATCAGTGAGCGCGGCAAGATTCGTGCGCGCCGGGTGACGGGTAACTGCGTGCAGCACCAGCGTGACATCGCGATCGCCGTCAAGAACGCCCGCGAGGTTGCTCTGCTGCCGTTCACTTCGACGGCCCGCTAGAGAAGCATTCAAGGCAGAACGGAAATATCGAACATGAAGCTGATCCTGACCGCAGAGGTCGACCACCTCGGAACGCCCGGAGACACCGTCGAGGTTAAGGACGGGTACGGCCGTAATTACTTGCTCCCGCGGGGCCTGGCCATCGTCGCCAGCCGGGGTGCACAGAAGCAGGCGGACGAGATCCGTCGTGCGCGTGAGGCCAAGACGGTTCGTGACCGTGCCCACGCCGACGAGATCAAGGCCGCCATCGACGCGCTGGGCCCGATTGCACTCTCCGTGCAGACGGCTGGCGACAGCGGCAAGCTTTTCGGTTCGGTGACCGCCAACGATATTGTCGTGGCCATCAAGAAGGCTGGCGGACCGAGTCTGGACAAGCGGACCGTGCGGATGCCGAAGGCACACATCAAGGCGACGGGTTCGCACGCCATCGCTGTGCATCTGCATCCCGAGGTTCACCTCGACATCACGCTGGACATCGTTCCCCAGAAATAGCAGTAGGCGACACATTCCCCGGGTGAGGGCCGCTAGCGGCCTTCCCCGGGGAATTTGCTGTCTGCGCTGGCGAACTCTCCGTGAGGCCTCACCGGGGCGGAATCTAACCGTCTGTTAACCCGCTGAACAACGTCCTGCAACACAACACGCCCGAAACGGCTACCAAGGTCGACACGCCGTCGACTTCTCATCCACAGTTGTTCACCAGCGTTATTCTGCCCTCAACTGCGTAAATGCCCGCCGACAACATGGTGATCCACAGATTGTCCCCAATGCCCCAACACCGCTACCGCAGCTATGCACACAGCACTAACAGAGTTATCCACAGCTCCGGTTTGTAGCGGCCGCAGCAACGTCTAGCGTGAGCCGTCTGCGGTATGCGAGCGGTGCTCGCGCCCGGTGTCGTCGGTGCCCTGATTTATCTTCAGCATGTGCCGACTCGAACCTGAGTTCGACAAATGAATGAGGAGGTGGGGAAGCCGATGGCGGTCGTTGATGATCTTGGACAGTCGCGAGTCGATGCCCCCCCGGCGTCTGAGGATTTCGGTCGCCAGCCTCCCCAGGATCTTGCCGCCGAGCAGTCCGTGCTGGGCGGGATGCTGCTGAGCAAGGACGCCATCGCAGACGTGTTGGAGCGCCTGCGGCCCGGCGACTTCTACCGGCCCGCTCACCAGAACGTCTACGACGCGATCTTGGACCTCTACGGCCGCGGTGAGCCCGCTGACGCCGTGACGGTAGCCGCCGAGCTCGACCGGCGCGGTTTGTTGCGGCGGATGGGTGGAGCGCCCTACCTGCACACCCTGATATCCACAGTGCCGACGGCTGCCAATGCGGGCTACTACGCCAGCATCGTCGCCGAGAAGTCTCTGCTGCGCCGACTGGTGGAGGCCGGCACCCGGGTCGTGCAGTACGGCTATGCGGGCGCCGAGGGCGCTGACGTCGACGAGATCGTCGATCGAGCGCAGGCTGAGATGTATGACCTGACGGAGCGGCGGGCAGCCGAGGACTTCGTTCCGCTGGAAGCCTTGCTGCAGCCGACGATGGATGAGATCGACGCCATCGCGTCCAACGGGGGGCTGGCCCGGGGGGTGCCAACAGGCTTCACTGAGCTCGACGAATTGACCAACGGCCTGCATCCCGGGCAGATGATCGTCATTGCGGCGAGGCCGGGTATGGGGAAGGCCCTGGCGCTGGACACTCCGCTGCCGACGCCGACTGGGTGGACCACGATGGGCGAACTGGCCGTCGGCGATTTCCTGATCGGTTCCGACGGCCTTCCCACGCGTGTAGTCGCCGCGACCGACGTGATGCTGGACCGTCCGTGCTACGCAGTCGAATTCTCCGACGGCACGGTGATCGTGGCGGACGCCGAACATCAATGGCTGACCGACACCCGGGCGTCACGCAAATCCGCCCAAGTTGCCGCTGCCGGGTCCAACCGGACTCGGAATCAGCGCATCTTTCCTGCGGTGCGGACCACGCGGGAAATTGCGGAGACGCTTCGTTGTCCCACCCGGGACCACCGGTTGAACCACTCGGTAGACAACGCAAAGGCGCTGCAGGCGCCGGACCGCGACCTCCTCGTTCCGCCGTACACCCTCGGTGCGTGGCTCGGCGATGGGACCAGCGCTTGCGCTCAGATCACAGTGGCCGACCCAGAGATCCTTATGCATATTGAGGCTGAAGGTGTCGAGGCCGGAACGTTGCAAGCTGGGCTCAGGACGATCGGGGTGCTTAACGATAAGCACATACCGACCGACTACCTGCGCTCCTCGGAGGCGCAGCGGCGCGATCTGCTGGCCGGCTTATTGGACACCGACGGCACCGTCACCAACGGTGGGGCGATTCAGTTCAGCGTGACGAGCCAACGCCTGGCTGACGACGTCTTCGAACTCATCGTGAGTCTGGGCTACCGATGCCACCGCGCAACGAAGCGGGCCCGCGGGAGATCAGAGGCCAGCTCGACGGCCTACATCTTGAACTTCTCGACCGACGAGTCGGTGTTCTACCTTCCTCGAAAGGCCTTGGCGCATAAGGACCGGCGAGCCAATGTGGGAACGGCGCGGACTGTATCGAGGTTCATCACCGCGGTACGGCCAATTGCGAGTGTGCCTGTCCGGTGCGTCGAAGTCGACAACGGCGATCACATGTACCTCGCTGGGCGCGCCATGGTGCCGACCCACAACTCCACCCTTGGTTTGGACTTCTTGAGGTCTTGCTCGATCAAGAACCGGCTGTCGAGCGTGGTGTTCTCGCTGGAAATGAGCAAGACCGAGATCGTCATGCGGTTGCTGTCTGCTGAAGCCAAAATCAAACTGGCCGATATGCGTTCGGGCCGGATGAGCGACGACGACTGGACGCGCCTAGCGCGGCGGATGAGCGAGATCAGTGAAGCTCCGCTGTACATCGATGATTCGCCGAACCTGACGATGATGGAAATACGGGCCAAGGCACGCCGGCTGCGCCAGAAATCCGACCTGCGGCTCGTCGTGATCGACTACCTCCAGCTGATGACCTCGGGCAAGAAGGTCGAGTCACGCCAGCAGGAAGTGTCCGAATTCTCGCGCCAACTAAAGCTTTTGGCCAAGGAGCTGGAAGTGCCGGTAGTGGCGATGAGCCAGCTGAACCGCGGACCAGAACAGCGAACGGACAAGCGGCCCATGCTGTCCGATCTTCGTGAATCTGGCGCCATCGAGCAGGACGCGGACATGGTCATCCTGCTGCACCGACCGGACGCGTTCGAGCGTGATGACCCACGCGGCGGTGAGGCCGACCTGATCGTGGCAAAGCACCGCAATGGCCCGACGAAGACGGTAACCGTTGCTCACCAACTGCATCTGTCGCGCTTCACGAACATGGCGAAGTAGGCGCCTACTACAGCTGCCCGGGCCCGGGGTTTACCTGCCGTTTTGAGTGAAACTCAGTTGTGGGGAGGGAAAACGTCGACGAGTTGCGATAGCTGGGCGTAGGCGAGTTGCGCCGCAGTGTCGGGATCCCGGGCGGCGATAGCAGCAGCCAGTTCAACGTGACCGCCGCGGTCGGTGAGCGATTCGGCGTTAAGGCCCATGACCAGCTCGGCACCGACTTCTTCGATCGCGGCCATCAGGGTGTTCAACGCCAACCGATAGGCGATGTTGCCCGAGCCGATCATGATCGCGGTCCAGAAAGTCACCTCGGCATCTTGAAACTGCTGCAGTGTACCGGTTTTGGGATAGGCCGCGGAGGCGGCCGTCACAGCGGCAAGTTGCTCATCTGAGGCGCCCAGGGCGCACAACCGCGCCGCATCAATGCCGACGGTGCGTCGCAACACCGCGGTATCGCGGAAGATCTCACCCTGCGGCACCACCCCGGCTGAGATCAATGCAATGCCCATATCCAGACCGGCGTGGGTGCGCCAGTCCAGGACCAGCGTGCTGCCGCCTTGGCTGATCCGTACGAGCCCAGCCTGCTGAAGCCGCTTGAGTGCTTCGCGCACCACATGGCGCGTTACGTTCAGTGTTGTCGCCAATTCACGTTCTGACGGGGCGGCCTGATTGGCCGGCCAGCGACCGCTGAGTATCTCGTGAAGCGCTGAGTTGTAGACGCCATCGGACAGCGTCCCCGTGCGCGGGAGCGGACCGGGCTTCACAACGCCATCTTCTCACTGGCATCACGGCCCCCGTCGCAGCGGGCCGTGCACGTCAAGGTGAGTTTGAGGCTCGTCGGTTCCTGATCGTGGAGATTTGACAGCCCCCGCCAACTGGTTGCACCAGTCAGAAATCACTGGCTATTATCCGACGATCGGTCACGGTGACCGAACTCTTGTCTGAGGAGTTGCCGCGTGACCGCACATCGGTTCGAGGGTTCCACGCGCGTGTTGAGCAACAGTGTGCGAGCAGGTGCAGCGGTCGTCCTGCTGGGGCTGTCACTCGCCGCTCCTCAAGCGTCGGGTGTGGCCTCCGCGGACAGCAGGGACGCGGACTCGGCGGTCTCGGCAGATCCAGCGAAGGACACCAGGGGCGTAGGACAACCTGCGCGGTCGCACGCCGCAAGGTCAGAACGGAAGGGTGCGGAAGACCGGTCAACGGTCCGTCGCGTTACGACCGACTCCCTCGCCCCGTCGCCGGCGTACTCGGCCGCCGCGATCGAGGTCAGAGTCAGTGCCGGGTCCGAAGCAACTTCGCGGCGCAATGCCGCAGCTTCGGTCGAAACGGGCGAATCCGGGGCGGAGTGGACTGACAGTGCGGTGTCGCGACCCGTTGCCACTGCTCGGCGATCGGCTGACCTAGCGCCGGCGGCGGGTACCGCGCCGCAGCCCCTTGCAGCGGACATACCCAATGCTGTTGAGGCGCCGATCATTTCGGCCGCATCGACGGCTAAAGCCCCTGCGTGGCCCGTGTTCCGCCCGGTCGTGCTGATCAACACCGTCTTCGACGAAATCTCGAACCTGATCGGTTACCTGCCGGGAGGTCCGGTCGCCAATCTGCTCGAAGGGGGCCTGCTGCTGGTGCGCCGTCTCCTGGTCTTGCCGTTCAGCGGTTGGACCCAAACACCGGCCTGTGTGCGCACCGGTGACTGTTCGGGCCAGGACCTGTCGGGTCAGGATTTGAGTGGGCTGAATCTGGTGCGGGTGAATTTCACCGACGCTAACCTGTCCGAGGCAAACCTGAAGTACACCCTGCTCCACGAGTCGAACCTGACTCGGACTAATTTCACCGGGGCGAACCTCGTCCAGGCCGATATCAACGGCGAACAGGTCATCGAAACGAATTTCTCCGGGGCCGACGTTTCTTACGCCGATCTCCAGGAGATTTCTGACGCTGCCGCCACGTCATTCGCCACCCCTACTCCTCCAGGCCCTGGAGTGAATTGGGAAGGCGCGGACCTGACTGGGGCCAACCTCTGGGCGGCGAACCTGAGCAATGCGAATTTGTCCGGCGCGAATTTGACTGGGGCAGAACTCAATTCGGCGAACCTGAGTAGTGCGAATTTGTCTGGCGCGAATTTGACACGGGCGAAGTTGCCGCATGCGCGGTTGGACGGGGCCACACTCGTGAACGCGACGCTCATCGAGGCGAGGTTGGGGGGCACGTTTTCGGTCGGAGCAAATCTTTCTGGAGCGAATCTCAAGGGCGCCTTGCTCTTTACAACGGATTTTGGTGTGTATCAATGGGCCGACTTCACCGACGCAAACCTCACGGGCGCAACGCTCGAAAACGTGCGGTTGGGCCGTGATGAGCTTTGGGATGGACTCAGAGGTGGTGTGAAACTGGCTGGCGCTAATCTGACCGGAGCAAATCTGGTCAATGTCACCTACTATCAATTCGCCTCCGGTCTGGCAACCGCCACTATGACTAACGCCGCTATGAACGGCGCGAACCTGAGTGGTATCGACCTCATGGGGTCGGCGTTTGCTGGTGCGAACCTGTCCGGGGCGGACCTGACCAACACGAACCTAAACAACGCCAACCTGTCAGGCGCCAATCTGACGGGCGCGAACCTGACCAACACAAACCTAAATACTGCCAACCTTTCGGGCGCCAATCTGACGGGCGCAAACCTGAGCACCGCGAGTCTCACATCCGCTAACTTGGCAGGCGCCGACCTCACCGGCTCGCGGATTGCGTCCTCAGATTTGACCAGAGCGAATTTGACCAATGCGACTCTGCGCAACGTCTCATTAGCTGGGGCGCGGCTGTCCTCTGCGAATCTCTCCGGCGTGGTTTTGACCGGCTTGGACTTGACCGGCGCCAACCTCACTGCCGCGAACCTGACCGGTGCGACCCTGGCCGGGGCGAACTTCAACCGGGCCAACCTCAGCGGTGTCAACCTGACTGGCCAGGACCTCAGCGGAACGGTGCTGAAGGGAGCCAACCTCATCGGCGCCAACCTCAGCGGCGTTGATCTGTCCGCCAAGGACCTCACCGGCGTGCTCCTCATGGGCGCGAACCTGACCGGCACGACACTCGTCTGGGCGAACTTCAGCCAGGCCGAACTCACCGGGCTGGACCTGTCGGGCATGAACCTCACGGGCGCAAACTTCTACGAAGCCAGCTTGGCCGGAGCCAAACTCAATGGGACGAACCTCGCCGGGACCACGTTGTCGGGATCCGATCTCAGCGGCGCCGATCTGAGCGGTCAGGACTTGTCCGCGAGAGACCTCTCCTGGGTCATCCTCACCGGCGCGAACCTGACCGGGGTGACTCGCTTCATGAACAGCGACCTCAGTTACGCAAACCTCAGCGGATTGAACCTGTCGGGCAAATTCTTCAACTACGCGAATTTCACTAGCACAAACCTGACCGGCGCCAACCTGACCGGAGCCAACCTGTCCAATGTCATCTGGAGCAACACCACCTGTCCCGACGGCTCTAAGACCAATACCGGATGTTCGAGCGCCCCTGTCGCAGCACAGGCCGTGACTACAACGCGTAAAGAACCGACCGATGACACCTATCAGCAGATGATTGACACCAACGAAAATCTCTTCGATCTCGTGGACGAGATTCTCCATCTCTAGGTAGCACTGTTTCGGCAGAATATTCCTTCCCGGCCCGCGAACTTTCCACCTCGTAGCGCCAGGCAAGTCCAACCTGAAGGGGAATTCATGCGCACACCTCATTCCGCTCCTGTGCGTGGCCGAGATCGCAGCTTGCCCGTCGTGCGGTGGCTGCAGGCTGGTGCAGTTGCCGCCGGAGTCGGCGTGGCGTTGGTCGCGGCGCAGGGCGTTGCGGCTGCCGACGATGGCGCAGATTCCTCGTCCACAAGGGCTGCAACGCATGGCGGGCCCCGTTCCGATGCCCACTCTGCTGAGCGCCGGGCAGTGCACTCGCAACGAGGTGTGAGCAGTGCTTCTCGCGTTGCCGCGACGAGCGTATCGGTGGCGGCACGGTCCGTCCACGATCGCAGTGCGTTTGCGGGGATCAGCACGGTGCGTCGGAACGAGTCGGTCGTGGCGTCTGATTCGGCATTCGCTGAGTTGCCGGTGTCTGTCGCTGAAAAGCGTGCCGTCACCGCGGGGTCGGTGCCGGTCCTGCCGGTCGCGTCGGGGTCAGCTTCAGCGATCGCCGCTGGGGTCGCGCCACAGGGCAATGCCACTGCACAGTTCGATCCGTTCAGCCGGTTGAGCGCGTTCTTCGGCCTGCCGGGCGCGCCGGCAACCGCCGCCCCCACGATTGGTGCCTTCTCGATTCTGACCCGATTAACGCTGGAAGACCTCTTCACCGGCACCGGGCCGGCTTCGGTGACCAACCCCACCGCGGTTGTCACGGGACTGTTCAACCAGGTGCTACGCACGGATCCGACCGAAACTGAGTTGCAGAACTACCTCGGAATTCTCAGCCTCACCGGTGTCAATGGGGTGATCGCCGGACTGTACAGCTCGACGGCATTCCGGCAGACCGAGGTCAACAACTACTACCTGGAGCTGCTCAATCGTCCGGCCACCTCTCAGGAACTCGCTTGGAACACTTCGGCCTTGGTGTGGGGGATGCCCGAACCGCTGTTCGCCGCGTCCATCGCTGGAAGCCAAGCCTTCTACCAAGCCAGCAGCGCCGGGGGCGGGACCGCAGGCGTATCCCCTTCGGCCCCAACATATGTCGCGAATCTCTACCGCAGCTTACTGGGCACACCGGTCGATCCGGCGATCGCCGAGGCGTACGTCCAGCAGCTCAACGCCGGCCTGCCGACCAGCCTGGCCGCGCTGCAGTTCGTCACCGCCGACGCCTTCCGGCAAGCGAAGGTCCAGGAGATCTACTCCGTCCTCGGCCAGACCGCCACCCAGGCCGAGATCACATCCGCGCTGCAGAACTGGTTCTGGGACGGCGGCCTGGCGGGCATCGCGACCAGCCTCATGGCCACCTCGGACAACGTTTCGCAGATCGAGACCGGGCAGGTGACGCTTCCCGACATGGTGGCCGCTGCACAGTTGCAGGAGATCCTGCTCGCGGCGTACACCTCCGACGAGGATGGTTTCGTCAAGACTCTCAATCGGTTGCTCAATGTAGATGACCAGAACCCCTGCCCGACGAGTCCGTCGTGCAACGTCGCCCTCTACACACTGCTGACCACCGGCGGCCCGGATCGGGGGCTAGCCAACGGCGCTCTCACAATTACCTACGGCAGCGCCGATGTGGCCGACATGGTGCCGACGCAGAACGAGATCGACCTGGCGAAAACGCTGAAGAACACGCTGCAGGATCCGGCTAGCATCGAGAAGTTCTTTGACGGCGGGGTCATCACACCCTTCGGGGATGCGCCGGTCATCACCGCCGACGATGGCACTTACATCATCGATGGCCACCACCGGTGGTCGGCAATCTATCTGATCAATCCCTACGCCCAGGTCATCACCGTCGACGTCGGTTACGTACCGAACCCGCAAGCCGCGCTCAAGGAAACCCAGATCGGCATCGTTGCCCAACTCGGCTACCTAAAAGTTTCCCCAGGAGGCGGAATCAACGTCTATACGGTGCAACGCGATGTCTTCGACAGCCGGGTCGCCGAGTGGATCACCACCGGCGACCAAAAAGATGCGGTGCTGGCTGTGTTCCGCGACAACCTGGGCATCCCCGACACCGCCACGGAGGCCGAACAACTCACCGCGATCGAGAACTACATCTGGACGAACGTCGAACGGATGAGGGCGCTCAATCCCTACGTCCCCGGAGCCACGAACCGCGAGGTGATGCCCCAAGCCTCGCCGCTGACGCCGATCCTTGCTTTGATGGGCAGCGGGCTGCTCAGCTACTCATTCCCGACGATCTCCTACCTGGGCTGAGCCGACAGACTGGGCCCCTGCCGCTCGCACGGTTTGTACGCGCCATTGGTGCAGAGCGCGGAATCTGATTGCCGCGCAACAGGACACGGAATTTGAGGAGGGCCCGTGATGCCGCGAAAGCAGGAGCAGCCACCCGCTGAATTGGTGCTCGACGGTCGCTACAGATTCGGTACCTACGATGGTCCGATCGCGCGGATCAACCCTCTCGACGTCGTTACTCCCGATGGGGCTCGTGGTCGCCTGCGGCGCGCCGCGCGTAACGCCAGGCTCAAGGAGTGGGAGGCGTTCCAGGTCGGCGACGAATCGTTGTTCGTGCTCGGCGCTGTCTACGACACGAAGTCGATTTCGCTGCTGCAGGTGCTGGTCGTCGACAAGCACGCGGCCACGATCCGTCGGTGGGAGCAGCGGGTTCCGACCTCGATGGTGCACGTCGCTCGCGGCCTGGGCCGCACATCTACGCACGGTCGCGCCGGACGTTTCTCGCTGCAACTCACCAACGAGTTGGATGCGGGCCTGGTCGCGGTCGACGCGAGCCATCCGGGGTGCGGTGATCTGCCACCGCTTGAGTTGCACGGCGCCGGGCGCTGCGGCCCAGGAGAAGCCGGGCATCTGGTGATCTGCCATCCCTTCACCGACGACCGTGCGCTCTACTCGCACAAGACGATGATGCCGTTCGCCGGCACCCTCCGCGCCGGCGCGGAGTTCACTGTGCTGGACCCGGATCGTTCGTTCATGATCCTCGACGATCACCACGGGGACTACCCCTGGCCGATGCGCTATGACTGGGTGACTGCGGTGCGCCGTGGTGATGGGGGGCGGGTCGAGGGCTTCAACCTGACCGACAATCAGGTGCGTGACCCGCAGCTCTATAACGAGAATGCGGTCTGGCTCGGTGACCGGGTTCACCGACTGCCCGTCGTCCGAGTGGAACGACCGCATGGGCCGTGGGGCACCTGGACAGTGCGTGACACGGACGGATCGGGCCGGGTCGACGTGCGGTTCACCCCGACGGTCCGTTCTGAGATGCACGTCGGGCCGCGCCGCTCGCTCGCCGAGTACTACGCCCCGTATGGCTGGTACGAAGGCCGGATCCACACCGACCACGTCGACCTGTCAGTCGACGGCATGTTCGGCGTGGGTGAACAGAAGTTTCTCCGCGTCTGAACTATCCGTATCGGCGGACGTTGTGGATCTGGGAGTTGTTCATGGGAACGACGGCGACCGGCACGCCGTAGGTCGAGGCGTGAACCATCTTGTGGTCGCCCACATACAGAGCGACATGAGATGCGCTGGGGTAGAAGGTGATTACGTCGCCGGGCTGTATCTGCTCCAGTGGTACCGCCCGCCCGCCGGTTGCCAGCAGCTGGCTGGAGTGGGGGAGGGGCACCCCGGCTTGTTGGAAGGACCACACCACGAGACCGGAGCAATCGAAGGCGTTGGGACCCGCGGCTGCCCAGACATAGGGATCACCCAGCCGGGTGAGCGCGGCCCGGACGGCTATCGACCCCGCGCGGCTGCCCGGGGCGGGCACCTTAGCGACGACGGGGGCGAGGCCGGAGTGGACGGGATGAGCGGCCACCAGCTTCAGCGGCTCCCAGTGCTCGAGACCTGGAGGTTGGACGGGTGAGAAGGCCACGGCCACGGGAACGGCCAGGGCCGCTGCGGCCCACGCTAGCGGGCGTCCAGGACGTGCCACTCCGGCCTCCGGTCATTGATCTCGGCGGGTATGCGTGATCGTTACTTGACCGTGATGTCGCCCGATCCGGTGTCGGTGTTACATCTGCTGCCGTTGGCTCACTCGTCGCGGTCTGCGCGATTCTCGATGGGCTTCGGGGATGCGATATTCCGCGCCGCACGCCGCCGAGGAATGCGATCCGTGATGCTGCTCAGCGAGGTGACCATCCGGTTGAGCGTGTCGACAGCGGATTCAAGGGTGTCGGCGGTGGGCGTCAATGTCTCGATGGCGGGTTGCAGCCGACTCAGAATCTCAGCGGCTTCAGTGAGTTGTTCGAGCGGTCCATTCTTCGCGAGCAGTTTGTCCATGACGCCGTCCTCGGCGAACATCCGCTCGACTATCCCGTCCTCGGCGAATACGCGCTCTAACGGCCCGTCTTCAGCGAGAAGCCGATCAGCAAGTCCACCTGGCGCCAAGATCCGCTCAAGTGAAGAGCTACTTGCGTCGGACACCCGATCGAGTAGGCCGCCGGACGAGGTCAATAGGTCGACCACCCCACCGGGCCGCATCAGCTGGTCCGCCGGGCCGCCGCGGGCAAGAGCCCGCCCCATTGCCCTGTCGTTTTCGGTCAATTCGGCAACGCGGTTGGCACCCACAATCGCGCCGCGCAGCGGAAGTAGGTCGGTAATCGGGTCTACCGTCTTCGGGCCTTCCTCGCCAATGGATTGCTTCACAGCCCCGAGCGCGATGGCGGCAGCGGCGAGTCCGGCATCGGCCACCTTGACGCCGGCCCGGACAGGGGCGATCGCTACGCCCGCGATGACTTTGCTGAGATTCACGCGATAAGAGTATGGCGCGGTGGCGCATCCGTGGGCGACGGCGCCAAATGGGCTGGCTGCTCCCGAAGATCCATCGGTGGCAGACTTCCCGCATGTCTCCCGGCGAACCACAAATCCTGCGCGAAGTAGGTGGATTGGTGATCGCCGAGGACGGCCCGCGGATCCTGGTCGTCGACCGCGGCAATGGCGTGCCCGCGATCCTCGCGTTCGTGGCCGGGCTCGTCACCCTGGTGTTTGGTGGGTTTGGTGCGGTGAGCTTGGCCGCCGTTGCGACAGGCCGCGGCGCGGGACTCCCAGTGGCGCTGTGCGTTGCACTGCTCGCGGTCGGGCTGGTAGCAGCCGCCGTCACCGTCGCAACCGTAGGTCGCATCAGACGGTCCCGTTCCGTGTCAGTGACCGAGTATCGCCCGGTCGCAGTATTCGACCGCGCGGCCCGGATCTACTTCGACGGCCATCAACAGGCGGTAGCCGCGCTGGACTCGGTCACGTTTCATCGCCGGATCCAGATTGGATCCAGTTCGCCGAAGCTGGTCGCCGAGACCCCGTCAGGGGCGTACGTGCTGCTGCGTGGCAATCCCTTCACCGGCGGGCTCGGGGATCTCGATACGGTGCTGACAACTGCCGTCCACGGCATCCCGCGCTGAGCTTTCGGGGGTGGCCGCAACCCTTACGGATGCAGGTTCCACTGGCCGCAATCCTGGGCCAGGACGTCGTTGACGTCGACCTCACTTCCGCCGACGACCGGGCCCGGGTTCGACGCGGTGCTCACTATGCGTTGGTACAGAACGGCGGCGGGGTCGATCTGTCCGCCGGACCACGACCGGGTCTGCCAGGCCCACCGCTTACCGGGCGTCCCGGAATTCCCGATGACGCCATCGGCACCGGCCCACTGACAGGCTTTGATGCCGCCGTAGATGCCGGTTCGCTGCACCCCAAGCACCGAGTTGATTCCCCGAAACCACTGCAGCGCAACGGTGTTCCAGGTGTCACGGTCGATGTCGTCGTCGATGGTGAAGAAGACCGGTGCACTCTGGCCGCCACCCGCCGCGGTGTGCAGTTGCCAAGCGGTGCGAGCGTCGGAGACGCCGCCGGCGAAGCCGCGCGTGAAGTCCGACGGTGCGGTCCCGCCCGGCTTGCCGTACTGGTAGTTACTGACGATCACCAGGCCAGCGGCGGTCAGGGACTGCGCGTAGGGGAGGGTGATCGGCTTGGCGCCGAAGGACGAGCCGGGACGCGAAGTCGAGACGTAGTTGATGACTCCGGAGTGGCCCGCGGCCCGGATATCGCTAGCCGGAATCTGGTGCATGGCGAAGTCGATCAGGGTGGGAGCGGCGGCCGACGCCGCAGGCGCCCCGGTGCCCGCCGCTGCCGCGCCAAGCCCGGCCAGCGCAGACACGGCGGCGGCGTAGCGGAGTGCGTCACGTCGGGAAACTGCGCGTGAGGGCCGGAGGCCGGGAGTCTCCGACGAGTGCTGCATCGCGCGATGTTAACAATGTGACTGATGTCAACGGTGTAGCCCACGCTGGCAAGGTTCAGTTCGGGTGCTGAACGATGAATCGGACACACGACCACGAAGAAAGTCTGGGGAAGCGTGAGTTCCATGGCCGGCCTTATCGACCTGACGCCCGCCGACCGGCATCGCGCCGTGGCGGCAGGGTTCGCTGAACACGTCAATGCAGTCACTGATTGGAATGCGCCGACGCCCGTAGACGGATGGGTGGCGCGTGACATCGTCGCCCACTTGGTCGATTGGTTCACCGACTTCCTCGATGCCGGGGGAGTGGAGTTGCCGGCAGGTCCGGCAGTCGCCGGGGATCCCCAGACGGCCTGGCGGGAACACTCCGACAGCGTGCAGGCTCTCCTGGACGGCGCATCCGCGGACAGTCAGTTCACCCATCCGATGGCGGGCACTCACCGGCTGGCCGATGCCGTCGATCGCTTCTATACGGCCGACGTGTTCATGCACTCCTGGGACCTTGCGGTCTCCAGCGGTCGTGAACCGGGACTTGACCCGGAGTTCGCGGGCCATCTGCTCGATGGGATGGCAGGGATAGAAGGGATATTGCGCGGGTCCGGGCAGTACGGCCCCGCGGTCGGTGTCGACGGGTCCGCCGACCCGGTTACCCGATTGGCGGGATTCATTGGCAGGAATCCGGACTGGTCCCCGGGCTGACCGTTACTCACTTTGTGCGTTCGGGAGGTGCCATGATGATGACGCAAGGCCGTCGTTAGCGGGGATACGAGGTGATTATCGATGTCAGACACACCTGGGCCCAAGACAATGGCCGAGGCGCTTGATCTACTTCAGCAACGCGACAATGACCTCCGCCTCGCCGCGCAGCAGCTAGCTGAAGCGCGCCGGGAACTTGACGACATTCGGCGAGCGGAGGCCCGATCCGCCGCGGTGCTGCTGTCCTGCAGTGACACGATCATCTCGATGACCCCGGACGGACTCGTCCAAACCTGGAACCCGGGTGCGCACATGCTCCTCGGCCATCCTGCGGCGTCGATCGTCGGTAAGCCGTTTCAGTCCCTGATGCCTCCGAAAGCCCAGGAGCTGTTCAGCAGGGCATTGGACCGGATCCGCGCTGGTGGGCGGGCCAAGCCCTACGAAACCCGTTGGTTGCGTGCGGATGGATCCCAGGTCGATGTGGCGGTCAGCGTCCTCGGGTTTGCTGGCAGCAGCGGCGACCTGATCGGTGTCTGGGCGGTAGCCCATGACATCGCGACACAGCTCCAAGCACAGCAGCAACTCGAGCGATCGGCACGGTTCGACAACCTCACCGGGCTGGCCAGTCGCGCCGAGGCGATCGCCCGCCTCGAGTCCGCGTTGAGCCAACCACGAACCCCCGGCCCACGGTTGGGTGTGTTGCACTGCGATGTCGACCATTTCAAAACCGTCAACGACACTTGGGGACTCGCTGCCGGCGATCTGGTGCTTGCGACGTTGGCGGAACGCATCCGGGGCCGGGTACGAGGGGGCGACACGGTCGGTCGGATGGGCGGCGACGAGATGTTGGTCGTGTTGCCCCACATCCACGACCTCAAAAACCTCAAGCAGATCGCGGAAAAGATTCGCGCTCTTGCCCACGATCCCATCCCCTACAAACGTGGCAAGACCATCGAAGTCACGCTGAGTATCGGTGCCACGCTGGCTGTTGACGACGAGTCCGTTCAGACGTTGATGATCCGCGCTGCTGATGCGTTGAACGCGGCCAAACAAGCCGGTCGCAACACCGTCGCCTCCGTCTGATGACCGCCGATCAACCCCGGTGACCGTTCTGGCGGTTGGACAAAGCCGATGCCGTTTTCGTAGCCTTCGAGACTGAAGCGGCAGTCAAAGGATGCACAATTTTGAAGTTTCACTCTCCGCTCGTGGCCACGATTGTGGGACTCACGGCATTCACTGCTGTGTGGGGTGGCGCCGCGTACGCGGATCCGGCCCAGGACAGTGTGGCGACGCTCAAGGACTTGTCCCGGCAGGCTGAACAGCTGATCGAGACCGTGCAATCGGTCCAGTTGGATCTCGAGAAGAAGCTGCAGCTGCAGAGTGAGACAGATAGGAAGCACGCCGACGATCTGGCAGCGCTCGACGCCGCCAACGGCCAACTGGATGCCAAGCAGGGCGTCGTCGACAACTTCGCCGCCGCGGTGTACACCGGTGGGCGCGTCGATGTCTTCAGCGCGATCTTGACAGCCCCCTCGCCGTCGAGCTTCATCGACACGATGGCCACCCAGAACATGATGTTCACCACCACGTCTGAGCAGATGCAGAGCCTCCGGGAAGCCAAGCAGCAGGCCCAGACCATCGAGGCGGCCTCGGCGAAGTCCGCCGCCGACGCGAAGGTGGCTGCCGATGCGGCCGCCGCGGTGCGGGCGGACCTACAGAAAAAGCAGTCCGAGCTGCAGACGCAGGTCGCTGAAGTCAAAGTGAAATACGGCATGCTCTCGCCGGCTCAGCAGACCCTGTTGGGTCCAGGGGCGGCCATCCCCACGGTCGGTATGGGCGGTCTGGTCCCTAACGCGAGGATGCTCGCGGCCTACATCATCGCCACGTACCCCGGGGTGCAGTCCATCGGCGGCGTCCGCGCGGATTCGCGCCCGGATCATCCGAGCGGCCACGCCATCGACATCATGATCGGTTCCGATATGGCTCTGGGGGATGCCATCAACGCTGACGTCCAAAGCCAGATGGGACGGTTCGGCGTTTCGTACACGATGTGGCGAGTGGCCGATCACTTCAACCACGTGCACGTCACCGTTTCTTAAGCGCCCGCTGCAACTCGTCCAGTCGCTGCTCGCGACTGCCCACCAACTCAATTAATCGAGGGCGCTTCCCGCCGGCCATTACCCCGTACCGGCCTTCGCGATAAATCTGCTTGAAGATCAGATCCACCGCATCGCGGTACGCGTGGTCGACGGGCCGAATGCCGTCGGCTTCCATCTCTACCGGCCAGATGTCGGACTTCGGCACAAAGGCCAGGATGTCCAGGCGGTCCAGCGATTCCGCGACGGCCGGCGCCATGGACGCCACGAACGCGTCGTCGATGTCGGTACACCCGGTGTCGGCGGTGTACTGCGAATAAGCCAGGTAATCCACCGGCGCCCTGTCGAAGATCACCTCGTCCGCTGGCGAGGCATACCGATGGACGCGGCTGATGTTGTAGTACAGCTGAATGCCGTTGTGAAGTCGGGTCGACTCATCGCGAAACAGGATCTCGTACGGCCCGTGCAAACCAAGCGCGCGGTAGGGCTCCTCTTCACGATTGAAATGCGGGTTGCGAGCGACCCAGTCGTTGACCACGGTCGACTTTCCCAGAGAATGGCTACCGGAGACTGCGATGCGCACGAGTTCCGAGTGTATGTCTGGAGTCCAGAGCGGTGATTCGAGGAAGACTGCCGGAGAATTCCGATAGCCAACCTGATGGGAGTTGTTATGCCTAAGTACCTGGTGCTCTACAAATCCACTGGGGCAGCTCAAGAGCACATCGGTGAACCGAGCCCAGAGCAGGGAAAGGCCATGATGCAGGCTTGGCTCGACTGGAAGGACAGCGCTGGAGACGCGATCGTCGATTTCGGTGCCCCCACGAGTCAGGTTTCTGACGGCGAATCGAGCGGGGTTGGCGGTTACTCCATCGTGCAAGCCGACTCGGCGGGTGCGCTACCGGCTCTCTTCGAGAGCAACCCGCATTGCCAGCAGGGCGGCGCACTGGAGGTTCACGAACTGATTGACATTCCTGGACCGTAGTTCGGATTCCGCTGTACTGCCGAGTGCGACGATAGAGCCATGACCGCAACGCTTGTCGCGAAGAATGTGGTCGGCGGATTCGCTCACCGCACTCTGTTTGAGGGTTTGGACCTAACCGTGGCCCCAGGCGACGTCATCGGAGTTGTCGGCGCCAATGGCGCGGGCAAGAGCACGCTCTTGCGGATTCTTGCCGGTGACGTTGAACCGCTGGGCGGTACGGTCAGCATCGCGCCCTCCGACGGGTTCGTGGGGTGGCTGCCGCAAGAGCATCAACGGGTAGCCGGGGAGACCGTCGCCGCCTACATCGCGCGTCGTACGGGTTGTGCCGCGGCAACGCAGGCCATGGAAGCAGCGGCTGCGACTCTTGCCGAACCAGGTCAGAGCGCGGGCGTGGATCCTGCCGAAATCTATTCCGCTGCTTTGGATCACTGGCTCGCCACCGGCGCAGCGGACCTAGATGAACGGTTGCCCGCGATTCTGGCCGACTTGGGGCTGAACTCCGATGTGGTGCGCCCGGAGTCGACCCTGATGACCGGCCTGTCCGGTGGGCAAGCAGCGCGCGTCGGATTGGCCGCGCTGGTTCTGTCGCGGTTCGACGTCGTTCTGCTGGATGAGCCGACCAATGATCTCGATCTCGATGGGCTCGCTCGACTGGAAGAGTTCGTCCGCGATCTTCGTGGTGGCGTCGTGTTGGTGAGCCACGACCGAGAGTTCCTCGCGCGCAGTGTGACCCGCGTCTTAGAGCTGGACTTGGCCCAGAACACAACCACCGTCTTTGGTGGCGGTTACGAAAGCTATCTGGAAGAGCGTGACGTCGGCCGCCGGCACCGGCGCGAACAGTACGACGAGTTCGCCGACAAGAAGGCTGATCTCGTGGCGCGCGCACGCACACAGCGGGAGTGGTCGAGTCAAGGCGTCCGCAATGCGATGCGCAAGGCTCCGGACAACGACAAGATCCGGCGGCGCGCGGCCAGCGAGTCCAGCGAGAAGCAGGCGCAGAAAGTGCGCCAGATGGAGAGCCGGATCGCCCGCCTCGAGGAGGTCGCCGAACCGCGCAAGGAATGGACACTCGAGTTCACTATCGGGGCCGCACCACGGTCTAGTTCGGTCGTCGCGACACTCGACAATGCTGTTGTTCGACAAGGGGAATTCACACTTGGTCCGGTGTCGGTGCAGGTCGATGCCGGTGAGCGGATCGGGATCACCGGTCCCAATGGGGCAGGCAAGTCGACACTGTTGCGGCTTCTCCTGGGTAGCCGGCAGCCCGACGAGGGTCGTGCGAGTCTGGGCGCCAATGTCGCGATCGGAGAGATCGATCAGGCCCGCGCAGACTTCTCTGGTCCGGGGCGACTCGTCGATCGCTTCGAGCAGCGGGTGCCGTCGTGGTCGACCGCAGACGTGCGAACCCTGCTCGCCAAGTTCGGGCTGCGGGCAGACCACGTGGAACGCTCGGTTGACGAACTCTCGCCCGGGGAGCGAACCCGCGCCGCCCTGGCGCTGCTACAGGCATGTGGCACGAACGTTCTGGTCCTCGATGAGCCGACAAATCATCTCGATCTCGCCGCCATCGAGCAGCTTGAGCAAGCGCTCGAGACCTACGACGGTGCGCTATTGCTCGTGACGCACGATCGCCGGATGCTGCAGAACGTTCGACTGGACCGTTCGTGGGTGGTCGACAACGGCAGGGTGGCCGAATCAGGTCGGGCCTAGCACCCCCCTCAGATTCCGAATCGTTTGGATTTCCTTGACTTCATACGGCCTGCCGTCGGGTTGCAGGAGGTCGTGGAACCATGGCTTCGGGGGCGTTGTGTAGGGGTGATCCCACGAATCCCACGGTAGGTACGTCTGGGTCTTACCCGCTATCAATCCCCAATTGAATGCACCAACATTGTGCTGTTTGGCAATGGGGAGAATTCCTTCGATGGTGCTGCCCAACGGTCGGGCGAGGTATTCAGTGCAGATCAGCGGTCGACCCAGCGGTGCGAGTTCAGCAATCCGGGCTTCGAATTCGGCCGGTTTGCCGTAGTTGTGAAACGTGATCACGTCGCTGTTCTCCAGCTGAATCTTGCAGATTTCGCTGCGGCGCTGCGGATTTGACCAATTCCCTTGCCAAACTCCGCTGGTAAGCGGTTGACCGGGATTGACCGCACGCGCCCATTGGAATACTTGCGGCAGTAACTCTGCGACACGGTCGGACTTGTCCTTCCGTTCGACCTTGCGATAGGTATCCGCGGGGTTGTCCGGCTCATTCCAGAGGTCCCAGCCCAAAACCCTGCTGTCACTGCGGAACTGGCTCAACACTCCGGTGACGTACTCGTACATCGTGCGAAGGTAGGCGGGGTCACTGAGGTGTTCGGCGCCCGGACTTTGCGCCCAGCCGGGATTGTGCACGCCGGGTGTTGGCGCGCGCTGAACGCCAAGGCGCGGGCTTGGGTCCCAGCAGGAGTCGAATAGGACGAAGAGCGGTTTGATTCCGCGACCGGCAGCGATAGCGACGAACTGGGCTAGGCGGCGCTGAAAGTTCTGTCGATCCTGTGCCCACAGCAGGTCGTGAAGGAAGACCCGCACCGAGTTGAACCCGATCAGCCGAGCGGCGTTCAATTCGCGATCGATCAGCTGGGGGTCGTAGGTGCCCTGCTGAAACATCTCGATCTGATTAACCGCGGTTGAGGTGATGTAGTTTGCCCCCACCAGCCAGCCCTGCGCTCGATACCAGCTGTTGGCCTGTTCGGCTGTCCACCGGACTGGCTCGGCCGAGGCGCGGGGCAGGCGGGTGATCGCAGCGCCTGCCGTCAGCAGAAGCGGCAGCTTGAGTGCCGTTCGACGGTGCACCTAGCAACGGTAGGTCGCCTGTTTGCTATCCCTGGGTTCGCTTATCGATTCGCAACCATTTGGGAACGAGAATTGTTATCCGCAACTCTCGCCGTGGGCTAACACAGCCCTGGCAATCGCCGATAACAGTGTGTGCCCCACATTCGTACCGCCGCCGCGCTGGTCAGTGCGCTCGCTCTGCCCTGGCTGTGGATAACTCCGGCCCGCGCCGATGGCTTCGCGCAACTCAGTCCAGTTCCAGTGGTGGGGTCACCGACGTGGTGTGGTGGCAACGTCAGCGCCGAGGCTCAGGTGGCGCAGTTACAGGTCGGCGACCGCGTGGAGGACGCTGTCCGAGTCGCGATCAACTACGACGCGGGCAGCTACGACGGTTCCTGCTCGCTCACCGTGACCGCCGCGTGGGCGAATCTCAACACCGGTGCCACAGGTAGCGTTGACATCACCGCGGTCTCGACGATTGACGGGCACTACGGCTTCATCGGGTACGCCAACAAGACGTTTGCCACGGGTAGCGGAACGGTGGTCGTCACGCTGAGCTCGCATCCGGGTGCTGAAATGCGGATCACCAACGGCTGAGGTGAGTAGGTTTGGCATCGGTCAGTTGTCCGGAGCGGGGAAGCTGCACGCGATTCGAATGAAGGGTGAATGGGCTGATGCCAGCCATCCCCAGTGGTGCAAGCAGACGCAATATCCGCGCGCTGACTGCGTCAACGCTGGTCGCCATCCTGGGGTTAGGCCTGCTGCAGGTCGTTGATCTGCAGTTTCAGGATCGGGCGTCGCTGCCTGGTCTGATCGGTGGGCCGGTTGCTTGGCTATTGGCAAGCTCAACCGATCTTGGTCCGACCCGCGTGCCTGAGGTGCGCCTGACTGTTGAATTGCGAAGCACAAACCGGCCCGTTGAACTGACTGAATGGGCGCATTCCCATGGCTTGACGCTGCGCTGGCGGGGCGGCGACCCGTGGGCAAGCTTGGAAGGCCCACCCGCGGCATTGAGCGACGCTTTGGAAGTCCAACTGCATGACTTTCGCGGCCGACTCGGCCAAGTTTTCTATGCGTCTCCGCAGCAGCCCTCGATCCCGCCCACATTGCGTGGCGAGGTGGCCGGCCTGGGCCGGCTTCTGAGCTATAGCCCGCACCGGGAAGCCAGACCGTCTATAGCGCCGCGCGACGTGCCGGACCAGGGGTTGGTCCCACAGGCGATATTGCGCACCTATGAGGCGGAATCCCTACGGCAGGAAGGTTTCACCGGCAAAGGCATCACTGTCGTCGTCTTTGCTTTCGACGGTTTCGACCAGGCGGACCTGGACATGTTCAGTACCACGTTCGGTCTGCCCAAGTTCGTTCCGGAGGTCGTGGGCGGCATGCCGACTGCCCGTCGCGGCGAGGCCACGATGGATCTTGAGGCTGTCCACGGGATCGTTCCGGATGCCAAGAAAGTTCTGATCAATGCCCGGCATACCGTCGAAGGCGATAACACGTATCAACGTGTTGCCAACATGATGGAAGCCGCTGACCGACGGTACCCGGGTGCGGTGTGGACCTTCTCGATCGGCTGGGGTTGCGACAGGTTGATAACCGCTGCCGATCTCGCACCAGTGCGGGCGGCGTTGGCCGCTGCGCAACGCCACGGCACGACGGCTTTCAACGCCAGCGGCGACATGGCCGGCCTGGAATGCAAAGGCGGTCAAGCGTGGTCCACTCCACCGGGCGCCGACGAGGCGGGACTTGATTCGGTTGCTTCGCTGCCAGAGATGACGAACGTCGGCGGCACCACGCTATCGACCGACCCGAGCGGGCGCTGGCTTGCTGAACAAGCCTGGTTTGACCCGCCGCTGTCGCTGGGCACCGGTGGCGGCGAATCTGCCCTCTTCGACCGCCCGGTCTGGCAAGGCAAGTCGAATGTGCCCCGCCGCGGACCGGGTAAGCGGCAGACCCCTGATATCGCCGCCGTGGCCGATCCCTTCACCGGAATCAAGATCGTCTTCAATAGGCAGGTGGTCGTTGGGGGCGGCACATCCTTGGCCGCGCCGATTTGGGCCGGGCTGACGGCAATGATGAATCAGTACCTCATCGAGCATGGCGGACGCTTGCTCGGAGACCTCAATCCGCTGCTCTACGCCGTTGCAGCAGGTGCCCCGTTACCTGCCTTCCATGACATCACCTTGGGCGGCAATGCTGTGGCCACTGCCCATCCCGGCTACGACATGGTCACTGGGCTGGGGACGCCTAACGTCGAGAATCTGGTCCGAAATCTGCTGGTTGCGCCGAGGCTGTTCGATTGACGCACTGTCCGAGCTGTCTGGCTGAGGTCCCCGCAGGGACGTTCTGCGGTGAGTGCGGGGCAAAACTGTCGACGTCACCGGGTTCGCGTTTCGCGTGGCTCCGATCAAGCGCGTTCGTCGCGGCGTCGCAGGAAAATGTTTGGATTCCCTCGCCGACCAGCTGCCTGTTTCCCGGACTGCCGAGACGGTCCCGGATTCGATTTCGAGTCGTGCTGATCCTCCTGGTCATGACTGTTATCGGACTGGCGGGACGGCAACGAGCCGTCGCCTTGATCGCGATTGGCGCGCTGTGGCTTCTGGTGCTGTTCGCGATCTATCTTCGCGAGTGCGGAGCCTTCCGACGCCTTGGACGACGCCCCCTGCTGGTGGCTGGCCTATTGGGGGTCGGGTTGGGAGCCGGCTGGATGTTGGTAGCCGGCGGCATCGTTGCCGAGTCGTATGACATCCCGATCGCCACAAGTCTGTCGGCCCGACATCTACTCCAGGAAGGGTTCGCCATTCCGGCAACGGGCTTGATTCTGTTAGCCCTGCCTTCAGTTGTCATCCGGCTGGCGGGGCCGCGAAGCCGCGATGTGCTGGACGGCTTCATGTTCGGCGCTCTTGGCGCTGCGGCCTTCGCAGCCGGTGCGGCGTTGGCTCGCTACGCCCCACAGTTCACCACTGGCTTATTGCATCGGGAACGGCCATCGCTGGGGTTAGTCGTTGAGGCTGGTATCCACGGGGTCGCGATTCCGCTGACGAGTGCTGCCGCCGGCGGGCTCGTCGGCATCACGTTGTGGTTTCCCGGCTGGTTTGACCGCGATTCCGCTGGAGCTCGGAGAGTGCGATGGATGTTGGCCGGACTGACAGCCGTGACCTTGGTGATCCTGGCGTCCGAAGCGATGATGGATCTCCACGGTGTACCGGAGATAGCAGCCCTGGCAACGTATTTCGCGCTGACCGGAGTTGCGCTCCTGGCGGTTCGGCTGGCGCTGCAGGTTGCTCTTCTTCAGGATCGCCGTCCGATATCAGACCTCGTCGATGCGCAGCATCGGTTATGCGCGCAATGCGTGCACGTCGTGCCGACGATGGTCTTCTGCCCCGTATGCGGGGCGGCCACCCGAGCCTCCGCGCATCTCCAGCAGGACCAGAAGGCGACAACGACGTATCCCGCGTTTGCACTGCCTGAAGTCACCTATGCCGCCGCCAAACTGCGGCCTACCAGCATTGTCCGCTTGATTGTCCCCCTAGCAGCCACCACCGCTGTGGCGATGGGCGCGATCGTTGCATCGTCGACGGTTGCCACCCAGGAACAACAGATCTATCTATGCCCGCCCGACTGCGGACAGCCGCCGCTGGGAATGCCGGTTGCCCTCAACCCGCGATACACGGCCCCCGACGGGCGTTTCTCGGTGTCCTATCCAGCCCCCAACGCGGCTTACCAGGTCAGCATGGACGACCACGGGGTGACGGCAAAATTCACCGGCGGTGATACCGGCTCGATCCGATTATTCTCCCGGCCAGCGGCTGGCCGCACCCCGCGCCAGATCGTCAAAGAACTTATTCAGCAACGGTATCCGGGGGCAACCACTGCATACGAAATTCCCAACGCGATGGTTGGCTATGAATCCGGCTATGGCGAGGTCGCCGATTTCTGGCCGGTCGGATCAAGCAGCAAGGCCACTCGGCTACGGATCGTCGTGCTGGCGGCGATCAAACACGATCTTGCGCTCATTGCCGGCGCCAACGGGCCGTATCACGCCTACGGTCCCGAATTCGGCCCTGGGAAACCGACGGGGACGAACCTGCAGATTGCGCTGGACATGGGGAAGTACGTCAATAGTTTTATGTGGAACGGCGATCCGCCCCGCTGACCGTTTCGTCGGGTGCTGTCGCAGGAGCATCCATCTCGATCCGATCCCGGAACAGCGCGTTCTACGCTGAGGATATGGCTACTGAGTCGGACGGTGCACCCGGCTTGTCGCCGTGGCGCGGTGGCCTGGTCTTCGGCACGGCGGCGCTGTTCGTCCTATTCCAGATGGTGCTGCAAACTTTCCCGAGCGTCATGCGGGAAGGATTGGTCGTCGACCTCTCCTTGAACGACGCAGGATTCGGCGGACTGTCCTCAAGTTTCTATTACCCCTACATCCTCTTGCAGGTCCCGGCGGGAATCCTGGTGTCGCGCTTCAGCGCCCGGGTGGTCCTCATAGTCGGAGCGACCCTCTGCACGGTGGCGTCCTTTCTGTTTGCCCTGTCGGACTCTGCGCATGCTGCCGAATCGACCCGCATCCTGATGGGTTTGGGGGCTGCACCCACTGTGGTGTGCACGATGACGCTGGCCGCGCAATGGTTCCCCGCGCGACTCTTCCCGCTCCTGGCGGCGCTGACCGAGGTGTTCGGCATGGTCGGTGCGGCGCTGGGTCAGGAGACCCTCGGTTTCATCGTCCAACGCGCCGGATGGCGCGCGGGGATGCTTGCCTGCGGCGTGTTCTCAGCGGTTCTCCTTCTTCTCATCGTCCTGTTCGTCAGGAACCGAACGGCCCCGGATGGGGGAGCCGAAGAGCGCACGGTCCGACCTTCCGCGATAGCGCGCGTGTTGGTTTCACCGCCGATCCTGGCGCCTGCTCTGGCGGGCGGTCTAGTGGCCTCGGCCGGGGTAGCGTTCGGGTGGCTCTGGGGCGTCTCCTACCTACAGGCCTATCACCACATGAGCCTGTCGGAGGCTTCGGTCTGCGCGTCTTTTTATTTCTGGGGATGCCTTCCCGGCATGCTTGGCTCCGCCTGGTTGTGCTCCCGGTACGGCAGGCCGGCGGGACTGCTCGCCCTGGGGGCAGTCGGGACGGCTGCGATGATGGGTCTCATCCTGTTCGCCTTGCACGGCTCAGCGGCTCTGTCCGCGGCGATGTTCGTTCTGGGGTTTTTCAACTCTTTCTACGCATTGTCCTTCACCATGGTGAAAGACGCGGCGCCACCAGAACTTTCCGGAATGGCGATGGGCCTGGCCAATATGCTGATCGTTGGCATCGGCGGGCTGATCTTCCAACCGCTGATCGGGGTGCTCGCTCACGCGCGAGGCCAGGACGTGCCGGACGCCGCAGCGCTAGCTGTCACCGTCGCTGCTCCGCTTCTGGCCCTGTTAGTCCTGGCAAAAGCTGGCCGCGGCGGCAACGCCGCCGGCTAACTGCCGTAAAGATGCAGGATTCGGGCCGCCGTGGTGGCCACGTCACCGCTGAGTTTTGCGATGGGTGGACCGCCCGGCTGATGGATCACGTTCGCCAGAACGATCACGTAGGTGTCCGACCCGGGGTCGATCCACAGCGATGTGCCGGTGAAGCCCGCGTGGCCGAAGCTGCCGATGGGAAAGGTCATGCCGCGGGGCCGTGAGTATCCGGTATCGATGTCCCAGCCGAACCCGCGCAGGTTCTGTCCTGGTATCGCGGGATAGTTGGGAGCGAGCAGGGGGTCAGTGACGTTGGGCGTCTTCGCTATGGCGTTCCTGGAGGCGGTGTTCGCGGCTGCGAGTTGTTGATCGGTGTGTCCCGGCTGCTGCGGGGTCGACATCGACTCCAGAGTCCGCTGCGTGAGCGGAAAAGCACTGGAGCGCCCGGCAAGTCGATCTAGTAGCGCCTGCGCGAACACGCCGACGTCGTCCGCTGTCGAGAACACGCCGGCACTGCCGGCCACGCCGCCCATCCGCCGTGCGGTGGGGTCGTGGACGGTGCCGCGGACCAGGTGGCCGAAGTCGGGGTTCTTGCCCGGATCGTTGCCGCTGTCATCGTCATGTGCTGTTGGCGCGATGCGTGCCAGCAGATTGGTACTCCACGTACCGACCGGACAGTAGCCCGCGGTCATTCCGCTCGGATCGAGCGCGATCGCCGTTCCTCTGATCTGGTGGGGACCACATGCCTTTTCTAGCGGAAGATAGCGGGTGTCTCGCATGCCGAGGGGCGCAAAAACGTTGTCCTGTAGGTAAACGTCTTCAGGCTCACCGCTGATCGTCTCTACCAGCTTGCCCAGGATGATGAAGCCGATGTCGGAGTAGTGGAAGACCTCACCGGGGCTGAACTCCAATGGTGCGGTGAGCGCTCGGTGAACGCCGTCAGCCTTGTCCGCCGCAATCAGACCCCACGGACCCTGGTGGCTCAAGTCGCCTCCGATGCCCGAGGTGTGTGTGAGCAACATGCGCAGCGTCACCCGCGCGCGTTGTGGATCGTTCGTCGCGTTGAATTCTGGAAGGTACTTCTGCACCGAATCGTCGATCTGAACCTGGCCTTGTTCGTATAGCTGCATCACGGCCGTGGTCGTGGCGAGGCTCTTCGTCAATGACGCCAAGTCGAAGATCGTGTCCTCGGTCATCGGCTCGGCTGGCGCAGGCGAACCATCGATTCCCGGTTCGCCGGCGAGCTTGCGTGAACCGTAAGCCTGACGGAACACGACCTTGCCGCCGTGCCCGATCAGGACCATCGCGCCGGGCAGCCTATGTGCGGCGATCGCGTCGTTCACCAGCTTGGAAACCGCTGTGAAGTTCTGATTGCCAACGACTTTCGGCGGTGCGGTGGCCGGTGTGCTGCGGACCGGTGACGGAGCGCTGTAGTCGAGCGTCGGCTGAATCGCGTGTCCGCACGACGGGACCACAGCTGGCGCGAGTACGACGATTCCGACGGCGCAGGCGCGCACTGTCCGCGAACCCGACACCGTCACCAGATGGAGGGTAGCCGTCAGTGCCTGACTGAGCCCCGAACTCCAAGAACCGGCTGCATGGGTCGACTGTGGCCCCACTCGCTGTCCCAAGGCCAGTGGCGCCGGTCGTCGGTCCACACGAGTTGGAACGCGCGGATGTCCGTACCGTACAAGCCGGCCGCGTACTTGAGGTGAACGTCAGGATGCTCGACCTCAACCACCTCCAGAAGGAACTCGCCCTGGAAATCGATGTACTCGGCGGGTTTGAGGACCATGCCCACGTCCGCAATCTGATGTGCGATCGAGTTCAGGAGGCGCGCCGAAGTCTGCGGCTGCAAGCCCGTTAGCAACAATTCCGGCAGACCCCGTTCGTGGAGGCCGATGGTGTACGCGAAAGGCCTGTCGCCCTCAATGAATTGAACCGCCCATCCGCGTCTTTGGATGATGTCTCGCAGGCCGTCAACGAACTCCTCGACGGTGGCCTCGGGGTTGTCGCACTTCCAGCACATGGCCGCACCCTTCTGTAGTCGTTGCGAACCAGATTGCACCCACCCACCGACAGCGAACGGGCAGACCGCGTCGTGCGGATACAAACCGGCCAACCGGATCGGGTTGTCTTGTTACGGTGTCCGCGAACGAGCCGAGAGAACAGTGGGACGAAATTCATGACTGCAGCTGCAGAGGTGTCGGAGCTCGAATCCCGGGTTGGCCACTATTACCGGGCCGCCGACACCTACTGGGTCGGCCACGAGAAGGTGCGCGAGTACGCACGTGCGGTGCAGGACTACCACCCTGCGCACTGGGATATCGCGGCGGCCGGGGCGCTGGGCTATTCCGGTCTGGTGGCGCCGTTGACGTTCACGTCTATCCCGGCCATGGCGGCCAATCGGCACCTGTTCGAATCGGTGGTCGTCGGTTATGAGACCTACGTCCAGACCGAAGAGGTTTTCGAGCAGCACCGCCCGATCGTGGCCGGGGACGAACTGCACACCGATGTCGAACTGTCGTCAGTACGCAGGATCGCCGGTAGGGACCTGATCACCGTGACCAATACCTTCACGGACAACGCCGGTGAGCGCGTCCACACTTTGCACACCACCGTTGTCGGCGTGACCGCTGAGGACGTCGATCCGGCGATCAAGTTGGCCGTGCCAAAGGTGATGATGCACGACGTGAACATGCTCGGAGTCGACCCATCCAAAGTCGTCTACGAGAAGACGGTGCGCCCCCAGGGCGAGGTTCGGATCGCCGACGGAGGCACAACTCGCACGCCGGGGACGGTGTCCTTCGATGATGTAAAGGTCGGAGACGAGCTACCCGTGCACCACGCCCGGCTGGCCCGCGGCGACCTGGTGAACTATTCGGGAGTGGCCAGCGATGCCAACCCGATTCACTGGGCCGAGGACATCGCAAAGCTGGCGGGGCTGCCCGATGTTATCGCCCACGGAATGCTCACCATGGGTTTGGGTGCGGGATTTGCCTCCGCATGGACGGGCGACCCGGGTGCGGTCACCCGCTATGCGGTGCGGTTGTCCCAGCCCGTTGTCGTCCCGGCCAGCGAGGTCGCAGACATTGAGTTCAGTGGCCGTATCAAGTCGCTGGACCCGGCTACCCGCACGGGTGTCGTCATTGTCGCCGCTAAGTCCGGTGGCCGGAAGATTTTCGGCCTCGCCACTTTGGACGTGCGTTTCCGCTGAGGCCCTACGTCGTCGGCAGTGGAACCGACGTCGGCTTAAGTTGCTGGTTGGTCGCGGCCGGCTGGCCCCATGTCGGATCCACGTCCCCGTCCCACCAGACGCCCGCGTGGAATGGGATGGTGCCGTAGTAATCCGTGTTCCAAGGACCGCCGGTGGCCACCTGCGAAGGATCGTCGTAGGAGGACATCAGCGCGTATGGCAGGTCCGCCGAATAAAACTGCAATGTGTCACCGGTGACTTCACCGGTGGAGTTTGAGTTGTACTGCTGGCCGATGAATCCATCGATCAGACCGTTGGAGTAGGCGAGAGACAGGAAGTTCCATTCGCCATTGGAACCCGGGGCGGGATTGGCGGTAGGGAGGTTCGTCAGAACCAGCGACGTCAGATAGGGCGTCGTTCCGTTGCCGTTGATGATGTGGTCAGCGTTGTACGGCCCCTGCGTGTCACTGCCCAGGGTCTTGAACAGGCTGCTCGACGGCACCGGCAGGATTTGCACGGAATCACCCAGAACCTCTTTGCCGGCCCACATGACGGCCAGCACGCCTGCGTAGACCTCGTCGGTCGGCGCCTTGCCCGGATTGAATTCGAAATCCTGTGCCCAGAACACGTACCCGCCCGCGCCGGTCGGCGTGCCTTCGGCCGGGTTGGGGAATTCACTTCCCGGACTGGGCGGCGCCGGGTTGGCCATCACTCGGGAGAGGATGGTCTGCGCCAGCAAGAGTTTTGCGTCGTCGGCCACCGGCTCCGACGAGATGAACAGGTCCGAAATAAGCGGCCACATGTTGTAGCCGATGGATGGGTCCTGGTTGTTGAGGGCGACCGACTCGCCCACAACCCTGCCGTTGGCGGTGAGCGCAGACCGAGTTGGGGCGTCGAACTCGCCGATCACGCCGTAGGCCGTCGGCGTATTCGCCGTCTGGGTCGTGTCGTCGATGAAGTAGACGAGCGAGTTGTCGAGGATGGTGACGCTGCCGTCCGCGCCGTTGTTGGAGATCAAGAACAGGATCCGAGCTCTGCCGGCATCCCCGGGCGCCCCGGCGGCCCCAGAGCCGTAGCCGTCACCGCCGTCACCGCCTTCGCCGAGCACCCAGCTGCCCGCCCCGCCTTTACCGCCGTCGCCGCCCGCCCCGCCGTTGCCGCCCGCCCCGCCGTCTCCGCCATCACCGCCGCGACCCCACAGTGACAACAAGCCGGTGCTGCCACCGTCGCCGCCGTCACCGCCGGCTCCGTAATTACCGATGGCAATGCCGCCGCTTCCGCCGTCTCCGCCGGATCCGGTGAACAACCCGCCGCGGCCGCCGTCCCCGCCGTTCCCGCCATTCAAAACATCGCTGACACCAGCACCGCCATCGCCGCCGTTACCGAACCACCCGGCCGCGCCGCCGTCCCCGCCGTTGTAGCCATTGCCGCCGTTGCCGAATAACCCGCCATTTCCGCCATCGCATGCCGTTGAACCTGTGCAGGACAGGGCATCCCAGCTATAACCGTTGCCCGCCAGGATTCCGGCGTTCGGGTTGTCGGCCGTGCCGTTGCCGACAAACAACCGTAGGACGGAGCCCGGCTGCCAGGCCCCCACTGACAAAGCGCTGGGGACGCCACCGAACTCCCGACGGCCTATCACTGCGGCAGGCTTCACCGATGGCGAGGGAGCCGATCGAAAACTAGCGGGCCTGGTCGTCGCTGCGGCTGGGAGGCTTGAACTGCTGCGACGTGAGCCCGACTGCGGCGCAGAACCCCCTAGCGCATCCGCGCGCGATACACTTCGCGCGGGTGCTTTCGCTGACTCCGATGCCGATGGAGCCAATTCAGCAGAACGTGAACCCGATGACGGGGACGCCCCGCTGGTATCCGCTCCGGCAACCGCCCCTGAGGCCACTGCTGCACCCACACCCAACGCAACGGCTAACGCTCCCGCGCCAGCCGCATATCGCGCGTAGCCGGGCACCGAGTTTGCCAGCGGTGTGAACCGACGCTGCTTCATAGCAAACACTGTGGCCCACTGAGACCCGGCTGTGGGCAACATCTG
Source organism: Mycobacterium sp. (assembly GCA_965279745.1). Taxonomy (GTDB): domain Bacteria; phylum Actinomycetota; class Actinomycetes; order Mycobacteriales; family Mycobacteriaceae; genus Mycobacterium. The sequence continues at coordinate 3,193,286 of OZ257262.1, forward strand.
AAATATCACCCCGGTCGCCTGCACCCCTATGGACGTGAGGTCATCCAGCGGCCGCAGTTCGGAAGTTCTGGAGGAGGCCTCGTAGTGGGCAGTGGGCGTAGCGGGTGCAGGCGATCGACATTCCGGCTGATGCAAGCGTGACCGCGGCCGCCGCGGCGCCGGCCGCGGGATGAACCTCTTCAGCCAGCATTACCGATGCCATTAAAAGAACGAACCAACCGAACAGCCTGCGCAGGGTTGCCGGGTCGATGGACGCGATGAGCCGACCGCCGATCAGGGCGCCCACCATGGCGGCCGCGGTGACGTAAGCGGCCAGACGCCAGTCGATGTGTTCGGTTGCCAGGTGTCCGGCGAAGCCCGCGAACGACTGCATCGCTATGACGACCAGTGAGGTGCCCACCGCGATGGGCATGGGCAGCCCGGCCAGCAGAGCCAGGGCAGGCACCAGCAGGAAGCCACCGCCAGCGCCGACAAGTCCGCTGATCATGCCCACGGTGACGCCCAGCAACGTGAGTCTGAGCATCGGCAGGTCCTGATCGCAGTCGATCCCGGACGTGTCCTTGCGGCCGCGCAACATCGCGGCGCCGGCGACGATCATGATCACCGCGAACGCGATGAGAAGTACCGCGCCGGAGATGAACCGGGCCAGCAGGCCGCCGGAGTAGGCGCCGACCATGGCCGCCAGGCCGAAAAGCACCGCAACGCGCCAGCGCACCCGCCCGGCGCGGGCATGGGTGATCGCGGCCATCGCGCTTGTCACCCCGACCACCAGCAGCGACGTTGCAATCGCGGGCCTGGCGTCCATGCCGGCTACGTAGGCCAGCAGCGGCACCGTCAGGATCGATCCGCCACCACCGAGCAGGCCCAGCGAGACACCGACGAGGACCGCCAGGGCGATGGTCAGCGCGAGCATGGCAGGACGTCCTCTCAACTCTCCGTTAGCGATCGATATCCTTGAACCAAATACCACCAGGGGTATCTATCACCCTGATGGTACACATACCGCAGGGGGTATAGGAAGGAGCGGAATAAGAACACCCCCTGGGGAGTTTGACATACCCATAGGGGTATTACACGATGACCTCACCACGGACAGAAATGGGAACCAGAACAATGAAGTTCATCCAGTACTACTTGGACTGCCTGTCGCACGCGTCATACCTGATCGGTGACGAAACGTCAGGACGCGCAGTTGTCGTCGACCCGCAGCGCGACGTGTCCGAGTACATCGCCGACGCCGAAGAGTTCGGCCTCACAATCGAGCTGGTCATTGAGACCCATTTCCACGCCGACTTCTTGTCCGGCCACCTTGAGCTGGCGGAGGCGACCGGCGCGAGGATTGTCTTCTCATCGGTGGCCCAGCCAGAATTTGAATTTTTGCCGGTCGGGGACGGCGAGCGGTACTCGTTGGGCGATGTGACGCTGGAGTTCCGGCACACCCCCGGGCACACGCCCGAATCACTGAGCATCGTGGTCTACGAGCACGCCGGCGATACGGTGCCCTACGGCGTGCTGACTGGTGACACGCTGTTCATCGGCGACGTGGGCCGCCCGGACCTGCTGGCGTCGATCGGCTTTACACGTGAGGAGCTGGCTGACAAGCTTTACGACTCGCTGCACGAGAAGCTGATGCCTCTGCCGGACGCGACCCGGGTGTACCCGGCACATGGCGCGGGCTCGGCCTGCGGCAAGAACTTGTCGACTGAACTGTGGTCGACGATGGGTGAGCAGAAGGCGAGCAACTATGCCCTGCGGGCGCCCAACAAGGCCACGTTCATGGACCTCGTCACCGAGGGCCAGCCGCCGGCACCGGGGTACTTCGTCTACAACGCGATCCTCAACCGCAAGAACCGCGAGTTAATGGACGAGACCAAGATGCCGACTGCGATGACCTACCAGCAGATGCGCGATGCGATCGACGGCGGTGCAGTGCTGGTTGACGGTCGCTCCCCCGAGGAGTTCGCGCTGGGCCATCTGCGTGGCGCCATCAATATCGGCCTGGAGGGCCGCTATGCCGAGTTTGCCGGCTCGGTGCTGCCCTCCGATGTCGACATCGTGCTGTTGACAGAGCCCGGCCATGAGCTCGAGGGCAAGAATCGGCTCGCCCGAATCGGTTTCGACCGGGTGGTCGGCTATCTCGCAGAGCCCTATCAGGCGATGTTCGCCCATCAGGACGACGTCCGCGTCGCGTCGAGGTTGACCGCCAAGGCATTCAACGAGCGCGTTCCGGAAATCGCCGACCTGCAGGTTGTCGACGTCCGCAACCCAGGTGAGGTCGCGGAAGGCACGATCCCGGGAGCGGTCAACATCTCGGTAGGACAGCTGCCCACCCGGCTCAAAGAGCTGGACGCCAGCAGGCCGACGGTCGTGTATTGCGCCGGCGGCTATCGGTCCTCTGTCGCCGCGAGCCTGCTCCGAGAGAACGGGTTCGCAGATGTCAGCGACATCCTGGGCGGCTACAACGCCTGGGCAGAAACCACCCAAAACGCCTGAGCGATAACGGAGATCACCACAATGGTCATCAACGCCAAACATCAGATACTGATCGTCGGCGGCGGCACCGCCGGCATCACCGTCGCCGCTCGGATGTTGCGCAGGGGGTACACCGACGTTGCCGTCATCGAACCCTCGGACAAGCACTACTACCAGCCGCTATGGACCCTCGTCGGCGGTGGCCAGGCTACGGCTTCGAGCACCGAGCGCCCCGAAGCGTCGGTCATGCCCAAGGGCGCAACCTGGATCCGCAACGCCGCCAACGCATTCGACCCGGACAACAACACCGTGACGTGCGCCGACGGTGCCACCTATGGCTACGACGTGCTGGTGGTGTGCCCCGGTATCCAGCTGGACTGGAACCACACTGAAGGGCTCCAGGAAACCCTGGGACGCGACGGGGTGTCGTCGAATTATCGTTTCGATCTCGCGCCGCGGACATGGAATTTCATCCGGAGCATGCGCTCAGGCACCGCGGTGTTCACCGCCCCGTCCGGCGCGATCAAGTGTGCCGGCGCGCCACAGAAGATCGCCTACCTTGCCGCCGACTACTGGCGAAAACAGGGCGTGCTGAAGGACATCGACGTTCACCTCGTAATACCGGGACCGAGGCCATTCGGAATTCCGGCGATCGCCGAGAGCCTCGACAAGGTCATCGCGGACTACGGAATCCACCTGCACAGCAGCTCTGAGATGAAAACCGTCGATGCCGGGGCCAAGAAGGTCGCGGTGGCGAGCGTGGCCGAGGGGGGAAGCGACATCATGCTGCCCTACGACATGCTCCACGTCGTCCCACGACAGTCAGCACCAGACTGGATCAAGTCCAGCCCGCTGTCGACCGGTGACGTCGTCGGGTACGTCGATATCGATAAACACACGATGCAGCATGTGCGCTACCCGAATGTATTCAGTCTTGGCGATGCCGGCTCGTCGCCCAACTCCAAGACCGGCGCCGCAATTCGCAAGCAAGCACCAATCGTGGTCGACAACATCGACGCGTTCCTGAAGAGCCTGCCGCTGTCTGCTGAGTATGTCGGCTACTCGTCGTGCCCGATCGTTACGTCGTCGCACGCGATGCTGCTGGCTGAGTTCGACTACGACATGAAGTTGGAGCCATCGTTCCCGGTGCTCGACCCGACCAAACCACATCGCGCGTACTGGTACCTGAAGAAATACGGCCTGCCGTTCCTGTACTGGAACCTCATGCTCAAAGGCCTCGTCTGAACACCACCAGCCCACCCACCAACCCAGGAGTGACTCATGTGCTATCCCGTTCAGTGCTCCAGATGCGGTAAGACAAGCTGGGGCGGTTGCGGTCAACACGCCGACGGCGTCATGCGATCGGTACCTGCACCCCAAAGATGTACCTGCACAACCAATTCCGCACCCGCGACAAAGTCCGAGTCCCCTCGACGGTGGTGGCGCCGCTGACCGAACCCCGAAGCAGGATCCCGCCGGGGCATATACCCCGGTAGGTACGCTGTTACAACAGACACACAGACGAAAGGTGACCCAATGGTTGGGGACGAAGAAGCGATTGCCGCGGTGTTGAACCGTTTGCGGCGCGCTCAGGGTCAGCTCGGCGGCGTGATCTCAATGATCGAGCAGGGCCGGGACTGCAAGGATGTGGTCACTCAACTCGCGGCGGTTTCCCGCGCCCTGGATCGGGCCGGATTCAAGATCGTCGCCACCGGGCTCCGGGAATGCGTATCAGCGGAGAGCGCAGGCAGTAAGAAGACAATGACCGAAGCCGAACTCGAAAAGCTCTTCATGGCGCTGGCCTGAATTGCGGTTCAGTCTTCCCCCGCGGCCACCAGTGAACGTAATTGCACGCCGGGGTTGTCTTCCTGGAACCCCTTCAAACGCCACTTCGTGGTGAACAACGCGAGCATGACGCCGTCGGTGCGGGTGAGTACTTCTGTCGAAACCTGCTTACCCACGAACGGTGCGTCTTCGGGATCGACAGCGCGGGCGACGGTGTAGGGCAACGATTCCAGTGCGATCGGTGAGCTGAACTCCGTCGCCATCCGATGCGTGGCGACCTCGAACTGCATCGGGCCGACGGCGGCGAACACGGGCGCTTGGTCGCCTCGGCGATCAGATCGCAGGACCTGGACGACGCCCTCCTGCTCCAGTTGTTCGATGCCGCGCCGGAACTGCTTGTGCTTACTGGGGTCGGTGCCTCTGGCGACGGCAAAATACTCGGGGGAGAAGCTGGGGATGGGCGGAAAGTGCACGGGGACGTCTCGGAAGAGGGTGTCCCCGGGGCGCAGCGTCGCAGCGTTAGCCAGGCCGATCACGTCGCCCGGCCATGCGCTGTCCAGCGTTGACCGCTGTTGCCCGAACACCGATTGCGCGTATTTGGTGACGAACGGCTTGCCGGTGGCGGCGTGGGTGAGCACGTCGCCGCGCTCGAAGGTGCCCGAACAAACCCGCGCGTAGGCGATGCGATCGCGATGGGCGGAGTCCATCCCGGCTTGGACCTTGAAAACGAACGCACTGAACGCAGAGTCGACCGGTCGCAGATTGCCATCGACGTCGACCTGTCCGCTCGGCGGAGGCGCGAGGCGCACCAGATTGTCCAAGAGTTGGTTAACCCCGAAGTTGAGCGCCGCCGAGGTGAACAGGACGGGTGTCGCCTCGCCCTGGAGGAAGGCTTCCTGGTCATGGTCGCTACCGTCGGCGGACAGCAGTTCGCACTCTTCCACCGCGTTGGCCCAGTCGATGCCCGCGGCCTCTTCGGCACGCTCCGGCGCAATGTGTTCCTCAGGTGCCGCGGTCGCACCACCCGCGGTGCGGGTGAAACGAATGAAGTTGCCGGTGCGCCGATCCAGGACACCCTTGAAATCGCCTGCGATGCCGACTGGCCACGTCAATGGGTTCGGCCGCAGCCCAATGCGTTCGTGGATCTCGTCGAGGAGCTCGAGTGCGTGGCGGCCGGGGCGGTCCCACTTGTTGATCACCGTGAGAATCGGGATGCGCCGATGCCGGCACACCTGAAACAGCTTGAGGGTCTGCGGTTCCAGACCTTTTGCGGCGTCGATCAACATGACTGCGCAATCGACGGCACTGAGAACCCGATAGGTGTCTTCGGAGAAGTCGGCGTGCCCAGGTGTATCGAGCAGGTTGATGACGCAGTCCTGCCCGTCGGGCGAGTGGTACGGGAACTGCAAGGCGGTGGACGTGATTGAGATGCCCCTGGCCTGTTCCATCTCCATCCAGTCCGAGACCGTTGCGCGTCGCCCGGATTTGCCGTGGATGGCGCCCGCTTCGGTGATCACCTTGGCGTGCAGGACCAGCGCCTCGGTTAGCGTCGACTTGCCGGCGTCGGGATGGCTGATCACGGCGAAAGTCCTCCGACGGAGTGCTTCGGCCGACAGACGGTTTGCGGCGGCACCGGTGGAGGCCGGGCGCACTTCCAAGGCTCGATCAGTCATGACGGTGTTGATGCTATTTGCCGAGGACCCAAACCATCCAATCGCGGCGTGATTTGGTGCTGCCTGCGTTGCGACACTATTTTTCTGGGGTGATGTCCTCAGTTGCTGGAGTAGCCGCGCGTTGGCTCGCGCCTTTCTTGGCGGTTGCGGCCGTTGCTGGCATGGCGGTTTCCGCTCGCCCGGTTCAGGTCGTTCCAGCCGAGGTGAAGCTCGTGGCCGACGGCGGGAACCCGTTGGCCGGCGCGCCCTTCTATACCGATCCCAACTCCGCGGCAATGCGCGCGGCGAAGAGCGCCGATCCGCCCAACCCTGGGCTGACGGTCGTCGCCAACACGCCGCAGTCCTACTGGCTGGACCACGCATTTTCTGCGGGAACCGTCACCGGCACAGTGGGGAAGTATGTCGGCGCGGCTCAAGCAGCCGGTGCCATGCCGGTCTTCACTCTGTATGCCCTGCCGCACCGCGACTGCGGTAGTTATGCGGCCGGCGGTTTCGGTTCGGCTGCGGCTTATCGCCAGTGGATCGACGCCATCTCAGCCGGTTTGGGGGGCTCCCCGGCTGCGGTCATCATCGAGCCGGATGCGCTCGCCATGGCTGGTTGCCTGTCGGCTGAACAGCGCCAGGAACGCCTCGACTTGATGAGCTATGCCGTCGACACGCTGACCCGCGATCCTGCCGCCGCCGTGTATGTCGACGCGGGACATTCGCGTTGGGTGAGTGCCGACAACATGGCCGCCATGCTCAACCAGGTCGGGGTGGGCCGTGCCCGTGGTTTCAGCCTCAACGTCTCGAACTTCTTCACCACGGATGAGGAGATCGGTTACGGCGAGGCGATTTCGGGGATGACAAACGGTGCGCATTACGTGATCGACACCGGTCGCAACGGGAACGGGCCGGCGCCCGACTCCCCGCTCAGCTGGTGCAACCCCAGCGGCCGGGCGTTGGGCACGCCGCCCACCACGGACACCGCGGGTGCGCACGCTGACGCCTACCTGTGGATCAAGCGTCCCGGGGAATCCGATGGATCGTGCGGCGCAGGTGATCCTTCAGCAGGCGTCTTCGTGAATCAATACGCCATCGACTTGGCAAGCAACGCGGGACGGTAGCAACAGCACCTGTGGGAGCCGTTCGCCGACCCCGGCAAAGCCTTAAAGGCCTCGGCAAAGCCCGCCGAACCGCCCGCGTGACGCGGTATTCTTCGCCAGATTTGGTGTGATCAGCGTCATAGGGGGAGTGTCATGAGTGCAGGAAAATTCATCGGCAGGGTCGGCGGACTGGCGGTTGCGCTGGGGATCGGTGTCGCTGCCTACAGCGGTACCGCGGTGGCTTGGGCCGACAGTCCGTCGTCGGGCCCGTCGTCGCACGGAAGCTCGGCCCGGTCGACCGGTTCCGGTTCAGCTGACTCCTCCAACGGGCCGCGTTCCGCGGCCGTCCGCGGTGGCGCCAAGACGGCGCTGCCCAGCAAAGCGCGGATCACCGCTCCGGCGCCCCTGCCGGCAGCAACGCCTGAGCTGACCGCACCCGCTCCACTCACCAATGACACGCCAGTTACCCCGACCGACTTGCCGCTTGCCCTGACGGCATTGGCAAATTCCCGCCGCGAAACGGCCGTCGCCACTGTGGCTCCTGCGGCTGCGCTGAGCGCCGCGGCGGAAGTGCCGGAGGTCCCCGAGGTCCAAGTACAGGATGTTGCACAGAACGTCGCGCTGATCATGGGCCCCAGCGGGGTGCCGGTACCGAAGCCCAAATACGTCGAAGATGTCTTCAACACCTACGTGGTGCCTAACAGCCCTGACGGCACAACCCCGGAGGTACTTTTCACCCCGGAGGGTCTGTATCCGATCACCGGTGTGAAGAGTCTGCCGCTCAATGTATCGGTCGGCCAAGGCAACCAGATTCTCTACGACGAGATCCTGCAGCAGCTCAACGCCGGCAACACCGTCACCGTTTTCGGCTACTCACAGAGCTCCATCATCTCCTCCCTCGTGATGGGACCGGACAACACCGACTGCGTCAACACTGCAAAGTGCTCCATCGACCCGGGCGACCCAGTGAATTTCGTACTCGTGGGCAATGAAATGAATCCCAACGGCGGTTTCCTCTCCCGATTCCCGGGCTTGAATTTGCCAAGTCTGGGGATTCCCTTCTACGGTCCGACGCCGGCGGACGCGTTCCCGGTCGCGAACTACACCTTGGAGTACGACGGCTTCGCTGATTTCCCGCAGTACCCCTTGAATGTGCTGTCAGTCCTCAATGCGGGCTTGGGCATCGTCTTCGTCCACACCAAGTACGCGGACGTCACCGATCTCAGCACGGCTATCGAGCTGCCCACGACCTCGCCCACCCAGAAGTACTACATCATCCCGACGGAGAACCTGCCGCTGTTGGAGCCGCTGCGCCTGATTCCGGTGATCGGCAATCCGATCGCCGATCTGCTGCAGCCTGCGCTGAAGGTGATCGTCAACTTGGGATACGGCGACCCGAAGTACGGTTGGTCGAACGAGGGGTACGCGAACGAGCTGACCTCGTTCGGCATCTTCCCGAAGGTCAACTGGGTTGAGGTCGCCCAACTGTTCGTCGCTGGCGTGGTTCAGGGAATCCAGGATTTCATCGCCGATATCAGCCCTGGCGGAAGCGTGTCGCAAGAATTGCACGCGCTATTCCACCCCACGCCTTCGTCGGGATCGCAGGCACCGCAGTCCTTCCCGGACACCATCATTAGTGCCATTCAGACGGTGACTACCAATATCGGCGAGTTCATTTCGAACGCGGCGGCGTCGCTCTACGCGGCACTGCTTCCGACCGCCGACATCCTGAACGCCTTCGTCACCATGCTCCCCACTTATGACATCAACCTGTTCCTAGACGGGGTTCAGCAGATTCTGAGCGGCGACGTCATCGGTGGCCTGGTCAATGCCATCGGCCTACCGATCGCCGCCGACGTGGGGTTGGTCACCCTGTCGGCCTTGATTGAAGTGCTAGTCATCGGCCAGGCAGTCGCTGGCGTTTTCGAAGGGCTCTAATAACCAAACGCTGAGAGGCACACTGTCCTTATGCCCGAGCCTCTGATCCTCGCGTTACCGGACAACTCTCCCCAACTGCATCCCGAGAGTTGGGTGGCTCCGAACGCGTCGGTGATCGGCAACGTGACACTCGGTGAGAAAGCGAGCGTCTGGTATTCCGCGACTCTGCGTGCCGAATTCGAGCCCATCGTCGTCGGCGCCGGGTCGAATGTTCAGGACAGCGTCACCATCCACACGGATCCGGGCTTTCCGGCCACAATCGGCCAGCGAGTTACGGTGGGCCACAACGCAGTTCTGCACGGCTGCACGGTCGAGGACGACTGCTTGATCGGCATTGGGGCCATCGTCGGAAACGGTGCAACCATCGGAGCAGGATCACTCGTGGCGCCAGGTGCGGTTGTACCGCAAGGCATGACGGTCCCACCCGGATCGTTGGTCGCAGGTATACCCGCCAAGGTTCGACGCGAACTCAGTGATGGCGAAAAGAAGCACAACGTGGTGAATGCATCAGCGTACGAATATCTGCTTGGTGTGCATCGTGCCGCGCTAATCGCTGGCGGCGCGTGATCCTGTAACGCACCATGGAGTTGCTCGCGATGTATCTAGGACAGGTCACGTCACTGGCGTGCGTTTGAATGCTCGAGGAAGGCATCCACATGGCTATCTCACGGCTACGGCGGCTCAAAGGCTCGCTCATGTTGACGGCGCTCCCGTTGGTGGCGCTCGGCTTCCCTGCAGTGAGCCAGGCGGAACCTCTCGGGCCCTGCCCGGTAGGGATGTACTGGAATGTGGACACCAACCAGTGCGAACCCACCGTCGTCGGACCTGTCGGGCCGGGCCCGGTCGGTCCCGGACCAGTAGGCCCCGGTCCAGTCGGACCCGGACCCGTCGGACCCGGACCAGTAGGCCCCGGACCAGTAGGCCCCGGGCGCTAGGCCCAAGCGGTCCTAGCAGCAGCACCCCTCCGATAGATTGCGTGTGACGGCACTTCGTAGGTGTCCCGTATCGGTAGGAGTGCCAATGAAGCTCGAAAACGACACCGCGTTGATCACCGGCTCGAGCGGCGGGATCGGCGAGGAGTTCGCGGTGCAGTTTGCCAAGCGTCGAGTAAATCTCGTGCTGGTTGCACGGCGTGAGGACAAGCTGAGTCAGCTGCGCGAGAAACTGCTAAAGCTGAGCCCGGGATTGACGATCGATGTCATCGCCGCTGATCTATCGGTCCCCGGTTCGGCTGTGGAGCTGGCCGACAAGGTGGGAAGCCTCGGACGTCGGATCGACATCCTCGTCAACAATGCAGGTGTGGGGTTGCACGGTGACTTCGTGCAGCAGAACGTCGCCGGGAACTCGGCACAGATCCAGCTGAACTGCGTGACGCTGGTCGAACTCACCGGTTTGTTTCTCCCCGTGATGACGCAAGCGCGCCACGGACTGGTCATCAACGTCGCGTCGACAGCGGCTTTTCAGCCCACTCCGGGAATGGCCATATACGGAGCCACCAAAGCGTTCGTGCTGTCCTTCACCGAGTCGCTGTGGCAGGAGACGCAGTCCACCGGCGTACGTGTATTCGCGCTGTGCCCGGGTGCTACTGAGACCGAATTCTTCGCACGCACGGGCGAGGAGTTTCTGACCAACGGCAGGCAGACGTCGGAGCAGGTTGTCGACACCGCGATGGCGGCAATAGAGAAGTCGACGCCGACGGTGATCTCCGGGTTGCGGAACGCGATCATCGCCAGTGGTTATCGCTTCTTTCCGAGGCGCGCGATGCTGTGGGGATCGCAGCGGTTCATGGCGGCCAAGTAGGTCGTTCGCCGGTTACTTCGGATCGATGAGGTTGCGGAAGCTCGTGGCTGGGTGGACGAATGCGCCGGCAGCCTGGACCCGGTCGGACAACGTGGTGTCTGACGTCGCGACTTTGATCTCGTGTGGTCGATCGTCTGCCTGAACCAGTCGGACGATCTCATCGTCGGCCGAGTTGGCGGCAGCTTGGGGCGCGTACGCAACTGTGATGACCGATGAATTGATCGGCGGCCTTGGTGGTCGCTCGAATACAACCGTCACGTGGTCGTCGCCAGTTGCCGCCCAGCGTTCGAGTCGCTCGACCAGTGCCACCATCGCTCCCCGGCGATCCCGCCACCAACCGTCCGGGCGTGCACCGATGACGTTCATCCCGTCCACGATCCAGTGCACAATTCAACGGTACGTGGTTCAGGCCATCCAGCGGATCTTTGGCTAAACGATCGGTACCGGCTCGCCGAACACGTAGCCCTGCGCGAGGTCTACTCCCAACTCAGCCAGTCGCGTTAGCGTTTGTTCCACCTCAACTCCCTCCGCGACTGTGGTCAAGCCGTACGTCCGCGCGACAAAGGCGATGGTGTTCACGACGCGTTCGTCGTCGGGATCCTGGAGTATGTTCTTTACAAAGCTTTGATCGATTTTCAAGGCGTACAAGTCAAGAGAGCGCAGCTCGGTAAACGTGCCGTAGCCCGTCCCGAAATCATCCAGAGCTACCCGGCAACCCAGATCGTGCATTCCTTGGGAGAATGCCCTGGCGATTGCAGGGGAAGCCAGTGCGATGGTTTCGGTGATCTCGAACATGATCTTGTCGGTTACGGCTGGACCGGCAGCGGCGAGTGCCCGGAAGACCTCTCCCATTACCGTTGCGTCCCCGATGGTTTCGCCAGTGATGTTGACGCTGACCCGCCTGCCAGTGCCGGCCAATTCGATGGCACGCCCAACCATGTATCGATCGATCATTGGCATGAGTCTGTGTTGTTCGCACTGGGGAAGAAATTCGCTGGGCGGCAGAATCTCATCCGTATCAATCGCACGCAGTCGCAGAAGCAACTCTTCGTCAACGGTCTCTCTGGTTGCGATGTCCACGATCGGTTGCGAATAGACCAGGAGCCGACCGTCATCGATGGCCGCCCCGATACGGTCTTGCCACATGGCGCGTTCAGCAGCCGCTTGTTCTGCCTTCTTGCGGTGGGTGATGTCGGTTCGGATCGTCACGAGTTCGGAGATTGCCCCGGCGGAGTCGCGCAGCGAAAACCTCTGGGTCATGACGGAAATATCTTCTTGCCCAACGCTGATCGACTCTTCCTCTACGTATTCCTCCCCCGCGAAGAGTCGAGCCGCGGCGAGCAGCGAGCGCTCAAGAACAGCGGACGGCAATACCGCGTCCTCGGATCGACCGATCACGTTCCGAACTGACTCCTGCCCGAACATCTTGCAGAAGGCTTCGTTCACCAAGGTGAACCGCAGGTCCAGGTCGCGTACCGAGATTGCAGACGGTGCGTTCGTCACAACTGCTTCGAAACGCTCTCTGTCGTTCTGGAGTTGCCTCTCCGCGGCTACCTGCTCGTCGATGACCCGCGTGGCGACGATCATCCCGTCGATGCTTCCCCCAGCGCCGATGTAGGCCCTCCCGCGGGCTTCAACCCAGCGGTAACCGCCATCAGCGGTGTTGACCCTGAGCCGGGTAGTAGCCGCGTCGCCGTGAGCGATCTCTCGCTGCACGGCTGCCAAGGCGTCGAGGTCGTCGGGATGGACGCGGGGCGTGAAGTTGGTGCCGATCCACTCCTCGCGGCGCCACCCGAAGGCGGCTTCTACGGAGGGTGAAATCCACACCACTGTGCGGCCTCGAAGATGCGCCACCACGTCGACGGCGTTGTCGGCCAATAGGCGGTAGCGCACCTCAGCGTCCCTGCGCTGGTTGCCCAGTTCCTGGATGGTGGTTGACGCCGCATCGAGCGCTAGCTCGCGGTCAAAATTCACAGCGTCTGCTGCCACCTGGGCTGTGATGTCTCGAAGAATTCCGACGAAAGACTTTGCCCCGTCGATTTCTAACTCGGTAACGGATAGTTGCGCGGAGAAGTCGGACCCGTCCTTGCGGGTCGCGGTGACCTTGCGGCCGATACCGATGATGTGAGCCTCGCCGGTGCGAAGGTAATCGGCGAGGTACCGGTCATGCACAGACCGGTACGGCTCGGGCATGAGTATTCCGACGTTCTTACCGAGTACCTCATCGGCGGAGTAGCCAAAGGTGTGTTCTGCGCCATCACTGAATCTCAGAATGACGCCCGCCGCATCGATGACGATCACCGATTCGCGAACATCGGCCCTGGGGTTCACAGCCACTGCGGTGCCTCCGGCCCTAGAACCCCATCGTCCTCCGCATCTGGGGAAACAGCAACGTGCTTTACCTAGCCTCGTTTCTCGGCTTCGATGAGGTTGGTGAGGCTGCGCGCCACACGTTGCAGCGGGCGCGACGACCGGGCGGCGATGGACATGATGACCGCGCCCTCGACTGCCGCCACGACGGTGGTGGCAAGGTCTTGTGCGTCCTGGCGATTGAGCCCGGCCGTTTCGTTGAGTTGGGTGATGATTCGGACCCATTGGGTGAAGGCGGCGGCGGCAGTATCGGCGGCGGTCGGTGCTTCCGATCGAGCGAGTGCTGCCGCCACGATTGGACATCCGGCGTCGTAGTCGCTGTCGGCGAGGACGACTTCCCACGCTCTTGCGAATGCCGTGACGACCTTCACCGGGTCAGGTTCTGAGAGGAGCGCTTCGAGCTGAGAAGTGAAGGTCGCCGCTGCCACTTCGGTGGCTACGGCGAGTAGTTGAGGTTTACCGTTCGGGAAATTCAGATACAGCGTCCGGCGCGCTAGTCCGCTGTCTTCCAAGATCTCCGCGACGCTAGTGCTGCCCACGCCGTGCCGGCGGACGAGTGCAATGGTGCTGTTGATCAGGCGTTGCCGGGCCGACATTGCCGCCTCCCGTCGAGTGGTTGTACGTGATTGTTGTTTGCGGTAGACCGGTCAGTCTACTATGGTCGAGGTAGAACAATCGGTATACCCAAGGCCGGGGGGTAGTCAATGATGCGGAAGCAAATCAGTCCGGCGGTGCGCAAGTTCCGTCGGGAACGCGCGGTGGGTCGGTACGTAGCAAATCCCGCAGTGGCGCTGCTGGGGCGCCTCGGTGTACGCACCACCTTCGCTACCGACCTGGAAACAGTGGGCAGGAAGAGTGGCGAGGCCCGGCGGGTGCCCGTCGCGGCGCGTTTCGATGACGCGGGTGCGTGGGTGATATCCCAGCATGGCCGACGGTCAGGCTGGGCACTCAATGTCGCAGATGATCCGCACGTCCGGGTCCGACAAGGGAATCAGTGGAGAAGCGGCATCGCTCGCTTTGTCCCCGACGACGATCCGACCGCACGGGTCCGGACTTTCGCGACTTCGCCGTTGCTGTCGCCGATCGTGGCGGCCACCTTCCGAGCGCTGCAGTCCGACCCCATCAGCGTCCGTATCGACTTCACTGAGTGACGCTATGCGCTTGCGCGTCTCACTGGCTGTCCTCTGCCGATTCGTCCCGGAATTCGTCTAGGGCTGCGGCCAGGGCGCCAGACATGTAGGCAGAGAGTGCGCGCATCTCCTGCAGTCGGCGTGTGCGTTCCGGTGACGACCCGCGCATGGCGCGCAGCCCAGTGTCCGCCATGGCTGTGAGATCGGCCAGGGTGCGGATGCGTTGACGTTCCCCAGCGGCGAAGGCGTTGGGCCGCAGCCGAAAATATGCACGGCGGTCCCCCGCGATAGCCAGTCGCTCGACGAATCCGAACTGGATCAGCATGCGTGCATTGGTACTGATCCCGCCGCTGCTGGCATCCAGTGCCGCAGCCAGCTCCACCGATGATTGCCGTTCTGGCTCACATACCAAAAGCCATCCCAGTAGCCGACCGGACAGCCGGGTTAAGCCGTTCGATTCGAAATAGCCACCCATGAGTTCGACGAAGTCGACGATCTCGCGCTCAGGGATGGTCACAGGTTGAACCTTAAATTCTCAGAGCTGTGGGAGTTGTGCTGACACGAACTGGCTCAAGGGGATCGCGTCCTCGAGGTCGTCGGGTGCGCTCCGGCCATTGCTAGTGAGAAGGTCTTGGGCACTCGTTGCGGACACATTCCAACCGCGCCCACGTAGCCAATCAGCGACGTCGGCCCGGTCCTCCAGGTAGAGCAGATCTTCGATGTCGGGGATCTCTGGCATGTCGTGTTTCACAGCAGCACTCCGGTACTTCTCGGTCAACTCGCGTTGACGTGCGATCCGGTCTGCGTCCATGAAATCATTGCCGAATGCCTCTACGGCGATGCAACTGCCCGGCGCGCTCAAGTCTTGGATGCGTTCGAAGAGCAGATCTTGGCCTGCGGCAGGCAAATACGGCAGTAGCCCCTCGGCGGACCAGGCGGCCGGCGCAGAGGTGTCGAAGCCAGCCTCCTGCAGAGCTTTTGGCCAGTCCTCACGTAGGTCAACGGGAACATTGACCTGGGTGGCGGTGGGATGCGCGTCGCTCGCCTCCAACGTGGACACCTTGAACTCAAGCACACTGGGTCTATCCAGTTCGTAGACGGCGGTCCCGTTCGGCCACGGTAGGCGCCAGGCACGCGCGTCGAGACCCGCTGCCAGGATCACCGCCTGTCGCACGCCAGTATTCGTCGCGGCGAGAAAGAAATCGTCGAAAAAGGCTGTCCGGCAGGCGATGTAATCGCGCATCGCTTGCACCCGGGCGGGAAGGTGCGGATCGAGGTCGATGAGTTCCTGGGGGATCGTGCCAACGGTGAATAGGCTCCAGGTTCCCTCCCCGGCTGCGGCCAGGAAGCTCTTCGCAAACGGGTCGACGATCAGAGGGTTCGCACTGTCGGTCTCCAAGGCACGAGCCGCCGCCACGCCGAGCGCTGTGGCGCCGACACTTTCAGTGATGTCCCAGTTGTCGTCGTCTGTTCGTGGCATGTGCAACCCGCTTCTTCCTATGGCTTGACGCTCACAACTTTCACTGTACTGTGAAAGTCCATCTGGGAGGAACTTGGCTCCTCCGGCAAACCCCGACGTAGTTCACATGACAGCGAGGACGCCACCGATGAGGGCGACGTAAGAATGATCCGGATTCTTAGGCGCACCTGGATACCCCTGCTGATCGTCATCGTCGTTCTAGTAGGGGGCTTTGCAGTCAAACGGATGCGCACCTACTTCGGCTCCGACGGAATCCTGGTGACGCCGAGGGTCTTTGCCAATGATCCGAAGCCGTTCGACCCGAAAGTCGTGAAGTACGAAGTCTTCGGCACGGGCAGCTATGCCGACATCAACTATCTGGACCTCGATGCAAAGCCCGTACGGGTAGACGGCGCAGCGCTGCCGTGGACGATCACGCTCTCGACGACCGCTCCGTCGACTTTCCCCAACATTGTGGCCCAAGGCGATGGCGACACGATCGGATGCCGTATCACCATCGATGACAAGCTCAAGGACGAGAACAGCACCACAGGCGTGCACGCGCAGACCTTCTGTCTGGTGAAGTCCGCATGAGCGCACCCACAACGGCGGCCACCGCGGCGCCTCCAGGCACGCCACGGCCATTTCTCGCCCGGACGATCCGCACGCTGGCGGTGCCGATCATCCTGGCTTGGATAGTGCTGATCGCTGTACTCAATACCGTTGTGCCCCAGCTAGAAGTAGTAGGGGAGATGGAAGCGGTGTCGATGACGCCGAACGACGCTCCGTCGATGGTCTCGATGACGCATATCGGCGAGGCGTTCCAGGAATTCAAGTCCAACAGTTCGGCGATGATCGTGCTGGAGGGCCAGCAGCCACTCGGCGATGATGCGCACGCCTACTACGACGAACTGGTCAAGAAACTCGAAGTCGACACCAAACACGTTGAACACGTGCAGGACTTCTGGGGCGATCCGCTGACTGCTCAAGGCGCGCAGAGCGGCGACGGCAAGGCTGCCTACGTCCAGGTCTATCTGGTCGGCAATCTGGGTGAAGCGCTGGCGAACGAGTCGGTCCAGGCGGTGCAAAACCTTGTCGCGAGCGTGAATGCTCCGGCCGGGGTCAAGACGTATGTGACCGGCGCAGCCGCGATGGCTGCCGATCAGCGTGCAGCCGGCGACCGCGGTCTGAAGCTAATGGAAGCGCTTACGTTCACCGTCATCATCGCCATGCTGCTGTGGGTTTACCGGTCGATCACCACTTTGTTGATCATGCTCGCCATGGTGATTTTGGCGTTGTCCGCCGCCCGAGGCGGGGTGGCATTCCTGGGCTTCCATCAGATCATCGGCCTCACCACCTTCGCGACCAACCTGTTGGTGATGCTGGCGATCGCAGCGGCCACGGACTACGCCATCTTCCTGATAGGTCGCTATCAGGAGGCCCGCGGCGTCGGCGAGGATCGAGAAGCCGCTTATTACACCATGTTCCGAGGGACGGCCCACGTTGTTCTCGGGTCGGGTCTCACCATCGCGGGTGCAACGTTCTGTCTGAGCTTCACCCGGCTGCCGTACTTTCAGACCCTCGGGGTGCCTCTCGCGATAGGCATGATCATCGTCGTCATCGCAGCGCTCACTCTGGGCCCTGCCGTGATCAGCGTGGCCAGCCGATTCGGGAAGCTACTAGAGCCCAAACGCGCTATGCGGGTGCGTTCTTGGCGCAAGATCGGCGCTGCAATCGTCCGGTGGCCGGGGCCGATCCTGATCGGGACCATCGCGCTTGCGCTGATCGGCCTGCTGACCCTGCCCGGTTACCAAACCAGCTACAACGACCGCGATTACCTTCCGAAGGACCTTCCCGCCAACGAGGGATTCGCGGCCGCCGATCGACACTTCTCGCAGGCCAGCATGAACCCCGAATTGTTGATGATCGAAAGTGATCATGACCTTCGGAATTCGGCTGATTTCCTGGTCATCGACAAGATTGCGAAGGCCATCTTCCGGGTTGAGGGAATCTCGCGGGTCCAGGCGATCACCCGGCCGCAGGGCACGCCGATCGAACACACCTCGATTCCGTTCATGATGAGCATGCAGGGCACCAGCCAGAAGTTGAACGAGAAGTACAACCAGGACCTGATGGCCAACATGCTCAAGCAGGCCGACGAGATGCAGACGACCATCGACACGATGGAGCGTATGCAGGGTCTGATGGGGCAGATGGTTGTGACGATGCACAGCATGGTCAGTCGGATGAAGGGCATGGTGATCGACGTCGCCGAATTACGCGACAAGATCGCCGATTTCGATGATTTTTTCCGCCCGATCCGCAACTACTTCTACTGGGAACCACACTGCTTCGACATTCCCGTCTGCTCAGCGATCCGATCGGTGTTCGACGCTCTCGACGGCGTCGACACGATGACCGGTGACATCCAAGCGCTCCTGCCAGACATGGAGCGCCTCGATGCGCTGATGCCACAGATGGTCGCGATGTTCCCAGAGATGGTCGCGAACATGAAGAACATGAAAACCATGATGTTGACGATGTATTCGACGCAGAAAGGTATGCAAGACCAGCAGGCTGCAATGCAGACCAACGCATCAGCCATGGGGGAGGCGTTCGACGCGTCGCGAAACGACGACTCGTTCTACCTGCCACCGGAGATATTCGACAATCCAGACTTCAAGCGCGGGATGAAGAATTTCATCTCCCCGGACGGAAAGTCGGTGCGGTTCATCATCTCCCATGAGGGCGATCCGATGAGCGCCGAAGGTATCGAGAACATCGCCAAGATCAAGCGTGCCGCCAAAGAGGCGGTTAAGGGCACGCCGCTGGAGGGGTCGAAGATCTACCTCGCGGGCACCGCGGCCATGTTCAAGGACATGTCCGATGGCAATATCTACGACTTGCTGATCGCCGGACTCGCATCACTGTGCCTGATCTTCATCATCATGCTCATCATCACGCGGAGCGTCGTGGCATCCGCGGTGATCGTGGGAACCGTGGTGTTGTCGCTCGCGGCATCCTTCGGGCTTTCCGTGCTGATCTGGCAACACATCTTGGGGATCGAGTTGCACTGGATGGTGCTGGCGATGTCGGTGATCATCCTGCTAGCCGTCGGCGCTGACTACAACCTGCTACTGGTGGCCCGATTGAAAGAGGAGATCCATGCCGGAATCAACACCGGCATCATTCGCGCGATGGGCGGCAGTGGCTCGGTGGTCACCTCAGCGGGATTGGTGTTCGCCTTCACGATGATGTCGTTCGTCGTCAGTGAACTGACGGTGCTCGCTCAGGTGGGCAGCACGATCGGCCTCGGGCTGCTGTTCGACACACTGATAGTCCGTTCCTTTATGACACCGTCGATAGCAGCGTTGCTCGGAAAGTGGTTCTGGTGGCCGCAGAAGGTCCGGCCGCGCCCGGTGCCGGCGCGGTGGCCGACAGCACCAGTGTCGAAACGGTCAACTTCGTTCTGACCCGACAGCGCTATGCACCTGCCAGCAGGTAGCAGTCGCGGCGAGGCTCGCGGGGGTGATTGGGCACCAGCACGATCAGCGTGCATGAGCCGTACATCTCGTAACCATGCAGGAAGCATGGGGACGAACCTACGTCGATCAGCTGGCAGACCAGCGCGGGGAAGAGTTCCCTCCGGTGCACGGCCATGAGGGCGCGTGTGGCAAGTAAGGCGGCGTAAATAGAGGTGTCGTTGTATCGGATGGTCATCGGAACCGGATCAGTGTTGCCTGCGACCAGTTTGTCGAGACAGGTCTGAAGGTCATCGGAATTGGCGCTTACGAGCGTCCCTCGGGCGAAATCCACGGCCAGCGTAGGGCCGGCTCCGTTGTCACGGCGGGAAGCTGGGACGTTGAGCTCTTCGAGGGCTGCCAGTTGGGCCATGTCGGTTCTCCTAGGTGGTGCGGATTGCAGCGAAGACGACTAAGGCGATCAAAAAGCCACTGTCGGTGGTCATTTCGACTCTCGGTTGCTCAATTGATTACGATGACGAAATCGAGGGAATCTGTCGCGAGGGACTAAGGGTTCGTTTGACAGCACCGTCGAGCCGTTAGTCGTGGCGGGCTGCTGATCTTCAAGCCGCTGATCGCGCTCCTGGCTCAGGAACGCTGTCTTCAGTTGAGACCTCTTCAGCTCCTCCCGGGTCGCTTTCCCTCGCCCAGCAGTGCGTCGAGCACCGGCCAGCAATACGGACAGACCCAGCATGGCAACAGCGCCAACCACAATTCCGGACAGGAACAACGTGCCCGTCGAACCGGTGACGTGATAGCCGAACAGAGAGAAGTTCTCGGCCAGCGCATGAGTGGCTCCTGCGTTGGACAGCACACCGGTGAACCCCACGATGACTGAGACCAACAGGACAATCAGTCCGACGATGACGATCATGTCGACAACTCTGATGTTGTTGCCATATAGGCGGATTCACCTGGATGCTGGTAAGAGTCGGGCACCCCACTCACCGATCTCCTGCAGTGGGGGGACAAACAGGAAGATCGGTGAGCGGGGACAGATGGTGATGCAGTCAAACCTGGTGAAGCAGCCATGGTGATCCCAGATCAAATAATCACTGGGGGTATCGGGGTTCGGAGCTGACGCTCCTTGAAGCTCCGCAGCGGACGGCGGAAACTCATCCCGGATCAGCTGAATTCTCAGCTAGCACCGACGCTACACCTGTTCAGAGTTTGAGGCCAGGTTCGAAGCTGTCCTCGTCAGATATTTTGCGGTGTGCGCGCAGCCGCGCGCGTGCGCAGTATCTGGACGGTCAACAGAGTGACAAGGGTTACGCCAATGGTTATTTCGCACCAGAAGTAGGACGCGAAGTCGCCCAGAACACCCAGCGGCGGCGCGTTCGGCACTGAATTGCGTATGGCGGGGAAGGCAATTAGCAGTACACCGAGAAACCCGATCGAGGCACCCTCAACTGGGTCACCGCTGCGGATCGCGCCAACGGCGACGATCAGTGTGAGAGAAGTCAGTGCCCACATCAGGGCAAAGATGAACAGCTCGAAGATCAGGGTCGCCGTCGGGCGTGAGAACTTGGACTTGGAAGAGCCCGGTGTACCTATCGAATGGGAACTCGCTGATGTCGCCGTCGACTGCAACCTCCAGATCCTCGGGCGGCATCAGCCCGCCTGCGTCGAACCTCTCATCGACAATTGACGCGCCGGCCACGGCGACAACGCGAACCGGCTTCGCAAGGAAGTGCCCGCCGGCAGCGAAACTCCCAGTTGGTTCGAAGGCCAGTTTGGCGATGAGGTGATCAGTCTCGGGGACCTTGACGATGTTGACGTGAACGCGAACGCCGTCGCGCAACTTGGGATCACCCGATACCGCCATCGAGTGACTGCCGGCCTGGAAGGAAGTTACGGTCCACACATGAGAACGGCATAGACGACCAGTGCCACCAACGCAATCACTCGCGGTTAGATCTTCCGCCACTTGGGAGCTGCGGGACACTCGATCAATCCGGTTACCTGTCCTCGGTTACGTTGACGCGGGATAACGGTGTTTCTGCCGGCGTCTTGCGCCGGGTACATGGCTGCAACGGCACGCGCATTGACAGCGGAAGGGGATTCGCCGACCGCGGAAGATCGTGGCGCCGATGCTCAGGGTCGGATGAATGGACTGCCCGGCATGGCGGATCACCTCAGCGGCATGGCCGCGAATCCCTTTCCGTTTGTGGCCAACATCGTCCCACTCTGGCCCACTCCGAAGCGGCAGAAGAGTCGAGACTCGCTCAGAGTGCGAGGCCAGGATCGAAGTATTCCCGCATCAGGACCACCTGTTCGTCGTCGTTGAATTCGATGATGCCCATTACCGGGATCTCATGCCACCGGCCGTCGATGAGGTGGCGGTCCAAGCGCTCTGCCCAGATTGTTGAGCCTTCGACGCTGGAGCGGATGATCTCGATGCGGTCGTCGTCTGACTGTTCCCGCATGTCACCTAGCCAAGCCATGACCGCCTCCTTCCCGACGATCCGGCGACCTGAAGTCACGTGCTCAACGACGACGTCGTCTGCGAGTGAATCCACCATTGATTCGGCCTCGAGATTGTTGAACCAGTCGTTCAGATCGTCCATATTTAACCAGCTTTCAGTTGGTAAGGGCCGTGTGTACCTCGGCGGCCGCCCGTTGACCCGAGCGCACGGCACCCTCCATGTAATGGGCCCACTCGGTCGAGGCCTCGGTTCCGGCCCAGTGGATCCGTCCGACCGGCTTGCGTAGCGCATCGCGGTAACCGATCCACGTGCCCGGCGTCGGGATACCGGCGTAGCAGCCGCGAGACCACGGTTCGGCGCCGCAGTTTGCGTAGAAGAACTGCAGGGGTTGCGCAGATGCAGGAACGATCGCCGGAATCGGCCCGGGTCACCGCAGCACATCGCTCCGGTGGGTGGAGACATGACCTAGCCACCCCAAGCTACGCTTACGCATCGTGGCGCGATCCGTTTCACGACGCGATGTTCTCAAGTACGCGGCTGCGGCCCCGGCGCTCGCGGGCCTGGGCGCCCTGGCCGCGACGGACAATATGCCGACGGCTTCCGCCGACGGCCTACGACTGATCGACTTCGCCCATCGGCTGGTGCCACCTGACCAAGTGAAAGCGGCCGGCTACGACGGGGCATTGGTCTACGTCTCCGAGTTGCGGCCTGGTGCCACGTTTGACTTTAAGCCGGTCACGCGCGAATACGCGGACGGACTTCGTGCGCAAGGCTTGCATGTGGTCAGCTGCTATCAGTACGGCAAGCCGGGGTGGGTCAATTCACCTTCGGATTTCACCCGCGGGTATGACGGCGGTGTAGCCGACGCTCAGACGGCTCTGCGGCTCCACGGTGCGGCCGGGGGACCCGACTCCGCACCCATCTTCTTCAGCGTCGACGAAGACATCGACGCTGCCACGTGGAAAAGCCTCGGCGTCAAGTGGTTTCAGGGCCTCAACTCGGTGATGGGTGTAGAGCGCACCGGAATCTACGGCGGCAATCGGCAATTGGCGTGGGCGATCAACGATGGAGTGATCGGGCACTCGACGACTCCTGGCTATCGGTGGGCGTGGCAGACGAAAGCCTGGTCGGGCGGCAACCGAGAGCCGGCGGCCGTGCTATTCCAGACCGAGGTCGTCACCGCATCAGACCCGGGCGCCATGATCGGTGACGTCCACGTCGACGTGGATCTTGTGCTCGCGGCCGACTTCGGCCAATGGGATCTTCCCCGCTGACCCTGCCTGGCTGCTCACGGAAGGAAGGCGAGGTTACTGCAGCAGGTTGCGTCCGTACCAGTCGTTCGAGTCGGCGACGCCCGGTAGGGCGAAGAAATATCCACCACCGAACGGTTGGACGTAGTCGACCAGGGGCTCGTTGATGAGCCGGGTCTGGATCGCTTCGAACTGGCGCTGGATGTCCTGCTGAAATGCGACGAAGATATGCCCCGCCTGCATGTTGCCGTTGGGGTCGACGCCTAGATCGTAGTTGTAGGAGCGGCGCACGATTCGCTCGTTCTCCGTCTGAGGTGTGCGTGGATTGGCCATCCGGATGTGTGAGTCCAGCGGGGTGATCTTGCCTTCGGGGTCCGCTTTGTAATCGGGGTTGTCGGTCTCCAGGTTGCCGTCCAACGGCGCACCGGATTCGCGTCTACGCCCGAACATGTTTTCCTGTTCGTTGATCGAGATCCGATCCCAGAACTCGACCAACGTCCGGATGACGCGGACCACCTGATAGCTGCCCCCGTGGGTCCAGGTGGGTTCGGCGTGATCATCGACCCAGATGAGGCTGGATGCTTCCCGATCCGTCGGGTTCGCGGTGCCGTCTTTGAACCCGAGCAGGTTTCGCCCGGCACCCTCTTGTCTGGGCGGGGAGTTGTATCCCTGTATTTTCCAGCGGATTTGCATGCCCGCCCGGGTATGACGCGTGATATCGCGCAGCGCGTGGTGGATGGTGTCGGGGTTATTGGCGCACAGCTGGATGAGCAGATCTCCGCCGGAGCAGGCAGGATCGGGAAAGTCGTTGGGGAACACCTTCATCGGTGTCAGGCGAAGCGGCGCAAGACTTTTCAGCCCGAAGCGACTGTCGAAGGCAGTCGATCCCAACGAGACGGTCACAGTGAGTCCATCGGCTGGGATGGCGTCGCCGAGTACCGCACTGTCCAGCGGCGGACGGCCCACTCCGGAGTCGGCGATCGGCCCGCCGTGAGTCAGCAGCCTGGCCCGGTCGGTCAGAGTCTTCAGCAGCCCGGCCAGCTCATCGCGGTTCTTGGCGGTGATGTCGAACGCGGTGAAAGAGGCGAAAGGCTGCTTCTGCGCGGGGTCGGGCCGCAGGATCCCGGCCTGGTGTTCGCCGAAGAACGGATACGACGATTCAGTGCTTACCGCGGCGGCGTTCTGGGCGGCTTTGGCGTCGGCGCGGACACCACCGACGAGCAGGCCGCCTGTCAGGGCGGTTCCAGCTGCACCGACGGCGGCACCCCGGACGAAGTTGCGGCGATTCACATCCATGCGATGACCCTTTGGCTCAAGTGATCCCAGTGCTTTCCAATGCTTCTCGTTGGTTTCTCAGTGATCCGGTGGGATCTCAAGCACGTCTGGCACCACGGATAAGGTTTCGAGCACCGCACCCAGCGCGGCATTCACGCTTTGACGCTCAGGAGCTGTAACTTGGGCGGGCGCTCGCCACCGCCCATCCGGGCCTTTGGTGGCGGTCAGCCCGGCGGCCAGCGCGTCCAGTTGGGCGTCGATGTTGGCGACTAGTTGCGGCGAACGGGCATCCAGCAGGGGAGCGAGTTGCCCGATCACGGTGCGGGTGATGTCTACATCGGCTGATGTTGCGGGGTAGGCAGATCCGCTGCCCAAGTCGCTAATGCCCATTACATGATCGCGCTGGGCGTCTTCGAGGATTTCATGTGCCCGGATCGGCAGATTTGCGGGATCACCGGCCAAGTCGTCGGTGGACAGATTCGCCTTCACTGCGGCGATGTCGGCGATCAGCTTGTCGGCGATCGGTACCAAACTGGCCGCCGACTGCCCGTGATAGAGGCCGTATTCCAGTCGGTGCAATCCAATGAAGTCAGGATCGTTAACTCCACCTGGCAGCCCCCAGGGCAACCCGGAGACGGCTTCGCCCAGGTCACCGAAACTGTTGTAGGAGGCGCCCACCCGCTCCCAGCTCATCTGCGCCATAAGAAGATCCGCCTTCGCGGCGCCGATATCACCACGGATCAGGTCGGCGCGGACCGCGGCTGCGTTGCCGGCGAGCGCGGTGAGCGCGATGCCTGCCGCCTGCTGATATTGAGTGTTGGGTCCGGTCAGATCCTCGACGGTGACCGGCATGATGGCTGCCGTGGTTGCCGTGGAACCGGCGCCACTGACCTGCGCTGCCGCTGAAAATATCGCTGGTTGGCCGGCCAGATAGCACTTGAAGGTATAGGTGCCGTCGCCCAACACCGCCGTCATCGCCGCGGTGGTTCCCGGGCCGAGCGTCTCGATTTCGCCCACAATCCTGCCGGAGCTGTCCGTGAGGTTGACTTCACCAGCCTTGCCGGACTTGTTCTGCACCTGGAACGTGTGGGTGCCGCCTGAACCGGCCTTCCATTCCTTGGCGCAGTCCGTGGCGGTAACCGAGATCGCAATATCCGACTCGGCACTCGACTTGGGCACCACCGCGATGATCAGTGCGGCGAGGACGATCGGAGTCAGTACCAGCGCCGCTGTCACTGGCCACATGTGCGAGGCCAGCAGACGTTCCCAGCGTCTTGGGCCGGACTCGTCGACGGACTCCGCCGGTGGTGGTGCCAAAGCCGTCGTCCCTGAACGCACGAAGGCGGTGATGACGACGCCGAGATACACCACCCACGCAACCACCTGCAGCACTGTCATTCTGACTGCCAGGTTGGTGATGCCGGATATGAGGGTGACCCACCAGGAACTGGGGTCGACGTGACCGGTGAGGTCGAAGGCCAGCCAGCTGGAACCGGGCAGCCACCCAGCTTCTTGGAGGTCGCCGAGACTGTAGGCCAGGATGCCCGCGGCGATGACGATCAGCGCCAGGCCCGTGATTGTGAAAAACCGGCCGAGGTTAAGCCTGATCGCCCGGTTGTAGAGCAACCAGCACAACGTGACAGCCAGCGCCAGC
Organism: Mycobacterium sp.; assembly: GCA_965279745.1. Classification (GTDB taxonomy): domain Bacteria; phylum Actinomycetota; class Actinomycetes; order Mycobacteriales; family Mycobacteriaceae; genus Mycobacterium. The sequence goes on from OZ257262.1 coordinate 3,219,124, forward strand.
CCGACCGCCGCACCGATCAAAGGACTGACCGTCGATCCCGAGACCTTCACCGCGGTCCAGATGAACAGTGTGGTCTCCAGGCCCTCGCGGCCAACCGCAAGGAATGCGGTCAAGGTCAGCGCGCCGACTCCGATCGATGCTGCCCGGGCGACCTCTCCCTTCAGCTGACGGGATAGCCCGGGTGCGGTGCGGCGCATCCAGAACACCATCCACGTCACCAGCGTGACAGCGATGATCCCCAGAATCCCGCTGACGCCCTCTTGGACGGTGGTGGACAGCTCCGCGGTCGTGAAGGTCAACACGGCCGCAAAGCTCGCGGCCAAGGACAGCGCCGCTGCCACGCCAAGCCAGATTGGTGCTGACGAGATGCGTCGACCGACGGGCGTGTGGGTGCTCTGTTGTTTCACCGCGGCAAGCAGGATGCTGACGACCAGGCCGCCCTCCAAGCCTTCACGCAATGCGATCAGCAAGTTCGGAATCGCTTCGGCCCAGAGCATGGCGACTAAGGTAAGCCATATCTAATGTTTCCGTCTAGGCTTCCTGTCAAGAAACGTGCGGATAGCCGTCTCCCGGGTCCGCGCTCGCCTAGGTTTAAGGCGGACGGTCGACGAACACTGAGTCGGAAGCGAGCACACATCAATGCCTAATGGGCAACCCAACATCCTGGTCATCTGGGGCGATGACATCGGCATTACCAATCTGAGTTGCTACAGCGACGGGCTGATGGGCTATCGCACGCCAAATATCGACCGCATCGCCAAGGAAGGTATGCGGTTCACCGACTCCTACGGCGAGCAGAGTTGCACCGCGGGCCGGTCATCGTTCATCACCGGGCAGAGCGTCTACCGCACCGGACTGAGCAAAGTCGGCATGCCCGGCGTCGACATGGGTCTGTCAGCAGAGGATCCGACGATCGCTGAGCTTCTCAAGCCGCTGGGCTATGCCACCGGTCAATTCGGCAAGAACCACCTCGGTGACCTGAACAAGCACCTGCCCACCGCGCACGGCTTCGACGAATTCTTCGGCAACCTCTACCACCTCAATGCCGAGGAAGAGCCGGAGAACCCTGACTACCCGACTGAGGAAGAAGCGCCGCTGCTGCGCAGGAAACTGCTTCCGCGCGGGGTCATCCACTCCTGGGCTACCGAAGAAGCCTCCGACGAGGTTGACGAGCGGTTCGGGCCGTTGGGCAGGCAGCGTATCGAGGACACCGGACCGCTGACCAAGAAGCGGATGGAGACCATCGACGATGAGACCACCGAGGCGTGCGTCGACTTCATCAAGCGCCAACACGAGACGGACACACCATTTTTCGTGTGGATGAATACCACCCACATGCATTTCCGTACTCACACCAAGCCGGAAAGCATCGGTCAGGCCGGCCGCTGGCAGTCGCCGTACCACGACACGATGATCGATCACGACAACCACGTCGGCCGGCTCCTGGATCTCCTTGACGAACTCGGTCTCGCCGAGGACACCATCGTCATTTATTCCACCGATAACGGGCCGCACGCCAATACCTGGCCCGATGGCGCCACCACCCCGTTCCGCAGCGAGAAGAACACCGGCTGGGAGGGCGCATTCCGGGTGCCGGAGATGATCCGTTGGCCCGGCAAGATCCCAGCCGGTGAAGTGTCCAACGAGATCGTCCAGCACCACGATTGGTTGCCGACATTCCTGGCCGCTGCTGGCGAACCGGACATCATCGACAAGCTGAAGCAAGGGCACACGATCGGCAACAAGACCTATCACGTGCATATCGACGGATATGACCTGCTGCCCTATCTGACCGGCGAAGTAGATAAGAGCCCCCGCCGCGGGCTGATCTACTTCTCCGACGACTGCGACGTACTCGGCATTCGATTTGAGAACTGGAAGGTCGTATTTCTGGAGCAGCGCTGCCAGGGCACGCTGCAGATCTGGTTTGAGCCGTTCACCGAGCTACGGGCACCGAAGCTGTTCAACCTGCGCACCGATCCGTTCGAGCATGCAGATGTCACGTCCAACACCTATTGGGACTGGCTCGCCGACCGGCTCTTCCTCATGTTCTACGCCAACGCGCTGGTCCTGCGGTTCCTGGACACATTCAAGGAGTTCCCGCCGCGATCTGAACCCGCGTCGTTCACGATCACCGCTGCGGTGGAGAAGATGAAGAAGTCCATGGAATCGGCGGGCGGCTGAGGTTGACCGGTTTGGATTCCTGGCAACACGGGCCGACGAAGTCAGCGGTGCTTGACTTCGTCGGTCGTGTTACCACCAAAGGTGCGGATTATGTTGCGCCCGAGGCGCGTATTGCGGTGTTCGACAACGACGGCACGCTCTGGTGCGAGAAGCCGGCATACGTCCAGCTGGACTTCCTGGTTCGGCGACTGGCCGAGCAGGCGGCCGCAGATCCGTCGCTGTCGACCAAGCAGCCCTACGCCGCCGCCGCGGCCGGGAATCTCGGCTGGTTCGGGGACGCCGTCACCAAGCACTACAGCGGGGACGACTCGGGGTTGAAACTGCTTACCGAGGGCATCTTTTCGGCTTACCAGGGTCTGTCGGTCGAACAGCACGCCGAGAAGGTAAAGGAGTTCTTCGCCGCTGCGAAGCACCCGACCTTGAACCGGGCGTACACCGCATGCGGGTACGCACCGATGGTGGAGTTGTTGCGCTATCTCGAGGCAAACGGGTTCACCAACTACATCGTCTCCGGCGGGGGGCGCGACTTCATGCGGCCGGTGACTGCGCAGATGTACGGGATACCGCCGGAGCGCGTGATCGGGAGTTCAGTCGGCTTGGACTTCACCGACGGTCACTTGCTGACGACCTCGAGGCCGGAGTTCCTCAACGATGGTCCGGTCAAAGCAGTGCGGATCTGGGGGCGGACAGGTCGACGGCCGATCTTCGCCGCAGGCAACACAAATGGCGATATTGAGATGCTGCAGTTCACTGCGGCATCGCCGGGCCCATCGATGGGCATGCTGGTGTTACACGATGACGATGTTCGCGAATTCGGTTACACCGCAGGAGCGGAACGTGCCCTGGACATGGCAGCTGATGCGGGCTGGGCAGTCGTGAGTATGCGTGACGAATGGGCCACTGTTTTCTCCCCCGAGACTGCGCCCTGATCGCGAAAACCCGCGAAATCGTGATCACACCGCAGACTCGGCTACAGAAAGACCTTGTGTGGGTGCCCCCGCAGACTGTCATGCTGGGATCAGACGGTCACTACCCTGAGGAAGGTCCTGCCCGGCAGGTTGCTGTCGAGGGATTCGCGATCCAGGCGCGGCAGGTGACCAACGCGGACTTCAGCGAATTCGCGGACGATACAGGCTATGTCACGGTTGCCGAACGCCCTCTGAACCCCACCGACTATCCAGGTGCGCCTTTGCAGAACCTGCTGCCGGGTTCGATGGTGTTCCGGCGCACCAGCGGCCCGGTGGACTTGCGGCATCTGAGCCAGTGGTGGGCGTGGACCCCTGGAGCATCGTGGCGCAGGCCTATCGGGCCAAACTCATCGATCGCTCAACGGGCCGACCATCCCGTCGTCCACGTAGCCTTCGAGGATGCCGAGGCGTACGCGGCATGGGCCGGGTTGGGACTTCCCACCGAAGCGGAGTGGGAGACCGCCGCCCGCGGTGGACTCGACCAAGCGGGCTACACCTGGGGCGACGAACCAGAACTAACCGGCCAGCGCCTGGCGAATTACTGGCACGGCGACTTCCCCTGGCGCCCCGAAGCCGGATACGGCCGCACGTCTCCGGTCGGGAGCTTTCCGCCGAACGGATACGGACTGTTCGACATGGCGGGCAATGTCTGGGAGTGGACGAGTGACTGGTACACCGACACCCGTGCCGGTGACCCGTGTTGCGAGGCGGGTAGCTATGACCCCGCACAGCCACAGTTCGAGGTCCCACGCAAGGTCATCAAAGGCGGCTCATTCTTGTGTGCCGACAACTACTGCTTGCGCTACCGACCTGCTGCCCGCCGTCCACAAATGATCGATACCGGCATGAGCCACATCGGGTTTCGCTGCGTCAAGAGATAGCGGTATCGGGCTGCCCGGACTCGGCAACCAGAACTTAACGATGGCTTCACCGTTATCGCACCTCCTGCGCTGCTCCTCGGATACCGTGAGGTGGTAGGCACTACCGAAAGGCACCATCATGGCCACGTACGACCCCAAAAAGGGCGGCAAGTTCGAGCCCACGACCAAGGCACAGCCGGCACCGAACGCTCGGCCCGGGAGCAATAAGTAGTCACAGCGTAAGGACGCAGTCCGCGTTCCGATCGGGGGTCCCCGGATAGGGGATACCCCGATGCTGTGCGCGCGGGAAGGGGGCGACGCGATGTCGGGTATGAGGCGCCGTAGCCGGCTGACGAACCTGCTGTGCATAGTGGTGCTGACGGTTGCCGGCCTCACCGGCTGCTCATCGGCCCCCCCGACCCCGCCGGGCATGTTCAGCGTGTACCTCGGAGAGCCGCAGCGTCCGTTGGTGCCGGGCAACACCACTGAGACCGAGGGCTCGAAGATCATCGAAGCGGTCTGGACTCCGCTCATCACCTTCGACGTGAAGACCAAGGCCGTTACCTACGACGGTGCGGCCGCATCGGTCACGTCTCCCGACAATGTGCACTGGCTGATCAAGCTCAAGCCGGGCTGGACGTTCCACGATGGCACCGCCGTGACAGCGGAGTCCTATGTGAAGGCCTGGAATTACACCGCCCTGAGTACCAATGCGCAGGGCGCGTCCTACTTCTTCTCCAACATCGCGGGCTATGACGCGCTGCAAGCCGATCAGGGCGGCAAACCGGCGGCCACCAAGATGGTCGGCCTCAGCGCCCCGGACCCCGTCACCATCAACGTCACCCTCGCCGAACCTTTCGCCATCTTCCCGGTGACGTTGGGCTACAGCGCATTCGACCCGCTGCCCGAGGTTTTCTACAAGGATCCGGTGGCCTTCGGCAAGAAGCCGATCGGCCAAGGCCCGTTCAAGTCGGATAGCGAATGGGTGCCCGGCCACGGCATGACTCTGACCCGTTACGACAACTATGCGGGTAAGGGCAAGGCCAAGTCCAAGGGCGTGGTCATGCGGATGTACACCGAGTTGTCCACCGGCTACACCGACGTTCTCGCAGGCAACCTCGACATCCTCAAGAACCTGCCACCCGACGCGTATGCCAGTGCCAAGGACGTCTTCAAAGATCGCTACATGGAGCAGGCCAGCCCGGACATCACCACTCTCGGCTTTCCGATGTACGACCCGCGCTACGCCGACGTCCGCGTGCGACGCGCACTGTCCATGGCGATCGACCGCAAGGCCATTGTCGACGCGATCTTCCTCGGCACCCGGGTAGCGGCCGACTCCTTCGCCCCTCCCACCGTCGTCGGCTACCGGGCCAACGCGTGCGGCAAGTGGTGCGAGTACCACCCCGACGAAGCCAAGAAACTACTCGCCGAAGCCAACTTCGACACCACCAAGCCCGTTGAGATCTGGTTCAACGCCGGCGCCGGCCACGATGGCTGGATGACCGCTGTTGCCAACATGTTTCGCAAGATCGGACTGACCTACAAGCTCCGCGGCAACCTCCAGTTCAATGAGTTTCTCTCCAAAAGAGATGCCAAGGAAATGACCGGACCGTTCCGGTTGGCCTGGATCATGGACTACCCGTCGATTGAGAACTTTCTCGCCACCCAATACGCCACTGCCGCACTGGCCCCGGCCGGGTCTAACACCACCTTCTACAGCAACCCGAAGTTCGATGCGGCATTGGCGGCCGGCAATCGGGCCCACGACATCGCCGACGCGAATAAGGCCTACCAGCATGCCGAGGACATCCTGGTCAATGACCTTCCCGGTACGCCGGTCTTCTACGGCATGGACCAGACCGTCTGGAGCAAGCGGGTGTCCAACTTGCACTACGACATCCGCAACGACGTCGTTCTGGAAGACGTCATCGTCGACGGGAAGGCGGTGTGATCCGGTGATAAGCCAACCAGTGATAAGCCCATGACGCGCTACGTCTTCCGCCGCCTGCTGCTGACCATCCCGGTTCTGATCGGCGCCTCGCTGCTGATCTACGCGATGGTGTATCTGCTGCCGGGCGATCCGGTTCGCGCACTGGCCGGCGATCGTCCGCTCAGCCCTGCCGTTCAGGCGCAGATTCGCGCGAACTACAACCTCGACGATCCGTTCGTCGTCCAGTACGGCAAGTACATCTGGGGCCTGCTGCACGGTAACTTCGGCCAGGACTTCTCCGGACGCCCGGTGCTGGAGATCATCAGCCAACGTCTCCCGGTGACGGTCAAACTCACCATTGTGGCCATCATCTTCGAGGCCCTGTTCGGTATCACCGCTGGCATCCTGGCCTCGCTGCGGCGAAACTCTTACTTCGACAACCTAGTTCTGGTGTCCACCACCCTGCTGGTGTCGATCCCCGTCTTCGTGCTCGGGTTCCTCGCGCAGTTCGTCTTCGGTTTCAAACTCGGCATTTTTCCGATCGCCGGGGTGGCCGACGGTTGGGTCAGCTACCTGCTTCCCGGTCTTGTGCTGGCGTCGCTGTCCATGGCGTATGTGGCGAGGTTGACCAGATCTGCCATGCTGGAATCCTTTTCAGCCGACTTCATCCGCACCGCCCGCGCCAAAGGTGTCGGCCGGACCAGGATCATCCTGCGGCATGCCTTCCGCAACAGCCTGATTCCCGTCGTCACCTTCATCGGGGCCGATATCGGGTCCCTGCTGGGCGGGGCGATCGTCACCGAGTCGGTGTTCAACCTGCCGGGCCTGGGCCGCGCCATCTTCGATGCGGTGCGCTCCCAGCAGGGGCCGGTGGTCGTCGGCATCGTGACGCTGATGGTGTTCTTCTACATCTTCTTCAATTTGGTCGTGGACATGCTCTACGCCGTGATCGATCCGAGGATCCGCTATGACTGAACCCCCCGGGATCGAAGCCGAAGAACTGGTCGGGCAATCCAGCGTCTGGGCAGACGCCTGGAAGTACCTGCGGACCAACCCGCTGTTCCTGGTCGGACTGACCATCATGGTGATCATGGTCCTGATGGCCCTGCTCCCTTCGGTGTTCGCCCTCGGTGCCGATCCGACCGACTGCGATCTATCCATGTCTCGCCAATCACCTAGCGCTGCACATTGGTTCGGCATGGATCTGCAAGGCTGCGACTACTACTCCAATGTCATCTATGGCGCGCGAACCTCGGTGGCGATCGGTGTGCTGGCCGTCATCGGTGTGCTGATCATCGGAGTCCTCGTTGGATCGCTCGCGGGATACTTCGGCGGTTGGGCCGATTCAGTGCTGGCCCGCGTCACCGATGTCTTCTTCGGTATCCCGCTGTTTCTCGGGGCCTTGATTCTCTTGACGGTGACCGCGCAACGTTCGGTGTGGACGGTGTCCCTGGCCCTTGTCGTGTTCGGCTGGATGACGGCGATGCGCCTGGTGCGTTCGTCGGTGGTGTCGATTCGCGAAGCGGACTATGTACTGGCCGCCCAAGCCCTGGGCGCGTCGTCCGGCCGGATCCTGGTCCGTCACATCCTGCCCAACGCGCTTGCGCCCGTGCTGATTTACGCGACGATCGCGGTGGGCACCTTCATCTCGGCGGAGGCTGCCTTGACCTACTTGGGCATCGGGCTGCAGGCTCCCGAAATCTCGTGGGGCCTGCAGATCAACGTCGCGCAATCGTTGATCGGAAGCTCGCCGCATCTGCTGTTCTTCCCGGCATTGTTCCTGTCGGTGACGGTCCTGGGCTTCATCCTCCTCGGCGACGCACTGCGCGACGCCCTCGACCCGAAGCGGCGTTGACATGGCTGAACCAGCGAAGGCTGAACCAGCGAAGGCTGAACCGACGAGGGCTGAACCACTGCTCCGGGTCGCCGGACTCAACATCGAGTTCTCCGTCGACAAGAAGTGGATACCAGCGGTTCGCGGGATCGACCTCAAGCTGGAGCAGGGTGAGGTTCTCGCCTTGGTCGGCGAATCAGGCTCGGGCAAGTCGACACTCGCGATGTCCGTGCCAGGGCTGCTGGCCGCTAACGCGCGGCTGTCCGGCAGCATCCGGCTCAACGGAACCGAGCTCGCCAACGCCGACGAGAAGACCCTCACCGAGATTCGTGGCGGCCAGGTCGGCGTGGTCTTTCAAGAGCCGATGACGGCCTTCAATCCCGTCTACACCGTGGGTTGGCAGATCGTCGAAGCCATTCGCATGCACAACGACATGTCAGCAGAGGAGGCCAAAGCCCGCGCGGTCGAGTTGCTGGACCTCGTTGACATGCCCGAGCCCGCCAAACGGGTGGACTACTACCCACATCAGCTCTCCGGCGGACAGCGGCAGCGCGCCATGATCGCCCAAGCGCTCGCCTGTGACCCGAAGCTGCTCATCGCCGACGAGCCGACCACTGCGCTGGACGTCACCGTCCAGGCCGAGATCCTCGACCTGATCCGCGACCTACGGGCCCGCGTCGACGCCGCCATCCTGCTCATCACACACGACATGGGTGTGGTCGCCGACCTGGCCGATCGGATCATGGTGATGAAGGACGGCCTGGTGGTGGAATCCGCTGACTCGGCGACCCTGTTCGGCGATCCGCAGCACCCGTATACGAAGTCACTTCTCGGTGCGGTGCCGCACTTGGGAACTGGGCAATTGGAAGTCTCGGACGTGGCAGCCGCGCCGGAACCGCCGCCCGTCGTGGAGCCAGCGCTGTCCCTGCGCGATGCCACGATCGAGTTCAAGTCCGGGGCCAAGAGCACCTTCCGTGCTGTTGACACCGTGAGCCTCGACGTTGCCCCCGGTGAAGTGGTCGGGCTGGTCGGCGAATCCGGTTCTGGCAAGTCGACATTGGGTAAGGCTGCGATCGGTCTGGTGAAGCTGACCTCGGGATCGGTCTACCTGGCCGGCACCAACATCACCGAACTTTCTCAGCGCGGCCTGCGTGGTCCACGCAAGCAAATTGGCGTGGTTTTCCAGGATCCGGGTTCCTCGCTCAATCCGCGCTGGCCCATCGGCCAGGCGATCGCCGAGCCGCTCGCGTTGCACACGTCGCTGTCCAAAGACGCGCGGCAGGCCAAGGTGGAGGAACTGCTCGACCAGGTCGATCTGTCCCGCAAACTGCGCAACCGCTACCCACATCAGCTGTCCGGGGGCCAGCGGCAGCGAGTCGGTATCGCGCGGGCTTTGGCTCTGGAACCGGCGTTGGTGATCGCCGACGAACCGACATCGGCACTCGATGTCTCGGTGCAGGCGAAGGTGTTGCAACTGCTGCGTGAGATCCAGGCCGAACACGGCTTCGCCTGCCTGTTCATCAGCCACGATCTGGCTGTCGTCGAGGAGCTGTCCGACCGTATTGCGGTCATGCAATCCGGCAAGCTCGTTGAGTGCGGCCCCGCCGAAGCCGTGCTGAATCGACCATCCGAGGCGTATACAGCCCGGCTCATCGCCGCGGTGCCCGTGCCCGATCCTGAAGAGCAGGCTCGCCGTCGCGCGGAGCGATTGGCTCGCGCCGCCTCCTAGCCTGCTTCAGAAGTCACCGATCCCGGCACCGGCAAGCGCGGGAACGGTGTCCTCTCGCTGCAGAACCGATTGAGCTCCGGCCTTGAATCGCTGGAAGGCGTCAACGATGGTTTGCCCTTCCGGCGTGTGACCCCAGATGCTGATGCCCTGGTGAGTGGTTGGTTCCCACGTTGATTCGTCGACGACGATCGGGTTCCATCCGAGCTCCCACTCAAAACCCGAAGGGGTGACGGCGTAGTACGAGAGCTCCTTGTCGTTGGTGTGCTGACCGATCGACAGAGCCATGTCGAATCCGAGTTCCTTGACGCGTTGATAGGAGCGCGTCATGTCGTCGAGGTCGGCCACCTGGACGTTGCAGTGCTGGATTCGGGTGCGGATCGGATTGAGTGGCAACCGTGTAGTCGCCGCGATCGCCACGGTGTGATGGCGTTCGTTGACTCGCAGAAAGCGGATCTTGAACTTGACGCCGTTGATCGTCTCATCGATGTAGTCCGTCAAGCGGGCATCGAAAACCGTGCTGTAGTAACCGCGCATCTCATGCGGCTTCTTGGTGGCGATCGCGACGTGGCCCATGCCATGGACTCCGGTGACGAAACCGCCGGGGTTGGCCACCTGCAACGGCTCGGATCCGTTGCGGGCGCTGACGTAGATCTCCTGCGTCAGGCCATTGGGTCCGGGGAACCGAATGAACCTCTCGACACCGCGGAGTGCGGCGTCCTCCTCGGAGCCTGCCTGGATGGGGACTCCGTGGCTTCGGATTCGCGCCTCGATCGTCTCGAATGTGGCGTGATCGTCGAGTTCCCATCCCAGTGCCGTGGTGTCTTCGGCAGGACCGCGTTGCAGTAGGAAACGGCACTCGTTGTCGTCGAGGCGGAAACGCATCACGTCCGGCAGGGCGTCGTCGAGATGCATGCCGATGGCGTCGCGGCCAAAGCGCCGCCAATCAGAGAACTTCTCTGTCTCGATCACGACGTAGCCGAGGTGTACCTTCCCAAAGACGCAGGCATCGGTGTTGCTCATGAGGTCACCAGTTTCGATGTGGGGGAGAGGAATTCGGACACCAGATCGTTGAATAGGTCGGCGCGTTCCCATTGCATCCAGTGCCCGGTGCTCGAGGTCATCACGAGTTCGGCGTTGGGCAACAGATTCGCCAACAACGGCCCGCCGGAGGGGCGGTTGACCTTGTCATCGCGGCCCCACAGCACCAAGGCGGGGTTGGGCAGCTGCTTGAGACGCTTATCGCGGGTGAGGTCCATCCGCCACAGGGTGCGAAGCCCGGAAGGCCGTTGCAGTGGCGGATTGGCTACCACCTCCGGATCGATGGAAGCCTGATAGCGAAGGTCGATCAGGTCATCCGGCACCGCGGATCCGTCGTAGACCAGGTAGGTGTGGATGAATGCCGCGAGCTTGTCGCGGCTAGGTCCGCTACCGCCGTAATAGGACAGCAGGGTCTTCAACCCATCGGTGGGCAGTCCACGAGTGGTACCGATACCACCGGGACCCATCAATACCAGTCTGCCGGCACGCCGCGGAGTGTCCAGGGCTAACCGCAGTGCCGCAGCACCGCCGTACGAATTGCCGATGAGATGTGCTGTCGGGATGCCCAATTCGTCGAGCAGACCGCGAATCGTATCGGCGAGGTAGCCGAACGGATCGGTATGGTCGACGTACTTTGCCGACCGTCCGTACCCCGGCATATCGGGAACGATGACCCGGTAGGACTCGGCAAGCGCGTCGATATTGCGGGAATAGTTGGACACCCCCGAGGCGCCGGGTCCGCCCCCGTGCAGCATGACTACGGGGGTTCCGGCCCCTTTCTCGGCGAAGAAGATCGATTTGCCCGCGACGCTGACGGTGCGCTCGGTCATGGTGGTGACGGTCATGCGGGAACTCCAGTTCTGTTCGGTTCAGCTGACGGTGCGTAATGCAGCAATCCGGAGGGCGGCGTGGGCAGCGGCTGACCCGGTGCACTTGCGGCGTAGACGAATCCGTCTGGCCGCACGACGACGGCGGACGTCTTCATGTCGTTGAGCCATTCGATGAGGGTTCCGCCCGTATCGCGAATCGCCTCGGATTCGCAGACGAAATTGGGGCCCTCGATTCGGATGGTCGGCAAGCCGATCTCGATCCACGCTCGCGCGCCAGCGGGCAGCGTTCCGGTATGCAGCAGTGTCCATTGATGACCCATCACGTCATCGAGGCGCGCGACGGATCCCTTGAGGTCGAGTACCCAGGGCTGCGGCAATTGCCAGCCGACTGCTGGGCTGGATCCGACGAAATAGCCTGCCGCGTAATGCGCATCGGGAATCCAACAGTATTTCTCCAGCAGATCCACGGCGCGGGCGTGGCGGGTCAGTCTGCGCAGAATGCGGTCGCGCACCGTGGCGACAGCGCGGTGGCGTTCGGTGATGAGCCGGCCCATCATGACCGCGCGGCGTGTCACTTCGGCGACGTGCGGTAGGCGTTCGGTCTGATACGAATCGAGCAGTGCATCGGGGGCCTGGCCGCGCAGCACGGCGGCGAGCTTCCAGCTGAGGTTTGCGACGTCGCGCACTCCGGCTGACATGCCTTGGCCGAGCCACGGCGGCATGGCATGCGCGGCGTCTCCGGCCAGGAAGATCCGTCCGACCCGCCACCGGTCCGCGAAACGGACGTGATGGCTGTAGACGACGGCGCGCAGGATCTCGACGTTTTCTTCGGTGATGCCCTGCGCGTTGAGGATCTTCCAGACCTCTTCGTGGCTGGACATCTTCTGCTCGTCCTCATGGGCCCGGATCGGAAACTCCCAGCGGTGATGCCCAAGTGGGGTTGGGCAATCGACGGTCGGCCGGGCGGGGTTGCAGTGGAACCGCAGCCGATCGTGGTCGTCCCAATCCTTGATGACCTTGGTGTCGATGACGATCCAACGCTCACCGTAGGTGCGGCCGGTGTAGCCGACACCAAGCTGACCCCGAGTCGGCGAGGATCCGCCGTCGGCGGCGATCACGTAGGAGGCGTGAAAGCGCTTGAAGGTGTCGGTCGCTAGGTCTGCCAGCATCAACTCGACCCCGTCGGCATCTGGCACCAGGCGGAGGCATTCGTGCTCAACGAGTACCTCGACGTTGGGGAAGCGCTGCACTCCTTCGCGCAGCACGCCGTCCACCGCGGGTTGATAGATGAACTGCTGCGGCGGATGCCCCGCGTTCTTCGAGCCGATGATCCAAGTGAAGAAGGGAAGGCGGTCAGCTCCGACGAACGTGATGGGCCGGCCGGGCAGCATGTCTTGTTGCAGGCGTTCGGCCAGGCCGGCCGACTGCCAGACCCGCAGGACTTCTTCGTCAATCGAAATTGCCCGTGCCCGGGCATACACATCCGGATCGCGTTCCACCACAAGAACGTGGAGCCCGAGGCGGCCCAGGAGGTTGGCTGCGGTTGCGCCGACCGGTCCGTAGCCGATGATCGCTACGTCGTAGTGGGGAGAGTCAGTCACTGCCGTCTCATTTCTTCGTGAGCCCAGGGCCGGGCTTGTTCTGTAGTGACTACTACGGTAATGTAGTGATCGTTACAGAGTCAAGAGGGAAATGAGAATCTGATGGCCCAGAAAGACAACCCCAAACCTCGCCAGCCAAAAGCTCGCCAGCCAAATGCTCGCCAACGCAGAGCCGACGGCGAAGTCTCCCGGAACCGGATTCTGGATGCAGCAACTGAGATCGCCACCGAGCGCGGCTATGAGGGCACCAGCATCGGGGCGGTCAGCACCAAGTGCGGACTTCCGGCCAGTTCGATCTATTGGCACTTCAAGGACAAGGACGATCTGATCGCCGCCGTCATCGAGCGCAGCTTCGCGCACTGGCTGACAGTTTGGGAATTGCCCGGCGATCTGCTTGCCCGCGACCGGCTGATGGAGGTGGCAGCCGGTACCGCCAAGGCCGTTCAGGATTCGCCGGACTTCCTCCGACTGGGACTGATGCTCGCCCTCGAGCGACGACCCGTGGAACCGCAGGCGCGGGCGATGTTCATTCGGGTCAGAGATCAAGCGCTGGACGCGCTCGTCGGCAGCATCGGCGAACTGAATCAGGGCTTGTCCGACGAGCAGGTGCGCCAACTGGCGACCTACGCGATCGCCGGCGCGGACGGACTCTTCATCGCTAAGGAGATCGGCGGCGACAGCGTCGATATCAACGCCCTCTTCGCGCTGCACGGCCAAGCTCTTTACGACAGCGCGCAGCGCATGATCCAAGACAACGAGGCGCGATGAGGCAGCAGATCTGGCCGGTTGCCATCCTCGGCTCGGGAAATATCGGCACCGACTTGATGATCAAGATCCTTCGTAGCGATGGCCCGCTGACGATGGGCGCGATGGTCGGGATCGACCCCGGTTCAGACGGGTTGGTGCGGGCGGCTCATCTCGGTGTTCCGGTCAGCGCGGACGGCATCGACGGCCTGCTGGCTATGCCGAACTTCGGCGACATCAAGCTGGTCTTCGATGCCACTTCGGCTGTCGCGCATCGGGAGAACTGGGCCAGGCTGAAAGACACCGGGGTACGGGTGCTTGACCTGACCCCGGCCGCCATCGGTCCGCACTGCGTGCCGGTGGTCAACCTCGATGACCAAATCGAGGCGCAGAACCTGAACATGGTCACCTGCGGCGGACAGGCCACGGTTCCCATTGTGGCGGCCATCGGCCAGGTCTGCGCCGTGTCCTACGTCGAGATCATCTCGTCGATTTCGGCCAAGTCGGCGGGCCCCGGGACCCGTGCCAGTATCGATGAGTTCATCGAAACCACCTCTACTGCACTGGAAATCATCGGCGGAGCCCGACGCGGCCGGACAGTGCTGATCCTCAATCCCGCCGATCCGCCGGTACTGATGCGCAACACGGTGTTCTGTCTGGTGGATGGAGAGGTGGACCACGCCGAAATCGAGCGGTCGATCCAGGCGATGGTTGAGAAGATCACGACTTACGTTCCCGGATATCGGATCCGGCAGCGTGTTCAGTTCGAGCAATTCACCGCTGCTCACCCGCTTCGCATACCCGAATCGGGCCCATTTATCGGCTCCCGGGTCACCGTGCTACTGGAAATCGCCGGCGCCGCTGACTATCTGCCTGCCTATGCCGGCAATCTCGACATCATGACGTCTGCTGCGAAGGTGACCGCCGAACGAATCGCCGTTCACGCCGGGTTGCCCGTCGGGGTCGGCTCATGACGCACGACCTCTACATCAGTGACGTCACACTGCGCGACGGCATGCACGCCGTCCGTCACCAATACAGCATTGCGCAGGTGACGGCCATCGCCAGCGCGCTCGACGCCGCCGGGGTGGATTCGATCGAGGTCGCCCACGGTGACGGTTTGGCCGGATCGACATGCAACTACGGCTTCGGCGCTCACACCGACCTGGAGTGGATCGAAGCCGTTGCCGGTGTGCTGATGCGGGCCCGAGTCGCGACGCTGTTGTTGCCGGGCATCGCAACGGTACGTGACCTGAAGGACGCTCACCGGGCCGGTGCCAGCGTGGTGCGAGTGGCTACCCACTGCACCGAAGCCGACATCGCCGCCACGCATATCGCGGCGGCCCGAAATCTCGGTATGGATGCCGTCGGGTTCCTGATGATGAGTCACATGACCACGCCGGAAGCGCTTGCTGGACAAGCGAAATTGATGGAGGATTGCGGAGCTGGTTGTGTGTACGTCGTCGATTCCGGTGGCGCGATGGTGATGCGAGATGTCGCCGACCGCGTGGATGCCCTGCGCCAAGCACTGTTGCCAACGACCGAGATCGGCATCCACGCTCACCACAACCTCTCGTTGGGTGTGGCGAATTCCGTTGTGGCCGTTGAGCACGGCGCAAACCGTGTGGACGCCTCGCTGGCCGGTATGGGTGCAGGTGCGGGTAACGCTCCGTTAGAGGTGTTCATCGCGGCAGCGGCCCGGATGGGGTGGCAGCACGGATGTGATCTGCATGCGCTTGAGGATGCCGCCGACGACTTGGTTCGTCCGCTGCAAGACCGGCCGGTGCGAGTCGACCGCGAAACTCTGACGCTGGGCTATGCCGGGGTGTACTCCAGCTTTCTGCGGCATGCCGAAGCCGCCGCCGCCCGCTTCGACGTCGACGCACGAACTCTGCTCGAAGAGGCGGGTCGCCGTCGACTGGTCGGCGGACAGGAGGACATGCTCGTCGACATCGCGCTCGACCTGACCGATGCTCGCCGCGAAATCGACCTCACGGTCGCGAGTCGGCGCTGAGCACAACCTTCACGTCGATCTGGCGTGCTAGGGCTTGCCCGTCCGCTCGCGATGCTTGCAGCCCGGCCAGCAGCAAGGACGGCGCTTGCCTTCTTCCAATTCCTCCTGCGTGCGGCGAATGCGACGTTCGCGGGTCACGGGTTGCTTCGCGTCTTCGACCCAGCAGATGAATTCGTTGCGGGCCAACGGTGTGATGTCCTTCCACAGCGCAAGTGCCGTGCTGTTGGCGATCAGCGCGGTGCGCAGATCCGCGGGCAATTCGTGCACCACGCCGCCCGGCACTTGTTGACTACTCACGTGAGTGCCTCGAGTGGGCCGCGCGCGAAGTACAGCACAAAGCCGAGGGCGACTACCCACAGCAGTGGGCTGATCTCGCGGATCTTCCCGATGGCCGCATGAATGATCACCCAGGAGATGAAGCCGACACCGATGCCATTGGCGATCGAGTAGCTGAACGGCATCACGGTGATTGTCAGGACCACGGGAAGTCCGACCGACAAGTCGGAGTAGTCGACGTGGCGCAGCTGCGAGAACATCATGGCGCCGACGATCACCAGAGCTGCCCCGGCAACCTCGGTCGGCACGATCGATGCCACCGGGGCCACGAACATCGCGGCGAGAAAGAGCGCGCCGGTCACCATGTTGGCCAATCCGGTGCGGGCGCCCTCCACGATGCCGGTGCAGGACTCGATGAAGACCGTGTTGGACGACGCCGATGTGCCGCCGCCCACGACCGCCCCGGCGCCTTCGACGAGCAAGGCTGTTTTCAGCCGCGGAAAGTCGCCCTTATCGTCGGCCAGACCGGCTTGCCGGGCCAGCCCGGTGAACGTCCCCATCGCGTCGAAGAAATTGGCGAACACCAGGGTGAACACCAGCATGATGGCGGCCAGCATGCCGATGCGTTCGAAACTCGTGAAGCTCACGGCGCCGACCAGGGACAGGTCTGGCAGTGCAAACGGGGAGCCGGTGATCGTGGGTACGGCGAGTCGCCAGCCGCCAGGGTTCTCGGTCGCGGATCCGAGGTGCCAGATAGCTTCGATCACGATCGCTACCACCGTGCCGGTAGCGAGCCCGATCAAGATGCCGCCCCGTATCTTCCTGACCACCAAAACCCCAGTCAGCAACATGGTGAACACGAAAACGACAGTGGGGATGGAGTTGATCGAGCCGTGGCCACCGGCGCCCAGGCCCACCGGAGGTGACGGCGACCCGGTCGCGGAGATGAAGCCCGCGTCGACCAGCCCGATGAACAGAATGAAGAGTCCGATCCCGGCCGTGATCGCCAGCTTGAGCTGCATGGGCACAGCGTCGAACACCAACTTGCGCAGGCCGGACACCGTCAGCGCCACGATGATGAGGCCGTCGATGATCACGAGGCCCATCGCTTCCGGCCAGGTGAGGGTACCGACCACCGTAGTGGCGAGGAACGAGTTGATGCCGAGTCCGGCGGCGAAGGCGAACGGTAGCCGGGCGAACAGGCCGAACAGGATCGTCATCACCGCTGCACACAACGCGGTCGTGGCCGAAACCTGGGCGAAGGGCAGTTTATGGCCGGCTACGTCGGCCGCGCTGGAAAGGATGATCGGGTTCAGCACGATGATGTAGGCCATCGCGATGAACGTGACCAGGCCGCCGCGTATTTCGGCAGCTACGGATGACCCACGAGCCGAAACCTCGAAGAAGCGATCGAGCCGATTCACTTTTCGTACCTTAAGGGAGTGACCGGCCTATCGCCTGTCTATCGTTGCTCACCGGTGCCGGGGGTAGTCGTCGGCCCAGCGCTGTGGGTTTGCTGAATCGGTCCTTGCCGGCCCGTAGGTGCAGATAGCTTGAATGTCTAGGCGGCCCCTGGGGGTGGCGTGATGCGTGCATCAGCATGCGTAGGGCGTGTTGGTGGTCTGGCGGTCGCACTCGGTGTCGGGTTAGCGGTAGCGACGGCCGGTGCCGCCACGGTTTGGGCTGCCCCGGGGGATGACTCGTCGCCGCGAGCCAGCACCGCAGCATCGCCACGCGCCACCCACAGCGCCACTCCTTCCGCACAGCAGGCAGGTCGTTCAGCTAGGCATGCAGGTCCACAATCGCGCTCGGCGTCCCCGGTCGCAAGCAGGACAGCCACCTCGGTGCGGTTGCCGGTTGCGCGGGCGACTGCTGCCGCTACTCGCCGGGAGTCGGTTACTCAAGCGAGCGCCACCACGGCTGCTGCACAGAGTGCAGCGGCGAGTACCGGTTTATTCGCTGTGCTTTTCAATCAGTCGCCGACTGTGAATCCGACCCACGGCGACCAGACCCTCTACGGTCACGTGAGCGGTGCCGTCAACGCGCTGGACCCCGACAGCAATACGTTGACCTACAACGTGATTGAGGCGCCTACCCAAGGCGAAGTGGTGCTTTCCAGCGACGGTAGTTACACCTACACCCCCGACGAAACCCTCGCGTCCACTGGCACGACTGATTCATTCAAGATCGGCGTCAGTGATGAGGCGAACGGCTTCCACCTTCATGGTGTGATGGGTCTGCTCAACCTCCTCACCTTCGGACTGATCGGTGCCGCCGGCCACGACGTCATCGCCACGGTGAAACTGAACGTGGCACCGTTTCGGCCGCCGAACAGTGCGCCGACCGGCACCGCGACGGTCGATGATCCAGATCTCTCCACCGGGGTGGTCACCGGTAGCGTCAACGGCTTCGATATTGACGGCGACCCGCTTAGCTATGGCGGAACGAGCGCAACGGTGAATGGCAGCGTGACCGTAGCTGCCGATGGATCTTTCACCTACACACCGACTCCGGTTGCGCGGCATGCTGCTTCAGAATCGAGTGCGGGGGCCGCTGACAAGATCGACTCGTTCACCGTCACCATCGCGGACGGACAGGGCGGCATGGCCGCGGTTCCTGTCACGGTTGCGATCAGTCCGAGCAACGCCAGCCCGACCGGCGCTGCGAACGTCGGTACTGCCAATACTTCCACGGGACTGGTGACCGGCAACGTCGCCGCAGTTGATGACGACCTGGATCCCCTCACCTACAGCGGTTCAACGACAACGGCGAAAGGGAGCTTCGCGATCGACGCGGACGGGGACTTTTCCTATACCCCGACGGCGACCGCTCGGCACGCCGCCTCGGCCGTTGGCGCGAGCAACTTCGACAAGACCGACACCGTGACCGTGACGGTCACCGATGGACACGGCGGGTCGTTGGCGGTGCCGGTCACGATCGCGATCAGCGCGACCAATACGTCGCCCACCGTCTCCGTCTCGTTTGATCCGACGGTAGGCACCAGTGGCGTGATCAGCGGGACTCTCGGCGCTGCCGACGCGGACGGCGACACGTTGAACTTCAGTGGAACATCCAGCGCCAAGGGCTCCGTCACCGTGGGTGCGAACGGGACATTCGTCTACACACCGACGCCGACTGCTCGGCACGCGGCGTCAGCGCTGGGAGCGACTACGGCCGCAACCACCGACGCATTCACCGTCACTGTTGCCGATGGCCACGGTGGGACGGTGGCGATTCCATTCGCGGTGACGATCAGCCCAACCAATACAGTCCCGACCGCCACGGCTGTGATTGGCGATCCGAATGCGTTGACCGGGGTGGTGACCGGCTCCATCGGTGGCGCTGACGCGGATGGCGACTCGTTGGCCTATTCCGGAACGACCGCCACCGCGAAGGGCAGTGCGACGGTGTTCGCCGACGGATCCTTCACCTACACGCCCACCAATGCCGCGCGGCATGCTGCCGCTGCGCTGGGAGCCCCAGCCGCTGACTTGACCGACGGATTCACCGTCACCGTCGCCGATGGTCATGGTGGATCAGTGATAGTGCCGGTTGTCGTGGCCGTCAGACCGCTCAGTAACCCACCCACCGGCGCCGTCGCGGTAGGGACTCCGAACCCTTCGACGGGGATAGTTACCGGAGTCATCGCCGCGATCGATCCAGATGGCGACCCGCTCTCATACATCGGGCCACCTGCCACCGCGAAGGGCAGCGTGACGGTGGCCGCCAACGGCACCTTCACCTACACACCGACTTCGATTGCGCGGCATGCCGCTTCCGCGCTCGGCGCTACGACTGCGGTCACCACCGACACGTTCGCGATCACCGTTTCTGATGGCCACGGGGGGAACCTGGTACTCCCGGTGACTGTCATTGTTGGTCAGGCCAACGCGGGCCCAACGGGCGCTGCGACAGTCGGTTCTCCGAATGCCTCGACTGGGGTGGTCACCGGTACCGTCGTCGGAAGTGACGTCGATGGTGACGTCCTGACCTACAGCGGGTCGACCACCACGGCGAAGGGCAGCGTGACGGTGGCCGCCAACGGCACCTTCACCTACACGCCGACTTCGGTTGCGCGGCATGCCGCGTCAGCGATCGGGGCCGGCGCATCGGTCACGACAGACAGTTTCGCGGTGACCGTCTCCGATGGTCACGGGGGGATGGCGACGGTTCCGGTGAGCGTCACGATCAGTCCCGCCAACGCCGCACCCACGGGCACCCCGACCGTAGGTGCACCGAATGCGACGACGGGTGTGGTCACCGGGGCGATCATCGGTTCAGACACCGACGGTGACGCCTTGACCTACAGCGGGTCGACTGCCACCACCAAGGGCACGGTGACAGTCGCAGCGGACGGTACCTTCACCTACACCCCTACCGATGCGGCGCGGACAGTGGCGGCCTCGACGAGCGCGACTAGCGCCGACCTGTCCGACGCCTTCATCGTCACCGTCAGGGACGGATACGGTGGTATCGCTGCTGTCCCGGTCACCGTCGCGGTGAGTCCGGCTACGCCGCACCTGACCTTCAGTTTCGTATACGGGAGCGGAGCGCAGTACTGGTCGGCTAACGCCCGTAATGCACTGTCCGCAGTGGCGTCGTGGCTGTCATCAAACATTGTGGTCACTGCTCCGGTCACGCTCACTTACACCATCCTCGGGACCAACTCGCCGAACTCAGGGAGTCTGGGGTCGGCCTACGCATCCTTTGCAAGCTCCAGTCCAGGCTTCTACGGAACGGTGGCCCAGACCAAGATCCTTACCGGTGTCGATGCCAACGGGTCGGCAGCGGACGCTCAGATCAGCATGAACTTCGCCTACCCCTGGGCGCTCGGCTCGTCAGTCGGGAGCAGCCAGTACGACTTCACTTCCACGGCGATACACGAATTCCTGCACACGCTCGGATTTTTGACCGGAATCGACGCACCGTCAGACACCGATACGACCTGGACGACCTACGACAGCTTCATGGTCACCGCTGACGGGACCAGAATCATTGGGGATAGCTATGTTTGGAACACTGCCTACGATCCGAATCTGACGGGCGGCAACGGCGGCGTTTACTTCGGAGGACCCAACGCGGTCGCCGCGTACGGCGGACTTGTCCCGCTGTACACCCCGAGTGCGTGGTCATACGGCAGCTCGATAACTCACCTGAGCGATACGAACGTGAATGCGAGTGCACAGGTGATGAACCCGTTCGAGGGGTTCGGGGTCGGCGCCAGGACGCTTAGCGCGGTCGAAGTGGGGATACTGCGTGACATGGGATACACGGTGACACCGCAATCACCGCTATATGCCTTCATTGTCGTGGGCTTCGGCATCCTCCGCCGGAGGCGGGGCAAGTAGAACCGTCGCTGCCAGCCTCGCCGCGGCGTTAGTCTGGCAGTCTGATCGGCCCATGGGGGTGGTGGATGCGCGCATCCGCGTATGTAGGGCGTGTTGGTGGACTGGCGATTGCACTCGGCCTTGGGGTGGCCGCGGCGACTGGCTGTGCAGCCTCAGTCTGGGCTGCCCCTAGTGGTGATTCATCTATCGGAACCAGCGGCGCGCCGTCGGAGCGGATGGGACATACGCCGGCGCGACCAGCGGTGCGTCCGGGTTCACCGCCGCGTTCCGCGGCCGTCTCCGGCCGGGTATCTGGTTCGCCGAAACTCAGCGGCCAACCCGTCGCACAGCCCGGCAGCCCAACCTCCGCGGCTTCGCGGCGATCTGGAGTGGCCGTTCAATCCGCCACGGGGGCGCCGCGGGCCTCGCTGGACTCGAGTGCCACAGCGAGCCCAGGCATCTTTTCGGCGCTGTTCAATCAGTCTCCGGTCATGAATCCGACCCTCGGTGGCCAGAATCTCTACGGTCAGGTCAGCGGGGATCTCGACGCGGTGGACCCCGACAGCAGCACGTTGACCTACGCCGTGACCCAGGCTCCCGCCCACGGAGCGGTGGCGCTCGCCAGCGACGGCAGCTACAGCTACACGCCCGACCAACAGTTCGCATCCACCGGAACAACGGATTCCTTCAAGGTGAGTGTCAGCGATGACGCCAGTGGCTTCCACATCCACGGTTTGATGGGCCTGTTGAACCTGCTTACCTTCGGACTGATAGGTGCCAGCGGACACGAGGCCACCGCCGTTGTCACTCTCAACGTGATGCCGTTTCGCCCAGCCAACAGCGCCCCCACCGGCGATGTGACAGTGGGTACCCCAGATGTCTCCACCGGGGTTGTCACCGGCACCGTCACCGGATCCGACGCTGACGGTGACCCGTTGAGTTATAGCGCCACAGCGATGCCTGTGAACGGAACTCTAGACCTCGCCATCGATGGTTCCTTCACCTACTCGCCGACTTCGGTTGCGCGCCAGGCGGCTTCAGCGGTCGGGGCCGCTGCGTCCGCTATGACAGACACGTTCACCGTCACGATCGCCGACGGATACGGGGGAACCACCAATGTCGATGTCGCCGTACCGATTAGCCCACTCGCACCCCGGGTGACGTTCAATTTCGTCTACGAGAGTGGATCGCAGTACTGGTCTGCCGACGCCCGCAACGCACTGAACGCGGTGGCGCAGTGGCTGTCATCAAGCATTGTGGTGACCACCCCGGTCACCCTCACCTACAGCATCCTCGGGGAAGACACGGTGAAGTCCGGGCAGCTGGCGGCGTCCCTCGCGGTCTTCTCAAGCTCTGACTCCGGTGTCTATGCAACGGTGGCCCAGAACAAAGTCCTGACGGGTGTCGATGCTAACGGGTCCGCGGCTGACGCGCAGATCAGCTGGAATTTCGCCTACCCCTGGGCACTTGGTGAGCAGGTGGGAAGCACTCAGTACGACTTCACCGCCGCGGCGATCCACGAAATACTGCACACTCTCGGCATCTTTTCGGGCATCGAGGGTCCGTCAAACATGGACCAGAACTGGACGACCTACGACAGCTTCGTGGTGACCTCTGGCGGGAAACACGTCGTTGGGAGTGACGTTGGGAACGACTACGTCTGGGATACCGCGTACACGTCGAATCTGACCGGTGGCAGCGGCGGGCTCTACTTCGGTGGTCCTAACGCCGTCGCCGCATACGGAGGGCTCGTGCCGCTCTACACCCCGAGCACGTGGGCCCCCGGCAGTTCGGTTTCTCATCTGAGTAGCACTAACCCGAATGCGGGTGCTCAGGTCATGACCGCACTCGCGCACTATGGGCTGGGTGCCAGGGTGCTTAGCCCAGTTGAGTGGGGAATCCTCAAGGATCTCGGGTACACCGTGACTCCGCAACCATCGTTATTCGCCTTCATCGTCGTGGGATTCGGTCTCGTCCGCCGGCGGCGGCGAAATTAGATCAGCCGCGGCGGTTCTGATGGTGATGATGCTCAGGCGTGCCTGGACGAGGAGCATTGCCCTGATGCGGAAAGGCCGGGTGGTGTTCCGGTGAACTCATCGCCGGACCCGGGCTATTCACCGTCATGTCGGCGTGGCCGATGGTGGCGGTGCCCAGCGCGATGAGCGCCGGAGCTGCTGCGAGGACGGCACCAGCCGCCAGGCGTCGAATCCCGCTTGTCGAGGTGGCCTGGGCGCTCTGTGTCGTGGTCATAACTTCATAGTTGTCGCGCCAAGGTGGGGTTTGGTAGTGCCCGCTTCTTTGTGTCGTCACAAAGAAGATTTGTGGCCCAGTGTCTCGAGCTGGGATCCAAGAAGCGTTGCGACGTCGTGGAGTGGACGGGTGGACTTCTCGACGCGACACAGGATCACCGCACCTTCGAGCGCGGCAATGGCTACCGTCGCCAGTGAGTGCGCCTGCTTTTTGGATGCCCCCGCGTCGACTAGGAGGCGGACCATCGCGGTGGTCATTCGCTGGAATGTCTGCTGAGTCAACTGGGTGGCCTCGGGGATACGGTCCGGGCCGTCGACGGCCAGCGCAACGATAGGACAGCCGGCGCGGTAATCGCTTTCTGTCAGCAGTTGCTTCCAGAAGGTCACCAGCCCGGCGAGCGCAGCCCGCGGGTCGGCGCTGTTGCTTTCGACAATGTCGGCCACCGCGTCGCCGCCGAGCGTCGCGGCTTCGATCACGAGCTGGTCCCGGCCGCCGGGAAAGTGGTGATAGATGGAGCCGCGGGGAGCACCGCTGTGTGCCAGCACCGCATCAAGTGTGACGCCGTTCGCACCACGTTCCCGCAGCAGTGTTAGCGCGCTATTCAGCATGCGCTGCCGGGTCTCGTCGCGTTTCGCCATCTCTCCCACCAATTGACTATGAAATCTGTCATAAGCAATACTCCAATCATAACCGACATGTCTGATGGAGGCCCAACTGTGGAGCAATGGCAGAAGACGGCCTGCATCTTGTGTGAGTGCAATTGCGGTCTTGAAGTCCTGGTGGATGGTCGGCGGTTGGCCAAGATCAGAGGCGACAAACAGCACCCCGGATCGCAGGGCTATTCGTGCGAAAAGCCTTTGCGCCTAGACCATTACCAGAACGGGCGGCATCGTCTCGACACTCCGATGCGTCGGCGCCCAGACGGGACGTATGAAGCGATCAGTTGGGACCAGGCGTTTGACGAGATCGCGTCGCGCCTGCGGGATGTGTTGCGCGTTCATGGCGGAAAGGCCATCGGGTTCTATGGCGGGGGCGGACAGGGCAACCACTTGGGTGGGGCGCACGGGCGCGCATTGATGAATGCACTGGGCGCGCGGGTCTACGCCAACGCCCTGGCCCAGGAGAAGACCGGAGAGAACTGGGTGGACAGCCTGATGTACGGCAACCACACCGTCGGCGACTTCGAACACAGCGAGGTGGTGGTGTTCGTCGGCAAGAACCCGTGGCAGTCCCACGGTGTTACACGGGCCCGACCGGTGCTGCGGGAGATCACCCGAGATCCCAGTCGTTCGATGATCGTGATCGACCCGAGGCGCTCGGAAACCGCTGAGATGGCTGACTTTCACCTGCAGGTGCGTCCCGGTGGTGACGCATGGTGTGTTGCCGCGCTCGTCGCGGTGCTGGTCCAAGAAGACTTGGTCAATCACGAGTGGCTGGCGGAGCACACCACCGGCGCGGCCATGGTGCTGGACGCCTTCCGCAGCATTGATATCGCTGCGTACGCCGCTGAGTGCGGGGTGTCCGAAGATCTGCTGCGCAGTGCCGCACGGCGGATGGGTGCCGCGAAAAGCGTTGCAACATATGAGGATCTGGGAGTGCAGCAGTCGCCCAACAGCACGCTGGTGTCATACCTGCAGAAAATGCTCTGGATTCTGACAGGCAGTTTCGCCAAGCCCGGCGGCGTGCACATGCACTCCTGGTTGTTCCCGATCGCCGGCAGCTGGTACCCGGTTGGCAAACAAGCTCGGCAACGAACAGATCGCACCCGAAGACGGGTGGGGTTGGCGGCCATGACATTCGGTGCGGCACCGATGCGCAAGATCTTTGCGTTCACGGCCACCAATCCCGCTGAGCAGGCACTGAGGCCCCCGACACGCCGCGCGATTCGGGGATGTCAACGTCTGCTCGCGAAGAGGGCCGCACGGGCGATCCTCAGGATATTCTTCGACGCAGTCGCGGTGCCGGTGGCCAACGATGTCGCCGACAGGTTGAGCACCCGCGGTGCCCCCGACCACAGCCCCGTCACCGGAGCTCCGATCATCTCCGGGCTGATTCCGGCGGCAACCTTCCCCGACGAGATCCTTACCGACCATCCGGCCCGCGTCCGGGCGTTGTGGGTGGATGCATCGAATCCGGTTCATTCGCTGCCCAATTCAGCGCGCTGGCGCGAGGCCTTCGGTGAGCTCGATCTGAGCGTCGTGATCGATGTCGCAATGACCGAGACGGCCCAGTCCGCGGACTATGTGCTGCCCGCGGCCAGTCAGTTCGAGAAGTGGGAGCTGTCGCTGTTCACCATGCACTTCCCGAAAAACCACTGCCAGTTGCGTCCGCCCGTGATGCCGGCGTTGGAAGGCACCAAGTCGGAACCCGAGATCTACGCCGAAATCATCGATCGTCTCGGTGTTGTCGACCCCGCGATCGTGCACCAACTCCGGTCAGTTGCACGGATCGGACCTGAGGCATTTGCGCTCACGTTCTTCAGCACCGTTCACGCGGATCGTGAGCTGGCTGGGTTGGCGCCATACCTGCTCTATCGGTCGCTGGGCGAGACACTCAGTGACGGCAACGAGGCCGTCGCGATGCTGTGGGCGATGGCGCAGCTGGCGGCCATCTCGCAACCGGAAGCGGTAGCAGCAGCCGGTTTCGCGGCCAAGGGGTTTCAGCTGGGCCAGAATCTGTTTGAGGCAATCCGGACGCACCCAGAGGGAGTGACCTTCACCGTCGACGAATATGACGACGCCTGGAATTACGTCCAGCACGAGGACGGACGATTCCACCTCGTCATTCCCGAACTGCTCGATGAGCTACGGCGGCTCGACCGAGATCGGGATTCCTACACCAGTCGGGAGTTCCCGTTCGTACTCTCCGCCGGCGAGAGGCGTTCGTTCACCGCCAACGTGATCATCCGCAACCCCGAGTGGCGACGCCGCGATGCCGAAGGCGCACTGCGGATATCACCGGAGGACGCGTCGCAATTTGGCCTTGCGGACGGTGACCATGCACGCGTCGTCACCGAAAGCGGATCTGCGCTGGCCCGTGTCGAAGTCACGGACATCATGCAGACCGGTCACGTGTCGCTGCCGAACGGGATGGGCGTTTCGTATCCCTCGGAAAGGGGAAGCGACGCCGCCGATCAAGTTGTAGGCGTTTCACTCAACGAACTGACGTCGACCACTCTGGTCGACAAGTTCTGGGGCACACCGTGGCACAAGCATGTGCCCGCCCGTATCGAGCGTGTCTAGGGTCGTCTTTCCTTGCGCGAGCAGTCACTCAGGTACCCGACACGCCGGGCATTCCGCGACCTTGGTGTCTGCTCGCGGGAGAAAGACTAGCGGTCCAATGCGGCATTGAGCGTCTTGCTGGGGCGCATCACAGCCGTAGTCCGATCCGGGTCCGGCTGATAGTAGCCACCGATGTCAACCGACTCACCTTGCACTGCAGCGAGTTCCGCCACGATGGTGGCTTCGTTCTTGGCCAATTCTTCGGCCAATGGAGTGAAGCGCTCCCGCAATTCGGAGTCTTCGGTCTGAGCTGCGAGCTCCTGCGCCCAATATAGGGCTAGGTAGAACTGACTGCCACGGTTGTCGAGCTCACCGGTCTTGCGGGACGGGTTCTTGTTGTTGTCCAGCAACTTTCCGGTCGCCGCGTCCAAGGTCCTGGCAAGAATCTTGGCCTTCTCGTTGTCGGTCTTGATGCCCAGGTCTTCGAGACTTACTGCCAACGCCAGGAATTCGCCGAGTGAATCCCAGCGCAGGTGATTCTCCTCCACCAGCTGCTTCACGTGCTTGGGCGCCGAGCCGCCTGCGCCTGTCTCGTACATGCCGCCACCAGCCATCAGAGGCACGATGGACAGCATCTTGGCGCTGGTGCCGAGTTCTAGAATCGGGAACAGATCGGTGAGGTAGTCGCGCAGGATGTTGCCGGTGGCGGCGATGGTGTCCAGCCCGCGGATCAGCCGCTCCATCGTGTACCGCATGGAACGGACCTGCGACATGATCTGAATATCCAGGCCGCGGGTGTCGTGATCCTTGAGGTAAGTATTGACCTTCTTGATCAGCTCGTTCTCGTGCGGACGGTACGGGTCCAGCCAAAACAGCACCGGCATACCGGAATTACGCGCACGGGTGACGGCAAGTTTGACCCAGTCCCGGATCGGCGCGTCCTTGACGGTGCACATCCGCCAGATGTCGCCGGCTTCCACATTCTGGGAGAGCAACACATCGCCGGTTTCGAGGTCCACGATGTTGGCAACGCCGTCTGCCTCGATCTCGAACGTCCGTTCGTGAGAGCCGTATTCCTCAGCCTTTTGCGCCATCAGTCCAACGTTGGGGACGGTGCCCATCGTCGTCGGATCGAAGTTGCCATTGGTCTTACAGAAATTGATCATCTCCTGATATATCCGGGAGAACGTGGACTCCGGGTTAACCGCCTTGGTGTCCTTGAGCTTTCCGTCGGCGCCGTACATTTTGCCGCCGGCACGAATCATCGCCGGCATGGATGCGTCCACGATCACATCGCTGGGGGAATGGAAGTTGGTGATACCCCGGGCCGAGTCCACCATGGCCAGTTCTGGGCGGTGTTCGTGACAGCGGTGGAGGTCGTCGACGATTTCCTCATGCAGGGATGCGGGGAGGGCCTCGATCTTGCTGTAGAGATCGGATAGTCCGTTGTTGACGTTGACACCCAATTCGTCGAACAGCTTCTCGTGCTTGGCGAAAGCGTCCTTGTAGAAGATCTTCACTGCGTGACCGAACACGATCGGGTGCGAGACCTTCATCATCGTCGCCTTCACGTGGAGTGAGAACATGACGCCGGTCTTATAGGCGTCGTCCATCTGCTCTTCGTAGAAATCGCACAGCGCCTTCCGGCTCATGTACATGCTGTCGATGACTTCGCCGTCCTGCAATGGCACCTTGGCCTTGAGCACGTGGGTCTCGCCGTCGGAAGTGACCAGCTCCATCTTCACGTCACGAGCCCGGTCCATCGTCATCGACTTCTCGCCGTGGTAGAAGTCGCCGTGACGCATGTGCGCGACGTGGGTGCGTGAGGCCATCGACCACTCGGCCATGCTGTGCGGGTTCTTGCGCGCGTACTCCTTGACGGCTTTCGGAGCCCGACGATCGGAATTGCCTTCCCGAAGTACCGGATTCACAGCGCTGCCAAGACATTTGGCGTAGTGCTGCCGAATCTCCTTCTCCTCATCGGTTTTCGGGTCCTCCGGAAAGTCCGGCAAGTTGTAGCCCTTGGACTTGAGTTCTTTGATGGCGGTGAGCAGCTGAGGCACCGAAGCGCTGATGTTCGGCAACTTGATGATGTTGGTGTCCGGCGATTGAGTCAGCCGGCCGAGTTCGCCCAGGTTGTCCGGTACCCGCTGGTCCTCGGTCAGGTAGTCCGGGAATTCCGCGAGGATCCGGCTCGCGACGGAGATGTCTCGCGTCTCGACCTCGATACCCGCAGCACCTGCGAAGGTGCGGACGATCGGCAGGAAGCTGTAGGTCGCAAGCAGGGGCGCTTCGTCGGTCAGCGTGTAGATGATGGTCGGCTGCTGCGCGGTCATGAGGTGTTCTCCCGGCGTGGTCGGCTTTTGTTCGTGGTCGGCATGTCACGGCGGCTATCAGTATCGCGTCAGATCTCGTCCCGTGTGTGACATGCCGGGGATATGGGCATACCAGACTCAACTAGCATCGATTTTGTGAGGACCCTGGACGAGATCCGTGCTGCGACCGAGAAATGCTATTCCGCTTTCGAAGGCTTTTGCGCCGATCTCACCGATGCCCAGTGGAGTGCTCAGTCGCTGTGTCCGGACTGGAACGTCCGCGACGTCGCCAACCACGTCACCAGCATCGAGGCGGCTTTGGTGGGCTGGCTGCCCGAGGACGACAAATCGCTGCCGCCGTTCGAGCAGGCCGCCCACTTCTTGAAGGAACCCGCCAAGGACAACGCCGCGTACGCCGATAGAGTTCGCGCTGTTTACGACAGTCGGCGAGCCGAATTGGCCGCACTGACGGCGGCGGATCTTGAGCGGCCGTCCTGGATGCCGGTTGGCCCCGGTACCTACGGACGTTTTCTCCAGATCCGGGTCTTCGATTTCTGGGTTCACGTGCGTGACATCACTCGCCCGCTCGGCTGGGCGACCGATGACACCGGCGTGGACGCAGAGATCGCGCTTGCGCAGGTAGAGGATTCAATCGCCTACATCGTCGGCAAGAAGGTGGGCGTTCCGGACGGTAAGTCCATCTCCTTCCGGCTCACTGGACCGATTGTCCGTGAGATCAACGTCGCCGTCGACGGCCGCGCCAAGCGGGTCGCCGAGCTCGAAGATCCGGACGTTGTCGTGAGTACCGACTCGACCACCTTCATCCAACTCGCCTGCGGACGCATCGACCCGCAAGCCGAGATCGACTCGGGTGCGGTCACCTGGACAGGCGACGACGAACTCGGCGACCGTGCCGCTCGCAACCTGAGGTTCACGATGTGACGCAGCGCCCTGGCTCCATCGATTTTCATTTCGACGTGATGTGTCCGTACGCCTATCAGACGTCCCGGTGGATTCGCGAGGTGCGCGATTCGACCGGGCTGACGGTGAACTGGCGCTTCTTCAGCCTTGAGGAAATCAATCGTGTGGAGGGCAAGAAGCATCCGTGGGAGCGGGAATGGTCCTACGGATGGTCGATGATGCGGGTCGGCGCCCTGCTGCGCCGCCGGTCCATGGCTGACCTCGACGCGTGGTATGAGCGGGCCGGCAGGGCGTTGCATGTGGACGGTATGAAGCCGCACAAGAAGGAAGTTGCCCGGGAGCTGCTCGGGGAGCTCGGCCTGGACCCGGACCTCGTCGATCAAGCCATCGCCGACCCCAGTACCAACGACGAGGTGATGGCCGACCATCAGCGGGTTGTCGACGCGGGCGGCTATGGAGTGCCGACATTGTTCTTCGCCGACGGGCAGTGCCTGTTCGGTCCCGTCCTGATCGATCCGCCCAGCGGTGAAGCCGCACTCCGGCTATGGGACGCAGTGGCCGCTTGGACTGAGTTCCCGCAGCTTTACGAACTGCAACGGCCGAAAACACCAGCTGACGAGCTGTTGATAGCCGCGACTTTCCGCCCCTACCTCCAAGCCCGCGACTGGGTATCGATCAATCGTGGCGAAGTGCTGAACTTCGGCGACAAGTAATCGGCAGAATCAGGGCAGACCGACTGCGGTCGGGACCAATGTCGGGAGAGGTAGTGACGCCGTGAGTGGACCCCTGGACCAACTGGGCCGAGCCCTGGCGAGAACGCCGGGCGGACTCAAAGGCCGCGACCCCGAATTCATCCGGCGAATGTTGCCGCGCTTCTGGCTGGCCGCCCAGATGTATTTCCGGGCCGAGGTCAATGGATTTGAAAACGTTCCCGACGAGCCGGTGCTGTTCGTCGGCAACCATAGCGGCGGGTCCAATACGCCGGACACATTTGTGTTCAGCCTCGCCTACCACACCTACTTCACGGTGGAAGGACGTCCGCTGGTAGCGCTGGCGCACGAGATCGTGGTGAACATGCCGATCATCGGCGACTTCGCTCGGAAATTCGGCATGGTGCGGGCGGGGCAGACCGCCGCCGCCGACCTGCTCAGGGAAGGCGCGAACGTGTTGGTCTACCCCGGCGGCGACGTCGAGGCGCTGCGACCCTGGCGGGACCGCAACAAGATCGTCTTCGACGGCCGGAAGGGCTTTCTGAAGCTGGCTCACGCCCAGCGGGTCAAGATCGTTCCGGTGGTTGCCATGGGCGGCCAGGAGACGTTCTTTGTGTTCAACGACGGGCGCAGAATGGCGAAGCTGCTGCGTTTCGACAAGCTGATGCGGGTAAAGACTGTGCCGCTCAGTCTGAGTATCCCGTGGGGCCTGCTGCCCGGGGACCTCCCGCACATTCCGTTCCCCGCGAAGATCCGGATGCAGGTGCTGCCCCCGATCGATCTGCGTGAGATGTTCGGGGACGAACCCGACTGGGATCGCGCCTATGGCTACGTCACTTCGGTGATGCAGGTAGCGCTGTCCGGACTTGCAACTAAGACCGTCATTCCGGTGGTTGGGTAATGAGCGCGGTTACCAGAGCAACGCATGTTCACGGTGATTTCGACGAGATCGTCACAGTGGCGACCGATCCGGATGTGGTCTTTCAGATCATGGGCGGATTTGGCAGGTTCGAGCTAATAGCCCGGTACCCGGACGGGTCCCAGGAGCGAGATCTGTACCTCGATATCGGGACCATCCACGTAGGTGGTCGGGTGGCCGTGGAGCCGGCTTCAGGCAACACGCTGGTCTGGCGCTCGATCCGCGGTACGCATCACAGCGCACGTATTGAGGTTTCGCCGGCAGACGACGGTGCGACAGTCGCCATGACGATCAACGTCGAGATCGCCGGACGGTTACTGGCCGGCTGGGTAACCCAATTCATGGCCAACGGCATCCTGGGGCGGCACATCGAAGCCGGCTTGCAGCAGTTGCGGCACCGCATCGAGTACGAGTCCTGACGCCGACTACTTGTGGACGCCCTGCGGTACCGCTTCAAAGGAGCCGGTGGCGTGCGCGTCTTGATCACCGTCTGAGTCCTGGGTGCCCTGTACAGCCGGTGCAAAGCTGCCTTGTGTCCCATCGCTGTCCAGCATCGCCGGTGTAGAGACGTCCACAACCGATCCCGGTGAACCGGATGCCGTGGCGATGGCACTGCCGCTGATCCCGACCGTGCCTAATGCGGCCAGTAACCCGGCGGCGGCGATCACCTTTACTTGAGCCAACATCGCTATTCGAACCCCCTGAGCCCTCTGACACTGTTGCTTTCCATTGGACCCGCTGGATTGGCCATTTTCACTATCGGACAGCAGATTCCCATCAGAGTTGCACCCGATTGCCAGTCGCGGTGTTGATCTCGAGGACGGTTGGCAGCCGTCCTTCAGTGTGGTTCCAGGTTTGCGGTGTCCACTTGCTCAAAAGCGGCTACAGAAGCCGACTTCCGGCAATGCGGAGGCACCGTGAGCAACATGGATGTGAGCAATACGAACAGCAGCGGCAACGGATTGTCCAACGGCACCCGCGTGAAGCGAGTTGTGATCGTTCTCGGTGGAGGTGCGGCGATCATGTTGGGGGTCTTGGGCTTTGCGGATCGGCCGACTCCGACCTCGCCAGCCGAACTGATTCCCGTCGCGCAGGGGGAAGCGACGACAACGACCGTACTGCCGTCGGTCAACTATGTGCCGAGCGCAGCACCGTCGGTCAAGGCTACCTTCTTTGGCAAAAGCTGAGATAGCGAAACAGGCTGGGGTTGAACAGTTTCCGCCCAGACCGACTCCTCGGCAGAGGCGTCAGCGCAACGGTGCCCAACCTGGTACCCAAGGACTACTCAAGGTCTCAGTGTAGACAATAATTAAACCTCATCTGTCACTTTGGTAACACGACACGCCGTCGACTTCCGGTGTTGTCTTCTGTCGGCCTGGCGGGGCCTTTTGTCACCACAGAGAGACCGTGACGTGATCAATGTCCGTGGCGTGTCGCCAGAATCGGGGCCAAACGCCGTGGTTCTCTGTTCGCGGAAGATTCGTCCGTCCGGCTCAAAGCCGGTCCTGTGGAACGCGGTGTTAGATCAAAATGTCGGGGGGCCAGTGATATCAACGATCACAGCCGTGATCTGGTTGGTCGCGGCCGCCCTCGCTATCGGCATCGGCTTCTTTGTTGTGCGGGCCAAGAGTCGCAAATCTCGTGAGCTCTTCACGCTCTACCGCGAAGTGATCGCGACACGAAGTGCACTTGGCCGGGGCTTGGGCAACGCGGAAGAAAACCCAGTCGGCCACGGTTTGCACGCTGCTGAGCTGAAGCGCCTGATCGTTGGGCTGCGTATCCGCGAAACACCAACACCGGCGGTTTCGGTCGAGTAATCGCTCTTCCCCAGCGCTCGCTCTGGCGCTAACCTGTGAGGATCCTGAATGCGATTTCGGGATTGGGGGATCGATGAGCATCACATTTCGTATCGACCGGGTTAGTGCGCTAGCTGCTGGCCTCACCATCGGGGCTGGCATCGGGGTGGGCATCGGCGCGGGCGCCGGCCTGGCCCACGCTGATACCGGAGGGCCGGGTGCTTCTTCGCCCCGGCCGCCGCATACGGCTCAGCACCGGTCGCCGGCCGCCGCCACGCATGCGCGAACCGCACTTCCACGATTGGCGCGCAGGGCGACATCGCCTGCAGCGCAAACTCTTTCGGAGCGATCGAGTGTCGAGTCGGCGGCAGCGGGAGCGGCAGCGGCCAGTCCGCCCTCGTTGGACCAGATCGTCCGGTACACGTTGTTCAACAAGGCGCCAACGATAAATCCGGTCCAGCTATCCGTCGACCCCGAGACACGCCTTGTCACCGGCGACTTGCGAGCCGGCGGACCGGCCGGGTCCACCCTGACTTTTGCCCTGAATCGGCCACCGAGCAAGGGCGCGGTAACGGTGGGCCCGGGCGGTACCTACACCTTCACCCCAAACACCGAACTAGCGACAAACGGGGGTACCGACGAATTCATGGTCACCGTCGACGACGGCAGCGCCTACCGGCTCACCGGGATCCTGGGGACGATTCAGGCGATGCTGCACTCGGTGGCCCAGGCGATCGGCGTCAGCGGTCCCGATACCTCCACAGTGATAGTGAAAATCTCCATCAGTTCGGGCAGCCCACCTGATGACCCGCTACCCAACGATGGCGAGCTTTCAACGTTCTGCGGCTGCACCCTGATGCCCGCGAACACGATCTTCCACGCCGACGTGAGCGATCTACCTGTCCTGGCCGAATCTGACAGTTGGCTCGACGTTCTCGGCGCTGGTCGGGGCGCGACGCTCCGCGCCGGATGGGGTGGCCAGCCGTGGATGGGGAGCGTTGGGGGCATGCCGGTAAATACCGTCAGCGCAACGCATCCGACCGAAGTCGTCATCTTCAACCGTGGCTACTCGACGAGCGGTCCGGGTATCGATAACTCACCGTATGCGATCCCGGACTACCCGATCGTGGAAGGGATGCCGGACGTTCCGGCCTGGGATCGGCATTTGCTCGTGTTCCAGGAGGGAACCTGTATCTCTCAAGAGCTGTACAACGTCGCCAATGGCGTCGAGTTGCCGGCGGCCGGCATCCTTGACGGGCTGGGGAACGCCGTCTACGCGGGCCTCTATGGCTCCGCCTGGATCGCTGAAGCCGGTGTGCACTACGACATGAGCTCGCCGCTGTACCCCGCGATCGGAAACGCCAACGCATCTTGGCTTCCCTACCTGCCGCTCATCCTGCGACCCGATGAGCTCGCGAACGGATCCATCGACCACATGCTCGGCATCGTGATCGCCAAAGACCACGGCACCGGGCACACCTGGCCTGCGCGCGCCGGTGACGGTGAGGGCACTAACCCGAACGGCGTCCCGATGGGCACGGTGTTCCGGCTTCGCGCCGATTTCGACATCAGCGGATACGCGCCGGCGACCCAAGTGGTGCTGCGAGCGCTGCAGGAACACGGTGCCGTGGTTTACGACTCGATGGGTCCCGGTATTGACGGTGCCGGGCTGCTCGCCATGAGCAACGGCTGGACTGGAACCGAATACATCACCGCAGAGCAGGAACTCAGCGGCCTTCCGATTAGCGCTTTTGAGGCCGTTGATGTTTCAGGGATTGCCGTGAATTCGAACATCGGTTGGGAAATCGTTGGGACCAGCTAGGAGCCGGGACTAATTGGTGCCGGGACTAACTGGGTTAAGCACCCACGATCCGTTATGCACGACGCCCGTCACTTCGAATTCGTTGTCCAGCACGACCATATTCGCAGCCGCACCTGCGACCAGGGCGGGAGATAGTAGGCCCAAGGCTCGGGCAGGGTTGACCGACGACTGGCTCACGGCCAGCAGCAGCGCCTCGTCGGGCGGTAAACCGGAGTACGCCGCGGCATTCCGAAATACATGATCCATCGTCGCGGTACTACCAGCGATTGTCTCAGTACCGGCGATGCGCGCGACGCCCGCGGTCACCTCGACGGCCAATGCCCCGATGCGGTAGGCCCCGTCGGACATCCCGGCCGCGGCCATTGCGTCGGTGATCAAGGAAATGCGTTCGGGCCCAGTCGATCGCAGCACATGCCGATACAACGAACCGTGCACATGCACTCCGTCGGCGATGAGTTCGATCGTGACCCGGGGGTCTTCCAACAGCGCAATGACAGGCCCCGGTTCACGGTGGTGGATCGGACGCATCGCGTTGAACAAGTGTGTCGCCACCGTCGCCCGTGCATCGATAGCCGCCCTGGTCTGCTCGTAGGTCGCATCGGTGTGTCCGACCGCAGCGACGACTCCCGCGTCGGTGATCCGCTCAATGGCTGCGAGGCTGCCGGATCGCTCGGGCGCCACGGTCACCATCCGAATTGTCCCGTTGCCCAAGCGGATAATGCGGTCCACTTCGTTGGGATCGGGGTCCCGCAACAGCGTGGGATCGTGCGCTCCGCAGCGCGTTTCCGCCAGCCAGGGACCCTCGAGGTGAATGCCGGCAATCAATCCGTCGAGGACCTGATCGGCGAGCGCCTCCACTTGCCTGGCTAGATGGGCCGGCGTCGCACTCACCAACGAGGCGACGAGAGTTGTTGTGCCATGGCGGCGATGTAGATCCGCCGCAGTGCTGGTCGCGCTTGGGTCAGCGGCGCAGAAATCGCCCCCGCCCCCGCCGTGCACGTGGGTGTCTACGAATCCTGGCACCACAGTCACCGCACCAAGCGCAAAGTCAACCGGTCCGGGCGCCGGTCCGGTACCTACCTCGACAATCGACGACCTAGCAGTCTGAATCCATCCCGGCCGCAACAGTTCCCGGCCGGTTGCCACGGTGTCTGCGGTCAGCAGCACCTAAAGATCCTGCCATTCTGGTTTGGAGTCGTAGGTCTCCCGGTAGTAGTCGGCCAACTGGAGTTTGTGGGCTGCGGAATCGTCGAGTAACACGGTCACGTGGCGGTGGTGTTGCAGGATGGTGGCCGGCCACATCGCGCTAACAGCACCCTCGACCAAGTGATGCACCGCTTCGGCCTTGCTGCGGCCGGTGGCCAACAACACCACATGGCGTGCCTCCATGATGGTTCCCAGACC
Source organism: Mycobacterium sp. (assembly GCA_965279745.1). GTDB lineage: Bacteria > Actinomycetota > Actinomycetes > Mycobacteriales > Mycobacteriaceae > Mycobacterium. The sequence goes on from OZ257262.1 coordinate 3,255,820, forward strand.
TTGGGTCAGGCAGTGGGTCGGCACCAGGTCGAGGTCGCCGTCGAAAAAGCGGGCGTTGTCGAGGCGAGTCTGTTTGGTGAGTGTCTTGATTCGGGTCCGCGAGGCAAGCGAGGATCCTGGTTCGTTGAAGGCGATATGCCCGTCTGAGCCGATGCCGAGGATTTGGATATCTATACCGCCTGCCTGCCGGATCGCCCGCTCGTACGCGGCGCAAGCCGAGGGGACGTCGATGCTCAGACCGTCCGGTCCATCCACGGCTCCTGTCGGGAAGTCGACCTTCGAAACAAATGCCGAGTCGATGACGTTGCGGTAGCGCTGAGGATGATCTGCTGGCAGCCCGACGTACTCGTCAAGGGTGAAAGCGCGGGCTTGGCTGAAGGACACCCCTCCCGATTGGCAACGTGCCGCGAGCTCGTCATAGGTGCTCAGCGGTGAAGATCCGGTTGCGAGTCCCAACACGGCCCGCGGGTTGCGGTTCAATAGGGATTGAATGATGTTTGCGGCGATTTCGCCGAGCATCCGGCCGTCTTGCCGGATAACGACCTCCATTGCCGGTCTACTTGTTGGCGTCGAAAAGCAGCGCGCCAGCCAAAATGTCGGCCCCGTTGTTGACCGCAGCTACGGGAACTACGTTGCCCGACTCTCGCTCGTCCATCACCACGACGGGAATGACGGGGCTGAGTCCCGCTGCCACGACCGACGGAACGTCGTAGGTGATGATCACCTGCCCGGCCGCCACGTCATCGCCCTGCGTGGCATGAGCCGTGAAACCCGCGCCTTGCAACTGCACGGTGTCCAGCCCCAAATGCACGAGTATGCCAACGTTGTTGGCGGTCATGATGATGTACGCGTGCGGCATCAGCTTCAGAAGCTTGCCGCTGACGGGCGCGACCGCGTCAACGACTTCTCGTGGCGGGTCGATCGCGGCGCCGTAGCCGACCATGCCTTGCGAGAAGACCGGGTCGGGAACATCGGTCAGTGCGACCGCGCGCCCGGACACCGGGGCGAGGATAGATGTGGTGCTCACAGCGCAAGCGTAGTGAGTCGGGCACGCCTGGTCTAAGCTTCCGCTGAGCTGCGAAAACGGAGAGGCCGGCCGAAGATGAGCGACGTGACCAAAGATGCAGGCGCACAAAAGAAGTCAGGCAAGTCTGGTCTGAACATTCCGGGCTTTGCGCAGCTGCAAAGGCTGGGCAAGAGCCTGATGCTCCCGATCGCCGTGCTTCCCGCCGCCGGCATTCTGCTCCGGTTGGGCCAGGACGACCTGCTCGGTCGGATTCACGCACCGGTCATCGGCCCGTTCTTCCAGGCCATGAGCGCGGCGGGCGGCGCCGTATTCAGTAACCTCCCGCTGCTGTTCGCCGTAGGTGTCGCTATCGGATTCGCCAGGAAGGCCGATGGGTCGACGGCACTTGCCGCCGTCGTGGGCTACGTCGTCATGCAGTCGGTGTTCAAGACGATGTCGCCGTTCGTCCTCGCCGGGGAGATCGACAAGGCGGGTGATCAAGCCCAGATCAACTACAGCGTGTTCGGGGGGATCATCGTCGGTCTGATCACTGCCGCACTGTTCGACCGGTACCACACGATCAAATTGCCGGCGTACCTCGGATTCTTTGGCGGCCGACGGTTCGTGCCGATAATTGTGTCGCTGGTCAGCTTGGTGGTGGCGTTCGCGATGAGCTACTTCTACCCGGTCTTCGATGCCGGTCTGACTGGGTTGGGCCATTTCATCGGTGGCGCTGGGGCGCTGGGAGCGTTCGTCTACGGGTTCGCGAACCGGATGCTGATACCTGTTGGTTTGCACCACATCCTGAACTCATACGTCTGGTTCATCTACGGCAGCTATCCGGTGCCTAACGGTGGTGTCGTGACGGGCGAGCTGAGTCGCTTCGCGGCCGGCGACCCGACTGCGGGCCGGCTCACGGCCGGCTTCTACCCAATCCTGATGTTCGGCTTGCCGGCCGCGGCGCTGGCGATGATCCATGTGGCGAACAAGCGCCAGCGGAAGGTCGCGTTCGGCATTCTGTCGGCCGCGGGGCTCACCGCATTCTTGACCGGCGTGACGGAGCCCCTCGAATTTGCTTTCATGTTCGTGGCCTTCCCGCTGTACATCGTCCACGCGGTGTTGACCGGACTCTCGCTGGCGGTTGCCTATCTGCTCGACATCCACCTGGGCTTCTCATTCTCGGCGGGACTCATCGACCTGCTGCTCTATGGCACCGCGCCGGCAGCGAAGAACATCCCGTTGCTGATTGCCATGGGAGTGGTCTTTTTCGCGGTCTACTACCTGATGTTCCGGTTCGTCATCACCAGGTGGAATATGCGCACTCCCGGGCGGGAGCCGGAGCGTGAATTCGAGGCGGATGAGAAGGCCAACCTCAGCGAAGGCGTCGATTCGGCTACCTCCGTGGATGCCGGGTCCGTGGATCCCGGGTCGGTGGGCGCCGGGCGGACTGACGGCGCGCTGAAGGTCGCAGCTCGCGCTAACAGCACGGCCGAACAACTCATCGCCGCATTTGGCGGGCGGGAGAACCTGCTGGATGTCGATGCGTGCATCACCCGGTTGCGCATCGAAGTGGCCGATTCGGGCAAGGTCGATAAGGATCGGCTCAAGGCCCTTGGCGCCGCCGGCGTGATCGAGGTGGGCAATAGCGTGCAGGCAGTCTTCGGCACGCAGGCCGAAGCGTTGAAGAACGACATAAACGACGCGCTGTAAAGTCGGCGGAAGCCATGAGTGTTGTGCGAACCGGAGAGATCAAAGCCCTGACCGGTCTTCGCATCGTCGCTGCCCTGTGGGTGGTCATGTTTCACTTCCGGCCTCTGCTGTGGGAGGCATCGCCGAGGTTGAAAGACGATCTCGCGCCGCTGCTGAACGCTGGTGCGCAGGGCGTGGACCTGTTCTTTATTCTCAGTGGATTTGTTCTCACCTGGAATTATTTCGACCGGATGGGCCCGTCCTGGTCGCTGCGGGCAACCCTGCACTTCCTATGGCTGCGGCTGTCCCGGGTCTGGCCGGTGTATCTGGTCACCATGCACATTGCCGCGCTGTGGATTCTCTTCACGCTGCATGTCGGCACCGTCCCGTCTGAGGACGTCGACAAGCTGACCGCGATCAGCTACGTGCGCCAACTCCTGATGGTCCAACTGTGGTTCGACCCGTTCTTCGACCACACGAGCTGGGATGGCCCGGCCTGGTCGATCAGTGCCGAATGGCTGGCCTACCTGATGTTCGGGGTACTGGTGCTGGTGATCTTCCGGATTGCGCGCGCCACCAGAGCTCGAAGCATGCTGATCCTCGCGTTTGCGGCTGCATTGCCACCGACCGTCCTGTTGTTGGCCAGCGGTCATTTCTATACGCCGTGGAGTTGGCTACCCCGGATCTTGGCGCAATTCACCGCCGGCGCGCTCGCCTGCGCGGCCGTCCGCGAGATGAGCTTGACAGACCGCCGGCGCCGCGCCGTTGGCTACCTCGCGGTGCTTGTGGCGGTTGTGATGGTGGCACTTCTCTACGTGCTGGACGCCCATCCGGTGTCGGGCATGGTCGATCCGGGCGGACTGGTGGACGTGCTGTTCCTGCCCCTGGTGGTGAGCCTCGCCATTGGTGTGGGCAGCTTGCCGGCGCTGTTGTCCACCCGTCTACTGGTGTACGGGGGTCAGATCTCGTTCAGTGTCTACATGGTGCACGAGATCGTGCACCAGGCCTGGAACTGGGCCGTGCAGCAATACACGCTTGTGATGCCGAAATCCGTCGAGAAGTTGGTGGTAGTCGGGTTGCTGCTGACGGTGTTGGCCGCCGCGATGCTGCTGTTCCACTTCGTGGAGGAGCCCGCGCGTCGCTGGATGCGGAAGATGGTGGACGTCAAGGATGTGAAGCCCGAGGGGCCGCGGGCTGTGGGCCCGGGGTCGACACAGGGGGAGTCCACGCTGGAGGGTCGGCTCGTCGATGTTGGCTGAATGAGGTGGCGGTCCTGGCGCGCGTTTCCCGGCGCGTCGTTGGTTCTGGCGATGACGTTGGGGTCGTTGCTGTTCGTTGCCGACTACCCCGGATCGATATTGCCCGGCAACATCATCGCCGGGCCCTACGCCCGACTGATCGGAACGGCGACCGACCTCGGTCCGTCACACCGTGACCAGATCCAGCTGACCGCGGCACTGCGTGAGCCGTCACAGCCGGCGAAGCTGATGAGCTGGGCGCGGAGCCGAGGGCTCGCGGTGGACTGGCGCGACGGTGAGCGTTGGGCGACGGTCGCGGGTTCGCCGGACGCGATGTCCAGCGCCTTCGCTGTCCCGGTACACGACTACCGCAATGCGCGAGGTGAAGTGTTCTACGCGTCCCCGCGCCAACCGGCGGTGCCGGCTCCGGCCGGAGACGAGGTCACGGAGTTGGGCCGGATCCTTGGCTACACGCCGTATCACGAAAGCATCCCACCGATCTTGCCCCGTGACGTTCCGAATCAGGGACTTCTGCCGACTGAACTGCTGACGACCTACAACGTCAATGCCCTTGCGGCAGCGGGATATACCGGCAAGGGCATGACGGTCGTCGTCTTCGCGTTCGACGGGTTCGACCAGGGCGACATGGATAGCTTTGCCGAGTGGTTCAGCCTCCCGAAGTTCACCCCGGAGCTCATGGGGGACATGCCGCCGTACAGCCGCGGCGAGGCGACGATGGATCTGCAGCTCATCCACGCGATAGCGCCGGACGCCAAAACCGTTCTGGTTAATGCCCGTTCGACGGTTGAGGGTGACGGGGCCTACGTGAAGCTGGCTCGGCTGATGCAGCAAGTGGATCGGCAGTATCCCGGCGCGGTGTGGAGTCTGTCGATCGGCTGGGGATGCGACCGACTCTTGACTGCGGCCGACCTGGCGCCGGTTCGTGCTGCTGTGGCTGCGGCCCAAGCGCGCGGGACGTCGGTGTTCGATGCCACCGGCGACCTAGCCGGCCTCGAGTGCAGGGGTGGCCACGATTGGTCGGATCGGCCCAGCCCCGATGACGTCGGTCTGGATGCGGTGGCATCACTGCCCGAGATCACCGGTGTCGGTGGAACGACATTGTCGACCGATCCTGAAGGTAACTGGCTGTCCGAGCAGGCCTGGTACGACATCCCACTCACCCAGGGCAGCGCCGGGGGGGCGTCGACGTTGTTCGCCCGGCCGGCTTGGCAGGCAAGAGTTTTGGGTGGCGGCCCGCGCGCGCGTCGCCTGAGCCCTGACGTTTCTGCGGTTGCCGACCCGTTCACCGGGGTGAAGTTCGTGTACCACCGGCAGGTGTTGGTCGGCGGTGGAACATCACAATCGGCCCCGATCTGGGCGGGGTTCGCCGCAGTGATCAACCAGCTCCTCCGCTCGCGGGGACTCGAACTTCTCGGGGATATCAATCCGCTGCTGTACGAAATCGCCGAGGGCGCTGGGGTACCGGCATTCCGCACTATTGAGTTGGGAGCCAACGCCGTCGACCGAGCGCACCCCGGCTTCGACATGGTGACGGGTCTAGGAACTCCGAATGTGGACAATCTTGCCAAGGATTTGCTCGTGCTGAAGGCTGCGGGCCGGTGAAATGGCCGGGCAAGTGGCCGACTAGGTGGCCCAGACGGCGGCGGTCGCGGCCGACGCAACTGTCGAACTGGGAGGGCTATGCCGTCCCGTCAGGTTCGTACATTGCCCGCAGGTGGCGCGACCCGGGATACGTGGCGATCCTCGGGCTATGGGTGGTGGGGATTGTGTTGGGCATGATGGGGTTGAGCGTCGTCACGACGCAACTCTCGCAATCGCCCAACCGCTACGTCTGCCCGCCGGACTGTGGGAGACCACCGACCGGATTTCCGGTGACGACCAATCCCCGTTTCACCGCGGCAAACGGGCAGTTCTCGGTGTCTTATCCCGACCCAGGTGCCGCATACACGGTTACCAAGGAGCCCAACGGCGTCACCGCCACCTGGAACGGTGGCGACGGCGGGACGTTGCGGCTGTTCGGCGAACCAGCCGCCGGCCGGTCGGCCGAGCAGGTCGCTGCCGCATTGATGGCGGAGAGATTCCCGGATTCCGAGAAGGACTACGAGCTGCCAAACGCGATGGTCGGCTTCGAGCCGGGATATGGCCAGGTCGCCGATTTCTGGCCGCAGAGCACGAACAACACTTCAACGCACCTGCGGGTGATTGTCATCGTCGCGGTGAAGAACGATGTGGCGTTGATCGCGGCGGCAGCAGGTCCCTACCACGAGTTCGGACCTGAGTTCGGCCCCGGGCCGCCGTCGCCGGCGAATCTTCAACTGGCGCAAGACATGGGTAAATACGTCAATAGCTTCAGCTGGCGCGGAGACCCTCCTCGATAAAGGAATTCGGCTCAGTCAAGAGAATTGGGCTCGCTAGAAAAATTTGGCCGCGCTGACGGCTTTGGCGATCGAGATGCACGTGGTCAGCCAGGCCGGGTCGTGTTGTGGCTCGCCGTGCAACGACCACATCGCGTTCTGCACCATTCGCACAACAACCCAGGCGCGTGCTCGGCCCTCGTCGAGATCCGCAACGTCGATCAGCGTTTGGAAACGTCGGAGCACTCCCGCGCGGACATCTTCCGCGAGTTCATCCCAGCGGTTCCACAGCATCGGTGCGATCTCGTAGTGCGGGTCGCCGTTCATCGGCTTCGGATCGATCACCAGCCACGGTTCGCGGTCGGCGGCCAGGACGTTCTGATAGTGGAGATCGCTGTGGAGCACCCGGGAGTTGACGTCCCGATCGGTCAGCAGATCGCTGCTCAGGCTCAACGCCTCTTCGACGAGCCGGCGCGGGATGGGTGCATTGCGCGGTAGCGCGGCCAGATTTGCGGTCGATCGGTCGATGTAGGACTTGAGGCTGCGCAACTGTGGCATCGCCGGAATATGGATCCTCCGATAGAGGCCGGCGACGATCTCACACGCCTCCAGGTCAGAGACCGCGCACAGGTCGTCGGTGCGGAGTCGTTCCAGCAGGAGTGCTCGCCGGTGTGGATCCGCCCCGAGCAGACGGACTGCGCCACGCCCGTTCCAGCGACCCAGGGCCAAGTGCTCATGCTCTGACTCGCGATCAGGAAAGCCGATTTTCAGCACAGCAGGTACACCGTCGGATGTGAGAACCGGTTGCACGAGTGAGCAATACCCGTGGGTGACCGGTCCATCCGGGGTGAGCCGCCAGTCGGCGAGCAGGCTCCTACTCAGGGCGGGCAGCGATTCCACCCAACGCGCCCAATCGGGCCCGCGCACGGCCATCGACTGCACCGCAGCGGGCAGTTCGATGATCAATCGTCTTGGTCGTCCGGCTCAACCGGCGGCGGAAGGGGCGGCGACTTATCCAGCCAATCCTTAAGCCGGAACAGCTGGCTGCTCACTAGTCCAAGGGCGGCGAGCAGCAGCCCCACAACGATCGCCACAGTCATGCGTGGAACGCCCTCATCTCCGGTACCTCTCTTTGGTGCCCAATGTATGCCGAAGGAATTCGAACGCTCGACGGTATTCGCTTGACGATATTGTTGCGCCGGTGTCCGAATCCTTCCGCCATGAAGCGCGCAACCTGCGTGCACGGCTGGACGGGCTGACGATCCGCGATGCCGACCGGCTCGGCCGTCGGCTGAAGGCATTGCGTAGCGACCATGCGGGACAGTTGCGTCAGCTCGCGGAGCAGATCACGGTGGCCGAGGGGCTGGTCGCCAAGCGGATCGCCGCAGTACCGGTGATCACCTACCCGGACCTGCCGGTAAGTGACCACCGGGCGGTCCTGGCCAAGGCTATATCCGAACACCAGGTGGTCGTCGTGGCCGGGGAGACGGGCTCCGGGAAGACCACGCAGCTACCCAAGATCTGCTTGGAGTTGGGCAGGGGCATCCGGGGCACGATCGGGCATACCCAGCCGCGGCGGTTGGCCGCACGCACGGTCGCTCAGCGGATCGCAGACGAGGTGGACACGGAGCTCGGCGACACCATCGGATACACGGTGCGGTTCAACGACCACGCCAGCGACCGGACTCTGGTGAAGCTGATGACGGACGGCATACTGCTCGCCGAGATCCAGAACGATCGTCACCTCTTGCGGTACGACACCATCATCCTCGACGAGGCGCACGAGCGCAGCCTCAACATCGACTTCCTGCTCGGCTATCTGCGCGGATTGTTGGTTCAGCGGCCAGAGTTCAAGGTGATTGTCACCTCCGCCACGATCGAGCCGCAACGTTTCGCCAGGCATTTCAGTGGAGCGCCGATCGTTGAGGTGTCTGGCCGTACTTATCCTGTCGAAATTCGCTATCGCCCAGTGGAATTAGTCACCGATTCAGCAGAAGAATCCCCAAGAGAGGAGTTCCGGGATCAGACCGAAGCGATCGTCGATGCGATCGCCGAGCTCGAAGCCGAACCGCCCGGAGACGTTCTGGTGTTCCTGTCTGGTGAGCGCGAGATCCGTGACACCGCAGACGCATTGCGGCACTTGACCAAGGACCCGCGAAAGCCGTTGGAAGTGTTGCCGTTGTATGCGCGCCTGCCAACAGCAGAGCAGCAGCGGGTCTTCCAACCGCATGCCAACCGCCGGGTAGTGCTGGCCACCAACGTCGCTGAGACGTCTCTGACCGTTCCGGGAATCCGCTATGTGGTCGACCCGGGGACCGCCCGCATCTCGCGGTACAGCCGACGCACCAAAGTGCAGCGCCTTCCGATTGAACCGATATCGCAGGCTTCCGCCGCACAGCGGGCGGGGCGGTCGGGCCGGACAGCGCCTGGCGTGTGCATCCGGTTGTATTCCGAAGAAGATTTCGAATCTCGGCCCCGCTACACCGATCCCGAGATTCTGCGCACGAACCTGGCCTCGGTTGTTCTCCGGATGGCTGCGCTGCGACTGGGCGATATCGAAGAATTCCCGTTCCTGGATCCGCCCGAGTCGCGCAGTGTTCGGGACGGGGTGCAGTTGTTGCAGGAACTCGGTGCTTTCGATGCGGATGGGACCATTACCAACCTCGGCCGGCGCCTCGCGCAGTTACCTGTGGACCCGCGGTTGGCCCGGATGATTCTGCAGGCCGACGAGGAGGGCTGCGTCAGCGAGGTGTTGGTCCTCACCGCGGCGCTATCGATACCGGATCCGCGGGAACGTCCCACCGGCCGTGAGGAAACCGCTCGACAGAAGCACGCGCGGTTCGCCGACGAACACTCGGACTTCACGTCGTATCTCAACCTGTGGCGTCATCTGCATGAACAGCGAAAAGAATTGTCCGGAAACGCATTCCGGAGGATGTGTCGAGACGACTACCTGCATTACCTGCGGATCCGCGAATGGCAGGACCTCACTGGACAATTACGCGGCATCGCCCGCGATATCGGAATCCGTGAGTCAGGCGACGACACCCCTGCCGACTCGGCTCGAGTCCACGCGGCCCTGACCGCTGGGCTGCTGTCGCATATCGGCATGCGTGACGGGGAGTCCCGCGAATACACCGGAGCCCGCAATATCAAATTCGTCCTCGGGCCGGGTTCGGCCCTCACCAAGCGTCCGCCCCGGTGGATAGTCGTGGCAGATTTGGTCGAAACCAGCCAGTTGTACGGCCGGGTGGCCGCTCGAATCGAACCTGAGGCAGTGGAACGAGTCGGCGCACATCTGCTTCATCGGACATACAGCGAGCCGCACTGGGAGGCCAAACGCGGTGAGACGGTGGCCTTTGAACGGGTCACCCTTTACGGCCTGCCCTTGGTGCCGCGCCGCCGCGTCGGCTACGGCGATATCGACCCGGAGCTCGCCAGGGATCTATTCATCAGGCACGCACTGGTCGAAGGGGACTGGCAGACACAACACCACTTCTTCCGTGACAATGCCCGCCTGCGTGAGGAACTCGCCGAATTGGAGGAGCGGGCTCGGCGACGCGACCTGCTGGTCGGCGATGACGAGATCTACGCGTTCTATGACGCCCGGCTTCCGGCGGAGGTCATCTCGGTCCGACACTTTGATGGCTGGTGGAAGAAGCAGCGCCATCAGACACCGAATTTGCTCACCCTCACCAGGGACGATCTGCTGCGGTCGGACGCTGCGGCCGGCCATCCGGACAATTGGCATGCCGGGGACATCGCTCTGCCGTTGACATACCGCTTCGAGCCCGGCGCCGTAGACGACGGCGTCACGGTACACATCCCGGTCGAAGTACTGGCACGCTTGGGCGGCGACGAATTCAGTTGGCAAGTACCGGCACTGCGAGAAGAATTGGTCACCGCGCTGATCAAATCGTTGCCAAAAGATCTGCGTCGCAATTTCGTTCCGGCCCCCGACACAGCCCGCATAGTGCTCGCCAGCATCAACCCCAGCGGCGAACCGCTGCTGGAGGCGCTTCAACGGGAACTCCGGCGACGAACTGGTGTCCTGGTTCCACTCGACGCCTTTGACCTGGACAAGTTGCCTGCGCATCTGCGCGCAACCTTCGTCGTCCAGTCGCCGGACGGCAAAGAGGTCGGCCGCGGCAAGGATTTCGAAGCACTGCAACGACAATTCGCCGGGTCGGCAGGACGGGCGGTCGCCGAGGCAGTTGGCGGAGACGTGCAACGGACTGGGATGGTTGGCTGGCCTGACGACCTAGAGGTACTGCCGCGCCTGGTGTCCGGGTTGTCGGGTGGCCACAACGTCCGGGGTTATCCGGCTCTGGTCGACGCCGGAACCGCGGTGGATATCCGGGTGTTCGCCACCGAAGCGGAACAGAACGCGGCGATGATCCCGGGTACCCGACGTCTATTAAGGCTGGCGGTGCCATCCCCGGTGAAGCAGATCGAGAAGGGACTGAGCCTGCAACTTCGTCTGCTGTTGGGCAGCAACCCGGACGGGTCGCTGACGGCGCTCCTCGAGGACTGCACCGACGCGGCGGTGGATGCACTGGCGGCCACATCTGTGTGGACTAGTCGGGACTTCGCTGTCCTCCGCGATCGGGTGGCTGGCACGCTGGCGGCAACTACCCGGGACGTCGTCACTCGCGTAGGGAAGACTCTTGGCGCATTGCAGGAGGTTCTTCTTGCATTGCCCGCCAAACCCCCACCTGCGCACGCCGAAGCGGTGGCGGACATTCGAGCGCAACTCGATCTGCTGCTGCCGAAGGGCTTTGTGACCGCTGCGGGCGCGGCGAACCTTGGAAACCTGACCAGGTACCTGATCGCAATCCAACGACGGCTTGATCGGCTACCACATGGCCTGGCTGCTGACCGGGACCGGATGGAAAAGGTCCAGGCCGTGGAAGACGCGTATGCCGAACTCTTACAAGCACTCTCGCCCATGCGGGCTGCCGCAGCTGATGTCCGTGACATCGCTTGGATGATCGAGGAGTTGCGAGTCAGCCTCTGGGCGCAGCAACTCGGAACAGCTCGACCCGTTAGCGAGCAGCGCATCCATCGGGCAATCGACGCCGTCACCAAATAGACCGTCACGTCGGCGGGTGTCCCCCGATCGGTGGAAGGCCAATCCCACCGATCAACCGATTATCAATCTGATTGATATCAACTAGATTGATATCAATTCCGAAATCCTCGGACGCAGACAGGACCTACGCAAACAGGAGGGCATACGACATGACCACGACCACAACCCCCACACAGCAGAGCCGGTACTCGTCACGTAGCTGGCTGAAAAGCCTCACAGCTGCCTGCGTATTAGTCGCGAGTCCAGCCGTGATCGCACTAGGTGTCGCGGCTTCCGCACACGCCGACAGCAACTCCGGCCACGGCGCAACCCAGAGCGCCGCAACCCATAGCGCCGCAAGCGTTGCCGTTCCGACACCGCACCAGGCGTTCCCCGGACAGGCACACGATCACACGTCCGCGGTGTCAGGCGCTTCCCACGGTCAACACGGCGCAGTGGTGCATCACCGCCACCGTGGCGGTAAGGGAGCAGACGCGGGCGATTCAGGTGAGTGATTGCAGGTGGTGTGATTGAGGTCCGGACTCGGCCGGCCGGCATTAATTGCCGAAGGCACGAGCACCGGATAGGAAACCGTTCACAATGAGCCAGTCGAATTCTCCGACAATGGTGGTGCAATGAGCGGAACCCTGTTCACCGGTGGAATCGTCTGGACTGGATCAGACGACACCGATGCGGTGCTGGTGGTCGACGGCACGGTGGTAGCAATCGGCGATGACGCCCGAAGATGGGGTGCCGCCGCGACGAAGGTTGACCTGGAGGGTGGCTTCCTGATGCCGTCGTTCGGGGACGGTCATGCGCACCCCCTGTATGGCGGACTGGAGTCTGTCGGGCCGCCGGTGCGCGCATGCGGCTCAGTCGACGAAATTGTCCTCGCGGTAAAGCAATTCGCTGCCGAGCGCCCAGGCGATGAGTGGATCGTGGGCGCCTCCTACGACGGGAGCCTCGCACCGGGCGGGCTGTTCGACGCCCGGTGGCTCGATGCCGCTGCCCCCGACCGTCCGGTTGTCCTAAAGGCCTGGGACTACCACACCATGTGGTGCAACTCGGTGGCTCTGCAACGCGCCGGGATAACCGAGAGCACTCCGGATCCGCTGCTTGGTGAGATCCCGCATCGTGAAGACGGTTCGGTACTCGGGACATTGCGTGAATGGGGAGCAATGGATCTCATGGCGGCAGTCATGCCGCGACACGACGAACGGTTGCGAATTGATGCGTTGAGCACCGCCGCCGACTATTTCCTGTCCCGCGGGGTGACCTGGGTGCAGGACGCCTGGGTGGAGACCTGGGACGTTGAAACCTATCTCGAAGCGGCCCGTCGTAACGCGTTACGGATGAGGTTCAATCTGGCCTTGTACGCCGACCCCCGGCACTTCGATACCCAAGTCGAGCAGTACGCCGACCAGCGCCGCCGTGTCCAAGAGGTGGCGTCGCCGATGCTGACGGCCAACAGCGTGAAGTTCTTCGCCGATGGTGTTGTTGAGAACGAGACGGGTGCGCTCCTGGCTCCGTACTGCTCGGGTCTGCACAACCATGGAGCGCAGAATCACGGCCAGCGGAATTGGGAAGGCGACTCACTGGCCCAGGCGGCGCGTCGGGTGGACGACCTCGGACTGCAGATCCACATCCACGCGATCGGTGACGCAGCGGTGCGTCAAGCGCTCGACGCCATCGAGTACGTCGCGCAACGCAACGGCCCCCGCGATCGCCGGCCGGTGATCGCGCATGTCCAACTGGTAGACGATGCGGACCTGTCGAGGTTCGCCCGGCTGGGCGTGATCCCGAACATGCAGCCACTGTGGGCGCAAATGGATGCGCTGATGACCGTGCTGACCATCCCGCGGCTCGGTCCGGAGCGGACCGACAAGCAGTACCCGATCCGCACGCTGGATAGCTCAGGGGCACCGTTGAGCTTCGGGTCGGACTGGCCGGTGTCATCGGGCGCGCCCCTTGAAGGGGTCGCGGTGGGTATATCGCGATGCACCGTCGACGGCGAACCGGCTGGTGGGTGGACGCCGCACGAGATACTGCCGATCGAACGGGCGTTGTCCGCATATACCGCCGGAGTTGCGAATCAAGCCTTCGCAGAGGGGAACTGGGGCCGTATCGCTCAGGGATTCAGCGCGGATATGGTCTGGGTCGACCGCGACCCGCGCACCACCGCGGCACTAGCTCTGCCTTCGGTAGGTATTCGCGCCACGTATCTGAATGGTGCGCCGGCGTACGCGCCGGGCACCTGAGTCGGAAGGTTGAAGACAATGAGCGAAGGCCATCTCAACCGAGCGCTCGGACTCCCCGCGCTGGTGCTGTTCGGGCTGGTGTACATGGTGCCGCTCACGGTGTTCACCACCTACGGGATCGTTACCGAGACGACGGGCGGCCGGTTGCCGGTGGCCTACTTGGTGACGTTGATCGCGATGGTGTTCACCGCGCTGTCGTACGCGCGAATGTCGGCGGCCATCCCGGTGGCAGGCTCGGCATACACCTATACGCAGAGGACCTTTGGCGCCCCGATCGGTTTCCTGGCCGGCTGGTCGCTGCTGCTGGATTATCTGTTTCTCCCGATGATCAACGCCCTCGTCATCGGCATTTACCTCAACGCCGCGCTGCCTGCCATACCCGCGTGGGTGATCGTGCTGGGCGTGATAGCGATTGTCACGGTGCTGAACATCATCGGAATCGTCTCGGTGGCGCGGGCCAACATCCTGATCATCGCGATTCAGACCATCTTCATCACGACGTTCATCGTGCTGGTGTTGATGAAGGTGTCTGGGCACGATCAGATCAACCTGATGGCGCCGTTCACCGGCGACGGCACCGCGAGCGGTTTCGCACCGGTGCTGGCAGGCGCGGCGATCTTGTGCTTGTCGTTTTTGGGGTTCGACGCTGTCCGAGGAAGCCAAAAGCCCCAAAAAGACTGTTCCGCAAGCGATTATCGGTGCCACCCTGGTAACAGGGCTACTTTTCATCGCGCTTGCCTACATGTCGCAGTTGGTCTTCCCCTCCAACCACTTCGCAGATGTCGACTCTGGGGCGCTGGACGTCATGACGGCTGCGGGCGGGCAGTTCCTGGAGACCTTTTTCACTGCTGCCTATGTGGCCGGGGCGCTCGGTTCAGCGCTGACGTCACAGGCCTCGGTGGCTCGAATCCTGTTCGCGATGGGCCGCGACGGAATCCTGCCGAGCAAGGTGTTCGGGCATGTGTCGCCGCGGTTCAGCACACCGGTGTACGCGGTCCTTATCGTCAGCGCGGTCTCGCTGTTCGCTCTGGTTCTCAGCTTGGCGACGCTGGCCTCGCTGATCAGTTTCGGTGCGCTGATGGCGTTTTCGGTGGTGAATCTGTCGGTGATAAAGCGCTTCTTCGTCGACCTGCGCGAACGTAACCGGGTGGTGCTGAACCTGGTACTCCCCGCGATCGGCTTCCTGCTGACGGCCTGGCTGTGGACCAGCCTGTCCGGAACCACCCTGGTGGTCGGACTCTGTTGGCTGGCAGTCGGATTCCTCTGGCTGTTGGCGGTGACGAGAGGCTTCAGTCGGCCGACCCCGGTAATGGAGATCGATCACGAGTGATCCTCCGATTGGGGGATATCGGTGGCGGGGGAGTAGCCGTTCAGCGCTGACATCCGTCGGCAATCGGCGCAGGATTACGTCCGACTGCCGCGGTATCGAGGACCATGTCAGCGACCCGCGCCCGATGCTGCTCGGCACTGCCCAATAGTGCGGCAGCGGTGGTTGCGCGTTTGAAATACAAGTGCGCCTGATGTTCCCAGGTGAATCCGATGCCGCCGAGGATCTGGATGGTGTCGGTCGCGATCCGGCTGAACGCCGCGGAGCAGATGGCCTGAGCGATGCTGGTTGCCAGCGCCGGGTCGTCTGAACCGTCGGTCAGCGCCCACACCGCGTGATATGCGGTAGATCGGGCGTGCTCCAGGTCGACAAGCATGTCGGCCAACCGGTGTTTGACCGCCTGAAAGGAGCCGATCTGCCGGCCGAACTGTAGGCGCGACTTGGCGTACTCAACGGCCAGGTCCAGCAGATGCTGACCGGCGCCGACCTGCTCGACGGCCAGCAGCGCCGACCCGACGTGGAACGCGTGGCTGATGATCCGCTGTGCCTCATCGGATCCGGCCACCCGGGTTGCTGGCGCGTTGGCAAACTGGATCGTCGCCTGGGGACGGGTCAGGTCCATCGTGACCAGTGGGGTGCGTCGCACGCCGGACGCATTCGCGTCTACCGCGTAGAGACCCAGGCCGTTCGGACCGTGCGCCGCGACCAGTAGATCGTCGGCAGCGTCCGCATCGACGATGCGTTCCACGGTCCCGGCCAATGTGCAGTCGGTGCCTTCAGTTGCGGTGCCTTCAGTTGCGGTGACCGTCACCGCGGCCGGGACAAAGTCGCCGGCCTGATCGGGGACGGCAAATGCCGCTGTCCGGGTTCCCTCAACGAGGTGACCCAACAACGCATCGCGTGCCGCGCCTGACGGGCAGGCGACCAGCGCGGGTATCGACAGGAAAACCGTTCCGAACAACGGACCGCAGGCCAGCGCGGCGCCGAACTCCTCGACCGCCACGGCCTGGTCGACTAGAGACCCACCGACACCGCCATCGGCGTCGGACACCGAGAGGCCAAGCACACCGAGTTCGGATCCCAAGCGGTTCCATACCTTCGGATCGAAGCGCACGGCTGACTCCATTAGGCGGCGAACGGCTTGCTCGTCCACGTTCTCTGCGCAGAACTTGCGCACCGCTTTGCGCAACTCGCTCTGCTCGTCGGTGAATTGGTATTCAGCCACGGGGAACTTCCTTCCAGGGCATGCCGGCATCAGCGCGCATATCTCCGGGCAGGCCCAGAATTCGCTCGCCGAGAATGTTGCGCATCACCTCGGAGGTGCCGCCTTCGATCGTGTTCGCGCGGCTGCGCAGGAACCGCTGCTGTATCGAACCGCGCCATTCGCCCCCGTTGTCTTCGCGATCCAGGGCGTAACTGTCGTACAGAATGCCTTCCGGCCCAAGCAGATCCATGCAGAACTGATAGATATTCTGATTGAGTTCGGCTCCCACCAACTTGCCGATGGAACCTTCCGGGCCCGGCCCGCCCGACGTCGCGCTGGCGCGTGAGCGTTCTGACGTCAACCGTTGTGCCTCTGCCCGGAGCCACAGCTGAGTCAGCCGATCACGCAGTACCGGGGTGCGCCGATCCGGGCGTGATGCCCACAGCGAAACGGCATCGGTGATGGTGCCCGAACCGCGCCGGTTCGCGCTGCCGCCCAGCGCGCTGCGCTCGTTCATCAGCGTGGTCATCGCCACTCGCCAGCCGTCGCCGACCGCCCCGAGTCGGTGTGAATCAGGGATTCTCGCGTCGGTCAGGTATACCTCGTTGAACTCGGCCTGGCCGGTCATCTGGCGGAGCGGACGAGTTTGCACCCCGGGTGCGTGCATGTCGAGGACGAAATACGTCAATCCCTTGTGCTTGGGCATGTCGGGGTTGGAGCGGGCGAGCAGCAGCCCCCAGCGGGCCCTATGGGCGAGGCTGGTCCAGACTTTCTGGCCGTTGAGAACCCAGTCGTCGCCGTCCTGGACCGCTGAGGTCGCAAGGCCGGCCAGATCCGAGCCGGCGCCCGGCTCGGAGAAGAGTTGACACCAGATGTGCTCGGTGGTGGCGAGCGGTCTCAGTAACGACCGTTTGAGTTCCTCGCTCTGCGCGTGTTCCCGCACGGTTGGTGCCGCCATGCCATACCCCATCGGGTTGAGCCCGAGCGGAACCGGGCCGCCCGCAGCCTGCAGAATCCGGTCCGCGACGGGTTGCAATCTGCGGGAAAGTGCCAGTCCGCCAAGGCCTTCAGGGAAATGTACCCAGGACAGGCCGGCGTCATAGCAGGCGCCGAGGAATTCCGGAATCGGGACCACTTTCGGATCGTGGTCGGCCAAGACTTGTCGAGCCAGGTCGGCGACCCGGTCGGCATCGGCATCAGTGCTCATTCAGCCACGATAGGTTCCGGTGAATCCACGCGACACAATGGACCCGTGAGCCGCCCTCGTGTCGTCATCGCCGGTCTCGGCGACAGCGGACTGTTGACCGCGATCGGGCTGGCCAGCCGGTTCGACATCGTCGGCATCTCGGTGAAACCGGGACTCGTCAGCGGCCAAGAACTGGGGGTACGTGTCACACGTCCAGCGGATTGGGCCCGCGATTACTGGATCCCGTTCGAGCGGTTCCGCGGTCTGGACGGCGTGCGAAGGGAGCAGGCCACGCTGACAGGGGTGGACTTCGTCGCCCGGGCGGTGTTCGCCGAACGTGCCGATGGCACGTCGGTAACCGAGCCCTATGACGTTCTCGTCATCTCAACAGGGGTGAGCAACGGGTTCTGGCGACAGTCGACGCTGCAGTCAGCGGCGGCGGTGTCGGCTGATCTGAAGGACAACCATGACCGGCTGGCCGCCGCCCGGTCGGTGATCGTCGTCGGTGGGGGGGCTGCCGCGGTGAGCGCTGCCGCGAACCTCGCGTCTACCTGGCCGGACAAGCGAATCGACCTCTACTTCCCACGTGAGCGCGCGTTGACCGAACACCATCCAGGTACCTGGAAACATGTGCAAGACAGACTGATTCGCCTGGAAGTGGGCCTGCACCCAGGACATCGTGCTGTGATCGCCGCCGCCGACAGCATTACCAGCGACCCGGTGCAGTGGAGCAGTGGCCAAGCCGAAGCGTCAGCCGATGCGGTGCTCTGGGCCGTCGGACAGGTTCGGCCCAACACAAATTGGCTACCGGCTGAGGTGCTCGACGAGCGGGGCTTCGTGCGGGTGACGCCGCAGCTGATGGTGGTAGGTCACCCGGGTGTCTTCGCGGTCGGTGACGTGGCGGCGACGGATCCGCTGCGGTCCTCGGCCCGCAACCGAGCCGACCGGCTACTCGCCGGCAATATCCGGGCGCACGTCGAGGGCGGCCGTCTGCGGGCCTACAGCCCACCCAAACGGCGCTGGGGATCGGTGCTCGGAGTACAGCCGGACGGTCTGGAGGTGTTCACTGCCCAGGGACGCCCGTTCCGTTTCCCGGCCTGGTCGATCGACCGTGTGCTGCAGCCGTGGATTGTGCGGCGGGGCATCTATAGGGGCATTCGAAACAGCTAGTCCGCTCGGGCGTCGGAAGGCGGTCCGTCGGGGTCGATCGAAATGTCCGGAGTGAATTTGTCGGCACTCAGAGGCAACTGCCCGGCGCCGGTGAAGTCGTACGCGCCGTCATGGAGAGCCGAGTCGTCGTCGAACCGTGACTGCCGTTGCTCGGCCCGCCAGTCACGCAACAGCAGAACGATCCCTACGGACGCGAGCGCGATCACCACCAGTGCCACGGCGGTGCTGTCGGTGACCACCGCAACCACGAGCGCGATGAGCCCGGCGAGGGTCAGGACGACCACCACAGTCATCGATCGCCTCCTGCTGAGAATCGCTCAACCCGCGGCTAATGGTACGGGCGCGAGCAGGTGGTGATGGGCAAGATAACGACGTGCAACTCATCGCGTCCGTACCGGCCGCCACTGAACTGGCGGACATCGCAGCCTGGGCGCGACGTACGCAGTCGCTGGGCTTCGACGTCCTGCACGTGCCTGAGACGGTGCACGATCCGTTCGTCGTCAGTGCGCTGGCGCTGGAACACACTGAGACGTTGTGCGTACGCACCAGCATGGTGGTGGCGTTCCCGCGCAGCCCCATGGTCAGTGCCTATGCGGCCTGGGATCTGGCTCGGTTCTCCGGTGGCAGATTTCAGCTGGGTCTGGCCTCCCAGGTGCGCGGCAACATCGTTGGGCGATATTCGTCGACCTGGGTCGATCCGGTGGCGCAGCTCTCCGATTACGTCATGTCGGTGCGCGATATCTTCGGCGTCTTCCAGGACGGCGGAACACTGGATCACCGCGGGCCGCACTACCGTTTCGACCGGCTCCAGCCATATTTCAACCCGGGGCCGAATAGTGTCGCAGCGCCATCGATCTGGACCGGTGGAGTGAACCGGCAGATGTGCGAGTTAGCCGGTGAATTCGCCGATGGCTTCGTCTGCCACCCGGCCGCCTCGCATCCGCGCTACCTGGAAACCCGCATCCGCCCGGCCATCGCCGTGGGCGCAGCCCGCGCCGGGCGTGCCGATGGTGGGCCGATGCTGGTGGTCAACGCGCGCCCGCTCGTCGGGCGGACTGCTGGTCAACTGGACTCGCTGCGCGAGCAGCGGCGTCGCGAGCTGGCCTTTCTTTACAGCACGCCGGCCTACCGGACGCAACTGACGATGTTGGGGCGGACGGAACTCGGCGAACGTCTCACTGAAGCCGTTCGCAGCGACAACTGGGGCGACCTGGCAGCCCTGTTGTCCGACGATGTGTTGGCCGAGCTACTACCCCAGGGGACCTGGGATGAATTGCCGCAGATCCTTGCGAGTTGGTATGGCGGCCGGTGCGACGGGTTGTGTATCGATCTGCCAGCCGACCGCGGCGGCGACGATCAGATCGCGGAATTGGTCCGGACGGCCCGGAGTATTCCCACCGGCCGCTAGTGTCACGCAGCCGTTCTCGGCTGCTGGCCAAATGCCAGGTGCACGACGGTCGCTGCTTCGACGTGCGTGACGGGCATGGCCTCGCTGCGGGCCAGCAGTTCGACGCTATCGGGCAGTTCGCGGGGGTTTATCTCGCCGGCCGCGATGCGCTGCAACAACTGATGGGCGTCCGCGAGTTGGGTGCGCTTGCGGTACTGCCCTCCGGGAAGCTTCACCCCGGCCCAGACGCCGTACTCCTCGCCGACCTCGACCGCCTGCTGGGCACACAACCGCTGTTCGGCGAGCGGGCACTGGCGCAAGCAGATGGTCCGCGCTCGCGTCGCGGACTGCTCGTATACGCGGGCCTTGGCGGCGCCGTCGCTGGAGTCGTCATCGGCGTAGCCGAACCACAGGTCGGGTTCAGCGGCACACGGGCGTGGGTTCATCTCGGTCTCCTAGGTAGCTTGCCGGGGCGATTCGATGACGAAAGCGTATATACAATTCTGGAGCCATGCAAGTAAAACGTACACAAAAACGTATATACAACTCACCTGTGTACGATTCCTGAATGGCTGGAGTCCGACGGTGAGCCGTACCGCGGCGGGCGCAGCCATTCGGGCGCTTCGGGAATCACGAGATTTGTCTTTGGCCGAGCTGGCCGTGATGACAGGTGTCAGCATCATGGGGCTGAGCTATCTCGAACGCGGAGCCAGGAAGCCCCACAAAGGGACAGTCCAAAAGGTGGAAAATGGTCTTGGCCTGCCGCCCGGCACATTTTCGCGGCTGGTCCTCGCCGTCGATCCGGACGCCGAGCTCGCTCAACTATTAGCGACGACCGGGCCGGATTCCGGCCATGGGGATGTGGGCGGCAAGGGTTCGCCGACGGGCCCCGCAGGGATCGTAGTCGAGCGCCACCACGATGCTGACGTACTCGAAGCGCATGCCGAAGCGCATCTGGAATCGCTCAACTCGTTGATAGCTCGGTTACCGGCGGAGACATCAAACGAATACGAGACGTATATTCTGTCCGTGATCGCGCAATGCGTGAAGGCCGAACTGCTGGCCGCGAACTCGTGGCGGGTTGCCATCAATGCGGGCGCCGAATCGGCTGACCGGCTGATGGGTCACCTAAAGGCGCTGGAAGCAATACGGGCAGGCCTATTGGCGAGAATGCCGGGCAGTATGGGTGCGCGATTCGAGAAAGCCTGCCTGCGGTCCGGGTTACCCGAATCGGTCGTCGCCGCACTGCTCGGGATGAGCATTGAACAGGTGTGGGACGTCCGAAATCGCGGGGCCGTCCCCCCGGGTGCGCTCGGCCGGGTACGCGCTTTCGTCGAAGGTGAGCAGTGCTAGACGAGCTGGAACTCCTCGGCCGCGCGCATTCACTGTTCGCCGGCGGGGTTGGATCCCCGGCGGCGGCCTTCGATGCGGTGTCCAATGGCCGCGAGGCGCAGAGTGGGCCGGCCTCGTACCAGGATGCCGCTCGGCGAAACCGGGACGATCTGGTTGCCGCACGCCGGGCCGACGCGCATCTGGCGGCCATCCTCAGACAGGTCCACGACGACCACAACGAAGCCCGCCGACAGACCGCGGCTGTACTCGTTGCGGCGCGGGCAGACGCGGGGCTGACATCGGCCAGCCCGATCGCCCAGCGAGAACTGTTGCGACGCAGGTCCGCACGGCTGCGGGCGCAGCACGCGCATGTGCTCGAAGCGCGGCGGCGGGCCCGGCGCCGGTTGGCCGCGTTGCGGGCGGTGCGGTACAGCAGGCATGGGCGGAAGGCGCTGAGCTCCCGTGCCGGGCGTGCGGTCCGCGCCGCCTTGACCCGGTTGGGTCGGCCCTATGTCTGGGGTGCCACCGGGCCCGACCGGTTCGACTGTTCCGGACTGGTCCAATGGGCCTACGCCCAAGCCGGAGTGCGACTGCACCGCACCACCTACGACCAGATCAACGACGGTGTTGCGGTACCGCGATCGCAGGTGCGCCCCGGTGACCTGGTCTTTCCGCACGCCGGCCACGTCCAGTTAGCGATCGGTGACAACCTCGTCGTCGAGGCGCCGCATGCCGGCGCCAGCGTTCGGATCGGTCCGCTCGGAGCGAATGTGGCCATCCGAAGGGTGGCCGGCGGCTGAGTTGTGGGTGAGTTGTCTGGCGTAATCCGCCGAAGTACCGTCGACCCATGTCCCAGCGCACTAGCTCATCGGGGGATTCCCTCGATTCAGCTGGGTCGGCGCTTGCCGCACGTAATCACGATCTCGCAGAAGCCGATCACAAATTCGGCGACCTCATCGAAGATGCCTACGCCACGGCTCTGGCCGCGATCGCCCGGCTTGACCAACTCGAAGCAGAGATCGAGGCCACTGTCGCGGAGCAGGCTGTCGACTCACCCGCGGAAGCCCGTGGATTCGCCCGG
The DNA here is from genome assembly GCA_965279745.1 of Mycobacterium sp. Lineage (GTDB taxonomy): Bacteria > Actinomycetota > Actinomycetes > Mycobacteriales > Mycobacteriaceae > Mycobacterium. The sequence goes on from OZ257262.1 coordinate 3,278,144, forward strand.
TTCCTGCTCGACAAACAGCACGAGATCATCGACGTCGTCACGCGGGCACGCTCCGAAGTTGATGCCAAAACTGTTACCCTGCAACAACTAATCGATCAATATCGTTCTTCCTAACTGGGTGAATTGTCCCCGGCTGGCTGTCTGGATACAGTCGCCGACGTGAAGGGTCACCGGTGGCGACATATCAAGATCTGATCGACGCCATTGCGCGGGTGCGTTCTGCGACCGGCGATTCCAGCGCCTGGATGCAGGGGCTGTCCGCCGCGGATCTGGCTCTAGTCACGAGTCCGATGACAATCGATTCGCCGGGCCTGATCAGCGCGGTGCTGGACAAGATTCACGCGGCTCATGCCGAGATCTTCGGCTCCGCGCCGCAAGACGGAGCGGCCGCACACGCCATTGCAGTGGCGGAATCGTCTCTGATACAGCAGAATTCGCTAACCGCACAACTCGACCTGCAGGTCGTGGCGGCCGTACTCAATGCGCACACCACGAATGCCGCAGGCCGGATGGCTCTCGATGACCTGCAGCGAGAAGTCGAGTCAGCCGTCATAGGTAGCCCAGACCTCGACACACCGGCGGGTGCTCGTGAACTCCAGCGGTACCTGACGGGCAGACTCCGGGAGATCAAGACGGTGGTGGAGACCGCCAGTCTGGATGCGACCTCGAAAGCTGCTCTGGCAGCAGCCTTGGCATCCCTCTACCAGGCAGGTGCGTCGCCAGGGCTCCCGTCGCCAGCGCTCCCGCCGCCGGCGACCCCTCGGCGTGGACCCGCCGAGGTGCACGACGACCTGACACCAAGCGCTTCCGATGTGACTGCCGCGGCACCTCTGCCCAACGACTGGGAAGACGACCTACCGCTGGACCCGCCGATCGCTGCACCAAGCGCACCGCTTCCCGCCACTGCTCCGGTGCCGCAGGCCCCGACCGTTCCGATGACAGCGATGCCGGCTGTTCCGCAACTGCCCGGACTCGGTGGAATCGGTAGCCCTGGGTCGGGTGTGCCCCTCGGCGGCCTCGGGCTGCCTGCACATCCACCGGGCAGCACGCCTGAACTGACCCAGGAGGGCCCAGCCGAGCAGGCCGAGTCGGATCGGCTCGAGGAGGATGAGCCGCCCGACGAGCCCGCACCCGACGAGCACGAACCGGACGAGCACGAACCGGAGCGGCCCGAACACGAGACGACCGTTCAACTACCGAGCGGCGAGATCGTCACGGCCCCAAGTCCTGAGCTGGCCCGGGTCATCACCGCGGCTGTCGCCGGAACGCCAGTCGCAGAGGCGTTTCGGCAGCAGGGAATCACGATTCCGGCACCAGGATCAGCGGTGACAGAACCAGTCGATCCGAACCGGCTGGCGGCGGGCGACCTAGGGGTATTCGCAGACCGGTACGCGGTTGCCCTGGGCAACGGTAAGGCCCTGCTGAACAACCAAATCCAGCCCGCCGAGAGCGTGACCGGCCCCGGCTTCCTAGGCTGGGAGCATCCACCGCGCCCGGGAGCCCTGTCGACATCCGCCGAGACCACCGAACCCCAGTCGCCCGCTCCCACCCGGCCCGCGGTGACGGCCGGCCCGCCCCGATAGGAGAACGAGATGGCAGACCAGATTCATGTGGTGCCTGAGGAGCTGCGCTTGGCAGCAGGCCGTCACCAGGAGACAGCGGATCAGCTCAACGAGGCGCCGAAGAGCCACGGCGACATCATGGCGAGTCTGGACTCGCTGGGACCGATCTTCAGCGAGCTCAGCGCGGCCGGACGGGAGCTGCTGGAACAGCGCCGGGTCTGCTATCAGCAGCAGGCTGCAGCGCACGCGGACTTGGCCGACAATCTGAACCTCGCAGCCGAGACCTGGGAACAGCAGGACACCGACGCCGCGCGAGATATTCGTCGCGTCGTCGGGGACGGCTCATGATCGAAGCTGAGCCGAAGTTCGACGCCGTTCATCCCAGCGGACACGTCCTGTTCAGGTCGTGCCACGGTGGTTACCTACACAGTGTGGGACTGGCTGAAGCCGCGATGGACAGCGATGCCGAGTCGTTGGCGGAGGCGGTTCTACTGACCGCCGAGGTGTCCTATCTCAAGGCCTTGATGCAGATCCGCCAGGAAGTCGTCGACGCCGGGCACACACCTTCGGCCGACGTCCCGACCCATCACGATCTCGACACTGCTGTGGACGCACTGCTGCGACATCGGCTGTAGCCGGACTATTCCGGTCTGCCCGGGTTCCCATCCGGATGTGGCGCGATGGAGCCGGGTGGTGCAACAGGATTAGCGCCGAAGAGTGCCCGCGCGCGCTGAAGCAGTGCTCGCACCTCATCGAGTTGCTGTTGCAGCAGCGAGTCGGCCATGGTTCGTACGCTAACGGGCTAGGTAGGTGGACACAATTCACGCCCCGCCAGAGCGAGGCGCAACAGCCGAAATGCGGTCTAGCAGTGCGGTGTATCGGCCTGATTCGCGGTGTGAGCCCGGCTTTCCGCTGCTGACTAAGCCGACGGCCAGGCTGCGCTCAGGATCCGCCCAGACCGCGATGTTGGTCAGTCCGGTGTGGCCGAAGGCGCCCGCCGAGTCTCGACCGAACGGCCCGAACCGTTTAGATCCCAGCATGTAACCACTGCCCCAGCGCATCGGTGCCAGGCCCGTCGCAATGTCTGGGCGCAATCTCCGGCACTCCCGTGTCGCATCGCGCAATGTGCTTTCGCGGATGATCCGCACACCATCGAGCTCGCCGCCACGACGCAGCATCTCAGCGAATCGGGAGAGCTCATTCGCCGTGGATACCGTGCTGGACGACGGGATCACGCCGGTGAGGAACAGCGGCGTGTTGGAGAACGGGATGATCTGCTGCGGGGTCCCGCCCACTGCAGCGCGAAAGGCTGCGGCTATCGGCGCCGGCAACGGCTTTCCGGTCACGTGACTCGGGGCGACCAAGGGAACGTCTCGTTCGGCGACACCGTAATTCGTCCACCGGAATCCCAGGGGGTCGAGGATCTCGGTGGCGAGGATGTCGCGGATGCTGCTCCCCGCCGCGGCAGCGACGATCTCGCGCATTAGTGGTCCCCAGGTGACCCCGTGGTAGATGTGCATCAATCCGGGTCGGTGAATAGGCTTCAGCTCAGCGAGCCTGGCCCGGGTGTAATCGCTGTCATTCATCCGGTTGAGATCGGGGCGCGGCCCGGTCGCGAACGGGACACCAGCACTGTGTGTGAGAACGTGCCGGATCGTGGTGCGGTCCTTGCCATGGCTGGTGTATTCGGTCAGGTACTCGCAGACGCGATCGTCCAGTGATAGATATCCGCGCTCGGCGAGCAGGTGCACGACCGTCGTGGTGATTGCCTTGGCGGCGGAGTACACGCAGAACGGTGTATCCGTGGTCACCGGCACCCGGTCGGTGCCCGGCGGATCGTCGGGTCCGTTGCCCCAGCCGTGTCCGATAGCACGGTTGAGCACCACCCGACCGTTATGCCGTATACAGAGCTGGATCGCCGGGTGCATGCCGGCTTGATACCAGTGCACTGCTGCCTGCCAGACCTGTTCAACGGCCGCCCGGGATAGCTCGCCGGCGTCCTCGTCACCTACCGTGGTGACAGCAGCCAAATCGTCCGGAATCTGAATCCGGCCAGTCCGGGTGCCGCTGCCGGTCACCCGGCCGTCCGGTGCAATGTCGCCGAAAGGTGATGTTGCACAATATGACCCACTGCGCCCATGCGTAGTTCGTAGCTCAGTACGTCGCCCGCGATCCGGATTGATCGGCCCAGCACTTTTACGTCCTTGGCCGATGCGGTGAGGCCGATCGAGGTCGAATTCATTTCCAGAACAACGGTATTGCTGCTCACGGAGAGCAATCCCTCCTCGACTTCGGTGATGCCGGTGGGATGTGCCAGGACAAACTCGACTCGGTCGGGCGCCGGGACTCGCAGGTAGCCGACTTCAACGTGCAGGGGCTCACCGTCAGTACTGGACTTGGTGCGCTGTGAGTAGGTCAGGAACGGCTTACCCAGGTGGCCGAAGGTGACTTCCTCGACGTAGCCGAACGGGTCGATGGTCGGGTACTCGCCGGTGCCTTCGCCGACCCAGGTTCCTATCAGGGAAGCGAGGCTTGCGATGCCGGGATGAAGATCGGGCACGACTGTCAGGGTACGGCCCAGGTTCTGGAAATCTTTGCCACGTTTGCACGTTGCCGTGGTTCTGGGGCCAACCGGGATCGCCTACCGGTTCGGTGTTTCCGGCCCAGCGCGATCACAGCAAACTCACATCGGCTTCTAGGCCAACCGCAAGCGGCCTCGTCCAGCCCTGGTCAGCGACGCGACTGCCGACACGATGTTGCCCGCAGTCGGCAGAATGCCGTCAGGGTCGTGAATCTGCAGCGTGCGCTGTACGTCGGGACTGGGCACCAGCACCCAGCTGATCTTTCGGCCGGCGCAATGGGTGTTAAGCGTGTGCACGCTGGAGAATGCGGCCTCGTCGAAGTAGTCCACTCGGGAAAGGTCCAAGACCAGCTGGCGGTATTTACCGAAAATACCCTGCACATAGCTGATCAAGTCATCCGAATTGGCATCATCGATCTCGCCTATTACTGCCACCAGAATCGTCGACTCACTGAGTTCACGAGCGCGAAAGAGGCAGCGGTGGGGGATGCCTTCTTCGAGCTCGGGACGGGAGCGGTCAGGGAGCGGAACGACCGCAGCTGATTTGGAATAGGCTCGGGAAAAGGCCCCGGAGAGGGCCCCAGAAAATGCTTCTGAAAGGGCTCTTACCATCACGCCTCCGCAATTGGATCCATAATCAGCCGGTTCGGCAGTCGCCGTGTATTCAGCTACATCACGATTTGATTTGGAGCCCCTCTCAGGGCCCGTTCTCGAACGGCTGTGATCTCAACCTACGACGAATGTACTACCGATTTCGTCCTGGTTGGCAAGCATATGAGAAACTCTAATCGCCCTGCTGAGCGCCACGGGCTTTCGGCAAAAGTCGACGATCGTGGAATTGAATTCATGATCGGATATCCATGTGTGTCATCAAGATCTGGTAAAACTTTGCCGGTGTAGCCATTCCTGGTCATTACTGAGGTTAATTCTCAGCCACCGGTAATTTGTTGGTAACGCGGAGTCGCTGCTTGCCCTAGATTCTGCCTGGAATCTGCTAAGCATTTCCTCAGCATCTTTTGACGGGAGAACGATGAGCCATCCCTGGCCACCACCGATTCCGGCGGCGGCGCCGAGTTGCTACCGGCATCCCGACCGCGCCACCTACGTTCAGTGCACCCGGTGCGGACGTCCGGTCTGTGGGGACTGCATGCGAAGCGCGGCCGTCGGGCATCAGTGTGTGGATTGCGTGCAGGAGGGTGCGCGCAGCATTCCCCAAGTCCGTACGGCAGCCGGGGGCGTGGTGCGCTCGGGGAAACCGGTTGTCACCTATGGGCTGATCGCAGCCAATGTGGTGATGTTCGTTCTGCAGCTGGCGTCCACCAAATTGCAGAGCGACCTCGTTCTGTGGCCGCCGGCGGTTGCCGGTGGCCAGTGGTACCGCATGGTGACGGCGGCATTCATGCATTACGGCATCGCGCATCTTTTGTTCAACATGTGGGCCCTGTACGTGATCGGGCCACCGTTGGAGTCGTATCTGGGCCGGCTTCGCTTCAGCGGGCTCTATGCGTTGAGTGCGTTGGGTGGTTCGGTGCTCGTGTACCTGCTCTCGGCGGTGAATGCCGCCACGGCAGGCGCCTCAGGTGCCATCTTCGGACTATTTGGAGCCATCTTCGTGCTCGCGAAGCAACTCAACTTCAACCTGCGCTGGGTCGCAGGATTGATCGTGCTCAATCTCGTTCTGACCTTCGCCGGTCCGGCAGTCATCGGCCAGGCCATCAGCTGGCAGGGGCATATCGGCGGATTGATCACTGGGGTATTCGTCACTGCGGCATATGTTTACGCACCGCGGGCGCACCGCAACCAGATTCAAGCCGCGGTCACCATAGGCACTTTGGTGGTATTCGCGCTACTGACCTATTGGCGGACGGTGGATCTGCTGAACGCATATGGCGCGTTCATCGGTCACCGGTGATCCGGCCGGCTGAGTTCAGTACCGCACCAATTCAGTACCGCACCAGGGTGAACGGGTAGGCGATGGTGCCGCCGGGTGCGTTATCGCAGCCGACGTCCGAGGTGGACTCCAAAGTGCCCGCCAGTGTGGCCGGATCCCAGTTGTAGACGTCATGGGTGGCGATGACCGGGCCGTAATAGATGTCTCCGCAGCGGAGCCCGTCGGGAACGTCGACGGTCATCGTCCACCGGCCGTTGACCACCTGCGCTACACCGCTCCAGGCGTAGGCCTTGGCGATGGGCGTCGCGACGGCGGAGACGTTGGCGCATTCGGTGGTCTGGTCGGGGCGGCTGCACGTGCTCACCATCCACAACCACTTGTGGAAGTCGTAGCGGCCTTCGGGGAAGAAGGAGTAGTTACCCACGCTCATCCCGGCCGAGGCTGCGGGACTGAACCCCAACACGGTCGCCGTGAAAACTATCGCCGTGGATATCCCGCACAGCAATACCCTCCGCATTGCCTGTCTCCGTTCGTCTGGCTCGGATGTCGTGACTGACACGAACCTATGCCGTCCAAGCCCCGTAATCGGGGGGATTCACAGGTATTCACGGGGCGAGGTGCCCGGTCGGCGATAACATTCAGTCCACGTCGCCGGGCAACCTAGCTGGTGACCGAGCAGCGCGGACCGACCCAGAGGGATTGACCTGTGCAGACTGACTTCGCGTTGTTGGCACGGCCCGACTACCGGGCCCGGACTGGCTTGATGGTCGGTGCACTGGGTGTGGTGTTCGGCGACATCGGCACCAGCCCGATCTACACGCTGCAGACGGTATTCAACCCCGATGATCCGCATCCCGTTCCGATCAGCCCCGCACATGTCTACGGCGTGGTGTCGTTGATCTTCTGGTCGGTGATGATCATCGTCACGCTTACTTACGTCAGCCTGGTCATGCGAGCCGACAACGACGGTGAGGGCGGCGTGATGGCGCTCATCACCCTCGTCAAGCAGATCGGCGGCAACGTCAACGGAAAGGTGATCGGCGGCCTCGCCACGCTCGGAATCCTTGGTGCTGCTTTGTTTTTCGGGGACAGCATGATCACGCCGGCGATGTCGGTGCTCTCCGCGGTGGAAGGGTTGAAGATCATCGACCCGAAATTGGCGGACTTCGTGGTGCCGATCACCGCGGCGATCATCGTCGGACTGTTCGCTGTTCAACGGCACGGCACCGCTTTGGTCGGCCGCTTCTTCGGGCCGGTGATGATCCTTTGGTTCGTCGTCATCGGAGCCTGCGGCGTCCGCGGCATCCTGGGTCATCCTCAGATACTGAAGGCTCTGTCACCCACCTACGCCCTGGAATTCATGGTGGGACACGTTCACATCGCGTTCTTCGCGTTGGCTGCTGTGGTGCTGTCCGTCACCGGTGCTGAAGCGCTCTACGCCGACATGGGCCACTTCGGCAGGAAGGCGATCACGTATGGATGGTTGGGGATTGTCCTGCCCGCGTTGGTGCTCAACTACTTCGGGCAGGGCGCGTTCCTGCTCGGCGACCAGAGCGTGGTGAACGCTCCGTTCTTCCTGTTGGTGCCGGAATGGGCGCAGTTGCCGATGATTCTGCTCGCCACCGCGGCCACCGTGATCGCCTCGCAGGCTGTGATCACCGGCGCGTATTCGGTGGCGTCCCAAGCCGCGCAACTCGGGTATCTGCCCAGATTGCGAGTGGCGCATACCTCAGAGTCATCAATCGGGCAGATCTACGTTCCCTGGATCAACGGCGCGCTGATGGTGATGGTGTTGATCATCGTCTTCGCCTTCCGCAGTTCTGCTGCGCTGGGATACGCGTACGGCATGGCGGTGACCGGCACCATCACGATCACCACTCTGTTGTTCTTCTACATCGCGCGGCACCGCTGGAACTGGCCGCTATGGGTCGTTGCGATCGGCGGGAGCTTGCTGCTCTTCGTCGATCTGATGTTTCTCGCGGCCAACTTCACGAAATTGGTTCATGGTGCGTGGTTGCCACTGCTGATCGCGCTCGTCACCTTCACCGTCCTGATCACCTGGCAGCGCGGGCGGGTGGTCGTCACCAAGGCCCGTGACAAGGCTGAAGGCTCGCTACCGGAGTTCGTCGGCGAGATCGTCGGACGCCAGCCTCCTCTGCCACGGATACCGGGGACGGCCGTCTTCCTCAACCGGGGAATACAGAGCGCACCATTGGCGATGCGCGCCAACGTCAACCACAACCACGTACTGCATGAACAAGTGATCATCATGTCGATCGATACACTGCCGGTGCCGAGAGTCGCTGATGACGAACGGATTTCGGTTGACGACCTCGGATACCACCACGAAGGAATCTTCGCCGTCTCGGCCAAGTTCGGCTACATGGAGAGACCGAATGTTCCTGCTGCACTGCGACTAGTCGATCCGGCGAGTGTTGATGGGCCGATCGATATCGACAATGCCTCGTATTTTCTCTCCAAGGTGGATCTCTGTGCCGGACCTGAACGTGACATGGCGCCTTGGCGTAAGCGGCTTTTCATTACGACATCGCATATCACCGCCGACGCGGCCGGCTATTTCGGACTTCCATGGGAGCAGACCGTGATCATCGGCTCGCGGATTGAGGTGTAGTCGCATGGCTGACTCGACCACCTGTGCAATCGTCGGCGGCGGTCCTGCGGGCATGGTGCTGGGCCTACTCCTCGCCAGGGCCGGCATCGAGGTGACAGTGCTGGAGAAGCACGCCGACTTCCTGCGTGACTTCCGCGGCGACACAGTGCATCCCAGCACCATGCGACTGCTCGACGAGTTGGGGCTGTTCGAGCAGTTCGACAAACTGCCGCAGAGCAAGGTGGAGCAGGCCACGCTCGCTATCGACGGCGAGTCCGTCACGATGGTGGACTTCCGGCGGCTGCGCCAGCCGCATCCGTACGTGGCGATGGTGCCGCAATGGGATCTGCTCAACCTGTTGGCGGAGGCCGGCGAAGCCGAGCCGACATTCACCCTCCGGACCCGCCACGAAGTCACCGGACTGCTGCGAGACGGCTCCCGCACCACGGGGGTTCGGTATAGCAGCCCGGTCGGCGATGGCGAACTGCTCGCGGACCTGACGGTCGCCTGCGACGGCCGCACGTCGCTGGTCCGGCAGGAGGCCGGTCTGGTCACCCGCAACTTCCCAGTTCCGTTCGATGTGTGGTGGTTTCGATTGCCGCGGGAGATGGACGCGGTCTACTCACTCATCCCACGGATCGCGCCGGGCCGGGTTCTGATCATGCTTCCGCGTGAGGGCTATTTTCAGATCGCCGACCTGATACCGAAAGGCAGCGACCCACAACTGCGTGCGGCTGGGCTGGAGGCGTTCCGGGCGGAACTGAAAGCTCTGATCCCGGAAACCAATGTGGATGAACTGAAGTCGTTGGATGACGTCAAGTGTCTCGACGTGCAGGTGAACCGGTTGAAGCGCTGGCATCGGGAAGGTGTTCTGTGCATTGGCGACGCCGCCCACGCCATGTCGCCGGTCGGCGGTGTTGGTATCAATCTTGCCGTTCAGGACGCGGTGGCGACGGCGACGCTGCTGGCCGAACCATTGCGACGGCGAGCTGTGACCGACAGCGATCTGGCGGCCGTCCGGCGTCGGCGACTGCCACCCGCGGCGGTGACCCAGAGCGTGCAGCGCTTCCTGCACCGAGTGTTGATCGAGCCGGCGCTCAAGGGCGCCAGCGGCGACGTTCCGATGCCTCTGGTTAGCCTGATCAGGCGGCTGCCCTGGCTGTCGGCCATTCCGGCGTATTTCGTCGGAGTCGGTGTCCGACCGGAGCACGCTCCGGAGTTCGCCCGCCGCCGCTAGATCATTCGCCGGTGACGGTGAATCCCGCCAGCCAGTCCTCGTGCATCTCGTCGTCGATCGACACCCGCCACTGGTAACGCTCGCCGAGCTTGAGACTCAACGGTGGAATGGTCGCGATGAACGGAATGGTGACTGGCGTGCCTTCCGGATGCACCGGGTGGCGCCGGGCGTTGATCACGTTCTCCTCGGTATGAGCGACCCGCATTCCGTCGCTATCGACCAGTTCGGCGCGGATCGGGAACGACGTGCCGATCTCTGACCACTCCACTTCAACGAAGACGATCAGCACATGTTGGGCGGTGGCAGCCGGACTCGTCGTCCAGCCCAGGCCCAGGGCGTGAAGCGTTCCGTCTTTGTCGAGGTGGCCGCTGCGGGCCAGTAGCACTATTGCTCTCATTGCAAGGCTCTCATCGGGGGTCGATGCTATCGGCTCTGGCGACGGCCAGCTATGTATGGTTGCATATATAAGATGACGGGCCACCGAGAGCGCATGGTTGCTTCGGCGGCGTTGTTGATTCGCGAGCGGGGCGCGCATTCCACGGCGATTGCCGATGTTCTTGAGGCCAGCGGCGCGCCCAGGGGTTCGGCATACCACTACTTTCCCGGCGGCCGGACCCAACTAGTCTGCGAGGCTGTCGATTTCGCCGCGGACTACATCGCCGCAAGAATGGCCGAAGTCTCCGGTGGCGTCGAGATGCTCGACCATCTGGTGGCGCACTACCGCAAGCATCTGATCGCCACCGACCACCGAGCCGGCTGCCCGGTGTTGGCGGTGGCGATCGAGTCCGACCCCGACAATCCGGATCGTGCAGCCGCCATGATCGACCGTGCGGCCGCCGCGTTCAGTCGGTGGAACAACCTGATTGCGGGACAACTGGTGTCCGACGGCAGCACCAAAAAGCGTGCCGACGAACTCGCGGTCCTGATCACCGCATCGCTGGAAGGCGCGTTGGTGCTGGCCCAAGCAGCCCGCTCCGTCGATCCGCTGGATCTCGTGCATAGGCAACTACGTGGCCTGGTGCTGGCCGAGGAGTCCGAAAGGAAGTCGAAGAATGTCTGATGAATGGCAACCCACCGCCTGCATCTTGTGTGAGTGCAACTGCGGCGTCGTGGTGCAGACCGAAGGCCGAACACTCGCCAAGATTCGAGGCGATAAGGACCATCCGGCGTCGCAGGGCTACACCTGCAACAAGGCGCTGCGGATGGATCATTATCAGAACAATCCCAACAGACTGACGTCGCCGATGCGGCGCAGACCCGATGGCAGCTATGAGGAAATCGACTGGGAAACAGCCATTTCCGAAGTCGCCGCCGGATTCCAGCGCATCAGCGACAACTATGGCGGTCGGTCGATCTTCTACTACGGGGGCGGCGGTCAGGGTAATCACCTCGGCGGTGCTTACAGCAACGCCTTCCTCAAACCGCTCGGATCGCGCTACCGGTCAAACGCACTGGCGCAGGAGAAGACCGGCGAGCACTGGGTGGATGCACACTTCTACGGCGGCCACACCCGCGGTGAGTTCGAGCACGCCGAGGTGTCGGTGTTCGTCGGGAAGAATCCCTGGATGTCCCAGAGCTTCCCGAGGGCGCGTGTGGTGCTGAACGAGATCGCCAAGGATCCGGGCCGGTCGATGATCGTGATCGATCCGGTGGTCACCGACACCGCCAAACTTGCTGACTTCCACCTACGAGTAAAGCCGGGCGGCGATGCCTGGTGCCTGGCCGCACTGGCCGCGGTACTGGTTCAGGAAAACCTCTGCAATGAAGCATTTCTTGCCGAGCACGTCACCGGCGTGGACGAGGTGCGGGAGGTACTGCAGACCGTCCCGATCGCTGATTATGCGCAGCGAAGCGGGGTCGACGAAGAGTTGTTGCGTGCCGCGGCACGCCGGATCGCCAGTGCGGCAAGTGTATCGGTATTTGAAGATCTCGGGATTCAGCAGGCGCCCAACAGCACGTTGTGTTCCTATCTGAACAAGATGCTATGGATTCTCACCGGCAACTTCGCCAAACGCGGTGGGCAGCATCTGCATTCGATGCTCGGACCGCTATTCAGCCCGGGTGGAACTGGCCGCACACCGGTGACCGGTGCGCCGGTGATCGCCGGGCTGGTGCCGTCGAACGTGATACCGCAGGAGATCCTCACCGACCATCCCGACCGGTTCCGGGCGATGATCGTCGAAAGCAGCAACCCCGCGCATTCGATCGCCGATTCCGAGGCGTGCCGTGCCGCGTTCGAGTCACTGGAACTGATGGTGGTCATCGATGTGGCGATGACCGAGACTGCACGTCTGGCACATTACGTCCTACCCGCTGCGACTCAGTTCGAGAAGCCGGAAGCGACCTTCTTCAATCTTGAGTTCCCGCACAACACCTTTCACCTGCGCCATCCGCTGTTCGAGCCGATGCCGGGAACTTTGCCCGAACCGGAGATCTGGGCACGGTTGGTCCGTGCGCTCGGGATCGCCAGCGATGACGACCTGCGTCCGCTCCGTGAGGCCGCGAAGGAGGGTCGGGAGGCCTACACCCAGGCGTTCTTCGCTGAGGTTGCTGCGAATCCTTCGCTGAGCAAGGTGCTCCCGTTTGTGCTGTATGAGACATTGGGTCCGACACTGCCTGACGGATTGGCTGGCGCAGCGGCGATTTGGGGGCTGGCTCAGAAGGCGGTGTTCACCTACCCGGAAGCGGTGCGCCGGGCCGGTCACGCCGATGGCAATGCGCTGTTCGACGCGATCCTGGACAGCCGTTCCGGAGTGACGTTCACCGTCCATGAATATGCCGACGACTTCGCATTGATTTCGCATGCTGACCGCAAGATCGCGCTATCCATGCCGGAGATGCTCGCCGACATCCGGGAGTTGGAAGGCGCCCAACCCGGTCTGACCGACGAGGAGTTCCCGATCGTGCTCTCGGCGGGGGAGCGCAGGGCATTCACCGCGAACGACATCTTCCGAGATCCATCGTGGCGCAAGCGCGACGCCGACGGCGCGCTGCGGGTGAGCATCGAAGACGCCGAGGCACTCGGACTTATCGATGGCGGCCGCGCCCGCATCACGACGGCCGCAGGCAGTGCCGAGGCACAGGTCGAGATCAGTGACGTGATGCAACGGGGGCATGCATCCCTGCCCAACGGTTTCGGGCTGGACTTTGTCGGCAGCGACGGCAAGGTCCGTGTTCCTGGCGTTGCGCCCAACGCGCTGACGTCCTGCGAGTGGCGCGATGCCTATGCGGGCACGCCGTGGCACAAGCACGTGCCGGCGCGTATCGAGAGTGTCGTGCCCGCCTGACTTCTATGTCTGCTCGGCGGGGGTGACGGCCAGCGCTTTTGCCCAGCGGTAGTCGGCCTTCCCGGCCGGCGAGCGCATGACCTTGGCGGTGCGGATGAAGGCTTTCGGGATCTTGTAGTCGGCGATATGTGCCCGGCATGCCTCGGCGAGTTCGGAATCGGTGGCGGCTCTGCCCTCAGCCAACTGCACGATGGCGACGACTTCGCTGCCCCAGCGCTCAGAGGGCCGGCCGGCCACGACGACGTCGTAGACGGCCGGATGACTGGCCACCGCCCGCTCGACTTCCTCGGCGAAGATCTTCTCTCCGCCGGAGTTGATGGTCACGGAGTCGCGGCCGAGCAATTCGATCCGGCCGTCGTCGAGATAGCGAGCCCGATCACCGGGGATCGACCACCGCACGCCGTTGATCGTCGGGAAGGTCCGCGCGGTCTTCTCGGCATCGTTGAGGTAGCCGAGCGGAACGAACACCCTTCGGGCAAGCCATCCTTCGCCATCGCCGGGCTGCAGCACCCGGGTGAAATCAGCAGCGACGACGGCGGTATCGGGCTGGGAGGTGAACGTTGCGGCCTGCGGGTCCATGCCTTTGGCGGCCATCGTGGTCATCTGGATACCGGACTCGGAGGCACCCACAGCATCCAGCACCATCACGTGCGGCAGTGCGGCGAGCAGGCGATCGCGGATGGTCGGCGAGAGTGTCGCACCGCCGTTGGTGATGGCCATTAGGCCGGACAGGTCGAACCTGCCGGTCTCGATCTGATCGAGAAGTGGACGCGCGATGGAGTCGCCGACCACGGTGATGCTCAGGACTCGTTCCCGCTCAGCCAGTCGTACGGCAGCTTCGGCGTCGAGACGTTGGACGTTGTCGGGGATCGCGACCCATCCGCCGGCACTGATGATGTTGAACGCGCCCCACTGAGCCGCTCCGTGCATCAATGGTGGAATCAGTAGGAGAGACCGAAGGCCGGCATTGGTACGAGCCTGTTCGGCGATCTCCTGATAGGACTTGAGTGGCTCGGCCGCTCCGATCGGACGCCCGCCCATGGAGGACATGAAGATGTCGTGTTGGCGCCACAGCACGCCTTTGGGCATTCCGGTGGTGCCGCCGGTGTAGAGAATGTAGAGATCGTCACCACTCGGGATGGGCATGCCGGTGGCGGGTTCCGGTGTACCGGTGATGGACTCGTAGTCCACCGCACCGGGAAGCAGCGGATTGCCCGAATCATCAGCGACCTGGATCAGCACGCGCAGTTGGGGTAGCCGCTCGCGAATCTGAGCTACCTGGGGCGCGAATTCGGCGCCGTAGACAAGTGCCCGGGCACCGGCGTCCTTGAGGAGGTAGTGCAGCTCCTCTTCGACATACCGGTAGTTGACGTTGAATGGTGCGACCCGGGCCCGGTACGAGGCGATCATCCCCTCGAGGTACTCGTTGCCATTCCGTAGATATAGGCCGAGGTGGTCCTGCCCGGACTCATGTCCTGCCAACTGGTCTCGTTCGGTGTGGCAACCCAGTCCCTGACTGGTCAGGTAGTGTGCGACCCCGGCTATCCGGTCGTCCATCTCCGCGTAGGTGAAGCGGTGGTCGCGCCACACCAGAACCGTGCTATCCGGAATGGTTGCGGCGACGGACTGGAAGACTGACGAGAGGTCAAAACTCACGTCGCTGCTCATTGGCTCTCCTGTTGCAGCGCTCGTCGGGAAATGCGACCGGAAACTGGTTGCAGTTCAGGGTATTTCGGGGACATTCCGTCGCCGGCCGACCGGCCAAGCAAACAGCGCCACAGCCACGGAATGAACAGACTGTAAGTCCACTGCAGCTGCGCGGTGGTGCGCTCGAGGGCACCTTCTCGCTCTGGACGTCCGGTCGCGATCGCCCAATCATGGTTACTGCCGGGAAGATTGAGAGCCTCTGCTGCAGCCTCGGCGAACAGGATGTGCCCCTTGGTCGAGGCATGCATCTTGTCGAAGTTCCAGGTGTCGGGTCCGCTGATGGACGGCGCGGTATACAAGTCGACAAGGGCGAAGCCGTAGCGCTCGGCTGCCGCGGAAATCAGTGCGTTGATGCGTTGTACCCGATTAGCGATGAACCTGCCGGTCGGCAGGAGCTTGACGACGTCCGGAAATATCGTGGTGAGAACCGTTGCGCCGGAATCGGCCAACTGTCGGTAGATCTCATCGAGGTCGACCAGTGCGGATTCAAAACCTCCGCCCGGAATTGTCACGTCGTTCATACCGATACAACAGGTGATGAGGTCGGGCTTCATCGCTAAAGCCTGCGGCAGTTGGTCATTGAGCACGTCGATGATCTGGTTACCGCGAATCGCGAGATTGGCATACAACAATCCGGGGTACAGCGAGTCCAGGTTGGCGGCGAGTCGATCGGCGAAACCGACCACACCGGTGGCGTCGTCGCCGTCCCACAGTCCTTCGGTCTGGCTGTCGCCCATGGCGACGAAGCGCGAGAACCGGATGTCCGACATGACCCCCGACTTTAGCGGCCAGTTCGGCGGTATCGCCTGATGACACTGCTGGTACAGGTGAGTACCAAAGCGGTAAGGTGGCGGAATGGCTCACGCGACAACTGACCCGGTGCGATTGCCCGGGGGGCCACGCACGCCCCGCGTCGTGCAAGGTTTCTGGTTGCTCACCTCGCGACGGACTTCCGTCGGCGCACTGGTGCGGCGTTACGGGCCTGCATTTACGCTGAATCTGCCGATTTACGGAAAGACCCTGATGGTCAGCGATCCGGTGCTGGTGAAAGATCTTTTCACCGCAGGCAGCGACCTGGTGGGCCGGGCCACGAGCCTCGGCGAGGTACTCGGCCCAGGCTCAACATTCAGCCTCGACGGCGAGGCACATCGCCAGCGACGCAAACTGCTTGTCCCGCCGTTTCACGGCAAACGGATGCACGGCTACGAGGCCATTGTCGAAGAAGAGGTGCTGCGCGAGACGGCTACCTGGCCGGAAGGCACTGAATTCGAGACGATGCCGTCGATGATGCGGATCACGCTCAACGCGATTCTGCGGGCCGTTTTCGGAGCGGACGGAGCGGCGTTCGACGAGTTGCGGGACCTGCTGCCGCGGGCCGTGGTGGTCGGCTCCAAGTTGGCCATTCTGCCGCGCTTCCTGCGCCGGGATCTAGGGCCGCGCAGCCCGGGCGGAACGATGCGCCGCTACCGCAAGCGCTATGACGAGATCGTCGACGCTCTGATCGGCGAAGCGCTGGCCGATCCCGAGTTCGAAGAACGTTCCGACGTGTTGTCCCTGCTACTGCGAGCGCGGTACGAGGATGGCAACCGAATTTCCAATCAGCATGTGGCAGACGAATTGCTCACTCTGCTTTCCGCTGGGCACGAGACTACAGCGACGACCTTGGCATGGATGATCGAACGAGTGCGCCGTCACCCTGAGTTGTTGGATCGGCTGACCGCCGAAGCCGATGCCGGCGGGTCCGAGCTTCGACAGGCCGCCATCTGGGAGGTGCAACGAGTCCGTCCGGTCATCGATGCGATGTCGCGGCGGGCACTACAGCGGATGAAGCTGGGCGAGTGGGTGATTCCCGAGGGACATGTAGTGATGGTGAACATTGCACTGGCCCATTCGTCTCCCGATCGCTACGCCAATCCGAAGACGTTCGATCCGGATCGATTCATCGGTGCTCCGCCGGACAACTACTCCTGGATCCCCTTTGGCGGTGGCATTAGGCGATGCATCGGCGCCGCGTTCGCCAACATGGAAATGGACGTCGCGATTCGAACAGTGCTCCGCGAGTTCGCCATCGCGCCGACGACCGCCCCGGCCGAGGCCGTCCACTCCCGGGGAATCGCGAACGCACCCGCGGCGGGCGGCCGTGCGGTGGTCTACCGACGCTCGCCGGATGACGCCGCTGAGCGAGCTAAATCAACTGTTGCCGAACGCAATTCGTCGGCAGACGACAGGGTTCGGCCGAAGCCGACCCGGGTGTAGGCATCGCCCCGGGGGGTGGCGACCTTCAAATCCAGGCCGTAGCGGTCGATACCCGTGCAGAGCGCCGAAGCGGCATCGGGGTAGCCACCGAGCGCGCGGGCCATATCTACTAGGGCGGGGCTGTGATCAGCGTTTAAGTGTGCGATTGCTCCCGCTGCTTGGGGTCGAACCGGATCGGCTGCGGCAGTGGCGTACTCGCCCCCGGATGCGGAGTCCATCCGTCCGTAGCCGCCCACCCAGCGCACCCGCTGCACACGCAGCACCCACACGGAGAAGTCGCTGTAGTCGATGTAATACTTCGCGGCCGGAACCGCGTTGAGATGCGCTTGGCGTGCCGCCGCCAACTCGTCGTTCACCGGCCGCTCGGCGATGCCTGCCAGGGTGATTCGGCTACCGGCTAACGGGTCTCCGTCGCTGCCGGGGGCAGTGATAGCCATGCTGGCGCGGCGGTCGCCGGCGAGATTACGGCCGTGTTCAGCCAAGTGTGACACGCACAAGACCGGCGCTCCGTCGAGCATTCCGTAGGTGACCAGGGATGCCCAAGGATCGCCGTGCTCGGTCAGGCTGGCCAGCGTCCCGGTGTTGGTGGAGGCCGCGATGGAGCGTGCCTCCTCGGCTGCCGATGGCCGCGTGGGGTCGGCGATTGCGGCCAGCGCCGGGGGAATGGTTGGGCCGTCGCCAGGGTCGCCGTGATCTCGGGATGCCATTCATGGCACGTTACTGTCTAAATCAGTCGAGCATGAGTGAGGCGTAATGCGAGCAGTGCGAGTGACGCGGCTGGATGGCCCGGAATCGGTAGAGCTCAGCGATATCGAAGAGCCCACTTCCTCGGAAGGCGTGGTTGTCGACGTTCACGCGGCCGGTGTGGCCTTCCCGGATGTCCTGTTGACTCGGGGGCTGTATCAGTACCGACCCGAGTTGCCGTTCACACTGGGCGCTGAGGTGGCGGGAGTGGTCCGTTCCGCCCCGCCAGGTGCGCAGGTACGGCCGGGCGATCGGGTTGTCGGTCTGACGATGCTCTCCGGCGCGATGGCAGAGACGACTGTCCTCCCATCGCATCAAGTGTTCGTGTTGCCCGACAACGTCAGCTTCGAGGCCGGTGCGGGCCTGCTGTTCAACGACCTGACCGTGTACTTCGCCCTGACCGCTCGGGGCCGGTTGGCTGCTGGTGAATCTGTGCTCGTCCATGGCGCCGCCGGCGGGATCGGTACTTCCACCTTGAGACTGGCGCCCGCGCTGGGTGCGCGCCAGGTCATCGCAGTGGTCAGCACCGAAGACAAGGTCGAGGTGGCGCGAGCTGCCGGCGCCACCGACGTCGTCCTCGCTCACGGATTCAAAGACGCGGTCGCCGAATTGACCGGCGGCAAGGGTGTTGACGTCGTGATGGATCCTGTCGGCGGTGACCGGTTCACCGATTCGCTGCGGTCGTTGGCTCCCGGTGGGCGATTGCTTGTGGTGGGCTTCACCGGTGGTGAGATTCCGACGGTCAAGGTGAATCGGTTGCTGCTCAACAACATCGACGTCATCGGGGTCGGCTGGGGCGCCTGGACATTGACCCATCCCGGTGCGCTGGCCCAGCAGTGGGAAGGCTTGGCAGCGCTACTGGGTTCGGGCCGGTTGGCGCAGCCGAAACCGGATGTGCACCCGATTGAAAATGCAGCGACTGCTATCGCATCCCTGGAGAACCGAACTGCCCGGGGCAAAGTTGTGTTGCGGGTCCGTTGAACCCCCTCGCACCGGAGCATTCCCCAGGGTCACGCCTCGGCCGTCCGGCTCAGTCGCTACCCACCACCAGACTCGAAGCGTTCTCCGATGGCGTATTCGCCATCGCCATCACCCTGCTCATTCTGGATCTGAAGGTCCCCGCCTCGCCAGATCGACTGCTCGATGGGCTGGTGGATGAATGGCCGTCCTTTTTGGGCTATCTAGTGAGTTTCGCCTTCATCGGCGGATTGTGGATCGCGCATACCGGACTGACCCGACAACTCAAGGCTACCGATGGGGTATTCCTCGGCCTGAACCTGATGTTGCTGTTGTTCGTGTCGTTCCTGCCCTTCACCACGAGTCTGTTCACCACCCACCTAATCGACTCTGGTCAGCGCGTCGCGGTCGTTGCGTTCGGGTTGAATCTCACCTTGGCCGCACTGATGGGCGGCGTGCAGGTCAGTTATGTGGCACGCACCGCCGAACTGACATGGGATGCGGACCGCGCCGGTGTGCTGACGCGGGAACGCGGCCGATGGGGAGGCGTTCTGCTGTTGACGCTGTCGACTACGATCAGCGCGCTGTTTCCTCCGGCGGCGGTGCTCTTCTACCTCTCCGTGTCGCTGGTGCTGATTGCTCGCCCGATCTGGGGGATGCACGTGCAGGGCCGCAATCGGCGGGGCCGGTGAAACCCACAGGAACAGCTCCATCCCAACGCATTCCCATGATCGAATTCGCGTAGATTCGCGCCATGCCTACCGAAGATGTGCAGCTGCTGGCTGCCTGCGAGCGGCTGTCTGAACTGGGGGAGCTGACCCGTGACCAAGGCCCTTGGGCCAGTGGTGCTTTCGCTGCACTTGCCGACTACCACGTGCTCGGCAGGTTCATTCCGGTCGATTGCGGCGGCACTGGTGCCGATGAGGCGGCGGGGTTGGCTGTCCTCACGGCAGTCGCCCGCCATTGTGTGACAACGGCGCTGGCATTTTCGCAGCTGGTGACGGCATCGAGGATCCTGGCCGCCGCGGAGCAGCAGCAGCGCCAAGAGTTCTTGGACGGCCACGCAACAGGTCGTCGGTTCAGCACGATCGGAATCTCACAACTAACTACGAGCCGTCTACTCGCGTCCCGGGCACCCATGGTCGCTTCATTACGCGATGGCTGGTTGTTGAACGGCATGTGCCCGTGGGTAACTGGAGCAGATTCGGCCGATCTCATTGTGACCGGAGCCGTCGTTCAGGGTCCAGACGTTCAGGGTCCAGACGGGCTGGCTGCCGCCTATTTCGTCGTTGATCCTCAGACAGCAGGAATCGATATCGAGCCACCAATGCGACTCGTCGCGCTATCAGGCAGTCGCACCTCGACGGTGAGATTTCACGATGTGCGTCCACTGGCGATGATCCCGGCGGAGGCAGCGGGCGCGCCACGGGCGGGAGGATTGGTTACCTCGGCGCTCACCGTCGGCGCGGCGTTGGGTTCGGTCGACTTCCTGCGCCGGGCCGCCGCCGAGTCGCCCGACAACGCGGACCTGGCGATGGTGACCGACCAACTGACCCGGCAGTGTCGAGCAATTACGGACCGACTCGCCCGTCCCGCAGACATCGGCCCGGACGGACATGAGGTCCTTCGAAGTCAGGCCAACGTTCTCGTTGTGCGCGCCACCCAGGCCGGGTTGGTCGCCGCCAAGGGATCAGGCTTCGTGGAAGGTCACCCCGCCGGCCGCGCCGTAAGTGAGGCTCAGTTCTTCCAGGTCTGGAGTTCCCCGCCTGGAGTAACCTCGCGGGTCCTTCGCGGTCTGGCGGGTGAAGCGTGAACGCCGGAATCCATAGCGGGCCGATCGGACTGATCTGTGCGATCGAGCCCGAGCTCGCTCATCTGCGCAAAGATCTGACCGTCGTGCACAGTGACGACGTCGGGCATGCCCGGTTCGATGCCGGCCGCCTTGACGGACACCAAGTGGTACTGGTTGGTGCGGGCATGGGTAAGGTCAATGCGGCAGTAGTAGCAACGTTGCTCGCCGACCGATATGGCTGCCGCACAATAGTATTTACCGGAGTGGCCGGCGGCCTCGATCCCGAGTTGGACATCGGCGACGTGGTGATCTCCGCAGACGCGAATCAGCACGACACCGGCGTCATCGAGGATGATCGACTTCAGCATTACCAGGCTGGCCATGTGCCCTTCTTCAACCCGACGGAACGCCGGGGCTTTGCTGCTGACCCCGCGCTGCTGGAGCGCGTCAGGAAGCGGCTCCATGGGCTGACGTTGCCGGCACTGTCGCACGCCGCTGGTGGTCGCGACCGGTCGCGGCGGATCAACTACGGGACAGTTCTGACCGGCGATCAGTTCCTTCGGTGCGAGGCCACTCGTAACCGGCTGCACCTCGAATTGGGTGGATTTGCAGTAGATATGGAAGGTGGCGCCGTCGCACAGGTATGCGAGGGCTTTGGCATTCCGTGGCTGCTGATCCGGGCACTATCCGACCTGGCAGGTCGTGAATCACGGTTCGACTTCGGGTCATTCGTGGACGAGGTGGCTGCCAGCTCTGCCCTGATTCTGCGCACTCTTTTGCCGGTGCTCTAACGGACCTATGAGGTGGTGCGGTCGATGATGGTGCCCACGCCGGCCGCGTCGGTGAGGACTGCACCGGACGGGCTCGACAACAGGATATTGAAGGTCTCGTTGCCCTCGGTGAGCGAATCATTTTTCACGACAACCGAAATGGTCTTCGTAGTCTCGCCAGGCGCGAATGTCAGAGTGCCCGAGGTGGCCGAGTAGTCGCTTCCCGACGTCGCCGTGCCGTTTGATGTCGAATACTGCACGGTCACAGTCTGCGTGGACGGCGCCGCCAACGTCACCTGGAATGTGGCAATTGATGTCCCACTGCCACCGGTGTACTCGATCGGCTTCAGGTAGACCATCTTGTTCTGGTTGATCGTCCGCCAGTCGTCGGCCAGAATGCCGCCGGTATCACCGGAATTCGGGTTCCAGGACCAGAAGGTCCAGTTCATATCCTCGGTTCCGGCCGGGATGTCGATCGTGCCGTTGTTGTCGAAATCGCCCGACAGGTAGGACGTGATGGCTTCGAACCAGACAGCATCCTTCGGGTCGACCAGCTTGGTCCCGAATTCGCCGATGTAGATCGGCGCGATGTTCTGTTCGTAGATGTAGCCCCACTCAGAACGGAACTTGGCCGGGAGGCCCGCGCCAAAGTTGTCGCCCTGGAACCACGGCTGCTGCCAGACGGAGTTCGGGTAGTCGTGCGGCGAGTAGACCACATGGTTGGGGACGTTGAGCACGATTGGTCGATCCTTGACGCCCTGCAATTGACCTCCCCACCAGTAGCTGTCGCCCTTGTAGGTGCCGACGCCCTCCACGATGATCAGCAGGTTCGGGTTGATCGCCAGTACCGCGTTGCCGGCCCGCTCAGCAGCCCGCGCCCAGTCGTTGGCGCCGCCGCCGCCCCACGTGCCGTTGTATGGCTCGTTATGCAGGTCGAAACCGATGACCGTCGGATTGTTCTTGTAGCGAGTAGCCAAGGTCTGCCAGTCAGCGACCCAGCTGTCTTCGGTGTACTGCGAGTTGTACCAGAGGCCGTTCTCGCTTGTGCCCGCCCCGGCAGTACTGCGGTGATGGTCGAGAATCACCCGCATTCCGTCTTGCCCTGCGTAGTCAATGATCTTGTCCAGCACCTGCAATCGGGATAGGCCCTGCAGGTCGGGATTCGCCGCGTAGTTGATACCGGACGGCGCCGAGGTGTTGTGCAGCAGATCGCTGGAGTACGGAATCCGGATGGTGTTGAAGCCTTGGGCGGCCATCTGGTCGATCATGTCTTTGTAGTTCCGGGTCCAAAGACCGTCCGGCGCGCCGTTTGTTCCTTCAGCGCCGAACCAGTTGACGCCCGTGAGTTGTACCGGCTTGCCTTGCGAGTCGAGGATTTGGTTACCCGATGTGTGCAGGAACCCGGGTGCAATGCCACCGGTACCCGGCTCTGTCACCGAAGCGTCGGAGATGGCCATCCCTGGTGTGGTTGGCGCGCTGCCGGCATCGTCGTTGGCGATGGTGCCGGTTGCTGTAGCCCGCGCGATACTGGCCCCGGACGGATTCGACAGCGCGACGGTGAACGTCTCGTTGGATTCAGATGTCGTGTCGCCTAGAACACCGACATTGACGGTCTGCGACGTCACCCCCGGCGCGAACGTCAATGTTCCCGATGTGGCTGTGAAGTCCGAGCCTGCCGTAGCGGTTCCACTCGACGTTGAGTACGCGACAGTGATGGGGTTGGTGGACGCACTCGACAAGGTCACCGTGAAGGCTGCGTTGGTAGTGCCGCTATTGCCTTCGGTAACTGACGTGTCGGCGATCGAAATCGATGGTGTGGCCGGTGGAGTCGGGACACTGGTGCCATTGACCTTGATGTTCGTTGGCGCGCCCGCGGCGGACGTGCCGTTGGCCTGGAATCCGAACGTCGTGCTCTGGTTGGCCGGAACTGCTGCGTTGTAGGGCATGTTGCTGACCACGTAGTGGGTGCCCACGTGGCTGGTGATCTGGGCGTTCCAGATGTTCACGATGGGGGCTGCGGAGTCGAATTCCACGGTCCAGCCGTTGAGGCTTGATTGACCCGCGTTCACGGTCATGTTGGCGTTGTAGCCGCCATTCCACTCATTGGTCACCGCATAGCTCACCGAGTTGTTGCCCGGTGTGGGCGCAGCTACATCGTCGTTGGTGATGGTGCCGGTCGCGGAAGCCCGGGAAATGGTGGCTCCCGAGGGGCTCGACAATGTGACGGTGAAGGTCTCGGCGGATTCCACTGCGGTATCGCCAGTGACTGCGACCGCGACGGTTTGAGACGTCACGCCGGGCGCAAAGGTGACGGTGCCCGTGGTGGCGGTGAAGTCGGTCCCCGCAGTCGCAGTGCCTGCGGCTGTGGAGTAGCCGACGGTGACCGGTGTGGTGGACGCGCTGGAGAGGGTGACGACGAAGTTGGCGTTGGTTGTACCGCTATTGCCTTCAGTGACAGTCACATCGGCGATTGACACGCTTGGCGCTGGAGCGGTGTCGTCGTTGGTGATGGTGCCGGTCGCGGAAGCCCGGGAGATTGTGGCGCCCGACGGGTTGGCCAGCGTCACGGTGAAGGTCTCACTCGGCTCAACTGTCGCATCGCCAGTCACCGCGACAGCGACGGTCTGCGAAGTGACACCGGGGGCGAAGGTCAGCGTGCCTGACTTTGCGGTGTAATCCGCTCCTGCGGTGGCGGTGCCGTTGGCGGTGGAGTAGCCGACGGTGACCGGGGTCGTGGACGCACCGGAAAGGGTGACGGTGAAGTTCGCGTTGGTGGTGCCGCTATTGCCCTCAGCGACGGACACATCCGCGATCGACACGGTCGGAACCGGTGCCACGTCATCGTTGGTGATCGTTCCGGTGGCCGATGCCTTGGCGATGGTGGCACCGGACGGGTTGGCCAGTGCGACGGTGAAGGTCTCGTTGGATTCCACCGCGGTATCGCCGGTGACCTTGACCGCGATGGTCTGCGTGGTCACCCCGGGAGCGAATGTCAGGGTGCCCGAGGTGGCGGTGAAATCAGATCCCGCGGTCGCGGTGCCGTTGGCTGTGGAATACCCCACAGTGACCGGCGTGGTCGAGGCACCCGACAGCGAGACAGTGAAGTTCGCGTTGCTGGTGCCGCTGTTGCCCTCAGCGACAGACACATCCGCGATCGACACCGTGGGCGCGACCGGCGGAGTGCCGACCGCGACACCGTTGACTTTGAGGTTGGTCGGCGTCGATGCGACCGCCCCAGGAGTCGCCTGATAGCCGAACGAGGTGCTCTGGCCGGCGGCAACCTTGGCGTTGTAAGCCATGTTGCTGATGACGTAATGGGTGCCCACATGGCTGGTGATCTGGGCGTTCCAAATATTAGTGATCTGCGCGGGAGAGTCGAACTCCACCGTCCAGCCGTTGAGCGCCGTCGAACCGGCCGTCACGGTCATGGCCGCGTTATGGCCTGCCCCCCAGTCGTTGGTCACGGCGTAGGAGACAGATCCCGTGCTGGCGGGTGCAGCGGCCGCGGTCAACGCGGTAGCGCCCGCGGTGAGCGAGACGCGCGACGTCTCCGTCCTACGCGAAGCCCCCCACAGCAGCCCCACCAGAGGATTGACCACCGGTGTCCCCGGAGCCGACGGCGCCAACCCAAACGCCGAAAGCACCGCGTGAATCGCCCCACTCACCCGCGCCTGAACTTTGAGAACCGCATTGTCGAATGCGGAGGCGTCGAATGCGGAGGCGTCGAATGCGGCGGTGTCCAATGGGGCAGCGGCCAACGCGGCAGCCGGCTGAGGCTCACTCACCACACTTGGGCGCGCTTTCGGGCGGCCAGCGATTGCTTCCGCGCCGAAATCGGGGGCCGCCGAACTCACGGCCGCCGCGGTGGGCAGCGAAGCCAGCGAAGGCAACGTCGGGGCGTCTTTCACGGTGGAGTCGTTCACTGTGTCCGGCCGGGGGTTATCGACAGGTGCACCGGGCGTGCCGCGTTGGGGTTTGTTGGCCGCGGTGCGCGCGGCAGGCGCTGTCGAGGACCGGTTGGTCGCACCTGCGTTCGGCCTCGCCGCCTTTGCCGACCCACCTGAATGGCTGCCCGATGTTGCGCTGTCGCTGGAGCCGTTCGATGCCGCCGAGCCGGTGCTGTCGGCGTACGCAACTCCGGACCCAGCGGCCAGCGCGGCACCGACACCGAGGCTGATAGCCCCCACACCCAACCAGGTATAAGGCTCTCGGCGGGATTCTCCGCGGGATCGGCGGCGGCGCGCGCCGTCAGTTGTGGCGGTATTCGTGCCAGCATTCGCGCGGTCGGCAGCAGTGCCTGTCGAGTGTGCTGAATGATCCATCGTGATGACCCCCTGTCAGCGGATTCCTTAGCTTTGCTGACACGTGTCAAAAAGTCACGCTTTACGGGAAAAAAAGTTGAAAAAATTTAGTTGCTGCAGGGTGAGGGGTGTCGGAGGCGGCGACTACGGTGGTCCTCGATGGCTCTGCATGTGCACCGCGCTGAACGAACCGATGTTCTCGCCGACGGTCTTGGCGTGCTGTTGGCAACGCCGCAGCAGGACCCGTTCGCCCAAGAGCTCGTGCTCGTTCCTGCCCGCGGGGTTGAACGCTGGCTCAGTCAGCGGTTGTCGCACGTACTGGGCCGCGGAGAGGGCGCGGACGGGGTCTGCGCCGGAGTGTCGTTTCGGTCACCGGCGTCACTCATCGCCCACGTGTCTGGGCTGCTGACTGGTACCGATGAGGACCCTTGGTCACCCGATGCGATGACCTGGCCGCTACTCGAAGTCATCGATTCGCACCTCGACGAGTCCTGGTGCCGGACCCTCTCCAGTCACTTGGGTCACTTCGCTACCAGTGCGGAGAAGGAGCTGCGGCAGGGGCGGCGGTATGCAGTTGCTCGTCGACTGGCCGGCCTGTTCGCCTCGTACGCTAGGCAGCGCCCTCAGCTGCTGGTCGACTGGCTCGCCGGCGGCACCGGCGCCGTCGACGCCGACTTGGAGTGGCAGGCAGACCTGTGGCGTGCGTTGGCGGCAAGGATGGGGATCGATCCACCGCCGACGCGGCACGCAAAAGTTGTCGCCCAGCTCAGGGAATCCGGCATCGACTTACCGGTGCGAATCTCGCTGTTCGGTCACACCCGGCTGCCGAGTACCGATATCGAGCTGCTGAACGCGCTAGCCGAGCATCACGATCTGCACCTGTGGTTGCCGCATCCCAGCGCCACGCTTTGGGCAGCGCTGACTGGCTTGCGCGGCAGCGTTCCGCGCCGCACGGACATCAGCCATCGTGAGGTGCGCCATCCGCTGTTGGCCACCTTTGGCCGTGACCTCCGCGAGTTGCAACGAAGCCTGCCCGTCGGTGCCGCTACCGACGAGAGCCTGAGCACCGCGGAGGGAGGCCGTCCCGACACGCTCCTCGGCTGGCTGCAGTCCGACATCGCCGCCAACGCCGTCTGCCCGGCCGGCCGGGTGTTGGCTGAGGACGATCGGTCGGTGCAAGTGCACAGCTGTCACGGGCCGGCCCGACAAGTCGATGTTCTCCGTGAGGTACTCCTCGGTCTGCTGAGCGACGACCCCACGCTTGAGCCCCGCGACATCCTGGTGATGTGCCCCGACATCGAGACGTACGCGCCGTTGATCGTCGCCGCATTCGGTCTGGGAGACGTGGTACCGGGTGCCCACCCCGCACATCGGCTGCGGGTGCGCCTGGCTGACCGCTCATTGGTGCAGACCAACCCGCTGTTGGGGGTGGCGGCCCAACTGCTTGCCCTCGCGGGCAGCCGAGTCACAGCCAGCGAGGTGCTGAACCTCGCTCAGTCCGCGCCGGTGCGGGCCCGATTCGGATTCTCCGATGACGATCTGGAGAACATCACCCGTTGGGTGCGTCAGACCAACATCAGGTGGGGATTCGACGAAGCGCACCGCAAGCCGTATGGCGTCGAATTCATCCACAACACTTGGCGTTTCGGCCTGGACCGGGTGCTTGCCGGCGTGGCGATGTCCGATGATTCGCGTGCCTGGATCGACTCCACGCTTCCGCTCGACGACGTTGGTAGCAACCGCGTCGAGCTGGCCGGGCGGCTCGCGGAGTACGTCGGTCGATTGCAACAAGTTGTGGACTCACTCAGCGGGATAGGTCCGCTCGGCGACTGGCTGTCGGCGCTCAGCGCTGGCATCGACCTGCTCACTCGCGTCGACGACGGCGACGCGTGGCAGACCAGCCAGTTGCAACGTGAATTCAAGGAAGTTTTATCGAGCGAGGGTGCACGCGGCACCGTCATGCGCTTGCCCGACATCAAGGCGCTGCTGTCCCGGCATCTAGCCGGCCGACCGACGCGGGCCAATTTCCGCACCGGCACGCTGACGGTGTGCACGATGGTGCCGATGCGCTCGGTGCCCCACCGAGTGGTGTGCCTCGTCGGTCTCGACGACGGGAGTTACCCGCGCCTAGGCGTGGTCGACGGCGACGACGTGTTGGCCCGAAACCCGATGACCGGTGAGCGTGACATCCGCTCGGAGGACCGCCAATTGCTGCTTGACGCGATCGGCGCGGCGACAGAGACGCTTGTCGTCACCTACACCGGTGCCAATGAATACTCAGGTCAGCCGCGCCCGCCCGCGGTGCCCCTCGCGGAACTGCTTGACGCGCTCGACATCACCACAGCCAAGCCGGTCCGTGACCATGTGGTTGTGCGGCACCCGTTGCAGCCCTTCGACATCCGCAATGTCGAACCAGGTGCCGTGGTGCCCGGATCTGTGTTCAGTTTCGATCCGACGGTGCGCCGCGCCGCTCGTGCTGCGATCGGCCTCAGAAGAGTACAGCCGCGGTTCATCTCGGGTCCGCTGCCCGCGCAGCCACTGGAAGATGTCGTACTTGCCGATCTCATCGGCTTTTTCAAGGACCCGGTGAAGGGCTTCTTCCGGGCCCTCGACTACACGTTGCCGTGGGACGTCGACGGTGTTGCAGATGCCATGCCTGTCGATATCGACGCGCTGGAGGAGTGGAGCGTCGGCGACCGGATGCTGGGCGACCTCCTGCGCGGAATGACACCCGACGACGCACGGCAGGCCGAGTGGCGGCGCGGCACTCTGCCGCCCGGCAATCTGGGGTGGCGCAAGGCCACTGAAATTCGGGATCAGGTAGCGCTGTTGGCTGCCGAAGCGCTGCGCTACCGGCGGATCGAAGCACAGGCGATCGACGTGGATATCTATCTCGGGGAAGGGCGGCGGCTGGCAGGCACCGTTGCACCGGTCTTCGGCGACCGATTGGTGTCGGTTACGTACTCGAAGCTCGACGGCAAACATCTGTTGGAGTCGTGGATTCCGTTATTGGCGTTATTCGCTCATGCACCCAGACGGGATTGGTCGGCAGTGTGTATCGGCAGGCGGAAGCGGGGAACAACTCCGCGCCGCGAGGGTCTGGGCCGGCCGGACGTTGCTGCGGTCGAGCTACTGCGCGACTTGGTGGCGATCTATGACGTAGGGCGGTGCGAGCCGGTCCCGTTGCCGATCAAGACGTCCCACGCCTGGGCTGCGGCACTGCACTGCGGCGACGACCCGGAGCAGGCGGCGGGCTACCGGTGGCGCTCCGGGCAATATCCCGGTGAGGACCAGCAACCGGCGAATGTACGGGTGTGGGGTCGGGGCGCCCCGCTATCGGAGCTGATGAAACCTGTTCGTCCGGGCGAAGAGTGCGATGGGGAGACTAACCGCCTCGGGGCCTACTCGGCCCGGCTCTGGCTGCCGATGTTGCGCGCCGAAAGGGGTTCAGACTGATGGACAACTTCGACCTTCTCGGACCGCTGCCGCCGCGTCTTTCCACCACCGTGCTGGAGGCAAGCGCAGGAACGGGCAAGACCTTCGCATTGGCGGGTTTGGTGACCCGGTATGTCGCAGAAGGCGAGGCGACGCTGGACCAGATGCTGCTCATCACGTTCAGCCGCGCGGCCAGTCAAGAGCTACGCGAGCGGGTTCGCGGTCAAATCGTCCACGCGTTAGGGAGTTTCGACGACCCGTCTCTTGTTGGGAACAACCAGTTGGTGGCATACCTGCTGCAAGGTAGTGCCGAGCAGCAAGACCAGCGCAAAACACGATTACGTGATGCGCTAGCCGGATTCGACTCGGCGACCATTGCCACCACCCATCAGTTCTGCCAACTGGTGCTGAAGTCTCTCGGCGTGGCCGGCGACACTGACGCGGGCGTGACCCTCGTCGAGAGTCTCGACGACCTGGTCAGCGAGATCGTCAACGACCGCTATCTCGCGCACTTCGGTCGCGAGCGGGATGACCCCCAGCTGTCCTATCGTGACGCGCTGCGTCTGGCGCGCGAGGTGGTGAAGAATCCGTCGACGGAACTGCGACCCCTCAACCCGGGGCCGGACTCTCGCGAGGCGGTGTGCCTGAAGTTTGCGAAAGGTGTTCTGGACGAACTTGAAATACGCAAGCGGAGACTCGGAATCCTGGGCTACGACGACCTGTTGAGTCGCCTAGCGGATGCGCTGGAAGCCGAAGACTCCCCGGCCCGGACCCGGATGTATCAGCGTTGGCCCATCGTCATGGTCGACGAATTCCAGGACACCGACCCCGTGCAGTGGAAGGTGATCGACAGAGCGTTCAGTGGACGTTGCACTCTGGTCCTCATCGGCGATCCAAAACAAGCCATCTACGCATTCCGCGGCGGCGACATCGTCACGTATCTGCAGGCGGCCGAGACCGCAGATCACCGGGAAACCCTCGTAACGAACTGGCGCAGCGACAGCGCACTCGTGGATCGTTTGCAGGCAGTGTTGGGCGGAGCCGAGTTGGGCGACCGTCGCATCGTCGTGCATAAGGTTGAGGCGCACCACGCCGCCAGCCGGTTGACCGGTGCGCCATGCGACGATCCGTTCCGGTTGCGGGTGGTGAGCCGAGAGACTTTTGGACGTAAGGGAATTCAGAATCTGGCGATCGATGATCTCCGGTCACACATCGGCAGAGATCTAGCAGCCGATATCGGCGCACTGCTGGCCAGCGACGCAACCTTCGAGGGCAAGAAGGTGCAACCTGGGGACGTCGCGGTGATCGTTGAAAAGCACCGGGATGCCCGGGTGTGCTTCGGGGCACTCACCGCGGCGGGCATACCAGCGGTGTACACCGGGGACTCCGACGTTTTCGACTCCGAGGCCGCCAAGGACTGGCTGTGCATCCTCGAAGCGTTCGATCAACTGCACCGCCCCGGCATCGTGCGAGCGGCGGCGGCGACGATGTTCTTCGGTGAGACCGCCGAATCCCTTGCCGCCGGCGGTGATGAGCTGACCGATCGGATTGGTGAGATGTTGCGCGAATGGGCAGGCCATGCCCGGGAGCGCGGCGTCGCGGCGATCTTCGAGGCTGCACAACTGCGCGGCATGGGCGATCGGGTGCTGTCCTGGGTCGGTGGTGAACGGCATATGACGGACCTGGCTCACATGACGCAACTGCTGCAGGACACCGCCCACCGCGAGCACTACAACCTGCCCGCGTTGCGGGACTGGATGCGCCACCAGAGCGAAGAGCGAAGCGGTGCGACTGAACGGAACCGGCGCCTCGACAGCGACGCGGCGGCTGTGCAGATCATGACGGTCTGGGCCAGCAAGGGTTTGCAGTATCCAATCGTCTACCTGCCGTTCGCCTTTAACCGCAACGTCCAGGAACGCGACCTGATCCTGTTCCACGACGAGAGCGCGGGGGGCATACGCTGCCTGCACATCGGCGGCAAGGGTACCCGGGATTATCGCGCGGTAGAAGCGCTGGGCCGCAAGGAATCCGCTAGCGACGACAGCAGGCTGACCTATGTGGCGATGACCCGGGCGCAGGCTCAGGTAGTGGCCTGGTGGGCACCGTCGAAGGACGAGCCGAGCGGTGGGCTCTCACGCCTGCTGCGTGGCCGCCGACCCGGGCAGTCGGCCGTGCCTGATCGCTGCGAGCCGACGAAGATCAGCGATGAGGACGCGTTATCCAGGTTGCGAGAGTGGGAAACCGCGGGTGGTCCGGCGATCGAGGATTCGGTAGTCGCCAAGGTGACGGTCATGCCGAGCCGACCGGCCAGCGTTGAGATTGGTGAGCGCCACTTTCACCGCAGCATTGACACCGGGTGGCGGCGCACGTCGTATTCCGGGTTGATCCGATCCGCTGACGAGAGCGCGGAGACGAGTGGTGTGAGTAGCGAACCTGAAGTCGCCGAACTGGAAGATGAAGGGGCCGAAATCTCCTCGCTGGAGGCGCCGTCTCTGGAACCCATGCCGCAGTTGGCCACCGGTCAAAACCTTCCCTCGCCGATGGCGGATCTACCCAGCGGCGCCAAGTTCGGCTCTCTGGTGCACGGGGTGCTGGAGACCGCCGATCCGCTGGCGGTCGATCTCACCGCCGAGTTGCGGGCGCAGATCGAGCGGCACTCGGTGTGGTGGCCGGTGGATGTGTCCGCTGCGGAACTCGCCGCTGCCATGGTGCCCCTGCATGACACCCCGATGGGGCCACTCGCCGACGGGATGACGCTGCGCCAGATCGGGCTGTCAGACCGGTTGCTTGAGATGGATTTCGAGTTCCCCCTGGCCGGCGGTGACATCCGGCAGGCCGCACCTGATATCCGCCTCGTCGATGTGGGCCGGTTGCTGGGATCGCATCTGTCAGAGGGCGATCCGATGGCACCGTACGTCGACCGGCTCAGTGACGGCGCACTCGGGGCCCAGCCGCTGCGCGGATATCTGTCCGGTTCGATCGATGCGGTGCTGCGGATTCCCGACGGTGACGGCCATAGATATCTCGTCGTCGACTACAAGACCAACTGGCTGGGTGAGCGGGATACGCCGCTGACGACGGCAGATTACAGCCACTCACGGATGGCTGAGGCAATGCTTCATTCGGACTATCCGCTGCAGGCCTTGCTGTACTGCGTTGTGTTGCACCGCTTTCTGCGATGGCGTCAGCCCGGCTACGACCCCGAGCGGCACCTCGGTGGTGTGTTGTATCTGTTTGTTCGCGGGATGTGTGGGCCGGAGACGCCGGTCGTCGACGGCCACCCGGCCGGTGTGTTCAGTTGGCTGCCTCCGGCAGTACTTGTGGTCGAGCTGTCGGATCTGCTCGATGGCCGGCGGGCTGCGGCATGACAGTGGACACTGCAGACCCCATGGACTGGCGCCAGGCGTCGAGTGCCACCGGATTGCTGCGATCGTTCAACGAGGCCGGTGTCATCGAGGCGGCCGATGTTCTTGTCGCGCAACGGCTGACGACACTCGCGAAGGAATCCGACGAACGGGTGGCGCTGGCCATCGCCTTCGCGGTGCGTGCGGTGCGCGGTGGTTCGGTATGTGTCGAGGTGCCTGCACTGCAGCTGCATGTCGATATGCCCGGACTGCCGTGGCCCGACCCCGCCGAATGGTGTGCCGCGATCACCGTTAGCCCGTTGGCGGGTCCTCCGCCGGTACTTCGCTTGGACGGTGACCTGTTGTACCTCGATCGGTACTGGCTGGAAGAACAGCGGGTCGCCGAGGACGTCCTAAGGTTGGCGGCCGGTGGCGAATCCCGCGGACTGGACGGTGAGCCGGCCACCTTCGATCGGTTGTTTCCCAGCGGTTTTGAGGAGCAACGCCGGGCAGCTGAGATCGCTTTGTCCCACGGATTGACGGTCCTCACCGGCGGACCGGGGACAGGAAAGACAACGACCGTCGCGCGGCTGCTGGCATTGCTCGCCGAACAGGCGCAGCTCACCGGAATGCCCGCACTGCGTATTGCGTTGGCCGCCCCGACAGGTAAGGCGGCGGCACGGTTACAGGAGGCCGTTCAACTCGAAGTGAGCGGACTGGAGTCAGTCGATCAAGAGCGGCTGCAGGGGCTCCGCGCGACCACCTTGCACCGGTTGCTGGGCAGTCGCCCCGATACGTCCTCGCGGTTCCGGCATCATCGGGAGAACCGCCTGCCCCACGATGTGATCGTCGTCGATGAGACGTCGATGGTGTCGTTGACGATGATGGCCAGGCTGGTCGAGGCGGTGCGACCTGAATCACGGCTGGTACTCGTGGGAGATGCCGATCAACTGGTATCTGTGGAGGCGGGCGCCGTGCTGGCCGACCTCGTCGACGGGTTGAGCGCCCGCGAGGACACGCCGGTCGCCGAGTTAGTCACTTCGCATCGGTTCGGGGCGTCGATCGGCGCACTGGCGTCGGCGATCAAGGTCGGTGACGCTGACGCGGCTCTCGTTGTGCTCGCTACTGGGGGCGAGCACATCGAGTGGATCGACACCGATCAGCCTGCGCCGGTGTTGCGGAACGCGCTTGTCACGCATGCACTTCGGCTGCGCGAGCCGGCAATTCTCGGCGACGGTGTGGCCGCGCTGGCGACTTTGGATCAGCACCGTCTGCTGTGTGCGCACCGACGTGGACCCTACGGTGTCGAGTTCTGGAATCGCCAGATCGAACGCTGGCTGGCTGAGGAGACCGATACGCCGGCCTGGGCGCACTGGTATCCCGGTCGGCCAGTGCTGGTCACTACTACCGACTACGGGCTTCGGCTCTACAACGGCGATACCGGGGTCGCGGTGCTGCGCGACGGCGGACTGCGAGCGGTGATCTCCGGTGCCGACGGGCCGGTGGAGTTCGCGACCAGCAGGCTCGCGGACATCGAGACCATGCACGCAATGACGATTCATAAGAGTCAGGGCAGCCAAGCCGTCGAGATCACCGTGTTGTTGCCGTCCGAGGATTCCCGCCTGCTGACCCGAGAACTGCTCTACACCGCAGTTACGCGGGCGAGGAGAAAAGTGCGGATCGTCGGTACCCCCGAACAGTTGCGCGCCGCAATTGC
This sequence comes from Mycobacterium sp., assembly GCA_965279745.1. Taxonomy (GTDB): domain Bacteria; phylum Actinomycetota; class Actinomycetes; order Mycobacteriales; family Mycobacteriaceae; genus Mycobacterium. Next base: position 3,312,336 of record OZ257262.1, read on the forward strand.
GCGTCGCGCGGTTAGGGCTACTGGACTGAGCCGGCGTCTGCGCTAGCGGTCTGTGTGCTGCAGGTTTTGGTGGTCGCTTGTGCGGATTTGCGAATCTTCGCACTTGATCAGAAACTCAGCCTTGGTGATCGACTGGCTGACCGCGCGTGATCCCGCCCGGAGTGCTCATATCACCCATGTCGCCATCAACCTGTGCGCTGTCTACGCCCGTGTCTGATCGCCAAGCCCTGCCCCATGCGGTGGAAGCGGATCAACCGCTGCCGGCTGCCGCGCGGTGCTGAACGACTCACTGCCGACCAACGTGCCTCGTTGTTCTCCAAGCTGCTCTGCGCCGATCCCAAGGAGGACATCGCCGCGGCCTGGATCGCCAAGGAGATTCTGCGCGCCTGCTCAGTGTCCGGGGTCGTCAGTTCGCCCGCGCCGAGGGCTATAACAGCATCATGAAACACTTCTGCCGCAGCGCCTTCGGCTCCCGCAACCCCGACAACCAACGCCGCCGCGTACGGTGGGCCTGCACCCGCCAATCAAGGCGAGCCATACCCAGTGGCACCAATACCACTTCTAACTGCGAAGAGCCGGATGAGTAGCCAATCTTTAAGTGGGCAGCCCGGACCGCTGTGGGCGATCACGAGCTTCTTCAACCCATCTGGTTATCACCGTCGGCTCGTCAATTACCGTCGCTTTCGCGCGGAGTTGCGGGTTCCCTTGGCAACCATCGAATTAGGCTTCAATGGCAACTTTGAGCTCGCGGATCAGGATGCCGACCAACTCGTACGCGTTACGGATGGCGATGTGATGTGGCAGAAAGAACGCTTGCTGAACCTGTTGGTCAATCAACTACCGCCCGAATGCCAGTACGTCGCGTGGATCGATAGTGACGTGTTGTTGCAAGATCCGCGCTGGCCACAGCGTGCAGTCGAGCAACTGGCGACCGTATCGGTGGTGCAGCTGTTCTCCAAGCTGCGTGACTTGGGGCCCGACGAGGACCTCCACGTCGACATTCGCTGTATACCTTCAGTTTCCGCGGCTGTGCTGGGAGGGCGTCCAGTTTCAGACGCGCTTCTCAGACGTCCAGCCTCCACCCATGCCCCCGTGGCCCATGGCATGGCGTGGGCGGCGCGGCGGGAATTGTTGGCACGAAACGGTTTCTACGATGGCTGCGTGATCGGTGGCGGGGATACCGCATTGTTGTGTGCAGCCTACGGAATACCAGAAGCCATTATGGGTCTGTGGGGGATGAGCGCGGCTCAGCGTGATCACTACTCACGCTGGGCTATCGGCTTCCGCGACGATGTGAAAGGTGAGGTCAGCGCGCTGACCGGCGAGATTCACCACCTGTGGCACGGTGAACTCAAAGACCGCCGCTACTTGCAGCGCCAAAACGATCTGATGGCCCATCGCTTCGATCCCTACACCGACATCCGCCCCGGCGCCGATGGTGCTTGGCGCTGGGCTAGCGACAAACCAGCGCTGCACACCCTGCTACGCGCATATTTCGATAATCGCCACGAGGACGGCAACTCGAATAGCTGAGTTCATCGCCGCACGGTAGTTAGATCCTCCACAGATTTTTTGTGGATTCCGGTGCCACGAAAGTCCAGATGGAGCCAACAGTAAATAAACAATAGTAGGAGAGCATGACAGAGATCAAAATTGGAGCCTCGAAAAGCCTCGAATTGAGCCGCTCGCGCTCAAAGACCGAATTCGCGACGGTCTTTTTCATTTTGCCGGCGAAGTTACGCAGCAACCTATGGAGGTAATTGGACATATCAGGTCTGCCTTCGTTTGCCGTCAGAAGCTCTATCGTGTAGTCGCGTCCTTCGGCTAACCCGCGGATGAAGAAGTGCCGAAACCCATTCGGGGCCGGATGGGTGACGACCGCTGATGAGATGTTGGCTGTCTTAACGCCTGCGTTCTTCATTTCCGCCAGTTGGCGGTTACAGGCGCCGCGGGTTTCGTTATACGAGGTTGTGCGGTATGGATGAGCGAGAAAGGCATCGCGCCGGTAGGCGCAGTTATTTGCCCACAGAAACGTCGCCGGAATATTTACAATATTTGTATCTGGTTTGAGTGGAAAGAACCATCCTGCCGAAAAAGCCTTGGATACAAGATTCGTTGGCTTTATGTAAGTGAATCCGCCGACCATTCCAAGATCTTTGTTCCGATCAAGGAAATGCACTAGACTGCGGATCCAATTTTCTTCCGGATCGATATCGCTATCAGCGAAGACGATTATTTCTCCTGATGATTCCAGAACTCCCAGGTTCTTTAGGTCGTAATAATGCTCGCCGCTTACTTCGTGGAAGCTGAGGTCCGCCAGGTCGGAATTGACCAGTCCAGTATCTGACAATAAGTCACGCAAGTTCTCTCCATCGACTAGCTTTGGGTCAAACATGATACTCACTTCAACCGGTTCAGACAGATTCACGATTTCTCCATGGAGCCGTGAAAACAGTGAAGGAATATTTCGTTGATCGGACAGGAGTGCATTCTCCCATTCGATGATTATGCTGATTCGAGGTGACATATTGATGCGCCTATGTGTGCAGTTTCCCTTTTCCATGCTGTCTCGTGATTATCACAAAACTCTGCCGATCTTTCCCCTCAATTGACATTCTTCGACCTTCAACGCGGCCAAAACCCGGACATCATCGGCGACGAAAGATTCAGGCTAAGTGGATGATTCAGCCGCTCGGCTGTCTTCGCGGCGATTGCGAAAGTAGTTGCGCAGCAGGGCATGCAGTTCTGGCTTGTCGCTGGACCAGCGCCAGGGTCCGTCGGCGCCGGGGCGGATGTCGGTGCAGGGGTCGAAGTCATGCGGTGCCAGGTCGCAGTGACGCAACCTATAGCGACGGTCTTCGGGCTCGCCGTGCCAAAGATGGTGAATCTCACCCGTTAGGGCGCCGACCTCTCCTCTCACATCCCCGTGGAATCCCGCTGCCCAGCGTGAATAGTGATCACGCTGGGCAGCATTCATCCACCTTTCCGTGACAATTTCCGGCAAGCCATACGCGGCACACAACAGCGCAGTATCGCCACCGCCGATCACACAACTATCGTATAAGCCGTGATGCTCCAATAATTCTCGTCGAGCCGCCCATGCGAGGCCATGCGAGGCGACGCGAGATGGATTGCCGCGCGACACCGGAGTTCTGGCGAGCGCAGAAGAGAGACGCCCTTCCCGCACCGCCGCGACGGCCGAGTAGACACGCAGAGTGCTGGCCTGGCACTGCCCGTCAGGCCCTAGATCCCGCCGCGCGGAGAACAGTTGTACCAGTGGCACGGAAGTCAGCGCGTCGATTGCCTTTTGTGGCCAGTCGAGATCTTGCATCAACACGTCGGCGTCGATCCACGCGACGTATTCGCATTCCGGAGGCAACTGTTTGACCAGCAGGTTAAGTAGGCGTTCCTTTTGCCACAACACGTCGCCGTCGGTGACCCGCACGAGCTTGTCGGCGTCGTGTTCTGTGAGTTCCCAGCGACCAGTGAAGCTGAGTTCGACAGCGGCCAATGGGACGTGCAGTGCGGCGCGGAAGCGACGGTAATTTTGCAACCGACGGCGATAGCCGGCAGGGTTGAAAATGCTGGTGATCGCCCACAAGGCTCCTCCGCGGCCACTCACGAGAGGGCTTCGGCTGACAGCACCACGCAGAGCCCATCACCGAATGGCAGGGCCAACACTCCAAATGCCGGATCACGTCGCAACGCATCCGTATCACGCAGCACCGTGTGTGGATAAGGATTGTCGGGGTCAAAACGCGCCTGCTCTTCGCTGTGGTAGCCGTCCACCAGCAGGACGCCAATTTCGCCCATCTCTTTACGGGCGGCGCTTTGCGTGAAATGCTGCGCCCGGTCGGTGGGATCTGGACCGGCGATCTGGTTCACCGGTACCTGGCCCTCGAGCATCACGGCGTCACCTGGTGACACCCGCCGGTGGCGCGCCGATCGGACGAGGTTCAGGCACAGTCGGCTCGTGACGACGGTCAGCCACCCGCGCACGTCGAGGATCTCGCCCGGATCGCGGGCGGACAGCCGTAGAAATGGCTCCTGCGCCATGTCTTCGGCGTCGCCGCTATCTCCGGGGATCGCCCTGTGATCCCGCGATAGGCGGGTCATCGAATCAGTCATGTCATGAACGACGACTTTGCACGTCAAAAAGTTACCTGCCGGCGTCTGTAACTTCAGGTGAAGCCGTCTCGTCCTTGTTTGTGAATCCACCAAACTGGGCGAGCAATCTCCGCGCCGCCGGCGTCGTAACGCTCAGTCGTGGGCGTCGCTCCTGGCGGGTGGCGATCGTGGAACTCGGCATCGAGGAGGCGCGTCCAGTGCTGCGGGCCTATCCCGATGTGGTGCCCGTCGGTGTCACGTTCGCGAAGATGTCCGGTCTCGTCAAGCAGGGCACGCCAGAGGAATTCGAGGCGCTCGCCGGCCGATTGGCGGTGTTCCGCTTCGACCCGATCCCGGCCGAGGCAGGCACCTAGCGCACCAGTCGACGTAACAACAGCGATGCCGAGGCAATGCCGATGACGGCCGCGACAACCAGCACGCCGACGTCGAGCCGCGGGTGGGCCGACGGGATCCCGACAAGGAGCAACCGGAGCGAATCCACTTCGTAGCTCAACGGATTGATGCGGCTGAGCCAGCGCAGCCAATCCGGCATCACGCTCACTGGATAGAGCGCATTCGACGCGAAGAACAACGGCATCGTGATGGCCTGTCCGATCCCCATCAATCGATCGCGGTTGCGAACCAGGCTGGCCAGGGTCATCGATAAGCACGCGAAGAATGCGGAACCGAGGATGACGACCACCATGGCCGCGAGGACCCGCAGCGGGTTGAACGTCATGTGGATTCCCATCAGATACGCCAGCACAAGCACGCCGACAACCTGAGCAACCGAACGCACTCCGGCGGCGAAGGCTTTCCCGGTGATCAATGCGGAAGCGGGGGTAGGCGTCACCATGAGCTTGGTCAGAATTCCGGCGTCGCGTTCCCAGATGATCTGAATTCCGTAGAAGATTGAGATGAACAACGCCGACTGGGCGATGATCCCGGGCGCGAGGAATGCCAGATACGGCACCGGGCCGGTGTCGATCACATGTAAGCGGTTGAACGTCGTTCCGAAGATCAGCAACCACAGAGCGGGCTGAACCATCCGGGTGAGCAGTTCGGTGCGGTCATGACGCAGCTTCTGCAGTTCCACCCGTGCGAATGTCTCGAGTTGAGTTGTCATATGCGGTACTCGTCGCCAACCGCGCGGGGCGCGCTGAAGGTTTGGCGTCATGGTGATGTCAGCGGGGGTGATGTCAGCGGACATTTCGGCCCGCCCTGATTGCGCTGAGACCGGCCGGGGAGGTTTCCCCGGCGAGGTCGGATCCGGCGTACAACCGGAAGACGTCTTCCAGGCTGGCATCGGTGCCGACGGCTGCTTTCAGTTCAGCAGGAGTCCCGATGGTCTGCAACGTGCCGTGATGCATGAGCGCGACACGGTTGCACAGCAGGTCGGCTTCCTCCATGTAGTGGGTGGTGAGCAGCACCGTCATGCCGTACTCGTCCTGCATGTGCTGGACCTGCTGCCAAACACCGTCGCGGGCAATTGGATCCAGCCCGATGGTGGGTTCGTCGAGGATCAACAATGACGGCCGGTTCACCAGCGCCTGCGCCAACTCCAGCCGCCGCACCATTCCGCCGGAGTAGGTGCTCGCCAGCCGGTGGGCGACGTCGCTGAGTTGCAGCGTCTCCAGTGCCTCGTCAACCCGACTCTTGCGCTCTGCTCGAGGAATGTCGTACAGCCGGGCGAACCAGTCCACGTTCTGCCGGCCGGTCAGGCCAGGTTCGATCGAAAGCTGTTGTGGTACATAGCCCAGGTTGAATCGGATGTCCATGGTGTCCCGCCCGGCGTCGAAGCCGAATATTCGGATTTCACCACTCTGAATGGGGGTGATCGTCGTCAACAGCCGCACCACGGTGGTTTTGCCGGCGCCATTGGGCCCCAGGAGGCCGAACGTCTCGCCCGTGGCGACTTGGAGTGTGAAGTCATTGACGGCGACGAAGTCGCCGTATCGGTGGGTCAGCTGGCGGCAGTCGATAGCCGGGGTCATGGTCCTCCTTCCCGCAGTTTCTCTGTGATGTTGACCAGGACTCGGAGACCTTCAGTGAGAGTTCGCACATCGCTGGGGTCGAGCTCGTCGAGGACCTCGACCAGCGCTGCCCTGCGCGCCGCCCGGGAGGCGTCGGCGATTCGTTGGGCGGATTCGGTCAGCTGCAGGCGCCCGATTCTGCGATCGTCTGGGTCGGGTGTGCGGGTGAGTAGTCCGTCGGCTGCGAGTTTGGACACGAGGGTGGAGGCGGTGTTGGCGGCCAGCGAGAGTTCGGCCGCCGCGGCGCTCACGGAGATTCCAGGTTGTCGGCCGACCAGGCGCAGCAGTTCGGCTTGCGATTCGGACAGGGCAGAGGTGTCCGGCCCGCTTCCCATGCCGGGTCCGGCCGACCGCCGCACGGTGCGCCGGAATCGACCGACGACGGTGAATAGCTGGCCGACGACATCCGTGGCGGTCTCCATGAACTCACGATACCTCTGTTACAGAGGTAAATATTTGGCCGTAGGCTGGGTACCTAGGGGGTTGCTATGAACACCAACGACGTCGAGAAGCGTTGGCACGATCCAGTGGCTTTGCGTGCGGCGGTGATTTACGTGGGAACTGTCCTGCTGATTGCGGGTGCCGCATTCGCGGTGACGGCGATCTGGCACTCCCTGATCGCCGGCATCATGGTTCCGGCCACCCTGTTCATCGGCGGCATCGGCGCGTTCGTCCAGACGTATCGGGTGTGGCGCGCCGAAGGGGTGTGGCCGATTTGGCAGGGTGCGGGCTGGGTGCTGCTGATGTTGATGTTGCTCTGCCTAGGTGTGCCCGTTTCGGTCTGGTAGTCAAGCGATACTTCTCAGATGACTGCCGCCAATAGTGCTGCCGGCGCTGGGCACCGTCCACTGGCCGGCATTCGGATAGTCGAGATCTCCAGTTTTGTCGCCGTGCCGTTGGCGGGCATGACGCTGGCACAACTCGGCGCCGAGGTGATCCGGGTCGACCCGATCGGAGGAGCGGCGGACTATCGCCGCTGGCCGCTCACCGACGCCGGCGAGAGCATCTACTGGGCCGGACTGAACAAGGGCAAGCGCTCGGTGGCCGCCGATATGCGCTCTCCCGAAGGGCAATCGCTGATCGAACGGTTGATCGTGGAGTGCGGCGTGCTGATCACCAATGTGACGGGGCGGCAATGGCATTCGTATGACGCGTTGAACGAGCGCCGGCCCGACCTCATCCACTTGGAAGTGCTGGGTCGCGCCGACGGGTCGACCGGGGTGGACTACACCGGGGTGGACTACACAGTGAACGCCGCCACGGGCTTCCCGCTCGTCACCGGTCCGGTCGAACATCGCGGGCCCATCAATCACGTGCTGCCGGCCTGGGACGTGAGCTGTGGCCTGTATGCCGCGTTGGCGATCCTGTCCGCTGTGCGACGGCGCGATACCACCGGGGAAGGCAGCAGTATTCGGCTGCCTCTCGACGACGTGGCGCTCACCACTGCATCGAATCTCGGGTTTCTCACTGAGGTCATGATCAACGGTGACGAACGTCCGCGCCTGGGCAATGCCATCTACGGTCAGTACGGGCAGAACTTCACCAGCAGCGATGGGGCGTCATTCATGGTGGTCACGCTGACCAATCGGCACTTCGGTGATCTTGCCGAACTGACCGGGACGACGAAAGCCATTGCGGCCATTGCTGAAGCACTCGGTGCGGATTTCACCGACGAGGGTCAGCGGTACGACCATCGCGACGTTCTGACCGAGCTCTTCACCGCGTGGTTCCGCGGTCATGCCGCAGACGAGATCACTGCGGCACTCTCGGCCAGTTCAGTGCTGTGGGACCGATATTTGACCTTTGCCGAGGTCGCTGGGCACCCCCGGGTGACCGCGAACCCACTGTTCACGGAACTGGATCAGCCCCGGATTGGTAGGTATCTGGCACCGGGACTGCCGATGTCTGTCGATGGTCAGCACGTCGTCGCGCTGCCGGCTCCGGCGGTCGGCCAGGACACTGCCGAAGTACTAGCGGCGCGACTGGGGATGACCGCCGGGGACATTTCGGCACTCGTCGATTCCGGAACGGTGGGCACGTGATGGGCGTTCTGCAACGATTGCTTGATGTCCAGGCCGCGACCGGCCAGAGCGACTTGTTCGTCGGTGCGGAGTTTGGTCCACCCGAGAAGCGCGCCTATGGCGGACATCTGGCCGCTCAGGCCCTGGCCACTGCATGCCGAACAGTGGAAGGCGAACTGCGGCCGTCCAGTCTGCACGTCCAATTCTTGCGTGGCGGGGATGCTGCTACGCCGATCCACTACCAGGTCGAGCGCGTCTACGACGGAAGGACGTCGGCGTCGCGACGGGTACTGGCCCGGCAGGACGACCGGTTGCTGGTGACTGCCACCGCGTCGTTCACTCTGCCCGCGGAAGGTCCCGATCACGGACGTCACTCCGTGGGAAGAGTGAACGACGTGGTCGGCGATCCGGATCTGTTGGCGCGCTCTGGCCCGATTGGTCCGGCGCCGTCGCTGCCACTCGACGAGATCGACATCCGAATCGACGATGGCTGGGGCACAGGTGAATTCGTTCGTCAACTGTGGTGGCGCGTGACTGGACCGCTGGCGGATGATCCGCTGCTGCATGCGTGCGCAGCCGTCTATGTCACCGATATCTACGGCGTCGACCCGGTGCTGCGGGTGCATGGGCATTCGATGATCGATCGCAGCCATCGGGCGGCCACCACTGACTCATCGATCTGGTTCCACCGGCCGATCAGGGCAGATCAATGGAACCTGCTGGAGTCGCGTTCGCCGGCCGCCGCCCGCGGACGCGGCGTGATGACCGCGGGACTGTTCGACTCCGCCGGCGTTACCACCGCCACTCTGGTGCAGGAAGGTCTGGCGATCCCCCGGAACTAGGGAACGATCACCGCCCGGCCGTTGATCAGTCCGGCCTGCAGATCGCGATAGGCCTGTGGTCCTTCGTCGAGTGAGTACACCGTGTGCTCGACGGTGACGTCACCGCGGGCGGCGAGTGTCAACAGTTCAACGAGTTCCGGACGGGTGCCCCAGTACGTGGACGTGATGCACGCTTCGTAGGGCTGAGAGAAGAACGACACCGGAACCTCACCGCCGGCGATGCCCACGATGGTGATGTCCGACATTGTTCGGGCGGCGGACCGCGCCAGCTGCAATGTCGTTGCGGTCCCGACGAAATCGATCAGAACATCGGCACCCCGGCCGCCGGTCAAGTCGCGGATCGTTTGTGCTGCGCTGTCGTCGGACACCAGTGTGTGGTGCGCTCCAACCCGATGGGCCAGTTCGAGAGCCTCGGGCTTGACGTCAACGGCGATCACCTGCGCGCCGGTTGTCGCCCGTGCGATCTGAACACCGACGTGCCCCAGACCGCCGACGCCAATCAGGACGATCGTGGCGTCGGGCGTGAGCTTCGGCCAGGACCGGCGGATGGCGTGGTAGGACGTGAGGCCGGCATCGGTGAGCGGCGCGGCGCTGACCGGATCCAAGCCGTCGGGTAGTCGCACCAAATGGCGCGCGCTCGGGACCAGAAGGTAGTCCGCCATGCCGCCGTCGATGCCGAGTCCGCCGCCGCCGGTGAATTGCGACTTCTCACAATAGTTTTCGATCCCCACCGAGCAGCGCGCGCAGACGCCGCAACCCCAGGCGCCGTACACCGCGACGGGGTCACCGACGGCGAAACCGGTCACCCCGTCGCCCAGTGCGTGTACTCGTCCGGCGTTTTCATGTCCGAGGGTGAACGGCAACGGCCAAGGGGTGAAGGCAGCGTCGAGGTCGTGGATGATGTGGAGGTCGGAGTGGCAGGCACCGGCGGCGCCGACTTCGATCACCACCTGACCTGGCCCTGGCGTCGGTTCGGGAATCTCGACGACCTCCGGTTCGCGCTTGAACTCGAGTAATCGCAATGCCCGCACCATTCCTCCTTCGCCCTGCTCCGCTGTGGCGCTCCGGTCTGATTACACACGAATCCATGCGGATGGCTAGCCTTGCAAGGTGGTCATCCACGTCAGCTCTGTGCATAGGTCCGACATCCCTGGTCTGGCCAGGGCGTTGGCTCATGCCTTTTTCGATGACCCGGTGCTGAAATGGGTTCAACCCGACGCTGATCGGCGAGAAGCCGCCCTTCCCGGGCTTTTTGGTGCGTTGACGCGTCACCACTTTCTGGCGGGGCGAGGATCCGAGGTGGCCGCGTCGGAGGAGGCAGGAGTCCTGGCAGCCGCGTTGTGGGACCCGCCGGGTCGCCAGGTGCATACGCCGCGCGAGCAGTTTGCGATGCTGCCCGCCATTCTGCGAGCGTTCCGCGGTCGGCTCTCGGCTGGTCGTGCGGTCTCTGACTTGATGAAGGCTAACCATCCCGAAGAGCCGCACTGGTATCTGGCCGTGCTCGGCACCGATCCGTCCGTTCGGGGTGACGGCTTTGGACATGCACTGCTGAAGTCGCGACTGGAGCGGTGCGACGCAGAGTATGCGCCGGTCTACTTGGAGTCGAGCAATCCGGACAATGTCCCCTACTACCAGCGGTTTGGGTTCGAGGTCACTGGTGAGATCACCCTTCCTGATGGTGGTCCTTCGCTGTGGCCGATGTGGCGGCGACCTCAGTAGGTCGGCTTCGCCAACCGGTGAACCCAACGGTGATCATTCGCAGTTGCTTGACCGCCGTGCGCTTGATCTCGTCCAGCGCCGCGGCGTCTGGGGCGTCCTCGATTGCCTCGGCGATGATGATCATCGAGTTGACGAACAGACTGGCCAAGATGTTCAGATCTTCGGTGGTCCACGTGTTCAGCTGGGGGAAACGGGCCAGATCAGTGGCAAGTTCAGAGGTGATCAGCCGGATCTCGGTGCGGATCGCGTAGCGCAGGACACTGACGCCGCTGTTGCGTTCGCGGCCGATGAACCGCCAATGCTCGCGTTGTTCGGACACACTCGCGGCGAGGATGTCGACGGTCGACTCAATCACTCGGTTCGGATCCAACATGCCGGCTCGGGTGCCGCGCAGCATGTCCCGCAGTGACCGGAATGACTCGTCGATCAACACCAGACCGAGTGCGTCCATTGATTCGAAGTGCCGGTAGAACGCAGCCGGGACGATGCCCGCTTCGCGAGTTACCTCGCGGAGGCTCAGTCCGCCGAAGCTGCGCTCGTCGAGCAGCTTGAGCGCGGCGGCGATGATCGCCCGCCGAGTTACCTCTTTGCGCTCCTCGCGGGACGGCGCGGTGTGTGGGCGGGAGGACCGATCGGAACGCTCATTTCGTGATCTAGGTGTACGAGTGTTCACTGGTGTGAACCGTACCACAACCAGCGTGAATTGCTTGACGTCAGCCATATGTCGGCGCACGGTGTACATATGTTCACTCAAACAATGACAAGGGTGCTGCAGTCCCCGTTGGTCGATCTCCTGACCGGGCCACACGGAGTGGATCGCTACACCGAATTGATGGACGGAACCTGGTCGACCAGTGACGCCCGCGCCAAAGTGGTCGCGGTGCGCCGGTCGACGCCGCGCAGTATCACGCTACTGCTGGCACCGAACGCCGCCACTGCCGCGTGTCGTGCGGGGCAGCACCTCAACCTGACTCTCGAAATCGACGGTCGCAGACATACCCGGTGCTACTCGCCGGCCAACGCCGAGGGCTCCGACCTAGTGGAGCTGACCATCGGTAGGCATGACGGCGGGTTGGTGTCGGAACACCTCTACCGGACCGCTCGACGCGGAATGGTCGTAGGACTGTCGGCGCCTGCTGGAGACTTCGTCCTGCCGCAGGCGCGTCCGGAGCGAATCCTGTTCGTCTCCGGCGGCAGTGGGATCACGCCGGTGATGGCCATGTTGCGCACCTTGCGCGCGGAGAACTATTCCGGGCAGATCGCCTTCGTCCACTACGCCCGGACCGCGCAGGAAGCCTGCTATCGGGACGAGTTGACGGCGCTAAGCGGCATTCGGGTGTTGCATGGCTTCACGCGCGGACCCGGCGGGGAACTGACCGGACACTTTGACGAACAGCATCTGGCCGCGGCGCTTCCTGCTGCCGATGCGGTATTCGTGTGCGGGCCGCCCGCACTCGTCGATGACGTCCGTCGGCACTGCCAGAACGTCAGCTCGGAAAGCTTCGTACCGACCCCGTTCGTCGTCCCGGACACGCCGTCAGGTGGCCGAATCACATTCCGGAACAGTGGAATCGAGATCGCCGATGATGGCCGCCCGCTGCTCGACCAAGCTGAGGGCGCCGGCCTCACCCCGGCAAACGGGTGCCGGATGGGCATCTGCCACACCTGCACCCGGCACAAACTCCGCGGTGCAGTACGCAACGTCACCACCGGCAGCGTTTCCGCCGCCGACGAAGAGGATGTGCAGATCTGCGTATCCGTACCGCTGGGCTCCGTCGAGATAGACCTATGAAATCCAAGGAGAATCCAATGAACCACGTAACCCTCACCCCCGAACAGGCCGATGCGTTCGGCCGCGAACTCGACGCCATCAAAGAACGCGTGCAGGCCGATCTCGGCCAAGTCGACGTCGACTACATCCGCCGCGTCATCAAGGTGCAACGGGCCATGGAGGTAGCCGGCCGCGGACTGCTGTTCGCGGGCATTCTGCCTCCAGCCTGGCTGGCCGGAACTGCCCTGCTGGCGGTGTCGAAGATCCTCGACAACATGGAAATCGGCCACAACATCATGCACGGCCAGTACGAATGGACTGGCGACCCGGCATTGTCCGGCCGCACCTTCGAGTGGGACACCGCCTGCCCGGGCGACCAGTGGCGGCACTCGCACAACTACTCCCACCACACACACACCAACATCGTTGGTATGGACCGCGACATCGGTTACGGGATCCTGCGGATGAGCGAGGACGAGCCCTGGCGCCCCTATTACCTGGGAAATCCGGTCTACGCGTTTCTTCTCATGACGTTCTTCCAGTACGGCGTCGCATTGCACGAGTTGGAGACTGAACGGATCCGCTCGGGTGAGATCACACTTGCGGACAAGCGGGAGGTCATTGAGGGGATCTGGCGCAAGACCCGCCGGCAGGTTGCCAAGGACTATCTGGCCTTCCCGCTACTGGCGGGCCCGTTCGCGCCGTTCGTCTTCGCGGGCAACATGACTGCGAACCTGATCCGCAACGTCTGGTCGTACGCGATCATCTTCTGCGGCCACTTTCCTGATGGCACTCAAGAATTCTCGATCGAGGAGACTCAGAACGAATCACGCGGCATGTGGTACTTCCGGCAGATTCTCGGGTCGGCGAACCTCACCGGCGGCAAGCTGTTCCACATCATGTCGGGCAACTTGTCGCACCAGATCGAGCACCACCTGTTCCCCGATCTGCCGGCGCGACGCTATGCGGAGATCGCCCCGCAGGTCCGCGAAATCTGCGAACGCTACGGGGTGCCGTACAACTCGGGACCGCTGCCGAAGCAGTTCGCGACCGTCGTGCGCAAGATCTTCAGACTGGCACTGCCGCAACGCGTTCGCAGTGATGCCCCTGTGAAGCGGATGTTGCAGGCGGCCTAGTGCCCGGCCAGTCGGCCCGTCACCAATCAACGGTGCCGGGCCGACTGTTGCGTCACCTACTCGCCAAGTACGCTGCGAGCGTCAGCGGCTAACCCGGCGCCATTGAAAAACCCAGCGCCGCCAACACCGGTGGTTTCAGCAATTGCTGCGCCTAACGCCGCAGGCCCGCTGAGCAATGAGCCCCAGTACGAGTTGCCTTGGGCTCCGTTGGCCTGTCGACCCGCGTTGGTCTGGATCGCAGGCGGCTGGTGTTCCCGGATGATCGCCGCTGGATTGACCATGGGGTTTTCGGCGGTGATCTGGGAGTGGCCGCCAGATCCTCCAGGGCCCGCGGCACCGCCGGCACCGGAGCCTTCGGCGAGCGCCGTACCGGCAAACATCAACGACCCGGCCGCGAGACCTGCACCGATGAGAGTGGCAAATTTCTTCACTTGGTTAAGCCCTTCTGAGGTCATTTGATTGTGTGATGCGACTCACTCTGCCGCACATCGCATCCCACGTCTGTCCATCAACCAGGCCGTCGCCGTGACGAATTGACCTATCCCCCAAACGGTGGACGCCAGCAAATCAGAATACTGACGAATATTGCTGCCTATAGAGGCAGCTGACTCTCTACAGCACACTGCGAAAGCGGTCCGGCGGCCCTAACGTAAGAGCTGTCCGCTTGTCGTTGGTGAAGCTAGATAGTGCCGAAGAGTCGGTCGCCAGCATCGCCGAGACCCGGCCGGATATAGCCGTTCGCATCAAGTCCACGATCCACGGCGGCGGTGTAGATCGGGACGTCGGGATGAGCCTCATGAAGGGTCACGATGCCTTCTGGGCACGTGAGCAGGCAGACGAACTTGATGGATCTGGGACCGTATTCCTTCAGCCGTTCTACGGCTGCCACAGCGGAATGCCCGGTAGCCAGCATCGGGTCGGCAATCAATATGTCGCGTTCGGGTAGCTCTCCAGGCATCTTGAAGTAGTACTCAATGGCCACCAGCGTTTTGGGATCGCGATACAAGCCTATGTGACCGACCCGCGCACCGGGAACGACGGTCAGCATGCCGTCCAGGATGCCGCTTCCCGCCCGCAGAATCGACACGAACACGAGCTTCTTCCCGTCGATCATGGTTCCGACTGTTGTCTCCATCGGCGTCTCGATCGAGACCTCCTGCGTGGGCATGTGACGAAGCGCCTCGTAGGCCAGCATCGTAGAAACCTCGTTGGCGAGTGCGCGAAAGGTCTTGGTAGAAGTCTCCTTTCGACGCATCAGGGTCATCTTGTGCTGGACCATCGGATGGTCGATCAGATGAACTTCGCCCGTTCCAATGCCCATTCCCGCGACTCCGTTTCGTTAGAAGACTGTGCCGTCACTGCTGACGGTCAGAGGGGGTGGACCGCCGCGCAGCCGTTGGGCCAACTGCCGCCCGGCCGCCCAGGTTCCGCCTTCGAGAATGCACGCCAGGGGCATTTCGTCGGCGCCCACATCCAGTTGGTCCCGCACCAGTGGAGCCAATTCATCAAGTAACGCAACGGTGAGGGCACGCCACTCGACCACCAACTCGGATCCCGGTGACCAACTTCGATCGGCCCAGGACGGATCACGTAGTTGAAGGAGGGAGCTATCGATCAGCAGACCTCCATTGCGGTATTCGGGCAGGCCCGTCAAATCGTCGAGCCCAACAACCGTTATTCCGGACCAGCCGAACGGCTCCAGCAGTGAGTAGGTCAACCACTGTGACAGCTTGTGAAAGGGCATCCATCCGGAAGTGAACCCTGCCCCAGGAACGGCTAGGTGGGGCCAGCAGTCACCCACCGGTTGATCACCGATTGTGTTACCGGACGGCCAGATCCCGGATAGCGAGGTCAGGAGGAGGGAGAGGATGTAATGGGCCGCGACGGACGTCGTATCCGACGTGAGGACCGTGTCGAACAGGCGGCCGGGGCGACCCTCTGGGCCGAAGTTCTCGGGTGAACGGGCGAGGACTTCACCCAGCCGATGTAACAATGAGACTCGGCCGGCCAATCCGACGAGTGGGTTTCCCGGCCCGACCTGAAATGCCTGTGCTAGAACGTCATTGGACAGCCGCTGCAGACCCAGTGCGTCAACCCGCAGCGGGTTGGCAGGGTCACTGGAGAACAGGCCATTGATGAATGCGTGCCAGCTCGCGACACCGAGGCCTTCGGAGCGGGCGTATCGACGATCGCCGGGACTTTCCCGGTAGCTCCAATCGGATCCGGCGCCGGCGTCAAGGAGGACGCTGACCACCGTCAGATCAATCATGGCGCGGGCACGGCCCACTCGGTCCTGCTGCGACAGCAGGGCATCGAGGTCACGCCTCCGGTCGACCCCGCCAGCCTCGAAATGACGCCAGCGGCTATGCACCGGAATGAGCAGTTCGGGATAGCGTCGAAAGGTAAGCGAACTGACTTCATTTGCGGCAGTAGATAGTTCGTCATCATTTACCTGAAAACAGCGGGATTCGCCCGCCCGGGCACGATGCAGTAAATATTGTGCGCGTTCCCGGATGGCCCTCGTTGTGCGCAGGGCCGCCGCCGCTCCGGCGGCAGTATTGGTGTCCGGAATCATCCGGCTCACCCTTCTAGGCTCCGGCCCTTGGCTTTTCGAAGCTCCTCAAGGTCTGGGATCGGTCCCGGGGTGAAATAGCCGGCCGCAGTCTTGGCGTCCATTTCCACCCGAGCGTCGGCGGGGATGAGGTCGTCCGGGATGTTGACGCGCTCACCGACCTCGATACCGGAACCGGCAATCGCGTCGTACTTCATATTGCTCATCGACACCAGACGGTGAATCTTGCGAATGCCGAGCCAGTGCAGGACGTCGGGCATCAGTTCCTGGAAGCGCATGTCCTGAACGCCGGCAACGCATTCGGTGCGTGCGAAGTACGCCTCCGCGGTATCGCCGCCTTCTTGCCGCTTGCGGGCGTTGTACACCAGGAACTTGGTCACCTCGCCCAGTGCGCGACCTTCCTTCCGGGAGTAGGCGACGAGGCCAACCCCGCCGCCCTGCGCCCCGTGGATACATTCCTCGATCGCGTGGGTGAGGTACGGGCGGCAGGTGCAGATATCGGAGCCGAAGACGTCGGATCCGTTGCATTCGTCGTGTACCCGTGCGGTGAGCTCCACTGCGGGGTCGGCCAGATCGTGGGCGTCGCCGAAGATGTACAGGGTTTGTCCGCCGATCGGCGGTAGGAACACCTCGAGATCGGACCGGGTCACTAGTTCGGGATACATCCCCCCGGTCTCCTCGAACAACACCCGGCGCAGGTTTGCCTCTGTGCATCCGAATCGCCTGGCCACACCCGGCAAGTACCAGACCGGTTCGATCGCGGCCTTGGTTACCAGGGCCGCGCCGGTGGGTAGCAGGAAGTGACCGTCCGGGCGGAGACGCCCCTTCTCGATGGCGTCGGAGACCTCCGGCAGGATGACGTGCGCCTTGGTCACCGCGATGGTGGGACGGATGTCGTAGCCGGCTGACAGTTCTGCGCCGAATACGTCGGCGACCGCGGCACCCCACGGGTCCAGACTGACGATTGCCTCCGGCTCATTCCACTGCGGATAAGGACCGATCGCATCGGTGGGTGCGGTGTTGGTGAGATCAGCCCGGTGCGCCGGGGACAACGCTCCGGAGGCGATAGCCAATGCGCGGTAGACGCTGTAGGAACCGCTGTGGGTTCCAATCACGTTGCGGTGGGCACGTTTAGTGGTGGTCCCGACTACCGGACCGCGCTGGGCGGGAGTCGCTGCGCCCCAGTGGATCGCAGGCGCACCGGAACCGCTGCTATGCGACGTCAGCCGGATGTGGCCCGTCATGGCTGCACCAGTATCCGGATCGGACTGCCGTCGCCCTGCTCAAGCGCGGCGATTCCGTCATGGATCTTCTCAAGCGGAATGATCTGGCTGATCGAACGGGACAGGTCCAGTCGGCCGCGCGACACCAGCGCAACAAGGATCTCGATATCGCTGTTGCGGTAGCCAAGGTGGCCCAACACCTGCTTCTGAGTCAGGCCGAACATCGAGGTGGGTCCGATTGTCGGAGACTCGGCACTCATCCCGACGGCAACCAACCGGCCCCCGACGGTCAGGGAGTCCAATGCTTGCTCGAAGGTGACGCGAAGTCCCACCGCATCGAAGGCGACGTCGAGCTTTCGCCCTCCGGTGACCTCGGCTAACTTGCTCTGCAGGTCCTGGTCTCGGGAATCGAACGCGTAGTCCGCACCGAGTTCCAACGCCCGATCGCGGACTACCGGGTTGATATCGATCGCGATCACTGGAATCGCTCCCACCAGACGTGCCAACTGCACGATGTGCGTGCCGACCCCACCGACACCCCAGACGCCGACGGATTCGCCAATCGCCACCTTGCCGGTATGGACGACCGCGCCGAACGGGGTGGACACCGCGTCGGCGAGGATGGCTGCCTGCTCGAGCGGCACATTGTCGGGAACCCGAGTGAGCCCGGCGGCCAGTGCGACGGTGTATTCCGCCCAGGCGCCGTCATAGGCGAATGCCATCAACTGGATGCGCAAGCAATTCGTGGCGTCGCCTCGCCGACAGTTCACGCAGTCCAGGCACGGCCGTCCGGCGGCGACTACTACTCGGTCACCTTCGGACCAGCCGGTGACACCTGGGCCCAGCTTTGCAATCGTGCCCGAGGCCTCGTGGCCCTGGGTGACTACCGGCCGCTGGGCTGGAAACGTGCCGTTTATCAGGCTGAGGTCGGAATGGCAGATGCCGCAGAAGGCGACCTTGACGAGTACCTCGCCCGGTCCCGGTTCGGGAATCGGAACATCTTCGATGACAACGGATTTCGTCTCGGCGTAGAAACGCTCTGCGCGCATCGTCTCAACCACTGCTGCCCTCCTGGTTCCGGACTTCCAAACTACGCTGGCCACGCGCTGTGGTGGTTAGAGTGGGAATCATGGTGCGCAGGCTGGAGCCGACTGGGCTGCCGCGGCAGCGCGACGGCATTTCCTGCGGCCCGAGTGTGGCGGTCATGGCAGGTGTACTACTCAATTCTGAGACGGGCGCCCCGGTGCAGCCCTGGTTCGACAGTGAACAGGTACGGGTGCATCGTGCGGTCAACGTCGTGTGGCCCCGAGTGCTCGGGACCACTCCTGCCGGGATGGCCCGGGCTTTGACCGAGCAAAGTGTGTCCCGAGGAGTGCGTTATCGCTGGCGGTTGGCGGTGCGCCGAGACAACCTGGTTGACGTCCGGGCCGCACTGTCGGACGGATGGCCGGTGGCGATGTTGGTCGGCTCGTTGGTGCCCCGGCACTGGGTGCTGCTTACCGAGATCGATGGCTCGACGATCAGCTGTTATGAACCGTCGTCGGGGCGACTGCTGTCGCTGCCTGGGGACGCCATCCGCGAGGGCTGCTTGGAAGGAGTCGGATTCCCGCGGCCGTTCGCGTTCGTGCTGCCAACTGGGGCTAGGCGGGGTTGGCTTCCAAGATCGCCAGCGATACGGCCAACGCCGGCTGAATGATCGCGGTGATCGGCGCGCCGTCTTCAACGGTCTGAGCGGTGAGTTCGCGAAGGCCGCCCACCAGGATGACCGCCGCGGCTTGAGGGGCCGGGGCGATACCCGCACGGCGGAACCCTGGGTTGGCGCTGAGTTCGACGAGCATGGTGGCTAGTCGGCCGAATCCGCGCCGCAACATCGGGCGAGCCCCTTCGCCGAGCGCGGGGAGTTCGCGTATCCAGCTGAGTGTGATCGCCGGCCGCGCCTGGATGGTGTCGACGTACGCGGTGAGTGCTTGCTGGACCTGGTTCTGCCACTCGGCTTCCGGGTCGACTGCGTTCCGAATCGCCTCGACGAGTTCTTCGTTGTTGACTGCCAACAGTTCGACGAAGCACTCCTCCTTGGTGGAGAACTGGTCGTAGAACGTCCGTTTTGAGGTGCGGGCGTGACGCACGATGTCTGCGACGGTGCTCTCCCGGTAGCCGCGCTCCTCGATCGACGCCGCCAGTCCGTCGAGCAGACGGTGCCGGAAGTCGTCGTTGCGGCCGGTAGAAGTGCGAGTTTCCGCGACCGATGTGGTCATCCGTCCTCCCTCGGTCAGCGCACCTTGCCAGGCCTGGTACTAGAGAGTACCGTACGGATCATATGACTGGTACAGCGCAGTACCGCAGCAGAGAGGGCAACCAGCGATGAGCCAAGCGCCGACCGTGGACCTGCCAGTCGGCAGTACGGCCAAGCTGCCTCCGGTATCCCGCGTACCGAATGCCTTGACGAAGACGGCATTCGTGCTGTCCCGTCGGCGGACGATCGAAGCCTTGACGCGCAAGTACGGCCGGTGCTTCACATTCACCGTGCCGGTGTTCGGGGACATCGTCGTCGTCTCCGATCCCGCGCTGACCAAGCAGGTATTCACCACGAGTCCCGACATCCTGTACAACATCCAGCCCAACCTCAGCCGGCTGCTGGGTCCGGGATCGGTGTTCGCTCTCGACGGTGCTGACCACCGACGTCGACGGAAGTTGCTCACGCCGCCATTCCACGGGAAGGCGATCCGGGCCTACGAGCAGATAGTCGAAGAAGAGGCGCTGCGCGAGATGGTCTCCTGGCCCGAAGGAACGGAGTTCCCCACCCTCGAACCGATGATGCGCATCACGCTGAATGTCATCTTGCGGGCGATCTTCGGTGCAGACGGTGTTGAGTTGCAACGCCTGCGCGAACTCATTCCGAAATGGGTGACTCTCGGCTCCCGGCTTTCGGTGCTGCCCTCCCCGAAACGGGAGGCGGGGAGTTGGACGCCCTGGGGGCGGCTAGCCGGATACCGGCGCACGTACGAAGGCCTGGTGGACACCCTGATCGTGCAGGCCAAGCAGGATCCCAACCTCGAGGATCGCACCGATGTGTTGTCGCTGTTCCTGCGCAGCACATACGACGACGGATCGCCGATGACGCGGGTCGAGATCGGCGACGAACTGCTGACACTGTTGGCGGCAGGCCATGAAACCACTGCCTCGACGATGGGCTGGGTTTTCGAGCGGATCTCCCGGCATCCCGAGGTACTTCAGCGGTTGGCTGCCGAAGCCGTTACCGAGGACAACACCTATCGCCAGGCCACGATTCTGGAGGTGCAACGAGCGCGGACGGTGATTGACTTCGCCGGCCGGCGAGTGCAGGCGCCGATGTATGAACTCGGTGAATGGCGCATACCGCAAGGCTATTCACTCCTGGTGAGTCTGAATCAGCTGCACGAGAACCCCGACGAGTTCATCAATCCGGAGCACTTCGACCCGCAGCGCTTTGTCGATTCCAAGCCGAACTCGTTCGCCTGGGTGCCGTACGGCGGCGGCACCCGCCGCTGCATCGGTGCCGCGTTCGCCAACATGGAAATGGATGTCGTGCTGCGAACCGTATTGCGGCACTTCACCATCGAGACCACCGATGCCCCCGGGGAGAAGTGGCATTCACGCGGTGTGGCGTACACCCCGAAAAAGGGTGGACGGGTGGTCATGCGCCGGCTACAGGCAGCGACGTAACGCAGTCGTCAAAGAGTTGGCCCGCTGGTCTCGAAGTCCGCTCATACGATTGTTCAGATAGCCAAAACCGATTTCGGCGTCGGCGTCGGCGAAACCCAGGCTGCCACTGGCGCCGTCGTGTCCGAACGACGTGTCGGATAGCAAGGGGCGGTAGGGAATCCCATTCGTCAGGAATCCGGTAGAGAACCGGACTCCGGGTGGGGTGAATGTGCGGCGCCAATGCGCGCCGTGGGATCTCGTCGTCGTCGCATCTTCGATGGACGACGGACTCAGCAGCGGAGGTCCCTGAACCGGTGAAACTGCGGCGGCGTAGATCTTCGCCAGCGCCCGCGCATCGAGAATGGCGTTGAGCGCCGGGATCTCGGCGGCGTGCACGGCTCTGGAGTTCAGGTCGTTGGGGCTGCCGTCGACCATGCGGAATGGGAAAGCGCCTCCCATGGTCGCGACACGCACCAGTGACTCCCGGCCGACCTTGGGCATCACATACGGCCAGGCCCGCCAAAGCGGCCCAAGCACAGGAGAATTGGTGGAATACATCCGCGCCACCCGATGCTCCTGCTCGATCGGCAACCCGATCCAGGCGTCGACCCCGAGTGGCGCGGTCAGGTACTCGGCCAACAAGGCGCCGGGCATCAGACCGGTGGCGCGCCTAAGTACCTCTCCGGTGAGCCATCCGTACGTCAACGCGTGGTAGGCAAATGACGTGCCGGGCGTCCACGTCGGGCGTTGGGCCTCGATCGCCCGGACCACCGGTGTCCACGCTGCGACGTCGTCCAGGGACAGATCGGTGTCAAGGGATACCAGACCGGCGCGATGTGAGAACAGGTCTCGAATCAGCGTGTGGTCCTTGCCGGTTCCGTTGGCGGCGAACTCCGGCCAGACGTCGACCACGGGCTTGTCGAAGTCAAGCAGACCTCGTTGCTGCGCAAGGTAAGCGCACAGGGCCATCAAGCCCTTGCTCACCGAGAACCCAAGGGTGAGAGTCTTTTCCGTCCACGGTGCGGCACTGCGGGTATCGGCTAACCCACCGTACAGATCAACGACGAGCCGCCCGCGATGGTAGACGGCGCACGCTGCGCCGGTCTCTGCCCGGGAACGCAGGTTGGTGGCGAACGCGTCCGCGACGTGGCCGAAGCCCTCGTCGGCGAAGCCGTGTACTGCGTTGGCCTCTGTCGTGGTGTGGCTCAGGATCGAACCCGCCTGGGCAGCTTCCACCCAGCTCTCGGGAAGTGGCAGGTGTAGCCGTTCGGGTAGTGCACAAGGTAATCCTGATGCTCCCGCTCGGCCTCCCAGAAGTCCGCGGCTGGGACCACCTCGGTGACGACTTTGCCGGGCCACAACCCCGATGCATCGACATCGGCGATGGTGTCCAACGCCACCTGCCTCTGATCGTCGTCGACGTAGAAGATCGCTGAGCGGTAGCTGGATCCGACATCGTTGCCCTGGCGGTTCTTCGTCGTCGGATCGTGAATCTGAAAGAAGAACTCCAGCAGCGCGCGGAAGTCGGTTTGGGCGGGGTCGTAGCCGATCTCGATCGCCTCGGCATGGCCCGGATGGTTGCGATAGGTCGGGTTGGCATTCTGCCCACCGGTGTAGCCGACCCGGGTGGACGCCACACCCGGCTGCTTGCGGATCAGATCTTGCATACCCCAGAAACAGCCGCCGGCCAGGATCGCAGTCTTGTATTCGGTCACACGTCCTCCTAATTTGTGGTCGTGTCACCTTCGATTGTGCCCGTAGTACGCGATCGGACGCATCGAGGCTGTAATTCTGCAGGGATTACTCGCACTTCTCCTGCAGATTTACCGCCTCGTCGTCGGCCGCCTAGCAGCTGCCTCTAGTTTGGAGTTGTGGCGGCAGCGCGTTTCTCTCGTGCGGAGTTGACGGACGCCTTCGCGACCTTTGAGGAGACCGTCGCCGGGGCGGCTCGAACCCGCGATTGGAATGCCTGGGTAGGGCACTACACACCCGACGTCGATTACATCGAGCACGCGGCGGGCACGATGAAGGGCCGCGACGAGGTGCGGGCCTGGGTCACCCGAACGATGAACAGCTTTCCGGGCAGCCATATGACGGACTTCCCGGCACTGTGGTCGGTGATCGACGAGCAAGCCGGCCGAGTGATCTGCGAGCTGGACAATCCCATGCGGGACCCCGGCGACGGCACGATCATCAGCGCAACCAACATTTCGATCATCACCTACGCCGGCGACGGGTTCTGGTCCAGGCAAGAAGACATCTACAACCCGCTGCGCTTCGTCCGGGCCGCAGTGAAGTGGTGCAAGAAGGCACAAGAACTCGGCACCCTCGATGAAGAGGCGGCCGCCTGGATGCGGCAGTACGGGGGATGAACGTGAAACCAGCGAAACTCGTCTTGGGAGCCAACGGATTCCTCGGCTCCCACGTCACGCGCCAACTGGTCGCTGATGACCATCGGGTTCGCGTGATGGTGCGGGAGAACGCCAACACCAAAGCCATCGACGACCTCGACGTGCAGCGGGTCGTCGGCGATATCTGGGACAACGACGTATTACGCCAGGCCATGAAAGGCTGCGACGACGTGTACTACTGCGTGGTCGACACCCGGGGCTGGCTCCGTGACCCGGCTCCGCTGTACCGCACCAACGTCGACGGCACCCGAAACGTCCTGGACATCGCCAAGGACGCAAACCTGCACCGCTTCATCTACACGAGCACCTACGCGACGGTTGGCCGCAGGCGCGGCCACGTGGCCAACGAAGATGACGTCATCTCGGATCGAGGACTGACGCCGTACGTGCGCACCAGGGTGCAGGCAGAGAATCTGGTGCTCCAATACGCGCGGGAGCATGGCCTGCCCGCGATTGCCATGTGTGTCTCCACCACCTATGGCCCCGGTGACTGGGGACGGACGCCACACGGTGCGATCATCGCGGGCGCGGCGTTCGGCAAGCTGCCGTTCGTACTGAGCGGAATGGAGCTGGAAGCGGTCGGCGTCGCCGATGCGGCTCGGGCGATGATCCTGGCGGCTGAGCACGGTCGAGTGGGTCAGCGGTACCTGATCTCGGAGAAGATGATCAGCAATGCCGAAGTAGCCAGGATCGCCGCGGAGGCGGCGGGCGTGGCACCGCCGACCAAATCCATTCCGCTCCCGATCACCTATGCGCTGGCCGCGCTGGGCTCGGCCAAAGGACGGTTGCGAGGGACCGATGAACGGTTGTCGCTGAACTCGGTGCGGTTGATGCGCGCCGAGAGTCCGGTAGATCACAGCAAGGCCGTCCGAGAACTTGGCTGGCAACCGGAGCCGGTCGAGGACTCCATTCGTGCGGCGGCTCAGTTCTGGGTCGGGCTGCGCGCTGCCAAACGTGCGGCGAAAGCGGACTGAGAACGTCATGGCCACTATCAACGGCGCGGTGTCGCATTGGTACTCGAAGCTCCCGTCGCCACGTCCTGCGCTTCCCGGAGACCGGGATGCCGACGTATGCATCGTCGGCGCTGGCCTGACCGGGCTGTGGACCGCCTATTACCTCAAGCAAGCGGACCCGGCGCTGCGCATCACGGTTCTGGAATCGCGGTTCGCCGGGTTCGGAGGTTCGGGCCGCAACGGCGGGTGGCTTTCCGGTTTGGCACCTGGCCACCGCGGCCTGCTGGCCAAGCAGCATGGGCGCGACGCGGTGGTGGACTGGCAGCGAACTCTGGACCGCGCCGTCGACGATGTCATCGAGGTGGCCCGTCTGGAGAGCATCGACGCCGACATTGTCAAGGGCGGAACGCTGCGGGTCGCCCGCAATGTGGCACAGGCGCAGCGGCTGCGCGCCGCGGTCGAGGATGACTTGGCTTGGGGCAGCGACGGCATCGAACTTCTTTCGGCCGAGGAGACGGCCGAGCGGGTGCGCGTCGATGGTCTCGTGCTGGGTTCGTTCAGCCCGCACTGCGCGCGAGTTCAGCCGGCGAAGCTCGTGCGGGGCCTGGCCGATGTCGTTGAGCGACTCGGGGTCACGATCAATGAGCAGACACCGGTTACCAAGATCAGCCCCGGCCATGCGCAGACCCCGCTTGGCGTGGTCCGTGCGCCGATCGTGCTGCGAGCCACTGAGGGCTTTACCGCGCGGATGCGTGGCCTGCGACGTCGTTGGCTGCCGATGAACAGCGCGATGATCGCCACCGAGCCGCTCTCAGCTGATCAGTGGCAGAGCATCGGGTGGGCGGGCAACGAGACATTGGGTGACCTCGCGCATGGGTTCTTCTACGCCCAGCGGACGGCCGACGATCGGATCGCGATTGGTGGTCGAGCGGTCCCGTATCGGTACGCGTCCGGGATTGATCGTGACGGCGCAGTCGGCGACGGCACCGTGTCCTATCTGACCGGAGTGCTGAACAACGTCCTGCCGCAGACCCGCGGCGTGCCGATCGCCCATGGTTGGTGCGGAGTTCTCGGCGTCCCTCGGGACTGGTCGGCAGGTGTAAACCTGGACCAGGCAACGGGGTTGGGCGAGGCCGGCGGCTACGTCGGCCACGGTGTGACGGGGACCAACCTTGCCGGACGGACTCTCGCTGATCTGGTGCTGAAGCGCACCACGCCACTGACCGAACTGCCGTGGGTGGGCCACCGTTCGCGCACCTGGGAGCCCGAACCACTGCGGTGGATCGGAGTGCGGGGAATGTATTCCGCCTACAAGTTCGCCGACCGGCAGGAAGCCGACGGGAGGTCCACAACGTCGCCGATCGCGGTCATCGCCGATCGGATCGCGCGCAAGCCTTAACTCTCAGCGTGCTGCTTGAGCCTTTGCAGGGTGGCCTTGATGTTGGCGCTGTTGGCCGAATCGCGGTCTGCGACACCGGTCGCGACCTTGCCGAATCGCCGAAACCAACTCGGGCGCAAGTCCCAGGTGCTCTCGGTGACTCGGCAGCGGCCCTCGTCGAGTGCGGTGATGTCGTACTGCCAGTGTGCGATTGGCAGGAACGTATAGCGCACGTCAAACCCGAACACCCGTCCCGGCTGGGCGTCGGTCACTGTGCAAGTGGTTGACCAGCTGCGCCCGGCGTTGCGGTTCTGTCCTTTGAACACCGCGCCCGCGCGCGCGGCATCGCCCTTGACCCACTCCATCGTCTCGGTTTCCTCGGCGAAGGCGGCCAGTGTGTCGAGGTTGGTGACGAGGGCGTAGACCTTGTCAGCGTCGGCGTCGATACTTATCTCGGCAGTGGCGGAAGGAGATCCCGGATCGATCATGCGGGAATCGTAGCCGCCGCCCTGCGTTGTACGACCCACACCGTTGATACCACCCAGACCGTTGTACGACCCAGAGCGAAGGAGTCGAGCGAGATGTCGCACCCGATCACGATTGAACCGGTCCAGGGCAGGGTCAGGGTCCGCGTCGAGGGTGAGCTCATCGCCGATACGGTGGCGGCGTTGGGACTGCGTGAGTCCGTCTACCCGGTGGTGCTCTACATTCCGATCGGTGACGTCAATCGAGATGCGTTGTCCCGCAGTGACACCCATAGCTATTGCCCCTATAAAGGAGAGGCCGGATATTACAGCGTGACCGTCGGTGATGCCACCGTCGACGACGCGATCTGGACCTACGAGAATCCGTATCCCGCGGTGGCGGCGATCGCCGATCATGTCGCGTTCTATCCGAACAAGGCTGAGATCACCGTCGAAGCCGGCTGATGCCGATTGAACGCACTCTGACGTTTCCCGGGCCAGTCAGCCCAGGGTTGACGTTGGCGCCGTCCCGAAGGGGTCCGGGTGATCCCTGCTATCAGGCTGACGCGAGCGGGGCGATCTGGCGAACCAGCCTGCAGGACAGCGGCCCTGTCACCGCGCGGATAAGCCGGTCCGCGCCAAACGAGGTCACCTGCCAAGGGTGGGGTGACGGTGCGGCCGAGTTCCTGGAGAGGCTGCCGGCTGTCCTCGGCGCTGACGACGATGCGAGCGATTTCCGCCCAGAACATCCGACGGTTGTCGCGGCGCTCAGCCGAGTTCCACACCTGCGTCTGGGCCGCTCCGGCCGAATCCTGGAGGCGTTGATACCCGCGGTGCTGGAACAGCGGGTACCCGGTGCCGATGCCTTTCGCGCCTGGCGGTTGCTCGTCACCAAGTTCGGCACCCCGGCACCCGGGCCGGTGCCGACTCGGATGCGGGTGCCGCCGTCCGGGGAGGTGTGGCGACGCATCCCCTCGTGGGAGTTCCACCGGGCCAATGTCGATCCAGGTCGGGCTCGCACGGTCGTCGGGTGTGCGGGCCGCGCGTCATCGCTGGAGCGCCTCGCCGATGGGCCGGCCGTTGATGCGGTATCGGCGCTGACCTCACTGCCGGGCGTGGGTGTCTGGACTGCGGCGGAGACCACTCAGCGGGCGCTCGGCTACGCCGATGCGCTGTCGATCGGGGACTACCACCTGTCTGCGGTGATCGGGTGGACGCTGCTCGGCAGACCGCTGGATGACGCTGCCATGGTGGAGCTGATGGAGCCGATGCGGCCGCACCGTTACCGGGTGGTGCGGCTCCTCGAGGCGAGTGGTTTGGCTTACAAGCCAAGACGAGGCGCCCGACTGCCCGTGCAACAGATCAGCCGACTGTGACCAGCCGGCTGATCTGCTTGTTGCTCAACTGGCGTCGTCACCCTTGCCGAACAGCAGGGGATAGACCACGCCGGCGATAGCTGCACCGACCAGCGGAGCCAACCAGAACGCCCACAACTGTGCCGGGGCGCCGTCACCGTTGAAGAACGCGACCGCGGTGGAGCGGGCCGGGTTCACTGAAGTGTTGGAGATCGGGATCGAGATCAGGTGGATCAGCGTCAGCGTCAGCCCAATTGCCAGTCCGGCGAAGCCCTTTGGCGCGCGGCCATCGGTGGCGCCGAGGATCACCAACAGGAACACGAACGTCAGCAGAGCTTCCACAATCAACACGGCGGCCAGCGAGTAGCCGAATGGCGAGTGCTCACCGTATCCATTGGCGGCCATATGGCCGGTTGCCGTGAATCCCGCTTTGCCTTGGGCGATCAGCAAGAGCACACCGCCGGCAGCCAGCCCGCCGACGATCTGTGCGCCCCAGTAGGCCGGCAGGGCTTTCCACTCGACGCGCTTGGCGAGTGCCGCGCCCAAGGTGACGGCCGGGTTGAAGTGACCGCCGGAGATCGCCCCGAACGCGTATACCCCGGTGAGCACAGTGAGCCCGAAAGCGAGTGCGACGCCGAGGAATCCGATTCCGACCGAGTTGTCCTCAGCAGGGTTTGCCGCGAACATCGCTGCGCCGCAACCGCCGAACACCAACCAGAACGTCCCGATGAATTCCGCTGCCAGTCGGTGCGGCATCTTCGGAGCAGACATATCGTGATCCTTTCGCCAGCGGACTGGCAGTATTGGCGGGAGCGTAACTCGAAGGATGGTACGCCGGTATTAGGTCGTCGTTCGCTGTTCCTCCGCGGTCTCGCGGTTGAGTCGCTGCGCTTTGTAGATCGACACATTACTGCGGAGGATGAGCAGGTATGCGATTCCGACGGCGACCATCGCGCAGGGAATCACCGAGAACGATCCGGTCATCTCGGCAACCATGATCATCACGGCGAGCGGAGCGTGCGCGACGCTGCCGAAGCAAGCCATCATGCCGACTATCACGAACACTGCGGGGCTGTCGGGCAGTCCGGGCGCACCGAGGTCGTAGCCCACGCGCCAGACTGCGGCGCCTACGAATGCTCCGATGACGATGCCGGGGCCGAAGATTCCCCCCGAACCGCCGGTACCGATCGACAGCGAGGTCGCCACGATCTTTGCGAGCGGCAGCAGCAGCACGATCCACAGCGGGATAGCCAGCAGTGATTGCGTTTCGGTGGCTTTCTGCGCCCACCCGTAGCCGCTGGCCAGAATCTGCGGGATCAGTAGTGCTAGCAATCCGACGCACAGCCCGCCCACTGCGGGCTTGGCGATCTTGTTGCCGGGCAGCTTCGCGGTCAATGAAACCGTGCCGTAGAACAGTCGAACGTAGAGGTAGCCGAATAGGGCGGCAATAACTCCGATGAGGACGTACCAACCGAGATCCAGCGGATGCTCAAACCGGAAATTCGCCGCTACGTACCCGAACAACGGCTCGAAGCCGAGAATCGACCCGAAAACCGAATAGGCGGTGGCCGACGTGATGAATCCGGGGATCAGCGCCCGGTAATCGAAATCCTCCCGGTAGACGATTGACGCGGCCAGGACCGCCCCGCCGAGCGGTGCCCCGAAGATCGCACCGATTCCCGACCCGATTCCGAGCGAGACCGCGATCCGGCCGTCCTCGTCGGTCAGATTGAGCCGCCGGGTGATCAGCGATCCGAAGCCCGCTGAGATCTGAGCGGCAGGGCCCTCGCGGCCACCCGACCCGCCGGATCCGATGGTCAGTGCGCTGGCGATGGTCTTGACCACAATCGCCCGTACTCTGATGGCGCGCGGATCGCTGTGCACGGCTTCGATGGCGGAGTCGGTTCCGTGGCCTTCGGCCTCAGGTGCGAACCTGGCCACCAGCCAGGCGGACACCAGTGCTCCGGCCGTCGTGATGAGTGGTATCGCCCAGGGCCGAACGAAGCCCGACGACCCTTGCTGACCGCCGTCGCCGACCGGCTTCGGGATTTGGTAACCGGCGAGGTACTCGAGCATGAACTTGCCGGTGTAGTCGAGCGCGAGGTAGAAGGTGACGGCGCCTAGCCCGGCGATGATGCCGATCGAGACACCGAGGATCAGCCACTTCTGTAGATACCCAGACCCTCTAATGAAGGCGCCCAGTCGTCCGCCGGGGTTCGTGCTATGAATTCGTTTGTCGTGCAATGAATCAGGCGTCCAGGTCCTGTTGAACCAACGCGGCGATCGTGTCGACAGCTGCTTCATCTTCTGAGGCGACGGTGACCTGCGATCCATTGCCTGCGCCCAAGGTCATGATCATCAACGCAGAGCCGGCATCAACCGGTTCTCCGCCTTCCACTGACAGCGATACCGGAACTCCGGATTTCACAGCGGCTTCCGCGATGATTGCCGCAGGACGGGCGTGCAGTCCGATCGCCGACCCGACGATGACGGTCTTCGTGTGCATGGGGGCAAATACTCCTTCGATTGAGAGTTGGTAATGATCTTTCCTCAGAGGTGGATCAGGTGGCGTCGAATGCCGCGTTCGCTTCCGCCTCCGCCTTGGGGTTGACGAACTGCTTGGCGGCGATGACCGCGAGTGCCGCGACAATGGTGCCCGCGGCGAGTGCCGCCACGAATCCGCCCAGTCTGCTGATCGCGAAGAACACGAAGATCCCGCCGTGCGGAACGGTCTGCGAGACTCCGAACGCCATGATCAGCGAGCCGGTCACGGCGCCGCCCGCCATCATCGACGGGATTACCCGCAGCGGGTCGGCCGCTGCGAACGGGATTGCTCCTTCGGAGATGAACGACGCCCCGAGTAGCCATGCGGCTCTGCCATTTTCCCGCTCTGGCGCGCTGAACAATGCCGGGCGGAGCAGGGTGGCCAGTGCCATTGCCAGGGGAGGCACCATGCCGGCGGCCATTACCGCGGCCATGATTCGCAGCGAGGCGGGATCAGCGACATTGAGGCCGGCGGTGGCGAATGCGTAGGCGGCCTTGTTGACGGGTCCGCCTAGGTCGAAACACATCATCAGGCCAAGGATGATCCCGAGTATCACTACTGAGCTGCCGGTGAGGCCGTTGAGCCAGTTCGTCAGCCCGGTGGTGATCGCGGCCAGTGGCCTCCCCAGCAGCAGGAACATCAACAGTCCTACGGCGAGTGAAGCGAATAGCGGGATGATTACCACCGGCATCAAGCCCCGAAACCATTGCGGCACAGCGATCCGCCCGATCCAGAGTGCGGCGAAACCGGCGATCAGGCCACCGACGATGCCGCCGATGAATCCGCCACCGACGAACACCGCGACAGCGCCTGCGGTGAAACCGGGTGCGATACCGGGCCGATCGGCGATGGCGAACGCGATGTAACCGGCGAGTGCAGGGATCAGGAAGTTGAATGCCAGGCCGCCGAGGGTGAACAGGACAGCGCCCAGATACTGGGCGAAGCCGCCGGGTGGCAGGTTGGTCAATGAGTTGCTGCTGGCAATGATGTGCGCCAGCGAATCGGATTGTCCGGCAGGCTTGTTTGCGATGTCGGCACCGGCGAACAGGAATCCCAAGGCGATCAGCAGGCCTCCGGCCGCCACGAAGGGGATCATGTAGCTCACACCGGTAAGCAGGATCTGCCGGATGCGGGTACCCCACCCCAGACTGGCGGTGGTCGCGTGGCTATCTGTACTCCCGGTGGTAGCGCCCTCAACCTTGGTGGCATTCGCATTTCCAGCGGCCGCGACCGCCTCGGAGATCATCACGTCGGGTTCGTTGATCGCGCGCTTCACCCCGGATGCGATCACCGGCTTCCCGGCGAAACGATGTCGGTCTTTGACCCCGACGTCGGTGGCGAAGATAACGGCGTCGGCACCGGCGATGGTCGCCGCGGTGAGCGGCGTGCTGCCGGACGAGCCCTGGGTCTCAACTGCCAAATTCACTCCGGCCCGCTCGGCAGCGAGTTTGAGGGCGTCGGCCGCCATGTAGGTGTGTGCGATCCCGGTGGGGCATGCGGTGATGGCGATAATCGACTTCGGTTGGGTGGTTGTAGTTTTCGGCGCCGCACTTTTCGACGTTGTGGGGGCTGCTGCCGGGGGTGCGGTGGGTTGTGGATTCAGGACACCGTCAACGAGCGCAACGATGTCGTCGGTGGTGCCCGCTGCCCGTAGCGACTGGACGAACTCGGGCCGCACTAATGCGCGAGCTAGGCCGGACAGCAGCTTCATGTGTTCGGCACCGGCGCCTTCCGGTGCGGCGATCAAGAACACCAGATCGGCAGGTCCATCGGGGGCGCCGAAATCGACGCCGGGCGATAGCCGGGCGAAGCCGATGGACGGCACGGACACCGCGGCTGAGCGGCAGTGCGGGATGGCTATGCCACCTGGCAAGCCGGTAGCGGATTGTGCTTCGCGGGCCATTGCCGCGGCTAGAAGCGACGCCCGATCCGTGACCCGTCCGCCAGCGGCCAGCCGATTGGCGAGCTCGCCGATAACCGACTGCTTGTCCGGCCCGGCGCTGATGTCGAGCAGCACCAGATCGGTGCTGATAATCCGGTCTGAATTTGTCATGGCGATACTTCCTCTAGGTCCGGACTGGGGTGACGGAGACCGCTGAGAGCTCGATCTGGTGGGGCGCTGGCAATGCCGAGCCCGGCAGGGCGGCAGCGGCACTGCCGTAGGCCACAGCCATCTGCAGTCGTTGCGGTGCGGCTGCGCCGTCCATGTCGGCGCGGAGATAGCCGGCGAGTGAGGAGTCACCTGCGCCCACGGTGCTGCGGGGTGTGATCGGTGCGGGCGTGGCCCACCAGGCCCCGGTGTCATTGACGAGCACAGCGCCCGCGGCGCCCAGTGTGGCCAGAACTGTGCGCGCGCCGCGCCTGATGAGCCGTTGTGCCGCACTCACGGTGGGTTGCGGATCACCTTGGGCCAGAGCCGATTCCAGTGATTCTGGGTTTACTCCGACGAGTCCGGCCAGTTCTTCGGAATTGGGCTTGATGAGGTCTGGTGCGGTTTGGTCGAACGCAGCCGCAAGCGCGGCCAAGGGCGTATCGGAGGTGTCCACTGCGGTCTTGCATCCGTATCTCTTTAGTTGCCGGACGATTTCGGCGTACCAGCCGTCGGGCATCCCCGGCCGTAGCGAGCCGGACAACACCACCCAGGCAGCCGATTCGGCGCGTTCTAGGATCGCGTTAGTGAGAGCGGTGATTCCGGCTGAGTCGATGGCAGCGCCAGGCTCGTTGATTTTGGTTGTGGTGCCGTCGCATTCGGTAATAGCGAGGTTGGTACGGACCGCGCCCGCGACAGGCAGGGCAAGGAATGGCACACGATTGGAATTCAGTGCCGCGATGATCGGGTCGTGAGAGGGGGCGGGCAGCAGTGCCAGGACATCGACACCGGCGAGAGTGAGTGCCCGGGCGACGTTGACGCCCTTGCCGCCGGGTTCGTTGGTGACCGAAAGGGCCCGGTGCACAGCTCCGCGCACAAGTGGTGCGGATAACGTCGCGGTGCGGTCGATACTCGGGTTGGGCGTGACGGTGATGATCATCAGCGCCCCTCTGCCACAACTACTTCGACGCCCTGCGCGGTCAGCTCGGTGCGATCTGCCGTGCTGATCTCAGGATCGGTAACCACAACGTCGACGCGGTCCAACGGCGCAAAGCTAATGAATTCTTCGCGCCCGAACTTCGATGAATCGGCCATGACGACGACGTAGTTGGCGCAGCGCACCATTGCTCGTTTGACCGCTGCCTCGTCCGCATCGGGTGTGGACAATCCGTGGCGAACGCTGATTCCGTTGGTTCCGATGAAGGCCACGTCGACACGCATCGTGTCGAGGGCGCGGAGGGCGGACTCGCCGACGGCGGCCTGGGTCAGGCCGCGCACCTTGCCGCCGAGCAATTGCAGGGTGACGGCCGGCATGCTGGCCAACCGCGCGGCGATGGGTACCGAATTGGTGACCACCGTGAGTTCCCGATCGGTCGGCAGTATGGCCGCCAGGCGCGCGGTGGTGGTGCCGGCGTCGAACAGGACGGTGGCACCGGCCAGTGGCACGTACTCCGTGGTTGCGTGGGCGATGGCGTCCTTGTAATCGGCTCGGGTGATCGCCCGCTCGTCAAAACCCGGCTCAACGACATGTAGTGCCCGGACCGGCACGGCACCACCGTGGACCCTGCGCACCAGCCCGGCGCGATCGAGTGCTGCCAGGTCGCGGCGAACGGTTTCGGTCGTCACGTCGTATGCCTGTGCCAGCTCCGCGACAGATGCGCGGCCTTGCGCGATCACCTGTGCGGCGATCGCTTGCTGACGTTCTTCGGCGTACATCTGTCTCCGGGTTTGTTGGTTTGGAACATCGTGAATGTTGATATGTATTGTTTTACGTTGATATGTGTTGCTTTGTCAAGGGTTTGATGTAACCTGGCTCACATGACGCAGCTGTCCGCAGACACAGTTCTTTCTGGGGTTCCGGTGGTGCCGGGGGTCCGGTTTGCGCCGGTCATCCGTCCCGGTCGCCTGCCTGCACTCGATGAACTGGCTCCCGCGGCCCAACTCGGTGAAGGCGAGCGTGAAGCTGAGGCGGTCAGGTTCAACGCCGCCGCCACCAACGTTGCGGACCGCTTGCGGGAGCGTGCGGCGCACGCCACTGGCGCCGCGTCGGAAGTGTTAACGGCGACGGCGACGTTGGCAGTGGATCGCGCCTGGCTGGACGCGGCAAGAAAGCGGATAACCGACGGCATGCCCGCAGTTCGGGCCGCCGTCGCAGCCGTCGAGCAGTTTGTCGTCATGTTCACTCAGATCGGTGGGCTGATGGCTGAGCGGGTGACCGACCTGCGGGACATTCGCGATCGGGTTGTTGCGGAACTCAGTGGCCTGCCGGAACCGGGCATTCCGATGCCAACGGTCCCGTCGATCCTGTGCGCCGACGATCTGGCCCCGGCAGACACCGCGGGCCTCGACCCTCGGCTGGTTGTTGGACTTGCCACCGCATTGGGGGGGCCGACCAGCCACACCGCGATCATCGCCCGTCAACTGGGCATCCCCTGTGTGGTGGCGGTGGCCGGCCTCGCTGAGGTGCCTGCCGGGACCGAGGTATTGATCGACGGCACGGTCGGCACGGTGACGGTGTCACCTGATCGGGTGGTCGCGACCGCGGCAGTCGCCGCCGCCGATGCGGCCTCCGCCGCGTTGGCGGGCTGGACCGGACCCGGTGCGACGGCCGATGGGCACCCGGTAGCGATCCTCGCCAACGTCCAAGACGGTGCGGCGGCCCGAGCAGCGCGGGACACCCAGGCCGAGGGGATTGGGCTCTTCCGCACCGAACTGTGCTTCCTGAACCGGGATACCGAACCCACGGTGGACGAGCAGGCCGCGATCTATGGAGAGGTGCTCGAAGCGTTCGTCGGGCACAAGGTCGTCATCCGCACCCTCGATGCGGGGTCGGATAAGCCACTGAAATTCGTCGGTCACCCAGACGAAGCCAACCCTGCTCTCGGGGTGCGCGGGATCCGCATTGCCGAGGGCAATCCGGCACTCCTCACCAGACAACTCGATGCGATCCGCGCCGCCGCGGACGCCAGCGGTAACGAGCCCTGGGTGATGGCGCCGATGATCGCCACGGCCGACGAGGCGCGGCGGTTCGCCGAGCAGGTCCGGGCGCGTGGTCTGGTGCCCGGCGTCATGATCGAGATTCCGGCGGCTGCGCTGCTGGCCGATCGGATTCTTGAGCACGTCGAGTTCTTGTCGATCGGTACTAACGACCTCGCGCAGTACACGATGGCCGCCGACCGGATGTCGGCTGAGCTCGCGGCGCTGACTGATCCGTGGCAACCCGGTGTGCTCGCGCTTGTCGCCCAGGCCGCCCGTGCTGGTGTGGCGGCCGGCAAGCCGGTCGGCGTTTGTGGTGAGGCGGCCGCGGACCCGCTGCTGGCCTGTGTTTTGGCCGGGCTTGGTGTCACGTCGCTTTCTGCCGCGTCGGCAGCGTTGACCCGTGTGGGCGCCAAGCTCGCATCCGTGACCATGCAGCAATGCCGCGATGCCGCCGATGCGGTGTTACGCACAGCCGGCGCTCCTGAAGCACGCGCTGCAGCGCTTTCCCTGCTTTAAGTGGCTGTGCTTTAAGGAGCCGTGCTCTGACTGGCCAAGATCGGCGGATACGTGAGTTCGAGTTCGCCGATGTTGGCGGCGACGAGGACCAGTGGCAGTGCGGCCGAGATCGCGAGTTCGCCGGTGCCCGCCTCAGCGCGCAGCGCGGGGACGAAATCGTCACTGATCGGGGGGAGTGCCGACGTGGCATCGCTGCCGTCGAGTCGGCCGCAAATTGCGTCAGCGTGGATTTCCAGCACTTGGCGCACTCGCGGGTAGGCCTCGAGCGGCGGGGGGACCACGTCGGCTACCAGATCTGCGGTCGCCCGTAACCGCATCGCTCGGTTCGAGGCCCGCACCATGGGTGCCCGCGCGTCCGTCGAACCGCCGCTTTCGGACAGGTAATGCCGTATCGCGTCATCGACGGTGCGTATCGCGGAAATGGTCGCCAGATTCAAGGCGATCACCCGATTGTCAGCGTCTTCCGAAGCTCCGCGGGTGACTCGGTAGACCGTGGCCTTGAGGTAGCGCGCGCCCGCCACGCAGGCGGCGTCGATCATCGACTGCATCCACGGGGTTGCCCCGCGCGGCCACAGCAGTACGGACACGATCACAGCTACCAAAGCGCCGACGACGACGTCTTCGAGGCGGATCAAGCCAACCTTCCACCCCGTCGGCACGATGAGATTGAAGACAATCAGCACCATCATGGTGAAGGCGGCCTGGCCGGCGGTGAACGAACCAATTTCCGGCACGTAGGCCGAACCGAATGCCACCACCGGCAGCAGCAGCCACATCACGATGGGGTCCACTCCGAGCAGTTCGATGACGATCGCACCGAGCCCGAAGCCGATAACCGTGCCGGTGACAGCCCGCACCACGTTGGTGCCGGTCGTCAGCGCACTGCTGCGCAGAACCGACAGCGCACCTAGGACCACCCACAACCCGTGTTCGACGGGGAACACGAATGTGACGGTTACCGCGAGCGCCAAACCCAGTCCAGCGCGCAGACTGTTGCGAACCGCGATGGCGCGGGTTTTCACGTAGCCGGTTGTCATGGCGGTGATCGCAGTGGCTCCGGAGTACATCCGGTCGGCCACACCGGTTTCCGGTAGTTGCCGGCCCAACACGCGGGCCCATACCGGCCGGGAGTCGGCCGCCGCCGCGGCGGTGACGATTCGTCCGGTCACGCCGATCGCCGCGCCGATGGTGCGCCGGTTCAGCAATGTGCGGCCCAACTCAACGGCGGCGGTGTCGTCTGGTTCAGCGAGGATGTCGACGATGTCCGAGCGGTAGCTGTTGATCGCGACGGTTCGGAGGTCGTCTGACGAGGTCGTCAGCGCGGTGCGCGCGGAATCTCGATCCGCCGGGCGCGAGATGTTCAGAATGCGGGCGCTGTCTTGCAACACCGCAACCGCGGGCCCTGCCATCGGCCCCAGTAATCGAGCGGTGTCATGGGTGACTCGGTCGCAGAGCCACTGCAGATCGTCGACTACTCGCACCAGTGCCCTGCTGCCGGCGCTGAGTGCGACGGGCCGGTAGGCGGCCCCCAGGAAGTTGGCCCGTAGCGCATCCATCGCCGTGGTGAGTTCGGCGGTGGATACTGCGCCGTTGATCCGGCCGGCCAGTTGCTGGCACACCTGTGCGGCGTGACGGCGCAGTTCGCCGTGGTGTTTCGGTGGTAGCAGAAACAGCGCGGCTGGCACGCAGATTGCCAGTGCGATGAGCCAACCCAGTAACCGGTCATGCAGCGGCCCGATCGGGGTACACACCGGTAGCACGAAGGTCAGCAATGTGGCCCGCTGCCCGGCCGCAATCGATTCACTGAGCACTCCGGCGAAGCTGACCGCCACCCCGATGACGAGCGTCAGAGGCACCGCCTGCCAGGGGTGCGGTGCGACGAAGGTCCCCACCGTAATCAACACTGCGCCAACGCATCCCAGCCACACGTAGGACAATGCCCGGGCGTACCGGTTGCCGGGGAAGTCGACCACGATTAGTAACGCGATCGAACCGAAGATGGCGAAAAGGGTGATCTGCGAATCACCGCCGATGGCAGCGCTGACCGCCGCCGCGATCGGGATGACGATTGCCGCCCGAATAGCCCGTCGTGCGCCGTCGTTTTCCGGGTCACGCTGACGAATTCGGTTGACTACCCGGAGCCAAATATCAGCGGGCGTCACCGTGTCGGAACGCTGGCAAAACGTCCAGCCTCAAGGGCGTCGAGCATGTGGGTTGCAATCCAGGTGAACATGACCGGTTCGCGGGGCAGTGTCGCCTGTTCGTACCCGACGAGGACGTAGAGCGCCCAGGTTGCGAACGCCTCGGACTGACGCGCGTCGTTGACGATCTCCATGGCCGACTCATACATGATGTTGAACCTCTGCCGGTCAACTTCGGCCTGCACGGACTGCACCTGAGGGTTCACCGAACCCCAGGACCGGATAGCCGCCTCGGCGCCGTGCGGCAGTGAAAGTCCGACTTCGATGCTCACCTCTATACGGCGCCTGGGGTCTGTCTCCGAGCGGATTCTGCCGATCAGCCGGACCGTGCGGTCCTGTACCCAGTAGGCCACCAGTTCTTGGCTGTATGCGGGCCAGCTCGCGAAATAGTGATAGAACGAGCCCGTCGTCACCCCGAGCCGGTTGCAGACCTCCGCCAGTTTCAGTCCTCCGTATCCGAGATCGGTCAGTACTTCGAGTCCGGTTTCGAAATACGACTCCCGGGTGGAGACGATCGGCATGATTAGACGATAGTGCCCTAACAGTGTTGGGCGAAGAAAGTTTCAGGATTATCCCGCTACTAGGTTTCTGTGAACTGAAAGCTGTTATGCAACAGGAGATTTGGTTATTCTGATTGGAGCCGTGCAAGTTCCGGCTGTGGGTGCGGAAGCCGGTCTCAACAAGAGGGCTAAAGCCGCCGATTCACGCAAAGGGTGTGTGGCACAATCCGACTGTGCGGCAACCAGCTAGCCGGGGTCCAGGGCGTCCCCCGGCGTCCAAGGCGGCAGACACCCGCGAGCGTATCCTGCGGGCCGCCCGGGCGGTGTTCAGTGAGATGGGTTACGACGCCGCGACGTTTCAGGCCATTGCTGACCGTGCCGATCTGACCCGGCCCGCGATAAATCATTACTTCACCGGCAAGCGTGAGCTTTACCAGGAAGTGATCCGGCAGACCAACGAGATCTTCGTCGACTGGAGTGCCCGGCAGTCGCAGCATGAGGTCACGCTGACAGGACGGATGGGCGCCTATATCGGTTCCGGTCTGGAGTCGCTCGAGGAAGAGCGGTCTGCGGCGGCTTTTCTGGTGGCGTCGATCTTGGAGTCCCAGCGGCACCCGGACCTGATCGCGGACGATATCGATACGAATCAATTCACCCGCGCATTTGTCGACTCGGCCGTTAGGGCTGGAATTGAGAGCGGCGATCTTCGCGACGACATCGATGTCGACACCATCGTCGAACTCCTGGTAGCCCTGCTGTGGGGCATGACTTTGTACGCCGGATTCGTCGGTAGTCAAGAGCGACTTCAGCAGATCGCCGACCAGTTCCTGCAGTTACTCGGCTCCAATCCGTGGCGCCGCTGCACCAGCTGACTCGGTGACCTCGGCCACACAACCATATAGACCGACTAACTTATTCGGTAGCATGGCTTACATCCTCTGGGAAAGCCCACGTCATCGATCCGGAAAGTACAACCGCCATGAGCACATTGCGCAGCCACGACGACACGTGGGATATCGCGACCAGCGTTGGGTCGACCGCCGTAATGGTGGCCGCCGCTCGCGCCAGCGAGACTGAAAGCCCTGACCCGCTGATCCGCGACCCCTACGCGCGAATCCTCGTCAGCGGTGCCGGCACTGGAATGTGGGACGCGTTCCTCGACGATTCACTTGCCGACCGCATGGCGACCGCTGATCCCGAAGCCGCCGCGGTCCTCACCAACATGCTCAACTACCAGGCCGTACGGACACACTTTTTCGACACCTATTTCACAGCCGCCGCCGCGGCGGGCATCCGTCAGATCGTGATTCTGGCGTCAGGGCTCGATTCGCGTGCCTACCGATTGGACTGGCCGGCCGGCACGAGCGTGTATGAGATCGATCAGCCTAAGGTGCTCGAGTACAAGGGCGAGACGCTTGCCGCTCACGGAGCGCAGCCGTCGGCCGCACGCTATGAGGTGCCCATTGATCTGCGTCAGGACTGGCCCACAGCACTCAAGGAGCAGGGATTCGATCCGTCCCAGCCGACGGCCTGGCTGGCCGAAGGTCTGTTGATGTATCTGCCAGCCGATGCGCAAGATCGGCTGTTCGAGCTGGTGAACGAACTCAGCGCGCCGGGCAGCCGCATCTCGGCTGAGGCCGTCGGGCATCACGACGAGGAGCGGCGTGCCGCGATGCGGGAGCGGTTTGAGAAGTTCTCCGATCAGCTGGGCATCGAGCGCACGGTCGATATCCAGGCGCTGACCTACAACGATGTTGACCGAGCTGATGTCACCGAATGGCTGAACAGTCGCGGCTGGCAGGCCTCAGCGGTGTCGTCCACCGAGGAGATGCGCAGGGTGGACCGCTGGATCCCGGTGCCGATGGTTGATGACGACGAGCCGTTCGCCACCTTTGTGATCGCCGAGCTCCTCTGACCTTCGCGAGCTGACAGCTCCCGACCCGGATGCCGTGCGCTACTCCGCCCCACGTATAGGTTGTCTTGGGGAATTGAGTGGGCGAATCGGTAGGCGAAGGAGTAGCTAATGCCAGGAGTTCAGGATCGTGTTGTCGCCGTCACCGGTGCCGGGGGTGGTCTGGGGCGCGAATACGCGCTGACCCTCGCACGTGAAGGCGCAAGCGTCGTGGTCAACGACCTGGGTGGCGCGCGAGACGGCACTGGCGCCGGGTCGGCAATGGCCGATCAGGTGGTCGCCGAGATCAAGGCCGCCGGTGGGCGGGCCGTCGCCAACTACGACAACGTCGCCACCGAAGATGGCGCTGCCAACATTGTGAAGACCGCCATCGATGAGTTCGGTGCCATTCACGGTGTGGTGAGCAACGCCGGAATCCTGCGGGATGGCACATTCCACAAGATGACCTCCGACAACTGGGATGCGGTGCTCAAGGTGCATCTCTACGGCGGGTACAACGTGATCCGCGCGGCGTGGCCGCATTTCCGGGAGCAGGGTTTCGGGCGCATTGTTGTCGCCACGTCGACCAGCGGCTTGTTCGGCAATTTCGGGCAAGCCAATTACGGCGCCGCCAAACTCGGACTTGTCGGGTTGATCAACACGTTGGCTCAAGAGGGCGCCAAGTACAACATCAAGAGCAACGCAGTGGCCCCGATTGCGGCTACCCGGATGACTAAAGACATCCTGCCGCCGGAGGTGTTCGAGAAGCTCACCCCCGAGTACGTCGCTCCGGTGGTGGCGTACCTATGCACCGAGGAAGTGCCGGACAGCGCGTCGGTTTTCATCGTGGGCGGCGGCAAGGTGCAACGGGTGGCGCTGTTCCAAAACGCGGGCGTCACATTCGACAACGTGCCATCGGTCGACGACGTCGCCGCGCAATGGTCTGAGATCGACGATCTGTCGGCGGCCAAGCGAGCCACCTTCACGCTCGGCTGAAGTTAACGTTCGTGCTGTGACGATTCCCACCAGTGAAATGCCGACAACCGTCGAGATTCCGGCGCAGAGCGGGGCAGTGGTCAGCCTCGGGGCCGGTCATCGGCTGAAGATCATTGACGTTGAGGGCGCCCAGGTTGCCGACCTGTTCGCGGTGTTGGCAACCGACAAAGACGAGTGGCTCAGCGTTGCCGTCACCCGAGGCGTGAATTGGCGGTTGTTCCCCGCGGTAGGTCAGCCGTTTCTGAGCGGCTCCTATCTGCCGTTGCTCACCTTCGAGCAGGACGACTCACCGGGCGTGCACGACATGCTCGCCGCCCCGTGCAGCGCCAAGATGT
This sequence comes from Mycobacterium sp., assembly GCA_965279745.1. GTDB lineage: Bacteria > Actinomycetota > Actinomycetes > Mycobacteriales > Mycobacteriaceae > Mycobacterium. Next base: position 3,354,054 of record OZ257262.1, read on the forward strand.
ACGCGGCTCTGGGGCATGACGGATACCACCCCAGCTGCAGTGAGAACTTCCGCACCGCAGCCGCCAAGGTGGACTGGCACCCACTACATGTTCCAGATCCGGTGAACATCTTCCAGCGGACGCCGATCGGTCCTGACGGATCCATCACGGCACTGCCTGCGCTCACGAAGCCAGGTGACTCGGTCACGCTTCGCGCGGAGGCGCCCATCTGTGTCATCGTGACGGCGTGCTCGATGGATATCGAACCGATCAACGGCGATAAGTGCACGCCGTTGCTGCTTGAACTCGGGCCCTAACGTCATGACCGGCGTTTTTTTCGCCGGATTCCTCCTTGGACTTTCGGTCGCGGCTCTCGTCGGCTCTGCCGCGATGCTGGTGATGGAGGTGTCGATCCAACGCGGGTTCGGGGTTGCGGTCGCGGCCGGGACCGGCATCGCCACAGGTGACGCCCTGTGGGCGGCGTTCGCGGTCGCGGCCGGTACCATTATCAGCCGCATACTCGCGCCGTGGGCCGCTGTCTTGCACTGGATCGCACTCGGGGCGCTGGTCGCGATCGGGGTGCTCGCTGTGCGTCACCTCGTGCGGCCCGACCTCGTAACCCAATCCGCCGAGGCACTACCCGAGTCCCCGATCCGGGCTTACTGCACATTCCTGGCGTTCACACTGATCAACTCGGTGACCGTCATGCTCTTCGTCAGCCTCATCATCGGTGCGGCACCCCACTACCGGGCCATCGATGCGATCGTCTTCGTCGTTGGTGTGTTCGTGGCATCGCTGTCTTGGCAGCTTGGCCTGGCGATCGCCGGGACGCGGCACCGTGGGGCATTCTCCAGCCGGGCCAGGAGGCGTGTTCTCCTGCTCGACGGCTTTTTGCTGGCATTGTTCATCGTCTACATCGCACTCGGGCTGTATCGGCACTGAACCTTGCTTGGGTAGTTTGACCGGATGAGCATCGGCGGCCTCGTTCTCGTCGCACTGGCGATCGCCGTCGGTCTTGCCGGCATCATCGTCCCGCTATTGCCGGGAACCCTCCTCGTCTACGCCGCCATCGCAGTGTGGGCTTGTCTTGAACACCGCTTGGTTTCGTGGGTGGTGCTGGGCGTCGTCACGGTGGTCCTTGGGGCTGGCTTGCTCGTCAAGTACCTGTGGCCAGTCCGGCGGATGCGCGACGCGGACATCGGTCGGTGGACTCTGGCCGCGGGTGCCGTGCTTGGCGTGATCGGATTCTTCGTCATCCCGGTCGTCGGTTTAGTGGTCGGCTTCGTGGTGGGCGTATTTCTGGCGGAATTCATTAGCCGTCGGGATGCTCGGCGGGCGTGGGCTTCGACTGTGCATGCCGCCAAAGGGGTAGCTCTGTCGGTCGGGGTGGAATTGGCGGCAGCGTTAGTTGCGACGATTGCGTGGGTAGCGGGCGTGTTGTTGTTGAATGTGTTGTTGTTGAATTAGGGCGATCATCGATAGATGTTCAGCTGCAACAGCTTTGCGTCAGCGGCATGAACTGTTGTAGAGAATATCGGGTACCAGGTACGCGCACTGCTGGGGAATTGACGCGAAATCAAAGCCCTAGGGTGTCGAATTTGCTTTCATAAGATCGGCTTGCGTTGAAATTCGTTCCATTTTTTAAGGGGGCCCTCATGCGTGCAATTCATGCCGATGAGGATGGGTCAGGTTCATTGCGGAACGCCGACAGGGATTCGAGTCCCGTTCGGCTGCGCCCGGTTGAAATCAGACAGTGGCGGTTGTTTAGACAGGGGGTGTCGAGCTCATCCGGTTATGTGGGTCGGGTTGGGGCGTTGGCGGTGGTGTTGGGGGTTGGCGCGGCGGTGGTTGGGTTGCCGGGGATTGCGTTTGCGGATACGTCGGGGTCGTCGGGTTCTTCGGGTGCATCGTCGGACGGGTCTAGGGGTCATGTGGCGCCGCGTTCGGGGGAGCGTGGTGGGTCTGGGCGGTCGGGTGGGGCGCCGTCGTCGGGTTCGTCGGTTGCTGGTGGTGGTTCGGATGGTGTGGTTAGGCCGTCTTCGGGTGGTCGTCGGGGGGCGGGTTCGGGTGATTCGGGTTCGGGTGTAGCGACTGCTGCGCCCGCGGCGGCTGATCGTGGCGTGCCTGCTGGTGGTCGCGAGTCGGCTGAGGTTGTCAGTGGGACGACTGCGTTGGGTGTTGCTCCTGTGACTTCCTCGACGCCTTCGGGTACTGAGGAAGTTGTTGTGGCGCCGGTGGTTTCGGTTCCGCCGTTGGTTGCGGTCGTGCCGGTGGTGCCTGTGGTGCCGGTGTCTTCGGCGGCGGCTGCGGCGCCGCCGGTGGCTGCTGTGTCGGCGGGTGGGGTGTCGGGGTTGGGTGGGGGGTTGTTGTCGTGGTTGGGGTTTGGTGGTCAGGCTTCTGGTTCGGATGGGTCGGGTGTGGGTGGCCCGTTGGGGTGGGCGCTGTTGGGGTTTGTGCGTCGCGATGGTGTGGGGACTCGGGCGAAACCTGCTGGGGCGGTTACTACGGGTCAATCGGATCCGGTGGCGGCGTCGGCGGCTGCGACCGCGGCGAGTGTGTCGTCGGTGGGTGCGGGGTTGGGTGATATTTGGTTGTTCGGCAATGGGACGGCTGAGCATCCTGATGGCGGGATTTTGATTGGGAATGGGTATTCCTGGTCTGGGTATGCGGGGGTGTGCACCAGTGGTGCGTGCACTGGCGGTAATGGCGGGATTTTCGGCAGTGGTGGGAGTGGGTTTAACGGCGGTAATGGTGGTTCGGCGGGGTGGTTCGGTTCGGGTGGTGCGGGTGGGGCGGGGGTGGTGGGCACCAATGGTGGGTCGGGTGGTGCGGGGGGTACTGGTGGTCTGTTTATCGGTAATGGCGGCACGGGTGGTGCGGGTGGTAGTGCGACGAGTTCAGCGGGTAATGGTGGTGCTGGTGGTGTGGGTGGGGATACGGGGTTGTTGGGGTGGGGTGTTGGTGGGCGTGGTGGTGCGGGTGGTGCTGGTGGTGTGACTGGGGTGGGTGGTCGTGGTGGTGATGGCGGCAGTGTTGGGGTGTTGTCGACCATTGGTGAGGGTGGTGCGGGTGGTGCTGGTGGTGTGGGTGGGGTTGAGGGTGGTGTGGGTGGTTCTGGTGGTGATGGCGGTCTGGTGTTGGGCGATGGTGGTGCGGGTGGTGCTGGTGGTGCGGGCGGGTTTGGGGGTAGTGGTGTTGGTGGTGATGGTGGGGATGGTGGTGCCGGGGGTAGTACGGGGTTGTTGTCGGTGTGGGGTGCTGGTGGTGCTGGTGGTGCGGGTGGTGATGGTGGGATCGGGGCCACTGGTGGTGAGGGTGTTAGTGGGGTTACTGGTGGTGATGGGGGTAAGGGTGGTGCTGGGGGGGATGGCAGTTGGGTGGTGGGTGCCGGTGGTGCTGGTGGGTTGGGTGGTCGTGGTGGGGTCGGTGGTAGTGGTGGTGCGGGTGTGGATGGGGCGGATTCCACGGTTGCTGGTGGGGCCGGGGGTGATGGCAGTGATGGTGGTACCGGGGGTGCCGGCGGGGTAGGTGGTGGTGGCGGTGATGCGGGTGCGGGTCGGGTGTTGTTTGTGTTCGGCAATGACGGTGTTAACGGGTCCGGGGGTGCTGGTGGGGTTGGTGGTGGTGCTGGTCGTCCTGGTGATGGTGGTGCGGGTGGGGCTGGGGATAAGTCGACACCGACTGGTGGTGTGGGCGGTAATGGTGGCAATAACGGGGGTACTGCGGGTTCGGGTGGGGCGGGTGGTGCGGCGGGGACTGGGGGTCGTGGTGGGGTGTCGGGGGCTTCTGGTGGTGGCGGTTCGGGGTGGACTGGTGCTGGGGGTAATGGTGGTGTGGGTGGGGCTGGGTGGAACAGCGACGATGTCAACGTTGTCGGGGGTAACGGGGGTACTGGGGGTAATGGTGGGTCGCGGGGTAATGGCGGTACGGGTGGTGTGGGTGGTGCTGGTAGTTGGGGTGCGCAGGGCAGCTCTGGGGTGGCGCAGGGCCAGGTTGGTGGTGTTGGTGGGACGGCGGGTGCGGCGGGTGCTGGTGGTGCGGGTGGTTTAGGTGGGGCGATTTCCGGTGATGGCGGTAAGGGTGGTGCTGGTGGTGCCGGGGGTACCGGGGGTACTGGCGGTAATGGTGTTGATGGGTTTGATGGTGGGTTCCCGGGTGGTTCGGGTGGGGCGGGCAGTGATGGCGGTAAGGGCGGTACCGGTGGTGCTGGTGGTACTGCGGGTAAGGGGGGTGCGGCCCAGGGCGTCGGGTCGGCGGGCGGCAATGGTGATCTGGGGGCTGGTGGTAAGGGCGGTACGGGTGGTAACGGCGGTAATGGTGGTGTCGGTGCTGATGGTGATCAGTTCCATTCGGGTGGTGCGGGTGGGGATGGCGGTAATCGGGGTGAGGGTGGTGACGGTGGTGCCGTCGGGTCCCCGGCGGCGGTGTCGTTGTTCGCGGCGCTCTCAGCTGATCCTGATCCGGTAGCGGGGCCGACCGGTGATCCCGGTTTGGGTGGCAATGGCGGGCATGGCGGGCGGGGTTGGAACAGCACCATCCCGGGTGTTGACGGTACTGCGGGTGGTGCCGGCGGTAAGGGTGGTACCGGGGGTGCCGGGGGTAGTGGTGGTGATGGGGGTAGCGGCGGCACGATCGGTAACGGTGGTGCGGGGGGTGCTGGTGGTGCTGGTGGCGATAGCGGTGGTGTCGGTGGGGATGCGGGTAAGGGTGGTGTGGGTGGAACCATTTCGGGTAGTGGTGGTGCTGGTGGTTCCGGTGGTGCTGGTGGTACGGGTGCTGCGGGTGGTGCTGGTGGCGAGGGTGGTAGTGGGGGTGCCAGCGGTAGTGGTGGTGCTGGTGGTGCTGGTGGTGCTGGTGGTGAGAGTGGTGGTGCTGGTGGTGTCGGTGGTACTGGTGGTGCGGGTGGGACGGTCACCGGTGATGGCGGCACTGGTGGTGCTGGTGGTACGGGTAGTGCTGCCACGGCGGATACCCCGGCGGGTGCTGGTGGTGCTGGTGGTGTCGGCGGTAATGCGGGTGCTGTCGGCAATGGTGGTACCGGTGGTGTTGGTGGTACTGGTGGTGCTGGTCTTGCTGGTACTGATGGCACCGATCCGGGGGGTTCGGGGACTTCGGGGACTGAGGGTGGTGCTGGTGGTGCTGGTGGTACCGGTGGCTTGGGGGGGACGGTTTCCGGTAACGGTGGTGCCGGTGGTGCGGGTGGCGCGGGTGGTACTGGTGGTAGCGGCGGTCGCGGTGCTGATGGTGCGACGGCGAGCACTCCGGGTGATGTCGGGGGTACTGGCGGTAGTGGTGGTACTGGTGCTGCGGGTGGTGTGGGTGGTGTGGGTGGTAAGGGTGGTCAGGCCCAGGGCAAGGGCACTACCGGCGGTTACGGTGACGGCGGCACGGGTGGTGCTGGTGGTGCGGCTGGTAGTGGCGGCAATGGTGGTGCTGGTGCCAGTGGCACCTCGGGTGCTCGTGATGGTGGTGCGGGTGGCGATGGCGGTAACCAGGGCGGGCGTGGTGTTGGGGGTTCTGGTGGTGCGGCGGGTGGTCCGGGTGCGAGTAAGGGTGCTGGTGGCGCGACTGGTGCCAGTGGTGGCGGCGGTGACGGCGGCACGGGTGGGGCGGGTTGGGATAGTGATGATCCGACCGCCGCCGGCGGTAATGGTGGTGCGGGTGGTAACGCGGGTACTACCGGTGCTGGTGGTGCGGGTGGTCGTGGCGGTAACGGTGCTGATGGTGTTGCGGGTCACAGTGGTGCTACTGCGGGGGCTAGTGGCACTGGTGGTGGCACGGGCAGTGCGGGTGGCGCGGGTGGTGCTGGTGGTGCGGGTGGTGTTGCTGGCGGTAATGGTGGTGCCGGGGGTTCCGGTGGTGTGGGTGGTGCTGGTGGTAGTGGCGGTCGGGGTGCTGATGGTGCGACGGCGACCACTGCGGGGGGTACCGGGGGTACCGGTGGTAGTGGTGGTACGGGTGCGGCGGGTAGTGCTGGTGGTAAGGGCGGCCAGGGTGGTAAGGCCACCGCCGGCAGCAGTGGTGCTGATGGCAGTGGTGGTGCCGGGGGTGCTGGTGGTGGTGCGGGGAGCGGCGGTAATGGTGGTGCTGGTGCTAGTGGCACGTCGGCGGCTCATGATGGTGGTGCTGGTGGTGATGGCGGTGACCAGGGCGGTTCTGGTGTTGGGGGTGCTGGTGGTGCTGCGGGTGGTCCGGGGGGGAGTAAGGGTGCTGGTGGGGCTAGCGGTGGCACGGGTGGCGGCGGTAATGGTGGGACGGGTGGGGCGGGGTGGGATAGCACCGATCCGGGTGTTGCTGGGGGTAATGGTGGTGCTGGGGGTAACGCGGGGACCACCGGCGATGGTGGTGCGGGTGGTCGTGGCGGTAATGGGGCTGATGGTGATGCGGGTAAGGACGGGGCTACTGCCGGGGGTAGTGGCACCAGTGGTGGCACCGGTGGTGCTGGGGGTAATGGTGGTGCGGGTGGTTCCGGTGGCACGGTTTCCGGTAATGGTGGCGCCGGTGGTACCGGTGGTGTTGGTGGTGCTGGTGGTTCGGGCGGTAACGGTGCGGCGGGTGCGACCGGGACCACGCCGGGTGGTACCGGCGGTGCTGGTGGTGGTGGTGGAACGGGTGCTGCCGGTGGTGCTGGTGGTGGGGCGGGTAAGGCGGGTAAGGCGGTCGGGTCAGGCACTGATGGTGCCGCGGGGAGTAGCGGTGCGGGGGGTTCGGGGGGTTCGGGTGGTTCCGGTGGTGTCGGTGGTACCGGTGCGGCGGGTGTCGACAACAGCGGTGTCGAAGGTGCTAGTGGTGGTGCGGGCGGTAAGGGTGGTGTCGGTGGTACTGGTGGCGGGGCGGGTGCTGGGGGCAGCGGGTCCACCAACGGTGCTACCGGGACAACCGGTGCCGGTGGTGGCGGTGGCGCGGGTGGTGTCGGCGGTACCGGTGGGTTCGGTAAAGCCGCTACGACCGGGTCGGGTGCGGCCGGTGATGCCGGTGGTACCGGTGGTGTGGGTGGTGATGGCGGTTCCGGTGGCACCGGCTCGGCCCAAGGTGTTGGCGGTAATGCCGGTAAGGGTGGTTCCGGTGGTGTGGGGGGTACCGGTGCCGCGGGTGTCGATAACACCGGTGTAGAAGGCGCTTCGGGTGGTGCTGGTGGTAAGGGCGGCACGGGTGGTGCCGGCGGCGCGGCCGGAGCGTCCGGGACTGGTTCGTCGTTCGGGAACACCGCGGCTGCTGGTGGTGGTGGTGCTGGTGGTGCTGGTGGTGTCGGCGGCACGGGTGGGTACGGCAAGGCGGCGGCGACCGGGTCGGGGTTGGCGGGTGATGCCGGGGCCACCGGTGGTGTTGGTGGTGATGGCGGTGCTGGTGGTGCCGGTTCGTCCCAGGGCGCGGGTGGCAATGCCGGTAAGGGTGGTTCCGGTGGTGCCGGTGGTACCGGTGCCGCGGGGGTGGATAACACCGGTGTCGAGGGCGCTTCGGGTGGTGCTGGTGGTAAGGGCGGTACCGGTGGTGCTGGTGGTGGTGCCGGGTCGGCGGGGTCGGGGTCCACCTCGGGTGCCACGGCTGCGGCTGGTGCCGGTGGTGTGGGTGGTGCTGGTGGTGTCGGCGGTACCGGTGGGTTCGGCAAGGCGGCGGCGACCGGGTCGGGGTTGGCGGGTGATGCCGGGGCCACCGGTGGTGTTGGTGGTGATGGCGGTGCTGGTGGTGCCGGTTCGGCCCAGGGCGCGGGTGGCAGTGCCGGTGCGGGTGGTTCCGGTGGTGCCGGTGGTACCGGTGCCGCGGGGGTGGATAACAGCGGTGTCGAGGGCGCTTCGGGTGGTGCTGGTGGTAAGGGCGGTACCGGTGGTGCTGGTGGTGGTGCCGGGTCGGCGGGGTCGGGGTCCACCTCGGGTGCCACGGCTGCGGCTGGTGCCGGTGGTGCTGGTGGTGCTGGTGGTGTCGGTGGTACCGGTGGGTTCGGCAAGGCGGCGGCGACCGGGTCGGGGTTGGCTGGTGATGCCGGGGCCACCGGTGGTGTTGGTGGTGATGGCGGTGCTGGTGGTGCCGGTTCGGCCCAGGGTGCGGGTGGCAATGCCGGTGCGGGTGGTTCCGGTGGTGCCGGTGGTACCGGTGCCGCGGGGGTGGATAACACCGGTGTCGAGGGCGCGTCGGGTGGTGCTGGTGGTAACGGCGGCACCGGTGGTGCCGGTGGTGCCGGTGGGGCCTCGGGCTCTGGGTCGTCGTTCGGGAACACCGCAGCGGCTGGTGGTGGTGGTGCTGGTGGTGCTGGTGGTGTCGGCGGTACCGGTGGGTTCGGTAAGGCGGCTACGACCGGCACGGGGTTGGCCGGTGACGCCGGCGGTACCGGTGGTGTGGGTGGTAATGGTGGTGCTGGTGGCACCGGCTCGTCCCAGGGCGCGGGCGGTAACGCCGGTGCCGGTGGCAGTGGTGGTGCCGGTGGTACCGGTGCCGCGGGTGTCGACAACACCGGTGTTGAGGGCGCCAGTGGTGGTGCCGGCGGTAAGGGCGGCACCGGTGGTGCCGGCGGCGCGGCCGGGGCGTCCGGGAGTGGTTCGTCGTTCGGTTCCACCGCGGCTGCTGGTGGTGGTGGCGCTGGTGGTGCTGGTGGTGTCGGCGGTACCGGTGGGTTCGGTAAGGCGGCGGCGACCGGCACGGGGTTGGCCGGTGGCGCCGGTGGTACCGGTGGTGTGGGTGGTAATGGCGGTTCCGGGGGTACCGGCTCGTCCCAGGGTGCGGGCGGTAACGCCGGTGCCGGTGGCAGTGGTGGCGTGGGGGGTACTGGTGCCGCGGGGGTGGATAACACCGGTGTTGAGGGCGCGTCGGGTGGTGCTGGTGGTAAGGGCGGTACCGGTGGTGCTGGTGGCGCGGCCGGGGCGTCCGGGACTGGTTCGTCGTTCGGTTCCACCGCGGCTGCCGGTGGTGGTGGCGCCGGTGGTGCTGGTGGTGTCGGCGGTACCGGTGGGTTCGGCAAGGCGGCCACGGCCGGCTCGGGGTTGGCCGGTGATGCCGGGGCCACCGGTGGTGTTGGTGGTGGCGGCGGTGCTGGTGGTGCCGGTTCGGCCCAGGGTGCTGGTGGTGCCGCCGGTGCGGGTGGTTCCGGTGGTGCCGGTGGTACCGGTGGATCCGGCACAGATAGCAGCGGTGTTGAAGGCGCCAGTGGTGGTGCTGGTGGTAAGGGCGGTACCGGTGGTGCTGGTGGTGGTGCCGGGTCGGCGGGGTCGGGGTCCACCTCGGGTGCCACCGCTGCGGCTGGTGGTGGTGGTGCTGGCGGTGTGGGTGGCACCGGTGGTGCCGGCGGGTTCGGCAAGGCCGCGGCGACCGGCACGGGGTTGGCCGGTGATGCCGGGGCCACCGGTGGTGTTGGTGGTGATGGTGGTGCTGGTGGTGCCGGTTCGGCCCAGGGTGCGGGTGGTGCCGCGGGTAAGGGTGGTTCCGGTGGTGCCGGTGGTACCGGTGGATCCGGTGTCGACAACAGCGGTGTTGAAGGCGCTTCGGGTGGTGCTGGTGGTAAGGGCGGTACCGGTGGTGCTGGTGGTGGTGCCGGGTCGGCGGGGTCGGGGTCCACCTCGGGTGCCACCGCCGCGGCTGGTGGTGGTGGTGCTGGCGGTGTGGGTGGCACCGGTGGTACCGGCGGGTTCGGCAAGGCGGCCACGGCGGGTTCGGGGTTGGCCGGTGATGCCGGGGCCACCGGTGGTGTTGGTGGTGATGGTGGTGAAGGTGGTGCCGGTTCGGCCCAGGGTGCTGGTGGTGCCGCGGGTAAGGGTGGTTCCGGTGGTGCCGGTGGTACCGGTGGATCCGGCACAGATAGCAGCGGTGTTGAAGGCGTCAGTGGTGGTGCTGGTGGTAAGGGCGGTACCGGTGGTGCTGGTGGTGGTGCCGGGTCGGCGGGGTCGGGGTCCACCTCGGGTGCCACCGCCGCGGCTGGTGCCGGTGGTGCTGGCGGTGTGGGTGGCACCGGTGGTACCGGCGGGTTCGGCAAGGCGGCCACGGCCGGCTCGGGGTTGGCCGGTGATGCCGGGGCCACCGGTGGTGTTGGTGGTGATGGTGGTGCTGGTGGTGCCGGTTCGGCCCAGGGTGCTGGTGGTGCCGCCGGTGCGGGTGGTTCCGGTGGTGCCGGTGGTACCGGTGGATCCGGCACAGATAGCAGCGGTGTTGAAGGCGCCAGTGGTGGTGCTGGTGGTAAGGGCGGTACCGGTGGTGCTGGTGGTGGTGCCGGGTCGGCGGGGTCGGGGTCCACCTCGGGTGCCACCGCTGCGGCTGGTGGTGGTGGTGCTGGCGGTGTGGGTGGCACCGGTGGTGCCGGCGGGTTCGGCAAGGCCGCGGCGACCGGCACGGGGTTGGCCGGTGACGCCGGTGGTACCGGTGGTGTGGGTGGTAATGGCGGTTCCGGGGGTACCGGCTCGTCCCAGGGTGCGGGCGGTAACGCCGGTGCCGGTGGCAGTGGTGGCGTGGGGGGTACTGGTGCCGCGGGGGTGGATAACACCGGTGTTGAGGGCGCTTCGGGTGGTGCTGGTGGTAAGGGCGGTACCGGTGGTGCTGGTGGTGGTGCCGGGTCGGCGGGGTCGGGGTCCACCTCGGGTGCCACCGCCGCGGCTGGTGGTGGTGGTGCTGGCGGTGTGGGTGGCACCGGTGGTACCGGCGGGTTCGGCAAGGCGGCCACGGCCGGCTCCGGGTTGGCCGGTGATGCCGGGGCCACCGGTGGTGTGGGTGGTGATGGCGGTGCTGGTGGTGCCGGTTCGGCCCAGGGTGCGGGTGGTGCCGCGGGTAAGGGTGGTTCCGGTGGTGCCGGTGGTACCGGTGGATCCGGTGTCGACAACAGCGGTGTTGAAGGCGCCAGTGGTGGTGCTGGTGGTAAGGGCGGCACCGGTGGTGCCGGTGGTGGTGCCGGGTCGGCGGGGTCGGGGTCCACCTCGGGTGCCACCGCAGCGGCTGGTGCCGGTGGTGCTGGCGGTGTGGGTGGCACCGGTGGTACCGGCGGGTACGGCAAGGCGGCCACGGCCGGCACGGGGTTGGCCGGTGATGCCGGGGCCACCGGTGGTGTCGGTGGTGATGGTGGTGCTGGTGGTGCCGGTTCGGCCCAGGGTGCGGGTGGTGCCGCGGGTAAGGGTGGTTCCGGTGGTGCCGGTGGTACCGGTGGATCCGGCACAGATAGCAGCGGTGTTGAAGGCGCTTCGGGTGGTGCTGGTGGTAAGGGCGGCACCGGTGGTGCTGGTGGTGGTGCCGGGTCGGCGGGGTCGGGGTCCACCTCGGGTGCCACGGCTGCGGCTGGTGGTGGTGGTGCTGGCGGTGTGGGTGGCACCGGTGGTGTCGGCGGGTACGGCAAGGCGGCCACGGCCGGCACGGGGTTGGCCGGTGATGCCGGGGCCACCGGTGGTGTTGGTGGTGATGGCGGTGCTGGTGGTGCCGGCTCGGCCCAGGGTGCGGGTGGCAATGCCGGTGCGGGTGGTTCCGGTGGTGCCGGTGGTACCGGTGGATCCGGCACAGATAGCAGTGGTGTTGAAGGCGCGAGTGGTGGTGCTGGTGGTAAGGGCGGTACCGGTGGTGCTGGTGGTGGTGCCGGGTCGGCTGGGTCGGGGTCCACCTCGGGTGCCACCGCCGCGGCTGGTGCCGGTGGTGCTGGCGGTGTGGGTGGCACCGGTGGTACCGGCGGGTACGGCAAGGCGGCCACGGCCGGCTCCGGGCTCGCCGGTGATGTCGGTGCGACCGGTGGTGTCGGTGGTGATGGCGGTGAAGGTGGTGCCGGTTCGGCCCAGGGTGTCGGTGGTGCCGCGGGTAAGGGTGGTTCCGGTGGTGCCGGTGGTACCGGTGGATCCGGCACAGATAGCAGCGGTGTTGAAGGCGCTTCGGGTGGTGCTGGTGGTAAGGGCGGTACCGGTGGTGCTGGTGGTGGTGCCGGGTCGGCGGGGTCGGGGTCCACCTCGGGTGCCACCGCCGCGGCTGGTGGTGGTGGTGCTGGCGGTGTGGGTGGCACCGGTGGTGTCGGCGGGTACGGCAAAGCGGCCACGGCCGGCTCCGGGCTCGCCGGTGATGCCGGGGCCACCGGTGGTGTCGGTGGTGATGGTGGTGCTGGTGGTGCCGGTTCGGCCCAGGGTGCGGGTGGTGCCGCGGGTAAGGGTGGTTCCGGTGGTGCCGGTGGTACCGGTGGATCCGGTACAGATAGCAGTGGTGTTGAAGGCGCCAGTGGTGGTGCTGGTGGTAAGGGCGGTACCGGTGGTGCTGGTGGTGGTGCCGGGTCGGCGGGGTCGGGGTCCACCTCGGGTGCCACCGCCGCGGCTGGTGGTGGTGGTGCTGGCGGTGTGGGTGGCACCGGTGGTACCGGCGGGTACGGCAAGGCCGCCACGGCCGGCTCCGGGCTCGCCGGTGATGCCGGGGCCACCGGTGGTGTCGGTGGTGATGGCGGTGAAGGTGGTGCCGGCTCGGCCCAGGGTGCGGGTGGTGCCGCGGGTAAGGGTGGTTCCGGTGGTGCCGGTGGTACCGGTGGATCCGGTGTCGACAACAGCGGTGTTGAAGGCGCCAGTGGTGGTGCCGGTGGTAAGGGCGGCACCGGTGGTGCTGGTGGTGCGGCCGGGGCGTCCGGGACTGGTTCGTCGTTCGGTTCCACCGCGGCGGCTGGTGGTGGTGGTGCTGGCGGTGTGGGTGGCACCGGTGGTACCGGCGGGTACGGCAAGGCGGCCACGGCCGGCTCCGGGCTCGCCGGTGATGCCGGGGCCACCGGTGGTGTCGGTGGTGATGGCGGTGAAGGTGGTGCCGGCTCAGCCCAGGGTGCTGGTGGTGCCGCGGGTAAGGGTGGTTCCGGTGGTGCCGGTGGTACCGGTGGATCCGGCACAGATAGCAGCGGTGTTGAAGGTGCTTCGGGTGGTGCTGGTGGTAAGGGCGGTACCGGTGGTGCTGGTGGTGGTGCCGGGTCGGCGGGGTCGGGGTCCACCTCGGGTGCCACGGCTGCGGCTGGTGCCGGTGGTGTGGGTGGTGCTGGTGGTGTCGGCGGTACCGGTGGGTTCGGCAAGGCGGCGGCGACCGGGTCGGGGTTGGCGGGTGATGCCGGGGCCACCGGTGGTGTTGGTGGTGATGGCGGTGCTGGTGGTGCCGGTTCGGCCCAGGGCGCGGGTGGCAGTGCCGGTGCGGGTGGTTCCGGTGGTGCCGGTGGTACCGGTGCCGCGGGGGTGGATAACAGCGGTGTCGAGGGCGCTTCGGGTGGTGCTGGTGGTAAGGGCGGTACCGGTGGTGCTGGTGGTGGTGCCGGGTCGGCGGGGTCGGGGTCCACCTCGGGTGCCACGGCTGCGGCTGGTGCCGGTGGTGCTGGTGGTGCTGGTGGTGTCGGTGGTACCGGTGGGTTCGGCAAGGCGGCGGCGACCGGGTCGGGGTTGGCTGGTGATGCCGGGGCCACCGGTGGTGTTGGTGGTGATGGCGGTGCTGGTGGTGCCGGCTCAGCCCAGGGTGCGGGTGGCAATGCCGGTGCGGGTGGTTCCGGTGGTGCCGGTGGTACCGGTGGATCCGGCACAGATAGCAGCGGTGTTGAAGGCGCCAGTGGTGGTGCTGGTGGTAAGGGCGGCACCGGTGGTGCTGGTGGTGGTGCCGGGTCGGCGGGGTCGGGGTCCACCTCGGGTGCCACCGCAGCTGCTGGTGGTGGTGGTGCTGGCGGTGCGGGTGGCACCGGTGGTACCGGCGGGTACGGCAAGGCCGCCACGGCCGGCACGGGGCTCGCCGGTGATGCCGGGGCCACCGGTGGTGTCGGTGGTGGCGGCGGTGAAGGTGGTGCCGGTTCGGCCCAGGGTGCGGGTGGTGCCGCGGGTAAGGGTGGTTCCGGTGGTGCCGGTGGTACCGGTGCCTCCGGTGTCGACAACAGCGGTGTTGAAGGCGCCAGTGGTGGTGCTGGTGGTAAGGGCGGCACCGGTGGTGCTGGTGGTGGTGCCGGGTCGGCGGGGTCGGGGTCCACCTCGGGTGCCACCGCCGCGGCTGGTGGTGGTGGTGCTGGCGGTGTGGGTGGCACCGGTGGTACCGGCGGGTACGGCAAGGCCGCCACGGCCGGCACGGGGCTCGCCGGTGATGCCGGGGCCACCGGTGGTGTTGGTGGTGGCGGTGGTGAAGGTGGTGCCGGTTCGGCCCAGGGTGTCGGTGGTGCCGCGGGTAAGGGTGGTTCCGGTGGTGCCGGTGGTACCGGTGGATCCGGCACAGATAGCAGTGGTGTTGAAGGCGCTTCGGGTGGTGCTGGTGGTAAGGGCGGCACCGGTGGTGCTGGTGGTGGTGCCGGGTCGGCTGGGTCGGGGTCCACCTCGGGTGCCACCGCCGCGGCTGGTGGTGGTGGTGCTGGCGGTGCGGGTGGCACCGGTGGTACCGGCGGGTACGGCAAGGCCGCCACGGCGGGTTCGGGGCTCGCCGGTGATGCCGGGGCCACCGGTGGTGTCGGTGGTGATGGCGGTGAAGGTGGTGCCGGCTCAGCCCAGGGTGTCGGTGGCAATGCCGGTGCGGGTGGTTCCGGTGGTGCCGGTGGTACCGGTGGATCCGGTGTCGACAACAGTGGTGTTGAAGGCGCTTCGGGTGGTGCTGGTGGTAAGGGCGGCACCGGTGGTGCCGGTGGTGGTGCCGGGTCGGCGGGGTCGGGGTCCACCTCGGGTGCCACCGCAGCTGCTGGTGCCGGTGGTGCGGGCGGTGCGGGTGGCACCGGTGGTACCGGCGGGTACGGCAAGGCGGCCACGGCCGGCTCGGGGTTGGCCGGTGATGCCGGGGCCACCGGTGGTGTCGGCGGTGATGGCGGTGCTGGTGGTGCCGGTTCGGCCCAGGGTGCTGGTGGTGCCGCGGGTAAGGGTGGTTCCGGTGGTGCCGGTGGTACCGGTGGATCCGGCACAGATAGCAGTGGTGTTGAAGGCGCTTCGGGTGGTGCTGGTGGTAAGGGCGGTACCGGTGGTGCTGGTGGTGGTGCCGGGTCGGCGGGGTCGGGGTCCACCTCGGGTGCCACCGCAGCGGCTGGTGGTGGTGGTGCTGGCGGTGCGGGTGGCACCGGTGGTACCGGCGGGTTCGGCAAGGCCGCCACGGCCGGCTCCGGGCTGGCCGGTGATGCCGGGGCCACCGGTGGTGTCGGTGGTGATGGCGGTGAAGGTGGTGCCGGCTCAGCCCAGGGTGTCGGTGGCAATGCCGGTGCGGGTGGTTCCGGTGGTGCCGGTGGTACCGGTGGATCCGGTGTCGACAACAGCGGTGTTGAAGGCGCCAGTGGTGGTGCTGGTGGTAAGGGCGGCACCGGTGGTGCTGGTGGCGCGGCGGGGGCATCCGGGACTGGTTCGTCGTTCGGTGCCACCGCAGCGGCTGGTGGTGGTGGTGCTGGCGGTGCGGGTGGCACCGGTGGTACCGGCGGGTACGGCAAGGCGGCCACGGCCGGCTCCGGGCTGGCCGGTGATGCCGGGGCCACCGGTGGTGTCGGTGGTGATGGTGGTGAAGGTGGTGCCGGCTCGGCCCAGGGTGCGGGTGGTGCCGCGGGTAAGGGTGGTTCCGGTGGTGCCGGTGGTACCGGTGGATCCGGCACAGATAGCAGCGGTGTTGAAGGCGCCAGTGGTGGTGCTGGTGGTAAGGGCGGCACCGGTGGTGCCGGTGGTGGTGCCGGGTCGGCTGGGTCGGGGTCCACCTCGGGTGCCACCGCAGCGGCTGGTGGTGGTGGTGCTGGCGGTGTGGGTGGCACCGGTGGTGCCGGCGGGTTCGGCAAGGCCGCGGCGACCGGCACGGGGTTGGCCGGTGACGCCGGGGCCACCGGTGGTGTCGGCGGTGATGGCGGTGAAGGTGGTGCCGGCTCGGCCCAGGGCGCGGGTGGTGCCGCGGGTAAGGGTGGTTCCGGTGGTGCCGGTGGTACCGGTGGATCCGGCACAGATAGCAGCGGTGTTGAAGGCGCCAGTGGTGGTGCTGGTGGTAAGGGCGGCACCGGTGGTGCCGGTGGTGGTGCCGGGTCGGCGGGGTCGGGGTCCACCTCGGGTGCCACCGCCGCGGCTGGTGCCGGTGGTGCTGGCGGTGTGGGTGGCACCGGTGGTACCGGCGGGTTCGGCAAGGCGGCCACGGCCGGCTCGGGGTTGGCCGGTGATGCCGGGGCCACCGGTGGTGTTGGTGGTGATGGTGGTGCTGGTGGTGCCGGTTCGGCCCAGGGTGCTGGTGGTGCCGCCGGTGCGGGTGGTTCCGGTGGTGCCGGTGGTACCGGTGGATCCGGCACAGATAGCAGCGGTGTTGAAGGCGCCAGTGGTGGTGCTGGTGGTAAGGGCGGCACCGGTGGTGCCGGTGGTGGTGCCGGGTCGGCGGGGTCGGGGTCCACCTCGGGTGCCACCGCTGCGGCTGGTGGTGGTGGTGCTGGCGGTGTGGGTGGCACCGGTGGTGCCGGCGGGTTCGGCAAGGCCGCGGCGACCGGCACGGGGTTGGCCGGTGACGCCGGTGGTACCGGTGGTGTGGGTGGTAATGGCGGTTCCGGGGGTACCGGCTCGTCCCAGGGTGCGGGCGGTAACGCCGGTGCCGGTGGCAGTGGTGGCGTGGGGGGTACTGGTGCCGCGGGGGTGGATAACACCGGTGTTGAGGGCGCTTCGGGTGGTGCCGGTGGTAAGGGCGGTACCGGTGGTGCTGGTGGTGGTGCCGGGTCGGCGGGGTCGGGGTCCACCTCGGGTGCCACCGCCGCTGCTGGTGGTGGTGGTGCTGGCGGTGTGGGTGGCACCGGTGGTACCGGCGGGTTCGGCAAGGCGGCCACGGCCGGCTCCGGGCTCGCCGGTGATGCCGGGGCCACCGGTGGTGTCGGTGGTGATGGTGGTGCTGGTGGTGCCGGTTCGGCCCAGGGTGCGGGTGGTGCCGCGGGTAAGGGTGGTTCCGGTGGTGCCGGTGGTACCGGTGGATCCGGTGTCGACAACAGCGGTGTTGAAGGCGCCAGTGGTGGTGCTGGTGGTAAGGGCGGCACCGGTGGTGCCGGTGGTGGTGCCGGGTCGGCGGGGTCGGGGTCCACCTCGGGTGCCACCGCAGCGGCTGGTGCCGGTGGTGCTGGCGGTGTGGGTGGCACCGGTGGTGTCGGCGGGTACGGCAAGGCGGCCACGGCCGGCACGGGGTTGGCCGGTGATGCCGGGGCCACCGGTGGTGTCGGTGGTGATGGTGGTGCTGGTGGTGCCGGTTCGGCCCAGGGTGCGGGTGGTGCCGCGGGTAAGGGTGGTTCCGGTGGTGCCGGTGGTACCGGTGGATCCGGCACAGATAGCAGCGGTGTTGAAGGCGCTTCGGGTGGTGCTGGTGGTAAGGGCGGCACCGGTGGTGCTGGTGGTGGTGCCGGGTCGGCGGGGTCGGGGTCCACCTCGGGTGCCACGGCTGCGGCTGGTGGTGGTGGTGCTGGCGGTGTGGGTGGCACCGGTGGTGTCGGCGGGTACGGCAAGGCGGCCACGGCCGGCACGGGGTTGGCCGGTGATGCCGGGGCCACCGGTGGTGTTGGTGGTGATGGCGGTGCTGGTGGTGCCGGCTCGGCCCAGGGTGCGGGTGGCAATGCCGGTGCGGGTGGTTCCGGTGGTGCCGGTGGTACCGGTGGATCCGGCACAGATAGCAGTGGTGTTGAAGGCGCGAGTGGTGGTGCTGGTGGTAAGGGCGGTACCGGTGGTGCTGGTGGTGGTGCCGGGTCGGCTGGGTCGGGGTCCACCTCGGGTGCCACCGCCGCGGCTGGTGCCGGTGGTGCTGGCGGTGTGGGTGGCACCGGTGGTACCGGCGGGTACGGCAAGGCGGCCACGGCCGGCTCCGGGCTCGCCGGTGATGTCGGTGCGACCGGTGGTGTCGGTGGTGATGGCGGTGAAGGTGGTGCCGGTTCGGCCCAGGGTGTCGGTGGTGCCGCGGGTAAGGGTGGTTCCGGTGGTGCCGGTGGTACCGGTGGATCCGGCACAGATAGCAGCGGTGTTGAAGGCGCTTCGGGTGGTGCTGGTGGTAAGGGCGGTACCGGTGGTGCTGGTGGTGGTGCCGGGTCGGCGGGGTCGGGGTCCACCTCGGGTGCCACCGCCGCGGCTGGTGGTGGTGGTGCTGGCGGTGTGGGTGGCACCGGTGGTGTCGGCGGGTACGGCAAAGCGGCCACGGCCGGCTCCGGGCTCGCCGGTGATGCCGGGGCCACCGGTGGTGTCGGTGGTGATGGTGGTGCTGGTGGTGCCGGTTCGGCCCAGGGTGCGGGTGGTGCCGCGGGTAAGGGTGGTTCCGGTGGTGCCGGTGGTACCGGTGGATCCGGTGTCGACAACAGCGGTGTTGAAGGCGCCAGTGGTGGTGCTGGTGGTAAGGGCGGCACCGGTGGTGCCGGTGGTGGTGCCGGGTCGGCGGGGTCGGGGTCCACCTCGGGTGCGACCGCTGCGGCTGGTGGTGGTGGTGCTGGCGGTGACGGTGGTGTCGGCGGGGCTGGCGGCTACGGCAAGGCGGCCACGGCCGGCTCCGGGCTGGCCGGTGATGCCGGGGCCACCGGTGGTGTCGGTGGTGATGGTGGTGCTGGTGGTGCCGGTTCGGCCCAGGGTGCGGGTGGTGCCGCGGGTAAGGGTGGTTCCGGTGGTGCCGGTGGTACCGGTGGATCCGGTGTCGACAACAGCGGTGTTGAAGGCGCCAGTGGTGGTGCCGGTGGTAAGGGCGGCACCGGTGGTGCTGGTGGTGCGGCCGGGGCGTCCGGGACTGGTTCGTCGTTCGGTTCCACCGCGGCGGCTGGTGACGGCGGTGCTGGCGGTGACGGTGGCACCGGTGGTGCTGGCGGGTTCGGTAAGGCGGCCGGGACCGGCTCCGGGCTCGCCGGTGATGCCGGGGCCACCGGCGGTGTCGGTGGTGATGGCGGTGCTGGTGGTACCGGCTCGGCCCAGGGTGCGGGTGGTGATGCCGGTGCTGGTGGTTCCGGTGGTGCCGGTGGTACCGGTGGATCCGGCACAGATAGCAGTGGTGTTGAAGGTGCTACGG
This sequence comes from Mycobacterium sp., assembly GCA_965279745.1. Classification (GTDB taxonomy): domain Bacteria; phylum Actinomycetota; class Actinomycetes; order Mycobacteriales; family Mycobacteriaceae; genus Mycobacterium. Next base: position 3,372,918 of record OZ257262.1, read on the forward strand.
GTGGTGCTGGTGGTAAGGGCGGCACCGGTGGTGCCGGTGGTGGTGCCGGGTCGGCGGGGTCGGGGTCCACCTCGGGTGCCACGGCTGCGGCTGGTGGTGGTGGTGCTGGCGGTGTGGGTGGCACCGGTGGTACCGGCGGGTACGGCAAGGCCGCCACGGCCGGCGCGGGGTTGGCCGGTGATGCCGGGGCCACCGGTGGTGTGGGTGGTGATGGCGGTGCTGGTGGTGCCGGTTCGGCCCAGGGTGCTGGTGGTGCCGCGGGTAAGGGTGGTTCCGGTGGCGCCGGTGGTACCGGTGGATCCGGCACAGATAGCAGCGGTGTTGAAGGCGTCAGTGGTGGTGCTGGTGGTAAGGGCGGCACCGGTGGTGCTGGTGGTGGTGCCGGGTCGGCGGGGTCGGGGTCCACCTCGGGTGCCACCGCAGCGGCTGGTGCCGGTGGTGTGGGTGGTGCTGGTGGTGTCGGCGGTACCGGTGGGTTCGGCAAGGCGGCGGCGACCGGGTCGGGGTTGGCTGGTGATGCCGGGGCCACCGGTGGTGTCGGTGGTGATGGCGGTGAAGGTGGTGCCGGCTCAGCCCAGGGTGCGGGTGGTGCCGCGGGTAAGGGTGGTTCCGGTGGTGCCGGTGGTACCGGTGGATCCGGCACAGATAGCAGCGGTGTTGAAGGCGCCAGTGGTGGTGCTGGTGGTAAGGGCGGCACCGGTGGTGCTGGTGGTGGTGCCGGGTCGGCGGGGTCGGGGTCCACCTCGGGTGCCACCGCCGCGGCTGGTGCCGGTGGTGCTGGCGGTGTGGGTGGCACCGGTGGTACCGGCGGGTTCGGCAAGGCGGCGGCGACCGGGTCGGGGTTGGCGGGTGATGCCGGGGCCACCGGTGGTGTGGGTGGTGATGGCGGTGCTGGTGGTGCCGGTTCGGCCCAGGGTGTCGGTGGTGCCGCCGGTGCGGGTGGTTCCGGTGGTGCCGGTGGTACCGGTGGATCCGGCACAGATAGCAGCGGTGTTGAAGGTGCTTCGGGTGGTGCTGGTGGTAAGGGCGGCACCGGTGGTGCTGGTGGTGGTGCCGGGTCGGCGGGGTCGGGGTCCACCTCGGGTGCCACCGCTGCGGCTGGTGGTGGTGGTGCTGGCGGTGTGGGTGGCACCGGTGGTGCCGGCGGGTTCGGCAAGGCGGCCACGGCCGGCACGGGGTTGGCCGGTGATGCCGGGGCCACCGGTGGTGTCGGTGGTGATGGTGGTGCTGGTGGTGCCGGTTCGGCCCAGGGTGCGGGTGGTGCCGCGGGTAAGGGTGGTTCCGGTGGTGCCGGTGGTACCGGTGGATCCGGTGTCGACAACAGCGGTGTTGAAGGCGCCAGTGGTGGTGCTGGCGGTAAGGGCGGCACCGGTGGTGCTGGTGGTGGTGCCGGGTCGGCTGGGTCGGGGTCCACCTCGGGTGCCACCGCCGCGGCTGGTGGTGGTGGTGCTGGCGGTGCGGGTGGCACCGGTGGTGCCGGCGGGTACGGCAAAGCGGCCACGGCCGGCTCCGGGCTGGCCGGTGATGCCGGGGCCACCGGTGGTGTCGGTGGTGATGGCGGTGCTGGTGGTGCCGGTTCGGCCCAGGGTGCTGGTGGTGCCGCGGGTAAGGGCGGCGCGGGTGGTGCCGGTGGTACCGGTGGATCCGGTGTCGACAACAGTGGTGTTGAAGGCGCTACGGGTGGTGCTGGTGGTAAGGGCGGCACCGGTGGTGCTGGTGGTGGTGCCGGGTCGGCGGGGTCGGGGTCCACCTCGGGTGCGACCGCTGCGGCTGGTGGTGGTGGTGCTGGCGGTGACGGTGGTGTCGGCGGGGCTGGCGGGTACGGCAAGGCGGCCACGGCCGGCTCCGGGCTGGCCGGTGATGCCGGGGCCACCGGTGGTGTCGGTGGTGATGGCGGCGAAGGTGGTGCCGGTTCGGCCCAGGGTGCTGGCGGTGATGCCGGTAAGGGTGGTTCCGGTGGTGCCGGTGGTACCGGTGGATCCGGTGTCGACAACAGTGGTGTTGAAGGCGCTTCGGGTGGTGCTGGTGGTAAGGGCGGCACCGGTGGTGCCGGTGGTGGTGCCGGGTCGGCTGGGTCGGGGTCCACCTCGGGTGCGACCGCGGCGGCTGGTGGTGGTGGTGCTGGCGGTGACGGTGGCACCGGTGGTGCTGGCGGGTTCGGTAAGGCGGCCGGGACCGGCTCCGGGCTCGCCGGTGATGCCGGGGCCACCGGTGGTGTCGGTGGTGATGGCGGTGCTGGTGGTACCGGCTCGGCCCAGGGTGCGGGTGGTGATGCCGGTGCTGGTGGTTCCGGTGGTGCCGGTGGTACCGGTGGATCCGGCACAGATAGCAGCGGTGTTGAAGGCGCTTCGGGTGGTGCTGGTGGTAAGGGCGGCACCGGTGGTGCTGGTGGTGGTGCCGGGTCGGCTGGGACGGGGTCCACCTCGGGTGCCACCGCCGCGGCTGGTGCCGGTGGTGCTGGCGGTGCGGGTGGCACCGGTGGTACCGGCGGGTACGGCAAGGCCGCCACGGCCGGCACGGGGTTGGCCGGTGATGCCGGGGCCACCGGTGGTGTCGGTGGTGATGGCGGTGCTGGTGGTGCCGGTTCGGCCCAGGGTGTCGGTGGTGCCGCGGGTAAGGGTGGTTCCGGTGGTGCCGGTGGTACCGGTGGATCCGGCACAGATAGCAGTGGTGTTGAAGGCGCCAGTGGTGGTGCTGGTGGTAAGGGCGGCACCGGTGGTGCCGGTGGTGGTGCCGGATCGGCGGGGTCGGGGTCCACCTCGGGTGCCACCGCAGCGGCTGGTGCCGGTGGTGCTGGCGGTGCGGGTGGCACCGGTGGAACGGGAGGGTTTGGCGCGGCCGGCACGTTTGGTGGTGGTGCCGGGGGTACCGGTGCCGCGGCTGGTAGCGGTGGCGACGGAGGTGCCGGCGGAGCGGGCACAGTGCAGGGTGTCGGTGGCGCTGCCGGTGCCGGCGGTAGGGGCGGTACCGGTGGTATCGGTGGAACCGGCAGTAGCAGCATCGGCGGTACTGGTGGTACCGGTGGTGGCGGTGGTGCGGCGGTAACGGTGGCACTGGCAGCGCGATCGGGGCGGCGGGCACTGGTGGAGCCGGTGGTGCCGGCGGTAACGGGGGGACCGGCGGTGAGGGGGCTGACGGCAGTGGCGGCACCGGGTACGCGGGTGGGGCGGGCGGTGTGGGTGGCACCGGCGGCGGCAGTGGCTTCGGCGGCACAAACGGCGTCGGCGGCCAAGGTGGTCGCGGCGGCGTGGGTGGCCGGGGCGGTGTCGGATCGTCCAGCGCAGGCAACGTGGGCGGGAACGGCGGCACTGGCGGAACTGGCGGGGCTGCCGGTGCCGGCGGTGCGGCTGGGACCGGAGGCACGGGTGGAAGCACCGGTGCTGCCGGCGACGGTGGCACTGGCGGAGCAGGGGGAGCCGGCGGTACCGGCGGCGTCGTTGGCGACGGCAGTGGCGCTGCCGGGAAGGCCGGCGGTGTGGGCGGTGTGGGCGGTGTGGGCGGTAGCGGCATCAGCGGCGGCGTCAACGGCTCGGGTGGTCAAGGCGGCAACGGTGGGGCTGGCAGCACCGGTGGTGTCGGGACGTTCGCCGCTCTCGCCGACGGTGGGGTAGGTGGTATCGGTGGTGCTGGCGGCGATGCTGGGGTAGGTGGTGCTGCCGGCACGGGAGGCACGGGTGGCAGCACCGGGGCTGCGGGCTCCGGCGGGACCGGCGGCGATGGCGGGGCTGGTGGTCAGGGCGGGCCCGTCCACAGTCTTGCGAGTGAGGCTGGGAAGGCTGGCGGCAAGGGTGGTGCAGGCGGATCGGGCGGCAACAGCGGCGTGGGCGGCACGAACGGCGTCGGCGGCCACGGGGGCAACGGCGGGACCGGCGGTAAGGGCGGCAGCGGCATTGTCAGCTCGGGTGTCTCCGGCGGGGATGGCGGTGCGGGTGGCGCGGGCGGCGATGCGGGTGCGGGTGGCGGAGCCGGCACGGGAGGCACGGGTGGCGGCACCGGGGCTGCGGGCACCGGCGGGAACGGCGGGACGGGCGGTGCCGGCGGTGGGGGCGGTTCTGTCGCGAGTTTCACCGGCGCGGCGGGCAAGGCCGGCGGTAAGGGCGGAGCTGGCGGAACAGGCGGCAACAGTGGCATCGGCGGCACGAACGGTATCGGTGGTCAGGGCGGTAATGGCGGTGCCGGCAGCGCCGGCGGCAGCGGTATTCCTGGTAGCGGCTCCACTGGCGGTGATGGCGGTGCGGGCGGCAATGGTGGCGCCGCTGGTGCCGGTGGAACGTCGGGCACCGGCGGGACGGGCGGTGGCACCGGATCCGCGGGCAACGGTGGAGACGGCGGGTCTGGCGGCGCGGGTGGCAAGGCCACTGGTGGGTTTGGTGGCGGGAACGGTGGTGCGGGCGGTCAGGGCGGCAACAGCGATACCGGCGGCGTCAACGGTAGCGGCGGTAGGGGCGGGACTGGAGGCGCCGGCGGCGCCGGACTAGGGGGCAGCTCCAGTGTCGGCAATAGCGGCGGGACGGGTGGCGCCGGGGGTACCGGCGGCAATGGCGGTGCGGGCGGTACGGCGGGCACCGGCGGCACCGGCGGTACCGGCGGCAGTTGGGGCGATGGCGGTATGGGCGGCAACGGCGGCACCGGCGGCAACGGCGGTGTGGCCAGCGGGCAAGGTACGTCCGGGAAAGACGGCGGGAAGGGCGGTGCGGGCGGCGCCGGCGGCAGCGGCGGAACCGGCAGCACAAATGGCAGCGGCGGCAACGGCGGCAACGGCGGGGCCGGGAGCGCTGGCACGACCGGCAGCTCAAGCGCCGGTAACGACGGCGGGAACGGCGGTGCGGGCGGCAACGGCGGAGACGCGGGTGTCGGTGGCGCGGCTGGCACCGGCGGAACGGGTGGCAGCACGGGCAGCTCAGGTAATGGTGGCACGGGAGCCGCAGGCGGTAACGGTGGTGACGCTGGCACCGTAGGCGCAGGCCAGGACGGGAAAATCGGTGGTAAGGGCGGCGCGGGGGGCAACGGCGGCGGCAGCACTGGTAGCGGCATCAACGGCACAGGTGGTAAGGGCGGCAACGGCGGGGCCGGCAGCACAGGCGGTGTCGGGAGCTCCAGTGCTGGCAATGACGGAGGAACCGGTGGCGCCGGCGGTGCTGGCGGGAATGCGGGTGCGGGCGGGGCAGTGGGCACCGGTGGAACCGGCGGGAGCACGGGCACAAGTGGTGCCGGCGGCAAGGGCGGCGGCGGTGGCAATGGCGGCGCCGGTGGGACTGTCGACGCTGGAGAGGCAGGGAAATCCGGCGGTAAGGGCGGTAAGGGCGGTGTGGGCGGTGCCGGTGGCGAGGGCTCCGGTGGCACCAATGGTGATGGCGGCGCGGGCGGCGCCGGCGGTCAGGGCAGTGACGGTGGGCGCGGTACGACTGGCATCCCCAACGGCGGCGCTGGCGGCACCGGTGGTGCAGGCGGTGCTGGCGGAGCGGTCGGCTCTGGTGGCACCGGCGGGACCGGCGGTAAAGGCGGCGGGGGTGGTGCTGGCGGAAGTGGCGGTACCGGTGAAGATCGCAGCGCTGAACAGGGCATCACCGGTGGCGCTGGTGGTACTGGTGGTGCGGGTGGCATCGGTGGCGCTGGTGGCACCGGGTCGACGGCGGGCGGGACCGGCGCGGCCGGTAATGGCGGTACCGGTGGTAGCGGCGGCGGGGGTGGGGCTGGCGGGTACGGCTCGGCGGGTGTAACTGCTGGGCAGGCCGGTGGCGCTGGGGCCACCGGTGGTGCCGGCGGTGATGGTGGTGCCGGTGGTGCCTCCGGAGGTGCCGGCGGCAGCCAAGGTGTGGGTGGCACGGCGGGTGCGGGTGGTTCCGGTGGTGCCGGTGGCACCGGCGCGGCAGGCACCGATAACAGCGGCTCTGCTGATACCGCGGGTGGTACCGGCGGTGCGGGCGGCACGGGTGGATCTGGTGGCGCGGCCGGAGCGTCCGGGTCGGGCTCCACCCCGGGTGGAACGGCGGCGGCGGGTTCTGGTGGTACGGGCGGCAAGGGCGGTACGGGTGGCGCCGGCGGGTTCGGCTCGGCGGGGGCAACGTTCGGTGCCACTGGTGGCGCCGGCGCCGCTGGTGGTGCGGGTGGTGCCGGTGGTGCCGGCGGTGCTTCCGGTGGTGCCGGCGGGGTCCAGGGTGTCGGCGGGACCGCGGGTGCTGGCGGTACCGGCGGTTCTGGTGGCACCGGTGCGGTCGGCACTGATGGCACCGGATCAACCGCCGCCGGCGGTGATGGCGGTGTCGGCGGTACGGGCGGCACCGGTGGTAACGGTGGCAGTGGTGGTCTGGGTTCGTCGACCGGGGCGACTGGGCAGGCGGGCAGCGGTGGCTCTGGCGGCGTGGGTGGTGGTGGTGGTACGGGCGGGACCGGGAGCACCGGTACGAGTAACGGCGGTCAGGGCGGAATCGGCGCGCCCGCCGGTAACGGTGGCGCCGGCGGTGCTGGCGGCGCGACTGGTGTTGGGGCCGCCGGTGGCAACAGTGGTGCTGGTGGTTCTGGCGGCGCGGGCGGCACCGGCGGCGTAGGTGGGAGAGGCGGGACTGGCACGGATAACAGCGGTGGCACCGCCACCGGTGGTGCCGGTGGTGCCGGTGGTGCCGGTGGCACAGGCGGCAGCGGTGGCAGCGGCGGTATTGGTTCCTCGACTGGGGCGACTGGACAGGGCGGTAATGGTGGGACCGGCGGCTTGGGCGGTGACGGTGGCACCGGCGGGACTGGAACAGTCGGTGGCACCGGGGGTGGCGACGGAGGGTCCGGTGCCGCCGGCGGGAAGGGGGGCACTGGCGGCGGGGGTGGGTCCGCCGGGTTTGGTGGTTCTGGTTTTGGCTCCGTCGGTAAGGGTGGTGGCGGCGGTAATGGCGGTATGGGCGGGTCCGGCGGTAACGGTGGCACCGGTGTGGATCACAGTGGCGACACAGGCAGCGGTGGTGACGGTGGTGCCGGTGGCAAAGGTGGCAAGGGCGGCGCAGCCGGGAACGGCGGTATTGGGTCGCAGTCAGGAAGCAAGGGCCAGGGCGGCACAGGCGGCGCTGGTGGGCTGGGTGGTGGCGGCGGGACCGGCGGGTTCGGTACCACTGGTGCCGGGAGCGGCGGGTCAGGCGGTGCGGGTGCCGCCGGCGGTAACGGTGGTGCTGGCGGCACGGGTGGGGCGATCGGAACCGGCAACGCGGGCGGAACCACCGGTGCCGGTGGTGCCGGTGGTGCTGGCGGAATAGGTGGCGTTGGTGGCACCGGCGGTACGGGTACCGATAACACCGGATCAACTGCCGCCGGGGGTGATGGTGGTGTCGGCGGCGCCGGTGGTACCGGCGGCAATGGCGGCAAGGGTGGTACCGGCACGTCGACGGGCGCGACAGGGCAGGCCGGTAGTGGTGGTACTGGTGGTGCGGGCGGTACGGGTGGCGCTGGTGGGTTCGGGGCGACCGGTGCCAGCGGCGGCGTAGCCGGTGGTTTTGGCGCCGTCGGCGGTAACGGCGGCACCGGTGGGGCTGGTGGGGTGACCGGAACCGGTAAGGCGGGCGGAACCACGGGTGCTGGCGGTGCTGGCGGTGTCGGGGGCATCGGTGGCGTTGGTGGCACTGGTGGTACGGGTACCGATAACACCGGATCAACTGCCGCCGGCGGTGATGGTGGTGTCGGTGGGACGGGTGGGACCGGCGGCAACGGTGGCAAGGGCGGTACCGGCTCGTCGACGGGCGCGACGGGAAAGGCTGGTAGTGGTGGTACTGGTGGTGTTGGCGGTACTGGTGGCACGGGTGGGTTCGGGGCGTCCGCGGCCACCGGCGGCGCAGCGGGCGAGTTTGGCGCGGCTGGCGGTAACGGCGGCACTGGCGGGGCTGGTGGGACGGCCGGAACCGGTGCGGTCGGTGGCAGCACGGGTGTGGGCGGCAGCGGTGGTGACGGTGGTATCGGTGGTGTTGGCGGTACCGGTGCGTCAGGTGTGGATCAGAGTGGCACGCCCGCCGCGGGCGGCGCGGGTGGTGCGGGCGGCACCGGTGGAACGGGCGGTGCAGCGGGGGCTGGCGGCACCGGCTTATCGGTAGGGGCCGATGGGCGGGCTGGCGATGGTGGAACCGGTGGTGAAGGTGGTGAAGGTGGTGAAGGTGGGTTCGGGTCTGCTGGCGCTGACGATGCCGGATTCGGTGGTATCGGCGCGCCGGGCGGTACCGGTGGCACCGGTGGTGCCGGCGGCAATGCGGGGACCGGTAGCGGCGGCAACAGTGGTGCCGGCGGAGCCGGCGGCAATGGTGGTCTCGGTGGTTCCGGTGGCACTGGTGGCATCGGCACGGATAACAGTGCGACCCCGGACACAGCGGGTGGTGCGGGCGGAGCGGGTGGCACGGGCGGCACGGGTGGTGATGGCGGGGCCGGCGGTGATGGATTCTCGACTGGTGCCAGCGGGCTAGCCGGCGACGGTGGTGGTGGTGGTGTTGGCGGTCAGGGTGGTGCCGGTGGTTTTGGGTCGTCCGGTGCCAATGGCGTCGGTGTGGGCAGCAGCGGCGAGGATGGTGACTTCGGCGCTGCCGGGGGTACGGGTGGCACCGGCGGCGCAGGCGGTGCGCCAGGTTCTGGCGGCGGTGGCAACAGTGGTGCCGGCGGCAGTGGCGGCACTGGCGGAATCGGTGGCATCGGCGGTACCGGTGGTTCGGGGGCGAACTCCAATGACCCGTCGATCAACGGCGGCAACGGCGGCAACGGCGGTACCGGTGGTACGGGTGGTGATGGAGGTGCCGGAGGTGACGGCGACACCACGGGTGCTATCGGCGACGGAGGTACCGGCGGTACTGGCGGGAATCCAGGCCAGGGTGGCAATGGTGCCACCGGTACCGCTGGTCACATCGATGGCAGCGCGGGTGGGAATGGCGGCGATGCCGGTGTTGGTGGTGCAGGCGGCGTAGGTACTGCAACGGGTAGCGACGGGTCTGACTCCACTGTGTTCGGCAACGGCGGCAACGGCGGGGACGGCTTCAGCGCCACGAGTCCCGGCAGTTGGGGCGGTGCTGGTGGCGCGGGTGGGGACGGCGGTGCGTATGGCAATGGTGGTGCTGGCGGCAACGGTGGCAATGGTGCGGCCGGCGCCAATGGCGACGCAGGTCTCTCAGGTGATCCCGGTACCAACGGCACCGAAGGTGGTGCCGGTGGTACCGGTGGTGCTGGTGGCGCCGGTGGCCTCAACGCAGGCAATGGCGGCAACGGCGGCGCGGCTGGTAGCGGTGCGTCTGGAGGTGAGGGCGGAAAGGGCGGCCTGTTCGCGAACGGGGGCAACGGGGGCAACGGTGGCAACGGTGGCGTTGGCGGCACCGGTGGCAATGCCAGTGGCGCTGATGCGGTGGCTGGTACGGGCGGGGAGGGCGGGGCGGCCGGCAATGGCGGCAACGGCGGTGCGTATGGCGATGGCGCGGCCGGCGGCATCAGCGGCAACGGGGGCAACGGCGGCGCGGGTGGAACTGGCGGCGCCGGCGGTGATGCGGTCGGAGGTGACCCATCCGTGACGAGTGGCAACGGCGGTACCGGTGGTACGGGCGGTGACGCAGGTGCCCCGGGATCTGCCGGCGCCTGCGGGGATTCCGGACTCCCCGGGATCCCGGGTGATGGCGGACCCGGAGGCGCCGGGGGAAGCCCGGACGGCACGACCGGCGAGAACGGCGATAATGGCAACCCGGCGTTTTAGCGGATCATGGACCAAGCAGCGCAGTGCGCACCCGCGCCACATCGTTAGCGGTCACGCCTGCGGCCGTTAAATAGCCTGCGAGGCTGCCATATTCGTCGTCCATGACTTGTCGGGCCGTCGCGAGGTACTCCTCGCGCACGCCGAGGACCTCGTCAGTCAATCGTGCCTCAGCGAAGGTGATGACTTCGGGCGTCTCGCCGGCCCGGGTGCGGATCGATTCGAGTATCGCCTCACGCAGTTGGGGCACAGCGTCGTTGCTGCGCAGAAAATCCGCCAGGATTGCCTCGCGCGATATCCCGATGGCCTCCAACACAATTGCGACGGCGAACCCGGTCCGGTCCTTGCCGGCGAAACAATGCGCAATCACCGTCTGATTGTCGCCGAGCAGTGAAATCAGCTGCCGAACAGCGAATTGCGCGCCAGCCAAGGTCGGAAACTTCGCATATTCGCCAGTCATGAATTGAATGGCGGCGTCGCCGATGCTGTTTGGATCATCGCCAGCCGGCTGTTCGGTCATCATCGCTCGCCAACTGGACTCGTGCGGAGCCTCGGCCGTCGCGGTGGCTAAGTCGGGAAACGGCAACAGGTGCACCGAAACCTCGTTGGGTACGGCGTCGGCACCGCGTCGTTCCACTTCCCGTGGTGAGCGCAGATCTGCCACGTGTGCAATACCCAGTGAACCCAACATCTTCCGGCCGGCATCGTCGAGCCCGCTGAGCTCACTGGACCGGAAGAGGCGGCCCGACCGCACGCCAGTCAATTCGGCGACATCACGAAAATTCCACGCGCCTGACAGCCCCTGGTTGCTCACCGCTTGATCGCAGCCATCGCCAAAGCGCCTTTTTCCCGGCCGATTTCAGCGCGGGCTATGCTTCGGATGTGGACCTCGTCGGGACCGTCGAAAATCCGCATCGCCCGCTGCCAGCCGTACATCCGGGCTAGTGGGAAGTCGTCGCTCACCCCCGCTGCGCCGTGGATCTGAATGGCCCGGTCAATGACATTGCAGGCCATCTGCGGTGCCACCGCTTTGATTTGGGCTACTAGGTTGCGAGCCTCTTTGTTGCCGAACTGGTCTATCGTCCAAGCGGCCTTCTCGCACAACAGCCGAGCTTGGTCGATTTCGTTGCGCGACAACGCAACCTGCTGCTGCACTACGCCCTGTTCGGCAAGCGGCTTACCGAATGCGATCCGGGTGCGGGCCCGCTCGGTCATCAGCGCCAGTGCCCGCTCGGCCACGCCGATCGCCCGCATGCAGTGATGAATCCGGCCCGGACCTAGGCGTGCCTGCGCGATGGCGAAGCCCATACCCTCCTGGGCCAACAGATTCGATGCGGGCACGCGAACGTTGTCGTAGATGATCTCGGCGTGTCCATGCTGATCTTGCCAGCCGAACACCGATGTCGAACGCACGATCGTCAGTCCAGGGGTGTCGACCGGAACGAGGATCATTGACTGCTGTTGATGGGATGCGGCGTCGGGATTGGTGCGACCCATCACGACCAGAACCTTGCAGCGGGGATCGTTGGCACCTGAGGTCCACCATTTGCGCCCATTGATGATGTAGTCGCCGCCGTCCTGAGTGATTTCAGTCTGGATGTTGCGTGCATCGCTGGACGCGACGGCCGGCTCAGTCATCGAGAAGGCACTGCGGATCTGGCCGGCGAGCAACGGCTCTAGCCAGCGTGATTGCTGGTCCTTGGTGCCGAACAAGTGCAGGATCTCCATGTTGCCGGTGTCCGGGGCTGCACAGTTGAGTGCCTCAGGCGCGATTTCGGTGCTCCAGCCGGTCAGCTCGGCGAGCGGCGCGTACTCCAGGTTGCTCAGTCCCGACAGCTTCGGCAGAAATAGGTTCCACAGGCCGCGTTCCCTGGCAAGCGCCTTGAGGTCTTCGATGACCGGTGGCACGGTGAAGTCGCCGGGACCGGCCGCTTCCCGGTGGGCGTCGTAGGACGTCTCAGCCGGCAGCACGTGCTCGACCATGAACTCGGTGAGCCTGTGGTGGTGGTCGGCCGCCTTGGCGGACATCGCGAAGTCCATGTCGGTCACGATATGACAGTAAGAAGGTCAGCGGTGACGAGCGCAGACATGGCGAGGCCCTCCCGCAGGGGAACGGGAGGGCCTATACGCCGTGTGGAAAGTCATTGTTGATTCTGTCGGTACCTCCTTAGCTCCCGCTCAGCGCGGACACGTTGTTCGTGATGGGGTTGTGTTCGGGTGGGGCTACGCCCCGGTGAGGTACGTCGCAATTGGTGCCGAGGTTGCGGGCATGCTGCGCGCCGGCTCGATGGGATTGACCCGCATCGCGAGCATTTCGAGATCTGCGGAATTTCCGGACCCGGGCAGGGCCGTGGCGCACACGTCGGCGCCGTTGTTCCGGACTGCCGAGGACAGTTGGAAGGCTCCGCCGATGAACACTCCGCCGACCAGCAGCGGCACCGCCAGTGCATGGGAGAAGCGATGCGGGGCGGGGCGATTCATCTGGATCATCTCAGTCCTCCTGTGCTGCAACCGGCTAGTGGTGCCCTGCCTGGCTTCTTAGGGCCGGGCCGTTTGGGCCATGACTCGACTATTGCCGCCGCACGGTCAACCTGCTATCCGTCGAACGGACCCTCCCGGTGATGAAACGTTTGTCCCCCGATTGGTGGACCCCTAAGCTCCTGACATGGCTGATATCGCCGCTGGCAAGGTCCGAGTGGTGGTCGGAGACGATCACCCGTTGTTCCGAGATGGTTTGGTTCGAGCCCTGTCCGGGAGCGATGCCGTGGAGGTTGTCGGTGAGGCTGAGGACGGGACCTCAGCGCTAGCCCTGATCCAGAAGCATCGTCCAGATGTCGCGCTGCTCGATTACCAGATGCCCGGCATGAACGGAGCTGAGGTTGCCGCGGCAGTGGTCCGCGATGAGCTGCCCACCCGCGTGCTTCTGGTCTCCGCACACGATGATGCTGCGATCGTTTATCACGCGCTCCAGCAAGGAGCCTCGGGATTTGTGCCCAAGGAATCAACCCGGGCCGAGATCGTCAAAGCCGTCCTGGATTGCGCTAATGGGCGCGACGTCGTCGCGCCCCAGCTCGCGTCCGGACTCGCGGTCGAGATTCGCCGTCGCGCGGAGCCGTCCGGTCCGAGCCTGAGCGCGCGGGAACGTGAGGTGCTGGGGATGATCGCCGGTGGCAGCTCCGTTCCGGCGATCGCCGAGAAGCTCTTCCTGGCACCGTCGACCGTCAAGACGCATGTGCAGCGCCTCTACGAGAAGTTGGGGGTCGGGGACCGCGCCGCAGCTGTAGCTGAGGGCATGCGTCGGGGACTGCTGGACTGACGTGCGGCGCGCTCTCGACTACTTTGCCACCGAACCAGTGCGGGTTTCCGCGGCGCTGAGGCTGCCCCTGATCGGGCTGATTGCAGTGATGATCTACATCCAGGGCGTCGAACACTGGCTGCCCATGGTGTATTCCGCCGTTTTTGCCCTCTACGCAGTCGCTGCGGTGGTGTGGTTGGTGATCGTCCTGCGTCGGCCGGTCCCGCGGTGGGCCGGTTGGGCATCGGCGGGTATCGACCTGTTGGCCGTGTTGACGCTGTGTTTGGTTTCAGGTGGCGCCACGACGTGGTTACTGCCGATGTTCTTTCTCATCCCGATTTCGGTGGCCTTCCTGGATCGCCCGGGGTTCACTGCACTGCTGGGTATCAGTGGTGCGGGCGGATACTTGGTCGCCTGGATCGTCTACTCCAAACGTGACGACACCGTGGGCCTGCCCAATGTGGTCTATGTACAGGTTGGCTACTTGTTGTGGCTGGCTGCAGCGACAACTGCGCTGTGTTTCATGTTGGCCCGTCGGTCGGAACGAGTGCAGGGACTGCTCGAGGTGCGTCGTCAGCTGGTCTCGGAGTCGATGAATGCTGATGAACGCAATAACCGTCAGTTGTCCGAGCGGTTGCACGACGGGCCGCTACAGAACCTGCTGGCAACGTGTCTCGATCTGGAAGATCTTCGAGAGAACCCCACGGACAGCGGCTTCGACCGTATCGACGGGGCTCTGCGCGAGACCGTCACGGCACTGCGTGCAACGGTCAGTTCCCTGCACCCTCAGGTTCTCGCCCAGGTCGGCCTGACGGCGGCGGTGGCCGAACTGGCGCGGCAGTACGAACGACGCTGGGGTATCCCCATCGAATGCGACCTTGACGAGGTGGGCCGTCCGGAATCTCAGGCCGTGCTGTACCGGGCCGCCCGTGAGGTATTGGCCAACGCGTACAAGCACTCCAGGGCAACGCGGATGCTGATCGAGTTGCGGAGCACACCGGATGGGGTCCTGTTGCGAATCTCCGACGACGGGGTCGGATTCGATCCGGCGGTACTCGACAGCTGCGTGGCCGAGGGCCACATCGGACTGTCATCGTTGGTCGTCGGGATCGAAGCGATGCGAGGCTTGGTCCAGCTCACCGCCACCTCTGGTGGCGGCGCCACCGTCACTATCACCATGCCGACCGAGGCTGCCGCAGGCGCGTGACCGCCTGCTTCCGACTTGGGAGTGCACCGCCGTTTGCGGATAGGGTGTCACCCCGTGGAAGACATAGTCGCCGTTTCGGCTCCGGCTGTCGGCGTCGTCGCCGAGTCGGGAGCTGACGAACGCCGGGTAGCTCTCGTTCCCAAAGCGGTGTCGACGCTGGTCAATAGTGGTATCCGTGTGGTTGTCGAGTCCGGCGCGGGTGATCGGGCACTGTTGCCGGACGGTCTCTACACCGCGGCCGGAGCAACGATCGGTAATGCGTGGGACGCCGAAGTGGTGGTGAAAGTGGCACCGCCGACGGCGGCCGAGGTGGCGCGGTTGCGGCCAGGTCAGACGCTTATCGGCTTCCTGGCCCCTCGCAATGCCGACAATCAGATTGCAGCGCTTAAGGCGGCTGGGGTGCAGAGTTTTGCTCTGGAGGCGATCCCACGCATCTCCCGCGCACAGGTGATGGACGCGCTGTCTTCGCAGGCCAACGTCGCCGGATATAAAGCCGTCGTCCTGGCGGCGAGCGAGTCGACGCGGTTCTTTCCCATGTTGACCACGGCTGCAGGCACCGTGAAGCCGGCCAGCCTGCTGGTTCTTGGCGTCGGCGTGGCCGGGCTGCAGGCGTTGGCGACGGCCAAACGGCTCGGGGCTCGGACCACTGGGTACGACGTGCGTCCCGAAGTAGCCGACCAAGTGCGGTCGGTGGGGGCGCAGTGGCTTGACCTGGGTATTGATGCGGCCGGCGAGGGCGGGTATGCCCGCGAGCTGACCGAAGACGAACGAGCCCAGCAACAGCAGAAGCTGGAAGAGGCCATCGGTGGCTTCGACGTGGTGATCACCACCGCACTCGTGCCTGGACGGCCCGCGCCGCGGCTCGTGACCGCCGCTGCGGTGGAGGGTATGAAGCCGGGCAGTGTGGTGGTCGATCTGGCCGGCGAGACGGGCGGTAACTGCGAACTCACCGAGCCTGGCCAAACGGTCGTCAAACACGGCGTGACGATTGCCTCGCCGCTCAACCTTCCGGCGACGATGCCCGAACATGCCAGCGAGTTGTATGCCAAGAACATCACCGCGCTCCTGGATCTGCTGATTAAGGACGGCGCGTTGGCGCCTGATTTCGACGACGAAGTCGTCGCGGCTTCCTGCGTCACGCGCGAAGCCGGAGGAGAGGGCTAGAGATGTACGACCAATTGTTGGCCAACCTCGCGATCCTGGTGCTGTCCGGGTTTGTCGGGTTCGCGGTTATCTCCAAAGTGCCCAACACTTTGCACACCCCGCTGATGTCGGGCACTAACGCCATTCACGGCATCGTGGTGCTTGGCGCCTTGGTGGTGTTCGGCAAGGTGGAGAACCCGCCGCTGGCGATCCAGATCATCCTGTTCGTGGCGCTGGTGTTCGGCACGCTCAACGTCGTCGGCGGGTTTGTGGTGACTGATCGGATGCTCGGAATGTTCAAGGGCAAGAAGCCGGCGAAGGTTGAGCCTGCCAAGGAGAGCGTCAAATGACGAATCTTGTTGCAGTGCTGTACATCGTCGCCTTTGGAATGTTCATCTACGGTCTAATGGGCCTGACCGGCCCGAAGACCGCGGTGCGGGGAAACTGGATTGCCGCAGCCGGTATGGCTCTCGCGGTAGTCGCCACATTGGTCGCGATCCGGCACACCACTAACTGGGGCCTGATTATCGCCGGCTTGCTGTTGGGTGTGGTGCTCGGCGTGCCGCCGGCCAGGTTGACGAAGATGACGGCCATGCCACAGTTGGTGGCGTTGTTCAACGGTGTCGGTGGCGGCACGGTGGCGCTCATCGCGCTGGCGGAATTCATTGACACCGATGGCTTCTCGGCCTTCAAACATGGCGAATCACCGACTGTGCACATCGTGGTCGCGTCGTTGTTCGCAGCCATCATCGGTTCGATCTCGTTCTGGGGATCGATCATCGCGTTCGGCAAGCTGCAGGAAATACTGTCGGGTAGTCCGATCAGCGTCGGGAAGGCCCAACAGCCGCTCAACGCGCTGCTGCTCATCGGCGCGATCGTCGCGGCAGTGGTGATTGGGCTGGCCGCTCATCCAGGCAGTGGCGGAGCGTCGCTGTGGTGGATGATCGGTTTGCTGGTAGCAGCCGGGATATTGGGCTTGATGGTGGTGCTGCCGATCGGCGGTGCGGATATGCCGGTTGTCATCTCGCTACTCAACGCGATGACCGGATTGTCGGCTGCTGCAGCCGGTTTGGCGCTGAACAACACCGCGATGATCGTCGCCGGGATGATCGTCGGCGCATCTGGTTCCATCCTGACCAATCTGATGGCCAAGGCAATGAACCGATCTATCCCGGCGATCGTGGCGGGCGGATTCGGCGGCGGAGGCGAGGCGCTCGCGGGTGCCGATTCCGGCGACAAACACGTCAAGGCGACCTCAGCGGCCGATGCCGCCATCCAGATGGCGTACGCAAACCAGGTCATCGTTGTCCCCGGCTACGGACTGGCCGTGGCACAGGCCCAGCACGCAGTCAAGGACTTGGCCAGCCTTCTCGAAGAGCGTGGTGTGCCGGTCAAGTACGCCATCCACCCGGTGGCCGGCCGGATGCCCGGGCACATGAACGTGCTGCTGGCCGAGGCCGACGTCGAATACGACGCGATGAAAGAAATGGACGACATCAACGACGAGTTCGCCCGTACCGATGTCACCGTTGTCATCGGCGCCAACGACGTGACCAATCCCGCCGCGCGCAACGACCCCAGCTCGCCGATTCACGGCATGCCGATCCTCAATGTGGATAAGTCACGGTCGGTGATCGTATTGAAGCGTTCGATGAATTCCGGCTTCGCCGGGATCGAGAATCCGCTCTTCTACGCAGAGGGCACCACGATGTTGTTCGGTGATGCCAAGAAGTCGGTCAGCGAAGTTGCCGAGGAGCTGAAAGCCCTCTAGGCGTGGATTCCCCGCCCAACCTCACGTTTGGGCGAGAAAGTGCGAGTGAATCACGCCATTACGTCGAACTCGACGTTGGTCTGACGGGTCTAGACCGGGGGATAGGCGGGTGGCGGGTATACCCCGCGAAGAGCCCAAGGCATCCAGCTGAAGAAGTACTCGACCTCGTCAGTCGCGTCGTAATCCGGATTCGGATCCATTCTCAAACCTCCCACGACACTCGGCTGTGCGCAGTCTAGCCCGATCGACCCGACCGCAACATTGAGACCTGCTGATTGCTTAAACTGTCCAACCAGTTGATTGGTTGATTGACTGAATGCTCGCGCCCGCCGGATGACACGTGAGGAAACAATGGCACCCGAGAACGGGACGTCTCGCCGCGAGGAACTGTTGGCCGTCGCGACCAAGTTGTTCGCGGCAAGGGGATATCACGGCACCCGGATGGATGACGTCGCCGACGTGGTGGGGCTGAACAAGGCGACCGTCTATCACTACTACGCCAGCAAGTCCCTGATCCTGTTCGATATCTACCGGCGCGCGGCGGAGAGCACCCTCGCCGCAGTTCACGATGACCCGTCGTGGACCGCGCGCGAGGCGCTCTACCAATACACCGTGCGACTGCTGACCAAGATCGCGGGAAACCCCGAGGGTGCCGCCGTGTACTTCCAGGAGCAGCCCTACATAGATGAGTGGTTCACCGAGGATCAGGTCGTTGAGGTCCGAGAAAAGGAAACACAGGTCTACGAGCATGTACACGGCCTGATCGACCGGGGCATTGCCAGCGGCGAGTTCTACGAATGCGACTCGCACGTGCTGGCACTGGGCTACATCGGGATGACGTTCGGTGCGTACCGCTGGCTGCGCCCACACGGGAGGCGAAGCGCGAAGGAGATCGCCGCAGAATTCAGCACAGCACTGCTGCGTGGCCTCATCCGCGACGAGAGCACTCGGGTGGAATCGCCGCTGGGTCCGGCCAGCCCACAGGGCGCAATCAGTACGGGCGGGCCAGACTGACCTCGATATGATCGGCCGATGCCGCTCGTCAGTAAGACCGTAGAGGTCAACGCCGAAACGAAGTCGATCTTGGATATCGTTGCCGACTTCGAGGCATACCCGGAGTGGAACGACGAGGTCAAAGCGGTCTACATCCTGGCTCGCTATGACGACGGCCGACCCAGTCAGCTACGGATCGACACGTTGGTCTCGGGCCATGAGCACACTTATATACAGGCGGTGTATTACCCGAGCCCGTCGCAGATACAGACGGTGATGCAACAGGGCGAGCTGTTCAGCAAGCAGGAGCAGTTGTTCTCGGTGGTGGAGATGGGCCCGGCGAGCCTGCTGACAGTGGACCTCGACGTCGAGACCACGCTGCCTGTACCGGGCGTGATGATGAAAAAACTGGCCAACGATGTTCTCGATCATCTCGCCGGTAACCTCAAGACACGCGCCGAAATCGCCTGCTAGCGCCGGTGCACTGACTCCCGAGTGCGCCGTTTCCCATGACGGAGTCGGTGCTTTGACGTGACCTCCGAAGTCTTGTGCGGGTGATCGCGAGGCAATACTGTGACCCAGGCAACACCAGGTTTGATCAGTTGAACCACCCCGAAATGGGTGGAATCGAGGGGAACGACGTAGTTGACCGGACAGTTCACCGCGACCGCAGAACGGTCCAGTCGGGCTCGCGGCCGTGGCAGGGCGGACCGGTCGGCGCCCCACTCTTTGACCCCCGGATTTCGGACCTGCGGCGGCGATCCAATACTGGCAAAGGCGTCAATTACCAGCTCGACAACCGTTTCTTCAGGGTCCACAGCAATGCGATACGACCCGAAACCGATTGACAATCAACAGGTTTGCCACAGGAGGCCGCATGATTGCCCACCTCGGCAAGGCTGCCGATCCAGCGGTGAAGGGCTAATCGCGCGGATGAGAGCCACTCGCCGACAACCATCGGGTACATTCCTGTGGTCCTCACTGGCAACCAGTAAGGCGATAGTCGTTCGTTGCGGATCGGGCCAAGGAGGGTACGTGTCAGTCGGGCTACGGTTAAGCCGCGATGACCAACGTGGTCAGGTCACACAGGTGAGCCGATGACCGCCGCGGCCGGTGTCGGGGGCATGCTCCGCGACCGACTGAATGCGCCACTGACCGCTGTCGGTGGCTTCTTCCAGATGTGCGTGCTCGCAGCGAAGGCGATAACGCGGCCGTTCCAATGGCGCGAATTCATCCTTCAAGGCTGGTTCCTCTTCCGAGTCACCTTCGTCCCGACCATCGCCACGGCCATCCCCAACACGATCCTCATCATTTTTACGCTGAATATCCTGCTCGTTGAGTTCGGTGCCGCGGATATCTCCGGTGCGGGCGCTGCACTGGGCGCGGTGACTCAGCTCGGTCCGATCGTGACGGTGCTGGTGGTCGCCGGTGCCGGGTCCACCGCCATCTGCGCCGACTTGGGCGCTCGCACCATCCGCGAAGAGATCGACGCGATGGAAGTGCTCGGCATCGATCCGATCCACCGTCTGGTTCTGCCCCGCATCCTCGCCTCGACCTTCGTGGCTGTTCTGCTCAACGGAGCGGTCATCACGATCGGGCTGGTCGGCGGCTTCTTCTTCGGTGTCTTCATCCAGAACCTCTCGGCCGGCGCCTACGTATCGACTCTGACGCTGATCACCGGCCTCCCGGAAGTCATCATCTCGATCGTCAAATCCATTGTGTTCGGGCTGATCGCGGGTCTAGTCGGTTGTTACCGAGGTTTGACGACGCGGGGCGGCTCCAAAGGCCTGGGCACCGCGGTGAATGAGACCCTGGTGCTCGCGGTCATTGCGTTGTTCGCGGTGAACGTCATTCTCACGACCATTGGTGTCAAGTACGGGACGGGGCGCTGACATGGCGAATGCGGCAGTCCTAAAGACCCGTTACCCCCGCGCCTATGCCACGGCCAACAAGTGGATGGGCGCTCCAGCCCGATTCTTTGACGGCTATGGCCAGATCGCCTGGTTCCTCATCAGCGCTGTCGGACTCATCCCACACGCGATCCGTCGATTCCGTAAGGCGACACTGCGGATCATCGCCGAGATCGGAATGGGCACCGGCGCGCTCGCCGTGGCCGGTGGTACCACCGCCATCGTCGGTTTCGTGACGTTGTCCGGCGGCTCGCTGATCGCCATCCAGGGCTATGCATCCCTTGGCAATATCGGCGTGGAAGCCTTCACCGGCTTCGTCGCCGCGTTGGCGAACGTGCGCGTCGTCGCACCACTTGTCGCGGGCTTCGCGCTCGCCGCAACGGTGGGGGCGGGCGCCACCGCCGAGCTGGGCGCCATGCGAATCAGCGAGGAGATCGACGCGCTCGAAGTCATGGGCATCAAGTCGATCTGCTACCTGGTGTCGACACGCATTCTGGCCGGCATCGTGGTGATCATCCCGCTGTACTCGATCGCCCTAATCCTGTCGTTCGTCGCTGCGCAGCTGACCACGACGTTGTTCTACGGTCAGTCCACGGGTACCTATGACCACTACTTCCGCACCTTCCTGCGGCCTGACGACGTGTTCTGGTCGTTCGTCATGGCGATCATGATCGCCATGTTCGTGATGATCAACCACTGCTACTTCGGCTACAACGCCAGCGGCGGTCCGGTTGGCGTTGGTGAGGCGGTCGGTATCTCGATGCGTGCGTCGTTGATCGCGATCGCCGTGATAGTCCTGTTGGCTTCGTTGGCGCTGTACGGCACCGACCCGAACTTCAACCTCACGGTTTAGGGCAGGGGTAGAGGTATGCCACAAGCAGCGAAGAACTCCAATCGCACACCTCCGTATCGACTGGTGGGAGCGATCTTCACGATCCTGTCCTTGGCGTTGGTGACGTTGGTGTACTTGCAGTTCCGCGGCGACTTGACTCCGAAGACCCAGCTGACGCTGCTGTCTAACCGGTCGGGTCTGGTGATGGACCCAGGCTCGAAGGTCACCTATAACGGTGTCTCCATTGGCCGGGTCTCCAATGTCAAGACGGTCAATCGTGACGGCAAGGCCGAGGCCGAACTCACCCTGCAGGTGTTTCCTCGGTACATCCACTTGATTCCGGCCAATGTCGACGCGCAGATCAAGGCCAGCACCGTCTTCGGCAATAAGTATGTGTCGTTCACCAGCCCGAAGAACCCGGTGTCGACCCGCGTCTCCACGGCTCACCCGATCGACGCCACCCACGTAACGACGGAGTTCAACACTCTCTTCGAAACCATCACCGCGTTGTCCGAAAAGGTTGATCCGGTCAAGCTGAATCTGACCCTCAGCGCGGCCGCCGAAGCACTGACCGGGCTGGGCGGAAAATTCGGACAGTCGATCGTGAGCGCCAATTCGGTTCTCGATCAGATCAATCCGAAGATGCCGCAGATCAACTACGACGTGAAGAATCTGGCGGATCTGGCGGATGTCTACGCCAAGGCCAGCCCTGACCTGTGGTCCGCTCTCGACAATGCGGTGACCACAGCTCACACCATCAACCAGCAGCAGGGCGATCTCGACGCCGCGCTACTCGCGACGGCAGGTTTCGCGAACACCGGTGCCGACATCTTCGAACGCGGTGGTCCGTACCTGGTGCGAGGCATGGCCGATGCGGTACCTACCTCCGAACTTCTGGATTACTACAGCCCGCAGTTGTTGTGCCAGATTCGCGGTCAAGCGCAGGTACTGCCACTGGCGAAAAGCGCGTTCGGTGGCAACGGCTATTCCCTGGACTTGATGCAGAAGCTGGTCGGTGCGCCGAACCCGTACGTCTACCCCGATAACTTGCCCCGGATCAACGCCCACGGTGGTCCCGGCGGGGCACCGGGCTGCTGGCAGGCAATTACACACGACTTCTGGCCGGCTCCGTATCTGGTCGTCGACGACGGTGCATCGATCGCCCCTTACAACCACGTCGAAATGGGCCAGCCGCTCCTTACTGAATACGTCTGGGGACGCCAAGTCGGGGAGAACACGATCAACCCATGAAAATCACCGGTACCGCAATCAAATTGGGCGCGTTCTCGTTCGTGCTCCTGCTCTTCACGGCGATCATCATCGTCGTATTCGGGCAGCTCCGGTTTGATCGCACCAGCAGCTACACCGCCGAATTCACTAATGCCAGTGGCTTGCACACCGGGCAGTTCGTCCGCGCAGGCGGAGTTGAAGTCGGCAAGGTGTCGAAGGTCCGTTTGGCAGATGGCGGACGACGGGTCTTGGTCGATTTCGACATTGACCGGTCGTTGCCGCTGTATCAGTCAACGACTGCCGCGATCCGATACGGCGATCTGATTGGCAATCGCTACGTCAACCTGGAACGGGGCACTGGCGAGGGCGCAGACCGCACCTTGCCGGCGGGTGGGACTATCCCGCTGGCCCGTACCCAGCCCGCCCTGGATCTCGATGCCCTCATCGGTGGGTTCAAGCCACTCTTCAAAGCGCTCGATCCTGAGAAGGTCAATACCATCGCCTCCTCGCTGATCACTGTCTTCCAAGGGCAGGGCGGGACGATCAACGACATTCTGGATCAGACGTCGCAGCTGACCGCGACACTCGCCGATCGGGACCAGGCGATCGGCGAAGTGATCAACAACCTGAACACGGTGCTGAGCACTACGGTCAAGCATCAAAAGGAATTCGATCAGACCGTCAACAACTTCGAGATTCTGGTTACCGGGCTGAAGAATCGGGCCGATCCGCTGGCCGATGCGACGGCCAACATCAGCAACGCCTCAGGGACACTTGGTGACTTGCTGCGCGACGATCGCCCGCTCTTGCAGGAGACCATCGCGAAGATCGACACGATCGAGGGGCCGTTGGCCGATGAGCACGGTCAGGCTCAGTTGAACGATCTCTTGACGCGGCTGCCGCAGGCGCTGAAGTTGATCGGTCGCGCAGGCGGAATCTACGGGGACTTCTTCAACTTCTACCTGTGCGACATTTCACTCAAGCTCAACGGGCTGCAGCCGGGCGGGCCAGTCCGCACAGTGAAGATCACACAGCAGCCGACGGGTAGGTGCACTCCGCAATGAGGACTCTCGAGGGCCCGAAGCGGGTTCGTAACGGGGCGGCCGGCGTCATAATTCTGCTCTTGGTCGTCCTTGTGGGCCAGGGCTTCACGAATGTGCCGATGCTGTTTGCCCAGCCGGAGTACTTCGGCCAGTTCAACGATTCGGCAGGTCTAAACGTCGGCGACAAGGTCCGGATCGCCGGCATGGACGTCGGCGAGGTCAAGTCCATGGAGATCGAGGGCAACCACGTTCTGATGGGCTTCACGCTGGGTGCTAACCAGGTCGGTAGTGAAAGCCGGATGGCGATTCGCACCGAGACCATCCTGGGCAAACGAATCCTGGACATCGAACCGCGCGGGACCAAGATTCTCCAGGCGAATGGCACACTGCCGGTCGGCCAGAGCACCACGCCCTATCAGCTGTATGACGCGGTCTTCGACGTGACCAAGGCGGCGCAGGGTTGGGACATCGACACGGTGAAGCGTTCGTTGAACGTGTTGTCCGAGACGGTCGATCAGACCTATCCGCACTTGAGCGCCGCGCTCGACGGGGTGGCTAAGTTCTCCGACACCATCGGCAAGCGAGACGAGCAATTCAAGAAGTTGTTGGCTAGCGCAAACCAGGTCGCTGGTGTGCTCGGTAACCGCAGCGAGCAGATTAACTCGTTGCTGGTGAATGCGAAGTCTCTGTTGTCTGCGGTCAACCAACGTGGCCAGGCGATCGACTATCTGCTGCAGAATGTTTCGCTGGTCTCCAATCAGATTCAGGGCGTGATCAACGACAACCCGAATCTGAATCAGGTGCTCGAGAAGTTGCGCGTCATTAGCGACATTCTGGTCAAGCACAAGGTCGACCTCTCGGACGTGCTGGTTCAGGCGGCTGGGTTCATGGGCGCTCTGGCCGAAGCCATCGCTTCCGGCCCCTACTTCAAGGTGCTGGTAGTCAACCTGGTGCCGTATCAGATTCTGCAGCCCTGGGTCGACGCCGCATTCAAGAAGCGCGGCATCGATCCCGAGGAGTTCTGGCGTAACGCCGGCCTACCGGCCGCTAAGTTCCCGGATCCCAATGGCCAGGTGCAGCCAAACGGTGCGCCGCCGCCGTCGCCGCAATTGCTGGAAGGTACCCCGGAACATCCCGGTCCAGCTGTGGGGCCCGGTTCACCGTGCTCGTACACGCCTGCAGCCAATGGCATCCCGGGTCCGGGCAATCCAATGCCCTGCGCCGGAGCTACTCAGGGTCCGTTTGGCGGGGTTGGCTACCCGGCGCCCGATATCGCGAATTCTCCGTATAACCCTGCCGCCGGATACAACCCGGGTGTTCCGAGCGCCGCGTATCCGGGCGAGATGTCGCCGGGTGTGATGGGCGTACCTGGGCCCGCTCTGGCTCCGGGGCCACCGGGCGCCCGCACCGTGCCGGTGGGACCGCTGCCCGGTCCGGCTGACAACATTCCGGGGTACGCCCCGCCACCACCGGCTTTGGTCGGACCGATCCCCCCAGCGGGGCCTGGTCCGCAGTTGTCGGGTGACGGCGCTATCGCGCCCGTTGATATGCCGGGAGGGGGTAACTAACGATGTCGAACATCTTCAATTTCGACTTGAACAAGGTGAAGAGCCGGACAGGTCTCGTGATTGCGGCTCTGGTCGCGCTCCTGCTCATCGTCGCCGCCTTCGTCGGCAACCGCTTCTACCAGAAGATGACCAATAACACCGTCGTCGCCTATTTCAGCAACACGCTGGCTCTCTACCCAGGCGACCGGATCGACATCATGGGCATCCAAGTCGGCAACATCGACAAGATCGAACCGGCCGGCGACAAGATGAAGGTCACCTTCCACTATGCCAACAAGTTCAAGGTGCCAGCCAACGTAACGGCGACCATCATGAATCCGAGCCTGGTTGCCTCGCGGACCATTCAGTTGGCGCCGGCATTCAACGGCGGTCCGGTACTGGCCGATAATGCGGTCATCCCGATCGAGCGCACTCAGGTGCCGGTGGAATGGGACGACCTGCGGAACCAGATCACTGACGTGGTTGGCAAGCTCGGCCCGACTCCGGAGCAGCCAAAGGGTCCGTTCGGCGATGCGCTCGAGTCCTTCGCCAACGGGCTCGACGGTAAGGGCAAGGAAATCAACACCACTCTGACGGCGCTCTCCAATGCCGTTTCGGCGGTGAATGAAGGCCGCGGAGATTTCTTCGCAGTGGCCAAGAGTCTGGCGTTGTTCGTCAACGCGCTGCATAAGAGTGACCAGCAATTCGTGGCGTTGAACTCTGACTTGGCGACCTTCACCAATTCGTTCACCAGTTCTGACCAGGAATTGGCGACCGCACTCAAAGACATTGACGGCCTGCTTAAGACCGCCCATCAGTTCGTGAATGACAACGGTTCGGTACTGAGCAAGGACATCAACAACCTTGCTGAGGTCACCAACGCGGTGCTTCAGCCTGAGCCGCGCAACGGCCTGGAGACGGTGCTCCACGTCTACCCGAACCTGGTGGCGAACCTGATGAACATCTACCACCCGGCGCATGGCGCACTTACTGCCACGCCGACGATCGCCAGCTGGGCGAACCCGATGCAATTCCTCTGCAGCGCGATCCAGGCAGGTAGTCGTCAGGGTTACCAGGATTCGGCTGAACTCTGCGCCCAGTACCTGGCGCCGATCCTCGATGCGACGAAGTTCAACTACCCGCCGTTCGGGGTAAACCAGGTCTCGACCGCGGAGATCCTGCCCAAGTACATCTCCTACTCCGAGCCGCGCTTGCAGCCGCCGCCTGGATATAAGGACACGACGGTGCCGGGCATCTGGTCCCGCGACACGCTCTTCTCACATGGCAACCACGAAGCGGGCTGGATTGTCGCGCCGGGTATGCAGGGAGTCGACGTGCAGCCGTTCACTGCGAACATGCTGACCCCGGATTCGCTGTCCGCGCTGATGGGTGGTCCCGATCCGGCGTCTGTCCCGCCGGCAGGGCCTCCAGGAGGGGCGCCGCCGAACTCGTACAACAACCAGAATCCGGCTCCGCCGCCCTGGTACCCACAGCAGCCGCCACCCCCGGCTCCCGGGCCTGGTGTGATTCCAGGGCCGCTGCCGGTGTCGCAGCAGATCAACTCTCCTGTGGCTCCTGCAGCTCCGGCCGCTGTGCCCGCTGGCCCGGCATTGCCCGCTGAGATCGGAACTGGCCAATGAGCACCACAGCCTCTGTGAGTACCGCCGTGCGCGCTCGGCGGTACGGCGTGCGTGGATTCGCACTGCTTCTGGTCGCCCTGGTGCTGACGTCATGCGGTTGGAAGGGCATCGCCAACGTGCCGCTTCCGTTCGGTCCGGGCAGTGGCGAAAAGCGGACGACGATCTACGTGCAGATACCCGACACGCTGGCACTCAACGTGAACAGCCGTGTCCGGGTTGCTGACGTGTATGTCGGCTCCGTGAAGGAGATCCAACTCAAGAACTGGATCCCGACGCTGACGCTGGACATCGAGCCGGGAATCAAATTGCCGGCCAATGCCACCGCGCGCATCGGCCAGACAAGTTTGTTGGGTACCCAGCATGTCGAACTCGCTGCACCGCCAAATCCGTCGTCGGAGCCGTTGCGTAGCGGAGCCACGATCCCGCTGAAGAATTCGTCGGCCTACCCCACCACGGAACGAACACTGGCCAGTATCGCCGTGGTGCTCCGCGGCGGCGGGATTCCGAACCTCGAAGTGATTCAGACTGAAGTCAGCAACATCCTCAGCGGTAACGGTGAGCAGATCCGCGCCTTCCTGGGCAAGTTGAACACGTTCACCGATCAGCTGAACCAGCAGCGCAATGACTTGACGCGGGCTATCGACTCGACCAACGAGTTGCTGACGATCTTCGCGAAGCGCGACAACACACTGGACCGGGTATTGACCGAATTCCCGCCGCTGATCAAGTATTTCGCCGACAAGCGGCAGGTATTCACCAACGCAGTGGAGGCGCTGGGACGGTTCAGCAACATCACCGCCGACACGTTGTCAGAGGCTCGGCCGAACATTGATAAGAACCTGAATCTGCTGCGGCGACCGCTCAAGCAGATCGGTCTTGCTTCTCCGTATCTGATCGATTCGCTGAAGCTGGTTATTACGGCGCCGTACCCGATCGACCAGATCGAGAAGGTCATCCGTGGTGACTACATCAACGTTTCGTCGACGTTCGACCTGACCCTGAGCGCGTTGGACAATGCGTTCTTGACGGGCACCGGAGTGTCCGGCATGGGACGTGCGCTCGAACAGTCATGGGGACGCGATCCAGAGACGATGATCCCGGACGTCCGGTTCACCCCGGATCCGAATTCAGCACCGGGTGGGCCATTTATTGAGCGTGGCGAGTAAAGGGGTGGCGCGCTAGATGATTACTCGCTTCATACGCAACCAGCTGATTATCTTCTCGATAATCACTGTGCTGGCGTTGACCGTGCTCGGCTGGTTCTACCTGCGGTTGCCGACGTTGGCCGGCATTGGGCAGTACACGTTGACGGCGGAGTTGCCGGCTTCGGGTGGCCTGTACCGGACGTCGAACGTGACCTATCGCGGATCCACAATCGGCAAGGTGACCTCGGTAGAGCCGACTGAGAACGGTGTGCGCGCGACGATGTCCATCAGCGACCGGTACAAGGTGCCTGTCGACGCGATTGCGAATGTGCACTCCGTATCTGCGGTTGGTGAGCAGTACATCGACCTGGTTTCTTCGGGCAATTCGACGAAGTTTTTTGCCGACGGTCAGACGGTGACGAAGGGAACGGTGCCAAGTGAGGTAGGTCCGTCCCTGGACGCGGTGTCCAACGGATTGTCGGCATTGCCTGCGGACAAGATTCCCGTGCTGTTGAACGAGACAGCTTTGGCACTCGGCGGCCTGGGTCCGGCCTTGCAGCGGTTGGTGGACGGTACACAAGCGATCGTGTCCGAGACCAACACGAATCTCACCGACTTCACCAGCATCATCGATAACTCGGGGCCGATTCTGAACAGCCAGGCGGTGTCGTCCAGCGCAATTCAGACCTGGGCGCGCAACCTGAATACCCTGACTTCCCAGACCGCTGCGAATGATGCCGTAGTCCGCGACACGTTGCATCAGGCAGCACCGACGGCCGATCAGCTGAACGCCATATTCGGAGACGTGCAAGACGCGCTGCCTCAGACTCTCGCGAATCTCGAAGTCATCCTGGACATGCTGAAGCGCTACCACAGCGGCGTCGAGCAGGCGCTGGTGTTGCTGCCGCAGGCGGCCGCTGTTGCGCAGACGGCTGCGCTGAACCCAGGCAAGGCTTCCATCGACTTTGCGCTCACCATCAACCAGCCGCCACCGTGTTTGACCGGGTTCCTGCCGGCAGGCGAATGGCGTGCGCCTGCCGACACCACGAGCATCCCGGCGCCGAAGGGCTTGTACTGCAAGATCCCCAAGGACACGCCTTCGAACGTGGTCCGCGGTGCGCGTAACTACCCCTGCGCCGATGTCCCGAACAAGCGCGCGGCCACCCCGGCTGAGTGCCGGAGCAATGAGCCCTACACTCCGCTGGGCACCAACCCCTGGTACGGCGACCCCAATCAGATCGTGAACTGCCCCGCACCTGGCGCGCGGTGTGATCAGCCGGTCAACCCGGGTACGGTGATACCGGCTCCGACCATCAACAACGGGATGAATCCGTTGCCGGCGAACATGGTGCCGGGTACACCGCCACCCACAAGTGACGACCCGACGTCGCCGGGCAGCGGTTCAGTGCAGTGCAACGGACAGCAGCCCAATCCGTGCACGTACACTGCGGCACAGAACACGGCCGTGTACACCCCGTCCAGCGGGGAGTTGGTCGGCCCTGACGGTGTGAAGTACAACGTCAGCAACTCGAGCAGTACAGGAGACGACGGATGGAAGGAGATGCTGGCTCCGGTCAGCTGACCCCAACCCCGGCTTCCACGGACGACGATGCGTCGCGTAGCGACGCTGAGGAGTCGGTGAATCAGGCCCTAACTGACGACGAGGCCTCCCCGAGCGATGTGGAGGAGTCGTTGGAGCAGGCTTCCCCGGACGACGAGCTGGCAGCAGTAGCGGCTGCGCCGGGTCAGTCTCGCTTGGCCACCAGGCGTTGGCTGGTGGGAGTGTGCGCCACGCTTCTCGTGGTTGCTGCGGCGGTTGGGACCGGCGGCTTCCTCGCGTTGCGCTCGCATCAGCAGAGTGAAGCGGCTGCGCGGGCCGAGACGGCCGCGCTGGCGGCGGCAAAGGACTGCGTGACGGCCACACAGGCTCCAGATGCCGGTGCCATGGCTGCCAGTCAGGCGAAGATCATCGACTGCGCCACTGGGGACTTCGGCGCCCAGGCCACGATGTACAGCGCAATGCTGGTGGAGGCCTATCAGGCCGCCAACGCAAAGGTTGAAGTCTCAAACATGCGCGCGGCCGTTGAGCGGCACAACCCGGACGGCTCGATCGACGTTCTGGTCGCGGTCCGGGTGAAGGTGTCCAACAGCGAGGCACAGGGCCAGGAGCAGGGCTATCGGCTGCGGGTCCGGATGGCACCGGACAACGGTGTCTACAAGATTGCCCGGCTGGACCAGGTGAGCAAGTGACGGTGGTCCTCGATGACACCGACTCTGAAACGATGACGACGGTCGACGAGACGCCGCCGGTGCAGGCCAGTTGGTCGGCGCGGGCCGGCGCCTTCACCGTCGACGTGATCTTCCCCGTGAGCGTGATCGCGGTAGCGCTGGTGGCCAAGCCAGTCGTCTACTGGTTCTCCAGCCTGCCTGCGGCCAGAATTGATTGGTTCTTCTGGGTCTGTCTCGGGGTGGCAGTAGTCGGATTGGTCGCCGTCGGCGTCAATCGCCTGCTGCTGCCGGCGATCACAGGCTGGAGTCTGGGCCGATCGCTGTTCGGTATTGCTGTCGTAGACCGCGACGGTTCTCCGGTCAGCCCGTGGCGGCTTGCGCTGCGTGAGATGGCGCATGTGCTGGACACACTGGCGTTATTCATCGGCTGGCTCTGGCCGCTGTGGGATTCCCGTAGCCGAACTTTCGCTGACTTGCTCACCGGAACGGAAGTCCATCAGGTTCCGGGCGAGCATCCAGATCGTCGGCGTCGTGTGGGGGCGGCTTTGGCCGCGGCTGCGCTCATTGCAGTCCTCCTTGCTGGCCTGGGATATCAAACGATCTACCGGCAGCAGGTGGCGACGAATCAGGCTCGCGAATACCTGGCGAAAGAAGGGCCAAAGATCGTCGTAGACATGCTGAGCTACGAGGTCGCGACATTGCAGCCTGATTTCAGCCGGGCTCAGGGTTTGGCGACGGACAGCTATCGGCCGCAGCTGCTGGCCCAACAGCAGGCTGTACAAAAAGCAGGCCCTGTCGACAACGACTACTGGGCAACCAATAGCTCCGTCCTGTCGGTATCGAGGGACCAGGCGGTGATGCTGATCCTGCTTCAGGGTCAGCGCGGCGCTGCACCGAAGCAGCGATTGATCACCGCGACAGTTCGGGTGAACTTCCAGAAGTCCGCAGCCGGACAGTGGCAGGTGTCGAATCTGACCGTTCTGGCCCGCCCTAATACCAATAAGCAGGGCCAATGAGTCCACGCCGAAAGATAGATCCGGATAGTGAGGAACTCTTCCGGCTGCCCGATCCGGAGCCGCGCCGTTGGGTGCTGCCGACGGTTACCTCCGCCGCGGCGCTGGTCATTCTGGCAGCGCTGAGCCTGAGCACTTTTGTGCTGGTGAACTACAAGCTCCATGAGCGCAACGAGGTGCGGGATGCGGCCGTCGTAGACACGGTGCGGTCGTTCATGACGCTGTACACCTCACCGGATCCATTCCACGCCAACGACTATGCCGACAATGTGGTGCATGGAGCGACCGGTCAGTTCGCGAAGATGTACCAGGAGCGAATGAACGAGGTTGTGATCCAGGTGGCGCGAGCCGAGCCGACGACGGGATCAGTCCAGGACCTGGGCATCGAACGATGGAATGACGATGGCAGCGTTGACGTGGTGGTAGCCGCCAAGACCAGTACCAAATTGCCAGACGGCAAGGTCATTGAAGACGGCAACCGGTGGGTCGTCACTGCGACGAAGGAGGGAGACCAGTGGAAGATAAGCAACCTACTGCAGGTGATCTGACCGACGACGCGACCGAAGTTGAGGATGTCTCAGCAGCGGAGGATGTCGCGGAAACAGCGGAAGTAGTAGCGGCGGAGGAAGTCACGGAGACGGCCGCCGCGCCGGTGAAGGAGCCCTCCAAGGCGCGAGAGTGGTTATCGCGCAGGAAGACTGTCTTAGCGATCGGAGTCTCGACGGCGTTGTTCGTCGGTGCCGGCACCTTCGCCGGAGCTGTTGTGCAGCCTTATCTCGCCGACCAAGCCTTGAACCAGACGAAGCTCGAGATCGCCCGTACCGCCGCGAGTGCGATCACCACACTGTGGACCTACACGCCGGATGACATGGAAAAGCTGCCGGATCGTTCGGCAAGATATCTGTCCGGTGGATTTGAGGATCAGTACCGGAAGTACGTCGACGCCATCGTGCCGCAGAACAAACAGGCAAAGGTCACCAACAGCACACAGGTGGTAGGTGCTGCGGTCGAATCGCTGCGGGGTTCGGAGGCCACGGCAGTCGTCTTTACCAACAGCACGGCCACCAGCCCGCTGACCAAAGAGATTCCGTCGATCAAATACCTGTCGTACCGACTGGAGTTGAAACGCCAAGGTGGTCGGTGGCTGGTTACCAAGATGACGACCGTGACGTCGCTGGATCTGACCCCGAAGCTCTGACGAAGCGCTCAACATGGCAGTCGTCTCTCCGATTTCGGATCGGCTGACAGTTGTCGCAATGCTGTTGCTGACGTTCGCGACGGGCCTCGTCGACGCGGTCAGCGTGCTGGTCCTCGGGCACGTGTTCGTCGCCAACATGACGGGCAATGTGGTCTTCCTCGGTTTCTGGTTTGCCCCTGACACTTCCGTCAACATGGGTGCAGCGGTCGTCGCGTTCACCTGCTTCTTGATCGGAGTGGTGATCGGTGGACGATTCGCTCTGCACCTCGCGAAGGAGGTGCGATTGTGGCTCACCGTTGCACTCGGAACTGAGGTGGTGCTGCTGCTCATCATGGCGATGCTGGTGGGCACCGGCGCATTGGACTATCACACGAACCAGCGGTTGATCCTCATTGCCGTTCTGGCGGTGACATTCGGTGCGCAGAGCGCGGCGGCACGGCAATTCGGCGTTCAGGAACTCAGCACCACCGTGTTGACGGGAACTGTGGTGGGGATCGGGATAGACAGCCGGCTGGCCGGTGGGAGTGGCAGCCGACTGAAGTTGCGGGTCGCGGTTGTCGCGACGATGTGCTTGGGAGCGGGAGTGGGCGCGACACTGCTGCATGTCGGAGTCCCGCAGGTTATCGCCTTGGCTGCTGCCGTTATTGCTCTGGCTCTCTTGGTGTTCCGCCACGGTCCCCTAGTGAATTCTGGGGTTGACGCTGGGCCTCATACAAACGAAGAAACGGAGAGGTAGAACCATGCCAGCTGTTCTGGTAACCGGAGCCGCCCGAGGAATCGGGAAGACGATCGTCACCTATCTCAGTGCAGCCGGTTGGGACGTCATCGCAGGTGTGCGCGGCCAAGACGATGCCGCAGCCATGTCGGCGATGCCGGGAGTGACGGCAGTTATCCTGGATGTCACCAACGATGACCAGGTTGCCGCGCTGACCAGTTGCCTGCCTAAAAGGCTTGACGCTGTGGTGAATAACGCAGGGATCGCAGTCAGTGGACCGATCGAGGCGCTGACCGCGGCAGATTTGCGTCGGCAGCTGGATGTCAACGTTGTCGGTCAGCTGGCCGTGACTAGCGCCGTGTTACCGCTGTTGCGCGAGTCGCGCGGACGAATCATCTTCATTTCCAGTGTCAATGGCAGGATCTCGCTTCCACTTCTCGGTGCCTACAGCGCATCGAAATTCGCGCTGGAAGCCGCTGCGGACGCTCTGCGCCTGGAGCTCAAGCCCTGGCACGTGGGCGTCAGTGTGGTGGAGCCGGCGCAGACCGACACTGACCTCTGGCGCCAGGCCGAGAAGTCGGTCGACGATATGGAGGCCGCGATGTCAGCGAGCCATCGGGCGTTGTATGCCAAACACATTCTCGGGATGAGAAAGTCGATCCCCATGTCCCAGCGCATGGCGGTGGAACCGGAGAAAGTTGCGGCCGTGGTTAAAGAGGCGCTGACTGCGCGATCACCACGGGCCCGCTATCCGGTGGGTCTCGGCCCGGCGATCCAAATGAGTTTGGTGACGAAGCTTCCAACTCGGTTGCGTGACAACCTGATCGGCAAACTCACCGGGCTCTGACAACGAATGTCAATTGAACCCGAGCCATGCGGGTAGACCGCGCTCGTGTGAGTCGCACAGTACCTGCAGGGTGTCGCACGATCCCTTGGGGACGCCGGCACCGGTCCACATTCCGCCGGTGTCGCGCCGCAACACAATCGCTGACGACCCGCCACCGTCAAGCAGGATCGCACTATCGCTGCCCAGGCCGCGGAAGAGATCCTGGATCTGGTCAGGCGTGTAACTGCCGCCCTGGAATATGTACATCTCGTCTCTATCCCTGGCGTAGGCGAGCGCTGTGCGTGCCGCTCTCGGCCCGGGGTCGTTGAGTTGGCCGGTGTCACCAGGAGCTAAGAGACCCAGGCCGCTGACCGCGACGAAACGCACGCCCTTGTCCATCAGACCCTGAACTACCGGGGTAGCCGCGTCATAGTCGCTGGGACCCTTGGGACTGACCACGAAGGGAGCGCCGGCGACCGGCAAGATCATCGTCGACAGTGCGGTCCAGACCTCGTCACCCCCGGAAAGCGCCTGTTTGCCCGCGTAGGCGACCGTCCCGGTCAGCGGAACGTTGGCGCGTCCCTGCCCCTGGGTGTTGTCGACATAGGCGCCTAGGGGCGAACTGCAATCGGTCGTCTTCCAGGAACCGCCCTGCTGTCCGCGTACGTCGAAGAAATTCGCGTTGATTGCGATTGTCGGCTCGCCGAGAGCCTGCCAGGCCTGCAACGGTGTGTAGACCTCCGCAGCCTGGGTCAGCTGGTCAGAAGTACGCGCGCCGGGGGTGCGTTCGCACCGGGACTGGTAACCGGAATGAGTGTCTACCAACAGCCGAGGGGTAAGTCGCCCGGATGCGGCCTTGATGATCATCAGATGGCCGCCGCTGGTCATCTCGTACCAGTCGCCGCCGGCATTCAGCATTGGCGCCGGAAATCCGCTGCCGAAGTTGTAGACCAGGTAGCTGCCGCGGGTGGTCGCGATCGCCTGGGCGAGCTGGTCGCGTCCGGCTGCTGCTGCTATCGGCTGTCCCGTGGTAGCCGCCATCGCCAGACATGTCGCGGCCGTCATGCAGCTTGCGACAATGCGGCGAAGGACCGCGACTGGGGTTGGCACGGTTGGCCTTTCGGGGGCAGCGTTCGATACGACGTGTGCACACTAATCACACCAGACACACTGTCAACTTTCGTAACAATCTTGCGGCAGTTCAGGTCCGGTGCAATTACGGTCAGCAGACAGTGATGTCCCCGACACGCCGTGCGGGGACATCACGTCTGCTCGCTAGCCGGTCAGGCCGGCGTGCATCTCCCAGACCAGGATCTCCGAAGGCTCGATAGCCGTGACGCGCTGGCCGCCGGTCGCAGTGAATCGCACAGCATCGCCCGCGTCGATCCGATCACTGCCTTCCAGATCCACGGCGCCCCACGGAACGAAAAGATGTAGGTAGGGCGCCTCCGGCAAGTGGGTTGACTCGCCGGCCTGCAATCGAGCAACATGCAGGGCGGCGTAGCGATTTTGAATGCTGATCGCAGTCTCGTTGCGGTGCTTGGCCATTCCCGATGCGATGGTGGTCAACTTCCCCTGTAGCAGTTCGTCATCGACCTCGAGTTGT
The DNA here is from genome assembly GCA_965279745.1 of Mycobacterium sp. Taxonomy (GTDB): domain Bacteria; phylum Actinomycetota; class Actinomycetes; order Mycobacteriales; family Mycobacteriaceae; genus Mycobacterium. Next base: position 3,407,952 of record OZ257262.1, read on the forward strand.
TGGTAGCCGGGAGTGATGCCGGACTCGTCCGGCGCGACCCACATCTGCACGAAATGGACTGGCTCGTCATGGGTTTCCGAACCGGTGAGCGTCCAAGAGTCGTTCTTCTCCGAATGCATGATTCCGCGACCGGCGGACATCCTCTGGGCCAGGCCGGGGTAGATGACTCCGTTGTGCCCGGTCGAGTCCTGGTGTACCAACGATCCGCGCAGGACCCAGGTCACGATCTCCATATCGCGGTGCGGATGGGTGTCAAAACCGGTGCCAGGCTTAACGATGTCGTCATTGTTCACCAGTAACAGTCCATGGTGAGTGTTTGCCGAGTCGTAGTGGTGACCGAATGAAAAGGAATGCTTGGAATCCAACCAGTCGATCTTTGTTGCGGCGCGTTCAGTGGCACGTCTGATATCGACACCTGCGGTCATGTCATCACCTCTTGGTCTTGGCCAGCCTAGGTGGCCGGTGCTGACCGATACAACCTAGATGACACATCATCTATTCCGCTATTCTGGCACCGTGACGTGGTTGAGCGCAGACGAACAGCGGGTCTGGCGTAACTATCTGGCGATGGCGGCAGGCTTGCAGGCGGCGATGAATCGCCAACTACAGCAGGATTGCGACCTGTCATTAGCAGATTACGAGGTCCTCGTCGTGTTGTCGGAGCGGGGCGAGCTGAGAATTTTTGAGCTGGGCGAGCTGCTCGGCTGGGAGCAGAGCCGCCTTTCCCATCAGTTGAGCCGGATGCGCACCCGGAATCTCATTGAGCGACGGGACAGCCAGCAGGACCGCCGTGGGGCAACTGTCGGCATCGCCGTGGCGGGCCGCGCGGCGTTGGCGACAGCGGCGCCTGGTCACGTCGACCTGGTGCGTTCGGTGCTGTTCGATGCACTGACGGCGTCGCAGCTTCGTGAGCTGGACGGGATTACCGCCACTGCACTGGCTCGGCTTGCGGAACGGTCGGCGGCTACGCTCGGCTGATGGTCACAACCCGCACGGAACGCACGTTCGACGGAGTCGATGGTGTTCCCATCGTCTACGACGTGTGGACACCGGACGTCGAGCCACGCGGCTTAGTGGTGTTGTCCCACGGCCTCGGTGAACATGCGCGGCGCTACGACCATGTCGCGCAACGCTTCGGAGCGGCCGGGTTAGTGACCTATGCGCTGGATCACCGCGGTCACGGCCGGTCCGGTGGCAAGCGCGTCAAGGTGAAGAACATGTCCGAATACACCGGAGATTTCGACACCCTGGTCCACATCGCAACGGCCGAACATCCGGCCCTCAAGCGAATTGCGTTGGGCCACAGCATGGGTGGAGCGATCGTGTTCGCCTATGGGGTCGATCACCCCGACGACTACGACCTGATGGTGCTTTCGGGGCCGGCTGTCGCTGCCCAGGATGCGGTGAGCGCATTCAAGGCGTTTCTCGGCAAGGCAGTGGGCTCGTTGTTACCGAACCTTCCGATCGAAGATCTTGACGACACAGCGGTGTCACGTGACCCAGAGGTGCTTGCCGCCTACCGAAATGACCCGCTCGTCTACCACGGCAAGATCCCGGCCGGAATCGGCAAAGCGCTGCTACTCGTCGGCGACACCATGCCGCAACGGGCACGAGCGCTGACCGCGCCGTTGCTGGTGGTGCACGGGGCCGAAGATCGACTGGTGCGGGCTTCGGGCAGCGAACGACTGGTCGAGTGCGTTGGCTCGACGGACGTCCACCTCAAGGTGTACCCGGAGCTGTACCACGAGATCTTCAACGAGCCTGAGCGAGACCGCGTCCTCGATGATGTAACCACGTGGATCGAGGCCAGATTGTGAGCTGGCGTCACCGAATCGCGCTACTGGCGGCGACGTTGATGCTGGTTGTGACCGGTTGTTCCTCGAACAGCGCACACCAGCATCCGTGGGTCGAGGATGAGGTCACATTCACTGCCGACGGGTTGACCCTGCACGGTACCTATCGCCATCCTCAGGGTGGCGGCACGGCGCCGGCGGCCTTACTCATCTCCGAGAGCGGGCGGACCGATCGCAACGGTGACAACAACGTCGCTGGTCCGATCGGCAACATGCGGCAACTTGCCGAGTACCTCTCGGAGCACGGTGTGGCGACGTTGCGTTACGACAAGGTCGGCACCGGCAAGACGGGCTTGGGGCCCTATGCGGATCGACCGGCCGATGTCGGCAGCGCGATCTACACAAGTGGAGCGAAGGCCGCCGTCCGATATCTGGCCGGGCAGCATCAAACTGACGCGCAGCGGATTTCCGTGTACGCGTTAGGCGAGGGAACCATGCACGCGATGGCGCTAGCGGACGACACCTCCGACGGCGCTCCGAAGATTCATGCCCTGGGTCTTTTGCAGCCACTTTCGGGGAGATACCTCGACTTGATCACCGGGCGCGTCAACAACGACGTTGCTGCCGCAGTCCGTAGTGGCAGCAAGACCCAGCAGCAAGCTGACCAGGTCGTCGCCGCGTGGGGCGCAGCAGTCCAGCAGGCCCGGACGACCGGAAACGTCGCGGCGTCGTTGCCCGACGGACTGAACGCGATTCTGAATCCGGGCAATGTCAAGGCTGTGGTTGAGGCTGACGCCATTGATCCGGTGGCGCTGGCAAGCCGGGTTCCGGCCAATACGCCCGTTCTGGTGACCTGCTCGGACTCGGACGGTCAGGCCAACTGCAGTGGAATGAAGCCGCTGGTGGATGCGTTGGCGCATACGGCGCTGCAGTACGTCGAACTGAAAGGTGTCAATCACGTGCTGCGTGATGACCCGCGCGACAACGTCGCCGACTACGCAAAGAAGGCCCCGCTGTCGCCGCAACTGATCAGTGCGCTGGATCAGTTCGTCGCCAAGTAGGTGACTTGCGCAGGGGTCGTACCTCTGGCTTAACGTGTGTTGCATGAGTTCTGGGCGAGTAGCGGAGCGGATCGCGGATGAGTGACGACCGGATGCTGGCGCGGATTGCCGCCCTCTTGCGGCAAGCCGAAGGAACCGACAACGCCCACGAAGCCGAGGCATTCATGGCCGCGGCGCAGCGGCTGGCCACTGCGACATCGATCGATCTGGCCGTCGCCCGTGCCCATTCGGCGACCAGAACGGCAGCCCAGGCACCAACTCAACGCACCATCACTATCGGCGAACCAGGGACACGGGGGTTGCGCACCTACGTCCAGTTGTTCGCGGTCATCTCCACGGCCAACAATGTGCGTTGCGATGTCGCAAACAACTCGGCGTATGTCTACGCCTACGGGTTTCCCGAGGACATCGACGCCAGCCACGCGCTGTACGCAAGCTTGGTGGTGCAGATGGTGCGAGCCTGTGATGCCTATTTGGCGACCGGGGAACATCGGCCCACGCCCACCATCACGGCGCGGCTGAACTTCCAGCTTGCGTTCGGCGCGCGGATAGGCCAGCGGTTGACCCAGGCCCGCGACGAGGCACAGCAAGAGGCGACCCAGAGCAGAACCGCAGTGCCAGGAACAGCTATTGTCCTGCGGAACAAGGAAATCGAACTTCGCGATCACTACCGCCGAGAGTCGAAAGCCAGGGGCACTTGGCAGGCCTCCCGCGCGACAGCGGGCTACTCTTCAGGCGCGCGCCGCGCCGGGGATCGGGCGGGCCGTCACGCTCGTTTGGGCTCGAGCCCTGAGCTGCCGGGGGCCCGTACCCGGCTGCAGAAGTGACGGGACGGGACAGCCAGCGCTCCAAGGTATATGCCGCCGAAGAGTTCGTCCGAACGTTGTTTGACCGTGCTGCCCAGCACAGTTCGAGATCGATCGACTTCTTCGGCACGCAGTTGACCCTGCCGCCTGAGGGTCGGTTCGCCTCCGTCGAGGGGGTGCAACGGTATCTCGATGAAGTTCTCGGACTGCCGGCAGTGGTTGCGCGTTGGCCCAGGGTCGGAACGCTCACGGTCCGCCCGAGGCGATCGGTATCGGGTGCGCATTACGAGAGCCATGATGGCGCTGGGGTTATCGCTGTTCCTGACCGCACTGCCTGGGCGATGCGCGAGTTGGTGGTACTCCACGAAGTCGCCCATCATCTGTGCGGTCTGGACGGGCCTGCTCATGGTGCGGCATTCGTCGCGACATTCTGTGAGCTGGCCGGGTTGGTGATGGGCGCCGAGGTGGGGCATGTGCTGCGCGTCGTGTACGCCAAAGAAGGTGTCAGGTGACCCGGCCGCTACGGTGATTCGATGAGCGACGCGATCGGTCCCGATGACTGGCAACCCATTGACGCACTGTTGGATCGGTTGCTGCTGACCGAAGATTCCGCGTTGAGCGCCGCATTGACAGACTCGCGTGCGGCGGGCCTACCGGAGATCGAGGTATCGGCGCAGAGCGCGCAGTTGTTGTACCTGTTGGCCCGAATCAGCGGAGCAAGAAGGGTTCTGGAGATCGGCACACTGGGCGGCTACAGCACTATCTGCCTAGCGCGCGGTGTGGGTGCGGAAGGCAGTGTGATCACCTTGGAATTCCAGCAGCGCCACGCGGATGTGGCGCACGTCAACCTTCAGCGCGCGGGCGTGGCCGATCGGGTGGAGATCGTTGTGGGTCCCGCGTTGGAATCCCTGCCCACTGTGACTGGCGTCTTCGACCTGATCTTCATCGACGCCGACAAGGAGAACAACACCGCATACGTGCGGTGGGCCATCGAGCTAGGACGACCGGGAACCGTCATCGTGGTCGACAACGTCGTCCGCGATGGGCGGATCCTCAACCCGACTGACTCTCAGGCGCACGGGGTGCGCGACATGCTCGAAATGATGGGCGCCCATCCGAGCCTGGACACTGCTGCGATCCAGACGGTCGGCAGCAAAGGCTGGGACGGTTTCGCTGTGGCGCTGGTGAGATGATTTCGGGCGCAATCGCTATCGGGTGGCGTAGGCGTCCGGGTTTATGGCCGCGAGGCTCTCAAATGAGGGCCTCGCCAGGTAGTAGCCCTGGAACAAGTGAACGCCGATATCCTGGAGGCAGTGCAGTTCGTCGCGGGTTTCCACTCCTTCGGCGATGATTTCAATTCCCAATTCTCGGCACACCCCGACGATGCCTCGGGAGATGATCCTGCGCGTCCTGTCCTGATCGATGTCCCGAATCAAGCCCATGTCGAGTTTCACCACATCTGTCTGCAATTCAGCCAACATGTTCAATCCGGCGTAGCCAGCACCGAAATCGTCTATCGCGACGAGAAATCCGCGCTCCTGGTAGTCGACAACAATGCCGCGTAGGTGTGCAAGATCGGTCACCTGTTCGCCCTCGGTTATCTCGAAGACGATGCGGTTGGCCGGAAAGTTGTATATCTGAGCCGCCTCCAAGGTGGTGCGGATCCACAGCTCGGGCCGATATACGGCGTTGGGCATGAAGTTGACGTTGAGAAGAGTTGAAATGCCCAACTCCGCCGCGAGCTTGATCGCCTTCACGCGACAGGCTTGGTCGAAGCGGTAGAGATTGTCCTCGTTGACCCGAGCGAAAATCGCCGCAGCCGGCTCGTTGCCGAGGCCGCGCACCAAGGCTTCGTGCGAGTAGATTTCTCCGGTAAGGGTATTGACGATGGGCTGGAACGCCATCGAAAAGTCAAAGCCCAACTCGGCGCCGTGGGTGCATGCAGCGCAGCTCAACGGACGGTAGTCATTGGGCTTTGCCATTCACATCCCCTACGAACTTTTGAGAGTCAGCGGATTTTAAGCCCGCTGACATTCGGCTGGTACCCGTTCCCCTTGGCGCGCCTGCTCGCGCAGACTTAGGTGACCGCTGAGACCTCGACGGGCACACCGTTAAGCACCGAAGTGCCTGACAGGGGGTCCATGAGCGAGCTGTCGTAGAGGCTGTTGACGTTGACACCGGGTTGTTTCGCAGCCACTCGCATCAGGGTTTGCGCATCGGTGTGGCCCCAGCCGTGCGGCAGTGACACCACCCCGGGGCGGATTGCAGCCGTGATCTCCACTGGCACTTCGAGTTTGCCTCCAGGTCCGGTGACCTCCGCGGTATCGGTCAGGCCCAGTTTGGCCGCATCATCAGGATGGATCTGCAGCGTGCATCGGTTGGTACCACCGGCTAATGCCGGCAGGTTGTGCATCCAACTGTTGTTCGACCGTAGGTGGCGTCGGCCGATCAGAAGGAACTCGGAATCCGTGCCGTGGTCCAACGAAGCTTGGAGCCGAGGAATGTCAGCCAGCAGTGGCTCCGCCGCGAGTTCGACCTTCCCGGAACTGGTTCGGAGGATCTCGGGGATTCGCGGGGTCAGCGGACCCAGATCAATGCCGTGCGGGGCATCTTTGACCCGTTGAAGCGTCAGTCCGTCAGGTTTGGCGCCGAACGCATCTCCGAAGGGCCCTAGTCGTAGCATCATGTCGAGGCGCCGGTCGTAACCCGGCGCCTCGGGAAGCATCGCGGACAGTTCATCGACCTGACGTCCGCTTACCGGAGAATGCGGATCGGCGACTTCTTTGCCGAGGACAATCGAGATCACTTGATCGTCAACCAGTTTCGGATCTTCAGTGGGGCTTAAGCCGATCGCGATGAGAGTCAGCCGGGAGAGTATCTCGGTTTCGTCGGGCCTGCCATCGGGCAGCGAGAACACCGGCGGCGAATAGCGGGCATTGTTGTGGACCACGACATTTGAGAGAGCAACATCGAAATGTGCGGCGAACGACGGCGGCGGTGGCGGCAGGATGACGTCCGCATGCCTAGTTGTCTCGTTCAGGTAGGGGTCGACCGAAATCATGAAGCCCAGGCCGGCCATCGCCGCTGACAATCGTTCGCCGTTGGGTGCTGACAAAACTGGGTTGCCGGCAACGGTGATCAGCGCACGAATCTGTCCGTCGCCGGTGGTGTCGATCTCCTCGGCCAGCACTGCGGCAGGCATTTCGGATGTGGCTTCAGGATGACCCGAAACGCGACTGTGCCATCGTCCGATTGAGAAGCCGCGTCCCTGGCGCGGCGGACGAGGAGCGGGACCGATCGGTGACATCGAGAACATCGCTCCGCCAGGCTGATCCAGATTCCCGGTCAACAGGTTCACCACGTCGACCAACCAGCTTGTCAGGGTGCCGAAGCTCACGGTTGAAGTGCCGAGCCGGCCGTATACCACTGCGCGCGGGACGCCTGCGATGGCTCGAGCCAACTCACGGATGGTATCGGCGGTCACCCCGCAATGCCGGGCCACGGCCTCCGGCGGAAAATCGGCCGCCATTGCCCGTACCTGTTCGATGCCGGTGACGTGATCGGCGAGACCACCGAGATCCGGCGCAACCAGATCCTCGTCGAAAAGCACTTGGACGACACCGAAGAGCAGTGCTGCGTCAGTACCCGGTTTCGGGGCGATGTGCCGGTCGGCCAGCTCGGCGGTGCGGGTACGGTTCGGGTCGATCACGGTGATCATTCCGCCGCGTCGGCGCAATGCCTTGAGCTTGCCCGCGAAATCGCCTGCAGTAGCCAGACTTCCGTTGGACACCAGCGGGTTCGCTCCGATGATCACAAGGTGATCGGTGCGGTCCAGGTCGGGGACGGTGAACGCGAATGGATTGCCGAACAGGTAACCGCAGGCGACCTGTTTGGGCATCTGGTCCAGGGTGCTTGCGGTGTAGACGTGGCGGGTGCCCAGTGCTCGAATGAGCTGCGGCGCATACAGTCCACCGGCAATCGTGTGCGCGCTCGGATTGCCCAGATACATTCCGACCGAGCGCCCGCCGGTGTCTGCGATGATCCGCTGGAGCCCTTCGGCGGCCGCAGCAAATGCTTCAGTCCAAGTAGTTTCGACAAACTCACCGTCGCGTCGCACCAACGGCCGTTGCAGCCTGTCGGGGTCATTGTCCAGCTCGGCGAAACTGGCGCCCTTGGGGCAGATGAAGCCGTGTGTGAACACGTCCTCACGGTCCCCGCGGGCGGCGGTGATTCGTTCGGCGCGATCGCCCCCAGAGCTATCGTGTCTGGTGTCTTCGATTGTGAGGACCAGCCCACAGGTGGCCTCACATAGTGGGCAGATGCGCAATGCGGTGCGGCTCACACAACCCACTGTGCTCGCATCGTTGATCCGCTGGCAAGTCCGTGTGGGATGCGAGGGTCAGCTCCACCAGGCTGGTGACTCGAGTGCAAGGCGCAACGCGGCGACGATCTGATCCGCTTGCTGACGGAACCGGTCGGTGGGTGCGGGTACCGAGATTGCGACGATGTTCCCGCCGACTTCGCGACGGGCGATCCCCGCTGCTGAGATGCCGGCCGTGTGCTCTTCGGCGTCGAAGGCGATCCGGGTTCGCCGGATCTCGTTGATCTCCGCCCGTAGACGTTTCTCGTCCGACTCGTCCAACCGGGCCAGCACCGCGTGGGCTTCGGCATCGTCGAGCAGGGCTAGCGCGGCTTTTCCATTGGCTGTGGTGGGCAGTGGGAATCGAACATCGATCGCGGAGACGGCTCGTAGGCGGTGGGCGGACTCGATCTGGTCGATGAACCACATCTGGCCGCCCCGAAGCACGGACAGGTCGACCGTCTCGCCGGTGGCGTCGGCGACCCGTTGCAGCGTTGGACGAAACCTTGCGGTGATGTGCGCGGCGTCGGCATTGGTGAGGCCGATGAGCCGTTCGCCGATGGTGATCCGGCCGTCGTCGTCAACGGCCGCGAAGCCAACTTCGACCAATCCGACGAGGAGGCGCCGCGCCGTCGATTTAGCCAGTCCAAGCCGACTTTGCAGCTCAACCAGTCGCAACCGACCTGGTGCCGTCGAGATCTCATCAAGTGCTGCCGCCGCCCGCCGCAGCACTTGAATGCCCTCGTCGCGAGCGATTGGGTCGCGAACGATTGGAGGGGGAGGGTCGTCCATCGGTTGATCCCTCTTCCGTTTGTTCTCCAACACTACTATTGTTCCGCATAGCGGATCTTAAAGTACCGCTGTGCGAACCTAAGGAGATTTCGGTGGTGTCACTTCCCAGCGGACGGCATTTCTTCCGTGGCGACGAAGGCTACGAACCGGCGCGCACGGCAACGGTGTGGAACCAGCGAGTGCCGGACCGCTATCCCGACGTCATCGTTCAGGCGGTTGATGCGGATGACGTAGTCGCAACGGTGCGCTATGCCAAGGCCGCTGGAAAAAAGGTGAGCATCAAATCGGGTGGGCACAGTTGGGCAGCCAACCATCTGCGTAACGGAGCGGTATGTCTCGATGTCAGCCGACTCGACCAGACCTCGGTCGACGTCGGCAAGATGGTTGCAGTCGCCGGCCCGGGCAAAGGCGGCAGCGAGTTGGTGAGCGATCTCGGTGACGTTGGGCTGTTCTTTCCCGCCGGCCACTGCAAGGGCGTGCGGATCGGCGGGTATCTCCTGCAAGGGGGGTACGGCTGGAACAGCCGGGTGTACGGGCCGGCCTGTGAAAGTGTGATCGGCCTGGATGTGGTCACCGCGGACGGCGATCAGATCTACATCGACGCCGACAACCATTCCGATCTGTATTGGGCGGCGCGTGGTTCTGGGCCGGGCTTCTTCGCCGTGGTCACCGCATTTCACCTCAAGCTCTATCCGAAGCCCGCGGTCCTCGGCAGTAGCTTCTACGCCTACCCGATCGAGTACGCCGACGAGATATTCACCTGGGCGCGTTCGATTTCCGCCGACGTCGACCGTCGGGTCGAGGTTCAGATCGTGGCGTCCCGGAATGTGCCCAATGCCGGAATCGACCAGCCCGCAATTGTTCTCGCGTCGCCGGTGTTCGCCGACACTGAGAAGGAGGCCAGGGAGGCCTTCGGGATCCTCGACCGCTGTCCGGTCGTGGACAAGGCGCTAGTCGCCGTTCCCTACGCCCCGGTTGATATGCCGGCTTGGTACGAGGCGGTGATGAGCAACTACCTTGCCGACCATCGCTACACCGCTGACAACATGTGGACGTCGGCGTCGGCCGCGGAGCTGATGCCGGGGATTCGCCGGATCCTCGATACCCTGCCCCCCCATCCCGCGCACTTCCTCTGGCTCATGTGGGGGCCGTCGCCACAGCGCCAGGACATGGCCTACAGCTTGGAAGATGAGGTGTATCTGGCGCTGTACGCCGGCTGGAAGGATTCCGCCGACGACGCCAAGTACTCCGACTGGCCGCGCTCGAATATGGCTGCGATGGCACCGCTGGCCAACGGGATTCAGCTGGCCGACGAGAATCTCGGTGCGCGTCCGGCGAAGTTCGTCACCGACGAGAATATGGCCAAACTCGACCGAATCCGTGCCGCCTACGATCCTGACGGCCGCTTCTACCCCTGGATGGGACGCGTCTGATGACAGATAAATATCTGGGTTACCGCCCGGGTGATGGCGACACCGCATGGGGTTCGTTCTTTAACCCGCAAATGGCGCCGTTGCCGCGCCACATCGTCACCGCTCTCGAGCATGGCCCGCAGGCCGATGAGGTTCTGCTCGGATTCGATGGTGCCGCAAGCATTCTCGACGAGGGTTATCAGCAGACCGAGAACGGCTATGGCCGGACGCGTGACGGCGGACTGCAGGTCTCGGCCCGCACCGACATGCCCGGCGTCACCCCGGAAATGTGGGATTGGTGGTTCGGCTGGCACGGCAGCGACTCGCGCCGTTACAAGCTGTGGCATCCGAGGGCGCATGTCTCCGCACAATGGAACGACCCTGGCGACGACGGTCGCTACATCGGCCGTACCTCGATGGTCGAGGAGTACATCGGTTCCTCGTACGCCAAAATCGGCATCTCGTTCGTCGAGCCCTCGGTCCTGGGGTTGGACCCTGCGCGTCTGGGTGATGGAGTCGCGGTATGCGCCCGGGTGGGCTCGGTCGAGGTGCCGGTCGATATCGGCTGGCTTCTGCATCATGTCCGCCCCACCGCGGACGGCAGCGAGATGCGGTCGCGATTTTGGAAGGGTGGCCCGCATGTCGCGGTTCGCGGCGGGAATCGTCTGGCGGACCGCGCAGTCAGGCTGGTGGTGGGCCGTCAACTGCCCGACCCGAGGGATTTGATGGTGCACTGCGCGCAGGAGATGAACCACCTGGCCGGTTTTCTTCCCGAGCTCTACGCGCGGTTCGGCACGACCTGAAAGAACCCGGTCGATGCGGCGGGCCAAGATTGTGGAATTGCCGCCAATGTGTGCTTGTGGGAGTTATGTTCCTGAGCGAAGCCTGAGAGTCGGCGAAGGGGTTGAGGAACATGGCAAGACTCACGATCGGCCGGGCAAAGCAGGGCACTAAAAAGAGCCGACGTGGCAAGAACGCGGCACTGATCGGCGCTGCAGCTGCGACGGCGGTTGCGATGACCGTGGGCGCAACCGTCACGCCTCAGGCGCACGCGCTGCCCTCGGTGTTCGACGGGACTACCACGGGACCCCTGTTCTGGCTCATCAACCAAGTGGGTGTGGACAGCGTCACGATCCCCAACGTGCCGGTGATCGGCAATCTCACCGTCAACCTCGACTACACCGAGGCCGACCCGGTCGCCCTCTACAACGCGGTCAACGCGGCCGCGTTCGGCTCGTACATTCTGGGCACGGCCTCACGGCCCAACATCTTCGTTAGCGGTACTACAGCCACCGGACCACTGTTGATTGCTTCTGGCCTGGGGGCCGAGGCGGCAGTCGAGGCTTACCAGGCAGTTTTGGCCAGCGGCGCGGGCAACACTCCCGCCGGGTACACCCCGCTGACCGCTGCTGGAAAGGTGAGCTCGATAACCGGACTGCCCTGTACCTCCGGCTTGACCTGTGTCCAGGGCGTGAACCAGACCAACTTGCCATTAGTGCTGGTGAACAACCCCGGTACGCCCAATGGCGGGCTGTACGCCCGGTTCTCGCAGATCTTCCAACTGTTCGGGATCAACCCAGTCACCCCTGCGGCGACGTCGTCGTCGAGCACCGGCATCAGGGTGAACAGCGCGCAGGTCAACGTTGGACTGGGATACAACGCGCTATCGGACTTCCCCGCGACGGCGAACTTGTTCTCGCTGGCGAACACCCTGATGGCCACCTTCCTGCCGACGTATCTGCTGGGTGGCGGAGCGTTGCAGGGGGCGAGCCAGGACACCATCGTCACCAACCTGGTCGCGTTGATGTCCTTGGGAGTGGTCAGCACGACCTACAGCACCTTCGCTCCGACTGATCTGCCTCTGCTGGAGGCGTTGCGGTTGCCGGTTCGGGTCATCAATTTGGTGGCGAAGCAGCTGGGATTTGATCTGAACCTCCCCACTCCGATTGCCGACGCGCTTCAGCCGGCGGCGGAAATCCTGGTGAACATTGGCTATACCGACGTTCAGACCCCCACTGAGGGCGGTACTTACAACCGGACCTACGACCAGTCGGGGACACTCACGCCGTGGCTGTCGGTGAATCCGTTGACGCCGGCGGAGTGGCGGCAGGTTCCGGGTGACGTCTTCCATGCGCTGATCGACGGCATTGTGACAGAGATCCACACGCTCTTCGGTGGCGGCTCGACGCCTGTGCCGGCTGCGCCCGCGGCCGCTGCGGTGTCGGCCGCTGCGGTGGAGTCGTCGGCTCCTGATGTTGAGGCCCCAACGGCTGAGACCCTGTCGGTTCAAGAATCCGGGCCAGCCACAGCACCGCCTTCGGTGCGGACGTCGACGGCCGGCGGGTCCGCCGGAGGTTCAGCCAAGGGGTCGAAGAAGTCCGGCTCGACGGCGCATGCCTCGGGTGGCTCGGCGTCGAATGACGGTCCAAGCGCAACGCATCGTGGTGCTGGCGGAGCCAAGAAGACCAAGGCCGGACACGCCGCCTAAATCCGGAAACGGGGCCCACTGCGGCGGGCAAAGTGACCTGCGCTGAGATTGTGAAATCGCCGCCAATGTGCGTCGGTGACAGCTATGTTCCCTGAGCGAAGCCTGAGTGCACCGGCGAAGGGTTAGAACATGGCAACGATCACAGTCGGCCGCGCGACGCGGGGATTCAACAAGACCCGCGGCGCGAAGAAGAAAGCGGCGTTGCTAGGCGCGGCCGCTGCGGCGACGGCCGTTGCGATGACGGTAGGCGCGACGACTGCGCCCGTGGCGCGGGCTCTACCCGCCTTTGATGCGACGACCACCGGTCCACTGTTCTGGCTCGTCAACCAGTTAGGTGTCGACACCGTCACCATCCCCGGAACTCCATTGGGCGATTTGACCGTCAACCTCGGTTACTCGAGTGCGGACCCCGTCAGCATCTACGACGCTGTCAACGCGAACGCGTTCGGCGGATTCCTTGCCTACACCGCATCACGTCCCAACATCTTCTCCTCCACCTCGACTGGACCACTCGTGCTCGCGATGGGTCAAGGAACCATTGGGGCGTTGCAGGCCTATGAGGCAATGTTGGCCAGCGCTGGGGGTAACACCCCGGATGGGTTCACCCCGCTGACCGCTGCCGGCAAGGTCACTGCGCTCGGCAACCCGTGCGAATCGGGCCTGGGATGTGATCAGGGCACTAATTTGACCAACCTGCCGATGGCGTTGATCAACAACTTCGGGACCCCTAATGGGGGCTTCAACGCGCGCTTCTCGCAGATTTTCGAATTGCTCGGGATGGATCCTGTCTCACCGGAAGCAGGCTCGGCGGAGAGTACTGGGATCAAGCTGAATTCGGCGCTGATCAACGTTGCTCTCGGATACGGCGCGCAGGCGGACTTCCCCGCCACGGCGAACCTGTTCGCACTTGCGAATACTTTGATGGCAACCTTCCTGCCCACATATTTGCTTGGCGGCGGAACGGTCGAGGGTGCTGACACCGACACAATCATCGGCAATCTTGGATCGCTGTTGCTCCTCGGGACGCCCAGCACGAGCTACAGCACTTTCGCTCCGACCGATTTGCCTCTGCTGGAGGCCCTGCGGTTGCCGGCGCGGATCATCAACCTGATTTCAACGGCGCTCGGGCACCCGATCGATCTGCCGACTCCAATTGCGGATGCGTTGCAGCCTGCCCTGTCGATTCTGGTGAACATCGGTTACACCGATGTCCAGACTCCGACTGAGGGCGGTACCTACAACCGGACTTACGACCAGTCGGCGACTCTCACTCCGTGGCTGTCGGTCAATCCGCTGACGCCGGCGGAGTGGCGGCAGGTTCCGGGTGATGTCTTCCATGCGCTGATCGATGGCATTGTGACCGAAATCCACACTCTGCTCGGTGGTGGCTCGACGGCTGCGCCGGCTGCGCCCGCGGCTGCTGCGACTGAGAGCTTGGTTGCTGAGAGTTCGTCGTCCGCCGAGGAGTCGTCGGCTCCGGATGTCGAGACCCTGTCGGTTCAAGAATCCGGGCCAGCCACAGCACCGCCTCCAGTGCGGACATCGAAGGACGGCGGGTCGGCCGGAGGTTCAGCCAAGGGGTCGAAGAAGTCCGGCACGACGGCGCACGCCTCGAGTGGGTCGGCGTCGAATGGCGGTCCTAACGCCCCGCATCGTGGTGCTGGCGGAGCCAAGAAGACCAAAGCGGACCACGCCGCCTAGTTCACGCTGGCTTAGTTGCAGATGGCTCCAAAAGCCGCCGAACCGACCAGCTTGCGGTACTTGGCGAGCACCCCGGTGGTGTAGCGCGGCGGAGGAGGAGTGAAGCCCTCGCGTCGAGCTTCGAATTCGGCTGCATCGACGACGACGTCCAATGTTGCGCTGGCGACGTCCAGTCGGATTCGATCGCCGTCTGCGACGAATGCGATCGGTCCGCCGTCGACCGCCTCAGGTGCCACGTGCCCGACGCACAGGCCGGTGGTGCCGCCGGAGAACCGGCCGTCCGTCAAGAGCAGCACGTCTTTGCCTAAGCCGGCGCCCTTGATGGCGCCGGTGATGGCCAGCATCTCGCGCATACCGGGACCGCCCTTAGGACCCTCGTATCGGATCACGACGACATCCCCGGCAGTGATGGTGCCGTCCTCAAGGGCGTTCATCGCGGCTCGTTCACCGTCGAAAACCCTTGCGGTGCCCTCGAAGACGTCGGAGTCGAACCCGGCGGTCTTGACCACGGCGCCCTCGGGTGCGAGTGAACCGCGCAGGATGGTGATGCCGCCGGTCGGGTGGATCGGGTTGTTCATCGCACGCAACACCTTGCCGTCGGGATCCGGTGGCGCGATGTCGGCGAGGTTCTCCGCCATGGTCTTGCCGGTCACCGTCATCACGTCGCCGTGCATCAAACCCGCGTCCAACAGTGCCTTCATGACCACTGGAACCCCACCGATGTGGTCGACGTCGAACATGACGTGCTTACCGAACGGCTTAACGTTGGCCAGGTGTGGCACTTTGGCGCCGACGCGGGTGAAATCTTCCAACGTGAGTTTGACGTTTGCCTCCGCGGCGATGGCCAGCAGATGCAGGACGGCGTTGGTGGAACCACCGAATGCCATCACCACCGCGATCGCATTGTCGAAGGCTTCCTTCGTAAGGATGTCTCGGGCGGTGATACCGCGGCGCAGCAGTTCAACCACGGCCTGGCCACTGCGTCGGGCGTACCCGTCGCGGCGCCGGTCGGTAGCCGGTGGCGCGGCACTGCCCGGAAGCGACATGCCCAGGGCCTCCGCGGCGCTGGCCATGGTGTTCGCGGTGTACATACCGCCGCAGGCGCCTTCGCCGGGGCAGATCGCCCGCTCGATGGCGTCGACGTCCTCACGGGGCATCAGTCCGCGGGCGCAGGCGCCGACGGCTTCGAACGCGTCGATGATGGTGACGTCCATTTCGGTGCCGTCGGACAGCTTGGCTCGGCCAGGCAGGATCGACCCGGCGTAGAGGAACACAGCGGCCAGATCGAGTCGCGCTGCCGCCATCAGCATCCCCGGCAGTGACTTGTCGCAGCCGGCCAGTAGCACCGAACCGTCGAGGCGCTCGGCCTGCATGACGGTCTCGACGCTGTCGGCGATGACCTCGCGCGAGACAAGGGAGAAGTGCATTCCCTCGTGACCCATCGAGATTCCGTCGGACACCGAGATCGTGCCGAACACCATCGGGTAGCCGCCCGCCTCGAACACGCCTTCCTTGACTGCTTTGGACAGCCGTTCCAGTGACAGGTTGCACGGGGTGATCTCGTTCCAGGACGACGCCACACCGATTTGGGGTTTGGCGAAGTCCTCGTCGCCCATGCCTACCGCGCGGAGCATCCCGCGGGCGGCGGCTTTCTCGAGGCCGTCGGTAACGTCGCGACTGCGCGGCTTGAGATCGTGGGATTTGAGATCAGGGGATTCGCTCACCGCTCAAGTATGCCGGTGTTGGAGTAGCCGCCAAAATCAGTTATTCATACCCCGCGGGGGTATCCGGTAGGGTGGCCGCATGGCTTCCGTCTATCTTCGAATCGCCGCAGGCTTCATTGTGTTCGCTACCGCGGCGGCGATACCTGCGTGTGGCGGCACTGCAGAGCACGGCACTCACGTGTCGTCCACCGCTGCCGCCGGGCAGCAGGACCCGCAGCACAATGACAACGACATCACTTTCGCGGAGAACATGATTCCGCACCATCAGCAGGCCATCGATCTTGCGGCGCTGGTTCCCGACCGCTCGTCCAACCCGGCGGTGATCAAGATGGCCGCGGCCATCGCCGCACAGCAGGAACCTGAGGTCAACGCACTGCGGGCGATGCTGGTGCAGTGGCAGGTCAACTCGACTGGCAACTCTCACCACGCGATGGGACAGGGGATGGTCGACGACGCCACGATGGCGCGACTGAAGACCCTGAAAGGCGCCGAGTTCGACACCCTCTGGCTGCAGTCAATGATCGCTCACCACCAGGGCGCCATTGAGATGGCCAAGGCCGAGATCACCCAAGGGCAAGACCCGGACATGATCGCCATGGCCAACAACATCGTTGTGGTGCAGCAAGACGAGATCGGTCAGCTCAAGCAGATCCTGGGAGGGTGAATGGACGCCGCGCATGGGTATTCGCCGCGTAAGGACAACTACGCCAAACGCCTGCGGAGAATCGAAGGACAGGTGCGCGGCATCGCCAAGATGATCGATGAAGACAAGTACTGCATCGACGTGCTGACTCAGATCAGCGCCGTCAACAGTGCATTGCAGTCGGTGGCCCTTGGACTCCTCGATGAGCACCTGAACCATTGCGTGACCCACGCCGTTGCGGAAGGCGGTGCCGAAGCCGAGAACAAGCTTGCCGAGGCGTCGGCCGCGATAGCCCGGTTGGTGCGTTCCTGAGCGCCGACAGTAACGCCAAGGCGACGAAACGGCGGAAATCTTGCCACGACGTTGCTGTCGCGCGCCACCGCGTCCCAAGAGGGATAGCGTGATGGTTTGCCCTCCGACGCCAGCGCACTAACCCCCTCGCGCGCCGGCCCGTGGACGCCACGGGTCGTGATTGCGCTCGCAGTGCTGTCGTCTTCGGCATTCGTGTATGTCACCGCCGAGATCATGCCGGTCGGTGCGTTGCCGGCAATTGCCCGAGATCTCCACGTCAGCGAAGCGCTGGTCGGTACGTTGCTGGCCGCCTACGCGCTGGTCGCGGCCGTCGCGACGGTGCCGTTGGTTCGGTTGACGGCACACTGGCCACGCCGCCGGACTTTGATGTTCACGCTGCTGTGTCTGACGCTGTCGCAGTTGATCTCGGCGTTCGCGCCGACGTTCGCGGTGCTCGCGCTGGGACGGGTGCTGTGTGCGCTCACTCATGGGTTGATGTGGTCGGTGATCGCACCGATCGGAACGCGCCTGGTTCCGGCCAGTCACGCCGCACGGGCGACCATGGCGGTGTATGTCGGAACCGCGCTCGCCCTGGTTGTGGGGAGCCCGCTGACCGCGGCCATGAGTGAACTATGGGGGTGGCGCCGGGCGGTCATCGTGATCACCGTTGCGGCCGCAGTGGTGATGGTTGCGGCTCGCCTCGCGGTGCCGGCGATGCCCATGAGTGCTGATGCAGCCGAGATCAAATCACTTCGGCCCCGCCATCACCGCAACCGTGGGTTGATGGTCATGAGTCTGCTGACGTTGGTGGGAGTCACCGGACACTTCGTCTCCTACACGTTCATCGTGGTGATCATCCGCGATGTGGTTGGAGTGCGCGGGCCGCAATTGGCCTGGTTGCTGGCCGCATACGGAGTGGCCGGGCTGGTCGCGATGGCGGCACTGGCGCGACCGGGCGACCGTCGACCGAAGGCTGCGATCGTCCTCTGCCTGGCGGGGTCGTCACTGGCTTTCGTGGTGCTGTCCGCGGTGGGCTTCGAGCACGGTCACAGCCTGGCCACCGTGCTGGGCGGCGTTGCCGCGATCATCCTCTGGGGAGCGATGGCGACTGCGATGCCGCCCATCCTTCAGTCGGCGGCCATGCGGCATTCGCCTGAGGATCCCGATGGCGCCTCCGGACTCTATGTAGCTGCGTTTCAGGTCGGAATCATGGCCGGATCGCTGCTGGGCGGACTCGTATACCAGCGGGCCGGCATACCCACAACGATCGCCGCCTCGGCGGTGCTGATGTTCAGTGCGTTGGTCTGCGTAATCGGGAGCAGAGGTCTGTTCGCGGCCCGCGGGCGACCAGCGGAAAGTAACGCTCATCACCAGCACGACGATGATCTGCACAGTTCAGCGCACTGATCAGGGTAGGGGGAGCGGTTCACCGGAGACGACGACGGTCAGCCTCTCAGTTCGCTGTGCGACACTGGGTGAAATAGTCAATTGAGGAGTTTTTGGTATGGCTTTGGGGGCGAAGAGGTGTCTCGCGGCCGCGTTCTGCGTGGTCAGCGCAATTGCGGGGACCGGCTTGGGTAGTGGATCGGCCTTCGCAGATCCTGACCAGTCGCCGAGCGATCCGGCTGTGATGAATGCTCCACCGGTCGAACAACCGGTCGACGTGCCACCCCCACCGTTTGAGGTGCCGCCGCCACCTCCCGCAGATCCGTTAGCGCCGCCCGTTGATCCCCTGGCGCCTCCCGCAGCACCGACTCCAGCACCCTTGGACCCGGCAGCCATTCAGGCCGCTGCAGCCGCCCAGGGCCCTGTCGCTGGCCAGAACGCCGCACCCTTCACCGGTGATCCGGTGTTCGCCCCGCCGGCGTTCAATCCGGTGAACGGCTCGATGGTGGGCGTCGCGAAGCCGATCATCATCAACTTCGCCCGCCCGATCGCGAACCGGGCTTTGGCGCAGCAGTCCATCCACATCTCGTCGACACCGGCGGTCCCGGGCGCCTTCTACTGGACCACCGACACCCAGGTGCGCTGGCGGCCGTTTGCCTTCTGGCCCGCCGGGACGCTCGTCCATATCGACGCGAGTGGCGCGCAGTCCAATTTCCGCGTTGGAGATTCACTGGTCGCCACCGTCGATGACAAGACCCACCAGATGACGATCACCCGCAACGGCAAGGTTGAGAAGACCTTCCCCGTCTCGATGGGCAAGCCCGACGGCAAGCACGAGACCAAGAACGGCACTTACTACGTCCTCGAGAAATTCCCGGACATCATCATGGACTCCGCGACCTATGGCGTTCCCAACACATCACCTGAGGGTTACAAGCTCAAGGTGCAATGGGCAGTCCGGATCGACAACAGCGGCGCCTTCGTACACAGCGCGCCGTGGTCGACCGGAGACCAGGGCAAGCGGAATGTGAGCCACGGCTGCATCAACCTCAGTCCGGACAACGCCAAGTGGTTCTTCGACAACTTCGGCAGCGGGGACCCGATCGTGGTCAAGAACTCCGTGGGTTTGTACAACAACCCGGACGGCGCTGACGACTGGCAGTGGCAGCTGAGCTGAGTTCGCTCTCAGCCCAGCTCCACTGCTCGGTCCTCACCCCTGCGCTACGGTGGGAACGTCGAGGTTGACGTTCGAGATGTTGATGAAGCCCCAGTCGGTGATGCTTGCGTACGCGGTGGCTGAGCTGGTGATCTGCAGAGTCAGTGAGTCGCTCACATTGTTGACTGTGTAGGCGATGGTCGCCATCGGAAGTTCCAGCGTGTGCTGGCGCCCGTCCAAGGTGACTGGTACCGGAGTGACGATGTTTCCCACCACCTGGCCGGTGGCGTTGTCGACCAGCTGCGCGTAGACCGCCCGGCTGATCCCGAGGCCGCTGTAGGTGAAGCTGAGGTTGGGTGCACCGGCGATTTGAGTGCCCACCGGCGGCGTCACTGCCAGATTCAGCGCATTGCGTGCCTCGCTACCACTGGCGAGTGCGAACGCCTGGCTGGTGACTAGGGGTGGCGACGGGATGTCGGACGGGCCGGAGCCGCCGAGGAACGGGACCAGGAGCAGATTCCCCCCAGCGCCCTGGTACGTCAACGGGGTGGGATTGTTGAATGCCGAGTCAAACGGGTTCAGATTCGAGCTGTGGTAGCCACCTGCCTGGTCGTACCACTGGAATGTCGGGATGCTGTCGGCCGGTGTCCCGTTGTTGGCGACGTACTGGTCCAGCCACATCAGGGTGTTGTTCATATTCGTCAGGCCCTGTTCATGCTGCTGATCCACCGACAGCAGACACACGCCGTGGCCGCCGCAGAACCAGGTCGTCTTGACCGGTACCGAGGGGTTTGCTGTGACGATCTGCTGGCCGGTAGTCGTTGCCGCGTCCAACTCGAACAGAATGTCGACAGTGCCCTGGGGGAGCAGAGTCGGTATGTCGATGTTGTTCGCCAGCATGCCCGCACCGGCGGCCGTCAGTACTGCCTGTGCAGTTTCGCTGATCCAACCGAAAAGGTCACCGGTGAAGATCGCGGGAGGAATCTGGGCATTGAACCGTGCGCCGGTCGCAACCAGGGCCAGCAACAGTTCGGTGCCGATCGCTGTTTTGAAGACTTCGTTGGGGTAGAGGGATTCATTGAGCGTGTTCCACGCAATGGACGGCACGATCGCGTCGATCCGTTTATCAGGGGTGCCTGCGACAGTCGGCTGAATTCCACCGCCATAGGATCCGCCGATCATGCCGATGTAGGGGTCTCCGGACTCGTCGGTGTCGACCTGAGCTTGCGCGACGTTCGCGGTGCTGGTGGCCCAGGAAATGATTGACGAGACGTCACGGCCTTCATAGAACGGGTTGTCCAACTGCATGATGCCGCCGGAAGCGTATTCACCGCGAGGATCCCAGGTGATGACGTTGAAGCCGCCACCACCGCTGTAGCCATCGGGGAATGGGCTGGCGTCGGTCCGCAGCGGTGTCAGGCCCGGGACGATGTTCACCAAGCTTGGCGCCCACGGTGAGTATGTGTCGATGCTGCCCGGAAGCCCCAGATCGGGGCCGTTGAGAACAGTGGGCGCCGAGGCGACCTCCCCGGTTGCCACCTTGACAGCAGGGAAATAGTTCACGCTGATCAGGGTGCCGTCGAACGACGGCATCATGTAGGTGAAGGCGACCGGGCGCTGATCGGTGAGGGAGTACGGATTCTCATTGAATTTCACGGTCTGCGCGTCGCCGATGATGGGTGCCAACAGGTCGCTCACGATGGGAACCTGATGCAGGAACTTCAACACCGGATCGACGAGCAGCCCGATTACTGGAAGACCCTTTAGGAAGCTGTCGAATGGGGTTTCCTCGCTGACCAGAACACTGAACTGCTCGTTCTGCCCGGGATTGGTCAACGTGCTCATATACGGCACGTAGGTGAACGCACCCGGTGTGTAGGAGGGCGTGCCACTGCCGGGGGCGAAGGAGATCTTCCCCCCCAGGCTCGGGTGTTGTAGGAGTGTGTACGAAATAGGCAGACCGTTGGTCGACGTGGCATCTATCGTTCCGGCGAGCAGGCCCTCCTGCCAAGCCACGTTTTCGCTGACGATGAGTGAATTGCCGAACACTGCGGCGGCGGATGAGTTTGCCGTCGGGCTGGCGCTCCCGGCTGCGACGATGTCGCGCCGGGTGAATGCCCACATTCCCGCGGTCACGGCTGCTGCGCCCGGTGCGACCGGCTTGCCGTCGGCCGACTGGGTGAGCAGCTGGCGAGGCGCGCTGGGAACGAGGCCCGACGCTGCTCCCGCTGGGGCGACTATCAGTTTGCTCAGCGTCGGCGGGCGGCCTGCTACCGGCTGCGACCCTTCTCCGGCGCTTTGTGAATCTGATTGCATTACAGCATGTTTCGCGGCAATCGCCGGTACTTCTTGACGTGCGGCACCGTTCCGCGACTGCCCTTTGTTGGGCACTGAAGCGGTGGTCCCCGAAGTGACACTCTTCTGTGACGAGCCGTGCGAAGGTGAATCGGCCGAACCGGTGTCCGCCGACGCCATCCCGCATCCGATGAGAATCGTGGCGCCCACACCGAGGGCCGCAGCCAACCCGCCAACGCGACCAACGGAACCACTAGCACCCATTCGAAATTCCCTTCGTGGATCAGCCGATCAAGACCGTGACGCGGAGGGAATTTAGCGTATGGGGATGGGTTGATGTGGCTGTTTCAGTTTCGGGGGGAGCCTCTGCTCGCGCGGCAGAACGCTAGGACCAGATCCGGACGCGCTCCTGCGGGTCGAGGTACAAAGCGTCGTCCTCGCTGACGGCGAAGGCTTCGTAGAAGGCATCGATATTGCGAATCACACCGTTGCAGCGAAACTCCGGCGGTGAATGCGGATCGGTCGCGAGCCGTCGAATCGCCTCCGGTTGGCGGGACTTGGTGCGCCAGACCTGTGCCCAGCCGAACAGCACCCGCTGAATACCGGTCAGGCCGTCGATCACAGGTGCTTCCCGGCCGTCGAGTGAGAGTTCGTAGGCCAGCAGCGCAATGGACAGCCCACCCAGATCGCCGATGTTCTCGCCCACGGTGAACGCACCGTTCACGTGTGCATCATCGTTCCCGCTCAGGTCGCGCGGCACGTAGGCGTCGTACTGCTCGATGAGTTTGGTAGTGCGCGCACCGAATTCAGCGCGGTCGGCGTCGCTCCACCAATCGATCAGATTCCCGTCACCGTCGTACTTAGCGCCCTGGTCATCGAAGCCGTGCCCGATCTCGTGGCCGATCACACCGCCGATCCCGCCGTAGTTGGCAGCATCGTCAGCCTCGGCGTCGAAGAACGGTGGCTGCAGGATGGCCGCGGGGAAGACGATCTCGTTCATTCCCGGGTTGTAATAGGCGTTCACCGTCTGCGGTGTCATGAACCATTCGTCGCGATCCACCGGACCGCCCAGCTTGGCCAATTCCCGGTCGGAGGCAACCTGCGCACCACGAATAACATTCCCGTACAAATCATTTCGATCCACGACCAGCGTGGAGTAATCCCGCCAGTTATTCGGGTATCCGATCTTGGCGACGAACTTATCCAATTTGGTCAGGGCGCGCTGCCGGGTCTCCGGAGTCATCCACTCCAGACCGTTGATGCTGACCCGGTAAGCCTCGCGCAGGTTGTCCACCAGGACGTCCATCCGCGTCTTCGCGTCCGGCGGAAAGTGGCGCTGCACGTAAAGCCGTCCAACGGCGTCGCCTAGCAAGCTCTCCACCAGCGAAACCGCCCGCATCCAGCGCTCGCGAATCTGTTCGGTGCCACTCAACAGTCGGCCGTAGAAGGAGAAGTCCTCATCCACTAGTTCAGTGGTGAGCACCGCGGCCCGCGCGTGGATGAGCCGCCAGCGCGCCCAGTCCTTCCACTCGCTCAAGTCGGCGCTTGACCAGAGTTCAGCGAAGGCGGTTAGGTAATCGGGTTGACGCACAACGACTTCGGCGAGTTCGGCGCCCCCCGATCCGTTAGCGCCCATGGCGGCGATCCAGCCGGCCCAGTCGAAGCCAGGCGCCTCGGACGGCAGGTCGGCGAACTCGCGCAGGTTGTACGTCAGATCGGCGTCGCGCCGCTTGACAACATCCCAGTGGGCAGCGGCCAGTCGGGTCTCCAGCGCGACGATCCTGTCTGCGGTACCCGCATGGTCCTCGGCGGTCCCGCCCAGCACAAGGGCAAACATCGCGGCGATGTGCCCCGGGTAGGCGGCCAGGATCGATGCTTGCCGGTCGTCGCGGTAGTACGACTCGTCGGGCAGGCCCAAGCCTGACTGCGTGACGTGAACCAGGTAGCGCGCAGAGTCCTTCGAGTCAGTGTCGACGTACACCCCGACACCGCCACCGACACCGGTGCGCTGAAACGCACCGACCACAGCCGCCAAGGTAGCCCGATCCTCGGCGGTGTCGATCGTGACTAGCTCGTCCAGCAGCGGCTGAATTCCTCGGCGCTGCACGGCCTCCTCATCGAGGAAGCTGGCGTAGAGGTCACCGATTCGTTGCTCGTCGGTGTTGGGCTGGGTGCCAGCCTCTGCCAGGCCGGTGATGAGGTCGCGCACCTGCGCCTCAGCGCGATCGTAGAGCGACCGGAACGCCCCGTCGGTGGCCCGGTCCGCGGGGATGGCGTAGTCGGCCAACCAGCGGCCATTGACGTACCCGAACAGATCGTCTTGTGGGCGAACCGTGGGTTGGACGTGGGAGAGATCAAGACCTGAGCGCAGAGCTTCTACCGTCACGCATCCATCCTTTACCACGCAGTCCGAACCCTGCCCGGTACCCTCGCCTGCATGCCAGACGAACAGCCACGTGTGTTCTCCGGCTACGGCATCGCCTCAGCCGTGTTGGGCCTGCTCGCGGTTGGGGCGATCGTGCTCGGCGGCCTGATCTGGTCTACGCATCGGACAGCCGCGGACGAACGCTCCTACCAGAGCCGGCTGCTGGCGGCTGCGGTCGATTGGAGTGGCCTGCTGGTCAACATGAGCGCCGACAACGTCGACGCCAACATGGAGAAGCTGCACGACGGAACCGTGGGCCAACTCAACGTCGACTTCGAGAACTCGATCAAGCCATACCGGGAGGTGATCAAAACCCTGCAGTCCCGCACCACCGGTCAGATCGAATCGGTGTCCGTCGAACTTGTGCACCACGATCTGCCGCTGACGCCCGGCCAGCGGCCGCCCCCTCCAAGTCTTCCCAAGGAGTTGGCTGAGCGCACCGACACGGTCCTGGTGGTTGCGACGTCTATGAGCCAGAACGCCGCGAACAAGCCGACGACGGTGCACTGGAATTTGCGGCTCGGTGTTTCCGATGTCGACGGCAAGTTGATGATCTCGCGGCTCGAGTCACTGCATTGAGACTCGATTCATGAGGAACGTGGCCCGGATGCTGGTGTGGGACATCGGCGCGCCGCTGCTAACGATGGCGGCCCTACTGGCGATCGGCGTGGTGCTGGGCTGGCCGTTGTGGTGGGTATCGGTGTGCTCGATGCTGTGCCTGCTCGTGGTGGAGGGGATGATCGCCAATTTTGTTCTGTATAGGCGTGATTCGGTCACCGTCGGCACTGACGACGATGCGCCGCGCCTCCGGTTGGCCGTGGTCGGGCTGTGCACGGTTGCACTGGTCGCGGCACTGGGCGTGGGTTACGCCAGGTGGACGTTAGTGGACCAGGACTTCACCCGAAACTCCGCAGAGGTAGCACGGATCGCCGACGAGGTGGCGGTAGCAACCGCCACCTTCACGCCGCTGTCTCCTGGTGCGTCCATCGACCGGGCGCTGTCGTTCATGGGGCCAGACCGGGCCGATGCGTTCCGCGGTCAGTTCGAAAAGGCAAGCGCTGACTTGGCGAAGCGAAACATCACCGCTCAGGCAGAGGTGATCTCTGCCGGGCTCGAAGTGCTGGGCCCCTCAACGGCCAGCGTCGCGGTCCTCCTTCGGGGTACCCAGACTGCTCCCGGACAAAAGCCAAGCACAGCAGTCCTCGCCCTACGGGTGGCTCTTTCGAAGCGGGACGGACGCTGGCTGGTGGAAGACGTCTCACCGATCAACACCCGCTAGAACTGCAGGTATCAGCTGCCGTCGGCCGCCTGTTGAGCGCGCATCTTGGCAAACCGATCCGACAGTCTGCGCATCCGAATCATCAGCGACGCCGGCGGGCTGACCGTGCCTCCGAGGAAGTTCGCCAGATCTGTCATCGCCACGCCGATCCGGGACGCGAACTCCTGCTCGCCCAATCCGGAGCGGTCCAGGAGCAGTCGCACATGCCGGGCCGCCTCGGTGCGCTCGTTGGCTTCCAGATGTTTGCGCGCGCGGACCAGCACCTCGGAGAGCGCCTTCGCGACGCCGTGCGGGCGGGAATCGACGAGGACCTCCTCAACCTGGCGGGCAGTGCGGCCGTATGGGTCGCGTTTGATCGCGACGACGATGCGCTGCCAGACCGTGACGTCGCCCGTCTCCAGCGCCGACCGGATCGAGGCCGTCGGCCAGAACTCGACCGGCGGCTCGTCGGCCGTACTTAGTGAAACCGGTGGGAGGTCGATATCGCCCCGTTGGGCGGCTGCCAACGTCACTTCGTCTCCTCCAGGATCGCCACGGCCACTGCCAGGCAGCGCTGCCTGATCTTCTCCCACTCGGCGGCTCCTTCCGGCCCGGACCACCGGTCACTCTCCGGCGGCCCGCTGTCTGCAAGGTCGGCCGGGTGGGGATCTGCGAGTCGGGACACCAACTGGGTTGCGATCCATTGTCGCCTGGATTGCCCACAGTAGTAATGCCGGTCGATGTCGGCCAGCACCGCTGCGGCTGTCTGTGTCTCGATCCCGTCGACGAGGCTCGCGAAATCAGCGTAGTCGGAACTGCTGTTGCGGCAGACGATCAGGAAGCTCTTCAGCCGTAGTGTCTCGGCGCCGGTAGGGATCTGCAGTCGGTCACCGGTCGGCAACTGGACGTTAGTGGTTTCGACCGGGCTAAGTCGCTCCACAGTCGGATGCCCTTCGGGCCCGATCGACAGTGCGTCCAGCGCCACCGACAGCCGGCCTCGCCACATGGTTACCGGATGGATCAGTTTCGGTCGGGTCGACTTTTTCTCGGGGGTCTTGTCGGTGGCCCTCTCCAGGGTTTGATTGAAAATCGCTGACATCCGGTGCGGCCTCGTCGCGGCCGCGGCGTCTGCTGCCCGGTACTCCCGGTCCTGGTATGACGCATCCGGGCAGGCGCTGTCGGGGTTCCGGGCCCAGTCATAGCCGAGTGCGCCGCTGCCGTGAAACGCCAGCGGGTCTGCCACGCAGACGACATTGGGCGCCAAATCCTTGAGCCGAGCCGCGCCCTTGAGCACCATGCGCAGGTCAGCGTTCGGCGGCACCACCGACGAGATGTCGTCGGGGATGACGACCAAATCGCCGATGTCGACCCGCGGCAGCGGCTTCTCGAAGTCGACGGACGGCAGGATGCGGGCCAGCCAGCCGGGCAGCCACCAGTTCCACCGGTCGAACGTCGCCATCAATGCCGGGACGAGCACCAGTCGCACGACTGTGGCGTCGACGGCGATGGCGACTGCACAGGCCACCCCGAGTTCTGCGACCAACGGCATTCCGGCGAAGGCGAACCCGGTGAATACCGCGATCATGATCAACGCTGCGCTGGTAATCGTTCGGGCACTGGTGGAGACCCCGTAAGCGACCGCATCCCGGGTATCGCCGGATTGCAGATAACGTTCCCTGATTCGGGTCAGCAGGAAGATCTCGTAGTCCATCGACAGGCCGAATGTCATCGCGAGCACGAGCGGCGGGATCGTGCTGTCGATCGACGTAATCGGTTCGAATCCAAGGTCTTCCAGCCAGCCCCACTGGAAGACCACCACCAGACTGCCGTAGGCCGCCGCGACCGACAGGACGGTCATCAGCACGCCTTTGAGGGCCAGGAACACCGATCGGATGGAGATCAGCAGCATCACAAAGGCGATCAATGCGACGAAGAAGAACACCAGTGGCTGGGTCCTCGACACCTGATCGTCGAAATCCTTGATCAGCGCTGTCGGGCCACCGACGTCGATCCGGGCCCCCTCAGCCGCTGGAACCATCGGCAGGTGTGTCCGCATCCAGGCGACGCTGTCGCGGGCGGCGAGGTCTTCGGGGTCCACCGACAGCACCGCCGAGATCAGCGCGCTGCTGTTGTCGTTGGCGAACACCGGTGCTGCAACCGAGACGACGTTGGGCGACTGCGCGATCTCGGTACTGATGGCACTGAGTGCTTCGGCGTTCTTCGGAGCGGACGCCAGTCCGTCGGGGCCGCCTGGGAAGGTGACCAGCACTCGCACGGGGCCGAGGATTCCGGGACCCAGGGCCTCTGCCGCTGCGGCGATGCCGCCACGGATTTCGTGGGACGAGGGGAACTGCCGTTGCATGCTGTTGCCCAGCACCATCGAGAATGCAGGCGCGGCAAGGACTAGTAGGAAAGCCGTTGCCGCTGCGGCAGACAGCCACGGGCGTCGCATCACTTCGCGGACCCACCGCGTCCAGAATCGGGACTGGGCCGAATCC
Source organism: Mycobacterium sp. (assembly GCA_965279745.1). Lineage (GTDB taxonomy): Bacteria > Actinomycetota > Actinomycetes > Mycobacteriales > Mycobacteriaceae > Mycobacterium. Next base: position 3,436,041 of record OZ257262.1, read on the forward strand.
GGATGGCGCGTCCAATGCAGTAGCGACGAACGTCTGGCCGCAGCGCGCCCAAAGGTGGCCAGCACGACGGGGATCAGCGTGGCCGACGTCAGCACGGCGACGGCGACGGCGAGGATCGCCCCGGTGGCCATCGACCTCAGGACAGGGGTGTTGATCAGATAGATGCCGGTGAGCGACGCGATCACCGTCAGACCGGACAGCACGACGGCGAGGCCCGAGGTGGCCATCGCAGCGTCGGCGGCCTGCTGCGGATCGCGACCGGCGCGCAACTCCTCCCGATACCGCATCAGGATGAAAAGCGAGTAGTCCACCGCGAGCGCGATGCCGAACATCGACACCGTCGACGTGACGAATACCGACATCGTCGTGATGGTGGACAACAGATAGACGATGCCCATCGTCACGACCACCGTGCAGATCCCCAGCGCCAGCGGTATCGCCGCCGCGGCCAGGGAGCCGAACACCGCGACCAGAACGATCAGAACGATCGGGAGATTCCAGCGCTCGGCAGCGGCGATGTCGTGCTTGGTACTGGTCTGCGCGGCTGCGCCGAGCGCGCCCTGCCCGATCACGTAAAGCCGCACCCGGCCGTTGTCGGTCAGCCCCGGTTCGTCACCTTTGACGCCGACTTTCTCCCGGAGCTGGCGAGCGACGTCGACCGCGCCGGTGTTGTTGAAGTCCAGTCGCAGCGAAACCACGTACGGCCGGTCCGGTGCCGGGGCGGGCTGTGCCGGGTTGGGGACGACCGACACGCTCGGGACTTCCTTGGCCGCTCGCTCAAGGCGCGCCACGGCGGCGTTCATGTCGTCGTAGCTGGCGTCGGCGCGGGGAGCAGCGACCAAGGCCAGTGGCGAGGCGCCCTGCTCGGGGAAATGGTCCTCAAGTTGGTATTGCACGTGCAGTGACTGAGACCCGGCCACCTCGAAGCCACCACCGGTGAGGTGGTTGGACTGGGTCAGCGCCAGCCACAGCGCCGGCACGACGAGCGCCAGCCAACAAACGAAAACTAGCCAGCGGAATCTGCGCAGGTTGCTGCTGAGGCGCAACATGAACTGCTGGATGTCGATCTCCCCGCATTTTCCCTGAATTGCGTGGTTGCGAGCGTACCGCAGATAGCTGCGAGCAGACCTCAGGTGATCGGCCCCTTGGCCCATTTGAGACCTGTTGACCAGCGGGTTGAGATGTGGGATTCCGTAATGTAGTGACCGCAGGTGGCAATGTCGCCGGTAATTCTGCTTAGCTGTCTTTATCAGCTTTCGCAGCTGTCGAATGCCTGTCCTAAATAAGGAGTCCGAGCATGTTGCAAAATGCCCGTCTTGCCCGTCGCGCGGTTATTGGAGCGATCGGCACGGGCGCTGTCGTCGGCGCACTTTTTGCCGCGGCGCCCTCTGCGCTGGCCGATCCGCCCCCAAACTGCACGGCCGCCGACCTGGCTGGTGTGGCTGCGGGTGTGTCAGCGTCGACGTCCGCGTATCTCTTCACCCACCCCGACGTCAATGACTTCTTCACCGGGCTGGAGGGCTCCCCGCGCGACACCATCCGGACGCAGGTCAAGCAGTACCTCGACGCCAACCCGCAAACGAAGACGGACCTGACTGGTATCCGGCAGCCGTTGGTCGATCTGAAGAGCCGCTGCGGTGGCGCCGACGACCTCCCGCAGCCGTAAGCAGCAGTGCGAGTTGGGCAGCGGCCGGCTGAAGAAAGCACGGGCCGCACCGTTTTGATGGTCGACGACGACCCGGATGTTCGAACGTCGGTAGCACGCGGATTGCGGCACTCGGGGTTCGACGTCCGCGTCGCGGCCAACGGCAAAGAAGCCTTGCGGCTTCTCGCCAATGAAAACCACGACGCTCTGGTGATCGACGTGCAGATGCCGGAGCTTGATGGCGTTGCCGTGGTGACGGCGCTTCGGGCCGTGGGCAATGACATCCCCATCTGCGTGCTGTCGGCGCGCGACACGGTCAACGATCGGATTGCCGGACTGGAAGCCGGAGCTGACGATTACCTGACCAAGCCCTTCGACCTTGGTGAACTGGCGGCGCGCCTCAATGCCCTGCTTCGCCGGGCGGCGCACTCCAATGAAGGATCGGACGCGCTTATGATCGGCCCGCTGACGGTCGATACCGCGCGACGGTTGGTCTTCGTCAACGGGGAGCGGATCGAGCTGACCAAGCGAGAGTTCGACCTGCTTGCCGTTCTGGCCGAGAACTCTGGTGTGGTGTTGTCCCGGCAGCGACTGCTCGAGTTGGTGTGGGGCTACGACTTCGAAGTCGACACCAATGTTGCGGACGTGTTCATCAGCTATCTGCGGCGAAAGCTGGAGCGGGATGGCGTAACACGCGTGATTCACACAGTGCGCGGCATCGGGTACGTGCTCCGCTACGAGCCGTAATGTCAGCGAGAAGTGGCTCGTGAAATGGCTACGGCGCAGTGTCTCGCTACGCACCAGGGTGGCTATCGCCGCTGCACTGGCAGCCGCGATCGTGGTTGCGGTGTTCGCGGGCATGACCTCCTTTGTGCTCGCCAACAACGATGCGATGCAGCTTGATCGGCGACTTGATTCGATCATCGACGCCAGCCCATATCCCGGGAAGTCGGAAGACAGCAGGCCTGGGGAGCTGACGACCGGCCGGTCCCGGTCGACTGGGCAGGTTGTCTTCTCGCGCGGCGGTGAACTGCCGTCGTTGCAGCCCGGCACCCAGACGGTCGACGTCGACGGCGTCGACTACCGAGTGCGAACCGTCCCTGTCGAAGAATCGGGCGGTCTCTGGGTATCGGTGGGCATCAGAGCCGACAGCGTCCTACTGAACCGCTCGAAGATTCCGCTCTACGTAGCGATAGGCGTGCTCTCGGTGTTGTTCGCGGCCGGTTTGGCCTGGCTGCTCGCCGGCCCGGCTATCCGGCCGCTGCGCCGGCTCACCGAACAGACGAGGCGGTTCGAAGCGGGCACTGATCACATCGAACTGGTGCGTGGTTCCCGGGAAGCCGAGGACCTGTCGGTGGCGATGGCGCAAATGGTGGGCCGGCTGGCCGATGCACAGATCGCAATGACGAACTCGCTGCAGACCGCGCAGGATTTCGCCGCGAGCGCTGCACATGAACTTCGGACCCCGCTGACAGCAATGCGCGCTGATCTGGACACCTTGCGAATCCACGATCTGCCGACAGATGAGCGCGCTGAGGTGGTGGCGGACCTGTCCCGCGCCCAGCGTCGGGTCGAGGCCATCATCACTGCCCTTGGGCAGTTGGCCTCCGGGCATCTGGCCCGCGCCGAGGATCGGGAACCGATTGATGTGGCCGAACTGCTCGACCGGGTCGCGCAGGAGAACACGCGATCGGATGACTCGGTCGACATCTTGGTGGAATCGGACAACGCAGGCACCGTGTGGGGTTGGCCGACTGGACTGCGCCTGGCGGTGGACAACCTGGTTCGCAATGCGATCACGCACGGGCGGGCCACCCGGATCGTGCTGCGGGCAAACCGGCACGGCTCGTGGCTGACGATCATCGTCGATGACGACGGCCGTGGGCTGCCGGTCCGCGAACACGAATCGGTGCTGGGCCGCTTTGCCCGCGGCAGTACCGCCACCATGGGCGGGTCCGGCCTCGGGCTGGCCTTGGTCGCGCAACAGGCAGCGCTACACGGTGGCGATATCGAACTGTCGGACGGACCGCTAGGCGGTCTGCGGGTCACCGTCACGGTGTCGACGGCGCACGAGGCGATCCCGCCTAGACCATTGGGCTAACGAGGACTTCGGGGCCTCCTGACGGCGCCGGCGATGGCGCGCCAGCCGAGCAGCAGGAGTGCTGTCACCACAGCCGCCACGATAATGAAACTTGTTGCGACACCTTGTGAATCGGCCTTGCGAAGCGCCATTCCGACCGCGACGCAAGCGACCCAGACGGTGACCCCGGTGGGTACCAGCGCGGTCGGTCGTCGCCAACCCCGGGACAGCAGCCAACCGATCGCAGCGCCGGATAGGAATGGCCATGCCGTGTCGGCGACACCGGAGATGGTGACGCCCTCGGCATGGCTACGGCGTCCGATGGCGCAGAACACCAGGATCGCGACGATGTCTGCAATGAGTGCCAGCGCAGCAGGCCGGATGTCAGTTCGGGTTGGCACGGCGGTTGCCTTCGTCGTCGGGATCTGGCGGTGGACCCTGCAACGCTGTTTCGGCGAGTTCCTGGCTGGCGAGCTCGTCGATCACCGTCTCCGGATGTAGTGCCTCGGTAGTGCGGAACATGAAGAAGAACACCACCCATCCGATGGCGGAGATGAAGATCCAGCTGACCAGCCGGTAGATCAGCATCGCTGAGATCGCGTCCGGAAGTGTCATGCCGCTGGATACCAGGCCCGGCACGAGCACGGCTTCGACGACGAGCAATCCGCCCGGCATCAGGGGGATCGCGCCGACCGCGCGCGCGGCCGCGTAGGCAACGGTCACGCCCGCCAGCGACGGATGGCCGCCGGCGGCGTAGGCGGCGAACGCCAGGCATGCCACGTCCGCGATCCAGTTGAACATCGACCAGCCGAACGCCGTGCTCAGTGCACGCCGGCTGAGGCTGACCGATTCCAACTGCTGGAGGGTTTCGTGCCAGCGCCGCAAGCCGGTATCGGCGGGCTTGCCCCGAACTGAGTTGACCCAGCGCAGGACCTTGGCGCCGATACCGTCGATGAGCTCCGGTCGGCTGGCCACCGCCTGGGCCAGGAGCAGCAATGCCACGAAGCCGCCGAGGCTGAACAGCAACGAGAACGGGTTGTTCTTGGCTCCCAGCATGAATGCGCCGCCCAGCCCGAGCAGCGCCAGCCCGACGACCTGCAGGGCGCCGGACATCACTAGCTGCCAGGACGCCACCACCGGCGAGGCGCCCCACATGCGCTGCTGGCGGTAGACGAAGGTGGCCGACAGTACGGGTCCGCCGGGGATCGTGGTGCTCAAGGCATTGCCTGCGTAGAAGGCTGCCTCTGAGCGCCACTGCTGTACCTCGACGCCGGCCGACCACAACAGGGTCCGCTGAATTTGCGCGAAGCTGTGCATCGACAACATGGCGGCAGCAATCGCCGCCAGCACCCAAGCCCAGTTCGCGGAGATCAGGCTTGCCCAGGCTTTGGCGAGCTGATCCCACACCAAGGTGGCCTCGACGGCGAGCACGATCAGCGCGACGGCGATCACTGCCCAGCGGACCCACCAGTACTTCCCGCGCGCGGGAAACCCCTGGCCCTCGCGGGCGGCACCGGCCGACGCGTCGTAGGACACGAAGTTCAGGGTAACCGTGCAGCTCGTCAGCAGGCGTGTTCAACGCGGTTAGTCTGAGCGGATGCCGGGCAGCCGCGCTCTTGACTCCGATTCAGTCGACCCACTGGTGCGCAAGACGGCGGCGTGGTGCTGGCGACTCTTAGTGATCGCACTGGCCGTAGTGATCGTGCTCTGGGGGCTGTGGCAACTCGAGGTCATTTTCATTCCTGTCGCGCTGGCGACCATGGTGACCGCGCTGCTGTTGCCGGCCGTCGATTGGCTGGACCGCCATCGGGTTCCCCGTGGTGGCGCTGTGGCGCTGGTGTTGTTCGGCGGTGCGGCGGTGTTCGGCGGAATCCTCACTTTCGTTGTGAGCCAATTCATTTCGGGCCTGCCGGATCTGGTCCAACAGGTAACCCGGAGCATCGACAGCCTCCGGCTGTGGCTGGTGGAAGGACCGCTGCATCTGAGTCGTGACCAGATCAACAGTGCGGGAAACACTGCCATCACCGCTCTGCAGCACAACCAGGAGAAGCTGACCAGCGGGGCGCTGTCGACCGCGGCGACACTGACTGAGATCGTTACGGGTGCGCTGCTGATGTTTTTCACCCTGATTTTCCTGCTGCAGGGTGGCCGCGACATCTACTCATTCGTCACCAAGATCATCCCGGTGGCGTCGCGGGACCGGGTACGCACAGCGGGGCGTGCCGGATTCAAATCGTTGATCGGCTATGCCCGAGCAACCTTCCTGGTGGCTATGGTCGACGCGGTCGGAATCGGTACCGGCCTGGCAATCATGAGTGTGCCGCTCGCACTGCCGCTGGCGTCGCTTGTCTTCCTCGGGGCGTTCATCCCACTGGTTGGCGCGGTACTCAGCGGTTCGGTGGCCGTCGTGGTGGCACTGCTCGCAAAGGGCTGGGTCTACGGGCTGATCACCCTCGGGGTGGTCATCGGGGTCATGCAACTAGAGGCCCATGTCCTGCAGCCGTTGGTCATGGGGCGGGCGGTCTCGATACACCCGCTGGCGGTCGTGCTGGCAATCGCTATCGGTGCCGTGCTGGCCGGTATTGGCGGTGCCTTGCTCGCCGTTCCAGCCGTTGCGTTCCTCAACAGTGCGATCCGCGTACTAGTGGCCGCCGACCCTGACGAAGAGGCTGCGGAGGAAGCTGCGGAACTCCAGCCCGCTAGAGGCGACCCTCACGACGCAGCAGATCCTGTGCGCTGACAGGCTGATCGTCCCCGCTCTCCTTCGCGCCGCGAGAGTTGAGCTTCTCGGTCGCCACCTCGGTGTCGCCGCGATCGGGCCGGCTCACCGGGATCGCCCGAGTCTCATCGGCGGAGATGCTGGCCGGATCGGGTTGCGCAGGGATCGCGGTGGTCTCGGCGGCGTCAGTACCGCCCACCGGAACGGTCGGCTGGCTTGGCGGGGGCGACGGGGGCGTCTCGCCCGTCCTTAGCTCGCCGAGCCACGACTCGATCTCGCGGTCCGGCGCGGGCGCGTCCGACGCAGGCCGATTCAGGCGCTGCGTTGCAGCGGTGGCATGGGTCACCGCGTTCTTGACGACGTTCCTGGCCGCCGCAAAGCGGGTGGTCGGTGCTTCATCAGTCGGCGCTTGGATGCCCGGGTCGGGCATCCGGCTGGTCCCGGCCGCCGATGGCGGTGGTTGTCGTCGCGCGGGGGGCGGCTGGCTATCGCCAGGTCCAACCGCGCGGGGCAGTGCTCTGCCCTCGCTGCCGGGATGGGTGGGCTCGTGCATTGAGCGGCGCAAATTCTGCGCTGCAGCGTCGGCGCCGGCCGTCGCGGCCGACGTCGCCCCAACCGCCGCCCCAACCGCCGCCCCGACCGTTGCCCCAACCATCTGCCGTGGGCGTTCGTCGGGCAGGTGAATCTCGCCGAGACCCATCTTGTTCTGCAGTCGCTTCATCCAGCGTGGTGCCCACCAGCAGTCATCGCCGAGGAGCTTCATGATCGCCGGCACCAGGAACATACGGACGATCGTCGCGTCCAGCAGCAGCGCGATGAGCAGGCCGAACGCCAAGTACTTCATCATCACCAGGTCGGAGAACACGAATGCGCCTGCCACAACCGCCAGCACCAATGCGGCCGCAGTGATCAGCCGGCCGGTGGTGGCGGTGCCGATCCGGATGGCCTCGGTGGTGGACATGCCACGCTCGCGGGCTTCGACCATGCGGGACACCAGGAAGACTTCGTAGTCCGTGGAAAGCCCGTAGATCACCGCGACGATCAGACCGATCATTGGCGCCATCAGCGGTTGCGGTGTGTAGTTCATCAGCCCGGAACCGTGGCCGTCGACGAACATCCAGGTCAGCACACCCATCGTCGACCCGAGGGTCAACGCGCTCATCAATGCCGCCTTTATCGGCAGCACCAATGACCCGAACGCCAAGAACATCAGGATGGTCGTCGTAGTGATCAGCAACAGCACCATGAGTGGGAACTTGGCGAACAGACTGTGGATGCTGTCCTGTTCCAGCGCGGGTGTGCCGCCCACGTACAGCGAGACGCCTCTCGGGGGCGTGATCGATCTCAGATCCGCGATTCTCTTCGCCGCCTCGTTGCGTTTCACCAGCCCGTTCTGAATCACTCGAACGGACGGGTTCTTCGACGCTCCGTCGAGGTAGGAGCGTTCTTTCCACATCGCGTCGGGGTTGTTGTCCGGGTCGGTGAAGCCGCTGATCGCCATCGCCTTGCTGCGGACCTCGGCGACTTGTGCATCGGTTACCGGGTCGCCGTCGGTGCTTTGCATGACCAGGGTTATGGGCTCGGTGCGGAAGCCGGGGAACGTTTTGTCGAACTCCTCCTGCGCCTGACGCACGGAGTTACTGGGCGGGAGGTACTTCTCGCTGATGCCTCCCAGGGACAGTTTCCCGACCGGGATTATCAGCAGAATCATGATGATCGTGATCGGGACGGCGAACAGGATCGGCCGCTTCATCACCCGATTGACCAGCTTGCCCCAGAAACCGTTCTCTACTTCTTCACGAGTCTTGGTCTTCTGGGTCTTCTCGGCCAGCCAGGTGATGATCGCGCGTGACACCGACCAGTTCCGCAAGAACGGCACCCGCAGGAGGGTGCTAACCCCTAGAGCGTCGACGTTCGGCCCGAGGATGGCCAAGATGGCGGCCAGCACGCTGATCGAAAGGATCGCCGACAGCATGACCGAGGCGATCAAAGCGTAAGTAATGGATTTGAGGAAGCCTTGCGGGAATAGCAGAAGCGGTAGCGACGACGCCACGATGATCACCGCCGAGAAGACGATCGTGCGACCCGCCGTCATGATCGTCCGGCGGACGGCGGCCTCGGTGTCGTAACCCTCGGCGAGTTCCTCTCGAAATCGGCTGACGATGAACAAGCCGTAATCGATGGCGATGCCTAAGCCGATCAATGTGACCACGGGTTGGGCGAAGAAGTGCACAGGTGCGAACTCGGCTACCAGTCGCATGATGCCCAGCGCGCCCATGATGGACAGACCACCGATGATCGCCGGGAGGCTGGCCGCGATCACGCCGCCGAAGACGAAGAACAGCAAGACCGCCACCAAGGGAATGGCGGCCACCTCGGCACGCTGCTGGTCTTCGCCGATGGTGCCGGTCAATTCGTTTGCCAGCGGTTGAAGGCCCGCCAGTTTCACGTTGACGCCTTCGGGGTGGAAGTCGTCCTTGACTACCTTGAAGTTGTTCAGAATCGTGTCGTCGTCGTTGCCCTTGAGCTGGATCGACATGAAGGCATGCTGCTTGTCAGCGTCGGCCATGTTGTGCAGTAGTTCGGGAGCCTTGAAGTAGCCGATCGTGCGCAGGATCTGATCGGGATGATCCTTTTCGACTTGAGCGAGATTGTCGAGAATCTTCTTGGTGAACTGCGGATCGTCGACGGTCTTACCGTCCGGAGCGGTGTAGATGGCGATGACGTGGCCGGACGTGTCGCGGCCATACGTCGCGTCGGCAATGAGCGAGGCGTGGACGGATTGGCTGCCCTCGTCGTAGAAACCGCTCTGAGTGACATGCTTGCCGAGGCTCATGCCGTAGATGCCGCCACCGATGCACAGCGCGACCATTACCCCGATCACGATGTACCGGAATCGGTACACAGTTCGACCCCACCAGGCGAACACGTAAGCTCCTAACTAGATCCTGTTCAGACGCGCGATGTCAGTAGCGAGGACAGTGGCCGGAAGGGCTGCAGCCACGCACCTTGCACCGGCAGCGAATCTAGACCTATTCGCGGTAATGCCTCACGGAATACACCGGGGATGTCCTCCAGGTCGATGAACTCCAAGGTATCCGACGCTAACGCCCAGCTGGCATGTTCGCGAAATCCAAGCACGCTGACCTTGATGCCGCCGTCCGTACCGCCCCTTGCGAGGTCTTCCAGCGGAGCCCGGAATGCCTGCCCGTCCGCCGAGGCGACGAGCACGGCCGCAAGGCCTTCGCGGCGGCGTAGCTCAATGTGGGCCAACATGTCACTGTCGACGTCGCTGTCCTCGTCGATCTTCGGCTTGGCGAAGACAGCGAACCCCACATTGCGCAACGCCTCGACCCAGGGCCGGACGACATCGGCACTCCCAGCGGCGATGTTGGTGAATACCGTCGCTTCCGGTTCCAGACCGACCCCGGGCCGGTCCACGTCCAACTCGGCGGCCAACTCAGTGGCCAGCTCGGCGGTACGGGCTAACAGCCAGCGGCCGAGCGCATCGAAACGAGGACGATGTGCCGCCGTCGGCCTGCCGCCAAGGATGGACCCCAAACCCATGTCGAGGTTGGGGGCGTCCCAGACCAATAGCACCCGCTGGGTCGTGCGGCCCGGACTGGAATCCTCACCGGCAACCGGGGTGCGGACAGCGGCTTCGTGGGGTATCGCTTGTTCGTCGATCAGGCTCATTGCTTCCTCACCCAGAGGAGTTCGGTGACCGGGCTGCCGGCCTGCTGGGCCTTTGTCTCGTATTTAGTGATCGGGCGCTGGACGGAGATCGGTAGGTCCTCGCCCGGCTCGGCCCGGCGCAGCTGTGGCTCGGCGTCACCCGTTTCGGCGATCTGCCGGGCGTAGCCGGCGTGGTCGGTGGCCGCGTGCAGAACGCCGCCGGGCCGTAGGCGCTCGCCGATCAAAGCGACTGTTTGTTGTTGCAGCAGACGACGCTTGTGGTGGCGTGATTTGGGCCACGGATCGGGAAAGAACACCCGGACTCCGGTCAGACTGGCGGGAGCGAACATCCGCTCGAGAACATCCAATCCGTCGCCGCGGACGAGCCTGATGTTGGCGACGTCTGCGCGATCGATGGCGCTGAGCAGTTGAGCCAAGCCGCGTCGGTAGACCTCGACGGCGACGACGTCGATATCGGGTTCCGCCTGAGCCATCGCCAATGTCGAGGTGCCGGTACCGCAGCCGATCTCCAGCACGATCGGGGCCTTCCGGCCGAACCACGAGGACGTGTCACATGGCTGCGCCGGCGTGGGATCAGGATCGATGCCGGCCTGGGGCCGTGCCTGTGTGCCTAAGCGGGGCCACAGCCGGTCCCACGTCTCCTGTTGCGCGTCGTTCAGGGTGGACCGGCGCGAGCGGAAGCTGGTGACGCGTGGGTAGAGATGCTGCGCGGCGTGTGTTTCGGCCGAGCCGGAGCCGAGGTGGCCGGCATCGCGCTGCGCGTGCATCCGTACATGTTGGCCCATGAACGCCGGTGTGCTCGCACCACAGGCGAGATTGATACCCAACAGTTGCCTTTGCCTGGTAGTGGCTGACTGGCCGACTGACTGGCAGTGAGCCGCGTCCAATGCCATCCTCCACGGATGCCAGGCCATGCGGCGTTCTCCGGAGCCTTGGCCCGCATTGCCGGTGAAACAGGTGAGCGAAGACTTGCTGGGCTTGTCGATGGTTTGCGCGCGCCGCTACGGGTGGGCGTTCGTGGCCGCGCTGGTGCGGGCTGCCGCACGGTGGCTCGGGTTCTTCGGGGAGTTGGCGTTGTCTTCGGCGACGGTGCGAGTTCTGAGCTGGACATCCACGTACTCACCGAAGTGCTGAAGCAGGAGGATCGCGCCGCCCTCGCGGATTCGCCACGGCCTTGTATGGCGGTACTGAACAAGGCGGATCTCACCGGCTTCGGCGGTGTCGGGCCGATGGCAACAGCGGCAGAGCGCTGTCGACGGATCGGGGATCAGACGGGCGTCCCGACCGTTCCGCTGGCCGCATTGCTAGCCGTTGCCGCCACGGATGGCTCAGTTATCGACGGTGCGCTGCTCGAAGCACTCCAGACGCTGGCGTCGGAACCGGGCGACCTCCGATCCGTCGACGGTTTTGTGGATGGGCCGCACCGACTGCCGGTGGAGATGCGGTCGAGACTGCTGACCGAATTGGATCTGTTCGGCATCGCCTCCGGTGTGCGGGCAGTTCGCGACGGGGCTGACCGTTCGGCCGTCATCGCAGCGTTGCGCCGGGCGAGCGGGGTGGATCTACTGCTTGCTGAGATCCAGCGAACCGCTGCGGCGATCTACTACCGGCGAATTCTGGGCACAGCGCCGGCATTGGCGGAGTTGTCGGTCGCCCCGCGAGGAGAACTGATTGCTGAGGCGCTCAGCGGCGACGAGATCGTGCTGGCCCGGATGGCCGCAGCGATGGACGTAGTCCAGGCCGCCGGGATCGACGTTGGCGAAGTGGCCTCTGTGACCCATCTGCGCCGAGCTGTGCGCTGGCAGATCTATTCACAGGGACCCGTGACGACGCTGCATCGGATGTGTGCCGCCGACATCGTTCGGGGCTCGCTCCGGCTTTGGTCTCGTTCCGGGGGCGTCCCGGAGGCCTCGCAGTGACGGAGCGGCGGTGACGGGGGAAGCCGCTGTCGACATCGCGATCGCATCGGTGGTGTCCGGCCTTTCGGTTCCCCCGAGTGTTCGCCGTGATGCCGTCTTAGTCACGGGTCCTGCGCTCAGCGGTGTCACGAGTGTGGTCAGCGCACTGCGAACCGAACTCCCGGAGCAGCGCTTCACCGAACAGTCGACCGACGGCGAACTGCCGATAGCGGTTGTCTTTGTCACGTCGGCGACTGCGCCACTGACCCCGGCTGATTGTCAGCTGCTCGATTCCGCCATGGCTGGTACCGACCTAGTTGCCGGGGTGGTGTCCAAAATTGATGTGCACCGCACGTGGCGGGACGTCCTCGCTGCGAACCGGGAGCTAACGGACCGGCGTGGCGATCGTCACGACCCCGTGCCGTGGGTAGGGGTGGCGGCCGCTCCGGACTTGGGAGCGCCAGAGGTAGGTGAGTTGGCCGAGTTGCTGCGTACCGCATTGGGTGCCGGTGACTTGCCGCGGCGGAACCGGCTGCGGGTGTGGCAGGTCTGGTTGGCAGGGCGGGCCAGCCAGTTGGATCGAGAAGCCGACGGCGACCCGCCTGGGCTGGCAGCGCTACGCGCTCAACGCAATGAGGTGCTTCGTACCCGGCGGCTGGCCAAATCCGGACAGGCCATCGCCCTGCGAAGCAGGATCCAACGGGCCCGAGTACAGGTGTCTGGCATGGCGCGCAACCGCTGCGCCGCGGTCCGGTCGGAATTACAGAGGGCCGCAGAGGAGGGGGCCGCAGAGGAGGGGGCCGCAGAGGAGGGGGCCGCAAAGGAGGGGTCCTCGGACGTGGTGACCGCTCGGACTCGGGATTCGTTCACCCGACAGGTGCAACTGCGGGTGTGGGCCGTCGCGGCCGACGTCGATCGAGATTGTTCCCGGTATTTCGCGGACGTTGCCGGCGAACTCGGTGTGGCTGCCGTCACGATTCCGGCCGCGCCGGCGGGTGTGGCGGAGATGCCGAAGATGCCGGTGCGATCCGGTCGATTGGAGGCGCGGCTGGCGTCAGTGGTCGGCGCGAGCTTCGGACTGGGAGTGGCACTGACGCTGCGCCGACTGCTGTCCGGTCTGGCGCCGGGCTGGACGATGGCAGGAGCAATCGGCTGCGTGGCGGTCGGTACTGCCTTGGCGCTGTGGGTGGTCCGCACCAGGGCGTTGGTGCACCAGCGTTCGGTGCTTGACCGATGGATTGGCGAGGTCACCGTGTGCCTCCGCGCGGAGATGGAAGAACGGGTCGCGAACTGGGTCTTGGCGGCTGATGTGGCGTGGAGTTCTGCCGTCGCCGAGCAGGACGCGATTGACAGTGCGAAGGCCGACGAAGAGGTGGCAGTCATCGATCGGAACATTCGTGAGCATGGGCTCAGGAGGGCGAGAGCAGGAGCCATTCGCGACCGCGAGCTTCCGGCAATAACCCGCGCGTTGGCTGCTGTGCGAACCCAGCTCGCCGATTCCTGGACCCCTGCTGTGAACGATCGGAGATAATCCCGACTAACGGCCGATTCGACGCTCGCGTTAACCTTGGATTTCTAAGGGAAGACCGTCCGCGATATGCGGAATAAGTCCTGCGTCCTGGCAGGAAACCGAAGCAGGAGTAGTGATGACGTCAGCGATCATTCCCGGTCTGGACACCGCACCCACCAAACATGAGGGCCTGCTTGCCTGGGTCCAGGAGGTGGCGGAACTCACGCAACCCGATCGAGTGGTTTTCGCTGACGGTTCCGAGGAGGAGTCCCAGCGCCTATGCGACGAGCTGGTTGAGGCTGGGACCTTCATCAAACTGAACGAGGCGACGCACCCGACGTCGTACCTGGCCCGGTCAGCGCCGTCGGATGTGGCCCGCGTCGAATCCCGCACGTTCATCTGCTCCGAGCGGGAGATTGACGCCGGACCCACGAACCATTGGATGGATCCCGCAGAGATGCGGTCGATCATGTCCGACCTTTACCGCGGCTGTATGCGGGGCCGGACGATGTACGTGGTGCCGTTCTGTATGGGGCCGCTGGGCGCCGATGACCCCAAGCTGGGGGTGGAGATCACCGACTCCGAATACGTCGTCGTCTCGATGCGCACCATGACTCGGATGGGCCAGGAGGCCCTGGACAAGTTGGGTGACGACGGCTTCTTCGTGAAGGCGTTGCATTCTCTCGGGGCACCCTTGGAGGACGGGCAGGCCGACGTTCCGTGGCCGTGCAACGACACCAAATACATCACGCATTTTCCGGAGAGTCGGGAGATCTGGAGCTTTGGTTCCGGTTATGGCGGCAACGCTCTGCTCGGCAAGAAGTGCTACTCGCTGCGGATCGCCTCGGCCATGGCCCGTGACGAGGGCTGGCTGGCCGAGCACATGCTGATCCTCAAACTGATCTCTCCGGAGAACAAGGCGTATTACGTCGTCGCCGCGTTCCCGTCGGCGTGCGGCAAGACCAACCTCGCGATGCTTCAGCCGACTATCCCCGGCTGGCGCGCCGAGACCCTCGGCGACGACATCGCCTGGATGCGATTCGGCGAGGACGGCCGGCTTTATGCCGTCAATCCCGAGTTCGGTTTCTTCGGGGTGGCACCGGGGACCAACTGGGACTCGAACCCCAACGCGATGAAGACCATCGAAGAGGGCAACACGGTGTTCACCAACGTCGCGCTGACTGACGACAACGGTGTCTGGTGGGAAGGTCTCGAGGGGGATCCCCAGCACCTCATCGATTGGACGGGCGAAGATTGGACCCCGGACTCGGCTGAAAAGGCGGCGCATCCGAATTCGCGTTATTGCACGCCGATGTCGCAATGCCCGACTCTGGCTCCGGAATGGGACGACCCGCGGGGTGTGCCGATTTCGGCGATCCTGTTCGGTGGTCGCCGCAAGACCACCGTCCCGTTGGTGACCCAGGCCCGCGACTGGCAGCACGGCGTATTCATCGGCGCGACCCTGGGCAGCGAGCAGACTGCCGCTGCCGAAGGCACGGTCGGTACCGTGCGCCGCGACCCGATGGCGATGCTGCCGTTCATCGGTTACAACGTCGGTGACTACTTCCAGCACTGGATCGACCTCGGCAAGAATTCGGACGAGTCGAAGCTGCCGAAGATCTTCTTCGTCAACTGGTTCCGTCGCGGCGGGGATGGCCGATTCCTGTGGCCGGGATTCGGCGAGAACAGCCGCGTACTGAAGTGGGTCGTCGAGCGGGTCGAAGGCACCGCCAGTGGTGCGACAACTCCGATCGGGATCGTGCCGGAAGCCGACGAGATCGACTTGGCCGGCTTGGATGTTGACGCCGGCGATGTCGCCGAGGCACTGAAAGTCAATCCGGATGAATGGCGTGCCGAGTTGCCGTTGATCGAAGAGTGGTTCGAGTTCGTCGGTGAGAAGCTGCCGACCAGTGTCAAAGACGAGTTCGAAGCCCTCAAACAACGGCTGGGCTAGGAGTGGCGACGGACGCAATCCGACCTCCTGATCAACTCCAACCGCCGCAGCAGCAGCGCAAGAAGTCGGGCAGGATCCGGCCTATCGGCACGGTTCTTGCCATCCTGGCGATCTACTTTGGCTCCCTGGTGGGCTACTTCTGGCTCGACCGGCACGCCCATGAGGTGACACCGGGTGATCTGAATACCTCCAGCGAGACAGTGGTCCTTCTCGAGATGGCCTCGATTCACCCGTTGGACAACAGGGTTGAAACCAACGTGCTGGTGATCCCGGAAAAGAAATACCTGGATGAGTTCGGTGTGCTCAACACCGACATCACCGTACGCCTCTATCCATCAACAGATTTCGGCGAAATCAACAACCCGGCGGGCCATACGCCACAGCGAACGACGACCTCGATGTTGGCTACCGGGGACGCCAACAGATGGCCCTTCGATACGTACACCACCAAAACCATCGTTGCCGAGGTATTCGTTGGCACGGGTGACGCGCGGCATTATGTGCCGTCACGGGTCGAAGTGTTCGGCTCGCTGTACGGGTGGGATATTCGCGCCGACCGCTCGTCATCCGCCACCAATCCGGTTAGCGAGGACGACAACGCCACGATCACCTTCTGGCGGTCCCGAGGCCCGTTGGCGCTGATCATCGGAATCTGCTTGGTGCTGGTGTCCCTGCCCGCGCTGGCACTGTTCGTCGCCATCGAAATGCTGATCGGCAGAAAGAAGTTCCAGCCGCCTTTCGGAACCTGGTTTGCCGCAATGCTTTTCTCGGTCGTACCGATCCGATCAGTTCTCCCCGGTGACCCGCCGCCCGGATCATGGGTCGATGAAGCGATTGTTCTGTGGGTCCTGATCGCGTTGGCGGCGGCCATGGTCATGTACATCGTCGCCTGGTTCAAGCGAGCTGAGTAGCCGCGCCCTCAGATACCGCCTCGGGCGACTAATTGTGCCGCGATGACATTGCGCTGAATCTCGTTGGTGCCTTCGCCGACGATCATCAGTGGGGCATCACGCAGGTAACGTTCGACGTCGAATTCCGTTGAATAGCCGTACCCGCCGTGAATGCGCACCGCGTTGAGCGCGATCTCCATGGCTACTTCGGACGCGAACAACTTGGCCATTCCGGCTTCCATATCGCAGCGTTCGCCGCTGTCGAAACGTTCGGCCGCATAACGGGTTAGCTGCCGGGCCGCGGTCAGTTTCGTCGCCATATCAGCCAGGTAATTACCGATCGACTGATGCTTCCAGATCGGCTGTCCGAAGCTCTCGCGGGTCTGGGCATAGGTCAGTGAGTCTTCGAGTGCGGCTGTGGCCACGCCGAGTGCGCGAGCAGCCACCTGTATCCGGCCTGTTTCAAGACCTTTCATCATCTGTGTGAACCCCTTGCCGGGCTCCGCGCCGAGAATCGCAGTGGTCGGGACCCGACAGTCGTCGAAGGCCAACTCGCACGTCTCCACCCCTTTGTAGCCGAGCTTGGGTAGGTCGCGCGACACCGTCAGGCCAGGTGATCCCGAATCGACAAGTACCACCGAGATGCCGTTGTGCCGCGGCGTCGCCAGCGGATCGGTCTTACACAGCAACGCAATCAAGCCGGACCGCCGGGCGTTGGAAATCCAGGTCTTGGTGCCGTTGATCACTAGCATGTCGCCGTCACGTCGCGCAACGGTTGTGATGCTTTGCAGATCCGAACCGCCGGCCGGCTCGGTAAGCGCCATCGTCGCGCGTATTGCCCCGGTGGCCATCGCCGGCAGGTATTCGCGCTTCTGTTCGTCGGTGCCGAAGCTCTCCAGCAGCTTCGCGACCACGGTGTGACCGCCCATGGCGCCGGCCAGACTCATCCAGCCGCGGGCCAGTTCCTGGGTCACCTCGACATAACAGGGCATTGATACCGGTGATCCGCCGTAGATCTCACTGATTGCCAGGCCGTAGATGCCGATCCGCTTCATCTGCTCGATCCACGCCTCGGGATAGCTGTTGGCGTGCTCAAGTTCGCGGACTGTTGGCTTCACTTCGCGGTCGATGAAGGCCGCCACCGTTTCCACCAGCATGGCTTCTTCGTCGTTCAGGTTCATGAACCACCCGTCACCCATTTGCCTGTCGCCACATTTGATACCGGACCCGTCAGCTGCCAGCATGGCAGCCGTGACTGTGTCTGGGTGCGTGCAACAGGCTGGCGGGCCGTATTTCGACGACCTGGCTGTGGGCCAAGTCTTTGATTGGGCACCGTCGATGACACTGACGTCCGGCGCTGCCGCCGCCCATCAGTCGATACTCGGCGACCGGATGCGGCTGGCGCTGGACGACGGGCTCGCGGGTGCAGTCATCGGTGTCGGTTCCGCACTCGCCCATCCGGCGCTGGTCTGCGATGTGGCGATCGGTCAGTCCACCCTTGTCACCCAACGGGTGAAGGCCAATCTGTTCTACCGCGGCTTGGCCTTCCGTCGCTTTCCGGTGATCGGTGACAGCCTTTCCACCCAGACCGAAGTCGTCGGCTTGCGGCAGAACAAACTCAAGGCGGGCCGTGCGCCGACCGGCGTGGCCGCGTTGCGGATGACGACCATCGACCAAGAGCGCCGGCCGGTACTCGACTTCTACCGGTGCGCCATGTTGCCGCTCAGTCCGGGTTTCCCTGGCGAGGCAGATACCGGACATGTCGATGATTTCTCGCAGATTGGCATGGGTGCTGCGGAGGTTCCCGATCCGACCGCGGATTGGGATGCCGAAGCCTTCCGTAGCCGTGTGCCGGCGCCACACTTTCACCCCGACATCGCCGGGACGGTTTTGCGCAGCACCGGCGACGTGGTCAGCTCGGCGCCTGAATTGGCACGGTTGACATTGAATATCGCTGCTACCCATCATGATTCACGAGTAGGTGGGCAGCGCCTGGTCTACGGCGGACACACTATCGGCTTGGCCTTGGCACAGGTGAGTCGGCTGTTGCCGAATCTCGCCACGGTGCTCGGCTGGTCCTCATGCGACCACACCGGACCGGTGCATGAGGGTGACACCCTCTACAGCGAAGTGCATGTCGAAGCGGCCGAACCGCTGCCGAACGGCCGTGGCGGTGTGCTGAGTCTGCGATCGCTCGTCTTCGCAGTGACCGATGACGGCACCGGGCGTCCGGTGCTGGACTGGCGATTCCGGGCCCTGAATTTCTAGGGCTGATTCGCCGGAGTTGTTGTGCCAGTCGTGCGAAGTTGCTCCTCAAGAAATTTGATGTTTGTCGCGATATCCGGGTCGTTGGGCAGGAACGTCCGCGCCATCATGTTGTGGTGAAGTGAGCGTTGGAAGTCGCCGAGTTGATAGAAGCAGAGTGCCAGCTGCTTGTGTGGGAGCCATGTCGTGAAGGGGTGGCTGTCGACGAACCAGTCATTCGAACCGCCGGGATTCTGTAGGGCCAGTTGGTACCAGAAGATCGCCTGCTGAAATCGGTTCCGCGCGAGGAAGCGTTCGCCGAAGCGGCAGCTGAACTCGGGCCGGGGGAGGTCGAATTCGAGCGACTTGAGCGTGCACTCCCACTCTTTGTCCGGATCGCCGCTCATGTAATAGCAGGTCGCCAGTGAATTCATCACGTAGACAGCGAGTTCAGGCTTCACGTCCGGTGAGTCCAGGAACTGAAGGTACTGGGGAATCGCCTTCTCGAACTCCTTGTGCATCTGCAATTCGCGCGCGTAGTTGAAGATATCCGTCGGCCGGACGACGCCACCGCCGGCAAAGTAGTTCTCAATGATCTCCAGGTTGCGCCGAGACGGCTCGCCTTCGCTGAGGTCTTTCCTGTGCGTCACCACGATGTCGGTGTTCAGATACTGATAAGGATTTGCGCTTTCGAGGTCCTCGTGAACCACCCCTACCCAGGTGAAGTTCTTCGATCGTTTCACCAGTCGCAAGCGTCGAGTGCTTCTGGTGACATTGTTCGAGGCGTCGAAATTCGTGTGATACAGCATGGACACCGCATCGATTTCGGAATTCAGGGTCCCCTTGAGGTCAAGCAACTTCGCCCGGTCAGCGGGCAGCAGAACGTCATCGGCATCCAGCCACAGCAAGTAATCCATTGTGGCCGAGGTGAACGAATAGTTGCGTGCCGCGGCAAAATCATCGACCCATTCGAAGTCCAGAACCCGCGAGGTGAACTTGGCGGCCACGCCTTTCGTGTCGTCTTGGGAGCCGGTATCAACGATGACGATCTCATCGGCGATGCCGGCAACGGATTCCAAGCACCTTCCGAGTGTCTGCCCCTCGTCCCTGACGATCATGCAAAGGCTGATCGTGACCACGTGCACCCCTCACAACTAGATTTCCGGTACAGGCCCTATTGTCCGCACTAGGCATTGTCCGCATTTAGGCGCGGTAGATGGTCTGGCCTTCCTTGATTGTCTCGACCACCTTGATGTCCTTGATGGCCATCGGGTCTGCTGTCAGTGGATTGCCGTCCAACAGAACCAGATCCGCAAACTTTCCGACCTGGATGGAACCTTTCAGGTTGTCCTCGCGATATTGCCTTGCGGCGTTGATCGTGATTGCCTCTAGTGCCTCCAGTGGCGTTACCCGCTGATCTGACCCGATGACGGCGCCGCTTCGTGATACCCGGTTCACCGCCGTCCAGACGACGAACATCTGATCCAGCGGAGTGACGACGAAATCGGTGTGATTCGTCGGGTGCAGTCCCATGTCTATTGCGGCACGCATCGGGGAGAGGAAGTCCGCCTGAGTCTTTCCGCGCAGTTCCACATGGGCATCGCCGAAGTAGAAGGTGTGCTGGGTGAAGAACGAGGGGATGATGTTGTAGCGCACGTAGCGCTCCAGTTGGTCCTCCCGGACGAACTGCGAATGGACCATCACCGTGAGGCGGTCCTTCGTTAGATCATCGACTGCGGCAAACTCATGTGCGGCCAGCGCCACATCGATCGCCGCGTCACCGTTTGCGTGGATGTCCAGTGGCAGCCCAAGGTCGTATACCCGCTTGAACCACCCATTGACCGTGTCTTGGGAGAAGCCAAGCTCGCCAAACCAATTCGTCTGGCCGTCGGGACCATCGACCAGGTAGGGGGTGGTGAAGAAAGCCGTCCGCCCCTGCGGTGAGCCGTCCAATGTGACTTTGACGCCGCCCAGCTTGACGCGGTTGTGGTAGCTGCCGAAGACCTGGGGTGGGTAGTGCTCCAACACCTGCTCGAGTTCCAAGATGAACGGGTAGGCCACGACATCGATCAGGCTGGCGCCGCCGGCCGCTGCGCGAACGATTAGCTCCACGTCCGCAGCGTGGGTGGCGCCCTCATGCGCCGTGGTGATTCCGGCTGCGGCGTAGAGCATTTGACCCGCCCGGCTCCACTCGACTTCCTGCTCCTGGGTGGGCTTGGGCATCGCGCCGAAGATCGGGAGGAATGCGGTCTCCATGACCAGGCCGTCGGGTTCGGTGGTGCCGGGCTTGCGCACGATCACGCCACCGGGGGGCGTCTCGGTCTCGGCGGTGATGTTGAACATCCGCATCGCCGCCGAGTTGAGTACGGCACCGTGCATCGAGACATGCCCGACCAGCACCGGGTTATTGGGGAAGTCGGCGTCAAGATCCTCTTTGTGTAATGTCCGACCGTTCGGCATCAGCGTGTCGTCGTAGCCGTATCCGACGATCATCTCGCCTTCTGGGATATCTCTCGACTGCCGAAAGTCCTTCAGGGTCTTAACGATCGATTCGACGTCGGCTCCCGGACCCGCCGGCGGCGCGAACAAGTTTGCCTGGTTGGCCACTGTCAGCGAATTGATGTAGTGGCTATGTGGGTCGATGAATCCGGGTAGCAATGTCGCGGCACCAAGATCGATCACGGTGGTGCCGGGGCCTTGCTGGGCTGCCAGCACTTCATTTCGGGCCCCGACGGCCGTGATCTTTCCATCGCGGACCGCCACGGCCTGGGCGGCCGGATTGGCTCTGTCCATGGTGATGATGTCGTCTCCGACGTAGATGACATCTGCGGAATCGGCCACACCGAACTCCTCTGGCTAGGGAAATCACGAGTCTAGCCAGCACGACCGACGCAGACCCCCAGCAAATTCGATAGTCAATCAACAGAGTCCGTCATATCGATCGTCGGGAGGCGTACGCTCGCGAAATGGCTGTACGACCGGATGACGTCCTGCTGGCCGCCAGTGTTTCCGCCGCCCGGTTGCCCGTGGTCGGACCCTATTTGCGACCGCTGGGTGCCGTCACGGCGATGGGGATCTGGGGATATCGTCATCTCCCCGAATTTCTTGGATCGATGGCCCGTTCCTGGCTGAGCCCAACTGCCCCCGAGGGCCGTGACCAAGACCGGGAAGCCATAGCCGATGTCGCTGATGCGGCCCTACGGGGCGTCGTTGCCCCGGAGGACATGCTCATCGCCTGGCCGGCCCCGGAACGGAGAGCGCCGGTCTGGAAGGCGCTGAAACATCGGCGGAACCTGTATCGGTCTGGAGTTCGGTATGGCGATCACCCGGACCTGGTGCTCGACGTGTGGCGCCGCCAGGACCTGCCCGATGGACCCGCCCCGGTGTTGTTGTTCGTGCCAGGTGGGGCGTGGGTGCACGGCAGTCGGATGTTGCAGGGCTACGCAATCCTCTCGCACTTGGCCTCACAAGGTTGGGTGTGCCTGTCAATCGACTATCGCGTGGCGCCGCATCAGCGCTGGCCGCAGCACATCCGCGATGTGAAAGCCGCGATCGCGTGGGCGCGGGCCAATGTCGACCGATTCGGCGGTGATCGCGACTTCGTCGCTATCGCCGGTTGTTCGGCTGGTGGTCACCTGGCCGCACTGGCGGGCTTGACTGTTGATGATCCGGAGTATCAATCGCACCTTCCGGGAGGGTCTGACACCTCCGTTGATGCCGTCGTCGGAATCTACGGCCGCTACGACTGGGAAGACAGATCGACGACTGAACGCGACCGGTTCGTCGACTTCCTGGAGCGCGTCGTGGTTAACGAACGTCAGGATCGTGACCCCGAACTGTTTCGCAGTGCCTCACCGATTGCCCGCATCCATCCGGAGGCGCCGCCATTCCTCGTTGTACATGGATCGGGGGATTCCGTCATCCCGGTCCAGCAGGCGCGCGTGTTTGCCGAACAGCTTGGTGTCGAATCCAATTCGTCCGTGACCTATCTCGAGCTTCCGGGGGCGGGGCACGGGTTCGACCTGACCGACGGGGCCAGGACCGGTT
This sequence comes from Mycobacterium sp., assembly GCA_965279745.1. Taxonomy (GTDB): domain Bacteria; phylum Actinomycetota; class Actinomycetes; order Mycobacteriales; family Mycobacteriaceae; genus Mycobacterium. The sequence goes on from OZ257262.1 coordinate 3,458,724, forward strand.
CAGCTACGAAGGCAATCGGATTGTTCCTCAACCAGATTCACCGTGACCAGAATCGGCTGGCAGCCAAACAGGTCATCTGAGCGGTGAAGAGACTTAGCGGGTGGGACGCTGTACTGCTCTACAGCGAAGCACCGAACGTCCACATGCACACGCTCAAAGTGGCGGTCATCGAGTTGCAGGACCCCAAGCAAGAATTCGGTCTCAAGGAGTTTCGCGAGGTCATTCGCGGCCGGCTCTACAAGCTTGATCCGTTCCGCTACCAACTCGTGGACATCCCGTTCAAATTCCACCACCCGATGTGGCGGGAGAACTGCGATGTCGATCTCGACTATCACATCCGGGGGTGGCGGGTTCCCGAGCCGGGTGGACGACGGGAACTCGACGAAGCCATCGGCGAGATCGCCAGTACACCGCTCGATCGCAGCCGTCCGCTGTGGGAGATGTATTTCATGGAAGGGCTGGCCCCAGGAGGATCGGGGAAGACCCGTATTGCGGTGGTCGGCAAGATTCACCATGCGCTGGCCGACGGTGTCGCATCCGGTCATCTGATGGCGCGCGGAATGGATCCGGAGCCCGGCCCGCAGGCCGACCGGCACGACTATGTGCCAGACCCGCAGCCTGGCAAGGGCAAGCTAGTGGGGTCGGCGTTCATTGACCACCTTCGGCAGATCGCGCGGCTGCCGGGAATGATCAAATACACCGCCGACGGCATGAGCCGAGTCCGTCGTAGTTCCCGCACGCTGTCGCCGGAGCTGACTCGTCCGTTCACTCCGCCGCCCACCTTCATGAATCACATGCTGACCACCGAACGCCGCTTCGCCACAGCAACATTGGCGTTGAAGGAAGTCAAGGAGACAGGTAAGCACCTCGGCGTCACGATCAACGACATGGTGCTGGCCATCTCAGCCGGCGCGCTGCGGACCCTGCTGCTGCGTTACGACGGTACGGCGGACCACCCGCTGCTGGCTTCGGTACCAGTGAGCTTCAACTTCGACCCGAACCGGATCTCGGGCAACTACTTCACCGGCATGCTGGTGGCCTTGCCGGTTGAGGTCGCTGATCCGATCGAACGGGTCCAGCAGAGCCATGACGCCGCTGTGCTGGCCAAGGAGGGGTTCCAGCTGTTGGGTCCTGAATTGGTGAGCCGGTGGGCGGCCTATTTGCCGCCGGCACCTGCCCAGTCGCTATTCAAGAAACTGTCCATTAAGGACGGGCAGAACACGGTGATGAACCTGCCTATCTCGAATGTGCCCGGGCCACGTCAGCAGGGCCGCGTCGGTGGCGCCTTGGTGACCGAGATCTACTCGGTCGGACCGTTGACTGCAGGAAGTGGACTGAACATCACGGTGTGGAGTTACGTCGACCAACTCAGCATCTCGGTGCTCACCGATACCGCAACCGTCGAGGATCCACACGAGGTGACGGACGCGATGGTGGCGGCGTTCGAAGAGATTCGCGCCGCCGCGGGCCTGCCAAACGCAACAACCCAGTAGCACGCCGGTTCGGCGGGCTACTGGGTTGTCGATTAGTTCGGTTGGTTCACCAAACCCGCTACGGGCAGGTGACCTCGATCTCAAACGGCTTGGTCACAGGCGCCATCGGGTTGGCCATGTCAACACCGGTGGCCGTGCCACTGATCGTGTACTTGCTGCCATCCTTGGTCGCCTTCGCGGCCGCGCCGCCGGGGACACCTTCCTGGAAGCCCAATGTCACACCGTTGACGTTGCCGAGACCCACCGAGTGCACGGCTGACGCGTCCTCCGACATCACAACGGCGACACCGGTCGTCGCTTCGCCGATGGCGATGTTGTAGTTCCCGCCGGCTACGGCGCAGACGACCTGACCCTGAACATCGTGCGGCTGGCCGTCGATCGTGACTTTCGCAGCCCCAGCACCAGAGCTCGCGCTCGGCGATGATGTGCTCGACGCTTCACTTGACGCGGAATGGGTCGCCGAGCTCGTCGACTCAGTCTTCTTCTCTTCCTTCGAACAGCCTGACAGGGCAGTTGCCACGATCGCGGCGCCACCGATGGCTACCACCAACCCACGCTTCACCAATGTTCTCCTTCGTCGTTGTGATCCATCAACATCGACGGACCTCCGAAGTCGAGTATGGTCCGCTGTTCTCGCAGGGTCACGGGATTGCCGGAAAAATATAACTGTGGATTAGCTGTGGTGAGCTGCGGAAATCGCCCGCACCGTTGTTCCCGCAGCATCTGGATCTCAGCGAGTGTCCCGACGTTCGGGACAGCGGTTTGCTGAGAAGAATATTCAGTTTGGGCCCCGCCCTGCGGAGCTGTCAATCGGGTTAGATACCTGCGTGACCGAGCACCCATTCTTCGCGATCGAAGCCGAGTTGCCCGGCCGACGTGGTCGCACCGGGGTGATCCACACCCCGCACGGCAAGATTCACACCCCGGCTTTCGTGGCCGTCGGGACCAAGGCCTCGGTCAAAGCCGTACTCCCCGAGACGATGCGTGAGCTTGGTGCGCAAGCCGTCCTCGCCAACGCCTATCACCTGTACCTGCAGCCTGGCCCGGACATCGTCGACGCCGCCGGTGGACTTGGGGTGTTCATGAACTGGCCCGGGCCGACCTTCACCGATAGCGGTGGCTTTCAGGTGCTCTCGTTGGGAGCGGGATTCCGCAAAGTGCTGTCAATGGACGCCAATCGGGTGCAGTCCGACGATGTGATCGCAAAGGGTAAGCAGCGCCTTGCTCATGTCGACGATGACGGCGTGACGTTCATCTCGCATCTGGACGGTTCGACTCACCGGTTCACGCCCGAGGTGTCGATGCGCATCCAGCACCAACTCGGCGCCGACATCATCTTTGCCTTCGATGAACTGACCACCTTGATGAATACCCGTGGCTACCAGGAAGAGTCGGTGGCGCGCACGCACGCGTGGGCACAGCGCTGCCTGGCGGAGCACCGCAGTCTGAGCAGAGCGAAGCCGGACCGCCCGGCGCAGGCACTGTTCGGTGTCGTGCAAGGTGCGCAGTACGAGGATCTGCGCCGTCAAGCGGCGAGAGGTCTGGAGACCATCGTCGATGAGGACGGCAGAGGGTTTGACGGCTACGGCATCGGCGGAGCGCTGGAGAAGCAGAACCTTGCCACCATCGTCGGTTGGTGCACCGACGAACTGCCCGAGGAGAAGCCGCGGCACCTGCTCGGAATCAGCGAACCTGATGACCTGTTCGCGGCGATCGCCGCGGGAGCGGACACCTTCGACTGTGTCTCACCGTCACGAGTCGCCCGCAACGCCGCCCTCTACACCCGCGACGGCAGGTTCAACATCACCGGGGCGAAGTACCGTCGCGATTTCACGCCGATCGATGCCGAATGCGATTGCTACACATGCCAGAACTACACCCGCGCGTACCTGCACCACCTGTTCAAGTCCAAGGAGATCCTGGCGATGACGTTGGGAACCATCCACAACGAGCGCTTCATCATCCGACTCGTCGACCAGATTCGCGAAGCGATCGGTGACGGCCGCTTCGACGAGCTCCAGGCGGATGTCCTCGGCCGTTACTACGGCTCCGCCTCCTGACGCCCAAACTCACGTTTGGGCGAATTATTCCGAGTGGATCGCACCATTTCGTCGAACTCGGCGATACGGGGACGCGTGCACAATTACAAGATGACCGCATCGATCCAATCGCAGGGGCTGCTCATGCAGCTTCTCGACCCAGCGACACGTGCTAATCCGTACCCGGTGTTGCGGGATTTCCTCGATGCCGGGCCTGCGCAGTACCCGGATGCAAACTTGCATGTGTTCGCCCGCTTTGCGGACTGTGACGAGGTGCTTAGGCATCCCGCATCATGCAGCGATCGGCTCAAGTCGACGATTGCGCAGCGGGAAATCGCTGCCGGCGCCAATCCGCGACCATTCGGCGTACCCGGGTTCCTGTTCCTCGATCCGCCCGATCACACCCGGCTGCGCAAACTGGTCAGCAAGGCATTTTCGCCAAAGGTAGTCAAGGCAATCGCCCCCGATATCACGGCACTCGTCGATGGCCTCCTCGACCAAGTCGCCGAAAAAGGCGAGTTCGAAGTGATAGCCGATCTGGCCTATCCGCTTCCAGTGGCGGTGATCTGTCGGCTGCTCGGAGTGCCACTCGAGGACGAGCCGCAATTCAGTTGGGCTTCCGCTCTGTTGGCGGAGGGGCTCGACCCGTTCGTGACCTCTGATGTCCAAGCCTCCGAACGCTTCCTGGAACGTTTGGAGGCTGGCAAGTGGCTGCGCGGCTACCTCAGTGGTCTGGTGCAACGTCGTCGCACACATCCTGCTGATGACCTGATCTCCGGGCTGATCGCGGTGGAGGAATCCGGTGACCAACTCACTGAGGAAGAGATTGTCGCGACCTGCAATTTGTTGCTGATCGCCGGCCACGAGACGACGGTGAATCTGATTGCCAACGGTGCACTAGCGATGTTGCGTCACCCGCAGCATTGGAAGACGTTGGGCGCTGATCCGGACAAGGCTTCGATGATCGTCGAGGAGACGCTCCGGTACGACCCGCCGGTGCAGCTGATCGGCCGGATCGCCGGCGAGGACATGACGATCGGAGCCGAATCGACTGAGGTGCCCAAGGGTGACAGCATGCTGCTGCTGATCGCGGGGGCGCACCGCGATCCGACCGTCACAGAGCGGCCAGACGAATTCGATCCCACCCGAACGTCGATACGACACTTGGCCTTCGGCCACGGCCCGCATTTCTGTCTCGGTGCGCCGCTCGCCAGGATGGAAGCCGCGGTCGCGCTCTCGTCGGTGACTAAGCGGTTCCCGCAAGCGCGGCTCGATGCCGACCTCGTGTACAAGCGGAATGTGACACTGCGGGGTTTGGCGGCCCTGCCAGTAGCGCTCTGACTGAAGCTCACGGCGGGTCGTAGATCCAGGGCCGCCGGGGCAGATCGGACGGAGCGAATCGGACCAGCAGCTCAGAAATATCTGGAGCCGGCCAGCCCAGGGACTCGGTGATCAAGGCGAATGCTCGCGGTGTGCCGAGTTCGGCGAGCGTAACGGCGCCATCGCGTTTGGCTAGCCGCTTGCCTTCGGAGTTGAGTACAAGGGGGACGTGGGCATAGATCGGCTCGGGATAGCCCAGCAGGGAGCCGAGATAGGCCTGCCGTGGGGCTGATGACAGCAGGTCGTCGCCACGCACTACCTGGTCAATGCCGGATTGCGCGTCGTCCACCACGACCGCGAGGTTGTAGGCCGGTACGCCGTCGCCGCGACGCAGGACGAGGTCGTCGACCGCTCCTGTGTAGCGGCCCTGGATCAGGTCGGTGACCGTGTACTGGTCGACGTGCGAACGAAGCCGCAGCGCGGCTGGTCGGCCGGACTCGCGTCTGGCTGCACGTTGAGCGTCGTCAAGCTCACGGCAGGTGCCGGGATAGGCGCCGTCCGGAGCATGCGGGGCTCTGGGGGCGCTCAAGATATCTCTTCTACTGCAATAACATTCGTAGACCAGATCACGGTCGGCGAGGCTGTCGATGATCGTGTCGTACCGGTCGCGCTGTGCTGATTGCCACAGCGGCTCCTCGTCCCAAGTGAGCCCGATCGCGGCCAGATCGGCCAGTTGACTTTGCGCGACGCCGTCGCGGCTGCGGTCGTCGAGGTCCTCGATCCGCATCAGGAAACGCCGTCCGGTAGACCGGGCGAACAGCCAGGCAAGGACCGCGGTGCGTAGATTGCCAATATGCAGGTCGGCTGATGGGCTGGGCGCGAACCGGCCCGCGCCAGGTGCCGGACGCGTCACGCCCGCAATCTAGTCCAATGACCCGTCGATGGGCTCGAATGGATCAGGATGGAAGGGTGGACCTTCCCGTACTGCCACCGGTAGAACCCATGCTCGCCAAGGCGCAGGCCAAGGTGCCAGACGAGGTGGGCGCTTGGTCCTACGAACCGAAATGGGACGGGTTTCGGGCCGTGGTCTTCCGTGATGGTGACGAGGTAGTGGTGCAATCCCGTAGTGGTAAGGAGCTCGGCAGGTACTTTCCAGAGCTGATCGAGTCGCTCCGGGCTGAAATCGCTCCGCGTTGTGTGCTCGACGGTGAGGTGGTCGTCCCCCGCGAGATCGATGGCCGCACCAGGCTGGACTGGGATTCGCTGTCTCAGCGAATCCATCCGGCGGAGAGCCGGGTGCGAACACTCGCCGAGCGAACGCCGGCTCATTTCATCGGCTTCGATGCACTAGCCGTCGGCGACAGGTCCCTGATGGATGAACCACTGCGGGTGCGCAGTGCAGCGTTGGCCGACTCGATCCACGGCGGTGCCTGGTGCCACGTGACCAGAACCACTCAGGATCCTGATCTGGGTGCGCATTGGTTGGACTCATTCGAGGGTGCGGGCCTGGATGGTGTGATCGCCAAACGAATTGACGGGCACTACCTGCCCGGCAAGCGGGACATGATCAAGGTCAAGCACGCCCGCGATGCCGACTGCGTGGCGATCGGCTACCGCATCCACAAGAGTGGCGAAGGTGTCGGCTCGATTCTGCTCGGCCTGTATCGCGACGATGGAGAACTCCAAATGGTCGGCGGTGCAGCATCATTCACCATCAAGGACCGAATCAAGCTGCTGGCTGAGCTTGAACCGCTACGTAAGGCCGACGATCTGGTCCTCGACGGCGAGCCCAGCCGCTGGAACTCTGCGGCCGACAAGCGCTGGATCCCGATCCGGCCGGAGAAAGTCGCCGAAGTGGCCTACGACCAGATGGAGGGAAATTCCGGGCAGTGGCAGCGGTTCCGCCACACCGTGCGACTCGTTCGGTGGCGACCCGACCGCGATCCGGCCAGCTGCACTTTCGATCAGCTCGAGGTTCCGTTGAACTACGACCTGTATGACGTCCTGGAGTCGCGCTGATGGCCACTGAGGCAGCAGAACTCGACGTTGACGGTGTGATGGTGCGATTCACCAATCCGGACAAGATCTACTTTCCCCGCCTTGGTTCAGGCGGCACCAAGCGCAAGGTCATGGAGTACTACCGCTCCGTTAGCACCCATCAACTGCTCACCGCGTTGCGCGACCGGCCCACCCACCTCCAACGATTCCCGGACGGCATCGAGGCAGAGGAGATTTACCAGAAGCGGGTACCCCAGAAGCATCCCGACTATCTGCAGACCTGCCAGGTGACATTTCCGTCCGGACGTACCGCTGATGCGTTGAAGGTCACTCATCCGTCGGCCATCGTGTGGGCCGCGCAGATGGGCACCATCACCTTCCATCCGTGGCAGGTCCGTTGCCCGGACACCGACCATCCCGACGAACTGCGCATCGACCTCGACCCGCAGCCAGGTACGGGCTTCGCCGAGGCACGGACGATCGCCGTCGATATCCTCAAGCCGGTGCTGGACGAGCTTGGTCTGGTCGGTTACCCGAAGACCTCGGGCGGTCGCGGAATCCATGTCTACTTGCGGATCACGACCGACTGGGACTTCATTGCGGTGCGCCGGGCAGGGATCGCGTTGGCGCGCGAGATCGAGCGCCGCGCACCAGATCTGGTGACCACGTCATGGTGGAAAGAAGAGCGAGGGCAGCGGGTCTTCATCGACTACAACCAGAACGCCAGAGATAGAACATTCGCCTCGGCCTACTCTGTGCGGGCCACCCCGATCGCCACAGTGTCAACCCCGCTGAGTTGGGTCGAGTTGGCGACGGCCGAGCCAGACGACTTCACGATCGCGACCGTGCCGGCGCTGCTCGCAGAGCGCGGTGACCCGATGGCCGAACTCGACTCGGTTGCGCAGTCGATCGAGCCGCTACTCGAGATGGTCAGCGCTGACGAGGAACGCGGACTCGGCGACCTGCCATACCCACCCAACTATCCGAAGATGCCGGGCGAACCCAAGCGGGTGCAGCCGTCGCGAGATACCGATCTGAACAGGTAGGCGCACGCCCGGCGGCTCCGGATCACCGACTGTCGGTTGCCGAAAGAATCTCTGCCACAACGCGTTCAGCGGAGTCGACAGCGCCCTCCATGTAGGCGCTCCACTCGCTCGCGGTGTCGGTTGACGCCCAGTGGATGCGACCCACCGCGGGTGTCAGCACGTGGCCGTAGGTCGTCCAGACCAGTGGGCCCATGTTGGCGTTGTAGCAGCCGCGGGTCCATTGCCGATCGCCCCATTCGCCGTCGATGTAGAAGGCGGGCTTGGCGGCCTTGGGGCCGAACACTCGGACCATCTGCTCGGTGAGTGCCTCGCGGCGCTTCTCCGGGGACCATCTGCCGAAGGTGCGGGCCTGCTCGCCTTCGAGGAAGGCCAGGATGACCCCGGTGTCCTGACCAGGCATGCTGGTGTCGTTCGACATGCGAGCGGGGCCGACGTCGGAGATGAACTGGCCGTTGTATCCGTCGGCTTGCCAGAACGGTTCATCGAAGACAAAGAACGCTTTCATCGAGGAACCGTTCGGCATCCGCTGGGTGAGCTGGTCACGGACGCCGGACAGCGGTGGGTCGTAGAGGATCCGGCTGGCCAGCGTCGGGGAGATCGCCACGATCACCCGCTTGCCACGGAAGGTGCGTCCACCGCGGCAGTGCACGGTGACGGAATCCTTTGTCTGTTCGATTGTCTGAACCGGGGCTTCGAGGACGATGTGGTCTGCCACTTGCGCCGCCAACCGGTTCGGGATCTCCGAAGTCCCACCGACGAATCGGGTGGTTTGAGCCCCACCCTCTTCTTCGGCGAAGAGCGCCGCGCCCACTCCGCAGGTTTGGATGGTGAACAGCAAGTGCAGGAACGAGACCTCGACCGTGGGTACGGCCAAGATGCCCACTGTGCAAATCTCCAGCAGTGTTCGCCCGATCGGGCTGAGCCCCTGGGCGTCGTACCAGGCGCCGGCGGTGATCGCGTCCCATTCAGCAGCCTTGGCGGCCTTCCACGGGGCGTCTGCGGAGACTGTCGCGGCGAGCTCATCGAGCTTCGCCAGTACGCGGTTCACCGCCTCGACGTCTTCGCTGAAACGGGAGTGGAACTCGGTTTGGCCGATGACGCCGGTGCCACAGAGCTCGTACTTGGTGTCGCCGTTGTCGTACTGGGGATAGGTCTCGACACCCAGTTCGGCGGCCAGCCGGAACATCCGCTTGTGGGTGTCGCCGATCCACTGGGCCCCGAGTTCGAAGGGGATGCCGGGATAGGCGGTCTCGGTCAAGATCCTGCCGCCGGTGCGGTCATTGGCTTCCAGGATCAGCGGCTCAAGACCCGCCTTCTTCAACTCCCGGGCGGCATAAAGGCCGGATAATCCGGCCCCCACGATGATGACGTCGGCCTCGCGTTCCATGAACAGCGACCTTACTGAAGGAAGGCTGACCGATAGCCGAATTGTTCGATCTCAACTCCCCTGATTTTCGAGCGCGGCATCGCTTTCGGCGTGCGTGACTTCTGAACGTCCCCGTTTGGAATTTCGAGGGTGCCGAGAGCCATAGCTGGCAAACATTTTCTGCCTTTATTAGAAAATCTGCCAGCTACCGGGCTTCCGCACTTCTTGGATACTTTTCCGGGACGCGATATGGTAAAAACTCAGCAAACGTTAAGGTGCAATTCGGGCGCCATCCGAGCCGCTGAAGTCTCAGGAGGAGCAATGTCGCAGAGGCTGAAGAAACCCGCCGGCGACGACTCCGGGTCTCAGCGGTCGAACGGGCGTCATCGCTCGCAACGCCGCCGTGTTCAGCCTTATGCCTGGTTGGGGGCGGGAGCGTTAACCCTGGGTCTGGGTGCCGCTCTGGCAGGTGGGGCCGGTATTGCCTACGCCGACAGTGACGCGGGATCCGGTGCAGGGAAGACCGCATCCAGCAACTCGGACAGCTCTGCAGGCGGCGCGGCCAAGTCCGACTCAAACGGCCCCACTAGTCGGGGTCACTCGGCCCGCACCGGAACGTCATCGTCGTCAGACGGGGTAGTCGGCAAGCGCAGCGCTGGACTTCCCAAGCCTGCTGCCGCCGCCGTCGACAGCAACGAAATACCGACGGCCGCAGCAACGGTTGCGGAGCCCGTCGCCGCCGCGTCGGTGACGGCACCGCAGTTGACGTCAACATCCCGGACAGGTCGCGCCGGGACAAATACCGCAGCGGCCGTTCCGCTGCCGGCGGCGGATCCGTCGTTCAGCATGACGTCCTGGCTGCCGAGCACCCCAATTACCCCGGGGACGTCGGTGCAGGTGGCGTTGCAGCAGATCGCAGATGCGCAGGCGTTGCTCGACGCACAGACCTGGGGTAGTGGGAATGTCATCGCCGGGGCGGCGGCGATCGTGCCGCAGATGCTCCTCAGTGGCGCGTCGTCGTCGTTGACCAATTGGCAAACATCAGTGGCGTCGGCCCAGCAGCAAGTGGCGGACACGGTTGACGTCCCGATCGTGCACCAGATCGCCCAACTGTCCCTGCTGAACACCTTGATGCAGCCCTCGATCGCAGGGGCGCAGCTGAATGTCGCTGCTCTTCTCATCCCGTTGGTCAGCCTCCTCGGCGCCTCCGGTGTGAGCCCCGCAGTGCAACTGGTGAAGTCCGCGCAGACGAATGGTCGGGTCTACGCGGTCGTGCCGATTCAGATGATCGGCGGCACCGAGCCCGTGGTGTACATCTCCGTCAATGGCGGCCCGCGGGTGCCGGTGCTCATCGACACCGGATCCTCCGGCCTGGTGCTCAGCCCGGCCGCGATGGGATCGGGGGCGGGCGCCCCTACCGGTACGGGCACCAGCGGCTATAGCGGCGGATTGACCTACGACTACACGACCTACAACGCCACCGTCGATTTCGGCAACGGCGTGACGACCGTGCCTACGAGCGTCAATGTTGTCAATTCGGATGACGCGGCGGCGTTCACCAACTATTTCGCCCCGGCCGGCGTGGTCGGTGTGCTCGGGATTGGTGCGAACGCGGTCGGACCGGGGCCCAGCCATCCGGCGACCTCGCTGCCCGGCGAACTCAGTGACGGAGTGTTGATCTACCAGGGCCTGGGGATCTTGGTCTTCGGTCCTAATCCGCTGCCGGTCCGAGTCTCGGTCCCCGGAACGCCGAACGCCAACTTGCAGATTCAGGTCGGCAATGGGGCCAAAGTGCCGGTGAATGCAATCATCGACTCCGGCGGTGTCCACGGGACGATGCCTGCCTACATCATCGGAAACAGCCAGACCTCGGGGAATCTCCCGTCGGGTACCCGAATCTCGGTGTACACCAACGATGGTCAGACCTTGCTCTACTCCTACACGACCTCCGGTTCGGAACGGCCAACCGTGATCACCGATACCTTGCTCAACACAGGCAACGAGCCGTTCCAGCAGGGGCCGATTTACATCGATTACAGCCCGAGCAACGGAATCGGCTCAACCAGTTTTGATTACGTCTAATCCCGGTTGACGCTCAGCAAGCCTCAACCTTGTAAGTCGCTGGGAAATATTGCGACCCAACATTACACGTCGATAAGACCATTTTGAGATTTACCTCACACAGGCAAGTTGGCAGGCTTACTCTCCGATTTAGGAAGCTGGTCAAAGTTTGCCCAGGAGGGGATCAAGATGGGTGCTGCAAAATTCGTCGGTAGGGTCGGGGGATTAGCGGTGGCCCTCGGAGTCGGCGCTGCTACTTTCGCCGGTACCGGCGTGGCTTGGGCGGATACCGGCTCGGCTCACGACAGCGGTTCGGCGCGGTCGGACTCTTCCGGTTCGGCATCATCCGGCGGGTCTTCGCGGGGATCGTCAGCACGGCCCGCCGCGTCGCGTGTTGCAAGTTCAGCGGGAGCGCAGAGCAGTTCCCGGTCCTCCGTGCGGCCGGGCGGCGCTCCGCAACGAAACCTGCCGACGGCTACGGCGGTTGCCGCGAGCTCGGCCGTCACACCCGATCTTCCTGCCGTCGATGAGTCCTCGCTGGCCGATGCGGTGGTCAGCACAACGGAAGAGTCGGGAGCCAAGGGGCCCGACGTCGAGGGTTCCAACAAGGTAGCGCCGAAACCGGTGCTGAGCGTTGCCCGTTCGCTGCCGTTGTGGGTACCGACGGCTGCGACTTCTGCGCCGGCCGGAGCGGTGTCAGGTTTCCTCTCGGCTGTTGTCAGCGACCTGCTAGACCCGTCGGCTGGCGGCAATCCAACGGCCCCAGTTGACTCACCGCTCTCGTGGGCACTGTTGGGGTTCACCCGCCGTGAGGCCGGTGCCGCAGCGAGTGCTGCAAGTCCGACAGCCTCTGTCACTTCATCCGCGATCTTCGGCAATTCGATCGTCACCAATCCAAACGTGCTCTGGGTCGATGGTGTCCTCCGCGGCACGGTTGGCGCTACGTCCACGGACGGATTGCCGTTGACCTACAAGGTGATTGATGCCCCGAGTCTGGGCGGAAAGATCACGTTCCCCCCTGCTTCAACCCTCAATCCAACTGGCAATTTCTCGTACCTTCCGGATCAATCGACCCTGACCAACCCCTCGCTGAACGAGCAGTTCAGCATCCGGGTCACCGAGACGACGGGGTTCGATACTTTCCTCAAGGGCATTCCGATTCTCGGACTCTTCGTTCAGCCAGTCCTGGATTTCCTCTACCAGGTGCCGATCCTTAATCAGCTATTGGCGCCGATCATCGGTGATTCGCAGGTTGTTCAGTACGACGTGAACCCGAGTTCGCTGGCGGCCGGGCGGCCGGTTTCCTTCACCTACATGATGCCGTCGTTCGATGGCACGCTGATCAGCGTCAACTACTTCCCGTCGGTAGACGTGGCGAACGGTGTGGTGAGCGAGGCGCCGACGGTGCTGAACGGCCCAGGCTTGGGGTCCCCGGGCAACACCAACCCGGACTCGCTCGCCGACGGTCCACTGCAGGGACTGGTTCCCGGACTGGTACCGCTTCGCACGGATTCGTATGGCGCCTACGACGGCGGTGGTGGGTACAACGTGATCACTTGGGATCCGCGCGGCGAATTCGCCTCGGGCGGCATCCTGCAACTCGACAGCCCGTTCTGGGAGGGTCGCGACACGTCGTCAATCATCGACTGGGCCATCAGCAGCAGCAATCCGGCGCAGAGCCAGATCAAGATGGAATCCCCGGGCGATCCACTGCTCGGCATGGTGGGCGGGTCCTACGGCGGCGGCATCCAGATGGCCGTCGCGGGTACGCCCGATCTTCGCATTGATTCAATCGCTCCGACGATCACCTGGAATTCGCTGAACGAAGCTCTGTACCCGCGCGACGTGTTCAAGACCGCCTGGAGCGACATCTTGTTGCTGGCCTTGGTGGCGACCGGTGCCCGGATCAATAACCAGATCTACCTGGGCATCCTGACCGGCAATCTGTTCGGCGTCATCAGTGAGACGGCGCAGGCGGTGCTGGCCGGCAGCGGATCGACCATGCTGGTCAACAACATCGACATTCCGAGCCTGTTTGTTCAGGGCTACACCGACGGCTTGTTCACCTTGGCCCAGTCGGTGACGAATTCTCAGCAGATCGCGACGGCCAATCCGTTGACGCCCAACAAGATGGTCTGGGTCTGCCAGGGCCACGGCGCTTGCCTGGATCCGCAACCCTCAAGCCAGGATCAGATCGCCAACAACCTGAGGTGGCTCGACCAGTACGTCGCCGGCACGGGCACACCGGCCGACAGCATCCCCAACTTCACCTGGTACGACCAGAACGGAACCGCCCATGCCTCGGGCTTGATGCCCTACGACCCGGGATTCAACAACGCCATTCCCACTCAGTTCCAGGGGGCGGGCGGCAACCTGTTCATCGCTCCCATCATTGGGGGCTCCGGACCGGGCCCGAACCCGCCGGGTGCACCGACCTCATTCACCATCCCGACGGAGGCGCGCAACGCGTTAAATGTTGATGTGCCGCTGACAACCGGGACGTGGATCGCGGGGGCGCCCACGCTGAGCTTCACCTATTCCGGCCTCGGTACCAACCCCGCCGTGTACGCACAACTCGTGGACAACGCGACGGGTCGGGTAGTCGGCAACATGGTGACGCCGATTCCGGTGACGATGGACGGTAGGCAGCACACCGTGGACCTGTCGATGGAGAACATCACCTACGTGGCGGGCCCGACCGATTCGATGACGCTGCAGATCACCAGTTCGGCCACCGCATATGAGAACTTCACGGGTTGGGGTCTGATCAACATCTCCAACATCAACCTGTCGATTCCGACCGTCTCCCACCCGTAGGGCCCTCTCCCACCCATAGGGCGGTTACTCCTCGACTGCGACCCCGCCTCGGGCACTGCGCCGCAGGTGGTGGCCGCTCTTGCCGGACGGCCGCTTATTGCGGAGAGCACCCTGGGGTTCGGGCTCGGAATCGTCGGTAGCGGGTTCGGGCTCTGCGGTGCTCTCTAGTTCTGCGGGTTGGGCAGCCGTCGCAGGTTCGGCAGTCTCGTCGGGCGCATCGGAGTCGCTTGCCTCGTCAGAGTTCGACGTCTCGTCGGGTTCTCCGGGCCTAGGCGCATCTTCAGGGTCTGACGTCTCTTCGGGACCGCTCGCTTCGTCGGCTTTCTTGCCCCGTTTCTTCTTGACTTTCTTCGGCTTCGCCTCCTTAGGCGCAGCCGGCGGTTGATCAGCGACGAATGCTAGATAGAAACCCGCTGCGCCGAGGATCACCAAGGCAAGGGCCGCGCCGTACACGCCGTACACCCACGGGCCGGCCGTGTCGAGACTGACCCATATCTCAGCGACCGCAGCCGCGATGATCAACACACCCGCGATCACATGCGCGGCGGTGGACCAAAGGCGAAGCCTCAACGCCAATTCGGGTGTCCGGTATTCGGGCTGCCGGGTACGCAGCAGGGTGAGGACGACGGGAAGTGCTGCTAGTGCGACGAAGACGCCGGTCGCGACGCGGACCACGGTGCCCACTGTGTGGGAGGTATCGCCCATCAGCTCCCACCACCGGGGAATGATGAATAGGAAGTACCCGATCGCGGCGATACCGCACAACGTGAGGTGTATCGGCGTCGCGGTGCTCCGCCCCATACGTATCCCCTGATCCCTGGTAGTGCTGAACCGAGGTGCGATCAGGCGATGCTGCCGGCCTGATCGCACCTCGGATGGGTGCGGAGGATAGGGGATTTGAACCCCTGAGGGCTATTAACCCAACCCGCGTTCCAGGCGAGCGCCATAGGCCACTAGGCGAATCCTCCGTCGGCCATGGTAGCCGACTTGAGAAGGCGTCCACATCTGCCGGCTGACTGGCTGGTTGTCGGCGAGCGGCCCGTTGGGTTATAGACTCGCGGTGGACCCCGCGCGGCGTCTATCCTGTGAACTCCCCCAGGGCCGGAAGGCAGCAAGGGTCAATGGGCTCTGTCGGGTGCGCGGGGTCCCCTTCATCGAAGGGGGCCCATCGAAAGGGGCAAAGTGTCGTTTCATTCCCTGGGCCGTGACGACCTGCAGACTGAGCATGAATTGCAGCAACGGAACTACGCCGATCTGCAGGCCAAGAAGCTTTCCTTGAACCTCACTCGGGGTAATCCGTCCAGTCAGCAACTCGATCTGTCGAATGCGCTGTTGAGTCTGCCCGGCAATCAGTACCTCGACGAAGAAGGCACCGACACTCGAAACTACGGCGGTCCGCACGGGCTGCCGGGGGTACGGGCGATCTTCGGCGACCTGCTCGGCATTCCGGTGTCGAATCTCATCGCGCGCAACAACTCCAGCCTTGAGTTGATGCACGACGCGGTGGTGTTCTCCCTGCTGTACGGGGGAGTTGATTCGCCTCAGCCGTGGATCCAGGAAAAGCTGAGCGGCGCCAGTATCAAGTTCCTCTGCCCGTCGCCCGGGTATGACCGGCACTTCAGCATCACTGAGAGCCTCGGGATCGAGATGATCCCCGTCCCCATGAATGACGACGGGCCGGACGTCGACTTGATCGAAGAATTGGTGGCGACGGACCCGGCCATCAAGGGCATGTGGTGCGTACCGGTGTTTTCCAACCCGACGGGCGTCACCTATTCCTGGGACGTCGTCCGTCGACTGGTGCAGATGCGCACCGCGGCACCTGACTTCAGGCTGTTCTGGGACAACGCTTATCCCGTGCACACGCTGACGCTGGACTTCGTTCCTCAGGTCGACGTCCTGGGGTTGGCCGCCAAGGCAGGCAACCCCAACCGGCCGTACGTATTCGCGTCCACCTCGAAAATCACCTTCGCCGGCGGCGGGGTCGGTTTCTTCGGCGGATCGTTGGGCAACATCGCCTGGTACCTCCAGCACGCGGGCAAGAAGCTGATCGGCCCCGACAAGGTGAATCAGCTACGGCACACGCTGTTCCTGCGTGACGCGGATGGCGTGCGGTTACAGATGATGCACCACCGCGAAATCTTGGCGCCCAAGTTCGCGTTGGCCCTCGAGATTCTCGACGACCGTCTGGGCGATTCCAAGATCGCGTCGTGGACCGAGCCGAAGGGCGGCTACTTCATCAGCCTCTACGTTCTTCCAGGCACAGCCAGGCGGACAGTCGCGCTGGCCAAGGATGCCGGCATCGCCCTCACCGAGGCGGGTGCGGCGTTCCCGTACCGCAATGATCCGGACGACACCCACATCCGCATCGCTCCCAGCTTTCCTCCGATCAACGAATTGTCGGATGCAGTCGACGGGCTGGCCACCTGTGCGCTCTTGGCGGCCACCGAGTCGCTGCTGCAATGACGCGCCGTCGCACAGTGTGGGTAGCCTGCTGACGTGGCGCTCTACCGCAAGTACCGGCCGGCAACATTCGCGGAGGTGGTGGGTCAGGAACACGTCACCGAACCGCTGTCCACCGCGCTGACGGCCGGCCGGATCAATCACGCGTACTTGTTCTCCGGTCCCCGCGGCTGTGGCAAGACGTCATCCGCGCGGATTCTCGCCCGGTCGCTGAACTGTGAACAGGGCCCCACGCCTACGCCGTGCGGGGTATGCGACTCATGTGTCGCGCTGGCGCCCAATGGTCCAGGTTCGATTGACGTGGTCGAGCTTGACGCAGCCAGTCACGGCGGCGTGGACGATACCCGGGAGCTTCGTGACCGGGCCTTCTACGCGCCTGCTCAGTCGCGCTACCGCATCTTCATCATCGACGAGGCGCACATGGTGACGACGGCCGGCTTCAACGCTCTGCTGAAGATCGTCGAGGAGCCGCCGGACCATCTGATTTTCATCTTCGCCACAACTGAACCGGAGAAGGTGCTGCCGACTATCCGGTCGCGCACCCACCACTACCCCTTCCGGCTGCTGGCTCCGAAGACCATGCGCGGGCTGGTCGACAGGATCTGCCAGTTTGAAGACGTCCAGATCGACGACGCAGTGTTCCCGCTGGTCATTAGGGCCGGCGGTGGTTCACCTCGCGACACGTTGAGCGTTCTTGACCAGCTACTGGCAGGCGCTGAAGGCAACCGCGTGCACTACCAGCGGGCGCTCGCTCTGCTCGGCGTTACTGACGTCGCACTTATCGATGAGGCCGTTGACGCCTTGATCGCCGGTGATGGCGCCGCATTGTTCGGCGCTGTCGAATCGGTCATCGACGCGGGACACGACCCTCGCCGGTTCGGTACTGATCTGCTGGAGCGATTCCGCGATTTGATTGTGCTGCAAGCGGTTCCGGATGCGGCCAGCCGTGGCGTGGTGGATGCTCCGGGGGACGTATTGGATTCAATGCGGGATCAGGCGGCGCAGATCGGACCCGCGACGCTGGCCCGTTACGCCGAGGTGGTTCACGCGGGGTTGGGCGAGATGCGGGGTGCTACGGCACCGCGCCTGCTGCTTGAGGTGGTATGCGCCCGACTGCTATTGCCGTCGGCCAGTGACACCGAGTCGGCGCTGTTGCAGCGAATCGAGCGGATCGAGACCCGGCTGGATATCTCGATCCCGGCTGCCGAGGCGGCCATGGGTTCGGAGAGCGCTTCGGCGCCGAAGCGGTATGTCCGCAAGACTCAAACGCCGGAGGCGGCTCCACCGGTGACGCCGCCACTGCCAGCAGCGGCACCTCCACCGCCGCCCTTGCCTGCGTCACCTCCCGCAACGGCCCCAGCACCCGAGCCAGTGCCTGAAGTAGTGCACGAGCCGGAATCAGTCCCGGTCGCGCCAGAGTCGGTTGCGCCGGTTGCACAGCCCGAACTGCCGGCACCCGAACCCGAACTGATACCTGCTGCCGCCGTTCCCGGTGAGCCTGGCGCAGCGGATGTGCGAAAAGTGTGGTCGACGGTGCGGGAGAAGGTCCGGGACCGCAGCCGAACGACCGAGGTGATGCTGGCCGGTGCGATCGTGCGTGCCGTCGAAGATGACACTCTGATACTCGGCCACGAATCGGCGCCGCTCGCGAAGCGGTTGTCTGAGCACCGCAACGCTGAAGTGATTCGCGATGCACTCAAGGATGCACTCGGCGTGAACTGGCGGGTGCGCTGTGAGGTGGGTGGTGGGCCGGCGGACCCGCAACCCGTTCAACCTCAGACCCAGCGTGAGCCCGCGCCGGATCCGGCGGAGGCCGCACGTGCTGAGGAAGACAGCATGATCGCCGAGGTGGGTCGTGATGAAGAGGCGGCGCCGCGGCGCGACCCTGAGGAAGTAGCGCTCGAACTGTTGCAGAACGAGTTGGGCGCCCGCCGCATCGATGGGTCACCACCACTACGCTGATGCGCACCCACCGTCGATGCGATTGCACGACTGTTGGTCACACTGGATAACAAGGAGTTTTGCCTGATGGGACTAGTCAGCGCGGCTAGCACGGTCGAGATCAATGCCGAACCGGCGACGGTGCTCAATGCGATCGCGGACTACCAGAACGTTCGCCCGAAGATTCTGTCGCCGCAGTACACCGACTATCAGGTTGTCCAGGGCGGTCAGGGGCCGGGCACCGTCGCCACCTGGAAGTTGCATGCCACCAAGTCGCGGATCCGGGACGTCCGGGCGACCGTCGATCTCGCTGGCCATACCGTCATTGAGAAGGACGCCAACTCGTCGATGGTGACGAATTGGACCGTCGCGCCGGCCGGGCCGGGCTCGTCTGTCACCGTCAAGACCACCTGGAACGGTGCGGGAGGCGTCAAAGGCTTCTTTGAGAAGACCTTTGCGCCGTTAGGCCTGCGCCGGATCCAGGGTGAGGTACTGGCCAACCTGAAGAACGAGGTCGAAGGCTCTTAGCTTTGGCTATGCGGTGCGGGGCGGGAGAGTGACCAGGTACGCCGTGATGCCCTTGACGACTGCATCGGCATACTTCTGACGGCCGTCCTGGCTCTCCATCAGGGACGAGTCGACCGGGTTTTTCATGTTGCCGAGTTCGACCAGGATCGACGGGAACTGCGCCAGATTGAGCCCGGCCAGGTCGGACCGCCCGTACAGGCCGTCGGCACCGATGTAGTTGGCGGCCGGGATGCCGGAAGCGACGAGTTGATCACGCATGGTCCGCGCGAATGTGACCGCGGGACCGGCCTGAGCTGCATTGAGCGGCGGGGCAGAGTAGTTGACATGGAATCCACGGCCGGTGGCCGGACCGCCGTCGGCATGGATGGATACGACGGCGTTGGGCTGCAGGGCGTTAGCCATCGCCGCGCGTTCGTCGACGCAGGGTCCTACCGCGTCATCATTACCGCGTGACATCGCGGTCCGAACACCCAACTGGCTCAACTCTTGCCGAATCAGCAGCACGGTGTCCCAGTTGAAGGTGTGCTCGGAGAAGCCGTCGTCGGTGGCGGTACCACTGGTCTGACAGTCCTTTGTGCCGCCGCGGCCAGTCGGTACCTGACGGGTCAGGGAGGCGTCATTGGCGCCGTTGTGGCCGGGGTCGAGGAAGACGATCATCCCGGCGATGTTCCCCGGGGCGGCGTGGGCAACGGGTGCGGTCGCTGTCGATGCCGTGGCGGCGGCAAGCACCAAGCCGACGGTTGTCACTGCCACGACACGCGTGCAAGCGGGTATCAGCACGCTGTCACGGTAACCGCTTGCCGTCTAGGCTTGAAGTCACCAACCCAAGTCGAGACCAAGCTGCAAGGGGACTGTCATGCAACCAGGAGGCCAGCCCGATATGTCGGCGCTCCTAGCCCAGGCGCAGGAAATGCAGCAGCGCCTGATGGAAGCGCAGGAAAAACTCGCTAGTTCAGAGGTGCACGGTCAGGCCGGCGGCGGCCTGGTGCAGGTGACCATAAAGGGCACCGGCCAGGTGGTGGGCGTGCAGATCGACCCGAAGGTCGTCGATCCCGATGATGTGGAGACCTTGCAGGATCTCATCGTCGGCGCACTGGCTGATGCCTCCAAGCAGATGACGATCATGGCGCAGACCCATCTGGGTCCGCTCGCCGGTGGGCTGGGCGGTCCTGCGGGCCTGCCCGGGTTCTGACGTCCGTCTGTCATGTTTGAAGGCCCGGTTCAAGATCTGATCGACGAGCTCGGCAAGCTGCCGGGTGTCGGGCCGAAGAGTGCCCAGCGGATCGCGTTCCACTTGTTGTCGGTGCAGGCGCCGGACATCGACCGTCTGACTGCAGCGTTGGGGCGAGTGCGCGACGGGGTGCAGTTCTGTGACATGTGCGGCAATGTGTCGGACGCCGAGCGCTGCCGGATCTGTAGTGACGCTCGTCGCGACGGCACCCAGGTGTGCGTCGTGGAGGAGCCCAAGGATGTACAGGCCGTCGAGCGGACGCGGGAGTTTCGCGGGCGGTACCACGTGCTGGGCGGTGCGCTGGATCCGTTGTCGGGTATCGGGCCGGAGCAGCTCCGCATCCGGCAACTACTGAACCGGATTGGTGAACGGGTGGACGGCGTCGACATCACCGAGGTGATTATCGCGACCGACCCCAACACCGAAGGCGAAGCCACCGCGACGTACCTAGTGCGCATCTTGCGCGATATCCCCGGACTGACCGTGACGCGCATCGCCTCGGGTCTGCCGATGGGCGGTGATCTGGAGTTCGCCGACGAGTTGACGCTGGGTCGCGCGTTGTCTGGCCGTCGCGTCCTCACGTGACTCTCTAACGCCCAAACCAACAAACGGGCGCGAAAGTGCAAGTGAATTGCGCCATTTCGTCGATCTCGTTAGGTTGTCAGACCGTGGGACGACTATGCCGCCATGGTTGAGGTATTTCTGGGCAGAGAAGCACTGGGCGACGGCCTATCCCGGCATGATTTGCGCCGCTGGTACCGGCCGATGTTCCGAGGCGTGTATATCCCGAAAAATGCGCTGCCGCTATTGGCCGATCGCGCGCTCGGTGCGTGGCTGACTACCGATAGAACGGGTGTCATCGGTGGCGTGGCAGCGTCGGCACTGCACGGTGCCCAGTGGGTCAGGGACGACGAACCGATCGAAGTCCTCGTCGGTGAACGACGGCGGCAGTCCGGTCTTGTTGTCCGGATGGACCGTGTTGCGGACGACGAGGTCATGGAAGTTGACGGCCTGCTGGTGACGACCCCAGCGCGCACCGCCTTTGATCTCGGACGGCACCAAAGACGCACGGCCGCATTGGCGCGACTGGACGCGTTGATGAGTGCGGAACCGTTTCGCTCCGAGGACGTTGCGGTGATCATGGGGCGCTACGGACCCGTGCGAGGTGTGCGTCAGCTTCGGGAGCTCCTACCACTGGTTGACGCCGGCGCGGAATCTCCCAAGGAGAGTTGGCTTCGTCTGGTCGTTATCGACGACGGACTGCCCGCACCTGAGACGCAAATCCCCGTGTTCGAAGATGGGATTCCCATCGCCTACCTCGATATGGGGTGGCGGGACATCAAGCTGGCACTGGAATATGACGGTGACCAACACCGCAGCGATCGCCGCCAATATGTCAAGGATATGCGACGGATTCCGATGCTCGAAAGGCTTGGGTGGGAGGTGATCCGAGTCATTGCTGAAGATCGCCCGGCCGAGGTGCTATCCCGTATTCGGGAGGCTTTCGCCCGGCGTGGTGGTATCGAGATCGACGAAATGGCGCACACCACTCGCACTTTCGCTGCGTAATGTCGGTTTGGGCGTAGGAAAAAGACTACATGCGGCGGGGGGCGGCCAGGCGCTCGCGGCGCAACTGCTCGACCTCCGGGAGAGTCAGCGGCTCCAGTGGGCCGACCACACGGGACAGCAACAGGTCGGCCAGTTCGGGATTGCGGGCAAGACAGGGCCCGTGCAGATATGTGGCAACAACACTGCCCTGGACAGCACCGTCGAAACCGTCGCCAGCGCGGTTACCCGCGCCCTTGACCACCGCCGCCAACGGCCGGGCGGCAGGACCGAGAACTGTACCGCCACGGTGGTTCTCGAAACCGGTGAGCTGCTGCGTCAGGCCTTCGACGCACGGTGTGGATACCACCTCGCCGATGGTGCGCTCGGCCTGCGGTGACGTGGTGACATCGAGCAAGCCCACGCCGTCGACCCGTTCGCCGGCCGATGTCTCATACCAATGGCCTAACACCTGAATCGCCGCGCATATCGCCAGAATCGGGGCCCCTCGGGCCGCGGAGCGCTGCAAACCCTGGTGCTGCAGAAGGTGTTTCGTGGCCAGCCGCTGCGCGTAATCCTCGGCGCCGCCAAGGGTATACAGGTCTAGAGAATCCGGAACCGGGTCGTTCAGTGTGATGTCGACGATCTCGGCCGCGATTCCCCGCAACAGCAATCGTCGCCGTAGCACCACGGCATTGCCACCATCGCCGTAGGTGCCCATCACATCGGGCAGTACCAAACCGATCCGGATGGTGGAATCGCTCATTGCATCCGCCCCAGTGTGCGAGTCAACTGTAGAAACGCCGTGTAGTTCGCCACGACTTCTACGTGTCCCCTGGGGCAGGACGCTATTGCGTCAATTGTGTTGTGGATCAATGTGTGTGGCACTCCGGCGTACCCCAGGCGCACAGCCAGGTCGGTGCCGCGCTCACCGGCTGCTACGACGGAAACACCTTCGAAATGCTCGAAGTTGACATCCCATAACCACGACAGGTCTTCGCCGTCGGGCACTTGCCCGTTGACTGTGATGACCACACCGTCTGCTGAGGTGTCCACCATCGATAGCGCTTCCTGCCAGCCGGCTGGGTTCTTGGCCAACAGGATTCGTGCGGTATGCGCGCCCATGGGCACGGTGCGGTAGCGGCCGGCGACCTCGTCGACCGCCGCGACTGCGGCCACGGCGGCGGCGGGTTCGGCACCTAGTGTCACTGCTGCGGCGACGGCCTGTGCGGCATTGCCGCGGTTGACGGTTCCAGGCAGTGAGAGCCGCATCGGCAGCGTAAGTCCTTCAGGACCATAGAGATTCGCATCATCGAACCACCATTGCGGCGTCGGCCGTTTGAAGTCGGTGCCAGTCGAGTACCAATCCGGGTGGTCGCGGACGATCACCTCGCCACTACGTGGGCAGCTCACCGAGTCGTTGGCCCAACCGCCACCGGCAGCCACCCACACCACGTGCGGGCAGTCGTAGGCGGCAGACGTCATCAGGACGTCATCGCAATTGGCGATCACCACCGCATCCCGATGACGGGCAAGGCCCGTTCGTAGTGTGCGTTCGATGTGGTTGATTTCGCCGACCCTGTCGAGCTGATCGCGGGACAAGTTGAGGAGCACGAAGGCCGCCGGCCCGACCGCATCGGCGACGTGCGGAACGTGCATCTCGTCAACTTCGAGAGCGGCTAGTTTCGCGTCGCGGGCGCCGGCCAATGCAGCGACCAGCCCGGCATCCATGTTCGCGCCCTCGGCATTGGTAGCGACCTGCCCGAGGGTGCTCAGCGCAGCCGCGGTCATCCGCGTGGTGGTGGACTTGCCGTTGGTGCCGGTCACGATCACGCTGCGGCGGCCTGCCCCGAGCTGCTGCAGGATCGACTTGTCCATCGTCATCGCGACGAGACCGCCGATCATCGCGCCGGCGCCTCGGCCCGTCACTCTGGAGGCCCAGCGTGCGGCCGAACCGGCGGCCAGCGCAGCGCGGCCTCGGGTTGTCAGCGTCAGCCTGGGCATCGGAGGCAGTGTATTCGCAACCACGGACCAGGGCCCCGGAGGGCGAGGACCCGACACGGAGGCGATCTCCCTGGAGCTGTCGGGCGCGCGTGCCATTCTGAGTGTTGTGACGCATACCTGGGGCCGGCCGGCATCTGAGCCGGGTGATGGCTGGGTCGTCGTGGATGTGGAGACTTCGGGTTTTCAGGCTTCACACTCCCGCATCATCAGCATTGCGGTGCTGGCACTCGATCCTGAAGGCAGTGTTGAGCGTTCGGTAGTCAGCCTGCTCAATCCCGGAGTCGATCCCGGACCAACCCATGTCCACGGGCTGACAGCTGAGATGCTTGAGGATCAGCCCACGTTCGCCGACATTGCAGACGACGTCGTAGAACTCCTACACGGCCGGACCCTGGTCGCTCACAATGCGGCTTTCGACTACGCATTCCTGACCGCTGAAGCCGAACTGGCCGGCACCTCGTTGCCCATCGATCAGGTGATGTGCACGGTTGAGTTGGCGCGTCGCCTCAACCTTGGGCTGGACAACCTGCGTTTGGAGACGGTCGCCCGGCATTGGGGCATCGAACAGCGCCGCGCTCACGATGCGTTCGATGACGCCCTGGTGCTCTCCCGGGTGTTGGCACCGGCACTGAAGCGGGCGCGCGACCGTGACACCTGGCTTCCGGTACGCCCGGTGGCGCGGCGACTGTGGCCGAATGGCAGCGTCACCCACGACGAGTTGAAGCCGTTGAAGAGTTTGGCCTCTCGAATGCCGTGCCCGTATCTGAACCCGGGCCCCTATGTCCGCGGCAGGCCTCTGGTCCAGGGCATGCGAGTGGCGTTGACCTCCGAAGTCGACCGCACCCATGAAGAGCTTGTTGAGCGGATTCTGCACGCTGGCCTGGCGTACACCGACGCGGTTGACCCGCAGACCTCGTTGATCATCTGCAATGAGCCACAGCCCGCGCAGGGCAAGGGCTATCACGCACGTGAACTCGGTGTGCCGGTGGTCTCCGACGAACAGTTCATGGCCAGCGTCGATCAGGTCGAAAACGGCACAGGGATCGATGATTTCGAGCCCAGGGTCGGCCAAGGTCAGCAATTCGCGCTGTTCTAAGCCTCTTGTATTCACTACGGACGTAGTGGTACCTTGCAATCATGCAAACCACTACAGATGTAGTGAATCGGAATTCGTTCTGGAACTACCGCCAACATGGGTTTTACTTCCGTGAGGCGGCGCTGCTCACCATCGCGATGGGCGTCTGCCTCCATCTCTACCGGGTGATCTTCGGCGACGAACTCACGCTTCGCTACGCGGTCACCCCGGTGACCGACATGATCCTGCTTGTCCCGATGACGTACGCGGCCATCACCGGGATCGCGAGCCGACCACGGATGGTGTTCGTCAACCGTCCGCACATGATCGCCATCACCGCCGCGATCGCGTACATCACGCTCAGCGTGCCCTTGCACCTCTATGTGTTGCTTGTCATGAAAGACGTCGGCTTCTACGTGGCTATGGCCGGCTCGTGGTTCAGCTACCTGCTGTTGTGTGCGGTCTATCCGATGTTCCTGGGGATGCTCTGGCGACTGCGTTTCAAGAGCTGATGCCGCCGAATCCGGAACGGCGAACCGAGATCCTCGACGCAGCGATCGCCATCCTGGCTGACACCGGTGTCGGGGGTTTGACTCATCGCCAGGTCGATACCCGCGCCAGGGTGCCTGCTGGAACCACGTCGAATTACTTCCGGACCAGGCAGGCACTGCTCGAAGCCACTGCTGGCCGGACAGTCGAATTGCATTGGCAGCGAGTCGAGTTGTTGACGTCGGCGATCGGCCCGTTGAGCCGTGACGGCGTCCGGGCATTGATGACGCGAATGCTCTCCGACTCCGACGGGCAAGCGCGACGATCTACGCTGGCGCGCTTCGAGTTGTTCATGGAAGGCACCCGCCGACCTGAACTTCGGCCGTTCCTTGATGAGCTACAGGCCGCGGCGGTCAAGTCGGCCACCGTGATCCTCGAGTCGGGCGGCTTCACGCCGACCGCTGATCAGATGGTTGAACTCACCAGGTTGCTCAACGGATTGGTGTTTAGCAACCTGACGCTGTCCGACGACCGGTTGAAGCTTGTCGACCCAGCAAGTCTGATCGAGCGTTTGCTAGCCGCGGTGCTCGGAGACTAAGCGAGCGCTTTGGCCTTCAGCGAGTCGAAATCACTCTGGGTGATCGTGCCCGCGTCCAGGAGTTCCTTGGCGTGCGCGATCTCTTCAGCGGGCGAACGTCCCGCGGCTTGGCGGATGTAGTCGTCTGTCTGCTGCTTGGCGGCCACCGCCGCGGCTTGGGCACGCTCGGTCATCCCCTTGCCGCGGGCGATCAAATAGATCAGGGCCGTGAGCCACGGGAACACAATCAGGAAAATCACCCAGACCGCCTTGAGCCAGCCGGACGTCGAGTGGTCGCGCCAGAACAGGTCCACCAGGATCTGGAACAGCACCATCAGGTAAGCGATCCAGGCGAAGATGATCAAGAAGTGCCACAGAAAATCCCACGTTGAGCCCCAGTCCATACGGGTTACGTTAGCCGCGCCGCCCGGTTAACGGCAGAGACCACCGCACGAAGTGATGCAGTCGTGATCGAGGTGGCGATCCCGACTCCCCATACGGTGTGACCGCCGACAGACGCCTCGACGTAGGCTGCCGCCGCCGCTTCCTCGCCCGCCGACATCGCGTGCTCCGAGTAGTCCAGAACGCTGACGTCGATACCGACGCCGCCAAGTGCGTCGACGAATGCAGCCAGCGGGCCGTTGCCTTTGCCGCTGATCTCGGTCTCAACACCGTCGATCTTGACGATGGCTTCGATGACGTCGGTGCCGCCGTCAACCTCCGATCCGATCACCTTCTGGCGCATGCGCTCCAATGGCCGGATCGGGGTCAGGTACTCCTCGGAGAATGCCTCCCACATCTCCTTCGGGGATACCTCACCACCTTCCCCGTCGGTGATCTTCTGGATGGCCTGGCTGAACTCGATCTGCAGCCGGCGCGGCAGTACCAGTCCGTGGTCGGTCTTCATGATGTAGGCGACACCGCCCTTGCCGGACTGCGAGTTGACTCGGATCACGGCCTCGTAGGTGCGGCCGACGTCCTTAGGGTCGATCGGCAGATATGGCACCTGCCAAAGGATCTCATCAACGTCGGAGTCGGCGTCGTCCGCTGCGACCTTCATGGCGTCCAAGCCCTTGTTGATCGCGTCCTGATGGCTGCCGGAGAACGCGGTGTAAACCAGGTCGCCGCCGTAGGGGTGACGTTCGGCCACCGGCAACTGGTTGCAGTATTCGACGGTGCGACGGATCTCGTCGATGTTGGAGAAGTCGATCTGTGGATCCACGCCGCGGGAGAACAGGTTCAACCCCAGCGTCACCAGACAGACGTTCCCAGTGCGTTCGCCGTTGCCGAACAGGCAGCCCTCGATCCGGTCGGCACCGGCCTGATAGCCCAATTCGGCTGCAGCAACGGCAGTTCCGCGGTCGTTGTGGGGGTGCAGACTCACTATGATCGAGTCCCGCCTTTTCAAATTGCGGCTCATCCACTCGATTGAGTCGGCATAGACGTTGGGGGTGGCCATCTCGACGGTCGCCGGCAGGTTCACGATCAATGGCCAGTCGGGTGTCGGATCGATGATGTCGGTGACGGCATCACAAACTTCTACGGCGTACTCCAGTTCGGTGCCGGTGTAGGACTCCGGGGAGTATTCGAAGTGCCAGCGGGTACCGGGATGTTTAGCCGCCTCCTCCACGCACTTGCGTGCGCCGTCGGTGGCGATCTTCTTGATCCCGTCGCGGTCGGCGCGAAACACCACGCGCCGTTGCAGGATCGACGTCGAGTTGTAGAAGTGCACGATGGCGTTCGTTGCTCCGCGACAAGCCTCGAAGGTCCGCTCGATCAATTCAGGGCGGCATTGGGTGAGCACCTGGATCGTGACATCGTCGGGAATTGCGCCCTGTTCGATGATCTCGCGGACGAAATCGAAGTCGGTTTGGCTGGCCGACGGGAAGCCCACCTCGATCTGCTTGTAGCCCATCCGGACCAGCAGGTCGAACATCCGGCGTTTCCGGGCCGGACTCATCGGATCGATCAGGGCCTGGTTGCCGTCACGGAGGTCGACGGCGCACCACAGTGGGGCTCGGTCGATGATCTTGTCCGGCCAGGTGCGATCCGGCACTGATACCGGTTCCACCTCGGCTGCAAATGGCCGGTAGCGGGCCACCGGCATGGACGTGTTGCGCTGGGTATTCCAGGTTGCCTGATTTTCGCCGCGCGGACCGGCGGGAGTGTTGATGGTGCGTGCGGATACGAATGCGTCAGAGGACGGGGTTTGGCTTGTCACGATTGGCTCCGGGGTGCTTGGTGGACTTCAGACCGGCGCCATCGCGAACACCCGCGACGGGAGGCCAGTCTGGATCAGACCCCGTCGCGGCGTTCGAGGAGGAGCACACGCTGCACACTCGTCACGTTACTCCCCAGGGGCCAGCGGGCCAAAGTGTGATCTCATCCAGTGGCAGCCGCGCGCGTGGCGCAGAATCGCGCTCAAGGACCTCAGCCGGCACGTTGTCGTAATTGGCAAGCGAGCCCACAGCGACCATCACAAGGGGTCGGACCGGGTCGTCGATCTTGAATTCCGCCTTCGCACCGTCGGCGTCGAAACCTGCCATCGGGTGGGCCACCAGATCCCGTGAGAAGGCCTCGATCAACAGGTTGGCCATGGCGGAGCCGGCATCGAGTGCGGCGTACCGCGCAGTGTCTTGATTGTCGCCCTCATCAGCGGAAATCAGAATCAACGCAGCTGCGGCTCGGGCATAGCCATTGCCGCGGCTGAGCAGTTCAGAAAGGGTTTGATAGGCGCCGTCGCCGCGTATCCCCACCACGAATCGCACCGGCTGACGGCGCCCCCAGGTGGGGGCCCAGCGCGCCGCCTCCAGCAGGGCAGTCACCTGTTCGGTCGTAACGGACCGATCCGGATCGAAAGCCCGTGGGCTCCACCTCGCGGCGATCGGTGGAAGGATCGGAACACGGGTATCTGCCAGTCGATGCGACGGTTGGTGCTGCACCGATCGGACGTTACCGCCATGCTCGCCGAATAAAGCGAGTGCGGCCCCGCTTATCCTTAGAGCTGTGGCGCTCGTGGTGCAGAAGTACGGCGGATCCTCGGTAGCCGATGCCGAGCGGATTCGCCGCGTCGCTGAGCGCATCGTGGAGACCAAGAATCAGGGCAACGACGTAGTCGTAGTTGTATCGGCGATGGGCGACACAACCGACGACCTTCTCGATCTCGCACGACAGGTATGTCCGACGCCGCCGCCGCGTGAACTGGACATGCTGCTGACCTCAGGCGAGCGGATCTCCAACGCCTTAGTCGCGATGGCCATTGAGTCGCTTGGAGCGCAGGCCCGGTCGTTCACAGGCTCACAGGCTGGCGTCATCACCACAGGAACCCACGGCAACGCCAAGATCATCGACGTCACCCCGGGGCGGTTGCGCTCGGCTCTTGACGAAGGGCAGATCGTTCTCGTCGCCGGGTTCCAGGGAGTCAGCCAGGACAGCAAGGATGTCACCACACTGGGCCGCGGTGGATCGGACACCACCGCCGTCGCGTTGGCTGCCGCCCTGCACGCTGACGTCTGTGAGATCTACACCGACGTCGACGGTATTTTCACCGCGGATCCGCGCATCGTCCCCAACGCTCGCCGTCTGGACACCGTGAGCTTTGAGGAGATGCTCGAGATGGCGGCCTGCGGCGCGAAGGTGTTGATGTTGCGCTGCGTGGAATATGCCCGCCGCTATCACGTTCCGATTCATGTCAGGTCGTCGTATACCGACCGGCCCGGCACCATAGTCACCGGCTCGATGGAGGACATCCCCATGGAAGACGCCATCCTCACCGGAGTGGCCCATGACCGCAGCGAAGCCAAGGTCACCGTCGTGGGCGTTCCCGACGTGCCGGGGTACGCCGCCAAGGTGTTCCGCGCCGTCGCCGACGCGGACGTCAACATCGATATGGTCCTGCAGAACGTCTCCAAGGTCGAAGACGGCAAGACCGACATCACGTTCACCTGCTCGCGTGACATCGGCCCGACGGCGGTGGAAAAGTTGAGCACGCTGCAGGGTGAGATCGGGTTCACCAACGTCCTATACGACGATCACATCGGCAAGGTGTCCCTCGTCGGTGCGGGGATGCGCAGCCACCCCGGGGTCACCGCGACGTTCTGCGAGGCGCTCGCACAGGTGGGCGTCAACATTGAACTGATCTCCACGTCGGAAATCCGAATCTCGGTGTTGGTCAAGGACACTGAACTCGACAAGGCTGTCGCGGCACTGCACGAGGCCTTCGGCCTCGGCGGCGAAGAAGAAGCGATCGTCTATGCCGGAACGGGGCGCTGAATCATG
Organism: Mycobacterium sp.; assembly: GCA_965279745.1. Classification (GTDB taxonomy): domain Bacteria; phylum Actinomycetota; class Actinomycetes; order Mycobacteriales; family Mycobacteriaceae; genus Mycobacterium. The sequence goes on from OZ257262.1 coordinate 3,488,995, forward strand.
GTGTCAATTGGAGTAGTTGGTGCGACCGGCCAAGTCGGGCAAGTGATGCGCGCACTGTTGGAGGAGAGAGATTTCCCCGCAACGTCGGTGCGGTTCTTCGCGTCGGCGCGTTCGCAGGGTCGCAAGCTTTCCTACCGCGGTCAGGAGATCGAGGTCGAAGACGCCGAGACCGCCGACCCGAGTGGTCTGGACATCGCGTTGTTCTCCGCGGGCGCCACGATGTCGCGGGTGCAGGCACCGCGATTCGCCGCCGCGGGCGCGACGGTGATCGACAACTCGTCCGCCTGGCGCAAGGACCCCGAGGTGCCCTTAGTGGTGTCCGAGGTGAACTTTGATCGCGATGTACGCGGTCGGCAGCTGCCGAAGGGCATCATTGCCAATCCGAACTGCACCACGATGGCCGCTATGCCGGTGCTAAAAGTGCTGCACGACGAAGCGCAACTGGTGCGCATGATCGCCTCTACCTACCAGGCGGTTTCGGGCAGCGGGCTGGCCGGGGTTGAGGAGTTGGCCGACCAAGCCCGCGCGGTGATCGACGGCGTCGAAGAGCTGGTTCACGACGGGGGAGCGTTGAATTTTCCGGCACCAAAGAAGTACGTTGCGCCAATCGCGTTCAACGTTCTGCCGCTCGCAGGCGCACTGGTCGACGATGGATCCGGCGAGACCGATGAAGACCAGAAACTGCGCAACGAGAGCCGCAAGATTCTCGGCATCCCGGACCTTGCCGTTAGCGGAACCTGCGTGCGGGTTCCGGTGTTCACCGGGCATTCGCTGTCAATCAATGCTGAGTTCGCCCAACCGATTTCGCCAGAGCGGGCACGGGCGCTGCTCGATGCCGCCCCGGGGGTCAAGCTGGTCGACGTACCGACTCCACTGGCCGCGGCAGGCGTAGACGAGTCGCTCGTCGGCCGTATTCGTCGCGATCCGGGGGTGCCCGACGGCCGCGGTCTAGCCCTGTTCATCTCGGGTGACAACCTCCGAAAAGGCGCGGCGCTCAACACTATTCAGATCGCTGAACTGCTAGCCGCCGAGCTCTGATCCACTTGCGCCCCGTTTCGGGGCTGTTGGGGGGTATCGCCCCGCGAAGGTCGGTGGCACACTAGACCGGCCAGAGACTAATCCGCTGGACAATCCCCTGGGATTATCAGCAGTTGGACAGGAGAACTTGTTTGAAAGTCATGCTGTCGTGGACAGTTACACCGGAACGCCGGGATGAGAGCCTCAACCGACTAAAGAACAGCGGAGATGGCAACGGCGACGGCATCCAGTTCCTCGCCGAATGGCACAACGTGAACCTCCTTGGAGGCTGGGCCGTTGTCGAAGTGGACAGTGAAGCTGCCCTAGCGCGATTCTTGTCCAATTGGACGGATGTGAGTATCAACGAAGTTGCCATAGTGACCGACGTTGATGTGGTGCGCAGTCTGATCTGAACCGCAGACTGCATTCGATCCAACGTGAGCGACGGGAACCGCGCGATGGGAACCACATTGTCTGACGACGCCATCCATGCCCAACTTGACGCGGCGGCAGATGCTGTCGCTGCTCAGGTGATCGGATGGCGGCAGCACCTGCACAAGAATCCCGAGCTGCCTAACCGCGAGGTGAACACCGCGGCGCTTATCGCTGAGCACCTACAGACTCTCGGGCTCGACGAGGTACGCACCGGCATCGCCGGCTACGGAGTCGTCGGTGTGCTCAAAGGCGGTCGAGCCGGCGATCGGGTGATCGCACTACGCGCCGATATTGACGCGCTCCCGGTCCCTGACAACTGTGGCGCACCTTATGCCTCCACGACGATCGATGAGGACTACCCAGGCGGACCGTTCCCGGTGTCGCACGCCTGCGGTCACGACTGCCACACCGCGATGCTGCTGGGAGCCGCCACAGTGCTGGCCGGTAACCGCGAATCCCTCTCAGGAACAGTGCTATTCGTCTTCCAGCCGGCTGAAGAAGGTCCGCCCGTTGACGAAGAGGGCGGGGCGCGGAAGATGATCGCCGAGGGTGCATGTGACGACCCAGAACCCACGATGGCCTTTGGGTTTCATGTCGCTCCCTATCCGAAGGGTTACATCGGCTATCGCGCGGGCAACCAGTTCGGCGCCTCCTGTCTGATCAAGATCACCATCACCGGACTACAGGTCCACGGCTCCACTCCTTGGATGGGAATCGACACGATGCCGGCGGTCGGAGCGATCCTGACCGGCATCGGCCAGCTCTATCGGCAGATCAATGCCTTTGACCCGTTCACTGTCACCATCGGTCATGTCGAGGATGTCGGCCGGTTCAACATCGTCGGTCAGACGACCACTCTGTGGGGCACCATCCGCTGCGCAGTTGAGGCCGATATGGCTGAGGTTCAGAATCGCCTGGAAACGCTGGCTGCACACTCGGCACAGGCCTATAACTGCTCATCCACCGTCGAGTACCTGCAGGACGTGCCAGCGGTTCACAACGAGCAAGGTTGGATCGATGCCGGCCTACCGACATTTCAGCGTGTGGTGGGCGCCGACAGGGTGGTGCTGTCTCCGGCCACGCTCGGCTACGACGATGTCTCCGAATTCGTCAACCGCTATGGCGGTCTGTACGTCACCCTCGGCGTCCAAGACGCCGAATTGGACGCCGACAACAATCCGCGACCGATCGATGGCGGGCGCGGTTTGGTGATGAATCACAACCCGCACTTCTACGCCGACGATGACACCCTCGCCACCGGGGTACGCCTGCATTGCCACGTCGCTTATGACCACCTCTCCGGCGCACTGGTTCCGATCTCATAGCGGTTTCACATGTTGCACCTATCCGGTACATGCCCCGGGCTCCCATGATCGCTATATGACAGAAACACCCGACCGGGTCGATGAACCCAATTCTGGATCAGCTATCGCCGTCGCTCCTGCTCCGCCCGCCGCGGTGCATAGGCCGCCCCGGCTCTTTCAAGCCGCAGCCTGGGTGGCAATCGTGGCCGGTGTCGTCTTCGTTGTCGCCACGATCTTTTTCACCGGGTTCTTTCTGGGTAGGCATAGTGGACCCGGCCATTGGGGTGGGCACCACCAGCGGGAAGCCGGTCACGGCTGGCAGCAGATGATGCCGCCAGGTGGGCCAGGGATGGTCCTGCTCGGGCCAGGTGGCCCAGGCGGTCCCGGCTCTGCTGGACCAGGCGGGCCAGGTGGCCCAGGTGGACCGGGCCCAGTTGGACTAGCTCCGTCCAGTCCGCCGCCGCGTCCGTAGCTGCACTTTGAGCAAGATGCCCCGACCTGCCGCAGCGGTTGGGGCATCTTGCTCTCTGACGATCGACTGGCATGATCGACCCATGAGCATTGAAGTCATCTACACCGCAGAGTCAACGGCAACCGGCGGAGGCCGCGATGGCCATGTGAAGTCCTCGGACGGCAGGCTTGATCTGGACACCCGGCCACCGAAGGCTGCCGGGGGTAGCGGCGAGGGCACCAACCCTGAACAGCTGTTCTCGGCCGGCTACGCGGCGTGCTTCCTCGGCGCGCTGCGACTCGTCGCCAAAAACGCTGGCATCGCCATTGACGACGCAACGGGCATTACCGCTCAGGTCGGGCTGGGCAAGGATCCCGCCGGCGGGTTCGGCATCAACGCCCACCTCATTGGTTACCTTCCCGGGCTTGAGCAAAGCGTCGCCGACGATTTGATGCACAAGGCGCACGAGTTCTGCCCCTACTCGAAGGCCACCCGCGGCAATATCGACGTCACGCTGTCAGCCAAGGTGTGACCGTGCGGCCGACTTTCCGTCGGCCGCACCTCACGGCTCAACCGATGGTGGTTGGGCTGAGCCGTGCCGCTCCCGCAGTGGATCAGCCGAGCGACTCCCAAAGGTGCACAGGCTCATTGCTGTGCATGAAATCGCAATAGTGACGCAGCATTTCGGCTAGCGCCTGTGGCCGGTTCAGGCCACGCGCTTCCAGCGCGCGCACCGCGGCGACTTGCCACGTTGCGCCGTTGCGGCCGGTCTTGGCGCGGCCCTCAATGACCCCGAGAAAGCGATCGCGAACCTCGGTCGCCACACCCCACCGGCTGAGCCCTTCTTCCGCCATCGGCAGCAGGGTTCGCAGCACCAATTCATCGGAGGTCACTGTGCCGAGTCCGGGCCAGTACAAGCGCGCGTCTATTCCACGCCGCGCGGCTTCAATGAAATTGTCATGTGCCGCAGTGAAACTCATTTTCGTCCACAGCGGCCGGTCATCTTCGGCGAGTGTTCGGAGCGCACCGTAGTAGAACGCCGAGTTGGCCATCATGTCGACCACGGTGGGTCCGGCGGGAAGCACCCGGTTCTCCACCCGCAGGTGCGGCCTCCCGTTTGCGACGTCGTATACCGGCCGGTTCCATCGGTACACGGTGCCGTTGTGCAGGCGAAGTTCTGGCAGGAGCGGTGTCCGTCCGGCGGCTAACTCGGCTGCCGGGTCTTCGTCGGACAGTTCTGGCAATAGCGACGGAAAATAGCGAACGTTCTCCTCGAACAAGTCGAAGATTGAGGTGATCCATCGTTCCCCGAACCACACCCGAGGCCGGACTCCCTGAGTCTTGAGCTCTTCGGGCCGGGTATCGGTGGCCTGCATGAAGAGTTCGATGCGGGTTTCAGCCCACAGTTGATGACCGAAGAAATAAGGCGAATTGGCGCCTAATGCGAGTTGGGGCCCGGCCAGTACCTGCGCTGCGTTCCAGTTTGGGGCGAAGTCGTCCGGTGACACCTGAAGGTGCAACTGCATGCTGGTGCAGGCCGACTCTGGCGCAATCGATTCCGAGTGCATGCACAGGTGCTCGTCCCCGGTGATGTCGATCAAGATGTCTTCGCCGCGGGCGGTGAAGATCGAATCGTTCAATGCCTGATACCGCATCGACGGACTCATCCAGCTGCCGGTCAGATCCTCTGGCATCAGTGTGGGCAGGATGCCGACCATGACGATGTGCGCACCGTCGGTGTTGGCCTTCGTCTCCGCCGCGTTCAGGCTGACGCGGACCTCCGATTCCAGCTCTAGAGCTGTGCGCCCCGGTAGTGGGCGTGGGGGAACATTGAATTCGATGTTGTAGGCGCCCAATTCGGTCTGGTAGGCAGGGTCAGCGATGGACGCCAGCACTTCCTGGTTGGTCATCGCCGGTTGGTAGTCGGCGTCGACCAGATTGCACTCGATCTCCATCCCGGTGAGCGGCCGGTCGAATTCGAAACTCGACTCGGCAAGCATGGTCTCGAAGACGTCCAGACAGGTTTGAACTTTGTGCCGGTAAGCCAGTCGGTGCGCTCGGCTGTAACTGGTCTGCTTGACGTCTTCACCCACGAAGACGATGCAACCAGATCATCGCCCCCTTATTCGACCTTTCGGTGGGCAATCACCACCTGCCGGTCGAGCCAACTTGAGCTGACGTCGACTTCGATGATCGGATCAGCGTGTCCGGCGAGGGCGACAAATGCTGACGGGCTGTACGCCCGGAGCGAGCTGATGAGGCCATCGTGGGCGAAGGGCCAGACGAACGCGAGTGGTGCCATGGCTGCCAGTTTCGCGATGTGCAGCAGCGACGGCGGCCGTGGCAAGTCGATGATCAGCAGTTTGGCGGCGACCCGGGTGCCTTCGGCGAGGACCTGCGCTGCAAGCAGTGGCGGCAGGTGATGGAAGGACAGCGCGAACACGGCGAGGTCGAACGAATCGTCGGGCGCGTCGATTGCGGTCGCATCAATGGTTCGCACCGTGGCGCGCGGGTGCTGTCCGAGGTCAGAAGCCTCCATGGCAGCCACCGAGTCAGGATTGACATCGGAAACGGTGACCGTCGCTGTGGGGTGCTGCTCGAGGATCTTGCGGGACAGCGTCCCGTGCCCGGCACCGAGTTCGAGGATCCGGGGGTCGGGAACGTCAGCGATCTCCTGAAGGATGAGTTCGGCATTGCGGTCGTGTTCTCGGAAGAAGGTCCCGACCCAGTCCAGTGTCTCGATGACATCACGCTTGACCTTGTCATCGACGTCGTGACGGTCGAGGTACTCGGGGCGGTCGGTCGCCAGTAGGCGATCAAGCCAGGACGCGTCCGGGCCGCCTCTCGGCATGGTTGCGATGTCTGTGATGTTGGCGATCTCTTGACCCACGTAAGCCATCATGGACGAGACACTGATCACGTCGCACCCGAGGAGCACCGTTGGCCGAGTTTGTCGCCTCGATAGACCAGGGCACTACCAGCACCCGTTGCATGATCTTCGATCATCGAGGTGCCGAAGTGGGCCGTCATCAACTCGAGCACGAGCAGGTCCTGCCGCAGGCGGGATGGGTCGAGCACAATCCGGTGGAGATATGGGAGCGCACCCAGTCGGTGGTGACGTCGGTGCTGAACAAGACGAACCTCGCACCCAGCGACCTCGCCGCATTCGGTATCACCAATCAGCGTGAGACGTCGCTGGTGTGGAACCGCCGCACCGGCCGCCCGTACTACAACGCCATCGTCTGGCAGGACACCCGTACCGACCACATTGCCGCCGCGCTTGACCGCGACGGACGGGGTGACGTCATCCGCCGCAAGGCAGGCCTGCCCCCGGCAACCTATTTCTCCGGCGGAAAGGTGCAGTGGATCCTCGACAATGTCGACGGGGTCCGACAGGACGCCGAACGCGGTGAAGCGTTGTTTGGAACCACCGACACCTGGGTGCTGTGGAATCTGACCGGTGGACCGCAGGGCGGAGTGCACATCACCGATGTCACCAACGCCAGTCGCACCATGCTGATGAACCTGGAGACTCTCGACTGGGACGATGAATTGTTGTCGTTCTTCGGGATCCCGCGGCAGATGCTGCCCCAGATCAGGCCGTCGTCCTCGCCGGAGCCGTACGGAGTCACCCTCGGCGACGGTCCGGTGCGCGGCGAAGTGCCGATCACGGCCAGCCTCGGTGATCAGCAGGCGGCGATGGTCGGCCAGGTATGCCTGGCCCCGGGCGAGGCCAAGAATACCTACGGCACAGGCAATTTCCTGCTGCTCAATACCGGCGAGAACATCGTCCGCAGCACCAACGGTCTGCTGACCACGGTGTGCTACCAATTCGGGGATGCCAAACCCGTTTACGCGCTTGAGGGTTCGATCGCTGTGACCGGTTCTGCGGTGCAGTGGCTGCGCGATCAGCTGGGCGTCATCAGCGGTGCGGCACAGAGCGAGCAGCTGGCGCGCCAGGTTGAGGACAACGGCGGCGTTTACTTCGTGCCGGCGTTTTCGGGTCTGTTCGCGCCGTATTGGCGGTCGGATGCGCGAGGGGCGATCGTCGGGCTGTCCCGGTATAACTCGAACGCGCATCTGGCACGCGCGACGTTGGAAGCGATCTGCTACCAGAGCCGAGACGTCGTGGACGCCATGGAGGCTGACTCCGGCGTGCACCTGGGGGTACTGAAAGTCGACGGTGGGGTGACCGCGAACGAATTGTGCATGCAGATTCAGGCCGACGTGCTGGGCGTCGACGTGGTCCGCCCGGTGGTGGCCGAAACGACTGCGTTGGGTGCGGCCTATGCGGCTGGCCTTGCGGTTGGATTCTGGGCTACCCCAGATGATCTCCGCGAGAACTGGCAGGAGAGCCAGCGGTGGTCACCGACGTGGTCGGAGGAACAGCGCGCCACCGGATATGCGGGGTGGAAGAAGGCGGTGGAGCGGACTTTGGATTGGGTCGACGTCGACTGACGAGTCGCGTGGGGTCGACGTCGACTGACGAGTCGCGTGGGGCTGACGTCGACTGACGAGTCGCTAAGTCCGGCGGCTCAATTGGAACAGATAACCAGCCAGACCAACGGCACACACTGCGCCGATAGCGCACACAACTATGGCGTACAAGGGTCCGGCTGTGTTCACCCAGAAGATGACGTATCCGACTAGGAGCGCTGCGCAGGCCAGCGCGCCCCAGATTCCCCCGCGCACTCCGCTCGGATTCACACCACCTCCGCGGCGCACTGCGATCGAAGCGGCGATACAGATCATGATCACGGCCAGAGCCACAGCGGCGATCTGAGGTAATCCCGTCATAACGACGATTGTAGGCCGGTGTTGAGCTGGGCGAGCAGACGCAGAAGGCCCCGAAACGCCGGGGCGTGCGGGGCCTCTGTGCCTGCTCGAGCAAGGGAGCTCAGTCGGATTCGCCCAGGATCTGGTAGATCTCGCGGCGGGCCCCGTTGAGGATGTCGACGATGCGTTGCTGTTGCGTGGCATTCGCGGTATGCGATGACTGGGCAACCGCACCGAATAGCTGACCGACAGCGGAACGCAGACTCATCTGACCCGGGTCCGCGCACTCGGTGATCGCATCCCACGGGGGGGTGGCAACCTGCTCGGCCGAGGTCCGGCCCTCGTCGGTCAGCTCGAATAGCTTTTTGCTGCCTTCGGATTCGGTGCCGACGATCAGACCCTCGTCGACGAGCAGTTGCAACGTTGGGTACACCGAGCCGGGGCTCGGCTTCCACAGGCCGTCGCTGCGCTCAGCAATCTCTTGGATCATCTCGTAGCCGTGCATCGCTCGGTCGGCGAGTAGCACGAGGATCGCGGCGCGAACATCGCCACGGCGCCCGCGGCCACGGCGTCCGCGTGGCCCGGCGGGCCCGAAGCCGAACCCGGGGCCCGGACCGAAGCCGGGACCAAAGCCGGGACCAAAGCCGCTGCGCGGGCCGAAGCCGAATTGTCCGTCCCCGCCGCCGGCTCGGGCGCGCAGATGTTCGCGCAGATGATGGCGCAGTTCGCGGCGTGCGTGATGGTGCTCGTGTGGGTGATGGTGCTGGTGGAGGGGGCCGGCGTCGGAACCGAACCCGAATGGTTCACATGGGTTGTGCATATAAGTCGCTTTCTGATGGGAAGCGCTGTGTGCGCTTCCGATGCAATAACGATATATCGGAAAGTATCGTGATGCAACGTCTAGTGGGTCGACCTGCGGTCAATCTCATCGACCACCCCACGCGCCCACGAGGCTTCCATTTCTGCCGCGCGCAGTCCGTACTCCAGTGCGGCGCGACCGTAGAAGTCGGCATCGCCCTCGTCCCAGGTGATGGAATCGCGCAGGTGACGCAGCCGGGATAGTTCGGAGTCGGCTTGTTCGGCCACTGACGTCATGTATTCGCGGGCTTGCCCGACGGGAAACTCGCCGAGCAGGAAGACGCGCAACAATTCGGCGCTGCGGTAGGGCGGGTCATCCTGGGTGTCGAGCATCCAGCGCTCGAGTTCTTCGCGACCGGCCGCGGTAACGCGATATTCCTTTCGGCCTCGCGCACCAATTTCACTCACCTCGATCAGTCCGGCCACGGCGAGCTTGTTGAGCTCGCCGTACAGCTGGCTCTGAGTCGCCGGCCACACGTTGGCCATCGACTGCTCGAACCGTCTCAGTAGGTCGTAACCGCTGCCGGGCCGCTTGGCCAGAAGCCCGAGCGCCGCGAACCGAAGACTCACAGGCGTCATCGTAACCCAATATTCCACTCTTGACATGTCATTAATGGAGTGTCAAAGTTGATGGCATGACCGACACGGCCGAATCCGCCAACCTGCCCGCCACTGGACAGTTCTTCCAGCGCGGCAACTATGCGCCCGTCCCAGATGAGCTCACCGAGCACGACTTGGTCGTGGAGGGCTCCATCCCGCCCGAACTCGACGGCTGGTACCTCCGAAACGGTCCCAACCCGCGCGAGGCCACCGGACATTGGTTCACCGGTGACGGGATGCTGCACGGTGTCCGCATCGAAGGCGGCGCTGCCAAGTGGTACCGCAACCGGTGGGTGCGTACCGACAGCTTCGACGAGCCGATTCCGCTATACAACATGGACGGCACTCGCAATCTGCGCTCCGCCGTCGCCAACACCCATGTGATCAACCACGCCGGCAAGACCTTGGCATTGGTGGAGTCGTCGCTGCCCTACGAGGTCAGCAACGAGCTTGAGACCATCGGTTGCTACGACTTCGGCGGAAGGCTCGCCGACGCGATGACGGCGCATCCCAAAATCTGCCCGACCACCGGCGAGTTGCACTTCTTCGGGTACGGCAGCATCTTCGCGCCGCACGTCACCTATCACCGCGCGGACGCCAACGGTGAACTGACGATCAACCGCCCGATCGACGTCAACGCACTCACGATGATGCATGACTTCGCCATGACGGCCGACCACATCATCTTTATGGATCTGCCGATCGTGTTCAACATCGATATCGCGATCAAAGGCGACGGCGATATGCCGTACCGATGGGACGACAACTACGGCGCCCGCCTCGGCGTGCTCCGTCGCGACGACCCCCACGGTGAGGTGCGCTGGTTTGAAATCGACCCCTGCTATGTCTTTCACGTAGCCAACGCTTATGACCGTGGCAATTCGATTGTGCTACAGGCAGTTCGATATCCGGAATTGTGGCGGGACACTGGCGGATTCGATGCTGACGGAGTGCTGTGGAATTGGACGATCGACTTGCAGAGTGGCACGGTCGTCGAACGTCAGGTTGATGACCGGTCAGTGGAGTTCCCCCGCATTGACGATCGGTTGGCCGGGCTGCCCGCTCGCTACGCGGTGTCGGTCGGAGACGCAAGCTTGGTCCGGTACGACCTGGAAACCGGCAGTGCGGTTGAGCACGCCTTCGGCACACCGGCATCCCCCGGCGGCCCGGGTGAAGCCGTTTTCGTGCCATCGCGATCCGGCGCGGCCAGCGAGAGCAACGGCTGGTATCTGGGCTACGTATACGACCCCGCGCGAGACGGCAGCGACCTGGTGATCCTGGATGCCTCGGACTTCGCCGGTAAGCCAGTGGCCCGGATCAGCTTGCCGCGCCGCGTTCCGTACGGATTCCACGGGAACTGGATCAGCTCTTAGTGCGGTGGCGTAGCGGACAAACGCGTCCTAATGGGATGCTGTGCTGATGACGAACAAGTTCACAACAACTCTTCTCGCAACGATGGCGCTCGCGGCGGTTCCGGCGTCAATCACCCCGGTCGCTCACGCTGATATCTGTGGCGATGTCGGTGGTCGTCACGTCTCTGTTGGCGGATGCACTCCGGGTATTGCGGGAGACGCCGTCGATGCGGCCGTCGCCGGTGCGGTCGTGGACGACCGTTACGCTGCATGGCCCGGTTACGCAATGGCGGGCGTCCCATCCTTCCCGGGTGAAATGCCGTGCTACACACCCACCGGACTGCCTTATTACACACCAGGTGATGCCCCCTGCTACCCGCTGTGACGACCTGAGACGGGGTAGCCCCGTGCGGTAGTAACGTCACGAGCCATGGCGGTCAAATGGCTCGACGACCCTGAAGATCATGACTTCGATGCCGCAGCAGATTTTCTGAGCTTGCTCGCTGAGGCCGCGGTCGTTGATGCGACGGTCGCGGCGCTCAGGGGTTCGAAGCTGGTGTATTGCATGGCTAAGGACATCCTGCGGGCCGCGCGTCTGGTCCTGTTGCCTGCCGATAATCCGCACGTGCGCTCCGATCTGGACAAGATCGGATTGGGTAAGAAGCTGTCGCCAATCTTGCTCGTACGTGGCAGCGCGGCGGATCAGCTGCAGATCGCCGACGGCTATCACCGCGTCTGTGCGAGTTATCTGACCAACGAGAACACGCCGATTCCGTGCTGTCTGAGCTCCTGGGTGCACCCATCCTCGTGAGCGGATTCGGGTTCGGCGCGCTGGCGTTGGTGTCTGTCGCAGGGATGGCCGGGCCGCTGCTGGCGTCGGTGCCGGCGCTGCGGGTCCCAGTCGTCATCGGCGAGCTCATCGTCGGATTGGTCATCGGCAGAGCCGGATTCAATGCCGTCGATCCATCTGACCCAACCTTCATGTTGTTGGCGAACATCGGTTTCGCGCTGGTGATGTTTGTGGTGGGTACGCACGTTCCGATCCGCGATACGACTCTGCGGTCGGCAATCCCGGGCGCGGTGCTGCGCGCAGCGCTGATCGGTGCCGTCGCCGCCGGACTCGCTGTGGCACTGGCATCGGCCTTCCACACCGGCCACGCCGCGGTGTACGCGGTGTTGATGGCGTCTTCTTCGGCCGCACTTTCCCTGCCGGTGATCCAGTCACTCGGCCTCGCCGGACCGCAGGTTCTGGGTGTCACCGCGCAGATTGCGATCGCCGATGCCACTTGTATCGTGTTGTTGCCCTTGGTGATCGACCCAGATCGTGCGCTCACTGCGGCCGTCGGGGCGGCGATCATTGCGGCGTGCGCGGTGTTGCTCTCCCTGATCGTGCGGGAATTCGATCGCCGCGGACTGCGGAAGCGGATGCACCATTACTCCGAGGGGAACCGCTTTGCCCTCGAATTGCGGCTCAGCCTGATCGTGCTGTTCACGCTGGCCGCGCTGGCCCTCACGACGCACGTGTCGATCATGTTGGCCGGCTTCGCGCTGGGTCTGGTAGTCGCGGCAGCAGGTGAGCCCCGTCGGTTGGCGCGTCAGCTTTTCGGGATCACCGACGGATTCTTTAGCCCGCTGTTCTTCGTCTGGCTGGGGGCCTCGCTGCAGGTCCGTGAATTGGCGGAGCGGCCGGCGTACATCCTGCTTGGCGTCGGTCTCGGGCTCGGTGCGGTCCTAGCCCATTGCGCTGGGCGCTTGGTGGGGCAGCCGCTGCCATTGGCCGCATTGGCTGCCGCACAACTCGGTGTGCCTGTCGCCGCGGCCACGTTGGGCACGGAACAGCACCTGCTCTCACCAGGGGAGCCGTCAGCGCTCATGCTTGGGGCACTGTTGACCATCGCGGTCACCTCGGTCGCCAGCGTGATCGCCGTCCGGCGTCAAGCAGGCGGGACGAATCCTTCACCCGGCCGCGGCGGGGTTGGCGCGTAGTAATTCGGGGGCGGCTGCATCGGGGGAAACTGCGGGGGCGGCTGCATCTGGGGCACGGGCCCTGGTTTCGGCTGAAGTCGCGCCAACTCCCGTCGATGACGTTCGGCCAACACCGCGGCCAGGAGGTACTGAGGAGGCACTCCGGGCGGTGGCGGCGGTGAAATCCTGGCGACCACGTCGGTGGCGATTCGATACGCCATCTGGTCGCGCACCGCTGGCGCCAATTGTGGTGCCCGGGAGAGGAACTGTCTCGCCGTATCGGCTTGTTCCACGCCCAGGCCGGACAACTCCAGCGATGAAGCCCACCATTCCAGCGCCGGGGGCATCTGGGGTGGCGGCGCCAGTTTGGGGCCACGCTCACTGATCACCACCGTTCCGGCGAAGACATCGCCGATGCGTTTCCCCTTCGGCGACAACAGGCTGCAGATCACCGCGGGTCCGCCGAAGAACATCCAGATTTCCACGAAGCTGGCGAGTCCACGAAAGACAGCCTGGCGCAGGCGTTCCGGACCCCCATCGTCGGATACCACGCGCAGTCCCATAGCCATCTTGCCGAGTGATCGGCCTCGGGTGGCGGTCTCGAAGATGATCGGGTAGCCAACCAATGTCAGCACGGTGAAAATGATCAGGATCGCCGTGCTGAGGGCCTCGTCGAATTGCGTCAGCGTTGTGGCCCAAAGCATGACGCCGACGATGTAGGCGACGACGATGACAACTAGGTCGATCAACGCGCCGACAGCCCGCACCGGTAGCTGGGCCAGCTGTACGTCGAGGACAACCGCATCCCCTGTCACCACCGACTCGGATAGTGGGGCCATAGCTGCCCACGCTACCGGGCTGCGTCGCGCGCACCGTCAGGCTGTAACCACGCAGAGAAAGAGCGAGAAGGGGCCTGCAGGACTACAGCCTGGGGGCGTTCCCGCCATGGATGCATCCGTAGCATGGTCCGGGTGGACGTTGATGCCTTCATCCTGGCGCATCAGCAGACCTGGAACCGCCTGGAACAGTTGGTCAAACGGCGTAGGCGTCTCACGGGCGCCGAGGTGGACGAACTCGTTGAGCTGTACCAACGGGTGTCCACCCACTTATCGATGGTGAGATCCTCGTCGACGGATTCCGTGGTCGTCGGCCGGCTGTCGACATTGGTGGCACGTGCGCGTTCCGCGGTCACCAGCGCCCACGCCCCGCTGTGGAGTGAGTTCGTCCGATTCTGGACGGTTTCCTTTCCGGTGGTTGCCTATCGGGCGTGGCGATGGTGGTTGGCGACGGCAGTGGCGTTCTTCGCGGTGGCGATCGTCATCGGATTCTGGGTGGCGGGCAATCACGAAGTGCAGTCCGCGCTGATCACGCCCGAGGAGATAGACCAACTGGTCAACCACGATTTCGCGTCCTACTACAGCGAACACCCGAGCGCTTCGTTTGCACTGCAGGTGTGGTTGAACAACTCATGGGTGGCGGCCCAGTGCATCGGCTTCGCGATCTTGTTGGGCATCCCCATCCCATGGGTGCTGTTTCAGAATGCCGCCAACCTCGGCGTCGTCGGCGGTCTGATGTCTCATGCCGGACGCGCGGACGTCCTCTTCGGCCTTTTGACACCGCACGGCTTGCTGGAGTTGACGGCGGTGTTCCTCGCCGGGGCGGTCGGTATGCGGCTCGGCTGGGCGGTGATCTCCCCAGGAGACCGGCCACGCGGGCAGGCGCTCGCCGAACAGGGCAGGGCTGTGGTCGCTGTCGCCGGCGGACTGGTTGCTGTTCTTCTCGTGTCCGGTCTGATCGAAGCAATGGTGACGCCGTCAGCGCTACCCACGTTCATCCGGATTGGCATTGGGGTGGCAGCGGAGGTGTTGTTCTTGGCCTACATCATCTACTTCGGCCGCAAGGCGGTCCGTGTCGGCGAGACCGGAGACATCGAAGACGCACCAGATGTTGTACCGACGGGCTGAACTCGGCTGTCAGAGCAGGCCGGTCGCCTTCATCGACAGGTAGCGGTCGGCCAGCGCTGGCGCGAGGTCCTCGGGCGATGCGTCGACGACCTCAACGCCCTTCTGCCGCAACCGCCAGGCGATCGCCCGCCGATCATTTCGAGCCCGCTCTGCTGCTGCGGCGTCGTACACCTGGGCGGCATCCGCACGGCCGACTGCCAATTGATCGATTCGCGGATCGGCGACCGCAGCGACGATCACCCGGTGCTTGGCGGACAGCCGGGGCAACACAGGCATCAATCCTTCATCGAGTGCCGAGGCGTTGAGGTCAGTCAACAGGACCACCAACGCCCGCCTGCGGACCCGGCGCTGCACGGCCGCCACCATCGCGGTGGCATCGGATTCGACGAGTTCAGCCTCCAGCGGCGCCATCGCGGTAACCAGCTGAGCCAGCAGGTCCGTGCGCGAAGCTCCGAAGACCGCGGCGCGGGTTGTTCTGTCGTGTGCGAGAAAGTCGACGTGATCGCCAGCGCGTGAGGCCAGCGCAGCCAGCAGGAGTGCGGCATCCATTGACCAATCCAGTCGAGGCCACCCGCCGGGATCTCGGGCGGTGGGATCCACGCCAACCCGGCCGGCGGACGTCCTCCCGCTGTCGAGCACGATCACGACTCGCCGGTCTCGCTCTGGGCGCCAGGTGCGTACGACGACATCAGCTCGTCGGGCAGTGGCTCGCCAGTCGATCGACCGGACGTCGTCTCCTACGACGTACTCACGCAGCGAGTCGAATTCGGTGCCCTGACCCCTGATCAATACCGGCAGCATGCCGTCGATCTCGCGCAGTCTGGCCAACCTGGAGGGGAGATGCTTTCGGGATAGAAAAGGCGGCAGAATGCGGATCGCGCCGGCGACCTTCTCCGACCGTTGCCGGCCGGCCAGTCCGAGCGGGCCGAACGAACGCACCGTCACCTGTTGCGATTGCAGGTCGCCTCGGCGCAGCGGTGACAACCGAGTTGTGGCACCGGCCGATTGACCAGAGGCCACTCCGAGGGAGTGTGCGCGCGGGTCGGCGCAAGCGCTCGGCGGCCAACCGTCGCGAACCATCCCGCGGAAGCGGCGGGCACCCTCATTGCGAACTTGCAGGACCGCATCGACGGGTTGGCCTAGCCGAGCCGATGTGTCGCCCGATCGGGATATGCGCAGCGCGCGTGTGTTGGCAGCCAGTGCGATATCGGCAACCACAAGCAACGCAAGGACAAGCGCCAGTACCCCGAAAGTGTTTGCCGGCCAGGGTGACAGCGCGATCGGCAGCACGCCGATCAACGCGAGCAGCCCCGTCCGACCGGTGAGGACCACTAGCGAGGAACTGGAACGGTAGCCAGGATGCCGTCCAGCACGCCGTCCGGAGTGGCTCCTTCCAGTTCGGCTTCCGCGCGAAGAGCGATGCGATGGCGCAGCGTCGATCGGGCCATTGCCTTGACGTCATCCGGCGTCACGTATCCACGTCCGGACAGCCACGCCCATGACCGGGAGGTGGCCAATAGCGCTGTCGCCCCGCGAGGCGACACCCCGAGTTGCAGTGACGGGGAATGCCTTGTAGCGGAGGCGATATCGACGATGTAGCCGAGCACTTCGTCGGCGACGATTACCTGGCGCACGCCATCGCGTCCGGCGGCCAAGTCGGCAGGACCCGCCACCGGTCGGATCATGCTCAGGTCCCGGGGGTCGAATCCCTGGGCATGCCGATTCAGGATCGCGATCTCCTGATCCCTTGGTGGCAGAGGAACATTGAGCTTCAGGAGAAAACGATCTAGCTGCGCTTCGGGCAGTTGGTAGGTTCCCTCATACTCGATCGGATTCTGGGTGGCGGCGACGATGAATGGGTCCGGGAGCTTGCGGGGCTGGCCGTCGACGCTGACCTGTCGCTCTTCCATCGCTTCCAGCAGCGCCGCTTGCGTTTTCGGTGGGGTGCGGTTGATCTCGTCAGCGAGCATCAGATTGGTGAACACCGGCCCCTCTCGGAATGCGAAGGCCGCGGTGCGCGCGTCGTAGACCAGCGAACCGGTGACGTCACCCGGCATCAGGTCCGGGGTGAACTGCACTCGGGTGAAGTCCAGCTGCAGCGCTGCGGCCAACGTCCGAACTAACAACGTTTTGGCAACCCCGGGAACGCCTTCGAGCAACACGTGTCCCCGGCACAGCAGAGCGATCACCAAGCCGCTGACAACGGCGTCCTGACCGACCACCGCCTTCGATATCTCGGTGCGCAGAGCCATCAACGCGTTGCGCGCCGCATCATGATGTGCGGCGGCGCGCGTGGGGATGGGTGGCTGAAACGAGTGAGTCACGACTGGGTGACCTGCCTTTCGATGTTGTCGAGTGCGTGAGCCAGGTTGAGCAGTTCGGCGTCCGTCGTCGGTGCGGGACCGAACAGCGTGTGTTCCGCTGTCCGCATGTCACCTCCGCATCGCTGTGCCACCGCTGACACCACCATTGGCGGATCAGGCTTGGTGCCGAGCCCAAGACGTGGCGTGAGCCGCTGCAGCGCAGCCGAACGTAGTGATTCGGCTGCCTGGGTGCGGGCACGCCGGGCGCGGTAAAGCCGGGCGCGGCCTTCCACAGTCTCAGAGGATCGAACGATCACCGGCAGCTTCTCGGCGACCAGTGGACCAAGCCGACGGCCACGCCAAATCGCCAGCAGCACAACAACAAAGCACAGCTGCCAGACGATCCAGGTGACGGCGTTGGGAATGAGGTCGGTGATGGTCGAGCCACCCGAGCCGTCGCCCTCAGCCCGTTGTGGCGCGTACCAGATGAGGTGCGGATGACTTCCGGCGAGGTTCATCGCCAATGCGGCGTTGCCATCCTTAAGCAGGGCCCCGTTGGTCATGAAATCGGCACTGCCCACCACAGTGATCGTTCGATCGTCGGCGCGGTAGCGCACCAAGGCCCCGCCGTAACATCGGGTCAGCGTCGTGTCGCCGGTTGCCGCGTACGCGTCGCTGTAGCCGAGCTGCACCTCGCCCGCCCGATTCGCCTCGCGCAGATCGCAATCCGGCTGGTTTGTGAGCTCGTCGGCACGACTCACCCGGATACCAGGTGCCAGCGCTTCTCTGATGCGAGCGGTGGGCTCCAACAGCAGTCGGTCGCCCGGGGCGGCGGCAAGACGGTTCATCAGCTCGTCGCCACGGGTGTAGTACGTCTCGGCCGTCAACAGGAGAGTGTCGGTGCGAGCGTTCTGTTCCACGTCGGTGACAGTGGCTGCCACCGTCACGTCGACGCCCTTGTCGCGAAGCAGCGTCACCAACGCGTGGGCGCCGGCGCTGGACGTGGATTCCGGATCGAGTCGACCGCCCGGCCGTGGGGCAGTGAGCCATGCGGTGACGGCAGCAACAGCCGTCACCGCGATCACCCCCATAAGGATCCAGCGCCAGGTGCGCCAACGCGACTTTGTGGTCACCGTAACGGAGCCCAAGTCGCGGTGGTGGCCGGTGCGGCCGTCGCATGAACCGCGGGCGCGGCGTGTTGCCGGAGGCGTTCATCGAGATCGGCGATGTGGCGGTAACCTGTCTCCTCGCCAGACTGTTCGCCATAGGTCACGTCGTTGAATACCGTTGCCGCTTGAGCCAAGTCGGTACTGAAGCCGGGCAGTACTTCGCCCGCGTCATAAGCCAATTCATTGGCCGTGCGGCCGGGCACGGGGTTGAGAATCCCGTCTTCCTCGAGTTGGCGCGCCACCGCACGGAGGCGATGTCGGATCGCCGATGCCCAATCACCCTCGGCGGCAAAGTGTTCGGCGGTTGCACGGTGCTCAGCGGCGCTCAGCACATTACTGCCGAACATGCCTCGTCCACTCGAGCGATTGGTGCGCATCGTGCGCCGGGCAACGCGAATGGCGACAACCACGGCGACAATAGCCAGGATGGACAGAACCGTGATGGTGAGCCACCCTCCTGGGATGGCGGACCCTTTTTGCATCAGTCGGTACAGCAGCTCGTCAAGCCACTGACCGAGCTGCTCAGTCAGTGATGCCTTGGGGTAGATCGGTTTGGCGAGCTCACGCTGCGCGGCTTCGTGAGCTGCTTCACGGTCGATGTCTACAGTGGGCACGGATGTCAGCTCGGTTGGCCGAGCCAGAGGTCGTCGGTGGACTCGGTGGCGGTCGGGCCGCCCGCGGCGCCTGTTTGCAGAACCAAGTCAAATGCTTCGGCGCGGATCCGAATATCGGTGTACAGCAACACGACGACTCCGGCGGTGAACGGTGCGGTGACGATTTGCCCGACGGCGCCTCCGATAGATGTGAGCACCGTGGCGATTACTACCGAACCGGCGGATTCGGCGCCGAAGAGCAGGATCTGGCCGCCGATGCTGAATGGCACTGACACGGCGCCGGCGATCACCACGGCGACGAACGTGGCCAGGAACCGGATCCCGAGCACCCGCCAGAAGTGTCTGCGTACCAACGTAAACGACCTGCTAATGGACGCGATGACCGACTTGCGTTCGAGCACAATCGCCACCGGCGCGAACGTCAGCATGGTCAACAGATAGATGAGCCCTGCGACGAGTGCCAGTACCAACGGGATTCCGACCAGTGCAGCGATAGCACCGTTGGCGGACATTGTGATCCCGACGATGATCAGAACGACGGCAGCGATGAGCACCACCGCGCCAACGATCTCCAGAGCGGTCAGGCCCAACAGCGGCCACAGCCGACCACGAACCTTCCGCCAGGCTTCACCGACTGTGATGCTGGACCCGAACACCGCACGCCCAACCACGACGGTCAACATTCCGGACAGCAGGATGATGGCGAGGCCGCTGGCCAGCCCGCCGGCGATGCTGGCGGCCAGCGATGCGACGAAGGCTGCGGTGGATGCGTCATCGCCACGCAGAGCGCCGAGTTGGCCGCTGATGGCCAGCGGTCCGACTTGAAGGATCAGCGCCAGGATCTGGGCGATGACCACGACGATCGTCGTCAACCCCAGAGTCGCCTTGGGATTCGCACGTACATATCCGACCGCACCGTTGAAGATGTCGCTCAGGGACAGCGGCCGCAGCGGGATGACGCCGGGCTTCAACACCATCGGTGGCGTGTAGCCCTGATAGCCGGGCGGTGGATATCCCGGATAGCCCGGGGGTGGGTATCCCGGGTAGCCCGAGTATCCCGGAGGTGGGTATCCAGGTGGCGGGTACGTCGGGGGCCCGAAAGGTGGTTGACCAGGCCAACCGGGTGGCGGGCCGCCCCCGACGGTGTTGCTCATAAACCCCATCCTGTCGATGCGCGCGGCAATTCTCAACGTGCAGCGGTCGTGGGCGCATAGCATCTGCGGCATGGCAGAGCTCAAAGACCGGCTGAGATCCGACCTTACCCAGGCGATGAAGGCCCAGGAGAAATTGCGCACCGCGACGCTGCGCATGCTCTTGGCCGCGATTCAGAGCGAGGAGGTCTCCGGCAAGCAGGCGCGTGAGCTCACCGACGATGAGGTGCTCAAGGTCCTGGCCCGAGAGGCGAGGAAGCGCGGCGAGGCGGCCGAGATCTACACCCAGAACGGCCGCGGCGAACTCGCCGCGGAAGAACACGCCGAAGCCAGGATCATCGACGATTACCTCCCGACGCAGTTGAACGATGCAGAGGTGGCCGACGTCGCTGACACCGCGCTGGCCCAGGTGGCAGAGCAGCTCGGCGAACGTCCGTCGATAAAGCAGATGGGTCTGGTGATGAAGGCGGCAACGGAGATCGCGGCCGGTAAGGCCGACGGGGCCCGCCTTTCAGCGGCGGTCAAGGACCGGCTTTAGGTGGCCGCCGACGTCGCGGATGTGATCATCGTCGGAGCCGGCTTGTCTGGCCTGGCCGCCGCTCACGAGCTGACCAGTCGCGGCAAGAAGGTCGCGATCCTGGATCAGGAGAACCCGGCGAACCTGGGCGGTCAGGCGTTCTGGTCATTCGGTGGGTTGTTCCTGGTCGATAGTCCTGAGCAGCGCAGGATGGGGATCAAGGACTCGCTGGAGTTGGCGTGGAACGACTGGCAGGGCAGTGCCCAGTTCGACCGGCTTGAGGCCGAGGACGCCTGGGCAGCCAAGTGGGCCCGCGCGTATGTGGAATTCGCCGCTGGGGAGAAGCGGGCGTGGTTGCTTGAGCACGGCATCAAGTTCCTGCCGACCGTGGGTTGGGCCGAACGTGGTGACCTGCGTGCTGATGGACATGGCAACTCGGTGCCTCGTTTTCACGTCGCGTGGGGTACCGGTACGGGCGTGGTCGAGCCGTTCGTCAACTCGGCGCTGGCAGCTGCGAGTCGCGGTCTGGTCACCTTCCACCACCGGCACCGGGTCGATGAGCTGGTCATCAGCGACGGCAGGATCACCGGGGTGCGGGGCAGTGTGCTGGCGCCGGACAATTCGGCGCGCGGTGTTCAGTCGAACCGAAATTGCTTGCAGGACTTCGAGTTCAATGCGCAATCGGTCATCGTCACAACCGGTGGGATCGGCGGCAACCATGACATCGTGCGGCAGTATTGGCCGCAACGGATGGGCACCGCACCAAAGTCGATGATCACCGGAGTGCCCGCGTACGTCGACGGGCGGATGCTCGACATCGCCGCTGGCGCCGGAGTACGCCTGGTCAATCGAGACCGGATGTGGCATTACACCGAGGGCATCCAGAACTGGGACCCGATCTGGCCGGAACACGCCATCCGCATCTTGCCGGGCCCGTCGTCGATGTGGTTCGACGCGCTGGGGCGGCGACTGCCGCAGCCGTATCTGCCCGGATACGACACCCTCGGCACGTTGCGGTATTTACGGACGACACCCGACATCAGCGATTACGACCACAGCTGGTTCATCTTGACCCAGAAGATCATTGAGAAGGAGTTTGCGCTGTCCGGGTCGGAGCAGAACCCGGACATCACCAACAAAGACCGGATGGCGGTCGTCAAGGAACGGGTGATGACGAAGGGCGCTCCGGCGCCGGTGGAGGCCTTCAAGGAGCATGGCGCCGACTTCGTGGTCGCCAACACCCTTGAGGAACTTGTCGCGAAAATGAACGGGCTCACCGAGGAGCCTCTCCTCGACGTCGACATCATTCGTGCTCAGATCGAGTCGCGCGATCTGCAAGTTGCCAATCCGTATTCGAAAGATGCTCAGATACAAGGCATCCGGAATTCTCGTCGCTACTTCGGAGACCGGATCGGCCGTACTGTGCCCCCTCATCGCATCCTCGACCCGGAAGCGGGTCCGCTGATCGGGGTCAAGTTGCATGTCCTCACCCGCAAGACGCTCGGCGGAATCCAGACCGACCTGTCGTCACGGGCGCTGGCTAACGATGGCAGTGTCATCGATGGCCTCTATGCGGCAGGCGAAGTCGCCGGTTTCGGTGGCGGCGGCGTCCACGGGTACAACGCGCTTGAGGGGACGTTCCTGGGCGGCTGCCTGTTCTCTGGACGCACCGCAGGTCGCGCGGCAGCGGGCGGCGTCTGAATTTCGTTCCGCGAGCAGGCGCGCGGGCCCCTGACACGCCGATGGTTGCGGGACATTGGTGTCTGCTCGCGCAAGTCATAATCCTGGTGTGGATTCACCCGACGAGCAACCGCTGGCACAGTCGCTCAGCGACATCACCCGACGCAGTGGTATCGCGGCACTCTTTCGGGCCGGCCTGACGGGGGGCGCCCACCACTGGGAACTGCGCTCAGCAGAAGGCGAACTCCTTGCGGTCACCGCCCGAGTTCACAAGGGAGGTCGAGTCGCGCAGGGGTTCCGGAAGTTGCTGTCGCTAACCGCAATGGATAGCGGTAACGACATCCATGTCGAACTGCGCGGCGCCCAGGGACACGTCCTGGCACGGATCAGTTCGGAGAATGCCGCGCCGGCAATCGTTACCGTCTTCGACGAGACTGGCTCCCTGGTCGCCAAGAGCATCCGCGAGAAGACCCTGCTGTTGAGGGTCAAGCACCCGGACAAGTTCGTCGTCGTCGACGCCGAAGACCAAGTCGTGTGCAGCGTCGATTGCGAGAACGACCCGCCATGGCAGGTTTTGGACGGCGCAGGTGTTCTCATCGGAGAACTGGTGTCCGGAAAACCTGGGCCAACCCTCTCGCCGGATTGGGCAGACTGGATCAATCCGACATGGGGGTTGTCGGTGGCGGCCTATGCCCAAGGTCAGCATCTGGGTATCGCGCGTTCGCAGCAGTACACCGCAGTGGCCAGCGACAGCCATACAGACCGGCACGCCCTCGTCTTGGCATTGCTGCCGCTCATCGCGGGCCTGGGCTACTGACGGGCGTTCTCCGTTAGCACTGGAGGGGTTTCGATGTCGTCGAAGCTGTGGGCGACAATCTCGACGAACGGCCGGTCAATGTTTCGGTTGTAGAATCGGATGCCGCCCACCAGCTGGCCGTGTTGGGTGTGTACCAGGCGGTGGGCGTAGTCCAGTGGTCTGACGCCTGGCAGCTCGATGTGACCAGAGAATTCGCGGGCGAAGTCGATGTTGCCGACGAGGCCCAACTGATGGTCCATCCAGTCGGCGACTACCCCACCACCGCGCTGGCCATACATCTCGACGGCCAGGTCCAGCTGGTCGGCCAGCGACGGCCACCTGGTGGCGATGTTCATCCCTGCAAGCATCGAGGATGGCCCATGGGCGACGCCACTGCTTTAATTGAACGGCGCTGATCGGAGAAAGTCAGTCGACCAGTTGGCGCACGATGTGTTGCCATAGTTGCCGTGGAACACGCCGTCTGGCCGCTGGCACGGGTCATGCCGATGACGCTGGCTGACGCCGAGCAGATAGCGGCCTGGCGGTACAGCGGCCCATCGTCGGTCTACGACCTGGACTCGTCGCAACCACTCATCCAGGACCTCGACAGCTACTACGTAATGATCGCTGGCGGGCAGCTCGTTGGGTTCTGTTGTGCGGGTGCCGCAGCGCGGGTCAGGGGTATAGATGCCGACCCGGCCGTTCTCGACGTGGGGCTAGGGATGAACCCAGCATTTGTCGGCCGTGGCTACGGCGTTGCTTTTGGGCGAGTCGCGCTGCGCCACATGGCCAACACCTATCCGCACCGCGCAACACTGCGTGCCTGCATTCAGAGTTGGAATAGGCGAAGTCTCAACCTGGCCCGCAGGCTGGGGTTCGTTGATGGGGGCGAGATCAGTGTGTTGCAGAACCTACAAGCCGTGGACTATCGGATTCTCTGCATACGGCGGTGAACGTCGGCCCCTCGCGGAGGGCCGGATCAAGAGGAAGAAGTCGATGGTGGATCGGTGTGAGGAGTGCGGGTACGTGTACGTCCTCGGCGCGACGCGGTCCGGGGACGACATTCGGGTAGGCGTCGCCGCCCTAGCGGTGCTGATGACCACCACCGGCAGGCGGACATTGGCGCGGCGGACCCGGCCGGATCTGTGGTCGCCCCTGGAGTACGCGTGCCATGTCCGCGACGTGCTGCTCACCGAGCGGGAGCGGGCGCTGCTGGCTCTTCGTGTGAACGTGCCGGAGGCGGTGCCGATGGGCCGGGACGAACGGGTGGTGCACGACGGATACGCCGAGCAGGACCCAGTTGAGGTCGCCGAGGAGCTGACGGTGGCAGCCCGGTTGCTGGCGAACTCTCTAGATCGACTCGATGCCGCTGATTGGGAACGTCAACTCGTTTACAACTGGCCCGAGCGCTGCGAGCGGACACTCCGCTGGTTGGCCACGCACACTCTGCATGAAGTGAAGCACCACCTGCTCGATGCGCGTCGCCAGCTCAGCTGACCGCCACTACAGAGTCGGTGGCCCCCGTCCCCTACCCCGAACCGTGCCGGCACGGCATCTGCCTGACCAACCGGAGGACACCATGAGCGCCCGAGGAGGCTCGTTGCTGACCCCTACCGCCCCGGGACTGCATACCCGGCGAGAAGCACAAGTGGAGCATCATGAGCTACATCGAAAAGGAGTGGACATGGCACGCTACGTGACAAAGGTGAGGACCGCGAAGACTCCGCAGGAGGCGTTCGCTTACATGGCCGACCTACGTAACTTCGCCGAGTGGGATCCCGGCGTGACGACTGTCAAGCAGCTAGAAGGCTCGGGCGGCGGCCCGGACACCGCGTTCGACGTCACTGTCGCTGGTCCAGGACGCGGACTTACCTTGAGGTACGTGACCGAGGAGTATGACGCCCCACGGAACCTCCTCGTAGTGGCCCGCAGCCGCACGTTCACGTCGATCGACCGGATCACGGTCGAGCCCGACGGGACAGGATCGGTCGTCACCTACGACGCAGACCTGCGCCTGAACGGCGTGCTGCGCATAGGCGACCTGGGCCTGCGGCTGGTGTTTGACCGGATCGGCGACCGGGCTGCCGCTGGTCTGCGCCGGGTTCTCGGTGCGCAGTTGGTCTGACGTCGCCGCAGTGATGCCGTGACACAGGACGATCCCGCCCGCCCCCGGTGATCTAGAGGTTGAAGCCCATCGCCCTCAATTGCTCTGCGGTAGTAGGAAGTTTCGTCAGTCGGGTTTGGTACCTGATTTCGTGAATAGAACCGCCACCGACCAACCGACCTCGGGTATTCGGGCACACGCCGCCTCGCTGGCGATCAGCGCTGGTGCGAACGTCAAGGCCCGTCCAAACGATGCTTCGGGCACAAGTCGGTAGCGCTCACGCTGGACACGTATGCCGACCTTTTACCCGACGACCCGGAGGCTGTCGCCTGTGCCGTGGATGCCGCCGTGACCGCGCTACGTGCAGCTGCTGCGTAGGCAGTGCGGACGGATGGGAAGACGGACTTGGCCAGTTTGCCCGGACAGGGCTTCTACCAGCAATTATGTGGTCGGGGTGGCGGGATTCGAACCCACGACCTCTTCGTCCCGAACGAAGCACGCTACCAAGCTGCGCCACACCCCGTGTGAAGCCCGGCTAGCCTATCGCACCTATCCGGTGGGAAGCCAAACAGCGTCCTGCTGGAACCCCAGCAGCACCCCGGCGTACTTACCCGGGTCGAGGCCGCGCTCCGCTAGCCAGCTGTCGTTGAAGTAGGTGTCCGCGTAGCGATCGCCGCGATCGGCGATCAGCGTGACCACCGAGCCGCTGACGCCGGCAGCGACCATCTCGGCTAAGAGGCCGAACGCTCCCCACACGTTGGTACCGGTCGAGGGACCGACCTTACGTCCGAGCACCTGGGAGACGTAATGAGCCGTCGCGATTGACGCTCCGTCGGGAACGGATTCCATCCGGTCCACGACGTCCGGCAGGAACGAGGGCTCGACTCGGGGGCGGCCGATTCCCTCGATACGGGACGAACCGCCAGTGACGTCGAATCGTCGCTCAACATAAGCCGGGAAGAAGGCGGAGTTCTCCGGGTCGACGACGCACAGCTTGGTGTCTTGTCGCCGGTATCGGATGTAGCGGCCGATGGTCGCGCTGGTCCCGCCGGTCCCTGCACCGACCACGATCCACGACGGGATCGGGTGAGCTTCGTCGCGCATCTGCGCGAAAATCGACTCGGCGATGTTGTTGTTGCCGCGCCAGTCAGTCGCGCGCTCCGCATTGGTGAACTGGTCCATGTAATGGCCGCCGGTTTCGTTGGCGATCCGCTGGGCCTCGGCATAGACCTCGCCGGGCTGCTCGACGAAATGGCAACGGCCGCCTTGTGCTTCGATCAGTGCCACTTTGGTCTCGCTGGTCTTAGCCTGCATAACCGCGATGAAGGGCAGGCCGAGGAGCGCCGAGAAATATGCCTCCGACACCGCTGTCGATCCCGACGACGCCTCAACGATTGTGGTGCCTTCGTGGATCCAGCCGTTGCATAGTCCGTAGAGGAACAGCGACCGGGCCAACCGGTGCTTGAGGCTGCCAGTGATGTGTGTCGATTCGTCCTTCAAATACAGCTGCACGTCCGCGCCGTCACACCACGACGGCAGCGGATAGCGCAGCAGATGAGTGTCGGCGCTGCGCCGGGTGTCTGCCTCGATCAGATGAACCGCGTTATCCGCCCACCGGCGAGGATGGCCGTGAGCAGCAACCGTCATCGCACCGCAGCGGATGGGGTGGACCGCACCGTCGTTCGGGTCTGGTCCTGGCCACCGGTCGGCGCCGCAACCAACGTCAGCAGCGTTGCCTCGGGTCGGCAGAAGAAGCGCAACGGTGCGAACGGCGATGTTCCGATCCCAGCAGAGACGTGCAAGGCGGTGTTGGCTCCCCAGCTCGAGGCACCCTTGGCTCGCGAACGGTCCAAATCGCAGTTGGTGACGATAGCGCCGTAGAACGGCAGGCAGAGTTGACCGCCGTGGGTATGGCCGGCCATCACCAACTGGTATCCGTCTTCGGCGAACCGGTCCAGCACGCGGGTATAGGGCGCGTGCGCGACCCCCAGCGTGAGATTGGCTCCAGGGCTGGCCGGGCCGGCGATGGTGTCGTACCGGTCCCGTTCGAGGTGCGGGTCGTCGACACCGGCGGCGGCGATGGTCAGTCCGGCCACCTCGAACTCCCGGCGGGCGTGGGTGAGGTCCAGCCAGCCTCGTTCGGTGAACGCTGCGCGCATGTCCTGCCAAGGGAGGGGTTTTCCATGCGCCCGATGTTCGTGATCGGTGAGGTACTTGGCCGGGTTCTTCAGTGTCGGCGCGAAGTAGTCATTGCTGCCGAATACGAAGACGCCCGGTACCGATAACAGATCACCTAGCGCTTGGATGACCGCCGGTACCGCCTTGGGGTGTGACAGGTTGTCGCCGGTGTTGACCACGAGGTCTGGCTTCAACTGCACCAGTTCGCGCAGCCAGGCTTGTTTGAGCCGTTGCCCCGGAAGCATGTGAATATCGCTGATGTGCAGCACCCGCAACGGCGTTGAACCCGGTGACAGCACCGGCATCGTCACCTCACGCACAGCGAAGGCATTGCGCTCGATCAGCGAGGCGTACCCGACTGTCAACGCGCCAGAGCCGACGGTGGCAAGAACAGCGGACTTCAAGGCCTTCGACACGGCTGCCATAGGGGCAGCGTACTGCCAGATGGAGTGGATCAGCTGGCCGAAATTGCTGTGAGGATCACAACCGTCACGGTGGCGGCGGAGGTGGAGGTGGCGGAGCCAGCAGCGGAATGGTGATCGGTGGCAGCCCAGGGATTTCCACTACTGTCGAGCCCACGAACGGCGCGTTGGGGTCCATGCCCGGAATGGGCGGTGGCGCACCGGGTGGCGGCGGCGGTGGGGCCGGCGGGACACCGTTGCTGATCAGGATTGTGATGATGGAACCCGGTACCGTTTGGCCGCCCGGCGAGGTTCCGACCACGGTGCCGTAGGAAGCTGCACTGTTGATCGGGTTCGCTTGGTCGGCGACTTGGAACCCGGCGTCCTTCAGCGCTTGACGCGCGCCGTCCTGACTGAGACCCGAGACGCCGGGTACCCGTGAACCGGGCGCGCCATCGACATAACGTGGATCGGTCGGCGGCAGGCTCACGTCGCCGAAATTCTCGGCAATCGGCGTCATCGCGGTGAACCATGTTTTGGCGGGTTCGTTGCCGCCGTAGAGATTTCCGTCGCCGCATTGACGCAGCGGCCACGAGCACAGATCCGATGGATTCGGTGAATCGTCGTAGATGTAGTTGGCCGCCGCATAGTGGTTGGTGTAACCGAGGAAGCCCGACGAGCGGTGGGCCTCGGTGGTGCCGGTCTTGCCCGACATCGGCAGGCTCCAGCCCGCGGATCCGGCGGAGTTCGCTGCAGTGCCGCTGGTGTCGTCCTTGCTCAGCGCGTTGGACAGTGTGTTCGCCAGTCCTTCAGGGACCACCTGATCGCAGGTCTCAGTGGTGACCGCCACCTCGTTGCCGTGCCGGTCGTAGAGCTTGTCGATCGGATTCGGCGGGCACCAGACACCTCCTGAGGCCAGTGTGGCGGCGACGTTGGACAACTCAAGTGGGTTGACCTCCATCGGCCCGAGCGTGAATGACCCGAGATTCTGGCGTTTGACGAAGTCAGCCAGACTTTCATCGCTGTCTGGGTCGTAGGCCCGAGCGGTGCCGGGTTCGGCGTAGGAACGTAAGCCGAGTTTGACCGCCATGTCGACAGTGCGGGTTACACCGACCTGCGAGATCAGTTTGGCGAAGGCGGTGTTGGGCGATTGCGCCAGGGCGTCGGTGACGCTCATCGAACCGCGGTAGTTGCCGGCGTTCTGGACGCACCAGGTTTCCTTGGGGCAATTCTTGGCGCCGCCGGAGCCCAGCCCTTTGGCCTCGAAGCGAGCGGGAGCGTCGAGGGTAGCGCTGATGCCCATCCCCATGTCGAGGGCCGCCGCAGTGGTGAAGACCTTGAAGATCGATCCGGCCCCGTCACCGACGAGCGAGAACGGTTGCGGCTGCATGGTTTCCCCGGCCGACGAGTCCAATCCGTAGCTGCGGTTGCTCACCATCGCCACGACCGGATGCGATGCTTTGCCGGGCAACACGACGTTCATCACACTGGCGATACCGTCGATGTCTGGCGCCGCGATGGCATTCACGGCCTGCTTGACCGGGCCCTGAACATCTGGATCGAGCGTCGTCTTGATCAGGTAGCCGCCTTTGGCGATCTGGTCCTTGCTGATGCCTGCGCGGGCCAGGTATTCCTGCACATAGTCGCAAAAGAAGGCATTGTCGCCGGCTGCGATACAGCCCCGCGGCAACTCGTTCGGCTGCGGCAGGATGCCCAGCGGTTCCTGTTTGGCGGCACGCAACTCGTCTGCCTTATCCGGAACGTTCTCGATCATCGTGTCGAGTACGAGATTGCGCCGGGCCAGTGCCCCGTCGGGGTTGGTATAGGGATTCAGTGTGCTGGTCGACTGCACTAGGCCGGCCAGCAGTGCGGCTTGTTGCCAATTCAGATTCGCCGCATCGATGCCGAAGTAGGTCTGTGCGGCGTCTTGGATTCCGTAGGCGCCGTTGCCGAACGAGACGAGATTGAGATAGCGGGTGAGGATCTCCGGCTTGGTGAATGTCTTGTCCAGGGTCAGCGCCATCCGGATCTCGCGCAGCTTGCGCGCCGGAGTCGTCTCCACCGCTGCGCGCTTTTCCGCGTCAGTCTGGGCTGTAACCAGCAACTGATAGTTCTTGACGTACTGCTGTTCAATGGTCGATCCACCACGGGTGTCGAGATCTCCAGACGCGTATCCGGCGAGGCCGGTCAGTGTTCCCTTCCAGTCGACGCCGTTGTGTTCGGCAAATCGTTTGTCCTCAATGGAGACGATCGCCAGTTTCATGGTGTCGGCGATCTTGTCGCTGGGAACCTCGAAGCGGCGCTGCGAATAGAGCCACGCCATGGTGTTGCCCTTGGCGTCCACCATCGTCGTGACGGCGGGAACTTGACCTTCGACCAATTGGGCCGAACCGTTGGCCACTACATCCGATGCGCGGTTGGAGACGAGTCCCAGTCCGCCGGCGATAGGGAACAGAAACGCTGCGAGGATCACGCTGGCCAAGAGGCAGCACCAAGCGAGTTTGATGATCGTGGCGCCGGCGGGGGTCCGTTCCGACATGCGTACAGAGTGTACTGACGGTTTCAAGGGCTTCCAGACGCGTCCGGGGGCGGGATAGTAGCGGCCGTGACGTCCGAACTGCGGGAGAAACGCCCTGTTCATGATCGGACTGGACAGTTGTGCCAAAAAACTCGTCGCTCAACTGTTGCGCAAACGATACCTGACCACCTAACTTAAACACACAGTGCGATTCAGGTAACACCCGAGGATGCAGTGTGGCGTGGATCGCAATGCGGTCCGCATGTGATGAATGCGCCGCCTTATATGGGCGGCCCGGACGAAGGGGATCGCCGGTGCCAGGTAATCGGCAGGCTGTGCGGAGAGCAATCGCAGCACCGCTGCAGCGCATTTTTCACGGGGCGGACGGCGAAGCGCGGATCGCGTGGGTGTCGAAAGCACTGTGTCGGCAGACGGATCCCGATGAGTTGTTCGTCCGGGGGGCCGCTCAACGCAAGGCAGCGGTGATTTGTCGGCATTGCCCCGTCATGGCCGAGTGTGGCGCCGACGCACTCGACAATCGGGTCGAATTTGGTGTGTGGGGTGGCATGACGGAACGCCAGCGCCGCGCCCTCCTCAAGCAGCACCCCGATGTGGTGTCTTGGGCCGAATTCTTTGCTTCACAGCGGAAGCACCGCAGCGTCAGCTAACGCTGGTTATTTGATCCGCAACTGCTTGCAGTGCGTCGAGGTCGTCGACGTCGAACGGTAGTGATGGCACGCCGACTACCGGCACATGCGGATTGGCGCCGGTGAATCGTGACAGCAAACGGATTTCACGTTTGGCTGTATGCGCGCGATCGGCGTGGATACGAAGCACCGCGGCCGCTGTGCTGTCGCCGCTGTTCGTTGGATCCTGGTCCAGAATTTCGGCACCGTCGACTGCGCGCTCAACCGACAGTGAGGACAGCGTCGGATGGGTCCGGTTGAGAATCAAGCCGGCCAGAGGCATGCCCTCTTCGCTGAGCCGGTCAACGAAGAACGACGCTTCGCGGAGGGCATCCGGCTCGGCTGCCGACACTACGACGAACTGAGTGCCTCGCCGCTTGAGTAATTCGTATGTGCGATCGGCTTTTTCTCGGAAGCCGCCGAATGTGGAGTCCAGCGACTGGACGAACTGTGACGCATCAGCCAGCATCTGTGAGCCCAGAACCGTCGACAACGCCTTCATCGCCAGACCCACGGCACCGGTCACGATGCGACCGAAGCCGCGTCCGGGTGCCAGTAGTAGACGCCAAAGTCGACTGTCCATGAAGCTCCCCAATCGTTTTGGCGCATCGAGGAAGTCGAGGGCATTGCGCGATGGTGGGGTATCGACCACTACGAGGTCCCAGCGGTCCTGTTGAAGCAACTGGCCGAGCTTCTCCATGGCCATGTACTCCTGCGTCCCCGACAATGAGGCTGCCACCGTTTGATAGAACTGATTGTCCAGAATCGATTGGGCACGCTCCTGCCCTGAGTATTCGACGACCATCTCGTCGAACGTTCGCCGCATGTCGAGCATCATGGCGTACAACTCCCCGGTCACTTCGGGTGCCATCGGCACCCGCTGGGGATCATTGCCGAGTTCTCTGATGCCGAGCGCTTGCGCGAGACGCTTCGCCGGATCAATGGTCAAAACAACTACCGTACGGCCGTATTCGGCAGCGCGCATCGCCATCGCTGCCGCGGTAGTGGTCTTTCCGACACCGCCGGCGCCACAGCACACCACCACTCGGTTGGACTTGTCTAAGAGGATCGACTTCATGTCCAGTACCGGAGGAGTTCCGCTCATCGCTTGTCTCCAAGTCGTTGTAGGGAGGGGCTGAACGTCATCGAACACCCTGTTGGGCAAGCGATTCCGATAGCG
Source organism: Mycobacterium sp. (assembly GCA_965279745.1). Classification (GTDB taxonomy): domain Bacteria; phylum Actinomycetota; class Actinomycetes; order Mycobacteriales; family Mycobacteriaceae; genus Mycobacterium. The sequence goes on from OZ257262.1 coordinate 3,521,014, forward strand.
CGTACAGGCTGCCCAGGTCCACTCCATCGGTGACCGCCGGCAGTTCCAACCGGGGGACATGCAGCTTCTCCAGCTGCTCAGCGCTGTCGGCGCGCGACCGGATCCTGGTGGCATGCTCAATGGACTCGGTCAACAGACCGGCGAAATCGCCGTCGCTCAAGGTGATTCCGACTTTGGCGAGGCCCGCCCGCACGCCGTCGGCGTCGACATCGCCTTCTGCTGCCTTGGCCAGATCGGCGGGAGACAGGAACGGCGGGATGTTGCGATTGACGATCACGCTTCCGATAGGCAGATCGAGCGCTTCGAGTTCTTCGATTGCCTCGATGGTCTCCTGAATCGGCAGTGCCTCCAACAGTGTCACCAGATGGATGGCGGTCTGATCGGAGTGCAGCAACTTCACCACGCCCGCGGCTTGTGAATGCACCGGCCCGCCCTTGGCGAGATCGGAGACCGCTTTGGTGACGTCCAGGAATCGAGCGATCCGTCCGGTTGGGGGAGAGTCGACGACGACCGCGTCGTAGGCGGGCCGTTTGTTGCTGTCGAGGCGGACCACCGACTCCTTGATCTTGCCCGTGAGCAGCACATCTCGGAGTCCGGGCGCGATCGTGGTGGCGAACTCGATCGCTCCGATCCGGCGCATGGCGCGTCCCGCAATCCCCAAGTTGTAGAACATGTCGAGGTACTCCATGAATGCGGCCTCGATGTCGATCGCCAGCGCATTGACATGTCCGCCACCGTCAGCGGTCGCGATCTTGATCTCTCGATAAGGGAGCGGGGGCACGTCGAAAAGTTGCGCAATCCCTTGGCGGCCTTCGACTTCTACGAGCAGAACTTTGCGCCCACCGGCGGCCAGCCGCAAAGCCAGGGCGGCAGCGACGGTCGTCTTCCCGGTGCCGCCCTTTCCTGTCACGAAATGCAGACGAGCTTTAGTCAGGCGCGATGGCCATCCCATGGGGCCGCCGTCGGTCGATGTGGTCGCCATTGGTGCATGCTAACCAAGCAGGTGCGAGGCTCTGGGCGATTGGCGTAGGAGCGATGGCGCACGCTGGTCAGCGATAGGCTGACCACTATGAGCCAACCAACGACGTGGGAATACGCAACGGTGCCTTTGCTGACCCATGCCACCAAGCAGATTCTCGATCAATGGGGCGGCGACGGCTGGGAGTTGGTCGCTGTGCTGCCCGGCCCGACCGGGGAACAACACGTGGCCTACCTGAAGCGGCCGAAATGACGGCCTCAGCACGGCTGGCCGAGTTGGGCATCACGCTGCCGGCAGTCGCCGCGCCGCTGGCCGCCTACGTCCCGGCGGTGCGCACCGGAAATCTCGTCTATACAGCCGGCCAACTGCCGACCGTGCAGGGCAAGCTGACGCATAGTGGCAAGGTCGGCGCAGACGTCACTCCCGAAGACGCGAAAAGCGCTGCCCGCATCTGTGCGCTCAATGCGCTGGCGGCCATCGACTCCGTAGTGGGCATCGATTCTGTCACTCGCATTGTCAAGGTGGTCGGGTTCGTTGCCTCGGCGCCGGGCTTCAACGGTCAGCCAGGCGTCATCAATGGCGCATCCGAGCTCCTCGGTGAGGTGTTCGGGGACGCCGGCATTCATGCGCGGTCTGCTGTCGGGGTGTCTGAACTGCCGCTGGATGCGCCGGTAGAAGTGGAGCTCGTTGTCGAGGTCGAGTGACTCGACGATGGGGCGGAGGTCGAGTGACTCGACGATGGGGCGGAGGTTTCTTGAGCATCCCGCCTACGGCGTACTGAGGCCGGTCACTCAGACCGCGTCGGTAATGCTGTGCGACAACCCCGGCATCATGACGCTGGATGGCACCAACACCTGGGTGCTTCGCGGTCGGGGGAGTGCTGAGAGCGTCATCGTTGATCCAGGGCCTGACGATGCGGATCACATCGCCAGGCTGGCCGATCTCGGCCCGATCCCGCTGGTTCTGATCAGCCACCGCCATGGCGACCACACCGACGGTATCGACAGGATCGTCGACGCGACCGGCGCAACCGTGCGTGCAGTGGGCAGTGGCTTCCTGCGTGGGCTCGGCGGACCGCTGCGCGACGGTGAGGTCATCGACGCCGCCGGTCTGAGCATCAGGGTGCTGGCGACGCCTGGGCACACCGCCGACTCGGTGTCGTTCCTTCTGGACGGGGCGGTTCTGACCGGCGACACGGTGCTCGGCCGCGGCACGACCGTCATCGACGACGAAGACGGCAGCCTGGCCGACTATCTGGATTCGTTGCGTCGCCTGCATGGATTGGGTCGGCTCGCGGTGCTACCCGGGCACGGGCCGAATCTCGCCGACCTCCAAGCCGTCAGCGCGATGTACCTGGCGCACCGCGCGGAAAGGCTGGAACAAGTTCGGCAGGCGCTGCGGGTGCTCGGTGAGGGTGCCACCGCACGCCAAGTCGTCGAACACGTCTACACCGACGTCGACGAGAAGCTCTGGGACGCGGCCGAGAAATCAGTGCGCGCGCAGCTGGACTACCTCAACAGTCGCTAGCGCTCGGCACAAGCGAACGCGCTTACCTCGCTCGGCGGGCCAGGCGCTCGGAGTCGCAGATCAGCACGCTCTTGCCGTCGAGGCGAATCCAGCCGCGGTGGGCGAAATCGGCTAGTGCCTTGTTCACCGTTTCGCGAGAGGCGCCGACCAATTGGGCGATCTCTTCCTGGGTCAGGTCGTGCGTCACCCGCAAGGCGCCGCCCTCCTGCGTACCGAACCGCTGCGCAAGCTGCAGCAGCTGCTTAGCGACCCGGCCGGGAACATCGGTGAAGATCAAGTCGGCGAGATTGTTGTTGGTACGGCGAAGCCGTCGCGCCAACACCCGCAGCAGCTGCTCGGCGATCTCGGGACGATCCACGATCCAGGCTCGCAGCGCCTCGCGATCCATCGACACCGCGCGCACTTCGGTGATGGTGGTCGCGCTCGACGTTCGGGGGCCGGGGTCGAAGATCGACAGCTCCCCGAACATGTCGGACGGGCCCATGATGGTCAATAGATTTTCCCGGCCGTCAGGTGACTTGCGGCCGATCTTCACCTTGCCGGAGATGATGATGTACAGCCGGTCACCCGGCTCCCCTTCGGCGAACACGGTGTGTCCGCGCGGGAAGTCCACCGGATGCAGCTGCTTGGTCAGCGCCGAAATTGCGCTGGGTTCAACCCCTTGGAAGATTCCGGCCCTGGCCAGGATCTCGTCCACGTTGTCCCTCTTTAGCTCATTGGAATGTGAATGCGCAGGTCAACATTGCGACGAGGCCACGCTACACAGGATTGGGGTAGCGAGTCCGTTGAAACTGCGGATTCGGGCGAACACAAGCGTATTCCCGGACGTATTCGCGCGTCGGCAAACAGGGCTCGTCGGCTGGTAGCGGAATGCTCTCGCTGATCTGCAGTGGACGAGACGTCCGGCTGGCCTTCGCCTCTTTTTCCGCGCGCTCGACGACGTCGTCGAATTCCGATTGGGCATCCGAACGGGCTACGTGAAGGCCCGCGTGCAAGCCGGTTTCGAGCCGCTGTAATCCGAAGGTCGACACCATCAGCAGCGCGGGGATGCATACAGCTAGCAGCCAGGACACGGCGGAAAGTTAACCGGCGCAGAGTCTCAACGGGATCACGAATTGCCACCGTTCTGCCCGCAATTGACCGATGCACGTCAGTAACCTGGTCAGGGTGACTGTAGGCAGCCCGAGTAAGTGGGACACCGAAACCCATCTCGGCCTAGTGCGGCGGGCGCGACGGATGAACCGCACGCTGTCCAAAGCCTTTCCACACGTCTACTGCGAATTGGACTTCACCAACCCGCTGGAGCTGACCGTCGCCACCATCTTGTCGGCCCAGAGCACCGACAAGCGGGTCAACCTCACCACCCCGGCGCTGTTCAAGAGGTACCGCGCAGCCCTCGACTACGCACAGGCCGACCGAACTGAGTTGGAAGAACTGATCAGGCCGACGGGCTTCTACCGGAACAAGGCGAACTCACTGATCGGGTTGGGTCAGCAGCTCGTCGAACGATTCGATGGCACAGTGCCCGCCACGATCGAGGATTTGGTGACGTTGCCCGGCATTGGGCGCAAGACCGCCAATGTGGTCCTCGGTAACGCCTTCGACGTCCCGGGTATCACGGTGGACACCCATTTCGGTCGGCTGGTACGCCGGTGGCGCTGGACCGACGAAGAAGATCCGGTCAAGGTGGAACATGCCGTCGGCGAGCTCATCGAGCGCAGCGAATGGACGCTCCTGAGCCACCGTGTGATCTTCCACGGCCGTCGGGTCTGCCATGCCCGCAAGCCTGCGTGTGGGGTATGCGTCCTGGCCAAGGACTGCCCGTCCTATGGCCTCGGTCCGACCGAACCATTGGTTGCCGCGCCGCTGGTGAAGGGTCCAGAGACCGACCATCTGCTGGCGCTGGCCGGTCTCTGATGGCGGGCTCGTAGTCCGCCGATGACCAAATCGGCACGCTGGACGTTGGTAATGCTTGCGGTGGTAGCCGGGCTGATCGTCGCAATGGTCGTCGGACTTCGCGACGAACCACGCAGCGTGTCGCGATCGGACCCGGCGCGTGAGCACCGGGAGGCGGATACCCCGGAAGCGTTGGCTGGACTCCGGCAACGCGCCGATCTGCTGACCTGCCCGGCAGGCGGGGACGGCACCGGGAGGGGCGCACTGCGGGGTATCACGGTGGAATGCGCTGCCGATGGCTCAGCGGTGGAGGTGGCCCCGGTGCTGGCCGGCCAGCCCGTGGTGCTGAATCTATGGGCCTACTGGTGCAAACCCTGCGTTGAGGAACTGCCCGCGCTAGCTGAGTATCAACGTCGAGTCGCCGGCGAGGTGACGGTCGTGACGGTGCATCAGGATGAGAACGAAGCAGCCGCGTTGTTGCGCTTGTCGGAACTAGGAGTGCGACTACCAACCCTGCAAGACGGTCAGCGCCGGATCGCCGCCGCTTTGACGGTGCCGAATGTTATGCCCGCGACGGTCGTCCTGCGCTCGGACGGTAGCGTTGCCAAGATTCTGCCGCGGGCGTTCACCAGCGTCGACGAGATCGCCGCTGCCGTGGAGAGAGCCTTGCAGTGACGAGGGTCTTGCAGTGACGAGTGAAGGGGGCGAGCCGGTGACTGCTGCGGTTGGGCTCACCCCTGAGGTTGGACCGCCCTGGCTGGCACCGCTCATCGAGAATGTCGGCCAAGCGACCGATGTCTACCGCTCCCGACTGCCCCGTGAATTATTGGCCGCGCTGCGGGCGGCCGGTGAAGTCGCGAATGTCACTCGCGCCGGTCGGGACGCGGCGGTTCTGGTCCTGTTCTCCGGCCCCGACGCGGGCCATCCGGCTGGTCAGGTGCCCGAGAACGCTGATCTGCTGCTGACGGTGCGGGCCGGTACATTGCGCCATCATGCCGGGCAGGCGGCCTTTCCGGGAGGGGCTTTCGAAGCCGGTGACTCCGGCCCGGTGGCGACAGCGCTGCGCGAGGCGCGCGAGGAGACCGGACTCGACCCGGCGCGGTTGTCCCCGCTGGCGACTATGGAGCGAATGTTCGTTCCGCCCTCAGGCTTTCATGTGGTTCCGGTGTTGGCTTATTCCCCGGATCCCGGGCCGGTGGCGGTAGTGGACCCGGCTGAAACAGCTGTAGTTGCCCGGGTGCCGTTGCGTGCTTTCATCAATCCGCAAAACCGGCTGATGGTGTACCGCACCGGACTGGGTCATCGGTATGCCGGACCGGCCTTTCTGCTCAACGAGATGCTGGTGTGGGGATTCACCGGTCACGTAATCTCGGCGATGCTCGATGTGGCGGGGTGGGCGCAGTCGTGGAACACCAACGACGTCCGGGAGTTGGACGAGGCGATGGCACTAGTCGGTACTGAGAGCGAGGAGCCGCTGTGACGAGTTCCCAATGGCTGGACCTCGCCGTGCTCGCTGTTGCCGTGATCGCTGCCGTGTCGGGGTGGCGGTCCGGAGCGCTGGGCTCGCTGATGTCGTTCGTCGGCGTTGTGCTTGGGGCAATCGCCGGGGTGATGCTGGCTCCGCATCTGGTCACCCATATCCATTCGGCACGTGGCAAGTTGTTCGCCGCACTGTTTCTGATCCTGGCGCTCGTGGTGATCGGCGAGGTCGCCGGTGTGGTGCTGGGGCGTGCGGTGCGGGGAGCGATCCATAACCGCGTGGTTCGTACCGCCGACTCGATCATCGGGGTCGCGCTGCAACTGGTGGTCGTGATGGTCGCGGCGTGGCTGCTGGCTAGCCCGCTGACATCGTCTGACCAGCCGCAACTGGCCGCGGCAGTGCGCGGATCGAAGATCCTCAGCGAGGTGGATCAGTACGCACCCGAGTGGCTCAAGAGTGTGCCCAAGCGGATGTCGACACTGTTGAGCACTTCCGGTTTGCCGGACGTGCTGGAACCGTTCGGCCGTACCCCGATCCAAGCTGTGGACGTCCCTGACCCTGCGCTGGCGGACAGTATCGCCGTCGCCAATGCCCGGCCGAGTGTGGTGAAAATCCGCGGTGTCGCGCAGGGCTGCCAGAAGGTTCTGGAAGGAACCGGGTTCGTCATCGCACCGAATCGGGTGATGTCCAACGCGCATGTCGTTGCCGGATCGGACAGTGTCACCCTTGAGGCTGACGGCCAAAGCTATGACGCGTCGGTGGTGTCGTACGACCCGAACGCTGACATCTCAATTCTGGACGTGCCGAACCTGCCTCAACGCCCCTTGGTGTTCGCCGAACGGCCGGCGACCTCCGGTACCGATGCAGTGGTGCTGGGCTATCCCGGCGGTGGCGACTTCGTGGCGACGCCGGCGCGCATCCGCGAGATCATCGAACTCAATGGTCCTGACATTTACCGAACCACCACCGTCAATCGTGAGGTTTACACGATCAGAGGGACTGTGCGGCAGGGCAATTCGGGTGGTCCGATGATCAACCGCACCGGGCAGGTTCTGGGTGTGGTGTTCGGCGCCGCGGTTGACAACAATGACACCGGCTTCGTGCTCACGGCGCACGAGGTGTCGCGTCAACTGGCCAAGGTGGGCAACTCCGTGAAGGTTCCCACCGGTACTTGCGTCAACTGAGCTACTGGGTCAACCGAGCGGACCGTACACCTGCGTCAGGAACCGCTGAAGGTGGTCGTTGACCTGAGTCGGCGCCTCTTCGTGGGCGAAGTGCCCCGCATTGGCAATCGACACAAAGCGGCCGCGGGGTGCGTATCGCTGCGTGCGATCGACCGAATCCGCCAAGACGTACGGATCGTGGTCGCCGCGTAGGTGCAGCAGTGGGACATCGACCTGGCGGTCCATCAACTTCATGAATCGCCAACCTTCGGTGCGCAACTGGCTGCGCACCGCCCAGCGTTGGTACTCCAGTGCTGAGTGCGCCGCTGACGGGATCTGAATCGCTGTGCGCATATGCGCGATCGTCTCGGAGAAGTCCTCCGAGGCAAGCCATTTCCCGTAGGCGCGGCTACGCACCAAGCGTTCGAGCTGCTCGGCGTTGTGTCGGGTCAGCACGTGCTCCGGCCACTTCGGCAGCTGATAGCGGAGCAAGGTCGGCAGCAGGGCCCGACGCTGGTCACGGCGGATCAGGGTCGTTGATCGCAATGCTGCCGGGTGCGGAGAGCTCACCAGGGCGATCGCCCGCACCACCCGGGAGTGCAAAACCGATGTCGCCCAGCAGACCAGTCCGCCGTCGGCGTGGCCGACCAGAGTTGCCGAGGTATGCCCGAGGGCGCTCACAAGTCCGGCGGTATCACCGGCCAGCGTCCAGCCGTCGTAGCCGCGGGGTGGCTTGTCACTGCCGCCGTAGCCCCGCAGGTCCACCGCCACCACCCGCACACCGGACAGGTTGCGCAGCTGATGCCGCCAGGACCACCAGAAGCCGGCGAAACCGTGCAGGAAGATCACCAGCGGCAACTCAGTGGCGGGTGTCGGATCCGGACCGTCGGCCGGTAGAGACTCCACGCATTGAAACCGGATGCCGTTGGCGTGCACCTGGAATTGGCGCCACGGACCCGCGATACGGGTGACCGACGGATCCGGCGGCGACATCACCAGCCCGATGGGTCCACGGATGCCGGCGGGCTGCCGTCGCTCTGGATCGACGCCCTGGCCGCAGATCGGTCGTGACCAGGCGTGAACGCGTCCCTGGCCTCTTTGACCGACTCGATGGTCTGTTGTGGCCCGCGGATACGGCGCACCTTCAGATAGCCGAGCAATGCGAATACCGCCGTGACCACAACCATCAGAGCAAAGACGATCAAGAACGCCACCCAGCGCCACAGCCAGGTGTCGAGCAACTCTGCGAGAAAGAAGAAGAAAAAGAACGTCGAATAGAACAGCACCACGAGCGCGAGGATGAAGAAGATGCTGCCCGTCATCCCCTTCTTGACGTCGCGGGTGATCTCCGACCTGGCCAGCTCCACCTCGGCGCGCACCAACGTCGACACCTGGGCCGTCGCATCCTTGACTAGGTCGCCGATGGACGGATTGGGCGGTAACGCGTTCGGGTCCACCAGCGGAATCGAAGTGACGGTGGTGGGCACCCCGCTCTTTCGGTCGGCACGGTCGCCTATGGTCACGGCTGTCCTCCAACTGTCGCTGTCGTCGCGATTCATGGTGCCATGCCGGGCTCGCGCACGGGCGACCCATCGAGCTGTTACGCAAGTTACTGATGTGATCGGGCTAGACTGGGATTTCGGGATTGGGCAATAAGTAGAGGTAACGGAGGGTTTTGTGGTGACGACCGCGCATCGCCTGCGGCAGTTGGCGGGGGTCGTGATCCTGGCTCTGATCGCAGCACTGCCCGCCCAGCCGTTACGTGCCGTCGCCGACGACAAAGTGCCCATGGGCGGCGGTGCGGGCATCGTCGTCAACGGTGATACCTACTGCACGTTGACCACGATCGGCACCGACAAAACCGGCGCACTGATCGGTCTCACGTCTGCGCATTGCGGTGGCCCCGGGGCGGTCGTCGCTTCGGAGGAGGCCGTGGATCGCGGCACGATCGGCACAATGGTTGCCGGCAATGACAACCTCGACTACGCCGTTATCCGGTTCGACCCCGCAAAGGTCCAGCCCCTTGCGGACTGGAATGGGTTCGTCATCAACGGTATTGGGCCGGATCCGGTACTGGGACAGGTCGCTTGCAAGCTTGGCCGCACTACGGGTTACTCGTGCGGCGTCACCTGGGGCCCCGGCCAGGATCCCGGCACGATTGTGAACCAGGTGTGTGGTCAACCGGGAGACTCCGGGGCGCCGGTCACGGTGGACAACAAGCTGGTGGGCATGCTGCACGGCGCATTCACCGATGACCTGCCGACCTGCGTCATCAAATTCATTCCGCTGCACACCCCAGCAGTGACGATGTCCATCAATGCGGTGCTGGGCGATATCGACGCCAAAGATCGTCCCGGCGCCGGGTATATACCGACTTCCAATCAGGCCTGAGACCTAGTGCCTGAATAACTAGTGCTCAGCTTTGCTACTCCGGATTGCCTCGAACACCGTCGGGTCGACCAGCGTCGAAGTGTCGCCGAGTTCACGGCCCTCGGCCACGTCGCGCAGCAACCGTCGCATGATCTTGCCGCTGCGGGTCTTCGGTAACTCCGGAACAACATGTATCTCACGTGGCTTCGCGATCGGTGAGATTTCCCGAGCCACTTCGGCGCGAAGTTCCTCGACCATCTGCTGCGACGACATCTCGGCATGGTGCGCCTTGAGGATGACGAAGGCGCAGATCGCCTGGCCGGTGTGATCGTCGGAGGCCCCAACGACAGCTGCTTCGGCCACTCCGGCGTGGCCGACGAGTGCTGATTCGACTTCAGCGGTTGAGATCCGGTGCCCGGAAACGTTCATCACGTCGTCGATCCGGCCCAGTACCCAGATCTCGCCGTCGGAGCCGTAGCGCGCACCGTCGCCGGCGAAATACCAACCCTGCTCGGCGAACCGCGACCAGTAGGTCTCCTGGTACCGCTCCGGATCGCCCCAAATCCCGCGCAGCATCGCCGGCCACGGCTGATCGAGCACGAGGTAACCCGTCACCGGGTCACTGCCCTCGGTGGCGGGCTTCAGTTCGTTGCCGTCATCGTCAACGATCTTGGCCGATATCCCAGGCAGCGGGCGCATGGCCGACCCGGGCTTGCATGACGTCACACCAGGCAGCGGCGCAATCATCGCCGCACCGGTCTCGGTCTGCCACCACGTGTCGACGATCGGAGTGGTGTCACCACCGAAGACCAGCCGATACCAGCGCCAGGCCTCGGGGTTGATGGGCTCGCCCACCGAACCGAGCAGTCGAAGGCTGGAAAGGTCATGGGCGTAAGGGATTTCGCGGCCCCACTTCATGAAGGTACGAACCAGTGTCGGGGCGGTGTAATAGATTGTCACGCCGTACTTTTCGATCAACTGAAAGTGTCGATGCTCGTCCGGGTACGCTGGCGTCCCCTCGTAGACGACCTGCGTTGCTCCGTTGGAGAGTGGCCCGTAGACGATATAACTGTGACCGGTGACCCACCCGATATCGGCTGTGCACCAATACACGTCGGTCTCAGGTTTGATGTCGAACACGTTGTAGTGGGTGTACGACGTCTGTGTGAGGTAGCCGCCGGCGGTGTGCATGATGCCCTTTGGCTTCCCGGTTGTGCCCGAGGTGTAGAGCAGGAACAACGGCTGCTCGGAGTCGAATGCCACCGGCGTGTGTTGGGCTGATGCGTTGTCGACCGTCTCGTGCCACCACACGTCACGCCCACCGATCCAGTCGATGTCGATGCCGGTACGGCGAACCACGAGCACGTGTTCGACCGACGGTTGATTGGCGACCGCCTCATCGACTGCGTCCTTGAGCGACACCGCTTTTCCGCGACGGTACTGGCCGTCGGTGGTGATCACCAGCTTGGCTTCGGCGTCTTCGACGCGTGCGCGCAGTGCGGTGGCGGAGAAGCCCGCGAACACCACCGAATGCATGACGCCGAGGCGGGCGCAGGCCAGCATCGCCACGATCGCCTCGGGCACCATCGGCATATAGATCGCCACTCGGTCGCCCGCAACGAGGCCCAGATCAGTCAATGTGTTGGCGGCCTTGCACACCTCGTGCTGGAGTTGGGCGTAAGTCAGGGTGCGCGCGTCCCCGACCGGTTCGCCTTCCCAGTGGATGGCGACGCGGTCGCCATTGCCCGCTTCGACGTGCCGGTCGACGCAGTTGTACGCCACATTGAGCTTGCCGCCGACGAACCACTTCGCGATCGGCGCCCCGGACCAGTCAAGCACCTCGCCGAATGGCGTATCCCAGGACAGCCGATTGGCCTGATCGGCCCAGAACTGCAACCGGTCGGCTTCCGCGTCACGGTAGAGATCGGCAGTGGCGTTGGCGTTGGCGCGGAATGCTGCCGATGGCGGATAGCTTGACGGAACTTGGCTTTGCGGCTCTGGCATGTTCGTGAGCCTAGTTATTTGAGCGGGGACGTTAGGGCTTTATGTCGGTGCCGGTCGACGGTGGGATTGGTGCCGTCTATAGCGTGACCGCTCGTGACCACCGACCTGCTGGCACCGTTGCTTGACCTGCCCGGCGTCGCTGACGGCGCGGAGGCCGCGCGCGAGGCACTGGCCACGGTGCGCCGGCACCGGACGAATATGCGCAACTGGCAAGTGACTGGCGCCGAGTCGGCCATCCGTGGTGCCCGCGCTTCGTCGGCGATCGATGGTGGGGCACTACAGTTGGACGCCTCCGGTGTCGAGACCAATGACCCGGTGCTTGCCGGCGCATTGCGAGTCGGTCAGGCGATGGAGTGCGGCACCACCAGCCTCATCGGCGTGTGGCGGCGCGCGCCACGACAGGCACTGGCGCGACTGCACATGTTGGCGGCCGGTGATCTGATAAAAGGGGAAGAACTCGGTCGGCCACGGGAAGACCGGGAAGTAACGGACCGACTGGACTTGCTCGCCAGACTGTTGACCGGAGCGAGTTCGGCGCCGGCACCGGTGCTGGCGGCCGTCGCGCACGGTGAGCTTTTGGCTCTCATGCCGTTCGGGACTGGCGACGGGGTCGTCGCCCGTGGGGTGTCCCGCCTCGTCACGATCGCCAGCGGTCTGGATACCCATGGGCTGGGCGTGCCGGAGGTTTACTGGCTCCGGCGGGTAGATCAGTACCGGTCCGCTGCAAGCGGCTTCGCGTCCGGTACACCGGCGGGTGTGACCGAGTGGCTGTTGATGAATTGCCGGGCATTGGAAGACGGTGCGCGAGAGGCGTTGTCGATCGCAGAGTCGGCTTCGAAGTAGGAGTGGAATCCGAAGTAGGAGTGGAATCCGAAGTAGGAGTGGAAATAGTTGCCCTTACATAGTGAAGCGGGCGACGTTCCGAATTGCTTCGGCTCGTCGCCCGCTAGCACGGTCCGTGGTTACCAAGCGTGCTAGGTGGGCTGCGTGGGTTGACCTCGGCGATCTTGCAGCCAGCTCCGGATGAGGCCTCACCCAAGAGGCCACACTTCCTTAGTGCCTTCGCAATCTCGCAGGCCCGCAACACTTCTGCCATATCGCGGCGTGCTCCGCGTGGGTGCCTGGAACCGTGCTGGGCCGCCTGGCTCGGGAGGTAGTGCCTTCTCTTCCGGCGCTATCTTGGCCTTACCGGGCGTCCGTAAGTCATTTGTACTACGAGACGAACGCGACAGCAAGGCCCTTTTCACAATGGCACGAACTTCTCAGAAAGCGATGCGGCGCAACACCGAATAGGTGATCGCGCCGGCGGCCAACGCGATGACGCTGACGGCCGCTGTGGTCGCCACCGCGATGCCCGAAGGTGCCGGGATCTTGTCTCGCATCGGCACGGGACGGGAGAAGGTCAGCACCGGCCAATCACGGGCGACCGCCTCCTTGCGCAGGGCACGGTCGGGGTTGACCACCGACGGATGGCCGACTACTTCGAGCATCGGTAGGTCGGTGATCGAGTCGGAGTAGGCGTAGCAGTTCTCGAGGAGGTAGCCCTCGCGAGCGGCGAGCTCCCGGACTGCCGCAGCCTTGCCTTCGCCGAAGCAATAGAACGCGACCTCGCCGGTGTACTTGCCGTCTTCGGCAACCATCCGGGTCGCCATGACATGGGTTGCGCCGAGCGCCCGGGCGATGGGTACGACGATCTCTTCGCCCGAAGCTGAAACGATGACAACGTCGCGCCCGCAGAGTCGGTGCCCCGCGATCAGTTCGGCCGCCTCCGCGAATACCAACGGGTCGACGACGTCGTGCAGTGTCTCGTTGACGATCGATTTGACTTGGGCGACGTCCCAGCCGGCGCACATGCTCGTCATGTAGGAACGCATCCGGTCCATCTGATCGTGGTCCGCACCGGACATCAGAAAGAGGAACTGGGCGTAGCTGGATTTGAGCACGGTTCGACGGTTCATCAGACCTTGATTGAAGAAGGATCTGCTGAATGCGAGAGCGCTGGATTTCGCGATGACGGTCTTATCGAGATCAAAGAACGCAGCGGTGTTCAGTGAGTCGGAGACGGTCACATAACCCAGGATAGGTTGACCTTGGCGCGGGCTGTGGGCAGGCGCTAAAACGGCAGTTCAAGCCGCATCTGGAACCGTGAAAATTCACAGCGAAATCACGGGTTTAGGGGGGTGTTAGCACTTGCGCAACAGCACTTAGCCGTGTGTATAGTTGGCATCACTCGGCCTAGGCTGAGTGTGTATCAGCCCGACCCCCCGGGGCTGATACACGACGACCCTCGCCTACTCCCCCCTGGCGGGGGTCGTCCCATTTCTGCAACAAGTTCCTATGGGTCCATTGCGCCCAATCGTGTTGCTAATGAGCAATTCAGATCATCCCCAAGTCGACGATTCTCCACAGGGCTGAATCCAGTGGCTGGCGGGCTGACGCGAGCGGCTTCAGGGTCAATGGGTGACCACGATTGCGGCTGCCGCGCTGATGCTGCTGGCCAACCCGGAATTGCGAGGCACTGCGGAGCGGGCCGCGGCGGCGGCCGGGATCCGGTCGGTTTCGGCCGATTCGGGGGAGCTCACCCGCAGAACCTGGCTCGCTGCAGCTGTGGTCGTCATCGACGAGGCGTCTGCCCGGTTGTGTGAGCTGCAAGAGTTGCCGCGCCGCGACGGAGTTGTCCTCCTCACCGTCGGGGTCCCGGTGCCGTCGCTCTGGGAGAGTGCAATTGCTGTTGGGGCGCAGCATATTTGGTCAATTCCGGAGCAGGAAGGTGAGCTGGTTCGACGGTTGTCGGAAGCTGTCGAGGCAGCACGTGGCGGCCCCAACTCTGGTCGTGTGATCGCTGTCACCGCCGGTCGGGGAGGGGCCGGGTCCTCGATCTTCTCCGCCGCGCTTGCCCAGGCAGCCAGTGAGGCACTGCTGGTCGATCTTGACCCGTGGAGCGGTGGGATTGACCTGCTGCCTGGCGGTGAATCAACGCCTGGACTCCGCTGGCCCGATCTGAGCGTGCGGGGCGGCCGGTTGAGCTGGAATGCCGTGCGAGACGCGCTGCCGCAGCACAGTGGGGTGAGCGTGTTGTCCTGCACCAGAAGCAGCTTCGAGATGGATCCGGCACCGGCTGAGTCGATTGTCGAAGCGGGACGGCGTGGCGGCGCAACGGTGATTTGTGATGTTCCGCGGCGGATGACCGACACCGCGGCGTGCGTGCTGGATTGCGCGGATCTCGTGGTTGCGATCACGACCTGCGACGTGCGGGGTGTGGCCGCAATGTCGGCGTTGACTCCGGTGCTGCGCAGTGTCAATCCGCATGTCGGGTTGGTTGTGCGGGGCCCATCACCGGGAGGATTGCAGGCCGGCGACATTGCCGACGCGATTGGGTTGCCACTGTTGGCCGCCATGCGGCCGCAGCCACTGCTGGCCGAGCAACTGGAGCGTGGCGGCCTGCGATTGCGAAGGCGTTCGCCATTGGCGGCAGCAGCGCGACGGGTATTGGGTGTGCTGGAACGCCGTGTTCAAGTGGTGGCTGCATGAGTGCCTCACTCATTGATCGCGTGCGGGAGCGGCTGGCGGCCGAGTCGTCTCCACTGCGTCCTGCCATCGTGGCTGCGGCCATTCGCGCCGAATCCGGTGGCGTGCTGGGCGATACCGAGGTCTTGTCCAATCTTCGGGTGTTGGAGACCGAGTTGACGGGCGCCGGGATTCTCGAGCCCCTGCTGCGTACCGAAGGCACCACCGACGTTCTGGTGACCGCGCCGGATGCGGTGTGGGTGGACGACGGTGGCGGTTTGCGCCGCACCGATGTCAGGTTCGCCGATGAAGCGGCTGTCCGCCGGTTGGCTCAGCGGCTGGCTCTCGCCGCAGGGCGACGACTCGATGACGCCCAACCGTGGGTCGACGGTCAGCTGACCGGTTTGGGCACGAACGAGTTCTGTGTCCGCCTGCATGCTGTGCTCCCGCCCGTCGCTGTTGCTGGGACTTGCCTTTCGTTGCGGGTGCTGAGGCCGGCGACACAAGGTCTCGATGCACTGATCGCTGCGGGTGCGATTGATCCATTCGCGGCCCAGCTGCTCGCAGACATCATCGAATTCCAGCTGGCGTTCCTGGTATCGGGCGGCACTGGCGCGGGCAAGACCACGTTGCTGGCCGCGGCGTTAGGAGCGGTACCCGCTCACGAACGCATCGTGTGTATTGAGGATGCGCCCGAACTCGCGCCCGAGCACCCCCACTTGATCAGGCTGGTTGCCCGCACCCCCAATGTTGAAGGCATCGGCGAAATCACACTGCGGCAGCTGGTCCGACAGGCGTTGCGCATGCGACCCGACCGCATCGTCGTCGGCGAAGTCCGCGGTGCGGAAGTCGTTGATCTGTTGGCAGCGCTGAACACCGGGCATGAAGGCGGCGCCGGCACCGTGCACGCGAACAGTCCAGCCGAGGTGCCGGCACGGCTGGAAGCGCTCGCCGCGCTGGGCGGTCTCGACCGGTCCGCGCTGCACAGTCAGTTGGCGGCAGCGGTGCGAGTCGTGTTGCACGTCGGTCGTGACTGCGCCGGGCATCGGCAGCTCACCGAGATTGCGGTGTTGTGCCGGAGTGACTCTGGTGAGGTTTATTCGCAGCCGGCGTGGCACGTAGACCGCGGGATGGACCGGGGAGTAGATCAATTGCAGAGACTGTTCGACGTCAGGCGACCGCGGTGAGCGGACCGGTGGCCGGGGCGACGCTTCTGGCGGCAGCACTTCTCCTGGTTCCGCGGCCACCGCAGCAGCGACTGCTGCGCCGACGGAAGGTGGTTCCGCGGCAGACGATGGCTGTCGTCGGAATCTGCTGCGCGAGCGTAGTCGGTGTGATGTTGCCCGCGGCGGTTGTTCTTGCGGCGGTTGTTCTTGCCATTGCACTGGGGGTACGTCGCCGTCGTGGCCATCGTGCTCGACAGCGCATGGCTGAGGGCCAGACCCTGGCGTCAGCACTGGAGGTACTGGTGGGCGAATTGTCGGTCGGCGCCCACCCAGCGCGTGCGCTGGCTGTCGCCGCGGAGGAGTCCGGTGGAGCTGTTGGTGCGGCACTCGGTGTCGTCGGGGCTCGAGCTCAACTGGGCGGCGACGTTGTGGGTGGGCTACTGGCCGCGGCCGACTCGTCGCTGGTGCCCACGTACTGGTACCGGCTTGCGACCTGCTGGCATTTGGCTGCCCAACATGGCCTGGCGATATCGCTGTTGATCCGCACTGCGCATCGTGACATCGTTGAGCGACAGCGATTTACGGCTCGTGTGGAGGCGGGCCTCGCCGGGGCGCGTGCCACGGCGGCGATTCTGGCCGGACTACCGGTGATTGGTGTGTTCTTTGGGCAGCTGATCGGTGCGCGGCCGCTTGAGTTTCTGTTGGGCGGCAGTGTTGGCGGGTGGATTCTCGTGGTGGGTGTCCTCTTGGTGTGTGCTGGGTTGGCTTGGTCGGACCGGATCACCGATCGGCTAAGCATGTGAGCGGGAGTGCGGCGGCGGTGCTGCTTGCCCTTGCGGCACTTGTCGCGGGCGGTCCGATCGCGGTACGACGGCGGGCCATGGGCGTCACGTCCAGGCGCCGTGGTCTCGTCGAATCACTCTGTGACACAGATCCGTTGGCTGCTGCATCCACATTCGATGTTTTTGCTGTGTGTCTGGCTGCCGGGATGGCCGTACCTGGCGCGGCCTTGGCGGCTGCAGGTTCTGCGCCGACCCGCCTCAGGTCCGTCCTTCTGCGGGCCGCGGATCTGCTCGCCCTGGGATCCGAGCCTGACACCGCGTGGTCGAGCCCGGCAGACTCAGATGAAAACGGCGATGCCGGGTCCCTGGCGCTGATGCGGCTTGCCCGGCGGTCTGCATCGTCAGGCAGCGCGTTGGCGCACGGTGCCGGCGAACTCGCCGAACAAGCGCGTCAGGCCGCGGCGCAGGCAGCGACGGCGACTGCGGAGCGCGCAGCGGTGCTCATCGCCGGCCCGTTGGGGCTGTGCTTTCTACCGGCCTTCGTTTGCCTGGGCATTGTGCCGGTGGTCGTCGGCCTGGCCGATGGCGTGTTCTTCTCTGGACCATCAGGGATGTTGTGACTAGAAGGGAATCGAATGACACGTCGAATGACATTGGTGAAGAACGGTTTTCGGGATTTCAGAGTGCGACTGCTGGCGATGGCGGTAGACGAGGCCGGCATGTCGACGGTCGAGTATGCCATCGGGACGATTGCTGCTGCAGCGTTCGGAGCGATCCTGTACAGCGTGGTCACCGGCGATTCAATCGTCAGTGCCCTGACCAACATCATCAACCGCGCGCTCACTTCCAGGGTGTAGCTGCTCTTGAAAGACTCAACGGTGGCCGATCTAGGGATGGCGGCTTCAGCACGGTCGAAGCTGCGCTGGCGATCGCTGCACTGGTAGCTGTCTTCATTGTCTGCGCCTGCGGCGTCTCTGCGGTGGCCACCCAGGTGCGTTGCATCGACGCCGCGCGCGAGGCTGCACGGCTGGCTGCGCGGGGCGACAGCGTTGTGGCTATCGGCACCGCCCAACGGATCGGGCCGGCGGACGCGACGGTTGACGTGCGTCGCGAGGGTGGATTCGTGGTCGCCAGGGTCAACGCCCAGTCGAGGCTACTGCCCGGACTTCGTCTGGGGGCCGAGGCCGTCGCGGCGCTCGAGCCCGGCCAATCATGAACATGACCAATCATGAGCAAGACCAATCATGAACAAGACCGGGGCGCCGCGAGTGTGCTGGCGGCGTTCCTCATCGCCGCATTGGCCGCGATCACTGTGGGCGGTGTGCACATCGGAGCCGCAGTGCTGGCCCGTCACCGGGCCCAGGCGGCCGCCGACCTGGCTGTTGTCGCTGCGGCGATGTGGCTACCGGTGGGCCCGGCGATGGCATGTGACGGTGCAGGTCAGGTGAGTGATGCGATGGGTGCGGTACTGCGTGAATGTGACATACACGAACTGGATGTCGTGGTCACTGTGACAGTGGCGGCCGGCGGGCGGATCGGTAGCGAAGCGCGTGCAACGGCGCGAGCCGGGCCGTTAGACCGGGCGCGTTAGACAGCGCTGACGTCGGCCAGCTGTACCTGGGCCAATTCGTCCGTGGTCGGCAGTCGCAATGTGATCAAACCCGCGTAGATGCCCCTATCGACCTCGACGCGGTCGACGGTGACATGGATCGGCACCCACTCGCCGTTGTTGCCCGGAAGTCGCAACACCCGACTGGCGGCGCCGGCTTCGAAGTCCGCGGTCATCGGCTCGAGGTAGCGGACGTCGTTCGGGTGGCAGGGCACGTCCGCGTGCCAGTTGTAATACGGGCAAGGATCGTCGAGCCACTTCAGCAGATGCCAGTTCTTGAGATCGACCAGCGCCCGGTAGACACCGGGTTGGGCCTTTCCGTCGAGAACACCCGGGCCATCGAGAACAACCGAGGTGGGCTGCTCCGCCGGTACCACCGGCACTGACTCATCGAGTTCGCAGCGCAGGTTCATCGCGCGGCTGATGAGGTGTTCAGTGCCGTCCTCGCCATCCTCAACGAGTTCCATCGCGGTCCGCGCGACGAAACCCACCCGTCGCGGCATTCCTTGCTTGTCGGTGATATCCCAGGTGGCGGAGAAGGTTTGGTTCGGCGCCGCGTCAATCGTCAATGCGAGCACCTTGGCTTGGTCCTCGTTGAGGTCACGGCTTGGCATATCCTCGGCGAACGCTCGCCCGGCTGTTGTCTCCGCAGTCGGATCCATACCCGCGTTGGTTAGCGACTCGACGGTGTCGGTGGCGACGCCGAGGGTGAGGTCCCATTTCAATGGACCCGGTATCGGTCGCTCCGGCGGCTCGGCGTCAACGGGCCCACTCCACACGTGGACACCGTGTACGCGGCCGTCGGACATTTGAACCGGTTCCGTCCGGATTACCCGGCGAGCCTTCGGGGTGATGCTGGCGAGGCTGTTGCCGGTGGACACCGTCTCGGCGACAGCCGTCTGGATGGCCGCCAACTCTGGTGTCTTCCGCAGGAAGGCGGTGATCGGAGTCATCTCCAGCATTTGCCGACCCTCAGCGACGACCACGGGTTCGGTGCCCAGTGTTTCCACCAGAAGCCAGTCGTGATCCACGGATCTCAGCCTAAGGCGTGTTGAACGCCCCGTCATATCGGTGTGATGCGGAACCCGCACGTAGGTGGGGAGAATCGCGGCGAAGGAAAGTCATGAGTCGGTGCTGGTGGTTGCGTAGCCGAGGATGCTTGGGTATTTTTCGGCAGGCCCGACTCGCCGGACCCGGTCGCGGCCGTCGACCGTATGAGGGGTCGGTCGATGGCCGCCGGGCAGGGTGTCAGGCGAGTGCGACCAGGACGCGATTGAGCGCCAGTACTGCTCCCGCCTTGTCCAGCGGATCGTTCCCGCTGCCGCATTTGGGGGACTGCACGCACGACGGACAGCCCTGAGAGCATTCGCACGCGGCGATTGCCGCGGCGGTGGCAGAAAGCCAGGTGTGCGCCTCGCGGTAGCCGCGCTCAGCGAAACCGGCACCGCCTGGATGCCCGTCATAGACGAAAACCGACGGCAACCCGTCCTCGCCGGCAGCCGTGGACAGGCCGCCGATGTCACCCCGATCGCAACTTGCGACGAGAGGCAACAGGCCGATCGCGGCGTGTTCGGCAGCGTGCAATGAGCCGGCTATCCGGTTCGGTGCTATCCCACTGCTGTGCAACGTATCTGGAGCGATCGTGTACATCACCGCCATCGTGGAAAGACCCTGTTCGGGCATGTCGAGCTCGATGAAGTCGATCGTCTCACCGGACCGGCGGCGGCGCAGGTAGCCGACGACGTGATGAGTCACCGATACCGGCACCAGGCCCAGCGTCACCCCGTCGTAGTGGGTGCGCTCACCGATTCCGGTGACTGCGATGTCGGTGAGCTCCCGGGCAAACGTGGTGTATCCGGGATCGTCGGCGTGCACGAACGCCACGCCGTCTTCGAGACTGAGAGAGTCGACGAGATAACTCTCCCCTTGATGCAGGTAGACCGCGCCCGGGTGAACGCTCGCGGGAGCCTGCCCGACTGCAGTACTGCCTAGCAGGCGGCCAGTGCCCGTCTCGACGATCGCGACCTGTCCGCCGGCCGATCCGCGGATGTCGACGGCCGCGTGGGCCTCGATTCCTGCGGCGGGAAAGTACCGGCCGCCGCGTCGACGCAGCAGGCCGTCCTCCACCAAGGCCATTGCCACCGGCTCGGCCTCCCATCGGCGCACCTCGGCCTCTTCAAGCGGCAGTTCTGCTGCTGCACAGAGTAATTGCGGGCCTAGTACGTACGGATTGACGGGATCGATGACTACGCGTTCGAGTGGCTTGTCGAGGAGGGCGGCCGGATGGTGGACAAGATAAGTGTCCAGCGGGTCGTCGCGCGCGATCAATAGGACCAAGGCGCCCTGACCGCGTCGGCCGGACCGTCCTGCCTGCTGCCAAAACGACGCCACCGTGCCGGGAAAGCCGGCCAGCACCACGGCGTCCAGGCCGGCGATGTCGATTCCCAGCTCCAGAGCGTTCGTTGTTGCCAGAGCGCGCAATTCGCCGTCGGCCAGTGCGCGTTCCAATGAACGACGATCCTCGGCGAGATAGCCCGCCCGGTAAGACGCCACCAGCTGGCTCAGTTCGGGTGCGATGTCCTGCAAGCGTTCGCGCGCACCCAGTGCCACCAACTCCGCGCCACGGCGCGAGCGCACGAATGTCAGCGTGCGCGCACCTTGCGCTACCAGCTCAGCCATGAGCCGCGCCGCCTCGGTTCCAGCGGAGCGGCGTATCGGAGCCCCGTGTTCACCGACCACATCGGTGCGGAGTTCGGGTTCCCACAGCGCCACCGTTCGAGAGCCTTGGGGCGATCCGTCTTCGGTGACTTCGGCGACCGTTTGCCCAATGAGTTCCGCCGCCGTCGCGCCGGGTGCCGCGGTGGTGGCACTCGCGAAAATGACAGTGGGGCCGGGTTCACCGGCTGTGGTGTAGCGATCACACAGTCGGAGCAGTCGCCGCAGCACCATCGCGACGTTGGAGCCGAAGACACCTCGGTAGTAATGGCATTCGTCGACAACTACGTAGCGCAGTCCGCGCAGAAAGACCGCCCACCGGGCATGGTTCCGCAGCATTGACTGGTGAATCATGTCCGGGTTGGAAAACAACCACCTTGATCGTTCGCGCGCGAATCTGCGTACTTCGTCGGGTGTGTCGCCGTCATAGGAGCACGGCCCGACGTCTGTCAGCAGTGGCGAGTCAGCGGTCAGGGCGTGCGCTGCCCTCAGTTGGTCATGGCCCAGGGCCTTGGTCGGCGACAGGTACAGCGCTCTGGCTCGGGGACCACGGGCCAGATCGTCGAGGATCGGCAGCTGAAAAGCCAGTGACTTCCCGGATGCGGTGCCGGTACTGATGATTACGTGCTGACCGGCGTGGGCCAGATCTGCGGCCTGGACTTGATGCGACCATGGCGTGCTGATGCGCTGGTCCTGGAAAACCCGCAGAACATCGGGCTGGACCCAGTCCGGCCAGGCTTGCGGCCGTGCCGGGCGGGCGGGTAGCTCGGCGACATGCAGAAGGGATTCTGGCGAGAATCCGGCGCCGGTGACCGCTGCTGCCAGCAGCTCACTGCCGAAACTTGCCATGAGCTGGGTTCCTTCCGCTTCAGAGCATCGGCTTTTCGCGGTCATCGAGGATTCTTCATTACCCGAGAATCCTGTGACTGTCGCAAGCGCGTCAGACATGATTGGATGTAGGGCGGTCGCAGCTTCTGTGTTCGTGTCTTTAGCACTCGCAGGATCGACGTTGCGATCGCGGTTCCTGCGAGGATCTGTTGGTCGGGTTGAGTTCCGGCGATTCCACGAAGGATGGCGGTCGGAACGG
The DNA here is from genome assembly GCA_965279745.1 of Mycobacterium sp. Taxonomy (GTDB): domain Bacteria; phylum Actinomycetota; class Actinomycetes; order Mycobacteriales; family Mycobacteriaceae; genus Mycobacterium. Next base: position 3,543,299 of record OZ257262.1, read on the forward strand.
GCCCGGTTTACCGAAACATCGGTGGGCCGCACCCGGTTGCAAGAGAAGGAAAGTACGAAAGATGGCACAGGGAACTGTGAAGTGGTTCAACGCGGAAAAAGGCTTCGGCTTTATCGCACCCGAGGACGGCTCCGCTGACGTGTTTGTCCACTACACGGAAATTCAGGGGTCCGGCTTCCGCACCCTCGAGGAGAACCAGCGAGTCGAGTTCGAGGTTGGCCAGAGCCCCAAGGGGCCGCAGGCCACCGGCGTGCGCGCCGTCTGATCAACAACGACTAAGGAAACACCCCCGAGCGTCCCGGTGACGGGCACCGCTCGGGGGTGTTTTCCGTTGACCTACTGTCACACCGTGAGCCAGCTGTCCTTCTTCTCCGCAGATTCGGTGCCGCCTGCGGCCGCCGACTTGACCGGGGTACTCGCGGCGGCAGGCCAAGTCGTGACAGTCGCCGGTGGAGCTCGGCTGTCGGTGGTGGTCGATGAACTGTGGCGAGCCAGGGCGCTTGCCGAGATGATCACCGAAGCGGGTTTGCAGGCGGAGATCACCCGCACCGAGGAACACACTCCGCTGGTTCGCACTGCGGTTGACGTCCGGCTGGTGGGAATCGCCGAGGACTGGACGAGAGGTGCCGTCAAGACGGTTCCACCGCAATGGCTGCCCGGGCCTCGTGAGCTTCGGGCCTGGACGCTGGCCGGTGGAGCCCCAGAGGCCGACCGATATCTGCTCGGACTTGACCCACACGCGCCGCACACACATTCGCCGCTCGCCTCGGCATTGATGCGGGTGGGAATTGCGCCGACACTGATCGGCACTCGCGGCGCTCGGCCGGCCCTCCGAATCAGCGGTCGCCGGCGACTATCGCGCCTGGTAGAGAACGTGGGAGAACCACCGGAGGACGTCGAAGCGTTGCCCGCTTGGCCCCGGGTTTGAGAGATTTCACTGGGGGTCGGGCCGGGCGTCGGGTTGCCGTGGCCCCCTCCGAGGTGCGAAATTGTCACTGCTCGTCCGTCGGGGACACCGGCGGGCATGACAGAAGTGGAGCGTAAGCGCAGGTGGCTGACCAGGACCGCGGCGGCGGACACCGCAGTACCGGCGACCGAAGTGGCGGTATCCGGCGGCTAGTCATCGTCGAATCGCCGACCAAGGCGCGAAAAATCGCCGGCTATCTGGGCGCCAACTACATCGTGGAATCGTCTCGGGGGCACATTCGTGACCTGCCCCGAGTGGCCGCGGATGTCCCGGCAAAATACAAGTCCGAGTCATGGGCCCGGCTGGGTGTGAACGTCGATAACGACTTCGAGCCGCTCTACATCATCAGCCCCGACAAGAAGAGCACGGTCACCGAACTCAAGGGACTACTCAAGAACGTCGACGAGCTCTATCTGGCCACTGACGGTGACCGCGAGGGTGAAGCCATCGCCTGGCATCTGCTGGAGACGCTGAAGCCGCGCATCCCAGTCAAGAGGATGGTCTTCCACGAGATCACCGAGCCGGCTATTCGCGCCGCCGCGGAGAATCCTCGCGATCTGGACAACGACCTCGTCGACGCCCAAGAGACGCGACGAATCCTGGACCGGTTGTACGGCTACGAAGTGAGCCCGGTGCTGTGGAAGAAGGTGGCGCCGCGGCTGTCGGCCGGGCGGGTTCAGTCTGTGGCCACTCGCATCATCGTGCAGCGCGAACGGGACCGGATGGCGTTCCGTAGTGCCGGCTACTGGGATGTCACCTCCGAGCTCGACGCGAGCGTGTCGGACCCCGAAGCCTCCCCTCCGCAGTTCACCGCACGGCTGGTTTCGGTCGACGGCAAGCGGGTAGCCACCGGGCGCGACTTCGACTCGCTGGGTGGTCTCCGCAAGCCTGACGAGGTAGTTGTGCTCGACGAAGCTGCCGCGGGTGCGCTGGCCACTGGCCTGCGGGGTGCCAGCTTGACCGTGGCGGCCGTGGAGGAGAAGCCCTACACCCGTCGTCCATATCCGCCCTTCATGACCTCAACGTTGCAGCAGGAGGCCGGGCGCAAGCTTCGGTTTAGCGCGGAGCGGACGATGAGCGTTGCGCAGCGACTCTATGAAAACGGCTACATCACCTACATGCGTACCGACTCGACGACGCTGTCGCAGTCGGCCATTGACGCGGCCCGCAACCAGGCGCGCCAGCTCTACGGCGATGAATACGTCCACCCGTCGCCACGGCAATACACCCGCAAGGTCAAGAATGCGCAGGAGGCCCACGAGGCCATTCGGCCTTCCGGCGACACTTTCTCCACCCCAGGCGCGTTGCACCGCGAACTCGACGGCGACGAATTCCGCCTTTATGAGCTGATCTGGCAGCGTACCGTCGCATCGCAGATGGCTGATGCCCGCGGGAACACGCTGAGCTTGCGTATTGCCGGACAGGATCCGACCGGTAGGGACGTGGCGTTCGCCGCGAGTGGTCGCACCATCACCTTCGCCGGCTTCCTAAAGGCCTACGTCGAGACCGTCGACGAGCAGGCCGGCGGTGAGGCCGACGACGCCGAGAGTCGGTTGCCGCGGTTGCGTCAGGGCCAGCGGGTCGACGCGACCCGCCTGACGGCAGACGGGCACACGACCCATCCGCCTGCCCGCTACACCGAGGCTTCGCTGATCAAGGCGCTGGAAGAGCTCGGCATCGGCCGTCCGTCGACGTACTCCTCGATCATCAAGACGATCCAGGACCGCGGTTACGTCGATAAGAAGGGCAGCGCGCTCGTTCCGTCGTGGGTGGCCTTCGCGGTCACCGGGTTGCTTGAGCAACACTTCGGCCGGTTGGTGGATTACGACTTCACTGCCGCTATGGAGGATGAGCTCGACGAAATCGCTTCCGGTAACGAGCGAAGGACTAACTGGCTCAACAACTTCTACTTCGGTGGCGAGCACGGTGTGCAAGATTCGATCGCGCGGTCGGGCGGGCTGAAGAAGTTGGTCGGTATCAATCTTGAAGGTATCGATGCCCGAGAAGTCAACTCCATCAAGCTCTTTGCCGATGATCAAGGTCGTCCGGTCTATGTCCGGGTCGGCAAGAACGGCCCGTACTTAGAGCGAATGGTCACCGGCGATGACGGTGAACCGACTCCGCAGCGGGCGAATCTCAATGACGACATCACTCCTGACGAACTGACTCTCGAGCTTGCCGAAACCCTTTTCGCGACACCGCAAGAGGGCAGGGTCCTCGGCGTCGATCCGGAGACCGGGCACGAAATCGTCGCCAAAGATGGCCGTTACGGCCCGTACGTCACTGAATTGCTTCCGCCGCCGCCCGACGATCCGGAGGACGGCGTCACTGCCAAGAAGGGCAAGAAGCCGACCGGTCCCAAGCCGCGTAGCGGATCGTTGTTCAAGTCGATGGATCTCCAGACCGTCACACTTGAGGATGCACTCAGGTTGCTCTCGCTCCCGCGGGTGGTGGGCGCCGATCCGCAATCCGGCGATGAGATCACCGCCCAGAACGGCCGCTATGGCCCATATCTCAAGCGCGGCACCGACTCTCGTTCCTTAGCCAGCGAAGACCAGCTGTTCGAGATCACCCTCGACGAGGCGCTGAAGATCTATGCCGAGCCGAAGCGTCGCGGCGGTCAGGGTGCTGCCACGCCGCCGCTGCGCGAGCTCGGTACCGACACGGTCTCGGGCAAGCCGATGGTGATCAAGGACGGCCGATTCGGTCCGTACGTCACCGATGGCGAGACCAACGCCAGCCTGCGCAAGGGCGACGATGTGCTGAGCATCAGCGACGAGCGGGCCTCGGAGTTGCTGGCGGATCGCCGAGCCCGTGGGCCGGTGGTGAAGCGCACGACGAAGAAGGCGGCGGTGCGAAAGAAGGCACCCGCGAAGAAGACACCGGCCAAGAAAGCCGCCAAACGTAGTTAGAGCGGTGTTGGTGGCGGGGCGTCGCGAACCGGACGCGCCAGCTGAGTGGGTGCGATCCGGCCGCGGAGTTCGACAATCTCACCGACCTCCCAGCACAGCGCCTCGGCGTCCAGCGCACCACTGACCGCGATAGCCGACGCCAGCACCCGACCCTCGTCGAACTTGGCGAGATCGGTGAGGCGAGCAGCTTCATTGACCGGGTCGCCGATGACGGTGTACTCGAATCGGGCCTGAGCGCCGATGTGCCCGGCGATCGCCCGCCCGGCAGATACGCCGATGCCGAAGTCGAGGACCGAGCCCAGCGCGTTGGACAACCCGTCGTGCAATTCGCGGGAGGCGGCCAGTGCCGCCCCGGAGGCATCCGGATGCTCAATCGGCGCGCCGAAGATGCATAGCGCCGCGTCGCCCTGGAACTTGTTGACGAAGCCGCCATGGTTGTCGACGGCGTCCACCACGACCCGGAAGAATTCGTTGAGTAGGTTGACGACTTCGCCGGGTGGGCGGGTGGCCGCCATCTGCGTTGAGCCGACGAGGTCGACGAACAACACCGCAACATCGCCTTCCCTGCCCCCTAATTCGGTTCCCCGCTCCAGAGCCCGCCGGGCGACGTCCTCTCCGACGTAGCGGCCGAACAGATCACGCATCCGCTGGCGCTCGCTCAAGTCTCGAACCATGTCGTTGAAACCGGCCTGCAGCAGCCCCAATTCGGTGGCGTCGTAGATCTGCATATGGGCGTTGTAATTGCCGCGCTGCACCTCGCCGAGTGCCCAGTGCAGTTGGCGCAACGGATCCGCAATCGACATGGCAGCCAGGATGTTGCCGGCCAGCCCGACCACCAAGGCGACGATTGCCATCATCAGGATTGGAGTGAAGTAGCTTTCGGCAGGTGCTTTGAGAAGCGAGAGCTTGCCGGCGACGAGCGACAACAGGATGGCCAGCAGTGGCACCCCAGTCGACAGCAGCCAGGTGAGCACCATCCGCAGCACCACTCCGGGTCGCCGGAACTTGTCCGGCACGCCACTGCGCAGCGCCGCGACCGCCACGGGCCGCAACACCCGCTCGGATTGCAGGTAGCCGATGATCGAGGTGGCCGTGGCACCAAGGAGGGTGGCGACGGCCAGCACCGGGGCGGCATGGCTGGCGACCGGCCAGCAGGCCGCGATGAACACCACAGCGCCCAGCACCCAGTTGGTCATGCTGATCATCGACCGATAGGTGGGCATCCGTAGAGCGCGAAGTCGGGCTTGCTCGCTGGCTTCCGGGTCGTCATCGGCGAGCAATGCGTGGCTTCGTTGCCAGCGGAACACCGGCGCCAGCAGTCTGAGGCTGATCAACGAGCCCACCGTGAACGACACCACCAGGAAGGTCAGAAAGATAGCCAGGTTGAGCCTCGGCAGATCCTGCAACTGGATCCGATCGGCGGGCGGCAGCCCGAACCGCAGGAATCCCAGAACCAGTAGCGCACCGATGATGTCGGCCTGCAACATCCCCAGGGTGAATACCGGCCACGGGGTGCGCGCCAACCAGCTGACGAATGCGCCGATCCGTCTCGGGGTCGTGGGCGCGCTACTCACGAGCTAACCGTATCGGTCGGCTACTCCGGCATCGTCGACACAGCTAGGGTTGGCCGTGATGTCCGGGGTTTTCGCGCGGCTGGTTGGCCAGAATGCCGTTGAAGCGGAGCTGGTGGGCGCTGCGCGCGCTGCCCGGGGTGATTCCGCTCACGATGTGATGGCGACCGGGACGATGACCCACGCCTGGCTGATCACCGGCCCGCCGGGATCTGGGAGGTCGGTCGCGGCGCTGTGTTTCGCTGCCGCGTTGCAGTGCACGTCGGACGGCCCGCCGGGGTGTGGCAGTTGCCGGGCCTGCACCACCACGATGGCCGGTACCCACGCCGATGTGCGCCGAATCGTCCCGGAGGGCCTCTCGATCGGTGTGCTTGAGATGCGCAGCATCGTGCAGATCGCGTCCCGGCGCCCCTCGACCGGTCGCTGGCAGATTGTGGTGGTCGAGGACGCGGACCGGCTCACCGAGGGTGCGGCCAACGCCTTGCTGAAGGTGGTGGAGGAACCGCCGCCGTCGACGGTCTTTTTGCTGTGCGCTCCATCGTTGGATCCGGAGGACATCGCGATCACGCTGCGTTCGCGATGCCGGCATGTGCCCTTGGTGACCCCATCAGCAGCTGCCATTGCGCAGGTGCTCGTGGACGGTGACGGGCTTGGCGACGAACAGGCGAATTGGGCCGCTGCCGTGAGCGGCGGGCACGTTGGGCGTGCCCGGCGGCTGGCGACCGACCCGGATGCCCGCGAGCGGCGATCGCGGGCGCTGGGGTTGGCCCGCGACTCCGTCACTCCTAAGCGGGCCTACGCCGCGGCTGAGGAGTTGGTGGCCACGGCTGAAGCCGAAGCGCGGGCGCTTAATGCCGGGCGCGACGAGGCCGAAACCGAGGAACTGCGTACCGCGATGGGTTCCGGCGGCACCGGCAAGGGCACCGCGGGCACTTTGCGAGGAGCATCGGGAGCCATCAAAGAACTTGAGCGACGCCAGAAATCGCGGCAAACGAGGTCGTCCCGTGACGCCCTCGACCGGGCGCTGATTGATCTGGCGATGTACTTTCGGGATGCGCTTCTGGTGGCCAGTGGAGCCGGCGAGGTCACCGCGAATCACCCGGACATGGCTGACCGAGTTGCCGCGATGGCGGCCCACTCGTCACCGCAGCGGTTGCTGCGTTGCATTGAGGCGGTGCTGGAATGCCGCGAAGCCCTCGGAGCAAACGTGAAGCCCAAGTTCGCCGTCGACGCCATGGTGGCCACTGTGGGACAGGCGTTGCGCTCGGACCTGTAGACTGCGTTGCGCCCAGCATCACAAGGCATGCCGCCTTAGCTCAGTCGGCAGAGCGTCTCACTCGTAATGAGAAGGTCGGGGGTTCGATTCCCCCAGGCGGCTCCATTTTCCATCGCGCGAAATCCACACCACGGTTGTGGTTCGCGCTAGTTGCGGGGCGCTATATACCCCACCGGACCCGATGCGAGACACAACGCAAGCGCGGTGGTGGCGGCATGGACGGTAACTGAATCGCCCGCGCCGGAGAGGCGAACGAAAACCCGGTTGAGCCCGGGGCGAACGCCTACCTTCGTCTCCGGTCCCTCGGGAAGCGACAGCACCATGGTGCCTTCGGTATTGGCCAGATAGTTGATCTCCGCGGTCCACTCCGAGGGCAGCAGGGGGCCGTCCAGTGGCATCCGGGCGGGTGCGTCCGGCTCGATGAAATAGCCGCACTGTGGTGTCGGTCCCGGTGCAATCGTGCGGACCCAGGTCACGTTGGCGTCGACCAACCGGCCAGCGCGGTCCAGCATGCGCAGTCCGCTGGTGTATCGGCCATATTCGGGACGATCGCGGATCAACGCGAACAGGTGGCTAGCCAGGTTCTCCGGGTAGGCGACCCGGCCCAGGACGAGTGGGTCGACTTCCTGGTCGAGAAGTGCCGCGGGCGATGCGGTTCGCGCCTGCGTCAAACCCCGGAACGCATTGTGCAGGTAGGGCTGCACCGGGTTGTCCTGCCAACTGGTCAGAAACCTCGCGGTTGACAACAAGCTGCTGCCGACGAACAGCATCGCCAGTACGAGAACGATCGCGGTCCGCGCACGCGAAGCGTTCAGCCAGGTCGAACCCGGTCGGTTCGGCGCGCGGAATCCCACCGCGGCCAAGAGCGTCAACACGAGGACGAGATCAGGCAGATAACGCAATGTTTGCGCTAATTCCAATGCGGTGAAGGCCGAAGACCGCATGAGATAGATCGGTATCTGGCCGGCCACCGCGTAGCCGACGGCAACAAACCACACCGCGCCGATCCGTCGCTTCCGGATCACGGACACGGTGACCACGGCTGCCAGGGCTAACCAGCCGAGCACCATGACCGTCGCCGGTGGGGTCGCCCACGGCGACGCCGGGGCCCAGCGTTGCCAGTCCCACGGGCCGCCGGCGAGTCCGGGCACGATCCCGTGGGTGATGGAGCGGCGCAACAGATCCCATGTCATCAGCAGGTCTGAGCTCCACCGCTGCTGGTCCACGATGACCAGATACACACCTATCCAGATCGCTGTCAGCGCCAGCATGGCGATCCACAGCCGGTTGCCGCCCTGCCAGACCGCACGTGCGACGCCTCGTTCGCCATCGATGTGACACAGCAAGGCCACGATCGTGAACGCCACGAATGGGATGACCGCAGCTTTCTCGAAAAACAGCAATCCAAGGAGATACACCATTGCCCCGGTTACCGCGTAGCGCTGATTTCCCCTGCGCTTCAACAGGATTGCATCGCCGGACACCCAGGCCATTGCGGCCAGCATTGGTAGCGCGTTCAGCGCGGCGGACCACCACGCGAAGGCCGGCACACCCAGCGGGACGAACAGTGCGAAGCACAGCGGAATCAACAGCACTGGCCGCCAACCCAGAATGATGTACAGCGTCCGGAGCAGCGACAAGGTGAAGATGAGTTGCAGCACAACTAGACTGACTGCAGGCCACGCCCACACCAGTGGGGCCAGGTGAGTGATCACGCCGGCAACCAGGAACGCGCCGGGCATGACATGTCCGTCGTGATCGTCGAATAGATACGACGCCGACAGCAAACCTTGAGTGCCGGCCCTTCCGACCAGAATCAGGTCGTCCCAGTAGAAGTAGCCGCCAAACGCGAGCACGGCGCGAACCACCAATTGCAGCACAACGAGGGCAACAGCCGCCGCTGCAACGGGTGGAATCCGTGGCACACGTCTCGTCAGACCTGCCATTTGCGCTACTACTCGGGCTCCCGCGCGCCCTCAAGCGCTGGGCCTGTGTAGCGCTGCTCTGGTGCCCGTGCACCCTCAAGCGCTACCGCCCGGGCGAGCCTGGCGTACTTCAGCTCCAGTTCCTTGAAGCGCAGGTAGGTGCTCATCGTTGTGAACACGAACGCGATGATCAGCGCATACGACAACAGATCGGAGCCACGGGCAACTCCGAGCCAGTTGGCCAGGACCGTGGTGTCATTGGGGCGCAGGATGGCGTAGATCGCCGCGATCACGAACAGCACGTAGCCGACTTTGACCCATGCCTTCGCTTTCGAGTTAGTCCGCGACCGAAGCAGATAAATAAGCAGGGCGACCACCGCCGCGATCAGCAGCACCTGGATCCAGTTCATCGGCGCATCCTCCCGCGCAGAAATCCATCGAAGACGATGTTCACTCCGTTGAGCAACGGTTGTCCCTTGGACATCGAATATTCGGTGTAGACGATCTCGACGGGTTCTTCGACCACCCTCCAGTGGTTCTCGACGATCAGCTGGATGAACTCGCCGGCGTGGCTCATCCCGGACATCGTCAGGTTGAGATGATCTGCGACGGTCCGATTGAACACCCGTAGTCCGTTATGCGCATCGGTGAGTCCCAGGCGGTGACTGCTTGGACTCAAGCGCGCGGCCGTTCGGAGGATCAGCCGTTTCATCGCCGGGATCTGTGGGGTTTTGCTTCCGCTGAAGCGGGTTCCGATCACGACGTCGACATCACCTTGTGAGATCCGATCGATCATCGCGATGACATCTTGAACGCGGTGCTGACCGTCAGCATCGAAAGTGACGAACACCGCCGAACCTGGTTGGCGCCGTGCGTACTCCACACCGGTCTGGATGGCGGCGCCCTGCCCCAGATTCACCGGGTGACAGACCACATGAGCTCCGGCGCGCAGTGCGACATTCGCGGTGTCATCGGCGCTGCCGTCGTCGACGCACACCACGTGGTCGAATGCCAACCTGAGGCTAGCTACGACGTCGCCGATGACACTCGCTTCATTGAAAGCTGGAACGATGATCCAGACGTCTGCGGTATCGGCGGTGTCAATGCCCACAACGTACACGTCGATAAAGCCGGTCAGCGAGTGCCTCGGGCCAGTGCGGCAAGGTGCACCGCGATGCCCACCATTGGCCCGCACAACAGCGCCACCACAGTTCGCTCCGGAAGTTCCAGGGGCAGTGTCAGCAGGAGAGCCGACGCGACGGTGGCGCCGACCCAGCCTGCCGAGTACGCACTATGCAGTGCGGCGGCCACCGTCGCTGCCCCGGTCACGGTCAATAAGGCGATGGACACAGCTCCGGCTGTTAACCAAGCCAGCAACCCTGCGCTGGCGGCGTAGTCGCCGCCGAACACGGACTGAAGCACCCACGGACCGAACAGGCCGGCGGCCAACACGCCTAGGGCGCCGAAGGCCGCGACCACCGCGGCCGGGACGATCACGGCTTTCAGTCGGTGCCCGCGGTGGTCGACGAAGTAGGCGATCAGATTGCCCTGCATCGCCGTCAGCGGCACCAGCAGCGGCGCCCGGGTCAGTGTTACCGCGAGGATCACCACGCCCCCCTCGGCTCCGAGATCTCCAGCGGCGGTCTTGAGTAGGACCGGAAACCCCATCACCAAGATCGCACTGGCTCCGGCCGCGGCGATCGAATGCGCGGCCCCGCGTAAGAATGTTGCGGTCCCCCCTGGGGTGGACAGCCTTGCTGCCGTACGGGCTGCGGGGGAGACCACCAATAGCAGTAGCCACGCCAGTGCGCCGCCAACTGTCGCCCACAGATATCCGTCGAGACCCCAGCCGGCGAGGAATGTGGCGACCGCGATGGTCACCCGGGTGCCGGCATCCGCCACCATCAATGCGCCGTACTCGGTCCAGCGGCCAACGCCGGCCAACATGCCGAGCAGGGTTGCATGGAGGCAGAAGCCAGCCAGGCCCCCACAGAGCAAGATCACCGACAGCGACCGAGATTCCGCAAAGACGTGGCCGGCCCACAGTGGCGACGTGCCTGCTATGGCCGTCGCCGCCACCAAGCCGACTCCCGCGGCAACCCGCATGGGGTGCGCCTGCGGACCCTCAGGAACCTCGACCGCAACCCCATCCGAGCGCTCCGCTCGGACTTCCCGCGTCGCCTCTTGCAATAGTCCGTAGGCGGCGCCGCCGACCAAGCCGAATGCACCCCAGAACACCGCGAACACCGAGAACCCGGTGGGTTCGAGATTCCGGGCGGCCAGGTACAGCACCGCGTACCCACATAGCGCCGACAAGACGGTGGCGACACCAACGCGGGCAACGCTGCCCCGGGCGATCGGACCGGCCCCCCTGAAACCGGCCCCCGCGAAACCAGCCCCCGTGAAATGGTGGCTGTCCGCGTCCGTCACAGCGGCGGAACCTCAGTCGAATAGAGCCAGGCGTCCCACAACGGACGCAGGGAAACATCGGCGTAGTTCGCGGCCAGGCCGGTGAAGTCGTCGGTGACGGCTGTGCCGTGTCGATGACGAGTGGTCCAGTCCTGAAGCAGCGCAAAGAATTTGTCATCGCCGACGATGCCGCGCAGTACGTGCAAAGTGATGGCGCCGCGTTTGTAGACGCGATCGTCGAACATGTCACGGGGCCCCGGGTCCGCCAGCACCAGGTTTTGTGGTGAAGCTACCAACCTCTGGTGATAGTGACGAGCTTGTTGATCGGCGGACAGACCCCCGGAATGCTCAGACCACAACCATTCCGCGTAGCAGGCGAAACCTTCGTGCAACCAGATGTCGCGCCAGCGGCGCACAGTGACACTGTTGCCGAACCACTGGTGGGCCAGTTCATGGGCGATCAACCGCTCGGAGCTGCGGTGACCGTCGCAGTGATTGGCGCCGAAGATGGAAATCCCTTGAGCCTCAAGTGGAATTTCCAAATCGTCGTGGGTGACGACAACGGTGTAGCCGCTTGCGAGCGGGTACGGGCCGAACAGTTTGCAGAACAACTGCATCATCTGCGGCTGGCGGGCGAAGTCGTGATCGAAGTTGGCGCGCAGGTGATCCGGCAGAATTGCCTGCATTGGCACGGCACCTTTGGGCAGGCGGTGGGTGACGTACATACCGATTTGCAGGGTCACGAGATACGTCGACGTCGGTTCCGGCTGGTCGTATGTCCACACCGTGTGCGCGGCACGAACCCGGCGGGAGACGAGCTCGCCGTTGGCTATTGCGCGGTAGGGGCTGTCGGTACTGATCTGGATGCGATAGCTGGCTTTGGAGCTCGGGTGATCGTCGCAGGGGAACCAGGACGCTGCACCGTTGGGCTGTCCCGCGACGAGAACGCCGTTGGTCAATTCCTCGAAACCAACTTCTCCCCAATGGCTTTGGATGGGTCGTGGCAATCCGCCGTAACGCACGGCGATGGACATGGCAGCGCCGGCGGGAAGTTGGCGGTTCAGGGTGATGTGCAGCTTGCCGTTCGCGGCTCTGAAATTCGCTGGCCGATTGCCATTCACCGTCACCTTCGTCACCGACAGGGCATCGGACAGGTCCAGTGTGAATGTGTGCAGCGATGCCAGAGTCACCGCCGTTATCGTCGCCGTGCCCGACAGTCGATTGATGTTGACTTTGTATTCGAGGTCCAATTCGTAGCGCGACACGCGGTAGCCGAAGTTGCCGTTATCCGGAATGTAGGGATCTATCACTGGAGCGACGCCGCTCTTTCCGATTACCTTCTTGATGACCCTTTTCACGCCGCGCTGTCCTCCGGCTTGGCTGAAGCCGGGTCTTTGCGGGACTTCTTGCGGGAAACCTGCCATGGCGCAATAGGATTGCCCTGCCATCGGCTGTTGGCTGGGACTTCATCGCCGCGCATCACAAGGGAAGCCGGTCCGACCGTGGCGCCTGCGCCGATTCGGGCGGCAGGCAGCGCTACGCAGTGTGTTCCGAGCGTTGCGCCGTCGTCCAAGACCACAGTGTCCATTCGCATGATCCGGTCGTGGAAGAGATGCGTCTGAACCACGCAGCCGCGATTGACCGTGCTGCCCCGCCCAAGAGTGACCAGGTCGGCTTCTGGCAGCCAGTAGGTCTCGCACCACACACCGCGGGCGATCTTGGCGCCGAGGGCCCGCAGCCAGAGGTTCATCACCGGTGTGCCGCTGGCGGCACGCGCAAACCATGGTGCGGCAACGGCTTCGACGAAGGTGTCTGATACTTCGTTGCGCCACACGAAGGATGACCACAGCGGCTTCTCGCCCACCTTGATCCGACCGACGATCAGCCATTTCGCAGCGACGGCCGAACCGCAGGCCACGGCGCCCGCGGCGAGGAGCAACACTCCGCACCCCAGCGCGGCCCAGGCATAACCGGCATATAGGGCGAGCGCCTGCAAACTCACCAGGACGGCAACACCGATGGCGAAGGTGACCATCATCGGAAGCAGTCGGCACGTCTCAACTGCGCCCCGCATGGCCTTCAGACGCAGGGATGGGTTATAGGTCAACGCAACGTTGCTGGCATCCGCCTTGCGGCGTAATCGGATTGGCGGGCTGCCCAGCCATGAGGATCCGGCCTTTGCCTTGCGCGGCGTCGCCGACAGGACCGCGACGAGGCCGTCATCAGGGACCCGTCGGCCCGGCTGAGTGATGCCGGAGTTGCCCAGGAACGCCCGTTTGCCGATGGTGGCGGTCGCGACGTGAATCCAGCCGCCGCCCAGTTCGTAGGATGCAACCATCGAGTCGTCGGCTAGGAAGGCGCCGTCTTCGATGACGGTGAACTTCGGCGTCAACAGTGAGGTGGAAATTTCGCAATTGCGGCCGACCTTGGTACCCAGCAACCGGAACCAACCGGGGGTGAGCAGGCTGGCGTACAACGGAAACAGATAGTTGCGTGCTGCGTCCATCAGTCGCTCGGTAGCCCATAACTGCCACCCGATACGGCTGCGCACCGGGTGGTAGCCCTCGCGCAGACCGATCGACAGCACTCGTACCCCGACGACGGTCATACCGGCATACACAGCCAGCGCGACCAGGGTCGCCACCGGAATCCACGGCACAGCGGCCCAAATCGCGGCCTCCAACGTCGGGGTACGCCGTGTCGTCCAGGCCAGTAGAGCCAGGCCCGCACCGAGTGACACCAGAGGCAACCCGCCCAGCAGCAACGAGGAGATTCCGTACATCACCAACCAATGCAGTGCGCGCGGCGGGCGTTCGTCCGGCCAGGGTGGCTTGGCCTTCCCTGCTTTCACTGCCGGTGACCCACGCCAGTATTGGCGATTCTTCACCTTGCCGATCACGCCGGAGCCCGGTGCGATGTCGGCACCCTTGCCGATCACTGCCCCGGGGAACAACGTTGTGCGGGCGCCAACCGTGGCGTCATTGCCGACAGTGACGGGGCCGACGTGGAAGACGTCACCGTCGATCCAGTGGCCGGTCAGGTCGACTTCCGGTTCGATGGAACACCGGTGACCGAGCTGCAGCATTCCGGTCACCGGCGGCGCGGAGTGCAGGTCCACTCCTTTGCCGATCTTATTGCCCAATGCTCGTGCGTAGTACACCAACCATGGTGCGCCGCCGAGGTTTTCCGCGCCGCTGGCATCGGCCAGCCGTTCAGCCAGCCAGACCCGAAGGTGCTCTGACCCCCCGCGCCGATAGGTACCGGGCTCAAGGCTGGACAACAGCATCCGGGCGCCGACGACGGCGATGCTCATCCGGCCGACGGGGGTGATGAAGACGACGAAGGCCGCGGCAAGCACCCCCCAATTCAGCGTGGCCAACCAGGGCATCGGGTGCAGCTTGGCTGCGACGTTGTTGATCAACGCGAGCCAGGTGAGCCACTGCAGGCCGGTGAGTGTCGCCAGTGGGACCGACAGCAGCACTTGGGCCACCTGTGTGGCGACCGGCGTGGGTGTGACTTCACGGGGTGCCACCGCAACCGGCGGCTCCAGTTCATCGAGAAAGCCGGCGAGCGAACCCAGGCGTGGATGGTCGTAGAGCTGTGCGACAGTGAGCTCTGGGTAGCGGCCGCGCAACGCAGCGACCAGCTGGGCGGCGGAGAGCGATCCGCCGCCCAGGGCGAAGAAATCCGCCTCCGGACCGTCGACCACCGCGCCGAGGGTGTCGCGCCAGAGGCCGGCCAACCAGCCCATAGTGCCGTCCAGGTCGGTCGCCTCGTCCTCGGTGTGCCCAGGGGGTGGCCATGGCAGGGCATCCCGATCCACCTTGCCCGACGTCCGGGTGGGTAGTTCGCTGACGAGCACCAACCGGGGCACTAGTGCCGCCGGCAGGCTCTCCGTGAGCTGGGCGCGGGCGGCAGCCAAGTCGAAGTTTGGATCGGTACTTGCGATATACCCGACCAAAAGCGGTGTGCCGGAGGCGGTCCGCCGGACGGCCGCCGCGCCGCCTCCGACGCCGGGAAGGCTAACCAGCGCCGCGTCAACTTCGCCAAGCTCGATCCGTCGCCCGCCGACTTTGACCTGGTCGTCGGCACGGCCTTGGAAATACAATCCGTCGGGTTCCAGTCGAACCAAATCCCCACTGCGGTAAGCGCGTTCCCAACCCAGCGACGGCATGGGCGCGTACTTCTCGGCATCTTTCTCCGGGTCGAGGTAGCGGGCCAGGCCAACTCCACCGATCACCAGTTCACCAACCGCGCCGAACTCCACGGGAGTTCCTTCGGCGTCTACGACGGCCAGATCCCAACCCGCCGGGGGAAGTCCGATGCTGACCGGTCCGCTGCCCGTGAGTTGTGCCGCACACGCGATCACCGTTGCCTCGGTGGGGCCGTAGGTGTTCCACACCTCACGGCCTTCGACAACAAGCCGTTCGGCCAGCTCGGGCGGGCAGGCTTCACCGCCGAAGATCAGCAGCCGCACTTCTTCCAGGGCCTCGGCGGGCCACAACGCCGCCAGCGTCGGGACCGTCGAGACGACGGTGATATCGCGGGAGACCAGCCAGGGTCCCAAATCCATTCCGCTACGCACCAGCGCTCGTGGAGCTGGCACCAGACAGGCGCCATTTCGCCAGGCGAGCCACATCTCTTCGCAGGACGCGTCGAAGGCGACCGAAAGTCCTGCCAGCACCCGATCGCCTGGGCCAATCGGATTGTCTTGCAGGAACATCTGGGCCTCGGCATCCACCAATGCCGCAGCGTTGCGATGGGACACCGCAACACCTTTCGGGGTGCCGGTCGACCCCGATGTGAAGATCACCCACGCATCGTCGCGGCCCAGTGGAGCGGCCGCGCGCCATCCGCGAGAAGATCCAGGGGCGCGGCGCAGGCCTGCATCGGTGATGATGGCTACGACTCCCGCTTCACTGAACACCAACTCGGCGCGTTCGTCAGGGTCATCGGCGTCGACCGGTACATACGCCGCGCCAGCGGCCAGGGTCGACAGAATCGCCACATACAGCGCATAGCTGCCCGACGGCATCCGGATGCCGACCCGGTCGCCGCGCCCAACACCGCGCGCTGCCAGCCAGGTGACGCTCTCCTCGATGTCCTCGATCATCTCGGCGTAGGTCAGTTGGACCGTGCCGTCGTCGAGGGCCGCCGCATCCGGGTAGCGGGCAGCGGTGTCGTAGAGGATGTCGATCAAAGTGCGTGGCGCCGGGGCTTGAGCTGACAGCAGGTACTGAGCGGGAACCTGAGGCGTGACCACGACATCGAATCCTAAGCCGTAAATCAGGCAAGGAGTCGGCATAGGTGACAGACTGCTGGGTGAGGGGAGTATTCCTTCGCCGCGGTGTCGTCACCACGTCGGCCGTCATCGGCCGTCCGGTGCCGCGGGCCGTGATGACGGCGGAAGAGACCTCGGTCTTGTTTGGCTGGGCGATGCCCGGTGACCGGAGGTCTCGATGCACGTATCTCACCTTGAGTGGCTGCTCACCCTCGGCGTGACTGTCGCCGTCTTGTTGTTCGACGTCTTCGTCATCGGCCGTCGGCCACACGAACCAACAGCGCGGGAATGTGCGATTGCGCTGTCGATATATGTGGGGTTGGCGATTGCCTTCGGTCTATGGGTATGGCACTTCCACGGCAGCCAATTCGGCATCGAGTTCTACGCGGGCTGGCTCACCGAATACAGCTTGTCGGTCGACAACCTCTTCATCTTCATCATCATCATGACCAGCTTCAACGTGCCGAAGGTCTATCAGCAGCAGGTGCTGTTGGTGGGGATCGTGTTGGCCCTAGTGTTCCGCGGGCTATTCATCCTGTTGGGAGCTGTTGCGATCCAGCGATTCTCGTGGATCTTTTATGTGTTCGGCATCTTCCTCATCTACACCGCAATTCGGCTGGTCGCCGACACCAACCACGACGACGATGGCGAGAACTTCATGGTGCGCCTCGCCCGCCGCTGGGTGAAAACCACCGACCGATGGGACGGACTCAAGCTGTACGTCAAGGACGGTGGCCACCGGTTGATGACGCCGGTGTTCCTGGTCGTGGTGGCACTGGGGACGACTGACCTGCTGTTCGCCCTGGATTCGATCCCGGCGATCTACGGGCTGACCGACGAACCGTATCTGGTCTTCACCGCCAACCTGTTCGCCCTGATGGGCTTGCGGCAGCTGTACTTCTTACTCGGTGGGCTGCTCAACAGGTTGGTGTACCTGTCCCAGGGCCTGGCGATCATCCTGATGTTCATCGGCGTGAAACTGATACTGCATGCCCTGCACAAGAACGAGCTGCCCTTTATCAACGGTGGTCACGGACTCCATGTGCCGGAGATCCCGACGCTGATGAGTCTGGCGGTGATCATCGTGACCCTGCTCCTCACCGTGGTCGCCAGCTTGATCAAGACCCGCGTTATTGATCGGCGCTGAGTCGCCAGCCAGAGTTGTCTATGCGACCCAGAGTTGTCAGACGACCCAACGTTGTCACACGACGTTGAGGCCCTCGGGACACCGTTCGGGGTCACGCCAGAACGCGTCGTGGATAAATCGGTTGAAGAGGTCCGGGGGGAGCAAGGTCGCGCGAGGCACGGCCTTGACGGTGCCGTGAACGGTATGTAGCCCCGGTGTGCCAGCCCGCAGATCGAACTCCTCGACGTCGTAGTCGACATTGTTGAAGTCGTGCTCGAAGGCAGGCTCGCCCAGAAAGTCATAAATCGCTTGCATGGTCTTGGCCGGCGCGGTGGTAAGGGTTTCGTATTGCACCAGCAGCAGTCGATCTCGCTGCGCGCCGTAACACGCTTGCTTGAGCAGGTCATAAGGGCCGCCGACCAATCCATCGGGGGCCACCACGCCGTTGGCGCGCGT
Source organism: Mycobacterium sp. (assembly GCA_965279745.1). GTDB lineage: Bacteria > Actinomycetota > Actinomycetes > Mycobacteriales > Mycobacteriaceae > Mycobacterium. Next base: position 3,561,222 of record OZ257262.1, read on the forward strand.
ATAGACGGTGCCCCCGGGGTTGTAGTTGAAGATCGATGACGGGCTGAAGACATTGCGCTGCACCAACCGTTCGATGCTGTCGAGTACCCAAGACACATCGCGCACGCAGGCAATGACTTTGGCTTCGGGGAACAGCCGGGCTATCGCCGGCATCTTCCCGCACCAGGTGCGGTTGGTATCGAAGATCACCTCTGTCGTGCGATCCGCGTAGTAGTCGTTGAACAACCCCAACAGAATTCGTTCGCGTTTGCCGTCGTCGAGGAATACCGAGAACTCGTTGCGCGCGCTCATTTGGCTGAGCAGGGAATCGAACAACCCGGCCAGCGGACCTGACATCCCCGCCTCGAATCGTGGATTTTGATGCAATAAGGCCGCCAGCAGCGTCGAGCCCGAACGCGGCAGGCCCGAGATGAAGTGGATGCTCTGCATGTGCTGTCTCCCCATTCGCATTCGCACTACCAGCATGGCGTGTGCGGCCCCGCAGGCTGCCGAAATGGTACTCGCAGCCCAAGTCGATGTGGCTAGAGGGATTTCAGTCTGCGCACACGGCCGGCGATAGCGCGCTGTGAAACATTGGCCAGCGGTGCAAGCGTTTCAAACCCGTGTGGGCACCCCGGGTACACGTGCAGCTCAGTCGCGACTCCGGCCGCCGAAAGCCTTCGCGCATAATCGATATCCTCGTCCCGGAAGATATCCAGCTCGCCAGTATCAAGGTAGGCCGCCGGGAGACCGGACAGGTCGTCGGCGCGCGCCGGCGCCGCATAGGCCGAAACGTCGATGTCGGTTCCCAGCAGTGCGTCCCACCCGGTGATGTTGTCGTCGTAACTCCACGTCAGGTGTTGGCCGGGCAACTGTGGATCAAGAATCCGCGTCCGGTCGTCAAGCATCGGATAGACCAGCATCTGGAGTGCGAGGGCCGGTCCGCCGCGGTCTCGGGCCAGCAGGCTGACTCCGGCAGCCAGTCCGCCACCGGCGCTGTCGCCGGCCACGGCGAGTCGGTCCGGATCCACGCGGAGCTCGGCGGCGTGCTCGGCCAGCCAGACCAGTGCGGCATAACAGTCCTCGACCGGTGTGGGGTGTGGATGTTCCGGCGCCACACGGTAATCCACCATCAATATGGGAACCCCGGCTGCCGCGACATAGCGGCGAACCACCCAGTCGTACATCGGCACGGTTTGGACCAGACTGAGGATCATGCCGCCGCCATGGAGGTAAAGCACCGCGCTGCCGGGCAGTTCCGTGTCCATCGGGGTGTACCACGCCAGTGGTAGGTCGACGCCGTCAGACGTGGTCAGGTTGTAATGCTTGACAGTGACCCCGTTGGCCGGTGGCCCCTCGGCGGCTACTCGCTGGAAGAACGGTGCGGAGCGCATGCGGCGGGAGTGGACATCGCCGACCGCAGGCGGTTCAAGATTGGCGTTGAGTGCCAACACCGGTTGGATGTGGGCGTGAACCTCGGGGTCGATGGGCAGTGGCACACATAGGACTTTAGGGCGTGTTTGCCTCAGCCCCAGTTGTTGTAGCCCCCCTCGGGGCCGAGCATGCGCTCGAGGCGGCTGCGGTTGATTTTCGCCATTTCATTGCGGACGACTTTGCGTTCGGTGTCCGAGTCGTGGTGCAGGCGGTCGTCGATCGCGGCGATGACTGACTCGGCGCAATTCTGGGGGGTCACCCCGCCAACGTGCATCACGAAGTCGAAGCCGAACCGTTTGGAGTACTTCTGGACGGATGAGCGCAGTTTGGCCATCTGCGTTGGCCGGTCGTCCCACACAGAGCATTGTTCAGCCTGCGATTTGGTGCTGCGTGGTCGACTACCGAGTTTTGGGTAGGCCTGCAGGATGTCGTCGATCGACTCTTCCGACAGCGAGAACAGGAGGGCGTCGGCCCGGCGGTACAACGCGTTGTGGTCGTTGTAGGGGCGTCCGCGAGCCAGGTCACGGGCCAGCGTGACGCTGTTACAACATTCGTACAACGCGTGCACAGCCTTTTGGGACGGCATGTCGTTGAACGCGTCAAGTCCGACGGCTTGGTGCATCAACACAAGACCCATGATGGAAGCGGCAAAGCACAACCGGGTTAATGAATGTTACGGCTGGGCAAATTAATGCCCTTCAGGCACGAACCGTTCGATTGATCGTTGGATTTCAGCCTCGGCCTCAGCACGGCCGACCCAGTCGGCTGCTTCAACGAACTTCCCAGGCTCAAGGTCCTTGTAGTGCACGAAGAAGTGCTTGATGCTCTCGAGCTCGAAGGTCGGCACGTCGGCGAGGTCATTGATGTGGTCCCACCGCGTGTCACCGGCGGGGACGCACAGCACCTTGTCGTCGCCGCCCTTTTCATCGACCATTCGGAACATCGCCACCGGACGGGCCGCGACGATGACGCCGGGGAACACGGGCTGTGGCAGGAGAATCATGGCGTCGAGCGGGTCGCCGTCCTCGCCGAGGGTGTCTTCGATGAAGCCGTAGTCGGCGGGGTAGGCCATCGGCGTGTACAAGTAACGGTCTAGTCGTAGCTTGCCGGTCTTATGGTCGACTTCGTACTTGTTTCGCTGTCCGCGCGGAATCTCGATGACGACGTCGAACTGCACCGTGGGCTCCTCGTGGGTGGGTGGCCGCTTCCTAATGTGGGCGGCCACAACCCTAACCGAGCGATAGGCTGCCGGTCATGAGTTCCGCGAGGTGGCGGCCGTCCACCCGGGTGGCGCTCGCTGCGGGGGCCGCGGTCGTTGCTGTCGTAGTAGCGCTAGTGGCTGTCTTTCTCTCCCGGGGAAGCACCAGCAGCGCGCAGGTTCCGGCTCCGCGCCCCCTGGTCAGTGCCCACCCGGCCGTTATGCCGGTGTCCGATTCGGCAGCCGAGCCGACGCCTGCCGGCCTTGCAGCCGCGCTGGCAGGGCCGCTCGGGGATCCGAACCTAGGGAACATCACCGGCCGGATCACCGACGCGGCGACCGGCGAGCAGTTATGGGAGCAGCGGTCAGCAGTGCCGATGCAGCCGGCGTCCACCAACAAAACGCTGACCACAGCAGCTGCCCTGCTGACCTTGAATCGCGACGAGCGCGTCAGCACTCGCGTTGTCGCTGCCGACCAAACCCGCCAGCCGGGGGTGGTCGTCCTGGTCGGCGGCGGCGATCCGACCTTGTCCGCGGCTCCGCCCGGGCAGGACACCTGGTATCGGGATGCGGCGCGGATCAGCGACCTGGCTGATCAGGTGCGCAAGAGCGGGGTACCCGTGACCGCGGTTCAGGTTGACATCTCGTTGTATTCCGGACCGGACATGGCTCCGGGCTGGGACCCAGCTGATATCGGCGGCGGAGATATTGCCCCGATGCAGGCGGTGATGCTCGACGCCGGTCGTATCCAGCCGACCACGGATGAGTCCCGTCGGTCGATCACCCCGGCACTGGATGCAGGGCGAGCCCTGGCCTTCGCTCTGGGTGCCAATCCCGTGGCCGTCACCTTCGCTGCCGGGCCGCCCGCCGGACGCCAGCTGGCAGAGGTCAAGTCTGCGCCGCTGATGGAGCGGTTGCGACAGATGATGAATGGCTCAGACAACGTGATGGCGGAGTCCATTGCCCGGGAGGTGGCCAAAGCGACCGGACGGCCGTTGAGTTTCGCCGGCGGGGTCGACGCTGTGACGAGCAGGTTGGCCGCTGCCAACATCGACATGACTGGAGCAACCTTGCAAGACTCCAGCGGCTTATCGGTGGACGATCGGTTGACCGCCAAGACTCTTGATGACGTGGTGAACGCCGCAGCCGGGCCCGGTAATCCCGGGCTGCGTCCCCTCGTGGACTTACTTCCCATCGCGGCTGGCAGCGGCACGCTGTCGAACCGCTTCGTCGATGTGGACGGCACCGTCGCGGGTGACCGCAAGAACTCCCCGGCGGGTTGGTTGCGGGCCAAGACCGGATCGCTGACCGGAACCAACGCGCTGGCGGGAATCGTCACCGACGTCAACGGACGGGTTCTCACCTTCGCGTTCATCTCCAACGACGCCGGGCCTACGGGGCGCGTGTCGCTGGACACCTTGGCGGGCACGTTGCGGACCTGCGGGTGTGGGGCGTGAGCGACCGGGTAACGGACCGGCCCGTCGGAAGTTCGGTGGACTGGCAGTTCGCGGGCACGGTCGGGGCCATGCTGGTTCGGCCCGGCCCGCCGGCGACCGACTACACCCGCCGGCAAGCCATCGACGAGTTGTCGACTGCGGCACGCGCGGCCGAGAAGCCGGTGCGGGAGCTGACCCGGCTGGGCATTGACCGCAAGGTGCCTGAGGCGCGCATTGTCGACCGGAAGGAGTGGATCCGGGCCGCATCCGACTCGATGCGGGTGATGACGGGCGGCTCGCCAGAACAACCCAGCGGTGCCATCACCGGCCGGGTCACCGGCGCGCAGACCGGCGCGGTGCTGGCTTTCATTTCCTCGGGCATCCTCGGTCAATACGACCCGTTCGCAGCGAACGACGGCCAGGATCCAGGTTGCCTGCTATTGGTCTATCCCAACGTCATTTCCGTCGAGCGCCAACTGCGGGTGTCGCCCCGCGACTTTCGGCTCTGGGTGTGTCTGCACGAGGTGACTCATCGGGTGCAGTTCACAGCCAATCCGTGGCTGGCCGAACACATGTCCCGCGCGCTGGGCATCGTGACATCTGATCCGGGCAGCGATGTGGGCGAAATGATCGGGCGCCTCACCGAATTCGTCAAGAGCCGCGGGACAGCCGGTAGTGCAGACCCGAACGATGCGGGCATCCTGGGCGTGATGCGCGCGATTCAATCGGCGCCGCAACGCGAAGCGCTGGATCAGCTGCTGGTGCTGGGAACTCTTCTGGAAGGTCACGCGGATTACGTGATGGACAGTGTGGGTCCTGCGGTGGTGCCCTCGGTGGCGGCGATCCGGCAACGCTTCAATAAGCGACGCGATCGGCGGCAACCACCATTGCAGCGGCTGCTGCGTGCGCTGCTGGGCGTGAACGCGAAGCTCAGCCAGTACACGCGCGGCAGGGCGTTCGTCGATCATGTGGTGGGGCAGGTGGGGATGGACCGGTTCAACACTGTGTGGTCGAGCCCGGAGACCCTTCCCCTTCCCGACGAGATCGAGAATCCGCAGCGGTGGATCGATCGGGTGTTGTAGCCCAGCTCCGGGCTGTGGTTGCCGGCTTCGCGTCAAGCTGGCTGCCGGATGCCAGGACCTGGTGCGTGGCGTTGTCCGGCGGCCCGGATTCGCTGGCACTGACCGCGGCCGCCGCGGCGACGCTGCCGACGACGGCACTCATCGTGGACCACGGTTTGCAGCCCGGATCGGATGTGGTCGCCGAAACGGCCAGGCGTCATGCCGTCGACCTCGGGTGCATCGATGCCCGCGTGCTGCGGGTAGTGGTGGACGGTCCGGGTGGCCCCGAAGCCGCCGCCCGCGCGGCCCGGTACGCCGCACTTGAGGACGCTCGCGGCGAATCAGCCGTGCTGCTTGCGCACACCCTCGACGATCAGGCGGAGACTGTGCTACTCGGACTGGGACGGGGATCCGGCGCGCGATCGATCGCGGGGATGCGGCCTGATAACCCGCCCTGGTTCCGGCCGTTACTCGGGGTGCGCCGCGGCGTCACTCACGCCGCCTGTGCAGAACTCAGTGTCGTGCCGTGGGATGACCCGCACAATCACGACCGCCGTTTCACCCGGGTGCGGTTGCGTACCGAGGTTCTCCCGCTATTGGAGGAGGTGCTGGGTGGGGGAGTTGCCGAGGCACTGTCCCGCACCGCTGCCGGACTCACTGAGGACAACCACGCACTCGACGGTTTGGCCGCCCGCGTGCTGGACGCTGCGCGGACTGGTGACGATCTGAGGATCACGGACCTGGAGTTGTCGCCCACCGCGCTTCGGCGCCGGGCGATCCGGGGCTGGCTGCTCAGCGGTGGTGCTGAAGGGTTGACCGATAAGCAGATCCGCGCTGTCGACGCCCTGGTGTCGGCGTGGCGGGGGCAGGGCGGCGTCGCGGTCGGATCAACGCTGCGTCGGCAACGATTGTTCGCTGCCCGCCGCGGTGACGTGCTGGTGCTCAACGTCGAACCGGTGTAACGGGTATCACGCGGGTGATTGGCTGCCGTTTGGTCGGTCCGAACGTCCCGGTCATGGCACGCTGTGCTCGTGTCGGCGGACGAACTGTACCCAGGGGACATCAAAGCGGTGTTGTTGTCCGAAGAGCAGATTCAAACGCGCACTGCCGAACTTGCAGCCCTTGTCGGTGAGGACTACCGCGAGAACCTGGCCGGCCAGGATTTGCTGCTGGTCACAGTTCTCAAAGGCGCGGTGATGTTCGTCAGCGACCTGGCACGTGCGATTCCGTTGCCCACGCAACTGGAGTTCATGGCGGTCAGCTCATATGGGTCGTCGACCTCATCCTCGGGCGTTGTCCGGATCCTCAAAGACCTCGACCGCGACATCCACGACCGTGATGTGTTGATCGTCGAGGACATCGTCGACTCTGGGTTGACGTTGTCCTGGTTGTTGCGCAATCTGGCGACCCGGCGGCCGCGCTCGCTCCGGGTATGCGCCCTGCTGCGTAAACCCGACGCGGTGCGGGCCGACGTCGAACTGTCGTATGTGGGATTCGACATTCCCAACGAGTTCGTCGTCGGATATGGACTGGACTTTGCCGAGCGCTACCGGGATCTGCCGTTTATCGGCACTCTGCACCCCAAGGTGTACGAGTAGCGGAAGCTAGGTCAGTTCCCAAGCCCCAGTAACCGTGAAGCTGAGCGTCTGCTCACCGGGCTGCAGTGGCACTTCGGTGGTGGCCATCCCGGCTCGGGGCGCGGGCATCGTGACGGACGTCGGCGGCGCCGCACCCGCCACTTCCGAGATCGAGATCACTTTGCCCAGCGACAGCCCGGACAGTTGGGCGTACTGCTCGGCCCGGTCCTGGGCGTCGTGGAATGCGCGGGCACGGGCGTCCGCCATCAGCTTCGAGTCGTCCTCGATGGAGTAGCTCACCGAATTGATCCGGGTGGCGTTGCCGCCAGCGGTGACGATGGTGGCCAGGGCCTGGGACGCCGCGTCCAGCTTGCGCATCTTTACCTGAATCGAATTACTCGCCTGATACCCGGAGATCACTGAGTTGACGTCGTACTGCGGTTGTAGCCCGACCTGGGTGGTGCTGATGTCCTTAGCGTCGATTCCGCCGGCGACAAGGGCGCTGATCACGGCTTTCTGGCGGTCGTTGGTCTGGTTCATGGCCGTCGTCACGTCGGGAGCGACGAACTGGATCGCTACGTCGGCGGTCAACGTGTCGGGCACACCCTGAACCTGGCCGCTGCCGACCACTGTTACCTGGCGAACCTGGCCGGCCGCACTGCCGCCGGGGCCTCCGCTCTGTGAGTCGCACCCCGCCAGCGTGGGGACAATTGTCGCGGCGATCAGCGCCGCGGAACCCACTGAAGTCAAGAACCGACCACGTCCGGCATTAGGCATGCGTGCCACGTTAGCGCGCGGAGATCGATCGGAATGGAAACCCTCTCGGCATCTCGGACGTTGCACTAGCGGTAGCCTGAACTATTCCGGCTGCGCGTTCCGAATGAGACGAGGCCGCAGCGGCCGATCAGTAACCGAAGCCGAGGACTCCGATAATCAATGAACCGGAAAAGCGTGATCCGCACTCTCACGGTGATCGCCGCCGTTTTGCTACTTGGCTGGGCGTTCTTCTACTTCAGCGATGACACTCGCGGGTTCAAGCCCGTCGACACGTCGGTGGCAGTGGCCCAGATCAACGGCGACAACGTCAAGAGCGCCCAGATCGATGACCGCGAACAGCAGTTGCGCCTGGAGTTGAAGAACGGCAACAAAGACACCGAGGACGCCAACAAGGTCATCACCAAATACCCGACCGGGTACGCGGTGAACCTGTTCGACGCATTGAATGGCAAGAATGTAAAGACAAATACCACCGTCAATCAGGGCAGCATCTTGGGCTCGCTGCTGGTCTACATGCTGCCGCTGCTGTTGCTGGTGGGCTTGTTCGTGTTGTTCTCCCGCATGCAGACCGGCGGCCGGATGGGCTTCGGCTTCGGTAAGTCGAAGGCCAAGCAATTGGGCAAGGACATGCCCAAGACGACGTTCGCCGACGTCGCGGGATGCGATGAGGCCGTCGAAGAGCTCTACGAGATCAAGGACTTCCTGCAGAACCCGTCGCGATATCAGGCGCTCGGCGCGAAGATCCCGAAGGGCGTGCTGCTTTTCGGTCCGCCCGGCACCGGCAAGACATTGCTTGCGCGTGCCGTCGCCGGCGAGGCGGGGGTGCCGTTCTTCACCATCTCCGGCTCGGACTTCGTCGAGATGTTCGTCGGCGTTGGCGCCTCCCGGGTTCGCGACCTGTTCGAGCAAGCCAAGCAGAACGCTCCCTGCATCATCTTCGTCGACGAGATCGACGCAGTGGGCCGACAGCGTGGCGCAGGCTTGGGCGGGGGCCATGACGAACGTGAGCAGACCCTGAACCAGCTGCTCGTCGAGATGGACGGGTTCGGCGAACGTCAGGGCGTCATCCTCATTGCGGCCACCAACCGTCCCGACATCCTCGACCCGGCCTTGCTGCGGCCCGGCCGCTTCGATCGACAGATTCCGGTGTCCAACCCCGACCTGGCCGGTCGGAAGGCTGTGCTGCGGGTTCATTCGCAAGGCAAGCCGATGGCCCCGGACGCTGACCTGGACGGGCTGGCCAAGCGCACCGTGGGAATGTCGGGCGCCGACCTGGCCAACGTCATCAACGAGGCCGCCTTGCTGACGGCCCGGGAGAACGGCACCGTCATCACAGCCGCCGCTATGGAAGAGGCCGTTGACCGGGTAATCGGCGGGCCGCGCCGCAAGGGCCGAGTGATCAGCGAGTTGGAGAAGAAGATCACCGCCTACCACGAAGGCGGCCACACCCTCGCGGCCTGGGCGATGCCCGACATCGAGCCGATCTACAAGGTGACCATCCTGGCTCGCGGTCGAACCGGTGGCCACGCGGTATCGGTGCCGGAGGACGACAAGGGCCTGATGACCCGCTCGGAGATGATCGCCCGGCTGGTGTTCGCGATGGGTGGGCGTGCTGCCGAGGAGTTGATATTCCGCGAGCCGACCACCGGTGCGGTGTCCGACATCGACCAGGCCACGAAGATCGCCCGGGCGATGGTCACCGAATACGGGATGAGTGCCAAGCTCGGAGCGGTCAAATACGGCACCGAACATGGCGACCCGTTCCTCGGCCGCACGATGGGCACCCAGTCGGACTACTCACATGAGGTCGCCCGCGATATCGACGACGAGGTTCGCAAGCTCATTGAGGCCGCCCACACCGAGGCGTGGGCGATCCTCACCGAGTACCGCGACGTGCTCGACATCCTCGCCGGTGAACTTCTGGAGAAGGAAACCCTGCACCGCTCCGAACTGAAGGAGATCTTCGCCAACGTCAAGAAGCGTCCGCGGCTTGCGGGCTTCGATGACTTCGGCGGCCGCGTCCCGTCCGACAAACCGCCGATCAAGACGCCCGGCGAACTGGCAATCGAGCGCGGCGAGCCGTGGCCGCAGCCGGTACCCGAGCCAGCGTTCAAGAAAGCCATCGCGCAGGCCAGCCAGACAGCCCAAGCTACGGCGCAGGCGCAACAGGATCAGACCGGCAACGGGAACGGGAACGGAGCCAGTCAACCTGACTATGGGGCACCCGCGGGCTGGCATGCGCCGGGCTGGCCGCCGCAGGGCCCTCCTCAGGCCGGCCCTCCTCTGGGTGGTCCGCAGCAGGGCCATTGGTATCCGCCGCCTGGGTGGGGTCCGCCCCAACAGCAGCCGTATCAGCCGTATCCGCCACCGCGCCACTCCGCACCCGGTGCTGCGCCACAAGAAGATTCGGGTGACGACAAGCCTTCACATCGTAAGTCCAATGGCTGATCCACGGCTGGTGCTCTGATGGCCGGGCCGCATCCGGCCGCGCTCGGGACGCCGGTGTTCGACCAGGGCCGTGCCGAAGCCGCTGTCCGGGAGTTGTTGCTGGCGGTTGGCGAGGATCCCAATAGGCCTGGCCTACTGGAGACGCCGGCTCGGGTGGCCCGAGCGTTCCAGGAGATGTTCGCCGGACTGTACATCGACCCGGATGCTGTGTTGGACACCACATTTGACGAGCAGCACGGTGAGTTGGTGCTGGTCAAGCAGATCCCGATGTATTCGACCTGTGAGCATCATCTGGTGGCGTTCCACGGTCAGGCGCACGTCGGCTACATCCCCGGGGAGGATGGTCGGGTGACAGGGCTGTCGAAACTGGCCCGAGTGGTTGATAACTACGCCAAGCGGCCCCAGGTTCAGGAACGGCTAACCGGCCAGATTGCCGACGCGGTGATGCGCAAACTCAAGCCGCGCGGCGTGATCGTCGTGATCGAGGCCGAGCACCTGTGCATGGCGATGCGGGGAGTCCGCAAGCCCGGAGCGATCACCACTACATCGGCGGTGCGCGGACAGTTCAAGACAGACAAGGCATCTCGAGCCGAGGCGCTGGACCTGATCCTGCGAAAGTGATGTCTACTTCGCGGACCATCCCACTGGTGATGGGGGTCGTCAACGTCACCGACGACTCGTTTTCCGACGGCGGCCGCTACCTCGACCCCGATCGTGCCGTTGAGCGTGGGCTGGCGTTGGCGGCCGATGGGGCGGCAATCATCGATGTTGGCGGCGAGTCCACCCGACCGGGCGCTACCCGCATTGACTCTGCGATTGAAACGGCCCGAATCATCCCGGTCGTCAAAGGCCTTGCCGCCCAGGGCTTGAAGGTCAGTATCGACACCATGCGGTCAACGGTTGCCCAGGCTGCGCTGGAGAATGGCGCGAGCTTGGTCAACGACGTTTCCGGCGGTCGAGCGGATCCGGCGATGGCGCAGTTGGTGGCCGACGCCGGGGTGCCCTGGGTGCTCATGCATTGGCGTCCGGTTCGGGCCCAGCGACCGCACGATGTCCCCGACTACGGTGACGTGGTGGCTGAAGTTCGCGACGATTTGCTTGCCGGGGTCGAGCGCGCAGTTGCGGCCGGTGTGGACGAGGCGAATCTCGTCATCGACCCGGGGCTGGGTTTCGCTAAGACGGGCCAACACAATTGGGAGTTGTTGCGGGCGCTCCCCGAATTGGTCGGCACTGGGATACCGGTTCTCGTCGGAGCGTCACGCAAGCGATTTCTCGGGACGCTGCTCGCGGATGCCGATGGCACGGCACGTTTGCCGGAGGGGCGGGAGATCGCAACCGCAGTGATCTCCGCTCTGGCCGGCGAGCAGGGCGCCTGGGGTGTGCGGGTGCACGACGTGCGCGCCAGTGTGGACGCGCTCAAGGTGGTTGCGGCGTGGAAGGGGAATGGTGTCGATGGCTGATCGAATCGAGTTGCGCGGCTTGACCGTTCGTGGCAACCATGGTGTCTTCGACGAGGAACGGCGACACGGGCAGGACTTCGTTGTCGACGTCACGGTCTGGATTGACCTGGCTGCGGCAGCCGCTAGCGATGACCTGACGGACACCTACGACTACGGGGTGCTGGCAGAGCGGGCCGCTGCCATCGTCGGTGGGCCGGCACGCAATCTGATCGAGACGGTGTCGGCCGAGATCGCCGAAGACGTCATGGCCGATGAACGCGTCCACGCCGTGGAGGTGGTGGTGCACAAGCCGAACGCGCCAATTGATTTGTCGTTCAGCGACGTTGCCGTAGTCGCCCGCCGGTCGCGCCGCAGCGGTCGCGGCCCCGGCCGGATAGGCGAGGGCCCCGGCCGGATAGGCGAGGGCCCCGGCCGGATAGGCGAAGTCAGAGGTGACTTGTGACGAAAGTGGTGTTATCGATCGGTTCCAACCTTGGCGACCGGATGGCGCGACTGCAAGCCGTCGTTGACGCGCTGGGTTCCTCGGTGCGCGGGCTGTCGCCGGTTTACGAGACCGACCCATGGGGCGGCGTCGAGCAGGGCCCGTTCCTCAATGCGGTCGTCATCGCCGATGATCCCGAATTGGACGGCCACGGCTGGCTCCGCCGAGCGCAGGCCATCGAGCAGGAGAACGATCGCGTTCGTGATCAGCATTGGGGACCGCGAACCCTCGACGTCGATCTGGTGAGTTGCTATAGCGGTGCCGTCGAAGTGAGTCTCCAAGATGACGAACTCACGCTCCCGCATCCGTTGGCACATCAACGGGCGTTCGTGCTCATCCCGTGGCTGGCGGTCGAACCGGATGCTGAACTGAGTGTGGCTGGCCGACCACAACCAATCGAAGGTCTGCTTGCCGAGATCGATCCCACCGAGCGGGCCGGAGTGCGGTCGACCAACTTGGCGTTCAGGCCCGGCACTGCCGGCGCATCGATCTGATGGGCCCAACGCGCAGACGTGACGTCGCCGCTGCGGTTGCCGGTGCTGCTGTCGTCGGCTATCTGGTGGTTCACGTGTTGTACCGGTACTTCCCACCCATCACCATGTGGACTGGGCTGTCCCTGTTGGGGGTGGCAGGCGCGGAGGCGGTCTGGGGAGCCTCCGTTCGACGACGGATTGGCGCTGGCGAGGTCGGTCCCACCCCGGGACGTCTACACCCGTTGGCAGTGGCCCGCACTGTGGTGATCGCGAAGGCATCGGCGTGGGTGGGCGCGTTGGTTGCCGGCTGGTGGATCGGTGTTCTGGTCTATCTCATGCCGAGACGATCGGAGTTGAGGGTCGCCGCCGCGGATACCCCAGGTGTCTTGGTTGCCGCTGTCAGTGCGCTCGCACTGGTGGTCGCCGGGCTGTGGCTGGAACATTGCTGCAAGTCGCCGGGTGAACCGCAGGATGGCCCCCGGGGAGGTACCCGGGAAGGCCCCCAAGAAGGCCACGAATCGCCGCGCCGCAGCGGCGACGTGTCGTGACGCAGCACAGGTACAGTCAGCGCATGACCGTTCTGTCCCGCGGCGCCAGAAACCGGCGCGGCGGCCGCAGGCCGGGTTGGCCCCTGCTGACGGTGTTGCTGTTCCTCGCCATTGTGGCGAGTTCCGCGCTGGTCTTCACCAACCGCGTTGACCTGCTCAAGCTGGCGGTCATCCTGTCGTTGTGGGCCGCCATCATCGCGGCATTCGTGTCGGTGGTGTATCGCCGGCAAAGTGATGCCGATCAGGCTCGCGCTCGGGACTTGAAGCTGGTGTACGACTTGCAACTGGATCGCGAGATATCTGCGCGCCGGGAGTATGAACTGGGCCTTGAATCGCATCTGCGCCGTGAACTCAGCTACGAGGTGCGGGCGCAGGCTGCAGACGAGGTGGCGGCATTGCGCGCTGAGCTCGCGGCGTTGCGGTCCAACCTCGAGGTCTTGTTCGACGCTGACCTTGGTGACCGGCCCGCGATCGAGGGCGAGCGGCACACTGGCCGCCCCCGCGAGGATTGGACCCGAGACACCGCCACCATCCCGCCCGTACCGGATCGGGTGGAGAGCAGCCGGATCACACCAGTGAGTTCCGACGACGGTGACAGTCGGGTTGCTGAGAACCCGATCATCGATGTTCCGGAGGAACCGCTGATTCCAACGCCGCCGGCGCCCCGCCCGCCACGGCGACGTCGTCGCCCCGAGTCGACCGGGTCGGATGAATCGCAGCGAGCGCGGGCGTCACACCGGCGCCCCGTTGAGGCTCCGCCTGCGAATGGGGATCGACACGATCAGCCTCCGGTTTACGAACAGCCCCCCGTTTACGAACAGCCGTCGCCGCCTGTCGAGCCCCCGCCGATCCAGACAGCGCCCGTCGAGACACCCGCCTGGTCAGCCGTAGGTGCCGAAGCGCAATGGCTTCCACCCCCATATGCCTCACAACCGGGGCGGCACTGGACACCTGCGCCCACCGCCGACAACGAGCCGCCGGCCCCGCCCGCTCAGCCCGTCCAGCCAGTCATGCAGCCGCCGGAACCGGCCCCGCCGCGGTCGCGCCATTCCGTCGACGCCCCCGGCTACGGCGATTCGGTCGCGCCCGCCATGTCGACTGCGCCCGCACCGCCACCAGCACGGCATCGCAGCACCGATGAACCCGACCCACCTGCTCCCGAGGTGGCTGGCGGACAGCATGCCGACGGCCAATCGGTCGCGGATCTGATGGCCCGGTTGCAGTCGAGCGGTGGCTCCGGCGGCGGACGCCGTCGTCGTCGCGAAGACTGAGCTCAACCGTCGTGGAGACCCCCAGCGGCTTGCGTCCGGCTCGACTCAAGGTCGGCATCATCTCGTCCGGCCGGGTCGGGTCCGCGTTGGGTGTCGCACTTGAGCGCGCCGAGCATGTAGTCGTGGCCTGCAGTGCCATCTCCACCCAGTCTCTGCGCCTGGCGGAGCGCCGGTTGCCGGACACCAGAGTGCTGGCGGTTCCTGATGTCGCTGCCAGTTCCGAATTGCTGCTGCTGACTGTCCCGGACTCGGAGTTGCCCGGCCTCGTCCACGGGTTGGCGGCGACAGAAGCCGTTCATCCGGGCACGATCGTGGTCCACACATCGGGCGCCAACGGGATTGCGGTTCTGGACCCCTTGACCAGCCAGGGCTGCGTTCCGCTGGCCGTACATCCGGCGATGACTTTCACCGGAGCCGATGAGGATGTGATTCGGCTGGGTGAGGCGTGCTTCGGCATCACCGCCGCAGATGACATCGGCTACCTGATCGCCCAGGCGCTCGTGTTGGAGATCGGCGGAGAGCCATTCCGCGTGCGAGAGGATGCTCGCACGCTCTATCACGCCGCACTGGCCCATGCCAGCAACCACATCGTCACGTTGGTCGCCGATGCTCTGGATGCTCTGCGGGCAGCACTGTCGGGCCAGGAGCTACTTGGCCAAGAACTTGTCGGTGATGCACCCGGCGGATTGGCCGAACGGGTGCTCGGACCGCTGGCCCGCGCCGCGCTGGAGAACACGTTGCAGCGCGGGCAGGCCGCGCTGACCGGGCCGGTGGCCCGCGGTGATGCCGCTGCTATCGGCAGGCATATCGCGGCAATCAGCGAACTGAGTCCCGAACTCGCCCAAGCCTATTGCGCGGATGCCCTGCGCACCGCCCAACGGGCGCATGCTCCTGAGGAGGTCTTCACGGTGTTGGCTGACTGGTCCCGTTCTCAAGGGCCGCACTGATGACGGCGCCTCGGCCGGAATTCATCCGTGATCGGCTCAACGTCTACCAATCACCCGGTGCGGTATCGGATGTAACGCGGGCGCTGCGGCAAGCCGGGCGACGAGTGATGTTCGTCCCGACCATGGGCGCCTTGCACGAGGCGCACCTGACACTGGTTCGGACTGCGCGCAGGATCCCGGGTGCGGTCGTTGTGGTGTCGATCTTTGTTAACCCGTTGCAGTTTGGCGCGAACGAAGATCTTGACGCATATCCGCGAACCCTTGACGCCGACCTGGATCTACTGCGTGGCGAGGGTGTCGAGATCGCGTTCACCCCGACCGCGGCGGGGATGTATCCGGACGGCCAACGCACCACAGTGCATTCGGGTGCGCTGGGAGCTGAACTCGAAGGCAGTGTTCGTCCAACGCATTTCGCCGGGATGCTGACGGTAGTGCTGAAACTGTTCAACATCGTGCGCCCTGATCGGGCCTTCTTTGGCGAAAAGGATTACCAGCAACTGGTTCTCATCCGCCAGATGGTCGAAGACCTCAACGTGGACGTCGGAATCGTCGGAGTGCCCATCGTGCGAGAGGCCGACGGGCTGGCGATGTCTTCGCGAAACCGCTATCTGAATCCGGAGCAACGTGAACAGGCCACCGCGTTGTCGTCGGCACTTTTGGCCGGAAGGTATGCCTCCGCCGGAGGACCTGCGGCCGTCGTCGATGCGGCCCGCGCCGTTCTCGATGAGGTTCCCGCATTCACGGTCGACTACCTCGAGGTGCGGGGCCCTGGGCTGGAACCCGCACCTGCGCATGGCCCGGCGAGGCTGCTGGTTGCTGCGCGCCTGGGTGCCACTCGTTTGTTGGACAACATCGCCATCGACCTTCCCGGCGACGGCACGTGGAGAAATTGATGTTAGGTAGCCACCATGCTGCTCGCGATCGACGTTCGTAACACCCACACCGTCGTTGGCCTGATCTCCGGGTCAGGTCAACACGCAAAAGTGTCGCAGCACTGGCGTATTCGCACCGAGTCCGAAGTGACGGCCGATGAACTGGCGCTGACCATCGAGGGCCTCATCGGCGACGACTCTGAGCGACTCACCGGTGTCACTGGACTGTCAACTGTGCCGTCGGTCTTGCACGAGGTCCGGGGCATGCTCAACCAATACTGGCCGACAATTCCGCATGTGCTGATCGAGCCCGGTGTGCGCACCGGAATTCCGCTCCTCGTGGACAATCCCAAGGAAGTTGGCGCCGATCGCATCGTCAACTGTTTGGCGGCGTTCGCCAAGTTTCAGACAGCTGCGATTGTCGTCGATTTCGGTTCGTCGATCTGCGTTGATGTGGTGTCCGCCAAAGGCGAATTCCTCGGTGGTGCAATAGCTCCCGGTGTTCAGGTTTCCTCGGACGCGGCGGCGGCCCGGTCGGCGGCATTGCGCCGGGTTGAACTCGTTAGGCCGCGGTCGGTGATCGGCAAGAACACGGTTGAATGCATGCAGGCCGGCGCGGTGTTCGGGTTCGCCGGATTGGTGGACGGATTGGTGTCCCGCATTCGCGCAGACGTCTCCTCGGACGTTACCGTGGTGGCGACCGGACACACCGCCCCGTTGCTGCTGCCGGACTTGCGGTCGGTTCAGCACTACGACAAGCACCTGACTCTCGATGGCCTGCGGATGGTATACGAGCGCAACCGCGATGACACTCGTGGGCGCAGGTAGCCCACGGTCAGAAGAAGGTCCGGACGAGTTCGACCACGCGGTCCGCGGGGTCGAGGACCGGAATGAGTTGCCATTTGTCGAAGACGGTGCAGGGATGCGATATCCCGAACTCGATCCAGGTGCCGACCTCGACAACCGCATTGCTCGCCGATGTGAGCTTCAGGAACGCATGCTGGTCGTTGAGCTTGAGGACTTCGCTACCTGCCAGTTGATCAGACGTCCACCCGGACTCTGTCCGAAGACGTTGTGGCACAGGGAGATCCTGATCGAAGGACACATCACGGCGACCCATTGTCAGCAACGCCAGTCCCGGCTCGGGACGCGAGCACACCTGCGCCCACACCTGCATCGCCGGCTGGAAGCTGCCGGCCTTTGACCCAGGCCGGGTCAGCGGCGAGGTCCGCAAGTAGAGGCCGTCGTCGTGGGTTAGGTATGCACCGCTGCGCAGGATCGTGCGCCAGTCCCCGGCGAGTAGCTCTGACACCAGATCGAAATGTGTGCTGCCGCCAGCAGTGACGATAACGTCCGGCCCCTCGCAGAACGGAGCCAACCGCAATGCCGTGGATCGAATGTGGTTGAGATAGTGCTGAATTCGGCTGGTTCCTGCGGTCGACACATCGTGACCCAGCGCCGCCTCGTAGCCAGCGACGCCCACCAGCCGAAGCCGCGGGCTGGCAACGGCTCCGGCGGCCACCGCGTCGACGTCACCGTCGGTGCGGCATCCGGTGCGTCCGCCGCGAGCTCCCACTTCGACGCAGACGTCGACCTGCCTCCGGGCCCCCGCCCGGGTCAGCGCCGCCGTCATCAGTTCCACACCCCGCAATGAGTCCACCCAGCAGATCAGCCGGAAACTGTCATCGCCGTCGAGTTCGGCTGCCAGCCAGGCCAAGCCGGCCGGGTCGACCAGCTCATTGGCTAACAGCACATCGCTTGCCCCGAAGGCGCGATAGGTGCGCACCTGACTGATCGTGGCCGCCGTGACCGCACAGGCGCCGACCGCAAACTGTTTGGCAACGAGCTGCGGCGCCATGTGCGTCTTGCCGTGCGGAGCCAGTTCCACCCCGCGCCCGGCGCACCAATCCGCCATCGTCGCCAGGTTGTGCGCCAAAGCGTCGGCGCGGAGCACACACACCGGGCCCAGCGGCCCGGCCGTGAACAAGTCCGCGCGTTCAGCGCAGATTCGGCTTGCCGTCCGGCCCGCCCAGGTGGCCGGCAGACCCTTGAACCGCCAGTCCACCACCTCGTCCGCCAACACCGCGAGCATCGCGGGATCAAGGGATGCGGGCATGCTTCATTTAAGCTGGCACGCCGTGGACGCTGCTGATCAACCCGAGGCTGAACTCGACGACCTACCCGAGCAGTTCCGAATCCGGCAGGGCAAGCGCGAGCGCCTGTTGGCCGGCGGTAAGGATCCGTACCCCGTCGCGGTTCCCCGCACTCATTCCCTTGCGGACGTCCGTGCCGCCTATTCGGATCTCCCGGCCGACGCGACTACGGGCGCCATCGTTGGGGTGACCGGCAGGGTGGTGTTCGCCCGCAACTCCGGCAAATTGTGCTTCGCGACCCTTCAGGAGGGTGACGGTACCCAGCTGCAAGTCATGATCAGTCTCGCCGGGGTCGGTGCCGATGATCTGGACGCCTGGAAGTCGGAGGTGGACCTCGGTGACATCGTCTTCGTGCACGGCGAGGTGATCAGTTCTCGTCGTGGGGAGCTATCGGTCCTGGCCGACTCCTGGCAGATGGCGTCCAAGGCTCTGCGCCCGCTCCCGGTGGCCCACAAGGAGATGAGTGAGGAGTCCCGGGTTCGGCAGCGGTATGTGGACCTCATCGTGCGGCCACAGGCCAGGGAGGTCGCTCGCCAACGCATTGCGGTGGTGCGCGCCGTCCGTAATGCGCTGGAGCGGCGCGGGTTTCTGGAAGTCGAAACACCGATGTTGCAGACATTGGCGGGCGGTGCGGCCGCGCGGCCGTTTGCTACCCATTCCAACGCGCTCGATGCCGACCTGTTTCTGCGGATTGCACCGGAATTGTTCCTCAAGCGCTGTGTGGTGGGCGGGCTGGAAAGGGTGTTTGAGCTCAATCGCGTGTTCCGCAACGAAGGTGCTGATTCAACACATTCACCCGAATTCGTGATGCTCGAGACCTATCAGGCGTGGGGTACCTATGAGGACTCCGCGATCGTCACCCGCGAATTAATTCAAGAAGTCGCTGACGAGGCGATTGGCACGCGTCAAGTTCCGTTGCCCGACGGCACAACATATGACCTCGACGGAGAATGGCCGTCGATACATATGTATCCGTCCCTGTCGGAGGCATTGGGTGAAGAGATCAACCCCGACACATCACGGGAATACCTGCTGGCTATTGCCAACCGACTGGAGATCGACATCCCAACTGATCGTGGTTATGGCCACGGCAAGCTTGTCGAGGAACTTTGGGAGCACACCGTCGGGAAGACGCTTTGGGCCCCGGCGTTCGTGATGGATTTTCCGGTCGAGACCACGCCGTTGACCCGTCAGCATCGCAGCATTTCCGGCGTAACGGAGAAATGGGATCTGTACGTTCGCGGATTTGAATTGGCAACGGGATACTCCGAACTCATCGACCCTATTGTGCAGCGGGAACGCTTCGCAGATCAGGCCAGGGCAGCGGCGGATGGTGATGACGAGGCAATGGCACTCGATGAGGATTTCCTGGCCGCGATGGAGTATGCGATGCCACCGACAACGGGAACAGGAATGGGTATCGACCGCTTGTTGATGGCGCTTACCGGATTGTCGATTCGCGAGACTGTATTGTTCCCGATTGTTCGGCGTCACAGCATCTGAAGATCGAAGATTAAGTCGCGTTGTTGAAATATGGCAGCTGCTTGTGGCACATTAGTTCACCGGGGCCGACGCTCCAATCGATTGCATTTTGCAAGCAGAAGGGCCAACTGAGTCAATGGCGAAAAAGGTGACTGTCACCCTGGTCGATGATTTCGACGGCGAGGGCGCAGCCGACGAAACGGTTGAATTCTCGCTCGATGGGGTCAGCTACGAGATCGACCTTTCGGTCAAGAATGCCCAGAAGCTTCGTGACGAGCTAAAGCAGTGGATTGAGGCGGGCCGTCGTGTCGGTGGCCGACGTCGTGGTCGCCCCGGGATTCCGGGCCGCGGTCGGGCGTCGATTGACCGCGAGCAGAGCGCGGCCATCCGGGAATGGGCCCGCCGCAATGGGCACAAGGTGTCCACACGTGGCCGAATTCCGGCTGAGGTCATCGACGCTTTCCACGCCGCAACCTAAATCGCCAGGTAAATCCTGAGCCTTTTCTCGGTTAAGCCGGCTGTCGATTTCGCTGGTGGCGAAGTGAATATCGGAAACGAATCCGTGCTTTAACGCGTTGGTGTGCAGTGTCAACCTTCATGGGTCAACGTTCATGGGTTTGGGAACGCCTGGGTAGTACTGGGTAGCGCCAGAGGGCAGCCAGACAAACGGCCCATTAGAGTGGACGCCAGGTACTTCGGTTTCGAACGAAAGTTCCTCACCGCTGTACTCACCGCTGTGCCTAATCGTGATGGAGAGCAGGTAACCACCGATGTTCGAGAGATTTACTGACCGAGCGCGCCGAGTCGTCGTCCTGGCTCAAGAAGAAGCCCGGATGCTCAACCACAACTACATCGGTACCGAGCACATCCTGCTGGGACTCATCCACGAGGGCGAAGGCGTAGCTGCCAAGTCCCTCGAGTCCCTGGGGATCTCGTTAGAAGGTGTCCGCTCGCAGGTCGAAGAGATCATCGGCCAAGGCCAGCAGGCGCCGTCCGGACATATCCCATTCACGCCGCGTGCCAAGAAGGTCTTGGAGTTGAGCCTGCGCGAGGCGCTTCAGCTCGGACACAACTACATCGGTACCGAGCACATTCTGCTCGGCCTGATTCGCGAGGGTGAGGGCGTAGCCGCCCAGGTGCTGGTCAAGCTGGGCGCAGAACTGACCCGCGTGCGTCAGCAGGTCATCCAGCTGCTCAGCGGATATCAGGGCAAGGAGACTGCGGAAGCCGGTACCGGTGGCCGCGGCGGCGAATCCGGTAGCCCTTCGACATCCCTGGTTCTGGACCAATTCGGCCGCAACCTCACCGCGGCTGCGATGGAAGGCAAGCTCGATCCGGTCATCGGCCGTGAGAAGGAAATCGAGCGGGTGATGCAGGTGCTGAGCCGGCGCACCAAGAACAACCCGGTGCTGATCGGTGAGCCCGGTGTCGGCAAGACCGCCGTTGTTGAGGGCCTGGCTCAGGCCATCGTGCACGGCGAGGTCCCCGAGACTCTGAAGGACAAGCAGCTCTACACACTCGATCTGGGTTCGTTGGTGGCTGGCAGCCGCTACCGCGGTGATTTCGAAGAGCGCCTCAAGAAGGTGCTTAAGGAGATCAACACCCGCGGCGACATCATCCTGTTCATCGATGAGCTACACACCCTCGTCGGAGCAGGTGCGGCCGAAGGCGCTATCGATGCAGCATCGATCCTGAAGCCCAAGCTGGCCCGTGGCGAACTGCAGACAATCGGGGCAACGACTCTCGATGAGTACCGCAAGTACATCGAGAAGGACGCCGCCCTGGAGCGACGCTTCCAGCCCGTTCAGGTGGGCGAACCGACAGTGGCGCACACCATCGAGATCTTGAAGGGGCTGCGCGATCGCTACGAAGCGCACCACCGGGTGTCGATCACCGATTCGGCGGTAGTGGCCGCGGCCACGCTGGCAGATCGGTACATCAATGACCGGTTCCTGCCGGACAAAGCGATCGACCTGATCGACGAGGCCGGTGCCCGGATGCGGATTCGCCGGATGACCGCTCCGCCAGACCTGCGCGAGTTCGACGAGAAGATCGCCGACGCGCGCCGGGAGAAGGAGTCCGCGATCGACGCGCAGGACTTCGAGAAGGCGGCATCGCTGCGCGATCGTGAAAAAACTCTGGTCGCCCAACGTGCGGAACGTGAAAAGCAGTGGCGTTCAGGTGATTTGGACGTCGTCGCGGAGGTTGACGACAACGAGATCGCCGAAGTCCTCGGCAACTGGACCGGCATCCCCGTGTTCAAGCTGACCGAGGAGGAGACCACTCGCCTCCTACGCATGGAAGGTGAACTGCACAAGCGGATCATCGGACAGGAAGACGCCGTCCGCGCCGTCTCCAAAGCCATCCGTCGTACCCGTGCCGGTCTGAAGGATCCGAAGCGCCCGTCGGGCTCGTTCATCTTCGCCGGCCCGTCCGGTGTCGGTAAGACCGAGCTGTCCAAGGCGTTGGCCGAGTTCCTGTTCGGCGACGACGATGCGTTGATCCAGATCGACATGGGCGAGTTCCATGACCGCTACACCGCTTCGAGGCTGTTCGGCGCACCCCCGGGATACGTCGGCTACGAAGAGGGCGGCCAGCTCACCGAGAAGGTGCGAAGGAAGCCGTTCAGCGTCGTGCTTTTCGACGAGATCGAAAAGGCGCACATGGAGATCTACAACACTCTGTTGCAGGTCCTCGAGGATGGTCGTCTGACCGACGGTCAGGGCCGCACGGTCGACTTCAAGAACACCGTGCTGATCTTCACCTCCAACCTGGGCACCTCTGACATCTCCAAGGCAGTCGGCCTGGGGTTCACCAAGGGTGGTGGCTCCAACGACTACGAGCGGATGAAGCAGAAGGTCAACGACGAGCTGAAGAAGCATTTCCGGCCGGAGTTCCTCAACCGCATCGACGACATCATCGTGTTCCACCAGCTCACCAAAGACGAGATCATGCAGATGGTCGACTTGATGGCGGCTCGGGTGTCCAAGCAGCTCAAGAGCAAGGACATGACAATGGAGCTGACCGAGAAGGCCAAGTCCCTGTTGGCTAAGCGTGGTTTCGATCCGGTTCTGGGAGCGCGGCCGTTGCGTCGGACCATCCAGCGTGAGATTGAGGATGCTCTCAGCGAGAAGATCCTGTTCGACGAGATCCGACCAGGTCAGCTGGTCACAGTCGACGTCGACAACTGGGACGGCGAAGGTATGGGGGAGGACGCGGTGTTCACCTTCAGCGGTGGCCCCAAGCCTGCCGAACCTGCCGAACCGGATTTGGCCAGCGCTGGAACCGCCAGCGACTGAGAACCCTCCGATCACCGCTCGCGACTGTGCGGTTTCATTCGGGACACGCCGTGTTCCCGTCTGAAACCGCACAGTCGTCACTAACGAGGAAGGCTGGCAATGCTGGTTGTAACCACTAACGACATCCCCGGCTGGGAGATCCAGCGGGTTTGTGGCGAAGTGTTCGGTCTTACCGTTCGATCGCGGAATGCGTTCTCACAAATGGGAGCGGGCTTCAAGAGCATGTTCGGCGGTGAGTTGCAGGGCATGACGAAGAACCTCGCCGAAAGCCGCAACGAAGCCATGGGTCGGTTGATTGGTGAAGCGCGCAACCGCGGAGGCAATGCCATTGTGGCAATGCGGTTCGACACCACAGAGATCGGTGACGTCTGGACGGAGATCTGCGCCTATGGCACCGCCGTTCAGGCCGCGCCAGTCACCGAGGCGGCGAAGTACACCGCTCAACAGTTGGGTTACGGCTCAAGCTGATTTAGGCTCAGCCTCGTAGTTGAACGAACGAGCCGAGGAATCTGGTGAAATTCCAGAACGGTCGCGCCACTGTCGATAGTCAGACCCGACGCTCGTTATCGCCTCGACCTGGGACGCGACATCCCGGAAAGGACTGGACCATGACCGCTCCACAAGCCCGAGCCAGGGCAGCCGCGCCGGATCTGTCCGCTGCCCGCGCTGCGCTGTGGTTGGCAGGCACTGTCTTTCTGGCATTAGTGGTGCTGTACTTCGTCGGAATCGACCAAGGCGCCACGTCGGTTTTCGGCAATGACACGCACGTGCATGAATTCCTGCACGACGCTCGTCATCTGCTCGGCTTCCCCTGCCACTGATAGGGGACTTGGCTGTGGAAAAGCGAATAATTTGGCGTGGTCTGCTCGCCGGTGGGGTTGCCGGTGTGCTCACCTTCCTGTTTGCGCGCATCTTCGTTGAGCCGGTGATCGGACGGGCTATCGCCTACGAGGGCGGTCGCAGTGAGGTCGAATCAGCCTTGGCCGGCGGGCATGAACATGAGATGGAACTGTTCACCCGTGGGGTCCAGGCGAATGCCGGATTGGGCTTCGGGGTGTTGGCGTTCAGCATTGCGATGGGTGCGTTGTTCGCTGTTGCTTTCGTGATCATCTACCCAAGGTTCAGCGGGCTATCGGCTCGGGCATTGGCGCTTCTGATGGCCGTGGCCGCATTCGTTGTTCTCTACTTGGTGCCGTTCATCAAGTACCCGGCCAATCCGCCGGCGGTCGGCGATCACGACACCATTGGAAAGCGCGCAGGTCTCTATCTGCTGATGATCGTGCTGTCCCTCGCATACGCGGTGGCTGCTGCCTGGCTTGGCCGGCGCATCGAGTCGCGGCTGGGTGGCTGGAATGCCGCCCTGTCGGGGCTGGGCGCATACCTCGTTGCGGTCGGGCTGACAATGCTTGTGCTGCCGACGGTATCGGAGGTGCCGCAACCGTTGGTCAGCGACGCCGGAACCTTGGCCTATCCCGGCTTTCCGGCGGACGACCTCTTCGACTTCAGGTTGGGCTCGGTGGGAACTGCTCTGGTGATGTGGGTGACCATCGGACTGGTAGCGGGCGCTCTCATCGATCGGTTCCTGAACTCGCAGAAGCGGGAACCCGTCGCTGCGTGACTGACGTCGTCCGGTTGACTCTGGTGTCGCACGCCATGACCGATGCCATGGCCGGCAGCCGATTTCCGGAGGACGAACCCCTCAGCGCTCTGGGGCACCGGCAGTGTGCCGAGCAGACGCACAGGTCCCCGACACGCCGAGGCGTGCCGGACCTGTGCGTCTGCTCGCCGGAGGAACGCACCCGGCAGACGGCGGAACTGCTTGGACTGGATGCCACGGTTGATCCCAGGCTGGCAGATCTGGATTGTGGTGTGTGGCGCGGTGAGTCCCTCGGCAACGTGTGCTTGGACGAGCTTTCGCTCCTCTACATCGATCCCGCCAGCGCTCCGCATGGTGGCGAGTCAGTCGTGGAGTTGATTGAGCGGGTGGGGAATTGGATGGATGCAGTCAGTAGCACACCCCAGCGGGTAGTGGCGGTCACCCACCCGGCCGTGATTCGCGCAGCGATTCTGGTTGCACTCGATGCGCCGCCGAAATCGTTCTGGCGCATAGATATTGATCCGGCAAGCCGCGCAGTTCTGCATTTCCGGGACAACGCGTGGACGTTTCGCCCAAGTGCAGGTCAGCGGTAGCGCGGCAGCATCCCGAATACCTGCTTGATGATCGTCATCACCCAGCCGCCTGCGCTCGGGCTGTGATAGCGCGGCCAATTCAGCTGGAAGCTGACCACCCACGGTTGGCCGGTGCGATCGACTGCATACCAACTGAACGTCAAATCACCCGGTAGATTCCCGGCTTTCGCACCGATGTAGGGCCACTCAGTCCGGTTGAGGTCAATGCCGGGAATCTCCGACATGATCGCTTTGACCGGAGCGGCCGCGCCGACGGCGTTGTGCTGCAATCTGGCGTGGACGCGGCAGATGTCCTCGGCGGTGCCGTACCACTCGGCACCGTACGCGGACCCGGGAGCGTGGGTACGTTCCGGATCCGGCTCGTAAGGCTGGGAATCGGCTTCCTTCAGCATCTCCGCGCGACGTTGTGGGGTCGCGTTCTTCCACTCCTCCCGAACGTCGGGATTGCCCCACCCGATCGCGAAGATCTCGCGCATGGTGGGGAACGGAGTCATGCTTGCCGGGTCGTGATGGCCCGCATTGATCAGCGCCAACTCGATGGCGTGTCGACCGAGGCGTCCGATCAACATGTCGGTGGCCATGTTGTCGCTCGACGAGATCATCTTGCCTGCGGCCTGCCGAACGGTGATCTGGGAGCCGGCCGGAAGCTTGTCGAAGCCGGACGATCCGAGCTTCTTCAGTTCGCTCGTGATCGTCAGTTCGTCGTCCCAGTGCAGCGTGCCCGCGAGGACGGCATCTTCGACGGCGTAGAGCACATAGGTCTTGAAAATCGAAGCCAGCGGCAAAGATTCAGCGGTGTTGGTTCCTGCGACCTTCGTGCAGTGACCCTCGTCGACCTTCGATACCTGGTATGAGTAGCGGGCTCCGGTCCGGCTCAGTGCTGTGTCGACGTCCTGCCAGGAGTTGATCGGCGGCTTTTGCGTGGTTACCACGAACCGGGTGACCAGCGTCTGATCGTTGATGCGCATATCGATGTCCTGGCGCGCGCCATACGACGAAAGCAGGTGCAGCGAGGCCACTCCGGCACCGATTTCGGCACCGACGAGTGTGTATGGCCGGTCCCACCAGAGCGTATCCATCGTCGTGGTGATGGGGTCGAGCATGTTCGGCCCGGCCATCGTCTTGACCCCAACAGGGCCGATAGGCCAGTCGGAGTTGAGCATGTCCATGACCTGCTTGGCCCGCACGCCCTGAGGGGTACTGGTATCGATATGGACACCCGCGCCGGCGTTGGCCGGAGGAGCGGGCGCCGGTGCGCAGCTAGTCGCCAGGCCGATGATCGCCATCAGAGTGGCCAACGCCACCAAGATGCGGAGCGGCGGGCGCGCTTTACGTCTTTGCGTTAGTCCCGGCAACGTCCAACACAACCTCAAACTCCAACAAATGAGCGCCTGTAGCGACCGGATTGGCCCGTTCACCGGCGTGGGCGTGTACGGCCGGGCCGGTAGCCCAGGCTTGGAATGCGTCTTCAGATTCCCACTGCGTGACCACGAAGTAGCGGTCTTCGCCTTTGACCGGTCTGAGCAACTGGAACCCGAGGAATCCGGGCTGGTTGTCGACAGCGTGAGCGCGGTGGGCAAACCGCTTCTCCAGCTCAGGCCCGGCACCTGGCGGTATCTCGATGGCATTGATTTTAACGACGCTCATGGCGCTAGGCTACCGCGCCGACACAGCGTGGTAGCCGAGCGCGGAAGATGTCAGGGTGACCTCCGGAGCCCTGACCCGCCGTGGCGGCGCTGGGCGCCCGCTGGTGCTGGTTCACGGCCTAATGGGCAGAGGCAGCACCTGGTCGCGGCAGCTTCCCTGGCTCACCAGGATGGGCGATGTCTACACCTACGACGCGCCGTGGCACCGGGGCCGTGAGGTCGACGATCCGAGGCCGGTCTGCACTGAGACATTCGTCGCGGAGTTGTCCGAAGCGATTGCGGGTCTTGGTCAGTCGTCGGTACTCATCGGGCATTCGATGGGGGGCCTGCATTCTTGGTGTGTCGCCGCGGCCCACCCGGAGCTCGTGAGCGCATTGGTAGTCGAAGATATGGCGCCCGATTTCGTCGGGGGGACGACTGGCCCCTGGGAGCCGTGGCTACAGGCTCTGCCGGTCGAATTCAGTTCTGCCGATGCGGTTTTCACGGAGTTCGGACCGGTGGCCGGGCAGTACTTCCTGGACGCATTCAACCGCACTGCCACTGGGTGGCGGCTCCACGGGCAACCCGCCCGGTGGATCGAGATCGCTGCAGAGTGGGGTACTCGTGACTACTGGCGGGAATGGCAATCCGTGCGGGCCCCCGCATTGCTCATCGAGGCGGGCCGGTCAGTAACCCCGGCGGGGCAGATGCTCCGGATGGCAGAGATCGCCGGAGACCGGGCAACATACCTGCACGTACCCGAATCAGGCCACGTGGTGCACGACGAAGCACCGACGCGCTACCGCGCAGCCATGGAGTCGTTCTTGGCCAGACTCGAGAGTCAGTCCTAGCCCTCGCCACACAGGGCGAACCGACCGTCTGCCGTCTGCTCCACCAGTCCGTCGACCAACAACGAATCCAGCGCGCGATCCCGTTGCGCGGTGTCCGTCAACCACACCACGTCCAACTGGGCGCGCTCGACGGGAGTCGATGACGCCCGCAGAACGTCGAGCAACTTTCCGCGGACCTGACGGTCAGTCCCCGCGTAGCGCTGTGACGGCCGTGGCGGCTCCGATGACGGTGGATATCCGGCCGCCCGCCAGGCACAAGTGCTCATTGGGCAGGTTCCGCACTTCGGTGCGCGCGCGGTGCACACCGTCGCTCCGAGTTCCATCAACGCCGCCGAAAATGTTGGCGCCGAATCGTTTTTCGGCAGTATGGCGGCAACGTCGGCGTGGTCCCGTGTCGTCGAAGGAGTTCCTGCGTCGGCGCGTCCGTGAATCACCCGGGCAACCGCTCTTCGTACATTGGTGTCCACCACCGGAACTCGCTGGCCATAAGCGAAACATGCAATGGCCCGCGCTGTGTATGCGCCCACCCCGGGGAGGCTCAGTAACACGTCCACGTCATCGGGCACGACATCCCCGTACTGCGTCGCTATCACCGTGGCGCATTCGTGCAATCGCTTTGCACGCCGCGGATAGCCGAGCTTTCCCCATGCCCGCAGAACGTCGGCGGCACCGGCGGCTGCTGTTGCCGAAGGTGTTGGCCAGCGCTCCACCCAGGCCAGCCAGATCGGCGCGACCCGGGCAGCCGGGGTCTGCTGCAACATGAACTCGCTGACCAGAATCTGCCACGCCGTCACGTCGGACGCGCGCCACGGGAGGTCCCGCTGGGCTGTGCGGTACCAGTCGACGAGTTCGTCGGCCACAAGATTCATTGCATGCCGGGTGTAGGTGCAATGCGCACGACCATGCAGAATGAGGGCCATGCCGAACACCAGCCCAGTGACTGCTTGGAAGGCACTGAAGGAGGGTAACCAGCGATTCGTCGCCGGCACGCCCCAGCACCCCAGTCAGAGCATCCAGCACCGCGCGAGCTTGGCCGAGGGGCAGCGCCCGACCGCGGTGGTCTTCGGTTGTGCCGACAGCCGGGTCGCCGCCGAGATCATCTTCGATCAGGGCCTTGGTGACATGTTCGTCGTCCGTACCGCCGGCCACGTGATCGATTCAGCGGTCATGGGATCCATCGAATATGCGGTGACGGTGCTCAGTGTCCCGTTGATTGTGGTGCTCGGCCACGACAGCTGCGGTGCGGTCAAGGCCACCCTCGCGGCCCTCGACGAACTTCAGGTGCCCAGTGGCTTCGTCCGCGACATCGTCGAGCGCATCACGTCATCTGTCTTGTTGGGGCGTCGCGACGGCCTGACCCGCGTCGATGAGTTTGAGGCCCGCCACGTGATCGAGACTGGCACGCAGCTCATCGCCCACTCAACGGCAATCTCACAGCGGGTCGAGAGCGGCCAACTGGCCATCGTCGGGGCAACTTACCACCTAGCCGACGGTCAGATCGCTCTGCGCGAGTACATCGGCGACATCGGCGAAGACGGCCGATAACGCTCGAATAGTGGATCTTCCATCCAGTTAACAAGGCGACACGCCGGGTCGGGTCGGACATCTGTCGGTGGCCTGGATCTACCTTGGAAACGTGCTGGATATGGATCTGGAACCGCGTGGGCCATTGCCGTCGCAAATCTATTGGCGACGCCGAGCACTGGCCATTGGGATCGTGGCGGTGGTCGTTGCCATCATCATCGCGGTCGCCTATGTGCTGTTCGGTGGCAGTACCGATGCTAGGCCGGTCGCAAAGACGACAACTGGAATCGCCCAGCCGGAAAACAAGACTCCTGTTCTGCCGCCCGCCCAGTCGAGTCCTGCTCCGACCCCGACCCCCACCGAAGCGGTGCAGCCCCCGCCGGTGCTGATGGAGGGCGACGACTGCCCGGATTCCACTCTCGCAGTCAAGGGCATCTCCAACGCGCCGCAGTACGTCATCGGCGATCAGCCCAAGTTCACGATGGTGGTCACCAACATCGGACTGGTGGCGTGCAAGCGCGATGTCGGTGCTGCGGTGCTGGCCGCGTACGTCTACTCGCTGGACAACAAGCGGCTCTGGTCGAACCTGGACTGTGCGCCATCGAACGAGACGTTGGTCAAGTCGTTCAATCCGGGTGAGCAGGTCACCACCGAGGTCACTTGGACCGGGATGGGCTCTGCTCCGCAGTGCCCCCTACCGCGGGAGCCGATCGGTCCAGGCACCTACAACCTGGTTGTTCAGCTCGGAAACCTGCGCTCAGCGGCGGTTCCGTTCATCCTCTCTGACACGCCACCGCCACCGCCCCCGTCGGATCCGCCGGCCGGCGAGCCCGCACCTGCAGGTGACGCGCCTGCGCCGGGCAACTAACCCGCGATACCCACATCGTCGAACGCACTCTGGATCGCATCCAGTTGCGTTGCGGTGAAACCGAATTCAACTGCGGTGTCGATGACGGCATTCCGGCCGTCGGTGAAGTCGGCTGACGTACCCAGCCGGTACAGCGAGTGATAGAACAGGCTGGCCCAGGTGTCTTCGGTGATATCGCTGGTCGCGGGATTGGTCATCATCTCGTAAGCCGCATGACTGAATATCGTGCTGTTGAGATGTTCGCCGCCGTCATCCTCGGTGCCGGTGTAGCGGGTCGCGTAGGTCGCCGCATAACTTCCGTACGTGGTGTTGATCGCTGCCGGGTTCGCCAAATTGCGAAGAATGCCCGCGCCGGTGTTTTCACCAAAGTTCCACCGCTGGGCGTCTGTCTTTCCCTCGATGAAGCTGCCCATGATGTCGGCGTATGCCTCGTTGAGGGCGCCGGATTCACCTGACTCCCAGACTGATCCGCCATTGCCTACGATGTAGCTGATCACCGCGTGCGTGTATTCGTGTCCGACCACATCGAGTGCGGTCTGGAAATGATTGAGGTTGCCGAATGCGAATTGCTGATTGTCTGGGTCCCAGATCGCGTTGCTGTATCCCAGCAGCAATTCACTGAAGCTGCTGCGCGGGCTGTAGTTCACGCTGATCTTGATCGGCGCTCCGTCGTCATCGAACGAAGTCCGGCCAAGGACGTCGGCGTAATAGTCGTATGCCACAGCCATATTCGCCTGCGCAGAGACGGCCGACGGATCCCAGCCGAGAAGGCCCAGACCGACTTTATGGCCGGGAAGGAGCGGTGGCCCAATTCCGAAGAAATACGCGGTTTGGTAGGTGGAGATGCCTCGCGTCATGTCACCAAGGGTCTGCAGGTCGAAGAAGAAGATGTGGGTCGACGTAACGTTGATGGCGCGGTCGTGGCCCAACTGATCCGTGGCGGTCGACGCGACGGACGTGGAGGGGAACAGTGCGTCGGCGGTTGCGTTCTGCCGGAGGACGGTACCGGCGTCCGGGCCGCTGGCGTACACGAGGTACGTCGCGGTGCCGGAGTTGGATGGACTTGCCGACCGACCGCCGCTTGGCGCGTCGATGACCACCCGCCACACCAATCGCGGCTCTGACTGGAAGTCGACGGTGTCCACTACCAGTTGCGGAGCCACATCCGGTGAGGCTGTCGACGTCCTCCGGTCACCGCCTGATCGAGTGCGCGTACCTGTGGCCAGGTAGGCCTGCGCGACCAGGGCGAGGGCTTTCGTGGCGTCGTCAACCCTGGCGTCCGGTGTCGTGTCAACGCTGTCCACCCGCGCGTCTCGATAGTTGAACAACCCGGTGACCGCGCCGTTGCCGTCGGTGGCGAGGATTATCTCGCCACCCCGGACCACTACCCCGTTGACCCGGGTGGTGATCCGGTAGAACGTCTCGGCGAAGCCGTCCGACTCGCCCGGCACCTGGTTTCCGCCACCGGCGCGCTGGACGGTGATGTCATCGGGATTCGCGAACCCGGCTGTGGTGCCCAGCAGGCCCGCGAGGTCGTTGAAAACCGCTGCGGCATCGGACTTATCCGTAACGGTCCGGTCGATGAACGAGCCGCTGATGGTCCGTACCGTTCCGTCGGGATTTCGCCGTACTGCGGCATCGGCCAGGCTGACTGCGGCTGGATAGCTAGGTGCTGGGCTGGCTACAGGTCCGGGAGGTGGCGAGCTCGGCGAATCCGCGGAGTTCGTCGGTATGGCGGCGAGCGCCGCGTTCGGGCGGCGGGTGGGCTGGGCGGCAGGTTCGGAAGTTGTTGCCGGCAAACGCTTCGAACCCACGGCCACATGTGTGGCGACCGCGCGTGCGGTTCGGGGCCCTGCCCCTGCGCCGGTTGTCCTCGCGGCCCCCGCATGGGGCCCCGCAGCCGGTTTCGAATCCCTGGGCGTGGCGCCTGCCGACGGACCGGACGGCGAGGCCGAATCCTGCGATGAGGGCGCGGCAGTGGCGGTTCCGTGCCCGGTGACGATCGCCGCCCCCAGGCCGGCTGCCACGGCACCAGCGCGCAACCACCCGCTAGAGATTGACCCCGTATCGATATACGTCGCACGGCTTCCGCGATGACTCGCGCTTAGGCGTCGACGGCGTCGTCGAGTAGCCACCTAGCCCCCTAGCGCGCGCCGCTCAATACTGCTTTGACGCGTCAGCAAACAAAATACCAAGACCGGACCCCGGATTGGGAGCATTCACCGCCCAGGGGCGGTGACGGGCCGCGTGCTTAAAGCAGTCTGTCAGCGATCGTCGACTCTGCCAGCTGCGATAGCCCTTCCCTGACATGCC
Organism: Mycobacterium sp.; assembly: GCA_965279745.1. Lineage (GTDB taxonomy): Bacteria > Actinomycetota > Actinomycetes > Mycobacteriales > Mycobacteriaceae > Mycobacterium. The sequence continues at coordinate 3,593,489 of OZ257262.1, forward strand.
TAGCCCACATCGAACCGATGCCGTCGATCGACTGCAGATCCGAGGCACTGGCCGCCAGCAGGCCCTGCAACGTCCCGAAGTGCCGCACCAGCAAGTCGACGTGAGCGAACTGCAACCGGGGGATCTCGGCCATCGCCCGGTACCCCCTGGCGCTCAATGCTGAATCCTGGGCTTCCGTCGTCGACGGGTAGCCGAAGACCCGGGAGAGAGCGGTCAAGTCGAGGAGTTCGGTGTCCGAGAGGGCGTCGAGTTCGGCCAGTGTCGTTGCGACCTGAACCTTCGACGGCGGTTCAGGGTTGGCGTGATAGTCACGCGCGGTCAACTCTCGGGCCGCCTCGTTTCCACCGAGCAATTCCTCCAACTGCAGCCGAAGCTGTCGACCATCGGTACCGAGTTCAACTGTGTCGTAATCGATTTCCATTCCGATCCGGCGCACCATCTCCAACCGCTGCACCACCGTCATGACATCGCGAAGCGTGACGAAATCTTCGATCTCCGCGGTGGACAACTGCCGGGACACCTCATCGAGGCGGGCTTTGTAGCGCTCCAGGGTGGCGATGGCCTGATTGGCGCGCGACAAGATGGTGGCCGAGTCTGCGACCACGTGGCGCTCGCCGGCCACGTAGACCGTGACGATGCTCATCGAGTGGCTGACCGAGATGACCGGATACCCAGTCTGGATTGCAGTGCGCTCAGCGGAGCGGTGCCGGGTGCCCGATTCGTCCGTGGGGATGGTCGGATCCGGCACCAACTGGACGTTGGCTCGAACGATGCGCCCACCGTCGGTGGACAGCACGACCGCGCCGTCCATCTTGGATAGCTCCCGCAGTCGTGTCGGAACGAATCCGACGTCTAGCGAGAAGCCCCCGTCACAGATGGCCTCAACGCGTTCGTCGTAGCCCAGCACGATCAGTGCGCCCGTGCGACCTCTCAGGATGCGTTCCAGGCCGTCGCGCAGTGCCGTTCCCGGAGCCAACCGCCCGATGGTCTCGCGCAGAGTGGCAGCGGCGGGTTGCCCGACGCCGTGGGTCCGGTTGGCGGTGCTCACAGCCATTCATTGTCCACTGTGTCCTGATCTCTGCTCGAGTCTTCCACCGGTTTGAGATGCCGCGGCTTCTCCGGTGGCGCGTCGGTGATCGTCAGCATCGTGCGCAACGCGTCGCCGATCGTGGCCGATTCCAGAATCCGCAGCCCTTTGGGTGCGGTTCCGCAACCGATCGGGACAATCGCCATGGTGAAGCCCAATCGGGCTGCTTCAGCCAGCCGACGCTCCATGCCGGGGGCCTGGCGTAAATCTCCCGCAAGCCCGACTTCGCCGATGGCCACTGCCGCGGCTGGCAGCGGCCGGTCCGCGTAGGCCGAGGCCATGGCCATGGCCACCGCCAAATCCGATGACGGATCCGTCAGTCGCATCCCGCCCACGGTGGACAGGTAGATGTCGGTGACGCTGACCTTCAGCCCGGCCCGCTTTTCCAGTACAGCTGCGATCATCGCGGCACGGGCGTGGTCCAGGCCGCTGACCGCCCGACGTGGTGCCCCCTGGTTATTCGGGAACGCCAGTAGTGCTTGAATCTCTCCGATCAACGGGCGCTTGCCGTCGAGCGTCACCGTAATTGCGGTACCGGGGACCGGTGTTGGTCGTTGATCTCGGAACAGGGCGGAAGGATCGGCGACACATTCGATTCCATTGCCGTGCAATGAGAAACAGCCCACCTCGTCCGCGGCACCGAATCGATTCTTGATACCGCGGACCATGCGCAGTGCAGAATTGCGATCGCCCTCGAAATGCAGCACTACGTCAACCAGATGTTCCAGCGAGCGGGGCCCGGCTATTGCTCCGTCCTTGGTGACGTGCCCGATGAGCACCATCGCGACGCCTGCGGATTTCGCGACGGCGGTTAGCGCACTGGTGACTGAACGGACCTGAGTCACTCCGCCGACGACGCCGTCGGTGTCGGCGGCTGTCATTGTCTGCACCGAATCGACCACCACCAGACTCGGTTGCACCGCTTCGATATGGCCGAGAACGGTGTGAATATCGGATTCGGCGGTGAGGAACACCTCGTCGTGGCTGCATCCCGTGCGTTCGGCGCGCATTCGAATCTGCCCGACTGACTCTTCACCCGAGATGTAGAGGGCACGGCGCCCGCGCTGTGCCCAGCGGTGCACGACTTCGAGTAAGAGCGTTGATTTGCCGGCGCCGGGATCGCCGGCGAGCAGGACGACTGAACCCGGAACTAGGCCGCCGCCCAGCACGCGGTCGAGCTCGCTTACCCCGGTTGGGAAATGCCGCGTGCGGTCCGGGTCGATTGACGTGATCGGCACTGCGGGTGCGGTGGGACGAGTTGGTGACGCCATTCTGGCGGCGCCGCCGATCGCCGCAATCGAGGCCATTTCGCTGACTGTGCCCCAACCCCCGCACTCAGAGCAGCGGCCGACCCACTTACCGGCGATGTGGTGGCAGTCTGAGCAGCGGTATTGCGCACGTGCCGAACGAGTTGGGGCCACGCTGCGACGTTACCGATGATGGGTGACAACTCGGCTCCGTGCGGCGCCGACGTCAGTCGTGTCCCCCAGGAGGGGGGATTAGCCGTGTCCGGCGGGAACGCTCTCCTCGCGAGGCCCGGCGCCGGCAGAGATCGGAACGGACACCGTCTTCTTGCCGGCCTTCTCGAACTCGAAGGTGAAGTCGTAATTCGGTCCGTTGGTGATCGGCTTCATCAGGGTGACCACGGCCGTCGCGACGGGATTGGCTGGTTGGGCACTACTGGTCGGGGCAGCCGTGGGCTGCCCGGCCGGCGCGCCCACGATCAATGCGGCGCCCGCCGGAACAGCGGTGTTGCCAGACAGCGAGACCGAGCCGACATCCGAAGTGATTCCGACGAGCTTGTCGTTGACGTCGGGGGAGCTGTTCGCGGCGACGAACATCAGGTCGATGGTGCGACCCGCCTTCAGGTAATCGCTGGTTTGCAGTGCCTCTAGGTGCACGTTGCGCAGGGCGATGTTCTTCACCGTGGCCGCACTGCCATTGACGGCGGACTGTTGATCGGAAGTCTGCGAGATCTGTCCCGCACCGCAGCCGGTGAGGACCAAGCCACCCACGATGAGGGCGGCCGATGTGGCGGCGAAGCGGTTCGTCACACGTTGCACAGCAGCCTCCTGATCGGCCGGCGCGGTCGACACCAGGGTGGTGACCGCAGTTCAACTATGCACAGTAGTAGCAAGCGTTGTCCGTTGGTAGCGGAAGCCCGCCCTCGGGCGATGATTCGGGCGGCGATAACCCGGGTATGCCGTCTACAAGCCCCGGCAGTCAAGCAGGCTCGGGAAAGCATGCCTTGCAGGTATTTATCGGCATGTCAACCCCCAATGTTTGCCCACGGTGCCCTTGACCTGCATCGTTGGTCCGCGGGTTGTCGGGCCCCGTGCTAACATGGAGTTGCGAAAGGGGCTCGAATCTGATGATTTTCAAGGTCGGAGACACCGTTGTCTATCCTCACCACGGTGCTGCATTAATCGAAGCGATCGAAACCCGAACCATTAAAGGCGTTCAAAAAGAATATCTCGTCTTGAAGGTTGCCCAGGGTGATCTGACCGTTCGAGTCCCAGCTGACAACGCCGAGTATGTCGGTGTTCGCGACGTAGTGGGTCAAGAAGGTCTCGACAAGGTGTTTCAGGTGCTCCGCGCGCCGCACACCGAAGAGCCCACCAACTGGTCGCGTCGCTACAAGGCCAATCTTGAAAAGCTGGCTTCCGGTGACGTGAACAAGGTCGCGGAGGTTGTTCGCGACTTGTGGCGCCGGGACCAGGAACGCGGCCTGTCGGCTGGCGAGAAGCGGATGCTGGCGAAGGCCCGGCAGATCCTCGTCGGTGAATTGGCACTCGCGGAGAACACCGACGATGTTAGAGCCGAGACCATTCTGGACGAGGTTCTCGCCGCCGCTTCCTGAGTACCTTGAGCGGATCTGCCCTGGTAGCGGCGGTCGTGACGGCCGCCGGCTCCGGGCAACGACTAGATGCTGGAGTGCCCAAGGCCTTCGTTGAGCTCGGTGGTCGCACCATGCTCGAATGGTCCGTCGATGGGTTGTTGGCGTCTGGTGTGGTGGATCGGGTTGTCGCCGCCGTGCCCGCCGACCGGATAATCGAGGCAACATCAATACTCGACGGGCGGGCGACGGTCGTTGCCGGCGGCGCCGAGCGTCCAGAGTCAGTCCTGCGCGCGTTGTCCGCAGTCGGCGATGCTGAACACGTGTTGATCCATGATTCAGCCCGACCTCTAACCCCTGGTGCTGCCGTGCAGCGAGTGGTCGCCGCCCTGCTTGAGGGACATCGCGCTGTCATTCCGGTGTTACCGGTTTCCGACACCATCAAGGCTGTCGACGCGAACGGAGTAGTCCTGGGTACCCCGGAGCGCAGCGGGCTTCGTGCGGTCCAGACACCCCAGGGTTTCGAGACCGAGTTGCTGCGCCGCGCCTATGAACGGGCCGCCGACCTCGAGGTTACCGACGATGCTTCGCTGGTCGAGCGGCTCGGGATTCCCGTGCACACCGTGGCAGGGGATCCGCTGGCCTTCAAGATCACCACGCCGCTGGATCTCCAGCTGGCCCGGGCGGTGCTGGGCGCATGACTCCGATGCCTCGCGTCGGATTGGGCTCCGATGTCCACCCGATTGAGCCGGGCCGGCCGTGTTGGCTACTCGGGTTGCTGTTCGACGACGTCGACGGTTGCTCAGGTCACTCCGACGGAGACGTCGCCGTCCACGCGCTGTGCGATGCGCTTCTCTCGGCCGCCGGGTTAGGAGATATCGGCACGGTATTCGGGGTGGACCAGCCACAGTGGCGCGGCGTAACCGGCGCGCAGATGCTGGCGCACGTCCATCAGCTCCTTACCGAGGCTGGCTTCGCCGTCGGAAACGCCGCCGTGCAGGTGATCGCAAACCGACCTAAAGTCGGGCCCCGCAGGGCAGAAGCGCAGCTTGTGCTTTCCGAGATTCTTAGTGGTGCACCCGTGTCGGTTTCCGGCACTACCACCGACGGACTGGGCCTAACCGGCCGTGGCGAAGGTATCGCCGCGATCGCAACGGCATTGGTGGTCGTACTCGGCGAATAGGCCGGTAAGCTGGCCCGTCGTGACCGATACCGGGCCGGCGACCTCCGCCACTGGCCTGCGCCTCCATGACACCTATACGGGTGCCATTCGAGAATTCGTGCCGCTTCGGCCTGGGCAGGTATCCATATACCTGTGCGGCGCGACCGTCCAGGGACTTCCACACATCGGCCATGTCCGCAGCGGCGTGGCCTTTGACGTGCTGCGTCGCTGGTTGATGGCCAAGGAATACGACGTTGCGTTCATCCGCAACGTCACCGACGTCGATGACAAGATTCTCACCAAGGCTGCCGACGCCGGCCGGCCCTGGTGGGAGTGGGCAGCCACCCATGAACGCGCATTTTCCGCAGCGTATGACGCGCTGGGTGTGCTGCCGCCGTCGAGCGAGCCCCGGGCGACCGGACACATCACCCAGATCATCGAACTCATCGAACGGCTGATCGCTGGTGGCCACGCGTATGCGGGTGCCGGCGACGTCTACTTCGACGTGCTCAGCTTCGCGGACTACGGAAGATTGTCAGGCCACCGGATCGACGACGTGCATCAGGGTGAGGGCGCCGGCGTGGGCAAGCGCGATCCGCGTGATTTCACGCTGTGGAAGGGTGCGAAGCCCGGTGAGCCATCGTGGCCGACACCGTGGGGCCGTGGCCGACCGGGCTGGCATTCGGAATGCGTCGCCATGGCGCACGAATATCTCGGTGCAGATTTCGATATCCACTGCGGTGGAATGGATCTGGTGTTCCCGCACCATGAGAATGAAATCGCTCAGGCGCGCGCCGCCGGCGACGATTTTGCCCAGTATTGGCTGCATAACGGCTGGGTCACCATGGGCGGTGAAAAGATGAGTAAGTCGTTAGGCAACGTGCTGTCGATACCGGCTGTGCTGCAGCGGGTTCGGCCTGCGGAGCTGCGCTACTACCTGGGTAGCGCGCATTACCGGTCGATGCTGGAATTCTCCGAAAACGCACTGCACGACGCGGCCAGGGCCTACACCGGGATCGAAGAATTCCTGCACCGAGTCCGGACCCGGGCAGGTGCGGTGGCGCCCGGTCAATGGACCGAGAAGTTCGGTGCGGCCCTCGACGATGACCTGGCCGTTCCGGCGGCACTGGCCGAAGTGCACAGTGCCCGTGCTGACGGGAACCGTGCCATGGAGGCCGGTGACCACGAGACAGCTCTGACCAAGGCTGGCGAAATTCGTTCCATGATGGGCATTCTCGGCTGCGATCCGCTCGATGAACGTTGGAAGACCCGCGATGAGACCGCAGCCGCATTGAATGCGGTTGACGTGCTGGCGCGCGCGGAGTTGCAGCGACGCGACGTTGCCCGGCACAGTCGAGACTGGGCGCAGGCAGACGAAATCCGGGATCGCCTCAAGGAGGCCGGCATCGAGGTGACGGACACCGCGGACGGTCCACAATGGGCTCTAGTGGAAGATGGCGGCAAATAGATGGCGGGCAATTCACGGCGCCGCGGTGCGGTGCGCAAAGACGGCAGTAAGAAGGGCCCGACGACCGGATCCGGTGGAGTTCGCCGGCGAGGTCTGGAGGGTCGGGGCGCGACGCCACCGGCGCACATGCGACCCGGCCACCCGGCATCGAGGCGCGCCAATACCGCCAACAAGCAGACGCGTAGGCCAGCCTCCAAACCCACCGATGAAACCGAAATGGTGCTGGGCCGCAACCCGGTCGTGGAATGCCTACGGGCGCATGCGCCCGCCTCAGCGCTGTATGTCGCCCTCGGCGCTGATTCTGACGAGCGGCTCACCGAATCGGTGACCTTGGCCGCGGACCGCGGCATCCCGATCCTGGAAGTTCCGCGGTCGGATTTGGATCGGATGAGCGCCAACGGTTTACACCAGGGCCTCGCCCTGCAGGTGCCGCCATACGCGTATGCGCATCCGGATGATCTGGTGCGCTTGGCCACCAGCGATACTGAACCCGCACTACTGGTTGCGCTGGACAATATCTCCGACCCGCGAAACCTCGGCGCCATCGTTCGGTCGGTGGCTGCCTTCGCCGGTCACGGGGTGCTGATTCCGCAGCGGCGGTCTGCGTCGGTTACGGCGGTAGCTTGGCGGACCAGTGCGGGGGCTGCAGCTCGGGTGCCAATTGCCAGAGCCACCAACCTGAATCGCACACTTGGTGATTGGGCCGAGCGCGGGTTACAGGTCGTCGGACTGGATGCCGATGGCGACACCACACTGGACGACTTGGATGCCTCTGGTCCGCTCGTGGTTGTAGTGGGCTCGGAAGGTAAAGGCCTGTCCAGGCTGGTGCGGCAGAACTGTGATGCGGTGGTGTCGATACCGATGGCCGGGCCGACCGAGTCGTTGAATGCCTCGGTGGCGGCTGGTGTGGTGCTTGCCGAGATCGCCCGCCAGCGCCGACGATAGGGAGCGTCGACGTTAGGACACCGTCAGAGCCAGGGGTCCTCGCGCTTCCAGAGGGTCGGCAGATGTAGTGCTATGCCATCGCGTTCGGCCAGCCGCGAGAAGACCCGCATCGTGACATTTAGGTCGTCAACGGCATAGGGCAGTGCCCTGACTGGTGCGGTTAGCGGGCGGAAAAAATCGTCCCAGTGGATCAGCACCACCCGGCGGGCACCCACGGCCCGGGCGGTCTGATCCCAGTACTCGACGATGTAATCCTCAGGCTGCGCACCGAGTTGACCGATGCCGAGGTAGGCGACCTCTGCACGTTGGCCCGTCAGTGCGTTGGCTCGGAATCCGGCGCTGCCCTGGATCAGCATCCGCCGATCACTCGGCATGTGATGGACCAGTGTTGACCAGGCTTCGCCGCATCGAAAGTCTGAGGCCCGCGCCGGTGGCGTCACCGGTGCGGTGATCGCGCCGGGAAATCGGTCAGGCGGGCAGTGATGTGATTCGATCAGAGTCACGCCGAACGGACCGAACGTGTGTTCCTCACCCGAGCGGGCGACGATCACCTGCTCCGGGGAAAGGCCATGTCCACGTGCGATATTCGCGGCTGACTCGCCACCGAAAATCCGCGCGCCGGTACGTTCGGCGACGGCTGCGGAATCCAGGGCGTGGTCGTAGTGAGTGTGCACGGGGAGCACGGCGGCCAATCGGTTGACCCTGGCCTTCGTCAGGCAGAAGTCGATCCGTGAGGCCGACGGTGTCAGGCGCCGGAATGCCACGTCGAGAAGGCTCGGGCGAGAGAAGAAGCCGTCGGTCATGATTGCCGACGTTCCGTCGTTGATGAGCAGGGTGGAGACGCCGAGCCAGGCCACGGCCAAGGCCGCGTCATCATCTGCGGCGGGGACGTCGAAACGGCTTTGGTAGCTGGCGATTTCGGGCCGGCCTAGTTTGAGTCTCATCAGGCGAACGCTTTCAATTCGATTCCGTTGGCCACGAGTTGCTCCCTTACCGTACTGGCGATCTGCACCGCGCCCGGCGAGTCACCGTGCACGCAAACCGATTGCACGGTAATCCCGATGGTGCTTCCATCTGATGCGGTGACACGTCCGTGCTCCAGCATTTCGATGACGCGCTCGGCAATGGCGAATGGGTCGTGCAGTACAGCGCCGTTCTCGTTACGAGGCACGAGCGTGCCGTTCGGGGTGTAGGCGCGGTCGGCGAATGCCTCAGGGACAGTTCGGAGTCCGAGACGCTGCGCCTCTTCGAAGAACGCCGATCCGGTCAGCCCGAGCACTGGGAGGCCGGGGTCAACGTCATGGACGGCACGCGCCACCGCTCGCGCCTGCTCCCGGTGTCCGACGATGGTGTTGTACAGCGCCCCATGCGGTTTGACGTAAGTGACTGTAGAACCGCCGGCATGCGCCAGCGCCCGCAGAGCGCCGATTTGGTAGATCACTTCGGCGGTCAGGTCGGCCGGGGCGACGTCGATGAACCGGCGCCCGAACCCAACCAGGTCGAGGTATCCGACCTGCGCGCCGACACTGACACCGCGTTGTGCGGCAGCTCGGCAAGTGCTGGCGAGTCGCCCCGGGTTGCCGGCGTGGAAGCCGCAGGCAAGGTTGGCGCTGGTGACGATGTCGAGCATGGCGTCGTCGTCGCCGAGATCCCAGACACCGAAGCCCTCTCCGAGGTCGGCGTTGAGATCTACGGATGGCACGTGCTCAGCCTAAGTTGTCCCTGCTCGCCCCGGACCGTTGGCTGATAAGCCAGCACACCAGATAGATCACGAACGAGATGCTGGTCACGAACACCGACACGGGTACGCCGGGCGCCAGTGACAGCACGATGCCGCCCACGGCAGACACTTCGGCGAACACGACCGATGCGGCAATGTTTGCCTTGGGGGAGCGGAACACCCGTGCCGCAGCGGCGGCCGGGGTGATTAGCAGCGACATGACCAGCAACGCACCCACGATCTGCACGCCCTGTGCGGCGGTGACACCGACGAGTGCGGCGAACACAATGCCCAACGCCCGGACCGGCACCCCCCGTGCGGCCGCCACCTCGGGGTCTGCTGTGGCGAACAACAGTGGCCGATAACTGAAAGCGAGCACAGCCATTACGAGTACAGCAACCCCCACCAGCAAGGTCAGCCCGGAATAGCCGACGCCAACGATCTGACCTGTCAGGAGCGCGAAGCTGGTGCCGGTGCGCCCCGGATACAGGTGGATGAACAGGACGGCCAGCCCCAGCCCGAATGCGAGGACCGCGCCGATCGCCGAATCCCGTTCGCGCACGCGCTGCCCCAGAAAGCCGAACAGGATCGCGGCCAGTGCGCTGCCCACCAGTGCGCCGAGTCCGACGTTGAATCCGGTCAGTAGCGCGAATGCAGCGCCGGTGAGTGACAGCTCGCTGGAGCCGTGCACGGCGAACGACATCTGCCGCATGACGATGAACGGACCGATCAGTCCGGCCACCAGGGCAAGCAGTGCAGCGGCAAGCAATGCCTGCTGAACGAAGCCGCGGCTCAGCAGGTCTGTCGTAACGTGCAGCCAGCTAGTCATCCGCGTGCCCGTGGGTGTGACCGGATTGGTCGACGTGCTCGCCGATGACGACATAGCGGTTGCCGACTTTGATGACCTCGATCTCAGCGCCGTAGAGCTCGGACAATGTCGCAGAGTTCATCACTTCGGCGACTGTGCCGATCCGGAACCGGCCGTCCGCCAGGTAAAGCACTTTGTCGACGTACGGCAGCACCGGGTTGACCTCATGGGTCACGAACATCACGGCGGTCCCGGACTGGCGCTGTTCGTTGATGAGTCGGGCCACCAGGCGGGCATTGCCCGGGTCGAGGTTCAGCAGCGGTTCATCGCAGAGCAACAGCATCGGCTCGTTGGCAAGTGCCTGCGCGATTCGCACCCGCTGCAGTTCGCCACCGGACATGAGGCCGACCGCGACCCTCGCGAGGCTGCCTGCGTAGACGTTATCGAGCGCACGGTCGACGGCTTCCTGGCGATGGCGCCGGGCGGCTCGGGTGCGCGGTGCCAAACCCCAGCGGTGTCCGTCGACGCCCAGCCCAACCAGATCCCGGCCACGCAAGCTCAGGCCGCGGTCTACGGCCCGATGTTGCGGCACATAGCCGATCCGGTTGCTGCCGGCCTGCACCGGGCGTCCGTCGATCAGGGCCGAGCCTGCCGTCAACGGCAGCTGCCCCAGCAGCACCTTGAGCAGGGAGGTCTTGCCAGTCCCGTTAGGGCCGAGTACTGCGATGAACTCCCCGGCTGACACCGCCAGGTCAAGCTGATCCCAGAGCACCCGATCGCCGAATGCGAGCCGGGCGCCGGCCAGGGAAACGACCGCTTCAGGCATCAGCAGGACTACCGGTCTTGCTGCAATGCAGCGGACAGTCGGGCAGCGGTGTCGGCCTGCCATTTCAGGTAATCGCTTCCGGTCGGCAGGGTTTCGGAAACCGAGACGACGGGCACGCCGGCGCTTTGAGCGGCGTCTCGGATCTGGCGGGTCGCGGGGCTCACTGTCTGGTCGTTGAAGACCAGTGCGGCGACCTGGTGGCCGTCGATCAAATCGGTCATGGCGGCAATATCGATCGGCGCTGGATCGGTGTCCTGCTCGACCGCATCGATGAAGTTCGGCGGCGTCTTGTCGGTCAGGCCTGCGGCGACCAGCAGGTAGTGAGCAACGGGTTCGGTGGCCACCACGGCCGCTCCGGGATGGGTAGACCGGATCGCATATTCGGTTTGCTCGACGGCGTCAGCGTGCCGGTTGAATTCCGCTGCCCTGGAATGGAAGTCGGCAGCATGCGCGGGGTCGACTTCGGCCAATTTGTCGGCGATGGTGGTCGCGACTGCCTTCGCGACTCCGAGGTCGTAGAAGACGTGTTCATTGGCCGGCTTCGGCTCGCCCGGGGCAGCGGCATCCAGCATCGAAAAGGCATCGACGGAAGGGACGGCCGGATGGGTTTTGAGGATGTCCTCGACCCAGGCGTCGTAGCCGCCGCCGTTGAAGACGACCAGGGAAGCGTCGGCGATCTCGGCGGTGTCGGACGGGCTGGCGCGGTATGAGTGCGGGTCAGCCGCTGTTCCGCTGACAACCGACGTCACCTTGGCTTGGTCCCCGGCGATGGTTTGGGCGACCGAACCCCACGCATCAGTGGAGGCGACGACGGTGGGTAGGCCGCTCTTGCCGCTGTTGCCTGCGCCGGTATCGCTGGCGCAGCCGCCTAGTGCGAATGCAGGGACTAGCGCTGCCACGCCGACGAGGCATCGGAGGATTGTGCGCACTGGCCCGCCTTCCACTAATGAAAATGGTTTCCGTTAAGAGTAGAGCACGGAAACCGACACCGGTAGTTGATTGGGATTAGTTCGACAGCCAGCGTCGACGGGCGTCGTTCAGGAACGTCAAGGCAGCGGCAACGTCGTCCGGCGTATCGACCCGGTAGATGGCGGCGGTGTCGCCCGGACCGACCTTCACGCCGAGGTCCGTGCCGGGGGCCAAACGCGTGAAGGCCTTCTCGTCGGTGACGTCGTCGCCAAAGAACACCGCCCCGTCTGCATCGGCTTGCCGGCGTAGCAACTCCAGGGCCTCACCCTTGTCGGTGCGGATGATCGCGAACTCACGCACCGCTTTGCCCTCGGTGAGGTGCATATCGAAATGTTCTGCCGCGGCGAGTGCCGCGTCGAGGGCGCGTAGGGCGTCCTCCGGTGCGGTGTTACGGACATGAAACGCGACGCTGATCGGCTTGGCTTCGACGGTCGCCCCCGGGTAATGCGCGGCGACCGTCCGCAGTGCTTCTGCAAGCTTGCGCAGTCGCGCCACAGCCGAATCGTCCACCCCCTCGAAGATGCCCTCGGCGAACTCGGAGCCGTGGCTTCCAACCAGCTGCACACCCGCTGGAGCGCCGGACAACAACTTCAGATCGCGCAGGGCACGCCCCGAGATCAGGGCGACCGTCGTAGTGTCCAGCGAAGCCAACGCGACCAATGCCTCGACGGCGGAAGGGATGGGTCTGGCGTCGGAAGGATGGGCGACGATCGGGGCAATGGTGCCGTCGAAGTCAGCCGCTACTACCAGTCGGGGTACTCGCGCGATGGCGGATAGTGCTGATCTGAGCTCGTCGGGGTGGACGCTCACCGGCTAGGGCGCGTCCTCGTCGCCGATGAGCAGCCGAACCGCGAGGTCCAGGCGCTTGCTCACGTCGGTGGCCGAGGCTCGGCGGGTAAGCCAGGCAAGCAGATTCGACAGCCACACATCCGAGATCACCCGCGCGATGTGATACTGATCCTCGGTCGGCTCGCCGTCGCTCATGGCTCGGGCGAACATGCTGTCGATGATCTTCTCGACGTGGTCGACTTCACCGGCGGCTGATGCGTCGGCGAAAACATATGCGCGCGTCATGGCTTCGGTCAGCAGCGGGTTGCGTTGCATTGCGCGATTGAGCTTGCTCACCATGAAACTCAGCCGGTAGTAAGGCGTTCCACCAGACACCGTCGTACGGTCGGTCTTCGAATCGATGCGTTCGAACTCGCGCCCGAGCGCAGAGACCAGCAGATGCACCTTGGACGGGAAGTAGCGGTACAGCGTTCCGACGGCGACATCGGCGCGATCGGCCACCGCACGCATCTGAACCGCTTCGTAACCGCCCTTGGAGGCGATCGCCATAGTGGCGTCGAGAATCCGTTTACGACGTTCACGCTGTGCCTCCGAACCCAATTCGGATTCGGCGAGGACTGACACCGGCATCACCTCGCGGGGTTGGGAATGCCCACTGGCCGACGACTTCTGCGCTGGCGATGACATGAGGCAGTCGGCTCCTTTGTGATCAGTCGGTTACAGCGTGTAACCCATCTCCCCGGCCCGCAATAGAAGGGCGTGTGCTGCTGCGATGCCGTTCGACTTGACGGTCGAACGCTGGCACTATTAGAACACGTTCTAGTGGGATTCACGCCGATATCCCGCGCAAGCCATGAGGAGCCGACGGTGTCTGCGACCATCACCGACGAACAGTTCGCCGCTCGCGAGTTGGTCCGGAGCTGGGCTGTCGGCTCGGCCGCCCACGCCGCAGCGCGTGCGGTCGAGCAGGGGCAGGGGGAGGCTTGGCGCCCGGTGTTCTCCGGACTGGCAGAGCTGGGGCTGTTCGGTGTTGCCGTGGCTGAGGAAGCCGGTGGCGCTGGCAGCTCGGTGGAGGACCTCTGCGTCATGGTCGAGGAAGCCGCCCGGGCGTTGATCCCGGGTCCGGTTGCCACGACTGCGCTCGCGACGCTGGTAATCACCGAGCATCGGATGCTCGAGTCATTGATGTCGGGACAGCTGACGGCTGGTGCGGCGTTGGCCGCTGACCTGCGCTTCGAAGGTGGGGTAAAAGAAACCGGCCTTGTTACAGGCACCGTAGATCAGGTGCTCGGTGCGGTGCCGGGTGGCGTGTTGCTGTTGCCAGTTGGCGATTCCGTTGTCCTGGTTGATTCGGCGGCGCCCGGCACGGCTATTGAGGCATTGCCGGCCACCGACTTCTCTCGGCCCCTTGCCCGGGTTGTGCTGAATTCCGCTCCAGTATTGGTACTTTCGGTGTCGAGTCAGCGTTTCGTGGATCTGGGTGCCACGTTGATGGCGTCCGAAGCGGCAGGTGTCGCGAGGTGGGCGTTGGAAACCGCAGCCGAGTACGCCAAGGTGCGTGAGCAGTTCGGGAGGCCGATCGGCAGCTTTCAAGCCGTCAAGCACATGTGTGCCGAGATGTTGTTGCGCGCAGAGCAGATTTCGGTGGCTGCGGCCGATGCGGCCGTGGCCGCAGAGGCCGGGGACGGTCAATTCTCGATTGCCGCAGCGATTGCCGCCGCGATCGGCATTTCGGCCGCGAAGGACAATGCCAAGGATTGCATTCAGGTCCTCGGTGGCATCGGCATCACCTGGGAGCATGACGCGCACTTGTATTTGCGCCGTGCGTTCGGGATTGGGCACTTCCTCGGTGGCCGGTCGCGTTGGCTGCGGCGAGTCGGAGAGTTGACGCTCACCGGGGTGCGCCGGGAATTGCACATCGATCTGGACTCGGTTTCCCATCTGCAGCCGGAGATTGCGGCGGCTGTGGCCGAGGTGGCGGCGTTACCTGTTGCCGCCCGCCAGCCCGCGCTGGCTGAAAGCGGTCTGCTGGCGCCGCACTGGCCCAAGCCTTATGGGCGAGAGGCATCGCCGGCCGAGCAGCTGCTCATCGACCAGGAACTCGCCGCCGCCGGGGTGCAGCGTCCGGACATCGTCATCGGGTGGTGGGCTGTGCCAACGATTCTGGAGTACGGAACCCCTGAGCAGATTGACCAATTCGTGTTGTCGACGCTGCGCGGCGAAGTGATCTGGTGCCAGTTGTTCAGCGAACCGGGGGCCGGTTCGGATCTAGCTTCACTACGGACTAAAGCCGTTCGTGTGGAAGGTGGTTGGAAGCTCACTGGACAGAAGGTGTGGACTTCGGCGGCGCACAAGGCACATTGGGGCGTGTGTCTGGCGCGCACCGACCCTGATGCGCCGAAACACAAGGGCATCACCTACTTCCTGGTGGATATGCGTTCACCGGGTTTAGTCATCCGGCCGCTGCGCGAGATCGCCGGCGACGAGTTGTTCAACGAAGTGTTCTTCGACGACGTCTTCGTGCCCGATGAACTAGTCGTCGGAACCGTAAACGATGGCTGGCGGCTGGCCCGCACCACATTGGCCAATGAGCGGGTCGCCATGGCGCAGGGCACCGATCTGGGCACCCCGATGGAGTCGCTGCTGCAGAAGGTCGCCGGACTTGACCTGGACGTGTCGCTACTGGACCGGCTGGGCGGGTTGATCCTTGCGGCTCAGGCGGGTGCGCTGCTAGATCAGCGGATCGCCCAATTGGCGGTTGAGGGACGCGACACCGGCGCGGAAGCCAGCGCTCGCAAGCTGATTGGTGTGCGGTATCGGCAGGCGTTGGCCGAATTCCGGATGGAGTTGTCCGAATCCGGGGGTGCTGTCGTCGACGAACTGGTGCACGATTTCCTCAACACCCGATGCCTGACGATCGCCGGCGGCACTGAGCAGATCCTGCTCACCCTTGCCGGTGAGCGCTTGCTGGGGCTGCCCCGCTAGTCACCTGCCTGCGCGCGCAAGGGAATTTAGTCGTCGTAGGTGACGTCGACGCAGTCTGACTTAGGCCGGGCCTGGCAGGCGAGGATTAGGCCCTCGTCGAGGTCAGCCTGTTCCAGGACGTCGTTGATTTCCATCTCGACCTCGCCGCTGCGCTTGAGCACCGCGCAAGCTCCGCAATGACCCTCGCGGCAGGAGAACGGCGCGGCCAGGCCCTTGTCCAGCAAGACGTCGAGCAGCTTGGCGTTGCGCGGCCAGCTGACGGTGTGCGTTTCGCCGTCGAGTTCGACAACCGCTGTCGCGGGCGGTTCGTCGCCGTCGTCGGTGACGGTCACAGCGGCGAACGGGTCGGTGTCCAGTGAGCGGAACACCTCAAGATGCACCTGCTTGGCCGGCACGCTCAGCGATTCCAGCGCGGCTTGGGAGGCCTGCATGAACGGGCCTGGTCCGCAGATGAAAACCTGCCGGTCGGTATACGGCGCAACGAGTTTCGTCAGTGCGGCCGTACTGGGCAGCCCCTGCACCGACTCCAGCCAATGCGCCACTGCCAGCCGGTCTGGATACTTGGCGGCCAAGTCACGCAAGGCGTCGGCGAAGATCACCGAGCGTTCGTCACGATTCGCGTACAGCAGCACCACCTGACCACTTCCCTGGGACAGGGCCGACTTGCAGATCGACAGCATCGGTGTGATGCCGCTTCCTGCCGCTAACAGCACGAAGTCGTCGTCAAGCGACTTCGGGGCGAACGTTCCCGACGGCGCCAGGACATGAATGCGCATGCCCTTGTGTGCGTGGTCGCACAGCCAGTTCGAGGCGTAGCCGTCGGGCGTCCGTTTTACGGTCACAGTCAGAGCGTCATCGGTGTAGGGGGAGCTGCATAGCGAGTAGCAGCGCGCCACCGACCCGGTGCGATCGCTGGGGATGCGGAGCGTGAGGAACTGGCCCGGTGAGTAGCGGAGCCGTTCGGGCGGAATATCGACGCCGTCTGGCGCAACGAACGTCAAGGACCTCGCGTCGGCAGTCTCGTCGACGACGTCGGCCACCTCGAGCTCCAGGACGTGGCTGCCGAGCGGCTCGTCCGGCGCAACCTGCGTCACGTCTCGCGCCTTCCTCTTTGATAACTAGAACAGGTTACAGAAACCTCGTTGGGCATCGCTACCAGCCGCAGGCGTGCGCTGCTCGACACGAATCGTAACGTGTTCTAGTCTTGGTCGGAGCAAAGCATTCTCTGGGAGGCAAGTAGTGACGTCCATTCAACAGCGTGACGCGCAGGGGGTTCTCGCCGGTATCGACGACCTGCTGCCGAAGTTGCGCGAGCGTGCGCAGGAGGCGGAGCAGCTTCGTCGCATTCCCGCCGAGTCGATCGCGGACCTGAACGACACCGGATTCTTCAAGCTGCTGCAGCCCGAGCAGTGGGGTGGTCTGCAGACCGATCCGACGGTGTTCTTCGAGGCCGTTCGACGGCTGGCCAGCGCATGCGGTTCGACCGGTTGGGTCTCGTCAATCCTTGGCGTGCACAACTGGCACCTGGCCCAGTTCGACCAGCGGGCACAGGACGAGGTTTGGGGCGAGGACCCGGCGACCCGGATTTCGTCCTCGTACGCCCCAATGGGGGCGGGCGTCGTCACCGACGGCGGCTATCTGGTCAACGGTGCCTGGCACTGGTCGTCAGGGTGTGACCACGCCAGCTGGACATTCGTCGGCGGGCCGGTGATCAAGGACGGTCGGCCGGTCGACTTCGGCAGCTTCCTGATTCCCCTGGGCGACTACCACATTGAAGACGACTGGAACGTCGTCGGCTTGAAGGGCACCGGCAGTAACACGCTGGTAGTGAAGGACGTATTCGTCCCTCGGCATCGGTTCCTGTCTTACGGTGCGATGAACAACGGGACCGCCGGTGGCCTACAGAACAACACCGCAACGGTGTACAAGATGCCTTGGGGCACCATGCATCCCACCACGATTTCGGCACCGATTGTCGGGATGGCCTATGGCGCGTACGAGGCGCATGTCGAGCATCAGGGCAAGCGCGTGCGCGCCGCATTCGCAGGAGAGAAAGCCAAGGACGACCCGTTCGCCAAGGTCCGGATCGCCGAAGCGGCCAGCGACATCGATGCCGCCTGGCGCCAGCTGATCGGCAACGTTTCGGAGGAATACGCATTGCTGCTGGCCGGTGAGGAAATCCCGATCGAGTTGCGTGCTCGCGCCCGTCGCGATCAGGTGCGTGCTACCGGCCGTTCCATTACGTCGGTGGACCGGCTCTTCGAGGCTTCTGGCGCAACGGCATTGAACAACGATGCACCGATTCAGCGGTTCTGGCGTGACGTCCATGCCGGTCGCGTGCACGCTGCCAATGACCCGGAGCGGGCATATGTGCTCTACGGCAACCAAGAATTTGGTTTGCCGTTGGGCGACACGATGGTTTGATCGGCGCCGGTAATGACGTCATTCATCCGCGAGGCAGAATCACAGCAGGCGTTGACCTTTGAGTCCACGTCCCGCTACGCACAGGTGCGAGCCGGCGAGCTGGATATGCGGCTGCACTACCACGAGGCAGGTGTAGGGAATCCGGAAACCATCGTGCTGCTGCACGGCGGCGGCCCGGGCGCGTCCAGCTGGTCGAACTTTGGTCGTAACATCGGAGTACTGGCACAGCACTTCCACGTGCTGGCGGTGGATCAGCCAGGCTACGGGCATTCCGACAAGCACACCGAACACGAGCAGTACAACCGCTACAGCGCCAAGGCCGTACTGGGTCTGTTCGACCACCTGGAGATCAAACGGGCTGCGTTGGTGGGTAATTCGCTGGGTGGCGGCACGGCCGTGCGTTTCGCGCTGGACAACCCGGATCGGGCCGGCCGTCTGGTACTGATGGGTCCGGGTGGGTTGTCGGTGAACCTGTTCTCGCCCGACCCGACCGAAGGCGTCAAGCTGCTGGGGCGCTTCAGCATCGAGCCGACCCGGGAGAACCTGGAGAAGTTTCTCCGGATCATGGTCTTCGACCAGAAGCTCATCACCCCGGAATTGATCGATGAGCGGTTCGCTATCGCCAGCACACCGGAGTCGCTCGCGGCGACGCGTGCGATGGGAAAGTCATTCGCTGGCCCGGATTTCGAGCTCGGCATGATGTGGCGCGAGGTCTACAAGCTGCGGCAACGAGTGCTGTTGATCTGGGGCCGGGAAGACCGGGTCAACCCACTGGACGGTGCCTTGGTGGCACTCAAGCAGATTCCCCGGGTGCAACTACACGTATTCGGGCAGTGTGGCCATTGGGCTCAGTTGGAGAAATTCGACGAGTTCAACAGGCTGACGATTGACTTCCTCGGAGGTGCAGCATGAGCATCCACTCTTTGGGCTACCTACGCATCGAGGCCACCGATGTCGCCGCTTGGCGTGAGTATGGGTTGAAAGTGCTCGGGATGGTCGAGGGCAAGGGTGCTCCTGGTAGTCCAGACGGTGCACTTTACTTGCGCATGGATGACTTTCCAGCACGGCTGGTGATCGTTCCCGGCGATCATGACCGACTCACCGAATCCGGCTGGGAATGCGCCAACGCAGAAGGCCTGCAAGAGATCCGGACTCGGCTCGACCTGGAGGGTGTCCCCTACAAGGAAGCCACCGCGGCGGAACTGGCCGAACGTCGAGTCGATGAGATGATCCGGTTCTCCGACCCGTCGGGCAACACCCTGGAGGTGTTCCACGGTGTGGCACTTGAGCACCGGCGGGTGGTCAGCCCGTACGGGCACACTTTCGTCACCGGCGAGCAAGGCATGGGACATGTGGTGCTGACCTGTCGCGACGATGCCGAGGCACTGCACTTCTACCGCGACGTTCTTGGCTTCTATCTTCGCGATTCCATGCGGATGCCGCCGCAGCTGGTCGGCCGGCCCGCTGACGGCCCACCTGCCTGGTTGCGGTTCTTCGGGTGTAATCCTCGCCACCACAGTCTGGCCTTCCTGCCGCTGCCCACGCCGAGTGGCATCGTGCACCTCATGATGGAGGTAGGCGGCAGCGACGACGTCGGGCTCTGTCTGGACCGTGCCCTGCGACGCAAGGTACCGATGTCTGCCACCCTGGGGCGGCATGTCAACGACAAGATGTTGTCGTTCTACATGAAGACCCCGGGTGGGTTCGATGTCGAATTCGGTTGCGAAGGACTGCAAGTCGACGACCCTGATTGGATCTCCCGGGAAAGCACCGCGGTGAGTCTGTGGGGTCATGACTTCACGGTTGGTTCGCGTAGTAGCTGATGTGACCGGCGAACCCCTGGATCCGCGAACTTTCCGGCATGTGCTTGGACAGTTCTGCACCGGGATCACCATTATCACCACGGTGCATGACGGCGAGCCGAATGGGTTTGCCTGCCAATCGTTTGCGGCGCTGTCCCTGGAACCACCACTGGTGCTGTTCTGCCCCACAAAGGTCTCCCGATCCTGGCAGGCGATCGAAGCGAGCGGCCAATTCTGTGTCAACGTGCTGACCGAGCATCAGCGCGACATCTGCGCGAGATTCGGGTCGAAGGTGCCGGACAAGTTCGCGGGTATCGATTGGTACCCGTCGAAGTTGGGTTCTCCGGTGCTTGAGGGGTCGCTGGCGCATATCGATTGCACCGTGCACTCGGTGGTCGATGGCGGAGATCACTATGTGGTGTTCGGTGCTGTGCAGTCGTTGTCAGAGTTGCCGAAGGTCAAACCGCGGCCACTGCTGTTCTATCGCGGTGAATACACCGGGATAGAGCCGGACAAGAACAGTCCCGCACCGTGGCGCGATGATCTGGAGTCGTTCCTCACCGCCACCACCAACGACACCTGGCTCTAAATCGTCTAACTCGCGCCGAGCGTGAAACCTCTGCGAGAAATTCGGTAAATTCTCGCGGGAGCTTCACATTCGGCGCGAGGAGAATCGGCGATGAGTTTGACCAGCAGCACGACGGGACTTCGCAGAGTCGTCGCCGCGTCGATGGCTGGCACGGTCGTCGAGTGGTACGAGTTCTTCCTCTACGGCACCGCGGCGACGCTGGTGTTCAACAAGGTGTTCTTTGCCAAGGGCACCAGCGACCTCGACGCCATCTTGGCAGCCTTCGTCACCTATGCCGTCGGCTTCGCCGCCCGGCCGCTGGGCGGTATGGTTTTCGGGCATTTCGGTGACAAGTACGGTCGCAAGAACCTGCTGCAGCTCAGCCTGGTTCTCGTGGGCGCTGCCACCTTCCTGATGGGTTGCCTGCCGACCTTCGGCCAGATCGGCTACTGGGCGCCAACTCTGCTAGTGATCCTGCGCTTCATCCAGGGCTTCGCGGTTGGCGGTGAATGGGGTGGGGCGATTCTGCTCGTCGCCGAACACAGTCCAAACCGCACGAGAGGTTTCTGGGCCAGCTGGCCCCAGGCTGCCGTGCCCGTCGGCAACATGCTAGCGACGGTCGTGTTGGTGACGCTCACCACGACGCTCTCGGAATCGTCGTTCCTGTCCTGGGGTTGGCGAGTGGCTTTCTGGCTGTCCGCGGTGGTCGTGCTGATCGGGTACTACATCCGCACGAAAGTCACCGACGCACCCATCTTCGTGGCCGCACAAGAAGAGGTCAGCAGGGAGCAAGCCACTTCGCTTACGGTGCTGGAAGTCCTGAAGCATTATCCCCGTGGCGTTTTCACGGCGATGGGGCTTCGGGTGGCCGAGAACATCATGTACTACCTGGTGGTCACGTTCTCGATCACCTATCTCAAGGTTCATGTTCACGCTCCGACCAGCGACATCCTGTGGTGGCTGTTGATGGCGCACGCCGTGCACTTCTGTGTGATTCCCCTAGTCGGGCGGGCGGCGGACCGATTCGGTCGACGGCCGGTCTACCTCGTTGGCGCGATAGGAGCAGGGTCATGGGGATTCTTTGCCTTTCCGATGATGGACAGCGGCCAGCACGTGTTGATCGTCGGTGCGATCGCGCTCGGCTTGGCGATTCACGCGTTGATGTACGCCCCGCAGCCGGCACTGATGGCTGAGATGTTCCCGACCCGAATGCGTTATTCCGGTGTGTCCCTTGGCTATCAGGTGACGGCCATCTTCGCAGGGTCACTGGCACCGATCATCGCAGTGCGACTGCTGGAAACCTACAAGTCGGCTGTGCCGATCGCGATCTATCTAGCGGGTGCCGCCGTGGTGACGTTAATTGCGCTGGCCTTCACGCGCGAGACCAAGGGCATCGATCTAGCGAGTCTTGATTGCGCTTATCAACGACACGCCGGCCAGCGTCGCGGCGCCGAATAGTATTGTTCCCCAGGCGATCACCTGCCAATGTCTGGCAGTACGCTCACATGTCGCTCCCAGATCTGAGGCCGGTGTTCCGGCCATTCGGGTGCGAATGTCGGCAAGATGGGCCTCGCTGGCATCCGGCTCGAACGCGCTGCCACAACCAACCGTCTCCCCAGATGTAGCCGCTGTCAGCCCGTGAAATCCGAATCCGATTCCGATGAGGATGACCACAACCCCCACCACTGCGGCAACTGCTCTCATCGAATCAAATCCAACTGCGACTTCAGCGGCTTATCCAGGAACCGAACCTGTGCAACGCCGCTTCGATATCGGAAGCCGGCCCGGCAAAAGACATTCGGACATGCGAGCCCCCATGGACGGTGTCGAAGTCCACTCCCGGAGTCACGGCGAGTCCGGTGTCGGCTAACAGCTGCGAACAGAAGGACAAGGAATCCGAAGTGAAATCCGAAACGTCGGCATAGATGTAGAAGGCACCGTCCGGCGGTGCCAGTCGAGTGATACCGAGTTGGTACAGACCGGACACAAGTGTGTCGCGGTTGAACGCATAATGCTGTAGGTGGCCTTCGACTTCTGCGATTGCCGCGGGTGTGAACGCGGCGACCGCGGCATGCTGCGCCAGCACCGGAGGGCAGATCGTGAAGTTACCAGTGAGGCGATCCACTGCACGGCGAAGTGCCGGAGGAACGAGAAGCCACCCCAGCCGCCAGCCCGTCATGGCGAAGTATTTCGAAAAGCTGTTGACTATTATGGCATTTCGCGATGTCTGCCACGCGCACGACGTTTCCGGTGCTCCTGGGTAGACCAGCCCGTGGTACACCTCATCGCTGATCAGCCGGACTCCCCGTTCGTCGCACCATGATGCGATCGCGGCGAGTTCGGCCGGTGGGATCACCGTTCCGGTCGGGTTCGCCGGGCTTGCCACAATCACGCCCTGCACGGGTGGGTCGAGTTCGGCCAGCATCTGCACGGTGGGTTGGTATCGAGTGTCAGGTCCGCAGGGGAGTTCGACGACCTCGCAGCCCAATGCGGACAGGATGTTGCGATAGCAGGGATAGCCGGGGCTCGCCATCGCGATTCGATCACCGGCGTCGAAGCAAGCTAAGAATGCCAACAGGAATCCGCCGGAGGACCCGGTCGTCAGTACGACGTCATCCACGGTGACGTCGAGTCCGTGACGTGTGCCGTAGGACGCTGCGATCTGTTCGCGAAGTTCGGGGATACCCAGTGCTACCGAATAGCCGAGCTGATTCGCCGCCAATGCCGCGGCGGCAGCCTCGCGGACGGGCTGTGGTGCTCCAGCGCTCGGTTGCCCTGCGGAAAGATTGACCAAATCACCGTGCGTCCGTTGTCGTTCTGCGGCGGCCAACCACACGTCCATCACATAGAACGGTGGAATTCCTGCTCGCAGCGCAACGTGGTTGTTCACCGGACTCAAGCTAGAGCACCTCGGATTCGAGTCGCAGTAACTGCTCTCGTGGGGATCCGAATAGCTGCGCGCTGCCGTGCGCCCGCTTGAAGTAGAGCTGGATGTCGTGCTCCCAGGTGATGGCGATTCCGCCGTGCATCTGTATCGCCTCGCCGGCGACACTGCTAAACGCCTCGCTAGCCGTAAATCGAGCCAACGCAGCAGACGAAGGCGAAGGATCTCGGACGGCGTCGCCGACCACAGCACGGGCAGATTGGACTGCGACGTACAAGTCGGCCATCCGATGTTTCAGCGCCTGAAAGCTGCCGATCGGACGGCCAAACTGCACCCGCTCCTTGCAGTAGTCAACGGTGAGTTCCAGGCAGCGCGCGGCCGCTCCGATCTGCTCGGCGGCGAGCAGGATTGCGCCGATGTCGGCGAGACCCGGATCACGCCCGATCGCCGCCGTTCCGCCCGGCGCAACACGAGCTAGCCGCCGAGTCGGGTCGACGGTCGGAACCGATTCGGCGCTGACGTCGGTCCATCGGATCAGCGACCCATCTTCGACGGCGATTACGACGTCGGCAATGTCGCCGTTGACGACGTAGTCGGGATCGAAGACCGCGGCGCCGACGGAGTCCCCGGACGCGAGCCGCTCCAATGTGTCGTTGTCAGGCTCATTCGCGGCCAGTAGCGCCAACTCGGCGAGAGTCGTGCCGAGTAGCGGAGTGGGCACCAACGAGCGGCCAAGAACTTCCAGAACCATTGCCGCGTCGGCCAATTCGCCGCCCGCGCCGCCGATCTCTTCTGGGATCACTAGGGCCGCGACACCAACCTGCTCGCAGAGCGTCGCCCACAGCGATTCGTCGTAACCACGATCAGAGTCCATCGCCGCACGCACTTTGGCGGGTGCCGCACGCTTTTCGACGAGCGATGCGACGGTCTCGCGCAGCATTTCCCGGTCTTCGGCGGAAGTCATGAGAGGGCCTTCAGTACGCGGTGCCGATGACTGGCCGGATCGCCCCAGGCGGAGTGCAATGCCTGCACCCGCAGCAGCCACAGTGACAAGTCGTGTTCAGCGGTGAAACCGATTGCGCCATGGGTCTGGAGCGCTGCACGCGCGGCCAGCAATGCGGCGTCGGAAGCGGCGACTTTCGCTGCGCTCACATCGCGGGCAGCGTCGGGGGAGTTGCTGGCCAGCGACAGCGCGGCGCCGTGCAATAGCGGCCGGGCCATCTCGAGACCGATATGCACATCAGCAAGCTTGTGCTTGATCGACTGGTAGCTGCCGATGAAGCGGCCGAATTGCCTTCGTTGCTTGGCATATTCGACTGCCATGGCCAACATTGTCTTGCCGGCACCGACTAGTTGAGCGGCGGTGGCGAGGACCCCGAATTCGTAGGCGCGCCCGACATCAGCGGGCTGGGGTGCCCCAGTGGCAGTGACGTCGAACAGGCGGCGGCTCGGATCGACCGATACAAATCGTTCACCGGCGACCGCATCACTAACGCCGTAGCCCTGGGCGCGCAGCACCAACCCGGCGAAGTCGGCGTCGACAGCGCGGGGCACTACGGGCGGCAGGGCAACGGTCGCGATCAGATCGCCGGCGGCGAGCGCCGCGTATCTCTCGGCCCGCTCAGTGTGGTTCGACAACAAGACCGGCGCTACGGAGAGAGATTCGGACACCGGCCCGGGCACGCACCAGCGGCCCAGTTGCTCCAGTGCGATCACCAGGTCAACCGGGTGGGCCCCGATACCGTCGTATTCCTCGGGCACTGCCAAGGCGGTGATGCCAAGGTCAGCGAGGATTGCCCAGATCCTGCGACCTGGTGCGGTGTCGCCCTGTGCCCACGCCCGCACCGCGGCCGGGACGTCAGCTGAACCGAGTGCTGCGTCGATACTGTCGGCGAAGTCGCGCTGCTGGTCGTCGAGTGCGAATTTCATGTGGGTGGCACCCCCGAGTTTTGCCTCGGCAGCCCGAGCAGCCGTTCGGCGATGATGTTCTTCTGAATCTCATTGGTGCCGGCGTAGATCGGACCGCCCAGTGCGAACAGCAAACCATCGGTCCACGGGCCGGCCAGCTCGCCGTCGGCACCGCGCAGGTCCAGGGCGGTCTGGTGGATCGCCACGTCGAGTTCCGACCAGAACACCTTCGTGACCGACGATTCCGCACCCAGTTCGCCGCCCGCAGCCAGCCGAGTCACAGTCCCGAAGGTGTGCAGTCGATAGGCCTGTGCCTTGATCCACGCATCGGCAACTCGTTCGGCGAAAACGGGATTCGCCTGGCCCTCCTTCCATGCCTTCACAAGTCGCTCTGCGGGCGCCAGGAAGCGGGCCGGACTCCGCAGGGACATTCCGCGTTCATTGCTGGACGTACTCATTGCGGCGCGCCAGCCGTCGTGTACTCGTCCGATCACGTCGTGATCGGGTACGAAAACGTCGTCCAGAAAGATCTCGCCGAAGCCGGTATCGCCACCGAGCTGCCGGATTGGGCGAACAGTGACTCCCTTGGCCTTCAGGTCGAACATGAAATACGTGAGCCCCCGATGGCGCTTCGCTTCGGCATCCGATCTGAACAGTCCGAATGCCCTTTCCCCGAACGGCGCCCGAGAGCTCCAGATCTTCTGACCGTTGAGCAGCCAGCCGCCGTCGGTCGCAGTTGCGGTTGATCGCAGTGATGCCAGGTCGCTTCCGGAATCGGGCTCAGACCAAGCTTGGGCCCAGATCTCTTCGCCGCTAGCCATTTTCGACAGCACACGGTCGAGTTGCTCTTCGGTTCCGTGCGCGAAAAGGGTGGGTGCCAGCATGGAGATTCCGTTCGCGCTGGCTCGGCCAGGCGCGCCGGAACGGAAGTACTCTTCTTCAAAGACGACCCACTGCAGCAGGGTTGCGTCGCGGCCGCCATACTTCTCCGGCCAGGTGACGACCGACAAACCTGCATCGAACAAGACTCGATCCCAGCGCCGGTGCTGTTCGAAGCCCGCGGCGGTGTCATAGGACTCGGTGGGGAAAGCGGACTTGTTATCGGCGAGGAACTGGCGCACTTCGGCCTGAAATCCGCAGGTTACGGCGTCGTAGGTGAGATCCATCAAACCATCTCCCGCAGTGTGGGTTTGAGCACTTTGCCGCCGGGATTACGGGGCAGCTCGGTGATAAAGACAACAGACCGTGGGGTCTTGAAATTCGCCAGATGCCTGCGGGTGTAGGCGATCACGTCCTCTTCATCGAGGCTGACATCGGAACGGCGCACGATGAACGCCTTGCCGACCTCGCCGAGACGATCATCGGGAACCCCGATGACGGCGACGTCGGCCACCTCATTCATTCGCGCTAGCACCTGCTCGACCTCGGCCGGGTAGACGTTGAACCCACCGCAGATGTACATGTCCTTGAGGCGGTCGGTAATCCGGAGATTCCCGGCATCATCCACTGTGCCCACATCACCGGTGTGCAGCCAGCCGTCGCTATCAATAGCGGCAGCCGTGGCCGCCGGATCATCGAGGTAGCCCAGCATCACGTTCGGACCGCGGAGCAGGACCTCTCCCGAATCAGCGTCATCGGTTGCAGCGATTCGCAATTCGAATCCAGCGATGGGGCGACCGCACGTGGTGGCCACGGTAGCCGCGTCATCGCTTGAGCGGCACATGGTGCCGAATCCGGTGGCCTCGGTGAGCCCGTAGGCAGTCAGCACGACATCGAAGTCGAGTTCGCTCTGCATCCGTTCGATCAGCACTACCGGAACAGTGGCCGCGCCGGTGACCGCGAACCGCAGCGACGTGAGGTCGTATTCCTTGCGCGCCGGGTGGTCGAGCAAGGTCTGGAAGATGGTGGGCGGCCCGGGCAATACCGTGATGCGCTGTTCGGCAACGATCGCCATGGTGCGCTCGGGATCGAACGTCAGTTGTGGGATGAGGGTCGCGCCGGTCTGCAAGCAGGCCAGGATCCCGGCCTTGTAGCCGAAGTTGTGGAAGAACGGGTTGATACACAGGTAGCGGTCGGCGCTGGTGATCTGACCGCATTCGGCCCACGATGCGGACGCTGACAACGACTGCCGATGTGCGCTGAGCACACCTTTGCTGCGGCCTGTCGTTCCGGAAGTGAACAAGATGTCGGAGAGATCGGCTGGGCCGACGGCCGCGGCGCGGGCGTCGACTTCCGATGGCGAAGCCTGCGGACCCGTAACAAAGGAATCCCAGCTGTCTGGCCAGGCGACGGAGTCCACCTCCACCGGCACCCGTACGACGTGTCGCAACAGTGGGAGTGCTTCGCGATCGAGGTCGCCTAGCTGGTCGACGCCGAGGAAACGACCCATTGCGACGAGCAGTCGGGCACCGCTGCGCGCGACGATGTCGGCGGCCTCGTCTGCGGTATAGCGGGTATTCAGCGGGACCACAACGCCGCCCGCGTAGTGCGTGGCCAGACAGGCGATCACCCAGTGCCAGGTGTTCGGTGACCAGATGGCAATCCGGTCGCCCGATTCGATTCCGATGCCGATCATGGCGCCTGCGGCACGGCGCACTTCTGCGCGGAGCTCGGCGAAGGTAAAGCTGCGATCCTCGGTGATCAGGGCGGGGTGATCGGGCAGATCGCGGGCCATTCGGTCCAGGACCGCGGGCGTGGTGTGCAGCGGGCTCGAACCCGCGTCACCACGTTCCCGCCCGCTGGCCCTGGTCATCAATACTCCTCTGCGAACAAGCAAGTGCTTGGTAGGTTAGCCTACAAGGGTGATCACGGTCGACGAGTTCCGGGCGGAGGTCCGCGATTGGCTGGCCGCGAACCTGGTCGGCGAGTTCGCCGCGCTTAAGGGGCTCGGTGGCCCGGGGCGGGAGCACGAAGCGTTCAAAGAGCGCCTGTCCTGGAACCGTCATCTCGCGGCCGCAGGGCTGACCTGCCTGGGCTGGCCGGTGGAACACGGCGGCCGGGGGCTGTCCGTGGCCCACCGGGTTGCGTTCTATGAGGAGTACGCACTGGCGGACGCCCCTGACAAGGTCAACCACTTCGGTGAAGAACTACTCGGGCCAACTCTGATCGCCTACGGCACCACCGAACAACAGCAGCGCTTCCTGCCCCACATCCTCGATGTCACCGAATTGTGGAGTCAGGGCTACTCCGAACCCGGTGCCGGCAGCGACCTCGCCAACGTGTCGACCTCAGCCGTCTTGGACGGCGACGAATGGGTGATCAACGGCCAGAAGGTGTGGACATCGCTGGCGCACTGGGCACAGTGGTGCTTCGTGATTGCCCGTTCGGAGAGGGGCTCCAAACGGCACGCCGGGCTGTCGTATCTGCTGGTGCCGCTGGACCAGCCGGGCGTCGAGATCCGTCCGATCATCCAGCTGACCGGCGACTCCGAATTCAACGAAGTGTTCTTCACCGATGCCCGCACCGACGCCGATCTCGTAGTCGGGCAACCGGGTGACGGATGGCGTGTGGCGATGGGGACGCTGACCTTCGAGCGGGGTGTGTCAACACTGGGGCAGCAGATTCGTTATGCCCGTGAACTTTCCGGGATCATCGAGCTGGCGAAGAACAACGGGGCCATTGATGATCCGCGGATCCGGGAGCAGCTGACGCGCTCCTGGGCAGGATTACAGACCATGCGGTCCTACGCGATGGCGACTATGGATGTCGAGCTGCCTGGCCAGGACAACGTGTCGAAACTGTTGTGGGCCAACTGGCATCGTGACCTCGGCGAGCTGGCTATGGAGATCAGAGGCAAGGCCGGTCTCTACACAGTCGGTGGTGAATTCGACGAATGGCAGCGCCTGTTCCTCTTCTCGCGGGCTGACACGATCTACGGCGGTTCCAACGAGATTCAACGCAACATCATTGCCGAGCGGGTGCTCGGCCTACCACGAGAGGTAAAAGGTCAGTGACGTCACTGGGCATCGCGCCAGACGAGATCAGCGGGCACGGACTTCTGGCCGGGAAAGTTGTGGTGGTGACGGCGGCGGCCGGCACCGGTATCGGTTCGGCCACCGCACGCCGTGCGCTGGCCGAAGGCGCCGACGTGCTGATTTCCGACCATCACGAGCGCCGACTCAATGAAACCCGCGATCAGTTGACCGAATTGGGCCTGGGCCGTGTCGAGAGCATGGTTTGCGATGTCACCTCAACCCGGCAAGTCGACGCGCTGATCGCTGCCACGGCTGAGCGGATGGGTCGCCTCGACGTTCTGGTGAACAATGCCGGTCTGGGTGGGCAGACCCCGGTCATCGATATGACGGACGACGAATGGGACCGGGTCCTGAATGTGACCTTGACGTCGGTGATGCGGGCTACCCGAGCCGCTCTGCGCTACTTCCGGGACGCCGGGCACGGCGGAGTGATCGTCAACAATGCGAGTGTGCTGGGCTGGCGAGCTCAGCATTCGCAGTCCCATTACGCCGCGGCCAAAGCTGGAGTCATGGCGTTAACCCGTTGCAGTGCAATTGAAGCCGTCGAGTGGGGCGTGCGTATCAACGCGGTGTCACCGAGTATTGCGCGGCACAAGTTCCTGGAGAAGGCCAGTTCCGCGGACCTTCTGGACCGATTGTCCCAGGGCGAGGCATTCGGCCGGGCGGCCGAGCCCTGGGAGGTGGCCGCCACTATCGCCTTCCTGGCCAGTGACTATTCGAGTTATCTCACCGGCGAGGTGATTTCGATATCGAGCCAGCACCCATGACATCTGCTGGAGTCAGCCGTCGCGACGAGCTTCTCGACCTCGCCGCGACGATGTTCGCTGACCGGGGTCTTCGAGCCACCACTGTCAGAGACATCGCCGACGCGGCCGGAATCCTCTCCGGCAGCCTCTACCACCATTTTTCCTCGAAAGAGGCGATGGTCGATGAGGTGCTGCGTGGCTTCTTGGACTGGCTGTTCGAGCGTTACCAGCACATCGTTGACACGGAGCCGAATCCGATGGCGCGGTTGGAAGGGCTGTTCATGGCCTCTTTCGATGCTATCGAACATCGCCACGCCCAGGTCGTCATCTATCAGGACGAAGCGAAGCGCCTCTCGTTGCAGCCCCAGTTCTCCTATTTGGAAGAGCGCAACAAGGCACAGCGTGAGATGTGGGTCGGCGTCCTCAACGAAGGCATCGAACAGGGCTACTTCCGCCCGGACATCGATGTCGACCTGGTGTACCGGTTCATCCGTGACACCACCTGGGTTTCGGTGCGCTGGTATCAGCCCGGCGGACCACTGGCAGCCGAAGATGTTGGCCGCCAATACCTTGCCATCGTTCTCGGCGGCATCACCATCCGATCTGAAGGAGACTGAAAACATGGCGACCCAACGGGCCCAGGCATATGTCATCGACGCGGTGCGCACCCCGGTCGGCAAGCGCAACGGTTCGCTGGCCGGCGTTCATCCAATAGACCTCGGGGTTGCCGCGTTCCACGGCATCTTCGAACGGGTCGATGTGGACCCGGGCGCCGTCGACGACGTCATCGTCGGTTGTCTCGACGCCATCGGCCCGCAGGCCGGGAACATCGGCCGCAACACTTGGTTGGCGGCCGGCTACCCCGAGGAGGTCCCGGGGGTGACGGTCGACCGGCAGTGCGGCTCCAGCCAACAGGCGATTTCCTTTGGTTCACAAGCCATCATGGCTGGGACGGCCGATCTGATTCTGGCCGGTGGCATGCAGAACATGAGTCGCATTCCGATCTCGTCGGCCATGCTCGTGGCTGAGCAGTTCGGCTTTACCTCGCCGACTAACGAGTCGGACAACTGGTTGCACCGCTACGGCGATCAGGAGATCTCGCAGTTCCGCGGGGCGGAGATGATCGCCGAGAAGTGGGACATCTCCCGCCGGGATATGGAGGAGTTCGCACTCGGAAGCCACGAGAAGGCCTTCGCTGCGATTAAAGGCGGCCACTTTGAGAACGAGATCATCCCCGTCGGGGACTTTCGCATCGACGAAGGCCCGCGCCAGTCGAGCATGGAGAAGATGGCCGGACTGCAGCCGCTCCGCGAGGGTGGCCGGCTGACGGCGGCAATGGCCAGCCAGATTTCGGACGGCGCCAGCGCCGTGCTGCTGGCATCCGAAGAGGCCGTCAAGGAGCACAATCTGACGCCCCGGGCCCGCATTCATCACATCAGCGCGCGTGGTGCCGATCCGGTCTTCATGCTCACCGGTCCGATCCCGGCCACCCGGTACGCATTGGAGAAGGCTGGCCTCACGATTGCCGACATTGACGTGGTCGAGATCAATGAGGCCTTCGCACCTGTCGTGCTGGCGTGGCTCAAGGAGACCAAAGCTGACCCAGAGAAGGTCAATCCGAACGGCGGGGCGATTGCTCTCGGTCACCCACTTGGGGCTACCGGAGCGAAGCTGTTCGCGACCATGCTCAATGAGCTCGAGCGCACTGGCGGTCGATACGGCTTGCAGACGATGTGCGAGGGCGGTGGCACCGCGAACGTGACGATCATCGAACGGCTGTAGTCGCTGGCGACAGTCGGCAACCGCCCATAGGCGGTGAAATTGTGCCGAATTCCAATAGAATTCAACGCAGTTGCAATTCCCTCACGCGCCCCAGCCGGCGCGGTTAGCCTCCGCTTCACGTGCTGGAAAGTGAGGGGTGGAGATGGCTGCTGGGAATAACGTTGGCAGGGTCGGTGGTCTGGCGATTGCCCTAGGTGTGGGGATTGCGCTGCTCTCCGGTCCGGGCATCGCATGGGCGGACGGGTCATCTGGCGCATCCTCCCCGGGCTCCTCCCCGGGCTCACCGCCAAGCTCCAAATCCGGTGTCAAGGCCAGACCCGCGCGCGGTGCCAACAGCGTGAGTGCCCACAGTGTGAAAGCCACCAGTCGCCCGAAGGTGGAGCCGAACACCCCGGCGCGGCGAGTGTCCCCGAATCCGGTTACACCCAAGGATTCACCGATGGAATGGGTTGGGTTGGCCTTCACCCGCCGGGACGCGGCCACCACCGCTTCTACGGCCGCGGCCGCTGCGAACAACTCGATCATTACCAACCCGGACGTGCAGTGGGTTGACGGAATCCTGCGCGGAACCGTCGGCGCCACCTCGACAAGGGGCCTACCTCTGACTTACACCTTGATCGACGCGCCAAGCCTCGGTGGGAAGGTCACCTTCGCCGCGGCGGGTACTCAGGGCCAGTTCTCTTATCTTGCTTATGGATCGACGTTGACGGATGCCTCCGAGAATGAGCAATTCAGTATTCTGGTTGCCGAGACCACCGGGTTCGATGAATTTCTGACCAACATCCCGCTCATCGGGTTGCTGGTGCCGAATCTGTTGACGACCCTGCACCAGATACCGATCCTGAATCAGTTGCTCGCGCCGATCATCGGCGCTTCGCAGGTGGTTGAGTTCAACGAGAACCCGAGCTCGCTTGCCGCTGGCCGGCCGGTCGCGTTCACCTACAAGATGCCGTCCTTCGACGGCACCTTGATCAGCGTGAACTATTTCCCCGCCGTAAATGTGGCGACCGGTGATGTGGATTCCGCACCGCTTGTGCTCGACGGACCGGGCCTGGGCTTCGCGGGGGAGACCGATCCGGACAGCACCTTCGGACCCGGCTCGGGTCGCAACCCGGGTCTCGCAACGTTGCGCACCGACAGCACTCCCGGTGGCTATGACGGCGGCGGCGGGTACAACGTGATCAGTTGGGATCCGCGTGGGGAGCATGCGTCCGAAGGAATCCTGCAGTGGGACAACCCCTTCTGGGAGGGCCGGGATGCGTCGTCGATCATTTCTTGGGCGATCGGCTCAGCAAACCCCGCGATGAGCCAGATCTCGATGGAATCCCCCGATGATCCATTGCTGGGCATGGTCGGCCCGTCGTACGGCGGCGGAATTCAGCTGGCCACCGCGGGGACCCCCGACAGGCGCATCGATGCAATCGTGCCGACGATCACCTGGAATTCGCTCGTCGAGTCGCTGTATCCAGACGGCGCTTTCAGGACGTCCTGGGGAACGATGTTGTTGGGCATCCTTCTGCTGAATGGCGCACACTTCAACGCGCAGTTCGGCCAGGCCGTGTTGACTGGCGATTTGGTGGGCCTCCTCAGTGGGAGTTCACAGGCGTTTCTCGCTGGTAGCGGCTCGACCGTGCTGGTGAACAACATCGATATTCCGACGCAGATCGTCTCCGGGACAACAGATGTCCTGTTTCCGTTGCAGGAAGCGATAACCAACTCTGAGCAGATCGCCACCGCGAACCCGCAGACGCCGAACAAGATGACCTGGTTCTGTGGTGGTCATGGTGGTTGCGATACCCCGATCAACCCGTTACAGGACGAGGTTCTTCTGCAAAACAACCTCAAGTGGCTGGACCAGTACGTCGCCGGTACCGGCACACCGGCTGACACGATTCCGGATTTCCAGTGGTTCGACCAGAAGGGTGGGCACTTCACCTCTGACTTGATGCCCTACGAAGCTGGATTCAACAATCCTGATCCGCTGACTTACGAAAACCATGGCGGGGTGCTGGGTATCGTCCCGTTCATCGGCGGGTCGGGTCCACAATCTGCTGCTCCCTTCCCGCTGAGCTTTGCGCAAGCTGCTGAGGCGCGCAATGCGCTTAACGTCGATGTGGAGATCCCCGTTGGAACTGAGATCGCTGGGGCTCCGAACCTGAGCTTCACTTACACCGGACTAGGCAGCAGCCGGTTCGTGTTCGCCCAATTGGTAGACAATGCAACGGGTTTGGTGGTCGGAAACATCAACACTCCGGTGCCGGTGACGTTGGACGGCCGGCAGTACTCGGTCGAGATTCCGATGGCGAACATCGCCTATACGGCGTACGGGTCCGCCGATTCGTTGACCCTGCAGATCACCAGTTCGGCAACGGCGTTCTGGAACCTCACCTCGTTTGGGCTGGTCAACATCTCCAACATCAAGTTGGACGTGCCGATCGTCGCGCAGCCGTGATCTTCCGGTCAGGCCAAAGCTCTCAGATGCTCTGACGCCGACACCAACAGGTCCAGGCCGTAACGCGCGCTGCGCTGAGATACCGCCGACGCGCTGATTCCTTCGTGTAGTGCCAGTTCCTTCTTCGTCTTTCCTTCCCGCAGACCGCGAAGCAGTCGTAGCGAGCGCGCGTCGACTGACGCAAGAAGGTGGTCCCGGCACAGCAGGGCGGCGTTGACGGCGTCGAGGTTGGGTCCGCTGTCTGCGGTGGTGCGGTAGGTGGTGCGGACACTGGCCAGCGCCGGCTGCTCTTGGGCTGCCTTGGTCCATTCGATTGCCTCGCGTGCCGACCACCACCCCGGCCCGTCCTGAATACCGGTCTCTGGATCGAGGATCGTCACTTCGCCCCATCCGATGCCGAACCTGATGTCGATATCGGGGGCGACGGCAAGCCGCACTGTCAGCGCCGCGTCGATCGCTGCGCCGACGGTCGGATAGCTGCCCTGAAACTCATCGCCGACCGTGAAGGCGGGCGGGTCGATGGCGAACGCCGCCACGTCGCGAAGGGCGTCATCGAGGTCCCGGTGCAACGCAGTGCGGTCAGGGGACCGGCGAGATCCGACTATGTCGCCCAGCACTGTCGCTATCGTCGCCGGAACACCTGGGCTCATGACGGTCACATGAAGAACATAGCTTCATTTATTGGCAATTTAGTAAGAAACCTTATTTTGCCGACAATAAGCCATTTGCTTAACTGCTCACCAGTGCCGATGCGGCCTGAAGATGGGCAACGGCGTCGCTGACGATTTTCTCGATCAGTTCGGCGCACGACGGTAGGTCCTCGATGATACCCGCTACCTGGCCCGATGCCAGAACGCCGGCATCGGTATTGCCCTCGACCAGGCCAGCGCGCAGCAGCATCGGGGTGTTCGCGGCCATCACTACCTGGGACCAGGTCAAGTCCTTGCCGTGCCGCATCGCGAGCCCGTCGCGCATCATCGACGGCCAGGTCATCTGCGACATTTTCTTAAACTTCGCCGCGTTGCGGATCGCGGCCGTGAAGCCGCGCACCCGCGATCCGCTCTCGAGCTTCTCAACCAGCCCGGTGCGCAACACGCGGTGGGGCATCCCGTCCACTCGGGTGGAGACCACGGTCCCATTCAACTCCGCACGCAGGTACTGCTGCTTTACCGAATCCGGCACCGTCGAGTCCGATGTCAACAGGAACCGGGTTCCCATGGCGACGCCGGCAGCGCCGTAGGACAGGGCAGCAGCAAGCCCGCGCCCGTCGAAGAAGCCGCCCGCCGCGATGACGGGTATGTCGACGGCGTCCAGAACTGACGGCAGCAGCAGGGTGGTCGCAACGGGACCGGTGTGACCACCGCCTTCACCGCCCTGCACGATCACGGCGTCTGCGCCCCAGCCGGCCACCTTGCGGGCATGTTTGGCCGCACCGATCGACGGGATCACCACCGAGCCGGCATCTTTGAGACGCGCGATGAGCTCCTGCTTGGGCGCCAGGGCGAATGACGCCACCTTTACGCCTTCGCGAATCATCAACTCGACGCGGTCTCCAGCATCCGCCGCGTCGGCGCGCATGTTGACCCCGAATGGCCGGTCCGTCGCCGCCTTCACCTTGGTGATCGCGGTCGAGAGTTCGTCGATCGTCATGGTGGCAGAGGCCAGGATGCCGAGTCCGCCCGCGTTGGACGTAGCCGCGACCAGCCTGGCGCCGGCGACCCATCCCATGCCGGTCTGCACGACGGGATGTTCGATGCCAATCAGCTCAGTGAGGGGCGTGTGGAGTCTCACAGCTTTATCTCTTTGTCGCGCAACCCCTTCGGATCGATCTCGCGGATCAACTCGAGTTCGGCGCCGGTGGCCAGGCGGGTGCGGCCGGCGTCGCCAAGGCCGTACACGTCGAAGGACGTATTGGCCCGCACGTCGTCGGGCTCCACCCCGGGGTGGAGTGACAGAGCGCGCATCGTGTGGTCCGGACCGCCGAAGTCGAATACCCCGAGATTGGTGATGACCCGATTGATGTTCACAAAGCGGTAGGCGGGGTTATTCGGATCGACTTTGTCCCAGCCGATTCCGGAGATCACGTCGACGCTGTCGCCGAATACCCGCTTCGAGTGGTTGCCCACCCAGTAGCTGGTGGCATGGTTAATGGTGTTGCCGGGTGCGCCGCGGACCCCGAACATCTGCCGCGTCGGGTGTTGCAGGGGTCCGAAAGCCGACAAGTTCTGGTTGCCGTGGCGGTCGATCTGGTTGGCACCCATGACGACATGTCGCCGGCCCCATGCCAGCGTCTCGAACACCCGGCCGAAGGGCATCCAGCCCTCGATGGCACCGGTGGCCCCGATTGCCGGTGTGTCAGCGAGCAATCGGGCTTCACCGTCGGACAGCAGGATGTCGGGGGCGAACGTCCGTCGCGCCAGGCGTGCGCCGATGGACACCATGGTCGCCATCGGACTGACCATGATCTCGCCCGCGTCGCGGAACAGTTCGGCGCACGCGACGACACACACTTCGGATCGGCTCACCTGAATCATATTGATGCCTCCGTGGTGAAGCGGCGCACCGCTGCCTGGTAGTCGGATTCACTGCCAGAAAGGTAGGTGTCGACGAATGTCTGCCAGGTTGCTTCTTCGCCAGCGGCTTGCGCGTAGTGCCGCTGGAACTTCTCGTCACGCGGGTAATCCGGCTCCGCTGTGGTGAAGTGGGCGCCGTTCGGTGCTTCCACCAAATGGTCGACCATCATCCGGTTGACTAGGAGTGCCTGGGGTGGAACCGATTTGATCAACTCGTCGGTGAGCACCACACGGTCAACCGAGAGGTAGCGGCGATCTGCGGCCATCAGAAACAGATCGTCGAAGTAGGGGTCGATGCCGGTGTAGGCGGCGTTGCCGTGTTTGTCGCCGAGATTCAGATGTACGAACGAAGCATCAAGTCGCAGAGCGGGCATCGCGATCAGCGTCTCCGGCCCACCGTCCGCGGTGGGGTACGGGCTCGTCACCGTCTGGAGCTCACCATCCCAGAAATCCGGCACCGAGCTGCCTAACCCGGCGCGAATTGGCAAGAACGGCAACCGTTGTGCGGCGGCCTGCAATCCGCAGCGCAGCATGCCCTCGTCCATCTCGCGGGCCACGATCGCCCCGGTCGTACGGGCCTTCGAAAACCACGGATCGTAGAACGGTGGCGAATCCAGTGAGACGAAGCCGTAATAGACCTTCTTGACCTTGCCTGCCGAACACAACAGCCCGATATCCGGCCCGCCGTAGGTGACGACGGTGAGGTCGGTGACGTCGGTACGTAACAGCGCCCGGACGAATGCCATCGGTTTGCGTCGGGAGCCCCAGCCGCCGATCCCGATAGTCATTCCGCTGGTGATCTCGGAGACCGCGTCGTCAAGCGTAGTGCGCTTGTCTTTCATGATTTCTCGCTCTTCGAGGTGCCGGCGAAGCTGTCGCGGTGTTCGTCGGACACACCAGAGAGGTTGAGCTCGAAGGTGAACCCTTGCTCCATGCGGTAACTGGAATTCACCCGTTGCACGTCGATGAGGTTCAAGGCTTCCTTGGCGGCGCGAATGACTCGGGTGTCCTTGATGGAGATGTCGCGGGCAACACGCAGCGCAGCGTCATCCAGTTCGGCTCGGGGTACCACTTCGTGGACCGAGCCGAAATGATGCAACGTGGCCGCGTCGACAGTGGCGGCGGTGAAGAACAACCGCCGCATCATGTGCTGGGGGACGAGCCGGGACAGATGGGTGGCTGCACCCAATGCACCGCGTTCCACCTCGGGCAGTCCGAACACGGCGTCGTCGGAAGCGACGATGACGTCGGCGTTACCCACTAGGCCGATCCCGCCGCCGACACAGAAGCCGTTCACCGCCGCGACCACCGGGACTGCGCATTCGTAGACTGCGCGGAACGCTTCGTAGCAACCGCGATTGGCGTCGATCAAGGCGGTGAAGCCTTCGCTCCGCTGCATCTCCTTGATGTCGACACCGGCGTTGAACCCACGGCCCTCTGCCCGAAGGATGACGACGTGAGTTTCCGGATCGCGACCGACGGCGGTGATTACATCGCCGAGTTCGAACCAGCCGCGGGAAGGGATCGCGTTAACGGGTGGGTAGTTGACCGTGACCGCGACGATGCCGGGTTCAACGGTGCTGGAGGTGATCGTCATTGGCACTTCCTGACGGGGGCAATTACCTGAGCAAGCACTTGCTTGGTACGCTAGCACAGTGCCGGATGCCACTGATATCAGCCTCAACCTCGCGGGGCGCGTGGTTTTGGTGACCGGCGGAGTCCGAGGGGTCGGTGCTGGGATCAGTGC
This sequence comes from Mycobacterium sp., assembly GCA_965279745.1. GTDB lineage: Bacteria > Actinomycetota > Actinomycetes > Mycobacteriales > Mycobacteriaceae > Mycobacterium. Next base: position 3,631,944 of record OZ257262.1, read on the forward strand.
CGTGTTCGCCGGACAAGGTGCGACAGTGGTGACCTGTGCGCGGCGTCCAGTCGAGGGCCTGCCGTACGACTTTCATAGCTGCGACGTCCGCGACCCTGATGCGGTCGCCGGGCTCATCGATGCGATTGTCGGTCGATACGGCCACCTTGATGTGGTGGTGAACAACGCCGGTGGGGCGCCCTACGCTTTGGCCGCTGACGCGTCACCAAGGTTCCACCAGAAGGTCATCGATCTGAATCTGCTTGGCATGTTGCATGTTTCGCAGGCGGCAAACGCTGTCATGCAGACACAGGCCAACGGCGGGGCGATCATTTCGATTTCGAGCGTCAGTGGGCGCCGTCCGTCTCCCGGTACTGCCGCCTATGGCGCCGCCAAAGCTGGCGTGGACAGCCTGACCGCGTCGCTAGCAATGGAGTGGGCACCAAAAGTCCGGGTCAACGCTGTCGTCGTGGGACTCGTCGAGACCGAACAGGTGGAACTGTTCTATGGGGACAAAGAGTCGCAGGCCGCAGTTGCGGCCACCGTGCCGCTCGGCAGATTGGCAAAGCCTGCCGAAATAGGTTGGGTAACAGCATTCCTCGCCTCTGATGCGGCTTCGTACGTCAGCGGCACCACGATGGCGGTTCACGGCGGCGGCGAGCCGCCGCCCTATCTGGCCGCCTCAGATGCAAACAAGTAGTTCGGAAAGGGGCGGTAATGGGATTGCTTGACGGTCGGGTCGTCATTGTCACCGGTGCCGGCGGCGGCATTGGGCGGGCGCACGCGTTGGCCTTCGCGGCAGCTGGTGCCCGTGTCGTGGTCAACGACATTGGTGTCGGTTTGGATGGGTCACCCGCAGGTGGTGGCAGTGCGGCGCAGTCGGTTGTCGACGAAATCGTCGCCGCTGGTGGAGAAGCCGTCGCCAGCGGTGCCAACATCGCGGACTGGGATGCGGCCGCGGGACTGATTGACACCGCGGTCGACACCTTCGGTGGGCTCGACGTCCTGGTCAACAATGCGGGCATTGTCCGGGACCGGATGATCGCGAACACCAGCGAAGAAGAGTTCGACGCCGTCATCGCCGTGCACCTGAAGGGGCACTTCGCCACTACTCGGCATGCCGGCGCGTATTGGCGTGGGTTGGTCAAGGACGGCAAGGTCGGCGCCGATACGCTGAATGCCCGGATCATCAACACCAGCTCGGGTGCGGGGCTTCAGGGCAGCGTCGGGCAAGGCAACTACAGTGCCGCGAAGGCAGGAATCGCTGGTCTGACATTGGTTTCCGCCGCCGAAATGGGCCGGTACGGCGTGACGGCGAATGCTATCGCTCCGGCGGCGCGAACCCGTATGACTGAGAACGTATTCGCCGAGATGATGGCCAAGCCCGGCGAAGGTTTCGACGTGATGGCGCCGGAGAATGTTTCGCCGTTGGTGGTGTGGCTGGGCAGCGTCGAGTCCCGCAATGTGACCGGGCGGGTGTTCGAAGTCGAAGGCGGGATCGTGCGGGTTGCCCAAGGCTGGACGCATGGCCCACAGGCGGACAAGGGCGCGCGGTGGGATCCTGCCGAACTGGGCCCTGTGGTGGAGGATCTGCTGGCCCAGGCGAGCCCGCCGGTACCGGTATTCGGCGCATAGCGCCGACTGGCACCGCCCAAAGACTTCCGTTGAAATTGGTACGGCGAGCTTATTGTTCCTCAGGTTTTTCTCAGGTATGTTCGGCTTTCCAGGGTGACTTAACTTAGGAGCGACGAAAATGCTGATTTCACTCCGCTCGCAGCTGACCGCGGGTACCGCCGCTCTTGTCGGTGCGACCGCCATCGCGATGACGCCAGTCACGCAGCCGCATATCCAGCTGCCTGAGCTGCGGATGCCGTCGTCCGCTGCTGTGGCCCTGACAGGCTTTGACAACCCGCTGTCGGAGCTCATTCAAACGCTGTTCATCGGCGATGACTTCAACTACAGCTTTACCGACAACCTGACCTACATCGACCAAGACGGGTACCCCAACGTCCTCCAGTACCCGGACGGTGATCCCTACATCTCCTATGTGGGGATGATCCCGGAATTCATCTTCCAGGCGCTGCCGATCATCACGAACCTTGGTTATAACGGTTCCACCAACATTGGTGACGCCATCTACGCCCTCGGTTCATCGGCCTACATCGTCAGCGAAGGTGTCTGGAACCTCCCGCAGGGTCTGATCGAGGCCACCCAGCAGTTGCTGTCCGGCCAGGTTTCCGAAGCTCTGACCACCCTGTACAACTACACGATTCAGCCGCTGCTCGCTGCTGCGCAGACAGCCATCACCGGTGTCCTTCAAGGGCCGCAGAACGTGTTCACCAACGTCGTCGCCCTAGTGGGCGAGATTCCGGGCCTCGCGAGTCAGTGGGTCAACGAGGTAGTCGGAGTTGCCCAAGCCCTGGCGCAGACCACGATCGGCGTTGTGACGAGTACGATCAACGCACTCACCAGCCTGAATTTCGAAGGCGCTTGGAACGCAGTCATTGACGGCACCCTCGGCCCCGGTGACGCCAGCATCCTGGGCGCGCTGGTCAACCTGACTGTTGGTCCGGGTTACGGGTACACCGACGAAGGCGTCTCGGTCCCGAGCTTGCGCTTCCTGGGCCAGTCGACGATCAGCACGATCGCCAACGCGATCAGCACTCCTTCTGGGAACACCGGCTACCCGGTGATCACCACTCCGCTCGCCGCGGCTAGCGCTGCCTCGACTCCGGTGGCCTTGAAGAGCGCCGCAGCGGTTGAGGCCCCCAGTGCACCTGAGGCTGACGCTCCTAGCGCCGCACCGGCAGAGACGCCCAAGCCCGCTGGTTTGTCTCCGCGGGCAGGGAAGCGTGCGAGCGCTCCCGCCAGCTCGGCTGCCGCAACTGACAACTCGGCCAGCTCGGACAACTCGGCCAGCTCGGACAACTCCGGCGCTTCTAACGGCCCCGGCGGCTCCAACTCTTCGGGTGGCGGACACTCGGCGAGGGCTCACGGCGCAGCCAAGTCGAAGTAACCCGCGAACAGACACAAAGTGCCCGACACGCCAAGGCGTGTCGGGCACTTTGTGTCTGGTGGTGCGGCTAAACCGGGTCGCAGATCAGGATCGGAATAACCCGATCGGTCCAGGACTGGTAGTCCTCGAAGCTGGAGTACATCGCGACCAGTTTCGGCCAGTACTCGGACCGCTCTTGCTCGGTAGCCTCCCGGGCGGTCAGCGAAAGCACCTCGCCCTTGATCTGGATGGTGACGTTCGGGTTCGCCTTGAGGTTCAGGTACCACATCGGATGCTTCTCCGAGCCCGCCCGCGAGGCCGCGATGATCACTCGATTGCCCTCACGCAGGTATAGCAGCGGGCTGACCCGCGGCTCACCGGTCTTTCGGCCGATCGTCGTGAGCAACGCCACCGGTGAGCCCTTGAGGAACTTCCCGCCGATCTTGCCGTTGGTGCGCTTGTAAAGCATCGAGGTGATTCGCGACATCCACTTGATGATGTGGTCGGTCTGCGGCGAATTCAGCGCGCGCGGCGGATCGGCGGCCATATCGGCACTCCCTCGGGTCAGCGTTGAATCGTCGGGTGGAACTTCACCACGATGTGGTGGATCAATCCGTCGGAGGCGGGGATGACGAACGTTTCATCAACCCGGGCGGCCATCCGGCGCCCGGCCAGTGAAAGCTTGGTCAACACCATGTAATTGGCGCGCACCTCATCGCCGACGATGGTGTATTCCGGAGTGGTCGTTGCGCCGATCACACGGTATTGGGGTCCGCGATTCAAGCTGCGGCGCAGGTGGTTTCCGGAGAATCCGTTCTTGAATCCCTGCTCGATCCTGGTGCAGTCTGGCGCGAACGGTACGGAGTCGCCGTCGTGGCTCACCAGTGCGTCGATATAGGCCTGCGCGGCGGCGATCCGCTCGGTGTCAGAAGCTCCGCCTTGACGCTCACCCTGGTTCGCCATATCAGATCCGTTCGATGATGGTGCCAGTGGACAGCGCGCCGCCGGCGCACATGGTTATCAGCGCGGTCGTTTGGTCGGTGCGTTCAAGTTCGTGCAATGCCGTTGTGATCAAACGGCTTCCGGTGCTGCCGACTGGATGGCCCAGCGCGATCGCACCGCCGTTGACGTTCACCTTCTCCATGTCGGCGTCGTGCACCTGTGCCCAGCTCAGCACCACCGAAGCGAACGCTTCGTTGATCTCGACGATGTCGATATCGCCCATCTTCATGCCGGCCTTCTCCAAGACCCGCGCGGTCGATTGCACAGGGCCGTCGAGGTGGTAGTACGGCTCTGCGCCGACCAACGCCTGGCTGATGATCCGGGCGCGTGGCCGCAGCCCAAGAGCTTTGGCTTTGTCTTCGTCCATCCACAGCACAGCAGCCGCGCCGTCGGAAATCTGCGACGATGTGCCCGCCGTGTGAATACCGCCTTCGATGACAGGTTTCAGCGAGGCCAGTGCCTCGACGGTGGTATCGCGCAGCCCCTGGTCCCGACTGACCATGTGCCGGTCGGCGGTGGGTTGCTTGTTCTCGTCGAGCACCGGTGCCTCAATCGGGGAGATCTCCCGGTCGAACCGGTGCTCGTCCCACGCCCGCTTTGCGCGTTGCTGGGAGAGGAAACCCAAATGGTCGACGTCTGCGCGGGTGATGCCCCGCCGGGCGGCGATGCGCTCGGCGGCAGTGAACTGGTCTGGCATGTCGATATCCCAGGACGCCGCCCGAATCCGGGAGCGGTCGGGGCCGGCGTTGGCGCCGAGGCCCACCCGGCTCATCGCCTCGATGCCGCAAGCGATGCCTACGTCGATCGCGCCGGTCGCGATCAGTCCGGCGATCAGGTGGTTGGCCTGCTGGGCACTGCCGCACTGGCAGTCGATCGTGGTGGCGCCGACCTGTTCGGGTAGACCTGCGGTCAGCCAAGCCACTCGGGTGACGTTGTTGGATTGTTCGCCGAACTGCGTAACGCAGCCGCCGATCACCTGCTCGACCTCAGCCGGATCGATTCCGGCCTTCTCCACAACAGCCCTTTGAACCGCGCCCAGCAACTCCGTGGCATGTAGGCCGGAGAGCCAGCCGTTGCGTTTCCCGATGGGACTCCGGGTGGCTTCAACGATGACAGGAATACCCATGCAGTCAGGCTAGAACACGTTCCATTACCCTGACAAGCGAGGATGGCGCACCGCCTTTTTTCTGCGGTGAAGCCGTGTTTTACTGGCACTAGAGAACGTCGTATAGAGGAGTGCACTGAGATGCCAACCCCGCCTGCCCCAAACGTGCCGCAGGGCTTCGACCCGCTGGACCCCGACATCTGCGTCAAGGGTCTCCCAGTAGATGAGCTGGCCGAACTACGTCGAGTCGCTCCAGTCTGGTGGTGCGAGCAGGCTATCGGGAAAGGTGGTTTCAACGATGGCGGGTATTGGGTCGTCACCAAGCTCAAGGACGTCAAGGAAGTATCGCGGCGCAACGATGTCTACCTGAGCCGCGAGAACACCGCGATCCCGCAGTTCCCCGACGATATGGCGCGCGAGGACATCGACCTGCAGCGGTTCGTCATGCTGAACATGGACGGTGAGCACCACGACCGGCTGCGCAGGATCATCTCGCGCGGCTTCACCCCGCGGTCCATCGGCCGGCTGCGTGACGAACTGGATCAGCGCGCCCAGAGCATCGCGAAGGCCGCGGCCGCGGAGGGCACCGGCGATTTCGTCGAACAGGTTGCCTGCGAGCTGCCGTTGCAGGCGATCGCTGGTTTGCTGGGTGTCCCCCAAGAGGATCGCGAAAAGCTGTTCCGCTGGTCCAATGAGATGACCGGAAATGAGGACTCGGAGTTCGACGTCGACCCCAAGCAGTCCTCGATGGAGGTGCTTGCCTACGCGATGCACATGGCTGAGGTGAAAGCCAAGGAGCCGGGCGACGACATCGTCACCGCGCTAATCAATGCCGACTTCGACGGCGAGAAGATGTCCGACGACGAGTTCGGCTTCTTCGTCATGATGCTTGCGGTGGCCGGTAACGAGACCACCCGCAACTCGATCACGCACGGCATGATCGCCTTCGCCGAAAACCCCGATCAGTGGGAGCTTTACAAGAAGGACCGCCCCGAGACCGCGGCAGACGAGATCGTCCGTTGGGCAACACCCGTGACGGCATTCCAGCGCACCGCAGCGGTGGACACCGAACTCGGTGGCGCCAGCATCAAGGCGGGCCAGCGAGTCGTCATGTTCTACCGGTCGGCCAACTTCGACGAAGAGGTGTTCGAGAATCCCTTCTCGTTCAACATCCTTCGCAACCCCAACCCGCACGTCGGTTTCGGCGGAACCGGGGTGCATTTCTGTATTGGCGCCAATCTCGCCAGGATGACGATCAATCTCATCTTCAACGCGGTCGCCGACCACATGCCCGACCTGACTTCGATCGGCACTCCCGAGCGGCTGCGTTCGGGCTGGCTCAACGGAATCAAGCACTGGCAGGTCGACTACACCGGCGCTGCCGCGAACTAACGCACCAAACTAGGAGTATTCGGGTGGACTTCAGTCCGGAGCCGGAACAGCAGGCTGTCGCCGATGTTGTGACGTCAGTCCTGGAACGCGATATCAGTTGGGATGCGCTGGTCGTCGGCGGAGTGCCGGCGCTGGGAGTACCGGACCGTCTCGGTGGTGACGGCCTAGGCCTGCCGGAGATCGCCACGGCGCTCACCGAAATCGGCAGGCGTGGAACCATTTCGCCCGCGTTGGCGGCGTTGGGCTTCGGACTGATTCCGCTGCTCGACTTGGCATCGCCTGCGCAGCAGGATCGATTCCTCGAAGGTGTCGCCTCCGGCACGATATTGACAGCCGCGCTCAACGAACCGGGTGCTTCGCTGCCGGACCGTCCCGCTACAACTTTGACGAACGGTCGGCTGACGGGCACGAAAGTCGCGGTGCCGTACGCGGGGCAAGCCAAGTGGATCGTCGTCACCGCCGACACCGGCGTCGTCGTCGTATCCGCGACGGCCGATGGGGTGCGCTTGGCCCAGTCGAGGTCATCATCCGGCGGTGACGAGTACACGGTCACCTTTGTCGATGTCGCAGTGAGCGCCGATGACATGCTGGCCGACGGGACGCCTCAGCGTGTCAACCAGTTGGCCTTGGCGGCAACCGGAGCGTTTGCGTCCGGTCTAGTGGCGGGCGCGCTGCGGCTGACCGCCGACTATGTCGCCAACCGGCAGCAGTTCGGTAGACCGTTGTCCACCTTCCAGACGGTTGCCGCGCAGTTGGCCGAGGTGTATATCGCGTCACGAACGCTGGATCTTGCTGCTACATCGGTGGTCTGGCGGCTTTCCGCAGATCGGGACGCGGCGCAGGATCTCGATGTGCTGGGCTACTGGTTGACGTCGCAAGCTGCCCCCGCAATGCAGATCTGCCATCACCTACACGGCGGTATGGGCATGGATATCACCTACCCGATGCACCGGTACTACTCGTCGATCAAGGATTTGACCCGTTTCCTGGGTGGCCCTTCGTATCGCCTTGACCTGGTGGGAGCGCAATGTTCATCGAACTGACCCCCGAGCAGCGTGAGTTGCAAGCTGAACTACGGCAATACTTCGCCAATCTGATATCGCCGGAAGAGACGGCGGCGATGGAGGCGGACAGGCATAACGAGACCTACCGGACGATCATCAAACGGATGGGTTCAGACGGAAAACTGGGCGCGGGTTGGCCGAAAGAATTCGGCGGCTTAGGTTTCGGCCCCGTCGAGCAGTCGATCTTCGTCAACGAAGCAGCCCGGGCGGATGTGCCACTGCCCGCGGTGACCCTGCAGACTGTCGGGCCGACGTTGCAACGGTATGGCACTGACGAGCAGAAGCGGAAGTTCTTGCCGGCCATCCTGTCCGGTGATGTCCACTTCGCCATCGGTTACTCCGAGCCGGAAGCAGGTACCGACTTGGCGTCGCTGCGTACCACTGCGGTTCGGCATGGTGACGAGTACATCGTCAACGGCCAGAAGATCTTCACAACCGGCGGGCACGACGCGGACTACATCTGGTTAGCCTGCCGCACAGATCCGGAAGCTGCTAAGCACAAGGGCATCTCGATTCTGATTGTGGACACCAAAGACCCCGGGTATTCATGGACGCCGATCATCCTGTCCGACGGGGCGCACCACACCAATGCGACCTACTTCAACGACGTCCACGTTCCGGCCGACATGTTGGTCGGCGAGGAGAATGCCGGCTGGCGGTTGATCACAACGCAGCTGAACCACGAGCGAGTCATGCTCGGGCCGGCCGGTAAGGTCGCCGGGGTTTATGACCGGGTGCATGACTGGGCGGCGAAACCCGGTGGTGATGGAGTCATTCCGCTCGACCACGACGATGTCCGTCGGCTGCTCGGTGAGATCCGTGCGATCTGGCGGATCAACGAGTTGCTGAACTGGCAGGTCGCTGCGGCAGGTGAAACCATCGACATCGCCGACGCCGCGGCCACGAAAGTGTTTTCCACCGAACGAATTCAGCGAGTGGGCCGGATCGCCGAAGAGATCGTCGGCAAGTACGGCGACCCCGCTGAACCGCGAACTGCCGAATTGCTGGAATGGCTCGACTCCCAGACCAAGCGCAACCTGGTGATCACATTCGGAGGGGGAGTCAACGAAGTGATGCGCGAACAAGTGGTGGCGAGCGGGCTGAAGGTTCCGAGGGTTCCGCGATGAGCGCAGACATCCAGCAGGCCGCGGACGAGATCAAAGCCGCTGGTAAGAGCAGGCCACGTGTCGGTCGCCACCCGGTGAACCAGCCGATGATCGACCATTGGCTCGACGCCATCGGCGATAAGAACCCGATCTACATCGATGAGGCTGCCGCGAAATCGGCGGGGCACCCTGGCACTGTCGCGCCTCCGGCGATGATCCAGGTGTGGACGATGGCGGGACTCGGCGGTGGTCGCTCGGCCGATGATCCGTTGTCAAAAATTCTCGAATTATTCGACAGCGCAGGCTATATCGGGGTCGTCGCCACCAACTGCGAGCAGACCTATCATCGCTATCTGCGCCCAGGCGAAGAAGTCAGTGTCAGCGCTGAGCTCACCGATATAGTCGGTCCGAAGCAGACCGCGCTTGGTGAAGGGTTCTTCATCACACAGTTGATCACCTGGCATGTGGGTGATGAACCTGTCGCCGAAATGATGTGGCGCATGATGAAGTTCAAGCCCCGCGAACCCGAAGAATCGGTGTCGCAGGTTCCGGAGGACCTCGATCCTGAATTCATGATGCGGCCGGCAGCGTCGTTGGACACTCAATTCTTCTGGGACGGGGTGAACGCGCACGAGCTGCGCATCCAACGACGTCCCGACGGAACGTTGCAACATCCGCCGGTTCCGGCGTTGTGGGCCGACCGGACCGCAACCACCGACTATGTTGTGGCCAGCGGCAAGGGGACAGTATTCAGCTTCGTGGTGCACCATGCGCCGAAGGTGCCCGGCCGATCTGTGCCATTCGTCATCGCTCTGGTGGAACTCGATGAGGGCGTCCGGATGCTCGGCGAGCTGCGGAACGTCGACCCGGCGACGGTGGAGATCGGAACGCCAGTGCAGGTGACGTTCATCGATTTCCCGGCGGGTGAGTCAGGTCCGGCGTGGACCCTCTATGCATGGGAGCCGAGCACGTGAGTAGGCCAGTCGTCGCGGTCGGGACCAAGCTGCCGCAGTTGTCGCTTTACGGCGACCCGACCTTCATCGTGTCAACCGCCTTGGCAACGCGTGATTTTCAGGACGTACACCACGACCGGGACAAGGCCCACGCCAAGGGTTCGAAGGACATCTTCGTCAACATCCTCACCGATACCGGTCTGGTGCAGCGGTTCGTCACCGACTGGGCCGGGCCGGAGGCGATCGTCAAGTCGATCGGCCTGCGACTCGGGGTGCCCTGGTACGCCTACGACACAGTGACGTTCTCCGGTGAGGTGACCGAGGTGACTGATGGCCTTGCCACGGTGAAAGTCTTGGGCAGCAACAGTCTTGGCGATCACGTCATTGCGACGGTCAAACTCATGGTGGGGGAAAGCTGATGGGCGGCGGACTGTCCGGCAAGGCCGCGATCGCCGGTATCGGAGCCACCGACTTCTCAAAGAACTCTGGACGTTCGGAGCTGAGGCTGGCTGCCGAGGCGGTCCAGGACGCACTCGATGACGCTGGTCTGACGCCGGCGGACGTTGACGGCATGGTCACGTTCACCATGGACTCCAACACCGAGGTGGCCGTGGCCCGCGCGACCGGGATCGGGGATCTGAAGTTCTTCTCCAAGATCCACCATGGTGGTGGCGCGGCATGCGCGACCGTGCAGCAGGCGGCGATGGCAGTGGCGACGGGTGTCGCCGATTGTGTTGTGGCGTATCGCGCCTTCAACGAGCGGTCAGGTATGCGTTTCGGTCAGGTTCAGTTGCGGCTGATCCAGGGCGCGGATTCCACCAGCGTGGACAACTCGTACTCGTACCCGCACGGGTTGTCGACTCCGGCCGCGCAGGTCGCCATGATCGCCAAGCGCTACATGCACCTGTCCGGGGCCACCAGCCGGGATTTCGGGGCCATCTCGGTGGCAGACCGTAAGCATGCCGCCAACAATCCGAAGGCGTACTTCTACGGCAAGCCGATCACCATTGAGGAGCACCAGAATTCGCGGTGGATCGCCGAACCGCTGCGGCTACTGGACTGCTGTCAGGAAACCGATGGCGGGGTGGCGATCGTTGTCACCTCGGCAGAACGGGCGAAAGATCTCAAGCAACGGCCCGCGGTGATCGAAGCCGCCGCCCAGGGGTCGAGCCCGGACCAATACTCGATGGTGAGCTACTACCGTTCAGAACTTGGCGGGCTCCCGGAGATGGGACTCGTGGGCCGCCAACTGTGGGAGCAGTCAGGGCTCAAGCCCACTGATATCCAGACCGCCATCCTCTACGACCACTTCACGCCTTTCACGCTGATCCAGTTGGAGGAGTTGGGCTTCTGTGGTTGGGGCGAGGCGAAGGATTTCATCGCCGACGGTGCCATCGAGATCGGCGGCAGGCTACCGCTCAACACCCATGGCGGGCAGCTTGGCGAGGCTTATATCCACGGCATGAACGGCATAGCCGAAGGCGTGCGCCAGCTTCGGGGGACTTCGGTGAACCCGGTTCCGGACGTTGAGCATGTGCTCGTCACCGCCGGAACCGGAGTGCCCACGTCGGGTCTCATCCTCGGCTGAGGGTCGGCGAGCGCTCACGGAATCACTCGTCGACGGTGCGCACCATGATCGGCAGCGCCATCGCAGAGTCGACGCCTGACTTCGCGACGATGACGTAGCGGCCGTCCTCAGGACATTCGAAATAGACGGCGCCGTAGTAGTAACCGACTTCGCTGTTGGCGATCGACTCCGGAACGTCCCAGTGGAACGTTCTGTTGACTTCACCGTCTGGGTTGATGATCTCGACGGATATCGTCGGGTCGGGAGATCCGGAGTCTCGTTGGGTCAAGATGACCAAGGTGCGGCTCAGACTCCGATCAGCGCCGACGGTGAAATCGAAGAGCACGCCGCGCCAGATATTCAGTGCGCCGGCTACCTCGGCGGCGGCGTCGGCCAGGAAAGCTCCGGTGACAATCACTGCCGCACCATATCGTCCAGCGCGCGGCTAGCCCACCGGAACGAGCGTCACGTCGGACAGCACCACGGCATTATCGCGACCGGGTGCGGTGACCATCCCGATGAACTTGCCGTCGTCCTTCCAGATACTGGCCCGGATTGTCTCTCCGGGGAACACCACACCCGCAAACCGTGCACCGTAGCTAACGACCTGCGTCACGTCGGCGTCGAGCAAGGTGTCGACAAGCGATTTGCAGGCCATTCCGTAGGTGCACAAGCCGTGCAGAATCGGCCTGGGAAATCCTGCGGCTGAGGCAAATTCGGGATCAGAATGCAGCGGATTACGGTCACCGCATAGCCGGTACAGCAGCGCCTGTTGGGGCAACACCGGGATGTCGATCTGGTAGTCGGGGCCACGCTCTGGCTGGTCCGTCGAGGAAGACGGGCCACGTTCGCCGCCAAAACCACCCTCGCCGCGCGCGAAGATCGAGCGTTTGGTACTCCACAACGGCTTGCCGTCGAGGTCGGTCACCGCTGTTTCGCTCACGATCACCGCGGCTTTGCCCTTGTCCCAGATTTCGGTGAATCGGGTGACGGCGCGAGCTGAACCCATGGCAGGCAACGGCCCAGGCACCGTCACTGCCTCGGTGCCGTGCAGAACCTTGCTCAACTCGATGTCGATCCCAGGGAACTTCACCTCGGGTGGCGCGGTCATGTGGAAGCTCGCGGCGACGCTGCTGAAGGTCGGCAGAACCTGCGGGGTGTTATCGACGAGGTAACGCAGTTCGTGCGGATCCATGGGGTCCGCCCCGGCGCCGACACCGAGGTGATAAAGCTGCACATCGCTACTGCTCCAGGAGAATTCGACAGGGTCGAGTTCTGCGCCGAGCGCGATATCGAGGTCGATCGGCATATCAGGCCTTCCCGGCTATGTGCAGGGCTGCTAAGTATCCGAAAGCCATCGCCGGTCCGATCGTCCCGCCAGGCCCCGGATAGGTGTGCCCCATCACCGGTGCGCTCACGTTGCCGGCCGCGTACAAGCCTTCGATCACCGAACCGTCGTCACGTAATGCCCGGCCGTGCACATCGGTTCGGATGCCACCCTTGGTGCCCAGATCGCCGGGCACCAGCTTGGCGGCATAGAACGGGGGTTTGCTGATCTCGCCCAGATTCGGGTTCGGCTTGATGGTCGGATCGCCATAATACCTGTCGTAGGCGCTGTCGCCGCGGTGGAAATCTTCGTCGATACCGCGGGCGGCGAAGCCGTTGAACCGTGCGACGGTGGCCGCGAGCTCCGAGGCGGGAACGCCGGTCTTCTGTGCTAACTCATCGAGCGTGGCGGCCTGCACGATGACACCGGAGTTCTGCCACTTCTTCGGAATGCGTTGTCCAGGTTGCAAACCCGCGAAGATGTAGCGATCGCGGTATTGCTGGTCGAAAACCAGCCAGGCCGGGACGTTCTCGCCAGGTCCGGGGCCTTGGCCGTATTCGCCGCCGTACATGTGGTGGCAGGCCTCTACGTAGGGCATGGACTCGTTCATGAAGCGTTTGCCGTTGAGGTTGACGATGATCGATCCGGGGGAGCTGCGCTCGGATAGCGCAAACCAGGGTGCGTCCACCAGCGGAACTGTGGGGCCCCACCAGGCGTCTTCCATCAGTTCGAGTGATGCACCGAGCTTTTCGGCAGCGATGATGCCGTCGCCGGTATTCGCCTTCGCGCCCACGGTCCACTCGGTCGTGATCGGCGCACGCTGGTATTTGATCCGCATCTGCTCGTTGTGCTCGAATCCGCCGCAGCCGAGGATCACCGCGCGTCGGGCACGAATGAGTCGAGGCTCGGCCGCTTCCGGACCGGTCATGTCACGCACGTAAACCCCACGCACTACGCCTTGTTTTTTGGGACCGTCTTCGATGTAGAGGTCAGTCAATGCGGTGTTCAGCTCTACCGGCACCCCCGCTTGGCGCAGCCCGATTCGCAGCGGTGCGATGAGCGCCCGGCCCATCCCCACCAGATGCTTGCCACGTGCGCCAGCCCACATCGTCCGCGCGCCTACCTTGAGGCTGCGCAACACTCCGCGTGGGTGGCGCTTCAGTTGGTTGAGCCGCACGTAGTCCTGCTGCATCACAACGACATTGAGCGGCACTTTGCCGTACGGCGGTTCCAGGCCCGGCAGATCCGGGCCGAGCTTCTTTGCGTCGAACGGCTTCGGCTCGATTGATCGTCCACCGGGTCGGCCGCCGGCCGCTTCCGGGTAGTAGTCGGAGTAGTTAGGCACCCAGCACATCTTGAGGGGGGTGTGCTCGAGGACGAACGACAGCATCTCGGGCGCGCGATCCAGGTAGGTGTCGATACGTTCCGGTTCGACGACGTCCCCGATGATGGCGTGCAGATACGTGCGTGCGGATTGTGCGTCATCCTTAACGCTGGCACGCTTCAGGATCTCGTTGTTCGGGATCCACACCCCGCCGCCCGATCGCGCCGTCGAACCACCGAAGTGCGGAGCCTTTTCGATGACTACGGCGGATAGCCCCTGATGAGCGGCGGTAAGTGCGGCGACCATTCCGGCCGCGCCGCTTCCGACGACGACGACGTCGTACTCGTGAGCTGTCATACTAGAACACGTTATAGAATTGTCCCGGTCGGGCGCTACCGGCCCGGCCTAGAATTGGGCAAGCCGACGATTGGACTCAGGAATGCTGAGCGTTGCGACGCGTGAGGAACTCGCCGCGGAGTTGGCTTTGGCCGAACGCAGTCGAGCCGCGATCTCCCCACTGACTGCCGCCCACCCGGACATCGACGTTGTGGACGCGTACGAAATCCAGCTCATCAACATTCGTCAGCGCGTCGCTGATGGCGCCCGGGTGATTGGTCACAAAGTCGGACTGTCGTCCGAGGCCATGCAGCAGATGATGGGCGTTGACGAGCCTGACTACGGCCACCTCCTGGCCGACATGGAAGTTTTCGAGGATGTCGCCGTGCCGGCGGGTAAGTTCCTCTACCCGCGTGTCGAGGTGGAAGTCGGCTTTGTCCTCGCCGACGATCTGCCGGGAGCGAACTGCACCGAAGACGACGTCCTCGCCGCGACCGCGGCCTTTGCGCCGTCAATCGAGCTGATCGACACTCGAATCAAGGACTGGAAGATCGCGCTGTGCGACACCATCGCCGATAACGCGTCATCCGCGGGTTGGGTGCTCGGCAAGGAACGTGTGTCCCCGAAGGACATCGACATCCAGACCATCGAGGCAACTCTTACCCGCAACGGCGAGATCGTCGCTGAGGGACGCAGTGACGCCGTGCTGGGGAATCCCGTCACTGCGGTGGCGTGGCTGGCGCGCAAGGTGGACAGTTTCGGCGTGCGACTGCGGGCCGGCGACATCGTGTTGCCGGGCTCGTGCACCAGGGCAATCGACGCCCGCCCAGGCGACGGATTCGTCGCTGACTTCACCGGACTGGGTTCTGTCCGCCTGTCGTTCGAATAGAGGAGCACCATGCCGGTTTCCGAGCCCCGGAAGAGCACCGTTGCAATCGTCGGGTCGGGCAATATCAGCACCGATCTGCTGTACAAACTCCTGCGTTCGGAGTGGCTTGAGCCGCGCTGGATGATCGGCATCGACCCGGAGAGCGAGGGCCTGGACAGGGCCCGCGGACTCGGCCTGGAAACCAGTCACGAAGGTGTCGATTGGCTGTTGGCTCAGTCCGAGAAGCCAGATCTGGTCTTCGAGGCGACGTCTGCGTACGTGCATCGGGCTGCTGCGCCCCGCTATGCGGAGGCCGGCATCAAGGCGATCGACCTGACCCCGGCGGCGGTCGGCCCTGCCGTCATTCCGCCGGCCAACCTCCGGGCGCACCTCGATGCGCCGAACGTCAACATGATCACCTGCGGTGGCCAGGCGACAATCCCGATCGTGTATGCGGTGTCCCGGGTCGTCGACGTGCCCTACGCCGAAATCGTCGCCTCGGTCGCGTCGGTTTCGGCAGGGCCGGGCACCCGTGCCAACATCGACGAGTTCACGAAGACCACCAGTCGGGGTGTCGAGACGATCGGCGGCGCCAAGCGCGGTAAGGCCATCATCGTCCTGAACCCGGCTGATCCACCAATGATCATGCGCGACACCATCTTTTGCGCGATCCCGGAGGACGCTGACAAAGACGCGATCACCAAGTCCATTCATGATGTCGTCGCCGAGGTGCAGTCCTACGTGCCCGGATATCGGCTGCTCAACGAACCGCAGTTCGACGAGCCGTCGATGAATTCCGGCGGCTACGCCCTGGTGACGACCTTCGTCGAAGTCGAAGGTGCGGGCGACTATCTGCCGCCGTATGCGGGCAACCTTGACATCATGACCGCCGCGGCCACCAAGGTCGGCGAGGAGATCGCCAAGCAGGCCGCATCAATCTCATCTGGAGGCGCAAGATGACCGCCGATATATTCTTCAACCCGATCTGGGACGTCCGGATGACGGACACGTCCCTTCGGGACGGCTCGCACCACAAGCGGCACCAGTTCACCAAAGAGGAAGTCCACGCGATTGTGGCCGCGTTGGACACCGCCGGTGTGCCGGTCATCGAGGTCACCCACGGCGATGGCCTCGGTGGTTCGAGCTTCAACTACGGCTTCTCCAAAACCCCCGAACAGGAGCTCATCAAGCTGGCCGCGGAGACGGCTAAGGAAGCCAAGATCGCCTTCTTGATGCTGCCCGGCGTAGGCACCAAGGAAGACATCAAGGAAGCCCAGGGCAACGGCGGTTCAATCTGCCGGATCGCTACGCACTGCACCGAGGCTGACGTGTCGATCCAGCACTTCGGTCTGGCGCGTGAACTCGGTTTGGAGACCGTCGGGTTCCTCATGATGAGCCACACCATCCCGCCCGAGAAGCTGGCGGCCCAGGCTCGGATCATGGCCGATGCCGGCTGCCAGTGCGTCTACGTTGTCGACTCGGCGGGTGCGCTGGTGCTCGAAGGGGTTGCGGATCGGGTGGCGGCGCTGGTCGCTGAACTCGGCGATGACGCACAAGTCGGTTTCCACGGCCATGAGAACCTCGGGCTTGGGGTGGCCAACTCGGTGGAGGCTGTCCGGGCGGGCGCCAAGCAGATCGACGGCAGCTGCCGTCGTTTCGGCGCGGGTGCGGGCAATGCGCCGGTGGAGGCGCTCATCGCAGTGTTCGACAAGATCGGCGTCAAGACTGGCATCGACTTCTTCGATATCGCCGACGCTGCCGAGGAGGTCGTCGCGCCCGCGATGCCGGCCGAATGCCTACTGGACCGGAATGCGCTGATCATGGGCTATTCCGGGGTGTATTCGAGCTTCCTCAAGCACGCCATCCGGCAGGCTGAGCGGTACGGCGTTCCGGCCCACCAACTGCTGCACCGCGCTGGCCAGCGCAAGCTGATCGGCGGCCAGGAGGACCAGCTGATCGACATCGCGCTGGAGATCAAGCGGGAACAATCAGCCTGACGGGTCAAGTAACGAACGCCGCTCCGCGGACGACTTGCTTACCAGTGGCCGTCGGCAACAGGTGCCGTCAGCTCTGAACAAAGGAATGTATTGACGTGACCAATCTGCGTCGCAGTGTGTTCGGCGTATTGGCCGCTGGAGCGGTCTGCGCAGCCGTTACCGTCCCGCAGGCGTTTGCCGATCCGGCGCCCGCCGAATGCACCACCGCTGGGCTGTCGTCGACCGTCAGTTCGGTGACCAAGTCGCTGGCGGAGTATTTCAACGCACATCCGGATGCCAACCAGGCGCTGATCGACGCCACGAAGCAGTCGGCGTTCAGCGCTATCGGCGCGTTCAACGATTACTTCACCAGCCACCCTGATGAAGCCAACGACATCCGGGCCATCAAGCAGCCGTTGGTCGACTTCCAGAATCAGTGCGGCATGCAGGTTGAGCCGGCCGAGGCCCTGGTCGTCATCAGCGAGCTCTGATTCCCCAATCGCCCTAAAGCCCTAATGCCACTGGGGCTTGATACCGCCCTGCTGGGCCGTGAGCGCGTCGGCCGTGGCGATCAGTCCGCGCGTGTGTTTGGCGATCTGCGGGTCGGTTAGCGCACGGCCGATCTGCAATGACACCACCATCACCTGCCGTCGATGGCGGTCATATACCGGGGCGGAGATGACGCTGACCTCATGCTTTTGGCGGGCCACTTCGGTGACGTCGCTCCTGAGGTAGACGCGTTCGCCGATGTCGGATATCAACTCCGCGAGTAGCGCCCGCAACTCGTCGGGGAGGTCACCGGACATACCGGCCATGAGCGCATACAGCCGTCGACCGGCCGGGGTCAATCGCTCAACCAGATAGCCGGTCGACCGGCACTCGGCGATGACGCGATCAAGGCGCAGGGAGTCGGTGCGCAACGGGACGGTGGGCGCCTTGGCGAGCCAGGTTTGTAGCGCCGCGTCGTCCCAGAGCACGAACATCAGCCCGACCGGCGGCGCGAAGGGGTAGCTCTGTCCTACGCGTACCCCGACGTCTGATCCCGCCGGGGCGACGAGTTCAAGCAGGGTGATGCGGTCGTCGAGCACACCCGATAGCGCCGCCGTGGTGTCGAAGGTCGCTGACAGTCTGCGCAATTCATCCCGAGCCACGGGGTTGACCCGCATGGATTCTTGGGCGACGTGGCCAAGTGTGATCAGGCTGGGGCCGAGCCCGTAGGTCTTGTCCATCGTGTCCCGGACCAGGTAACCCGACTCGACAAGCGTGGCCATGATGCCTAGGCAGGTTGGCTTGGCCAAGTTGAGTCGCCGTGCGATTTCCGACAGACCGAATCGGTCGTGCGGATGGCGGGCGAGGAAGTCGAGTACTGCCACCACACGGGCCGTCGGGGGAGAGACTCGGCCTGTCGTCTGGGGTGCCGGCATTGCAAAATTGTAACCATGCGGTCCAAATATGGAATATCGACGGGTTGACGCCGGGCTGGAACACGTTCTAGATTTGGTGCAATGTACGCAACGCCGCTGGTCGATGCCATTGCAGAAGCCGAACGACTGGTCAGGGACGCGCCACATATCGAATCCGAGGCCGATCTGCTGGAGGGGCTGCAATACCTGGCCGGCTGCATCGCGGCCTGCACCCATCTGGCATTCGACTATGAGCGCGATCATCCATTCCTACAGTCGGGAACCGGGCCGTTCACAAAGATGGGCCTGGACAATCCGGACACGTTGTATTTCGGCACCCGGGTCACGGCCGACCGCGAATATCTGGTCACCGGCAGGAGGGGTACGACGACGGACCTGAGCTTCCAGTTGCTGGGTGGCGAATACACCGATGACAACGTTCCGGATAGCGAGACGGCGTTCGACGACCGAAATCTCGATGTCGCAGACGATGGCAGCTATGAGTGGTGTTTCACGCCGAAAGTCAACGCGCAGTTAGTCATTCGTGAGGTCTACAACGATTGGTCGGCGCACCGCGGCACGGTCAACATCGTGCGGACTGATACCGCTGGTACTGCGCCGGCAGCTCTGACGAAGTCTGTTATCGAGAAGCGATACGCGATCGCCGGTAAGCAGCTTGTGCAACGAGTCAAGACCTGGCTGCAATTCCCGCAGTGGTTTTACCTGCAGATCCCGGTCAACACCATGGTTGCCCCACGGCTGACCCCCGGTGGTCTGGCCACCCAGTATTCGTCAGCGGGGCACTTCGAGTTGACACCGCAGCAGGCGCTGATCATCACGCTGCCGGTCACCGACGCGCCCTACCTGGGATTCCAGCTCGGCAGCCTGTGGTACATCTCGCTGGACTACATCAACCATCAGACGTCTTTGAATGGCACTCAGGCGCAGGCTGATCCGGATGGAAAGATCAGGATCGTCGTCGCCGACCAAAATCCGGGTGTGACGAATTGGATCGAAACACTCGGCCATGGGAAAGGATTCCTGCAGTTCCGTTGGCAGCGGGTGTCACGTCAGTTGACCGAAGCTGACGGACCCGTGGTTGAGCTGGTCGATTTCGACGCTATTGCTACCAAGCTGCCCTACTACGCCGACAACGTCATCTCGAATAAGGACTGGCGGAACCGTATTGCCCTGCGGCAGAGACAAATTGCAGACAGAATGGTGGGATAGAACGTGACTATGCTTCTTGATAAGGTCGTCGTCATCAGCGGTGTGGGGCCGGCCTTGGGCACAACCCTGGCACGCCGATGCGCCGAGTCCGGAGCCGATTTGGTATTAGCGGCGAGGACTGTCGAACGGCTAGAGGATGTCGCCGCGCAGGTTCGGTCGCTCGGCCGCAAGGCGGTGACTGTCGGCACTGATATCACCGACGATGCGCAGGTCGACAATCTCGTGGCGGAAGCACTTTCGGCGTACGGCAGAGTAGATGTGCTGATCAATAACGCGTTTCGGGTGCCGTCGATGAAGCCGCTGGCCGATACCACCTTTCAGCACATCCGGGATGCCATCGAATTGACGGTCCTCGGTGCGCTGCGACTGACGCAGGGCTTTTCCCCGGCACTGGCTGAGGCTAAGGGGTCGGTGGTGAACGTCAATTCGATGGTGATCCGTCATTCGCAGCCGAAGTACGGCGCGTACAAAATGGCCAAGGCTGCGCTGTTGGCGATGTCACAGTCGCTGGCCACCGAACTCGGTCCACAGGGAATTCGGGTGAATTCCGTTGCTCCGGGCTATATCTGGGGTGACACCCTCAAGAGTTATTTCGCACATCAGGCAGGGAAGTATGGGACCACGGTGGAACAGATCTATGACGCCACCGCGGCGCAGTCTGACCTGCGGCGACTGCCCACCGAGGACGAGGTTGCATCAGCGATCCTGTTCATGGCCAGCGAACTGTCTAGTGGCATTACCGGTCAGACCCTCGACGTCAATTGCGGGGAGTACAAAGCCTGATGTCACGCACCGATGTCGGCACCGTCGACGACCTGCATGTCTCAGCGGTCAAGGCAGTCGGACTCGATGATTTCGGTACCGACGATGACAACTATCTGGAGGCACTGGGTGTCCTTCTGGAGTCCTATCGGCGCGATGCTGACTTCACTGAGATTGGCAGCAAGATGTCGCGTTTCTTCGTGCGTAACGCGTTGGTGGCGAGACTGCTGAGCGAGGCGTCGTGGAAGCAATACCCGCAACATGCTGTCGTCGAAATTGTGCGACCGATCTTCGTCACCGGACTCCCACGGACCGGCACTACTGCACTGCACCGGTTGCTATGCGGGGATCCGCGGCACCAGGGTCTGGAATTGTGGCTGGCGGAATTCCCGCAGCCCCGACCAGCACGCGAGACCTGGCCGGAGAATCCGGTGTTCGCTGAACTCCAGGCCCGGTTCAGCAAGGCGCACAACGAGAATCCGGACTACAGCGGTCTGCACTATATGACCGCTGATGAAGTGGAGGAGTGCTGGCAGCTGCTGCGTCAGTCGCTGCATTCGGTCTCGTACGAGACGCTGGCGCATGTTCCCACCTACGCGCAGTGGTTGAGCCGGCAGGATTGGACGCCGTCCTATCAGCGGCACCGGAAGAATCTGCAGTTGATCGGGCTCAATGATCCGGAGAAGAGGTGGGTGCTCAAAAACCCCAGCCACCTGTTCGCGCTGGATGCCTTGTTCGGAACGTATCCGGACGCGTTGGTGATCCAATGCCACCGCCCGGCCGAGACCATCATGGCCTCGATGTGCTCGCTGGCGCAGCACACCACGGCAGGGTGGTCTAACACCTTCACCGGTGCGACGATCGGCGCCGATTCACTGGAGACCTGGTCTCGGGGACTGGAACAGTTCAATACCGAACGTGCAAAACGTGATTCGGCGCAGTTCTGCGACGTCGACTACTTCGACTTGATCCGCGAACCCCTCCGTACCGTCGAGAACATCTACTCCCATTTCGGGATTGAGATGACCGAGGCTGCGCAGGTCGGCATCCAGGCGACGGATGACGAGAGCAAGCAGGGTCCGCGCGCACCGAAGCACGAGTACTCACTTGCGGACTATGGGCTTACCGAAGAACAGGTAGCTGACCGCTTCCGGGGGTTGTAGCCCGGGCCGAGATCGACGAAATGGTTGAATTCACTCGCACTTTCGCGCCCGTCTGTTGGTTTGGGCGCTGAGGGAGTTAGCCGTCGCCGGGGGAAGGGGCACTGGAGTACTCCTCCAGGCAACCCTCGGCCACTGCGTGCTTGATACTGTCCGACAGCTTCGGGCAGGACGGGGTTCGCGCACTGCTGCCGCCGGCGGCCCGGATCTCACTGAAATGGGCACACCGCTGCTGGGCGTCGGTGTTCCATTGCACCGCGGTGTGGGCGGCGCCGAGTTTCTTGACCTTCACCGACACGTGGCAGAAGCGGCAATCGACCGTCGCTAGTCCTGACGACAGGTAACGCTCGCTGTCCTGACGGGTAGCTTCCCGAATGGCGTCCCCGCGCACCGGATCGTCGGCGAAGCTCTGCGTTTTGGACCACGACGTGGCTTCACCATCAACTGAGCTGTGGTGGTCGTCGTCGTGCCCTCCGTGGAGCACCAGCATCGACCGCGCGAGATCGTCGACGTCGGGCGTCTCCCCGGTGCTCACTGAGCGGGCTGTTCTGCCGCTATTCCCTCAGTGGATTCAGCCGCTTGCCGCTTCATGTTCTCCTCGACCTCGACATTCCACTTGTCGTTCGCCGCGGTGGTGTCGACTTCAAGTTCGAAACGGTCTGTCATGTCGGGGGTCACATCCGCTGCATCGACATAGAACTGTTGATACCAGCGACGCATCTGGTAGACCGCGCCGTCCTCTTCAACCAACAGTGGGTTATCGATGCGGGTCTTGTGCTTCCAGATTTCGACGTCCTGGATGAAGCCCTTGCTAACCCCGACGGTCATCGCCTCGGCCAACTTTTCGCTCATGGCTTCGTTGACGCCCTTGGGTTTCTCGACGATCACGCCCCACTGCAGCACGAAAGAATCCTGCGACACCGGGTAATGGCAGTTGATCAGGATCGACTCGGCCTTGTAGCCGCCATAGTTGTTGTGAAGCCAGTTGATCATGAACGATGGACCGAAATACGATGCCTCCGAATCCAAATGCGATTCGGTGTAGGCCGACCCGCCCAGCGTCACGTCTGGCCGACCGACGTTGTGCAGGTACTGCGTGGCGATATGGCCCTCGAACACGTTCTTGAAGTACGTCGGCAACCCGAAGTGGATGTAGAAGAAGTGCGCCATGTCGGTGACGTTGTCGATGATCTCGCGGCAGTTCGAGCCCTCGATCAGCATCGAGTTCCACTTCCATTCGGTCCACTCGCCGGTGGCAACCTCGGGAATCTCCGGAATGCGTACTTCCGGCTGGGGTGCATTGCCTTCGTGATCGTGCCAGACGAACAGCAGCCCGCCACGCACGTCGGTTTCCCAGGAACGAGTGCGGGCCAGACGCGGAGTGCGCTTGGCGTACGGCACTGACTTGCAGCGGCCATCGCCGCCCCATCGCCAGTCGTGGAACGGGCACGCCACCTCGTCGCCCTTGATGCTGCCCTGCGACAGGTTCCCGCCCATGTGGCGGCAGTAGCCGTCGAGCACATGGAGATCGCCTTTGGAGTCAGCAAACACGACCAGCTTGGTACCGAACGCGTCAACCGCATGCGGCTCACCGTCCTGGAAATCCTTGGCCACGCCCAGGCAGTGCCAGCCCCGCGCGTACCGATCCGGCAGGGTTCCGGTGTCGATCTCGCGAATTCCGCTCGTCACCTGTGTTCCTCCATGTCTCTCTAACTAGAACACGTTACAGTTTGGCCGCTCGGTCGCGCAATATGAGCGGCCTCTGAGTGCGATATACGCCGCGAAATACCAAGCCAACTGGGGTATATCTGAACGAATGCCGATGTATTCGTTCGAAGGTCGTTCGCCCAAGGTGGATCCCACTGCGTTCATCGCACCGACCGCTGTCCTGATCGGGGATGTGACGGTCGAAGCCGGGGCATCGGTCTGGTTCAACGCGGTGCTGCGCGCCGATTACGCACCCATCGTCATCCGGGAAGGCGCCAACGTCCAAGACGGCTCGGTGCTCCATGCGCCGCCGGGGATTCCGGTCGATGTCGGTCCCAACGCAACCATCGCTCACAACTGCACGGTGCACGGCGCCCACATCGGTGCTGAAGCGCTCGTCGCCAACAACAGCACGGTGCTCGACGGAGCGGTGATCGGCAAGCGCAGTCTCATCGCCGCACATTCGTTGATCACCGGGGGCACTCACATCCCCAGTGAGGTACTGGTAACGGGGGCTCCCGGGAAGGTCAAGGGCCCTATCGCCGGGACTGGCGCGGAGAACTGGGTCAATGCGAACCCGAAGGCGTATCAGGATCTTGCCCAGCGCTACCTCAGTGGGCTGGGTGAAGCCAAAGACGGCTGAGAATCAATTCAGCACATCCGGTTCGTGCATTGTCGATCAAGGTCGAGCCAGGCGTCGTCGAGCCAGTCTCTGAACGCATCGCGGGTGACTGGGATGTCAGCGCGGCGGACCCGGTGGAGTGTGACGCGGATCGGCGCCCGGAACGGGATTTCGGCGGGTACTCGGCGGATCTCGTTGATGACTTCCAGGCCGGTGTGGTCGACGAACACGATGTCAGCGTCGGGTGATCCTTCGAGGATGGCCCATAGCCCGGCGTGCCGGGGTGGCATAAGCCGCTCAAGCGGCTTGAGCCGGGCGGCGCGGTCAGGGTCGCTCCTTGCCAGCTTTGACAGGGCGGCGATGCGGCGCGCGTTGTTGGCGATCGCGCCCTCGGGATAGATGACCGCGCCGTCGCGGGGACCCATTCCGGTCGCCATCGCTCGCAGCGCTTCCAGTTCGGCAACCGTGTCGGCTCCGTTGCGGATGACGAAATGGTTCGGCACTCGGTTACCGACGATGTCGAGGCAGGGGTCGATGAGCAGTTCTCGTTTGAGAACAAAGCGAGGTCGCATGTCGTGCTGCGCCAGCAGCCACACCGGCAACAGCACGTCAGCCATGCTTGCATGGCGCGATACGAGCACTACGGGACCGGGTGCGATCGCGCCAAGGTTGCTCACATCAGGTCGTATGTTTGCCAACACGCGCAACATGTCAACGAGGCGCAGGACCCACCACCGTTGCAGCGCGTAGTGCGCGTCGACATCGTCCGCCCGGCCCGTGGCCCACAAGACGGTCGACATGCCGACCCCGAGCGTCTCGAGTCCGGCCCATGCCGCAGCGATTGACACCGAGCGTAATCGGGGGAGTCGCTGCGGGTCGCGCAGCAAGTCGAGCGCCAAGGTAACCGGCGCCCATGCCCACGCACTTGCGGTCAGCGTGCCTGCTGCCAAAGCCACGGCGGGTACGGTCAATGCCCGACGCACTTGCGGTGAGCCGTCGACGATTCTGCGAAGAGACTCAAGCACTTGGTGCCTCCCGCGCCGCTTACTTATGAATCACCCCTTTGGTCAGTCCTGCCAGTGGTCAGTCCTGCCAGCCGGAGTGGATGTAAGTGTCGGCGAAGCGCTTCAGGGAATCCTTCTTCTTTTCCAGCGGTGCGTCGAAGCCCAATCCATCGAAAATCCATGGGATGACGATGTTGTCGGTCATCCCGGCTTCGGCGAGCTCGCGATGGCCGTCGACACCGAATCGGTCGATACAGACGGCCTGGATCTCGAATGGCAAGTCGGCACGACCGTATTCGGCACGCAACGCATTGAGCTTGCCGACGGTCGTGGTGAGTTGCTCGAGTGTCATCATCGCGCTGGTCCAACCGTCACCCACCCGGGCGGCTCGTTTCAGGGCCACATCGGTATGGCCCCCGACGTAGAACGGAACCGGTTGTGACGGAGCCGGACTGATCTGCAGCTTGTCGAAGTCGTAGAACTCGCCGTGGAATTCGACCATCCCGCCGGCGAGAACGAGCTTGAGGACATCGATCATCTCGTCCACCCGGGCACCCCGGCGGGCGAATGGAACGCCGCACCACTCGAATTCCTCTGGAGCCCAGCCGATACCGACGCCGAAGCCGAATCGGTTGTTGGTGAGATTGGACACCGACCCGACCTGTCGAGCCAGGAGCAGCGGATTGCGAGATCCGAGTTTCAGCACATTGGTGTAGAACCGCAAGGTTGATGTCACCGCGCCCATCGCGCCGGCGGCGATCAGCGGATCGACCCACGGGGTGTCGGCGTTCCACATCCGTGAGCCGTCGGCGGTGTAGGGGTACTTCTCCGAGGCGGTCTCCATGTAGAACAGCGAATCCGGCAACGCGATCGAATCGAAACCCACTTCTTCTGCAGCTTTTGCCAACTCCACCAGTTGATCCGGGGGAGTCATGAAGATGCTGCAGGTGTACTTCATTCGGGTCATGACACAACTTTCTCTGGTTTTTCGCTACCGACCACCCACATCGAGTAGTACTGCGAACCACCCCCGTATGCGTGACCGAGGGCCTTCCGGGCACCCGGCACCTGATGGTCGCCGGCCTTGCCCATGACTTGAATAGCTGCCTCGGCGAACCGGATCATGCCGGAGGCGCCGATCGGATTCGATGACAGCACGCCGCCGGACGGGTTCACCGGAAGCTTGCCACCGATAGCGGTCTCGCCCGCCTCGGTGAGTTTCCACCCCTCACCTTCGGCGGCGAATCCGAGATTCTCCAGCCACATCGGCTCGAACCAGGAGAACGGGACGTAGATCTCGGCAGCATCGATCTCGTCGATGGGGCTCTTGATTCCGGCGGCCTTCCAGAGCGCGGCGGCAGCATCGCGGCCGGCTTGTGGACTGACCTGGTCGCGGCCGCTGTAGGCCAGCGGCTCGGTGCGCAAAGCGGTGGCATGCACCCAGGCCACCGGATTCCCCTCGGCCACATGCTGTTCGGCGGCCTGCTCATCACCGATCACCACCGCGCATGCACCGTCGGAGGACGGGCAGGTCTCATCGAAGCGGATCGGGTCCCACAACATCTGAGACTCCATCACCTTCTCGACGGTGATATCGGGCTGATGCAGATGCGCCAGAGGGTTTTTCGCGCCGTTGAGCCGGTCCTTGACCGCGACGATGGCGCCGATGTGCTTAGGAGCCCCGGACCGGTTGATGTAGGCGCGGACATGAGGTGCGAAGTACCCGCCGGCTCCGGCACCCACCGGCTTGGTGAACGGCACTGCGATGGACAGCGCCCACATCGCATTGGATTCCGACTGCTTCTCCCAGGCGACAGCCAGCACCCGTTTGTACTTGCCGGACTGAACCAGACTCGCAGCGACAACGGCGGTCGAGCCGCCGACGGAGCCAGCGGTGTGCACCCGGATCAACGGCTTGCCGGTAGCGCCCATGGCATCCGCCATGAACAACTCGGGCATCATCGCGCCCTCGAACAGGTCGGGCGCCTTACCGACGACTACCGCGTCGATGTCAGAGAACGTCGAATTGGAATCGCGGAGCGCCTTATCGATGGCTTCGCGCACCATGCCGTTCATCGACACGTCCTTGCGCTTGGCTACGTACTTCGTCTGCCCGGTGCCCAGTACCGCGGCAAGTTGGCCTGCCACTAGCGCTTCCCCCCGTCGAGTACCGCCACCAGATTCTGTTGCAGCGCAGGGCCACTCGTGGCATGAGCTAGCACCCGCTGCGCTGAACCGTCGAAGATGTGGCGGGATGCGAACCCGATCCGCTCCAGCCCGGTCGCGAACATCGGATTGGCCGCCAAGGCCCCGCCAGACGGGTTCACTGTGGTCGAGTCGGGGAGGCCGATCGCCTCTGTGAGGATTAGCTGCTGATGGGTGAATGGCGCATAGATCTCGGCAACGTCGATAGAACCGGTGTCGCCGTTGGTGGCGATTTTGGCCGATGCAGCGGTCGACGGGGAGATGGTCAAGTCCCGCGCCCCCAGGACCGGTGTCTCTATTCGATGTTCGAAACCCGTTATCCAGGCTGGTCTTTCGCGCAGCTCCGTCGCTCGAGGACCGGCGGCCAGCACGATGGCCGCTGCACCGTCGGTGATCGGAGCAATGTCGTGGCGGTGCAACGGATCTGCGAAGAACGGCCGATCCAACAGTTCCTCAATGCTTTTCGCGGGCTTCTCGGAATCGGTCCGCTGCGCGACGGCGAACATGTCGAGCGCCACCTGGGCCATCTGCTCCGCTGTCCACGCACCCGAGTCGAGCCCGATGCGGGCCTGCAATCCGGCCATCGACACCGAGTCCGGCCACAGCGGCGCAACGGTGTAGGGATCGGTCTGCATCGCCAGCACGCGGCGCAGAGTGCCCGCCGACGACTTACCGAACCCGTACACCAGGGCGGTGTCCACCTCGCCTGTGAGCAACTTGATGTACGCCTCGTACAGCGCCCACGCGGCGTCCATCTCGACGTGTGACTCATTGATCGGCGGTACGGCACCTATGGAGTCGATCGCGGAGATGAACGAAAAGGCCCGTCCGGCAAGGTAGTCCGAGGATCCTGAGCACCAGAAGCCGATGTCGGCCCGGCTGATGCCGAGCTGATCGTAGATTTCGGCGAAACACGGCATCAGCATTTCGACGCCGTTGGTGGTGCCTTCAGTGCGTCGCACGTGTGGTGCGTGCGCGAACCCGACAACTGCTACTTCACGCATTCTCAGTGTCCCTTACAGGTGGTGCTTGTAGGTGTCGTAATCGGCGTCCGGTTCGCCTGTGGGGCGGAAGTATTCGATGCTGTCGATGCCGAAGTCTCGTTCTCCCTCGGGCTTCCACACGGCTTCCACCCGCATGCCCATCCGGACGTCTGCCGCGTCGATCTCCTGAATCAGGTGCAGGAACGGGATGTCCGCCCCGTGAAGCAGCACGTACGCAGCGACATACGGCGGCTTGATTCGCTGGCCGGCGAACGGGATGTTGATGATCGCGAAGGTGGTGACGGTTCCCTTGTCGGGCAGCTCGAGGAAGCTCTCGAACGCCTGGCCGGTAGCCGGATCCGCCTCCCGCGCTGGGAAATATACCTTCCCACCGCCGGTGCGAGCTCCGAGCAGCTTGCCTTCCCGCAATGCGCGCAGGTACGCGCTCTCCTGCACTGATGCGGTGTGCTGGACCTCGACAGAGATCGGCGTTTCGATCATCGTCACTGGATCGAGTTCGCTAGCGGACTCGGCGGCCGGTTCTGCGACATCGCCGAGCTTGAAGTACGCGATGTCGGTGATCGAACCCTGGGGTTCATCGATCCAGTGCGCGTGCACCCGATCGCCAGTCTTGATGGTGCCGCCTTCAATATCGACCGCGTGCAGCAACGCGGTGTCGGCACCGTCGAGTTTGATCAGCGCCCAGGCGAACGGCCGATCGAGCGGCTGACCCTCCAGTGGGTCGGCCTGCCAGGTCCAGGACACAACGGTCCCGGCGCTGGCCACCGGTACGATTTCGGTCAGCGGCTCATAGGTCACCGGGTCGTACTCGGCGGTCGGCACGAGTACCCGTCCATCCGAGCCGCGAACACCGACGATGCGGCGTTCGCGGAGTGCTGTGAAGAATGCGCTGAGTGTCGGTCCGACTGAACGGGTGTAGTCGAACGACAGTCTCAGCGGCGCGGAAAGAGGCGGATCGTGAGAATCGATCAAGGCCGGGGTGCTTTGTCGGGCTGACACAGCATCGAGTAGAACAGGTTCTAAGAATAGTGGCAAGGACCCCTGTTCTTGGACGGGAAGGCGGGCCGATGAAGCTGGGACTGCAACTCGGATATTGGGGCGCGCAGCCCCCGACGAACCATGCCGAACTGGTAGCGGCGGCCGAAGAGGCCGGCTTCGACACAGTGTTCACCGCAGAGGCGTGGGGTTCGGATGCCTACACCCCGCTGGCGTGGTGGGGCCGTGAGACCGCGAAGCTGAGGCTGGGCACGTCGGTGGTTCAACTGTCGGCTCGAACGCCCACGGCATGCGCCATGGCCGCGCTGACCCTTGATCATCTGTCCAACGGCCGCCACATCCTGGGCCTCGGTGTCTCCGGACCGCAGGTAGTGGAGGGCTGGTACGGCCAGCGATTCCCCAAGCCGCTGGCCCGCACCCGGGAGTACATCGACATCGTCCGCCAGGTCTGGGCGCGGAACGGCCCGGTGACCAGCGCCGGCCCGCATTACCCGTTGCCGCTGGCGAGTGAGGGCACCACCGGCCTCGGTAAGCCGCTCAAGCCGATAGTGCATCCGTTGCGGGCCGACATCCCGATCATGCTCGGTGCTGAGGGGCCGAAGAACATCGCACTGGCCGCCGAGATTTGCGATGGCTGGTTGCCGATCTTCTACTCGCCCCGTTTGGCGCACATGTACAACGAGTGGCTCGATGAAGGGTTCGCCCGCGAGGGTGCCCGGCGGAGCCGGGAAGACTTCGAGATCTGTGCGACGGCGCAGGTGGTGATCACCGATGACCGCGCGGCCACCTTCGAAGCGATCAAGCCGTTCCTCGCGCTGTACATGGGCGGAATGGGCGCTGAGGACACCAACTTCCACGCTGACGTCTACCGACGGATGGGCTACTCCGAGGTGGTCGACGACGTCACCAAGCTGTTCCGCACCAACCGCAAGGACGAAGCCGCAAAGGTCATCCCCGACGAGCTAGTCGAGGACGCGGCGATTGTCGGTGACGTCGACCATGTGCGTAATCAGATAGCGGTATGGGAGGCGTCGGGCGTAACGATGATGGTGGTCTCAGCGCACAGCGGCGATCAGATCCGGCAGCTGGCGGACTTGGCCTAGTGAGTCGGTGGTCAGGTGGGGCTCCCAATGATGTGGGCGTCGCCGAACGTCATCTCGACGTTGTCGATCGACCCCGACATCATCGCGCGCTTCGGCAGGCCGAGCGACGCGAGTTCCTTGGCGTAGGGATGATCGCCCAGTCGCAAGTCGGCCCCGCCGGGACGCAGACGGATGCCGGAACTCTTCATCTCCCAAGGCACTTCGCGCGTCGTACCGTCCGCGAACGTATACGTCTTGAGCAGTTGCGCACCAGGCTTCATCGACGGGATGGGCAACCCCCGGCCGAACTCCATCTGCGCGATCAGCGAACCGCCTTCGCGGAGCTCGAACGAGAACGGGCTGGTATCTCGCACGGTGAAGTCCGCCATGATCTTCGGGAAACCCCAGATGGTCCGGCCTGCCTCCAACGTGAAGGCCTGGTCTACCGGCAGATGGTGGATGAACGCCGCAGCGTTGCCCAGTGCTTTGAGGCCGGCAGCTTGCGAACTGGGCGGATTGACCATCACGCAGGTGCCGAATTCGTGGTACTTCCCGAGGTCGCCGTCGATATAGCGGGCGAGCATCAGGATCACGGCGGCCTTGCCGGGTCTGAACTGACAGACCCGCAGGCCGCTGTAGTCGATCATGCGCTGGGCGGCGTTGGCGGATACCGAGAACATCGCGGTGTGGACGTCAGCTTTGCGAACTCGAACCGGCATGGTCAGAACAGTTCCGGCAATGGTGTGCTGCGATTCAGCCATAAGGTCACTGTAATCCGTTCTAGAAGTGTGGAGGTTGGCGGATGAGCACTGCTCCGGACGTGGATCTGACGGATGGCACCTTCTTCGCTGATGGCGGCGCGCGTGCCGCGTACAGCTGGATGCGGGCCAACCAGCCGGTGTTTCGTGACCGTCGCGGGTTGGCCGCGGCAGCGACATACCAGGCGGTGATCGATGCCGAACGAAACCCCGAGTTGTTCTCCAACACTGGCGGTATCCGACCGGACCAGGTCGGCATGCCCTACATGATCGACATGGACGATCCACCACATCTGCTGCGCCGCAAGCTCGTCAACTCCGGCTTCACCCGAAAGCGAGTGATGGACAAAGCCACCGGAATCGACACGCTCTGCGACACCCTGATCGATGCAATCTGCGAGCGGGGCGAGTGCGACTTCGTCCGCGATATCGCGGCCCCGTTGCCGATGGCCGTGATCGGCGACATGCTCGGTGTGCTGCCCGAAGACCGTGCGACGCTGTTGAAATGGTCTGACGACCTGGTCTGCGGGCTGAGTTCACATGCGGACGAGGCGACGATCAAGGCAGTGATGGATGCCTTTGGCAGCTACCTGGCGTTCACCATGGAGATGATCGCCAAACGTCGGGCAGAGCCCACCGAAGATCTGTTCTCCATCCTGGTCAATGCCGAGGTCGACGGACAGCGACTCTCCGACGATGAGATCGTTTACGAGACGCTGCTGATCCTCATCGGCGGCGACGAGACCACCCGGCACACCCTCTCCGGAGGGACGGAACAGCTTCTGCGGCACAGTGATCAGTGGGCGTCGCTGCAGTCCGACGCTCAAGGGTTGCCCGGCGCGGTCGAGGAAATGCTGCGCTGGACGTCACCCGTGAAGAACATGGCGCGCACTGTCACATCCGACACGGAGTTCCATGGCACGCAACTACGTGCGGGCGAGAAGATTCTGCTGATGTTCGAGTCGGCCAACTTCGACGAAGCAGTGTTCGGCGATCCAGAGAAGTTCCGCATGGACCGAAACCCGAACAATCACATCGCTTTCGGATTCGGCACGCATTTCTGCCTCGGTAATCAGCTGGCCAGGCTGGAGCTGAGCACGATGACCCGCAAGATCCTGGAGCGTCTGCCCGATCTGCGACTCGCCGACGAGTCGGCGCTGCCACTGCGAGCGGCAAACTTCGTCAGTGGACTTGAGGCGATGCCGGTGGTCTTCACGCCGACAGCGCCAGTTTTGGTCTAGGCCCCGCCGCGAATGTGAATCTTGCGCGAGATTTCGGCCAAAAACTCGCACCCGCTTCACACTCGCGAACAGAGAGATTAAGTTACGAGCGTGCACTTCTCACGGATAGTCGCAGTAGCGGTCGCTGCCTTGGTCTTGGGTTCTTCGGCGGTTGCCGGTGCTGCGCCAAAGGACTACTGCGCTGACATCAAGGGTGTGACCAGCGGGACGGTGTGTCAGATCTCGATCACCGATCCCGGCTACACCGTCGACATCAGCTTCCCGAGCAACTTCCCCGACATGAAGTCGGTGACGGAGTTCGTCGCAAAGACCCGCGACGCATTCCTCAACGTGGCCAAATCCTCGACTCCGAGGGATACGCCCTATGCGCTGGAGATCACCCCGACGACATATAACTCGGCGGTGCCGCCACGCGGGCAGGTGTCGGTGGTCCTGAAGGTTTACCAGAACACCGGGGCCGCTCACCCGCTGACGTCGTTCAAGTCCTTCGTCTGGGACCAGACGTACCGAAAGTTGGTCACCTACGAGACACTGTGGCAGCCGGAGTCCGATCCGCTGCCGATCGTATTCCCGGTGGTGCAAAGCGATTTGCAGAAGCAGACCGGCCAGCCAGTGCCGATCGCACCCGCGGCGGGCCTAGACCCCGCGAACTACCAGAACTTTGCGATCACCAACGATGGAGTCATCTTCTTCTTCAGCCAGGGCGGACTGCTGCCCGACGCGGCGGGCGCCACCCAGGTGCTAGTGCCACGTGCGGTGATCGACCCGCTGTTGGCCTAGGCCCTCTCACGCGAGGAAATTAGCGGCCCTGGAACTGGGGGGGACGCTTCTCCTTGAAGGCCAGTGGGCCCTCGCGGGCGTCCTGGGACAGGAACACCTCGATGCCGATCTTGGTGTCGATCTTGAAGGCGTCGTTCTCGTGCATGCCTTCGGTTTCGCGGATTGAACGCAGGATCGCCTGAACCGCCAGTGGGCCGTTATTGGCGATTACCTCGGCGATCTCCAGCGCCTTCGTCAGTGCCTGCCCGTCGGGGACCACGTGCCCGATCAAGCCCATCTCAAGGGCTTCGGCAGCAGTGATGTGCCGACCGGTGAGCAGGAGATCGCAGGCGACGGTGTAGGGAATCTGGCGCACGAGGCGCACCGCAGACCCGCCCATCGGATAGAGGCTCCACTTAGCTTCGGAGATTCCGAACTTGGCGCTCGTACCGGCAACACGAATGTCGGTGCCCTGCAGGATCTCGGTGCCCCCCGCGATGGCCGGTCCTTCGACGGCGGCGATCAGCGGCTTGGTCAGCCGACGCCCCTTCAGCAGTCCGTCGATGCGGGACGGGTCGTAGCTGCCGTCCTTGAACGAATCGCCCGGGGGTTTCTTGGTGGCTGCTTTGAGGTCCATGCCCGCACAGAAGTAGCCGCCGGCGCCAGTCAGGACGCACACGCGGATGTCCGGATCGTTGTCGACGCGGTCCCACGCGTCAACCATGATCGAGAGCATCTCGCCGGAAAGTGCGTTACGCGCCTCGGGCCGGTTCAGTGTGACGATGAGGACGTGTCCGCGCTGCTCAATCAATGCGTGTGCATCGTTTTCCGAATTTTTCACGTCGCTCACAGACCGACTGCCTTCCTCCAGACTTGATTGGAAATGTAACACGTTCTAATTTGGGTCTTGTGGCCCTGAATATTGCCGATTTAGCCGAGCACGCTATCGACGCCGTGCCTGACCGTGTCGCCCTGATCTGTGGCGATGAAACGATCACCTACGCCGAACTCGAGGAGAAGGCGAACCGACTCGCCCACTACCTCATCGACCAGGGCGTGCAGAAGGACGACAAGGTCGGGCTGTACTGCCGCAATCGCATCGAGATCGTGATCGCGATGCTTGGCATCGTGAAGGCCGGTGCCATCCTGGTGAACGTCAACTTCCGCTACGTCGAGGGCGAACTGCGGTACTTGTTCGAGAACTCCGACATGGTCGCGTTGGTTCACGAACGCCAGTACGCCGACCGTGTCGCCAACGTGCTGCCGGACACGCCCCACGTGAAGACGGTCTTGGTCGTCAATGACGGCAGCGATAAGGACTATCAGCGTTACGGGGGCATCGACTTCTACGATGCCATCGCAACGGGCTCACCGGTGCGTGACTTCGGCGAACGCAGCGAGGACGACATCTACCTGCTCTACACCGGCGGCACCACCGGTTTTCCCAAGGGCGTGATGTGGCGTCACGAGGACATCTATCGAGTGTTGTTCGGCGGCACCGACTTTGCCACCGGCGAGTTCATCAAGGATGAGTACGACCTGGCCAAAGCGGCTGCGGCGAATGCCCCGATGATTCGCTACCCGATCCCGCCGATGATCCACGGAGCCACCCAGTCGGCGACGTGGATGGCGATCTTCTCCGGTCAAACGGTGGTTCTGGCACCGGAATTCGATGCTGCCGAGGTGTGGCGCACTATCCACAAGAACAAGGTGAACCTGCTGTTCTTCACCGGTGATGCGATGGGCCGTCCGCTTCTCGATGCGCTGCAGACCGCGCAGGACGAGGGTGAGGAGCAGGATCTGTCGTCACTGTTCCTGCTAGCGAGCACGGCAGCACTCTTCTCGTCGAGCATCAAGGAGAAGCTGCTCGAATTGCTGCCCAATCGGATCATCACGGATTCGATCGGCTCGTCGGAAACCGGATTCGGCGGTACCAGCATCGTCGCCAAAGGTGAGCACCATATGGGTGGCCCACGGGTGAAGATCGACAATCGCACCGTCGTACTCGATGACGACGGCAACGAGGTGCAGCCCGGTTCCGGTGTGCGAGGCGTCATCGCGAAGAAGGGCAACATCCCTGTCGGCTACTACAAGGACGAGAAGAAGACCGCGGAGACCTTCCGCACCATAAACGGTGTGCGCTACTCAATTCCGGGTGACTATGCACAGGTCGAAGCAGACGGTACCGTCACGATGCTGGGCCGAGGATCGGTCTCGATCAACACCGGCGGCGAGAAGGTGTACCCCGAGGAAGTCGAGTCAGCGCTCAAGGGCCATCCGGATGTGTTCGACGCGCTGGTGGTCGGCGTCCCGGATCCGCGCTATGGCCAGCACGTCGCTGCTGTGGTCGCCCCCCGGGAAGGCGCGCGACTAACGCTGGCTGACCTGGACACGTTCGTCCGTGCGGAGGTGGCCGGGTACAAAGTGCCGCGCAGTCTGTGGCTTGTCGATGAGGTGAAGCGCTCGCCGGCGGGTAAGCCTGATTACCGGTGGGCCAAGGACCAGACCGAATTGCGGCCAGCCGATGAGGTCCACAAGAAACATGTAGGGGCCAACGGCTGATGCGGACCGAACTGTGCGACCGGTTCGGCATCGAGTACCCGATCTTCGTCTTCACTCCGTCGGAGAAGGTCGCGGCAGCGGTCAGCCGGGCCGGGGGCATGGGGGTTCTCGGCTGTGTGAGGTTCAACCATCCCGACGAACTCGAATCGGCGCTCGGTTGGATGGACCAGAACACCGGCGGCCACCCGTACGGTGTCGACATCGTGATGCCGGCGAAGATTCCGACCGAGGGTACGTCCGTCGACATCGACAAGTTGATCCCGCAGCAGCATCGCGATTTTGTCGAGAAGACGCTGCGGGAGTTGGGAGTTCCACCGCTCCCCGATGACGAGGTGCGCAGCGAAGGTACCCTCGGCTGGCTGCATTCCATCGCGCGCTCACACGTGGAAGTTGCTCTCAACCATCCGATTTCGCTGATCGCCAACGCGCTGGGTTCTCCGCCGGAGGACGTCATCGAGGAGGCGCACGGGGCCGGCGTTCCGGTGGCGGCATTGGCGGGTTCGGCGAAACATGCTCAGCGCCATGTCGATAACGGAGTCGACATCGTCGTCGCGCAAGGACATGAAGCCGGCGGGCATACCGGCGAGATCGGCTCGATGGTGCTGTGGCCGGAAATCGTTGACGCACTGGACGGTCGAGTCCCGGTACTCGCCGCGGGCGGCATCGGCACCGGGCGACAGGTGGCCGCCGCGCTCGCGTTGGGCGCATCCGGGGTGTGGATGGGGTCGGCCTTTCTGACCGCCGCCGAGTACGACCTGGGAGTACGCGCGGATGACGGGCCGTCGGTGATCCAGCAGGCACTGCTGGCGGCGACCTCAAGCGACACCGTGCGCCGGCGCATCTACTCCGGCAAGCCGGCGCGGCTACTCAAGAGCCGATGGACCGATGCCTGGGATGCCGCGCAGGCACCTGAGCCGTTGCCGATGCCGTTGCAGAACGTCCTCGTCAGCGAGGCCCATCAGCGGATGAGTCGGTCGACGGATCCTTCCGCAGTGGCCATGCCGGTCGGCCAGATCGTCGGCCGAATGAACGAGATTCGGCCCGCCGCGGACATCATCGCCGAATTAGTGTCCGGATTTGAGGCGGCAACCCGCAGACTGGACGCAATCCGGGACAGCTGACAGGACGACGACCATGAATGGTTCGCAGGCACTGATCACCACACTGGTGGATCGTGGAGTCAAGGTGTGCTTCGCCAATCCCGGGACGTCGGAGATGCACTTTGTGGCGGCGCTCGACACCGTGCCTGAGATGCGCGGTGTGCTGGCACTGTTCGAGGGGGTCGCCACCGGTGCGGCCGACGGGTACGCCCGCATGGCTGATAACCCAGCGGCGGTCCTCCTCCACTTGGGACCGGGCCTGGGCAATGGCCTGGCGAATCTGCACAATGCCCGTCGCGCGCACGTGCCGGTGCTGGTTGTGGTCGGCGATCACGCCACGTACCACAAGAAGTACGACGCCCCGCTCGAGTCCGACATCGACTCGGTCGCCGGCACCGTATCCGGTTGGCTCAGGCGGACAATGGATGTCGGCGACGTGGCCGCGGACACAGTGGAAGCGATCGCCTCTGCGCGGGAGAACCGGCATATCTCGACATTGATCCTGCCCGCCGATATCTCCTGGAGTGACGGCGCCCGACTCTGTGAAGCCGACCCGCAACTACCGACTCCGGATAGCGGCGGCACCGACGATCTCGACGTCATCATCGAAGTCCTGAAGACCCGCGAGCCGACGGTGATCCTGATCGGCGGCGATGCCACGCGCGCTGCCGGGCTCGACGCTGCGGTACGCGTGGCTCAGCAATTCGGGGCCCAGGTGATTTGCGAGACGTTCCCCACCCGTCTGGAGCGCGGAGCGGGACTGCCGGCGGTGGAACGCCTTGCCTATCTTGCCGAGGGCGCCATCGCGCAACTGGCTGGGACGCGACATCTGATCCTGGCGGGGGCGCCGTCGCCGGTGTCGTTCTTCGCCTATCCCGGCAAGCCGAGCGATCTGGTGCCACACGGATGCGAGGTGCACCGGCTGGCCGGCCCACTCGGTGCGGCACGTGTACTGGCAGGCCTTGCCGACAAGGTAGCGCCAGGCACCAGCGCACCAACAGCGGTTCTGGCTCGGCCCGAACTGCCGTCCGGGCCGCTGAACGTGTTGAACGCGGCGGCCGTCATCGGTGCACTGCTGCCCCAGCGTGCGGTCGTCGTCGACGAGTCCAACACGTCGGGAATTGTTCTGCCGCACGCGACTGCGGGTGCACCGGCCCACGACTGGCTCACGCTTACCGGTGGCTCGATCGGTTACGGTCTGCCCGTGTCCGTCGGTGCCGCCATCGCCTGCCCCGACCGTCCGGTGCTGTGCCTGGGGTCGGACGGTTCATCGATGTACACCATCTCAGCCCTCTGGACGCAAGCGCGAGAGCAGCTTGACGTGACTACCGTCATCTATGCCAACCGGAGCTACGACATCCTGCGTATCGAGTATCAGCGGGTCGGTGCGACTGGCGGTCCGGCTGAGGGCAAGCCGGGTCCGATGGCTGAGTCACTTCTCGATTTGCACCGCCCGACAATCGATTTCGTCAAATTAGCCGAGGGTCAGGGGGTGCCAGCGCGGAGCGTCAGCACCGCTGAAGAGCTGGCCGATGCGTTGCAATGGGCGTTCGAGGAGCCCGGTCCGCACCTGATCGAGGCGGTTGTGCCGTCGCTGGCCGGCTAACGGTACAAGCGCTGCGCGGCGATACTTGCCGCCTGCATGGTCATCCCATTGTCCGCATACGCGGTGTGCGCGGCGCCGTTGTTCCCGTTGGCGGAACACACTGGGTCGTCGGGAAGGCACATGTTGATGACCTTGTTCGCGTACCGCACTCCGGGGGCGATCGGCGGCGCGCCGACGGTGGTCAGCCACCCGGGTGCCGGCATCCCGAACAGCGCGATCGATGCGACGTGGTCAGCAACGAACGGCGGCAGCGGACCCTGGGAACCGTTGGGCGGAGCGAACATCGGCGGCAGCCAGTCGTCGGTGACCAGGCTGATCACTGAGGCACCTTGGGAATAACCGGCGAGTACCAACCTGGTGTTTGGACAGTTCGTCGCTATGTCCATGATGTGGGCGCTCGCATCCGCGATGCCTTGCGCCGCCGTCGGCCAATACTTGATGGCCGGGTAATTGACGGCGTAAGCACCGACGGTCTTCCCGACTGCGTCGGCCCGCAACGCGTCGATGAACGACTGCCCGATCTTGCCGACGCCCGGTGGTTCGTCGGTCCCGCGTGCGTAAACCACCTCGACATCAGGGCAGGGATCCGCGCTGGCCGGCGTGATCCCTGAGAACGTTGCCGAGACGAGTGCAGCCAGCACAAGGAACACGCGGGCGTGAGTGCGCATCAGCAGATGCTAGATCTCAAACACTGGGTCACTGCCACCCAGTGCCTCAGCAGACAGGACGCGTTTGAGGACCTTGAATGTCTCAGTCCGCGGCAGCGCGGTCGCCACTCGCACAAAGGACGGCCATTGCTTGGGTCCCAGGTCTGACTGACCTGCAAGGAATTCGCGGAACGCCGCCGGGTCGAAACCGGTGCCTTCGGGCAGTACCAATGCCGCCATCACGCGGTCGCCGACCGCGGTATCGGGTATGGCGTAGACGGCCGCCTCTATGACATCGGGGTAGCGCATCAGCACCTGCTCGATCGGCGCTGTTCCCAAATTCTCCCCGTCGACGCGCATCCAGTCACCCAGCCTGCCGGCGAAGTACAGATAGCCGTTCTCGTCACGGTAGGCGAGGTCACCGCTGTGGTAGACGCCGCCGGCCATCCGCTGCGCTTCGGCTTCGGGATCGTTGTAGTAGCCCCGAAACAGCCCGGCACCAGAACGATTGACGAGCTCCCCGACCACGCCGGGCGGGCAGGACAAGCCGGTGTCGACGTCCACGACGTCCAGATCGTCGGTGATCGGACCGAGCGAACCGTGCGGGGCATCTGGCGTGCGTGCAATGGACACGCCACCTTCCGAGGATCCGAAGCCGTCGATAACCACGACTCCGAACCGCTCGGCGAATCGCGAAATGTCGCGTGGCGCGCCTTCATTTCCGTACATGATCCGCATGGGGTTGTCGGCGTCATCCGGACGTTGTGGCGTGGCCAGGATGTAGGACATCGGCTTGCCGACGTAGTTCGCGTAGGTGGCATTGAACCGACGAATATCGGGGATGAACTGGGACGCGGAGAATTTGCGGCGCAGCGCAATCGAGGCGCCGGCGGCGACTGCCGGGGCCCACCCCGCCATCACCGCATTGGAGTGGAACATCGGCATCGAGAGGTAACAGGTATCTGCCGGGCCAAGGCGGAACCGGTCGGCGATCATCAGGCCGGGAAGAGCGACCTTCTCGTGGGTGCAGCGGACTGCCTTGGGCTCGCCGCTGGTACCTGAGGTGAAGATCAGCATGAACAGTTCGTCGGAAGTGGTGTCGGCGGGGCTGATTGTCGACCCGCCGAACTGAGCGATTTCAGCGGACCACTCAGCCGATGTCACATCGATGGCCGGAAGACCCTCTGGCGCAGCGGTGTCGGTGAGGATCAACTGGCAATCGGCGCGTTCGGCATCACGGCGGAACGCCTCGCCTCGCCTGGTTGGGTTCAGCCCGACGAGCACGAGGCCGCTCAGTCCGGCGGCCACCAGAAGTGCCGAGAACAAGGGCGTATTACCCAACAGCACCCCGACATGCGGGGGCTTGTCCGGGTCGAGCCTGGCCTTGATCGCCGCCGCGAGATCAGCTGCATCTTGAACATGTTGGCGCCAAGTCGAATACGAACCATCGTCAGCGTGGATACCTCGATCGTCGACCTCGGCGAGCGGTATCAGTAGGTCGGTGACGGTTGGCGCGGACACGGGTCAAGCCGGAGCGTCGGCCAACTCGCGGCCGATCAGAAGCAACTGGCCGGTGGCGCCGCCAACGGCGAACTCCGTCTGCTTGGCGGTGATGAAGTAGCGATGGATCGGATGATCCCGGTCGATTCCCACGCCGCCGTGCACGTGAACGGACGTGTGGGCAACGCGGTGCCCGGCCTCGGCCGCCCAGAATGCCGCAGTCGACACTTCGAGATGAGCGGGCAGATCTTCGGAGAGCCGCCAGGCCGCCTGGGTAAGCGTCAGTCGTAGACCTTTGATGTCGATGTAGTCGTCGGCCAAGCGTTGGGAGACGGCCTGGAATGTGCCGATCGGTCGGTCGAACTGCTCACGGGTGCGGGCGTATTCGGCGGTCAGTTCAAGCGCACGCTCCAGGACGCCCAGCTGGAAGGCCGTGCTCCCCAGTGCTCTGTGGGTGGTCAACCAGTCCAAGACTTCGGCGCCGACAGGAGAGCCGGCCACAACCCGACTCGCATCGACCTCGACGCCCGCCAACTCGAGTTCGCCGCTGCTGCCCTGGCCTGTCGTCTGCAGTGCTGTCACCGTGGTGCCGGTGTCGTCGGCGGCGATTAGGAAAACGGCAGTCCCGGAGTCCGTCTCGGCCGGAACTAAGAATGCGTCGGCAACAGGGCCGAAGGCGACTTGTGTGCGGGATCCGGTGAGTCGGAAACCGTTGCCGGACTTGGTCGCCTGCACTGGTCCCTGTCCGGACTCACCGTCGAGGGCGACCACGATGATCTTGTCGCCCGCAACTGCGGGGGCCGCCCAATCCTGTTGCAGTGCTGACGAGCCGAAGCGCGTCAGCGCGCCGGCACCTAGCACCACCGATTCCAGATAGGGCACCGCCGCCAGTTGCCGCCCCAACGCCGTCAGTATCGCGGTCTGCTCCAAGACTCCGAAACCGCCACCGCCCGCCGACTCCGGTGCCGCTGTGCTGAGGATGTCGGCGTCGATCAGCTTGCGCCACAGCTCCTTATCGAACCGTTGATCGAGATCATCGAGGGAGCGCTGGTGCTGCGGTGTGCAGACGGCGTCGACGATCGTGCCCACCAGTCCGGACAGATCCTGTGCGGCTTCGGTTCTGCTGAAATCCATGTCGATCCTCTCGGGCGCTGAGTGGTCAGCGATTGACTCGGGGGAGACCCAGCGCCACCATGCCGATGATGTCGCGCTGGATTTCGTTGGTGCCGCCACCGAAGGTGAGAATCAGTGCGGCGCGGTGCATCCGCTCGACGCGGCCCCGCAGAAGCGCGCCGGGTGAATCCTGGCGCAGGGTTGCGGACGGGCCGAGAATTTCCATCAATAGGCGGTAGGCCTCGGTTGCCAACTCGGTGCCAAAGACCTTCGCGGCTGAGGCGTCTGCAGGGGAGGGGGCGCTCGCCGCGGCAGACGCGAGCTCCCAGTTGATCAGCTTGAGATACTCGGCCTTGGCGTGGACGCGGGCCAGGTTCAACTGCACCCACTCCGAATCGATCAGGCGCGCGCCTCGAGCATCCTTAGTGTTCTGCGCCCATTCTCGAACCTGGTTGAGCGCAAGGAGAATTGGCGCTGCCGAGACCAATGCGACACGTTCGTGGTTGAGCTGGTTGGTCACCAGTCGCCAGCCGCCATTCTCCTCGCCGACCAGGTTGGTGACCGGAACCCGGACGTCCTGGTAGTAGGTGGCGCTGGTGCCTGGTCCCGCCATGGTGTGCACCGGTGTCCACGAGAACCCATCCGCTGTGGTGGGAACGATCACCACCGAAATACCTCGATGCTTCTTGGCTTCGGTATTGGTGCGCACCGCGAGCCAGATGTAGTCGGCGTACTGGATCAGGCTGGTCCACATCTTCTGACCGTTGATGACGTAGTCATCGCCATCTCGCACGGCCGCGGTGCGAAGGTTAGCCAGATCGGTGCCGGCACCGGGTTCGGAGTAGCCGATGGCGAAGTGCAAGTCTCCCGCCGCGATCTTGGGTAGGAAGAACTGCTTTTGTTCCTCGGTGCCGAACGCCATGATCGTCGGCGCCACGCTGTTGATCGTCAGGAAGGGCACTGGTGCACCGGCGACGGCCGCTTCGTCAGTGAAGATCAGCTGATCCATCGTGGAGCGCGCCTGGCCGCCGTATTGAGTGGGCCAGCCCAGGGCTAGCCAGCCGTCCCTGCCCATCTGCGACACCGTCTCGCGGTACACATTTCCGCTGCCGTACTCGCCCGACGTGGACATGAGTGCTTCGCGGCGTTCTGGAGTGATCAGCTCGGCGAAATAGGAGCGGAGCTCGCGGCGCAACTCCTCCTGCTCGGGGGTGTAACTGATCCGCATTGCCTCGCCCTTCGCCAAACTCGTTCTCGAGTCGGTACCCACCGACACTTCTGGTTGTAACACGTTCTAGTCTGGGGGTCCAGCGAGCAAAGTGGCAAGGAGTGGCAGGGAGGTACGTCATGCGAGTGGAAGTCGATCATGACCGCTGTGAAGGTAATGCTGTCTGCCTGGGAATCGCCCCAGATGTGTTCGACCTGGATGATGACGACTATGCCGTAGTCAAGGCCGATCCAGTACCGGCCGATCAGGAAGACGTCACAGAGCAGGCCATCGCCGAGTGCCCCCGTGCTGCTCTGATCCGCAAAGACTAGATCCGCCAAGACTAGAGGCATTCATAAGTTGACTTCACACAACGAATCCATCGACCTCTCCGGCCGCGTCGCGGTGGTAACCGGTGCAGCCGCGGGTTTGGGTCGCGCCGAAGCCATCGGACTGGCCCGATCCGGGGCGACTGTCGTCGTCAATGACATGGCGAAGGCGCTGGACGAGTCTGACGTGCTGGACGAGATCAGTGCCGCAGGCGCGAAGGGGATAGCGGTCGCCGGCGATATCAGCCAGCGATCGACGGCCGACGAACTGGTGGCGTGCGCTGACGGGCTGGGCGGCCTGAACATCGTCGTCAACAACGCCGGCATCACCCGCGACCGCATGCTGTTCAACATGACCGACGAGGACTGGGATGCGGTGATAGCCGTCCACCTGCGCGGTCATTTCCTGCTGACCCGCAATGCGGCGACCTATTGGCGCGGGCAAGCCAAAACTGAGGGATCGGTCTACGGACGCATCATCAACACGTCGTCGGAAGCCGGGCTGTCCGGGCCTGCCGGGCAGGCGAACTACGGTGCGGCGAAGGCGGGGATTACCGCGCTGACCCTGACGGCGGCAAAGGCTCTCGGACGCTACGGTGTGCGGGCCAATGCCATCTGCCCGCGAGCGCGCACCGCGATGACCGCCGACGTCTTCGGTGACGCACCCGAGTTGGGCGCCGGGGAGATCGATCCGCTGGCTCCCGATCACGTGGTGACGCTGGTGCAGTTCCTGGCCTCGCCCGCCGCGGCGAACGTCAGCGGTCAGGTGTTCGTCGTGTACGGGCCGACCGTGACCCTGGTGGCTGCGCCCACTGCGGAGCACCGCTTCCACGCCGATGGCGCGGCCTGGGACCCTGCCGCATTGAGTTCGTCGATGCAGGGTTACTTCGCCGACCGCGATCTCGATGACAACTTCAGCGTCATCGGCTTGATGGGCGACTGACCGTCACGCCCCAGATTCCTTCACCGCCCCAGATTTGGTGTCGGCCAGCGCGTCGAGAAATGACCGTGCCCACCGGTCTACATCATGCGCAAGCACCTGCCGGCGCAGCGACCGCATCCGCCTGCGGCCTTCCTCTTCGGTCTGGTTGAGTGCGGCCTCGATAGTGTCTTTGACGCCTTCCAGGTCATGCGGATTGGTCTGGTAGGCCTGCCGGAGTTCGGCTGCGGCGCCGGTGAATTCGCTGAGTACCAGCGCTCCGCCCAGATCGCTACGGCACGCCACGTACTCCTTGGCCACCAGATTCATCCCATCCCGCAACGGGGTGACGAGCATGACGTCGGCGGCAACGAAGAATGCGATCA
This sequence comes from Mycobacterium sp., assembly GCA_965279745.1. GTDB lineage: Bacteria > Actinomycetota > Actinomycetes > Mycobacteriales > Mycobacteriaceae > Mycobacterium. The sequence goes on from OZ257262.1 coordinate 3,676,240, forward strand.
GTTCATCGCGTGGGACCGGTCGGTGCAGATAGTGGACGACGGGATGGCCGACTTCGCCATATTCGCCGTTGATATGCCCGACTTGCTGCTCAATGTCGTTTCGAAGGAGGCGATAGCTGTCCACACGCTCGCGGCTCGGGGTGGCCAGTTGAATAAGGACCGTGTCGTTTCGTTTGGCCCGGCCTTCTTCGAGTAGTTCGTAGAACGCGTTGAGCCGAACGCCGATGCCTTTGGTGTAGTCGAGTCGGTCGACGCCGAGCAGAATCTTGCGGGGATTGCCGAGTTCGGCGCGGATCTCTTTCGCGCGGCGACGGATGTCCCGGTTCCGGGCCATCTGGTCCAACTCCGTCGAATCGATGGAGATCGGGAAGGCGCCGACCTTGGTGGTACGGAATCCGGTCTGGACTTCACCCAGCCGGGACCGGATGCCCACTGACGCACGCGAGGTGTTGGCATCGAGTAGCCGGCGGGCCAGATAGAGGAAGTTCTGCGCACCGCCGGGCAAGTGGAATCCGACCAGATCCGCCCCGAGTAGACCTTCGATGATCTCCGAGCGCCACGGCAGCTGCATGAACAGCTCGACCGGTGGAAACGGGATATGCAAGAAGAACCCGATGGTCAGGTCGGGTCGCAGCCTCCGCAACATCTTGGGGACCAGCTGCAGTTGATAGTCCTGCACCCATACGGTGGCGCCGTGGGCGGCCGCGCGTGACGTCGCTTCGGCGAAGCGCTTATTGACCGCGACGTATCGGTCCCACCATTGGCGGTGGTAGATGGGCTTGACGATCACATCGTGGTACAGCGGCCAGAGCGTGGCGTTGGAGAAGCCCTCGTAGTACTGGGCGACGTCGTCGGCGCTCAGCGGTACGGGATAGAGCTGCAGGCCCTCTTCGACGATCGGTTCGGGCTGCGCGAGAACTTCTGCATCGCTCTTGCCATCGACACCGTCGCTGACGATGCCGGGCCAGCCGAGCCACGCGCCACGCTGGCGCCGCAGTAGCGGCTCCAATGCGGTGACCAGGCCACCCGGACTGCGTTTCCAGGTGATGGTTCCATCAGGAAGCCGTTCGGCGTCAACTGGAAGTCGGTTCGCGACGACTACGAAGTCGGAGCTCCCGGGGGCCGCGGGCCCTGGGTCGCCGCCGGACATCTAGACCTCTTGCTTCGGTCCAATGCCGAGCATGGAAAGGAACACACGGCACTCGTCGGCATCGATGGCGTAGGCGGCGACAACTCGCCTCGCCTGGCGCGCGGTGCTGTCGGCCAGCGGTTCGACGTCGCCGAGTTCCGCGGGATCAGATTTCAGGGGCATCCGTCAACTGTAAGCGAAGAGCCCTGTATCGAGGCTATTCGGGGATTTAGGGGCTCGACGATATCGAGGTGTGCGGCTGGACGACGACGTTGGTCTGGCCCTCTTCGGAGCACACCACGGACTCCCAGGAGCCGGTGCACGGATCGCCGTTGATGTTGGGTACCTGGTTCGCGGGGACCCCGGTGTTGATGCTCGTGGTTTCGTCCTGCGTCGTCCGTGGCGCCGAACCTTCTACCTGCCCGCCGGCTGTCGATTCCATTGGTGTCGTCGCTGCGATGCAGTCGCCGGTGTTCTGGTCCACGACCTCGCCGAACTGGCATGGGTTGCCAACGCTCTGGTGCTCGGGTGCCGGCGCCGGCTCAGGAACGGGCATCGGGTCGGGGACGCCGCCGCCCTCGGCGTGCGCCACCGGCGACTGGTAGGCAACTGTGGCCAGCGGCGCGGCAACCACCGCGGCGGCGAGGACACCGGCGGCCAGCATCTTGCGGGCGACGCTCGAACTGTTCAGCATGCTCATGCTTTCTGTTGATTTCGTTGCGTGCTTATGCCGCGCACTAAATGAATCGTCTAGCACTGGCGAGATGTTTCATCACCCATGGTTCCATAGGTAGAACGTGTTTCAGTTTTCGGTTAGGAGTAGCGGCGTGAATCTCTCGTTCGCGGGCAGAACTTTCCTGGTCACCGGTGGCGGAAGCGGAATCGGCAAAGGCGTCGCCGCCGGCTTGGTCGGCGCCGGGGCCAACGTGATGATCGTTGGACGGAATGCCGACCGGCTCTGTGCGGCGACAGACGAGATCAACGGGTCCGGCGGCAGCGGAACCTGCCGGTATGAGCCTGCCGATGTCACGAACGAAGAGCAGGTCAGATCCGTAGTCGAGGCAGCGACGGCCTGGACCGAACGGCTACACGGAGTGGTGCATTGCGCAGGCGGCTCGGAAACCATTGGGCCCATCACGCAGATCGATTCCGAGGCATGGCGGCGCACGGTCGACCTGAACGTCAACGGCACCATGTATCTGATCAAGTACTCCGCCCGGGAAATGGTCCGTGGCGGTGGTGGCTCGTTCGTCGGGATTTCGTCAATCGCGTCGAGCAATGTCCATCGCTGGTTCGGCGCCTACGGGGTGAGCAAGGCCGCTCTGGATCACCTTCTGCAGCTGGCCGCCGACGAGCTCGGCCCGTCCTGGGTCCGGGTCAACGGCATCCGTCCCGGACTGATTCGCACGGAATTGGTGGAGCCGATCCTCAGCTCGCCCGAGATCCGCGAGGATTACCGCCAGTGCACGCCGCTGCCGCGCTTTGGTGAGCCAGACGACGTCGCGGCTATGGCGATGTTCCTGCTGAGTGACGCCGCCAGTTGGGTCACCGGCCAGGTGATCAATGTCGACGGCGGGCATTGTCTACGTCGAGGTCCGGACTTCTCCGGAATGCTTGAACCGGTGTTCGGGGCGGATGGCCTGCGCGGCGTTGTGTGATTTGCGGGTGTGATTTGCCTGTGTGACTTTCAATTCACGCAGGGAATCCCGCCACCGTCGATCGGGACACCCGCGTTGGGCGTCGGGGTAGTAGTGACGCTGTCCGTTGCTGACGGAGTCTCGGTGTCGTTCGTCGGAGTGGTGTCTGATTCTTCGGGCGGCGGCACGTAGTTGTCGCCGAGTATGACGCGGATGTGATTGGCGGCGAGCGCGCTGCTCGATTGCGGTGCGTTGTCGATACCCAGCACGGTGGCCACCGAACGGGCATCGGTATCTGCGTCCGGACCGTAGCTGATCACCGTGTCCACCGGCTCGCCCGACTGGCGGTCGCGAACCTCGTCGATCGTGAAGTCATGCTTGCCCAGAAGTGCGGCCGCCTGCGACCCGACGCCGACTGTGCTGCCGGCATTGACGACGTCGATTTCCGTCGCTGGATTCGGGGGCGGTAGTTCTTGCGGCGTCACTCCCGTCGTGGTGGTTACGGTATTTCCGTCGATGGCCGCAGCGATCTCGGCGCGGATCTTCGTCGTATCCACGATATTGACGTCTTGGCCATCGATGACGTCGTAACGCACAACCGGAAGGGTGCGGAATTCGACATTGCCACCGGCGAGCGCGGCCATTCGGCGGAACTGGTCCTCGTCCCAGCCCTGCGACAACACGATGTCCTTGCGCGCGACTGACATCAGCCGTTGGAACTTGTCCAGATCGGTGAATGAGCCGGACTCCTGCAGTTGGTGCATCACCGACAACAGAAACGCCTGTTGCCGATGTGTGCGGTCCAGGTCGCCGTTCTCCAAGCCGTGGCGTTGACGGACGAAGGCCAGCGCCTGCGTGGCGTCCAGCTTCTGGCGGCCTGCCGGGAAATCCGCTCCGGAGAAGTCGTCGTGAACGGCATGGTTCAGGCAGACCTCAACACCGTCGAGGCTGTGGGCGAGGTCGTAGAACCCGGCCAGGTTGATCTCCGCGAAGTAGTCAATCGGTTGGTCGGTGAGGTTTCGTACCGCTCGTAGGGTCGCCTTGCGGCCCGCTTCCCGCCCAGCGCTTTCGAGTTCGCTCCGGTCGGTCACGCCTTCGTCGGCGAGCTGCTGTTCGGTTTGAGCCTTCATCAGCCCGTAGGCCTCTTTGATCTTGATGTGGTTGTAGCCAGTGATGCCGGTGACCGGTACGTAATCGTCGCGGGGGATCGAAAACGCCACGACTTTGTTGTCGGATCCGATGTGAACCAGGATCAGGGTGTTGGTGTTGTAGCCGCCCGCTTCGGAATCGCCGGCGTGCAATTGGTCGAGGACTTCCGGTGGCAGGTCATTGCCGTCCTGGTCTTTGCGGGAGTCCAGACCGATCAGCAGAATGTTCATCGCCCCGCCGGTGGACCGAGGTCCTTCCAGCGCCGATGAGATAGTGATGCCGCCCAACAGGCCGTGCGCTTCCCAGTAAGCCAGGCCGGTCACCATCAGCAACAGCGCGGACGCCATGCTGACGACCGTCCGTCGCAGGATTCGCGCGATCCGGCCTGCCGAGCGTCGTGACCGGTGGCGGCCAGGCGTCGGCGGCGGAGACGGCGTCGGCGGCGGATTCATGACCGTCAGTATCCTCGTTGAGACTTCGAAGGAGCCGGTCTTGGATTCGATCGATCCCGCAGCCACGGCTTGGCTGCTGGCCAGCACGGCGCTGGTCTTGCTGATGACCCCCGGGTTGGCCATCTTCTACGGCGGCATGGTCCGGGCGACCGGTGTGCTCAACATGATCATGATGAGCTTCATCGCGATTCCGCTGGTGACGGTGGCCTGGCTGCTCCTCGGCTACACCTTGGCCTTCTCCGGTGATGGCGCCGGCGGACTGATCGGCGATCTCAGGCATGTCGCAATGTCCGGCATCGGCCCGACCACAGTCCACGGCTCGGTGCCTGAACTGCTGTTCGTGACGTTCCAGCTGAGCTTCGCGGTGATCACCGCCGCACTGATCAGCGGAGCCATCGCGGATCGGGCCAAGTTCGCGGCCTGGATGGTGTTCGTACCGATCTGGTCCATCGTCGTGTACGCCGTCGTCGCGCATTGGGTGTGGGCTCCGGGAGGCTGGTTATTCAAGCTGGGCGTGCTCGATTACGCGGGCGGTCTGGTCGTCGAGATCGTGTCCGGTGCCTCAGCTCTGGCCCTCGCTCTGGTTCTCGGGCCACGGATCGGGTTCAAGGTCGACGCGATGCGGCCGCACAACCTTCCGTTCGTGTTGCTCGGCGTCGGCCTGTTGTGGTTCGGGTGGTTCGGCTTCAACGCCGGTTCCGCGCTGGCGGCCAATGGTCTGGCCGCCGCAATATTCTTGAACACCCTGGTTGCCGGGTGTCTCGGCATGTTGGGGTGGCTGTCGGTGGAGCAGGTGCGCGACGGGAGGCCCACCACGTTTGGGGCCGCCTCGGGTGTGGTCGCAGGCCTGGTGGCGATCACACCGTCCTGTGGGACGGTGAACACCCTCGGCGCAGCTGTCGTTGGTTTGGCCGCCGGCATCATCTGCTCGTTCGCGATCGGGATGAAGTTCCGGTTCGGCTACGACGATTCATTGGACGTTGTCGGTGTCCACTTTGTGGGCGGCGTCGTCGGCGTTCTGCTGATCGGGCTACTGGCCACGTCGGTGATGACGGGCGGCGCCGAAGGGCTCTTTCAGGGCGGCGGGTTCGTGCTGCTCGGCAAACAGGCGTTGGCGATGGTGGTGGTGGCGTTGTACGCCTTCGTGATGTCGTACGCGCTGGCCAAGCTCATCGACCGCACCATGGGCTTCCGGGTCAGCCCGGACGACGAGACGGCCGGTGTCGACTTCACCCAGCACGCAGAATCTGCGTACGCGGAGGGAGTGCACGGGCATCAGGCGCTGCACCGTCCGATCTTCGGCAAGTGATGAGCGCTTTGACGCCTCCGTCAAGACTTGCCGTGTGCACCGCAAAACCCGGCGCGACGCGGCCCAAGTAGCTACCATCACACTCGCATTCGGTGCCATCCCTGTCTAGAGAGGTGCAATGACCAGCGAACAAGATACGAAGGCCGGCGGGGCCGAAGGACGACTTGAGTGGCTGCGAAAGTCGATGAAATCCGAACCAGCCGGTGCTGCTGAAGCGGCATGGGCCTGGATCGAAGAGCTGTCCGCTCGCTCCAAGACTGACGCGGTCGCCGCCGAGACAGAGCTCGATGAACTGTTCCTCCTGGGCGGGGTGCCCAACGGCCTGAACGGGCCGACCGAGGGCATTCTGGTGTCGACCACCACGAACCCCAAGGCCGATGCGGCAGTGCGCACGGTGACGGCGCTTTGGATGCCGTGGCAGGGCAAGCGTTTCGATTCGGCTGCGGCAACTGGTGACAATCGGCTCACCAAGAGCACGGGCCTGGTCGGGAAGCTGCTGTGGCCGCTGTACTCGATGCGCGACGCCGAGGCGGGCAAGCTCGCCTTCGATTTCAAGACCTACGTCGAGGCCGGCAAGGACGATCCCGAGCTTCAGGTGATGGTGATCGACTACGCCAACGTGGAGTCGAACCCGCGCCTGGTGATCCGGAGCATTCGTGACGAGCTGGTTGAGATCGTCCCCGGTGTCTACCTCGGGAAGATCCTGTTCAAGTCTGGTGAGAAGTACACCAAGATCGGTTTCTTCGCACTTCGCACCCCGCGCTGATCAGCCAAGACAACACGTACAGAACTACGGAATAAGGAATTCAAGTGAGCCGTCAGTGGTATGAGCACCCGTCGTTGATTCTCCAGCTCAAGAGTCTGGGCGAAACTCGCAATGAATTGCGGGAGCACAATCTCTTCGAGGGTGCCGGCGTCCGTCCGGAAGAGGATCTCGGTAAGGCGACCGACGAGGAGAAGCGCGCGCGCACTCCAGAAGGCACGTTCAACGATCTGGACGTGCCGTGGATGGGTGCCAAGGGCACCGGCTTCGGCCGCAATTTTTCCACCGAGAAGACGATCACCGATCGGAAGCGACTGCTGGAGCCCGACCCCCGGGTGATCAGTCGGCGGCTGATGGCTCGCGACGATTTCAAGCCTGCAGGCATCATCAATGCTCTGGCGGCCGCATGGCTGCAGTTCGAGAACCACAACTGGTTCTTCCACGGCGATGGTGTGGCGGACAAGACCATCGACATCAAACTGCGCGAGGGCGATGACTTCCCCGAGGATCCGATGAAGATCCGCTGCACGGTTCCACTGCACGGGGAGATCAAGGACGGCTGCCCCGCGCCGGTCTTCGCCAACGCCGAAACGCATTGGTGGGACGGGTCGCAGATCTACGGCAGTGGCAAGGAACGGCAGTCTGATGTCCGGACGTTCAAGGACGGGAAGGTCAAGGTCGACGACGAGGGCCGGTTGCCGAAGAGCGACATCCCGGGCATCGACGTGACCGGCATGCGGGAGAACTGGTGGGTGGGCGTCGGGTTGCTGCACACGCTGTTCGCCCGTGAGCACAACGCTGTCTGCGACGCGCTGAAGAAGGCTTACCCGAGCCTTGATGATCAGCGCCTCTTCGAGCTGGGCATGCTGACCATCTCGGCTCTGATCGCCAAGATTCACACTGTTGAGTGGACGACCTGTGTTCTGCGCCATCCTGCGCTTCAGATCGGCATGAACGCCAACTGGTACGGCGCGCTCGGCGAGAAGTTCAAGGAGCGCATCGGTCGCGTCGGTGACAGTGAGATGCTCTCCGGCATCATCGGATCGCCCGCCGATCACCACACGGCGCCGTTCTCGCTCACCGAGGAGTTCGTTGCCGTCTACCGGATGCATCCGCTGATTCCGGATGACTGGAACTTCTTCTCACTGGAGTCTGGCGAACACCTCGTCCACAAGTACTTCACCGACCTGCAGGGCCGCTTCACGCGCGACTTCATGGACAGCATGGAGATGGGCGACATGTGGTACTCGTTCGGTGTTGCCAGCGCCGGTGCAGTGTGCCTGCACAACTATCCGAATGCGTTGCGAAACCTCACCCGGATCGACGGGCAGATCACCGACCTCGCCACGTTGGATATCGTTCGCGACCGCGAGCGTGGTGTGCCCCGGTACAACGACTTCCGTGAGGGCTTGCGTATGCCCCGCCGGAAGAGCATCGACGAGATCACGCCGAACAAGCAGTGGGCCAACGAGATCAACGACATCTACAACGGTGACGTCGATGCGGTCGATCTCCAGATCGGTATGCAAGCCGAGCAGCCGCCCAAGGGATTCGGGTTCTCGGATACCGCGTTCCGAATCTTCATCCTGATGGCATCGCGTCGGCTCAAGAGCGACCGGTTCTTCACCAATGACTTCACGCCGGACGCATACACGCAGGTCGGCTTCGACTGGGTGAACAACACCACGATGAAGGACGTTCTGCTGCGCCACTACCCGGAGCTTGAGCCGGTGATTGGCGACGCCGAGCGAGTCTTCGCTCCGTGGCCGAAGTTGGGTGCCCCGGCGCCTGGGCAGCGGAGCCGTATCGTGGAGCTGGCAGATACCGTGCGCGCCTACATGCCGTGGGGGTAATTGATCGTGGCTGATGACTTCCCGCACGCGTCCGTACTGGAAGGCATCCGGTTCACCGCCCAGATCGGCGCACCGAACGTCATCCTGGGGCTGTTCACCAAACGTGAGCTGCCCAGCAGGGTGGCCGCCACCCTAGGAACCGACTATCTCGGCTACCGGTTGGTCGAGGGGATGGTGCGCCACTACGGGCCTGGGCCGTTCTATGTGCGGGTGGCACGCGACGAGGCGTTGCTGCTGCACAATCCGGACGACCTTGAGTTTGTGCTGAGCAATTCGCCGGATCCGTTTGCCTCCGATCTGGAGCCCAAACGCAAAGGGATGGCAGCGTTTCAGCCAGATGCGCTGACCATCTCCCGGGGCGATGTGTGGAAGGACAGGCGGGCGTTCGCCGAGTACGTGCTCGATTCGCGCAAGCCGATGCATCGGCTGGCGCAGGCGTTCGTCACTGTCGCTTCAGAAGAGTCGCGCCAACTCGCGAAGGAAACCATTCGCTGGCAGAACTTTAATGCCGCCTTCCAGCGGATCACTCGACGCGTGGTGTTCGGCGACAGGGCGGCAGACGACATCCAACTCACCGAGATGTTGGCCGACATGATGTCGATCGGCAACAAGTTGCCGGGAGAGCCCGCCCCGGAATATGCCGAGTTCATCAAGCGTATTCAGGGATATCTTGACGACCCAGAGCCGAACAGCCTTGCGTCCTTGGTCGCGAAGGCGCCCAGTGCGCCGGATGTCAATCCGGCCACGCAGATGGTGCATTGGCTGTTCGCCATGGGAGATACATTGGCGGTCAATGTGTTTCGCGCTCTGGGCGTGATCGCCGCGCACGGCGAGCAGCGCCACGAGGTCGAGGTCGAGATGGCCAACAAGGACATCGGGTCGCCGAAGGGTATCGCCAAGCTGGAGTACCTGGCTGGCTGTCTCTGCGAGGCAATGCGGTTGTGGCCGGCGACCACGATGTTCGGTCGGGTGGCTATCCGTGATGTCCAGTTCCCCAGTGGCGCCGTGCTTCCCGAGGGCACCCAGGTGCTGATCTACAACGTCTTCAACCACCGCAATCGTGAACGCATCAGTTATGCGGACAAGTTCGCGCCGGGTGAGTGGGTTAGCGGCGATGCCGGCAGCAACTGGTCATTCAATTTCATGAGTCATGGGCCGCAGGTGTGCCCTGGCTATGGGTTGTCGATCTTCCTCGGCCAGGCTGTGTTGGCGCATCTCCTCGACGTCGGGACGCCTGAAGTCTCTGGAACGCGACTGGATCCGACGAAACCGTTGCCGTACAGCTTCGATCCGTACGGGTTCCGAGTCGATATGAAACCTCTCGTCTGAGTCGCCATCGACGAGGCCACCGACAAGGCCATCGAACAAGGCCATCGACAAGGCCGGCGAGCTAGCGGACTTCGGGTATGCGCCTGAACTGAAGCGCACGCTCGGTTCGTTCCAGGTTTTCGCTGTCTCGGCGGTCTGTACTTCGGTTACCTGATGGCCTTCAAGCGGGGGGCACGATGGTCTGCAATAGGCGAACGATGTGTCCTTGCCCGGCTGCCGCGACGTCGAATTTGCCGCGCATCTCGAGGAATCCCTGATCGACCTTTCCGAAGCCCTCGTCGACGTGGTTACGGAGGTCGAAGTCCTGTCGGAGGACCCCGAAGTCCCGTCGGAGGTCCACGAAGTCTTCTCGAAGGGCATTGAAGCTTGAGACGGTCGCTTGGCGAAATTCGCGAATCTCGCTACCCAACTCGCTCACATCGCGGTCGGCGGCTCCAGCGAGTACGCGAGCGGCGGCTGCGTCCTGTTCCGTTGCCCGGACCCGGCCCGTGAGGTTGCCTACCTGTTGTTCGAGAGAGGTAACGCGTGATTCCAGATCGTCGGACTCCACGAGTCGACGTTTATCGATCGCCGGCGCGGCGAAGTCAGTTCACTGAGTTGCCAACGCCTGGATTAGCCTTTGGCAGTGGCCCAACTAGCCCGGACCCACTATGCGAAGTGCGGTGAGATCGACATCGCGTACCAGGTACTCGGTGATGGTCCCGCCGACCTGCTCGTGCTCCCGGGGCCATCGATCCCGATCGACAGCATTGAGTCCGAGCCCTCGATGCACCGCTTCTATCGTCGACTAAGTTCCTTCTGCCGGGTGATTAGGTTGGATCTGCGTGGGTTCGGTCTGTCGTCGAACATTCCGTCTCGGGAGATGATCGGTCCGAAGTTCTGGGTCGAGGACGCGATCGCGGTTTTGGACGCAGTCGGATGTGAGAAGGTGTCGATCCTGGCGCCGGGATGGGCCTCGATGGCCGGCCTCGTGATGGCCGCCGATCATCCTGATCGGGTCAACAACTTGGTGATTGTCAACGGTTCGGCGCGGATTCTCTGGGCACCCGATTACCCGATCGGAACGGACCTCGAGCAGGCCGACCCGTTCATGACAGACGCAATGGAACTGGACGCGGTCGAACGCGGCGTTGACGTTCTGCGAGTGTTGGCGCCCTCCGTCGCCACCGATGATGCGTTCCGCGCGTGGTGGGATCTTGCCGGCAACCGTGCGGCTTCCCCAAGCATGGCGCGAGCTGTCAGCAAGGTGGTCGTTGAGGCAGACGTTCGCCACACATTCCCGCGAATCTCATCGCCCACCTTGGTCTTACAACGCGCTCGCAGCAGGTTCATCCCTGCCGCCAACGGCCGGTATATCGCTGAGAACATCGCCGGCGCCCGGTATGTCGAACTCGCCGGTGCCGACACGCTGTATTGGGTCGGCGATACGGCACCGATGCTCGAGGAAATCGAAGAGTTCATCACCGGGGTGCGTGGGAGTGCCGAGGCGGAACGCGTGCTCACCACAATTGTTTTCACCGACATCGTCGGTTCGACCCAGCGTGCCGCAACGCTCGGTGACGAGAAGTGGCGGGACCTGCTGGACAGCCACGACAGCGTGGTGCGCCACGAACTCGAACGATTCGGTGGGCGTGAGGTGAACACCGCCGGGGACGGATTCGTAGCGACATTCACCAGCCCCAGTGCAGCGATCGCCTGCTCGGCTGCAATCGTCGAGGCGATTAATGTGCTGGGAATTGAAGTCCGCGTGGGCATCCACGCCGGGGAGGTCGAGGTCCGGGGTGCCGACGTAGCAGGCATGGCGGTGCATATCGGCGCCAGGGTCGCCTCGCTGGCGGGTGCCAGCGAGGTGCTGGTGTCCTCGACAGTGCATGAGATCGTCACCGGATCGCGGCACAAATTCGCAGAGCGTGGTGAACACGAACTCAAAGGCGTCCCGGGAATGTGGCGTGTCTATGCGCTGGAGCGTTAGTCCTCTCGCACCGGATTAGAGTCCTGAGTAGCTGACACGAGAGGGGATCGATGAAGGTTCTCATCACCGGTGGTACCGGATTTGTAGGCGCTTGGACCGCCAAGGCCGCCCAAGCGGCGGGACATGACACCCGATTCTTGGTGCGGAACCCCGCACGATTGCAGACTAGCGCGAAACGGATCGGGGTAGACGTCTCCGACTTCGTCGTCGGGGACATCAGCGACTCGCGGTCCACTGTTGAGGCCCAGGATGGGTGTGATGCCGTCATTCACTGCGCAGCAATGGTTTCCACCGACCCTCGGCGCGCTGAGGAAATGTTCCACACCAACATCGAAGGCGCGCGGAACGTTTTGGGTGGCGCTGTCGCAGCTGGGCTGGACCCGATAATCCACGTTTCGAGCTTCACCGCCCTCTTTAGGCCCGGCCTGCCGATGATGGAGTCCGATTTGCCCGTGGTGGGTGGAACGGATGGCTATGGCAAGTCCAAGGCCGCGGTGGAGGATTACGCCAGAGGCCTGCAAGACGAGGGTGCACCGGTCAACATCACCTATCCGGGAATGATTCTGGGGCCGCCGGCAGGTGACCAGTTCGGCGAAGCGGCTGAGGGTGTCGAAGCCGCCATCAAGATGCGCTGCGTGCCAGGGCGCAAAGCTGCCTGGACCGTCATCGACGTTCGTGATCTCGCTGATCTGCACGCGGCATTGCTGCAACCAGGCAAGGGTCCGCGCCGCTATATGGCCGGCGGACAGCGCATCCCGGTGGATCGCCTCGCGTCGCTGCTCGGGGCAGCTGCCGACCGCCGCATCAGAGTGGTTCCGGTTCCCGATGGCGGATTGCGGGCACTTGGCCGGTTGTTCGACGTCATCGGCGACAAGCTGCCCTTCGAGACGCCGATCAACTCCGCGGCAATGCAGTACTACACCCACATGCCGCCGTCAGATGACACACCAAGCGAGCGTGATCTCGGCATCACGCAGCGGGACCCGGCGAGCACGTTGGTCGACACCGTCGACGGACTCCGTCAAGTCGGACGATTGTGACCCAGAGCCGAGCCTCGCGGTCTATTTACGTTGCATCGCCAGAGGGTGACACCGGTAAGTCAACTGTTGCTTTGGGAATTCTCCATCGGTTGACCGCGACGGTGGCCCGCGTCGGTGTGTTCCGTCCGATCACCCGCAGAGAGAATCGCGACTACATCCTCGAGCTTCTATTGGCGCACACTAACGCCGGATTGACCTACGACGAATGTGTCGGCGTCAATTATCAACAGCTGCACGATGATCCGGATGCAGCAATCGCCAACATCGTTGCCCGCTATCACGCGATCGACGAGCGGTGCGACGCGGTGGTGATCGTCGGATCCGATTACACCGACGTGGCCACCCCGACCGAACTGAGTGTCAACGCCCGTATCGCGGTGAATCTCGGTGCCCCGGTCCTGCTATCTGTGCGGGCCAAGGGCCGCGCCCCAGATGAGGTGGCCCAGGTCATCGAGTTGTGTCTGGCCGAACTTGCTGTCCAGCATGCCCACACCGCCGCCGTGGTTGCCAACAGATGCGACCCCGCCGAGATGGGCGCTGTCGCGCAGGCTTGTAAGGATCTCGGACCATATGTCTATGTGGTGCCGGAGGAGCCGCTGCTGGTCGCACCCACGGTCGCCAATCTGCAGGAAGCCGTCGGGGGCACTCTGGTCAATGGCGACCCGGCACTCCTCGGACGCGAGGTGATGGGGATTCTCGTCGCGGGGATGACGGCTGAGCATTGTTTGGAGCGGTTGAGTCAAGGTCTGGCGGTGATCACTCCCGGCGATCGCTCCGACGTGGTTCTTGCCGTCGTGAGCGCGCATGCAGCCCAGGGCTTTCCGTCCCTGTCCACCGTGATCCTCAACGGGGGTATGGACTTGCACCCATCGATCGCAGCGCTGGTGTCAGGCCTGGGACTGCGACTGCCGATCATTGCGACGAGCTTGGGCACATTCGAGGCTGCCACCGCAGTGGCCAATGTTCGGGGCCGAGTCACGGCCGATGCGCAACGCAAGGTTGATACCGCTATCGCATTGATGGATCGCTATGTCGACATCGCCGACTTGTTCAGGCGGCTGGCCCTTCCGATGCCGACGGTGACCACGCCGGAGATGTTCACCTATCAACTTGTGGAGCGCGCCCGCGCGGACCGCAAGCGCATCGTGCTACCTGAGGGCGAGGATGACAGGATTCTGCGCGCGGCCGGACGGATTTTGCGCCGCGGCATCGCGGATCTGACCATTCTCGGCGATGAATCCCAGATCCGCTCTCGGGCAGCGGAATTCGGGATCGACCTCGCTGCCGCCACGGTGCTCGATCCGAGTAGCTCTGAGCTGTGCGATGAGTTCGCCGCGCAATATGTCGAATTGCGTAAGAAGAAGGGTGTGACGATCGAGCAGGCCCGCGAGATCATCTGCGACGTTTCCTACTTCGGCACGATGTTGGTGCACAACGGCATCGTCGACGGGATGGTCTCCGGCGCCACCCACACCACCGCGCACACCGTCCGACCAGCGTTTGAAATCATCCGGACCCAGCCTGACGTGTCTACGGTGTCGAGCATCTTCCTGATGTGCTTGAGCGATCGGGTGCTCGCCTACGGGGACTGCGCCATCGTTCCCGATCCGACCGCGGAACAGCTCGCCGACATCGCGATCAGTTCGGCCCGGACCGCCGGCAAGTTCGGAATCGAACCCCGGGTTGCCATGCTGTCGTACTCAACCGGCAGTTCCGGCAGTGGAGCGGGAGTCGACAAAGTACGTGCAGCTACCGAACGAGTGCGGCAGCGAGAGCCGAATCTGTTGGTCGAAGGTCCGATTCAGTACGACGCGGCAGTCGATGAGACTGTGGCGGCGGCGAAGATGCCGGGTTCCCAGGTCGCCGGCCGTGCCACGGTGCTGATCTTCCCGGACCTGAACACGGGAAATAACACCTACAAGGCGGTGCAGCGCAGTGCCGGTGCCATCGCGATCGGTCCGGTGCTGCAGGGCTTGAACAAGCCGGTCAACGACCTGTCGAGAGGCGCGTTGATCGAAGACATTGTCAACACCGTCGCGGTCACGGCAATTCAGGCTCAGGGCAACTGACGATGGATCACTCGGTTCTAGTCCTCAACGCCGGGTCGTCGTCGCTGAAAGTGGCGCTCTTCCAACCTGAGACCGGAACGCAACTGGCCCACGGCAGCGTCGAGCGGATCGGCGAACGGACGTCGACCGCGAAGCTCACGCTGCGTGGTATCGAAGTCGGCCGGGACGGACGGGTCGGCGATCACGACGGTGCACTGCGGCTGGCCTTTGAGCTGTTTGCCGAGGCGGGCGAGCCACTGGAGAGTCTCGGCCTGGTAGCCGTTGGACACCGCGTAGTACACGGCGGTCAGAAGTTGTACAGGCCGACTGTGATCAACGATGCAGTGATCGCTCAACTTCGGGAGTTGTCGGCGCTTGCGCCGCTGCATAACCCCCCGGCGGTATTAGGTATCGAGATGGCAGTTCGGATGCTGCCGGACCTGCCGCACGTCGCCGTGTTCGACACCGCGTTCTTCCATGAATTGCCGGAATCTGCCGCGTCCTATGCGATTGATCGCGATATCGCCGCGAAATGGCAAATACGGCGGTACGGGTTCCACGGCATATCCCACGAGTACGTCAGCCAGCAGGCAGCCGAATTTGTTGGTTTGCCAACGGAATCGCTGAATCAGATCGTCCTGCACCTCGGTAACGGTGCATCGGCATCCGCGATCGTGGGCGGCCGGCCGGTAGACACTTCCATGGGCTTGACGCCGTTGGAAGGTCTGGTGATGGGCACGCGGTCCGGAGACCTCGATCCCGGGATCATTGGCTATCTGTGTCGGGTTGCGGAGATGGGCGTGGACGACGTCGAGACGATGCTCAACCGGGGCTCGGGTGTGTTCGGGCTGAGCGGCGCGATCGACTTCCGCGTCCTGCACAGGATGGTGGAATCCGGTACGGCGGCAGAGAAGCAGTCTGCCCAATTGGCATATGACGTCTACATTCATCGGCTGCGGAAGTACGTCGGCGCCTACCTGGCGGTGCTGGGGCACACTGACGTCATCACGTTCACGGCGGGCGTTGGCGAGCACGACGCACGAGTCCGACGCGATTCTCTGCGGCGGCTGGCATCGCTGGGAATCGAACTTGACGGTGGCCGCAACGACGAGCACTCGACAGCTGCCCGGCTGATCTCCACCGACACCTCGAAGATCGCTGTTCTGGTGATTCCGACGAACGAGGAGTTGGCGATCGCCCGCGCCTGCATAACTGTGATATCTGGTGACGGATGAAAGGCAAGTACGGAGCCACCGCCAAAACCGTCGCCGAGAACATCGCCTACCTGCGGGGGCAGGTTAGCTACACGGAACTTTCGGAGCGGCTGGCCACGGCGGGGTGGCCGCTGACGCCCGCCACCCTGCGACAGATGGAGAGCTGTGAGCGCGCAGTCACAGTCGATGATCTGGTGGCTTTGGCTGTCGCACTGAACGTCTCACCTGCAACGCTGCTGATGCCTGGAGTGCGACGAGCAGGTCGCGACGATCCGGTTGCGATCACCGGACCCGACCCTGCGGATCCCACCCACCGGTTTCCGGCGCGGAAGGTCTGGGAGTGGTTGAGCGCCCAGTTTTTCGTGGGAGAACTTGATCTGCTGTCGTTCGGCTCCAGAGCGTGGCCACGGTGGATTCGCGATGAGGTGCAGCGCCAACTCGGGGAAGAGGCGCAGTGGACTCATGAGGCGATCGATCGTCTGGAAGACCAGCTGCTGGGCTGTGAAGAGGACGAGACCGACGGCGAATCCTAATTCGCGCAACTAGCCACCAAACTTCTTGCAAGGTCGAAATACTTGTGCCCGGAGTGAGGAGGTTCCGTGTCGGAAGTGTTTTCGGCCGACGTCATAGTGGTGGGCGCAGGTCTGTCCGGATTGTGTGCCGCGCGCGAGATCGTCCGGCAGGACAAGAACGTACTGGTGCTGGAAGCGCGCGACCGTGTCGGCGGTCGCATGCTCCGCAAGTCCGTCGTGGGCGGCGGATGGTTTGACCTCGGTGGCCAATGGATCGGCCCGACCCATGTCGGGGTCGTCGCGCTTGCCGAGTCGTTGGGCATCCAGTACTTCGACTTCCACGCGATCGGACGAACCGTCGTCAATTACGGCGGGGTCTTGTCGACCATCGATGACGACTTTCCGCCGACCGATTCATTGGCAGGGGTCGCGGCGGAGGACCTGGATCAAGCGAACCAGGTGTGGGAGCAGTTCTACGCATTAGCCGCGACCGTGAACATCGAAAAGCCGTGGCTGAGCCCAGACGCGGCCGCGCTCGATGCGCAGACGGTTACCACTTGGCTCATCAATGCCACCGAGTCTGAATTCGCCCGTTTCTCGGTCAGCCACTGGGTTCTCAACGATCTGGGCTGCGACCCGGGTGCGATGTCTATGCTGTTCGCCCTGATCGCTCATTCGGCAGGACCTGAAGAGGAACGGCCCGAGCACTGGCTCTTCGAGGGCGCGGCCGGTCAGATTCCGGAGCGCCTTGCAGAGGAACTCGGTGACCGCATACACCTTGAGCGACCAGTTATCCGGATCGAGCAAGGTGCCGACGGCGTCACCGTCACCACAAAGCAGGGCGCGTATCACGCGGACTCCGTTATCGTCGCCACGCCTCCGCATCTGGCCGGTGCGATCGACTACATCCCGCCACTGCCGGCCCGCCGCAGCCAATTCACCCAACGCGCCCCGATGGGTTCGGTTGTCAAGTACGCCGCCGTATACCCGACCGCCTGGTGGCGCGCACACGGACTCAGTGGCGCAGCGGTGAGTGATGGGACAGTGCTGGCTACAGCCGACGGATCGCCACCCAGTGGGAAGCCGGGAATCCTGATCGGCTTCGTCAGCGGGCCTACTGCCATCCACTTGTTGACCGACCAATCCGAAGACGAGCGTAAGCAAGTGGTGCTCGCAGACTTCAGAACCTACTTCGGAGACGAAGCGCAGGATCCGGACGAGTTCATCGAAATGAATTGGCCTGGTGAGAAATGGAGTGGAGGTGCGTATAACGCCAACCTCGCTCCCAACACACTGACTACCTATGGCCCGGCCATGGCGGAGCCGGTCGGGCGGATCCACTGGGCTGGTACTGAAATGGCCCACAAGTGGACCGGGTACTTCGAAGGAGCGGTGCAAGCCGGGTACTCCGCAGCGCGCGCGGTGCTGAGCTCAGATGGCCAGGTCGAGCAGTAGTACGACGGCCAACCCAGTCACCGATAGCACCGTCTCCATAACCGACCACGTCTTGATGGTCTGTCCGACGCTGAGCCGGAAATACTGATTGACCAGCCAGAAGCCGGCATCGTTGACATGGGAGAAGAACAGTGAGCCGGCACCGATGGCGAGCACGATCAGCGATACCTGACTGCTGGGCAGGCCCTGTGCCAAGCTGAGCACGAGTGCCGACGCGGTGATGGTCGCGACGGTCGCTGAGCCAGTGGCCAGCCTGATCAGTACGGCGAGGAACCAGGCCAGTACGACGACGGAGATATGCGCGTCGCGGGCCCAGTCGGCCAGCAGTGTGCCGATTCCGCTGTCGACGAGGACCTGCTTGAAGCCACCGCCGGCAGCGACGATCAGAATGATTCCGGCAACCGGGGGCAGGCCCGACTCGACGCACTTGGTCACTTGCGCCTGCGACATCCCCGAGCCTTTCCCGAGGGTGATGATGCCGACGATGACTGCGATCAGCAGTGCCACCAGTGGCATGCCAAGTACATCGAAAGTGATTCGGAACCATTGCTTTTCATCGTTGATGAAGATGTCGACGAGAGCCTTTCCGAGCATCAGCACCACCGGCAGCAGCACACTGAAGATGGTCTTGCCGAACGAAGGACGATGTAGCTCGGAGCCGTCGTTTCGGACGGCGAACTCGTCAGGGCTGAACGTGTCTGGAGCATCGACGACGACCCAGCGTCCGGCGAGCTTACCGAACAGCGGTCCGGCCACCACGATGGTCGGGATCGCGACGGCGACCCCGAGCGCCAAGGTCAGGCCGAGGTCGGCGTTGAGCAGGCTGATGGCCGTTAGCGGCCCCGGATGGGGAGGCACGAAACCGTGCATGGCGGAAAGTCCTGCCAGAGCAGGGATTCCGACGGTGATGAGGGACAGCTGCGAGCGTCGTGACACGAGATATATGACAGGCATCAGCAGGACCAGGCCGATTTCGAAGAACATCGGCAGGCCGATGATCGCCCCGACCAGTGCCATCGACCACGGCAGCATGCGTGGGGATGAATGCCCGACGATGGTGTCGACGATCTGGTCGGCGCCGCCGGAATCGGCAAGGAGTTTGGCGAACATCGCGCCCAGCGCGATCAGGATGCCCACGCCAGCGGCGGTGGATCCGAAGCCGTCGGTGAACGACTTCAGCACCTTCTCCAGGTTTTCCCCGGCGACGATGCCGACGGCTACCGCCCCGAAGATCAGCGACAGGAATGGGTGCAGCTTCACGACAGTGATCAAGACGACGATCACCGAGATGCCGACGACGAAGGCCAGGACCAGCTGCCAGCCGGCGGCCACCGGCTGCGCCAGTTTCGGAGCTTCGGCCAAGACGGTAGTGAACGAGGCAGGCCCGGGTAGGTTCATGTGGTTTCTCCTCCGGTTGCCGATCCTCCGGTAGCCGAAATGTAGGCGTCGACGATGGCATCGATGTCCTGATCGACGTCGATGGTGATGCCGCGCTCATCGGCATCGAGCGACTCGAGCGTGTGAAACTGCGATGCGAGCAGCGAGGCCGGCATGAAATGACCGGGGCGACTCGCCTGTCGACGTTCGATCACCTCGGCGGATCCGCTCAGATGCAGGAACCTGACATCGGGGCAGTGCCGCCGCAGCTGATCCCGGTATGCACGTTTCAATGCCGAGCAACTCATGACGCCACCATCGCTGTGCTGGTCTAGCCACTGCCCGATGATCTCCAGCCACGGGAAGCGGTCGTCATCATCGAGCGCCCGCCCGGCGGTCATCTTCGCGATGTTGGCCGGAGGGTGGAAGTCGTCGGCGTCAGCGAACGGGACCCGGAGGCGTTGTGCCAGAGCGGCACCGGCCGTTGACTTCCCCGACCCCGAGACGCCCATCACCACGATTGCTGCGGCCACGGGATGCACCCCCGAACCATGTCTTGCTAGCGTGCTTTGAAGAGCCGATCCGGAGCAAAGCTGCTGCCGCCGGTGACGAAGGTGCTCAGTCTAGTGAGGCCGCCGTGCTATCGCGGCGGGTTCGTCGATACGCACCGATTGTCAGCGCGATGGCTACCGCGGACATGGCGATGGCGAACGGCATCGAGCCCACCCTCGCGCCGGTGGCGGTGGATCCGTCTTTGGCGCTTAAATATTCGGGGAGCGCCCCGATCCAACACACGGTCGCAACGCACAGATAGGCGGCGACGAGGATCAGCCCGAAGTGGTCGCGGTCCACACCAGCCGGGATCGTCGCTGGGTTGTCCCGCCGCGCGCGGTAGGCGCCGATGAACGCGATAGCGGTCACGACTCCGGCACCGCTAATCATCAGCCAGGTCGCCACTATTCGAGCGGTCGCCAGGGAGATGCCCGCCAACGTCATCAGAAGTGCAGGAAGCGAGCTAAGCAACATGATCGGCCACACCAAAAGGCACACCAGTGCCACGTTGCGGGCCAAGATCCGTCCGCTGACTCGACCGGGTTTGCTGACCTTCAGCGTCACCAAGGCCATAGCGAACGGCAGCGCAATGGAGAACGCCTGCAAATTCACATAGGGAACGTGACCCAGAGTGGGCACCGAGGTGGACAAGTTCTCATTCCATACCCACCAGCGAAATTGGGGTCCGACCATGTCGACCACTTCGTAGAGGGTGAAGAAGAGGACGGTCACACACGACGCGCCCACAAACGCGTTGTAACGCCGAAAGATACTCGTGCGCTGCACGAGTACCCATGCGGTGTAGCTGAAGAACGGGTACAGAGCCACGAGGTACAGCGGTAACCGGTCGTAAAGGAACTGCACACTGAATTGGTTGTGGACAAAGATGAGCCCCATCGACTTTTCCAGGCCGAACCACTGCGGGAAGTAGGCGACGGGCTCGATCAGCAGCAAACAGAAGACACTCGCCAGCCAGATCACCAGATTGGACGAATCGGCCTGGGATCGACGCCAGCGGAGCGCATGCATCAGGCAGGCGATGGCACCTGCGACTATCGTGACCTCAATCAACGGCATCGACCAGTGCTGAAGTGAGAACGGGCTCGTCAGTGTGATGAACGGATTGGCGTCACAGCGGAGTCCGCCCATCTTGGCGCTGAGGCGAGCAAACTCCGCGGTGCAGGTCTCCATTTGCTCCACCTTGCCCTTGTTCGCGTCTTCGCTCGTGCCTTCGTTCGCGCCCATCCACCGTGTGGGCGCTGAGTTCCACTCGTGTTACAAGGCGGGGGGAAATTAGCGCACTCGCTCTGGATGCGGTGGATGATAGATCGATCACCCTTACACAGACCAGTAGCGCCGCACGGCGGCGAGACGCAGACGACATCACACAGGCAGTCCTGGTGGCCGACGATGATGCGCGCCTGCGCGACCTGCTGTGCACTGTGCTGGCCCCGTTGAACTGCGAGATCATCCCGGCGGGTTCTGGAGAGGACGCGCTTACCGAACTGCTGCAGCGCAAGGTCGCTGTGATCATCTTGGACATCAACATGCCCGGGATGGACGGGTTCGAAACCGCGCAATTGGTCCGGGAAACCGAGGAGATGGCGTCCACACCGATCATCTTTCTCACCGGTGAGGCCTCGGATGAGCAGAACCTGCACCGTGGTTACGAACTGGGCGCGGTCGACTTCTTGGTCAAGCCTGTCTCCCGGCAGGTGCTCTACGCGAAGGTGAAAGCCCTCCTGGAACTGGATCAGTCGTTCGGCCGGTTGCGCAAGGAGGCGTCGAAGTTCCACGAACAACAACTCCAAGCGGCACGCTCCGCCGAGATTCGACAGCGCGAAGAGTTGTCGTTCACCCGCCGACGGGAACGCCTGACCAACATCTTTGCCGAAGCCAGCATCGACCTGGCCTCGTTGGAAAATGCCATCGTCACAGAGTTGAGCCAGTTGTTCGACGCCGATTGTGTGCTGCGTCTGACTTCTCCCGGTCATGGCTGGCATGACTCGTTGTCGCATGCGAAATCGGGCGGCACGCCCCGGCTGTTGGAGACCTGGCTGGTCGAGCGCCTGTCTGATCAAGGTCAACGTGCGACGCCCTATCGGGAAGTCATGGTCGAGGAGTTGACCGCCCGCGGACAGCGCGTCGGGGTTGTCTGTATCGGCCGAGCTGACGGGCCGGCGTTCTCCGACATGGATTCGGCATTGTTCCGGGGAGCGTCGACGGCGGCCGCTTTGGCCGTCTCCAACGCGACCCTCTACCGGATTCAGGCAGAGTACGCCGCAGTCATGCAGGCCACTGGTGATGCGATCCTGGCTGTTGATGCTACGGGCGTGATCCGCAGCTGCAATAAGGCGGCGACTGCCCTCTTCGGGGGGGACAGTGACGTCCTTATCGGACGGTCTGTTCTGGATTTTGCCGTGGATTCCCATCGAGAGCGCTTGGAGAAGCGGCTGGGCATGACACTGGCGGCGCGCCGCGAAGCATCGATGGAGATGACCTGTGCCTCCAACGATGGTCGCCAGATCGAGGTAGTTATGACGTTGTCACCGATAGGCGACTCCGTCGAACTTCATGTCGCGGCCGTAGTACACGACCTGACCGAGATTAAGCAGGCGCAGAACGAGATCAGGCATCTCGCCAGCCACGATCCGCTGACTGACCTGGCGAATCGCAGGGAGCTCAACGATCGACTCGCCGCAGTGGTTCGCCAAAGCGAAATGACTGATGGCACAGTCGCTTTGCTATACATGGATGTCAACCAATTCAAGTCCGTCAATGACACCTACGGGCACGAAACCGGGGACGAACTGCTCCTGGAAGTGGCCGCCCGGCTTCGATCGGCGGTGCCTTCCGGCACGCTGGTCTGCCGTGTCGGTGGAGATGAGTTCATTGTCGTGCTAGAACACGTGCCGTCGACCAGTGCTGCAGTAGTTGTGGGAAACCAGATCCTGGAACAGTTGCAGGCGCAGCCGGTGCGTTGCAAGAATGCCACCTTGGAACCGTCTTTCAGCATGGGGATTTCCTGCCTCGGAGGGAGTGCGCACAGCCCCGAGGAGTTGTTGTCGCAGGCCGATCTGGCGATGTTCGAAGCGAAGAAGAATCGACTGGACAAGTGTGTCGCATACACAGACCTGATCGGGTCGCGGCATCAGGAAAAGGCGGACCTGCGAGCGAAGGTGTCGGATGCCATAAAGCATTCCGAGTTCCGTATGGCGTATCAACCGATCATCAATGCCGAAACCGGTGATTGGTTCGGCATTGAAGCCCTGATTCGGTGGCATGTAGGGGATGAAGAGGTACCTGCCAGTGAGATTGTCGCGCTGGCCGAGGTTTCCAAACAGGCTGGCACACTCGGGTGTTGGGTCCTACGGCGCAGCTTCGAAGACTATGTGACATTGGGCCGGAGCGACCTGCAACTGCATGTCAACGTGTCCCCCGAGCAGGTGCTCGAGAGCGACTTCCTCAGCGAGCTTGTGAGCGCCCATCGCGACAGTGGAATCGTCGCCTCCAACGTATGTTTGGAATTGACGGAACGGGCTTTCAGTCGTGAGCCGATGCCGGCCTACGTCGCTCTGCGCCACGCGCGAGACATTGGATTCAGTTTAGCCATAGACGATTTCGGTGTGGAATACGCCAGCATGACCAATCTGATGCATGTACCAGTCGACTGGTTGAAGATTGATCGATCATTCATCGCGGAAGTCCACACGAACGAACGTGTGCAGCAGCTTGTCCGCGGTCAGATTGCCGTGGCGTCGTTCCTGCACCTCAACTTGATCGCCGAAGGCGTCGAGAACCAGGAACAGGCGGACTGGCTTCTGGCTGCGGGATGCGTTCTGCAGCAAGGCTTCTTATATGCCCGCCCGACCGAAATCGCAGACCTGTCGGCGACTCTTGAGCCTTACCGCCGGCAACAGACGGCATGACAGGACATCCGCCCAAGCTGGCTCAAGTCGCCAAAGCCGCCGGCGTTTCAGTCAGCACCGCATCGAGCGCGCTCAGTGGACATGGTCGTATCGCGGATTCAACTCGCGCGCGGGTGCTCGATGTCGCCGCGAAGTTGGGGTATCGAACGAACCTCGCCGCCAAAACGCTTCGCACGGTGGAGAAGTCCAATATCGCGTTGATCATCGACTCAGCCATCCTAAGTAACAGCCGCGGCGCCCACAGGGTGGCTACCTACCGCTTGTTGGCTACTTTGATCAACGATTGCACCAACGCTGGCGCCGGACTGACGATGCTGACCACCGCAAACGCCGACGTCGCCGAACGTGTCGACGCTGACGTGTTCATCCTGTTCGCCCGGGAATACCCGATCAAGACCATCGAGCGTCTCGGCTTCGGGATTCCGGTGATCACGGTGGGCATGGTCACTGAAGAACCACAGGTGGCCGCACGGGTGACGCAGAACAATCTGGATTCGACGATCCAAGTTCTTGATCACCTGTGGGACAACGGCAGTCGAGCCCCCGCCTTCTTCATTCCCACCGGATGGGGTTACGCCCGATCCGCTCGAGCCAGCTACGCCGTGTGGTGCCACCAACGCGGCATCCAGCCGCTGATTGTGGAGCTCGCGAACGGCCGCGACGCCGATGAGGACGCCGACAAACTCAGCCATGCGATCACCTCGGCACTGGAAGCCGGCGCTGACGGTATCTACAGTCTTGGACTTGACTCCAACACTCCCGCATTGCTGGCCGGCGTGAAGAGGGCCGGCAAAAGAGTGCCCGAGGATGTTCTCGTAGTCGTGGTGTCCGACGGGATCATCGAACCTCATCTGGACCCGCCTGTCACCACACTGAGTTTCGACGGCGCGGCGATGGGCGCGGCGGCTAGCCAGCTAGCCCAAGAACTCCTGCACGCAAATGCCGGAGCGACGGGTGCGCACCGCCATATCGAGGTGGCGAACGTGTTCACACCCCGGGGTTCAACTACCCGGGGTGCAACTACTCGGGGTTCAACTACTCGGGGTTCAACTACTCGGGGTTCGACCAGCCGCTAACGTCAGCACCCGTGATTGTGCTGCTGCCGCCGTCGGAGACTAAGCGCGACGGGGGCGATGGGCCCCCACTGCGACTGGAGCGACTCGGTAACCTGGGTCTGGGCACACTGCGGGCCGAGCTGGTTGGCGAACTTGTCGATCTTGCGGCCAATCCGGTGGCGTGCCGATCGGCTCTGGGTATCTCTGGTGCGCAGGACGCCGAGATCAAGCGCAACGCCGCGTTGCGTACCGCAGCGACGCTGCCGGCGATCCGTCGCTACACCGGTGTTCTTTATGACGCGCTGGATTTCGATTCGCTTCGCGGCGCCGAGGCAGTGCGCGCACGCACCCGGTTGGCTATCGGTTCGGCGTTGTTCGGGCTGCTGCGCGCCGACGATCAGGTCCCCGCGTATCGGCTTTCCGCGACGTCGAAGTTGCCCGGGAAGCCCACGTTGGCGAGCCGCTGGCGGCCGCAGTTGGAGCCCCTGCTCACCGAGTTGGCGACTGACGACTTGATCGTCGATCTCCGTTCAGGCTCGTATGTTGCGCTGGGGCGGACTCGTGGTGCGATCCGCGTCGACGTACTGGCCGAGCACCCCGACGGCCGACGGACAGTTGTCACGCATTTCAACAAGGCGCACAAGGGTCGCCTCGCGCGCGTGCTGGCCACTACGCGGGCCGAGCCCGACAGCGCGGTCGCGGTCGCGACCGTCGTACGTCGGGCTGGCATGCGCGTCGAGCGGGCCGGAAATGAATTGACCGTTGTTGTGCCGGTTCAGGTGAACGACAGCTCAGGGCGCCGTCGCGTTCAGTGAATCGATAACAGCCTGCATCTTGGCAGTGACCTCCTCGGAAATATCGCGGAGTGCAGCTTCGCCGGTGACCTCTACCAAGAGCCCGGGGTTCATCGCTTCAACGTGCCGCCCTGCGCGGCCGAGAGGACTACCCGCGCTGATATTGAGCGAATCTTCGCAGAACCGTCTTCCGGCGGTGGAGCCCCCTATCGGGATTGAACCGATGACCGCTCGCTTACTTGGTCGCCCCCCTGACCAGGCCAGGGTCGGTTGTCTTGGTCACCCGTCAGTAGGAATACGGGTGTGATCCCGAATGCCTGCCACAGCTTGTCCATCTCGTCGGTATCGATGGGGGACAGGCCATTCATTTTGCGGTAGGCAGTCGCTTTGCTCCACCCGCATCCGACCATGATTTCGATCTGTCGAATTCGACGTTCCGCCATGCGTCCCCGCAGCCTGCCAGCGACAGCTCGGGTCAACTCGGCGTGCTGGTCGTCGTTCGTCTTTGGTGCTCCCATGAACACATGATGCGCCA
This sequence comes from Mycobacterium sp., assembly GCA_965279745.1. Lineage (GTDB taxonomy): Bacteria > Actinomycetota > Actinomycetes > Mycobacteriales > Mycobacteriaceae > Mycobacterium. The sequence goes on from OZ257262.1 coordinate 3,702,344, forward strand.
AATTTGAACCGTCCGCAATAGTTTCTGAAACCTGACCTGCGGTTTTCGATGCCAGGGGCACGAGACATGACGGCGCGGCTCAAAAATCATCCATTAGGTTCTTGACAAGGCGTCACTAATTCGGCTTAGGTATCACCTATGATCCTTCCGGATATTGCAGGGACCGTCAGGGCGGAACTAGCCCGCCAGCGGAAACCTCAGCAAGACCTTCAAAACAAGCTCGGCATCTCACGGGCCAGCATGTATCGGCGCATGACGGGCGAAGCGCATTTTGACGCCCGCGAACTAGTCATAATCGCTGACTTCTTGGGTCTGACGATCAATGATCTGTTCCCCGCCGAGCCAGTTGTAGCCACCGCATGAGCGCCTCGATGTTGGACGTGCCGCCCGAGTTCAAGCGGTTATGGGACGGGGTGTTCGGTCCGTCGCTGTTAGAACCCGAAGCCCTTCAGGAAATTGAAGAGTTTCTGGAGGTCAACCTCTGGGCGCCCCTCAAGAACTTCGAGGCGAGCTTCGATCGTCAGTACGGCCATGGTGAGCGCAGGAGTGAGTCGTTTGAGGATCTCGAGCTGCTTTTCGATCCCGTCTGGGAGGTCAGCGGCGGCGGTCGCGGCGACTTCGAGAATGTTGCGGGTGCCGGTCATCGTGGCGGGGAATTGGTTGCGGATGGCACGGGCCGCGTTCCGGGCATCTTCATTCTCTGGGTTCGTCATGTTCTCTCTTTCGTTGCACGGGTTGCCGCCCGTCATGTAACCGGCGCGGTTTCTCTCCCCGCGTTCCGGTGGTTGCAGCGTAGGGGGTGGGTCCGACGTGCCGCAGTTGTGCGGCCGTCGGGCACCACGGGCGGGCAGGTCTCCGCATGAGCGCCGACGTACAGGATCGTGTCCGCGCGCACGAAGCCGAGCTACAAGCAGCGCGGGATCGCACGACCGTCACGTTTAATTGCCCCCGTCAGCACGCCGACTTCGTAGCCCAAATGATCGCCGACATGTTTGGAGTCTGCCCGACGGTTAAACGGGACGGCTACCTCGGCTTGGTCGGGCCACGGGTTGAGTCACCGACGGTCTACAACGTCCATAACGATGGCGCGTCTCACCGGCTTCCCCGAACGGTCAGCTCAACCCAGTTAGTCGGTGATGATCTCGAAGGCCGCGTAGTCGTTGGTGGTCAGGATGACCCATCCAGTCGTGGTGCGTGCGGTGATGGTTTTAGTCGCGGGGTCGGTGACGATCTGGGCGACCTCGTCGATGTCAACTTCAGGGTTCAGGGTCCACTCGATCGATTCGGTGGTGCCCTTCGGGTAAGCCTTGAGTTTGGCCATCCGCCTTCTCCTTCGCTCGTTGACGCTGACACGTCGAGCTTAGGAGGATGCGCGTCCTCTGAGGATGAGCTTCGGGCTCACACCTCGGGCGCGCGGCCGGCCCCCGTGATTTCCCAGCACGGTTCTCCGGGGGCCGGCCACCACAACCCCTCGACGGTGTCGTGATGGTGCGAATCATCTGGTACACGGGCTGGGCTTTGTGGAAAGCCGCCCCGTGGATCCTCGTATTCACAGCACCCCTACTACTCGGTGTGCTGTTCTACTTCGCCGGCGGTGGCCGCTGACATGCCTACCTCAACAGAGGTGGCGATCCTGTCTGCGCCTGACGCCCGCGTCCTCACTGATCGCATCAAGGTTGGTGTCGAAGCCGTGTGGGAGTTGGTCACGCAGGCTTACACGCAGCGAGCTTGGTCGGCCCTCGGCTACAGAGCATGGGATGACTATTGCACCCGCGAGTTCGGCTCTACCCGGTTGCGGTTGCCGCGCGAGGAACGTGCTGAAGTCGTTGCCTCACTCCGGGAGTCAGGGCTTAGTGTCCGGGCCATCGCTGCCGCTACCAATGAGCCGCGGTCGACAGTTTCGGATGAGCTGTCACGTGTCCGAAATCGGACACGTGACTCCAATCTCACTGGCGTTGAGCTGATCGACGGCAAGGTTGTGTCTGGTGGCGGGTTTGTTGGTCCGGGCGAGGAAATCCCCTGCGACACAGGGACTGTCGTCGCTATCGACAGCGACGAAAAGCTCGCTGACTGCATTCACTGCGGTGAAACCCTGCCACTGACCCAGCTCTACGAGGGCGGTCAGGGCTACGAATGCGACCCGTGCGTCTCTCCCGACGAGCCGACGTTTCAGCCGGAACCGCTCGCGCCACAACCGAAGCCGATCACTGGACTGGACGGCAAGACCTATCAGCCGAAGCCTGCCGCGCCGAAAGAGCCGCGCCGCAAGCCGCTTGTCGACACCGCGCGCGACCTCGGACTTGATGTTGCCAAGTTGGTGAAGCGCATCGAGGACTTCGGCGCGGACGACCGTCTCGGCCGAAACAGAAACGAGGTGGCACCGCGACTACGGCACCACCTCGACTACGCAATCAAGGCCTTCCAGGACCTCAACCATCAACTGACAGAGGAAGTGTAAACGAAAAAATGTCCCTACCACTGCCAAAAAATGTCACCGCGCTGCAAAAGCCCACGGCCGCCGTCGTTCACATAACGCCAGAAATGGCAGAACGATGGCTCGGCAGGAACGAAGTCAACCGCAACATCCGCAACAAAAAGATCGACGTATACGCCCGAGATATGGCTAGCGGGAACTGGCAGTTGACCGGGGAAGCCATCAAATTCGATCACGCTGGAAAACTCATCGACGGCCAACACCGCTGCGCCGCGATCATCAAGTCTGGCTGCACAATCCCGATGTTCGTCGTCCGCAATCTTTCCCCCGACGCCCAGCCCGTCATGGACTCCGGTTCAGCCCGCCTCGCGTCCGACAACCTGTCCATGTCGGGATACAAGAACGCCGTCGCCGTCGCATCTGTGGCTCGCCGAATGATGGCGTTCGTAGAAAAGCGTGACCCAAAACAGATCACCAACTCAGAGGTTTACGCGTTCGTTGACGAACACCCCGAGATTGCCTTCGCCGCCCGCATCGGCACGAAATTCGGAACACCCTGCGATATCGCACCGGGGTACCTCGGTGTCGCCGCATGGCTCATTGCAGAGTTCCACGGTTGGGAAGTCGCCGAATCGTTCTTCTACACCGCTGCCGAAAAAATAGGGCTGACGCGCCACGACCCCATCACAGCGATGACGAAGTTTTTCGCCGAAGCTCGAAGAGACCGCAAACAGGTTCCGATGGAAATTCAGCTATCGGTCATCCTCCGCGCCTTCAATCTTCGTCTGCGCGGCAAGACCATCCAGTTCCTCCGGCCTGAGGTCAACGGCATCCCCGTGCCGATCCCCAGTGTGGCGACGCTGTGAACTTCGGTGGCCGCTGATGACCGTTGAATTCGTAGACCAGCTTCCCGGCCTGTCCGTCGGCCGCCGCAAGGCCAGGTTCGAGGAGAACGTCGCGTTCGCGGCGGAGCTGCGCGGTAACCGCGGCGTGTGGGCCATCTACCCATGGGCAAACGAATGGAAGGACGGGACCCGCATGTCCCGCGCCTCGGACATCAACACGGGCCAGGACACCGCGCCCGCCGGGTTGCAGGTCGGGTTCGAAGCCGCTGTTCGCACCAACGATGCAGGTGAAACCCACCTCTACGTCCGCTACGTCGGGCGGAAGGCACGCCGATGACCGGGCCCCGCATCCCCGAGACCGAGCGGCCGGTGGCGTACTTCGCCGCGCTCGAGCGGACGCGACTGACGGTTGATCCGCCATTCGAAGCGGGCAGCATTCCATGCCCGCAGGGCGGGGAAGATCGTTGGTCCGCTCGTTGGCTCATGGATCAGATGGGCTACCCGCGGTGGGCTGACTTCGAGCCAGTCATCGAACGGGCCAAGTTGACTGCACATAACGAGGGATTCAACGTCCGAATCCTTTTCAGGGTTGATCCTGAAAAGTCAGGTGGCCGTCCGCGCATCGACTATTCCGTCACCCGGTACGCCGCCTACCTGATCGCAATGAACGGCGACCCGCGTAAGCCCCAGGTCTCAGCTGCTCAGCATTACTTCGCAGTCAAGACCCGTGAGGCCGAGGTTCGCCCGTCAACCGAGCTGACCGAGGATCAGATCCTCCACCAGGCGATGCGCATCCTCGACGGCCGGGTGAATGCGCTCACTGAACGTGTTGCCGAGTTGGAGCCCCCGGCTGCGGCTTGGGAAAACCTCGCGGAGATCGGCGGGGACTACGAGGTCGCTGACGCGGCGAAGATTCTGTCTCGCGATCCGGGCGTTCGGATCGGCCGGGATCGCCTGTTCGCCTACATGAACTCGCTCGATTGGATCTTCCGGGGTCGTCATAACTGCTGGAAGGCCTACCAGGAGCAGGTTGATAACGGCCGGCTGAAGCACCGCCCATCGGGGAGGTACTTCCACCATCCCACGGGTAAGTACCGCGATGGCGATCCGACGATCGTCGTCACGCACAAGGGAATCGCGGAGCTTCGCAAACTGCTCGCTGCCGAATCCCCCCAGCTCGCAATCGTTTAACCACATTTCGTAGGAGAGGTCTTTGTTGTGACCCGTTTCAGAATCATCTGTTTGGCACTGTTGATGGTGCTGGGTGCGGAGATGGCCGCCGCGTGTATTGCGACGGCTCGGGCTGCCGATATTGCTCGGCAGGTGACGATCACGTACGGATGGTCTGGTGAGGGTTGCGTCACTGTGACGGAACCTGATCCGGTGACTCGCCGCTCCACTCTCGCGGAGCGTGGGGTGTGCGGCGATGGGGGTTCCACTACCTATCTGTCGAAGCCTGGCCAGTACTACGGTGTGGCGATCCACGGGCCTGGTCAGGGTGTGTCGTGTGAGGTTCAGATTGGTTCCCGCACAGTCACATTCGAGGCTGCCCTAGATTACGTCGACTGTTTGGACCGGTGGTGATCATGGATATACGTGACCTGATAGTTGTCGACGTTGAGACAACCGGTTTGGAAGTTGTTCGTCATGTGCCGATCGAGGTGGCGGCCGTCAATGTCCGCACCGGGGACGTCTTGTATTTCGTGCCTTTCTTCCACCCCTACGACAAGGGGCAGGCCAGTGATCAGGCGATGCACACCAACCGCTACTACGAGCGGGGTGTCTATAAGGACATGCTGTCCCCAGATGGGACCGCCGACAAGTACGAGCAGTTGTGGGAGATGCTGGGGGGTAACACGTTAGGCGGCGCGAACGCACGGTTCGACGCCGCGATGCTGCGGTACGGGTACTCCATCAGGAACACCATCCGGAGTGGCAGCGGTGGAATCAGCAGCTACGACATGGCGGAGGAACCGTGGCACTACCGCCTCGCGGACCTCGGGTCCTACGCCGCTGGTGTACTCGGTTCAGACCCCGGCGAAATCCCGTCGTTGAGCGCGCTATGCGCGGAACTGAACATCGAAAACCCTGACAGTCATTCAGCTTTGGGCGATGCGCGGGCCGCGGCTGAATGCTTCCGTCGACTTGGAGGACCTCGTGCCTGACATCCTGACGATGATCGAGAAAGCACGACAGAAGATGCACGACAACCCGTTCGAGCCTGAAGCTGTGGAACCGCCCACCGAACCGGAGCCAGCCCAGGCTGAGGGCGGGTTGGCGCCTGGTGCGTCGATGCTGCTCGCGCTGCAATCCCACGCACACATTTACGCGGGGACTGTGCCGTCCGGCGAGGTGGAACGCAGGCGGCGGAAGAACCGCAACGCCCGCAACGCCCGCAAGGGCAACACGGCGGCGATCGCGAAACAGGCTCGACGAAACAAGGCGCGCAACAACTACCGCCGGTTCGGCATGTACACCCCCGACCCGCTGGGCCTGCGCGAGGTCGAGGAATGACGACACCACCGGAGCTGCCGAGGTTCCGCATGGAACACATCAGCGACGAACTCTCCCGGGTATCAATCCCCGGCGGTGCCGTGATCGCCGAAGCCCACCTGGACGAGGACATTTGGAAGATCCAGGTACCCGATTCGCACGCCGGCCGGACCATCGCCGCCTGGGTGGACAACCGTGAACAAGCCATGGTGTGGCTTCGGTTCCTCGGCCACCACCGACTTGCAGAAGACGCACGGAACGGCCACGAACTGTGAACGGCTGCAGCAAGTGCGTGGGCCAGCCGGTCGCGCGAGGCATGTGTAACACCTGCTACGCCAACTACCGCTCCCGCAACATCGCGTACAGCAAGTGGACCCCGTTCGTGCCAGCCGCGGACACCACTAGCCGGTTGCGAGCGCTATCCGCGCTGGGTTACGCCATCAGCGACCTGACTCGTGAACTGGGACTGACGAACCCGGTCAGCGGGACGGTCTCAGGGTTGTTGTCGGGCAAGCGACCTCGCATACGGACAGCCACGGCCGTCCGGGTCGCGGAGATGTTCGAGCGCCTTCGCGCTGAGCCGGGACCAAGTCAGCTAGCGCGGTCCATCGCGGCAGCGAAGGGCTGGCAACCACCTTTGATACACGACCGAACGATGGAGGCCTGTTCGTGAGGAAGCAACCCGACCGCGTATTGACCGTCTATGAGGCTGAGGACGGATTCCGTTGGCACCTCAAGTACAACGCCAAGGTCCTTGCCGAGTCCGGTGAGTCGTATCAGCGTCAGAAGGCGGCGTTAGATGGGGCCCGGTCGAACGGTGTCGGTAGAGACTTTCCGCTGATCCTGCGGTACCTGCAGCGGTTCCACGGTGGGGTGGTCGATTGGGTCGAGGAGCGGATCCGATGACCGCGCCGAAGAAGACTCCCGCGAAAAAGGCACCAGCTAAGGCACCCGCGAAGAAGCCCGCAGTTAAGCGCGTGAAGCCAGCCCCGGTGGTACCCGGGAAGGTGGAGGCGGTCGAAGGTAAGACGGGAAAGTGGTTCTGGAAGTGGACCTTTAGAGGAACGTCTCGCCTCAGCCCGGCGATGTTCGACACCAAGGCGGCGGCGTTGTCGGCGGGCCGCAAGAAGGCGTTGGGTGACACCGAATGATCGACATGGAACGTGAGCCCGATGTCGACAAGATCGCGGAGGTCGCTTTCGGTCTGACGGAGTTGATTCGCACCGAGGACTTGAACGATCTTCACGACCGGTTGGGGGAGCTGTGCCTCCGACATCCGGCGAAGGCCGCGCAGATCATCATGGCGCTCGTCGCATGGGTCAATCTGGAAGAGGAGACCGAATCACTCTGGCAGCGTGTCGAAGCCATTACTGACACCCGTGTCGAACGTCACCTGTGGGCGGCCGCATGACCACCGCTGTATCAGCTGACGGCATCGTGTGGAACGAGTACTACACCCGGCCCGCTGTCGCCCTCCGGTCTGGTGGGCGTTGTGAATGGTGCGGCCACGAAGGCATGGAGATGCACCACCGCGTCAACCGATCCCAGCGGGGCGGCTGGCATCCCAGCAACATCATCCACCTCTGCATCCGACACCACCGGGCCATCAACCACTCACCCGAGTGGGCGAAATCCGTTGGCTTATCGGTCTACCCATTCACCGATGGTGAACCAACCGATCCCGCCACAGTGCCCGTCCGGCACCCAGATCAAGAGCCTTTGTGGCTGACCGATGCGCTCATTGCGAAGCCGGGAGTGAAGGCGTGAACGACTTGGTGCCCGGCGTGTACCGCAAGGGTGAGCCCGGATTCATTGAGCCGGGTTCGGAGCTGCACAGGGTGACAATCTCGCCGAGCAAGGTTGCCGCGATCATGGGTGTGTCTCGTTGGGAGTCGGCATATCAGTTGTGGCACAGGATGAAAGGCATCACGCCGCAGGAACTGGATAAGGACGACTTCGTCGTCGGGCACGCGGTCGAACCCATGCTGGCGTACCTGTGGCGGCACGAGAACGAGGGCTGGCAGCTGTCGCGCGGCGAGGTCCAATACATTGCTGACGCCTCCCGGTTCGGATTCCCATTCGTCTGCACCCTCGACCGGCGGGCACGCCGCGGGCAACTACGGCGAATCGTGGAATTCAAATCCTGCCGCGGATGGGACGAATGGGACGACGACCCGACCGATGAAGACCCCGAGATCCCGCCGGACTACAGACTGCAGGTGATCGCGCAGCAACTGTTCACCGGATTCACCAGCCCCGCTCATCTCAAGGTGCTGAACAAGTTCGGCTGCTACCACCACACCTACAACATCGAATTCAGCCAAGGTGTTGCCGACCTGGTTGTCGCCGAGTGTCGTGCATTCTACGAGTCTTTGTCGTCCGATACTGCACCGCCGCTTGATGACTCGATCACAACCTACAACTGCGTTCGGGAGAAATACCGGCAGCGGGACCTGGAGATCGGCATCGAACGCGGCGTTGAGGTGGACATCCCCGCAGAGCTGGGGTTGGAATACCACGACGCACTGAGTGCGGAAGCCGAAGCAGTGACACGCGCCCGCTTCGCCAAGACACAGGTTTTGGACCTCATGGGGTATGCCCAGTACGCCGTCGCCGGTGACCAGCGGGTCGCCCGCCGCCAGCGCGGGACGAACGACTCCGTGTCCCTGTACGCCATCAAACCGGACACCAAAGCGGCAATGACCAGGACCGACGAGCAAGGAGCAGTGGCATGACACAGCAGACCATCGAAACGCAGGCGGCGCCCATAGAGGCCGACTCTGTCGTCGTGTCGGGTGCCGTGGAGTTGGAACCGGTCGACGATGTGCTGGAGTTGCAGCGCATCACCGCCCGCACCGCGCGGCTCCGCGCGGCGAAAGACGAACTGAGAGCTGCGTTCGAATACGCGCAAGTACTGACCCACTCCACTGCGATCAACCCAGAGTTCCAGGCGTACGCGGAACGCATCAAACGCCGCAAAGTCAACGGTCAATGGAAAACCGAGACCCTGCCGGCTTTGGGGGAGCAGGCCATCTACAACTTGGCGGTCGCCATCATCTACGGCGACAAGCTGGGCTGGACCCCCGAAGAGTCCGGTATGCGGGTGTTCTCCGTGCACGGCAAACCATCGATCGAAGCTAAGGATGCAGTCGCATTCATCACCGCGTTCATCGAACTGCGTCTGGCTGATGGGCGCACCAGGCCGTTCGTTGAGGGGGGCGACTGGATCTGGCAGGTAGAGGCATCCCCGACGAAAGCGGTGTGGATGTCACGCCGTAACGGTGTCGAGGTGTCGTCCGAGTGGACCATGGATCGGGCTCAGCAGGCGCAGTACACCGCCAACGAGAAGTACCAAACCAACCCCACGGAAATGCTCAGCTGGAAAGCCGCCATGGAGGTGGCGCGCATCCAGTGGATGGACGTGTTGCGAGGTATCGCGTACAGCCGGGAAGAGCTCGAACTGGAGTCAGGTCCAGTCTCTGTGATGTCGCAACGTCCAGCGAACCGCAAAGGCGTCGGGGGTCTGGAGGCGATGCTGGCTGAACGGAAGATCAAGCCTGCCGTTGAAGCGTCGGCAGACCCCCCGCCCGCTGATCAATTGGTCGAACCCGCACCGATCCCCGCCCCTGACGAGACTCTCTCCGCGTCGATGGCCAGTGCCCGGCAACTCGCCGAAGTGAAGCGGGTGCTCGCCGTCGCCGAGAAGCTCACCGACCCATCCCACGAGGACGCCCTGCTGTTGGTGGGGGCGCTCATCGACCGCGAAATCACCGGCATCTCAGAGCTGACCGAAACAGAAGCCGACACGGTGATCGCCGAACTCACGAAGAAGGAGAACTGATGTCTGGACTCACCGAAGTCGGACCACATGAGCGTGCATTGCGCCAGATAGCACTGGACCGGGCCTTGGAGCACCACGGAAAGCCCAACGAAGTCCCTCACGATGCTGTATTGCGCACCGCTGCAGCGTTTTACGAATTCCTCAAAGACGGAACAACAGAAAGCAAGGAGTCCTGAATGTCTGAAGAGCCTGATCGGAAGCCGAACGAGTTCGCGGCGGTCCTACTCACTCATGCGAATGGACGTGCTCATGATGAAGCTTCTCGCCTGATTCAGGAGGCTGTGGAAGCGGTTGTGCGGACTGGGAAGTCAGCGTCGGTGACGGTGAGGTTGGGATTTCACCTGTCGAAGAATTCCGACGATGTGATCCGCGTCGAGGACAAGGTGTCGTCAAGCATTCCGGAGGCTCCGCGCGCGTCGATCTGGTTCGCCGACGGTGAAGGTGCTTTGCATCGCGACGACCCGAAGCAAATCCCGATGTGGACCGACAGCCCGAACCGCACCCACGAGCCCGCACACAACCGAGAGGACTAAACACCCGTGAGCACAACTATTGATCTTGAGAAGTTGATCGGCGACGACGAACCCACCCAGTTGGTTGTAGTCGACTCCGACACCCCCCACATGAGCGTGGCCCTGGCTGTGACTCGCGAAAAGGGGCTTGAGGTTTCAGTCTTGGATCATCGCGCGCAGTTCCGTGAGGAGCGCCGGGCGGCGCCGGCACGAATCGAAGGCGTCCGCTCCGTGTCGGAGCTGATGTCGTTCCTCGACGAGCTGGCGCGTCTCCCGCTGGAGAAGGGGACGTCCACGCTGTGGGGGGATTACACGAAGGGGCGTGTGATCGCGATCTACAACGATCACAGCACCGCAGCCCCGGGGCATCGCGACGACCGGCTGGTGCTGCAGATGATCGAGGACGACGACTGGAAAGCCTGGCACGCCATCTCGGGAAAGTATTTCGGCCAGGAAGAGTTCGGCGCCAAAATTGAGGAACTTCGCCACACTGTCCTCGAGCCGAACCAGGCCGAGCTGCTGGAAGTCATCGACAGTGTCCGGGCGTCGACGAAGGCCGAGTTCGAATCGAGCATTGAGCGGTCCAATGGTTCGCAGGCGATCGCATTCAAACACACCGTCACCACCCGTGCGGGCCGGACTGGGCAGTTGAAGGTCCCGCAGGTCATCACGTTGAGTCTGCGGCCGTGGGAAGGCCACCACGAGGTGTACGAGGTGCCAGCCTATTTCAGGCTTCGCGCCGACAATGGTGCGCTCGCTCTGTGTATTCAGTTGCAGCCCACTAGGCAGATCCAGCGGGGCGCTTGGGCCGATGTTGTGAACAAGATCGTCGACAACGTGGACATTCCGGTGCTGGCGCAGAGGAATGCTCAGTGACCCAAGCTTGTCGGCGGTTCCCGCTGTTCGCGGTTTTGTACGTCGTCAATGGTGAACTGCCCGGCCTGGTCGACGGCAAAGGTTTGATCGTGGTGCAGGAGTTGCTGTCCCACATGACAGGTCGGGACATTTTGTTGGGTGATGTTGCGGCGGCGGTGGATGTGTGCCGCAAGTATTTGCGGGATCAGCACCCCTGGTTGGGCACGATGCAACCCACCGAAGCGCAGGCCAAGGATCCGTTGAAGATCAAACGTTGGCTCGCCGGCTGCAGGAGGGAACGCGGCGACGACCTGAATGTCGCCGCCATGCCAGGCGATGTGTACGCCGAGGTGTCTCATGGCTGATCCGTACATTCCTGGCCAGTCAGGGACATCACCGTTCACCGCGAACTATGCGGGTGATGTGACGGAAGAAGTTATGGCGCAGAACAGTTTCGGCCCTGATGTGGACCCGAAACTGCACAACCATTACATCCCTGTGTCCGCCGACTACGACCCGGCCCTTGATCGGACCGCGGTGCAGTTCCAGTCGATCCCCAGAACCGGTCCGATCGAACCGTCGATCGAACAGATACCTGGATTGACGCGGCAGCAACTCCGCCAATACCAGAGAGAAGTCAAGAAGTTGAAAGGTCGACGATGAGTGAATCATTGCTGAAAACCCTTGCCGTTGTTGGTGCGGAACTGTTGCGGCACGCCGCGGACCGCGTCGAAGCATCCAGTGATGTGATCGCCGAGAAGGCGAACGAATTCCTCACCGGAGAACACCGTGAGTCTGGGGGTGGGGCGGTGTGCCCGGTGTGTGGGCGGACATTCCCGCTGCCCGAAGATCACAACCCGGCCGGGTGGGTGTGTCAGCCGTGCGCCCGCATCCTGGGTTGGGATGGTCGCACCCACATCGTTCGCTGCGCATTCAGGGTGGCCGGCACCGAGTCGGTGAAGCCGTGATCGAACTGTTGACCGCCGAGCAGGTCATGGAACTGGTCAACGACGGCAACGAGATCGGTTGGGCGGAGGAACTCCGCCTGCTGTGGACCGAGCGCCGCGCCGAAATGCTGAAGCTGATGGACAGCGTGATCGGTGTCGGTTTCTGCGAACCGATCACGCTCGGGAACGACGGACGTCTATGGGACGGGCACCACCGCGTAGGTGTTGCCCTCGCGCTGGGCATCATGCTCCCCGCTAGCCAGGTCCCAGCTGAGGCTGTCTCTGAGGTGGTCCGATGAATTGGCCTGACGCTGTGGTGATCTCGGTGGGAATCCTCTCCGTCACGGTGCTACTCCGAGGGTGGCTCAGACGATGATGTTCACCAGTGAGATCACCGTCAACCTTCTGGACTGCAACTTCACCGACGAGCGGGTCTGTGTCGCCGCCCGCACCTCGACCGCTGGTATCGACGCGGATCCGAAAGCCACGGAGGGGTTGATCGGCTCGCTGATGCGGGGTCGGCATGGTTCTCCGTTCGAGCACATGACGGCCACCTGGCAGGTGAAAGCGCCGCTGTTCGTGTGGCGGGAACACCACAGACATCGTGTCGCGTCATACAACGAGGAGTCCGCACGCTATCGGGTCCTCGAGCCTGAGTTCTACATCCCCGACGAAAACCGGCCACTCACCCAGGTTGGTAAGGCGATGGACTACTCGCTGCAGCCCGGGACAGCGGACCAGTTCCTCGACATGCGGGCTGTCATGATCGACGCCTCCGAGGTGTCTTACGCCTGCTACACGGAGCTGCTGAAGCGTGGCATCGCCCGTGAGGTGGCGCGAATGGTGTTGCCCGTCAACATCATGTCAACCTGCATCGTCAGCATGAACGCGCGGGCGTTGATGAATTTCCTGTCACTGCGCGTCGACAGCCCAGACTCCACCTTCCGGTCCAAGCCCATGCGGGAAATCCAGATGGTCGCCGACCAGTACGAAGCGACCTTCGCCGAGAAAGCCCCCATCACCTACGCCGCGTTCGTTGCCAACGGCCGCGTCGCACCCTGAAAGAGGACATTCATGTCTGACAAGACGAATCCCAGCCACTACAAAGGCTTCTCAAACGGTGCGCAGCCGGTCGACATCGCCGAACGGTTGAACTTCAACCGCGGCACAGCGCTGGTATACATCGCGCGCGCGGGCCGCAAGCAAGGCGAGTCGGCGATCGACGACCTAGAGAAGGCGAGCTGGTTCCTGCAGCGGGAAATCGACCGGCTGATCACCGACGGTAAAGAGGTTGCGGCAGCTGTTCAAAAGCGGACCGAGAACGAAGAGGGACTTCGCCGCATGTACGCGGCGGCCGAACAGGTCATCGGCACCATACTTGCTGGCGGCACCGGTGCCGCCAGCTGACGGCGAGGTCGTCGCTATATGCGACGACTGCCCCACCACCTACGACGACCAATATGGTCGGACACTCAAGCAGGAGTGGATGTTCGGCCGCGACACCGACCTTGCGGAGGGCTTCGCTAAACGCCACCAATCTCTGCAAGGGCATCACGTCCATCTCGTCACCAGGACGACGTTCATCATCCCCGATGCTGCTGAAACCTTGGGTGCTGCGCTGGCTGGGTTACCACCGGCAAATCACACGCCGCCAGCCGAGGTGCTCGCGCTGATCAGCGATATCCGATCGTTGGCGGAACTCACCAAGCAGAACTGCGCTCACAGCGAGACTGGCACGCTCGCGGACAACGTCCTCGCACTGATCGATAGCCGAGGACTGTGATGAGTCGAGTTGCGGCTACTGCCGAGCATCGGCCAGCTGTTCGTCGCCGTCGCTTTACGCACGACGATCTGGTCGCCGTGGACCTGTTCTCCGGGTTCGGCGGCCTCACTAGCGGAATCAAGCGGGCCGGATTCACCACGATCATGGCGGCCAACCACAACCGCTACAAGGTTGAGGTTCACGAAGCGAATCACCCCGAGGCGGAACACTGGATCGCTGACCTGGTCGATGAGGAGTCTTCGGACTACCACTCCGCGCGTGATCTGCCGCCGGCGGACTTGTTGGTAGCTGGGGTGAGCTGCGTTAATCACTCACAGGCAAATACTAAAAGGGCCTACTCGCAGGGACTCTCGCTGTTCGATCTGGACGATCCGGAGTTCGATGATCGTGTCACCCGGTCGGAGCGTGACCGCGCGACCGCAAACTGCTGTTTGCATTATGCGGCGCGCCATCATCCCCGATTGATCCTGGTTGAGTGCACCACTGAGCTTGCGTCGTGGGGTCCGGCGGTGCCCGGCAAGCAGAAGGTTGGAGACGGCACTACCTACCGGTGGTGGCTCAACCAGTTCGAGATTCTGGGCTACAGCTACCGGGTGTTGTACCTGAATTCGATGTTCTTCGGGGTGCCGCAGTCTCGGGATCGCCTGTACATCGCGTTCTGGGACAGCCGCATACCAGCACCGAATCTGGATCATCGTCCGCCTGCCTGGTGCGGATCTTGCGACCGAGTTGTGGAGTCGTTGTGGACGTGGCGCACCGGGGTGCCGCCGACCGGCTCTGTGAGGTACGGCAAGCAGTACGAGTACCGCTGCCCATCGTGCCGGGGTGTTGTGGTTCCGCCGATGACACCGTCGCTGGCGGCGCTCGACCTCACTGACCTTGGCACGAAAATTGGGGATCGGAAGAAGCCGCTGGCGCCGGCGACTATGGCCCGCGCTGAGCGGTGTCGTCAGCGGTTCGCCGAGTTCCCTGCGGTGCTTATGCCGGCGAAAGCTGCGCACGGATCGGAGAAGCATCCTTGGCAGCCGTTGGCGACGCAGACCAGCCAGCAGGAGACGGCAATCTTGTCCACCGGCTCGGTCATTGCCGCTCACCGTCATAACGGCGATGGCAAGCACATCTCCCAGCCGATGGACACCGTCACGTCAACCCATGAGAAAGCGGTTCTGTTGGCGGTCAACAACTATCAAGGCGCTGCCCGCGGCGTCGATGAGGCGCTGCCGACGCAAGGCGGATCAGAGACCCTTGGACTTTTATCGGCCGGGGTGATCCCGTACCGGAAGAACACCACACCGACCACACACGGCGAGTCGATGCCCACCGTCACCAGCGACCAGATCCCCGGGATTCTCACCGCCGCCGGCCTCGTGCAGTACAACCAAGGCGTCGACCGACGCGTATCAGGAGTTGGTCAACCGCTCAAGACTGTCGTCGCCGACAATCACATGGGCCTGCTGTTCTCTGGTTGGTACAAGCAGAACGGCAGCAGCGGAAGTGAGACCGCGCCGCACCCGGTGACCGATCCGCTGGGCACTCTCACATCTCGCGACACCACAGCACTACTAACCGCCGAGTGGCACGCGATGCTCTCCGAATTGAAGCTCGAGGACTGCTATTTCCGCATGATGGCCGCCCACGAAATCGGCCGGGGCTGCGGCTTCGACGTCGATTTCACAGACCATCAAGGAACGTTCATCGTCTGGGGCAGCGCTCGTAACCAGGTCGACGGCTTTGGCAACGCCGTCTCGCCTCAAGTCGGGGAGTGGATCGGTACCCGACTACGGGCGGCGCTACACAGTGAGGCGGCGTCATGACTGTGCGTATCTCAAAGCCGTTATGTGCGAACTTGTTCGGTCTAGAAGTTGAGACCAGAATCCGCTGCTTTGACGACAACCATCCACCTGGGTGTTTCAACCCGTCACTAGATGTGACGTTCTGTCACTGCGGCCGGGTTTGGTATTCGGGGAATGTTCCGCTCGATCGGTGGTCTGACCGTGACGCGAGAAACTCCGAGCACAGGTCGGCGTCATGAAAGCAATGCATTGCGATCGTGACGACTGCAGCAACGCGGAAGCCGAAACCTGCCAACCATCATTCATCGAGGTCCATCTCCCGTACACAGAAGATGACTGCTACCACGATCTTGAGAAGCACTTCTGCAGCGCCACTTGCCTGATGGTTTGGGCTGCAGCACTTCCCGTAGCGGAGGTGCACTGATGGACGGCGGACTGTTCGAGGTACCTGACGACGCCTATCTGATCCCACCAGCCGCTTCCCAACCCCGCGTGAGTCGTCGCCGACCGGTGTCGTCTACCTCCGTGACACGGGCTGTGAGTCCTCCGATATTCGCCGGTGGTGGCCAGCGTGCACCGACTACCAGGAGGTGTCGGCGGATGCCTGAATTCCCTTCACTTGCCCAGGTAATTGCCCGCCATGAGCAGATCAATGGGGGTTTCCTGTGGTGCTGCTTGTGTGGGACGGACTTCGACAGCACCAACCAATCTCACGCCGAGCACGTCGCGCAGCAGATCCAGGAGGCGGAGCGGGAAGTCTGCACCATCAGCACGGTTGAGCAGCTCGACGCGCTCGCGCGCAGCGTCCCTGCCTACAAATTCGACGGCATCGTAATCAAGGACTGTTACGGCCACATCTACGAATCCAGTGCTGGCGGCAACTGGACCTTGCTCGGCGGAGGCTGGGAATGCACCGGCCAAGAGGTGCGGCTCCCCGCGCTGTTGTTGTGGCGACCACCAGGCGGTGGGTGAGTGAGCGCCCGTGTGGACCTCACCGAGTGGTCCCGCACCCCGGCCACTGATCGTGTGCGTGACGCTGCGACGGCCGCGAAGCACGGCATGTTCCGCACCTGTGACGTCATGGACGAAGCCAAATCCCGCCGCGACGAAGTTGCCATGGCTGATGCGCGCACCAGTATGTGTGATTACCGGCTGGCGTTGGCTCTTGCGATGGGCAGGTCGTGTGACCGCAACGGCTACGGCAGGGCGGTGACGTGAGCCCCGCTACTGCCGAGCAGAACGCCGCATACCGCCGCGGTGACTGCATCTCGTGCCTGACTGAGCCTCATTCATCCGGCCGGCCGCGTTGCGCGCCATGCCATCTCAACTACATCGAACGACTCAGCAAAGGAGAAACGTGACGACTCCCCGTGATGGTGGTTCCCTCGACGGTCGCAAGGTCGAGGTGATCGACACCAACGACACCGTTCTCGCAATTCTGGTTTACCCGGACGGAACGGTCCGCTTCCAAACCAACCAGACGGACGAAGGGGTAGCCGCCACACTCCAAACCCTCACCGACTCAGTGCTGGCCAAGATCAGCCGCAAAGGTGAATCGTGAAAGGCCTTCCGCGTGCATTCCTCGGCGTTGAGGATCAATGCCGCCACTGCGGGCACATGCGTCGTTACCACGCCCACACAGCTGTCGATACGGGTGCTTGTGACAGCCCGAGCGCACCGAACTGCCGCTGTGTGGGGTTCGCACCGTCACACCTCACCTGGCTGCCTATGCCGCCAGATACAGCCGGGCCCAGACCTTCCCATTGGGACGTCGTCGGCGCTGATTCCGGAGTCGTGATGCGCGGACTGCCATCCGAGTCTGCGGCACTGCAACTCGCGCAAGCACTTACCGACGTTGACGACATGCTCGCCCGAATCAACCAGGAGGTGATTACCTGTGGCAGTTAGTAAGCGGCTCCGATTCGAAGTGCTGCGGAGAGATGGATTCCGCTGTAAGTACTGCGGACTCGAGGCATCTGAAGTCGAGTTGCGTGTCGATCACGGTGTCCCTGTCACCTTGGGGGGCGGTGATGAGCCATCGAATCTGGTGACGGCTTGCGAACCGTGTAACACCGGGAAGTCATCGGTACCAGTGGACGCTGAAGTAGTTGCCGACGTCGCAGTTGATGCTCTGAGGTGGTCTCGGGCGATGCGACAAGCGGCGGCTGAACTCGACGAGGCCGATGAGGCGGTTGAGCGGGTGCTCGACGCGGTGTCAGATGCGTGGAAGCCGTTCTACAAGCCCGCTGATTGGGCCCCTGCTGTTGTCATGTTCATTAAAGCAGGGCTGACGCAGGACGACCTTCTGGCGATGGTTCAGGTGGCCTACCGCAAACGTGGCATCGACAGCAACAGGTGGGCTTACTTCCGTGGCTGCTGTTGGACCCGGCTCCGCCAAGTGCAGGACCGCGCAAGGGAAATCATGAACACAGAAGCTGAGTTCGGTAATGGCTAACGCCGCGGGTTTCATTCACGAGTCGATCTGGCGTGACGACCATTGGCGGATCTTGTCGCGCCCGGCGCAGGCGCTGTACATGCAACTGCTGTCACAGAAGGAGCTTGACTGCGCCGGCATCCTGCCGTTGCCGCCGAATAAGTGGGCCAAAGGTTGCGGCGGTGTCCCGTCGGCGGGCCGGCTGCGCTGCGTCACATGCCACACCACCTACCTGACCCACCAGAAGGGACCACAACGTAGTGGCCGTATCGAAGCGACTCTGGAGCGTGCCGTGACTACCGTTCCTGGCGAGAGGCATCGCCGGAAGGTGAGCAAGGGTAAGCGCCACAGCGTCTATGTGCGAGACAACTGGACGTGCCAGAAGTGCGGCAGGCAGTTCACGCCGTCCGACTTCGGCCGAGCGCCGCACGAGACCGACCACACAGGCAAACGATTCCCCTTCAGTAACGACGTATGGCTTGAGATCGACCACATTCACCCACTCCATCACGGTGGACAAGCCGACATCGACAATCTTCAAGCGCTCTGCACGCCATGCAACCGACGCAAATCCTTCGACATCGAAGGGGCCGGGAATGCCTAGGGACCACGGCCGAATTCTGTGTGGAATATGGCGGGACAAAGACTTCCGCGCCAGGAGCGTGTCAGCACAGCGTCTGTACATGCTGCTGCTGTCGCAGCCGAACGTGAACAATGCCGGCATCCTGCCGTTACAGGTGTCGAAATGGGCCAAGGGATGCGATGACACCACCACGGAAGCTATCCAGTCGGCGCTGGATGAGCTTGTGGCGCACCGGTTTGTGTTCTTCGATGAAGACACCGAAGAATGTCTGGTGCGGTCGTACATGCGCAATGACGGCGTGATGGCACATAAGTACATCTGGAAGAACGCGCTCAAATGCTGCGAGTCGGTCGAATCGCCTGTCTTGCGTGGCGTTCTGGTGGATGAGTTGTTGCGGACCAGGCGTGCGGATGCGGCTGACACGGCCGCTGTTTTGATGGGAAGCAATCCCAGTCCCGACCCGGATGGGATGCCGTCGGAATCTGATTCGAATGCCATCGAAACCGCATCGGAATCAGAATCGAATGGGACATCCCATTCCGATGGCATTTCAATCACTAGGGGGAAGGGGTTGGGGAAGGGGAAGGGGGAACCTTTTGTAGGTACTCAAGTTGGGGAGGAGCCCACCCCGTTCTGCTCAAGCCATCCAAACGGAACCGAGAAAGGCTGCCTCGCCTGTAAGCGCGAGCGACTGACTTTCGACGACCGTCACGCGCAGTGGAATACCCAGCGCCGCGCGGCCATAGCGCAGACGCGTCAAGCAGCCATCGACGCTTGCCACCTCTGCGACGAGTTCGGTGACATCACGTTCGACGACTGCGTTGTCCGCTGCGATCACGAGGAGGCCAGTCATGCGTGACTGCACGGGCACACCTGAACAGATCCAAGCTCTGACGGTCGGGTGTCGTTGGTGCCGAGCGCCGATCGGCTCGGTGTGTGTCAGCCGGTACGCGCGTAAGCCGTTGACGGGGTTCCCAGCCCACACGATGCGGATGGTGGATGCGGATCGCGCTGCCCGTGGTGAGGTCCGGCCGGCGCCGGTGGCCCGGATTGACGCCACCCTGGCTGATCTGGCGGAGCGGCAACGCTTGGCGGGACCTCCCGCAGCGATGGGTGCTGATGACGAGCTGGTGGAGCTGTGAGCACCCCGTACGACGAGTACGGCGGCCGACGCGACCACCCCCAGTCCTACAGCGGGGTGATCGGACGGCAATGCCCTGACTGCAAAGCCGAAGTGGGGGAGGTGTGCACCTTCATGCCCGAAGTGCTTGTCAACGGCCAGCTGACGAAGGTGAAAACCAACCGCCACCACCCGTGCATTGCTCGCACGAAATCGAGCGAGGCGTGATGGCTGTGGAACTGACACCCGACGAGATCGCCCGCCGCACCCAGGAACTCGGCGAACATCTCTGGGGTGACGGGGGCATCAAATGCCAGTGCGTGTGTGACTGCCAAGAACCGGCAGTGTTCCGCATCGAGGAACACATGGTCGGGCACTGCAACCGCCCGGAGTTTGAGCCGTTCGGGAACCTCGTGCACCTGCTCTGCATGGGGTGCACCATGCAGCTCCGCGCGAAGGCAATCTACCTGCTGAACCAGGTCATCCCCGCCGCCCGACTGCTCGGGGTGCCGGCGATCTGTTTCAGCTGCGGCGCCCCGATCGCTGACCTCCGCGACGTGATCCGTTCAGCGGAGTTCACACCTGGGGGTGTCCGGTGAGGCAATGGACTCCAGAGCAGTTGGGGAAGTGGCGGATTCGTAAAGCCTGCAAGGGGGAACGCCCGTCGTGGTGGCCATCGGATGGGGTGCCGGCATCTCCGTGGTGGATCTGGGCGCCGGATTGGAGCGGCCAAAGCAAGGTTGTTGGGGGTGGTCCTATCGCCTGCTACATGACACAGCGTGCGGCGCAGGCGTTCGTCACGGACCAAATTGTGCGAATGAGGCAGCCGTGATGGGTCACCGCTGCGACCGGAGCGGTTGCAGGAATTGGCAAGCGCATTCCCGCGATGGCGGTGTCACCGACCTGCTGCGGGGTTCGGCGCACGGCCGTTTCATGCACGTCACTGATCTAAAAACAGGCCGCTCCATTGCCCATCTCTGCTCGATGGAATGCGTGGCGGCATGGGTTGCAAACCGGGCTGAGGAGGAGAAGTGAGCGGCTGGGATGTTGTCGGCCTGTTTCTAGTCGGCTGGTTGCTGCTGGATTTCGTGTTGCTGTTTGCGTTGCGGCAGTGGCGAATCCACGGCCCGATCCGCCAAACCCAGAAGTTGGGGAAGGGATCGGTTGGAATCCAGGCTGGCGGCAACATCGTGCAGGTGGCGGGGGACAGCTCGGTGCAGATTGTTTCCGCCAGAGGCAGCGTGGCCGCGTTGAGTGTCGGCAACGTCATCATGGGCGGGTATCGGGGCGGCGCTAAACCTGAGGAAGGTTCAACACCGCCGCGGCCGGCTGCTTTCACGAAAGCTTGGGACATCAACGATCTCCCGGTCACTGAGTTTGAGGCGTTGACGATGTGCCCGCGCTGCAGTGACGTCGCCTCGCACCGCATGAGGGATCGCACCCCGGCCGATCCTGACGAGGCCGCTGTGATCCGTGTCTGCAACAAGTGCGAGCAGTGCTGGGGGCAGCGGTGATGTCCGCCAGCGACATTCAGATCGCCAAGGACTGCGGCCACATGGTGGGGCTTGAGCGTTCCGGCACAGCGTGGCAGTTGCCGGTGGAGGTGCGCCTTTCGAAGGGTGAGTGGCCGGTCTGGTCGCTCACCGATGTGGTGTGGCCGGGCGACCGGCTGATCCTTCCCGAGGGCCGTTTCGTGTTGGCGATCGTCGCGAACCCACCTGCCGATCAGGGTGCGAGTTTCTTTGAGCGGGTGTACGGCCGTCTCGGTCAGCTGCTGCTGGTGGTGCTCTCCCAGACGCAATGCCCGGCGTGTGGCACCAACGGTTCCCACCACGTCGATGTGGCCACCGATCTGTCGGAGATCAAGCGTGACGTCGTCCGGACCTGCATCGCCTGTGACAACTCGTGGCGGCAGGAGGCCTTCGGGTGATCGAAACAAGCGAAACCCCGCAGAGGATTCAGCGGCAGCGCGCCGCCGGATGGCGGATGCAGGCGGGTGCGATCTATGCGGGTCGCCCGACGGTGTTCGGAAACCCGTGGAAGGTGAAGCCGGATCTCACTATTGAGGGTCCAGGCATGTACTTCTCCACCGCGGACGAGATCGACACCGCGTACGGGTTCGCTGTCCAGCTGTATCGGGAATGGCTGTGGCGCGGCGAAGAGTGCCCAGCTCTCATGCTCCGCCGCAAGGATGAAATGAAAGCCGACCGCGAGCAGCTTGAGGCCCGTCGGCGCAGCATCCTCGGTCAGCTCCACACCCTTACTGGCCACGACTTGGCGTGTTGGTGCCCAGAGGGTCTCGCCTGCCACTCAGACGTGTTGTTGTCAGCCGCCAATCAGGAGGCCCTTTAGGTGAGCGAATCAACCCCGCAGTGGTTCTTAAAGTCGATCCGGGTCTGGCAGAGCATCGACGGACACATGGTCGATCCGGGCTGGTGGTATCTGCGCACCCGTTCGGGGCCACGCCGGTTGGCGGGGTGGCGGCTTGTGCTGCGCCGAATCCTTTGGGGGTTTCAGGGATTGGTGGACACCCGGATTAATGCATGGGAATGGCACCCCTTCACCAACAAGCAGGGGGTCTAAATGTCGAAAATGTACGACCCGTCCGATGAGCTTGACGTCCGGTCTCCGGAGCGGGAGGAACACCGGTGTGCGTGGGGCCCGCGGTGCGTGGACGCCGACACCAGGGCGATCAACCCGGTCACGGGTGAGCCGACGCGCAAAGGCGCACTCGTTGTCGACGCCTTGTTGTGCGACAGCTGCATGACGAAGCTGCGCCACGCAGTGAAAGGAATGCCGCGGGACTATCAAAGGCTTTCCGATGCGATCGGCGAACGCCGCCCCAGCGACGGGCCGAAGGTCACGATGACATTGTCACCGGAAATCCCGATCAACATTTATCGGGAGATGCTGATCGCCCGTCTCGTCGACCTCGTGGACCGTGCCGCGCACGCAGTGGAGGAAGAGATGCGGATGACGGGCAAGAACCGCCACCGCACCAACCAGCCGGCGGTAGCGGGGCACGGCTATGCGGCTGTGCGCGGGGAAAATCCGGACGGCCGAACCACCGTTACCCGGGCAACGGAGTTTCTACTCACCTCACTGGACGTGTTGGTCGAAGTGGAGAACGAATGGCACCTCGTGTGGGGGCCAATCCCCGACTCTGACGAGGAATGGGACCGCTACGACCACGGCCAGCCTCGCGACCTGGTCGAGATGGACGGCATCGACATCGCCTTGCAGATCGTCGACCTATCCCGCGCTGTGTACGACGAGATGGGCTTAGCACGCCTACGGCACCACGAACCCATGCCGTGCCCGGCAGTCGACCACACCGGTAAATCGTGCGGCAACTACACCGTCGGCCGCAACGACGGAAAAGCCGAATTTAACTGCACCACCTGCGGGGCGATTTGGACCGAACGCGAATATGGCTGGCTCGTCGGCCGGGTACTCGACGAAATCAAAGAGCAGAAGGAGATGGAAGTGCTGACATGGCTTCTCGCAGAAGCATATTGGCGGCTGGACACCCTACGTGTCCGTGTGGCCGTACTCGACATCGAAGCATTATGCACCGACACAACCCAGGCAGTGGAAGTTGTTGAGGTGATCACCAGTCAACTCGCAAACGTGTTGGACATGGGCGCATCTCCCCACCCAACTTTCGAGGAACGCGCCACCGAACAGAAAGACGCCCACCGTGCCATCGTCAAGTAAGCCGTTCGCCGCGAAGTTCACCGGCCGCTGCCACGCAGGCGACCACATCGAACTCGGCGACGAGATCCAGTTCGCGCAGGCAGGGTACGACGGGATGGAGGTCGTGGTGCACGTTGGCTGCGCCGACCAAATCGACCAATCCACACCGCAACGAGATGACAGCGCACCGTACTGCGGGGCGTGCTTCATGTTCCACCGGGGAGACGAATGCTTGTGAACCGCAGACCCACGCTGGCGCTGCTGATCAGGGCCGAGAATACGATCCCGCTCGAATTGTCTCCCATGGAAGGCGATTTCAAAGACGGCTACGAGCACTGGTCAGCCGGGATCACGCTGGAGGTGCACGACCAGTTCACCATCAAAGGCCTTTCCGGGGGTGTGGTCATCCACTTTGCTAACGGGTATCTCGTGCGCGCACGCGCGGGCGACGTCGCGATGTTCCGGACGGAACCCGTCACATGACTGGATACGAGGTGAAAAGCGTCGACGTCGGCGACGACGGTGTCATCGACGTACGTCTATGGGAGCCACTTACCCCGTCCTGGGACCCCTCACTGCTCACGATGCCGACACGCGCTCAATACCGTGCGTTGCTCGTCAAACAGCTCTCAGGACCGCACCCAGGACCTAATCGTGTCGCGATCGCTGAGATCCTCGCAGACCAGTATCTCCGCATCTGCGATGAGGGGGACTTCCCACCACCGTTCCGGGACGAGGAACAGTGAGCCTAGAGACGAGAATCTGGCGGTGGCCGGGTGATTCACGCGAAGAGAAGGTGAAGCGGGTCGCCTTGTCATACCGGTCACTGCTTGAAGACGTGATCGCCGGCAAGATCGACAACCCCGAACAAGCACTGGCGGACCGGGATCGGTTCTGGCAGGACTACGGCCAGCTGTGGGTGGTGTCATCACCCGCCCCAGTCGACACAGACGCGTGGCTGTCCGCAACCGACCTCGTCATCCACCTCGCACACCTCGTGACATTGAACGAACAACAAGTCCGGCAATGGGCCTACCGGAAACGCAAAGGCAAAGACGGTATCGACGAGGACATGGCCAACGACGGGAAACCCCGCTACAACGTCGGAGACGTCCTCACCTACCTGAAACGACAACGAACACGACGAGAAGGAAACGCATGAAGAAGATCGACAACTATCCCCTGCTCAACTTCGCCAGCGAGCTTGACGACAAAGCGTTGGATCAGGCGAAGGAGACGGCGTCGCTGCCGTTCGTCCACCCCCACGTTGCGTTGATGCCCGACGCGCACTGGGGGATGGGGTCGACTGTCGGCACGGTCATTCCAACGGTGGACGCTCTAGTTCCGGCTTCGATTGGGGTCGACGTTGGCTGTGGCGTCGTCGGCGCGCTCACCTGTTTCGTCTGGGATGACCTGAAGTCCCGCAATCTCACTGATCTGCGTGAATCGATCGAGTCAGCGATTCCACTGTCTCCCGGCAACTACAACAACAGGTTGGACCGCTTCCCCTTCACTGCGGCGCGAATCGCGGATCTGGAACAGCTGGCCGAGAGCACGCACGTCGACCTGTCGCACTCACCGAAGTGGCGTGAACAGCTCGGGTCGCTCGGTGGCGGCAACCACTTCATCGAACTCTGCGTTGACGAACAGAACCGGGTGTGGATGTTGCTGCACTCCGGTTCCCGCGGTGTGGGAAACAAGATCGCGCAACGTCATATCAAGATTGCGAAAGACCTGTGTAAGCAGTGGCACATCACCCTGCCCAACCCAGAGCTGGCATATCTGCCGGCCGGAACCCCTGAGTTCACTGAATATCTTCGGGGGTTGGTGTGGGCGCAGCGATTCGCGTTCGAGAACCGCGCCGAGATGATGGACCGATTCCGGCAGGCCCTCGCGCACTGGGCCGGATGGTCAGAGGACCCCACGCGGCTGGAAATCGACCGAGTGAACAATCACCACAACTATGCCCGCCGTGAGCAACATGGTGGACGGTTTGTCTGGCTGACCCGGAAGGGCGCCATCGACGCCCACGAGGGTGTCCGCGGCATCATCCCCGGATCGATGGGCACCCGCTCATATGTCGTGCGCGGTAAAGGGAACCCCGCCGGGTTGTGCTCGGCACCGCATGGAGCTGGCCGACGGTTTTCCCGCACCGAGGCTCGGAAACGGTTCACTGCCGAGGACCTCGCGGCACGTATGGAGGGCATCGAATACCGGCACGGCGACGAGTGGGTCGATGAAATCCCGGATGCGTACAAGGACGTGGACCAAGTTCTCGCGGACGCCGCTGACCTAGTCACTGTCGAGCACACGCTGCGGCAAGTACTGAACGTAAAGGGCCAATGATGCGCGAGGTCGCTTGGCATAGTCCAACACTAAGGGACCGCTATTGGTCTCGGGTCGACAAGCTCGGGGCTGATGAATGTTGGCCATGGACCGGATGTGTCGAACGTTTCGGCCATGGAGTTATCTACGTGGGAAAAGGTCTAGACGGCAAGGGTGTACACGACAAAGCGCACCGCGTCGCGTGGGCATTTGACCATGCAGAGCCGATCCCTAAAGGCAGGGTGGTCAGGCATACGTGCGACAACCCGCCGTGCCAAAATCCGCAGCATCTACTACTAGGTACGCAGGCCGACAATATCCATGACATGTTTCGTCGCGGTAGGGCTAGACCCGGGCCTGCCTTACCGGGCGCGAGACATCATGCTGCAAAACTCACAGAAGATGACGTTCGTGCGATCATCAAACTGCGGGAAGATGGGCTGCTACACAGAGAGATCGCCGAGTTATTTGCGGTGGGACGTACGCAGGTTGGTCGGATTTTATCCGGCGCACGCTGGTCGCATCTGCGGCAGCAACAAGTCCCGAAGGCGACCTAATGAACGTGTGGTTCACCTCCGATCTCCATGTCGGGCATCAACTGCCAGCGGGCGAGCGTATGCGTGGGCGCGTGCTCCCGCGGTATGTCGGTGCGGAGGTTGATGCCCACGATCGGATGCTGGCTGCGAATTGGGATCGCTGTGTCAAACCTGAGGATGTTGTGTGGGTGCTCGGCGACATCTCGGCTGGTGGTGATCTGGCGCAGGCTTATGCGCTGAACTGGATTCACGACCGGCCGGGGGTGAAGCATCTCGTGGCCGGCAACCATGATGGTTGTTGGCCTGGGTTGCGGGATTCGCATCGCTGGCAGTCGGCGTACTTGCAGGTGTTCGCGTCGGCGCAAGCGTTCGCGCGCCGGCGGATCGACGGCCGCAGCGTGCTGCTGTCTCACTTCCCGTACGCCGGAGACCATGTCGATGGTGGGGATCGGTACAGCCAGTACCGGCTGCGGGATGAGGGAATCTCGTTGCTGCACGGCCACACTCATTCCAGTGAGCGGGTGAGCTTCGCTGCTCGTCTGGATTGGGAGTCTGATCCGTTGGTGCACAAGATGTCTACGCAGATTCATGTTGGTGTTGATGCTTGGGATTTGTCTCCGGTTCCGTTGGACACGGTCGCTCAGATGTTGCTGTGAGGTTGTCGCGGCGGGAGCGGGAGTGTTTGCGGGCGTTGGTGGTTCAGGGTTCGTGGCCGGTGTCGACGCCTTCGGGGTGGTTTGGGGCGGTGTCTGGGGCTGATTGGGTGGGGGAGACGCCTCGGTTGTTGCGGGCGTTGGTGGGGTTGGGTTTGGCGGTTGATGAGTCGGTGGGGACGGTGGTGGGTCGGGTGTTGGTGGATGGGTCTGGGTTGCGGCGGTCGGTGCGGACGATGCGGTTCAGTGTGAGTGAGGCTGGCCGGAATGCCGAAGTTTAGCTGCCGAATTGGTTGAAAAGAATGCCGTCCGGAACGGTTGCACTATGCCGTGGCATACGGTATTGTTAGTGATGTCGAACACGGAAGGAGGTGGTGAATTTGAACGAATCCCGACTGACGCTCCTGGTAGCGATCGCAACCCTGATAGTGAATATCTGGCTAGCAATCCAAAACCGGAAGCCACGGAAGGGAAGACGAGGACGTCACCGGAAACGGTGACCTGAGCGGCCCCCGGCGAGGAAAGCGCCGGGGGACCCTCAGCACCACCAACGATACCGCCAACCGGAGGGAGCGGCCACGCAGCTGATGCCCAGGATTGCGCCTGACGGCTAGATTCTGCGGATTAGCCGCTCCCTCTCTGGGATCCATCCACCCGTGAAAAGTGAGATAGGAAGAGAACATGAACATCTTGCAACGCAACTACGACCTTGTCGCCACCGTCAGCACCGGCGCGGTGTTCGCCGCGCTCGGTGTGCCGGGGTGGCTGTGGGCCGCTTACGCCGTGCTCGTCGCCGCACAGATCGGTAACCGTATTGCCCGCGGCTGGTCACGATGATTGCTGAACCGACGGCCAGCGAGCCGCCGTACGGGCCGACGTATCGGGCCGCCATCGATGAGTTGATCGAGGCGGGGCGTGATGTTGCCGTGAGGTTCACCGGGTTGGCGCTTCACGGGCGCCGGCCGGTGGATAAGCAGGGCGACAGAAGCCCACGAGCCTGGGTTTGGCGTCAACAGGAGGCGCACGAGGCCGCCGCCGAGTGGTTGGAGATCCAGGCGAAGATCGACGCGCTCAATGCGGGCGAATTCAAAAAGCGCGGCATGGCGGTCTGATGGCCCGGAAACCACGCGAGTTTCTGAACCTGGCTCAGGTCGAGGAGCGGTTGGGGTTGGCACCCAAGTCGTTGTCGTCGCCGAGGATCAAGCTGCCGACGCCGGATGTGATTGTCGGCCCGGGCGAGCCTGTCGGGCCGGCTGGGCAGTTGCCGCGGGGGACTGTGCGGGGGTGGCTTGCGGAGACGGTGGATGCGTGGAATGCGTCGCGGCCTGGCCGTGGTTCCCGCACTGATCTTCATGGCTAGGAACCATCAGGCGCTGAAGGCTGCGTTGTTCGCCAGGGATGGCTGGAGGGAGGCGGACGGCCGCTGGGTTGGTAGGTGCCGCCATCACGACCAGGAATCGGATACCGATCGACCGACGCCGACCGTCGCGCCAGAAGCGTCCCACAACCGAACGCGCACCAAGCACTTGAGCAACACGAGGCTGGCTTGCCGGGATTGCAATACGGCGGATGGTGCTTCCCAGGACGATGGCTTGACGGTAGCGCCAGTTGATCGTGAAGCACAGAGGCGGTGGAGGCGTGCGTTGCGGCGGCCGGGGGATCGGGTTCGGGTCCTGCCGGAGTAGCCCATTTCTCTGGTGATGTGGTATCACATACGCTACCATCGGTAAGTGGCGACACTGGCGAAGATCGAAGCGAAAATGCGGGAGAACCCCGCCAACATCGCCTACGCCGACCTGCACAAAGTCTGCGTCCACCACTTCGGCGAACCCAGAACCTCAGGCGGTAGCCACGCAGTATTCCGAATGCCATGGCCAGGAGACCCGCGCGTCAACATCCAGAACGATCACGGCAAAGCCAAGGCCTACCAGGTCAAACAAGTCATAGCCGCCATAGACAAGAAGCTCGACGAGGAGAAGGGGAACCTCTGATGTCGAACCACTACACCTACCGAGCTGAATGGTCTCCGGATGACGGAGAGTTCGTCGGCCTGGCCGCAGAGTTCCCCAGCTTGTCCTGGCTGGCACCAACCCCAGGCGAGGCGGTGGCCGGCATCCAGGCCGTCGTCGACGAGGTGCTCGACGACATGGCCGAAACCGGCGAGATCCCGCCCACCCCACTGTCGGAGCGCCGCTTCAGCGGAAACCTGTCGCTACGGATGAGCCCAGACCAGCACCGCCGGCTAGCCATCGAAGCCGCAGAGCAGGGTGTCTCGATCAACCAGTGGATCCTGCACAAGCTGTCTATTTTCCCGGTAGTAGAGGCGGCGTCGTCTGGCCTATCGAGCCGCCTCGCGGATTCGTTGGACTCGTATTTCTCTAACACGGCCACCGCTATGGCGGAGGTCGTAAACCAGTCGGCGGCGCTGACTGAGATGCTGGCGTCGAGCATCTATAGGCGCTTCAGTTTCGGCGAGGCCTTCCCTTCCTTGACGCCCCGTACGGGAGGCAAGGTGATCACTGACCTACCGGCCGGCAAAGTGATCGTTGCGGTAGGAAAGCGTCAGGTAGTCGTCGATCCGGGTGTGCATCGTGCGGGTGAGTGCGGGTATGCGTCAGCTGCTGACCGGATCTCGGGGGATGACTTGGAATCTGAAAACGTGGAGCATCTTTCACCGTTCTGACCTTCATGTTTGCATAGTTTTAGAGCGGTTCGCCGAATATCCTTGTGCCCCTTGGCTGTATCCCCTTACAGTTCTTCGTATCGGTTCGATGTGAGCCGGACGCAGATCGGTTAACTCCTGTTACGAGAGAGGTCGCGGGTTCGACTCCCGCCAGGGGCAACCCTGTAGCTCAGTGGTTAGAGCGCTTAAACCCCGGTCAGCATTAACACGCCCACATCGCCCGTACAAACTGAAAAGCTGTGATGCGAGCCGGATTTCAGGTCGGTTACCTTTGAAAGTATCCCCGGTCTGAGCGCTAGCACGCCCGCATCACACGAGAACAAGTGAATAGCGATGCGAGCCGAAGTTGCTCGGTTACCTGTCGGGGCCACAGCCTCGTAGTTCAAGTAACAGAACGCCCAGTGGAAGACCTGGGAAATGCACCCACCGGAAACGTCAACACGCCCGCATCGCACATCCTGAAACATTCAGGTGCGAGCCGAAATCCATGTCGGTTAACCAATTTGCGTATTGATACCCGGCTGGAACAAACACGCCCGCGCCACTCAACTAAGGAGACCGGCATGGACGTTCTGACCACTGTGAACAAGCGGCGTACACCGCAGTCCGAACCGGCCGATTTCCGTCAGGTCAAGAACGCCGCCGGCGGTTACACCTTCGCCGTTGATGAGTGGGCGCGTGTCCACCGATTTTTGACACTCGGCTCAGACGGCCCGACGTACTACACGTCAGCGAAGGACCTCACCCGCGAGAACGCGGCGGTGATCCTGAAGGCAGCAGCAACGAATCCTGTTGAGCTGGTGCGCCGTATCGTCGAAGTCTCGGAGGGTGGGCGCGCGCCGAAGCAAAACCCGGCTTTGTTCGCGCTGGCGATCGCCGCCGCAGCCGACGATGTGAACGGTCGCCGCGCCGCGATGGCAGCGCTACCCCGGGTGGCGCGCACCGCCACTCACTTGTTCCTGTTCACGAAATATGTTGAGCAGTTCCGTGGTTGGGGCCCAGCGTTAGCGAAGGGCGTCGCTCACTGGTACACCGACAAGCCCGTCGACAAGCTTGCCTATCAGGTGGTGAAGTACCGGCAGCGGGAAGGCTGGACTCATCGGGATCTGTTGCGCCTGTCCCACCCGACGACCAGTGATCCGGCGTTGCGTGGACTTTTCAACTACATCACCCGTGGATCGATGGGCCCAGTTCCAGAAGCTTTAGCTGAGGGGGAGACCCTTCCGCCTCCGTTGCCGGCGATCATCGAGGACTTCACGTTCGCGCAGAACACCACGTTTGTGTCCGACTGGGTGGAGATCATCGGCCGCGGTAACGGCTTGTCGTGGGAGATGCTGCCCGACGCCGCACTGAATGAGCCGAAGGTGTGGGAGGCGCTCCTCGAGCACGGCGTTCCGCAGACCGCGTTGATGCGGCAGCTCCCGCGCTTGACCCGGCTCGGTCTGGCCAATGGTGAGACGGGCCGGCGGATCGCCGCGCAGCTCCAAGACCCGGAGCGGTTGAAGAAGGCCCGTGTCCATCCGATCAATGTGCTGGTCGCGCAACGCACCTACACCTCCGGGCATTCAGCTCGAGGTGACGGGACGTGGACCCCATCGCCGATCATCAGCGACGCTCTAGACCGGGCGTTCTACAACGCCTACGACGCCGTCGAGCCAGCGAACAAGCGCACCCTGCTGGCGTTGGACGTGTCCGGATCGATGGGCCAAGCGGTATCCGGGTTGCCGTTGACCTGCCGAGAAGCTGCGGTCGCGCTCGCCATGGTCACCGCGGAGATTGAACCCGATCATCGGATCGTCGGATTCACCGGCGACAACACCATGCGGGGTGGCCACGTTGCGCTCAAGGACCTCGACGTGAGCCCACGCCGGCGGCTCGACGACAACTGCAATTACGTGGCGAGTCTCGGGTTCGGGTCGACGGACTGCGCTCTGCCGATGGCGTGGGCGTTGCAGCACAAGATCGAGATCGACACGTTTGTCGTCCTAACTGACAACGAGACGTGGCATGGCCGCATCCACCCGCACCAGGCGTTGCGAGAGTATCGAGAGAAGATGGGCATTCCCGCCCGCCTGGTGGTGGTGGCGATGACCGCGACAGGTAACACGATCGCCGATCCGAAGGACCCGCTGCAGCTCGACGTTTCGGGATTCGATTCGTCTGTGCCGCAGCTGCTTTCCGACTTCTCACGCGGCGACATCTGATGCAGGACGTACTTGAGCGGCCGGACACTGCTTCGTCCGACACTGATTCGAATGAGCCGATATTCCACTATGCCAAGAAGGACAAGATCGCCGAGAGCGCAGTGTTCGGCACGCCGGTGGTGGCGTTGTGCGGCGCAACCTTCCCCGTCACCCGTGTTGTCAAACCAGGGTCACCGGTGTGCGAGGACTGCACACGCATCTACGACCAGATGAAGAGGGATCCGGCGAACTGATGGACCCCTTGGCTCAACAGGCGCGCGAGCATCACCGGAAAGCTGGGGATGCGTCACAAGGCGCTGGCCTGCATCGGGCGCAGCGCGACGCGCTGGTCTGCCAACTGTGGGAGACCCAACGTGATCAGTGGACATACGCCAAATTGGCTAAGGCTGTTGGTTGTTCACCGGAGTTGATCGCGAAGATCATCCGCCAGGACGGGGCGGGCGAGTGAGCATCGGTTTCAGTGTCATCCGCGACGGGGTGGCCAGCAGCAGGGATGTACCGGAGGTGTTCCGGTTCCCCGGCGGGGAGTGGAACCTGTGTGACATCCCATCGTTCGACGAGGACGTTACCTGGGTGGCTTTGGTGAGGGGTGCTGACGCCAACGATCTGCTGGTGGCCGGACTACTGACTGATCTGGCGAACCAGCGGATGCAGGACGGCTGGGTTGACGGGGTGGTATTGCTGATTCCGTATCTGCCGGCTGCCCGCGCAGACCGTGGGCGCCCTTTGGGTGCAAGGGTCTACGCGAATTTCATCAACCACCTCGAAGCCAATCGGGTGGTCACGCTCGACGCGCACAGCCAAGTCATGCCGAACATGGTGGAGCGTTGCACGAACCTTCCCGCTGTCGATCTGATCGAGCAGGCTCTGGACCGCACCGGCAAGCGTTATGACGCGGTGATCGCACCGGACAAGGGTGCAGTCGAACGAGTCGCTGCTGTGGCTGAGCGACTCGGCGTCGAAATGTACACCGTCGATAAGAACCGCGACTTCGACACCGGACGCATTGTGGCGATGAAAGTTCCGCCGATGCCGGCATCCGGTCGGTATCTGGTGGTCGACGACATCTGCGATGGCGGCGGCACATTCAAGATGCTGGCTGGCTATCTCGGTCGTGCTCGGACACAGCTCGGGTTGTGGGTGACGCACGGAATTTTCTCTGGCCTCTCCATCCACCTACCGGAACACTTCGCTGACATCTTCACCACCGACTCCCATCCTGGCCACGGCCGTGTCGGGGTCGCCAACTGCATCACGCCGGTGTGGCCGTTGATGATGGACCACGCGAGGGGAGCCCTGTGAATCCGAACGCGCCGATCCAATGGCCATTCGCTGAGACAGTGCTGGAGCGGCAGGCCATCTTCATCTACGAAGCCGCCCGGTTGCAGGCCGCCGCGGTGAACGCACCGATCGTCCCCGAACCCTGGTCGCACAGGGATGAAGCCTTCCGCACTCAGATGCTCGGCAACGTCGCGAAGATGATGGGCCCGGATCGATTCACCGACCCCGAGGAAGCCCACGACTCGTGGTGGGAGGCGTACCAGCAGCTCGGCTGGGTGTACGGGCCGGTCCGTGACCTCGAGGCTAAAACCCATCCAGACATGGCGCCTTTCGCCGAGCTGGGCTGGGAGGAACGCATCAAGGATGCCGTCTACATCGCGTTGTGTGAGATCGCCCGTCAGTGGATCGTCGAAGAGGACCCCAACCATGTCGCTTAACAAGTTCTCGCCGATCGCACCTCTCATGGAGACGGACTGCTACAAGATCGACCACCGGCGGCAGTACGAGCTGGCCGGCAAGGTCACCCGGGTCTATTCGAACTACACGAATCGAAAGAGCCGGATTCCTGGCATTGATCATGTGGTGCATTTCGGGCTCCAGGCTTATATCCAGAAGCACCTTGTGGACGGATTCAAGCCGTTCTTTATGGCGGCCGAAGATTGGGTGTCGTCGCTGTATCACGAGCGTGTGGCGTCCGTTCTCGGCCCGGATGCGGCTGATGCGATTGGTACCGACCATATTCGGGCGCTGCATCGGAAGGGTTTCCTGCCGTTGGAGTTCCGGGCGGTCCCGGAGGGCACGTTGGTGCCGATCCGCGTCCCATCGTTGACGGTGGAGAACACAGACCCCGAGTTTTTCTGGCTGACGAACTACGTCGAGACCGGGTTGTCGGCGGGGATCTGGCAGCCGTCGACGTCGGCGACGATCGCCCACGCCTACCGCCAGGTTCTCGATGGGATGGCGTCGTTGACGGGTGCGCCGGCGGTGGATTGGCAGCTGCACGACTTCTCGTATCGGGGAATGTCGAGCCATGAGACGGCGGCGGCGTCAGGTGCGGGGCATCTGCTGAGTTTCCAGGGCACCGATTCCCTTGTGGCCCTGGATTGGATCGACCGTTACTACGGCGGCACGTATATCGCCGGGAGCGTGGCCGCCACGGAGCACTCGGTGATGTCGACGAATATCGCTGTCCACTCAGAGCTTGAAGCGTTCCGACAACTGCTACGCCTGTACCCCACGGGCATCCTGTCCGTCGTCTCGGACACGTTCGATTTGTGGCGGGTTTTGACTGAATATTTGCCGCAGCTGAAGGGTGAGGTTCTCGCGCGCGACGGCAAGCTCGTCATCCGCCCAGATAGCGGCGACCCGGTCAAGATCCTGTGCGGCAATCCTGCAGGTCGCACCGAACCTGAACGTAAGGGCGTCGTCCAGCTGTTGTGGGACGAGTTCGGAGGCACCACGAACGCGGTGGGATTCCGGGCGCTCGACTCGCATATCGGTGTGATCTACGGAGACTCCATCACGTTGGATCGTGCGAAGGAGATCACCGAGAAGCTGCTGCTGATGGGCTTCGAATCCACCACCGTCGTCTTCGGAGTTGGGTCATGGACTTATCAGCACAACACTCGGGACACGTTCGGGTCGGCGATGAAGGCCACATGGGCTGAGGTCGACGGCCGCGGCGTGAACCTGTTCAAAGACCCCGTGACCGATGACGGCACGAAGAAGTCGGCTACGGGGCGGCTGGCGGTGCTAGATGGGGATTACGGGTTGGTCCTCGTGCAGAATGCCAATGCCGAGTTAGAGACTCATAGTGAGCTGCAGCCGGTGTGGCGCGACGGCGTCTTTGTCCGCCGGCAGACGTTCCCCGAGATCCGGGAGCTGCTGGCCAAGCAGCGCGAGGTGTTGGCGCGATGATCTCGTGCGGGCGTTGCGGTCATGACTCTGCCGACGCCGGGGAGGCCTTCGAGCATTGGCGGACCCAGCACCGCAAGGTCGACCAGCCGCTGGTTTCGAAGGGTGATCGGATCGGGGTCAAGATAGGCGACGAGATCGTCGTGGACGTCGTCGCCGACGTCCACAAGGACCCAGAGACCGGCGTGGAGACCATCACCACCACGCCGTGGCAGCGGTGCCTGGCCATGAACAAGAAGATCGCCGGGATTCTGGACGGTTTGGTGTCACGGTGAGGTATCCGCCGGGGATGGTGTTGCGCCCGTTGTTCGGGTGGCCGCGGGAGTTCACTGCGGAGCGGAAGGCGTCGCGGTTCGAGTCGAAGATGTCCGACACCGTTGAACTGTTGGACCGCGAGTTGCGTCGCCTTGACCCGACAGACTCGCGGTACCCGCCGTCGGTGCTGCAGTTGGCGTTGCGGGAGCAGGACTTCCGTATCGATGGGATGCCGCGCGCGAACAGCAACCCATCCCATCCTGGGGTGATCCTGTCGATTGAACCCCCGGGCCGGCCGGGGATGTCATTCCCATGCGACACCTACTTGCATTGGTGGGACAACCTCCGTGCGGTTGCGTTGACGTTGGAGGCGTTGCGGAAGATCGACCGTTACGGGGTGACCCGGACGAGTGAGCAGTACCGGGGTTGGCAGGCCATCGAATCCGGCTCGTTGGATGCGCACGGGGCGCTGGACTATCTCGCGAAGGTCGCCGGCAATGTCAGTCGCCGCGCGGACGCACACAGCATCCATCGGGCGGCGCGAGCGCAAGCACACCCTGACCGCAACGGCGGCAGGCAGTCTCATTGGGATCGTGTGGAGGCTGCCGCCACGGTGTTGAAGGCGGCGGGGTGGCTGTGACATTGCGGGATCCGCTGAAGGTGATGGTGTCGGGTGATTGGCACGCCAACATCGACCATGCGCAACGGACGATCGAGTTCGCGCACCGTAGTGGTGCGGACACGATTGTTCAGGTCGGCGATTTCGGGTTTTGGACTCCGGGTAAAGGCACTGCCGAGTTTCTGAGTCGCTTGAGGGCCACGGTGGCGCGTCACGAGATTCACGTCTACTGGTTGGACGGCAACCATGAGGACCATTCTCGGCGTGAAGAGTTTTCCAGCATCGACACCGACTACCTCACTTACCTTCCGCGTGGGCATCGTTGGGAGTGGTGGGGGAAGACGTGGATGGCTGTTGGTGGGGCCGTAAGCGTCGACAAGGCCATGCGGGTGCCGGGGGTGAGTTGGTGGCCGGAGGAGGAACTTTCAGACGCTGACGTGGCACACGCGTGCCGTCCCGGCCCGGTCGACATTGTTGTCGCGCATGACTGCCCCAAGGGTGTCAACATTCCGGGGGTCGGACCAGACACGAAAGCCGGGGTCCGCGGTGATTGGCCGATGCATGTCTTGCTTGATGCTGAGGAGCACCGCGCGAAGCTCCGCACCATCTGGTCCGCGCACCAGCCGGAGTTGTGGATCCACGGCCACTACCACATCTCCTACGAGTTTTGGCTGCGCACAACACGGTTCATCGGCCTGGGCCGTGACGGCAACCCCATGGCCGACACCGTCACCTTCATCGAGAAGCCACGCTGATGGCGCCGCAAGCCCCGACAGCACTGGTTCGGCGAGCGTTCGCCCTGTTCCGTGAGGGGAAAGTCGAGGAACGAGACCACCGTTTAGCTGTGGCGTCGTATGTGACGTGGCGGACCATCACCTCCACAGATGACCTGTCCGAGAGGGACATTCGAGCGATCATCACCACGCTGGAGTATTGGAAGGCGTGCGGGCAGATCGAGTACCGGTGCCGGCGGATCGCCGAAGCCATGGTGCCAGCATGACGACGTTCTATGAAGATCATCCGCTGTTGGCGTTCGGTGCTGGAGTCGTCGCATGGTTCGCGGCCTACATGTTGTTGCGTGGACTGGTTTGGGCGGTAGACCTACTTGACCGGGAACCCAACACACCAGACGAGGGGTATCAGAAGTACGGCCACCCACACGCCCCAGTTCCCGCTTTGCACAAGAAATTACCGAAGCCACCGGAGGGCTTCGCGTGGGAGATCAAGGTCGAGCCAGGGGAATCGGAGCGACCCACACTGATACTGGATTTGGTCAACATCGGCACAGGGGAGACGGTCGACTCCAAGCGTCGGGACCTGATACTCAAAGCTAAGGGCTACTACTGGGCAGAGGTGTATCGAATCACCACCGTTGCGGGGTGGCATTTCGACACCGATTTGATTGGTCCCTTCATCGACTGGGCGCAGAAACAGGTTGACAAGCACACCACCTACACCACGCCGGGTGAGTACCTGATGAAGGTGCGTGATGACTAATAACCTTCCCGCTGTTTCGTCCCGTTTCACCACGCCTCGGGTGGTGGCGTCGGGGCAGGAGTGTTGGTGGCGGCTGGGCCCGAACATCCGGGACCGGTACACCACGGCGAAGGCCTACGGTGTGGCCGATATCCGGCTGTGCCGAGACTGCGGTGACCGGCGAGACAAGTGCGGGCACCTCACCATCGTCTGCGCAGAGGGTGCCGAGATTCCAGTGATGTGCGTCGAGCACCGCGTCAGCTGGTCTCTGACCGTCAACCTGCCGAAACCTTTGACCCACACCTCCGGTGTCGTCTCGATCGATGTCCTCACGGAGTGGCCGCCGATGCTTCCGGAGCGCACTCCGTGGCAGCAGATGACCCGCCGGGGCCATCTTGAACACCCGGGTGAGGACATGCGCAAGTGGAGGTTCGACAACCCATGGGACTGAGAACGTCACACGACTGCTGGGACGGCGGCTACGTCGGAATCTTCCGTGATCTCGTCGGCCGTGCCGCCGGACTGCCGTATCGGCGGCTGGACCCCGGCAAGTTCGGGGGCGACGTGCTCGACATCGACTGGGACACCATCACCCCGCGGCAACTAGATGGCCATTGGGATCGCAAAGGACCCACGGTGCAGCGTCCCTCTGGCAGCTATGACACGCCCATCACCGACCCGGTCCTGTATCTGCTTGTGCACTACGACACCGAGGGGAAGCTGCGGCGCGGCTACCTACCTCAGCTGAAGGCTCGGTTGGAGGAACTTGAACCAGAGTATGACCGGCTGATCGTCGGGAATCGGAACCAGCACTATCTGGCTTCTCTACTGCGCCAGTTCATTGAGGGACTCGACGCCGCGATTGAGGCAGGTGAGCATGTCGAATTCCACTGAGTCCATCAATGTCGATCCGTCGGTGTGGAACTACGACCCGTTCGTGTACGACGGGCACGGCTACATGGAACTGAAGCCGTTCGATACTGATCCGCGCTGCCTGTTCGGGTGGGGGCCACCTAGCTGTCCACACACGTTCGGGCACAGCTGTGTTCGGGAGGTTGGGCATCCTGGTGAATGCTGGGCCGGGGGCGATTTCGGTGCTTGCGAGAAGGCTCGCCGCCCGAGGAACTGGGATGCCAAGCTCCGTGAGGAGTGCAACCGGTGACCGGTCTGCTTTGTGTGTGTGGCCATTTCCATGGCGGCACCTGCCCGTGTGGGTGCCATGTCTACGAGCCTGACGACGGCGGGCTTGGTGTGGTTGATGACAGCTGCTTGGGTGTCCCGTCTGGCCCGTCGGTGGTGGAGTGGTGAGCGTTTACGTTGATGACTACCAGCGCCGCGCACAAGTCGGCGGAATGAACGCGATCTGGTCTC
The DNA here is from genome assembly GCA_965279745.1 of Mycobacterium sp. Taxonomy (GTDB): domain Bacteria; phylum Actinomycetota; class Actinomycetes; order Mycobacteriales; family Mycobacteriaceae; genus Mycobacterium. The sequence goes on from OZ257262.1 coordinate 3,740,997, forward strand.
ATCTGATGGCCGACACGGATGGGGAGCTGCACGCGTTCGCCGCACGGCTGGGTCTCGCGCGGGTGTGGCATCAACACGCTGGCCGACCAACATCGCATTACGACGTGACTGAGCCGAAACGTCAACTCGCGCTGGAGTTGGGGGCTGTCGCGATCAGATACATGAGCCGGGAATCACTGGATTTGGTGCGGGCACGGATGGGGGCGGGGAGTTGAGTTACGGGTGGCGTGAACGATTCGGTATGTGGTTGGAAAATTTCAGGTGGCTGGACCCGATCTTGCTCCGATACGACGGGATAGCGCCGAGCGGTAAATCCCGCTACGTGCACCGGGTTAGTCGTCATTGCATCGTTAGGCATGCTGATGACTGATCTTGTCGGTACCGTCGCCGCCGCCCTGCTGGAATCGGACCAGAAAGCCGGATACAGCACCTACGCGAATGACTGGTATCGCCGTTTGGCGCAAGCAGCGATAGACGCCCAACGGGTGACCATCCGCACCGTTGGTGAACTCGACGCGCTACCAATGGGGACGATCATCCGAAATCGCGGGGCTTTAGAGAAAGACTGCGACGGCACCTGGTGGGGCGACATCTCCGGCGCGCTCGACTCTCAAGACGTGTATCTACCCGCCATCGTGTTGTGGCGTCCCGATTGGGCTGAGGTGACCGAATGAGGTGGGAGCCTCCGCGCTGCGTCCACGGGCGAATACTGCTCGGCTGCCCGTATGACGACTGCCCAACTCAGAGCGCCTATCTCGATCAGCAAGCCGCAGCCATAGAGGACTATGAGCGACGGCAGCAAGCGGTGGCACGCCGCTTCGTTAGGGCAGCGCTGGGATTGCCCGCCGAGGTGACCGAATGAGGCTCGCCTGCCGATTATTCGGTCACCGCTACAGCCGCAGATGGTGCGGAATCACCGCTGTCAATGACAGGCCCCTATTTGAGTGTGGGCGGTGCGGTGTTTGGTGGTTTGGCCTCAATTGGTGTCAGACGCGCCTCCGCCGACGCGACCAATTCGCGCCATACCGGATCGAGGTGACCGAATGAGTGACCGAATGAGCTACCTCGCGCGGTGCGTGTGCGTGTGTGGCCATTCCCTCCGGGTCCACGATTTTGGCGGGTGCGATGTCTGCGAATGCCAGAACACATCGCGGCGAAGGTTCAGGTCCACGCATGGGGGTGTGGCATGTGCAAGGTGTTGCTTCAAGGCCCGCATGTGGCGCAAGTGATCTCTGCCGCTTTGCGGGGGAACCGGATGACAGTCATAGAGACGCTGGAACCGGATGAGAACGGTGAGTGGCACGCGCCGAACCGCTGGACCGTATGGCTCGCCCGCCGAGGCAATGTTCAGATAAGAACTGCGGGATTCGGTTCGGCAGTCGATGCCCGTGCTCTCGCTGCTGCTCTCCTGGCCGCTGCTGATGCTGCGGAGGCGCAGCAGTGACCATCCAAGTGTCCGAACCGGTGGTGATTTCCGCTGTCCGGTATGCGTTGGGCCGCGCCACCTACATCGTGAATTGGACTGTTAACGAGACGATTCGGCTGTGGCCGGACCTGTCAGCGAACACCCGCAACATCATCCGGCAAGACGTGGAAGACCGGTTCGCCCTCGCTGAACGCGACCCGCGACTACTCGGCATGGAATGCGACCGGCAGGACTGGCGCCGGCTACTTGACCACATCTCAACTTTTGAACACCCAACCCCTGATGGAGAGGAACCGCAACACATGAATCCCGACGAAGAGAGCAAAGCCGAAACCGTCACGACCGAGGTGGTGGAGGAACCCACAGACCCACCTGAAACCACCGAGCAGCAACCCGTGGCCAGCGCCGCCGACGTGGCAGTGAATTTACGGGCGCAGGTGTCGTCCGCTGTGTTCGAGACCTGCCAAGCGAATCCAGACAAGACGTTCAACGAAGTGGCCGGAGCTATGGGCATGACCGCGTCGATGACCCTCGAGCTACTCAAGTTGATCGAGGTTGTGGCACGGAAAGTGGATGCCTGAATGGATGGTGCGGGCGAGCTGGGCCAGGCGACGGGGGAAGTAGGTCATGATTCGAGTCCTTTTCGGGTTGGGCACCCACGGCGCGATGCCAGGACCGAGGTCGCTGGTGAAGCTGTCGATAAAGGTACAACCCGGAGTCGAACTCGGTGAACTATGCGATGCCTCCGATGGATCCCACCCGGCTGCCCGGCGGAGGAGCAACAGTGAAGGTACCCGGCCATGGCTATTCCAACGATGTGCGGCACGTCGAGGAGACCAGGTTCTGCGCGCCGCCCCACCAGTTGCCCATCTCCTGCACGTTCAACGACTGCCCGCACCACGGCTTCGATGGGGTGATGATCCAGTGATCCCCGACGGATTCGCCTTGATCCGTCAGATCCCGGTGCCCGCCGATCTGGATCGCAGCCCTGAGTTGGATGCGCTGCCGGACGGTTCGGTGGTGTTCGACAGCGACCTTGACGTGATGGTCAAGGACCAGGGTGTGTGGCGCTACTGGGCGTCTGAACCTGGGCCAGACGAGGAAGAGGCCGTGGTGTGCCTACCGGCGTTGGTTATCCACGAGCCCGGCGACGGCGGGAGCCGATCAAATGAAGTGTCCTGAGTGTGTGCGGTTGGGGTTACGGAGCACCGTGTCTGGCGATGGCGGCACGTTCGTAACAGCAATGGCCGATCACCGGTATTGGGATGAGGATGGGCAGCGTCACATCCATGATCCGAACACCGCCACGTCCGTCTACCACTGCAGCGAGGGTCACGGGTTCATAGTCAGGCGGGACTTGCCGTGTCCGTGCGATTCGTGCCCCGAGGGCAAATCACCACCGGTGGTGTCGTGCCGGGAGTGCAACCACCAACGCAAGGTGTGCACGCATTTCGACAACCAGATCGAGATAGCCCGCTGATGTGTAGCGGACTGCCGTGTAACTGTCCGCGGGGTGACGACGGCCGCCGTACCGGTATCGGCAAGGAGTGTATCCGTCATTGGGGCCACAAGGGCATCGGCCACCAGGACGAGTGGTGCTGCTGTCTAAGCGATGCGATATTCGGCCGCCTCGATACGTGTGACAACTGCCCGACGCACGGCGTTGAGGCTATGGAGCGGGTACGGCAGCGCGACGAGGCGAACGCCCGACTCATGGCCCTGGCCAGTGGCGAGCGGTTGGTCCTCGTGCCCGAGTGGAACGCGTTGAAAGCGAAGGGGGACTGATGGGTTACATGCGGCATCACGCAATCGTGGTCACGTCGTGGAACTTGGAGCTGCTGGCGTCGGCGCACGCGACAGCAGTCGGGTTGGGCATGTCCGTCACCAACATCACCGACCAAGTGACGAACGGCTACCAGTCGTTCCTGGTCGCCCCAGACGGATCGAAGGAAGGGTGGGGCCATTCGACGGAAGGCGATTGTCGCCGCGCCGCGTTCATCGATTGGTTGGACGCCCAACGGTACGAGGACGATTCAACACCGCTGGGTTGGGTTGAGGTCCAGTTCGCCGACGAGGAGAAAGAGACACGGATCGTCCGTGACAGCGATGAACACCAGCGCCGCCGTTGGGCCGACCCGACTTACGCGGACCTGATCTGATGGTTCACCCTCCCGATTGTGCAGGCTGCGCGGTCGCGGATCGCGTGGCCAACGGTCATCGCAGGTGCAACGATCCGTGCACGGTATGCGGTGCGGGTTGCATCCGGATCGCGGTGGGCCATCTGGAGCCGGATGGGATGGGGAAGCTGCATGGCACGCATGCATGTTGGCACGGTCACCGGTGGCCGCAATGATCCGACCGTTCCGCGTGGTCACCCACAAAAACTGGCTGGCCGAACAGTTCGCTCCCGTGGGTGCTGTTCAGGACTTCGGAATCGACATCGACCCGGCCACCGCCACCGACACTCAACAGCGGCAGCTCCACGCCGGACTGCAACGCGCTGGCCACCCAAGCGAGTTGCGGCGCGGACTGGCTGCCGAAGCTGTCATTCAGGCACAAGAACCTGGTCGGCCGGCGGGTGCGGAATATTTGGTGGTGTGCAGTCGAGCCGGAAAGCTATCCAGCTTCACCTCGGGAAGCATCTTGACGCTGCGCTTGCTCAGTACCATCTTCCGCCGGGAACTCGGGTCCAGGTGCAGGAGCCGGTGGAGTTCGTCGCTGAGATGCGGTGCTGGATCGTCCACGGTGAGGTGGTCACCTACAGCTGGTATCGGATCGACGACCAGATCTGGGGTTGCGAGGATTGGTCGCCGCCGCGCGCGTATATTCCGTCCACCCAACGGATGCTGTGCTTCGCGCGGGTGGTGGCGCGAACCGTCGACGCACCTCCCGGGTTTGTGCTCGATGTGGGACTGACCGCGGACGGCCGGTGGCTGGTGGTGGAAGCCAACGCCGCGTGGTCATCAGGTCCGTACGACGGTGATCCGGCAGCGATTCTGGCGGCGATCACTGCTGCGCATGATTTCGACGGCGGCTATCCGCAGTGGCGGTGGCGGCCGGGTGTTCCGCTGCAGAAAGCGGGGCCGCTGCGTGTGGAGGCTGAGCGACGGAACTAGCACGCGCGTCTGACACGCCGAGGCGTGCAGGTTGCCGGACTCCGTCCGCATAACACGTTATACATATTGGCAAGCACCGCTGTGCCCTGAAGTCTGAAAAGCCCCCGCCAAGCTGCGGGGGCTTTGTTCGTTTCCAGGGCTTTGTTCAAACTCTCGCACCAGGTTTTGAGGGGTTGATGATGGCTGTCGTTTTCTGGCTGGAATTCATCGCCTTCATCCTCGTCGTGGTCGCTGTCATGTTCGCGGTCGATGACTTGAATGCGCGTTGCGCTTATCAGTTCCGCCAATTGAAGGAGTTCACCGTGGGTGCTGTTCAGGATGCTGTGGATGCGATCGTTGCGCAGTTGGGTAAGGCCAAGGCTGAAATCCTCAGCGAGATTGAGGTTTTGAAGGCTGCTGTGGCAGCGGGTGAAACACCGGATTTGTCGGCGTTGGAGGCCGCAGCTCAGGCGTTGGATGATGTTGTGCCGGATCCTGTCGTTGAGGATCCCGCTCCCGTGGAGGAGTAGCAGCGGTGGTCCGCGAGGCTGCTGGCCGCAAGCAGTACAAGCGGACCATTCCCGTCTCGCCGGATGTCACCCCCGACCAGCTGGACGAATTACGTTGGTACACAAGGGAATCGCTCGAACATGTCGCGGCTGAACGCAGACTGAGCGTCATCGACTGGGCTGAAACCATCGTGCCAGCCAAGGACATCCCGCCGAAAACCGCGAAGTACCTCGAGTACCCGATCAACCATTACACCTGGTACCAGTTCGTCGCGATCGCTGAACGATTCGAGCCCGAACCCGCACCTGAGGTGTGCGGGTATTGCAGCCACCCACCCCACGCGTCGGGGGAGTGTGGCGGCGTTCCGGAGCCTTGGCGTTCCCCCGCCGGTACTTCCCCAGCCGACGGTGCGTGCCTGTGTGTCGGCACTGCCGCGCTCCCCTGATCGAAGGAGACCCCCATGGCTAAGCCCACTCGCCTGGAGATCCGCGTCGGCGGCCGGGTCGTCTATTCGCAGGACGTCTTCGACTACAAGCTGCGCATGGACAATGCGGAGCTGACGTTGACGGCCAGCCATGCCGCTTTGCCGAGCCTCCCGCCGATGCCTGACAATCCGCTGCTGCCACCCGCACCCACACCGGACGCACCGGACGGTGACGACGAACCCACCCCCCCTGTGGAGCCGCTGATTGAGCAGGTCCACACCGGGGACCGGGCTTCACGTAAGCAGCGCCGCGCCGCTGCGGCGGAGGTCACTTCGGAGGTCACGGTCCACCCGCCGGGAACCGTGGTCGACGGGGTTGTTGACGACGTGCCGGAGACCGGCAGCGACGAACCGATGCATGTCCTCGACGACAGCTGCCCCTGCAACCCGGAGACCACGAACGACGACGGCCAGCTGGTCCGTCACCACGGCGACCTGCCTGAGCAGCCCAGCGGTGAGTAGCTGATGGCCGATCTAGAGTTTTTTTCGATCAGCTATGACGCCCTCGGGGTGTCCGCGGACCGCAACATCGATGTTGATGCTGAGCCGGATGTCCGGCCGATGACCTGCAACATCGAGTTCATCTTCCGGGTGCCTCCCGGGTTCGCGTTCCGCTGCGTCGACTTCGACCCGCGCCCCACCGATCTGGGGCTCGACAACTTCGTGTGCCGGGTCGATGAGGGACGGCTGAAGGGGTTGGACGGCACCGTCAACTTCCAGATGCCCGCCAACACAGCCCTTCTCGGTTGGGACGGCGACCTTTTCATTGATGTGGCGTTCACGAACGTCGTCTACTCCCGAGGCTCCCGCATCTGGAAGAACTTCGCCTTCATCTGCCCGACCGTGCCGGACACGGCGGTGAACCTGACGAAGGTCACCCGCTACCCGTACGTGCCGCGCGCTCGGTACCTCGATTACTTCGCCCGTAACCCCGTGCCATCCCTATAGGAGGCGTCATGGCTGCTCTCGCTTTTTTCACTCTGACCGGGACAGCCTCAGCGATCGCCGCTGACGCGTCTGGTGACGGTCTCTCGGATGTGGTGGGCATCGACGGGTTCGTTGATGTGTTCCCACGCTTGCCGAAGGGCAAGGCGGTGTTAGCGCCAACTCTGGACGCCCCTGGGGTTCTGGTGTTGGAGCCGGTTCGGGGCCAGTTCGTTGATGGTGTGCTCCGCCCCATCCATGGGGTGAATGAGCAGCAATCCGTCACTGTGACGGGTTCCCCAGCGTCGGGGACGTTCACTTTGACGTTCGCCGGCCAGACCACAGCGGCGATCACCCTGGGCGCTACTGCGTCCGCGGTGCAGTCCGCGCTCGTCGCTTTGTCGAACATCAACCCCGGCGATGTGACCGTGTCGGGTTCTGACGGCGGCCCGTACACCGTCACGTTCTCCGGTGATCTCGCTGGTCTGAATGTCCAGCAGATGACGGCCAGCGCCTCATTCTCGGGCGGTACCGCCCCAGGCGTCACCATCGCCACCACACGCTCAGGCGATCCCGGCACTGGCCTGAAGTTGGTGGCCTGCACCGTCGTCACCGGCCTCGATTCCCTGCGCTACGACCTGGTGTTCTCCGGCGTCACCGTGAACGACCAGCCCCGCACCCTCGCGCCTTTCGCGTTCCAAGCCCCCACCTCGGGTGGGGGAACGGTCGACCTGTCATCGGTGACCCGCCTTGAGCCGCTCCCCAACCTGCAGCCCCTCTCCTAACCGTCTGAAAGGACACCCCTGATGCCTACTTTCAACACGACCGCCGACTGGTCAGCGAAGTACCCGACCGCCACGATTTCCGCTGATGTGCGTTTCCAGCAGTTCGGCGACACCGGCACTGTTCCTCCGGATCTGCACGCCTCCGTTGTTGCGGGGGTTCTGCTCAACTCATCGGGTGCGTCTCCGGTGGCGTTGGACTCCCCAGCCGGCGGTGTCGTGGTCACCGGATCGAATGGCGGCCCGTACACGGTGACGTTCTCCGGTCCGCTGGGAAAGACCAACGTCGCACAGCTGACCGCCACCGCCAGCCTGACCGGTGGCTCCACCCCCGGTGTCACGGTGGCCACTCAGTCGGCAGGCACCCCGTCGGCGAACGAAGTGCAAACCGTCACCGTCACGGGCTCACCCACCGGCGGCGACTACACCCTCACCTTCGGCGGGAACACCACGGCGGCGATCGCCCACAACGCCTCCGCCCAAACCGTCCAGGCCGCGCTGCAAGCGTTGGCCTCCATCGGTACTGGTGCGGCGGTGTTCTACTGGGTGTCGTTCTCCAACCTGAAGATCGACGGCTACACCGTTCCTCCGGTGAAGTTCCTGTTCCAGGCCAAGGCTGCCGGGGGTGCTGTCGATCTGGACGCCCTGTACCCGTCGCTCGTCGCCGCCGTCGCATAGTGAAGTTCCGCCCGACAACAGAAGAAATCCGGGCACTCGTCAACCGCACCCCATCCAAGCCGAACGTGTGGGTGTGCCCCACCTGCCTGGGGCTGCGCTTCGGTGTGACTCACCTGTCACGCAAGCTCACCGGTATTGGCTGCGGTTGGCCCTCTACCTAGTCATCGGCCCACCCGCTGGCGGCAAGTCCACCTACGTCCGCCAACACGCCAAGCCCGGTGACATCACCATCGACTACGACGCCCTGGCCTGCACCCTGTCCATGCCAGGGGTTGACCCGCACGACCATCCCGATCATGTGAAGCAGGTGACGAAGGCGGCCAGGCAGACAGCCATCGACACCGCCCTCACCCTGTCGCACCTGGTTGATGTGTACGTCATCCACTCCACCCCATCCACTGCCTTGCTCGCCAAGTACAAGGCGCACGGTGCACAGGTAGTGACCATCGACCCCGGCTACGACGTGGTGATGGCACGAGCCAAAGCCGAACGGCCATGGCGCATCCAGCAAGCGGTGAAGAAGTGGTACCGAGAACAAGACAGTGACGACGACCTCACCGTTGATGATCATGATGATGAGCCCGATGACCGCGTCGGCCTGGAACACGTCACCGACCGCCTCGACTCCGACGGCCGGCCACGCTCACGCCGATACAAGAAGCTGAAAGCACAGTTCCGCCAGGACTGCGAAGACCAACAACTGCCCTGCTGGATAGCCGACTGCCTCATGCCAATCGACTACAACCTCCGCTCACCACATCCGGACAGCTTCAGCGTCGACCACGCACTACCCGTATCGGAACGCCCCGACCTCGCAGAGGATCCCGAGAACTTCCGACCCTCACACCTTGACTGCAACAAACGCCGAGGCACCAAAGACCCGAACACCGTCACCGACATCGGAGCCCCATCCGAGCAATGGTGAACCTTCCAGCAACCATCGCCCGTTGGTCGGCCAGTGACGCGCCCAGCGCCCAGCAAACGACCGAATGGGCCCTACAACTCGGCGAAGCCTGGTCAGCGGCCCCTCGCCTCGGCAAGGGCCCTCCCCCTCCGGGGAAAACTGGAATTTTCTCGGGCCTCGATGGGGTGTCCAGCTAACTTTTCGGCGCCTCGGGCATACAGAGGTGTCGTTGCTCCGTTCAGTTAATCGTCGGCCGTCCACCTGATGTGTGTCTTGTCCAGTGGCCCGGCAGGGAGGACTCCATGTCGATTCAGCTTGGTGAGTCCGCCCGGATCGCGGTTGGTGAGCTGCATCTGTTTCCGGGCAATCCGCGTCGGGGTCGGGTGGATGCGATCGCGTCGTCGTTGGCGGTGAATGGTCAGTACAAGCCGTTGGTGGTGAATCGGGGGACGTTGACGGGCCGGCCGTTGGAGGTGTTGGCCGGGAATCACACGCTGATGGCGGCCCGGAAGCTGAACTGGGTTGATGTCGACGTGTGGGTGGTCGATGTTGATGAGCAGCGTGCGAAGGCGATCGTCGCGGCCGATAATCGGTTGGCTGATCTGGGTGAGTACGACCCGGAGGCGTTGTTCGACCTGTTGGACGGGTTAGACGATCTTGCTGGCACCGGCTACACGGATACAGATTTGGCGGCGATGCGGCGGGACTTGTGCCCCGGCGAGCCGCTGAACGATCCGGATGATGTTGGCGTGAACTACGTCGGCGGGACGAAAGAGGCGCTGACTATCCAGAACGACGGCGCCGAGGGGTTGCCGAAGCTGTTGGATGCGGCGTTCGAGGTTGTGGTGTCGGTGTGTAGGCCGGGGGCTCCGGTGTATGTGGCGCACGCCGATACGGAGCGGATGACGTTCGAACGGTCGATGCGCGATGCCGGCCTGTTGTTGCGGCAGAACCTGGTGTGGGTGAAGAACGCTCTGGTGTTGGGGCGGTCGGATTACCACTACAAGCATGAGCCGATCCTCGAGGCGGAAGCGCCGGAGGACGGCCCGGAGCATGAGCCGCTGTTGTACGGCTTCACCGGTGGCGGGTCTGGCCGGCTCGGCAGGGGTGGGCCCCGCTGGTACGGGGATAACAAGCAGTCGACGGTGTTCGTCTACAAGAGGCCCGCCCGTAACGCTGACCATCCGACGATGAAGCCGGTCGGGCTGATCGCGGCGATGCTGCACAATTCGTGCCCGCCTGGTGGGGTGGTGTTCGATCCGTTCGCCGGTTCCGGGTCGACGTTGATCGCCGCGCAGGGCCGGGGTGTTCGGGCCTACTGCGTGGAACTAGACCCGCGGTATGCCGATGTGATTTTGCGGCGCTACGAGGAGCACACCGGGGTTGTCCCGTTGCTCGACGGCCGCGAGGTGTCATTCGCAGGGGCGGCGTGAGCGCGACGTCGGAACGTGCGAAGCGTGACGTGCGAATTCTCGACATGTTCCTGGCTGGTGCCACGTATCGGCAGATCGCTACGGCCGTCGGCCTGAAAAGTCCGCAGTCCGTTCACAACGTCGTCGACCGCGAGCTGAAGGCGGCGGCACAGCGTCGGGGCGTTCTCACCGACGAGGCCTTCTCTGTGTACATCGAGCGCACCGAGGCCCTGTTCCGCGCCCACTACCCGGCGGCGATGCGCGGCGACTACAAGTCGTCGGTCATCTGCGATCGGATGCTGGCCCGCCAGGGGCGTCTGTTCGGTCTCGACATCGTCGGCGGTGGGTCAGTGCCTCACGACCCCGAGCCTCCGTTGGACGACGACGAGGAAGGCGGCGACGAGCTTGCCCAATTCCGCCGCCGTCGCACCCGCCCCGCTTAGGGGGCACACCAAGCCGCGGCTGTACACACCGCCGCTACTTGCTCGCTGCGACCCCACCAGGGCGGACAGTTGCGACTGTGGCTGCGGTCTGAACCCGGACACGTCGTGGGGTTTCGAGTGCTGCGACTTCCTCGAGAACGTCCTGAAGTGGGTTCTGCTGCCGTATCAGCGGTGGCTGTACATCCACGCGCTGGAGAAGGGCCTCGACGGGTCGGGGTTCCGGTTCCAGACCGTTGTCATCCTGATCTCTCGCCAGAATGGCAAGACGGCGTGGCTGCGGGGTCTCGGGTTGTGGCGGATGTATCTGCATCCGTCTGGCCGGCCAACTGCGGACTGCCCGGCGGCGAAGAACATTCTCATCACCGCTCAAGGCCTCGAGTACGCCGAGGCGACGCTCGACGAGGTTGTTGACGACGTCAAGAACTGCCCCACCCTGAAGCGGGAATTCGTTCGGCACGGGCAGACCAACGGCAAGCACCGCATGATCTTGCGGGGCAAGCGGTTGTGGCGCGCCGCCGCGGCCAATCGTGATGCCGGCCGATCGCTGTCGCTGGACTTGGTTGAGCTCGATGAGCTTCGCCAGCATCGAGACTGGCTGGCCTGGAACGCCATCGTTCCCACCACCACGGCCAGGCCGTATAGCCAGGCGGTGGCGGCGTCGAACGCCGGCGACAAGACGTCGGTAGTACTCCGGTCGCTGCGTGACGGCGCGATTAAACGGATCATCGCCCGGGACACCGACGACACCCGTATCGGGTTCTTTGAGTGGTCCGTTCCTGAGGATGCCGATCCGCTCGACCGCCAGTTCTGGCCGATGGCGAACCCCGGCCTCGGATTCCTGCCCGGCCACGACGAAGAGTCGCTCGCAGCCACCGCCGAGGCGATGGCCGACAACATGCCCGGGTTCAAGACCGAGCACTGCTGTCAGTGGGTCGACACTCTTGCCCCCGGGGTTATCCCGATGGACGGCTGGGAAGCAACAACGGATCCGACGTCGCGCCGGGCTGAGGGGGCGCCTGTGTGGGCTGCAGTCGACGTCAATTTCCAACGGACCCGCTCGTATGTGGCTGTCGCCGCCCGCCGCTCGGACGGATTGCTCCATATCGAGGTTGTGGCCGCGAAGAACGGCACGGACTGGATCATCCCCTGGTTCAAGGAACGGGCAGGGAAGTTCCAAGGTGTCGCGCTTCAGCAGCGCGGCGCGCCGGCGTCCGGGCTGATCGATGACCTGACCGCTGCTGGTGTGCCGGTCATCGAGTGGGGCGGCGCCGACCTGCCCAAGGGTTGCGCGCAGATGTTTGACCTGGTTCGTGACCGGCTGGTGCGGCACCGGCCGTCGCCGTCATTGGATAGCGCGGCGAAATCAACCCCCGGCAGATACCTCGGCGACGGGGCGATGGTGTTCGACCGCAAGGGCTCCCCGGTAGATGCGTCCCCGTTGGTGGCTTGCGCCGCCGCGGCGTGGGCTGAGTCCGAGGGTCCGCCGGAGCCGGAGCCGGAGCCGCAGATCCACGACTGGCCTGATGAAGAGGAGATCGCGATGTGGGAAAACGAGGAACTCGATTGAACACTCGCAGCCTCGCATCGGGACTGTTCGAAGTGGCGGGATTCGTCGCCATCGTGACCGGATGCTGGTGGATCGCCGCGTGGCTCGGCATGATCGTCGCCGGTTTGGCATTGGTCGCTGTTGGTGTGGCGATTGAGAAGAATCAGGCCGCGCCGGCGCCTGTTTCCCAGCTGCGCGTGGCTGGTGAAGGGTTCGACGACCTGTGATCCTCAGCCGGATCTTCGGCTCTGCACCCGAGTCGCGGTCCGGGCAGTTCGGCTCGTTCGTAGCTGCGGTCCCGCCGCCCGGTTCGGTGGGGATGCGCGTCGGCCCAGAGAACGCGATGCAGTCGCTGGCGGTTTACGCCTGCGTGCGGATCCTGGCCGACGCTGTCGCGACGCTGCCGGTCGATGTGTACCGCAAGCCCAGCGAGGGTGTTCGGACGTTGGTGCCGGCACAGCCGAAAGTTGTCGTCCGGCCGTGGCCACGGCTGACGTTGTCGCAGTGGCTGTGGTGCGTCATGCAGTCGTTGGCGATCCGCGGTAACGCGTTTCTTCATATTCAGGGCTACGACGCGATCGGCTACCCGGCGTCGCTGTTCCCCCTGCATCCGGACAGCGTCAGCGCCGTTCCGGACGAAAATGGGGACTGGACGAACCCGCAGTACACCGTCGGTGGGTTGAAGGTCCCGACCGAGAGCATCGTTCACCTTCGCCGGTTCCCCATCGCCGGCCAGGTGATGGGCTTGTCTCCGATCGAGCAGGCCGCTCAGGGTGTCGGTTTGTCGATCGCCGCCGAGCGGTATGGAGCCCGCTACTTCCGGGACGCCGCGAACCCCTCGAGCGTCCTCGAGACAGAGCAGGACCTGTCGGACGAGGCGGTTCGCCGCACCCAGAAGCAGTGGATTTCCAGCCACGGCGGCAGCCGCCGGCCGGCGGTCCTCACCGGTGGGTTCAAGTGGCGGCCGATCAGCATCACCCCGGAAGAGTCGCAGTTCCTCGCGACCCGGCAATTCCAGCGCGGAGAGATCGCCATGATGTTCGGCGTCCCACCGCACATGATCGGCGACACAACGAAATCCACCACCTGGGGCTCAGGTATCGAGTCGATGGGAATCGGCTTCGTTGTCTTCACCCTGCGTCCGTGGCTGAAGTGCCTCGAGGATGCGTGGACAGATCTGATTCCGCGAGGCCAGTACGCGCAATTCAACATCGACGGCCTGCTGCGCGGAGATCGGAAGTCCCGCTGGGAGTCCTACCAAATGGGGCGGAACATCGGCGTCTACTCGGTCAACGAGATCCGGGCGATGGAAGACCTACCGCCCGTGGAGGATGGCGACGGCCGGATTCAGGCAGTCAACTACGCGCCGTTGGGATTTGACCCCTCAGAGGCTGAAGAACCCGAGCCGTCGGACGAACCCGCAGCTGAGCCAGATGAAGACCCAGCCGAAGAGGACGACGACGAGGGCGAAGCCGACCGGAGCAGCAACCGCGTCCCTGACGAACTCCGTGATAGCTGGTCATACATGCCCGCCGATGAGCGTGCATACGTCCTATCGCTTCCGCCCGAAGAGCGCCAGCGCTGGATCTGGCTGTCCGAAGCCGAACGACAGACCCTAGTCATGCAAGCAAATCTCAGCATCCCTGCTGGCCGCAACAAACCAAAGCTGTTGGCGCGTAAGAGCCGCCATCAAGTGAGAGGACGATAGCGATGGATCGACGTAACCGGCCCACCGTGCTCACGGACGCTCCAGAGCATCGCGCCACCGCGAAGTTCGAGATCCGAGACGCTGACACCAGCGGTGACGATCTCGTACTCGTGGGATACGCATCAACGTTCGAGCCGTACGACATGTACGGCGGCCCACAGAATTACGGCTGGATTGAGCAGCTCGACCCGCATGCGTTCGACAAGACCTTGCGGGAGAAGCCAGACCTTCACCTGCTCATCAACCACGAGGGCATGCCACTGGCGCGCACGAAGTCCGGCACCCTCACGTTGTCCGTGGACAGTCACGGTTTGAGGACTGAGTCGCGGCTGGACCGCTCCGACCCCGACGTTCAGCGGTTAGAGGCCAAGATGCGCCGCGGCGACATGGACGAAATGTCGTTCGCCTTCCGGGTCAAGGCGCAGAAGTGGGAAGCCGCACCGGGTTTCGAAGAGGACGACCAGTCGAAGCGAACCCTCATTGAGGTGAGTCTGCACAAAGGCGACGTCTCCGTCGTCAATTTCGGTGCGAACCCCACCACTCATGCCGAAATCAAGGGCATTGATCAGGCGATTGAGTTGCTGTCGAAGTTGGACCCTTCGTCGGCGCTTGTCGAAGCCCGTTCCCTTGACCAGGGTCTCATCGGTCGCGCCCACCACAACTTGACGGCGTTGCTCCGAGGCGATGGTGAGAAGCGAAGCGCCGCAGGATCGACCGGCGGTGGCATGTCGCTTCACGAGGCGTTGAAGGGCATCGGCCTGGCCAGTGATTCGCGCCTGACCCTGGCTCAGATCGAAGCTCTCGACGAAGACTCGTAAGTCGGCTTAATTTCGGCGGATTACGTTCCGCCCCAAGTACTTCGCTCAATCCGGTTGAGCGATTCCGCCCTGGCACTGGGCGTCTTTTGGCCTGGCACTGGCCGCACGTCAATCGACACAAAACCCAATGTTCCAGAGAAAGGAATCGCTCATGAACGAGCGTCTACAGCGGTTGATCAATCTCCGCACCAAGGCTGACGAAGAGCTCGAAAAGCTCAAGGCATCTCGGAAGGCGATCGCGGACTTGGTCCGTGACTCCGGCCGCGAAGAGCTGTCGGCCGAGGAAGACACCGAATACCGCGAGAAGACCCAAGACATCGCGAAGAAGCAGACCGAGATCAAGGGCTTCGACGAGCGGATCAAGGAACTGTCGGACGAGGAAGCCCGCGCCGGCGACCTCGACGAGGGTGCCAAGGAAGTTCGGAAGGCGCAGCAGCTGCTGACCGAAGTCAAAGAGCCGGTCACCTACAGCGCCGAGAACAGCCGCGGAGCCAACGGTCGGTCCTACTTCAAGGACCTGATGCTGTATCAGCTCGGTATGGATGCCGATGGCAAGTCCGGGGAGCGTCTGCGCCGGCACGCCGTCGATGTCGAGACCGACAAGCAGTACCGCGATCTCGATCGTGTCGACGGCAACGGTGGTTACTTCACTCCGCCGGTGTGGTTGGTGAAGGACTACATCGCGTTGGCTCGTGCGGGACGCCCGTTCGCCAATGTGGTGCAGAACCTGCCGCTGCCGTCGGGGGTTTCCAGCCTTCAGATCCCGAAGGTTTCCTCGGGCACGTCGACGGCCATCCAGACCGCCGATAACGCGCCGGTGTCCGAGACGGATCTGGACGACACCTTCATCGAGGCGAAGGTCCGCACGATTGCGGGTCAGCAGGACGTCGCGATTCAGTCGCTGGAGCAGTCGCCGATCAACTTCGACGAGGTGATCTTCCAGGATCTGTACGCCGACTATGCGGTGAAGGTCGACGCGCAGGTCCTGCGGGGTTCCGGCAGCAATGGTCAGGTGGTTGGCGTTCATGCGACGCCGGGCATCGAAACGATCCCCATCGACACCCTGTCGGTGGCGTCGTACTACGCGGCCATCGCTGATGGCATTCAGCGGGTGCACACGCTGCGTCACCAGGCTCCGACCCACATCGCGATGCATCCGCGTCGGTGGGCGTGGCTGAATGCGCAGCTCGACGAGAACCTCCGCCCCTTGGTGGTTCCGTCGGCGCAGGCGCCGCAGAACGCGATCGCCAGCTTCGGTGGGGTCATGCCGGAGGGCATCGTCGGTTCGATGCAGGGTCTGCCGGTTCTGGCTGATCCGAACATCGGCACTGAGTACGGCGATGACGACAACGAAGACCTCACGTATGTGCAGCGCTCGAGCGACATGCTGCTCTACGAATCGGGCATCCGTTCGCGGGTGCTCAACGAGGTCGGCTCGGGCAACCTGACGGTCCGTCTGCAGGTGTTCGGCTATGTGCTGTTCACCGCCGAGCGGTACCCGAAGTCGATCGTCGAAATCAGCGGCCTGACAGCCCCTGAGTTCGTCTGATCAACCTGATGATGCGGCCGGGGCCCATCTCTGCCTTGCGGCAGGGGCGGGCTCCGGTCGCCCAACAAGAGAAGGAGCCACAGATGGCTGAATCCAGGGTCCGGGATGTCAACGCGGACATCATCGCTGGGTTGGAGGCTCGGCGCGGGTCGTACCTGCGTCTAGGTCGGTCGACGGAGAAGGTGGACGCGAAGCTCGCCAAGCTGCGCGGTACAGCCCCCGAGCCAGACCAGGCGGAAGCCCCACTCGCGGAAGCCACGCCCGTTGAGCCTGTTGTTGCGCCGGTCGTGCAGAACGATCCGCCCGAGGTGCCCGAACCATTGCCGCCGGTTGTCGAAACTCCCGCGGCCCCAACACCGGAGGAGAACCAAGGTGGAGATCAAGTCGGAGAGGGCGCTAGCGGAGGCAGTGAAGCGGGGCGACCTGCAGCAGCAGAACGCAATGCACCGCACCCAGGAGCGGGCCGTCAGCAGCGCCGTGGCCCCGGTCAGGCCCGAGGGCGATAAGTAGCCGATGAGTGAGGAACTCGTCGCTGCAACGGATCTCGCAGGGTTCGAGAGTGGCGATCCTGAGTTCTTCGTCCGCGCAGCTGAGGCGGAGGTTCGCCGGTTCTGCGGTTGGCATATTGCGCCGAACGTTGAGGCGTTGAGTGTCCGCTGTGACGTGGGTGAGATGGGCATCATCATGTTGCCGAGCATGCAGGTGACGTCGGTCGAATCCGTTGTCGTGGATGGGCGGACGTTGGATCCAGAGGAGTACTGCTGGGATCCGGCGGGGTTCATCTCACGGCGGTGTGCGTCGTGGCCGCGGGATCGGCATGCGGTGGTCAGTTTCACGCATGGGTATGCGAGCACTCCGGCTGATGTGAAGTCGGTCGTGTTGGAGTTGGCGTCGCGTGCGCGTTCCCTTCCGGCGTTGCCGGCGAAGGACATTGCTGGTGGCCCGTTCCGGGTGTCCCTGTTTCAGGGGTCTACTGGCCTGTCGCTGTCGGAGGAGCACAAGCGGCGTCTGGATTCCTACCGAATCCAGGGGATTGCGTGAGTTTCCTGCGCGGTGTTCACCCGATTGATCACTTTCCGTTCGCGGATGGGGTGTTGGCGACGGTTCCGGTGCCGCGTAAGGCGATCGCGTTCTATCCAGCTGGTCAGACCCAGAATCGGGAGCCTGTCACCTCTGACTTCGTAGCCCGCTACATGACTCGGTTGACGATGCTGGTGGAGGATCCGTCGATCTACACCGATCGGGACGAGGTTCGTGTTGGTGGGAGGCGGTACGAGATTGATGGTGATCCTCGTGAAGGGGATTGGCGTAATGGGCCTTTCGCGTCGCTGAATCGGTTGTTTGGCGGGGAGATTCACTTGAAGCGGGCCGGGTGACTGTTCGGGTCAAGTACATGCCGGGTGCGTTCAAGAAGATTCGGCACGCGTTTGCGGGGCATGTGCAGCAGGTGGCCGAGCGCGCGGTGCAGCCGTTGCCGGATGGCTACGAGGTTGTCGTTCAGAACGATCCGTCCACTCAGCGGCCTCGCGCCTACATCGTGGCCCGGTCGAAGGCGGCGCAGCGAGACGACGCCGAGCATTCGACGATGCTGAAGACGGTGTCGTCGCTGAGGGGCACCTGATGGGTGTGTGGCCTCCGATGCTCCCTGCCGACGTGGTGGCGCTGGCCGAGACTTATCTCGGCGAGAAGATGACTGTTGCGATGGGTGATTCGCTGCCCCGGACCCCCGACGATGCGACGAAGCCGGGCGCGTATCTGCGGATCGAATTCGGCGGCGGCACAAAGGCCAACGAGATCGAGTACGACCTCGACACCATCCTGCACAGCTACGCCCCCAGTAAGGACGAGGCGAGTTTGAACTCGCGCACTGCTACCGCGTACATGGATGCGGCTCGCGGCGAGACGATCGATGGCTGGTTCGTCGGCTTGACCCGAGTGGTGTCGCTGCCCACCCATGTTGACGACCCCCGGTTCGGGACTGTGTTGCCCCGTTTCCGGTCGATGGTCACTTGGCGCGTTACCGCGCAACTGATTACCCCCTGATCCCTCACACCCCTTCGGGGGGTGAGTCAACGAGAGGCCGTCCCCGATGGGGCGGCCTTTCGCATTTCCAACCCCCATTGAAAGGACGCCCGCGATGGCATCGAACGCTCTAGAACTGGCCGCTGCGTCACCGCGGATCACCGGCGGTGTGCTGCGTGCACCCGTCGGAACCGCGCTCCCGATCACGGCTCTCGGCTCTCCCGACGAATTGTTCAAGGATCTTGGTCACGTCGGTGATGACGGTGTGGAACGCACGGAGAACCGCAACAACCAGGATCAGTACAACTGGGGCGGCAACCTGGTGGCTGTTTTGCAGCAGGAGTACGGCTTGGAGATCAAGTTCAAGCTGTTGCAGGTCCTCAATGTTGATGTGCAGAAGGCTGTTCACGGTGATTCGAATATCACCGTCACGCCGGCTGATGAGGATGCTGGTACGGAGATCGCGGCGAAGCTGAACGCGAAGCTGCTTGATACGGGGGCCTGGATTTTCGACGGCTTCTACAACCTGATCTCTATGCGTTTGGTGATTCCGATTGGTCGGATCACTGCGGTGGCGCCGCTGAAGTGGTCGCACAAGGAGCTGTCGGCTTACGAGTGCACGTTGAAGCCGTTCCCGGATGAGGACGGTAACCACGGCTACCAGTACTGGAATGACGGCGTGGTGGAGATCTGATGTCGCCTGTTAAACGAGCACCCCGCAAGGCGGTTCCGAGGAAGGCGGCGGCGAAAGCTACCGCGAAGGTTGACGCCCCTGCCGCCACGGCGGCAGGGGCTGTCCCTTACGCCAGCCTGTACCCGAAGGGTGCGGAGCTGTTCGTGTTCACCTCGGATTCTGGTGTGGTCATCACGTTCCCGAAGTATTCGTCGGTCCCTCCGCCGGATCGGGCTATGTGGCGGAAGCTGTACAACCTTCCGGACATGATTCAGCCGTTCGAGTGGATGAACTATGCGGGTGTGCCTGAGGCGATGCAGGCGTTGACTGACGGGTTCACCGACAAGGAGTACGAGGCCTTGTTTAACGAGTGGTTCGCTGACTCTGCCCTGACGTCGGGGGAATAGGTGCGCTCACCGCTGCCGTCGGCGGCCATTGGCATGCGGTGCAGCGCGACCTCATCGCGCTCGGAAAAGACGAGGACTTCGACGCCGGTCGCCTGTCGGTAGAGAAGCTCGGTTCGATTGTGCTTGCCGCCCCTCCGGGGACGGCGTTCTATTTCGCTGTTCACGGCGGATGGACTCCGACTGATCATCTGCTGGCGAACCAGTTGGAGCAGCAGGCGGGTGTGCTTGAGGTTCAACGCCGTATCCCGCGCCCGGGTGTTCCGGAAGAAGCCCCACAGCCCCGCCCGCTGGACCCGAAGAAGGTCCCGTTCGATTCCATGACGATCGCCGAATTTGAGCAGCGTCGCGCTGAGAACTATGCGCGCGGCCGTTCACCAAGCCGAGTAATGCGACCTGCCCGAAGGGGGTGACAGCGATGAGCCTTGCCGTTGAGCTCGCCCAGGTTTGGGTGCCTGTCATGCCTGAGGTGTCTCGCCTGTCGGGTGGGGTGGATCGGATCGCTGGTGATGTTGAGAAGCGGTTCGGTCGGGTCGGCAAGGTCATGGGTTCCCAGATGCTGTCTGGGGTCGACACTGCGAAGCGGAAAGTCGTTGATTCGCTGCGTGATGTGGAGAAGCGCACCACGTCGTTGACGAAGGTGACGAAGGCGCAAGAGGCGGCGGCGGCGGCGGTGGCGAAGGCGAAGGCTGCCGATGCTGACGCCACCGGCCGGTTGGTGATCGCGGAGCAGAAGCTCGAGCAGGTCAAGAACAATGCGAAGGCGACTGATCTGCAGAGGGCCGCAGCCGCCGAGGCCGTGAATCGGGCGAAGCGTGCGCAGGTCATCACTGACGGCAATCTGACGTTGTTGGCGCAGCGGCAGGCGTCGGCGCAGAAGGACTTGGCGAGGGAGACTCGCGGTCTGGCGTCGGCGCAGAAAGCGCACCAGTCGGCTCAGTCTGCTCTCAAGGATGCGCCGGTCGCGAAGTTGCCGTTCGGTGCCAGATTGGCGGCGATGGCCGAGCAGGAGGGCGCTGAGAGCGGCTCGCGGTTCATGTCCGGGTTTAAGCGGATGCTGGGCGCTGGTACTGCGTTGGCGGCGGGTGGTGGGTTCATCGCCAGCGTGAAGAGCGCGATCGATCTGGGTGTCGGCATGGAGTCGAACCTGAACCGGCTTAAGGGTGTTACCAGCGCATCAGGTGCGGAGATGGCGAACGCGGCTAAGCTCGCTCAACAGCTAGGTGCCGACACCAGCATCGTGGGTGCGTCGGCTGCGGATGCGGCTGCTGGGATGCTCGAGCTGGCTAAGGGTGGCTTGACGATGCAGCAGGCCATGGCTGCTGCCCCTGGCACTTTGAAGCTCGCGGCGGCGGCGGCGATCGATGCTGCAACTGCGGCGGAGTCCCAAGCGACGATCCTCAACTCGTATCAGTTGGGCGCGGATCAGGCGGACCATGTTGCGGATGCGTTGGCGAACGTGGCGAACGCCGCGCAAGGCGAGGTCCCCGACTTCATGCTGGGCATGCAGCAGGCCTCCGCCGTGGCGCATGGGTTCGGCATCTCCATGGACGAAACAGTCTCTGTTCTAGGCCTATTCGCCAAGGCCGGTATCAAGGGCTCCGATGCTGGTACGTCGCTGAAGACGATGCTGACGCATCTGGCGAACCCGTCAGATCAAGCGTCGGCGGCGATGGACCGACTGGGTCTCAAGATTCGCAATGTCGATACAGGTCAATTCGTCGGTATGCGGGAGCTGTTCCGGCAGATCGGTGATGCCTCTAGCAAGATGCGGCCCGATGATTTCCAAGAGGCGGCCGCGACTCTGTTCGGTACGGATGCGATTCGCGGCGCGATGATCGCCGGCACCCAAGGCATCGAAACGCTTGATGCGATGTCGACAGCGGTCCAAAAGGTCGGCGGGGCAAGCGATATGGCTGCCGCCAACATGCAGGGCCTCCCCGGCGTGATTGAGAAGATCAGCAACGCGGCGGACACCGGAAAGTTGGCGTTCTACGACTTCATCAAGCCGATGCTGGAGTCGGGCGGCAATCAGATGGTCGATTGGCTGGGGAAGATTCCCGGAATTTTCGATCAGTTGAAGTCTGGTGGTGGTGACGGTGTTCGATTGCTCGTTCAGGGGTGGAAGGACATCTCTGGTGCGGTCAAGGACATTGCGCCCACCATCGGCACAGTCGTTTCGCAGTTCGCGAAGGGCGCCGCCGGGACCGTGGTGCTGGGGTGGAGTGCACTAGGTCAAGCATTGAAGATCATCGAGCCGCCGCTGAAGGTTGTGCTTGATCTGTTTACCAAGATCCCCGGTCTGGGAATGGCTGTGGCAGGGCTGTTCACGGCGCTCTACCTGAAGTCGAAGCTTGCGGGGCCGGCGATCACTACTGCTGCGAAGGCGAGCGAGTTGTTCGGCAAGGCCTTCAGCGGTTGGAAGACGCCGCTTAAGCAAGCCGCGGATTCGATGGATTACGTGAACATGGCCACCGGCAACACGGTGACCAAGCAGCGCGGATACATGACCCAGCTGAAGGACGCCTACCGGAATGCCTCTGATGGTGCAGAGAGATTCCATCGCACAGCAGGTGTTACGGGCACTGCGATGAGCGCTATGAAATCTGCTGGCGGAGGCGTTCTTTCACTCTTGGGTGGCCCGTGGGGCGTAGCCGCCCTGGGGGTGACTACTGCGTTGGGCATGATCGCATCCGCGCATGAAGATGCTGCGCGGAAAGCTGAGGAGCAGAAACGTCAGGAGCAGGAGTTGTTGGCGACTCTTGACGAAACCACCGGCAAGGTCACCGAGGCTACCCGTGCGAAGGTGCGGGATCGGTTGCAGGCCGAAGATGAACATGGAACAACCGATCTCGGTCGCCTCAAGTCATACGGGCTTGATACGAGCCTCGGTGTCGACGCGGCAACAGGAACTGGCGATGCATCCGCGTACACAAAGATCGCATCTGTTGCCCAACAGCACATCACGTCTGGGCTGTCCGGCGAAGAGGGGCAGCGACTTACGAAGGTCGCCGCTGATGCCGGAGTTTCGACGGAGGAGTTGAATTCCGCTCTCCTGCATCAGGGCAACGCGTTAGACACCGTCAACAAGAAGATCGCCGACTACAACAAGGCTCAATACGACGCGGCTGGTGCTAACCAGCAAGGCTGGCAGCCAGCGTTCAAAGATGGTAATGCGTTGCTGCAGTCAATGATTGACTCGATGGGCACGGGCGATGAGTCCATCATCACGTTGACGCAGAACATCAACAAGATGCGGGACCAGTTCGATGCGGGAACCCAGAAAGCGCAGGAGGGCACTGCGGCGCTCAACGGGCAGTGGCAGGCCAGCGAAGCGCTCAAACAGAAGTACGCCGAATTGGGTGCAACCATCACCGCGGTTCCTACCGACAAGCAGGTGCAGGTCGAGGTGGATCCGGCCAGGTTCGCCGACTTCAAAGCGAAGATGGAAGAGGCCGGCAACTCGGTCGAGCAGATCCCGGGCGTCGCTGGCGGGCCGGCGGTCGCGAAGGTCACCGCGAACAGTGATCAGGCGATCCAAGAACTCGCGGCTCTCGTGGTCAAGATTCAGCAGACCCAGGCCGAGATGGATGTTCGGGTGCGGTACCGCGACTCCGGCGGCCAGGAGATCAACCCCTCCCAGTTGGTGACCCCAGGCTTCATCCCTGCGGTGCCGGGAGAGTCTGGTCGGCCGCGTGGTGGCGGTCGGGCGGCGGGTGGCCGGGTGGATTCGTCCGGCCGGATCTCCGGGCCCGGATCGGGGACGTCGGACAGCATCCTTGCGCGGGTGTTCGGTGGTGATCCGATCGCGGTCAGCCGCGGGGAGTCGATCAACACCGAGTCGTCGACCCGAAAGAACTGGGGCTTGATCGACGCGATGAACAAGGGCTGGACCCCACCGCCTGATTTCCTGCGCCGCCTCGTCCATGGGTATAGCGGTGGCGGTCTGGTGGGTGGCCCTGAATCCGTCGAAGACATCGCTGACAGTTTGGCGGGCACTCCGTATGTGCGGGGTGGGCATTCCCCGTCGGGTGTGGATTGCAGTGGTGCCGCTTCAGTTCTGGTGAATGCTGCTCTGGGGTTGAATCCGTACGGCGATCGCATGGCCACGGGTAACGCTGCCGAGTGGATAACGGCTCGGGGCGGGGTGATCGGTGAGGGCCCGCCGGGGACGTTGCGGGTGGGGTGGAAGAACGGCGGCCCCGGTGGGGGGCATATGGCTGTCACGCTGCCGGATGGGCGGAACGCGGAGTCTGGTGGCTCCCATGGCACTTTCCTCGTCGGTGCTGGCGCTGCTGGGGCGGGGGACTTCCCGAACCAGGCCTACATCCCTATGGACGCCATGTATCCCGATGGTTGGCCATCAGGTGGCGGTGGTGGTGGCTACGGCGGTGGCGGTGGGGGAGGGTACGGCGGCGGCGGTTCTGGTGGTGGTCCTACCGCGGCCGAGCAGCGGTCTCTGCGCAACGCATCACAGAAGGTCGACGACACCGCGCAATCTCTGAAGCAGGCGCAGGGCGCACTGGACGAGCTTGACGCGAAGGGCGAGACCGATCCGAAGAAGCGGGAAGCAGCCGAGTACCGGGTCGCGAAGGCGGAGCGTGAACACCAGGACGCGTTAGACGATCTCGGGTCGAAGCAGGAAGAGGTCAACCGCAAATCCGCCGACCGCGGATCGAAGGGCGACAAAGACAAGGGCCCCGACGCGGCGGGGTTCGGTCAGGGCCTGTTGAAGGGGGCGATGGAGGGCCTCGGCTTCGACGGGGAAATCTTCTCCGACCCCACACAATGGGGCATCTTCAAGCTGGGCACGGGCATGGCGAACATGTTCGGCGGGCTGATGAAGAACTGGAACTGGAAGGGCATCGAGAACGCGCAGAAGCGTGGTGGCGCCCCGCTCGGAGCGCCGTCCCCACACGGCGGGACTGGTGCAGCGCCCGGCCCGATCAGCGATGGCGGCCTGGGGAACTTCGACTTCGGAGCCGGCGGGGGTGAGGGGTTGTCGGCGATCGGGGACAACCTGCTGCCGCAGGTGAAAGATTTCCTGCCCAACTCTCAACAGCCGGGGCCGCAGCAGCAACCCTCCGTGGTCGATGCGCGTATTGACCTCACTGGCGCAAATATCGGCATGGACCCGAACGCGTTGCGGTCGCAAATCCACACGGAGCAGAACGCCCGCACCCGCACTAATTCGGCAGGGTTACCCACCGGATGATCTCTCCCGGGTGGGCCTCGTGAGGTTCATCAGGGAAGGGGAGAAGGCGGCTTACGACCAGTGGGACAAGCTGCCGAATTACCTGCAGGGCTTGTCCACCCGCGTTCTCTACATAACGCCAGACGGACAGGCATATCACCTGCACGGGGGCCGATTGCAGGGCCGGCAGGGTGTGCAGCTCGCGCAGGAGATTGAGGGCGAGCATCACTGGCCGTTCGAACTGCTGCTTTCCGAGGGCGCTTATGAGCTGGGCGCCACTGTGGAGCGGGTCAACATCTTGAAGCGTGAGATCAACTTCGGAGTCCAGATCGGCGGGCAGGGGTTCAACAACTACCAGTACCGGATGGCCGAATCTCGTTGGTGGGATGGGCAAGACGAGAACAGGGACGGGTGGTTGGGGATTTACACCCGGTTCTCTGGGTGGCGGTGGATCAACGTTCGGCCGGCCAAGACTGTCATGGGATCGCAGAAGATGGATCCCGTCGCCTACGACAACAACTTTGCGCTCCACAATCTCACCTGGTTGGCGCAGAAGCCTTACTACAGCAAGCCGTCGCTGTGGAAGCAGTGGCAGAACAACACCGAGATCCACGGGTTATTGACGGACATCTGGGGATTCATCGAGACTGTTGAGATCCAGCTCGGGGTGCAGCCGAAGAAGCTGTACACCGTTGGCGAGGGCGTCCTGACGCTCGCTAACCGCGGCGATCTGACTAGTCACGCCCGGTTCCTCGTGTCGGGGCCTGGTAAGGCGTGGGTGGAGGACGGCAACAGCGGCCGCATGATCGAGTTGCCGTATCTGGCTGAGTCCGACGGCTACATGTTGGTCGACACTGACCCCCGTGCAAGGACTTTGACAGCGTCGAAAGATGCTGTCGACAACTTTTTCTACAAGCTCGCGCGGCAATCGAAAATCCTCGATTTCCTGCTGTGGGAACTTGACGAGACCGGCATTCCGGTGTGGCAGCGCTTCGACAAGCGTTTCATGTCGTCGATTCCGCCGAGGACGGTCGCGCACATCCGGGTGCGCCACAGCAATCCGGCCGGGACCATCACGGCGATCTTGCCGCAGCGCTATCGGAGAAGCCGTTAGGTGAGCACCAGCCTGCTCGACGGATTCGTCGACGCAGGCAACGGGATGGTGCGTCCGACACTGCAATTCACGCAGTGGGTCAACGGCGTGTTCAAAGACCGAGTTGTCGCATCGTCGGGGCCTCCGGATCTGGTCAACCACCCGATGGATGCCTACCGGTATGTGAAGGGCCGCCGGGATGTGATCGAGCAGGCCGCACGTCAGCGGCCGATGCTTCGACTGTTCGACAAGAACATGAACGCCGTCGCGCAGATCTGCGACGAGAGGACCGCATCAGTTGAGGAGATGATGTCCTCCGCCGGCGAGGCCAGTGTCGTCATCCGCTACGACAATTGGCTGACCGACTTCATCCTGCACCAGACGAAAATCCACGAAGACCTTCATCTGGTAGTCGATCCGAACCCCACCAAGCCGACGTGGCGGACACGGTGGGGCGGGAAAGTCACCGGCATCAACGCCAAGCGTGACAGCTCCGGCATTCACACGCTGGAGTTGGAGGCCATTTCTAACCGAAAGCACGCATCCAACCTGCTTTTCGGTGCGAATCCCATATTTCCGCCAGAGGTGCAGCTGCCGAAAATGTGGGTGCTGCCGGGCAATACACGGACCATCCTGTCGATTTCGATGTTCATCAACCTGGCCAGGTTGTTCTTTCCGGCGCTGTCGATCGCCAGCAACATTTTCAACCCGTTCGGCTGGGTGAACGGCGGCCTATCAGGCTTGGACCCGCTGTCGTGGCCGATGCAGGTGCAGTTCGTGAACCCGCTGCTCGACCAGTCCCGTACGGCCGTCTTGGGGGCGGCGTGGACCGACTGGGACTCGGCGATGAAGGACATGCTGAAAGACGCCGGCTGCAACTTCCGCGCCTACACCTGGCTGACGGAAGACGAGGAAACACCGCACACCGAATTGGTTGACCTTGTCAGGGGTTTGGGGCCGCTGGAGAAGGCCGCCGACGTGCTCAGTAGGCCTCACAGGAACTGCATCATTTTCGCGGTTGAGGACAAGTCGGGGGTTGGCGGTCCGACAGGTACCGCCGCGGATGGTGTTCTGAATCTGGTTGGCGCCACCTTGGACGATCTGATCACCGAGACGATCCTCCCACTCGACAACAACCTTGACGGCGAGACGGATCCGATCTTCCGAGCCCTGTTGGGGGTGGCTCCCGAGAAGCCGAAGACGATCTGGTACGACGGCCAGTTCTCCGGAATCGTCGAGTCGGAGCACCGCCAGCACAAGGGCCCGGTAAAGACCCAAATGACCGGGGGCCGTTCACCGTCCATTGTGAACCAAGCTCAGACATTCGCCATCCGATATGGGCTTTCGCAGCTTGCCCAGGTCATTAACTACGGGCTTGGCGCCTACGAGCAGCCCGGCGTTGAAGGCTTCGACAACCTGTATCAGGGCCAGTTGGACAACACACTGCTGGCCTGGGAGCGGTTCACCGATCCGCAAAGAGCCTTGTGGACTGGCGATTTCGCGTGGCAGGAACATTTCGAGCGGGGTAGCGGCACCGCCTACACCCTGTCCGGGATTGTCACACTCCGGGTGGGGCACTACAAGACAAGGGCTTGGCAAGGGTTCGTCGTAAAGGTGGTAAACGGCCGACCCCATGCGATTGACGTCGATGTCGGTCTGGCTGACCAGGCCGGATTTGAAAAGGGCGGAATCATCTACCGCGACCAAATCACCGCGATCAAGCGGACCTGGTCGCGTAGTGAGCCCGTCACCGTGCAGCTGTCGGTCGGAGATGACAGCGACAAAGAAGATCCAGCGGCGAGGGGTTTGCGTGTGATTCAGGCTGTTTGGTCGACGCTGTCGATGTTCCTCGGCGAGGGGACCATCTTCTGATGGCTGACGCCGTGACGTTGGCTGCGGCTGTCCGTGCGTTGTCGGAGGCGGAGCCGGCCGCACTGGCTGAAGCGGCGTTGATGCTCGGAGAAGGCTCGGCGCACCGCGCGCACGCCGCACTCACGCATGTTCACGATATTGCTGTCGGGCTGAATGTCGGCCTACCAGAAGATAAGTCCTCTCGGGTTGCGCAGATGCGGGAAATTCAGCGCGCATACCTTGAGCTGCTTGAGGTCATGGAGTACCCCATTGACCCGAATGGGCGGGTTCACGATCTGAATGCGATGAGCGCTGGGGTACTCGGAATCGCTTGGACTGCGGCCCTTTACGGGTTCCGGCGCTCTGGTGAGCCGTTGATCAAGAAGCGGCGCATTACAGCGCCCGGGGTGTACGACAACGCCTGCACATGGGTGGGGATCAACGCACCTGGTGACGCTGAACGCGATTTGAAGCCAGGCGATTTCAGTCAAGACCGTCTCCGCCCGCCCGATGTGCGGGGCATGGCGGCACGCCGAGACGGCGAAGGACCGCCGGTGATGGCCGAATGGCACACCACCGCGCAGGTCCGCTACACCGACGAACCTCGACCGGAGGACTTATGACGACACCTGCCGTAGGTGAGCTGGTTTACCTGAAGTCAGTTCTGACGAACGTCCACATCTACGGCTGTGTCACCGATGGGGAGACCCCGGACCAGTTCTGCGCGACGCTGGAGATAGCTGGCGATCAGGCGACGATGAGTCTCGCCGCGCTGGTTGGTCAGCCGGGCCCGACTGGGACTCACGCGTTTGCGCTTCGTTTGCAGACCAGCACAATTGATGACCCGGAAGACCTGCCGACGAACCTGACCGACGATGAGCAGGACGTCGGCAAGTACTGGATCATGAACCAGTACGACAACGTCAATGAGATTCAGACGGTCACGATCACCGGCTCTCCCACCAGTGGGACGTTCACTCTCACCTATGACGGCCAGACCACCGGTTCGATCGCTCGGGCCGCGTCTGCGGCGACTGTGCAAACGGCTTTGGTGGCGTTGTCGAACATCTCGGGCGGGGATGTTGCTGTTGATGGCTCCAATGGTGGGCCGTGGACAGTGGAGTTCCAGGGTTCCAAGTCGGGCATCAATCAGCCCCAAATGTCGGCCACGTCGAGCCTGTCTGGTGGCAGCTCTCCGGCGATCACGACCGCCACCACTCAGGTCGGCGAAATCAACCTGGCCGGATCACGCGCCTACATCTGGTTCGGTGACCACTACCGAATCCTGATGATGGGTTCGGAGGGTCCTCCCGGGCCGGTGCCGAACATCACCTGGGGTGTGGAGCTGCTCGACCCCGATGGTGACGAGAACTCTTACGTCACACAGACGGGGACGGTCTACAACCCGTCAGTGTTGCTGCATCTCAAGGCACCTCGTGGGCCTCGCGGCTACAACGCCACGATTCAGGACGCCACCGACTACGACGACAGCGAGGCACCCACCACCGGGCAGGTGTTGATGTGGAACGGGGAGAGCTGGAAGCCCTCTGACGTGGGGGCGATCATCCCGCGGCCGTTCACCGTGCCAGAGTCGGCGTTCACCAACTACGAGGGGCTGTCGACGCGGGCGCCGATCGGTTCGTTCGCGGTGCCGGCGTTGCCGTTCCCGTGGAAACCGATTGTGTGGGGCAAGATCAAGGCCTTCGGGTTGGAGCTGGACTCTGATCCGCTGATCATCGGCTCCGAGGTTCGGCTCGGCCATCCGACCACAGGCCAGTTAGTCGCCCGGGGGTTCGGCAATACCGCGAACTGGGCCAACCTTTCGCCGCACACCTCAACCAGTTCTGACCCGAACACTGCCATCACACCTGACAACGAGGTGGCGTTGGTTCCGGCTAACCACACCGGCAACGACGGCACCCTCTACATCAACCTGTACAACGACGGACTCACCGGCGTGTACCTGTTCAACAAGAACGGCGCGCAGCTGTTCGTGATGGCGGTCCCGGTCTAGTGCCCCGCGCACATGACCTGAGGCCAGAAGCCTTCAAGGTCAATTTTGATCCGACGAACCAGCTGACGACCGACCCCGGGCTGGGGGTGTCGGTCGACGCGCTCGGCCGGGTGTTGGGCGCTGTCGCGCAGATGATCTCCAGCCTCTGTGAGGCGGCCGCCGATAACCCCTTTATTCAAGGCCTGCTTGGCATTGGTGCGGACGCACTCACCACGGCGGGGAAGATTTTCGCCGGATTGCAGGCGGTCCTCGATGGCCTGTGCGGGTTGTTCACTGATGGGTCTTTGCCCGATGGTCTTCTGTCTGGCGGCCCGGAGTCAGGGGCGTCTCCGCAGACGTTCCTCGGCGGGTTGGCCGCGATCATCGGCCTGCTGTTGGACAACCCGATCGTTGAGGGATTGCGGGACCTTGTCGAAGGCACCGGCAACATCATTCACGACATCGTGGCCGGCGCGATCCACCTGCTTAACACGTTGGGCAATCTACTCGGTGCGGCTCTGAACCCGACGGCGATCCTCGAGTTCTTCCAGAACGCGGTCGACTGGTTGTGGAACCTATTCGCTTCTGGCACTGGGGCTGTGGGCAAGACGGTCTCCGACCTGATCGAAGCTATCACGTCTGTGATCGGGTCGTTCCTCGGATCGTTCGGTGACGGCACCGTCCTTGACGACGTTGTCGGGTTCATCCAGTCGATCGTGCACATGCTCGGTGACGTCACCGGCATCAACGGGATCGTGGAGTTCCTGCAGAACAGCATCGACAACCTGTGGAATCTCTGCACCTGCGGTGAGACTGCATCGGGTAAGACCCTGTCGGATTTGATCGACGGGTTCGTCAATGGGGTGGCGTCGTTCCTCAGTTCGTTCGGTGACGGCACCGTGCTCGGAGATGTGTTGGGGCTGTTGACATCTCTGCTCGGCATGCTGGGGATCGGCCCTGCCAGCGTACAGGGGGTCATCGATTTCCTGCAGGACACCATCAACTGCCTGTGGAGCATGTTGTCCGGCGGTGCTGAGGCTGTCGGGAAGACCATCACCGACGTCATCGAACGGTTCACCGACCTGTTCGGGAGTGTCCTCAACTTGGTTGGCGACGTCCTGCACATCGACGACATTGTCGAATTCTTCCAAGACAGCCTGACCTGCCTGTGGGCGTTCCTCACCGGCGATGAAGCGGGGGCGGCGAAGTCGTTCCACGATGTGGTCGAGGCGTTCAACGCGTTGATCGGTGGGTTCCTCGGGAAGTTCGGCGTCTCGACCACCATCCACAACGTCATCGACTTCGTCGGCCGAGTGTTGGGGATCTTCGGCGACTTCCTGCATATCGATGACATCGTCGAGTTCCTCCAAGACACCGTGGACTGCATCTGGCGGATCGTGACCAGCTCCGCGGAGGGGATCGGGAAGACCCTCCAAGACGTATTCACCGGCTTCGGCACGCTGGTAACCAATTTCCTCGAATCCTTCGGGTCCGGAACTGTTTTCGCCGACATCGTGGGCATGCTGCAGTCGCTCGTCTCTCTCATCGGTGATGTGCTGCACATCGACGACATCGTTGAGTTCTTCCAGAACGCGGTCGACTGGTTGTGGAACCTATTCACCGGCGGCGCCGGCGCGGTCGGCAAAACCATTCACGACCTTGTCGAGGGCATCTCTGACACCGTCGGCGCATTCCTCGGGGCGTTCGGCGACGGCACCCTCATGACGGACGTCATCAGCTTCGTGCAGTCCGTCCTCGGGATGCTCGGCGACCTACTCCACATCGACGACATCGTTGAGTTCCTCCAGAACTCCATCAACTGGCTGTGGAACCTATTCACCGGAGGTGATGGAGAGACCGGGAAAACCCTCAGCGACCTTATCGAGGGAATCAGCACCGCCGTTGGCGGTTTCCTTGGGGCCTTCGGTGACGGAACGATATTCACCGAGGTTGTTCAGTTCTTCCAATCCCTTTGGTCCATGCTCGGATTGGATGATCTAACCCCTGGGAACATCCTCAAGTTCATTCAGCAGAAGGTCGACAATCTCTGGGCCATTTTCACGGGCATCACAGGATCAATCGGACATTCAGTCTTTGAACTAGTCGAGCTGGTTATCAACTGGTTTGAGCACCTGCCGTTCATCAAGAAGATCGTTGCGGCGTTCGTCCCGGGCGGTACTGAACTGTCGGACATCGCCACCTGGGCCGGGAAGGTACTCGACATCAATTCCTGGTTGCCGGCCGGGAATCTGATCGGCCAGATCTCCCACGACGTGATGGCCATCATCCCGATCAGTCACGTCGGTGTCAGCCCCGGAAACCTTCTCACCAAGGGTGGGTTCACTGTTGCGGACGCTATCGCTGCTGGGGCGGGCTGGTCCTGGGACGGAACCCAAAACAACAGCGGCACAGGTGGGTCGGTCAAGGTTGTGTGCGACGGCACCACAAAGAGGCTGTACAGCAATGTCGTTCGGGTATCCGAGGGCCAGAAGATGGACGTCTCGGTGTTCATCAAATGGAGCGGCCTGTCGCCGACCACCGGAGACCACATTGGGGTCCAGATACAGAAATTCCTGGATGGCGAATCTCTCGGCTACGAGACGATACTGACGAAAACCGCCCCCGGTGCTAGCGGCGGATGGTCGGGACTTCAGGACATCGATTGGCCTATACCTCTCGGGGTTGATGCGATTCGCATGGTCTTGTGGACAGATGCCACCGCTGGGACGATCTGGTGGGACGACGCCTATTTCGGGAAGACAGGCTTAGGCGCTGCACTCGATTCGATCACCGACATATTCCATCAGGGTGCCGACTCTTCACCGTTCACACCGGGGAGTTTGCTCGACGACCTGTGGATGTCGGTGTTCGGGCATCAGGCCACCGTCACGGGCACATCAGCTAAGAATCTTGATTTACTGAACCAGTTGGCCCACGTATCCGGTGGGGCGATCGCGGCCGACGACTTTGAGCGGACCAGCACCACCAATCTTGGCCCGTCGATCTGGGAACAGACCTACACCACCGCGCACGGCAAGCTCGCCACACCAAACGGTCACGACGCCTCGTGGGATGGTGACACTGCCGGCGGATCGAACTTCTGCATGTGCCGCTATCTCGGTGGTGCCGGGTCAGCGGCCACTTCATCGTCGATCTACCAGCGGGTGTCCCTGGTGTTGGGATCTGCCCCTCAGCGCGGTGTGAATGGCACCGCATTCAATGATGTTGTTGCGCGCCTCAATCCGGCGAGGAACTACTTTGTTCGCGCCCGGTGGGGCGGCAACGGGGTCTTAGAGATCCACAAGTACGTCAACGGTGTTCAAACGCAGCTCACGAACATCTCCGGTGTCCCCACCTCTGCGGAGGTCAATGTGCCGAATGCGGGGACCACGCTGACGCTCGACGCGGGCGACATTCGCACGAGTGAGCCGTGGAAGTTCACCGCCTACCAGGATGGTGCGCCCGTCCTAACCGCGTACGACTTGGCTCACACCAGTAAGGCTGAGGCCGGCTACCTGGGGTGGGGATTTGCTGTTGAAGCGCAACCTGGATTCCCGCTCGGCCAGGTCACCCCTGGGAAGATGTTCTATTGGACTGCCTGCGACCAGGGCGGCGGGAGTTCCGTTGACGCTGCGGTGATCACCGGCGAGATCGCTACGGATTCCATTCCGGACATCACTGCTGCGATGTCGACGGATTTGCAGAGCACCATCGACAACGTTGTTGGGTCTTTCACAGGCGGCAGTACCGGGGCGGTGCCCGCTGACATCACAACCCGGCTGACGTCGTTGTTCTACACGCTGTTTGGTTACACGACGCCGCAGAATCAATTGCAGCCGGTGGCGATGCCCGCAACTGTGATCCGGGCCGGTGTGAACGCCTGTCTATCACCGGATTTCGAGGATTCGCTGATAACCCGCAGCCTGACAGGCGGTGGTGTTACCGGCGGGTACTCGACCACGGAAAAGTACGGTGGCAGCAGGTCCTACAAGATCACGGTCGGGGCTACGACCGCAGACCGCGGCGTGTATCTGTCGACGGTTGCCGGTGGGGTTTCTGAAGCGAACTTCGCCACCTCGACGCGCATCAACATTTCACAGGCGTGGTTCCTCGAAACCTGGGTTTACGCCCCAGTCGGGAATGTGAACTCTCCGGCGATCAAGATCG
Source organism: Mycobacterium sp. (assembly GCA_965279745.1). Classification (GTDB taxonomy): domain Bacteria; phylum Actinomycetota; class Actinomycetes; order Mycobacteriales; family Mycobacteriaceae; genus Mycobacterium. Next base: position 3,774,673 of record OZ257262.1, read on the forward strand.
TTGCCACCATCTACGACGACTCCGGGCATAGCTCGACCACAACTGTCGCATCCGTCACCCCCACGAAAGGTGTTTGGACGCAACTGAATGGGGTGTTCAACATCCCGAACAATCAGCGCTGGACCTACATGTATGTCTCAGTGCAGTACGGATCAGGTGCGGCGACGAACGACGTCTACTACCTCGACAACGCGACCGTGCGCCATGAGACGTTCGCCCAGGCGGTGATCGACAACCTCCACCAAGCGGTCAATGGTGGTTCGACTACGGGGAATGCGCCGTCGACTATCAAGTCGAATTTGCAAACCCTGAACACCAACTTGTTCGGCACCTCCACCACGGGAACAACGTTAGCGTCGTCGGCCATTGCTACCGGCGGGATCAGCAACACTCATCTCGCGGCCGGGGCGGTGACGTCAACGAAGATCGCCACTGCCGGTGTGACGGGCGCCCATATTGCGAGTTCGGCTGTCGGGTCCAGCCATATCGCCGCCGCGGCTGTTGGCTCGACGCAGATAGCGACGAACGGCGTCACCGGCGCGCATATCGCCGCTAACGCGGTGGGTAGCACCCAGATCGCCACCAACGGGGTTACAGGGGCGCATATCGCATCCAGTGCCGTTGGGTCCAGTCATATTGCGTCTGGCGCGGTGGGTGCGACCGCCCTAGCAGCAGCAGGGATCACTGGCGGGAAGATCGCATCTAACGCGGTCGGATCGACGCACATCGTCGCCAACGGTGTCACAGGGGCGCACATCGCCACCAACGCTGTTGGTAGCGCCCAGATCGCCAACGGTGCTGTGGGGTCCAGTCAGATCGCGACGAATGGGGTGACCGGCGCGCACATCGCCAACAATGCGGTCGGCGCCGCCCAGATCATTCTGAGCCAACTCACTAAGTCGAACATCACCGACCTCGGCAAGGTTTACGACGCCCACGTTGACGCAATTGGTTCCGGCGCGACGATGGTCCGAACAAGTACCGGCACAGTCAACATGACCACCAACGGTGGGGCTGTTGCACTTCCCGCAAGCTTGTTCAATTCGAATGTCGTTACCAGCGCCGACATTACAGCGAGCCTGACTGACGGCAAGTTCACCGTTTCGCTTGAGGGTTGGTACTACTGCGAACTCTGCATCATGGTCAATTTGACTATCGCGACAGCACTGTGGAAATGCTGCCCAGTCCTGCTATCGAACGGGCCAACAGGCAACAGGTACGGCAACGACGCCCAATCCCAAAACTCCGCGACGTGGGCGCCGCGCTGGATCAAATCCTCATTCGAGGTGTACCTGCAGGCCGGCAACTATGTCAGAGCGGGATACGACGCGGTGAACAGCTCTGGGACTGTGTCGAACTTCTTCACAGGAGAAGCCAGCGGGGCGCAGTGCTACTTCTCCATCTCGCTTTCCAACCGGAGTCTCGCCTAGTGAAGAAGATCAGCATCTACACCTACGACGGGTCGGGGTCGTTGGGTGCGACGTACACCAGCGGCCCGTACATTGCGCCGGGCCAGGAGCCTGGTAACGAGTTGCCCTACACCGGTGGTGGGTTTCCGGCGAGCTTGGCGAGCATGCTGGTTGCTTATGATCCGCTCACTTGGGAGTGGCATCCGGTGGAGTACAAGCCGATGGTGTTTGGGGCTGCCATATCGGTGGAGCGGGGCCTGGAGATGGGCCGGCAGCAGATCGCAGCGGACCCGAATTACATTGTGCTGAGCGGGTTGTCCCAGGGCACGTTCATTACCGGGAATCTGTACAACGAGTTCCGGTATGGGGCGTTGCAGGACAAACGCGATGATCTGATTGCGATCGTGAATTTCGGGGACGCGATGCGACCCCCCGGCTGGACGATCCCGCCTGCTAGCGCTGTGAAGTATCTGGGTCATAGCTCTGGTGATGTTCTCGACCCCGGGGGGAGTGGAGCGTGCCGATTCCCCATCCCTGTGTCGTATGGGGTTCACACCGGCCGGCTGGTTGATCCGGAGCCGTTCTATTGGGCTTTTGCCATGCAGAACGATATGGCGACCACGGTCCCGAATTCTGGTGCTGTCGCGCAATTACAGTCGGATTTCGCCTACACGCTCGGACTAGCCAAATACGCCGACGATGGGGATCCCGCAACGAACGAGGCTGTGACGTTTCTGCAGGACCTGTTCACCTATCTCCGTGGCAAGTTCATTGCGCATCCGATCGAGACGGTTGCTTCTGCTCTGCAAGCGTTGGCGGCTTGGATTCCGATGTTCATTCCCACCGACATTTTGGGAATCGAGATGCCGATCTCGAATCCGCACGCGAAATATGCGGACCCCAATGCCTATGACTCGTTGGCTAATAACTCGTTGAGCGCTGTGCGGCTGGGCTACCAGTATTTGACGCAGCTCGGTCGGGAGTATGCGGGTGACCCGGCGAGCACTTATTCGACTGCTTCCACTCGGGTCGGTTGGTGGGTGGACCCACCTGACTTTGTGACCTAACTCAGGTCGCGTTAGCCCCAATTCTGTTCGAGCACCGTGCGATTCGCGCGGTGCTCATTTTCGTGTGACCTCGCCTGTGTGCGGCAAATGAAACGGAAGGCTCCGCCATGAAGCGCCTAACGATCACCTACGGAGATCTGACCCTTGTAGATGAGGACGTCGAAGCGATCAGCTGGGCCGACGAGCCGAATGGGGTGACCGTCACGGGGAAACGCCCCAAGCAGCAAGGCGTCGGCGGCGGCCTTGGTGGGCTGCTGGGCCAACTGTCTGCGGGGAGCCGCCGGCAGACGGCGGAGCTGATCGCCACGAAGCGCGCAGAAGCAGAAGAGATCAGCGAGGTTGTTGATGGCTGAGTTAGAGCGCTTCACCGTCACAGGCCTCTACACGGCTGTGTCGGGTGGGGTTGAGTATGCGGTTTCGTGCCGGCTGGTGCGGTTCACGCCGCTGGTGTTGTCGGGTGTTCCTTTGTCCGGTGCGACGTTGGAGCCGCCGCAACATATCAGCCTGATCCCGGTCGAAGCTGAGATCAGGGACGGGGAGCTGGTCACTGTCAGCCCGAGTGGTGATGTGACGTCTGGTGTGCGGTTGGTTGCGCACACTGATGTTCTTAACTTGGAGTCGGATTCGACGCTGTTCTATCGGGTGGAGTTTGTTCGGGCGACGGCCGCGGGTCGCGATAATCCGTTGAGGTCGTTCGAGTTCGGGGCGGAGACCAGCGACACGGAGCTGGATTTGCTGTCGGTTTCCCCTGTGCCTGGTTCTACTGCGGTGGGGCAGGTTCGCGGTCCGCAGGGCAATACTGGGCCGCCGGGGCAGACGGGCCCGCCGGGTACCACTTTGTGGGGTGGGATCACCGATAAGCCTGCCGTGATCGGTGCTGGCGCAACGCAGGCGGAGGCGCGGAGCGCTATCGGCGCCGTGCCGGATTCGGATTCGCGTCTCACCGATACGCGCACCCCTAGTGATTTGTCGGTGACCACAGGGAAGGTCGTCGATGCGAGCATCACCCTCGGCAAGCTGTCCTCCGGGGTGCAGACGTCCCTTGGTAAGGCCGACTCGGCTGAGCAGGCCGCGAATAAAGGTCAAGCCGGCGGGTATGCGTCTCTCGATGGTGGCGGCAAGGTTCCGGTCACTCAGTTGCCGTCGTCGATCATGGAATACCAGGGGGTGTGGAACGCTTCGACGAACTCGCCGACCCTGGCTAACGGGACGGGTTCGACCGGTGACGTGTACCGCGTCGGAACTGCTGGAACAAGGAATCTCGGTGCAGGGAACATCACCTTCGATGTCGGCGACTACGCGGTCTACAACGGCACGGCTTGGGAGAAGTCCGACACCACAGACGCGGTGGCCTCGGTCGCTGGTCTGACCGGCACGATCTCGGCCGGAAGCCTCAAGACCGCACTGACTTTGGTCAAAGCCGATGTGGGTCTCGGCAGTGTGGACAACACAGCTGATAGCGCTAAGCCAGTGTCGACGGCGACACAGACCGCACTCGACGGTAAGCAAGGGTTGAACGCGAATCTGACGACAATTGTCGGGTTGTCGCCGTCTAACGATGATGTGCTGCAACGCAAAGCCGGTGCATGGGCCAACCGGACGATGGCCCAGTTGAAGACCGACCTGGTTTTGGTCAAGGCCGACGTTGGACTTTCGGCGGTTGACAACACCAGCGACAGCACGAAGAACGCTGCGAGCGTTGCGCTGACGAACAAAGACCTCACGTCAGGGACGAACACCTTCCCGACCCTGAATCAGAACACCACCGGCTCGGCGGCGAAGTGGACGACGGCCCGCAACCTGGCCGGCAACAGTGTGGATGGCAGTGCGGCGGTGGCGTTCGCCAACAAGTTCATCGTCCAAGGCACCACCGATGCGGGTCTGTCTGCCGCGCAGTTCCTCGGGGCGTTGAGCACTGGCCTGGTCAAGAACACGACGACGACCGGGGTGCTGTCGATCGCCACTGCCGGAACGGATTATGCCCCGGCCACGTCCGGTTCGGCGATCCTCAAAGGCAATGGCTCGGGTGGCTTCTCGGCTGCTGCGAGTGGAACTGACTACGCCCCAGCGACATCGGGCACGTCCCTGTTGAAGGGCAACGGTTCTGGCGGGTTTTCCTCGGCCACATCGGGAACTGATTATGCCCCGGCGACTTCCGGCACCTCGATCCTCAAAGCATCTTCTGGCGGGTTCGCCAACGCGACCGCAGGCACCGACTATGTTGCGCCAGGCGGGGCGCTGGGTGCGCCCACGTCGGGCACGATCAACCTGTCGAGCGTCACCCTGTCGGGTACCACAGCTCAGTTCAATACGGCGCTGAGCGACAACGATTTTGCCACGCTTGCTGGTACTGAAACTCTCGGCAGCAAGACTTTGACGACGCCCGTCTTGAATGGCATCCCAACGGGTACGGGGGTTGCGACTGCGGCCACCGTCTCCACCTTGGCTTTGCGGGACGCCAACGCCAACATCACTGCCAACAGCTTCGCCCCTGGGTTCACTACCACCGTAACCAGTGGCACCACAGTGACATTGACGGCAGCATCAACACCTATCCAGCAGTTCACCGGGTCCACGGCACAACTGGTGACGTTGCCGACCACGGGTGTCACTGCGGGGATGCAATTCCATGTCATGAACTTCTCAAGTGCCCTGATCACGGTCCAGTCATCTGGCGGGAACAACGTAAGGGCTGTAGATGCTGGGGCCAGCCTCCTCTACACGGCGCTGGTTAACACCCCCACCACAGCGGGGCACTGGACATTCAACAACACAGTATTGGCGAATAAGCTTGTTGGCGGCACGCTGAGTTACTGCGCCCTGGATAACGCCTCATTCACTGCTGGCATTTACGACTCGGGTCGCAAGCTATCTATCGCACTCACGCCACTCGCAGGGACGCTAGCCAACTACCTTGTAGCGACCAATGCCGCCAGCGGAACCTCCGCTTCGTTGGGGGTGGCTGGCTCCGACCCCAACATTGATTTGCTGTTGGCTGGTAAAGGCACTGGTGTTGTCAAGATCAACGGCGTCGAGGCCGTGACCCTCACTGGAGCACAAACCCTCACCAACAAGACGCTGACCAGCCCGGTGCTCACTACTCCTTGGATTTCCGGTTCAATCAAGGACGCCAACGGCAACCCCGCTCTGATTTTCACTAACTCCGCTAACGCGGTGAACTATCTGTCGCTCCAAACCACCGCGACGGGGAGTGGTAGCCCCGTCCTGTCTGTGGTTGGCGCGGATACGAACCTGGCCTTCTATCTCGGCACCAAAGGCAACGGACAATTCGTATTTAGCTCCGACACAGCCACGCAGTTCCGCATCGGCAACACCGCCAGTGCCGTCAACTATATGCGGGCTGAGGCGGCCATTGCCGGGTCAAGTCCGGGCTTCGCCGTTATCGGGTCGGACACCAATGCCGGGATCAATCTGGTCACCAAGGGCACCGGAGTCGTCCAGGCCAATGGTGTTGAAGTAGTCACTCTCAGCGGCACCCAGACCCTCACCAACAAGACGTTAACTTCGCCGACCCTCACCGCCCCCGCGCTCGGCACCCCCGCCAGCGGCACCCTTACCAACTGCACTGGCTTGCCGGTTGGCGGTATTTCAGCGTCGGGCACTGCGTCGAGCAGCACCTACCTTCGGGGCGACGGAACCTGGAACACCCCATCGGGTTCGGGGTCCGGTGACGCCTCAACGAACACTTCATCGTCGGTGGATTCTGAGGTGGTCCTGTTTTCGGGGACTGCGGGGAAAACCCTCAAGCGTGCAACGGGTTCGGGCATTGCCAAGCTCACATCGGGCGTCCTGGGGACCGCTACATCGGGCACTGACTTCGCCCCCGCCACCTCGGGTAGCTCAATCCTGAAAGGTAATGGCTCGGGCGGGTTTTCGTCGGCCACTTCGGGGACCGATTACGCGCCTGCAACTTCGGGCACATCTATCCTCAAGGCCAGTTCCGGTGGATTCGCCAATGCGGCGGCGGGAACGGATTATATTGCGCCGGGTGGCGCGTTGGGCACCCCTTCGTCTGGAACGCTAACAAACTGCACGTTCCCCACGCTGAACCAGAACACCACCGGGTCTGCCGCCACCCTGACGACGAGTCGCACCTTCCAAACCAACCTCGCATCAACATCGGCGGTGAGCTTCGACGGTTCCGCCAACAACTCACACGGGGTAACAGGAACACTGCCCGTTGGCAACGGCGGTTCTGGCGCAACGACTTTGACCGGCCTACTGGTAGGCAATGGCACGTCGGCGTTCAGCACAGTGACCGCACCGTCTGGGACCGTGGTGGGCACTACGGACACCCAGAGCTTGTCCAATAAGACGCTCACTGGTGCGACGATCACCGACTACACCGAATCCGTTGTGGCCATTGGCACGGTCACCTCCAGCACCACAATCAGTCTGTCGAGCGGCACAGTCCAGACCCTCACGCTCACCGCATCGACGGCTTGCACGGTGACGATGCCGACTGCAACCGCTGGTAAATCCTTCACCCTTTATGCGAAACAGGCTGCCAGCACAGGGGATGGGACGCTCACCTTCACGGGCGTGAAGTGGGGGACGGCGGGGGCACCAACACACACGGCGACCGCAGGGAAGATGGACATTTACACCTTCTGCGCCGATGGCACTAACTGGTACGGGAGCGTAGCGCAAGGATTTACACCGTAATGTTCAGTGCCGGGCGAACTTTGATGACCGTTCCAGTTTCGGGAGCGGTCGACAACACGATGTCGCTGCTGCACTTCAACGGCAGCAACGGGGCCACGACGCTTACCGACGACAAGGGCAACAGTTGGACAAACTCGTCCAGTCTGGCGCTATCAACAACTCGGCAAAAATTTGGGTCAGCTTCGCTTCGGCTGGGGTCAAGTCCCGTTTTCATTTACACATCGGGATCACAATTCGATAATGGTGGGCTGAAATCCTTCACCAGCGAATGCTGGTTTCGGCCCGACGGGTCTACAGGCAGTGATTGGTTTACCGTGCTTAGCACTCGCATTAGCGGGCTTGCTTACCCGACATTCATGGTCGGACAGCAGCAGTCTGGCATGCGCGTGGGCATCAGTAATGCCGCCTTCAGCAGCCTTCCCGCTACCTACTATTCGGGGGTCAATCCGTCATTGGGCAACTGGAATCATTTGGCAGTTGTTGGCGACGGGACAAACATAAAAATCTATCTGAACGGCACCTCGTTCCATTCGGGAATCACAACCCAACTGGACTGTGACAACCCCATATGCGGTAATCGGTGACCCCTACAAGAAAGCAATTTCACCCCCTCCGCTGTTGAACTCACCTAATTGAAAGGCCTCTCTAATGGCACGTTTTGATGAAACATTCGCCAGGGTATCGGCACGACTTGAAGCTGCCATGACCGCGCTCGCAGCGTTCCCCGAAGCTGCTGCTGCTGTGGCCGTTGCAGTGGCGACAGCGGAGGACGCTGCCATTGATGCTGAGGCCCAGGCGCAGGACGATGCCCGTGCAAATGCATTGGCGACAATGTTTTCCGGTCTGAGCGCCCAGCTGGCCGCGGCTGTCCCGCCCCCTGAAGAGGACGAAGAAGAGGGCGGTGAGGGTGGTGATCCCGGTGAGGGTGGAACCGGGGGGACTGGTGGCGGTGAGTAAAAGCCCTTTGATTCGTAACGTGTTTCGCGCCGCCTGACGCAATTTCTTTTAGCCCGCCACCGCTCGGTGTGCGGGTCTTTTTGTGCCCGCTGGAGGTGTGTGATGGCTGTTGTTCGCTACTGGCCGCTAGGTTCCGGAAGGAAAGTGACAAGCCCGTTCGGTCCGCGCGACGGCGGGTTCCACACCGGCTGCGACTTCGGCCGGGACCCCAGTTCCGTCGGGATGACGATCTACGCCGTCCAGGCAGGCACCGTGATCTATGCCGGGGCCGCCCAGGGCTATGGCGGTCCCGATCCGGCTGGCTGGTTGGTGATCGATTCCACCGACGCTGAGGGCGGGGGCTGTTTGGAGTATGGGCATCTGTTGCGGTTGCCCAACATTCGTGTCGGTGTCCATGTCGAAGCTGGCCAACCCATCGCGACCATCAACCCTAACTCCGGGACGAACGGCGGTGTCGCACCGCACCTGCACTTGTCGGACATGCCCGCCGGCTATGACCCGTCCGCGAAGCAGAACCCGATGCCTCGACTCGCTGGCGCGCGTGAACCCGAATCGGCGAGCGCCGCGAACACGACGCCCCCCAAGACGCCCGCACCACCGGAGGTGAAGCCAGTGGAAAGTCCCATAACGAAGACGATGATCGGCCGGAACCACTACAACGGCCGCGAAGGGAAGACCCCGCGCTGGATAGCTGTCCATACGCAGGAAGCAGGGCGTACAGCTGTCGGGTTGGCGCAGTTCCTGATCGACAGCGCCAACGGCTCAAACCCTGTGTCCTACAACGTTGTTAATGACGACGTCGACAACATTCAATGCGTCAGCGACAACGACGGCCCTTGGGCGGCGTCCAACGCCAACAACTATGCGCTGCACATCTGTCTGGCTGGTTCGTATGCGGCGTGGTCGCGCGGGAAGTGGTTGGAGACAGATAGTCGTGATGGGAAGAGCGAAGACGCCGAACTAACCAGGGCGGCGAAGCAGATCGCGTTCTGGTGCACCCGGCGCAACATCCCCCCGGTCTACATCGGGGGGCGGGGCATCCCTTGGGGTTACGACGGGATCTGCGGCCACATGGACTTCGGCGCTTGGGGTGGCGGGCATCACGATCCTGGACCGAACTTCCCGTGGGATGAGCTGATCCGCCGGGTGAAAGCTTTCATGGTCGGCAACCCGCCCACACCTTTGCCTGCCCCAACCCCGGTCGGGCCAGGCGGGAAGCCTGTCGATCCGGCGACGAGCCTCTACTTCACCGGTCTGCTGTACCTCGGGTCTGAAGGCCCGCAGGTGTCGGAGTTGCAGCGGCGCCTCAAAGCGGCCTACGCGTCGTATGCCGGGCAGCTCCCGATCGATGGGGATTTCGGGCCGCTCACCGACGCGGCGGTGCGGGAGTTCCAACGCCGCACCGGGCTGGTGGTGGACGGCATCGTCGGCGCCCAGACCGCCGCCGCGCTCAAGCTGAAGGCCGTCTGATGTCGTGGGCGCCGCCGCAGAATCCCGGTGACCGCGACCCGTCCATTGCTGCGGCGAAAGTGAAACTGGCCAAGTACTCATACGGGCAGGGCTTGGGGCCTTCCGACGTGTACGGCGACGATTTCGGGGTGGCGTTACGCCACTTTCAGGGCATCGTCCATACGGAAGTTGTTGCGGGGAAACGTCAAGGCCCGGACGTCAACACCGACGGGAAGTTGGATTGGGCGACGAAGGTGCAGCTCGGGTTGATCGCCCGCGCGAGCGCGCCGCAGCCGTCGGCGAAGCCAAGGCATCCGGCGTTCGTGTTCCGCGGCACCGGCGGCATCATCGGCCTCGACTACGTGTCTCGCGTGTGCCAGGCCAACGCCGACGTGGTGGAGGAGATCAACACCCCCTGGTCCGCGACCATGGGTGGCCTCCCTGTCGGGACTGCGGGGAATGTGCAAGATCCGTCGATGTGGCGGGCTGTGCAAGAGGCATTGCCGTTGGCGCAAGCCGAGTTTGAGCAACTCCGCAAGGCGAACCCAAAAGTCAAAGTAGTGGTCGGCGGGTACAGCGCCGGCGCGATCGTCGCCGCCCTGTTCCGCCAGTGGCTGCTCGAGAACCACCCCGACAACTACCTGTGCTCATTCTCATTCGGCGATCCGACACGTCCAGCCGGAGGGTGCTTCTACGGCGGCGTCGACCCAGGCGGGCAGGGCATCTCGTCGTGGCATTACGGCGATATCACCGATTACCGGCATTGCTGGCTCACCAATGTCAGTGATCCTGGCCGGCCTGACATGTACACCCGTGTCCCGTTGGGGAAGACCGGGGAGATCATGAAGGACGCCTACGACCTGGTGACCAAGATCGAACTCGGCAACCTGGTCACTACGGCGCAGAACCTGGTCGCGGTCATCCCTGAAATCACATCCGACGCCGGTATTGCGGTGCCGGATGCGTTGGGCGCGTTAGCCAACGGCATCCCCGGCCTGATCGGCTGGGGGCTACCACTGCTGACCGGGGCGCTCGGCGGGTTGATCGGTCGCGGCAATCCGGACACGTTGACCGGTACCGCGGCGGCGGCGAAGGCCGCGCAGATCGCGTTGACGTTCGCCCTCGACAACCCGCCGACACGCAGCCACGTGACTTACGAGTGGGCTGAAGTCTGGCCAGGTCAGACGTACCTGGGTCTAGCGATCCAACACGTCCGGGACCACGCCAGCCGAGCTGTAGCCGCCTGACCCCACCTAACCGAGAGGCGAGGCAATGAAGATCACGCTGTTCACGTGGCAGTTTTGGCAAGGAGCGCTCGCTCGGGCGATGCGCACGTTCGCGCAGGGCGCGCTGGCCGCCCAGACCGGCACATCGCTCGACTTCTGGCACTTGGACTGGAAAGCCGTGCTTGGTATGGGCCTCAATGCGGCCTGGTTCTCGCTGCTGATGTCTGTTGATCGAAGTGGGGGAGAAGGGTCGCAGTTCCTGCCGTCAGCAGACGATCGGTGATCGCCGTCCTGCTGCCTCTGTTCCTCGCGGCAGAGAACTACGAGCCCCGCAACTGGTGGGGTGTTCTCGGCCTTTTGATCAACAACGCCGGCAGTATTTTCGCGGCGATCGCGAGCCTGATCGGGGCGATCATCCTGTGGCGGCAGCGTGGGGTGAAGAGCAGCGTCGAAGCCACCGGTAAAGCAGTCACCCACATGCGGAGCGACGTCGATAAGCAGATCAACAACCGCAAGCAGCCGCTGCGTGACGATGTCGACGAAGTCATCACCGGCAACACGCAGGTGTTGGCCGCGGTGGTGTCCATGGGGGAGCGGGTGGGGCGTCTGAGTGGGGACGTCCGTTCGTTACGGGATGCGCTCGGCGTTGAGGAACAACGCCGGCATGATCGCGACGAGGAACACTCCGAGCAGATCGAAGTCATTGGCGGCAGGCTCGACAAGATTGAGCGCCCCCCAGACCCGACAGGGTCAGTGTGAAGTCGGGGGATTACGCCTGGCTGTCGATCTTCGGGTATGAGGTTGCGGCTGCTGTCAGGAAATGGGAGCTGTTGTCGACGGCGATGGACAGGTACCGGAAGGCCCGGCCCGTGCTGGTTTTCGCCGGATGCACCTACCTGTATTTGCATCTGCTGAGGGTGATACCGCCGCGCTACGACTTGCTGACTCGACTGACTTCTCTCGGCGGCCGTTGATGTGTGCGTCGAGATGATGGTGGGTTTCCGCCGCCGCCGCCGGCTACACCGCACTGCCTGGTAACACGCCACTGCAAGTCCTGAATCCGCCTCGCGTGAGCTTCGGCTCGCCGGGGCGGATTTCTTACTTTCCCGGGTCTTTACTGGTCGGCCCGGCTGCCGGGAAGAGATAGCGGGCGATGACGTACAGAACCCCGATCGTTTCCGTGACCACCGAGACGAAGAAGGAGATCATCACACTCGCTTCGATGTGGCCACGTTGGAACCAGATGTAGGCGCCCATGAAGACCGTTGACGCGACGGCCAGATAACCGACTGTGCGTAGCGTCCATTTCACCAGTGCGCGCCGGTAGGAATGCGCGGCGCGGTGCGCGCGGACATTCTCATCGCCGATCCGCTCTTCGACCGACTTCCCTGAAGCGGTCGGGTTCGATAGGTCAGCGATACGCCCGTCTACAAGCTCTGAGCCTTCGCGCGTCCCTAGCTCGACGTCTGGAAGTGGTCGATCATTGGTCAACGCCGATTCGCCAACCGTTTGATCCGCGTGACCATGGCGGCGGGTGACACACCGAAGTGCGCAGCCATCTCGATATTCGACCGGCCTGCCTGGCGCAGCCTGTCGATTTCATTGGCGGGCATCAGCAGGTTCCCGGCGAATTCGTCGGCGTAGAACTCGTGCAAGTCGTATTTGGTTCCGCGCTCGTCGATGAACGCAAAATCGGTCTGGCCCTGGTTGGTTCGTTCGACGTAGTGACCGAGTTCGTGCGCGATCGTGAACCGTTGACGGGCTTCGTTTTCGGCCGCATCGACGTAGATCACCGGAATCTCGGGAGGTCGGGAACGTAGCATTCCCGACACCCCATCGCGCAGGTAGGTGTACTCGATGAGCAACCCCATGTTTCTGGCGATCTCGGCGACGTCGATAGGGAAGATGTGCATCCACGTGTATTTGCTCGCGATGCTCTCTGCGTCCTGTTTCGCCTGATCTATGACGAGTGCCATGGTGTCCACCTCCAAACCTGCTGCCCTGATTCTACTGACGCAGGTTCTAGCCGCGATGCTATCGAGCTGGGCTGACATATTCAGCGTGTCGGTTTGCGGGCCGGTGTTACGGTCCGCGGATGGCTGTCCAACGCCCCACTCTCGCCGCGCTGACACTCCTAGTCCGGCCACCTGGCAACCCGCACGGCATCCGCGCCTTCACTGCCGGGGAGCGGGCCGAAGCCGAGCTGTACGCCGCCGAGTGCGAGACAGAAGTCGAAACGCTGCCGCTGTCGTCCGGCGGATAGAATCGTCCCGATGGACGTCAACCTGCATCCCGGTGACCGCTTCACCGTCATCGGCCTGGACGGCAAGCAACACCTCGACACCGTCCACAGCATCCTCTACCGCAGCGCTCAGCCCGAGATTCTGAAGCAGCCGGAGGGTTGGCGTCGAATCCTGCGGAACATCACGCCCCGGCGCTGGCGGAAGCCACTCCCGGTCCTTCGGCCTTACGAACCGACCTCGACTGAAATCATCGGCATGAGCCAGGTTGGGCGACGCGCTGAACTAACCGTGGCAGACATGAACGCGAAGCTGAAAAAGCTGCTCGGCTGAGCCACCCAGCTCTACCCCTCAGCCCATGCCCGCTCCTGGTGACCTTGTCCTCTCCACTGACGGCACGTGGATGGAGTACCCGCCCCCGCCGTGCTGCCCAGATCAGTTGGTGGGGTGGCAGCCCTGCGGCTGCGGCGGACACCGCACCTGGGAATGCTGCCGCGTCGTGTACGCACCACCGATAGGGGACGGGTGCAGCGTGCTCGTCGGTCCCGGAATGCGGGACTCGCTCGGGTGCTGATCCCGCCGCAAAAATAGGTAGTCGATTACGCATCCAGCAAGTTCCCAGGAATGCGACGCTCATGGGTATGAATGCTCAATTTGCTAGCCGGCGGCTTGGCACCGCTGTTGGTGCCGCCCTGGTGGCGGTAAGTCTCGTGTCGGCGCCAATCGCGCCAGTGGTTGAGGTGAGCGCACACCGGGTGGCGTCGTTCACGGTCGAGTTGCAGACAGCCGTGTCGGACCTGGGTGCGGTGGTGGCCGCATCTGCCACGGAAGCTGCCGCTACCGAAAATTCGATCGGTGATGTCGTGAAGGCCGTGGTAGTGACCGTGGGGATTGTTGTGTTCATTGTGCTCACGGCACCGATATCGATCCCGGTGTTGCTGGTTTTCGGGTCGATCATTGCGAGTGCGGCATCGAACGAGATCGGCTTTCCCTTCCGGGTAAAGGCACCAGCCGTCAAGGTGCCCGACTCGGTGGTTGCTTCACACCGAACGGCTGGCGGTGACAACAAGGCGCCGCGTCGGGAGGTGGTGCGCTCGGGGGCGACAGCGAATAGCACCGCGAAGCCGAGCGCCGAGCGGAAGGTCACCGCGAACAAGTCGGTTCGCAGTGGCAAGGCCGGCGGATCATCTGCTCGTGTTCGGAGTGGAAAGTGAGGGCGGCGTTCGCCGTGCTTGGGGTGGTGGCGGCGGTCGCGCTGGCCGCGCCGGCGCACGCAGACGAAGGCCAGTATCTGGACATCTTGTCTAACACTCCGGGGTTCACCATTAACCCGATGACCAGCGTGTTGCTGGTGGGTGCGGGGAACGCGATCTGCGGGGATCTGCACAACGGCACCTCACTGGCGGATGCCCAGAACCATGCCATGGCCTATCCGGGCGCCACGAACTTCGGCGCCAAAGCGATGGTCGCCGCCGCACAACAAGCACTCTGCCCAGACACGCTGGGACGCTAACTGCTTTCCCCTGTTACCCGATGAATCGCCACGGCTTGCAACCCCGGAACGAGAAGTAATCGCCGATCTTGAGAGCTACTCGACCCGGATCGCCCTTGTGGACGTAGCCACTCTCCAGCAAGGCGCTCGGGTTGCCGGTGACGTCGGTTGCCCGGTACCACATGCACACGGTGCTGGTAGGCCCCTCGGTCTGCCAAGTGCCAGGCTTGAACTCGCAGACGAAGCAGTCGTCGATCTTGTATGCGGCGTTCTGCTCATCCATGACGGTGCCTAGCCGTGCAGTGGTGGTAGTCGCCGGGGCTGATGATTTCTGTGGTGCCGTGGTGGATTCACAGCCAGTGATCAGTGCAATCATCATGATGATCCCGACAAATGATCGTGTGCGCATTTGATTCGCCGGCCGATTCACGCGGAGAATCCCAGCCAGAGTGCGACACCTATGTACACCAGGACCAGGACGAACAAGGTACCCGCCGCCCACCGGAACCAGGTTCGGTCTTTCAGGAGCGGCTCTTGCTGATGGGGGGTCGGGAGCACGTTCGCGGCGGGGACTCGTGTCGGTGCTGCGTTTCCTCGGATGACCTTCGTGTCCGACAGTCCAGTGCCGGGGATACGGACGGTGCGTCGATACTTGCCGTCGGAACCTCGACCGACCCGCACCGGCCCGGCACCAACACTGCCGGATAGTCCCCGATTAGTCAGCGTGAACCGGAGAGGTCCGACTTTCTTTGATTTGCGGAACTGAACCACGCGGGCAGGGTAACGCGCCGCCGTTAGGCCAGTCAGGCGATTGGGTTCACTCGGTCTCCCATGACCGCACCACTCGCAGGTGGGCCGGCTTCTGGTCGGGATCGAGCGCCTGTTTCGTCCGCTTCTTGTTGACGGCCCGGGCAATGCGATCAGCCATCGCGCTGATCACGTCATCGGTTACGTATGCCTTCGCAGCTTGGCGGCCGATACGCATCATCTTTGCGACGTAGTCAACGTGGTCGGAGATGTCATCGCGGGCGGTGTCTTCGGTGATCTGCATGTCGTAATGCTCATCGAGTAGTCGCACCAGAAGCGCGGCTCGGCCATCGAGCCATGGTGATTGTCTGGCCACGCCTATCCACGATAGCCATGCTCCGTCAAGCGATCATCGCAGCAGGTCAATGGCTGCGCGTTTACGACTGTCCGTCGTCGCCACATAGGCCGCGGTTGTGGAGAGCTGGCTGTGTCGCATCAGCTCCTGAACGACGCGCAGGTCCGCTCCGCGTTCGACGAGTTCACTGCCGAAGTAGTGCCGCAGACAGTGCGGAGTTCCAGTCACTTTGCACTTGATCATGTGGAGGCGGATTCGAAGGGACACTTCCCGGCCACCCAGGTGTAGGGCACGTTGAGATGGGAACCAGAACCCTCGGGGCATACGTTCGGCGTGCTCGACGATGGATGGGTGGACGGGTAGAAGGTATTCGGCGTCGCCTTTGCCGCGCACGACGATGGTGCGGGATTCGGTGTCGAGCTGGCTGCCGTGCATCTTGGCTATCTCGTGCACCCGAAGTCCCTGGAATCCGGCCAGGAGCAGCATCGCGGTCATCGCGGCGTCGGGAGACTGTTCGAGCATGCGGTGGAATGCCGCGTCGGAGATCGGTCGGGGTGAGCGCTTGGGTCGGCGGGCTGCTTTGACTTTGTCCATGGGGTTGTCCGTTCGCAGGTCGGTGAGGTTGGCCCACTTGAAGAACGCGGACATCATCGAGTGATAGGCGGCGCGGGTCGCTGGTCCGAGGTCTGTTCGGGCGCCGATCCAGTCGGCTATCTGTAGGTGGTCGGCGGTGAGCATGGGTACTCGCATGTCGGATTCGAATCTTGTGAGGGTGCGGATGCGGTCAGCGATGGTTCGCCGAGCAAGTCCTGCGGCGATCATGGAGGTGCGCCATTGGGCCAGGGTGGATGAAGTTACTGGCGGGTTAATAACTGTCATCAGCACATGCTGAAAGTTTGCTGTGGGTGGCGCAATAGGTTTGCGCATCGGGGCGGTCACGATCCAGTGTCCGTTCGGCCAACATCCCCGCCGACGACCACGAGGCGAAGGCGTGGAGCCTCCTCTCGGGATTGAACCGAGGACATCTCGCTTACAAGGCGAGTGCTCTACCACTGAGCTAAGGAGGCGTGACTGTTGCCCGGGAGCCCCAGTCGTGCGTCAGTTTATCGACTCAATGCGAGTCGTCGTCGCGCAGCATCTCTTCGACGCGGGCGGTGACTTGCCGCGACGTATTGGATCGGCGGCGCCCTGGAATAGGGATTCGGTCGGCAATGCTGCTCAACGGGTTGACCACCAGACTGAGCGTGACCACCGCGTCGTGCAGGGTGTCGATGGTCGGCGCTAGCGCTTCGAGCCCGGGCGCCAGCCGATTCAATGTGTCGGCGACATCGGCCAACTGCTCGAGTGGTCCGTTCCGAGCCGTCAGCTTCTCGACCAACCCACCCTCGGCCAGTAGCCGGTCGGCGAGTCCGTTCTCAGCCAGTAGCCGGTCGAGGATGCCTTCCTCGGCGAGAAGCTGATCAACCAATCCGCCCGGCGAGACGGACCGTTCCAGCGCGCCGCCCTCCGCCGTGATCCGGTCGAGGACGCCGTCCGGTGCGGTAATCCGGTCGACCAATCCGCCTGGCCGCAGCATCCTGTCGAGCGCGCCGTCCGGAGCCAACGAGCGCCCCAACGGTGCGTCAGCGTCGAGGAGCTGCGCGACCATGTTGACCCGCGCGATGGCGTCCTCAAGGCCGAGGAGTTGCGCCACTGAATTAGGTCCGGCTTCGCTGCCCTCACCAAGGGTTCGCTTGGCAATGCCGATAGCCGCGGTCGCAAGATCCAAGCTGGCATCAGCTGCGGCCAATCCGATACGTGCCGGTGCGGTCGCAATCCCTACCAGGGTTTTCGCCAGGTCCATGGCCACAGTGTAGGGCGCAGATCAGCGGAGCCGGGTGGGGAATAGGTCCACCACGCCAGCGATGCTCACAGGAAACTCACAGTGACAGGGCAGCTGCTCCACAACAAAATAGGAGGAAATTGACGGTATGGGGACAGCTAGCGTTCAAGAGGTTAAACCGGAGGCGCGAGTCCTCGTAGTAGACGACGAGAGCAACATCGTCGAGCTCTTGTCGGTGAGCTTGAAATTTCAGGGCTTCGAAGTTCATACCGCCGCCAACGGGCCGGCCGCGCTGGACCGGGCCAGGGAGGTCAGGCCCGATGCGGTGATCCTCGACGTGATGATGCCGGGGATGGATGGGTTCGGGGTGCTGCGTCGACTGCGCGCCGACGGTATCGATGCCCCGGCGCTCTTCCTGACCGCGCGCGACAGCCTGCAGGACAAGATCGCCGGCCTCACCCTCGGCGGTGACGACTACGTAACCAAGCCGTTCAGCCTCGAAGAGGTCGTCGCCCGGCTGCGGGTCATCCTGCGCCGCGTCGGCAAGGGGGCCGAGGAGCAGCGGAGTTCACGACTTGTGTTCGCCGACATCGAGCTTGACGACGACACCCATGAGGTGTGGAAGGCTGGCGAGCCGGTGTCGTTGTCGCCCACCGAGTTCACCCTCCTGCGATATTTCGTCATCAATGCCGGCACCGTGTTGAGCAAGCCGAAGATCCTCGACCATGTCTGGCGCTACGACTTCGGCGGTGACGTCAACGTCGTCGAGTCCTATGTCTCCTACTTGCGCCGCAAGATCGACACGGGTGAAAGACGCCTGCTGCACACCCTGCGCGGAGTGGGATATGTGCTGCGGGAGCCCCGCTAATCTGGCGCGCCGGGCCGGTGCACGCGAACAATAGGGATATGCCAGCCAATTACCGCAGGGCGCTGCCACTTCGGGTGGGGCTTGTTGCCGCCATGCTGCTGTTGGTGGGTTGTGGGTTGTTGGCATCCGGAATCGCTGTCACATCAATCCTGCGGCACAGCCTCACCAGCCGTGCCGATCAGACCTTGATCGACGCATCGCGGGGCTGGGCCCAGGAACCTCCGCGGATGCCGCCGCCCGACCAGGACGACGGGCCCAACCCGACTCGTCCGCCATCGAACTTCTACGTTCGGGGCATCGACGACGACGGTCGCGTCTGGATGGCGGTCAATGATCGCGACGCCGAACCGGCCCTGCCCGATGACAACGACGTTGGTCCGGTACCCGTTACCGTCGGCTCGCTCAACCAATCACCCGTCCAGTGGCGTGCCGTATCGGCGCGCGGCCCGAACGGGGAATTGACCACCGTCGCGATCGACTTATCCGATATCCAGTCGACGGTCCGTTCGCTGGCGTGGTCGCAGGTCGCGATCGGCACCGCGGTGCTGGTGGTTCTGGGAATCGCCGGGTACTGGGTCGTGCACCGCAGCCTGCGACCGTTGGTGGAGGTGGAGCAGACGGCCGCCGCGATCGCGGCAGGTGAGCTGGATCGCCGTGTGCCCGAACGAGATCCGCGTACCGAAGTCGGCCGGCTGTCACTGGCACTCAACGGCATGCTGGCCCAGATCCAGCAGGCGATGGCGTCATCGGTGTCCTCTGCCGATCATGCGCGAATGTCGGAGGAGCGGATGCGCCGGTTCATCACCGATGCCAGCCATGAGTTACGGACACCGCTGACCACCATTCGGGGATTCGCCGAGCTGTACCGCCAGGGCGCGGCCCGGGATGTCGAGATGCTGATGTCGCGGATCGAAAGTGAATCCCGGCGGATGGGCCTGCTTGTGGATGATCTGCTTCTGTTGGCGCGGCTCGATGCGCAGCGCCCGTTGGAGCAACGACGGGTGGATCTGCTGACGTTGGCCACCGACGCGGTTCACGATGCGCAGTCGATTGCGCCGGGCCGGTCGATCACGTTGGAGGTCTTGGACGGTCCGGGCACACCGGAGGTCCTGGGCGATGAGGCGCGGCTTCGGCAGGTGTTGGGCAACCTGGTGGCGAATGCGCTGCAACACACTCCGGATTCGGCACCGATCACCGTGCGGGTCGGTACGGCTGACGACGACGCAGTCCTCGAGGTTGCCGATGAAGGTCCGGGGATGACGCAGGAGGACGCGCACCGGGTGTTCGAACGATTCTTCCGGACCGACTCCTCGCGCGCGCGGTCCAGTGGTGGTACGGGACTTGGACTTTCGATCGTGGATTCGTTGGTGTACGCCCACGGCGGCCGCGTCACTGTGAGCACGTCACCGGGGCGGGGGTGCTGCTTCCGGGTCGGTCTGCCCAGGATCGCTGACGTGCCTACGCCGATTGGCTGAGCGCGGCCTTGATCTTGTCCTGCGCCTCGTCGAGGGATTCCGGTGACGGGTTGCGGTCGATATTGGCGAAGCCGAAGTCGGTCAGGTTGTAGGCCGGGAACACATGCACGTGCAGGTGCGGCACTTCAAGCCCCGCGATGATGAGGCCCGCGCGCTCTGCGCCGAACGCCGAGCAGACCGCCTTGCCGATGCGTTGCGAGACGGCCATCACTCGGTTGAACAATGCCGGTTCGATGGTCTGCCAGTTGTCCACCTCGGCGCGCGGCACCACCAGTGTGTGCCCCGGGGTCATCGGTTCGATGGTCAGGAAGGCGACCACATCATCGTCTTCGTAGACAAACCGTCCCGGGAGTTCCCGGTTGATGATCATCGTGAAAACAGAACTCATTTGTCTGCTTGCCCAAACTTCATGACGTCCATGTTCCAGTAGCCGCGGAGGTTGGAGATCAGGCCTTCGTCATTGAGCCGGTAGGTGAATATGCCACGCACCGTGCTGGTGAAACCACCCTCAAACTCGCTGCGCAACACCAGAATGTGGGCAACTTCGTTGGGGGAGCTGGAGGGGAAGGACTCCTCGCAAGTGACGGTGAGGTTGTTGATGGCGATGTTGGTGTCGTAGAAGGCGGCTAGGGCTTCCTTGCCTCGCACGCCTGTGCCATCCGGGTTGGTGATTGCTTCACCTATCGGATCCTCGACGACCACATCGGGGGCCATCAATGCCAGCCAGCCCTCGCGGTCGTGGGTTTGGACGCAACGCCACGACTCCTTCGACGCCGCCATCACGGGAGTGTCTTCGGTTGTCTTCTCCGACATGGTTTTGTCTACCGGTCTGCGTCGGTGAAGCGGATGATGCCGCGGATATTGCGGCCCTCCAGCATGTCTTTGTAGCCCTCGTTGACCTGCTCGAGGCGATATTGGCGCGTCACCATGTCGTCAAGGTTCAGCTTGCCGGCCTTGTACATGGACAGCAGCAGTGGAATGTCGTAGAAGGGGTTGCCACCGCCGAAGATGGTGCCCTTCAACGTCTTCTGCATCAGTGTCAGGAGCGAGAGGTTGAGCGTCACGTCCATGTCTGCCATGTTGCCCATAGCCGTCATCACGCAGGTTCCGGACTTGGAGGTGATGGTGAGGTAGCTGTCGACATCGGCGCCCTTAACCTGGCCGACGGTGACGATCACCTTCTTGGCCATAAATCCGGCCGTAGCTTCGAGGATTCCCATCAAGCCCGTGTGGATGTCCGGATACACGTGGGTGGCGCCGAACTTGAGCGCTTGGTCACGCTTCCACTCGACCGGTTCGATCACGAAGATGTTGCGCGCGCCGGCAGCCACCGCACCCTGCAGCGCGGACATGCCCACGCCGCCGACGCCGACGATCGCAACATCCTCGCCCGGGCGGATGTCGGCGCTACGGACCGCTGAACCGTAGCCGGTGGTGACGCCGCAGCCGACAAGGCAGGCCACCTCGAACGGAATCGACGGATCGATCTTCACCACTGAGGATTCGTGCAGAACCATGTATGGGGAAAAGGTGCCCAGCAGCGACATCGGGTAGACCGGCTGACCCTTGGCCGTGATCCGGAAGGTGCCGTCGGAGATCGCGGCCCCCATCAGGAGATGCATTCCGAGGTCGCAGAGGTTGCGCAGGCCGGCCTGACACGACGGGCATTTGCCGCAGGACGGGATGAACGAGAGCACGACGTGATCGCCGGGCTTGAGGTCTTCCACGCCCTCACCCACCTCGGTGACGATGCCCGCGCCCTCATGGCCGCCGAGCACCGGGAAGCCGCCCATCGGGATGCCGCCGGTGACCAGATGGTAGTCGGAATGGCACATGCCAGCCGCTTCCATCTGCACTTTTACTTCATTCTTCTGGGGCTCGCCGATCTCGATCTCCTCGATCGACCAGGGCTGGTTCAACTCCCAGATAAGTGCGCCTTTTGTCTTCACTGTGAACCTCCACTCACAGAACGTGCCCCGCGCCGATGCGGTGGCCGTCAGTCGACCGGGCGGTCGATCTAGAACGTGTTCCTGTTCTGGAAACCATTATGACCCTGATCACTGTTACGGGCTAAATCGGGCGTCACCAGATGGGGACGGGTGTCTGGCCGATCGGGTAGTAGCCGGGAATTTTCTCACCGGCCAGGCTCCGCTCGATGCGTTCCTGCATCCCCTTCGATAGCTTGCCCGCCTTCATCAACTCCAGATACAGCTTCTGGACGTGGCCGAAGTCGAAGAAGTCGCGCTGCCACTCGATCTTGTTGTTCGCGTTCAGCCGGAACCAGCTGCCGCCGATGCCGTAAATCTCCCTGTCGACGCCCTCGGAATCGGTGGCGACCTGCTTCCAGAAGCCGACGACCTCGCCCTTGACATCGTCGATGACCACCCGTTGATAGGGGTAGCTCCAGCCCTCCAAGCCGGCCATCTCAAGGCCCAGCGCGATATCGCGGATCTCATCGATCCCGACGCACATCACGTCTTCCTTAGGCCCGATGTTCCATCCGTACGTGGCGTCGTCGGCGTAGAAGTCGGCCAGCCCCTGCCAGTCACCCTTGAGTTCGGCCTCGCGGTTGGCATCCAGCCAGCGCTCAACGAAGTCCTCTAACTCTTGGCGACGGGTTGATGGCACGTCAGCTCTCCTGATCTTTGATGGTCAACGCCCGCGTCGGGCAACTCTCGACGGCCAAGTCGATCTCCGACCGTGCGTCGTCGGGCGGCTCGCTGTCGAGGATCTCGACCTTGCCTCGCTTCGGCACCCGGAAGTAGTCTGGCGCCTCCAATTCGCACATGGCGTGCCCCTGGCACAGGTCTAGGTCCACCTCGATGCGGTAACTGCCCATGGTGCTGCTCCTAGGTGCGCTTTCGGTACCGCACCAGTGCGGGCCGGGCGAGTTGGACGACCATCTTGGAATGGTCGTTGCGGTAGCTGTCTGCGGGTTGAGCCATCTCGAACTCATACTCGCGCAACAGAACTGAGAATATCGCCTTGATTTGCATAGTGGCGAACGCGGCGCCGACGCAGCGGTGGCGGCCGGCTCCGAACGGGATCCAGGTCCACCGGTGGACGACGTCTTCCTCGCGCGGCTTCTCATACCGACTGGGATCGAACGAATCCGGATTTGGGAAATCCTCCGGAGTGCGGTTCGAAATCGCCGGTGAGGCGGCCACCATCTCGCCTATGTGGATCGGGTGACCTTGCACTTCGAACTCGTCTTGAGCGACCCGCATCAGGATGATCAACGGGGGGTGCAGCCTCAGGGTCTCCTTGAGCACGTTCTCCAATGTCGGGATCTGCCGTAGCGCATGGAAACTCACCTCTTGGCCGTCTGCGTACAGCTCGTCGAGTTCCGTCATCACCGTGGCGTAGACGTCGGGGTGGCGCAACATTTCGATGAGTGTCCATGACGATGTGCCGGAACTGGTGTGATGCCCGGCGAACATCAAAGAGATGAACATGCCGGTGATCTCGTCGGCCGAGAATCGGAGGTTGCCATCGTCGTCCTTGATGGTGACCAGCACGTCCAGCATGTCGCGTTTGGTCTTGTCGGACGGCGGGTCCGCGATGCGCCTCTGCATGATCTCGTCGACCAGTGCCACCAGCCCGACCCGGGCTTCGTCACGAACTCGGAAGCTCTCGATCGGGAGATATGGATCGACGTAGCAGAGCGGATCGGTGCCGCGCTCCAGCAGGTGGTAGAAATTCGCGAACCTGGAGTCGAGCTGCTCGCGGAATTTACGGCCGATCAGACATGCCGTCGAGGTATAGATCGTCAGTTCGGAGAAGAATTCCAAGAGGTCGATTTCGCCACTGGCGCCCCAATTTTCGATCATCCGCCGAACTTCGCGTTCGATCGTTCGGGCGTGACTCTTCATGTGGTCGCCGCGCAGCGCGGAATTATGCAGCATCTCCTTCCGGCGTTCCGGGCTGGCGTCGAAGACGACGCCCGTGCCGAAGATTGGCGTCATGAAGGGATAGGCCTCGGCTTGATCGAGTTCCTCGTCGGGAGAGCGGAAGAAGAACTCGTTGGCCTCGGCGCCGGTCAGCAGGATGACGTTCTTGTTGGCGAGCTGAAAGGCGCCTACTTCGCCACATTCGGCGCGCACACGTTGCATCAGACCGATGGGGTCGGTGCGGAACTCCTCGAGGTGACCGTGTTCGCCTGCGCCGCCCGAAACCCGCTGGACGTCTTTCACGATTCCTCCGGATACGTGAGCTGTTGACGCTCCTTGGGGCCGTCGGACAAGGGCGCCTCGGGCTGGATTTCCATCGAGGTGATGAATCCCCCGCGCGGGGTCTCGGCCACGAATGTGATTGCACGGGCCAGGTCATCCGGCCGGAGGAAGTAGTTGTGCCTCGCCTGGCCCCATTTCGCCCAGTCCTCAAGTGCCGGAGCGATCGACTCGGGGGACAGCCCCCAGCCCATCGACGTCATAGTCGGACCGGGATGAACCACCGAGGCCCGCACTCCGGTGCCTTCGAGTTCCATCTGCAAGTTCGTCACCATAGCCACCAGACCTGCCTTCGCAGCGCCGTATCCGCCCATGTGCGGGCGTTGGCGCAGCGCGACATCGGAGCCGACGAATATGACGTCGCCGCGTTGCCTGTTGACCATTCCCGGCAGCACTGCGGTGGCCAAACGATTGGCGCCGATGAGGTGAATCTGCACTTGTGATTCGAACTCGTCGGTGCTCGTTTCGTACAGCCGGCCGAAGAAGGTGTCGCCTGCGCCGGCAACCAGTACTTCGATGTCGCCCAGTTCTTGGGTGGCGTTCGTGACGAACTCCTGAACTGAATCGCGGTCGGTGACGTCGAGCGGAAGCGCCACTGCTTGACCGCCGTTCGCGACGATGGCATCGACCAGCTCTTGGCACTTGTCGACGCGCCGGGCGCCGAGTGCGACGGGGAACCCGCGGGCGGCGAGCTGCGTCGCCGTGGCGGCACCGATACCCGAAGAAGCTCCGGCCACGATGGCGGGTCGACGGGCGGGATGCGGATCGAACCGTGGCATCAGGCCTTCTTCACAGTGATGGGGAGCGATGCGAACCCGCGGACGTTGCTTGAGTGAACTCGCATCGCGCGCTCTTCGTCGACCTCATAGCTGTCGATTCGCTTGAACAGCTGAGTAAGTGCCACGCGAGCCTCCATCCGAGCGAGGTGAGCGCCCAGACAAAAATGCGCTCCGCTACCGAAACTCACTAATTTCGAGCCGATGTCGCGGCCGATGCGATATGCGTCGGGTTCGTCGAAGACCCGTTCGTCACGGTTGGCCGAACCGGGCAGCAGCAGCACCACATCACCAGGGTGCAGGGTGGCCCCGTACAGCTCGATGTCTTCGGCGACGGTGCGCGCCAGGATCTGGCTGGAAGTGTCGTAGCGCAGCGTCTCTTCGATCCACAGTGGAATCCTGGAGTGATCGGTATGGACCCCGGCCAGCTGATCAGCGTTCTTCCAGCCCCAATAGGCAGAGTTGCCAAGGAGTTTGGTGGTCGTCTCGTTACCGGCGACGACCATCAGGAACAGGAACGCCATGATCTCGTCATCTCTTAGCCGGTCGCCGTCGATCTCTGCCTCGACCAATGCCGTCGTCAAGTCGTCGGTCGGCTTGGCACGGCGTTGCTTGACCATGTCGGCGTAGTAGACCAGAAGTTCCACGGCTGCCGTCATCGCCGACGCGGGCAGATCGGAGACGCCGTCTTCTCGGTGGATCAGAACGTCGGCCAGTCTTCGGATATGCGTCCGGTCCTCCTCGGGCACACCGACCAATTCCGAGATCACGTCCATCGGTAACTTGCCGGCGAATTCCGCTATGAAGTCGAAGCTTTCGGACTGCAGGGCGTTGTCCAGATGCTCGTTGGTCAGTTCAAGTACACGCGCCTCGAACTCCCGGATCCGACGTGGGGTGAAGCCCCTGGACACCAGCGTTCGCAGTCGAAGATGATCGGGATCATCCATAGCCAGGAACGACATCGTCCGGTATGCCTCGGGGGTGCGAGAGATCGGATCCAGTGATACGCCCAGCTTGTTGGACAGCGCGGTGCTGTTGCGGAACCCCCGCAACACGTCGGTGTGCCGCGACAATGCCCAGAAGTTGCGTTCTTCGTTGCGATATAGCGGCGCCTCGTCCCGGAGTCGCTGGTAATACGGGTAGGGATCCTCGTGGAAGTGGTAGTCGTAGGGGTCGAAGTCGAAATCCATTGATCGCCCTCCGGCGTGGCAAGTCATTCGTCCTCCACCAACAGGCCCACGATGTATTCGATGCGGTCAGCAACTTGGAGATAGGTGAGTGTGCCACTGCCGGCGTGGACGAGCGCCCCGTAGTAGGTCATCTCCAGTGCCGCCACGATGCGGGCATCGGCCCGTGGCCCCAAGGCTAACTTGATCCGCCGGTGAATCTCGGCGCCGATCTGGTCACGGACCTGGTGCACCGCGGCGTCGTTGCTCAGCAGGGCGGTGGTGCAGGCGGCGGCGAATTCCGGCTCGTCGGCAATGACGAGCGCCAGGCTCCTCAGAGCTTGTTGCACACGGGCGCGACGGGTGTCATTGACATCGGTGAAGAAGGGCACTTTCCGCACCAGATCGAGATAGATCTCGGCGATCAGGGTGTTCTTCGACGAGAAGTACGTGTACGCGGTGGCAGGTGCCACCTTGGCGCGTGCAGCGACGGCACGCACTGTCAGATCCTCGTAGGACGACTCGCGCAGCATCGCCATGCCGGCGTCGAGAACCTTGCGGAAGGTTTCCTCTTGCCGGCGATTGCGCGGAATAACCGCCGCTTCGCTGGACACATGTCCAACATATCGGATCCCGATGAAACCTGGCAACTACGAGGATAGTTCACCAGCAACCTTGCAACCCCGTTATTACCAGGGTTATGGTCGTGATCGACTAACTGGACAAGTGTCCACATACCGGAGTGGCAGGAGCGAGCGGTGTCGATAGCGGGGGACAGACATAGCGACCTCTTCATCGACGGAAAACTCGTCGCCGGTGGCGCTGGCCGATTTCCAACGATCAATCCGGCAACCGAAGAGGTTCTCGGCACAGCGGCAGACGCCGATCTCGGGGACATGAGTCGAGCGATCGACGCTGCGCGACGGGCGTTCGACACCACGGATTGGCCTACCAACACCGAACTCCGGGTGCGGTGCATCCGGCAGCTTCGCGACGCTATGCGGGAGAACATCGAAGAGTTGCGCACCATCGCGATGACGGAAGCGGGTGCGCCACGCATGCTCACCGCGGCCGCGCAGTTGGAGGGTCCTGTAGCGGATCTGGGGTACTTCGCGGATGTCGCCGAGAACTATGCCTGGCAACGGGACCTTGGCGTGGCATCCCCGATGGGCATTCCCACCCGTCGCACGATCGTTCGGGAAGCGATCGGTGTGGTGGCTGCCATCACCCCGTGGAACTTCCCCAATCAAATAAACCTAGCCAAGATCGGGCCTGCGCTCGCGGCCGGAAACACGGTGGTCCTGAAGCCTGCGCCGGATACCCCTTGGTGCGCGGCGATTCTGGGCGAGCTGGTGGCCGAGCACACTGATATTCCACCGGGCGTGCTGAACATCGTCACGGCTAGTGACAACGAGGTCGGTGCGTTGCTGACGCGTGATTCCCGCGTCGACATGGTGTCGTTCACCGGCTCCACCGCTACCGGTCGCGCAGTGATGGTCGCAGGAGCCGAGACGGTAAAGAAGGTGTTCCTGGAACTCGGCGGCAAATCCGCGTTCCTGGTGCTCGATGACGCGGATTTGGCTGGGGCATGCGCGATGTCGGCGTTTACGGCAGCGATGCACGCCGGCCAAGGATGCGCGATCACCACCCGATTGGTGGTGCCCCGGGCCCGCTACGATGAGGCCGTCGCCGCGGCCGCCGGCACGATGTCCGGGATCAGGGCAGGGGACCCGACGCACCCGCGGACCATCTGCGGACCGTTGATCTCTGCGCGCCAACGTGATCGGGTGCAGTCCTACCTGGATCTCGCCATTGAGGAGGGCGGCAGGTTCGCATGTGGTGGCGGTCGGCCGACTGACCGGGACGCCGGCTTCTACATCCTGCCGACAGTGATCGCTGGACTCACCAACGATGCGCGGGTAGCCCGCGAAGAGATCTTCGGCCCGGTGCTGACGGTCCTTGCACACAACGGTGACGACGACGCCGTTCGGATCGCCAACGATTCGCCGTACGGACTGTCTGCCACGGTTTTCAGCGGTGACCCTCAGCGGGCCGCGGCGGTCGCTGCCCGGCTGCGGGTCGGGACTGTCAACGTCAACGGCGGCGTGTGGTACTCCGCTGACGCGCCGTTTGGCGGCTACAAGCAATCCGGTGTCGGACGTGAGATGGGCGTCGCCGGTTTTGAGGAGTACCTGGAACTCAAACTCATTGCGACAGCGGTCTAGGCGTTTGGAAGGAATCTCTATGGGGCAGTTCGACAACAAGGTTGCCATTGTCACGGGTTCGGGCGGTGGCATAGGCCAGGCGTACGCCCAGGCACTGGCTCGTGAGGGCGCGGCAGTGGTCGTGGCCGACATCAACACCGAGGGTGCCGATCGAGTCGCGGCGGAGATCGTCGCCGAGGGTGGTCATGCTCTGAGCCTGGGTGTCGACGTGTCCGACCCGATATCGGCCAAGGCGATGGCCGATCGCACCCTGGCTGAGTTCGGTGGTATCGACTACCTGGTGAACAACGCCGCGATCTTCGGTGGGATGAAGCTCGATTCGCTCCTTGGAGTGGACTGGGATTACTACAAGCGGTTCATGAGCGTGAACATGGACGGCGCGCTGGTGTGCACCCGGGCGGTGTACAAGGCGATGGCAAAGCGCGGCGGTGGGGCAATCGTCAACCAATCATCCACCGCGGCATGGATTTACGCGAACTACTACGGTCTGGCAAAAGTCGGCATCAACGGCCTCACTCAGCAGCTGTCCCGTGAATTGGGTTGGCAGAAAATCCGTATCAACGCAATAGCGCCGGGACCGATTGACACCGAAGCGAACCGAACAACGACACCGCAAGCGATTGTGGCGCAGATTGTTCAGGGTATTCCGCTGAGCCGCATGGGCCAGCCGGCGGATCTGGTCGGCATGTGCCTGTTCCTGCTGTCCGATCAGGCGAGTTGGATCACTGGTCAGATATTCA
This sequence comes from Mycobacterium sp., assembly GCA_965279745.1. Lineage (GTDB taxonomy): Bacteria > Actinomycetota > Actinomycetes > Mycobacteriales > Mycobacteriaceae > Mycobacterium. Next base: position 3,803,602 of record OZ257262.1, read on the forward strand.
ATATCGATGGTGGACAGATCATCCGATCATGAGTTCTGTTGCGAAGCTGGGCTACATCGGTCTGGGAAACATGGGCGCTCCAATGGCCACGCGGCTCGTCGACTGGCCTGGTGGGCTCGTCGTGTACGACGTTCGCGCTGATGCCATGGCGCCGTTCGGTGAGGCCGGTGCGGTACTCGCCGACAGTGTCTCTGCCGTAGCGGACGCCGACATCATCAGCGTGACGGTGCTTGATGACGACCAGGTTCGTGACGTCATCCTCGGTCCGAACGGACTGGCGCGGAACGCCAAACCGGGTACGGTGATAGCGATCCATTCGACCATCAGCGACAGCACCGCCGTCGAACTTGCGGATCAGTTGCAAGGAAACGGGATCCACGTCGTCGATGCACCGGTCAGCGGTGGTGCCGGGGCGGCCCAGACCGGCCAGCTTGCCACCATGGTCGGAGCCCCACGCGAGGTCTACGAGCGCATCAAGCCGGTATTCAAGCAGTGGGCAGCACTGGTGATCCATGCCGGCGAGCCAGGCGCGGGGACTCGAATGAAGCTTGCGCGCAACATGTTGACATTCACGTCGTATGCGGCTGCCGGCGAGGCGATGAAGCTTGCGGCGGCCGCAGGGTTGGACTTGCAGGCGTTGGGCCGAGTGGTGCGCCACACCGATGCGCTCACCAGCGGTCCTGGCGCGATCATGGTGCGCGACAGCATCGACGACCTCGCACCGGACCACTGGTTGTACGAGGCTTTCCTACACACCCGTGGGCTGGGAGAGAAGGACCTGAGCCTCGCCCTCGCGATGGGATCGGCGGTGGACGTCGACCTTCCTCTTGCTTCACTGGCTTTGAATACGTTGGCCGTCGGTCTTGGCGTGCCCCACACCGAAACAACAACGGAGTAACTGTGGACGGACTGACCCCGGACGAAGTGCGTCGCAAAGGCCTGGCGAAGATGAAGGAGGTCTACGGGTGGGATATGCCCGACCTGCCGGGCGACTACTTCGCGCTGACGGTGGACCATCTCTTTGCCAACGTCTGGTCGCGGCCCGGATTGTCCATGCGGGACAAGCGAATCATGACGCTGTCGGTCGTTACGGCCTTGGGCCTGAAGGATTTGGCCGAGATCCAAGTCAATGCCGCCCTGCAGAACGAGGAGATGACGGAGGACGAACTACGTGAGATGGCGCTCTTCATCACCCACTACGTTGGCTTCCCTCTCGGGTCGGGATTCAACAGCGTCGTCGAGAAGGTGAGCGCCAGCCGCAGGAAGGCGGGCGGCTAAACCAGCCGTTCTGGGTGGTGGAAATTGTTGGTGCCGCTGGGTAGTCCGAGGTGTGGTGGTGGTATCCACTCGGTGGTGCCGTCGGCGCGTTTTCGGGTTTTCCAGCCCTGGGCGATCAGGGCATGGTCGCCTGAGCAGGCGAAGGTGAGTTTGTTGATGTCGGTGTGCCCACCTTTGGCCCATTCGTCGGTGTGGTGGACTTCGGTGAGATAGCCCGGAACATCACAGCCGGGTGCGCTGCAGCCGCGCTCCTTGGCGTGCAGGACTATTCGCTGATCGGCGGAGGCGATTCGTTTGGAACGGCCCAGATACAAAGCACGTTCGGTGTGTTTGTCGAAGACCGCCAGGTAATGATGGGCATTCGCAGCCATGCGGATGAGGTCGCGCATAGGGAGCAAGGTTCCCCCACCGGTGACGGCGACCCCGGCAGCAGTCTGTAGCTGCTCAAGGGTGGTGGAGACGATGACGGTGACGGGTAGGCCGTTGTGCTGGCCGAGTTTAGGATCACCGAGTCGATCACGCAGCAAGGCGCTCAACGCGTCGTGCTGTCGCTGGGCGTAGCTGCGGGCGTCTCCGTCGGACGCTTCGGTGGACGGTTCCCCCTCGACGACGGGGGTTTCGTCGGCGGGGTTGCACATGCCGGGTGCGGCGAACTTGGCGAACAACGCTTCGATCTCCGCCCGCAACTGTGGTGTCGCGACCAGCTTCGCGATGCTCATTCCGTCGGGGCGTTGTCCGCCGCACCAGACGAACCCGCGTTGGCGGGCCCGGTCGTCGTCGGAAAATTTGCCGTCGGGGTTAACCCGCAGGGCCAGTTGGATGGCGACTTTCTCCAACTGGTCGGGGCGCAGTTCGGCGGCGAACCCGGCCAGGATCTCCTCGCTGCGCGCCACCACATGCGGGGCGATGTGATCAGGCAAGTCCCGCAAGAACTTCTGAATCACCCGCAGATGTTCACCATCGAGCATCCCCGCGCGCCAGGCGTCGGAAGTGGTCGGTAACGCGGCAGGCAGCGGCTCACCGGTGAGCGTGGTGCGCGGCGCGAGGTCGTGGGAGTCGCGGATTCGTTTGCGGGCCTCGGCCAGGCTGATCCTGGTCACATCGGCGACAGCCTTGTGAACGACTTTGGGGACCTCGGATTTGGACAGCCCGTTGATGATGGTGTGGGTGAGCGCGACTTGGCGGCGCCGTGCGGTCTCCAACCGTTCCAATGTCTGCAGCTGTTCGGCGACCGGCAACACCGAAAAATCTTCGGTGGCGAGCTTCTCGATGAGGTCATCGAGAGCTTCCAATGTGGCCGCGATCATGCCTGAAGTCTAGAGAGACCCACCGACAAGCAGCGGGCCCACAAAGGCGTTGGAGGCAGAACTTCGCGTAGAGAGAAACTGTTCTGGCACAACCGAATTAGATGGAACCGGAACGCCTGCCGCGTCGTCTAATGCCTTCCCACCCTACCCGTTGTCACCACTACCGCCGGGACAGCGTCGCTTGACATCTATTACGAATAGGAGCCTCAAGAAGGCCTGCCAGTCGACGAGATAGCTAGCCGCCGACGGCAGCGATGTAACCCACGACACCTGCGCAGAGCGCGATGACGCACAGAGTCAGAGTCCCGGCAGCGAAGGGCCAGGCCCGCTTGCGGCGGACCAGTTGGATGATGGTCACGGTAATGCCGGCGAGGCCGATCACCGTCGTCACGCCCAACGAGACCATCACGGCGGTGGCCGCGCCCTCGGCACTGCAGCTCTCCGGCGGGCAGTAGTCCAGGAAAGCCAGTGAGAAGAACCCAAAGACAACTGCGCCCACACCGAGCAGTGCGGTGAACACCAAGGTGACGATCGAGATCGTGAGGTCCGCGCCCGATCGCGGTGGCTGTGCGGGCGGATACACCGAATAGGGCGGATAGCTCGGATAGCCGGGGTAGCCCATGAACGGGGATGGTATCGGTCGCCGCCTGCCTAGACTCAGAGCAATGACATCCGATGTGGCTATAAGGCTGGCGACCCGGAACGACATTCCCGGATTGCTTGCGCTGTCGGAGCGCTACTACGTCGGTAATCTCACTCCGACCCAGCAGGCTGAGGGATTCCTGTCCGTTCTCCTACCGGAGGAATGGTTCACCTGGGCGATCGGCACCTCCGGAGTGCATGTCGCGGTCACCGATGACGGCCAATTCGGGGACGCGGTCGTCGGGTTCGTGGGTATGACGGATCCGCCGATCGACGGTCAGGCGGGTTCGTCCCCGATCGTTCGGGCGATGCTGGACCTTGCCGAGACACTGGAATTCAACGGAAGGCCGATCGCGCAGCAGCGCTTCGCATTTCGCGGCCCGGTGTGCATCGATGAATCCGCCCGAGGGCGCGGCCTCTATTCCAAATTCAACGCGGTCACGGGGGCTGCCTACCGGGATCGCTACGACCTCGGCATGCTCTTCGTCGCGGCCGACAACCCCCGGTCAATGCACACCTCGACCACCAAGCTCGGAGCCGAATCTCTGGCAGTGTTCGAGGCCGGCGGCAAGCAATACCACTTCTTGGCATTCAATTTCTAGCTGTGACTAATGACGTGTGCGCATCCCGGCGATCACCTTCCCCAGTATTCGGCTGCGAAGCCGCCGCGGAAGTGGCCACAGCGCGAAGGTGAGGAACTTGCTCGCGCGCTCAGCGCGGCGCCTGCAACGATCTCCGGCGCAGTGGCGGAGTTCATCGTGAGCCCGCGGCCAAGGCCTTGCCGATGCCGTCGCTGGCGCCGGTGACCAGTGCCCATGATCCGTATTGCTGTGGGTTCTTCATGCTGGGTCGGCCTTGGTCGGGTGGGCGGGCAGGAAGGCCAACACGAACAGAGCTCCGGCCAGGCATACGGCCGCGGCGGTCAGGCACCCGGCGTGCAGGCCGGACATGAAGGCGTTGCTGACGTCCGTGCGGAGGATCCCGGCGATCGAAGCAGGTGACTGAGCGGCAACCTGTAGGCCTTGCGCCAGGCCTTCGCGGGCTGCTACCTGGGCTGGCTCCGGTGCAGCGCCCAGGATCGCACTGTCGGATAACTGCCGGATATAGAGCGTGGAGAAGATACTGCCGACCACGGCGACGCCCAGTGTCCCGCCGATCTGGCGGGTGGCGTCGTTGACGGCCGAACCCGCGCCGGCCTGTTCGGGGCGCACTACGCCCATGATCGAGTCGGTGGCCGGGGCTGTGGTCAGGCCTAGTCCGCCGCCAAGCACCACCATCTGTGAAGCGACCTGGAGGTAGGAAATGTCGACGCCGGCGGTGGCCACCCAGGCAAACGCGGCGGTCAGCATCAACAGGCCTGCGAACACCACTGCTTTGGTGCCGACCCGGGTCACCGCGAGTCGGGTGCCCAGCACTGATCCGACTGCGATTGATAACGCGACTGGCAGGATTCGGACTCCGGTTTCCAGCGGACCGTAGTTCTGAAGCAACTGGAAGAACTGGGTGATTAAGAAGATGAATCCGAAGAGGGCAAAGAAAGCGACGGTGACGGCACCACTGGCAGCGCTGAACCGCAGGTTGGCGAAGAGACTTACGTCAATGAGCGGATCGGTTTGCCGACCTTCCCACACCACGAAGGCCACCGCCGCCGCCAACGCAATTCCGAAACCAGCGACTGTCCGGGGAGCGGTCCAACCGTGGTCGGGGGCTTCGATGATGGTGTACACCAGTGCCCCCAGCATGACCACTGAGAGCACGAGTCCGCCGCGGTCGAGTCGGGCACTGGATTCCGGGCGTGACGGTGAAATGAACACCAAGGCACCGAATGCAGCGATGAGGGCGATAGGGGCTAGCGCGATAAACAGGCTGCCCCACCAGAAAGACTCCAGCAGTGCGCCGCCCATGATCGGGCCCACGGCGACGCCGAGCCCTGTGACCGCACCCCAGACGCCGATGGCCGCCGCACGTTGCTTGGGATCGCGAAAGGCGTCGGTGATGATCGCCAGCGTGGTCGGATAGATCAGCGCCGAGGCCACCCCCATCACCAGTCGCATCCCGATCAATTGGCCGGTTGAGGTGCACAGGGCGGCAGCGACGCTGCTGGCCGCGAAGAGCGCAAGGCCGGCGATTAGTGTGCCGCGGCGGCCGAACCTGTCACCGACTGTGCCGCCGGCCAATACCAGCGCGGCGAAGGCCAGATTGTAGGCGTCAACGATCCATTGCAGGCCCCGCGTCGACGCGCCCAACGCCGAGTTCAGAGTGGGCAGAGCCACATTCACGATCGTCGTTTCCACATTGATCGCCAGCGCGGCGACCAATACGACGGCAAGAACGAGAATTGGCCTCACCCTCGGCGGTGCGACGTGCGCACCACCCGCTGGACTGGGCCGGGTGTCGATGGTCATGTGATCAACCTCTAATGTTGACGGCAATAACATCTGAGAATGGCAGACGATGTTAATGCTGTCAACATAAGGGCCGGTGCTTGTGCTTACCGAAGGCCGACGGCTATGACGTCGAGCAGCCGGTCGGTGATGAGTTGCTTGCGGCCGGCGTCGGCGGTGCTGAGGGGGCCGTCGAGGAAGAGGCTCGAGATCCCGTGCACCGCGGCCCAAGCGGCTTCGTCGAGGCCATCGCGGCGATCGGGGGAGAGCACGCCGGTCGCGACGAGGTCGTCGATGCACCCGATCAGGATCTGAAAGGGGTGATGGCCGTTCACTGGGGGGCCGGCAGCGTCGGGGTGCCTCGTGTGATCTTCGTGGCCGCCGTCGCTGGGGGCGAAAGCCGTTCGGAACAAACCGGGTTCGTCGAGGGCAAAGTCGATGTAGCCCTGCCCGGTGGCGCGGAAGCGTGCGATCGCCCGTTTGGCTTTAGGTCCGCGATCTGCCACCGACTCCAGTCGGGCGAGCATCGCATCGGCAAGCCGGGTCTCGGCATACTCGGTGACCGCCTCTAGTAAGGCGCCGCGATCGGCGTAGTGCCGGTAGGCTGCCGAATTACTGACTCCCGCCATCCGCTGTACGTCACGAAGAACCACCGCGTCCGGGCCGCCCTCGCGGGCGAGTCCCACGGCGTGGTCAAGCAGGACCTGCCGAAGGTTGCCGTGGTGGTAGGTGTCGGTAGCGGTACGGGATCGGCGAGCAGTCAGCTGACGTCCTTTCAAGTCAATGTTGACGATACTAACTTCTCAACGCGCCACGCTTGGCCGTTCAGGCAGTTGGCGGCGGCACGCTGGAGACACGGCATGCAGCACCGGCGTATCCGGCCGCCGTGTCTGTCCCACTAGGGTGTGAACCTGTGCGCGTCCTCGTGATCGGATCCGGTGCCCGCGAACACGCTCTGCTGATGGCATTGCGCCGGGACCCACAAGTGCAATACCTAGCGGTTGCGCCCGGCAACGCGGGTACTGCGGCGGTGGCCGAGCAGTATGACGTCGATATCACCTCAGCCGCGGCGGTGACTGATCTGGCCAAGCGGCTAGGCGCCGATCTCGTCGTCATCGGCCCTGAGGTGCCGCTGGTGCTGGGTGTCGCGGATGCGGTGCGCGCAGCAGGTATCGCTTGCTTCGGACCGTCGAAGGCCGCGGCCCGGATCGAGGCGTCCAAGGCATTCGCCAAAGACGTGATGGCAGCGGCGGGGGTGCGGACGGCGGCCAGCGAGACCGTCGACAGCCCGGCTTATCTCGACGCCGCGCTGGATCGTTTCGGTCCGTCGGCCGGCCAGCCCGCGTGGGTTGTCAAGGACGATGGCCTGGCCGCGGGTAAGGGCGTGGTGGTGACCGCTGACCGCGACGCTGCGCGGGCACACGCGGCGAGTCTGCTCGAATCCGGGCACCCGGTGTTGTTCGAGTCGTACCTAGATGGTCCTGAGGTATCGCTGTTCTGTCTGGTCGACGGGGCGACCGTCGTACCGCTGCTGCCGGCTCAGGATTTCAAGCGGGTCGGCAACGGCGATGCCGGACCCAACACCGGCGGCATGGGCGCATACGCGCCGTTGCCGTGGCTGTCTGAGGCGGCGACGAACGCGATCGTCAAGGATATCGTGGAACCGGTGGCTGCCGAATTAGTCAGTCGTGGTTGCCCGTTCACAGGCCTGCTCTATGCAGGTCTGGCGATGACCTCGGGCGGTCCGGCGGTCGTTGAGTTCAACTGCCGGTTCGGCGATCCGGAGACTCAGGCGGTGCTGGCATTGCTGGAGTCTCCGTTGGGCGGTCTGCTGCACGCCGCGGCCGCCGGGACGTTGGCTGATTTCGGCGAATTACGCTGGCACGACGGCTATGCCGTGACGGTCGTTGTCGCGGCCGAGAACTATCCGGGCCGGCCCCGGGTTGGTGACGTGATCAACGGCGGAGACAACAGGGGCGTGCTGCACGCCGGAACGGCCCGCCGCGACGACGGTGCGGTCGTCTCCTCCGGTGGTCGGGTGTTGTCGGTCGTCGGCACTGGCGCCGATCTGGCCGCGGCGCGCGCTGATGCCTACGCCATACTGTCGTCGATTCGCTTGCCCGGCAGTCACTTCCGGACTGACATCGCGCTGGCGGCTGCGGAGGGCCGGATCAGCGTCTGACTCAGGCGGTCAGTAGCGGGGCCATCCAGGCCAGTTCGGCGGGCAGTTGCGAACTCCAGAAGCCGCCGTCATGCCCACCCGGGGAGAATCCGCCTGCCGGTGGGTTGGGCAACTGCGCGATGAACTGCTTCGTCGCGCCGTAGAACGGATCGCTTGTGCCGCAATCGATCCGAATCGGTATCGAGGCAAGCGCCGGGAGGCCGAAAACGGAATTGGCGGCGAAATCGTCGGGACCGTCGAATGCTCCGGGTGCGGCAGCACCTGACGACATCCACAACGCCGGGCTGACCGCGCAGATCGCCGCTGTGCGCTGCGGACCCAGGCGCGCCCCCAGCAGCAGAGCTCCGTAGCCGCCCATGGACCAGCCTAGGAAACCTACTCGTGAGGTGTCCAGGCCCTGATCGCCGAGCATCGGTATCAGTTCGTTGAGCACCATCGCGCCGGAATCCTCACCGGAGGCCCGGTGGTGCCAGTAGCTGCCACCGCCGTCGACGGCGACCACGGCAAACGGGGGAAGCCCCGCGTCGACGGCTTGGGCGAGGCCCTGCTCGACTCCGCCGGCCATGACCGTCGCCGCATCACTGCCCTTTCCGTGCAGCGCGATGACCGGTCGCAGCGGCTGTGTCTGGCCGGGCGGCCGGGCTATGGCCCAGTTGGTCGAGACGCCGCCGCGAGCGGCTGACACGAATGATCCGGTGACCATCGTTGGTGCAGCCGCGGTGGCGGCCGGTTGCAGGGGAGCGGGCGGTAGGAGCGGAGCGCCCACACCCGTCATCGCAATTTCGGGTCCGGCAATCCTGACTGCCGATTCGAGCATCGTGCCGAGTGCGTACGCACCGGCGGCTCCAGCAGCCGTTCCGAGGCCGAGTCGCAATACCGCCCGACGGCTGAGATTCGGCATGCCGGCCATTTTGCCACCGGAGCGGCGGTGCTCCGAATCCGCCGGTCAGGTGACCTGTGATGATGCATAGTGCAGGAATGACGGCAGCGGTTACTCCTAAGGGAGAACGTCGACGGTATGCGCTTGTCAGCGCTGCCGCCGAGCTGCTGCGCGAAGGTGGATTCGACGTCGTGCGGCACCGCGCGGTTGCCAGCCGCGCGGGCTTGCCGCTGGCATCTACTACCTACTACTTCTCATCGCTGGACGACCTCGTCGAGAGCGCCGTCGACCACATCGGCGCGATGGAGGCATCTCAGTTGCGGGCCTGGGTTGAGGAGCTGCCGAGGCGTCGGCGCGGGTCCGAGGCTACCGCCGACATACTCGTCGATCTGTTGGTCGGCGGGCCGACCGTTGAGCCGATCAGTGAGCAGCTGATTTCCCGCTACGAACGTTTCATCGCGTGCGCTCGTCAGCCAGCGCTCCGGGAGATTCAGCGACGGCTGTTGCACCAGCGCGTGGCCGCTGCCGCCGAGGCGATCTCCCGGTCTGGCCGTCACGTGCGGCCGGAGATGGTGACGGCGCTCGTTTATGCCGTCGACGGCGCGGTGGTCTCGGGACTGGTGGATGACGGCGACGAGCCGCGCGAGCTGGCCCGCGCGATGCTCATCGACGTCATCGATGTGCTCGCGCCCATCGATGAACGTGTCATGCGGGCGTGACCCGGACTGCCATTGCGGTTACGTTCGAGGGATGGACTTCTCCAACTTCAACCGGTCGGCCACGGAATTGCTCGACAGAGCGATGGATCGCGCTCCGGTATTGGGCTACACCAAGATCGGATCGGGGTTGCGGCGCCGCTGGTGGCCGGCCGATCCGGGTCGGGATGCCCTAGTCGGCAAGCGGGTCGTGGTTACCGGTGCGACCGCCGGGATCGGTCTGGCGATGGCGAATTCCTTCGCGGCGCTGGGCGCCGGGGTTCATCTGCTTGGTCGTAATGCCGACAAGGTAAGTAGGTCCGCGGCCCAGGTCCGCGAATCGTTTCCCAGCGCCGACGTCGTTGAAGAGGTCTGCGACGTCTCGGACCTCGACGCGGTCCGGGATTGGACCGCCAGTCTCGCCGACCGGGCACCGGCACTCAGCGGCTTGGTGCACAACGCCGGGCTGATGCCTAGGGAGCGGAGGGTCAGCGCGCAGGGCCACGAACTGCAATTGGCTACTCATGTGTTGGGCCCCCATCTGATGACGGAGCGGCTGTTACCGCTGCTTCGCGCCGGCGGTGACTCCTCAGTGGTGTTCGTGTCCTCCGGCGGCATGTACAGCTCGCCGCTGGTGGTCGACGACCTGGAGTATCAGCACGGCTACAACGGCGTGCGCGCCTACGCCCGGACTAAGAAGATGCAGGTGGTGCTCGCAGATGCGTGGTCGCGACGGCTGGTAGGCACCGACATTCGGGTCGAAAGCATGCACCCGGGTTGGGTCGAGACTCCTGGCGTTGCCGAGTATCTGCCGCGGTTTCGTGTCATCACCAGGCCGCTGTTGCGAGATGCGGCTGACGGTGCGGACACGGCCGTGTGGTTGGTGGCCACCCACCCGGCTTCGAAGCCTGGGCATTTTTGGCATGACCGGTCCCAGCGCCCGACGACGTTCGGCTGGCAGCGCCATGAGGATCAGGCGAAGGTGCGGCGGTTTCTCGAACAAGTGTGTCGGCTCACCGGGACTGCCGGAGCGTGGGGGTGACCCGTTCTTCCTTACGCCCAAACTCACGTTTGGGCGGGGAAGTGCGAATGGAATTCGCCATTACGTCGACCTCGGCGCCGTCAGCGTGGGGGTGACGATGCAACCCGCGGGGGCCTGGCCGTAGATCGTGACGTCTCGAGGCCTGTTCGCTGCGTATTGCGCGACGTATGCGCACAGCACCGAGTCGATCGGATCCTCGGCACGCCGGAGATCCGCTTTGCGGGTGGCGTCCCGAACGGTGGCGATGAGCTGACGCCAGCCGGGGTGACTGCTGACGTGTAGCGCCGGTGTGGCATGTTCCAACCCCTCTATCAGCCCCGTCAACCGCAACAGCTCTGACTGCAGCTGTGCAAAGTCGCGGCCCGACTTCTGTTTGTACTTAAGGGTTTTCGGAAGCTCGAAGAGCGCGACGCTGGCTGCGTGCGGGAACACCTCAAAAGCACGCCGTGGTGCCTGAGACCGTGGGTCGAGGTTGAGGTGCAGCCGTTTGCACAACCGCCCGCCGCGACCACCGTCGGCGAACCAGGGCAGTCCGGTGTTCGCCGGGTAGGCACCCGCGTCGTACTTGCGGAAATCGCGGTTCAGGTGCACCTCGCACTCCCGGATACCCGAGGCGTTGGTCACCACGAGGGGCGCATCGATCGCAACGACGCAATCGCCCGCGACGTAAGGAGCTAGCTGAGCCACGATGTCGTCATCGTCGCCCGCCGCACCGACGCGTACCAGCAGGCCGTCGGCGTCGACGACCGCCACGCCAGTTGGATTCCGCTCGCCCCAGGCCAGGTCGACTCCGGCGAAGTACACGGGAGCCAGCATGCCGCACCGTGGTCGTAAGCTGTGTGGCTGTGACCATTCCGAATGTCCTGGCCAGCCGATACGCCAGCGCGGAGATGGTTGCGATCTGGTCGCCGGAAGCCAAGATCGTCGCGGAGCGCCGGTTGTGGCTGGCGGTGCTGCGCGCCCAGCAGGAGCTTGGGATATCGGTGCCTGACGGCGTGGTCCAGGACTACGAACGGGTGCTCGATCAGGTTGATCTCGAGTCGATCGCTGCCGCGAACGGGTGTTGCGTCACGACGTCAAGGCCCGCATCGAGGAATTCAACGCACTGGCTGGACATGAGCACGTGCACAAGGGCATGACCAGCCGCGACCTGACGGAGAACGTCGAGCAGTTGCAGATCCGCCGATCGCTGCAACTCGTCCACGCCCACGGCGTCGCCGTGGTGGCGCGTTTGGCTGAGCGCGCGGCGTTGTATCGGGATCTGGTGATGGCCGGCCGCAGTCACAACGTCGCCGCTCAGGCCACGACGCTCGGCAAGCGGTTTGCTTCGGCGGCCGAGGAAACTCTGATCGCATTGACCCGGATTTCCGAACTCCTCGATCGGTATCCGCTGCGCGGCGTCAAGGGTCCGATGGGCACCGCTCAGGACATGCTCGACCTCTTCGACGGCGATACCGACCGACTTGCCGAACTCGAGCGGCGCACAACGGAATTCCTCGGTTTCAACGAGGTGATGTCCAGCGTAGGCCAGGTGTATCCGCGATCACTGGATCATGATGTGCTTTCGGCGCTGGTCCAATTGGGTTCAGGTCCATCGTCATTGGCGCACACCATTCGGCTGATGGCTGGACACGAGCTGGTGACCGAGGGTTTCGCCGCCGGGCAGGTCGGGTCGTCGGCGATGCCGCACAAGATGAACACGCGCAGCTGCGAGCGGGTCAACGGCCTGCAGGTGGTGCTCCGCGGCTATGCGTCGATGGCGGCGGAATTGGCTGGGGCGCAATGGAATGAAGGCGATGTCTTCTGCTCGGTCGTGCGCCGGGTTGCGCTGCCCGACGCCTTCTTCGCCGTCGACGGTCAGATCGAAACCTTCCTGACCGTGCTCGACGAGTTCTGCGCATATCCCGCGGTCATCCAGCGGGAATTGGACCGGTACCTGCCCTTCCTCGCCACCACCAAAGTGCTTATCGCTGCGGTGCGGGCGGGACTGGGTCGCGAGGTGGCACACGAAGTCATCAAGGAGCATGCGGTGGCAGTAGCGCTGGCGATGCGTGAGCGCGGAGCCGAACCCGATCTCGTCGACCGGCTCGCCGCAGATCCCCGGCTTCCACTGGACCGCGCAGCACTGGACGCCGCGTTGGCTGACAAGGGTGCATTCATCGGTGCGGCCGCCGATCAGGTGGACCGGGTGGCCGCTCGTGTGGGTGAACTGGTGCAGGCTTACCCGGGCGCTGCGAAATACACTCCCGGCGCGATCCTGTAAGACATGGCGCTCAGCCCACTAACGGCAATCGACTTCACAGATCTCGACCTATTCGCAGACGGGTTTCCGCACGACCTGTTCGTCATCCATCGCCGCGATGCGCCGGTGTTCTGGCACGAGCCCACCGAGAACACGCCGGATGGCGAGGGCTTCTGGTCGGTGGCTACCCATGCCGAAACCCTTGCGGTGTTGCGTGATTCGCTGACCTATTCGTCGGTGACCGGGGGCGATCGTCCCTTTGGCGGCACATTGCTGCAGGACATGCCCATCGCCGGCCAGGTGCTCAATATGATGGACGATCCGCGGCACGCGCAGATCCGGCGGCTCGTTAGTTCCGGACTGACGCCCCGGATGATCCGCCGTGTTGAGGACGACTTACGGCAACGGACGCAGGTGCTGCTCGACGGTATCGAGCCGGACTCATCCTTCGATTTCTTGGTCGATGTGGCCGCTGAATTGCCGATGCAGATGATCTGCATTCTGCTGGGAGTGCCGGAATCCGAACGGCATTGGCTGTTCGAAGCCATCGAACCCAGCTTCGACTTCGGCGGATCACGGCGGGGCGAGATCACCCGGCTGTCCATCGAAGAAGCCGGCTCACGGATCTACGCCTATGGCACCGAGCTGATCGCGAAGAAGAAGTCCGAACCGGGCGACGACATGATGTCGATAGTTGCCAATGCGACTCTCGCCGATGCGGATTCGACGGTGATGTCCGACCTCGAGCTGTACCTGTTCTTCAACTTGCTGTTCAGCGCCGGCGCAGAGACCACCCGCAATTCGATCGCCGGTGGCCTGCTGGCGCTCGCCGAGAATCCCGACCAATACGAACGTCTAAGCGCAAAGCCCGAACTGCTGCCCACCGCGGTCGAGGAGATGGTTCGGTGGACGTCGCCCTCATCGTCGAAGCGGCGCACCGCCACCCGCGACACGACACTGGGTGGCTGTCACATCCGGGCAGGTGACAAAGTGGTGGTCTGGGAAGGCTCGGCCAACCGCGACGGGTCGGTCTTCGAGCATGCCGGCTGGTTCGACGTCGCCCGGAAGCCCAATCCGCATCTGGGCTTTGGGCAGGGCGTGCACTACTGCCTCGGTGCGAATCTGGCGCGGCTGGAGCTGCGGGTGCTCTACGAGGAACTGTTGCAAAGGTTTTCGGGCGTGCGCGTGGTGAGGCCCGCCGAGTGGACGCGCAGCAATCGCCACACGGGCCTTCGTCACTTGTTTGTCGAGCTCACCGGCCCCGGTGAGCAGACGCTACAAACGCGCGATGCCGGCTGAACGCAACTCCAGCGCAGCGAGGCCGTGGATCGCGAGCGGCTCTTCGCGCCGCCAAGCGCCCACAGGGTCGATGCTGACCTCGGTTAGCCGCCTCAGCGGCCGGTTGGCCAACGCCCGCAGCGCCAGCAGTTGGACTCCGGCGGGAGTGCCGGCCAACGCGATCACAGTCAGCTTCCGACGGGCGAACCGCACGCGAAAGAACAGCCACGGCATCGCCACCGCAAGAATCGGCGGTGCCGCGACCGCCAGGGCGAGCAGCACCGAAAGCCATGTCGCGGTGGTGTCCAGTTCATGACCCGCACCGGCCAGGTCCAGTGCTGCTTCGCTGGCCGCGCGGAGCGGCTTGGACACCGCATCGCCCACCAGCGGGATCTTGTGAGCACTGTCTCCTGCGTCATGCAGGTTGTCGGCGATGCCGTTGGCTCCGCCTTGCACCTGACGACCCACATCGGCGATTGTCGAGATCGCGGTGTGCACGCCCAGACCAACCAGCACCCACACCAGCGTCCACAGTGCGACCAGACCGTCACTGACCAACTGCAGGAAGAGACGGCCTGGAGTTGTGGCATAGGGAAGAAACCGAGATCGCATGCCTGATCCCAGCACAGTCCCACCGCACAGGCGGCCGATAGGCTGACGCGATGCGCCCCGCCCTGACCGACTATGAGCACCTGGCCAGCGGCAAAGTCCGCGAGCTTTACCGCATCGACGCCGACCATCTGTTGTTCGTCGCGACCGACCGCATCTCGGCGTTCGACTACATCCTCGACAGTCAGATCCCAGACAAGGGCCGCATCCTGACCGCGATGAGTGTTTTCTTCTTCGAGTTCATCGACGCACCGAATCACCTGGCCGGTCCTCCCGATGACCCGCGTATCCCCGAGGAGGTGCTCGGCCGGGCACTGGTGGTCCGGCAGCTCAAGATGGTGCCGGTCGAGTGTGTCGCCCGCGGCTATCTATCCGGGTCGGGGCTGCTGGATTACCAGCGAACGGGCTCGCTGTGCGGTATCGCCCTACCGTCCGGCCTCACCGAGGCCAGCAAGTTCGAGACTCCCCTCTTCACCCCCGCGACCAAGGCCGAGCTTGGTGAGCACGACGAGAACATCTCGTTCGACCAAGTCGCTGACCTCGTCGGGTCGGCGCTTGCCGAGCAGCTCCGAGAGCGGACCCTGCAGACCTACGGCCAAGCAGCCGATCACGCACTGAAGAAGGGCATCATCATCGCGGATACGAAGTTCGAGTTCGGCATCGACAGCGACGGCGCGGTGGTGCTGGCCGATGAGGTGTTCACGCCGGACTCGTCACGCTATTGGCCCGCCGACACTTACCAACCCGGCCTTGTGCAGCCGAGCTTCGACAAGCAATTCGTCCGGAATTGGCTGACGGGAAGGGAATCCGGCTGGGACCGCCACGGCGACACCCCGCCGCCTCCGTTGCCACAGGGCATAGTCGATGCCACGCGGGCCCGCTATATCGAAGCGTACGAGCGTATTTCGGGCCTGTCCTTCGGCGACTGGATCGGACGCACCGCATGACCGGCACCCCTCCTGTTGCCAAGCGCGTCGATAGCCACCGGGTCCATCATGACGACACGTTCATCGACCCCTACGAGTGGCTGCGCGACAAGTCCAACCCCGAGGTTGCCGCGCACTTGGAAGCCGAGAACACCTACGCCGACGACGCAACAGCGTTCCTGGAGCCGTTGCGGCAGAAAATCTTCGACGAGATCAAGTCCCGCACCAAAGAGACTGATCTGTCGGTTCCGACCAGGCGCGGTGACTGGTGGTACTACGGGCGCAGCTTCGAAGGCAAGCAATACGGTGTGCACTGCCGATGCCCGGTGTCCGACCCGGATGACTGGCAGCCTCCGGTGTTCGATGAGCACACCCACATCCCGGGCCAGCAGGTGCTGCTCGACGAGAATGACGAAGCCGCCGGGCACGACTTCTTCTCGCTGGGCGCCAGTAGCATCAGCCCGGACGGTAATCTCTTGGCCTACTCGGTCGATATCGTCGGCGACGAGCGATACACGCTGCGGTTCAAGGATTTACGAACCGGCGAGTTGTATCCCGATGAGATCCCCGGCATCGGCTCAGGCGTCACTTGGGCAACCGACAACGCAACTGTGTACTACATAACGGTGGACGACGCGTGGCGCCCTGACACGGTGTGGCGCTATCGGATCGGGGCAACCGAACCCGAGATGGTCTTCCACGAGCCGGACGAGCGGTTCTGGATCGGGTTGGGACGCACCCGCAGCAATGCTTACGTGATCATCATCGTGGGCTCGGCGGTGACCTCGGAGGTCCTGTTCGCCGATGCTTCCAATCCCCAGGCCACCTTCACCACTGTGCTCCCGCGCCGAGAAGGGATCGAGTACTCCGTCGAACACGCTGTGATCGACGGGGAGGATCGATTCCTGATCCTGCACAACGACGGTGCCGTCAACTTCACTCTGGTGGAAGCGCCGGTCAGCGACCCGACTGCGCAGCGCACCTTGATCGAACATCGTGGTGATGTCCGACTCGATGGTGTGGATGCGTTCGCGCACCAACTCGTGGTGAGTTACCGACGGGAGGCGCTTCCCCGAATCGAGCTGTGGCCGATCCTGCACGGCCAGGATGTCGGCGCCGCCTACGGCACCCCAGTCGAATTCACCTTCGACTCGGAGCTCACCTCGGCTGGGCTGGGCGGCAACCCGAACTGGGACTCGCCTCGTCTGCGGGTCGGAACCACATCGTTCATCACGCCGGTACGGGTGTACGACATCGACCTCGCCACCGGAGAGCGCACATTGCTGCGCGAGCAACCCGTTCTCGGCGACTACCGGCGCGACGATTACGTGGAGCGCCGCGACTGGGCTATCGCTGAGGACGGCACCCGGATCCCGATCTCGATCGTGCACCGCTCTGGGATTGAATCACCTTCTCCCACAGTGCTGTACGGCTACGGAGCGTACGAGTCGTCCGAAGATCCGCGGTTCTCAGTGGCGCGGCTGTCACTGCTCGACCGGGGCATGGTCTTCGCGATCGCCCACGTCCGCGGCGGCGGCGAACTCGGCCGGCTCTGGTACGAAGGCGGAAAGCTGCTGGAGAAGAAGAACTCCTTCACCGACTTCGTCGGGGTAGCGCGCCATCTGGTGGATACCGGTTTGACCCGACCGGAAAACCTGGTGGCACTCGGTGGCAGTGCGGGTGGACTGTTGATGGGGGCGGTGGCCAACCTCGCCCCCGAACTGTTCGCCGGCATTCTTGCCCAGGTCCCGTTCGTTGATCCACTCACCACCATCCTGGACCCGTCACTGCCGCTGACTGTGACGGAGTGGGATGAGTGGGGAAATCCCTTGGAGAACAGGGACGTCTACTTCTATATGAAGTCGTATTCGCCGTACGAGAATATCGAAGCCAAGCATTACCCGGCGATCCTGGCGATGACGTCGTTCAACGACACCCGCGTGTTCTACGTGGAGCCTGCGAAATGGGTAGCCGCCCTGCGGCATGCCAAGACCGACGCACATCCGATCCTGCTGAAGACGCAGATGACCGCCGGGCACAGTGGAATCAGCGGTCGCTACGAGCGGTGGCGCGAAGCCGCATACCAATACGCCTGGCTGTTGGCGACCGCTGACCGCGAGCGCTTCGGCAGGGCAGCGCATAATTCAGGGCACACTCCAGATTGACGCCTGACGTCCTAGTGCCAGACACCGTTTGGACACCTGGCATTGCCACACTGGCGATATGGCAGGACAACTTGCAGGAAGGCTCGTCGTCTCGGTATCCGGAATCAACGACCGGACCCTTTGCGACGTCGATCAATTCAGCACTCTTCTGGAGAGCCGCGGTGTGCCGCTGTCGCTCCTGGTTGCCCCCCGACTGAAGGATGGCTACCGCCTAGAAGCAGACCCGGTCACCGTCGAATGGGTGACCAGCCGCCGGGAGGCGGGCGACGCCGTCGTACTACACGGCTACGACGCAGCGCCCACCAGAAAGAGAAAGGGCGAGTTCGCGAGGCTACCGGCGCACGAGGCAAATCTCAGACTGATGGGCGCTGACCGGATACTCGAACACGTCGGGCTGCGAACCAGGCTATTCGCCGCGCCGGGCTGGACGGTCTCGGAAGGCGCCGTCAAAGCTCTGCCACGAAATGGATTTCGGGTGCTGGCCGGTCTGCATGGCGTCACTGACCTGGCTTCTGGAAGCACCGAACGCGCTCGGGTGCTCGGTATCGGTGCGGGATTCCGCACTGAGCCCTGGTGGTGCCGAACTCTGGTGCTCTCCGCCGAGCGGACGGCACGGCGCGGGGGGATGGTCAGGCTGGCAATCGCTGGCCGGCAACTCAGCAAGAGCGGGTCGTGTCAGGCCATGCTCGACGCGGTCGACCTCGCATTGATGAATGGCTGCGCGCCAGATGTGTATCGCTGGGGCGCAGCACAACAAGACAGGCGCGCCGCCTGACTCACGTGGCGCTGGCCGTAGTAGCAAGCCCGCCGTCGATTGGGATGATCGCGCCGTTGACGTAAGACCCTGCCCGGCTCGCGAGAAATACCGCGATACCGGCCATGTCGTCATCACGACCGATTCGCTTCGTGGGAACTGCGGCGGCGATGGCTTCGCCGAATGCGTCGAGTGTGGCTGCCATCATCTTCGACGGGAACGGTCCGGGTGCAATCGCATTGACCGTGATGTGCTGCGGACCAAGTTCTTTGGCGAGAACCCGGGTGAGTTGGTGAAGCCCTGCCTTGCTAGCGGCGTAGGAGTAGGTGTGCATCGAGCTGACATGAATGGCATCGACGCTGCCGATGTTGATGATGCGGGCAGGGTCGTCGTGCGTGCCCGCTCGTCTCAGGGCGTCGCCGAGCGACTGAATCATCCAGAACGGTGACTTCAGGTTGAGGTCGAGAATCTTGTCCCACGCGGATCTGGGAAAGGTGTTCAGCGGTTCGCCCCACGTTGCGCCCGCGTTATTGACCAGGATGTGCAACTCGTCAGTATCGGCCAGCACTTCGCCGGCCAACCGCTGGCATTCGTCCTGAGAAGACAAGTCCGCCGCTACAGCGCGAACAGAGCCGAACTCCGACAATTGCGATACAGCCGAGTCGCACGCATCCTGCTTGCGGGAACTGACCACGACACTGGCCCCGGCCTGTAGCAGACCGCGGGCGATCATCAACCCGATTCCCCGGGTGCCACCGGTGACCAGGGCGGTCTTTCCGGCGAGCCCGAACAATGCGGTTAGGTCCGCTGCGCTCATGGGCAATTTCCTTCTGGGTTAAGCCGATTCAGAATCGGACTGCCTGCTCTTCGGTCAGCACCGTGAGGTCGGTATTGGTCATCTCGGTGAGCCGCCCATAGTAGATGCCGCGCGCTTCCGGATTGATGATCGCCTGATGGATCGGCACCGCGCGAGCCGGGGCCACGGCGCGGAGGTAGTCCACGGCCTCCGCGATCCGCATCCACGGTGCGGCGGCCGGAGTGGCCAGCACGTCGACGGGTTCGTTCGGAACGAACAACGCGTCCCCCGGATGCATCAACCGGGCGGGGTGCGTCGAATCTCCGATCAGATACGAGGTGTTGTCGATGACCGGGATTTCCGGATGAATGACGGCGTGACGGCCGCCGACGCCGCGAATGGTCAGCCCGTCGAGCGGCACCGAATCGCCGGCCGCCAATGATGTCCAGCCGCCGCCGAGTTGAGCGGCGGTCTGCGGGTCCGCATATAACGCGGCATCGGGGTTGGCCTCGACCAGCGCGGGTAGCCGCGCCGGATCGGCGTGATCGGCGTGCTGGTGGGTGATCAGGATCGCCGATAAACCCGTGATGCCTTCGAATCCATGGGAGAAGTTCCCCGGGTCGAACAACACGGTGGTGCCGGCGAAATCCGCGAGAAGACATGAATGTCCGAAATGGGTCAATTCCATGTTTACGATTGTGCGCTCAGGGGGGCATGACGATGCGAATGCTGATGGTGGTGGTGTTGGTGGCCTGCGGGCTGGCAGCTGGGGTGGCGGGGTCGCCGCCCGCTGTCGCCGAACCCGACACCTGCCCACCGGCCTGTGACCGAATCCCCGACGCGGCCTGGATTACGACGTCGGAAATCCCGCTGAACACCAAGTACACCTGGCCCGCG
The DNA here is from genome assembly GCA_965279745.1 of Mycobacterium sp. GTDB lineage: Bacteria > Actinomycetota > Actinomycetes > Mycobacteriales > Mycobacteriaceae > Mycobacterium. The sequence continues at coordinate 3,823,679 of OZ257262.1, forward strand.
CTGGCCGCGGTGGCGGTGACCGCCACTCCTCCGAAGTTCCGCTTCGAAGAGTTGTGTGGGACGGCGTCACTGCCGCAAGACCCCCGGGCGTATGCGGTTTCGGAACGGGCGGTGGTGGTCAACCCGGAGGCGCAATGGCAACTGCAGGCCCAGGTGGTGCACTGGCGCGGTGAAACCTGGCGCGGTGGCCCGCTCGCGCAGGACATGTTCAACAACGCCGTAGCAGCGCTGCGGGCGTGTCAGCGGACGGCGCCGGACTCCTCACCGTCGCTGACAGTTGACGAACCAGCGCGGCTGGCCGCGGTGATCAGCGGGCCGACGATCCTGCACCAATATCTGGTGGCCAATCCCGCGAACAGCACGGTGACCGAACTGGCCCTCTGGTCGACGTCACCACCGTTGACCCCGTGGCCGTCGGTAACCGACACGACGGTTCTCGATGCGCTCGGGGCGCCGTTGTGCGCCGCCTACATCGGGTCGTGCCCGTAGCGCAGGGTTGCGCCGGCCGCCGGTACAGTTGAGCCGCATTCAGTTCAAGGTCAGCGAGGAGCGTCAGTGCCCCGGGTCGTAGTCAACGTGATGCCCAAAGCCGAGATTCTCGACCCTCAGGGTCAGGCGATCGTCGGTGCGCTCGGCCGGCTCGGACATGCCGGTGTCGCAGAAGTCAGGCAGGGCAAGCGTTTTGAGCTTGAGGTCGACGACTCGGTCAGCGACGAGGAGCTCGCCGAGATCGCCGAGTCGCTCTTGGCAAACACTGTGATTGAAGACTGGAGCGTGAGTCGGGAACCGGCGGGGGACAAGTCTTGACCGCCCGCGTCGGGGTCATCACTTTCCCCGGCACACTCGACGAGGTCGATGCTGCGCGCGCTGTGCGCCTTTCCGGGGCGGAAGCTGTCAACCTGTGGCACGCCGATGCCGACCTCAAGGGTGTCGATGCCGTAGTGGTACCCGGCGGCTTCTCCTACGGTGATTACCTGCGGTGCGGAGCCATCGCCCGGTTTGCGCCCGTCATGGGTGAGGTCGTCACCGCTGCCAATAATGGAATGCCAGTTCTAGGGATTTGCAACGGCTTTCAGGTGCTCTGCGAGGCGGCCTTGCTGCCCGGTGCGCTGGCACGTAATGCCGGTCTGCACTTTGTCTGTCGGGATGTATGGCTGCAGGTCGCGACCACCAGCACCGCTTGGACGTCACGGTACGAGCAGGGTGCCGAACTGCTGGTCCCCCTGAAGTCCGGTGAAGGCCGCTACGTCGCCAGCGACGAAGTGCTCGACGAACTCGAAGGCGAGGGGCGCGTGGTGTTCCGCTACGCCGACAACCCCAACGGCTCGATGCGCAACATTGCCGGCGTCAGCTCGGCCAACGGCCGCGTAGTGGGCCTGATGCCGCACCCCGAACACGCCACCGAGCCGTTGACCGGCCCGTCGGACGACGGGCTCGGGATGTTCTATTCAGCGCTCGATGCAGTCCTCGGCGTGAGCAGTCACTAACGGCCCCGACACGCCGAGGCGTGTGGGGCCGTAGTGACTGCTCGGCGGGCTAACTAAGGCGCCAGCGCGACCGAAGCCTCCGCGGTGTGGCAGAGGAACGTCAACGTCTCATCCATGTACAGCTGCACATTCTCAGCGTCGTGGCTCAGGTAGCCGATCGCCACGTCCGTGCCCAGGTGCAGGTCGAAATCGCCGCCGCGGCAGCTGAGCACGAATGCGCCGTCGATGGCCGGCGCCCAGATGATGTCACCGTGTACCAGGCGGTTGAGGTGCTCGCGAATCGGATACCCGTGCGCGGTGGTTTCACTGACCGCGGTGTAGGCATCGGCCGACAGCAGGATCGAGTAGGGTCCGTCGACGCCGGCCAACCGCAAGGCGGACAGCGCCTGAGCGATGACGTCGGGGAAGAGCCGAGGATCCTCCGGGACCTTGAGCTCGGGATTGGAGCTGCAGCTACGGATTCCCTGAATCGATGCTGCGGCATACCCCTCGAAGATCGCCCGGTCCTCCACGAATGCAAGCTGGGTCGCGGCCTCCTTGACCGGATCCCAGTCGGAGTCCTGCGCGCCACGCTCAACATCGTCAATCGCGGTGCGCGACAAAGTGAATGGCACCCGCAGACGCACTAGCGGCTGGGCGGTGCGCAGGTGGGCAACCACACCTTCGCCGGGTGCAGTGAGGTCGGACAGATGACCGGTGCTTACCGCGGCAGTGTCTGACCCGGTGGGCTCGCAGACATCGACCACTCGACGCCCGGCGATGTTCCGCTTGAACGTCCGGGTCGCCTCGTTCTCGATCTCGGCCCAGGCGGCCGCGGTGATCGGTGCGAGGTCGCGGTAGAGGTTGTTCATGAAGGCTGTCCTTTCAGGCTGCCGATGGCCAGTGATCCGTTGTGGATGGTTGCGGGTGGATCGGGAAGATCAGATGCGGCCTTGTCCGTTTCAGCGTCGGGCAGCGGCGGTGGATCGCCGAGGAAATCGGCGGATGGGGTGAAGAACATGGTGCCGGTGACCGCGGTCGAGAAATCCAGGATGCGGTCGGTGTTTCCGGGTGGATCCCCGATGAACATGTTGCGCAGCATTCTCTCGGTCACTGCCGGGGTGCGGGAGTAGCCGATGAAATACGTGCCGTACTCAGCCTTGCCGACCTCGCCGAACGGCATGTTGGCCCGCACGATCTTGAGCTCGTTGCCGTCCTCATCCTCGATGACGTTGAGGGCGGTGTGCGCATTGGCGGGCTTTGCCTCATCGTCGAGTTCGATGTCCTCGAGCTTGGTGCGGCCGACGACCCGCTCCTGCTCAGTGACGGACAGCGATTCCCACCCAGGCATGTCGTGCAGGTACTTCTGCACGTGCACGTAGCAGCCGCCGGTGAAGTCTGGGTCTTCGTCGCCAATCGCGGTGGCGTGGACCGCCACTGGCCCGTCCGGATTTTCGGTCCCGTCGACGAACCCGAGCAGATCGCGATTGTCGAAGTAGCGGAACCCATGCACCTCGTCGACGACGTTGATCGCACCACCCATCGCCTTGACGATCCGACCGGCAAGTTCGAAGCAGACGTCGAGCACCTCGGCGCGGATGTGGAACAACAGATCACCGGGTGTGGACGGGGCGCGGTGGCGCCCGCTGGACAACTCCTCGAAGGGGTGCAGCTCGGCCGGCCGTGGTCCGGAGAACAGCCGGTTCCAGGCATCGGACCCGATCGAGGTCACCAGTGAAAGGTGCTTGCTGGGATCCCGGAAGCCGACGGCACGCACCTGACCAGCGAGGCCGGACAGTGCTTCATGAACCGTTTCCTCTTCACCTTCAATGATTGTCGCGACCATGAAGATGGCGGCGGGTGTCAGCGGCGCCAGTACCGATTGCGGTTGGGGGGAGGACACAGGGTGACCTTACCTGGACCTTCGTCGGCCATGATGGTGAACATGTCGACTGAGGCCAGTGCCCGGGGTTTGTGTGAATTCATCGACGCATCGCCGTCGCCGTTCCACGTCTGCGCGACGGTGGCCGGGCGTCTGCGCGACGCCGGCTACACCGAGCTCTCCGAATCCGACCGATGGCCCGATCAGGGCGACACGGACGATGGGGGCCACTACTTCACTGTGCGGGCGGGGTCGTTGGTTGCCTGGCAGAGCGCTGCCGACCGTCCGTTTCGCATCATCGGCGGGCATACCGATAGTCCGAACCTGCGGGTCAAGCAGCACCCCGACCGGGTGGTGGCGGGCTGGCGCATCGTCGCGCTGGAACCCTATGGCGGCGCGTGGCTCAACTCCTGGTTGGACCGCGATCTCGGGATTAGTGGTCGGCTGTCGGTGCGGGACGCCACGGCCGACGGCGGCGTCAGTCACCAGTTGGTGCGCATCGACGAGCCGATCCTGCGGGTGCCGCAGCTGGCGATCCACCTCTCCGAGAACCGCGGGTCGGTGACGCTGGACCCGCAGCGACACGTCAACGCGGTGTGGAGCGTGGGTGACGCGCCAAGGTCGTTTCTGGCGTTCGTTGCCGACCGGGCCGGTGTTCCGGAAGCTGACGTACTTTCCGCGGACCTGATGACGCACGACCTCTGCCCATCGGCGGTCATAGGGGTCGATGGTGATCTGGTCAGCGCGCCGCGACTCGATAACCAGGGCACTTGCTACGCCGGGCTGGAGGCATTCCTGGCCGCCGAGCCGAGCGCCTACCTACCGGTCCTGGCGTTGTTCGATCATGAGGAAGTCGGTTCGACCTCCGACCACGGCGCGCAGTCCGACCTGCTGCTGACGGTTCTGGAGCGCATCGTGTTGGCGGCCGGGGGTGATCGCGAAGATTTCCTGCGTCGGCTGACGGTGTCGATGGTCGCCTCGGGGGATATGGCGCACGCCACCCACCCGAACTACCCCGACCGGCACGAACCCGGCCACTTGATTGCGGTCAACGGCGGGCCAGTGCTAAAGGTGCAGCCCAATCTGCGGTACGCAACCGACGGGCGGACGGCCGCGGCGTTCGAATTGGCGTGTCGCCAGGCCGGAGTGCCCCTGCAGCGCTACGAACACCGGGCCGATCTGCCGTGTGGGTCGACGATCGGTCCGATGACGTCGGCGCGCACCGGCATTCCAACGGTGGACGTCGGTGCCGCTCAGTTGGCAATGCACTCAGCCCGCGAACTGATGGGCGCATCCGACGTCGGGTCCTATGCCGCCGCCCTGAAGGCGTTTCTTTCCTAACGCCCTTAACGCCCAAACCAACAAACAGGCGAAGAAAGTCGAGACGAGACCTACAAAACGTCGGTCTCGACGCCGCCGTATGGTGAACACCATGGACGGCAAGCTCACCGTGGAAATGGTGACGTACGACTGCACCGACCCGGACCGACTCGCAGGCTGGTGGTCCACCGCGCTTGGCGGAAAGGTGATCCCTGTGGTGCCCGGCGAATTCGTCATCGTCGCCCATGCCGAAGGTCCCAGACTGGGTTTTCAGCGGGTAGACGACCCGACGCCCGGCAAGACCCGGATCCACCTCGACTTCTCAGCCGCTGACATGGAAGCCGAAGTCGCCCGCCTCATCGGCCTCGGTGCCACTGAGACAGGACGCCACTCGTTCGGCGAGTTCGGGTGGGTGGTCCTGGAGGATCCCGACGCCAACGTGTTCTGCGTCGCGCCGGTGATGTGCTGAAATGATGGCCGACGTCGACTCCGTCGCGCGTGCCGCGACCACACCCGACCATCCGCAACCCTTCCGTGAACTCGGTCTCAAAGATGACGAGTACCAGCGGATCCGCGAAATCCTGGGCCGCAGGCCCACCGATGCCGAACTCGCGATGTATTCGGTGATGTGGAGCGAGCACTGCTCCTACAAATCCTCCAAGGTCCACCTGCGCTACTTCGGTGAGACCACCACTGACGATATGCGCAAAACGATGCTCGCCGGCATCGGCGAGAACGCCGGCGTAGTCGACATCGGCGACGGTTGGGCCGTCACTTTCAAGGTCGAATCCCATAACCATCCGTCCTACGTCGAGCCGTATCAGGGTGCGGCTACTGGTGTCGGCGGGATCGTTCGCGACATCATGGCGATGGGTGCGCGCCCCGTTGCGGTGATGGACCAGTTGCGGTTCGGCGCCGCCGACGCCCCAGACACCCGACGGGTTCTCGACGGCGTGGTGCGGGGCATCAGTGGTTACGGAAACTCGTTGGGATTGCCCAACATCGGCGGCGAGACCATCTTCGACGCGTCCTACGCCGGCAATCCCTTGGTGAATGCGCTGTGCGTGGGTGTGCTGCGTAAGGAAGATTTGCACCTGGCCTTCGCATCGGGCACCGGCAACAAGATCATCCTGTTCGGCGCCCGAACCGGTCTCGACGGCATCGGCGGGGTTTCGGTCTTGGCATCGGACACCTTTGGTGGAGACGAGGGCTCAGGCCCGGGCCGCAAGAAGCTCCCGAGCGTTCAGGTCGGTGACCCCTTCATGGAGAAGGTGCTCATCGAGTGCTGCCTGGAGCTCTACGCGGGCGGCCTGGTGGTCGGCATCCAGGACTTGGGTGGCGCTGGATTATCTTGTGCTACATCGGAATTGGCGTCTGCTGGCGATGGCGGTATGGCGATCGAGCTGGAGAAGGTGCCGACACGGGCCTCCCATATGACGCCCGCTGAGGTGCTCTCCAGCGAGTCGCAGGAACGTATGTGCGCAGTAGTCACGCCGGCGAACGTCGAGAAGTTCATGGCGGTGTGCCGCAAGTGGGACGTCTTAGCGACGGTCATTGGCGAAGTCACCGACGGTGGTCGGCTGGAGATCACTTGGCACGGCCAGACGGTCGTCGACGTCCCACCGCGCACGGTCGCCCACGAGGGCCCGATCTACCAGCGTCCGGTGGCACGCCCGGATTGGCAGGATGCGCTGACGGCCGACACTTCCGCCAGGCTGCCTAGGCCCTCAACCGGTGATGAGTTGCGTGCGACTGTGCTTGCGCTGCTGGGCAGTCCGCACTTGTGTAGCCGGGCGTTCATCACCGAGCAGTACGACCGGTACGTCCGCGGAAACACCGTTCTCGCCGAACACGCCGACGGCGGAGTGCTGCGCATCGACGAAACCACCGGCCGCGGCATCGCGGTGTCGACCGACGCCTCCGGGCGCTACACCAAACTGGATCCGTACACGGGTGCTCAGTTGGCGTTGGCCGAGGCGTATCGCAACGTCGCCGTCACCGGTGCCACGCCGGTCGCGGTCACTGACTGCCTGAACTTCGGTTCGCCTGAAGACCCGGGCGTGATGTGGCAGTTCTCCCAAGCTGTCCGTGGTCTGGCTGATGGTTGTGTGGCCCTTGGCATTCCGGTGACGGGTGGGAACGTCAGCTTCTACAACCAGACCGGCGCGACGGCGATCCTGCCTACCCCGGTAGTCGGGGTGCTGGGGGTTTTGGACGACGTCAGACGCCGCTTGCCAACAGGACTCGGCAATGAGCCCGGCGAGACTCTCTTCCTGCTTGGCGACACCCGCGACGAGTTCGACGGTTCGATCTGGGCGCAAGTCACTGGCGACCACCTCGGCGGAGTACCGCCTGCGGTCGACCTTCCCCGAGAGAAGCTCCTGGCTGAAGTGCTCACGGCAGCCTCCCGTGACGGTTTGGCTTCGGCCGCGCATGACCTGAGCGAGGGCGGGCTGATCCAGGCTGTGATTGAAGCGGCGCTGGCCGGTGAAACTGGTTGCCGCATGGTGCTTCCTGCTGATGTCGACCCGTTCGTCTTCCTCTTCTCGGAATCCGCTGGACGCGTTCTGGTGGCAATACCGCGCACCGAGGAGAGCCGATTCAAAGCCATGTGTGAAGCACGGAACCTTCCTGCGACCCGAATCGGTGTCTCCGATCCAGGTGCGGATTCGGTTGAAGTACAAGGGTTGTTCTCGGTATCGCTGGAGGAGCTGCGCAGCACGTCCGAAGGGGTGCTGCCCGCCCTATTCGGATGACCAGCCGCCGAGAGTCTTTCGTCGAGTGGTCTTGGAGTCTGGTGCGGCTCGACTTCGTCGGAATCGCCTTCGGCGCGTTGTTCTTCTGCCTGTCGCTGACTCCTTCGCTGATGCCTCGCGATTGGACGCTGGCAGGTGTCATCGGGGGCATCAACGCAGGGATCGGCTACGGGATTGGCGTAGTGATCGGGAAAGTGCTGCACCGGGTGGCACTGCACCATCGCAACTGGTGGCCGCCCGGCCCGAAAGTGCTGTACGGCCTGAAAGCTGGGACCGTCATTGCGGCCATTACCGCCTGCGTACTGATGGTTGTTCCCGCCGCGGCCTGGCAACGTCAAATTTCAGAGCTGATGGGCTTCGGCGGCCCGAGTACTGCCGAATACCTGCGCGCACTGCTGGTCGCGGTCATCACGGGGTCGCTGTTGATCGCTGCGGCGCGTGTGATCAAAGATGCGATCAAGTTGCTGGCGCGCTTGATGATTCGGCGCTGGGATGTCAACGACGAAGTCGCCATGTTCATCGGTACCGCCATCGTCGTGGTTCTGGTCCTCACATTGGTCAACGGGGTGCTGGTCCGCGGATTTATCGCGGGCGCCAGTGCGGTGTTCGAGACGCAGAACTCCGGTACTCGGGCTGGAGTGGAGCAGCCGAAGATGTCCGAGAGGTCCGGCAGCACAGAGTCTTTCGTGCCGTGGGACACGCTCGGATACCAGGGCCGCAACTTCGTCGGTACCGGCCCCGATGCTGACGAGCTGGCCAAGCTCAACGGCCGTCCCGCCAAAGAGCCGATCCGCATCTATGCCGGCTTGCAGTCCGCCGACACCATGGCAGGCCAAGTGTCAGTGCTGCTCAGTGAGTTGCAGCGGACCCGGGCCTTTGAACGCAAGCTGTTGGTCATCATCCCCACCACCGGGACTGGCTGGGTTGATCCTGTTGCCGCGCGGGCGATCGAATCGATGTACAACGGCGACACCGCTCTGGTGGCGATGCAGTACTCCTACCTGCCCAGCTGGATTTCGTTTCTCGCGGACCAGGAGAAGTCGAGGGTCGCCGGCAAGACGATGATCGACGGGATCCGCGGGCGCTGGCTGCAATGGCCGGAGAACACGCGACCAAAGCTTGCGTTGTATGGCGAGAGCTTGGGCTCCCTGGGGGGTCAGGGCGCGTTCGGATATCTGCCCGACGTGGCGGCCCAGGATTTCTCGTCGGTGTTATGGGTCGGGCCGCCGAATCCCAGTCAGCTGTGGAAGGCGTTGACCATCCGGCGCGACCCCGGCACACCCGAGGTGCAGCCGCGCTACGACAACGGCCGGGTGGTGCGCTTCGCGCAGGCCTCGAGTCCGGCTGAGATTGCCAGAGTGGCAGCGCCACCGTGGACCGGCACGCGGGTCCTGTTCCTGCAGCATCCGTCCGACCCAGTCGTCTGGGTGTCGCTGGATCTGCTCTTCGAACGGCCGGACTGGCTGGCCGAAAGGCCTGGCTTCGACCGCAGCTCCGCGATGCGTTGGTATCCGATAGTGACGTTCTGGCAAGTCACTGCGGATCTGCTCAGCAGCGCCGGCAGCGCTCAGACGTCGCCGTCCGGGCATGGCCATAACTACGGTAGAAGCCAACTCGACGGTTGGGTCGCGGTCGCCGCACCCGACGGCTGGACCCCAGCCGACACCGAGCGGATCCGCCAGCAGCTGGACACCCTGATCGCGGCGCACGGACCCGAATTCCAGTGAGATTTGGGCGCCCAAATCGTGGCAACAGGCGGAACAGTCCGGCAGTACAGTGGCGTGATGCGCGAGCTGACACCAAAGCCCCCGACACGCCGAGGCGTGCGGGGCTTTAGTGCCTGCTCGCGGGCGGGTCTGGCCGCCCTCGCACTGGTGGTGGCACCGGTAGCGCACGCGGACCCTGCGGACCCGGCGCCGATCAACGGCACGTACGAGACTTTTCTCGACCACTCCCGACAGACGTTCAACGGCAGCCCTGAACCGTCGGACCCCTCGACGCAAGCGGCGAGCTTCACCACCGACTGCGATGCAAGCGGATGCACAGCGCACTGGTTCCGGTTGACCGACCTCGCTGAGAATCCCAATGCCCCAGCGCTGTACGACTATCGATGGAACGGCTTCCAATGGGAGTCGAGTTCGGACTACCCGTTCCATTGCGACGGCGGCGGCACCACCCCGTCGGTTCGCAGTGACTTCCTGAGGCCGCTCGGCGGTGGCATCTACTACGGTGAGCGGACCTTCACCGTCACGGGGCCGGGTTGCGCTGGCGACGGTCCGGGCACCTATTGGCTGCCGTTCACTCTGACCCCGACCGGTGTCGCCCCGACCTCCTGAGCCGGCTGCCGTCCGCGCGGCAATCCTGGCGATCGAGCCCTGGCTTCGTGACGAGTCCGCCCCTGCCCCGGATCGGGCGGCCATCGCGGCGGCGGTTCGGCTGACCGCCCGCACCCTTGCAGCAATCGCGCCGGGCGCCAGTGTCGAAGTACGGGTGCCACCGTTCGTTGCGGTGCAATGCATTCCCGGCCCCCGGCATACCCGCGGCACGCCGCCGAATGTGGTGGAGACCGATCCGCGGACGTGGTTGGCGATGGCCGCAGGACTGCTCAAGATGGCTGCCGCCGTCAGTGACGGTCGGATAGCGCTCTCGGGCTCCCGGGCTGGCGAGATCGCGGCCTGGTTACCTCTCGCGACTCTCAATGACTAAGCGCTGACTGCAGACTGTGATTGAACTCTCCACTCGAACATCGCGATCTGATTCTGTGAATGGGGTCGGTCACCGTAGACTGGTCTAACCACCACCCCCTGCCACGGAGTTGCCCCTATCGTGACTGGTCAATTGGATTTGGAAAACGAACCGCGCGAAGAGTGCGGGGTCTTTGGTGTGTGGGCTCCCGGCGAAGATGTTGCAAAACTTACCTATTACGGCCTTTACGCGCTGCAGCACCGCGGCCAGGAGGCAGCCGGTATCGCCGTTGCCGATGGCTCGCAGGTGCTGGTATTCAAGGATCTTGGCCTGGTCAGTCAGGTTTTCGACGAGCAAACCCTCGCCGCCATGCCGGGTCACGTGGCGATCGGCCACTGCCGTTATTCGACAACCGGCTCCACAACGTGGGAGAACGCCCAGCCGGTTTTCCGCAACACCGCCGCTGGTACCGGTATTGCGTTGGGCCACAACGGGAACTTGGTCAACACCACTGAGCTGGCCGCGCGCGCACGCGACGCAGGCCTGATCAACCCGAACATGCCCGGTGCCGCGACCACCGACTCAGACATTCTTGGCGCGCTGTTGGCCCACGACGCTGCGGACACCAGCATCGAACAAGCAGCGCTCGCACTTCTCCCGACGGTCCGCGGCGCGTTCTGCCTGACCTTCATGGACGAGAACACCCTTTATGCGGCGCGTGACCCGTATGGCGTGCGGCCGCTGTCGCTCGGCCGGTTGGACCGCGGCTGGGTGGTCGCCTCGGAGACCGCCGCTCTCGACATCGTCGGCGCTTCGTTCGTTCGCGATATCGAACCTGGCGAGCTGCTGGCCATCGACGCAGACGGCGTTCGGTCCAGCCGATTCGCTAATCCGACGCCAAAAGGCTGCATCTTCGAATACGTCTACCTCGCTCGCCCGGACAGCACTCTGGTCGGGCGCTCGGTGCACGGCACCCGCGTCGACATCGGCCGCCGGCTGGCCCGGGAGAAGCCCGTCGAGGCCGATCTGGTAATCGGGGTTCCCGAGTCCGGTACTCCTGCTGCGGTCGGCTACGCCCAGGAATCCGGGATCCCGTTCGGCCAGGGCCTGATGAAGAACGCCTACGTCGGACGGACTTTCATCCAGCCTTCGCAGACGATTCGGCAGTTGGGTATTCGACTCAAGCTCAACCCGCTCAAAGAAGTAATCCGCGGCAAGCGTCTTATCGTCGTCGACGACTCGATCGTGCGCGGCAACACTCAGCGAGCCCTAGTGCGGATGCTTCGAGAAGCCGGTGCGGTCGAGGTGCACGTGCGCATCGCGTCACCCCCGGTGCGCTGGCCCTGCTTCTACGGCATCGACTTCGCCACCCCTGCCGAGCTGATCGCGAATGCCGTGCAGAACCAGGGCGAGATGCTCGAAGCGGTCCGCCACGCAATCGGCGCCGACAGCCTCGGATACATCTCCCAGCAGGGAATGATCGCCGCCACCGAACAGCCCGTGTCCCGCCTGTGCTGTGCGTGCTTCGACGGCAACTACCCGATCGAGCTACCCAGCGATGCCGCGCTCGGAAAGAACGTCGTCGAGCACATGCTGGCCACCGCGGCGCGGACCAGCCTGCCGATCGTTGAGACTGACGGCCGTCGCAAGGCGGTCCAGGCGGACAACGACAACGCGTCAGCGCTGCGTCGGCCCTAGAAGCTGTGCCGGCCCTAGAAGGGGCAGCCGGGGTTCGGCATGTCGACCGCTAACTGGCTGCCGGCCGGGTCGATGTAGAGCACCCACATCACTATCGGGACGTTTCCTTCGTTCCTGCCGTCGTGAACGTATCCCGGGCCAGTGCGTTCGGTGATCGGAGCGCCCGCCTCGTAGACGCCGTCCACGGTGCAGTCGCTGCCGTAGTGCGTCAGCGTGCCGGATCGGACCACCCCGAACAGCTGGCCCGGATGGTAGTGCCAGCCCGTGGAGCCGCCCGGCGCGATGGTGATCTCTTTGGTGATGTAGTCCTTGCCGTTCAGCGAGGACTGCACCAGCGTGATCGCGCTAACCCCCTCGCCAGGTGTGGCGCCGGCCGAGCCAGGCGCGAACGGCGTCGCGACCAGGACAGCGGTCGTAGCAGTGAGCCGGAACCAGTGCGCCGCATTCGTGCGAGTCAGGATTCCACAGGGTGGACCAACCTAGTGAGCGGCCATAGAGTTGGACGATGCCATTCACGGGTTGGCCGGACGAGGCGATCGACTTCTATGAAGGCCTCGAGGCCGACAACTCCAAGGTGTACTGGCAAGAGCACAAGGCGGTCTACGACAGCTTTGTGAAAGCCCCGATGGAGGAGCTGCTGTCCGAACTTGCCGACGAGTTCGGTCCCGGGAAAATCTTCCGGCCTTACCGTGACGTCCGGTTCAGCGCCGACAAGACCCCGTACAAGACGAACTGCGCTGCGCGCGTCGGCAGGGGGTATGTCTCGTTCGCGCTCGACGGGCTGTCGGTCGGCAGCGGTCTGTACATGCCCGACGCTGCCCAACTCCAGCGCTTCCGCACAGCCATCGACGCGGAGAAATCCGGAACCGCGTTGGCCAAGATCGTCGCTGCGCTGCATAAGTCCGGTTACGAGACCATGGCCGTTGATGTGCTCAAGACCGCGCCGAGAGGCTTCCCTAAGGATCATCCGCGCATAGATCTGTTGCGACACAAGGGCATCGCCATGATGAAGACGTGGCCGCTCAACGAATGGATGGCCACCGCCAAGGCCAAGGACTACGTGGTCCGCACGCTGCGCGCGGCGGTGCCGCTCAACGATTGGCTGGCCACCAACGTCGGCGGGTAGCCTTGTTGCCGATGACTGAACGCATCTCCTACGCATTGGCGGGGGTAGACATCGAGGCCGGGGATCGTGCGGTCGAGTTGTTCAAACCGCTGGCCGCTCGGGCTACCCGACCCGAGGTCCGCGGTGGCCTGGGTGGGTTCGCCGGCCTCTTCGCTCTCCGCGGTGGCTATCGCGAGCCACTCCTGGCGTCGTCGACTGACGGAGTGGGCACCAAGGTGGCCATTGCTCAGGCGATGGACAAGCACGACACCGTCGGACTGGATCTAGTGGGGATGGTCGTCGACGACTTGGTGGTGTGCGGTGCCGAACCGTTGTTTCTGCAGGACTACATCGCCGTCGGCCGCACTGTTCCCGAACGGGTGGCCGCGATCGTGGGCGGCATCGCCGACGGCTGTGTCATCGCCGGCTGCGCACTTCTGGGCGGTGAGACCGCCGAGCATCCCGGCCTGATGGAATCCGACGACTACGACATTTCCGCTACGGGGGTCGGAGTTGTCGAGGCCGACGATGTGCTCGGGCCCGAGCGGGTCCGGCCTGGCGACGTGATCATCGCGATGGGCTCGTCGGGCCTGCATTCCAACGGCTATTCGCTGGCCCGCAAGGTGCTGCTCGAGATTGACCGGATGAACCTGGCCGGCCACGTCGAGGAGTTCGGTCGCACGCTCGGGGAAGAGCTGCTGGAGCCGACGCGCATCTATGCCCGGGACTGCCTGGCGCTGGCCGCTGAAACCCAGGTACGCACGTTCAGCCACATCACGGGTGGCGGTTTGGCGGCCAACGTGGAGCGCATCATGCCGCATGGCCTAGTCGCTGAAATGGACCGCGGCACCTGGACGCCGGCACCGGTGTTCGGGATGATCGCCCAGCGTGGGCGCATCGAGGACGCCGAGATGGAGAAGACCTTCAACATGGGCGTCGGGATGGTGGCCGTGGTCGCGCCCGAGGACACCGATCGTGCATTGGCGATCCTGACCGCCCGGCACCTCAACTGCTGGACGTTGGGAACGGTCAACAAAGGTAAAGACGGCCCGCGAGCCCGCCTAGTCGGCCGGCATTCGCGGTTCTAGAAGTCGCGTTTCTAGAAGGCTCGGCTCAGTGCCGCCAATCGCGCTCGTCGCTCCACGAGTCGTCTTCGACCTCGTCAGCCACACTCGAATCCGACCCGGTGAGCTCGCGCCCAGCCAGCTCGCGCTGAAGCCGCTCAAAGTCGGTCTGCGGTGAGCTGTACTTAAGATCCCGTGCAACCTTGGTCTGCTTTGCCTTCGCCCGGCCGCGGCCCATGGGGGAACCCCCTCGCGCAATAAACGGAGCGGCCCAAAAGAAGGCGGCTCCGATCGGTGTTTTCTTTAACAGTCCTGCTGACACTCTACCGTGCCCGGCTGCGATCTGGTGGCAGCCCCGGTTCGCCTTGGGCGAATGTCACACCTTGTCGCCACGCAACCGCTGCACAGCGAGGCGACCTGCGCCGGTCACATCTGCCGGCGGGAGTGAATCGGGGTCGATCACAGCTGTCAGTTCGTGGTCCCCACCCGTGGTCAACGCCGTGTCGGCAGGAATCCCCCGTTTAAGCAGGGCCAGTGCCACCGGCCCGAGATCGACGTGGTCGACGACAGTCCCCAACCTGCCGACAGTTCGGCCACCGGCCAGCAGCGGATCGCCGGCGCTGGGCCGGGCGTCGGTGCCGTCGAGATGCAGGAGAACCAGCATACGGGGGGGTTTCCCCAGGTTATGAACGCGGGCGACGGTTTCCTGACCGCGATAGCAGCCCTTGTCGAGATGAACGGCGGTGTCGATCCAGCCGACCTCGTGCGGGATGGTGCGCTCGTCGGTATCCACGCCCAACCTGGGCCGCCGGTGTGCAACCCGGTGTGCCTCGTAGGCCCAGGTACCTGCCGGTCGGACTCCGACGGCCGTCAACTTCTGCAGCCACGAGTTCTTCTCGGACCGTGGCACCAGTAGGTCGAGCTCAGGACCCTCGGCGTCTACCGTGGGCCAGCGCCGCAGGAACCCGCCATCGCTGAGCGGCACTGCGGTTGATTCTGCTGGCAGCTCATCGACGCCGAGTGCGGCCAGGACGTCAGGATCGGTCAGATGGGGACCCAGCAATGACAGCACAGCGAGTTCCGCCGGTTCAGCCGCGACGTCGGACCAGAACACCATCTTGCGTAGAAAGGCCAACAGCGGTTCGCCGCGCCAGGGCTCGGTATCGATATAGGTCGTGCCACCCAGTTCCGTCTGATTCCAGTGATCTTCCACGCGGCCCTGGACGTCCAGGCTGAGGTTTTGTGTGCAGGCGCCCTCAGGGAGCTCGCTGACGTGCTGTGTGGAGATCGAGTGCAACCAGCTTTTCCGGTCGGTTCCGGTCAACGTCACGACCGCGCGGTGTGAGCGATCCACCACCACCGCGTCGTGTTCGGCTGCACGCTGTTCGCCGAACGGGTCTCCGTAGTGCCAGGTTGCGCCGGCATCAGGAGAACTGCTGGGGGTTGGTACTGCCGACATATGTCAACCCTACGGGCACGGATAGGCTTCCAGCCCATGGCCGGGTCGTCGCAGGTGATCGTCACCTTGGACGGGTGCGTTCAGGACCCGCACCTGCCGTTGCTGTTCGCTGACGACCTCGCTGCCGTGCGTGGTGACGGAATCTTCGAGACGTTGTTGGTTCGCGACGGCGGTGGCTGTCTGATCGACCTTCACCTGGAGAGGCTGACGCGGTCGGCCACGATGATGGACCTGCCCGAGCCCGACCTGCCTGCGTGGCGCAACGCCATCGAGACAGCTGTCGGGGAGTGGACCTCGATGACCGCCGACGACGCCGCGCTGCGCCTGATCTACAGCAGGGGCCGGGAAGGCGGTGATTGCCCGACGGCGTACATCACCGTCAACCCCGTTCCCGCCCGCGCTACGGCCGCCCGCCGCGACGGCATTGCCGCAGTGCTGCTCGACCGCGGCCTGCCTGCAGTCGGTTGCGAAGCGATGCCGTGGTTGCTGGCCGGGGCCAAGACACTTTCCTATGCGGTGAACATGGCGGCGTTGCGGCATGCCGCTCGTCAGGGCGCCGACGACGTCATCTTCGTCAGTTCGGAGGGTTGTGTTCTGGAAGGACCGAGGTCAACGGTGGTGATCGCCACTGCGCCCGACGGCGGTTCGGCACCGTCGCGGTTGCTCACGCCCCCACTGTCACAACCGATTTTGCGGGGTACCACGCAGCAGGCGCTCTTCGCAGTTGCCCGGGCCAGGGGACATGACTGCGCATATCAGACGCTACGGCCCTCGGATCTTCTTGCTGCTCAGGGTGTTTGGCTGGTGTCGAGCATGACGCTGGCTGCTCGCGTGCACACCCTCGACGGAAGTTTGCTGCCACCGAACGCTCTGGACATTGAGTTCAAGGAGCTCGTCGACGCCGCGATTTTCTCCGATCGCTGATCGCGAAAATCTGTTGTCACGCCCGGGTTGTCGGGAGTACGGTCGGCGGTACACAGGGAAGGAGGTGGTCTAGAACTTGATGAATTTTTGGACATGTGAGGTGGCTGCCCGCTAGGCGCACCAAGTGCCGTGGAATCTCCCGTGCCATGTGCGCGCCGGCGAATCCCAGGCAGCTACCCGGCCCCCGAGCCCCCGGTTTGTCCGACCAGGTACCAAGCTCGGGGGCCGCTCCATGTCCGGGGTCCGTCTGCAGCGGGCGCATCCACAGGCGATCACGCAACCGTCGTGAGCCGATACCTGGCGAAGCCGCTCCGGGTACGCGATGATGCCGCGCATGCGCAATTGGTTGATCACGACCGTCGTAGTCGTCTCAATGCTGGCAGGCTGTGCCCCGGTCGATGAGAAATCGCCGACAGCCTCCGGCGGCGACAAATGTGACAAGGCGTCGATGCCGACGCTGCGATCCGGCTTTCTGACCTTCGGCACCGATCAGCCGGCGTACCCGCCGTGGTTCGTCGATAACAACCCGTCCAACGGCAAGGGTTTCGAGTCGGCGGTGGCCTACGCCGTCGCCCTCAAGCTCGGCTACCAACCGAACGACGTCCAGTGGGTGACTGTGCCGTTCAACGCTGCGATCGCGCCGGGTCCCAAGACGTTCGACGCCAATCTCAATCAGTTCTCCATCACCGATGAGCGCAAGAACGCGGTGGACTTCTCCTCGCCCTACTACGACGTCACCCAAGCTGTGGTGACCATCAAGTCGGCGCCCGGCGCAGGCGTCACAACGCTCGACCAACTGCGGAAGCTGAAACTCGGTGCCCAAGTCGGCACCACCAGTTACTCGGCGGCCAAAGCGCTCAATGCCGCCCAGCCCATCGCGGTATACAACAACAACGACGATGCCAAGGCAGCACTGACCAGCGGTCAGATTGACGCGCTAGTGCTAGACCTGGCGACCGCATTTCAGGTGCAGAATGAGCTTGCCGGCGGCGTTATCGTCGGCCAATTACCCTCGGGCTCCGAGAAAGCCGAACAGTTCGGCATCGTGCTCGACAAGGACAGCAAGCTGACCAAGTGCGTGTCCGGTGCGGTCGACGCGCTCCGCGCGGACGGCACATTGACGACTCTGCAGCAGAAGTGGCTGGTTGAGGCCGGCAACGCCCCGGAGTTGAAGTGACCGCACTCGCCATCGAACGTCAGGCCTACCGTCGTTCCCGGGCCCGACGCTCGACGCTCGTCGCCCTGTTGTCGACGCTGGTGTTCGCGGCTGTTGCCGTCGTCGCGACCACCTCGTCGCCGGGGTGGCCGCGGGTGCGGGACTCGTTCTTCAACTTCAAGATCGGGTGGGACAGTCTGCCCGCAATTCTTGAGGGACTCTGGCTCAACGTCCGGGTTCTGGTGGTCTGCCAGATCCTGATCGTGATTTTCGGGCTTATCATCGCGACAGTGCGCACGTTGCGCGGGCCGGTCTGGTTTCCGTTGCGGGCGTTGGCAACCGGATACGTGGACCTCTTTCGCGGACTGCCACTGATCATCTGTCTCTACCTCGTGGGTTTCGGGCTACCCGGGCTGCGCTTGGGAGGAATCCCGAACAACCCGGTGTTGTTGGGCGGACTGGCGCTGGTGCTGGTCTATTCCGCGTTCGTGGCCGAGGTGTTCCGGGCAGGCATCGAATCTGTTCATCCGTCGCAACTGTCGGCCGCCAAGTCACTAGGGCTGAACTACCACCGAACTATGCGGTTGGTCGTTCTGCCGCAGGCCGCGCGCACCGTCACCCCGGCGTTGCTCAACGATTTCGTTGCGCTGCAAAAGGATTGCGGTCTGATATCGGTACTCGGGGCTGTCGACGCGGTACGGGCGGCGCAGATCGAAGCAGCCACCAGCTACAACTTCACTCCCTACGTGGTGGCAGGTCTGCTGTTCGTGTTACTGGCAGTGCCATCAGCACGCCTGGCCGACTGGGCTTCGCGGCGAGCAGCTACCAGGCAGGGTGCGCTATGAGTGCGCCAGTCCTGTCAGTGCAGGGCCTCGTCAAGAGCTACGGCGAGCGCGTGGTGCTCGGTGGCGTGGATCTCGACGTTGCCGAACATCAGGTCGTCGTGCTGATCGGCGCGTCGGGATCGGGCAAGTCGACGCTGTTGCGGTGTGTGGATCTGCTGGAGGATATCGACGACGGGCAGATTTTCCTCGACGGAATCGACATCAGCGATCCGCGGATGGACGGCGACGCGGCGCGGAAGAGAATGGGCATGGTTTTCCAGTCCTACAACCTCTTTCCACACATGACGGTCCTCGACAACGTCACCCTAGCGCCGCGGGTCGTTCACGGCAGCGACCGCAAAGATGCGGAGGAACGTGGACGGGAACTACTGGCACGGGTGGGCCTGGCCGAAAAGGCCGGCGCCTATCCCGACAAGCTTTCCGGCGGCCAACAGCAGCGGGTGGCGATCGCGCGGGCACTGGCCTACGAACCGCGCCTGCTGCTGCTCGACGAGATCACCAGCGCACTCGACCCTGAACTCGTCGGCGAGGTGCTCGATCTCGTGGGTGAGCTTGCCGCCTCTGGGCGCACGATCGTGATGTCCACCCACGAGATGGGCTTTGCCCGTCAGGTCGCCAATACGGTGTGCTTCCTCGACGGCGGCCGGATCATCGAATCCGGCTCTCCCGAACAGGTTCTGGGCAATCCGCAGCAGGACCGCACCCGTCAGTTCCTGAGCAGGGTTATGGGTTCGGGTCGGGACTAGAGTCGCTCGCCGGGAGTAACGCCGTGGCGGTATTTCCGCGGATTTTCCGCCCTCGCGTTACCGTCGGCGGCGAACCGGCATGAGATCAGCCCGCGTAACGCGTGAGTCGCGCGGACAAGTGGGGGACAAGCCCGCCGTCAGCGTCGACCCGCTCTTCGACGTAGGCCAAGTCGCCGCCCTCAACGATTCCGTACAGCCGCTTGGCGCCGCCGACCAGAACTCCCGACTTGCTGCGGGCGAGTGCGTCGGTGACCAACTCCCAAGAGGACTGGGTGATCGGTGAACCGTAGAACAGTTCGACGTAGCCGGCGGAGTGCGCCAGCAGAAGCTCTATGGCCGTCGACTCGTTGGGATCGCTGGGGTCGTCGGCGAATCGCCAGTAGCCGGTCTCGCGCAGTCCGGGCGAATCGTAGCCGCCGTCCTCGTCGAGACGCCAGGAGCGGGCATCCCAGTTAAGGTATTCGCTGCCGTCGTGGGAGACGATGATCTGCTGACCGAATCGGTAGTCGCCGCCCGCTCCGCGCCCTTCACCCTCGCCTCGCCACACCCCGACAAGTGGCAGCAATGCCAACAACGCGTCGTTCAGGTTGGCACCCAGACGCAGGTTCGCGGTATCGGAGGGAAGGGGCAGATCGTCGAAGACCGGGATATTGCGGCCGGCTGTCTCTTTGGCGCGCTCGATCGCAGCAGCTACCGCTCGATCGCCGCTGCCCGCGGCAGAAGCCCGATCGCCGCTGCCCGCGGCAGAAGCCCGATCGCCGCTGCCCGCGGCAGAAGCCCGATCGCCGCTGCCCGCGGCAGAAGCCCGATCGCCGCTGCCCGCGGCAGAAGCCCGATCGCCGCTGCCCGCGGCAGAAGCCCGATCGCCGCTGCCCGCGGCAGAGTCAGAACTCACGACTCGTCTGTGATCAATCGATACAGCGCGTACAGCGCAAACCAGGTGATCGCCACAGTGGCGGCGACAAGCAGGATCTCAAAGAAGAGCACCACGGTCGTGAGTCTAGCCCGACTCCTACCGCTGTCAGGCGACCTTTACGTCGACCTCATGCAGGCCCGCGCCGGACGGGGCCACAGTGACCTCGCCGTTACCGTGCCTCGACAGCGCACGCACTGTCCAGGTTCCCGGAGCGGCGAAGAACCGGAAGTCCCCGGTCGCCGAGGCCACGACTTCGGCGGTGAATTCGTCCGTGGAGTCCAGCAACCGGACGAAGGCACCGCCGACTGTCTGTCCCGAACCGTCGACCACGCGTCCGGTGATCACGGTCTCCTTTTCCAGGTCGACGCCGGCGGGCAGGATCCGTCCTTGGGTGGGTGCAGAGCACATATCAACTTCCCAACTCGATCGGGGCCCCAACCAGGGAGCCGTATTCTGTCCAACTGCCGTCGTAGTTCTTGACGTTGCGGTGGCCCAACAATTCCTGCAGCACGAACCAGGTGTGCGATGACCGCTCACCGATGCGGCAGTAGGCAATGGTTTCCTTGTCGCCGTCCAGGCCCGCCGCGGCGTAGAGCTTGGTCAGGTCGTCGTTCGACTTGAACGTGCCGTCCTCGTTGGCCGCCTTGCTCCACGGAACGTTGATCGCACCAGGAATGTGGCCTGGCCGCTGGCTCTGTTCCTGCGGCAGGTGAGCGGGGGCGAGGATCTTTCCGCTGAACTCGTCCGGGGACCGAACGTCGACCAGATTCTTCTCGCCGATGGCGGCGATCACCTCATCGCGGTAGGCGCGAATGCTGTCGTCGGGTGTCTGCGCGGTGTAGCTGGTGGCACGCCGCTCGACGGTCTCGGTCGACAGCGGGCGGCCGTCGAGCTCCCACTTCTTGCGGCCGCCGTCGAGGAGACGAACGTCCTCGTGGCCGTAGAGGCGGAAATACCAGTACGCGTAGGCCGCGAACCAGTTGTTGTTGCCGCCGTAGAGCACCACTGTGTCGTCGTTGGCGATGCCCTTCTCGCTGAGCAGCTTCGAAAACTGCTGTGTATCAACGAAATCGCGCTTCACCGGATCTTGGAGATCAGTTCGCCAATCCAGCCGGATCGCACCCGCGATGTGGCCGTCGTCGTAGGCGCTGGTGTCTTCGTCGACCTCGACGAGGACGACGTTGGGGGTGTCGAGATTGCTCTCGGCCCAGTCGGCCGAGACCAGGACATCTGAGCGAGCCATCAGTGAGATCCCTTCGGATTGCTACGGAACCGGGTGACCAAAGGGTAAATCTGGCAGCCCAGGCAGATTCCGAATGCCGCATTGAGGAAGGCGGCGAACAAGGCGAACGCCGTCGCGGCTATGCCGAGGAGCGGCGCGCCGAGCGCGAATCCGGCCACCCCGACTGCGGCGAAGATGAAGCCCACCAATTGTGCGAATTTGAGCGGTGGCACCGGTTCCCGCTCGGTGGCGGGGCTGATCCGGGGTGCCACCAGCTTGGCGAAGATCAGGCCGTAAGGATGCTGGCGTGGCCCGCGCAGAGCGCCGATGGCGAAGGCGACGGCCTGGACAGCGAGGATGACCGTCGCGGCGACTGTGCTGAACACCGAGGCGATGAGCACTGCGATCAGAACGGCTGTGGTGACCCACGCCGCGAAGCGGGGGCCGCGGACATCGACCTGAGCGGGTGCGGCCGAGGTGGTGGTATTGGTCGACATGCAAATACTCCTGTTGCTGGACGGACTGGAAGCAGAAAAGCCGAAAGATGGCTTACTCCGCGAGCGGCGGCGCGAACTAGGTAGGTGCGCGGCTGCTCAGCAGCTACAACAACAGCAGCAACCCGCGACGCGGCACAGATCAACTGCACGGCGCTTGGTGAGCATCAGCTCAAAGCGGGAAGGCACGGAGGTCATGTTACCCAAGGATCGGTTGTCAGGCTAATAGAGGTTCGAGGGCTGACCGCAGATCAGCCGCCTTAGGAACGCCCGCCGTGCGGAAGCGCTGCTGTCCCGTTGCGTCGAAGATGAACG
This sequence comes from Mycobacterium sp., assembly GCA_965279745.1. Taxonomy (GTDB): domain Bacteria; phylum Actinomycetota; class Actinomycetes; order Mycobacteriales; family Mycobacteriaceae; genus Mycobacterium. The sequence goes on from OZ257262.1 coordinate 3,845,732, forward strand.
TCGTGGGCAGTGACAGCACCGAAAGCTTGCGGGCTGCAATAGGATTGGCGTCCATATCGATCTCGACGTGAGTGACCTGAGGCAGGTCGGCGCAGACCTGGTGGACCACTCGGCGTACACCGGCGCACGGTCCGCACCACACTGCGCTGAAATGCACCACCGTCGGCCCGGTCCGGGAAAGACCGAGATCGCTGATGTCCAGTTCCGGGGTCGCCGGGCTGTCGCCGGTGTGCCGCAGTACCCCGGAACGGCGGTTGTGCAGGATGCCGGCGACGGCCGCGACACCCAGTGCGGCGGCTAAGGCCACCACCGCGGTGATCAATTCGGAGCTCATGATTGTTTGAACTCATTCAGGCGGACGGTTACTCCCGAAGCGATGCCCTCGATGATCACATCGGATCCTCGAGCGCCTTCGGTGGTGGGCCGGACTCCGAAGGGCAGCCGCTGCCCGGGCAGGGTTCCGGTGAACGCAGCAAGCACCGCGGCCTTCTTGTCGTCTGGCACTGCCTGGTCTGCGGTGCCGGGACCGATTTGGACGTCGGTGGCGGTGAACACCAGTGTCGTGTCGTCGGGACCTGCCATGGACAGGTCCACCGTCACACTGACCCGCTTGTCGAAGCCGGCCTTTTTCGGCGTGCCGGTGAAGACCAGGCCCTGGCTCCCGGAGATTCCTGACTCAGTGGTCCCTCCGGTGGCGTCATTGGTCTCTTTGGAAGGGGCCTCAACCATCAGGTCGTTGATGCCGATGTAGCGCCCGAGGTGGCCTGAGGCGATGATGATCCGGCTCTCCAGCTTGCCCAGTGGCAGCTCAGCATCGGGCCTGATCAGCCATGATGCGTGCGTCAGATCGACGGAATGCATGGTGGCCTCCAACGAGGCCTTACCGATAACCGCCCGGGGCACCCCGTTGGCCTTGATCTCGATCTCGTCGTAGTGGTGCTGCATTGCCTGCTGGATGAAGGGGAACCCGAGAATCGCCACCGACGGATCGAACGACAAATCTGCGACGTGGCGGACGGTACGGGCCAGGCGATACTCCGCGAAGACTGTCGTCCCGAAGTCGACGCCTACTGCCCCGCCGAGGATCACCATGACCGCCGCGAACACAGCGATCAGGAGTTTGCGCACGCGCACATTGTCGCCCGGGATGGCCCGGCAAACTGCTCAAGTCGGCTAACTTGCTGGTCGCGGGTTAGAGTTGGGAGGCCCATAGCCGGATTCTGGGGAGATCTGCCCCAGTGTTGGAGACCCTGTTGGACCTGCTACTTCTCACCATCGACCCGCGTCCTGAGTCGGTCTTGCCCTCGTTGTCGCTGCTGGCGCACAACGTGCGGTGCGTGCCAAGCGAAGTGTCGTCGCTGCTGGAGGCGGGCAACGCCGACGTCGCGATCGTGGACGCGCGGACCGATCTGGCGGCCGCCCGCGGACTGTGCCGTCTGCTCGGCAGTACCGGGACTTCGGTTCCGGTGGTCGCCGTAGTCAACGAGGGCGGACTGGTCGCGGTGAACGTTGACTGGGGGCTCGACGAAATCCTGTTGCCCAGCACTGGACCGGCTGAGATCGATGCCCGGTTGCGTCTGCTCACCGGCCGTCGCGGTGGTGCCGCTGGACAACAGGGCGCTGGCAAGGTCAGTTTGGGTGAGTTGATCATCGACGAGGGCACCTACACCGCGCGACTGCGCGGGCGCCCCCTCGACCTGACCTACAAGGAATTCGAGTTACTCAAATACCTTGCGCAGCATGCCGGCCGGGTGTTCACCCGGGCCCAGTTGCTGCAGGAGGTGTGGGGGTATGACTTCTTCGGTGGCACCCGCACGGTAGACGTCCACGTGCGGCGGCTACGAGCAAAGCTCGGCCCGGAATACGAAGCGCTCATCGGGACGGTTCGCAACGTCGGCTACAAGGCGGTCCGCCCGGCTCGCGGTCGCCCGCAAGCCGAAGGACCGGACTTCGTCGACGACGAATTGGCGGATGGCGAAGTGGCGGATGGCGACGAGTCCGATGGCTTCGAGGTGGATGACGGCAACCTGGCGGATTCGTTGTCGCATCCGCTGCGCAGTCAGTGATCGCGCCCGCCTGGCACACAGCTCTGACGTCGGATCAGCAAGAGCGGATCCGACGACTGATCGCGGTGGCCACCGAAACTGACGGCATCGCTCCGGTGGGGGAGCAGGTCCTCCGGGAACTGCCCGACGTGCGCACCGGTCACCTGATCGCTCTTGGCGACGACGGTGGGATCACCGGCTACTTGAATCTGAGTCCCGGAGGGGACAGCGTCGAGCCCGAAGCGATGGGCGAGCTCGTCGTGCATCCCGACTTCCGGCGAAGGGGTATCGGCGCGGCGCTGCTCACGGCTGCCACCGATCGAACTGACGGGCACGTCCGGTTCTGGGCACACGGCACTCGACCGGCGGCCCGGGCGGCGGCCGCCGCACTCGGAATGACGACGGTCCGCGAATTGATGCAGATGAGTCGTCCACTCAATGACTTGCCGGACCTGGTCCTTCCCGAGGGCGTCGTCATCCGAACCTACGAAGGTCCCTCCGACGATCCTGAACTGCTGAGGGTCAACAACGCTGCCTTCTCCTGGCATCCCGAGCAGGGCGGTTGGACCGAGGCTGACATCGCCGCCCGTCGCTCGGAGGCGTGGTTCGACCCCGAGGGGATCTTCCTGGCTCTCGACGAGACGTCGGCCCAGTTACTGGGATTTCACTGGACGAAGGTCCATGCGGACCGGCCGGGTCTAGGCGAGGTGTACGTGGTCGGCATCGATCCGGCGGCCCAGGGTCGGGGTTTGGGCAAGGCGCTCACAGGCGTCGGTGTTAGCTATCTAGCGCAGCGGTTGGCCGGACACGATGAGCCGACCGTGATGCTCTACGTCGAGTCCGATAACGCAGCAGCGCTGCGCACATACGAGAATCTGGGCTTCAGTGTGGCCAGCATCGACACGGCCTATGCGCGGCCTTGAACCGGCCCTGTTCACCTCCAGTTCACCTTCCATGAGGTTGCTGTCCACTCCCGCGGCATACGTTCCCGAGTGTGAGCTTCCAGACTGTGTCCGCAGCCGGGGTGGCAGCGTTGACCGCGTTGACGCTCGCGGGATGCGGTACCGACGACAACACCACTCACGGTTCGGCCGGTAGCTCCACGGGCGCCAATTCGGGGGCCGGCAACACAGTGGTGAACTGCGGCGGCGAGAAGGCGCTGACGGCGAGTGGGTCGTCGGCCCAGGCCAATGCGATGACCCGCTTCGTCACCGCATACGAAACCGCGTGCCCCGGGCGGACGCTGAATTACACCTCCAGTGGATCCGGTGCCGGGGTATCCGAATTCGTCGGTGGGATAACGGATTTCGGTGGCTCGGACTCCCCGCTCAACTCTGAAAAGGGTGAAGTCGACAAGGCTAGGGAACGATGCGGCGGCAGTGACGCGTGGAGCCTTCCCACCGTGTTCGGCCCGATCGCGGTGACCTATAACCTGCCCGGCCTCGACGGACTGGCCCTCGACGGCCCGACCCTGGCCAAGATCTTCAACGGCGCAATCGCCAAGTGGAACGCACCGGAGATCGTCGCGCTGAACCCCGGCACCGCACTGCCGGACCAGCAGATCGAGGTCCTGTTCCGTAGTGACGAATCCGGCACCACCGACAACTTTCAGAAGTATCTCGACGCGGCCGCCAAGGGCGCCTGGGGCAAGGGTGCAGGCAAGACGTTCGCCGGCGGGGTTGGGGAAGGCGCCAAGGGCAACGAAGGCACGTCCGCCGCCATCAAGAACACGCCCGGTTCGATCACCTACAACGAATGGTCGTATGCCAAGAACCAAGGGCTGTCCATTGCCCGGATCGTCACTTCGGCGGGCCCGGATCCGGTGATCCTCAGCGCCGAGTCGGTCGGCAAGTCCATCGACGGTGTCAAGGTCGCTGGACAGGGTAACGACCTTGTCTTGGATACCCGGTCCTTCTATCTCCCCGCTGAGCGGGGCGCCTACCCGATCGTGTTGGCGACTTACGAGATCGTCTGCTCCAAGTACCCGCAGGCGGACGTAGCCCCGGCGCTCAGGGCATTCCTGACGGTGGCAACCACCGATGGTCAGAAGGGTCTGGAAGAGAACGGCTACATCCCGATACCGGAGCGATTCAAGCAGCGCCTCGTTGCCGCTATCGACGCGATTTCGTAGGACGAAAGCATGACCACATCTGAGCCCACGACCGTGGGCTCGCCGGGCAGCAGGTGGGGCGACCGCATATTCCGAGCGGTTGCCGTCGCCGCCAGTGCGACGATCATCGGCGCGATTCTGCTAATGGGCCTATTTCTCTTATTGCGAGCGGTCCCTTCACTATCGGTGAACCAGGCCAACTTCATCACCAGCTCGGAGTTCATCACCAACGACCCGGACGATCTGCGGTTCGGTATTGCCGAGCTGATTCAGGTCACTGTGCTGAGTTCGGTGTTTGCTTTGGTGATAGCGGTTCCGATCGCGATCGGCATCGCGGCGTTCCTGACCAACTACGCACCACGCCAATTGGCGCGGCCGTTTGCGATCTTGGTCGATCTGCTGGCTGCGGTTCCTTCGATCGTGTTTGGGCTGTGGGGAATCTTCGTTTTGGCGCCGCACCTGGATCCTGTTGCGCAATTCCTCAATTCGAACCTGGGATGGTTCTTCCTGTTCGCCGAGGGCAACGTTTCGCTGGCTGCCGGGGGAAACATCTTCACCGCGGGAATCGTTCTGGCTGTGATGATCTTGCCGATCATCACCTCGGTCACCCGTGAGGTGTTCAGCCTCACCCCCACCGGGCATATCGAGGCGGCGCTGGCGCTGGGCGCAACCAAGTGGGAAGTCATGCGCATAACGGTGTTTCCGCGTGGCCGTAGCGGAATGATCGCCGGGTCGATGCTAGGTCTGGGCCGGGCATTCGGTGAAACCGTTGCGGTGCTCATCATCCTGCGCTCGGCGGCACAACTCGGTCACTGGTCTCTGTTCGACGGCGGCTACACGTTTGCCTCCAAGATCGCCTCTGCCGCTGCGGAGTTCAGTTCGCCGCTGCCCACCGGCGCGTATATCGCAGCCGGCTTCGTGTTGTTCGTGCTCACCTTCATCGTCAACGCGATGGCCCGCGCGGCGGCAGGCGGGAGGGTGAGCGGCGGATGACACACTCAACCCTGGAATCGCCGGTCAAGGGTCCGACGTTCTATCCGGTCAGCTCAAGTCGCAAGTTCAAGGATCGGTTGGCGACGACGTTGTTCGCCGGCTCCTTCCTGCTGGCTTTGGTGCCCTTGATTTGGGTGCTCTACACGGTGATTCGGCGCGGGTTCGCTGCGGTGATCTCATCGACCTGGTGGTCGCACTCTCTGGCCGGGGTGCTGCCGGAGCAGTTCGCGGGCGGCGTCTATCACGCGTTGTACGGAACGATCGTGCAAGCGTTGATCGCTGCTGTCCTGTCGGTCCCGCTCGGTGTCATGACAGCCATCTATCTGGTGGAGTACGGCACCGGCCGATATGCGCGCATGACAACGTTCATGGTGGACGTCCTGGCCGGTGTCCCCTCAATTGTGGCTGCGCTGTTCATCTTTTCGCTGTGGATCACAACGCTGGGCTTTCCGCAGAGTGCGCTGGCCGTATCGCTGGCGCTGGTGCTCCTGATGCTCCCGGTCGTGGTGCGCAACACCGAAGAGATGCTCAAACTTGTGCCTGATGAACTTCGAGAAGCGTCCTACGCCTTGGGAGTTCCCAAGTGGAAGACCATCGCACGAGTGGTAGTGCCGACGGCCCTGCCCGGGATGATCAGCGGCATCTTGCTGGCGCTGGCCCGGGTGATAGGGGAGACGGCACCGGTGCTGATCCTGGTGGGATACAGCCGATCCATCAATTTCGATGTGTTCAGTGGCAACATGGCCTCGTTGCCGTTGCTGATCTACACAGAACTGGTCAATCCCGAGCCGGCGGGCCGCATGCGGGTGTGGGGGGCGGCTCTGACACTGATTCTGTTACTGGCGCTGCTCTACGTGGTGGCGGCCCTGGTGATCACGTATCTGAACCGGCGGCGGTCGCGATGACAGGGAAGGAGATTCAGTGGCTAAGCGCTTAGACATGAAGGACGTCAACATCTTTTACGGCGCCTTCCATGCGGTGGCCGATGTTGAGCTATCGGTGTTGCCGCGCAGCGTGACGGCCTTCATCGGACCGTCGGGGTGTGGCAAGTCGACGGTGCTGCGGACACTGAACCGCATGCACGAGGTGATACCCGGCGCGCGGGTGGAAGGCTCGGTGCTGCTCGACGGTGAGGATGTTTACGGCCCCGGTGTCGACCCGGTGAGCGTGCGCAAGACCATCGGTATGGTATTCCAGCGACCGAATCCGTTTCCCACCATGTCAATTCGCGACAACGTGGTGGCCGGGCTCAAACTGCAGGGTGTTCGTAATCGGGCTGTGCTGGAGGAGACCGCGGAGCGGTCGTTGAAGGGCGCAAACCTGTGGAACGAGGTCAAAGACCGCCTCGACAAGGCCGGTGGCGGGCTGTCCGGAGGTCAGCAGCAACGGCTATGCATCGCACGTGCCATCGCTGTGCAGCCCGATGTGCTGTTGATGGACGAGCCCTGTTCGTCGCTCGACCCGATTTCGACGCTGGCAATCGAAGACCTGATCGCTGAACTCAAACAGGAATTCACCATCGTGATCGTCACGCACAACATGCAGCAGGCCGCCCGATTGAGCGATCAGACGGCGTTCTTCAACATCGAGGCCACCGGTAAGCCAGGAAGGCTCGTCGAGGTCGATGACACCGAGAAGATCTTCTCCAACCCGGGCGAACGGGCCACCGAGGATTACATCTCCGGTCGTTTCGGCTAGCGACGGCTGCGCGTCTGCTCGCCCAACCAAAGGTGAGCTAGAACGCAGCCTCGGGCAGGTGCATGAGGTCGTCGTCGATCGTCTCGACGATGGTGCGCGTCACGCTGAGGTAAGGCAGTCGGTTCCGCGCGAAGAACGTCGCTGTCGCAACCTTGCCCTGGTAGAACGCTTCATCGTCAGAAGACACGGAGCCCGCAAGCGCCACGTGCGCGACCTGCGCCTGCACCAGTAGCCGCCAACCGATCACCAGATCGCCCAGTGCAAGAAGGAATTTGACCGAAGCGAGCCCGATCCGGTTGATTCGTTCCGGCTGCTCCGCCGCAGCCATCAGATAGCCGGTCATTGCCACGACCATCGCTTGGACGTCGTCCAGCGCAGTTTGCAGACGTTCTGCCAACTCGCTCAGTTCCGGAGCGCATGACGAGATCGTCGTGGAGATCTCCCCGGCGAGGTGTGCCAGTGCCCCACCCTTGTCACGGAAGATCTTGCGGAAGATCAGATCCAGGGACTGGATTGCGGTGGTGCCCTCGTAGAGGGAGTCGATCTTCGAGTCGCGGATGTATTGCTCGATGGGATAGTCCTGCAAAAATCCCGAACCGCCAAGTGTCTGCAGGGATTCGTTGAGGATTTCGTAGGCACGTTCGGAACTCACGCCCTTGACCACTGGCAACAGCAGATCATCCACGCGCTGCGCAAGTGAGGCGTCGATACCCAAAAGGGCTTGTGCGACATCGCTGTTCTGATGCGCAGCGGCATACATGTACAACGCCCGCAGGCCTTCGGCATAGGCCTTCTGGGTGATCAGGCTTCGACGCACATCGGGGTGGTGCATGATCGTCACTCGCGGAGCGGCCTTGTTAGTCATCTGAGTCAGGTCGGCACCCTGGACACGCTCCTTGGCGTAGGACAAGGCATTCAGGTAGCCCGTCGACAAGGTACCGGCGGCCTTGACCCCGATCGTCATCCGCGCGTGTTCGATGACGGTGAACATCTGCGCGATGCCGTTGTGCACCCCTCCGACGAGATAACCAACCGCAGGCCGGCCGTGCAGGCCGAAGCTCACCTCACATGTGGGCGACGCCTTCAGACCCATCTTGTGTTCCAGGTTCGTGACAAATGCGCCATTGCGGGAATGCAATTCGAGAGTGTCGTGGTCGAACAGGTACTTCGGCACGTAGAACAGGCTCAGGCCCTTGGTGCCCGGTCCGGCGCCTTCGGGGCGAGCCAGCACCAGGTGGAAGATGTTCTCGGCGGTCTCGCCGACATCACCACCGGAGATGAATCGCTTCACCCCCTCGATGTGCCAGCTGCCATCGGGTTGGGCGATCGCTTTGGTACGTCCGGCACCGACGTCCGAGCCGGCATCGGCTTCGGTCAGCACCATGGTGGCCGACCAGCCGCGCTCGAGGCCCTTGCCTGCCCAACGACGCTGTTGCTCATCGCCTTCGACGTAGAGGGCGTTGGCCAGGGCCGGCCCGAGGCTGTAGAAGAACGCCGCCGACGGGTTGGCGCACCACAGGATTTCGTTGATGCCCCACACCAAAGGTGCGGGAGTGGCGATCCCGCCGATCTCCTCTTCCAGACCCATGCGCCAGTACTCGGCCTCACGGACGGCCTGAACGCATTTGGCGATGCCGGCAGGCACGCTGACGCTGTGGGTCTCCGGCTCGAATGTCGGTGGCTCGCGGTCGGCTTCAGCGAACGTGTCGGCGATCGGCCCTTCGGCCAGGCGTGCGACTTCTCTGAGCATCGTGTGCACCGTGTCGCGGTCGAGGTCGCTGTAGCGCCCCTGCCCTAACACCGCATCGAGGCCGAGCACCTCGAACAGATTGAACTCGACATCGCGAACGTTCGACTTGTAGTGGCTCACGTGAATTCCCTTCGCCCCCGGCATTGCTCGGCGAATTCTGCGCAACGCGGGCAAACATTCGCAAGCTGGTGAGGGCTAACCTACGGTGACGAAACCGTAGGGACTCAGGTCATCCCGCCTTGTGAACTCAGTCACAGACCCCGTCTGCTCGCGCAAGCGAAAGCAACAAACTATTGCTGTCTTGCCATTTCCTCTTCGTCGGGCAGGTACCCGGTCACCTGGAAGATCACGCGCCGGGCGATTTCCACGGCGTGGTCGGCGAAGCGCTCGTAGAACCGGCCAAGCAGTGTCACGTCCACCGCCGCGGCGACGCCGTGCTTCCACTCCCGGTCCATCAGCACGCTGAACAAGTGGCGATGCAGATCGTCCATGGCGTCGTCTTCTTCTTGGATCCGCGCGGCCTTCTCCGGATCGCGGGACAGCAGCACCTCGCGTGCGCTGTTGCCCAAATCGACTGCAACCCTGCCCATTTCGGCGAAGTAGCCGTTGACTTCTTCGGGCAGCGCATGTTGGGGATGACGGCGGCGGGCGATCTTGGCGACGTGTAGCGCCAGCGCCCCCATCCGGTCGACGTCGGCGACGATCTGAAGGGAGCTGACGATCGCGCGCAGATCACCCGCAACCGGGGCCTGGAGAGCCAGCAGCACGAAGGCTGTTTCCTCGGCCCTCGCGCTGCGGGTACTGATCTGCTCGTGATCGGAGATCACCTGTTCTGCCAGCACCAGATCTGCCTGCAGCAACGCCTGGGTCGCCCGTTCCATCGCTTGGCCCGCCATCGCGCAGTTCTCGGCCAATTGATTGACCAGCGCTTCGAGCTGCACGTGGTATGCGGTTCGCATAAGACAAGCCTACGTTCTGCTGGTCAGCGCAATACCCGCGGCAGGGTGAACGGCAGGTGAATGGCCCGATTTCGGGGCGGCCGCTACTCGCAGGTGATATCGGCTGCGTTGGTGACGGTCAGGTCCTCGGGCAACTCGGTGGGCGTGCTGCTGGTGCTGTGGGTGATGTCCACGCCGACCGTCGATCCGCTCGGCATCGGTGAGTTGACGCTGGTGAAGTCCGGACCGATGATCACCTGCACGGTGTCGCCGAGCCCGTCGACGCGCTGCAACCGCGCGCCCTTGAAGCTGGCGGCGACGGTGGCGGCGGCCTGTTCGCTGCCCGCCGAGAATTTGACCGTGGTCGTCTCGACAGGGTCGGTGTTGTTGTCCGGTGACAGCGCGTAGAAGCCGTAGTTCTCAAGCGCCGAGGTGGCGCTGTCGGCCAGGCCGGGTACGCCGGTGGGGTTGCGGACCTGAACGGTGACCTCTGCCGGATCGGTGGTCACCTCATCGACGTGCTCGGTCAGCATGGTCAGTGACGGCACGGCCGCCTCAGCAACAGCTGTAGTGGAAGTCGAGGGATCGGTGTTCTTCGTCTCGGCAGAGATCGGGCTCAGCGTCTCGTTAGTGTCGTTCTCGCCGGGCAAGGGGTCGTCGTTGATGATTGCGTCGAAAAGAGCCCGAATGTCCGTCGTGCGGGGCTCTTCATTGCCGTCTGCGTCGGTGATTCCGGTGGTGGGGACAGTCACGAACGTGATCCGGCCCGCTGAGATGCCCTGTAGCGACTGACCGAGGTCGACGAGGTCCTTGGTCTGCACGTTGTCGACGTAGGTGTCCTCGATGAACATGTCGACCACGTTGTTGAGCTTGCGCAAGCTGAACAGGGTCTCACTGGAGATCAGGGAACGCAGCAACGAGGACACGAACAGCTGCTGACGCTTGATCCGGCCGTAATCGCCGTTCGTCTCGGTGGTCACCTGACGCGCGCGCACGTAGCTCAGTGCGGTTGCGCCATCGATCTTTTGCCGGCCGGCGTTGGCCAGCACCGTGCCGAGTTCGTTGTCCTCCAGTGGCGTGGTGCTGCACACTTCGACGCCACCCAGAGCGTCGACCATCTTCGAGAAGCCGGCGAAGTCGATGGCGATGAATCGGTTGATCGATAGCCCGGACAACTTCTGGATGACCTTCACCAGGCATTTCGGGCCGCCGAGAGCGTAAGCCGAGTTCAGTTTGGTCTCGGTGTAGCGCTGGTCGTCGCTCCACTCGCCGGTCTTCTTGTCGTAGACCGGGCCGTACTTACCGGTCTCGGCGTTCCAGGCCTGGCACTTCATCGGGGTGATCGCAAGGTCGCGCGGGAAGGACACCGCGACCACGCGCTTGCGGTTGGCCGGGATGTTCACCAGCATCACGGTGTCCGAGCGTGCGCCTTCGGCGTCTTCCTCGGTGCCGGCACTCATGTCGGCGTTGGCTCCGATGCGGCTATCCGCGCCGACGATCAGGTAGTTCTCGTCACCGAACTGTGCGTTGGCGTCAACGATGTCGCGGGAGTTGGGATCAAGAGCGGAGACGGTGTTCAGCAGCTTGTTCTTGGCGGACTGCCATTGCCAGGCGCCGCCGGTCAGCGCCAGCGCCATGATTGCCACAAACACCGCTAATGACCGGCCGGCCAGCAGCACCGGACGACGCTTCTTCTTCGTACCTGCCGCGTCCGGTTTCTTCTCCGGCGCCGTCAGGGCGTCGGTGTCCTGATCCGGGTCGGCATAGGCGACGGGACGCCGGGTCCGGGCGATAGCGCTCAGGTCGGGTAGTTCGTCGGCGTAGGCCGCCGGGACGGGGATCGGTCCGGTATTCGTCGCTGTCTCAGTCGGCTCTGTCTCAGTCGGCTCCGTCGAATCCGCTGGGGCCGCCGCGTCCACCGGATCCACCGGGGATGCAGACGCTGCCCACTTCACGAGTGCCGCCGACGCCGCTAAGACGTCGTCGTCCTGTCTGTCTGCAGTGGTCTGCTCGTCGGATTCCAAGCTGTGGCGGGTGGGCTCCTTGGGCGGAGCCGATCCGCTGACTTTCGCGATCAGATCAGCAACAGTCACGCCCTCGGTGTGGCTGCCGGACCGTTCATCGGAGTCGCGGCGCTGGCCAGGAGTGGCGTTATCGCCATCACTCATGTTCCAGGGGCCTCCGACTGTGGTGAGGGCTCGTGCGGGTGCGTTCGAATGACCGCCGGCGGCGGTCTAGCGCAACAGTTCCGTATGTCTTCTATCAGGACTAGGTGGGGTTTCGCCACTTCAGGTGACGCAACCGGAATCCGAATAGTACTAATCCGGCGGGGTATTTTGCCAGCTCACCCTGGTGACGAGACCGTCTCGGTTCAGCCACCGGAGTGCATCACATCCGCACCGGCGGGCACCGTGCAGTCATCGGGATCGGCCAGCCAACCCTCGGGAAGCGATACCGATGCTGCCGATCCCTGACGTCCGCGCGGACCCGTCGCGGCTGGTGGAAACGGGACGTCACGATCGAGTTGATCCACCAGGCGGTCAAGCTCGTCGAGGGTCTTGACCAGTGCTAATGCCCTCCGGAGGTCGGCACCGGCGGGGAAGCCGTGCAGGTACCAAGCAATGTGCTTACGCATGTCGCGCATGCCCTTGTCCTCGCCGAAATGAGCGGCCAACAATGAGCCGTGGCGACGGATGATGTCGGCGACTTCGCCCAAGTTCGGCGGTGTCGGAATCGGCTCACCCCGGAAGGCGGCGGACAGCTCTGCGAACAGCCACGGCCGGCCCAGACAGCCCCGGCCAATGACGACTCCGTCACATCCGGTGGAAGCCATCATCGCCACAGCGTCGCTTGCCTCGAAGATATCGCCGTTGCCGAGGACCGGGATCGAGGTGACGGTCTCCTTGAGGCGGGCGATCTGCTTCCAATCGGCCACCCCCGAATAGCGCTGGGCGGCGGTTCTGGCGTGTAGCGCAACCGCAGCCGCGCCTTCCTGCTCGGCGATTCGTCCCGCGTCGAGGTGAGTGTGGTGGGCGTCGTCGATGCCGATGCGGAACTTCACCGTCACCGGAATCGACGTTCCTTCGGTGGCCCGTACCGCGGCCGCGACGATCTGCCCGAACAACCGGCGTTTGTACGGCAGCGCCGCCCCGCCGCCGCGCTTGGTCACTTTGGGAACCGGACAGCCGAAGTTCATGTCGATGTGGTCGGCGAGGTTCTCCTCGACGACCATTCGTGCGGCGTTATAGGTATTGACCGGGTCGACGCTGTACAGCTGCAGTGACCGCGGCGACTCCCGCGGGTCGAACGTCGTCATGTGCATGGTGACGGGATGGCGTTCGACGAGCGCGCGTGCGGTCACCATCTCGCAGACGTAGAGGCCGCTGACTGTGCCCACGCGGCTTTCCTCTAATTCCCTGCACAGGGTGCGGAATGCGACGTTCGTCACACCTGCCATAGGCGCCAAGACAACCGGGCTGCGGAGGGCGAATGGCCCGATCCGCAGCCCGGTTGCTAAAGGTTCGGCTGACGACAACTTATTGAGTGCCTTACGTGCTAGCCGCAGCCAACGCGCTCTTGGACGCTCGCTTCTCAGCCTTGAAGGCCTCGCGTTCCAGACGACGGGCCTTGGCCTCATCGAACTTCTCGCAGGTTTCTTCGAGTTCGGTGATCAGCACGGCGATGTCGTCGCGCATTGCGGCTGCTTCACCGGTGAAATCGTCACGCTCAAGGATCCGCCACTTCTTCAACACCGGCATCACCACGTCATCGAGGTGGATACGCGGGTCGTAGACACCGCCGACGGCGATGATGACGGCCTTGCGCCGGAACTCCGGCACCGTGAACCCGGGCATCTTGAAGTTGCGCAGCACCCGGTGCAGGGACCGCATTGCCTGGTTAGGCGCGATCGCGAGGCCAGCCTCACTGATGTCGCGGTAGAAGATCATGTGCAGGTTCTCGTCGCTGGAGATGCGGGCAAGCAGCTGCTCGGCAACCGGGTCATGGCACGCCTTGCCGGTGTTGCGGTGCGAGACGCGGGTAGCCAGCTCCTGGAACGTGACGTACATGACGGAGTCGAAGAGGCGCTCGGCGAACAGATCGCCCTGATCGCCCTGGCCCGGCGAGAAGCCGCGGCTCATCTGCTCCACCCGGAGCTGTTCCAGCTCAACCGGGTCGCAGTTGCGGGTGACTACCAGGTAGTCGCGCAGTGAGATGCCGTGCCGGTTCTCCTCCGTGGTCCAGCGGTTGACCCAGAATCCCCACGGACCGTCCATAGTGAAGTTCATGGCGATCTCGCGGTGATACGCGGGCAGGTTGTCCTCGGTCAGAAGGTTCTGCACCATCGACACTCGGGCAACCTCGGACAGCTTGGACTGTTCGATATCCCAGTCCTGGCCGCCGAGCGCGTAGTAGTTCTTGCCCTCTGACCATGGGATGTAGTCGTGCGGGCTCCAGTCCTTCGTCATCGTGAGATGGCGGTTGATCAGCTTTTCCGCAACGGGCTCGAGCTCGGTCAGTAGTTCGAGGTCGGTCAGGTCTTTCGACATGAACCCTCCAGGTATGTGTGTCGAGTAGTTGCATCAATATATCTGTGAATGCCGGTGACATTCAAGTTTGAATTTTGGCCAGCATGTCAACGTGGGCCTGCGAGGCGTAACCTAACAGCCAACTGTGGCGAAATATTCAGGGAACTAGGAGGTCCACCACACATGAGCAAGCACCTTCCCCTCAATATTGGCCCGCTCAGCATCGGCGCAGTCTGTGCCGCCACCGCGGCGTTTGCGCTATTCGGCGCGGGTACGGCGTCGGCGATCAACGAGTACGCGGGTATGACGTATGACAAGGCGTCGGAGTACATCAGTCAGTCCGGAATGACGGCGACCATCGCAACCCGGACCGGGGAAGCACTGGCGACCGGCGACTGCATGGTGACCGGATCGCGGACCGCCAGTTTCCTCGGATCGAGCGGATTCTCCAGCGGGAGTCAGGTCCTTCTCTATCTGGACTGCAACAAGACTCTCGCTGAGCCTGGCCATCCCGGCAGCTCCGCTGCGTCCCCCGAGGGCAAACAGGTCAAGCAGCAGATCAGTGATCTGGAGTGGTTGAACGAGAATCCGGACCAGTGCTCGACGTACGCCGATTACTGCAAGCAGCTTTGCGACGAGTACGCGAGTAAATGCTCGGCCGAAATCCAATCGGCGGTCGGGTAGGTCGTACCGCGCGCCCGAAACAGGTCGGTGTTAGCGTGTACCAAATTTCATTGATGGAGAGGACCGGCATGCGCAAGACCCGTTTGGTTTCGGCGATCGTGGCTGGAGGCGTTATCGCTGCGGGATTGACGACGGGCATCGCTTGGGCTGACGGTCCCAGCGGCGTAGTCGAGGACACTGACATTTCGGAGGCGGTCGGCACCGGCACCTACCAGAATGCCATTGCGGGCTTCATCGCCGGTGGCGCCACCAACGCGGAGGCCTCGGCGAATGTGATCGCGGCTTGCCAGGCGGCTGGCGGAACGGATTGCACTGCCGACGAAGTGACCAACGACAATCTTTGCATCGTGTCGGTTGCTGACGACACCAACGATGTCATCGCTGGCGGCGCGGGAACCACCGTTGAAGCTGCCCGTGAGGATGCGTTCGCGCGGGCGGCCGCCAACGGCACGCCGCTGACGCCGGCCGCCGTTAACGTCGTCTCGTCCTGCCACTGATGCGTGAACTGACTTTCGGAGGGAAAAGCAACATGACAAGTCGAGGCAAGTCTGCGCTGGTATTGGCGAGTTTGGCGGTAGTGGCGGTCATTTCGGCTCCTGCCGCGTCCGCCCGTCCGAGCTGCCAAGAGGCCGGCGTCAAGACCATCTGCCAGACCAACGGCAGCGTGTCGATCAAGGCGGTACCCGGAACGCGGGCACCTGTCGCCAATCAGCCCGTCTTTCCGTGGCTCGGCGCGCCTGGCGCTCGCTAGTCAGCTCTTCGGCGGGTTGGTAACAGCCCTCCTGAGCAATAGGTCGACGCAGTAGTCGATGAACTGCTCGCGGGACGCGTTGAGGCGCCCGTCGAGGTACGCGGTGAAGAGCGCTGTCAGTGCGCCGATCAGTCCGGTTGCGGCCATTTTCTGGATGGCTGGGTCGCTGATCCGTGTGAGTTTGCTCTGTAGCAGCTCAATGAACCGGGGCATCCAGTCCGCACCGGAGCTCACCAGGACGGATTCGACTTCGGGCGCCAGCAGCAGCACCCGTCCGCGTACCGGGTCGTCGACCATCAGCGCAACGAATTTCTCAACGGCTTCTCGTGGGGTGCCGGCTGACATCAGCGTTGACATCGCGCGGGTGCAGACGTCGTCGTAAACCGCCCGGACGAATTCGTCCCGGTCGGTGAAGCTCTCGTAGAAGTACCGTTCCGTGAGCTCTGCCTCACGGCAGACGGCACGGACGGTCAGCGAGGGCCCGCTGGGACCGCCGAGCATTTCGGTACCGGCGCTGATCAGCTGGTCGCGGCGCAGGGCCTGACGGTCCTCCAGTGGGACACCCGACCAGCGTCCCCGTCGTTGACCCCCTCGTTGACCGGATGTCACATCACTCCTAAGCTCGCGCCCGTGGGGGAAGGTCGTCAATTCAGTCAAGATACTTCCGGGTGCCCGGTTACTGCAGGGGGATACGAAGCGCCGCCGCAGGTATTGGGACCAGATTCGTTGACCTGGTCGCTCTTCGGGGACTGGCGCGGGTTACTGCAGGGTCCGTGGGCCGGGTCGATGCAGAACATGCACCCGCAATTGGGGGCCGCTGTGCAGCAGCACTCCATCTTCTTCATGGAGCGCATTCCGCGGCTGTTCCGCTCGCTGTACCCGATCGGCGGGGTGGTGTTCGACGGGGACCGGGCGCCGACTACCGGTGCCGAGGTGCGCGACTATCACATCCCGATCAAAGGTACCGACGACCAGGGGCGGCGCTACAGCGCGCTGAACCCGGACGTCTTTTATTGGGCCCACGCCACGTTCTTCATGGGCACCATCCTGACCGCCGAACACTTCGGTGGTGGGCTGACCGAGACTCAGAAGCGCCAACTGTTCGATGAGCACATCACCTGGTACCGAATGTATGGGATGAGCATGCGGCCGGTCCCGGCGAGTTGGGAAGACTTCCAACAGTATTGGGACCATATGTGCCGCAACGTTCTGGAAAACAACTGTGCGGCGCGCGAGGTACTCGATCTGTCCACCATGCCCAAACCGCCTACCGCGCAATGGATTCCGGACCGGCTATGGGCGCTGGTGCTGAAAGTGGGCGGCCCCTTCGCGGTGTGGCTCACCGTCGGCATGTACGACGAGCCGGTGCGCGCGTTGATGGGCTACACCTGGTCCGCGCGCGACGCATGGCTACACAGGCTGTTCGGTCGAGCGGTCGCTCTGGTGTTCACGGTGGTACCGAGGCGCCGACGGATGCATCCGCGCGCCCGGTCCGGATGGGACCGTGCCGAAGGCCGACTCCCGGCGGATGCCCCGCTAGTTCACACGCCAGCGCGTCACCTTCCGCCGCTTGGCGAGCGCCACAACGGAATTCACTATGTTGGGAATTCGCGCGAGTAACTGGCGCGGGAAGTCTATTCAGCCCTTTTTAGCACGGCGAGCACGGTCAGCGCCAAGATCTTGATGTCCAGTGCCATCGACCAGTTCTCGATGTAGTAGTTGTCCCATTCGGCGCGATCCGCGATAGACGTTTGTCCACGCAAGCCGTGGACTTGGGCCCACCCGGTGATACCGGCCTTAACCCGATGGCGTTCACCGTAGCGCTGGATCTGCATCTCGAAGAGCTCGACGAATTCCGGTCGTTCGGGCCGTGGACCGACGAGGCTCATTTCTCCCCGCAGGACGTTGACGAGCTGTGGCAGTTCGTCCATTGAGGTGGACCGCATGATCTTGCCGATCTTGGTCCGCCGGTCGACGCCCTCGATGCCGCCCGGTGCCGCGCCGTCCTTCAGTTGGAACTTGGCGTCAGCTTCTGTCTCGGGGCGCATGGTCCGGAACTTGAGGCAGCCGAAGACCTTTCCGTCGCGACCCACCCGAGGCTGCTGGAAGAAGATCGGCCCCGGCGAGCTCAGTCTGACCAACAGGGTCAACGTCAAGAACACCGGCGAGATCAACAGTAAGCCAAGGGCCGCGGCGATCCGGTCGCTGAGGTGCTTGAGGGTGAACTGCCAGCCGAGGGGATTGGTGTGGGGCAGCGCGAGCAGCGGCAAGCCCCCGATGTGTTCGACCCGTGCACGTTCGCCGACCACGTCGAACATGCGGGGCACCACCCACACCCGTAGCCCGTGTCGGTGGGCGATGCGAACCAGCTGCGTGAGTAGCTCGTCCTGGGTCAGCGAGAACGCGATGACGATGCCCTCGGCGCCAGTCTCGAAGATCACCTTCTCGATGGAGTCGGGAGTGCCGAGATAGGGGAGCGCGATTTCCGACTTGGCGTCGGGTCCGGCCCACGGCGGTGTCGCATCGAGGAGGCCGACGGGGTTCAGACCGTACTCAGGCGACGCCTTCAGGCGTTCAACGATGCGGCTGGCGATGCGTCCGTTGCCGACGACCAGGATCGGGGCGGCCAGATGGTGGTGTCGTTTCAAGATCCGCGAGGCCGTTGCAAAAGCCAGGCGGCCGAGCGGGACCAGCACTGCTGCGCAGATCCAGATCTTGAAGACACTCTGTCCGAGGTGGCCCAGCGGAACAGCGACAACCCAGACGGCAAGCAAGAACATCGCTGCGAGAGCAACCGTCGTCTGGATGGGCCCGAGTGCGTCCAACCAGGTGTGGTTGAGCCGACGCCGATACATCCCCCGCAGGCCGAACAGCGCGACCAGGATCGGTACGTAGAGCAACATCAGCCACAGCGCCGGCGGAGCCTCCGGGGTGTGCGTGGCCCACCACCAACCCATCACGACCGACACCACGGCGGATACCACGTCAACGAAGATCGCCGCGATGGTGACCAGCGGACCCGACCGGACCAACTCGATGAATGACTCTTGATGGGGTGGAACCCCGCCGGCCTGGGTCACTGGTGGCTTGTCAAAGTGGACTGTACGTATGGCCACTGGCTACAGCCTGCGTCGTCGTTTGCCGGTGCTGTAGATCGACGAGTTCTGATTGAACTCGTCAGGCAGGTCGTGGAAGACCTTCGTGCGGACGACTTGGGCGAGGTCGTTGAGGATCTGAACCTGTCCACTCGTCCAGCGACGCGGACGGATGTCCCACGTGCACAAGGTGCCGATCGCGTGACCTTCGTTGTCGGCCAACAGGATTCCCGCATAGGCGCGCACGCTGCCGTCGGTTACCTTCGGGTGATCGGCGAGAAGTGGGTGTGTGGTGGTGTCGTCGACGATCAGCGGTTCGCCGCTGGCCACCGCGAATTTGCAGATCGATTCCCCAAGCGGGGCCGAACGCGAAACGCTGTCATCTTCCAACTTGGACCCGATGAGAATCTGTCGGTCACGATCGATCACTGAAATGGCTGCGTTGTGGGTTCCCAGTGCCTCCGCCGTCAGCGCGACGATGCGCTCTAGGGCGGGGTTCGACACGTCATCTAGCAGACCGGTCTTGCGAACTGCAGCGAGTCGAGCGGGGTCGGAGAGCACCTCTTCGAGGATGCTGTTGAGCGTCTCGTTCTCGCCGCCCAACCCGTCGATCAGCGCACGGTATGTCGGATCTTCGCTGCCGGCAGCGGTGGCGAGCAAGCGTTGGGTGAACCTGCGGTCGATGGGGCCCGTTCGCGAATTCGGATCGGGCGCGGTGCCGGGCTCGCTGCCCGGTGGTGACGCGTCATTCACACTGGCAAGGATAGGTGTATTTCTGGCTCTAGGGTCGTGAACCTCGGCGATGAACTCCCAGGAACAGACCGCACTGTCGCCGGGCGTCATGGAGCACTGCTGGCCCACACTGCCGCGCAGGGCCAACGGCGAGACCGCCCGGATTCGGGGGGAAGGCCCGAAGCGTTTGGAGAGCGGATACCTCTGCTCAGCCACGCTGATCTCCCTCATTAAGGGAGTGTCAAGAATCAACCGAAGTAACTGTCAAGCATCAGCCGAAACACTGTCAGGCATCACCCGAAGACGAAACGTCGAGCATCAACCGACGTCATACACCATTTATGTGCCCCCACTAGGACTCGAACCTAGGACCTGCGGATTAAAAGTCCGTAGCTCTACCAACTGAGCTATAGGGGCGCGCAGGACAGAATACTGCCTACCGGGCGGATGGGCGTTTTTGGGATTGCGGTCGCGGTGCCCTAAGCTGATCGTCGCTCCAACGTAGGTTTTTCTGTAGTGCCCCGGAGAGATTCGGAATAGGCCCCCATCGTCTAGTGGCCTAGGACGCCGCCCTTTCACGGCGGTAGCACGGGTTCGAATCCCGTTGGGGGTACGCATGATGACGGTAACGTTGGAATGCAGCGGTACAAGCAAGGCCCTGTGGCGCAGTTGGTTAGCGCGCCGCCCTGTCACGGCGGAGGTCGCGGGTTCGAGTCCCGTCAGGGTCGCCATATACGGCGAGGCACGTGGTTTGGGGACGGGTGCCTTCCGGCCAGGTAGCTCAGTTGGTACGAGCGTCCGCCTGAAAAGCGGAAGGTCGCCGGTTCGATCCCGGCCCTGGCCACCACGTTCTACCTGCATAGACACGGGTCATGCATTCGGTGGATTGTTTGATTTGTCCGGTTCTTGTCCGGCCATTGGTGTGTGAATTTCAGTCGCGTGAAGTTGATCGAGGTTGCTCAGCCGCGTCGCCGGGGCCTTCCGCCAGCAGCGGCAGCAGGATCTCTGCGGCCTGGGTCATGTTATGCCGCGTCACCAGCAGTTCGAGGATCTGTTCCGGGCTCTGTGGCGGGTTGGTGCGGCGATTCGACATCTCTCGCAACGCGCGGACTCCCGCATGCATTGCCGATGATCGCCGCGTGGGCGACGTGGCCGTCATCGGGATCATTGAGGCCGTAGCTGTAGTCGCGGTCTTTGGGTGCGTGAACCACTGAGCCAGGAAATGCAGCCTTCAGCTGGTCGAAAAGGTGCTGACGGCGACTAGCGCTATCGGTGACCCCGAGCTTGTCGTGCAGGCCGGCCAGCACGTAGTCCAGCTCGAAGAGAATCCCAGATCCCCAGATGGGCGCGTAAGCCTCCTCGGTGGCGAACTGCAGCAGGAAGTCACGCGCTGAAGGCTCGGCACGAGGGCACAGGTGTCGAGGACAGCGCGATACACGTGGGCGAGTCTTCAGACGCCGCGGACGGTCAACGCCTGCGTTTCGCCTCTGCGACTAACTCGGCGACCTCGTCGGCGTCGGCATCCGCGAACTCCGCCGAGCTCTCGGTGATGAACCGGTTGCGCCGGGCGTGAAGCTCCTCGCGGTAGGCGAGGACGTCGGCAAGCCGCAGCTTGCGTCGGACCGTGCCGGGCACGTGGGCGTCCAACTCGCCGTCATCGATGAGGCGAACCACCGTGGGACGGCTCAGGCCGAGGATCTCGGCGGCCTGCTGGGTGGAGATTTCCTGGTCGCGGGGTCTCACGTCCCTTTCATCTCATCTTTCGGCAACCAGACCCCGGAATGCGTCTGACTTCGGAGGACATCGAAAGCCTCCTTGCGGTGATTGCTGAGGCGCAACAGAACGCCAGCGTCTTAAATGCGGGCGGCACCGGATAACACCCGTGACTAGCAATCAGGACTGAACGCGGCTTTGACATAGCCAGCCGATTGGTAGATGTACTCGTAGATCCACCGGGCCGGCGAGATGTCGGCTGGGCTTGCCACCATGATCAATTCGCCTGGAAAACACCTCTGAAGAATGAACCGGGCCCGGGAGATGTGTGGCCGGAACGTAACGACGATGACCCGCTTCCAGCCGTGTTCTGCGGCGAGCTGGCGGAGTTCACGCCCTTCTCCCTCGGTGGTCATCGGGTCGGGGACGAAGCACAACCGCCGCGGTTCTGGCGTGGGACAGAATTTCGCCTTCGCTGCACTTGCCATTGATTGCACAAGAATCGGTGCCCAGCCAGCAAGTACCAAGGAGTTTCCGAAGCCAAAGCGTGCAGATTCGTAACCGCCGAGCACCAGGACGGCGTCGGCCTGGCGCAGCGGGTCAACTTGCGGGCGCACATAAACGGGCCACCCGGCGGCGCCGGCCCCGACAATGATGAGCGAGACACAGGCCGTCCATTTGGCGACTATCCGCCAAAACCGTCCATGCCCCCGAAACATCGGCAATACCGGCTAGTCGGTGATCGATCTGGGCCCGACTGAGTCTTCTAAATCGAGGACGTCAGCCTGGACCATGATCTTGACCAACTCCGGCACCAACACCTTTGCCTGCCAACCCAAATTGGACTCGGCCAGTGTGGCATCACCGACTAAGGCTTCGACCTCTGCCGGGCGCCGATAGCGATCATCGAACCGGACGTACTTCTCCCAATCGAGGCCCACTTCATCGAAGGCGAGAGCGAGGAAGTCCCGCACTGAGTGGCCGACCCCGGTGGCGAGAACGTAGTCGGCCGGTTCGTCGGCCTGCATCATCCGCCACATACCCTCGACGTATTCGGGTGCGTAACCCCAGTCGCGAATGGTGTCGATATTGCCGATCCACAGATGGCGATCCAATCCGGCCTGGATTCGGGCTACCGCTCTGGTGATCTTTCGGGTGACGAAAGTTTCACCTCGCCGCGGCGATTCATGGTTGAACAGAATCCCATTCACCGCGAAAAGACCGTAGGCCTCACGATAATTTCGGGCGGACCAATAGGCGTAGAGCTTGGATGAGCCGTATGGGGATCGTGGCTGAAAAACGGTGTTCTCATTCTGCGGCGGCGGCGACGACCCGAACATCTCCGAACTCGAGGCATTGTAAAAACGACACCCAAGGTCGAGTTGTCGAATTGCTTCGAGGAGCCTGATCGTGCCCAATCCGGTTGTTTGGCAAGTGAATTCGGGTTGCTCGAAACTGACGCGGACGTGCGATTGTGCCGCCAAGTGATAGATTTCGTCCGGTCGGACCTCGGACAGCAATCCAGAAAGTCTGGGCCCGTCCATCAATTCGCCGTAATGCAAGAAGAGTTTGGCGTTCTGATCGTGTGGGTCTACATACAGGTGATCGATTCGGTGCGTGTTGAATGTCGACGCTCGTCGGATCACTCCGTGAACTTCGTACCCTTTGCCCAGTAAGAGTTCGGCGAGATATGACCCGTCTTGTCCGGTGATTCCGGTGATCAGTGCACGCCGGACCGGCATCAATCCCCCCTCAGTCTGATTGACGCAAGTTCGCCAGATCAATCACCCATTGTTCGTAGCCGTCGATAGCTGCTTCTTCTGACAGCAGTTGATCACAATACCGCCGACCCGCTTCGCCCAATCGTTGCGCTACGTCGTGGTCGGTACCGAGCCGAATCGCCTCGTCCAGGAGAAGATCCGGTCGATCGGCCGGTACGCAGACCCCCGCGCCGGAGGCGGCGAGTTCTTCGGCGGTGAGGCCCTCCGCATCAGTTGCCGCCAGGATCGGCTTTCCGGAATTGAAGTAGGACGTCAGCTTGCTCGGTACCGACATGTGGGCGACGCCGGGACGTTCGTTCACGAGCAATACGTCGGCGGCGCCGAGTGCGGTAGAAAACTCCGCCTCCGAGACCAGCGGTAGGAACTCGATACTGGGGACATCCGCTGCCAAACTCTGCAGACGCTCCCGCTGGTTTCCATCGCCGAGTAGGACAAACCGAACTGCCCTATCGCTCGTACGTGCCATCGCAGCGGCGGCGACGACGTTCTCCAGCCCCTGCTTGTAGCCCATATTCCCGGCGTGCAGGATCACGATGTCATCCGCTCGCCAGCCGCGCGCGTTCCGGAAGGCTTCGCTTGCAGCTATGTCCGGAGGGCCTACGTGGGTCCAGTTGCGAATGACGCGTGTCCGCCGGATATCAACGTTCAGATCGGTACTGACATCGCTGACGAACCCGCGATGTATCACCGAGACGCCGTCGGCCATCCGGACGGCAAAGGATTCAATTGTCCGCACAGCTCGTGCGGACAAGCCCGAAGTGGCACCGGTCTCGAGGATTCCCCGGCTGTACAAGTCCTGTACCAAGATGCCGATCGTGGGCCGCCGCCATGACAACCTGGCCCGGACTGTGGACAGCGCCGCGGCCAGCAGTGGGGGAGTCACGCAGATGACGACGTCTGGTCTGCCCCATGCCGCGGTGGCGACCCGCAGCCCAAAGGTGAATTCCATCACAGCGCGGCCAACCCATGAAAGATGTTGTGGCACGGAGTGGTTAAAGCGCCGAACCCGGACACTATCGATCGATTCTTCAGATCGGCGCGGGCGTTTTCGGTCGCGCTTCCAGTGCGGGTAGTGGGGCTGGCCGGTCAATACGGTGACGTCATGTCCGCGACGAGACAAGCCCGCCGCGATACCGGTGGTGTACGGGCCAATGCCGGTCTGCTCGGGAGCGTAATTGATCCCGAGAATGGCGATTTTCAGCGGTCGATGCGCCATAGGCGAACCACTGTGATTAGCAAAGATGACTTGTCTGCGCGGTAACTGGCCCTCATCGGCCGTCGGCGATGTCGAGGCAAACGCACATTGCCCGACGCTAAACGACCTATGCCATCGATGTCGAATTAGACAGGCGTACCGCTGGGATTACCGAGCGTATATATAGGATTCCCCACCATGAAGCTGAACGTCAGGGAAACGTCCCTCCTTGGCGTTCTGGTTGTGGAGCATGAGGTTGTCGAGGACGAGCGGGGCTTCTTCATGGAGGCCTACCGCGCGGACGAGTTCGCACCCTTTGCCCACCTGGGCCTACCCAGCTCGTTCGTGCAGCTCAACCACAGCCGCAGCGTTCGCAATGTTGCGAGGGGTCTGCACTTTCAGTGGAGCCCGAAGATGGGCAAGATGATGCGGGTCACGCGGGGCGAAGCATTCCTGGTAGCGGTCGACATCCGTCCCGACTCGCCTACGCTCGGCCAGTACGAGAGCATCATCGCCAACGAAGACAACCGCTTGCAGCTGTGGGCGCCGGCGTGCTTTGCGCGCGGCTTCTGCACATTGGCCGACACCACGGAAGTGCAGTATCTGACCACAGGCACCTACAACCCGGCCGCCGAATCCGGAGTGCGCTGGAACGACCCAGCGATAGGGATCGACTGGCCAGTCAGCGAGCCCATCCTCTCGGCCAAGGACGCTGAAGCCCAATCGCTCGCGGAGTGGCTGGATCGACCGGAAGCTCAATTGTTTCGGATGGGGGAGCCGTAAGCATGAGGATCCTCATTGCGGGCGGGGCCGGGTATATCGGAACGGTGTTGGCTCCACGATTGGCTTTCCGTGGCTATGACGTGACGGTCGCAGACCTCGCCTGGTTCGGCAATCATCTGCCGCCCGAGATTCCGTTCGTCCACAAAGACGTCATGAAGATCACCGAATCCGACCTCGTTGGAACTGACGTGGTCATCTTTCTGGCAGGTCTATCGAACGATCCGATGGCTGAGTTCAGCCCCGTCCTCAATTACATACATAACGCTGCCGCCCCGGCGAACCTTGCCTATCTCGCCAAGCGTGCGGGAGTGCGTCGATTTGTGTTCGCATCGTCCTGCGCGGTTTACGGATTCACCGATGATGAGATGTGGGACGAAGATTCGCCGACGGCCACGGAACATCCCTATGGCATCAGCAAGCTCCAAGCAGAGGCGGGCATCCGCCACCTTCAGGACAGCTCCTTTAGCGTCATCATCCTGCGGATGGGCACCGTGTGCGGTTACAGCCCGCGGATGAGGCTGGATCTGGTCATCAACACAATTTTCAAAACCGCGTTGCAGGACGACCGCATCACGATCAGCAATCCGTCGATCTGGCGGCCGATCTTGTCCATCCAGGATGCCGCGGCGGCCTATGTCCGTTCCGTCGAAGCGGCCCCCTCGGTGAGCGGAACGTTCAACATTGCCTCGGAGAACACGACGTTGGGTGCGTTAGCAGATCAGATCGAATCCACGCTCAAACGGGAGCTCGATCTTGAACCCCAGTTGCGAATCCTTGAGGAGACCGACGTCCGCAACTACAAGGTGTCTGTCGATCGGGCGAGTGTGCAGTTGGGGTTTGAGCCCAGCCACGGCATTGACCGGATCGTTGAGGACCTGATCCGGAATCGCGCGGCTTTCGCAGATATGGACAATCCCAACTACTACAACATCTCGACATTCCGAACCCTGCTGACAGACGGTTCGGAAATCGATCGGCTCATGGGCGCCGCTCCGGTGGATGTGTAATCGGCGATGACGGCAGTCGGACGCGTGCTCGTCATTGGCGCGACCGGCCAGCTTGGCGCGGACGTCGTCGATGCGTTCCGATCTCACGGTTCGGATGTGGTCGGGGCGGGCCATGCCGAACTGGACGTGACCGACGGTCCGGCAGTCATGGCTGCCGTCGCAGCGGCAGAACCGTCGCTCGTCGTCAACACGGCAGCCTTCCATCAGGTCGATGAGTGCGAGGATCGCCAGACTTCGGCCTATGCGGTCAATGCCATCGGTGCGCGAAATGTCGCTATCGCCGCTGAGGAGGCCGGTGCAGTCCTCATCCACATCAGCACGGACTACGTCTTCGACGGTGCGAAGGGTTCGCCCTACGGGGAAGGCGATCTGCCCGGCCCGCTCAACGTGTACGGCGCTTCCAAGCTGGCTGGTGAACACCTAGTGCGGGCTAACTGCTCGCGATCAATCGTGGTGCGCACCTCTGGTCTGTACGGACCCTGGCCTTGCCGCGCGAAGAGCGGACTGAACTTTCCGCGGCTGATGCTGAAACTGGCACGAGAACGTGGCGAGCTCACTGTAGTGACCGACGAGGTAGTTGGTCCGACCTACACCCCGGATCTTGCCCGTCAACTTGTTGCGTTGGCTGCGACGGACGCCTACGGCACGGTTCATGCGACGGGCGTGGGTGAAGTGTCGTGGCACGAGTTCGCGATGGAGACGTTGCGTCTGGCCGGGCTCTCGGACGTCCCGGTCCATACGGCGACGGCAGCGACAATGGTTCGCAAGGTCAGGCGCCCCGCGTACTCGATCCTCGCGCACGATCGGCTGCAGGAACTGGGCATCCTGGTAATGCGGCCCTGGCAAGAGGCGCTCGCCGAGTATGTGGCATTGCTAGCCGAGGTCTAGAACAAGGGCCTAGAACGAATCGTTGTAATCCGGCACTTCGCCGACAACCCAGCGGAAGTACCGCTCGTGATCCTGGGCAACCTTGTCCCATGAGTAGTAGCTGCTGATGCGATCCCGGCAGGCAACGGCGGTTTCGGCGTGCAGCACCGCGGTATCGCGTTCTGCACGCTCAATCGCGGCCAGCAGAGAACCCGGTTCCTTCGTCCACAGCAAGCCGTTGCCGGCGAGGACTTCACGATTGAAGCGGACGTCGTGAGCGAGGATGAGGTTGCCGCAGCCCATCGCTTTCAACAGCGAAGGATTCGTGCCACCGACCTCGTGGCCGTGAATGTAGCCCTTGGCGCCGAGGTGAAGTGCCTCGATATGACCATCCTGGTAGACCGGTCCTAAGAATCGGATTCGCGGGTCCGTCGTCTCCTGAAGGCTCTTGAGATAGGCACTTTCGTAGTTGGCACCGCCTGCGATGAGTAGCGGTTCGTCAACCGATGATCGGCTGAACTCGCGCACGATGATGTCGATGTTGTTCTCGGGTTCCATGCGACATGCAACCAAGTAGTACCCGCCGGGTTCAACGCCGTAGCCCGCCAGGATCTCCCGGTATTCAGGGCCGTCGTCGATCGCGAGGACGTTACCGCCGTTGGTGAGGAAGGCACTGGTTGTGCCGTACTCCTCGATGTAGAACTTCTGCAGTTCTTTCGAGTCGGAAACCAAGTGCTTCGTGATGTGACGCGCCAGCCAGTAGTTGGCCTTCAGGTAAGCCCTGGCGAGGCGGCCCCACTTGCGACGCTGCCAGTCAAGACCGTCGGTGTTGATTACGAGGCGGCGCCGCAGCAGGAAGTGCGGAAGGTAGGCCCATACGGTCCTGCAGGCCAACACGTAATAGATGTCTTGCTTGGGTTGGAACAAGGAGTGAAGGCTGCTCAGAAACTCATGAATTACCGTCTCCGTAAATTTGCCGTAAACGGTGGGGAGGCGCCGAAGGCTGACGCCTTGGTAATCGTCACCTAACTCCTCGGCGGTGTATTTGGGCATGCAATAGAGCGTTACTTCGTGCCCAGCATCCACGAATCGCGGGGTCAGTTCGGTGACGAACGTATCGAACCCACCCCAGGTGGCGGGCACCCCCCGTGCCCCAAAAATCGCGATCCTCATTGCCTGCGCACCTGTCTCTGGCGAATCCTTCGCTACACGATGAGCGCAGCATCCGGCTTGCTTCGCCAATAGTCGTACATGTCGGCAATCGTTTGCGACAAATCGATTTCTTGTTGCCAACCAGTTGCAGCCGTCAGTTTGCTGGAATCGCCGTAGATTATCTTCTCGTCCGTCGGCCTGAGAAGCGTGGAATCAACCTCTGTCACGATGTCGTCGCGTTTGCAGGCGGCAATGACGTGCCTCAGTATTTCCCCCATCTCGTAGGCGATGGATCCGCCCAAGTTGTAGTCCTCCCCGGCCTCGCCTTGATCCAGCATGAGAATCAGTGCGCGGTTGAGATCGCGCACGTCGATGATGGTTCGGGTTGTCGTGAGATTGCCGACCCGGATGGTGTTCAGTTCCGGGTGGCGTTCCAGCCAGGTGCATCGGCGGACGAAATCGGAAAACGCATCGCCAGTTTTGCGCGGACCCGTGCAGTTGAAGATGCGGGCGACGATGGCATGCAGCCCGAAGGCTTGGTGGTACTGACGGGCCAATAGGTCTGTCGCCACCTTGGAGACGCCGTAGGGATGCAACGGATGAAGTTCCCGCCGCTCCTTAATGGGCACTTCGGAGGGATCGACCGCTCCGTATTCGGCGGATGATCCGGCAACGACGATTTTGGCGTCCGGCCGCACGCGGCGTAGTGCTTCAAAGACGATCGTGGTGCCCACGACGTTGGTCGTCATTGTCTCGACCGGCCGTTCCCAGGAAATCGTCGGATAGCTTTGCGCTGCAAGATGAAAGACGGCATCGGGACGGAAGGTCTCGAGGGAGTCGTAGACCGAGCACCAATCGGTGATGTCGACTTCGACGGCTTCGAAGGCTTGTAAATCCAACGGATCGATCGTCGGTTTGTAGTACGTGGCCCGCACGTCATGCCCAGCGGCCAGCAGCATTTCGGCCAGGTGCGAGCCCATCATGCCGCCCGCGCCGGTGATCCACACCTTCATGGCGTGACCTTATCCAGCTGCGTCGCTAGCACCTGCTCGTAGAGCGCAAATGTTTGTGCCCCTATAACTACGGGGTCGCGCTCTGTGAGGACCTTCTCTCGTGCCAGTGAACCCAACGAGTCGAGTTCGCCTTGCCTGCACAGTGCGTCCTCCATCGCGCGCGCCAAACCGCTTGGATCACCAGTTCGGAAATGCAATCCGAGTCGGCCGTTCTCGGTCACGTCCAGCAGTGCGGGTAAATCGCTGGCAACTACGGCGCGTGCACAGGTCGATGCCGTTATCGCAACACCACTCTCGTAGATTTGCCGGTATGGAAGTAGGACGGCGTCCGCGGCGCGGTAGTAGTCGAGCGCGGCGTCGTCTGGGATAAGCCCGACATCTATGCGTACGAGGTCACCGAGTTTGAGTTCGTCCGCTAGCCGACGGAAGCCAGCCTCCTCGTGAGGCTTCATCTTTCCGGCTGTGACGAGAAGTACCTGATCTTTGCATTCTTTCAATTCGGCTAACGCGCGCAAGGCCACATCGAGGCCCTTCTTCGGCTGACAGCTGCCGAAGAAGAGGAACACCATTTTATCCTGCGGCAAGTTCAACCTCGTGCGGGCCGAGGAGCGGTCAGGTAGTTCACCGAGTGAACCAGATTGATTGACATGTGGGATAACGAGAATTGGGGCTTTCGGCAGGTACGACGAAGTCAGCTGATCCAGACAATATCGATTGTGCACAATTATTCCAGCCGACCTGGACATCATCCATTTGAAATTGCGCCCGATTTCGGTGGCGGCGACGTCGGTTGTGGTAGTTACAACTGATGGACGGTGATAATTCGGCCTGTGGATTTCGTGAGCGGTGAGGACGACTTTTTTCCCCAGCAGCTTTGCCAGTGCAACCTGCAGTACTTCCCGAAAATCGTGTGCCCATAGCTGGACGTGCACGATGTCCGCGCGCGAATGCGCAATGTGCGCAAAGGTCACTGCGAGGCAGCGTAGGAATTGAATTCCCCGCCAGGCAATGTGTCGGCTTCCGTAGATGTTGTTGAATGGTTCGCGATATCTGTAGGAACGATCGGGAGAGTGGTCTACATCGCCGCTGTGCGCGTAGACAGTCACGTCGGCGCCGGCGCGTGTCAGCCCGCGAGCTAGTTGATCTGTGTAGTAATGATTGCCTGCCCATTGGCCGAGAGGATCGATCAGAGCTACCCGCAAGATTCCCTCCGAGGTCGCACCGCGATACGGTGCGTATGAAGCAGGCGTTTCACCGTCGTAGCGATGATTCTAGCCGTGGGCGCTGCAAGACCCGAAAGGATGCAAGCGTTGAGGAGTGTTGAAGAGATTCTCACCGAGACAATTGCGGTGAAGAAAAAGATCCTCAGCGATCCGGTGTTGTTGGAAACTGTGACCGCAGTGGGGGACCATCTAATTGCGGGTTATCGTGCGGGATCACGCGTCTATCTCTGCGGGAATGGTGGTAGCGCGGCCGATGCCCAGCATTTTGCCGCCGAACTGACGGGTCGCTTCATCTTCGATCGTCCGCCGCTGGGTGCCGAGGCGCTTCACGGCAATTCGTCTCATCTGACGGCGGTCGCAAATGACTATGAATATGAAGCAGTTTTTTCGAGGGCTCTCGAAGCATCTGCCCGCCCTGGTGACACGCTGGTGGCTATCAGTACTTCTGGTAATTCTGCGAATGTACTGCGCGCGGCCGCAACTGCGAGGGAGCGTGGCGTCACGGTTGTCGCGATGACGGGGGACTCCGGAGGAAAGTTGGCAGCGTTCGCGGATTTCCTAATAAGCGTCCCGTCGAGTGACACCGGACGAATCCAGGAATCACATATTGTTTTTATTCACGCGATCTCCGAACGTGTCGAGCATGTGCTCTTTGCTCCTCGGTCATAAAAGTGATGATCGGAACAAGGCAGTTCGAAAGATCGTCGCCGAACGCAGAGACCGCGACTGGTGCCTATTTCTGGACAGAGACGGGGTCATCAATCGACAAATTGTCGGCGATTATGTACGGCACTGGTCAGACTTCGAGTGGTTGGCCGAGGCGCAGTCGGCATTGCGGACCTTGAGAGATTGGGCGCCCCGCCTCGTGGTTGTCACCAATCAGCAGGGTGTCGGGAAGGGACTGATGGGTCTCGACGACGTGGCGGCAATCCACCAGCAACTCAATGCTGCGATCGCGGCTGGTCGCCCAGGGATAGACGCATTTCTGGTCTGCCCGCACCTCGAGTCGGAGGCGTGTGCCTGCCGCAAGCCAAAAACGGGGCTCGTCCTCGATTGGCTTCGGGGGCATCCCGAGAATGATCCGTCTTTGAGCATCATGGTTGGGGATAGTCGGAGTGACATGGAACTGGCGCATAACGTTGGCATCTCGACCGGTGGATGCGCGAGTGTCCACATCGGGAGGGAACCCCAGGGGATAGCCGCCGACGCGTCATTCGATTTGCTTGGGGATTTTGCACTCGCGGTGACGCGTGCGAGGGAGGAACTGGGCTGGTGACTATTTTGCGCGGGCGTGCGCCCTTGCGCCTTGGTCTGGGTGGTGGAAGTACCGACGTTGAGCCATATTCGACCCAATATGGCGGCAGAATTCTGAACGCGACGATTGACAAATATGCGTACGCATTCGTCGAACATGGGCCGGACGGTGCGGTGGCCTTTTCTTCGCCGGACCGCGATCGGGCCGGTGAAGCCGATATAGATGGCCTGGCGGCTCTTGAGGAGGACTTTCCACTACACGTCGCTGTCTACCGGCGTGTGGTTGCAGAATTCAACGGGGGTGCGCCCTTGCCCCTCCGGTTGGCAACGCAGGTTGACGCCCCTCCTGGATCAGGTCTGGGTTCTTCGTCCGCCCTGGTGGTGGCGATGCTGATGACAACTTGTGAATTCATCGGCGTATCCCCTGGGCCGTACGAGCTTGCGCGAATGGCCTGGGAAGTCGAGCGGGTTGACCTTGGAATGGCGGGCGGTTGGCAAGACCATTACGCAGCGGCGTTCGGTGGTTTCAACTTCATGGAAACTCGCCGCAAAGGCGGCATAGTCGTGAATCCGCTACGGATACGGCGCGACGTGATTATCGAATTAGAGGCTTCGTTGCTGCTGTATTTCGGAGGCGTCTCCAGGTTTTCCTCCGACGTGATCGCGCAGCAGCAGCGCAACGTGGTCGACGGAGATGAGGACGCGATCGACGCTACACACGCGATTCGATCCGAAGCCCTCGAGATGAAGGACCACCTCGTGGTCGGTGACATTCCTGGATTTTCTGATTCGTTGCTTCGAGGCTGGGAGGCGAAGAAACGGACCGCCTCCCAGATTTCAAACCCAGCGATCGAACATGCCTACGCCGTCGCGCAGGCGCATGGCATGGTCGCCGGCAAGGTCTCAGGCGCCGGCGGCGGTGGATTTCTCATGATGATTGTTGACCCTCGGCGCCGCATCGAGGTTGCCCGCAATCTTGAGCAGGAGTGCGGAGGCTCAGTGACACCTTGTCTCTTCACCAAAGATGGGGCCGTGACTTGGCGCATTCCGGCACGGAAATAGCCGTTAGTTATTCGGCCTGTTCGGTGTGTGAGGCAAATCCCGCCAACGACGCCGATTGATGACGGTCGCGAGGCAAAGTCGATGGACTGCACTGTAGCTGCGTAATGAATGGCGAAGCACCACCGTTGCCCGGTACATCGCCGTGTAAAACCGCCCGTGATGCAGCCCGACATACCGCACGCGGTTTACAGCCTTCAGCGCCTCGAGCGTGGGTGAGGTGCCCGATCCACCTTGGCGATGTCGCACCACCGCAGCGGGCTCGAAACGGATACGCAGGTCCTGGGCGCGGATACGCCGGAAATAGTCCACTTCCTCTGAGTAGAGGAAGAATTCCTCGTTCCATTCCCCGACGCCGCGCGCAACCGCGATTGGCACCAGCAAAGCTGCTCCGGTAGCACCATCGACGTCGTGGGCTTTCGCGTAGCTCTCGAGACGGATATCCGATTCCGATGGAAGCCCGAGTCGTGCGCAAATCCCCCTAGTAAAGATGGCGTCGCACAAGGATCGGAGTACGGAGGGCTCCCGGTAAAGGGCGGGGTAGATGGCATCGGCTCCGTCCAACATCAGTGGCACGACCGCGCCGACACCTTTTTCCGTTGCCGCGTCCAACAGGTATGTAAGTGCATCCTCCTTGACCATTAAGTCGGGGTTCAGGATCAGCACGTGTTTCGAATCGCCTACTAGCGGAAAAGCCAGATTGATACCGCCGGCGTATCCGAGGTTCCTATTGGATTCGACCAGTGTGGCATCGGTCTCGCTCCTAAGAATTGATACGGTGCCGTCGGTAGAGCAGTTATCGACCACAATAACTCGGACAAAATTCTTACCAGCCGCCAATCGCAGACTCTCAATGAGCGCGCGGACATCTGCCTCATTGTTGTAAGTAACAATAATGACGCAAACATCGGCAACATGCCGGTGATCGACAAATCGTCCCTGTTCGCCCCTATCTGTCATTTGTGCGCACGCGTCTGAAGCTCAAGAAAAGATGCGGATTCAGCGGCGTCGCACCGAGAACACGGTTATTGGTCATCCGCAGTGTGGCATTGCAATACTTCGCGAATCGGGCACCGAAGATCCGCTGCACCCGCTCCAGGCTGTAGTAACCCTGGGGGTCCAGGAACTCACTCAAATAGAAGCCGTTGGCTGAAAAAATCCGCTTCAATTCGGCAACTGAAAAAGTCTCGCTCTCAAATGGGGAATGCGGCCGGAAGCCGCCGAGGAACGAATCCCCATGTTCATCGAAGGGGAAACGCTTGTTTGGTGTTGCGATGATAATTGCGTCGGCGGTAACGCGACATAATTCACGGACGAACTGGTTTCGTTGGTAATCGTGGTCCGATGCTAATTTCAGCATCCCATCGGTTGTTCCGACATGCTCTATCACTTCAAGCGAAAATGAGAGATCGAACTCTTGATCATTGAACTGCGGCATTGATAATCCAGAGCCTTTATGCAGGAACGGATAGAACGACTGGATGTCGTCGCGAAAGAATGGGTCAACAGCATCAATTCTGTAACCACGACTCGCCAGTAACAGCGTCCCATACCCGTTTCCAGCACCTACTTCTAGTATTCGCGAGGGGCTGGTCTTCACTATAAGAGGCACCAGGAAATCGGTGATACGGCGCTCGTATTTCTTTCGTTCGTGGGGAGTTTCGTAGAATTGCCAGATGCTATCTGCCTGCAGAAGTCGGTCCATTGTCGCGTTTCCTTCCGGTCAACCTGGTCCAGTCAGTCAAAGGCGGTGGGGACCATTTCTTAAGTCGGAGAGCGGGCTGCTCTACCAAGACGCACGAGAGAAGGGCCAATATCAGTGTCACCACGATGGTGAGCAGAGTGTACGGCAGGTATCCCCACCTGTGAATGTGCCAGATCGCGAGCACCTGCGCGACCATGAATGCGTAGATGTAGACCCCGTACGAAATATCGTATTTCGCACCGACACGTTTTCCGGG
Organism: Mycobacterium sp.; assembly: GCA_965279745.1. Lineage (GTDB taxonomy): Bacteria > Actinomycetota > Actinomycetes > Mycobacteriales > Mycobacteriaceae > Mycobacterium. The sequence goes on from OZ257262.1 coordinate 3,880,062, forward strand.
AAGATGAATTGACGCCCAGACACAGATGTATGCGAGCAAGGGGGCGCCGACGGCATCGAAGGATCTATGAAACGTGCTTATCGAACAAAGCAATAATATGACTAGAAACAGAGGCCGGCTATCGGGGACGCGGTCGCGATACAGCCATAGCACTGCCCCTGCGAAGAAAATAGGGGTGAACCGAACGACTGGTGGATGTGGGATATCCACCCCATAAAGAGCAACTATTAGCGCCAGTGCCCATGAAAGTAGCCACAGAAAGAGCACAACCCTGCGGTACTGCAGCACAGTCGTGATCGCCAAGGCGGCGATCATCAGGTAGCAGAGAAATTCATACCATAATGTCGAAAGTGAACCATCCCAAGTTAGCGGGTAGGGCACATCCGTTGGTGTGCCACCGATCGCGTATGCGCGCATCTTCAGAAATGAATTACCGACGACATAATTGAGTGGTCCGCCTTGGGATTTCCAATAGTTGCCAAATGAATTTCCCTGAGCCACCCAGCCGATGGGCCCTGCTACCGTTGCGGTGAAAAGAAGGCACACCCAAAATGCCGGAAATATCCGTAAGAATCGTTGCCACAGATATCGCATTGGGCTGTTCCTGGCGGCGGACGCGGTGATCAGGAATCCCGAGATCACGAAAAAGCCGTCGACCGCAATTTGGCCCAGGCTTGCTTGACCCCATAGGTTCTCGGATCCTTCGGATCGATAACCGCCGAGCACTAATGAATGGGAAAGTATAACGAGAACTGCGAAGATAAGTCGGAGCAGGTTTAGTGCATTGCTGCGGGGGTCGAACGCCTGGCCGATACTGGCGCGGTCGGTATTTTTTGGCCCTCCTGAATGGCTTTCCCCCCGGCTACCCATCAGTCGATCGGCGAAATCGTCTGTTGGAGCTTCGTTCGTACGACGTGTCGCCGCGGGACCGACTGGATGATGATCGCTCCGGATGCGATTTGAACGTCTTCGCCGAGTTGTATACCGGGCTCGATGAATACGCCCGTTCCCATGCGGACGCGGCTTCCGATAGTGACGCTGCCGGAGGCCATGCATCCCGGTCCGGTGGAGATATCGTCGCCAAGTCCGCAATGATGGTCGTAGCTGTTGTACGCAGAAATGAAGTTGTTGTCTCCGATGGTTGCCGCGGTGCCGAAGTGGCAAAAAGCGGAGATCACATTGCCGGTCCCGATTTGAACGCTCGGCGGGATGCGGCATGAGGGATCAATCGCATTCGTCAGGGGCAATCCAGCGCCCTCACAGACGTGACGGAAACGAGAACGAGCGGACACCGATGTGCTGATCGCGATGACTGCCGAATCGACGGCCCCTGTGGTGTGCAATGCGGCGAGTTTCCCGGCGCCGCCGACAACTGGAACGCCTTCGACTTCCTTGCCCCAATTGACTTCGTAGTCGTCGATGATCGCGACCGGGAATTTGATGACCCCACCAGACTTGCTCGCGTCGTCGTTCATCGCCCGAAGTATTTCGAGCACTTGTTGTGCTCCTCGCCCGCTGCCGACGATCAGGATTCGCTCAGCCCCAGCGGGCCCCGACAGTGGTGCGGGAAGCTGGCGATCTGCGCATCCCTCGCGGTCTTGCAGGAACTCCTCGACATCTTTGCGGGTGATCAGACCAGGTTTTCCGATAAGAGCGAGGTCCACTCCCAACATGGCAGCTGTGCGTTCGGCGTCTTTGGTCGCTCTGACTGTGGTTCTTGTCAGTGCAGGGGATTCCGGCTGTCGTTCATTCTGGCGCGAGGAGAACGCCGTGAGTGCTTCCGCGGTATCAAATAGGAGCGCGATGGTGGCGCCCATTGGCAGGGTCTGGCCTTGTTCGGCGGCGTGCAACAGGTATCCCGGTTGTGGCACAACTACGTCGAACACCGTCTTGCTTGTTTCGACCTCCGCGATCACCTCGCCGGCACGGACCTGCTGTCTGTTGGCTACGTGCCACTGTGAGACCACGCATGTCTCGCTGTTGACATCGTTTGTGGGGATGGTGATTTCGATCATCGCAGGCACTCCAGGATCGCGTCCGCAATAGCTGCGGAGCTGATCAGCGTCTCGCTCTCCTGATCGCGGGCCGAGGGAATGATGTTCGCTGCGCTGGTCAGAACTTTCACCGGGGCGCGAAGGATTCCGAAAACGGAAGTATTCACCTCAGCTGCAATCTGCGTTCCCCAGGACCATCCAGATGTGCCTTCTTCAACGGTAATGAGGCGCCCGGTGCGTGACACGCTCGCCAGAATATGTGTCATGTCGATTGGCGCGATCTGCGACGGGACAAGGAGGTGAATAAACGTCTCTGATTCAACGGCCATCTCGGAGACAAGTCGGGCAACAACCGTAGCCTGATATCCGTACGCCACGATTGTGATCGCGCAGTCCTCCTGATCGACGGCTCGAATGCTCACGGTCGCTGGGTATTCCGGGGAATGAGAAAGCGATTCGACGATTAGCCCGCTGTCGTCCGTCTCCGGCTCGAACATCTCCATCGGATACAGAAGCTTGTGTTCCACGTGGAGTGCGGGAAGTTGCTGGGCAAGAAGAAAGTTCCACAGGGCAAGCGGATCGTGATACCGCGACGCTGCGAGGACGCGCAGGTGCGGAATGCCTAAGAAGTGCTTTTCAAGTGATTGGCTGTGAGTGGGTCCATAGCCCCTGCCCCCACCGCTGGGGACACGAATGACCAGCGGGCACGACACCTGGCCGGCGTACATGGCCTCGTACTTGGTGGCGTGGTTGAGAACCTGATCAAAACTGAGCGTGACGAAATCACCGAACATCATCTCAACAATCGGGCGAAAGCCTTCGAGGGCTAGTCCTGCTGCCAGACCAGTGATTGCTGCTTCGCTTACCGGCGTCGTCCACACGCGCTGGGGGAACTCAGTCGAGAGTCCACGAGTTACCTTGAAGGCGCCACCATACGGATCGGCAATATCCTCGCCGAGCAGAACCACGCGAGGGTCGGTCGCGAGCAACGATCGCAGGCTGGCGTTTAGAGCCTTTGCGTAGATAGTGATGCCCGTGCCTCCGAAACGACTTCAATCATGGCGTTGGTGACCTCGGATTGTATGTCGGCGACCTTGGCCTCCAGAATGCGAGCGCCATGTATGCGAAGTGGATCGAGCGTCCAACGATGGTCGACTTCCTCAGCGGGCCTGTTGTCGTCGTTCTTGGAGTGGTGACAAAGCCGGTAAGTGTGGATCAGCAATGCCTGAGGCCCGCCGCGCCGAGTCTTCGCGATCACGTCACGTGCCGCATCCGCAATCTCGCGGACATCAGTGGTGTCCAATTCTGTCACCGGGACGTCAAATGCCTCAAACCGCTGGGCGACCGTGCCTGCCATGTTCAACGATTTCGGAGTGCTTTGCGACCAAGCGTTGTCCTCGCACACGATTACCAGCGGTAACTTCCACAGGCTCGCGAGGTTGAGAGTTTCGTACACAACTCCTTCCCCGAGTGTGCCGTCTCCGATGAATGCGACACTGACCGAGTCGGCTGCTCGGAGTTTCATGGCCATCGCGATTCCCGCGGCTGCTGGAACAGTGCCGCCGAGAATGCCATTCGATTTGAACCCCGGCGTGCAGATGTGTTGGCTTCCGCCGATACCTCCGCAGATCCCGGAACGGTGCCCCATGATTTCTCGCAGCAGGCCCGATGCGTCGCCGGTTTTGGCCAGGTAGTGACCATGACATCGATGGTTGCTAAAGACATGGTCAGTGGGGAGTAGGTGTTCTGATACGCCTACGCAATCAGCCTCTTGGCCGATACAACAGTGCGTCGTTCCGTTGAGCACGGCCTCATCGAACAGTTGCAGTAACGTCTGCTCGAAGTGCCGGATGAAAAACATCTGCCGATACCGGCGGGAGTCTTCGTCCTCCTGGGCGGTGCCCAAAAAGGCTTCCAAGTCTGGGCTAGCTGATAGAGAGGAATGGTTTGTCACCGCTGTTCCCCTGTTCGTGCGATTCGGCCGACGGATCCGTGTGGCAACACAAAAGCGATCTTGGTCGGTCAGCGTACACTTTGGGATTTGAGCATGACCGGTCGTGATGCGCGATGACTGTCTCTTATAACCATCAGCAATTTGAAAGCTATTTAGATCAGGCGAAAGGCGCCTACGGTTCGGGCGACTACTCCAGAGCCGCAGCATTTGCTCAGATCGCGGCGGGTTATGCCTGGCATCGACATTCGGGATTTTTTTATTCTGCGGAGCTGGAAGAATTAGTTGGTGCGATCTCCGCTCATGCCATGCCAGATTCTGTGCGATGGAGAAAAGGTAGGGATGGTCCCCGCAGGGTGTTGCATGTCCTCACCCAGGTGTATCCGTTTGGCGGTCATACCCGGCTAGTCCGGAATTGGATTGAGACAGATAAAAGCAGTGAGCATCATGTAGCGCTCACCCAGCAGGGATCGCTCGCGTCCCCGCCATGGCTAGGTGCGGCCGCGAGAAATTCCGGCGGCACATTCCGCCACCTGGACCAAAGCGGGGGCCTCCTTCGGATAGCGGGTCGGCTTCAACGGATGGCGTCTGAGGCCGACTTCATTGTGCTGAGCGTTCATCCAGATGACGTTGTGCCCTCACTTGCATTCCAGAATGCCGTCAATGCCCCTCCGATTGCGCACCTCAATCATGCAGATCACGCGTTCTGGCTCGGATCACAGATTTGCGACGTGGTTCTGAATCTGCGGCGATCAGGGGAGGGGCTGGCCATTGCGAGGAGGGGACTCCCCGCGCTCCGAAACATGATCTTGCCAGTACCTTTGCCCGCCACCGGTGGGATCGGTCTGTCGAGAACTGCTGCGCGGCGGCAACTTTCGATCAATGATGATGAAGTTTTGATTCTCACTGTGGCATCTCAGCACAAATTCCAGACGTTCGAGGATGTCAATTTCGCGGAGATTCACTTCTCTGTGTTGGAGCAACGTCCGAACGTGAGATTCCTTGTTGTCGGACCGACTTCCAGCGATTCGTATTGGCGGCATTGGGAGCAAGTGTCCAATGGTCAACTCCGGGCTGTTGGCACGCATCCCGATACGGACCGCTTCTTGGCGGCCGCCGATATCTATTGCGACTCCTTCCCCATAGGTTCGATGACCTCATTGCTTGAAGCAGGTCTAGCGGGGCTCCCCTGCGTTAGCTGGCGCCCCCTTGAAAGTAGATCTGCATCGGCCGCGACGCTGTCAAGCGACAACTGTGCATCTGATGATCTTCAAGTTGGGTATGTCGATAAGACGCGATATCTCGATCGACTTCAAGTTCTTATTGATGAACCAAATCGAGCAGAATTCGGCGCACGATTGAGTGAGTCGCTAACCCGCGCTCATACAAGCGATGGTTGGCTCGCACAAGTAGATGAGGCATATCTACGAGGGCGAGCATTATCGGGTGAACGACCGCATCGACTGTTGAATGCAGTCCAACCTGTTGACGCATACGACGAAATACTTGCGAATATCCAGGAGTCGCAGGGGGAGTTTGAAGAATTCCTTTCCAGGTCGCTGCCACTTGATATCCGGCTGCAGAGTCTCTCGCGTCGCCGGGCAAATGTAAGTACATTTATTGGTGCTGCGCTACCGAATTTCGTCGTACGTCGGTTCAAGGCCTTGCGTAGCGGGCTGTAAAGGTGGGGCTCCATAGATTCCCGGATAACTGCGCTCAGACTCCTGTCCGACATGCTCTATCACCGCGTTTGCGAGGGCAAAGTCAACGTAGTCGTCCTCGAACGGCATATCGCGGGCGTCCGCATGAACGGATACGTTGTCGTTGCCGGTTCTATGTTTTTGCTCATCTTTACGGAGTAGTTAGCGGCAATCTGTCTCTCGACAATGCCGGCATTGGCCATGTTGCTATTGCCGGCGTGTTCCTTCCGGAAACGGTTACGCACGCTGTACGCGAGGACTGCTTTTCGAACCACTCTCTTGAAGTTCGCTGACACAGACACCGACAGATCCTAGCCCCGTAGTTGCGCGCCACCGGGTACGCGTCCTCTATCAGTTCCTGGGCGATTGGCGTCACCGAATGGGATGGCCACGCTGGACCAGAGCAAGCCGAACACCAGGAGATATACGAAACTAACTTGCTGGAATGCAAAGAGGTCGAAGGTGAAGCTGGTTACCAGAATGCCACCAAACATTGCTCCCAGTGCGTATGCCTGTCCGCGTTCGACGTGAGTCGATGCACACCGCAACGAAGCTGTAAAGCCGATGACTCCACCGAGGGATAGCAATGTCAGGGCGGCAATTCCGACGACCCCGCCCTGAACCCCGGTCAGGAACCATTGATTGTCAAGAACGCCGTACACACTGCCCGAGCCTTCGCCGAATCCGATACCGAATATTGGATGAGCACGAATGGTTGCCGCAACGTGATCATAGCGTGCGATTCTGACCAAGATGCTGGAGTCTTCTGCCGAACCTGCGATTGTCTGCCAGAGCGCGTCAATAGTGTTTGGCATGGCGATCGCCTGCAGCGACACGGCGGCGAGTAACAAAGCCAGTGCTGTAAAGAGTTGGCGGACTGTGAAACTCCACATGTAAATTAGGAAGACAACAAGAAATGCAATCAGCCCACTTCTTGAAACTCCCGCTGGGATCGAAAAGAGTGCGATGCCGGTACCCAGTGTCGCCAACACTCGAACGTATCGTTCAGTGGCGAAGCGCGCAAAATGTAGTGTGAGTGGCACCGCCACCGCTGCTACTACGGAGAATTCTATTGGGTGCCCACTTGTCCCGAAAGCGCGCGTCGCACCTGCCCTTTCAATAAGTTGAATACCGGTGCCAGCAATGGAATCTGGGAGGTTGTTGACAAACCCTGGTGGCAGGAAAAACAGATGCAGATCGGCCGACAGTGCATTCTGTAATATCCCTGCGGCGCAACTGAACAACAAGCCTATGGCAAGACATCCCATGACAAACGAACGCTGCGCTGAAGTTTGAATCTTGATGATTGAGTAACAAGCAATACCCACGAATGCAATCAGAAGAATTAAGGCTGATTTGTCTTGTTCCTCCACTTGGGAATTGTCGAGACTCGGTGATGCGACACCCCAAACGAGAATTGTCAAAACTGAGTACCCAACGAGCAATATCAAACCTGGCCGGATGGTGAAATTCTCGGATGCTCGCCGTGATCCGACAAAGCCCACGATGGTGATGAATAGAAGTGCGGCTGCCAGCAACTTGGAAGGGGAACCAAGAAACCTTAGCGTGCCGGAAGGCACGATATAACTCGGCAACAGGCCGTTGAGTATGCAGAAAATCCCAAGTAGCCAGGGCATTCGATCAGCGGGTTGGTGCTCATTGAGCCAGCCACTGTCGCTCGACAGGTGGCGGGTTTTCCTGCCGCTGCCAAGAATTGTCATTGGCGGTCTTGAGCGCTGGTGACCGTCGCGTCTTGGCGTGCCAGCGCCTTGTCGATGGGACTGGCGTCTAGATCGGGATCGCCGCTGCCATGATCACGCTGAACTGGCGCAGCGGTGGGGCGTCGGCGCCCGCTCCTCAGTCTGAGCAAGAGCGCGTCCATCGCGACACCTGTGAGAATTGCTGCACAAGTTCCGACAGCAATGATTGTGCCGAACTTGCGACCTCGGCTCGGCGTGCCCGCAACGGTGCTCGCGGGCGAGACCACGACAGCCCTGGCCATCTGAGCATCAGCTACTCCCGCTTGCCGCTGGAGACTTTCCAGTACGGGTTGCACTTGCGCGGCAGCTAATTCCACTGTCTTTGTCGCCGACGCCGCGTCATCCTCGGTGGCTTCGACCATGATGAGCGGCAGTTGCGTGCCCGCCCCCCCACCGATGACGGGTGAGGGGAACATTCGTACGGTGAAATTCGCGGCGCCGCCAGCAGCGACGACCTTCGCGGTGACAGACGAGTTGAAAGCGAGAACCGCCATATTCGCCAGGCCAGTCGGACCGCCCGCGTTCATCAACCCGTTAAGTGGTACTGGACTCCCGTCACCGTTGTACGGAATCTGTTCATTGGGAGGTGCGACGCTGACGACCGCATTCGAGTAGTACACCTGCTTGACGGTTGCGTAATTTTTGTGGGCGATCCAGGCCGTAATCAACAGAATTGGAATAACGACATACCACCTGCGGAAACATGCCTTGAAGATGTCGAATAAGTCCATATTCATGTTCCTCGGTCGGTGGTCGTGATGCTGCGCTCTGGCCTTCGGCGACAGAATGGAATCGATCGTAGTTGAAGTGGCGATGGACTCTTGGGCGGCACTAGGTTTAGTTGTTCCCCGGAAATAGCGGTGCCTGATTCGGCCTCGGTTCACCTGAAGTTGCACCGAGCATCTAGCCGGCCTCGGCAGGGCGAGTTGCCTGAGCTGCTGGTCGCGCACTCGGGATGCCTACGCCAAGTCCATTGGTTACCGGTCGCGTGAAACCTGAAGGCCGATGAATGCCCACGCCGTGATCCCTCCGCTACCATTCTCGAAGCGCGATTGAGGATGACGAAGGGTTATGGATTTGGGGATATGGTCGCGTTTACGGAGTAATGCTACTGCGTCCAAGAATTCGTTTACATGGTTTAAAGAGCGGCCTGGGTTTCCCTGGTTCGAGTGGCTGTTAGTCAGTGTGGCCGGAATTTCCGCGATTGCATTTATATCCGTTTCTTCGATTCAAGTAACGACGGGATGGTTCGACCAGAAGATTTTTCATTGGCCCACAATCGCCAAGCTATCCGCGCAGTTGCCATATCCGGATCTCGTTCACATGAGGACTTCCACGGGTCCGGCGTATCAACTTCTCGCCGCAATCCTCAATCGTTGCTTTGGATTGTCGATGGAGGGCACGCAGCTGGTTATGGGCGCGTGGGTCTGGTGCGTACTGGCCGCAGCGGTGCTATTTGCAACGCGCGATTTGCCCCGCGGATGTAGGCAGCTTGTGCTCGTCACAGTCTTGGCAAGCCCGTACGTTCTGGAAAGCACGCTGTGGATGTTGACCGATGCGTGCGCGTTGGCACTGTCGATCATCGCGCTATCGCTGCTGCTACGCATTAGTGGCCAGAGCCAGATCACCGGAGTAGCTGTAGCCAGCTGTGGCGTTTTGATCGCGGGCGCGTGCGCAGTTAGGCAAACAGCAGTGTGGCTGCTCGGGGTGGCAGTGGTCGTACTGCTCGTGTCACGCCGCGACGCACTTACCAAGGTCAAACTGATTGTGCTCATTGTCCTTCCTTCTATCGTCGTGCTTTCGGCACTATTCGTAGTCTGGGGCGGCCTGACCGCACCGGGTATGGATGCCATTGCGCAGGGACCCCAACCCCTGGCGATACCGGTTGGCTTTGCGCTCTGGGCCTTCTTCGGCACGCCGCTGCTGCTGCCGCTCTGGCACCGGGTGACTCACGATCGACTGACGATCGCCGGTTCGATACTGGGCGGTGTCCTCGCTGCTGCTCCAGCGGTGATTTGGACCAGCAATTATCAGCCGAAAACCCGAAGCGGCGGCTGGCTATGGAAAGCAGTGATTAAGCATGGTGTTGACATTTGCGATCGGTCGCTAGCGCTCTGCGTACTCGCATTTGTAGGTGGTGCGACGGTGTTCCTGATTCTCAGAGTCCTCTACACGAGCCGACTCGCTTCGCAATCCTGGATGCTAGGAAGCGCCATTTACGCTTCGATCCTCGTGACGGTGCCGGTGTATTCGGCTCTACAGAAGTACCGAGAGATTCCACTGCTCGCCATCTTCCCGTTTCTCGTGGTTGCGGTCGCGTGCGTTGTTGCCAGCATTGCTCCGTGGTGGCGGTCGCTGCGGGTTGCTCTGGTTGCCCCTGCCGCTTTGCAGCTCATGGCTGCAGTCGGAACTGTCGGATACCCAATATTGCGGTTCTTGATCGATCCTGCGTCGGCTCCCGTCCCGGAGTGGGTCGAGTAGGACTATTTCGGAAGTACTTCTCTAATCTCATCTCCACACGTCGTCCATGCGTAGTGACTTTCAAAGTGTGAGAAATCTTCCTTTTGGATACCAACGCTTTGTGCGAGTATGCGCCAGTCCAGGCCGGGATACACGCCCGCGAGAAATACGCGTCCACCGTCTTTCCGAGTGTCCCTGGCCATGCCATCGATATCGACTAGAGCCTTTTCTTTAATTTGCAGGTCAGACCTTGCAGGGCCAATCGAACTATCGTCACTCTCTTGCGTTCGAACCTTGATAATCTCGTGTAGCAGGGAAACGGTGTCGCGGTGGCCGAAATACGGAATTGTCAAGAATAGCGACCCGCCACCACTCGTTATTATCAGATCCTCCGGATCGGTATGCTCTTTCATCGCGATGGCAATCTGGTATGCACAATCGGATCGGCGGTTGGGCGCGATAGTGAATATAAGATTTGCGCATCCAACAGCTACTCCCGCCAAGACAGCTAAAGCAAAGCCGGCCTCGAATTTCTTCTTCGCTGTGGTGACTGCACGCGCAGGGGCGGTGTTAGATGACACCGAAATTCCTACCAGTAGCCACCACGGAACTAAGGCGGGCACCCAAAACGATGGATCGCCCGGAATCCAATATAGCGCAAATACGCCGTAAGTAATGCCCCATGTCGCCAGTATTGCCAACGTTCGATGATGTTCCGGCCAAAGCTGACGCCGCCGCCTAATTGCAAATGCGACCGGAAAAACTAGCACTATTGACACGAAGAGTGCCACGATCGCCCACAGAATTCGGTGTCCGGTTGAGGCGTCGGCCAGCCAGCCTGGGGTCGAGACCGTGGGGGTAATCCCCGGGTAAGCCACCAATGCCCTAACCAAGCCGTTTGCGCCCTGAACCAGGCTGTAGGGGGACGGCTTTCCCCAGAAGCCGTACGACGATGTTTGAAAATACCAACTGGTGAGACCTGTCCAGGAGGTCACCTTGGCCACTGTGAACGCTACGAATACGAAGGCCGCGGCAGATAAACTGCCGGCGACGAGGCCGAATACTGATGCTTGCCTGACACGCAATCGCCAGGTCAGGTTACTGTCCATGAAATAACCCACCAGAATGGGAAGTGCGAGCAACACTCCCGTTCCGTATGTAACAATCGAGACAAAGCAGAGAGTTCCCATCATTACGGCACTCTTCATACTGGCCGAGTCTCGGTTTGACAGCAAGACGTATAGGAGCAGGAGTGACGCTGCTAACGGAATGGTGACCGATTCGGCGTCAATGCTGTATCGCCAAATTCCTACGGAAACTGCGAAACCAAATGAAGTCAGCAGTGTCGCTTTTCGCGACTCCGTGAGCTTTGTCATTATCGCGTACATCAATCCAACAGCTAGTCCTCCCCCGAGGGCGCTGAGCATTTGCAAGGGCAGCAAGGCGCCATTCTGCCAGCCGAATAATTCCCAGACCCGGTAGAACCCCAGTCCTATCAATGTGTATAACATGTGGTTGGGGTGCAGAATCGATGCTAGATCATTCGTTTCTATCGCTATGGCGAACTGAATGCCATCGCCGAAATACTGCTTAGATAATGTCAGCGTATAGAGAATGAATGCGATAGCGCCAACAACTAGTGGTCCAATGAAGCCGCTGGTCGTTGGAAAGCATCTGCGTCCAATTGGTGGCCCGGCCTTACTTAGAGAGGGCTCCGACTCGGTCATATTCGGATAGTTGCCTTCCGCGAATGAGTCTGGGATCGGATTCTTGAGCAGAAATCAGCGATCCTGCACCGTCGCGGCCGCCAGAAACTCGTCGTAATTGCGGTAGTAGTCCGTCTCGTCAAAATGGTGTGATGCGAGCACCATGCTCACGGCCCCCTGGCTGAAGCTGTCCAACTCTCGCCAGACCATGCGGCCGATGTAGAGGCCCTTGCGGGGATCTCGGAGCCAGTACTCGCTGCGAGTCTTGCCGTCGTCCACCGTCACATGGAAGCTGCCGGAGAGGGCAAAAATCACCTCTTCGAAGCGCTTGTGAGCATGTCCACCGCGTTCGGCATCAACAGGGACGTTATAGAGGTAGTAGACGCGCGCAATCTCGAAAGGGACATCCCGGCCGCCTTCGATAGGTGTGAGGTCTCCCCGCGGGTCATGAATCTGCGGCACCTCAATGAGGTGCGCCCGGCCGTGGCGTTGATCACCGTCACTCGTCATCGTTCACCACCCCGCGGTCGTAGTTGCTGAGTACCTAACCTAGCCAGCGCTGAGCGTTGGAAGTCGCGACGCCCCGGGATTAGGTGGCCCCCGCCGCGAGCAGTCCAGCAGCAGTCGGATCTTTTCGACAGTCGGATCGGATCGCGTTCCGAAACTTGGCGAACGCTGCCTGACGGATAGGATCGCAAGGCACCCGTAAACAGGGGCGGCAACCCCAGGCTTCTTACCCGGTCAATCGAAGAGACGCCATGGGCGAAGGGGGCGATGAAGTTGGAAGTAGCTGACATCTTCCGGGCCTGCATAAGGCGCTGGTACATCTTCCTATCAATCTTGGCTATCGCGGCCTGGTACGCGAACGAGTCCTATACGTCGGTCACGCCGGTGTACTACGCCAACGCGGTGGTGGGAGTCACGTCGTCGAATGAGCAGGCGCAGTACAACCCGAACGGTCTCCCTGTTCCCCGAAATGGGTTGCTGGATATCGGCGGCGCACAACTGATCCTGAATATGGTCGTGCTCGGCTATGACGATCCCGCGGTGAGGACACGAGTTGTCTCCGATGGTGGCCAGAGCAACTTCACGGTGCGCATGTTCCCAAACCCACCCGCATCCCCCAGTCAAAACACGCTTCCCTTGATCATGATTGAGGCGACGGAACCCGATGCTGCCTCCGCGACGAAGACCGTCGAGCTGGCCGCTGCACAAGCCGATTCCATTCTGGCCGGGATTCAGCAGCAGGCGGGTGTGCCGGATTCGCAGTTGGTCAGAGCCGTAACGGCATCGAAGCCAAAGGCAGTCTGGGGACTGCCGAGTCGAAGTAAGTCATCCTTGGTAATCCTGATGTTCGGCGTCGGGCTTGCGATCTTGGGCGCCTTGGCGTCAGACGTATTGATCAATCGATTGCAACGGTGGTGGCAGCGTCGCAACTCGGGATCTACGAGATCGGGAACTGCTGCCGGTGCGAAGCCGTCTCCCCAGAGCGCGGATTTCAGGCGCGAAGATGTTGACAAATATGCACCCACGCGAATGAGCGTTGACAAATATCCACCTCCACGGGGGAGGTAGCCGCGGCCGGGCATTTTGCGTGACGGACCCCAATTTCGAGGGGGACACTTTCCTCTTGTGAGTGTGGGTCAGGGTATGGTAATCGCAGCAATGATCTGAACGGGGCTTCGTATATTGTCATTGTTGTCAATTGCGGGTTATTGCACATAGACGAAGGCGAGCAGGGGTTTTGACCACGACCGAGTGGGATGTGGACAGGTGGATCACTGCATCTGACGTCAGGCGAAGCCGCACTTCTTATGACTTGGACGGCCTGCGGCGGGCGCTGACCGTAGTCCGTGACGGCGGTCCGGTGAACCGAGTCCTGGATATCGGATGTGGCTATGGTGGCCTCGCCCGCCTGGCGGGCGATTTCCTTGGGGCTTCCGAAGTCCATGGCATCGACATCGATCCTCGGGTTACTGAAGAGGTAGCGGCCAAGGGCGTGTCACTGCTTCTCCAGGATGCGAGCGCGGGTCCACTTCCCTTTGACGATGCCTACTTCGACGTCACAATGACGTTCGGAATGATGGATTACCTGGACTACTTCGATGGGGTGATTCGCGAGATCAGCCGGGTCACCAGAGTCGGTGGGATGGTGTTGGTTTCGCTGCCGAATCTCGCCAGTTGGCACAACCGGTTGATGCTACTGCGTGGCTATCAGCCTCGCGACGTTGAGATCTCGAGTGAAATTCTTGCTGGCACGCCGGCTATCTACCGCGCGAAAGGCGAGCGGCCTGCGGGCCACATACATGTTCCGACAGTGCGCGCGTTTGTGGAGTTGATGGAATACCACGGTTACGAGACACAGAGTGTGCTCTCCGGCCGCCCCCGCCTGACCACCGTATCGAGCAAGCTAATTCGATGGATCGATAGCGTGTTGTCGCACTCTCCGTCGCTCGCCCGGCGGTTCTATTACATCGGTAAACGCGTGCGGGTTACTGACGTGCCTGAGCGATCGCCGGATATGCCATATGAGTTGCTGACTTAAGGTCGGCGGTACACCGGGGCCGTCAACAGCGGTCGACCGCCAACCATTCTGGAATATCAGGCAATGAGTCGCCCAAATCGAGCGTCCACTCGTCGCCGTCGCCTGGCTCGAAGCCAGAGTCTTTAAACAAACTTGCACATGGTGAGTTCCGCGCTGTCGGAACAAATCGGCCGATGGCTGTTCGGGCCTCGCAGGCAGCATCGATCGGCCCGCGAATCAGCAGTCTCTCCAGTCCGAACCCCATGGCGCGGCAGCTCATGATCACTGAGTCGAAGACGAGCTGACCCTCGCCGGCATGCGTGATCACAACACCGACGATCCCGAGCTGCCCGAACTTGTCGCCCAGTGTCGCTAGATGGATCGTGACGTTCGGATCCTTGAGCAGGGCGGCGAGTTGGTGTCGGGCCAGCTGAAGGTTGGTCGTGTTGAACTGGTTTGTTCGGGTCATAAGCTCGTGGACTCGGTCTAGGTCGGCGGCCGTTGCGGTACGCCACTGCGACCTGAGTTGTAGCGATCGCATCATCGTCGGGTAGTCAACCGTCCCTTCGACCGAACTGCGGCGCTCTGCCGCTTCGCGATACATCGCCGTGCGGCGCTCCGCCTCCGCTGTTCGTCTTGTATTGGGGAAGCTGAGCATCATCCGCAACCGGTCCCACGTCCGCCGTTCGCTGCTGTCCATAACGGTGACCGCTGGCAGGTGTGACGACATCAGGTGGCGCTCAACCGGGCTGTCGTCGATCAGGACGAAACTGGCGGGGTCGAGATCCAGCTCCTTGGCGATCTCGTCGACCGACTGCGGCTTCGGATTCCAGTTGATCTTGAGGCCGACGAAATCATCTTTCGAGAGAATCATTTCGTCCCATCGGATGCTGTTTGGGTCATTCTTGCTGACCGCGACTAACAGGATTCCGGACTGCTGCAGCTCCTTCAGCAGCGATTGTGCCTCGCGGTCGTGGACCACTTCGCCCTCAGCCATGACACCCGACCACAGTGTGTTGTCGAAGTCGACCAGGAGCACCTTCACTGGTGATAGCTGCACATAGGCACCAATCACCTCGCCATATTCTGCCGCGAGAATTGCGCCGAGCCTCGAGTAGTGGAACGTGCCGCCGTGGGTGAGGAATCGGGGGAGGAGGCGGCTGTTGGCTCGGCGCTCGCCAGCGGCGGCGACGACCGCGCGCTCGTCAAGAAACACGACGTTGTCGGTCGCGCCCGCGATCGCCGCCAGGCCTGCGTTGAGTTGGGCAGCGACGCGGGCCTGACCTCGTTCGAGCGCGGGAATGAACGGCACGTAGTGGCGGCGACGTTTTAGAGGCAGACCGCTGCAGCCGTGTAGCAAGACTGTGGCTTGGGTCGTCGAGCGAACCTGTGTCAGAAGGTCGTGGACGAGGTTGAGCAGCGCGTCGCAGCGAGCTTTCAGTTCTGCCTCGGATAATTTGCCAGCCTCACGCAACAGCGCGGTGTATGGCGGAATCCCCTCGAATGTGAAGAAGCTAAGCGCGATTAGGTCGTACTGCTCCGAAACAGTTGACTCCAGCTCGCGAACGCTCAGGTCATAGCCCATGCGTGCGCTGAAGTACAAGTGGTTGGTGTCGAGCGTCATATCGGCTGCTGCAATCTCGGGCCGGAGGAATGCCCGGATCTCGACCATCAGGCAATCTCCGACCAGCGCCAGCCGGAACAAGCGGCCACGCCCCCGCCGTAGGATCATCGCGTCGAGGGCGTCTAGGATTCGCGCCAGTTCGTCTGCCAGATGCGGATATTCTCCGACGTGGCCGAGGAGGCAGGCGCGGTCGCCATCGAGAATCGTCTCCAACTCGCGCCAGCCGCCTTTGGCCAGGCGGGTGTCGTCCAGGAACCTGATCCGCTCAGCGCACAAGATGTGGAAATACTCCAATTCGCCTGTCCGCAGCGCTCGCTCAAATACGGCCAAAAGCTTCACTAGGTACCTGTCTCGGTACGAGTCCCATGAGCCGAAGGCATTGATCGCATGCTCCGACAGCATCGGCTGTCGCCGATGGCGTTCAACCCAGTCAGCCGTGATCGCGTCACGGTGGCGGCGTATCGCCCGGGCGAGCCTACGCCGGTCCGATGCTGCGATTGAGGACGCCACGCTCGTGGGACTGGCGGCGTCATCCGCGCTGTTGGCAGGTCCGGACGTCGATGCCATCACGGGTGAGCCCCCTGTCCATTACCAATCGGAACCGGTCAGTCCGTGCCCGTGTCAACAACTGCTAAGAACGTACTCAACTGGACATAGCCGCCCCAGAGCGGTCCCGTTCAGTGTGCACGCCGGCGTGCCGGCGAATGTTTGTCACCGCACGGCAACCGCTGCACGCATGCTCGGTTATCCAAGTCGGAGTGCGGAGGGTTGCGACGTAAACTCCTAGCGATCGGCGGATCGTGGCGGAGTTGCTCCATGATGAAGTTGACGCAGAACCTTGGGGGTTGACTCTTGTCGGATGTCAAGGATCGTCTCAGATCACTCATTCGTGTCAGGTCACGTTTCTATTCAGCTCTACACCGCCGGTCGCGCTATAGACCGCGGTTCCTTATGGATCTTGATTTCGGTGCCGATGTTTTCGATATTGGCTGCGGCAATGACTCGCCCCACGGATTCAAGTCGCTGCGCCCAGACATTCGTTACGTCGGGTTGGATGTTTCAAATTATCAACAACGGCACGATCCCAACCAGTATGCGGACGAATACATTGTGGTATCCCCTAGTGAATTTCTACGATCAATCCAAGAGCGAACCAGACAATTCGATGCGGTGACGAGTAATCACAACCTTGAGCATTGCGAAAATCCAGATGCCGTGGTCATTGCGATGTCTCGCGCGCTTCGGCCGAATGGCCGGCTTTACTTGGCATTTCCGTCCGCGGCTACTGTCGATCTGCCTTCAAGGGGCGGAACACTTAATTTTTACGATGATTCCACCCACGTTAGCCCAGTCAATTACCGACACGTCCTTGAATTGCTAAACTCAGAAGGGATTGAAATTGACTTCGCAGTCGAAAGATACCGCCCACCGGTGTGGGTTGCTCTAGGGTTGCTGAACGAGCCACTGAGTCGTGCCCGCAATTGTGTCCGGAATGGTACATGGGCACTGTACGGCTTTGAGAGTGTTATCTGGGGAAAAAAGAAATCATAAAGCCTATCAATACTGATGGTAAGTTCAACCTGGGAACTGTCTCGATTGGCCCGCGCTGACCATTTCGGTTCGTTGTGCAGCAACGTAAGAAGATTCCGCCTCGTACCGATCCCGTCACCCAAAATCGCGACTGGATTAGATTCGCCGCATCTTAGACCGCAATAACACCTTTAGCTTAGCAAGGATAGGGCGGGCTGTATCGACTAAGAACTCGCGTACAGCTGCGTTCGACATTAGCAGCGGCACGTAAAGGCTAGTTGCGGCCGCGAATCCAACAACAATAAGAATGAATATCGGAACGCGGGTATAGTAGTAGTCGATCAAAATCCAAACAATTCCGCCGGACAGCAGACCGCACATAAGGGTGTGAATGCCAGAGCGCAGGAACTGCGAAATGGGCATTGCATCGCATCGCTTGAGCCACGCTAGGCTGATGAACCACGACATAGCTGTGCCTCCAGCGAATCCCCAGGCAACGCCTTCTAGGCCGCCCAATGACCCTACGGCAATGGACGCTACGAGGAGCGATTTGGTTACCAGTCCGTTGAAGAGAAGTTGCTTGGCATTCGCGGACGCGAGGAATGCCCACACTGTCGGGTAGTTGAGGACCTGTACTGCGCCAGCAATCGAGAGGATTGAGAGCAGGGGGGCTGAGCTTGCCCAGGCAGGCCCCAAAGCCAGTCGAACTATAAGAACGGCTAGTGATCCCGTTAGTACAAACAAGAAGGTGATGAGAGCTGAAATTGCGACTTGAGCCTTCCATAGCAGTGGGTAGAAATCACTGCCCGCATGGCGCTGCTTTGAAAGGTGAGGTAGGGCAACATTTGTGAGCGGTGATATGAAACTGTTGACTGGCACCGTGTACATTTGGTACGCGCGACTGTAGATGCCAAGAGCGCTAGCTCCCCACCGAATTCCGATTATGTAAGAGTC
Source organism: Mycobacterium sp. (assembly GCA_965279745.1). Classification (GTDB taxonomy): domain Bacteria; phylum Actinomycetota; class Actinomycetes; order Mycobacteriales; family Mycobacteriaceae; genus Mycobacterium. The sequence goes on from OZ257262.1 coordinate 3,898,265, forward strand.
GGTGTTAGAGGCGAAGTAGCTCAGCAATTGAGCAAGCCCCGAATGCATTCCGAACCGGTAGAGCGCCGCCATACCGGGTTCGCGGCGGGGGCGCCCAGGCCACCATCCCGCAATTAGGGCTCGCTGGACCAGCAGTGATCCGCAGATGCATTGCATCTGAATCACGAGCGCCCAATAGCCGGCCCCGGCCAGGGCAGCAGCTAAGCCTCCGGTGAGACCAATTATTTGCGACGAGATGTCCGTTACCGATAGCGCTGTGAATCGCAAATCGCGTATCAACCGAACTTGAAATTGGGTCTGAAGGGCGTTAAGTGTTAAGCACAATGCGACCCATGGAGCAATATCGCGCAGTGCAGGCTCGCTGTACAGGAGAGCGACGCCTGGTGCTGCAAGACTTAGGCCCGATGTCATCACCAAGCCGATAAGCGTGTTTGTCCAAAATAGATTACTTGCTTGACCGTGCGCCAACTCTGGGGTTTGGACTGCGGCTTGTGAAAGCCCGCAGTCGCGAATAATGTCGCCAAGGGAAATAAATACAGTCAGCATTGCAATCAGGCCAATATCGCGGGGGCTGAGAAGGTGAGAGAAAGCGATAATGGCCGCAAATTGTACGGTCATCTTCGTTAGTTGGCCGACTAATGTGACGGCACCCGCTCTTTTGGCCGATGGCGGGCGCTGATCTTCGGGATGTGGGCGCGCGCGTCCGTCCCTAGGCATAGGTGAACTCTTGCGGTAACCGTCGGACTTTGGGGCGATCTCGTCGACGTTGGTCCACGGTCATATTATCGCTGCGTGATGCGAGGAATCCGAAACCCATGAACCATAGAGGCAGTGCTTCTTGTGCTACCAATCCCCATCCAGTCCATGCAATTGCCAGGACGCCAGGAATAATCGCAAACAGGGTCGCAGCCTGTGCATCCAATTCCCCGCATCGCAGAATTCTTCGCACGGTCAACGCTATGGTGATCATCAACGGTATGAAGAAGACAAATGCCAGCGGAATGCCCAATTCGGCGGCGGGATACAGAAAGGAGTTATGTACTGGAAAACTTAGGTTGCACAGGCGGTCATACTTACCTACCACTTCGCAGTAGTAATTTGCCCCGGTGCCAGTCAGTGGAGCATCTCTGATCTGGTGTAGTCCAACGTCGTAGAGATAATTTCGATCGCCGCCAAGTGGATCAGCTTCATGCCTATCCCATAACCCAGTAATTGCACGTGTATTCAAAATGCCAAGCGTGGCGGCACTTGCGATTATGCCGAATTTCTGGAGGGTGGAAGTTGCTCGACCGCTGAGAATCACCCATAGGACGATAGCCATACCAATTGCGACGGAATTCGCGCGTCCCAAAGTCAAGAGTGCCGCGATCGAGCCGAGCGCCATTGAGGAATAGGCTAATCTACGAATAGCGATCTGGTTGAACGTCGAGAGTGGGAGAAGGAAGCAAAATAGTAGCAGTATTGTCACCCCGAGAAAATCCGGATGACTATAAAGCCCAATGGCTCGACCGTGTATATTGAGCCAAGAATTAGATTGTGCGGGTAGCCGAATTAATTGAATTCCGTTGGACTGCGCCACGGAGACGATGAATTGTGTGACGCAAACCACGAAACATGCAAGTGCGAGTACAAATGCGGCCTGTGACGTCAGATTCGCGTTGAGCCAGCGTCCAGCACCAAATGCAATCAGAGCGGTCGCATATAGCTTGAGTCCTGACCATTGCTCAAGGGTGTCACCCCAAACGAATAGCAGCATTATGAGTCCCGGGAACATAAAGGCCGCTAATTGCCAGCCGACCCGGAGGCTCCCTCTTCGCGACCAAATGAGGATCAGCGCACCTAACAGCAGTGCGTCGCTGACGTAAATCGTTGGGGCGCTGGTCGCCACACCATAGTGTCCCGACGCACCGGCTACGCGGTAGAGTGCCGCATCGAACCCGCCCTGGGAGATCACGTAGGCGCTGAGGAATGCGACGACCCATCCGGCTAGGGCCGCTGCAATGAATAAGAAGAGCACCATCGCTGCGACGGTGACAATACGACTAGTTGGGGGCACAGGCGCGACCACCGCTCTGCTGGACGGCTATTTCGTCCCCAGCGTATTGCACCGAAGTGCCAGACAGGCTTTTGAGTGAATAAGTTGCAGCGCATGACTCTGAGACGCTCTCGTGAATCGGACTAATCTGCGTTTCGTCAACAATCTGGCTGCAACAACGCTCGGACGTACCCGGACGTTTGATAGCCGTACTCAAATGCCCAACGTGCGACCGACAACTCCGCAGGGCTTGCGACCATAATGAGGTTTCCGGTGAAGCACTGTTCCAAGATGAACCGCGCCCGCGAGATGTGCGCCCGGAATGTCACCACGATGATCGTCCGCCAGCCGTGTTGGGCTGCGAGCTCGCGCAGCGCCCGCGCCTCGCCTTTCGTTGTCGGGGGATCGGGAGCGAAGCAGTACAGGTCATAGCCGTAGCTAGGGCGCGCGCACTGCTCAGTCAGCCAGCTGCCGCGCGGGTTGGACACCACAACGGCCGGCGCCCAGCCTTCAACCAACAGGTTGAGGCCAAACTTCATCCGATCGGGGCCGTAGCCGTCGAGGATCAAGATGGCATCGGCACGCCGCAATGGATCTACTTGCGGTACAACATATATAGGCCATCCAGCGATTATCATGACAGTCACGATCATGCCGAACGACAAGAACAACCTTCGAATTCGTGGCAAATAGCTAACTGCATCCATCAATGAAACCCGATCAAGTTACGGGCGATAGTCAGGTAGCCGCTTTGTTCGTGCGGCACCCGACCTCCCACGTATGGCAGCCTAGCGCCTTGGCGGCGCCAACCTGTGGGTTGAGCGTGGGGTTCGATAAGGGTGGCCTTAAGCACGCTGGATCTACTGCGGTGGTGGCGACGGTCTTGATGGCCCTGCGCACTACGTGGGCCGCCCGGGTCGGATAGCCTGGCCAGCTGTAAGAACTGTCGACACTGGTTCCTCACGGACCACGAACGCCTGCGGGGCAGCTGATGTGTATTGCGCGAGCGACTTCACTACGGGCGGCTTGATGACTAACCGATTTCGCAGAATGTTGGTCGACTCGCCGGAGTCGCTGGGCGGCAAAGCTCGCAGGAGGCGCTGGGAGATGTTTCGCGAAGCCTTTCCAGATATACAAGATATGCGTGTGCTGGACCTCGGAGGTACGGTCGATACCTGGCGGCGATCCCCAGTGCGGCCGGGCCACGTGACCGTACTGAATCTTGTTGAACCTGGTAAGGCCGACAACGGTTCGATACTCCCTGTCGTCGGTGATGCATGCCGCGCAATCGACGTCCTCGCTGAGGCCGGATTCCCGACAAAATTCGACCTGGTGTTCTCCAACTCATTGATCGAGCATGTTGGTGGGCACGCGCGGCGCTGTGAGTTGGCCCAGCAGGTGCTCGATCTAGCTCCGCGGCATTGGGTGCAAACGCCTTATCGATACTTTCCGTTAGAGCCGCACTGGCTATTTCCCGGAATGCAGTTCATGCCTGCCGCCGCCCGGGTGAAGATCGCAGCCCACTGGCCTTTGGCGTATGCCAAACCGGCGAACGAGGGTGATGCGAGGCGTGACGTCCTGTGGACGGAACTACTCAGTGTTACTGAGATGCGCGACTATTTTCCGGCCTCTGCAATCATGCACGAGCGCGCGCTGGGTGTGACCAAATCCCTTATCGCGGTCGCTTGATGCGGACGGACGCGACCTTTGGCCCGAGCTTGTGAGAATATCGTGAATAGTCAGGCTCACGGCAGTAAGCTTGTATCGTTAACCGCTGCGCTTCCCTATCGCGGGGTGGACCATGCTGGCGGCCAATACCTCCTTCATCATTATGGGGTGTTAGCGGAACGCTATTCGTGGGTAGCGGCATTCGCCGTGGGACTCGATCACAATCTGATTGCGTCAAGCCGTCACGCAGACATAGGGTTCAGCTCTTATCGCAGCAACATCGTGAAGTTGCCGAAGTGGCGAAAGACGCTGATTGGCAAGGTCTTCGCTCGCGTATTTCAATTGCTTCTGCCAACATTTCCCGACTTGGGCACTGTCGCTGCCCTTCTGTTCTCCGAGAAACTCCGTCGACATCTGCGTGATGCCGATATCGTTGAACTTCAGTGGTTTGAATACCTCGTATTTTCCAGGTTCGTTCGATATGTAAACCCGAGCGCGGAGATCATTGGAGTTGTCCACGATGTTCCGAGTCAGAGAATTGAGCGGAACTTACCCGACTGGTGGCCAACTGCCCTGCGCCGCGTCTATATGTCGTACGTCGTATGGCTTGAGCGCTGGACGCTCCGAGACATCTCTAATCTGGCCGCCCACAGTCCGAAGGATGCCGAACTTCTTGCTCAGCGCTGTTCGCTAGGCAAAATAGCGGTTCTAAACCCGCCGATGGAACTCGATTGGTCGACTGGAACATCAAATCTTGAACTCGATGGCTACTTCGCTAACAACGAGGCTGGCATATCCTTCGGATTTGTTGGCGCACTACGTCGGCCTGAGAATGATGATGCGGGGCTTTGGTTGCTCCGCGAAATATGGCCGAGGGTGCTTGATGATTGTCCCTTCGCGCGCCTCTACATTGTTGGCTCTAGGCCGTCGATTGAACTGCAGGATGCCGCGATGCGTTATGAAGAATCCGTATGCATAACGGGGTACGTTGAAAATCTCGAAATGCATTACGACTTGTTCGATACTGCGGTTATACCCCTCCGACACGGGGCTGGGATCAAACTCAAGACAGTATCGGCCATCCTTGCGGGCAAGAACATAGTCGCGACGCCTGTGGCGGTAGAAGGCACTCTTTCGGATGATTTTTTCTTTTGTGTTAGCGAATCTTCAGACGAGTTGGCCAAGGCAATCGTGAGGCTGGCGAGAAATCCGGATATCGGGCGAGAAGTCGCCGAGAAGGCGAGGAGCGAAGCTGGTGCACGGTACTCGCGCGAAACCTACATAAAGTCTGTGCAAGACGTGTACCCCCTCTAGCGCGCAGTGCAGCATGACCCTCCCTGGCCTGGCCAACGACCTTCCCCAGAATCAGGGTGTATCTGTTTCTCGATCTCCCTTGAAATCCTGGGACCCATCGCTTCCGGAAGCCTGCAGTTGACATCAGTCGCACAACCTCAGATCATGCCCACTAAGCCCAACAGGTGGTCCCGACCTCTGGCGAACAGTGGTCCAATCGTCATGGCCCAGCTCCAAGCTGGGTTCGGAGGTACTTAGGGTTTGATGAATCCTGAAGAAGCTCCTTGGCCTCGGTTGCTGATCGGTGACGTGGTCGTTGATCTAGTTGACCGCGATCAGGCGCTGTCGCTGATCGTTGACGCGCTGTTGACGCCTTCTAGCCCGCTCGCTGTCATCTCTGCCAACTTGAATCACATTCACCACTTTGCCGACTCCGGGTCCAGGGCTTGCCGGCAACCCGCGAGTCCGGCCGGGGGGGCGGTCACTGGCCCGCGCTGGTTGACATTGCTTGACGGTATGCCCCTGGTCCGTATCGCCGACAAGTTGACTGGGCAGCGGTGGCCAAAGTTGTCGGGAAGCGACCTTCTCGAAGTGATCTTGGACTACGCATCTAGCCATGGGCTTGGGGTTGGCGTTCTGGGCGGTGAGGTCGAGACACATCTCCAGTTGCGCCAGGTTGTGGGGAAGCGTTTTCCCGGCATTCGCTTGGCGGGCATGTGGGCACCTACTCGGGCGGAGCTTGCCGATCCGACCGCGTCTGCGGCAATCGCGGATGAGGTCCGTGGCGCACACGTTGACATTCTCGTTGTGAGTTTGGGCAAGCCGCGACAGGAAGACTGGATCGCCCGTTACGGCCCAGCGACAGGTGCTGGCGTATTGCTCGCATTTGGAGCGGCAGTTGATTTCTTGGCACGGCGGGTCCCGCGGGCACCGACCTTTCTGGCTGAAGTTGGTGCGGAGTGGGCCTGGAGGTTGATGCTTGAACCGCGGCGCCTCGGACGGCGCTACCTGCTCCAAGGTCCTCCGACGCTATTGCGACTCAAAAGTACGGCGAAGGTGGTGCACCCAGTAAGGGCGCCGGTGTCGCGAGATGGCGTGGAGCGAGGCAAGTTCATCGGCGGCGACGAGCATGTGGTTATTGCAGCGATAGTAGTTACCTATAACAGCGCCTCCCGCGTCTCGCCGCTGATCGAAAGTCTGCGCATGGCGGCTCGCGACTATCGGATGCGGCTGGTCCTAGTGGACAACCAGTCCCGCGACAATACCGTTGAAGTAGTGCGGTCCCACGACGACGTTGTCCTTGTCGAATCCGATCGGAACTTGGGCTACGCGGGCGGAATAAATACGGGGTTACGGTTGGTCGGCAATTGTGACTACGTCTTGATTCTCAACCCCGACACTGTAGTCACGCTTGACGCTGTCAACCGATTGCACGCCGCGGCCGGGGGCGAGCGGATAGGCGCGGTCGTGCCGCTCATACTGGACGGCGATGGGGTGCGATATACCTCCGTGAGGCGTGAGCCTTCCCTCGCGAGGGCCTTCGGGGACGCGATTCTGGGGAGCAGGTTTCAGGTCAGGCCAGGTGCTTTTTCTGAATTGGACTATCGGGCCGCAAGCTATTCCTCGGCGCACGACGTGGACTGGGCTACCGGAGCAGCCGTGCTGGTTCCGACCGAAGTTGCCCGCGCTGTGGGCGACTGGAACGAAGAGTTCTTCCTGTACTCCGAGGAGACCGACTTCTTCCGTCGAATCAGGAATAGTGGAAAGCGAGTCCGATTTGAACCCTCAGCCGTGGTGCAACATTGGCGAGGTGGATCTGGGACTTCACCTGAACTCGAATGTCTGCAGACGGTCAACCGCGTCCGGTACGTTGAGCGGCACCACGGGCCGTTGTATTCGTGGGTGTACCGCGGGATGGTTGCACTCGCAGAGCTGTTGCGGTCCTACAATCGTACCCACCGGCTAGCTCTTGGGTTTGTACTGAACCGCCAACGTTGGCATGAGCTTCCGCACGCTGTTGCGGGGGAACGACTGTCGGGCCCGCCTCAACGCGGTGCGGTGATCATCCCAGCCTGCAATGAGGCCGCTGTGATTAAACGAACGCTTGCCCCGTTGAGTGGCGCGGCAGCCGATGGATACATCGAGTTGATTGTGGTCTGTAACGGCTGCACCGACGAGACTGCCGACCTTGCAAGAGAATTCCCGGGCGTGCGAGTGCTCGAATTGGCTCAGGGGTCGAAGCCCGCAGCGCTTAACGCCGGTGATGACGCAGCCACTTTGTGGCCGCGCCTGTATCTGGATGCCGACATCCAGATACAGGCAGCAACAGTCGTTGCGGTTCTTGACCGGCTCGCTCAGGGCGACGTTTTGGCCGCACGCCCGATTGCCACGCACGACTTCAGTCGCGCCAGCGCGATCGTTCGGTCCTACTACCGAGCGCGAAATCGGATTCCGCACTACGGCCTAGCAATGTGGGGTGCGGGTGTTTACGGGCTCTCAGCCGAGGGCCACCAGCGCTTCGGTGAATTCCCCGCTGTAACAAGTGACGACCTGTTCGTCGACGTGCAATTCAAAGAAAACGAGAAGGACGTCGTCGCAACGAAGCCAGCAATAGTGACAACTCCTGCTAATGCCAAGAGCCTGCTTGCGATCCTTCGGCGTAGCTACCGAGGGAACGTGGAAATTTCGAATAAATACCCGCCGCACCAACGGTTCCGGCGTATGAGTGTCTACAACGCGCGCTCGGCTATTGCGACTGTCCGTGGACCGAGATCGGCGATCGATGTGGCCGTGTATCTGGGGCTGGCCCTGGCACGACGGTACCGTCGCCCGACGTCGATGGCATGGGAGAGGGATGAGAGCAGTCGATCAATTGGTTGACGCGGTGCGAAGAATTTGGCGGCAGATACGGACCCACGAGAAATCCGCAAGATTCGCACCTTTGGTTACCGCATCCGAAACAAAAACGCGACGGTCTGCCAACCGTTACCGTAGCTATTTCGCGGAGGCGGGTGCGTTGCCTCAAATCTGGCATGGGGCTAAATATGACGGTGCGTGCCTGTGCGAAAAATAACGCCCTTTACTGCCGCTGCAGGCATATCGCTGACAATTTTAGTAATTGTTTCGTCAGTCTACTTCGCCAAGGGCCATACCATCGAGGATGCGGCGATGGTGTTCAACTACAGCGATAACATTGCTGCGGGCTACGGTGTAGTTTACGTTCCCGGCGGCGAAAAGGTCGATGGTGCGAGCGATCTCTTATTCACTTTCGTCTTGGCCGGTCTGGTTTGGCTGGGCATGCCAGTGCAGGTGGGCGCCGCAGTTGTAAATGGGTTGAGCCTTGGCGTAATTGCACTGCTCGTATTCTTAAGCTGGCGGAGGGGTAGTCTTGGGCGCCATTGGCTGCCGATTGCAGCCGTTGGCGTGCTCCTAGCTACTACTCCAGTATTCTTTCTCGGCGCCGCCGGATTTGGAACCCTATTCTTTGCGGCATTGGCCGCGACCACTGCGTATCTAGTCCAGCGTGCAGACGCGAATGCGTCATTGACTGCACTAGTATCCATAGGCATCAGCGTGGCGGTCACAGGATTGGACCGCATCGAGGGCTTCCTCCTAGCTGGCCTGATTGTTCTTGCAGAGGCGTTTGCGACAAAATCGCTTCGACTAGTGGCGATTCCTGCAGTTACGGCAGGACTGATCGCGATCGCCTGGTTCAGTTGGAGGTGGTCTTACTTTGGCTACCCGTTACCAAATCCCTTCTACCGGAAATCAGGCATTTACCTAGGATCGGCAAAGGTCGCATTTGTGGCGGTCTTGGAGTTTGCAGCCCCATGGATACCGCTATTCGCCGCCGGCGTCCTGTGCACGTCAACTCGAAGGCGGATGTTATCCTATTTCGCGCTAATTGTCGTCCCGTGGACCTCAATATGGGTCTTTTTGTCCAATGAGATGAACGTCGCTAATCGCTTTCAATTCCCGATCGCGCCTATTCTCGTAGTTCTCTGCGGGACGATGATTGAACCTATTATTCAGAACTCGAAAGGCTTACTCGATCGTTTCGGGGCTCAAGGTCTACGCCGATTTACCGCTTCAACCCTTGCTTTCCTAAGCTTCATGGCTCTCACCACCTGGCCGACGACCATCATGGCCCAACACCAATGGATTCAAGCTGCAACTTATCACCAAGCAGTTACAGATGCCATCAACCGAGCGAGCTTGGATTCAGAGCTAATAGCGACAACCGAGGCGGGTATGGTCGCTTGGCGCTCCCGACTTCCTGTCGTCGATCTTTGGGGACTCAATGACAAGCGGATTGCCCATAAAGGATTGCTGTCGCCGAGCGACATAGCAAAGTTAGGACCACAGATTCTTTGGTCACACTTGGGCAGGGTAGAAACATTGGCCGCAGGAGAAGGTGAGGTCAAGGATGGAAGCTGGGACCGCATGAATATTAACCTCTTCTGCTTTGCGGAGAGAAACGGTTTTGAACCGGCGGCAATTTGGCGTGAGGAAATAGACGATTGGTGGGTTGTCCTCGCAAAGTCGGGAACGCCGCTGTTGGACCGTCTTCGTAAAGAGTTGTCTCGTGTGCAAATGGACGGCTCAGATGCTTCATTCAACACATCAATACCGGCCGTTCGCGATTGCCCGTCAGACGCCTCGGCTCGCAATTAGGGGCCAATCGCACCACGCAGCTGGCGTTACTCCGGATCGCGGCCATCCGCGTCCTTCACCGCAACCGCAACCGCGACTTCGTCGAACGCATCCACGGTGGCCTGAACCCAATGAACCCGCTGTCCGGGAAACCAGGAACGGGTCACAGCGGCACTGGGTGAGACATTCCTGGACAGCTCTACTCCACATCGGCGTGACTTTGAGTAGCTGCATAGGATCACAGCATGACCAGGATCGCCCAGACTCTCGGGTTGACTGAATTCCAGAGCGAAATCATCAGCACGGTAAGGGAATTCGTCGACAGGGAAGTCATCCCCAATGCCCAGGCGTTGGAGCGCTCCGACACCTATCCGCAGGCCATCGTCGACCGGATGCGCGAGATCGGACTCTTCGGTCTGATGATCCCGCAGGAGTACGGCGGCCTCGGCGAGTCGCTACTCACCTACGCACTGTGCGTCGAGGAACTCGCTCGCGGGTGGATGGCCACCTCGGGGGTGATCAACACTCACTTCATCGTTGCCTACATGATTCGCCAGCACGGCACCGACGAGCAGAAGCAACGGCTGCTGCCGAAGATGGCGACCGGGGAGGTGCGGGGCGCGTTCTCGATGTCGGAGCCCGAACTGGGATCTGACGTCGCTGCCATTCGCACTCGGGCCAACCGCAACGGCGACGGCACGTTCACGATCAACGGCCAGAAGATGTGGCTGACCAACGGCGCCAGTTCGAATCTTGTCGCCGCGCTGGTCCGTACCGATGAAGGAGCTGACAAGCCACACCGCAACCTCACCGCCTTCCTCATCGAAAAGCCCTCGGGCTTTGGGGAAGTCGCGCCCGGGCTGACCATTCCCGGCAAGATCGACAAGCTCGGCTACAAGGGCATCGACACCACCGAACTGATCTTCGACGGCTATGTCGCCAACGTGTCCGACATTCTCGGCGGTGTCCCCGGGCAAGGGTTCTTCCAGATGATGGACGGCGTTGAAGTGGGCCGGGTCAATGTGGCGGCCCGGGCCTGTGGCATCGGCATTCGGGCTTTCGAACTGGCCGTGCGTTATGCCCAGCAGCGCAGTACCTTCGGCAAGCCGATCGCGCAGCACCAGGCTATTGCGTTTCAGCTCGCCGAGATGGCGACCAAAGTCGAAGCCGCACACTTGATGATGGTCAACGCGGCCCGGCTCAAGGACTCCGGTGAACGCAACGACCTCGCCGCCGGCATGGCGAAATATTTGGCCAGCGAGTACTGCAACGAGGTCACGCAGCAGAGCTTCCGCATCCACGGGGGCTATGGCTACTCCAAGGAATACGAGATCGAGCGGTTGATGCGCGACGCGCCATTCCTACTGATCGGGGAAGGCACCAGCGAGATTCAGAAGAGCATCATCAGCAAGCGCCTGCTCGCCGACTATCAGATCTGAGTGGCCTTCTCGTGCGCCCGTTGGCGTTCGACGGTGGCCAGATAGAACGCCCAGGCGAACGCGAAGCTGGTGAACAAGCTCGACACGAAGTACAGCCACGGCCGGCGGATCCCACGGCGATAGCCATCGATGATGGTGAACAACGGCAGCAGAATGACGTTGCCGATGGTGTAGTCCTGGCTCGCTGAGCCTGCGGCCGGATTGGCGTAGCCCAGTTGGATGAATTGCATCCAACTGCCGTGGCCGGAGAACACGTTGCCCGTCCCGTCGGCGTACTGCTGCACGAACTTGATGTTGAAGTAATAGCCGAGCGCGATCGAGGCGATGCCTATGACGTAGTAGAGAACCTCCAGCGCGGAGACCGCAGGGCCGGAGGCTGGGCGCCGGAAGACCGTCGGGTTCGACCAGATGATCAGCCCGACGACGAGGATTCCGAGGACGGCATGAGCGATGAGCGTCATGGTTTCGTCAGCCTACTCCGGCCCGTGCGTCAGCCGGTGAGGATGTCCTCGACAAGAGCCCGCGATCGTGGGGACGGCTCCGTGCCGGGAAAGAAGCTGTCGACGACCGCCCAGACTTGTTCCGGTTCGGTGATTCTGAGGTGATTGAGAAGGAACCGCAGATCGTCGGCGTCTCGGGTCGAGCGGGCGGCGAGCACCTTCATGGCCAGCAGATGATCCGGTGGCGTGGCGGCGACCTGAAGATGGGGATGGTCGAAAACCCTGGTGCCCCCGCCTGGCGCGCGGGATGCGTAACCACTGGCTTGATTGTTCAGCCACGTTGTGGGCCAGTCATTTTCGATAGCGACTTCTCGGATGGCGGCGATCACTGGGCCGTCGGGAGTGAAAAGGGCATCAATGTCTCTGGTGACCGCGCGCTGGGGGTTGTAGGCGAGGATCATTGCCGCGCCGCCGAAGACGTGGACGTGTCCGACGATCTTGCGGTGTTGGAGCTTCTCGGCCAATGCAGTGAACGCACGACGCAGTTCACTGGCATCGAACAGTGGAGCGGGCGTGAGACGGACTCCGTCCTGGGTGAGGTCATGGCGGTCGATGTAGATGCCACGACGGCGGAATGCAGCCGGCGTCCATACGAGGGCGTGGGTTCGGGCTGAAGGCAGCGGGGAGACCCACCATGCGTGGGTGAGGAATCGCTCCACAGTGGCAGTCCACAGGGGAGAGGGCAGTCCATAACGGGCGGTGAGATTTTCGGCGGCGGCGGCCAATAGGGCGTCGTAGCGGAGTGAGCCAGTCAAGGGTGGTTCGGCGGCGATGAGCGGTAGGGCGGAGGCTTCGGCTTCGTCTGCGCCGCGGGTGAATTCGAAGAACAGACGGAGTCGGATGTCGTCGTTGGTGTGGCTGGCGATTGCGGTCGCGGTTTCACTGAGTGTCACGGCCGAGGTGGGCCGGGTCAAGTCAGTCCGCTCGCCTTGGTGCCGACGCACGGCACGGATGCCGTCGGCCGGATAGCCGGAGATGCGTTTGATGCCGCGACTGGACAGAATTCCGCGGGCACGCGCTGCCGTGACACCCCAATAGTGTGCCGCTTGGTCGGCGGTCCAGAGTTCCACAGATGGTCAACATACGCGCGAGCTGCGCGGAGGTCTAGGTCGTTGGAGGCCCATGACATGCTGACCGTCATGCATGCATTTCGCGCCGCCGTGGAAGCCGGTGACTTCGATTCCCTGCCCGCGTTGTTCGCCGAGGACGTCGTATTTCGCAGCCCGATCGCCCACAAGCCGTATCAAGGCCGCGACGCGGTAGGGGTCATTCTCCGCGCGGTATCCAGGGTGTTCGAGGGCTTGACCTATGTGCGCGAGATCGGGGCTGACGGGGCACCCGACCATGCGCTGGTGTTCACCGCGAAAGTCGGGGACCTGGACATCAACGGTTGCGATTTCCTGCACACCGGGCCCGATGGGCTGATCGACGAATTCACCGTCATGCTGCGCCCACTCAAAGCCGTCAACGCCTTCGCCGAGAAGATGGGTGTCGAGTTCGCTGCCGAAATGCAACGGGCCGGTTTCAGCTGAATCGATTCCAGGGTGTGTGGGCGTGTGCTCCCACGTATCAGGGGCTGGGTAGTGGACCATCGGATAAGCCGCTAATCCAGATATCCCTAGGCAGGCCATGGCGAGAATCAGTGGAGACTCCCTGATCGTTCGCGGGGAAAAGCGCTCAGACAACAGTTGGCTGTTCACAATTCGCTACATCGCGCACTTCGACCAGGGCGAGTTGGGCCTGGACTTCGACGATTCGGTCCAGATATCCGATGGTGAGGGAGCGGTGCCGGTGCCGTTCGTCGCCTGTGACTCGTCGGTGATGCGTAAGAAGCGGGTCGTCGTCGATGATGCCGCTTTGGCCCTGATGGACGGCGATGACGAGTTGGTTGCGACGGTGTGCCTGCGCCGTCGGGACGGTGTCGGGGTCCTGACGGAGTCCACCCGGCTGCGCCGAATATCGGCGCGGGCACTGGGTACCAGTTGCGCGGCGGGGGCCCAGTCCGGACGGTGATTTTCAATCTTGTCCCTACCTAGGGGTGGCGTCGCTATCGTCACGGCATGGCAGTGAAAGATTCGCGGGAAGTTGTAATCGAAGCGACGCCTGAGGAGATTCTGGACGTTATCGCCGACGTCGAGAACACGCCCGCGTGGTCGCCCCAATATCAGAGCGCCGAGGTGCTCGACCGGTTCGACGACGGCAGACCCCGCAAGGTCCTGATGAAGGTCAAGGCCGCGGGCATCACCGACGAGCAGACCATCGAGTACACCTGGTCCGACACCTGGGTGAGCTGGACGCTCATCAAGGCCGGCCAGTTGCGGTCGCAGGACGGCAAGTACACGCTGACGCCCGAGGGCGACAAGACTAAGCTCCGCTTCGACATCGCGATTGACCTGGCGGTGCCGCTGCCCGGCTTCGTGGTCAAGCGGACGATGAAGGGTGCCCTGGAGACCGCGACCGATGGTCTGCGTAAGCAGGTGCTCAAGATCAAGAAGGGCTGAAATCGGTTGGTAGAGGTCGGCACGGGATGATTCCCTTCCTCGATGTCGGCGCCGCCTACCGTGAACTCAAGTCCGATATCGACGCTGCGATCCATCGGGTGCTTGACGATGGCTGGTACATCCTCGGCCCGGAAGTCGAAGCGTTCGAGGCGGAATGGGCCGCCTATTGCAACGTCAGCCATGCCGTCGGGGTGGCCAACGGACTTGATGCACTGATCCTGGCCCTCCGAGCGCTGGAGGTTGGGCCCGGCGACGAAGTGATCGTGCCGTCGAACACCTATATCGCCACCTGGCTTGCGGTGAGTGCGGTGGGAGCGCGGCCCGTACCGGTGGAACCAGATCCGGTCACCCACAACATGGCCCCGGCCAATATTGCTAATGCGATCACCGGAGCGACCAAAGTGCTTCTGCCGGTGCATCTTTACGGGCAGCCGGCCGATCTCGATCCGATCCTTGCGCTGGCTCGGCAGCATGGCCTGGGCGTGGTCGAGGATGCCGCCCAGGCGCATGGCGCCCGCTACAAGGGGCGCCGGATCGGCGGGCACGGCGATGTCGTGTGCTGGAGTTTCTATCCAGGCAAGAACCTGGGCGCGCTCGGCGATGCGGGAGCCGTCACGACAAACCGGCCGGAGCTAGCCGACCGCATTCGTCTGCTGCGCAATTACGGCAGCCGGGAGAAGTACGTCAACGAAGTGCCGGGCGTGAACTCGCGATTGGATCCCTTGCAGGCGGCGGTGTTACGGGCGAAGTTGCCACACCTTGATGCCTGGACTGACCGCCGCCGCGCCACTGTGGATGTGTACGCGAACGGGTTACGGGACACGGGCTTGGTCTTGCCGCAGGCGCCCGATTGGGCCGAGCCGGTCTGGCATGTCTACGTCATTCAGTCCCCGGACCGTGGCGGGCTGCAGGCGCGGCTGACCGAAGCGGGCATTGGCACCCTGATCCACTACCCGATCCCGCCGCACCTGCAAGAAACCTACTCGGACGCAGCACTTTCCGCTTCCGATCTGCCGTTGGCGACCCAGCTTGCGGGCGAAGTGCTCAGCCTGCCGATCGGGCCACAACTGTCCGCAAGCGATGCCGACCGCGTCGTCTCAGCCGTGGTGGCGGCCACGACGTGAGCGGCTCGTCCTACCGCACAATGCTTCGCTCCTCGTCGATCATCGGTGGGGCTCAGATCGTCAATATCTTGGCCAGCGTCGCGAAGATGAAGGTGGCGGCACTGCTGCTGGGGCCGGCCGGCGTCGGGCTGGTCGGGATCTACATCAACCTGATGCAGACCGGCGCATCAATCGCGTCGCTCGGCATCGGCAACGTGGGGACACGAGAGATTGCGGCCGCAAAGGCCAACGGAAGCGATGCTGACCTCGCCCGCAAGCGTCGGGCGCTGTCTCTGGGCACCGTGGTGCTCGCCGTCCTCGGGGGCGTCCTGTTCTGGTTGTCCAGCCACTGGATCGCCCGAGTGTTCTTGGCTTCTGAGGCCCAGGCCGATGACGTTGCCTGGCTTTCGATCGGGGTGGCGGCGAGCGTCGTTGTGGGGTCGCAGGCCGCACTGTTGACGGGCTTGCACCGAGTGGCTGATCTGGCGCGAATCACCATAGGCGCGAGCGTGATCGGAGCGTTGCTCGGTGTGCTGGCGCTGTGGCTCTGGCGGACTCAAGGGCTGCTCGTCTTCATCCTGGTGGTGCCGGCGATGACCTTTCTGATCGGGCGGTTCTACATCGCGCGATTGGGCCGCGCGTCGGGTGTTAGGCCTCGGCTGTCCGAGATGCCACAGGAATGGCGAGCGATGTTGCCCGCAGGCGTTGCCTTCATGGTCAGTGGCCTCATCGCCTTGCTGGGCCCACTGATTGTTCGCACGCTGGTGCAACGGGAACTGGGCCCCGTGGCGCTCGGGCAATTCCAGGCGGCCTGGACGATTGGGATGCTCTATCTCGGCTTCGTCCTCGGCGCGATGGGGACTGATTTCTATCCACGACTGACGGCGGTCGTCAACGACCGGGTTCTTGCGGCGAGATTGATCAACGAACAGACAGAGGTCGCACTCTTGCTCTGTGCTCCGGTTGTGCTGGGCATGCTGGGTTTTGCGCCCTGGGTGATCCGCGTGCTCTATTCCGTGGAATTCGGCCCGGCGGTCGAGGTGCTGCGCTGGCAGCTTTTGGGCGACATTCTGAAGGTGATTACCTGGCCTCTCGGTTTCTTGCTGCTGGCGGCAGGGGCCGCCAAGACTTTCCTTTTGACCGAAACATTCGCCATGGCGGTCTTGGTGCTCGGCACCCTTATCGGATTGCCGATGATCGGCTTGCCGGCGACGGGCGTCGCATTCCTTGCGCTCTACGCGGCCTATCTACCGCTGCTCTGGTGGCTGAGCCGTCGGAGAATCGGCTTCCGCTGGACTAGAGCGGTGTGGATGCAAGCGGCGGCCGTAATCGTCACTGCGGTGGCGGTAGATCTGGCAGGACGCTGGTCGGCGCCGCTGGGCATGGCAGTGGGTGGCTTGCTGGCGGCGGTCATGGGCTTCTGGGCGCTGATGCGGCTCTCGGCGGTGGCCGGCGCAGAGGGCAGGCTCGGCCGGATCGCTGCCTTTGGGGAGCGAATCAGGGCGCGGATCACTCCGAAAACATGAGCGAAGCGGCTCGATACAGCATGGGTGTGACCACGAAGTACGCTTCCTCTTCATGGTGATGAAGCGTTGCCCGATTTGCGACTCGGTTGATCCGAAAACGGCAAGCCTCGGCAAATCCCCGATATCGGGTTATGTCTCGCCATCAATAGCCGATGCGATGGACCAACCCGTATTTGATGCAAGCCTGAATTTGTGCCGAAAGTGCAATGCGCTTTATCAAGATATAAACCCACTTGCGGACGCGATACTGCATGACCTGTACTCGCAGTACAACGCCACGATCCGATCGTCGGCACAATACAATCAATACTACGAGGACTTCACCGACAACGTAGCTAGACAGCTCGCCGCGAGCGGTGTGACTGGGCCGAAGATATTGGAGATCGGCTGTAATGATGGGTTGCTTTTGTCCACCTTGGGTCGTAAGACTTCGTCGTTGCTGATCGGCATTGAACCTTCTAGCCGATTCCAATCGGTGTGGGTGGATCGGTCGATCGTGGGTATCAATGCATTCTTTGGCGCGGAGACGGCGCACGAAATCAAGCGGGAGCACGGGGCAATCGATGTCATCATTGCCCGGCATGTTCTAGAGCACATTCCACACCCCCATGATTTCTTTGCCGGCCTTGAGGTCTTGTCATCGAGCGATACCACCATCTATATCGAGGTGCCGTACCTGGTGAGCATTTTGAACGATCACCGATACGAGAACGTGAGCTATTCCCATCTCATCCACTACAGCGTCACGTCGATGCGATACATCTGTGAAGAGCACGGATTCGCCGTTCGTTCGTACGAATTAGTGGATGTTGATGGTGGTTCCATTGTGTTCACGATTCAGAAGAAGAAGTCGGCGGAGGATACCGGCGTCGCGGCACCACCTGTAGAACAAGACATTGAGGAAATGTACGCAAGCTATTTCACGTCTTTTCTGGCCGACAAGGATCGATTTAACCGGATGTTGTCTGACTTGCATGGCAACACCATCGTCGGATTCGGCGCGGGGGCCAAGGGACAGTTCCTGATCCATATCTACGAACTTCAGGGTTTTCTCGATAATGTCTTCGATGAGACTGCCAATTTTGCCGGAAGATACATTCCGGGTACGGCTTTACAGATTTGTCCGCCTGATTTTGATGGATGCGACCAGAAGACAGTATTTGTGAACCTCGCGCCAACGCATGCGCAACACATCAGATCGAAGATCCCGTCCAGATTTGAAATGCTTGATCCAATTAACAAGTAGGAGCGGTATCCGCCTCGCGTGAGCACTCGCGGATTGGAGCCCGGCCTTGAAGAAATTGCCGAACAGCTGCGTGCGTGGAGCTACGCGGATTGAGGTCAGTCCCGGCGCAGGGCTTCTAGCCGCTTGATCGCTTCGTCCATGGTGTCGTCGCGTTTACAGAAAGCGAAGCGCACTAGGTGATTCCACTCTCCGATGTGCTCGGAGGCTGGGTCGCAGAACGCTGACATGGGGATCGCGGCGACGCCGGTCTTTTCCGGGAGTTGCGCACAGAATTCCGAGCTGTCTGTGTAGCCGAGTGGGCGCGGATCGGCGCAGACGAAGTACGTACCGACGCTGTCGTGGACGTCGAAGCCGATGTTCCTTAGTGCTGTCGCGAGCTTGTCCCTCTTGGTTTGCAGTGACTTTCGAAGGTCTTCGACCCACTGGTCTTCGTTGTTCAACGCATAGGCGACTGCGGGTTGAAACGGTGCGCCACCGACATAGCTCAGGTACTGCTTGGCCGCCCTCACGCCGTTGATGAGGTGCGGCGCCCCACACGCCCAGCCGATCTTCCAGCCGGTGCAGTTGAACATCTTCGCCGCGCTGGAGATCGTCACCGTCCGCTCTGCCATGCCGGGGTAGGCCGCCAACGGGAGGTGACGGATGCCGTCGAACACCAGGTGCTCGTAGACCTCGTCGGTGATCACCAGGAGGTTCGCGTCCGTCGCCAACGTGGCCAGTGCCTTGAGTTCGTCGTCGGTGAGGACGGACCCGGTTGGGTTGTGCGGCGAGTTGACGATCAGGGCTCTGGTCTTGGGCGTGACGGCCGCCCTGATGGCGTCGAGATCCAAGGCGAACCCACGGCCGTCCTGCACCATCGGGACTGCTTTGCGATGTGCGCCGGCCAGCGCGATGACAGGGGAGTAGGAGTCGTAGAACGGCTCGATCACTATTACTTCTTCGCCGGGTTCGACTAAGCCGAGGATTGAGGCCGCGATTGCCTCGGTGGCTCCGACGGTGACCAGCACTTCGGTATCGGGGTTGTACTCGATGTTGTGCTGCCTTTTGCGCTGCTGCGCGATGGCTTCTCGGAGCTGTGGAATTCCCAGGCCCGGCGGATATTGGTTGATGCCGTCTCGGATGGCCTGTTGGGCTGCTTCGAGCATCTTGGGCGGGCCGTCCTCGTCGGGAAATCCTTGACCGAGGTTGACGGCGCCGACGCGTGCGGCCAGCGCGGACATCTCGGCGAAGATCGTCACCGCATAGGGCTGTAGCCGCTGGACCGTCATATTGCGGGAACATAGCGTGCCTCGCAGGGGAATGCGGGCGGGCGCGGCGAGGTCGTCCCTAATGCGGCCCAACCAACAGGTTGGCCGGGTGCCGGTTTTACCGTGCCAATACCAGAGGACTAGGCTCTACGCAGCCGGACCCGAAACACGTTCCGAACAGCACGGGACCAGGACAGGAAGGGGACCGCAACGTGTCCGAAGAAGCTTTTATCTATGAGGCAATCCGCACGCCTCGCGGCAAGCAGCGCGGAGGCTCACTGAATGAGGTTAAGCCGCTGAATCTGGTCACTGGCCTGATCGGCGAGCTGCGTTCACGGTTCCCCGACTTGGACGAGAACCTGATCAGCGACGTCATCCTCGGTGTCGTTTCCCCCGTCGGTGACCAGGGCGCCGATATCGCGCGCACGGCCGTCATCGCCGCAGGAATGCCGGACACCGTGGGCGGCGTTCAGCTGAACCGGTTCTGCGCATCCGGGCTTGAGGCCGTCAACACCGCGGCGCAGAAGGTGCGCTCCGGCTGGGACGACCTGGTACTCGCCGGCGGCGTTGAGTCGATGAGCCGGGTTCCGATGGGCTCCGACGGTGGCGCGCTGTTCAGCGACCCGGCCACCGTCTATGACGCGTTCATCGTTCCGCAGGGCATCGGCGCGGATCTGATCGCGACGATCGAGGGCTTCTCGCGCGATGACGTCGATGCCTACGCGGCTCGTTCGCAGGAACGGGCGGCTGCGGCTTGGTCGGGCGGTTACTTCGCTAAGTCTGTCGTCCCGGTTGTTGACCAGAATGGCCTGCTGATCCTCGACCACGACGAGCACATGCGTCCGGGCACGACCGCCGAGAGCCTCGGCAAGCTGAAGCCCGCCTTTGAGGGCCTGGCCGCGATGGCCGGCTTCGATGATGTGGCGCTGCAGAAGTACCACTGGATCGAGAAGATCAACCACGTTCACAGCGGTGGCAACTCGTCGGGGATCGTGGACGGTGCCGCGCTGGTGCTGATCGGTTCAGAAGGGGCTGGCAAGTCGCAAAACCTCACCCCGCGGGCCCGGATCGTCGCCACTGCGACGAGCGGCTCCGAGCCGACGATCATGCTTACCGGGCCGACCCCGGCGACGCAGAAGGTTCTCGATCGCGCTGGCCTGACCGTCGACGACATCGATCTGTTCGAACTGAACGAGGCTTTCGCGTCCGTCGTGCTGAAGTTCCAGAAGGACCTCAACATTCCGGACGAGAAGCTCAACGTGAACGGTGGCGCCATCGCCATGGGGCACCCGCTCGGGGCCACGGGCGCGATGATCCTCGGCACCATGGTCGACGAGCTTGAGCGCCGCAATGCCCGGCGTGCCCTGGTCACGCTGTGCATCGGCGGCGGCATGGGCGTGGCAACCATCATCGAGCGAGTCTGAGTCTCAGGCATATTCGGCAAGGAGCTGACGAAAGAACATGGCAGAAAACACAATCAAGTGGGACAAGGATGCCGACGGCATCGTCACGCTGACGCTGGACGACCCAACGGGCTCGGCCAATGTGATGAACGAGCATTACAAGGAGTCGATGCACAAAGCCGTCGAACGCCTTGTCGCGGAGAAAGATTCAGTTACCGGCGTGGTTCTCACCAGCGGCAAGAAGACCTTCTTCGCAGGCGGCGACCTGAAGGCGATGATCCAGGCCGGCCCAGAGAACGCCGGCGAGATCTTCACTGAGGTCGAAGACATCAAGCGTGACCTGCGCGCACTCGAGACGCTGGGTGTGCCGGTGGTTGCGGCCATCAACGGTGCGGCATTGGGTGGTGGGCTGGAGATCGCATTGGCCTGTCATCGCCGGATTGTTGCGGACGTCAAGGGAACTCAGCTCGGGTTGCCTGAAGTCACCCTGGGGCTGTTGCCGGGTGGCGGCGGCGTTACTCGCACCGTGCGGATGATGGGTATTCAGAACGCATTTGTGAATGTGCTGAGCCAGGGCACCCGCTTCAAGCCGGCCAAGGCCAAGGATGCGGGTTTGGTCGACGAGGTGTTGGGATCCGTCGAGGAGTTGGTCCCCGCCGCCAAGGCGTGGATCAAGGCCAACCCCGAGGCGCACACCCAGCCGTGGGATGTCAAGGGCTACAAGATGCCTGGCGGCACGCCGTCGACTCCTGCATTGGCAGCGATTCTGCCGTCGTTCCCGTCGCTGCTGCGTAAGCAGCTGAAGGGTGCTCCGATGCCCGCGCCGCGGGCGATCCTGTCCGCTGCTGTTGAGGGTGCACAGGTCGACTTCGATACCGCGTCGCGCATCGAGAGCCGTTACTTCACTTCGCTGGTGACCGGCCAGGTGTCGAAGAACATGATTCAGGCGTTCTTCTTCGACCTGCAGGCCATCAACGGTGGGAGCTCGCGGCCGGAGGGCATCGCGAAGACTCCGATCAAGAAGATCGGCGTGCTCGGTGCCGGGATGATGGGCGCCGGAATCGCCTATGTCTCAGCCAAAGCCGGTTACGAGGTCGTCTTGAAGGACGTGGAGCTTGCCGCCGCTGAGCGTGGCAAGGGCTACTCCGAGAAGCTCGAAGCCAAGGCGCTGGAGCGTGGCCGGACCACTGCTGAGAAGTCCGCGGAACTGCTGGGCCGCATTCACCCGACAGCTGATCCGGCTGACTTCGCCGGCGTCGACTTCGTGGTTGAAGCGGTGTTCGAGAACCAGGAACTCAAGCACAAGGTGTTCCAGGAGATCGAGGACATCGTCGAGCCCAATGCACTGTTGGGGTCGAACACCTCGACGATGCCGATCACCGGTCTTGCTGCTGGCGTCAAGCGTCAGGAAGACTTCATCGGGATTCACTTCTTCTCACCGGTCGACAAGATGCCGCTGGTGGAAATCATCAAGGGCGAGAAGACCTCTGACGAAGCACTGGCTCGGGTGTTCGACTACACGCTGGCCATCGGCAAGACCCCGATCGTCGTCAACGACAGCCGCGGCTTCTACACATCGCGGGTGATCGGGACGTTCGTCAACGAGGCTCTGGCGATGCTGGGCGAAGGTGTTGAGCCGGCGTCGATCGAGCACGCGGGCACGCAGGCCGGGTATCCGGCAGCGCCGCTGCAGCTTTCGGACGAGCTCAACCTCGAGCTGATGCACAAGATCGCATTGGCGACCCGCAAGGGCGTCGAGGATGCCGGCGGCACGTACGCGCCGCACCCGGCCGAGATCGTCGTCGAGAAGATGATCGAAGCGGGCCGTCCGTCGAAGTTGAAGGGCGCCGGGTTCTACGAGTACGCCGATGGCAAGCGCACTCAGCTGTGGCCGGGTCTGCGGGAGATGTTCAAGTCGGGCTCGTCGACCCCGCCGTTGCAGGACATGATCGACCGGATGCTGTTCGCCGAGGTGCTGGAAACTCAGAAGTGCTTCGACGAGGGCGTGATTGAGACGACGGCTGATGCCAACATCGGCTCGATCATGGGCATCGGGTTCCCGCCGTGGACCGGCGGTGCGGCGCAGTTCATTCCGGGCTATCCGGGTGGCAAAGCCGGCTTCGTGGCGCGGGCTCGCGAACTTGCCGAGCGCTACGGGGATCGGTTCCTCCCCCCGGCGTCGCTGCTCTAGGCCTTGCCGCGAGCTATCTCTCGCTGAACGTAACGCCAGGGCGGAAAATCGACTTGATTTTCCGCCCTGGCGTTACTGTCGGGGGCTTGTCGGTCGCCGACGGCACACTCCTGCGCATGGTCGAACCATTCATCGGCAGTGAAGCGCTCAGGTCGGGAGCACTGACACGCCATCAGCTGCGGACCAGATTCACGGCGCTGCATCAAGATGTGTACGTCCCGGTCGGATCCGAGCTGACACCAATCGTGCGCGCGAAGGCCGGTTGGCTGCGATCGCGACGGCGCGGTGTGCTCGCTGGGTTCTCAGCGTCGGCTTTACATGGCGCTAAGTGGATCAGCAGCGCCCAGCCGGCGGAGATATTCGACTCGAACCGTCGACCCTCTCCGCAGCTGATCACGCGTGGTGGCCAGGTTGCGTCTGATGAGATCTGCGTCCGGGACGGTGTCAGGTTTACCAGCCCGGCGCGCACGGCACTAGACCTATTGCGGTGGTACCCGGTCGACACCGCGGTAGCGGCAGCCGATGCGCTTGCCCGTGCAACTCGACTCAAGCTGGTCGACGTCGAGATTCTGTGCGAGCGATACGGCGGCGGGCGCGATATTCGGCGGGCGCGGGAAGCGCTGGAACTCGTCGATTCAGGCGCAGAGTCGCCGCGGGAAACTTGGCTGCGTCTGTTGCTAATTCGAGCCGGCTTCCCTACGCCTGAGACACAGATACAAGTTCGCAATGAGTACGGGGTCCTCATTGCAGAAGTCGACATGGGTTGGGAAGAGCTCAAACTTGGCATCGAATACGACGGCGATCACCACAGAACGAGCCGTCGGCAGTTCAACCGGGACATTCAACGGCACGAAGCCCTACGCGAGTTGGGCTGGGTGGTCATCCGCATCACCGTCGAGGACGTACCCGGGTCCATCATCCACCGAGTCACCGGCGAACTTGCTCGCCGGCAGTAACGCCACGGTGGAATTCGACGCCGATTCCATCCCTGGCGTTACGCTCGCGGCAATCTAGGGGTACTCCGGGACGGGCATGCTGTCGTAGAGGCGGATGCCTTTGGAGTTCAGCTTCGCTAGTGCCTGCATCGGCCGCGTCGGCAGCAGCGAGATTGCCCTGGCCGCCGACATCAGGCCCCACACGCCCAACTGTGACTTCGGAACCAAGTGCACTGCAACCGTTCTCGCGAACTTGCGGCTGCGTAGCACCGGGTCGGACATGACCTGCTCGTAGGCGCTGAACGCTGCGGCGTAGTCGCCACCGGCAAGCTGAAGTTCTCCGGCGAGAACGTAAGCGCCGAGCACGGCCAGGCTGGTGCTCCCGCCGACGGCCGGGCCGGGGCAGTAGCCGGCATCGCCGACCAGTGTTACCCGGCCGTGAGACCAACTGGTTAACGTCAGCTGGGTGATCGAGTCGAAGTAGAAGGCGCCACCGGCATCAATCTCGTCAAGCCAGCGGTCGACGTCCGGGGCCATCGACCGGAACATCGACTCCAACAGCGCCTTCTGCCCGGCAGTGTCGCGATGACCGATCTCCAACGGGGTCGGAGCCCGGAACAAGAAGACCACTCTGGCGTCATCGAGGTGATCGGCGGTGTAGATCGCAGCCATGCGGTCAACACCGATGTAAGAATTCATATCCCCTTCGCGCGCAATAGCTTTCGGGACAGAAAGCACAGCGAGATGGCGATCGAGAAACCGGGTATGCCCGGCGTCGGGACCGAAGGTGAGTTCGCGGACCCCGGAATGCAGGCCGTCGGCACCGACGACGACGTCGAACTTCCTGGGGGCACCGTTGGCGAAGGTGACATCTCCGTCGGGGGAGATTGCGGTGATCTCGTCACCGAAGATGTACTCCACGTTGTCACGGCAGGCGTCGAAGTAAATCTGGCTGAGGTCGTCGCGCATGATCTCGACGTGCCGATCCGAAATCGTGGACATCAGCTTGTCGTAGTCGACGACGGAGGGACGACCGCCGCCTTCGCGGTTGACGATCATCCGCTTCGTTCCGGTGGCGTGCGCCTCGATGCGATCGATGACGCCCATCTGCTCGGAGATGTTCATTGCCGGTCGGAACAGGTCGACGGCGTGGCCGCCGGTCTTGCGCAGGTTAGGTGCACGCTCGACGACGGTCGCCTCAATCCCGCGGCGAGCTAGCCAGTACGCCAGCACCGGGCCCGCGATGCTCGCGCCGGAAATCAGGACACGCATGCGGCGATCATATGTCTGCTCGCGCAGAGGAACCTCACCCCTCGTGAGGGTGGTCGGACAGCACAGTGAGCAGGACTGCAGAGTCTGCAAGCGCGTCGAGGCTGTGCCGCTCCGGCGGGATGCTGAGGAAGTCGCCGGCGCTTCCTTCCCAGCTAGCGGTATCGGTGTGCAGTCGGACGTTGCCGCGCAGCACCTGCAGTGTTGCCTCGCGGGGGCTGTCGTGTTCTCCAAGGCCGTGGCCAGCGGCCAAGGCGATCAGGGTTTGGCGCATCGTGTGCTGATGGCCGCCGTAGATCGTCTTGGCCGAGCGACCACTGGCGTGCTCTCGGGCAATGGCGATGTGCTCCTCAGCCAAGGCATCTAGTGATAGCGATTCCATGTGTTCTCCTTCGATTAGATCGCTGGGCCGAGCAGATCATCGGCATCCATGATCATGTAGCCGTATCCCTGTTCGGCGAGGAAGCGCTGACGGTGAGCGGCGTACTCCGCGTCGAGGCTGTCGCGCGCCACCACCGAGTAGAACACCGCGCCACCGCCGTCATGTTTTGGCCGCAACAGCCGACCCAGCCGCTGTGCCTCTTCCTGGCGTGACCCGAAGGTCCCCGAAACCTGCACGGCCACAGAGGCTTCCGGAAGATCGATAGAGAAGTTGGCGACCTTAGACACCACCAGTGTCTTGACCTCACCGCGCCGGAAGGCATCGAACAGGACTTCCCGTTCGGCGTTCTTCGTGGAGCCCTGGATCACCGGTGCGTCCAACTCGGCTCCCAGCTCGTCGAGTTGGTCGAGGTACGCCCCGATCACCAGCGTGGGCTCGCCGACATGTCGTGCCAGGATCGACTTCACCACGGCGACCTTTGTGTGCGCCGTCGAACACAGCTTGTAGCGCTCTTCGGCCTCTGCGGTGGCGTAGATCATCCGCTCGTTGTCGGTCATGGTGACGCGAACTTCAATGCACTCGGCGGGAGCGATCCACCCCTGCGCCTCGATGTCTTTCCACGGCGCGTCATAGCGCTTCGGGCCGATCAGGCTGAACACGTCGCCTTCGCGGCCGTCTTCGCGAATCAGCGTGGCAGTCAACCCAAGTCGGCGTCGGGACTGCAAGTCGGCCGTCATCCGGAACACCGGTGCGGGGAGCAGGTGTACCTCGTCGTAAATGATGAGTCCCCAGTCGCGGCTGTCGAATAGTTCCAAGTGTCGATACTCGCCCTTGGTGCGACGGGTGATCACCTGATAGGTGGCGATCGTCACCGGCCGAATCTCTTTGCGCTCACCGGAGTATTCGCCGATCTCGGCCTCGGTCAGGGACGTTCGCGCGATCAGCTCGCGCTTCCACTGCCTGCCAGCGACCGTGTTGGTGACGAGGATCAGTGTTGTGGCGCCCGCCTTGGCCATCGCCGCGGCGCCCACCATCGTCTTGCCGGCACCGCACGGCAGCACCACCACACCGGACCCGCCCGCCCAGAACGAGTCGGCTGCCATCTGCTGGTAGTCGCGCAGCTCCCAGCCCTCGTGATTCAGCGCAATGGGATGGGCCTCGCCGTTGACATAGCCGGCCAAGTCCTCTGCGGGCCAGCCGATCTTCAGCAGCATCTGCTTGACGCGTCCACGCTCGCTGGGATGTACCAGCACGGTGTCGTCGTCGATGCGGGCGCCGAGCATCGGTGCGATCTTCTTATTACGCAGCACCTCTTCGAGCACGGCGCGGTCCAGGCTCACCAGGACCAGCCCATGTATCGGGCTCTTCACCAGTTGCAGGCGACCGTAGCGAGCCATGGTGTCGACGATGTCGACCAACAACGGCTGGGGCACTGCATAGCGGGAGTGGCTGACGAGTGCGTCGACGACCTGCTCGGCATCGTGACCTGCAGCGCGGGCGTTCCACAGCGCCAGCGGGGTGATGCGATAGGTGTGGATGTGCTCGGGCGCGCGTTCCAGCTCGGCAAAGGGCGCAATCGCGGCTCGGGCAGCGCCGGCGAGCTCGTGGTCGACCTCGAGCAGCACCGTCTTGTCGGATTGGACGATCAGCGGCCCGTCGGTCATAGGGGCCATTATCCCGTGCCCAGCGACACGAATTATCCAGCGTCGGCAGACACCACCGACGTCACCCGATGTACGGCGAATTCGCGGGGGCGGGCCTGGGCGGAATCCCAGGCCGTCAGCTGTCCGCCTCGGATCGCGAGCGGCCGCACCACCCGCTGTGTGGACACCCCGGCGTTATCGACGTAACCGATCAGCACATCCTGGTTCTGGACGGCCGCCTGATGCAGCAGGGCCATCGCCACCGCGGGATCGAGTCGCACCCCCGCCAACGGCGCCGACGAGTCCATTCGCCGCAGCACAGCCACCACGGCGGCCAGGGTGTCAACGCCAGGCAGGCTGAGTTGGCGGAACGGGCGACGCTGCTGCAGGGCAGGCACTCGCGCGCCACGACGGCGGATATCGACGACCGCGCCGGACGCGTCCTCGGCGGCCGGCGCGAATCCAGCAGAACGAAGTGCGGCCAGCACAACGGAGATCGGCGCCTGCGAGACGGCGACGGTCGGTGCCAGCGCGCGCATCTCGTAGCCCGCCAGCGCTGATACCGCCTGCGTCAGCAGCGACGGGTCTTCGCACCGGATGAATGATGTGGCCATGCCGACGCGCAGTTGCCCGTGCCGACGGGCGACGTCGTCAATCAGATATGTCAATGCCTGGGGGACAGGTGTTTTGGAATGGTTCGAGAACAGGCCATGCAGATCGCCGACGGTGTGCCCGGTGTCCAAGGCGGAGCGGATAGACTGCTCGCTCACCCGGTAAACCATTGCCGCTCCGGCTGATTCGATCGAAGCGACCGCGGATAGCCGGTCTGCCAGATCTCGCTGCAAAGGCCCCGGCGCCACGACGGTGAGGTCCGCCTGAACCAGGAAGTGGTCGATCGGCGCGGGGAGGATCTTGGCCATCGCTTCGGCGGCGGCGCTGATCGCGTTGGGATCGGCTAGCAGCAATCGTCCTGGTGCGGAAAGAGCACCGCGCCCAACGATTCCCAGCGCGTGGGCTTCGTCGATCAAGTCGGCGACCGGCGCTGGCTGTAGGCGACTCGCCCAGCGTGGCCGCCGCCAGATCAGAGCTCTGGCCGCCGATAGGGCGTCAACACCGGAGCCGGACGGCAGCTCGGCCAACAAGCCGAGCAGCAGCCGACGATCCAACGGCGCTGCCGTCGAATACAACGACTCCGACAGTGCCGCAAAAGGTTTGCCTTCGGGGCCGCGGCTGCCGACCAAGCTGGGCCGGCACGGCAGGTCGAGCCACGTGCTGGCGAGCAGGTGCCAGCGTCCCGCAGGTGGGGTCTCCAGGAAACGATCGGCGGCGACGGTCGGCGCCCAGTACGGGCCGGAGGCGTCGTCGGGTTCGGGTTCGGGAAAGCCGGAGGAGATGAGACCGGCCGCCGAGATGACCTCCAGGATCAGTCCCAGCCGCTTGTCGTCGATGCCGGTGAGCTTGGTCAGGCGTTTTGCTTCGCGAACTCCGAGTCCGCCGGTGCGAAGCTCGGGAACCGGTGCGACGGAGAGTGTTTCGATGACGACGTCAATCTCCCGCAAGAGGTCGATCACCGCCCCGGCAGCTGATGCGTCCGAGTCCTTGCCGGTAGCGGCACGCGTCACCGGATCGGGTGGAGTCAGCTCGAACGGGCCAGGCTCCTCGCCGCGGAGTACCTGCCCGACCTGGCGGGGCAGGATCACCGTCTCGTCGTCGATCTGCCGCAACAGCCCGGCCGCCAGAAGTCGGGGCACCGGGCGGTCGGCTGGCGCGCCCGGAGCGGCATCGCGAGTCCGGCCGATCGGTGAACTCGTCAGCAGGCGATCCAGCAGATCGCGCTGCGGTTCGTCCAGGGCCTCGAGTGCAGCCGCGACATCAAACGAAGCGGCAGTCTCCAAAACCGCCTGGCCCGGGTACCAGGGCAGCGCCGCTGCGGCCTCGACAGGCACCCGGACGTCAGTGTCGCCCCAGACCAGTGCGCGCTCCCGAAGGTGGTCGAGTGTGGCCCGCACCTGCGCCTTGCCCGCGCGGTCGCCGATCAGTGCCAGCAGTTTGGCCACCGGCACGGGCGACGCGTCCGCGTGCAGAACCAACAAGGCGTCGATCACTGCGAGCTGCAGGAAATTCAGTTCGTCACCGGCGGCTTTGATCGACTGCCGGGCGGTGGCGCGGGCGGCCAACGCGGCGATGCTGGCCGGCGCCGGTTGCGCGAGATCGGGCCGGAGCTCCAATAGGCGGATCAGCCCGTCATCGGGCAGATCCGTCAGCCAGGCGCTCAAAGCGGCACCCTTACCTGTTTCCCCAGTCATTGCCGACCAGCGTAAATCAGCGAAGGTGGCACGCGAGACCGCGTGCCAGGTGTCAGAATGTTGCCGTGGCTAAAACAAAGTATGTCGATAACGGCTGGCCGACCCGGGATCCTGATGATCACGCCGTGAGCGAGTTGGCCGCCGATCGAGTTGGCGCGTTGTCGCCCTTCGGTGACATCACGTTCCCAGTTCCCGCTTCGGAGCTGCCCTACCTGCACACGGTCACCGTCGTCAACAAGTAGCGGTGACCAGCGAGCCGCAGCGCAATCTGTCGCATTTGGACGACCGAGGCGCAGCGCACATGGTCGACGTGACCGCGAAAGAGGTCAGCGTCCGTACCGCGGTGGCTGTTGGCATCGTGCACACCACCGCCGAGGTGGTCTCGCTCCTCACCGCGGGTGGCTTACCCAAGGGTGACGCGCTCGCCACCGCCAGGGTGGCCGGAATTCTGGCCGCAAAGCGCACCAGTGATCTGATCCCGCTGTGCCACCCGCTTTCGCTGACCAAAGTCGACATCAATTTCGAGACGTCGACCAACGCGATTGAAGTGACCGCCTTGGTGCGCACGACCGATCGCACCGGCGTGGAGATGGAGGCGCTGACTGCGGTCAGCGTGGCGGCACTGACGCTGTTCGACATGATCAAGGCCGTCGACCCGGCGGCGAGCCTCGAGGGCATCAAGGTCTTGCGCAAAGAGGGGGGCAAGACCGGCCTCTGGACTCGCGAATTGTGAGCGGACAGCGCTCTCAGCGGTCCGCACGGGTCGTCATCGCCTCCACCCGCGCTGCTGGTGGTGTCTACACGGATAAATGCGGCCCGATAATCGGCGATTGGCTAGCCGGGCGCGGATTCGACGCCACGACGGCTGTGGTGGCCGACGGACCGGGTGTGCGCGATGCCATGCAGGGCGCGATCGCCCAACGCGTCGACCTTCTGATCACATCCGGGGGGACCGGGATTTCGCCGACGGACTCGACGCCAGAGGCCACTGCGGCGTTGGTCGACTATCAGATACCTGGGCTGGCCGACGCCATCCGGCGGTCAGGGCTGCCGAAGGTGCCGACGTCGGTGCTGTCGCGGGGGGTGTGTGGCGTCGCCGGGCGCACGTTGGTGGTCAACCTGCCAGGGTCGACGGGTGGGGTGCGCGACGGACTGGGCGTGCTGGCCGACGTTCTAGAGCATGCGCTGGACCAGTTGGCCGGAGGAGACCACGGATGACCGCTGACATCCTGCGCGCGGCACTCACCGAGGAGCCGATCTCGGTGTCTGACCATGAAGACCTGGTCGCCCGCGCCGAGGCCGGCGCGGTCGTCGCGTTCGCCGGTGTGGTTCGCAACCACGACGGCGGCCGTCAGGTGCTGCGGCTGGAGTACTCAGCGCACCCACTGGCTGAGCAGACGCTGGCTGAGGTCGTCGCTGAAGTGGCCGCCTCGTCAGAGGGAGTGCGGGCGATCGCCGCCAGCCATCGGATCGGGACTCTGCAAATAGGAGACGCCGCCCTGGTGGCCGCCGTTGCGGCCGACCACCGAGGGGCGGCGTTCGATGCCTGTTCTCGACTCGTCGACACCATCAAAGCGCGGCTACCGGTGTGGAAACACCAGCACTTCGCCGATGGCACCGACGAATGGGTGAACTCGGCCTGAGGACCTATTCGGCCGAGGGGACCAGCGGAACGTCAGCGGTAGCCACCGGAGCCGTCGCGTCCGCCGCAGGGGCTGATGCGTCGGTGCTCATCGGAGCCGCACTGCTGATCGGGCTGTTGGTGCCCGTCGACGTCACTGGACGCTGAGCCAGGGCCACCAGAGCATCACTGCGGGTGATCTGCTGGTTCTGGATCGCGTGCCAGATCTCCTTGAGATAGCTCACGTTGGGCGAGGAGCCATCGGTGGGCTGATCGGTAGTGGTGCCGGGCGGCAGGTTGTCCGGGCTCGACAGGTGCTGAACACCGTCGGCCTCCTGCACCGTGTTCGGCACCGCAACGCCCGCAACGGCCGTCGTGGAATCGGCGTCTGCTGCCGGGATGGTGACGACGGCGGCTGGATCAGTCGCGGTCACCGGGAGCGGCAACGCCGGCGAGACTGCCGGGTCGGCCGGTGCCGGCGACAGCGGGGCGCCGTGGAAGGCCCACACATCGGTCTGGTCAGCAGCAGACTGACCGGCGTGGGTCCAGTTGACGTCGACGATCTGCGGATCGGCAGGAGCCGATTCATCCGAGATCGAGATGACGCCGGGGGTCTTGGCCGGGGCCTGGTCGGCCGGCAGAGCCGGCGCGTCCTGCGGAACGTCCTGAGGGGCCGGGACGTCCTGCGGGAGGTCCTGCGGAGCCGGGATGTCCACGGACTCGATGATCGGCGCGTCTTCCGGAGCGGGCGTACCGGCTTCGGGCAGCGGGTTGTCCAGCGGAGCGGCGTCGGCCGGAGTGTCTACCGGGGTATCCGTGGGGGCTGCGGGCGCGGGCGCCTCAGAGGTGGTGTGGTTCACCACGTTGCGCGGGGTAGGGCTGGACAGGCCACGACCGCATACCGGCCAGGCGCCGCGACCCTGCGTCGCCAGCACGTTCTCGGCGATCGCGATCTGCTGGTCCTTGGTGGCGCTATAGGCCGTCGACGCGTACTGAGTGCCGCCGTTCGAGGCCCAGGTGCTCGGCGAGAACTGCAGCCCGCCGTGGTAGCCGTTGCCGGTGTTGATGGCCCAGTTGCCGCCAGACTCGCAGGCAGCTACCTGGTCCCACTCGCCGTCGGTTGCGGCCTGGGACTGGCTCGCGAAGACGAGGCTGCCACTGCCGATGACGGCACCCGTGACAGCGATCTTGGCAACGTTGATTGATGACGTAGTGGGCTTGCGATGGCGTCCACTCATAGATGTGCTTCCTCTCGGTCGATGCGCCTACGAGGTCAGCTGTCGGGTTCGGGCCGGAGAGGTTGCCCGGCCGAGTTGTTCCCAGTGCGGAAACGACATCGGCTTCACCCCCAGGGGCCGCTAGCGGCCCCGGGTCCGATTCGGCGGACCGGTTGGGTCCCCCGCCTCCATCTCGGTTGGTTGGTTGGTCTCTCGGCTCCACTGATGGAGTTAGGCGCTGGAGCAGAGAGGGCCTCGCACTGATTAAGGCGCAAAGCCCGTGGGCGACGGTAATACCTCTAGAGAGCCCCGTCACCTTTTGTTTTTCCCCGGGTATCTGTTACCAGCAAACCTGAGAGAGGCCTAAAGCCGCATGACGGACCGGCGTTCCCCCAGGTGAATTGGAGGCGCTATCGCGCCGTAGCCATCTTGTGACCTATTCGTGATGTGACGTAAATCACGTTTACCCTCCGGCAAACGGCGGCAAGACGTCCACTGTCTGGCCAGGGTGCAGTTTTGTGTCGCGGTCCCGGACTGCAACGCCGTCGCAGAGGAATGAGCATCGTTGTAACACAAGTGCTAATTCGTCACTGCGGCAACTTAGTTCACTCGCGACACATGCGACTGTTGCGTCGGGAGGTAGGGTCATCCGCTCTGAATCGGCGCCCGCGGCAGCCCGGGCGGCGGCAAAGAATCGCACGGTGACCTGCACTTCAGCCAACTCGGGCACGTCAGCCGCCGATGGCGCTCATGGGGCGTTGCGGCTGCACGAATCCAGGTCCGTCGATGCCATGTCCGGCCGCTTTTACCCACATGGCGGCGCGCCAGG
Organism: Mycobacterium sp.; assembly: GCA_965279745.1. GTDB lineage: Bacteria > Actinomycetota > Actinomycetes > Mycobacteriales > Mycobacteriaceae > Mycobacterium. The sequence continues at coordinate 3,931,272 of OZ257262.1, forward strand.
ACAGCTCCAACGCGTCATCGTCCGCCCCGCTCCGCAAAAGTGAGCGCAGATCGGTCTCCTCGGTAGCAAACAAACAGTTGCGAACTTGACCATCCGCGGTGAGGCGCGTGCGGTCGCACGCGGAGCAGAAGGCATGCGATACCGACGCGATGATGCCGACCGTCGCGGGTCCGCCATTGACCCGCCAGAGTTGAGCCGGAGCGGACCCACGCGGCGTCGGATCCGAGCTGAGATCGAACTCGGCGTCGAGTGCGGCGAAGATGTCGTCGGCGCTCAGGGTGGACTCCCGACTCCACAAGTGGCCGGCGTCCAATGGCATCTGCTCGATGATCCGCAGCTGGTAGCCGTACTGAAGGCAGAAGGTCAGCAACTCGACCGCGTCTTCGCGGCCGGTCTGCGGATTGAGCACTGCGTTGACCTTCACCGGTCGTAGTCCGGCCGCGGCCGCGGCCGCCAAACCGTCGAGGACGTCGCTGAGCCGGTCGCGGCGGGTGGTCGATGTGAAACGGTCGGAGCGGACGGTGTCCAGGGAGATGTTCACGCGGTCCAGCCCGGCGTCGGCCAAACCCTGCGCCCGCCGGACTAGCCCAACTCCATTGGTAGTCAACGCAATTCCGGGACGGGGGCTAATCGCGGCCGTCGCGGCGACGATGTCTTCCAGCCGCCGGTAGAGCAGTGGTTCGCCACCGGTGAACCGGATGTCGGTGATGCCGAACCGGGTGACGGCCAGTTTGAGGAGCCGGGTGAGTTCCTCGAACGTCAGCAACTCGTCGCCGGGCAGCCAGTCCAGACCTTCGGCCGGCATGCAGTAGGTGCAACGCAGGTTGCACCGGTCCGTCAGTGAGACCCGCAGATCGGTGGCGACCCTGCCAAAAGTGTCGACCAATGGGCCGTCGGTGGGCATGTTCGCGGTGCCGATACGTGGCGACGGCAGGCCCAGCGCGGTCAAGGTCATGCCGCTACCAACGGATGGTCGGTCGGAACAATTTCCTTACCGAGTGGCATCAGGGATACCGGGACGAGTTTGAGGTTGGCGATGGCCAGCGGAATGCCGACGATCGTCAGCGCCATCGTGATCGCGCTGATCACGTGACCGATTGCCAGCCACAGGCCGGCCACCAGCACCCAGATCACGTTGCCGATCAGCGCACCCGGCCGTGCTCCCGGCTTGGCCACGATGGTGCGGCCGAACGGCCACAGCGCGTACGCAGCGATCCGCAAAGACGCGAACCCGAACGGGATCGTGATGATCAGGACGAAGCACACCAGTGCTGCCAGCAGGTAGCCCAGGGCCAGCCATAACCCGCCGAACAGCAGCCAGATGATGTTCAGGACCAGGCGCATGTCACCTCCAGTGGTTAAGCCAGCCTAGCGAGTTAGTAGGATCAGCCACGCGCGTCCTGTTCAAACGGGGCGCTTCGTCATGTCGTTCAGACCCGTGAGACAGCAGGTGAGACCAGTGCCTACCGGCAAGGTGAAGTGGTACGACGGCGAAAAGGGCTTCGGCTTCCTGTCCCAGGAGGACGGTGAGGACGTCTACGTCCGTGCGTCTGCGCTGCCGGCAGGGGTGGAAGAACTCAAGGCCGGCCAGAAGGTGGAGTTCGGTCTTGCTTCGGGGCGGCGTGGCCCACAGGCGTTGAGCCTCAAGCTGATTGACCCGCCACCGAGTCTCGCGCGCACTCGGCGCGAGGCTGTGGCAGCTGAGCACAAGCACAGCCCGGACGAGTTGCACGGGATGGTCGAGGACATGATCACCCTGCTCGAGGGCGTCGTGCAGCCTGAACTGCGCAAGGGGAAGTACCCCGATCGCAAGGTGTCCCGGCGAGTCTCCGAAGTGGTGCGCGCGGTTGCCAAGGAGTTGGACGGGCAAGCGCCTTAGCTTTTGCGGCGCCGAGCGTGAAGCCTGTGCGAAGAATTTCGTGATTTCTCGCAAGGGATTCACACTCGCGGCTGCGTGTCGGTGCCGCTCGGCAGACTCCGGCCATGGCCGCAGTCATTCTTGGCAGCGAGGCAGTCGCCGCGGGCGTGCTGAACCCATACGCGCTGCGTACTCGATATGCGCTGCTGTATCCGGGCGTCTACGTTCCACGCGGCACCGAAGTGGACGCGGTGGTGCGGGCCAAGGCGGCGTGGCTGTGGTCCAGACGGCGCGGTGTCTTGGTGGGCAATTCCGCCGGGGCGATTCACGGCGCTAAGTGGATCGACAAAGGTGCGCCGGCTGAGCTCATCTACGAAAATCGGCACTGCCCATCCGAGATCCGGACCTACGCCGACCAGATAGCCGACGACGAGATCACCGTCAGGAATGGGATGCGAGTAGCCATCCCCGCTCGCGTCGCGCTCGATGCCGCCTGCCGACTTGCGCTGGACAAGGCTGTGGCGGCGATCGACGCACTGGCCAACGCAACCAATCTGAAGATGGCTGATGTCGAACTCCTGGGTGCTCGGTACAGCGGCCGTCGGGGGATCAGACGAGCCGGGGCCGCACTGGACTTAGTCGACACGGGCGCCGAGTCACCGCGCGAAACCTGGTTGCGCCTCTTGCTGATACGAGCCGGCTTCCCGCGGCCGACGACGCAGATCTGCGTGCGCGATGAGTTCGGTTACACCTTCGCGCGACTCGACATGGGCTGGGAGGACGTCAAGATCGCCGCGGAGTACGACGGCGACCAGCACCGCACCAGTCGGCGGCGGTTCAACCGCGACATTGGTCGGATGGAAGCACTCGCCGAATTGGGGTGGATCGTCATCCGGGTGACGTCAGAAGACGTCAAAGGGGACATCATCCGTCGGGTTGAGTCGGCTTTCGCGCGCCGAATGTGAACCTTGTGCGAAGAACTCGCAGATTTCTCGCAGGAGATTCACGCTCGTGGTGCTGCCGACCGATCAGGGCCACACCAAGCGGACCGACCACTCGGCGTGCGGCACTTCGCCCAATTCGCCGGCCTGGTTCATGACCAGTGTGGAGAGTTGCACGGCGAAACCCATCAACCGACCGCGGTGCGGGTCGACGGTTGGAATGGTCACGGCTGTACGGGTATTCGGCCGATACAGGGTGTCGGTCGAGTCGCGGGGATCCTGGTATACGCGCAGCAGCCGCCACGGTGCCTGGGATATCGCTTCGGGTACCGACAGCTGCACGGGATTGCGCTCGGTCACCCGAAGCTCACCCTGCGTCCGCGGGTTCTGGCAGTCGTTGAGGTTGATCACATTGCAGTAGGTGTACGGGCCCACCCGCTCAGCGCGGCCGTGGGAGTAAACGCTGATCTCCGGAAAACTCGGGCCGGTGTGCCGCACCAGTAGGCCGGCGCAGACGCCGGCCGCAGCGGCGATCATGGCAACGACGACAACCACCACAACCGATCTGCGCGCTGTGGTCATGGGTTGGCCACCACCGTTGCCTCCTCCCGCTCGGCCAGCACCGGGCGATTGCCGCCCAGGCCCGGTACGAGCGATTCGCCACGGTAGCTGAAGATCGTCTGGGCCAGGCCCAGGATCAGCACGGAGGTGATAGCCGTGAACCCGACCCACAGCTCGGTGTACACCAGCACGCCGATCGCACCGCCGAGTACCCACGCCAGCTGCAGTAGTGATTCGGAGCGGCCGAAGGCCGACGCACGCGACTCCTCAGGCAGGTCATCCTGCAGCGAGGCGTCCAGCGAGGCTTTGGCAATCGCACTGGCTCCCGACGTGACGAGCGTCGCCAGCGCCGCCACGACCAGCGTCCCGGACAGGGCGGCCGCCACCGCAAAGACCGTCACCGCGGTGGCGGCCCTGACCACGAGCACGGCCGGCCGGCCGAGGCTGAGCTTGGCGGCGGTGAAGTTTCCGGCGAAGTTCCCGATTGCGGCCGCCGCACCGATCATGCCCAGGATTCCGAGCTGCACCCAGCCGCTGGCGTCATGCGCCTTGGCGACGAATGCGGGGTACAGGAAGAGGAAGCCGACCATCGCCTTGATGGTGCAGTTGCCCCACAACGAGGTGATGATGTTGCGGCCCAGCGGCTGCTGACTGGGTGCGCCGTGCAGGGGCTCGTGTGCGTGGTAACTCAGGGTGGCGGGAACCTCGCCCTCGGTGACTTCCACCCAGCGCGGAATCCGCATCGCCAGTGAGGCACCCGCCAGAGTGACGAACACCACCACGAACAGCGCACCAGGCAGGTGTAGCAGCATGGTCAGCACGTACTCGAAGCCTGCCGCGATCCCGCCGCCGAGGATCGTGCCGCCGAGGAGCCCGAACACCGTCAGGCGCGAGTTGACCCGCACCAGGTCGATCGTCGGAGGCATTACCCGCGGCGTCACCGCCGACCGCAGCACGCTGAACGATTTCGACAGCACCATCATCCCCAGCGCGCACGGGTAGAGCACCCATGACGGGTAGCTGCCGGTGTTCGGGTCATAGTTCATGATCAGCACGATCGCCAAGACGGTTCTGAGCAGGAAAGACAGGGCGAGGGCGGCCCGTCGGCCGTGCTGCACCCGATCCAGCGCCGGCCCGATCAGCGGGGCGATCACCGCGAACGGCGCGATGGTGATCAGCAGATAGAGCGCGACCTTGCCCTTGCTCTCGCCTGATGCCGCGGCGAAGAACAACGTATTGGCAAGTGCCACAGCCATTGCCGAGTCGACCGCGAAATTGGCCATCACCGGCCAGGTCAGATCGGTCAGGCCGGATTTGTCGGCCCCGTCCGCGGTGGCGGCCCGGTGGAACATCGAATACATCCGGGAGCCCACCTCGCGGCTGCGCATAGCGGCCGCCCGTGTTCTGGTGACGCGTTCACCTGCTGCCGCGCCCACCCCGCGAGGGGCTTGAGGTGCGGAGTGTGTGCCGTTGCGCCCGTGGTCAGGCTGAAGCGGCGGCAGATAACGGTTGTTGCTGGGCGTCGGGTTCGGCCGGCGGCCCGGGTTCGTGCGGCCTTGGGGTCGCGCGTCTTTGGGGTCGCTGGGGTAGTTGGCCATGCCCGGATGCTCGCGAGACGGGCTCACAGGTCAATTCTCACTCATTGCCGATCCGCTGGGCGTGCACCCGACCGGTGTGGCTGGCAGATGTGTGAATGAGGCACTATTACTGACGATGAACAGCCAGATCGACTGCCCAGAGTCCCCGTCAGAGTTCCTGCCGGTTGAGTCAGCTGAGTCGGCCCCGCCCGCCGAGCCGGCCCCGCCGGCTGAGCCATCACCCGAAGCCGCTGCGCTGCTGCTCGGTGCGGCGGATGTCGCCCGCGAGGCCGTCGTGGAGTTCAGCGGCGACACGGTTGGTGAGTATCTCGGCGGCAGCATCGAGGACGAGGCGGCCGCCACCCACAGGTTCCTCGCCAACATGACCGGCTACCAGGGCTGGCAATGGGCAGTGGTGGTTGCGGCCGTGCCCGGTGCCCAGCACGTCACGATCAGCGAAGTAGTCCTGGTTCCTGGTCCGATGGCACTGCTGCCCCCGGACTGGCTGCCGTGGGAGAACCGCATCAAGCCGGGCGACCTGGGCCCAGGCGATCAGCTCGCGCCGTTGCCCAACGACCCGCGTCTGGCGCCCGGGTATGCAGCCACAGGTGATCCGGTCGTCGATGACCTGGCCCAGGAGATCGGGCTGGGCCGCCGCCAGGTCCTCAGCGCCGAGGGGCGCGACGAGGCCGCGCAGCGCTGGCACGACGGCGACCACGGCCCGGACGCCCAGATGGCGAAGGCGACCAAGCGCGCTTGCCGGAACTGTGGATTCATGGTGCCGTTGGCCGGTGCACTGGGTTCGGTGTTCGGGGTGTGCTGCAACGAAATGGCAGCAGACGGACGCGTCGTCGATTTCGAGTACGGGTGCGGTGCGCATTCGGACACCCCACCGGCGCCGTTGGAGGGCTCGCCGGAGTGCGAGCCCTACGACGACGGGGCCATCGTTTAGCTTGCTCGCGCGGGGGAACTAGCCCTCTGCGGCGGCCTTGATCCGGGCCAGGGACGCGTTCATGCCGTCGATCAGTTCCCGCTCGAAGTCCGGCTCGCCGCCCATCACCGCATTGACTGACATCGTCGAAATGGCCTTGACGCCATTCTCGGCGTGGCGGCTCTCGACGACTCGGGTGCCGGTTTCGGTGGGTTCGAGCTCGTAAGTCCAGACGGTGTTGTTGGTGTTCACTTTGAAGGCCAGCTTCCGCTCCGGAATCACCTCGGTGATGACCGACGTGGTCGGCCAGAACAGGTAGTTGCGACGGTTGAGGTTGAACGTGCGGGTGCCGGGCCGCACCGGTCCGAAGGCCTTCATCAACCGGCACTGCGGGCTCCACTGTGGCATCCGGTTCAGATCCGAGATGAGTCCCCAGACCTTGCTCACGGGTGCGTTGATTTCGACCTCTGCTTGTAATAGCGGTGCTGCCATTGGATCTCCTTAGTTCAGTTGGTGTTCGAGTGACCGTGCGGTTCCAGCCCGGTCTGCGCGCCGCGGGCTCCGCGCCGGGCGGCACTGAGCTGCCACAGAAAGATCGACGTCCCCAGAACCCCGACGCCGAGGCCCGCGATGCTGATCGGCCGCCAACTTTCCAGCGCCGGCACCGTGAACGCCGCGACGGCCGCGCCCGCCCACAGGAATGCTCCCGCGACGACGACCGGTGCGGGTTCCAGAAGAGCCGCGGGTAGTTCCGGCGGTTCGAGCTCAGCTGGTTCAGAAGGCATTGCAATCCACGGTATCCGATGGGGTCGTCGTACTGTTTGTCACCGTGCTGGTTGATGTCGTCGATCCAACCGACGCCCGGGTCGACGACTTCCGCGACCTCAACAGCGTCGACCGTCGGCCCGATCTGCCCACCGGAAAAGGATTGGTGATCGCCGAGGGCGTGCTGGTTGTGCAACGCATGCTGATGTCTCGCTTTACCCCCCACGCATTCCTGGGCACGGAGCGTCGGCTCGCCGAGTTGGGTGACAGTCTCGATGGTGTCGAGGCGCCGTACTACCGGGCGTCGGCCGAGGTGATGGCGGACGTCGTCGGTTTCCATCTGAATCGCGGCGTGCTGGGTGCTGCACGCCGTCCTCCGGAGCTGACGCTGGCTCAGGTGCTGGACGGTGCTCGGACGATCGTGGTTCTGGAAGGGGTCAACGACCACGAGAACCTGGGCTCGATCTTCCGCAACGCCGCCGGACTCAATGTCGATGCCATGGTGTTCGGCACGGGGTGCGCCGACCCGCTGTACCGGCGGGCTGTTCGGGTGTCGATGGGGCATGCGCTGCTGGTCCCGTTCGCCCGGGCGGAGCGCTGGCCTGCCGATCTGAATGTCTTACGGCAGAACGGATTTCGATTGCTAGCAATGACGCCATCGCCGCAGGCCCGGACACTGGCCGACGGGATGGGGGACTTGCGAGACGAGAAGGTCGCGATGCTGGTGGGTGCCGAAGGCCCCGGCCTGACGGAGACGGCTATGCGAGCCTGCGATGTGCGGGTGCGTATCCCGATGTCACGAGGCACGGACTCGCTGAATGTGGCGACCGCGGCGGCGCTTGGGTTCTACGAGCGGGCCAGAGCGTTAGATTTGTCGGATGTATGAGGAGTCGACCCCCTGGGGAACCGGTCTGACCGTGGCCGCTTTCACTGCGGCAGTCACCGGGGCCGCGATCGTGGTGCTCAGTATGGGAATGACGCGCGTTCATCCCATAGTGGCGGTTGGGCTGAACCTCGTTGCAGTCGGCGGCCTGGCGCCAACGCTATGGGGCTGGCGACGCATACCGGTGCGGCGATGGTTCGTGCTGGGAGCCGGGGTTGGTGTTGCCGGCGGATGGATTGCCCTACTGGCGTTGGCAGTGAGCGGGTAGCTCAGCGTTCGCCGCTGGAGCGCACCCCGAGCAGAACGTCTTCCCACGCGGGAACCGTGGGCTTGTTCCGCTTGGAACGGACGACGGGCTCGGGTGTTTCGGCCACCGGCGCAGGAGTGGCGACTGGGGCCGGCTCGGGGGTCGGAGCTTCGTCGGCTTCCTCGAATTCCAGCTGGGCGATCGGAGCCACGGGCCGCAATATCGGGCCGAAGTTGGGGTCGATCAGCTCGCGCGCGGGATCGTCGATCGCCGTCACAGTGCCACCGTGCGCGCCCGGAGTGAACCGGAAGTGGGCGACATTGTCGGAGTGGCCGGCCTGCCAGCCCATCTGGACGGTCCAGCGGCCGTCCTCGTTGCGCCAGGCGTCCCACATAGTTGCATCGGCATCCAAGCCGCGCGCGACGAGTGCCATGGTGACCGACTCGAGCAACGTCAGAACAGCCGGTCCGTCGGCGAGTACCGGGTGGGCGGCTGTTGCGAGCTCGGACGCCCTGGAACGCTCCAGCAGCACCGGATGGGCGAAGCGCTCAATCTTGCTCACGTCCATTCCGGACGCTGCGGCGAGCTGCTCGACGGATGCGCCGGCGCGGATACGGGACTGAATGTCTTTAGGGCGCAACACGCCTTTGACCTCGATGTTCAGTGCGATCTGAGCCGCCCGAGCCCGGTCGCCACGCAGCGCGGCACGGAGTCGGTCGTCGACCGTGAGGGTGTACTTGTCGGCGGGGTCGCGGCCTTCACAAATGATGTGCTTGCCGTCGACATCGAGCCCGATCACCTTCAGTTCCCGCATGCCGACCTCCTATTCGGTTCGAACCCTATCGGAGCGTCGGAAAGATAACGGTAAGGACACGCTGGGCATAGGCTCAGCAGGCCAAGTGGACGGGAGAGCCGTGAAAAAGACCAAGATGTCCAGGCTCTTCGGTGTCGCCGCGGCGGTCAGTCTCCTCTCGATAAGTCCGGTCGCGAATGCGGAGCCGGACAGGTCCGCAGACGCGGCAGCGCAACTGACCGCGCTGTACGCGGGGCCCGGCGTGATGTTGCGTGGCCCGGAGAATTGCGTCAGCGATACCGGTGACCCGTGGGCTGACCCCGGGACCGTACGGTTCTGCGCCGTCAAGGACGTTTATGGGGCACTGGGCGGTCCGTCGTCGGGTGCTTCCGCCACCGATTACACCGAGGCGGCGAACCGTTTCGAGTTCACCCAGCCCGCCGACTGCGACAAGGTCGGGGCAATCGCCGACGGCGAACACGACGACTGTGCGGTGGTGACCGGGGCGTTGACGCTGCTGCGGGCGGGCCTTCCGGTCCGGTTGTTCGGGGTGTGCGCGAAGGCGGTCGCCAAGGACTGCGCGGTGTTGGGCACCATCACGGACCCGAACTGGAAGCCCGAAGGCGTGTACATGCTGATGGATCCGGCCAGGGTGACCATCCACTGCCAGTACGCCCAGGACGACGATCGCAACGGCTGCAACGAAGGCGACGCCTACACCGCGGGCCAGAAGCGACCGTTGTGTTCGACGGATGCGACCAACCCCATGTGCCAATTCGGTCCCGACCAGTTGGAGCAGATGCTGGCCGCCTACAACGGCTACTGCACCCGCGACGCGAAGAACTGCCTGGAGAACCAACTCGAATCCCAGTGGGGTCCCGACGCGATCCTCGCCGTGGGCTACGTGGATCGAGTCGACCAGGTCTCCGACTGTGGGGTCGCGCGCGGTAAGGCGCAGATATTCGCTGACGCGGTCAATGCCAAGTGGTCGACGAACCTGCCGACCGTGCGGATGGTGCTGGACGTCGCGAAGAACACTCTGGCGTTCACCGACGCCGCGGTGGGCTGCTCACAGAGCGGCTAGAGCCGCTCGACGATCCAATCCACACACTGGGTCAACGCGGTGATGTCGTCCGGCTCGATGGCCGGGAACATCGCGATGCGCAACTGGTTACGGCCCAGCTTGCGATAGGGCTCGGTATCGACGATGCCGTTGGACCGCAGGATCTTCGCGACGGCCGCCGCGTCGACGTCGTCGGAGAAGTCGATGGTCCCCACGACCTGGGAACGCAGTTCCGGATCGACGACGAACGGAGTCGCGTACGACGATGACTCAGCCCAGGAGTACAGCCGCTGCGAGGAGTCGGCGGTGCGCTTGACGGCCCAGTCCAGGCCGCCGTTGCGCAGCATCCAATCGATCTGCTCGGCCATCAGAGCCAGCGTCGCGATGGCCGGGGTGTTGTAGGTCTGGTTCTTCAGGCTGTTGTCGACAGCTATCGGCAGGGACAGGAAGTCCGGCACCCAGCGTCCCGACGCGGCGATCGCTTCGACGCGCGCCAACGCGGCCGGCGACATGATCGCCAGCCACAGGCCGCCGTCACTCGCGAAGTTCTTCTGTGGCGCGAAGTAGTAGGCATCCGCTTGGGTCACGTCAATGGGAAGGCCGCCGGCCCCGGAGGTGGCGTCGATGAGGACCAGGGCGTCGCCGGATCCGGCCGGGCGCTGCACGGGAAGTGCGACGCCCGTCGAGGTTTCGTTGTGTGCCCAGGCGATCACGTCGACTGTGGGGTCGGACTGCGGCTCGGGTGCGCTGCCAGCGTCGGCCTTGATGATGATCGGCTCGCCGACGAACGGGTTTGCCTTGACGGCGGAGGCGAACTTGGCGCTGAACTCGCCGAAGGTCAGGTGCAGCGACTTCTTATCGATCAGGCCGAACGCCGCGGCGTCCCAGAAGGCCGTCGCGCCGCCGTTGCCGAGGATGACCTGGTAGCCGTCGGGCACTGAGAAGAGTTCCCGCAATCCGTCGCGAACGCGGCCGACCAGATCTTTCACCGGAGCCTGACGGTGCGACGTGCCGAACAGGCCGGCGGCCGTAGTGGTCAGTGCGTGCAACTGCTCCGGGCGGACCTTCGACGGGCCGCAGCCGAAACGGCCGTCGGATGGCTTGAGGTGGTCGGGAATCGTCAGCTGTTCGGACATGCCTCAAGCCTAAGAGGGATGACGCGGGAGCCGAAATCGAGACGATCTGGGTATAGACAGGTATCCAGTACCTGCGGTACCGTTTGGACAAGAACCACCCCGATGTAAACCTCGTGGGGAGGCGGGAAAATGGCTAGAACCCGAATGGTCAGGCGTTGGCGTCGGAACATGGACGTCGGTGACGACCAGCCATACGTCGAAATGCTGAACACCCTGTCCGAAGGATCGGTGCGGCGAAGCTTCAACCCGTACACCGACATCGACTGGGATTCGCCCGAGTTCGCCATCCTCGACGACGACGAGCGTTGGGTTCTGCCGGCCACGGACCCGCTTGGGGGCCATCCCTGGTATCAGGAGCAGACGCTCGATCGGAAGATCGAAATCGGCAAGTGGCGCCAGGCCAACATCCTCAAGGTGGGCCTGCAGTTCGAGTCGATCCTGATTCGCGGCCTGATGAACTACACGTTCTGGGTGCCTAACGGTTCACCTGAATACCGGTACTGCCTGCACGAGTCGGTGGAGGAGTGCCACCACACCATGATGTTTCAGGAGTTGGTGAACCGGATCGGTGCGGACGTGCCCGGTATGCCGCGGGTGCTGCGCTGGATCGCGGTACTGATTCCGATGGCGGCCGGCCCGCTGCCGATCCCGTTCTTCTTCGGGGTACTGGCCGGCGAGGAGCCCATCGACCACACCCAGAAAGCCGTTCTGCGGGAGGGTAAATCACTGCCACCCGCGCTGGAGCGAGTGATGGCGATTCATGTGGCCGAAGAGGCGCGGCACATCTCGTTCGCACATGAATACCTGCGTAAGCGCCTGCCCCGACTGCGGCCCCGCACGCGATTCTGGCTGTCGCTGCACGTGCCGATCATCATGCGGGTGCTGTGCCAGGCGATTCTGGTGCCGCCGCGCAGCTTCTTCCGGGAATTCGGTATCCCTCGGCACGTGCGCAAGGAACTGTTCTTTGATGCACCCGCGTCCCGCCAGTTGCTGCGCGACGTCTTCGCTGACGTCCGGATGCTCTGCGATGAAACGAAATTGATGAATCCGCTGGCCAAGTTGATGTGGCGAATCTGCAAGATCGACGGACCGGCCAGTCGGTACCGCAGTGAGCCGCAACGCCAGCACACCTTGAACGTCGCCTAGAGCCTGTGCCACATGTAATCACCCAGTCGTGCTGTAGCGACGGGTCCTGCGTTTACGCCTGCCCGGTGAACTGCATCCACCCCACACCGGACGAGCCGGATTTCGCCACTGCGGAGATGCTCTACATCGACCCGGTGGCGTGTGTTGACTGCGGAGCCTGTGTGAGCGCGTGCCCAGTGGGCGCGATTGCTCCGATCACTCGTCTTGCAGCCGAACAACTTCCGTTCGTGGCGATCAACGCCGACCACTATCCCGACCGTTCCGAAGGCAAGCTGCCACCGACCTCGAAGCTGGCCCCGGTGCTGCCGGCGCCGCAGGTGCGTCGCGGCGCTCACCCGTTGACGGTGGCGATCGTCGGATCCGGCCCCGCGGCGTTGTACGCCGCGGACGAGCTGCTCACCCAGAAGGGAGTGCGGGTCAACGTATTCGAGAAGCTGCCCACGCCCTATGGGCTGGTGCGCGCGGGGGTGGCGCCGGACCATCAGCACACCAAGGGAGTTACTCGTCTGTTCGACCGGATCAGCCGGCAACGTGGATTCACCTACTATCTCAATGTTACTGTGGGAAAACACATTTCGCATGATGAATTGCTGAAGCACCACCATGCGGTGCTGTACGCGGTGGGCGCGCCCAACGATCGCCGACTCGCCATCGATGGTATGGGCTTGCCCGGCTCGGGTACCGCCACCGAGATGGTTGCGTGGATAAACGGCCATCCGGACTTCGTCGACCTTCCCGTCGATCTCCGGACTGAACGGGTGGTGTTGATCGGCAACGGCAACGTCGCCCTCGATGTCGCCAGAGTCCTGACATCAGATCCCGAACGTCTTGCTGCTACTGACATTTCCACGTCCGCGCTCGCAGCCCTGCGAAAGTCCGAAGTCCGTGAGGTCGTCATCGCTGCCCGACGCGGACCCGCCCAGTCGGCGTTCACGCTGCCGGAGCTTGTCGGGCTGACCTCGACGACCGACGTCGTCCTCAGTTCGGCAGACCACCAACTGGTGCTGGCCGATCTGGCAACAGCCGATGACCCGGTGACCGCCGCCAAGTTGAAGATTCTCAGCGGTCTGCCGGTCAGCGATGAGCCGGCCCGCACCCCGCGAATTCGACTGGCCTACCGACTGACACCGAGCCGGATCGTCGGGACGGACCGCGTGACGGGCATCGATTTCCAGGGTGATTCGATTGCGGCTGGACTTGTTCTGACGTCAATCGGCTACCGCGGCAAGCCCATTCCCGGATTGCCGTTCGACGAGGACCGCGCCGTGGTGCCCAACGTCGACGGCCGCGTTGTCGCCGGCGTGTATGTTGCGGGCTGGGTCAAACGCGGGCCGACGGGTTTCATCGGCACCAACAAATCCTGCGCGATGCAGACGGTGGCACTGCTTGTCGATGACTTCAATGCCGGCAAGCTCAGCGATCCCACCGGCCGGCCCACAGCGCTGGACAAGCTGATTCGCGCCCGTCAGCCCGACGTTGTGGACGGTGCCGGCTGGCGGGCCATCGATGCCGCCGAGACCTCCGCGGGTGCCAAAGAGGGCCGGCCCCGCGCCAAGTTCACCGCGGTGCCCGACATGGTCGCCGCCGCGGCATCAGGTCAGCGGAGCGCCAGTCACATCTGGCGCATCGCCTCCTGGAGTTCGTCGTAGCTCACTTCGCGGACCGGCTGGCCCATTGACCAGTGGTGCCCGAACGGATCCCGCAGAACGCCGTACCGGTCGCCCCAGAATTGGTCTGCCAGCGGCATGATCACGGTTGCCCCGGCGTCGATTGCCTGCTGGAATTTCTGCTCGACATCGGTGACGGTCAGGTGGATGGTCACAGGCGTGCCACCGAGCGCGGTCGGGGTTGATGGCTTGCCGTCGTTCATATCGGGGAAGTCATCGTTGAGCATGACCATTGAGCCGTTGATCTGCAGCGCTGCGTGGACCAGCCTGCCGTCCGGTCCGGGGACGCGGCCCAATTCGACGGCATTGAGCGCCTTTACGTAGAAGTCGATGGCGGCGGCCGCATCATCAACGACGAGGTGGGGCGCTAGTGATGGTTCGATGGTGATGGCCACTAGGTCTCCTATTCGGGGTCATGGGTGATCTGATCCCAGCCTGCCACCGACTGTGCCGGGCGCGGCGGGGGGCCTACGTAGATGGCCGACGGGCGGACCAGCTTGCCGAGCCGTTTCTGTTCGAGGATGTGCGCGCACCACCCCGCGGTACGGGCACAGGTGAACATCGCCGGCATCATCTTGGGCGGTACCTGGGCGAAGTCGAGGATGACCGCGGCCCAGAATTCGACGTTGGTCTCGATGGCCCGATCGGGGCGCCGCTCCCGTAGTTCGGCGAGTGCGGCCTGCTCAACCTGGACCGCCACCTCGTAACGGGGTGCGGCCAGTCTTTGTGCTGTCGCGCGCAGCGCACGGGCCCGCGGATCCTCGGCCCGGTACACTCGGTGGCCGAATCCCATCAGCTTCTCGTGCCGGTCCAGGATGCCCTTGACGACGGCGCGGGCGTCGCCGGTCTGTTCGGCTTCGTCGATCATCGGGATCACGCGGGCGGGCGCGCCGCCGTGCAGGGGACCGCTCATGGCGCCGATTGCGCCGGACAGCGCGGCGGCGACATCGGCTCCGGTCGACGCGATGACCCGCGCGGTGAACGTCGACGCATTCATCCCGTGCTCGGCGGCACATACCCAGTAGGCGTCGATCGCCTCGATGTGCCGAGGATCCGGTTCGCCCTGCCAGCGGGTCATGAAACGTTCTGTGACGGTGGAGCATTCGTCGACGATGCGCTGGGGCACGGCGGGATGGCCAATGCCCCGGGCTGACTGGGCGACATATGACAGCGCCATCACCGAAGCGCGTGCCAACTGCTCACGTGCGGTGACGTCGTCGATGTCGAGCAGTGGCGCGTAACCCCAGATCGGGGCGAGCATCGCCAAGCCGGCCTGCACGTCGACGCGAACGTCGCCGGTGTGGATCGGCAACGGGAACGGTTCGGCGGGCGGCAGGCCGTGGCCGAACTCGCCGTCGACCAAGAGGCCCCAGACGTCGCCGAACGTGACGTGGCTCGCGACCAGGTCTTCGATGTCGACACCGCGGTAGCGCAGTGCCCCGCCATCCTTGTCGGGTTCAGCGATTTCAGTGGTGAAGGCCGGCACACCTTCAAGCCCGGGGACGAAGTCGTCAGGTACCTGAGTCACATCCAGGATTCTTACACGACCGCGTACGGTTGGGCCGTGGAGATTCCGGAGGGTGATGGCCTCGCGGCGATGCGAGTGGAATACGGGTCCGTCGAGAAGGATGCCAGCCCCGACCTGGATGTGGAATGGCTCGCCGACGGCTGGGTTGCGTTGCTGCACAAGTGGATCAGTGAGGCCACTTCTGCGGGTGTCTCCGAACCGAATGCCATGGTGCTGGCCACGGTTGATGTGGGAAGGCCCGTCAGCCGGACGGTGTTGTGCAAGAGCGTGGATGCTGACGGCATCACGTTCTACACCAACTACGACTCCGCGAAAGGCGCCGAATTGGCCGCGACGCCGTACGCGTCGGTGACGTTCCCCTGGTACGCGTTGGGCCGGCAGGTACACGTCCGCGGCGCGGTGAGCAAGGTCAGTCCGGCCGAGACGGCCGAGTACTGGGGCTTTCGGCCCCGCGGGTCGCAGTTGGGCGCCTGGGCGTCTGCGCAGTCCCGCCCGATCTTGTCGAGGGCCGAACTCATGGCCCAGTTGGCCGAGGTGACTGAGCGCTTCGCGACATCCGAACGTGTTCCGGTGCCACCGCATTGGGGCGGCTATCGCGTTACTCCGGAGGTCGTCGAGTTCTGGCAGGGCCGGGAGAATCGGGTACACAACCGGATTCGGGTGACGCCGGCCGATGGCCGCATCGTGCGGCTGCAGCCCTAACCGTGGCGAAGCTGCTCGCCGATATCACGCCGCTGCGGACCCCGGACTTCCGGCGGCTGTGGCTGGCTGGCGTCGTCACCGTCATTGGCGGAAACCTGACGATCTTCGCGGTGCCCGTGCAGCTGTACATGTTGACGCAGAGTTCGGCCTATGTCGGTCTCGCTGGCGCATTCGCCTTGGTGCCGCTGATCGTGTTCGGCCTACTCGGCGGGGCGTGGGCGGACGCGATGGATCGGCGGGTGCTGTTGATCATCGCCTCCTGTGGTTTGGCGGTGTCATCGGTGCTGCTGTGGGTGCAGTCGGCGCTGGGGCTGAACAACGTGTGGGTGGTGCTCAGCCTGCTGGCCGTCCAGCAGGCGTTCTTCGCCATCAATTCACCAACCCGTTCGGCGGCGATCCCGCGCATGTTGCCGACCGAGCAGTTGCCTGCTGCCAACTCGCTGACTATGACGGTGTTTCAGTTCGGCGCCATCGTCGGACCGCTCTTAGCCGGTCTGATGTTGCGCTGGATCGACCTGTCGACGCTCTATCTCATTGACGCGGTGACGTGTCTGCTTCCGATCTGGGTGACGTTCCGGTTGGCTCCGATGCCCCCGACCGAGTCCCTCACAACTGACGGTCCGTCGCGGTGGGGTTTTGGCGCCGTCTTCGAGGGCTTCCGCTATCTGGCCGGCAATCAAGTGGTACTGATGTCGTTCGTCGTCGACCTGATCGCGATGATCTTCGGCATGCCGCGTGCGCTGTTCCCGCAGATGGCCCACGAGAGCTTCGGCGGTCCGGTGACCGGCGGTGTGACGATGGCCTGGCTGGCCGCGGCGATGTCGGTGGGAGCTGTTGCGGGCGGGGTGTTCTCCGGATGGTTTCCGCGGGTCCGGCGCCGGGGCCTCGTCGTCGTCATCTCGATCGTGATCTGGGGCGTGGCGATGATCGGCTTCGGCCTGGCCGCCGGGATGGCCTCTGGTCATGTCGGCTCCATGTTGTGGATTGCCCTGGCGTGCTTGGCATTAGGGGGTGCGGCAGACATGGTGTCGGCGGCGTTCCGGTCGACGATCCTGCAGGAGGCCGCCTCTGACGATGTCCGCGGACGGCTGCAGGGCGTGTTCATCGTCGTCGTCGCGGGTGGTCCGCGGATGGCTGATGTGGTGCACGGGGTTGCCGCGGCCGCTGTCGGTACCACCGTCGCCGCGGCCGGCGGTGGAGTTCTGGTCGTTGTCGGTGTGTTGCTTGCCGCGGCGGTGGCCCCGACATTCATCCGCTACCGCACAGTGCCGCAATCGCCTGATGAGAACCGGACCCAGAAATAGCACCGCGACTGCGGGAGGGCACAATTACGACTACCTTCACCTAAGAACGGACCGCCCTGACGGGCGTCAAGCAGCGCAGAAGGGGTGCACGTGGCCGAAAACGAGGACACCGCCACTCTCGGGTATCCCGGGGGCGAGCTGGATCTGAGCATCGCCCATGCGACAGAGGGATCGGACGGCATCAGCCTGGGTCCGCTGCTGGCTAAGACCGGCTATACGACGTTCGATCCCGGCTTCGTCAACACCGCCGCGACCAAGAGCGCCATTACCTACATCGATGGTGATGCCGGGATCCTGCGGTATCGCGGCATTCCGATCGAACAGCTTGCTGAGAAGTCCACCTTCATCGAGGTGTCGTACCTGCTGATCTATGGGGAACTGCCCACGGCCGATGAGCTGGCGAAGTTCACCAACCAGATTCAGCGGCACACCATGCTGCACGAGGATCTCAAGCGATTCTTCGACGGCTTCCCGCGCAACGCGCATCCGATGCCGGTGCTGTCCAGTGCGGTCAACGCGTTGAGCGCGTATTACCAAGACTCGTTGGACCCGATGGACAAGAAGCAGGTCGAGCTGTCGACGGTTCGACTGCTGGCGAAGCTGCCGACCATCGCCGCATACGCCTACAAGAAGTCCGAAGGCCAGCCGTTCCTGTATCCGGACAATTCGCTGACCCTGGTGGAGAACTTCCTGCGCATGACGTTCGGGTTCCCGGCTGAGCCCTACGAGGTCGACCCCGAGATCGTGCGAGCACTCGACATGCTGCTGATCCTGCACGCCGACCACGAGCAGAACTGCTCGACGTCGACGGTGCGGCTGGTCGGTTCGTCGCAGGCCAACCTGTTCACGTCGATCTCCGGCGGCATCAACGCGTTGTGGGGGCCGTTGCACGGCGGCGCGAACCAGGCGGTGCTGGAGATGCTGGAGAAGATCCGGCGCGACGGTCTTGACGTGAACGAGTTCGTCAAGAAGGTCAAGAATCGCGAGGACGGCGTGAAGCTCATGGGCTTTGGGCACCGCGTGTACAAGAACTACGACCCGCGGGCGCGCATCGTCAAGGAGCAGGCCGACAAGATTCTCGGCAAGCTCGGCGGTGACGACGAGTTGCTCGACATTGCGAAGGCACTCGAAGAGGTCGCCCTGACCGACGAGTTCTTCATCGAGCGCAAGCTGTACCCAAACGTCGACTTCTACACCGGGGTCATCTACCGCGCCATGGGCTTCCCGACCCGGATGTTCACGGTGTTGTTCGCGCTGGGCCGGCTGCCCGGTTGGATCGCTCACTGGCGCGAGATGCATACCGAGAGCGGTGGCAAGATCGGACGCCCGCGCCAGATCTACACCGGGTACACCGAGCGCGACTATGTCGCCTTGGGCGGCCGCTAGTTTCCTTTGCGCGAGCAGGCGCAACGGCCCCGCACGCCTCGGCGTGTCGGGGCCAATTGCGTCTGCTGGCGCGGGGGTCGGTTGACACTTGGATAGTTGTAGTTACACAATAGTTGTGTGATTACAACTATCGGCGAGCTGAGTGCCAGGCGCAAAGCCGTCATCCTGACGTCGTGCTGCCTGAGCCTGCTGATTGTGTCGATGGACGCGACCATCGTGAACGTGGCGATCCCGTCCATCCGCGCCGACCTGGGCGCCAGGCCCGCACAGATGCAGTGGGTCATCGACATCTACACACTGGTGCTGGCCTCGCTGCTGATTCTGGCCGGCGCCGCCGGCGACCGATTCGGCCGTCGACGGGTGTTTCAGATCGGCCTGGTGGTGTTCGCCATTGGCTCATTGCTGTGCAGTGTGGCACCGGATATTGATACTTTGATCGGCGCCCGATTCGTCCAGGGCATCGGTGGATCCATGATGAATCCCGTTGCACTGTCGATTATTTCGCAGATCTTCGTCCGCCCGGTGGAGCGGGCGAGGGCGTTGGGGATCTGGGGCGGCGTGGTTGGGATCTCGATGGCGCTCGGGCCGATCGTCGGGGGCTTGTTGATTCAGCTAGTCGGCTGGCGGGCGGTGTTCTGGATCAACCTGCCGATCTGTGCGGCCGCTATCCTGTTGACCGCCATCTTCGTTCCGGAGAGCAAGTCGGCGACGATGCGTTCGATGGACCCAGTCGGCCAGCTTCTGGCAGTCGCGGCATTGTTCGGGATCGTCTTCGTGCTGATCGAAGGACCCAGCTTGGGCTGGGCGAACCCGCTGTTGCTGGGCGTGGCCGTGGTGGCGGTGCTGGCGTTGGTGGGCTTCCTGCGGTACGAGTCGCGGAGGGCTGACCCGTTCATCGACCTGCGCTTCTTCCGCAGCGTTCCGTTCGCCTCCGCGACGGTGACCGCGGTGTGCGCGTTCGCCGCATGGTCGGCATTCCTGTTCATGATGTCCTTGTATCTACAGGGTGAGCGCGGCTATTCGGCCATGCACACCGGGCTGGTCTATCTGCCGCTTGCTCTTGGTGCGCTGGTCTTTTCGCCGCTGTCCGGTCGGATGGTGGGCCGGTTCGGCAGCCGTCCGTCGTTGTTGATCGCCGGCGTGATGATCACCGCGGCATCGCTGATGCTCATCTTCCTGACCCCGACCACGCCGGTCTGGGCGCTGCTGGCGATCTTCGCCACTTTCGGTATCGGGTTCGCCATGGTGAATGCTCCCGTCACCAATGCGGCGGTGAGCGGTATGCCGCTGGATCGGGCGGGCGCTGCTTCAGCGGTGACCTCCACCAGCCGGCAAGTCGGGGTGAGTATCGGTGTGGCACTGTGCGGTTCGGTTGCCGGTGCGGCGATTGCGGCACCGGGCGACGGATTTGCCGATGCCGCAATCCCGTTGTGGCTGATCAACATTGGACTAGGACTGGTTATCGCCGTGCTGGCGATAACGTCCACCTCGCTGAGGGCCAAGGTGTCTGCGGCGAAGCTGGCTCCGCTGATCGAGGATCGTGGACTCGAGGTCGACCGTGTCGCGTGAACCGCTCGACCAAGTGTGG
Organism: Mycobacterium sp.; assembly: GCA_965279745.1. Lineage (GTDB taxonomy): Bacteria > Actinomycetota > Actinomycetes > Mycobacteriales > Mycobacteriaceae > Mycobacterium. The sequence continues at coordinate 3,951,348 of OZ257262.1, forward strand.
CGGGCCATGTCCGCGTTGGTGCTGGAGAACAAGGACGCCTGGCGCCGGTCCGCAGTGGAGCAGGTTGGCATGCCGTTCAGCAGAATTCGGATACTCAAGCGACTCTCCCGGCAGCCGATGACGGTGAAGCAGGTAGCAGAGGCTGCCACAATCGACGCGCCGGCGGCGACTGTGGCGGTCAATGATCTGGAGTCGCGCGGGCTGGTTATCCGTGAGACCAACCCCGAGAACCGGCGCTGCAAGGTCGTGTCTTTGACGGCGGCGGGTCACGCCGTGCTGGCCGCCCTCGATGAACTGGACGACCCGGCACCCGCGGCCTTGGCCGGGCTCGACGACCAGGATCTGCACACCATCCAGTCGATTCTGGCCAAGCTGCCCCCTGGGTAGCAGACGCCTGCTCGCTCTAGGAACGCGCGAGGACCGCCATCGCGGCACTGTGGCCACCGACCCCGGACACAGCACCGCCTCGGTGAGAAGCGGAACCGCACACCAGGATCCGGTCGTGCTCGGTTGCCACACCCCAACGCTGGGCCGGGGTGTCCAACGGTTCGCCGTCCTCAACGAACGGCCACCTCAAGGCTCCGTGGAAGATGTTGCCACCGGTCATGTTGAGGCTGTCCTGCAAGTCGACGGTCGTCTTGGTTTCGACACAGGGACGACCCGAGGCGTCCGTCATCAGAACATCTTGGATCGGTTCAGCTAGAACAGAATTGAGTGATGCCAGCACAGCCTCGGTCAGTCGGGTGCGCATCCCGTCCGGGTTGCGCGCTTGCAATGCGTGTGGCACATGCAGGCCAAACACCGTCAAAGTGGCGGCGCCGGAGGCCTGTAACGCCGGCGACATGATGCTCGGATCGGCCAACGAGTGGCAGTAGATCTCGCAAGGCAGTGGATCAGGTACCGAACCGCTTGATGCGGCCGAGTAGGCGGCATCGAGCTGCGACCACGTCTCGTTGATGTGGAAGGTCCCGCCGAAAGCTTGTTCAGGGGTGACGGAGTCATCCCGCAGCCGCGGCAGTCGGCGCAGCATCAGGTTCACTTTCACCTGGCCGCCGTCCGCAAGCTCCGGTGCCGGTTCACCCATCAGGCCGGCGAGCACGGTGGGGGTGACGTTCGACAGCACGTATTTTGCCTGTACCCGGTGTTCGTCGTCGCCGAGACGGTAACTCACATCGCCGTCCGGACTGACGGCGAGAACCTCGGCGCCGGTGATGATCTCCGCGCCGTGGGCTCGCGCGGCGTCAGCCAGCGCGGACGTCACCGCACCCATGCCGCCGATCGGCACGTCCCAGATCCCGACGCCGTCCCCAAGGAGGTGGTACAGGAAGCAGATGTTCTGCCTTAGTGACTCCTCATTGAGGTGGGCGAACGTGCCGATGACGGCGTCGGTAGCCACCACACCACGGACTAGATCGGACGTGACGGCGTCGGTAATGGCATGTCCGACGGGTTGTTCGATCAGGGCGTCCCACGCCTCGGTTGCGTCTGACCCGCCGGCCACCACCTTGCGGCGCGCTTCGGTGCGGGTGAGCAGTGGGTCAAGCAGGGTTGGCCACAGCGGCTCGGTCACCAGACGGCAACGGCGGTAGAACTCCGCGACGGCCGCCTCATCCCCGGCAGCATCGATCGCTGCGAAGCTGGAGTTCGGGCCAATGAGCAAACCGGTCCGACCGCCGTCGGCCGGATTCGGTGTGTACGACGAAACTTTGCGCCGGGCCAGCCGCACCCGGGCACCCAGATCGTCGAGGATTCGGCTCGGCAACAGGCTGACGAGGTAGGAGTACCGGGATAGCCGCGCGTCAACGCCGTCGAAGGCCTGTGCGGAGATCGCGGCACCGCCTACGGTCTCCAGTCGCTCCAACACTCGCACCCGCAGACCTGCGCGAGCCAGGTACGCCGCCGCGACGAGGCCGTTGTGCCCGCCGCCCACCACCACTGCGTCGAGGTCATCGGCTGCCACGTCATCAGTATTTCAGGTAGATGTCGCCCGAGATAGTTCTCACTGACTACCGTGTGTGCCGTGACGACGAAACCTGAGATCGAATTCCCCGACGGACCGGCGCCCACCGAGTTGGTGATCAAGGACCTGATAGTCGGCGACGGTGACGAAGCAAAGCCCGGCGGGGTGGTCGAGGTGCATTACGTCGGCGTCGAGTACGCAAACGGCGAAGAGTTCGACAGCTCCTGGAAACGCGGTGAATCCATCTCGTTCCCGCTGCGCGGCCTGATCCAGGGTTGGCAAGACGGCATTCCGGGGATGCGGGTCGGCGGTCGTCGGGAGCTGATCATCCCGCCCGAGCAGGCCTATGGTCCGGCCGGGGCAGGACACCGGTTGTCAGGTCAGACGCTGATCTTTGTGATTGACCTGCTGGCCACCCACTAGAGGCCCAATTCGGGTCGGGGGGCCGATTCGGATCGGGGCCCAATTCTGTCAAATGGGTCCTGACCGCTGGAAATGCGACGTATCGTGCATCGTTCCGGCAGTACAAGTGTCATTACCGGGCGGAGGAGATATCGATGGCGGGTACCGGGGATGCGCGGGTGACCGCAACGGCAACCGAATGGCGAACCGAGTCGCGATATTATCGCCGTCCACCCGGCTGGCTCTGGCTGCTAGGTCTGCTACTGCTCCCGTTGCTGCTGGGCTGGATCGCCTGGGGGGCACTGGGACTGGGTAGGCCCAAGATCGAACTGCCCAGCATCAACGTCAGCGCACCGAGTTTGACGGTGCCGTCTATCTCGGTGCCGTCGGTGGCGCTGCCGTCGTTCAACTTCTCACCGCTATCGATTGTCCGCAGCGGCAATAACTTCACGCTGAGTGGTGACCTGCCGGACCTGTCGGTGAAGGCATCGTTGATGGACGCGCTGAAGGCGGCATTCCCCGGCGCGAACTTCATCGACAACCTGAACATCAAGGCCGGCATCCCCGCGCTGGACTTCTCTGGGCTGAGTGCGCTGTTCAAGGCCGCCGTAGACATTCCGGACTTTAACTACAAGATCGAGGGTTCCACGATCACGTTGACCGGAACCGCGCCGTCCGAGGACGTCAAGGCGGCCGTCGAGGCGGCGGCGAAGGCGGCATGGCCGAACCTGTCGATTGTCAACAACATTGAAGTCAAGGGCGGGGCGTCCGTGCCTGCTACTACGTCCGGTGGCGGAGCCGTTTGCGACAATCTGCAAGCGGCCATCACCGCCGCGCTGACAGCGCCGATCAACTTCCAGACTGACGGCTTCACATTGACGCCGGCCACTCAGCAGGAGTTGACGGTCGTCGCCCAGAAGTTGAAGGGCTGCACCAGTGCCAAGGTGGCCGTCACCGGCCATACCGATAACACTGGGAATGACGCGATTAACAATCCGCTGAGCGCGAGCCGCGCCAAGTCCGTCGGCGACTACCTCGCTTCCCAAGGGATTCCCGCTGCTGAGATCACCACCAACGGTGTCGGCTCGTCGCAGCCGGTGGCCGGCAATGACTCCGAGGCGGGTCGGGCTAAGAACCGTCGCGTCGACATCACAGTGAGCTAAGGAGCATTCGACATGGGATTCGTCATTCAGTGGTTGTGGTATCTGCTGGCATTCATGGTCGGCTCGCTGTTGGCCTGGGTGATTGCCGTCGCGACGATCAGTCGCACGTCGCGGGAGGAAGCTATTGCCGATCTCCCCGGCTCGCGTGAGATAGGAGCTCGGTGATGCATGACGTCAATTGGTGGCTGATGCTGCTGGCCTTCGCCCTCGGGATGGTGGTGACGTTCCTGACCACGGTCCGCAAGGTCACCCGGGAGGTGCCGGTTGGTCATACGCTGACCGCCGGTCTGAGCGGAAAGGCAAGTGCGGGTTCGGCTTCGGCTTCGGTTGATCTACCCGACGGTGATTTGCCGAGTGCGAAGCTCACCGGCGGGGCCGTCGCGGCAGGCGGGGGAGTAGCTGCCAAGCTCACAGGCGGCAAACTCGATGCGCCATACGGGTCCGGGTCCATTCGGTTAGCGGCCGGTGCTGCTGCCCCCTCGGGCTACACAATCAAGGGCAACGAGGACTCGATGCTGTACCACACGACGGAGAGCCCGTGGTACAAGCAGACGATCGCCGAAGTGTGGTTCAACGCGGAATCCGTTGCGCAGAAAGCAGGTTTCACGCGCTGGGATGCTGAGCGTTCCGGGATCGCCAAGTTCGCCGACGTGCCGCCAGGCCCGTACGGCAAGGGTTCAGCCAAGGCGGGCGACGGCGGTTCAGGTCCGACTGGCTGGACGATCAAGGGCAACGAAGATTCGATGCTGTACCACACGACGGAGAGCCCGTGGTACAAGCAGACGATCGCCGAAGTGTGGTTCGCCGAAGAGGATTTCGCGCAGAAGGCGGGCTTCACGCGGTGGGATGCCGAGCGCGACGGTGTCGCCAAGATCGCCGATGTGCCTGCGGGCGCGTACGGCAAGGGCTCAGCCACGCCCGCCAAGGACGGCTCCGGCCCGGCCGGCTGGCTGATCAAGGGCAACGCAGACTCGATGCTCTACCACGGGACGGACAGCCCGGCCTACGACGTGACGATCGCCGAGGTGTGGTTCTTCGACGAGGCGACAGCCAAGAAGGCCGGATTCGACAAGTGGGACAAGAACTTTAAGTAACTACTGCTGACGCAGTACGAACCCGACGCCGCGCACGGTGTGTAGCAGTCGCGACGCGCCGCCGGCCTCGAGCTTGCGGCGCAGGTAACCGATGAAGACGTCGACAACGTTCGTGTCGGCGGCGAAGTCGTAGCCCCAGACCAGTTCCAGCAGCTGCGCCCGGCTGAGCACGGCTGTCTTGTGCTCGGCGAGAACGGCCAGCAGGTCGAACTCGCGTTTGGTCAGGTCGACGTCGACGCCGTTGACCCGTGCACGACGGCCTGGGATGTCGACTTCCAGCGAGCCGACCTGGATGGTTTCGGACGAGAACGTGGCTGTTGCACCCCGTCGCCGCAACAGCGCCTTGACCCGAGCCACGAGTTCGGCCAATACGAAGGGCTTCACCAGGTAGTCGTCGGCGCCGGCTTCGAGGCCTGCTACCCGGTCGTCGACCGAGCTACGAGCTGAGAGCACACAGACCGGAACGTCGTTGTCCATAGCGCGCAGCGCTGTCACGACGCTGACGCCGTCCAGCACCGGCATGTTGATGTCGAGAACGATGGCGTCGGGCCGAACTTCGGTGGCTCTGCGCAGCGCTTCTGCGCCGTCGACCGCGGTGGTCACCTCGAACCCGGAGAGGCGCAGCCCGCGCTCCAGCGATGCGAGCACGTCTGGGTCGTCATCAACCACAAGGACTCGTGGTGAGGCCGAACTACTGTCCATGGCCCCATCTTGCCTGATCGCGACGGGCACACGTGGGATGCCGATGCCGCCGAGATCGACGTTTTGCAGCAATCCACTCGTACTTTCCCGCCCATTTGTTCGTTTCGGCAGGTCGTCTGCCTAGGTGTGTGACCTGTTAGGAGGCCAGTAGGCTGGCGGCCATGATCGGAATCGAGCGGGTGGGCGATGTCACCACCATCGAGCTCCAGCGTTCGGAACGGCGGAACGCGCTGAACACGGAGCTCGTCGACCAGTTACGGGAAGCCATCGAGAAGGCTGCTGCCGACGACGTCCGCGTCATCGTTCTCACCGGCCAGGGCACGGTGTTCTGTGCGGGTGCCGACCTCTCCGGGGACGTCTTCGCCGCGGATTTCCCCGACAAGGCGATCGCGTTGAACAAGGCGATCGACGCGGCGCCCATGCCGGTGATCGGTGCGATCAATGGACCGGCGATCGGGGCTGGTCTCCAACTGGCGATGGTGTGCGATCTGCGAGTCGTCGCCCCCGATGCCTATTTCTGGTTTCCGATCGCCAAATATGGTCTAGCTCTCGACAATTGGAGCGTCCGTCGGCTCACCTCCCTGGTCGGCTATGGTCGCGCCCGGGGCATGCTGCTGGCGGCCGAGAGATTGTCGTCTGAGTCCGCGTTGCAGGTCGGGATGGCGAACCGGATCGGCGATCTCGCCGACGCTCAGGCCTGGGCGGCCGAGATCGCGAACCTGGCCCCGCTGTCGGTGCAGCATTCCAAGCGAGTGCTGAACGACGACGGCGCCTACGAGGATTCTTTGGCGAACCACAAAGAAATGTTCGAGAAGGCCTGGGGCAGCCAGGATGTCATCGAGGCGCAGGTCGCGCGGATCGAGAAGCGGCCGGCCAAGTTCCATGGGGCGTGAGGAGGCCTGAGTGGCCGAGCTGGGATTGTCCCGAGTAGCATCGCTGCTCCCGAGCGGGAAGGCCGCGGCTCGACTGGTCGCTGGGACCGCCTCGCTGGCGGCAGGTGGCTGGTTCTTGCGGGCCGCGCACGATGCGCCGGCGGCACTCGGGGCCGGGCCCAATGCTGTTCGCGCGGTGGCCGACCGGTCGCCGAACTACCGCGACGGGGTGTTCCATAACCTCGAACCGTCGTCGGCGCTTCGCCTGGACGCAGAAGAAGGCCGGTCGGTCCTGTTCGAAATGCTCGCCCGTCGGTCGCCGACCAAGCCGGGAGCCGATATCCCGCTGGCGAATTCACCGGTCGGTCTGGAGGCCGAGCCGCTGGCCGTCACGTGGTTCGGCCATTCGACCGCGTTGGTGGAGATCGACGGCTATCGAGTGCTGACTGACCCGATCTGGAGCGATCGGTGTTCGCCATCCCGGACGGTGGGCCCGCAGCGGCTGCACCCCAACCCAACCCCGCTGGGGTCGCTGCCCGCACTGGATGCGGTGCTGATCAGCCACGATCACTACGACCATCTCGATATGGACACCGTACTTGCGCTTGCACAGAGTCAGCGAGCGCCATTCGTGGTCCCGCTGGGCGTCGGCGCGCACCTGCGGGACTGGGGTATCCCGCCGTCGCGGGTGATCGAACTCGACTGGAACGAGCAGACGCACATTGGGGACCTGACCCTGGTGTGCACCCCGGCCCGGCACTTCTCCGGCAGGTTCGTGGTTCGCAACACCACGCTGTGGGCATCGTGGGTGATGATCGGCCCTCAGCACCGTGGATTCTTCGGTGGCGATACCGGCTATACCAAGAGCTTCGAAAAGGTCGGTGCCGACTACGGGCCGTTCGATCTCAGCCTGATGCCGATCGGTGCCTACAACACCGCGTGGCCAGACATCCACATGAATCCGGAAGAAGCGGTGCGCGCGCACCGCGACATGACCGATGCCGGGTTGTTGGTGCCGGTTCACTGGTGCACCTTCCGGCTGGCTCCGCATCCTTGGGCCGAGCCAGTTGAACGCCTGCTGAAAGCCGCCGATGGTGCGGGAGTCGAACTCGCCGTACCGAAACCGGGCGGGCGGGTGGTGCCGGGCGCAACGGGAGTGCCTGCCGTCGACTCGTGGTGGCGGTTGTAGGAAAGGTTGCAAGAATTTCATGACCGCCTGGGCCCGACGTGTTGTGAGTGTGACGCTGTTGGCAGTGCTGACGGCCTGTAGCGGCCCGCCAGATTCGCCGGTGTCGCGGCACCTCTCTGATCAGATTCCGCCCCTGGTCCCGGCGATGGCGTTGCCGGACAACGCCGTCGAGAACGCGGTGGGGCAACTCGACAGGATCGTCGGGGAGCTGATGGAAAGCTCCGGAATTCCGGGCATGGCCGTCGCCGTCGTTCATGGCGGAAAGACTCTGTACTCCAAGGGCTTCGGAGTCAAGGATGTCAACCGTCCGGCGGATACCGCGGGCAACAGGGTGGATCCGGACACCGTCTTCCAGTTGGCGTCGCTGTCCAAACCGGTCGGGTCGACCGTCGTCGCTCACCAGGTGACCCAACAGGCGATCAGTTGGGACACCCCGGTGGTGGACAAGCTGCCGTGGTTCGCTCTGGCAGATCCCGCGGTCACCAAGATGGTCACCGTCGGCGATCTGTTCGCGCACCGTTCCGGGCTGCCGGATCACGCCGGCGACAAGCTTGAGGATCTCGGCTATGACCAGCGCTACGTGCTGGAGCGATTGCGCCAGCTTCCACTCGAACCGTTCCGGATCTCCTACGCCTACACAAATTTCGGGCTGACGGCCGCGGCTGAGGCCGTCGCTCAAGCGTCCGGAAAGTCCTGGGAGGACCTGAGTCAGCAGGTGCTGTATGCACCGTTGGGAATGAACTCAACGAGCTCACGTTTCGCTGACTTCGAAGCGCGGACCGATAAGGCGTTGGGGCACATTCGGATCGACGGAAAATATCAGCCGCTGTACAAACGCGATCCCGATGCGGAATCGCCAGCCGGTGGTGTGAGCTCATCGGTCAGTGACATGACTCATTGGCTGGCAATGGTTTTGGCGAATGGGACCTACAACGGGACGCAGATTGTCAGACCGGAGGCGCTGCTGCCCGCGCTCACCCCGCAGATGGTGTCCAGCCCGCCTTCTGAGCCGGCGATGCGGTCCGGCTTCTACGGGTACGGGTTCAACGTCTCGACAACGTCGGCGGCTCGCGTGCAGTTCAGCCATTCCGGCGCATTCGAGCTAGGCGCCGCAACGAATTTCGTCATCATCCCCTCCGCGGACGTGGCGATTGTCGCGCTGTCCAACGCGACCCCGACCGGAATTCCGGAGACCGTGACAGCTGAATTCGCCGATCTCGTGCAGTTCGGAGACGTCCGCGAGGATTGGCGCAAGCTCTACGGAACAGCGATGGGGAAGTTGGATGCACCGGTGGGTTTGCTTGTCGGAAAACAACGTCCGGCCAACCCGGCTCCGGCAAAGCTGGCCCAGTCCTATGTCGGCAGCTACGCCAATGATTACTGGGGTCGCGCCACCGTCGCCGAAAAGGACGGCAAGCTCCTGCTGTCGCTGGGCCCACGCCCGGACACCTATGAGCTGACGCACTGGGACGGCGACGAGTTCACCTTCAGCTTCGTGTCGGAAAACTCGCCTCCCGGGAGCATTTCCGCAGCGAAGTTCGACGGCAACAGACTGACACTGGAGTACTTCGACGCCGACAAGATGGGGACCTTTACCAAATGACCGTCAGCATTGCTGCTGGGCTGTCCGACGCCGAGGTCGCCGCCCGCGTCGCTGAAGGCAAGACCAACGACATGCCGAGTCGCGCGTCCCGCAGCGTTTCGGAAATCGTGCGGGCCAACGTATTTACCCGCATCAATGCGATCCTCGGTGTGCTGTTCGCGATTGTGGTGGCCACCGGTTCGCTGATCAACGGACTGTTCGGAATGCTGATCATCGCCAATAGCGCGATCGGCATCATTCAGGAGTTGCGGGCGAAGAAGACACTCGACAACCTGGCGATCGTCGGGCAGGCCAAACCCACTGTGCGACGGCAATCCGCCACTCGGGACTTGCCGCCCGGGGAGATCGTCCTCGATGACGTGATAGAGCTGGGCCCTGGCGATCAGATCGTCGTCGACGGCGAACTGCTCGAGGGTTCTGGTCTGGAAGTCGATGAGTCGCTGCTGACCGGCGAAGCGGACCCGATCCACAAGAACGTCGGCGATGCGGTCATGTCCGGCAGTTTCGTCGTCGCCGGCAGCGGTGCGTACCGGGCGACCAAAGTCGGCAAGGAGGCCTACGCGGCCAGGCTCGCCGAAGAGGCCAGCAAGTTCACGCTGGTGAAGTCTGAATTGCGCAGTGGCATCAGCAAGATTCTCCAATTCATCACTTACCTGTTGTGGCCGACCGGTCTGTTGATCATCTACACGCAGTTGTTCACCACGAACGTGGGTTGGCGGGAGTCGGTGCTGCGCACCGTCGGAGCACTGGTCCCGATGGTGCCTGAGGGTCTGGTGCTGATGACGTCGATCGCGTTCGCCGTCGGGGTGGTCAGGCTGGGGCGCAGGCAATGTCTGGTGCAGGAACTGCCCGCGATCGAAGGCTTGGCGCGAGTGGATGTGGTGTGCGCCGACAAGACGGGCACGCTCACCGAGAACGGCATGCGGGTATCGGATGTCACCACGTTGACTGACGGAGAACAGGTGCCCGCCGTACTGGCGGCGATGGCCGCCGATGATCCGAGGCCGAACGCCAGCATGCAGGCCATCACCGAGAAGTACCCGGACGCGCCGGGCTGGACCGCGACGGCCACCGCACCGTTCAAGTCGGCCACCAAGTGGAGTGGTGTTTCCTATGGGCAACAAGGCAATTGGGTGATCGGTGCGCCCGATGTGCTGCTGGACCCGGAATCGCCGGTCGCCGACCAGGCCCAGGAGATCGGCGCGCACGGTCTGCGGGTGCTGTTGCTGGCCCGCAGCGACACCGCGGTGGACAGTTCCGATGCGCCCGGCAACATCACACCGGCGGCGCTGGTGATTCTCGAGCAGCGAGTGCGGCCCGATGCTCGAGATACCTTGGAATACTTCGAGTCTCAGCAGGTGACTGTCAAGGTCATCTCCGGGGACAACGCTGTCTCGGTAGCGGCCGTTGCTGGAACGCTCGGCTTGACGGGTGAGACGATGGACGCCCGCCAACTGCCGGATGACGCCGAGGCGTTGGCCGACACGATGCAGGAAGTCACCACATTCGGCCGCGTCCGTCCGGACCAGAAGCGGGCGATGGTGCACGCTCTGCAATCCCGCGATCACACCGTCGCCATGACCGGTGACGGCGTCAACGATGTGCTGGCACTCAAGGACGCCGATATCGGGGTGGCGATGGGTGCCGGCAGCCCAGCGTCGCGCGCGGTGGCTCAGATCGTGCTGTTGGACAACAAGTTCGCCACTCTGCCCTTTGTGGTGGGGGAGGGGCGGCGGGTCATCGGGAACATCGAGCGGGTCTCCAACCTGTTCCTCACCAAGACCGTGTACTCGGTGCTGCTGGCGCTGTTGGTGGGTATCGGTGGTTTGTGGTCGCAGTGGTTCGGCACTGATCCGCTGCTGTATCCGTTCCAGCCCATCCACGTCACCATCGCGGCGTGGTTCACCATCGGTATCCCGGCGTTCGTGCTGTCGCTCGCACCGAATAATGAGCGCGCGCACACCGGGTTCGTCCGCCGGGTGATGACGTCGGCACTGCCGTCCGGTGTGATCGTCGGTGTCGCGACGTTCACCTCGTATCTCATTGCCTACCACGGGCGCAATGCCAGTCTGGTGGAACAGACGCAGGCCTCGACGGCCGCGTTGATCACCCTGCTACTGGCGGCGATTTGGGTGCTCGCGGTGGTTGCGCGTCCGTACGAGTGGTGGCGGGTGGCACTGGTGTCGGTGTCCGGGTTGGCTTATGTGGTGATTTTTTCTCTGCCGTGGGCGCGGAAGAGTTTCATGCTCGACCCGTCCAACCTTGCGATCAGCGCAATGGCGGTGGGGATCGGTTTGCTGGCTGCGGCATTGATCGAAGCGGTGTGGTGGATTCAGGGACGCGTACTGGGCGAACCGAGGATTTTGTGGCGAACCTCGCCTACCGTGCAGGGGAACGGAGACTGACTCCGCGCAGAGTGATGGGAAAGGACCGGCTGATGAGTTTTGTGGACAAGGCCAAGGAAGCCTTGAGCGAGAACGTCGACAAGGCCAAGGCAGTCTTGAACGAGAACGCCGAGAAGGTCGAAGCGGCCATCGAGAAGGCCGGCGACGTCATCGACGAGAAGACGGCCGGAAAGTTCAAAGAGACAGTCGACAAGGTCCAGGACGCGGCTAAGTCAGCCGTTGACAAGGTGCAGGACGCAGCGGGCAGCAACAAGGGCGAACAGCCGCCGGTCTAATGGCAAAACTCTCCGTATCGGTCGACGTACCACTGCCGCCTGATACGGCGTGGCAACACGCGTCCGACCTGTCCCGGTACAAGGAATGGCTGACCATTCACCGGGTCTGGCGGTCGAAGCTTCCCGAAAACCTCGACAAGGGCACCGTTCTGGAGTCCATTGTCGAGGTCAAGGGAATGCCCAACCGGGTCAAATGGACGATCGTGAACTTCAAGCCGCCCGAGTTGATGACGCTCGACGGCGAGGGCAAGGGCGGCGTCAAGGTCAAGCTGGTCGGCAAGGTCAAGCCGCATGGCACCAAACCCGATTCGTCGGTGGTGACCATGGACGTCCACCTCGGTGGGCCGGCGTTGTTCGGCCCGATCGGCATGGTCGTCGCAGCGGCGTTGAAGGGTGATATCCGGGAGTCGCTCGACCGATTCGTGACGGTGTTCAGCCCTCAGTAGGCTGCGCGAGCTCCGCACCGAGCAGCGCGGCTTCGGTACGCCCGCTGAGGCCGACCTTCGGCAGGATCCGCGAGATGTAGTTTTTGACCGTCTTTTCGGCCAGGAACATCCGCTGACCGATCTCGCGATTCGTCAATCCCTCGCCGAGTAGTCGCAATAGCCGGCGTTCGGTGGCCGATAGATCGCGTAGCCGTTCATTCTGTTCGGCCTCCTTGCGGAGACGGGCCATCAGGACACCGGCAGCTCGGTTGTCCAGCAACGACTTTCCGCTGCCGATGGCTTTGACGGCCCCGGCGATCTCCGCTCCGCGAATGTCCTTGGCGACGTACCCGCTGGCGCCGGCCTGGATCGCGTCGAGCATCGACCGCTCATCGGTGTAGGACGTGAGAATGAGGCAGCGGATCGCCGGATGTGCGGCGACCAACTCCCGGCACAAATCGATGCCATTGCCGTCCGGCAACTGGATATCAAGCACCGCGACATCCGGCTGAGCGGCAGGAATGCGGGCCAGTGCGGCGGCGACGGTGTCGGCTTCGCCGACGATCTTGAGTTCCGGATCGGCACCGAGAAGTTCGGCGAGACCGCAGCGGACCACTTCGTGGTCGTCGACGAGAAACACCGTGATCACGCGCTGTAGTAGGCCGCACATTGTTGTTGCCCGGTAGGGACTTTGGTCCCGAGTTCCATAGACTGCATCGGTGACCAGCCGCTATCAGTACGGAATCGACTTCGGCGCAGTGGACGCCATCGATATCCACACCCATGTCGAGATCGACGCCTGCGGTCAGCGTGCCTATGACGACGAACTGGCCGAGGCCACCGGCAAGTACTTCAAACTTGGGCCTGACCACTTCACCCGGGTGGACGACCTAGCCGCCCACTATCGCAGCCACAACACCGCTGCCGTGGTGTTCACCATCGATGCCGGCACCGTCTCAGGGCATCAGTCCAATTCGGTCGAGGACCTAATCGAAGGTGCGATCCGCAACAACGATGTGTTGATTCCATTCGGCAGCGTCGACCCGTGGACGGGGACTTCGGCTGTGCAGCGCGTGCAGGAGTTGGTGGGCTATGGCGTGCGCGGCTTCAAGTTCCATCCTTCTTTGCAGGGTTTCGAGCCGAATGACCGGCAGTTCTACCCGATCTACGAGGCCATCGCCGAGGCAGACGTACCGGCGCTGTTCCACACCGGACAGACCGGACTTGGTACCGGATTGCCCGGCGGGCACGGCATCAAGCTGCGGTACTCCGACCCGATGCTGCTCGACGACGTCGCTGCCGACTTCCCGGAACTGACCATCGTCATGGCGCACCCCGCGGTGCCGTGGGTGGATGCGCAGATCGCGATCGCCGCGCACAAGTCGAATGTGTACATCGACCTGTCTGGCTGGTCGCCCAAATATTTTCCGCCACAACTAGTTCGGGCCATCGGCCGGCAGCTGCGCACCAAGGCATTGTTCGGCACCGATCACCCGTACATCACTCTGGAGCGGTGGCGCCGCGACTTCGACGCCCTGGACGTCGACCCGGCGGCGTTGCCGCTGATCCTCAAGGAGAACGCGATGCGGGTGTTGGGTCTGTAGTCGTGACGATGAAAAGTCGGTGACATTAACGCCACGGTGGGAATCGGGCGGGAAATCCGCCGTGGCGTTACGGTCGGCACGCGCTGCCGGATTGAACTAAGTGGGCTGAACGAGCCGCTGGCCCTTGCGCAACATGTCCAGCAGTTCCCGATACGGCCCCACCAGGTAAGCGGTGTCGCCGGCGGTCAACTCGGTGTCCCGTCGTGGATGCAGCCGTACCGACTGGCCGTCGCGCTCGACGGCGATGACGCGAGTCTGGTTGGACAACTCCAGCATCCGGATGCCGTCCAACTCGCTGCCCGGACGCACCTGCACGCCGCCGACCATGAACGATCGCTGACCCACCGAGAAGGTGCCCAGGACGTCGAGACCCATTGCTGCACCGATGAACCACGGTGCAGCCAGATCGACCGTCGAGCGGACGGACCCGAATCCGAACCGGTGACCGACCGCGGCGCCGAGGGCACGGTCGTAGATCCGCAACACGATGGGTTGCGTTCGGTCAGGGTGCTTGGCCAGCATTTCGCGCAGCACGATGCCGGTCTCGATGTTGACCATGTCGTCCTGGGTGACCACTGCGATCGCCCGGGCTTCGTCGGCCCGCGCCGTTTCGAGCGTCTGGCGCAGCGTGGCGTCGCCGAAGATCACCGGCACGTCGAGTTCGGCAGCGGCGGCCACGTAGCGGTTGTCCTCGTTGCGCTCGATGACCGCGACGTCGTGGCCCGCGGACTTCAACACGCTGGCCACTCGGATACCGAACGAGCCGAGGCCGACGACCAACACATGCTCATGGAGGTGGCGGATCTTCTGCCGGGTCGCAGAATGGGACAGGCGGCGGGACAGCAGTACATCGGCGACGAACGCCACCACGATCGCGGTTGTGCCGACGCCGGCGAGCATCATCACGATGCCCCACAGCCGCAACCAGGTGGGCTGTTGGAGAAAGTTGAAGTCGCCGTAGCCCACGGTCGCGATGGTCTCCGACGAGAAGTACAGCGCGTCCACCCAGCCCATACCGGGCTGGTTGTAGGCGAAACGCAGCATGACGGTCGAGCTGAGCAGTAGGAGCCCCGACGCCGATAGCGCGCGGTAGAACATCGGGTTGAGGTCGTCGCGGAACGCTCGCACGCTGTCGATGAAGCGGTCCCACAGCGATCGGCGGCGCGGTTCTATCGCGATCGGCTTGGCGACCTTGATGCCCTGTTCAGCGAGTTCGTCGGGGGTGCCGATCATCGCGGTCCAGTCGCCTTTGCGGACGTGGACGTCGCGGCCGGGGCAGGCGATCAGTTCGCCCGGGGTATCGGAGTCTTCGCTTCGGATGATGGCGACGGGCGCCAGGTCGCCGTAGATGTCGCGCAGCGTGCCGTCGCGGGAGGCGACAGCGCCGGAGACGACGAATTCGATTCCGGCGGCCGCAATGGTGTGGGTGGTGCGTTCCAGGCAGGCCTCCACGACCGACGGTGCTGCCAGATCAGCGACGTCGAGGACGGCACCGGGACCGTTGCCGTCGGCCATCGCTTCTCTGAGCACGGTGTTGGCCAACCGCGCGACCACCCGGACTTTGGGGTTGGCTTGGCGTGCCAGCAGCGCGATCTCGAGGTTGAGCGCGTCGTCGTCGCTGGCACAGATCACTGCCGCGGCCGCGTCGATACCGGCAGCGCTTAGGCCGTCGGGGGACTGCAGCGTGACGACGGTCGTCTCGGTCTTGCTCAGCTCCTCGATGATTCGAGTCCCGAGGGCATCGTCACCGCAGACGATGGTGTGGCCATGCATGCGAGCACGCTACTGCTGATTGAGTTCCCTCGCGCTCGGCGGGCTTAGGCGAGCGTGAAATCGGCGAAGTCGAACCCGGGCACGACGACGCAGCTGACCAGACTCGGCTCGTCGCCCTGCGGGCGGGCGCGCTGCCACGCTCCTGGCGGCACCAACAGTTGGGGATGCTGACCGGCCGTGATGTCCGATCCGAGCACGTGTGTCTGGGCGGTCTCTTGCTCAGGGCCGAACTCCAGAACTATCGGGCTGCCGCGATGGTGCAGCCACAGTTCGGCGCTGCGCACGGTGTGCCACGCGGACCTCTGATCGGGCATCAGTGCGAACAAGATGCCGGTGCCTGCACTGCGCGGTCCGGCGTAGTCGGGCGGAAGCGCTGCAGCGGGGATCGTCACATCGCTGCGCCAGGTCTCCCGGAACCAGCCACCCTCGGGGTGCGGCGCCAGGTCGAGCCGTCGCAGCCACTCGGGTAATTCGGTCATGAGCTCATCCTCGGTCGGTGTTTTGACCAGCCTAGGGACGGGACGATGCCGCTAGGGTCGGGGGATGGCAGGCCTGCGTCCGGGGTGGTTGGTCGCGACGTGCGCGGCGCTGCTCGCAGGGAGTGCGTGGCTGCCGTGGCTGACGACATCCGTCGGCGGTGGCGGGCGGGCCAGCGCGATCGGCGGCACTGTCGGCAGCATCACTCTGCCGCGGGGATTCGGGACCGGGCAGTTGATTGCTCTGCTGGCGTCGGCGCTGATCGTCGCGGGCGCGATGGTGGCGCGAAATCTGTCGCCGCGCCTGGCCGCTGTCGGGGCGCTGGTGATCTCCGTGCTGATCGCAGTCCTCACCGGGTTTTATCACCGGCTCAATGTCCATTCCCCGGTGTCCGCCGGGTATGGCTTCTACCTCGGTGCGGTGTTTGCGCTGGCTGCCGTTGCCTGCTCGATCTGGGCGCTGATCTCGGTGTTGTTCGGTCGGCGATCCGTCCGTTAACCCGACTCACCGCGCTCGGATAGTCTGGTCCAATCTTCGAAGGGGTGCGGATTGAGAACTGTGCTGGGGCCGGTCTCGGTCATAGTGGCCATCGCGGTTGCGATGGCGAGTGCCGGTTGTTCGAACAGCGGTGATCAACCAAGCGCTGACAAGTGCGAAACCGTCTCGGTGCCGATGATCGACATTCCCACCCGGACTGACCAGGAACCACGGATGCGCATCCCGCAGCCGCAGGGGTGGGAGCGCACCACCAAGCTCGACTCGGAGACCATTCGCTTTGCGATTCGCAATCCCGCACTGGCGGCTGACGGGTTCACACCGAACGCCGTCGTGACGCTGCAGAAGATCGGGCTGGACGTCGGTAAGCCGCAGCAGATTCTCGATGCGCAGAATCAGCAGCTGCAGATGAAGCTCAAGGTCTCCGATCTGAAGGCAACTGAGGGTCAGGTGTGTGGATTGCCGGCCGAATCCACCAGCTATACCGCGCCGGGGATGGGCAAGATCCCGTCCCGCAAGGCCATGTCGTTGGCGACGGTCTATCAGGCGAGTGACGCGAACTATGTCGCCACCGTGACGGTGCAGGCGATCAAGCCGGACAATCCCACCTATCAGCGGGATTCGGCTCTGATCGTCAAGGGATTCCAGATCCTCACACCTAAGTGATCCCGGCGCCCTAAGTGATTCCGGCACTCAGCTGATCCCGCGTCAGCACCTGAGCGCACTGATCGCAAGACAGCTCGCCGATGAATTCGGCGCCGCAGGTCATATGAGTGAGTGTCATGGCGGGACCTTCGGGGGCCAGATACCAATGCTGCGCCCATTGCAAGGCAGCGACCAGAACCGGAAAGAACGCCCGGCCCTTGTCGGTCAGCAGGTAGGCGGACCGCTCCGGGCCGATTGGTTGGGCGGCTGACGTGGACGAGTCGGTCAACGTCGTCAGGATGCCGAGACCGCAGAACGTCTGAAGCCGTTCGGCAAGCAGGCTCGGCGGGGCGCCCAACTGGGTCTGGAAGTCGGTGAAGCGGGTCGTTCCCAGAAATGCCGCCAGGACAAGTGCTGCCGCCCAACGGTTTCCGAACATGCTCATGGTTTCGGGGAAAAGTCCGCCGTCCTGGCGGGCAGGGTCCGACCGCCGGCGGGTTACGGCAGCGGGTGTGGAGCGATCCCACGTTCCGCTC
This sequence comes from Mycobacterium sp., assembly GCA_965279745.1. GTDB lineage: Bacteria > Actinomycetota > Actinomycetes > Mycobacteriales > Mycobacteriaceae > Mycobacterium. The sequence continues at coordinate 3,968,968 of OZ257262.1, forward strand.
GGTCCCAACTGCATCAGTGAGTTGTCGGCTTCGACCACGGTGTGACAGTTGCTGCACGTGAGCACCGGCATGAACGACCGACCGCAGGATAAGTGGCGCACGTCGGGAAGTTGGTCGGGGTGCTCGGCGATCCAATTCCGCTCCCACGCCCAAATCGACAGCAGCACAGTCCACAACGAGCGACTGCGCGGCGTGGTGAGGTATTCGGTCCGCGCGCGGGTGGACTCGTGCAACTTGCGGGCGAGTAGCTCGCTGTTCACCAGGGTTTGCAGCCGGTTGGTCAACACCGAATTGGAAATCGCCAACTGGGACATGAATTGGCTGTAGCGGGTCGCGCTGAGCAACGCCTGCCGGATGATGTGCAGGTTCCACTCGTCGCCGAGCAGGCCGAGCATTCTGCCGATTGCGTTGGTACCGCCAGGCGCCAGCAGGGTGGGTGCGCCGGGGTCGTGGGTGTCGGGCACTACAGCCCTATCGCCTCGGCGGCGTGATCGGTGCAATGCCAGCGGCGCAACGCCGAACCCGCAACCCAGGTGGAATGTGTTCCACTTGAAATCCGTTCCGGCAGTTGTAATTTGCATACCGGACCGTCAGCGATCCGGGCGGCGTCAAAGATCAAGCAGTAGGAGGCGTCGGCGTTCATGTCGGTGGTCAGCGTGACGAGGTAACCGTCGTCTTCGGACTGACTGCCGACCCTGGGGGCCATCGCCGTCTCGCTGCCATAGACACCGTCGTCGTAGGAGTGGCGCTGTTCGGACCCGGTCATGACGTCGTGACGGACGATGCCGTCGAACAGGAACCAGCCCGGCTTCGCGGTTGCTGCGTAGGCATAGCGGTACGGCTCGCCGGCGTGGCCGCTGTTGATCATGCCGAACTCGGTGATGGTGTCGGTCAGCGGCTCTTCGGTGACGCCGCCGGTGACGAGGTTGAGCCGCCAGCGATGCAGTCGGGTCTGCATCCGATCGAGTGCCACGTAGCGGAATGTGCGCTGCCACTTGTTGCCGACGCCGTTGTCGACGGGCTCGGGGTCGCCCTGGAAGAAGCCGTCCAGAATGATCTCGTCGCCGTCTTCGTAGGCGTTCGTGAAGTGCAATGCGTAGGTCGGTTCGGCCTCGAACCATTTGATATCACTGGTATTTCCGCGGCGCGGGATTACTGCAAACCGCGATGGGATCTCTCTGTGTAGCCGCGCTACGTGGATGTCGCGCTCAAGCAGTTCCGGCTCCCAGAACAAGGGAAAGTCGTTGAGAATGGCGTAGTTTCGGGTGAACGCCATATCGTGGGGAAGTCGTGGACCGGGGAGCGGGATGTCGACGTAGTGCACCAGTTCGTTATTGGGGTCGATGACCCCGTAATGCATGTAGGGTGCGTTCTTGCTGTAGTTGAAGAACAGCATCTCGTCGGTGCGGTCGTCGACCTTGGGGTGGGCTGATACGCCCCAGCCGCTGGGGAAGCGGCCATTCCAGGTTTCCTTGCCGAGGGTTTCTCCCGAATACGGGTCCACCCGGTAGAGGTCGCCGCACTGGTAAAAGCTGGTGAGCGCCGTGCCGCGGTGGACCACCACATCGGTGCTGGAGGCGTCCTTGAGCAATGTCCTTGCGCCCCAGCCATGGTCGGTCTTGGCCAGCGACAGCGGCTCGGCCAGACCGGGCCAGAGCGGACCGTCGGCGTCGTTCTCGGCCTCAAACGCCTCGGTTTGCACGAAACGGTTGCGGTAGAACGCCTTTCCGTCCCGAAATCCGACGACATGCACCATCCCGTCACCGTCGAACGGGTGATAGAACTTCAGCGACGGGTTCAGCGGATTCTCGGTGTTGCGCAGGTAGACCCCGTCGAGATCGGCAGGGATGCCACCCTCGACCGCGACGAGATCGTCGGCCTGCCACTCGGTGGTCTGCGGTCGCCAGGCTCCGGTGCGATAGGGGTGGTCATCGTCCTCAGGCAGGGTTGACAGGTACTTGCCGACGATCTCGACATCCATCTCAGGCGGCCTCCCCCGACCCGATTACGAAGCTGACAGTGGTTGCAGTGCTGCCGCCGAAGTTGAGTGTGCCGAAGTGGCGCGCGCCGTCCACCTGGTAGTCGCCGGCCAGTCCGCTGACCTGTTTGGCGGCGTCGAGCAGCATTCGGATACCTGAAGCGCCCACCGGATGGCCGCCGCCGATCAGGCCGCCGCTCGGGTTGATCGGCAGCCGGCCGCCGATTTCTATTTCGCCGTTTTCGATGGCCTTCCACGATTCGCCCGGACCGGTCAGGCCGATGTGATCGATGGCGAGGTATTCGCTGGGGGTGAAGCAGTCGTGCACCTCGATTCCGTCGAGGTCGTCAAGCGTGGCCTTGGCCCTGGTCAGGGCATCCTGCACCGCAGCGCGTACATGCGGGAGGACGTACGGGTTGTCCCGGTCCCGGTCGAGTTTCTGCTTCAAGCCGAGGCCGACGGTCCGGTGGCCCCAGCCCTCGATCAGACCGATCGGCCGCACGCCGGGGTGGTCGTTGAGGAACTCGTCGCCGACGAGGACGACGCCGGTTCCGCCGTCGGTCATCTGACTGCAGTCGAAGCGACGGATCCGACCCTCGACGGTCGGGTTGGTGGCGTCGTCACGGGTGGTCAGGTCCGGGATCTGCCACTCGCGGGTCTGGGCGTTGGGATTTCGGCGGGCGTTGGCGAAGTTCAGTGTCGCGATGGCCCGTAGATGGCTGTCGTCGATGCCGAATCTGCGGTCGTACTCGTCGGCGACCTCGGCGAACATCGACGGCCATAAGTACTTGGCGTCCCGACCTTCGCGACCGGTCCAGGCGGCGGCCCCGAGATATTGGGCGGCGAGGTCGCCCGGCACCGTCTTCTCCAACTCCAGTCCGACGACCAACGCCGTGCGATAGTTACCGGCCCTCAGGTCGGCGATGGCGGCGAGCGTCGCGATGCTTCCCGAGGCGCAGGCAGCCTCATGACGACTTGCCGGGGTATCCCACAGGCCCTCGTGGACTGTCGCCGGCATGGCGCCGAGGTGGCCTTGTCGGGCGAACATCTCGCCGAATGCGTTGGCGACGTGGACGACCTCTATATCGGCTGCGTCGATCATCGAGTCGGTGAGGGTTCGGTCAACGACCTCGGTGGTCAGGTCAGCGAAATCGCGGCCTTCGCGCGCGAGATTTCGCGCGAAATCGCTCTGGTATCCGCCGAGGACCCAGACGTTGCCGACCATGTCGTCGAAGCTAATACAGCTAAGAGAGCGTGTGATCTGAATGGCGGTGCTGTACTGCAACGAGTTGTGGTGGCCACAACGTTGTCACGGTCCCGTGCCAGATTCCGGGCCAGCCAACTAGCCCCACGGCATGTAGGCCCGCACGGAATCCGCGAGCTCCACGATTCGGTTCTTCTTGCCCGCCGCCGGAGCGCCCAACTTCGGCCATGGGGCGAAAACCCTCTCAACGCCGCCGATCACTGGCTCGAGTTCCGGGTAATGACGTAGCAGCACATCTTTCATCGTGTTGTGGTTGACCCATTCGAAGCCCACTTGGGTGTAAACCTCGGGCTTGAAGTCATCGGTAAAGAACCGGTCGCTTTTGAGGCGGCGTGATGCCATCAATATGAAGACCCGGAATGCGGTATCGGAGAAACCGAATCCCTTCGGTGGTTGTTCGGCCTGCATACCGATCTGAACGTCGACCGCGTCCACGTTTCCGTTGTAGACCTCGTTGATCTCCTTAGCCCACTGCTTGTTCGGAGTGATCTGATCGATGCTGGTTCGGCGCGGCATGTGGAGCATTTCCCGGAAGTCGTTGTAACGAGGCACCCCGCGCTCGCGGTCGCGGACGATATCCAGTGTGGCCAGGTCGGTGATCTGCCCGTCGATCCGAGTCAGTTCGCGCAGTGCGTTCGGGTAGTTGTGCAGGCAGATCGCGCCCGCACTGGCGGTGCCCATCGAGTACCACAGGTCGCCCATCTCCATGCGGTCCATAAAGTCGCGGGTGTGGCGGCCCTGCAGGTCGGTGAAGTATTTGTGTTCAAGATGATCCCCCGACTCCAGCGAGAAGAAGTTCCAATCGTCGGGAATCAGCGGATGTAACCGGTAGACGGTAACGAACTCCTCGGTGAGCGAGAATGGCGCCGAGTGATGGTCGGCAGGCGACCCCACGATGCCCGATAGCAACTCGCTGTCGCCGACGCGGCCGACCTTGTCCTTGAACGTCTCACCGAGGGCCCCGAACCAGTTGGCATTCATTCCAATTTGCAGAGCGGGATGGCGCAGCACACAGGTCGTCCACTCGACTGTGTGAATCTTGGCGATCAGCGCCGAAACCACCAGGACACCCAGTTCAAAGAGTCGCTGATCATCGAGGCTCGGGTACGCCTTCTTCAGGGCGTCGCATACGGCGTTGTGTTCGCGGGCGAATAGGGTGTGCAACAGCCCGACACCGACCCACCAGTTCTCCTGGAAGCCGGTGAGATCGACGCCTGGGATGTCGCTCTTTGGGAGGCGCCCGTCATCGTTGACCTTGATCTTTCCGTCGACGAAGGTGCGAACCTGATTCTGTTTCTCCTTGCCGCTGCCGTAGATCTGCGAGCCGTCCCACCAATGAGTTTCAGTGTTGGCGAATACCGGCGCCGGGCAGCCGTCGACGATTTCGCCGTGCATCGGGATCGTGCAGCGGATCCGCATTGGATCTTCGGGGAAGCTGTCGCCCGGCTGCAGCGGAATATCGATGTTCTTGTCAGGCAACCCGTTGCCGTGGAAGAACCAGTTGTGGTTCTCAAATTGAATCCAGGCGGCAGTGATGGTGTTGATGATGCCGGCGGGCTTGAACTCGTCGCGCGCCATCAGCCGACGGCTGATCACGCGTGGGTCGGGCTCTAGCAGCCGTTTGCGATCGATCACCGTCTTCTCGGGGGGCGCGTTCCTGCCGAAACCGGTCCCCTTGGCTCCCATCCACGGCTCGTCGAGGTCGTTGAACGTGCCGTCAGCTGTGCGTGCCCGCTCTTCTTCGTCGGTCGCCTTACCTAGGTCCTCCTTGGGCCTGATGTCCTCGGCCTCGAAGAGATTCTTTTCCCGTAGCTCGACGCGTAGTTCGGACAGCTCCTTGAGCTGAAGGATCAACGATGGGTGCTCGTACCATTGACGACTCATTTCAATCCCCGTTCTATAGCTATTTGTCCTGCTCAGTGAAGCTGCGGAGTGCATGGGAAGTTGTAAGGATCTGACCCCTGAGGTTTGAACTTCTCCGTCTCAATTGCGGCCCGTCGGGTCGAACGCTAGTTGCGCCGTTAACGGCATGACAGTGATTCGGGGGCAGCAGCTTTCGGGCCGAAAGTCCCTTTCGTCGGGGACTCATTACCCGGGCAAACCCACCAAGCACTCAGGGCCTGTGGCGCGTGCCGGGCCAACCATTCAGGCAGCGTCTGACGTGACAAGCAGGGAATTACACGAATCAACCGACGTCATTGAAAAACAAAAAAGTGCCCCTGTTCAGAGTCGGTTGATTCTTGACGTTTCAGCGTCGGTTGATCCTTGACACTCTTTGTGTGGTGTTAGGCCTGCTCGCGGGTGCGGGCGGCCCGTTTATTTCTTACCTCGCCGTGGCTGGTCCGCGTGGCGGTCTTGACTAGTTCCTCGCCGATCCAGAAACGCAACAGCTCACCATCGACGTGGACATCGCAGCGAGCTCCGGCCCGGTGAACCCCGACTGAAACCTGTTGCCAGGACACACAGACGATACCGTTGGCGCAGACCTTGCGGCTGACCCAGTGTTCGCCCGTGCGGTCGGTAGAGGTCGCAGTTGGGGTCGATGAACGCTGGGGAGGACCGCCGGCGGTGAACCGTTGAGCGGGAGTGTCCATCTCAGCGACTGGTGCGGCCGGGCAGTGTTGTAATACTCCACCCACTCGTCGAGTGCCTGCTGAGCTGTCTTCAGATTGCGGAAAGCTGTTTGTTCGCTGAGGAACTCGGCGCGCAGACTGCGGTGAAATCGTTCGATCTTTCCCGTCGTGGTCGGACTGCGCGGCTGAGTCAACAGATGCTCGATCCCCTGCTCGCGGCAGATCGCATCAAAGAGCACCTCTACAGGCGGATGGTTGAACCGGCCTGTAAACACCTTTCCGTTGTCGGTCAAGATCTGCTCGGGAGCCCCATAGGTAGCCAACGCCTCGCGCAGTCCGTCGCACACCGCCCGGGTGCGTTCGGCGCTCATTAACCGGGCGCACACGCACATCCGGGAGTGATCATCAATCCCGGTCAGCGCTTTGGCGCTGGTGCCATCAGCGAGCGGGAACCCGCCGACGACGTCCATCTGCCACAACTCCATCGCTGAACCGCGTTCCCAACGTTTCCACTTACGGGATCGCCGATCACGCAAGGTCGGATCGATCATGGCGGCTCGTACCAATGCCCGATACACCGCCGATTCCGACGGCACTGGTCGCACCTTGCGTTTAGCCAGTTCGAACACCAGCCGCCGCGGCCCCCAATACGGGCGTGACCGGCGCAACTCCAAGACCGCGGCCTCCACCTCGGCGGGCATCTGATGCGGACAGTTCGCTGGCCGATGCGACCGATCGTTCAGCCCTTCCAGACCCTCAGCCTCATACCGGGCCAACCAGGCATGCACGGTCTGCCGAGACACCCCGACCTTGCTCGCCACCTGCGAAATCGACAACCCATCACTGATGACGGCCAACACCGCCTGATACCTCTGCTCAGCCACGCTGATCTCCCTCATTAAGGGAGTGTCAAGAATCAACCGAAGTAACTGTCAAGCATCAGCCGAAACACTGTCAGGCATCACCCGAAGACGAAACGTCAAGCATCAACCGACGTCATACAACAAAAAAGTGCCCCCGGCGGGAATCGAACCTGCGACACCGGCTTTAGGAGAGCCGTGCTCTATCCACTGAGCTACGGGGGCGGGACGTTCGGAGTTTACCCATCGAACCAGCCGGGTGGTGCACTGCCGGACAGCGCCCCGGTCAGTTGCCGCGCCGCATCACGGACGGCCGTCACCAGGGCGGGCAACGACGATGCAGGACGGTCTTGGCGTTGGGTCACGCTGAATGCTGCGCACGGCCGGCCGGCGTGGTCGAAGGCGCACGCCGCTACCGACTGGAGTCCGTCGGTGATCATGCCGACTTCGTGGGCCCATCCGCTCGCTTGCTCGGTCTGCAGCAGGCGTCGCAACTCAACCAGCGACGACGGTCCATGCCCGGTACGGCGGATGAACGTCTGCGCTGACGGGAACAGCACGCGAATTTGAGCGGCCGAAAGATGAGCAAGGATCGACCGTCCGTTGGCCGTCAGATGGGCCGGCAATCGGACGCCGACGTCGGTGACGAGGGTGACCGGAACCCTGGACATGTGCGGTTGTTCCTTGAGTAGGTAGACGCTCTCGGCACCGTAGAGGATTCCCAGATGTCCGGTTTCGCCGACGCCGGAGACCAGTCGTTTGAGGATCGGTCGGGCGATATGTTCCAGGGGTTCGTGACGGAGGTAGGCAGAGCCGATCTCGAACGCCGAGAATCCCAGGGCGTATGCGTGTTGATCCGGCAGGTGTACGACGAAGCCGCGTGCCACCAGAACCTCGAGTAGGTGATACGCCGACGACCGGGGCAGTCCCAATTCGCGGATCAACGCCGACCCCTGGACCGGTCCGGGCCGCGACGCCAGATGGAGCAAGACGTCCAATGCGCGCCCGACCGCGGGCGATGTGGTCGACATGCTGCCTCCTTGTCTCGGATACGAGACAGTATCCCCGAAGGGGGCCTATCCCACGCGACCGAAGTGCGGTGTCCTTGATGCACACCACTTCAAGGAAAGCGAGCACTCCGGTGAGCTTGGAGAACACCTCTACCGCCCGCGTCGTCCGGGCCCCCCGGGGCCTTGAATTGTCCTGCAAGGGTTGGCAACAGGAGGCCGCCCTACGGATGCTGATGAACAACCTCGACCCCGAGGTCGCCGAGCACCCCGAGGATCTTGTCGTCTACGGCGGCACCGGCCGCGCGGCCCGCAGTTGGCCCGCTTTCGATGCCATCGTCGCGACCCTGCGCTCTCTGGAGAACGACGAGACGATGCTGGTGCAGTCCGGCAAACCGGTGGGAGTGTTCCGTACCCACGAATGGTCGCCCAGGGTTCTGATAGCTAACTCGAATCTTGTTGGTGACTGGGCGAATTGGGAGCATTTCCGCAAGCTCGAAGCCGAAGGCCTGATGATGTACGGGCAGATGACAGCCGGGTCCTGGATCTACATCGGCACCCAGGGCATCTTGCAGGGCACCTATGAGACGTTCGGCGCGGTGGCGAAGAAGCGCTTCAACGGCACACTGGCCGGCACCATCACGTTGACCGCTGGGCTCGGTGGCATGGGCGGTGCGCAACCGCTCGCGGTCACAATGAACGGCGGCGTGGCAATCTGTATCGACTGCGACCAAACCCGCATCGATCGCCGTATCGACCACCACTACCTGGATACGAAGGCGGCCGATATCGACGAAGCTCTCCGCTTGGCCGTCGAAGCGCGAGATGCGGGAAAGCCGCTGTCGATCGGTCTGCTCGGCAACGCCGCCGAGGTGGTGCCCGAGTTGTTGCGTCGGGACGCCCCGATCGACATCGTCACCGACCAGACCTCGGCCCACGATCCGCTGGCCTACCTGCCGGTCGGCATCGACGTCGAGGACATGAAGAAGATGGCCGACAAGGACCCGGTCTATTTCACAGAGCAGGCCCAACAGTCGATGGCCGCGCACGTCGAAGCGATGGTCGGGTTCATGGATCGCGGCGCCGAGGTGTTCGACTACGGCAACTCGATCCGGGACGAAGCGCGAAAAGCTGGTTACGACAGAGCGTTTGCGTTCCCCGGGTTCGTTCCGGCCTACATCCGTCCGCAATTCGAAGAGGGCCTGGGGCCGTTCCGCTGGGTTGCGCTGTCGGGCGACCCAGCCGACATCGCGGCCACCGACCGGGCGATCCTGGAACTCTTCCCGGAGAACGAGCACCTCAAGCGGTGGATCACGATGGCGGGCCAGAAGGTGAAATTCGAAGGGCTACCGGCTCGTATCTGCTGGCTTGGCTACGGCGAACGGCACCTCGCTGGTCTGAAGTTCAACGAGATGGTCGCCAGCGGCGAGTTGTCGGCGCCAATCGTGATCGGCCGCGACCATCTGGATTCCGGCTCGGTGGCGTCGCCCTACCGGGAAACTGAAGCGATGCTCGACGGTTCGGATGCGGTCGCAGACTGGCCGCTGCTCAACGCGTTGGTCAATACGTCCTCCGGTGCGTCGTGGGTGTCGATCCATCACGGCGGCGGCGTCGGAATGGGCCGCTCCATCCACGCCGGTCAGGTGACAGTCGCCGACGGCACTGATCTGGCGGCTCAGAAGCTGGCCCGAGTGCTCACGAACGATCCCGGTATGGGGGTGATCCGGCACGTCGATGCCGGTTACGAGCATGCGGCTGACGTCGCGGCCACCCGCGGTGTGCGAATTCCGATGCAGGAGAACGCGTGACGGGCTTCGATTCGCTCTGGTCGACGATCCTCGACGTCGGGCAGCACTTAGCGACTGGCGGCTACCGGCGTTACGCCTGGTGTGACGCCGACCTGACTCTGCGGGAATGGTTCGCCGACAGTGCGGCCCAGCGCGGAATGGACGTCGAGGAAGACCGCAATGGCAACCTGTGGGCGTGGTGGATGCCGCCCGGCTGGCAGGGGGATCCGTCGGAGGCGTTCATCACGGGATCGCACTTGGATTCGGTCCCGGACGGTGGCGCGTTCGACGGGCCACTCGGGGTGGTCTCGGCATTCGCGGCCGTCGACATTGTCAGGGAGCGTGGTGTGGTGCCACGCGTTCCGGTGGGTATCGCCGCGTTCTCCGATGAGGAGGGCGCCCGATTCGGGGTGGCTTGCGTCGGTTCGCAGTTGGCCACCGGAGCATTGAACGCCGACCGCGCCCGCGGGCTACGTGACATTGACGGCATCACGCTGGCCGAGGCGATGTTCAGCGCCGGCCGCAACCCTGAACACCTGGGCGCTGACCCCCACCTCGTCGACCGGGTGGGCGTCTTCGTCGAGCTCCACGTCGAGCAGGGCAGGGCGCTGGATCTTGTCGACCGGCCGGTTGCCGTCGCCTCGGCCATCTGGCCGCACGGCCGCTGGGAGTTCAACTTCTGCGGTGAGGCCAACCATGCCGGCACCACCCGGCTGGGGGACCGGCATGATCCGATGCTGGCGTTCGCGTCGTCGGTGCATGCCGCCCGGAGCACCGCCGCCGCCCACGAGGCAGTGGCTACCTTCGGCAAGGTGATCGTTGCACCCAACGGCGCCAACGCGATTCCGTCGCGGGTGCGGGCATGGCTGGACGCACGCGCCGCCGACGAGGCGACGCTACACAAGCTGGTTGAGCAGATCACCGCCGAAGCCCATCGGTACGCGGCGGACGGCGGGATCGGACTGGCGGTCACCGCCGAGTCGATCACGCCGATCGTGGAATTCCCCTCCGGGCCGAGGGGCCGGCTGCAGAAGGCACTTGCCCACCTCGGTGAGATCCCAGTACTGCCCACCCAGGCCGGTCACGACGCCGGGATCCTGTCGGCGGTAGTCCCGACCGCAATGTTGTTCGTCCGCAACCCGACCGGCGTCTCGCATTCCCCGGATGAGTTCGCGGAGGCCGACGACTGCAACCTGGGGGCGCAGGCGCTGGCGGATGTCATGGCGGACTGGGTTTCGTGATGACAACCAGCCAATGGTGGTGCGAAAATGCTTGGCTGCCTTCGGGAGTGACGGCCGGTGTGTTGATCACCATCGGAAATGGCCGAATCACCGCACTCGAAGCCGGGGCTGTGCCGCCCAGCGGTGTCGCGCGACTGCGAGGGCTGGTGATCCCGGGGCTGGCCAATGGGCACTCGCATGCATTTCACCGTGCACTGCGGTCGCGGACCCAGCGGGGAAGTGGTTCATTCTGGACCTGGCGTGACCTGATGTATCGGGCTGCCGAACGGCTTAACCCCGATCGGTATGGACGACTGGCGCGTGCGGTCTACGCAGAAATGGCGCTAGCCGGAATCACTTCCGTCGGCGAATTTCACTACCTGCATCACGATTTCGCCGGCGCCCAGTACAACGACCCAAACGAAATGGGGCATGCGGTCATCGCGGGTGCCGCCTCCGCGGGCATTCGAATGACGCTCCTCGATACCTGCTACCTCAGCGCAACGGCAGTCGGCGCCCCACTGGAGGGTGTTCAGCAGCGCTTCGGCGACGGATCCGGCGACGGCTGGGCTGACCGGGTGGAGGCGTTGCGCCATCAGGTCGCCGGCCGCACCGATGTGATGGTGGGCGCGGCACTGCACTCAGTGCGGGGTGTGCCACTGGAGCACATGCCCGCGGTCGTGGAATGGGCTAACACCCACGAAGCTCCACTCCATGTGCACTCGTCGGAACAGACCGGCGAGGTCGACCAGTGCCTAGCCGTACACGGCCGCACCCCCACTGCGGTGCTGCGCGATGTCGGCGCTCTGGGGTCGCGTACCACCGCCGTACACGCCACGCATCTGACGCCCCAGGACATTGCAGACCTGGACACCTCGTCGACCGGGGTGTGCTTCTGCCCGACAACCGAACGTGACCTGGGTGACGGAATCGGACCAGCCCCGCAACTGCTGGACGGGCGGGGCCTGTTCAGCCTGGGTACGGACAGCAATGCCGTGATTGACCTCTTCGAGGAGGCCCGCGCCGTCGAACTTGACGAGCGGCTGGCGTCGCGTCGGCGCGGTGCGATTGGCGCGGCGCGTTTGCTGCGGTCGGCGACCGTCGATGGACAACGCTGTCTCGGGTGGCCCGACGCGGGTGAGCTGGCTGTTGGCAGACGCGCCGATCTCGTTGCTGTCCAGATGGATTCGATCAGAACGGCAGGAGGTGGGCCGACGGTCGAGAACCTCCTCTTCGCGGCCAGTGCGGCCGACGTCACCGATGTGGTGGTGGACGGACGCGCGATCGTCCTCGATCGCCGGCATGTCACGATCGATGACATCGCGGCCGAATTGGCCGCCGCGATCAGTGAGTTGATGGAGGCGTCATGACAGTCCTGTACACCGACATCGCGGAACTCGTCACCAACGATCCGGATCAAGCGGACGGCGATCCACTAGGCATAGTCACCGACGCGGCACTTGTCGTCGATGGAGCCGACATCGTCTGGGTGGGCCGTCGTACCAATGCCCCGGACGCCGATTGCCGGATCAGTTGCGCGGACAGCAGTGTCATTCCCGGATTCGTCGACAGCCACGCGCACCTGGTGTTCGCAGGTGAGCGCTCGACGGAGTTCGCCGCGCGGATGGCCGGCCAGCCCTACGCGGCGGGGGGTATCGCGTCGACGGTCGCAGCCACCCGCGCCGCCGATGATGCGACGCTACTGGCCGGCGTGCAGAAGCTGACGGATGAACTGTTGTGTGCCGGCGTCACCTCCTTCGAATGCAAGAGCGGTTACGGATTGACCACCGACGATGAGGCCCGGTCGCTCCGAATCGCCTCAGCGGTCACCGACGAGACGACATTCCTCGGAGCCCATGTTGTGCCGGCTGAGTACCGGGAGGACCGCGCGGCATACGTCGATCTGATCACCGGTCCGATGCTGGACGCCTGCGCGCCGCATGCCCGGTGGATCGACGTGTTCTGCGACCGTGGCGCTTTCGACGTCGACGAGGCCCGGCACATTCTTTCCAGCGGGATCGCTGCGGGATTGATTCCCCGTTTACACGCCGGGCAGCTGGGTCCCAGCGATGGCATCCGGTTGGCTGTGGAGATGGGCGCCGCGTCGGTGGACCATTGCACCTACGCAACTGACGCTGATGTCGCCGCGCTTGCTGGTGCCGCTGACACCACCGTTGCAACCCTGTTGCCGGGGGCCGAATTCTGCACGCGGGCAGAGTATCCCGATGCCAGACGGTTCATTGCTGCAGGCGTCACGGTGGCACTCGCGACGGACTGCAACCCCGGTAGCTCGTTCACCACGAGCATGTCGTTCTGCATTGCTGTTGCGGTGCGCGATATGAACTTCACACCGGCGCAGGCGCTGTGGGCAGCCACAGTGGGTGGGGCCAAGGCTCTGCGGCGTAACGATGTCGGTGTTCTCGCCGTCGGGCGTCGGGCGGATTTCATCAGACTCGAAGCGCCGTCCTATATCCACCTTGCCTACCGGCCGGGCGTACCGCTCATTGGCGACGTCGTGCGGGCCGGCATCGATATCTCAGAGAAGTCGGAGAGCTAAGTGGTTAGCGAACATGTGATCGTGGGCACCGGTCCCGTCACCTTCACCGAAGTCGTGCGAGTGGCGCGCTACGGCGCCACGGTGAGTCTCTCGGAGGACTCACTGGCAGCGATCGCGACGAGCCGCGCCCGGATCGAGGAGTTGGCGCTCGATCCGAGACCGGTCTACGGGGTCTCGACCGGATTCGGCGCGTTGGCTACTCGGCATATCCCGCGTGAACTACGGACGCAACTGCAGCGCAGCCTGATTCGTTCTCACTCGGCAGGCTCCGGCGCTGAGGTCGAGCGCGAGGTGGTCCGCGCGCTCATGCTGCTGCGATTGTCCACACTGGCCACCGGGCACACCGGGGTTCGGCCGGTCGTCGCTCTGACGTATGCGGCGATGTTGTCAGCTGGAATCACGCCGGTGGTCTACGAATACGGCAGCCTCGGATGCTCGGGGGATCTGGCCCCACTGGCACACGTGGCTCTTGCGGTCATCGGGGAAGGCACCGTCCGCACGGCATCAGGTGAACTGATGCCCGCCGACGACGCACTGGCGCTGCATGGCATCGAACCGGTGGTGTTGGCCGAAAAGGAGGGCCTAGCCCTGATCAACGGCACCGACGGAATGCTCGGAATGCTGGTGCTGGCAATACATGACCTGGATCTGCTGGTGAAACTCGCCGACGTGTCCGCCGCGATGAGTGTGGAAGGTCTACTCGGCAGCGACCGGGTATTCGCCGCTGACCTACAGGCGATCCGCCCCCAGATCGGGCAGGCGGTGGCCGCCGAGAACATGTGTCGAGTGCTGTCTGGGTCGCCGATCATCGCCAGCCACAGCGGCCCGCACTGTGCGCTGGTACAGGACGCCTATTCGCTGCGTTGCGCGCCTCAGGTCGCTGGCGCGGTTCGCGACACGATCGACCACACCCGCATGGTAGCCGCCCGCGAATTGGCCAGTGCCGTAGACAATCCAGTGGTGACTGTCGACGGCCGCGTTGAATCCAACGGGAATTTTCACGGTGCGCCGATCGCCTACGCACTGGATTTCCTCGCGATCGTCGCCGCGGATCTGGCGAGCATCAGCGAGCGGCGCACCGATCGATTCCTGGACGTTGCGCGCAATCACGGGCTCAACCCGTTCCTGGCCGACGACCCGGGCGTGGACAGCGGTCACATGATCGCCCAATACACCCAGGCCGCAATCGTTTCCGAGCTTAAGAGGCTTGCCAACCCCGCCAGCGTCGACTCCATTCCATCGTCGGCCATGCAGGAGGATCACGTGTCCATGGGCTGGTCGGCCGCGCGCAAGCTGCGCCGGGCGATCGACGGCTTAACCCGCGTTCTGGCTATCGAGGTCTACACCGCCGCGCGCGGTATCGAGATGCGCTCGCCGCTGCTACCGGCGCCGGCAACCGCAGCCGTGATCGCGGCGGTTCGCGAGAAGGTTCCCGGGCGGGGTGTCGACCGCTATCTGGCACCAGAGATTGAGGCCGTCGTGCAACTCGCTGCGTCCGGTGCGTTGGTAGCGGCCGCCGAATCGGTCGCCGGTTCTTTGGGCTGACCGGGTCGCCCGCGACCAACCGACTCGGTCGTCCTTCGCACCGCAGGGCTATGGTTTGGTGGATTGCACTAGTTGTCAATCCGTCAAGTCGATCCACCAACTGGAGAGCCTGGAATGCCTGATCCATTTCCCACCAGCTCACAGCGGCCGTTGTACGAGATCAAGGCCAACTTGTTCAAAGCGCTGGCGCATCCGGCCCGGATTCGGGTGCTGGAAGTCCTAGCTGCTGGCGGCCGGCCCACACCCGTCAGCGAGATGTTGGTGGCCACTGAGATCGAGGCGACGCTGCTCTCGCAGCACCTCGCCGTTCTGAAGCGCCATCGGGTGGTTCAGGCCGATCGTGTCGGCAACGCAGTGTTTTATGAACTGGCTCATCCGGCGATTGCCGAACTGTTGGTACTTGCCCGCACGTTTCTAGGAGCCACGCTGGACGCGCAGCGCGCCCTGTCCGATGCGGTGGGAGCGTTACCACCGCTCGGAGGCCATGACGATGACGGCTGACAGTGTGGGCGCGGCCATCGCCCGAATGCTGCCCAGGCGCTCCGACTACGCCGACCTACCCAGATCGTGGCGCCGGGACATCCTTGCTGGTGTCACGGTGGGGGTCGTCGCGCTGCCGCTAGCGCTGGCCTTCGGGATCAGTTCTGGTGTGGGGGCCGCGGCTGGGCTGGTGACCGCAGTGGTGGCAGGGGCGGTGGCGGCCGTATTCGGCGGCTCGCACGTGCAGGTGTCGGGGCCGACCGGCGCGATGGCTGTAGTGCTGGCGCCGATCGTCGCCGCACATGGACTGGGCAGTGTCGCAGTGGTGACCATTTTTGCGGGTTTGCTGGTGGTAGCTGCCGGCGTCACGGGCCTGGGTCGAGCTGTCACCTTCATCCCCTGGCCGGTCATCGAGGGCTTCACGCTGGGAATCGCGGCGATCATCTTTCTGCAGCAACTACCTGCGGCAGTTGGGCAGACCGCGCCCGCCGGTGAGCGCACGGTGATCGCGGCATGGACGGTCGTGACTCACGCTGACAACGTTGTAGCCGCCGAAGCCTTCGGAACAGTCGCGCTCACTGCGATGCTGATGGTGATCCTTCCGCATATCCATCGAGGGATACCGGCGTCGTTGACGGCAGTGATCGTCGCGACCGTGCTGGTGGAGGCCGTCGGCCTGCGGGTGGCCCGAATCGGAGCGCTACCTGCGCACCTCAGCGCGCCGATTCTGCCGGCTGTCGAACTGGGGGCGTTGCGCGATCTGCTGGGGGCCGCGCTCGCGATTGCGGCCTTGGCGGCCATTGAGTCACTGCTGTCGGCTCGGGTGGCAGCGGCAATGTCGCCGACCGGTCCCTACGACCCTGATCGGGAATTGGTAGGGCAGGGTCTGGCGTCAGTGGCTTCGGGCATCTTCGGCGGGATGCCGGCTACCGGAGCGATCGCGCGTACGGCGGTCAACGTGCGGTCCGGAGCACGGACTCGGGTCTCGGCCATCTCGCACTCGGTGCTGCTCCTGGCGGTGGTCTATCTGGCTACCGGGCCGGTGTCGCGAATTCCGTTGGCCGCCTTGGCTGGAGTGCTGATGGTTACGTCGTTCCGGATGATCTCAATCACCACAGTTCGGAAGATTCTGAGCTCCACCCGATCCGACGCCCTGGTTTTCGTCCTTACTGCGGTAGTCACGGTGTGTTTCGATCTGATCGAAGCGGTGGGGATCGGCATCCTCGTTGCCGCATTTTTCGCATTGCGCGCCATCGCCCGGCGGAGCAGTGCTGTCCGCGAAGAATTGCCGGGCCCGGGTCAGCCGGGTGATGAGGCAATCGCGCTGCTGCGACTAGATGGCTCAATGTTCTTCGGTGCGGCTGAACGGATTTCGGATGCTATGAACGTCGATGCGGACCATCCGCAGGTAACCGTGGTGATAATCCGCATGTCGAACCTCGGTCTGCTAGACGCGACCGGTGCGCACACGCTGGCCACGATCGCCGGCGACCTGGAGGCCCGGGGTGTGACGGTCATCATCAAAGGTGTTCGACCCGAGCATATGGCGTTACTGACCAATGTCGGGGTTATTGACGCGCTACGTCATGAGAACCATCTGCTGGACTCACTGGATGAGGCAATAGACCATGCGCGCACACATGTTGCAGCACAGAGTCATTGATGAACTCGGGCAGCCTAGCTGCGCCTTACGCGCCGCCGCCCGCAATCAGGTAGATCAACACGACGTTGAGCACCGTGATGATGGCGGCAACCAGCCAGCCCAGCGCAGAGATTACTCGGTGGTTGACGTCCGCGCCCATGAGTCTCGAATTGCTGGTCAGGCGGATCAGCGGGACTAACGCGAACGGTATGCCGAACGACAGCACAACCTGTGAAATGACCAGTGCCCGAGTCGGATCGACACCGATGATCAACACTGCTAGCGCCGGAATCAGCGTGACGAGTCGGCGCACGATCAACGGGTAGGACCTGTGTAGCAGGCCTTGCATGATCATCGCCCCGGCGTAGGCCCCGACCGAGGTCGATGCGAGGCCGGAAGCGAGTAACCCGATGGCGAATAGCAGTGCCACGGTAGGCCCCAGCGCGTCGCGTACGGCAGCGTGGGCTCCTTCGATGGAATCGGTGTTCTCCCGGCCTTGCAGATTGGTCGCGGCGATCAGCAGCATGGACAAGTTAACTGCCCCAGCGATCAGCATCGCGATGCCGACGTCCCATCGGGTCGCTCGCAGCAGCAGCGATCGCTCGGGACCGGCGGCGGGCTGGCCGTGACGATCGCGGGCGAGTCCGGAGTGCAGGTATACCGCGTGTGGCATGACCGTTGCGCCGAGCATCGCGGTGGCCAGCAGCACGCTTTCAGCGCCCTCGAATCGGGGAACCAGGCCGGCGATGACTGCGCCGACGGGCGGCGCCTTGACGAAGAGACTCGACACAAATCCGATCGCGATGATCAACAACAGTCCGCTGATCACGAATTCGAAGTGCCGCTGACCGTGGCGGTTCTGCACAGCCAGCAATACCAACGAGACGACGCCGGTGATCACCCCGCCCAGCACAAGCGGCAGGTTGAACAACAGATGCAGGGCGATCGCGCCACCGACGACCTCAGCCAGGTCGGTGGCCATCGCCACGAGTTCGGCTTGCAGCCAGTACGCGATACGGCTCGGTGTGCGGGTGTTGTCTCGCACGGCCTCAGGTAGTGAGCGGCCAGTGACCAGACCAAGTTTCGCCGACAGGTACTGCACCAGGCCCGCCATGACGTTGGCCACCACGATCACCCACACCAGCAGGAAGCCGTATTGCGATCCGGCGCTGATATTGGCCGCGACGTTGCCCGGGTCGACGTAGGCGATCGCAGCGACGAACGCCGGCCCAAGCAGGTACCAGCTTGGCCTCATTGGGGCGCGGGTTTTCGGTAGCACCGACCAACCTTCTATCCGGAGCGTCGAAGTAGAAAGTTAGGTTAGCCGAAACTTTTCCGGAACGTAAGTGGGCTTACCAACCACCGAACCAGATGCCACCGCTCCCGATGCCGAATCCGCCGAAGCCCCAACCGGGATACGAGTTCGTCATCGCCGGATCGGGTGACGTGCTGATCTGGGCATGTCCAGGTGTCTGGCAGAGCGTCGTGTTCGGTGCGGTGTCAACGCAGTGCGGAGTGGCACCTGCGGGCCCCGCGGTAATTAGAGACCCCGTAATCACGGCCCCTGCAGTCAGGGCCGGGGCAATCAGAACCGACATGCCTCGGGCGATTGTCGTCCGCATGAGGCCTCCTCTCGGGGCCGACGGATTAGGGCCAGCGGATCGCTGGATTAGCGACCGCCGCCGCCGCCACCGCCGTGACCGCCACCGCCGCCGTTGTAACCGCCACCGCCACCGTTGTAACCGCCGCCGCCGAAACCACCGATAACCATTGCGGGACCGTAGAATTCATCGCCCCACGGATACGGGTAGGCCGTCACCTCTGGTGATGCGTTGAGCTGAACGTTGCCGGGGGTGGCGCATTCGGTGGTCTGATCGCCGACGGTCGTGCTGCCGGCGACGACTTCGCAATTCGGAGTCGACGGGTCGATCAACTGGGTGTCGGCGGCCGCGAGCGGAGCGCCGAAAATCCCAGCGGCCGCACCGGCCGCGACCAGGGGAAATATGTACCGAGAAATGTTCCGCATAGGTATGCCCCTCTCGCGGATGTCCTTACCAGGAAGCGTACAGGCCTTTGGCAGTGGCCAGGGGCAGGTCCAACGTCGTGCGGATGCCCGGGGGCGCAGCGACGACCGACGGGATGGCGTTGACCAGACGCATGGCCGTGGCGACCAGTCCGGCGTGGTTGTGGTCGCCCTTGCTGCTGCTCAAATTGAGGTCCAGGGCGTAGTTGGGTTCACCGGTGATCTCGACACGGTAGTTACCGCCGGGCTGCGCTGGCTGCGGCCAGTCCGGGCAAAGATCCTCGCGGAGTCGGGTGACATGCTCGAGCACCACAGCAGGCAGTCCCTGGACCAAACCGATCACCTCGAAGCGAAGTGCGGCCGCAGTGCCTTTGGCGATATGCCCGGCAGCGATCTCGAAGTCCTCGGGCGCCGGCTCGCGAACATAGGTCTCTTCGATGCCGTCGAGTTCGATGCCCAAGCCGGCCGCGATCTGACGGATGACCGATCCCCATGCCAGGCTCAGAACACCCGTCTGTAGCAGCATCGGAATCTCGTCGAGTGGCTTTCCGAAGCCCATCACTTCGAACATCACGACGGGGCTGTCGTAGGTGGCGTAGTCGAGGATCTCCATGCACCGCACCTGCTGGATGCTCTGGCAGGTCCCCGCCAAGGCGATCGGCAGCAGATCATTGGCGAAACCGGGGTCGATACCATTCACGAACAGGCTCGAATTGCCTTCCTGCGCAGCCTCTTCCAGCGGTTTGATCATCTCTGCGGGAATGACATCCCAGGGCCATTGCAGGAACACCGGTCCGCTGCCGACTACGTTGATCCCGGCAGCGAGGATGCGCCGGTAGTCCTCCAGTGCCTCGGCCAGCCGGTTGTCGGCCATCGCGTTGTAGACGACGCAATCTGGTCTGGTGGCGAGCACGGCGTCGAGGTCCGTCGTTGCCGTGACGCCGATGGGTTTACTCAGGCCGGCCAGTTCGGCGGCGTCCTTGCCCGCTTTGGCATCGGAGGACACCCAGACGCCGGTGAGTTCGAACTCGGGGTTGGTGATCAACGCAGTCAGTGCGTGGGCACCGACGTTTCCCGTGCCGATCTGTGCGACGCGGATGGCCATGGGTCTCCTTGATTGTTATTAGGTCGATTGGGTTATAGGTCTGGGATCGGTAAGTCGAGGTTGGGAATGACGAGACCACCGTCGACCTCAAGCATCTTGCCAGTGAGGAAATTGCCTGCCGGCGACGCCAGGTAGACAGCGGCGGCAGCGATGTCGGCCGGATCGCCTAGGCGGCGCATCGGGGTGGCTTTTTCCATTGGCAGCCGAAGCGCATCGTTGGACGCGACGATGTCGAGTGCTGACGTCAGGATCGAGCCGGGGGCGATGGCATTGACCCTGATTCGCGGGCACAGGTCCAGCGCCGACGAGCGGGTGTAGTGCGCGAGGGCGGCCTTGGCGGTGGCGTAGGCGGCGAATCCGCGGCCGGCCAGCCGGCCCATGGTGGAGCTGATGTTGATGATGTTGCCCCCGCCGGAGTGCTCCAGCATGAGGGGAACTGCTGCGATGGTCAGCGCGTGAGCGGTCAGGACGTTGAAGGTGAACGCGTCCTTCATGTCTTTGACGCTGGTGGTCAGCAGAGTGTTGGGCATGGTGCCGCCGACGTTGTTGACGACGATGTCGAGCTTGCCGAAGGCTTCGACGGCTGCCCCGGCGAGTTCGGCCGTCGTCTCCGGTTGGGCGAGATCGCCGACGACGATATGAGCCCGTCGGCCCCGGGCCTCGATCTGTCCCGCTACCGCCTGAAGCTCCGATTCGGTGCGCGACGCGATGACGACGTCGGCGCCGACCTCGGCGAAGGCCACTGCGATTGCGGCGCCGAGACCGCGGCCCGCGCCAGTGACGATCGCGACCTGATCGTCTAGGCGGAATCTGTCCAGGATCATTTGGCTGCTTTCCCCTTCGGTGCGCTGCGTGCTTCGCTGCGCTTCTTCACGCTGGCTTCCAATTTGGCCAGTAGGTCGGACACATCTTCGGTCTCGTCCAGTGCAGTCGGCTTCTCTTCGGAGCTGAAGGCTTGTCCGCCTTCGATCTTTGCGTCGATCAGCTCTCTGAGCTGCTCCTGGTAATCGTCGTTGTAGCGCTCGGGCTGGAAATCGTCTGCCATCGATTCGACGACCTGGCCGGCCATCTTCAGTTCGGCGGGCTTTATGTCGACCTTGGTGTCCAGAACGGGGAAGTCCGGATCGCGGATCTCGTCCGGCCAGAGCAGGGTGTGCACCACCATCACATTGCGCTTGGAGAAGTCCTTGACCCGCAGCGCGGCCAGGCGCGTCTTGTTACGCAGCGAGAAGTGCACAATCGCAACGCGATCCGTCTCGGCCAGCGTCTTGGCGAGCAGGACATAGGACTTCGATGTCTTCGAGTCCGGCTCCAGGAAATAACTCCGGTCATACATCAATGGATCGATGTCACCGGCCGCGACGAATTCGAGGACTTCGATCTCGCGGCTCCGTTCTTCGGGCAGCGTCGCCAGGTCTTCGTCGGTGATGATCACCGACTGACCGTCGTCAGCCTCGTAGATCTTGGCGATGTCGCTGAACTCGACCACCTCGCCGCATACCTCGCACACGCGCTTGTAGCGGATGCGGCCATTGTCTTTGGCGTGCACCTGGTGGAACTTCAGATCATGGTCCTCAGTGGCGCTATAGACCTTCACCGGAACGTTCACTAGACCGAAGGAGATCGAGCCCTTCCAGATGGAACGCATACCTACACGATAGGTGCGACGCCCGGATTGACTCCGGTGGGTACTTCCGGTTTGGCGCCGGGGGCGCTGTCGCTGTATCCCTGATCTTCACTGGGACGGCAGTTGTTGTTGGTGGGAGATTCGCCGGCTGAGCACCACGGGACAAGATCCTCGGGATCGGCGGCAGCGGGGGAAGCGGCGATAACTGCGCTCACCGCCAGCAGGCTCGCCGCCCATAGCTTCCGCACTAGTCCACGCTAGCAGCGCGTAATACTTTGAGGTTGTGAATGACGGGCCGTCACCGCACGTGCGGTTGACCAACGCCGACAAGGTGCTGTACCCGGGTACTGGCACCACGAAGGCGGACGTCTTCGACTACTACACCCGCGTCGCCAACGTCATGTTGCCGCACATAGCCGGGCGTCCGGTCACCCGGAAGCGCTGGCCAAACGGCGTTGACGAACCGGCGTTCTTCGAGAAGCAGCTCGCTAAGTCCGCGCCGGACTGGCTGGCGCGCGCCACGATCGTGCACCGCTCCGGCAGCACTACCTACCCGATCATTGATGATCCGGATGGCCTCGCATGGATCGCGCAGCAGGCGGCTTTGGAAGTCCATGTGCCGCAATGGCGCTTCACCGCGGAGGGAAATCCAGGTCCGGCAACGCGTTTGGTGTTCGACCTCGATCCCGGCGAGCAGGTCTCGATGCCGCAGTTGTGCGAAGTGGCCAATGCTGTTCGGGAATTGCTGGATGACGTGGGACTCTCGGCATATCCGCTCACCAGCGGAAGCAAGGGCATACATCTCTATGTCCCGCTGGACGAGCCGATCAGCAGCGAAGGCGCGGTCGTGTTCGCCCGGCGGGTGGCTGAGCAGTTGGAAGCCGCCATGCCGAAGCTCGTGACATCGGTTATGTCCAAGGACCAGCGGGTCGGCAAGGTGTTTCTTGATTGGAGTCAGAACAACGGGTCGAAGACCACGATTGCGCCGTATTCGCTTCGTGGTCGGGAAATCCCCGCGGTGGCGGCGCCGCGTACGTGGGACGAAATGGCAGATCCTGGACTGCGGCAACTGCGCTACGACGAAGTGCTCGAACGTGTCGCGCGGGACGGCGATCTGCTTGCGGGGCTGGACCCCGCACCTGACCGTCTCACCAAGTACCGGAACATGCGGGATGCGGCCAAGACGCCGGAGCCGGTACCGCGTGGGGCTCCCACTGTGGGAGACAACAACCGATTCGTCATCCAGGAACATCACGCCCGCCGGCTGCACTATGACTTTCGCCTTGAGCGTGACGGAGTGCTGGTCTCCTGGGCGATACCGAAGAATCTGCCGAACGCACCGTCGGTGAACCACCTCGCGGTGCACACCGAAGACCATCCGTTGGAGTACGCCGCCTTCGAAGGGACGATCCCCGCAGGGGAATACGGCGGCGGCAAGGTGGTGATCTGGGATTCCGGTACCTATGAGGCGGAGAAATTCCGTGAAGATGAGGTGATCGTCGACCTCCACGGCACGCGGATTTCCGGGCGCTACGCGCTGATTCAGACCGACGGCGACCAGTGGCTGGCGCACCGGATGAAGGAGCAACCGCACGCGCACGTGCAGGACTTCTCGCCGATGCTCGCCACGCACGGATCGGTGGAGAAGCTAACCGCTGATGGGTATGCGTTCGAGGGGAAGTTCGACGGGTACCGGTTGCTGGTCGAACTCCACGATGGACGTCTGAGATTGCAATCCCGAAGCGGCCGAGATGTCACCGGCGAGTTCCCGCAATTGCAGGGGTTGGCCGCGGATCTGGCTGACAGTGACGTTGTTGACGTCATCCTCGACGGCGAGGTCGTCGCCCTCGATGCCAACGGCGTGCCGAGTTTCGGTGACATGCAGAACCGAAGCCGGTCAAGCCGAATCGAGTTCTGGGCGTTCGACGTTCTGCGTCTCGACGGCCGATCGCTGGTCAAGGCGAAGTATCGTGACAGGCGTCGAATTCTGGAAGCTCTTGTCGGGGGGAGTCTGGCCGGGGGGAATCTTATTGTGCCCGAGTTGCTTTCCGGCGATGGACCAGCGGCTCTGGATAGTTCCCGCAAACGCCAGTGGGAGGGGATTGTCGCCAAGAAGTGGGACTCGACCTATCAGATCGGGCGCCGTTCGCAGTCGTGGATCAAGCACAAGAACTGGAACACCCAGGACCTCGTGATCGGCGGCTGGCGCGAGGGGAGTGGAGGACGCGCGGGCGGAATCGGCGCGCTGCTGCTCGGTGTACCGGGGGAACGCGGCCTGCGCTATGTCGGCCGGGTGGGCACGGGTTTCACCGAACGCGAACTCGCACGGTTGAGCGAGAAGCTTGAGCTGCTGCACACCGATGAATCACCTTTTGAGACAGCACTTTCCGCACAGGACGCCAAGGGCGTCAGCTATGTGCGGCCGGTGCTCGCCGGGGAGGTGCGCTACGCAGAGCTGACCTCCGACGGCCGCCTGCGCCACCCCAGTTGGCGGGGCCTGCGACCGGACGCCTAGTCGGCTGATGTAGTCCTTGAATCGAACGTAGTCCTTGAATCGAGGAGTCGCTCGGGGTGATGGAAGTCGTTGGTGCGGATGGGTAGGCCGAGGCGTGGTGGTGGAATCCACTCGGTGGTTCCGTCGGGCCGTTTCCTGGTCTTCCAGCCTTGGGAGAGTCGAGCGTGGTCGGGTGAGCAAGCGAAGGTGAGTTTGTCGATGTTGGTCAGGCCACCGTCGGCCCATCCATCGGTATGGTGGACTTCGGTCAGATAGCCGGGCACATCGCAGCCGGGTGCGGTGCAGCCACGTTCCTTGGCGTGCAACACGATTCGCTGGTCGGCCGAGGCGATTCGCTTGGAGCGACCCAGGTACAGTGCGCGGTTCGTGTGCGTTCCGCCGCCGGTGACGGCGACCCCGGCTTTGGACTGCAGTTCTTGCAGTGTGGCTTTGGACTGCAGTTCTTGCAGTGTGGTGGAGACGATAACGGTGACTGGTAGGCCGTTGTGTTGGCCGAGCCGCGGGTCGCCGAGTTGTCCGCGGACCAGCGCGCTTAACGCGTCGTGTTGACGTTGGGCGTGACTGCGGGAATCTTTGTCGGACACTTCGCTGGGCGGCTCGCCGCTGGTGAATGGTGATTGGTCTGCTGGGTTGCACATCCCGGGTGCAGCGAGCTTGGCGAACAAGGCGTCGAGCTCTGAGCGCAGCTGGGGGTTAGCGATCAGCTTGCCGACGCTCATTCCGTCTGGGCGCTGACCACCGCACCAGACGAACCCCCGCTGGCGGGCCCGATCCTCGTCGGAGAACTTTCCGTCCGGATTGACCCGCATTACTAGCCGGATAGCGACCTTCTCCAACTGGTCGGGCCGCAGTTCCGCGGCAAACCCGGCCAGAATTTCTTCGCTGCGCGCGACAAGGTGTGGGGCGATGTGATCGGGTAAGTCCCGGAGGAACTTCTGAATCACCCGCAGATGTTCACCGTCGAGAACCCCGGCCTGCCATGCCTGGGCGGTAGCAGGCAATTCCGCGGGGAGCTGTTCCCCGGTGAGTGCGGTGCGGGGCTTCAGCTGCGCGGCGTCGCGTAGCCGTTTGCGTGCCTCGGTCAGACTGATCCGCGTCACATCGGCGGCGGCCTTGAGCGCAACGGCGGGGGCTTCAGCCTTGGAGAGGCCATTCATGATCGTGTGTGTCAACGCTACCTGCCGACGCCGGGCAGTCTCCATTCGCTCCAAGACTTGAAGCTGCTCAGCTACTTTCAGTGCCGACACGTCGACGGCCGCAATCGCATCGACAACCTTGTCAAGGTCGTCCAGCGCGGCAGCGATCATGATTGAATTCTATTGCGCTGCAACGACAAGTTTGGTCGACAGTTGCTGCCCCAAGGTCAGCCGCGCAGGATTGGGCGAAGCGCTTCCAACACGGCAGGGTCTTCGATCGTCGACGGCACTGGCTCGTCTCGCCCATCGGCGATAGCGCGCATGGACTTGCGAAGAATCTTGCCGGATCGCGTCTTTGGCAGCGCGTGCACGATGTCCGCCAGCTTGAAGCAGGCGACCGCGCCGATTTCGTCGCGCACCGCTGCAATCAATTCGTCGACCACTCCGTCGGCCACCGCGCCCGCCTTGAGGACGACGAACGCGCGTGGCACCTGGCCTTTGATCTCGTCGGCTGCCCCGATCACCGCGCACTCCGCCACCGCAGGATGGGCGGCCACCACCGCCTCTATCGCACCGGTAGAAAGCCGATGTCCGGCAACGTTGATGACGTCATCGATCCGGCCCATCACGAACAAGTAGCCGTCGCCGTCGAGGTAGCCGCCGTCACCGGTGAGGTAGTAACCGGGATGCTCGCTCAGATAAGAGGCTTCGAACCGATCGTCATCGCGCCACAAGGTGGGCAGAGTTCCGGGCGGCAGCGGCAGCCGGATACAGATCGCGCCCTCTTCGTCGGATTCGCACCGGGATCCGTCGGGATGCAGTATCTGCACGTCATATCCGGGCATCGGTACGGTCGGCGATCCGGCCTTGAGCTCAAGTTGTTGCACACCAACCGGATTGGCGGCAATCGCCCATCCGGTCTCGGTCTGCCACCAGTGGTCGATCACCGGGATGTCGAGCTTCTCACTAGCCCACGCGTAGGTGTCCGGGTCGAGCCGCTCGCCCGCCTGGAATAGGTACTGCAGTGCTGACAGATCGTGGGCACCGATGTGTGAGCCCTCCGGATCCTCCTTGCGGATCGCCCTGATCGCTGTCGGTGCGGTGAACAACACCTTGACTCGGTATTCGGCGGCGACGCGCCAGAAGGCTCCGGGATCCGGTGTGCCGACGGGCTTTCCCTCGTAGAGAACCGTTGTGGCACCGGCCAGAAGCGGGCCGTACACGATGTAGGAATGGCCCACTACCCACCCGACGTCCGAGGCCGCCCAGAACACGTCGCCAGGCCCGACGTTGTAAATGTTGCGCATGCTCCACAACATCGCGACGGCGTGACCACCGTTGTCGCGAACAATGCCCTTCGGCTTGCCGGTTGTGCCGGACGTGTAGAGCACATACAACGGGTCGGTCGCCGCAACGGGAACCGGGTCGACTGGCTGAGCTGACGACATCAGCTCCGACCAGTCCAGATCGCGGCCGTCGACCAGATCGCAACGCTGCCGGTCTCGTTGGACGATCACGCACGCGCTGGGAAGGTGCGAGGCGAGTTCCAGTGCGCGGTCGAGCATCGGCTTGTAGGCCACCACCCGGGACGGCTCGATTCCGCAGGACGCCGACACGATCACCATCGGTTCGGCGTCGTCGATCCGAGTGGCGAGTTCATGCGCGGCGAACCCGCCGAAGACCACCGAGTGCACGGCTCCGAGTCGGGCGCAGGCCAACATTGCGATGACGGCCTCGGGGATCATCGGCAGGTAGAGCACGACTCGATCGCCCTTGCCGACCCCTAGGCCGCGCAGGACTCCGGCGAACCGGGCCGTCTCGTCGAGCAGTTCGCTGTAGGTGTAGCTGCGTTTGATGCCGGTGACCGGAGAGTCGTAGATCAGTGCGGGCTGATCGCCGCGGCCCGCGGCGACATGGCGGTCAAGAGCGTTGGTGCAGGTGTTGAGTTCCGCATCCGGAAACCATTGGTAGAAAGGTGGATTGCTGTCGTCGAGGATTCGGTGGGGCGCGCGAATCCAGGACACCGCCCGAGCCGCGTCAGCCCAAAACCGGGCTGGATCGGCGAGGCTGTCGGCGAACAAGTAGCGGTAGTCGGGCATGCCTCTAAGGCTGGTCTCCCCAAGTCGCCCGCGCGCCCGAATCGCCGATCCGATACACCTGTACAACCGTCGCCACCGAGGCAATCAGCACGAACCCGGCAATGATTCCCGCCAACACGGTGGATAGCGGTGTGCCCCGGCTTTGGCGGACGTGCAGCACCGCAAGCAGCACCGCGCCGACCAGAAGAGCCAACGCGAAGTAGATCATCGTGTCGCCGAGTTCGGTGTGGGTATGCAACCCGGGGGATTTGCCCACCTTGTCTTCCAGCCACTCGCCGGCATCGGTCGTCAAGGGCGTCAGACCCGCAACCGCCAGAGACAGGGCGAGGACCAGCCACACCAGTCGCTGCCGTGCCGCGGGCCAGAGGGCACACACGATCGCCAGCACGGCGGTCAACGGCCCCAACACCACAATGAAATGCACCAACAGAGCGTGCGCGGGAAGTCCATTAACTGTCGACATCTGTTACTCCTGACCGGTCGGTGGATCAGCCACCGCGATTGCGAATGCTACTGACCGACACCAAACGAGGTCCAGGGAGGATCATGGGCGATGTGCACCTTCAGTCCCGACTAGTCCAGGAGTGAGGATGGTCGGAACGGCGCGCTGGGCGCTGCTCGCCTTCACTGGCGCCGCGCTCGCGGTCGGCAGTGTCGCGTGGCTGGTGGGAGCCCATCAGGTCGCCGATATCTCGTGGATCGCCGGAACCGTTGTTGCAGTGATCCCCGCGCTGTGGTGGGTCATCGCCTCGATCCGATCTGGCCGCCTTGGCGTCGACGTTTTGGCAGTGCTCTCCCTCGTCGGTGCGCTGGCGGTTCGTGAGTATGTGGCGGGGGCGCTGATCGCAGTGATGCTCGCTACGGGTCAGACCCTTGAGGCAGCTGCCGAGCAGCGCGCCACCAAGGATCTGCGCGCGTTGCTCGACAGGGTTCCCCGAACGGCCCGCCGGCGAGTAGCCGATGGCATCGAGGTGGTGGAACTCGACGCGATCGTGCCTGACGACGTGGTCGTCGTCGGTCCGGGCGAGGTACTGCCGGTAGACGGCCTGGTGGTGTCTGAATCAGCGGTCATTGACGAGTCGGCGTTGACCGGAGAGGCGGTGCATGTCCAATACGAGCACGCTGAATCGGTGCGCAGTGGTGCCGTCAACGCCGGGGGTGGGCTGGAGATCCGGGCATCGGCCACTGCTGCCGACAGTACGTATGCGGGGATCGTCCGACTGGCCCGGCAGGCTGCCGCGGAGTCGGCGCCGGTGGTTCGGATCGCCGACCGCGTCGCCGCGTGGTTCCTGCCGGTGGCGCTGGCAGTGGCCGGTCTGGCGTGGTTGTTGAGTGGCACGCCGGTGCGTGCAGTTGCGGTTCTGGTGGTGGCGACACCGTGTCCGCTGCTGCTCGCTGCACCTGTGGCCATCGTGTCCGGGCTGTCCCGGACATCGCGCATCGGCGTGCTGGTCCGCGGTGGTGGCGCACTCGAGACACTGGGCAGGGCAACTACTTTGGTGCTGGACAAGACCGGCACCCTCACGTCGGGCCGACCGCGCAGCACGGATGTCGCAGTGGCACCGGGCTGGACTGTCGACAAGGTCCTCGGTCTGGCCGCATCCGCCGATCAGCTGTCAGCCCATGTATTGGCAACCGCGATCGTCAAGGAGGCGAGGTTGCGTGGCGTGCCACTGACAATGCCCACCGCGATCAGCGAAGAAGCGGGAACCGGCGTGTCAGCGGTGGTTGACGGGCGGAGCGTCGCTGTCGGCAACCTGACCCTCGACGGCAAGCTGTCGGACTGGGCGGCGGCCGCGCTGTCACGCGCCTCTTTGGATGGCGCGGCGATCGCGTGGGTCAGGGTCGACGACGAACTGGCTGGCGGGATCCTGCTCGCCGACCCGCCGCGCCCCGACGCGCCACGCACTTTGCGGAGGTTGCGGGCGGCGGGCATGACCCGGCTGGTCATGCTCACCGGCGACCGCTCCGCGCCAGCTGAGCAGATCGGCACCGTACTGGGGCTCGACGAGGTGGCATCACGCCAGACCCCAGCCGACAAGGTGGCGCGGGTGCGTTCCGAACGGGAGCGCGCGGTGACCGTCATGGTCGGTGATGGTGTCAACGACGCGCCCGCACTCGCCGCCGCCGATGTCGGAGTCGCGATGGGCGCCCGGGGCTCGACGGCGACATCGGAAGCCGCAGACATCGTGCTTACCGCCGACCGGCTCGACCGGCTCGCGGACGCCATGCTGATCGCCCGCCGGTCGCGGCGCATAGCAGTCCAGAGCGCTGCCGTAGGGATGGGGTTGTCTTTGGTGGCAATGGGATTCGCGGCTGCCGGCCTGTTGCCGCCGGCGCTGGGCGCGCTGCTGCAGGAAGGCATCGACTTGGCGGTGATCCTCAACGCTCTGCGAGCGCTGCGGGGGGATCATGTGGTGCCGCCGCTGACCCCCGACGAAGCAGACATGGTGCTGCGGTTCGCCGCTGAGCACGACCGGATGCGTGACGACCTCTCGATCCTGCGTGACACCGCTCTGCAAGTAGCTGCTGGTCAGCCCGATATCGCAATGGCGACCTTGCGCGGGGTCGACGACTTCCTGCGCGACACCCTGCTGCCGCATGAGGACGCCGAGGACACCATTCTCTACCCGGCGCTCGCCCGGCCATTGGGCAGTGCTGAAGCGACCGCGACGATGAGCCGGATGCACGCTGAGATCCGTCGATTGGCAGGGCGACTGCATAGCCACTGCGAATTGGCCGAAGAGGCAGGCACTGTGACGCGCGAGCAGTCTGATGATCTGCTGGCATGCCTCTACGGTCTGCACGCCCTGCTGTGCCTGCACTTCGCGCAAGAGGAGGAGAATTTCTTCGTCCTTGCACCGACTCCCACGAATTCGGCAGATCGGTCGTGACGGCCGACGATGTCGGGCGAGGACGCTGGCTGAACCGGAATGTTCGGGTGCTCTCGGCGGTGTCCTTTCTTCAGGACGCGGCAAGTGAACTGCTGTACCCGCTCCTGCCGATCTATCTGACCGTCGTGTTGGGTGCGCCACCATCGGTGGTCGGCGCCATCGAAGGTGCTGCGGAAGGCGCTGCGTCGATGACCAAGTTGGCAGTGGGCCCGCTTGGCGACCGGTTCGCGAAGCGTCCGCTGATCGCCACCGGCTATGGGTTGGCGGCGTTGGGCAAGGTAATCGTCGCGGTCGCGGGAGCCTGGCACGGTGTGTTGGCCGGACGGGTGGTTGACCGGCTGGGCAAGGGGATCCGGGGCGCTCCCCGCGATGCGCTGCTCGTCGAAGGTTTGGATCCGTCGGTGCGCGGCCGAGTGTTCGGGTTCCACCGGGCAATGGATACCTTGGGCGCGGTCGTCGGTCCGCTGATCGGACTGGCCGGCTACGAACTCCTGGACCACCGAATACCGCCGCTGCTGTACATCGCGATCGTGCCGGCGGTGCTGTCGGTTCTGCTAGTCGCATTGGTTGCCGAACGAAAGCAGGCGGTTCCCCGACCGAAACGTCGGCCGATTTTCGAAGGCGTACGTGACCTGCCTCGGCGGTTCTGGCGGACGACGGCGTTGCTCGTCGGATTCGGGATCGTCAACTTCCCGGATGCGCTATTGCTGTTGCGGCTCAACGAGATCGGGTTCGGTGTTGTCGGGGTCATCTTGGCCTACGTGGGCTACAACCTGGTTTACGCGCTGGCCAGCTTCCCTGCCGGCGTACTGGCCGACCGGTTGCCGCGGCCGGTGGTGTTCGGTATCGGGTTGGTGTTCTTCGCCGTCGGCTACATCGGGTTGGGCTTGACCACCGACACTGCAGCCGCCTGCGTGCTCATCGGAGCCTACGGATTGTTCACGGCATGCACGGACGGTGTCGGCAAGGCCTGGATCTCCGGGCTCGTCCCCGCCGGCCGGCAGTCATCCGCGCAGGGCGTGTTTCAGGGAGCCAGCGGCCTGGCCATGCTGGTCGCCGGGGTCTGGGCGGGTCTGTTGTGGGGGGCCGACGGCCAGCTGCCGCTGCTGGTGTCCGGTGTTGCGGGAGGCTGCTTCGCCCTGGTGCTGTTGGTGCCCTGGTTGTTCAGGCGGGGCCGCACCGCTGGTTAGGCTCCCGTCATGCGCCTCATCCACGTCATCGGCATCGGTGTCGGCGACCCTGAGTACGTGACTGCGCAGGCCGTCCGGGCGCTCAATGACACCGAGGTCTTCTTCGCGATGGACAAGGGTGACGCCAAAGCTGATCTGCTCGCGTTGCGGCGCGAGATCTGCGAACGGTTCATCACCGAGCCGCGCTATCGGTTCGTTGCACTGACCGATCCCGTCCGTGCCGGTGCAGGGGATTACCGACAGTCCGTCGCGGACTGGCACACCGAGCGGGCGCGATTGTGGTCGCAGGCCATCGCCACCGAACTTGGTCCAGATGGGGTGGGTGCTTTCCTGGTCTGGGGCGACCCGTCGCTGTACGACAGCACCCTGAGGATCCTCGAGCAGGTAGCCGAGCACGTTGAGTTCCGGTACGACGTCATCCCGGGCATCACGGCGGTCCAGGCATTGACTGCCCGGCACCGCATTCCCCTCAATGAGGTCGGTGAACCCGTGCTGATCACCACCGGTCGGCAGCTGCGGGAGAACAGCCTGAGCGGGGCCGCGGTGGTGATGCTGGACGGCGAGTGCTCGTTCCTGAACTGCCCTCCGGAAACGTTGATCTGGTGGGGCGCATACCTCGGCACGGCCGACGAGCTGCTCGTGGCCGGCACAGTTGCAGAGGTGGGAGATCAGATTGTGGAACTGCGAGCGCAGGCCCGCGTTCAGCACGGCTGGATCATGGACATCTACCTGCTGAGAGCGCGATAACTGGCAAGATCATCGCCATGGGCTCATATATTTTCCGCGCCGCGGTGATCGGGCTGGCGCTGTGGGTGGTCACGCTCATCGTGCCGGGAATCAACTTCGTCGGTGGCGACACGACGCTTCAGCGAGTCGGAATCGTTCTGGTGGTCGCGGTGATCTTCGGGTTGGTCAACGGCTTCATCAAGCCGTTGGTGCAGTTGTTGTCCATCCCGCTTTACATCCTCACCCTGGGGTTGATCCACGTCGTCATCAACGCATTGATGCTGTGGATCACCGCGTGGATCACCGAACACACGACCCATTGGGGTTTACAGATCGATCACTTCTGGTGGACGGCGATCTGGGCCGCAATCGTGTTGTCGATCGTCGGTTGGGTGTTCTCGTTCCCAGTTCGCAAGGTCGAACGCGCAGTTACTTGACCGGCGTCCATTCGGGCCAGCGACGGGAGAAGTCCGGGGCGACCCGTCGGGTTCCGTCGGCATGCATGATGTCGCGGAAGTGTTCCTGCCAACCCCACCAGATATTGACGAAGAAGGTGTGCTCACCCCAGCTCAGGCGGTATCCCCCCGGAATCTTCTGCCCTTTCGCCTCGGGCGAGAAGACGGCGATCGCCAGCATCCCGATGACGGCGGACGTCGGAAGTTGGATCCGGTCTGACTCCACCCGGAAATGAGCGCTGGCTGACGACTTCCCGACCGGCGCCATCGTGAAGTTGAAGGACGGTTCGTCGTCATGACCGTGGGTGCGGCGATGGATCTGGTAGAGGATGTCCGCCATGTCCGGGCGCTGGTCATCGAGGTCTGACCGCACCCGCACCGGGAACCGCACTTCCTGGAGCTCGATGCCGGGAACCGCCATCACCTCGAAAATGTCGGTGGACGCCCGGACCACCTTCTTGAACCGCTTGGCGACACCCAAACTCGGGTATCGCTCCTTAGCGGTGGCGTCTACCGCGCTGCATGCGTGCCCCATCGCAGCGTCCCACTCGCGCTTCTCCCAATGGTCGAGCGCCGTACGTACCGAATCACCAATCTCGTTCATCGCGGTTCAGCTTATCGACCGGTTACTTGCACAGTGTCGCCACCCGGCTACTGGACGTCTCAGCGTCCCGTAGTCGGGCCGCTTGGGCAGGGTCGATATTCGACGCGCCGGCTAGGGCGTACATCGCAATATCCTGCAGACCACCGGCGAACGCTCGGGTAGCGGCGGCAAGTTCGTCCGGGGTGGCGGGGTCGAGGTGGGCCAGTAGGTAGGACCCGCCGCCGAACATCGCCAACCTGGCGTTTGCTGCGACGGTCTCCTTGGAGACGGGGTCGGGTCCCAGGTCTGCGTGGGTCTGCAGCGCCACGGCCTGGCTCACTGTGGTGAACGCCTTGCAGGCGCTCGTCTTGGCTGCGGCGGCCTGTTCTTGGTTGGAGCTCGTCGCCGAGTTACTGGCAGCTGGTTCAGTGGGTCGAAGCAGTGACCATGCGGCAAGGGCAACTGCGACCAGTGCCAGCAGCAGACCCACCGGCGCGATCCAGCGTGACGACGAGGAGCTGACTTGTGTCGGGTTGGACATGAGGCGAGGATAACGGCCCACCTGCCCTGATTATCAATGGCCTGACTATCATTCGCTCAGGTTGTGGGCAGGGGATGGGAATAGCGGTGACGAGTTCTGGCGCGGGGACGCAATATCCGGTCGGCCATGGGGCGTGGTCGCCCAAAGACGTTGGCCGCCTCTTGCTGAGGTGCGAGGACCGGCCCGGCCTTGTTGCTTCCGTTAGCGCGTTCCTAGCGAAGGCCGGAGCCAACATCGTGTCGCTGGACCAGCATGCCACGCAGCAATCGGGTGGGATTTTCATGCAGCGCACCATCTTTCACCTTCCTGGGCTGGCGGCGGCGCGCGATTCGCTGGAGCGTGACTTCAGCGAACAAGTCGGTGAACCCTTCGAAATGGACTTCCGCCTGACGGAAGCCTCCAAGCCGAAGCGCGTCGCGATCATGGCTTCGACCGAGGATCATTGCTTGCTGGATCTGCTCTGGCGTAATCGCCGGGGTGAATTGGACATGTCCGTCGCGATGGTGATTTCCAACCACGCCGATCTTGCCGATGACGTTCGTCCGTTCGGTGTTCCGTTCGTCCATATCCCGGCGAACAAGGACATCCGAGAGCAAGCCGAGCAGCGACAGCTAGACCTGCTGCGGGGAAACGTTGACCTGGTCGTGCTGGCGCGTTACATGCAGATCCTGACGCCGCGGTTCCTCACCGAGGTGGGCTGCCCCTTGATCAACATTCATCATTCGTTCCTGCCGGCCTTTATTGGCGCGTCGCCTTATCGACGCGCCAAGGAACGAGGCGTCAAACTTGTTGGCGCGACAGCGCATTACGTGACCGAGGACCTCGATGAGGGCCCGATCATCGAACAGGATGTTGTGCGGGTAGACCACCGGCACGAGGCCGACGACTTGGCGCGCCTGGGTGCCGATGTCGAACGGGCGGTGTTATCGCGTGCGGTGCTCTGGCATTGCGAAGACCGCGTCATTCGATACGGCAATCAAACCGTCATCTTCTGATCTCAGAGCGCCTTCTGGTACACGAGCCATCGCAGTTCGATGGGGCACTCTTCGCGCGGGAGGTCGAACGTGTCCCGTCCGCTCACCCAGTCGGCATACCAACTCGTGGGAGGCCACGCGCCCTCCGGCAGGTTGGCCTGTTCGTACTCATACACGGAGTCGTCCCCGACGAGCGTGAGACCCAAACCGGCTGCGGCGGCGATCATTTCTTCGCTGGTGAAGATACTCGTATAGCACTGCTCGCCGAGTGCCCGCGCCGCGTCATCGCGCGCGTAGCCGGGCTTGGGAAGGAAGATGTTGAACACCAGGCGACCGCCTGGTGCAAGGCACTTCCCGGCGATTTCACAGACGCCGCGTAGCTCGGCCGTCGTCCGGAAATCGGACACCACCTCCGAGAGGAGGATCAGCTGGTAATCCTTCCGAAGTTCGTCGGTAGCTTTAAACGCATCCCGCTCGATGACCCGGACCTGGAGGTTGTCCCGGCTGGCCTCGTTACGAATTATCTCGGCGAAGCTCGACGTCGGTTCGACTGCATCGACGGGATGACCCCGTCGGGCCAGAGCCAGAGTGTTGCGGCCAGTTCCGGCGCCGATGTCCAGGATCGGGAAGGTGCGGGGATCGTGAGCCTCGCCAGCCAACGCCCACACCCGGGCATCCGGTTCGGTTCCGAACAAGGGTGGCTCCCGGGTGGCAACCCAGTTGTTATAGGCGCCTTCGACCGTCCACCATTCGGTGTTCACGTTGTAGCTCAACATTGTGCCGATGGGCGAGTTGTACGTGATCACGATGTTCGATCGCGGTGACTGCTGATAGGCCACAGTGGCCTGGTTATGCAGGACCGTCCTCAGGTGGGCGAGCTGTTCGTCGTTGAACGCGCAACCGACCGCCGCGAAGCTGGCCGCGCACATCTCCACATACTCATCAACCATGCCGGGGACGGCGGGTAGCGAAATCTTGCCTTCGACCACAGCACGGCGTTGCAGCCGGCGCGCCAACGATTGCCGGATCTGGTCCTGACGGATCGATCCGTGGGGGGTGTATTCCACCCACCTCTTGTACACGACGGCGCTCGGTCTTGTCACATGCTGAGACACTGGGGGCATGCCTGAACTACCCGAGGTCGAAGCCTTAGCGGCGCATCTGCGGCGGCATGCGGTGGGGCTAGAGGTGGCGCGCGTCGACGTCGTAGCGCTGTCCGCGCTGAAGACCTTCGATCCGTCTCTGACGGCCTTGCATGGCTTGACCGTCTCCGATGGCTGCCGGTGGGGCAAATACCTGGGTCTACGGGCGGGCGGGCTGTACCTGATCACCCACCTGTCCCGGGCTGGCTGGCTGCGGTGGTCGGACAAGCTCAGTGCGGCGCCGCTAAAACCCGGCAAGGGGCCGATCGCGTTGCGCTGTCACCTCGATGGGGGTCCCTCAGCCGCGTCTGGCTTCGACCTCACTGAGGCCGGCACCCAGAAGCGGCTGGCGGTGTGGTTGGTCGACGATCCGTCCCGGGTTCCGGGGATTGGCGGGCTGGGGCCTGATGCTTTGGCGGTCGGTCCGGGGGAGCTAGCGGACTTGCTCAGCGGAAACGGCGGTCGGATCAAGTCGGTGATCACCGATCAGAGTGTTATCGCGGGCATCGGCAACGCCTACAGTGACGAGATTCTGCATGTGGCGAAGTTGTCGCCGTTCGCGACGGCCGGCAAACTCACGCCGGTCCAACTGGCCTCGTTACACGAGGCTCTGACGTCTGTGCTCACCGATGCCGTCGAGCGGTCGGTGGGGCAGGCCGCCGCAACGTTGAAGGGTGAGAAGCGATCTGGACTGCGTGTCCACGCGCGGGCGGGGCTGCCGTGCCCGGTGTGCGCCGACACGGTGCGGGAGGTGTCGTTCGCCGAGAAGTCGTTCCAGTACTGCCCGACGTGTCAGACCGGCGGTAGGGTGCTGGCGGACCGTCGAATGTCCCGTCTGCTGAAGTGACTCAGCCGGCGCGGCCTCTTTCGACCCGGTAATGGCGAACCAGTGCGTCTGTTGAACTGTCGGACTGTGCTGCGGGCGAACCGCTGCCGGTAATCACCGGCAGCAGCGCCTTGGCTTGCGTCTTGCCAAGTTCGACGCCCCACTGGTCGAACGAGTCGATACCCCAGATCACGCCCTCGGTGAATACCTGGTGCTCGTACAGCGCGATCAGCTGGCCCAGCACCGACGGCGTCAGCCTGGTGGCCAAGATCGACGTCGACGGCCGATTGCCCGGCATCACCTTGTGTGGCACGACCTCTGCCGGGGTGCCCTCAGCGGTGATCTCTGCGGCCGTCTTCCCGAATGCCAGTACCTGGGTCTGGGCGAAGAAGTTGCTCATCAGCAGGTCGTGCATGCTGCCGGTGCCGTCCGCGGTGGGCAGGTCATCGGTGGGCTGACTGAACCCGATGAAGTCGGCCGGCACCATCCGGGTGCCCTGATGCAGCAGTTGATAGAACGCGTGCTGGCCGTTGGTTCCCGGTTCGCCCCAGAAAATCTCACCAGTGTCGGCGGTGACGGGTGTGCCGTCGGCGCGCACCGACTTGCCGTTGGACTCCATGGTCAGCTGCTGCAGGTACGCAGCGAATCGGGCCATGTCATTGGAGTACGGCAGCACCGCACGCGTCTGCGCGTCGAAGAAGTCGGAGTACCACAGCCCGATCAGCCCGAGCAGTGCTGGCGCATTGGCCTCCAGTGGTGTGGTGGCGAAGTGGCGGTCCACCAGGTGGAACCCGGCCAAGAAATCGGCGAACGCCTCGCGGCCGATCACCGCCATCAGTGATAAGCCGATCGCGGAGTCCACCGAATATCTGCCGCCGACCCAGTCCCAGAAGCCGAACATGTTCGCGGTGTTGATGCCGAAATCGTCGACCAGTTTCTTATTCGTCGACACCGCGACGAAATGCTTCGACACGGCTGCATCACCGAGGACATCGGTCAACCAGCGGCGCGCGGCGGTGGCGTTGGTGAGGGTCTCCAGCGTCGAGAACGTCTTGGACGCGATGATGAAAAGCGTTGTCGCAGGGTCGAGTCCGTCGAGTTGAGCCACCACGTCGGCCGGGTCGACGTTGGAGACGAACCGGGCCGAGATGCCGGCGTCGGCGTAATGCCGTAGCGCCTGGTACACCATCACCGGGCCGAGGTCGGACCCGCCGATACCGATGTTCACCACGGTCTTGATGCGCTCGCCGGTGGCGCCTCGCCAGTCGCCGGACCGCAGCCGGTCGGTGAAATCGCCCATCGCGTCGAGCACCTGATGGACGTCCGCGACGACGTCCTGGCCGTCCACGACTAGTTCCGCATCGCGGGGGAGACGCAGTGCGGTGTGCAGGACGGCCCGGTTCTCCGAGGTGTTGATGTGCTCTCCGGCGAACATCGCGTCGCGGTGTTTCTCGAGCTGTGCCGCCCTGGCGAGGTCGATGAGCAGCGACAGCGTCTCGCGAGTGACGCGGTGCTTGCTGTAGTCGATGTAGAGGTCACCGACCGTCAGCGTGAGCTGGCGACCGCGGTCAGGGTCCTCGGCGAAGAACTCGCGGAGGTGCTTCTCCTTGATCTGATCGTGGTGGCGCCGCAGTGCGGTCCAGGCTGGTGAGGCGGAAATGTTGTCAGTCACTCCGGTCATTCCTTGGACCCTAATGCGGGCGCGCGCGCGAGGGTGTAGATCATGTTAGGTATGAGCACCCAAGACATTGAACGGATATTGGCGTCGGTTCCCACCGGTCTGTGGATCGGCGGTGAGGAGCGCGCCGCGTCCTCGACGTTCGACGTCCTGGACCCGTCGAACGATCAGGTTCTGATCAAGGTGGGCAACGCGACGGCGGAAGACGCGATCGACGCCCTCGACGCAGCCGCTGCGGTGCAGGGCGAGTGGGCCGCAACGCCGGCACGGGAGCGGGGCGAGATCCTGCGCTCGGTCTTCGAAGCGATCATCGCGCGGACCGAAGATTTTGCGACGCTCATGACGCTTGAGATGGGCAAGGTCTACGCCGAGAGCGTCGGTGAGGTGAAGTACGGTGCGGAATTCTTCCGGTGGTTCGCCGAGGAGGCGGTCCGCATCGACGGACGCTTCGTTCAGAGCCCGGCCGGTACCGGCCGCATCATCGTCACGCAGCAGCCCATCGGCCCGTGCTTCGCGATCACACCGTGGAACTTCCCGTTGGCGATGGGCACCCGCAAGATCGGCCCAGCCCTGGCGGCCGGTTGCACGATGCTGGTCAAGCCGGCCCAGGAGACGCCGCTGACGATGCTGTTGCTGGCGAAGCTGATCGGCGAGGCCGGTCTGCCGAAGGGCGTTCTGTCGGTGCTGCCGACCATCCAACCCCGTGAGGTCACCACGGCGCTCATCGATGACGGCCGGCTGCGCAAGCTGACCTTCACCGGTTCGACCGGCGTCGGCAAGGCGTTGGTCAAGCAGTCTGCGGACAAGCTGCTGAAGACGTCGATGGAGCTCGGCGGCAACGCGCCGTTCATCGTGTTCGACGATGCCGATGTGGACGCCGCCGTCGAGGGCGCGATGCTGGCGAAGATGCGTAACGGCGGCGAGGCGTGCACCGCGGCCAACCGCCTGCACATCTCCAACGCCGTGATCGAGGAGTTCACCGACAAGTTCGTCAAGCGCATGGGTGAGCTGAATCTGGGTAACGGCCTGGACCCGTCGGCCAAACTGGGCCCGCTGATCAATGCCAAGCAGGTGGGCTCGGTTCAGGAATTGGTTGACGACGCGGTGGAGAAGGGCGCGACGGTGGCGCTCGGCGGGCAGGCCGTTGGCGGGCCGGGCTGCTTCTACCCGGCGACTGTGCTGACCAACGTTCCGGCGAATGCCCGCATCCTCAAGGAAGAGGTGTTCGGTCCTGTTGCGCCGATCATCGGTTTCGATACCGAGGAAGACGGCGTGGCCGCCGCCAATGACACCGAGTACGGCTTGGCGTCCTACATCTTCACGAAGTCACTGGACCGCGCGTTCCGGGTGGCCGAAGCGATTGAGGCGGGCATGGTCGGTGTCAACCGCGGCGTCATCTCCGACCCGGCCGCGCCGTTCGGTGGCGTCAAGGAGTCCGGCTTCGGCCGCGAAGGCGGTTACGAGGGCATTGAGGAGTACCTGGAGACCAAGTACATCGCCCTGACCTCATAGCCCCATATCTCCATTACGCCGAAACTCACGTTTTGGCGGAAAAAGCCCAGGAGTGCCCGCCAAAACGTCGAACTCGGCTGGCTCAGCGCCTGCTGTGTGGGGCGTCGCGCGGGTCTAGAAGGGCGGCGCTCGAGATCGACGAAGCGGTGCATTCCACTCGATCTTCTTCGCCAAAACGTGAGTTTGGGCGCAAAAAGTCAGTGGCCGAGACGGCCGCGGCCCATGCGAAGCAGAAGCATCGCCAGGTCCTTGCCCTCAGCGCCCAGCTCGCTGTAGCGCTCGATGACCTTCATCTCGCGGCTGTGCACCAGTCGGGTGCCGCCGGAGGCCATGCGGGCGCGGCCAATCTCCTGCGAGACCTCAGTGCGTCGCTTGATGGCGGCCAAGATCGTGGCGTCGAGGCTATCGATCTCTTGGCGCAAGTTTTCGATATCCGGCATGTCTACGGTCTCTGTCGCGGTTTCTAAAGCCATGGGTTCGTTCTCCTCGTGTGTAGGTTCTGGTCTCATTCGATCCGGGCCTCACACAAGAGACGAGCCCCGGATCCGGATGCGGACCACGGGGCTCTCGGGATGGGCAGTTAGACCATCACGGGCACCGTGGACCGGTACCCGTAGAAAAATCGACACTGCATTGAGATCACACGTCGAGTGTGCCACTCCTCAGCGTGCCTTCGCAAAAATCTTGTCGCCGAACAGCGGTAGGTTGAGACCGACATGAGTGTGCACGTGACGGAATCGCAAGCAGCCGAACTCCTCGAAGGCCTCAACCCACAACAGCGCCAGGCGGTGCTGCACGAGGGCGCGCCGCTGCTCATCGTGGCGGGCGCCGGGTCAGGCAAGACGGCGGTCCTGACGAGGCGGATCGCCTACCTGCTTGCCGCTCGTGATGTCGGGCCGGGGCAGGTCTTGGCCATCACTTTCACCAACAAGGCCGCCGCCGAGATGCGCGAACGGGTGGTCGCACTGATCGGCCCGCGCGCCCGCAACATGTGGGTGTCGACGTTCCACTCCACGTGCGTGCGCATCTTGCGTAACCAGGCGTCTCTGGTGCCGGGATTGAACTCCAACTTCTCCATTTACGACGCCGACGACTCCCGCCGCTTGCTCCTGATGATCGGCAAGGACATGGGTCTGGACGTCAAGCGGTACTCACCTCGGCTGCTCGCCAACGGCATCTCCAACCTGAAGAACGAGCTGATCAGTCCCGAGAAGGCGGTCGCCGACCTGGAGCCGGGTGCCGACGAGTTGGCGAAGACCGTCGCCAGCGTCTTCGGCGAATATCAACGACGCTTGCGTGCGGCCAACGCGCTGGACTTCGACGACCTCATCGGCGAGACCGTCGCCGTGCTGCAGAACTTCCCGCAGATAGCCCAGTACTACCGCCGCCGCTTCCGGCACATCCTGGTCGACGAATACCAGGACACCAACCATGCCCAGTACGTGCTGGTTCGCGAGTTGGTCGGGGTCGCAGCGCCCGACACCGACACCGTCGCCCCCAGCGAGTTGTGCGTCGTTGGCGATGCCGACCAGTCGATCTACGCGTTCCGCGGCGCGACGATCCGCAATATCGAGGACTTCGAACGAGACTTCCCGAACGCGACGACGATTCTGCTGGAACAGAACTACCGGTCTACCCAGAACATCCTTTCGGCGGCCAACTCGGTGATCTCCCGCAACGCCAACCGGCGGGACAAGCGGTTGTGGACCGATGCCGGCGACGGCGACCTGATCGTTGGCTACGTTGCCGACAACGAACACGACGAGGCGCGTTTCATCGCCGGTGAGATCGACGCTGTGGCGGACCGGGACTCACGCAGCTACAACGATGTGGCGGTGTTCTACCGGACCAACAATTCATCGCGTCCCATCGAAGAGGTGTTCATCCGCGCCGGCATCCCCTACAAGGTCGTCGGCGGCGTTAGGTTTTACGAGCGCAAGGAGATTCGCGACGTCGTGGCCTACCTCCGGGTGCTCGACAATCCCGGCGATGCCGTTAGCCTTCGACGCATTCTCAACACTCCGCGACGGGGCATCGGCGACCGGGCCGAGGCGTGTGTCGCGATCCACGCAGAGAACACCGGTGCCACCTTCGCCGATGCGCTGGTCGCCGCGGCCGAGGGCCGGGTGCCGATGCTGAACAGCCGCTCGGAGAAGGCGATCGCCGGTTTCGTTGCGCTGCTCGACGATCTGCGAGGCCGCCTTGATGATGACCTGGGCGACCTCGTGGAGGCGGTTCTAGAGCGCACCGGCTACCGCCGTGAGCTTGAATCCTCAAGCGATCCACAAGATTTGGCAAGGTTGGACAACCTCAACGAATTGGTCAGCGTCGCACACGAATTCAGCACAGACCGAGCCAACGCGGTTGCGCTGGAGAGTGATGACGATGACGTGGACGTCCCGCAGACCGGGATCCTCGCAGAGTTCCTGGAGCGGGTGTCGCTGGTGGCCGACTCTGACGAGCTGCCTGAGCACGATGCCGGCGTCGTCACGTTGATGACCCTGCACACCGCGAAGGGCCTGGAGTTCCCGGTGGTGTTCGTGACCGGCTGGGAGGACGGCATGTTCCCGCACATGCGGGCACTTGGAGATCCCAACGAGCTGTCCGAGGAGCGCCGGCTGGCCTACGTCGGGATCACCCGCGCGCGTCAGCTGCTGTATGTGACACGCGCCAGGGTCCGCTCGTCGTGGGGACAGCCGATGTTGAACCCGGAGTCACGTTTCCTGAAAGAGATCCCGGAACACCTCATCAACTGGCGGCGCACCGATCCGACGCCGTCGTTCAGTGCACCCGGCCGCGTTGCCGGGGCAGGCGAAGGATTCGGCACGCGTCCGTCATCGATGCGCACCGGCGGCGCGGGGAAGCGGCCGCTGCTGGTACTTACTGCTGGCGACAGGGTCACTCACGACAAGTACGGCCTGGGTCGGGTCGAAGAGGTGTCAGGCATGGGTGAGTCGGCGATGTCGCTGATCGACTTCGGCAGTGCCGGGCGCGTCAAGTTGATGCACAACCACGCGCCCGTATCGAAGCTTTAGCAGCGCCCGAAATCGACAATACGGCGCATCGCACTCGGACATCTGCGCCGAAACGTGAGTTTGGGCGCAGAAGAGGGCACGAAGAGGCGATGGTGCAAAGAGGCTTAGCCGGTGTAGGGGCCGACGGAAAGACCCCTTGCGGCCAGCCACGGCACCGGATCAGTCCGGTTGGTGCCGTTCAGCAGAACTTCGAAGTGCAGGTGCGGTCCGGTGGAGTTGCCCCGGTTGCCGATAGTGGCGATCTGATCGCCTGCGAACACTCGCTGGCCGATCTGGACCACCCAGGTGTTTACGTGGCCGTACAGGGTCACTGTGCCGTCGGAATGGCGCAGCTTGACCCAGGCGCCATAGCCCGCAGTGGGGCCCGCATCGATGACCACGCCGTCGGACGCCGCATAGATCGGTGTGCCGATCGAGTTCGCGAGGTCGATGCCGCCGTGCAGGGCGCCCCAGCGGTAGCCGAAGCCAGAGGTGAAGATGCCTTTGGTCGGCATCACGAACAACGGCCGCTGGAGGCGAGCTTCTCGCTCGGCACGCTCAGCGGCGAACGCTGCGCCGTTGGCCAGTTCCTCGCTGTGAATGGCAGCAGTGACATCCGGACGGACTGCGATCAGCTGCATGCCGCGCGGTGTGGTGGTAACGGGGCTGTCGAGTGGGGCCTTATCCGCTGCTAGGACGGTTACGGTGACGGCCTTTTGTGGCTGATTCGTTACCGAGTAGCTAGCGGCGGCCGCAGCGCCGACGGCCATCGCGGCGATCATCAGCCGGCCCTTGGCCGCGCTGGTCGGCTGCCGGCGATGCTGCGGCGTACGCGGCAGCACATCGGTATCTTCGGTGTTGCTGAAGAGCGGCCGCTCAGCGTGCGAAATCTCCTGGTCGGCCGCGTATTCCGAAGGCACAACCAGGCGCAATGGCTTCAAGTCAGTGGTATTAGTCATATCGTTGAGTTCTGCTGATTGCACGGCCTGAGCTTTGCTATCGAAGGCTGCGCGCTTGCCAGAGTCTACTAGATCGGATGCACTTTCCAGACCGTCAAGGTCGCGACGCGGAATGACGTCAGTCACTTCGGCTCTGTTTGGGACCCGCGACCGCTGTTGTCTCAAGGCCGAAAATCTCCCTCGTCGTGACCAAAGCGTTATCTGGACCCAGTGACGTTAACCAAAATGCAATGGAACTGGCAACCTATGCCTATATTCCGTTGGGGATTGTGAGTTGAATCACTACGACTAGCTGGTGAGATGCGCCACATGGCAATTGGGTCGACCGGGAGACATCCCGCGGATCGATACAGTTCCCCGGAGTCCTTAGAGTTCCCCCAAGTTCGTCGTCAGCCCTAAACAGATAGCGCCAGCCCAACAGAAGCGAGCCCATGGATCTTTTCGAGTACCAAGCCAAGGAACTGTTCGCCAAGCACAACGTCCCCT
Organism: Mycobacterium sp.; assembly: GCA_965279745.1. Lineage (GTDB taxonomy): Bacteria > Actinomycetota > Actinomycetes > Mycobacteriales > Mycobacteriaceae > Mycobacterium. The sequence goes on from OZ257262.1 coordinate 4,013,366, forward strand.
CCAGCGCGGGCCGGGTCACCGAGACTGCCGAGGGAGCGAAGGCCATCGCGGAAGAAGTCGGCAAGCCCGTAATGGTCAAGGCGCAGGTCAAGACTGGTGGCCGGGGCAAGGCGGGTGGCGTCAAGTACGCCGCAACGCCCGACGACGCCTACAACTACGCCAACGACATCCTCGGCCTGGACATCAAGGGACACGTCGTCAAGAAGATCCTGGTCGCCGAGGCGAGTGACATCGCCGAGGAGTACTACGTTTCGTTCCTGCTCGACCGGTCCAATCGCACGTATCTGGCCATGTGCTCGGTCGAGGGCGGCATGGAAATCGAAGAGGTCGCCGCCACCAAGCCGGATCGGTTGGCCAAGGTTCCGGTTGACGCGGTCAAGGGCGTCGACCTGGCATTCGCCCGCTCGATCGCCGAGCAGGGGCACCTGCCGGCCGAAGTTCTCGACGCGGCAGCTGTGACGATCGCTAAATTGTGGGAAGTCTTCGTCTCCGAAGACGCCACCCTGGTCGAGGTCAACCCACTGGTGCGTACGCCGGATGACCGGATCCTGGCGCTCGACGGCAAGGTGACGCTGGACGCCAACGCTGACTTCCGTCAACCGGATCACGCGCAGTTCGAGGATCGCGCCGCTACCGATCCGCTGGAGCTCAAAGCCAAGGAGCACGACCTCAACTACGTCAAACTCGACGGCGAGGTCGGTGTGATCGGCAACGGCGCAGGCTTGGTGATGTCGACGCTGGACGTCGTCGCCTATGCGGGCGAGAAGCACGGCGGTGTGAAGCCAGCCAACTTCCTCGACATCGGCGGCGGGGCATCTGCCGAGGTGATGGCAGCGGGACTCGGAATCATCTTGGGCGACAAGCAGGTCAAGAGCGTGTTCGTCAACGTATTCGGTGGTATCACGTCCTGCGATGCGGTGGCCAACGGAATCGTCGGCGCGCTGGAGAAACTCGGTAGCGACGCGAACAAGCCGCTTGTCGTCCGATTGGACGGCAACAACGTCGAGGAAGGCCGTCGCATCCTCAATGAGGCCAACCACCCGTTGGTCATTCAGGCCGAAACCATGGACTCAGGCGCCGACAAGGCCGCCGAGCTGGCGAACAAGTAAGGGACCCAACAGATTATGTCGATTTTCCTGAACGCAGAGTCCAAGGTCATCGTCCAGGGCATCACCGGTGGCGAGGGAACCAAGCACACCGCACTGATGCTGAAGGCGGGCACGAACGTCGTCGGTGGGGTGAACGCCCGCAAGGCCGGAACGACTGTCTCGCAGGTGGATAAGAACGGCAAGAGCATCGCGCTACCCGTATTCGGCACTGTTGCCGAGGCGATGGAGAAGACGGGCGCGAACGTCTCGGTGGCCTTCGTGCCGCCGAAGTTCGCCAAGGACGCGATCATCGAATCCATCGACGCCGAGATTCCATTGCTGGTGGTAATCACCGAGGGAATTCCGGTGCAGGACAGTGCATATGCCTGGGCGTATAACGTCGATAAGGGTTTGAAGACCCGGATCATCGGGCCGAACTGCCCCGGCATCATCACCCCTGATGTGGCGCTGGCCGGCATCACGCCGGCGAACATCACCGGGACTGGTCCGATCGGCTTGGTTTCCAAGTCCGGCACGCTGACCTATCAAATGATGTTCGAGCTAAGGGATTTCGGGTTCACCACGGCAATCGGTATCGGCGGCGACCCGGTCATCGGAACCACGCACATCGACGCGATCGAGGCCTTCGAGAAGGATCCCGACACCAAGCTCATCGTCATGATCGGTGAGATCGGCGGCGACGCCGAGGAGCGGGCCGCCGACTACATTAAGGCCAACGTGTCCAAGCCGGTCGTCGGTTATGTCGCCGGCTTCACCGCTCCCGAGGGCAAGACGATGGGCCACGCCGGCGCGATCGTGTCGGGTTCGTCGGGTACCGCAGCCGCCAAGAAGGAAGCCCTTGAGGCGGCCGGGGTCAAGGTTGGGAAGACGCCGTCGGAGACCGCCGCACTCGCCCGGGAGATTCTGAAGTCGCTCTAACTCTCGCGACGGGCTCCTACAGAGCCGCCAGCTTGCCCGCCAGCCGCTCGACGTAAGAAGCCACGTCGTCAGCGGACCTATCGGGCAAGCCGAACAGCACCTCGGTGACCCCTAACTGCTGCCAGTGCGCAAGCTTCTCCGGGATCGGCTTGAAGTCGAGCGCCACGATCTCTGGCGTGCCAGCTCGTCCGGCGGCGGCCCAGATGTCCTGGAATTGCTTGACAGGCCCGTCGAGATCGAAGTCACGCGGGGTGGTGATCCAGCCGTCGGCAGTGCGCGCGATCCACTTGAAGTTCTTCTCGTTGCCGGCCGCGCCCACTAGGACTGGGACGTGTTCCTGCACCGGCTTGGGCCAGGCCCAACTGGGGCCGAAGTTGACGAATTCGCCTTCGTAGGCGGCCTCTTCCTTCGTCCACAACTCACGCATGGCCTCGATGTATTCGCGCAGCATGGTGCGCCGGCGGCCCGGTGGCACGTTGTGGTCGGCCATCTCGTCGGTGTTCCAGCCGAAACCAACCCCGAGGCTCACCCGTCCCCCGGACAGGTGATCCAGGGTGGCAATCGACTTCGCCAGCGTGATGGGGTCGTGCTCGACGGGCAACGCGACCGCGGTCGCCAGTCGGACCCGGGAGGTGACGGCGCACGCCGTGGCCAGGCTGACCCACGGGTCCAGCGTGCGGGTATAGCGGTCGTCGGGCAGCGACTCGTCTCCGGTCGATGGGTGGGCGGCTTCGCGCTTGACCGGGATGTGGGTGTGCTCGGGGACGTAGAAGGTGTCGAACCCGTGGTCGTCCGCAAGCTTGGCCGCCGCTGCCGGAGTGATTCCGCGGTCGCTGGTGAAGAGCACGAGGCTGTATCGCATGCCCAGGATTAGAACGTGTTCCAGTCCGGCATGGCAAGGCCCGGGCGCTGGGGGGACACGCCCGATGGTGGCCTCGTCCCCACCTTGGCGTGCGCTAGCGTGGGTTCCATGACCTACCCGCCCGTCAATCCGGGCTACCCGCCGTCGCAGCCGCCCGGGGGATATGGCCCAGGTGGCCCGTCATACCCGCCGATTCAGCCCGAGCCGAGCAGGCTGCCCGTGTACCTCACCACCTCCGTGGTGGTGCTGGGTTTGGCCGCGTACCTGTCGTCCTTCGGGCCGGTGTTGACGGTGTCCGCCGATGTAGGGCCGTTTGGGGGAGCGGAACTCAGCGGGAGCGGCGGTGGCTACCCGATCATCGCGACGCTGTTGGCCGCACTGTTGGCCGCGGTCGGGATCTTGCCGAAGGCCAAGAACTACAACGCAATTGTGGCCGTCGCGGCGGTCATGTCGGTGCTGCTGGTGATCGCCCAGGTGGTCAGCAAGCCGCCGGGCTTCGCCATTGGATGGGCACTGTGGCTCGTGCTGGGTTTCACCCTGTTGCAAGCGATCGCGGCAGCCGCGGTGCTGTTGCTCGAAGCCGGGCTGATCACTGCGCCGGCGCCGCGCGTCCGCTACCAGTACGGCGACCAATTCGCCTACGGACCGCCGCCGGCCGGTTATTGGGGCCAGCCTGTCTCGCAGGGCCCCCCGCTGCAGGGCTCGCCGTTACAGCGACCCGATTACCCGCAGTACGGCGGCGGATATCCGTCTGGACCGTCAACAGGCGGGTATGGCCCGCAAGACGGCCCGCCCACCCCACCGACCGGATTCCCGAGCTTCAGCCCGCCGCCATCGAGCGGCCAACGGCAGGAGTCCGAGTCCGGCCAGCCAGTTCAGCCTGCACAGGAGCCATCATCGGAGCCGCAGTCGGGCTCGAAGCCGTCCTGACCGGGCCGTCCAGGCCGGTCATGGGTCCCTACCGGTAGCCGGCTCGGCCGTGACACGTCCAGCAGGTGCGTACCAGGCGCGTGACCTGGTCCGGGTCGCATTCGGCCCGTCATTGGTGGCACTGGTCATCATCGCCGCGGTGACGCTGCTGCAACTCGTCATCGCGAACAGCGATATGACCGGCACTCTCGGCGCGGTTGCCAGCATTTGGCTCGCCGTTCATCAGGTACCGATCTCGATTGCCGGCCACCAACTGGCGGTCCTACCCCTGTTGCCGGTGTTGCTGATGGTGTGGGGGACAGCCCGCACGACGGCGCAGGCGATGACCCCTCGGGCGTCGTGGTTCGTGATCCGCTGGGTGGTGGCATCGGCGCTCGGAGGTCCGCTGCTGATCGCCGCGATCGCCCTGGCCATGATTCACGACGCCTCATCGGTGATTACCGAACTTCAGACGCCGAATGCGTTGCGCGCCTTCTCCGGAGTGCTGGTGGTGCACGGCATTGGCGCCGCCATTGGAGTGGGCTCGCGGGTCGGCAGCCGCACGGTGCTGGGTTTGCGGCTACCGACGTGGTTGCCCGACGGCCTGCGCGCCGCGGTGGCCGGTGTCGTGGCGCTGCTGGGCCTGTCCGGGGTTGTTACTGCAGCTTCGCTGGTCTTGCACTGGGGCACGATGCACCAGCTCTATGCCATCACCGACTCGTTCTTCGGGCAGCTGAGCCTCACGCTGCTGTCCGCGTTGTACGCGCCGAACGTCATAGTCGGCGCCGCCGCGATGGCCGTCGGCTCAAGCGCTCATATCGGGTTCGCGACGTTCAGCCCGTTCACCGTTTTCGGCGGTGACATTCCGGCGTTGCCGATCCTGGCTGCGGTTCCGACGCCCCCGCTCGGACCTGTGTGGGTGGCGTTGTTGATCATCGGCGCGGTATCCGCGGTGGCGCTGGGCCAGCAGTGCGCACGTCGGCCACTGCCGATGCCGACTGCTGTGGCGAAGCTGGTTTCCGCCGCCGCGTTGGCCGCCGTGATGATGGCCGTACTCGGCTATGCGGCTGGGGGGCCGTTGGGCAACTTCGGCGACGTCGGCGTCGACCAGGCCACGTTCGGTCCGGCGGTGTTCCTGTGGTTCGTGGCTGTGGGGGGACTGACGGTCGTGATGACCGGCGGTGTCGTCCGGCGGCCCAAACGCGTGCCCGCTCCGAAGGCCGCGCTGGAGTCTGACGGCGATCCGCTCACCGAACCGATCGTCTTCCCTACGATCGACCCCGACCCCGGCGCCGAGGGCGCCGAGGGTAACGCCACGGCGGGAATTCCCGGCGAATCCCGCCCTGACGTTACTGCCGACGATTCGGAGCCCGAGACTGCGCCGCAACCGATACTCGCCCGACCTGTTCGACCCGCGCCCGACGCCGAAGACGTCGAGGACCTGATGGTCGTCGATGACGATATCGACGACGGAATAGCCCCCGGTCCGGGCGAGCGCTCACGTTCGTCCGATTAGGCTCATCGCCGTGCAGCAACCGCTCCGCGTGCCCCCGAGTGCGCCGGCACGGCTCGTCGTTCTGGCATCGGGGACCGGTTCGTTGCTTCAGGCTCTTCTCGAAGCCGCCGTCGGTGACTATCCCGCCCGGGTGGTCGCCGTCGGCGTTGACCGGGACTGCCGCGCCACTGAGATCGCGTCGTCGGCGTCGATTCCGACGTTCTGCGTGCGACTGCGTGATTACGACGACCGCGCACAATGGAACGCCGCCATCGCGGACGCGACCGCCGCGCACAACCCCGACCTGATCGTGTCCGCTGGGTTCATGAAAATCCTTGGGCCGGAATTTCTTTCCCGATTCATGGGCAAGGTGGTCAACACCCACCCGGCGTTACTGCCGGCGTTTCCCGGGGCTCATGCGGTGCCCGACGCTCTCGATTACGGCGTCCGGGTGACCGGCTGTACCGTGCATCTGGTCGACGCCGGGGTGGACACCGGCCCGATCCTCGCGCAGCAGGCTGTTCCGGTGCTCGACGACGATGATGAATCCACGTTGCACGAACGCATCAAGGTGGTCGAGAGACAACTCCTAGTGGACGTGCTGGCCGCGCTGGCAACTCGCGGTGTGACCTGGAGCGGTAGAAAGGCGACCATAGGATGACATCTGCAAACGGGGCGGGCAAGCGACCGATTCGGCGCGCACTGATCAGCGTGTACGACAAGAGCGGACTGATCCCGCTGGCCGAGGGCCTGCATGAGGCCGGAGTCGAGATCGTCTCCACTGGTTCGACAGCCAAAACCATTGCTGACAAAGGAATTCCGGTCACGCCGGTGGAGGTCGTCACCGGATTTCCGGAGGTGCTCGACGGCCGGGTGAAGACCCTGCACCCGCACATCCACGCCGGCCTGCTCGCGGACACCCGCAACCCTGCGCATGTCACGGCGCTGGACGAGCTGAAGATCGCGCCCTTCGACCTAGTGGTGGCGAACCTCTACCCGTTCAGTGAGACGGTGGACTCCGGTGCCGCGGTCGACGAGTGCGTCGAGCAGATCGACATCGGCGGCCCGTCGATGGTGCGGGCTTCGGCCAAGAACCACGCGAGTGTGGCTGTTGTGGTGAACCCGCTCGGATATGACGGTGTCCTGGCCGCGGTGCGCGCGGGCGGTTTCACACTGTCCGAGCGCAAGAAGTTGGCCGCGTTGGCGTTCCGGCATACCGCGGAATACGACGTCGCGGTTGCCAGCTGGATGGACGCCACGCTGGCGCCCGAAGAAGAGGCTGCCGGGACCGCCGATCTACCCCCGTGGTTCGGCCGGACCTGGCGGCGGACAGCGTCGTTGCGCTACGGCGAGAACCCGCATCAGCGGGCCGCTTTGTACAGCGACGACGTGGGCTGGCCCGGCTTGGCGCAGGCTCAGCAGTTGCATGGAAAAGAGATGTCGTACAACAACTACACCGATGCCGACGCGGCCTGGCGGGCGGCGTTCGACCATCAGCAGATGTGCGTCGCCATCATCAAGCACGCCAATCCGTGCGGCATCGCGATCTCGTCAGTGTCGGTCGCCGACGCCCATCACAAGGCTCACGAGTGCGATCCGCTCAGTGCCTTCGGCGGGGTGATCGCTTGCAATGCCGAGGTCACCGTCGAGATGGCGGAGCGCGTCGCGGAGATCTTCACCGAAGTGATCGTCGCGCCGGCTTATCAGCCCGGGGCGGTCGAGATCCTGGCGCGCAAGAAGAACATTCGAGTGCTGGTGTCCGCCCAACCCCCGGTGGGTGGGGTGGAGATCCGGCAGATCACCGGTGGCCTGCTGATGCAGGAGCGCGATGGTATCGACGCGCCCGGCGACGACCCGGCCACCTGGACGCTGGGGGCGGGGTTGCTGGCAGCGCCGTCGACGTTGTCCGACCTGCAGTTCGCCTGGCGCGCCTGTCGCGCGGTCAAGTCCAACGCGATCGTCATCGCTGCGGACGGCGCCACGGTCGGTGTCGGCATGGGTCAGGTCAACCGGGTCGACGCGGCACGTTTGGCGGTCGAGCGGGGCGGTGAACGGGTGCAGGGCGCGGTCGCGGCTTCCGACGCGTTCTTCCCGTTCCCGGATGGGCTGGAGACCCTCGCTGAGGCTGGCGTGACGGCGATTGTGCACCCCGGTGGTTCGGTGCGCGACGAAGAGGTCAACGCCGCCGCGGCGAAGGCCGGGGTGACGTTATATCTCACCGGCGCCCGCCACTTCGCTCACTAACCCTGCGCGCCGTACTTTGGAGACGTGACCCCACCCTCCGCGCCCACTCACCTTCCCCGCACCCTCGGCGAACTGCGCGCCGCCGGACACCGTGAGCGCACTGTCAAGCAGGAGATTCGAGAGAACCTCCTGACCGCGCTGGCGGACGGTAAAGCAATCTGGCCCGGAATCTTCGGGTTCGAGACCACAGTGCTTCCGCAGCTGGAGCGGGCGCTGATCGCCGGCCACGACTTCGTCCTCCTCGGCGAGCGAGGTCAGGGCAAGACGAGGCTGCTGCGGTCGCTGCAGAACCTCCTCGATGAGTGGACTCCGGTGATCGCCGAGGCCGAACTCGCAGAGCATCCCTACACGCCGATCACCCCGGAATCGATCCGCCGGGCAGCCGAATTGGGGGATCAGTTGCCGGTGGCCTGGCGGCACCGCAGCGAACGCTATACCGAGAAACTCGCCACCCCGGACACCAGCGTCGCCGACCTGATCGGTGATATCGACCCGATCAAGGTCGCCGAAGGGCGGACACTCGGCGACCCGGAGACCATCGCCTTCGGCCTCATCCCGCGCGCCCATCGCGGCATCGTGGCCGTCAACGAACTGCCCGACTTGGCTGAGCGAATCCAAGTCTCGATGCTCAATGTGATGGAGGAGCGCGACATTCAAGTCAGGGGATACACGCTGCGACTGCCGCTGGATGTGTTGGTGGTGGCCAGCGCCAACCCCGAGGACTACACCAATCGCGGGCGGATCATCACCCCGCTGAAGGACCGGTTCGGCGCCGAAATTCGCACCCACTACCCGCGTGAACTCGACGCGGAGGTAGCGCTCATCACCCAGGAGGCGCACCTGACCGCTCAGGTGCCGACCTATCTGATCGAGATCACCGCACGGTTCGCCCGCCATCTGCGGCAGTCGAGCTCAGTGGATCAGCGATCCGGCGTCTCGGCTCGGTTCGCCATCGCGGCCGCCGAGACAGTGGCGGCGGCAGCGCGGCACCGCGGCGCGGTCCTCGGCGAGGAAGACCCAGTGGCCAGAGTCGTCGACCTCGAGACCGTGATCGACGTACTGCGAGGCAAATTGGAGTTCGAATCCGGTGAGGAAGGCCGGGAGCAAGCGATATTGGAGCACCTGCTGCGCCGGGCGACCGCAGACACCGCGCAGCGTCTGCTCGGCGGGATCGACGTCGGATCCTTGGTCGCCGCGGTCGAGGCGGGTTCAGCGGTCACCACGGGTGAACTGGTATCCGCCAAAGATGTGCTGGCAGCACTCCCTGGGCTACCGGTGATCGATGCCATCGCCGAGCGGCTGGCCGCAGAGACCGACGGAGAACGCGCGGCCGCGCTGGAACTCGCCCTTGAGGCGCTGTATTTGGCGAAGCGGATCGACAAGGTCACCGGCGAAGGTGAAACCGTCTATGGCTGATCGCCGTACGACGATAAAGCGGCGAGGGACGAGCCGCGGTGAGGAGTGCGGCCATGGCTGATCGCCGTACGACGATAAAGCGGCGAGGGACGAGCCGCGGTGAGGAGTGCGGCCATGGCTGACCGCCGGTATTCGGCGTACACCGGTGGCCCTGATCCGTTGGCGCCTCCGGTAGATCTGCGTGATGCGCTGGAACAGATCGGCGAGGACGTCATGGCGGGCAGCAGCCCGCGGCGGGCGCTGTCCGAACTGTTGCGCCGCGGCACCAAAGACACCCGGGGGACCGATCGGCTGGCTGCCGAGGTGAATCGGCGTCGGCGAGAACTGTTGAACCGCAACAACCTTGACGGAACATTGCAGGAAATCAAGAAGCTGCTCGACCAGGCGGTTCTGGCTGAACGTAAGGAACTCGCCAGGGCGCTCGACGATGATGCTCGCTTCGCCGAGCTGCAGATCGAGTCGCTGGCGCCGTCGCCGGCCAAGGCGGTTCAGGAGCTCTCCGGCTACGACTGGCGCAGCACCGAGGCGCGGCAGAAATATGAACAGATCAAGGATTTGCTCGGCCGGGAGATGCTGGATCAGCGGTTCGCCGGCATGAAGCAGGCCCTGGAGAACGCCACCGACGAGGACCGCCAAGCGGTCAATGAGATGCTCGACGATCTCAACGACCTGCTTGAGAAGCACTCCCGCGGTGAGGACACCAGTCAAGACTTCGAGGACTTCATGGCCAAGCATGGCCAGCACTTCCCGGAGAACCCACGCAATGTCGAGGAACTGCTGGATTCCCTGGCCAGGCGGGCGGCGGCAGCACAGCGGTTCCGCAACAGCCTCAGCGCCGAACAGCGGGCTGAACTGGACGCCTTGGCGCAGCAGGCATTCGGTTCGCCTCAGCTGATGAATGCGCTGAACCGGCTCGATAGTCAGCTGCGGGCGGCTCGTCCGGGCGAGGACTGGTCGGGATCGTCGGAGTTCTCCGGCGACAACCCGATGGGCATGGGTCAGGCGACGCAGGCGTTGGCTGACATCGCCGAGTTGGAGCAGCTGGCCGACCAGCTGTCCCAGAGTTATGCCGGCGCGACGATGGACGACGTCGATTTAGACGCGCTTGCGCGCCAGCTGGGCGATCAGGCCGCCATCGATGCGCACACGCTCGCCGACCTCGAGCGGGCGCTGATGAACCAGGGATTCCTCGATCGCGGAGCGGACGGCCAGTGGCGGCTTTCACCAACGGCGATGCGGCAGCTTGGTCAGGCCGCGCTTCGGGACGTAGCGCAACAACTGTCCGGACGTCACGGCGAGCGCGACACCCGTCGCGCCGGTGCCGCAGGTGAACTGACCGGCGCCACCCGGCCGTGGGCGTTCGGCGACTCCGAACCGTGGAATGTCACCCGAACGATCACGAACGCGGTACTCCGCACGGCCGCATCTCATGAGGGCCGCGCTCCGCTCCGTCTGACGGTCGACGACGTCGAGGTCTCGGAGACCGAGACACGCACCCAGGCGGTGGTGGCGCTACTGGTCGACACCTCGTTCTCGATGGTCATGGAGAACCGATGGCTGCCGATGAAACGCACTGCTCTGGCACTCAATCACCTGGTCAGCACCCGGTTTCGATCCGATGTGTTACAAATCGTCGCCTTCGGTCGATATGCCCGAACAGTAACCGCGGCAGAGCTGACCGGCCTGGAGGGCGTCTATGAACAGGGCACCAACCTTCACCACGCGTTGGCCTTGGCTGTCCGGCATTTGCGTAGCCACCCAAACGCCCAGCCGGTGGTATTGATCGTGACGGACGGTGAACCGACCGCGCATGTCGAAGATTCGTCAGTCTTCTTTGACTACCCGCCGCATCCCCGCACGATTGCCCACACTGTGCGTGGTTTCGATGAAGTCGCTAGGCTCGGCGCCCAGGTCACCATCTTCCGGCTGGGCAGCGATCCGGGCTTGGCCCGGTTCATCGATCAGGTCGCCCGTCGGGTGGAGGGCCGGGTTGTGGTTCCTGATCTCGACGGCCTCGGTGCGGCGGTGGTGGGCGATTACTTGCGGTCCAGGCGAAGGAGGGGGTGAGGCCATCCGATGAGCGGCATTTCTGGGCAAACACTTCACCGGGCCGTAACGGCCGCGCCGGCCGAGATGGCGGCAATCCGCAGCGCTAAACTGTTGCCGCTGGTCACGCCCATCCCGTCAGGTGTGGCAGGTGTGGCGAATGAGAATTACTCCAACCGTCAATTCGGCTCCTTTCGCTTGCTAGGCGGCAAACTGCGGCTTAGTATTTATCAGGACGCTCTCAGCTTCGTATCAGGTAATCGAAGAGTTCGTCACAGCGTGACGGACCAGCACCCAACCAAAGGGGATCAGTAATGGGGAATCGCAAACGGCCCTTTCTCGTAACAGGGGCGGCAGTGGCCAGCGCTGCCGCAATCGTGGCCGCTTCGCCCACGCTCGTCCCGAGTCAGGACCTCGTCAGCGGATCGGCGCGCTCGGTGAGCGCGAACTACGAACTGATGGCGTTGTCTGACATCACCATTGAGGGCATCTCGAACGCCTACTGGAATGGTTGGGGCAACTACATCGGGGCGTGCTGCAAGACGAATGGCGATCCGTTCGATCCGAGCGTGCTGTATCCCGCGAATGCGGATGGTTCGGCGCCCTACGTCTCCGACCCCTATTACCCCGAACTCAACGGCCCGGTGGCCTATTACCCCGCGGGCGCTGACAAGCCGAGTGGGTATTACTACGACCAAAACCCGATCTATCTGACCGGTGCCGCGGGTGTGTTGTATTACCTGGTCGACACCACCCTGTACGGCACGGTGGACACTGACCTCTACAACTACTACTTCGAAGTCGGATGGCTTAACGGTGGCAATCCCAACGCTGCCTATTCAGGTGTGGGCGCGGTCATTTACGTCGGCCTCAGCCAGGCCTTCGGGCAAGACTCTGCGATCGGTCAGCTCGCTAACACCATCTTCCATGTTGGCGTGACGACGACCCTGCAAAGTGCGGCCGTATCGCTGGCAACGGTTCTCGTGCCAGCGGTTGACATCGGCCCGGTCAAGGTGGGGGCGGGCAATCTTGCCGGCTTGTACTTCTTCGGTGTAACTCCCACCGGAACCTACAACTACGGCACTCCGGGGCTGTCCGCGATCTTGGGCTACATCTCGACCTCGATCGCCGGCAACATCCCGTCGTCCGCCGCTGTCCCGGCGGCGGGAGCTACCGCGACGTTGGCTGCAGCCAGCGAGACGGCGCCTGAGTCGTCTGCAGCGTCTGACTCGTTGGTGTCGGCTGCTTCGGCTGCGGCCGATTCGGCGACCCCGAAGGCGGCAGTCGGCGGGTCAAAGACCGCCTCTTCCGCTGCTGACTCGGCGGACGCAAAGGATGCCCCCGCTGCAACCGACGCTCCGGCGGGCATCAAAGATGCGGCGGAGTCCAGCGATTCGGCCGGCTCAGCTGGTGGCCACTCGGCGTCGGCCAAGCCCGGCAAGACGCGGGCCGAGAACCCGCTATCGAAGATCACCACAAAGGTTCGTTCGGCCCTGGGTGGCGCCAAGAAGTCGGCGGGCAGCGACAGCAGCTCGTCCAGCGATTCGGCCAGCGCGTCTAAGGGCGACAGCTAGGCGTCTCGTCATGGCGAAAATGCTTCGGCCCCTTCCCAATTGGGAAGGGGCCGAAGCATTTCTGGAGCAGCGGGAGTCAGTCTGAGCCGAGGGCCTTGCGATTCTTGCGCTTGATGCCCACCCCGCCCCACAGTGAGAAGCCGCGGACGGTCACCTTCGGCGCACCAGGAGTGCCCTCGCCAACGACTTGGTGGTCGAACCCGCCCATCACCCCGACGCCGTGGACTTCGACGTTCACTTCCGGCGGCACCAAGATGGTTTGCCCACCCATGATCGAGTAGGCGTTGATCTGGACATCAGGTGCGGTGAAGTCGGCGTAGCGCAGATCCACCACGCCGCCACCGAACAACGCGAAGGTGGTCAAGCGGCTCGGCACCGGCCAGCGTCCGCGCCGTTCAAACCCGCTCATGATGGCCAGCAGCAGAGTGGACGGTGCAGGCTTACGGGAACGCCCGCGATGCGACGCCTCGGCCGAGCCTGGCAGGTCTCGGGTGAGCCGGTCGAGTTCCCGGAATGATTCCGCTGAGTAGGCCTTGGCTAGCCGCTCCTCGTATTCGTTTTGCTGCAGACGTCCTTGAGCGGCTGATTCGATGATCAGCTGCGCGACCTCGATGCGGTCGTTATCTGCGGGTTGCGCCGCTGCATCCCGCCTGGTCGATTTCCTCATTGCTTTCGAGCGTACGGATCGCAGGCACCACAGCAAGGCAGATCGTTGATCTGCCGCGTGTCTACTCGATCCAGCTGGGGGGGCGTTTCTGCAGAAACGCCATCATGCCCTCGCGCGCCTCGTCGGAGACGAACAAACGTGCCGATTCGGAGGCGAGCCGATCGGCGTCCCGATCGAATCCGGCGAGGACGGATGCGGTGGTCAACGCCTTCGACGCGGCCAGACCTTGTGGGGAGCCTCGGCGCAGATCGGCCACCAAGCCGTCGACCGCCGCTGCGACGTCGTCGGCGGCCACCGTGATCAGTCCGATCTCGGCGGCTCGCTCGCAGTTGAACGTCTCGCCGGTGAGGTAGTAGCGGGCCGCCGCGCGGCTGTCCAACTTGGGCAGCAGCGTCAGCGAGATGATCGCGGGTGCAACGCCGATACGAGCCTCGGTTAAGGCGAATGTGCTGCGCGGACCCGCGACCGCGATATCGCAGGCGCCGACCAGTCCGAGCCCGCCTGCACGGACATGACCGTCGATCGCCGCGACAACAGGCAGCGGACATTCGACGATGGCCCGCAGCAGCGTGGCCAATTCCCGGGTCCTGGCCACGGTCGCTTCGAACGGGTCACCGCCGGCGGCTTCGCTCAGGTCTGCGCCGGCGCAGAACGTGCCGCCAGTGTGGCCCAGGACCAGCACGCGCACCGCCGGGTCCGCGACTGCCGAGCGCAAGCCGTCGTGCAACTGCTCGATCAGCCGAGTCGACAAGGCGTTGCGGTTGTGCGGCGAGTCCAGGGTCAGCCGCGCAACGGCGCCCTCAACGTTGTAGGCGACCAGGACATCCATCTCAGTAGGACCGCGGCAGACCGAGCGACGTCTGGGAGATGAAGTTGAGGATCATCTCCCGGCTCACCGGCGCGATGCGGGACAGGCGGGCGACGCCCATCATGGCGGCGATCCCGTACTCCTTCGTGAGGCCATTGCCGCCGAGCGACTGAATGGCTTGGTCGACTGCGCGCGTAGACGCCTCGCCGGCAGCGTATTTCGCCATGTTCGCGGCCTCGGCAGCGGCGGCATCGTCACCGGCGTCGTACAAGGTGGCGGCCTTCTGCATCATCAGCTTTGCCAGTTCAACCTCGATGTAGGTCTGGGCCAACGGATGCGAGATGCCCTGATGCGCACCGATGGGGGTCTTCCACACCTGTCGGGTCTTGACGTAGTCGCTGGCCTTGTCGATTGCAAAGCGGCCCATACCGACTGCGCTGGCGGCACCCATGATTCGTTCGGGGTTCAGGCCAGCGAACAGTTGGGCGATCGCGGCGTCCTCCGACCCGACAAGAGCGTCGGCGGGAAGCCGGACGTCATCGATGAACACCTGGAACTGGCTCTCCGGGCTGATCAGTTCCATCTCGATCTTGGTGAAGGTGAACCCCGGCGCATCGGTGGGAACGACGAATAGCGCCGGCCGCAGATTGCCGGTCTTCTTGTCCTCGGTGCGGCTGACCACCAGCACGGCCTGAGCCTGATCGAGTCCGGAGATGTACACCTTCTGACCGGACAGGATCCAGTCGCTGCCGTCACGGCGCGCGGTGGTGGTGATGCGATGCGAATTGGAGCCGGCGTCCGGCTCGGTGATCGCGAACGCCATTGTGAGAGAGCCATCGGCGATGCTGGGGATCCACCGGCGCTTCTGCTCGTCTGTGCCGAACTTACTGATGATCGTGCCGTTGATGGCGGGGGAGACCACCATCATCAGCAGCGCGCAGCCGCTGGCGGACATCTCCTCCATGACCAACGACAACTCGTACATCCCGGCACCGCCGCCGCCATACTCCTCCGGGAGGTTGACGCCGATGAAGCCGAGCTGGCTTGCCTCTTGCCACAATTCGTCGGTGTGCTGCCCGGAGCGCGACTTCTCCAGGTAGTACTCCGAACCGTAGCTCGCCGCCATTGCTGAGACGGCCTTGCGCAAGGCCTGACGTTCGGCGCTTTCGATGAAGCTGGTGTCTGTCACGATTCTCCTTCAGTTGCTGACTCCGGTGTCTCCACCCGGGCGAGTACGGTTCCCACCTCGACCTGCTGGCCGACGTCGACATTGAATTGGGTCACCACGCCATCGGCCGGGGCGGTGATGGTGTGTTCCATCTTCATTGCCTCCAGCCAGATCAGCGGTTGCCCGGCGGTGACGGCGTCGCCGACGGCGGCGCCTACCCTGATCACCGAACCGGGCATGGGAGCGACCAACGATCCCTGCTCGACGACCGACCCAGGTTCTGGCAGTTGCGGAATCTCGGTAAGGACGACGGACCCAAGCGGCGAGTCAACGTAGGAGTCGGCGCCGTAGCGCGCCACTGCGAAAGCAGTTGCCACTCCTCTCGCGTCGGCGAGAACCACCTCGTCGGGGGTTGCTGACGTCACGGAGATCTGATCGTCCGGCAGCGTCAGGACCGACCGGGTGAAGCGGTAGCGGACGTCGTGCTCGCGCTCCTCGGCGTCCCGAAATGTCTTGTGCTGGTATCCCGATAGGACGTTCCGCCAGCCGCTGGGGATGTCACCTAGGACGGGCGCCGACGCCCGGTTGTGGGCCGCGTCGGCGAGCGTCGCAGCTACTGCCGATAGGCGAACCGCGCTGTCATCAGCTAGCGGGCTGGCCAGTTCCGACAGACCGTGGGTGTCGAAGAAGGCCGTGTCGGTGTCTCCTGCGACGAAAGCAGGGTGCTGCAGCACGTTCACCAGCAGATCGCGATTGGTCCGGACACCGTGCAGGCGGGTCCGGCGCATTGCGTCGGCAAGCACCTGGGCCGCGCGGCGGCGATTCGGGGCGTAGGAGATCACCTTGGCCAGCATCGGGTCGTAGAAGATCGATACCGTTGACCCGTTGACGATTCCGGAATCCAGCCGCACCCCGGTGCCTGCGGCCAACCCGAATTCCGTGGTGGCGCCCGGCACTGCGAATCGGTGGACCAGTCCGGCCTGTGGCCGCCAGTCGTGTGCCGGGTCCTCGGCGTACAGCCGGGCCTCGATGGAATGCCCTCTGGCAGCGGGCGGACTTTCGGCAAGCCGATCACCGTCAGCGACTAGTAGTTGCAGCTCCACCAGGTCGAGTCCGGTGGTCAATTCGGTGACGGGATGTTCGACCTGCAGTCGGGTGTTCATCTCCAGGAAGAAGAACTCACCACTGTCGTCAGCCAGGAACTCGACGGTTCCCGCACCGGCATAACCGATTGCGCCGGCGGCCAATCGGGACGCTTCGAACAGTCGATCCCGCATGCCAGGGATGCGCTCGACAAGGGGTGACGGTGCTTCTTCGATGACCTTCTGGTGGCGCCGTTGGATGGAGCATTCCCGTTCGCCGACTGCCCAGACCGTGCCGTGCTGGTCGGCGAGCACCTGGACTTCGACGTGGTGGCCGGTTGGTAGGTATCGCTCGCAGAACACCGTGGGGTCGCCGAAGGCGGACTGCGCTTCACGCTGAGCCGCCGCCACTTCGCCGGGAAGGGCTGACAGGTCGGTCACCACCCGCATACCGCGCCCACCGCCGCCGGCGGAAGCCTTCACCAGTACTGGAAGTTGGGCATCGGTGATGGAGTCGGGATCGAGTTCGGCCAGCACCGGAACCCCGGCGGCGGCCATCATCTTCTTGGCTTCGATCTTGGAACCCATGGCCGCGACGGCAGCGACCGGCGGCCCGATCCACGTCAGGCCGGCATCCATAACGGCCGAGGCGAAATCGGCATTCTCGGAGAGGAATCCGTAACCCGGGTGGATGGCGTCCGCACCTGCCGCGCGTGCGGCGGCGATCAACTGCGCGCTATCCAGGTAACCGGTATTGCCTTCGAGGCGCACCCGCGCATCGGCTTCGGCGACATGCGGTGCTGTGGCGTCCGGATCGGTGTAGACGGCGACGGTCGCGATACCCATACGCCGGCAGGTTGCGAAGACCCGCCGGGCGATCTCGCCGCGGTTGGCGACGAGGACTCGTGTGATCACTTGTGGACTCACATCCTGAAGACGCCGAAGTTCGACGTCCCCTCGATCGGGCCATTGGCGATGGCGGACAGGCACATTCCCAGGACTGTGCGGGTGTCTCGCGGGTCGATGACACCGTCGTCGTAAAGCCGGCCAGAAAGGAACATCGGGAGCGACTCTGCTTCGATCTGGGCCTCGACGGCCGCTCGCAATGCTGCGTCGGCATCCTCGTCGACAGTCTGACCCCGCGCTTCGGCCGCCGCGCGGCTGACGATCGAGAGCACCCCGGCCAACTGTGCTCCACCCATCACCGCGGATTTAGCGCTGGGCCAAGCGAATAGGAACCGCGGATCGTAAGCCCGCCCGCACATGCCGTAGTGGCCCGCGCCGTAGGAGGCGCCGATCAGCAGTGAGATGTGCGGAACGGTCGAATTGGATACGGCATTGATCATCATCGAGCCGTGTTTGATCATGCCGCCTTCCTCGTAAGACTTGCCGACCATGTACCCGGTTGTGTTGTGCAGGAACAACAGTGGTGTGTTCGAGCGATTCGCCAGCTGAATGAACTGGGTCGCCTTCTGCGACTCCTCGCTGAACAGCACGCCGCGGGCGTTGGCCAGGATGCCGATCGGGAAGCCGTGCAGGTTTGCCCAGCCGGTGACCAGTGAACTGCCGTACATCGGCTTGAATTCATCGAAGTCGGAGCCGTCGACGATGCGGGCGATCACTTCCCGGGGATCGAATGGGATGCGCAGATCGGGTGGTACGACACCGATGAGCTCTTCGGGGTCGGCTAGGGGGGCGACAACGGGCCGAGGTTTGGGTCCCTGCTTCTTCCAGTTGAGCCGTGCGACGATCCGACGACCGATCCGAATGGCATCGCGCTCATCAACGGCGAAATGGTCTGCCAATCCAGAGGTTCTGGCGTGCATTTCGGCACCGCCGAGGGACTCGTCGTCGGACTCTTCGCCGGTGGCCATCTTCACCAGCGGGGGGCCGGCGAGGAACACCTTGGAGCGGTCCTTGATCATCACCACGTGGTCGGACATGCCGGGGATATAGGCGCCCCCGGCGGTAGAGTTTCCGAATACCAGCGCAATCGTTGGTATTCCCGCTGCGGAGAGCCGGGTCAGATCGCGGAACATCTGACCGCCCGGGATGAAGATCTCCTTCTGGGTCGGTAGGTCAGCCCCGCCGGATTCGACCAGCGAGATGACCGGTAGCCGGTTCTCGAGCGCGATCTGGTTGCAGCGCAGGATCTTCTTCAATGTCCACGGGTTACTGGTTCCACCCTTGACGGTGGGATCGTTGGCGACCAGCAGGCACTCGACGCCTTCAACCATTCCGATACCTGTGACGAGGCTTGCACCGACTTGGAACGGGCTGCCGTACGCGGCCAAGGGGCACAGTTCCAGGAACGGCGAGTCGGGATCGACGAGCAACTCGATCCGCTCCCGTGGGGTCAACTTGCCGCGCGAGTGATGGCGCTCCACGTATTTCGGCCCGCCACCGGCCAGTGCCTTCGCCAGTTCGGTGTCCAACTCGGCGAGTTTGGTGACCATGGCGCCGGCGGCCTCGGCAAAGGCGGGTGAGGCGGCATCGACGGTGCTGTGCAAGACGGTCATGATTGGTACCCCAGCATCTTGGCGGCCAGGCTGGTGAGGATCTCGGTGGTGCCACCGCCGATCCCGAGAATCCGCATATCGCGGTATTGACGTTCGACCTCGGACTCGGCCATGTATCCCATTCCGCCGAACAGTTGCACGGCCTGGTTGGCCACCCATTCGCCTGCTTCGACCGCGGTGTTCTTCGCAAAACAGACTGGGGCGATGAGATTTTCATCACCTGCCAGTTGGCGTTCGACCACGTGGCGCGAATAGACCCGCGCCACATCGACGCGGCGGGCCATCTCGGCGAGCGTGTTCTGCACCGTCTGCCGGGAGATGAGCGGGCGACCGAACGTCTCGCGGTCGCGGCACCACTGGACTGTCAGATCCAAGCAGCGTTGCGCACTCGAATATGCCTGGGCTGCAAGGCCGATGCGCTCAGAGACGAACGCACTTGCGATCTGGGCGAAGCCGGTGTTTTCGGCACCGACAAGGTTGGCGGCAGGCACCCGTACATCGGTGTAGGACAGCTCCGCGGTGTCCGAGGACCGCCAGCCCATCTTGTCGAGCTTGCGGGTCACTTCGAAACCCGGTGTGCCCTTCTCGATCACAAGCAGCGAGACGCCCGCCGCACCCGGACCGCCGGTGCGAACCGCGGTCACCACGTAGTCGGCGCGCACCCCGGAAGTAATGTAGGTCTTGGAACCGTTGACGATGTAATCGTCGCCGTCCTTGGTTGCGGTGGTCCGGAGATGTCCGACGTCCGAGCCGCCGCCCGGCTCGGTGATCGCCAGTGACCCGATGAGTTCGCCACGCAGCGTGGGCCGGACGAATTCGTCGATCAGCCGTTGATCACCGGATGCGGCCATGTGCGGCACGGCGATTCCGCAGGTGAACAGCGATGCGTAAACACCGCCGGGGGCACCTGCCTCGTGCAGGGCTTCGCTGATGGTCAGCGCGTCGGCACCGTCACCACCACCGCCACCGACCGACTCCGGCAGGGCTGCGCCGAGTAATCCGGCGTCAGCGGCCCGTAGATGGAGCTCCCGGGGAAGGTCGCCCGTGCGCTCCCACTCGTCGACATTGGGCAGGATCTCGCGCTCGGTGAAGGCGTGCACCGTCTTTCGCAATTGTTGACGCTCAGGCGTCGTCCAGATACTCACAACATCTCCTCGGGCAGCAGCTCCTCGGGAATATCGACGTGACGGCTGCGCAGCCATTCGCCCAGGCCTTTGGCCTGCGGATCGAACCGGGCCTGGTAGGCGACACCGAGCCCGAGGATGCCCTCGATCACGAAGTTGATCGCACGCAGATTCGGCAGCACGCAGCGCGAGATGTTCAGATCCTTTGCCTCGGGCAGCAATTCGCGCAGCTTGTCGACGGTCAGGGCGTGCGCCAGCCAGCGCCACTGGGCGTCGGTCCGGACCCAGATGCCGATGTTTGCGGAGCCGCCCTTGTCGCCGCTGCGAGCGCCGACGATAGAGCCGAGTGGCACCCGGCGGGTAGGGCCGGGCCCAAGCGGGTCGGGTAACGCCGGACTATCAACCTCGGCCAGTTCCCGAGTCGCGGTTGCGGGTGCGATCGCCACCCGGCGGCCGTCGGAATGCACTGCGGTGTGGCTGACCTCGGTGGCCGGAACGTATCCGGGAGTGAAGACCCCGTAGACCTGACCTTGGCCTGGTGGGGCAGTCGAGGTGAATCCCGGATAGCTCGCGAGGGCGAGTTCGACTGCAGCGGAGGAGAACTGGCGACCAACCTTATCGGGATCCGGATCCCGCACCACACAACTGAGCAGCGCGCTGGCGGCCTCTTCGGTGTTGGCGTCGACGTGGTCGGTACGAGCCAGTGTCCACTCCAGCTCCGCCGGCTTGACGCGCAGTGCGGCCTCCAGCTGCCGGCGGACCAGATCCGCCTTCGAATCGATCGCCAACCCGGTGAGGATAAAGGTCACCGAATTGTGGAAGCCGCCAATGCTATTGAGTGACACCTTCAGTGTCGGTGGCGGCGGCTCGCCGCGAACACCCCTGATCTGCAGGCGATCGGGTCCGTCGTCAGTGAGCGTGATGGTGTCGAACCGCGTCGTCACGTCGGGATTCGCATAGCGTGCGCCGCCGATCTCGTAGAGCAATTGCGCGGTGACCGTGCCGGTGCTGACCTGCCCGCCGGTACTCGAATGTTTGGTGATCACAGACGAGCCGTCGGCGTGGATCTCGGCTATCGGAAACCCGGCATGACCGAGATCGTCGACCTCGGTGAAGAACGCGTAGTTGCCGCCCGTGGCCTGCGTCCCACACTCGATGACGTGGCCGGCCACAACCGCGCCGGCCAACTGGTCGTAGTCGTCTCGACTCCAGCCGAAGTGCGCCGCGGCCGGGCCGACCACTACAGAGGCATCGGTGACGCGCCCGGTGACCACGATGTCGGCGCCCGCATTAAGGCAGTCGACGATGCCCCAGGCGCCCAGATAGGCGTTGGCCGTCAGCGGCGATCCCAATTCAAGCTCGGCGGCCCGAGGGAGCAGGTCGTCACCCTCGACGTGAGCTACCGTCGCCGGGATACCGAGCCGATCGGCTAGTTCGCGGACGGCGGTGGCCAACCCGGCCGGGTTCAGCCCGCCAGCGTTGGTCACGATGCGCACTCCGCGATCGTGAGCCAAGCCCAGACACTTCTCCAGTTGGGTCAGGAACGTCTTGGCATAGCCCCGATCGGGGCTCTTCATCTTGTCCCGGCCCAGGATCAACATCGTCAGTTCGGCCAGGTAGTCGCCGGTCAGGTAGTCAAGTTCGCCGCCGGTCAGCATCTCGTGCATTGCGGCCAGGCGGTCGCCGTAGAAGCCCGAACAGTTGCCGATCCGGACCGCATCCGTCACTGGTCTGCTCTCCCCTCGAATCAGGTTCGACATCACGTAGTCACCACACCGGCGTCCCGACCAACCAACCGGTAGGTTACCTCCCCGGGCTGTGTCCGCTATGCCAGGCACCACGTGTCAGTCGCCACGCTTTTGGAGCAGACCCGGCTCTGCGGCTATCCTGATCTGTAATCGCCGGCGCCGGTTGTCTGCGCTGGAGCACTCACAAGGAGATTTCTCGATCATGGCTGTGCCCAAGCGGAGAATGTCGCGCTCGAACACTCGCAGTCGGCGTTCGCAGTGGAAAGCCACCAGCACCGAGCTCGTTGGCGTGTCGGTCGCAGGCCGCAAGCACAAGGTGCCGCGTCGGCTGCTCAAGGCTGCCCGGCTCGGCCTGATCGACCTCGATCGGCGCTGACGCGTCCCCTGCTGTACTGAATCGCCTGCTTAGGCGGCGCGCCTCATTAGACAAATCTCACGCAGTGGGTCGACACTGATCACGTGCGGATCCTTGTCGTCGATGACGATCGTGCGGTGCGGGAGTCTCTGCGTCGCTCCCTGTCCTTTAATGGCTACTCGGTAGATTTGGCCCAGGACGGGGTTGAAGCGCTCGATGCCATCGCGAGTGAGCGACCCGATGCCGTGGTGCTCGACGTCATGATGCCCCGGCTGGACGGCCTGGAAGTCTGTCGTCAGCTCCGCAGTACTGGTGACGATTTGCCGATTCTGGTGCTGACCGCGCGGGACTCCGTCTCCGAGCGGGTGGCCGGGCTTGACGCCGGAGCGGACGACTATCTGCCCAAGCCGTTCGCTCTTGAGGAGCTGCTGGCCAGGATGCGCGCGCTATTGCGCCGCACCAGCCCGGACGAGCAGTCCGATGCCGGGATGATGACGTTCCAGGACCTCACACTGGATCCGGTAACCCGTGAGGTGCATCGTGGTGCGCGGGGCATGAGCCTCACTCGCACCGAATTTGCGCTGTTGGAAATGCTCATCGCCAATCCGCGCCGGGTGCTTACGCGCAGCCGTATTTTGGAAGAGGTATGGGGATTCGACTTCCCGACTTCGGGCAACGCGCTCGAGGTCTACGTCGGCTACCTGCGTCGTAAAACAGAAGCTGAAGGAGAACCGCGGCTCATCCACACCGTTCGGGGTGTTGGATATGTGCTCCGTGAAACACCACCCTGATGTCACCACTGAGGCTGCGCCGGCACCGGAAGCCAAAGCCGGAGGAAGCCACCACATCTTTATCGCTGCGGTGGCGAGTCATGTTGTTGGCGATGTCCATGGTGGCAATGGTCGTGGTCTTGATGGCCGTTGCGGTGTACGCAGTGGTGTCCGCAGCGCTCTACAGCGATATCGATAACCAACTGCAGAGCAGGGCACAGCTACTCATTGCCAGTGGCTCGCTGGCCGCCGATCCGGGCAAAGCGATCGAAGGCACCGCGTATTCCGACGTCAACGCAATGCTGGTCAATCCGGGACGGTCCATCTACACCGCCAACCAGCAGGGGCAGACGCTGCCCGTCGGCGATCCGGAGAAGTCCGTCATCAACGGCGACCTGTTCATGTCCCGCCGGACTGTCGACAACCAGCGGGTGCTGGCCGTCCATCTGCCCAACGGCAGCACCTTGCTGATCTCCAAGAGCCTGGCCCCGACGAATGCGGTGATGACCAGGTTGAAGTGGGTCCTCCTGGCGGTTGGTGGCATCGGCGTCGTGATCGCTGCGGTTGCCGGGGGGATGGTGGCCCGGGCCGGCCTGCGACCGGTGGCGCGGCTGACCAAAGCCACCGAGCGAATAGCGCGCACCGACGATCTGCGACCCATTCCGGTAGCGGGCAGCGACGAACTGGCGCGGCTGACCGAAGCGTTCAACATGATGTTGCGGGCACTCACGGAGTCCCGAGAGCGTCAGGCCCGGCTAGTTGCCGACGCAGGCCACGAGCTCAAGACACCTCTAACGTCATTGCGCACCAATGCCGAGCTGCTGATGGCGTCGATGGCACCCGGTGCGCAGCGGCTGCCGGAGAGCGAAATGGTCGAGTTGCGTTCCGATGTCGTCGCTCAGATCGAGGAACTGTCGACCCTGGTCGGTGATCTGGTCGACCTGGCACGCGACGATGCCCGCAGTGTTGTGCACGAGGCGATCGACATGAATGAAATCATCGATCGCTGCCTCGAGCGGGTTCGCCGCCGCCGGATCGATATCGAATTCCGCGTGGACGTTGTTGGTTGGGAGATCTACGGAGATGCCGCGGGGCTATCGCGGGCGGTGCTCAACCTCCTGGACAACGCCGCGAAGTGGAGTCCGCCAGGTGGGTATGTCCAGCTGCGGCTACACCAGGTGGACATTGGACATGCCGAACTGGTGGTGTCCGACCGGGGCCCAGGCATCCCGGCGCATGAGCGGGACTTGGTATTCGAACGGTTCTTCCGGTCGGCTTCCGCGCGGGCGATGCCCGGATCGGGTCTCGGACTGGCGATCGTCAAGCAGGTTGTGGTTAAGCATGGCGGCAAGATCCGCAACGCCGATACCGTCCCTGGCGGACAACCTCCGGGCACTTCGTTCTTTGTGCTGTTGCCCGGACGGCCTCTTCCGGAGCCCGCCTACCCGGAGGCTTCAGCTATCAGCGAAACCAGCAAAACCAATGGTCAAAATGGGTATTCGGGGGGTCATTCCGGGGGGGTCAAGCGGCCCTTGCCGAGCGCGGTCTCAGTTCACTCTCAGTCATAGCAGGCAAGCTGGTTCCAGCGGTTTGATCACCGAATGAGCATTTCTTCAACAGAAAGAGCGACGTAGCAACATGACCGACCATCCGAGGTATCCGCAGCCGCCCCAGCACGCGGGACCCCAGCATTCTGGACCCGGGTACCCGCCTGCCCCCGGCCAGGCCGGTTACCAGCAGCCCTACGACTGGCGCTACGCGACTCAGCATGCGGCTCAGCACGCACCTCAGCATGCCAACCAGAATCCGACTCAGCAGTTCCGGCAGCCCTACGATCCGTACCGCGGCGCCCCGCCGCGTGACCTCGGCGCCGTGCCGACGGCGATCCCGGCGCTTCCGCGCCGGCGTTCGCGGGCGGGTGCGCTGTTTGCGGGTGCGCTGGCGATCGCGGTTGTTTCCGCGGGCGTCGGCGGATCTGTGGTGTTGTTGGCCCATCCCGATCGGCAGCCGGTGAGTGCTGTCACGACTGCGGTTCCCGGCGGACCGACCAGTGTCCCCGCGGCGATCCTGCCCGCCGGCTCCGTGGAGCAGGTCGCGGCGAAGGTGGTGCCCAGCGTGGTCAAACTCGAGACCGAGCTTGGCCGCCAGTCTGAGGAAGGGTCGGGCATCATCCTGTCTTCGGATGGTCTGATCCTGACCAACAACCACGTCGTCGCCGCCGCGGCGAAAGATCAGCCAGGCGCTCCAGGAGCCCCAGGCGCGCCCGGAGCTCCAGGCGCGCCGGGTGCACCGGGTAGCCCCGGTATGCCGGGCATGCCAGGTGCTCCCGGTGCCCCAGGCATGCCAGGTGCCCCGGGTGCTCCCGGTGGCCCGGGTGGTAGAGGCGGTCAGGGCGGGCAAGGCGGCGCACCTGGCGGTGCCGGGGGCGGCGCTCCCGTCACAACGGTTACTTTCGCCGATGGCCGCACCGCGACGTTCACCGTGGTGGGCACCGATCCGTCCACCGATATCGCCGTGGTTCGCGCGGAGGGTGTGTCGGGTTTGACGCCGATCACGCTCGGGTCGTCGGCCAATCTGCGAGTTGGCCAGGATGTGGTGGCAATCGGCTCGCCGCTGGGTCTGGAAGGCACTGTCACCACGGGCATCGTCAGTGCGTTGAACCGTCCGGTGGCGGCTGGTGGCGACGCCAACAACCAAAACACCGTGCTCGACGCAATCCAGACTGACGCCGCGATCAACCCGGGCAACTCTGGTGGAGCGCTGGTCAACATGAACGGGGAGCTGGTCGGCGTCAACTCGGCGATCGCCACCCTCGGGGGCGATTCCCCGGATGCCCAGAGCGGGTCAATCGGGCTCGGTTTCGCGATACCGGTGGATCAGGCCAAGCGAGTCGCTGACGAGCTGATCAGCACTGGAACGGCGACGCATGCCTCGCTCGGCGTGCAGGTCAGCAATGACGTCGCGACACATGGCGCGAAGATCGTCGAGGTCACCCAGGGCGGCGCTGCTGCGACCGCGGGACTACCCAGCGGTGTAGTGGTGACCAAGGTCGACGATCGGGTGATCGGTACGGCCGATGCTCTGGTTGCCGCGGTTCGGTCCCGGGCTCCTGGCGACAAGGTGACATTGACCTATCAGGACCCGTCGGGCGCCAGCAAGACCGTGCAGGTGACGCTCGGCAAGGCCGCTCAATGATCCGTGTCACGGATGACTATCCGCTCACGGTCGGCGGTGCAGTCGCGTCGTTGTCCGCAGGCAGCGCTACGGTGACATCCATGGAAATACCTGCGGAGTTGGTGGGGCGGGCGCTCGTCGTCGTTGTCGACGATCGGACGGCTCATGGTGATGAGGAGGATCACAGCGGTCCCTTGATCGCCGAACTTCTCGCTGAGGCGGGTTTCGTGGTCGATGGTGCCGTTGCGGTATCCGCCGATGAGATCGAAATCCGGAACGCGCTGAACACCGCAGTTATCGGTGGCGTCGACCTGGTGGTTTCGGTGGGCGGCACTGGGGTCATGCCCCGTGACGTCACACCCGAAGCGACTCGCGCGATCCTCGACCGTGAACTGCTGGGAATCGCCGAGGCGTTGCGCGCTTCGGGGCTCTCAGCAGGTATTACCGATGCCGGCCTGTCCCGGGGCCTCGCAGGTATCTCGGGCAGCACGCTGGTAGTCAATCTCGCGGGCTCTCGTTCTGCGGTCCGGGACGGCATGGCGACACTGAATCCGCTTGCCATTCAGGTCATCGGCGAATTGTCCAGCCTCGAACTCTGAGGCAATTGCCTGCTCTCGCAAACCCGTGGGGGGCTTTTTTGTTAAATGCCGGTGAACTCTCAGAAGGCCCACAACTGTGATCTTGGTCATAGTTTGGGAGAAGTGATGACCGCTGAGTCGCGTCGAGACCAAGCCGCAGTTAACGCGATCTTCGGTGCGGAACTGCCGAAGGAATCCACTGACGAACGCGATGTGGATGCCAGTCGCGTGGCTGAAGAACATGACCAATGGCTGCGGGATAACGTTCCGCCACATCATGATTGACGATTTGAGCTTGGCATTCGGGGTGCTGGTGGTGCACGCCCGGCCAGCGGGTTATTGATGGCTTCGCGGTGCAGTGGCGTTGTCGGCTGCGTGTGCTTCGGTGGCCTGCTCGTTGGCTCAGCGGGCTACCGACTGCCGGGCAAACATCGGGTTGCTCACAATTCGGGTCCCCGCGTTGCCGGGCTCAGGTGGCGCCGTTATGTTCCTCCTTGCAACACTAAGCTCAGCGTAAGAGCGGATTGTGAGCACTCTGATTTTGGGGATTGCGAGCATTCTCAATTAATCTGCCTTACACACCGAGTGCGGTGCCGGTCTGACCGGGCTCCGCGCATGAACCACATTGGTGAGCCTCTGGGATCGCCTTCTACACAGCTAGGGAGATCATGAAGGTTTTCGGTCGGCTTCTGGTGGCAATGCTCGCTGCCGTCGCGACGTTGTTCGTCGGGGCGGGTACCTCGCAGGCGGGCATGGACAACCAGATGAGTCTGGTCGACGGCGGTGGCCGGACCATGACGATTCAGCAGTGGGACACCTTCCTTGATGGTGTGTTCCCCCTTGACCGCAACCGGTTGACCCGGGAGTGGTTCCACTCTGGCAAGGCCGTCTACAGCGTGGTAGGCCCTGACGCCGATAAGTTCGCGGGCACCTTGGAACTCGGCTACCAGGTCGGCTTCCCGTGGTCGCTGGGTGTGGGCATCAACTTCAGCTACACCACGCCCAACATCCTGCTCGATGACGCCGATCTTTCACCGACCGGCTTCAACCCGCTGGGCTCGGTGATTACACCGAACCTGTTCCCGGGTGTGTCGATCAGCTCCGACCTGGGCAACGGCCCCGGTATCCAGGAAGTGGCCACCTTCTCCGTCGACGTCGAGGGCCCCAACGGGTCGGTCGCCGTCGCCAACGCCCACGGCACCGTGACCGGTGCCGCCGGCGGTGTGCTGCTGCGCCCCTTCGCTCGCCTGATCTCCAAGGCCGGTGACAGCGTCACCACCTACGGCGAAACCTGGAACATGAACTAACGCCTAGCAGGCAACAAAAATGGCCCCCGGGAAACTCGGGGGCCATTTTGTATTTCGGGCTCAGGACTCCTTGGGCGAGCCCTTCGACGCGGCGAGTAGGTCGCGGATCTCGGCCAACAGAGTGATTTCGCTGTCGGCCTTATCGGTCGCGTCCTCAATCTCGCCCTTCTTGCGGAGGCGGTTGTAGGGCACGACGACGAAGAAGTACACCACCGCGGCCACCAGGACGAAATTGATGCATGCAGACAGCAGGATGTTCAGATCGATGGCCTGTCCGCCACCAATGCCGATCCGCAGGATCCCGTATTCGCTGTCCTTGCCGGCTCCGACCCGGTCGATCAGTGGCTGGATGATGCTCTCGGTGAACTTGGTGACGAGCGCGGTGAACGCGGTACCGATTACCACCGCGACCGATAGGTCGACGATGTTTCCGCGGGTGAGAAATTCCTTGAAGCCCTTCAACACGGGTTGGCCCTTTCTAGTGGCGAGTCGCTTCCAAAAGACAACGAAGGTTATCCGAGGGGACGGCAGGGGCCGACCTAGTGGATCGTCAGGGTGACGGTCTGAACCAAAGTTGCGCCAGCGAGTGCGTGTGCGGCCACTGCGGGCAGTGCCACCAGTACGACGCGGTCGCTTCCCGGGCCGGCGTTCTTTGGCTTCGCGGACACCAGCACGACGATGGCGTCGCGGGCCACCACACGTGGCTCTGCGCCCGTCCCGGCCGCCGGTGCGCCCAGGACGTCGACAACATCGCCGGACCGGACCAGATCCAGCACTGCCGGGTCGGCCAGATGCAGGGGAACAATGCGGGCGTCGTGGCCGGCAGTCAATCCAGCCAATGGCGAACCCAGTACCCGGACGTCGGTCAACATCTCGCCGCGTCGCGTCGGCCCCGCCAGGGTGGCGCCGACGGCCTTCGAGAAATCGGACAGCGCACCCTCTGGAAGCGTCACTGCTGCCCGGCGGACGACGCGAAGGTCGTCCGCAGTCAAGGCGGTGCCAGGGCTGAGGTCGTGCGCGGCGACAATCACATCGACCTGGGCGTCAGCCGGATCGGGGCGGAATGCGGCGAGGCCGGCCAGCACTACCAAACCGCCTGCGGCGATACGTCGAGCCAGCACGGTGCGAGCGAAGTCCGGGCGCAGGGCGCTCGAAATCCTGTTGAGCACGGTGGGATTGAGCGATTCGCTCACACCGCCACGATAGGGCCGCGCAGCGATTCAGGCTTGCACCCGTCAGGGCGCCTGTGGATCAGCTGGAAGTGGTGGCCGCAGCCGGGGTGCTCGAACTAGACGAGCTGGATGACGCGGCGGAGGAGCTCGAAGATGAGTCGCTCGAACTCGATGACTTCTCTGAACTCGATGACTTCTCGGATCCCGACTTCTCTGAGCCTGAAGAGCTCGAAGACTCGGACTTGCTCGAGTTGGCACCGACCGATGTCTTAGCCGATTCCCGGCTGTCATTACGGTAGAAGCCGCTGCCCTTGAACACGACGCCGACCGAGTTGAAGAGCTTGCGCAGTCGACCGCTGCACTGCGGACAATCCGTCAGTGCGTCTTCGGTGAACGCCTGCACCGCATCGAAGCGGTTATCGCATTCGGTGCACGCATAGCTGTAGGTCGGCACAGAAACCTCCGGGACGATTCGTGTGTTAGCACTCTATCCTGCCAAGTGCTAGAACCGCCACGCGCCGGATACCATTCCGGCAAGGGCGTGCGGGGGAGGGTTCATGGGTTACTTGAGGTTGATCAGTCCCCGCACCGGTGTCAGCGCGTGAGTCATGGGGATGTCGTGGGGATCGTCGGGCACGTGGTGGACGACCTCGCTGTCGCGGACCACAGCCACCAGCGCTCCCCCCGGTGGGTAGAGGGCAAGCGACCGGTCGTAGAACCCGCCTCCCCGGCCGAGTCGGGTGCCGCGGCGATCGACGGCCAGCGCCGGTATCAGGACAATCGAAGCCTCAGCCAGGGTCGACGCCGGCAGCCAGGGTTCTGCGGGTTCGCGCAGGTCGAACGTTCCGACGGTCAGCGCCCCGGGCGTGTATTCACCCCACAACAGCGGAAGCGGTTCGCCCCCGGCGCCGGTTCGGGCGACCGGAAGCAACAGCCGGGCACACAGCAGATGCAGCCGATCCACCAGATCCATCGAGCCGGGCTCGGTCCGCACCGGCACATAGGCGCAAACGACGTCGTCGGTATGCACGACACCGCCAAGATGCCCCGTCAGAGCGACCGCTTCGGCGTTTCGAGTGGCGGCCGGTGTGATGCGTCTGGCCGCGAGCACAGCAGCCCTGAGCTGAGCTTTCGGATCGGCCGGCACAGTCTCAGTCTTGCCGCGAGTGTGCATCTCCTGCGAACAATCGGGCGAAATGTCGCAGGGGTTTCACACTCGGCGCAGTTAGACGACCATAGCTCGCTATGGTGTGAGCGATGACGACGGAGGATCGGGCTGATCGGGTGTTGATTCCCCGCACTGCGATCGTCCCTGCCGCGGGCCTGGGGACGAGGTTTCTTCCTGCCACCAAGACGGTGCCCAAGGAGCTGTTGCCGGTGGTGGACACCCCCGGCATTGAACTCGTGGCCGAAGAGGCGGCCGAGGCCGGTGCCGAGCGCCTGGTGATTGTGACTTCGGAGGGCAAGGACGGCGTCGTCGCCCATTTCGTCGAGGATCTGGTTCTTGAAGGCACCCTCGAAGCCCGCGGCAAGAAGGCGATGCTGGAGAAGGTGCGCCGCGCCCCGGCGTTGATCAAGGTCGAATCGGTGGTCCAGGCCAAACCGCTGGGCCTCGGACATGCTGTCAGTTGTGTGGAGCCGGTGCTGTCGCCGGACGAGGACGCAGTGTCGGTATTGCTGCCCGACGACCTGGTTCTGCCTGTAGGTGTCCTCGAGATCATGGCCAAGGTCCGCGCCAAACGCGGCGGCACCGTGCTGTGCGCCATCGAGGTGTCGCCCGAGGACGTCAGCTCCTACGGCATGTTCGACGTCGAGACGCTCCCCGATGCGGACAATCCCAATGTCATGAAAGTCCTGGGCATGGTGGAGAAGCCCAGGACCGAAGACGCGCCGTCGCTCTATGCCGCTGCCGGCCGGTACATCTTGGACAGGGCGATTTTCGATGCGCTTCGCCGAGTCGATCGCGGAGTCGGCGGGGAAATTCAGCTCACCGACGCCATCGGCCTCCTGATCAAGGACGGTCACCCCGTCCATGTGGTCGTGCATCGCGGCTCTCGACACGACTTGGGAAATCCCGGCGGCTACCTCAAAGCTGCGGTTGACTTTGCATTGGATCGTGACGACTATGGCCCGGAACTGCGGCGATGGTTGGTGCAGCGGCTAGACCTGACCGCGCAGTAGGAGTCACTGCGGGGCCTCGGGTGGCCAGGATTCGGGGCAGAAAGGCGCGCTGTGCGTTCGGTAGAAGAACAGCAGGCCAAAGTGGCGGCTGCCGCGGTAGCGCCGCGGCCGGTGAAGGTCGCCATCGCCGAGGCCCAGGGTCTGATGTGCGCAGAAGAGGTGATCACCGAGCATCCGCTGCCGGGATTCGACCAAGCGGCGATTGACGGCTATGCGGTGCGCAGTGTCGACGTCCTCGGAGGTGGCGACGGGGGTGCTGACGTCACCCTTCCGGTGATGGGGGTGATCGAGGCAGGCGCCCGAACCCCCAGCCGGTTGCAGCCCAAGCAGTCGGCCCGTGTGCAGACCGGTGCGCCGATGCCGACTCTGGCTGATGCCGTGTTGCCACTGCGGTGGACCGACGGTGGGCAGTCTCGAGTGCGGGTATTGCGTGGTGTGCGGTCCGGCGCCTACGTGCGCCGCGCGGGTGACGATGTCCAGCCGGGTGATGTGGCCGTCCGGGCAGGTTCAACGATTGGCGCGGCTCAGGTGGGCCTGCTCGCCGCCGTCGGCCGCGAACGCGTGCTGGTGCATCCGCGGCCGCGCGTCATCGTGATGAGTGTCGGGGGAGAGCTGGTCGATGTTTCCCGCACTCCGGGCAACGGTCAGGTCTACGACGTGAACTCGTACGCGCTTGCCGCAGCCGCCCGCGATGCCGGCGCTGAAGTGAATCGGATCGGTGTCGTCAGTGCGAACCCTAAAGAGCTGCGCGAGGTGGTCGAGGGTCAGCTCAGCCGGGCGGAAGTGGTCATCATCGCGGGGGCAGTCGGAGGCTCTGCCGCCGAGAGCGTCCGGACCGTGCTCAGTGAGCTGGGCGAAATGGAAGTCACCCGTATCGCCATGCATCCAGGCTCGGTGCAGGGCTTCGGACAGTTGGGCCGCGAAGGCGTTCCGACGTTCTTGTTGCCGGCGAATCCAGTCAGTGCCCTGGTTGTCTTCGAGGTGATGGTGCGGCCGTTGATCCGGCTTTCGTTGGGCAAACGACAGCCGATGCGACGGGTGGTGCAAGCCCGGGCGATTTCGCCGATCACTTCGGTATCGGGCCGCAAGGGATTCCTGCGCGGACAGTTGATGCGTGACCAAGACACCGAGGAGTATTTGGTGCAGGCGCTCGGCGGGGCGCCGGGCGCTTCGTCGCATCTGCTGGCGACATTGGCCGAAGCCAACTGCCTCGTGATGGTCCCGCGCGAGGTGGAGCAGGTTCGCACCGGCGAGATCGTGGACGTCGCATTCCTGGCTCAACGGGGCTGAGAGCCTGACGGGGCTGAATGGTTGAGTATTCGTCGTGAACCTCTGGCGCAACAGCTCAGTCCATCCAGGGTGGCCCAAGCCGATAGGCCCCATCCGGGTCGCGGCCGGTGTCGTCCGACTGCGGCCGGTGCGGATGCGCGATGCCACCCTATGGAGCCGGATCCGGCTCGCTGATCGATCACACCTCGAACCGTGGGAGCCGACCGCCGAAGTGGATTGGCTTACCCGACATGCTGTTTCGGCATGGCCTCCAGTGTGCTCAGGGCTTCGGGCGGAGGCTCGCAAGGGGCGGATGCTGCCGTATTCAATCGAACTTGATGGGCAACTCTGCGGTCAGCTGACGATCGGCAATGTCACGCACGGCGCGCTGCGGTCGGCTTGGATCGGGTACTGGGTGTCCAGTGAGGTGACCGGGGGCGGGGTGGCCACCGGAGCCTTGGCATTGGGCTTGGACCACTGCTTCACCGCAGTGATGCTGCACCGGGTGGAGGCGACCGTTCGTCCGGAGAACGCCGCCAGTCGGGCGGTTCTGGCGAAGGTCGGATTCCGCGAGGAAGGACTCCTCAAGCGCTACCTGGACATCGACGGAGCATGGCGGGATCACCTACTCGTCGCGCTGACGGTCGAAGAACTTGAGGGCTCGGTTGCGTCGAAGCTGGTCAAGAAGGGCCTCGCGCAGTGGCCTTGATCGCGACCACATTGTTACAGATGTGACATTTGTGACTGTTGATGCTTGCCAGGAGTGAATTACAAGTGTGTAATTGACCGCGGCGCGCCATCGCGGTTTGCGGTTGCTGCGCCTCTAGCCTGGATGGGAAAGGAGCAGGCCACCATGCCAAGCATCCCCCAATCTCTCTTATGGATCTCGCTCGTGGTGCTCTGGCTATTTGTGCTGGTGCCTATGCTCATCAGCAAGCGCGACTCCGTCCGCCGGACGAGCGATGTCGCACTGGCAACCCGAGTGCTCGACAGCGGCGCCAAGTCGCGTCTGCGGAAGCGCACCGGCCCGGCCGCCGGGCATCTGCACGACCCCAACTGGGAGTCGACGCCTGACGATTTCAGCGATATGGAATACAGCGACACGGACGGCGATTCGCGTCGATCCGGAACTCGCACCGTTGTCGTCGCGGCAGTGGTCGAGCAGACCGAACCCGACTACCTCGACGTCGACGTGGTCGACGAGGATTCGGGCGCACTACCCGTCGGCGGCGGAGCGGTTTTCGCGCAGCCAGTGGAACCGACACAGCCCAGCCTTTTCGACATGGCCGGCGAAGCGGAGCTCAAGGAAGCCGTCGCGGCGATTGCGGATGGCGAGTCGCGGGACGACTCGGCCGACGAACACTCTGCTGACTACGACTCTGACGACGAGTACGAATACATCGAGGACACTTCAGGTTTGGAGGCCGAGGAAGACCTTCCGACGACCACCACGCCCAGTGCCAGTCGTTCACGGCGGATGGAATCCAGCACCGCGGCAGCGGTGACGGCGCGTAAGTATCAATTCCGCAAGCGGATGTTGGTGGCCATGGCGGCGGTCATGGTGCTGACCGCCGTGGCGTCTTTCACCGTCAGCCCGGACATGTGGTGGATGTGCGGCACGGCGGCGGGCGTGACCATGCTGTACCTGGCCTACCTGCGGCGCCAGACCCGTATTGAGGCGCAGGTTCGTCGGCGTCGTCAGCAACGGGTGGCTCGTTCCCGGCTTGGTGTTGAGAACACGCTGGATCGGGAGTTCGACGTGGTGCCGTCGCGTCTGCGGCGACCCGGTGCGGCAGTACTCGACATCGATGACGAGGACCCGGTCTTCGAGCATCTTGACGAGGTTCCATTTGCCCGCCACTACGACTTGCCGCGGGCCGCTGGTCAGTAGGCCGTCGGTTTACAGGTGGCGGCGGCAGGCTGGTAGCCTGCTAGCGGTCAAGGGGCTATGGCGCAGTTGGTAGCGCGTCTCGTTCGCATCGAGAAGGTCAGGGGTTCGAATCCCCTTAGCTCCACCACGTTTTCGCAGTTCAGGGTGCTGCAAGTGCTTACCTTTCAGTAAGGCCGACTATTACCAGACGACTGGTTTCGGCATGCCAAAGACATATCCCTGCGCACGATCTATCCCCAACTCGGCAAGCTTGTCTAGCGTCTCGTCCATCTCGACTCCCTCGGCGACTGTGGTCAAGCCGTAGGTCCGTGCGACGTAGGAAATGGTGTTCACGACACGTTCGTCGTCGTGATCATGAAGCAGGTTCTTGACGAAGCTCTGATCGATCTTCAATGCGTAGAGATCGAGAAGTCGTAGTTCGGTAAACGTGCCGTAACCAGTCCCGAAGTCGTCCAAAGCCACCCGACAATCCAGATCGCGCATTCCTTGGGAAAATGCCTTGGCTATCGCAGGCGAAGCCATTGCGATGGTTTCGGTGATCTCAAACATGATCTTGCCCGTCACGGCGGGGCCAGCGATTTGTAGTGCCTCGAGAATCTCACCCATCACTGTTGTGTCCCCGATGGTGTCACCGCTGATGTTGACGCTCACGCGTCTGCCGGTGCGCGCCAATTCGATCGCACGTCCGATCATGTATCGATCGATCACCGGCATAAGTCCGTGTTGTTCGCACTGTGGAAGAAATTCACTCGGGGTCAGGATCTCGTCGGTGTCTACGGCACGCAGTCGTGCGAGCAACTCCTCGTCAACTTTCTTTCTGGTCGCGATGTCTACGATCGGTTGCGAATACACCAGGAGTCGACCGTCAACGATTGCTGCCCCGATACGTTCTGCCCACGTGGCTCGTTCCATCTCGGCATCAGCGCGATCTTTCAGCAGACTCTGTTCCTGGTGGCGCAATCGGAACCCGCCAGCTAAAGCCATGACCATGCCCACCGCCAGGGAGAGGGCAAAGGCAGCATTCTGGCTGAAACTCAGGGCCAGGAACGCGAGTCGCGACAACGCAACGAGGATCACAAAGCCGACGGCCAGACCGTACAACCGCAGCAGTGCGACCCCGTCGGGTCGGGCGAGTAGCCAGGCCAGCGGGGGCCGGTCAGGACGCGCCATTAGCGTCGCCACGACGAGCAGCAGCACAGCCAAGACAGTCGAGATTGCCATCCTGGTGGACGGCGTCACGCCCACCACCGACATCGCACCGAACACATAGGCCACGCCGCTGACACAGGCTATGGCCCCGGCCCCCAAGACGCACACCGACCAGACCACGCAGATCCAGCGGCGATTCACCCGGGTCAGCGCGACCGCAGCGGCCAGGAGTGTGACCGATGACGCCGTCAGCGGACTCGGACGACCCGGCCAAGACGATTGCAGCGTGCGCATCGCGTTCCCGAACCACACTTGGTCCAGGCCCAACGACCGACCAGATACATACTCGGCCAGGACAGCAACAGCACAGGCACCCACCACCACGGCCATGCCAATTCCGGCCCATACCCGCCCACGAGACGGTTGCCCAGTCTGTACCAGGATCGCCACTGCCAACACGGCCAGCAACAAAGCGGTCCACGGCACCATCTGCGGCCAGGTCCGATATACCCGCGTCAACCCCTCGATACCAGTAGCCCAGCCCATCCAATCGAGAGCAGCAACAACCAGCACAATCACAACAACGGCGCGGCCCCGCCGCGCCAAATTCGCTTCCAGACCCAGGCGGGGGCTGGCTCCACCCATTGGCTGTCCCACCCCTCAACGATGCTTCACCGCATTGTGCTCTCGATCCCAAGAACCCCGCCGATATTGACGGCAAAATCACGCCAAGCCGGGCCGCTCACTGACCCGCTGGGATTAAGGACATCGTTGACGTTGGAAGGGCCCGCAGTAGGCGACGCGCAGCTCCCCTCGAAATCGACGTAGCGGCCGTCGATCCAGCGACACCACAGCCGTCAGGTCGATTTCGGGTGGACGTAGTGGTCCACTTCGATTCCAGTCGACCGCGGCAAAGGCGCATGGCTGTAGCAAACGAAAGCATCCTGAACAGTTCAAACACCTCGAATTGCGGCTATTGACAAGCCTGGTCCGCCGTGTTGATCTTTACAGATCGCCTGTGATTCCCGTCACAGTTGGGGGGTTGCGATGAGTGCAGCAATGTCCGTCGGCCGGCTCGGTCCGTTAGCCGCGACGTTAGGTGTGGGGACTGCGATCGCCTTCTGTTGCGGAGGCGTTGCCACCGCCGCCCCGTCCACCGCCGACTCGTCCTCTGCTGCGGGGTTGAGTCATGCGCCCGGCTCACACGCGAAAGGGCATGGTGTCAGGGCGTCGTCCGGAAGCCGGGCCGCGAAGAGCGGAGCTGGCACCCCAGCGAACGGAACTGCCACGACTCGACCGAGGCGCCAACCGGCTGCGAACCTCGGGCTGGCTCCGCCTGCGAGCGCCGAGGCGGTCAGCTCGCCCCGAGCCAGCTCGGGCGGCTTTGGTGCGTTGTTCAACAATCAGACGCCGACGTTGAACCCGGCCCAAAGCGGCCCGTCCGTAGGGGGTGTGGTCAGCGGACAGCTCAACGCGGCCGACCCGGACAGCAGCCCGCTGAGCTACACCGTCACCGAGGCACCGGCGCATGGCTCGGTCACGCTCGACTCCGGTGGCGGCTACACCTACACCCTGGACCGCGAGCTTGCGCCAACCGGTGCCATCGACTCATTCCAGGTCATGGTCAGCGATGCCGGCAGCGGATTCCACTTCCACGGACTCGCGGGCCTGCTCAACCTGCTCAGCTTCGGCCTGATCGGCAGCAGCGGCCACACCAGAACGAGCACCGTCAGTGTGAGCGTCGCATCGTTTGATCCCGGCAATGCCGCACCTACCGGGTCAGCCAATGTCAATCCGCCGAACTCATCGACCGGGGTGGTGACCGGCGAAGTCGTCGGCAGCGATATCGATGGCGACCCGCTGACCTACAGCGGGCCTGCGTCAACGGCCAAGGGCGGGATCGTCCTTGCGCCCAGCGGGGCCTTCACCTACACGCCGACCGGCACCGCTCGACACCAAGCCTCAGCAACCAATGCTGCACCCAGCGCGACTACCGATACCTTCACCGTCACCATCGCCGACGGTCGCGGTGGCACGGTGGCGGTACCCGTCACGGTGGCGGTGAGCCCGAGAAACACCGCGCCCACCGGAACGGCCAGCGCTGGGGCTCCCGACGCCACCACCGGGGTGGTCACCGGCGCCGTGGTCGGCAGCGACACCGAAAGCGACGCCTTGACCTACAGCGGCTCCACCGCAACTGCTAAAGGCGCGGTAACCGTCACGACCACAGGGGCATTCACGTACACGCCCTCAGCTACTGCACGAACAAACGCCGCTGCGCCGGGAGCCACTGACGCGGACAAGGCCGATAGCTTCACCGTCACCGTCAATGACGGTCACGGCGGTACGGCTTACGTTCCGGTCTCGGTCGTCGTCGGCGGAGCGGCCGGCGGCCTGGACGGTCCGCTACCGGCGTTTCCAGGAGCTGAGGGATTCGGTGCCTTTGCCACCGGCGGTCGTGGCGGCAGCGTCATCTACGTCACCAACCTCAATGCCGACGGCCCTGGTTCGCTTCAGTGGGCCATTGATCAACCGGGCGCGAAATACGTTCTGTTCAAGGTCAGCGGGGTGATCAATACACAAATCCATTTGACCAACGGCGATATCACCATCGCCGGCCAGACCTCGCCAGGTGGTATCACTCTCCGCGGCTTGGTCACCGACGAATCGCCCTATCAGGATCAAGATGTCCACCCGCCAGGCGATTTCGCCGAGAATTGGATTCTCCAGGACATCCGCATTCGCCCGGGTGCAGACGGTCCCAGCGATGACGGACTACGCCTGCGCTACACGAGAAATGGGATCGTCGATCACGTCTCCATCGGCAATGCCACTGACGAAGCAATCGAGATCTCGTATTCGAACAACATCACCGTTCAGAACACCATCATCGCCGAGACGGTTGGGGGACATGCCTTTTACGGCGGCATCTTGATGAACTACTCCAACCCCGCGAACGGCTTCGAACTGAATAATGTTTCGCTGCATCACAACATCTTCGATCGGATCGAAGGCCGCCTTCCGGAGGGGAGCCGTGAGTCGCGGGCAGCCGCCGGATCCACGATGAACCTGGAGATGTCGAACAACCTGTACTGGGATCCGCGCTTCTACGTTGCGCTCGGCGTGGGCACCAATGTCGTCACGAATTCGCACGGCGACCCCTATCCGATCTACTGGAAGATCAACGCGGTCAACAACTTCTTCCAGGTCTCGCCAGGATTCCAATACGGGATGTTCGACGAGAACATCCTCCATGTCCCGCAGAACCAGCTCTACATCACCGGCAACAAGATGAACATCTATCCGACCCGCTCGGACTACCAACTCTTCTACTGCTGCAACGATTACGCCTCATTGAGCAATCCAAACGCCACTTCGCGTGAGGCGCAGGCGATGCCGTCGCGGTTGCCCTTCCCGGCAATTACCTACACCCCCACTGACCAGTTGCGCACCGTGCTGCTGAACACCGCCGGATCGTGGCCCCGTGACCCGATGGACACCCGCCTGCTGTCGAACGTGGCGCAGAACACGATCTCGGGCTCACCACCAAACGTCAATCCCGCAGGCGACGCACTACTCCCGGCCTATACGGGTTCCGCGCCAGCGGCGCCGACCGACACTGATGCTGACGGTATGCCGGACACTTGGGAGGTGGCGAAGGGGCTGAACCCGAACGTCGCTAACACCAATGGCACGCACTTGTCGACGGTCGGTTACACCGATCTGGATGTTTACCTTCAGGAGCTCATGACGAGCCGGATCAACCCGTAATCCGCCTAGCCAGCAGGAAGTGCCGGCTTAACCGTGGGCGTGAACGACTTGCCGCCGCCGTTGACGGCCTTCTCAGTCGGAGTCGCGGAGGCGGTGGTGGCGCTCGTGGTTGCTGGCGCCTCAGTGCTGCTCTTTGAGCAGGCGGTCAGGGTCCCCATGGCAATGATCGCGGCACCGCCGGCAACAAGTGCGCAGTGGCGAGTGAATCGACTTGAGCTCATGTTCGTATGGTATCGCTCGGCCAGCAAACTACGCCCGGGGTTCAGCGGCTGCTGCCGCCACCGACCTCAGCAGGCAATGGGGGCGGCAGCGGCGTCGCAGGTGTGGTTGGGGACGGCGTGGCGGTTGCTGTGACGGTGGCCGTTGCGGTGGCGGTCGCGCTGGGCGCCGATGTGGCTGTCGCGCCGGCGGTGGCAGTCGGTGCTGACGTCCCGGTCGGCGTCTTCGTCCCCGCCGACCCGTGGAAGTCCACCCATGCTTCCTGGCGGATCACCCCGCTGTCGGCGGTCACGGTCAGCGAGCTCGAAGTCACGTTGTAGGTGATTCCATCGTTGACCGCGGTGAATCCGCCGGTGCTGGACTGTTTGGCCGGGATGATCAGCTTCGCGCCGTCAGATACCCGAACTCCCCGGTACTGATAGGTCCCGTCGGACGATTTGCATATCGCCACACGCGAGCCCGCTGTACTGCCGAATACCACCGCCGTGCTGGGGGAGGCACACCGCGCGGTGGAATCGGTGTAGCCCTGGCCGTCGGAGGCCGGCGCGGCAATAGCCGGCGGCCCGCCGAAGGCGAGCAGTGCTGAGCACGCCGCGGCAGCGACGGCGAGGAGTGACATGCGAATCCGGAAAGAGAACATTGACTTCCACCAGACCACGCCGGACTCAGTAATGCGAGCCCCGATACCGAGATACAACGAAATCGTTAGGTCCGCGACATACGTGGCAGGACCGTTCAGGCGCCCAGATACTCCGATTCGAGCACCAGATCACGCAGCATCGACTGGTATTCAACATGCGTTCGATGCTCTGTTGTTCGCCACTGCCTGCCCTGTTGCTCAAACATGTACGCGCGATACTTCGGGGATCCGGGAAAGCCGACGTTGTCGGCGACAACAATGGAACCCGGATGCAGCCAGTCGCGGCCGACGATGCTCAGCAGATCGTCCAGGTAGGCGTCCTTGTCGTGATCGATGAAGAGCACGTCCACTGCGCCGGGTTCGAAGTCATGCTCGGACTGCAGCGTGTCCAGCGTCCGCCCGCCGTCGCCTACCGTCCCGACCACGCAGGTGACGCGGTCGTTGACGCCGGCGTGTGTCCAGATGCGGCGTGCCACTTCAGCATTCGCGTGCGATAACTCAACGGAGAACACTCGCGCTGACGGGGCCGCCCGGGCAATCCGCAGCGCGCTGTATCCGCAGTAGGTGCCCAGTTCGAGCACCAATCGTGGATCGGCCCGTCGCACCGCGGCGTCGAGCAGCTCGCCTTTCTCGTCGCCGATGTTCACCAAAAATGACTTCCGGTAAGCGAATTCGTCGACT
Source organism: Mycobacterium sp. (assembly GCA_965279745.1). Classification (GTDB taxonomy): domain Bacteria; phylum Actinomycetota; class Actinomycetes; order Mycobacteriales; family Mycobacteriaceae; genus Mycobacterium. The sequence goes on from OZ257262.1 coordinate 4,054,212, forward strand.
TTGGCCAACACGTCGTCAATATCGCCGCCGCGGGCGTGGGTCTCGACGTAGTCGGCGGCCGCCGACTCGCGCCCATCGCCCAACTGGCCGGTCGTGTTGAAATTCCTGATACCGAAGGCGGTTCGCAATACCGACCACCGCAGCATCGGAAGGCGCTGAAGAAGACCCATGGTTTCCACGCTACGTTGTTGGCCCGGCCAGGGCAGTGCCACACTGGGTGCCAGGAGATTAGGGCCGGGGGGATTGGGAGGAGACGTGCAGGCATCGCCGCAGTCCGATGCCGGCCGGAAGCCCGGCCGGGTCGCCGTGGCGGTCTGTTACGGCCTCGTCTGCCATGTGTCTTTTGTGTTGGCCGTGGCGACCATGATCGCGGCGATGTTCTTTGGCATGAGCCGGTCGTTGGGTGTTCTGCAGGGCCCGTGGAGCTGGATCGCCAACGCGGCACTGCTGGCGCAGTTTCCGGTGCTGCACTCAGTGCTGCTGACGAACCGTGGCAGAGCCGTGCTGGCGCGGTTGGCGCCGAGCGGCACAGGTTCCACGCTGTCCACTACGACATACGTGACCATCGCCTCCTGCCAAGTGTTTGCGTTGTTCGCGTTCTGGTCGCCCATCGGAACCATCTGGTGGCAGGCGCACGGCGCGGCCCTGGTTGTTCTGATCTGCTTGTACGCGGCGTCCTGGCTGTTGCTCGGCAAATCGATGGCTGACGCCGGACTGTCTGTGCAGACGGGGAGTCTGGGCTGGTTTGCATTGCTGCGTTCCAAGCGGCCGGTGTATCCGAAGATGCCCACAACGGGCCTGTTCCGATTCACGCGTCAGCCCATCTACGTGTCGTTCACCCTGACGCTGTGGACCGTTCCGACCTGGACCCCTGATCAGCTGATCGTCGCCAGCGTGCTGACCGCGTATTGCGTGTTCGCGCCGCTGTTGAAGGAGGCGCGTTTCCGGCGGATACACGGCGCGGCCTTCGATGCGTACGCCAGGTCCGTGCCGTACTGGCTGCCGTTTCCGCGAAGGCGCTTCTGAACAGGCCCGCGAATTAGGCCGAAGCCGGCGATGAACTCTTCGCTGGGTGGGAACGTGTACCCCAGTAGAACCCGGCAGGAGGACATGAATTGCTGCGACGGATCGCCCGGTTAGCCGGTGACGCGCCGCGGCGTGTGCTCGCCGTTGCTGTGTTCGCAATGATCGTCATCGGGATTTTTGGTGTACCCGTCGCGAAGAGCTTGACTGCGGGTGGCTTCCAAGACCCGAACGCCGAATCGTCCCAAGCCGTCGAACTGCTGGCTGAAAAGTTCCATCAGGGCGACGTTGAAATGCTCATCGTCGTGACCGGTCCTGACGGGTTCGACAGCCCGCAGACGCGCGCGGTTGCCACCGACATCATCGACCTCCTGCAAAGGTCCGGGCATGTCACGAACGTCACGGCGGCGTGGACCTCTCGTCCGGAAGCCGCCCGTGAACTGGTCAGCCGGGATCAGAAGTCAGGCCTGATCGTGGTGGGGATCCGGGGTGACGAAAGCCACCAACAGGGCTATGCCGAGGAGTTGGCGAACGCCGCCGCGGACCGGGCCGCGCACGCCGGCGGTGGCATCACCGTCCGCTCCGGCGGAACCGCGATGGTTCGCTTGCAGGTGACGAAGCAGTCCGAGAAGGACCTGCTGCTGATGGAGTCCATCGCTGTACCCCTCAGCTTCCTCGTGCTGGTTTGGGTGTTCGGTGGCCTCTTCGCCGCCCTGTTGCCGATCGCTGTGGGAGTGATCGCAATTCTTGGTGCGCTTGCTGTCTTGCGTGTGACGACCTTCGTCACCGATGTGTCGATCTTCGCGCTGAACCTGAGCACAGCACTCGGCTTGGCGCTGGCCATCGACTACACCCTGCTGATGATCAGCCGGTTCCGCGAGGAGGTGGCGGAGGGTGCGAACAGGCAAGACGCCCTGACGAGGACTATGACGTCTGCCGGTCGCACCGTCGTGTTCTCGGCGACGACCGTCGCGCTGTCGATGGCGGTCATGATGCTGTTTCCGATGTACTTCCTCAGGTCGTTCGCATACGCGGGTGTGGCCACAGTCGGATTCGCGGCGCTAGCGGCGCTCGTGGTGACGCCGGCGGCGATCATGCTGCTTGGTGATCGACTCGACTCGCTTGACGTTCGCCGACTGATCCGTCGGATCTTCGGGCGTCAGGAACCTGTCGCGCGTCCGGTGGCGCAGCAATTCTGGTACCGCTCAACCAAGTTCGTCATGCGCCGAGCGGTTCCGATTGGGTTGGCCGTGGCGGCACTGCTGTTGGCGCTCGGGGCGCCGTTCCTGAGTGTTCGCCCGGGATTTCCGGACGATCGGGTCCTGCCCAAGTCGGCGTCGGCGCATCAGGTCGGGGACCTGATGCGCGACGAGTTCGTCAACGACTCCGCCGCGGCGATACCGATTGTGATCGAGAACTCGAGTGGACTGTCCGCTGACGCGATCTCCCGCTATGCGGCCGAACTGTCTCGGGTGTCCGACGTCACAGCTGTTTCGGCGCCCACCGGTACTTTCGTGTCCGGCAAAGCAGTCGGTCCGCCGTCGGGACCGGCAGGCGAAGCGGCCGGTAGCACGCTGATCACGGTCGATAGTTCGGCACCGCTGTTCTCTGATAGGTCGGAGACTCAACTCGATGGGTTGCACGCGGTCAGCGTGCCCGGCGGGCGCACGGTTTTGGTTACCGGCACTGCGCAAACCAATCGGGACAGCGTGCACGCCATCACATCTCGTCTGCCACTGGTGCTCGGGTTGATCGCGGTCATCATGCTGGTGTTGTTATTCCTACTCACCGGCAGTGTGGTGCTGCCGGTGAAGGCGCTGTTGCTCAACGTCCTGTCGCTGACGGCTGCGTTTGGTGCACTGGTATGGATTTTCCAGGACGGTCACCTCGGTGCATTCGGTACGACGTCGACTGGGACGTTGGTGGCCAACATGCCAGTTTTGTTGTTCTGCATAGCCTTCGGACTGTCCATGGATTACGAGGTGTTCCTGGTCTCACGGATCCGCGAATTCTGGCTGGCCGGCAATGACAACGACGAAAGCGTCGCACTCGGCGTCGCTCACACGGGACGGGTGATCACGGCGGCGGCACTGATCATGGCGATCTCGTTCGCGGCGCTGATCGCTGCTCATGTGTCGTTCATGCGGATGTTCGGCGCCGGCCTCACGTTGGCTGTCCTTGCCGACGCCACCTTGGTTCGGCTGGTGCTCGTTCCGGCGTTCATGCATGTGATGGGCAAGTGGAACTGGTGGGCACCTAAGCCGCTGGTGAAGCTACATAATCGAATCGGGTTCAACGTCGAGAATGCGAAAGGGTGAACCGACCGACTCTCGGTCTCGTGTTCATGGCATGAGCGCCATCAGTGTCATTGCCGGTGTGCGTGGCGAACTGCCGCCGCACCGGTATACCCAGGGGGAAATCACCGACGCGTTCGTCGCGCTTCCAGGCTTCCGCAAATTCGAAGAGATCATCCGCGGCCTGCACAGCAGCGCCAAGGTGGACAACCGTCACTTCGTCCTGCCACTGGAGCGATATCCCGCGCTGAGCGATTTCGGTGAGGCCAACGACCTGTTCATCGAACATGCCGTGGATCTGGGGAGTGCGGCAGTGTCCAATGCCCTTGACGAGGCCGGATTACGGCCAGAAGACGTCGACCTCATCGTGTCGACCACTGTCACCGGCATCGCGGTACCGACAATCGATGCGCGCATCGCTGCGCGGATCGGGATGCGCCCTGACGTGCGCCGAGTCCCGATATTCGGCCTCGGCTGTGTCGCCGGCGCCGCTGGTGTGGCCCGATTGCACGATTATCTGCGAGGCGCGCCGGACGATGTGGCGGTTCTGGTGTCGGTGGAGTTGTGCTCGCTGACTTTCCCGGGGGCCAAGCCCAGCATGGCGAGCCTTGTGGGCAGCGCCCTGTTCGCCGACGGTGCGGCGGCGGTTGTCGCAGTCGGCGAACGTCGCGCCGAAGTGATCGGCGCGCAAGGCCCGGATGTTCTGGACACCCGCAGCCACCTCTACCCTGATTCATTGCGGACTATGGGCTGGGATGTCGGCGCGTCCGGCCTGGAACTCGTCCTCTCAGCTGACCTCCCCGAAGTGATCGAGCGGTACCTGCACGACGACGTCACGGGATTTCTTGGCGCACACGACCTGAATTCCGACGACATCAGCACCTGGGTCAGTCACCCCGGTGGTCCAAAGATCATCGAATCGATCCTCGCGAGTCTTGAGTTGCCCAACGAAGCACTCGAACTGACTTGGCGTTCGCTTGCCGAGATCGGCAACGTGTCCTCGTCGTCGGTGTTGCATGTGCTGCGCGACCACATCGCGAAGGGGCCACGGAGTGGAAGTCCCGGCGTCATGATGGCAATGGGGCCGGGGTTCTGCTCGGAGTTGCTTCTGCTGCGCTGGCACTGAGAGCGCCATGACCTGGTACGTAGTCCTGATCGCTGCGGTCGCCGCTGAGCGGGTCGCCGAACTGCTCGTCTCCCGCCGCAATCTGGCTTGGAGCCTGGCGCGCGGCGGTGTCGAGGTGGGCCGCGGTCACTACCCACCGATGGCGCTGTTGCACACCGGCCTGCTGGTTGGCTGCCTGGCCGAGGCGGTTTATCTGGAACGGCCATTCGTGCCGGCACTCGGCTGGCCGATGTTTGCGATAGTACTTGTGGCCCAGGCATTGCGGTGGTGGTGTATCTCCACGTTGGGCCACCAGTGGAACACCCGGGTCGTAGTCATTCCCGGTGCATCACGGGTCACCGACGGCCCGTATCGACTGATGTCACATCCGAATTATGTGGCCGTCGTGGCCGAAGTGGTGGCACTACCGCTCGTGCATACGGCGTGGATCACCGCGCTGGTGTTCTCAGTGCTCAACGCAATACTGCTGCGAACCCGGATCAGCACCGAGAACGCCGCGCTCGCGAGTCTGACTGCGAGCCGGACGTGACGGATCTGCTGGTGGCCGGTGGGGGACCAGCGGGACTTGTCACCGCGTTGCATGCGGCACGGGCCGGACTCGACGTCGCCGTGATCGATCGACGCCGCGGCCCGATCGACAAGGCCTGCGGCGAGGGACTGATGCCGCACACAGTCAGATTGCTGTCCGATCTCGGTATTCAGCTGCGCGGTAAGGAATTCCACGGCATCGCCTATATCGACCCGACGCATCGGGTCGAAGCTCGGTTTTCTCGTGGAGCAGGACTCGGGGTGCGTCGTACCGTCTTGCATGCGGCGTTGCTCGACGCAGTTTCAGCAGCCGGGGTAAGGATGATTAACGCTGAGATCGGCCCGGTTACGCAGGATGAGTCATCGGTTCGATGTGCTGGACTGCAGGCGCGATACCTGGCCGCCGCCGACGGGTTGCACTCGCCCATCCGGCGTTCTGTGGGTCTCGCCTTGCCGGACCGCGCACCACGCAGATGGGGGATCCGGCGGCACTATCAAATCGCGCCGTGGAGCGAAAACGTCGAGGTGTATTGGGCGGACAGCACTGAGGCATATGTGACTCCGGTCGCCGATGACTGCGTGGGAGTTGCGGTACTCACGTCCCGCCAAGGCGGGTTCGACGACGCGCTCGCCGAATTCCCTGTCCTGGCAGAGCGGTTGGACGGATGGCCGCACGACCACGATCGGGCGGCCGGACCGCTGCGGCAGCGCGTGCGCAGTCGCAGCGTCGGGCGGGTATTACTGGTCGGCGACGCGGCCGGCTACATCGACGCGCTGACCGGCGAGGGCTTGGGGATCGCGTTCGGAGGCGCCGAGTTACTGGTGGGATGTGTGCTGTCGGACAGACCGGACGCCTACGACCCTCAGTGGCGACGGATGTCGCGACGCTACCGGGTGCTTACCGCAGGTCTGTTGCAGGCGAGTCGTTCCGACTGGGTGCGGCCGCGGATTGTTCCGGCTGCCGCGGCGCTGCCCGCGGTATTCACGCGGACGGTCAACCTGCTGGCCTCGTGATGCCGAACCGTTCAGCACCGTGAGCGCGCCTGCCCGCGGTGTCATCGCCCTCTCGCTTTTACGGCTGAATGGCGGCTATCGGCCGCGCGATCTCGGATTCGCGTAGCTTTGGCCCGGGTGGGGGCAGGTGAACCGACTTTCCCGGCAGCTGGGGTTAGCCGGACCGAGCGAGGCACCGTACCGCCAGGTTTCGTTTGACGCTTCCCGAGGGTAGGAGAGGTGGCTGGTGACGCAGCTGCTGGCGCTTTGGCTCCGCCCAAGGCGCCTAGGCCGCCGGTGATGGTCTTCACCACACTGTTGATAACGCTAGTCACAACTTGCACAACGAATTTCGGGATCGCCAGCAGTTGATTGATGATCTGCCTGACGAAGATCACGATGCCCTGCAGGAAGCCGTTCGACGGTTGATACGGAGTGACATCGAACGGATCCGCGTTGCCGTCGGCCAAGTCGGTGATCAAGCCGGCGACCGTGTCGGCGGCGTCCTTCTTGGTCCAGTCTGTTCGGAAGAGCCCGAAATTGTCCTCATCATCGAAGGCTCCGGTGTTGGTGTCCCGCGCGGTGTAGATGAATATCGGGCCGGCTCCCTCGACCTGCTGCCACGACACAACGAAATCGTGGATGTACGCCGCCTGCTGCGACTCGGGTACCACGCTGGTGGGCAAGCCGTACTCGGTTGCCCAAAGCTTCGCGGCCGCATCCCCGTTGGCAGTCATCAGATCTCGAATTGCGGCAACCTGTTGCAGAGGCTCATCGGCTTCAGTCCCCTGCGAGAACGGCGTCAGGTAGTGGTACGGGTGGTATGAGAGGGCGTCGAAATATCCATGCGCCCCAGCGGCATACATCTGCTGCACGAAGGTCGGAGCGTTCAGCGTGATCCCCGGTATGGTCCGGACGGCGCCGAGTACTCCGCCGACAACCTGGGCTGTGGGATCGGCGGCTTTGATCGCCGGGTAGGCGGCCTTGAGCAGATCGGTGTACGCCGCGGCGCTCACCGGCGACCAGAACGTCACGCCGTTGGGTTCGTTCCAGACCTCGTACGCGGAGATCTTTCCGCTGTACCGCGCCGCTACCGCACCGGCGAAATCGGCGTAGGCCGCAGTGTCCGGATGCCCGTTGAGGAGCGAGCCGGCCCAGGCGGGGGTAGCGCTGATGACACCCAAGATCCCCATGTCGCGCTGCGTTGCCGCGTTCACGAGAATGTCGAGCTTGGCCCAGTCGTAGGTGTCGGCGTTGTTCGGCTGCACGTAGACCCACGGGACTGCGATTCGAATGTCCTTGACGCCGAGCGCCTGCAGCTCATCGAGAGTCTTGTTCACGTCCTGTGGCGAGAGCGCGTACAGGTACGAGTCCGCTACCCCAAGCGTGGTCGGTGAGGCGTTGATCGCCGCACTGAGGTCCACTGGAATGTGGAGGACCGGAATGTGGACGGGACCTCCCGAAGCCAACAACTCGCCAGGCGACGGTGACCCGGGCGGCACATCCGGGAGGCAGATGCTCGCGGCCATCAGTGCGATGACGGCGACAGCTCCCAGTGGGAACACCGATGTTCGCGCCATGCCTTTTTTCATTGGCCCCCCAATTTTCGGCCCTCAATTTTCCCAACCGTCAATCCCCCATGGACCAGTGTGGACCGTCGGTAATCTCGTCGGCAATGGCTACGAGGGAATCCGGTCCGGGTGTCGCCGAATTGGCATCCATGGATGTGTTTGAGGGCTGTGCGCCCGAGGCGCTTGTCGCGGTGGCCGAAATGCTTCAGCCGGTGCGTGCATCCGTTGGGGAAGTGTTGATGCGTCAGGGCGAACAAGCCCTGTCATTCCTGCTCATCCATTCTGGACGCGCTGAATTCCGCCATACCGGTGACGACGGCGTCGTGATTGTCGGCGAAGTCGCGGATGGCGCGATCGTCGGTGAGATTGCGCTCCTGCGGGGCACGGAGCGGACAGCGACGGTGACGGTCACCGAGTCGCTGTCCGGATTCGTCGGTGACGGGCGCGCCTTCGAAGCGATGGCCGACATACCCGATATCGCCGAACGAATGGTGCGCACGGCACGTCAGCGCCTAGCCGCATTCGTGGCGCCGGTGCCGATCCAGCTCGCTGACGGCAGTGAGTTCGACCTGCGACCAGTCTTGCCGGGCGACCACGAACGCATCACCAGTGGCGCGGTCGAGTTTTCCAGCGAGACGCTGTACCGCCGCTTCATGTCGCCCGGCGGTCCCAGTGGGGCATTGATGGACTACCTGTTCGAGGTGGATTACGTCCACCACTTTGTTTGGGTTCTCTCCGATGGGTTGGACGGCCCGGTGGTCGCTGATGCGAGGTTCGTCCGTGACGAAGACGACCCCTGCCTCGCCGAGATTGCCTTCACCGTGGGTGACGACTACCAGGGCCGCGGCATTGGCAACTTCCTGATGGATGCGCTGATCGTGGCCGCCCATGTCGGCGGGCTGAAGCGGTTCTCCGCCAGCGTTCTGTCCGACAATATTCCGATGCGGGCAATTCTCGACAAATTCGGTGCGGAGTGGACACGTGACGAACCCGGTGTCGTGATGACGGTTTTCGACGTTCCCGCACTCGACGCGGTGCACCTCGAGCCGGCTGTTGCCCAGCAAATCCGTGACACTGCAAGGCAAGTCATCCGAGCGGTCGGTTGATGAGACCGGCGCTCAACAAGGACACTCAAGTATGCATCTCACTGGCCTCTCGGCCAAGCAACATCGGTACTAGTTTTCACAACTACTTGTACGAAGAACTCGGACTGGACTTCATCTATAAGGCTTGCACCACAACTGATATCGCCGCCGCAATCGGGGGAGTGCGTGCTCTCGGCATTCGCGGGTGTTCGGTGTCGATGCCGTTCAAGCAGGCTGTCCTCAGCCTCGTTGATCACGTCGACGACTCGGCCCTCGCAATCCAGGCGGTCAATACGATCGTCAACGACGGCGGCGTCTTGACCGCCGCCAATACCGACTATATCGCTGTGCAGCAGTTGATCGCCGGCCTCGACACGCGCAACCATGTGCTGATCCGCGGCAGCGGCGGGATGGCTAGCGCCGTAGCAACCGCGTTCCGGGACAGCGGATTCCAGGCCGGCACGATCGTCGCACGCAACAAGCAAAGCGGCGCGGAGTTGGCCGAGAGATTGGGCTATTCCTGGCGGAGTGAGGTCGGGGAGATTCGGGCATCAGTGATCGTCAACGTCACACCGATCGGGATGGCCGCAGGGCCCGATGAACAGGAACTTGCCTTCACCGAAAGTGGGATAGCTTCGGCGGATACGGTTTTCGACGTCGTAGCAATGCCGGCCGAGACGCCGCTGATTGTCGCGGCACGGGCTGCGGGTAAGTCTGTCATCACCGGCGCGGAAGTGATTGCGCTACAGGCTGCGGAGCAGTTTGAGCGGTATACCGGGGTCAGGCCCACTGCTGCACAGATCGCGGCGGCTTCGGCCGTCTCCCGCGCTTAGCCTGTTTGGCCGGTTTCTTCTTCGGGTGCGGTGGTAGTTGTGAGAGTGCAATCGCAGGCCGGATTGAGTCAGGGCCGTCGCCGGGGAAGGCGGGGTCCAGATGACGGTGGCCCAAGACACGGAAGGCCCTTGGGCCCACTGGGGGCTGGACGACGATGAAAGGCCAATCCAGAGAGGAAGATTCAGCGGACAGCGGAAACCAGAACGATCCCGAGTCGGACCCGTTCGGTCATCGGCCCGGACCAACCGGCGTAGAACATCTGCGCGGCCACGCACCACGACATCGAGGAGTGCACCGCCGCGGCCGTAGGGGCTGCGTCGGCAGGCACCAGTAATTCGAAGGGAAGCGAAAGCGGGGCTCCGGCGCGCAACGGAATGCCCTTGCCCAGCCGCAGTGTCGTGGCATCGGACCAACCGCTCGCACAGGGCCGGCGAGTCAGCGGATGCGACTCCTGCTCATATTGCAGGGACACCCGTAAATCTCCGTCGGGCAGATCCTTGGTGGGGGTCAGAACTACCTGCCCACGGATCGGTTCGCCGGCGGCGTACACCGCTGACGGCAGAACAATGTCGATGACTGTTTCACCGGACCCGTCGTAGCGCTCAACCGGATCCAGGACGTCGTCCACATCTTGACGCCCGATGAGAACGGTGAAGTCGCTGTCCTGGTTGATGTCTCGGCCAGCACGCTCCACGGTCAACCGGCATGACCACCGCGCAATTTCGTTAGATGACGCGGGAGCCCAGGACGGTATCCGGAATTGTGAAGAGCCGCCGCTGAATTCGCTGGTGGCAATCGGCAGTTCGACGTTCGTGACGCTCACCCAGTCCTCGGTGCCGCGGTCGCCGCCGTAGTTCGTACCGACTTCGCCGGTCATGGATAGATCGTCATTCATCGCTGCCGCAGCCGAATCGGCACGGCCAGCCCAGTGATAACGGTAGAAGTTGGTGTAACCCCAGTTGAGCGTCGCGGACGTCACGCCATCCACCGGTGCCGTCGTGGTGACAGTCGCGGTCACCGTCTGGCGTGGCGACACGATGGTCGGCGAGACTGTGACCTCGACTGTCGGCTTGCGACTGAACAGGCCCACTATTTCAGCTGACTGGCCGCGTACTCGTCGGGCCGGTTCTTCTTCATCCACAACCGAAGCGGCGAGAACAGCACCCACAGCACCCCGTAGACGGGGTAGTAGATGGCGGCCGAGAACAGCACACCCACGACCCACGCGGGATAGATCAGGATCAGGCAGAACTGGAGGAACTGCTTGATGACGACCGGATAGCCGTCGGCCATCGACCACACGAAGCGCGGACTCATCGATTTCAGCATCCGCTTGCCGGCCGAGGTTTCGGCTTCCACCTCGGCCTGCGCCGCGCTGATATCGCGGCCACGCTCTTCGCGAGTCAGCCCCCGCGCAGGCGGTGGCGGCTCATCCGGATATGGAGGTTGAGCGCCGGTCACGGCGTGATCGTGGTCTGCTCATCGATGACGTCGGTGGCATCCATCAGGACAGTCTCTTGTCCGTCGAGCGCGTCGGCATTCATTTGCAGGACGTAGAGGCCGTCTTGCCCGGGGATGACGACGGTCTTCTGGGCGATGAGGCGCTTCTTGCCTTCTTTGACGTACGTTCCGCCGATTGCGACCGCATCGAACCCGCTCAACTGGTCCTTGTGCGGCTCACCCAGTTCCTCGAACTGAGGAAGGTTCTGGACCTCGCCCGGTGCGTATTCAAGCACCGACGCCGGATCGACGTTCCCGGTCAGCTTGGAAACGATCGCGATGATGCTCGGCGGGTCGGCCGGGACCTCAGGCTTGTCGAACAGGATTGCGCCGTATGCCCAATCGGGTGTCTGCGGGCCAGCATCCGACCAGCCGGGAGGGAACGGAAGCGTGATTGTGGGCGCGCCTTCTTCGCCGCGCTTGACCTGTGATTCGACGATCTTGTTCGCCTTGATGTAGTCCTGGATCGTCTTGTGTGAGCCCTCAGCCTGAGTCGGCTTCGTGGAGGTCGCCGAGCTGGTCGAGGAAGAGGTCGAGGTCGAGCTCGACGCGGAAGTCTTGGTTTCAGTCTTGGTGCTGGAACCGCAGCCAACGAGGCTGACGCTCATCGCAATGGCGGCCAATCCCGCCGTTGTTGCCGCTGCCATCTTCTTCATCGGTTGGCTCACTCTCTTGGTCGGTTCCTACAAGCTGTAGAGAGTAGCAAGACCTGCTCAGGTCGGGGAGCCGTTGTCGCGGCTCCGAGAGGTTGTTTGCGGCTAGGCTGCACTGGTGGTGCGAGGGGTTTCTGGGTATTCCAGAGTGGGGGCTGGTGCGGCGATTGCCGCCATGCTCGGCTGCGCGATACCCGCACCATCACCGGCTGCACAGACGCTCATTCTCAAGGGAACGAATATCGGTGGCGTGCCCACCGATTCCGAATATGTGGGATTCGTCGGCGGCGTTGTCAACGGTGTCATACCGACCGACCCTCCGGTGTCGCCCGCGGTCGGTGACCTGGTGGACTACCCGGCGTCCTTCTGGCCGGTGTCGCACGGCGGACTCAGCGACCCCAAGTGGAACACCTCGATCAGTCTTGGCACCCAGCATCTCTCGGCGGCAGTCGCAGGCTCGGATGACGACTCGGCCCTGATATTCGGCTATTCCCAGGGCGCTGTAGTCGCCTCGCAGTTCAAAGCTGCCACGCCGAACCCAGACCGCGAGATCACCTACGTCCTGCTGGCGAATCCGAATCGGCCCAACGGCGGGTTCCTCGAACGATTCGCCGGCATAACGATTCCTATCCTGGATGTCACCGCTACCGGCGCGACTCCGGCCGAGGGCGGCACGACCTACGACATCGCCCTGCAGTACGACGGGTGGTCTGACTTCCCGCATTACCCAGGGGACTTACTGGCCACCCTGAATGCCATCGCCGGGACAATCTTCCTGCACGGTTTCGCTAACCAGCAGGCCCAGGTGAACCTCGACGACCTCGTCGACCCCACCAAGACCGATATCGTCACCGACGGTCAGACGACCTACTACACGGTCCCCACCGATCGACTGCCGATTCTGATTCCGTTGCAATCCTTCATCCCGAGCCCCATCCTCACTGCGCTCGATGCGCCGCTTCGGGTGCTCATCGAGGGTGGGTACGACCGCTCTGTCAGCCCCGGGACACCGCTGCCAGTGTCGCTGATCCACATAGGCAAGCCGATTCAGAATCTGGTGAATGTGCTGAAGGCGATTCCGGTCGGCATCGACGACGGCCTCGCTGAAGCGGCCGGCGACCCCAGTTACCGTCCGCTGGGTACGACGCCTGCCGGCATGTACGGGGTAGGCGGACGTGAACTCCCGACGGCTGAACTCTCGACGACGGAAGTCCCGAAGGCGTTGTCATCCCCCCCGCCGGCAGCATCGGTTGCCGCGCGGGCCGAGGTTCCAGCGCGGCACTCGTCGAGAGCGGCGGCGGATCGGAGCCTGCCGCGCGCGGCGAAAACAACCAGCGGGAGTGGTGCCGCCGCTGCGTCGGTCCGAGGACACCGGACTGCGGCGTTCTCGCCGGTCGGGCGACGTTAGGTTTCCTCGCCGGCCAGACGCCGCTAGGTTTGGGTATGCGCAAAACAATCGTCGGAACGGCGTTGGCCACTGCCACGGCAGCCATCGTCGGCAGTGTCGCCAGTCGCGACGGCGTCGAAACCTGGTACCCCACGCTCCGTAAACCGCGCTACGTGCCGCCGAACGCCGTGTTCCCAGTGGCGTGGACGGCGCTGTTTGCCGATATCGCGGTGACCTCCGCCTCGGCGGTCGACCGCTTCCGTTCTGAAGGCGATGATGCGAAGGCGCGGGCGTACCTCGGGGCTCTCGGCGCCAACCTGGTTCTCAACGCAGGCTGGAGTTGGCTGTTCTTCAAGAGACACAAGCTCGGCCCATCGGTGGCCGTTGCCGCCGCATTGACTGTCAGCAGCGCGGATCTGACGCGTCGAGCTGCCGGTGCCGATCCGAAATTGGGTGCAGCGCTGGCGCCTTATCCGCTGTGGTGCACATTCGCGACAGTGATGACCACCGATATCTGGCGGCTCAACCGCTGACGCTCAGAAAGGCACCTCGCCGGGAGTGAAGCGATCCGTGACGTCGCCGACGAGCGAATAGTCGTAAGGGTTGATGATCACCGTCGGCGCCCCCTCATCGAGGTTCAGCCCGTCCATGTTGACCCAGATGACGTTGGGGCTTGTCGTCAGTTCGAAGTAGTACTTCCGGTTGGTCACGTCCGTCACGGTCCGGTACTCGGTGTCATAAATACCGAAGTCTCGGTATGGCGCGCCGAACGGTACCGAGACATTCCGCATGATCGCCATGACTCCAGCGACGGCTGCCCGCTCGGATATCGGTGCGGGTAGGAGCGCGGAATAGTAAGCGGCCCGCTGGAACCGGTCTCGCGGGTTGACGTTGCCAGGCAGTGGCATATCGCGGCTGGGATGTGAGAAGTCTTGCTGGGAAAGCAGTTCCAGCTGTTCGTCATAGGTGGGATCGTTGGTCATCAGGGTGAACTGTCGGCCGTGATGGATGACCTGGCCGCCCGCGGTCAATTCGATGATGGCGGAATCGCCGTTGACGTCCTCGATCGCCAGATGGAGGTTGGAATCGCGTCCTCGCACGCTGATCTTGATCGGCTGGATCTCCGCCAGAAGTGCTAGGGCCTCGGTGACCGTCGCAGCCCGGTCAAGCAGATATTGCAACCAGAGTCCGGCCTGCACAGCGGGTTTCGCCGGATCGCGGGGGCCGAACTCGGTCGCTTCGAGGTAGAGCGCATGACCGGCTAGGCCAGCATCGTTGAGGCCATCGACAGTGCCTGCGCCGTAGATCGTGGTCACCAGGCTGGCGTATCGGCTCGTCCACCGCAGCGGGTTGGGGTCGTCAATGACACCCTGTGGGCTCGTGCCATCGCGGTCACGGCCGCGGGGAAAGCCGACGATCAGAGGTTGCGTCGATTCGGGCCAGTCCATGCTGCGCCCGCTCAGGACCGCGATTTCATTGGTGTTCCACAGCACTCGGGTGCACATATTGGGCCACGTTACGCCAGGGGAGGTGGTATCAAGACGGCGTGCGGTGGCTGGCGGTCTGCTTGATGGTGGTGGCGACCGCAGGTGCCCTGGGTTCCTGCACGAAGCAGCCCTCGGCGGATCGGCCGTCGACGTCTACGACAGCGACATCGGGGGGAACCACCGCGTCCGAGACGGTCAATCCGGCGAACATTAAGCGGATCCGGCCCGCTCTGCCTGACGGCTACGAAGTCGCGGACATGACGGGTCCGATCAGCATCGCTGGACTGTGGGGCTTCGGGACCGGCTGGCTTGCCGAACCGGCGCACTGCGCTTCGCTGGCCGACGCGGCGCCAACTGATACCAGTGCACGGGGGATGTCGGCATCCGGGTCGGGCGGGACAGTGTATGTAATCGTCTCTGCGACAACCCAAGTCAACCCGCCCGATGCCGGGCTGATTGACGGTTGTCGGGAATGGTCGATGAGCTTCGGCCACACCAGCGGTGTGGCGGCACTCGTCGATGCACCCCGAATCGATGGCGCCGCTACCGTGGCGATGACGATGACCGCTCGCACCGCCGTCGAGTCGGGGATGGAGACCGACGCCCAAATATCGGCCGCGTGGGCCTATCTGGATGGATACGTAGCAACTGTCACGCTCATCACCGATCCGGGGTCTCGACACTCCCCGCTCAGCCCCGCATTCGTCGCCGATCTGCTTCTGAAGACGGTGACCGCGCTAAGGGGTTGATCGCACGGGGTGCTGAACTGGCGGAGTTCGGTAGATTGACCACGGTGTTCAACCCACGGGTGACCGTCGTGCTGTGCGCCGGCGTACTGGTCGCGTGCAACTCCGGCGGATCCACCGCACCGAAGGCAGATATCGGCAAGGTGCTTACCGTGAAGTCCACCTTTGGGCCGGAGTACAAGGTCACCGATGTCGCGCCCACCGGTATCGACCCCAAGCTGCTTACCGGCCAGAAGCTGCCCGACGGCTTGAAATTCGAGCCGGCAGATTGCGCGAAATTCGCTACCGGTCAGGTAGTGCCGCCGGGCACCGAGGGCAACATGGCTGCTGTCTCCGCTGAGGGGGTGGGCAACAGGTTCATCGTCATTGCCGTCGAGACGAGTGGGCCCATGCCGGTGACCGAACCCGGCGCAAACTGTCAGAAGGTGTCCTTCGCAGGAGGTGCGCTTCGCGGTACCGTCGAGGTCGTTGACGCCCCGAAGATCGACGGGGCACAGACGCTCGGCGTCCACCGCATCTTGCAGACCGTCGTGAACGGGCAGTCGCGGACCGGTGAGGTCTACAACTATTCCGCCCATTTCGGCGACTACCAGATCATCGTCAGCGCCAACCCGCTAGTGCTGCCCGACAAGCCGGTTGCGCCGGTCAACATTCAGCGCGCTCATGATCTTCTCGTGGCCGGGGTCAATGCCATCCGGGGCGGTTGACCGGTAGTTCAACGCACGTTGCGTGGCCGGAACTGGATGCTGATCCGTGCGCCGATTGGAGCCGGTGTCTTCGGTACTGAATGCTCCCAGGTTCGCTGGCATGAGCCACCCATCACCAGTAGATCGCCGTGGCACAGCGACAGTTGCAGGGCGGAGCCGCCGCCGCGTGGCCGCAACGCCAGCACGCGCGTGGCGCCCAGGCTCACAATCGCGACCATGGTGTCCTGAGTGCGACTGCGGCCGATGATGTCGCCGTGCCAGGCAACGCTGTCGGATCCGTTGCGGTAGAGGCACAGTCCAGCTGTGGTGAACGGTTCGCCAAGTTCGCCCGCGTACACGTCATTGAGCCGACGGCGGAGTCTGGCGATCGAGGGGTGGGGTGGCGGTCCGGTGGTCAGATCGTGAAAACTGACCAGTCGGGGAACGTCGACCACGCGGTCATACATCTGCCGACGCTCGCTGCGCCACGGCACGCTCGCCATCAATTCCTCGAACCAGGTGTCGGCGTCCGGCACCCAGCCGGACCGTAGGTCGATCCATGCGCCGAAGCCGAGATCGCGGCGTTCGCTGTGCTCGAATAGCGTGCCCTGCAGTTCAACAGCCACGCGACCAAGTCTATAGCACAAATGTTCGAACAAGCTTTAGTTCCGACTGGGAGTTACGGTGCTAGCTGTGACCGTCACCGAACTGGGCTCAAATTCCGAGGTGGGCACGCTGCGGGTCGTCATCCTGCACCGGCCGGGTGCGGAGTTGCAGCGGTTAACCCCCCGCAATAACGATCAGCTGCTCTTTGATGGTTTGCCGTGGGTAACCCGTGCGCAGGAGGAGCACGATGCGTTTGCCGCACTGCTCAGGTCTCGGGGTGTGGAAGTCCTGCTGCTGGCGGATCTGCTGATCGAGGCGCTCAAGAGTGGGGCCGCGAGGATTCAAGGTATCTCCGCTGCGGTCGATGCTCGCCGTCTTGGACTGCCGCTGGCTCAGGACCTTTCGGAATATCTGCGCGGGTTGGACCCGGCGCCGTTGGCGGAGGTCCTGATGGCCGGTATGACGTTCACAGAACTTCCGCCGGGAACCGGGGCCGACCCATCGCTGGTCCGCCGGATGCATCACAGCGGCGAATTCGCCATCGAGCCGCTACCAAATTTGATGTTCACCCGGGACTCCTCGTTCTGGATCGGTCCGCGAGTGGCGATCACCTCCCTGGCGCTGCCGGCCCGGGTACGCGAAACGTCGCTGACCGACCTCATCTATGCGCATCACCCTCGGTTCCTCGGTGTGCGCCGGGCCTACGAATCTCACACCGCGCCGGTCGAGGGCGGCGACGTCCTGCTGCTGTCACCTGGAGTGGTGGCAGTCGGGGTGGGGGAGCGCACCACGCCTGCAGGTACTGAGGCGTTGGCGCGCAGCCTGTTCGACGACGATTTGGCGCACACGGTACTGGCGGTGCCGATTGCTCAGGAACGCGCTCAGATGCACCTGGACACGGTGTGCACGATGGTCGATGTCGACGCCGTGGTGATGTACCCGAACATCAGCGATTCACTATCGGCATTCACCATCACCCGAACGTCTGATGGGGTGAAGATTGACGATGAAGCCCCATTCGTCAAGGCCGCGGCAAAGGCCATGGGAATCAATCAGTTACGGGTGATCGATACCGGATTGGATCCGGTTACCGCCGAGCGTGAGCAGTGGGACGACGGCAATAACACGCTGGCGCTGGCCCCCGGCGTCGTCGTGGCCTATGAGCGCAACGTCGAAACCAATGCTCGACTTCAGGATTGCGGGATAGAGGTGCTCCCCATATCGGCGTCGGAGCTGGGTACCGGACGCGGCGGGCCGCGGTGCATGTCGTGCCCGGTGGCCAGGGATCTGCTGTGACGTTTGACGCCGACGCCCTTCGCGCCAGGTATAGGCAGGAACGAGATCGGCGGCTGCGCCCCGATGGCATTGGGCAGTACGTCCAGATAGCCGGCGAATTCGCCGGTTTCGCAGATGATCCGTGGGCCGGCGAACGGCCATCCCGTGAGCCGCTGACCGACGAGATCGACGTTGCCATCGTCGGTGCGGGATTCGGCGGGCTGCTGACCGCGGCGCGGCTGCGTGAACTCGGGGTGGCGGACATCCGGCTTATCGACAAGGCGGCCGACGTCGGCGGGACCTGGTACTGGAATAGATATCCCGGTATCGCATGTGACGTGGAGTCCTACATCTACCTGCCGTTGCTTGAGGAGGTCGGCTACATGCCGACCGAGAAGTACGCGAAGGGCCCGGAGATCTTCGCTCACTGCCAGCGGATCGCCGCGCACTTCGATCTCTATCGTGATGCGTGCCTGAGCACGGAAGTGCGTGAAATACGTTGGGACACCGATGGTTCACGCTGGGTCATCACGACGGATCGCGACGATGCAATTCGCGCTCGATTCGTCGTGATGTCTAACGGCTACCTCCAGAAGCCCAAATTGCCCGGAATTCCTGGGATCGCGACGTTCCAGGGGCACACCTTTCACACCAGCCGATGGGACTACGAGTACACCGGGGATGAACTTGAGTGTCTGGCTGAAAAGCGAGTGGGGATCATCGGGACCGGAGCGACGGCCGTCCAGTGTGTCCCGCACCTCGGCCGCGCGGCGCAACAGCTGTACGTATTCCAGCGAACGCCGTCCTCGGTCGACGTTCGTGGAAATCGTCCGACCGACCCGGAGTGGGTCGCCGAACTGACCCCAGGCTGGCAGCGCCGGCGCATGGAGAATTTTCAACAGCTCACCGCTGGCGGCGAAGCGGATGAAGACCTGGTGGCTGACGCCTGGACGTCTCTTACCAAGACCCTCCTGGTGAAAAAGCAACGGCCCGACGGGCCGCTCGCCGACATGGCTCGCGCCGCCGAACTTGCCGACTTCGCCAAGATGGAGGAGGTCCGTGAGCGCGTGAATGCCATCGTGGACGATTCGGCCGTCGCGGAGGCGTTGAAGCCCTGGTATGGGTACTTCTGCAAGCGACCTTGCTTCCACGACGACTATCTCGCCACGTTCAACCGTGACAACGTCAACCTGGTCGATACCAAAGGGCTTGGGGTGGAGCGCATCACCGAGCACGGTGTGGTGGTTGACGGAGTCGAGTACGAGCTGGATTGCCTAATCTTCGCAACCGGCTTCGAAGTGGGAACCGACTACGCGCGGCGCACCGGATTCGAAGTCATCGGACGTGACTCGCTGACGCTGACGGAAAACTGGCGGACCGGGGTGCGTTCACTGCACGGGTTACTCGTGCGCGGCTTCCCAAACCTGTTCGTGGAGAGCATCGCGCAGTCCGGGTTCACGGTGAACTTTCCATATCTGCTTGATATGCAAGCCGAACACGTCGCATGGATTATCGGGCAGGCACTGGCCGGGCAGGTGTCCGAGTTGGAAGCGACTGCTGAAGCCGAGCAGTCCTGGGTCGATATCGTGGTCACCCGCTCGGCGGCGACGGTGGAACGTGCCCGCTCGTGTACGCCCGGTTACTACAACCGGGAGGGTCAAGCTGACGCGCTCACCCGGCAGGGCAGCTTCTTCCTCGGCGGCCCAACGGAATACGCCGACATTCTTCAAGCGTGGCGTGATGAAGTCGGGCTCGACGGCTTGGACCTCCGTCCGGGTGGGACGGCGTGACCGCACGATACCTACTCGGCCGGCTGCGTGCTGCCACCCGGCGCCGGTCACCCAGGGTGGTGATCATCGGGGCAGGATTCGGTGGCCTCAGTGCCGCTGTGGCGCTGCGCAGGATCGGCATCGATGATCTGCTGATCGTTGAACGATCCGGCGGGGTGGGTGGCACATGGCGGCTCAACGCGTATCCCGGTGCGGCGTGCGATATCCAAAGTCACCTTTACTCGCTTTCCTTTGCGCCGAAGAAAGACTGGAGCCGGACCTACGCGCGTCAGCCCGAGATCCTGGCCTACCTTGAGTCGGTCTGTGACACCTTCGATCTCCGTCGCCATCTACTGACCGACACCCTCGTTCGGTGTGCCCGATGGGACGACCGCGCGCTGCGATGGCGGCTCGACGTCGAGTCCTCATCTGGAGGTCAATCTGGTGGTGAGGCTTTCACTATCGACGCCGACGTTGTCATCAGTGCAGTTGGACTCTTCAGTGAACCGAAGTTGCCTGATATCGAGGGCCTGGCCGGGTTCACCGGATCGGTGGTGCACACCTCGAGATGGGATCCCGATCTGGATTTGACCGGCAAATGTGTTGCGGTGATCGGTACCGGAGCCAGTGCGGTGCAGGTAGTTCCGGAACTGGCGAAGACGGCGGCCCAACTGACGGTGTTTCAGCGCACCCCGCCGTGGATGGTGCCAAAGGATGACCGCGCGTTCACCGCAGAGCAGTTGAGTCGTTTTCGTCGCGGCCCATGGGCGGCCCGGCGGGAGCGGTGGCGCCTCTGGCGAGAGCAACACAACAACACCGCACTGCGGGCCGATGACCCACTCGTGGGCGCGCGCCAGAACTACGCCGAGGAATTCCTGGCGCGACAGGTGCGGGACGAACAGTTGCGCACGGTGCTAACCCCGGCTTACCCCTTCAGGTGCAAGCGGGTTCTACTCGGCGCGGACTACTACTCGGCGCTGCAACAGCGCACGGTCACGTTGGTGACTGATCCGATTCAACAGGTCACGGCGACAGCGATTGAGACCGCAGACCGGACTGTTCCAGTTGACGCGATCGTGCTGGCAACGGGATTCCAGACCAGCCAGTATCTGTCGGGCCTCGACGTCGTCGGACGTGACGGGGAGTCGTTGCACAGCAGGTGGGGCGAGGACCCCACGGCTTATCTCGGGGTCGCGGTCTCCGGCTTCCCGAATTTCTTCATGCTGTATGGACCCAATACAAATCAGGGCGGCAATTCTGTTGTGTATGTCCTGGAAGCCGCTGCCAGACTGGTCGCCGGGGCGGTCGCCCGGCTGGCAAGGCGGGGCGGTTGCCTGGAGGTGCGCGCTGACGCCGAGCAGCGATTCAATCGAGAGATCAGCGCTGAACTCGAACGGACAGTGTGGACCCAGTGCGACAGTTACTTTCGCTCACCGGGTGGCCGGATCGTGACGCAATGGCCCTACACCGAAATCGAATACGCCCGCCGCACCTGGCGGCCCCGCTGGTCAGACTGGGTCCACCGTGACGGTGGTTACAGGCCGATTGGCCGGGAGCCGATGACGCCGTCAGCTTCCAGGTCGGCGATTTCCTGAGCGATCAGACCGAGTGCGCCCAGGACTTCGGCGTTGTGTTCGCCGAGCAGTGGCGCCGGCCGGCCGACTGTGAGGCCCGCGACCGGTGGGCGCGGGTACGGAAGCATTCCGCACAACGTGTGCTCGACGAGTTGAAAGAAATTGCGCGCCTTTAGTACGGGGTTATCAAGCACCGCGGGTGATTTCACCACGGGCGCTGCTGGGATCCCGGCGGCGATCAGATCTGCGACAGTGGCGTCCAATGGTGCGGTGGCAAACCATTCGCAGAGGTGTTCATCGATCAGGTCGGCATTGGTCCACCGCGCAGCCTCGGTGGCGCACGCGGCACCGGTTGCCCACTCGGGTCTTCCGAGGGTTTCGGCCAGGGCCGCCCAGTCGTCGTCGTTGCGGATGCTCAGAGCTAGCCATTGTTCTCCGTCGGCGCAGGCGTAGACGTTCTGGACTGCATACTGGTGGCCCCGATTTCCCCTGCGGGTCAAGAGCTTCCCCGAGATATCGTGCTCGATGACCTGCAAAGCGCTGGCGTTGAGAACAACGTCGACCATCGGGATCTCGACCAATTGTCCATGGCCGGTCCGGCGCCGGTATTCCAACGCTGCGACTGTGGTGAACGCCGCGTGTATTCCCGCGAGTGGATCGCAGGCACCCCTGGGTGCGGTTGGGGGTTCGTCGGGATGGCCGGTCAGCCAGGCTAATCCGGCGATCTGCTCCATAGTCATCGCGAACCCGCCGCGATCGCGCCACGGCCCGTCCAGTCCGAATGCCGGCATGCGGACGACGACAATGTCGTCGTTGAATCTCTTCAACGTTGGGTAGTCGAGTCCGAAGTTGTCCATTACTCGGGGCGTGAAGTTCTCGAGGACGACGTCAGCCCCGGCAACGAGCCGCCCGAAAAGCGTTCTGCCGGAATCCGAGGCGAGGTCCAGCGTGATGGACCGCTTATCCGAGTTGACACCGTGGAACACCCAACTGAACTCCCACCAGCGTTCGACGTCGGCTCGACGGCCACCTGCGAAGCGGATGCCGTCAGGGTGTTGAACCGACTCGACCTTGACTACGTCAGCGCCCAGCGCCGCCATCAGATGCGTGGCGGTCGGGCCGGCCCAGAACGCCGTGAGGTCAACGATCCGAACACCTTGCAGCGGAGGGCCGTTGGCATGTTTGGCGGGAGTTGCGTGCTGCGGCCAGACAGTCCCGGATTCGCCGAGGACGGGCGGTAGCGCTGGCGGTAGCGGCGCGGCTTCGCTCATCAGCCACGGTGTACGAGGCTGCCGAAATCCTGCCGGATGCTGTACGAAGACCCCGCGCTGGACAAAGTGGTCCATCTTAGGCAGTGATTCGCCATTCCCGATCTGCGCCATCGGAATTCGGAATCGCTCGGCCAGTCGGACGATTTCCGTAACGGTGTGCGAGGCGAACCAGCTCGCCGTGCGTGCCCGGACCAGATCGCGGTGCTTCCACCGGCCATGCTGGAACTGAAGGTCGGGATGGTCGCTGAGATCGGGACATCCGACCATGGTGCAGAAGTCTTTCCACTGCTGTCCGGTGGCCATCGAGATGCCCACGTAGCCGTCCTGGACCCGCTCGATGGATGGCACCTCGATGGACCGGCCAGTGGTTGTAAGCACCATCAGTTGGTTTCGCAGCCAGGAGTACACCTGCATCGAGGCCGTCATCGCCTCCAGCGCAGAGAGATCCAGGTGTCTACCACCCGAACCGTGGTAGTCGGCCAGGGCGAAGAATGCGGCGTAGCTTCCGACGACGAACTCGCCGACATCGCCTCCCACCGCGACCGGTGGCCGGTGTGGCTCGCCGCGCGACCCAGTCGATCCGCACCAAGCCTGCAGCGTGAATTCGGTGGCCGGATATTCGGCCCACGTTCCGTCCCACCCGAAATCGGAGATGCTCACCACTGTGCCGGGAAGGTGTTCGGGCGTGATTCCCAGATTGATGGCCTGGGCCGGACTGGTACCGAGGATCACGATGTCAGCTGAGTTGAGCAGCTCGTCGGTAATCGGGTGGCTCTGCTTGCCACCGGCGAGGAAGGCGAACAAGGGGTGGCGTCGCAGCGCTGAACCCTCCGGAGGTTCTGCCATCACGACCTCGGCGCCGGCGTCGCGCAACAGCTTTCCGCAATAGGCCGTCGCGATACGGTCGCCGATTTCAACTACCCGGACGTCGGATAGTGGGCTGGGAGGCATAGCTTGCTCTTCGCGGATTCCGGTCAGCGGATTCCGAAATCAATTACACCGCGGACCAATTCGCCGCGGTCCAGGTCTTCAAAACCTTCGTTGATCTCGTCGAGGCGGTAACGCCGGGTGACCATTTCGTCGAGCTGAAGTTGTCCCGAGGCGTACATCGTTGCCAGCATCGGTATCTCAGAGCGGGGATTGCACGAGCCGAACACCGTCCCGCTCAGGTTCTTGTTCATTAGGACGATGTCTTGCAAGTCGAGCATCACCGGCTGAGGGCCGGGGGCAGCCATTCCGACGAGCACGCAGTGCCCGCCTTTGCGAGTCAGTGCCAATGCCGCAGTCAGCTCCGCCCCGGTGACATCGGAGGGCGAGACGACCACCGAGTCCGCCATCACGCCCCGGGTCAGCTCGCGTACCAGTGTGATCGCTTCGGCGCTGGAGGCCGCGGTGTGAGTCGCGCCGAACGCTAAGGCCGACTTCTGCCTGGCATCAACCGGATCGACCGCGATGATCAGCGTGGCGCCGTTGATCCGGGCCCCCTGGATTGCCGCAGTGCCAATACCGCCGGCGCCGATGACCACCGAGGTGTCGCCGCCACGGACCTGACCGTCATGAACTGCGGCGCCGTAGCCAGTCGGTACCGCACACGCGAGCAGGGCACTGGGGATCAGGGGGAGTTGTTCGTCGATCTTCAACAGTGACTCGGCGGCGACCACTGTGTGCTCCGCGAACGCACCGATTTTGGCTGTGTGCCCTAGGTCTTCACCGTCGATGCTGTGATGGCGGAAGGTGCCGTCGGTGGGCATGCCGGGCACCATGACGCCGGCGCCGGCGTCGCACAGGTACTCCATTCCAGATGCGCACCACCGGCAGCCACCGCAGACCGGGACGAAGGACGTCACCACGTGGTCGCCGGGGACTAGACGAGCCACACCGGGGCCGACCGCCAGCACGATGCCGGAGCCTTCGTGACCGCCGATGGTTGGCTGTCGGTACCGCTTCGGGTCAGGTTTGGGCGCAGTGATGTACCCGGTGCGGATGTGATCGTCGGAGCGACACAGCCCAGCCGCGGCCATCTGGACCAGCACCTCACCGGCGCGAGGCGGGTCCAGCTCGAATTCCTCGACCGACCAGGGGCTGCCGTACTCACGCATGATGGCTGCGCGGCTTCTCATGGGCTCGACACTACGACCCATACGCGCGAGATTGTCAGCGTGGCTGTTGGCCGTGCCGATTCACAGCCGTGAGGTCGATCTGGCGGCGTCGCAGCGCCGCGCGAACGCGTCGCGGACGCGCTGCAGGATGTACGCAGAGGGCACCCGGACTACCGCCAACTGGGCAGCCAGATCTCGAATTGCCAAGTGGACTGCGAGATCGGGATTCCGGTGAGGATCGGGTACAGCCAAGCGAAGTTGGTGATCACCAGTGCCAGGTAGATACTCGCCACGAGCAATCCGAGGGTCTGCCGCTCGGGGTTGCGGGTTGGTTTGTACACGATGTCGCCGAGGATCAGCGCGATCGCCATGATCAAGAACGGCGCCATCGGTACCGCGTAGAAGAAGTACATCTGCCGGTCGATTTCGGCGAACCACGGGAGGAATCCTGCGCAGTACCCAGCCAGCACAACGGCATAGCGCCAGTCTCTACGGACGAACGATCGCCAGGCCGCGTAGAACAGCACGGGCACGGCGACCCACCACATCGCCGGGGTGCCGACCAGCATGACGGCCTTCACGCATGATGCCGCGCCGCAACCGGGCACGTTCTGGTTGTCGATTGCATACAACACCGGCCGTAGCGACATGGGCCACGTCCACGGTTTGGACTCCCACGGGTGGTGGTTACCCGCAGCGTTGGTCAGTCCGGCGTGGAAGTGATACGCCTTGTAGGTGTAGTGCCACAGCGACCGGATCGCGTCGGGCGGTTGCCACCAAAGCCGCGGTCCGATCGACTGGCCGACCTCGAATCGGTTGACGGCGGTCTCAGAGGCGAACCAGGGTCCATACGCCGCGAGGTACACCGCAACCGGAATCAATCCGAACACATACGCGGTAGGTCCGAAATCCCGTCGGAGCACCCCCAGCCACGGTCGGGGCACCCGATAAGCCCGACGGGCTGCGACATCGAATGCCAACGACATCAGGCCGAAGAACACTATGTAATACAGCCCGGACCACTTCGTCGCGAAGGCCAGTCCGAGCAGCACACCAGCGCCGAATCGCCACCATCGCACACCCAGACGCGGACCCCACGGGGTCTCGTCGATGCGGCCTTCCAGTAACGCGATATGCATCCGCTCGCGCATCTGATCGCGATCAACGATCAGTGCGCCGAACGCCGCGACCACGAAGCAGGTCAGGAAGACGTCGAGCAGAGCAGTCCGCGCGGATACGAAGCTGACTCCATCGGCGACGAGTAACAGACCGGCCATCGCTCCGACCATTGTGGAGCGGCTGATCCGGCGAACGATCCGCACCACCAGTGCCACCATCACAACACCGACTACCGCGCTGCTGAAGCGCCAGCCCAGACCGTCATAGCCGAACAAGGCCTCGCCGATTGCCATCAGCTGTTTGCCCATCGGCGGATGCACCACGAGGCCGTATCCCGGGTTGTCCTCGACGCCGTAGTTGTGCAGCAGTTGCCAGGCCTGGGGCGCGTAATGCTTCTCGTCGAAGAGCGGTGTGCCCGCGTCGGTCGGGGAGCCGAGGTTGGTGAACCTGGTCAGGGCGCCCAGGGAAGTGACGATCGCCGTGGCGGCCCAGCCTGCCGTGCGATCAGTCGGGCCGAAGTCCGCGACAGGGATGAGCGGTCCAGGGCTGATGACGGGCACAGCGCGTTCGGGCGCGGCGAGTTCATCGGTGGAGGCGGTCATCACGAGCGATCGTAAGCTGTGGGCGTGCCCCTTGGTCGATTGCTCCTCGGCGCCACCCCGCTGGGCCAGCCCACGGATGCGTCGAAGCGCCTGATCGACGCGCTGGCGAGCGTCGATATCGTCGCTGCCGAGGACACCAGACGGGTCCGGACGTTGGCCCAGGCGCTAGGGGTGACGATCGCGGGTCGGGTGGTCAGTCTGTTCGATCAAAACGAGGAGACGCGGGTACCGGCGCTGGTTGCCGATATCGCCGCGGGAGCCACTGTGCTGGTGGTCAGTGACGCCGGTATGCCGCTGATCAACGACCCGGGGTACCGCATGGTGACGGCATGTGTGGCAGCCGGGTTGCCGGTGACCTGCCTTCCCGGTCCGTCGGCGGTGACGACCGCCCTGGCGGTGTCCGGACTGCCTGCCGATCGGTTCTGTTTCGAAGGGTTCGCGCCGCGGCGGCCGTCGGCGCGACGGACCTGGCTGGCCTCGTTGGCCGTCGAGACGCGCACGTGTGTGTTCTTCGAGTCGCCCCGGCGCCTGGCCGAGTGTCTGAACGACGCTGTCGATGTCCTGGGTCCGGATCATCGTGCGGCGGTATGCCGGGAGCTGACGAAGGTCTACGAGGAGATCCGGCGAGGGACGTTGGCCGAGCTGGCCGAGTGGGCGGCCGGCGGGGTGCTCGGCGAGGTCACGGTGGTGCTGGCCGGGTCCTCGCCCAAAGCAGACTTGCCCGCGCTGATCACCGAGGTCGGCGCCTTGGTCGCCGGTGGGATGCGGGTCAAGGACGCGTGCGCTCACGTGATCACGGCGCACCCGGGTGCGCCGTCCAAGCGGGAGCTCTACGACGCGGTGGTGCTGGCCCGCAATTCCTGACCGATGACCGGCGCGGCCTTGTGCAGGCATTCCTGCCACTCCGCATCCGGATCTGAGTCCGCGGTGATGCCCCCGCCGACGCCGAGGACCGCGCCGCCGATCGCGTCGAACTCGACGGTCCGGATCGCCACGTTGAGTTCACAGCCGGCGACTGGCGAGGCCAGGCCGACGGTGCCGCAGTACACGCCGCGTCGGTACTGCTCCCAATGGGAAAGAAGTTGGCGGGCGCGGGTTTTCGGTGTTCCCGTGACGGATGCCGGCGGGAACGTGGCGGCCAGCAATTCGGAGGTGGCGAGATCAGCGGGCACTTCGGCTTCCACTGTCGACACCAGATGCCAGACGCCTGGCGCCGGCCGGACCGCCAGCAATTCGCGCACGTTCACGGTGCCCGTGCGGGCGACCCGGCCCAGATCATTGCGGACGAGATCGACGATCATAATGTTCTCGGCCACGTCCTTAACCGACGCTCGCAGCTGGTCGGGATGCTCGCGCAGCGGCAGGGTGCCTTTGATCGGGCTGGATGTGACTCGATCGCCGAAGCGGCGCAGAAAAAGCTCCGGTGACAATGACGCCACCGCACCCCAGTCTCCGGCGACGTAGGCAGCTCGCGCTGGAGCCGTGCGGGTCACCGCATCGGCGAAATAGTCCAGCGGTGATCCAGTCACCGTTCCGGTGAACTGGGTGCAGACGCACGCCTGATACACCTCACCAGCGCCGATCGCCGCCAGGCAACTGAGTACACCCTTCTGGTGGAGGTCGAAATCTGGTTGATGCCAGTCGATTTCGCATGATCCTTGTGCCGGGGTGGTGGCGAGCGCCGCTGTCAGCCAGTCCGGCATGGGGGCACCGGACAGGCTTTCGTACCACCAGCATGCCTCCCGGTCGAGCCGCAGGACGCAGTCGGTCCAGCCGCCGGCGGCCTCGGGGATACGCGGTTTGCTGCCTTCTGCGCCGGGGTCCGGATAGGAGAGATAGCCGATCCAGCCGCCGCCGATCGCCTCGGTTTGTTGGCCCGGTCGAACTTCAAATGCATGGTGTGGATCGACCTGTTGCACTGAGACGCTCGGGGCTATCACCGCTGCGGCCCCGAACCATTCACCGATCAGGGCAGCCGGGGGTGGCAGGCCGCGGTGTTGCGCGGCGTGCGCGACCGCTCGCAGCACCTCGACACCGGTGGCCCCGGTGGCTCCGATGGCGAGGTCGCCGAGCCGCTCGATGCGCATCGCCCTAGCTTGACGCCCCGCGCGTGCAGACGCAAAGGGGATCAGCGGGTGATGGCCCGTGGTGTCGTGACCCCGGTGAGCTTGTCCGGGTTGCGCATCGCATAGAAATTTGTGATCGAACCACGGCAGACCTCGATGGTGATCAACGTGACGGGCGCGTCGTCATCGAAGACGATCAGCGCCGGAGCGCTGTTATAAGAGCCGGTTTCCAGCCGATGCTCCGGGCCAGCCTGCCGCATCAGGCCGAGGATGAAGCGGGCCACCTTGTCGGCGCCGATGATTGGGCGGCGGGCGGCGCTGACCTTGCCGTCACTGTCGGACGTGAAGGCCACATCGGGGGCGAGAATCGCCATCAGGCCGTCGAGGTCTCCAGTCGCCGCTGCGGTGAGGAATTGCGTGGTGATCAGCTCTGAATACTGCGGGTCTGCGGGCTCGAACCGCCTGCGGCGGGCCTGTACGTGCTCGCGGGCCCGGTGCGCCAGCTGCCGCACCGCCTGCGCGGATTTGCCTATCGCCGTCGCGATTTCGTCGTGGCTGAAACCGAACACCTCGCGCAGCACGAACACCGCCCGCTCGTCCGGCGTGAGAGATTCCAGTACCACCAGCATCGCCATCGACACCGACTCGGCCAGCACGACATCGGTTGAGGCATCCCGGTCGTCGACTCGCAGCGGTTCCGGAAGCCAGGGGCCGACGTAGTCCTCCCGCCGGCGCGCTCCCGCCCGCAGCGTGTTCAGGGCCTGCCGGGTGACCAGTTGGGCGAGGTACGCCTTGGTGTCGCGCACCTCAGCGAGGTCGACGTCGGCCCAGCGTAGGTAGCCGTCCTGCAGAACGTCGTCGGCTTCGTTCGCCGATCCGAGGATCTCGTAGGCGATGGTGAACAGCAGTGGCCGCAGCAGGGTGAACCGCTCGGCGTGCTCGTCGGTGGGGATCACGGGACCACCCGCTTGCCGCCCTTGATCCAGAAGTAGGACCCAGGCTTGCGAGCCTCTCGGCGCAAGAAGCTGATGGTGGCCTTGCACACCGCTTCCTTGACGGCGGCACCCGCCCGTCCTCCGATGTAGAGCGGTAGCGCGGCGTCATTAGTGCGGGCGACTTGGATGACGCCTGCGCGGCGGCCGAGGCTTACGCACTCCCCGGTGAACGCCTGGTTGATCGCGGCGGGTGCGGTGCCCGCAATGTGGGCCAGCACAGTGTTGGCGGCCTGAGCGCCCAGCGGAGTGGCCGCCTGGCAGCTCATTCGCAGCGGTTGGCCGGAGGGTGCGGCCGAATCGCCGGCGGCGATAATGCGTTCGTCGTCGATGCTGGTCAGCGTTTCGTCGGTGAGTAGTCTGCCGATCGCATCGGTAGCCAGCCCGCTGACCTTGGCCAGATCCGGCACGTCGAACCCGGCCGTCCAGATCGTCACGCGGCTCGGTAGGCGTCGTCCGTCGGCGAGCGTCACCTCATCGGCGGTCACCTGACTGACCCTCGCGTCGGGCCCTTCGATGATCTGCGTACCCAGCTTCCGCAGCCGCCGGGTTGCGGCCCGGCGGGCAGTGGAGTGGAAGTACGGGCCGAGCGCAGCGCCGCACACCAGGGTGACGGTGCGGCCGGCTTCGGCGAGTTCGGCTGCGGTCTCGATACCGGTCGGTCCGGCGCCCACCACGCAGACCGGCGCGTCTCCCGGCGCATCGGCCAGCGCGGTGGCCAACAGATTGGCCTGTTCCAAATCGGCTATGGGATAACCGAATTCACTTGCGCCAGGAACTGTTGGCTCGGCGGACGTACTGCCGACTGCGTAGATGAGGTAGTCGTAGGTCAGCGGTTCGCCGTTGGCCAGGACTACCTGCCGGCCAGCTCGTTCGATCCGGATGGCGGAGTCGACAACCAGCCTGATGCGGTCGCCGAGGATGTCTGCGTAGTCGACGGTCGCGTCATCGGATCCGGTGATGAGTTGGTGCAACCGGATGCGCTCAACGAACTCTGGGCGCGGGTTCACCAGGGTGATGTCCACGTCCGACCGCATCCTCAGTCGGTTGGCCGCGATCGTGCCTGCGTATCCGCCACCGAGAACCACGACTCGGGTCTGCTGTTTCATCGTCACATCTCCTGTGAGGTCAGTTATCCGTTCGACCTCAAGACACCGCCGACGCCTCGAGTGTGACAACTTTCTCCGCGATTTTCTCCGCGATTTTCTCCGCGAGCAGAAGCCAGGGTCCCTGAATTGCGGCGTGTCACGGCCCGGCTATGTCTGCTCGCGGGGAGAAGGCGACTGCTCGGGCGGGAGGTAACGAGGGAACACCCCGACCGGCGCGGGCAAGGCGGTGCCAGCAGCGATCCGGACACCAACCGAAGTGAAATCGCGCTGGTCCGCAGATTGCCCGAGCAGATCCAGCAGCTTGCCAGCGGACTCCGGCATCACCGGTTGCAGCAGCAACGCAGCGATCCGCACCACCTCCAGGGTCACGTACAGCACGGTCCGGAAGCGATCCTGATCCGCCTCCGACTCGGACTTGCGCAACACCCACGGCTCGGCCGCCGAGAAGTACCGGTTTGCCGCGCCCAGCATCAGCCAGATCGCTTCCAGCCCGACGTGCATCGCCTGCGAGTCGTACGCAGCGCGCACCCGCTCCAGGAGGCCATCCGCGATTGCCAACAGGTCACCGTCGGCTTTGGAAAAGGCTCCAGGAGAAGGCACGGCACCGGCCAGGTTCTTGCCCACCATCGACAGCGACCGTTGAGCAAGGTTGCCCAATTCGTTGGCCAGGTCGGTGTTGATGCGGTTGATGATGCCGTCTTCGCTGTAGCTGCCATCCTGACCGAACGGGACTTCCCGGAGCAGGAAGTAGCGAACCTGATCCACCCCGAAACTCTCCACAAGCGCTATCGGGTCGATGACGTTGCCGACGGACTTGCTCATCTTCTCGCCACGGTTGTAGAGGAAGCCGTGCGCGAAAATGCGCCGGGGCAAAGCGATTCCGGCCGACATCAGGAAGGCCGGCCAGTACACGGTGTGGAACCGGATGATGTCCTTGCCGATCATGTGCAGATCGGCCGGCCAGTACTTCTGGAACGAAGCCGAGTCCACATCGGGGTAGCCCACCCCGGTCAGGTAATTCGTCAACGCGTCGACCCATACGTACATGACGTGATCGGGATGTCCCGGAACGGGCACGCCCCAGTCGAAAGATGTCCGGGAGATCGACAGGTCCCGCAACCCGCCGGAGACGAAGCTGACCACCTCGTTGCGCCGCACCTCGGGAGCGATGAAGTCGGGGAAGGCCTCGTAGTGGGCAAGCAACCGATCGGCGTAGGCCGACAACCGGAAGAAGTACGTCTGCTCCTCGGTCCAGGTGACCGGCGTGCCGGTCTCGGTGGCGATCCGAGTTCCGTCGGCGGAAACGGTGATCTCGGACTCGGTGAAGAACCGCTCGTCGCGCACCGAGTACCAGCCTGAGTAGGTGTCGAGATAGATGTCACCGTTATCGGCCATCGCTTGCCAGATGGCCTTAGACGATTCGAAGTGATCGGCATCGGTGGTACGGATGAACCGGTCGAAGGAGATGTTCAGTTGCTCCTGCAGGCGCTGGAACACGTCGGAATTGCGCCGGGCGAAGTCAGCGGTCGGAACGCCTTCTGCGGCGGCGGTCTGGCTCATCTTCAGACCGTGCTCGTCGGTTCCGGTCAGGAACCGGACGTCGAAGCCGTCCAGTCGCTTGAAGCGGGCTATCGCGTCGGTGGCGATGTACTCGTAGGCGTGACCCACGTGCGGCGCGCCGTTCGGGTAGGCGATCGCAGTGGTTAGGTAGAACGGGGTCTT
The DNA here is from genome assembly GCA_965279745.1 of Mycobacterium sp. Lineage (GTDB taxonomy): Bacteria > Actinomycetota > Actinomycetes > Mycobacteriales > Mycobacteriaceae > Mycobacterium. The sequence goes on from OZ257262.1 coordinate 4,086,329, forward strand.
CAGCGGCTCGCTCATTTCAGCTTCACCTTATTGTGTTGCGGTGGGTTCACAGCGTCCGGCACCGCCGCCACCAGAGCCGTTGGAGCCGTTGTTCGATGCGCACACGCATCTCGACGCCTGCGGCGCCCGGGACGCCGACGATGTCCGCGCCATCCTTGATCGTGCCGAAGCCGTGGGCGTAAAAGCTGTAGTGACGATTGCCGACGATCTCGACGCTGCGGAGTGGGCCGTTCAGGCGGCCGACTGGGATTCGCGGGTGTACGCAGCGGTGGCGCTGCACCCGACCCGGGCAAACACATTGACCGAACCGGCAAGGGCGCAGCTCGAAGGCCTCGCCGCGCACCCCCGAGTGGTGGCAATCGGCGAAACCGGTATGGACATGTACTGGCCGGGCAAGCTTGAGGGCTGTGCCGATCCGGCCGTCCAGCGGGAGTCGTTCGCCTGGCATATCGACCTCGCGAAGCGAACCGGCAAGCCGCTGATGATCCACAACCGCGATGCTGACGCCGAGGTGCTCGATGTGCTGCGTGCCGAGGGCGCCCCGGAGACAGTCATATTCCACTGCTTCTCATCGGGACCTGAGATGGCCCGAACCTGCCTCGACCAAGGCTGGATGCTGAGCCTGTCCGGCACAGTGAGCTTCAAGAATGCGCGTGACCTGCGGGAATCGGCGGTTCTGATACCGCCCACGCAGCTGCTCGTGGAAACTGATGCGCCGTTCTTGACACCGCATCCCTTCAGGGGGGCACCTAATGAGCCGTACTGCCTGCCCTACACGGTTCGGGCGCTAGCTGACGTGATGGACCGCGCTGCGGCGGGGCTGGCGCACGATTCGTGGGAGAACGCCCGCCGTGTGTACCGTCTGATGGAGCAAGTTGGGCCATAAGTTGCCCATTTCAGGGCGGGTTCGTTACCGTCTTGTTATCGAGCTCGTTGTCGAGCTCCCTATCGAACTCATCGCTCGAGATCGATCCTTCTGATTCTTTGTCGTCTAGGTCAGGGATTACTAGTTGTGAATGTATTGACCAAGCTCCAGCAATCACGATCCACCTTCCTTCGTGCGGTGGTCGGTGCGCTGCTTGTTGCCCTTGTGGGCGCGGGCAGCTTCGCGGTTGCCGCTTACAAGACGGTGACGCTCGACGTTGATGGTGCACGCATGACGGTTGCCACGATGAAGTCCCGAGTGGTCGACATCGTTCAGGAAAACGGCTACTCCCTTGCGGATCGCGATGACGTCTTCCCGGCCGCCGGCAACTCGGTCCGCGACGCGGAGACGATCGTGCTGCGACGTGGTCGGCCGGTGGAGATCTCACTGGACGGAAGCGATCCCAAGCAGGTCTGGACGACGGCCTCGACCGTCGATGAAGCACTGACCCAGCTGTCGATGACCGATACCGCTCCCGCCGCCGCGTCGCGCGGTACCCGCCTGCCGTTGGAAGGTATGGCCCTTCCGGTGGTGAGCGCCAAGACCGTACAGATCGACGACGGCGGCGTGATCAACACCGTGCACCTGGCGGCACCCAACGTCGGTGCCCTGCTGGCGACCGCCGGGGTTCCGCTTGAACAAAACGACACCGTCGTTCCGACTGCGTCTTCACCTGTGATCGCCGGCATGCAGATCCAGGTCACCAGGATCCGGATCGACAAGCTGACCCAGCAGGTGCCACTGGTGCCGGTGGCCCGCCGCATCGAAGACCCGACGATGAACATGAGCCGTCAGGTCGTCGAGGATCCGGGTACTCCGGGCGTTCAGGACGTGACTTTCTCCGTCGCGATGGTCAACGGAGTGGAGACCGGTCGGCTGCCGGTAGCCAACACGGTTGTGGTGCCGGCCCGTGATTCTGTGCTCCGGGTGGGGACCAAGCCGGGCACTGAAGTGCCGCCGGTGACCAACGGCGCGATCTGGGATGCGATCGCCCGATGCGAGTCGGGGAACAACTGGGCGATCAACACCGGCAATGGCTTTTACGGTGGCGTCCAATTTGATCAAAATACCTGGGAGAGAAGCGGCGGACTGCGCTACGCTAGTCGTGCTGACCTGGCCACCCGCGAAGAGCAGATCGCGATTGCATCTGTGACACAAGCGCGGCAAGGCTGGGGAGCATGGCCCGTTTGTGGGAGGGGTGCATCCTGACCGTTCGACTCCTCGGGCGCACCGAGATACGAAGTCTGGCTAGGGAACTCGAGTTCCGGCCTCGTAAGTCATTGGGACAAAACTTCGTCCATGACGCGAACACGGTGCGACGAATTGTCTCGGCTTCAGGAATTCACAAGCAGGACCATGTTCTCGAGGTCGGTCCCGGACTGGGCTCGCTGACGCTCGCACTGCTCGACCGCGGAGCCTCGGTGACTGCGATCGAGATCGATCCTGTCCTCGCACAGCGGTTACCCAAGACGATCGCCGGGCACACCCACAGCGAAATCCACCGGCTGAGCGTCCTCAACGCGGACATCCTGACGTTGCAACGCACCGATCTGTTCGATGAGCCGACCGCGCTGGTCGCCAACCTCCCGTACAACATTGCCGTGCCTGCACTGCTACATCTGCTCGCTGAGTTCCCGTCGATCAAGACGGTGATGGTGATGGTCCAGGCCGAAGTGGCGGAGCGCCTTGCCGCCGACCCCGGTGGCAAGGAGTACGGCGTTCCCAGCGCCAAGGTTCGTTTCTACGGCAAGGTCCGTCGCTACGGGATGGTGTCGCCGACGGTGTTCTGGCCGATACCGCGGGTGTATTCGGGTCTCGTGCGAATCGACCGCTATGAAACGTCCCCCTGGCCGGTCGACGCCGACTTCCGGGACCACGTATTCGAACTCATCAATCTCGCCTTTTCGCAACGACGGAAGACCGCGCGCAACGTCTTCCTGGAATGGGCCGGCTCGGGCAACGAGTCCGCCGAGCGCCTGCTTGCGGCGAGCATTGATCCGGCACGCCGCGGTGAGACCCTGGCAATCGCTGATTTCGTCAGGCTGTACCAGCGCTCGCCGGGATTCGGGGTTCCGACTGCATCGCCGGAGGCTGACCCGCGTCCCGCTCAAATTCTCTGACCTCGTGGGCTCAATTATTTAGGGGTCTATCGCGTCGGCGATGTGCTGCACCAACTCAGTACATGACTGATATCGCCGGTTCGGATCTTTCGCGATGGCTCGGGCGAACATCACATCGAATCCCTTGGACAACCACGGCACCCGCGACGAGATGTCCGGTGGCGGCAAATGCAAGTGCGCGTCGACCAGAGCGGTCGGGTTGTCCGCCGGGAACGGTGTGAGACCCGTCAGGACTTCGAGGGCGGTACATGCCAGCGCGTACTCGTCCGTCGCAGCCTGTGGGAGGCGTCCCTGCAACAACTCGGGCGCAGCGTAGGGCAGCGAGGCCAGTGCCTGGCCCGGACGATTCCAGACCTCCTCGGCCAGAATGTGGGCCGCGCCGAAGTCGATCAGTACTGCTCCGCCGTCTGAAAAGTCTTGGTGGACAAGAATATTCGCAGGCTTCACGTCTGAGTGCACGATGCCGCAACGGTGCGTGTGGTCCAAGGCCGTGGCGATCTGTGCGAGTACTTCAAGCTGGGCATCTTGCTGTTCGAGCCCGAGAATGTTGCCCCCGTCGATGTATTCCATCGTCATCCAGTACTCGCCGTGCTGATGAACCTTGATGATGTGCCGATGCTCGAGCTGATGGGCGGCCCGGAACTCGTGGGCCAGTCGTGCGATGTGGACGGGGCCGCGGTGGTTTTCGTCGAGCACCTTCAACGCGAGCAAGCCTTCGCCATCGCCCGCTGGATGGCGCGCGCGATAGACGAGGGCCTCCCCGCCGCCGCCAAGTAGCGCCTCGACGAGGTAGTCCTCGAACAGCTGTCCGGGGCGCACCACCCCTCGACCCTAGGATCCACACCGGCTCGGGTCGGGCGAATCGAGTATTGCGCGATACCCTCGTGCGGTGTCTCGGACCAGCGACAACACCGCACGTGAGTGGGTGCCGACCGGGTCGGTGACTGTGCGGGTTCCGGGCAAGGTCAATCTGCACCTCGGCGTGGGTGATCTGCGTCCGGATGGCTATCACCAGATCACCACCGTGTTCCACGCTGTCTCCCTGATCGACGAGGTGACGGTCCGCAACGCCGACTTACTGTCGTTGCAGGTCATCGGCGAGGGGGCCGACCAGGTTCCGGTCGACGACCGCAATCTCGCTTGGCGTGCCGCCGAGCTGATGGCCCAGCACGTCGGGCGGGCCCCTGACGTCGAGATCACGATCGACAAGTCGATCCCGGTGGCCGGCGGGATGGCCGGTGGCAGTGCTGACGCCGCGGCGGTGCTAGTCGCCATGAACTCCCTCTGGGAGCCCGGAGTGCCGCGCCGGGATCTGCATGCACTGGCCGCCCAAATCGGCAGCGACGTTCCCTTCGCACTTCACGGCGGGACAGCGCTGGGTACTGGCAGGGGCGACGAGCTGGCGACCGTGCTGGCCCGCAGCACCTTCCACTGGGTGCTCGCCTTCGGCAAGGGGGGCATCTCCGCAGCGAAGTCCTACGGCGAACTGGACCGGCTTCGGTTGGTCGGCGCACCACCCAGGGTCGACGATCCAGGGCCGCTGTTAAGCGCCCTGGCCAGCGGAGATCCGCACGAACTGGCGCCGTTGCTTGGCAATGACCTGCAACCGGCCGCTTTGAGCCTCGACTCCGGATTGCGCAGGACGCTGCGTGCAGGAGTTGAGGCTGGGGCGTTGGCCGGCATCGTTTCGGGCTCGGGACCGACATGTGCATTCCTGTGCGCCTCGGCACCTGCCGCGGTCGATGTCGGCGCGGAACTCGCCGGGGCAGGTGTCTGCCGCACGGTGCGGGTGGTCAGCGGGCCGGTTCAGGGTGCGCGCGTCGTACCAGGTTGAGATATGTGACTCGCGCCTCACTAGGCGCAAAGTCTTTGGCAAAAACTTAAGGAAAGTTTAAGATGGTTGCCGATGCATCACCGTTTCGAGACCGAAAAGCTCCCGCATTGTTCTGGCGTGCCTGCTTTGCAGCGCGTTCCGGCGGGCGGAACATGAGATTCCTGGCGTTCGCGCCATGCCCGACGTCATTGGTGACGAGGAGGTCGTTGTGAGCCGTTTCACGGAGAAGATGTTCCACAGCGCCATGACCAGCACCAAGGGCATGGTTACCGGCGAGCCCGGCGAGCCGGTCCGCCATACCTGGCGTGAGGTTCATGAGAGGTCCCGGCGGATCGCCGGTGGCCTGGCGGCAGCTGGCGTCGGCCTTGGGGACGCGGTCGGTGTGCTGGCCGGTGCCCCAGTGGAGATCGCGCCGACAGCGCAAGGCCTGTGGATGCGGGGCGCGAGCCTCACCATGCTTCACCAGCCAACTCCGCGCACCGATCTCGAATTGTGGGCCAAGGACACCGCCACCGTCATCGACATGATCGAGGCTAAAGCCGTGGTCATTTCTGAGCCGTTCCTCATCGCCGCACCAATCCTGGAGGAGCGCGGCCTGACGGTCCTCACAGTGGAATCGCTGCTGGCCGCTGAGCCCATCGATCCTGTCGAGACATCGGAAGACGATGTCGCGCTGATGCAGTTGACGTCCGGATCGACGGGGTCACCGAAAGCGGTGATCATCACGCACCGCAACATCTACTCCAATGCCGAAGCGATGTTCCTCGGCGCCGAATATGACGTCGACAAGGACGTCATGGTCAGCTGGCTGCCCTGCTTCCATGACATGGGCATGGTGGGCTTCCTCACGGTCCCGATGTACTTCGGCGCCGAGTTGGTGAAGGTCACGCCGATGGACTTCCTGCGGGACACGTTGCTGTGGGCAAAGCTCATCGACAAGTACAAGGGCACGATGACGGCCGCGCCGAACTTCGCCTACGCGCTGTTCGCCAAGCGACTCCGCAAACAGGCACAACCCGGCCAGTTCGATCTCTCCACGCTGCGATTCGCATTATCGGGTGCCGAACCGGTCGAGCCGGCCGACGTCGAGGACCTGATCGATGCCGGCAAACCGTTCGGCCTTAATGCGGAGGCGATTCTGCCGGCCTACGGCATGGCGGAGACGACGCTGGCGGTCGCGTTCTCTGAGTGCGGCGCCGGTTTGGTCGTTGACGAGGTCGACGCCGATCTGCTGGCCGCATTGCGCCGCGCTGTCCCGGCGTCCAAGGGCAACACCCGGCGGCTCGCGTCGCTGGGGCCGCTGCTGGAAGGGCTTGAGGCGCGGATCGTTGACGAGGACAGCAATGTGCTGCCCCGTCGTGGCGTGGGCATCATCGAACTTCGCGGCGAGCCGCTGACCCCCGGCTACATCACCATGGGCGGCTTCGTGCCCGCGCAAGATGAGCAGGGCTGGTACGACACCGGTGACCTCGGCTATCAAATGGACAACGGTCACGTCGTCGTGTGCGGTCGCGTCAAGGACGTCATCATCATGGCCGGGCGCAACATCTACCCGACTGACATCGAACGGGCCGCGGGCAGGGTTGACGGTGTTCGCCCGGGCTGCGCCGTAGCCGTTCGGCTCGATGCCGGCCATTCTCGCGAGACATTCGCGGTCGCAGTGGAATCCAATGCTTGGGAGGACCCTGTCGAGGTCCGTCGCATTGAGCATCAGGTCGCACACGAAGTGGTGGCCGAGGTTGATGTGCGCCCCCGCAACGTTGTCGTCCTTGGTCCGGGGACCATTCCGAAAACGCCGTCGGGCAAACTTCGCCGCGCTAACTCGGTCGCGCTCGTCACCTAAATCTGCAATAGAGCGGACCATCGAGGAGTCCCTCGGACTGGCGTCGCTCACGCAGAATGATCGATACGCAGTCCCGATGAACGGGTTCTGGAACTAGCCGCAGCGGGGCTTCAGCCGGCGTGGATTTGATTCTGTGCCGGCTCCAGCCCCAGTTCGATGAGCAGTTCGGTCGCATCGGCGGCCTGCTCGCAGATCGTGGGCACCTCGGCGCGTTCAACGGTGGCGAAGTTCTCCAGGACATAGGCCGCCGGATCTTTTCGCCCCGGTGGGCGGCCCACGCCGATACGCACGCGCTGAAAATCCTTGGTTCCCAGCGCGTTCGCGATGGAGCGCAGTCCGTTATGACCGCCCTCGCCGCCGCCGACCTTGAGGCGGATCCGGCCGAAGTCGATGTCGAGTTCGTCGTGGATCACAATGACGTCAGCCGGCTCCACTGAGTAGAACTTGGCCAGCGGTCCGACCTGACGTCCCGACTCGTTCATGTATGTGCGCGGTTTGGCCAGCACCACCGGCCGGTGACCGAGCCGGCCGGTGACGATCTCCGCGCCGGAGCGCTTGTGCACTTTGAACTGCGCACCGATGCGGCCGGCAAGCAGGTCGGCGACCATGAAGCCGAGGTTGTGCCGGGTCTTGGCGTATTGCGGCCCGGGGTTGCCCAGGCCGACGACGAGGAGCGGCTCGGCCATCGGGATGTCTAGCCGGAGGCTTACTCGGATTCGGCCGACTCGGCCTTCTCGTCCTTGCCGCCCTCGTCGGACTCGGATTCCCCGCCTTCGGCTTCTGCGTCTTCGCCGGTGTCGCCGTCCATGTCCTCGGCGGTCGGCGCGGTGACGATGTTGACGACCAGCAATTCGGGGTCGCTGACCAGCGTAACGCCCTCGGGCAGCACGATCTGGGCCGCGGTGATCTGCGTGCCTTCCTCGGCGCCCTCGACAGAGATGACCAGGCCGTCGGGGATGGACAGGGCTTCGGCCTCGATCTCCACCGTGTTGGATTCCTGCGTCACCAGTGTGCCGGACGCGGCGTCACCCTCGACGGTGATGGTGACCTCGACGGTCACCTTCTCGCCGCGCTTCACCACAAGCAGGTCGGCGTGCTGGATGCTCCGGCGAATCGGATGGATGGTGATGACTTTGGTCAGCGCCAGCTGCTCTTGGCCGTTGATGTTCAGGCTCAGCACGGCGTTGGTGCCGGAGTGCCGGAGCACGGCGGCGAAGTCGCGGGCGTTGAGCTCTAGGTGCTGCGGATCGGTGCCGTGGCCGTAAAGAACTGCGGGAACCTTGCCCTCGCGGCGTGCGCGTCGGGACGCGCCCTTGCCAGTCTCGGTGCGTACGTCGACGCTCAGGACGTTGGCGCTGCTGGTGCCGGATTTAGCCATTCGTGGTGCTCCTAGTGCTGGTCTGTCGTGGACTTTGTGGTCACTCGTACGGCAGACGTCGGCACTACCACGTGGGAAACGTGATGGTCCCGTCGATCACGGTGGTCGGGCCACCCTCGCCGTTACGTGCCCTCAGGCTAGCCGATTACCGGCTCAGAGCGGAAATTCGGTGTCGGTGAGCTGCTCGGACAGAGCCCACAGTCCCTTGGCGGTATTGGCGTCGCTGGCCAGCGGGCTGCGGGGGCTCACCCCGGTTGGACCCCGCATACCGAACTTCGGTCCGATGAAACTGTCACCTGGCAGATCTTGCGACGCCGCGAACAACGTCTGCCGGGCGCCGAAGTCCGCGCTGGTGGCGAGCCCATTGCCCAGCGACATCAAGGTGTTCCCGAGCTTGCCGCCCGAATGGCCCTGCAGATTCGTTGCGGAGTAACCGGGGTGTGCGGCCATCGACTTCACCGTCGATCCCGCGCCATCGAGTCGTCGCTGCAGTTCGCGGGTGAACAGCAGATTTGCGAGCTTCGACTGCCCATACGCCAGCCAGGCGGAGTATGGCCGGGACTTCCAATTCAGGTCCTTAAGGCTGATCTTGCCTATCAGATGCATGATCGACGACACGGTGACCACGCGTTCGGTGACCTTGGGCAGCAACAGGTTTGTCAGGGCGAAATGGCCGAGATGGTTCGTCCCGATCTGGCTCTCGAAGCCGTCCTTTGTCTGTGCGTAAGGCAACGCCATGATGCCTGCGTTGTTGATCAGCACGTCGACCCTGTCAACGCCCACGGCGAACTCGCGCACCGAGGCTAGGTCTTGCAGATCGAGCTTTCGGACTTCGACTTTGCCGGTCATGCTCGCAGCAGCCTCGTCACCCTTGGTCGTATTGCGGCACGCCAGGATGACGTGTGCGCCAACCCGGGCCAGTTCGCTTGCCGTGATTAGGCCGAGCCCGCTGTTGGCGCCGGTGACGATGGCGGTGCGCCCGGAAAACGACGGAAGTTCAGCAGCGGTCCACGACATGCCGCTCACTCTAATTGCTCGCCGAGAGAAGGTGACCGTCACTTCACGGTGACGGTGAACCCCTTGATGACGGCCTCAATGTCCGCCGCGTCAGGTGCCGCCTGATCGGCCAGCGATGTCACGGTCAACTGGACGAGGTAGCGCTGGAATTTCGGGGCTGGGGTAACCGGAATGACTACCCGGTTATAGCTGTGCAGACGCTTGCCGTTGAGGTCGTAGCTGCCCTCGATCATCGAGGACGGGAACCCGTTGAAGTTGTCAGTCGAGGAGTTCAGCTTCGTGAAGTTCTGCGAAATCTCGGCGTCCACATTCGCGTGCTTGATCGCCTCGCCTACGTCGAAGTTGCCGTTGAGGCGGAAGATGATCAGCGTTGCGGTCGGGTAGGTGTTGTTCTTGGCGATCACCTGAGTTGCGGGCGACAAGTTGGGGTTGGCGTACTTCACCCAGCCGGGCGGCCGGGGCAACGTGACCTGGATGTCGGTGAGCTTGTCCGGCGGAATGGGTTCACCGGTGACGCCAACCCCCTCGAGAAACTGCGCGATCGGGGTCGGGGACGTCGACGTGGTCGACGTGGTGGTCGAGGTCGTGGTCCACACGGAGGAATAGTCCGGCGGACGAGACCCGCAAGCCGTTCCCAGCCCGGCCAGCACCAGGGCCGCAATGCCCAGGTGACAGCCAATCCGGGTCCACCGAACGCGGCTCACAGAATCTCCTGCACAGTCTCGATGGGACGCCCCAGTCGAGTGCCTTTGGCGGTGACAACGAACGGTCGCTCAATCAGGATCGGGTTGGCCGCCATCGCGTCGAGGAGCTGTTCGTCGCTGGCATTGGCGAGATTCAGCTCGCCATATAGCGATTCGCGCTTACGCACCGCGGCTCTGACCTCGATTCCGGCGTCGGCGATCAGCTTCGTCAGATCGGCACGGGACACCGGGCTCTTGAGATATTCAACAATCGTCGGTTCAATGCCGTTGTTGCGCAGCAGTTCCAGCGCATTGCGTGATGTGCTGCAACGCGGATTGTGGTAGATGACGGCAGTACCGGACAACCGCACTCCCTACGCATCCCCGTCGAAAAGGCCTGTCACCGAGCCATTCTCGAATACCGCGCGGATCGTGCTGGCCAGCAGCGGAGCGATCGAGAGCACGGTGAGCTGCGGGAAGCGCTTGGCCTCGTCGATGGGCAGAGTATTGGTGACAATCACCTCGCGCGCGCCGCAGGACGCCAGACGCTCGGCCGCCGGGTCGGACAACACTCCATGGGTGGCGGCGATGACGACGTCGCGAGCGCCGTCTTGGCGCAGCAACTTGACCGCGCCGGCGATGGTCCCGCCGGTATCGATCATGTCGTCGGTCAGCACGCAGGTCTTGCCAGCCACGTCGCCCACGACTCGATTCGAGACCACCTGGTTAGGGACTCGCGGATCACGAGTCTTGTGGATGAACGCCAAGGGTGTGCCACCTAGCGCGTCGGCCCACTTCTCGGCGACTCGCACCCGGCCGGAGTCGGGCGAGACGACCACGACATCGTCACTGGCGTAGTTGTCCTTGATGTATCCGGTCAACAGGGGCTGGGCGCGCATGTGATCCACCGGCCCATCGAAGAATCCCTGGATCTGGTCGGTGTGCAGATCGACCGAAATGATGCGATCGGCTCCAGCCGTCTTGAGTAGATCGGCTACCAAGCGGGCCGAGATCGGCTCCCGGCCGCGGTGCTTCTTGTCCTGGCGGGCGTACGGATAGAACGGCAGGATCGCGGTGATCCGCTTGGCACTGCCGCGCTTCAGCGCGTCGATCATGAGCAGCTGTTCCATCAGCCACTTGTTCAGCGGCGCGGTGTGGGACTGCAGTACGAAGGCGTCGCAACCGCGCACCGACTCGTCGAAACGCACGAAGATCTCGCCGTTGGCGAAGTCCCGAGCAGTCGTTGCGGTGACGTCGACGTCGAGTTCTTTGGCGACCTGCTCCGCGAGTTCCGGGTGTGCACGGCCCGAGAAAAGCATCAGATTCTTGCGGTTGTCGGTCCAGTCCGTGCCCACTGTTGCTGCCCTTGCCGGTTGGGGGTCGCTATGCGCCCATCGTACGTAGCTGTCGAATCGCTGCATTGTCGGGTTAGCGGACAGCCTACTTTGGAGCTAACCGGGTTATCCCGTCGTGTCGTTGCCGGGATCCGCGGAGTCGGCTCGTTTGGCTTTTTCGGCGGCTGCCGCGGCATCAGTCCCGGGCCGCTTCCGCAGTACCCAATCATCGATATTTCGCTGGGTTCCGGACGAGACTGCCAGCGCCCCGGGCGGAACGTCGTCGCGCAACACGGTGCCCGCACCGGTATAGGCGCCGTCACCGACGGTGACGGGCGCAACGAACATCGTGTCCGAGCCCGTACGTACATGTGAGCCGATTGTGGTGCGTCGTTTGGTCACACCGTCGTAGTTCACAAACACGCTGGAGGCGCCGATGTTGCTGTAGTCGCCGATATCGGCGTCGCCCACGTAGGTCAGGTGCGGCACCTTGGTTCCGGTGCCGATGACCGCGTTCTTGGTCTCGACGAAGGTGCCGAGCTTCCCACGCTCGCCGAGCCGGGTGCCGGGCCGCAGATAGGTGAACGGACCGACGGTCGCGTTGGCACCGATCTCCGATTCGCTGCCGTGGGTCCTGATCACCGAGGCGTCGTCACCGATCCGCATATCGGACAGGGTGGTGTCGGGCCCGATCTCGCACCGTTCGCCGATCTGGGTGGCTCCCAGTAGTTGGGTGCCCGGGCGGACGACGGTATCCCGCCCGATCGCGACGTCGACGTCGATCCACGTGCTCGCCGGATCGATGACCGTGACGCCGGCGCGTTGATGGGTTTCGACGATGCGCCGGTTCAGCTCGGCACCGAGATTCGCCAGCTGCACACGATCGTTGACCCCGGCGACCAGCGCGTGGTCTTCGATGTGTTTGGCATGCACGAGCTGTCCGTCGCCGCGGACGATCGAGATGACGTCGGTGAGGTACAGCTCATGCTGTGCGTTGTCGGATGACAGTCGGCTCAGGGCGCTGCGCAGCGCTGCGATGTCGAATGCGTACACCCCGGAGTTGACTTCGCGAATCGCGCGCTGAGCCTCGGTGGCGTCAGCCTGCTCGACGATCCCTGTGACCTCGCCATCCTTGTTGCGCAGGATGCGTCCGTAACCGGTGGAATCGGGAAGTGTCGTGGTCAGCACGGTGACCGCAGCGCCCGAATATCGGTGCGCTTCGATCAGGTCTGCGACGGTGTCGGCGTCCAGCAGTGGAACGTCTCCTGAGGTGACAACCACGACGCCGGCGAAGGTCTCCGGCAGTGGGGACAGGCCGCACAAGACGGCGTGCCCGGTGCCGAGCTGCTCGTCTTGTACCGCGACATCGATGGGACGGGCGAGCTCGTCCGCGAGCTTCTGGACGGCCGGACCCACCTGTTCCCGCTCATGTCCGAGCACCACAACCAGATGCTCGGGGGTAACCCCGGCCACCGAGTGCACGGCGTGGGACAACATGCTGCGCCCGCCAACGGAATGCAAGACCTTAGGTGTGTCAGAACGCATCCGGGTACCGGCACCGGCTGCCAGAACGATGACCGCCGATGGTGTGTGCTTTTTCATGAGGAGCTCCGTCGCCAGGACTCGAACCTGAACTATCTGAACCAAAATCAGAGGTGCTGCCGATTACACCACGACGGACTGCGCTTCAACGGTTTGCCCGAGACTCTAATGCAAGCCACTACCCTCATAGAGGTGGCAGCACCCGAGAAGGAGCCGCGCGCACCGCGAGCCCGGATGACCGGCAGTGAGCGCCGGCACCAATTGATCGACATCGCGCGATCGTTGTTCGCGGAGCGCGGCTACGACGGCACCTCCATCGAGGAGATCGCCCAGCGCGCCAGCGTTTCCAAGCCCGTCGTCTACGAACACTTCGGAGGTAAGGAGGGCTTGTATGCGGTAGTTGTCGACCGCGAGATGCAGGCACTCCTCGACGGCATCACCTCGTCGCTGACGAACAATCGCTCCCGGGTCCGCGTTGAGCGGGTGGCACTGGCGCTATTGACCTACGTCGAAGAACGCACCGACGGTTTCCGGATCATGATCCGGGATTCCCCTGCAGCGATCAGCTCAGGCACTTATTCGAGCTTGCTCAACGACGCCGTCAGCCAGGTGTCGTCGATCCTGGCCGGCGACTTCGCTCGGCGAGGTCTGGACCCCGAACTCGCGCCGCTGTATGCACAGGCACTCGTCGGCTCGGTGTCGATGACCGCCCAATGGTGGCTGGACACCCGCGAGCCGAAGAAGGAAGTGGTTGCGGCCCACTTGGTCAACCTGATGTGGAATGGGTTGACGCACCTAGAGGCCGACCCGCACCTCGCCGACGACTAACCGTTTCTCGAGGCTGTAAATTCTCACGCCCTCACTCGAACTTCCGCTGCCGATTTACAGGCTGGGGGAGGTGTCGGTGTGGGTTGACATGATGGGCCGCCATGGGAGCCATCGTCATTGGCAGCGAGGCGATTAACCGCGGGGAGACCACCAGGCACGAGTTGGCCCGTTGGTACCGCTCCGTCTACCCGGGTGTGTACGTGCCGAAGCAGGCTCAGCTGAAATTGCGTGATCGCACTGTCGCCGCTTACCTGTGGTCGCGACGCGGAGGGGTTATCGCGGGCGTTGCGGCGTCAGCCCTGCATGGGGCGCGCTGGGTTGATGATGGCCACAAGGTCGAACTCATCTGGGGCAGTACCCGCCCACCGAACGGGATCAGCTGTCGCGACGAAACGTTGGCTATTGACGAGGCCACCCGGGTCGCGGGCATCCCGGTCACCAGTCTGACGCGCACGGCGTTCGACCTGGGTCGGCACCTGCCGCGCAGTCAGGCGATCGCACGGCTTGATGCGCTCATGCGCGCAACGCCGTTCGAACTCGAGGATGTGCGGCGGCTGGCACTGCGGCACCGCGGTGTCCGCGGGCTGCGCCGCCTTAAGGCCGCGTTGCCTTTGATCGACGCGGGCGCTGCGTCGCCGAAGGAGACCTGGCTTCGCCTCCTGCTTATCGATGCTGGTCTGCCTACCCCGACCACTCAGATCCCGGTGCATCAGAATTGGAATCTGCTGGCCGTGCTCGACATGGGCTGGGACGATTTCCTCGTCGCTGCCGAATATGACGGCGACCAGCATCGCACCGATCGCAGGCAGTACGTCAAGGACCGATGGCGGCTCAGGAAGCTGCGGGAGTTGGGCTGGATTGTGGTGACGGTTATCGCCGAGGACCGCCCCGACGACGTCGTCGCGCGCGTGCGGGCGGCCCTGCTGTCGCGCGGTTGGCGGCCCAGCAGTTCAACCCGATGCGCGACCGGGTGACACTCCCCGAGGCTGTAAATTCTCACGCCCCTACTCGAATTTCCGCTGCTGATTTACAGGCTGGGGGAGGTGGCGCCCTGCGGTCAACTCATAGAATGAGTGCATCATGACCGAACCGGGGCAGACACATCTCCAAACCCCGATGACGGGCCTGGTTGACCTGGTGCTGGGCGCCCCGAAGTTCTCCGAACTCATTGAGCGCGCCGCAAGTCGGCCCGAGCAGTTGGCGATCTTCGGTCCGGCCAGCGCACGGCTGTTCGCCGCGTGCGCGCTAGCGCAAGAAGGTGCCCCGCTCCTCATCGTCGCGGCGACGGGACGCGATGCCGACGACCTGACCGCCGAACTGCGTGGCGTGTTCGGCGATGCCACCGCCCTTTTCCCGTCTTGGGAGACGCTGCCCCACGAACGGTTGTCGCCGGGTGTGGATACCGTCGGCGCGCGGCTCATGGTGTTGCGCCGGATGGCTCACCCTGACGATCAGCGCCTTGGCCCACCGCTTCGGGTCGTGGTCACCACTGTGCGATCACTGCTGCAGCCGATGGCCCCCGACATCACCGACGTCGAGCCGGTCACGCTGACAGTCGGGGCTGAACTGGACTTCAACGATGTGATTGCCAGGCTGGTGGAATTGGCCTACACCCGGGCGGACATGGTCGGCAAGCGTGGTGAATTCGCTGTGCGCGGAGGCATTCTCGACGTCTTTCCACCGACTGCCGAGCATCCGGTGCGGGTGGAGTTCTGGGGTGACGAGATCACTGAGATGCGGATGTTCTCGGTCGCCGATCAGCGTTCGATCCCCGAGATCGACCTGGAACACGTTGTTGCGCTGCCTTGCCGCGAGCTGTTGCTCACCCTGGAGGTGAAGGACAACGCGGCCAAGCTCATCGCGGGACGCACTCATGACGAACACCGCGTCGGCGGAAGCGTCGGGGAGATGCTGGCCAAGCTTGCCGAGGGCATCGCGGTGGACGGTATGGAGGCGCTCCAGCCGGTGCTGCGGTCCGGGGAACCCACGTTCCTCACCGACCACCTGCCCGCTGGCACGCCACTGTTGGTGTGCGATCCCGAGAAGGTCCGGCGCCGCGCGGAGGACCTGATCAAAACCGGTCGCGAATTCCTGGAGGCGTCCTGGTCGGTTGCCGCCATCGGCGGTGACGCTCCCATCGACCTGGAAGAACTCGGCGGCACCGGCTTCCGGGAGCTCGACGAGGTCCATGACAACGCCCGCGCAAACAACCACCCGTGGTGGACGCTCAGCCAACTGGGCGCTGATGTCGGCGCCGATGATGTGGTGGACCTTGACGTGCGGTTAGCGCCGTCCGCTCGGGGCCAGCAGAGCAACGTCGATGAGATCTTTGCGATGCTCCGGGCGCATGTGCTCACCGGTGGATACGGCGTCGTGGTGGCGCCGGGAACCGGCATTGCTCATCGCGTCGTCGAGCAACTCGCCGAGCGGGACACTCCGGCGGCGATGCTGGAGCCAGGCGGCGCTCCCAAACAGGGTGTGGTGGGCGTACTCAAGGGACCACTGCACGACGGGATCATCGTTGCGGATGCCAACCTCGTCGTCGTCACCGAGACCGACTTGACCGGCAACCGGGTCACGGCTCCGGACGGCAAACGACTGGCCGCAAAGCGGCGCAACACCGTCGACCCGCTGGCGCTGACCGCAGGTGATCTGGTGGTGCACGATCAGCACGGCATCGGCCGATTCGTAGAGATGGTGGAACGCACTGTCGGCGGCGCGCGCCGCGAGTACCTGGTGCTCGAATACGCGTCGAGCAAGCGAGGGCAGGCGGCCGACCGGCTGTACGTGCCGATGGACTCGCTCGACCAGCTGTCGCGTTACGTCGGCGGCCAGGAGCCGAGCCTGTCCCGGCTGGGCGGAAGCGACTGGACGAACACAAAGACCAAGGCGCGCAAGGCTGTTCGTGAAATTGCCAGCGAGCTGGTGTCGCTGTACGCGAAGCGGCAGGCGGCACCCGGGCATGCGTTCGGGCCAGACACGCCCTGGCAGGCCGAGATGGAGGATGCGTTCGGGTTCACCGAAACCATCGATCAGCTCACCGCGATCGACGAGGTCAAGGCCGACATGCAGAAGCCGGTGCCAATGGACCGGGTGATCTGTGGCGACGTCGGATACGGGAAGACGGAGATCGCCGTGCGCGCGGCGTTCAAGGCGGTGCAGGACGGCAAGCAGGTGGCCGTGCTAGTGCCGACAACGCTATTGGCTGATCAGCATCTACAGACGTTCACCCAACGCATGGCCGGTTTCCCGGTGAACGTCAAAGGGCTGTCGCGATTCACCGATCCGGCTGAGTCGCGCGCGACCATCGAAGGCATGGCCGACGGCAGCGTCGACGTTGTGATCGGCACGCACCGGCTATTGCAGACCGCTGTGCGCTGGAAGGATCTCGGCCTCGTCGTGGTCGATGAGGAACAGCGCTTCGGGGTGGAGCACAAGGAGCACATCAAGAGCCTGCGTACCCACGTCGACGTGCTGACCATGAGCGCCACGCCCATCCCTCGCACGCTCGAGATGAGCCTGGCGGGCATCCGCGAGATGTCGACGATCCTGACACCGCCCGAAGAGCGTTATCCAGTGCTCACCTACGTGGGCCCGCACGACGACAAGCAAGTTGCCGCAGCCCTGCGCAGAGAACTGCTGCGCGACGGTCAGGCGTTTTACATCCACAACCGGGTCAGCAGCATCGATGCCGCCGCGGGGCGGGTCAAGGCTCTGGTGCCGGAGGCCCGGGTAGCGGTCGCGCACGGTCAGATGGCCGAGGACTTGTTGGAGCGCACTGTCGAAGGTTTCTGGCAGCGCGAGCATGACATCTTGGTATGCACGACGATCGTGGAGACCGGCCTGGACATCTCCAACGCCAACACCCTGATCGTGGAACGTGCCGACACCTTCGGCCTTTCCCAACTACATCAGCTGCGCGGCCGGGTCGGGCGCAGCCGCGAACGCGGGTACTCCTACTTTCTATACCCGCGGGAGATGCCGTTGACGGACACCGCACACGATCGGCTCGCCACCATCGCGCAGAACAACGAACTTGGCGCCGGAATGGCAGTTGCGTTGAAGGACCTGGAAATTCGCGGTGCGGGCAATGTGCTCGGAGTCGAGCAGTCCGGCCATGTCGCAGGGGTGGGTTTCGACTTGTACGTGCGACTCGTCGGGGAGGCCGTGGAAGCCTACCGAGCCGCGGTCGACGGCAAGACCGTCACTACCGCCGACGAGCCCAAGGATGTTCGGATCGATCTTCCGGTTGATGCGCATCTGCCGCCGGACTACATCGGCAGTGACCGTCTCCGGTTGGAGGCCTACCGCCGGTTGGCGGCCGCCGCCGATGAAGCTGCTGTCGGTCGGGTTGTCGAGGAACTGATCGACCGGTACGGCCCGTTACCGGAGCCCGCGCAGCTGCTCGTATCGGTAGCCCGATTGCGCCTGCTCTGCCGGCGCTACGCGGTGACTGAAGTCGCCTCAACCGGAACCGGTTCTGCCACAACGATTCGGTTGTCCCCGCTGGATCTTGCTGATTCAGCTCAGCTGCGGTTGAAGCGGGTGTATCCGGGAGCTGCCTACCGTGCCACCACCTCGGCGGTCCAGGTCCCGATTCCGCGTGCCGGCAAGGGTATCGGCGCTCCGCGGATCCGTGACCTGGAATTGGTGCAGATGGTGGCGGATCTACTGCTGGCATTGGACGGCCGACCGAAGGGAGAGATCGACATGACGACCTTCACTCCGGGCGCCGAGCGATGACAGTCATTCTGGTCGATCCGCGCCGGCCATCCCTCGTGCCGGTTGAAGCAGTCGTATTACTGAGCGGCGAAGTTCAATACACCGAAGAGTTGCCGGTCAAAATCCCGTGGTCGCTGCCTGCTGCGCGGTCGGTCTTCTCCGGCGACGACGCACCGGTGCTGCTTTCGTCAGATCGGGAACATCCGGCGGTGAAGGCACGATTGGCTGCGGGTGAGCAACTCGTCTCGGCACCCGGTCCCCAAGCCGGTGAGCGGCTGGTTGACGCCGTGGCGATCATGGATCGGCTGCGGACCTCCGGCCCATGGGAGAGCGAGCAGACCCACGATTCGCTGCGAAGGTACCTGCTGGAAGAAACCTACGAATTGTTCGATGCAGTACATGGTGGCGACGCCGACGGGTTGCGCGAAGAGCTTGGAGATGTGTTGCTGCAGGTGCTGTTTCATGCCCGCATTGCTGAAGAGGCGACCCGTCACGCGTTCACCATCGACGACGTCGCTGACTCGTTGGTCAAGAAACTCGGTAATCGGGTACCTGCCGTTCTGGCCGGCCAGTCGATCTCGCTCGACGATCAGATTGCCCAATGGGAGGAACGCAAAGCGCAGGAGCGGACGTCCAAAGCCCGGTGGTCGTGCGTGGACGACATTCCGACCGGACAACCGGCGCTGGCATTGGCGCAGAAGGTCATTGAGCGGGTGCGCAACGCCGGTCTGCCTGCCGAGTTGATACCCGCGACCATCACGACGGTGACGTTGGCGCGCGGG
This sequence comes from Mycobacterium sp., assembly GCA_965279745.1. Lineage (GTDB taxonomy): Bacteria > Actinomycetota > Actinomycetes > Mycobacteriales > Mycobacteriaceae > Mycobacterium. The sequence continues at coordinate 4,105,337 of OZ257262.1, forward strand.
CGGGACAGTGAAAGTGAATTGAGAAGTGCGGTACTGGGTTTCATGGACACCGTGCGCGCAACCGAGCGGGCCGTGGTAGCGAGCCGTGGTGGTGCACTCGGAACTGACTCGACGCCTGTGGACGTGACACCAGAGGAGTGGCACTGGCACTGGTCGGTGGGTTCGTAACCGGCTGTCAGCCGAGCAGGGCCGAACCCCAGTAGTCGCCGTCGCGCAGGCCGGGTGGGCAGGCGAACACCCCCGACCCGGTGTGGGTGATGTATTCGTTGAGTGCGTCCTTGCGGGCCAGCTCCGCCTGCATCGGAATGAACTGGGTGACCGGATTGCGGACGAATGCAATGAAGAACAGCCCGGCGTCCAAGTGCCCGAATCCGTCTGTGCCGTCAGTGAAATTGTATCCGCGACGGAGTATCTGGATACCGTTCAGATGCTGGTGAGACGCCAGGCGCACGTGTGCGTCGACGTCGATCAGCGGTTCGTTCTCGCCGCTCACCATGTCGAGATCGAGCTCTTCAAACTCTTGCTTCAGGCCGTTGGGGGCACCGCTGCCCTTCTGCCGGCCGATCACCCGTTCTTGTTCGAGAAGGGTTGTGCGGTCCCAGTTCTCGATTCGCATCCGGATCCGGCGGGCAACCAGGTAGGTGCCTCCGGTCATCCAGGACGGTCCATCGCCGTCGGCTACCCACACCTGGTGGTTGAGGACGTCGGTGTCTTCGGCTTTGACGTTGTTGGTTCCGTCCTTGAATCCGAACAGGTTACGTGGAGTGCTTTGTTCGCGAGTGGTGGACGACGTACGCCCAAACCCCAGTTGGGAGTACCGCACCGCCACGGTTCCGAAGCCCACCCGAGCCAGGTTCCGGATGGCGTGCACGGCAACCTGCGGATCGTTGGCGCAGGCCTGAACGACGATGTCCCCTCCACAGCGGGCGGGGTCCATCGTCTCGTTCGGGAACTTCGGCAGATCCGCCAGTGGAGCGGGTCGTTGGCTGGCGATGCCGAACCGGTCCTTCCCGTCTTTGGTGAAAAAGCCTGGTCCGAAGCCGATTGTCAGCGTGAGCTGAGAAGGCGCCAGTCCCAGTGCTTCACCGGTATCCGCCGGTGGCGCATACGGATTCAGGCCGACCGCGCCGTCAGCGACGGCCTCCTCGCCCGCCGTCATCCGCTCCGCCATCGCCGTCCACTCGCGCAGCATCGCGACGACGTCAGCCTTGGACTTGGTTGTCACATCGAAGGTGCAGAAGTGCATCCGGTCCTGTGCTGGGGTGACGATCCCGGCCTGCCGTTCGCCACGGAAGGGCACCGGCTTCTCGGCACCGGTGGTGACGGTGCTGGTGCCCCAGGCATGCCCGGCCAGCGCACCGGCCCCGGCGGCCCCCACGACCGCAGCTCCCACGCCCGCGGCACCGAACAGCGAGCGGCGTGACAACCCAGTGCGCGGCGGCTGGGGTGCGCCCTGCTCGGGATTACTTCTGAGCGATGACACCCTGCACCTGGCTGACCTCTTTGCTCAACGCGTCGATGGCGCGTGAGAGTTCTTGGCGCTGTGGCTCAGTCACGGTGTTATACAACACGAAACCGTCACCGTTACGGAACTTGGCCAGCAGTGCCTCGACGTCCGCGAACCGCTGGTCGACCTTCTTGCCCAGGTCCGCGTTGCGCTGGTCGAGGATCGGGCGGACCGAGGAAACCGCGGTCTGGGATCCTTCGACGTTGGCCTGGAAGTCCCACAGATCGGTATGGCTGAAGATGTCCTCTTCGCCGGTGATCTTGCTGATCGCGACCTCGTCGAGCAGACCCTGTGCGCCACCGGCGATCTGGGTGGAATCGATGGTGTAGTCGGGAGACTTCACCTTGTCGTTGAGCTCCTTGACGTCAGCGACCAGTTGGTCGGCGATCGCATTGGTGTCGGGCTGCAGGCCGGTGACCCAGAGGTCTTTCTCGAGGCGGTGGAATCCGGTCCACTTCTGGCCGGGCTCCAGATCGGCCTCGCGGAGGTCGATGCGCGGATCAAGGTCGTCGGGAAATGACTCTGCAACCGGTTCGATGCGCTCGTAGTAGGTACGCGTGGTCGGATACAGAGCCTTGGCGGTGGCAATATCGCCCTTCTTGATCGCCGCCGCAAAGGCCTCGGCGGCGGGCACCAGCGCCTCCGTCTGGCTCTCGACATATTCCTTGTAGTTGTCGGCGGCTTCCTTGAACTCACCCTTGGTGTCGATCTTGACGGCATCGCCGGTCACGACGAAATCGGCGCGAATGCCGTCGCCCACCATGCCGGGCTTGCAGGCGGTCTGGTACTTACCCGGCTCGTTGAGTTGAACGACGAGCTTGCGTTGCAGTCCGGGGGAGACGTTCTCCACCTCGCCCATCACCCGCTCACCTTCGCCGTACACGTAGAACTCGGTGACCTTGGTGCCGTTGTTGGTGATCACGAAGGTGCTGGCACCGGTTCCCGCCGTGGTGCCGGACAGTTTGCATTCGGTATCCGTCGCGTTGACGGTGATCTCCGCGGGGGCGCTGTTTCCGGCGGCTTCGGACGTCTTGGTTTCCTTCGCCGTGCATCCCGCCAGTGAAGCTCCCGCCGCGATCAGGGCGATGGTTGCAGCGCCGGACTTGATGAATTTCACGTAGTAGACCTTTCAGTGATGGGGGTGCGCTCGGATTCTTCGCTGGGTGCCACCGGTTTGGGCTGGGTGATGGTTGGGCGCAGGAACAGCCCCAGGACGATCACCAGGTAGGTCAGCCAGGCGGCGAGTTGCAGCAGTGTTGGGGTGGGCGTGATGTTGAAGATGCCCCGGATCAGCTGGCCATACCAGGACGACCACTCAAACCAGGAGGTGATGTCGAAGGCTTTGAGACCCAGGCCGGGCAACCAGCCGACCGTCTGCAAAGCCCCAACGCCATAGGACAAGATGCCGGCCGCGACGACGATGAGGAACGCGCCGGTGTACTTGAAGAACTTCTGCAGATTGATACGTACGGCACCCGCATACATCCCGTAGGCGATGGCAGCGGCCACCGCGACACCGATGAGCAGGCCGGCCAGTGGCCACGCGGTTTCCGCCTCGGCGTAGCCGACCATGAACAACGCCGTCTCCACGCCTTCGCGACCCACCGCCAGGAAGGCGAGCGCCATCACGGCCAGCGGCCCGGTCTCCAGCGCGCGGGACATTCCGGCCCGCAGTTCGCCGGACAGACTCGCGGCGGCCCTGCGCATCCACAACACCATCGACGTGACGATCGCTACCGCCACCAGCGACGCAACGCCCGCGATCGCCTCGGCAGCCAGATCCTTGATGGTGTACGCGCCGTATTGGATGGCCAGGAACACCCCGACGGTCATCGTCACCGCGGCGCCCACCCCGAGCCACACCCATTTGAGGGCGTCGCGACGGTCGGTCTTGACCAAGAATGTGACCAGAACCATCACCACGATGCTTGCTTCGAGGCCTTCGCGTACGCCGATCAGCCCGCTGCCGAAGATTTGGGCGGGGATATTAGGTCCAGCGGCGGCGACCGTGATCAGGTTGGTTGTCACGACTATCCTCACTGCATCGCGGTGCTTGGTAAGCGCCGGAGGGTAAACCCAAGCTTTGGCTTACCAAACTAAAGTGTGGCTACCTTAACAGAAGTTCCCTTTGACGTTACTCGTCTGTGCCCTTAGCGGTAGGGACTAACGGTGCCTACCCGTGGGACGATAGAAGGGCTGAGGTCGGGTTCGAGGAGTCCAGTGTCCAGGTCACGATGGCTGAGGGTCGTCGTCGTCATTGCGGCGGCGGCGATGCTGCTGGCCTCAAGCTGCTCATGGCAGGGTGGCACCCCTATTCCCCAGGGCGTGCCGCCGCCCGCTGGTGACCCGGTTCCCGCAATTGATACTCACGGTGCCGGCCGGCCGGCCGATCAGTTGCACCAGTGGGCCGCCGAGCGTGCCCCGAAGCTGGGGATTCCGCTCGAGGCCCTTGAGGCGTACGCGTACGCGGCGCGGGTGGCCGAGGTGGAGAATCCCAAATGCCATCTGGCCTGGACGACGCTGGCCGGAATCGGCATGGTGGAAAGTCATCACGGCACCTACAAAGGCTCGGCCATCGCGCCTAACGGCGATGTCGATCCACCTATCCGAGGTGTCCGCCTAGACGGTACCAACGGCAACCTAGAGATTGTCGACGGCGAATCTGCCCTGGACGGCGACGAGGTCTATGCCCGGGCAATGGGCCCAATGCAATTCATCCCCGAGACGTGGCGGCTGTACGGCGTCGACGCGAACAACGACGGGAAGATCAGTCCGGATAATTTCGATGATGCCGCTCTGTCAGCCGCCGGTTATCTGTGCTTCCGTGGCAAGGACTTGGGGACGGCGCCCGGCTGGATGAACGCATTGCGCGCTTATAACCACTCCGATCAGTACGCACGGGCTGTTCGGGACTGGGCGTCGTTGTACGCGACCGGTCATTCGGGTTAGCGCCGCACCGACGCGCCACGTCGGGTCACCAACTACGCTATTGGCAGAATTCAGGGACCACGACTAGGAGACGCCAGTGCCCATCATCGAACAGGTTGCGGCTCGCGAGATCCTCGATTCCCGCGGCAACCCAACCGTCGAGGTCGAGGTGGTCCTGACCGACGGAACCTTCGGCCGTGCGGCCGTGCCGTCAGGCGCCTCGACGGGCGAACACGAAGCGGTGGAGCTGCGCGACGGTGCTGCCCGCTACGGCGGCAAGGGCGTTGAGAAGGCCGTCGAGGCGGTGCTGGACGAAATAGCGCCGGCCGTCATCGGACTGTCTGCCGACGATCAGCGACTGGTCGATCAGGCGCTGCTCGACCTGGATGGGACCCCGGACAAGTCGCGCCTCGGTGCGAACGCGATTCTCGGTGTCTCGCTGGCCGTGGCGAAAGCTGCCGCGGACTCTGCGGGGCTGCCGCTGTTCCGCTACCTCGGTGGCCCGAACGCGCACATCCTGCCGGTGCCGATGATGAACATCCTCAACGGCGGTGCGCACGCTGATACCGGCGTCGACATTCAAGAGTTCATGGTCGCGCCGATCGGGGCACCGAGCTTCAAGGAGGCGCTGCGCTGGGGTGCCGAGGTGTACCACTCGCTGAAGTCCGTGCTGAAGAAGCAGGGCCTATCCACCGGACTCGGTGACGAGGGCGGCTTCGCACCGGACGTTGCCGGCACCCGGGCAGCCCTCGACCTGATCGGTGTGGCGATCGAGCAAGCTGGTTTCAAACTCGGCACCGATGTGGCACTGGCACTCGATGCTGCGGCGACGGAGTTCCACACCAAGGGAACCGGTTACAACTTCGAGAAGCAGATCCGTACCGCTGCGGAAATGACTCAGTTCTACGCGGAGTTGTTGGATTCATATGCGCTGGTGTCCATCGAGGATCCGCTGGATGAGGACGACTGGGACGGCTGGATCGATCTGACCACGGCGATCGGCGATCGGGTGCAGATCGTCGGCGACGACTTGTTCGTCACCAATCCGGAGCGACTCGAGGACGGCATCGAGCGCGGCGCCGCTAATGCGTTGCTGGTGAAGGTCAACCAAATCGGCACGCTCACAGAGACGCTCGACGCGGTCGCACTGGCGCACAACAGTGGATACCGCACGATGATCAGCCACCGCAGTGGCGAGACCGAGGACACCACGATCGCCGACCTGGCCGTGGCAGTCGGCAGTGGCCAGATCAAGACCGGGGCTCCGGCCCGCAGCGAACGGGTGGCCAAGTACAACCAGTTGCTGCGTATCGAGGAGACCCTCGGCGACGCCGCCCGCTTCGCCGGCGATCTGGCGTTCCCGCGTTTCGTTGGCCCCGAATAGGCCCGAATAGGACTGACTAGACCCGAAAGAGACTGTGGCAGAAGGCAAGCGCGGCAATCAGAAACGGCGCTCACCGGGTTCCCGCCCGGATGCGTCGGGGCGAGGTCGGTCACGACCCGTCGTTGCCAAGCGTGAACCACGTGCCACCGGTGGGCAGTCAAAACCTGAGACCGTCGCCGACAGCATTGCCGGACCAATCCGTCGTGCGATCACAGCGTCACTGGATCGCCAGAACGAACAACGGATGGGTTTCACAGCTCGGCGAGCTGCCATCCTTGCGGCGGTGGTCTGCGTGCTCACGTTGACGATCGCCGGACCGGTACGCACGTTTTTCGCGCAGCGCACAGAGATGAAGCAGTTGGCGGCGTCCGAGGCGGCGTTGCGCACCCAGATCTCCGATTTGCAACAGCAGAAGGAGAAGCTGGGCGATCCGGTGTACATCGCGGCCCAAGCGCGTGAGCGGCTGGGTTTCGTCATGCCCGGTGACATCCCGTACCAGGTTCAACTCCCGCCCTCGGCCACGGCGGCGACGCCGGAGGATCCGCAAGCACAGACCGCGAAGTCGAACAACCCCTGGTACACCTCGTTGTGGCACACCGTGGCTGATTCGCCGCACGGCCCGCCGGCGCCTGTTGCGGTGCCTGCCGGGCCCGTGCCCCCGGTCCCTGGTGGTTGATCCGGCGGATCTCGATGCGGTGGCGCAGCAGTTGGGGCGCGAACCGCGCGGCGTGCTCGAGATCGCGTACCGATGTCCCAACGGGGAACCCGCAGTGGTGAAGACGGCGCCGCACCTCCCTGACGGAACCCCGTTTCCGACGCTGTACTACCTGACTCATCCGCTTCTGACGGCGGCCGCGAGCCGGCTGGAGTCCGACGGGTTGATGCGACGGATGGCTGCCCGGTTGGACGAAGATCCGGAACTAGCGGCGACCTATCGGCGCGCGCATGACTCCTATCTGGCCGAGCGCGATGCCATCGAGCCACTTGGGACTACGTTCTCCGGTGGCGGTATGCCTGACCGGGTTAAGTGCTTGCACGTATTGATTGCGCATTCCCTGGCGAAAGGGCGCGGTGTTAACCCGTTTGGAGATGAAGCCCTCGCAGTGTTGGCGGGCGAACCAGCGATGGCGGGCATTCTGGTGGCGGGGGATTGGTCGTGACCAGAGTGGCGGCCGTCGACTGCGGCACCAACTCGATCCGACTGCTGATCGCTGACGTGAGCGCCGGCCGGCTTCGCGATGTTCATCGGGAGATGCGCATCGTGCGCCTAGGTCAAGGCGTGGACGCCACAGGGCAATTCGCGCCTGAGGCACTGGCGCGCACCCAGGCTGCCCTAGCTGATTACGTGACGTTGCTTCAGAGCCATGAAGTAACTCGGGTGCGGATGGTCGCGACGTCCGCGGCACGAGACGTGGCCAACCGTAACGAGTTCTTCGCCATGACGGCTGATCTGCTCGGTGCTGCTGTTCCCGGAGCGGTCGCGGAGGTGATCAGCGGTGCCGAGGAGGCAGAGCTTTCGTTCACCGGTGCGGTTTCCGAATTGGATTCGTCCACAGGGCCATTCGTGGTTGTCGACCTGGGTGGCGGTTCCACCGAAGTGGTGCTGGGGGGTGCCGACGGTCTAGGCGTCCAGGCCAGCCATTCGGCTGACATCGGTTGTGTGAGATTGACCGAACGGTTTCTGCATTCCGATCCGCCTCCGTCGTCGGAGGTGGCCGCTGCCCGGGAACTGGTGCGCGAGCGACTCGGTGAGGCGTTGCAGGTGGTGCCGGTCGACCAGGCGCGGACATGGGTGGGACTTGCCGGAACGTTCACCACGATCGCCGCGCTCGCAATGGGAATGACAACCTATGAAGAGAAGGCTATTCACTTGTCCCAGTTGCCATTCGCGCAAGTGTTGCCGGTATGCGACCAACTCATCGGCATGACGCGTCAGCAGCGCGCCGCCCTCGGCCCCATGCACGAGGGCCGGGTCGATGTTATCGGCGGCGGAGCGATCGTGGTTGAGGAATTAGCGCAGGCGCTGAGTCAGCGCGCAGGCATCGACTCTCTGATCGTGAGTGAGCACGACATCCTTGACGGCATCGCGCTGTCGATCGCGTCTAGAGCTTGACCTTGCAACCGCTGCCGATATTGCGGCAGTGGTGCCCGCCGTCGCACGCGTTGCAGCGACAGCTGCAGCCGCCGGTGTGCTTGGTCCCTGATTGCGTGGGAACGCTCATCGTCATCTCCTTCAAGTTGGCAATTCTCACGATAGTTCGACGTGCACCCCATGTCTGCCTATCCCATTACTCCACGAAGCGGTAACCCATCCCGGCTTCGGTGATCAGGTGCTTGGGATGGGCGGGATCATCTTCGAGCTTGCGGCGCAGCTGCGCTAGATACACCCGCAGGTAGTGCGTCTCTTTGGCATATGCGGGACCCCACACCTCCCGCAACAGCTCCTCGCGGCCCACCAGCTTGCCTCGGTTGCGCACGAGCATCTCAAGCATGCCCCATTCGGTCGGAGTCAAGTGCACATCGACACCGCTTCTACGGACCGCTTTCGCCGCCAAATCGACTGTGAAAGAGTCGGTTACGACGACCGGCTCATCGGTGTCTGACGCGGCTGCGCCGCGCCGGACCGCCGCGCGCAGGCGGGCTAGGAACTCATCCATGCCGAACGGCTTGGTCACGTAGTCGTCGGCACCGGCGTCAAGCGCCTCGACCTTTTCTGCGGAGTCGGTGCGTGCAGACAGCACGATCACCGGGGCGGTCAGCCAGCCGCGCAGACCCGCCAGCACCTCGATTCCCGACATGTCAGGCAATCCGAGGTCGAGCACGATCACGTCCGGCCGGTGGTCGGCTGCGGCCTTGAGCGCCTCCGCTCCTGTGGCCGCAGTGCGCACCTCATAACCGCGCACGCTCAGGTTGATGCGCAAGGCGCGCAGGATCTGCGGTTCGTCGTCGATCACCAGCACCTTGACCTTGGTCATCGGGCATCGCCCTCGGCGGGTGCTGCGAGGTCGACCACGATCGTCAAACCCCCGCCGGGAGTGTCGGTGGCGGAGATGGTGCCTCCCATCGCCTCGGTGAATCCGCGCGCCACGGAAAGTCCAAGGCCGACACCGTATTTGTTGTCACGGTCGCCCATCCGTTGGAACGGCTCAAACAGCTGCTCCTCAGTTCCCTGCGGCACGCCGGGGCCTTCGTCCACGACATTGATCAGCATCCGGTCACCGACCCGCCCGGCGTTGACGCGCACCATGCTGTCCGGTGCATAGCGGAGGGCGTTGTCGATGAGGTTGGCGAGCACCCGCTCCAGCAGTCCGGCATCGGCCATGACGACACCGTCGCCGATGTCGACCTTGATCCGGTTAAGTCCCCGGGCACCGAAGCCGGTGGCGCCGCGGCTGATGCTCAGCAGTGCGCGTTGCACGACCTCCTCCAAGTAGACCCGTTTGAGCTGCGGTCGCAACACCCCCGCCGCCAATCGCGAGGAGTCCAGCAGGTTGTCGACCAGCGCCGTCAGTTGGTCGACAGATTCCTCGACCGTCGCGAGCAATTCGGCGGTGTCTTCCGCGGAAAAACCGACATCGTCGGACCGCAGGCTCGACACCGAGGCCTTTGCGGCCGCCAGTGGTGTGCGCAAGTCGTGGCTGACCGCAGATAGTAGTGAACGGCGCAGCTCGTCGGCCTTTTCGATAGCCTCGGCCTTGCCGGCTTCCTCGACGAGTTCACGCTGGCGCACCAGTCCTGCAGCCTGTTTGGCGACTGCTGTCAATACTCTGCGGTCGTTGGCGGGCAGGCTGCGGCCGGCCATCAGCATCCAGAACTCATCGTCACCGACTTCAATTGCGGTATCGGCGGTATCGATACTCACACACGGATCCTTGCCCGCACACGCCACGATCTGCGCGCCGTCTGTGTTTTCGCTGCGCACCCGCAACATGCTCACCGATCGCTGCGAATAGGCTTCGCGGACTTTCTCCAAAAGCGTCTCGAGGTCCGCGCCTCGCAGCACCGAACCAGAGAACAGAGTCAGCAGTTCGGCTTCCTTTGATGCGTGCATTGCTTCGCGCGTGCGGTTGGCGGCTCTGTCGACCAATACAGCGACCGCGATCGCCATGGTCAGGAGCACCACTACGGTCACCGCGCTGTCGGGTTCGCCCATTGTGAACGTGTAGCGAGGCTCGGTCAGGAAGTAGTTCAACAGCAGCCCGGACAGTGCCGCCGACAGCACGGCTGGGGCCACGCCACCGAGCAATGCCACCACCAGCACGCCGACCATGAAGAGCGCGCTTTCGCCGCCGATGCCTAGGTACGGGTCCAGAAACGCGACGGTGACCGCGCAGATGAGCGACGGGACGATCAACGCGGCCAGCCACGAGATCGCCCGGCGCGCGCGTGGGGCCTCCGGTCTGACCGAGAAGCCGCGTTTGGCCTCATCGTGGGTGACCATGTGTACGTCGATCTTTCCGGAGTTCTGCACGATCGCGGCCCCGATGCCCTCATCGAAGATTCGCGCCCAACGTGAACGTCGAGACGTGCCGATCACTAGTTGGGTGGCGTTCATCTCACGGGCAAAGTCCAGCAGCGCGGTGGGCAGATCATCTCCCACGACGGTGTGGACGGTGGCGCTGAAGCTGACTGCCAACTCGCGGACTTTGCCCATTTGTGGCGCCGACATTCCGGACAGCCCGTCGCCGCGGACGACGTGTACGACCATCAGCTCCGCACTCGACTTCGATGCGATGCGCGATGCCCGGCGCACCAGGGTCTCCGACTCGGGTCCGCCGGTGACGGCGACGACGACGCGTTCCCGGGCCTCCCAGGTGGCAGTGATCTTGTTGTCTGCGCGGTACTTCGCCAGAGCGGCATCGACTTGGTCGGCCAGCCAGAGCAGCGCCAACTCTCTTAGCGCTGTGAGGTTGCCGCGCCGAAAATAGTTCGACAGTGCGGCATCTACCCGCTCGGCGGCGTAGACGTTGCCGTGGGAAAGTCTGCGGCGTAACGCTTCTGGGGTGATGTCGACCAGTTCGATCTGGGCGGCGCCGCGGACGATGTCGTCGGGTACCGTCTCCTGCTGCTCGATGCCGGTGATCTGCGCGACGACGTCGTTGAGGCTTTCCAGGTGCTGGACGTTGACGGTCGAGATCACCGTGATGCCTGCGTCGAGCAGCTCCTCGACGTCCTGCCAACGTTTGGAGTGCTTGCTGCCGGGCGTGTTGGTGTGCGCCAGTTCGTCGACGAGTACGACCTGTGGCCTGCGGGCCAGCACCGCGGGAACGTCGAGCTCGGGGAAGCGGCTGTCGCGGTACTCGATGTACCGCGGCGGGATGATTTCGATGCCCTCGAGCATCTCCGCGGTCTTCTTTCGGCGGTGTGTCTCGACGACCGCCGCGACCACATCGGTGCCGCGTTCGAGGCGGCGGTGCGCTTCGCCGAGCATCGCGAACGTCTTGCCGACGCCGGGGGCCGCCCCGAGGTAGATGCGCAGCTCACCTCGTTTGGGCTTGTGCTCCACGCCCTTATCATCCACCGATCGATCCACCGTTGAATCAGCTCTTCAACGGATACTTCTGGTCTAGGGCGATGTTGAGTTCCACCACGTTGACCCGTGGCTCGCCGAGGAAGCCGAGCGTGCGACCGTCGGTGTGGTCAGCGACTATCTGCTGGATCTGCTGGGCGCTGACACCACGGGCTTTAGCGACGCGGGCGATCTGGAGATCGGCATAGGCCGGTGAGATGTTCGGATCAAGGCCGCTGCCGCTGGCGGTCACGGCATCTGCGGGTACCGCCGAGTCGCCTGATGCGGCCCCCTTGATCGGCACTATCTGGCCGACGGAGTAGTCCTCGCCGAACTTCGCGCACTCGACCCGCACGCCTTCATAGCTGGTGAGGAACGGCTGCTTAGTCGTCTGACACGGTTCGTTGACGCTGATGACCATTGTCGGGCGCACCACGTTGCCCCGAGCGTCTCGGGGACCGATCACGGACAGCACCGCACCGACACCGTCGCCGGTGCAGAACGGACGCTTGCCGTCCACGCCTTCGAGGTCCCCGGCGGCCTTGCTGCGTGTGCACACCAGGGTCAGCAGGCTGGCTTTGTAACCGCTGTCGTCGGCGGGCAGCGACGGATCGCCGGGAGTGTCGACGATACTTTCGGGGCCGAGGTTCGACGCGCTGGTCGACGTCGGGTCGTAGCCGTTGCCGGCTGCAGACGGGCGGCTCTGGAAGTATTGCGGCAGCGGATTTCCCTTGTCGTCGGTGAACAGCTGACCGATCAGACTGCTGGCCACCGGCTTTCCACCGACATCGATGATCGACCCGTCGGCCTTGTCCTTGAGGCCGGGTATCTGGGCTACCAGCCAGATGAACAGCGGGTAGGCGATTCCGAGGACGACGGTGAGCACCAGCAGTGCGCGCAGCGCGGCCCAGTGCAGGCGAATGATGTTGGAGAATTTCATGTCACATCCCTGGCAAGAATTGGATGGCGAGATCGATGAGTTTGATACCGATGAACGGGGCGATGATCCCGCCGAGACCGTAGACGTAGAGATTGCGGCTCAACAGCTTGGACGCACTGCTCGGGGTGTAGCGAACACCCTTCAGCGACAACGGGATCAGCGCAATGATGATGATCGCATTGAAGATGACCGCCGACAGGATCGCCGACTGCGGGCTGTGCAGCCGCATGATGTTCAGCACGTCCAGGCCGGGGAACAATACGACGAACATCGCGGGAATGATCGCGAAGTACTTGGCGATGTCGTTGGCGATCGAGAACGTGGTGAGCGCACCACGGGTGATCAGCAACTGTTTGCCGATCTCGACGATCTCGATGAGCTTCGTCGGGTCGGAATCCAGGTCGACCATGTTTCCGGCCTCTTTGGCCGCCGAGGTGCCGGTGTTCATCGCCACGCCCACGTCGGCTTGAGCCAGCGCAGGTGCGTCGTTGGTGCCGTCGCCGGTCATCGCGACGAGCTTCCCGCCGGCCTGCTCACTCTTGATCAGCGCCAGCTTGTCTTCGGGGGTGGCCTCGGCGAGGAAGTCGTCCACCCCGGCTTCGTCGGCAATCGCCTTGGCGGTCAACGGGTTGTCGCCGGTGATCATCACCGTCCGGATGCCCATCTTGCGCATCTCGTCGAAACGTTCCCGCATGCCTTGCTTGACGACGTCCTTGAGGTGAATTACACCCAGAACGGATGCCTTGCCTTGGGTCACCTCGCCGACGACCAGAGGTGTGCCGCCGCCAGCGGAAATCCCGTCAACGATGGTCCCCAGATCGGCGGGCACAGTGCCGCCCTCACCGCGGACCCACTCGGCGACCGAACTCGCCGCGCCCTTGCGCAGCAGATGGCCGTTATCCAGGTTGACCCCGGACATCCTTGTGGTGGCAGTGAATTCAACCCAGTGGGCGTTGACGAGTTCGCCTGGTGTGCGGGCCCGCAGGCCGAAGTTCGACTTGGCGAACACCACGATGGACCGGCCCTCTGGCGTTTCGTCAGCCAGGCTGGACAGCTGCGCCGCATCGGCTAGCTGCTCAGGGCTCACCCCGGGCAACGGCACGAAGTTCGAAGCCTGGCGGTTGCCCAACGTGATGGTGCCGGTCTTGTCCAACAGCAGTGTGTTGACGTCGCCGGCGGCCTCGACCGCGCGGCCCGACATGGCCAGCACATTGCGTTGCACCAGCCGATCCATGCCGGCGATGCCGATCGCCGACAACAGCGCGCCGATCGTCGTCGGGATCAGGCAGACCAGCAGCGACACCATGACGATCCCGGTCACACCATCACCGGTCAGCGCCAGCGAGTCCGACACACCCGGATTGTTGGCCTTGGAGAAGATCGCCAGCGGCTGCAGAGTGGCGACGGCGAAGACGAAGATGATCGTCAACGCGGCCAGCAGAATGTTGAGCGCGATCTCATTCGGCGTCTTCTGCCGGTTGGCGCCCTCGACGAGGGCGATCATCCGGTCGATGAAGCTCTCACCGGGCTTCTGGGTGATCGTCACAACGATGCGGTCGGACAACACAGTGGTGCCGCCAGTCACCGCTGAGCGGTCACCGCCGGACTCCCGGATCACCGGGGCTGATTCACCGGTGATAGCCGACTCATCAACCGAGGCAATACCTTCCACCACGTCACCGTCGCCGGGAATGACCTGACCGGCCTCGACGACGACGATGTCCCCCAGACGCAGGAGCGGCGCAGCGACTTCTTCCTCCTTGCCGGGTGTGCCAGGCTTCCACCCGATCAGGCGTCGGGCCATGGTGTCGGCCTTGGTCTTTCGCAGCGATTCGGCCTGCGCCTTGCCACGGCCCTCGGCCACAGCCTCGGCGAGGTTGGCGAAGACCACTGTCAGCCACAGCCAGAACACGATCATCCAGGCGAACCAGCTTGGGGTGAGGAACGCCAGGATGGTGCTCCACACCGCGCCGATCTCGACGATGAACATCACCGGATTGCGCCACAACGTGCGCGGGTTGAGCTTGAGCAGCGCGTCCGGCAGGGACTTCCATAGCAACTTGGGGTCTAGCAGGCCACCCTGGACCTGCTTCTTGCCGGTAGCCGGCTTGGCTTCGGCCTCAATTGTGTTGGCAGTCATGACTAGTGAATTCCTTCAGCGAGTGGCCCGAGCGCGAGCACGGGCAGGAAGGTGAGGGCGACCAGGATGAGCGTGACCCCGGCGACCATTCCGACGAACTGGGGTCGGTGGGTCGGCAAGGTTCCGATCGATTCGGGGGTGTGGCCTTGCTTGGCCAGCGAACCGGCCAACGCGAGCACCAGCACGATCGGCAGGAATCTGCCGAACACCATCGCCAGGCCCAACGCGGTGTTGTACCAATCGGTGTTGACGGTGATGCCGGCGAACGCTGAGCCGTTGTTGTTGGCCGCCGACGTGAAGGCGTAGAGCACCTCGGACAACCCGTGCGGCCCGCTGTTGAGCATGCCGGCCCGTTGTCCCGGCATCGCCATCGCAATAGCCGTTCCGGTCAGCACGATCAACGGTGTAACCAGGAAATAGCTTGCGGCGAGCTTGATTTCGCGAGGGTTGATCTTCTTACCCAGGTATTCCGGGGTGCGGCCGACCATCAAGCCCGCGACGAACACGGTGATCACCGCGAGGATCAGCATGCCGTAGAGGCCCGACCCGGTACCACCGGGCGCGACCTCACCGAGCTGCATGTTGAAGATCGTCATCATGCCGCCCAGGCTGGTGTAGGAGTCGTGGAACGAATCCACCGCGCCAGTCGAGGTCAAAGTGGTGGCGTCGGCGAACACCGCAGAGTTGGCCACCCCGAAGCGCTGTTCGACACCTTCCATCGCTGATCCGATCGCCGTCGGAACGGTGCCGTGGCCCTGTAACTGGAACTGCAGCATCAGCGTGACGCTGAAAAGTGCCAGCACACCCATCACCGCCGCGATCGCATACCCCTGCTTCTTGCTTTCCACCATGCGCCCGAACGTGCGCGGCAACGAGAAGCTGATCACCAGCAGCAGAAAGATCTCTAGCCAGTTCGTCCACGTGGTCGGGTTCTCGAACGGATGTGCCGAGTTGGCGTTGTAGAACCCGCCGCCATTGGTGCCCAGTTCCTTGATCGCTTCCTGGCTGGCCACCGGGCCGCCAGTGATCGTCTGCTGCGCGCCGGCCAGGGTGTTGACGACCTGGTCGTGCAGGTGGAAGTTCTGGATCGCCCCGCCGGCGATCAGCACGATCGCTGCGGCCACAGAGATCGGTAGCAGAATCCGCAGCGAGCCCCGAACCAGGTCGACCCAGAAGTTGCCGAGTTCGGTTGTGTGCCGACGAGCGAACCCGCGCACCAACGCGACGGCAACGGCAATGCCCACGGCCGCCGATACGAAGTTCTGCACCGCCAGCCCGGCCATCTGCACCAGATGACCCTGGGTTGACTCACCCGAATACGCCTGCCAGTTGGTGTTCGTGACGAAGCTGATGGCGGTGTTCCACGCCAGCGCCGGTGTCATCGGGGTGGCCGGGTCATTCAGGTGCAACGGCAGCTTGCCCTGCACCAACTGGAAGATGAACAGGACCAAGACGCTGCTGGCAGAAAAGGCCAGCACGCTGCGCGCATAGGCGCCCCACGTCTGCTCCGATTTCGGGTTGGCACCGATCAACCGGTAGATGACCCGCTCGACTCCGCTGTCCTTCTTCGACGTGTACACCCGGTACATGTAGTCGCCCAACGGCACGTGAACGGCCGCCAGCGCAGCAATCAGCAAGACGAGGAACACGATCCCCGCCGATGTAGTAGTCACTAAAACCTCTCAGGGAACAGCAGTGCCGCGGCCAGGAACAGCGCCACCAGCACCGACAGCACCAAACCGACGATGTTCTCGAAGCTCACAGCCGCTCAACCAACCTCTGAACCAAGCCGAGCAGTGCGAAGATCGCCACTGTCAGGGCGATGAATATGACGACACCCATGTCTCTCCATTCACGACAATCGATGAGGCCCGACCGATGTGACCCTGGCAGCAGCGCGGGGTCATCTGATCGGCGCCCGTGACAAAGCTAGATGGCGCAATGACCGATGCGTTCGTCGTTGACGCTTTCTTTACGCCGGGGGCCGACGCCTTAACGAAGCGCCACCGCCCTTGACTCCGTAAGAGAGCCGCCAGATTCCGTCAATATTCCGTATGCATTGCTGCTACGGGTCGGCGGCATTGGTAGGCAGGAGGCTGCTTGCCTGTTACCGAGATGCCAAAGGGACCGAATGACTAACTTGCTGCCTCTTATGTCGATGCTGGCGTTACCAGCCGGCGTCCTGCTGACCATCCGATATTTGAATCGACGCGACGACCGCCTGTGGGTAACGCGAGCAGACGTTGAATCCCTCGACACCCGGATCCTGCGGGGGCTTTAACGTCTGCCCGCAGAGGGGAAGGCGACCTGCAAGACTCCGCTTATGAACTCTGCGCCTCGCCGCCCTCGCGACAAAACACACTGGCTCTATATCGCCGTGATCGTCGCCGTGATCGGCGGAGTGATCGTAGGTCTGGTGGCTCCGGGTGTGGGCAAGAGCGTCGGTGTCCTCGGGACCATGTTCGTCAGCCTGATCAAGATGATGATCACGCCAGTGATCTTCTGCACGATCGTGCTGGGCATCGGGTCGGTGCGCAAGGCCGCCACGGTGGGCAAGGTCGGTGGTCTGGCGTTCGCCTACTTCCTGGTGATGTCCACGATTGCCTTGGCTATCGGACTGGTAGTCGGCAACCTGCTGCATCCCGGGACCGGCCTGAAAGTCACCGCATCGACGGCCGCCAAAGGCGCCGAGCTCGCGGGCAAGGCGCACGAGTCGGGCGGTCTGGTGGACTTCATCCAGCACATCATTCCGACCACCCTGTTCTCGGCGTTGACGGAAGGCAATGTGCTGCAGGCGCTCTTCGTGGCGCTGCTGGTTGGTTTCGCGACCCAGGCTTTGGGCAGTAAGGGTGAACCCATCATTCGCGGCATCGAACACTTGCAGCGACTCGTGTTCAAAGTTCTGGTGATGGTGCTCTGGCTCGCACCGATCGGCGCATTCGGTGCGATGGCCAACGTTGTGGGGCAGACCGGCTGGAGCGCCGTCACAAGCTTGCTGACGTTGATGGTGGGGTTCTACGTGACCTGTGCCATCTTCATCTTCGGCATCCTGGGTGCTCTGCTTCGCGTTGTGGCGGGGGCTTCGATCTTCAAGCTGGTGCGGTACCTGGCACGCGAGTACCTGCTGATCTTCGCTACCTCGTCGTCGGAGGCGGCCCTGCCCCGACTGATCGCGAAGATGGAACACCTCGGTATTGAGCAGAGCACGGTGGGTGTTGTTGTGCCAACCGGCTATTCATTCAATCTGGACGGTACGGCGATCTATCTGACGATGGCGTCGTTGTTCATCGCAGAAGCCCTGGGCGACCCGTTGTCCATTCCCGAGCAGATCGGCTTGCTGCTCTTCATGATGGTGGCGTCGAAGGGTGCGGCGGGCGTCAGTGGTGCCGGGCTGGCCACGCTGGCCGGCGGGCTGCAGGCGCATCGTCCCGAACTTCTCGACGGTGTCGGCTTGATCGTGGGTATCGATCGGTTCATGTCCGAGGCGCGGGCATTGACCAATTTCTCTGGCAATGCGGTGGCCACGATGTTGGTGGGCACTTGGACGAAGACGATCGACAACGCCAAGGTGAATGCCGTGTTGAGCGGTGACGATCCGTTCGACGAGTTGTCGATGGTCGACGACGAGGACGCGAAGGCGGCGTAGCGTTCAGCGTAAGGACGAGAGCGAGGAGTTGTTTATGGCTGCAACCGATCACGACTGGAGCAAGCCGGCTGCGATAGCCATCCCGAAAGGGGGCTATTTCACAGAAGAGCGAGGTCGCTACGGCCCGGTGTACCCCAGAACGCCTGCCTGCCATGGCTTCTCGATCATCGCCAAGGTGAAAGACGGCCACGAGGACGCTGTCCGCGCGTACGGCAAACAGATCGAAGAAGCGATCAAGGGCAGCCCCGACGTCCTTGCCCCGCTGCGGCTGCACTACCTCCGATGGGTGCTGTTCGACGTCGGTTCCGGGCTGCATTTCCAATACCAAGGCATCTTCGACACGGATTTCGACAAATACACCGAAGACGCGGTGCAACTGTTCAGCCAGACCGGGATCACGACCGTCTTCACCCACTTGGAGGGGTTCCCCGACGACTGGAAGGAGAATCCCCAGGCGTTCATCAAATTCGTGCGGGATCATCAATTCCCGAGCTTCCTCGAGTACGGGGAATACCCCTACGTCACCGCCGACGAGATCAAGAAGGCGCTGAAGCTGAAGGCGGCGTTCTCCGACATGCTGGACCAAATGCAGTGACACGCGCAGGGGCGTGCGCAGATGCTTGAACTCGACGATATTCAACACATCCTGCTGACTCGGACGCCGGCGATGACCGGACGGTACGAATTCTTGTCGTTCGGCAATCCGGCCGGCGGCAGGGCATGGCTGTCGGAATTGATTCCGGTGGTCGAGTCAGCCGCATCGGCTCCCGCCACGATGGACGGCACGAAGCGGTGGGTGACGCTCGCATTCACCTGCAACGGTCTGCGAGCACTCGGGGTGCCCGAGGAGGCGCTGGCGACATTTCCCGACGCGTTCCGTGAGGGGATGGCCGCCCGGGCTGACATCCTCGGCGACACCGGACTGAACCATCCTGATAACTGGGTGGGTGGACTGGCCGGCGACGATCTGCATGCGATCGCGATCCTGTTCGCGCGGGATGACGACGAACATGCCAGGGCGACCGGAGTGCACGACGACCTGGTGGCCCGCTGCGATGGCGTTCGCAGCTTGTCAGTGCTGGATCTGAATGCGACACCGCCGTTCAACTACGCGCACGACCATTTCGGATTCCGCGACCGGCTGTCGCAGCCGGTGATGGAGGGTTCGGGTGAGGAACCGACTCCTGGTTCAGGCGATCCGCTGAAGCCTGGCGAGTTCATTCTCGGCTATCCGGACGAGAACGGACCCGTCAACGACCTCCCGCAGCCGGAAGTGTTGTCCCGCAACGGGAGTTTCATGGCGTATCGACGTTTGTACGAGGATGTGGCGTTGTTCCGTGACTACATTCGAGACAATGCCGACACGCCCGACGGCGAGGACTTGATCGCGGCGAAGTTCATGGGTCGCTGGCGCAGCGGCGCTCCGCTGGTGCTGGCCCCCGATAAGGACGATCCCGAACTCGGGGCGGACCCGATGCGCAACAACGACTTCAACTACAAGGAAATGGACCCGCACGGGTACGCCTGCCCACTGGGATCGCACGCCCGGCGCCTCAACCCCCGTGACACCGCGCATTACATGAACCGGCGCAGGATGATTCGGCGCGGCGCCACCTACGGACCCGCATTCCCCGAGGCCGCCCCGGACGACGGAGTCGACCGTGGCATCGCCGCGTTCATCATCTGCGCGGATCTGGTTCGGCAGTTCGAGTTCGCCCAGAATGTGTGGATCAACGATCGTGCCTTCCACGAGTTGGGCAACGAGCATGACGCGATCTGCGGAACGCAGGACGGCACCATGGATTTCACGATTCCCAAGCGGCCGATTCGTAAGGTGCTCAAGGGACTGCCGGCCTTCACCACTCTGACGGGTGGCGCCTATTTTTTCCTGCCGGGTCTGACAGCGCTCCGATACCTTGCGGCACTTGAGAGTTGAGAGGTGACCATGAGCAAGCTTCCTCCCGCACGCACCTACAACCAGAACCACATCTCTCGCAAGCGCACGCCAGGTAAGCGGCGCATCAGCATCTACTGGACCTGGAGTTACCCGTGGGAAGCGCAACGCGACCCCGCCGAGATGTACAACCGCTTTTCCACGATGACCGAAGTCCGAAATGCGTTGTGGCCGAGCTATGAAACGGCGGAATATGCCGAGGCGCACTTCCTGCAGGGTATCGCCGGGACGCTGGAACTCTTCCACCGCTCGACGCTGGCATTCCAGGATTTGGCCGGCGAAGCCACCGGCCATCCGGTCGCAGTCTTCCAGCGCATCGACCAGGCCGGCTACCGGTTGCCCATCGACGAGCGAATCCTCGCCGACACCGACACCCTCATGGTCTTCGGACTGGACCACATCCTCTCCGAGCAGGAGGCCGGCGCTGACGAGCTCAGCGCCATTGAGCAATGGCTGCAACGTGAAGGCACGTGTCTGCTGCTGGCGCCGCATCACGACGTCGGCTTTACCGATGACTTCGCCCAGCGTCAGGTTGAGTTCCAACACCACGGTGACCCTTTGGTCCCGCGCCAGCAACGGTTCGGTCAGTACACCCGGTCGCTGATGACGGCGCTGGATGTTCCGGTGCGCAACACCTGGGGGCTGCGCCCGGCAGTGGTAGAGGGAACCACAGAGATCGCACCGCTTACCGCGATCCGCGATCTTGACGCCGCGAAACTGCTCGACAACGTCACCACGTTCAACTTCCATCCCCATCTACCGCACTACGATCTCACCGCTCCAGAAAGCGATTCGTTACGCGTGCTGGGCCGTCAGCGCATTGACGCCAACAGGCCCCACCCCTTCACCGCGGCGGGCAACACCGAATTCAACGCGCTGGTCTGGATGCCGCCAACAGGCGTGCGCGCCGGCGATATCGTCCTCGTCGACTCGACCAACTTCACCACGCTGTTCGGTGGCACCGACAGCCTCAAGAGCCTCTGGCATAACCTCGCGACCATGGGATAGTCGGCGCACGACTGCCCCGCCTCACGCGGGGTGGCAGCCGTGTCCGGATAATCGGGTGGACTGCCTAGAACACTGACGGCCCCCATAGCCCAATTGGCAGAGGCAGCGGACTTAAAATCCGCACAGTGTGAGTTCGAGTCTCACTGGGGGCACTGTGAATGCAGTGGTAGAGCTGTTCTGGCCCCCTGAACACCTGTTCTGGAAGTCGTTCACACCGGCGTCACACCGGCGGCTGAGCGGAATCGCGGCGCGGACGCGTCTGCGCTAGCTAACGCGCCGTGCTGCTGTCACCAGCATCTGGAAAGGTGAATGCGCTGAGATCGGGTGTGCGGTTGGGCTGTATGGCGTAGCGGAAATCGACCAGATCCTCGCGATTCAGTGACCCCTGACGGGTGTAGATCTTGTCGATGTACACCAGCGCCCAGAACCCGTTGCGGTTGTGAAGCACGAAGGCATCGCCGACGTTGGCGTGGACGACACGATTACTCGCCTCGAACTGCGACACGTCCGCCAGGAGTTCGGTCCGTTCTCGCGCCCTGTTGATGACCGCAACATTGGCGATGTCATGGGGATCGCGATAAATGCGGACGTTGGTGCGAAGCCAGTCGAGGCGCAGGGTGAACTGCGAATCCCCAGACCCAAGCGTGTAATGGCCGCTGTTCTGGGAACACACGAACGGGACGTCACCGTGAAACGCAGGGTTGTGCCAGCGGCCTGGTGAGTTCCTGATTTCCAACGCCGCCTCAACGGACGTGCGGCCTTCGAACGGATTCTGACCCAGCGGTGGTACGGCGTCGACGGGCACACCGTGAATGTTGCGGAGTAGTCGCTCGTACGCGGACTCCTCGATACTGGTGTCCCGGAAGTCTTCCCAGAGTCGGCCACTGAGGAATGCCGGCAAGACGGCATCCGGATTGTTCCGGAGAATGGGAATGACCGCGTCAGAGGTCAAATCTTGGTACAGACGAGACGAAAGCATCTGCGCCTCGACGCCCGCACCTCCGCTGCGGTCGTCGCACTTCTGGACGTAGGTTTCCGATATCACGGCGAGAACGCGGTAATCGCTGCTGGCAGCTCGCTCCATGAAGAGTGAAAGGTTGCCGCCTAACGTGACGTCCCATCGGTCGAGACAGACATCAACACCGTTTCCGCGGAGTCTGGTGGCGAGCTTCAGAACCCAGTCTGCATGCTCCTCGCCGTCGTGCGAGTAGGACATAAACACTCGTGGCGGCGTAATGGTGGTCACGTTCATATTCTGCAGTGGCGGGTCCGATCGGGAATCCTGGCGGCGTCCGGATCGTTGTGCCGATAGAGGCTGAGGCCTTGAGAAGGGGCACGTCGAGCTGCACCCCCCCTGGCGGCTCCGTGCCCCTTCTCCACTTTCTGGCCCCGGCCCGTTCCGTGCCGAATAGGCCCTAAACGGCCCGCCAGTGGATCGGAACACCTTCTCAGCCGTCGGAACATTAAGTGGACCGCGTTAGGTGAATGTAAAGTGAACTGGGCGGCAGGAATGGGTTGTCTGGATTGCCTAGGGATGGTATGTTGCCGATAAGTCCGTAACGGGACTGAGCGGCCTAGCCGCTGACCACCAAGGCATTGAAAGTCTCACTGGGAGAACTGGCGGTACCAGTAGACGACAGGCTTCCCCAGGAAGAGCCGAGGTTCGCCGAAAAGAAATCCCGCACAAGCGGGGTCGCTTTTCGGCGTGCCTTGGCTCTTTTTCTCGTTGCCCTCCGAAAAGCGGTTATCGCAACCACCGTTTAAGGAGGCAGACATGCCATGGACTACTCACCAAGGTTCTCAACGGGACCTAGTCGACCGAATCTGTTCAGTGCCCGATGGAATCTTTGAATTCCGCTTCTCCCACGACGAATTTGATTCGCCGGACGCCGGCAACCTGGCTCTGGAGCACTCGGATATCGAGGGCTTCGGCGAGGGCTGGGCTATATCCGAAGACGGATGCGCCCTCCCCATCGCGTACGACGCGATGATCTATGACGCGGTAGTAGATGAATGTGACGGCCCAGGGGGCCACCTCACAATGGCATTCACCCGGCTGCATGAGCGAACCGGGAGTCAGCCGTACGGACACGCTCAATTCATCCCGGCGACTCGGATTAGCGGCGAAGGCGCATCGTCGTGACGCGGGCAGGCGACCCCGACTCAGGGTTGGGCAACGACTTCCGGTCGGCATCGAACATCTGCCGGCGAAGGCGGCGCTCTCGGGCGTCGGCTTCCTCCACCGAGACAACCGCGTTCATGTACTCCGCGATGTCGTCAATGGATGGCGATGGCTCTGGTCGGATGAACCACGCCAGCAAGAAGCCGACGAATCCTGACACGACGGCGGCGATGAGCGCGGTCATAGCTTCCTCTCAGTGGAACGAGACCGGCGGCGAGCAAGCAGGGAGGTCGGTCCGCCAGTCGCCGCCGGGCTCGTCGTATTGGGGCCTACGTGGCGAGCTCTCGCCCCTGCGCGTCTACCTCGGGGGCTTTCCCCCGGTACATACCGAGCGGTGGCAGTGCGTTCTCAAGGTGCGCTGGCCTCAGACCGGGACCATGACAGAACTCGGACTCACCGGGTGTGGTGTTGGGTACGTTGCCCATCGTCGTCGCCTAGAGCGCGAACGTCGGTGCGGTGTAGGTGGATTCCGTGGTGACCTGACAGACCGCCGCCGCCCCCCGTCTGCGCACCCCGGTGCCGAACGAGCGCTGCATGAATGCATCGACCAGCGGGTACGGACCATTGCCCGGAATCTGCCGGAGACCGCGATAAGCGGCGTTGGCGTGCTCACGGAAACCAATGACGTTGTTGGCGCTGTTCAGCCCCGAACTCGCCACAACGGCAACGTAGCCCGCCGGGATGAAGTTCGACTGAATGAGCCACATGGGTCCGAGGGAGCCGGCCACTTGCACACCGTTCCACTTCTCGGGGGCACGTTCGCCGACCAGTGTCTCGGTGGTGAGGTACGGCGGCGCGGCCGCGCTCGGAATGAACGACCACCGCGACTTCGGTCCACCAGAACGAGACTCCTCACCGGCCCGCCAACCTTGAATCGCATCCCCCTCTTGAGGATTGGCGAGAATCAACAACTTGGACCCCGGCGTGGTCCCGTAGTTCTTGTCTGTCACCAGTTTGGCGAGACCTTCGATGTCATCCGAGTCGATGGTGGCCGCCCCAGTCGGCAAGGCGTGATTTGTGCTGCCGGGGAACACCCGCCCCAGAGCTGGGGGCGGAACCATCCCGTCGGCATTGTAGACACCGTATGCAGGGACACCGAAGTCGTTGGTTTCCTGCGTCGGATCGAACAACCGCTTGAGAAGACTGACCGCGCACAAGCGCGCGTCGGCATCGAGTCCAGTATTGATGACGCTCTTCACTTGTGCGGCAGTCGCATCACGCAAGTACTTCCAGGTCAGCGCTCCGGTCCGGAGGTCGTAATCGTTGAAGGTGTAGCCCAATTTAAGGGCGGTTGGTCCGGACGTCGCGTGGGGCACACCGAATTCCGAGGCCAACTCGAAACTGTCAGTAGTACCCTGCGGAATCGCATCGCCCATTGTGGTGGTCTTGAAACTCAGCAACCCGGCGATCGTGCTGCGTTCCGAGTTCCACAAACTCAATGCCGCTTGGATCTCCTCGAAGACCGTATTCAGGTCAATACCATCGGCGGTCTGATTGACCAGAACATCTCCGGCTGTCTGATATCCGCGAGCCATAGCGTGTGTCCTTACACTTCACGGGATCGCCTGTCTAGCAACCCTATTACCCGAACGCTAACCGCCGCTTGGTGGAAGGTAAAGGCTCGCGGACCGCGGCCTGACGGATCGGGTCCTTTCGATACCGGGGCTATTCGGCAATTGTATTCACGTCGACGAATTGCACACTCCCGGAGCCTTTTACGATCCGTCTCCGGACCTTTGATTGGCGTAGCGTACTAATCAGGTTAATTGCCAAGCACTTTCGTCTAATCGAATTGAAAGGATCCGACAAATGTCGAGAACACTGCCAGCGCCGCCGGAAGGAGTTCGCCTTTCGCCGGTCCCAAATAAGACCGTGGAGGAAGCGGTTACCTGGCTGGCCGCTGAGCTACAGATGGAAATAACTCCTCGATATGTTCGCCGCTCTGTGGCCGAGGGAAAGTTGAAGTGCCACATTGTGGCTCGCCGTCGGATGCTCTCGACGTTCGACCTCTACAGCTGGATTGTCGGCCATCCGACCGCCTACGGCCTCCGTGACGAAGCCTGACCCAACCACAGAAAGTTGACTGCGCGATGACCCATTCACCGATTACCGATGGCGAGCTTGACGCCCGAGTCCTGGCCGCGTTCGACTACTCGCCTACGCCCGACGATGATGTACGCGCCGAGGCAGGCTCGGACGGGGCTGAGGTGTCCATGCGCGAAGCCGAGCACTACAACGACATGGCCCTGCCGAGTGGGCAGGTGCGTTTTGGGTTGCATGGTCTGCCCGCGGTGCGGGATCAGTTGAATCTGGTTGCGCACCAGCATCACTACGGCCCTCTGCCCATCCAGGTTGGGGAGTGGCGGTTGAAGATGCCGGGTGTGCGGCTACCCGAATTCGACGACGGCGATCCGTCGCATTTTCGTGGGACGTTCGTGTATTTCGCTTCTGCGCCGCACATCTTGCACTCGATGCGGTATGACACCGTCGAGGGTCTGATCGCCCGGCAGCTCAAGAAGCGCACCGAATGCGATTGGCGCGGCGTGAACGTGTTCTGTGCCGACTACGCGCGGGAGTACCTGTGCTTCGCGCGCGGCCAGCACGTCATCGCCTTTGCAACGTGCTTCGAATGCGTCTGGTGGCTGCTGAACGGCGCTCCCGACCCCAACGCCTACAACGCCATGCGGAACGAGCGTCTAGACAGCCAGCGAACTGACGATGTTGGACGGTGACGCATGGGCGTCCAAGTTCCGTGATCTTGTGCGTGATGGGTTCGCGCTGCGGGGGTGTGACTCCGACTCCGAGGGCGGACCGCAGCACGTTGGAATGGGGATTGACTGGCCTAACCCGCAGCAGGAAATGGCGGCGATCGCTCGGACGTTCTTGCGTTGCTCCAAGCAGATGGGCAAGCCCATCTTGTACTGGGAGGGGTCGGGGTGGTTTCGGCACAGCGGGACTCGTTACGTGCAGTACACCCACGAGGAGTTTGAGTACCTGCTGTACCACTTCTTCGGCCCGCTGAGCTACACCAAATTCGACGCCAGGACCCAGCAACAGAAGCGGGTGAGTTTCAACCCCGACAGCACCTTTCTGCGGAGGTGTCGCGAGTCGATTCGGGCGCAGGCCATCAAGAAGGATCTCGTTTACGACTCGTGGCTCGACGGTCGCAAGGATCGGGTAATTCCGTTGCGTAACGGGCTGCTGCGGGTGGAGGATCGCGTGCTGCTGGAGCACACGCCGCATTTCTTCAACACGTACTGTCTGGCCTTCGACTACGACCCAAACGCCGCCAAGGCGGATCGGTGGGCGCGGTTTCTCGATGAGGTCTGGCCCGACGACCCCGACTCGCATGCGCTGTTGCAGGAGTGGTTCGGCTACGTGCTGAGCGGCCGGACCGACCTGCAAAAGATGATGATGCTGATCGGTGTCTCACGCTCGGGCAAAGGCACCATTGCCCGGCTGCTGCGGGAGATGGTCTCGCCGGAGGCGTACGTGGGTCTGAGCTCGCGTGACCTTGCCGGCACCTTCGGTATGGAGTCGCTACCCGGCAAGACCGTGGCTGTGTTTTCCGATGATCGGATGACGGTGCGGGGCAACGATGTTGTGGAGACGCTGCTCCGGATCACCAGCGAGGACGTGGTCAGCGTCAACCAGAAGTACCAAGGACATTGGGTCGGTCAGCTACCTGTGCGGCTGATGTTCATCTCCAATGAGGTGCCGACGTTCCCGGATGCTTCCCGAGCGATCATGAACCGCATCCTCACCCTGTACATGGGGGTGTCGTGGTGCGGCAACGAGGATCCCGGACTGCTGGCGGAACTGACTCTGGAACTGCCCGGCATCTTCAACTGGGCCATGGATGGGTTAGCTCGGCTCTCCGCCAACAACGGCACCTTCACCGCGGCGCGTAGCGCAGACCGCGTCGGCAAGCTCCTCGGTGTTGGAGCATCACCATTGGCGGAATTCGTGGGGGAGGGGTGCACCCTCGATCCCGACGCCAAGGTCGAGAAAACCCAGCTGTACGCCGCCTGGAAGTACTGGGCGGAGGCTAACGGGCGTGCCGCCGGGAGCAGCGCCGACTTCGGCCGAAAGCTGTTCGCGGCGTATGGGAAAAGCATCGACTCCTGCCATATCGGTCCCCGTGGGAAACAGCGTCCCGGCTACCGGGGTATTGGATTGCACAGCGGCGGAGGCGAATTCGTTAACGGGGTGCGTCGTGCGTATTAGAGGCGTAGTGGGGGCGTATAGGCGGTCGTATATGGGGAAGAAAACACCCCTCTACCAGCCCGTATTAGAGGGTATAGGGGGTACTTCTAAAACCTATATAGGTAAGAAGAAGAAAGAGCTATATAGAGAGAAGGTTCAGGCCCAAAACCCCCAATACCCTCTAATACGGGCTGGTAGAGAGGGGTTTTTCCGCTCCCTCCGTATTGGGGGTACGCCCTCCGTATTGGGGGTGCGGCTCCGATGAGCACCCCGAAATCGGACCGCGAAAACCCCGAGAACTCCACCCCGGCACGAAGGCTGCGGATCCCGCGGCGGCCACGGGTGCACATACCGAGCCGCCTCCGGAAGAAGAAGACATGGCGCGACAAGTTGGATTGGAAGGACACACTGCGATGACCCTTACAAGTGATGACCCATACGACCCCCATGCTGCGAAACGCTGCACAGCGCACAGCTCTCGCACGGGCAAGCCCTGTAAGGGATTTCGTGTTCCCGGAGCGACCGTCTGCAAGATGCATGGCGGTTCCGCACCCCAGGTGAAAGCCAAAGCCCGCCAACGCCTTGAGGAAGCCGCCGACCGCATGGCGAAGCGGGTCCTGGGCATGGCGGAGAATGACGACATCCCACCCGCCGTGGCACTAGCCGCGGCAAAGGACGCTCTCGACAGAGCAGGCCTAAGGCCTCCGACACAGGTTGAGGTCGGGGTCAGCCCACAGCCCTGGGAAAGTCTGATCTCCGCAGTCGCGCCGATGACGAGACAGGAATCGCGTGCCCGGCGCGGCATCCAGGACGATGCACCCCGGTGGACCCCGCCCGCGCTCCCGCCCGGCGAGATCGTTGACGCGGAGGTCGTCGAGGCCTCTGATTTGGCCGCTACGGATCTGCCGGCCACGGGGCAGGGAAAGCCGCCCAGCGAGCCCGCGCAACCCGGTACAGGTCTCGTAACGCTCGCGGAGGCGAACGAAGCTTTGCGCGAGGCTCAGCGCCGCCACAACGAGGACCGATAGCGGCGAATCATGCACTTGGGCAAGGGGATTCGTCTAACTAGCAAACTGGGACTGGCGTACCGTTCGGGGCGTAAGGCGGAACCGTCCGGTTAAGCCCCGAAATATGAAGGGAGACAGCACATGAGCGCGGAGCAATCCAGAACTTTGATGCTGAGCTACATCCGGTGCAGTACCGAGGAACAAGCCGAAGCGCGTAACGGGTTGGAGGCCCAACTGGCGGTGATTGACGCTGAGGCCACCCGGCGGGGCTGGGACATGGAGCACTTCGCCGATCCCGGTGTCACCGGCAAGGTCGTCGGCCCCATGTTGCAAGAGGCATTGCAGTTACTCGCCTCGGGGCAGGCCAACGGCCTCGTCGTCGCCAAGCTCGATCGGCTATCTCGGTCAATCATCAACGCCTCAAACATCATTAGCGCCGCCAACGAACAAGGCTGGTCCCTCGTCGTACTAGACCTTGGCGTTGATCTCACCACGGCAGCGGGCCGGATGGTCGCCATGAACCTCGTCACCTTCGCCCAGTATGAACGGGAGCTGATCGGGGAGCGCACCAAGGCCGCGCTCGCCGCAAAGAAGGCCCGCAACGAACCCATCGGCCGACCACGGCTCGCCAAACCCGGCGTCGTCCGGCGAATTGTCTTGGACCGTAACGCCGGTCTGAGCTTTGACCGGATCGCCCGCGCCCTCACCGCCGAGGGAATCCTCAGTCCTGCTGGCCGGCCAACCTGGCAAGCCTCCACGGCGCGGCGCATCTTCCAAGCGGCCACCACGACGCCCGAGGCGGTCAGCGCATGACCAAGATCCTGTTCTGCACCTTGGCGGGAGCGTTCGTCCTGACCGCGCCAGTCGGCAGCGCCCAGCCGTACCCCGGTTGTCCATGGGTGAGCGGTAACCCGATGTCCATCTGCTCGACAACGCCACCCGTGCCGGGGCTGACACCGGGCTTCGTCATGCAGGACGGCGTCCCCGGTACATGGGGACCGTCCGGTATTTACACGCCGATTACGGATGGCCGCTGATGCCCGGCCATCACTGGTCCGAGGGCGTTCGCCACCAAGAGAAGCGGGCCGCTGAACTCGACGCGCATCGCGCCAAAGTGGACGCCCGCGCGGTCGCGCTTGAGCGGCGCATCTTCGATTGGACGACCCGCGAGTGGTTAGCCCAGCCGGGCTACGAGACCCGCCCCGGCGTCCCCAAGCTGAACGACCGCAGAGTTCCCGACCTCGCAGACCTCGCAGACCTGGACGCCGACGACGAAGGGGCCTTCTGATGGCGTACGTCCGCACTTATGACACCAAGCAGCGTCGTAATGGCAAGCCCGTCAAGCGTTACGGCGCGAATTGGGACGAGCTGTTGCGCGATGGGTTTGGAGTGCCGATCCCAGTGAACCCAGCTAACCCTGATGGCCCCAAGAAGATGCGCTCTCGGGAGAAGCGGTTTGCCACCAGGGAAGCCGCGCAGAACCACCTGGACAGGGTGACCGTCGCCAGACACACCACCGGCGGCTCTCTGGCCGATCAGGAGAAGGCAGGGGAACTCCCGTTCGGCCAATATGCGCGTGCGTGGTTGGAGAGTCTGGCGACCCGGGTGCAGTTGGGCACCCTTAAGCAACGCACCTGTGACGACTCGGAGAGCGTGCTGCGGCGGTACGTGCTGGATCGCTTCGGGGCAAAGGCGATCGCCTCCATCAGCCCGATGGACGCTGAGCAGTATTTGGCGGCGTTGGTTAGGCAGCCATCCAAGCAACGTGACCACAAGCCGCTCGCCCCGGCGACCGTGACGCATGCCTGGAACACGTTCCGGGCAGTGATGCGGTATGCGCTCCGGCACAAGGCCATCCTCTACAACCCGTGCGATTCGGTGGATTTTGCAGCAAGGCGGGCTGTTGGTGACAAGTCGAGTTTCGAGCACCACCCGCTCACTGCGCGGCAGGTATCAGATCTGTCGGCGGCGATCACCGACGACGGCTACCCCGTGTACGGATTGATGGTGACGTTCCTGGCCTACACGGGACTACGAGCATCCGAGAACGCGGGTCTAGAGATTCGGGATCTTGTGTTTGCGCCGGGCCCCCGATGTTCGGTGCAGGTCCGCCGAACCAAACAGCGCCGCAAGATCGAAGATGGCTCGATTCAATGGGTAGGCAGCACTCCCAAATCGAAGCGCTCACGACGGTCTGTGCGGCTACCGCCCTGGTTGGTGGAGCCGATGGCCGACTATTTGACGGCCCATCCGCGTGCCGACGATCCGACAGCGCCGCTGTGGCCGTCGCGGAAGAACGGCGGAAGTTACCGTCCGTCAGGGGAGCGGTACGTGGTGCCGCACGATTGGTCACAGCCGCTAGCGATGGGGACGTTCTACGAGACCATCTTCAAGCCTGCTTTGGTGACCGCGGGTTTACCGGCGAGCCGGCCAGCCTCCACAGCCGAGGACGGCACTCCGATCGCGGCAGCGAACGGGGTTCGTCTGCACGATTTACGCCATTCTTTCGCCGTCATGCAGCTGATGGCGGGGGAGCCGTTCATGAAGGTCGCGGACATGATGGGCCACTCGACCCGCACGTTGGTGTTGGACACCTACGGCGATTGGATTCCCGAGGACGAAGGCGGCACCGCCAACAACCTGCCCGAACCGCCCGCTCCGGTGCAGCCCGTGGCAGCCGAGAGCAATGTGGTGCTCCTCAGCGCGAGAAAGCTGGGCTAATTGGCGCAAGCCAGAGTTATCCACAGGAACCGCAAGTCGGGGCCAGGATTTGTGGGCAGCGGTCCCTACGATGGCGAGGTGACACCCGCTCCGAATCCCGAGGCCGACGCCAACTACGGCGAAGTCTTCACCCGGCGCTGGGTCGTTGACGCCATGCTCGACTTGGCTGACTATGGCGCGAGCGCCGATCTCGCGGCGCGAACTGTGGTTGAGCCTTCGGTTGGTAGCGGCGCGTTCTGGGTGCCGATTGTCGAGCGGCTAGTCGAGAGCGCCGTCGTGCGCGGGCGGCAGTTTGAAGATCTAGGCGATGCATTGCGTGGGTTCGATCTCCAGCCGATCCACATCGAGACCTGCCGCAAAGAATCCGTTCGAATTCTCGTCAGCGCCGGTTGTTGCCACGAGACCGCCGAGAAGCTCGCAGAAACATGGCTGCGCGCGACTGACTTTCTTTTGGATGACGAAGTCCTTGAGGCTGACCTCGTCATCGGCAACCCGCCATATATTCGGTGGGACGACCTAAGCCCAGCCGTTGCGGCCACGTACCGCCATCTCTGGCGGACGATGCAAGGTCGCGTGGACATTTACGTCGGGTTCTTCGAGCGTGGCCTAACGATCCTGCGCCCCGGCGGGAAGCTTTCGTTCATATGCGCCGACCGGTGGATGCGCAACGCCTATGGCGCCGACCTTCGCGCGTTCGTAACGCGGTATTTCGGAGTCAGGCAGATTTGGCAGATGCACGATGTTGACGCCTTCGAATCGGATGTGTCGGCGTACCCCGCAATCGTTCAAATCGGCTCCGCGCCGCAAGGTGAAGTCGTAGTGGCCGATTGTCGAGCGGACTTCGGAGCCGACGACGCCGTGCAGCTCGTGGCCTTCCGCGAGGGGGCAACACTCGAATCTGCGAACTTCGCAGCTCATCGCGTCGATGGTTGGTTCACCGGAACCGGCCTCTGGCCCGCAGGTAGTCCTGAACGGATCGCGCTCCTGGAGTACCTCAACGAGAACTTTCCTGCGATTGAGGAAACGGGCGTCAAGGTCGGAATCGGAATCGCGACCGGCTCGGACAAGGCGTACATCGCTCAGCACGACGTGGATGTTGAGGCGGATCGCAAGCTGCCTATAACAATGACCAACGATGTTCGCGACGGATCATTCGCTTGGGGTGGGAAGGTCCTGCTGAACCCGTGGACCGACGGCGGGCGGCTGATCGAGTTACGGGACTATCCGAAGCTTGCGGCCTGGTACGAAGCTCAGCCGTCGCTTCGCAACCGACACGTTGCGCGGAAGAATCCTGCTGCCTGGTACCGGACCATCGACAAGGTCAACGCAAAGTTGACCGCGAAACCAAAGCTCCTCCTCCAAGACATGAAGGCGGCGATCACCCCCGTCTTCGAACCGGGCGGCCACTACCCGCACCACAACCTGTACTACCTGGTTTCGGACAACTGGGATCTGAAGGTTCTCGGAGGATTGATGCTGTCCCGCGTCGCGCAGGCGTTCATTGAGGCGTATGGAGTTCGCATGCGCGGCGGCACTCTCCGCTTCCAGTCGCAGTACCTCCGGAAGATCCGCGCACCGCATCCCTCCACGATTCCCGATGATGTAGCGGACGAGCTGAGAACTGCGTTTGATTCAGGAGATCGGGACGCCGCGACACGCGCAGCCGAAAGGGTGTACGGCTTACCCGTTGGCCGTCTGTAACGATCGGCATGTGACGCTACAGCCGGACTACGACACAGCAATTCGCGCGATGTGGACGGGACGTGATCTACAGGCGCAGCGCCAGATCGAAAGCGGTACTCCTGATGCGGGCACCCGTGGTTCAGTCACTGGCGGTCAACATTTGACGCCACTCCAGCAAGTGATCGCTGAACAATTTGCGCCACTGGTCGAGATGGGTGCGCAAGTGCGGCAAACCGGCGCCATCTCAATACCCGGCTTCTATCGGCGAACCAAAGACTGGGACATCGTTGTCACCTACAAGGACTTTCTCGTCGGTGCCGTCGAGTGCAAATCCCAAGTTGGATCGTTCGGAAACAACGTCAATAACCGAGCCGAAGAGTCGATCGGCAACGCGGTCGACATTTGGGAGTCGTATAGGGCAAACCTGCTCGGCAGTGTCAAGCCGTGGCTCGCTTATGTGTATGTGATTGAGCATGCCCCGGGGTCCACGCGGCCGGTGCGTGAACGCAGCAGGCCGATTTTTCCTACCGATCCTGTTTTTGACCAGTCCACCTATATCGGCCGAATCCGAATACTTTGCCAACGCCTTGTTCGTGAGCAGCTGTACGACGCGGCATGCGTCATCTCAACGGAACGAAGCGAGGGAATCCACAGCGAGCCGAGCCCCGAACTGTCGACCCTGAACCTTACGGCGGCAATCGCGGGGCGGGTCGCGTACGTGCGTGGGCTCGAAGGCTAACCCCCTGGGTGCGGCTCTCTAGCTAACTGCTCTAAACCCGAACCACACCGGTGTCACACCGGCGACCAGGGCGGTTCTGGGGAGGATTCCGAAGGTTTCGGCCGGATCCGAGAGGTTCGCAAAAGTTCGCAAAGGGCTTGAAAATCTTGAGGTTTGGAGTTCTGAATCCCGATTTCCCCTGGTAGCCAAATCGCCCGAGCCCGCTCTTAAAATCCGCACAGTGTGAGTTCGAGTCCGACTGGGGGCACTAGGTCAGAGCCCTGGTAACGGGCATTATTGATGCTTGACGTGATCGAAATCAACTGGTTTGGCCTGGCAGGGATGCCAGGACGATGACCCTAGGTCAGTACAGATGGTGGTTCGACAAGGCCGTCACAGCGGCACGGGAAGCAACCAAGACGCGGCGTGACGAAGAGGTTGCGACAGGCAAACTAAACGACCATGGCGAACCGCTAATACCTGAGCTTCCAGCCGTCACCCAGTTTGTTTGCTTACTTCTGCTGTCTGCAACATATGCCGCGTGCCAATAGGTTTCGCCTCCGCTGACGCTGTCATGCCTCTACGGTTTCACGATCTGTTCGACCTTTGACCTGCACCAGTTGGTGGCTAATTGGGTAGAACGGAAAGCGATATTCTTTGCGAATGGAGAAGCCCGACCACGTATGGCGCGTCAGCAGAGATGAAACCGGAACGTGTGAATCGTGTGGCAAAGACCTCAGGGGAAAACGAAAATACCGCCAGGCGAGCAGTGGCGTTCGATGCGTGTGTGTGGCATGCCTGTTCGGGAATCGACCTCGTCGGCGTTTGCCGGTGGGCCGACGGGACGAGCCTAGCGATTAGACCTGAGCGCAACACCTAGACACTGTCGACGGCAACTGAATACTGACCAGTGCGCGGCAACTGAAAATTGACCAGCTTCCTGAAGATCCTTGGCTATGGGCCAAGGAGGAAGCGAGTGTTGAGCGTGGAGGACTGGGCAGAGATCCGGCGGTTGCGCCGGTCGGAGCGGTTACCGATTGCGGAGATCGCGCGGGTGTTGGGGATTTCACGGAACACGGTGAAGGCGGCGTTGGCTTCTGATGGTCCGCCGAAGTATCAGCGTGCTCCGGTCGGTTCGGTGGCTGATGAGGCCGAGCCGAGGATTCGGGAGTTGTTGGCGGCCTATCCGCGGATGCCGGCGACGGTGATCGCTGAGCGGATCGGGTGGTCGTATTCGATCCGGACTCTCAGTGAGCGGGTGCGGGAGTTGCGGCCGGTGTATCTGCCGCCGGATCCGGCGTCGCGCACGACCTATGTGGCTGGGGAGATCGCGCAGTGCGATTTCTGGTTTCCCGATGTGGTGGTGCCGGTGGGGTGTGGTCAGGTCCGCACCGCCACTGCGTTGCCGGTGTTGACGATGGTGTGCGGGTATTCGCGCTGGGCTTCGGCGATGTTGATCCCGACCCGCACCGCAGAAGACTTGTATGCCGGGTGGTGGCAGCATCTTTCGCTGTTGGGTGCCACGCCTCGGGTGTTGGTATGGGACGGTGAAGGCGCGGTCGGGCGGTGGCGGGCACGTCAACCCGAATTGACCGGAGCGTGTCAGGCGTTTCGTGGCACGTTGGCGGCCAAGGTGCTGATTTGCCGACCCGGCGACCCCGAAGCCAAGGGGCTGGTCGAGCGTTTCCACGATTATCTGGAGCGGGCGTTCCTACCTGGTCGGGTCTTCGCGTCGCCGGCGGACTTCAACACCCAGCTTCAGGATTGGCTGGTGCGGGCCAATCATCGCCGGCACCGGGCGTTGGGATGTCGCCCGGTGGATCGGGTCGAGGCTGACAAGGCGGCGATGCTGGAGTTGCCACCGGTAGGCCCGAGCACTGGGTGGCGGACCTCGACTCGGCTACCGCGTGATCACTATGTGCGCTTAGACGGCAACGACTACTCGGTGCATCCGGCCGCAGTGGGGCGGCGCATTGAGGTCACTGCCGATCTGGGGCGGGTCCGGGTGTGGTGTGGTGGCGCCCTGGTCGCCGACCATGCCCGGGTCTGGGCCAAACACCAAACGATCTCCGCTCCCGACCATGTCGATGCGGCCAAGCTGCTGCGCCGCAACCGCTTCGACGTCATCAGCCCGCCCGCCCACGTCGAGGTCGAGCAACGTCGGCTGGCCGACTACGACACCCTGTTGGGTCTTGACGGGCCGGTGGCGTGATGGCCGCTAAAACACTGACCAGCAGCCGCGACGTGGCCGCCGAGTTGGCATATCTGACCCGGGCCTTGAAAGCGCCGACGCTGCGGGAGGCCATCGACCGGCTCGCCGAGCGGGCCCGCAACGAAACCTGGACCTACGAGGAGTTCCTGGCTGCGTGCCTGCAGCGTGCAGTGTCAGCACGCGAATCTCATGGCGGTGAAGGGCGTATCCGGGCTGCCCGCTTTCCATCACGGAAATCGTTGGAGGAGTTCGACTTCGACCATGCCAGAGGTCTCAAGCGTGACCTCATCGCGCACCTGGGAACTTTGGATTTCGTCACCGCTAAAGACAACGTCGTGTTCCTCGGTCCGCCCGGAACCGGCAAGACACACTTGGCGATAGGGATCGCGATCCGCGCCTGCCAGGCCGGCCACCGCGTCCTGTTCGCCACCGCCAGCCAATGGGTCGACCGCCTGGCCGCCGCCCACCACGGTGGCACGCTGCAAGCCGAACTCGCCCGCCTGGCCCGATACCCGTTGCTGGTTGTCGATGAAGTCGGGTACATCCCTTTCGAGTCCGAAGCCGCGAACCTGTTCTTCCAGCTGGTGTCGTCCCGCTATGAGCGGGCCAGCCTCATCGTCACGTCCAACAAGCCCTTCGGCCGGTGGGGCGAAGTATTCGGCGACGACGTCGTCGCCGCAGCAATGATCGACCGCCTCGTCCACCACGCCGAAGTCATCGCACTGAAAGGAGACAGCTACCGCCTCAAAGACCGAGACCTCGGCCGCGTGCCTACCGCCACGGCCGACGATCAATGAAACCGAGCTGGTCAATTTTCGATTGCCGACAGCTGGTCAGTTTTCGGTTGCCGTTGACAGCTCGGTTACGACGTTAGCCACGGTGGCCCGGGCGGCGAGTGGAGCGGCGCTCATTCTTGCTGTCGGGGTTTGGGTGGGCTGGGCGGCGGGTATCGAGGTTCTGATAAGGGTCAGTGCATCCTGGACACCGATGGCAAACAGCAGCTGATAACGCCTCCGTGACGCCGTCGCAGACCCCGACACCGGCACCGAAGTCCCGGGGGCATCCTCTGCGCGAAGCCGTCTTACAACTTTGTCCACAGAAGTAGATAACTCCTGTGAATAACATCCATGTCGTTCAGCAGCTCAGGGATGCCCCAGTTGGCTGCCGGCATCATAATCACGTGTGCACCGTGGCCCGCGGTTGGTAGGTAGTTGCGGGAAACGGTCAGCCGGATTTGGGCGGTTTTGACTGCGAGTATCGACGGGCGTGGGGGCGGTCAGGCTTGTCCTGACCTTGGACCTCTTCCGGGGTCGATCAGGTTGTAACCTGATCTGTCTTGCAGCCCCGTCGGTAATCACTTGCCGCCCGACATCTGGTGATGATCCGGGGCACCCGGGGACGGCACCTAGGGGGACCCGGGTTCCCCGTTCTTCCCGTTAGTACCACCCTGGCCTGCTGTTCCGCCCTGGCCACCGGCCCCGCCGCTTCCCAGCGTGCCGCCGTTTCCACCATCACCGCCGCGTCCGCCGTTGGCATTCGTGAACACGCCGTTACCACCGTCGCCGCCGGTACCTCCGTTGCCGAGGAGCGCGAGGGCGTTGCCGCCGGTGCCGCCGCGACCACCGTCGCCTCCGCCCGTGGTGCCAACTCCGCCATTGCCGCCTACGCCGCCGTTCCCGCCGTTGCCGACGAGCGTGCCGCCGCTGCCTCCGACCCCGCCAACTCCGCCGTTCCCGGCGGGGATATTCGCCTCCCCGTTGGAGCCGAGACCACCGTCCCCGCCTCGGCCCCCCCGGCCGACCGAGCCGCCGTTGCCTCCGCCGCCGCCGGTCCCGCCGTCCGCACCACTAGTCGCGTCGACGCCGCGGCCACCAGCCCCGCCATTGCCGCCGGAAGTCGCAGAGACCCCGAGGGCACCGCCCTCGCCGTCGCGGGCGCAGCCGCATCCGGCGCCCTGTGCGCCACCAGCACCGCCAACACCAGGGGCTCCGGGATCTCCGCCGTTTCCGCCGGTAGCGCCCTCGGGGTTGACGCCGTCGCCGTGCGCACCCTTGCCGCCGTCCCCGCCTATGCCGGCGGCCCCGCCTCCGCCGCCGTTTCCGCCGTCGCCGGGAATCGGGTCGCTCCCAGAGCCGGGGACGCCGCCGGTTCCGCCTGCGCCGCCCTCAGCACCGTTGCCGCCAGTGGCTCCGAGCCCGCCGGTGCGAGCATCGACACTTCCATCGCCGCCGGTTCCGCCCGCACCGCCCGATCCGCCTACCCCGCCGGTTCCACCGCCACCACCGGCTCCGGCCAGGCCAGATATCTTGACGAGCAGCAGCACACGGCCCATTCCGGCGTCGCCGCCGGCACCACCCGTACCGCCGAGTCCGCCGGTCCCGCCGTCACCGCCAGTGCTTCCGGCGCCGCCGGCCGTCACGGCTTCGGCTCCGTCGGCGCCGCTTCCGCCGACCCCTCCAATCCCGCCGATTCCGCCGACCCCTCCGCTGCCGCCCTTACCGAATAGCCAACTGCCGGCACCGCCCGCACCGCCGTGACCGCCGGCCGCGCCGACGCCACCGACCCCACCGTCGGCACCCGAGATCATCGCGTCGTGCCCGGACACTCCTGCGGCACCGGCCCCGCCGGTTCCCCCCTGTCCGCCGTCGCCGCGCAGCGCGATCGGCGACGCATTGCCGCCCTGACCGCCTTGCCCGCCCTGGCCGTTGGACACGGTTGCCACACCCTTGCCGCCAGCACCGCCGTCACCCCCTGTGCCACCGAGTAGCCCGCCGTCGCCGCCGTCGCCGCCGGGGGCGCCCGTCTCGCCGACTCCGCCGTGGCCGCCGTTGCCGAACAGCCCGGCGTCACCCCCGTCGCCGCCGGAACAGTTTGCGACACAACCGCTCGGGGCATTGCCACCTACGCCAGCGCTTCCCCAGAAAATTCCGGCATTGCCGCCGCTGCCGCCGTTGAATCCGTTCCCGCCGCTGCCGACCAACTGCCCGCCTTGGCCGCCGTTGCACGGGCCGGTGCCCGTGCAACTCTGTGCGTCGTAGCTGAACCCGTTGCCGACTAGCAGGCCCGCGTCCGGGTGGGCTGCGGTGCCGTTGGAGAAGAACAAGGCGATGATGCTGCCCGGGTGCCAGCCCGTCGATGACGTCGAAGCGGCGGTCGCGGCTGCCTGAAGCGTGGCGGCCGGAGTGGGGTCAAGCAGTCCGACCACGCCCCCGCCGTCGGAGTTGCCCAGGGAGTAGACGACGTCGTATTGAAAGAATAAGAAGATGCCGGTGTTGAGGTAGTAGCCCGGGCCTGCGGCATCGGTGTTCCCGTTCTGCACCTGGACCTTGCCGTCGTCGGTGTTGTCGTTCGTGATGAAACTGAAGAATGGCGCCGTGGGGCCGCTGTTATTGGGATCCGTCAGGTAGAACGCCAGATCCTTCTGTAACTTGGTCCCATCCATGAGTCCCGCGTAATCGGTTGGGCTCGACGGCGGACTCTGGTCAGTGTTGTGGAGCGTGGTGTGCGCCCCGGTATCGGGCGTGATGCCGACGTTGGTGTCCGAGATGACCGCGGTGCCCTGCTTGGCAATGTTGATGGCGGCGTTGAACAGCTGCTCGCTGTAGAAGCGGGACCCGCTATAGGGTTCGGTCGCCCACGTCGGCGCGGCCGGATCGGGGACCATCGGGAAGAACATGCCGGCATTCTGGTCAGTGTCGGCGGCGGTCAGGCCGATCTGAACCCAAGCCTCGCCGTTGACCGGGTCGACGTGGATCCGGTAGCCGGGGAGCACGCCCCGGGCGAAAGTCAGTTGTGTCAGCAGGTCGGTGATTGCGTTGGCGGAATACATCGGCGACGCTCCGAAGTCGCCGTAGAACGCTCCGTCAATCGGCGGGGTGGTACTCCCTTGGGGAGTCCAGTAGGTGACGTCGGTCTTGGTGTCGCTGATGTTGTCCATCTGGCCGACCGTCACTTGCGCGGTCGAGACCAGGGGGGTGGTGTTGCCCGGCGAGGAGAACAGCGACACCGTCGTGGCCACGGCGGTGCCCGTGTAGAGCAGTCCGCTGTCGAAGGTCTCCTGCACCGGCGCACCGGTAGTGGGAACATTGCGGCCCCACCATGGCGAGAAGCTGGGAGCCGCCGAGGCGTAGGCGGCGAAGAATCCCGGACCGCCGGTGTCGAACTCGAAAAGCTGCGGTGTGGAACTGCCTCCGAGGGAGGCGTAGATGCCCAGCTTCTGTTCGCTCCCGACCTGCGTGAAATACAGCGGCACCTCGATGGGCGCAGTGATGACTCCCACACTTGCCGGGAAAAGCGTACGGCGCGCCAGCCAGACCGCTCCCTCGATGAAGTTGGTCAGCGGGTTCGCAGGCAGACTTGACAGCCAGTTCGCGGTGTCGGTCAGCACGCGCTGAAGGGTGTTGCTGATCGACTGCAGGGGATTACCCGACACGGCTGCCGCGCAGTGGGCACATACCGCAGTCGTGCTTGAGACCGTGGCGAGCGGTGTCGCTGCCGGAGCCGGAGTCGCGGCCTGAGTGGACACCGCATGCACCGTCGCCGATGGGGCAAGGATTCCGGCGGCGGGCTGGCCGACCCGACCGGAGACCACCTGCGTCGGATTTACAGTCCTGGCGGCGGCGGCCGGAACCTGCGTGCCCAGAGCTGCCCCAGGCTTCTCCGCAGTCGTCGCGGTCGTGCGCAAACCGCGAGCGCGGCGCGGAGGTGGAGCGGTGCGGCCGGAGTCGGTGGCGGGCCGGGCCGTGCGTTTCGCCGGATTACTGGGTGTGCGGGTTTTTACCTGACCCGTTCGCGCAGTGGAGGACGGTGACCCCACTGACTGGTCCGGTGCGGTATCGGCGAAAGCGATGCCCACCGCGGGCGCTGCTGTGGGCCCCAGCAGCAAGATACCGAAAACACATGCTGCCGAGCCGATTCGAGTCGTCCAACGCGAAATCGACATAAGTTACCCGCCCGGTCGACCAAGCCAAATGATGTCCGAAGTATAGGCAGGGTAGAAGGGCCATACCCGATTTCGACGCCGCTGCTTCCCAGTGCTTCCTACCTTCCGGGGTGGGCGTCGTCTAGGTGGCCACCACGAGCCTGTACAACCGAGAGGGGATGAGGAAATGACCCAACCGAGATCACCTTGAGGAACCACCATCGTGTTGTCCGATTTTGCTGGTCTTCTGATTGCCGCGCGTGTGGCAGATCCGGTTCGCGCCGATACGCACGACGCGGATACTCCTCCGCTCGGGGATCCGGGGCTGCGAATCAACTTAGGTGCAACAGATGGGGGGCGAACGTCCCCAACGCCATAAAGGCAAGTCCGATGAGGAACGCGAGTCCGCTGGCCAGAAATCCCGGCATGATCAGGCCGGTGATGACAGCAGCCGAAGCCAGGACGATTCCGATCTGAAAAGCCGATGAGGCGAACTCGTAATTGTGGAACTTGGCAAGCATCTCATCACGCTTGTGCTCGACTTCATGTGCGCGGCGAGCCAATTCCTGGGTTCCCTCGCCCTGGCCGTTAGCTGCGTCCGGCTCCGACCGGAACTGTGCTGCATTCTGGTTCCACTGCTCGATCTGTTTCTCGATCGCGGCTCTCTGGTCTGGATCCTTGATACTGGGAAGGCTGAGTTGAGCTTGCTCCACGGCAATCAGGTTCGAGGTCCGTCGGATGTTCTTGGCTTGGAAGAAGCCCCACAGTTCGGATGCGTCCATCTGGTAGTCCAGTGCCTCAGTCTGGGCGCCTTTGCCAGCCATCTCGGCAAAGGACAGGAACAAAGCCAGGATCGCGATTACCAACGCCATTCGCTTGTTGGCCTTGGAGACCCCATTGGTTCCGTCCGAATGCCCTTGGTCGTGCTGAATCTTGTGCTCAACTTCGTGTTGCATCGCGTGCACGCCGTGGTTCATGTTGTTTTCCGGTATGTCAGCACCCAACGATGATGCCAATTGAACGGGTGATTTCACCGGGTTTCAGTCACAGAAGCTGTGAGGCTCCGAGATGATGCCTGCCGCCAGGAGCGCGATGCAGAGATCATCGATGTCAGGCTCATCGAACGAATGTTGGCCCGTGGCAACACCGAACAATATCCACCGACTCCGGGGGATGATTGCAGACCCACTCCTGGCGGCAGCGGCCCGCCCGTTCCAAAATCAGCACAGTGTCGGTTCGAGTCCGACTGGGGGCACAGAGAGCGTGCAGGCGTCTGCTAGGCCATCGTGTATCCGAGGTCCTTGAGGATGCCGATCTCGATTGAGCTGAGATAGTTGGGGGCTTTTATCCCGGCCTCGTCTTTGGCATTCATCAATTGGATGTAGCGCGGGTCGTTGGGGTTCGTGTTGTTGTTGAAATAGGCGTCGTTGAGGTGGGTTACCGAACTGCCGCCATCCCATTCCTCCGGGGTATAGAGCGGTACGGGTTGTCCGTTGAAGGCGAGGGCTTCGTTCGGTCCGTAGAAGTACAGGCCGCCATCGCCTCCAGTCAGATTCGGATTGAAGGCGCTGTTCCACGTATAAGTGGTCGGGTCAATCGCGGCCGTGCCGCCGCTGTTGGTGATGAACTTGTCGAAGGTCGACCAGGTTTCGTTTGCGCCGCCGTTTTTGCCGGCTTCTCGGACGTCGGATGAGAAGCCGTAGGCGTGCATCAGCTCGTGCATCATCACCGATTCGTAGTCGTACTGGCCTTCTCCCACTACGCTTTCATATCCCCAGTTGTTGTTGAAGTTGACCCAGACATTGCCGTCGGGGACCGGCTGACCATCTTTAGTCACTGAGGGCGAACCCGTTTGGATTCGAGACTGCACCACCGTCGGGAAAAACCCGGCAGTCTTGGCCGTGAGGGGGCTTGAGGCCGAAGCCAGACCACCATTTTTTTCGACCTTTTGGGCGGTGGCCGTGATGGTCAACGTAATGGTCTGGGCGGGAACGACTTCGTCTGCCAGGTTGTAGGCGGCCCATTCCAGCCCGATTTCAGACTCTGGAGTCCACCGCTGAACACCCCACCAGTAGCGAGTTTGATTGAAGGTGAACGCGTAGTTCACCACGGGCGCAGAGCCCTGCTGAACGACGACCAGGGCTTCGGTGATGCCGTTACCGAAGAGATCGAGCACGTTCAAGGCTGGAGCGGCGGTGTCACGGACTGCCACGATGAAGACGTCGCGCCCGTCGAAGTCTGATCCGGGCGTGTAGGTGTAGGTGCCGTCCGGGTTGAGGTTGACCGTGCCTTCCAGGGGGTTCTGGAGTACGGCGTACATCAGCGGGTCACTTTCGGGATCCACCGCACCTAAGGTGCCGGCGATCGTTCCGCCGAGTTGGCCGGTCGTCTGCGACGGGTCGAGGGTGGGGGCCTGGTTGAAGAAGGTGCGCCGCAGCGTCAGCCATGCGCCCTGCAGGAAGTCGGTAATCGGATTGGCTGGAAACTTGGACAGGCAGTTCGAGACCGCGTCGAGGACACCGTAGATCACCGCGTCGATCCGCTCCTTTAACGACGGCGTTTGAACGGAGACGTATCCCCTGTCCGACGGTGCCTCATCAACGGACTCTGATACTGCTTGTGCGGCGCTCATCGACGACTTGGCGACAGATGCCGCCCTGCGCGACTGAACACTGTCCGCTGGTACAGCCTTGGCTGCCGCCGAAACCGCGCCGCGAGATCGTTCAACCCGAAGCGTGGTCACGATGGCAGTCGCCGAACTCACCTGAGCTGTTGGAATATCAGAAGCAGGCTGAGCCGAATCGCTCTGGCTAGCCGAATTGCTCTCTACGAGTGGCGAACTCACGGCGCCTGCCGGATTCGGGCTTGCCGGAGCAGTAGTCCTCGGCGCAACGCCGTTGCGAACGCCCAGGCCTGCAGGCACGGCAGTCGATGACGGCAGAGAAACAGCCTTCGACTGGCGGTGCGCCGCCGGACGCCCCAAGTCGGCTGAAGATTTCACAGCAGCTGACGAGTGGCCTGCGCTACCCGTATCCGACGCTGAGCCGCCAGAATCGGCAGATGCCACGCCCGACCCGGCCCAGGCGGCAACGCCTACCCCGACGCCCGCCGCACCGACACTCAACCACCGCAACACGGCGAAATCTGACGCGCGCCGCCGATCCGAACGTGCAACACGATTTGCTGACATCACTGCCCCCTCCAGAGCGAACCCAACGACACTGCCGTGGATTATTGCAACACCGTCAAATAGCAATCGGCAGGATTTCCCGCAGAGTTAACAGGAGACCGACATCAACAATTGGTACGCGGACGTACTCGGCCAACCGTGATGGTGTTGCGTTTCAGGGGGTGACGGTCAGTGCGCGATCGGCTTCTCCGCTCCGATACCGGTAAGTGACCGAACTTCCATCTCCGCATTGCATTCCGGGACCCCGCGGTCTGATGACGTCAGCGTGCCGACGATCCCGA
Organism: Mycobacterium sp.; assembly: GCA_965279745.1. Lineage (GTDB taxonomy): Bacteria > Actinomycetota > Actinomycetes > Mycobacteriales > Mycobacteriaceae > Mycobacterium. Next base: position 4,149,474 of record OZ257262.1, read on the forward strand.
GCAGAAATGCCAGCGGGATCGACGCGATGCCCGGGTTCGCCAGCGGGAACCAGGCGAAGTCCATGCTGGGGATCATTGAGGTCTTCGCACCCGAAACCGCGGGGGAGAAGACGATCAGGGTCAGCGTGGTGAGCAAGCCGCCGTACATGCTCCAGAGCGCACCGCGGGTGTTGAACCGCGGCCAGTACAGCGAAAAAATGATGGTCGGCAGGTTGGCGGCCGCGGCAACGGCGAAGGCCAGTGCCACCAGGAATGCGACGTTCTGTCCGTTGGCCAGGATGCCCAATCCGATGGCCAGAACACCGAGCACCACTGCGGTAATCCGGGAGACCCGGACCTGCTCGTCCTCGGTTACCTTGTGCGACTTGAGAACGCTGGCGTAGATGTCGTGGGCGAATGACGCCGACGCGGTGATAGTCAGACCCGCCACCACGGCGAGGATGGTGGCGAACGCAACCGCTGAGATCACGCCCAGCAGCACGACGCCGCCGAGTTCGAGGGCCAGGAGTGGCGCTGCGGAGTTCACCCCGCCTGCCGCGCGCAAGATGCGGTCCGGACCGACCAGAGCTGCTGCGCCATAACCCAACACCAGCGTGAACAGGTAGAACGCCCCAATCAGCGCGATCGCCCAGACCACTGACCGGCGGGCCTCTTTGGCGGTGGGCACGGTGTAGAACCGCATCAATACGTGCGGCAGGCCGGCGGTGCCCAGCACCAGCGCGAGTGCCAGCGAGATGAAGTTGATCTGCGACGTGAGCGAGCCACCGTATTGCGCGCCGGGCGCCAGCACGTCGCGCTTGGCCACACCTGCCGTGGTCGCGTGGGAGATCGCGGCTTGTGCCGAACCCAGGATGTCGGAGAAGTTCAGCCCAAACTTGGCCAGCACCATCACCGTCATGAGCCCGGCGCCGAGGATCAGCAGCACCGCCTTGATGATCTGCACCCAGGTGGTGCCCTTCATTCCGCCGACGAGTACATAGACGATCATCAGCACGCCCACCACCGCGATCACCACGGACTGTCCGCCGCGGCCGTTGATGTTGAGCAGAAGTGCCACCAACCCGCCGGCGCCGGCCATCTGAGCCAACAAATAGAACAGCGACACGGTGAGCGTCGAGATCGCGGCCGCGACTCGGACGGGACGTTGCTTCAGCCGGAAGCTGAGTACGTCGGCCATCGTGAATCTGCCTGTGTTGCGAAGCAATTCGGCGACGAGCAACAATGCCACCAGCCAGGCCACGAGGAAGCCGATGGAATAGAGGAAGCCGTCATAGCCGTACACCGCGATGGCGCCGGCGATGCCGAGGAAGCTGGCCGCCGACAGATAGTCCCCGGCAATAGCAATGCCGTTCTGGGGTCCGGAGAAGGCCCGGCCGCCGGTGAAGAACTCGTCGGCGGTGGCGTTGCGCTTGCTGGCCCGGATCACCACGATCATCGTGACGACGACGAATAGGGCGAAAATGCCGATATTGGTCGCAGGGTTGCCGACGCTCTCGGCGGCAAGGAATTTCACGCCAGTTCCCCTTCGAGTTCAGCCCGGATCGCCGCTGCGCGAGGGTCGAGTTCTCGATTGGCGAACCGCACGTAGAGGCCCGTGATGACGAATGTGGTGAGGAACTGGCCAAGGCCGATGAGTAGGCCGACGTTGATGTTGCCCCACACCTTGGTTGCCATGAAGTCATGTGCGAACGCGCCGAGCAGTACATAGGTGGCGTACCAGACGATGAAGAACGCTGTCATCGGGAAGACGAAGCGGCGCAACCTGCTTCGCAGTTCTTGGAATTCCGGGCTGGCCTGGGCGGCCAGGTAACGCTCACCGCTGATCTCGGGCACTGCGGAGCTCCGTCCTTCGACTGTGAATTGCTCACGAGCGTAACGCCGGGGTAGCAGAGTGGCGGAAAGTCCGCCGTGGCGTTACTCCCAGCGCGGATCGGCGCCCCCACCCTCGCAGGACCCGGCTGCAGTATCGGCGTTGTGCGTATCCGGACCACTGCCGCAACCGGCAAGCACCAGTGCCACGCTCAGCAGCGGGGAGGCCGCCTTCCGTGCCGAAATCAACGTCGCATGACGTTACTTCATCGGAACCGGCTGCGGATGGGTCAGTGTTGGTGGGTTCGTGTCCCACGGCGGAGCCGCTCAGCGTAACCTTCGCTCGTCGCGCGAGATCAGATGTTGGCGAAGGTTTGGAGAAGGTAGGCCCATGAGCGAAGTCAACGAATTTCAGGACCGGATGGAACAGTTGCGTACTGAGCTGCAGGGCCGGGTGACTGAGTTTCAGAGCAAGATGGGCGAACTCCCGGCCAAGATCGCGGAGCAGATGCAGCAGAAGGTCAACGAGATCTTCGCCGACATTGACCCGGAGCACTCGCCGCGCACCTACGCCGTCAAATCTGGGGGCAACAACGTCATCGACCTCATCGATGGGCTGATACATGCAGTGGCTGACATCGAGAAGGACGTCAGGACGCGGGGTCGCGACAGCTAGACCGCCGATCCGCTGCTCGCGCGTACCGCAAGGGAACGTGTTGAGATGAGCGAGCATGCGGGACGGGAGGGTGCCATGTCGCAGGACGACGCCACGCCGTTGGATGAACCCAATTCGCAAGAGGTAGAGCCGCCACCTGCTGTCATCGCGAAGGGGATTCGAATGAGCGGGCCGTGGGGCCCGGTCTACGGCCCTGTGGACCTCACCATTCCGGCCGGTGGAGTCAATGTGCTGATCTGCCCGGTCGGCACCGGACGCACGGCGCTGCTGATGACCATCGCCGGCCGGATGAAGCCGAAGTCCGGCGAGTTGACGGTGCTCGGAGAGACTAAGGCCAGGCGCATCTTCGCTCGGTGCGGCTTGGCCGGAATCGACGGAATCGACGTCGTGTCGGAGTCGGTGACGGTTCGCGATCTGATCACTGAGCAGTTGCGCTGGGATTCCTCGTGGTACCGGTTCATCGGGCAGGCGGGTCAGGCCGAGTTGGCCAAGATGTGCACACCGGTTTTCGGCGACCTACCGCTGCCGCCGTTGATGGAGTACTTCGAGCTGTTATCCGAGCTGGACAAGCTGCTGCTGCGGATTGCGCTGGCCAATACTCAACGCCCACCGTTGCTTGTGGTGGGCAATCTCGACGTCGTCACCAGCGACATCAACCGTGATGTGCTCATCGATCGGTTGAAGGACCTCGGGCGTACCCAGACGATCGTCACCGCAACAGTCAATGGCGTTGTCGGGCACGGGGTTCGTGCCCAAATTCCAGTGCCGAACACCGATCGTGCAGAACTCGTGGAATCGCAGAAAGGCAAGGGGTAACAATGCTTGCCGCAATGTCATTGGGTACCGATATCAAGCGGTACACGCGCGGTATCCCGCCGCGGATCGCGCTTCTGACCGTCGTGTTGATGCCACTGCTGTACGGCGCCATGTATTTGTGGGCCTTCTGGGACCCGTTCGGCCACGTCAACAAGGTGCCGGTCGCCCTGGTGAACGAAGACACCGGAACTCACTCTCAAGGTAAGGACATTCGGGCCGGAGACCAGGTAGCGAAAGCGCTGCTTGACTCTCATGAGTTGGCACTGCACGAGGTGTCGGGCGCGGAGGCGGCCGACGGCTTGGCTCACGGTCGGTACTACTTCACCATCACGATTCCTTCGGACTTCAGCGCCGACGTCGTCTCTCCGTCTGGCGGCAACCCGACACAGGCCGCGCTCCGATTCACCTTCAACGATTCGAATAGCTACCTCGGCTCGATGATCGGGCAGAGCGTGGCGCGCGCGGTGATCAACGAAGTCAATGCCAGCGTGGGGGAGCAGACCGTCGTCGCGGTATTGGGTGGGCTGACCGATGCCGGAGCCGGGCTGACGTTAGCGGCCGGTGGCGCCGGCCAACTGGCGGACGGATTGGATCAAGCCCGGGACGGTTCCGCCAAGCTCGCCGACGGCACCCGTCAGCTGTCCACGTCGGTGGAGACGGCGACCGGGCCGTTGATCGATTTCCTCCAGCGATTCGACGACAAGGGAATCAAAGCGGACACCGTCGCAGCAGCCGCGGACAGTCTTAGCACCGCGGTCGAGCGCACCACTGACCGCATCGAATCGGCCAATATCGACTGGAAGCGAGCGAGCTCCTTCGTCGACCAGGCAGTCGGGGTGTTGCAGGGAAGTGGTGACCCCAAAGTCCGGCAAGCCGGGGACATCCTCTATGCCGCGCAGAAGGTGCTGCAGGCAAGAGATCTGGATCCAGCGACCGACAGCGGCCTGCAACATCTGCGTGACAGTTCGGCGCAGCTTCAAGACGAGCTGGGCGATCCGAACAGCAAGCTGCGGTCGTTCATGAGCGGAGCGCTGGACGGCAGTCTTCGCAAGGACATCGTCAAGTTGCGTGACGGCGTGGAACAGCTTGACGACGGAGCTCACCAACTCAACGGCGGTCTGGTGAAACTCGCAAGCGGCGGTCGTGAGCTGGCGGACAAATTGAATGAGGGGTCCACCCAAATTCCGTCGTGGACGGACCAGCAGCGAACTGATGTCGCGAAGACCGTTTCCTCGCCGGTGAAGCTCGACATGGTCACCCACAACCCGGCCCCCACCTTCGGCACCGGGTTCGCGCCGTTCTTCATGGGTTTGGCGGTATTCATCGGGGCTTTGCTCATCTGGATGGTCCTGAAGCCGATGCAGCCCAGGCCAATCATCAACGGGCTGGGCGCATTCCGGGTGGTGTTGGCTTCCTACTGGCCGGCTTTCCTGATCGCGGTCTGCCAAGTGCTCGTGATGTACACCGTCGCGCACTTCGGGGTTGGGGTGAATCCCCGCTATCCGCTGTACACAGCAGGCTTCCTGCTCTTGGTCCTTGCGACCTACCTGGGTCTCATTCAGGCGTTGAATGCGGTGTTCGGGGTGGCCGTCGGTCGAGTGGTCACGCTGGCGTTCCTGATGGTGCAACTGGTGTCCTGCGGCGGGATCTATCCCGTTCAAACCACCGGCCGGTTATTCCAGATCATCCATCCATACGTTCCGATGACATACTCCGTCAACGGATTACGGCAACTCATCGCCGGTGGCATCGACCATCGGTTGGGTGTGGCCGTTGCCGTACTCGCCGGCGTGCTGGCGACCTCGCTTGCCGTCAGCTCGTGGGCAGCGCGCCGCAGCCGGCAGTACACGATGGAACAACTGCACCCGCCGATCGAAGTCTGACGACCCTTTACTTGGGTTCGAGCGGCGGCGGTATCACCGGCAGCACCGGAAACGCGCCGGTGGGGCCTTCGCGCTCCTGGGAGATCGCCAGCACTTTGTCCTTGACCAAGTGCCATCCGATGATCAACATCGGCACAACGACCACCAGGCTGGCGACGGTCCACGTTCCGATCGGATAGTCGAATCCCATCAGGACCAGAACCCCCACTAGGAACACAACGGTGGCATAGCCGGTGTAGGGGGAACCCCACATCCGGAAGCTGGGTCGGACCATCTTGCCCTGCTTGGACCAGCTGAACAGCTTCAGCTGGCACAGAATGATGGTCAGCCATGATGCGAGGATTCCCAGCGATGCGACATTCAGCACGATTTCAAAGGCCATACCCGGCACCACACCGTTGAGCAGAACGCCAAGCAGGCCGATGGAAGCGGTCAGGCAGATGCCGCCGTACGGGACGCCCCGCTTGGACATCCGGGAGGTGAATTGCGGTGCGCTGCCACTCATTGCCATCGAACGCAGGATGCGACCAGTGGAGTACAAGCCGGCGTTGAGACTCGAGAACGCCGCGGTGATCACGACGAGGTTCATCACCGAACCGGCGCCGTCAATCCCGATCTTCGAGAAGAACGTCACGAATGGACTCTCGCCGGACTTGTACGCGGTGAACGGCAGCAACAAGGCGAGAAGGAACAGCGAGCCCACGTAGAACAGTGCGATACGGGCGATCACCGAGTTGATGGCACGGGGCATGACTTTCGCCGGTTCGGCAGTCTCGCCGGCGGCGATTCCGACGAGTTCGACTGCGGCGTAGGCGAAGACGACGCCCGAGACCACTATGACCAGTGGTACCACGCCGAGCGGGAACAGCCCTCCGTTGTGGGCGATCACGCTGAATCCTGTTGCCTGTCCGTCGACCTTGTAGCGGCCGGCGAGGAAGATCGTTCCGGCGACCAGGAAGGTCACGAGCGCGACCACCTTGATGATGGCCGCCCAGAACTCCAGCTCGCCGAAGAGGGTGACGGAGACCAAGTTGATGCTGAGCACCGCTGCCAATGCGATGAGGGCCAGTGCCCACTGCGGTATCGCGTGGAACACCTTCCAGAACTGGAAGTAGGTGGCGATGGCGGTGGAGTCGACGATGCAGGTCATCGCCCAGTTCAGGAAGTACATCCAGCCGGCGGCGTAAGCCGCTCTCTCGCCGAAGAATTCGCGCGCGTAGGAGACGAAAGATCCTGACGACGGGCGGTGTAGTACGAGCTCGCCCATGGCGCGCAGGATGAAGAAGACGAAGACGCCGCAGAACCCGTAGACCAGGAACAGCCCGGGGCCGGCGTGGGCCAGTCGGCCGCCGGCTCCGAGGAACAGGCCCGTTCCGATGGCGCCGCCGATGGCGATCATCTGAATCTGGCGCGGTTTGAGGCCCTTGTGATAGCCCGCGTCTTCCGCGGTGAGGGCCGACGTGTTGTCAGCCTGTGGCCCGGACGTGGTGGTCATCAGCTACCTTCCTGGGTCTGGTCGGAGTCACCGAGCAGATGCGGCGGTGTCGGCATGTCGCGGAACGTGAACACGAAACCGAATACGGCCACGGCGGCAGCAAAGGCATAGCCGATGGCCGAATACCATCCCACGTGCAGGTAGGCCGTCACGGCGACTATCCCCATCGCCAAAAAGACCATGGACATGCCGATAAGCGGGGTCTTGGCTTTGAAATCCACAAGACGCATGAGCTGACCTCAAGTTGTCGGATGAAACCTCGGGCAAACGCGGACCAAGTAAACATCGCATGAGTAGTCGCATGACGCGGTGTGAACAATCCTTTTCATGGCTGTAACAAGCTGGGCTGTTTTACCGCAACCGCGGCGTAACCTCAGCGCATGTACACGCCCGACTGGGAATCGGTGGGTTCGCATCCCCTGCCGGAGTGGTACGACGACGCGAAACTCGGGATATTCATCCACTGGGGCTTGTACTCAGTGCCCGGCTGGGCTCCGCAGGTGGGCGATATCCAGCAACAGTTGAAGGAAGCCGGCCCCGCCGACATGTTGCGGCACAACCCCTATGCGGAGTGGTACCTCAACAGCAGCCGCCTGCAGGGCAGCCCTACCTGGTTTCATCAGCGCGAGGTGTACGGACCGGACGCCGTCTACGACGACTTCGTCCCCGCATTCGACCTGGGCACCGCCGACGCCGACATGGCGGCCATCGCCAGGGCGTGCCGTGACGCCGGCGCAGGCTATGTCGTCCTCACCACGAAGCACCACGACGGGTTCTGCCTGTGGCCGACTGAGCTGGTACACCCCAGAAAGGGGCGCTACCACGCGGCGCGGGACATCGTCGGCGAGCTTCGCAGCGCCGTGCTCGACGCCGGTATGAGGATGGGGCTGTACTACTCCGGCGGATACGACTGGCCGTACAACGACGCACTGATGGAGAACCCGGCCGACGCTATGCTCGCGGTGCCGCACACGCCCGACTACGTGGAATACGCCACAGCGCATGTGCGCGAATTGATCCACCGGTATCAGCCGTCGGTGCTGTGGAATGACATCTGTTGGCCCGCAGGCGGCGATCTGCCCGCACTGTTCGCCGAGTACTACAACGTCGTCCCCGACGGCATCATCAACGACCGCTGGATCGAACCCGGCGCACACCGCGGCATGGTGACTGATGCCGTCGCCCGGATGGGTGGCCGAATCGTGCAGCGGTTCTGGTCGATCATCCCGGACAGCTACAAGTCGCTGACCTTCCCCGCCAACCACCACTACGACATCCGGACCCCGGAGTACGCGACGTTTGACGCCATCCAAGAGAAGAAGTGGGAATCGACGCGCGGCGTCGGCCACTCATTCGGCGCGAACCGCAACGAGCGACCCGAGGACATCGTGACCGCCACCGAGTTGGTGAGGTCATTCGTGGACATCGTGTCGAAGAACGGCAATCTGCTCATCGGCATCGGGCCGGATCAGTACGGGCGATTCCCCGATGAGCAACTTGCGCCACTCAAGGGACTTGGCGCGTGGTTACAGGCGAACGGTGAGGCGATCTACGGCACCCAACCGTGGGAGACCGCAGAGACTGTGACCACCGAGGGCACTCCGGTGCGGTTCACCCAAAAAGACGGCGCGCTCAACGCCATCCTCCTCGATCTGCCTGCGCGCGAGTTCGGGATCCGGGGCATCGATGCCACCGCGCTCACCGGGGTGCGAATGCTGGGCATCGAGCAGCCGATCGAGTGGCGCGTGACCGAGGGGATGTTGAACGTCAGGGTTCCGGACCGGGTTCCCGCATCGCCTGCGTACGTGCTGGCACTAGGACACGGAGTAAGGGCGCTCGCCTGAACGGCCGCTCAGCCCTGCTCGACGCTGTTGGCGATACCGGACTGGTTGATGTCCGGGGAGCCGCCGTGGAATGTGACCCGGTTGTTCATGCCGGACGCTGTGATGGCGTCGGCGGCATCCACAGTGACGGTGTTCTCGACACCCGACACATCGATTTCCGCGCAGTGCCCGGTGAGCACCACATGGTTGCTGACGCCGCTGACCGAGACGTTGCTGTCGTTGCAGGCGATCGTCCTGGTCTCACCGACGCCGGCCACGCTGATGGTTCCGCCCGTTGGTGCTTCCGACACGGTGGCTGCGGAGGTTGACGGCGGCGCGACGGGCGGCTCGGGAGTTGGTGCGCCGTGGCTTGTAGTGAATTGCCCGCCGCCGCCCGAGATCCTTGGAGTGGTCGGCAGATTGGTGAGCGAGCGGGTGGTTGAGACCATCTGGTTGGCGAAGACCGCGGTACCCCCGACGACGAGCCCGACGATCAGCAACCCAAGAACGATCCACCCCACGCGCATGCCTTGTGATGGCTTCGGAGCGGTGGTCGGGAACGGGGCTCCCGGGAATTGGGCTCCCGGGTATTGCGTGCCGGGGTATTGGGTGCCTGGGTATTGAGGGATGTCATAACCCTGGGCCGGTGGGGGTGGGTAGTACTGGCCGGGCTGGCTGGACTGCCCGGTGGTGCCTAGTTCGCTGGCATTTGCCGCATCGGCCATCGAGCGTTCAAGCTCCCGAATCCGCTTCTCCGGATCATCGTCTGGGGCCATGCTGCAATGCTCTCCAATTGTGTGGTTGTTGGCGGTCTTTTCGGCAATCGTCAGTCGGGGAGCAACACCCTCACCGCGTGTCCGACGACGGCGTCTAGGTCGTTACCGAGCCGACCGGCCAGCCATTGATTAGCCAGCTCTGCCATAGCTCCGGCGTACATGGCGGCGCTGACTTCGGTTGCCACCCAGTCGGATTCAGAGTGCGTTCGTCGTTGCTCGGTCACTACCAGCTCGCGCAAGTGGTCCCGCGCCATCGTGCGACGGGCGGTCAGGACGGGATTGGAGCGCGCTTCGGTGAAGAGGACCTTGCCCCGTCGAGGGTCTGCTGAGCTGAAGTCGAGTACGGCACGGATGCCCGACCGCAAGATTTCGCGGTCGTCGCCAGCGGCTGTGGTCTTGTTGGCGGCTTGTTCTACGGCTGTGGTCATCGCAGTCGCCAGTTCGGCGGCCGTCTCGTCGTACACCGCGCCGAGCAGCTCGTCGGTGTCAGCGAAGCTTTCGTAGAAGTAGCGGGTATTCAGCTCGCTCTCGCGGCACACCGATCGAACTGAAACCGCGCCTTCGCCTCCCTCGCCGAACAGGGCAAAGGCGGCGCGGATGAGCAGCGATCGCCGTTCGGCTTGGCGATCTGAACGGGACACCCCCGCCCATCTGGTGGGACCGGCCATGGGGCGAGGATATCGCACATTGGTTACACCCGTAGCCAAACATGCTAATGTGGTCACATGCGTAGCCACAATCCCTTCGGGCACCTCCAGGACAAGCTCAATGCCGATTTCGACCAGAACGTCCGGCGACGGTTCTTTCGCGGGATGGATTTCGCCGGCCCGGTGGGCGATCCAGGCTGGTTCGGTCCCGGGAGCGCCGTATGGCATGTGCACTCGCACACGCAGGCGTTGATATTCGGGCTGCAAAGCGCCGCATTCCTGGAGGGGCTCGACCCCAGCATCTATTGGATGGGCTCGACCCATTCACGGATCGCCGAGCGCGATTGCGCTGGTAACCCGACAGGTCGGCTGAACCCACAGGGCGTCCAGGTGCGGCTGGGGCACTCGCTGGCATTCTTCATCGGCACCGCGTATGGATCGACCCAGACGGCAGAAAGGCTGGCCCAGACGGTTCGGGCAATGCATCACACCGTGAAGGGCAATCGGCCCGACGGTCTGCATTACGACGCCGACGACCCGGACTGGCTGCGGTGGAACTATGCGACGGTGGTCTGGGGAATAGCGACTGCGCACGAGCTCTATCACCCCAAACCGCTGACCGACATCGATCAGTACTACCGGGAATTCACGCGCGTCGGCCATGCGCTGGGCGGCACAGACCTGCCGAGCACGAAAGCACAGACGCTGGAATGCCTGCGCTCGCATCTACCCAAGCTCGCGCTGACGCACGGCATGGCGCTGTCCACCGGATCGAACCTGTTGAACAACCCCGAGGTGCCCAAGTCGGCGAAGTTCCTTGACTGGGCGATTCGCGACGTGATGCCCGATTGGGCGGCTGAATTAGTGATGTACACCCCGCCGAATCCGGTGGAGCGCGCCGCCAGGCGGGCCACCATCTGGGCCGGTATCAACGGGACGAACGTCGTGATGGGTCCGCTGGCGGAATTCCGAACGGCGCAGCGCCGGGTCGGCGTTAGCGTCGCGATGGATGCCCCGGAAGATGGCACCACTATTAGCGCCTTTAGGAATTGTCTTAGCAATTTAGACACGGTGGCCAGGGTGTGATGTGCGCCTCGTTTTCGAGGCTACCGGCGAGTAATTATCGGGAATAATATCGTTTATGTCTCACTGGGAATATTCTCTGGAGTTGATGAAGGTCCAGTTCAAATAGGTTTTTGATGTCATTCGGTGTGAAAGCAACGAATTGGTCACAAGATTCGCCGTAGCGACGTCTGAGAAGCCGCATGCTTATTTCAATTCGTCCTCCGATTGGGGGATATACCAAACGAATGGCGACGGTAAACTGGCCTCCAGCAGATACCCAATTCGGTATCGAGAACAGACTTCACAGCAGGACCGGCCCGATGGCCGCTCAACGGAAGGTACGGAGATCATGGCAAACGCAGCAGGTGTGATCGAGATGTCCGCGACGGGCGGCGCAGTAGCGCTTGCAGAACTGGACGATTCGCCCCGCTCGTTGTGGTTGGCCGCCCTGCCGACACTTCGGCAGGCCCATGTGGGGGATCTCTTGCCGCAGCTGATCAATCGGGCCGAACTCGCACCGATAAACGCGCCCGTGCCTGCGGTCACTGTTGTCGGCACGGTTCCTGCCGCGCATGGTCCGATCAGCGACCTGGCCCTCAGTAGTGACGGGCAGACGCTGGTGGCCACGCACTATTCGGCTGACGTGGTCTCTGTGATCGACGCGACGACTCTCGCGGTCATGGCGAACACCGACGGCGTCAGTGAGCCCTACGCGGTCACCGTGACCGATCGCGCCTATGTCAGCGCCGCCTCGATATCCGACGACGCCGTGGTGGCAGTCGACATCGGGACCGGCGTCCCACTGGCGGCCACGCTGATCGATGATTCGGCGGGCGGACTAGCGGTGAGCCCGAACGGCGAGGTGATTTACGTTGCCCGCAACGGTGACGATTTCGCCAAGATCGCCGTCATCGACATCGAGAGCGGCCATGCCGATGTCATCGACGTCTCCGATGCGCCCGGCGCGTCCATCGACGCCATGCGGATCAGCGCCGACGGTTCACGGCTCTTTGTCGCTCTTACTTCAGGCGCCGGAAGTGCGTTGGCCGTCGTGGACACCAAGGTCCGTGCGGTGGCACATACCATCCCGGTGTACGGCGCTATCGCTGACATCGCGGCGCATCCCAACGGCCGCACCGTTTATGCCACCGGCTGGGATGCCGATCTCGGTGGTGTGATCCAGGTGATCGACACCGTCGGCGCTCGTGTCATTGACACCGTCGGCGTCGGCGGCCTGCCGACACACGCGATCGTTGCCGGTCGCGGTGACGCCCTGTATTTCATCGACGGCGAGGACATCGTCGTGTTCTCAACCATCACCAACGAGGTCGTTGACTGCGTCATCATGGGCAGGCAGCTGTCCTGCCTCGCCGCCAACGGCGACGGAACGCGTATGTACGCGGCCGACTACGAAGGCGGTATCACCGCGCTGCGGCTGGGCGCGCTGGATTCGGACATCGACGTCACGCCGGCCGATCTTCTACAGCTGGAGATGGCGGCCCGATAAGGCCGCCTGCCCGCTAGCTGTGCGCGGTGCAGTCCAGCGAGACAGAGATGGTCTGACTGGTGATCACCGGGATCAGGACCGTGTTGTCACCCTTGCCGGGCCCGGCGTAGGGAACCCACTGGGTAACCGTCTGCGGATTCCGCACACTGGTGACTATGCATTTCGAGATGGGAGCGGTGCCGACGCGGTCGAGGGTGACCGTGTAGCCCTGCTGCTCAAGTTGGTTGATCGTCTGCTGAGCCGTCTGGTCTGCTGCGGCGATTCCGGCTGGTCCGGCGAGGGTGCCTAGTGCAGCTATCGCTACGGCTAGCGCCAGTTGTGTACGCATGGCCGCGCCTCCTACGTCTAATCGCAATTATCCTCCTGGTATATCGCCGCGGGCGACCGTTTCGTTCCAGTTGGAGGTTCCGGCCATGCACAGCACCATGCAGAACTTCCCGTTGACGATCGCGGCGATCCTTCGGCATGCCGTCACCGTCCACGGGGACCGCACCGTGACCACCGCAACCGGGGACGGTTATCGGCATGCGACCTACCGCGATGTTGGCGCCCAGGCAGCCCGACTCGCCAACGCGCTCCGCGACCTGGGGATCGAGGGTGACCAACGGGTCGGCACTTTCATGTGGAACAACCAGGAGCACCTGGAGGCTTACATTGCCGTGCCCGCCATGGGCGCGGTGCTGCACACCCTCAACATCAGACTGTTCCCCGAGCAGATCGAATTTGTCGCCTACGAGGCCGAAGACCAAGTGGTGATCGCGGATCTGTCCCTAGCACCGGTGCTGGCGCCGGTGCTGCCGCGCATGGAGACAGTGCATACGGTGATCGCCGTCGGGGCCGGTGATCTGGCGCCGTTTGAAGCGTCAGGCAAGCGCGTGGTGCGCTACGACGAACTCCTAGCCGCAGAATCCGACCAGTTCGACTGGCCGGATGTAGACGAAAACTCTGCGGCGGCAATGTGTTACACCAGCGGTACGACTGGTCACCCCAAGGGGGTGGTGTACAGCCATCGGTCGAGCTACCTGCACTCGATGGCGGTATGTGGCGGCAACGGTCTCGGTCTGAGCTTCTTCGACAAGGTGCTCCCGATCGTGCCGATGTTCCACGCGAACGCCTGGGGTTTGCCCTACGCCGCACTGATGGCCGGAGCTGATCTGGTTCTGCCGGATCGGCACATGGGCGCCGAGCCGATTGTTGACCTCATCGAGACTCAACGACCGACGGTCGCGGGCGCGGTGCCAACGATCTGGAACGACGTGATGCACTACCTGAATCGCAATACAGGCCATGACATCTCGTCGCTGCGGCTGGTGTCTTGCGGCGGTTCGGCAGTGCCGGTATCGCTAATGAAGGCGTTCGAGGAGCGGTTCGATGTGCAGATCCGGCAGCTGTGGGGGATGACTGAGACGTCCCCGGTTGCCACGCTGGCCTGGCCACCTCCTGGCGTGAGCACTGAGCGGCATTGGGAACTGCGCGATACCCAAGGCCGGCCGATGTGTGGCGTTGAGGCCCGCGTCGTTGACGACGATGGTGTGGTCCTGCCCAATGACGGTGTCGCCGTAGGCGAACTCGAGGTCCGTGGCCCGTGGATCACCGGCTCGTACTACCGCAACACCGATGAATCGAAGTTCCAGTCCGGGTGGTTGCGCACCGGCGATGTGGGACGGATCGATCCGCAGGCCTACATCACCCTGACGGACCGCGCCAAGGACGTCATCAAGAGTGGCGGAGAATGGATTTCATCGGTTGAGTTGGAGAACCATCTAATAGCTCACCCGGGCGTTCGTGAAGCTGCGGTCGTGGGGATACCCGATGAGCGTTGGCAGGAGAGGCCGCTGGCGGTCGTAGTGATCGAAGAAGGTGCCGACGTCAACCCGCGGGACCTGCGAATCTTCTTGTCGGACAAGGTCGCCCGCTGGTGGCTTCCGGAGCGGTGGGCTTTTGTCGACGCGATTCCCCGCACCAGCGTCGGCAAATACGATAAGAAGACCATCCGCTCGCGGCACGCCGAGGGTCAGTACGGAGTCACTGAGATCCGCGATTAGCTGGCGGGTGTAGCGGGCGCGGCCGGTGCGCTGGGCGGACACGGTATCGGCGGCAGACCGAGTGAGTTGGCCATGGCGCTTTGATTCTGGCAAGCATTGACTCCGGAATCAGTGGGGCTGTTGGTGCCCTGGCTGGGTGGGCACGCCAGCGGCTGCAAACCGATATTGGTCGCCATGGCGCTTTGATTCTGGCAGGCGGTGACTCCGGAATCGGGTGGGGTGCTGCCGGGCTGGCTGGCCGGGCACGCTAGCGGCTGCAAGCCGATGTTGTTGGGCATAGCGCCTTGATTCTGGCAGGCGGTGACGCCGGAATCGGTGGGTGTGCTGCCGGGGAGGCTGGCGGGACACGGTATCGGCTGGATACCGATGGAGGTGGCCATCGCGCTTTGATTCTGGCAAGCCGTGACCCCGGGATCGGGGGGGCTGCTTGTGCTCGTGGTGGTGGCCGCTGAGCTGCTACTGCTACTGCTACTGCTACTGCTGCTGTCGCTTTGGCTGGAGTCGGATGTGTCGCTGTCGGTTTGGCTGGTATCAGGTGGGCTGCTGCTGCTGCTCTGCGTGCTGTCGGACGAGCTGCTGCCACCAGCACCGGCACTGCTCGACGTCGGAGAGGTGGTCGCACAAGGCGGAGGGTTGTACCCGCCCCGTTGAAAGCAGTCGGCCCCGGCTGTGGGGGTGGGTGGGACCGTATAGAGGATCCCGAAGGAAATCATCGATGCGGCAATCGGCAAGCCAACGCCACACCGGGACCACACCCGCTGCAGCATCGGTGAACTTGTCATCTCAGACTTTCAAGAGAACGGTCGTAGCCATTGGATCATCCAGGATGGCTGGCGGAAGTGCGTCCTGAATCGAGTTGGCTAGAGTCCGAGTTGACTAGAGTCAATACCCATGGCTCTCCGGGTTGTGCAGTGGGCGACGGGTTCGGTTGGCGTCGCTGCGATCAACGGAGTGCTGGAACACCCGGAACTCGAACTTGTGGGTTGCTGGGTGCACTCGGAGAACAAGGCCGGCAAGGATGTCGGCGAAATCGACGGAGTCAATGCCACGGCACCACTCGGAGTGACGGCAACTAATAGCATCGACGACATTCTCGCCCTGGATGCCGACGCGGTGATCTACGCCCCGCTGTTGCCTAACGTCGACGAGGTGATGGCGCTCCTGCGATCCGGCAAGAACGTCGTCAGCCCGGTTGGCTGGTTCTACCCGAGCGAGTCCCAGGCAGCGCCGCTGGAAAGCGCTGCGCGCGAGGGCAATGCCACCCTGCACGGTGCCGGGATCGGGCCGGGCGCCGCGACTGAACTGTTCCCCCTGTTGCTGTCGGTGATGTCGACCGGGATAACCCACGTGCGGGCCGAGGAGTTCTCAGACCTGCGTACCTATGGCGCACCTGATGTCTTGCGGAACGTCATGGGCTTCGGTGCCACACCGGAGGTGGCGCTGAGTGGTCCGATGCAGAAACTTCTCAACGGTGGTTTTTACCAGTCCGTTCGGTTGATCGTCGACCGATTGGGATTCGCCGCTTCGCCCTTGATTCACACCTCTCAGCAGGTCGCGGTTGCGACTGCCCCGATCGAGTCGCCGATCGGGGTGATCCAACCTGGTGAAGTGGCTGGACGCAGATTCTGCTGGGACGCCGTCGTCGTCAACACCGTTGTGGTGCGAGTCGCGGTCAACTGGTTGATGGGCGAGGAAAGCCTCAGCCCTGCTTGGTCTTTCGGTTCGGCAGGTGAGCGTTATGAGATGGAAGTCCGAGGGAACCCGAACACATTCGTGACAGTGAAGGGCTGGCAGCCTGAGACTGTCGCGGAAGGCCTAGTGAGTAATCCGGGCGTTGTCGCCACTGCTGCGCATTGCGTCAACTCGATACCCGCGACTTGTGCGGCTCAACCAGGTATCAAGAGCTTTTTCGACCTGCCGCCGATCACCGGTCGGGCCGCACCGCTGCTGGCCAGGTGACACGCCGCTGCCAAGCCCGTCGCACTACCATCGGGTCATGGCTCATCCCACTGTCGTAGAACAATCTCGGGCGATTCCCGTCGCCCCTGACGAGGCCTTCGCGAAGACCATGCCGATGGATTTGCCGCGGCTCTTCGACAAGTGGTACGGGCCGATCCCGCCGATCAAGGCAGTTCGCGATCAGACCGGTGCCTGGGATGCCGCGGGCCAGACCCGTACCATCGAATTGGCCGGCGGTGGCAGAGCTCGTGAAACCCTGACTACCGTCGACGCACCGCGGGAGTTCGGTTACGTGCTCAGTGACATCGCGGGACCGATGGCTCTGTTGATGGACCACGTCGAAGGCACCTGGCTGTTCGCGCCTACCGGAACCGGGACACTGGTGACCTGGCGGTGGGCGTTGCACCCCAAATCAGCCCTGAGCGCGCCCGCGTTGCCTGTGTTCGGTCGGTTGTGGCGCAGCTATGCCGACCGGGCCCTCGGCACTCTCTCGGATTACCTGCTGAGCTAGCGCGATGTGCCGGTTGTTCGGCCTGCATGCCGGACGCAATGTGGTGAACGCGACGTTCTGGCTGCTTGACGCTCCGGACAGTCTCGTCGCCCAGAGCCGCGAGAATCCGGACGGAACCGGTCTCGGGGTGTTCGACGCCGTGGGCAAACCCGAGCTTCGCAAGCAGCCGATGGCGGCGTGGTCCGACCGCGAATTCGCCTGTGAAGCAAAGGAAATGACCGGCACCACCTTCCTGGCTCACGTCCGCTACGCAACCACCGGTGCGCTCGACTTCGTCGATACGCATCCGTTCCTGCAAGACGGCCGATTGTTCGCTCACAACGGGGTGGTCGAGGGTCTCAACGAGCTTGACGCCCGCTTGCGCGATCTGAGGGCGTCCGATCTGGTCGCCGGAAAAACCGACTCGGAGCGGATGTTCGCGTTGATCACCGCCTCGATCCGTGGCCGCCACGGCGATGTGGCAGCCGGATTGGTCGAGGCGATCCAATGGATCGCCGACAACCTGCCGGTCTATGCGGTGAACATGCTGCTGAGCACCGCTACTGACATGTGGGCGCTGCGTTATCCGGAGACGCATCCGCTTTTTGTGCTGGACTGTCGCTCACCGACGAAGTTCGATCTGCGCACCCGACGGATTCACGTTCGTTCCGAATACCTTTCCGGACAGCCTTCGGTGCTGTTCGCCAGCGAGGCGATGGACGATGACCCGGCCTGGCGGCTACTTAGTCCCGGCGAACTGGTGCACGTCGACGCAGACCTGAAAGTCAATTCCATAATGGCGTTTCCTGACCCGCCGACGCATCGCTTGTCGATCCGGGACCTGCGCCCCGAAGCGGCTGTTGCCCAGCAATAATGGCTGCATCAGGTTGCCCACTGATCAAGTCGATGTGAAGTTGCCGACAACCCGAACCCCGGCGTTCCGCCCGGATGGGCGGGGCATGGACTTCATGAAGGGGGGGTTGAGTCACGCCAAAGTCGCCGGGGTACGGGCCGCTCTCGGCTATGTCTGATGTGAAGTCGTCACCTGCCTTTCACTCGCTTGATTTTGACGCTGTATTCGGAAAGTCCTCGGCAAGAATCCCTTTCGGAGGCCCGCGTTGGACGGCTCTAATGGGTCGCGCAGGTCCGTGTCGCGTGCGAACGTGTTCGCTGCCTGAACCAACAGAGTGCCGGGGCTGAGCGAAGCCAAATCCGGTCAACAGCAGTGCCGGCGGCCGCCGTATAAGGGCTTGCACCGCCCGCAGAATGTCATCGACATCGGCGAGCAGTGCCTCCACATCGGGGTCCAGGTACAGAATTTCCTGTTCCACGATGCCGACGGTCTCGGCAGCCGTCAGTGTCGTGGTCTTTTGTGTCATCGTCACCACCTCCGTCCGCGTTCAACGGATGGATCAGGCGTTGATCAATTGGCGATCGTTGCTGCGGTTGACCGCTATCTTGCGGGGTTTTGCTCTTTCGGCTACCGGAATCCGCAGCCGCAAGATCCCTCCGTCGTATGAGGCAGCGATCTTTTCGGTGTCGAGATTCTCGCCGAGTACCAATTGCCGACTGAATACGCCGCGCGGGCGTTCAGCCGCCAGCATTTCCCGGCCAGGATCAACATCAGGACGCTCTGCGCGCACTGTCACTACGTTGCGCTCAATGTCCAAGTCCAGCGAATCCTCCTTTATCCCAGGAAGATCGAATTCGACGACGAACTCTTCGCCCTCGCGCCAGGCATCCATGGGCATCACCGTCGGCCGCGCCGCGGTCCCCAAAACCTGCTGGGTGAAGCGATCGAGGTCACGGAACGGATCAGTTCGCATCAGCATGGTCGCCACCTCCAACTCTGTAAATATGTGTTCCATTGTCCGAAAACCTGTGCCAATCGGCACATATTTTGGTATATCATGAGCGTGCAAACTTAGGCAAGTAGCCGCACGGAAATTCTGACCAACCTTCATCGGGGGCATGATCAACGACAAAGAGCGCAACCCCGGACCTGCGCCTGAACAGGGCGTATATGGAATCTCCGTGGCCGCTGAACTATCCGGCGCCGCCATTCAGTCGATCCGACTGTGGGAACGTCATGGTCTGCTCGCCCCGGCGCGAACTGAAGGAGGCACCCGTCGCTACAGCGCTGAGGACCTTGCTCGGATCGCCAGAATCGTCGCCCTGGTTGGCGCTGGCATCAACATCGCTGGAATCGTTGTCATCCTCGACCTCGAGGATGACAACCGCGCTCTGCGCGCTGCTCGATCTGCGCGCCAACAATCCGCTACAGATCAAGCTTGACTACCCGACGTTGCGACGGCGGAACGCCGTCAATCCGGCTCCTATCAGCACGACGTCGATGCCGAGCATCCAGAACAGTGGCGTTGGATCCAGCTCTTGCCCTGGTACGTGAGGCACATGGGCGAACGGCGTGAGGACCAGAACCCATTGCGGCATACCGGCGATCGACCCCAGGAAGTAAAGCGCAAAGAATGCGATGAACACTCCCCAGGCGACCTGGGTGAACCGCGGCATCAGCCCGAACAGCAACAGGGTTATGGCGGCCAATAGCCACACCGAAGGCAGCTGCACAGCCGCCGCGGCCAACACCCCCGGTAGCTTCCCGCCGACATCACCGGCGGCTAGGCCGTACGCCAACCCGGCGATCAGACCGGCGGTCAACAGCGCCACTGTGGTACCGGCTATCGCGAACAGCAGATGGCTTACCGCCCATCGCACCCGGCTCACTGCGCCGGCCAGCAGAGTCTCCGCCCGCGCCCCTGTCTCCTCGGAATGCAGCCGCAAGGTGGCCGAGATCGCTTGTGCGGCAGCGGCGATGCCTAGAAAGCTGAACGAGATGGTGATGAACGCCGATTCCAGAGCGCTGGTGCCACCAAGCTTTTTGATGATCTCGTGCATGGACGCACTGTCGCCGATCTCGCTTCCGACGCCATGCGCGATGCTGCCCGCAAGCAATGCGTACAGACCCAGTCCGATCGTCCACGCCACGAGGCTTCCCCGTTGGAGCCGCCATGCCAATCCCAGCGGCCCGGCCAGCGACACCGGTGCGCTTGCCGGACCGGGTCTCTCGGCGATCAGACCGGCGCCGACATCGCGGCGGCTCAACAGCGTGAATGCCACGGCAGTGAGCAGGACCGTCGCGACCGTGGGCAGGAGCAGAACCCACCAGCGCTCACCGGCGTACGGCCGGACCTGAAGTGCCCAGCCCAGCGGCGAAAGCCATGACAAGGCACCATTTCCGGCGTCACCGACGGCGCGCAGCGCAAATGCGCCGCCGAGTACCGAAAACGAGATCCCACGCGCGGTGCGGGCACTGGCACTCAACTGCGCGGCAACTGCAGCGACGGCGGAGAACACCAGTCCCGAACACGCCAGTGCCAGGCCGAACGCCACCGAACCCGCCACAGGCACGTCGGTGTTGAGCAATCCAGCGATACCGATCAGCCCGGTCGCGATCGAAGCGCCAAACGCCAAAGCCATTGCGGCAGTGAGACTGGCATAGCGGCCGACTGCTGTGGAGCCGAGCAGTTCCGCGCGTCCGGCCTCCTCGTCGGCGCGGGTATGGCGGATGACAGCAAGGATGACGGCGACGCCGATCAATGCGTGATACACGCCGGCTTTCCACAACGCGGTCGCGCCGACCGAGTCGTTGTAGATGTTTCCGTACATGGCCCGCTGCGCCGGGCTGGTCGCAATTGAGGCCACGAATGCCGCGCGTTCAGCGACGCCGGGGTAGACCTTCTCAATGCTGGCCACATACACACTGCCCAGGGGCATCGATAGCAGAAGCACCCAGAGCGGCAGCCCAATCCGGTCGCGCCGGGCATACAGTCGCAGCAGGTTGAACCACCCGGTCAGCGCTGACGCCGACCTAGCGGGTTCCGGGCGACGATGCCGCGGACGGTCCACGACTGCGGTCACTGTCGGCCGCCATGCTCGCTAACGTCGTAATGACGCAGGAACAGCTCCTCCAACGTGGGGGGCTGGCTGATCAGGCTGCGGACGCCGGCATCTCCGAGCACCCGGATCAGCTCGCCGAGACTGCCGCCGTCGACTTGGGCGTGCAGAATGTTGCCGTCGTAGCTGATGTCTTCGACGCCCCTGATTCTACTGAGATCTCCCGGATTGCTCAGCAGCTCAGCCCTAATCGAAGTTCGGCTCAGGTGGCGCATCGACTCCAGGGTTCCGCTTTCCACGGTGCGGCCGGCGCGGATGATCGTGACGCGTTCGCAGAGCGTCTCGGTTTCGGCCAGGATGTGACTGGACAGCAACACCGTGACACCTCGGTCCCGTGCTTCGAGTACGCAGTCCTGAAAAACATTCTCCATTAGCGGATCCAGGCCGGAACTGGGTTCGTCGAGGAGTAACAGCCGGGCATTCGATGACAACGCGGAGATCAGCGAAACCTTCTGGCGATTGCCCTTCGAGTAGGTGCGGGCCTTCTTCGTCGGATCGAGGGCGAATCGTTCAATCAGTTCCGTTCGCCGCTTCTGGTTGATGCCGCCGCGCATCCGGGCCAGCAGGTCGATCGTCTCACCACCGGACAGTGACGGCCAGAGCGTGACATCGCCAGGCACATAGGCGATCTCGCGATGCAGCGCCACGGCATCGCGCCACGGATCGCGGCCGAACAGCAGTGCGGTTCCGGAACTGGCTCGCATGATTCCGAGCAGTATCCGGATGGTGGTGGACTTGCCTGCACCGTTCGGCCCGAGGAAGCCATGTACCTCGCCCTCGCTCACCTGCAGGTCCAGGCCGTTCAGTGCATGCACCTGGCCGAATTTCTTATGCAGATCGCGAACGTCGATGACGGCCATGAGTTCTCCCTCGGTTCAGCTACAGCCCATCATCCTCGCGGTGGCCTCTCGGCGGTAGCTGCTCTGCTTCGAAGTCAGTATCGTCGCCGTCGCTGGACAGAGCGTCCAACGCGCGCGCCGCCAGCTCGTGACCGAGTTCGATGATTTCGGCTGCGCGGTGGAAATCCAGACTGCGGCAGGCCGAACGGGGCACTTCAACCAACAGGTCCGGTGGATTTGCGGCCAGCTGGTGGCGGGCCAACGCGGCCTGGGAGATCTCGATCGTTCGGCTCATGACCGCGAAGCTGCCGAGCTTGGGTATCGACTGATCGGATTCGACATCGGACTCATCTGCATCGAGTTCGGCAGCGCCGGTGCCGAAGCGGCTCAGCATCGAACGGGCGGTAGGTGTATCGAGGAGCGTCCGGGCAGTATTCGTATCGAGGAGCGCGGAGGTGCTGCGGAACAACCGGTTCAGCCATTCGGTGGTGGCGCGAGGCTCGGCGTTGGCGAGTCGCTCGGTGCCTGCGTAAGACTCGGCGCCGGCCAGGCTGACGGCGATTGTCAGATCGGCGTTGACGGCAGCGATCGGCGCCATTGGGAGCGGGTCGAGGATGCCCCCGTCGCCCAGCAGTCGTCCGTCAAGGACATGCGGCGCTATGACGCCGGGGATAGCGATCGACGCGCGAATTGCAGTATCGAGTGGACCCCGTTGCAGCCACACGGATTTACCCGCGATGAGATCGGTAGCCACTGCTGTGTAGGGGATCGGCAGCTCCTCGATCGCAACGGCGCCGAGCATCTCGCGCACGGTGCCGAGATACCGCTCCGCGCGAAGTACGCCGGGGGCTGTGATCGACGGGTCGAGGAGACGCAATACAGCTCGCTGGGTCAATGTTTTCGACCAGTCGGCGAACTCATCCAGCGATCCGGCAGCGTGCACGCCGCCGACCAGAGCGCCCATCGAAGACCCTGCTACGCCGACGATTTCGTAGCCGCGGCTTCGGAGTTCGTTGATTACCCCGATATGGGCATATCCCCTCGCGCCGCCACTGCCCAGCGCAAGGGCTACTCGCTGGCCGGCTATCCGCATCCGCCGTCGGTGGCGGCCCGGACCGCGACGATCACCGCGGCCTGCTGTGCGTTGGAGAGCTTGACCCAGGTGGTGTTGAAGGTTGCCGGGCCGGTTTCGTTAGAGCTTTGCAGCTTCTTGAGGAAGGGCTCGACCTGACTGTGCGGGTCACCGCCCTGCGATTCCATCCAGACCTTCGCGGCGCGGCAGGCTTGTGCGTACTGCTCTTCGGTTGACTCGGCCGGCACGTTCACCATGGTGGTGACTCCGCCGGGGGAAACCTCGATGGCCTGCGGGCCAGGCGGCTTGCCGTTTCCGGCATGCTGAGTTCCCTGCGACGGTGTTGGTGCGGCGTCGTGCCCGCCGTGTGACGACGAACAGCCGACCATCGTGGTGATGATGGCCGTGACGCAGATTGCGGTGCGATATGAGTTCTTGTGCATCTGTCCCTATTCCGGTGCCGTGACGATCGACCGTAGTCGCTCAGTTTTCGCGGGAGTCCACCCGGGCGGTTCGAGGACCGCCGCCCATCCGTTGACCACGTCTTTGACGTAGCGGTGGCCGTGGCCGTCGGGCACGTCGACGGCGACGGCCATGTCGGCCGACATTTGAAGGAACGTCACCACCGGGATCCAGAACATGCTGGGGGAGACGTCGTAGCCTGGCGGTTCTTTGAGCCAATCCGGCTGGGAGAACAACAGGTCCGGATTCCACCAGGCAATGGGGTCAGAGGCGTGTTGCAGGTACAGCACGCGTGGTGCGTGCCAGGGGTTGGCCGGGCGGCCGAGATTCTCCGGCCGTGCCGAGAACCGGACGTAGTCGCCGTTGTCGAAGATCGGCAGCCATTCCGGTGAGCCCGCATCGCGGTTGGTCGTGACGTCCCGCCACATGGTGTTCTTGAACGTCGGGCCGGAGAACAAGGCTCCGTCGGTGCGGGCGATGATGTTGTTCGGGCTCAGGAACGGTGCCTCGCCGCCGAACGAGCCAAGGCTTTCGCCGAACACCACGATTTTGGGTCGCTGTCCTTCTGGGAGTGCTCGCA
Organism: Mycobacterium sp.; assembly: GCA_965279745.1. Taxonomy (GTDB): domain Bacteria; phylum Actinomycetota; class Actinomycetes; order Mycobacteriales; family Mycobacteriaceae; genus Mycobacterium. The sequence continues at coordinate 4,173,390 of OZ257262.1, forward strand.
CAAGTTCGTCGACCGCCTCGAACAAGTCCTGTCCGGCGTGGCGCGCGTTTTCCTTGTCCACCAGGAACGACAGCCAGCTCGGCAGGAACGAGTACTGCATGCTCACGATCGCGGTGTCGCCGTTGTACATGTATTCCAGCGCTGATGCTTCCGCCTCGTTGATCCAGCCGGTACCCGTTGTCGTCGCTACGGCGATGACTTTGCGCTTCAGCGCCCCGGTGCGCTCCAACTCTCGAGCGGCCAGCATCGCGGTGGCTCGGATGCCATTGGCTGACTTCATCCCGGCGTAGGCCCGGATCGGCTCAACGGCGGGTGAGCCGTTGAATTTGGTCAGCCTTTCGACGGTCGGGCCACCGGCAACGAACACGCGGCCCTGATGTCCCAACGAGTTCCAGGTCACCAGCGAGCCTGGGCCACCGGACCGCAGCGGTGTGGTGGGAGCCGGGTTGGTGGGGTCCATTTCGTTGTTCACCGCAGCGAACGTCTGATTGAGGACTCGCATCCCCACTCTGATCACCACACCGTTGAGCACGGCGATATTCAGCGTGAGGAGTAGTGCGACCACAACGACGAACGAAACACGCGGTGGCGCAATGCGATTGAGCTGGCGAACCAGGAAGCGAATCAACTTCCCGATCAATTGCCCGATTTCGACGAACACGAATAGCAAGATCACCGAGAGCAGCGCGGCCTGCGGGTAGTTGTACCACTTGAGGCGCGGCACCCCCATCAGGTCGCGAACCTCGTCCTGCCAGACGTGGAACATCACGATCATCACGAGCATGCCGGCCGCGCCGACCGCGACCAAGACCAGCCACGCCCAGCGCGGAGCCGGTGGAGTGCTGTCGCGCGACATCATGAAACCGACCAACCAGACCGCGAAGACGCCCAGTCCGTACCCGATGGCGCCGGCTCCGCCACTGACGATTCCCTGGAACAGCGGACCGCGAGGCAGTAGCGACGGCGTCAACGACAGCCACAGGAACACCAGCCCGCACGCCGTTCCGGTGAACGTATAGCGCCGCTGCCACCAGTCGGGTTTTTCAGGGGCACTGGCCAGATCGGGTTCAGGATCCGCAGTCTGCGTCGTCCCCGACTCGCCTTCGGTCACGCAAGCACCTTATCTGTGGGTGAAGTTGGGGGCGCGCTTCTCGCTGAACGCTGCCATGCCTTCGGTCTGGTCGTCCGTGGCGAACGCCGAATGGAAGAGTCTGCGTTCGTAGAGAAGTCCCTCAGCCAATGTCGACTCGAATGCACGGTTGACGGCTTCCTTGGCCATCCTGGCGGCCGACCGGGACATCTGCGAGATGGTCGTGGCGATGGCGTTGGCTTCCTCAAGGAGGGCCCCGGCGGGTACGACCCGCGACACCAGACCGCTGCGCTCGGCTTCGGCGGCGTCGATCGTGCGCCCGGTCAGGATCAGGTCCATCGCTTTGGCTTTGCCGATCGCGCGGGTGAGCCGTTGCGAGCCGCCCATCCCTGGCAGTACTCCCAGCTTGATCTCCGGCTGACCGAACTTGGCGGTGTCGGCGGCGATCAGCACGTCGCACATCATGGCTAGCTCGCAGCCTCCGCCGAGGGCGTAGCCGGAGACGGCCGCGATCGTCGGGGTTCGAACCGCCGCCAACTTGCTCCAGGCCTCGAAGAAATCAGACGCGAACACCTCGGAGAACGACAGTTCGGCCATCTCCTTGATGTCGGCGCCGGCAGCGAATGCCTTGGCTGATCCGGTGATGATGATGGCGCCGATGCCCGGGTCGCTATCGAATTCAGCTGCCGCTGTGGTGACTTCGTGCATGACCTGGCTGTTGAGCGCATTGAGCGCCTGCGGGCGGTTGAGCGTGATGGTGCCGACCCGGTCGGATCGGCTGACCAGGATGGTCTCGTAACTCATGCGCACTCCTCAAAGGTCAGATCTCGGTCGGCGGGTGTGAAGTAGGCCTCGACGTCGGTAGCTGTCACTACCTCCATCGATGGAGGTGACCACTTCGGATTTCGGTCCTTGTCCACGATCTGGGCTCGAATGCCTTCAACCAGGTCGTGCGACTTGAGCGACTGGCACGACACCCGATATTCCTGTACGAGAACGTCTTCCAGTGTATTGAGCTTCGCGGCCCGGCGAACCGAGGCAAGTGTGACCGCCAGGGCGATCGGCGATCGCGACATGATCAGGTTGGCGGCATCGTGAGCGGGACTCGCGTCATGGCCTTGTAACGCGGCAACGATCTCGGGGACGGTATCGGCTGCGAAGCATTGATTGATCCAGTCTTGTTGTGCGACAAGTTGACTGGGCGGCGGATCTTCGGTGTATTGGCTCAGCGCCGCGTCGAGTCCGTCGGTGATAACCGCCGTCGTGAATGCATTGAGGTTGTCGTGCGTGACGTAGTGGTCGGCGAAACCCAACGCGATGGCGTCAGCGCCGCCGAACGGCGCACCGGTGAGCGCAGCGTGCAGGCCCAGCCCGCCGGGCGCCCGCGAGAGCAGGTAGGTGCCTCCGACGTCGGGAATGAAACCGATGCCCACCTCAGGCATTGCGATCTTGGACGTATCGGTGGCGATCCGGACGTTTCCGTGTCCGGCTACCCCGACTCCGCCGCCCATGACGATGCCGTCCATGAGGGCGACATACGGCTTGGGGAAGCGGCCGATTTGGGCGTTGAGCCGGTACTCGTCGAACCAGAATCGCCGGGATGCCGCTCCGTCGGCGCGGGCGCTGTCGTAGATCGCAACCACGTCGCCGCCGGCGCACAGGCCACGTTCGCCGGATCCGCTGAGGATCACGGCGCGGACGGCGTCGTCGTTGGCCCATTCGGTGAGGACCGCTGCCATCGTGGTGACCATCGTGTGCGTCAGCGAGTTGATGGCCTTCGGGCGGTTGAGCGTGAGAAAACCCACGCCGTCCTCGACACGGGTCAGGATCTCAGCCAAGTCGGCGTCACTTGTCACGTTCAACTTTTACCAGTGCGATAGGTTTGCCTTCGGTCGAGGGCCAAGAAAGCCCAAGAAGAAAATAGTTTGACATCCTGGGAACCCATTCGCGGCAGTTGTTCGTTGATGAAGTGTTCACTCGGACAAAGGAGAGGATCCAACGGTGCGGGAGACCAGTAACCCGGTATTTCGTTCAATGCCCAAGCAGGGCGGCGGCGGATATGCGCAATTCGGTACCGGCGTCGCCGGTGCTGCCCAGATGGGCTACCAACAGGCCGAGCCGTACACGCAGTACCCACAGCAGACCGGCGTCTCGCGCCCGCTGACCATCGATGATGTGGTTACCAAGACTGGGATCACCCTCGGCGTTCTTTCGATTGTCGCGGTTGTGTCGTACTTCCTAGTGTCGGCAAACCTGGCGCTCGCCATGCCGTTCACCTTGGTGGGCGCGCTCGGCGGGTTGGCGTTGGTCTTGATCGCGACGTTCGGTCGTAAGCAGGACAGCCCGGCCATCGTGCTGAGCTACGCCGCGCTCGAAGGACTCTTCCTCGGCGCCATCTCGTTCTTGCTCGCCAACTTCACTGTCTCCGGAGACGGAGTCTCCGGCACCAGTGCCGGAGCACTGATCGGGCAGGCGATCCTTGGCACTATCGGTGTTTTCATCGGCATGCTGATCGTCTACAAGACCGGTGCTATCCGGGTTACACCGAAATTCACCCGCATGCTGGTCGCCGGCATGGTCGGTGTGTTGGTCCTGATGCTCGGGAACCTCGTGCTCGGGATGTTCGGTGTCGGCGGTGGCGAAGGTATGGGACTGCGAAGCGGTGGCCCGATCGCGATCATCTTCTCGCTGGTGTGTATTGGGCTGGCGGCGTTCAGCTTCCTGATCGACTTCGATGCGGCTGATCAGATGATTCGTGCCGGTGCACCGGAGAAGGCCGCGTGGGGTATTGCTCTTGGCCTGACGGTCACCCTGGTGTGGCTGTACCTGGAGATCCTGCGTCTGCTGAGCTACTTCCAGAACAGGTAGCTCCAAACGCGACGAAAGCCGGCACGCATAACTGCGTGCCGGCTTTCTGTTGTCGTGGTGAGGGTGCACTCAGGGTTTCGAGCGCCAAACCATGGCGGGATTGCGCGTGTATCCCCGCCATGGTTTAGCGCTCGATGCCATGAGCGCAGACTCGGCTGGTATTACGAAAGCCGCTCGACCACCATGGCCATGCCCTGACCGCCGCCCACACACATCGTCTCGATGCCGAACGTCTTGTCATAGGTCTGCAAGTTGTTGAGCAAGGTGGCAGTGATGCGGGCACCGGTCATTCCGAATGGATGGCCTAGCGCGATAGCGCCGCCGGAGATGTTGAGCTTGTCCTCATCGATGCCGAGTTCACGAGCGGAACCGACCACCTGCACGGCAAACGCCTCGTTGATCTCGAACAAGTCGATGTCAGCGATCGACATCCGCGCATTGCCCAGGGCCTTCTTGACCGCCTCGATCGGGCCCAGGCCCATGATCTCCGGGGACAAGCCGGAAACCCCGGTCGAGACGATGCGGGCCAACGGCGTCAGGCCCAATTCTTTGGCTTTGGTGTCGGACACGACGACCAACGCCGCCGCACCGTCGTTCAACGGGCAGGCGTTGCCTGCCGTCACCGTCCCGTTCGGGCGGAATACCGGCTTGAGCTGGCTGATCTTTTCGTATGTCGTACCTGGGCGAGGACCATCATCGGTCGAGACGACGGTGCCATCGGGCAACGTCACCGGGACGATCTCGCGCTCGAAGAATCCGTTCTCGATCGCCTGCACGGCGCGGTTCTGGCTGCGCACGCCCCAGCGGTCTTGGTCTTCGCGGCTGATTCCGGTGTGCAGCACCACGTTCTCGGCGGTCTGGCCCATCGCGATGTACACATCGGGAAGCAGCCCGTCTTCGCGGGGATCGTGCCATTCCTCAGCGCCGTCGGCGGCTGCGTCACAGCGTTCCCGCGCCTCGTTGAACAGCACATTCTTGGTATCCGGCCAACCGTCGGCGCTGCCCATACCGAAACGGGACACCGTCTCGACCCCGGCTGAAATGAACGCATGACCCTCGCCGGCCTTGATGGCGTGGAACGCCATCCGGGTGGTCTGCAACGACGACGAGCAATAGCGATTCACCGTGGTGCCGGGCAGGAAGTCGTAGCCGAGTTCGACGGCGACCACGCGCCCGATGTTGAAGCCGGCCTCACCACCCGGTTGACCGCACCCCATGATCAAGTCGTCGATGTCGCGCGGGTCGAGGGCGGGCACTTTGTCCAGTGCGGCGCGCACCATCTGTGCGGCCAGGTCATCGGGACGAATACTGACCAGCGATCCCTTCCCCGCGCGGCCGATCGGTGAGCGGGCAGTGGAGACAATGACGGCTTCGGGCATGAGGGCTCCTAAATTCGCGACAAGGTACTGCGAACCTAGCCGGTCGACGATGCGGCCGGCGAAGCCGGGCGAGGAGGAGTCCGGCAGTCGGGTCTAGCCGGTCGGCGATGCGGCCGGCGAAGCCGGGCGAGGAGGAGTCCGGCAGTCGGGTCGGGTTTAGCCCGCCGGCACGATGAGCGGCGCGGGCACCCCGGTGGTCCGGCGGCGCAGCAGTCTGGCCACTGGGCTCAGCTTGGCGGTGAGCGAACTGTCCCTGGATCGGGAGTCCCACGGCAGGCTCGGCACGGCGGCGCCTGCCCAGTCTCCGAGCGCATGGCACAAGGCGGGCAGAAGTTGGTTGGCGATCAACGCATAACCGGCGGCCGATGGGTGATACGCGTCCTCGGAGAACATCACCTCAGGGGACTTTGTGAAATTGACCGCGAGTAGGTCGGCGAGTGGGACCGGTACGCCGCCGGCAGCGCGAGCAGCGGTGGCCTGCGCCCGGGCCAATCGCAGGCCGCGCGATCGGGCGGTCCAGCGAAGCGGCTGGGGGATAGCTGTGATGACGCCGAAATCCGGACAGGTTCCCACGACGACAACCGCGCCGCTGGAGCGCAGTCTGTGCACTGCCGCACCCAGGCGGCCCGCCGAGGGGCCGATGCCATTGACGGCCGTTATGTCGTTGGCGCCGATCATGATTACTGCCGCGCCTGGTGGCGAACCTGCTACGAACATGGCGTCGACTTGGCCCGACAATCCCTTGGAAGTCGCGCCCACAATGGCTTTCGTCGACAGCCTGATGAGTTTTCCGGAAGCTTCGGCCAGGCCCCTTGCGATCAGTGCACCGGGAACCTCGTCGGCGTTGCGGCACCCGTAGCCGGTGGCCGTCGAATCGCCGAAGACCATCAGGTGTAGATCGATGGCCATGCCGCGTTCCCAGCGACGCACCGGGCCTCCGCCAGGTGCATAAACACCGTCTGCGCGGGGCGGGATCTCTCGCGCCTTCGGGATTACGCTGCGCGCCTTATCGGCCTGAATAGTGAGGAGATTGCGGGCACCGACCAATGCGGTGCCGGTTGATGCCAAGACCCCGGCAACCGCCAACGTCGTCGTTGAGCGACGTGGAGCGTGTATGCCCACCCGGTCATCTTAAACGGATATCAGCGGTTTCTCAGGTAACGGTAAGGTATCGGATCTGGCACGAATTTCCTTCTTCATTTCTTGCAATTGACGAAGGTGTCAAGCTAAGTTACCGGGATTCGCTAGAGCGTCCCAGTGGACACGGAACTACAACGATGTAGGGAGGTGTTTTACCATGACCGCACCCAGTAAGGTACCGGTCTCGGGATGGCCGCGTGGTGGGGCATCCGGGCATCTGGGCCGCCGATATCCCGTCAGTGACGGCGCACCCGTCGAGGTGCTGGAGAGCGCGCCCAGCCTCCCTGCTCGACTTGCCTCACTATCACTGCGCCTGACGTTCCGGCCTGCACTGTCCGCTCTGAGTCATGTCCCGCACCTCCCGTGGCCGTTTGGGGTACTGGACTTTGTAGCCCGCGCCGTGGTCCCCGCGCCGGGAACTGTGCGTGCGACTGTTGGTCTGCCGAACGCATCCGCACAGCTGGTGCGCGCGCCGGGCGTGCTGCCAGCCGACGGCAACCGCCGGGTAATTCTCTATTTGCACGGTGGTGCCTTCCTGACCTGCGGCGTCAACTCACACAGCCGGATCGCCATCACACTGTCGAAGTACGCCGACGCGCCCGTGCTGGTAGTCGACTACCGGCTGATCCCGAAGCACTCGATCAGCATGGCGATAGACGACTGCTATGACGGCTACCAGTGGCTGCGGCTTCGTGGCTACGAGCCCGACCAGATCGTCATCGCCGGCGACTCGGCTGGTGGGTATCTTGCGCTGTCGCTGGCACAGCGGCTACAGGCCGAAGGTGAGGATCCCGCTGCGCTGGTGGCCATTTCGCCGCTGCTGCAACTGGATCAAGAGCCGAAGCTGAACCACCCCAATATCCGCAGCGATGCGCTGTTCTCGCCCAATGCGTTCAACGCGCTGGTCGCCTTGGTGGCCAAGGCCGCGGCCAAGAACAAGGTGGATGGTGAGTCCGAGGAGATCTACGAACCCCTCGACCACATCGAACCCGGCCTGCCTCGCACGCTTATCCACGTGTCGGGTTCGGAAGTTCTGCTGCACGACGCCCGGTTGGCGGCGCGCCGACTGGCCGCCGCGGGAGTGCCGACGGAGGTACGGGTGTGGCCCGGCCAAATCCACGACTTCCAACTGGCTGCTCCGCTGATTCCGGAGGCCAATCGTTCACTGCGCCAAATCGGTGAATACATCCGTGAGGCAACTGGCTGACCCGAACGGCGTGGTGATCTGACACCATGTACGCATGCGAATTGCGCGGCATATCAGCGAGCTCATCGGCAACACCCCTCTGGTTCAACTGAATTCGGTCGCCTCGGAAGGTTCGGGGCTGGTTGCGGCCAAGATCGAATACCTGAACCCGGGTGGGAGCTCTAAAGACCGCATCGCGATCAAGATGATCGACGCCGCTGAGGCCAGCGGCCAGCTCAAGCCCGGTGGCACGATCATCGAACCCACCTCGGGAAATACCGGGGTCGGCCTGGCGCTGGTAGCGCAGCGGCGGGGTTATAAGTGCGTCTTCGTCTGCCCGGACAAGGTCAGTGAAGACAAGCGAAACGTACTGCGCGCCTATGGCGCCGAGGTCGTCGTGTGCCCCACCGCTGTGGCGCCTGACCATCCCGACAGTTACTACAGTGTCTCCAATCGGCTGGTCAACGAGATCGACGGCGCCTGGAAGCCTGATCAATACTCCAACCCCAACGGCCCTGCCAGCCACTATGAGACCACCGGTCCCGAGATTTGGGCCGACACCGACGGCAAGGTGACCCATTTCGTGGCCGGAGTCGGCACCGGTGGAACCATCAGTGGCGCGGGGCGCTACCTCAAGGATGTTTCCGACGGCGCGGTCCAGGTGATCGGCGCAGACCCGGAGGGTTCGGTGTATTCGGGCGGAACCGGTCGGCCATACCTGGTGGAAGGTGTTGGCGAGGACTTCTGGCCGTCCGCGTACGACCCGGCTGTGGCAGATCAGATCATTGCGGTATCCGACGCTGACTCGTTCGACATGACGCGGCGATTGGCGCGTGAAGAGGGCTTGTTGGTCGGCGGTTCGTGTGGCATGGCCGTCGTTGCGGCGCTCAAAGTGGCTGAGGAGGCCGGGCCTGATTCGCTGGTCGTGGTCCTGCTGCCGGACGGGGGCAGGGGCTACCTCTCCAAGATCTTCAATGACGACTGGATGTCGTCGTATGGCTTTTTGCGCACTCGGCTGGACGGTTCGTTCGCGGAGCCGACCGTCGGCGATGTCCTGCGGGGTAAATCCGGCGCGTTGCCGAACCTGGTCCATACCCACCCGTCCGAAACGATTCGCGATGCGATCGGGATCCTGCGTGAGTACGGCGTTTCCCAGATGCCGGTCGTCGGCGCTGAGCCGCCAGTGATGGCTGGTGAGGTGGCAGGCAGCGTTTCTGAACGTGAACTGTTGTCCGCGGTGTTCGAGGGCCGCGCGAAGCTGGCGGACGCGGTAGCGCAGCACATGAGCCCGCCGCTGCCGTTGGTCGGTGCCGGTGAACTGGTCAGTTCGGCCGCCAAGGCATTGCGCGACTGGGATGCCGTGATGGTGGTTGACGACGGCAAACCGGCAGGCGTCATCACCAGGCATGATCTGCTCGGATTCCTGTCTGATGGCGCTCGCCGTCGCTGAAATCGTCGCGGTCTTCGCGCAGCGCAGGATGGTTCTCAGGTAGGGTTTCACTCGCTTCACCTGAGCAAATTCAGTCTGCAGTGGAAGGCACCATGACCGATCAACCGCCAGGCCCGCCGCCAGGGAACTTCCCACCGCCCCCGGGTGGTTATCCACCCCCGCCACCGCAGGGCAATTACCCGCCGCCCCCGCCCCCGCAGGGTGGATACGCGCCGCCTCCGCCCGGATACGGCGCACCGGCAGGTCAGGGTGTCCCAGGGTTGCCCGCTGAGGCCTATACGTCGTGGTTTACCCGCGTCGTGGCGTGGATCATCGACTATCTCCCGTACATGGCGATCGTGGGCATCGGCTACGGCATTGAGGCCGCGACACAGGAAACCGCCTGCGTTACCGACACTTCCGAGTACGAGCTAGGTGAATTCTGTGCCACCGGAAACTCCACGCTGGGAGTGGCCGCGTTCAGCATCAGCGTGCTCATCGGGTTGGCCTACATGATCTGGAACTACGGGTACCGCCAGGGCACCACTGGTTCGAGCATTGGCAAATCGATCATGAAGTTCAAAGTGGTCAGCGAGAAGACCGGCCAACCGATCGGATTCGGCTTGTCCATCGTTCGCCAGCTGGCTCACATCGTCGACGCGGTCATCTGCTACATCGGATACCTGTTCCCGCTATGGGACTCGAAGCGGCAGACGCTGGCCGACAAGATCATGACGACGGTCTGCCTTCCGCTCTGATATCCGCTCGACAAGCCGGCGGGCCGCTTCGCGGTTCCCTGCTGCGCCTTGAATTCAACACCGAGCCTTCAACACTTAAACCTGAGGAACCTTGATGAATCAGCCACCGCAGCCACCGAGCGATCAGCCGCCGCAGCAGCCGGGTTATCAACCCTCGCAGCCCCCGCAGCAACCGGGTAGCTACCCGCCGCCGCAGCAGCAGCAGCCAGGTAACTACCCGCCGCCCGGCAGCTATCCGCCGCCGCCCGGCAACTTTCCGCCACCGCCGGGCAACTATCCGCCACCGCCGCCCGGGTATTACCCGCCGCCTCCCGGCTACAACCAACCGCCGGGGGCGCCCCCCGGGTACGGGCCTCCCGCTGGCTCACAGTTCAGCGTCGGCGACGGGTTCTCTTGGGCTTGGAAGCAGTTCAGCAAGAATGCGGTCCCACTGCTCCTCGCGACGCTGATATTCGGCGTCATCCTCAGTGTGCTCAGCGGAATTCACTACGCCGTCCTGTCGGCGACTTCGCCCGACCAAGTCACCGACTACTACTCGGGCAGCAGCGGATTCAGCTATTCGACGAGTTTGGCACTCGGGCCGACGGGCACGATCGTCGCGATCCTCGGCGGCCTGGTCCTGATAGCCATCGCCGGTGCGATGGGATCGGCTTATATCGGTGGTCTGCTTGACATCGCCGACGGTCGGCCCGTGACAGTGGGATCTTTCTTCAAGCCGCGGCACATCGGCAGCGTCGTCATCGTGACGCTGATCATCGGAGTCCTGAGCTCGATCGGTAACTTCCTGTGCTTCATTCCGGGCTTGGTGGTATCGATCTTCACGATGTTCGCCATCGTGGCTGTGATCGACCGGGGGCTGTCGCCGATCGACGCTCTCAAAGCGAGCTTCGAAATCGTCAAGGCGAACTTCGTTCAGGCTCTGCTGGTCTGGCTGGTCGCCATCGCGATCACCGTGGTTGGGGCGTTGTTGTGCGGTGTCGGCCTGATCGTCGCTGTTCCGGTGGCGTTCTTGTTCGAGGTCTACGCGTACCGGCGACTCAGCGGCGGACAGGTTGCCTCAGCTGTCTGAGCAACGGAGTGTCTGAGCAACGGAGCGCCGCCGATCGCCATCGGGTCAAGGGGTTCGCGACCAGGGCTATCCACGCGGGCTTCCAGCCTGACCCGGCAACGGGTGCGGTAAACACCCCGATTTACGCGAGCAGCACGTTCGCGCAGGACGGGGTAGGTCGGCTGCGTGGCGGCTTTGAATACGCCCGTACAGCGAACCCCACCCGGTCGGCGTTGGAGGCTGTGCTGGCTGCGGTGGAAGAGGGCACCTTCGCACGGGCTTTCAGTTCCGGGATGGCGGCCAGCGATTGTGCGCTGCGGGCGGTGCTGCGTCCCGGGGACCATCTCGTGATCCCCGACGACGCGTACGGCGGCACTTTCCGGCTGATCGACAAGGTCTTCAGTGAATGGGGCGTGAAGCACACCCCGGTGCCGCTGTCTGATCTCGATGCGGTGCGCGCTGCGCTCACCAGCAAGACCCGCATGATCTGGGTGGAGACTCCCACTAATCCGTTGCTGTCCATTGCTGACATCGCTGCGATATCCCAGTTAGCTTCGCCGTCGGGGATCAAGGTGTTGGTGGACAACACCTTTGCGTCGCCGGCATTGCAGCAGCCGCTGACCTTGGGCGCCGATATCGTCCTGCACTCCACCACGAAATACATCGGCGGGCACTCCGACGTAATCGGTGGGGCGCTGGTCACCAATGACGAGGAACTCGACGCCGCATTCGGCTTCCTGCAGAACGGCGCGGGCGCGGTTCCGGGCCCGTTCGATGCCTACCTGACGATGCGGGGCCTCAAAACCCTTGAGTTGCGGATGGAGCGGCACAGCGCCAACGCCGCCAAGGTCTCCGAGTTTCTAGCTGAGCATTCAGCCGTCAGCCGGGTGCTCTATCCCGGACTGCCAGACCATCCTGGGCATGAGGTTGCGGCCCGGCAGATGCGCAGTTTCGGTGGAATGGTATCGGTTCGGATGCGTGGCGGTGCAGAAGCCGCGCGTGAATTGTGCTCGAAGACTGAGGTTTTCATCCTCGCGGAGTCGCTTGGTGGGGTGGAGTCACTGATCGAACACCCAGGTGCGATGACGCATGCGTCGACGGCGGGCTCGCAGTTGGAGGTGCCGGATGACCTGGTCCGGCTGTCGGTGGGTATCGAAGACGCGGCTGACTTGCTCGGCGATTTGGAGCAGGCTCTAGGTTAGCGCCGGCTGTAGTGCGGCGATCGTGACCGCGAGGTTGATGTCCGCCACTTTGGTGCTGTCAACCCAACTGCCACTGGCGATTTCGCCGGCGCGTCGATACACCCATTCCAGACCGCGGTCATTGAGATTGAGCAATGTGCCGAGCCCCTCCGAGAGGTGCAGCAGCGCAATGATGGCTGCAGTCGGTGGGTCTGGGTGCTGGTGGTCGAAAAGCGCCGCCAGCACAGCGGAGCGAGCCGCGTCCAAGCGGGCGCGGTCGTTGATCGGCCAGGCGTACTCATTCCTTCTGAACTTGCTTGCCTTCAGCTGGATTTGCCGGACTTGTCCGGTCCTCAGCAGTTGATCCACCACCTGATCGAAGGCGTTGCCTTCGGTGCGCTTGCTCAGTTTGGCGATGGCGGAGGCTGGAGCGATAGGCCCTTGCTCCAGCAAGGTCAGCGCTGACCGCACCACCGGGTTGGTTGGGGGCGGGCCGACCAACGCGATGAGATAGCCCGGCGGTGCCGGTTCTGCTGGCGAGGCTGGCCGCACCCGGCAGTCGTAAGCAAGGTCAAGGAGAACCGCTGCCGCCAACACTCGGCCGAGTTGGTTTCGACCGAATATTGGCTGAGCCGATGCGTTGTCGAGCAGCAGTAGCAGCAGGTCTTCGGCGATGTGGGCCATGGGTGGCTCCTCCTCGCCGCCTTGCGGCGGTGCGCGCCCCGGTTAGGAGTGGTAAGGCTCGGCGCTGACCAGCGTGACCTTCACGGTCTTACCGCTGGGCACGGTGTAGCTGCGGGTCTCGCCGACCTTGGCGTTAAGCAGCGATGCGCCGAGCGGGGAGGCCGGCGAGTAAACCTCGAGCTTGTCGTGGACGACGCCTTCCTGCCGGGTGGCGATCAAGAAGGTCTCGCCGTCGGTCTGGTCATCGTCGTAGTAGACCTTCACCACCGAGCCGGGAAGTGCAACGCCGGACTGCTTGGGCGCTTCGCCCACCTTGGCGGTATTCAGCAGTTCTTGTAGCTGACGGATCCGAGCCTCTTGCTGGCCCTGTTCTTCACGAGCCGCGTGATAGCCGCCGTTCTCGCGCAGGTCGCCTTCTTCGCGGCGGTCGTTGATCTCCGCGGCAATGATCGGTCGGTTGGCGATCAAGTGGTCGAGCTCGGCCTTGAGCCGGTCGTATGACTCTTGAGTCAGCCAGGTCACCTGGGTATCGGTCATCTCGGCTCGCTCCTCGTCCTTGGTTCCGCGATGGTCACGTTGCAGTCGGTATTGCGTCTTCGAGCCGCACATAGACCCGCTCAAATGAAGCAATACACGGCTCCAGTTAGGAACCGTGTATTTGCCCAGCTTACCACCGGGTGTTCAGCGTGTTTTCACTTGCTGAGGGTTGACCAGGTAGTCCGGTACATCGGATCCGCACCCGTAGATATCGCCGACGAATGGCCGCTTGTAGGACTTGACCACGGTGGTGACCTGAACCGTCGCCGCGTCGGCAGGCGGGATGAGGATTTCGCGGCGTCCGGTCTCGGCTCCGTCACCGGATCGGGCACGCACAATGCAGGACACCGCCTGGGACGGATTCTTTCGAGTCACGCTGATCGTGACCGACACGGTCTGGTCGTCGACCACCTGGTAACGGTCGATCTTGCCCTGGACATCCATGCCGGTGAAGCGCTGATAGGCGATTAGAGCAATGATTACAGCGATGGCCACAGTTAGCGCACCCAGGGCAAATGCGACTCGGCGGCGCGTGCCGGAACCCAGGCGCTGCCGCCCGTAGCGCGACGCGGGTGGTTCGGAAGTTCGTTCGGTCATGCGCGTACAGGTTGGCTCTCATAGCGGAGGCTCGATTGTGGGTACCCACCATTCGGATGGGACCATACGACAGGAACTATAGGGCCGTGCTGCACGGGTCTGCGTGCAGCGGCGATACCGGGAGACCAGGTAGGGAAGACGTGACCGAACTGCGGTTGATGGCTGTACACGCCCATCCGGACGATGAGTCCAGCAAGGGCGCGGCCACGTTGGCTCGTTACTCATCGGAAGGCCACCGGGTAATGGTGGTGACACTGACCGGTGGCGAACGGGGCGACATTCTCAATCCGGCGATGGACTTGGCCGAAGTGCATGACCGCATCGCCGATGTCCGTCGCGACGAGATGGCGATGGCGGCGGAGATCCTGCGGGTCGAGCACCGCTGGCTGGGTTTCATCGACTCCGGGTTACCCGAGGGCGATCCGTTGCCGCCACTGCCGGAGGGTTGCTTCGCAGCGATCCCACTGGACGAACCCGTCGCCGCACTGGTGAAGCTGATCCGGGAATTCCGCCCGCATGTGATGACCACCTACGACGAGAACGGTGGATATCCGCACCCCGATCACATCCGCTGCCATCAGGTGTCGGTGGCTGCTTTCGAGGCCGCGGCCGACAGCGAGGCCCACCCCGAGGCCGGCGAACCGTGGAGCGTCAGCAAGCTGTATTACAACCACGGGTTCATCCGTGAGCGCATGCAGTTGCTCCAGGATGAATTCGCCAAGAATGGCCGCGAAGGCCCATTCGCGCGCTGGCTCGAACACTGGGATCCGGAGCATGACACGATGGCTGCACGTGTGACAACGCGCGTGCAGTGCGCTGATTACTTCCATCAACGCGATGACGCACTGCGGGCACATGCCACGCAGATCGACCCGGAGGGGTTTTTCTTTACCACCCCGATGGAATGGCAGACGCGCCTCTGGCCCACTGAGGAATTCGAGTTGGCCCGCTCGCGAGTGCGTGCCGACCTGCCTGAGGACGACCTGTTCGCCGGAATTGAGGTGTTCGAGTGATGACCCCGATGATGGCTGCGGTCACGCTGCTCGCCGACGAGCCGACACAGACCGGGCCGGAATTCGGCAAGGCCAGCCCGATGGGGTTGCTCATCGTGGTGGTGCTGTTCATCTGCACGTGTGCTCTGGTGTGGTCGATGAACCGGCACCTTAAGAGGCTGCCGAAATCCTTCGACGCAGACCCGGAACCGGTGGCGGCAGCCGCCGAGGTCGAACCATCTTCGGATGAGCCCAGCGGCTAACGGGCTGGCCGGCGCGACCAGCCCCTATCTGCGTCAGCACGCAGACAATCCGGTGGCCTGGCAGGAGTGGTCTGCCGAGGCGCTCGCCGAGGCGGCCCGCCGCGACGTGCCGATTCTGCTGTCGATCGGGTACGCCGCGTGTCACTGGTGTCATGTGATGGCGCACGAGTCGTTCGAGGACCCCGATGTCGCGGCAGCGACGAACGCCGACTTCGTTTGCATCAAGGTCGACCGGGAGGAGCGTCCCGATCTCGACGCCGTCTACATGAACGCGACTGTCGCGCTGACCGGCCAGGGTGGCTGGCCGATGACGTGCTTCCTGACCCCTGATGGTCGGCCGTTCTACTGCGGCACCTACTACCCGAAGCAGCAGTTCCTGCAGCTATTGGCTGCGATAACCCATACCTGGGACACCAAGCGTCCGGACGTCGAGCAGGCCTCCGAACAGATCACGGCGGAACTGCGGCGAATGGCATCCGGACTCGCTGTTGGCGGGCCGGACCTCTCGCCGTCGTTGTGCGATCACGCGGTCGCAACGATCCTTCGCGACGAGGACGTCGAGCGCGGCGGCTTCGGCAGGGCACCCAAGTTCCCGCCGTCGGCCTTACTCGAAGCGCTGTTGCGTGCGCACGAACGCACCGAGTCGCCGGCAGTTTTGGACGCCGTGGGACGCACTGCCACGGCAATGGCGCGCGGTGGGATCTATGACCAACTCGCGGGCGGCTTTGCGCGCTACAGCGTCGACGCTGACTGGGTGGTCCCGCATTTCGAGAAGATGCTGTACGACAACGCACTGCTGCTCCGGGCCTACGCGCACTGGGCGCGGCGTACCGGTGATCCGCTGGCCCGCCGGGTGGCGGCGGAGACGGCAGGTTTCCTGCTCAACGATCTTGCCGACGGTGACCTGTTCACCTCGTCGCTCGACGCGGACGCCGCGGGCCGGGAGGGCTCTACGTACGTCTGGACGCCCGCACAGTTGGTCGAACTGCTCGGTCAGGACGACGGGCTTTGGGCGGCAGGCGTTTTCAACGTCACGGATCAGGGCACCTTCGAACGCGGCGAGTCAGTGCTGCAGCTGCTGACCGACCCCGACGATGTGGAGCGTTTTGAGCGGGTTCGGGTGGCGCTGCTGACGGCTCGGCGCACCCGGGTGCAGCCGGCTCGTGACGACAAGGTCGTCACGGCATGGAACGGCCTGGCGATCACCGCTCTCGCCGAGGCCAGCGTGGCGCTGGCCGATGCGGGACTACTTGCCGCGGCGATCCGTTGCGCGTCTGTACTTTTCGAACGACACATGGTCGATGGCCGATTGCGGCGCGCGAGCCTCGGGGATCACGTCGGCGAAAACCCTGGGATATTGGAAGACCATGCCGCTTTGGCGACCGGTTTGTTGGCGATCTACCAACTGACGGCAGACCCAGACTGGTTGGCCAAGGCGACGGACGTCATCGACGTCGCGCTGACGCACTTTGCAGACGCCGATCATCCAGGCCGCTGGTTCGATACCGCTGACGACGCGGAGCGGCTGATGGTCCGACCGGCCGACCCCGTAGACGGTGCGACGCCGTCTGGTGCGTCGTTGATGGCCGAGGCGCTGCTGTCCGCCGCGCATCTCGTTGACGTCGATCGAGCCGTCCTATACGGGCAAGTCGCGGCCGATACCCTGGCTGCGTATTCGGTTCTGCTCGCTCGTGCGGCGCGGTCGGCCGGGCACTGGCTCGCGGTGGCTGAGGCTGCCGTGCGAGGTCCACTTCAAGTGGCGGTCGCTTGTGCGAGCCCGGATTCTGAGCTTCTGGTGGCCGCTCGACTCTTGGCGCCCGGCGGCGCGGTCGTGGTTGGCGGTGCTGCCGACTCATCCCCGCTACTTGTCGGGCGAGACCGGGTCGGGGGAGCGGACGCCGCTTATGTGTGCCGGGGGAAGGTGTGCGATTTGCCCGTGACGGGTGTCGAAGGGCTTGCCTCGGCCGTGGGCCCGTCGCCAGTGTGAATCTTGTGCGAGATTTCAGCGGATTTCTCGCACACGATTCACGTTCGTGAGGACGGTCGTCAGAAAACCGCGAACCACATCGCTATGTAGTGGCAGGTAGCAGCCACCGCGGTACAGGCGTGGAAGAACTCGTGGTGCCCGAAGGTCGTCGGCCATGGGTTGGGCCATTTCAGTGCGTACATCACACCGCCGACGCTGTAGATCGCACCACCGACAATCAGCAGCACCAGCGCCGCGACGCCGGCGCCATTCATGATCGGCCCGATGAACCAGGCCGCCATCCACCCCAGCAGCAGGTACAGCGGTACGCCCACCCAACGGGGCGCGGACGGCCAGCACATCTTCAGCAATACGCCGGCGCCGGCGCCACCCCACGCGATCCAGAACAGAACCCATCCGCTGTGCTCGGGCAGTGCCAGCAACGCGAACGGCGTATAACTGCCGGCGATGAAGACGAAGATCATCGAGTGATCGAGTCGCTTCATCCACTTGTGTGCGGTGGGCGATTGCCATTTCACTCGGTGGTAGGTGCCGCTGACGGTGAACATCGCGACGATCGTCAGCGTGTAGATGAGGGTGGCGATACCGGCCCGGGTGGATTCCACCGACCAGGACACCGACACCAGCGCCGCGCCCGCAATGGCCGCGACAACTGCCGCGTAGACGTGGATCCAGCCACGGGCGCGCGGCTTGCCGAGAAATTGTGCGACGCCGTCGACGACGGCTTCCGGGAAGTCCTCCGCCTCGTCGATTTGGGGGGACTTCGACTGATGGGAATCCGACTGATGGGAATCCATTGTGCCGATTTCTGTGGTCATGCCACCTCCATCGCGGTCACGAGGCGTGATTTGCCGGGACCTCTTTCCCAGGCTCACAGTAGTCTTGTTTCTCGTGGAGATCATTTCCCCGCGCCTGAAAGAGCCGGCATATCGGATCTACGAGATGCGGCTACGCCAAGAGCTGGCGCGCTCCAAAGCCCAGCTACCGCGCCATATCGCGGTGCTCTGCGACGGCAACCGGCGATGGGCGCGTGATGCTCACCACGATGTGAGCTACGGCTACCGGATGGGTGCCGCCAAAATCGCCGAGATGCTTGGCTGGTGCGCCGATGCGGGCATCGAAATGGCGACCGTCTATCTGCTGTCAATGGAGAACCTGCAGCGCGACCCGCGCGAGCTGGCGTCACTCATCTCGATCATCACTGATGTAGTCGAACAGATCTGCGCGCCGGCCAACAACTGGAGCGTGCGAACTGTGGGCGACCTCGAACTGCTCGGTGAGGACTCCGCACGGCGGCTTCGGGACGCCGTAGACGGCGCCACTTCCGCTGCGAAGGCTGGCTCGTTCCACGTCAATGTCGCGGTCGGCTACGGCGGGCGCCGGGAGATTGTCGACGCCGTTCGTGCGCTACTGGGCAAGGAGCTGGCCAATGGCGCGACAGCAGAGCAGCTCATCGACGCGGTGACGATTGACGGCATTTCGGAGAATCTGTACACCTCTGGCCAGCCCGACCCTGATCTGGTCATCCGGACGTCGGGGGAGCAGCGACTCAGTGGCTTCCTGCTGTGGCAGAGCGCCTATTCGGAGATGTGGTTTACCGATGCGCATTGGCCCGCGTTTCGTCGCGTTGACTTCCTGCGCGCTCTGCGTGACTACTGCTGGCGGAACCGCAGATTCGGGGTCTGATGGCTGCGCTGTCAGCGGTGGTGTTCACCCTGAGCTGGTGGCTCGGGCTCTACCTGCTGGCGCGTGACCCCCGTAAACCGATGCTGGTGTTGGCGGCGATCGGGTTGTGCACTTTCGCCGCGGTAGTTGCGTTGGATGCTGTTCGGTTGGTCAGCGCGACTCACGCCGCACTGCTGAGCCAGATCGAGATTTACCTGGTCGCGTTGCCGAGTGTGGCGTGGTTCGCCGTGGTGTTGGAGTTGGCCCGCCCGAGTGACAGCTGGGGTGGGCGCGCCAGACAGGCGTCGCTGGTCGGGCTTGTGGCCGCGCTGACACTGCTGGGCGCGGGTCTAGCCGGAAACGTTGATGGGCCGCTGCGGGCCGGACACTGGTTGATGTTCGTGGTGATTTCGGTGTCCACCCTCGGGGCGATGCTGGCCGCCGTCCGACGGCGTGATCAACCAGTCCGGGTGGCCGGAGTGATCGTGATCGCGTCGCTGTTCTTCGCATTGGGCAATGCGGTGCTGATCATCCCGCTCGGCCTGGTGCCGAGCTGGCTGGCATTGGCATCAACGGGTCTGGACCTGCTGCTGCTTGGCGTGGCAGTTGCACTGTGGGACGCCTTCGACGAAGGCCAGGTATTGCGTGCCGACATGTTGCGCTCATTTATCGGCACCATCGGTATCGCAGTGATATTCGGTGTCCAGGTCCTGATCGGCATCGCGGCCGGACTCAACGGTCCTGCTCAGGTGGCACTCACAGTGCTGCTGTTCACCACCTTGGCCGTGGCGATTTCAATCAACGTGCTGGCGGACCCGCTCGCGGGTCTGCTCGACCGCCTTGCGTTCTCCCGTTCGCCGCGTCTGCGTGCCGACCGGGCTGTTTTGCGCAACACTGAGGCGGCCTTGCCGCTGCGTTCGGCCAACCCGCTGGACCATCTCGATGACGAGACCTTTATCCGGCTGACCCGCCGGGCGCTTGGCCACTACAGCGACCTGTCCAAACTCGTGGCAAGCCCGCTGACCCAGCTACCGGTCATCGACGAGCGGCTCGCCGCGCGCGCCGCGCCTGACCAGCCGCTGGAGCGGGCCAATGAACTCAAGGCGCTGCTGGCGGACCACATCGCCCGGCTCAAACCGCGCGATGGTGGCGACTTCGGCACCACCGAGCAGTGGCGCTACTACAACTCGCTGTACTTCCCGTATGTCGTCGGGGTGCGCGCGTATGCCCAGAACGCCACTGCGGCTGGCCTCGACCCGGTGGCGCGGCAAGCCTGGCAGTGGCTGGTGACCGAGGTGCCGCAACGTTCCCTGCATAACTGGCAGAACGCGGCAGCCCGGTTGATTGCGGCTGATCTTCGTGCCCGGGTGGCCGTCGCTTAGGCCCTCCCACCTGCGGTTGGCAGTACTTGGCAGTGTTTGACGTCGACCTGGCAGTGCCTTCGGGTCAACGTTGAAGGTGTCCGATCCAGTACCGATCTGAGGAGACCCGACATGACCGCAGTCATCACCCGCCCGCTATCCGGCTCGAAAGACTCGCTGCTTCGCTTCGCGATGCGTCTCGATGCGACCCTGAGCGGCCTAGTCGGATTGATCGTCGCAGTTGCGGCCGACCACATATCGAGCCTGACAGGTTTGACGCCGGCGCAGGAGTTCGTCACGGGCGTGGCATTCGTCCTGTACGGCGTCGTCGTTTATAGCTTGGCGGCACTGCCGAATCTGCGCGGTGCGGGAATCGGGGTGGCGGTGGCCAACGCTGTCGGCATGGTCGCGGCGGTGGCAGTAGTCGTCGCTGGAGTGCTCCCGCTTACGACGATCGGCGTGGTCTCAATGCTGGGCACCGCTCTTTACACGGCCGTCTTCGCCGTTCTGCAATACCTTGGAGTGCGCCGGCTGGCGTGACTCGGCGTTACAGCTTGCGAAGTCGCAGCCGATTGATGGAGTGGTCGGCGTCCTTGCGCAGCACGAGTGTGGCCCGCGGCCGGGTCGGCAGGATGTTTTCAATCAGATTCGGCCGGTTGATCGAGCGCCAGATGTCTTGCGCCGCAGCGGCCGCCTGCTGGTCGGTCAGGTTTGCATAGTGGTGGAAATGCGATGCGGGATCGGCGAATGCGCCGGCGCGCATCGCCAGGAACCGGTCGATGTACCACTGCTCGATGTCTTCGATCCGGGCGTCGACGTACACCGAAAAGTCGAACAGATCCGACACCATCAGAGTGGGGCCGGTTTGCAGGACGTTGAGTCCCTCGAGGATGAGGATGTCGGGGTGAGTGACGACGTGCTTCTCGTCCGGGACGATGTCGTAGATCAGGTGTGAATAAACCGGTGCGCATGCCTGATCGGCACCCGACTTCACGGAGGTGACGAACTTCAGGAGCCCGCGACGGTTGTAGCTTTCAGGAAAACCCTTGCGGTGCATAAGATTTCGACGGGTCAATTCGCCATTGGGGTAGAGAAAGCCATCGGTGGTGACCAGGTCGACTCGTGGGTGGTGCTCCCAGCGGGCCAGCAGAGCCTGCAGGACGCGCGCGGTGGTCGACTTGCCGACGGCGACGCTTCCTGCGACACCGATGACGAACGGCACCGGACGGCCAGGGTTCTGCTGTCGTTCGCCGAGGAACTCGGCGGTGGCGGCAAACAGCGCCTGGCGGGCGGCGACTTGCAGATGAATCAATCGGGCGAGTGGAAGATAAACCTCTTCGACTTCGAGGAGATCGATCTGTTCACCGAGGCCGCGCAACCCCATCAGCTCTTCCTCGGTGAGCTTCAACGGAGTCGACATGCGAAGTGCTCGCCATTGACTCCGGTCGAATTCCACGTAGGGGCTGGGTTCGCTCAGCCGCGCCATGGTGTCAGTTTGACAGTAAAAGCTCGGTGATGAGCTATCAGGGCGCGCTCGCTAGCGTGATGTCATGCAGCCGTCCGCGATGATTCGGGAATACCTGATGCTTGGCCTCCGGTTCGACCGGATCGAAGAGGGTTACGTCGACTCGTTCACCGGCGCGCCGGAACTGCGCGGGGCGGTGGCAGATGAGCCGCCGCCGCAGCCTTCCGACCTCGCGGTTCAGGCCCAGCGGCTGCTGGGCGAACTGGCCAATGTGCCGCGGGATTCTGCTGGATCCGAAGGCTTCACCGATCAGCGTGCCGATTTCATCGGTGCGCACCTGCGGGCCCTGGCCTGTGCGGCGCGCAAGTTCGCCGGCGAGCCCGTCGGGTTCGTTGAAGAGGTCCACGACTATTTCGACGTGGACATCACCCGCGGCGACCCGGACCGATACCGAGCAGCGCAAGCACGACTTGACGAGGCTCTGGGGGGTAGCGGCTCGCTGATCGAACGGATGGAGGCTCACCGCAGCGCGGAGGAAATCCCACCCGCCCGGCTTGAGGACTGCATTCATGCGTTCTCCAGTGAGCTGCGCGACACCGTTCGCGCCACCTACCCGCTGCCGGACAGCGAGACGATCGTCTACGAGGTGGTGACCGACAAACCGTGGTCCGGCTTCAACTATTACGAAGGCAAATATCGCTCGACCGTCGCGATCAACGGGGATCTCAAACAGCAGATGTCGAATCTGCCGCGACTCGTCGCCCATGAGTCCTACCCCGGCCATCACACCGAGCACTGCCGCAAAGAGGCCGGTCTGGTCGAAGGGATGGGGCACGGCGAACAGACGTTGTTCCTGGTCAACACCCCGCAATGCCTAATGGCCGAAGGTCTGGCGGATCTCGCACTGCACGCGGCAGTAGGACCCAGTTGGGGCGGCTGGGCGGCCGAGATCTACGCCGACCTGGGCCTGCGATTCGACGGGGAACGGGCGGAGGCGTTATCCGAAGCCTCGGCTGCACTGGCTGATGTTCGGCAGGACGCGGCGCTGATGCTGCATGACGAGCATCGCGATGCCGATGATGTGGTGGCATTCCTGCGGCGTTGGCTGCTGGTCGACGAGACCCGCGCCCGCCAGATGCTGCGATTCCTGTCCTCGCCGTTATGGCGGGCTTACACCAGCACCTACGTCGAGGGATACCGCTTGTTGCGGGGCTGGCTCGATGACCGGCCTGCCGGGGTGTCACTCACCGAGCGGTTCGGCCGGTTACTCGACGAACCGCTGATCCCGTCGTCATTGCGCGCCGATAGGCTTGGCTCATGACTACCGATTCGACGCTCTCGACCTCGGCAGCCGCGCCCGGCGCCGACTACGCAGCCACCGCCAGCGAGGCCTACCGCGCGGCGTTGCAAGTAATCGAGTCGGTTGAGCCGCGGATCGCTGCAGCCACGCGCAAAGAACTTGCCGATCAACGGGATTCGCTGAAGCTGATCGCCAGCGAGAACTACGCATCCCCGGCGGTGCTGCTGACGATGGGCAGTTGGCTGTCGGACAAGTACGCGGAGGGCACCATCGGGCACCGGTTCTACGCCGGCTGCCAGAACGTCGACGAGGTCGAGAGCGTGGCCGCCGAGCACGCCCGTGAATTGTTCGGCGCTCCGTACGCCTACGTGCAACCGCATTCCGGAATCGACGCGAACCTGGTCGCTTTCTGGGCCATCCTCGCCACTCGCATCGAAGCCCCCGCCCTCGGCGATCTCGGCGTGAAGCACGTCAACGATCTGTCCGAGGCGGAGTGGGAGCGGCTGCGGGCCAAGCTCGGCAGTCAGCGACTGCTGGGTATGTCGCTCGACGCGGGCGGCCACCTGACACACGGTTTCCGGCCGAACATCTCCGGGAAAATGTTCCACCAGCGCAGCTATGGCACCGACCCGGCCACCGGACTGATCGATTACGACGCCGTCGCTGCGGCAGCCCGCGAATTCAAGCCGCTGGTCCTAGTCGCCGGGTACTCAGCCTATCCCCGGCGGGTCAACTTCGCGACCATGCGGGAGATTGCCGATGAGGTCGGCGCAACCCTGATGGTCGATATGGCCCACTTCGCCGGGTTGGTCGCCGGCAAGGTGTTCACCGGTGACGAAGACCCGGTTCCGCATGCCCACGTGACGACGACAACGACCCACAAGTCGCTGCGCGGGCCGCGCGGCGGCATGGTGCTCGCCACCGCCGAATACTCCGACGCCGTCGACAAGGGCTGCCCGATGGTGCTAGGCGGTCCGTTGTCCCATGTCATGGCCGCAAAGGCCGTGGCGCTCGCCGAGGCGCGCCAGCCGTCGTTCCAGGCCTACGCACAGCGAGTGGCCGACAACGCCAAGGCATTCGCCGAGGGCTTGCTCAAGCGGGGTGCCCAGTTGGTCACCGGCGGCACGGACAACCACATCGTGCTGCTCGACGTCGGTTCGTTCGGCTTGACCGGTCGTCAGGCAGAGTCTGCGTTGCTGGACTCCGGCGTGGTCACCAACCGCAACTCGGTCCCGGCCGACCCGAACGGAGCCTGGTACACCACTGGCGTTCGGTTCGGAACCCCGGCGCTGACCACCCGGGGTTTTGGGCCGGCGGAGTTCGACCGGGTCGCTGAGTTGGTGGTCGACGTGCTGTCCAACACTCAGGCGGCAGCCGGTCCCAACGGGCCGTCAAAGGCGAAATACGCGCTGGCCGACGGAGTTGCCCAACGGGTGCACGCCGCCGCCGCGGAGTTGCTGGCTGCCAATCCGCTGTACCCGGGACTGACTCTCTGAGGTGGCCAACACGCTCGTCGTCGATTTTTTGACAGACGTGAATTTGAGTTACAGTTACTTTATGGCACAGAAACCTGTACCCAACGCATTGACCCTGGAGCTCGAACCGGTTATCGCCCATAACCTGAGTCGCTACCTGGAGACCGCCGACGAGTGGTACGCCCACGACTACGTCCCGTTTGATCAGGGCGAGAACTTCGCATTCCTCGGTGGACGCGACTGGGAACCGTCGCAGGTGACGCTGCCCGCGGACATCGTCGCTGCTCTCGAGGTCTTGCTCATTACCAAGGACAATCTCGGTGGCTACCACCGCGAACTGGTGGAGCACTTCATCCTGGAGAACAAGTGGGGCCGGTGGTTGGGCCGGTGGACCGCAGAAGAAAATCTGCACGCCATCGTGCTCCGCGAGTACCTCGTGGTGACCCGCAACTTCGATCCCACCGCCAACGAGGACGTCCGCGTCGCGCACGTGATGCGGGGCTACCGGGCCGACACCTTCACTCAGATCGAGACGCTGGTGTTCATGGCGATGTACGAACGGGCCCACGCGGTGTACCTGCGCAACTTGGAGGCCAAGGTCGCTGAGCCGGTCCTCAAGGGCTTGGTCGGCAAGATCGCCAACGATGAAGAGCGGCACGAACAGTTCTTCCACAAGCTCGTTGAACATTGCCTGGAGGAACACCGCGACGCGGTTGTCGGCGCGGTTGCGCGACGGGCACTCGGCCTCGGCCCCGTCGGCGGGGACATCCTGGAATACCGGGACAAGCTGAACATCATCGCCGACGCGGGCATCTTCACCGACGACGACGTGCGCAAGGTGATCTCCGATCGCATTGTCGCCTGGGGTCTGGCCGACGAGCCGAGGCTGCAGAAGCTCGTTCTCGCCTAACCAGCGAAGTGCAGCGGCGCGCCGTTCCGGCGCCCATGCCGTGACCCGGAGTAGCGTCGAAATCGATGGCTAGCGACATGCTCTGCTATCCGGGCGGTACCGAACGTTTCAACGACGGGACCGGCTCCGGTTCCAGTTTCGGCGCCGCAGTGTCCGCCGAGAGGTTCGTGCGGGGCCGCGCGGGCTTCGGTCGGCTGAAGGGCCGGCCACCAGCTCAAAGGAGCGCTCCGTGACCGATTCCTCGTCTATCCGGACCTATGTGCTCGACACCTCAGTGCTGTTGTCAGACCCGTGGGCGTGCACCCGATTCGCTGAACACCACGTTGTGGTACCGCTGGTAGTGATCAGCGAACTGGAAGCGAAACGCCACCACCACGAATTGGGCTGGTTCGCCCGACAGGCACTGCGGTTGTTCGATGATCTGCGCATCGCGCACGGGCGCTTGGACCAGCCCATTCCTGTTGGCACACAGGGCGGAATGCTGCATGTCGAACTGAATCACAGCGACCCCACAGTCTTGCCCGCCGGATTCCGCACGGACACCAACGATTCGCGGATTCTCACCTGCGCGGCCAACCTCGCCGCTGAGGGCAAGCTCGTCACTCTGGTGAGCAAGGACATCCCACTGCGGGTCAAGGCGGGTGCTGTCGGTCTGGCCGCCGACGAGTATCACGCCCAAGATGTGATCGCGTCCGGTTGGACGGGCATGGCTGAGCTTGACGTTGTCGCTGAGGACATCGACGCGTTGTTCGCCGAGGGGGAAGTCGACCTCGAGGATGCTCGTAATCTTCCCTGTCACACCGGAGTTCGGCTCCTCGGTGGGACCTCGCACGCTCTGGGCCGGGTCAACGCCGATAAGAAGGTGCAGTTGGTTCGTGGCGACCGCGAGGTCTTCGGACTGCGTGGCCGTTCCGCCGAACAGCGAGTTGCGTTGGACCTGTTGCTCGATGAGTCGGTGGGAATCGTCTCATTGGGCGGTAAGGCGGGCACCGGTAAGTCGGCGCTGGCCTTGTGCGCCGGCTTGGAGGCCGTTCTGGAACGTCGCAGCCAGCGCAAGGTTGTGGTGTTCCGGCCGCTGTACGCAGTCGGCGGACAAGAACTCGGATACCTGCCCGGTAGCGAAAGCGACAAGATGGGCCCGTGGGCGCAGGCCGTCTTCGACACCCTCGAGGGACTGGCTTCCCCGGCCGTCCTTGAAGAGGTGCTCTCCCGCGGCATGCTCGAAGTCCTTCCGTTGACGCACATTCGGGGGCGCTCGCTGCACGACTCCTTCGTGATCGTCGACGAAGCGCAGTCTTTGGAGCGCAACGTGCTGCTGACGGTGCTGTCGAGGCTCGGCGCCGGTTCCCGAGTGGTGCTGACCCATGATGTGGCGCAACGCGACAACCTGAGGGTCGGCCGCCATGACGGGGTTGCCGCCGTCATCGAGAAGCTCAAGGGCCACCCACTGTTCGGCCACATCACGCTGATGCGCAGCGAGCGGTCGCCGATCGCCGCCTTGGTCACCGAGATGCTCGAGGAGATCACCCCCGACGCGCTGCCGTGACAGAAGCGCTCTCAGCGCAGTCTCGGTGAGCGCCGGTACACTCGCCTGGGTGCGGACGGTAGTCGGTGCCTGCATTGCCGCTGTGGTCGTCCTGGCCGCCGGCGGGTGCAGTGGCCACAGCGAAGTTGCCACGCCCTCGGCGAAGGCAGCGGACACCGTTGACTGTGCTGTGGTGAAGTGCGTTGCGTTCACCTTTGACGACGGGCCCGGCCCGTTCACCGATCGGCTGCTCGGCATTCTCAACGGCGCGGACGCCAAAGCCACGTTCTTCATGATCGGTAACAAGGTGGCAGCCAATCCGGCCGGCGCCAAACGCGTGGCCGACGCCGGTATGGAAATCGGCAGTCACACCTGGGAACACCCCAATATGACTGCGATCCCGGTCGAGGACGTCCCTGCCCAGTTCAGTAAGGCCAACGACGCCATCCACTCCGCAACCGGGCAGACGCCCGCGTTGTGGCGGCCAGCCGGCGGCCTGACTAATGACGCCGTGAACGAGATTGCGGCCCAATACGGTCTAGCCGGCATCCTGTGGGACGTCATCCCGTTCGACTGGATCAACGACTCGAATACGGCGGCCACCCGGTACATGCTGATGACCCAAATGAAGCCAGGTTCGGTGGTGCTGTTCCACGACACCTACTCCAGCACTGTTGATCTGGTCGAGCAGTTCATCCCGGTGCTGAAGGCCAACGACTATCACCTCGTCACCGTCAGCCAGATGTTAGGACCGCGAGCACCGGGCAGTGTCTACGGCGGCCGGGACAACGGTCCGCCCGTCAATGAGATGCACGACATCCCAGCCGTCGACATTCCGACCTTGCCTGCGACGCCGTCGCCAAGTCCGATGCCGAATATCCCGATTACCGATATCCCGGACGCGAACTCCGGCGGTCCCAACAACGGCGCCTAGCGGCGCCCGACCCTACGCCCAAACCAACGTTTGGGCGGCGACACGCCGCTAAAAGTCCGCCCAAACGTTGGTTTGGGCGTAATTCAGCCTTGGTCCTTCACCTTCGCCATGGCCAGTACGTCGAGGCGCTTGACCAACTCCGCTTCGGACAGCTTGTCGCCGATCAGGCCCCGGTCGATGACGGTCTGCCGAATGGTCTTGTGCTCCTTCAGCGCTTCCTTGGCGACCGCGGCGGCCTCCTCGTAGCCGATCGCGGAGTTCAGCGGTGTCACGATCGACGGCGACGATTCGGCCAGTCTGCGCAACCGCTCCTCGTCGGCGACGAGGCCGTCAATGCAGCGAGTGGCGAACAGCCGAGACACGTTGGCCAGCAAGGTGAATGACTCCAGAACGTTGCGCGCCATCATCGGGATGTACACGTTGAGTTCGAACGCGCCGTTGCCGCCGCCCCAGGTGACGGCCGCGTCGTTCCCGATGACCTGAGCTGCCACCTGAGTGACGGCCTCTGGCAGCACCGGGTTGACCTTGCCCGGCATGATCGAGCTGCCCGGCTGCAGATCCGGCAGATGCAGTTCTCCCAAGCCGGTCAACGGACCCGACCCCATCCAGCGCACGTCGTTGGCGATCTTGGTGAGCGACACCGCGATGGTCTTCAACTCACCGGATGCCTCCACCAAACCGTCGCGAGCGGCCTGTGCCTCGAAAGCGTTCTTTGCCGTGCGCAATTCGGTGAGTCCGGTCTGGGCGACGAGAACGTCGACGACCTTCGCGCCGAAACCATCGGGTGCGTTCAGGCCTGTTCCGACGGCGGTGCCGCCGATCGCGAGTTCCCCCAACCGGGGCAGGCAAGCGCGCACGCGTTCAATGCCGGCTTCGACCTGGCGGGCGTAGCCACCGAATTCCTGGCCCAGGGTTACGGGCACCGCGTCCATCAGGTGGGTGCGCCCGCTCTTCACCACGGTATGCCACTGCCGGGCCTTGCCCGTCAGCGATGCGTGCAGCACTTCGAGAGCCGGAATCAGCTGGCGCACAGCGGCTTCAGTGGCGGCAATGTGAGTTGCGGTGGGGAACGTGTCGTTGGACGACTGGGACATGTTGACGTCGTCGTTCGGGTGGACCGTCACTCCGTCGCGTGCGCAGATGGACGCGATGACCTCGTTGGCGTTCATGTTCGAGCTGGTGCCCGATCCGGTCTGAAACACGTCGATCGGGAACTGGTCGTCGTGCAGACCGTCGGCGATCTCACCGGCAGCGGCGATGATCGCGGCAGCTTTCTCGGCCGCAAGCAGGCCGAGGTCTTTATTCACTTGCGCGCAAGCCGCTTTCAACAGGCCCATCGCTCTGATCTGAGTGCGCTCGAGCCCTCGGAACGAGATCGGGAAGTTCTCCACCGCGCGCTGGGTCTGGGCGCGCCACATGGCCTTCGCCGGGACCCGGACTTCGCCCATGGTGTCGTGCTCGATGCGATATTCGCCTTCGACTGCGCTGTCGATGGTCATGTTCTCCCTTTGTTTCGTTCGGTTGTTTACGGAAGTGGATGCGCTGCGGACAGGTCCCCGGTGAAATCGACCGCGGAGTATTCGTTGAGCTTGGACAGGCGGTGGTAGGCGTCGATCATCCGGACCGTGCCCGACTTGGACCGCATCACGATCGACTGGGTGGTGCAGCCGCCACCGAAGAACCGCACGCCTTTCAGCAGATCACCGTCGGTGACGCCGGTGGCGCAGAAGAACACGTTCTCGCCGGACACGAGGTCCTCGGTCGTCAGTACCCGGTCCAGGTCGTGGCCGCGATCGAGGGCCTTTTGGCGCTCGTCGTCGTCGGTGGGGGCGAGCTGGGCTTGGATTGCCCCGCCCATACAGCGGATCGCCGCCGCGGTGATGATCCCCTCGGGGGTGCCGCCGATACCGACCAGCATGTCGGTGCCCGAGTCCGGTCGGCACGCCGAGATCGCGCCGGCAACGTCGCCGTCGGAGATCAGCCGGATGCGTGCGCCGGCGGCACGAACGTCCGCCATCAACTGGGTGTGCCGGGGCCGGTCCAGAATGCACACGGTCAGGTCGGCTGCGGTGGAGTTCTTGGCTTTGGCGACCCGACGGATGTTCTCGCCGATGGGAGCACTGATGTCGATGACGTCGACGGCATCTGGGCCGACGGCGATCTTGTTCATGTAGAACACCGCTGACGGGTCGAACATCGCGCCGCGTTCGGCGACCGCGAGGACCGAGATCGCGTTCGGCATGCCCTTGCTCATCAATGTGGTGCCGTCGACGGGATCGACGGCGAAATCGCAGTCCGGCCCATCGCCGTTGCCGACCTCTTCGCCGTTATAGAGCATCGGCGCGTTGTCCTTCTCGCCTTCGCCGATGACCACGACGCCACGCATCGAGACGGAGTTGACCAGCTCGCGCATGGCGTCGACCGCTGCGCCGTCGCCGCCCTCCTTGTCACCGCGTCCGACCCACCGGCCGGCTGCCATCGCACCTGCTTCGGTCACCCGGACCAGTTCCATAGCGAGGTTTCGATCGGGTGCTTCCCGGCGGCGGGGTTCAGGCATGGCTGCGATTGTCCCAGAACCGGGTCATGGGTCCAGACCTGGGATACTCGCTGTCGTGACGACTCCACCGGCGAGGCCGCCCAAGCCGAGACTGTTGCAGGACGGCCGCGACATGTTCTGGTCGCTGGGACCGCTGATATTGGCCTGCATCGTGCTCGCCGGACTCGTCGGTATGTGTTCCTTTCGCCCCAACGGACCGCAGGCCGGCACCCCGCCGTCGTATGACGCCCCCGCGGCGCTGAAGGCCGACGCAGCCGCGCTGGCCTTCCCGATCCGGGTGCCACAGCTGCCGGGCGGGTGGCAGGCCAACTCCGGTCGTCGCGGCGGAATTGAGGCGGGACGCCTAGACGCCAAGACTGGCCAGAAGGTGCGCGCCGTCAGCACCACAGTCGGCTATATCGCGCCGTCGGGCATGTACGTCAGCCTGACCCAGAGCAACGCCGACGAAGACAAGCTGGTGGCCGCGATCCACCAATCCATGTACCCGACCGGCGCGCAGGACATCAACGGTGTCAAGTGGATCGTGTACGAGGGTGGCGACGGCGCCGAGCCGGTGTGGACCGCGCGGATCGACAGCCCGGCCGGCCCCGCCCAGCTGGCGATTACGGGTGCCGGCAGCAGCGACGACTTCCGTACGCTGGCTACCGCGACGCAGACCCAGCCACCGATCAAGCCCGGCCGTTAGAGGAGATATCGATGAGCGGTCCACCCCAAGCCGATGTGACCGGCTGGATCAACGAGCCGTTCACCGCAGCGGGTTTCACCTACGACGTCTATCGCAAGGGAGAGGGCCCCGGAGTGGTGCTCATCCCGGAGATGCCAGGTATTCACCCCGGCGTTTTTGCGTTGGGTAATCACTTGGTGGACAACGGATTCACCGTAGCCATGCCGTCGCTATTCGGCACTCCCGGCGCGGCGGCGATGCGACCGGGCATGGTGCCGGTGCTGGCCCGCGGCTGTGTGGCTCAGGAATTTGCCGCGTTCGCCACGAACAAGGACCGCCCCGTGGCGCACTATCTCCGGGCTTTGGCTCGTGACCTGAACGAGAAGACGCCGGGCAAGGGTGTGGGTGTGATCGGGCAGTGCTTCACCGGCGGATTCGCACTGGCTATGGCTGTTGACGACAGTGTCCTGGCCTCGGTGCTCAGCCAACCGTCAATCCCGGTGGCGCTGACTGCAAAACAACGGCGTGATCCCGGGATGTCCGAATCCGAGTTGAAGGTCATCGAGAAGCGTGCCGCCGAGGACGGATTGTGCGCGTTGGCTCTGCGGTTCAGCGGCGATCCGATGGCCCCGGCCGAACGGTTCCGGACGCTGAAGGACCGCCTCGGTGGTGCCTTCGAGGTCATCGAGATCGACTCGTCGCCGGGTAATACACACGGGTTCGGTCGGATGGCTCATTCGGTTCTCACGTTGGAAGTGCGTGAGGTCGAGGGCCAACCGGCCTACGAGGCGCGTAAGCGTGTCGTCGAATTTCTCAAGGAGCGGTTGAGCTAGCTTCGTCGGCCGCTGGTTGGTCGACAGAAGCCGCAACCGCTTTCGGGTGGCGCCGGAACCTGATGCGCCGCTTCGCTGGTGGTTCGTGCACAGTCATCTCGACGTCCTTGTATACCGCCAGGTAGACCGAGACGGTCGTGACGATGACGATCATCACCACTGGGCCGAGAACGATGCCCCAGAACCCGAACATTGCAATGCCGGAGAACACCGCGAGTAGCATCAGCGCCGGATCCAGTTTGGCCTCACGGGGCACCAGGATGGGTCGCAGAAAATTGTCGATGTTGGTGATGCCGATGAGGTGGAACAACACCACGAACAGCCCGCCCGGGATGTTGCCGAACAACATCATTCCGACGCCGAATGGGATCGTGACGATGCCACTGCCCAACGGGATCACCGAGATAGCTGTCAAGAAGATGCAAAAGATGAAGAACCCGTTGTGGAAGCCAGCGATATAGATCGACACCGCACCGAGAACTCCCTGCACGGTGGCAATGATGAACTGCCCCTTGACGGTTCCGCGAACCATCGCGCCCATCTTCATCAGGTAGAGGTCAGTGACGTCTTCGCCGAGGGGGTTCAACCGACGGATCAGGGTGAGTACCTGGCTCTGGTTCACCAAGAGCGAGATGAGTACGTAGAGAAACACGATCGTCGACGTGATCGCCCCGATCAGGCCGCCTGCGGCTCCGCCCACCGAATGCAACAGCCATTGACCGAGATTCTTGGTGACGGAGACGATCCCGTGCCGCAGTCCCTCGCTTGTGACGGTGAAATGCCCGAACGGCACGCGGGCGAGCAGGTGATTGACGAAGTCGACCACGCGATTGCCGAGGTCGCCCACGTCAGCCTTCTGCATCCATTCGGCGACGTGTACGACGGTATGCGAAATCTGAAGTCCGGCAAGGAAAATTACGAACCCAAGCGGGATGATCACGGTCGCCAGCGCTGTCAGTACAGTGACGGCCGCCGACAGTCCGGCGTTGAATTTTCGTCGGCAGCGGTTGTACAGCGGCGAGAACAGATACGCGACCACGGCTGCGATCACGATCAGGATGAAATAGTGCCGCAAGAAGTAGGCACCGAAAGCCAGCGCGATCACGGTGACCACGGCCAGGGCGCGTCGCTGATTCAGCGTGAACTGGTCTTTCACCGGCGGCCCCTTTTCCGTCTGCGTGAACAGTAGTGCCTGCGGACGGCGCTACTCTTCAGGCGGCGCCATCAGCGCCGTCAGATGCCGGTAGATATTGGGATACCGGTTCAGGTGTGCGCCACCGTTGAGGTCGAGCACTTCCCCCGTCAGCCACGAAGACTGGGGTGAGCACAGAAACGCGACAGCTTCGGCAATGTCTTCCGGTGTCCCGGCGCGGCCCAGAACGGTGTTCTCCACGTACTCCTCGACCAGACCTGGAATCGCCGAGGTCGCCTCCGTCAGTGGGGTGTGGACGAACCCTGGCGCGACGGCATTGACCCGGACGCCTTGCGTGCCGAGTTCCATGGCCGCCACCTCGGTCAGCATCGACAAACCCGCCTTGGCCGCGCAGTACGCGCTCATGCCGATGGCCGGCTGGCGGGCATTGAGCGATGTCAAGGAGACCAGTGCTGCACCAGGCCCGAGATGGCGGCCAGCGTGCTTGATGACCAGGAATGCGCCCGTGAGGCAGACATCGATGACGGAACGGAACTGCGCGGCGTCGAGTTCGGTGATCAGCCCGAACCCGCTGAATCCTGCGCAGTTGACCACGACATGCAGGGCGCCCTCGCGGGCTACCACGTCGTCGAACAGCCTCGCCACCGTGTCCTCGTCGGTCACCTCGACAACGGCCCAGGTATGCGGCGCACTGAGTTCGGCGGCGCGCTGTTGGGCCCCGGCGGTGTTGTGATCGGCGATCGTGACCCGGCACCCCGCGTCGGCCAACCGGCGGGCCGAAGCCCACCCGATCCCCGATGCTCCGCCGATCACCACGGCGATCCGGCCCGCTCCGGTGCTCACGACCCCACCCCGCCGGCCTCAGGGTCGCCCCACGCGGTCCGCACCGACTCCCAGGGGTTGGCGTAGGGTCCGCGGCCATGGAACGCCGGGGACTTGCGTTTGAGGTACTCGCGGGCCAGCGGCGCCGCGATTCGCAGGAGATGGCGTCGCCACCCCATTCGGTTCCGGATCTCGGCAAGCATGCCCGGCCAAGAGTGCCGCTGATGTCCGAGCAACGCATTCGCGGTTGCCGAGTCCATCCAGTCGGTGGCGAACCAGGCGGCGTCGTCGGCGGGGTCGCCCTTGCGGCCGGCCGGCAGCCCGCCGACAAAGCCCATCGCGCCGGTTAACCCCGTTCCAATATCGCCCTGCAGCAATCGATGGCTGTCATCGCCACCGATCAGCAAGGTTTGCCGAACGACTGCGGCAGTCGTCGCAGCCGTGAAGGCGCGCGCCACGTCGCGGACGTCGACCGTCTGTAATCGGCCGTCGGCCGGCAGCATGCCCTCGAAGTAGATGAAGTTGGGATCCATGTCGAGACGCGGCTCAGTCGTCAAGACTCCGCCGAGGCGCAGGATCACCCAGTCCAGGTTCGACCCGCGGACCAGTGCCTCCGCTTCCACCTTGTGCTTGCCGTAATTGTCGAACGGATGCACCGGCGTCTCGGCGGTCAGTAACTCGGTGATGTGGTGCGGATTTCGGGGGCCGTACACCGCGATGCTCGACGCCTGCACGAAGCGCGGCGGTGCCGGCTGAGCCTGGGCGGCGTTGAGCAGGTTTGCGGTCGCGTCAACATTGACCTTCCTGGCCACCTGTGGTTTGGCGTAGCACAGCGGTGGAATGACGGCGGCGAGGTGAATGATCGCGGTCGGCGCGGTGGCAATTAGCAGAGCACCAACGGCAACAGGGTCGGTGAGGTCTGCCCAGCGCACCGTCACCCCCGGCGGCAGCCTGTTTGCCGCCTTTCGGGTGGCCGGGCTGTCGAGGTCGGTCGCGATCACCCGACGGCCATCTCGGGCGAGATGCTTAACAGTGGCAGAGCCCACCATCCCGAATGCGCCCGTGAGCAGTACCGGGCCGGACGCTGAATCGGGCATCTGGACTCCCTTTCCGGTCCTTGGACCGTGGTTGCTCAGCAACGCTTTGGGCTGGGGCTTTCCGGGGCGCTCAACGTCTCGAAGATACCGCGCATTCTGCGGTTATAGGTTCCTCGTCGCCTTCGGACAGGGTGATTTCAATGGTCTTGTGAGAGTATGTAGCTAATCGCTCCGGCGCGAAAGCCACTTAGCCGCCCGGCCTTGTAACCCATGAACGTTCGCCATGCAGCAAGGTCAGCGTCTCGCGCCAGGAAACCTAAATAATGTTTTGGAGTCCCGATGCGCGCCCAGAAAAGCCGTGAATACAGATCGTTCGACCTCACTACCGGCGTAATCCTGCTCACCGCGATCCTTGCCGGTGTCGTGGGGTCGCTTGCCCTTGCTGAGTCGACAGCGTGGCCACTGGCCGTCACCATCCCTGCGGGCCTGGTGATTGGCATCCTGGTGGGCACTGTCGGCCGTGCCGTTGTCTCCGGGGCGGCCCGAGGGTGGCGCAATATCAGCGGTCGGGCCGCGGTGGCGGTCGCCGTCGGCATCGTTGTCGGAGAACTGGCAGCCATCGTGGTCTTCTCGTCGTCGTCGCAACATGTGCTTGACGAACAGGCCGCACGACAGACAGAAGCCGCACCCGCCGTAGTGCAAGCGTCGAAGCAACTCGACCAGGACCGGCAGACGCGCGCCACGCTGGTGGGCGCCGTCGATCAGGCCCGCAGCAATCGGGACGAGGCATTGGTCGTCGCCCGCTGCGAATACAACCCGCGGCCGGAATGTCCTCAGGTGCAGATCACCGGAGATCCCGGTGACGGGCCCGAGACACGAACCGCAAACGAGTTCCTGGCCGACGCCGAGCAAGAGCTCGATAGTGCGGTCGCGGCACGCGACGGTCGGTTGCCTGGTTTGGACGCCCAGATCGCAACTGACGCGCTGGCGTTGACGCAGGCCCAGCGGACTGCGGTTGCCGCGGCCGACACAGGTCTGGGCGCACGTTGGGTCGCGATGAATCACTACACGGTCGCCAATCCGGGTGCGTTGCTGCTGCGCCTGCTGACCGTTGCCTTCTTCGTCCTACTGAACGTCCTGCCCTTGATTCTCAAGGTGTGGCGTGGCGAGACGACGAGGGATCTTGAGGCCGTCGCGCAGGCGGAGCGGGAGCGCGCCGAGCTGCATGCCGATACCGCGATCGCAGTCAAGCGGGCGGAGATCCGCGCTGCGGCGGAGACGCTCTGGGTCGAACGGGACCTGGAGAGCGCCCGGCTGGGAGTAGCTGCTGAGACGGAGATCGAACGCACCGAGCAACGCCGCCGGGTACTTGCGGCCGGTGGCCGGGTGGGTGCAGAACGGACCCCCGATGGCGGGTACGACCGCACTTTCGATGGGGATTACCTGCCGATTGCTGCCGAAGCCGAAGCGGCGAGCCTGATGGCTGCCCTGCCCGCTGCGACTGGGAATGCCGCCGGCACTGTTGAGACTCTCGAGAACCTGCCCGTCAAGGTCGATGCCGGGGGCGGATTTCCGGCCATTGGCGATGTCGCCGGAGCCGCAGCACGCTGGGTGCGCCCGTTCGTCCCGCCGATCGTCGCGAACGCGATCGACGCGACGGCGCATCCGATCCGGACCGCTCGTCATGTGATCGAAGAGGTCGAAGAAATCGGGCTCACTCTGAAGCGCACCCGACGTGTTGTCATCGCAGACGCCGAAGCCGGCGACTTGTACCCGCCGGCGGCGGCCTTCGAACCGGAGGCTCCGATTGTGGCCGGACCGATTCCTCAGCCCGGATACGTCCAGGCGCCGGTGGGTTGGTACGACGGTGCCGTGCACCAGCCGCCACTGGCTCCGGCGGACTACCCGGCGGAAATCCCCAGGCATGAAGGCCCGTGGCAGCTGCCGCCCGCCTACTGAAAGATGTGTTGAGGCGGTCGGCTAGCTGACGCGCGCCGGCTTGGCCGAGTTCTTCATCTGCTCGAACATCTCGGTGTAATACGGCAGGCACTCGCGGGTAGCAGCCTCGGTGGTGTAGCGCGGCTGGTAGCCCAGGTCGCGTCGAGCCTTCTCGATGGAGAAGTAGTTGTCGAGGTAAATGCGTTCCACAGCAAGGGGTTCCAGTGGGGGCTGGGGCAGCCCGAAGCGGAAGTGCAACCACTGCCAGGCGCTCATCACCCGGTGCACCAGTGCGCCTGACACCCGGAAGGTGGGCCAATACGCGCCGCAGGCCACAACAATCGGCCGGGCGAACTCGAACACGTTGATCGGCTCACCGTCGTTGATGAAGTACGCCTGCCCGGGTGCTGTTCCGCCGTCAACCAGATGCTCCGCGGCCAGGATGAATCCGTGAATAAGGTTGTGCACATAGGAGTTATCGAGCTTGATGTTCTTGTTGCCGACCAGCACCTTGACGTTGCCGGCGATGACGTTTTCAAACATCTTGCGGAACATGGTCTGATCGCCGCGCCCCCAGATGCCGCTGGGCCTGATGGAGCAGGTCAACAGTCCGGATGCGCCGTTCTGTGACAGCACGAACTTCTCGGCGATGACTTTCGTCTCGGTATACAGGTCATTGAATCGCGTTGTGTAGGGCATTGTTTCGTCGCCGCCGGCGATTGACTGCCCGCCCATCACCACGCTGTTGGACGCGGTGTACACGAATCGCTTGACACCTGCCGCCTGTGCGGCATGCACCAGATTCTCGGTGCCGCCGACATTGACGGCGAAACTGCGCCGACGGTATTCCTCGGTCACTGAGCCGCCGCCCATCAGATCGATGATCGCGGCGGTGTGGAAGATGGTGTCGATCCCGGCGACGGCCGCAGCGACAGTGTCCTTATCGCAAATGTCGCCCTGGATGGCTTCAAGCCGTTCATGCGGCGGAAGCGGGGAAACGGCCCGGTCGAAGGCGCGGACCTGATACCCGCGGTCGAGTAGTTCGCTTACCAGGTTGGCGCCGACGAAGCCCGCGCCACCAGTAACGAGCACTCGGCCGAGTTCGGTGGTCAACGTTGAGTCACCCATGCGAATACTATAACTGAAACGCGTTTCAGTTTGCCCTCAAGATTCGATCGGCCAGGCGTGTGCCTAATGGTCCTCGTCGGCGCGTGCGGCCAGGGTTTCCTCGATGCGCTTTCGAGCTCCGGCTAAGTGCTCCTCGCACCGTTTTGCCAGTCTCTCGCCCCGCTCCCATAGCTGCAGCGACGCATCCAGGTTCAGCCCGCCCTGTTCAAGTACGCGCACCACCTCGATGAGTTCGTCTCGGCATTCTTCGTAGCCGAGTTCACTAATGGGCTTAGTGACAGACCCAACTTCGGGGTGGTTCTCGACGCTCATGTGTCTCCATCGGTTGGACCGGAACTGGTGGCGCCCAACGCGCCGTCGGCGACTCGGATCCGCAGCCGGGTTCCTGCCGGAGCGGCGGAGGTCGAACGGAGCACGGTGCCGGCGGCAGGGCCGTCCAGGGCTTGCACCACGGCGTAGCCACGGGCCAGCGTTGCTGCGGGGCCAAGGGTGGTCAGCCGGGCGGTGAGGTGGCCGATTCGGTCGGATTCTGCCGTCACCAAGCGGGTGACATCTCGTTGGATCGCGGCCCGGGCGCGATGTACTTCATCAGCGCGCTCGCCGACACCTCGCGAAGGGTCAGCCAGCACCGGGCGGCTGCGAACTTGTGTCAGTGCGCGCTGTTCGCGGGCAACCCAGTTACGTAAGGCCCGTCCGCTGCGGCTTCTGAGGTCCGCGACCAGCGCCTGCTCGGCCACCGCGTCGGGAACGACCCGCTTGGCAGCGTCGGTCGGGGTGGCTGCGCGCACGTCGGCGACGAGATCGCACAACGGGTTGTCGGGCTCGTGGCCGACGGCACTGACCACCGGTGTGGTGCAGGAAGCGATTGCCCGGCAAAGGGTTTCGTCGGAAAACGGCAGCAGGTCCTCGACACTGCCGCCACCGCGGGCGATCACGATGACATCAACCGCCGGGTCGGCGTCGAGTTCGCGCAATGCCGCGACGATCTGGGATACCGCATTTGGGCCCTGCACCGCGGTGTTGCGTACAGCGAAGCGGACTGCCGGCCAACGAGTCGCCGCCACGGTCGTGACGTCGTGTTCTGCGGCGCTGGCCCGGCCGGTGATCAGCCCGATCGTTGACGGCAGGAACGGCAGTGGCCTCTTAAGTCGGGGATCGAAGAGGCCTTCGGCATCGAGGAGTTGGCGTAGCCGCTCGATACGGGCCAGCAGTTCGCCCACACCGACCGCGCGAATCTCGCTGAGCCGCAGCGAGAACGTCCCGCGTCCGGTGAAGAACGTAGGTTTGCCGCATACCACCACCTGGGTGCCCTCGGCGAGCTTCACCGGTGCGGCGAGCACCAAATCACGCGAGCACGTCACACTCAGCGACATATCAGCGGCTGGGTCGCGCAACACCATGAACACGGTTTTGAAATTGGGGCGGATGTTGATCTGGGTCAGCTGTCCTTCGACCCACACGGCGCCAAGTTTGTCGATCCAGCCCGCCACCCGGGTTGCGACCGCGCGGACCGGAAACGGGCTTTCCGCAGAGGCCCCCAGCGCACCGGTCACTTCGCAGTCGCGCGGATGATCCTGTTGGCCAGCAGAGTCTGGAACGGAGCGCGCGACTTGGAGGCTTCCTCGTAGGCGAGCAGTGCCTCGAGCTCGGCGACGCTCAGCGGCTGGATGCGGGCACGCAGCTGCGCCAGGGTCAGCGATTCGTACTCAATCTCGCCGGCGATCGCCGGCGCTGACGCGGCAGTCCTGGAATCGTTCGCTTTCACGGCGCCGGATGCGGTGTCGCCGTCGGCATCGATCTCGACTGAATACAAAGCGAATCTGCCTTCGGTGCGGCGTGCGCCGTTCCCATTCGATCGGTCGGCGCCATCGTCAGCGCCATCGGTGCTCGAGTCTTCGTCAAACGTCGCCCATTCACCCTGCTCGAGCTTCGGGGGAAACAGGTTGTCCAATGCCGCATCACCTTTGATGGCCAGGTCGGCAAGGTCCTGCTGCATCTTCATTACGATCTGCGCCAAGGTGCTGGCGACGGTCATCGGGTACATCAGGATGGTCTGCGGCAGCTTCCTGGTTTCCTCGATGGCGGTGACGGCGGCGCCGATGATCAGGCGAATTCCGTATGGTGCTGTTGCCATGGGTCTCAGCGTACGGGTGGCTCTGTATTGTCGCGGAGCCTGGCGGGGGAACGTACCCTGATTCCATGCCCTCGACAATTGACATGGGGATGCCTGGTGCCTCCAGCCCGGGGCATGCCAGCGGTAAGCGCGTATTGCTCGCCGAACCGCGTGGCTACTGCGCGGGCGTGGACCGAGCTGTTGAGACCGTAGAGCGTGCGCTGGAAAAGCACGGCGCTCCGGTTTACGTGCGCCATGAGATCGTGCACAACCGCCATGTTGTTGAGACGCTGGCACAGGCCGGTGCGGTGTTTGTGGAAGACACCGATGAGGTACCCGAGGGCGCAATTGTGGTGTTCTCCGCGCACGGTGTGGCGCCAACCGTCCACCAGGAGGCCGCCGAACGCAATCTGCAGGTCATCGACGCCACCTGCCCGCTCGTCACAAAAGTCCACAACGAGGCCAAACGCTTCGCCCGCGACGATTACGACATCCTCTTGATCGGCCACGAGGGACACGAGGAAGTCGTCGGGACGGCTGGCGAAGCGCCTGAACATGTCCAACTCGTCGACGGCCCGGATGCGGTCGACAAGGTGACGGTTCGTGACGAGAACAAGGTGATCTGGCTATCGCAGACGACGCTGTCCGTCGACGAGACTATGGAGACGGTCCAGCGGTTGCGTGAACGCTTCACCAAACTGCAGGATCCCCCCAGCGACGACATCTGCTACGCAACCCAGAATCGGCAGGTCGCGGTTAAGGCAATGGCCCCCGAGTGCGAATTGGTGATTGTGGTGGGTTCTGGCAATTCATCGAACTCGGTGCGGCTAGTTGAGGTCGCGCTTGGTGCCGGTGCGCAGGCCGCCCACCTGGTGGACTACGCAGCCGATATCGATCCGCGTTGGCTGGACGGCGTCACAACCGTGGGCGTGACATCTGGTGCTTCAGTACCCGAGGTGCTGGTTCGCGGGGTCTTAGAGCGGCTGGCGGATTACGGCTACGGCTCTGTCCAGCCGGTCACGACCGCCAACGAGACTCTGGTGTTTGCATTGCCGCGCGAGATCAGACCGGCCCGCAAGTGATCGACAGTCGCCGCTAGGTCCAGGTGTCGCGGAGACTGTCGTCGAAATTCTCTCTGACGCTCTCGCCGCGGTAGCGCACCCGGGAGACCGGGTGGTGTGTGCTGCTCCCGCTGTTGAGATCCCGTGAAAACCGGGAACTGTACGGTCCGCCAGACTCTGGCCGGCGCCGTGGCGGCGGTTCATAGGGCTGGTAGCGGTCGCGTGCAGGACGCGGCGGGTACGGCTCATAGGGTTCCGGCTCGTACGGCTCGAACCGTCGTCCACGGCTAGACGGGCGACCGTATCCCTCCCGGGGCTCGCGCCCTTCCCGGCTCGCCGGTGGTTCGCGGCGAGGGGTGGGTGGTTTGCGTGGTCCCTGATCGCGCGGGCGGCGCGGCCGCCGCTCCGGCGGAGGTTCGATGATGTCGTCCACCGGCGGGCGGGCATGCCGAGTACGAGTAGCTGCCGAGCGCTCACCTGACCGTGGGCGTTTCTGTCCGGTAGTGGGGCGGCGTGAGTGTTGGCGCTTCTGCCGCTCATCAGCGCGGTCCGCGGGAGCCGTGGGGTTCCGGCGCAATCGCGAGGCGAACGTGGCGCCGAAGGCGGTGAACCGGCTGATGATCGTGCCGTTGGCGCCGCCGTCTGTGTCGGTGTCTTTGCCGGGTGCAGTGGAAACGGTTGGACGGACCGCAGTCGCGAAGTACCAGCGCGCCATCCCGATCAGCAGCACACCCGCGGAGGTGAACAGCATCAGGGGAAACCGTTCGATCAGCGGGTACACGCAGCTGATGAGCGTGTCCTTCAGATCGGCGAACTTGGCGCCGTGGAACAGGAAATAAGCCCCGGGCACTGCAGCGAACAAGATCATCGGCGGTTGGATGACCGCGGTGAAAATGCCGGATTGGCGGACGGCCAATACGGCCAGCACGCAGCCGAATACGTACAGCGTGGCGAATGCGGCGCCGAGCTCATGGTCGCCCGCATCGAAGAAGATCCCGATTACTGTTGCGAAGAGGGCGATGATTACCGCTGCCCACCACGGAACCCCAGGTAGACCGGGGTAGGCAGAGCGTCGATCGGCAGAAAACGCCGACGTGGACCGCTGTGCTGACACCCCTAGACCGTACCGTTTCAGGTGGTTGTCGGCGGTCAGCGTGCGCTGGCGCGCCGATGTCCTCCTAGACTCTGGAGTCCGTGAGCCTGAACCTCGGAATTGTCGGTCTGCCCA
Organism: Mycobacterium sp.; assembly: GCA_965279745.1. Lineage (GTDB taxonomy): Bacteria > Actinomycetota > Actinomycetes > Mycobacteriales > Mycobacteriaceae > Mycobacterium. Next base: position 4,215,698 of record OZ257262.1, read on the forward strand.
ACGTGGGGAAATCAACCCTCTTCAATGCGCTGACCCGCAATAACGTGCTGGCGGCGAACTACCCGTTTGCCACGATCGAGCCCAATGAGGGCGTCGTCGCGCTGCCCGACCCCAGGTTGGGGAAGCTCGCCGAGATCTTCTCGTCGGAACGCATCATCGCGGCACCGGTCACGTTCGTCGACATCGCCGGGATCGTGAAGGGCGCTTCGGAGGGGGCCGGGCTGGGCAACAAGTTCCTGGCCAACATCCGCGAGTGCGACGCCATCTGCCAGGTGGTCCGTGTGTTCGCCGACGACGATGTGGTGCATGTTGACGGCAAGGTCGACCCAGAGTCCGATATCGCGGTGATCGAAACCGAACTCATCTTGGCCGACATGCAGACATTGGAGCGGGCGCTGCCCCGACTGGAGAAGGAAGCCCGCACCAGCAAGGAACGCAAGCCGATTCACGAGGCGGCGGTCGCCGCCCAGGAGATCTTGAACACGGGCGCAACGCTATTCGGCTCGAAGGGCGACTGGGCGTTGCTGCGTGAGCTGAACCTGTTGACCACCAAGCCATTTCTCTATGCGTTCAACTGTGACGAGTCGATCCTGACCGACGCCGCCCGTGTCGATGCGCTACGCGCGGCCGTCGCGCCTGCCGATGCGGTGTTCCTCGACGCCAAGATCGAGTCCGAGTTGGCTGAACTCGATGACGAATCGGCTGCCGAGTTGCTGGAATCGATCGGCCAGCAGGAGCGTGGGCTTGATGCGTTGGCGCGCGCGGGCTTTCACACTCTCAAGTTGCAGACCTACCTGACCGCAGGCCCGAAAGAGGCGCGGGCGTGGGTGATCCGTCAGGGTGATACCGCGCCAAAAGCGGCCGGGGTGATTCACACCGATTTCGAGAAGGGCTTCATCAAAGCTGAAGTGGTGTCGTTCGACGACTTGGTCGGGGCCGGGTCCATGGCAGCGGCAAAGGCTGCCGGCAAGGTTCGCATGGAGGGCAAGGACTACGTGATGGCCGACGGCGACGTGGTGGAGTTCCGCTTCAACGTTTAGCTGGCCGGATAGCGCGACTGGAGCGAGCGGCGGACGGCCGTCTGGTCTCCAAGGGGGATATGGCCGTGACCGACGATGTGATGTACGCACTTATCGACTCGGGTCGGCGTTGACCGCTGCGCGACTAGCGGTGCCGATACTGCTCAGTGACCATCACCTAAACGAATCAGTCTGCAATCACAGCGATTTCAGCGCCCAGGCGAGAGCCGGGGGCCAATGGCATCGCATCACCGCTCCAGAACACGCCGGGGTCAAACCAGTTGTCGGTCTTCTCGGTGTGCAGTAGACCCATCTCCTCGTAGGTGATTGCGACGGTCTCCGCGCAGTAGGCGGTTTCCAAACCGGACTCCCGCTTCTCGGTCTTGCGGCGTTCGGCGGTCTGCCGAACCTTTTTGTGTACCACTGGAATTCCACGGGTCCAGTCGCTGACGGTCGGAAGTCGGCCGCGGATCCAACGTCCGGTCAGACGTGCGGTGGACGGAAACGGAGTGCCGTTCATTCGGGCGATGACTTGCAGCATGCGCTCTTCTTGTTCCCGACTGGGTTGCGGGCTCAACTGCCGCAGCCAGCACCGCTGGCCGTAGTGGTGCAGCCACTGCTCGATCGCGGCCCGAGCGTCATTGAGTTGAACGCCACGATGGTTGGTGTTCGTCCAGAGGTCGAGCAGCTTGTTGCCAAGTTCGGCGTGCCACATCAGGGGCGGCAGGTCGTCGATTGCCACCGTCATACCGACGTGGTTCACCGGGCTGTTGGTCAGGGTCTGGATCGCTCGGTCCGGCCTGGATCCGCCCCGGAACAACCAGATGTCCCCGGTGCGGGTCTCGGCCAGCGCCTGGGTCAGCGACACGGTGTGCGCATTCACCAGGGCAGCTTAAGAGACAGCACCCGCCCCTGCGCATAACCTGATCGACATGCGTTGCATCTGGAAATGGCTTGGCCTGGCCGGTGCGGTCGGGGTGGCAGCAGGTGGCGTGCTGGTCGCGAGGGACCAGCAACGTCGTCGCGCCTACACACCCGACGAGATACGCGGCAAGCTGCATGAGCGCCTCACTGGCGCCACAGGCGACTCATCGCCGGAGTGACCGTCGTCAGCGGGTGACGAACGCGACCACTGCTTCGCTGAATGCGTCGTTGTCGTCACCGGCTGCGGTGTGGCCGGCGTCGGAGAGTTCGACGAACTCTGCCGCGGGCACCTTGGTGAGGAAGTCTTGAACACCCTCGGCGCTGACGACGTCGGAGAGCTTCCCCCGGATCAACAGGATCGGGACCGTCAGGTTGGCCGCGGCCTGTTCGAGTCGCTCTACACTGACGAAGACATCGTCTCCAGGTGTGGCGAGAAACGCCGGATCCCAGTGCCAGTACCAGCGACCATTTCGATGCCGAAGGTTCTTCTTCAAGCCGTCGAGGTTGCTCGGCCGCTTCCGGTGCGGCAGGTAGCCGGCGATCGCGTCGGCAGCCTCCTCGAGGGTGTCGAATCCGTGCACATGCTGGAACATGAAGTCACGGATCCGGGCGCCACCGTCCTTCTCGAACCGCGGCACCACGTCGACCAGAACAATCGAGGTTACCTTCTCCGGACCGGCCTGATCGGCGACCAGGAGGCTGGTCAAGCCACCCATGCTGGCTCCGATCAGCGCCACCGGACGGCCAACTTCATCGAGTACGTGATGCACGTCCTCGGCGAAGGCTTCGATGGTGTACTCCGCCGTCGGCGCCCGATCGCTGTCGCCATGCCCGCGCGCGTCGAGAGCGATCACGTGGAAGCCATGGTCGGCCAGAATTTGGCCGGTGTTCTTCCAGGAGAACCGGTTCTGCCCACCGCCGTGCAACAGCACGATGGTGGGCCGTTCTGCCCCCTGGTCGCGGTTCCATTCGTCGGCGGCCAGCGTCAGCCCGTTCTCGCCGTGGAACTCGACGGTCTGCCGACCACTGTGCGTACTGCTCACGGGCATCCTCTCAAGCCGACTCTGCTCAGGACGTTACCCAGCCGCCAGAGCGTCCGCACCTGAGGCCGTCGAGAGTCGTTCGGCGATCGCTCCAGGCCGCCGGGGTAGCCTGTCGCCGCATGCGACCGCAAGGAGCGAACATGGCCGATGCCGACGAGGTTGCCAGTCCAGGCGTGGCTGACGAGGTTGTCCTCGACTTGTCCGACGGGGACACCGGGGGAGAAGCCGGGGCGGACGCGGAGGAAGTTGCTGCCACAGCGGCGGAGCCCAGGGAGGGGCGGCTTGAGCGTGCCCGCAGCTGGGCCAACGGCTCCCCACAGCGCCTCGCACTGGCTGTCGGAATGGCTGTGGTCGTGGTGCTTGCCGGGCTCACCGGCTGGCTGGGATTCCGGGCCTACCAGGCTGAACAGTCCGAGCGGCTGCAGCAGCTCCTGGTAGAGGCTGGCCGGCAAGGCGCTATCAACCTCACTACCATCAGCTACGAGCACGCCGATGCCGATGTGCAGCGAATCCTCGACTCGGCCACCGACCAGTTCTACGACGACTTCACCAAACGGGCCCAGCCCTTCGCCGACTTCGTCAAGCAGACGCAGTCCAAGTCCGCCGGCACTGTGACCGAGGCCGGACTCGAGTCGGTGGGCGGTAATGAGGGTCGGGTTCTGGTGGTCATGACCATCAAAAGCTCCAATCGCGGGGCCGACCAACCGCTGCGGTCCTGGCGGTTGCGGGTGACGGTCAAGAAGGTAGGCGACGAAGCCAAGGTTTCGAGAGTGGAGCCCATCCAATGAAATTCCGTTCACTGAAACCCACTTCATTGAAAGGCCGGATCAGCTGGACCCAGTTGGTGGCCTACCTGGTGTTGCCGGCGCTGGCGCTGGTGTTGGGCGGGGCGGCCGGACTCCTGCGGTGGGAGGACTCCACGCGACGCGATGCTGACCAGGCCCGCATTGAATCGGTCAGTGCTGCGCGTGACTCAACCGTCGCGCTGCTCAGCTATCGGGCCGATACGGTCGAGAAGGATTTGGGCGCCGCCCGGGCCCGCCTCACTGGGGCGTTCCTCGACGCCTACACGCAACTGGTGAACGCCGTCGTCATACCGGGTGCCAAGGAAAAGAAGATGTCCGCGGTTGCCGACGTGCGCGGGGCGGGGTCGGTGTCAGCCAAGGCGGATCATGCCGTCGTTCTGGTACTCGTGGACCAGACGACCACGATGGGCTCGGGGAAGCCCAGCACTGCCGCGTCGAGTGTCCGGGTGACCCTGGACAAGGTCGGCGATCGTTGGTTGATTTCCGGATTCGACCCGATCTGAGGTGAGATGACCGCGCCACGCTGGATCGATGTCGACGCCCCTGCGGTGCAATTGAAGGCGCTGACCTGGGGGCCGCAAGATGACCCGGCGGCCCCGATTGCGTTGTGCCTGCATGGTTTTCCGGACACCGCCTATGGGTTCCGGAAGTTGGCTCCGCGGTTGGTGGCCGCCGGCTTCCGGGTCGTTGCGCCATTCATGCGCGGCTATGTGCCGTCATCCATCCCGTCGGATCGGAGTTACCACATCGGTGCTCTGATGGATGACGCGCTGCTGGTACGGGCTGCCTGTGGTCCCACCGATCGTGATGTGGTGATCGGTCATGACTGGGGTGCCATCACGGCAACCGGGTTGGCCGCAATGCCGGACAGTCCGTTCGCCAAAGCCGTCGTGATGTCGGTTCCGCCGTCGGCCGCGTTGCGGACAGCCGCCCAAGGCGACGGTCGGGCGGCGTTGCTGCGCCTCTTGCCGGCGCAATTCCTGCGCAGTTGGTACATCAGCTACTTCCAGCTTCCCGTGCTGCCCGAGCGATCGGCGTCGTGGATCGTGCCACTGTTGTGGCGCCGGTGGTCGCCGGGATACAGCTCGTCCAGTGCCGCCGAAGACCTGCGTCACGTGGATGCCGCGATCGGCGCTCCGGACCGCTGGCGGGCGGCGCTGGGGGTGTACCGGGCGACTATCCGAAACACCCGTCCGCCGGCTCGCTATGCCGAATTGCACCGCTGGTGGACGGAGTCGCCGCGGGTTCCAACGCTGTACCTGCACGGGCGCGACGATGGATGCATGACAGCGGATTTCACGCGATGGGTAGGTGTTGGGCTGCCGGACGGCAGCGACGCGGCCGTCGTCGAACACGCCGGGCACTTCCTGCAACTGGAGCAACCCGAGGTTGTCGCGGATCTGATCGCCGCCTATCTCAGCGAGTCTTCTTAAGCCCTGGATGGTTTCGGGCCAATATCGGTAGCAAGAGTTGACGCGGCGCGTGTTGATAGATCGCCGATGCGGCGTTGTTGATCCAGCCCGGCACCACCACACCTTTGCCCGCCGCCAAGCCGTTCACCCCAGCGAGTGCGACGTCTTCCGGTGACACCCAGAGTATTTCGGGCAGAACCGACTCTTCCTCGCTGGTGAATCCGGCGATCTTGCCGAACTCGGTATGTACTGGGCCGGGGCACAAAGCCGTCGCCGTGACTCCGGTTCCTTTGAGCTCCTGGCGCAGCGCTTGGGTGTAGGACAGCACGAATGATTTCGCGGCCCCGTAGACGGCCTGCCCCGGCAAAGGGCCGAACGCCGCCACTGAAGCCACGTTGAGAATTGCCCCGCGCCGGTTGCTCACCATGGCGGGGATGAACCGGGTGCACAGTTCAACCACCGCGGCCACGTTGACCTCGACGACATTCAGCTCTGCCCGTGGGTCAGCGGAGGCGATGGGGCCGACCGTGCCCAGCCCGGCATTGTTGATCAAGATGTCCACCTCTAAGCCGAGCGCGGCCACCCGACCCGGCAAATTGGCGCGGTCGGCCGGGACGGAGAGATCGGCCGGCAGGACCGAACCGCGATCACCGAGTTCCGCCGCCAACTCATTGAGCTTGTCGGCACTTCGGGCGACGAGCACCACCCGATGCCCACGTTTAGCTAGTTCACGGGCTATTTCCGCACCGATGCCCGCTGAAGCGCCGGTTACTAGGGCGGCGCGCCCCTTGCCTGGTTCTGGGAGTGCCACGGGCCGAATCGTAGCCCCGCGTCGGCGGCGGTGGACCCCAGACGGAGAATCGCGCTCATGTCCGGAACCCGACCCATGGCGGCGGTTGACGCGCAGATGTTCTGGATGTCGGCCAAGGTTCCCAACGACCAGTTCCTGTTGTACGCATTTGATGGTTCACCGCCGCGACTGGAGGCTGCGGTCGAGGAGTTGCACCGGCGTGCGGCCGCCTCTGAGGATCTCCAGTTTCAGGTGCGGGACGACATCGCCTGGCGCTATCCCAGCTGGGTGAGGGGTGGGGTGGACCTGGAGCAGTTCACCGTGCGCGAGGTTGACGGCAGTGACTGGGCGGTCTGCATGGACGCGGTTGCGCGGCTGGGTCGTCGGCAACTCGACATGCACCGAATGTGTTGGCGTGTATATGTTTTCCCAGACGTGGCCGGTATCCCCGGGGTGGGCGGCGCTGGGTCGGTGGTGGTGGTCCAGATATCGCACTCGCTTGGCGATGGCGGCCGATCCGCGGCGCTCGCCGGTGCACTGCTGGGCCGCGTACGGCGGGTGCCTGCGGTTGAAGCGCCGGACCGTGGATGCTTCGCCGTGCGCGCGGCTTCCGCGGCGGCCGAGCACCGGCAGCTGGTGCGCGACGCTGCGGCGGGACTGATTCCCGCTGTGCAGAGTCAACCTCGACCGGTGCTCAGCATCAACCGAGCTCCCAGCGGAAGGGCCGCCCTGCGGACAATCGCGGTGCACGCGGACCGGCTGCCGGGACCCACGGTGACGACTGGCACGTTGGTGGCGATTGCGGACGCCCTCAGCGGATATTTGGGCGCTCGCGGTGAGGAGGTTGCCGAGTTGGGCGCCGAAGTTCCGGTGGCGGTGCTGCAAGATGCCAGTGCGCACAACAATTTCCGGAATGTCGGCGTCGGTCTTTACCCGGAGTTGGACCGTATCGAGAGGGCTAGGCGGGTCGCGGCGGAATTGGCCGGGCACCGTCGGCGCGGACGGCACCCGGCGGTTCAGGCCTCGGCGGCTGCCGTTGCCGCCGTCCCGGCCCCGCTATTGAGATGGGGAGTTCGTCGGTTCGATGCCTCTGCGCGGTTGTCGACGGTGACCGGCAATACGGTGGTGTCCAGTGTCAACCGCGGACCGGCGGATCTGACGTTCGGCGGCTGTCCGGTGATTCTCACCGCAGGGTTTCCGGCCCTGTCGCCGATGATGAGCCTCACTCATGGTGTGCACGGCATTGGTGATCGTATCGCGATCAGCATCCACGCCGATGCCGGCAATGTCGATGTCGATGAGTACACCGCTCGCCTTCGCTCAGCGCTAGATTTGTCATCGTGGGGTTTCTGAAGCAGGAAGTACCCGTCATCGACTTCGCCGAGTGGAGCACGGGCACTCGGGCCGAACGAATCCGGCCGATGGCCCGGCACTGGGCCGGGGTGGGCTTCGGAACGCCGGTGGCATTGCATCTGTTCTACGTCCTGAAGATCTTCGCGTATATCTTCGTCGGCGCGCTGTTCGCATTGGCCACCAAAGGTATCGATGGTTTCGGCAACATCGGATCGTGGTGGTCGGAACCCATCGTGTTCCAGAAGGTCGTGCTGTACACCATGCTTTTCGAGGTGGTCGGCCTGGGTTGTGGCTTCGGCCCGCTGAACAATCGGTTCTATCCGCCGATGGGCTCAATTCTGTATTGGTTGCGGCCGAACACAATTCGGTTGCCGCCATGGCCCAGCAGAGTCCCGTTGACGAAGGGCACCAACCGCGAACCGATCGACGTCGCGCTGTACGCGGCGCTGTTGGTGATGCTGGTGGTTGCGTTGTTCTCTAATGGCACCGGGCCAATCCCGGCGCTCGGCACCACCGTGGGTCTGTTGCCAACCTGGCAGATCGTCACCATCTTGAGTCTGCTGGCGTTGGTCAGTCTGCGCGACAAGGTGATCTTCCTGGCAGCCCGCGGAGAGGTGTACGCGTCGTTCACGGTGGCATTCCTGGTTGGCGGCGTGAACATCATCATCGCCGCGAAATTGGTGTGCCTGATGATCTGGATAGGCGCTGCCAGTTCGAAGCTGACCAAGCACTTCCCGTTCGTCATTGCGACGATGATGTCGAACAGTCCGGTGGTCCGACCGCGTGCACTCAAACGGGCCTTCTTCGAGAAATTCCCACACGATCTGCGGCCCGGCCCGGCGGCCCGGTGGTTCGCGTACCTCAGTTCAGTGATTGAGATCGGAATACCTCTGGTGCTGTTCTTCTCCCACGGGGGCGTGGTGACGACGGTCGCGACGATAGCGATGGTCGGCTTCCATCTGGGCATCCTGAGCGCGATCCCGATGGGGGTACCGCTGGAGTGGAATGTGTTCATGATCTTCAGTGTCTTGACGCTGTTCTACGCCCACGCCGGTATCGGCATCGGCGACCTGACCAACCCGATGCCCTTGGTGATTTTCGCCGTGCTGGTCACGACCGTGGTGATCGGAAATCTGTTCCCGCGCAAGGTCTCCTTCCTGCCCGGCATGCGCTATTACGCCGGCAACTGGGACACCACACTGTGGTGTATTAGGCCGTCGGCCGAAAAGAAGATCGCCGATGGCATTGTCGCGATTGCGAATATGCCTGCTGCGCAACTCGAAAAGTTCTACGGCAGCAAGGAGGCTGCGGAGATCCCGATCTACATGGGATATGCCTTCCGCGCCTTCAACACCCACGGTCGGGCGCTGTTCACCCTTGCCCACCGCGCAATGGCCGGATACAACGAAGCCGATTTCTCCGTCACCGACGGCGAACGAATCTGCAGCATGGCGATCGGCTGGAATTTCGGCGACGGACATATGCATAACGAACAACTCATCTCAGCACTCCAGCAACGTTGCCATTTCGAGCCCGGCGAAGTGCGCGTGGTGATCCTCGATGCCCAGCCGATGCACCGTCAGCGTCAGGATTACCGACTCGTCGACGCAGCGACCGGCGAGTTCGAGCGCGGTTTCGTGAACGTCGCTGACATGGTGGTGCGGCAGCCCTGGGAGGATGACGTGCCTGTTCATGTTTCAAGAGGGGCTTCAGAAGGGGCTTCAGAAGGAGATGGTCGTGGCTGAAGCGGTAATTGTTGAAGCAGTGCGCTCACCGGTCGGCAAGCGCAACGGCGGGTTGTCCGGCGTGCACCCCGCCGAACTGTCGGCGCAGGTCCTCAATGGGCTCGCCGGGCGGGCAGGCATTGATCCCGAGATCGTTGACGACGTGATTTGGGGTTGCGTCATGCAGGCGGGGGAGCAGGCGCTCGACATCGCCCGCACTGCGGTGCTGACGGCCGGCTGGCCCGAGTCTGTGCCTGGGGTGACCGTCGATCGCCAGTGCGGATCCAGCCAGCAATCGGTGCATTTTGCTGCTGCGGGTGTGGTGGCCGGTCACTATGACGTTGTCGTCGCCGGCGGTGTCGAATCGATGTCCCGTACCCCGATGGGCTCGTCGCTGGCCAACGGAGGAAGGCCTTACCCGGCGCGATTCAAGAGCCGCTATGACCGGACCCCGAATCAAGGTGTGGGCGCGGAGATGATGGCTGAGCAGTGGGGCCTGGACCGCACCGCACTCGATGAATTCTCGATCGGTTCCCACGAAAAGGCAGCCGCAGCACAGGATTCCGGCGCATTCGACGATCAGATCGTAGGGATAGTCGACACGGACGGAAATGCCGTTTTGAAAGATGAAGGAATCCGCCGTGGAACCACTCTTGAGAAGTTGGCTCAGCTGAAGCCCGCTTTCAAGGAGGACGGCGTGATCCACGCCGGCAACGCCTCCCAGATCTCCGACGGCGCGGCCGCGCTACTTTTCATGTCTGCCGAGAAGGCAAAGGCATTGGGGCTCAAACCGATTGCCCGGGTACACGCGGCCACGCTTGCCGGTGCCGATCCGGTAATGATGCTGAGCGCGCCGATCCCGGCGACGCAGAAGGTCTTGAAGCGCTCCGGACTGAGTGTTGACGACATCGGCGTGTTCGAGGTCAACGAGGCATTCGCGCCAGTTCCGCTGGCGTGGCTCAAGGATATCGGTGTCGACGAGAAGAAGCTCAACCCGAACGGCGGCGCGATAGCGATCGGTCATCCGCTCGGTGGCTCCGGTGCCCGCATCATGACCACACTGCTGTACCACATGCGTGACAAGGGAATTCGATACGGACTGCAGACGATGTGCGAAGGTGGCGGCCAGGCCAACGCCACAATCCTCGAATTGCTGTGACCGACTCGGTGGCCCCGGCCGCTCTTGCCGAGCGGACCGGAAACGTGTTGGTGATCACTATCAATCGACCGGAAGCCCGTAACGCAATCAACGGCGCGGTGAGCACCGCGGTCGGGGACGCGTTGCAACAGGCACAGGACGATCCTGACGTGTGGGCAGTGGTGATAACCGGTGCCGGAGACGCGTCGTTCTGCGCAGGGGCAGACCTGAAGGCTATTGCCCGGCGGGAGAATCTCTTTCATCCCGAACATCCGGAATGGGGTTTCGCCGGCTACGTCCAGCACTTCATCGACAAGCCGACCATCGCGGCGGTGAACGGCATCGCCCTCGGTGGCGGCACCGAACTCGCACTCGCCAGCGATCTGGTGGTCGCAACGCAGACCGCCAAATTCGGTCTGCCGGAGGTCAAGCGTGGCTTGATCGCCGCTGCCGGAGGCGTATTCCGCATCGTTGAACAACTGCCCCGCAAGGTCGCGATGCACATGCTGTTCACCGGCGAGCCGATTGGTGCCGACGAAGCGCTCCGCTGGGGCCTGATCAATCAGGCCGTCCCGGACGGGCCGGGAAACCCGGCGCTCGATGCCGCGCTGGCACTGGCCGAACGCATCACCATCAACGCGCCGCTGGCCGTGCAGGCCAGCAAGCGCGTTGCCTTGGGCGTCGATGACGGTTCAGTCACCGGCGACCAAGCCGGCTGGTACCGCACCATGCGTGAGATCGTCACGGTGATGAGGTCCGAGGACGCCAAGGAGGGTCCGCGGGCGTTCGTCGAGCAACGCCAGCCGGTTTGGAAGGCCCGTTAGCTAGCCGTTGGCTGCGGACGTCGTTGTGGTCGGCGTCGCAGTCGAAGTCCCAGTGGATGTCTCCGACGACGTCGGAGTGGGCGTCGAGCTGGTGGTCGTCGGCGTGGTTGACGTGGTCGACGACGGGGTCGTGCTCGTCGAGTTCGGCTCCGGTGCTTCGTCCGGGTTGAGCACGGTGTCGATCATGTAGATCGCCGAGTTAGTGGCGGTGATTCCGCCGCACACCACCTTGGCGACGTTGTTGATCTTGATGTCGCCGCCCTTGCCGGTGACGCTGATCACCTTGCCCTGTTGGGTGGGCATCGTGCCGGCCACGTTATTGGGGTTCAGGAAGCCGAGCACCATGTGGTAGTACAACACGCTGGTCAGCTTGACCGGATCCGCCTTGAGCGCGTCGAACTCGGCGGGTTCAAGCTTGGCGAACGCGTCGTCAGTGGGCGCGAAGACAACATATGGACCGTTGTCGAGGACGCTCACCAGGTTGACAGCCGGGTTCAGCTTGCCCGACAGCGCGGCGCTGAATGTGCTCAAATCCGGGTTGCTTGCAATCGCCTCAGAGGCCGATTGGGTGGACATGCCGGCGAATGAGCCGGCGCCGGTGGGCACGCGCTTCTTGTAATCGTCACATCCTGGCCCTTGGGGGTCAGGCACCTGGACGACGGGTGTCGGAGCTTGCGACGTGGTCGGTGTAGTGGGTTCTGTTGTGGGATCGGCGTAGGCCTGGATCGTGGTTGGAAATGCAACGACGATGGCGGTCAGGGCCGCCGCAACACCGATGGACTTGGAACGAGTATTCATTTCGGCTCCTCCTTTTGAATTGATTCGGAGTCGGCAGGCAATATTACTAGCAAACGCACAGGAGCCCCAAAATGCGACACAACGCTGCAGTTCAGAGCACTGCGCCGCATCTCAGCTGAGGGGGTGAGCAATTTCGTCGCGGCCCATTCGGGCGGCGACGAATGCAACGCCGGCAAGCAGTGCGGGGGCGATACCCGCCACGGCGAAGATCAGCTCAACCGGCACAACCTTGGACAACGGCCCCGCCAAGGCCACCGACAGCGGCATGAACGCCAGCGATACGAAGAAGTCCAGGCTCGAGACTCGGCCCAGCATCTCGGTAGGTACGCGCCGCTGTAGCAACGTTCCCCAAATCACCACGCCCACACCGTCGGAGAGTCCGACAACGAAGACCGCAATCGCCATCACCGGGAACGAATCGGTGGCCCCGACTAAGGCCAAGGGGAGCGAACCTACGCCCCACATGACCATCATCACGGTGAGGTAGCGCCGCGGCAGAGGCCGCGATGACACCGCGATAGCACCGAGTGCGCTGCCAATCCCGAACGCCGCCAACACAAAGCCATACATCTGTTCGCCATGCGGGAACCGGTCTCGTGCGATGAACGGCAGCAGCACGTCGATCGGCCCGAGAGCCAACAGCACCCAAATGCTCGCGAACAGCAGCGTCCACAGCAGCCAGCCAGTCCGTACCACGAACCGGAATCCGTCGCGCAATTCGGCTAGTGGATTGGGCCTTTCGGTGGCGACCACGGTGTGCGGTTGGGCGCCGGCGCGCATCGCCAACAGCAGTGCCAGCCCGATCGCGAACAGTGTCGCCACCGTCGCTGCGCCGAGCGCCGGGACGGTCGCGCCGACGAGCATGCCCGCCGCAGCAGGCCCGAGCGCCTGCTGCAGCGTCGGACGAATCGTCCCCTCGACACCGTTCGCCGCCAGCAACTGCTCGGGCGGCAGGATGCGCGGCAGGTATGCGCTGTAGGCCGGAAAGAAGAACGCCATTCCGGCTCCGAGCATTGCTGCGGCGACAGCCATATGCCACAACCGCAGTGAGCCGAACAGGCCGAGCAGTGCGACTGCAGCCACGGTCACCAGATTGACCGTCTCGACGACGATGATGATGGTGCGCTGGGATAGCCGGTCGGCGACGATGCCACCCACAAGGATGAAGGCCAGCATGGTCACTGCTAGGCAGGACGCGACCAGAGACAGGGCCGCAGGATCGTCGGCAAGGGCCATGACCTGCAAGGCCATCACCACCGTCCACATTCCCTCAGCGAACATGGAGATCGACACGGCCGTTATCAGCAGCCGGTATTCCCGGAACTGAAACGGTGCGAGCACGCGCCAACCGCCGGTCGGTCTGACCGGCGGTTGGAGATCCACGTGCGTACTCATCCCATTGATGGTGTCTGAACCAGACGGATGCGTCGAATTCTTTTTGGTCAGAAGAGATCGTCGAGTGTGTTCCCGACTGGTCGGTCGGCCAACTTCTGAACCACCCAGTGGTTGAACGACACGCGCTGTTCGGCTGCCTCAACCATGAGACGAGCATGCAGCGCCGCTGACGTGCGCACAACAAATCGGCCGCTGTAGTGCCGGTCGATCAGAGACGCAGGTGCCGTGCATCCGAATTCGGCCAGCTCGACTAGCTCCTCGTCGATCATTCGCTGGACGCCGACGATGGCTTCGTGTGGGGTCAGCGCCCTGAAATACCGTGACGGAAATTCCAGGCAAGACCCGATGTAGGCGCCACGTCCGGTGACCACGCGGCACGGTAGGTGTAGTTCGTCATGGCGCGATCTTCGGCGGAGCCTCAACTGACACATGGCTCAGGTGTCAGCGAATACAGGGGAACGATGCTGCTGGAACGCGGCGGTGCCCTCGGCGAAATCGCGCGATGCAAGCAACTCAAGTTGGCCCACGGACTCGAATTCGATCGTGCCGTCGAGCTCGGTGAGTGTGGCGCCATTGATGGCCTGCTTGGTCTTACCCAGCGCCACGGCCGGCCCAGATACCAGCGTGTCGATCACTTTCGCGACAGCCGTGTCGAGTTCATTCGCGGGATGAACGGCGCTGACCAATCCGAACTCGAACGCCTCGGCCGCTGAAATGCGTTCTGCCAGAAGGGCCATCCGCATTGCGCGAATGCGGCCAACGGCAGCGGCCACCAGGGCGGACGCACCGCCGTCGGGCATTAGGCCAATCTTGGTGAACGCCAACAGAAAGAACGCCTTCTCCGAGGCGATTACCAGGTCGGATGCCAAAGCCAACGACACGGCTACACCGGCCACAGGCCCATGGGCGACGGCGACGACAGGCTTCGGCAGTTGGACAATCGTTCGCACCGCCCGGTTCGCCGCGTACAACACATCGTTGGCGGTCGGGGTCACGCCGTTGACCTGGTCATCCTTGCCGATTCCCGCGCCCGAACTGAAGCCGCGCCCAGCGCCGCCAAGGCGTACCACCTTGACCAGAGGGTCTGCGGAGGCTTGTTCCAGGGCGTCGGCCAGTGTGTTCAGCATCGGCGCGGTGAGCGAGTTAAGAGTGTCTGGACGGTTCAACTCCAACGTCAGCACGCCGCCGTCGAGTCCGACGTTGAGATCGGGGATGCCCGAATAGCTGGTCACTTGGGGAACCCTAAAGTAGCCGTGTCGGAGGTCACCAACGAAGGGCGGCAACAATGGCGGGACCACTGGACGGATTGCGCGTCGTCGAATTGGCCGGTATCGGACCCGGCCCACATGCGGCGATGATCTTGGGCGACTTGGGTGCCGACGTTGTCAGAATCGACCGGCCCAACAATCTTCCGGGGCCGCGCAATGACTACCTGCTGCGGAATCGGCGCTCGGTGGCGGCCAATCTGAAGGACCCTAAGGATCTCGAGTTGGTACTCGGCCTGGTCGCCAAGGCCGACGTGTTGATCGAAGGATTCCGCCCGGGCGTGACCGAACGACTCGGGCTTGGACCGGACGATTGCGCAAAGGTCAACGAGCGCTTGATCTACGCCCGGATGACCGGGTGGGGGCAGACAGGTCCGCGTAGTTTGCAGGCTGGCCACGACATCAACTACATCTCGCTGAACGGCCTGCTGCACGCTGTCGGGCGAGCCGGTGAAAGGCCGGTTCCGCCGCTGAATATGGTCGGCGATTTCGGTGGTGGGTCGATGTTTCTGCTGGTCGGGATACTTTCAGCGCTCTGGGAGCGGGAACGGTCGGGCAAGGGTCAAGTCATTGATGCGGCCATGGTGGATGGCTCAAGCGTGTTGGCGCAGATGATCTGGGCCTTCCGGGCGACCGGCTTGTGGAGTGATGAGCGCGGCACCAACATGCTCGACACCGGTGCTCCCTACTACGACACCTATGAGTGTGCCGACCATCGATATGTCGCGGTCGGGTCCATTGAGCCCCAGTTCTACGCCGAGTTGATCGACAAACTGGGCCTCGATCCCGAGACTCTTCCTCGGCAGAACGACGTCGCCCGCTGGCCGGAACTCCGCGAGCGGCTCACGGCCGCTTTCGCCGCCCACGATCGAGATCATTGGGCCGAGGTTTTCGCGACCAGCGACGCCTGCGTCACGCCGGTATTGACGTTCGGAGAGGTCGAGTCGGAGTCGCACAACACCGAGCGTGATGCGTTCTATCGCGACGACGTCGGGATCTTCCCCGCGCCGGCGCCACGGTTCTCCCGCTCCATCCCCGAGGCGCCTACCCGCCCGGGTCCGGCCGGTGCCGATACCGAGGCCGTTTTGCGAGACTGGGTATAGTCCCAACCAACCAGTAGGTCGAAAGGAACTTCGTGGATATCAACAACGCTGTCGCCGTAGTCACTGGTGGCGCCTCTGGCCTGGGCCTGGCGACCACCAAGGCCCTGCTGGATCGCGGCGCACTGGTGGTGATCCTTGACCTGCCCACGTCAAACGGCGAAGAGGTGGCCCGGGAACTTGGTGACCGGGTGCGGTTCGCACCGGCCGATGTCACCGACGAGGAAGCCGTCACCGCGGCGCTTGATATCGCGGAATCTCTTGGCCCACTTCGGATTGTGGTCAACTGCGCAGGTACCGGTGATGCTATTCGGGTGCTGGGCAAGGGCGGCGTCTACCCGTTGAAGAAGTTCGCCAGGATCGTCAACATCAATCTCATCGGCACGTTCAACGTCTTGCGGTTGGGCGCCGAACGGATCGCCAAGACTGACGCGACCGGTAGCGCGGACACCCAGGAGCGTGGCGTCATCATCAATACCGCCTCGGTGGCGGCCTTCGACGGACAGATCGGTCAAGCCGCCTACTCGGCGTCTAAGGGTGGTGTGGTCGGCATGACGCTGCCGATTGCCCGCGACCTCGCCGACAAGGGGATCCGCGTGGTGACCATCGCACCGGGCTTGTTCGATACTCCGCTATTGGCCGGACTGCCTGAACCAGCCAAGCAGTCGCTGGGGGCTCAAGTGCCGCACCCGTCGCGGCTGGGCAAGCCGTCCGAATACGGGGCACTGGCTGTGCACATCGTTGAGAACCCGATGCTGAACGGCGAGGTTATTCGTTTGGACGGGGCTATCCGGATGGCGCCGCGATGAGCGCTTGCGCGAAGAGAATCGAGCACCGATGAGCGCTTGCGCGAAGAGAATCGAGCACCGATGAGCGCTTGCGCGAAGAGAATCGAGCACCGATGAGCGCTTGCGCGAAGAGAATCGAGCACCGATGAGCGCTTGCGCGAAGAGAATCGAGCACCGATGAGTATCCGGACGAAGTTCACCGAGGCGTTCGGCGTTGAGCATCCGATCGTCCAAGGCGGCATGCAGTGGGTCGGCCGCGCGGAACTGGTCGCGGCGGTCGCCAACGCTGGAGCGCTGGGCTTCATCACGGCGCTGACCCAGCCGACGCCAGCCGACCTTGCCAACGAAATCGCCCGGACCCGGGACATGACGGACAAGCCGTTCGGCGTGAACCTGACGATACTTCCGGCGATCACGCCACCGCCCTACGACGAGTACCGTCGCGTCATCGTCGAGAACGACATCAAGATCGTGGAGACGGCCGGCTCGAACCCGGCACCGCACCTGCCGATGTTCCACGACCACGGAATCAAGGTGCTGCACAAATGCACCTCGGTGCGGCATGCGGTGAAGGCGCAGAGCCTGGGCGTGGACGGCATCAGCATTGACGGCTTCGAGTGTGCGGGTCACCCCGGCGAAGACGACGTCCCAGGCTTGGTGCTGATCCCAGCGGCCGCTGACCAGATCGAGATTCCGATGATCGCCTCGGGCGGTTTCGCCGATGCGCGTGGGCTGGTAGCCGCACTCACTTTGGGGGCGGACGGCGTCAACATGGGCTCGCGCTTTATGTGCACGGTCGAGTCGTGCATCCACCAGAACGTCAAAGAGGCGATCGTCGCTGGTAATGAGCGTGGTACCGAACTGATCTTCCGTAATCTGCACAACACCGCACGAGTGGCCAGTAACGCCGTGTCGCGCGAGGTGGTGGAAATCCTCAATGGTGGCGGGCAGTTCGGCGATATCAAGGATCTCGTTGCAGGGGTGCGCGGGCGGCGGGTATTCGATGAGGGCGATGTGGACGCGGGTATCTGGACGGTCGGAACGGCGATGGGTCTGATCAACGACATCCCGACGGTCGGGGAGTTGGTCTCGCGCATGGTCAATGAGGCTGAAGAGCTCATCACGGGCCGGCTAGCAGGGATGGTTACAGCTGGTCAGAACGCAAAAATGCCCGCCTGAACAGGCGGGCACTGATGTCGTGCTGCGCACGAAATCAAGCCAACTGTCAACGGCCTAACCGTTGACGGTCGGAATGGTCA
Organism: Mycobacterium sp.; assembly: GCA_965279745.1. Classification (GTDB taxonomy): domain Bacteria; phylum Actinomycetota; class Actinomycetes; order Mycobacteriales; family Mycobacteriaceae; genus Mycobacterium. Next base: position 4,233,336 of record OZ257262.1, read on the forward strand.
GCTGGCGTTGGCCAGAGGGGGCCGATCTTCGAATTGCTCCGAAGTATCGCCCTCTACCAAGAAATCACCGTGGTAGAGCGCTTCGAAGTCAACTTTGATGACATCGGCACTGGTGTCGTCGATCCACATGACGATGAGCTTATGGGTAACCATTAAGGAATCATTGAGTCACGTTTCGGAAAACGCTGGCAATTCTTACTCGCGAGTAGGTCCGCTCAGTGCTGGTTGGATTGGTTCGACAAGAATGAGGAACGCTATGGGGACACCGATGCTCGACAATCCGTTCTTCGCCCGGGTCTGGACATTTATGTCGAGCCATGAGACGCAGCTGCTTCGTGACCTGCGAAAAGAGAACCTGGCAGGGTTGACTGGGCGGGTTCTCGAGGTGGGCGCCGGCACTGGGACCAACTTCGCCCTCTATCCCGAGACCGTCACTGAGGTGGTGGCACTCGAGCCTGAGGTGCACCTGACAGCCAAAGCCGGGGCCGCGGCCACTGAGGCAACTGTGCCGGTGACCGTCCTTCCGGCAACCGTCGAGACGTTTTCTGGAGCTGGGCCGGTCGGCGAGCCGTTCGATGCGGTCGTGTGCTCCATGGTGTTGTGCTCGGTCGAGGATCCCGGGGGAGTCTTGCGAAACGTCCATTCGGTGCTCAAGCCGGGCGGCGAACTGCGATACCTCGAGCATGTCGCCAGCCCGGGACTGCGGGGCGGATTGCAGCGGTTGGCCGATGCGACCGTGTGGCCGCGACTGGTGGGCAACTGCCACACGCATCGCGATACGGAATCCGCGGTCACGGCGGCGGGGTTCGTCATTGACAGGTCACGCAGGCAGGCGCAATTCCCGGCATGGATACCGACGCCAGTGATGGAAGTGGCGTTGGGCCGGGCGCTCAAGAACGGCTAACGACCCAGCAGCGCTGGCAGTTGGTGCATCAGTCGCGGCAGCGCCGTGCTGGCACTCTCTCGAATGGTCAACGTCGCGTCGCTCGACAACGGAGTGGGTTCCGGGTTGACCTCGATCACGACTGCGCCGGCCGCCAGGGCGAAATCGGGTAAACCTGCTGCCGGGTAAACGAGGCCCGATGTGCCAACGACCACCAGCGCGTCGCAGGTGGCGACTGCATTAACCGCTGCCTGCCAAGGTGCATCGGGCAGTTGCTCGCCGAACCACACGATGCCTGGCCTGACGAGTCCACCGCATTCGCAGTCCGGCGGGGCCTTCTCCAGTTCCGGATGCGGCATGTCTGGCAATGGGCCGTGGTAGCGAGCGCCGCAGGTATCGCACCAGAACTCAAAAAGGCTGCCGTGCAGGTGGTGCACCGTCCGACTGCCGGCCCGTTCGTGCAGATCATCGACGTTCTGGGTGATTACGGTGACGTTCGCGTGGTCCTGCCAGTCAGCCACCGCACGATGGCCGTCGTTCGGGTCAACCCGCCCCACTAGGTGATGCCGCCACAGATACCAGGCCCACACCCGTTCGGGATGGCGCTGCCAACCGTCCGTACTCGAGAGCTCATAGGGGTCGAACTTCGCCCAGAGGCCGGTCGCGTCGTCCCGGAATGTCGGCACACCACTCTCGGCCGAGATCCCCGCTCCACTGAGCACTGCGATACGCACATCTCCAAAATAGCCGTCGCGGATACTGAGGATGTGTCGGACATGGGCGATTGGCTGCGAGTGGACCCGCACGGCGCGCGGCCACCGTTCGATCAATTGCGAACTCAGATCATCGACGGGGTGCGGGACGGTCAGTTGGTTCCGGGCACGAGGTTGCCGACGGTTCGCGAACTTGCCGGCAGGTTGGGGCTGGCGGTCAACACCGTGGCCCGCACTTATCGCGAGCTTGAGTCCGCCGGAGTCGTCGAAACCCGCGGTCGGTTAGGGAGTTTCGTGGCCCGGGTGGACCCGGCCGACGCTGCGATGGCTACCGCAGCGCAAACCTATGCGCAAGCTGCCCGCGCGTTGGGTCTGGGCCGCGTCGAGGCGGTGCGGTATCTCGATGACGCGTTCGGTGAGGTCTAGTCGAATTCCAGGACGGTGTAGGCGCCGCGGAACGGCTTGAGCGGTGGGAATACCCACAATGAGGGAACAATCTTGCCGAACAGCAGCCCGCGTCCCTTCGGCATGGGGACGTCGTGCACGGCGCGAACTCCCGGTACGGTTTTGGGCAGGTTAGCCAGCTGGCTGGCCGAGAGCGTGAACGGCATCGGTGGCCAGCGGTAGTTCTTGCCCATCTTCGCGCCTTTGGGCATGAGCTTGATTACGGTCGGCGGCAGGTCGAATACCATCTGGCCACCGCTGAATCGCTTGGCGCACTGGGCGATCAGATCGATCGCCTCATTGGGCTGCAAGTACATCAGCAAGCCCTCGGCCGTGACGATGACTCCGTCGCTGGTGTCCACCTTGTCCATCCAGCTGTAGTCGAGAGCCGACTGCGCGAGGTTGGTGACGCGCGGCGAGGTCGGCAGCAGACGGTCCCGCAACTCAACGATGGGCGGGAAATCGATCGACAACCACTTGAACTGAGCCTCGGGCAGCGCCTCGCTCAGCCGCCAGAAGCTGGTCTGCAGGCCTTCGGCCAACGCGACAACGGTCGCATTCGGGTGCTTGCTGAGATACCGCTGCACGCACCCGTCGAACGCCAGTGCGCGCAGGGCGAATTCCTGGCCCTGCTGGCTTCGGCCGAACTTGCCGAAGTCGAAGTCGATGGCGTCGACGAGTTTGGCAGCCACTGGGTCGTGGATGAGAGGGTCCGGGAGGCCTGCCTGGAAAGCCCTGCTGTTGAGGGTTGCCAGCGCGGTCTCGGATACACCGCTGAGCTGGTTGGCGTCGGCCCTGTTGTTTGCTGGTTCATTCATCGCTGCAAACAGTAATGCTCAGCGCAGCGCTTTGGCCAGCGTGCGTAGGTTGCGGGTGGTCGTTGAGGATCGGTAGCGGGTCTTGCCCATCGTTTTGCCGATCGCCGAGTTGAGGGTGCTCGCCTTGGCTACCTGCCAATAGAGCACATTCTGACCGCTGGTGATCCGCTCGTCGGGTCCGGCGTCGGCCGCAAGTGCGGCTAACTCGTCGAGAACGTCAGGGTCGCTGACGAACGTCACGTAGGAGTGATAGCCGTCCAATTCCGGCTCGAAGGGGTAGTTGTCGGCGATCGCGCGGACCGCGTCGAACTCATAAACCAACACCCATGCCTGATAGCCGAAAGATTCGCGCAGCGCCGCCTCGGCTTTCGTGCGCACTGCGGTGGTATCGAGTTCCGACGTCAGTACGACGTTGCCACTGGCGAGGACAGTTCGCACATTGCTGAAGCCGGCATCGGTCAATGCCGCGGCGACGTCGGCCATCTTCAGATTCACGCCACCGACGTTGACACCGCGCAGAAATGCCACGTAGCGGGTCCCAGGGCGGGTCACGCGGCGGGTCCCGAGGCGTCCACGATCGCGATACTAACCACGAATCGTCACCGGGGTTGGCGCGTAGTGTCGAGCCATGGTTCGCGACGCTTTTGACGACAAGCTACTGGCATTGATCGCAGGCAACTCGCTGGCAGTCCTGGCCACCATCAAAGGTGACGGTCGTCCTCAACTGTCGAATGTGACCTACCACCTCGACCCGCGCAATCTTGTGATTCAGGTATCGGTGACCGAACCTCGGGCCAAGACCCGCAATCTGCGTCGCGATCCCAGGGCCTCGATTCTGGTGAGTTCTGATGACGGCTGGTCTTACGCGGTCGCGGAGGGTAACGCGATCCTGACGCCGGAGGCGGCATCGCCGCACGATGACACCGTCGAGGCATTGATTGCGCTGTACCGGAACATTGCGGGCGACCACCCGGATTGGGACGAATACCGGCGTGCGATGGTGACTGACCGGCGGGTACTCCTGACGCTGCCGATCTCGCGTATCTACGGCATGCCGCCGGGGATGCGCTGACTGTTCGTTACCCCCGTGGGGTTACCGCGTTACCCTGCCAGCATGGCTGATTCAGAAACTGATCCCCAGGACGAGACCAAGCGCAGGTTTCGCGAGGCACTGGAGCGCAAGAAGGCGAAGTCCGACAGTGGCGGCGTGCACAAAGACGCCGGCGGCAAGCAGTCTCGGGCCAATGGGCCGATGGAGAATCGCCGGGAGTTCCGCCGCAGGAGCGGCTAATCCGGCATGCGCAGCTAAGGCGTTGTGGCAGAAGATGGTTGGGCCGTGCGGGTTGCCGGCCCGTATTCCTGCCAGAGAATCGCACCCAGGCATGCCAATGCCAGAACCCCAACGGCAATGGCGAACCCGATGCCGGAGGCGCGGAGTCCCCACGCACGCGAAGCGAATCCTTCCCCGATCACCGGCACTGCGAGTGCAACGTAGGCGACCACGAAGTAGGTCGAACTGACTTCGGCGCGTCGTTCCGGGGGTGTCTGTTCGGCCACCGCCGCCAGTCCACGACTGAAGCTGATTCCCTGACCTATGCCTGAGACAACAGCGGCGGCAACCAATCCGAGCAGTGACGAGAAGTGAAGTGCGGTAGCGAGAATTACCATGCCGACGACAAGGATCGCGCAGCCAACAGCGACCGCGCGACTCGTCGGGATGCGGACTGCGAATAACTGGGTGAGCGCCGACGCACCGAAAATCGCCCCCGAGACAAGTCCGGCCAGTGCGTGATTGTCGATCCCGACGACACCTGACAAGAAGGCCGGTGCCACTGAACCGAAGAGTCCGGTGACGGAGAACCCCGCGAAAGCAGCCAACGACGCGGTGATGAAGACGGTCCGCACCTGTGGGGGCACCGAGATGCGTTGCAGGCTGATTCGACCTGTGCGGCTTGAGGTTTCCGGTACCAGCAGCACTGCCGCGACCGCCAACACGACGAGCACCATGTGCACGATGAATGTCAGCTGCATCGGGTGCGGTGCGTACTGCACCAAGATGCCCGCCAGCACCGGTCCGAGGCCGAGTCCGCCGATGTTGGCCATCGTCGCGACAGCGGGAGCCCGATCCTGCCAACCGGGCGGAGCCGCTTCGATTACCGCCGCCGTGGCTGTACCAGTGAACAAACCCGCGGACAACCCGGACAGCACACGGCCGATCATGAGCGTGGGTACCGAATCCGCCGTCAGGAAGACCACCGCACTGGCCAGCGCGAACGCAGCCCCCGCCAGCAGCAGCGGACGTCGGCCGATGGCGTCTGACCAGCTACCTAGGAGCAGCAACGCCGACAACACACCGGTCGCGTAAATCGCGAAGATGATGGTGGTGGTCAGGACGGAGAAGTGCATGCGATCCGCGTACAACGCATACATCGGTGTGGGCAGCGTGGTGCCGATCATGATGGCGACGAAGGAGTAGGCCAGCAATGCGAATGCGTATCGCTGTCGTCGCCCGGCCACAGCCAACCTTATGCTGCGGGCCTGCTCAATTCCCGGCCCCGTGAGGTTTGTCGGCCACCTTTACGTCGAACTGCGCGTTGCCCACCCCAAAGTTCCCGAAGCCGGTCCAGTCCACCGTGGTGACTGTGACCGTGACGTCGTAGATGCCCGTAGGGTCGGTCATCGTGCAGGTGGTCGTGGCACCGACGTCGGGGTCGAGGTCGTCTGGACAGTTCACTGTCGGTACTGGTTTGCCAAGTTTCTGCGTCAGCTGTGCCTGCACATCGGAGGAGAGCTGACCCTTGTCGACTACCAGGGCGCCGGCCTCGGCGCTCACGCTGCCGTTGTCGGCGCTGATACCGGTTTTGCCATTGCATGCCGCGAGTAACAGCGACGCCGCCGCGACGAATCCGGGGAGACACTTTGCTGCTGTGGACATGTTGTTCCCTTGGACGTCCTTTAGGCGGAGTCCTTTCGACGGCATCATTCGGCGACGTTAACCGCTGAGAATCGCGGCCATCGTTTTTCCCGCGATTCCCGCAAGTGCACTGCGCGACCCGATTGCAGGGCGCGCGCTTACATGGCTCGCAGATGAAGCGCACCGGTGCTGCGCTCGGGCGTAGTGGCGACCGTTGACCCTGATCGCATTCGAAGCAATCATGAACCTACCGGTCCATCGGGCCGCGTAACCGCAACAGCAACGGTCCGTGCGGCAGACCAATTGACTAGGGGGGAACCATGAACACCGCAGCGCGCATAGCCGCCGCGATCGGACTCTTGGCAGCAGTAGGGATGCCCCAAGCGAACGCCGACCCCGACGATCCCAACACCTGGCCGGTGGCGGACAACGCCGCTTACAGCGCTCCCGCCGACCCCGGTTGGGTGTTCTTTCTACCGGCCGGCAACGCTGCGCGCGGCTGCGGGATCGGACCCGATGGCACCGTCGGATGCGACATAGTCGTCCCCAGAAGTGAAGACGGGTCGGTAGTTCAGTGGGGCACCCCGGGCCCACCCGGCTATTACAGCTGTAATTTTCCCGGTGGGGCGCAGCTAAATTGCCCGCTCCCGCCGCCGGGCACCAACCAGATCGTCGCTGACCCTTGGAGGCCCGCCCGCTACCTCCAATCCACTGCGCTGAACTTCACCCGCCATCTTGGGGTACTGGCCCCGGGCTACCGGTTGTTAAACGGAGGCGCCTCCTGCTATGTCTCGGCTGCATCGCCGGGCGGCGTTAACTGCGAGACCGGAGACAACGGATTCCACTGGAGTTCTGCCGGCGGCACCCTGGAGTACCCCGACAGGTGAATCGAGACCATCAAGAGGGCGTTCCGGCGTATCGGGAAGGAAACTGCAGATGCGATGCGGCGCGACAAGGAATTTTGAGTTCATCCACAGGTTACTGGCGGACGGTTAGGTGATGGACAACATGAGGCAGCTTTGTCTAACCCAAGACCCGGAGGCCGATCAGCTACTCGCCGATGAACCGTTCGCGTTGCTCACGGGGATGCTCTTGGATCAACAGGTGCCGATGGAGACAGCCTTCGCCGGGCCGCGCAAGATCGTCGACCGCATCGGTGGGCTGGATCCGGGCGTGATCGCCGATTACGACCCTGATGAGTTCGCTGCTCTGTGCGCGGAACGTCCTGCAATACACCGATATCCGGGCTCCATGGCCAAGCGGTTACAGGCCCTGGCCCGAGAGATCGTGGATCGCTACGACGGGGATACCGCTCAGTTGTGGATCGCCGGCGACCCGGATGGAGCCGAGGTGTTGCGTCGTCTCAAAGCATTGCCTGGTTTCGGAGAGCAGAAAGCGAAAATCTTCCTCGCTCTGCTGGGCAAGCAGTACGGGGTGACACCGAAAGGCTGGCGCACCGCAGCCGGCGACTATGGCAAGGCCGGCACTCACATGTCGATCGCGGATGTCGTCGACACCGGTTCACTGGATCAGGTGCGGGCGTATAAGAAGAAGATGAAGGCTGCCCAGAAGGACAAGGCTGTACAGAAAGAGACGGTGAAACCATGAAGACGCATATGAACTGTCCCTGCGGCGAAGCCATCAGCGGTAAGGATGAAGACGAACTGGTCGAGTTGACCCAGGCTCATCTGGCAGAAGTGCACCCGGGCAGGGAGTACGACCGGGACGCCATCCTGTTCATGGCCTACTGACAGTGTGGTGAGCAGACGTAAATGTCCCCGACACGCGGAGCGCGCGGGGACATTTACGTCTGCTCACAGAGGGGGTCAGGGCACTACTGACGAACCGATCGTTGGCATGAAGGTGCACTGCTTATCAACAGTGGTCACCTGTCCGAAGATCGTCGACATGATGCTGCCCGACCCGGTGTCGACAATCGCGGTCAGCGTCGTCGGACCCTCAGGGTTGATGCCGGGGTTCGGCTTGAGTGTCGCGCTACCCGACTTGCCGCTCGTCAGGTTCACCCACGTGACGTTCAGGGGAAGCTTCTGCTCGGCTGCGGGTGCCGGGGTTCCGACCGCCGTGAACACGTAGGCCGTCTGCCCGGGTCCGGGACCCGGGGTCGGGATCTTCGCCGGTCCGGCAACCGACAGCGCGGCCGCGATGACGTTGCCGCCATCCTTTAGGCAGCCGTTGCTGATCGACGGATACATGAAGTCCTGCGTGGGCGGGCTGTTCGGGTCGAACGTGGGTGCCGCCGCGGGAGCGGGCGCCGGCCCAGGTGCGGGGGCAGCGTTGGAGTTCGCCAGCGGCGCAGCCGCGGGGCTGGCCACCGGTGTCGGAACCTCTGGCAGCGCGGCCGCCACTGGTCCCGCTGCGTGCTCGGGGTTTACGCCGACGGGCAGGTGCGAATCAGTGCCTGCCACTACACCTTGCTCGGGAAGGTGCTGCGGCAAGGCTGCCGGGCCATTACCCGTCCCGGGCGTCAGCAACGGCATCGTGCCGTGGGCAACACCCGTCATCTGCTGGACTGGGGCGGCCGCCGGCGCTGCGGATGCGAGACCAGCGGGCCCACCCTCCTGAACGAACTTCGCCACCGAGTTGGCCATGGCGGCCGAGCCCGCCGGCGTCGTGGCGTTGCCTGCCAACTGAGACGCCGCCGCGAGCAGCAACTGCTGCGCCGACGAGGGGTTCGCGGCAGCCTGCTGGACCACCGGGCTGAGGTTCTGCACAGCTTCCATGCCCGGCAACTGGCCAGGATCCAGCGGTATCACCGGGTCAGCCGATGCGACCGGGCTAAGCGCCAGGTGCGTTGCCGCGACGAACACGGCGGTGGTCAGTCCGATGGCCAGCTTGGCGGCCGGCTTGGCTACGTTCGCCACGATGTGTACCCCTGTCCGATTGGTTGAGTGATCAGGGCAGGGCGGACAGCGGAAGTAGCTGGCCGATTCCTGCGCCGCCCGGGAGTGTGGGTGCGACCGCGGGGCTGCTGGCCGGCGGGATCTCACCTGGGGCGTTGGGCGGCGGCGGTGCGATGCCCGGGTGATCGCCTATCGCGATCGGAAAGGGCACATCAGAAGGAGTGAGGTTGGCCAGGTCTCCTGGCACGCCGAGCTGGTTCAGCAGCTGGATGGGCAGCAACGACGACCCCGAAGTTTGAGCGGGCATGGCCGGGGCTGCCGGTACCGGAGCAGTTGCCGGTGCGCCGGCGATCGGTGACACGGGCAGCGTGGACGGCGCCCCGGTCAGGGCGGAAGCGCCGCCCAGAGCGGTCGCCGCGGTCTGCAGGAGTGCCGCCGCGCTGGCGGGGTTGCTGGCGAACTGTTGCAGCATGCTCAGCGCGGGCACGCCGGGATCGATCGGCGGCAGGGCTGGGTCGGCGGAGGCCGATGGCCCGAATGCGAGGGCGGCCGATAACAATCCGGCGCCAGCAATTGCGTTGGCGGCTAACAATTTTGCGAAACGTGACATGGTGATCCCACTTCCTCGATGGCAGGTCTGAAGCCGAAGGTAGTCCGTTACTGGAGTTACTCAAGTGACACGTGTGGCATTTACTGAACCGTTACTGACCCGGTGGTGTTCGGTGACTTTGGGTGCGGTTTCGTGCGCTGGGCGCATGTATGCGCGCCGAAATCGTAGAGTCGCACGGGTGTACACACGTCCGGGTCAGGCGACCGGCCGATTGGCCAGGCTGGCGCCGGTGCTGCTCATAGTCAGTATCGGCGCGCGGCTGGCGTGGACCTATCTGGTGCCCAACGGCGCCAACTTCGTTGACCTGCACGTGTATCTCGGTGGGGCAGCGGCACTCGATCACCCCGGCACGTTGTATTCGTACGTCTACGCTGACCAAACACCTGATTTTCCATTGCCTTTCACCTATCCGCCGTTCGCGGCCTTGGTGTTCTACCCGCTGCACCTGTTGCCCTTCGGGTTGGTCGCCTTCTGTTGGCAACTGGGAATCGTTGCGGCGCTGTACGGCGTGGTGCGCATGAGTCAGCGGCTGTTGGGGTTTGCTGCTGGCGCTGGCCACCGCACTGCGATGGTGTGGACCGCCGTCGCGATCTGGACCGAACCGTTGCGCAGCACCTTCGATTACGGGCAGGTCAATGTGATCCTCGTGCTGGCATCGTTGTGGGCGGTGTACAGCAGCAGGTGGTGGGTTTCGGGTCTGCTGGTCGGCTTGGCGGCCGGGGTGAAACTGACGCCGGCGGCTACCGGGCTGTACTTCCTCGGTGCGCGGCGATGGAGCACGGTGTTGTTCTCTGCGGTGGTTTTCGCCGGGACCGTGGCACTTTCGATAGCCGTGATCGGGCAGCAGGCGCGCTACTACTTCACCGATCTGCTGGGTAACGCCAGCCGGATCGGCCCAATCGGGACGTCTTTCAACCAATCCTGGCGTGGTGGTATCTCCCGGATACTCGGCCACGACGCCGGCTACGGCCCGGTAGTTCTCATCGCGATCGCGGTAACGGCCGTGCTGGCGGCACTGGCCTGGCGGGCGTTGGGCGACCCGGTGCATACCGGTGAACGAGATCGCCTGGGGTCACTGTTAGTGGTGCAACTCTTCGGCCTCCTGCTGTCGCCGATCTCGTGGACTCACCACTGGGTGTGGTTGTTGCCGTTGATGATTTGGCTCCTGCGTGGACCCTGGCGCGCGCGGACCGGCGCAAAGGTGTTGGGCTGGGGGTGGCTGGCATTGACATTGATCGGCATCCCGTGGTTGCTCAGTTTTGCGCAGCCGACGATCTGGCAGATCGATCGGCCGTGGTATCTGGCTTGGGCAGGCCTGATCTATATCGTCGCCACACTGGCGACGCTGGGATGGATCGCGGCTACGGGCCGAGCAGAATCCCGTCAATATCCGCTGCCATCTGAACATCCTTCTCGGTGATTCCGCCCTCGGAATGTGTGACGAGTGTGAAAGTCACAGTCCGCCAACGGATATCGATATCGGGATGGTGATCTTGGCGTTCGGCGTGTTCACCAACTCGGCGTACCGCGTCGATCCCGTCGAGGAATGCTCCGAATTTCACCGAACGGCGCAGTGCGCCGTCAGTGCGTTGCCACCCATTGAGATCTTCGACGGCTGCGTCCACTTGCGCATCGGTTAGCACGGCCATGCTTGGACCGTATACCGTCACACGCCGTGGCCATCCAGATTGTCGTGGCCGGCGCGCTGATCGCGGGTTCGGCGCTCCTGGTTGCACAGCGGCAACGTCCGCCGGAGTTGGCTGGGCTCTGGGAGTTGCCCGGCGGAAAGGTCGGCCCTGGCGAGACTGATGCCGAGGCGTTGGTGCGCGAATTGCGCGAAGAACTCGGCATTGACGTTGTGGTCGGCAACCGGGTCGGTGTTGACGTGCCCATTGGTGCGGCGATGGTCTTGCGTGCCTACCTCGTCGAGCACGTGGGCGGCACGCCGTATGCCCACGACCACCGGGCACTGCAGTGGGTCAGAGCGGATGAATTGACCGATCTGGCGTGGGTCCCCGCTGACCGCGGGTGGCTACCCGATCTGATGAGCGCGTTGCGCCGAATCTGACCGTCGCCGCCCCGCCCAACAATTATTCTGCCGAAGGGTGGGTGTTCTGCGGTTTCTGTGGCAGCGTGTGCTCGCCTTCGATCGCGTCGGTTCGCGCATCCCGCAACTGGTCCAAATATGCTTGGCGGAACTGTTTTTCATCATGCCGCTGGCATTCTTCATCGGCAAAGTGATCGACAGTCACGGTGCGTTCGGTGTGCCTGGGACCGGAGACCCGATACCAGGCGCGTTCTGGGGGTCGTTGGTGCTCGCAATCATTGCGGGCTTCTTCTTTGTCCGGTCGCTGGTCAAGCCGAGGATTGTCAAGGGTTCGTGGGCGCCTGTGGTCAAGATGGATGTGGGTGACTTCACCCTCGCTGCGGTCAACAACCAGGCCAGGGTCGACTACGCATATCTGACTAGTCACCCGTCTTATGCGATTTTGCTGTTGATCACGGCACCTCTTCCTGCGGTCATGGTGGCGGCCACCACCAACCAGGGTGACAGCACCTTCTATTGGCGGATCGCCGGAATCGTCGGGCTGATCATCACCGCGTGCATGGCGCTGGCGCGGGTATTGGCTTGGTACGTATTCAGATTCGGACGCCGCCAGCTCGACCGGCAATTGGCCCAGATGGGTGTCTCCGAGCGCCGCCTGGGCTGGGAGATCGCCTGGAAGCCGGTGCTGATGCTGGTCGTAATGATGTACGCGATCGTGTGTATCCCGTTGGGGTGGATGTGGCTCGACGAAAAACGGACCATCGCCAAACTGCCCGAGGTCACGGTTTCCGATGCCGGCTCACATGTAGGTGAGTACCGGCGCGTTGACGGTCGACTGGCATCGGATCCGGTGTACTGGGCACCGCGTGGGACGGGCCGTGGCGGCAACAATTTCGCAGGGGCGGGGGTGCTCGTAGAGCTCGATAGCGGTGGTCAGGTGCTCGTATTGGCCGAGTCGATGTCAGTTCCCGACTTTCGCGGCGTCATGCAGCGTGTCGAAGACGGTCGACTACACGCCACGGGCAAGGTCGTCGACCACATCACCGATGTTCAAATCGAGTACTACGGCTTCCCCAACGATGGGGGTGTCGGCGAGTTCGGGGAAGCGCCAGCTGGCGGCCGCGTGACGGTGTTGCTGTCCTACCCGTAATACCCGTGGTTTCGCAAACAGGCTTCCGCGCTGCGACAATCACCGGCGTGAGTGCGCCCAAACCTGTTTTTCGCAACGTTGCCATCGTTGCGCACGTCGACCATGGCAAGACGACGCTCGTTGACGCCATGCTGCGGCAGTCGGGCGCCTTGACCCACCGGGGTGACGACACCCAGGAACGGATCATGGACAGCGGTGACCTGGAGAAGGAAAAGGGCATCACGATCCTGGCCAAGAACACTGCGGTACACCGCGTCAATGCGGACGGCAGTCTGACCGTCATCAACGTTATCGACACCCCTGGCCACGCTGACTTCGGCGGCGAGGTCGAACGCGGTTTGTCGATGGTCGACGGCGTGCTCCTGCTGGTCGACGCATCGGAAGGGCCCCTGCCTCAGACCCGGTTCGTGCTGCGTAAGGCGCTGGCCGCCCACCTGCCGGTGATTCTGGTCGTCAACAAGACCGACCGCCCCGACGCCCGCATCGCCGAAGTCGTCGAGGCCAGCCATGATCTGCTGCTCGATGTCGCGTCCGACCTCGACGAGGAGGCCGCCGCCGCCGCCGAACACGCGCTCGGGCTACCGACCTTGTACGCGTCCGGCCGGGCGGGCATAGCCAGCATCCAACAGCCCGCAGACGGTGAGGTCCCGGTCGGCGAGAACCTCGACCCGCTGTTCGACACCCTCCTTGAGCACATTCCGGCGCCCACAGGCGATCCCGAAGCGCCTCTGCAGGCCTTGGTGACCAACCTCGACGCATCGGCGTTCCTGGGACGGCTGGCGTTGATCCGTGTGTACAACGGCAGGCTGCGCAAGGGCCAGACGGTCGCCTGGATGCGTCTCGTCGACGGTTCGCCGGTAGTGACTTCGGCCAAGATCACCGAATTGCTGGCCACGGTAGGCGTCGAGCGCAGCCCCACCGATGAGGCGGTGGCCGGCGACATCGTTGCCGTAGCTGGACTGCCGGACATCATGATCGGCGACACGCTGGCCGACCCTGACCACGCCCACGCACTGCCCCGGATCACGGTCGACGAGCCGGCAATCTCGGTAACCATCGGGACCAATACCTCGCCGCTGGCCGGCAAAATCTCCGGGCACAAGCTGACCGCCAGGATGGTGCGAACCCGGCTGGACAGCGAATTGGTCGGCAACGTGTCGATTCGCGTCGTCGACATCGGCAGACCCGATGCCTGGGAGGTGCAGGGCCGCGGCGAGTTGGCGCTGGCCATCCTGGTCGAGCAGATGCGCCGTGAAGGCTTTGAACTGACAGTGGGCAAGCCCCAGGTGGTCACCAAGACCATCGACGGCAAACGCCACGAACCTTTCGAAATGTTGACCATCGACTGCCCGGAAGAGTTCGTCGGCGCCGTCACGCAGTTGATGGCCGCGCGAAAGGGCCGGATGGAAGAGATGGCGAACCACGCGGCCGGCTGGGTCCGAATGGACTTCATCGTGCCGAGCCGTGGCCTCATCGGTTTTCGCACCGACTTCCTCACCGATACCCGTGGCGCAGGTATCGCGAACGCCGTCTTCGACGGTTATCGGCCGTGGGCCGGAGATATCCGTGCCCGGCACACCGGCTCGCTGGTTTCCGACCGGACCGGCGCGGTCACCGCGTATGCGTTGACCCAGCTCTCCGACCGCGGGACGTTCTTCATCGAGCCGGGGGAGGAGGCCTACGAAGGCATGGTCGTCGGCATCAACCCTCGCGCAGAGGACCTGGATGTCAATATCACCCGGGAGAAGAAGCTGACCAATATGCGCTCGTCGACCGCCGATGTGTTCGAGACCTTGGCCAAGCCCATCGAAATGGACCTGGAACGGGCCATGGAGTTCTGCGCCCCGGACGAATGCGTCGAGGTGACCCCGGAGGTAATCCGGGTCCGCAAAGCGGAGTTGGACGCCACCACGCGGGCCCGTAACCGGTCCCGGGCTAAAGCCGCCGACCGCGGCTGACCCCGTGGTTCGACGATCGGTCGATACCCTGAACCGCATGCCCAACGGATCCCGCAGCAGGCACGCCGCCGCGCTGCTGCTATCCGTGCTGCTCACGGCCGCTTGTACGGTTAGCCCGCCGCCGGCGCCGCAGAGCACGCAGATAGCCGACCTCCCGGCCCAGCCGCCGCCGCGGGCGTTGCAGATCATCGTCGGCATCGACTCGATCGGCGCCGGGTTCAACCCGCATCTGTTGTCGGATCAGTCTCCAGTCAACGCGGCAATTAGTGCGCTGGTGTTGCCTAGCAGCTTCCGCCCGGTGGCAGATCCCTCGACCTCAACCGGTTCACGCTGGGAGATGGATCCCACCCTGTTGGTATCGGCTGCGGTGACCAACACCAGCCCGTTCACGGTGACCTACAAAATCCGGCCTGAGGCGTCGTGGACCGATAACGCACCCATCGCGGCCGACGACTTCTGGTACCTCTGGCAGCAGATGGTCAGCGAGCCGGGGGTGGTTGACCCGGCCGGGTATGACCTGATCACCGGAGTGCAGTCGATCGACGGCGGCAAAACCGCCGTCGTGACGTTCTCTAATCCCTACCCGGCGTGGCACGAACTGTTCAACGACCTGCTGCCGGCCCACATCGTCAAGGACGTGCCGGGCGGCTTCGTTGCCGGTTTGGCTCGGATGATGCCGGTGACCGGTGGCCAGTTCCGCGTCGACAACATCGACCCGCAGCGCGACGAGATCCTGTTGGCACGCAATGACCGATTCTGGGGTCCGCCCGCGAAACCGGATCAGATCCTGTTCCGGCGGGCGGGCGCCCCGGCGGCACTGGCCGACTCCATTCGTAACGGCGATACCCAGGTGGCACAGGTGCATGGGGGAGCTGCTGCGTTCGCTCAGCTTTCGGCCATCCCGGACGTCCGGACCGGACGAATCATTACGCCACGGGTCCTGCAGCTAGCGCTGCGGGCACAGGAGGACAAGCTCGCCGATCCGGCCGTGCGCAAAGCGATTCTTGGATTGCTCGATGTCGATCTGCTGGCCGCGGTCGGGGCGGGCAGCGACAACAGCGTCACGTTGGCGCAGGCGCAGGTTCGGGCCCCGAGTGACCCCGGCTATGTGCCCACCGCACCGCCGGCACTCGGTAGGGAACGCGCCTTGGCGATGCTCGGCGCGGCCGGTTACCAAATCGACCGAAGCCCCACCGAATCGCCACTTCCGCCGCCACCGCCGTCTGCGGGTTCCCGCACACAGCCACAGCCGCCGCCACCGCCCGAGATCACCCGCGGCCGGATCAGCAAGGACGGCGAAACGCTCACCCTGGTGATCGGTGTGGCGGCCAACGATCCGACGTCGGTGGCGGTGGCGAACACGGCGGCCGATCAGTTGCGCAGTGTCGGCATTGCCGCGACAGTGCTGCCGCTGGATCCGCCGCTGTTGTACGGAGAGGCCATGCTCAACGGGCGGGTCGACGCACTGGTCGGTTGGCGGGCCGCAGGTGGTGACCTCGCTACCGCGCTGGAGTCCCGATATGGCTGTCCCGCGCTGGAAGCTGCACCGGTTACGACGTCGGCACCGGTTACGACGTCGGCACCGGTTACGACGTCGGCACCGCCGCCGACTCAGGGGACTGCGTCCGCTTCGCCGACCTCTTCACCGATATCTGCGCCCAAGTCGTCCCCTGCGTCACCGCCCGGCACCACCCCGGCGAGCACGGCTCCGCCGGCACCGGACGCCGGTCAACTGGTTCGAGCGCCGTCCAATCTGACGGGCATATGCGACCGCAGCATCCAACCGGGCATTTGGGCTGCACTCACCGGTTCGAAAGCCATCGACGATGTCATTACGGCGGTAGAGCCCCGGCTGTGGAGCATGGCCGCCGTGCTACCGATCCTGCAGGACACCACGATCGTCGCAGCAGGTCCAAGCGTGCAGAACGTGAGCCTTACCGGCGCGGTGCCGGTTGGAATCGTCGGCGATGCGGCCAACTGGGTGAAGCTAGCCCGCTAGGGGTCAGTCCCCAGAACCCGCCTTGGCGCGCTTCGCGCCGCCGGCGCTGTGCCTGGCCGAGCGAGAGTCGCCACCTTTTGCCTGGTCTGTGGAGTCACTCGAAGCGTGTCCGGCTCCGGCCCCACTGCCAGCGCCGTTGGCGTCTGACCCAGAGCCGGTCTCGGGTGCTGTCTTGACCGATTTGGCAGCTGGCTTCGGACCGCCAGACGGTAGGGCCGGGGCTTCTGACGTCTCGGCGGCTTCCGGCGCAGCCTTGACTGAAGCGGCGGCCGCGGGAGCGGCTCCAGATCCCGAGTCGTATGTAGGGATCGGGTGGGCCGTCGCGCCGGGGCCGCTGCCGAGCGAGTTGTAGAGGTTCGTCCGATTGTCCTGAATGAGGGTCACGAGGGCGTTACTAACGAGGCCTACCTGGGTCTGGATGTCAGACAGTCCTTCGTCGAAGGCGGTCTGGAAATCGCCGGTTACGGCCAGCGTTGAGGCGAACGTCTGAAGCCCGATCACGACACCGCCGGCAATGGTGAGCGGAGCGGTGATGAGGAACCCCACGGCAGTGTGGTACAGGTTGTTCAAGGCTAGGTTGAGGGACGTGAGTGCCCGACCAAGTGTCTCGTTCAGCCCGAATCCACCGAATGAGCCGCGGGGTGCATTCAGCAGGATGAAGGTGTTGCTGATGGGCGTCTGTACGGCCATGCCCGCTTGGCCGAGCGCCGATAAGAAGCCGTCGCCGGACGTCAGCCCGTCGATGAAGGTCGGCACGCTGTTGAGGAGACCGGCGCCAATACCGATGGCGCCCCAGCCGGTGAACGGAATCGGGTCAAGCCCCGCAGCGGGGCCGAGGCACACGGTGCACTGTTCAGTACTTCCGATCACTATTGGTGCCGATGCCAGGAAGTTCCCGAACTGGTTGACGAGGATTTGATAGAGGTTCGCGCCAGCGGCAGGCGCAGCGAGGAGCTCTATTGCTGGTGACTGCACGTTCGGCAGATGGGCATCAGGCGCAGGCGACAGCGGGCTGACGGCGATCGCGCCAGCTCCCACTAGTGCGACGCTTGCACTGTAGAACGAACGCAGTGCGACAGGCATTTTGAGCTCCTTTGCCGTGGTTACCTCTGTGCGGCAAATTACCTGAGAGCATGCTGAGCAGCGGAGCGTTTAGAGTCGTCGTTCGGAGTTGCTTGCGAAGGCAAGGATATTGTTCTCGTGGCGATGTTTGACTGCTGGTCAAGGGCAAACATTCATATCGGCAGATCTAGTTGGCGCCTAGGGTGTTTCGTGCGTGGCGAAGGCGTGACGAGTTGTTGCTGACCAGCCACTGAGAGGCGCGAGCGTAGGTAAATCTCTCGCTGGTAGGCCACCAATCTGGCAACACCGGACCGCAAATCCACTCGGAGCTGGCAAGGCTTCCGTGGCGATCAATTTCACAACTTCACTGGGCCAACTTCACGGGGCGCTGTGCCGTCGCCCATTCATTGGTCGTGAATTGGCCGCAAACGAAAACCGGCCCCCTCTCCGTTTCCGGAGAGGGGGCCGCTCCCCCCTGGCGGTCTGGTCATCCAGCCGGACTCAAGACTCTGAGTCGCGTTTGGCTGATTGCCGCTTGGAGCCCCCCTTACCTTTTGCCTTGTTAGGCGAAGCTGAGTGATTGTTCGACTCGCGCGAATCGGTCGAACCGCTGGTGGTTGGGGCGTCGGGTGAAGGTCCCACCTGGTCTGTTGCGCCCTGCTGGCCTGCTGTGGTGCCGTCGGCGGAGTCTGTCGCAGCGCCGGAGCGGCCGTCGGCTGGCTTGTCAGCAGACTTTTCGGCGGCAGCGGGATTGCTTGTACCGAAGCCGCTGCCGCCCGCGGTGGTCCTCGCCGCTGATGGGGACGATGGAGCCTTGGGCACCACGGATGCGGCCGGCGGGGTGACTGCTGTTCCGGGTTGCGACTTTGGCGGCACCGGCAGCCATTGCGGGATCGCCAAAGCGGTTGCGAAATCCACGACGTATTTGTTGACGGCGTCGACGACCTTGACCGCCTGCTGGACCAGTGCGTGCTGGACGTCGGCCAGACCGTCGGCGGTCGCTTTGAGAATCGCGGCTGGATCGGCGGATACGGTCGCCTCCGCCACCAACTTGACGTTCTCGATAAGTGTTCCGAGGACCGATCCGGCGGCTTGAACCGCCGTGAATGCGATCTGCGGGATGTCGGTTACCGAGACGCGCAATGTTTCAGTGAGCCGGGTCAGGGCGGCCACTGTGAGGTTGAGGACGGCGGTGATCACCGGTTGTACTGCGTGGCTGGCGAAATCGGCGATGCCTTGCACCACCTCCGCCAAGCCCTGCACAAAGTCCGGGATGACGCTGGTATCGCCTGCCACTGTCTGTGTGCCGATGATCAGCTTGATCGCGTCCTGCAGGGGAGACGAGGGCACTGTGCCCGTCTCGACCAAGCCCGTCGTGAATGTCGCAACGTCGGGGAACGCATGCTCCATGAGCTGTTCCACGACGGGCAATAAGCCGTCGACGCCGCTCTCGATGATCTGCTGCAGGGTTGGCAGCTGATAGGTGAGCGCATCGGTTGCAGCTTGAACCCACTCGAAGTAGCTGGGCATTGCGGCAAGCTCCAGAGCAGGCGTCGTAATGGACGGAATCTGGACGTCAGGAAGCGTTGGCGTGAAGGGGGCGGTGGCGATAATGCCGGCACCGGCGAACGCGATGCTTGCCATGAAGACGGGACGAATCGCAGCGTGCATGCGCATCCCTCCTCGAAATCGGCCTTCTCGGACCTCACCAACCTATCTGAGAGAAAGCTGAGAGACCAACTATTTTTGCAACTGATTCCGTTCTGGTGCAGCAAATCGTTTCGTTCGCAACGATCCCGGGCTGGGCCCTGTGCCGCCAACGGTGCAACCGGTCCGAGCGTGACGAGTGACATTCTCGGTCCAGCAAATATGGTCGTATCCAAAAATGCCACGGTACAGGGCAATCGCTATCGGTCTGGCAATGTGTCGAGGATGGCTACCGAATGGGTGTTGCACGCAACTACGGATGAGATGCGGTGTCCGTAACCTCAATATTCCCCAAGGTCACATTGGTCACTCCGGCGTGTCAGTGCACTTCCGTAGCAGTGGTCACAGCGTCAGGGGGAGGTGTTTTCGTGGGAGACGGACTGTTTGGATCGGTACTGCTGGATTTGCTGCCCTAGCAGGTGCGCGACGACGGCCGCCACAGTGAATACGATGAGCAGCCACCAGGGTGGCCGAGCCAGTTCCCAGACGAAGATCGACGCCCAGATCGGTGTTCCCTGCGTGATGGCAAGGACGCCGGCCGCGCAGGCAAGCGACACCGCCGGCACGCTGACGTGCAACGAAGTCCAAGCATTGACCGAGAACGCCACCACCGAACCCATGGCTGCGCCGGTCGCCAACGCTGGCGTCAGCATTCCGCCGACTGCACCCGAGCGTAGGAAAACGGCGGTAAGCAAGGGCTTCAGCATCAGAATCACCGCGGCCGACGTCAGTGTGAGCCCGCTGTTGAGGCTGATTGTCAGCACGCTCTTCCCGTTGCCAGGAAGATCGGGCCAGTGATGTGAGCAGAGTCCGATCAGCAGTCCGGCCCCCGCGATTGCAGGGATCAGCCGCCAGGTGGCGGCCGGCTGGCTGGCACGGGCTCGGGCCATCAACCTGTTGAACGCCAGTCCAACGGCAAGTGCCAACGGCGACAGCAAGATCGCAAACCCGGTCAGTAGATATGACAGCTCGGGATCGGGCCAATGCAGGACCGTCTGGTCGTGCGTGACGGGAGCGGCGACCGCTACCGCCAGCGCAGAGGTGATCAATGCGGTCCCGACAGCCCGCAGATTCCAGGTGCGTAGCAAGATCCTCAAGGCGAACAGCGCGCCGCCAAGCGGGACGCTGTAGACCGCTGCGAGCCCCGCGCCGGCCGCGCATGCCAGCAAGATCTCGCGATCCCGTGACGTGAGCTGTGAACGAGACCACTGCGACGTTCCCCAATCGCCCAGTGCTGCAGCGAACTGTCTGGGTGCGCCTTCCCGTCCCAGAGAAGCGCCGGTGCCGAGCAGCAAGACCTGTAGGCCGGCATCAATCGACATCACGATCCGTGGCATGCGTTCATGACGGGCGATGACGTCAGCCAGTTGCGGCACCGGAGTTCGGCGCCTCAGCTGCCACCACCCCAGGCCGGCCAGTGCGCCGCCGATCATCGGTCCGACCGCGCGCCGGACCGGGCTCGACCCGGTGACGCCGTCCAGCAGACTGCCAAATGTGTAGTGGTAGGTCAGGTGCTCGATGGTATGCAGGAGCCAGGTTGTGGCGGCGCCGGCGAGCCCGGCGAACAGACCGATCGCCAGTACCCCGCAGGCGAATTCGAGGTTGCGCCGGCTCACGCGGTGACCCTATGTCACCGCATGTCACCCGCGTGCCTTCGGCGGCGCCGTGAAGTGTGGGTCGGTAGGGTTGCGCCGGTGGATGTCCCGCGGTTGTTGTTCGTACATGCCCACCCTGATGACGAGACCATCTGTAACGGCGTGACGATCCCGCATTACGTTGCGCGTGGGGCGGACGTCACGGTCCTCACGTGCACCCTCGGCGAAGAGGGTGAAGTCATCGGCGACGACTGGGCACAGCTGAGTGTCGACCAGGCCGACCAACTCGGCGGCTACCGCATCGGCGAGCTGACCAGCGCACTTCGGGAGTTGGGCTTACAGCGGCCCAGGTACCTCGGCGGTCCGGGCCGGTGGCGCGACTCAGGGATGCAAGGCGCCCCGCAACGCGGTCGCACGAAATTCGCCGACGCCGACTTCGACGAGGCTGTCTCGCAGCTGGCGGCGATCATCACCGAAATCCGGCCCCACGTCGTGGTGACCTACGACCCGGATGGGGGATACGGGCATCCTGACCACATCCAGGCGCACCGGGTAACCACTGCTGCGATTGCGGCGGCGGCGCCGGTGTGGCGCGTGCCGAAGTTCTATTGGGTGGTCATGGCGACCAGCCCGCTGCGTGGCGCTCTCGAGGCGCTCGCTGACGGTGACATTCTGAATGACTGGATCCTGCCGACTCCCGACATGGCGTTCGGCTTCGATGAAAGCCAGATCACCGCGGTCATCGATGCGCCAGAACACCTTCCGGCCAAAGTCGCGGCCATGGCAGCACACGCCACGCAGATGACGGTTGGTCCGACTGGGCGCACGTTCGCACTATCGAACAAGCTGGCCCTGCCGATCATCGGGCAGGAGCACTATGTCCTGATCCAAGGTGACCCAGGGCCGGTCGACGAAAATGGTTGGGAGACAGACCTTCTTGCTGGTTTGGATGTTGCCGGTTTGGATGTTGCCGGGGCGCGAGCCGGTGGTAGTCCGACCTGACTGAAACCCATGACGCGATCCGCGCGATCCCGATCGTCGTCCTCACGCTGCTGACCATCGATGGAGTCATCTCGGCGGTGGTCGGTGCCCTGTTCTTGCCGCTCTACCTGGGCCCGGTTCCGTTCCCGATCAGCGGGTTGATCAGTGGATTGGTCACTGCGGCGCTGGTGTGGGCCGCGTCGCACTGGACCGGTTCATCACGGGTCGCCGCAATGCCGTTGGTGGCGTGGCTGGTAACCGTTGCAGTGCTGAGCTTGGGCGGGCCTGGCGATGACATGGTTTTCGGCGGTCCCGGGTTAATGGCGTACTCGGTATTGGTGTTCCTGGTCTTGGGGGCAGGTCCGCCTGTTTGGGTGCTGCGCCGCTGTCTCTAATGTGCCGCTGTCTCTAATGTGCCGCTGTCTCTAATGTGCCGCTGTCTCTAATGTGCCGCTGTCTTTATGCTTTATGCGTTTTAGTGGGCAGCCCGGCTTGACTTGCCGGCATTGCCGCCGGCCTGGCGCTGCGCGCGGGCACCGGGATGGCTGCCTTTCGAAGTTCTGTTCGGCTTCGCGTCGGGAGTGGCCTCGGTCCCACCGCTGACGGCCTTCGGGGTATCGACGCCGGACGGTGCTGCATCGGTGTCGGCCGGGCCGGCTTCGGTGGTGGGTGCGACGTCGTCCACCGAGGCCGCAGCCGCCGGGCTTGCGGCGGGCTCGGCACCGGCTTGGTTGGCCCGGTGGGCGACTGAGTGTGCAGCGCGGAAGTTTCCTGTGGCAGGGGCCGCCTCCGCCGGGGTGGCAAATGCCTGGACGTCACTGGCTGTGTCAGCGACCGTCGCTGCCGCCTGCGGCGCAGCTGCGGCCACGGCCGCCAACGGCGGGAACGGCGGAAGCGGAGGCAGATAGCCCAGAATCCAGTTGATCTCGCCGGTGACGAAGTTGTTCCAGGCGGTTGACAGTCCATTGACGATGGTCGGGCCAATCAGTGAGAGCTCACCGGCGAACAGGTAGGCGACGCTGTACACCAGGCTTCCGACGATCGGTTCACCCACCGAATACGCGATGTTGATCTGCTGGGCGAACCAACCCACGACCGGGACGAAGCTCGCGGCCCAGGCGGCAACCGCAAAACCCCATTCCACCCATGGTTCGAGTGCGTTGTAAACGTTGATGATCGCGTCGCTGATCGATTGGCCGATACTGGCTGCCGCCGTGACAGCCGCCGCTGGACCCGGCTGATCCTCGGTTACGACCGCCCCCAGCGCTGCAGAAGCGGCGTTGGCCGGCTGGATAAGGGGCTGCACGGCGGCGCTGAGTCGGACTGCCTGCGATGTCAAAGCGGTCGGTGCCGGCAGTTGCGTTGGCGCGATCGTAAGGGCGCTCACGGCTGCGGTCACGACACCGGCGACGAGATAAGAACGAATGGACACAGTCATGGCGGCATCTCCCCTGATCAACTACAGCCAATTGGTGGCAACCCGGCCTCTGAGAAGGCCCCTGCTGACAATTTACTTCGCAAATGCGGCGGTGTTACAAATCCTTGCCCCGAGATGTTCTCGGCGTTGCGCGCCGAAACGCCGAGAAAGTCGGCAGACAACTCCGGGTACTACTGTGTGGAGCATGTCTAATCGTCCTGGTCTCACATGGTGAGAGGTGCGGATGATTTCCCGTCCGGCGGAGGTTACGTCGGTGTGGACCTGAACTCTCAACCCGGCGTTCCACTTCCCGCGCCGGTGGTTCCGCCACGGGATCCCCGTCGGGTTCCGGCGGTATCTTCGTCAGCGCTGAGACGGGTCTTGCGCCGAGCGCGCGACGGGGTGGCACTCAACGTCGATGAAGCCGCGATAGCGATGACCGCGCGGGGAACTGAGCTGGCTGAGTTATGTGCCAGTGCGGCCCGCGTGCGCGACGTCGGATTGGAATCGGCCGGCCGCCGCGGGCCAACTGGCCGATTGCCGGTGTCGTATTCACCAAAGGTATTCATTCCTATCACGCATCTGTGCCGGGACACCTGCCACTACTGCACATTTGTCACGGTCCCCGGAAAGCTTCGCGCTGCCGGTGCGGGGATGTTTCTGGAGCCTGACGAGATTGTCGATCTGGCCCGGCGTGGTGCTGAAATGGGTTGCAAGGAAGCACTTTTCACGCTTGGTGATCGACCCGAGGCGCGATGGCCCGAGGCCCAGGAGTGGCTTGATGAGCGCGGGTACGACTCGACGTTGGACTACGTGCGGGCGATGGCGATCCGTGTGCTGGAAGCGACCGGCCTACTGCCACATCTCAATCCGGGGGTAATGAGTTGGGCTGAGATGTCGCGGCTCAAGCCAGTGGCCCCGTCGATGGGCATGATGCTGGAGACGACATCGCGGCGGCTGTTCGAGACCAAGGGGATGGCCCACTACGGCAGCCCTGACAAAGATCCCGTTGTGCGGCTCCGCACATTGACTGACGCCGGCCGACTGTCAATTCCATTCACCACCGGTCTATTGGTCGGCATCGGCGAGACGCTCACCGAGCGCGCAGACACGTTGCATGCGATTCGGCGGCTACACAAAGAGTTCGGGCATATCCAGGAAGTGATTGTGCAGAACTTCCGGGCCAAGGATCACACGGCGATGGCGATGACTCCGGATGCCGGATTTGACGACTTCGTCGCCACCGTCGCCGTCGCCCGCCTAGTACTCGGGCCGGGTATGCGGATCCAGGCGCCACCGAATCTCGTTTCGCGGACGGAGTGTCTCGCGCTACTCGGCGCCGGGGTGGATGACTGGGGCGGTGTGTCCCCGCTGACCCCGGATCACGTCAACCCGGAACGCCCCTGGCCGGCCTTGGCGGAACTGGCCGCTGTGACCGGCGAGGCTGGTTTCGACCTGGTACAGCGGCTGACCGCCCAGCCGAAATACGTTCAGGCGGGGGCGGCGTGGATCGACCCGAGGGTTCAGGCACACGTTGCGGCGCTTGCAGACCCGGACACCGGTCTGGCGCGCGATGTCGCACCGGTGGGCCGCCCGTGGCAGGAGCCGGACGAAGCCGCTGAATCGTTGGGCCGCACCGACCTGCACGTCTCGATTGATGCCGAGGGTCGACGGACCGAGAGTCGCAGCGATCTGGACAGCGCGTTCGGTGACTGGGAGTCGATCCGTGAGCGGGTCGGAAATCTGGCACGAGCTCCTGAACGGATCGATACCGGAGTGGCGGCTGCGCTCAGGGCAGCTGAACGGAATCCAGGAGCATGTAGCGACGACGACTATCTGGCTCTGGCCACAGCGGACGGTCCTGCCTTGGAAGCGATTGCTGCGCTGGCAGATTCATTGCGTCGAGACGTCGTCGGCGACGACGTGACATTCGTGGTCAATCGGAACATCAATTTCACCAACATCTGCTACACCGGCTGCCGGTTCTGTGCCTTTGCTCAACGTAAGGGCGATGCGGACGCTTTCTCGTTGTCGACCCAGGACGTGGCAGAAAGAGCGTGGGAAGCTCACGTCGCCGGTGCCACCGAGGTGTGCATGCAGGGTGGGATCGACCCGGAGTTGCCGGTCACCGGCTATGCCGAGTTGGTGCGTGCGGTTAAGGCACGAGTCCCGTCAATGCATGTGCATGCGTTCTCCCCGATGGAGATTTCCAACGGAGTCACCAAGAGCGGCTTGAGTATTCGTGAATGGTTGATCGGACTTCGTGAGGCGGGCTTGGACACCATCCCCGGCACGGCAGCGGAAATCCTCGACGACGAGGTGCGCTGGATACTCACCAAGGGCAAGTTGCCGACCTCGCAATGGATCGAAATCGTCAGCACCGCTCACGAGGTCGGGCTGCGGTCGAGCTCCACAATGATGTATGGCCACGTCGACAGTCCGAGGCATTGGGTGGCCCACCTCAATGTGTTGCGCGACATCCAGGATCGAACCGGCGGGTTCACCGAATTCGTGCCGCTGCCGTTCGTGCATCAATCCTCGCCGCTGTACCTTGCCGGTGCGGCGCGGCCGGGCCCAACTCACCGGGACAATCGTGCGGTGCATGCCTTGGCGCGGATCATGTTGCACGGCAGAATCTCACAGATTCAGACCAGCTGGGTGAAGCTCGGCGTCGAGCGCAGTCAGGTCATGCTGACCGGCGGCGCCAACGACCTCGGTGGAACGCTGATGGAAGAGACGATTTCGCGGATGGCCGGCTCGGAATACGGCTCCGCGAAAACCGTCGCCGAGTTGGTCGCCATCGCTGAGGGCATTGGCCGGCCGGCCCGGCAACGGACGACGACCTACGCGAATCTTGCGGCTTGACCTCTCGAATGTGAAGCTTCTGCGACGATTTCGCCAAAATCTCGCACCAGGTTCACATTCGCGGTGACTACAGCCGGGCCGCCAACTCCGTGCCCTGCTTGATGGCACGCTTTGCGTCCAACTCAGTGGCTACGTCGGCACCACCGATCAGGTGCGGCTCGATCCCGTTGTCCCGCAGGGCCTCGTCGAGATCACGAACCGACCGCTGGCCGGCGCAGATCACCACGGTGTCCACCTGCAGCACCTCAGGGCGTTGACGGTCTTTCCCGAAGCTGATGTGCAAGCCGGCGTCGTCGATCCGCTCGTAGTTCACCTCACAGAGTTGTTGGACACCCTTCGCGCGCAACGATGCTCGATGCACCCAGCCAGTAGTCTTGCCGAGGCGCTTTCCCTGCGGCCCTTTTCCGCGCTGTAGGAGGTAGACCTCGCGGACGGCCGGCGCAGGAATCGGGGTCATCAATGCACCGCGGGCCTCCTGGGGGTCTGCGGCTCCCCACTCCGCCTTCCATTCCTTGAGATTCAGCGTCGGGGACTGGTCCGTCGTCAACAGTTCGCTCACATCAAAGCCGATGCCGCCGGCCCCGATCACGGCGACGGTCTTGCCAACCGGTTTGAGCCCGGTTATGGCTTCGGCGTAGCTGACGACCATGGGGTGGTCGATGCCTGGGATCGCCGGCACGTGGGGGACTACGCCGGTGGCCAGCACGACGTCGTCGAATCCGATTAAGTCCTCGACGCGGGCTTTAGTGCCCAATCGGACGTCGACGTGATGTCGCGCCAGCATCGTCGTGAAATACCGGATGGTCTGGCTGAATTCCTCCTTGCCCGGGATGCGGCGGGCGAGATCGAATTGGCCGCCGATGAATTCGCTGGCTTCGAAGAGGGTGACCCGATGGCCTCGCTCGGCGGCATTGACCGCAGCTGCCAGCCCGGCAGGCCCGGCGCCGACCACCGCAACCGACCGTGCCGTTCGGGTCGGGGATAGCACCAACTGTGTTTCGTGGCAGGCCCTGGGGTTCAGCAGACAGGAGGCCGTCTTGTGCGAGAACGCATGGTCCAAGCAGGCTTGATTGCAGGCAATGCAGGTGTTGATCTCATCGGCACGATCGGCAGCGGCTTTGACGACCCACTCGGAGTCGGACAGCAGTGGCCGAGCCATTGAGATCAACCTGATCCCGGTGTCGGTGAGAATCTGTTCGGCGGATTCCGGCATGTTGATCCGATTGCTGGCGACGACCGGTATCCCGACGTGGTCAGCCATCGCGCTGGAGATGTCGACGAATGCGCTGTTGGGGACCGAGGTGACGATCGTGGGGACGCGCGCCTCGTGCCAGCCGATACCGGTGTTGATGATGCTGGCGCCGGCGTCTTCCACTTCGGTTGCGAGCGCCAGGATCTCCTCCCAGCTTTGGCCGTCCGGTACATAGTCGGCCATCGACATGCGGTAGCAGATGATGAAATCGCGACCCACAGCCTCGCGCGTGCGACGGACGATTTCGACAGGAAGTCGCCGGCGCTTCTCCGGTGTGCCGCCCCAGGCATCGGTGCGCCTATTGGTCCGCGGCGCGAGGAACTGATTAAGCAGATAGCCTTCGCTGCCCATGATCTCGACGCCGTCGTAGCCGGCCTTGCGAGCGAGCAGTGCGCAGTGGACGAAGTCATCGACCGTGCGTTGGACACCACGCGCGGACAGGGCGCGCGGCCGAAACGGGTTGATGGGCGCCTTGATTGACGACGCGCTCACTGAGAACGGGTGAAATGCGTAGCGACCGGCGTGCAGGATCTGCAACGCGATCTTGCCGCCCGCAGCGTGCACCGCATCGGTGACGCGACGGTGCCGGCGGGAGTCACTGTCGCTGATCATCTGGGCGGCAAACGGCAGCAGCCAGCCTTCGCGGTTGGGGGCGTAGCCACCGGTGATGATCAGGCCGACCCCGCCTCGCGCGCGTTCTGCGAAATACTCGGCCAACCGGTCGATATTGCGCGCACGATCCTCCAGTCCGGTGTGCATCGACCCCATCACCACCCGGTTGCGGAGCGTGGTGCAACCGATGTCCAACGGTGAGAGCAGATGTGGATAGCGGTCGGTCACGGGCTCTGTTCCCTGCTCGGTTCGGTTGGCGGTGCGTCGGCGGTTAATATATGCGCGGTTGGATAAGTGCGACGTCGAGTAGCAGGTACTGGGTAACTTAGGCGACAGGCCTGCCCGGTGCCGCCGCGAGACGCGCAGCCAAAACTGCCCATTAAGACCAACGAGAGCTGATCGAGGAGAACCTTCGTGACGTACACGATCGCCGAGCCCTGCGTCGACCTCAAGGACAAGGCGTGTATCGAGGAGTGCCCCGTCGACTGCATCTACGAGGGCGCCCGCATGCTGTACATCCACCCAGACGAGTGCGTCGACTGTGGTGCCTGTGAGCCGGTATGCCCGGTTGAGGCGATCTACTACGAAGACGACGTTCCGGATCAGTGGGCGCAATACACCCAGATCAATGCGGATTTCTTCGCCGAGCTTGGCTCGCCGGGCGGAGCGTCGAAGGTGGGGCTGACCGAGAACGACCCGCAGGTCGTCAAGGATCTGCCCGCTAAGGAAGAGGACTGACGTCTCAGCCCTCCCGGGTTCCGCTTCGCGTCCTGCGTCAACCTCTCTCGGGAGTGCTGCCGGCTTTCCCTTGGGACACCATCGCGGACGCTTCGGCCGCAGCGCGGGCACATCCTGACGGCATTGTCGACCTTTCAGTAGGTACGCCGGTCGACCCGGTCGCACCCGTCATCCGCGAGGCACTGGCGGCCGCTTCAAGTGCCCCCGGATATCCGGCCACCGCGGGGACTTCTGAACTCAGGTCCGCTGCTGCTGCCGCATTGACTCGTCGGTATGGCATCACCGGTCTCGCTGAGCACGCGGTATTGCCTGTCATTGGCACCAAGGAACTGATCGCCTGGCTACCGACGCTGCTGGGTCTGGGCTCCGACGATGTGGTCGTGATTCCGGAACTGGCCTACCCGACCTACGAGGTCGGTGCCCGGCTGGCCGGAGCCGAAGTGGTGCCGGCCGACTCCTTGACCCAGCTAGGTCCCCGTTCACCGGCCGTGGTGTACATCAATTCACCCAGTAACCCGACCGGCAAGGTCCTAGGCGTGGACCATCTGCGAAAGGTGGTCGAATGGGCTCGGGAGCGGGGCGCCTTGGTGGTGTCCGACGAGTGCTACCTGGGTCTGGGCTGGACGGAGCAACCGACGTCTGTGTTGCATCCTTCGGTCTGCGACTACGACCATCGTGGACTCCTGGCCGTGCATTCGCTGTCCAAGAGTTCGTCGTTGGCGGGCTACCGCGCCGGATTCGTCGCAGGTGATCGGCAGCTGATCCGCGAGTTGCTGGCGGTCCGTAAGCACGCCGGCATGATGGTGCCGACTCCTGTGCAGGCCGCGATGGTGGCCGCGCTCAACGATGACGAACATGAACGCGAGCAGCGTGAGCGCTACTCAGGGCGGCGCGAGATATTGCTTGCCGCTTTTCAGAAGGCCGGCTTCACGGTCGACCACTCTGTGGCGGGTCTGTATTTGTGGGTGAGTCGGGGTGAGCCGTGCCGGAACACTGTGGACTGGCTGGCCGAGCGCGGAATCCTGGTGGCACCGGGAGATTTCTACGGGCCAGGTGGCGCCCGCCACGTGCGGGTCGCGCTGACCGCCACCGATGAGCGGATCCAGACGGCAGTGGAGCGGCTGACCGGGTAGGCAGGTCAACCGCTCCACGTCCTGGAGACCCCAGGTGAATCAGGGGGTCAGTTCATGTTCCAGGTTTCGCCGTAGGTGGTGACGCTGTCACCGGCCTTGGAGATCAGGCGAGCGAAGGGGCGCAGCAGCACACCGCCGGCGGCACCGGTCACGGTGCCGTGGGCGTTGGCGACGGCGACCGACCCGTTGGGGCCCTCGACGTCGACGGAGAAGGTGGCCACTTCCTGGATACCGGGGCCGTTGCCCAGGTCGGAGCTGATCGACACACCCGGGAACAGGTTCGGTGTAATCACCGAGCCCAGCGGGTTGAAGCCGGTCGGTGAAAGATCGGCGTCATCGAGCAGGATGTTGGGCGTGGTGTAGCTGAAGTTGATGCCCACACCCAGCGACCACGGGAAGCCGACCTGGTAGCCGAGTTCCAAGGTGCCCGCGAACTTATCGGCGTCAGGGCCTACCACGCTGTAGACGGCCTTGCCAGAGTGGAACCACTCCCGGGTCAACCGGTTGCGGTCAAGGGGGAACACACCATCAAGAAAGGTGTCCCACTGCTGAATCGTCATGGTCCGGCCACCGCCGTCGACCAGACTCATCTGGTTGTCCATGCCTGCCTGCGAGGTACCGGCTCCCACAAACACTAATGCGATGGCGGCGAGTATTGCCATCAGCGCCCGACCCACGAACTTCATGCTGACCCCTTAGCGCTTCTTCAGTGAGCCCGGCCTGGACTTCACAAATTCCTCATCGGCATCACGAAGCACACTGTTACCAGATTCCCAAAAATTTTTTCCGGACCTCAGTCGGGTAACGGGCCAGACGATCAGTGCATGGTGCCGCGGATCCACCACATCACGGGCCGGGGCTGTCATCCTTAGGACATGGACGCGCTGACCGATGTACCCGTGCCCGTCAATGAGCCGATCCACGACTACGCCCCCGATTCCGCCGAGCGGGTTCGCCTGCTGGCTGCGTTGGGTGAGCTGGCGGCCAACCCCATCGACTTGCCGCATGTGATCGCTGGACAGCACCGGATGGGTTCCGGTGAGCGCATCGATGTGGTGCAGCCACACCGTCATGCCGCGCGGCTGGGAACGCTGTCCAACGCGCAGCACACTGAAGCGGCTGCCGCGGTGGCCGCGGCGATTGCGGCAAAGCCTGGCTGGGCTGCGATGCCTTTCGATGAGCGCGCAGCGGTGTTTCTCCGGGCCGCGGACCTGCTGGCCGGGCCGTGGCGCGAGCGGATCGCCGCGGCCACCATGCTCGGCCAGTCCAAGACCGCGTACCAGGCCGAGATCGACGCCTCCTGCGAGCTCGTTGACTTCTGGCGGTTCAACGTCGCGTTTGCGCGGCAGATCCTGGCCCAGCAGCCGATCAGCAGCCCGGGTGTGTGGAATCGGACCGACTACCGCCCGCTGGATGGCTTCGTCTATGCCATCACGCCGTTCAATTTCACTGCCATCGCCGGCAACCTGCCTAGCGCGCCCGCACTGATGGGCAACACCGTGGTGTGGAAGCCGTCCATCACTCAGACATTCGCCGCGTACCTGACAATGCAGTTGCTTGAGGCCGCCGGCCTGCCGCCGGGGGTGATCAACCTGGTAACTGGCGACGGCTACGCGGTGTCGGAAGTCGTGCTGTCCGATCCGCGTCTCTCGGGTATCCACTTCACCGGGTCGACGGCGACGTTTCAGCACCTCTGGCGTGAGGTTGGCGCACGCATTGCCGACTACGACAGCTATCCGCGACTAGTCGGGGAGACCGGCGGCAAGGATTTCGTGGTCGCACACCCGTCTGCCCAACCCGAGGTGCTGCGCACCGCGTTGATCCGCGGCGCCTTCGACTATCAGGGCCAAAAGTGTTCGGCGGCCTCCCGGGCGTTCATTCCGCGCTCGGTATGGCGTCAGATGGGTGACGACTTCTTGAGCGCCACCGCGGCACTGACGTACGGCGACGTCACCGATCTATCCAATTTCGGTGGGGCTGTGATCGATTCGCGCTCCTACGCCAAGAACGCCCAAGCGCTGGAACGAGCGAAGAGTGCACCCGGCGTGACGGTCGCGGCGGGCGGAGAATGCGACGACTCCGTCGGGTATTTCATCCGCCCAACCGTCTTGTTGTCCGACGACCCGACGTACGAGGCGTTCAACACCGAGTACTTCGGTCCGATCCTGGCTGTCTATATCTATCCCGACGAGCGGTTCGACAGCGTCCTCGACCTTGTTGATTCCGGGTCGAAGTACGCGTTGACCGGAGCGGTGATCGCCGATGACCGGGCTGCGGTGCAGGCCGCCGGAAACCGATTGCGGTTCGCTGCGGGCAATTTCTATATCAACGACAAGCCGACGGGCGCCGTCGTCGGGCAGCAGCCGTTCGGCGGATCGCGCGCGTCGGGTACCAACGACAAGGCCGGTTCGCCACTGAATCTATTGCGATGGACATCCGCGCGGTCGATCAAGGAGACCTTCGCAGCACCGACCGACCACACCTACCTTCATATGAAGGACAGTTGATGGCAGGCCCCTTCACGCGAGTAGTTCGCCCGGTGATTCTGGCAGCCGCCCGGTCTGACCGATTACGTCGCACTGCCGAACAAATGCCGCTCACCCGCAATGTGGTGAACCGGTTCGTTCCGGGGGAGGCTGTCGGGGACGCAATCGCGGCCACCAACGTGTTGCGGGACTCAGGTCGGCTGCTGACCATCGATTATCTGGGTGAGGACGTCACCGACGTCGCTGCCGCGCAGCAGACCGTCGCGGCCTACCTACAGCTTCTCGATGCGCTGGGCGCCCGGGTAGAAGACGGTGACGCTGCCGTTCGGCCACTGGAGGTTTCGCTGAAGTTGTCGGCACTGGGTCAGGCGTTGCCGAAGGATGGCGAGAAGATCGCCTACGAACACGCGCATGCCATCTGCGAGCGTGCGCGCACCGTTGGCGCGTGGGTGACCGTCGACGCCGAAGATCACACCACTACCGATTCCACGTTGTCCATCGTGCGTGATCTGCGGACTGACTTCGACTGGCTGGGAACGGTTTTGCAGGCGTACCTCAAACGGACTGAAGCGGACTGCCGGGAATTCGCCGACTCCGGTGCCCGGATTCGGTTGTGCAAAGGGGCTTACGACGAGCCGGCATCCGTGGCATATCGAGCTCCCGGCGACGTCAGTCAGTCGTACCTGCGCTGTCTCCGGATCCTGATGGGCGGCAGTGGATATCCGATGGTCGCCTCCCACGACCCAGCGATCATCGTCGCCGTGCCCGGCCTGGTTCGCGAATTTCAGCGCAGTCCAGATGAATTCGAGTACCAGATGCTCTACGGCATTCGTGATCCCGAACAACGGCGGCTGGCGGCGGAGGGCAATCACGTCCGGGTGTACGTGCCGTTCGGCACGCAGTGGTACGGATACTTCGTCCGCAGGCTTGCCGAGCGCCCGGCGAATCTGACGTTCTTCTTGCGCGCTCTTGCGGAGCGACGCTCCTAGGCGCCAGCCGCTAGACGGGAGGCCGTCAGGCGGGAAAAGCGGCGACCGGCATCACGACGGTGCCCCGGCACGGCCCCTGGGCGATGTCGGTTTGCCAGTTGCCGCGTAGCGAACCGTCCGGTTGCGGCGCGTAGAACGCCCAGGACGTTGCGGGGCTCCACTGCTTCTGCGACGCGTCACCAAGGAGGCAATCCCACACCCAGTCGTAACTGGTGATCCATTGGGACCCGTTCCACGTGTAGCGCGTCGGCTGAGGAATCGTCGGGTTGCTTGGTGCCGGGCCGTCGACCACGGTCGCGACGCACGTCACGGAAGAGCAGGCGGTGGACAGCCCGAAGGTCGCACTGAAGTCGGTCTCGCGTTGCCGGGTGGCTGGGCTGGTGCCCGCCTTTTGCGAGGCGTAGGTGACCATCTGGTAATGCCCGTTCCATACAGGTGGCTGCGCCTGCGCCGACGCTGGACTCACCAGGCCGATAGCACAGGCCGCGACCAGCGCAAAGACGATGGCACCCAAGCTAGGCCGGCGGGACCCCATGACCTCTCTCCTGTTGCGTAGTCAACAACTTAGCCTAGCTGGCCGTTAACCTCACCAGTCGCATCTGTCACATGGCGCGCCGGTCACGAGCGCGAACGCTCGTGGAGCAACAGCAATGCATAAGCCGCGACTGACTGCGAGTCGGCGATCTCGCCGGCGAGGATCATCTGCTCCACCTCCGACCGGGTAAACCACCGGCTCTGCATGTCTTGCTCTTCGTGGTCGCGGTCGGGGAGGCCTTCGCTGATGTCGGTGGCGAGAAACAGACACCCGCGCTGGCTCGACATCCCAGGGGCGACGTCGAGGCATCCGAGCGGCGCCATCGATTTCGCGATGAGCCCGGTCTCCTCCCGTAACTCGCGGTGGGCCAGTTCGGTCGACTCGACCTCCAGCAACCCCGGCGCGGTGCCTTGGGGGAATTCCCAACGTCGCGCACCCAACGGATACCGAAACTGCTGGACCAGTCGCAGCCGGTCACCGTCCGCGGCGATGATCAAGACATAGGTGGGTTTGTCGATGACCCCGAAGATGCCAAGCGATCCGTCTGGACGGCGAATCTCGTCCTCGCGCACGATCATCCAATTGTTGCGATAAACCTCGCGAGACGAGATCCGGGTAATAGGGCGCTCGGGACGCTGCACGGAACTAAGTATGGCGCGCCCGTGCGGGTAGCGTCGCTGGCGTGTTACTGCCCTCGCTGAATCCCGCCGCGGTCGCAGGTGGCGCCGACCTGGGCGATGCCGTTCGGATCGCAGGATCGGTGCTGTCCCGCAGTGATCTTGTCGGCGCCGCCACCTCAGTAGCTGAGCGAGTCGGCGGCGCGCAGCAGGTTGCGGTGCTGGCTACACCGTCACCGGCAACGGTGCTCGCGATCGTCGGCTGCTTGATTGCAGGTGTGCCGGTTGTACCGGTTCCACCCGACGGTGGGGTGGCCGAGCGGGCACACATCTTGTCCGATTCCGGAGCGCAGGCCTGGCTCGGGGAAGCGCCCGCCGATTCGGGTGGCCTGCCCCATATCCCCGTCCGACTGCACGCCCGGTCATGGCACCGCTACCCGGAGCCGCACCCGGACAGCCCCGCGATGGTCATGTACACCTCGGGCACGACGGGGCATCCCAAGGGCGTTGTGATCAGCCGCCGTGCCATTGCGGCCGACCTCGATGCCCTGGCGCAGGCGTGGCAGTGGACGCCCGATGACATTTTGGTTCACGGGCTGCCGTTGTTTCACGTGCACGGACTAGTGCTCGGGTTGCTGGGCTCGCTGCGGGTGGGAAATCGCTTCGTGCACACCGGGAAACCGACGCCGGAGGCTTATGTCGCTGCCGGCGGCACGCTGTACTTCGGCGTGCCGACAGTGTGGTCGAGGGTGGTCAACGAGGCGCAGGTGGTTTCGGCGCTGGCTTCAGCGCGCCTGCTGGTGTCGGGAAGTGCGGCGCTGCCGGTGCCGGTATTCACCAGACTGGCCGAACTGACCGGGCATTCGCCGGTCGAGCGCTACGGCAGCACGGAATCGCTGATCACACTCAGCACCCGGTTCGACGGAGAGCGCCGACCCGGCTGGGTAGGTCTGCCGCTGGAAGGTGTGCAGACCAGGCTGGTTCACGACGACGGGTCGCTGGCGCCCCATGACGGTGAAACCATTGGCCGCCTTCAGGTTCGGACCCCGACGCTGTTCGATGGATACCTCAACCAGTCGGACGCCACCGCGGAGGCATTCGAAGCCGGTGGTTGGTACCGCACCGGAGACGTAGCAGTCATCGACGCGGGAGGCATGCATCGAATCGTCGGTCGCGAATCGGTGGACCTGATCAAGTCCGGGGGCTACCGGGTCGGCGCAGGTGAGGTGGAGACGGCACTGCTCGGCCACCCCGGTGTTGTGGAGGCTGCGGTGGTGGGGCTATCCGATGCTGATCTAGGGCAGCGCATCGTCGCGTTCGTGGTTGGAGACGCTGCGCCGGAGGACTTGATTCAGTATGTCGGCGAACAGCTTTCGGCGCACAAACGCCCCCGGGAGGTGCGGTTGGTGGAGGCATTGCCGCGTAATGCGATGGGCAAGGTCATGAAGAAAGAACTGATGGCCGAATAGCGCGGCCGAACAGTCACCCGGGGCTAGTTGGCGTGCAGGGCATCGTTGAGGGTGATTCCGGTGCCATCCCGGCTGACGACCTCGACCGCACCGGACACCGAATTGCGCCGGAACAGAAGATTGTTCGCCCCAGAGAGTTCGCGCGCTTTCACTGTCGTGCCATCGGACGTCACGACCTTGGTCCCAGCGGTCAGATATAGGCCGGCTTCGATGATGCAGTCGTTACCCAGCGAGATGCCCAGGCCTGCGTTTGCGCCCAGCAGGCACCGTTCACCGACGGAAATCACCTGGGTGCCGCCCCCGGACAGGGTGCCCATGATGGAAGCGCCTCCACCGATATCGGAACCGTCGCCGACGACCACTCCGGCTGAGATCCGGCCCTCCACCATCGAGGTTCCCAGTGTTCCGGCGTTGAAGTTCACGAAGCCTTCGTGCATGACAGTCGTCCCCGGCGCCAGGTGCGCGCCGAGCCGGACGCGATCCGCATCGGCGATCCGAACACCCTCTGGCACAACGTAATCGACCATTCTGGGGAACTTGTCGATGCCGTATACGGTCACTGGTCCACGGCGGCGCAGCCGAAGTCGGACTTTCTCGAAACCGGCCACCGGGCAGGGTCCGAAGTTGGTCCAGACCACATTGCTCAAGATTCCGAAGATGCCGTCCAGGTTCAGGCCGTGTGGCTCGACCAGGCGGTGCGACAGCAGATGCAACCGCAGGTAAGCGTCGCAGGCGTCGGCGGGCTTGTCGCCCAGCGCCGCGATTACGGTGCGGACCACAACCACTTCAACGCCACGGTCGAGGTCAGGTCGCGCCAGCTCAGCGAGCCCGTTGGGTGCGTCGTCAGCCGCGAGCCGGCTGGTGCCGGACGGGCTGTAGGCGCCGAGCTCCGGGTCGGGAAACCAGGCATCCAGGACGGTGCCGTCTGACGCCACGGTGGCCAGTCCGAATCCTGCAGCAGAAGTCACGGTGCTACACGCTACTTCTCCCTGCCGCGCTCCCTCCGCCGAGCAGTCACTCAGGTATCGCGACACGCCGCGGGTCAGAGCCTTTACCGTCCGCTCGCGGAGGGATGGTGACCCGCTAGCCTGGTCAGTTGTGCTGGACCTAAGAGCGGATCCGGTGGCGTTGGCCACTGCTCTCGTCGACATTCCCAGTGAGTCGCGGCATGAGGCGCGCATTGCCGATGAGGTTGAACAGGCGTTGCGGGAACAGGCCCGCGGCTATGAGGTGATCCGCAACGGCAATGCGGTGCTGGCCCGCACCGAGTTCGGCCTACCGTCCCGGGTCCTGCTGGCGGGGCACCTCGACACGGTGCCGGCCGCCGACAATGTGCCGTCTCGGCGGGACGGTGATCAGCTGTATGGCTGTGGCACGTGTGACATGAAATCCGGCGACGCGGTGTTCCTGCACCTCGCTGCGACGGTGTCTGATCCGGTCCACGACGTCACTCTGGTGTTCTACGACTGCGAAGAGATCGAATCCACCGCCAACGGGTTGGGTCGTATCGAGCGTGAACTACCCGACTGGCTGCGGGCCGACGTCGCGATCCTCGGTGAGCCGACCGACGGCCTCATTGAAGCCGGCTGCCAGGGCACGTTGCGCGTCGTCATCTCGGCCGCTGGGACTCGGTCGCATTCGGCGCGATCATGGTTGGGCGACAACGCTATTCACAAACTCGGACCGGTGCTAGACCGATTGGCCGGCTACCGTGCCCGGCAGGTGGACATCGACGGTTGCGCCTATCGGGAAGGCCTGTCGGCGGTGCGGGTCGACGGGGGTGTGGCAGGCAATGTCATCCCGGACGCCGCGACGCTGACGGTCAACTTCCGGTTCGCGCCGGACAGATCACCGGCCGAAGCGCTGGCCCACGTGCAGGAGGTGTTCAACGGCCTGGACGTGCGTCTGGAACAGACAGACGCCGCGGCAGGTGCGCTGCCCGGACTGCGGAACCCCGCCGCCGCGGCGCTGATCGCAGCGGCTGGCGGGTCGGTGCGCGCGAAGTATGGCTGGACCGACGTGTCCAGGTTCGCCGCTCTGGGTATCCCGGCTGTCAACTACGGGCCGGGGGACCCCAACCTTGCACACCGGCGGGACGAGCACGTTGACGTCACCCAGATCACGGCTGTCGCCGCCACGCTGCGCGACTATTTGACCGCGCCACCGGCCCGCTGAGCTTGGGCGGTGGCATTCGCCGCAGCCCCCGCGAAGCCTGCTTCGGCATACCGATCAGCCGCCGCAGCCAGCAGGACGGGGTCGCCGGCGGCCACAGCGGCGGCGTGGGCGGCGGCCATCCGGGTGTAGGCGCAATCCACGGTTGACGTCAGGGAGGCCAGGTTATCGGCGGCACGGTTATCGCCCAACCGTGCGGCCTCGTGCCAGGCGTACACCGCGATCCCAGCCTGGCCCGAGCGTTCTGCCATCCTGGCGGCGTTGCGGGCTGCGGCGATCGCGCCTGGGGTGTCGCCGATCGTGGCCAGCCGCCAGGCCCGCGCCACCCCGAGTTCGGGTGCGAATAATCCTGATTTGGTGCCGTGCCGGGATTCGGCACGGCTGAGGGCCTTCGCCGCGTCGGCGATCAGATCCTGCTGGGCGAACGCGGTCGCCAGGTACATCAGCGACAGCGGACCCCACGAGTAGCCGGTTCGTTCCAAGGTGATCGATGCCGGAGCGAGCAGGGCCGCCGCGGCCGCCGGCTCGCCGCGGGCAATCAACACCTGTGCCAGCAGAACGTCACCGATGGCACGCCCCGGCTGCGCCAACTCGGCGAAATCGGTAAACCGCCGTGCGGCTTCTTCGGCAGCATCAGCCTGACCCGACATCAACAGCGTCGTGGTCTGCGCCAGACCGACTGTGAAACGCAGTAGCCCGGGATGTTCGGCGCCCAGTGCTCGATCCACCATCGGACTGACGAGGTCGAAGCGCCCCATCCGCGCCGAGCACAGCGCGGCGGAACTGGCCGCCCAAGCCACCGCCATATCGCCGGCGTGCGGAGAGGCCAGCACCTCAGCCGCGATATCCATTGCCCGCCCGATGTTGCCCGCATTCATTGCGAAGGTGGCGGACAGGGCCTCGAGGGTGATCCGGGATTCCGGCGTGCTGATCTGCTGTTTGGTGTTCTGGAGAAAGATCGTCGCCCGCTCCGGCTCAGACAGCATGAAGAACTGGTTCGCCGCTCGTGGCAGTGCCCAGGCCATCACCTGGTCCTCGGAAAGTGTCTCGGGCTGCACCGCTGCGAGCACGGACTCGGCTTCCCGGCCACGGCCCTGGTAGGTCAGCGCATTGGCCAGAGCCAACCGGGTGTCGAACCGCTCGCTGCGGTCCAGCGCCGCGCCTGCCAGACGTTCGCTGAGGCGCAGATCGCCCAGGCGCAGCGCAACTTGTGCGGCTGCCACAACATCATCGACATCGTCGGGGCTATTGCTGTCCAGTGCTAGAACAGCGCGGCCGAGTCGCTCGCCGAGGTGCTGGTGGGAGTGTTCTGCCAGCCGGGCGGCCACCGCACTTCGGAGCTGTCGTGCCTTCTCGGCGGCGGTGTTCGCGACAGCCGTCTCGACGTACAAGGGATGTCCGCCAAAAGCCATTCCGGACAGCACGCGCATTGCGCCGCTCGCTTCACCGGCCGCGACGACGTCCTCGCCTACGAGAGCATCCAGGTCGGTGAGCGATAGCGGTTCGTAGACGCCCAGGTATGCCAGCGCTTCCTTAACCGCAGGGGACTGCCCTGCCATGAATCCCTCGACGAGTTCGCTGAGCGCCGGCTCGCGTGCCCCGGCGATGCCGGCTTCACCCTTCTCGGCGAGGTGACGCAGATACAACGGGCTTCCGCCGCTGCGGCGGTGCAATTCACCTGGGTCGACGGCCGATCCCGCGGCGGCCAGCAAGGCGGTCGTCTCGGCGATCTCCAACGGTTTGAGGTCGATTCGGGTCAGGAGCGCGTCTTCCCATAGCGCGGTGATCGCTTCGGGGAGGGGGGAACCGGTTCGGACGGTCACAACGAGCCGGTCCGCAGCCGCTTGCGCCAGTTGGTAGACCAGGGTGGCGGACAACTGGTCCAGCAGGTGGGCGTCGTCAACGATGATCGGTGCTCCGTTGGACTGAGCCAAAAGCGAGTTGAGTGCCGCTCTGATGAGGGCGGCCGGCTTCCCGAACTCGACGACGTCGATCAGCGAGCCGAAAGCGCCGAATGGCACCACGTTCTGCGCTGCGGTGCCCACCACTCGGATCGGTGCCGCACCCCCGAGGCCTTCGGCGGACTGTTCGGCCAGGGCTGCTTCGGCGGCCTGTTCGGCCAGGGTCGTCTTCCCGATGCCGTCCGGCCCGGCGAGCACTACCCCAAGACGGTGATCCGAGCCCAGACAGTCGTTCAGAAGTGACGGGCGGGGCACCAACGTCCAGCGAAACGGCATAGCCGGACTTTATTCGGCAATTCGTCTGCGGTTGGTCGGATGGCAGATCGTTATAGGTTTCCGGTGTGCAGGAATTGGCGGTGTGCGTGTACTGCGCATCTGGTCCGCGCCACCCCGAACTTCTCGAGCTGGCGCGGAGCGTCGGCGAGGCGATCGCAGAACGAGGTTGGACGCTGGTGTCCGGCGGCGGCAACGTCTCAGCGATGGGCGCGGTGGCGCAAGGAGCACGTGCCCGGGGTGGATACACGATCGGCGTCATCCCCAAAGCGCTCGTACACCGGGAACTCGCGGACGTCGAGGCCGACGAGTTGGTCGTCACCGAGACCATGCGGCAACGCAAGCAGGTGATGGAAGACCGGAGCGACGCGTTTGTAGTGTTGCCCGGCGGCATCGGCACGCTTGAGGAACTCTTCGAAACCTGGACAGCCGGATACCTGGGCATGCATGAGAAGCCAGTGGTCCTGCTGGATCCGTCCGGTCACTACGACGGGCTCCGAGTGTGGCTGGGTTCGCTGGTCGGGTCCGGTTACGTGTCGCAGGTCGCCTTGGACCGGCTGGTGGTCGTCCGCGACATCGAGGCCGCCCTCACCGCCTGCGCCCGGTTCTAGTCACCTGCCGCCTAAAAACTCCCGCCCAAACGAACGTTTGGGCGAGGAATCCCGAGAGAAATCCGCCATTTCGTCGAGTTCGCGGGCTACCGCGCCGGCGGATTAGCCTGAAACCTGTGCAGTCGATGTTCTGTGGTCGCCCGGTGGCGGGGGATCGCGCGCTGATCATGGCGATCGTCAATCGCACTCCAGACTCGTTCTACGACCGCGGCGCGACATTCACCGATGAAGCAGCCAAGGCTGCCGCTCACCGCGTCATCGAAGAAGGCGCCGACGTGGTGGACGTCGGTGGTGTGAAGGCCGGGCCGGGCACGATCGTCGACGCCGACGAGGAAGTCGCTCGCGTCGTGCCGTTCATCGCGTGGCTGCGTGCCGCCTACCCAGACCAGCTGATCAGCGTCGACACTTGGCGGTCCTCGGTGGCGCAGCAGGCCTGCGCGGCCGGCGCGGATCTGATCAACGACACCTGGGCGGGTGCCGATCCGGCGTTGCCGGAGGTGGCGGCCGAATTCGGGGCCGGACTGGTCTGCTCGCACACCGGTGGTGCGATACCTCGCACTCGTCCGTTCCGGGTGAACTACGGAACCACAGTGACCGGCGTGGTCGACGATGTGATCGCGGAGGTGACCTCGGCCGCCGAGCGGGCCGTATCCTTGGGTGTGGCGAGGGACGCGGTATTGATCGATCCCACCCATGATTTCGGGAAAAACACCCATCACGGGCTTGCTTTGTTGCGGCACGTAAAAGATCTTGTTAATACCGGATGGCCAGTACTGATGGCGCTAAGCAATAAGGACTTCGTCGGGGAAGCTCTTGGTGTGGGACTGACCGAACGCCTCGAAGGCACCTTGGCAGCGACCGCGCTTGCAGCCGCCGACGGAGCCCGGATGTTCCGGGTGCACGAGGTCGGTCCCACCCGGCGCGTCCTTGAGATGGTCGCGTCGATTAGAGGCGAGCGTCCACCAACGCGCACGGTGAGGGGACTGGCATGACGGAACTCATCGCCAACGACACGCGCCCGGGCGACACCTGGCTGGCTGACCGTAGTTGGACCCATCCGACCTGGACCGTCGCGGAGCTTGAAGCCGCGAAGCGTGGCCGCACGATCTCGGTAGTGCTGCCTGCTCTGAACGAGGAAGAGACGGTCGGTTCGGTCGTCGAAACCATCAGTCCGATGCTGGGCGGCCTAGTCGACGAGCTGGTCGTGCTCGACTCGGGCTCGTCCGACGACACTGAGATCCGCGCGATCGCCGCGGGTGCCCGGGTGGTCAGCCGCGAACAGGCAGTGCCAGAAGTTGCGCCCATACCGGGCAAGGGCGAGGTGCTGTGGCGATCGCTGGCCGCCACGACCGGCGACATCATCGTGTTCGTCGACTCAGACCTGATCGGCCCTGACCCGATGTTCGTGCCTCGACTCGTCGGCCCGTTGCTGACTGCGGACGGCATCCATTTGGTGAAGGGCTTCTACCGGCGGCCACTCAAAGTCAGCGGCAGCGAGGATGCCAACGGCGGTGGCCGGGTGACCCAACTGGTGGCGCGCCCACTGCTGGCCGCCCTGCGACCCGAGCTCGGTTGTGTCCTGCAGCCGCTGGGCGGTGAATACGCCGGCACACGCGAGTTGCTGACCTCGATCCCGTTCGCACCGGGATACGGGGTGGAGATCGGCGTGCTCATCGATACTTTCGACCGGCTGGGTCTCGAAGCGATCGCCCAGGTGAATCTGGGTGTTCGGGCACACCGGAACCGGCCACTGACGGAGCTTGGCGTCATGAGCCGACAGGTCATCGCGACCTTGCTCTCGCGGTGTGGGGTCGGCGACTCCGGAGTGGGGCTCACCCAGTTCTTTGTCGACGGCGACGGTTTCACGCCGAGGACGTCGACGGTTTCGCTGGCGGATCGGCCGCCGATGAACACTTTGCGCCCCCGCTGAGCGCACCGCGTTCCGGCCGGCTCAGGCAATAATCGATGACGTGACGTTGATCCTGCTGTACCTGGTCGTGCTGATTCTTGTCGGGATCGTGCTGTTCGGGGTGGCCAGCCTGGTGTTCGGTCGGGGTGAGCAGCTACCGCCACTGCCCAGGGCCACCACCGCCACGGTCCTGCCCGCGTCCGGGGTTACCGGATACGACGTCGACGCCATCAAGTTCACCCAAGTGCTGCGTGGGTACAAGACCAGCGAGGTGGACTGGGTTCTCGATCGGCTGGGTGCCGAGCTCGACCAATTGCGTGGCGAGCTTGAGGCCGTTCGCGCGGCGACGGGTTTCGACGATCCGACAACGGCGGGGACTGCTGCGCACGCGGCCGCCGCCGACGGGGCCACCGTCGCTGAAGGGAATTGCGAGTGACCGAGCCAGTCGACGATGGACGGACGCGGTGCGACTGGGCGACAACTGCGTCGCCGCTGTACCGCGACTACCACGACCAGGAATGGGGCCAACCGCTACGGGGCCGGATCGCGCTGTTCGAACGGATGACGCTGGAGGCCTTCCAAAGCGGCCTGTCATGGCTCATCATCCTGCGAAAACGCGATAACTTCCGGCACGCATTCGACGGCTTCGACATCGACACCGTTGCCAGCTATACCGACCGGGACGTGGAACGACTACTCGCCGACGCGGGAATTGTGCGGAATCGCGCCAAGATCGAGGCGACGATCGCCAATGCCCGGGCGGCGACGGAGCTCGACGTTGATCTGTCTGACCTGTTGTGGTCGCACGCGCCGCCGGCAAGGCCCCGGCCTGCATCGATGGCCGATGTTCCCGCGGTGACCCCGGAATCGAAAGCCCTGGCCAAAGACCTCAAGCGTCGGGGCTTCCGATTCGTCGGC
The DNA here is from genome assembly GCA_965279745.1 of Mycobacterium sp. Classification (GTDB taxonomy): domain Bacteria; phylum Actinomycetota; class Actinomycetes; order Mycobacteriales; family Mycobacteriaceae; genus Mycobacterium. Next base: position 4,277,035 of record OZ257262.1, read on the forward strand.
CCCACTACCGCCTACGCGTTGATGCAGGCCACCGGCATGGTTGATGACCATATTCAATCGTGCTGGGTACCCCCTTTGGGGCTGCCGACGCGGGGCGTCCAGGGGGCTGATCGGACCCGCTAAGCGAGGTCTTGCACACGCATCCCTGCCGATGAGGAACAATAGAGTTGAAAACGGCAGTTCAATGCCGGACGTACAGCAGGTTGTATGGCCCGGCGCCCACCGGGTTGTGGCGGTGGGCCAGCTCGAATCTGGAGGGAGCACGCGATGGCGGCGATGAAGCCCCGGACCGGTGACGGTCCGCTGGAAGCAACCAAGGAGGGGCGCGGCATCGTGATGCGAGTACCACTGGAGGGCGGCGGCAGACTTGTCGTCGAACTCACGCCTGACGAAGCCGCCGCCCTGGGCGACGAGCTGAAGGGCGTAACCAGCTAGACCGTCTAGCTGATCGGGGAACCTGACACGTTCTGATAGATCTCTAGCGTTTGCTCGGCGATGTGGGTCCACGAGAACTCGTCAATACAGCGCTGCCGCCCCGCCTCGCCAAAGCGGCGGGCCTTTTTGGGATCTCCCACCACCGCATTGACTGCCTCGGCTAGCTGCATCTCAAAGTTGACCGGATCAGCGGCGTCGTAATGCACCAACGTGCCGGTGATGCCGTCGTCAACCACCTCGGGGATGCCGCCGACGTCGGAGGCGACCACGGCCGTTCCGCATGCCATTGCTTCGAGATTCACGATCCCCAACGGTTCGTACACCGATGGACAGACAAAAGCTGTTGCTGCTGAGAGGATTTCGCGGATCTTGCCGATGGGGAGGAACTCTTGGACCCAGAACACGCCGTGGCGGTGGGTGGCTAGTTCCTGAACTGCGGCGCTGACCTCAGCGGCGATCTCCGGGGTGTCCGGTGCTCCCGCGCACAGCACTAGTTGAACATCCGGGTCGAATCGGTGTGCGGCGGCGATCAGGTGGGGCACGCCTTTTTGCCTGGTGATCCGGCCGACGAAGGCCACCATGGGCCTGGACGGGTCGACGCCGAGATCGGCCAGCACCGACTGTCCGTGTTCGGGCGGAGCGGGATACCAGACGTCAGTGTCGATTCCGTTCTTCACCACGTGCACGCGGTCTGGGTCCAGTGCCGGGTACATCGACAGCACGTCCTCGCGCATTCCGGAACTCACCGCTATCACCGCGTGGGCGGCTTCGACGGCGGTGCGCTCGACCCACAGCGACACCCGGTATCCGCCACCGAGTTGTTCTGCCTTCCACGGCCGCAACGGTTCCAGTGAATGCGCGGTCAGCACATGCGGAATGTCGTACAGCATGGACGCGATGTGCCCGGCCATCCCGGTGTACCAAGTGTGCGAATGAACGACGGTGGCATGCGATGCCGCGTTGGCCATCGCCAGGTCGGCGGACAACGTCGACAATGCCGGATTGGCGCCCTTCAGCGCCGGGTCAGGCTGGTGGACGAACGCATCCGCACGCGGTACCCCCATGCAGTGCACGTCGACCTCACAGAGTCGGCGCAACTCGGCGACGAGTTCGGTCACGTGAACGCCGGCACCGCCGTACACCTCGGGTGGGTATTCCCGAGTCATCATCGCGACCCGCATATGCCCGACCGTAGTAGCCAGGCTGAACTACCGCAGCAGCGGCGTCCCCTATGCAGTGCGTGCCGGCTGCCACTAGGTTTGCAGCATGAGGCAGTTGCCACACGTGCTGGGCATCGTCATGGCCGGTGGCGAAGGCAAGCGGCTCTATCCGCTGACTGCCGATCGGGCGAAGCCCGCGGTCCCGTTCGGTGGTGCCTACCGGCTGATCGACTTCGTCCTATCGAATCTGGTGAACGCCCGTTACCTGCGGATCTGCGTTCTCACCCAGTACAAGTCGCACTCGCTGGATCGGCATATCTCGCAGAACTGGCGACTCAGCGGTCTGGCGGGTGAATACATCACGCCGGTGCCGGCTCAGCAGCGCCTCGGTCCGCGCTGGTACACCGGGTCGGCCGATGCGATCTATCAATCGCTCAACCTCATCTACGACGAAGATCCCGACTACATAGTGGTGTTCGGTGCCGACCACGTGTACCGGATGGACCCCGAACAGATGGTCAAGTCCCACATCGAGAGCGGTGCCGGCGCGACGGTGGCCGGCATCCGGGTTCCACGGGCCGAGGCCACCGCCTTCGGCTGCATCGACGCCGACGAATCCGGTCGGATCCGCAACTTCATCGAGAAGCCGCTCGACCCGCCCGGAACGCCTGATGACCCCAACCAGACCTTCGTGTCGATGGGCAACTACGTCTTCACCACCAAGGTGCTGATCGATGCCATCCGAGCCGACGCCGATGACGAACACTCCGACCACGACATGGGCGGCGACATCATTCCGCGTCTCGTCGCCGACGGTATGGCCGCGGTCTACGACTTCGACCGCAACGAGGTGCCCGGCGCCACCGAGCGCGACCACGGCTACTGGCGCGACGTCGGAACGCTTGACGCGTTCTACGACGCCCACATGGACCTGGTGTCGGTGCATCCGGTGTTCAACCTGTACAACAAGCGCTGGCCGATACGCGGTGAGTCGGAGAACCTCGCGCCGGCCAAGTTCGTCAACGGCGGGTCGGCGCTCGAGTCTGTCGTAGGCGCCGGCAGCATCCTCTCGGCGTCCTCGGTGCGTAACTCGGTGCTGTCGAGCAACGTGGTTGTAGACGAGGGCGCGATCGTGGAGGGCAGCGTCCTCATGCCCGGTGTCCGGGTGGGCCGCGGGGCGGTAGTCCGGCACGCGATTCTGGACAAGAACGTCGTTGTCGGCCCGGGTGAGATGGTTGGTGTCGACTTGGAGCGGGACCGCGATCGCTTCGCGATCAGCGCCGGAGGCGTGGTCGCAGTCGGCAAGGGCGTCTGGATCTAACGCTTGCGTTCATTGCGCGAGCAGACGCGGGCGTCCCTAATTCCGCGGCGTGTCAGGTGCCGGGGTGTCTGCTCGCGCGAGAGAACGGCGGCGGCGTCTGCGGCGCAGCAGCGACACCACACCCCAGACCAGGGCGGCAAGGACCACCAACACCAGCGCCGGGATCAGGATCGCGATGAACACCAGACTCACACTCGCGGCGTCTTCAATGGTGCTCAACACCGGGGCCGCGACGCCTGCGGTAACCGCATTGGCAGCCGGTCGCACTGCCGTCTTGGTCAGGTGCACCACCAATGCGGTCACCACGCCGATCGCGACTGGAACCCACTGACCGGTATGCGCGAATTCCGCCGGGTCGGTGACCGCGGCCGTCTGCGCCGAGGTGCCCGAGCCGAACACGATGCCGCCGGAGGTGGGCCGGACGAACGTCTGCACCACGTCGTTCACGGAATCCAACGCCGGAATCTTGTCGGCGACGATCTCGATGGCCAGCAGGATGGCCACAATGGCCAACACCCAGCCGTTCTCCAACCAGGACCAACTGTGCGGCAACGTGATCAAGTGGGTGAACCGGGCGAGCATGCCCATACTCAGCAGCGGGATGTAGGCGTTGAGCCCGGCCGACGTGGCCAGCCCGAAGCCGGTCATCAGCTCCACTGGACCTCCTCAGTCTCGCGCGGCGACCAGGAGTCCGTCGCCCAGCGGAATCAAGACTGGGGTGAATCGCTCGTCCTCGGCTATCAGTCTGGCCGCTTCCCGCACGGCTACGACGTCGGCGTCGTGGGCGTTGGGATCGCCGGCGCGGCCGCCCAGCGCCGCCCCATGAACGACGATGACGCCACCGGAACGGAGCAATCGCACGCCTTCGACGACGAAATCGGGCTGGTTGCTCGGGCCCGCGTCGATGAACACCAAGTCATAGGACTCATCGGCGAGCCGGGTCAGGACATCCTGCGCGCGCCCGGCAATCAGTCGGGTGCGGGACGGCCCGATTCCGGCTTCGGTGAACGCCTGCTTGGCGATGCGTTGGTGCTCGGGCTCGATGTCGATGGTGGTGAGTACCCCGTCGTCGCGCATGCCGGACAGCAGCCAGAGGCCGCTCACACCAGCTCCGCTTCCCACCTCGACGACGGCTTTGCCTCCGCTGAGCCGGGCCAGCAGACTCAACAATGCTCCGACCGCGGGTGTCACAGCGCCGGCTCCGGCGTCGACGGCTCGCTCGCGGGCGGCGGCGACGATCGCGTCCTCCGATATGGAGCCCTCAGCGTGGCCGAGGATGCGCTCGGCACGGCTCGGCAGCTTGTCCGGCTCGCCCTGGCCCGTTTCGTCGTCGTTGGTGGCCATTCTCAGCAGCGTAGAGCCAACCGGATCGACGTGGGGAAAGGCGCGCCATTTGCGTCGGGCAGGGGTACGCACACCCAGCGTGGAAAGGCGACACGCCGAAGCCGCACCGCCAACGATTTGCCCCATTCCTGGGTATCGGCGCAGGCAGGGTACGCCGAGAATGCTTTTCTCAGTCAATGCTTAATTAGCTCACACTAATGCCACACCGCCGTGGGGAACTGTAACGGGCATGGAGCCACAGGACCGTCTGACGGGGAATACGCCCGAATGCGCTCGTGTTGTGATCCATGACGCGTGCAGCGGCGCTGAGCTGCTGACGTACGCCCATCAGGAGGGCGCCCAACAGGAGGGTCCGACGATCACTACACCGACCGCCCCGGTCAGCATGTCGCACCGTGACCAATTAGAGAGTCAGTCGGCAGCTGCCGACTGGGTTGAGCCATCTGACGAGCCACAGGGCACGGCGATCTTCGATTCCACCGGCGACCGGGCGGCCATGCCGTCTTGGGATGAGTTGGTGCGTCAGCACGCGGATCGTGTTTATCGGCTTGCCTACCGTCTTTCCGGTAACCAGCAGGACGCCGAGGACCTCACTCAGGACACGTTCATTCGGGTGTTCCGGTCGGTGCAGAACTATCAGCCGGGTACCTTCGAGGGCTGGCTGCACCGCATCACGACGAATCTGTTCCTAGACATGGTTCGGCGTCGCACCCGTGTCCGCATGGAGGCGCTGCCTGACGATTGCGACCGGCTGCCTGCCGACGACCCGAACCCCGAGCAGATCTATCACGACTCACGTTTGGGTCCTGACCTGCAGGCGGCCCTCGATTCGCTCGCGCCGGAGTTTCGTGCAGCGGTTGTCCTGTGTGACATTGAAGGCCTGTCCTACGAAGAGATCGGTGCCACGCTCGGTGTCAAGCTGGGGACTGTGCGTAGCCGTATCCACCGCGGACGGCAGGCATTGCGCGACCACCTCGCCACCCATTCCGGCCGGCGGGGCATGGAGCACGCCGAGTCCGTCTAGGGCGGCCTCAGAGCAGTGCGGCCTCTCGGGCTTGCCTCTGTTCAGCAAATGAGAAATCGGATCATCGGCGATATTTGGCGCGTTCGCAGCCTATGCGGGGCTACATTCGACGGCGCAGCTCTTTCGCGCGCTACATTCGACTTAGTGCTGCACTAACGGGCTGCTTTGACGCAGTCACCTTTCAGAGAGTCACGGGGAGGATGAGGCGGTGGTCGATCGTGGTCACGGGTTCCGTCGAGCCTTCTCCTGGCTACCCTCGCAGTTTGCCTCGCAGAGCGACGCCCCGGTCGGTGCGCCCCGGCGGTTCGGCTCCACTGAACATCTGTCCTCCGAAGCCATTGCCGCCTATGTAGATGGCGAGCTTCGAATGACTGCGCACTTGCGGGCTGGGCATCACCTTTCGCTGTGCCAGCAGTGCGCTGCGGAGATCGACGTGCAGAGCCAGGCTCGTGAGGCGTTGCGCGATTCCCGGCCGGTCACCATGCCAAATGGCCTTCTTGGGTTGCTGTCGCAAATCCCCGACTCAGCGGGCGCTGAACCAGCCAATGAACCAATGTCGCCGCCCGTGCCTGGGCTCACCGAGCAACTGGCAGACGGCTCTACGCGAAACCGCCGTAAGCGCCGGTAGGGTGGACGAGAAACCGGGCAGCAAATGCTCGGGCCAGGTAGCGCGCGTTCGCTTCTGAGCGCTTGGATAGAGGTTGACTTGAGCCCCAATCACGACAATTCCGGCAGTAGCCCCCGGTTGGCTCCACGCCCCATTTCGCGGCCCCCGGTCTCGTCAGAGGCCACCCGCACGTTTGGGCGGCCACAAGGCGTTGAGGGGTCCTTTGTCGCTGAGGAGTTGCGTCCGGCGCAGTTTCGCCAGCAGGACGAGTTCCACAAGACGACGAAGCCCTCGGATCCCGTGCTCGAAGAGGCATTCGGCCGACCATTTGCCGAGGCCGACTCGCTGCAGCGCCATCCGGCTGACGCCGGAGCTCTCGACGTCGACCCCGAAGCGGACCGTGATCCCGAAGACCCGTGGCGCGATCCGGCGGCCGCCGCCGCGTTAGGGATCCCCGCTCTCGAACGGCCGGTGCCTGCGCAGGCGGTGGGACCGACCGGCAAGCTCGGAGTGCGCGAAGTGCTGTTCGGAGGCCGGGTGTCCTACGTGGCACTGGCGATCCTGGGCATCGTCGCACTGCTGATTGGCATCGCCGGCGGCTGGGTTGGGCGCAAGACCGCCGAAGTGGTCGAGGCGTTCACCACATCGAAGGTTGTCCTGTCGACCGACAGCAACGGCGAACAGCCGGCCGGGCGGTTCGCCAAGGTTGCTGCATCGGTGGCCGACTCCGTGGTCACGATCGAGACGGTCAGTGACGAAGAGGGCGCCCAAGGCTCGGGCGTGGTAGTCGACGGCCGTGGCTACATCGTCACCAACAACCACGTCATCTCCGATGCGGCGAACAATCCCAGCAAGTTCAAGACGACTGTCGTTTTCAACGACGGCAAGGAAGTTCCTGCCAACCTGGTCGGACGTGATCCGAAGACCGACCTGGCGGTGCTGAAGGTCGACAACGTCGACAACCTGATGGTCGCCCGGTTCGGCGACTCGGACAAGGTGCACGTCGGCGATGAGGTGATCGCCGCCGGCGCCCCGCTAGGTCTGCGCAGTACGGTCACGCACGGCATCATCAGCGCGCTGCACCGACCGATTCCGCTGTCAGGCGAGGGATCGGATACCGACACCGTTATCGACGCCATCCAAACGGATGCCTCGATCAACCACGGCAACTCAGGTGGCCCGCTGATCAACATGGACTCCCAGGTGATCGGTATCAACACCGCTGGAAAGTCGTTGTCCGACAGCGCAAGTGGTTTGGGTTTCGCAATCCCGGCCGATGAGGTGAAGGACACCGTCGACGCGCTGATCAAGAACGGCAAGACTGCGCATCCGACGCTGGGGCTGTCTGCCCGTTCGGTCAGCAATGACATCGCCTCGGGTGCACAGGTAGCCAACGTCAAGGCCGGGGGTCCCGCCGAGAAGGCCGGCATCCTGGAGAACGACGTCGTCGTCAAGGTCGGGAACCGCAAGGTCGCCGACGCCGATGAGTTCGTCGTTGCCGTACGCCAGTTGAAGATCGGTCAGGATGCTCCGATAGAGGTGATGCGCGATGGTCGCAAGGTCACCGTGATGGTGAATCCGGCACCGGACAACTAACGACGACGGACAACTGACACCGTGTTTGCCAACGTCGGCTGGGGCGAGATGCTCCTGCTGGTGGTCGTCGGCCTGGTCATCCTCGGCCCGGAACGACTGCCCGGTGCAATCCGGTGGGCGTCGAATGCCCTACGACAGGCGCGCGACTACATCAGCGGCGCAACCAGTCAGCTGCGTGACGATCTGGGGCCTGAGTTTGAGGACCTGCGCCAGCCGCTCAGTGAGCTGCAGAAGCTTCGCGGGTTATCGCCGCGGGCGGCGCTGACCAAGCATCTACTCGACGGTGACGATTCCTGGCTCACCGGCAAGTTCGACGAGACGGCACCGACCGTGCCGGAGAAGCCGCAAAGCGCCGTGATCCCACCTGCGCAACCCACACCAGAAGTGCCACCACCCGCTTCCGGTGCGCCCGCACCGTTCGACTCTGACGCGACCTGAGGGTCGACCGAGCTCACTAGCGGCGCGGCTAACTAGCGACGGGCGGTGTCCAAGCCCAGCGACATCCCCGCCAGACCGCGCCGCCGGGTGGCCAGCTTGTCTGCGATGCTGCGCAGTTCACTGCCTGCCGCCGAGTCGGGAGCCGACAGCACCAGCGGAATGCCGGTGTCTCCGGCCCAGACCAGCGCCGGATCGAGCGGAACCTGGCCCAGCAGCGGAACGTCGGCTCCGATTGCCTGCGATAGGCGTGCGGCGACCTGCTTGCCGCCGCCTTCGCCAAAGATCTGCATCGTGGTGCCGTCCGGCATCAACAGCCCGGACATGTTCTCGACGACGCCGACGATGCGTTGCCGGGTTTGCAGGGCGATCGCGCCGGCACGCTCTGCCACTTCGGCCGCCGCGATCTGCGGTGTAGTGACGACGAGTATCTCGGCCGTCGGGATCAGCTGTGCCACTGAGATGGCGATGTCGCCGGTACCCGGTGGCAGATCAAGTAGGAGGACGTCGAGATCTCCCCAGTAGACGTCGGCCAGGAATTGCTGAAGTGCCCGGTGCAGCATCGGGCCGCGCCACACCACCGGGGTATTGCCCTGGGTGAACTGGGCGATGGAGATGACCTTCACGTCATGCGAGACCGGCGGCAAGATCATCGACTCCACCTGCGTGGGCCGATCGGAGGTTCCCATCATCCGCGGGATGGAGTGGCCGTAGATGTCGGCGTCGACGACACCGACCGAGAGGCCGCTGGCGGCCATCGCGGCGGCGAGGTTCACGGTGATGCTGGATTTGCCTACCCCACCCTTGCCGGAGGCCACTGCGTACACCCGGGTCAAGGATCCGGGCTGGGCGAATGGGATGACCGGCTCAGCGGCGTCTCCTCGCAACTGCTTGCGCAATTCGGTGCGCTGCTCGTCGTTCATCACGTCCAGGCTGACGGTGACTTTCCCGGTGCCTGGCACATCGGCGACGGCCTCGGTGACCCGCGCGGATATCTCCGCCTTCTTGGGGCAGGCGGCCGTCGTCAGATTGATCACGACCTGCACGGTTGCGTCATCGCCGACGTCGATGCTCTTGACCATGTTCAACTCGGTGATCGGTCGTCGCAGTTCGGGGTCGATCACCTTGCTCAAGGCGGTGTGGATTTCGTCGCGGGTCGGTATGTGTTGAGGCATCGACGCCGAGTCTAGTTTGTCGGGCCGATCAGGCTGCCGGGCCGGGCGCGGCGCCGAACGTCGGCGGCAGTCCCGGCAAGGGCTCCTCAGCAGCCGCCGGAGGCGGTGCAGGAAGGAACGGATCGGCCGGCCCCATGATCGGGGGAGCCATGATCGGGGGAGCCATGACACCGGGCAGCGGTGCCTGTTCCGGGAACGTCGGCAGCATCGGATCCTGCGACGGCGTCATCCAGAACGGCAATCCCGGCACCGGTTGCTCGGCCGGAACCTGTAGCGGCGCCTGGGATCCGAGGCAGATCACCTCGCAGTTGGCCTGCCCGGGCAGCATGGATGCCGGTCCCGGCAACGGACCGTGCGAGCCGGGAGTTTCTGCGCTGGCCGGACCCAGCAGCGACAACTGAGCCAGTGGATCGTTGGCCGGTAGGCCCGTCGCACTGAGTGGCATACCTGGACCCAGCCCCTGCCGGTTTTCCAGGTGAGCGTCGAGATGAAGGTCGCCGATGGCCGGAATCGGTCCGCTGATCGACGGCAGGTTCAGTGGCTCGACGCCAGTGGCGTAGGCCGCCGCCCATCCGAGCACGTTCTGGGCATAGGCCATCGAGTTGTTGTAGCGCAGGATCGCGGTCAGCACCTGAGACTGGTTGCGCAAGTTGAGTCCGCCACTGCACAGGTAGCGCGCCGCAGCCAGCGTTGCGTCGAACAGGTTCTGCGGGTCGGCTTTGCCGTCGCCGTCGCCGTCGACTGCGTAGCGCGACCAAGTGCCCGGCAGGAACTGCATCGGCCCCATGGCGCGGGCGTAGACCGCGCGGCCGGCCGTGTTGTTTTGAACGATCACCTCGTTGCCGGGCAGCGTGCCGTCCAGCGTCGGACCGTAGATGGGCCGCAAGGCGGTGCCGCGCGCGTCGGTGGCGCCGCCGTTGGCATGCATCGATTCGATCCGCCCGATACCTGCGAGCAGATTCCAGCTGACCCCGCAGCCGGGACTGGCCGTCGCCATCTTCTGCTCGGCGTTGCGATAGGCGGAAACCGCCATTGCCGGGATCCGCATCGAACCGGGGGAGTTGACCACGATCGCAGGCGGCGGCGCCGACACCGTCGTGCCGGCAAAGTGGAAGTCGCGGGGCGGCTTGTTGAGAGCGACAACGACGGATCCCGAGGATCCGCTCTGCGACGACGACACCGATGCAAGGGGCCTGACGTGGGTATCGCGAACCGGAGCGCCACGCTGGCCAGGAGCCGCGCCGACGGCACCGGCAAGCACGATCGGGGTGATCATTGCTATGCCGAACACAGGGCGCGCCGCCCGGGTGATCCGGCTTCCTATGCGCACTCGTCCGTCCTCACGAAATAGCCCGCGTTGAGCGGGTGAACCAAGCCACCATACATACCGGTTGACAACAGTTGTCAGCAATCCTCGCGTTCGTCACGAATTGAGCCGCTTCGAGCGCTTCTCCGGAGCCTGTTGCTTTCCGGTGGTTGGCGTTTCCGGATTCAAGGCTGCCAGCAGTTCGCGCACCTCTTCGAGCTCCCGGCGAAGGTAGTCGCGGGTGGCGACTTCGCCGACGGCCAACCGCAAAGCCGCCAACTCGCGCGCCAAGAATTCGGTGTCCGCTTTGGTCTGTTGGGCGCGTCGGCGATCTTCCTCTAGGGAGACCTTGTCGCGGTTCTCCTGGCGGTTCTGGGCCAGGAGAATCAAAGGCGCCGCGTATGCCGCCTGGGTGGAGAACGCCAGATTCAGCAGAATGAACGGATAGGGGTCCCAGCGCCAGCGGATCGCGAACAGATTCAGCGCGATCCAGACGATGACGAAGATGCTCTGCCACATCAGGTAGCGGCCCGTGCCCAGGAACCGGGCGATTCGCTCGCTGATCCGGCCGACGGCCTCTGGGTCGTAATTGAAGGTGGGTCGCCGCGAGGTGCGTGGCGTATCCAGTCGCTGGCGCGCCGACAGGTCGGTCATGTTGAACCCTCCGTGTCTGCGATGTGGCTGTTGAGCTGCGGTTCCTCGAAACTTTCCCGCCAGTCGTCGGGCAGCAGGTGGTCGAGGACGTCATCGACGGTTACCGCCCCGAGGAGGTGGCTCTGCTCGTCCACCACCGGGCCACAGACCAGATTGTAGGCAGCGAAATAGCGGGTCAGACCCGCCAGGGAGGCGTCCGGGGTGAGGTTGGGCAGGTCGGTGTCGATGATTCCGCTGACGAGGTTGGCCGGAGGTTCCCGCAGCAACGCCTGCAGGTGCACGCAACCCAGGTAGGGCCCGGTAGGAGTGGCGGTTGGAGGGCGCACCACGAACACCACCGACGCCAGCGCCGGAGTCAGGTCGGGATCGCGGACCCGCGCTAGCGCTTCGGCGACGGTGGTGTCGGGTGCCACGACCACCGGCTCGGAGGTCATCAAACCGCCCGCGGTGTCCGGCGAGTGACTCAACAGCCGTCGCACCGGTTCGGAATCCTCGGGGTCCATCCGGCGCAGCAGAGCCTCGGCCTCTGTCGGGTTCAGCGCACCCAGCAAGTCGGCGGCGTCGTCGGGATCCATCGCCTCCAGTACGTCCGCTGCGCGTTTGGTGTCCAGCTGACCCAGCAGGACGATCTGATCGTCCTCGGGGAGCTCCTGCAGGATGTCGGCCAGTCGTTCGTCGTCGAGCGCGTTGATGACCTCGGTGCGTCGCTTTGCCGGAAGGTCCCTGATGGCGTCGGCCACCTCGATCGGACGTTGACCTTCGAACTGATGCAGCAGTTGCGCCACGCCTTGACCCGGCATGGCCAAGGCGGATGGCGTCAAACCTTGGACGTTCGGCCAATCGACGACGTGGATTGCCGAGCGGCGCCCCAGTCGGCGCTGGCTACGGACGGCGACCCGGGTAACCATCCAATCGCGCGTGCGCACCTGCTCCATGCCGAGGTCGACGACCACCACATCGATGCCGTCAAGTTGCGGCAACTCCCGGTCGTTGACTCGAACCCGGGTATCAAGAACCTGCCCCAACACCAGCACCTCGCCTGGCCGCTGGTTGAAGCGCTGCAGGGAGACGCTGGCTGCGTTGAGCGTCACGGCGTTCGGCTCGACTGCGATCACGCGCAGCATCGGAACGAAAATCCTTCTCCGGGTGAGCAGTTCGACCACCAGGCCCAGTGCACGCGGCTGCTGGCGGACGATGCTGATGCTGATCACGACGTCGCGAACGCGGCCCAGAGACTCACCGTCGGGTCCCAACACGACCATTCCGGCCAACCGTGCTGCATAGACCCTGTTCACCGACATGACTGCAAGGGTAGGAGTTTAGCCGGGCGAATCATTGGTGGACCCGGCGAACTTGCCTATCGGATTCAGGCGGCCCGCGAGTCAGGCCCGACGATCAGTTGTAGGAAACCCCACTCGCGGCGACGACGAACACGAAAATGAAGTACAGGATGACGAGTGCGATAACGACGCCGCCGATCGCCACCCCGGCTACCGCCAGTCCGAAGCCGTCCTGCCCGGTGCGCTTGGTTTCGCGCATCGCGATGATGCCCAGGATGATGCCGGCGATCGAGGACAGGCCGCAGCACATCAGCCCCACAATCGAGCACACCAGTGCAGCGACGGCCTTCCCATTTGTGCCCGATGGCTTGAGTTGGCGGTACGGGTCGTACGGGTCGCTGGGATAGCCCGGCTGATAGGGGTACCCGACTGCGCCCGGATACGGCGTGGGGTACACCGGCGCCGGCATTGCGGGGAAGCCCGGGGGATAACCCGGTGGGTAGTCCACTGGTGCGTACGGATCCGACGACGGTGACCCGCCGTCCAGTGGCGGGAATTCATAGCCGCCACCCGAGTCGGAGGGTCGCTGTGGATTATTCGGGTCGGGATAATTCGGCGGGTTGGTCATCGGATGGACCCCGGGTCACCCGCGTTCCGCGCCTTTTTGCCGGACTCGCCCCTGGGAACTGTCATGCTGACCAACCTAGACGGTTAGACCGGCAGTTCAACCCAGACGGTCGACGATGCGCCCGGCGTGGCCCGGGTGTGGAGAGCAGAATGAGGAAATGACCAGTCCCTTCCCCCCTGGCCAGAGTCCGGCTGGAACACCCCCGTCGCGCCGTGGACCGATTGGGATGCCGACGCCGCCCAAAGGCTGGCCGATCGGTTCCTATCCCACGTACGCCGAGGCGCAGAAAGCCGTCGACTTCCTCTCCGACCAGGAATTTCCCGTCCAGCAGGTCACCATTGTCGGGGTGGATCTGATGCAGGTCGAACGAGTCACCGGCCGGTTGACCTGGCCCAAGGTGCTTGGGGGCGGTGTGATCACCGGTGCTTGGCTCGGCATTTTCATCGGGCTGGTGCTGGGGTTCTTCAGTCCCAATCCTTGGCAGTCGCTGACCACCGGTGTGATCGCGGGTGTGGTCTTCGGGTTGATCACCTCGGCGATCCCGTATGCGATGGCCCGTGGCACAAGGGATTTCAGTTCCACCATGCAACTCGTAGCGGGACGCTATGACGTGTTGTGCGATCCGCAGAATGCCGAGAAGGCGCGGGACCTGCTGGCGCGCTTGACGTTATAAGGACGGCGTCAGATGGCCGGCCAGGTCACGATTGGGCCGCACGCGACCCGATAGTGTTGCGCATCACGCGGTCTGGTTCTACCGTTTGCCCGCGGGACATCTCTGGTGGGTGACGCCTGCGCAGACTACGAACGGGCAGGGTCGCTAGACGGGAGGCGTTAGTCGTGGGAAGCCTTGGCGCACCTAGGCCGCGAAGCCGGCGGCATTGGGTTTCCCTGGCGACTGCGATCGTCTCCGCTGCGTCGGTGGTATCCGCGTGTGGCTCCGGTGTCGACGGCCGCGTGATCAGTTTGTACACACCGGCCAGCGAGGCTGGCACATTCACCGCCGTGACCAAGCGTTGCAATGACGAGTTGGGTGGCAAATTCCGCATCCAGCAGTTCAGTCTGCCCAAGGCGGCAGACGACCAGCGGTTGCAACTGGCGCGCCGGCTGACAGGTAACGACCGCACGTTGGATCTGATGGCCCTCGATGTGGTGTGGACTGCGGAATTCGCCGAGGCCGGTTGGGCGCTGCCGTTTTCCGATGACCCCAGTGGGCAGGCAGAGTCGGATGCGACTGCGGATACCCTCCCTGGCCCGCTCGCAACGGCCAAGTGGCAGGGCAATCTGTATGCGGCGCCCGTCACCACGAACACCCAATTGCTCTGGTATCGACCTGATTTGATGCCTGCTCCGCCGGCTACCTGGGATGGCATGCTCACCGAGGCGACCCGGCTGCACGCGGAGGGAAAACCCAGCTGGATTGCGGTTCAGGCCAAGCAGTACGAAGGTCTGGTCGTATGGTTCAACACGCTGCTGGAAAGTGCAGGCGGACAAGTACTTTCCGATGACGGAAAGACCGTCACGTTGACGGACACCCCAGAGCATCGCGCGGCGACGGTCAAAGCGCTGCAGATCATCAAATCGGTGGCCACGGCGCCCGGTGCCGATCCATCGATCACCCAGACCGATGAAGGCACTGCCCGGTTGGCGCTCGAACAAGGGAAAGCGGCGCTTGAAGTCAATTGGCCGTTCGTCTTCGCGTCGATGCTGGAGAATTCAGTCAAGGGTGGAGTGTCGTTCCTGCCGCTCAACGAGAACCCAGCGCTCGCGGGCAGCATCAACGACGAGGGAACCTTCAGTCCGACCGGCGACCAGTTCAACATCGCGTTCGACGCCAGCAAGGAGGTCTTCGGGTTTGCGCCATATCCGGGTGTCATCCCCGATCAGCCGGCTCGAGTGACGTTGGGCGGACTGAATCTGGCGGTGGCCAAGACAACCCGGAACAAGGGCGACGCCTTCGAGGCGATCCGCTGCATCCGCAATCTGGACAACCAGCGGTACACCTCGATTGAAGGCGGCCTGCCTGCCGTCCGCGAATCGCTGTACTCAGACCCGGAGTTCCAGCAGAAGTATCCGCAGTACGCGATCATCCGTGATCAGCTCACGAATGCGGCCGTGCGACCCGCGACGCCGAACTATCAGGCAGTGTCCACGCGGATTTCGGCGACGCTGGCACCGGTTTCCTCGATCGACCCGGATAAGACGGCCGATGAGCTGACCGAGCAGGTGCAGAAGGCGATCGACGGAAAGGGGCTGATCCCATGACCGCCTCAGGCACCTCCGTGCCGGGGACCGCCTCAGGCACCTCCGTGCCGGGGACCGCCTCAGGCACCTCCGTGCCGGGGACCGCCCGCCCCGGTGATCGCATCGCGCAGCGGCGGTTGGCCTACTTGCTCATCTCGCCCGCGGTCATCTTGATGCTCGCGGTGACCGCGTACCCGGTTGGCTACGCGATTTGGCTGAGTCTGCAGCGCTACAACCTCGCCAGTCCGGCGGACACCAAATTCATCTGGTTCGCCAACTATCAGACCATCCTCACCGACAAATACTGGTGGACCGCGTTCGTCATCACGCTGGTGATCACGCTGGTTTCGGTCGCGCTCGAATTTGCGCTCGGTATGGCACTTGCACTTGTCATGCACCGCACCATCTTTGGCAAAGGACTGGTCCGAACGGCGATACTGATCCCGTATGGGATTGTCACGGTGGCGGCCTCCTACAGCTGGTATTACGCATGGACCCCCGGAACCGGCTACTTAGCGAATTTGCTACCAGACGGCAGTGCGCCACTGACACAACAGATTCCGTCCCTTGGTGTCGTCATTCTGGCCGAGGTCTGGAAGACCACACCGTTCATGGCCCTGCTGCTGCTGGCCGGTCTGGCGCTTGTTCCGGATGATTTGCTGAAGGCTGCGCAAGTCGACGGCGCTGGGCCCTGGCAGCGGTTGGTCAAGGTCACACTGCCATTGATGAAGCCGGCGATCCTGGTGGCGCTCTTGTTTAGAACGCTCGACGCATTCCGGATCTTCGACAACATCTACGTGCTCACAGGTGGATCGAACGACACTGCTTCGGTGTCGATCCTCGGTTACGACAACCTGTTCAAGGCTTTCAATATCGGTCTGGGCTCGGCGATCAGCGTGCTGGTCTTCGCCTGCGTTGCCGTTATCGCATTCATCTACATCAAGTTGTTCGGGGCCGCTGCGCCCGGCGCTGAAGGGAGCACCGGTGCCTGATCGGATCGGCGCGCGGCGCGCTACTGGCTGGGCTGTCATCAACACCCTTGTCATCATCTATGCACTGGTGCCGGTGCTCTGGATTCTGAGCCTGTCGCTGAAGCCATCGTCAACGGTCAAGGACGGCAGGCTGATTCCGTCGTCGATCACCTTCGAGAACTATCGCGGAATCTTCACCGGTGACGTATTCAGCTCGGCGCTCATCAACTCGATCGGGATCGGGCTGATCACCACGGTCATTGCCGTGACGGTAGGGGGCATGGCGGCCTACGCCGTGGCGCGGCTGGACTTCCGGGGCAAGAAAGCCTTGATCGGGGCGGCGCTACTGATCGCCATGTTTCCGCAGATATCGCTTGTCACGCCGCTCTTCAATATCGAGCGACGGATCGGACTGTTCGACACCTGGCCGGGTCTGATCATTCCGTACATCACGTTCGCGTTGCCGCTGGCGATCTATACGCTCTCCGCCTTCTTCCGGGAGATCCCATGGGACTTGGAGAAGGCGGCCAAGATGGACGGTGCCACCCCGGGGCAGGCGTTCCGCAGGGTAATCGCGCCGCTAGCCGCGCCCGGCATCGTCACCGCAGCCATCTTGGTATTCATCTTCGCCTGGAATGACCTTCTGCTCGCCTTGTCGCTGACTGCGACACAGGCGGCGATCACCGCACCGGTGGCGATTGCGAACTTCACTGGCAGTTCGCAATTCGAGGAGCCGACCGGCTCGATAGCTGCGGGCGCGATGGTGATCACCATCCCGATCATCATCTTTGTCCTTATCTTCCAACGACGTATTGTCGCCGGGTTGACCTCCGGCGCGGTGAAGGGTTAGCGGGGATTCATGGCCGAAATCGTGCTGGACCAAGTGACGAAGAGCTACCCCGACGGTTCCGTAGCCGTGAAGGACCTGAGCCTGACGATCGCTGACGGCGAGTTCGTCATCCTCGTCGGGCCGTCAGGGTGTGGGAAGTCCACCACGCTGAACATGATCGCGGGGCTTGAGGACATCAGCTCCGGCGAACTTCGCATCGGCGGGGAGCGCGTAAACGAGAAGGCGCCCCGGGATCGGGATATCGCGATGGTGTTCCAGTCCTATGCGCTTTACCCGCATATGACGGTGCGGCAGAACATCGCGTTTCCGTTGACACTGGCGAAGGTGCCCAAGGCGCAGATCGCCGAGAAGGTTGCCGAGACGTCGAGAATCCTTGATTTGAACGACTTCCTGGACCGTAAGCCAGCCCAGCTGTCGGGTGGTCAGCGGCAGCGGGTCGCGATGGGTCGCGCGATTGTGCGTAATCCCAAGGCATTCCTGATGGACGAGCCGCTGTCGAATCTCGATGCCAAGCTGCGGGTGCAGATGCGCGGCGAGATCGCGCGGCTGCAGCACCGCCTCGGAACCACCACCGTCTACGTCACCCACGATCAGACCGAAGCGATGACGCTCGGCGACCGAGTGGTGGTGTTGCGCGGTGGCGAAGCCCAGCAGATCGGCACACCCGAGGATCTCTACGCGAAGCCGGCGAATGTATTCGTTGCCGGATTCATCGGATCGCCGGCGATGAATTTCTTTCCCGCGACACTCACCGATACTGGAGTCAATCTTCCGTTCGGCGAGGTGCTGCTGGAACAAGAGGTGCGGGACGCCATCGCCCGGCATCCCAGGCCGGCGAACGTCATCGTCGGTGTACGACCCGAACATCTTCACGATGCGGCATTACTCGATGCCTACGACCGCATCCGGGCGCTCACTTTCGAAGCGAATGTGGACCTTGTCGAGTCGTTGGGCGCTGAAAAGTTCGTCTATTTCTCGACTGCCGGCGGCACGGCCGAGTCGGAGCAGCTGGATGAGTTGGCAGCCGAGTCGGGGGCCAGCCAAAGTGGCTACGCGGCAAGGGTTTCTGCCGAGTCGGCCGCCGCGATCGGACAGCGCCTCGAACTCGCACTGGATACCGCCAAACTTCATGTCTTTGATGCCGACAGCGGAGTGAACCTGTCCCGTTAGTCCCGCGAGCAGGCACTGTGGTCCCACACGCCGCGGCGTGTCGGGACCTCTAGTGTCTGCTCGGCGGGCCTGGCGAGGCGTCAGAGCCAGTGGTTGCGGCGAAACGTGATGTAAATCAACCCGCACACGGAGGCCATAAACAGCAGCACCGCCGGGTATCCCCATCGCCAGGCCAGCTCCGGCATGTTCTCGAAGTTCATGCCGTAAATCCCCGCGATCATGGTGGGCACCGCCGCGATGGCGACCCAAGCGGAAATCTTGCGCATGTCGACGTTCTGCTGCATGCCAACCCGGGCAAGCGCTGCTTGTACTAGAGAAGACAGCAGCTCGTCATAGCTGGCGATCCGATCGGCCGCCTGGATCTGCTGGCTGAGGACGTCGCTCATATACCGGTGGACCTCTTTGGACATCAGGTCCTGGTGCTCGTCGTCGATTTCATGCAAGGCGACGGTCAGCGGTTCCACCGCTCGGCGTAGCTCGACCACCTCTCGTTTGAGTAGATAGATGTGCTCGATCTCGGTATTGGTGTCCGGCGAGAACGTCTCCTCCTCGACGGCATCGATGTCGCATTCCATCCGCCGGGTGACATCCAGGTAGGTATCGACGACATGCTCGGCGATGCCGTGCATGACGGCGTACGGACCCAGGGCCAGTTGGGTCTTCTCCCGTTCCAGCTCATGGCGCAGTCCGGCCAACCCGGTGTGATCGCCGTGGCGGACGGTGACCACGAAGTCGGATCCGACGAACACCATGATCTCGCCGGTTTCGACGATTTGCCGTGCTCGGGCGACCGATTCATGCGGTACGAACTTCACGGTCTTCAGGACCAGGAAGAGCGAATCATCGAACCGCTCCACCTTGGGACGTTGGTGGGCGTGGACGGCATCTTCGACCGCGATCGGGTGCAGGCCGAATGTCTGAGCGACGGCGTCCATCTGATGCTCGTCCGGTTCATGCAGGCCGAGCCACACGAACGCCTTCTCTCCGGCTTCTTCGAGTTCGTGGACCTTCGCGAGGGCTGCGGCGTGGGTGTACTTGCCGGACCGCCGTTCGCCGTCGACGTAGATGGCGCAATCGACCATGGCGCGCGCGACCGGCACGTGGATACGCTTCGCATTGACTTCGGCCGGGCGGCCCCGGCCGCTCCCGAGCAGGGAGGGTGGCAGTGCGCGAAACGACGGCATGGCTGATCCTCCCGGGACGCATGCGAACCTCTGGTGGCTGCGTCGGGAATGCTACGCGTCAGTGTCCTGATCGGCGGGGTCATGCGTGGTGCCTGTATCGGTGTTACCGGGCAGGTCGAGTACCCTGGCGCAGTGTCGGAAATGGTGCGTGACCCTCGCCTAGTCATCGACGATGAAGAAATCTTCGCCGCTCACCTAGGTGGCAAACTTTCAGTCGAGTTGAAGTCGCCGCTCGATACCCAACGTGCGTTGTCGATCGCCTACACCCCGGGCGTCGCGCAGGTGAGTCGTGCGATCGCCGCCGACCACACCCTCGCTGCCCGGTACACCTGGGCTCATCGCTTGGTTGCTGTCGTCAGCGACGGCAGCGCCGTGCTCGGGCTCGGTGACATCGGACCCGCTGCGTCCCTGCCCGTTATGGAGGGTAAAGCCGCGTTGTTCAAGACTTTCGGCGGCCTGGATTCCATCCCGATCGTCCTGGACACCAAGGATCCCGACGAGATCGTCGAGACGCTGATCCGGCTGCGCCCGACGTTTGGGGCAGTCAATCTCGAGGACATCTCGGCACCCCGCTGCTTCGAGATCGAACGCCGTGTCATCGAAGCCCTTGACTGTCCCGTCATGCACGATGACCAGCACGGAACCGCAATTGTCGTGCTGGCCGCACTGATGGGCGCTGCCGCGGCGCTGGAGCGTGACATGAGCTCGCTGCGACTGGTCATCTCGGGTGCCGGCGCTGCAGGCGTGGCGTGCGCCAACATCCTGATGGCCGCCGGGTTGAGCCATGTCATTGTGCTCGATTCGAAGGGCATCGTGCATACCGGCCGAAGTGACCTCAACCCGTTCAAGCGGGAACTGGCCGAGAAGACAAACCCGGAGGGTCGGACCGGGGGACTGGCCGAAGCGCTCGCCGGTGCCGACGCGTTTCTGGGTGTCTCGGCCGGCTTGGTCCCCGAGGAACTCATTGCGACGATGGCGCCGAATGGCATCGTGTTCGCGTTGTCCAACCCCGATCCCGAGATCCATCCGGATGTTGCCAAGCGGCACGCGGCGATCGTCGCCACCGGACGTAGCGACTTCCCCAATCAGATCAACAACGTTCTGGCCTTCCCGGGTATCTTCCGCGGTGCGCTCGACGCGGGCGCCCGACGGATCACCGAGGGGATGAAAGTGGCTGCCGCTGAGGCGATTTTCTCCATCGTCGGCGACGATCTTGCTCCTGACTACATTGTGCCGAGTCCGTTGGATCCGCGCGTCGGGCCGGCGGTAGCCGCCGCAGTTGCCGCCGCAGCCGAAGACTGATCGAAACTTGTTGCGGCCGAATCTGATTCGCCGGCTCTGGCTGGCGATTCCGGCGGCCGTGACGGTGTTGGTGGCCGCATGTGGCTCCCAACCGCCGGTACCCGCACTGGCAGTAGGCACGACGGCCGATCCGGAGACCACGTTGCTGGCGCAGCTCTACGCTGCGGCGCTTCGGTATTACGGCACGCCGGCGCACGTCAACACGGTGGCCGACCCGCTGGCCGCGCTGGATTCAGGAGCCGCGACCGTCGTGCCCGGCTTCACCGGTGAGCTGCTGCAGACTCTCGCGCCCGGCTCCGCTGCCCGGTCCGACCGTCAGGTCTACCGGGCAATGGTGGGCGCGCTGCCGGAAGGCATAGCGGCGGGCGACTATTCATCATCGACGGAAGACAAGCCTGCACTGGCCGTTACGGACGCGACCGCCAAGAAGTGGGGGAGCCGGGACCTTACCGGGCTGGGTCCGCACTGCGCCGGGTTGAGTGTCGGGGCGCTGACGGGCAGTGTGACCCCGTCAGTCGTGGGAACGTGCGCCCTGGCTGCCGTCCGGAGGTTTCCGGACGCCGTGGTGATGTTCGACGCTCTGCGCAGCGGTTCGATCACTGCGGCGTGGACGACGACCGCAACGGCAGGCGTCCCGGACGGGCTGGTGATCCTCGCCGACCGCAAGCCGGAATTGGTGCAGGCCGAGAACGTCGTACCGCTCTACCGCCGCAACGAACTCGGCGAGTTCCAGTTGCGGGCCATCAATGAACTCGCGGGTGTCCTCGACACCAGGGCACTTACCGAACTGCGTGGCGACGTGGCCAACGGGGCCGATCCGAAGTCCGTCGCAGAGAACTGGTTGGCGGCCAATCCGCTCGGCCACTGAGCATTGAGGTCCAGCTAGCTCAGGTTTTCGGCATGAGGCGCGCGGCGGCGGCGCCGAAGATTCGCTGATAACCCGACCCCGTCGCCCGCACGATGAGGTCGAAGATCTTGGCATCGGTGCCGACCAACACGCGGGCCCGATTCTTGCGCACGCCGTCGAGGATGATCTGGGCCGCTCTCTCCGGGGAGGTCCTGGCCAGCTTGTCGAACTTCTGCGCCAATGCAGCTTGGTCGAGGCCCTCCGCCGTGGTGGCGTTGCGGGCGATCGCGGTCTGGATGCCGCCAGGATGGACGCACGTCACCTGAACCGGGTGTTTGGCCATGACCATCTCCTGCCGGAGGGCCTCGGTGAACCCGCGCACCGCGAACTTGGCGGAGTTGTACGCGGCTTGTCCCGGCATTGAGAACAGGCCGAACACGCTGGAGATGTTGATCACGTGACCGTCGCCGGAGGCGATGAGGTGCGGCAGGAACACCTTCGTCCCGTTCACAACGCCCCAGAAGTCGACGTCCATGACACGTTCGATGTCCTTGAACTGGCTGACCTCGATATCGCCGGTGAAGGCGATTCCGGCGTTGTTGTAGATCTGATTGACCTTGCCGAAGTGTTGTTTGACATCGTCCGCGTAGGCCTCGAAGGCTTCCCGCTCGACGACGTTGAGGCGATCGGCCTTCACCGATGCGCCGATGGCCTTGAGGCGTTCCTCGGTGACGGCAAGCCCCTCGGTGTCAATGTCACTGATCGCCACCGTGGCGCCCGACTTGCCCAACTCGACGGCGAGCGCCTGGCCAATGCCAGACCCGGCACCTGTGACCACCGCCACCTTTCCGGCAAACCCCTGCATGACGCTCCTCAAGTTGACATCTGTCGATTGCGCCCAGGCTAGCCGGTGGCCATGAGCGGTACGTTGTAACCCTGCGCTATCGAGAGGCGATGGATCGGTTATGAAGCTCAGTTTTGCTGCGGCGGTGCTGGCTGTCGGCCTTATCACGGGTGCTGCTGCGGCCGCCGCACCCGCGAACGCCGACACCACCGTTGACGACGTCCTATCCAGCTTGGGTGATGCGGGCATTACGACTATCGATCCCGGCACCGCTATCGCGGTCGGTCAGTCGATCTGCCCCCTGCTGGCCCAGCGCGGCCAAAACAGCGCAGACATCGCATCGACGGTTGCCGACGCGCTCGGCAAGCCGCTGGGGGTGGCCCCGATGTTCACCGGTGCCGCGATCTCAGCGCTCTGCCCTGGGGTAATCGGGGGCAATTAAGGCCGCCAGTGTGGGCACTATGTACGCGGATAGTCGACTCGGCGTACATACCGCCCACGGTCAGCGGTTTAGCACCGAGTTCAGCTGAAAGCCTCGTCGATGATCTCCTGCTGCTCGACCAGGTGCACCTTTGATGAGCCGGATGACGGTGCCGACATGGCGCGTCGCGAGATTCGCTTGATCCCAGTCAGCTTCTCCGGCAACGACTCCGGCAGGAGCAGTCCGAACGTCGGCCACGCGCCTTGGTTGGCCGGCTCCTCCTGCACCCAGAAGAATTGCTCGGCATTGGGATAGGCGTCCAGTGTGTTGCCCAGCCGACGGCGGGGCAGTGGCGCCAACTGTTCAATCCGAACAATCGCGATGTCGTCTCGCTTGTCCTTGACCTTGCGGGCAGCCAGTTCGTAGTAGATCTTGCCGCTGGTCAACAGGATTCGCTTGACGGCGTTGCGATCGCCATCGCCATCGGTATACGTCGGTTCTTCCAGGATGGACCGGAACTTCTGCTCGGTGAAGTCCCGGATATCGCTGACGGCGGCTTTGTTGCGCAGCATCGACTTGGGTGTGAAGACGATCAACGGGCGGTGCACCCCGTCGAGTCCGTGCCTACGCAACAGGTGGAAGTAGTTCGCCGGGGTGGACGGCAGCGCGATCGTCATCGAGCCCTCAGCCCACAGTTGCAGGAAGCGCTCGATACGCCCGGAGGTGTGGTCGGGACCCTGGCCCTCGTGGCCGTGCGGCAAGAGCAGCACCACGTCGGAGAGCTGGCCCCACTTGGCTTCACCAGAACTGATGAACTCGTCGATGATCGACTGCGCGCCGTTGAGGAAGTCACCGAACTGCGCCTCCCACAGCACCACCGCCTTGGGGTTGGCCACCGAGTAGCCGTACTCGAAGCCAACGGCCGCGTACTCCGAGAGCGCCGAGTTGTAGATCAGGAACCTGCCACCGGTCGGCGTGCCGTCCGCATTGACGGTCAAGAGGTCCAGCGGGGTGAACTCCGCGCCAGTCTTGCGGTCGATGATCACCGCGTGCCGCTGGGTGAACGTTCCGCGCTGGGTGTCTTGTCCCGACATCCGGATCAGCTTGCCGTCGGCCAGCAGCGAGCCCAGGGCCAGCAGCTCGCCGAACGCCCAATCCACCTTGCCCTCGTACGCCATCTCCCGGCGCTTCTCCAGCACAGGCTGGACCCGCGGGTGCACGCTGAAACCCTCCGGGATGGCCAAGTGGGCGTCGCCGATACGGGCCAGCAGTGCTTTGTCCACCGCGGTGGACATGCCACGCGGCAGCTTCTGATCGGTCTCCACCGATTCACTGGGGCCGGCGGCGTGCTTCTCCAGCTCGCGAACCTCGTTGAACACCCGTTCCAGCTGGCCCTGGTAGTCGCGCAGTGCGTCCTCGGCCTCTTTCATCGAGATGTCACCGCGGCCGATCAGGGCTTCCGTGTAGGCCTTGCGAACGCCGCGCTTGGTATCGATCACGTCGTACATGTACGGCTGGGTCATGGACGGGTCGTCGCCTTCGTTGTGACCGCGCCGGCGGTAGCACAGCATGTCGATGACGACGTCCTTGTTGAACTGCTGTCGGAAATCAACCGCTAGCCTCGCTACCCAGTCACATGCCTCTGGGTCTTCGCCGTTGACGTGGAAGATCGGTGCACCGATCATCTTGGCGACGTCGGTGCAGTACTCCGAGGACCGGGAGTCGTGCGGTGATGTGGTGAACCCGATCTGGTTGTTGACGACGATGTGAATGGTGCCGCCAGTGCGGTACCCCTCCAGCAGTGCCAGATTCAGCGTCTCGGCCACCACCCCTTGCCCGGCGAACGCGGCGTCTCCGTGCAGCATCAGCGGCACGACCGTGAAGCGGCCTGCCTCGCCGTCGGCTCCGGTCTCGAATTCCACCAGGTCTTGTTTGGCCCGGACGATGCCTTCCATCACCGGGTCGACGGCCTCGAGATGCGACGGATTGGCAGTGAGCGATACCTGAATGTCGTTGTCGCCGAACATCTGAATGTAATTCCCGCTCGCGCCCAAGTGGTACTTGACGTCACCCGAGCCATGGGCGAATGAGGGGTTCAGATTTCCCTCGAACTCGCTGAAGATCTGGGAGTACGGCTTGCCGACGATGTTCGCCAACACGTTCAGCCGGCCACGGTGCGGCATGCCGATGACCACCTCGTTGAGAGCGTGTTCGGCTGCCTGATCGATCACCGCGTCCATCATCGGAATGACGGCTTCTGCGCCTTCCAGTGAAAAGCGCTTTTGGCCAACGTATTTCGTCTGCAGGAATGTCTCGAACGCTTCGGCGGCGTTGAGCTTGGACAGGATGTACTTCTGCTGTGCGACGGTCGGCTTATCGTGCTTGACCTCGATGCGTTCCTGCAGCCACTTCTGTTGCTCGGGTTCAAGGATGTGGGTGTATTCGATGCCGATGTGCCGACAGTAAGCGTCACGGAGCAATCCCAGGACGTCCCGCAGTTTCTTGTACTGCTGACCGCCGAACCCGCCGACTTTGAATTCCCGGTCCAAGTCGAACAGCGTCAGGCCGTGGGTGTTCACGTCCAGATCGGGATGGCTGCGGAACCGGGTCTTGTCCAGGCGCAGCGGATCGATATCGGCCATCAGGTGTCCGCGGTTGCGGTAGGCGGCGATCAACTCCAGCACCCGGGCGTTCTTGTCCAGGATCGAGTCCGGGTTGTCGGTGCGCCAGCGCACCGGCTCGTAGGGGATGCCCAACTCGAGGAAGATCTCATCGAAAAATTCGTCAGCGAGCAGGAGTTGGTGGACGGTGCGGAGGAATTCGCCTGATTCAGCGCCCTGGATGATGCGGTGGTCGTAGGTCGACGTCAGCGTGATCAGCTTGCCGATACCAAGTTCGGCGATGCGTTCCTCGCTGGCGCCTTGGAACTCGGCCGGATACTCCATTGCACCGGCGCCGACAATGGCACCCTGGCCAGTCATCAGGCGCGGCACTGAATGCACAGTGCCGATCGTGCCGGGGTTGGTGAGTGAGACCGTGACCCCGGCGAAGTCCTCGGCGGTGAGCTTGCCCTCCCGGGCGCGCCGAACGATGTCCTCGTAGGCGGCAATGAATTGGCCGAACCGCATGTTCTCGCAGTTCTTGATCGCGGCGACCACCAGTTGGCGGCCGCCGTTCTTCCCCGGCAGGTCGATGGCCAGGCCGAGATTGGTATGTGCGGGCGTGACGACGTTGGGCTTCCCGTCGATTTCGGCGTAATGCCGATTCATGTTCGGGAATTTCTTGACCCCTTGCACGATCGCGTACCCCAACAGGTGGGTGAACGAGATCTTGCCGCCGCGAGTCCGCTTGAGGTGGTTGTTGATGACCACGCGGTTGTCGATCATCAGCTTGGCGGGGATGGCCCGGACGCTGGTTGCAGTGGGGATCTGCAGCGAGTTGTTCATGTTCTTGACGACGGCTGCCGCTGCGCCGCGCAGAATTTGCGTGTCATCGCCGGCCGCTTCGGCTACTGCGGCCTTCGCCGCAGGCGCCGGCGCAGATGTAGGCGCGGGTGCGGCGGCTGGCGCGGGGGCAGGTGCCGGGGTGGCGACCGGCGCTGCCGGCGCTGGTGGGGCAGGGGTCGGTGCGGCCGGTGCTGCGCTGCTGGCCGGTGGACTATCGGCGACGATCGCGGCCGTCGTCGGTTCTGGGTCGTAGTCGACGAGGAACTCGTGCCAACTGGGATCCACCGAAGACGGGTCGTCGCGGAACTTGCGGTACATCTCCTCGACCAGCCACTCGTTCTGGCCGAATGGTGAACTTGCACTGCTCACGACAGTTCCTCGCCTCGAATCTCCGTCCGGACCAAGGGTGCTGCAACCCCCGGTTCGGGCCTACTTCATATGCAGGGCCATAAGAGGCTATCGCGTCCGCGATGTTCCCGAAGCAGGTCAGCGGCATGCCGGAGAGTCAGGAAAAGTCACTCGGTGATGGCTGGATTTTCGATGCGAGGCAATAGGTGCAGTGTTGCGGGCCAACGACTGGGCGCCGGGCCGAACGCCATGCGGGAATTCCGAACGATCCGCTTGCCCATGAACCGGTTACCACCACCGCCGATGACGGCGCCGATACCGACCGGCAGTAGCTTGCCGAACATCAGCGCACCCCGCTTGACGGTGAAACGCTTGACGAAATACCGCATCAGTCGCGAGTTGATTTGCGATAAGGCCGACAGCGGTACCTCGCCGCCGCCTTCGGTCATCCAAGCGCCGCTGGTGCGGCCCGGACCGAGCAGTCCGGCGACCACCCCCTTGCTTTCCTCGCCGACGAGCACCGTTAACACCAGAGCTCGCCTGCGTTCGGTTTCATCGACCGGGATGCTGTGCACGTCGGCGACGGCGAGCACGAAGACCGAAGTCGCCTCGAGGAACACCACGGTCTCGCCGGCAACGGCTGACAATGCCGCCAGCGTGCCGACGCCGGGGAAGGCGGCGGCTGACCCAACGGCCGCACCGCTGGCCATCACTGCGGCCAAGTAGCGCTTCTCCAGCTTGAGGACGATGTCGCCCGGGGTCGCGTCGGGATGCATTCGGCGCAACCGCGCTACGTACGCTTTGACCGCCGGCTCCTGGGCCCGGGTGCTGCGCTCAATGACCTGCGACAGCACGCGCGCCGACATCGGCGCGTTATCGTCGCCGTCGGCCGGCAACTGAAGTTGTGACGATGCCTTTCGCCGGAGTCTCATGCCTGCCTCTCTGAGTGGCCCCTTACCCCTAGGCTAACGAAACCCCGGGGCTAACGAACCCTAGCCGCCCGATCGGGAGCCGAAGCGAGGTATCGACATGAGTCAGCCGGCTCCGGTGCCTAAAAATCCCTGGCATGCCCTGTGGGCCATCATGGTTGGCTTCTTCATGATTCTGGTCGACTCGACTATCGTCGCGGTCGCCAACCCCAGCATCATGATCGCCCTACGGCTCACCGACTACGACACGGTGATGTGGGTGACCAGCGCCTACCTGTTGGCCTGTGCTGTCCCACTCCTGCTTGCGGGCCGGCTGGGTGATCGCTTCGGCACCAAGAAGCTGTACCTCATCGGCTTGGCGATCTTCACGGTGTCCTCGCTCTGGTGCGGGCTGGCCACGTCGGTCGGCATGCTGATCTTCGCGCGCGTGGTTCAGGGCGTCGGTGCGGCGCTGCTGATTCCTCAGACCATGTCGACGATCACCCGGATCTTCCCGCCCGAACGACGCGGTGTGGCGATGAGCGTGTGGGGTGCGACCGCCAGCCTTGCCACCCTCGCCGGACCACTGGCCGGTGGTGTTCTGGTCGACCACTTCGGCTGGGAGTGGATATTTTTCGTCAATGTGCCGATTGGGATGATGGGCTTCATCCTGGCGGTCTGGCTGGTGCCTGCTCAACCGACGCACAAGCATCGGTTTGACGTTCCCGGTGTCCTGCTGTCGGCGATCGGCATGTTCCTGATCGTGTTCGGGCTTCAGGAAGGACAGACTCACCACTGGGCGGCGTGGATCTGGGTCGTCGTCGCGATCGGTTGCGCGTTGATGGTGGCCTTCGTCTTCTGGCAGTCGGTGAGTCGCCACGAACCCCTTGTCCCGCTGCGGATCTTCAAAGATCGTGACTTCAGCGTGTGCACCATTGGGGTTGCCGTGATCGGCTTCGTGGTGACGGCGATGGTGCTGCCGCTGATGTTCTACACCCAGACCGTGTGTGGCCTGACGCCTTCGGGTTCGGCTCTGCTCACATCACCGATCGCGATCATGTCCGGGGTGCTGGCTCCGCTGGTCGGCCGGATTGTCGACACCAGGAGTCCGCGGCCCATCGTCGGGTTGGGATTCGGGAGCCTGGTGATCTCGTTGACGTGGCTGGCGCTGGAGATGACGCCCGCCACCCCGATCTGGCGTCTCCTGTTGCCGCTGACGGCGATCGGAATCAGCTCCGCCTTCATCTGGGAACCGCTCGCGGCGATCGCCACGCGCAAACTGGTGCCCGAACTGGCCGGCGCCGGTTCCGGCGTCTACAACGCGACCCGGCAGGTCGGTTCGGTTCTCGGCAGCGCCGGGATGGCGGCCCTGATGGCCATGAGAATCCATGTTGAGATGTCGTCAGTAGCCGGTGTCCGTCCGAGGGAGTCGATGGCGCTGGAATTGCCGGCCGCACTTCGTGTGCCGTTCTCGGCTGCGTTGTCGCAGTCGATGTTGCTGCCCGCCGGGGTGGCGGCGGTGGGCGCTGTCGCGGCGCTGTTCATCGTCGGAGGCATGCCGAAGCGAGACCCCGGCTCGCCTCAGTCGAACAAGACCGCCGGATTGAGGTAGCCGGTGGGGTCGAACGCGGCCCTGATGGTGCGCATGGCGGCGATGTCGGCGGCCTGCCGCGACATGCCCAGATAGGCACGTTTGCGACTGCCGACGCCATGTTCGGAGCTGACGTTGCCGCCGTGGTGGGCAATGAGATCCATCGTCGCGCCGTAGAGCTGTGCTTCCCCGTCGATGTCGCAGCGCAGCACGTTGAGATGCAGGTTGCCTTCTCCGATGTGGCCGAACAGCACTGGAATTGCCTCCGGTGCGTGCTCGGCGATCAATGCGGTGGCGTCATCCGCGAATGCTGGGATCGTTGACAGCGGAAGGGATACATCGAATTTCAGCGGCGGGCCGAACAACCCCACGACGTCTGCCACCGACTCGCGAACCTGCCACAACCGCTGTTGCGCAGCAGGATCGACACCGACAGCCGGTTCGCCGACTAGCCCGCAGCGGTGCAATGCGGCGGCGAGTCGGCCGGTGAGGTCGGTCTCGCCGGCCAGCTCGATGAGTAATAGCCAGTCAGCTTGCAGTGGACCCGCACGATGCAGATGTCGCGCGGCCAGATCGGTGGCACGTCCGTCGATCAGCTCCAGCGCGGCAATGCAACTGTCGTCGCGCAATCCCCAGGCGGTCTGCGCCAGAGCGGTCAAATCGGTGAACCCGCACACCGCCGTGACTCGACTCATTGGCGTGGGATGAAGCCGGAGGTCCAGACCGGTGATCACACCCAGGGTGCCTTCGGCCCCAACGAATAACGACGCCAGGTCATAGCCGGTGTTGTCGGAATGAACTTGGCTGTGGCGCTGCACCAGCGAGCCGTCTGGCAGCGCGATGTCGAGGCCCAGGATCTGATCGCCCATATTGCCGTAGCGGACGGTGCGCAGACCGCCCGCGTTGGTCGAGGCCATTCCGCCCACGGTTGCTGAGTCGCGAGCCGCCAGGTCGACGCCGAACAACAGCCCGGCCGACTCGGCGGCCCGTTGGACATCGGCGAGCGCTACGCCGGCGCCAACCCGGGCTCGCCGCTCATTGATATCGACTTCGCCTATGCCAGTGAGCCGTTCGGTGGACAGCAGCACATCGTTGTGTTCGGGCACGGTGCCGGCCACCAGTGACGTACGGCCACCTTGGACGGTGACGTAGGCGCCCGCGTCACGGCAAGTCAGCAACACGGACCCGACCTGCTCCGCCGAACCCGGGCGAACCAATGCGCTTGCCCGCCCCCGATACCGTCCCGTGTAGTCGACGCTGCGGCTATCCAGGATGTCGGAATCGGTGCTGACGTGCGCTGCGCCGACGACGGCTCGCAACCTTTCCACGAGACCCGCGCTCATGGCTCACTAAGTGGCGTCGCCAACGACAGGAACGCGCCAAGCTCCGTGAGCCCGTCCGGACTCGTCGGCAAGTATTCGGCGAGCAGAGCAGACCGAATAATCACAGCCGAGTGCTTGGCCCGACTGATTGCCACGTTGAGGCGATTGCGGTTGAGCAGGAAGGAAATTCCGCGTGGCACATCATCCATCGACGAGGCGACCATCGAGATGAAGACTACGGCGGCCTGCCGGCCTTGGAACTTGTCCACGGTGCCGGCCCGCACGTTGTGTAGTCCAGCGCGGTCCAGGCGCCGGCGAAGCAGTACCACCTGTGCGTTGTAAGGGGTCACGACTAGGACGTCATTCTGGGTAAGGGCCCGCATGCCGTGCTCGTCGGTCCACTCTGAGCCGATCAGCCGGCCGATCTCGGCGGTGATCCAGTCGGCCTCCTCGGGGCTCTCAGTTGAATTGCCGCCGTGCTCGATCATCTGGACGCGCACGCCAGGTTGGCGGCCGGCCAGCCGGCGCGCCGCTGTGACCGATTCGACCGACTGCAGGCGCCCGTCGTAGGACAACCGCGACACCGCGGCGCACACCGCCGGGTGCATGCGGTGCGAGCGGTCGAGGAAGTAGCCGAGTTCAGCAGGCAGGGTGTGGCTTTCGGCAACCAGCCACCCGAGGGCCGAACTGTCGACAGGTTCTGGGTGGGTGCCCTGACTGACCTGTGGAAGTTGTTGTGGATCGCCGAGGAGCAGCAGGTTCTCCGCCGCAGGGGCTACGGCGATCGTGTTGGCCAGACTGTACTGGCCCGCTTCCTCGACCACCAGAAGATTCAAACTACCGGGGTGTATGCGCTTGCTATTGGTGAAATCCCATGCAGTCCCGCCGATCACGCATCCTGCCGGGTCGGCGATCGTGGGTGCGAACTCATGGTCGTCGATCGCGCGCCATGCGCCTCGAGCGCCTGCGGGCCTGCCATCGCTCGGCTTCTTCTTGGCTACCAGGCTTGCGGGCACGCCGGCGGCGATGACGTCGGTCAAGAGGTTCTCGACTGCCGCATGCGACTGGGCAACCACACCTATGCGCCAGCGATGCCGGTTGACCAGGACGGCGAGGACTTTGGCCGCGGTGTATGTCTTCCCGGTGCCGGGTGGGCCGTGCACCGCAACATAGGAGGAGTCGAGATTCAACAGTGCGGCGGTGATATCGGCGGCGGTGTCCCCGGAATGTGGGATGGCGACGCCGCTACGCGTTCGTGGCGGGTTCCGCACCAAGATGTCCGTGATCGCACCGCGGGGTAGGGCTGGCAATCCGGCCGCAACCCTCGTCGCCGTCGTTTCGATCGACTGCCGGAGGGGCTTAGTCGGAATGGGTGGGCCAGGTGTGAGGGCGAACGGCCGCTGTTCGAAGGGCCCGCCGTTCTTGGGTTCTCGCTCGAGAATGAGCAATTCGGTAGGTGCTGACGGATCGTTGCACTCGATGACCGTGGTCGATCCGCATCCTCGACGCTGCGGATCGGTGGTGAGCCCGGTGGGGGATGGTGGATCGTACAGCGCGTGCATATCCGTGCTCGATCCGCCGGCGGCCATGGATCCGCTTACTCGGACCCGCCGCTGGGGCTTCCTCGCTCCCGGCGGAATATTCCAGTCGTTCTCTACTGTGGCCGATTCGATGACGAAAACTCCTGTGTTGTCTGACCATTCGTCGACTGGACTGTTGATTCGGTCGAAATGACCCCACCAGAACGGCTTGTCCTCCCGACGGTGATATCCGCGAGCCGCGCTGATCATCGCCACCGCGGTCTGTTCAGGTGTGCGCGAGCTTGGCTCGTCGCCGGCGAATCTAGCTAGCGCGGTGAAGAGTTCGTCATTGTCGGCTATCTCACCACCGGCGATGACCGGTTGCGGACCAAGCGGGATGACCGCGGATTCGATGGCGCACTTGAACAGCCAGTCCCGCAACTTTTGGGTAGAACGGCAGTCGTAGCGGTTGTAATCTTCGATCTCCTTGAGCACTGTGACCGCGTCGTCGTGGCGGCCATCCGCTCGAAGCTGGCAATACTGGCCGTATTTGGTGATCGAATCCGTTGCGGTGGTGACGTCGCCAGTGCGGAGTTCGGAGCCCATATATAGCGGCTCCAGGGATTTAAGACTGTAGCTTTCCGCACCGACTCGAATGCTCTTGCGCACCATGGGATAAAGGTCCACCAGAATGCCGTTGCGCAGGAGATCGTCGACCTCGTCCTCGCCCACTCCGTAGCGACCTGCGAGCTTCAGCAGCGCCGTCTTCTCGTACGGCGCGTAGTGGTAGATGTGCATCTTCGGGTGACGCTTGCGTTGTTTGCGGACCAGTGCCAGGAAGTCCAGCAATGCCTGACGCTCCTGCTGCTGGTTATGCGCCCAGAGCGGGCGGAAGTCGTCTGTGCCGGTACCGAGCACTCCGAAGAGGTACTCAAGACCCCATTCGCGGCCGTCGGCGGTCCACAGCGGGTCGCCCTCGAAGTCGAAGAACAAGTCGCCCTTGTCCGGATCCGGCAGCAGCGCCAACGGGTTCGGGTCAGCGACTTCGAATGGCGGCGTGCCCGTTGGTCGCGGTGCGACCTGAAGGCGGGCCTGCGCTCGGAGGGCGGCAAGGGTCCGGGCCGAAAGTTCGGGCACCGGCCCCTCGTGCTGAGCCAGCGCAGTCATGGTTGTGACGTCAGCGTCAATCAAGCGGGCGCGCTGGCTCAGGCGCATGTTGGCAACTAACAGCAGATCGTCTGCGGCCTTGACCTCGATGCTGCATTCGGGACAACGGAAACAGGACCGCACCTGTGCGTCACCCCAACTCACCGGCTCACCGCCGGCCAGATGTGCGTCGAGCAGTCGTTGAAGGTCTCGCCGGCGAGACCGATACACCGGAAGTATCTCGCTGACGCTGTAGCGAGCGGTGGTGCCGGTGCCGAGCACCAATTCCACTTCGTCGTGGACCGCAACGCCGTTGGCGCTCAACGCGTCTGCGTATGCGGCTAGCTGCAGGAGTGCCTCGACGTGTACTGAGCGCGCGAGCTTCGTGTCGCGCAACCGATAGCGCTGCCTGTCCAGAACCAGGAAGTCAGCGAAACCGACGAATCGCCCGTCGAACATGGCGGCTTGGTAGATAGCCGGTGCGTTCGCGGCGACCGCGCGGCGGGTCGCCTCGGCCGCGGCGGTGATCCCGGCGATTGTGGAAGGCGGTCGTCCGATGACAGTGACGTTGTCACCGGTGAGCGAGCGAAGCTCGTCGAGGTGACGTTGTTCGTGTTCTCCGCCCAGCTTGGCGGTTCTGGCCAGCAACTCGTCGGCGGGCGAAACCGCCGGGCCCCGGCCGAGGCGCACGTCGAAGGAGCGCAGCAGTGCGTACTCGCAGCGAGCGGCCGCGG
This sequence comes from Mycobacterium sp., assembly GCA_965279745.1. Classification (GTDB taxonomy): domain Bacteria; phylum Actinomycetota; class Actinomycetes; order Mycobacteriales; family Mycobacteriaceae; genus Mycobacterium. The sequence continues at coordinate 4,310,845 of OZ257262.1, forward strand.
CAAGGTCAGACGCGCTGTAGACGACACGATCGCCGACGACGAACACAGCTTGTTACGAAACGGGCTGGCGTCGTCTGGCCGAGCTTGGCTTCATGAAGGCTGGGGCCAGGACCGGGAACAGCTTGTCGATAGGGAACTTGAAGTCGACCAGCAGCGGTGCGAGTGGGGCGCGCCCGTCATGCGACGCCTTCGCGTCGAATGTCAGGCTCAGGTTGATGGAATCTGGCGCTGATTCCGGTACATCGACCGTCACAGCGGATAGCGAGAGTTGGCTGCCGCTAGCCGCAGCGGGATGGATGACGTCCGCATCCTGCCAATTGGGGATGATCGCGTTCAGCACGTAGTAATCGGAGTCCACCGACACCTGCTGGAAGAATTGGCTGTCGCCAGACTGACTGGCCGCGGGCCCGGGTGTCAGGATGCGTGAGATGTCAAGGACGAGATTCACCAGCGCGGCCCCTACCCACATCGCGGCGACCATCGTGACCCCGGTTGTCAGGGAGACGAAGAAACCCACGATGTTGTAGCCAAACACGCCGAAGCCGAATCCGACCCCCAACGTCATACCGATGACCGCTTGCAACTCCGGCTCCGCGAGGAACTCGTTGAGGACGAGACCGAGGATGTCGTCGGCAGTCAAACCGACCTTCCCGAGGATTATGTCTTCCAGGAGTGTGGAAACCAGATTCCATGCGGGCTGCTGTCCCAGCAGCCAGAAGGACGCGGCATAAACGATCCGTCCCGCAAGAACATTCAAGAAATTGTTGGTGATCCCATATTCGTGCAGGACATCGTGGATCAGGATGACCAGTGCAGACGCGAGCGCTTTCTGCATTTCCGGGGGACCGAGAATCATCGCGACGGTGATCGGAATGACGTGGTAGACCGCGGCTTGGAAGCCGGGATCAGCCTGAAGGACGACCAAGGCGTCGGCCAGCGCGACGGATACGTCGGTGCCGGAGAGCACCTCATCGACCATCACGTTCAGCGCCAAAACGAGCGCCGCATTGAATCCGGGATATGCCAGGAAGTTGGTAATCGTAGCGCCGGCCGCAGCGGCGACCGTATCGACAACTACGGGATTGGCCAGCAGTGCCGCTGCGAAGCCCTGCAGCATCTCCGGCATGGCGGCGACGATGAAGGCCACGACGTCCGGGCTGCTGAGTACTTGGATCGCCACGGTGGTGACGACATCGCCGAGAGTCTGCTGGAAGCCGGGATCATCCAAAATCATTGTCTCAACGACGTTTAGCGCCGCAGATATGGTCGCACCGATCGCCTTGAGGACCACCGGATCGGACTCCAGTGCAGCTATCGCCTCGTCCAGAGCCGCGCTGATATCTTCTCCGCCGACGACCGAGGACGCTAACTGCCCTGCGACGGTTGCTACGGCGTCTATTAATCCGGGCTGGCTCAACAGCGTCGGTATCACCATCCCGACGACCGCTGCCAGTCCGCCGGCGAACGCGGGATCAGCGAGCAACGCGGTGACGGCGTAGCCGACCGCGGCGCCTACTGCCTCGGCGAACCCCTGCCCGAACGAGGACAACGCTTCGGTTGCGAACTGAGCGGCAAATTCACCGGCATAGTCCTGGACGGCGGGGATAGCCAATAGCACGTTGACAAGGTCGGTCAGCTGAGCGCCGACCGCATCCCACAGGGTCGTATCGCTCAGCAGGTTTGTCACCGTAGTAGTGGTGAACGCACCGATGTCGTCTTGAATCGTGGTGCTGGATCGCAGTGTGTTGATCAGGTTGTCGATGACCGCCGTCGTGTCCTCCCCGGCGACCAACGCGGATACCGCGATACCGACCGCATCGGCGACCGTGGGCACCAAGCCCGGCTGACCCAGTAGGTCCGGCAACAACCCGCCGATGAACACGCCCAGGCTGGCGGGAACACCCGGGCTGGCCAACAACCCTTCCACGAAGTCGCCGACCGCATCACCGACGACCGAGGCGATCGGCAAGTCACCGAGCAGCTCCGTCACCAGCGTCGCCACCGTGGTGTTTGCGTACTGCTGCACTTCGGTATTGCTGCCCAGGGTGGTGATCAGCTCAGCGATCTGGACCCCCAACGCATTCCACAACATCGTGTCGCCCAACAACGCGTTGAGAGTGTCGGTGGTGAATGCGCCGAGCCCGTCCTGAATCGCGGTGCTGGCTCGCAGTGTGTCGATCAGGTTGTCGATGACCGTCGTCGTGTCCTGGCCGGCGAACAACGCCGATACCGCGATACCGACCGCATTGGCGACTGTCGGCACCAAGCCCGGCTGACCGAGCAGGTCGGGCAACAATCCGCCGATCAACGCGCCCAGGTTGGCAGGAATGCCCGGGCTGGCCAGTAACCCTTCCACGAAGCTTCCGACCGCATCACCCACAACAGCGGCGATCGGGATATCGCCGAGCATCTCGGTCACCAGCGCCGCTACCGTTGTGTTTGCGTACTGCTGCACTTCGGTATTGCTGCCCAGGGTGGTGATTAGGTCAGCGATCTGGACCCCCAACGCATTCCACAACGTCGTGTCGCCCAACAACGCGTTGAGAGTGTCGGTGGTGAATGCCCCGAGCCCGTTCTGCATCGCGGTGCTGGACTGCAGGGTGGCGATCAGGTTGTCGATGATTGTGGTGGTGTCCTGCTGGCCGGCGACCAACGCCGATACCGCGCTACCGACAGCGTTGGCGACCGCCGCCGGTAGGCCGGGCTGGCCAATGAGGTCCGGCAACAGCCCACCGATCAACGCGCCCAGGCTGGCGGGAACACCGGGGCTAGCCAACAACCCTTCCACGAAGCTACCGACGGCGTCACCGACGACCGAGGCGATCGGGATATCACCGAGCATCTCGGTCACCAGCGTCGCAACCGTCGTGTTTGCGTAGTGCTGTACGTCGGTATTGGTGCCCAGGGTGGTGATCAGCTCATCGATCTGAACCCCCATGGCATTCCACAAAGTCATGTCGCCCAACAACCCACGAAGCGTGTTGGTGGTGAATGCTCCGAGGCCGTCCTGAATCGCAGTGCTGGCCCGCAGTGCGGCGATCAGGTTGTCGATGATTGTGGTGGTGTCCTGCTCGCCGGCGACCAACGCCGATGCCGCGCTACCGACCGTGTTGGCGACCGCTGCCGCAAATCCGTTCTGGCTGAGCAGGTCTGGTAATAGACCGCCGAACAGAGCTGCCAGACCCGGAACCACACCCGGGCTGGCCAACAACCCCTCAACGAAGTTGCCGACCGCATCACCGACGACCGAGGCGATCGGGATATCGCCGAGCATCTCGGTCACCATTGCCGCTACCGTGGTATTTGCGTAGTGCTGCACGTCGGTATTGGCGCCCAGGGTGGTGATCAGCTCAGCGATCTGATACCCCAACGCATTCCACAACGTGATGTCGCCCAACAACCCATTGAGGGTGTCGGTGGTGAACCTGCCGACTCCCTGTTGAATCGCGGTACTGGCCCGCAGTGCGGCGATCAGGTTGTCGATGATTGTGGTGGTGTCCTGCTCGCCGGCGACCAACGCCGATACCGCGCTACCGACCGCGTTGGCGACCGCCCCCGGCAGACCGGGTTGTCCGAGCAGGTCCGGCAACAACCCGCCGATCAACGATGCCAGATTGGCCACCACACCCGGGCTAGCCAACAACCCTCCGACGAAGTTGCCGACCGCATCACCGACGATCGGAGCGATCGGGATATCGCCGAGGATCTCGGTCACCATTGCCGCTACCGTCGTATTCGCGTATTGCTGTACTTCGGTATTGGTGCCTAGGGTGGTGATCAGCGTTGCGATCTGATCCCCCAACGCATTCCACAACGTCATGTCGCCCAACAACGCGTTGAGGGTGGTGGTGGTGAATGCTCCGAGCCCGTTCTGAATCGCGGTGCTGGCCCGCAGTGCGGCGATCAGGTTGTCGATGATCGTGGTGGTGTCCTGCTGGCCTGCGACCAACGCTGATACCGCGTCACCGACAGCGTCGGCGACTGCCGCTGCGAATCCGTTCTGGCCGAGCAGGTTTGGTAACAAGCCGCCGACTAGCGATGCGAGATTCGCCACCAGACCGGGGGCGGTCAACAACCCTCCCACGAAGCTGCCGACAGCGTCACCCACGATCGAGGCGATCGGGCTATCGCCCAGCATCTCGGTCACCAAATCCGCCACCGTCGCGACCGCGTAATTCTGCACGTCGGTATCGGTGCCCAGGGTGGTGATCAGAGTGGTGATCTGAGTCCCCAATGCATCCCACAGAACCCAGTCACCCAATAGACCGGCAACGGCGTAGTTGGCGAACCTGCCGACTCCCTGTTGAATCGCGTTGCTGGCCCGCAGTGCGGCGATCAGGTTGTCGATGATCGTGGTGGTGTCCTGCTGGCCGGCCACCAACGCTGATACCGCGGTGCCGACCGCATCACCGACGGCCGTCGCCAGGCCAGGCTGCCCGACGAGATTCGGCAACCACCAGCCGATCAACGAGCCCAGGCTGGCGGGAACACCGGGGCTGGCCAACAGTCCTTCTACCAAGGCGCCGACCGCATCACCGACGACCGAGGCGATCGGGATATCGCCGAGCATCTCGGTCACGATTGCCGCGACCGTGGTATAGGCGTACTGCTGCACGTCGGTATTGGTGCCCAGAGTGGTGATCAGCGTTGCGATCTGATCCCCCAACGCATTCCACAACGGTCCAAGACTCAACAGCCCGGCTAGGGCGTCTCCGGCGAACTGTCCAACCCCGCCCTGAATCGCCGCGCTACCGCGCAACGTCGCAATCAGCGCATCGATCACCACCGTGGTGTCCTCGCCGGCCACCAAGTTCGTCGCGGCCACGCCCACCGCATCCGCTATCGACGCCACAAACCCCGGCTGACCAAACAAGTTGGGCAGTAACCCAGCCGCCCACGACGCCACACTGGTCACTGCCCCGGGTTGAGCTAACAGTCCCGCCACTGCGCTGCCAACCGCGTCACCCACGATCGAGGCAATCGGAAGATCGCCCAGCATGTCGGTGATCATGGTCGACACGGTCGTTGCCGCATACTGCTGAACGTCAGCGTTCGTGCCGAGATCGGTGATCAAAACAGAAAGGCCGTTGCCCAACCCGAGCCACAAAGCCATGTTGCCCAACAACGCGTTGAGGGTATCGGTGGTGAACCCTCCGATCCCGTCCTGAATCGCGGTGCTGGCCTGCAGGGTGGCGATCAGGTTGTCGATGATCGTGGTGGTGTCCTCCTGGCCGGCCACCAACGCCGCCGCTGCGACGCCCACTGCATCCGCTATCGCCGTCACAAGTCCTGGCTGACCGAACAGATTCGACAAGGCGCCGCCCACCACCGACGCCACACCCGAGACGGCACCGGGGAAAGCCATGAATCCCGCAACCGCTTCACCGGCCGCGTTACCGACCACAGTCGCCAGCGGATTGCCATCCAGCAGGCCCGCCACCAGGCTCGAAACCTCTTGTACCGCAGCCTGTTGAATGGCCGTCTCGCTACCTAGGTCGCTGATCAAGTTGTCCAGCGCGAGGCCGAGGCCAGCCCACAGTTCGGAAGTGCCCAGTAACGTCTGTACTACCTTCGTCGCGGTTGTTCTGACGGCTCCGAGTATCGCCGTACTGCTTTGCAACGCAAGCAAAGCCACCGCCAGCGCGGAACTGAAGTCCTCTCCGGAAACGACAGCCGACGCGAACTGTCCCGCAGTCGTGGCCAACGTAGACGTCACATCCGGTTGGCTGAAGAAATCGAGCACCGTGTTGACGACTCCGGTCAAAACGGAACCCAGCGCCGGAATGGTCATTATCTGGACGACAGCGCTTCCGACTGCGTCGCCCACCAACGTACCGAGCGTGCCGCCGCCCAACATCGTGGCGACCGTGGAGGCGACCTGCTGGTCGGCATACGTCTGGATGGTCGTATCGGCCAGGAGGTCGGTTATCAGGAGCGATAGAGCGCCGCCCAAACCCTGCAGTATCGACGGGCTGAATAGCAAGGTGACGACGTCGCCCACCGTCACGTCGATCGCATGGAGAATGTCGGTGTTGGCCCGCAATGCTGCCAACACTTGGGGTAGGACGTCCGCCAGGGTGCCGGCGAAGGCAGCAAGGGTCAGTTCGCCGGCGGCGTCCCCCAACGCAGCGGCCACCCCTTGCTCTCCGAAGAAGTCCGGTAGCAGTGACCCCAATACTGTGCCTAGTCCACTGGTGAACACGGAATTGGCCATCAGCCCGGTCACCGCGGTAGCTACTGCGGAGCCAAGAGCCGAAGCGATCGGGCTGCCGGGCAGCATGTCGGCGATCATGGTGCTGACCAGCTGCGCTACGCCAAGTTGGGCAGCGTTATCGCCGGCCAAACCGGTGACGAATCCGGAAAGCGTGTCTCCCAAGGCATTCCAGAAGCCTGTCGTGCTCACCAGAGTGTTCACCACTGAACTGACGGTGCCGGACAACGCATTCTGGAAGGCAGTGTCCTGCAACAGTTGTGCCACCGCCGCCTGGATCTGTTCCATTAGCGGCAGCGGATCGGGGCCGACCATGTTGCCGGCAATCTCACCCGCGGCTGCGGCAATCGCATCGGATACAGCGGGGTTGTTCAGGACCCCAAGCAGCGACACGACCGCATGGACCAAGGTGCCAGTGACGTTCGAATTGCCCATCAACGAGACGACCGCATCAGCGACCGCCGTGCTGAGCGGCTCGGCGAGGGGGTTGGCTCCCAACATCGTGGAAACCAGATCTGCGACCGTCTGCCACGCGAACGTCTGCATCGTCGGATTGGTGGCAAGGTCAGTGGTCAACTGAGTGATGAAGTTGCCTATTGCACCGAATAGTGCTGAGCTGCTGAGGAACTCGCTCGTCGCCTGGGTGACGACCGCCTGCACCGGGGCGACGATGGAACCGACTGGAAGTGCCGGTTGGTCTAGCAAGACCAGCATTGAATTCATGGCGCTCGTTGCCAGGAAAGTGGCGACGCCCGGGTAGAGCATGAACTGCTGGTAGGTCGTTCCGACCAAGGTGCTCAACGGAGTGGAGATGCCGGCCAGGAAGTAAGCCACATCGTCGGTAATGGCGGCGGCCAAGTCAGGGATGCCGGGGTTGCCCTCTCCCAACAGGGCCGTGGCGATCATGTCGCCGGCAAGCGTTGCGACAGCAGGGGTTTCCAGTGGCGGAGTGGTGACGAAATCAGGTGTGATCTGGCCAAGCAGCACTTCGACGGTGCCGGCGAGGGCAGTACCGATCTGAACTTGAACAGCCGGACTGCTGAAAAACACGATAAGTCCGGGTAGCACGCCGTTGTTCAGCAGGTAGACAATCGCACCCGTGAATCCCTGGTCCAGGATGATACTGATCCAGTCGGTGACCCCGCTAAGAGTGAAGGGCGGGATCGCTGTGAAAACCGAGTAGGCCAAGCCTTCCTGAATGACCGTGTTGCCGAGTGTCTGTTCGATGAGGTAGGCGACGGCGTTGCCGATGGTCTGGCTGAGCGCATCGGGCGTTCCCCCAGCGGGAGTCAGCAGTGTTGCGACTGTGTCGGCAACGAAGGGCAGGAATGCGGGATCGTAGACCAGCTGATTGAAAGCCGCGATGACGCCCGGCCAGTAGCCGACGATCACATTGAGCAGAATGTTGTAGCCCACATCTGCGATCAGGTTGACGATGTCGCTGGGAAGTGGGAAAGGGGCCTTCGAGTTGATCAGCGACGCGATGGCGTCGGTGATGGTGCCTTGCAGGGCGATGACGGCCTGCGCGATCAAGTTGCCGGCGTATGGATCTGGGGGCGTGGCCGCCGGAAGCGGGATCGCCCTTATCCCAGTTGCGCCAGCATTTCCGAAGAACAGCCCCGCGGCCCCGCCACTGCCGTCGCTGCCTCGACCTTCCGGCGATGTGCCGCCAATCCCGCCGTTGCCACCATCACCGCCGAATATGCCGGCACGACCGCCATCGCCACCTGCCCCGCCGGCATCCGCGCCCGTGCCGCCGTCGCCGCCGTCACCGCCAGTGCCGAACAGCCCCGCTGCACCGCCATCACCGCCACGCCCGCCTGAGCCGCCGGAAACGCCACTGCTGCCGCCGTATCCGCCCGCGCCGCCCGCGCCGTGCACCGAGAAGAGACCGGCGTCGCCGCCGTCGCCGCCGTCGCCACCAGTGCCCATCGGATCGTTCGCGGCGGCGCCGTCGCCGCCCGTGCCGCCGTCGCCGAAGAACAGGCCTGCCCGACCACCGTTTCCGCCCGCGCCGCCATTGATGCCGATGATCCCGGCGCCACCGGCGCCACCGTTACCGAAGAGCCCGGCCGCGCCACCATTTCCACCGTTGAAACCGTTGCCGCCGTTGCCGATTAGTCCGGAATTGCCTCCGTCGCAGGCTCCTGAGATGCAGGACCCTGCATAGCCGGTGAAGCTGTAACCATTGCCGAACAGAATTCCGGCGTCGGGGTGGTCAGCGGTGCCGTCACCGATGAAGAACCGAATCAAAGCGGCGAACGGGACACCAGGTGTGGAAACGGTTGCGGCGGATGAAGTCTCGTGGACGGGGTTAGCGGGGAGCGTGGCTGGCGGGTCTTTCGGCTCTCCACTACTGACCGCCGCGGCCGGAAGAACCTTCGACACTTTGGCTGACGATTCGCGCCGAATCGAGCCGGCTGAAAGCAACGCTTGCGCCGCCCACGCTAATGGCGCGCCATCGGGTAAACGATTGTTGCCATCCGCCGGACTCAACCGACCGCCCGGGCTCGACAACTCACCGTCCGGTCCCGCCGCCGTCATCACAGGCGGCTCGAACGACCCAACATCGCCGGGGTCCGTATCCGAGTCAGGGTCTGTGATTACCCCAACCGGCGCGGGCGCATCCGACGTCAGTGGGGGTAGAACCGCGTCCGTGTCGATGTCATCGGTTGCTGACCGCGCAATGGCGGACGCAGCGCCCGCTGGGTTTGTGGCGCCGCTGCCGCCGGCAGCCGGGGCGCCGCTGCTCTGATCGCGATTCGCTGCATCGGTAGGGGGCCGGACTACGCCCGTTCGCCTATTCGGACCGGATGTGCGGGTGCGAACGCCAGGTGTGCTGCCGGACTGCGCAGAATCATCAGGGGCCGCCGAGCCCGGCGAATCATCATCGGCCGGGTCAGCAGCGCTGGGCCGCTGCCCGCTCCGGGATTTGGGTGCACTCTCCGCAGGCTTGCCCGGGCCTGAGTTCTGCGAGCCGGAGTTTTGGGTCGACCCTGCACCTCCCGATCCCGCGCTTCCCGACCCGGTGTCCGCCGCAGCGGTGGCTGGCAATTCCGCGATCACCAGGCCGACGCCCAGGGCTACAGCTAACGCGCCAACGCGTCCCACAAGGTGCGTCGAGCGCGTTGACGGTGCCAGATACCAGCCCCCCGCGCCGTCGTCGACCACGCGGAGTGTGCCAATCGTCGGTCGATGTTGGCCGCTCGATTTATTCTCTCGACGAGGTCGACGCGAGGCGTCATCTGCACACATAATCGTTATCCTTTGCCCGCCGATCAGCGAGCCTTTCGCGGACAGTTCTCGGAACCCACGGAGAAAATCCTCGACGGCTACTACCCGGAGAGTCTTCGCTCTCTGCCGCGGAAACCCACTAGCAGCAACGAGCCCCCAGTCACCCTGCCTCCCGCCCTAGACGCAGCAAATGCTAGTGAGATATAGCACATAAGGCTGAGCCCTCAGGGTCGAATCGATCCAAGACTCGGCTGCATCCTGATACTTCGCGAATTTGTCGCGCATTCGGCACCGGCCCGGGTGCCGGAACTGGTTGGATGCGGGTCGAGAGCTACGCCTACCTTTGCCCCATCGAGAGAGCCGCATGAAGCCTGATTTTTCTTCTGGCATCGGTGGCACAGCTATGCCCTCTGCAGCGCTCTCGACCTCTAATTTGCCGTCGCCCATTCCTGCTCGCCGGGGCTCTGCCAGCTGTTTGGGGCGCGCCGGAGCGGTGGCGGTGGCGCTCGGTGTCTGGGTCGGCGTCGGGTCGTTGCCGACCTTGGCTTACGCAGATTCCGCAGGTTCGCCTGGTGCAGCTTCATCGGCCGACTCGTCCAAGGCGGGGGGACACCCGGCGCGGCAAAGCGCGGCGCCTCGCGGCGGCGGTGCGGCGCCAGTAGCCCGAGCGGGACCGGGGAATCCGGTGGCTTCTGCTGGAGCCGGGTCATCGCCAAGGTTCAGCGAAGTCGATGGCGCTTCCCGATTGAGCCCCAAGAATGCTGCTGGTCCGGTTGTCAGGCCGAACAGGCAGCACGATTCCGGTTCCCCGGTGGTGCCCGCTCCGACCGCGGCGGTGTCCACGTCATCGGTGAAATCAGGGTCCGCGTCACCGGTGACTACCGCGATGGCTTCGGTCGTCGGTCCAGCGGTCGCCGATCTCGCCCAGGTGACCCCGCTTAACTCGGTGATGTCGGTCGCTGATGCTGTCGCGGCGCGACCGGTGCTGTTAGACGCGCCGGCGGCTGCCGCCGCACCACCGTCGGACGCGGTGTCCGGGTTGGGCCCAAAACTGTTGACCTGGTCAGGATTTGGCGGCCAGTTCGGCGGTGGTGGGGATGGTCCTGGTTCGTTGCCGTCGATGTGGGCCGCACTAGGGCTGGTTCGTCGGGACATAGCCGGTAAATCGGGCCACCGCATCGCAAGCCCCTCGATATCGACAAGCGAGCCCGCCGACCCGAGCGCCGCGGCTCCAGTGCTCAGTGTCGCCGCGCGCGATAGCTCAAAACCAGTGTCGGCATCCGCTGTGGGCAGCGGTGGGTTTTGGCTGTTCGGCAACGGCACCGCCGAGCACCCCGATGGCGGGATCTTGTTCGGAAATGGCTTCTCTTGGACCGCGGACACCTGCACAAGCGGTACCGCCTGCACGGGTGGCAACGGCGGGATTATCGGCAATGGCGGCAATGGCTACAACGGCGGAAACGGTGGCGCAGCTGGCTGGTTCGGCCGCGGCGGTAACGGCGGCGCGGGGGTCAGCGGCGTCAATGGCGATGTCGGCGGCAATGGTGGGTCTGGTGGCTTGTTCACCGGCAACGGCGGCAACGGCGGAGCCGGAGGACGCGCAATCTCGTCGTCGGGCATAGGTGGCAAGGGCGGCAACGGCGGCCATGTGGGCTTGCTGTCGGTGATCGGTGACGGCGGCTCGGGCGGTGCGGGCGGTGCGGGCGCAAATGGCGATTCCGGTACCGCAGAGGCGGGCGGATCGGGCACCAGCGGCGGAGTCGGTGGCAACGGTGGCAGTGGCGGCAACGGCAGCAGAATCCTTGGCGCTGGTGGTGACGGCGGCGCTGGCGGTGCGGGCGGCATAGGCGGCAGCGGCGGCAGCGGTAAATCTGGTGCGAATGCCACCACAGCGGGTGGTAATGGAGACGCCGGCGGTGACGGTGGAGATGGAGCCGTTGGCGGTGCTGGCGGTGCGGGCGGCAACCCGGGTGCGGGTTGGACGCTAGTGATTTTCAAGAAATCCGGTGTCAACGGCACTGGCGGTGCCGGAGGGGCTGGCGGCTCGGCAGGCACCCCGGGTAACGGCGGCGCGGGTGCGGCCGGCAACGCCGGGACCCTGGGCGGCGGTGACGGTGGTAACGGGGGTAACCCGGGTAGCACAGGTGCTGGCGGAGTGGGTGGTGCAGCCGGAACCGGTGGGACGGGCGGCGGCAAGGGTGCTGACGGAGCCAACGGCGCCGCTGTAGTGGGCGTCGCTGGCAGTGGCGGCAACGGCGGTAACGGTGCCGCGAACAGTGCTGCTGGCGGCATCGGCGGCAGCGGTGGCAAGGGTGGCAATGGCGGATCGGTCGGCGCTGGGGGTAACGGCGGTAGCGGTGGTGATGGCGGTCCGGACGGCGGTGACGGCGGTGAGGGCGGTAACGGCGGATCCGGCGGAACGACCTCGGGGGGCGGCGGCAAGGGTGGCTCGGGCGGCAATGGCGGTAGCTCGTCCGCGTTGATCGGTGGCGGTAACGGCGGAGGCGGCGGTGATGGCGGCAACGCGACAACCGCCGGCAATGGCGGCGCGGGTGGCGCGGGTGGTGCGGGCGCCGCTGGCACGAACGGGATCGATGCCGCGCTGCCCGGTGGCAATGGGACTAAGGGGACCAGCGGCGGTGACGGAGGCGCCGGTGGTCTGGGTGGAAATGGCAGCGGTACTACGGGTGTCGGTGGCGCCGGTGGTGTCGGTGGCGCTGCTGGCTCCGGCGGTCGAGGCGGCGTGGGCGGGGCCGGCATCGCGGGTACCGCCAACTCCATCAACGGTGGCGACGGCGGTAACGGCGGCGATGGAGCTGCCGGCGGAAAGGGCGGAGCTGGCGGGGCTGCTGGAATCAGCGGCAGTGGTGCCCCGGCCGGTATAGACGGTATTGGCGGTCGGGGCGGTGTCGGTGGTGCCGCTGGGATCGGTGGGGCCGGGGGCTCGGGCTACGACGGCGCCCCAGGAGCCACCGCCGGAGCCAACGGCGGTAGTGCAGGCAACGGAGGGAAAGCCGGCAACGGCGGCAAGGGCGGCGACGGCGGACTAGGTGGAGCCGGGGGAGGCAGCGCCGCCTCCGGTACCGACGGTGCGGGAGGTAATGGCGCGGCCGGGGGCCTTGGCGGCAATGGCGGCCTCGGCGGCAACGGTACGGCCGGCGCTATCGGCACCGCCCAGTCGCCCACCGGCGGAAAGGGTGGAAACGGTGGCAACGGCGGCACCGGGGGCATCGGTGGCAACGGCGGCGCAGGTGGACTCGGAGCCGGCACGGCTGCTTCCGGCACCGACGGCCGCGGTAATGGCGGCGGCAAGGGTGGTAACGCCGGCACGGGTGGCAACGGGGGGGCCGGCTATCAGGGCGCCAACGGCGCCACCGCCGGAGCCAACGGCGAGGACGGCGGCAACGCCGGCAACGGCGGCAATGGCGGCAATGGCGGTAACGGCGGTCTCGGCGGGACTGGGGCCGGAAGCGCAGCTTCGGGTTCCGACGGCACCGGAGGTAACGGCGCTGCGGCAGGGGCCGGCGGCAGCGGAGGTAACGGAGGTAGCGGAGCCACAGGTTCGATGGGCACGGCTCAAACCCCCGGCGGAATCGGCGGGAACGGCGGCAACGGCGGCACGGCCGGCCAGGGCGGAGTCGGCGGGGTACGTGGAATCGGAGCTGGTACGGCTGCCTCCGGTGTCGACGGTGTCGGCGGCAATGGCGGCACGGGTGGCAATGGCGGCCTCGGTGGTTACGGCGGCGATGGCTATCAGGGCGCCAACGGCGCCACCGCCGGAGCCGATGGCGGTAACGGTGGTAGCGCAGGCAAGGGCGGTAACGGCGGCAAGGGCGGTAACGGAGGCCTTGCCGGTGCCGGAGCGGGTAGTGCCGCCGGTGGAACCGATGGTGCCGGCGGTAACGGCGCGATCGCGGGGGCCGGTGGGAACGGCGGTAACGGCGGCAATGGCGCGGTCGGCGCTGCGGGCACGACTCAATCCCCCGCTGGCGGCAAAGGCGGTAACGGTGGCAACGGCGGGATCGGGGGCGGCAGCGGCACCGGCGGCGCGGGTGGCCACGGAGCCGGCACGGCTGCGTCCGGCACCGACGGCGCTGGTATTGCCGGCGGCAAGGGTGGCAACGGCGGCCTCGGCGGTAACGGCGGCAGAGCCGCAGCAATCAACAACAGCGATGGCTTCGATGGTGGCGCCGGTGGCAATGGAGGCGATGCCGCTGCCGGCGGTAGCGGCGGCGCCGGGGGCGGTTCGGCCGCCAGTGGCGTTGCGGGAGGCACCGGAGTTGCCGGCAACGGCGGTAATGGTGGGAGCGGCAGCCTGGGCGTCAATGGCGCCTCCGTGGGAACGGGCGCCGGCAACACCGGATACAAGGGCGGTAACGGCGGTAGCGGCGGCAACGGTGGCAATGCCGGAACCGGCGGTACTCGAGGTAACGGCGGCTTGGGCGGGAACGGCGGTCAGGGCGGGAATGGCGGCAACGCCGGCAGCAACACCGGCACCACTGGGTTCAACGGCGGGAACGGCGGCAAGGGTGGTGACGCCGGCAACGGTGGCTTGGCAGGCACCGGCACAGGCACCGGTGGCACAGCCGGAGGCGCCGGCACAGCCGGCAACGGCGGCAACGGCGGCTACGGTTCGACCGGCGCCAATGGCGCAACGAGTATTGGCGGCGCTGGCACCAATGGATATGCAGGTGGTAACGGTGGTAACGGCGGTACCGGTGGCGCCGCCGGGAACGGCGGCACCCGAGGCAGCGGCGGCCAGGGTGGGGCTGGCGGTTATGGCGGCCGGGGCGGTAATGGAGCCGGCGGCACCGGTGCCGGTTTTAACGGGGGTAATGGTGCTAATGGCGGCAACGCCGGTAGCGGGGGCGCGGCCGGTTCGGGGACGGGCACCGGTGGCACCGCAGGGGCCGCCGGGGTAGCCGGTAACGGCGGCAATGGGGGTAATGGCAGCGCTGGAGCTAACGGCACCGCGGGATCCGGCGGTGCGGGCACCAATGGATATACCGGTGGCAACGGCGGAGCCGGCGGTAATGGCGGCAGCGCCGGGGATGGCGGCACCCGGGGCAGCGGCGGCCAAGGTGGTTACGGCGGCAACGGCGGCAGGGGCGGCAACGCCGCCGCCAACGCCGGGACTACTGGGTTCGACGGCGGTTCCGGCGGCAATGGCGGCAGTGCAGGGAGCGCCGGGACGGCTGGCACCGGGACTGGTACCGGTGGCACCGCGGGCAACGCTGGGGTGGCCGGTAACGGCGGCAGCGGCGGCAACGGCAGTGCCGGTGCCAACGGGGCTTCAGTGCAGACCGGAGCTGGCAACAACGGATACGCCGGCGGCAATGGCGGCATCGGTGGGAACGGCGGCGCGGCCGGCGCCGGGAGTGTCCGCGGCAACGGTGGCCAGGGCGGCTACGGCGGAAACGGCGGCAGCGGTAGCAACGCCGGAGCGAATAACGGTGGTGCCGGATTCGATGGTGGTAACGGTGGAAACGGCGGCGGCGCAGGAATAGGTGGGACTGCAGGTACCGGGATGGGCACTGGCGGGACGGCCGGTGCCAGCGGCGTGGGCGGTCTTGGCGGCAGCGGCGGCAACGGCGGGCTGGGCGCCGTCGGGCAGACGGGTGGGGCCGGCGCCAACGGCGGTACGGGCTACAAGGGCGGTTCCGGTGGCAAGGGTGGTAACGGAGGCGCGGCGAACGGCGCGATCGCCGGCAACGGCGGCGTGGGCGGCAACGGAGCCGACGGCGGTGTCGGGGGCAACGGTGGGGCGGGAACGAACGGGACTGTCGGATCTAATGGCGCCAGCGGCGGGGGCACCGTAGGCGGAAATGGCGGGGGCGGCACCAAGGGCGGAGATGGCGGCACCGGGGGCAATGGTGGCAATGCCGGCGCTGGCGGGGCTGCGGGAAGCGTTGCCGCCGGCGGAATCGCCGGCAGCGCCGGCGCAGACGGTGTCGGCGGTAACGGCGGCGGCGGCGGAATCGGCGGCAATGGCGGTTCTGGAGGTAATGGCGGCAACGGCGGGTACACGGACAACGGCGGTAATGGCGGCAACGGAGCCGTCGGCGGTAATGGCGGCGCCGGCGGTGACGCGGGCCTCCGGGGCGCCCTCGGCGGCAATGGTGGTGCTGCCGGCACAGGGGGCAATGCCGGCAACGGTGGAAGCGGCGGCAATGCCGGCGGCGCCGGTGGTAACGCCGGTACCGCCGCAGCCGGGGGGCGTGGCGGAAATGGCGGCATGGGCTACGCCGTCAGCGGTGGTAATGGTGGTGTCGGCGGTCAGGGCGGCGCTGGCGGCTACGGCGGCTACGGCGGTAACGGCGATGACTACGGCACTGTGCCGAACAACACGGCCGGAAGTAACGGCGGTAACGGCAGCGTTGGTGCCTTGGGCGGTAACGGCGGCAATGGCGGCACGACCAACGGCAGTGGGAATGGCGGCAACGCGGGCGACGGCGGCCCGGGCGGGCACGGTGGCGCTGGCGGCGCGGGCGGGGCCAATGGTGTTGCCGGCGCGGCGTTGGGGAGTCCCGGCACTTCCGCCAATGGGGGCCTCGGCGGAGACGGCGGTACTGGCGGCACCAGCGCTGGCAGCGGCACCGGCGGAAAGGGCGGTACGGGTGGTGCCGGCGGCCAGGGCGGTGCGGGCTTCAGTGGACTTAACAACGGTGCCGACGGCAGCGCCGGGAGCGCTGGTGGCAACGGTGCCAAGGGCGGCAATGGCGGCGACGGCGGCACAGGCGGCGGTGGCAGGGGAGCTGCGGGCAATGGTGGCGCCGGTGGCGCTGGCGGCGGCGGCGGTGGGGGCGGAATAGGCACCGAAACGAGCCTTAGCACTCCTGGTAACAGGGGTGGAAGTGGTGCGAACGGCGGCCAGGGCGGTACCGGGGGCAACGGAGGCCAGATCGGTGTCGTCGGCGGAAACGGCGGAGCCGGCGGCGTCGGCGGCAATGCTGGCAACGGCGGCAATGGCGGCAGCGGTGGCGGCGACGGCGGTAACGGCGGCTCTGCCGGGACAGCCGGTAGGGGCGGCGACGGTGGTATCGGCTACAACACCGGCGTCGGCGGCGTCGGCGGCAGCGGTGGAATCGGCGGCAACGGCGGCAACGGCGGGAACGGCGGCTACGGCCTGGTAAACACCGGTTACCGCGGCGGAAATGGCGGAAGCGCAGGCAGTGGAGGTTCGGGCGGTACCGGCGGTTATGCCGCCGGTACCGGCGGCGCCGGCCAGGGCGGCCAGGGCGGCGTCGGCGGCTCCGGCGGCAACGGCGGCGTCGGAGGCGACAACAGCGACGTTTGTCCCGGATGCGATGGCGGCGACGGCGGCAACGGCGGAAGTGGAGCCAACGGCGGCTCCGGCGGTAACGGCGGTTCCAGTAGCTCCGGCGCGATGGGCTTGGGAGGCAACGGCGGGAACGGGGGCAATGCCGGTAACGGCGGCAACTCCAATGTCATCAACAACGCCCAGCAGAATGGCGGTAACGGCGGCAACGCGGGCACTTCTGCGGGGGCTGGCGGTAACGGCGGTAACGGGTCTGCCGGCGGGACCGGCGGGGCCGGCGGTAACGGCGGAACCGGCGGCGGCGGCGGCAGAGCCGGTATCGGCGTCCTCGGATCCTGGCACGGCGGAAACGGCGGCAACGGTAGCGCTGGCGGAACCGGTGGCGGCGGCGGCAACGCCACGACCGGCACCGGTGGCGGCGGCGGTGGCGGCGGAGTCGGCGGCAGCGGTGGGGCTGGTGGCCTCGGCAACTACACCAGTGGCGCTTGCACGATCAATTGCGACGGCGGCGACGGCGGCAATGGCGGCAACGGAGCGAATGGCGGCAACGGCGGCAGCGGCGGAACCAGCGTCTCCGGTCTGAAAGGCAACGGCGGCAGCGGCGGCAACGGCGGTAACGCCGGCAGCGGCGGCGATTCTAATGTCAACGACAACGCCCAGCGAGATGGTGGCAATGGCGGCGATGCGGGTACTGCGGGGGCCGGCGGCACGGGCGGTGACGGCTTCGCCGGCGGGTCCGGCGGGTCCGGCGGCACTGGCGGTAGCGGTGGCGGCGGCGGTAGAGCCGGCATCGGTGTTGTCGGCTCCTGGAGTGGCGGCAACGGTGGCAATGGCACCGGAGGTGGCGCAGGCGGTGGCGGCGGTAATGCCACGAGTGGCACCGGAGGTGCCGGAGGTAACGCGGGCAGCGGTGGCAATGGCGGAGCTGGCGGGCTCGGCAACTACACCAGTGACGTTTGCACCATCAATTGCGATGGCGGCAACGGCGGGGCTGGCGGCAACGCCGGCAGCGGAGGTAACGGCGGCAGCGGCGGAACCAGCGTCTCCGGTGCGAAAGGCAACGGCGGCAACGGCGGCAACGGCGGCAACGCCGGCAGCGGCGGCGATTCCAATGTCAACGACAACGCGCAGCGAAATGGTGGCAACGGCGGCAACGCGGGCACTGCGGGGGCCGGTGGCTCCGGTGGCGCCGGGTCTACCGGCGGCACGGGTGGCTCCGGTGGCAATGGGGGTACCGGCGGCGGCGGCGGTAGAGCCGGCATCGGTGTTGTCGGCTCCTGGAGTGGCGGCAACGGTGGCAATGGCACGGGCGGTGGCGCCGGCGGTGCCGGTGGCAATGCCACGACCGGTACCGGAGGTGCCGGAGGTAACGCCGGCAACGGTGGGAGCGGTGGGGCTGGCGGGCTCGGTAACTACACCAGCGGTGTTTGCACCATCAATTGCGATGGCGGCAACGGTGGGGCTGGCGGCAATGCCGGCAATGGTGGCAACGGCGGGGGCGGTGGCACCAGCGTCTCCGGTGCGAAAGGCAACGGCGGCAACGGCGGCAACGGCGGCAACGCCGGCAGCGGCGGCGATTCCAATGTCAACGACAACGCCCAGCGAAATGGTGGCAACGGCGGCAACGCGGGCACCGCGGGGGCCGGCGGCACCGGTGGTGACGGCTTCACCGGCGGCGTGGGCGGCTCCGGCGGCAATGGGGGTACCGGCGGCGGCGGCGGTAGAGCCGGCATCGGTGTTGCCGGCTCCTGGAGCGGCGGCAACGGTGGCAATGGCACCGGCGGCGGTTCCGGCGGCGGGGGCGGCAATGCCACGAGTGGCACCGGAGGCGCCGGAGGTAACGCCGGCAACGGTGGGAGCGGTGGGGCTGGCGGGCTCGGCAACTACACCAGCGGCGCTTGCGTCATCAACTGCGATGGCGGCAACGGAGGCAACGGGGGCAACGCGGGCAACGGTGGCAATGGCGGCAGCGGCGGAACCAGTGTCTCGGGTGCGAAAGGTAACGGCGGCTCCGGCGGGAATGGCGGCAACGCCGGCAGCGGCGGCGATTCGAATGTCAACGACAACGCCCAGCGGAATGGGGGCAACGGCGGCAACGCGGGAACTGCGGGGGTCGGCGGCACCGGTGGTGACGGCTTCACCGGCGGCGCCGGTGGGATTGGCGGCACCGGCGGCAACGGCGGCGGCGGCGGTAGAGCCGGCATAGGTGTTCTCGGCTCCTACAACGGCGGCACCGGTGGCACTGCCACCGGCGGAGGTGCCGGCGGTGGCGGCGGCAATGCCACCGGCGGCACCGGAGGTGCCGGAGGTAACGCCGGCAGCGGCGGCAGCGGTGGGGCTGGTGGCCTCGGCAACTACACCACTAGCGCCTGCATTGGCTGCGACGGTGGAAACGGCGGCGCGGCTGGGAACGCCGGTGGCGGCGGCCAGGGCGGTAACGGCGGAACCAGCGTTTCCGGTGCGAAAGGCGCGGGCGGCAACGGCGGTAATGGCGGTAACGGGGGCAACGGCGGTAACACCAACACCGACGATGTCGCGTACGCGGACGGCGGCAACGGCGGTACAGCGGGCGCTGCGGGGGCAGGCGGCAATGGCGGCGACGGGTCCATCGGTGGTATCGGTGGTATCGGTGGTATCGGCGGCAACGGCGGCAGTGGCGGCACAGGCGGCGGGGGCTTTGTCCGCGATGGCTATAACGGTGGCGCCGCCAGAGCCGGCGCTACCGGCGGCACGGGCGGGAACGGCGGTGCCTCCAGCGCCGGGGTCGGCGGTGCTGCAGGCAAGGGCGGCAACGGCGGCAACGGCGGTAACGGGGGACAAGGCGGAGAGGGACACAGCTTCACTGACGGTGGCAACGGTGCCAGCGGCGGCAACGGTGCCAACGGCGGCGGCGGCGGCAACGGTGGTACCGGGTCGGCTGGCACCGGGAGCGGTGCTAACGGCGGCGGCGGCGGCAACGGTGGCAACGGCGGCGCGGGCGGCGGCGGCGGGTTCGCTGGCGACAACGGCTCGCCCGGTGGAGGGGGAACTCGCGGTAACGGCGGATCGGGAGGTGTCCCGGGTGGACAAACCGGCAGCCCCGGTACCAATGGCAACCCTGGCTGATCCGTCCCCTAGCTCAGTCGGTGCTCAGCCGGTGTTTCCGATCAGCTCCACACCGTTGCCGTTCCATCTGAACTTCACTGTGCTATGCAGTCCGGTGGCTCCGCTGGTGTAGGTCAGGGCGACGGTGTCGCCAGTGGTCTGCGTCAGGTCGACGCCGTTGAAGCCGAATGTGTCCGGAACGCCCTTGGGAATGTATTTGCCGAGGTGGAAGAACATCGCCCGCGTTGACGGATTCGCGGCGTTGGTATTCGCCTTGATGATGACGGCCGACAACGGAGCGCATTCGTTGTAGTTGCCCTCCATCGGTTCAGGGTTCCAGCCCTGTTCGCTGCGTGGGTCGCGGGGGAGCGTCGACACGGCTTGGGCAATCGCCGGTGCTCCCAGATTCACTGAACACGGATCCGGTGCCGCGGACGACGTTGTAGCGGGCGGTGTTGTCGAGGACCCTGACGTTGATGAAGACGTTTCGGCCGTTGCCGTCGTCGCATTAGTCGTTGTCGGGGTCGGAGTCTTTGCGACGGTGGAATCTCCTGACCCGCAGCCCGTCATCAGTAGGCAGGCCAGAATGCCGGCCGCTGTCATCGATACCGCACATCGCACATCGCGCACGGTACCGCCTCGTGCCGCGTTGATGCGGCAGGCACGGCCTGGCCAGGCACTAGACTCCACTCCACGATGACCTCTCCACAAGATGCTCCCGAGACATTCGCCGACCTGCAGATTCATCCCTTGGTGCTGCAGGCCGTCGCCGATGTTGGGTACGAAACTCCGTCGGCAATCCAGGCCGCGACGATCCCCGCGCTGTTGGCCGGATCGGACGTCGTCGGCCTCGCTCAAACCGGGACCGGCAAGACGGCCGCCTTCGCCATTCCGATCCTGTCCCGCATCGACACCGCGAGCAAAGCCACCCAGGCGCTGGTCCTGGCACCCACTCGTGAACTCGCACTGCAGGTGGCCGAGGCGTTCAGCCGCTACGGCGCACACCTTCCTCAAATCAAGGTGCTGCCGATCTACGGTGGTCAGTCCTACGTCGTCCAGTTGGCCGGCCTCAAGCGGGGCGCCCAGGTCGTCGTCGGCACACCCGGCCGCGTCATCGACCACCTCGAGCGCGGCACTCTAGATCTGTCGCACCTGGACTATCTGGTGCTCGACGAAGCCGACGAGATGCTGCAGATGGGCTTCGCCGAGGACGTCGAACGCATCCTGGCCGATACGCCGGAGTACAAGCAGGTGGCATTGTTCTCGGCCACCATGCCGCCGGCGATCCGCAAGATCACCAGCAAGTATCTGCACGACGCGATCGAAGTGTCGGTCAAGTCGAAAACCGCCACCGCGGAGAACATCGAGCAGCGTTTCATACAGGTAGCCGGCCCGCGCAAGATGGACGCGTTGACCCGGGTTCTGGAGGTTGAGCCGTTCGAGGCGATGATCGTCTTCGTTCGCACCAAACAAGCCACCGAGGAAGTGGCCGAAAAGCTGCGTGCCCGAGGCTTTTCTGCTGCAGCGATCAACGGCGACATTCCGCAGGCGGTGCGCGAGCGGACCATCGCCGCACTGAAGGACGGCGCGATCGACATCCTCGTCGCCACCGACGTCGCCGCCCGGGGCCTGGACGTGGAACGCATCTCGCATGTCCTCAACTACGACATCCCGCACGACCCCGAGTCCTACGTTCACCGCATCGGCCGGACTGGGCGGGCCGGGCGTTCCGGCACCGCGCTGCTCTTCGTCTCACCGCGGGAGCGGCACCTGCTGAAGTCGATTGAGAAGGTCGCCCGGCAGAAGGTCACCGAAACCCAGCTACCGAGCATCGAGGACGTCAACGCCCAGCGAGTCGCCAAGTTCCAAGACTCGATCACCGAGGGGCTCAATGCTCCGGGTTTCGAGATGTTTCGCCGCTTGATCGTGGACTACGAGCGAGACAACGACGTGCCGATGGCCGACATCGCCGCTGCGCTCGCTTTGCAGTCGCGTGACGGCGCCGAGTTCCTGATGACCGAGCCGCCGCCGGAGAAGCGGAAAGAGCGGCCGGAACACAGCGAACGTGAGCGTCCGGCCCGCAAGACTCGCGACGATCTCGCGACCTACCGGATCGCGGTGGGTAAGCGGCACAAAGTGGGTCCCGGTTCGATCGTGGGAGCCCTTGCCAACGAAGGCGGATTGCATCGGAGCGACTTCGGGCATATCAGCATCAAGCCTGACTTTTCGCTGGTCGAACTGCCCGCCGAATTGTCGAAGGCGACGCTGAAAGCACTTGAGAACACCAGAATTTCCGGCGTGCTGATTAACCTGCAGCCCGATCGTGGCCGGTCATCGTCGCGGGACAGCCACGGCGGGAAGTCCCGGCACAAGCAGCGATGACCGTGTCCAGTGAGACCGACCAGGTTGGGCTGGAACAGGTTTCCCGCGCCGGACGTGTCCCGTCGCTCACTGGTGTTCGTGCAGTCGCCGCGATTCTGGTGGTGGCAACCCATGCTGCCTACACCACCGGCAAATACACGCACGGTTATGTCGGAGTGGTGTATTCGCGGATGGAGATCGGCGTTCCGATCTTCTTCGTTCTGTCGGGCTTTCTCCTGTTCAGCCCGTGGGTTAACGCAGTGGCGAGTGGCACACAGTGGCCGTCGTTGTCCCGCTACGCCTGGCATCGGATTCGCCGCATCATGCCGGCCTACGTCGTCACAGTGCTGGCGGCCTACGCCGTCTACCACTTCCGGAACGCCGGTCCGAATCCTGGCCACACCTGGACGGGTCTGCTGCGCAACCTCACGCTGACCCAGATCTACACCGATAACTATATGTTTTCCCATCTGCACCAAGGACTTACGCAGATGTGGAGTCTGGCGGTAGAGGTGGCGTTCTACGTGGCGCTGCCCTTTCTGGCTTATCTGCTGCTAATTGTTCTGTGCCGGGGGCGCTGGCAGCCGACGCGGTTGTTGACCGGACTGGGTGTGCTGGCGTTGATCAGCCCGGCCTGGGTGTTGTTGGTACACAACACTGATTTCCTGCCCGACGGCGCCCGAATCTGGATGCCGGGCTATCTGATCTGGTTCCTCGGCGGTATGGCGTTGACGGTGCTGGCGGCCAAGGGCGGTGTCCGGTGCTACGGGTTCGTGGTCCTACCGTTGGCGGCAATTTGTTTTGTCATCGCATCGACGCCAATTGCCGGTGAGCCGACGACATCGCCGAAGGGGGTCGCCGAAGCGCTGTTCAAGGTTGGCTTCTACACAGTGATCGCGACCTTGCTGGTCGCCCCATTGGCGCTGGGCGACCAGGGTTGGTACGACAGGCTTTTGGGTAGCCGGCCGATGGTTTGGCTCGGTGAGATCTCCTATGAGATCTTTCTGGTGCACCTCGTCGTCATGGAGATAGTCATGGTGGAGGTGTTGCGGTGGCAGGTCTACACCGGTTCGATGCTGGCACTGTTGGTCGTTACCCTGATCGTCACGATTCCGGTGGCCTGGGTATTGCACCGGTTCACCCGGGTGCACTCCTAAGCTTCCACTTCTAAGGTTCGGCCTCTAAGGTTCGACTTCTAAGGTTCGACAGTGGCCTGCGGGCAGCGCTGAGCGAGTCGCACTACAGCGCTTGCGGATTCTGATCGGGATACCGGCAGCACCCAGGTGGCTCCGGTGTCGTCTGTGACGAAGACGTGCAATCCCGTGGCGTGCCTGCCGTCGTCGAGCGTCCACGAGGCAACCGGGGTGGCCTGGGCAACCAAAAGCCGGATTGAGCGGATGCGCTGAGGCTCAGTGCGCAGAATCCGGCGCAGCTTCGCGATATGGCGTTTCTGCCGCCAGAATGCGCCCCAGACGAGAAGTCCTGCCATGCCAACGAAGAAGGCGACGCCGAGCACGCCGACGACCCGCCATCCCCAGCCGCTCTGCCAGACGCCGCGGTCTGACAGGATTCCCGCCCCGATGAGCAGGCACAGTAGCGCCGTGGCAGCCATCGCCCATCGGAGCCGGTTCGACGAGCGCGCCACGAGCCCCTCGAGCACGTCCCCCTTGGGCACGTCGTCGTTGCTCAACGGTCTGAGCCACCAGGGCCGAGATCGGGGCGGTAGCGAGCGGCGAACTTCGCGCTACTGGGGTCGAACCGGATCGCTTCAACAAGCGACTCCAGGCCCGCAGGACCCGTCTCCTGCCAGAGTCGAACTTCGCCGGGGTCAAGAAGTATCGACTTTTCGTAGACGCCGACCGTTCCGCACAGGACTGTGAGTAGCAAGCCTTCTGGCATCTGCTCTAAGGCCCAGGACCACGATTCCTCGTGCAGCGTCTCTCGGTCCTCTGCCACGGGCTCAGACTAGTGCCGGTGTTCTGCCGCTAGGTGCGTACCTGGAAAGGCACGGACAATGGTCGGCGTACGTAATGACCGTCGGCCCAGACGATCTGTGACTCATCAACCTCGAAATCCGGGCAACGGGAGAGCAATTCGGTCAACGCGACTCGTGACTGCATCCGCGCCGCCGCTGCACCGAGGCAGTGGTGGGCGCCATGGCTGAACGTCAGAATGTTGCGCGGGCGCCGGGTGACATCCAATTCCCCTGCGTCCGGGCCGTACTGGCGTTCGTCGCGGTTGCCCGAGCCATACAGCAACAGTGCTTTGCGGCCAGCCGGAATTGTGGTGTCAGCGATCGTGACATCGCGGGTGACAGTGCGTGCCAGTCCTTGAACGGGCGACGTGAGGCGAAGCAGTTCGTCTACCGCGTCGTGGATCAGGTCCGGCCGATCGGCGAGCAGGCGTCGCTGGTCGGGACGGCGGTGCAGCAGTTGGACCGCGCCGCCGAGCATGCCGGTCGTCGTGTCATTGCCGCCGGTGACCATGGTGAAGGTGAACGCCAGAATGGACAGGGTGCCGGCGATATCACCGTCGGCTCCGACACCGGCCGCCACCAGGTGCGACACCGTGTCGTCTTCCGGTTCGCGGCGGCGTCGCTCAATCAACTGAGTGAAATAGGCCATCATCGACCCGATCGCCTCGCCGACCGTTGCGAGCCCTTCGGCGATGCCGCCAGTGGCGGTGTTGGCCGCCACGATTCCCTCAGTCCATTGATCGAACTGTGCCCGGTCCGATTCAGGCACTCCGAGATAGTGCGCGACGACCATCGACGGCAGCGGCTTGAACAACTCCGCGACGATGTCGCCGCCCCCGTTGGAACGCAACCGCTCGATGCGCTCGATGACGAACTCCCGCACCTTGGGTTCCACCGCCTCGACCTGTCGAGGGGTGAACCCACGGGAAACCAGCTTGCGGAATTCGGTGTGTACCGGTGGATCGGTCATCACCATCGGCGGATTATCTTGCAGGCCAATCAGTTCGAGCTCGCCGTATGTCACGGTCAGGCCTTGCGCCGAAGAGAATGTCTCGTGATCGCGTGCTGCCTGCCAGACATCGGCGTGCCGGGACAGCACCCAGTAGTCGTGGTCCGGGTCGTCCGGCGGGATGACGTGGTGCACGGGGTCGTGGTCACGCAGGGCGGTGTACATCGGCCACGGGTCCGGCCACGTCGCTGCGCTGCCCAGCTCAAATCGGGCGGACACGTCGTGCGACAGAATGGCTGACATGTCTTATTGATACGACTGTCTGATGGCTATGTCAACGAAGGCTGACCACACCGGACTAGACCACGGCGCCAGGGTTCAGGATTCCGTCCGGATCGAGTGCAGTTTTGATGCGACGGTTGAGCTCCATCGCCGCCGGGCCGATCTGGCCCGCCAGCCAGGGTTTCTTCAAACGGCCGACGCCATGCTCGCCGGTGATCGTGCCGCCCAACGACACTGCCAAGTCCATGATTTCACCGAAGGCCACCTCGGCGCGTTCGGCCATCGCCGCATCGAGGGGGTCGAACACTATCAGCGGGTGGGTGTTGCCGTCACCGGCGTGGGCGATCACCGAGATCGTCAGATCGCGGTCCGCGGCAATCTGCGCGATGCCGCCCACCAGGCCGGCGAGTGCGGGCAACGGAACACCGACATCCTCCAGTAGCAGCGAGCCTTTGGCTTCCACCGCCGGGATGGCGAAGCGCCTCGCCGCGACGAAAGCCTCACCCTCATCCGGGTCGGATGTTGAAAAAACCTCTGATGCACCATGTTCGGTGAAGATCCGCGCCATGAACTCCGCGTCATCGGCACCGGCTGCGCCGCGGTCGTCGGATGCCGCGACCATCATCGCTGCCGCCGAACGGTCCAACCCCATCTTTAATTTGTCCTCGACTGCGTTGATGGCCACGGAGTCCATGAACTCCAGCATCGACGGCCGGATTCGCGCGGTGATGGTGAGCACCGCGTCGGCAGCTGCCTGCACCGAATCGAATGTGGCGACCACCGTGCATGCGGCGTTCTGTGGCGGCAGCAACCGCAGGGTGACTTCGGTGACGACCCCGAGCGTGCCCTCGCTGCCGATGAACAGTTTGGTCAGGGACAGCCCGGCTACGTCTTTGAGCCGGGGACCTCCCAACCGCACCGCGGTGCCGTCGGCCAACACCACCTGCAAGCCGAGCACATAGTCCGTGGTGACCCCGTACTTGACGCAGCAGAGGCCGCCCGCGTTGGTGGCGATATTGCCGCCGATACTGCAGATTTCAAACGACGACGGATCGGGCGGATACCAGAGGCCGTGTGCGGCGACGGCCTTCTTGACCTCGGCATTGAGCAACCCAGGTTGCACGACCGCGGTGCGGGTCGTCGTGTCGACGGTGATGTCGCGCATCTTCTCTGTGCAGAGCACGATTCCGCCGGTTACGGCGGTGGCCCCGCCGGACAAGCCGGTGCCCGCACCGCGCGGCACGACCGCGATCCGATGGGCGGTGGCCCAGCGCAATACCGTCTGGACTTCCTCGGTGCGGCGCGGCCGTACCACCGCCAGCGGAGTCCCCGCGGCAGGATCCATCGCACGGTCCTGCCGATACGAAGCCAGGATGTCGGGGTCGGTGATGACGACGCCGTCCTCGAGTTCGGCAATGAGAGTGGCCACAGCGCTGGCGGACATGGACGTAATCCTAGGAGCCCGCTGGTATTTCGCCGGCCTCATCCGCCCGGTCATCGAGCTGCCGCAGCGCGGGCAGCCAAGGACAGCACAGGCCGATGATGACGATCGGTATCGCGAGCACCAAGAACGTGATCTGCAACCCGAAGTTGTCGACGAGCGGGCCGGCCAGCATGAATCCCACCGGCCCGGCCGCATACGCCATCGAGGTCATCACTCCGACCACGCGCCCACGCAGATGTACCGGCGTCCTGGTCTGCATCACCGAGTTGTAGATCGGTCCGATCGGTCCGTACACCAGGCCGACGACGACGGCTGATCCGAGGATCACCGGCAGCGGCGGCAGCACGGAGATCACCAGGACTGCAGCGCCGAATGTGAGCACGGCGACCAAGACGGTGGTGCGCTTGCTGGCCACCCGTGAGAGCACGGTCCAGCTCAGAGCCCCGATCAGACCGCCGATGGCCATTGCCATCAGCACCCATCCCAGTTCGGCCGGTTGATTGCGGTCGGTGAAGTATTTGGGGAACAGCACGCTCTCCATGGGCAGATACAGCCCGGTGACGGCGAGGTCGATGAGACCCAACGTGCGTAACACCGGGCTCTGCCAGACGAACTTGAGTCCTTCGACGACTCCCGACATGACACTGTCCGGTCGCGTGTCCTCGTCCGGACGATCGGCTCCTTCGAGTCGGAGCACCGCCATCGCGAGGATCGACAGCCCGAACGCGCCAGCGGTCACCCACATGGTCTGGACCCCGCCGAGGGTCGCGATCAGCAGACCGCCGACGCCCGGCCCGGTGATGTAAGCCAGGTTGAAGGCGGCCTCGTACACGCTGTTGGTGTGGTCAAGCGTCCACCCTGCCTGGCGGGCGGCCTCGGGAAGCATCGACTGGCGAGCGGTCATTCCGGCAGGGTCGAAGAACGCGCCCAACGCGGCAAGCCCGGCCAACACGAGGGTGCTCAGTACCTCGGCGCCGAGCATGACGGCCAAAATCGGGATGGCCGCCACGGATACTGCTGACATGGTGTCGGACAGCATGGCGACATAACGGCGGCCGATGATGTCGACCGCGGTACCGGACACGAGTGTCGCGAGCAACAACGGCAAGGTGGCCGCCCCGGCCACGATTGAGGCGTCGACCGCGCTGCCCGTGCGCTGCAGCACCAGCCAGGGGAATGCCACGATCGAGATGCCGTTGGCGCCGGCCGCCAGGAACGCTGACGCGAGAATCAGCAGAGCGGGGCGCCGACTGGTGGTCACCCAGGCAGCTTAAGTATCTGCGGGACCTCGTGTGGCGGTGCAGAGTGGAACGGTGACGCCGCATGCACATCCCCGCACCGGCGTGCCGTTCGAATCGCCCGTCCCAGCCGGCTCCGGCTGGCCCGATGACCCGGCGACGGCAACGACGCCGGCCGCCACAAACGCAGTCCGGGTGGGGAGGCTCGCGACTCGCGTGGCGGATATCCCCGGGCTCGATGCTCTGGTCAGCGTCTGCCGGGCCTGCCCACGGCTGGTCGCGTGGCGTGAGGAGGTTGCCGTCACCAAGCGCCGGGCCTTCGCGGAGGAACCATACTGGGGTCGACCTATCACCGGGTGGGGGTCTCCTAACCCGCGACTGCTCGTGCTGGGTCTGGCGCCGGCTGCGCACGGGGGCAATCGAACTGGACGAGTATTCACCGGGGACCGATCCGGCGACCAGCTGTTCGCGGCATTGCATCGTGCCGGATTGGTGAACTCGCCACTCAGCGTTGATGCGGCAGATGGGTTACGTGCCAATATGATCCGTGTTGCGGCGGCGGTGCGGTGTGCCCCGCCGGGTAATGCGCCAACTCCCCATGAGCGGTCGACGTGCTCGCCTTGGCTTGACGCCGAATGGCGGCTGATCGCGGCAGACGTTCGCGTCATCGTTGCGCTGGGCGGATTCGCTTGGCAGGCCGCGTTGCGCCTCGTCGCTGATGAACTACCCAGTGGCGCAAAGC
Organism: Mycobacterium sp.; assembly: GCA_965279745.1. Classification (GTDB taxonomy): domain Bacteria; phylum Actinomycetota; class Actinomycetes; order Mycobacteriales; family Mycobacteriaceae; genus Mycobacterium. Next base: position 4,339,644 of record OZ257262.1, read on the forward strand.
CGAAGTTCGGTCACAACGTCGTGACGACATTGTCGTCGGGTCGACAACTGCTGGGCTGCTATCACCCGAGTCAGCAGAACATGTTCACCGGACGGCTCACACCCGCGATGCTGGACGACGTATTCGCCAGTGCCGCAATGCAGTCCGGGATCAGCCCGGGGTGAGTGGCTCGTCTCATTCCGATATGCCGAGTTGGGTAAGGGCGGTTCGCAGAACCCGACCCGTACCCTCCCGGTCGGGATCGCGGCGCAGCAGCATCCCCTTGGCGAACGACAACTTGTCGCCGTCGCGGCGGGGGACCACATGCAGATGGATGTGGAACACCGACTGGAACGCGGCCTTTCCATCGTTAATCGCAACGTTGTTGGCATCCGCCAGTCCGGACGCCCGGGTTGCCATGGCGATGCGCTGCCCGACGGTGATCATTCCGGCCAGTATTTCCGCTCGGGTGTCGGTCAGATCAACGCTGTGCTGTTTCGGTATCACCAAGGTGTGACCTCGAGTGAACGGCCGAATATCCAGGAACGCCAGGTACGTGTCGTCTTCGTAGATCCGGATCGCAGGCGCATTGCCAGCCGCTATTTCACAGAAGATGCATGCCATCAGGACTCGATCGATTCGGCGATCTTGTCGATGTCTGCCCGCATGATCATCGTGAAGGTATCTGCGACCGCCTTGTCTCGATGGTCGCCTTGGGCTTTCAACCGCTCAGGATCGGTGGCTAGAGCCATGAAGGCCCGTTTGCTGGGGAATTGGTTGAACCTGACCTGATGCCATGTTCGGCCATCACCGACGATGGTTCCTTCAACGGTGAACCACCCGGCCACCCGGGCTCCCTGTGCCGTGGCGATCTGCGCAATGGCAGTTGAGTAGGCCTCCATCTCGTCCGGAATGGTATGTGCCGCTTCCGGATCGGCGAATCGCAGCACGTGCACAACAGTGATCGGTCCGTCGTCCGGGGTGGGCGGATGCGGCACGTCTGCCCAATCGACCTCGGCCACACCCGGCGGCGGTTCAGGGTAGGGCAATGGTTGACAGCCCATCACGATCGTCTGTTCCATGCCCGCATCCTTGTGCTGGTGGGCTTCCTGGAAATCGGGACGCGACTGCATATCAATGAAGGACTTGTGGGTGGCGTACTTGACGATGGCGATCCGATCCCAGGCGGGTTGGCCCAGCAGTTGTTGCTCCACGGCGCCAAACAGCACTGGCTCGGCGCCGATGTCGCCGAGGATCTCCACCGGCGCGTAGCGATCGTCGGCTTCCATACCGCTGATCGTTGCCGGCCGCCCGTCGGCGTAGTCCGCCACGGCGCGGTACTTCATCAGGTTGACCATCCACACCGGGCCGTCATCGGCCGGTGCGGTGGTGGCAAGACGAATTGCGTACTCGCGATCGACAGTTCCGTACCGCGGGTTTATGGAATCGCTCATTGAATCGAGGGTAGCGGCCGCGCCACGGGCTACGCTGCCGCCGTGGACATCACTGACGTGGCCTTCGCCGGCGCGGCTCAACAGGCGCGCATGCTGAGGGCCGGCACAATCACCAGTCCGGCGCTGGTGGAGCTTTACCTTGAGCGCATTGCTCGGGTGGACCGAGAGCTACGGTCCTATCGCGTGGTGCTGGCCGAGAGCGCCCGCGCCGAAGCACAGATCGCGCAGGCGCGGCTGGACGCGGGAGAGCGCCTGCCGCTACTTGGTGTTCCGATCGCCATTAAGGACGATGTCGACATCGCCGATGAGTTCACCTGTTATGGCAGTTCAGCTTTCGGTCAGGCGCCGACGGCAGACGCTGAAGTGGTGCGCCAACTGCGTGAGGCCGGTGCGGTGATCCTCGGTAAGACGGCTGTGCCGGAGATGATGTTGATGTCGTTCACCGAGTCGGCTGCCTTCGGCGCAACCCACAATCCCTGGGATCTGGCGCTCACTCCAGGCGGTAGTAGCGGCGGCAGTGGCGCCGCGGTGGCCGCTGGGTTGGCGGCGCTCGCGCTGGGTTCCGACGGTGCTGGCTCGATCCGCATTCCGTCGAGTTGGTGCGGGCTCTACGGTCTCAAGCCCCAACGCGATCGGGTTCCGATTGCGCCTCACGACGACGCGTGGTGTGGCCTCAGCGTCAACGGACCGATGGCGCGCACGGTGGAGGACGCCGCACTTTTTCTCGACGTGACAAACACCGGGCCCGCTCCCGAGGGTGGATTCGTCGGTGCCGCCGCACGGGCGCCCGGGCGCCTACGGATCGCGGTGAGCGGCAAGATCCCACCACTCGTCAGAGGCAAGGTGGGGAAGGCGCAGCGGTCCGCGCTCAACGGAATGGCTGCGCTGCTAAGGGAACTCGGCCATGATGTGTGCTGGCGAGATCCGGATTACCCAGCCTGGGCGATCTACGCCCATTTCCTGCCAAGAATGTTCCGCGGCGCCTACAACGACGTCAACGCCTTGCCGCATCCGGAGCGGCTGGAACCACGTACTCGGCAGATCGCCCATATCGGCCGGCTGTACACCGATCGGGCGATCGCCAAAATTCGCGCAGCGGAATCGACTGTTTCGGCCAGGATGCTGTCGATTTTCGACGACGTCGACATCGTCATCACGCCCGGCACGGCGACCGGTCCGTCGCGGGTCGGGCAGTACCAACGCCGTGGCGGGGTCGCGACGTTGGCCATGATCTCCTCGCGGGTGCCTTTCACGCCGTTGATCAACGTGACGGGTCAGCCGGCCGCCGTCGTGCCGTGGGGCCTCGACGACCAAGGCGTGCCGGTGTCGGTCCAGTTCGTCGCCCGCCCCTTTGATGAGGCGACGCTGCTGTCGTTAAGTGGTCAGGTTGAGGCCGCGCGGCCGTGGGCGGGTAGGCGGCCTCCGGTCTCGTGAGTCCGCCGTCTGATGAGTTGTTGATCGCTCACCGGGCAGATGCATCAGTCGTCCGCGTTATACGTTGTGGCGGTGACGGAAGGTGTCGACGTCGAGGCGTCCGGGCTGCTTGACGGCCTAGTGGGTAGTGCCAGGGCCGAACGGGCCGAACTGGTTGAGTGGTTGCTGGCCCATGGCTTTACAGTCGATCAGATCCACGAGTCATACGCGCCAATGCTGTTGCCCGCGCGCCAGGGGTTGGGTGACGACGGAGTCCACGTGTCGGCTCGTGAGATCAGCGAGCAGACCGGTGTCGATCTCGACCTCTTGAACCGAATGCAGCGGGCGGTCGGCCTGCCGCGCATCGAGGACCCGGATGCCCCGGTGCTGATGCGCGCCGACGGGGTTGCGGCGGCGCACGTCCACCGTTTCATCGAGCTGGGAATCGAACCTGAAGCACTCCTGGCCACTGTGCGGACCCTTGCCGAAGGTCTCTCCCACGCGGCAGAAGTGATGCGACACACGGCGCTGTCCGTCGTAATGCGGCCTGGCGCAACTGAACTCGAGATCGCCCAGGGAACCCAGCTGGTGGTCGGCGCTGCTGCGCCGCTCCTCGGGCCGATGATTCACGACATGTTGCTCCTGCAACTGCGCCACACCATGCAAACCGAAGCGGTCAACGCGAGCGAACGCGCGGCCGGAGCGCCATTGCCCGGCGCGCGGATGGTGGCCGTCGCCTTCGCCGATCTTGTCGGCTTCACGACACTTGGCGAAGCATTGCCTCCTGAAGATCTCGAGCATCTGGCGCACAGACTGGGCGATCTTGCGCGCGAAGTCGCTGTTCCACCGGTCCGCTTCATCAAGACCATCGGCGATGCGGTGATGTTCGTGTCCACAGAGACACCGGCACTGCTGGACGCGGTACTCACCCTGATCGACGACGTCGGTGCCGACAACGATATTCCTCCGCTGCGGGTGGGGGTGGCCTACGGCCCGGCGGTGAGCCGCGCCGGCGACTGGTTCGGCAGCCCGGTCAATCTCGCCAGTCGGGTGACCTCGGCGGCTCGGCCAGGCTCGGTGCTGGTCGGAGAAGCGGCGCATGAGCAGATCGGCGACGACGAGCGATTCGTCTGGTCAGTGGCCGGTGCCCGACGACTCAAGGGCATCAAGGACGAGGTCAAGCTGTTCCGGGCCCGCCGAGCGCCACAGGAGTCCTGAACGCAGCGGTGTCTCAGCGCTTACGCAGCACTGCCCTGCCGCCGACGATGGCGGCGGCGATCAACAGGATGATTGCCCACCCGGCTCCCACGAAGTACCAGATCAGGCCAGCTGCCACGAGCACTGGGGAAGCTACGAACAGTGCCATCGCCGGGTGTTGCCTGACGACGTCGCGGGCGGCACGGGCGCGCGCGGGATCCAGCTCATTACCTGCCATGTCGCCCATTATCCCCGCACGTTCGCGATGTCTCCGCGTTCGCCGACGGTGAAATCGCTGGCATCATTCTGTAACGGTGTAATTATGTAATCATGACCACTAAAACGCATGACCGCGCAGGAGCTGACGCTGCAGAATGGTTCGCCGGACGTTTACCCGAGGGCTGGTTCTCCGGCGATCCACAGGTGATCGTCGATCGCGAAGAGATCACCGTGATCGGCCGACTTCCGGAACCTATCGAGTCCGACGCTCCAGAGTCTCGCGCCCGTGCTGGCGGCCGCGTCTCGCGGTTTCGCGAGGAGACCCGATCCGAACGTATGCGCATCGCGGACGAGGCGCAGGAGAAGTACCGCCGCAAGGTGTCCTGGGGCGTCGAGATCGGCGGCGACGAGACTCCCGAACGAATCCTGTTCACCCATATCGCGGCGCCGGTAATGACCAGGCTGAAGCAGCCGGAACGCCAGGTGCTCGACACGCTCGTCGACGCCGGAGTGGCGCGGTCCCGGTCCGACGCCCTGGCGTGGTCGGTTCGGCTGGTCGGCGAGCATGCTGAGGAATGGTTGGCCAAACTGCGCTCGGCTATGGCTGAGGTCGATGACCTCCGGGTCCAAGGCCCCTAGTGTCTGGTCGCGGTGAGCATGGCGTGGTAGGCACCCCGGCGTTCTAAAAGCTCAGTGTGGCTGCCGGTTTCGACGATGCGCCCGCTCTCCATCACCACGATCATGTTGGCATCGCGAATGGTCGACAGCCGATGCGCGATGATGAAGCTCGTTTTTTCCCTTCGCAATTCAGTCATGGCCCGCTGGATGAGCAGCTCAGTGCGGGTATCGACCGAGCTGGTCGCCTCGTCGAGAATCAGGATCTGCGGCCGGGCGAGGAACGCCCGAGCGATCGTGATCAACTGCTTCTCGCCGGCGCTGATGTTGCCGCCGTCATCGCTCACGCGGGTCTGGTAGCCGTCCGGCAGGGAATGCACAAAGCGATCAACATAGGCGGCCCGCGCCGCCTCGATGACTTCGTCGTCACTGGCGCCCGGTCGGCCGTACGCGATGTTCTCGGCGATAGTCCCCGCGAAGAGCCAGGTGTCTTGCAACACCATGCCGATTCTCGATCGAAGGGAATGCCGACTCACCAAGGTGACGTCCTGCCCGTCGACCAATATCCGTCCGGAATCGACCTCGTAGAACCGCATCAACAAATTGACCAGCGTGGTCTTGCCCGCCCCGGTGGGGCCGACGATCGCCACCGTCCGCCCAGGTTCGACGATCAACGACAAGTCCTCAATCACCGGTATCGCCGCCTGATAGCTGAACTTGACGTGCTGAAATTCGACACGGCCACAAGCGGTTTGGCTATCGGGAGCACCCGGCACGGGCGATGGATCAGGCAGCTGTTCCGGCTCGTCCAGAAATTCGAAGACCCGTTCGGCACTGGCCAGACCCGATTGCAGCGCGTTGTACATGCCGGCCACCTGGGTCAGCGGCTGATTGAACTGGCGGACGTATTGGATGAACGCCTGAATGCTTCCCAAGCTGATCTGGCCTGTCGCGACCTGGTACCCGCCCATCACCGCGACCGCCACGTAGCTGAGGTTTCCGATGAACACCGTCGCGGGGGCGACTAATCCGGAGAGGAACTGGGCGCCGAAGCTAGCGCGGTAGACGTCGTCGTTGTACTCCCGAAATTTCGCCTGGGCTGCGGCGCGGTGACCGAAGGTCCGCACCACAGTGAAGCCGCTGTACGTCTCCTCGATGTGGGCGTTAAGCCGTCCGGTGTGGGTCCACTGCGCAACGAACATCCGCTGCGAACGTCGTGCAATCACCGAGGTCACCCAGAGCGACAACGGGACAGTCAGCACCGTAATCAACGCCAGTAGCGGCGAAATCGTCACCATCATCGCCAGTGCGGCAACGACGGTCAACGCGGAGGTGAGTAACTGGCTGATCGTCATCGACACCGATGACTGAACGTTGTCGACGTCGTTGGTGACCCTGCTGAGTAATTCGCCGCGCTGTCGTGAATCGAAGTAGGACAACGGCAGTCGGTGCACCTTTGCCTCGACGTCGGTGCGCAGCGCCGTAACGGTGCGTTGCACGATCACGTTCAGCAGACGCGCCTGAGCCCAGATCAGCAGAGCTGCAATCAGATAGAGAACCAAAGCCAGCAGCAAGGTGCGCCCGACCGCGGCGAAGTCGACCCCGTGTCCGGGCACCGCATTCGTCCCCGACAGTAGGTCAGCGAAGGTGTTGTCCCCGCGCTCGCGGGCCGCTGCCACAGCCTGCTCCTTGGTGATGCCGGCCGGCAGTCCGCGTCCGATCACACCGTTGAACAGGAGGTCGGTCGCGTGCCCGAGAATCCGCGGACCTATCACCGACAGTGCGATGCCGGCGATCGATAGCGAGATGACCAGCGCGGTCAGTCGGCGTTGCGGTGTCAGTCGGCGGGCAAGTCGCAATGCTGTCCGTTTGAATGCACGTGACTTGGCCTGTGTGGGATCTTCGGTGAGAGAGCGGAATCCGCCGCCCCTGATTGCCGGGCCGGTCATAAGGTGCCTCCGCTGGCGGCTCCCACTGACTGTGAATCGGCAAACTCCGCGTAGGTCGGGCATTCGGTCAGCAAGGCGTCGTGAGAGCCGGTACCCACCACTCGGCCGGCGTCCAGGACGATGATCTGATCGGCGGCCATAACGGTCGAAATACGTTGCGCAACAATGATGACCGTGGAATCGGCGGACACTTCGCGAAGTGCGTTGCGAACCCCTACGTCGGTATGTACGTCAAGTGCTGAGAACGCGTCGTCGAAGAGGTAGATCGCGGGCCTGCGGATGACGGCGCGGGCAATCGCCAATCGCTGACGCTGACCACCGGAGAAGTTCATGCCACCTTGTGCCACACGCATCGCCAGTCCGTCGGGGTGAGCACGAACGAACTGCTCGGCTTGCGCGACTCGAAGTGCAGCCCACATCTCGTCCTCGGTGGCATCCGCCTTTCCGTAGTGAAGGTTCTCGGCGATGGTGCCGGAGAACAAGTATCCGCGCTGAGGAACCAGGCCGAAGGCAGACCAGAGGTATTCGGTGTCATAGTCCCGAATATCTGTGTCATCGACCAGAACCGCGCCGTCGGTCACGTCGATTAGCCGGCAAATCAGCGAAACCAGGGTGGACTTGCCGCAACCGGTACTGCCCACGATTGCGGTTGTCTTCCCGGGTTGGATGCTAATCGATACTCCATCCAGCACGGCACGTTCTGCACCCGGATATTGGAATGTGGCTTCCGTCAAGGTGATTGCTCCGCGAATACCCCCCTCGGGATGCTTCGGCGAGTCCGAATTGGTGATCGCCGGGCGGGTGGACAACACCTCGCCTATCCGCTCCGCGCAGACCGAAGCCCGCGGCAGCATGACGACGATGATCGTCGCCATCAATACGGCCGACAGGATCTGCATGAAGTAGGACAAGAAGGCGATCAACGAGCCGACCTGCATGTGGCCGGCGTCGATCCGCAGGCCACCGAACCAAATCAAGGCGACGCTCGAAACGTTGATCGTCACTGTGGTCACCGGCAACATCAATGCCTGCCAACGACCGGCCGCTAAGGCGGTCTCGGACACTTCCCGGTTGGCCCAATCGAAGCGCTCCCGCTCGAGGGGGTCGCGAGCGAACGCCCGGATCACCCGGATCCCGGACAGCTGTTCGCGCAGCACCCGATTGATTCCGTCGATCAGTCGCTGCATGCTCCGGAAGATCGGCTGCATCCGTGTGACGATCCAGTAGTTCGACAACGCCAGGGCAGGGACGCTGACCAGTAACAGCCACGAGAGTCCGGCATCCTGGTGGATCGCCATGACGATCCCGCCGACACACATTATCGGTGCGGTCACCAGCACGGTCGCCGTCATCTGGACGAGTAGTTGGATCTGCCGCACGTCGTTGGTCGTCCGGGTCAGCAACGACGGGGTTCCGAATCGGGCGGTCTCACGTTCCGAGAAGGTGATGACGTGGTGAAAAACCGCCGAACGCAAGTCTTGGCCCACTCCGGTTCCGGCGCGAGATCCGAAGTAGACGGCGCCAACCGCGCAGACCACTTGTAGCGCTGTGATGGCGAGCATCACCAGTCCCAGCTCGGCGATCAGCCCGGTATCGCCCTTAGCTACGCCGTCATCGATGATGGCGGCGTTCACCGTCGGCAGGTAGAGCGACATCAGCGTGCTGACGGTTTGCAGCAGCATCACTGCTGCCACCAGCCACCGGTACGGCCGGACGTACTGTCTCAGCAGCGCCACGAGCATCTCGCTACTGTCGCACACCGGACATACCAGCAAACCGGCTGCTCAGCCCGCATCTAGGCGGTGGGCGCGGAATTGGCCGCTACAGTGCATTCTGTGACGAACAGCAGGGGCGCGTGATGGTTGCCCGCAATCGGGCCGGGTTGGGCCGCGCTGTTGTGGCCGCTTTGGCCGCTCTGGCGTTGGTCCCGGCGGTGGGCGCGTGCTCGGACTCGACGCCGACGCAACCGCCGTCGTCGCAGCAGTCCGGCCCGCCGAACGCGGACGGCAAGCATGGGCCGATGTTCCCCGAATGCGGCGGCATCTCGGACCAGACCATGGCAGAACAGACCCGCGTGACCGGCTTGGTCACTACGGCGAAGAACTCAGTCGGCTGTCAATGGTTGGCCGGTGGCGGCATCCTTGGACCCCACTTCTCTTTCACCTGGTATCGGGGCAGTCCGATCGGGCGGGAACGCAAGACCGAAGAGCTGTCCCGCACCAGCGTTGATGACATCAACATTGACGGCCACGGCGGATTCATAGCAGTCGGCACCGATCCCTCTCTGGGAGACAACCTGTGCGAAATCGGCATCCAGTTCAACGACGATTTCTTCGAATGGTCGGTCAGCTTCGCCCAGAAGCCGTTCCCGCCCGCCTGCGACGTGGCCAAGGAACTGGCCCGGCAGTCGATTGCGAATTCGAAATGATCCGCACTCTGACCCAGTCGACGCGTCGTCGGCTGGCCACCGGACTGGTTGCCGCGTGCTCGGTGCTGGTGATGGTGACCGGCTGCGCGAGCACCGTCGATGGAACCGCGGTGAAGTCTGGCGGCACGACTCGCAATGACAACTCGGCCCAGCAATACCCCAATCTGCTCAAGGAATGCGACGTCTTGACCACCGACATTCTCGCCAAGACTGTCGGGGCAGATCCGCTCGACATCCAGAGCACCTTCGTCGGCGCGGTATGCCGCTGGCAGGCCGCAAACCCTGCGGGGCTGATAGACATCACTCGGTTCTGGTATGAGCAAGGCAGTCTCGACAATGAGCGCAAGGTGGCTCAGTTCCTGAATTACCAGATCGAGAATCGCGCGATTCAGGGCGTTCCGTCGATCGTGATGCGGACCAGCGATCCCAACGGAGCGTGTGGGGTGGCCAGCGACGCCGGCGGTGTCGTCGGATGGTGGATCAATCCGCAAGCGCCCGGGATCGACGCCTGCGGTCAGGCCCTCAAGCTGATGGAGTTGACGCTCGCCACGAATTCGTAGCGACTAGCTATCGAGGCACGTGAAACGTCACCAACTGGGCGCTGCCGAGTTGGAGGTCGGACCAGCTGCCCGGGAGGCGCAGCACCGCGATCCCCGATGTCGGGAACTTCATCGAAATCTCCCCAATCGCCGCCCGATCGGATCCGTTCGGTCCGGCAAGGCCCAGCGACGCCTGGCTGACGGTTGGTTCGTGGCCGACCACCAGCAGGGTGGTTACCGCGGCGTCGACGCCGTTGACCTCGTTGATCAGAGTTCCGGCGGTGGCGCCGTACAGCCGGTCCAGGTAGCTCACGGGTGCCGTGACATTCGTGAGCCGCAGCGTCTCGCGGGTTCGGACGGCTGACGAACAAAGCACCTGATCGATCGCGGGCACGCTGTCACGCAACCAGTCACCGGCGAGGCCGGCTTCGCGCATGCCGCGTGATGCCAGCGGCCGGTCATGGTCGGCGACGCCGTCCGGATAAGCGGATTTCGCGTGCCGCATCACTATCAGGGTGCGTTCGACGGAGCTTTGTCCTGCAGTCACGGGTCTCAGAGTAAGCGTCGGCGCACATGCCGGTCGAGGTCCGCAGACTTGTCGGTGGGCGAACCTAGACTCGCCGCAACGCTTGTCGATGGGATGGGAAGGAGCCGGGCATGCGATTTGTGCACACTGCCGATTGGCAGCTCGGTATGACCCGACATTTTCTGGAGGGCGAGGCTCAACCGCGATACTCGGCGGCGCGCCGGGATGCGGTGGCCGGCCTCGGCACATTGGCGGCGCAAAGCGGTGCCGAGTTCGTCGTCGTCGCGGGCGACGTCTTCGAGGACAACCAATTGGCGCCAAGGGTGATCAGCCAGTCGTTGGAAGCCATGCGTGCCATTGGTGTTCCGGTGTACTTGCTTCCGGGAAATCACGACCCTCTGGATGCGTCGTCGCTGTACACCAGCGCGTTGTTCAGAGCGGAGTGTCCAGACAACGTCACGGTCCTCGACCGCTCAGGGCCCTGGGACATCAGGCCCGGAGTCCAGCTTGTCGCGGCGCCCTGGCGCTCCAAGGCGCCCACGACGGACTTGGTGGCTGCCGCGATTGCTGACCTCCCTGCCGATGGGGTGGTCCGGATCCTGGTCGCTCACGGCGGTGTCGATCTCCTCGACCCCGATCAAAGCAAGGCATCGTTGATCCGGATGGCGCGGCTGAAGGAAGCTCTGGACACCGGAGCAATCCACTATGTGGCGTTGGGGGACAAGCACTCCCGTACCGAAGTCGGCGACAGCGGACGGGTCTGGTACTCCGGGGCGCCTGAGGTCACGAACTTCGATGACATCGAGTCCGACTCCGGCCATGCGTTGGTTGTTGACGTGGACGAAGAGGACCCTGCGCACCCAGTAACCGTCGAGGCGCACCGACTCGGCCGTTGGCGGTTCGTGACGTTGAAAAGGCAGGTTGACAACAGCCGCGACATCGCGGATCTGGATCTCAACCTCGATCTACTCGGCGACAAGGAGCGCACTGTCGTTCGCACGGCCCTCACCGGCTCGATGACCGTGACCGACCGCGCCGGCCTCGACGCGTGCCTGGACAAGTACGCCAGGCTGTTCGCTTGGCTTGGTCCCTGGGACCGCCACACTCAGCTCGCTGTTCTGCCCGTTGATGGCGAGTTCGACGACCTGGGTATCGGCGGTTTCGCGGCGGCAGCGGTCGCCGAATTGGTGAGTACCGCGCGCTCGGATGACGAGCAGGCGGCGGCGGACGCCCAAGGAGCGCTCGGGCTTCTGCTTCGGTTGACCAAGGGCAGCGCCGCATGAAATTGCACCGGCTGGTTCTGACGAACTACCGCGGTATCACCCATCGCGAGATTCACCTACCTGACAGCGGTGTGGTGGTGATCTGCGGCGCCAACGAAGTCGGCAAGACGTCGATGATCGAAGCTCTTGATCTGCTACTGGACTCCAAGGACCGATCGACCAAGAAGGAAGTCAAGCAGGTCAAGCCCACCCACGCTGACCTCGGCTCAGAAGTTCTCGCCGAGATCAGCACGGGCCCATATCGTTTCGTGTACCGCAAGCGGTTTCACAAGAAGTGTGAGACTGAATTGAGCATCGTGACGCCGCGTCGGGAGCAGCTGACCGGGGACGAGGCGCACGAGCGTGTTCTGGCGATGCTCGCTGAAACCGTCGATACCGACCTGTGGCACGCGCAACGGGTGCTGCAGACGACATCGACGGCAGCGGTGGACCTGTCAGGTTGCGACTCGTTGTCCCGCGCATTGGATGTCGCAGCGGGTGATGACGCCGCGTTGTCGGGCAGCGAGCCGCTACTCATCGAGCAGATCGACGCCGAGTATGGGCGGTACTTCACCACTACGGGTCGGCCCACGGGGGAGTGGGCGACTGTCATTTCGGTTTTGAGCAGCGCCGAGGCGGAGTTGGAGCGTTGTCAGGCCGCGGTGGCTGAAATTGACAAGCGGGTGCACACACACGAAGAACTGACCGAGCAGCTCGCCGTGGTCGGTTCTGGCCGGCAGGCTGTCGTCGAGCGTGCGGCGGCGGCCGAGCAGGCGGCGGCGATCCTTGCCGATCTGACTGAGCAACTCGGCAATGCCGAGCTGATTGCGAAAGCGGCGGTGGCAACGAGCACCACCTCAACCGCAGCACTTGCGGAACGGGTGAGGCTGCGTAACGACGCCACGAACCGCGCCGCAACGATCACCGAGTTGAACGGCGAGCTTGCCGATGCGGTGGCCGCCGAGGCCACTGCTCGCACCGCTGCCGAATCCGCTGCTGCGATCGCATTGGAGTCTGCCAACCTGGTGACCGGCGGCCAGGCGCGAGTGGATCGAGCCCGCAACGTGGTGGAAGCCTGTGCGGCCCGGGCGGAGGCGGATCGGATTGCCGTGCGGCTCGATCGAATCGACTCTGTTCACGGTGATCTCGAGCTGATCGACCAGCAACTGGTCGGGATCAGCCTCACTGACGAAGTGTTGCGTGACATTGAATCCGCGACCACGACCGTGCAGAACGTGCTGGCGCAGCTCGAATTGACCGCAGCCACTGTGGAATTCACTGCCGCTGCTGACCTGCAGCTGATTGTCGATGGTGAGTTCGTCCAGTTGGTGACGGGACAGAAGTGGACCCCGCCCACGGCGTCTCTCACCACGGTGGAGGTGCCGGGCCTACTGTCGGTGCGCCTGGATCCTGGTGTCAGTACATCGGACTTGCAGGCGAAGCTGTTGTTGGCACAGCAACTTCAGGCTGAAACGCTGGATCGGGGCGGTGTTGCCGATGTCGCGGCCGCCCGTGAACTAGACCGACGGCGCCAGGAGCTGTCCGCCAGCAGAAGCCAGATGGTGGCGACGCTGGCGGGTCTCACTGCTGGCGACGATGTCATTCAGTTGCGAGCGCGACTCGGGACGCTGCGCGATGTGCAGGCAACCCACCAGACTCTCCTGGATGCTGGCGTCGATTCGGACGCCGCGCGGGCCGAACTGACGGCGGCAACAGAAGATCTTGGTCGTCTGACTTCGAGCGCAGCAGCGCATCAAGAGTCGGCTTCCGAAGCCCGGAGCGCGCTGCATGAAACATCCACCCGGACAACATCTCTGAGTGGCAGGGTGGCTTCGGAAAATGGCGAGCTGGCCTCCGTTGAGCGACTCTTGGCCGCCCAGCGCTTGGAGTGCACCGACGAGGAACTTGCGAGCCGCACCGAAGCTGATGCGGAGGCAGGCCGACAAGCCGAGGATGAGGTCGCTGTGCTGGTCGCCCGTCGTGCCGCCACCGATCCCGCTGCTGTCAGCGCTGAACTGGATGCTGCACGGACAGCGGCGACGCAACTCGACGTCACCGTCTCAACAATCGAACAGGCGCTCAACAATATCTCCGTGGAACTGGCCGTGATGGGCGACGATGGGCGCAAGAGTGATCTCGATGCGGCGCAGAGCGCCCGCGAACATGCCGCCGCTCAATACAGCCGGGTTTCGGCACGGGCTCGCGCGGCACAGATGCTGCGTTCGGTGCTGTCACGTCACCGTGATGACACCCGCTTGCGTTACGTCGATCCGTTTCGTGCCGAGATCGAGCGGATCGGGAAGCCGGTGTTCGGGCCGACTTTCGAGGTGGAGGTCGACAGTGATCTGCGGATCTTCAGCCGCACACTGGACGGCCGTACGGTGCCGTTCGAGTCGTTGTCCAGCGGGGCCAAGGAACAACTGGGGATTTTGGCCCGCCTCGCCGGGGCTGCGCTGGTAGCCAAGGAGGACACCGTCCCGGTGGTCCTCGACGATGCGCTGGGTTTCACCGATCCGGAACGGCTAGCCAAGATGGCGGAGGTCTTCAATACCCTGGGAGACCACGGGCAGGTCATCGTCCTGACCTGCATGCCAGAGCGCTATCTCGGGATCGACGATGCACACCTCATCGAACTGACGGCTTGACGGCATTGCCCGCGCGGTCGGAGGTTGAACGAGCGGCCGCCTTCCTGCTATGACCGATTCGTCCGGTCTTGGCCGTTGTTGGCTCGCCATCGGTGACCACCGCTCGCGGCACGGTCTCGATGCTGGTATTTGCTAAGGCGGTATTTGTTGTGGCCTTCGTCGGGCTTCGGGTCGACGCGGCCGCTCCGACCTGTAGCCCGAGATTGAAGCCGGGCCCAGTTTTGGTGATCGTCGCACCCTGCTGGCCGAACGCTCCGGCGAGCGCGAATGGGCTGGCAGCCGTAACGCGGTTGTCGTCGCCAAACGCGTTGAACGCAGTGTTCCCGAAGGCAGAATCGCTAGTGCCCGCCAAAAGTTGGTTATCGCTCCCGAAGAGATTCACGGCAACGTTGCCGATGCCCCGTGCTCCGACAACGTGATGCAAGACTTCGTTCGCGCCGCCGAAGAGGTTGACGGCGATGTTGGCGGTACCGAAGGCGGAGACAGCGGTGTGCGCGGGGCTGGCGGTCGTGAGATTGACTGCGATATCGGCGAATCCGCTACCTGCCTGCGTAATGCTATTGGTGCCTAAGCCCAGGGCGATACCCAAAACACCCGCGGAATTAAAGATCGCGATGGTGTCGGTACCGATGACGAAGGCGCCGCCGAAAAGCCCATCGGCATGAGCCGTCGCGTTCGTGCCGATCGCGATAGCTATCGTCGTGAAGTTGCTGGAGCACTCCGCGCTGCTGCCGATGCCGAAAAACGACGCGCAGGTGGCGCTGGCGGTTGGGACCGAACCGAGACCTGCCGCAGCGAGCGCACCCACGGACATTGCGCTGACCACTATCGCACCTGAGAGCTTGTTCCTGATAGCGATGTGCTGTCCCATGCGACCTGGCTCCCATTGCTGCTTGTTCATGCTGCTGTGAACTGCCTTTGCAGCGGCACGTTACATCGGAGTGCGAGGGCCCGGCGGGGTTTCACTGACTCTGAATACAGGCTGGCGCGAGCGCCATCACCTCGTCGAACCCGGCGACCAGACAGTCGTGGAACTCATCGAAGTCGGGTATGGCTCCGGTGTCGACGTCGATGCCCAGCCCGCAAACATCGACGTAGGTCAGGAGCGTCACGTTCACGGCCGCGCCGATCGTGGGACCGAACGCATACTGCGTCACCACCTTTGCGCCACCCAGATATACCGGGACAGGAACACCGGGGACATCGCTGGCCAGAAAATCGACGTGTCGCAGGATTAATCCGATGTACCACCGGGGCATCAGGTTGAGCGCGCCGGCGATCAGCTGCGTATAGGGCAGCGACTTCTCGTTCCGCATTCGACTGGTGCGTTCCTGGATCGCGCCGATCCGTTGGGCAGGGTCTGCTAGACCGACGGGCACGTCGAAGCGCATCAAAGTGATTCGGTTGCCGCCAATGGCGTCGCCCTCCCTGCGCAGGCTCACCGGCATTGTCAGGTGAAGGTCGCCCACCGTCACCCCGTGCTTGTCGTGATATCGGCGTAGGCCGCCTGCCACCCCCGCAACGAATGCGTCATTCAGGGTGCCACCACCGCGATGGGCTGCTTCCCGCAATCGCGGCATCGGAACTTCAAGCACACCTAGGCGTCGCACCAGTGTGCGCTCCTTCATCAGGGTTGAGCCGGTGGTGTTGACCGGCCGCACAGTTCGGTACACGGAAGCGGCTAGTTCGGCCGCAGCGGTCGCGGTCTGGACCGGTCGGCGGATGCTGTTGTACAGAAGTGTGGGCGCGGCTTTGAACGCACTGGTGATCGCTTTGCTGAGTACACCCAGGTCGTAGCCAGCTGCTTCTCGGTAGCGACTCAACAACAGGGGACGGGGAATTTCGGGCTCCGGTATCTCTTCAGCGGAAGGACGCGAATCCTCAGTCAGGTCAAACAATGTCATCGCAATCTGTACCCCGCCGACTCCGTCGGTCAGGGCGTGGTGGAATTTGCACACCAGCGCGGCCCCGCCATCATCGAGGTCGTCGATCAGCGTGACCTCCCACAATGGTCGCGACCGATCGAATTGGTCCATTGCCGCCAAGCGCGCAATCTCCAGCACCGCGTCCAGATTCCCCGGTTTCGGCGCCGACACTCGCAGCAGGTGGAAGTCCAGATCGAAGTCCGGGTCGAATTCCCACTGGGGTGGCGCCGGTTTTGGCGACTCCACCACGCACTTGCGGAACATTGGCATCGTGCGGCTTAGGTGCTCGAAGCGGGAGCGAACCGATTCCCAATCGGGTGAGCGGTCCAACAAGATCACAGTCACCACTGTGGATCTCAGTCGCGGATCGCTCTCCATCGACCAGGTGAAGGCATCGCTATTTCGCATGAATTCGGTCATGGTGTTCTTGCACCAACGTATGCCGTCCTGGTCGGCAAGTCACTACCTAGGCTGGCGTGGGGACCTTTGGCCCTAACATCAAGGTCGACCGGCGCCGGGGGAGGGCGCAACCCATCTCGCTCATTAGGGCTTCGCGAAGCCGATCGCGCTGTAGTCCAGATCGCCGAGTCCGGCGGGGCCAAAGTTCGCGAGGTTGCTCCGGACGGCGACGTTTCCTGCCGACTGAAACAGCGGCAGGCTGAAAGCCTCCGCCCAGATCAATTTGTCAACTTCGTTGGCCAGTGAGCGGGCCTTCTCGGGGTCGAGTTCGTCGAGGACTTGGTCCACCTTGGCATCGATTTCCGGGCTGTTGATTTTCCCGAAGTTGCTTTCCGCTCCGGTGGTGTAGATCTGATTGAGGCAGCAGAGCGCGAACGCGTCTCCCACCCAAGAGAATTGGGTGATGTCGAAGTCGCCGACGTTGACATGGTTGGTGAAGAAGCCGTTTCCGGGCTTTGCGTCGATCTCCAGCTTGACGCCCACCTGGGCCAGACCGTTCTGCGCGATGAGTGCCACCTGCCGCGTCGTCTGTGCGTCATAGAGGACATCGCGGATGACTAACTGTTTGCCGTCCTTCTCCCGGAACTGCCCATTCATCTTCCAGCCGAGCGCGTCGAGTTCCTGCTTGGCCTTCTCCGGGTCGTACGCGACGACCTGGCTGTTGTCCTGGTACCCCTTTTGGCCGGCAACGTAGATGTGGTTGTTCAGCGGAGCCGGCTTGTCCACAAGGCCGCGTTGGGTCACGTCGGCGATCGCTTGACGATCGATCCCTTTGGCCACCGCCAACCGAAGTGCCTTGTCGGACAGGATCGCTCCCGGTGCACCGTTGAAGGTGAAGTGATACCAACTCAGGCCGGGCGCACGTCGGATTGTGACGCCTTGGGTGCTACGTGCGATGGTGAGCTCGTCCAACGACCCGAGGCCGGCGGCATCGATCGCGTTGTTTTGCAGTGCCGGGATGCGGGCGGCGTCGTCGAGCACGAGATAGGTGATCGAGTCGAGCAGCGGCGGTGTTCCCCACCATTTCGGGTTACGCGTCAAGACGATGCGCTGAGCGGTTCGATCCAGCGTCGTAACGGTGAACGGCCCTGCCGACGGTCCGGGGGCGGTGAGCTGTCCCTTGTTGAACGCTTCTGGTGTGGCGGTCATGGACTTGGGGAGCAACATCGTATTGCCGGCGAACATGCCGCGCCATTCCGCGTAGTGCTGTGCGAAGGTGACGATCGCCTGCCGATCGTCGGCGCCTCGGGTGACCGAAGCGACGCGGTCGCTGCCATTAGGGGAAGCGATCGCGAAAGCCTTGTCCTTGCCGCTGGTCGCGTGGATTTGCGACGCGATGTCTTCCCAGGTGATCGGTGTTCCGTCGGACCACTCTGCCTTGGGATTGATGGTGTAAGTCACGACTTGCGGTTCGGTGCTGGTCAATTCGACGTTGGTGAAGTAGTCGGTGTTGACCTTCATTGAACCGTCAGCGGCGACGACGAACGCTCTGGGCAATGTTGGCCTCAGGACGCTGCCGGTGTCGGCCTCGTTGCCGTCAATGTTCAGAATGTTGAAGTTCGCCGGAAACGAGCTGAGCGCCAACCGGAGGTTTCCCCCCTGCTGCAGGGTGGCCGGGTCTTTGGGGTTGATGTCGCTGGTGGCTCCGAGTTCGGCATTGCCGCCGACAGGCGGTGCTTCCTTCGATCCGGAGCAGCCGCCCAGAATCAGCGCTGCCGCACTTCCCACCGCGAGCAGTCGCAGGAGCACCCCGACACGCCGGTTTGAAGGGACCGCTGTGTCTGCTCGCCGAAGGGTAATGCGCCGAAGAGTCAGGTCCTGAAGAGTCACGCGACTGATGCTAGCGGCGACCGGGATCTGGTTGCGGTATCGCGGCCAGCAACTTCTTGGTGTAGTCGTGCTGAGGTTTGTCAAAGATGTCGTCACTGTCGCCGTATTCAACAATCGCACCGCGGTACATCACCGCCACTCGATGTGCCAGGTGCTTGACGACCGACAGGTCGTGGGAGACGAACAGGTACGAAAGGTTGAAATCCCGTTGCAGGTCCAGCAGCAGGTTGATGATGCCGGCCTGAATGGAGACGTCCAGGGCTGAGACCGGTTCGTCGAGCGCGAGAATCTTAGGTTGCAGGGCCAAGGCGCGAGCGATCCCAATGCGTTGCTTTTGGCCGCCGGAGAATTCGGCGGGGTAGCGGCTGGCATCGGAACGGCGCAGCCCGACGATCTCCAGCAGTTCGGCCACTCGCGCGTCAGTTTTGGTCTTGTCGAAGCCGTTGGCCTGCAACGGTTCTGCGAGCAGATCGAACACCGGGAGCCGCGGGTCGAGCGATGCCACCGGATCCTGGAAGACGACCTGGAGATCGCGGCGTAACTCACGCCTACGGGTAGCGGTGAGCGTCGCGACATCACTGCCGAGCACTTCGATCGAACCCGACTGGGGGGCGGTCAGTTCCAAGATCTCGTGCAGGGTGGTCGATTTCCCCGATCCGGACTCGCCCACTATGCCGAGGGTCCGGCCCTGCTCGAGTTCGAAACTGACGCCGTCAACTGCTCGGACTTCACCGATTCGTCGACGGAACACCACACCTTTGGTCAGCTGATACGTCTTGACCAAATCGCGCACCGACACCGCGGAGACGGGTTGCGCGACTAGGGAGGTCACGGGCGGCCGGGTGGAAACTCCGTAGATCTGCGCGGCGCTGCGGCCTTCCACTTGATCTGTCCGAATACACGCCGCTGAGTGACTGTCACCCACCGGCAGTAGAGCGGGTTCGGAGGAATTGCAGTCGTCGGTGACCAGTGGACAGCGGGGTGCGAACGGGCAGCCCGGGGGCAACGTCACCAAGGAGGGGGGAGCACCCGGTATCGGAACCAGCCGGGTTCCTTGCGGCGCGTCCAGACGC
Source organism: Mycobacterium sp. (assembly GCA_965279745.1). Taxonomy (GTDB): domain Bacteria; phylum Actinomycetota; class Actinomycetes; order Mycobacteriales; family Mycobacteriaceae; genus Mycobacterium. Next base: position 4,359,157 of record OZ257262.1, read on the forward strand.
GGGACGGAGCCCAACAAGCCTGCGGTATAGGGCATTCGGCGATCGCGGTACAGATCGTCGACGGTCGCGACTTCGACTTGCCGGCCGGCGTACATGACGATCGCGCGGTCGGCGAACCGGGCGACCACGCCAAGGTCGTGGGTGATGATCAGCACTCCGGCGCCAGTCACGTCACGAGCGGTTTCAAGGACGTCGAGGATCTGAGCCTGAACGGTGACGTCGAGGGCGGTTGTTGGCTCGTCGCAGATCAGCAGGTCGGGATCGTTGGCGATCGCGATGGCGATCACCACTCGCTGCCGTTCGCCGCCAGACAGCTCGTGCGGAAATGCCCGCGCCCGGCGTTCGGCTTGTGCGATACCGACGAGCTCCAGGAGCTCAATCGCCCGGTGGCGCGCAGACTGCCGACTGACATCTGGGTGGTGCACGGTAATTGCTTCGGCGATCTGGTCGCCGACTGTGTAGACGGGGGTGAGGGCCGACATCGGGTCTTGAAACACCATGCCGATGCGGCGGCCGCGGACCTTCGACATCGAGGTATCTGACAGGCCAAGGAGTTCGGTGCCGTTGAGGCGGACAGAGCCCGTGACGTCGGCGTACTCAGGCAGCAGGCCGATCACCGCCATCGCTGCGGCCGACTTGCCGGACCCCGACTCGCCAACCATTGCGACGACCTCGCCGGCATTGACCTGGTAGCTGATGCCACGGACTGCGTGGAGGTCGCCTGAATCAGTGGGAAACGTGACGGCTAGGTCAGTCACGCGCAGTAGCGGATCGCCTGGCTCGGTCATTTTAGCGATCGACCTTTCGGCTGGTCCGCAATGTTGCACTGGCGGGGTCCAGAGCGTCGCGGAGCCCGTCACCGGTCAAGTTGGCGCACACCAGGATCAGCACCAGCACCCCGGCCGGGAACAGAAACACCCAGGGGTACGTCGTCGCGGACTTCGTGCCGTCGGCGATCAGCGTGCCTAGTGAGACGTCGGGCGGCTGGACACCGAAACCCAAGAAACTCAAACCAGTTTCGGCCAGAATCGCTACTCCGACATTCAGTGCCGCATCGATGATCAGGATGGAAGCGACGTTGGGCAGAATGTGACGGGCGATGATGCGACTGTTCGAGACGCCCATATACCGTGCCGCTTGGACGAACTCGCGATCCCGGAGGCTCATCGTCAGGCCTCGCACAATCCGAGAACTGATCATCCAGCTGAACCCGGCCAGCAGTGCGATCAGCAGAGCGATGCTGGCTGAATTCTTCGTCCTCGGCGTGATGATCGCAATCAGGATGAAACTCGGGACGACCAGCAACAGATCCACCAGCCACATCAATGCGCGGTCTCGCCAGCCGCCGAAGTATCCGGCTATCGAGCCAACAGTGGCGGCGATCGCGGTCGATATCGCCGCCACGCAGACGCCGATCAGCATCGACTTCTGCATTCCTCGCAGCACTTGCGCCAGCAGGTCCTGGCCGATCGCAGTGGTGCCGAACCAGTGGTCGATGCTGGGCGGCTGTTGCAAGGAGTAGTAGTCGAGATCGGTGTATGAGTAGGGCAATACCGGCGGTAGCGCGTAACAGCCGATGAACAGCAGCACCAAAATCGCCATCGATGCGACTGCCAACCGGTTGCGCAGAAATCGCCGGAACACCAGGGTGCGCCGGGAGGTGAATTCCTCAACGACTGGATCGGTCACGTCACGCGCACCCTCGGGTCAAGTGCTGCGTAGATCACGTCGGACAGCAGCCCGGCAAGCAGCACTACCGCACCGGAGAACACGGTGATCGCGGCGACGATATTGGTGTCTTGGGTGGCGATGCCCTGAACCACCCACTCGCCCATGCCGTGCCAGCCGAAGATCTTCTCCACGAACACCGCACCTGTGACCAGGCCACTGACGCCATACGCAAACAGGGTGGCCATCGGAATCAGCGCGGTCCGCAGACCGTGTTTGAAGAGGGCCTGCCTCCGAGTGAGTCCTTTTGCCCGTGCTGTGCGGATGAAGTCTTGGCCAAGAACGTCCAGCATCGCGTTCCGCTGGTATCGGCTGTATCCGGCGATCGCGGTCAATGCCAGTGTGGCGGTGGGCAATACCAGATGTTGGAGCCGGTCAGCGAATTGACTCCAGCCACTTCCCATCGCATTTGACGATGTCTCACCGGTGTATTCAAAGAACTGCACGCCGAACACGGAGTTAACCCGCAGCGCTGAAAGGATCAGCAGGTTCGCGATGACGAACGTCGGTGTGCTGATCACCAACAACGACAACAAGGTGATGACGCGATCCGACATTCGGTATTGGCGGATCGCGCCCCAGGCCCCAGCGATGACCCCGATAACGGTGCCTAACACCGAGCCGATCACCAACAGTCGAAGGCTGACTCCGACGCGGCGCCACAGTTCTTCGGAGACTGGCTGCCCGTTGACGGTCGTGCCGAAGTCGCCTTGCACAGCACCGGCGACCCAATGGCCGTAGCGGAGCGGTAT